>CALNWN010000001.1 GCA_940746715.1 uncultured Paraburkholderia sp.
CTCGATTCTCGTCGGCATTCAGGTGCCGGAAGCTGATAACGCCGAGTTCGACCGATTCCTCGCCACGCTCGGTTATCCGTACTGGGAAGAGACGCAGAACCCGGTTTATCGGCTGTTCCCGGGTTGAGGCTGTTGAGCGCAGCGCGTGTGCTCGGGGTTTACCTTGACTATCGGGTGCACGCGCAATCGGAGCCGATAACGTGTTGCCGCAGCCAAACGCCGTCAGCAGGGCATCGCGCCGTGCTAGCGGCGTTCCAGGCACTTTGCGCGGCCAGTGTGTTATCTAAAAACGGGATACAGCCTATCCGCCATATCGCGTTGCGCGATAGCCCCTGCGATTGTCAAACTTGTTGCAAATCAAATTTGCACACAGGAGACACATCATGCGCACCCAAGTTGGCATTATCGGTGCAGTGCCGGCGGGCCTGCTTCTTTCCCATCTTCTTCATTTGCGCGGTATCGAGTCCGTCGTGCTCGATACCGCGCACGCGCGAGCAGATCGAATCGACGATTCGCGCGGGTGTGCTCGAGCAGGGCACGATGGATCTGCTGACTCAGGCCGGCGTCGGCGAGCGCATGAAGGCCGAGGGCGCGCTGCATCACGGCTTCGAGCTTGCGTTCGAAGGCAAGCGCCGGCGCATCGACCTCACCGGACTCACGGGCCACTCGATCACCGTGTATGCGCCGCACGAGAGGTCATCAAGGATCTGGTCGCGGCGCGCGTCGCGGCGGGTGGGGCACTGCGCTTCGGCGTGTCGGACACGTCGCTGCATGATATCGACACCGATAAGCCGTCGATCCGTTATCGCCACGAAGGCGAGGCCTGCGAGCTGCAATGCGACTTCGTCATCGGTTGCGACGGCTCGCAAGGCGTGTCGCGTGCGTCGATTCCGCAGGCGCTGCAGCGCGACTACGAACGCGTCTACCCGTTCGGATGGTTCGGTATCATCTGCGAAGGGCCGCCTTCATCGGGTGAACTCATATACGCGCGCCACGACCGCGGCTTTGCGTTGATCAGCATGCGCTCGGCCAACGTGCAGCGCATGTATTTCCAGTGCGATCCGAAGGATTCCGTCGACAACTGGTCCGACGATCGCATCTGGGCAGAACTGCACGCACGCGTCGATTCGCACGATGGCCAGCACGTGGTGGACGGCAAGATCTTCCAGAAGAACATTGTCGGCATGCGCAGCTTCGTCTCGGCGACGATGCAGCACGGCCGGCTTTTTCTCGCTGGCGACGCCGCGCATATCGTGCCGCCCACCGGCGCAAAAGGCATGAACCTCGCCGTCGCCGACGTGCGTCTGCTCACGAAGGCATTGAACGCGTTCTACGTCGACAATCGCACGGACCTGCTCGAGCGCTACAGCGAAACGGCGCTCAAGCGTATCTGGCGTGCCGAACAGTTCTCGTACTGGATGACGAGCATGATGCATCGCATCGAGGGCGCGTCGCCGTTCGAGCAGCAGCTTCAGGTGGCCGAACTCGAATATGTGACGACGTCGCGCTCCGCCGCCACGGTGATGGCAGAGAACTATGTGGGCGTGGCGGTGCGGGAAGACTAGCCGCGAGCGAGGCTGCTTGCGAGCTGCTTGCGATTGTCGGGCCAACAGCAAGAGTGAATTCAGGATTAGCGGATTTATCGTCTACTGCGACGAACCTACACTGCCTCCATCGCTGCGAACGAATCCCGCTCGCGGCACCCATAAAGACATGACCGGAGGTGGTGAAATGAAATCGCTTATTCGCGCTGTTGCTGTTGCGGTGGTGCTCGGTACGCCGATCGCCTCGATGGCGCAGACGTCGGGACAGGCTGCTCCGCAAGGTGCGGAGGTGACGCAAAGTCCCGCGGCCGGTCCGCAGGACGCCGTGCGGGCGGTGCATAGCGGCTACGGTTCAGACAGCCATGGAACCTGGCAAGCGGGCCGCGGCAGCGACATCACGTTCAGCTCTTACTCGCCGCCGGTTTACAACGAACGCGCGCTTTTCTTACTTCTATTTTCTATTTCCGAATCGCATCCGCTTGCGGCGAGCGCAACAAGGTCATCTCGTTGCGCAACAGCGCGAGCAGGTCGTCGTCGGTTGGCCGCGTGCCCCAATGCCGCGCGCCGGCCACCGAGGCAATGGCGATCCACGAATGCGGTGGAAACCATTCGCGAACGAGCGCACCGTCCTGGCGCAGGCACAATTGGCCGGTCTGCTCGCTGTATTCCGCGCAGACGAGCATGCCGTCGATCTGCGCGGTGACGCGTCGTGGGTCAGTGCGTAGCAAAGTGTCGCTCCTGCAAGGTGTCGACGCAGAGGCGCTCACGGCGCGGCGCGATCGCCGCACCCGTTGGCGCTGCGCCGAAAGCGTCGGCAGCGCGTCAATAGCCCATTAATAGAGCCGTCAATAGCGTTGATAGAGTCAACAGCCGAGTCGACTGCCGACTCGGCAGCGCATCGGCGGCGCATAAGCAAGCGCATAAGCAGCGCCTCAATGGTCTCCGCCATGGCCGTGCCACTCGTCGCGGCCGCGCCAGTCTCCATGCGGACCGCGCGCGTCGTGCCACTCGCGTTCGCGGTGACGCTCTTCCCATTCACGGCGTTCCCAGTAACGATGACCGTCGTAGTAGCGGTCGCCGTACCAGCCCGGACTCACGACGACCACCGGGGGCGGCGGTGCATAGACGGGCGCAGGCGCGGCATAGACCGGCTCGGGCGCATACACGACCCCGGAACGCCGATGTTCACGCCGACGTCGACGTGAGCGAGTGCGGCGGACGACGCCCCGATGCCAAGGACCGGCGACGATCGCAATAGACAGCAAGCGGCTTCGTGATGAGTTCATGTTATTGATTCCCGCGATTTTTATGATTGAGTGTGGACGATGCGGCGTGAGTCGCGATCAGTAACGGTCGTGGTAACGGTAATGGTCGTGATAGCCGCCTTCGGGCACGACGATGCAGCCGCTCAATGCCGTGCCGAGCGTTGCCGCCAGAATGACCAGTGCGAAAATTCGTTTCATGACAGTGCTCCTCTTTCCTGTTGATCCGAACTCTACTGAGAGGCGGTATTACCGTTGTGTTCGTGTGTAACAGGACGTGTCGATTGCACCGCGCGGACGGCTTGCGCGTGCTGCCTACAGGTGAGGACGCGTGAGAACGGCGAAACGGGCGGCCATGGTGCGCGCGACGCAGACAAGCCCTTGAGCGCGCTACGAAAAGGCCCTGAGCGCGCCTTGCAGCTTCCACAGCGGCAGAACGGCTGAGCGCAGCGGACGCTGAAAAGCGGCGCTCGCGGCAAGACGCCGCGGCTATGCTATGCGGATACATTCGGTTGCAGACTGGCGTTCCACGCGGACTTTCCTGCGACACCGCGGCGCACCAGGCGCCCGCTGCGGCGGCGGTTCAGCTTCTATTAATATTCGCCGGGTAGCATACTGGCTCCCACGCTGGCGCGACACGCGCTTCCCACGACGCAAAGAGAGAGACGATAGGTCCAGTCAACATGCAATCCTTAGATACGAATTCGCGCCGTTATGCGCCCGGCTATGACGGCGTCGCCAAACTGCTTCACTGGCTGGTGGTGCTGTTGATCGCCGCTCAGTTCGTGATCGGCTGGACGATGCCGGATATTCACAAGGGCACGGTGCCGGATGGGTTGATCGCGTGGCATCTCGGCGTCGGCGCAGCGTTGGTTGCGGTGGTCGTGCTGCGAATCGTGTGGCGAGTCACGCATCGCCCGGCGCCGGCACCCGTGTCGCCGTTCTTCAGCGCGGTCTCGCACATCACGCACGGGCTGTGCTGTATCTCGCGCTCGTCATCGTGCCGGTGCTCGGCTGGGCGAATGCGTCGTCGCGCGACTGGACGGTCAAGCTATTCGGCGTGCTGCCTTATCCGGCGCTTTCGCCTGTGGGTTCGAGCGTCGGCCACGAAATGGGCGACATTCACGGCATTCTCGCGTGGGTGCTGCTCGTGCTGATCGGTCTGCATGTGGCGGGCGCGCTCTTTCATCGCCTCGTGCTGAAGGACGACGTCTTGCAGCGCATGCTGCCTTGAGCGCGCCCGACGGGATGGCGGTTGTCGCCGTCCTGTCTGCCGCGGCGTGAAGCCGTGCAGCCGCGTTGCCTCACGCGACGCGCGAGTGCTGCACCATTACTCCGTCAACCCCGCTCGGCGGCCGCCGGCTGCGGCGCGGCCGCTTCGCGATAGCCGAGCCGCGTCGAGATCGCGAGGCCCGACTCGCGCAGCAGCGCGACGTAATGCGACTTCGTGTCGGCGCCGCAACGCATGGTCGGAAACGAAATCGACAGGCTCGCCACCACGCGGCCGAAGCGGTCGAACACGGGCACCGCGAGACACTGTAAGCCTTCTTCCTGCTCCTCGTTGTCCTCGCCGTAACCTTGCTCGCGAACGCGCGGCAGGATGCTCAGCACCGCCTCGGCTGACGCGAGCGTCTTTTGCGTCGACTTGCGGAATTCGATGTGAGAGAGCACTTCGCGCGCGTCGGCGGGGTCCATCCATGCGAGCAGCACCTTGCCGATCGCCGTGCTATGAAGCGGATTGCGCCGGCCAATGCGCGACTGCATGCGCAGTCCGTAATCGGCGTCGATCTTGTGGATGTAGATGATGGCGTCTTCGTCGAATGCACCGAGGTGCACCGCCTCGCGCGTCAACTGGCCGATGCGGCGCATTTCCACATCGGCTTCGCGCGCGAGATCCACGCTTTCCAGCGCCTTCGCGCCGAGTTCGAAGAGGCGGATGGTGAGGCGGTAGCGCTCGGTCTCCACTTCCTGCGTGACGTAGCCGAGCGCCTTGAGCGTCTGCACCACGCGATGCACGGTGGTTTTCGACAGGCCGAGCCGTTGCGACAGTTCGCTGATGCCGATCTGCCCGTGCTCGCCGATCGCGCCGAGAATCGCGAACACGCGGCCAATCGACGAAGCGGATTCGCCTTTGTCGCTGCCGGATTCGACGCCGTCCCCGTCGTGCGCGAGGGGCGCGGAGTCGTCCTTGCGCTGCTGTCTGCCGCTTGCTGCCATTTCCGTGATTTCCTGATCGAACGCTAGTCTGTGCCGCCTTCTCGCGGCCGCCGCGAGCATACCCCTTCTCGCGCTTCGCGCCGGGTCAGCGCGCGAGCCATCCGCCATCTACCGCCAGTGTATGCCCATGCACGTAGTCCGATGCCGACGACGCGAGAAAAACCACCGGTCCGGCGAGATCGTCGGGCGCGCCCCAGCGGCCGGCCGGAATGCGGCTCAGGATTTCGTCGTTGCGCTGCGGGTCCTCGCGCAAGGCGGCAGTGTTCGCCGTCGCCATATAGCCCGGCGCGATGGCGTTCACGTTGATGCGCTCTGCCGCCCATTCGTTTGCAAGGAGCCGCGTGAGACCGAGCACGCCGCTCTTCGACGCCGTATACGACGCGACGCGGATACCACCCTGGAACGACAGCATCGACGCGATGTTGATGATCTTGCCGCCGCTTTGCTGGCGCACGAATTGCCGCGCGGCCGCCTGCGCGAGAAAGAACCAGGCTTTTCAGATTGACGTCCATGACGGCGTCCCAGTCGTCCTCGCTGAAGTCGAGTGCGTCTTCGCGGCGGATGATGCCCGCGTTGTTCACCAGCACGTCGACGCGCCCGAACGCTTCCACGGCGGCCTGCACAATGTCGTCGACCGGCGCGATCGAAGCCAGATCGGCGCGCACGTTCGCGAATCGGCGGCCGGCAGCGGCGACGCGCGCGAGCGTGTCGCCAGCGTCGGCACGCGATACGCCGACGATGTCGCAGCCCGCCTCGGCAAGCGCGACCGCCATGCCGGCGCCGAGCCCGGCGTTGCTGCCGGTGACGATGGCGACCTTGCCGCTGAGATCGAACGGATGGGACGTAACGCGGTTTGTGGCACAGAGATTCACAGTGTCAAAGCCCATGTCGTGTGTGGAGTGCTCATGACCAGCCGATACGCGAGCCCAATGCTCAGCGCAGATCCTGCACGGCGATGTGGTCCATGTCGCCGAACACCTGGTTTTCGCCGACCATGCCCCAGATGAACGTATAGGCGCGCGTGCCGACGCCCGAGTGGATCGACCAGCTCGGCGAAATGACGGCCTGTTCGTTATGCACGAGGATGTGCCGCGTCTCGTTCGGCTCGCCCATCATGTGAAAGACCGCGGCGGCGTCGGCGATATTGAAATAGAAATAGACCTCCATGCGCCGCTCGTGCGTATGGCAGGGCATGGTGTTCCAGAGACTGCCCGGTTCCAACCTCGTCATGCCCATCGACAGCTGACAGGTGCGCAGCATCTCCGGCACGATGAACTTGTGGATGGTGCGGCGGTTGCCTGTGGCGGCATCGCCGAGCGTTTGCGGCGAGGCCTCTGCGAGCGAAATGGTGCGCGTGGGATGCGACGCGTGCGCGGGCGCGCAGTTCAGGTAGAACTTCGCGGACCGCGCGGCGTCGTCGCTGCCGAAGGCCACCGCCTGCGCGCCGCGGCCGATGTAGATCCCTTCCTCGTTGCGCACCGTGTAGCGCGTGCCGTCCACGTCCACCCAGCCGTCGCCGCCGATGTTGATCGCGCCCAATTCCCGCCGCTCGAGCAGATAGTTGACCCCGATCGCTTTGCCGAGCGAGCCGGGCACCTCGACCGCATCATCGTGGCCGGCCACACGCCGCCCACGATGATGCGGTCGAGGTGGCTATAGGTGAGCCGCAGCGCATCGCGCTCGAACACCTGGTCGACGAGGAACGCGTTGCGTAACCCCGCGGTGTCCAGCGTCTTCGCGTATTCGCTGTTGATGGCTTGCCTCACTTGCAGGGTTGCTTCCACGATCCGGTCTCCGGTGATGGGGCCGCCTTGCCGCACGTCGGCGGCGGCGAATGTATGGGCTCGACTGTAGCGCGTTATTCACAATTTCGGAACGGTGGTCCAGAAAAATTGCGACGCGTGAGCCGCGGACAGAAGCGGGGCGTCGCACGCCGGGTAAACGATGACGGCAGCAATGTAAAAAGCCGGAACACCGTTCATGACGCGATGCTATATTGCGCTGAAAGGGAGCAGCCGGCGCCAGACCGGTTCTTACGCAAGATGCAGTCACCCGACAACCGGACCACAAGTCCACGGAGGAGACAATGAAGCTCAAGAAGACCATCGACCGCATTCCTGGCGGCCTGATGCTCGTGCCGCTGCTGCTCGGCGCCTGCGTTCACACGTTCGCGCCCTGCGCGGGCAAGTATTTCGGCTCGTTCACCAACGGACTGATTGCCGGCACGGTGCCGATTCTCGCGGTGTGGTTCTTCTGCATGGGCGCGACGATCGATTTGCGTGCCACCGGCACTGTGCTGCGCAAGTCCGGCACGCTGCTCGTCACCAAGATGGTGGTCGCGTGGATCGCGACCATCGTGGCGTCGCATTTCATTCCGGTCGACGGCATCAAGGCGGGGCTCTTCGCCGGCCTCTCGGTGCTCGCGATCACCACGTCGATGGACATGACCAACGGCGGTCTCTACGCCGCGGTGACGCAGCAGTACGGCACGAAAGAGGAGGCCGGCGCGTTCGTGCTGATGTCGGTCGAGTCGGGGCCGCTTGTCAGCATGATCATTCTCGGTGCGGCGGGCGCGCGTTCTTCGAGCCGCGGCTTTTCGTCGGCGCGGTGCTGCCGTTCCTGATCGGCTTCGCGCTCGGCAACGGCATCAACCTCGCCGTGATCGCGAAGAGCGGCATGGCGGGCGTGCTGCTCGGGCTCGCGGTGATCGTCGTGACGGGCATTCCGCTGATTCTCGCGGACCGCTGGATTGCGGGCGGCAATGGCGCGGCGGGGTTGGCTCTTCGTCCACGGCGGGCGCGGCGGTGGCCAATCCGGCGATCATCGGCGAGATGATTCCGAGCTTCAAGCCGCTCGTGCCGGCGGCGACCGCGATGGTCGCCACGGCCTGTCTAGTGACCGCGATTCTCGTGCCGATGCTGACCGCGGTGTGGGTGCGCCGGCATTCGACGCGCGATGCGCTGCTCGAGGAGTTGCTGAGCCCGGCTGCGCCGCCACTGAAGGAAGGGGACGTGCAGGTGTAAGACGAGCGGGCGCGCCGCCGCGGTTAAGCTCGGGCCGCTTCAGCGCGGCCCGGGCTTCGTTTCGAGCCGGGCCTCGAGCGTGGCCTTAACGCGCGCCCATTCGTCGTCGATGATGCTAAAATGCACGGAGTTGCGCTTGCGTCCGTCCGGCATGATGCGCTCGTGGCACACCACGCCTTCCTGCTGCGCGCCGAGCCGCAGAATCGCCGCGCGCGACTTTTCGTTGAGCTCGTCGGTGGTGAACTGCACGCGCACGCATTGCATCGTTTCAAAGGCGTGGCAGAGCAGCAGATATTTCGCCTCGGTGTTCACGCCGGAGCGTTGCGCCGATTCCGCGAGCCACGTGTGGCCGATTTCTAGCTTGCGGATTCGCGCGGTCGATTTTCCAGAACCGCGTGCTGCCGACAATCGCGCCGGTATCGCGGCGCGCGATCAAGAACGGCATCACCGTTGCCGCGTCGCGTCCCGCCAAAGCAGTGTCGATATAGCTGCCGATCGTGTCCGGTCCCGGCACGACAGTCAGCTTCAGATTCCACAATTGGCCGTCGGCGGCTGCGGCGAGCAGCGCCTTCGCATGAGCGCGCTCGAGAGGCCGCAGTTCGACCGTGTTGCCCGTCAGTGTGGGTTGCATGCAGTTCCAATGAAAAAGGTCCGCGAGCCGGAACCCGCGGACCTGTCAGAGCTGGTCATCGCTCGGGCACTGCTCGCGTCGACGCAGTGCCCGACTACCTGTATTACGACGACATCACCGTGACGGCCTTCGTGACCAGATACGCTTCCATCGCTTCCGGTCCGCCTTCCGAACCGTAGCCCGAATCCTTCACGCCGCCGAACGGCATTTCCGGCGTGGGCGTGGCAGGCTGGTTGATCCACAGCATGCCGACTTCGAGCTGCTGCGACAGCAGATGCACGTTGCTGAACGACTTCGTGAACGCGTAGCCGGCGAGACCGAACGGCAGGCGGTTGGCCTCGGCAATCGCTTCTTCCAGCTTGTCGAAGCCGCGGATTGCGGCGATCGGCCCGAACGGCTCGTTGTTGAACACGTCGGCTTGCAGCGACACGTTGGTTAGCACCGTCGGCGCGAAGAAGTTGCCTTCGGAGCCGACGCGCTCGCCGCCCGTTTCGACCTTCGCGCCGGTCTTGCGCGCGTCGTCGAGCACCTTGCTCATGGCCGTCAGACGGCGTGCGTTGGCGAGCGGCCCGAGAGTCGTGCCTTCCGCGAGACCGTCGCCGAGCTTCAGGCTTTCGGCATGCTTGACGAGCGCCGCGGCGAACTCGTCGCGAATGCTGTCGTGCACGAGAAAGCGCGTGGGCGAAATGCACACCTGGCCCGCGTTGCGGAACTTGGCGCCGCCCGCGGCCTTCACCGCAAGCGCGACGTCGGCGTCTTCAGCCACGATGACGGGCGCGTGACCGCCCAGCTCCATCGTGGCGCGCTTCATGTGCGCGCCGGCCAGCGCGGCCAGTTGCTTGCCGACCGCCGTGGAGCCGGTGAACGTGACCTTGCGGATCACCGGATGCGGAATCAGGTAGCTCGAGATTTCGGCGGGGTCGCCGAACACGAGGCCCACCGTGCCGGCTGGCACGCCCGCTTCGACGAAAGCCTGCAGGAGACCCGCCGGCGACGCCGGGGTTTCCTCCGGCGCCTTCACGAGGAACGAGCAGCCGCTCGCGAGCGCGGCGCTCAGCTTGCGCACGATCTGGTTCACCGGGAAATTCCACGGCGTGAAGGCAGCGACCGGGCCGATCGGCTCCTTCAGCACGAGTTGCTGCGCGGCCAGATTGCGCGACGGCACCACGCGGCCATAGAGGCGGCGGCCTTCGTCGGCGAACCATTCGATGATGTCCGCGGCGGCCAGCACTTCGATCTTCGCTTCGGCGAACGGCTTGCCCTGTTCCTGGGTCATCAGGCGGCCAATCTCCGATGCGCGCTCGCGCACGAGTGCCGCTGCCTTGCGCATCACCGCGGCTCGCTCGTGCGCGGGCACCTTGCGCCATGCCTCGAAGCCGCGCTGAGCCGCCTCGAGCGCGCGGTCGAGGTCGGCAATGCCGGCATGCACCACCTTGCCGATGACCTGACCGGTGGCGGGGTTGAGAACGTCGATGGTCTTGCCGCTCGCGGCATCGCACCACTCGTCGTTGATGAGAAGTCGGGTATCGGTGTAGCTCGAAATTGCCATGCTGGTTCCTGTAAATGGGAAAACGACAGGCTGCGCGGCGCCCGGATAGCGAGCAGCGCGCGTGTGGCCGGGAAGGCACTGCCGATAAGGAAACATTTTATCTGATTGTGCTCGAACGCACCGGCGGCCGCGCCGGTCCGCGCGGGTGCGGCACGCATCTTGCATGGTCTCCTTGTGGGGCTACAGCTCCCGTCTGCACGAGGACGACAAGGGTTCGCGGGTGGCGGCCCGGGCAAAGCGCAGTCGTCGGAAGAGAGTTACAGTCAGGCGGTAGTTCCAGTCAACCCGATGCACATGAGGAGTCGACATGCCTACCGGTACAGTGAAGTGGTTCAACGACGCGAAGGGCTTCGGCTTCATCACACCCGACGACGGAGGTGAAGACCTGTTCGCCCATTTCTCGGAAATTCGCGCCGAGGGTTTCAAATCGCTGCAGGAAAACCAGAAGGTCAGCTTCGAAGTGAAGCAGGGGCCGAAGGGCAAGCAGGCAGCGGATATCAAGCCGATCTAGCGGCGGGCGCAGCAGCAACGGCATAGCCAAACCGCGGGCAGGCACTGCACGCGGCGCAGGTAGCCGCGAGCGCCGCGTGTACTATTCAGCTTAAGGTTTCCTTCAGCTTTGCTGCGCGAACATATGCCTTTGCTTGCCGTCCGGCGGGCGGCGGCCATCCCGACAGTTTTTCGACAGACCACACCAGGCGCCGATACAAGGCTTGCTGGAGCATCCATGAAAACTCTGTTCTTGCAGGCGCCGTCGTATGACGGCTTCGATGGTGGCGCGGGTTCGCGTTACCAGGCCAAGCGCGAAGTCCGCTCGTTCTGGTATCCGACGTGGCTTGCGCAACCGGCCGCACTCATTCCCGACAGCCACGTGCTCGACGCGCCCGCCGACGGCCTGTCCATCGAGGCGACGCTCGACATCGCGCAGCAATACGATCTCGTCGTCATTCACGCGAGTACGCCGTCCTTTCCCACCGACGCGCTGTTCGCCGAAGACCTGAAAAAGCGCAAGCCATCGGTCCTGATCGGCATGGTGGGCGCGAAGGTCGCCGTCGATCCGCACAATTCGCTGACGGCGAGCGAGGCGATCGACTTCGTGTGCCGCGAGGAATTCGACTACACCTGCGAGGAAGTCGCCGCGGGCAAACCGTTCGCGCAGATCCTCGGACTCAGCTATCGCGCCGCGGACGGCTCGATCGAGCACAACGCGGCCCGCCCGATCCTCGAGAACATGGACGAGCTGCCGTTCGTCGCGCCCGTCTACAAGCGCGATCTGAAGATCGACAACTATTTCATCGGCTACCTGAAGCACCCGTATGTGTCGATCTACACGGGACGCGGCTGCCGCTCGAAATGCACGTTCTGCCTGTGGCCGCAGACCGTGGGCGGGCACCGTTACCGCACGCGCTCGGTGGAAAACGTGCTCGAAGAAGTGAAGTGGATTCGCGACAACATGCCCGAAGTGAAGGAGATCATGTTCGACGACGACACCTTCACCGACTTCAAGCCGCGCGTCGAAGAAATTGCCCGTGGTCTCGGCAAGCTCGGGGTGACGTGGTCGTGCAACGCGAAAGCCAACGTGCCGTATTCGACGCTCAAGATCATGAAGGAAAACGGTCTGCGCCTTCTGCTCGTCGGCTACGAATCCGGCGACGAGCAGATCCTGCTGAACATCAAGAAGGGCTTGCGCACGGACATCGCGCGGCGTTTCAGCGAAGACTGCCGCAAGCTCGGCATCAAGACTCACGGCACGTTCATCCTCGGTCTGCCGGGCGAAACCCAGGAGACCATTCAGAAGACGATCGAGTACGCGAAAGAGATCAATCCGCACACCATTCAGGTGTCGCTCGCCGCGCCGTATCCGGGCACGCGCCTTTACGACCAGGCGGTCGAAAACGGCTGGCTCGAAGAAAACAAGGTCATCAACCTTGTCAGCAAGGAAGGCGTTCAGCTGGCGGCCATCGGCTATCCGCATCTGTCGAGCGAAGAGATCTATCACCAGCTCGAAAACTTCTACAAACGATTCTATTTCCGGCCGTCCAAGATCTGGGAAATCCTGCGCGAAATGCTGACGAGCTGGGACATGATGAAACGGCGCTTGCGCGAAGGCGTCGAATTCTTCCGCTTTTTGCGCGCGCACGAGGCGTGAACGGCGCCTTCTGGGCCGTCGCTGCGTCTCTCCATGTATCTGCGTACGTGTGCGCCGCGAGCGCGGTGTTCGGCATCGGCTATACGCTGCTTGCGAGCGTGCTGATCGGGCGCTTCTTCGCGCGCCCGGTGGCCGGGCCGCAGCACTTTCCGCCCGTGACGGTGGTGAAGCCGCTGCACGGCGGCGAGTG
Source organism: uncultured Paraburkholderia sp. (assembly GCA_940746715.1). Classification (GTDB taxonomy): domain Bacteria; phylum Pseudomonadota; class Gammaproteobacteria; order Burkholderiales; family Burkholderiaceae; genus Paraburkholderia. The sequence goes on from CALNWN010000001.1 coordinate 12,566, forward strand.
GGCGCTGCTGCACAATCTTTCCACTTTCTGCGAGCAGAACTACGCCGGCCCGGTGCAGTTCCTGTTCGGCGTGCACGATGCAGCGGACCCGGCCTTGCAAACCGTCGACGAACTGCGGCGCCTCAATCCGCAAGCGGACATCACCGTGATCGCCGATGCGTCTCTTTACGGGCCGAACCGCAAGATCAGCAACATCATCAACATGCTGCCGCACGCGCGGCACGACGTGCTCGTGTTCGCCGACAGCGACGTGGGCGTCGGGCCGGACTATCTGCGCAACATTGTCGGCGAACTGGAGAAGCCCGACGTCGGGCTCGTCACCTGCGTGTATCGCGGCGCGCCGGACCCCGGTTTCTGGCCGCGCCTGTCGGCGGCGGCGACGCACTATCAGTTTCTGCCCGGCGTCGTCACCGGACTCGCGCTCGGTCTGGCGCGGCCGTGCTTTGGCCAGACGACTGCGATGCGGCGCGCCACCCTGGAGAAGATCGGCGGCTTCATGCCGTTCGTGCGCCATCTCGCGGAAGACCATGCAATCGGCGAGGCAGTGCGCGCAACCGGCGAAAAGGTGGCGATTCCGCCGATGCTGGTCTCGCACGCGTGCGTCGAGTCGAGCGCCGGGCAATTGCTCTCGCATGAACTGCGCTGGAGCCGGACCATCCGCAGTGTCGATCCACTCGGCCATCTGGGCTCCGTGTTCATGCATCCGCTCGCCTTGGCGTTGCTGGCCGTGGCCTTGTCGGACGGCGCGCGCTGGGCGTGGCTCATTGCGGCGCTTGCGGTGGCGGCGCGCTTCGGGTTGAAGCTCGGCGTGGATCGCGCCTTGCGACGCTGGCAGGGCGGCCTATGGCTGATGCCGATATGGGATATCGTGTCGTTTGCGATCTTTGTCGCGAGCTTCTGGTCTTCGCGCGTGATGTGGCGCGGCTTCAGCTTCGAGGTGGACAGCGACGGCCTGTTGTCGGCCGCGCGGGACGAGTGAAAAGACGAAGCAGGCAAAGCGGCGCAAGAGCCACGAGAAAAGCGACGACGAAAAAAGCGACGAACCCATGCAGGTTATGCAGCAATGACGCACAGTTTTTCTGAATCGAGCCCGCAGCGGCGAACCCGGTGCACTCCGCGCGCGGGAGGTCTCCGCATGATCAAACATCTCGGCCGCGTGGCCGCGCTGGCGGGCCTCGTGGCGTCGCTGTGGCTCGTCTGGCGGGACAACCCCGCTGCGGTGCTCGGCGCGCTGCGGGCCGCCGGCGCGGGTCTCGTGGTGGCGGCGCTTGCGCACGTTCTGCCGATGCTCGCCAATGCCTGCGACTGGCGCTCGCTGATTCGCGGCGCCAACCGGCCGCGCGTGCTCGACATGCTGCACCTCGTGTGGGTGCGGGAATCCGTCAACAGCCTGCTGCCGGTCGCGCGCATCGGCGGAGAAGTGGTGTCGTTCCGCATGCTCAGAAGGTGGGGCGTGCGGCCGTCCACGGCGGTGGCGAGCATCATCGCCGATATGCAGTTGGCCGTGATCAGCCAGTTGCTGTTCACCATGGTCGGCATCGGCTTTCTGTTCGCGCATGCGCATTCGGACACGCTGCGCCTCGCCGGGCAGCTCGCATGGGGCGTCGTCGTGCTCACGCCGCTTCTCGTCATGTTCGCGCTCGTGCAGCACGCCAGTCCGTTCGAGCGCATGACGCGCGTGCTCAATCACATGACGAGCGGCAAGCTTGCCGCGCTCGTCGGGCAGTCCGCGCAGATCGATCAGGCAATCAAGCTGATCTGGCGGCGTCGCGGGGTCGTGCTGCGCTATCTGTTCTTCTGGCAGCCGCTGCAATGCTTCCTGACGTCGCTCGAGATCTGGCTCGCGCTGTATTTCCTCGGCGCGCCTGTGACGCTGGTCGAAGCCGTCGTGATCGAGTCGTTGATCCAGGCGATCAGCAGTGCCGCGTTCTTCGTGCCGGGCGGCCTCGGCGTGCAGGAAGGCGGTTTCATCCTGATCGGCGGCGCCCTGGGTCTCGACCCGTCCACCTGTCTGGCGCTGGCCGGCGCGCGGCGCATTCGCGATCTGCTGATGTTCGTGCCGGGCCTCGTCGCGTGGCAGTTTGCCGAAGCCGCGAACCGCGTGCCAACGCCCACGCCGGTGCCGGCTGGGGCGACGCGCGGTGGCCTGCGAGCCGATGCAGACGCCGGCAACGCCGGAGAGAGCGGCCCCGCACGGGTGGAACTTGCGGAAAGCAGCGCGGCCGGCGACGCGAACCGCCGCTAGGCGGCGGGCTTGAAGCGCTCGGCGGGCTCGCCCGTGTAAGCAGGGAACGACACTTCGACGGCGAGTCCACGTCCTTCCAGCCCGGTGCCGAACTGCATGGTCGCCCCGAAGTGCTCCGCGATGCGCGCAACGATCGACAGCCCAAGACCGCTGCCGGTTGCCTAGTTGCCCGTTGCGCGAAAGAAGCGGTTCGTCAGGCGGTCGAGATCGGCCGGCGCCACGCCCGGTCCGTCGTCGCGCACGCTCACCGTGATGCGGTCTGTGCCCGACTCGTGCGCCGCCCGCACCGTTTGCACCGCGACTTCGACGCGGCCGCCCGCGCTTCCATATTTGATCGCGTTATCCAGCAGATTGTCGAAAAGAATGCCGATCAGCACGGGCTCCGCGTCGATCTCCGCGCGCATATCGCAATTCAGCGTCACGTGGATGTCTTTCTGCTGCACATTGCCGGCATTCGCCAGCAGCGCGTTTTTCGCGAGCGCGCCGGGCGCGAGGGGCGCCTTCGACAGTTTTTCGTGCATGTCGAGGCGCGCCAGCAAGAGCAACTGCTCGGCAAGCCGCGCGCTGCGGTCCACGCCTTGCACGACGCGCTGCATGGCGAGCCGCTGGCGCGCCGGGTCGGGCTCCGCGAGCGCGAGACCTGCGCCTGGACCTTGATGGCCGCGAGCGGCGTCTTCAGTTCATGCGCGGCGTCGGCAGTAAACGAGCGTTCGCGTTCGAGCGAATGCAACAGGCGCGCGAGCAGCTGATTGATCGCATCGACGAGCGGCCGGACCTCGGTCGGCGCGTGGCCGATATCGACAGGCTCAAGACGGTTGATGTCGCGCGCGGATCGCGTCGGAGAGCACGCGCAGCGGCGCGAGACCCCAGCCGATGCTGGACCGCACCAGCAGCGCCAGCACCGGGAGCGCGATCAGCGCGGGGCGCGCGATCCGGCTCGCGACTCCGCTCACCAGGTCGCTGCGCGTATTGGCCTGCTCGAATACGCGCACCGTGTGCCCGAGCGGCGTGTCGCGCAGCGTGAACGAGTGGTACATCTGCCCGCCGAGCACGATGTCCTGCGTACCGGTGACGGGCGGCACCGGCAAGTCCCACGCATTCAACGCGTGCAGTGGCGGGCTGCCGGCGATGACCTCGCCGTTGCGCACGCGCACCTGGAAGAGGGCGTCGCGCGGCAGCGAGTCGTCGTCAGTGTCGTTGGCGCTGATCTCGCCGCCTTTTTCTTCCTCGCGGACGTCGATGTGCGCGTTCGCAAGCGTCGCGAGGTTCGACTGATCGAGGAGCGCCAGCATCTGCGCAAGTTCGGCAAGGCGCGCTTCTTCCCATTCGGCGACTTCACGCGTGGCCTGACGATAGCTCGACGCGAGCGCGATCGCCCAGACGAACGCAATGCTGCCCAGCACGAGCAGCATGAGCCGCCGGCGAATGGATGCGCCCATTACTCTTTCTCCACCACGTAGCCGATATTGCGCACGGTCCGGATGAGATGCGCGCCGAGCTTCTTGCGCAGGTTCGACACGTGCACCTCGATGGCATTGCTTTCGATTTCTTCCTGCCAGCCGTACAGGCTTTCCTCCAGACGCGAGCGCGACTGCGGAATGCCCTGATTGGTCAGCAATTGCATGAGGATCGCCCATTCGCGCGACGTGAGCGACACGCGCTTGCCCGCCACCTCGACGGCTTGCGCGGCCGGATTCACCGAGAGCTCGCGATAGCGGATCACTTCGACGCTGCGGCCTTACGCGCGTCGCAGCAGCGCGCGGCAGCGCGCAATCAGCTCCGTCAGGTCGAACGGCTTGCCGAGGTAGTCGTCGGCGCCCGCTTCAAGGCCGCCGACGCGGTCCACCACCGTGCCGCGCGCAGTCAGGACCAGCACCGGCACGTCCTTGCCAGCGTCGCGCAGGCGCCTGAGCAGTTCCATACCGGATACGCGCGGCAGGCCGAGATCGAGCACGACGAGCGCATAGCTCGTGGTGTCGAGCGCGAGGCCGGCCTTGTGGCCGTCGCGCACCCAGTCGACGGTGAAGCCTGCCTGACGCAGACCGGCTTCGATTCCGCAGCCGATCAGGTCGTCGTCTTCTACGAGGAGTACACGTATGGAGCATCAATTCCGTTGGATGTTTTATCGCCGGCGGCACGCATCGTGCGGGTCTTTTGCAAGGGCGCGCACAGCGTGTGCAAAGGGGCTGCAAGCGCAAACTCCGCCGCCTCGCAGTTTAACCATGCTGTTCAGGAGTTGCTTTATACCGCGCCTTTGCTTAAGGTTTCCTTCAGCTTGACTCGATGCTATCGCCCCAACAAAAGCTGACTGTCGCATGAGTGACATAAGCACGCAGCATCGCGTTTCGCTGTCGGACTGCTGAGGCGCGATCGTAAGTATATCGATGGAATGCACGGGGCCCGCTGGCCATGCTGTTCGTGCCGGCGGATGCGCCCAAAGCCGGCACCGGCCGCTCATAACGAGCCGCACGGTGCTTTCATCAGGCCACGGGACGAAGCCATGAAGCCAGTCACCGCTGATATGCTGCGCACCCACCTGAGCCTCCCTCACGGCCCTCGCCGCCGACGTGCTCGCGTGCCTGACGGTGGCCGCGCTGCCCGGCGCGCAACACCTGTTGGTCTCCGCGTCTTTCCGGCTTGCTGCGCTCGCCGTCATGGCAGGCGGCGTGATCGTCGCGCGCCAGTTGGGGCAGGCGGCATTCGAGCTGGCGCTCGCGGACCGTCACGCGAGCCCGGCCGGCAGCCATGCGCGGCCAATCGTCATCGCGTCCGACTGCCCACGGCTCTGGCTCGTCGTTCTTCATTTGCGCCTTACGGGCAAACCGTTCGTCTTGCGCGGACACTGACGGACCCGGCAATGGTTGCGCACGCATTGACACTATGCGAATGGCTTCTGCTCGCCGGCTGCGTCGGCGCGTCGCTGTATGTGCTCGTGGCGGCGGTTGCCATGCCGTTCTTCATGCTGCGCCGCGGCGCAGGCTCGCGCTTTGTCCGGCTTGCGCATGCCGCGCCCGCAGTCGCGCCGCTCAGCCTCGTGTATGGCGCGGATCTCGACGCAGCGGCCTCCGAAGCCGCCTAGCCATTCGCGCAGCAGGGCGTTAGCGTGCTCAAGCCGCTGTGCGGCGCCGAACCGCGCCTCTACGAAAACCTGCGGAGTTTTTGCGAGCAGCGTCACGCGCATTTCCAGCTCGTGCTCGGCGTGTCTTGCGCCGACGACCCGGCGATCGGCGTCGTGCACCGCCTGCAGGCCGACTATCCGGCGCTCGACATCGAACTCGTCGTCGATACGCGTGTGCACGGCAGCAATCGCAAAGTGAGCAACCTCATCAATATGACGAGGCACGCGCGTCATGACGTGATTGTGATTGCCGACAGCGACATCGCCGTGGAAGCCGATTATCTGGACAGCATCGCCGCGCCGCTTGCCGACCCGCGCGTCGGCGTGCTCACGTGTCTTTATGTCGCGCGAGGCGTGGGCGGTTTCTGGTCGCGCGTGGGCGCGCTCTTCATCAACGAATGGTTCGCGCCTTCGGTACGCGTTGCGCATATGGGCGGATCACGCCGCTTCGGCTTCGGCGCGACGCTCGCGCTGCGGCACGAGACGCTCGAGCGCATCGGCGGCTTCGAGGCGCTGAGAAACTGTCTCGCCGACGACTACTGGCTCACCGAGCATGTGAGGGCGCTCGGACTGCGAACCGTGCTCTCGCGCGTGATGGTGGCCACCGACGTGATCGAGCCGACATTCGCCGCGCTCTGGCAGCGCGAAACGCGCCGGCATCGCCGCTCTCGTCGACGAGCATGACCGTTTCGGCAGCAACATGGTGCGCGACGGCGTGCGGTTCTTCTTTCTGCCGCACGTGCGCGAGCAGCTGGCGCGGGAAATTCTCGCGCAGTTCGAGGCGTTCGCGAAGACCGGGCTCGTGCTCGACCATGTGAACACGCACAAGCATTTCCATCTGCATCCCACGGTGCTCGGTCTGATTCTCGAGATCGGCCGCGAATTCGGTATGAAGGCGATGCGCCTGCCGTTCGAAGCGAATGCACCGTTGTGGCTCAGGCCGTGGATCGCGCAGGTGAGGGCGCGGCTCGACCGCGCGGGAATCTGTCACAACGATTATGTGATCGGCATTGCCCGCAGTGGCCGCATGGACGAAGCCGCCTGGCATGCGCGACTACCGGCACGCGGACGAATTCGCGGCGCTGCTTTCGCCGGATGTGTGGCCCGAGCGATTAGACACCTGGGCGTCAGAGTCGGCGGTTTCAGCGATGTTTTCGGAGATGTTTTCGTGGATTAGCAGGCCCCGACTCCCGCAGGCAGCCCGCGCGGCGTTGCAATGCCATCACTAACGTCTTTGCGGTGCGCTGCTACAATCTCGTCTTTCTCGATCTGGTTGTGCGCTATGGGTTTCGAACAACTCGCTGAACTGAAGAAGCAACTGGCCGCGGCACGCGCGCAGGCCGCGCCCGCCGCCAAGGGCGATGGCAAATCCGGCGCGAGGCCCGAGGGCAGGTCGGAAGCAAGGCGCGATGTCAGAAGCGACGGCAAGCCCGCGGCTAACTCCGCGAAGCCCGGCACGGGCAAGGGTTCCGGCGCCAGGGCCGGCACACGGCCCGCAGGCAAGCCGGCGCAGGCAACCCCGGCGGCGCCGGCAGCGGACGCACGGCCGGTGGATCCGGTGGTGAAGTCCATTGGACGTCTGCAAAAGCGCTTCCCGAATGCGTTTCCGAAGAACCCGGCGCCGAAGCTGCCGCTGAAGGTCGGCATCTTCGAAGACCTCGTCGTGCATGCGAAGGAACTCTCGCTGAGCGAAGCCGAACTGCGCGACGCGATCAAGACGTGGTGCCGCGGCAGCCGCTACTGGAAATGTCTCGTCGAAGGCGCCGCGCGCGTCGATCTGACGGGCGCCAAGGCCGGCAAGGTCACGGCTCAGGAAGCGGCGGGCGCGCAGCGGCTGCAGGCGCATCGCGCCGCGAAGAGCGCGAAGGCCGCGACAGCGGCTGGAGCGGCTGCAGCGGGCGATACGCCGAAGCGAAGGACGCGTCCGCGCCAGGCGGCGTCTGAGCAGGTTCCGCAGGAAGGGGCACAGGAAGCCCCGCAAGTCGTCGCGCATCAGGCCGGCGACAGCCAGCCGCAAGCACCAGCAGCCGATGCGTCGCCTGACGACAAAGTTGCTGCTCAATCCGCCAACCTGTCGGAGACGGCTCCCGCTACGCCGGAAGCCTGAGCCTCCGGCCGCGGCCACCTGAAGCCATCTGAAGCTCTCGGTGGCCGCTCAACGCGCCGCCGCGCCGAGCCGGCTGCGCACAAAAATAGCGATAGATGCGCGAGCGCACGCGCCACCGGTACAGCGCCGGAATGAGCCGCATCGCGGGAAAGAGCAGCACGGCCACCGGCAGCAGCAACACGAGCGTACGGTCGCCGATGCTCGCGAGCCAGAACGGCAGCGTCCGGTATAAAAAGCTCTTGCCCGTGCGGTAGTAGCGCTGCGCGTCTTCGCTGATCTGATATTCATGGGCGACCGGGCTCGGGAACTGTCCGGCGTGCTGCAACAGGCCGGGCATGCCGTGCACTTCCTGCGCCGCTTCGATCAGCAGATCGGAGATAGCCGGATGCAGGTTGGTTCGCGCGACCAGCTCGACCGTCGGGCTGATCAGATACACGGTCTCGGGCGGAATCTTGTGCCGCAGATCGAGCACGCTAGGCGGCAGATCGATCTGATCCAGATACGGAAAGAGCCGCGTATAGGCAGCCGCTTCGTCGAAATTCATCACCGAAATGCCGGGCACGCGAAGCAGGCGCAGCATCAGCCCGCGCGTGGCGGAATCGCCGCTCAGAATGGCCGCGTCGACGTCGCCCGTCACGAGCGTCGTATCGCCGCCGGGCAAAATGCCGTTTGCGTCGAGCAGCTGCAGCGCGAGCAGGCGCGTGCCGCTGCCTTCACGGCCCACCGCAATCCGCTTGCCTTCGAGTTGGGACAGCTGCGTCACGCCGGTGCCGCGGTAGAACACCACGACCGGCACATAAAACACGCTGCCGAGCGACATCAACGACGACGTATCGAGCCCGTTCGCCACACCGCCCTGCACGAGCGCGAGGTCGACGTGCTGCTTCGGATCCAGCAGGCGCTGTAGGTTTTGCACCGAGCCGTCGGATTCCAGCACGTTCAGCGTGATGCCGTTTTGCGCGAGAATCTTCTTGTATTGTTCGGCGGCGACGACAAACGAGCTGTCGCGCGGACCCGCGCTCAGCGTGATGGTTTTCGGCGGCGCGGGGTCGACGAGCCAGACGATCAGCGTGACGACCAGCACGATCAGCGCGGCGGCGACGATATAAGGCAGCGTGTGATCGCGCCACTCGGCGTGTAGCGGATCGCGGGGAAACTGCGGCGGACGGCGCGGACGCTGCGCTTTCATAGGCATTCGATGCGGTGGCCGGAATGGGGCCATTGTCCACTGCGGCAGGCGCAGTTGTCGTCGGCAGTTTGCTCTATTGACGGCGCAATCGACCGACGGCGGTGCCGGCTTTGCGCACTCGCTGTTGGGTCTTTGTTGGGTCGCCGTAGTCGCGGCTTTACCGCATTCGCCCATGCCTTTGCTCATTCCTCGCAAAAGTCCTTTAATCGGGAAGCCATGCAATCGTTCCTGAAGCATGAGTCGTTAGCGTTACCGAGGAGACGATCGTGTTGTCCGCTGCATTGGATACATTGGGCGCGTTGGCGGCGCTGCTCAGCATCGCCGTGCATCTTGGATTCGCATTGAGGCGCAAGCGCTGAATGCAGGTGAGCCCGCAGACACCGGCTCGAACGGAGCCGGTGTCTGCGGGCTTGCCGATTGTTCGGTTCTCTTGACGTATCTATTCGCGGCCAGCCGCTTTATTCGCGCGGCCGCGCCCCCTGCATTGTCACCAGTGCCAGCGCCGCAGCGTCGTGCTGAAGCAGCGTGAGGGCCGCGAATCTCCGCGGCAACACGCCGGCGCCAACTCAATCAAGGGACATACGATCATGAGCAAGCTTACAGGCAAGGTGGCAGTCGTAACGGGTGGATCGAAAGGGATCGGCGCGGCAATCGCGAAAGCGTTGGCCGCACAGGGCGCGTCGGTGGTAGTGAATTACGCGTCGAGCCGCGCGGGCGCAGACGAAGTGGTCGCCGCCATCACCGCCGCGGGCGGCAAGGCCGTGGCCGTCGCGGGCGACGTGTCGAAAGCCGCCGATGCAAAGGGCATTATCGACACGACCGTCGAAACGTATGGGCGCCTCGATATCGTCGTCAATAACTCGGGCGTGTAAGAATTTGCGCCGATCGACGACATCACCGAAGAGCACTTCCACAAGCACTTCTCGGTGAATCCGGGCATGGTCGCGACCGAAGGCACGCATAGCGCCGGCATCATCGGTTCGGACCTCGAAGCGTGGGCGCTCAGCACGACGCCGCTCGGCCGCATCTGCCAGCCGGACGATATTGCGGATGTGGTCACGTTCCTCGCATCCGACGACGCACGCTGGCTCACCGGCGAAAGCATCATCGCGAGCGGCGGGTCGCGTTAAGCCTGCGTCGGCTCGAGGTTGGCCCAGGGTTGGAGCAGCGATGACGAGCCGTTCGCTGCTCCAATAGAGCCATGCCGTACCAGCAAGCGGCGCCCGCGGGCGCCGCTTTTTTTCGTCAGGCGCTTTCGGCCTCTTTCACCGAATCGGTGCCCGGCAACTGCACGGCAAAGAGCGCATCCAGCAGATTCGATCCTGGGCGCTCGGCGAGCCGCGTCAGCGATTCGATCATGCGCACCTGGCAGTCTTCCAGCGGAATCATGCGGATGCGCCGCGACTGATTGAATTCCGCGCGCACGATCACGCCCACGCCCATGCCCATGCCTTGCGCAACCGCTTCCTCGAGCGCTTCGCGGCCGTCCACATACATGACCGGCTCGACCTGCAGCGACTCGCGCACCAGTTCGATTTCCAGCAATTGCTGCGTGACCGATTGCGGCTCGCGGAAAATCATCGGCTGCTGCACGAGCTCGCGATAGCTGAGCTTGCGTTTCTTCGCAACCGGATAGCGCACCGGCACCATGGCCACCAGCGGATCGCGCCGCAACACGCGCGAGTGGAGCCGGCTATGCACCTGCGGCGCGGCGGTGATGGCGGCGTCGACGGCACTCGAGAGCACGCGCTGCATGCAGTCCGCCGCGTTGGCGATGGACAGCGTCACCACGATGCCCGGATGCAGCTTGCGGAACGCGCTGATCAGCGCGACGGCGAGATCGGGCGCGTCCGCCGCGAGCTCGCCTCGCGCCGCGTGGTACCGCACCGAAGGCAGAAGCGGCCGTGCGGCGACCTCGCCGGGACTCACGAGCTGTTCGATCTCGAAGACGCGAATCTCCTGCGACCCGGCCTCTGCATACGCGAGCACCGTATTACTGGTGCCGAGGTCGATACCGACGCTGTACCGCTTCATCTCAGTCATGCATTGGCATTGCCGCGCACGTCGAATTCGACTTTCCAGCGCTCGCGCGCATGGTGCAGCGGCACAGCCGCCTCTTCGCGGTGCTCGAAGCGCTCGACAACGGCAAGCCGATTCGCGAGACGCGCGACATCGACATACCGCTCGTGGCGCGTCACTTTCTGCATCATGCGGGCTGGGCGCAGTTGCAGAACAGCGAGTTCGCGGACTACGCGCCGCTCGGCGTGATCGGCCAGATAGTGCCGTGGAATTTTCCGCTTCTGATGCTCGCGTGGAAGATCGCGCCGGCTATCGCGACCGGCAACTGCGTCGTGCTGAAGCCGGCCGAATACACGCCGCTCACGGCGCTGATGTTCGCGGAGCGCGCCGGCTTGCCCGCGGGCATGCTCAATGTCGTGACCGGCGACGGTTCCACCGGCGCGGTGCTCGTCGACCATCCTCACGTCGACAAAATCGCGTTCACCGGTTCGACGGAAGTGGGCAAGCTGATCCGCTTAGCCACGGCCGGCTCCGGCAAATCGCTGACGCTCGAACTGGGCGGCAAGTCGCTCTTCATCGTATTCGACGACGCCGACCTCGACGCCGCCGTGGAAGGCGTGGTCGACGCAATCTGGTTCAACCAGGGCCAGGTGTGCTGCGCGCGTTCGCGCCTGCTGGTGCAGGAGGGCGATGAAGCGCGCTTCATCGCGAAGCTCAAGCGCCGCATGGAGACGCTGCGCGTAGGCAAGTCGCTCGAGAAGAACATCGATCTCGGCGCGATTGTCGATCCGGTGCAACTGGAGCGGATTCGCTCGCTCGTCGAAAGCGGGCGGCGCGAAGGCAGCGCGATCTGGCAGGCGGGCGAGTCCGCGCTGCCTGCCGACGGCTCCTTCTATCCGCCGACGCTCGTCACGAACGTTGCGCCCGCATCGATTCTGGCGCAGCAGGAAATCTTCGGCCCGGTGCTGGTCACGATGAGCTTTCGCTCGCCGGACGAAGCCGTCGCGCTCGCCAACCATTCGCGCTATGGACTTGCCGCGAGCGTGTGGAGCGAGACCATCGGCCGGGCGCTCGACGTGGCGCCGCGGCTCGCGGCGGGCGTCGTGTGGATCAATGCGACCAATCTCTTCGACGCGGCGGTCGGCTTCGGCGGCTATCGCGAATCCGGCTATGGGCGCGAGGGCGGACGTGAGGGCATTTACGAATATCTCAAACCGCGCGCGTGGCTCATCCGAAGCGCCGGCCGGTGAGCGCGACGCCACAGGTTTCGACCGCGGCGCCGAACATCGTGTCGATCGACCGCACGGCCAAGCTTTTTATCGGCGGCAAGCAGGTGCGGCCGGACAGCGGCTATTCGCTGGCGGTTCACGCCCCGGACGGCACGCCGGTCGGCGAAGTGGGCGAAGGCAATCGCAAGGACATACGCAACGCGGTGGAAGCGGCGCGCGCAGCGCACAAGTGGTCGCAGGCGAGCACGCATAACCGTGCGCAGGTGCTGTTCTACCTCGCGGAGAACCTCGCGGTACGCGCCGACGAATTCGCGCAGCGGCTCTGCGCGCGCAACGGCGCGACGCCGGAAGCGGCGCGTGCCGAAGTGGAGGCGTCGGTCACGCGCCTCTTCACTTACGCGGCGTGGGCCGACAAGTTCGACGGCGCGGTGCACACGCCGCCGCTGCGCGGCGTCGCACTTGCCATGCACGAGCCGCTCGGCGTGATCGGCATTGCGTGTCCGGACGAGGCGCCGTTGCTGGCTTTCGTTTCGCTGGTCGCGCCTGCGCTCGCAATGGGCAACCGCGTGGTGGTGCTGCCGGGCGAGGCCGGGCCGCTCGCGGCGACGGACTTCTATCAGGTCGTGGAGACATCCGACGTGCCGGGCGGCGTGGTGAACATCGTCACGGGCAGGCGCGCGGCGCTGCTGCCGGCGCTCGCGAAGCACGACGACGTGGATGCGCTGTGGTGCTTCGGCAGTGCGGCCGATGCGGCGCTCGTCGAACGTGAATCCGTCGGCAACCTGAAGCGCACCTTCACCGATTACGGCCACGCCTTCGACTGGTTCGACCGTGCGAGCGAAGGCCGGCCGTTCCTGCGCCAGGCTGTGCAGGTGAAGAACATCTGGATACCGTACGGCGATTGACCGCGCAGCAGCGAATGCACGGCACACAACATGAAGGAGACAACGTGCCGAATACTCTCGACTTCCTGCCGTTGACGAACGCCGCGTCCTCGCACGCGCCGCGACGGAGGCGCGCGTCATGAGCGCGCAGCAGCAGAGCGGACGCGTCGTCATTCTCGGCATCTACGTGACCGATCTGACGTTTCGCGCGGCGCGCATGCCGCTGATCGGCGAGACGATTGCGGGCTCGGCATTCGCGATGGGGCCGGGCGGCAAGGGTTCGAATCAGGCCGTGGCCGCCGCGCGCGCGGGCGCCGAGGTGGTGTTTTGCACGCGCATCGGCGACGATGCATTCGGCTCGATTGCGCAGGCCACCTGGGCGCGCGAGGGCATCACGGCGCGCGCCACGGTGGCGGCTGGCGTCGCGACGGGCGCGGCGCATATCTTCGTCGACGACACCACCGGCACGAACGCGATCATCGTCGCGCCAGGCGCCGCGGGGACGCTGTGCGCCGCCGACGTCGATGCGATAGAAGCCGACATTGCGGGCGCGCGTCTTCTTCGTGACGCAGCTCGAACAGCCGCTCGCGGCCGCGCGGCGCGGACTCGAAGTGGCGCGCAGGCATGGCGTCATCACCGTGTTCAATCCCGCGCCCGCCATGCCGCTCGACGATCACATCTTCCCGCTGTGCGACTACATCACGCCGAACGAAAGCGAGGCGGCGGCGCTCACGGGCGTGCAGATATCGACTGTCGCGACGCCCGGCGCGCGGCCGACGTGCTGCTGGCCAAAGGCGTGGGCGCTGTCATCGTCACGCTGGGCGAAGGCGGCGCGTTGCTGCATGACGCCGCGCAATCGGTCTGGCTGCCCGCGTTTCGCTGCGGTAACGTAGTGGAAACGGCGGGCGCGGGCGACGGCTTCACAGGCGGCTTCGCGGCCGCGCTCGCACGCGGCGAGAACGCGGTATCGGCGCTGCGCTTCGGTTGCGCGCTCGCGGGCATCTCGGTTACGCGCGCGGGCACGGCGCCTTCCATGCCGACGCTCGCCGAAGTAAATGAGGTGCTGAGTCGGCACAGCGAATCGAGCCGGTCAGCACAGGTGTCGTAATCCATTCGTGCAGTAACGTGCAGTGCAGTGCAGGGAGATCATGAGCGCCAGAAGTCTTCGTTTGCTGCGGGAAAACTGTTTGCCGACCGGCAACTGAATTTCCTTCTGATTGTCAATGTGCTCGTCGTGCTGGTCGCAACGTGGCTCTCGCGCGGCCAGTTCGTCGACATCGACAACCTTCAGTCGATGGGCGGCCAGCTCCCCCCGAACTCGGTCTACTCGCGCTCGGCATCATGCTGTCCATGATGTCCGGCAACGGCGACATCGACCTCTCCGGCGTCGGGCTCGCGAATCTGTCCGGTATGGTCGCGGCGATCGTGGTGCCGCGCTTCGTGAGCGGCGACGATTCGCCCCTGCTGTACACGTCGCTCTTCTGCGCGATCGTGCTGATCATGGGCTTGCTCGGCGGCCTGCTCAATGGTGTGGTGATCGCGCGCCTCAGGCTCACGCCGATTCTCTGCACGCTCGGCACGCAGCTGCTCTTCACCGGGTTTGCCGTGGTGATCAGCAACGGCGCCTCGGTGCACGTCGACTATGTCGAGCCGCTGTCGGATATCGGCAACGGCACCGTGTTTCAGGTGCCCATTGCATTCTGCATCTTCATCGCCGCGGTGATTCTGCTGGGATGGCTGCTAAGGCGCAGTCCGTTCGCCCTGCGTCTCTATCTGATGGGCACGAATCCGAAAGCCGCGTTTTACGCGGGCATTCCGCGCGCGCGCATGCTCATCACCACGTACGCGATGTGCGGCGTGCTCGCGTCGCTCGCCGGCCTCGTCAGCGCGACGCATACGTCGAGCGCGAAATGGGACTACGGCAACTCCTATCTGCTGATCACGATTCTGATTGCGGGTGATGGGCGGCGTGAATCCGGCAGGCGGTTATGGACGCATCGTCTGTGTATTTTTTGCGGCGACGGTGCTGCAGTTTCTGTCGAGCCTCTTCAATCTGCTCGGCGTTTCGCAGTTTTTCGGCGACTGCGCATGGGGCTTCTTGCTGCTTTTGTCGCTCGCGTTCGCGGGCGGCGAACGGGTGCGCGCGATCTTCGGCTTCCGCTCACGCCGATAGCGGCGCGGCCCCGAAGCGCTAACGCACGATAGCGGAGTATCGAAGGCAAAGCAGAGGCAACGGCAAAAGCAACGATCGAGGCGAACAGGGTGCCCTGCCTGTTCGCGACGGCTGACACGGCCAGCACGGGCGACATCGAACGATAAAGGAGACATTGCATGAAACTGACTCGACTGGGTGCCGCGATTGCAGCAGGCGCAGTGGCGGTGGGCGCGATCGCCGCGGCACAGGCTGCCACCAACGAGACCATCGTCACGGTCGTCAAGGTGACGGGCATCAACTGGTTCAACCGGATGGACGAAGGCGTCAAGGAATTCGCGAAAGACAACCCCGGCGTGAGCGCTTACCAGACGGGTCCGGGCCGCGCGGACGCGGCGCAGCAACTGAAGATCATCGAAGACCTGATCGCGAAGAAGGTCACCGCGATTGCGGTGGTGCCCTACGATCCGCCGACGCTCGAACCGGCGCTGAAGAAAGAGCGATGGACCGCGGCATCAAGGTCGTCACGCATGAAGCGGACAACGCGAAGAACACGATGGTCGACATCGAGGCGTTCGACAACACCGCCTATGGCGCCGGCCTGAACGAAAGGCTCGCGTCGTGCATGCACGACGAAGGCAAGTGGGCGGTGCTGGTCGGCTCGCTCGGCAGCCGTTCGCAGGTGCAATGGGCGGACGGCGGCATCGGCAATGCGAAGGCGAAGTATCCCAAGATGAACCTCGTCGAGCCGAAGCTCGAAACCAATAACGACGGCGAGCGCGCCTATGAAGTCGCGAAAGAAGTGCTGCGCAAGCATCCGGATCTGAAGGGCTTCCAGGGCTCGTCGTCGCTCGATGTGATCGGCATCGGCCGCGCGGTGGAAGAGGCGGGCATGCAGGGCAAGATCTGCGTGTACGGCACGGGTCTGCCCAACGAGGCCGGCAAGTTCCTGGAAAGCGGCGCGATCAACGGCATCGCGTTCTGGGATCCGAAGCTCGCCGGCATCGCGATGAACAAGGTCGCGAAGATGCTGGTGGACGGCAAGACGGTCGAGAACGGCGCGGACCTCGGCATTCCGGGCTACACGAAGGTGACGGTCGCCAAAGGGCCGGGCAAGGGCATCATCGTGCGCGGCCAGGGCTGGGTGAATGTCGACAAGTCGAACTACAAGCAGTATCCGTTCTGATTCCGCTGTTCATTTCGAGGCGTGTCCGCTGGGCACGCCTCGGCACCGCGACTCATCATCATGAATCAAGAAGACGTTTCTTCCGCGCTGCCGTCGCTGTCCTCGCAGCCGTTCTTGGAAGTGGTCGGCGTGCATAAACGCTTTACCGGCGTGCATGCGTTGCGCGGCGTGAGCCTCGCGTTCGAGCGCGGGCAGATCTATCACCTGCTCGGCGAGAACGGCTGCGGCAAGAGCACGCTGATCAAGATCATTTCCGGCGCGCAGCCGCCCGACGAAGGGCAGCTCGTGGCCATTGCGCGCGCGATTGCGAGCGAGGCGAAGTTCGTCATCATGGACGAGCCGACCACCTCGCTCACGCAGAAGGAAGTGGACAATCTGATCGCCGTGCTCGCCAATCTGCGCGCGCAGGGCGTGACGGTGCTGTTCGTGAGCCACAAGCTCGACGAATGCTATGCGATAGGCGGCGAAGTCATCGTGTTGCGCGACGGGCAGAAAATGACGCAAGGGCCGATCGCGCAGTTCACCAAGGCGCAGATCAGCGAACTGATGACGGGGCGCCATCTGTCGAACGAGCGGTATCGCGAAGGCGCGCACGCCGAGGACGTCGTGCTCGACGTGCGCAACTTCACGCGCGCGGGCCAGTTCAGCGACGTCGCTTTCAAGCTGCATGGCGGCGAGATTCTCGGTGTGACCGGCCTGCTCGATTCGGGCCGCAACGAACTGGCGCGCGCGTTGGCGGGCGTCGCGCCCGCGCAGTCGGGCGAGGTGCTGCTCGACGGCAAAGGCATCGCGCTGCGCACGCCTTCCGATGCGAAGCGGCACCGCATCGGCTATGTGCCGGAAGACCGCCTGAACGAAAGGGCTCTTTCTGGACAAACCGATTCGCGACAACGTGATCACCGCGATGATCTCGAGCCTGCGCGACCGCTTCGGCCAGATCGACCGGACGCGTGCAGAGGCGCTTGCCGAGCAGACCGTGAAGGATCTGCAGATAGCGACGCCGGGTGTCGACAAGCCGGTGCAGTCGCTGTCGGGTGGCAACCAGCGCGTGTGCTGATCGGCCGCTGGCTCGCCATCGACCCGCGCGTGCTGATCCTGCACGGCCCGACGGTCGGCGTCGACGTGGGCTCGAAGGACATCATCTACCGGATCATGCAGCGGCTCTCGCAGCGCGGCATCGACATTATTCTGATCAGCGACGACCTGCCGGAGCTGCTGCAGAACTGCGACCGCATCCTGATGATGAAGAAGGGCCGCGTGGCCGCCGAGTATCGCGCGGACGCATTGAGCGAGGCCGACCTGTATCACGCGCTGCTTTCCGAAGCGGCCTAGAGGAAGTAAGGACGTCAACCGCCATGAACTCGCGCATCCAGCCGCGCATCGATTCGTCCATAGATCAGACCATGAGCACTCCGAATGTCGTCGAAGTCGCGCCGAGCGTCGAACCGCGAGGTTTGCGCATGAGGCTCGCGCGCAATCCCGAGTGGTTCACCGTCGCGCTGATCGTGGTGACGTGTCTGATCGTCGGTGCAATCAATCCGCGCTTCTTTCAGTTCGCGACGCTCTTCGACCTGCTGCATTCCGCGACCACGATGTCGCTGTTCGCGCTCGGCACGCTCGTCGTGCTCGCGTCGGGCGGCATCGACGTGTCCTTCACCGCGATTGCCGCGCTGACCATGTACGGCATCACGAAGGCCGTCTTCGCCTGGTGGCCCGACGCCCCGTTCGCGCTGATCCTCGTCACGGGCGCGTTGGGCGGCGTGGTGCTCGGCGTCGTCAACGGGCTGCTCGTGCATCGGCTGAAAGCGCCTTCGCTGATCGTCACGATCGGCACGCAATACCTGTATCGCGGCTTGCTGCTGACGTTCATCGGCACGACGCTCTTCATGAACATTCCGCACAGCATGGATCACTTCGGCCGCATTCCGCTCTTTTTCTATCACACCGCTGATGGACTGCGCGCGGTGCTGCCGGCCTCGGTGCTGGCGCTCGTCGCCGCCGCACTGGTCACCTGGTGGCTGCTCAATCGCACGATGATGGGACGCGGCGTCTACGCGATGGGCGGCTCGCTCGCCATCGCCGAGCGGCTCGGCTACAACCTGCGCGCGATCCATCTGTTCGTGTTCGGCTATACCGGCATGCTCGCCGGCATCGCGAGCATTCTGCACGTGTCGAACAACCGCCTCGCGAATCCGTTCGACCTCGTGGGCTCGGAACTGGACGTGATCGCCGCGGTCATTCTCGGCGGCGCGCGCATTACGGGCGGCACGGGCACGGTGGTGAGCACCCTGCTCGGCGTCGTGCTCGTCACGCTCATCAAGAGCGTGCTGATTCTCGTGGGCGTGCCGAGCACCTGGCAGAAGGTGATTATCGGCGCGTTCATTCTGCTGGCCGGTACGCTGTTCGCACTGCAGCGCAAGAGCTGAGGCGCCGCGGCCGGAGGATCGCCGCCGCAGAGGCATAGGCGAACCCATGCATATTGCGGCGATAGTCGGCTATTGGCGCTTGCGCGCCTGCTGGCCCTCTTCGGTGATGATCGAATCGAAGTCTTCGATCTGAGAAAAGCGCACGGCCTTGACCACGCCGAACTTGCTTCTGTCGACCACCAGATGCCGTTCGACGGCACTCGCCATGGCCGCCTGCTTTACCGCGACTTCATGGAAGTTCCAGCAGGTCATGCCGCGCGCCGGGTCCACGCCGCCCGCCGAAATAAACGCCTTGTTGATGCCCATGCGGCGCAGCATCTCGAGACTCTCCTCGCCCGCGAATGAATACGACGAAGGCACGTAGACGCCGCCGAGCAGGATCATCCGCACGTTGGGTTTACGGCGCAACACCTCGGCGACATTCAGCGAATAGCACACCACCCACCGTGACGTGGCGCTCGGGCGGAATAAGGCGGGCGAGCGCCACGAATGTCGTGCCGCAATCGACGAAAAGCGTTTCGTTGTTGCCGATCAATCCCGCGGCAATGGCCGACGCTTCCGCCTTGGCCTGCGCGAAGTGATCCTTTTCCTGCTCCAGCGAATAACCAGCGTTGCCCGCGTTATTCGGCACGTCGGTCGCACTGACGATATAGCCGCCCAGATACGTGAAGCGATCCGAATTCGCGGCAATGTCGCGGCGCACCGTCATTTCGGATACGCCGAGCAAGGCGGCGGCATCGCGCAGGCGCATCACGTTTTGCCGTGTCAGCGCGTCGGCCAGAGCGCGAAGGCGATCGGGTTTGAGCATGGAGCTCCTGGCGCGTGGGGAGTGTGTGAACGACGTTAGGTTTTAATCATGTTTGCTGAAACAATTATAATGACAGATGCACCGCGCGGCGAGCGCGACAGCGCACGCCACACACTCCGCGCGGGTGCTTTGTCGCCTTCACAACGAAATGCGCCGGCACACCGCGCATGGGAACGCGCTTTGCTCCATGACCGGCGCTGCGCCGCATGGCGTGCGCACTTTCAACTGACGACAAACGACGCGCCGACGATTACTGGATACGCGCCGAAGCACAGATCGAAGCCGAAGGCGAATCAGGCGACGCCGAGCCGGCGGTCGCCTCCGACCAATCGGGCAAAGGGCGACGCGCGGCAGAAGCCATCGGCGACGAGGCCGCACACAGGCGTCCGGCAACGCGCCCGGCGGCAGCTAGCCGCATCACACGACACGCGGGAGAGCATCATGGATTTCGAATACGG
Organism: uncultured Paraburkholderia sp.; assembly: GCA_940746715.1. Classification (GTDB taxonomy): domain Bacteria; phylum Pseudomonadota; class Gammaproteobacteria; order Burkholderiales; family Burkholderiaceae; genus Paraburkholderia. The sequence continues at coordinate 32,387 of CALNWN010000001.1, forward strand.
AGGCTGCATCGTTCATCTGACGGCAGGTGTCGACGGCGGCACGATCGTCGCACATGCGCGGATCGAAGTGACGCCGGGCAGCGTGAGTTCGGGCGACGATACCCACGACATGGAGTTTCATCGTGATTTCGTCGACGAGCACGAGGCGCTCGAATTCGCCCGCGAGCGCGCGACGGCATGGATCGACGAGCACGTGGAACGTGCCGAGCCCGCGGCGCCCGCGGACGGTTACGCGAGGCCGCTCAGTTAGCACCAGGTGAGCTCAACCGCAGTGCGCGGCGCGTGCGGGCTCATTCACCAGCCGATTGGCAAGCGCCACGCACCGCTTAATTTCATTGGCGGCCTGTACATTTTTCCATCGGCCGGACGTGACGCGGTTCACGCGCAACATGGCCGGGCATGCACCATGCGGCGCGTCTGACATCGGTTCGTCGAACGGAGCAGGGCATGCGTATCGCGCAGGTTTCGCCGCTGTATGAGAGGGTGCCGCCGGTCGCTTATGGCGGCGTCGAAAGAGTGGTGGCGTGGCTCGTGGACGGTCTCGTCGCGCGAGGCCACGACGTCACGCTCTTTGCAAGCGGCGACTCGCGCACGCGAGCGCGGCTCGTCTCGGGAAGCGACTGCGCCATTCGCCTGATTGAAGATACCGCCGACCCGCAGGCTTTTCATTTCGCCATGCTCGAAGAAGTGGTGCGGCGCGCGGACGAATTCGACATCGTCCATTTTCATACGGACTACCAGAGCTTTCCGTTCGCGCGCCGCTTACGCTGCCCCGCGCTGACCACCTTGCACTGGCGGCTCGACGTGCCCGGCCTGAGCACGCTCTACCGGCAGTTCGCCGACATGCCGGTGATCTCGATCTCCGCCGCGCAATGCGCGCCGCTGCCCTGGCTCAACTGGCGCGCGACGGTTCATCATGGCCTGCCTGCGGATTTGCTGCGCTTTCATGAAACGCCCGGCGATTGCGCGGCCTTTCTCGGCCGCATCTCGCCGGCCAAGCGGCCCGACCGCGCGATCGAGATTGCGCGGCGCGCGGGTCTGCCTATCCGCATCGCCGCGAAGATCGACAATGGCGACCGCTCCTATTTCGAAGAGGAAATCGCGGGCCTGTTCGAGTTGCCGCACGTCGAGTATTGCGGCGAAGTCGACGATTCGTGCAAGAACGATTTCCTCGGACAAGCGCGCGTTGCTGTTTCCGATCGACTGGCCGGAGCCCTTCGGCCTCGTGATGATCGAGGCGCTCGCGTGCGGCACGCCGGTGATCGCGTTCGATCACGGCGCGGCGCATGAAATCGTCGAACACGGCGTGACGGGCTTTCTCGTGCAATCCGTCGACGAAGCGGTCGCCGCGCTCGCGAAGATCGACAGCATCAGTCGCGCCGCGTGCTGTGCGGCCTTCGAGCGCCGCTTCACCGTCGAGCGGATGGTCGATCAATACGCCGGCATTTACGAAGCGATACTCCGCGACACCCGCAACACTCACGATACGCAACCGCTGCAGACCGACTGAAGCGAGGCCGGACAACAGGGCGGAACCGCACCGCCGAACACCGTCAACGGATACAGACACGGAGCGCTTTCCATGCGATTTTTTGCCATTGCGACCGATTACGACAACACCCTCGCCACCGACGGACGCGTCGCCGACTCGACGTGGGAGGCGCTCGAACGTCTGCGCGCCTCGGGCCGCCAGGCTATCCTCGTGAGCGGGCGCGAGATGGACGACCTGCTCGCGATCTGTCCGCGGCTCGATCTGTTTTCCCGCGTCGTCGCGGAAAACGGCGGCGTGCTGTACACGCCTTCGACGGGCACGCGGCGCCTGCTCGCTCCGCCGCCGGCCGCTTTCGTCGACGAATTGAGAAGCCGCGGCCTGCGGGCACTTCAGCGTGAACGAGACGCTCGTCGCGATGATGAAGCCCGCCGAGCAGATTGCGCTCGCCGCGATTCGCGATCTGGGCCTTGGCCTGCAGATCATCTTCAACGGCGACGCGGTGATGATCGTGTCGCCGGGCATCTCCAAAGCGAGCGGCTTGCAGGAGGCGCTGAGCGAGCTGGCGTTGTCCACCTTCAACGTGGCCGGAATAGGCGACGCCGAGAACGATCACGCGCTCCTCGACGCGTGCGGTTTCCCGGTGGCGGTCGCCAATGCGCTGCCGGCGCTGAAGGCGCACGCCGATATGGTAACGAGCCAGGCGGCGGGTGCGGGTGTCGCCGAACTGGTGGACGCGCTGGTGAAGGACGACCTGCGCGAACGCGCGAGCATGGCGCAGAAAAGCCGCGTGCTGATCGGGCATGCGCGCGACGCCGGCCAGCCCGCCGACCTGTACTGTCCCGCGCACGGCTCGGTCGTGCTGCTCGCCGGCGAATCGGGATGCGGCAAGTCGACCGCCTGCGCGGGTCTGCTGGAGCGCCTCGCGGGCATGCACCAGCAGTTGTGCATCATCGATCCGGAAGGCGACTATCAGAACGACGAAGACACGATCGTGGTCGGCGACGCGCACACCGCGCCGCTGATCGAAGAAGTCGTGCAACTGCTCGCGCGTCCTCCGCGTTCCGCCGTGGCGGTGAATCTGCTGCGCGTGCCGTTGCCCGAGCGGCCCGCGTTCTGCGCGTCGCTGCTGCTCGAGGTGCAGCAGTTGCGCATGCGAACCGGCCGGCCGCATTGGCTCGTGTTCGACGAGGCGCATCATCTGTTTCCGGCCGGATGGGCGGGCGCAAGCCAAACCATTCCACAGGCGCTGGAAACGGCGCTCGCCATCACGGTGTCGCCGCAGCAACTGGATGACGCCTTTCTGCGTCAGGTGAATCTGCTGCTCGCGATGGGCCCGAGCGCCGGCAAGGCCGTGCAGGAATTCGCGAAGGCCACTGGCCGGCCCGTGCCGCAGCTTCAGTAAACCGGGCTCGAAACGGGGCAGGCATTGTTATGGCGCCTCGACGAGCCGGCGCCTGAGGGCGTGATCTGGCTCGAGCCGGGCAGCAAGCACCGGCTCAGACATCGGCGCAAATACGCGGAAGGGCTGCTGATTCCCGAGCGCAGTTTCTATTTCCGCGGGCCCGAGCACGCACTGAATCTGCGTGCCCATAATCTCGTGCTGTTCGTGAAGATTGCCGAGGGTGTCGATGCGGGCACGTGGCAGTATCACCGCGAGCGTGGCGACTATTCGCGCTGGTTCGAAACGGAGATCGGCGATCCCGATCTCGCGGCGCAGACCCGGCAGATCGAGCAGGATGCGTCGCTCGATGCAGCCGCGAGCCTTGCGCAGATCAAGGCGGCCGTGCAAGAGCGCTACACGCAGCCCGAAAACCCGTCGATGCCGGCGGTGCTGACCGCGAAGAACGCCGACGTGGCGATCGCCGACGGCGGTGAGGACCCAAGCCGGGCCGCCGAGAAATGATCGGGATGCCGTACTAATATGGCACGGCGCGCGTCCGCTCTAATCGACGCGCGCAAGGCTCCTGTTCGGTTTTCGCGCGACCCGGCGACGGGGGTCCGGCGGCAGCGGATCCGCCAGCATGGCAGGTGCAGCGCTCATGCATTGCCCTTGACGCAGTGTCGTGAGCGTCTCGAACAGCATGTGCACGCGGTGGCGCTGGATGGCGCATCGAAAGCGAGCGCCATGTGCTCCAGCATGTGCAGCGCGTCTGCATCGCGCGCTCCGTCGCGAGATTCGTCGCGCCACAATGCCGCCAACGCGAGCGACGCGCGCAGCTCCCACATCTTCGCGCCTTGCGCACGAGCGAGGTCGATCGCCTGTGTAAAGCAGGCTTCGGCGTCGGCGGATTTCTGTTGTGCGCGCCCGGCGATGCCGAGCATGCGCCACAGCTCGGGGACGAACATCATATCGCCGTGGCTCTCGCAGAACTGCAACGTGTCGGTGAGCCGGCGCTCCGCTTCGTCGCTGCGTCCCGCTGCCACGAGCGCTTCCGCATAGGCCGCGATAAAAAGCATGATGAGACGCCTGAAGCCGCGCGCGATCAGCGCGTTGAGCGAACTTTCCAGCAGCTCGATGCCGCGTTGCGTGTCGCCGCCGAGTATGTCGTGATACGCGGACAGACAATTGCAGTAATCGCGCCAGACGTCGAGCCCATGCAGCGCGACCTGCGAGCGCATGATGTCGAGATACACCGCGGCGCGGCCGAGGTCGCCGCACATCAGCGAAAGCGGCGCCGCCGACGCGCCGAGCGTATGCGTGAGCGAAGGCTCCATGATGTCCGGCCGCACGAGGCCGACGAGTGTGTCGACAAGCCGCATCGCCTCGCCGCAGTGTCCCTCGAGCCACGCGATGCGCGCGAGCGTGCCGTTGCAGTAGACGAGCGGATCGAAGGCGATCGTGTCGTCGCGCAGTCCGCCGTATTCGAGCTCGGCAAAGCGGTTTCTCGTGCGCAGCAGCTCTGTCCTCGCCTCGGCATGACGGCCGAGGCAATGCTGCGAAATCGCGGCGATCTGGTCGGCTAACGTCTCCTGCCATGGGTTCTCGCGTTCCTGCGCGAGCTGCCGCAAGCGCATGGCGAATTCCGCCGACGCGTGGATGTTGCCGCTCGAAATCATCGTGTGGTCCATAGGCCCCACAACGCGCGGGCGTGATAGCCGGCGTCGCGGCGTTCCGTCGCTAGCGCGTAGACCTTGCGCCACAGTTGCTCCGACTTCGACACGGAGCCGCGCACATGCGGCAGTGCCGAAGCCAGTGCCGCGCGCACGTGCATTTCGTCGAGCGCATCGACGCTCGCCGCGGGCAGCGCGTCCAGCGCCTCGACCGCGCTCGGCACGCTCGCAGCATTCTGCGACCATGCCGCCGTCGAGCAGCGCAGCCGTCAGATTCGAGGCGAGCTCGACGCCCAACTGCGCGTCGCCATCCGCGGAAAAGGCCCAGTCGTAGGCGTGGCGTGCGTCGTCGAGCGTGTGTTTCAGCGCGGCCGCGCTGTCCGCCTTGCCGCGCACCGTCTGCGCGGTGTGCGTGATAAAGCACTGCGACAGGTAGCGCGCGTGGCGCACCGCTAGCGCCTGGCGCTCGCCTTCGGCCTGCAGCTTGTCGAGCGCATACGCGCGGGTCGATTCGGACAGACGGTAGCGCGCGACCGGACCGTCGAACTCCACATTGACGAGCGACTTCGCAAGCAGTTCGCTGATCGCGCTGATTGCATCGGCGACGCTCAGCGATGCATCGCATGCCACCGCGCACATCGCTTCGAAACTGAATACGCCGCCGAACACCGCACTTCGGCGAAACAGGGCCTGCGACTTCGTATCGAGCAGCGCGAAGCTCCAGTCGAACGTCGCGCGCAAGGTCTGATGGCGCGGCAAGGCAGTCCGGTAGCCGCCCGCGAGTATCGAGAGGCGATCGTCGAGCCGTTGATGGACGCCCGCCACGCCGAACGTCACGACGCGTGCGGCCGCGAGTTCGAGCGCGAGCGGAATGCCGTCGAGCCGCCGGCATATTTCGCCGACGAGCCGCAGCTCGGCGCTGTCCCGGCTGACATCACGCTGCATGGAGTTGGCGCGCAGCAGAAACAGATTGACGGCGGACTGCCGGAGGATCTCGGCGTCGGCGCTGCCGGGCGGCGGCACCTCGAGCGGCTCGACGCGAAACACGGCTTCCGCCATGATCCGCAGCGGCTCGCGGCTCGTCACGAGCACGCGCAAGTCCGCGTTCGCGGCGGCCAGCACCTCGACGGCTTCGGCGACATGCTCGATCAGATGCTCGGCGTTGTCGAGCACCAGCAGCCGGCGCTCCGCGAGTACCGACGCGATCTGCGCGAGGCCCGGTGTCGCGTGCTCGACCGGCAGTCCGCAAGCTTGCGCGATGGCGGCGAGCACCTCGTCGCGCGTGCCGAGCGTCGCGAGTTCGACGAACCACACGTGCTCCGTGAAATCCGCCGCGGCATGGCGGGCGGCTTCGACGGCGAGACTCGTCTTGCCGATGCCGCGCGCGCCGACGAGCGTCAGCACGCGCGTGTGTTGCAGCATCGAACGGATGTCGGCGACGGCCGTGTCGCGCCCGACGAGCTGCATGCGCTGCGGCGGCAGCGGGCGTCCGGCCGGCGCCTTTTCGACCGGCGGCGCGGCGTGCGCCGAGCGCTACCGCTGCACGAGCCGGTAGCCGCGGCCGGGCACGGTCAGGATCAGATCGCGGTCTGCGCCGAGAATCTTGCGCAACGCGGACAGGTGCACCTGGATATTATTTTCCTCGACGATGGTGTCGGGCCACACGGCGTCCAGCAACTCGTCTTTGGTGACGAGGCGCCCGGCGGCGCTGGCCACCATGGCGAGGATGTCGAAGGCGCGCGAGCCGAGCGGCACGCGCTCGCCGTCACGCCACAAGGTGCGCAGTTCCAGATCGATTTGAAAGCGGCCTAGTTCAATCATTCGTTTTCAATTTCCGGGACAACGGGCTGAGAGGAAAAACATGCAGGCGGTACGGCAGAAATTACCGTCTTCGGGCCGGCGCGTCTTGTCGGCTAGTGCGATGCTTTGTACGAAAGTCTCAGGATGACGCGAGACAACACGCCTGTTGTGCAAGTCGTGCCGCGCGCCTAGCGCTTTGCCTGACGGCGCCAATGTCCGGGCGGTGTGCCGACGAGCTGCGAGAACGTGCGCGTGAAGTGACTCTGATCGGAGAAGCCGCAAGCGATGGCGATTTCGGACAACGAGCGGTCCGAGCGTTTCAGAAGTTCGCGCGCCTCTTCGACGCGCCGCTCCAGCAGCCATTGATGCGGCGTGCGCTGCGTGGTCTCGCGAAACGCGCGAATAAAGTAACTGCGCGAGAGGTTGCACGCGCTGGCAATGTCTTCGAGGGATACGTTGCCCTGCGACCGGGTGAGCAGCATGTCCTTCGCGCGTGCTTCCTGCAGCGCGGACAGACGCCGGCTGCCATGCCCCGGTCCGCGCGCGGGCTCGCCGTAGCGATCGAACAGATGAGTGCCGATGGTCACGCCGAGCTGTTCGATGAAAAGCGGGCTTACGCTGTTTTGCGCACTGTTTTGCGCACCGAGCGTGAGTGCGAGTACCTGGGCGAGATGACCGAGCACCGGGTCCTTGCGGCCGGCCACTGTCGCGATGCGTGGGAGGCCGCTGCCGCCGCGCTCGTGGCACGTGTCGCTGACAAACGCGCGCGACAGTTCGATCAGCACGAAGTCGAAGCCGCCTAGCAGTTCGGCGCGATAGTCGTCGGCGAAATCCCGCACATAGACGGAGTCTCGGTCGAACTCATGCGTCGCCCAACGATGCTGCGAATAGATGCGCCGCCGGTGTCCTGCCTTGAGCGACACGCCGATCAGTACGCCGCGGTCGGAGCCGTCCATGATGACCGGGTTCGTGTCGCTGTCGCGCGTGCATTTGCGATAGAAGCGGAACTCGCCGGTGTCCAGTTCGATGTCGTGCTGCAACTGACTCGACAGACAGCCGAGCGAATCCTTGCGGGGCGCGGCCGGGCCGCAACTGCCGGAAGAGGCGGAAGCGGCGGAGGAAGGGAAAGATGCGGCGGATGCAAGCGTATCGTTGAACACGGTCGTCACTTCGGTTCGTCGCAGCGCCCCCGACTGCATGCCGCTAATTTACTCGAACATCGTTAAATGTAAGTGGATTGTCATTATGCCGGTTCGCTGGCGATTCTGGAAATGCGCCATATTGCTTCTTGCATCATTGGCAGCGGCGCGGACGAAAGGCGGGCGCCTCGCGCCCGCCATGAAGAGGCGCGGCGCCGCCCGCTCGCGGCGTGCGTTTTAACTCTGCAGGAATTCAAGCAGGTCGGCGTTGACCTGGTCGGCGTGCGTCGTGCACATGCCGTGCGGCGCGCTGGCATACACCTTCAGCGTCGCATGCTTGACGAGCGTGGCCGAGAGGCGCGCCGATGCGTCGATCGGCACGATCTGGTCGTCGTCGCCATGAAGGATCAGCGTGGGCACGTCGATCTTCTTCAGGTCCGGCGTGTAGTCCACCTCGGAGAACTGCTTGATGCATTCATACTGGCCTTTGATCGAGCCGAGCATGCCTTCGCGCCAGAACTCGTCGATCATGCCTTGCGAGACTTTTGCGTTGGGGCGGTTAAAGCCGTAAAAGGGCACCGCGAGGTCCTTGTAGAACTGCGAGCGGTTCGCCGCCACGTTCGCGCGAATGCCGTCGAACACGGACATCGGCAAGCCGTTCGGATGCGCTTCGGTCTTCAGCATGATGGGCGGCACGGCGCCGATCAGCACAGCCTTCGCAACGCGCGAACTGCCGTGGCGGCCTATATAGTGAGCGACTTCGCCGCCGCCCGTCGAATGGCCGACGAGCGTGGCTTCCTTCACATCGAGCGCGTCGAGCACGGCGGCGAGATCGTCCGCGTAGGTGTCCATGTCGTTGCCGTGCGACGGTTGATCCGAGCGGCCATGGCCGCGGCGGTCATGCGCGATCACGCGATAACCCTTCTGCACGAGGAACAGCATCTGCGCGTCCCAGGCGTCGGCATCGAGCGGCCAGCCGTGCGAGAAGACGACGGGCTTACCGGTGCCCCAGTCCTTGAAGAAAATGCGCGTGCCGTCCTGGGTCGTGACCGTGTTCATGGTGTGCCGCTCTCCGTGCTGTGAGTGAGATTTGCCCGCATGGCCGCTGCTGCCGGTCGATGCCGTGGCCGCGTTCGACGCCGGGCGCGGCGAACGCGGCCACGGCCGCGCTTGCGCCTGCTGCGAGCAACTGGCGGCGATTCGCCGAGGGAACTGCGGATGAGTTAGCCAATTCGTTTCTCCGTACCTGTGACGTTGTTGTGCGCGTGCCGCTTATGCGTCATGCGTGCATGACGCGGCATCGCAGGCTTCGAATCCTACGGGCGCGAATATTCGCCGTACTTCAGATTGCTTAATTGTTGTTAAACGCGGGCTGCTTGAACCCGTGTTGTCAAACGCGCGTTGTTAAAGCCGCGTTGTCAGATCCGCTTTGCGCGCGCCGCCGCCTTCATCCAGACAGCACTTTTAAGAACTATTAAGGGCTTCGACAAGGACTCGGCCAAAGCACGCCGATAGACTGCCTCCCACATTCGACACCCAGCGCGACCCGCCCGGCGGACGCGCGCCGCACGTCGCCCCAGTCTGCCTGTCCTTTCCCCATACGGAGCCCGTCATGTCCCAGGACCTGTCATCCGGATTCACCCCGGCCGAGGTCGTTTTCTTCAACGGCAAGATCGCGACGCAGGACGACAAGCGCTTGTTCGCCGATTCGCTTGCCGTCGCGAACGGCCGCATCGTCGCCGCCGGCTCGCGCGATGCCGTGATGCGTCATGTGAACGACGCCACCCGCCATGTCGATCTGAAAGGCCGCACCGTCATTCCGGGTCTCAACGACTCGCATCTGCACATCATTCGCGGCGGCCTGAACTTCAACATGGAACTGCGCTGGGACGGCGTGCCTTCGCTCGCCGACGCGCTCGACATGCGTACCAAAGCCTTCCCAATCAGCGTCATGCCAATCACGAGCAGGAAGCTCAAAGCGAGCGTCACGATGGTCGGATTCCGTTCGATGAACTGCGACAGCGGACGCGCGGCAAACAGCATCGCCAGGACTGCACAGATCACTGCGAGGAACATGATCGGCATGTGGTCGGTCATGCCGACCGCGGTGATGATGCTGTCGACCGAGAACACGATATCGAGCAGCAGGATCTGGCGCGATTGCGCCCGCGACGGTCAACTGCACGGTGCCGCCCGCGCTCCTGCTTTCGTCGTCCGCGTGGGCGTGCACGACGTGATGGTGCATTTCGCGCGTCGCCTTCCAGACGAGGAAGAGGCCGCCGCCGAGCAGAATCAGGTCGCGCCACGAGAACGCGTGGCCAAACAGCGCAATCGCAGGCGCGGTCAACTGCGCGATCCACGCGACCGTGCCGAGCAGGCCGAGCCGCAGCAGCAGCGCGAGCATGATGCCAAGACGCTGCGTGCGTGCGCGCTGCGCCTCGGGCAGCTTGTTGCTCAGGATCGAAATGAAGATCCGGTTGTCGATGCCGAGCACGATTTCCATCACGACGAGCGTGAGGAGCGCTACCCATGCGGCGGGGTCGGCAACGAGGGCGAGCAGAGTGTCCATGAGTGGGTGAGCGAACGGATGTTAATGATCGGATAGCGGCTATGATCGCCCCGCGCATGACTCGGATAAACCAGTGTTAAGCTGATGAACAGATCGGTTTTTTCGAAGCTCACGTCCGTCGGACACCAGCATGCTCAACTACCGTCACTTGTACTATTTCTAGATCGTCGTGAAGGAGGGCGGCTTTGCGCGCGCGGCCGAGCGGCTCGATATGGCGGTGCAGACCATCAGCGCGCAGGTGCGCGAGCTCGAAAAATCCATCGGGCGACAGTTGCTGAAACCGGCCGGCCGCGGCATCACCATGACCGAAGCCGGCGAGACTGCGTTCGGCCGCGCGGAGCAGATTTTCCAGCTCGGCGAGGCGCTGCTCGACGACATGCACGAGTCGGGCGGCGAGGGCGTCGCGCGGCTTGCAGTCGGTCTCTCGGACGGTATTTCCAAGCTCGCGGCTCATGCGCTTCTCGCGCCGGTGCTCGGTACGCCTTCGCTCAGACTGCTCTGTCACGAGGGCGAGCCTGCAGAGCTGTTGTCCGAACTCGCGCTGCACCGGCTCGATCTGGTGCTCGTCTGTCAGCCGGCGCCGCACAATTCCGATCTGCGCGTGCTGAGTCAGCGGCTCGTGGGCTCGCCGGTCGACTGGTACGGGCCTGCCGGGATCGTGCGCAAATCCGCGCGAGCGGGCTTTCCGCAGTGCCTCGCCGAGCTGCCGGTACTTCTGCCCACGCGCCATGCCGCATTGCGCGCGCGGTTCGACCGTTGGTTCGATTCGCAAGGCATCCGGCCGCTCGTGGTGGGCGAGTTCGAGGACAGTGCGCTGATGGCGGTCTTTGCCGCGCGCGGCCTCGGCGTCTTTCCGCTCGCGGAACTAGGCGCCGACGATCTGTCGCTGCTGCGCGGCTTGCGCCGGCTCGGTCGCGCGGAAGGCGTGATCGAAGAGATTCACGCCATCCGTTCGCGCCGTGGCCAGCATCACGGGCTGGCTTCTGAGGTCGTGGACGCCGCGCGCGTGTAACCGCGAAGCGTAGGCGACGGAACTCCGCGCCGGCTTGCGGCGGGCGCATGACGGGTCCTTTCGCGGACGATGTCCGTGTTGAAGATGAGCCCAGTTTGCGGCAATGTTCGTGTCGAATAAATCTGCTAATCACGAAGTGAAGGTTCGGTAAATACGAAGACTCGTTCAGTGCCGGCTTGCAGTGCCACTTTCTCTGCGGAGCCGGCATGCGCGGGGTTTATCACGGCCCCCCACGCGCACGCCGATCCGAGCATAGAGCTTATGACATGCCGAGTTGTCGCGCTGTCGCATCGATGGCGCTTTTTGCCTTCGCGACGATCTCGTCGATTTCCTCCCGGCTGATGACGAGCGGCGGCGACAGCAGCATGCGGTCCCCGCTTGCGCGCATGATCAGGTTGCCGTTGAAGCAGAAGTCGCGGCAGAGCGCGCCGACATCGCCGCCGTTCGCAAAGCGTTTGCGCGATGACGGCTGTTCTGCCAGTTGCACGCCTGCCACGAGCCCTGCACCCGCAATCTCGCCGACAATCGGATGGTTCGCCAAGGTGTCGCGCAGTTTCTTCTGGAAGTACGGCCCCGTGTCCGTCTTGACGCGCTCGACGATCTTCTCGTCGTGCAGCAGCGTCAGATTTGCCACGGCCACGGCGGCCGCGACCGGATGCCCGGAGTAGGTGAGGCCGTGATTGAACTCGCCGTTGTCGATAATGGCGGTCGCAATGCGATCGTTGCAGGCCGACCGCGCCCATCGGCACATAGCCGCTTGTGAGCCCCTTGGCAAGCGTGATGAGATCCGGCTCGAAGCCAAAATGCTGATGCGCGAACCATTCTCCCGTGCGGCCAAATCCGCCGATGACTTCGTCTGCGACCAGCAGCACGTCGTACTGACAGCAGATGCGCTGAATTTCCGGCCAGTAGGATGAGCCAGGAAAGATCACACCGCCCGCTCCCCGGAACGGCTCGCCAACAAACGCGGCCACGTTTTCAGCGCCAATTTCGAGGATCTTTGCCTCCAGTTGCTGTGCCCGGGCCAGAGCGAATTCTTCCTGCGTCTGGCCGCTTTCTGCTTCGCCGAAGAAATACGGTTGGTCGATATGCACGATGTTTTCGACTTTCGACGGCATCTGCTCATGCATATAGCCCATGCCGCCGCCGCTGGCCTACCGGCACGAGTGATCAGGACCTTCGAAGTACCGGATGGCTGGATCCGGCGCTAGATTGATTGCTGCGCTCTCTTCAGGACGACGTAACAATCACGGTCACTCGAGAGATTCGCGCATTCTTTCAAAAGCAGTCCATGGCCCGCTGGCAGATCCACGATCCTCCGGTGTGGCGGCCACTGACTGATCCACATGTGTTGACTCAGGTCAATAAGGGCAATCTGCTACTGCCGAACATGGATGGCATGGCCGCGCTAAGAATCCGGTAAGGAAGCCGTCCGAACATGTAGAGCATTCACGGGGAGAACCCACGATGCTCATGTCCCAGCGCCTTGTACTACGATTTGTGTTCGCCATCGGTGTTGTCGCTGGCGCCGGCGTTTCACACGCATATGCCGACACTCTGCAGAAATCCTGAGCGGCTACGCAGCGCAGTCGAAAACTGCGCCTGCACCGCCGCGAGGCCAACAGTTTGTTACGACGCTGCACGGCCGTGAGTGGGCCTGTGCGACGTGCCATCGCGCTCCCTACCGGTAACGGGCAGCATGCGAGCAGGGCTGACGCAGCGCGAGGGCGCTCATCGCAACCGGCAACCCGGGCAGCATCGTGCCGTGGGGAGACTCTGCGGCTGCCGCGCGAGGTCGACGGCTCCGCGGGCGGACTACACACTCGACGCAAGCAACAACTACGAGGCCGTAGAGGCTTGGCTGTCGCTGCACGAATCGGCGGCCACGCTCCAGTCAGGTCGGAGTCACCGGCCATCGCAGCCCGAGTGAGCAACTGCCTAGATCTTGTTATTTCGCTAACCACTGCATTTGACATAAGATAAATTATCAACCGACAAACCGCCGACCGGTCACCTCAATGTGCGTCATCAATCCAACCACGAAGGAAATCGATGATGAAGCTCATGCACGACCGCTTACCGAGTCATTGCGGACCGACTGGTTCGTTTTTCGCCGAATCGAATTATCCGGAATCTTCCGCGCGAGATCAGCCTCACGGCTCGAAAACACTGTTGCCGTTGCCCGAACAATCTTCGCGCATGGCGCGAGCGACGCTTATGCGCACTGGCGTGCATGTGGCGTGCATGAACTGCTTAAAGCACTTCCCGAATCGGAGCCGAGCGACTAGTCTGTAACGACATCTTCTAAACCATCCGGACCATGAACTGGAGGAGACATCCATGGAGCTCGAAGCACGTACCATGAAACGTGTAACGGTTCGGCTCGTGCCGTTCCTGATCGTCTGTTATTTCATTGCCTATCTGGACCGCGTGAACGTCGGCTTTGCCGCGCTGCAGATGAACAAGGCGCTTGGGCTGTCGGCGAGTGCATTCGGCTTTGGCGCGGGGGTTTTCTTTATCGCGTACTTCTTTTTCGAAGTGCCGTCGAATCTGCTGCTCGAGAAATTCGGCGCGCGCCGGTGGATCGCGCGAATCATGTTCACGTGGGGCATTCTGGCGGGCGCAATGGCGTATATCCCACATATCGCGCAATACACGGGGCTGTCCGCCGCGCATGTGTTCTACAGCCTGCGCATTCTGCTCGGCGTGGCCGAGGCGGGCTTCTTTCCCGGCGTCATCTTCCTGCTCACACTGTGTTTCCCGCCGCGTATCGCGGCCGTGTCGTCGGCTATTTCATGGCGGCGATTCCGCTTTCCACGGTGATAGGCGGCCCGATTTCGGGCGCGCTGCTCTCCATGGACGGCTTCGGCGGCCTTGCCGGCTGGCAATGGGTCTATCTGATCGAGGCGCTGCCCGCCCTGCTGCTGGCGTTCGCGGTCTGGTTCTATTTGACCGACAAGCCGGCCGATGCAAGCTGGCTCGCCGCCGACGAACGGGAATGGCTCGTCGCGCGCCAGAAGCAGGAGCGCGAGCATCGCGAGGCCGCGCATGCGTTCAGCGTGAAGGAAGCGCTTTTCAATCCGCGCGTGCTCGCTATCGCACTGATCTACTTCGGTGCGAACGCAACGAATTACGGCCTGAGTTTTTTCCTGCCGCAGATCGTCAAGTCATTCGGTCTGACCAACCTGCAGACTGGCTTTGTGACGTCGTTGCCGTATATCGTCGGCGTGATCAGCATGGTGGCGTGGGGGCGTCATTTCCGACCGCAAGCTCGAACGCAAGCGCCATGTGGCGATTGCGCTGACGGTGGCGTCAGCCGGCATCGCGGCCTCGGCGGGGCTCGATAATCCGGTGGAAAAAATGATCGCGCTGTCGATCGCGGGGTTCGGCATTTTCGGCTGCCTACCCGTCATCTGGACGTTGCCGGCCGCGTTCCTGTCGGGCGCCGCGGCGGCAGGCGGCATTGCCGCGATCAATTCGCTCGGCAACCTCGCGGGATTCTTCGGACCGTATGCGATGGGCTGGATCAAGGACAGTACCGGCGGCTTCGGCGCGGGCCTGCTGTGTCTGGCGGGCGCAGGGCTCGTCGGCGCGACGGCCGCGCTGCTGCTGCATCACGATGCGTCGCTGGAGACGTCGGCGGGCGGAGTCGGGCGCGCAGCGCCCGCTCGGCCGGGAGTGGCGGAATATTAGGCTGAGCTGGAGCCGGACCAGTCCGGCGGATAGGACGGGCGGCGGCGCCTGACGATGCTCAAAGGCGATTTCAGACGTCTGACGCGTTCGCGAGGCCTTGCAACTGGTTGCCCTGCAGGTTCACGGTCTGGGAGGCCATGGTCTGCAAACGTGAATCGATCGTGGTCCGCACCACGAGGCCGTCCGAATAGATGTTGTAATCGTTGCGATCGGCCCATGCCGCGAGCCACTTGCGCAGCTGCTGGGCGAAATGCGGCGCGGGTCCGGGCGGCTCAGTCTGTCGCTCGAAGTCGATGCGCAAAGGCTTCTTTCTGAACGTCTCGTACGCGGCGGGCGTGAGCTTGCCGAATTTCACCATCTGCCCGAGCACCGTATTGCGCCGCTGCAGCGCGCGCTCGGGGTTCAGCACCGGGTTGTAATAGCTGTTGCCCTTAAGCATGCCCGCGAGCGTCGCGCTTTCGAGCACGTTCAGCTCCGACGCCGACTTGTCGAAATACGTGCGCGCGGCCATCTCGATGCCGTACGCGTTGTAGAGAAACGGCACGGTGTTCAGGTAGGTCTCGAGAATCTCGTCCTTCGTGTAGAGCGCCTCGATCTTGAAGGCGGTGATCGCTTCCTTCAGCTTGCGCGTGAGCGTCGGCGCGCGGCCGATTTCGTCGGGATAGAGGTTGCGCGCGAGCTGCTGCGTGATCGTCGAGCCGCCCTGCCGGTCACCGGAAAACGTATGCAGCGCGGCCGATGCCGTGCGCCGCCAGTCGAGTCCGAAATGCTGATAGAAGCGGTGATCTTCGGTCGCGATAAGCGCATTGACCACATTCGGCGAGATGTCCTTCAGCTTGACCCACTCGCGATTGGACGGTTTGAACTCGGCGAGCAGCTTGCCGTCCGCCGAGAGAATGCGCGCCGGCTGCTCGATCTTCGCCTTGCGAATATCGCCGATGCCGGGTGTGAACGGGATCAGGATCAGCACATACAGCACGAAGAGCAGCGGCAGCGCGGCGCACGCCTTCAGCAGGCCGCGGCGCGTCGGGTGGCGCAGGTGCCACAGCGCCGCGGCCACGAGCGGGTTCGCGCGGGTCAGACCTCGGTCGAGTGTCTCGAGAATCAGGGGAATAAGACGCTTCACACTGGCTACCGTCTGCGGGAAAAGGCTGAATCGTACCAAGATGTGCGGCGCGGGCCGATTTTTGCGGGGGCGTTTTGCCGGGCCGGCAACCTGCGACCCACGGCGTGGACCCGCCGCCTGCTTGCCGCGCCTTGCGCCGATCCCGCGGGGCTAGCGCACGCCGCCGGCCAGGCGCCGGACGCCGCTGGCCGCGCCGCGCCGCTGCCCGCAGCCGCCGGGGGCCACTATAATGTCGCCAATTCCGACAAGAGGTGCTTCATGATCATCAAACCGCGCGTGCGTGGCTTCATCTGCGTTTCCACCCATCCGACGGGCTGCGAGGCCAACGTCAAGGAACAGATCGACTACGTCAAGGCACGCGGTCCCATCGCCAACGGTCCGAAAAAGGTGCTCGTGATCGGCGCATCCACCGGCTATGGCCTCGCCGCGCGCATCAGCGCGGCGTTCGGCTCCGACGCTGCCACCCTCGGCGTGTTCTTCGAGCGCGCCGGCAGCGAAACCAAAGCGGGCACGGCCGGCTGGTACAACAGCGCGGCGTTCGAGAAATTCGCCACCGCGGAGGGCCTGTACGCGACCAGCATCAACGGCGACGCGTTTTCCGACGAAGTGAAGGCGCGCACTATCGAAATCATCAAGCGCGACCTCGGCCAGGTCGACCTCGTGGTCTACAGCCTCGCCGCGCCCAAGCGCACGCATCCGAAAACGGGCGAGGTGTTCACCTCCACGCTGAAGCCGGTCGGCAAGGCCGTGACGCTGCGCGGCATCGACACCGACAAGGAAGTCATCAAGGAAACGGTGCTCGAACCGGCAACGCAAACCGAGATCGACCACACGGTCGCGGTGATGGGCGGCGAAGACTGGCAGATGTGGATCGATGCATTGCTGGAAGCGGGCGTGCTCGCGGACGGCGCGAAGACGACCGCGTTCACCTACCTCGGCGAGAAGATCACGCACGACATCTACTGGAACGGCTCGATCGGCGCCGCCAAGAAGGACCTCGACCAGAAAGTGCTCGGCATCCGCGCGAAACTCGCGGCCAAAGGCGGCGACGCGCGCGTGTCGGTGCTGAAGGCGGTCGTGACGCAGGCCAGCTCCGCCATTCCGATGATGCCGCTCTACCTGTCGCTGCTCTTCAAGGTGATGAAGGAGAAAGGCACGCACGAAGGCTGCATCGAGCAGGTCTATGGGCTCTACAAGGAGAGCATGTACGGCCCGGCGCCCCATCTCGACGACGAAGGCCGTTTGCGCGCCGACTACAAGGAGCTGGACCCCGAGGTGCAGCAGCGCGTGGAAGCGCTGTGGGACAAGGTCACGAACGACAACCTCTACGAACTCACGGACTTTGCCGGCTATAAGACCGACTTCCTGCGTCTTTTCGGTTTCGAGATCGCGGGCGTGGATTACGAGGCCGACGTCAATCCGGACGTGCAGATTCCGCGGCTCGTTCAGGTCTGAGTTTTGGCGGGCTTTTGCCCGCCTTTATTCGCTACTCCTCTTTGCCTCTTTTCGCGGATGCGGGGCGGCTCAGCCCTCGCCTCCGCCTCTAGCGCGCTTCGCTTTCCCCGCTTCGCTGCTTTTTCAGCCGCGCTTACGGCGTGCCGTTGCGGCAATACTCGCGATAAGCGTCGCGCGCCGCGAGGCGGGACATATAGGCGTCGACTGCCGGCAGATCGTCGTGTGCGATCGGGGTTTCCAGCCAGCGGTTGATCGACAGCGCGATCGGAATGTCCGCGAGCGAGAACGCCTCGCCGGCGATGAACGCACCGGTGCGCTGCAACTGCCCTTCGACGATCGCCATGTGCTTCGCCCAGTTCGCGCGCGACGCCTCGATCTGCTCTGCATCCCGATGAGCCGGCGACTGCCGCACCAGCGCGAGAAACGCGTAACTCCACGAGCGGTTCAGTTCGCTCGCCTGCCAGTCGATCCACTGATCGCACCGCGCGCGAGCGCGCGCGTCAGCCGGATAGAGCCACTCGCCGCCGTAGCGGCCGGCGAGATAGCGGATGATCGAGTTCGACTCCCATAGCACGAAGTCGCCGTCCCTGATGACGGGCACCATCGCATTCGGGTTGAGCGCGACGAATTCCGGCACGTTGGTCGGGCGGAATCCCGCGCCCCAGTCTTCGCGCTCGAACGGCAGCCCGAGTTCCGCGCAGGTCCACAGCACCTTGCGCACGTTGATGGAGGAAGGCTTGCCGAGGATCTGCAGCATGGGTGGTCGGATGAGATGGTGGGGAAAACGTTACGTTAGCGCGTTCGGGGATTTTTCGCTCCGCGGCGCCGCACGGCAGTGGACCGTGCATGGAAACCGCGCGCACGGCGCTTCTGTGACGTTGCAGGGTGCCGGCCGAACGACTGGAAAAACCGGCTGGCGCCCTCGCCAGGCGCCGTTGACAGCGCGCCTGCCGCGGCCCGGAACGCAGCGTGCGCCAGGGTACGCCCGGGAATTGCCGCTGGTGAATTCTGCGTAATATTGTTAATAAATGCGGAGGACGGCCGCGCGCCGCCTCCCCCTGAGAGCACTTTACCGCAGCGAGCGTCGCCATGAGTGATGTACGCCACCACCTGAGCCCGCGGGACCGTCTGGAGCTGTTGTGTTGGCTCACATGCGGCAGCCTCGGCGCCTACTATCTCAACGAGGACTGGCCCGACGCGGCGTTCCACGTGCAGGCCGCCCACAAATGGCTCGACCGCCGCGCGCGAAGCCGACTGGCTCTCCATTGCGAAGTTGTCGGCGACCGCGCTCGAAATCGCGCGCCGGCATGCGCGTTTCGTCGACACCGACTGGGCGCGGGACGCCGTCGAGGAAATTCTCGATACCGACGAACTCGATCCGGACGCGCGGCTGGTCCGGCAGGTTCTGGCCGACTGCGAAAAAGCGTTGGCGGACCGGCGCACGGCGGCCGGCCGCGTGCTGCTGCAAGCGCTGCAGCAATCGTTCGACCGCATCGAACTCACCGTGCGCAGCCTGCAGGAGAAAACGCATCGCAACCGGCTGCGAATCAACGCTCCCCCCACTTTTACGAGCCGCTGGCTGATGCCGCGCCTCGGCCGGCTGCGTGACGCGCATCCGCACCTCGAGCTGAGCCTGTCCACGCGCATCGACGACCAGCTCGCGGAATCCGGCGCGCTCGACTGCGCGATCCGCTTCGGCAATGGCGAATGGGAAGGTTTCGACAATCGTCTGTTGATGAACGAGCGCCACGTGGCCGTCTGCGCGCCGGCGCTGCTCGCGCGCCAGGCCGGCCGCGCGACGATCGATCTCAACGAGTTCACGCTGCTGCACGTGCTGGCCAACGCGGACCAGCGCTGCGAGGAACAGCGCGATGATCAGCACCGACGCCTTCGAGTAACGGTCGCCGAGAAAGCCGCCGCCGATTCCGCCGATAGGCCGCATCCACAGCTTCAGCGTGGTAATCGTGCCGGCCATCGCGACCGTCAGGCCGATATCGCCTTCGTGCAGATAGGCGGAAAAGCTGTAGGTCGCTCAGAACACCTAATAGCCGCAAAACACGATGGCCGCCACGAGCCCTGCGTCCGCGGCTGGCTCGAGGAAGCGGCCGTTCACATAGTTCCGCTCGAATCGCATGTTCGTCTCCTTCGTTTTTCTGCTTGCGGAAAACGCATGGCCGGACGTTTCCGGGTGCATGCAAAAGTGCATGGACGGAATTTTTGTCGCACTGATTGCCCGCCACAAGCGAATAATTCGCGGGACAAACATTCGAAAAAATCACGTTTATCCAGGGATGTGCCTCATACGCGAGCCTCATCTCGAATAGCAGAATCCGGGCTTCGCCAAACAAACAGCGGCCTCGCCGAGCCCAGGCAAGACCGCTCATGCCCCGTCTGGAGCTCACGATGAAGAAAAAGACCTTGCCCGCCACCGCGACCCTCACCGCCTTTGCAACGCTTGCAGCGCTCGCCTCGCTAGCCGCGCCCGGCGCATACGCGCAAAGCTGCGTCACGCTCTACGGCGTGCTCGACGAGGGACTCGACTACACGAACAACGCCGGGCGCGGCGCAGTGTGGGAAATGGCCAGCGGGTACGCGCAGGGCAGCCGCTGGGGCCTGAAAGGTCTGAGGATCTGGGCGGCGGCACGAAAGCCGTGTTCCAGCTGGAAAACGGCTTCGACGTGAACTCCGGTCGGCTCGGCCAAGGCGGCCGCATGTTCGGCCGCCAGGCCTACGTGGGTCTGAGAGACAGCCGTTTCGGCACACTGACGTTCGGACGTCAGTACGATTCGGTGGTGGACTACCTCGCGCAGACCACCGCCAACGGCAACTGGGCCGGCTATCTGTTCGCGCATCCGTACGACAACAACAACACCGACAACTCGTTCCGACTCGGCAACAGCGTCAAATACGCGAGCCCGAACTTCGCGGGCCTGCAGTTCGGGGGCGTGTACAGCTTCAGCAACGACACGAACTTCGCGAATAACCGCGCCTATAGCTTCGGCGCGCAGTACGCGAGCGGCGGCCTCCTGATTGCAGCCGCCTATCTGCACGCTAATAATCTGGGCACGGGTGCGACCGGCGCGATAACGGCGAACGATGCAAGCTTCATCGCCGCACGCATGCGCGTGTTCGGCGGCATCAACTACACGTTCGGCTCGGCAACCGCCGGTTTCGCTTATACGAACGCCAGCTACAGGAGTCCGACCGGCAATGGCTATATCGGCGTTCCGCTCGCGGCGGCGGGCACGACGTTGAACACGCTCAAGTACCAGAACTTCGAGCTGAACGGCAAATACCAGTTCACGCCCGCGTTCTTCGTCGGCGCGCAGTACGTGTACACCCTGGAGAATTACGACGCATCCTCGGGCAGCGTGAAGCCCAGGGTTCATTCGGTCGGGCTGATGGCGGACTACAACCTGTCCAAGCGCACGGACGTCTACGTGCAGGGCGAGTATCAGAAGGTCACGGGAGACTCGACCCATTCGATTCTCGACAATGCGTTCATTCCGGGCGTGCAGGCGCCTTCGTCGACGGGGACGCAGGTCGCCGCGCGCGTGGCGTTGCGCCACAGGTTCTAGGCACGGCGCGGACTTATTCTGCTTTCGGCGCGCGGCCCTTCACGAGCCGCGCGCTGCAAAGGATCAAAGGCGCGATGAGCGCGCCCGGAGGAACCTGCCGATCCGCAAGCGGCAACGCAGAGATCAGGCCGACGCGGTCTTCTTCACGAACGCGCTCACGACGGCTTCGAGTTCCTTGGTAATGGACGTCATCACGCCTGCCACGACAGCGAACTCGCGGCCCGTCACATTCGTGCGGCTCGCCACGATCTGACCGTTGAAGGACACGATATGCGCTTCCTTTGCGATCGACTTGATGCGGTTGATCAGTTGCTGCTGTTCCTTCTTCTGCACGCGCGCAATTCGCCGGCTTTTCTGCTCGTAGACCGCTGTCACGCTATGCAGGTCGCTCAGCAACGGATCGGCTGAAGCGATCAGCGCATGCACGGCGTCCTCGGCTCGGGCCGAGTCGCGCGCAATCGCGTCGAGCGCCGCCGACGCCCGGGCGATGAAATCGGCGATTTTCTTCGTGACTGTCTGCGAAGGTACGCAAGGTATCCTGAGCGATTGCGAGTGCGCCGTCGCTGTGGCGCAGCGCGAGCATCGCCTTCAAAACGATGCGCTGCGAAAGCATGCGTTGACGCCCGGCCATGTTGATCAACGAGCTCAATACTTCGTTGGACACGCCGTCCGCTTCCACTGCATCGGACTTCGTCGTCTGAAACCATTCTATTGTTGTGAGCATAGCTACTTCTGAAGACCCAATCGGCGGGGCTGTGCCGGCACGCTTGTCGTTGCGTGCCGGCACGGCCGTCGATGCACTGCGTTATTGCCTCGCCGTCAGCATGGCATAGGGGCGCGTTGCGTCATTCGGTTGCATGAGCGTGCAAAGCGGCCGATTGCATCGACCACGCCATCCACGGCCGACGCAGCGCGACGATTGCGAGGAACGCGCAGGCAGCGAGCGCACCGAAAGTCGCAAAGCCCATCTGATACGACCCGGTGCTTTCCTTCGCGATGCCCATCACGACCGGCAGATAAAAGCCGCCGATCCCACCCGCAGCACCGACGATGCCCGACATCAAGCCGGTACGGCCCGCCCAGCGATGCGGCACGAGCTGGAACGTCGCGCCATTGCCGAGCCCGAACGCCACATAGAGGCACACCAGCAGCGCAATGCCGCCAGCGAGCGTCGGCATGAGCGCGGCGAAGACGAAATCGGAGAGCGAGATCGTTGCGAGCAGCACGGTAAGTGCGCGCACGCCGGATACCTTATCGGCGATCAAGCCGCCGAGCGGCCGCACCAGCGCGCCGGTTGCGGCAAGCAGCGCCATGAAAAGGCCCGCGTCGATTTTAGAAAGCTGATAGAGATTGGTGAGCAGCAGCGAAACATACGAGGACATGCCGACGAAACCGCCGAACGTGATGCTATAGACGAGCATGATGACCCACGTATCGCGCTCCGCCAGCACCGCGCGATAGCGCTTGGGCAGCACCGCAATCGCGAGCAGCGCGCCGATCACGGGCAACAGCAGCACGCCAGTCTTGCCCGCGCCGAAAATGCCCGCTTCGACGAGCAGCACGAGCACGATCAGACCGACGAGCGTGACCACGAAGCTGCCGAACGCGCGCAGCACGCTGCCCGTTTTCACGCCCGAGTCGTTGGCCCAGAAATACAGCGTGATCGCAGCGATCGCGAGCAACGGCAGTGCGCCGCCCGTCGCCACCTGCCAGCCGTAGTGTGTGGCGAGTTGCGGGAACAGGAAGCCGTCCAGCACCGCGCCGATGTTACCCGCGGCGGCAAGGCCCAGCACGAGGCCCTGCACTTTCGGCGGATAGTTGCTGCCGGCCATCGGCAAGGCGACCGCGAAGCTTGCCCCGCCGCCGACGCCCAGAAACACGCCGAGCACCAGCAGCGTGTACGACGGCACGAACGGCAGCACCGGTAGCACGATGGTCGGCACCGCCGAGAGCAGCACGCCGAGCAGCGCGATGCGCTTCCCATGGGCCGACTGATAGAGGTTGCCGAGCGTCACGCGGAGAATCGCCGCCGAGAGAACCGGCACGGCGACGAGCAGGCCCTGCTGCGCGGGCGTCATGGAAATGCTTTTGCTGATGAACGGCGCAAGCGGGCCGTACGGCACCCACACGGTAAAGCCGGTGTCGAAATAGAGGAAACACGCCACCAACGCGCGCCAGTCGCCGCTCTTAAGCGAGCTCATCACGTTTTTCATCAGACATCCTCATTAAACTGTTTTTCGATCGACCGGCTCACCGCATGCCGCGTGGCACACCGGAACGATCACTATGTTTGACCCCGCGCTGTCAATGCAACGTCTATGCCACGCGGGCCGATATTGATGCCGAACTGCGTGCTCCTGAAGCCTGAAACCGTTGATGCATGCGGCAAGCGAAGAATATTTCCGCATCGCTTTTATACGTCCAGATATTTCGGAAACCGAAACGATTTTTCACTTTATGCCCTTGCACCGACGGCGCGAACCGCGAGGTCGCAGGACAGCGTCTCGGGCGTCGCCTCCGCCGCCTCGCAAAGCGGCGCGGAAAACGAAAACGGCGTCCCACGGACTCAGTCGCTGACTGAATCCGGGGACGCCGTTGTCCTTAACCTGGTGTTACAGCAAGCGCTTTGTGTGCGCTCGCGGCGGATCGCCGTTGATCCGATGGCGGGGTTAAACGCAAAGGCCATGCCAACTACGCTTCCTACGCCTGTGAGCCCGGCGGCGCGGGACTTCGCGCGCAAACGCGCGCGATTACGTCCGGCAAGTTGCGCGACGCATTTCGATGCAGCCCGGCACAGCGATGGTGCGACGCAGCACTTCGCCCGTGCCAAAAGCGGGCGCGCGCCGCGCGGCCTGCTTCTTCTCATGCGGCAAGCGGTGGCAGCGCGATACGCGCGCGAAGCCTGCCGGCACGCGCGGCCAGCGCCTGCTGAGCGTCCCTGCAGCGCCCGCTCGTCATTCACTGCAATCGCTTGGCCTGGTCTTTGCGTAAGCATGGCGCGCATAGAGTCGCCGCTCCATGCAACGCAGCACGAGCGGCGACCGAACCGCCGTGCGAGACGCTAAGCAGCGCCTCGCAGCGCCTCGAACACCCGGTACTAGAGCAACATCGGACAACGGCGTCCCCTCGTGATTATCGCGAGCGGACGCCGTTTTTGTTTGCGCGCCGGCGGCCCGGCAAGGCGTCGGCCAAACCGAAGATAAAAGGACAATCGCTATGAACACGAACTCCGGCAAGGTCACTTTACTGAGCGCTGGCCCGGGCGAACTCGACCTGCTCACGCTGCGCGCCGCGAAAGCGCTCGCTGTCGCGGACGTCGTGCTGCTCGACGACCTGGCCAACCCCGAGATCGTGAGCCTCGCTCCGCAAGCGCGCGTGATTCGTGTCGGCAAACGCGGCAGCTGCCGCTCGACCCCGCAGGCTTTTATCGAGCGCCTGATGCGCCGTTACGCGCAGAAAGGGCTGCACGTGGTGCGCGTGAAAGGCGGCGAAGCGCTGCTCTTCGGCCGCGCCGGTGAAGAGCTCGCGAGCTTGCGCGAAGCCGGCATTGCGGTGGAGATCGTCAACGGCATTTCGTCAGGCTGTGCGGCTGCGGCGGGCCTCGGCATTTCGCTCACGCATCGCCGTCATTGTCATGGCGTGACCTTCGTCACCGCGCATACCCGGGATCACGGCGAACCCGACTGGGCCGCGCTCGCGGCGACGCGCACTACACTCGCCATCTATATGGGGATGCGGCGTATCGGCAGCCTCGCCGCCGCGTTGCTCGAAAGCCTGCCTAGCGATACCCTGCCGCGGTCGTGCAATGGGCCGGCAGCGTCAACGAGCGGCGCCTGCTCACGCGTCTCGAGCGTCTCGCGGCCGATGCCGACGACGCCCGCCGGCTTCGGCAGTCCCGCCGTGATTCTGGTGGGCGATGCGATCGGCGAAAGCGTGCAAGCGCTGTGGGCGCAAGACGCGGCCTCGTGCGACGGCGCGGCGTCCGCGCGTGCTGCCTGAAACGCCGTGACGGCATGGAAACCGTAGAAAGCAGGTAAAGCAGGAGAAGCGCAGCCCCATATCAACCCCAGCCGCGTCAGCGCGCAGCCTAATCGCCGAAGCCGAGTTCCGCTTCGACGCTCTGCCCGACGCGCAGCCACGCGCCTGCCCCGCTCGTCACCAGTGCATTGTTGCCGAACGTGATCGCGCCGTCTCGCTGCGGGTTCGCGCGATAGATGCTCATCGTGTCGGTCGGTTCGTTCGGCCATTCGGGGTCGCGCTCGCCCTTCGCCTGGTCGATGGTCGGCATCGGGCAGCGCGCACAGCTTGACGAGGCGCAGCTCGACGCGCGGCTCGGACGCCTGCGCGCCGTCGATGCCGAGCGTTTCGACGTAGTCTTCTTCATAGGCGTCGAGCCCGTTCAGCACGATGTTCGGGCGGAACCGGTCGATCGGAATGGACGGCGGCCCTTCGCGTTCAGGCGCGTGTTGAGATCGTCGAGCGAAGCCTGTCCGATCACGAGCAGCGGAAAGCCGTCCGCGAAACAGGTGGTGGCGCCCCCGACGCTCTGTGTGTAAGCCTGATCGACAGTGCGCTCGCGTTCGGGATCGAAACGCAACAGCCGTACCGGCAGTCCCAGAAACGCCGAAAACCAGGCGGCGCACGCCTCGCCGGTATCGAGCCCGTAGGCCGCGTCGCGCCATACTCTCGTCGCCACTTTGACCGGTTCGCCGAGCTGCGCGGCATCGAGCGGCGTGCGCAGCTCGCTCATGCCGGGCGCGCGGATCACCAGTTCGTGCGCCCCGATCTCCACCTTGATCAATGCCATCCGCGGATGCGCGCGCTGCGTGAGCATCTCGCCGTTCGAGTCGACGGCCATCCAGTAACGATCGTGTTCGAGCCCGGTGGCCAATAGCCGCGCCTCGTTCAGCGCGATGCCCGCGCAGGATTTGATCGGATAAACGAAAAGCTCGCTGATGGTCGGCATGATGTGGGGTCGCAGGGTTCTTAAGTGATAGAGGTGGATTGTAAATCGGCAGGCGCGGCGCTTCCCACTGCCCATGCTCGCACGGTCCGCGCAACCCCTGACAACCCCTCCCAAGCCCGGCCGTTTCGTCCGGCCGCGCTTGGACGTAAAATTCCAAGGATTGGCACCGGCATCGCGAATGCCGTTGTAGAAGCTTTCCCCACGCTTTCCTACCATGAACCAGACAGGAAACTGATTATGCTGAGCAAACCCGTGTTGACCGTTGCGGAAACGACCCGCATTCTCGAAGCCGCCCGAGCGGAAGCCGAGAAGAACAAGTGGGCCGTCGCGATCGTCGTGGTCGATGACGGCGGGCACCCGCTCGGCATGCTGCGGCTCGACGGCAGCGCGCCTTCGAGCGCCTACATCGCGACCGAAAAAGCCCGCACTTCGGCGATCGGCCGCCGCGAAACCAAGGTATACGAGGACATGATCAACAATGGCCGCACCGCGTTCCTCAGCGCGCCGCTCTCGGGTACGCTCGAAGGCGGCGTGCCGGTGATCGCGGAGGGTCAGGTGGTCGGCGCGGTCGGCGTGTCGGGCGTGAAGTCCGACCAGGACGCGCAGATCGCGAAGGCCGGCATTGCCGCGCTCGGCCTCTGAGTTCGCCGTCGCGACGGCCGTTGCACGCGCGTCACGCATGCCGTCGTGATGGCGCGGCCAGTGGACCCGCTTGAGCACCCCGTAAAGTAGCGTCCCAGTAGTAGCCCCAACGCGGGCCGATACCCACGTCGGCCCCATTCAGACAGATGGAGCAGTCGATGACTCAGATGAACCCGCGCGGCGGACTGCAGGTCGCCGCCAATCTCGACCAGTTCGTTGAAACGGAAGCCCTTCCCGGCACCGGAATCGACAGCGCCGCATTCTGGTCGGGTTTCGACGCCCTCGTGCACGAGCTGGCGCCCAAAAACCGTGCGCTCCTCGCCGAGCGCGACCGCCTGCAAACGGAGCTGGACACCTGGCATCGCGCCAATCCGGGGCCGGTGCGCGACCTGCGCGCCTATCGTGCGTTTCTGGAAGGCATTGGCTATATCGTGCCCGCGCCCGCAAGCGTGAAGGCGACCACCGCGAACGTCGACACGGAAATCGCCGAACAGGCCGGCCCGCAGCTGGTGGTGCCGCTGTCGAATCAGCGCTATGCGCTCAATGCGGCGAACGCGCGGTGGGGCAGCCTCTACGACGCGCTGTACGGCACCGACGCGATTTCCGACACTGATGGCGCCGAGCGGCAAAAGACCTTCAACCCGGTGCGCGGCGCCGCCGTTATCGCCTATGCACGCAAGTTCCTCGACGAGGCCGCGCCGCTCGCGAACGGCTCGCATGCGGATGCGACGCGCTACAGCGTGCAGGACGGCAAGCTCGTCGTCGCGCTGAAAAACGGCGCGAGCGAACTCAAGACGCCCGCGCAGTTCATCGGCTATCAGGGCGAAGCGAGCGCGCCCTCCGCAGTCCTGCTCAAGCATAACGGCCTGCACGTCGAAATCCAGATCGACGCCAACGACCCGATCGGCAAGACCGACGCCGCGCAGGTGAAGGACGTGGTGGTGGAAGCGGCGGTGAGCACCATCATCGACTGCGAAGATTCCGTTGCGGCCGTGGATGCAGACGACAAGGTCCAGCTCTATCGCAACTGGCTCGGGCTGATGAACGGCGATCTGACCGAAGAGGTCACGAAAAACGGCAAGACCTTCACGCGCCGTCTGAACGCGGATCGCGAATACATCGGCGCGGACGGCAAGACGCCCGTCACGCTGCATGGGCGCTCGCTCCTTTTCATCCGCAACGTCGGCCACCTGATGACCAATCTGGCCGTGCTGAAAGACGGCGCGGAGATTCCCGAAGGTATTCTCGATGCAGTGATCACCACGTTGTGCGCGCTGCACGACCGCAGGAACAAGCTCAATTCGCGCACCGGCTCCATTTATATCGTGAAGCCGAAAATGCACGGCCCGGCCGAAGTGGCGTTCGCGAGCGAGCTGTTTGCGCGCGTCGAGGATCTGCTCCAGTTGCCGCGCAACACGATCAAGATGGGCATCATGGACGAAGAGCGCCGCACGAGCGTGAACCTGCTCGCGTGTATCGCCGAGGCTGCGGAGCGAACATATTGCGGCGCAGGAACACGAAGCCGGTGCCCGCGATCAAGCCGAGGATCGTCGCGGCCGACAGGATCAGCGCCTTCTTCGGCTTGACGGGCGAGCCCGGGCGCAGCGCAGCGTCGACGATATGCACATTCCCGCCGGTGCCGGCTTTCTGCACGGAGAGCTCCTGCACGCGATTGAGCAGCAGCACATAAATGTCTTCGGCCACTTTCGCGTCGCGCTGCAATTGCACGGCCTTGACCTCGGTGGCGGGCAGATCACGGAAACGGTCCGCGTATTTCGCGCGCTGCGCCTGCAACTCGGCCATCTGCTCGCGCGCGGCCTTGAGCATCGGATGATCGTCGCCGTAACGCTCGGTGAGCTGCGCCATCTGCAGACGCAGGCCAGCGATCTGCTGTTCGTACTGCACGCTGCCTTCCAGATACACCTTGGCCTCGTCGCTCGCGTTGATCGAGCCGGACTGGCGCTGATACGCGGTGAGCGCGGCCTCGGCGCGTTCGAGATCGGCCTTCAGGCGCGGCTCCTCGCTTTTCAGGAAGTCGAGCATCTTGCTCGCGTCGGCCTGCTTGTTCGAAATGTGCTGGCGCACATACGATTGTGCGAGCGCATTGGCGACGAGCGCGGCATGCTCGGGGTTCTTGTCCTCCAGCGAGATCTGGATCACGCCCGTCTGCTTGCCCTGCTCCTGCACCGCGATCGCCGACTGGAATGCGCTGATGGCGTCGAGATCGTTGGCGCGGATTACGGTGAACTCCTCGCCTGCACGCGCCACCAGCCTGTTGACGAGCATCGTCACGCCGCCGCCCTGCGCCTGCCGGCCGACCTCGCTGCGCAAGAGCAGCGCACCGTTCTCCGCGTAGAGTTCATAGCGGCCGCCCGCCTGCGCTTTCATCGTCTCTGGCCTTCCAGCGCGGGCAGCACGTCGATGGAATCGACATCGGCCACCTCGCCGCCCCATGCATACGACGACAGGCCGAGCCACGGTTTCGCGAGCTCGCCGGGCGTCGCAATGCGCGCGGCGATGCTGCCGAGAAGCGGTATGGTTTTCGGCGTGACGCTGAAGTTTAGCTTCATCTGTTCGACGACGGGGCCGACCACGCCGCGGCTCTTGATGATTTCGATTTCGGCGTCGGTGGGCAGCGAACTCGAGCCGCTCATGATCGAGGCGCCGGTCTGCGTCTGCGTGAGCGCCTGCTCGACGCGCACATGGGCATCGGCCGAGTAGATCGGCTTCGCGAGCACGCAGTAGGCGCCTGCAATCGCGATCAGCCACCAGATGTCGTCGAGGATCACCTGCACCAGTTGCCCGAGGACGACGTCCTCTTCTTCGGTCCTGAGCGGACCGGCCATGTGTGGAGAGATTTGATTGCTCACAATTCGATCCCGGGTCTGGTTAGCGCGTCAGCTGTTTCAGGTAGAAGAGCGTCTGCACGCTCGGCAACACCTGCTGCAATACGCGGTTGAACGTGGTCGATGCGGCGGTGCCCACATACACAACATCCATCGGCTGCAACTGGAATTGCGCGGACAGCATGATCGCGTCGGGCTGCGTCATGTCGAGGCGGTACACGTCCGGTGTGGTCGGGTGCTCGCGCATGCCGCGCATCACGAAGATCTGACGCGGATTGGCGTCGGTGTCGAGATGCCGCCGGCCTGCGTGAGCGCATCCGCGATCGTCAGACGGCCCTTCAACATCGGCATCTGGATCGGCGTCTTCACCTCGCCCATCACGAACACGCGGCTGTTGCTGCGGTCCGGCACATTGATCACGTCGCCGTTTTGCAGCATCACGTTTTGCGTCGTGTCGCCGGCATCCAGCATGCGGTTGGCGTCGAGCACGTACAGCTTGTTGTTGCGCGTGAGACGCACGCGCTGGATGTCCGCGTCGGCGGTCGTCCCGCCCGAGCGCGTCAGCGCGTCGACGAGCGTGAGCGGCACATCGCTCACCGCGAGCGGGCCCGGCGTCTTCACTTCGCCCGTGACCTGCACTTTCTGGCCGCGATACGACAGCACGCGCACATCGACCTGCGGATTGCGGATATAGAGCACGAGGCCGCTTGCAAGCTGATCGCGCAGTTCGCCGACGGTCTTCCCCGCGGCCTTGATGCGGCCGACGAACGGGAAGTAGATCGTGCCGTCGGCGGCGATGGTCTGTCCGTAGGGATCGGCCTGGCCCGGCAACGCGGCCGTGTACGGCTGCTGCAACGCGCCGGCGATGGTCTGCGTGCTGGTGCCGCCCGCCGACAGCGTGCTGCCCTGCGGCGTGGTCAATTCCGGGTGATCCCACACGGTGATGCCGAGAATGTCCTGCGGCGAGAGCCGGTACACGTATTGCGACGGATCGGCGAAGGCCGACGTGGGCAGCGGCCGCGGCGGCGCACTCGCCTCGGCCTGCGCCTGCGCGGCGACGACGCTCGCGTCGATCACGTGAACCGGATAGGTTTCGGCGGCCTGGCTTTCATGCTGGCCGTCGTCTTTCAGCCGCGACGTGTCGAGATAGTTGCCGGGTGCGGTTGCGCAGGCCGACAACAAAGACGTCAGCGCGAGCGTGGTCGCGAACTTTGTTGTGAAGTTCGCTTTCAGGTTGGTGAAGCAGTGTGTAGCGAGTGTTTTCTTCAGCATATTTTTTTCAGCCATCCCATGATCAGATGTTCGATGAGCACGAGACTTTCCCTGTAAGCGGATTCCTCGCCGCCGTGCGGATCGGCGACGTCGGGCAGGTCGTCCCACTTGCCGAGCGGAAAGACCTTGCCGCGCGAAGCCGGGTCGAGCGCTTCGACTTCGCTCACCTGCGCACGCTTGCTCACGAGGACGAGATAAGTGCCATCCCGTTCGTTAGTCGGCTCTTCAGTTCGGCATTCAGTGGGCCATCCAGCTGGCCGCCCGGTTGAATTTCCCGGGGCCAATCGTTCCGGCTGCGGCACGCGCCACGCCGGCATGCGCGTCGGCAATGCCATTGCCGGACGCGAAGCCGATCGAAGCCGTGCTAATTGCAATGACGTTTTCCGCTTTGCCAAACCGGCCGCTCGGCCGCTTGCGAAAAACGTGTCTCGGAATGAGTGAATGTCTTTCTACAGGTATAGATAAAGCGCTATTAAAATTCGCGCCGCAAGGCCGCAAAAATCTCAAAATGTATCGGGGAAATTGCAATATTTTTTGATGGATTTTATGTGGCAAGTTTTACCGGAACGGAGAGACGAACGACGCTTTTTCGTGGCCTTCTTGTGGCAAAAAGTGGCTTTTTGCATGGGATTTCGGGCTCTCACGCGACCCCAACGCCTCTACCATTCCTGACGCAAGCGGCGGTGTAAAAAAATGCCCGCCAATTTTTTCAACGTAAATTTATCTTTTTATGAAATTAACGGCGACATTTTTGATTCATCAAGGCGCCGCCTTATCCGCCAATCCATATAGTTTTCATTTAACGCGCCTTTATTGACCTGAATGTTCGTGATAAAACTCGACGCATTCAACCAGTCCTGAGGAGTCCATCATGACCGCTCCGGTTACGGCCGCGTCCGCCGACACCCAGCCGAGAGAAGCCGCGTCCGCACACGTTAAACTGAAGGTTCATCCTGTGATTCTGGCGGGCGGCTCGGGCACGCGGCTGTGGCCGATGTCGCGCGAGCAGCATCCCAAGCAGTTGATCGGCCTGCTCGGCGATGAGTCGCTGCTGCAATCCACCACGCGCCGTCTCGACGGATTGGACGCCGGCTATCCGCTAACCGGTCAACTCGTCGTGGTCGCCAACGAAGAGCAACGCTTCACGACCGCTGAGCAGTTGCGCACGAGCGGCAAGCCGACCCGCCTGATCCTCGAACCGGTGGGCCGCGATACGGCGCCCGCGCTGACGGTGGCCACGCAGGACGAGGACGGCATCATGGTGGTGATGCCCGCGGACCATGCGGTCACCGACATCGAAGGATTTCAAGCCGCAGTCGCCGCGGGCGTGCAGCATGCGGCGGCAGGCCAGATCGTCACGATGGGCATCGTGCCGACCCGCGCGGAAACGGGCTACGGTTATATCCGGATCGGCGACGCGATCGCTACGCCTGGCAATCCTGATGAAGTTCGACAGGACGTCTCTGTCGCCGCGCACAAGCTGGATCGCTTCGTCGAAAAGCCGCATCTCGAACTTGCGCAGCGCTATGTGCAATCGCACGAATACTGGTGGAACAGCGGCATTTTCATCATGCGGGCATCCACATGGCTCAAGGCGATCCGCCACTTCCAGCCGGCCATCTATGAAGCTTGCGCTGCGGCCTACGAGGGTGGCAAGGCAGACGGCGACTTCTTCCGCCTGCAGCGCGATGCATTCGGTGCGTCGCCTTCCAATTCGATCGACTACGCGGTGTGGAGCAGCTCGGCCACGATCAGAACGTCACCTCGGGCGTGGTCGTGCCCTTGCAGGCGGGCTGGTCGGACGTGGGCTCGTGGGACGCGATCTGGGACATCTCCGAGAAAGACGCAGAGCACAACGTGGGCCGCGGCCGCGTGATGTTCGAAGGCGCCTCCTCCACCTTAGCGCATTCCGAAGGACGCCTGATTGCCTGCGTGGGCACGCACGACCTCGTCGTCGTCGAAACCGCCGACGCGATTCTCGTCGCGGACAAATCGCGTGTGCAGGACGTCAAGAAGATCGTGGGGCGCATTCGTAGCGAAGGCGGCATTGAAGCGGCCAACCATCGCAAGGTGCATCGCCCGTGGGGCAACTACGATTCCGTCGACACGGGCGAGCGTTTCCAGGTGAAGCGCATTGTCGTGAAACCGGGCGCCCGCCTCTCGCTGCAAATGCACCATCACCGCGCCGAACACTGGATCGTCGTGCGCGGCACCGCGCTCGTCACGCGAGGCGAAGAGCGCTTTATCGTCTCCGAAAACGAATCGGCTTACATTCCGCTCGGCGTCACGCACCGTCTCGAGAACCCCGGCAAGATGCCGCTCGAAATGATCGAGGTGCAATCCGGTTCGTATCTCGGCGAAGACGACATCGTGCGTTTCGACGACACCTACGGGCGCGAGTAATGCCCTGAATCAGGCGCGAGTTACTTGCAGGAACAGCGTTGCATCACAGAGTTGACTTGCAGGGATTGCATCACAGCAAATGAAGCGGGAACCTGTGGCGGTTGCTCCGACGGCCGCGGGGTACTGCGCCTAAGCGTTGTGCTCATCCCGCGTGGGAGATGAGTTCTGTGTGCGACGGATAACGTTCGGCCTTGTCGCGCTCGGTGGCTGCGAGTGCTGCCGGTGCGCTATCGGCCAAAGTCGTGGCGCTTGCTGCCGGGCTGCGTGCCGGGTTTGCCGCCTCATTGAAGCCTGCCTCATTGAAACCCTTCCCGCCGGTCGCGCCCGGAGCCGGTTCGCCTGTATAGCGACGCAGCGGTCCGCGAAACGCGTTCAACGCACCATGCAAAGGTGCACCGTGAGGCGTGGCAACCGGCTCGGGCACATGACGCATGCCCGCCGTGAGACGGGACGGCGCCGCTGCATAAGACGCGTGAGTGGCTGGGACATTCTGCATAGCTGCCGGCTTGTGCGCCTGCGCGTATAGCGACGCGGCGTGCGCTTGCACGTGCGGTACGCGGACTTGGCGGCGCTGGGTCCGCTGCGTGGGTTGTTTGGACTGCTTGCGATGCTGCCAGCGTCGCCCATTCGCGCTCGATCCACTGCGCCGCCCACTCGAACGCGTAATGCTCGGCCGCGGCGGCGTCTGCGAAGCGCGGACCGACGAGGCCCGAGCGTTCGACGCGCCTGCCGTCCTTCATGATCTCCGCCCACGCGCGGTACATCGCATTGGGCACGCGCTCGGCGGCGACATAGATCAGATAGCCATGCCGCTCGGCGACCTGCCACCCGCGCGGCGCGAGACTCGTCGACAGCGGGCTGCGCGGCAGCGCTGCCTGCGAGCCTGCGCGTGCCGATGCAATGGCTGCGTCGAGGCCTTGCATTGCCGCGCCGACCGCGCCCGCTTCGTTCGTGGCGCGCAAGTCGGTCCGCAGCGCGGGGCGCGGCGCATAAGCGACGGACGGCGTCGGCAAGGCCGGCGCGCGCGGTATGGCGTGCGTGGCCTGCGTTGCCCGGGTAGCGTACGCTGCGCCGGGCGCGGCGTGATCGAAACCTGCCAGTTGACGCGTGATGTCCGCAATCGGATCGGCTAAACCCCATGCCCGCGCCGGCGAGACATCCGACGCAAGGGACGCATGGGACATATGGGACATAGGGCCTGCGTCAAACGCGTTCGACCGGTTGCCGCCCGTGCCCGGTGCCTGCCACGACTCGGGGCTTCGCCACGACACGCCGCGCGGACTCTCGTCGCGCGTGCTGGGCGCTTCCACGACGGCTGCTGCGGGTTTGGCCGCAACAGGCGGCGCCGGCTGCGGGATATACGCGAATGTGCGGCCCTTGCTCGACAGAAGCCGAACCATCTCGAGCAGCGTGCCGTTCAGTTGCCATTCCTCGAAACGGCGCCGGCAGGTCGGGCCTGACGGATAGCGGCCCGGCAGCTTCGACCAGGGCTCTCCGGCAGGATCCACAAAACGGCATTGGCCACGACACGTGGGTCGGCGCGGGGCCGCCCGCGTCGGTTCAGACGGACGGCCGGCTCATCGGAGACAAGCGCTGATAGCAGCGCCCATTCGTCATTGCTTAGCTCATCGAAAAACATGGATTTTCTCCACGCAGCCTGGCCGGGCCGCGGCTTTGGGCGGACCACGGATTCAACCTTCACGATCCGTGTGTCACCCTCGGTTGCACAAATATGTCTTGTACGTTCTGTTGGCTGGTCAAACACCGCCCCGGGTTAGTGCGGTTTATCCCTATTGCGAAGCACAAAACGTGGTCTCACTCGTGCATGGGAGAATTGTGCACGAAGCATACCATCACTAGGGTTTGCGTGAATATCGTTGAGACAAGTGTTACGGATAGAAACAAACTTGTCGTTTTCACTCGCTTAATTCACGTCATGCCGTAACGGAAATGCTTCTTGCCATAGCGACGGAATGGCTAATGCGGACGACCGGAACCGGCAAAAGCGCCGCAAATGCCTGCCAAAAAAACGGCAAAGGCACTGAATGGCCGGCTCGAATTCGACAGCACCATGATGCGATAAATTGCAGCGAATTTTCGTCCGCCCGAATGCGCGACTTCGTTGCGTGCGCAGCGAGTCCACGGTTCTCCGGCCGATGACATCGATGTGGCAATGCGGGCCCGCGGCTTATCTCAAGGATGCCGCCGCGCCGCGGGCGGGCGCCCATTCGTTGGCCGGTAGCGGCTCGGGGCGAGCCTTTTAACGGACCGGCCTGGCCGCCCCCTCGCCCACCACCGTGGTCCATTCGCGCACGCGCCAGCGTGTGACGAGACCCGCTTGCACGTAGGGGTCGGCCTCGGCAAAGGCCTCGGCGGCGCGAGGCGTGTCGCCGGTGAAAAGCAGCACTGCTGTATCCACCGGTTCGGTCAATGCACCGGCAAGCACGAGTTCGCCGCGCTCCGCCGCCGCCCACGCGAGTTTCAGATGCGAGTCGCGGTACTCGCCGCGCCGTTCCAGGTAGTCGTCAACAAAAAGTGCATGGCAAGCTCCTCCGGGTTAATACAGCTTAATCACACCGCGCAGCGCGTAGACGGCAAAAAGACGCGACGGGACACCGATTCGCGTTAAGGATTTCCTTACCAATTCCCATTCATGTGCATTCGCAGCAAATGCACGCGTGAGCGGAACAATGCACGGCGAATTTTCACACCCTTGCTGGCGGCCGACGCAGGCAGCGAATTACAGTCGAATTGCATCATCATTTAATCTACAATGCATAATATTATTGCCCACCGGCATTCGGGCGATTATTGCGGCGCGCGCTGCTTCATCAGGGAAAACGAGCGGGCGCCGTTGTCAACGGGAACGCAGTTTTGACCGTTGATGCAGACAGCATTTGCCATAATGGACTTGCCGAGGGCCGGATGCCGTCGACGCCCACGTGCATGACGACCAAAAACGTTTCCACACCGATGGAGTGTCACATGAAAATCCAATCCGCAATCGCCGCCATGGTACTCGGCGCCGTCCTCGTTTCGCCCGCGTTCGCGCAGAACAGCCAGCAGACGAAAATGGCTGACTGTAACAAGCAGGCCGGCGACAAGAAAGGCGACGAGCGCAAGGCGTTCATGAAGAGCTGCCTGTCGGCGAAACCGGCCGCCGCGCCCATGAGCCAGCAGGACAAGATGAAGGCCTGCAACACGCAAGCCGCCGGCAAGAAAGGCGATGAGCGCAAGGCGTTCATGAAGAGCTGTCTCTCGTCGGCTCCGGCCAACTGATCCGCAGCATTGCCCACGCGCCGCGCGGCTTGCGCGGCGCTGCATACCGACGTCGCTTCGTTTTGCGTCGCTCAGCTAGCTTTACGTCGCTCCATTCGCGCTTTTCCGTTGAGCGCTTCGCCCGCCCTTCGCAGTGCTCCCGCCCGAACGCGCCGTTTTTCTTCTATGATGGCTGCGGAGACGGCCCACCCCACACAACATTCATACGGGCCGCCATCTTGTCGTTGATGCCGCAAAGCATCGATTGGAGGCAAGGATGGTATCGAAGCATAAAAACCGCTGGTTCAGGCGGTGGCTGGTCGTCATCGTATTCTGGGCGGTGCCCGTGGCGATCGTTGAAGTCAGCGAAATTCGCGAGGAGATGGCCTACAACGCCGTCGACCTAGACCGCGCGCTGACCACCTGGAATTTCACCGACGCGCAACGTGCGGCCGGCGCCCCCGCGCGCTGCCACGGCAAGCCGGACGAGGCGCACAGGCCGCCGGTTGTCCCGCCGACGTGCTCGCGGCTAACGCGCCGCGTCAGCAGGACGCCCGCAACTAATACAGCGTGCGCCGCTCTACTCTGATGGTTTATCTGTGGCATGCGTTCGTCTGCTATTGGGTCGTGCCGGCGCTCACGCTGCTGTTCATCGGCGTATTGATCGGCGGGGTGCGCCGCGCGCTGAGGCGCCCGCCCGCCGTCAAGAGCCCGGCCAACCACGGCGGATAGTCCGCGCAAGGCGCTTTTTGTGCAGCATGCAGGCAACACTTTCGATCCGATGCGAAGCCGAAACGCCGCGCGCCCGAGTCGGTAAAAATGGGCGACGACGCGCGCTCCGGCTCACCTGTCCGGCGACTCGCGCGCTCGAAACTCACTGCACAAAACCGCGCTCGACCATGCTCGCGCGCCGCCGGCAAGGGTCGCCGCGTGGCCGGTCAAATTTACAGCCTGCTCTTTTCGATCTGCCGCAAAGCCCCGCCACGTAAGGCTTTTCGCCCTGCGAGCGAGGGCGCCTTTTGACCTCCCGTGTGATATAACTCAAAGGCAACCACGCACTTTCTCGCGGTTGCGCCCCGGAACCATACGGAGAAAAACGATGCAAAGACGACACTTCATGTTGAAGACAACCGCTGCGCTCGCTTTCGGAGGCCTTACTCTCGCCGGATGTACCACCAACACCGGCGGCCACGACACCGCCGCCACCGATTCCTCCAAACGCCGCTCGATCGACGCGGACGTCGACGGCACCATGTCGCGGCTGTACACGACCGTGAAGGGTTCGCGCGAACTCGTCTCAAAGGCGCGCGGCGTGCTCGTGTTCCCGTCGGTGCTGCAGGCGGGCTTCATTGTGGGCGGTCAGTACGGCGAAGGCTCGCTGCGCGTGGGCGGCAGCACGGTCGGCTACTACAGCACCATTTCCGGCTCGGTCGGACTGCAGGCCGGCGCGCAGTCGAAGGCGATCATCTTCCTGTTCATGACGCAGGACGCGCTCGACAAATTCCGCAACGCAGACGGCTGGTCGGTGGGCGGCGACGCGTCCGTCGCGCTCGTGAAAATGGGTGCAAACGGCGCGATCGATTCGAACACGGCCACGGCGCCGGTCGAGGTATTCGTGTTGACCAATGCCGGGCTGATGGGCGATCTGTCGTTGCAAGGCACGAAGGTTTCGCGCCTGAAGATTTGAGAGGTGCGTGAAAAACGCGATCTCCGCGCAACCGTCGCGACGACGCCATTGAGGCGGCTCGCGACTCGACCTCTTACAGCAAGGCCGGCGCTCATCACAGGCGCCGGCCGGGCTAGCCGATGTTTTGCGGACCGTGGGCGGGCCGACTCCGTTGAAGCCGGCTCGCCCGCGCTCGCGGGCGTCAACGCCCCGAGCTATCCACGACCTTGAAGCGCGAGCGTTTTTGCGCGCGGATCACCGACTGATACGCATCGACATACTGCTGCGCCATGCGGTGTGACGTGAAGCGCTCCTCGAAGCGCCGCCGCACGCCCGCGCGCGGCATCTTGTGCAGACGGTTGACAGCCGCCACTGCGCCGATCTCGTCTTCGACGATAAAGCCCGTCAGGCCGTCTTCCAGTACCTCCGGCACCGAGCCGCGGTTGAACGCCACGACCGGCGTGCCGCACGCCATCGCCTCGATCATCACGAGGCCGAACGGCTCGGGCCAGTCAATCGGAAACAGCAGCGCGTGCGCGCCCGACAGGAACTCCGCTTTCTGATGATCCGCGATCTCGCCGATGAACTCGACATGCGGCAAGTCGAGCAGCGGCCGGATATCGCGTTCGAAATATTCGCGATCCGCGGCGTCCACCTTGGCGGCGATCCGAATCGGCATGCCGCAGCGGCCGGCGATCCGGATAGCGGTGTCGACCCGTTTTTCCGGCGATATGCGCCCGAGAAACGCCAGGTACTTCTGCTCGACCGGCTGCGGCGTATACAACTGCTCAGGCAGGCCGTGATAGACCGTGGTGAGCCAGCGCGCCTGCGGCAGCGGATGGCGCTGCGCATTCGAAATGGAAATCACCGGTGCGGTGTTGAATGTGTCGAACACGGGCTGCTGCTCCGGCAGGTCGAGGCGGCCGTGCATCGTCGTGACGAACGGCGTCTCCTGCCGCTGGAACACCGAGAACGAGTAATAGTCGAGGTGGAAATGCAGGACATCGAACTGGTCGGCCTGGCGGCGCACCAGTTCCATCAGCAGCATGTGCGGCGCGACGCGATCGCGAATGCCCGGGTCGAGGCGCAGCGCGCGCGGCCACACGGCCTCGAGCTTCGCGCTGGTTTCGGAATCGCCGCTTGCGAACAGCGTCACGTCGTGGCCGAGCTCGACAAGCGCCTCGGTGATGTACGACACGACGCGCTCGGTGCCGCCATAGAGCTTCGGCGGCACGGATTCGGTCAACGGGGCGATCTGCGCAATCTTCATAGTTGTCTCCATGAACTGACGGCTCGCGGCCCGGCTTGTCCGGAGCTCGCGCTTTGAGGCGCCGTCAGTGGCGCCATGTAGGCGCCGGTCTACGATCCAATGCACGGTGGCCGCACGCGTGCGCGGCTGGCATCGAAGCATTATTCCCTGGCGAGGGCTAAAAAGCGCCCGTTATTGCATTTCCTGAGTGCCGTTACAGTCAGCTTACAAGCCGCCGGGCAACGAAATAAAGGACGCATCGCGCACCGCGTAGTTCAGCGCGACGGCCACTTCCACGCCGGCACGTCGCGTTCGTCGGCACCCACGAGACGCGTGGCGCCGAAATGCTTCTCCAGTACGAGCGACTCGCTCGCCTCCTCGCGCTCCAGCGCCGCGATCAGGCGCGCTGCGTGCGAGACGACGAGTATCTGCGAATGCGCTGCGGCTCGCGCGATCAACCGCGCGAGCGCCGGCAGCAGATCCGGATGCAGGCTCGTTTCAGGTTCGTTCAGCACCAGCAGCGCTGGAGGCCGCGGCGTCAACAGCGCGGCCACGAGCAGCAGATAGCGCAACGTGCCATCCGACAACTCAGCACCCTTAAGCGGCCGTCCTGCGCGGCAATCTCGAGCCGGGAGCCGGGAAACGCGTCGTCGATAGCGGCGTCGAGCGCGGTCAGATCGCCGATCTCGCGGATGGTTTGCAGCGCGGCGGCAAGGTCGGCGCCGTCGTCCGCCAGCACCGGCGTATGGGTGCCCACTTGCGGCATGCGCGCGGGCGCGTCGACGTCCGTCCGGAAGTGATCGTAAAAGCGCCATGAGCGGATCTGTTCGCGCACCGCGATCATCTCAGGCGCCGTGCCCGGGCGGCTCGCCACCGGGTCCGCCTCGGTATGCGCCGCCGTGCTGCCGGCCGGCGTGCGTGCGCCGCGCGGCACCCAGTGGAGCGGCTCGCCCTTACCGTTCTCCAGTTCCGCCGACACTTCGGCGCGCGTGCGCGGCAGATACTGCGGATAGTGCTTCTGGACGAAGTCGATCAGCCCCTCGCGAACGCGGCAGCGCAAGTCCCAGTTCAGGCCCGAATCGAGCGAACTCACGAGCGCGCGCAACTGCATGGAGCGCTCGGTGCCCTCTGTCACCTGCAGCACCTGCACGCGCCGGTCCCACTCGGGCGCCGCCTCGACGATGCGGGCCAGCTCCTCGCGCAGCGGGGCAAGCGGCATCCGGTAATCGACGTAGAGAAACACCGTGCCGATAATCTGCGAGCTGCTGCGCGTCCAGTTCGGAAAGGGATTTTCGATAAACCATTGCAGCGGCACAATCAGGCGCCGCTGGTCCCACAGGCGCACCGACACATAGGTCCCGGTGATTTCCTCGATGCGTCCCCACTCGCCCTGAATGACGACGTCGTCGAGCCGGATCGGCTGCGACAGCGCGATCTGCAAACCGGCGATCAGGTTGCCGAGCACCGGGCGCGCGGCAATACCGGCGACCGACCGGCCACGCCGGCGGAGGCGAGCAGGCTCGCGCCGATCTGCCGGACATTCGGAAACGTCATCAAAGCGCCGCCGACGATCACGATCACGAACATGACCGAGCGCGCCAGCACCCTCGCCTGCGTGTGAATGCGCCGCGCATGCAGATTGTCGGCGGTATCGAGCGGATGGGCCTGAATGATCGCCTCCCCGATGGCGGCCGGCGCGCCTTAACTCACATCAACTTCCGCTCTTGCAGGGAAACGCCTTGCCGAGCCCGAGCGAAATCGCCGTGCTCGCGTTGTAGCCCGCCACGATCGGATTTTCAGCGATGTACTTGCGCACCGCATCCGTCAGTTGCGCCGAACGTGCATCTTGCGGCAAGCAGAAGTACTGGCCGACGCGCGGCCCCGTGGTGCCACCGATCGCGTCGATCGTATTGAAGATGCCGTCGGCGGCGCCTTCGATGTAGGCGGCGCACGCACTGCGCGACGCCACGTCGGTCTTCGTGCACAGCTTGTTGAGGTCGCCTCCCGTAAACGCGGCCGCCGACAACGGTACGGCAAACGCGCTGGCGAAAATCAAGGCCCGCAGCATGGTGTTCCTTTCCAGGTCGTTTATCAGGCGGTCTGTTGCCGCATCGGACGGCGCGCGCAAGGCGCGCCAAAGTCGTCATTCTGCACTGTTTTAGCCTGTGGCAGCAGGCGGCAGCCGCTATCTTCAGCCAATAAGTTCAGCAATGACCTCGGGCAACTTCGGGCAGTGCATTCAGGCAGGAAGCGGCGCGAGCCGCGCAGAACGTCTGCCGCGCGCTTCACTTCTGCTGCATCTGCTGCAGCCGGGCGGTCAGGCCCTCGACCACGTCCGGCGCCTTGTAGGCCTTCGCGAAATCGAGCGCCGTCATGCCGATCTGATTCTTCACGGTCAGGTCGGCGCCGTTGTCGAGCAGCAGTTTCACCGTCGACACATGACCGCCGCGCGCGGCCATCATCAGCGGCGTGGTGCCGTTCGGCGAGCCCGCGTCCACGTAGGCGGAATGGTCGAGCAGCAGCTTCACGACGTCGTCGTGGCCGTTCGCCGCGGCGTAGTGCAGCGGCGCCCAGCCTTTCTTGTTGACCTCGGCGTCTTTGGCGATCAACTGCTTGACGAAGCCCAGGTCGCCGTTCAGTGCAGCCATCATCATCGCGTTTTCGCCGGCTTTGTCCTCGATCTCGATGTTCGTCTTCGGATTCGCCAGCAGCACGGCGCCGACCTTGTCGGACTTCTCGCGCGCGGCGAGCACGAGGAGCGGCATGCCTTGGTTGTCGACGCTGTTTGGGTCCATGCCCTTGGCGAGCAGCTTTCTGACGCCGTCGACATCGTCGAATTTGACCGACTTGATCAGCGTGTCGATCGGCACGGCCACAGCCGGCGCGACGATCAGCGAGCTCAGCGCGGCGCACGCTATGGTCGCGGCCAGCGCCGCGCGCGAGAAGCCGCGGCGGATCGAGGAGCCCACGGATGCCTGGGTGCTTACGGTGTGCGGTGCGTGAGTCAACGTCGAATCATTCATCATGTTTTACTTTAGAGCTCTGCCATATCCTATTGATTTTATTGCGTTGTTCATGCGCCAACCGGCGCGGGAAGCTTGAAAAGGCGGAAGAAGTTTTGCGTGGTCGCGGCGGCGAGCGCCGCGTCTGTCATCTCGCGTTGCTGCGCGATGAAACGTCCGACATAACCCACGTACGCAGGTTCATTGGGTTTGCCGCGATACGGCACCGGCGCGAGGTACGGCGAATCGGTCTCGATCAGCAGCCGTTCCAGCGGCACGCGGCGCGCCACGTCCTGCACGTCGGTCGCACTTTTGAACGTGACGATGCCCGACAGAGAGATGTAAAAATTCTGCGCAAGCGCCTGCTCAGCCACCGTCCACGGCTCAGTGAAACAATGCATGACGCCGCCCGGCTCGCTCGCGCGCTCCTCGGCCATGATGCGCAGCGTATCTTCCGACGACGCGCGCGTATGGACGATGAGCGGCTTGCCGGTCGCGTGCGCCGTGCGGATATGCGTGCGAAAGCGCTCGCGCTGCCATTCCATATCGGCGATCGAGCGGCCTTCCAGACGGTAGTAGTCGAGGCCGGTCTCGCCGATCGCGACGACTTTGGGGTGCTGGGCGAGCTCGACCAGTTCGGCCACGCTCGGCTCGCGCATGTGCTCGCGGTCCGGATGCACGCCCACGGACGCGTACACGTTCTCGTGCCGGCTCGCGATATCGAGCACGGACGGCAGCGTCTCCAGATCGACGGACACGCACAGCGCGTGCGTGACCGAGTGGCTGCGCATGTTCTCGAGCACCTGCGGCAGGCGGTCGGCGAGTCCTTCGAAATTGATGTGACAGTGCGAATCGACAAACATGATGATGTCCTGCAAAGGAATGCCAGAGGCGGGTCAGCCGGCTGCGCGCGGCGCGTCGAGCCGCTTGCCGAGAATGACCAGATCGCGCTCCACGTCGTCCAGCACTGCGACGCGCGGCAGCGACCCCCACGTGTCGAAGCCGAACCCGCGGAAGAGCCGCAGGCTCGCTTCATTGTGGCCGAAGATGAAGCCGAGCACGGTGTCGACGCCGAGCGCCGGCGCCGCTGCGAGCGAGGCCGCCAGCAACTGCTTGCCGAGGCCCTTGCCGCGCGCGTTCGTCCAGATAGATGCTGACTTCAGCGGTGCGCTGATAGGCCGGGCGGCCATAAAAGTCCGAAAAGCTGAGCCATGCGATCACGCGGCCAAGCGCTTGCGCGTCTTCCACGACCCACAGTGGACGTTTCTGCGGCCCATGCGCATGAAACCACGCCACCCGGCTTTCGACGCTGACCGGTTCTAGATCGGCGGTCACCTGGCGCGAGGCGATCGTCGAGTTGTAGATGGCGACGATGGCGGGCAGATCGTCGAGCGTGGCATCTCGGTAAGAAAGACTCATGGTGCTTTCGGCGGACGGCTTGCGGAGAAAAATGAAAGCGACGCGGGCCGGGCTGCGCCGCGTCATGCAAACAACTCGCGGTAGCCGAGAAACAGTTCCTCGAACACGAGCCGCGCGTTCAGCGGATGATTCTCGACCGCGCGCTGCCGGGTAACGGTCCGTATGAAGCGCGCGAACGCGCTTGCGTCGGCCTGCGCCGCGCAACGCGTCAATGCCGCCGACGCTTGCGGAAAATAGCGCGGCGCACCGGCGGTGCGCTGGGCCAGCAGGTCGTACATCCAGCGTTGCAGCCAGCCGAGCACGAGCGGGACCGGCAGCTTCTGCAGCGCCTCGCCGCAGGCGAAGGCGTCGCACTGCGGACCCGCGGCCAGTTGCTTGAGCGTCCAGTCGCGCAACGCGCGGTTTTCGTCGCTGGCAAGCGCGAGCGCGGTGAGCGGCGCACCGCCCGCCTCGGCGAGCAGCGCCGGCGCCTCTTCCACGCCTTGCGCGGCGAGCCACTCGGTGGCGGCTTGCGGCGCCGGCAGGCTCATCGGCCATTGGCGGCAACGGCTGATGATGGTGGGCAAGAGCCGGTCGATCCGTGCCGACACCATCAGGAACACGACGCCCGCGGGCGGCTCCTCGAGCGTCTTGAGAAGCGCGTTGGCCGCCGCGATGTTCAGCGCTTCGGCCGGGTACAGCACGACCACGCGAGCGCCGCCGCGGTGCGAACCCACGCCGACGAAGTCCAGCAAGCCGCGAATCTGCTCGATCCTGATTTCCTTGCTGGGCGCACGCGTTTTCTTGCCCTCGTCACCGTCGGCTTTTTCGGCTTTGTCGTCGGCGCCGTTGCCGATGCCCGCCTCGGCGGCCAGCGCCTCGGGCACGACGATCCGGTAGTCGGGATGGTTGCCCTGCGCGAACCAGTTGCACGCGACGCACGCGCCGCAGGGCTCGCCGTTCTCCCGCCGGTCCTCGCACAGTAGGCCCTGAGCGAGGTGCTGCGCGAAGCGCAGCTTGCCGATGCCTGCCTGGCCGTGCAGCAGCAGCGCATGCGGCCAGCGGCCGCGCAATTGCTGAAGGCGGTTCCAGTCATCGGCTTGCCACGGATAAATCATTGTTCGTCTTTAAAATCAAACCGTTGAGAGCGTTATCTCGCGCATGACGCGAGCTCACAGGCCGTTCATGAGCCGCTCTTATAGCGGCATATAATCAAAGAA
This sequence comes from uncultured Paraburkholderia sp., assembly GCA_940746715.1. Lineage (GTDB taxonomy): Bacteria > Pseudomonadota > Gammaproteobacteria > Burkholderiales > Burkholderiaceae > Paraburkholderia. Next base: position 77,224 of record CALNWN010000001.1, read on the forward strand.
TTGTGAGCAGTTCTTCAAGCTGTTTCTGAATGCGTACAATGCTCTGCGAAGAGTCAATGATAGCGAAACGGTAAGGCGCTTCTTCCGCGCGGCGCAGATATTCGGCGCGCGTGCGCTCGAAAAATGCCGCCGATTCGCTCTCGAAGCGATCCGGGTCGCGCGCCGCGCTGCGCCGTTCGTTGGCGATTTCCGGCGCGAGATCGAACAGCACGGTCAGATCCGGCTGGAAGCCGCCCTGCACCCAGCGCTCAAGCGTTTCCAGCTTGTCGCGCGGCAGGCCGCGCCCGCCGCCCTGGTAGGCGAACGTGGCGTCGGTGAAACGGTCCGACAGCACCCAGTCGCCGCGCGCGAGCGCCGGCTCGATCACTTCCGCGAGATGCTGGCGGCGCAGCGCGAACATCAGCAGCGCCTCGGTTTCGAGATCCATTTTCTGATGCAGCACGATCTCGCGAATCTGCTCGCCGAGCGGCGTGCCGCCCGGCTCGCGCGTCATGACGACGGAGCGGCCGGTGGCCGCCACTTTCTGCTCGAGCCGCTCGCGGAACCAAGCTAGATGCGTCGTCTTGCCGGCGCCGTCGATGCCTTCGAACGTGATGAATTTGCCGCGCGCCATTTATTGCCCTCGAATGTATTTGTCCACGGCCTTGTTGTGATCGCCGAGGGTGTCGGAAAAGATGCTGCTGCCGTCGCCGCGCGAGACGAAGTACAACGCGCTCGTCTGCGCCGGGTTCATCGCCGCCTGCAGCGAGGCGACGCCGGGCAGCGAGATGGGCGTGGGCGGCAGGCCCATGCGGGTGTAGGTATTGTAAGGAGTGTCCGTCTGCAGGTCCTTCTTGCGGATGTGGCCAGCGTAGGCCTCGGCCATGCCGTAGATCACGGTGGGGTCCGTCTGCAGCGGCATGCCCACGCGCAGGCGGTTCGCGAACACGGCGGCCACCATGGGGCGGTCGGATTTTTTGCCGGTTTCCTTTTCGATGATCGACGCCATGATCAGCGCCTCATACGGCGTTCTGTACGGCAGGTTCGGTGCGCGCGCGAGCCATGCTTCGTCGAGCCGCGCGTGCATCAGACGATACGCGCGGCGATAGACGTCGAGGTCGCTCGTGTTCTTGTCGAACAGATAGGTGTCCGGGAAAAACAGCCCCTCGCCGTTGCCGATCGACGCCTCGAGCGCGCCGATCGCGCTCATCAGCTGCGCGTCGCTCATGGCGACGCTGTCGTGCCTGAGCGCAGGGTTCGCGTCGAGCTCGGCGCGCATGCGCTTGAACGTCCACCCTTCGATGATGGTCGCCACATATTCGTTGACGTCGCCGCGAGCGATTTTCTGCAGCACTTCGTACGGCGTCACACCGGTTTTGAACTCGTAATTGCCCGACTTCAGTTCGCTCTGCAGGCCGAGGAGCCGAGTCATGATGACGAAGAGCTCCGGCTCGACCGGCACACCGCCGCGATTGAGCTGCAGCGTGACGCTGCGCAGGCTGCTGTGCGGCTTGACGGTAACGTCGAGTTGCGCGGGATTCAGCTCGAGTGGGCTCGTGGCCCAGTGGTATCCGCCAGCAATCGCGGCTGCGGCCAGCACGACGACAGTCGAGCCGGCAATCAAACATTTCTTGAAGAGGGACATGAAAACGTGGCTGGGTTGGGCTGTATATAATACTTGTTTGCCTTAGCCAAAGTCAGAATTGACTGTTCCCGGAATCCATGAACACACCGCTCGCTACTGAATCAGGCAACCCCGCAGGCGCAGCTTCAGGCAACCCCTCGGCCGGCGCCCCGTCGAGCCCGGCTGCCGCGGCGCTGCCGGTCCTCCCGCGCCCCTCCGCCGATGAGTTCGACGCCGTCCTGCAGCACGGCGCCTACGCGGTGCTCACGCAGTTCGGCGTGATCGACGCGACCGGCGACGACGCCGCGAGCTTCCTGCACGGTCAGTTGACGAACGACACGCAGCACCTCGACGCCGCCAACGCGCGCCTCGCGGGTTACTGTTCGGCAAAGGGCCGCCTGCTGGCCTCGTTCCTGACCTGGCGCAGCGGCGACGCGATCCGCCTGCTGGTCTCGAAAGACGTGCAGGCGGCGGTGCAGAAACGGCTCTCCATGTTCATCCTGCGCGCCAAGGCGAAACTCGCGGATGCGAGCGGCGAGCTGGCGGTGATCGGCCTCGCGGGCGATGTGCGCAAGGCGCTGTCCGGCGTGTTCGACACGCTGCCGGACGGCGTCCACGTGAAGGTGGACGGCGCGGCGGGCTCGCTGATTCGCGTGCCGGACGCCTTCGAGCGCCTGCGCTATCTGTGGGTCGGTCCGAAGGCGCAGATCGAAGCGCAGTTGCCCGCGCTCGGCGAAAAGCTCAAACAGGTGTCGCCGGCGGTGTGGGACTGGCTCGATATTCGCGCGGGCGAGCCGCGCATCACGCAGCCGGTGGTCGAGCAGTTCGTGCCGCAAATGGTCAATTTCGACGTGCTGGGCGCGGTCAACTTCAAGAAGGGCTGCTACCCCGGCCAGGAAGTGGTGGCGCGCAGCCAGTATCGCGGCACGATCAAGCGGCGCACCTCGCTCGCCAACGTGGCGGGCGAACTGGATAGCGTGAAGGCCGGCGCCGAACTCTTTCACTCCGACGATCCCGGCCAGCCCTGCGGCATGGTGGTGAACGCCGCGTCGGCGCGGGACGACGGCGTCGATGTGCTCGTGGAGATCAAGCTCGCGGCGCTGGAAGGCGGCTCTGTGCATCTGGGCGCCGCGGGCGGCCCGGCGCTGCGCTTTCTCGCGCTGCCCTACGGCCTGCCCACCGAGGTTTGAGCGGCGCTTCGCCGTACCCATCGCAGCGGCGCCGCGCGGTCGACGCACGCGCCGCTTTTCGCCGACGCCCTCGCCTGATTTCCTGTTCGCCATTGCGTTCTGACGCAAATTGGACCGCAAGTTCGGACGCGACTTTCCGATCCAACAACCCGGAGACATCCCCGATGTGCCTGATCGTGTTCGACTGGCGACCCGATGCGCTGGACGGCCCACTATTCACGCTGGCCGCGCATCGCGACGAATTCTTCCGGCGCACGGCTCAGCCGATCGGCTGGTGGGACGACGCCCGAGGCGTGCTGGCGGGCCGCGATCTGGTGGGCGGCGGCAGGTGGCTCGGCATGTCGCGCGACGGCCGCTTTGCCGCGCTCACCAACTATCGGGCACCGCACGAAATGCGCGCCGATGCACCGACCCGCGGCACGCTCGTGAGCGACTGGCTCGTGGGCGGGAACTCCGCGGCGAACGGCGGCGGGAATGGCAACCACAATGCCAACAAGAGCGGCAACGAGAGTGGCAACCAGAACCGCGACAACAATGGCAACGACAGCGCAGCTGAACACGAAACGCCCCTCGCCTATCTGCAGCGGGTCGCGCGAACCGGCGACATCTACAACGGTTTCAATCTGCTCGTCGGCGACTGGACGCGTCGCGAACTTGCCTGGTACTGCAATCGCTCGAATCTCGCGCCCGCGCTGCTCGCACGCAACGCGATGCCGCCGCTCGAGCGTCTGATCGACCTGATGCGCGACCCGCGCGTCGCGCCGGACGCCGAGTTGCCCTCCACCGGCATTCCGCTCGAGCGCGAACGGGCGCTGTCGGCGGCATTCATCGAAACGCCCGAGTACGGAACGCGCGGCACGACCGCGCTGCGAGTCGTCGCCAACGGCGAGATGGTCAGCGTGGCGGTGGCCGAGCGCAGCGACGACAACGGCTCGCACCGCGTCGTGCGGCCCGGCGACTTCGAACGTAGCTTCGCGTTCAACGTCGAGCGCGCCATTGCCTGATCCGCCTCTTCAGTCCACGCCGAATGCCGCGCGCAATGCCGCGGCGGCATCCTCATGCGCGCGCGACCTCGGGCAAGAAGCCGCCCATCTTGAAGAACTCGTGAATCATGCCGGGATAGCGCTTGAGCGTCACGGCGTTGCCACAGGCGCGCAGTTTGTCCGCATAGGCGTCGCCCTCGTCGCTCAACGGATCGTATTCGGCGGTCGCGATCCATGCGGGCGCGAGGCCGCTGAAATCCGGCGCGCCGCGCGTGCCATCGAGCGGCGCGAAACGCCAGTCGTCGCGATCGCGCGTGCCGCGCACGTACTGCGCGAAGAACCATTGAATCGTCTCGCCCGAGAGCAGGAATCCGTCGGCGAGACGCGAGTGCGAATCGGTCTGCTGATAGCCGGTCGTGCCCGGATAGATCAGCAACTACAGCGCGAGTGCCATACCGGCGTCGCGCGCCAGCACGGCGCTGATCGTCGCAAGCGTGCCGCCCGCGCTGTCGCCGCCCACCGCGAGCCGCTCATTGTCGATGCCGAATTCCGCGGCGTGCCCGTGCAGCCAGGCGAGCGCATCGAAAGCATCGTCGACGGCGGTCGGGAATTTGTGTTCGGGCGCGAGCCGGTAATCCACCGAGAGCACCACGCACTTGCCGTTGCGCGCGAACATCCGGCAGAGCGCGTCGTGCGTATTCACGCTGCCCACGGTGAAGCCGCCGCCGTGGTAGTAGACGAGCGCCGCGGCGGGCTCGGCCCCGCTCGGCGCCTGCGCGTAGTAAAGGCGCGCGCCGATCGTCGCGCCGTCGCGGGTCGGGATGCGCAGGTCTTCCACGGCGAACATCGGCGCGCTCGCGATCTCGAGAATCGGCGCGCTTTTCTCGTACGACGCGCGCGCTGCTTGCGGCGTCATCTCGTGGAGCTTCGGGCGCTTTGCGCGCGCGATCATGTCGAGCACCTGCTCGATCTTCGGATTCAAGGGCATGTGACGTGAAACGGCGAAGAGGCGCGGGAGGTTGAAAAAACGCGCGGCATGGCGCGTGGTGCCGCGTGCGGTGTCAGGTGCAGTGTCAAGCGCGGCATCGGCTTCAGTCGGCAGCCGCGCTCGTGACTTCCGGCTTCAGCGACATTGGATCGGTCGGATCGCGCAACTGCTCGATATCCGCGTGACGCAGCTTGACCGTCGCCATGATGGCCGGGTGCGTGATGATGTAGAAGCGCCGTTTTGCGATGGCGTCGAAGGTGAGCCCGGCGACCTCGGCCGCGCCCAGCTTGCCGGCGGCGATCTGCGAGCGCGTCGGCTGGTTTTCGTTGCGCAGCTCCGCGGGCCGCGCGCGCTCCGCATCCGCAATGCCGGTCGGCGCGAAGGCCGGACACAGCAGCGAACAGCCGACTACGCTGCTCGCGTCGCGCCTCGCCTGCGCGAGTTGCAGGTCGTGATAGAGCGTCTCAGTGAGCGACACCACGGCGTGTTTCGACGCGTTATAGACGCCCATCGCGGGCGGCGACAAAAGACCTGCCACGGACGCCGTGTTCACGATATGCGCCGGCTCGTTCTGCGCGAGCATGATCGGCGCGAACACGCGCACGCCGTGCGCGACGCCCATCACATTCACGCCGAACACCCACGCCCAGTCGTTTGCCGAGCTCTCCCACAGGAAGCCGCCTGAGCCCACGCCCGCGTTGTTGAAAAGCAGATGGACCTTGCCGAATGCCTCGAGCGCGGCGTGGGCGAGCGCCTCGACCTGCGCCGCGCTCGACACGTCGGTAGGCACGCCGATCGCGTCCGCGCCGGCTGCGCGCAACGCTTCGACGGTTTGCGAGAGCGCGTTGGCGTTCACGTCCGCGAGCACGAGCTTCATGCCCAGCGCCGCGGCCTTGTGCGCGAACGCCTCACCAAAGCCGCTCGCCGCGCCGGTAATGACCGTGACCTTACATGCAAATTCGAACATCCGTCGACTCCGTGATGGGCTGCTTTTTGTCCACGCTCGCTTGCATGCGCGGCTCGATGGGCGACGCAACAGGCGCCTCGCTCGCTGAGCCGCGTCGCTCGCTCCCTCAAATCAGCTTGACGAGCTGCTTGCCGAAGTTCCTGCCCTTCAGAAGGCCGATGAACGCTTCGGGCGCGGCATCGAGCCCTTGTGCGATGCTCTCCCGATACTGCAGCTTCTTCCGCGCGACCAGCGTGCCGAGCTGCTCGAGCGCTTCCGGCCAGACATCCATATGCTCGCTCGCGATGAAGCCCTGCACGAGCAGGCGCTGCGTCAGTATGAGCGACGGGTGTTTGAGCGGCACCGGCTGGCCGTCGTAGCCCGCGATGTATCCGTATACCGCGATGCGGCCAAACGGGTTCATGCGCGCGAGCGTCGCGTCGAGCACCTCGCCGCCGACGTTCTCGAAACAAACGTCGACGCCGTTGGGCGTCGCCGCCTTCAGGTCCTGATACAGATTGCCGGCCTTGTAGTCGACACACGCGTCGAAGCCGAGCGTCTCCACCACGTAGCGGCACTTTTCTTCACCGCCGGCGATGCCCACCGCGCGCGCCGGCCAGCTTCGCCAGTTGCCCGACCACGCTGCCCACCGCTCCGCTCGCCGCGCTGACCACGACGGTCTCGCCCGCCTTCGGCGCAATGATGCGGTTCAGCCCGTACCACCCCCGGTCACGCCCGGCATGCCGACCGCGCCGAGATAAGCCGACAGCGGCACATGCGTGTCGTCGACCTTCTGCACGCCCGCGCCGTTCGAGGTGCCGTATTCCTGCCAGCCGAACATCGCGAGGACCTTGTCGCCGACCGCAAACTTCCGATTCTTCGACGCGACCACTTCGCCGACCGTCCCGCCGATCATCACTTCATCGAGCGGCTGCGGCGGCGCGTACGACTTGCTGTCGTTCATGCGGCCGCGCATATAGGGATCGAGCGACAGGTAGTGATTGCGCACGCGGATTTCGCCGTCGGCGAGCGGCGTTTCGACGAGGCGGAAGTTCCCGGGCGTGACGGCGCCTTGCGGAAGCGAAGCCAGCACGAACTGGCGGTTGATCTGTGGCATGTCGATCGTCTCCTTGGGTTGCGGATGGGCCGCTTGCTCTGTTGTGGCGCGTGTGCTCAACCGTCGCTGGAACCGGGTTTCGCCGACGGGTCGCTGCGCAGACGCTGACGCGTCACGTCGCGGCCCACGGCGAGGCGGCGCATGTGCATGTATTTGAAGGTGCCGAGCGCCTTCGCGACGAAGTGTTCTTTGCTGTCGCGGATCTCGCCTTCGCAATAGGCCATGGTGGTCGAACGGTGCAGCACGCGCGCGGTCGCGCGCAATTCGCCGCGGCCGGGCTGCATGAAGTTGACCTTCATTTCGACGGTGACGACGCCGACGCCGTCGCCCGCGAGACTACGCGCGGCCATGGCCAGAGCGACGTCGGCGAGCGTCATGGTCACGCCGCCATGCGCGACGTCCCACGTATTCATGTGCTCCGGCAACAGGGACAGCACGACTTCGCTCGCGCCGTCCGCTGCCGACACGAGTTGCGCGCCGAGCCGGTCGACAAAAGGACTCTCGGGCAGCGACGCGCCGCCCGCGGTGGATGAAGGTGAATCGGTCATTGCAGCTTTCAGCGTTCCTTGTCTCGATGCGCGAACGAGCCGTCGGTGCAGCAGGCTTCACGCGCGCGGCGCACCGTGCCGCAAGAGCAGAAATGATACCCGCTGTGGCGTTTCGCGGTGGCGCGCAGACGTCAGCTTTGCGGCCGGCAGCGTTAAAGCTGGCGAACAGGTCCGCGTTGTCGCCGGAGCCCAATTGCGCTCACGCGGCCCGAGCCGGCGCAGCGCTTCGTCGGCGAGATCGAGGTCCGTGCTCGGAGCGCTGAGGCGGATGAAGTGATCGAAGCGGCCCGCGTTAGAAAACACCGTGTCGGGCATCACGCGAATGCCCTCTTTCAGCGCAGCGTCGAAAAAAGCGGCCGACGATACGGTGCGCGGCAGCTCGACCCAGAAGAAGATGCCGCCGGCGGGCGGCGTGAAACGCGTGCCCTCGGGAAAGGACGCCGCAAGCGCCGCCGCCATCCGCTCGCGTTGCAACCTCAAACGCTCGCGCAAGCGCCGCAGATGCCGCTCGTACGCGTTTGTCTCCAGAAACTCCGCAAGCACGACCTGCGACAACTGCTCGTTGTGACGCGACTGCGCGAACTTCAGCATGCCGATACGCGGATGCCAGCGCCCACCATTGACCCAGCCGACCCGCATGCCCGGCGCGAGCGTCTTGTTGAACGAGGTGCAATGGATCACGGTGCCGTCGGTGTCCCAGGCCTTCAGCGAGCGCAGCGGCTTCGCGCTGTCGACGAGTTCGCGATACGGGTCGTCCTCGATCAGCGCGATGCCCGCTCGCGCGCACAGCTCGACGAGCCTCGCCTTGTGCGAATCGGGCATCACGCAGCCGAGCGGATTCTGCAGATTCGGCACGACCACCACGGCCTTGATGTCGGGATGCGTGTGCAACGCGAAGTCGAGCGCCTCGATGGCAAGGCCGGTGCTCGGGCTCGCCGGAATTTCCAGCGCGCGCAGCCCGAGGCTTTCGAGCGCCTGCAGCAAGCCGAAGAAGCACGGCGATTCGACGGCGACGGTGTCTCCCGGCTGGGTAACCGCTCGCAGCGCGAGATTGACGGCCTCGATACCGCCGTGCGTCATGATGATGTCGTCGGCGCCGATCTGAATGCCGGCATCGAGCGCACGGCGCGCGATGATTCCGCGCAACGCCGGGTCGCCATGGTCGGCACCGGCGGTGAGCAGCGTGGGCCGCCGGCGCAATGCGCGCAGCGCGGCTTTCTGCAGCGCATCGGTCGGATAAAGATCGGACGAGGCGGTCGCGTCGCCCAGGTTGAATGCGTCCGGATAGCGCTGCAATTGCGAGACGATTGCCGAAATGGTCGAGTGAATGCCGACGAACTGCGCCGCGCCGGGCATGCTCGCCAGGTCCGGTTCGGACGCGGCCGGCAAGGCGGCGCTTTTCGATGCGCGCACGAAGTAACCGGAGCGCGGCTGCGCCTCGATCAGCGCCTCACGTTCGAGCACGCGATAACTCTCGGTTGCCGTCGCGAGGCTCACGCCGTGACGCTGCATGAAGGCGCGCATCGACGGCATGCGCTCGCCGGGGCGCAGCACGCCATTACGGATCGCGCGGCGATATTGGGCCGCCAGTTGACGATAGAGCGGCTCATCCGCTGGGGCGTCGTTCGGCGGCTTGCCGGGCTTGAGTGGCTTGACGGTGTGCGCTTGCATGGGCTTGGTGTCGGCGTTCGTGTTGGCGCTGCTGTTGGCTGTGTGTTTGCGTCTGTTGGCCTTCGTGCTGGCGTTCGCGCTGATCGGCTCATGAGCCGATGGTGCGCACGGCACGCTCATCACGACAGATACACATGGCCCCCATTTCAACCGATACAGCACGCCAAACCGCCACCTTGTACCGGTTCACATGATCGCCGGCTGCGGCTGTTTCCGCCAGCGCTGCTTCAATAAGCTGGATGGCATGCAAACGGTACCGAAGGAAACGACCATGTCTGCCCGCGCCACCCTCAATGTATGCAACCTTGCCGCCGGCCAGGTTGCCTTTCACGACTTGCGTGCCCGCAGCGCCGTCGTCGCAGTGGAAGGCGATCTGCAGCTCATGTTCCGCGATCATTCGCTCGCATGGCTCGGCGACGCCGTTCCGTCCACGTCGATCATGCTGCGCGAAGGGCAGTGCTTCGTGCTGCCGCAACGCGGCGTCGTGTCGATCAGCGCGGCGCGCGCGGAAGCGGTGGCTTTCGCGCTGCAAGCGTCGCAGAGCGCCGCAAAAAGCCGCTTGCTGCCCGGCCATGTCGCGCGCCAGTTGGCCGAATTGGTCAGAGCGACGCTGCGGCGCGCCGCCTGACGCGCTTCTGTGCGCGGGAGGCCGCCCGCTACAATGCATGATCCCATTCGCTCTTCGAGGTGCCGGTCATGTCCTTCATCCGCATGTTGTTCAGTGCGAGCCTGCGCCGTGCGGCCGCGTGGTGCGCTGTCGTCGCGTGTACGCTGACGCTCACCGCCTGCGCCGGGCTATTCGGCGGCGATCCGCTGCGCGTGAACGTGGCCGGCATCGAACCCCTTGAAGGCCAGGGTCTCGAAATGCGTTTTAACGTCAAGCTGCGGGTGCAGAATCCGAATTCGGCGGTCAGCTTCAACGGCGTGTCGCTCGATCTCGAACTGAACGGCAAATCGTTCGCGAGCGGCGTGAGCGATCAGAGCGGCACCGTGCCGCGCTTCGGCGAAACGGTGCTGAACGTGCCGCTGACGGTGCCCGCATTCGCCGCGGTGCGCCAGGCCTTCGCTTTCGCCGGCGCCGCGGAGTCGGGGCAAGTTCCGTACGTTCTGCGCGGTAAGCTCGCGGGCGGCCCGTTCGGCACCACACATTTCATCGACCAGGGCACCCTGAGCCTGCCGATGACGGGTGGCGCCCTGCTGTGATCACGCCACTTCGAAGAGACCCGCCGCGCCCTGCCCGCCGCCGATACACATGGGGTGACCACGACGAGCTTCGCGCCGCGCCGCTTGCCTTCTATCAGCGCGTGCCCGGCGAGCCGCGCGCCGGACACGCCGTACGGATGCCCCACCGCGATCGCGCCGCCGTTCACGTTCAGCCGGTCATGGTCGATGCTGAGCTTGTCCGCGCAATACAGCACCTGTACGGCGAACGCTTCGTTCAGTTCCCACAAGTCGATGTCGTCCACTGTCAGGCCAGTCTGTTTCAGCAGCTTCGGCACCGCGAACACCGGGCCTATGCCCATTTCGTCCGGCTCGCACCCGGCCACGGCGAAACCGCGAAAAATGCCGAGCGGCTGCAGCCCTTCGCGCTCGGCGAGCTTCGCGTTCATCACCACACAGGCCGACGCGCCGTCGGAAAACTGGCTCGCGTTGCCCGCGGTAATGACGCCGCCCGGCAGCGCGGTGCGGATCTGCGAGACGCCTTCGAGTGTGGTGTCCGCGCGAATGCCCTCGTCGCCGCTGACGGTCACTTCCTTCGTATAGAGGCGGCCGGTCCCCTTGTCGGCGACGCCCGCGAGCACGGTCAACGGCACGATCTCGTCCTTGAAGCGGCCGGCCTCCAGCGCGGCCGCGGCGCGCTGCTGCGAGCGCACGCCATATTCGTCCTGACGTTCCTTCGAAATGGCATAGCGTTTCGCGACGTTCTCGGCGGTCTGCAACATCGACCAGTAAATCTCCGGCTTGTGCTCGGCGAGCCAGCCGTCGGTCATCATGTGGCGGTTCATCTCGTTCTGCACGCAGGAGATGGATTCCACGCCGCCCACGACGAACACATCGCCCTCGCCGGCAATCACCCGCTGTGCAGCGAGCGCAATAGTTTGCAGTCCCGACGAACAGAAACGGTTCACCGTCATGCCCGGCACAGTGACCGGCAAGCCGGCCCGCAAAGCGATCTGCCGCGCGATGTTCATGCCGGTTGCGCCTTCCGGATTTGCGCAGCCCATGATGACATCCTCGACGCGCGCCGGATCGAGCTTCGCGCGCTCCACGGCTGCTTTCGTCACGTGGCCGCCGAGCGTCGCGCCGTGAGTCATGTTGAAACCGCCGCGCCACGATTTGGCGAGCCCGGTGCGAGCGGTCGATACGATTACGGCGTCGGTCATGCGAATCTCCTGCGTGTTCAGTGTCGATGGTGGCGCGCGCGTCGATGCGCGGCAATGCAAGGAAGCGTCACCTTTGTCGTTCGTGACTAAGCGGAGCTTGCGTCGGTTCAGCCGGTTTAGCCGTTGAAGCCGCGGCCCGCAGCCGCGAGTTCGGCGATGCTCGCGGCAAGTTGCCACGCGTCGCCATTCGGCTGCGCGGCATAGCGGCGGATCGCGCGCTCGACGTTGTAAAGCCCGACCGTGTCCGCGTAGAGCATCGGCCCGCCGCGATGAAGCGGAAAGCCGTAGCCGGTCAGATAGACCATGTCGATATCCGACGCCTTCGACGCAATGCCTTCTTCGAGAATCTTCGCGCCTTCGTTCACGAGTGCAAACACGAGCCGCTCGACGATTTCGTCGTCGCGGATCTTGCGGCGCTCCGTGTTCACTTCTTTCGAGTAGGCGACGATCATTTCGTCGACGAGTTTCGACGGGCGCGCGGTGCGGTCGCCCGCCACGTAGTCGTAGCAGCCGCCGGTTTTCTGGCCAAAGCGCCCGGTCTCGCACAGGCGGTCGGCGATCTTCGAGTAATGCAAATCGGGCTGTTCCTGATAGCGGCGCTTGCGGATTGCCCAGCCGATGTCGTTGCCCGCCAGATCGCTCATGCGGAACGGTCCCATCGCGAAGCCGAACTTCTCGATGGCGCGATCGACCTGCGCGCCTTCTTCCAGCATGAAGAGCGCCTGGCGGATGTACTGCTCGATCATCCGGTTGCCGATAAAGCCGTCGCAGACGCCCGACACCACCGCCGTCTTGCGAATTTGTTTAGCGAGTTTCATGACGGTGGCGAGCACGTCCTTCGCGGTCTCTTTGCCGCGCACCACTTCGAGCAGCTTCATCACATTGGCCGTGCTGAAGAAGTGCATGCTGACAACGTCTTGCGGACGCTTCGTGAAAGCGGCGATCCGGTTCACGTCGAGCGTGGATGTATTGGACGCGAGAATGGCGCCGGGCTTCGCGACTTCGTCGAGACGCCGGAACACCTGCTCCTTCACGCCGAGCTCCTCGAACACCGCTTCGACGATCAGATCCGCGTGCTTCAGGTCGTCGTAGGAGAGCGTGGGCGTGATGAGCGCCATGCGCGCTTCCAGCGCTTCGGCTGTGAGCTTGCCCTTCTTCACGCTCGCTTCGTAATTGCCGCGGATCGTGGCGAGGCCGCGCTCCAGCGCTTCCTGCTTCGTCTCGAGCAGCGTCACGGGAATGCCCGCGTTGACGAAGTTCATCGCGATGCCGCCGCCCATCGTGCCCGCGCCGATCACCGCGACCTGGCGGATCTCGCGCACCGGCGTATCGGCGGGCACGTCGGGAATCTTGCTCGCCGCGCGTTCGCCGAAGAACGCATGACGCAGCGCGCGGCTCTCGGGCGTTTGCACGAGCGCGATGAAGCATTTCGCGCTCAAACGCGAGGCCCTTGTCGAAGCCGTGCTTGACGCCCGCTTCCACCGCGTCGATACACTTGAGCGGCGCGGGAAAATGCTTCGCGACAGCCGCAACACTGTTGCGCGCGAACTGGATGAAGCCCTCGGCGTTGGGATGCACGATCTTGCGCTCGCGCACTTTCGGGTGCGGGCCCGCCTGTGCGCCGACCTTGCGCGCGAACGCAAGCGCCGCTTCGGCGAGATCGCCTTCCACGAGTTCGTCGAAAAGGCCCGAACCGGCGAGCTTCTGCGAGTCGACCGGCGCGCCGGACACGATCATGTTGAGCGCGGCTTCGAGGCCGATGGCGCGCGGCAGGCGCTGCGTGCCGCTCGCGCCCGGCAGGATGCCGAGCTTCACTTCGGGCAACGCGATCTGCGCGCCGGGCGCGGCGATGCGGTAATGGGCGCCGAGCGCCAGTTCGAGGCCGCCGCCCATGGCCACGCTGTGAATTGCCGCGACCACCGGCTTCGCGCTGCTTTCCACGATCTTGATGACAGTGGCGAGCGTGGGCTCCTGCGTCGCTTTGGGCGTATTGAATTCGGTGATGTCCGCGCCGCCCGAGAAGGCCTTGCCCGCACCTGTCAGCACGATGGCCTGGATGGCCGGGTCGCGCTCTGCGCGCTCGATGCCTTCGACGATTCCCGCGCGCGTCGACAGCCCAAGGCCGTTGACCGGAGGATTGTTCAGTGTGATGAGGCGGCGCTGCGCGCGCCGCTCGTGCGGTCCGCCGAGCCGTCGAGCCGTCCGGCTCGACGGCGCCGCCCTCGCCTTCAGCTTAGGTCGGCGGCTCCCGTGTCAGCAGGCAGAATACACAAAAAAGCACAATCGTTCAATTTATCGTTACGCAGGGTTTCCCCTGACGAGCGGGCAGCCTCCTTGATCCATGCGGTCTTCCAGCGCGGACGGCAGCACATGGTCGCGCAGCTTGAGCTTTTGCAGCTTGCCGGTGGCCGTATGCGGCAATTCGTCGACGAACACGACGTCGTCGGGGATCCACCATTTGGCGACCTTGCCTTTGTAGAAGGCGAGCAGTTCCTCCCGCGTCACCTCGTGGCCGGCGCGCCGGACCACGACGAGCAGCGGCCGCTCCGTCCATTTCGGATGCGCGCACGCGATGCACGCGGCTTCCGCGACGGCCGGATGCGCAATCGCCACGTTTTCGACGTCGATCGAACTGATCCATTCGCCGCCCGACTTGATCACGTCTTTCGAGCGGTCCGTGATCTGCAGGAAGCCGTCGCGGTCGATGGTCGCCACGTCGCCGGTTGGGAACCAGCCGTCCACGAGCGGCGAATCGTCCTTGCGGGAATACCGGTCGATCACCCACGGACCGCGTACATAGAGATCGCCGAACGCGACGCCGTCCCACGGCAGTTCCTGTCCGTCGTCGCCGACGATCTTCATGTCGACGCCGTAAAGGGCGTGGCCCTGCTTCTCCAGCAGCTTGCGCTGCTCGGCCACGGGCCGCTGCGACTGTTCCCATGTGAGTTTCGACAGCGTGCCGAGCGGCGACATCTCCGTCATGCCCCAGGCATGAATGACCTGCACGCCGTAATCGTCGACGAAGGTGCGCAGCATCGCGGGCGAGCACGCGGAGCCGCCGATCACCGTGCGTTCCAGCGACGAAAAACGCGAGCCGGTCTCGCGCAGATGCTTGAGCAGGCCGAGCCAGACGGTCGGCACGCCGGCCGAATAGGTGCGCGCTCGTTTTCCATCAGTTCGAAGAGCGACTTGCCGTCGAGATCCTTGCCGGGCAACACGAGCTTCGCGCAGGTGAGCGGCGCGGCGTGCGGGATGCTCCACGCGTTGACGTGGAACGTGGGCACGACGGGCAGCACCGAGTCGCGCGCGGACAGGCCCATGGCGTCGGGCAAGGAGGCGCCGAACGCATGCAGCACCGTCGAGCGATGCGAGTACAGCGCGCCCTTCGGATTGCCGGTGGTGCCCGACGTGTAGCAGAGGTACGAGGCCTCGCGCTCGTCGATGAGCGGCCACTCGAACCGGCCGTCCTGCGCGTTCACCAGCGTTTCGTAGCTCAGCGCGGAGGTTTGCATCGCGGGCAGATGCGCTTCGTCGGCGAGCGCGATCCAGCCGCGCACTTTCGGACACTGCGGCGCGAGCACGTCGACGAGCGGCGCGAACGTGGTGTCGAACAGCACGTAGGCGTCGTCCGCGTGATTGACGATGTAGGCGATCTGGTCGGGAAAGAGGCGCGGGTTGATCGTGTGGCACACCGCGCCGAAGCCGGTCGTGCCGTAATAGGTTTCGAGATGCCGGTAGCCGTTCCACGCGAGCGTCGCGACGCGCTCGCCATGTTGAACGCCGAGCGCGATGAGCGCCTGCGCGAGCTGCTTTGCGCGCTGTTCGCAGTCTCGATAGGTGTAACGGTGGATGCCGCCTTCAATGCGCCGCGACACGATCTCGGCGCTGCCGAAATGCCGCGCGGCATGCGCAAGCAGCGAGGACACGGTGAGGGGCACGTCCATCATCTGGCCAAGCAGCGGCATCGTCATAAAGAGTCGTCTCCTCGCCTTGTGCTTTTCGGGGAATGCGGATCGGATGAGCGCCGTTCGCCAAACAGCGCCGCGGCAGTGAAATTGCTGAAGCAGTCGACAAGCGCGCCCGCGCCTCCTCGCGCATCGCCACGCACGGCCCGCCGGGCAAGGCACCAGCCGGGCCGCCAGCAGCGCCACGGGTGCGAACTTACAATATCGGTTAATAGTGAGGCGCTCAACATGTCGTTTTCCCCAAGCATTGCAGGCCTGTCCGGGCCTTTGGCGGCACTTTCCGAAGCTCTTTTCACCTCCACCGACAACGCGTTCGCGCGGCTCGGCAGCACGTTTCTCACGCGCCTGCCGGCCGCGCCGCTCAACGCGCCCTACCTCGTGGGTTTTTCGGCCGACACCGCGGCGATGCTCGGATTAGAGCCCGGGCTCGAAACAGACCCGGGCTTCGCCGAACTGTTTTCGGGCAACGCCACGCGCGAGTGGCCGTCCGAGGCGCTCCCTTACGCGTCGGTCTATTCGGGGCATCAGTTCGGCGTATGGGCGGGTCAGCTCGGCGACGGCCGCGCGCTCGGACTGGGCGAAGTGGAACACGACGGCCGGCGCTACGAACTGCAGCTGAAAGGCGCTGGGCGCACGCCCTACTCGCGCATGGGCGACGGCCGCGCGGTGCTGCGCTCGTCGATTCGCGAGTTCCTGTGCTCGGAGGCGATGCATCATCTCGGCATTCCGACCACGCGCGCGCTCTGCGTGATCGGCTCCGACCAGCCGGTGCGGCGCGAGGAGATCGAGACGGCCGCGGTGGTCACGCGCGTCGCACCGAGCTTCGTGCGCTTCGGGCACTTCGAGCACTTCTATTCGAACGACCGCACCGACGCGCTGCGCGCGCTCGCAGATCATGTGATCGAGCGTTTCTATCCGCATTGCCGCGAAGCCGACGATCCGTACCTCGCGTTGCTGAACGAAGCGGTGATGTCGACGGCGGACCTGATGGTCGAATGGCAGGCTGTGGGTTTTTGCCACGGCGTCATGAACACCGACAACATGTCGATTCTCGGTCTTACGATCGACTACGGTCCGTTCGGCTTCATGGACGGCTTCGACGCCGGCTATATCTGCAATCACTCGGATTCGCAGGGCCGTTACGCGTACCGGATGCAACCGCAAATTGCGTACTGGAATCTCTTTTGCCTCGCGCAAGGACTCTTGCCGCTGCTCGGAGAACGTTACGAGGACAAGGTGCGCGGCGACAAATCGATCGAAGACGCGCAGCAGGTGCTCGCCGGCTTCAAGGACCGTTTCGGTCCCGCGCTCGAGCGCCGCATGCTTGCCAAGCTCGGGCTGGAAGACGCACGCGAAGGCGATGCGGCCCTCGCGAACCGCCTTTTCGACGTGATGCACGCCAATCGTGCGGATTTCACGCTGACCTTTCGCAACCTCGCGCGCCTGTCAAAGCACGACGCGAGCGGCCACGCGCCGGTGCGCGATCTGTTTCTCGACCGCGCCGCGTTCGACGCATGGGCAAACGACTACCGCGCGCGGCTGTCCCACGAAACACGCGACGCCGCCGCGCGCGCCATTGCAATGAACCGGGTCAACCCCAAATTCGTCCTTCGCAATCATCTGGCGGAAACGGCAATCCGCCGCGCGAAGGAGAAGGATTTTTCCGAAGTGGAGCGTCTCGCCGCCGTGCTGCGCCATCCGTTCGACGAACAGCCGGAGCACGAAGCCTATGCCGGCCTGCCGCCCGACTGGGCGAGCTCGCTCGAAGTGAGCTGCTCGTCCTGACGCGCCGGGCGCGCTCCCAACACAAGCATGAGACAGGAACCGACCATGAACAATCCCGACGACCTCAAGCACGACGCCCCCAAGGTGCAGAAAGACGACGCCGAGTGGCGCACGCAACTTTCCGACATCGAATATCAGGTGACGCGCCACGCGGCCACCGAGCGCCCGTCCACCGGCCGCTATCACGATCACTGGGAACGCGGCGTGTACGACTGCGTCTGTTGCGGTACGCCGCTCTTCGAATCGGACACCAAATTCGACGCCGGCTGCGGCTGGCCGAGCTATTTCAAGCCGATCAACGGCAAGGTAATCGCCGAAAAAACCGACCGCTCGCACGGCATGCTGCGCATCGAGGTGCAGTGCAAGAACTGCGGCGCGCATCTGGGCCATGTGTTCGAGGACGGTCCGGCACCGACGGGTCTTCGGTACTGCATCAATTCGGCTGCGTTACAATTCGAGCCCAAGTAACGCAGCGCCGGGCACGGAAGGCAGGATTTGGCGGGCGGCTGGCGGCCGGCGGCGAGCAACCGCCGCCAGCGCCGGTATGAACGAACGTCTCGCTAGGCGCTTCCGCGCCGGGCGCACGACCGCAGCATGGGCCCGCTCGACCTGCGGACGAAAGCCGAAGGAAGCGAACCGGACGAGCGGTGCGGGCCGTTCCACGGGAGATTCAACCCGCAGAGGGCCGCAGGATTGTGTGCCGGGCGCTGCCGCCGTCGGCTGCGGTGCCTTGTCCGCCAGCCCATTCTGTTCTTCTGCACTGCAGCGTTGCCCCTCCGACCCACTCTCCGAGTTCCCGTCCAGAAATGAAATTCCTGTTCGATCTGTTCCCGATCATCCTGTTCTTCGTCGCCTTCAAGGTGTGGGGCATCTTCACGGCGACGGCAGTGGCGATCGTCGCCACGCTGGTGCAGATCGCGTGGGTGGCCTTTCGCCACCGTAAGGTGGACCCGATTCTGTGGGTGAGCCTTGGCGTCGTCACCGTATTCGGCGGCGCGACGCTCGTGCTGCATAACGACATCTTCATCAAGTGGAAGCCGACCGTGCTGTACTGGGCGTTCTCGGTCGTGCTGATCGTCTCGCAGCTCGCCTTCAGCAAGAACCTGATCGAAGCGATGATGGGCAAGCAGATCACGCTGCCGCACGCGATCTGGGGCAAGCTGAACGTGATCTGGGCAATCTTCTTCGTATTGCTCGGCCTGCTCAATCTGTTCGTCGCGTACAACTACACGACCGATCAATGGATCAATTTCAAACTGTTCGGCGCGACGGGCTGTCTTGTGGTGTTCATCGTCGGACAAAGCCTGTGGCTGTCGAAGTACATGAAGGAGGAATGACATGAGCGACGCGTTCATGCACGCCACCACTGCCGAGCGCGCGGCGCTGATCGAGGCGCGTCTCACGGCCGCGCTCGCGCCCATCGAGTCGATCCGTATCACCGACGACAGCGCGCAGCACGCCGGCCACGCGGGCGCCGCCGCCGGCGGCCATTTCAGTGTCACGATCGTGGCGGCCGCATTCGCCGGCAAGCCCCGCGTGGCGCGGCATCGCATGGTGTATGATGCGCTGGCCGATGCCATGCAGCGCGGCATTCATGCCCTTGCAATCACGGCTTACACGCCCGAAGAATTCGCTTTGTTGTCCCGCTAGCAAAACTTCCGATGACCTTGAAGAAAACCCGCCTTTGGGTATTGCTGGCTGCGTTCGCGGCCGCACCTGCATTCGCACAAAACATCGCCGTGGTAAACGGTACGCCGATCCCCAAGTCGCGCGCCGACGCGCTGATCGACCAACTGGTTCATCAAGGCCAGCAGAACACTCCGCAATTGCAGATGGCGGTGCGCGAAGAGCTCGTGAATCGCGAGGTGCTGATGCAGGAAGCGCTGCGCCGCGGTTTGCAGAATCGTCCGGACATCAAGGCGCAAATCGCCGTCGCTCAGCAAACCGTCGTGCTGCGTGCGCTGATCGAAGACTTCGTGAAGAAGAATGCGCCGACCGACGCGGAAGTCACCGCGCGCTACAACGCGCTGATCAAGGACGCGGGCGGCAAGGAGTATCACCTGCACCACATCCTCGTCGACAACGAGCAGCAGGCCAAAGATCTGATCGCGAAGATCAAGGGCGGCGCGAGCTTCGAAGAGCTGGCCAAGCAATATTCGAAGGATCCCGGCTCGGGCAAGAACGGCGGCGACCTGGACTGGTCGGACCCGAAGGCCTACGTGCCTGAATTCGCGGACGCGGCCACGCATCTGCAGAAAGGCCAGATGAGCGACACGCCGGTGCATACGCAGTTCGGCTGGCACATCATCCGGGTCGACGACGTGCGCAACATCACGCCGCCGCCGCTCGAACAGGTGCGCCCGCAGATCGTGCAGCAGATCCAACAGGAAAAGCTGCAGGCGTTCGAGGAAGGTCTGCGTAAGAACGCGAAGATTCAGTAAGCGGGTCTCATCGCCGCTTAAAAAAGAAAGCCGCCCAAGGGCGGCTTTGCTTTGCAGCGAAGCGCGTGCGCGCCGCTATGTGCGCGTATGACAGGCCGCTGTGTCGCACAGCAGCCTGCCTTCGCTTATTGCCCGCTCATCAACCCAACCAGCGCCGCGCGTTCTGGAACACACGCAGCCACGGGCTGGCGTCCGTGGCGCCCTCGCCCCAGCCCTCCGGATGCCAGCTCATCTGCACCGCGCGATGCACGCGCTCGGTATGCGGCATGAGCACGGTGAAGCGGCCGTCCGGCGTCGTGACGGACGCGATGCCGTCCGGCGAACCATTCGGGTTGAACGGATAGTGCTCCGTTGCCTGACCACGGTGGTCGACATAGCGCATTGCGACCGCGACCTTCAACGCATCGCCCTGCTGCGAGAAGTCCGCATAACCCTCGCCGTGCGCGACCGCAACCGGAATGCGCGAGCCTTCCATGCCGGCGAAGAAAATCGACGGCGAGGCTTCGACTTGCACGAGCGAGAAGCGCGCTTCGAATTTCTCCGACTTGTTCCGCGTGAACTTCGGCCAGGCGTCTGCGCCCGGAATCATCGACGCGAGGCTGCTCATCATCTGGCAGCCGTTGCAGATACCGAGCGCGAACGTGTCCTTGCGGCCGAAGAACGCCGCGAACATGTCGGCCAGCTGCGCATTGAAGCGGATCGCCTTCGCCCAGCCCTCGCCCGCACCGAGCGTGTCGCCGTACGAGAAGCCGCCGCACGCCACCGCGCCCGCAAAGTCCGCGAGATCGGCGCGGCCCGCGAGCAGGTCGCTCATATGCACGTCGTGCGCGTCGAAGCCCGCGCGGTCGAATGCATAGGCCGTTTCCAGGTGCGAGTTCACGCCCTGCTCGCGCAGAATCGCGACACGCGGACGCGCGCTCTTGCCGACGTACGGCGCGGCGACGTCTTCAGCCGGATCGAACGTCAGCACCGGCGTGATGCCGGGATCCGCGGCGTCGAGCAGCGTGTCGTATTCGGCGTCGGCGTCGGCGCAGGCGGGGTTGTCGCGCAGACGCGCAATGCGCCAGCTCACCTCGCTCCACGCGCGATGCAGCTCGACGCGCGGCGCCTCATACACCTTCTTCGCGTCGCGATACACCTCGATCACGTCGCGGTCGTTGGTCTTGCCGATCACATGCGAGCACGCGGACAGGCCA
Organism: uncultured Paraburkholderia sp.; assembly: GCA_940746715.1. Lineage (GTDB taxonomy): Bacteria > Pseudomonadota > Gammaproteobacteria > Burkholderiales > Burkholderiaceae > Paraburkholderia. The sequence continues at coordinate 98,041 of CALNWN010000001.1, forward strand.
TGCTCGCGCAACGCGCCGAGCACCGCGTCGCGGTCGGCCGCGCGCACCTGAATCACGGCGCCGAGTTCTTCGGTGAACAGCGCGCGGATCGTGCGGTCTTCGCGGCGGCCGCTCGTCTGCTTTGCCCAGTCTTTGGCGTCGCCGTAATCGGACTCGTGGTGCGGATCGAGCACCAGCATGTCGACGTTCAGCGAAACGCCCACGTGCCCCGCGAACGCCATCTCGCAGACGGTCGCCCACAGGCCGCCGTCTGAGCGATCGTGGTACGCGAGCAGCTTGCCGTCCGCGTTCAGCGACTGGATGGCGTTGAAGAAGCGCTTGAGGTCTTCGGGATCGTCGATATCCGGCACGGTGTCGCCGATCTGCTGCGTGACCTGCGCGAGGATACTGCCGCCAAGACGATGCTTGCCGCGGCCCAGATCGATTGCGATGAGCACCGAATCGCCCACACCGTCCGCCCCGCTCGCGCGGCGCAGTTGCGGCGTGAGATGGCGGCGCACGTCTTCCACGGGCGCGAATGCCGAGATGATGAGCGACACGGGCGCGACGACTTCCTTCGCCACGCCGCGGTCTTCCCACTTGGTGCGCATGGAGAGCGAGTCCTTGCCGACCGGAATGCTGATGCCGAGCGCCGGGCACAGTTCCATGCCGATTGCCTTGACCGTGTCGTAAAGCGCCGCGTCTTCGCCCGGCGCGCCGCACGCGGCCATCCAGTTCGCCGACAGCTTGAGCTTGTCGAGCGACGCGATCGGCGCGGCCGCAATATTCGTGACCGCCTCGCCGACCGCCATCCGCCCCGACGCCGGCGCGTCGATCACGGCGAGCGGCGTGCGCTCGGCCATGGTCATGGCTTCGCCGCGAAAGCCCGCGTAGTCAATCGTGGTGATCGCGACGTCGGCCACCGGCACCTGCCACGGGCCGACCATCTGGTCGCGCGCGGTCGTGCCGCCCACCGAACGGTCGCCGATGGTGATGAGGAACGACTTGCTCGCCACCGTCGGATGACGCAGCACGCTCACCGCGACTTCGGACAGCGCGATGCCGGTCACGTCCACCGGCTGCAGCGTCGGCTCGACACGCGTGACGTCGCGATGCATGCGCGGTGCCTTGCCGAGCAGTACTTCCATCGGCATATCCACCGGCTGGTGCGCGTTGCCGTCCTTCAGTTCAGGATCGATCAGCTTCAGTTGACGCTCCGCCGTGGCGGTGCCGATTACGGCGAACGGGCAGCGCTCGCGCTCGCACATGGCCGCGAAGGCCGGCAGGTCGGCTGGGGCGATGGCGAGCACATAGCGCTCCTGCGCCTCGTTCGACCAGATTTCGCGCGGCGACAGCCCGCTTTCCTCGAGCTGGATCTTGCGCAGATCGAAAAGCGCGCCCTTGCCCGCGCCGTCGACGACTTCCGGAAACGCGTTCGACAAACCGCCCGCGCCCACGTCGTGAATGCTCAGAATGGGATTCTTGTCGCCGAGCTGCCAGCACGCGTTGATGACTTCCTGCGCGCGCCGCTCGATTTCCGGATTGCCGCGCTGCACCGAGTCGAAGTCGAGTTCGGCGGTGTTGGTGCCGGTCGCCATGGAGCTCGCCGCGCCGCCGCCCATGCCGATGCGCATGCCCGGGCCGCCGATCTGGATCAGCAGCGAGCCTTCCGGCAAGTCGTGCTTGTGCGTGTGCTGGTCCGAAATATTGCCGATACCGCCCGCAATCATGATCGGCTTGTGATAGCCGCGCACCACGCCGGCCACATTCTGCTCGTACGCGCGGAAATAGCCGCCCAGATTCGGCCGGCCGAATTCATTGTTGAAGGCGGCGCCGCCGAGCGGCCCGTCGATCATGATCTGCAGCGGCGAGGCGATGCGGTCGGGGCGGCCGTACGCCTCGTGCGTGTCGTTCGGATTGCGGCGCCCCAGCGGCACCGCGACGTCGCGCGCATTTTCCCAAGCTTCCACGCCGTCGGGCAATTCCAAGTTCGACACCGTGAAGCCGGTTAGACCCGCCTTCGGGCGCGCGCCGCGGCCGGTCGCGCCTTCGTCGCGGATTTCGCCGCCCGCGCCCGTCGCAGCGCCCGGAAACGGCGAGATCGCGGTCGGGTGGTTGTGCGTTTCCACTTTCATCAGCGTGTGCGTGAGCTCGACGCTGCGGCGATAGTGCTGCGGCAGCTCGTTCGCGCCGAGCTGCTCGGGCGTGCGCGGGAACCAGCGCTCGGCCATGCCGCCCGCCATGATCGCCGAATTGTCCGAATAGGCAACGATCGTGCCTTGCGGATTCAGCTTCTCGGTATTGCGGATCATGTTGAAGAGCGAGATGTCCTGCTTCTCGCCGTCGATGGTCCATTCCGCATTGAAAATCTTGTGGCGGCAGTGTTCGCTGTTGGCCTGCGCGAACATCATCAGTTCGACGTCGGTCGGATTGCGGCCGAGCTTCGTGAACGCGTCCACGAGGTAGTCGATTTCGTCGTCGGCCAGCGCGAGGCCCAGTTCCGAGTTGGCGGCTTCCAGCGCGGCGCGGCCGCGGGCCAGCACGTCGACCGTTTGCAGCGGCTTGGCCGGCAGTTCGTCGAACAGATGCAGCGCGTGATCGCGCGACGGCGCAACGCTCTCGGTCATGCGGTCGTGCAATGCGGCGGCGACGGCTTCGCGCGCTTCGTCGGAGAGCGCCTTCTTAACGCCGAGCAGGCCGCTTTTCAGCATGACCGTGTACTCGACGCCGCGCTCGATGCGGCGCACCTGCGTGAGCCCGCACAGGTGCGCGATGTCCGTTGCCTTGCTCGCCCACGGCGACACCGTGCCGAAGCGCGGCACGACGAGAAACGTTTCGGCGGCGCCGCGCTCCCTGCTTTCCTCGAGCGGGTGGCCGTAATGCATCAGCGCCTCGATTTTCGCGGTGTCTTCAGCGGAAAGCGGCGTTTGCGCGTTGACGAAGTGCAGATATTGCCCGCGCACGCCCGTGATGTTCGGGTCGATGCGCGTAAGCGTTTCGAGCAGGCGGGTTTGACGGAAATCGGAAAGGGCCGAAGCGCCGGGGAAACACGAGAAGTGGGCCATGGACTTGACGTTGCGTCGCTCAATGATGCCGAAGAGTCACGCGTGATGGCGACATGAGGCGGAAAGGAAGTCCGGGATTATAACCCCGGGAACGGCCTTCCAGCGGCCTTGGCCGTGCCGTTGCCGCGTCCTTGATCATGCCGTAGCCGTGCTGTCCCGATGCCGGCCTGGCATCGCGGACGGTGGCTCGCCGCGCCGCGCGCATGACCGCGCGCGGTCGTTGACTGCTATCATTCGCCCTTTAATCAGATCGGTGCGAAGAAGAAGGCGCGGCCTTGCCGCCGGCCTCATGTCGCGAGCCGTGCCCGACGCCGTTTCCGGCACTCGTGGCAGCGCGCGAGCGACAGCCGCACCGCATATCACGCCTCGGCGAAGCGGTGACCAAGGAAGCCCTCGCGCTCCTCGGCCAGGCGACGCACGACTGGATTCCCGGAGCCGCGCGCATTTCGGCGGCCCTGCCGTGGGAAGGCATCAAGCTGCTGTCGCCCGACGGGCTGCCGGTAGTGGGCAATGCGCTGCATCCGCGGCTTTTCGTCAATGTGGGGCACGGCCCCGCGGGCTGGGGACTGGCGTGCGGCGCGGGCAAGCTGATTGCCGATCTGATCGGTGGCCAGACGCCGGATTTGCCCGATGACACGCTGGCCGCGCTGCGGGCGGACAGGTTCTCTAGGCACGCGCGTAGGCAGCGGCGGCGGACAGACCGCGCCGTATCTGGCGCTGATACGCGTCTTCAATCCACGCACGGCGCGCCCTTCGGCACTACCATAGCGATTCGGCAAGCTTTCGCGCCCGCCCTTTCTCGCCATGCCCCACGCCGACCTCACGCCCCCGACGCTGATTCGCCCTGAGAACCGCGCCCTCCCGCTGCTGACGCTGACCGACTTGCGCATCGCCGAAGCGCAAGCCGCGGCGGCGCTGCCCGCGCACACCCTGATGGACCGCGCCGGCAAGGCGGCCGCGAGCTTCCTTGCGGAGCGGATCACGCGCGACACCTCCACGGAAAAAGCGCGGCAGCGCGTCTGGCTGATCGCCGGCCCCGGCAACAACGGCGGCGACGCGCTGATTCTGGCGGCGGAGCTGCACAAGGCCGGCATCGCCGTGGAACTGTGCATGCCCGTCGAAGTGAAACCGGACGACGCCCGCTGGGCGCTCGACACGGCCCGTGCGTGCGGCGTCGCGATCAAGGAGGCTCCGCCCGCTTCGCTCGACGGTTACACCTGGCTCGTCGACGGCATGTTCGGCATCGGCCTCACGCGCCCGCTGGAAGGCGTGTTCGCGGATCTCGCGCGACGGCTCTCGCAGCGCACCGCGGCGTGGCCGCGCAGCGGCGGCGTGCTGGCGCTCGACGTGCCGAGCGGTCTCGACAGCGACACGGGCACGATTGCCGGCAACGGCGACGCCGCCGTGCGCGCGACGCACACGGTCACCTTTATCGCCGCCAAGCCCGGCCTCTTTACCGCGCAGGGCCGCGATCTTGCCGGCGCGGTGACGGTCGCACCGATCGGCGTCGACAGCGCGGCGCGCGCCATCGTCCGGCTGAACGCGCCGGAACTGTTCGCCGGCTTCCTGCCGCCGCGCGATTTCGCGACCAACAAGGGCACGTTCGGCAGCCTCGCGGTGGTGGGCGGCGACACCGGCATGTGCGGCGCGCCGATTCTGGCCGCGCGCGCGGCGCTCTTCAGCGGCGCGGGGAAAGTTCACGTCGCGCTGCTCGGCGCGGGCGCTCCGCCGTACGACCCGCCTCATCCGGAACTGATGCTGCATCCCGTCGACGATCTGCCGCTCGACCGAATGGACGCGCTCGCGGTAGGCTGCGGCATGGGCCACGGCGAGTGCGCCGCGCGTGTGCTGCACGATGTGCTGCAACTGGATGTGCCGAAGCTGTTCGACGCCGACGCGCTCAATCTGATTTCAAAGGACGCGGCGTTGGCGGCGGCCGTCACCGCGCGCGGCGCAGCAGGCGATCCGTGCGTGCTGACGCCGCATCCGCTCGAAGCCGCGCGCATGCTCGGCATCGACGCCGCCGGCGTGCAGCGCGACCGCCTGAGCGCCGCGCGCGCGCTCGCCGCACGCTTCGCAGGCGTGGTGGTGCTGAAAGGCACGGGCACGATGATCGCCGCTCCCGACGGCCGTCTGACGATCAATCCGACCGGCAATGCGGCGCTCGCCACGGGCGGCACCGGCGACGTGCTCGGCGGCATCATCGGCGCCCTGCTCGCGCAGCGCCTGCCGGCTTACGAGGCGGCCCTCGCGGGGGTTTATCTGCACGGACTCGCCGCGGACACGCTGAGCGCGCAAGGCCATGGGCCCGCCGGACTCACGGCAGGCGAACTTGCGCCGATGGTGCGGACCTTGCTCAATCGCATGTTCTATCCGTCGGCCCAAACGTGACGGCGCGATCGCCATAACGCGATTGCGCGATAACACGAAAACGCGGTGAGCGGTCTCGCGCCTCGTTGGCCGCGAAGCGTCTTATACCGCCTGGCTAATGCCCTGCCGCCCGTCACGCAACGCCGCTATACTGAGTGACTGCGTGACCCGCTGTGAAGGTCCGGCGTGCTCAGTGATCGCTCATGCCGTGCGCGGCGAACTACCGCGCATTGCCGGGAATCCGGCGAAGCAAAGCGCTCATGACCGCGGCAGCTTCGGAAACTTCCCTGCGAACGCGGCCGTATGGCCTCGCTCTGACAGCATCGTTGCATCATCCTCGGCGGCGCTTCGCGCGCGCCTTTCTTCGTGCCGCCCCTTGGTTAGACGGACGCTATGACCCAGAACTCGCTCCCCTCCTGGTCCTCGCTGCAAGCGCATTACGAACAGATTCGCAATGCTCATCTGCGCGACTGGTTCGCCCCCGAGAACGATCCCGTTCCTACCCGTGCTGAACGCTTTGCGTTCGCGGGCGGCGGTCTCGCGGCCGATTTCTCGAAGAACCGCATCACCGACGAAACCCTGAAGCTCCTCGTTCAGCTCGCGCGCGAAGCAGGCGTCGAAAATCGCCGCGACGCGATGTTCGCGGGCGAAGTCGTCAATCCCACCGAAGGCGGCGCGGCGCTGCATACCGCGTTGCGCGCGAAGAGTCCCAACGCGCCGTTTCACGCGCAGGTCGAGGCCGAGCGCGCGAAGATGGCCGCGTTCGCCAAAGAGGTGCGCAGCGGCGCGTGGACCGGCTACACCGGCAAGCGCATTCGCCACGTGGTGAACATCGGCATAGGCGGCTCGGACCTCGGGCCGAAGATGGTCGTGCATGTGCTGCATCACCTCGCCACGCCCGAGATCGCCACGCACTTCGTCTCCAACGTGGACGGCGCCGATCTCTACAACGTGATGCAGCAGATCGACCCCGAAGAGACGCTCGCCATCATCGTTTCCAAGACGTTCACGACGCTCGAGACCATGACCAACGCGCGCTCGCTGCACGACTGGTTCCTCGAAAAAGGCTGTCCGGAGAACGCGCTGGCCAAGCACTTCGTCGGCGTGTCGGCGAATCCGTCGGAAGTCGTCAAGTTCGGCATTGCGAAGGAGAACGTGTTCGAAATGTGGGACTGGGTGGGCGGCCGCTATTCGCTGTGGTCGGCTGTCGGTCTGTCGATCATGATCGCGATCGGGCCGCAGCAGTTCGACGAACTGCTCGCGGGCGCCAACGACATGGACGAGCATTTCCGCACCGCCCCGCTGGAAAAGAATCTGCCGGTGCTGCTCGGCATGATCGGTATCTGGTATCGCAACTTCTTCGGCTCGCAGAGCTATCTGGTGGCGCCGTATTCCGAAGCGCTCCATTTCCTGCCGTCCTATCTTCAACAGCTGGAGATGGAAAGCAACGGCAAGTCGGCACGGCTCGACGGCGCCATGGTCGACTATCCGACCGCCGCGGTGACGTGGGGCGAACCGGGCACGAACGGCCAGCATGCGTTTTTTCAGATGCTGCACCAGGGCCCGACTATCGTGCCGATCGATTTCGTCGCTGTGCTCACGCCCGAGCATCCGCTCATCAGCCATCATGCAAAGCTGCTCGCCAATTGCTTCGCGCAAAGCGAAGCGCTGATGCTCGGCCGCACGCTCGAAGAAGCGAAAAAGGCCGCCGGTCCGGATAAGCCGGAACTCGCGCCGCACCTCGTCTTCCCGGGCAACCGTCCCACCACCACCTTGATCCTCGAAGCGCTCACCGCGCGTTCGCTCGGCGCCCTGATCGCGTTGTACGAGCACAAGGTGCTGGTGCAGGCGTCGGTATGGAACATCAACCCGTTCGATCAATGGGGCGTCGAACTGGGCAAGATCCTCGGCAAGGTTGTCGAAGCCGACCTGACGGCGACGAGTGTCGACGACAAGAAACACGATTCGTCGACGTCCGCGTTGATCGCGCGGGCGCGTGCGGCTTTGAAGTCTTGATGGTAATGCGCCGGCGCATTCGGCAAGCTTTGCGCGCTGCCGTGAGTCACGAGCGGGCCGGTCGCGGCCCGTTTCGTTGATGGCCGCTCACGGAGCAAGCGCCACGTTCAGGCAAGACGTCCCGCTTCGATCGTCACAGTAGTGTCGCAACGGTGCGCCAGTTCAACGTCGTGCGTGACGATAATCAGCGTCGCGCCGTTCGCGCGGTTCATCTCGAACATCAGGTCGATCACCGCGTGGCCGGTCGCGGCATCGAGACTACCGGTCGGCTCGTCGGCGAAGAGGATGGCGGGGTGCGTGACGAACGCGCGCGCCAGCGCGACGCTTTGCTGCTCGCCGCCCGAAAGCAGCTTCGGATAATGACCGGTGCGCTGCCTCAAGCCGACTTGCTCGAGCAGCCGGCGCGCACGCAGTGCCGCTTCGCGTGTGCCGATGCCGCCTTGCAGTTCAAGCGGCAACGTGACGTTTTCGAGCGCCGTCAAATGCGGCATCAACTGAAACGACCGGAACACGAAGCCGACGGAGCCGCTGCGCAATGCGGCGCGCCCGTCTTCGTTCAAGGTGGTGAGTTCGCGGCCCAGTAGCCGAACCGAGCCGGAACTCGCGCTGTCCAATCCCGCGAGCAGGCCGAGCAGCGTAGACTTGCCTGATCCCGACGCGCCAACTATCGCGACACTGCTGCCGGCCTGGATAGCTAGGTCGATGTTGTCGAGAATGGTCAGTTCGCCCGTTGCATCCTTAACCTTCTTGCACAAACCCCTCACTTCAATGACTGGATCAGTTTTGTTTCGCATGGTGAAGCGTAGGTTGAAAGTGCGCGCTATCAAACATCGCGCCAATGCAATCGTTCGGGCAGCAAAGTCGCCCGCAATCGGCTCTTTGGTATTGGCCGCCGCCCTCTTTTCGACGAGCTTCGCGGCGCGTGCCGCCAATACGCCAGAACCGGCGAAGCCCGTCATAGTCGTATTGGGCGACAGCATTTCCGCCGAATATGGCCTGCCACGCGACACAGGCTGGGTTGCGTTGCTGCGCCAGCGCCTGAGCGAGGAGCGAATCGATTATAGCGTTGCGAATGCCAGCATTAGCGGCGACACGACGAGCGGCGGACGAGCCCGCTTGCCTGCGCTCATGCAACGTTTGAAGCCGAGTATCGTGATTGTCGAACTGGGCGCGAACGACGCGTTGCGCGGCGTGCCGCTCGCCACGACTGAAGACAACCTGCGCACGATCATCGAAGAAGCGCAGCAAGGCCATGCGAAGGTCGTGCTCGTCGGCATGTACGTGCTGCCTAACTACGCGCCCGGACTACACCCAAAAGTTCCACGGCATCTACGGCCAGCTCGAGAGGCAACTGCGCGTACCGCTCGTGCCATTTCTGCTCGCGGGCATTGCCGACAAGCCGGAGATGTTCCAGGCGGACCAGATTCATCCTACGCAGCAGGCACAGCCAGTGCTACTCAACAACGTGTGGCCCGCTGTGAAGCCACTTCTTGGCACAGGTTCGCCGCGCTGAAACGCCTCTGCCGGCTTGTTTCCGAAATCTCGGGAACACGGATCGGCAAGCGCCCTACGACGCATTCGCAATCCCGTGCACCCGGCTCGATTCTGAGCGACTTCTGAGGAGATAACGTGAAATACCTACCGTTAATCGCTTTGACCGTGGCAATTTCTGCCTGCGCCGCTCAACCGCCGGCTGGCGTCCAATCCGTTGGACAGAGCCAGCAACCGCCGAAGGCCGTGGCGACCTGCATTGCGCAGAAGTGGGCAGACGGCTCGCAGAAGCAGGTGGTCTCGCAAGACACGATGGCTAACGATCAGGCCGTGGACGTGTATGTGCCCGGCGAGCAGCCGCCTAACGGCGCGGCGGCCGTCGTGCGTCCTTCGTACTCGGGCAAGGGCTCGTGGGTTGGCTTCCGTGCCAATGGCGCAGCGGGCAGCGACGCCACCAGCGCGATCAGTTCATGCCTGTAGCCTTGAGGCGCTGAGCGTCCGGCATTCAGGTCCACGGCAGTCCGAATGGAAAAAGCCCCGCAAAAATGCGGGGCTTTTTCGTGTGTGGCATTACGCGCATGGCGCATGCGCTGACCGATTCGACAGCTGCTAGGCCGGCGTGAAGCTTACTCGTTGCCTGCCTGGGCGTTGCCGCTGCTCTCGAGCGAGCCATACAGCTTGACCTTCGAACGCGCGCGCAGTGCCTTGACGTAGGCCTCCGTTTCCGACTGCGATTCCACTTGCGCGATCTGCTGCTGGGCTGCGGCGAGGCGCTGCGGATCCACCGGCGCGCCCGCGACGACCGCGTTCACGCGATAGATTGCATAACCATCGTCGCCGAGATCGACGCCTACATAGGCGGGCAACTTTTGCGCATCAGCCTTATAGGTAGCGCTCAACGCAGCCGGCGGCACGCCCTGCGCGTCGTTGCGCAACACCTTCAACGGCGACGAGAAGCCCGTGGTCGCCTTCGACTTCTCGAAATCGGCGAGCTTCGCGAGGCCGTCCTTGTGCGCGGCTTCGTTCGATTGGACCGCGATCACTTTCTGGCGCACTGCCTCCTTGATCGCGCCGAGCGCCGGCACGGCTGCGGGCTTGAAGTCCGTGACGTGCGCGGCGATCAGCGTGTTGCCGCCGACGTCGATGGCCTGCGTGTTGTTGCGCGCGTTGACCGAGTCGTTCGCGAACACGGCGGCGAGGAACTTGGCGTTGTTCAGCGGGCTGTCGGGCGGCAGCTTCGGATCGGGCTGCGGCGTGACCGTGGCCGTTTGCACCTGCAGCTTGTATTTATCGGCGGCGGGCTGAAGGCTCTTCGCCTTTTCATAGACGATCGACGTGAAGCCTTCCGAGTCGTCGCTGAATGCCTTGCTTGCCAGTTGCGTCTTGAGGTCGCGCGCGATCTGGTCTTTCACTTCGTCAAACGGCCTGGTGACTGCCGGCTTGACGTCGGTCACCTTGACGATGTGATAACCGAAGTCGGTTTGCACGATGCCGCTCACTTCGTCCTTCTTGAACGCGAACACCGCGTCGTCGAACGCCTGCCCGCCTGCGATCATGCCGCGGCCGAAGTAGCCGAGATCGCCGCCTTTCGCGGCCGAGCCGGGATCCTGCGAGTTCTGCTGCGCGATCTGAGCGAATTGATCAGGATGCGCCTTGACTTGCGCGAGCAACTCTTCGGCCTTCTGCTTCGCCTTGGCCTTGTCGGCCGCGCTCGCATCTTTCGGGGCCGCAATCAGGATGTGGCTCGCGCGCACCTGACCTTCGGTCCGGCAATGCGCGATGTTGTCGTCGTAGTATTTTTTGAGGTCGGCGTCGCTCGGCTGCACAGACGCGGCGAGCGTGGCCGGCGACATGACCAGATACTGGATCGTGGCCGTGGCCGGCGTCGCGAAGTCGTTGCGGTGTGCGTCGTAATACGCCTGCAACTGTGCGTCGGCAAGTTGCACCTTCGCGGCGTAGTCGCGCGGATGGAAAGCGATGCCTTGCACTTCGCGCTGCTGTTCGGCGAGTTCGGTCAGGTGCTGCGCCAGCGTCTTCGACGTGAATGCGCTGCCCTGAATGCTGGCCGGCAACTGCTGCGTGGCAATGCTGTAGCGCACGCGCTCGTCGTACTGGTCGGGCGTCATGCCCTGCATTGCGAGCAGCTGCTTGTAACGGTCGACGTCGATCGAGCCGTCCGGCTTTTTCAGCGACGAGATGACCGGGTCGTTCAGCAGCACGCGGCGCACGGCGTCGTCCGACGCGGTGAGGTGCAGGCGCTGCGTTTCATCGGCCAGCACGCGCTGTTCGATTAGGCCGTCGAGCATTTCGCTGCGACGCTCGGGCGTGTCGAACGCCTTGATGTCGAATTGCGCGCCAAGCATCTGACGCGCCCGGTCGAGCTGCTGACGCATCGCGTTGTCGTACTCTGCCCGCGTGATCTTGTGACCGTTGACGCTTGCGACGTTTGCACTTTCGTCAAAGAAGCCGCGAAAGCCCTGAATACCCACAAAACCCAGCCCCGGCACAATGACGAGGATGAGCATGAACATCATCAGGCGTTTGTGATTGCGGAAAAAATCGAGCATGCGTGAGTGCCAAAAACAGAACGCCCGATCTTACAACAGCGGGCAATAAAAAAGGCGAACCGGAGTTCGCCTTTCGAGGATACTGGCGGAGTGGACGGGACTCGAACCCGCGCCCCCGGCGTGACAGGCCGGTATTCTAACCGACTGAACTACCACTCCTTGCACTGTGCGTTTAAGCGCACGTCTTCTTGCTATCTTGCTAGTTGCTGCTCACCGTGATTGCTATAAAAATCAGGGCGAAAAAGAATTGTAGCGGAAAGGGCCGCGTGTTCGCAACTTTTGCCTCCCCGGGATTCTCTCGCAGGTAAAACGGCAACTACCGCGCGACGACCCGACGCTTGTTGCCCCTGATTTTTGCGCCTTGCCTTAACTCCCGCCCGCCGTCCGCCGCCCGTCAATAATCGCTCGTGCAATCGACAATAAAAAACCCGCAGAGCCAATAGCCATGCGGGTTTTTAGAAACTTCTCCAACGTGCCGAAACAAGCGGATCGCGAAACGAATGGTGGGTGCTGAGAGGCTCGAACTCCCGACCTACGCCTTGTAAGGGCGCCGCTCTACCAACTGAGCTAAGCACCCGTTTCGCAGACTGCTGATGCTTCCGCCTTGCTGCCTGTCCTTTGATCCCAACCGTTGAAGCTGGAACATAGCAACTTGCTCACGCAGCAGGCCCGTTAGTTTAGCGCATCCTTTAGCGCTTTGCCAAGCCTAAATTTGGGAACCTTGGCAGCCTTGATCTTGATTGCATCGCCGGTGCGCGGATTGTGCCCGGTACGCGCCGTACGCTTGCCGACCGCGAACGTGCCGAAGCCGACCAACGTCACCGAACCGCCCTTCTTCAACGTGCCCTTTACCCCGCCGATCACTGCATCGAGCGCGCGGCCGGCCGCGGCTTTCGAAATCTCCGCCTGCTGCGCAATGTAGTCGATCAATTCCGTCTTGTTCATCCATACCCCCCGAGAATGTTTTAGAACCGAAACGGCGCGTGCGGCGCCTGACATCGTGTGGCCGGCGGCAACGCCGGGCCGAGTCATTAGAATTGGCCGAAACCGCCGTGTCAACCGGGGTTGAGCCTGATTTGAAGGGATTCTCGCGGACTATTCGTCGCCGCGGGTGTCACGGCTTTCGATGCGCGCACAACGAGTTTACAGCCTCGCATTTCGTTGCTCGCATGATAGCGGTTTGTCGAAAATGGGTTCGCGCTCGAATGGCAATAAAAAACCCGCGGCTAGCAACACCGCGGGTTTTTGTCGAGCGTAGAGACTGCTCCAAGGTTTAGTGCTTCACGACCTCGGTAGCGCCCGAGTCCTTACCGGCCTCGCCCGCTACCGGCGACGCCGGCTTCGCCTCTTCTTCCGGCAACGCTTCGGGCACACGTTCGAGCGCCAGTTCGAGCACCTTGTCGATCCAGCGGACCGGCACGATCTCGATCGCGTTTTTCACGTTGTCCGGAATCTCCGTCAGGTCCTTGACGTTTTCTTCCGGGATCAGCACGAGCTTGATGCCGCCGCGGTGCGCTGCCAGCAACTTCTCCTTCAGACCGCCGATCGGCAGCACTTCGCCGCGTAACGTGATTTCGCCCGTCATCGCGACGTCGGCACGCACCGGAATACCCGTCAGCACCGACACCAGCGCGGTCGTCATTGCAATACCTGCCGAAGGACCGTCTTTCGGCGTAGCGCCTTCGGGCACGTGGATGTGAATGTCCTGCTTCTCGAACGCTTCGTCCTTGACACCGAGACGACGCGAACGCGAGCGGACCACCGAACGTGCTGCCTCGACTGATTCCTTCATTACGTCGCCGAGCGAACCCGTGCGGATCACGTTGCCCTTGCCCGGCATCACGGCGGCTTCGATGGTCAGCAGATCGCCGCCCACTTCCGTCCACGCGAGACCCGTGACCTGGCCAACCTGATTTTCCTTCGCGGCCAGACCGAAGTCGTTCTTGCGCACGCCGAGGAACGTGTCGAGATTGCTGCCGTCCACCTTCACCGCGCCTTCCGCCTTCTTCAGCAGAAGCATCTTCACGACCTTGCGGCAAATCTTCGACACTTCACGCTCGAGCGAACGAACGCCTGCTTCACGCGTGTAATAACGAATGATGTCGCGGATCGCGGTTTCCGTCACATCGACCTCGCTGTCCTTGAGGCCGTTGTTCTTCTTCTGCTTCGGCAGCAGATAGCGTTGCGCAATGCTGACCTTTTCGTCTTCCGTGTAGCCCGATAGACGGATCACTTCCATCCGGTCGAGCAACGGCGGCGGAATATTCAGCGAGTTGGACGTCGCCACGAACATCACGTCCGACAGATCGAAGTCGACTTCGACGTAGTGATCGGCGAACGTATGGTTCTGTTCCGGATCAAGCACTTCCAGCAATGCCGACGACGGATCGCCGCGGAAATCCTGGCCCATCTTGTCGACTTCGTCGAGCAGGAAGAGCGGATTGCGCACACCGACCTTGGTCAGGCTTTGCAGAATCTTGCCGGGCATCGAACCGATGTAGGTACGACGGTGACCGCAAATTTCCGCTTCGTCACGCACGCCGCCCAGCGCCATGCGCACGAACTTGCGGTTCGTGGCACGAGCGATGGACTGGCCGAGCGACGTCTTGCCGACACCCGGAGGCCCGACGAGGCACAGGATCGGCGCCTTCACCTTGTCGACGCGCTGCTGGACCGCGAGATACTCGAGAATGCGTTCCTTCACCTTCTCGAGACCGAAGTGGTCTTCGTCGAGCACGCGCTCCGCGTTCGAGAGGTCGTTGTTAACCTTGCTCTTCTTGCGCCACGGCAGGCCGATCAGCGTGTCGATGTAATTGCGCACGACCGTCGCTTCCGCCGACATCGGCGACATCAGCTTGAGCTTTTTGAGCTCGGCGTCAGCCTTCTTCTTGGCTTCCTTGGGCATGCGCGCAGCCGTGATGCGCTTCTCGAGCTCTTCGAGATCCGCACCTTCTTCGCCTTCGCCCAGTTCCTTCTGGATTGCCTTGACCTGTTCGTTCAGGTAGTACTCGCGCTGGCTCTTCTCCATCTGACGCTTGACGCGCCCGCGGATGCGCTTTTCGACCTGCAGGATGTCGATCTCGGCTTCGAGTTGCGCGAGCAGATGCTCGAGACGCTCGATAACCGGAAACATTTCCAGAATGTGCTGTTTCTGGTCGAGCTTGAGCGGCAGATGTGCCGCGATCGTGTCGGCCAGACGCCCGGCTTCGTCGATACCCGACAGCGAGGTCAGGATCTCCGGCGGGATTTTCTTGTTCAGCTTCACATACTGGTCGAACTGCGACACGATCGCGCGGCGCAGCGCTTCGGTTTCAGCGCTGTCGGCATGGTCGGGTTCGAGCGGCATGACTTCGCACGAGAACTGCGTTTCCTGTTCTTCGATGGAAAGCGTTTTCGCGCGCTGCAAACCCTCGACGAGCACCTTCACGGTGCCGTCGGGCAGCTTGAGCATTTGCAGGATGTTGGCAACACACCCTACTTCGTACATGTCCTTTTCGGTCGGCTCGTCTTTCGCAGCCGTTTTCTGGGCGACGAGCATGATGTGCTTGCCGCCTTCCATCGCTGCTTCGAGAGCCTTGATCGACTTCGGGCGGCCTACGAAGAGCGGAATCACCATGTGCGGGAAAACGACTACGTCGCGCAGCGGGAGCAGCGGCAGCAGCGGCAGCGTAATGCGTTCCTGCGGGAGGAGTTGGGTTCCTGACATTTCATTTCCCCATGAGTGGAGTCAGTTCGTTCGATAGGTGAGGCCGGCAGAAAATATTGCAAGCCTCCGCGTGTGGGAAAAGTTCAGTGACTCCGAAGGTTCAGTGACTCCAGTGTGAAAACAACCGTTCTGACCACACGATAAACGAAAAAGCCGTTCACGTCGCCATGAACGGCTCTTTGCTGTACCCGAAAGCCGATCAGTTCGAACCCGCGACTTTGGGCGCGTCTTCATAGATCAGTAAGGGTTTGCCGTCGCCGTCGATCACGTTGTCGTCAATGATGACCTTGCTGACACCTTTCATTTGCGGCAGGTCGTACATGACGTCAAGCAACGCCTGTTCTAGGATGGAGCGCAGCCCGCGCGCGCCGGTCTTGCGGCGGATCGCCTTGCGCGCCACTGCCTGCAGCGCCGCCGGGCGAATTTCCAGTTCGACGCGTTCCATGTTGAACAGCTTGTGATATTGCTTCACGAGCGCATTCTTCGGTTCGACGAGGATTTTCATCAACGCCGCTTCGTCGAGCTTGCCGAGCGTGGCCACCACCGGCAGACGGCCGATCAGTTCCGGAATCAGGCCGAACTTGATCAGATCTTCCGGTTCGACTTCGCGCAGCGCCTCCCCGGCGTCGCGGTCCTGCTTGCTCTTCACGCTGGCGCCAAAGCCGATGCCGGTCTTTTCCGTACGATCGACGATGACTTTTTCAAGACCGTCGAACGCGCCACCGCAAATGAACAGAATGTTGGTGGTGTCGACCTGGATGAAGTCCTGATTCGGATGCTTGCGGCCACCCTGCGGCGGCACAGACGCCATCGTGCCTTCGACCAGCTTCAGCAGCGCCTGCTGCACGCCCTCGCCCGACACGTCGCGCGTAATGGACGGGTTGTCGGACTTGCGGCTGATCTTGTCGATTTCGTCGATATAGACAATGCCGCGCTGGGCCTTGTCCACTTCGTAATTGCAGTTTTGCAGCAGCTTCTGAATGATGTTCTCGACGTCTTCGCCGACATAACCCGCTTCCGTCAGCGTGGTTGCGTCCGCAATGACAAAGGGAACGTTCAGAAGACGAGCGAGCGTTTGCGCGAGCAGCGTCTTGCCGGAACCGGTCGGGCCGATCAGCAGGATGTTGCTCTTGGACAGCTCGATCTCGTCCTTCTTGTCGAGATGCTTCAGGCGCTTGTAGTGGTTGTACACCGCGACGGCGAGAATTTTCTTCGCGCGTTCCTGACCGATCACATACTGGTCGAGGATTTCACGGATTTCCTGCGGACCGGGCAGATCGGACTTGGACAAGCCCGCCTCGATACCCGCACCCGCCGCTTCGTCGCGAATGATTTCGTTGCACAGGTCGATACATTCATCACAGATGAATACCGACGGGCCGGCAATCAGTTTTTTGACTTCATGCTGGCTCTTGCCGCAAAACGAGCAATACAACAGCTTTTCGCTGTTAGAACCTTTTTTGTCCGCCATAGATGTGTGAGCCTCCGGACACTCCGTTGCATGATACGCCGTTTGCCACAGCCACGCAGTTGGGCGCGGCCGGGCTGAGCAAGATGACGGCGTTTGCCACAGGCGCTCGGACGACTCCTGATTATTTCACAACCGCCCGGCGACGGATTTGCCCCAATTTAGCGCAAACCCGTAGTCGATCAAGGACGCTTGTGCGCCACCTGATCGACGAGACCGTAGGCCTGGGCGTCGTCGCCGGACATGAAGTTGTCGCGGTCGGTGTCGCGCGCGATCCGCTCGACGGGCTGGCCGGTATGGTGCGCGAGCAGATGATTCAGCCGTTCCTTCAAATAGAGGATTTCGCGCGCCTGGATTTCGATGTCCGACGCCTGACCGCGTGCGCCGCCAAGCGGCTGGTGAATCATTACGCGCGAATTGGGCAGCGCAAAGCGCTTGCCCTTCGCGCCCGCCGCCAGCAGAAACGCGCCCATGCTGGCCGCGAGGCCCATGCACAGCGTGGACACGTCCGGCTTGATGAACTGCATCGTATCGTAGATCGCCATACCGGCCGACACCGAACCGCCCGGGCTGTTGATATAGAAATAGATGTCTTTGTCGGGATTCTCGCTTTCGAGGAACAGCATCTGCGCGACGACGAGATTGGCCGTCTGATCGTTCACCTCGCCGACCAGGAACACAATGCGTTCCTTCAGAAGACGCGAGTAGATGTCGTACGAGCGCTCGCCCCGGCCGCTCGTTTCCACGACGATCGGCACCAGTCCGAGCGCCTGCGCTTCGAGATCCCGGGACGACTGGGAGGTCAACGTGTCCAGCATTTGGGCGCGAAAGGTCATGCAATGGATCCTTGTTTGGAAATATTCTAGATATTCGATGCTAGACAGGTGTGGTCGACCAGCCCGTATTCAAGTGCACACAAACCGCGCAAAAAAGTGACACAAATGAGTGACACAAATGCATGACACAAAAAGCGTGTGACACAAGCGCGGCGTAAGAACACAGTACAAAAAAACGGCGTGCGGGCCGTCGCTCCGACAGCCCGCACGCCGTTGCAGCGACGCTTACGATTGCGCCGTTGCGCTTGCCAGTTCTTCGAAGCTCACTTCCTTGTCCGTCACCTTGGCCTTGCTCAGCACGAATTCGACGACGTTGGCTTCAACGACATACGCTTCCATTTCAGCAAGGCGTTGCTGGTTCGAATAATACCAGCGGACGACTTCCTTCGGGTCTTCGTAGCTTTTCGCGAATTCGTCGACTTCCGCGCGGATCTGTTCGGGCTTTGCCTGCAGGTTGTTCGCCTTCACGAGCTCGGCCAGAACGAGACCCAGCTTGACGCGACGCTCGGCCTGTTCCTTGAACATAGCGGCAGGAATCGGCGCATCTTTAGCGTTCGGCACGCCGCGCTGCTCCAGATCCTGACGCGCCATGGCGACGAGGCGCTCCTGATCCTGTTCGATCAGCGCGTTCGGCACGTCGAGTTCCGAGATCTTCAGGAGCGCGTCCATGACCTGGTTCTTGACGATAGCCTGGGTGCGGCGCTTCGCTTCACGCTCCAGGTTGCCTTTGATTTCGGCGCGCATCTTGGTCAGATCGCCGTCTTCAATGCCGAGCGACTTCGCGAATTCCGCGTCGATTTCCGGCAGATGCGGCCACTCGATCTTCTTCATCGTGATCGTGAATTGCGCCGTCTTGCCGGCCACTTCCTTGCCGTGATAGTCGGCCGGGAACGCGAGGTCGAATTCCTTCGACTCGCCGACCTTCAGGCCTGCGGCTGCCTTTTCGAATTCGGGCAGCATGCTGCCTTCGCACAGCACGAACGCGAAGTCTTCGGCGCTGCCGCCCTGGAA
This sequence comes from uncultured Paraburkholderia sp., assembly GCA_940746715.1. Lineage (GTDB taxonomy): Bacteria > Pseudomonadota > Gammaproteobacteria > Burkholderiales > Burkholderiaceae > Paraburkholderia. Next base: position 116,550 of record CALNWN010000001.1, read on the forward strand.
CGCTTCGCCGTCGATCTTGCCGCCGATGAAGTCGACCGTGACGCGATCGCCTTCCTTCGCGGCGGTGTCCGCGTCGCCGTCGCCGTGCTCGCCGGCTTCGCCGCGAGCGTGGTAGTGCACGCGCTGCTTGCGCAGGATTTCCAGCGTGCGGTCGATTTCCGCTTCGCTGATGGTCGTCGTGGTGCGCTCGATTTCAGCTGTGGCGACGTCGCCCAGCTTCACTTCCGGATACACCTCGAAGGTCGCGTCGAACGCGTAGGCGCCTTCAGCGGCGTCGGTCTTCGGGGCGAAGCTCGGCTGGCCGGCGACGCGCAGGTTTTCGGTGCGGCTGATGTCGAAGAATTCCTTGCCGACCTTGTCGCTCAGCACTTCCGCTTCCACCTGGCCCGAATACTGTTGCGTCACCATCTTGAGCGGCACCTTGCCCGGGCGGAAACCCGGCATGCGCACGTTCTTCGCGAGTTGACGGATACGCGAATCCACTTCCTTCTGCACGGCGTCCTTCGGCAGGGAAATCGTTACGCGGCGTTCGAGCTTGCCGAGGTTTTCAACAACGTTAGCCATGGCTTCAATCGTCCTAAAATTATTCGAGCGAATTCAGTTATCTTCTCCGTGCCGCTTTTGCGCGCCTGCGCCGCGGGCTTGCAGGCCGCCGGCAGCACGGTTGGGTCCAAATAGCCGAATATTTTAGCAAACTATTTGCGCGGCTAGCCGGGATTCGATGACTGCGCGCGTTTTTATCGCTATTCAGGCCCATTCAGGGGTGTTTCCGGGCCGTTTTTCCGGCGGTTTTGCGTTTCCCGGACAATTTCGCCGCATGCTGCCTTGCAACGCCTGCCGCATGCGTCGCGAGACATGACGATGCCGGCTATGCCGTTCGACATATTGGGCCAGCGTGTGCATGCTGCTAAGCTAGCGAACGCGCTCGCCGCCGTGCCGCATTGGCTTTAACCGCCGGCCGCTTCGCCTCTCGCAACGACTCCAACCATTCAGAGACACCATGCCGAATTCGCCGTCCACGCCTGTCGTCGTCATCGCCCCCGATTCCTTCAAAGGTTCGCTCAGCGCCGAACAGGTCGCTCAGGCGATCGCGTCGGGCGTACGGCGCGCCCGCCCGGACGCCGAAGTCCGCATCTGCCCGATGGCGGACGGCGGCGAAGGCACGCTCGACGCCATGCTGACACGCGGCGGCGAGCGCCGCACGCTGAGCGTGCGCGGCGCGGCGGGCCCTCTGCGCGAAGCGCTGACCGGCGTCCTTGCCGACGGCAGCGCGATCGTGGAAACCGCGGAGGTCGTCGGCATTACGGACCCGGTCGGGATGGGCGTGCCGGTCGAGGCGCGCAGCACGCGCGGCATGGGCGAAGCAATCGGCGCGCTGCTTGACGCGGGCGTGCGGCGCTTCTTCGTCGCGCTCGGCAGCAGCAGCACCAATGACGGCGGCGCGGGCCTGCTCGCAGGCCTCGGCGTGAAACTGTTCGACGCGCAGGGCAACGAGCTCGAGCCCACGCCCGAACAGCTCGCGCGCGTTGCGCGCGTCGACGTGTCGCAATTGGACGTGCGGCTCGCGGACACGCACTTCATCGGCATGTCCGATGTGGACAATCCGCTGACCGGCGAGCACGGCGCAAACGCTGTTTTCGGTCCGCAAAAAGGCGTCAAGCCGGAACAGGTCGCGACGATCGACGCCGCCCTCGCCCGCTATGCGGATCTGCTCGAAGCGGCGCTCGGGCGCACGGCGCGCGAGCTGCCCGGCGGGTGCCGCGGGCGGCCTCGGCTTCGCGTTGCACATGCTCGGTGCACAAGTTCGAACCGGGCGCGGAAACGGTTGCGCGGCAGATCGGCCTCGACGCGGCGCTCGCGGGCGCGAACTGGCTCATCACCGGGGAAGGACGCTCCGACGTGCAAACGCTGCACGGCAAGGCGCCCTTCATTGCCTGCCGTCATGCGCAGGCGGCAGGCGTGCCTGCCACGCTGCTTTCAGGCGCCGTGGACTCCGCCGCACTGCCGCGTCTTGCCGAATATTTCAGTGGCTGCTTCTCGCCCGCGCCCGGTCCGATCACCCTTGAATTCGCGATTCGCGACGCCGCGGGACTCCTGGCGGATGAGGCCGAACAACTGACGCGTTTGAAGTACGGCGCGCGTTGACCCGGCGGCATGGTTGCGGCAACAATCACAGCGCCACAACCGCGCCACTCATCACGGGAAGACCATGAAGGACTCCGCCAAAGCCGGCCTGGAACAGCTCCTCACCTATCGTCTGCATGTACTCAACAAGCTTGCTGAGCGCGGTATCAGCGAGCGTTACCAGGACAAGCTCGGCGTGACATTGCCGGAAGCTAGCGTGATTGCGTCGGTAGGATCGTTTGGATCCGTTTTCGATCATGGAGCTCGCAAGGCATGCCAATCTCGACAAGAGCTAGGCGAGTCGCGCCGCCGAAGGTCTGATCCGACAGGGACTGGTCAAACGGGAAGCCAGTGCAGAAGACGGCCGCGTCGTGCTCGTCTCGCTCACGGCCGAGGGCCGCGCGCTCTATCGCAAGGTGATGCCGATCGCGCGCAAGTGGAACGGCGACCTGTTCGATTGTCTGGATGAAAAGGAAAAGCGCGCGCTAGGGGAGGCGCTCGATAAGGTCATCGCAGCCATGACCGGAGGCGACGCGTAAAGCGCGCCTGCACAACGGCATCAGAGAGAACTGGAAGTCGAGGCGTGCGAGCGGCGCGCATGAGGGGCGGCGCCGGCGCTTCGCGATCAATGCTTCGTTCATCAACATATGATTAAGCGCGCACTATTGATTGTGCGCGCATACAGTTCAGTCGTTGCCGTCGTGCTGACGTCCGGCTGGTGTTGCACTCGCCGCGCTCGCCGCACCGCCGGCCGCTGGGTTCGCTCCGTTCTGCGGCGTGGCGCTAGTGGTGCGGACTGCATCCGTTGCCCCAGCCGCCGTCTCGCCGAGGCCGCTCGCCATCGCCCCTGACACGCCCGACCCGTCGCCAGCCGGCACGCGATGCGACACGCTTCGCGCAAGACGCCAGGCAATCGCCCCGAGCGAGCCGACGGCTAGCAGCAACGCGGCCCACAGCACATAGCGGCAAGCATCCGCACTCGCCGGCGAGGGCCCGTTGCCGTTCTGTGCAAGCGCGAGCGGCTCCCCCACGCGCGCCGTCGCAATCACGGACGACGCGCCCATCAGCAACTCATCGCGGCCGACCGCCGTCGACACCGCTGACGCATTGCCCACGCCGAGCGTAAAAGGCGCCGACCCGCGCGCGACGAAGGTAAGCGTCGCCGGCCGCCATCCCGCCGCGACGGTCAGCGCGCCGCTGCCGAGCCCGCCGTTGCGCGTATCGACGACCACCCGACAGTGGCGATCCGTATCAGGCATCAATTGCAAAGAAGGATTGTTCTGTTCGACCGCTCCGTTATGCAGGCGAAAGAGCGTCGCGCTCGACACCTCGCGCCACGCGCCGCCCAGCTCGCCGCACGAATAGACGACCGCGGGCGCCACCGTGTTCGGCTGCGGCAGATCGAGCCGCAAGCGGTCGACGGGGTACGGGCCGCCCGTCGAAAAGAAGTATTCGCCGGCCTTCGGTCCCGCCTGCGCGACGATGCCTTCGCGCCATTCGCGCCGGCTGTCGGCGAGCTGCGCGCGCCCCGCGCCGGCTGCTTGCACTTCCACGTCGATCGATTCCAGGAAGGGCGCGCCGTCCAGCCCCAGTGCAGTCGCAAATAGCGCGCGTGGGCGCCGTTCAGTTCGATGCGGTCCTGGCTCAGCGTGCTGCCGTTGTAACTGACCTTGAGCAGCTGCGCGTCGCCGGCGGGTTGCCAGTTGCGCAGATCGTCGCTCGATTCGACCGACACGCGCCCCTGCCCCTGGTAATTGTCGTCGCGCAGATGCACCAGCAGCGCGCTCGCGCGGCCCTCATGCGACGCCTCGCCGGCATCGATCAGATCGGTGTCGTGCTGCGCGCGACCGGGCGGCGCGGCCGTTGCGCGCAGCGAGCCGTCCGCGGCGATCGTCACGCCGAGCGGCGCGCCGGCTTGGCCCGCGGGAGCGGGCCGCAGCGGGAACCATCTGACCGGATGCAGCGACGGCGGCGTGCGGGCCGGCTCGCGCGGCGCCTCCAGCGAGTACGACACGGGCTCGCCAGCGCCGTTGAAGATGCGCAGGTCGCCCAGATCGTTGCGCTGGCTCGCTGCATAGACCGCGGCCGGCAGCGTCACGCTTTAGTAGGCCGCGCCCTCGTCGAGCTGGAGCGCAAAGCGCCGCGCGAAATCTTCAGCGCAGGCAGGCGCCGCGGCATATGCGGACACGAGCGCGACACACCAGCCCATCACCTTCAGAAGAGGCTTCATTGTTCAGTTTCCCCGACCATCAGCTTGGGCGGCAACGGCGAGAAGTAGCCGATCAGCAGCAACATCAGGCCGATACCGATAAACGATACGATCCGCTCGATGCTGCTCACGTGCGACAGGTCGAACAGGAACAGCTTGACGACGGTCGCGCCGAGCAACGCGCCGCCGATGAACCAGACGATCCGGCTCGCGCGCCGCGTCGCCCAGATCATCGTCGCCAGCGCGCACAGCGTCCAGAAGACCGAGACCGACGCCTGCACCAGCATCGACTGCGACATCTGTTCGAACTCGTACGGCACGCCGATCCAATGATGCAGCGTGCGCAGCAGCATCGCGTTCAACCAGATGAAAGCGGTTGCGCCGGCCGCGACCTGGAGAGGCAGCCGGTAGTCGTCGAGCGGCACGCCGAGACGGTGCACGCGCACGAGCCAGAGTGCGGCCAACGCGAAGATCACGGCCTGCACCAGATCGAACGGATTGAGCAACGGCAGGCGCGCCCACGCGCCGCCGTCCTGCGTCAGATTCGCATAGAACGTCCAGAACCACATCACGAGCACGAGCGGTGTCGAAGCAATCGCGCACAGCCGCACGATGCTGTCGCGCCACGCGAGCCACAAGCCGGCAAATGCAAAGGCGCTCCAGCCGACCAGGAAAACCTGCTGCAGCACGAACGACGCCAGCACCGCGGCGATATCGTACGCCGCATCGAAATGATGATGCAGCGCGCGAAGCAGCAACGCATTGAACCACAGGAACATGGTCGCCAGCACCGCGTAATCGAGCGCGCGCGGATGCCACTGCACGCCGAGCGCGCGAAGCCGGTGCAGCCACACCGCGCCGGCCACGAACACGAGTATCTGAGCCACGTCGAGCGGATTCATAATCGGCAGCCAGAAAAGCGGCGCGGCGCTGCCGTCGCTCGTCACGCTCGCGATGCTCCACGCCCACAGCAGCGCGGCGAGCGATGCCGCGGCCCACACCTGATTCGCTCGCGTGAAGCGCGCCACGGGCCAGCGCAAACGCTGCCCGGCGCCCGCCAGCAGCAAACATCAGCGTGTGCAGTGCCGCGAGAAGGCGATCGCCGACCTCCCGCTGCTGACGCCATAACAGCGTGTAGGTGGACACAGCGACCACCAGACAGACCAGCCAGCCGTAGCCGCTGACCGGCCTCATGTCCAAGGCGAAAAGGCCGACGGTGAGCGCAGCCAGCACAGCTTGCGACGCGCGCCATGAGCAAGCCACGCGCTCAGCGCGGCAAAGAGCGCGCCAAGTGCCGCGCCGACGCGCTCACGGTCGTCCGGCACGAAGCTGTGCACGTACGCGTGGATCTCATTGAGTCCGCCCGCCACCCACCACGCGAGCCCCCACAGGCTCGCGACCACGCCGAGCTGCGGCAGCGAGGCATGCCAGCCGCCCGCTTCGCTGCGGCCATGCAAACGCCATCCGGTGAAGATGCCGGCCAGCGCGATCAGCACCGTCGCCAGATACGCGCCGTTCAGCACCGGCAGCGCGGCCGCATCACCGAACGGCACGATGCTGCCGACGAAAAACGCGCCCGCAGCGGCCAGTTGCATGAGCAAGCCGAAAGCGAGTGCGACAAGGCGCCGTTGCCGCACGGCGAGCCACACAACCGCGGCGCCTTCGATGGCCCACGTCGCGCTCGTCGTCGGCCCGGTGAACGCGAGCGGCACGGCGAGCGTGGCGAAGATCACCGCGAGCGCGAACATCGAGTCGAACAGCAGCCAAGGCTTGCGCGGCGCGGCGCGAGCCAACCCGCTATCGCCAGATAGAAGACCGCAAGTGCGACGGCGCTCCAGGCGAGTCCGAACTCGATGTTTCTCATCAGCGCGGCCTGCAGGCCGATTGCGACGAGCGGCGTGCCGAACACGAGCGTACCGTCGACGTAATGCTTAAGCGTCAGTTCCCGGCGCACCGCGTAAAGTAGTGCGATGCCCACGTACATGACGAAGAAGAGAATCAGAAACGGCTCGTGCTGGCGAGCAGTTCGGCGCGGTAGGCCGTCGCGCCCCACGCCGCGCCGATCGAAAACGTGAAGACGAAGCCGAGCAGATTCAGCGGACGCCACGCCTTGAACCACGCGATCGCGAAGATGCCCGCGTTCAACAGCGCGTAATAGCTGAACAGCATCACATGACTGCCGCCGCCCGTGGACAGCAGGAGCGGCGCGAGAAAGCCCCCGGCGCTGCCCATGAACGCGAGCGAAGGCGCGCTCTGACGCACGGCGAGAAAGGCGCTCAGTGCGCAGGTCGCGATCATCAGCGGCAAGGCTGCGGCGGCGGGCAGCAGATGGTACAGCCGGGTTGCCGCGAACACGGTCAGGTACAGCGCGCCGACGCCGCCTTGCAGCACGAGTCCGTACGCGCCGCGGCTCTCGCCGATGCGCCAGCCAAGCACGAGCAAGGCCGTCGCCGCCAGTGCGACACCGCCGAGCCGGAATTCGATCGGCAGGAGGCTGTTGTCGGCGGCATATTTGAGCAGGAAGGCGATGCCGAAGAACAGCACGACAATGCCGACGCGCACCACCGTATTGCCGCCGAAGAGCCAGTCGCGGCCTGCTTTGACAAGGCGCTCGACGACACCCGGGCCGCGCGGCGGTGCGGGCGCAGGCGCGACTTGGGGCACTTCGGCGGTCTCGGCGGTCTCGGCGCGGGCCGGCGTGGCGACGGGCGTCACGGCCGAGGTTTGGGCCTCAATTTTCCGGTCAGTTTCAGTCGATGCGTCGGCATCCACGCTTGCGGATGCATGCGCTGCCGACGCTCTCGCCTCCAGTTCGACGGGCGCCTGCGGCGGGATGGCATAGGGATGAGGCGTAGCCGCCGCGAACGCCGCGTCGCAAACCGTCGCGAGGCCAGGAGCGTGGGCGGGCGGCGCCACTGGCACTGGTGAGTCGCCGTCTGCCGAAGCGATACACGCGGCTTCGCGCAACTGTCGAATCTCGCCGCGCAGCGCAACGACCTCGCGCTCCAGCCACTCGACGCGGCTCGCCAGATCGCGAGGCGCATCCGATGCGGCGGGCGTCGACACTGGCCGATGCGCGGCATTCGCCGACTTTCTGCTGCGCAGGCGCGCGAGCGCGAACCCCGCCAGCGCGCCGAAGAATGCGCCGTATCCAGCCGGAATATCGTTCGACAAGGAAACCAGCAGGCCGACCACAGCGCCCAGCACGGCAAATATCACGCTCATCGCACCCCTCTTTTATTGTCTTGTGCGGCGATATCCGTTTGATCGCAAGGCGCTCTCGCACGGACTATTCGCGAATACTGCAGCGGCAAGCAGCGAAAGTCGGCGCGCAGAATAGCATGCGCCGCGGGCTTTTCGAGCGACTATCCGCTCGAAGGTCATAACGGGCGGCAATGAAGCCAATTGAAATTCGATCTTGCCGCCCGTCCGTCGACAACTGCTGTCGTTTCCTCGGCCATTATGCGACTAATGTCCACCGATTAATCGAGCGGATCGACCGGATCGCTTACCGAATCAAAGTGGGCACAAACGGCTTATTACCGGAACAATTACTTGAGCGAACAGCACGCGATTATGCGGGCGTTACGTTTCTTTGATCGCGCCGCTGCCTTCGCAGCCGACATCCCAACCGTGTCAAAATTCGAGACCCGCCGCAGCAGGCACGTGCCGGGCTTTATTGGCAGTCGCTAACCCGCGCGGCGCACGACTCCAGTCGTCAAATCTATTCAGGGAAGTTTCAGTGGACATCAACAAACAGGTCGCGGCGCTGACCGCCTCGGAACTCCAGACGGCCGGCGCGAGCCAGGCGACGGCGATTGCGGTCAGCGTGCTGCTGCGCCATCTGCGCTCGCCGGAACTGGCGAAGCTGTTGTCGTCGGCATTCGAAAACCATCAGGCGGTCATGCTGCAAACGCCGTGGCCCGATCAGATGTTGCAGGCGTTCGAGTCGACCCGGCGCTTTCTCGAAGGCGCCGCACAGGCCGACCTGCCCGGCAGCACCGACACGCCGCCCGCGCCGCAAGCCTGAGCAAGCTTCGCCACGCGGGCGCACGTCAGGCGCCCGCCAAAGAAAAACCCCGCGAGTCCAATGACTTGACGGGGTTTTCGCTAGAGATGAATGGTGCGAGGGAGGGGACTCGAACCCCTACACCCTTGCGGGCGTCAGGACCTAAACCTGGTGCGTCTACCAATTTCGCCACCCTCGCAGCCGGGCAAGCGTTGTGCGTCTCGCCCGATGTCCTGCATGCTCTACGCGGCGTCCGAAGGTACGCGCCCAAAAGCGTAAGCGCGAGATTCTAACGCATTGATTCGCGCTTGTCTGCAACCGCCACGCATGCGGCCGCGCGTCTGTGGCGCCTGCGCCGATGCTATAATTTTCGGCTTCTCGCGGATGCACGCCGTGCGCTCATCGCCCGCCCTCCCCCACATTCCAAGCCGTGAATTTCGACGAATATTGCCAGCAAAAAGCGGCGCCGCCAGGATCGAGCATTTACTATGCGCTCCGGCAAGCGCCCGCAGCCAGTCAACCGCGCCTGACCGCACTGTACGCACTGCGCCGCGAGTTCGAGGAAACGGTCAAGGAAGTCAGCGATCCCGCCATTGGCCGCACGAAGCTCGCCTGGTGGCAAAACGAACTGGGCGCGCTCGCCTCGGGCTCGCCCACGCACCCGGTTTCGAAAGCGCTGGCAGCCACGCTGCCCGACGTCAAAGCGGAATACCCGGCATTGCAGACACTGCTGAGCGGTTTCGAGATGGACCTCGACCAGGCACGCTACCTCGACTACCCGAACTTGCGGCGCTATGTGCAGGCGGTGGGCGGCACGTTCGCCGGCCTGGTGGCGCGCGCGGCGACCAAGGCCGTGCCGACAGACGGCACGCAGGCACCGGCCTGGTCCGCGCCCTTGGGCGACGCGTTGCTGCTTGCGCAGCTCGTGGTGGAAACGGGCAACGATGCGCGCCACGGCCGCATCTACATCCCTATTGACGAAATGCAGCGCTTTAATGTGACAGCCGCGGACCTGATCAATCGAAAATATACCGATGCGTTCACGGAGCTCATGCGCTTTCAGACGAAGCGCGCGCGCGATGCCTTGCATGCCGCGCTCCCTGTGGTGCCGGGACGCGAGCGCCGCTCGCAGCGCACGCTGCTGGCGCAAGGCACGTTCGCGTTAGCGTTGCTTGATGAAATAGAGCGCGACGGTTATCACGTGCTGCATCAACGCATTGCATTGACGCCGATGCGCAAACTCTGGATTGCCTGGCGCGCCAGGTAAGCACAGCGGGCGCCGCCGCGCGGCGCTTACCGCTTGTACAGCTCGCGCACGGCGTCTTCGATATGCTGCCTCAGCAAACGACGCTCGTCCGGCGTCATATGTCCGTCGCGACGGCGCTGATCGAGGTCGGGGGAATCGCGGTGCGCAACATCACGTCTGATGCTGGCCGCTCGGTGCTGGAATTGTGACGGTTTGCCTTCGAAGTGCCGGGCCTGGACGCGCGCTCGCTCGCAGCTCTGTCGGCAGAAGGCTGGGCGTGGGCGAGCGTTGGTCCCAACGTGCCTGCGAGTGTACCGGCAACCGCCAGTGCAATCACGCTCAGGCGTACATTCGGCCAAACCCCTCCCTTCATGTTGTTCCCTTCGTGGCGCGGCAACCGGCTACCTCAAAGGCGTGTGACAAACCCGGTAACGAGCCGGGCGCGTGGGTTTTAGTCGAGTGAAGTATCCACCGAACAGCCGCATTCAGTAAAGGAGTCTAACGGTCGCCGCTTTACGCCGTGCCACAGGCCGGGTAAATTTTGTAACCGACTGTAACTCGATAAATGATGCAAACGCGCACTACTTTCTAATCGCGCTAAGATGCCGACCATGGAAACCAAAAACCCTTCGAAAATTCTCGTCGTCGACGACGATCCGCGCCTGCGCGATCTGCTGCGCCGTTACCTCGGTGAACAGGGCTTCAACGTGTATGTGGCCGAAAACGCGCCGTCCATGAACAAGCTGTGGGTGCGTGAGCGCTTCGATCTGCTGGTGCTCGACCTGATGCTGCCGGGCGAAGACGGCCTGTCCATCTGCCGGCGTCTGCGCGGCAGCAACGACCGCACGCCGATCATCATGCTGACGGCGAAGGGCGAAGACGTCGACCGTATCGTCGGCCTTGAAATGGGCGCGGACGACTACCTGCCGAAGCCATTCAATCCGCGCGAACTGGTCGCCCGGATTCACGCGGTGCTGCGCCGTCAGTCGCCGTCGGAGTTGCCGGGCGCGCCGTCCGAAACCACCGAAGTTTTCGAGTTCGGCGAGTTCGCGCTCAATCTCGCGACGCGCACGCTCACCAAGGCCGGCCAGGAAATTCCGCTGACCACGGGCGAGTTCTCGGTGCTCAAGGTTTTCGCGCGTCATCCGCGCCAGCCGCTGTCGCGCGAAAAGTTGATGGAACTGGCTCGCGGCCGCGAGTATGAAGTGTTCGACCGCAGCCTCGACGTGCAGATCTCGCGTCTGCGCAAGCTCATCGAACCCGACCCGGGCAGCCCGCGCTTCATTCAGACGGTTTGGGGTCTTGGCTACGTGTTCATCCCCGACGGCGCAGCCTGAGTTTGTTCACACCTCCTGCTTTTTGTTTTCAGATAAGAAGGGCCCATGCGGATCGACCGGCGCCTCCTGACGCTCGCGTTCGGCGGCCTTTTCTGGCGGACCTTTCTGCTGATCGCGCTGTTGATCGCGGTCAGTCTCGCTGCCTGGTTCCAGAGCTTCCGGGTGATCGAACGCGAGCCGCGCGCGCAGCGCGTGGCGCTGCAACTCGTCGCCATCGTCAAGCTCACGCGCACTGCACTCCTTTATTCCGATCCCGACTTGCGGCGCGCACTGCTGCAGGATCTGGAAAGCAATGAAGGGGTGCGCGTGTATCCGCGCGAAACCACCGACAAGTTCAAGCTCCAGCCCGACGAGTCGCTCAACCGGCTGATCGAGCATGACATTCGCGGCCGTCTCGGCGACGACACGGTGATCGCGCAAAGCGTGAACGACATCCCCGGCGTCTGGATCAGCTTCAAGATCGACGACGACGACTATTGGGTCGCGCTCGACCGCGATCAGCTCGACAACGCGACGGGCCTGCAATGGGCCGGCTGGGGCGTGTTCGCGCTCGCGCTGTCCCTCTTCGGCGCGGCCTTCATCACGAGTCTCGTGAACCGGCCGTTCGCCCGTCTCGCGATGGCCGCGCGCAAGGTCGGCTCGGGGCAGTCGCCCGAACCGCTGCCCGAGCGCGGCATGGGCGTGGCCGCCGAAACCAATCGCAGTTTCAACCAGATGGTGCGCGACCTCGAGCAACTGGAAGCCGACCGCGCGCTGATGCTCGCGGGTATTTCGCACGACCTGCGCACGCCGCTCGCGCGGCTGCGGCTCGAAACGGAAATGAGTCCGTCCGACCAGAGCACGAAAGACGCCATGGTCGACGACATCGAGCAGATGGACATGATCATCTGCCGGTTCCTCGACTACGCGCGCCCGGTGCAGCGCGTGCCGGAGCCGGTCGACCTGTCCGTGATCGCGGGCGAACTCGCCGCGCGCATGCAAAGCGAAGACAGCATGCGGCTCATCACGCGGCTCGCGCCCTCGGCGGTGATCGAGGCGGACGAGACGGATATGCGGCGCGTCGTCGGCAATCTTCTGGAAAACGCGCGCAAGTACGGTCTGAGTGACGGCGACGGCATCCCGCACGTCATTCTGGAGACGCGCGTGTCGCATTCGCGCGTCGAACTCACGGTGGTCGACGAAGGCCCCGGCATTCCGGAAGATCAACTCGCGCTCGTCACACGCCCATTCTATCGTGTCAATTCTGCGCGCACGCAGGCGAACGGCACGGGTCTCGGCATGGCCATCGTGCAGCGGCTCGTCGGCCGTTACCGCGGCGCGCTGCGCCTGCGTAACAGAACGCCAGGACCGGGCCTCGAAGTCACCATCGAATTCCCGCTCGCCAAGGGCGCGTGAGCCCACGCGCGCGCAGCGTGGCATGGCATTGGCAGCCTGCTCCTCGCACCGCGGATGCCTGCTCCATTGAATAATAACTATCCGGGTTGTTAGAAAAAACTATTGAACCGATAGCTCAATAGATCTATAGTTTAAGGCCTGACACGTGCTCGTGATGACGAGCTGGTAGCCTCAACATGCTGTTTTTCCAACACACGAAGGAGCACTCGCATGAAAACCGTTGGCGACAAACTCGAAGCGTTCACCGTCACCGCTGCCAAGCCTGGCTTCAACAATCATGAGGAAAACGGCGCCTCGGCGTTCGAAGAAATCACGGAGCAGTCGTTCCCGGGCAAGTGGAAGATCATCTATTTCTATCCGAAGGACTTCACCTTCGTGTGCCCGACGGAAATCGTCGAGTTCGCCAAGCTGGCCAAAGACTTCGAAGAACGCGACGCCGTGCTGCTCGGCGGCAGCGTCGACAATGAGTTCGTGAAACTCGCCTGGCGCCGCGAGCACAAGGACCTGAGCAAGCTGAACCACTACTCTTTCGGCGACGTGAAGGGCGAGCTGATCGACCAGCTCGGCGTGCGCGACAAGGAAGCGGGCGTCGCGCTGCGCGCCACGTTTATCGTCGATCCGGACAACACGATCCAGCACGTTTCGGTGAACAACCTGAACGTCGGCCGCAATCCTGAGGAAGTGCTGCGTATTCTCGACGGTTTGCAAACGGACGAACTCTGTCCGTGCAACCGCGCAGTCGGCGGCGCAACGCTGTAAGCCGTGCCCGCCCGAGCCCGCCACGCTTGAAAAAGCAGCGGGCTTTTTTATCGACAACCCGATAGGAGATGACAATGGAATTCTTGTCTTCCATTAAGGCGCTCGTGCCCGACTACGCGAAAGACATCCGGCTGAATCTGGACGGCACGATCGCGCGCTCGTCGCTAGAAGGCAACGACGCGGTCGGCGTCGCGCTGGCCGCGGCGTTCGCGGCGAAAAGCACCGCGATCGTCAATGCGATCCGCAACGCGGGCGTGCTCTCTCCCGAAGAAACCACGGGCGCGCTGACCGCCGCCGCGTTGATGGGCATGAACAACGTCTGGTATCCGTACGTGGAGATGGCCGGCAACGCGGACCTGAAATCGCAACCCGCGCAGTTACGCATTAATGCGTATGCGTCGCATGGCGGCGTGGACAAGCGGCGCTTCGAGATGTATGCGCTCGCAGCCTCGATTATCGGCAAGTGTCATTTCTGCGTGAAGTCCCACTTCGATACGCTGATCGCCGAAGGCATGAGTTCCACGCAGTTGCGCGACGTCGGGCGGATTGCGGCGGTGATCAATGCCGCCGCGCAGTGCATTGCGGCGAAGCAGGCCGCCGGCTAAAAGCCCGTCAATCCTTGACCAGCAGCACCACGGCTTGCGCCTCGATGCCCTCGCCCCGGCCGAGATAACCGAGCTTCTCGTTGGTCTTGGCTTTGACGTTGACTTTTTCGGTGGGCAGGGCGAGGTCGGCGGCAATGTTCGCGCGCATGCCCTCGATATGCGGCGCGAGCTTCGGCGCCTGAGCCACCACGCTGCTGTCCACGTTTGCAATCGAAAAGCCCGCGCCCTTCACGCGCGCCACGCACTCGCGCAGCAGCACGCGGCTGTCGGCGCCGGCGAACTTCGCGTCCATATCGGAGAAATGACGCCCGATGTCGCCGAGCGCAGCGGCGCCAAAGAGCGCGTCGGTGATCGCATGCAGCAGCACGTCGGCGTCCGAGTGGCCGAGCAGGCCGCGTTCGTACGGAATGGTCACTCCGCCGATGATCAACGGACGCCCCGGCACCAGCGCATGCACGTCGTATCCCTGTCCAATTCTGAAATCCATCTGCGTCAAGTCCTCAGGTCCACAAGTCTGTTATCTGAAAATCAACCACCCACAACACAACCGTTACGTGGCCGAAGGCCGTAGCAGGATCGCCTCGGCAAGGTCGAAATCTTCCGGGTAGGTCACCTTGAAATTGCGCAGGCTGCCTTGCACGAGCCGCGGCGCATGGCCGGCCCATTCGATCGCGCTTGCTTCGTCGGTGAGGTCGTGACCGTCGGCCTGCGCGCGCAGGATGGCTTCGCGCAACATGCCGATGCGAAACATTTGCGGCGTCTGCGCCTGCCACAGGCCGTCGCGCGATTCGGTGCGAGCAATGCGGCTGTCCGCCGACGCCTGATCGATCCGCTTCAATGTATCCGCGACCGGCAAGGCCATGATGCCGCCCAGCGCGTCGTCTTTGAGCGCGCCGGTCAGTGCGCGGATCAGGCCCGGAGTGATGCCCGGCCGCGCGGCGTCGTGCACGAGCACCCAGTCGTCGTCGCGCGCATTGAACTCGGTGAGCGCGTGCAAGCCGTTCAGCACCGACGCCTGACGCGACGCACCGCCGCAACGGCGCACCGCAAAGCGCAGGCCGCCGAAGCGGCGCGCGTCGAAGTGCTGGTCGTCCGGCGCGATCACGACGACCGTTTGCGCGAATTCGCTGCAGGCGTCGAATACGGCAAGCGAGTAATGCAACATGTCGCGCCCGGCGACGGTGCGGTACTGTTTGGGCATCGCGGCACCTGAACGGCTGCCGGTGCCTGCGCACGGAATCAGGGCAAATAGACGGGAAGTCACGAGTGCGGATGCCGCGAGGTGAAAGTAAAGGATGGATTTTATAACAGGTCCTTCGCATCCACGCCCCGACACGCGTAAACTTGGCCGTTCGAGTGAGCCCGAGGCCGCCTTTTCTTTTCTATGCCAGATATCGCCGCATCATCGCAGTACTCCTCGCCCGTCGCGCTCGTCAAAGCCGGCCAGCGTTTCGCCTTTGACGGCACGCACGGCTCGTCCGACGCCCTGCTGATCGCCCGCTACCATCTCGCTTATGGCGAAAAGGTGCCGTTGCTTGCGGTCGTGTGCGAGAGCGCCGTCGATGCGCAGCGCCTGTCGCAGGAAATCGGCTTTTCCGCGCCCGAAGCGCGGGTGCGTCTCCTGCCCGACTGGGAAACGCTGCCTTACGACACCTTTTCGCCGCACCAGGACCTGGTTTCCGAGCGTCTTGCCACGCTGCACGATCTCGGCGAAGGCCGCTGCGACATCCTGCTCGTGCCGGCCACCACGGCGCTGTACCGCATGCCGCCCGCGTCGTTTCTCGCCGCCTACACGTTCTCGTTCTCGCAGGGCGAGCGCCTCGACGAGGCAAAGCTGAAGGCGCAGCTGACGCTCGCCGGCTACGAACATGTGAGCCAGATCGTGCGTCCAGGCGAATATTGCGTGCGCGGCTCGCTGCTCGATCTTTATCCGATGGGCTCGCCCTTGCCCTACCGGATCGATCTATTCGACGACCAGGTGGACTCGATCCGCGCGTTCGACCCCGACACGCAGCGCAGCCTCTATCCGGTCAAGGACGTGCGCCTCTTGCCGGGCCGCGAATTTCCCTTCGACGAAGCCGCGCGCACCGCGTTTCGCAGCCGCTGGCGCGAGACGTTCGAGGGCGATCCGAGCCGCGCGTCGATCTATAAGGACATCGGCAACGGCGTGCCGTCGGCGGGCATCGAATATTATTTGCCGCTTTTCTTCGACGAGACGGCCACCCTCTTCCACTATTTGCCGCCAGGCGCGCAACTCGCGTTCGTCGGCGATCTGGACGCGGCGATCCGGCGCTTTAACAACGACACGAAGCAGCGCTACAACTTCCTGTCGCACGATCGCGACCGGCCCATTCTCGAGCCGCAGCGCCTCTTTCTCACGGAGGAAGACTTTTTCACGCTCGCGAAGCCCTTTGCGCGCCTCGTGCTGCCGGTCAACGCGGGCGGCGGCTGGTCGACGCCTTTGCCGAACCTCGCCATCGACCGTCACGCCGACGATCCGGTTTCCGCCCTGCGCGCTTACCTGGACACCACGCCGAACCGCGTGCTGTTCGCCGCCGAATCGGCGGGCCGGCGCGAAACGCTGTTGCAACTGCTCGCCGACAACCATCTGAAGCCCGCGTCGAGCGACAGCTTCCAGGACTGGCTGACCGGCGACGCGCGCTTCTCGCTCGGCGTCGCGCCGCTTGCCAACGGCTTTGCCGTGCCGGCCGACGGCATTGCGATCATCACCGAAACCGAGCTTTACGGGCCGCTCGCGCGGCGCGCCGGGCGCCGCCGCCAGGAACAGGCGAGCAACGTCGACTCGATGGTGCGCGATCTGTCCGAGCTCAAAGTCGGCGACCCGGTCGTGCATTCGCAGCACGGCATCGGCCGCTATATAGGCCTCGTCACCATGGACCTCGGCGAAAGCGAGACCGAGTTCCTGCACCTCGAGTACGCGGGCGACAGCAAGCTCTACGTGCCCGTCGCCCAGCTCCACGTGATCTCGCGCTATAGCGGCGCCGACCCGGAAAGCGCGCCGCTGCACTCGCTCGGTTCGGGCCAATGGGAAAAGGCCAAGCGCAAGGCCGCGCAGCAGATCCGCGATACCGCCGCGGAACTGCTCAATCTCTACGCGCGCCGCGCCGCACGCTCGGGTCACGCGTTCGCGCTCGAACCGAAAGACTATGTGAAGTTCGCCGAGAGCTTCGGCTTCGAGGAAACGCCGGACCAGGCCGCGGCCATCGCGGCGGTGATCGGCGACATGACGAGCGGCAAGCCGATGGACCGTCTGGTGTGCGGCGACGTGGGCTTCGGCAAGACCGAGGTCGCGTTGCGCGCGGCGTTCATCGCGGTGATGGGCGGCAAGCAGGTCGCGCTCCTCTCGCCCACCACGCTCCTCGCCGAACAGCACACGCAAACTTTCACGGACCGCTTCTCCGACTGGCCCGTGCGCATCGCCGAACTGTCGCGCTTCAAGTCGACGAAGGAAGTGAATGCCGCAATCCAGCAGATCAACGAAGGCAGCGTCGACATTGTGATCGGCACGCACAAGCTGCTCTCGTCGGACGTGCAGTTCAAGCGGCTCGGGCTCGTGATCATCGACGAGGAGCATCGCTTCGGCGTGCGGCAAAAAGAGGCGCTCAAGGCCTTGCGCGCGGAGGTCGACGTGCTCACGCTCACGGCTACGCCGATTCCGCGTACGCTCGGCATGGCGCTCGAAGGCCTGCGCGATTTCTCGGTGATCGCGACCGCGCCGCAAAAGCGCCTTGCGATCAAGACCTTCATGCGTCGCGAGGAAGAAAGCGTGATCCGCGAAGCCATGTTGCGCGAACTGAAGCGCGGCGGCCAGGTGTACTTTCTGCACAACGAAGTAGAGACCATCGAGAATCGCCGGCAAATGCTCGAAGCACTCGTGCCCGAAGCACGCATCGCGGTCGCGCACGGGCAGATGCACGAGCGCGAACTCGAACGCGTGATGCGCGACTTCGTTGCGCAGCGCGCGAACGTGCTGCTGTGCACGACGATTATCGAAACCGGCATCGACGTGCCGAGCGCGAACACGATCCTGATTCATCGCGCGGACAAGTTCGGGCTCGCGCAGCTGCACCAGTTGCGTGGCCGCGTGGGCCGCTCGCATCACCAAGCCTATTCGTACCTGCTCGTGCACGATCCGCAAGGACTTACGAAGCAGGCGCAGCGCCGTCTCGAAGCGATCCAGCAGATGGAGGAACTCGGCTCGGGCTTCTATCTGGCCATGCACGACCTGGAGATTCGCGGCACGGGCGAAGTGCTCGGCGACAAGCAGTCGGGCGAAATTCACGAAATCGGCTTCCAGCTGTACACGGACATGCTCAACGACGCCGTGAAGGCGTTGAAGGACGGCAAGGAGCCCGACCTCACCGCGCCGCTTGCCGCGACCACCGAAATCAATCTGCACGCGCCGGCCATTCTTCCCGCCGACTATTGCGGCGACGTGCAGGAGCGTCTGTCGCTCTATAAGCGGCTCGCGAATTGCGAGCATAACGATTCGATCGACGGCATTCAGGAAGAGCTGATCGACCGCTTCGGCAAGCTGCCGCCGCAGGCGCTGGCGCTCGTGGAAACGTATCGGCTGAGGCTCGCAGCCAAGCCGTTGGGTATTTCCAAGATCGACGCGGGCGAAGCCGTGATCGGCTTGCAGTTCATTCCGAATCCGCCGGTCGACGCGATGCGTATCATCGAGATGGTGCAGAAGCACAAGCACATCAAGCTGGCGGGCCAGGACAAGCTGCGCATTGAAACGCGCAGTCCCGATCTCGCCGTGCGCGTCGCGACCGTGAAGGAGACCTTGCGCGCGCTCGGTTCGCCGAGCCGCGGCACCGCGGCGGCCACGGCGGCGCGCTAGGCGGCCGCGAGGTTGCATGGATATGGCTGCGTCATCGCTGGCCGCGCGTTGTCCGCCACAGTCACCACGGCCTAGCGAAAAAGCACAGGACGTCTAGCGTTATTCCGCAATGCTGCGGCGCGCCATGCGCGCGCCGCAGCATGAGCGCCGCGTACCGACGGCGCAGTGACGGCACACCGGACGGCATACGGCACGGCATTTTTTGGGTATGATCGAAAGACTCAAATGCCGGAGCCTCGTCATGTCTCACGTCGCTGATTCAGCGCAGTCCTCGCCAGCATCCGCCAACGCTTCATCCGCTTCCGCCTCTGGCGTCACGCCTGTCTCGCTTCCCTGGGTTACCCGTCTCGTGTCGATGGACACGGTGAGCCGCAATCCGAATCTCGGCCTGATCGAAACCGTGCGCGACGAATTACGCGGCGCGGGCATTGAAGCCACGCTCACGCACGACCCAAGCGGAAAATGGGCCAACCTGTTCGCGACGATCCCCGCGCACGACGGCGAAACCAACGGCGGCGTCCTGTCGGGCCATACCGACGTCGTGCCCGTGGACGGCCAGCAATGGGACAGCGACCCGTTCAAGCCGGAAATTCGCGGCGATAAACTCTACGGCCGCGGCACCTGCGACATGAAGGGCTTTATCGGCGCGGCGCTCGCGCTCGTGCCCGACATGCAGCGCGCAAAACTCGCAAGGCCGATTCACTTCGCGCTGTCGTTCGACGAGGAAGTCGGCTGCGCGGGCGCACCCCTCATGATCGCCGATCTGATGAAGCGCGGCGTGAAACCGGACGGCTGCATCGTCGGCGAGCCGACCAGCATGCGGCCCATCGTGGCGCACAAGGGCATCAACGCTTACCAGTGCTGCGTACGCGGCCAGGCGGCGCATTCGTCGCTCACGCCGAAGGGGCTGAACGCCATTGAATGTGCGGCGCGCCTCATCTGTTATATCCGCGACATGGCCGATCAGTTCCGCGAGCAAGGTCCGTTCGACGAACTGTACGACGTGCCCTTCACTACCGCGCAGACCAGCACGATCGTCGGCGGCAATGCGATCAATACCGTGCCGGCCGAATGCAAGTTCCAGTTCGAGTTCCGCAATCTGCCCACGCTCGATCCCGAGCCGATTTTCGCGCGCATCGAGCAATACGCACGCGAAACGCTGCTGCCGAAAATGTTGCGCGAGCATCCGTCGGCCGCTATCGAGATCACGAAGATCGCGGCCGCGCCCGGACTCGATTCGTCCGAACAGGCAGCCATTACCCAGCTCGTGCGCGCGCTCACCGCGGACCAGGACAAGCGCAAGGTCGCGTACGGCACCGAAGCCGGCCTGTTTTCGCTGGCGGTGATTCCGAGCATCGTGTGCGGGCCCGGCGACATCCAGCAGGCGCACAAGGCAAACGAGTTCGTCGCGCTGGATCAGCTCGTGAAATGCGAGCGCTTTTTGCGCAAGTTCATTCACAGCATGTCGGTGGAAGCGCAGGCGCATTGAGTCCGGTGCGTGAGTAGAGCGAGAGCAGCGAGATAGACGCAGGGAATAGACGCACGGAACAGACGCCTCGAGCGTTCTCCATCAACCCATTTCCGTCCACGCCATGTCAACCGCCACGCCGCAGCACACCGACCATACGATCGACGGCGAGCCGATCCCCACGCTCGACGACATCGCCGCGCAACATTTTGCGCTGACGCCGTGGGTGTCGCGAACGCCGGTTTTCGACAGGCAGGACTTCGCGTCGCTCGAAGCCACGGTGGTGAACTTCAAGCTCGAGTTGCTGCAGGCGGACGGCAGCTTCAAGGCGCGCGGCGCGTTCACGAACCTGCTCGCGCTCGACGAAGCGCAGCGCGGGCGTCACCTGCGTGTCGGGCGGCAATCATGCGGGGGCCCTCGCGTATGCGGCGATGCGCCTCGGCATCAGCGCCAAGGTCGTGCTGTTTCGCGCAGCCAACCCGGCTCGGGTCGCGCTGTGCCGCCACTATCGCGCGGAGATCGTGTTCGCCGAAGATCTTGCGGAGGCTTTCGAACTCGTGCGCCGCATCGAGGCGGAGGAAGGCCGCTATTTCGTCCATCCGTTCAACGGCTATCGCACGGTGCTCGGTTCAGCCACGCTCGGCTACGAATGGACCACGCAGACGCCCGACCTCGAGGCGGTGATCGTGCAGATCGGCGGCGGTCTTGCGGCCGGCGTCGCCACGGCGATGCGCCTCGCGAATCCCGACGTGCACGTGTTCGGTGTCGAGCCTGAAGGCGCCGACGCGATGAGCAGGAGCTTCGCCGCCAAGCACACGGTCAAGATGGGCCACATGCACAGCATCGCCGATTCGCTGATGGCTCCGCATACCGAGGAATACAGCTATGAGCTGTGCCGCCGGCATATCGACGAAATCGTGACCGTTTCCGAAGATCAGTTGCGCGCGACCATGCTGACCTTGTTCGGACAACTGAAGCTCGCGGTGGAACCGGCATGCGCGGCGGCCACCGCAGCGCTCCTCGGACCGCTGCGCGAAAAGCTGCAAGGCAGGCGCGTAGGGGTTCTGCTGTGCGGCACGAACACCGACCCGGTCACTTTTGCGGCGCATATCGAACGTGCGCGACACAGCGCGTCACAGTTTCCAAAGTAGCAGCGCTTCGCGGCAACACTGAATAGACGATCCTCACTTTTTCACTTTCGCGGCCGAAGGGCTGGCCTATCCGTCTCAGATTGGTATGATTAAGTCATCGATATTCGGGAGGAAACCCCTATGAGCATGGTCAAGGAATTCAAGGAATTTGCCCTCAAGGGCAACGTGATGGATCTGGCGGTCGGTGTGATCATCGGCGGCGCGTTTTCCACCATTGTCAATTCAGTCGTGAAAGACCTGATCATGCCGGTGGTCGGCGTTGCCACGGGCGGCCTCGATTTCTCGAACAAATTCATTCGCCTCGGCGCGATTCCGGCCAGTTTCAAAGGCAGTCCCGAATCGTATAAAGACTTGCAGACGGCGGGCGTCGCGGTGTTCGGCTACGGCTGCTCGTTCATTACCGTGCTCATCAACTTCATCATCCTCGCCTTCATCATTTTCCTGATGGTGAAGTTCATCAACAATCTGCGCAAACCGGCCGACGCCGCGCCGTCGGAACCGCCCCCGCCGCCCGAAGACATCGTGTTGCTGCGCGAGATCCGCGACTCGCTGAAAAACTCGCCGCGCTAAGCGGACCCTCGCGGTACGCCGGCAAGAGCAAAAGGCCTGTCGCGACTGCGTCGCAACAGGCCTTTTGCTCTTGATGCACAGGCATTGAAGCCGGAAGGCGCCGCGCGCTAGGTTGCCTTCCGCGCCTTCAGATTGATCGCGCGATCATCGTTTCCAGTTGCGCGAAGTTCACCGGCTTCGTCAAATGCGAGGTGAAGCCGGCGGCAAGGCAACGGCGTACGTCTTCGTCGGTGCCGAACCCGGTCAGCGCGACCGCCGGCACATCGGAACGCTCGCGGTACGCCTTGATGAAGTCGAGGCCCGTGCCGTCAGGCAAGCCGACGTCGCTGATGACCAGATCGAAAGTCTGCAACTGCGTGGCCGCGAGTGCGTCGTCCACGCGGCCAACGGTCGTCACATCGTGGCCGAGCGTGCGAATCAGCTGTCCCATGACTTCGGCTGTATCGACGTGATCTTCGATCAGCAAAATGTTAAGTACACCGGCCGGATGTACAGGCTCGGGCATCACCGCTTGCGAGGTCCGCGGGGGCGCGGCCGCGGTGGGCAGCGTGATCGTGAACGTCGCGCCGCAATGCGCGCCCGGACTTTGCGCGGTGACGGTACCGCCATGCACGTCGGTGAGCGCCTTGGTGATCGCGAGACCGAGCCCCAGGCCGCCGAACTGCCGCGTCATCTTCTGATCGCCCTGCTCGAACGCATTGAACAGCTTGCCGATCTGTTCGGGCTCGATGCCGATGCCGGTATCTTCCACGGAAATCTGCACGTGCATGCGCTCGTCGCGCGTGCGCACATAGATATGGCCGCCGTCAGGCGTGAACTTGGCGGCGTTACGAATCAGATTCCACAGCATCTGCTGCAGGCGCGCGCGGTCGGCGAGCACATAGTGATGCGTCGCGTCCTTGTGCACGTGCACGTCCTGCTGCTTCACCTGGATTTCGCTGCGAAAGAGTTCGAGCACGCTGTCGATCACCTCGTGCACGTCGACCGTTTCGAGCGACAGGCGCAGCTTGCCGTTGGCCACCCGCGTGAGGTCGAGCAGATCGTCGATCAGGCGCGCTTCGAGTTCCACATTGCGGTGAATCATGCGCACGCTCGCGCGCGCCTGATCCGGCAGGTCCGGAATCATTTCGAGCACGCTCGCGCCGGCCAGCACCGGCGTCAGCGGCGTGCGCAATTCATGCGACAGCATCGCGAGAAAGCGGTCTTTCGCGCGGTTCGCTTCTTCGGCAGTCTGCCGCGCCGCCTGTTCGGAAGCGAGGAGCCGTTCGCGCTCCTGCATCGTCTCGCGCTCGGAATGAACATCCGTGCAACTGCCGAACCATTTGCTGATGTTGCCGTCGTTGTCGCGCGTGGCGACCATGCGAGCGTCGAACCAGCGGTATTCGCCGTCATGACGGCGAATACGCAGCTCGTGCCGATAAGTGCCCGCATGACCGGCCACCGCCTTGAGCCAGCTGCGGCGCACTTCCTCGCGATCCTCGGGATGCACGGCGTCGAGCCAGGCGAGACCGTGCGAGCTGTTTTCGGCGAGCCCCGTGTAGTCGTACCACTGCTTCGACAGGAAATCACAGTCGCCCGCGGCATTGCAGGTCAGCACCAGATGCGGCAGCGCTTCGGAAAGATTGCGGTAATGCTGCTCGCGATCGCGCAGCAACAGCGCTTCGTCCGACGCGCGTTGCAGACGCACTTGCGAGAGCACCCGCTCCACCGCTTCGGGGAGGTAATCGAGGTAATCGCCGGACTTCGGCACCACGTCGGACACGCCGGCGCGCAGCGCTTCGATCACACGCGATTCATCCGTAAAACCGGTCACGAGGATGGCCGGAATGCGCACGCCTTCCGCGCGCAGCCGGCGAAAGAAGTCGAGGCCGGTTTCCGGTCCGCTCAACTGATAGTCGAGCACCAGCAGATCGAGGCCGCCTAAGGCGAGCCGTTCGCGCGCAGCCTCCACGCTCGCGCAGACCGCGACCCGGCAGCCGGCGCGTTCGAGCGATTTGCGTGCGAGCCGCAAGATACCCTCGTCGTCGTCGACGACGAGAATGGAGGCGGCCGGCTGCGGAGACACGTCTTCGGTCATGCGCGATCTTCGTGTGGTAGTTTTATAGAGTATGTGAACAATTCGCCCACGTCATGACGACGACGCGAACCGATGCCCGGACGGCAGCTTGACCACCTGCAGGAAAAACCCGAGACGGCGCACGGCTTCTATAAATGCATCGTACTCGATGGGCTTCGTGATGTAGACGTTGCAGCCCAGTTCGTAGCAGCGGGTGATTTCGCGCAGATCGTCCGTGGTGGTCAGCACGATCACGGGCACGGGTGCGGTTTGCGGCGACTCCTTCAGACGCCGCAACACCTCGAAGCCGTCCACGCGCGGCATCTTCAGGTCGAGCAGCACGACGGAATTCCTCAGATCTTCCGGTTGCGGATGCGCGCCCGGCGCACTCTCGCCGCCCGCATCCGCGCCGAAGAAATAATCGAGAGCCTGCTGACCATCGCGAAAGCGCACGAAACCATTGGAAATGCCGGCACGGCGCAGATTGCGTTCGACGAGCGTGGCGTGGCCGTCGTCGTCTTCGATCAGTACGATGCTGACCGTTTCCCCGTGACTCATATGCCCTCCGTTCTCCCAGTTCCCGCCCGGTTCGTCCAATGCGGCGCCGAGGTCGTGCCGCGCGAATCACGCGGTGCAAATTTTCATTGCGCCCCGCGCAAGCTAGAGACGCGCGGGTTGTTCCGGCAACACCACGAAAAACGTCGACCCCGCGCCTTCCGCGGATTCCACCCACACACGCCCGCCATGCCGCTCCACCGTGCGCCGCACCACTGCCAGACCGACGCCGTCGCCGCTCGCCACATCCACGTGCAGCCGTTGAAACGCGCGGAACACCTTCGACATATACGCGGCGGGAATGCCGAGGCCGTTGTCGCGCACGTAGTAGGTGCGCATGCGCAGCGGGCGCGGCCCGTTCGCCTCCACGGGTTCCGGTTCGAGCGCGCCGATTTCGATGCGCCCGCTGCGCGCCGGGTCGAGGTAATTCAACGCATTGCCAATCAGGTTGCTGAAGATCTGTTCTATCGCGGCCGGGTCGCCCCAGGCCGGCGGCAAATCGCGCACGGTGACCACCGCGCCGCGCGCCTCAATGGCGCTTCGCAGATTGTCGACGATGCGCACCACCACGCGCGCGACGCTCACCCGTTGCCACTGATATTCGAGCCGGCCCGCACGCGAAATGCGCAACAGCGCCTCGATGATGGCGGCCGCTTGCGTGACGGCACCCCCGCAAGTATTGCAGGGATTCGCGCACGTCGCCGTCGAGAATATGCGCCATCCGTTTATGCTCCACTGCAGGCAGGCCTGCTTCGACAACGATGCGGTCCAGCTCGTCGCACGAAACCTGCAATTCCTTCGAGAAACCCTGCAGGTTCACGAGCGGCGATCGCAGATCATGCGATACGCTGTAGATAAACATTTCGTTGTCTTGCGTCTCCTGGCGCAGTTCCTCATTGACGCCGGCGAGTTCCTGCGCGCGCTTCGAGACGCTGCTTGAGCGAGGCTTGCTCGGCCTCCGCCTCGCGCAGACGCGCGCCGGTCTCGTGCAGCACGGCGTCCAGCGCCGCGATTTCGTCCGTGCCGGACAGGCGCGCGGCGAGCGGCCGCCCGTTGCCTAAGCGCTCCGCGTTATCGGTCAGCACCTCGAAACGCCGGCCGATGCTGCGCGCGAACACGACTGCGGTGCCGACCCAGATCAGCATGGAGCCGATCACGGCGGCGATCAACGCATATTGCTGACGCTCGCGGCGCCGCGCGAGCGCCGCCGAGCGCTCGGGAGACGCGAGGCCTCTTCGCCGAACGCCGCGAGTTCGTCGCGAAACACGACGATGGGCTGCGGCAGCGCACCGCTCTCCAGCGCGGCGAGCGACCGCGGGCTCTGCCCGTCGTGCAACGCCTCAGAAATCCTGACGGTCTGCGCGCGATAGGCGTCGACCGCGCGTCTCATGTTCTGCACACGCTGCACTTGCTGCGGCGTGTCTGCCACCAGCGGGTCGAGCTTCGACAAACGGTCGCTCACGTCGATCCAGACCGTATGCCGGTCGAGCAGCGCAGCGTCGCCGGTCACCATGCCGGTGCGAACCCGGGCTGCCTGACGCAGCAGCGGATCGACGAGCGCCGACGACTGATAAAGAATCTGCTTGCTATTGGTAACCCATTGCGCGGCCTGCGCTGTCTGCTCCTGCGTGTCGAAGACGACGCCAAGAAGCGCCAGTTCGACGAGGCTAGGCACTGCGATCAGCAACAGACCCTTGGTGACTAATTTCATGTTCGCCCGAAGGTCGTTCACGCCGCGGCGACTCGCGGGAACGCGCCAGCCGGACGGGTCATTATCGACGTGAATCGGCAAGATTTCAACGTGAGGCAAGAATGTCCCGGCCCACATGAAAATGACTTTTTTATTGGTACAAGATTTTTTTCGGCGCCTCGTGCGTCTATGATGGAATCAGATGTGTTGGAATGCTCAGGCGCGCGGCGAGGCGGTTCGGCATGATTCGTGCGGGAGGCGGGATCGTCGAATCATCGTGAATCCGGCCTTGTCGTATGCTATAAAAGATCGGCGCGCGAAGCCAGGAGTTGTCGCATGAGGACGCTGCGTTTCTTGCAATTCTTTTTCGGGCGAATTTTTATGTCCTTCCCGAAAAAGCGTAGACGCGCGAAGGTGGACGGCGATGAGTCGTTCCTCGCGGTGCTGCGGCATTTCAAGCCCTTCGGTCAACTCGACACCAAGATCGCACGTGTTCGCGCTCAAGACGAGCCGGTCCTGT
Source organism: uncultured Paraburkholderia sp. (assembly GCA_940746715.1). Lineage (GTDB taxonomy): Bacteria > Pseudomonadota > Gammaproteobacteria > Burkholderiales > Burkholderiaceae > Paraburkholderia. Next base: position 143,111 of record CALNWN010000001.1, read on the forward strand.
ATGCGCATGTGCTGCCCGGACTCGACGTGCTTCTGTGCAGTGTGCGCGGCGCCCATCCGCCCTATCTATCCGGCTGCGGCGGAACTGCGGCGGCGCTGCATCGAATCCATTACCAATGCATTGGAACAACCGCTCGACGGTCTCGAGTGAAATCGCGGAATTGGGCGGCTGCTTCATGCCCGGCGGCGGTGCCTTCGGCGCCTGCCGCACCTGCGACAGCAGTTGGGCGCACGGCAACGGCTTGTTGTTGCTCGGCGCGAGCAGCGGCAGCAGCGCCGCAAACGGATTAATGAGACCGAGGCCGACTGCCGCGCCGCCTCGCAAGGCGAGCGCGGCGGCGTTCACGCCGACATGCGGATTCTTGAAAGTGCCCTTCGCATACAGCGGCGAGCGCAGCGAGAACACGCGGAAGCCTTTCGTATGCGGATGTACGCCGAGGTCCATCGTTTCGTCGCGCAGGTTGACGTTGCCGTCGATGTCGATCACGGCACGGCGTCGTCGGTATCGAGCGCGAACACACGCGACTCCAGCACGCCATTGGTCGCGACGAAGTCGGCGGCCGCGCAGTTGATCTTCACGTCGCGATTGCCGAAGAGCTTTTCATACACGACGTTCGCGACGTTGAGCCCCGCGGCTTCCATCAGCAAACGGGCTCACCGTGCCCTGGGTCACGAGCGCCTTCACCTCGCCGTTAGAAGTGGCCGCGAGCGCGGCCGGCGAATTGCCTGTCGCGGTGAGCGAGGCGTCGCCGTTGATTTCGCCGAGCGCGTTCTGCATTGTCTTGAAGTTCGGGAAGAGCTGCTTCAGCTTGAGATGCCGCGCAGCGGTCGCAAAGCGCGCTTTGAGCGGCGCGCCGCTGCCGTCGAGGTGGAGGCGGACGCGAGCGTGCCGCCGGCCACGCCGAACTTGAGCGGCTCCAGCGAAAGCACGCCGTCGGTCATCACAATGTGCGTGTACAGATCGCTGATCGGCAGATTGACGTTCTTGATGATGCGCCGGCCGGTGAACTTCACGTCGGCGTCGATCGCCTTCCAGCGGTCGGTGCGGAACTCCTCGACCGGCAACGCCTTGTCGGCAGGCTGCTTAGCCGCGTCGCCGCGCTTCGCCTTGCTCGCGTTCGAGTCCGCGCCGATAACCGGCGCGAGATCGGAGAACTGCAGCAGGCGCGACTCGAGTTCGCCCTGCAGGAGCGGGCGCGGTCGACGGGCGGTATACGTCAGCGAACCATTGAGGTCGCTGCCGCCCACGCGGCCTGTAAAGTTTTCATACTTGAAGACGTTGCCGCTCGTCTTGAACTGGCCGGCGAGACGTCCTTCCGTGGCATAAGGCGGCGTGTCGGGCAAGGTCACGCCCGTGAGCGAATAGAGCTTCGCCATGCTGCTGCCTTGCACCCACAGGCGCAGATCGACAGCAGCGAGATGGGCGGGGTCGGTGATGGTGCCGACGAGGCCCACGTGCAGGTCGCCGGCCTTCACGTCCGCCTGCACAGGAAACGGCCGGGTTGCGTCCTGCAGCGCCAGCACGCCGCCCACCTTGCCGCTGCCTGACACCGGCGTCTTGTTGTAGGTGCCTTTCAAGGTCCAGCCGATCGCATACGGCGGAATATCGCGCTGGTCGCCGCGCGCCGCCTTAGCATCGCTGGCGCCGCTGGCACTGCTCGCGCCGCTCGCCGCCGCCACCGCTGTAGTGCTTGCGCCCGCCCGCTCGGCCGCGCTCGCGCCCTTCGAACCGCCGGCGACGAGCCCACCCGACGCGCCCGTGGCCGCCGTGGTGCCGGAAGCATGGATATCGGTGGCCGATGCCCCAGACGCCGCCGCGGCAGACGCAGCCGACGCGGCGGAGGCCGCCTGCGCCTCTGCCTGGGCGCTCAACTTCTTCGCGCCCTCCTTGCCCACCGCTTCCGCCGATGCCTTGCGCGACGCGTCTTCCTGCTGCTTCATCGCCTCGCCGATCGGGATCGGCTTGCCGAGCGTATCCACCACGATTTGCGCGTCGACCTTCTTCTGTTCGTCGGAGAGCGCGATGTTGCCTTTCGCAAACACGATGTCATGCAGCTGCAGCTTCCACTCGGACGGCTTTTTCGATTTGGGCAGCTGGAAGGTCCAGGTGTTGCGGCCATCCGCCGTGCGTTCGAGATCGACGGAAGGATTCACGAGGTTGATCGCGGGAATGACGATGTCGTGCGCGAGGAGCGGCAGCACCTTCACCTGGAAGTCGATTTCGTCGAGCGTCGCGAACTGCGGGCGCTTCGCCCAGTCCGGGTTGGCAATCGTGATGTTCGCCGCCGAGAAGCGCGGCCAGGGCACCCAGCTTTTCCAACCCGTCTCGCCGACGGAATGCCGAAAGCCGACCTTCAGATCGCCGTTGATGGTGAACTGCCTGCCGATAGCCTGCGTGACCTTGTCGTTGACATAGGGCCGTGCGCGGTTCCAGTCGAAGGTCAGGATGAAAACCGTGAGCGCAACTACAAGAATGACGATGATCGCCACTATCCATGCGACGACTTTGTCGACCCGTCTTCCGATTGTGCCCGACCCTGCCATTCAACGCTCCCGCGCTTTTTCATGGTTGTGGGCAGTCCAGCAGATTTTGTCCCCGCTCAGAGCGTACGCTGGATGCTGCGACTGCGTGAAGGCGCGTCTCTTGCGCGCCACGGCACACGTCCCGCGCCCTGCCTTTATCATGCTGCATCGCTCACCGTGGGCTCTCGCCCATTCTTTGCCATGACCGACGTTCCCCTCGTTCTTGCCGACGGCATTGTCCGGCGCGACGCATCACGCGGCCAGACGCTATTGCAGCTCACGCAGTTCGCGCTGCACGCGGGCGACCGCGTCGCCATCACCGGTCCGTCGGGCTCGGGCAAGAGCGTGTTCCTGCGCGCGCTCGCGCTCCTCGATCCGCTCGATGCCGGATGCATCCAGTGGCACGGCGCGAGCGTCGCCCGCGCGGCGATTCCGCGCTAGCGGCGCAGCGTCGCGTATATCCGGCAGCGGCCCGCGCTGATCGACGGCACGGTCGAAGACAATCTGCGTTATCCGTTCGAGCTGCGCGCCTATCGCGACGTGCGCTTCGAGCGCGGCCACGCGGCGAGTCTCGCCGCGCAGGCGGGCCGCGGCAGCGACTTCCTCGACAAGCGCGCAAGCGAACTGTCAGGCGGCGAAGCGCAGATCACCGCGCTCATCCGCGTGCTGCAACTCGCCCCGGAAGTGCTGCTGCTCGACGAACCCACCGCTTCGCTCGACCCCGAGTCGTCGCGCGCGATCGAGGAGCTGGTGCGCGCCTGGTTCGACGCGGCGCCCAACTCGCGTGCTTCGATCTGGGTCTCTCACGATCCCGCGCAGGCCGCGCGCATGAGCGAGCGCCGTCTGACCATGCGGGCCGGCACGCTCGACGAGCCCGCCGTCGTCTCCACCCACGGAGAATCCAGCCGATGACCCTGCAAAACCTGAGTCTTTGGGACGTCGCGATCGCCGCGTTGCTGATCGTCGTGAACGGCGCGGTGTCGGTCGCGCTCAAGCTCGATCTCGAACGCAAGCTCGCGTGGGCCGCCGTGCGCACCTTCGTGCAGCGGCACGCCGCGCAAGTCGTAGCCGTTCAGAAACGGCACGTCGAACAGATACACGACAATGTCCTGCGGACGGTGCGAGTCGAACGCGTTTTGCAGCGCCTTGAAATTCGGCACGCCGTTCTTGTCGAGCACCACTGCTTCGCCGTCGAGCCACGCGCTGTCGAGCCCGAGTCGCCCGAATGCCTTGACCTGCTTGCCGAATTTCGCCGTCCAGTCGTTGCCCGCGCGCGTGAACACCTGCACCTGATGCACTTTCGCGCTTGCGTCGATGCGGGCCAGCACGCGATAGCCGTCGAACTTGATTTCATACGACCAGTCGTCGCCGGGCGGCGTGGCGTCGACGAGCGTCGCGAGTTGCGGCTTGAGCGCGGCGGGCAGTTTCGCCTTCACCGCGCCTTCTATCGCGGGCGACGCGGCCAGTTCGCGCAGCGACTCGCTGCTGCGCGTAGCGACGATGTCCGGGCGCTTCGGATCGCCGCGCGCCGATGCCGCCCTGCCTGTGCCCGCGGCCGCCTGCCTGCCGCCTTTTCCTTTGGCCGCGGGCGCGGCCTTGCCGCTCAGCACACTGCCGGGCCGTTCCACGAGGACGTCGTATTCGCTCTCGTCGCGCGCTTCGTCGTCGCGCTCCTTGATGAGAAGCCATTGCTCCTTGTCCGCGTCGCCGCGCATGTGGCTGCGCACGAGCGTCCAGCCGCCGTGCAGCTTCTCGCCGTGCAGGTGGAACTTGAGCTTGCCGGCGCGGTAAGCGCGCACCGCTTCGGCCGCGCCGCCGATTGGCTCCCATGTGCCGCGATCCCAGACGATGACCGTGCCCGCGCCGTAGTTGCCAGGCCCACGACAGCAGCGCGCCGTTCAGTTCGAGCCGGAAGTCGTAATGCAGACGCCGCGCGTGGTGCTCCTGAATCACGTACGACAGGCCCTCGTCGGTTTCGTGCCGCGCAGCGCCGCGGCTGCCACGCTTCTTCGCCGGACGGGTGCCCGCGGGCTCCGGCGTTTCGTCGAAGCGGCGCTTGCGGTTGTAGAGGTCGAGTCTGTCGTTCATGACGCGGGTTCCAGCGGATTCATGTTGACGATGGGTGGCGGCGCTTCAGCCCGGCGGCCCCGTGCATGCATGTGGGCGCCGTGCGCTGCGCGGTGCATCCTTGCGCGCGCCGCTTCGTCACGCCGCCGCGCGGCGCTTGCGTGCTGCCGTGGTCGATTTCGACGCCGTGCGGCCGCTGCCGCTGCTACTGCCACCGCTGCCGCCTGAGCGCGGCGTGCGGGTCGAGCGCGTGGTACGCGCTTTTTTACGCGATGCCGTCGAGCCGCTGTCTTCTTCGGCGTCGGCATTCTCGTCGGCTGCTTCGTCGTCTGCCGCGCGTTTGCGCGAGCCCGACGCGGGCTTGCTCTTGCCGCGTCCCAGGCTGCGCTTGAGCAGCTCGGACAGGTCGAGAATATCGGCCGATTGACGCGATTCGCGCGGCGCCTCGATGTCGGTGATTTCCTCCGTCTTGCCCTCGCGGACCTTGCGGTCGACGAGCGCCATGATGTCGTCGCGGAAAGTGTCGTGATACTTCGACGGATCCCACGTGTCGCTCATGTCGTCAATCAGCTTTTGCGCCATGTCCAGTTCGCGCGCGCTGACGCCCGCGGCCTTGGCGCCTTCGGCGGGCAGCTTGAACTCGTCGAAGTCCCGCACCTCGTCCGCCCAGCGCAGCGTGTTGAGCGCCAGCACCGGCCCGACGGGAATCAACGCGGCAAGGTGCTGCTTGTTGTGCAGCACGACACTGGCCACGCCGACTTTGTATGACGATTTCATCGCCTCGCGCAGCAGCGCATACACCTTCTCGCCCTTGCGGTCCGGCGTGAGGAAGTAAGGCGTGTCGAGATAGAGAAACGAGATGTCGGGGGCGTCGACGAAGGCGAGGATGTCCACCATCTGCGTCGATTCGGGATTGGCCGCGCGGATTTCCTCGTCCGTGAGGACGACGTATTTGTCCTTCTCGTATTCGAAGCCGCGCACGATGTTATCGCGCGTTACGTCCTTGCCCGTGCGCTTGTTGATCTGCTTGTAACCGACCGGGTCGATGGTGCGTTTATCGAGCAGATTGAAGCCGACTTTTTCCGACTTCGTGGCCGGATACAACTGCACCGGTACGTGGACAAGGCCGAAGCTGATCGCGCCTTTCCAGATCATGTGTGCCATCGTGCGCTTCCCAAGGCCTGAGACCCTTGAGGAAGCGGCAAGCGTGCCACGTATTTCGTGCAACGCGCGGCGCGGGCAGGTTGCCGACGGCGCGCGCCGCGCTGTAAGTCTTGCATGATGCCGGCAAAAACTACGGAGTCCGGCGCAACGGTCCCATTCGCCTTATCGACACAGCAACGGCACTTCGGCGAAACCGCGGAAACGCACGCGTCCGCCACGCGTCGGTTCGCCGTCGAGCCGGTATGACGGAAAGCGCTGGACGAAACGGCCGATCGCAACGCGTGCCTCGAGCCTCGCGAGCGAAAGCCCCGCGCATTGATGGATGCCGAAGCCGAAGGCAAGATGGCGATTTGGCTCGCGGCGAATATCGAAGCGATCGGGATCGGGGAACTGCTCGGGATCGCGGTTGGCCGCGCCGATGCACAGCGTGACCGGCGTGCCGGCCGCGACCGGCAGGCCGCCGATCTCCGTGTCGACGGTCGCCATACGGTTGCCGAGCTGGTTGGAACTCTCGAAGCGCAGACATTCCTCGACCGCCGATTCGATCAGGGCAGGTTCCGCGAGCAAGGCCGCGAGCTGATCGGGCCATTCGGTCAGCGTGACGAGCCCGTTGCCGATCAGATTCGTGGTGGTCTCGTGGCCGGCATTCAGAATGAAGATGCAGTTCTTCTTCCGACAATTGTTCGCCGCCCGCCTCGCCCTGAATCAGACGCGTCAGCACATCGTGTTGCGGGTCGCCCGGCGCGCGACGGCGCCGGGCGACGAGATCGCGCAGATAATCGACGAATTCGCTGACGGCGCGATTGCCGCGCTCGAACTGCGCGTCGGTCAAAGACGGCTCGAGCGCGCCGAGAATGGCAAGCGACCAGTCGCGCAGCGGTGCGCGCTCGGCGTGCGGCACGTCGAGCAGATTACCGATGATCTCCACCGGAATCGCCGACGCGAAGTCGCCGATCAGATCGATGCGTCCGCGTTCGGCCGCGGCGTCCAGCAAGCCGTCGACGAGCCGGACGAGTCCCGGCTCCATGGCCGCGATCGCGCGCGGTCAGCGCGCCGGCGATCAGCTTGCGCACGCGCGTATGGCGCGGAGGATCGTTGAATACAAGGCTCGTGGTGTGATGCGTGTAGAGCGGCGAGTCGCCGTATTTCGGCCGGAATTCGACGGTCTTGTCGGAGCTGAAAGTTTTCGGGTCGCGGTACACGGCCTGCACGTCGCGAAAGCGCGTGAGAAAGAGCGAGCCGTCCGGCATGCGCTTGACCGGCTCGCGAGCGCGCAGCGTGTGATAGACCGGATACGGGTCAGCGTAGAAGTCGGGGCTCAAGCGGCGCAGATCGAAGTCTCGCGCGAGGGCGGCTGGGTCGCCGGCGGTCGCGGTGGGCATGCGTTGTCTCCATGTTGTGTGCCTCGGTGCTCGTGCTGTCGCGGCGCGTGCTTTACCTGTGCCTTGGTTATGAAACTGTCGCATGAGCTTCGTGCGAAGTTCGGCTCGGCGGCTTGAACGCGCGAACGGCACGAGCGGCGGGCGTCGTTCGATTCGTCAGTATGAACCGGGCACGCGCGGATTGCACTGCCGCCGAGCCGTTACAATAGTGGAATTTTCCGCGCGCGCCGCGCGCCTGCGCTTTTTGCGTCAACCTTGCGTCAATTCCTGCGTCAATGCGCCGTTCATGAACCTCGTCATCCAAAGCCCTGCGCCTCTTTCCGCCGATCACCACAAAACGCTCGTCGCGCTCGCACGCGGCTCGCACGCCACCGTCGTCGACGAAACCGCAATTCGCATTGCCGACGCCGATGCCGCGCAGCGCCCGGACCTCGAGGTTTATTGCGGCACGCATCGGCTGGACTACGCGTTCATCGAAGGTGGCTGCCAGTTGCGCGACTTCGGCCTCGTGGCGATGGACATGGATTCCACGCTGATCACCATTGAATGTATCGACGAAATCGCGGATTTTTGCGGCCTCAAGGCGGAAGTGGCCGCGATCACCGAAGCGTCGATGCGCGGCGAAATCAAGGACTTCAACGAGAGCCTGACGCGCCGCGTCGCGCTTCTGAAAGGCCTCGACGCCGGCGCGCTCGAACGCGTCTACGAGGAGCGCCTGCAACTCTCGCCGGGCGCCGAGCAGATGCTCGCGGGCGCGCGGCAGGCCGGCCTGAAGACGCTGCTGGTGTCGGGCGGATTCAATTTCTTCACCGAGAAACTCAAAGCCCGGCTCGGCCTCGACTTCACGCGTGCCAATACGCTCGAAATCGTCGACGGCAAGTTGACCGGCAAGGTGCTCGGCGAAATCGTCAATGCGGATGTGAAAGCGCGCACGCTGCGCGAAGCTTGCACGCAATTGAATATTGAGCCCTCGCGCGCAATTGCCATGGGCGACGGCTCGAACGATTTGAAAATGATGGCGGAAGCCGGACTTTCAGTTGCGTTCCGGGCGAAGCCGGTGGTGCGCGAGGCGGCTAGCGTGGCGTTCAACTACGTCGGGCTGGATGGGTTGTTGCGCTTGTTCGAGTGAGCGGCGATGCGGGGCGCGACGGCGGCATGAGGTAGCTGCGCCTCGCGGCGCAGCGGGAAACGGCGATCATTTCAGAGGCCAGAGTATCAGGACGACAGCCATGCTGAGCGCGTCAACGGCGATCAGGATTGACGACCACTTCAAAATGCGCCAACGATTTTCTTCCGATGCGAGGAAAGTTACGACCTTGTTCATAGGAGCCTCCTTCAAAGCTCAGTATAAGGGCGCCACTATCCAATAAATGATCTACAGCAGCAGGATATGCAGGATTCCGAATAACATGGCAGCGACAGCCGTGGACACAATCGAGCAGCCGATTGCCACTCTGGAGAACGTCCCTGCGGCGCGATGCGCCTGAGGCAAATGAGCAGCTGTAACCGGCCGGCCGTAATGCCCGCTCAGAAGACAAGACATCACCACCATGGATGACGCAAACGCCAGCAGGCAAAAAACGACAATGCCGAACTGCAGAACCGGCGCCGCGGCATTGCCCCGCTCCAATGCCGTCACCAGCTCATAAACTCCGGCGGCGCATAAACCGATCGCACACCAGAAGAGTTGGCCATCCTTGATCGAATCTCCGATCAACTGTCTGGCAACCGCCCAGCCATGTGCCGGCGCGACGAGCGCCAAGGTGAACACCGGGCCGACGATCGGCACACCGAGGTTCAGCAACATCCAGAAGAATAGGTTCACCGAAGCGCCATCGTGCCGGGCGGTGAAGTCAGGTAGACACGATCGTAGCGTTTGAACCCATCTACGAATATTCAGCCAAATGGCTAGGGCGTCGCGCAAAGCCGAACTGCGGACACAACAAAAAGCCCACTGAAAACGAATTCCAGTGGGCTCGCGGTCGCTGCGGCGCTGTTCAGCCGTAGCGTCGACGACTTCAATCAGGTTCACATCGGCTTCAGGCCAGCGTCGCGAAACCCCGCTCGATATCCGCGCGTAGATCCGCCTCTTCCTCGAGACCGACATAGAACCGCACCAGCGTGCCGCGATGCGGCCACTCGCCTTCGGTGCGCATGGACGCGATGTCGTACGGCATGACGAGGCTATGTGCGCCGCCCCAGCTCCAGCCAATCGCAAAGAGGTCGAGCGATTCGCAGAACCGGTCGATTTTCGCGGCACTATAGCGGGCGTCGAACACCACGGAAAAAAGGCCGCCCGCGCCCGTGAAGTCGCGCTTGAAAAACTCGTGGCCCGGACAGTCGGCAATGGCGGGATGCAGCACTGCCGCGATCTCGGGCCGCGTTTTCAGCCACTGCGCGAGCGCCAGCGCGGAGCGATCGTGCTGCTGGAAGCGCACCTGCATGGTCGGCAGGCTGCGCAGAATCAGCGAACAGTCATCCGACGATACGCCGATGCCCATGCGCATGCGCGCCGCCTTCAGCTTCAGATGCAGTTCGCGGTCCACGGTGATCGTCGCGCCCATCAGCACGTCGCCGCCGCCCGACTGATACTTCGTCAGCGCCTGCACCGAGATGTCCACGCCGTGGTCGAACGGCCGGAAAGCAAGGCCGGCGGACCACGTGTTGTCGATGGCCGTCACCACGTTGCGCGCGCGGGCCGCAGCCGTGATCGCCGGCACGTCGGAGACTTCCATCGTCACCGAGCCCGGCGCCTCGAGCCAGATGAGGCGCGTGTTCGGCCGGATCAGATCGGCGATGCCCGCGCCGATCATCGGATCGTAGTAACGCGCCGTCACGCCGAAATCGCGCGCGAGCCAGTCGCCGTGGTCGCGATTCGGCGAGTAGACGTTGTCGGGGATCAGTACGTCGTCGCCCGCTTTGACGAGCCCGAAATACACATTCGAGATCGACGACAGGCCCGAGGGCTGCAACAACGCATGATTGCCGCCCTCGATGGCCGCAAGGCGCTGCGCCAGCGCGAGCGAGGTCGGCGTGGCATGCAGACCGTAGCGCCACTGCGCGTCGTTTTTCCAGTCGAGCGCGCGCATCGTCGCGAGGTCCGGAAATACGACTGTCGATGCGCGCGTGACCGGCATGGAAAAAGACTCGAAGCCCGGCGTGAGCTTGTCCTCCGGGTGCACGATGCGCGTTTGCAAAGCCCGTTTGAGTTTGGATTGGGTCATGGTGGATTCGATCAGGAAAGACGATGCAATGAGCGGACGACGCCGCGCCGCTCACGCAAGAGTAGACGAGTCGGCGGATTCTCGCCCGGCCGCACGCATGCACTGCACGCCTGCCGCGCGGGCAGGATCACTCGCCGGTTTGCAGATTGCTGACGCCGCCTACCGGGTGCCCGCCGTGGCTTGCGGGGGCCGATGCCGGCAGAACCGGCGACGCGGGCGCGGCCGACGCAACACCCGCCTTCGCAGGCTTCGCTGCCGCGGCCGGCGGCGCTTCGCCCGCCGCGAGCGGTTTGAGGTCGAACGGCTGCGGGTCGGAATCGTCGACATTCATCCGGTCGCCGGCCAGCGAACCGTCGGCGGCGAACTTGCCGACCCAGTTCCCCGTGATGTGCGTGCCGTCGTTCGACTCCTCGACTTCCAGTGTGTCGCCGTCGCGGTCGCCGGCGATCAGAATCACCTCGCCGGTATCCGCGAACTGGTATTCGCCGTGGACGCCCGCCGGATCGTCCGTCTTCGGGCCGAGGCGCAACACGATCTGGCGCGAGCCGAGCGTGCCGCTATAACGCGGAAACCTGGCGAATTCGGGGCTCGGCTTGAGCGGCAACTGGATCGGCGGGGGCGCCGCGAGTTCTTTCACAGCGTCGCTTTGCGCGCAAGCCGCGCCCGGAAGAAAAGCCACCGCGCTCGCCGACAGCAGTGCTGCAATGCTCACCGTCGCCCATCCGCGGCGGCGGACCGCACCTTCCACCGATTTCAATTCCTGCATCCGTTCTTCCTCATTGCTGGTACGGCTTGCCGGGCTTCGCCTCGCCCGGCGTGGTTCAGATCCGTTCGAAGATCGCCGCGATGCCCTGCCCGCCGCCGATGCACATCGTGACAAGCACATAACGGCCGCCTACGCGCTGCAGTTCATACAGCGCTTTTACGGTGATCAATGCGCCGGTCGCGCCGATCGGATGGCCGAGCCGTTCGGGTTGACCTTGGCCGGGTCGAAGCCCAGTTCCTTGCTGACCGCGCACGCTTGCGCGGCGAACGCCTCGTTGGCCTCGATCACGTCGAGATCCGCGACCGTCAGTCCGGCCCGTTCGAGCGCCTTGCGGCTCGCTGGTACGGGCCCGATGCCCATGTATGCGGGATCGACGCCCGCATGCGCATACGACACGAGGCGCGCGAGCGGCTTGATGCCGCGCTGCTCCGCCACGCCGCGCTCCATCAGCACGACGGCTGCCGCCGCGGTTGATACCCGATGCATTGCCGGCCGTCACCGTGCCGTTTTCCTTCGCGAACACGGGTTTGAGCTTCGAGAAATCTTCTGCCGACGCGTTCATACGCGTGTGCTCGTCCGTGTCGAACACGATGTCGCCTTTCTTCGACGCAATCGTGATCGGCAGGATCTGTTCCTTGAAGTAGCCGTGCGTGATGGCGTGAGCCGCGCGGCGATGCGATTCGAGCGCGTCCTGCGCCTCGCGCGAAATCCCGTATTGGCGCGCGACGTTCTCGGCCGTCACGCCTATATGGATAGACTGGAACGGATCGTTCAGCGCGCCGACCATCATGTCGACGAGGCGCGCGTCGCCCATGCGCTGGCGCGAACCGCGCGGCGGGCATCGAGTAAGGCGCGCGGCTCATGTTTTCCGCGCCGCCGATGGCGATGTCCGCGTCGCCGAGCAGCACGCTCTGCGCGGCCGAAACGATGGCCTGCAAACCCGAGCCGCACAGGCGGTTCAAGGTCAGTGCGGGCGCGTGCTGCGCGACGCCGCCGTTGATCGCGGCCACGCGCGCGAGATACATGTCTTTCGGCTCGGTATGCACGACGTTGCCGAACACCACATGGCCGACTTCATCGCCGGACACGCTGGCGCGCGCCAGCGCCTCGCGCACGACGCGCGCACCGAGACGTGGCCCGGCACGACACGGCGCTCGTCGGGCGTCGCGATATACGAGCCTTGCTTGCCGAGCTTCAGTGCGACGACGCGCGGGCCGTGCGACAGCAGGAAGTCGACGATCTCGTCGCGGCCGCTCAAACCGGTGAGCTCCGTGACGTCGTCCCAGCTCGGCAGGCAGATGTCCGTTTGACGGATGGCCTCGAGCATCACCGCGCGCGCCCGGTTGAGCGGCCACAGCTTCAGGCGCAGATTGGTGTCGAAGCTCACGCGCACGCCGTTGGCGCGGGCATGCGCGATGGCCTCGAGCGCCGCGTCGCACGCGCTCAGACTGATCGCGAGACTGATGCCGGACAGGTGGATGACCTGGGCCGCGGCAATCGCCTCGAGCGGCAGGTCCTGCGGTGCGTAGCGGCTCGCCGCCGAACCCGCGCGCAGAAGTCGAGCGCATGGCCGTCCGGGCCGTGCGACACGAAATAGACGCCGGTCGACGCATGCGGATCGACGCGCACGAGCGACGTATCCACCTGCTCGCGCTCCCACAAATCGATCAGCAGCCGCCCGAAATGATCGGCGCCGACCGCGGACACGAACCCTGTGCGCGTGCCCTGCCGCGCCGCCGCGATGCAGAAGTTCGACGTGTCGCCGCCGAAGCCTTGCAGATACTTGGGCTCGCCTTTCGTCGACTGGTTGAACTCGATCATCGCCTCGCCGAGCGCGAGGATAGCCGGCCTCCCGGGCATGCTCGCCGTCATCGTTCAGACCTCGCCCCAGAGGTCGTGACCGTCGGCGCCGGTGATCTTCACCGACACGAAGTCGCCGACCTTGTAGCGCTTCGACGCCTTCACGGCCGGCGCGATATACACGACGCCGTCGATCTCCGGCGCATCCGCTGCCGTGCGGCCCACCCCGCCGTCCGCATTGATTTCGTCGACCAGCACCTTGAGCGTCTTGCCGACCTTTTTCGCGATGCGTTTGGCCGACACTTCCTCGGCCACCTGCATGAAGCGCGCGCGACGTTCCTCGCGCACTTCGTCGGGCAATGCGCCGTCGAGTTCGTTTGCGCTCGCGCCTTCAACCGGCGAATACGCAAAGCAACCGACGCGATCCAGTTCGGCCTCGCGAATGAAGTCGAGCAGCGTCTGGAACTGCTCTTCCGTCTCGCCGGGGAAGCCCGCGATAAACGTGCTGCGAATCGTCAGGTCCGGACACATGTCGCGCCACGCCTTCACGCGCTCCATGACCTTCTCGGCGTTGGCCGGGCGCTTCATGCGCTTGAGCACTTCAGGATGCGCGTGCTGGAACGGCACGTCCAGATACGGCAGCACGTGGCCCTTGTACGGGCCCGCCGCCATCATCGGAATGACTTCGTCGACGCTCGGGTACGGATACACGTAGTGCAGACGCACCCACGCGCCGTATTACGCGGCGAGTTCGCCGAGTGCGCCGACCAGATCGGTCATACCAGATCGGTCATGCGCGTCTTGATCGGCTTGCCGTTCCAGAAGCCCGTGCGATATTTGACGTCCAAGCGGTAGGCGCTCGTGTCTTGCGAAATGACGAGCAATTCCTTGACGCCGGACTTGAACAGATTTTCGGCTTCGAGCATCACTTCCGCGACCGGCCGCGAAACGAGATCGCCGCGCATGGACGGGATAATGCAGAAGGTGCAGCGATGGTTGCAGCCTTCGGAAATTTTCAGATACGCGTAGTGACGCGGCGTGAGTTTGATGACGCCCGCCGCGCGGGCACGAGATCGACAAACGGATCGTGCGGCTTGGGCAGATGCGTATGCACGTGCTGCATCACTTCGCCCACCGCATGCGGGGCCGGTCACGGCCAGCACTTTCGGATGCACTTCTTCGATGAGGCCGGAGCCGCTCGCGCTCTTCTTCGCGCCGAGGCAGCCGGTCACGATGACCTTGCCGTTTTCGTTCAGCGCCTCGCCGATGGCGTCGAGACTTTCCTGCACCGCTTCGTCTATAAAGCCGCAGGTGTTGACGACGACCAGGTCCGCGCCGTCATAAGTGTCCGAAATCTCGTAGCCTTCGGCACGCAGCTGCGTGATGATCTGCTCGGAATCGACGAGCGCTTTCGGGCAGCCGAGGCTGACGAAGCCGACCTTCGGAATGGAAGCCGTCGGCGAGGCGGAGGGAGTGGTCTGCGACATAGGCGAATCCGGCGTATAGCGGTGACGTGGCGACAATATGGCGATACTGGAGATGGCGCGGCAACGACGGACGGCTGAAAAAGCCCAGCCACCGGTTTTCATGTATAGCGTGCCGCGCACGCAACCCGTTATTGTACCGCGCGCCGCCGAGCTTGCCGCGGGAGCGCGCTGCTCGCGCGGAGCCCGCGAAGCCCAACGCCGGGGGCAGGCCCCCGGCATGCGAGGATGCAGCCCGGGAAACCCTACTTCTTCTCCGGTTCCGGATTCGGCTGCGGATTGGCGGGCGCCGCGGCATTGCCACCGCCCGGCGCGAACGGGAACGTCGCGAACATTGATTTGGCCTGGTTCTGCATCTGCTCCTGCATCTGCACGAACATGTTTTTCGACTGCTCGATGTAGCTCGTCATCATGCCTTGCATCATCGGCGCCTGCATGTTCATGAACTGCGACCAGACCTCCGGGTTCATGGCCTTGCCTTCATACAGGTTCTTCGACTGGTCGGCGAGCTTGGCCTGAATGTCGATGAAAGCCTGGATGTTCTTCTCCAGATACGTGCCCATCATGCCCTGCATCGCGTGGCCGTAGAAACGGATGATCTGCGACAGCATCGACGACGAGAACATCGGCAAGCCGCCGCTTTCCTCTTCGAGAATGATCTGCAGCAGGATCGCGCGCGTCAGGTCCTCGTTGCTCTTCGCATCGATTACCTTGAAATCCTCCTGGTCCAGCACGAGCTGTTTGACGTCCGTCAGCGTGATGTACGTGCTTGTCTCGGTATCGTACAGCCGCCGATTCGGATACTTCTTGATCAGTCGTTCGGCTGCCTTCTTTGTAGTAGTGGTCATGTAACGCCTTTGAGCGCAAGTAGAGCGCGGACGGCGTACCGGCTGCGCAATCGGGCATGTGCGCAACCGGGACGCCGCCGGAACCATCCGAGCAGACGCGCTGCCTTGTGAGCGGCGCGCCTCTAGCTCAGCCCATATGCAAACCGCCGTTCAGCGAGAAATCCGCACCCGTGGCAAAACCCGATTCGTCCGACGCGAGCCACGCCACGATCGAGCCGATTTCATCCGGCTGGCCGAGGCGGCGCACCGGAATCGTCGCGACGATTTTTTCCAGCACGTCGGGGCGGATCGCCTTCACCATGTCCGTGCCGATTTAGCCCGGCGACACGGTGTTGACCGTCACGCCCTTGGTGGCGACTTCCTGCGCGAGCGACATCGTGAAGCCGTGAATGCCGGCCTTCGCCGTCGAGTAGTTGGTCTGGCCAAATTGCCTCTTCTGCCCGTTCACCGACGAAATGTTGATGATGCGGCCAAAGCCGCGCTCGACCATACCGTCGATCACCTGCTTCGTCACGTTGAAGAGACTCGTCAGGTTGGTGTCGATCACCGCGGTCCAGTCTTCGTGCGTCATCTTGCGGAACACGACGTCGCGCGTAATGCCCGCATTGCATTGTTCACCAGCACGTCGATTTCGCCGACTTCGGCCTTCACCTTGTCGAACGCGGCCTTGGTCGATTCCCAGTCGCCGACGTTGCCTTCCGATGCGACGAAGTCGAAGCCGAGCGCCTTCTGCTCGTCCAGCCACTTCACGCGGCGCGGCGAATTCGGGCCGCAGCCCGCGATGACCTTGTAGCCTTCCTTGTGCAGGCGCTGGCAAATGCTCGTGCCGATGCCGCCCATCCCGCCCGTTACATACGCAATTCGCTGTGTCATAACCTGGACTCCATTGTCGTTTTTGAGGCGCCGGCCGGCTCGCCCGACCGGCTACCCCTACCTCGCCTGATGCTTGATTCACACTGCCGCCGGGCGACTGGCCGGCGAGGCTGCTCTCAACCGCGCGCCGGCTGTCGCAAACGGCGCGCTTCTACACCGCGTTACACCGCGTACTCACCGAAACGACGCCTTGAAGAGGCGCCTGAACGCGCCTCGGGGCGCGCTTCGTCAAACGCGCTCGACCGCGAGCGCCACGCCCATGCCGCCGATGCACAGCGAAGCCAGGCCCTTCTTCGCGTCGCGCTTCTGCATTTCGTGCAGCAGCGTGACGAGAATCCGGCAGCCCGACGCGCCGATCGGATGGCCGATCGCAATGGCGCCGCCGTTCACGTTGATCTTCGACGTGTCCCAGCCCATCTGCTTGTGCACGGCGAGCGCCTGCGCGGCGAACGCCCGTTGATTTCCAACAGGTCGAGGTCGTTCACACTCCAGCCCGCGCGCTCCAGACAGCGTTTGGACGCCGGCACCGGGCCCATGCCCATCACTTTCGGATCGACGCCCGCGGCGTACGCCTTGATGCGCGCAAGCGGCGTAAGGCCGAGCGCTTCGGCCTTCTTCGCGGACATGACGAGCACTGCCGCGGCACCGTCGTTCAGACCCGACGCATTGGCCGCCGTCACCGTGCCTTCCTTTGAGAACGCCGGCTTCAGGCCCGCCAGCGACTCGGCCGTCACGCCGTGACGCACGAATTCGTCGGTGGCGAAACGCAGCGGGTCGCCCTTGCATTGCGGAATCTCGATCGGCACGATCTCTTCGTCGAAACGGCCCGCCTTCTGCGCGGCTTCCGCCTTGTTCTGCGACAGCGCCGCGAACGCGTCCTGCTGTTCGCGCGCGATGTCGAATTCCTTCGCGACATTTTCCGCGGTCACGCCCATGTTGTGATACTGGTTGTACACGTCCCACAGGCCGTCGACGATCCATGGTGTCGACCAGTTTAGCGTCGCCCATGCGGAAGCCGTAGCGCGAACCGGGCAGCACGTGCGGCGCCGCGCTCATGTTTTCCTGGCCGCCGGCGATCACGATGTCCGCGTCGCCCGCGATGATCGCGTTGGCCGCCAGCATGACCGCTTTCAGGCCCGAACCGCAGACCTTGTTGATCGTCATGCCGGGCACCGCCGCGGGCAGCCCCGCCTTGATCAACGCCTAGCGCGCTGGGTTCTGGCCTGAGCCCGCCGTCAGCACCTGACCGAGGATCACTTCGCTCACCTGTTCGGGCTTCACGCCCGCACGCTCCAGCACCGCGCGAACCACGGTCGCGCCGAGTTCGGGCGCGGCGATCTTCGCCAGCGACCCGCCGAATTTGCCCACTGCCGTACGGGCGGCCGATACGATCACAACATCAGTCATTTCCATATCCTCCGGGCTTACCGGTCCAGCAGACCGTGGCCCGTCAAGTTAAAAATCTCGTTGCTCGTGAAATAGCTTGCTCGTTTGCTTCGTTGCGCCCGGCGCGACCGGACGCTTACTCGCGCTGCCGCACGTAGCGCCCCGGCGCCGGTTCGATGACGGGGGAATTCCTCCGACCCCGCCGCCGCGCGGCTTGATTTTCTTGCCGCCGTACTGATCGAGCCACGTGGTCCACTCGGGCCACTAGCTTCCGGGCACTTCCTTCGCGTCGCCGAGCCATTCGTCCGTATTCTCCGGCAAGGTCTTGACGTCGCCTTCGAGCGTCCAGTAACTGCGCTTCTTTTTCGCGGGCGGGTTGATCACGCCGGCGATATGGCCCGACGCGCCCAGCACGAACTTCAACGGCCCGGTGAGGAGCGGCATCGATGCATACGCCGGTTGCCACGGCACGATGTGGTCTTCGCGCGAACCGTAGATGAAAGTGGGCACGTCGATCTTCGACAGGTCGACCGGCTCGCCGCAGGTGGTCACGGCACCCGGCTCGCGCAGACGGTTTTCGAGGTATGTATTGCGCAGATACCAGACGTACATGGGGCCCGGCAGGCTCGTGGAGTTGCTGTTCCAGTACAGCAGGTCAACGGTACCGGCGTGCGCCCCTTGAGGTAATTGTCGACGACGTAGTTCCACACCAGGTCGTTCGGCCGCAGGAACGAAAACGTGTTGGCGAATTCGATGCCGCGCATGAGTCCCGGCGGCGCGCCGTTCTTGCCGCCGATGGTCTGCTCGCGCATCTGCACGTGCGCCTCGTCGACGAAGATGTCGAGTACGCCGGTGTCCGAAAAGTCGAGCATCGCGGTAAGCAGCGTCATGGACGCGGCAGGATGTTCGCCGCGCGCCGCCGCCACCGCGAGCGCCGTGGCGAGCAGCGTACCGCCGACGCAGAAACCGAGCGTATTGATCTGCTCGCGGCCGCTGATCCGGCTGACCGTCTGGATGGCGGTGAGCACGCCTTCGCCGACGTAGTCGTCCCACGTTTTATGCGCGATGGACGCATCCGCATTGCGCCACGAAATCAGGAATACCTGGTGGCCGGAATCGAGCGCATGCGCGACGAGCGAGTTCTCGGGCTGCAAATCGAGGATGTAGTACTTGTTGATGCAAGGCGGCACGATGAGGAGCGGCCGCTCGCGCACGGTCGCCGTGCGCGGCTTGTACTGGATCAGCTGGATCAGGTCGTTTTCGAATACGACCGAACCTTCGGTGGTCGCGAGATTTTCGCCGACCACGAAGCGCGATTCGTCCGTCTGCGAGATTTTGCCGCGCTGCATGTCGGCGAGCAGATTCATCACGCCTTGCCGCAAGCTCTCGCCCTGACTTTCGAGCAAGGTCTTTTGCGCCTCGGGATTCAATGCGAGGAAATTGCTCGGCGAGGCGGCAGCCGTCCATTGCTGAACGGCGAAACGGATGCGTTCACGGACCTTCGGCTCGGCTTCGAGCGCGTCCACCATTTCCTGCAGATAGCGCGCGTTCAGCAGATACCAGGCGGCGGTGAAGGCGAAGGCCGGCGTCGCGCTCCATGCCTCGGAACTGAAGCGGCGGTCCTTCAACTCCGGCGCCTTCGGCGCCGCGCCGCTGCCGCCCGCCTGCTGCAACAGCACCATCGCTTCACGCGTGTAGTCGGCTTGCAGTTTCTGCAGACGTTCAGGCGGAATCGCCGCGGCCGCGATGTTCAAGCCGGCGAGTGACGGCATGCCGGGCATGGCGCCCGCCGCCAACTTGCTGAAGTCAGGCATGCCGGGAAACGACGGCATGGGCGGCAGGCTAAAGGGCGCCGCACCTTGCACCGGCGCAACCTGCGGCATCGCGAACGGCGCGCCGTTTTTGCCCGCTCCTCCCCCAAGCGAGCGCCACGCGTTCAACCATGCGTCGAAAAATTGCTGCATGCCCGCGGCGGAAGTTGCGCCGTTCGTATCGGACTGCTGCGTATGCTCCTTCGAGGAGTCGGTGCTGGGAGAAGCTGAGGAATGAGAAGCTGCCATACCTGCTTTTGACCGGTAAGTCCTTGCGGACGGTTGAGAGGCAGGTTCTGCGCACGTGGGCGATCGCTCGCGACCTCGTCACGCCCTGTCCCATGTACGAGGAGCTGTGAGGAACATTCTTGCTCCCCATCGCAAGGCATGTCAATGCTTGTTCCCGATTTTGCCGCAGTGCGATAGTTTTTTAATTATCGTTTTCCCTGTATCGCCGATCGGCATTTTCAGACATATGTCAACTGAATGGCGGACAGCGAAAAAACGCGGTATTGCCGCGCTTAATTCACATTTATGGGCCGCCCGATGCGCTCCTGAAGGGCCGATCCAGTTGAACTGGAGGCCTTCCGGCAGCGCAGCAAAAACACGTGGTCGCGTGTGCGAACAACCATCTTCGATGGCGCTTCGCAAAACAACGGTTCGCGCTCGCATCAGTCGCCGAGCGTCTGAGCGCCGTCGTCGAGCCAGATCAACGCGGCCATGCGCCCGGTCTCGCGATCGCGGCGGTATGAATAGAAGCGCTCGCGATCGGTCACCGTACACAGATCGCCGCCCGCGATTCGCGTGACGCCGAGGCGCTGCAGGCGCAGGCGGGCCAGCGCCGGCAGATCCGCAAGATATTTGCCGGCGTTGCGCGGATGCGCGACGAACGCACTCGCGGTGGCGTCGCGTTCGCCGGCCGCGGCGGCATGCATGAAGGCGTCGTGTACGTCGGGCCCGACTTCGAACGACTGCGGCCCGATGCAAGGTCCGAGATAGGCGTGCAGCGCGCTCGCTTCTCCCCCGGCGAGTTCGGCGACACGCACTGCGCGCCCCGCTTCGTCGCAGATCAGCACCGGCATGCAGTCGGCGGCCCTCACCACGCAGGCGATGCCCGCGCGGTCCGTCACGCTCGCGTCCGCTTGCGGCGGCGCGCCGCTTGCCTGTGCTTCGCGCAGTGCCTCCTGCGCGCCCACGATGCGCGCGCCATGCACCTGCGCAAGCCACGTCGCCTCGCTCACGCCGGCGAGGGCGAGAAGCCGCGCGCGATTGGCCGCGACCGCGGCCGGATCGTCGCCGGACTTCATGCCGAGATTGAGGCCACCGGGCTCGTCCGCGCTCGCGCCAGCGGCCGAACGGCGGCGCGCTCACGCCGCCGTTGCGCGTGGTGACGAGCGCGCGCACGCGTGGCGCGACGTTCCACGCCGGTTGCACGACGTCAGCAAAAGTCAGCTCGGGCAGGCTTGTCATGCGCGGTCGTCCTCGTTTTCGTGTGAATCGTCGGCGGCTTGGTCTTCATCGTATTCGTCGAGATCGGCCGGCTCGTCGCCGAACGAGGCTTCGTAGCCGTCTTCCTCATAGTACGTCTCGTCGAACTCGCCTGCATCGTCGCGACCGAGGCCCAGCGCCGCCGAGAGCGCCGCGATGTCTTCCGGCACATCCGCGCGCCATTGCATCGTACACCCGGTTTTCGGATGAATCAGACCGAGCCGCCATGCATGCAGCGCTTGGCGCGCGAAGTCGCCGGGCAGCGGCGTGACCGAGCGCTTGCCGCGTGCGCGTCCATACACCGGATCGCCCAGCAGTGGATGCCCGATATGCGCGCAGTGCACGCGAATCTGATGCGTGCGGCCGGTTTCGAGATCGCAGTGATTCGCGGTCACCGGCTGACGTTGCCAGACCGCCGTGTCGACGCGCCGGAAATGCGTGCGCGCCGGTTTGCCCGAGGCGCCCGTCACCACTGCCATGCGCGTGCGCTCGCGCGGATCGCGGCCGATCGGCGCGTCGATCGTGCCTTCTTCCGGCATGTTGCCCCACACGAGCGCGAGGTAGCGGCGCTTCACGGTACGCGCCTGCAGCTGGCGCACGAGGTCGACCTGCGCCTCGAGCGTGCGCGCGACCACCATCAAGCCCGAGGTTTCCTTATCGAGCCGATGCACGATGCCCGCCCGCGGCAAGCCCGCCGCGGCGTCGCCGTAACGGTACAGCAGACCGTTCAGAACGGTCCCGGTCCAGTTGCCGGCGGCCGGATGCACGACCATGCCGGCCGGCTTGTTGATGACGACGAGCGTCTCGTCCTCGTAGACGATGTCAAGCGGCACCGGTTCGGGTGTGAACGCGAGCTGTTCGGGCAGCAGGTCGGGCACGAGTTCAATGGTCGCGCCAAGCGGCACCGGCTGGCGGATCTTTGCCGGCTTGCCGTCGATGCGAACGCGCTCCGCCTCGATCCAGCTTTGCAGACGGTTGCGCGAGAATTCGGGAAATACGCGCGCGAGAACCTTGTCGAGGCGCTCGCCCGCCAGCTCGTCGGGCACCACGACGCTGCGCGGCGTTTCGTCCGCGACGCGGTTTGCCACCGTCGGCACGGTGCTCGCGAGCGCGCCCTTGCCGAGCGCGTCGGCGCCGAGATCGTCGTCGAGGGAATCCGGGCCCAACGCGTCGGAGGGGTCGGCGCTTACGTTATAATCTTCGTTGCTATTCCCGGCACCGGTTGCAGCGCCTGGAGTATTTGAGCGGGTCATTGAGTCTGGGTCACCTGGACGTAAAGCTAGACTGGAAAATGCGAGCCTTGAACACCATCACTAAAGCGGCGATCAATTTGAAGGCCATGAAGAACGCGGCCCGGAAAGTAGACGGATACATTGCGTGTGCCGCAGCCGTCGCGGTTGTTGCGGCTTGCCACGGCCTGCCGGAGAAGACCGACGAAACTGCAACGTGGAACAACAACAAATTATATACGGAGGCGAACGACGCCCTGAACGGCGGCGACTTCGGCAAGTGCGCCAAATACTTCGAAATGCTCGAAGGTCGCGACCCGTTCGGCCACTTCGCCCAGCAGGCGCAGATCAACGTCGCGTATTGCAACTGGAAAGACAATGAAACCGCGGCCGCCGACCAGGCAATCGACCGCTTCATCCAGCTGCACCCGGATCATCCGGACATCGCCTATGCCTACTATCTGAAGGGCATGATCCACTTCAACGACGACCTGGGTCTCTTCGGCCGCTTTTCCGGCCAGGACATGAGCGAGCGCGATCCGAAGTCGCTGCGCGAGTCGTATGACGCGTTCAAGGTCGTGGTGGACAAATACCCGAACAGCAAATATGCGCCGGACGCGGCACAACGCATGCGCTACATCGTGAATGCGCTGGCGTCGCACGAAGTCCACGCGGCGGACTATTACTACCGCCGCGGCGCTTATGTGGCTGCCATCAACCGCGCGCAGCTCGCGTTGAAAGAATACAAGAACGCACCGGCTATTGAAGACGCGCTGCACATCATGATGCTGTCGTATCAGAAGCTGAACCAGCCGCAACTCGCCGACGACACGAAGCGCGTGCTCGCCGGCACCTTCCCCGACAGCCCGTACGTCACGGGCCACGCAAGGCCGGGCAAGGAAAAATCGTGGTGGCAGTTCTAAGCCGCGCATCAGTTTGAAGCCCGGCTGAACAGTGCTCTAAATGCAAAACGCCACGACTTCGGTCGTGGCGTTTGGCTTTGTGCACCCAGTAGAGCGCGTTCCCGTTCGGCGTATCGAATCAGTCCCGCTCGAAGAGCGCGATCGACTCCACATGCGACGTATGCGGGAACATGTTGACGACGCCCGCACCCACGAGCCGGTAGCCTGCTTCGTGCACGAGAAGGCATGAATCGCGGGCGAGCGTCGACGGATTGCACGACACGTAGACGATGCGCTTGGGCAGCGGCCCATTGCCGCTCTGTGCGATCTCGGCCAGCGCCTTGAAAACGGCCAGAGCGCCTTCGCGCGGCGGATCGATGAGGAACTTGTCGAAGTGGCCGAGGGCACGGATGTCGTCGGCGGTGACTTCGAACAGGTTGCGACAGGCAAACGACGTATGTCCCGCCACGCCGTTCAGCTCCGCATTGGCGAGGGCGCGTGACGTCAATACTTCGCTGCCCTCGATGCCCACCACCTCCCGGGCAATGCGCGCAAGCGGCAGCGTGAAGTTGCCGATCCCGCAGAACAGGTCGAGCACGCGGTCCGTGCGCGCGGGCGCGAGGAGACGCAGCGCGCGGCTCACGAGCACGCGGTTGATCGCGTGATTGACCTGCGTGAAGTCCGTCGGCTTGAACGGCATGCGAATGCCGTATTCGGGCAGCGTGTAGTCGAGCTGCACGTCGAGCGGATACAGCGGCGTGACCGTGTCCGGGCCGCCGGGCTGAATCCAGAACTGCACCTTGTGCTCGTCGGCGAACTCGCGCAGCACCTGCTCGTCGGCCTCGGTCAAAGGTTCGAGATTGCGCACCACGAGCGCCGTGACCGACGAACCGACCGCGAGCTCGAGCTGCGGCATGCGATCGTAAATGGAGAGCTTCCTGACCATGAAACGCAGCGGCATCAGCATGGCCGACACATGCGGCGGCAGCACTTCGCAGGTTTTCATGTCTGCGATATAGCTGCTCTTCTTCTCATGAAAGCCGATGCGCATGCCGCCCTTTTCCGGCAGAAAACGCACGGCAAGACGCGCGCGATAGCGGTAGCCCCAGGCCGGCCCGTGAATCGGCCCGAACACCGTTTCAGGGCGCAGCTTCGCGAGGTGTTGAAGGTGGTCTTCGAGCACGCGCTGCTTGACCGCGACCTGGGCGCGAATGTCGAGGTGCTGCATCGAACAGCCGCCGCAAATACCGAAGTGCGCGCATTTCGGCGTCGTGCGGATCACACTTTCGCGGAACACCTGCACGACTTCCGCCTGCTCGAATTTCGGCTTGCTGCGATGCGTGGAGTAACTGACGCGCTCGCCGGGCAGCGCGCCTTCGACGAAAATCACCTTGCCGGGCGTGCCGTCTTCGGTCTCGACGCGGCCGACGCCGCGCGCTTCCATGTCGAGCGAAACGATTTCGACGACCGGTTCATTGCCGGTGACGACGAGCGCGGGCGCAGGCTTGTGGTGCCTGGACGTCCGCTTCGGCGAGCGACGGTTGGGAGCAGTTCGGGACACCTGCTACTTCCTGACAAACTTGGGAGAAAGGCGAGATTGTAGACGAAGCCGGCGCCCTCGACGCGTCGGCCCCGTGCGCACGGCCGCGCGGCTACTGCTCGAAGGCCGCCAGATACTCCGCCCATTGCGGCGCGGTTTCGAGCGCCAACGCGTTCTTGACCAGATTGATCTCGTCGGCATATTCGGCGGCGGAGAACCCGCCGCGAATCAATTGGAAGCGGCAATAGAGCAGATACGTATTGACGACGTCCGTCTCACAGTAATTACGGATTTCCTCGATGCGGCCTTCCTGATACGCGTGCCAAACCTGACTGCCGTCCATGCCCATCTTGCCCGGGAAACCGCACATTTTCGCGAGCGCGTCGAGCGGCGCGTTGGCGCGCGCCTGGTACATCGCGAGGACGTCCATCAGATCGGTGTGCCGCGCATGGTAGCGGCTGATGTAATTGTTCCACTTGAACTCGCGGTCGTCCTCGCCGAGATCCCAGAACCGGTAGGCGGGAATGCCGTTGACGAGCGCTCGGTAGTTCAGCACCGGCAGGTCGAAGCCGCCGCCGTTCCACGAGACGAGCTGCGGCGTGTACTTCTCGATCACGCGATAGAACGACTCCACGAGCGCCGCTTCGCCGTCCTCGGGCGTGCCGAGCGAACGCACGCGAAAACCGTTGTTGTCGCTGAACACACAGGAAATCGCCGCGATCCGCTGCAGGTGATGCGGCAGAAAATCGCTGCCGGTCTTTTCGCGGCGGGCGGCGAACGCGTGCTCGGCGACTTCGGCGTCGCTCATGGTGGCGGGCAAATCGTCGAGACGGCGGATGCCGGCGACATCGGGAATCGTCTCGATGTCGAAAACAAGATTCGGTGTCATCAAGTCAGAGAACGGCGTCTTTCCGAACGCCGTTGGAGGCGAAGAGGCGCTTTAGCCGGACGAGCGCTTCCTGTTGGATCTGGCGCACCCGCTCGCGCGTGAGGCCCATTTCATCGGCCAGCTCTTCGAGCGTGGCGGCTTCGATGTGATTCAGACCGAAGCGGCGTTCGATCACATGGCGATGCTTGTCCGACAGACGCGCGAGCCACGCGCGCGTGAGCGTTTCGAGCTCGCGATGCTGGACCTCCGCATCCGGCGACTGGCTTTGGTCGTCGGACAACAGATCGAGCAGACTGCTCGCCGGGTCGAGGTCGAGCGGCGCGTCGAGCGAGGCCGTATGCTCGTTCAGCGCGAGAATGTCGGTGACTTCGTCGGTGGCCTTGCCGGTCAGATAAGCGATGTCGTCGATGCTGGCGTCGCGGCGCTCGGCTGCTTCGCCTGAATTCATCGAATTTTTTTCCAGATGACGCTTGGCGCGCAGCACCTGATTGAGCTCGCGAATCACATGCACCGGCAGGCGCACGGTGCGCGCCTGGTTCATGATCGCGCGCTCGATACTCTGTCGGATCCACCACGTCGCGTAGGTAGAAAACCGGAAGCCGCGCGTGGGATCGAATTTCTCGATGGCATGCATGAGGCCGAGGTTGCCTTCCTCGATCAGGTCGAGAAGCGGCACGCCCCGGTTCAGATAACCCTTAGCGATGCTGACGACAAGCCGCAGATTGCGCTCGATCATGACCTGCCGCGCTTCGAACTCGCCCGCCTTCGCGAGACGCGAGTACTTCTGCTCTTCCTCGACGGTGAGGAGCGGCTTCACGCTGATGCGGTTCAGGTAGTGCTGGATGGTGTCGGCCGTCAGCTCGGCTTGCAGCAGCGCGCGGAAGTCGTCCGCGTCGGGCACGGCCTCGGCCGCGCCCTCGCGCGCGTCGCCGCCCTCTTCGGCGCCCTGACGGTCGTCGAGTTCGCGCTCCTCGACGAGTTCCTCTTCCGCTTCCGACGCGCCGCTGTCGTCCACCGAAGCGGACGTGGCATCGCTGATAGTTTCAGATTCGGCTTGCGGCAGGCGGCGCTTCGGTTTCGGCATGGTCGTATCGCTTATTGCGGCGGCAAATACTTCAGTGGGTCGACAGGTTTACCCTGCCGGCGAACTTCGAAATGCAACATGACGCGGTCTGAATCGCTGTTGCCCATCTCGGCGATTTTCTGCCCTTTCGTGACCGCGTCCCCCTCTTTTACCATCAAAGCGCGGTTGTGTGCATACGCGGTGAGATAAGTTGCGTCATGCTTGATGATAATGAGATTGCCGTAACCACGCAGCCCATTTCCGGCATAAACCACGCGGCCGTCCGCCGAGGCCTTGACTGCTTCGCCTGCCGAGCCGCCGATGTTGACACCTTTGTTTGTCGAATCGTTAAACGTGCCGAGGAGCGGCCCGCGCACCGGCCACACGAAGCTCACATTGCCCGACGCGCCCGCACTCGAGTCGCTTGCTGCACCCGCACTCGACGGCGGCGTCGCAGCAGCGTTGTTCGCGCTCGAACCGTAGAGGGGCGGCGCAGCAACGCCGCCTGCCGCCCCCGTGGACGCCGAGCCATTGAGCGGCGCGGTCGCGACACCCGGCGTCAACGCCGCGGTGTTCGCGCCTGGCGGCACCACGCGCAGCAGTTGATCGACCTCAATCTGATTCGGGTTAGTGAGATTGTTCCACGCCGAAATGTCGCGGTAGTTCTGGCCGTTCTCGAGCGCGATCCGGTAGAGCGTGTCGCCCGGCTTCACGCGATAGTAGCCGGGCGGCGGCCCGAGCGGCGCCGCGGGTTGCTGCGCCGTCTGGCCGGCTTGCGTGCCGGGCACATTGCCGCCGGAGCGGTCAACGACCGGCGCCTGGTCGAGCCGGGATGCACAGGCGGTCACCAACAGGGACAAGGCGAGCACGCACACGCTACGCTGGGTTACGGACAAGGGGACATTCAGGCTGGTTCTTTGCATCGCGCGCAACATACTCATCGGTGTCAAATCACTCCGGATTTTAAGGGTACAAAGAAAACGCGATCAAGCTGCGACTCCCGCCACTGCGCCGGCCCGACACGCTCGACGAGCGTCAGTACCTGGCTGTGCCCTTCCTGCGAGCCGACGGGCGCAATCAGACGGCCGCCGATCGCAAGTTGTTCAAGTAATGCCTGCGGCACGTCGAGGCCCGCCGCGGCGATCAGAATCGCGTCGAAAGGCGCCGCCGACGGCAAGCCCAAACGCCCGTCGCCATAGTGCAGCCGGATGTTCGGAATGCGCAGCGGACGCAAGTTTGTCTTCGCGCGTTCCGACAGCGGCTTGATGCGCTCGATCGAATACACCTCACGCGCGACCTGGCTCAGCACCGCCGCCTGATAACCGCAACCGGTGCCGATTTCCAGCACGTTGTTCAAGGCGCGGCCCGCCGCCGCGAGCTCGATCATGCGCGCGACCACCGAAGGCTTCGAGATAGTCTGGTGATGCCCGATGGGCAGCGCGGCGTCTTCATACGCCTGAACCGCGAGCCCGGGGTCGACGAACATATGACGCGGCACCACCGACATCGCGCTCAGCACGCGCTGATCGGTAACGCCGTTCGCACGCAGGCGTTCGACCATGCGTTCGCGAACCCGTTCCGAGGTCAACGCCATGGCGCCGTTCAAGGCGACGTTGGGCGCGGCACTGCGTTCATTCGGCCGCGTGGCCGCGGGCTTCGCCAGCGGCGCAGAAGGCGCGGCGTTCTTGCCCGCGGCTCGCACGGGCGAGGGTCCTGCCGCTGCCGTCCTGCCCGCGGCCGACGGGCGCGCGCTCGTGCTCTGCGCGACGGGCCGTGCGGGTGCCTTTGCCGCGGGCGCGGCAAGCGGCTTCGGCGGAGTCGCGACGGACGGTTTGGCGGCAAGCGGCGTGGGCGCTCTGCCCTGCTTCGGCTGCACTTTGCCTGCTGAGCCTGACGAGGCCGGGCCCGCCGTACCTGCCTGCGGATTTTTCGCCGGCTGCTGCCGCGCATTGAGCGCGGCACTTGCGGCAAGCGCCGCAGCGCGCACCTCCCCCGGGCGGCCTTCGGGCCGGCGCGGTTCGCGCACCAGATCCTCGAGGCCGAGCGGGAAGCGCTTCGCGCGCTCGTTCGTCATGAAGCGCCGCTGCCCGCGCGCGCCCAGTCGTGCGCTGCCGGCAGCATTTGCGTGTTGGTCAGGTCGAGTTGCAGCGGCGTAATCGACACATGGCCGTTGGCCACCGCGTGGAAATCCGTCCCTTCGCTCGCATCGCGCGCTGCCCGACGGGCCGATCCAGTAGATCGGCTCGCCACGCGGATTGGTCTGGCGGATGACCGGCTGCGACGGATGCCGCTTGCCGAGCCGGGTAACGCGCCAGTTGCCCAGTTGCTCGTACGGCAGGTTCGGAATGTTGACGTTCAGAAGCGGATGCCCCGGCAGGGGATGCGCGAGGTAATGCGCGACGATTTCGGTCGCGACGCGAACCGCGTTTTCCAGATGCACCCAGTCTTCGTCGACGAGCGAGAACGCGATGGCCGGCACGCCGAACATGATGCCCTCGGTCGCCGCCGCGACGGTGCCCGAAT
This sequence comes from uncultured Paraburkholderia sp., assembly GCA_940746715.1. Classification (GTDB taxonomy): domain Bacteria; phylum Pseudomonadota; class Gammaproteobacteria; order Burkholderiales; family Burkholderiaceae; genus Paraburkholderia. The sequence goes on from CALNWN010000001.1 coordinate 172,072, forward strand.
AGAGCGTGTCCTCGCCCATGTTCTGACCGTTGTTGATGCCGGACACGACGAGGTCGGGCGTGTGGTCCAGCATGCCGGTCAGCGCGATGTGCACCGAGTCGGTCGGCGTGCCGTTCACGTAATAGAAATCATTTGCCGAGCGCAGCACCGAAAGCGGCCGCGACAAGGTCAGGGAGTTGGACGCGCCGCTGCAATTCTGTTCGGGCGCCATCACGGTCACGTCGGCGAGCGGCTTGAGCGCTTCGTAAAGCGCGCCAAGGCCGGGCGCCAGATAGCCGTCGTCGTTGCTGAGTAGGATTCGCATCCGGCGATTGTAACCGAGGAAAGAAGGCGCGCGAACGACACGGCAAGCGTGTCGCGCGGGCCATGCGAAACGCGGGCGCCGGTGCGCGGATGACAACGCCTCGCCTCGCCGATGCGCCGCCGCAAACGTGCTCGAACGGGCATCGGCGGAGAAGAGCCCGAGGCGCCGCGCACGGCGAAACCGCGAATCGTACGGTCGTGCAGATGCTTTACACTCGAAGCTATTGCGAACCCTGATCGAATGGAGACACGATGCGCGCGATTCGTTGCAATCAATACGGGCCGCCCGAGAGCCTGACCGTCGAGGATCTGCCGGATCTGGAGCCGGCGCCAGGACACGTCGTGATCGACGTGAAAGCCGCGTCCGTCAATTTCCCCGATGTCCTCATCATCGAGAACAAGTATCAGTTCAAACCGCCGCTGCCCTTCACGCCCGGTTCGGAAGTCGCGGGCATCGTGCGCGCGGCGGGCGCCGGCGTCACACGGTTCAGGCCCGGCTCGCGCGTGGTCGCGTTCACGGGCGCGGGCGGCTTCGCGCAGCAGGCGCTCGCGAGCGAGTCGGCCTGCGTGCCGCTCGCGGACGGCATCGACTTCGAACTGGCGGCGGCCTTCACGCTTGCGTACGGCACGTCGCATCATGCAGTGGTGGATCGCGGCGCGCTGCAAGCCGGCGCGACGATGCTCGTGCTCGGTGCGGCGGGCGGTGTCGGACTGGCGGCGGTGGAAATCGGCAAGGCGCTGGGCGCGCGCGTGATCGCGGCAGCATCGAGCGACGAAAAGGTCGCGGTATGCGTCGAGCACGGCGCCGACGCGACGATCAACTACAGCACCAAAGACCTGCGCGAGCGCATCAAGGCGCTGACCGCCGGCCAAGGCCCGGACGTGATCTACGATCCGGTGGGCGGTGCCTACACGGAGCCGGCCTTTCGCAGCATCGGCTGGCGCGGACGGTATCTGGTGGTCGGCTTTGCGAACGGCGAGATTCCGAAGCTGCCGCTCAATCTGACGCTGCTGAAAGGCGCGAGTGTGGTCGGCGTGTTCTGGGGCGACTTTGCAAAGCGCGAGCCGGAGCGCAATCAGGCCGCTTTCCGCGAGATGGTCGACTGGATCGGCGAAGGCAAGCTCAAACCCTACGTGTCCGCGCGCTATTCGCTCGACGAAACGGCGCGCGCGTTGCGCGATATGGCCGAGCGGCGCGTAATCGGCAAGGTGGTGATTACGCCGTAACCGCAGTGCGGCCTCGGCTGGTCTGAGCAAGGGTTCGCTGAGCGTCCGCTTAAAACAGAACAGCGTGCGGCTCTTCAAGCCACACGCTGTTTTTTGGGCGGTTTCGTGCCGCTTGCGGCGCCTACAGTTTTTCGGTGTCGCCGGTCTTCGGCTGCCACTTCATCAGATGCCGTTCGCCCATGCCGACAATCGCGTCCAGAATCAGCGCGAATGCCGTCAACACGAGGATGCCGGCGAACACGGTATTGATATCGAAGGTGCCTTCCGCCTGCAGAATCAGATAGCCGACGCCGCGCGGAACCGAGGTACTCGCCCACCACCGAGCCCACGAACGCGAGGCCCACCGACGTGTGCAGGCTCGAGAACACCCAGCTCATCGCGCTCGGCAAGTAGACATAGCGCAGCAGTTGCTTACCGTTCGCGCCGAGCATGCGCGCGTTCGCCAGCACGACCGGGCTCACTTCCTTCACGCCCTGATAGACGTTGAAGAACACCAGCGTCACGCCGAGCGCGACTTTCGACCAGATGCCGAGACCGAACCACACGCCGAAGATCGGCGCGAGAATCACGCGCGGCATCGAATTGGCGGCCTTGATGTACGGGTCGAACAGCGCGCTCGCCAGCGGCGACAGCGCGAGCCACAATCCGACGCCCAAACCTATGCCGGTGCCGAGCGCGAACGCGAGCACGGTTTCGAGCAGCGTGATCCACAGGTGCAGATAGATCTCGCCGCTCGTGAACCATTCCCAGATCCGCTGCAGCACTTTCTGCGGTTCGCCGAAGAAGAAAGCGGCCTTGTTCGAGTCGTCGAAATAGAACGCCGGCAGCAGCGTCGGGCTCGTCAGCACATACCAGAGCACGAAGCACAGCACGAGCAACAGCCATTGCCAGATCACCCGGTTCGGGCGCAACGTCTTCCACATGACTCGATTTGCCTCGGTTGCCTTAGACGGTTGATAGACGCGAAACGCGCTGCACTTAGCGAGCTCTCAGACAGCGGTGAGCTGCTGCTGATAGCCCTTCAGCACCTCGTCGCGCAGCACGCTCCAGATCTGCGCATGCAACTCGACGAAGCGCGGGTGCGAGCGGATTTCGGCGACGTCGCGCGGACGCGGCAAGTCGATCGCGAATTCGCCGATGGGATGCGTGCCCGGCCCCGCCGACAGCACGACCACGCGGTCGGACATGGCGATCGCCTCGTCGAGATCGTGCGTGATGAAGAGCACGGCCTTGCGTTTCGCAGCCTACAGGTCGAGCAGTTCGTTTTCCATCAGTTGGCGCGTCTGGATGTCGAGCGCGGAAAACAGCTCGTCCATCAGGATGATGTCCGGATCGAGAATCAGCGTCTGCGCCATCGCGACGCGCTTGCGCATGCCGCCAGACAACTGATGCGGATAGCGGTCGCCGAAACCGCCGAGGCCCACGCGCTTGAGCCACTCCTCCGCCTTCGCGCGCGCTTCCTGCTGCGGCACGCCGTGGAACGCGAGACCGGCCATCACGTTGTCGATAGCGGAGCGGCAGGGCATCAATGCGTCGGCCTGGAACATGTAGCCTGCGCGCCGGTTGATGCCGGTAAGCGGTTCGCCGAACACGCTGACCGTTCCCGCCGACGGCGCGAGCAAACCCGCGCCGACGTTCAGCAAAGTGGACTTGCCGCAGCCCGTCGGCCCGACCACGGAGACGAACTCGCCCGGCTCGATCCGCAACGTCGTGTCCTTGACGGCCGTGTAGCGCTGCGAGCGGTTGTCGCGCGCGGCGAAAGTGCAAGTGATGTTTTCGAGCGCCAGAGCTGCAACGGCCATCGTTGGACTCGCTTGGTGGATCGGTTTCGGTGTGGGTCGCGGCGCGGCTTCACGCCTTGACGGTGGCAAGCGCCTTCTTGACGAAGTCGTTGGTCCATGTCTTCGACACGTCGATCGGCTTGCCCTGCACCGTTGCGTCGAACGCCTGCAGGGTTTTGAGCGACGTGGTGGGACCGTCGGCCGGCATCAGGCCGTCGGGCGACATGGCTTCCTTCACATGCTGCCACGCGTCGAGATACACCGCGCGATCGCCGAGCAGGTAGCTTTCCGGCACCGTGTTGATGAGCTCGGTGCCGGTGGCCGTCTGCAGCCATTTGAGCGCGCGCACCATCGCATTGGTGAGCGCCTGCGTGGTGTTCGGGTTCTTCGTGATGAAGCTTTGCGATGCATACAGGCACCCGGCCGGCATGTCGCCGCCGAACACGCTGCGCGTACCCGCGAGCGTGCGCGTGTCGGAGACGACGCGAATGTCGCCGCTGCGTTCGAGCTTGGTGATCACCGGATCGAGGTTCGCGAGCGCGTCGATCTGCCCGGATTGCAACGCGGCAATGGCGCCGGCGCCCGCGCCGACGCCGATGAACGCGACGTCTTTCTCGGTGAGGCCGCCCTTGGCCAGCACGAAGCTCGCCATGATCGACGTCGAAGAACCCGGCGCGGTCACGCCGATTTTCTTGCCGCGCAGGTCGCCGATCGACTTGTAGTTCGGCATGGTTTTCTTCGACACCGCGAGCACGATCTGCGGCGCGCGTCCCTGCAGGACAAACTCACGGAACGACTGCTTTTGCGCCTGCAATAGCAGCGTGTGTTCGAACGCGCCCGACACCACGTCCGCGCTGCCGCCCACCGCCGCCTTCAACGCTTGCGAGCCGCCGGCGAAGTCGGATATCTCGACGTCGAGCCCTTCGTCCTTGAAGAAATTGCGGCGCTCGGCAATCGTGAGCGGCAGATAGTAGAAGAAGGTTCTTGCCGCCGACAGCAATGGCGACCTTCGTGGTTTCCAGTTTGCCCTGCGCGAAAGCGAGCGGTGTGGCCGCGAGCGTGGCGCCCGCGAGCGCGGCGGTACCGGCGAGGAAGCTTCTGCGATGCATGTTTGTTGTCTCCGAGGCTCGTGCAAACTCTGGTCTTGCGATTTTTTTGTCGGGCTGCGGCGGTCGTTGCTCACACAACTTGTTGCGCATGCAACCTTGCGATGTGGTCTGCATCATAACCTAGCGATTGCAGGAATCCGTATGTTCACCCAGCTCGGGGCCAAGCCAGCGCGTCTCGCCGGGTGTCTCCGAGAGTTTCGGCGTGACCGCCGGCAGCGTGATCTCGCGGCCGTCCTGCCACTTGAAGCGCTGGATCATCTGACGCGCCATGTACTGCGGATCGGTGAACATATCGGCCACGCTGTAGATGCGGCCCACCGGCACGTCGGCGGCATTGCGCACCGCGAGCGCTTCGTCGATGGTGCGCGTGGCGAGCCAGGCGGCAATCGCCGCGTCGATCTCCTGGGTGCGCGGCACGCGGCCGTCGTTGTGCGCGAGCGCGGGGTCGTTCGCGAGATCCTCGCGCTCGATGGCAAGCATCAGGCGCCTGAAAATCGGATCGCTATTGCCGCCGATCACGATGCTGCCGTCGCGGCACGGATAGGTGTTCGACGGCACAATCAATGCCCGGCAGCGACGCGCCGGTGCGCTCGCGCACCATGCCATAGACGCCGTACTCGGGCACCACGCTTTCCATCATGTTGAAGACGGCCTCGTACAGCGCGACGTCGACCACCTGCCCCTTGCCGCCGTTCACCTGCTTGTGATGCAGCGCCATCAGTGCGCCGATCACGCCGTGCAGCGCCGCAATCGAATCGCCGATCGAAATACCGATGCGCGGCGGCGGCAAATCCGGGTAACCCGTAATATGCCGCAGACCGCCCATCGACTCGGCAATCGCGCCGAAGCCGGGCCGGTCGCGATACGGTCCGGTCTGGCCGTAGCCGGAAAGACGCACCATCACGAGGCCGGGATTCTCCGCCGACAGCACGTCGTAGCCGAGCCCGAGCTTCTCCAGCAGCCCGGGCCGGAAATTCTCGACGACGATGTCTGCCTCCGGCGCGAGGCGGCGCACGATCTCCTTGCCCTCCTCGGCCTTCAGATTGATCGTGATGGACTTCTTGTTGCGCGCCTGCACGGCCCACCAGAGCGACGTACCGCCCACTTCCGGATAAAGCTTGCGCCACTTGCGCAGCGGGTCGCCGCCTTTCGGATCTTCGATCTTGATGACGTCGTCGCCGAACTCGCCGAGAAAACGCGCGGCAAACGGGCCCGCGATCAGCGTGCCGAGTTCGAGCACCTTCACTCACGCCCGCGAGCGGGCCGGGCGGAGTTTGCGGCGCCTCGTGGGCGCCGGGTTGGGGCGTTGCGCTCATAGTCTCCTTTGTTCTGTTCGTGAACGCGGCAAAGCGGGCGTTCTGCTGGCGTTCTGCCCACACCGTGCTCGTGCGCCGCTGTGAATCGCTCGCGCGTCGCCGCGGCTACATCGAGCGGCGGTCGAGCATCGCACGGGCGATCGTGCCCGCGTCGACATATTCCAGTTCGCCGCCCACCGGCACGCCGCGGGCCAGACGCGTGACGGCAAGCCCGCGCGCCTTGAGCGTTTGCCCGAGGTAATGCGCGGTGGCTTCGCCTTCGTTGGTGAAATTGGTGGCGAGCACGACTTCCTTCACGACACCGTCGGATGCGCGCTTCACCAGCCGGTCGAAATGTATCTCCTTGGGACCGATGCCGTCGAGCGGACTCAGCCGGCCCATCAGCACGAAATAGAGCCCGCGGTAGGTCATGGTCTGCTCGAGCATGATCTGGTCGGCGGGCGTTTCGACGACGCACAGCAAGGTCGGATCGCGCTCAGGGTCGAGACACACTTCGCAGATCTGCGCTTCGGTAAAGGTGTTGCACTTCTCGCAGTGCTGCAGATGCTCGGTTGCGAACAGCAGCGCGCGGCCGAGCTTCTCGGCGCCGTCGCGGTCGTGCTGCATCAGGTGGTACGCCATGCGTTGCGCGGACTTCGGCCCGACTCCGGGCAGCGCGCGCAGCGCTTCGACGAGCGCCGACAAGGCGGAAGGTTGTTTCATGCGGATCGGCGTCGAGTTGGATGATGCCCGGGCATGGGTCGCGAGTGCGGCTTGTTGCTGCTTGGTTTCGGCTCGTTTTCGCCTTGTTACCGCTTGCTACGGACTGGCTCGAGCGGATTCTGCCGCGCGTCGGCGGTCTGCGCACGGATTGCGCAGGACAGCCCTCTTGCAGCCATGTCGAAAACCGCGCGAGCAGCGAGGCGCGATTCGCCGCGGCAAAGCGCGACGGCGAACGGCGCCGCGAGGCGTGAGTGCATCGGCCCAATGGGAGCCGCGACTGCGCGCCGTGGCTCTTGCACTGCACACACGCCGTTCGCAGCTTCGCCGCTTGGCCGAGTTTCGCCTGACGCGTCGCTCAGAACGGCAGCCTGAAGCCCGGCGGCAGCGGCAGGCCCGAGGTCATGCCGCCCATCTTTTCCTGAGCGGTGGCCTCGGCCTTGCGCACGGCGTCGTTGAATGCAGCGGTGACGAGGTCTTCGAGCATGTCCTTGTCGTCGGCGAGCAGGCTCGGGTCGATCGACACGCGGCGCACGTCGTTCTTGCAGGTCATCGTGATTTTGACGAGACCCGCGCCCGACTGCCCCTCGACTTCGATCTGAGCGAGCTGCTCCTGCATCTTCTTCATGTTTTCCTGCATCTGCTGGGCTTGCTTCATTAGCCCGGCGAGTTGACCTTTCATCATGGAAATGCTCCTTCTTGATAGCGTGAAATTCGGGAATCGCGCGCGGCGAATCAGTGAACCTGGGATGCGCCGTTCGGACCGGCGTCTGGCGTAATCGGGCGGATCGAGCCCGGCACGATGCTCGCGCCGAATTCGCGGATCAGCGACTGCACGAACGGATCGGCGCTGATCTCGCGCTCCGCTTCCTGCTGGCGTTGGGCGCGCATCGCCGCGTCGTGAGCCGCAGCGGTGCGGCGCGCCGGGCCGACTTCCACCACCACGTCGACATTTTGACCGAGCTTGTCGGCGAGCGCCGCCTTGAGCTTCGCGACCTGCGAGATCTCCGCGTACTGCGGCACGGGCACGTTCAGCTTGAGCGTGTTGCCTTCGAGCGCCATCAGTTCGCTGTTGAACGCGAGCTGATACGAGATGCCCTTGAGCGGCAGGTCGACGGCGAGCGCCGGCCAGTCGCCCGTAAAGCCGAGCGGATCGAGCGGCACGGCAGGCGGCAGCGGGCGCTGATCGACGACGGGCGCAGCCGCCGGCGCGTTCACGCGGACATCGTCAGGACCGCTGTCGAAGACCGGCATGAAGTTGTCGTCCGGCGGGCCGTAGTAACCGTCATCCGATGCGGAAAGCGGCATGTAGTCGTCCGGCGGGATGTCGTCCCACGGCGGCACCGGCGAGCCGGTTTGCCGGGCGTCGTTGCGCGCCGCCGCTGGGGCCGGCTGCGGCGATTGGGGCGATTGGGGCGATTGCCCAGATTGCCCCGACGCGCGGCCAGCCGCCGCGGGCTGCGGGGCGGCAACCGGTGCGTTCAGTTCGGCGGGCGGTGTGATTGACGCCACCGGTGCGGCCGGTGTGGCGTCCGGCGCGGTTGCCGTCCCGCTGGACGTACCGTCGGACGCGGCGCTAGCCGATCTTTCGGCTGCGACAACAGGCGCTATTTCCGAAGACGCGTTGCTGGCCGCTGCTTGTTCTGGCGCTGGTGCGCCCGGCGCATCGGCGGGAACTCGAGTCGCTGCGGGGTCGAGCGGCGCGTCGTCCCAAGGCGCGAGCGCCGGCGCCGAGGCGGCCTCCGAAACTGCGAAACGCTCACCCGAAACTGCAGACTCGCCGACATGCGACGGCGCAGAGGGGGCATGCTCGGGCGCAGCGGAGACCGGCTCAGCCTCGATCCCTTGGCCTGGTTCAGGAGCCGCCGGTTTCCCGGTTCCACTTTCAGCCACTGGCGCCGCAGCGCGGTGCCCGTCGCGCTCGACGGCTGCATTGGGTGCACCGTCGCGAGTCGGCTCCACAGCAGGGGTCGCCTCGGATGCCGCGGCAGAACCGGTCTTTTGCGAATCTCGCATCGGCGGCGCAACTGGCGCCGGGTGGGTCGAGCCCGTCCGGCCCGGCGCCGCGATAGAAGCAACAGCGGACGACGCAGCAGACGAACCAGCGGACAAAGCCACAGTCGAACCCGCCCCCGACGAAGCCGACGCCCGTTGCTGCGCGGCCACGGCAGGCGCGCCGGTCTGCCTCGCTCCGCCCGCGCCGGCCTGACCGGACGCCCTGCCCGGGCCTGACGCGTCGCCACCGCCGCCCGTCGGCGCCGGCTCGAAAGCCAGCATGCGCAAGAGCGTCATCGTAAAGCCGGCGTATTCGTCCGGAGCAAGGCCGAGTTCGCTGCGCCCGATCGTCGCGATCTGATAGAATAACTGCACCTTTTCGGCGCTGAGCGTGTTGGCGAAGCGCCGCAGGTCGCCGGCCTCCGGCCACTCGTCGAGCACCGACGACGGCGCGAACTGCGCCCACGCAATGCGGTGCAGCAGGCTCGCGAGATCCTGCAGCGCGGTGGAGAACGACAGGCTGCGCAGCGACATTTCGTCGGCGATCGACAACACCGCCGCGCCGTCGCCTTGCGCGAGCGCGTCGAGCAGGCGAATCAGGTAGCTCTGATCGAGCGCGCCGAGCATGCCGCGCACCGCCTCTTCATTGACCTGATTGGCCGAATAGGCGATGGCCTGGTCGGTCAGCGAAAGCGCGTCGCGCATCGAGCCGTCGGCGGCGCGCGCGAGGAGGCGCAACGCTTGCGCCTCGTACGGCACTTTCTCCTCGCCGAGAATGTGTTCTAGGTGCGAGACGATATGACCGGCCGGCATCTGCTTCAGATTGAATTGCAGACAGCGCGACAGCACCGTGACCGGGATTTTCTGCGGGTCGGTGGTGGCGAGAATGAACTTGACGTGCGGCGGCGGCTCTTCCAGCGTCTTCAGCATGGCGTTGAAGGCGTGGTTCGTGAGCATGTGCACTTCGTCGATCATGTAGACCTTGAAGCGCGCGTCGACCGGCGCATATACCGCCCGTTCGAGCAGTGCCGCCATTTCGTCGACGCCGCGGTTGCTCGCCGCATCCATCTCGACATAATCGACAAAGCGCCCTTCGTCGATCTCGCGACACGCGCGACATACGCCGCACGGCGTGGCGCTCACGCCGGTTTCGCAATTCAGCGCCTTCGAAAAGATGCGCGACAGCGTCGTCTTGCCGACGCCCCGCGTGCCGGTAAACAGATAGGCGTAGTGCAGACGGCCGCCATCGAGCGCGTGCGTGAGCGCGCGCACCACGTGCTCCTGTCCGACGAGCGAGGCGAAATCCTTCGGCCGCCATTTGCGTGCGAGAACTTGATAGGTCATCCGGGAATTGTATCAGTAACAATGGCGCGCAAAACCGATCCGGGCGCCCGCGCGAACCTGCGGCAGGCGCCGATTGAAGCCGGCTAATGGATCGATAGAAAAAAATAGTCGCGTGAGGCGTTGAGTCTTCTGCGCCGTTGTCCGACAGTGCAGGCACGCCCGCAGCGCGGAAACACGTAGAACCCGGCCGCCTCAGCTGGCAGGCGAAGCAAAACCCGCATCTGAAGCGACGCTATCTGACGAAACTCAAGGGAAAGACGACGGAAGAAGCAGGAGGAAGCGGGACAAGCTGGAGAAAAAAAGAAGCGCGACAGGACGAACAGAAGGAGGAAGGTGACGAGCCCGATCCTCGGCACTGGTGGAAAACGGCTGTGGCTGCTTCGTTCCCGACCTGACCAGGTTGACCATCCCTCCATGCGAGGAGGCCCGTCATGAAATATTCTATCATTGCCGCGCGCTTTGCGCGAGTGAGCAAGTGCAAAGCGGGAGAAAGGCGCAGAACATGCGCTGGATCGCCCACCTTCAGGCCTGTCCCGTTCGCGCGCGCCGTTCTCTTGAGTTTGCGCGCCGAGCCTCCACATACGCTACGTCGCAGTTGATGAAACACGGTGGCACTTCATCGGCAGCCGTCGGCCCCGCTGCCCCTGATGACTACTATCGCCCCCAGCAACGCATAGCGAATTAAGCTAAACTGCCGTACGGATGACCCGCAAGCGCGAGCCTTCCACCCCTGCCGAACGGTCTCGGACTTTTCGCGCGTAGGCGGCGAGGATTGGCGAGTGCGGCTAAGCGAACGAAAGTTTCCCTAGGTTTTGACGTATCGTGGCGAGCAATTCAGGCGGGCCTCGAACCGATAGAGGTATTCATACAATGAGCGAACAAATCAAGCATATCAGCGACGCATCGTTCGAACAGGACGTCGTGAAATCCGATAAACCCGTGCTGCTCGACTTCTGGGCCGAGTGGTGCGGTCCGTGCAAGATGATCGCGCCGATCCTCGACGAAGTCGCCAAGGATTACGCCGATCGCCTGCAAATCGCCAAGATCAATGTCGACGAACATCAATCGACGCCGGTCAAGTTCGGCGTGCGCGGCATCCCCACGCTGATCCTGTTCAAGAACGGCGCTGTCGCCGCGCAAAAGGTCGGCGCATTGTCGAAGTCGCAACTCACCGCATTCCTCGACGGCAACCTGTAAAGCGCTCGCGCGGGCGCGCCGCGCGGTCCACCCGGACCCGCCTCGCGCCCGCGCCGCATTGCTATCTTAATTGCTGTCCTATATTGGCTTTTGTTGTCAGCCGGCAACGTTTCTCTTCAGAAAGATGCCGTGCCGGCCCACTGGCGGAAACTGGCGTGTGCTATGCTAGAATCCGCAAAACGTCGAAAAGACGTGTAAGTCCTTGAGCGGTTCCGCTCACTTCTCCTCCCAGACTTCATTTCGTCGCACCTTCTCCTGCGGGTTCTCCGTATGCATTTATCCGAGCTTAAGACTCTGCACGTCTCCGAATTGATCGAGATGGCCAATGGCCTCGAGATCGAAAGTGCGAACCGCCTGCGCAAGCAGGAATTGATGTTCGCCATTCTAAAAAAACGAGCCAAAACGGGCGACATGATCTTCGGCGACGGCACGCTTGAAGTGCTGCCGGACGGCTTCGGCTTCCTGCGTTCGCCGGAAATCTCCTACCTCGCCAGCACGGATGACATCTACATCAGTCCGTCGCAAATCCGCCGCTTCAACCTGCATACGGGCGACACGATCGAAGGCGAAGTGCGGACGCCGAAAGACGGCGAGCGCTATTTCGCGCTGGTGAAGGTGGACAAGGTCAACGGCCAGCCGCCGGAGGCCTCGAAGCACAAGATCATGTTCGAAAACCTCACGCCGCTGCACCCGAACAAGTTGCTGCTGCTCGAACGTGAAATGCGCGGCGAAGAGAATGTGACGGGCCGCATCATCGACATGATCGCGCCTATCGGCAAGGGCCAGCGCAGCCTGCTGGTCGCCTCGCCGAAGTCAGGCAAGACGGTGATGCTTCAGCACATCGCGCATGCCATCAAGCAGAATCATCCCGACGTCGTGCTGTTCGTTCTGCTGATCGACGAGCGTCCGGAAGAAGTGACGGAAATGCAGCGCTCGGTAGGGGGCGAAGTGATCGCGTCCACGTTCGACGAACCTGCCGCGCGTCATGTGCAGGTCGCCGAAATGGTGATCGAAAAAGCCAAACGCCTCGTCGAAATGAAGAACGACGTGGTCATTCTGCTCGACTCGATCACGCGTCTCGCGCGTGCGTACAACACGGTCGTGCCGGCTTCGGGCAAGGTGCTGACGGGCGGTGTGGACGCGAACGCGCTGCAACGTCCGAAGCGCTTCTTCGGCGCCGCGCGCAATATCGAGGAAGGCGGCTCGCTCACCATCATCGGCACGGCGCTGATCGAAACCGGCAGCCGCATGGACGACGTGATCTACGAAGAATTCAAGGGCACCGGCAACATGGAAGTGCACCTCGAGCGCCGTCTCGCCGAGAAGCGCGTGTATCCGTCCATCAATCTGAACAAGTCGGGCACGCGCCGCGAAGAACTGCTCATCAAACCCGAAGTGCTGCAAAAAATCTGGGTGCTGCGCAAGTTCATTCACGACATGGACGAAGTCGAGTCCATGGAATTCCTGCTCGACAAGATCCGCCAGACCAAGAGCAACTCCGAGTTCTTCGACATGATGCGTCGCGGCGGCGGCAGTTAAGCCGCGCGTCGATTCAAGCTTCATCCGAAAACCGCTTGTCGCCGACGAGCGGTTTTTTTCGTCCCGCGGTTTTGCGTCGGCGCAGATCTCGCAGCATGGTTCCCGCAACGGCAAACCTATACGTGAACGTACACGTTGCAGTACAATCCGAACCGTAACTCACTGTGGATGCTGCCACCCATGTCGACCGACTTGCCTGCCCTTCTGACCGTACGCGACGCCGCGGAGCGCCTCGGCGTTACGCCGCGCACGTTGAAATACTACGAGGAGCGCGGACTCGTCTCGCCCGCGCGCACAGCGAAGGCCGCTACCGGCTCTACGACGAGCAGGATATGCTGCGTTTTGGGCGCATCCTGCGTTTGCGTTCGCTCGGGTTCTCGCTGCAAGGCATCACGGAAATGCTTAAGCGGCCGCTCGAACCGGTCGAGGGCAAACAGCGTTTTTCGACCGAATCGCTGCGGCAGATTCATGACGCGATCGCCGAGCAGGTCGACGCGCTAGACGCGCGCATACAAGCCATGCGCCGCGAGCTGAAGGAAGCGCAAAAGCTGCGCGACGAACTCAGCCCGGATCTCGACTATCTGAAGCGCCGTCTGGCGGGCGAGAACGCTGACGCCCTGCTCGAGCAGCGTCGCAGCGCACGAGCGAAAGGCGGCAAGGCGCGCAAGACGGCGAGCGCCCCCAAATCGGACCAATCGGACCAATCCGCCACAAGGCGCAAAGCCGAGTCCGCTGCGGATTCCGCAACAAAGCCCGCCAGACGCACCAGAGCACCCCGCGCCGCCGCGGCGCGCGAGCGGTCATGAGCACAGCGCGGCATCGCGTCGGCTGGTTCAGCGCGGACACACTGCGCGGCGATTTTTTCCCGTGGGTACTCGCGGTCGTCACCGGCCTCGACTACTTCGACAATTCGGTTTTCTCCTTTTTTGCAAGCTATATCGCGGGCGGCGTCAACGCTTCGCCGGATGAGCTCGTGTGGCGTCGAGCGCGTACGCGGTGGCCGCGGTGCTCGGCATCCTGCAGCAGGAATGGTGGGTCGAACGCCTCGGCTACCGGCGCTATGTGGCCGGTTGCATGCTGCTCTACGCGGCGGGCGCGGCGGCTGCGGCACTCAGCGAATCGTCTGTGGAACTCGCGTTCGCACGGGGCTTTCAGGGCTATCTCATCGGCCCGGTGATGGGCACCTGCCGAATTCTCATCCAGATGAGCTTCACGCCCAAGGAGCGTCCAGCAGCAACGCGCGCGTTTCTCATACTGATCGTGCTGAGCAGCGCGCTTGCATCGCTCGTCGGCGCTCAGTTGATCGCCTGGTTCGGCTGGCGCGCTGTTCGCGTGCACCGGCGCCAATAGGCCTGCTTTTCGCCGTGCTGGCACGGCTCGCGCTGCCCGACGTCGGCAACCGTCTGCCCGAGGAGCGCGGTTCCGCGCATGTCTGGCCGTATCTCGTGTTTGCCTTTGCGCAGGGCTCGCTGCAAATCGTCATGCAGCAAGTGCGCTTTCAGGTGTTCAGCGCGTCGCCCGGTCTCATTCTGCTGACGGCCGCAGGCATCGCCGCGCTCGGCTGGTTCGCGTATCACCAGTGGCATCACCCCGCCCCGCTCATGCGTCTTCATGCGTTGCGCGAGAAAGTGTTCCAGGCGGGGCTCGTTATTACTATCTGTCGAGGGCGTTCAGCTATCTGATCTCGCGTTTCCTCGAAAGCGGTCTCGGCTATCCCGTGGAAAATACCGGACAACTCGTGGGCGTCACCTCGCTCATATCGGCGAGCGCGCTCTTTATATACCTTCGGTATGCCAAACTTTTGACGCGCAAGAAGGCGATCATCGTGCCCGGCTTCGCGATCGCGGCGCTCTCGGCCGCGTGGATGACGCGCATGTCGCCGACTGCAGGCGAGGCCGCGCTCGTCGGAACGCTGCTGCTGCGCGGCCTGCTGTTGCTCTTCGTCGTCCTGCCAGTCGCCAATCTCACCTTCAGAATATTCGCGATAGAGGAATTCGCGCACGGCTACCGGCTGAAGAATATCGTGCGGCAACTGACGATCTCGTTCGCGACGGCCTCGGTCATCATCGTCGAGCAGCATCGGCAGGCATTGCATCAGGCGCGCCTCGCGGAGTTCGCCAATCCGTACAATCCGGTGTTTCAGAACTCGCTTGCCGCGCTGACGCAGGCGTTTTCCGCCGCCGGGCGCCCGGTCGCGGACGCGCATGCGCTGGCCGTCGTCGAAATCAGCCGGGCGGTGGCGCGGCAGGCCAGCTTTCTGAGTTCGCTCGACAGCTTCTATTTCCTGATCGGCATCGCGGTATGCGGCGGGATGTTTGCCGCCTGGCAAAGACAGATCGACTAACGGTTTCATCGGCCCATGCTTTCGAAACTCACTCAATGGCTCGGCGCCCGCCGGCGCGAGCGCGCGCTGCGCGACTACGCGATCGACGACGCGCTATGGCAAGCCACGCTCGACGGCCTGCCGTTCCTCGCGTACCTGGATGCGCCGGACCTCGCGCGCCTGCGCGAAATGAGCAGCCTGTTCATCGCGCAAAAGGAGTTCTCGACCGCGCACGAGCTCGAGCTGAGCGACACGATGACCGTCGCGATTGCGGCCCAGGCGTGCTTGCCGGTGCTGAATCTGAGCCTCGACCTGTATCGCGGATGGGTCGGCGTGATCGTCTATCCGGGCGAATTCGTGATTCGCAAGACGGTCGAGGACGAAGACGGCGTCGTCCACGAAGTCGAGCAGGACGCGAGCGGCGAAGCCTGGGAAGGCGGCCCGGTGATCCTCTCTTGGGAAGACGCGCAGATGACGGACGGCGCCGACGCGTACAACGTGGTGATCCACGAATTCGCACACAAGATCGACATGCTGAACGGCGAGGCGGACGGCCATCCGCCGCTCGTGCGCCGCTGGCACGCGCCGCTCGACTCCGACGTGTGGGCGGACGTGTTCGATCCCGCCTACGACCAGTTCTGCGCCCGCGTCGACGCCGTGCCGGCGCGCCGCTGGACGCGCTTTGAGCGCGAATCGCTGATCGATCCGTACGCCGCCGACCATCCGTCCGAGTTCTTTGCGGTGTGCAGCGAGGCGCTGTTCGTCAAGCCGCGTGCGTTCGAGGCGGAATATCCGGAGCTCTACCGGCTGCTCGCGCGCTATTACCGTCAGGACCCGGCGCGCGTCGGGCTTGCGTTCGCGAAGAATTCGTCAAGCGACTGATTTTCTGGCATAATCGCCTTTTTTCGACCATAGGCAAGTGGCTCGCGCCTAGATGCGGTCCGCGCAAACAGCGGCTGCACGCGGGTTGGCTACCGCCAGATTAAAGGAAAGACCATGAAAGAAGGCATCCACCCGGATTACCGCGAAGTCCTGTTCGTCGACGTGTCGAACGACTTCAAGTTTGTGACGCGCTCCACGATCCAGACGCGTGAAACCGCTGAATTCAACGGCAAGACGTACCCGCTCGCCAAGATCGAAGTGTCGTCGGAATCGCATCCGTTCTACACCGGCCAGCAAAAGATCATGGACACGGCAGGCCGCGTCGAGAAGTTCCGCAACAAGTTCGGCGCACGCGCTACCGGCAAGGCAGCAGCGAAGTAATACGCTTCATCACCGCTTCACCAGCTCAGGCTGGCAAGCGATGCAGCAAACATGAAGGGCAGCGCGAGCTGCCCTTTTTTGTCGCCTGCCGCCGGGCGCGCGGGTCGCTGCGCGGCTGCCGCGCCGCCCTCGCCTGCGCGACGCCCGTTGCCCGCCATTACCGGCCGTGACGCGCGCAGTCCCGCCCGACTACAATGCCGGATGCTCCAATCAGGCCGATCCAGCCGGACCCGCCCTTTGCTAGCGGCTATCGCTTATCCACTATCCCAAACCGCATGAGACCTGTCGTTCGCCTCACTGCCTCCGCGACCAGTGCGTTGCCACGCTGGCTGCTGCTCACCATCTGCATCGTGTACGCGTCGTTCGGCCTGTTCGGCCGCGATCCGTGGAAGAACGAGGACGCAGCCGGCTTCGGCGTGATGTGGACCATGGCGAACGGCACGGCGCACGACTGGCTCCTGCCCAATCTGGTCGGTAAATATCTCACCGAAGACGGCCCGCTCGGCTACTGGCTCGGCGCAAGCGCCATCCGCGCGCTCGCGCCGTGGGTCGACGCGAGCAATGCCTCACGCGTCGTCACGGGGCTGCTGTTCTGCGCGGGCTGCGCCTTCGTCTGGTACGCGGCCTACCTGCTCGGCCGGCGCGCCGAAGTGCAGCCGTTCAAGTACGCGTTCGGCGGCGAGCCGGAGCCGTGCGACTACGGCCGCACGCTCGCCGACGGCGCGCTGCTGATTCTGCTCGCCTGCTTCGGCCTCGCCGAGCGCGGTCACGAGACGACGCCGCAGCTGGCGCAATTCGTCGGCATCGCGATGCTCGTGTATGGGCTCGTGCGAATGATCGACAAGCCGCCAATCCAGGGCGCATCGATCTGGGGCGCCGCCATCGGCCTCGTCACGCTGGCGAGCAGTCCGGTGCTGGTCGGCGCGCTGCTCTTCGGCACCCTCGCGATGACCGTGATCGTGCGCGAAACGCGTTCGCGCTGGCTGCTGCTGGCCGGCCTGCCGATCGCGCTCGCGCTGTCGGTCGCATGGCCGATTGCCGCGCTGGCCGCCTTTCCTGTCGACGCCGTCTGGTACCTGAACCAATGGGTGCACGTGAGTCTGAGCTCGTTCGCCGGCCCGCCCGGCTCGGTCGCGGCTTACGCGCTCAAGAATCTGCCGCTCTTCACGTGGCCCGCGTGGCCGCTCGCGCTGTGGGCCTGGTTCAGCTGGGCGGGCCTGCGCCGCGCGCCGCACGTGGCGATTCCGCTCTCGGTGATCGGGCCGCTCTTCGTGCTGGTAGTTCTGCAAAGCCATCAGTCGAACCGGCTCTATATGTTGCTGCTGCCGCCGCTCGCCGTGCTGGCCACCTTTGCGCTGCCCACGCTCAAGCACGGCGCGATCAACGCGATCGACTGGTTCGCGTTGCTGAGCTTCACGATACTCGGCAGCTTCGTCTGGCTGGTGTACGTCGCGGGTTTGACCGGCTTTCCGCATCCGCTCGCGCGCAACCTCGCGCGTCTCGCGCCCGGCTTCGCGCCGCAATTCAAGATTCTGTCGTTCGTCTGTGCGGTCGCGGTGACGCTCTGCTGGTTCGTGCTGGTGCAATGGCGTCTTGCCCGCCATCCGAAGGTGCTGTGGCGCAGCGTGGTGCTCTCGAGCGCCGGCACCACGCTGATGTGGGTGCTGCTCATGACCTTGTGGCTGCCGGTCGTCAACTACAGCCGGACCTATAAGGACGTCGCCGAACAGATCGCGAGCCATCTGCCCGAGGACTACACCTGCATCTCGCCAGTGCGTCTCGGCAATGCGCAGATCGCGACGTTTGCCTATTTCGGCGACATGCATTTCGCGTTCAATCAGGATTGCGACGTCATTCTGCGTCAGGACACCCAGGAGTACGGCGAGCCGAGCGCCATGTCGGACTTCGTGTGGAAGCTCGTGTGGGAAGGCCGCCGCGTGGCCGACCGCGACGAACGCTTCCGGCTGTATGTGCGCATCGACCGGCCGAAGCCGCCCGTCGTCAAACGGCGCAACTCGCACAAAAAGACTGACTGAACGAACATGCTCGCCGACCTACGGAAAATCGCGGGACTCGCGTGGCCGGTGCTGATCGGTCAACTGGCGATCATCGCGTTCGGCGTGATCGACACCGCCATGGTCGTCCGCTACTCGGCTGCCGATCTCGCGGCGCTCGGCCTCGGTTCCTCAATCTACGTTTCCGTCTACATCGGCTTGACGGGCATTCTCACGGCGCTGCAACCGATCACTGCGCAACTGTACGGCGCGCGCCGCTACGACGAGATCGGCGAGGAAGTCCGGCAGGCGCTGTGGCTCGCACTCGCGCTGACGGCGATCGGCTTTCTGATCCTGTTCTTCCCCGGCCATCTGCTGCAGCTCGCGCGCGTGCCCGACGCGCTGCACGAGCGCACGGTGTCGTATCTGCGGATACTGGCGGTCGGCAAGCCGCGGCTCGTCATGATTCTGCAAATCGGCGGATTGTTGCTGAAGGTGCCGCTCAATACATGGTTCATTTTCGGCGGTCTCGGTGTGCCCGCGCTCGGCGGCCCCGGCTGCGCGCTCGCCAGCAGCCTGATCAACTGGGCGCTCGCGCTCGTCGGCATGGTGCTGCTCACGCGTGTCGACGTCTTCACGCCGTTCTGGATCTTCAGGCACTTCTGCTGGCCGGTCTGGCGGCGCCAGGCGGCGCAGCTGCGGCTCGGCATCCCGATGGGGCTCTCCTATCTGATCGAAGTCACGTCGTACACCTTCATGGCGCTCTTCATCGCGCGCTTCGGGACCACGACGCTCGCCGGCCATCAGATCGCGGGCAATATCGGCGCGGTGCTGTATATGACGCCGCTTGCCATCGGCATTGCTTCCTCGACGCTCGTCGCCCAGGCGCTCGGCGCCCATCGGCCGGAAGCGGCGCGCACGCTGTCGCGTCACGGCATCATGATGGCCGTCGCGATCGCGTGCTGTTACGGCGTCATCGTGCTTGCGCTGCGTCCCTACGTGATCAAAGGCTATACGCCGAATCCGCAAGTCGTGGCGGCGGCAATGCCGCTCGTGCTGATCGTCGTCTGCTATCACCTCTTCGACGCCTTGCAGATCACCACCGCGTTCGTGCTGCGCGCCTACAAGGTCGCCGTCGTGCCGACCGTGATTTACGCGGTCGCGCTGTGGGGCGTGGGGCTCGGCGGCGGTTATCTGCTCGGCTTCAATGTGAGCGGCACGATTCCGCCATGGTTGACCGGCGCGCGCGGCTTCTGGGTGGCCAACACGGCAAGCCTCGCGATTGCCGGGGTCGGCTTGCTGCTCTACTGGCGCGTGGTCAGCAGGCGCATGTGCGCGCGGCCGTCGCGCTGCGCACCGACGCGGGTGTCTGAGGGCGGGGGACCGGCGCCGAAGTTCCGCCTTCTCAAATCTGCCACTCTTATGCTGACAGCCGCGCGCCGATGCGAACGCCGCGCGGGCAGCGGCGACTTCGTCGCTTCAATCAGAACGGCCAAGCCGCACTCAAGCCTCCTCCGCCTCCAACGCCGCCGGCAGTCCACCTTCGGTCGACGCCCCGTCATGACGCTCGAAAATCTCGCGTGCGGCAAACAGTGCGTTGAGCGCCGCCGGAAAGCCCGCGTAGAGCGCCATCTGCATGAACACCTCGACGATTTCCTCGCGCGTGCAGCCGACGTTCAGCGCGGCTTCGATATGCACCTTCAACTGCGGCGTCGCGCAACCGAGCGTGGCGAGCGACGCGATGGTGGCGATTTCGCGCGCGCGCAGATCGAGCTGCGGCCGGCTGTAAATATCGCCGAAACCGAATTCGATCAGAAGACGTCCGAAGTCCGGCGCAATCGGCGCCAGTGCGGCGATGACCTGCTCGCCGGCCTGGCCGTCGATTTCCCTCAGTTTGTTCCAGCCCTGCGTGTAGCGGTCCGTTCGTGCGTGATCCATGGTGAGTCCTTTTCCGGGTGTGAGAACGATGACGTCTCGTCGATCCGTCGAGTCCGGCCGCCCGCCGCGGGCGCCGTGCCGGCCGCTTCGCCTTCGTGCGCTTCGCCTTCGTAATACGCGATCTTGTCGATGATCGCGCCGAGGTTCGTCTGCAATTCGGCGATCCGCGCAAGAACCGCGTCGCGATGCTCGGCGAGCATGTCGCGGCGCGCGCCCATCGTCTGCGGACCTTCGGCCCGCAGCGCCGCGAAAGCCTGCATGCCGGCGATCGGCATGCCGGTCGCCTTCAGGCGCATCACGAACTGCACAGCCAGTCGAGGTCGGCCGGCGAGTACAGACGATGCCCCGCCTGCGTGCGGCCGACCGCGCGGATCAGCCCGGCGTGCTCGTAATAGCGCAGCGTGTGCGTGGACACGCCGATGAGTTCGGCGACCTGCCCGATGGTGAGTGCGTTCGACGTTTTCGACATGACAGGACTCAGGTTAGGACTTCGAGTGCACTCTAAGTCAAGTGCGCCACGCTGTCATCGTGAGTACGGCCTCGCGCGCGGGCGATGCGAGCAATCGGCGCACAACCGCCTAATCGCGAGGCAAAAGGGTTAAAGATTGTTTATTGCGATTTACTTGCCATCAATCGGCCGGTATAAATCGTCGGCGTTCGCAAATAAGGGCGCGCATTTGTCCTATGCTTAAGCGCAGCGCCCGCTGACAGAATGCGTCGCCCGTTCCCGGCTAACTTTTGCTCTCGATGGAGTGCCTGCCATGCTGAAAAGCTCGTGATGCTTTGCGTTGCTCTCGCGTTGTCGCTGTCGGCCGGATTCGCGGCGGCGGTCGAAGTGAATTCCGCCGATCAGGCAGCGCTCGAATCCGTCAAGGGCATTGGCCCCGCGCATGCGAAGGCGATCATCGAAGAGCGCACCAAAAATGGCCCGTTCAAGGACGCCGACGATCTGGCTGCGCGAGTCAAGGGCATCGGCAACAAATCGGTTGTAAATCTGGAAGCGGCGGGCTTGACCATCAACGGCTCGTCGGCGCCGCCCACTGGAGCAAAATCGGCGACGACGTCCGCGCTCGCGAAGTCGACGGCGACGAAGGCCGCGCCTGCCACCACGGCGGGCACGGCGGCCACCGCTGCGCCGGCGGACGCTTCCGGCGCGAAGTCCTCGAAGTCGTCGAAAAAGGCCAAGGAGGCCGCAGCAGCCGCGTCCGCGCCGGCCGCCACCGCCGCCACATCCGCTGCCGCGAGCGCCCCCGCCGACGCTTCCGGCGCCAAGGCGTCGAAGAAGAAAGCGAAGAAGAGCAAGGCGGCGTCCGCCGCGGCGGCTTCCGGCGGCGCATAGCGAACTAGTCGGGCGCCTCGCGTCAGAGACTGATTCAACAAACAAGGCAGCGTCCGCAGCGAGGCTGCCTGCCACCGAGCCACCATCGTACGCATGACGCGTGTCGTGCACGGCGGCAGCGCCTCGCAGCGCCCTTCCTTCCCTCGACGCCGCGCAGCCGCGCGGCGCCTCACCGCGCCGGCCGTCGTCCACGCGCCGGCATTCAAGAGAGACCCATCATGAGCCTACTCGATACCCTCGGATCCTTGGTCGGCAAGTCGCCCGAAGGCGGCGGCCAGCAAGCGCTGATCGCCGCCGCACTCGAATTCGTCAATAACCAGCCTGGCGGCCTGAACGGCCTGATCCAACGCTTCCAAGAAAAGGGGCTTGGCGACGTCGTATCGTCGTGGGTCAGCAACGGCGAAAACCAGCCGATCGCGCCGGACGCACTGCATAGCGTGCTCGGCTCCGAAGCCGTCACCAGCCTCGCCGCGAAAGCCGGCGTGCAACCGGACCAGGTCACCGGGCTCCTTTCGCAGATCCTGCCGCACGTGGTCAACGCAGCGACGCCGGACGGCGAAGTCCCCGCCGAAGGCAAACTGAACGCGACGACCGTGCTCGGCGCGCTCGGCGGTTTGTCGGCATTGTTCGGCAAGGGCACGGCTTGAGGCGATCCGCGCCCGGATAAACCGACAACCGGGCAGACAAAAAAAGCGGCAACGAAGAAAACTTCGTTGCCGCTTTGCTCTATGCGCGCGGTGTCGACTTCGCACGTCAGACGGTCCGCGCGTTCAATGCACCACGCGCTCGAAGACGAGGTTGCCGTCTTCCAATTCGACCGGAATCACATCCTTCGGTCCAAACTTGCCCGCCAGAATCAGCTTGGCGACCGGGTTCTCGATCTCCTGCTGGATCGCGCGCTTCAACGGCCGGGCGCCGAAAAGCGGATCGTAGCCGACCTTGCCGACATGCTCGAGCGCCTCGTCCGACACCACCAGCTGCATGTCGAGCTTCGCGAGCCGCTCGTGCAGACGCTGCAACTGGATCCGCGCGATGGACTGCACGTTCGAGCGGTCGAGCGCATGGAACACCACCACGTCGTCGATCCGGTTCAGGAACTCGGGGCGGAAGTGCAGCTTCACCTCGGTCCACACCGCGTCCTTCACCGCTTCCTGCGGCTCCCCGACCATCGCCTGGATAACCTGCGAACCGAGGTTCGAGGTCATCACGATCACCGTGTTCTTGAAGTCCACGGTGCGCCCCTGACCATCGGTCATGCGGCCGTCGTCGAGCACTTGCAGCAGCACGTTGAACACGTCCGGATGCGCCTTCTCGATTTCGTCGAGCAGAATCACGCTATACGGCTTGCGACGCACGGCTTCCGTCAGATAACCGCCCTCTTCGTAGCCGACATATCCCGGCGGCGCGCCGATCAGACGTGCGACGCTGTGCTTCTCCATGAATTCGCTCATGTCGATGCGGATCAGGTGATCTTCCGAATCGAACAGGAACGCAGCCAGCGCCTTGCATAGCTCCGTCTTGCCCACGCCGGTCGGCCCGAGGAACAGGAACGAACCGTACGGACGGTTCGGATCGGACAGACCCGCGCGCGAGCGGCGGATCGCGTCGGCCACCGCGTTGATCGCCTCGTCCTGGCCGATCACGCGCTCATGCAGTTTTTCTTCGATCTGCAGCAGCTTCTCGCGCTCGCCCTGCATCATGCGCGAGACCGGAATGCCGGTTGCACGCGACACGACTTCGGCGATTTCCTCCGCACCGACCTGCGTGCGCAAGAGGCGCGGACGCGTCGGATTGTTCAGCTCCTTCGCCTCGGCCTGCGTGACTTCCTTCAGTTGCGCCTCGAGCCCCGGCAGCTTGCCGTATTGCAGCTCCGCGACCTTCTCGAGTTTGCCTTCGCGTTGCAAGCGGGTGATTTCCGCGCGCGTCCGGTCGATCTCTTCCTTCAGCTGCGCGCTGCCCTGCACCGCCGCTTTTTCCGCGGTCCAGATTTCCTCGAGGTCCGAATATTCGCGATCCAGACGCTCGATTTCCTCTTCGATCAATTGCAAACGCTTTTGCGACGCTTCGTCCTTCTCCTTCTTGACAGCCTCGCGTTCGATCTTCAGCTGGATCAGGCGACGGCCGAGCCGGTCCATCTCCTCGGGCTTCGAATCGATTTCCATCTTGATCTTCGAGGCGGCTTCGTCGATCAGATCGATCGCCTTGTCCGGCAGGAAGCGGTCCGTGATGTAACGATGCGACAGCTCCGCCGCCGCGACGATGGCAGGGTCGGTGATGTCCACGCCATGGTGCAGCTCGTACTTCTCCTGCAAGCCGCGCAGGATCGCGATGGTGGCCTCGACCGTCGGTTCGTCGACGAGCACCTTCTGGAAGCGGCGCTCGAGCGCGGCGTCCTTTTCGATGTACTTGCGATATTCGTCGAGCGTGGTCGCGCCGACGCAATGCAGTTCGCCGCGCGAAAGCGCCGGCTTCAGCATGTTGCCTGCGTCCATCGCGCCCTCGGCCTTGCCGGCGCCGACCATCGTATGAATTTCGTCAATAAAGACGATGGTCTGCCCTTCGTCCTTGGCGATGTCGTTCAGGACGGCCTTCAGACGCTCTTCGAACTCGCCGCGGTATTTCGCGCCCGCGAGCAGCGCCGCCATGTCGAGCGACAGCACGCGCTTGCCCTTGAGCGTCTCCGGCACCTCGCCGTTCACGATGCGTTGCGCGAGACCTTCGACAATCGCCGTTTTCCCGACGCCCGGTTCGCCGATCAGCACCGGATTGTTCTTCGTGCGACGCTGAAGAATCTGAATGGAACGGCGGATTTCGTCGTCGCGGCCGATCACCGGGTCGAGCTTGCCGGCCCGCGCGCGCTCGGTCAGGTCGATGGTGTACTTCTTGAGCGCCTCGCGCTGGCTTTCGGCGTCCTGGCTGTGCACCTGCGAGCCGCCGCGCACAGCGGCAATCGCGCTTTCGAGCGACTTGCGCGACAAGCCGTGCTGACGCGCGAGACGGCCGGCCTCGCCTTTATCGTCCGCAATGGCGAGCAGAAACATTTCGCTCGCGATGAACGTGTCGTTGAGCTTTTGAGCTTCCTTGTCGGCCTGGTTCAGAAGACCGGTCAGCTCGCGGCCGATCTGCACATTGCCGTCGGTGCCCTGAACTTGCGGCAGCCGCGTGATGGCGTCGTCGAGTGCGGTTTGCAGCGCCTGCACATGCACGCCGGCGCGCGAAAGCAGCGAACGCGCCGAACCGTCCTGCTGCGCGACGAGCGCTGCGAGGACGTGAACCGGCTCGATATATTGATTGTCATGGCCGACCGCGAGACTCTGCGCGTCCGCCAGCGCTTCCTGGAATTTAGTGGTGAGTTTGTCGATTCTCATTCGAGACCTCCAATTTCGATTACCACCAAAATGAGGCGATTTATTCAGGATTCAAGCGCTTTTTCGCTGCCCACGGCGAGTTTTTGAAGATCTGATGCGAAGAAAATGCGCGGCGCCTTGCGAGCCGCGCTCAGGCGATAGGCACGGGGCTGTCGCCCGGCGGCTCGACCGGCACGAGCGGAATCACCGGCCGTATGCCGAGCAATGCGGCGAGCGGCCCTTGTGGCCCGGAGACTTCCTCGATGGTGTGGCGGTCGAGCTCCGCGAGAAACGCGTGGCGCGCCGCCTCGAGCACGTTGCGCAGCCGGCAGTGGGGCGTAATGACGCAGGAACGGCGTTGGCCGTTCTGATCCGGCAGGCAGGCAACCAGCGCGAAGTCGTTTTCCGTTGCGCGCACGATCTCGCCGACCGTCAGTGTGCGGGTACGCTCGGCAAGCCGCAGGCCGCCGTTGCGGCCGCGCACGGTCTCGACCCAGCCGAGCTCGCTCAGCTGCTGCACCACCTTCATCAGATGATTCTTGGAGATGCCGTATGCCTCGGAAATGTCCTGAATGGTCGATAAGCCCTCGCCGCGCACAGCAAGGTACAGAAGGACGCGCAGCGAATAGTCGGTGTAGTCGGTCAGTCTCATGGGTTCCCGTATCACGATGAGCGCAAGCCGCGATCCGTGGGATAACCGCGTCGATGCAAGGGTTGCCGGGGGGCCGCGGCTTCGCCATAAGATGCGGAGTTGGCATATGTTTATTTATGCTGCATCGCTGAAGCCGGACCTTCGACGCCAATGGTAACGTTTCGCGCCGCGCCTATTCAGCTGAAAAGTGCGCTATATTTGAGTTCACTTCCGTCGAGCTGGCCCTTTTTGTGGCAGTCCCGGGCCTGTTTGCGGCGAAGTGTGGCGCGCTGCAGACGCATCGTCGCATATTTCTGGAATCCGCATGAAACCCTCTTTTCCCGCCGCGCCGGTCGTCGAGCGCGCAGCCGAGCCTACCGAGGCGAACATCCGCGAGCTGGTCTACGCGTTTTACGACCGCGTGCGCGCGGACCCGCTGCTCGGTGCGCGGTGTTCGAGGCGACGCTTGCCGGCCGGTGGGACGATCATCTGCCGAAGATGTGCACGTTCTGGACGAGCCTCGTGCTGGGCGCGAAGCAGTACCGCGGCAATGTGCAGCAGGCGCATCAGCCGCTCGAGGGCATCGAGCCGCAGCATTTCAGCCGCTGGCTGTACCTGTTTCTGGACACGGTGGAATCACGCTACGAGCCTGCCGCCGCGGTGCGCTTCATGGAGCCGGCGCTGCGTATCGCGCAGAGTTTGCAGTTAAGCCGCTTCGGCTGGGACTGCAGGATCCCGCCCGAACAGCAGGCTTTGCTCGAACGCGTGGCGCCGAAGCGGCCTCGCCCGGACGACGAGCCGCATCTTCCCGAGCGGGCCGCCGGGGAGCCGTTTCCGGCGCGCATCATCGGCAAGTCGCGGGACGAATGACGGGGCGCGGCTTGAGTGGCGTGAGCGGCTTCAGCGGCCTGAGTGGCGCCCCGCGGGCCGGCAGCGCCTCGTGCTCATTCCGACGCGCCGTTGCCCGATTCGATGCCCCAGCGCGCGAGCGCCGCGTCGTCGGTCACGCGGGCGTCGACCCAGCGCTCGCCCGCCTCGGTTTTCTCCTTCTTCCAAAACGGCGCCTGGGTCTTCAGATAATCCATCACGAATTCGCACGACGCGAATGCCTCGCCGCGATGCGCGGCCGTCGTCGCGACGAGCACGATCTGATCGAGCGGATACAGCTTGCCGACGCGGTGCACGATCAGCACTTCGATGCCGGGCCAGCGCTCGCGCGCACTCACGACAATCGCCTCCAGCGACTTCTCCGTCATGCCCGGATAGTGCTCGAGCTCCATGGCCTCCACCGGGCTGCCGTCGTTCAGGTCGCGCACGGTGCCGACAAAGCAGGCCACCGCGCCGATCTTCGGATTGCGGGCGCGCAGCGCGGCGACCTCGGCGGTGAGGTCGAAATCTTCGGTCTGGACACGAACGGGCATGGCCGGCTCCTGATGGTTCGGCCGGTGAAGCGGTTAGACCGCTTCAACCGGTTCAGCCGCCCGTGACGGGCGGGAAGAAGGCCACCTCGCAGCCTTCGGTGATACGCGTGCCGGCGTCGGTCATCACGTGATTGCAGGCCATGCGCAGCGCGCGGCCTTCGGCGAGCGTGTCCGCCCAGATGCCGCCGCGCACGCGCAGCCACGCGCGCACGTCGCCGACGGTGACAACGCCTACTGGCAACTCGACGGTTTCGTCTGCTCGATCGAGCGCTTCACGCACGCTCGCGAAATATCGCAATTGAATCTTCATGGGATGCCGCCGGCGCAGCCGGCCTCAATTCAGCAACTCGGAAAAAGGAATGAAGCGCACGGTTTCGCCGGCACTGATCGCATGATTGGGCGGATTGTCGATCAAACCGTCGCCCCACACCGTGGACGTCAGCACGGCCGAACTCTGGTTCGGGAACAGATCGAGACCGCCAGCCGCATTGACGCGGGCCCGGAGGAACTCGTTGCGGCGATCCGCCTTGCTCTGGGTGAAGTCCGCGCGCAACGACAGCGCGCGGCGCGACCGCCTGCACGCCGGCCAGCCGCAGCAGGAACGGACGCACGAACAGCAGAAAGGTCACGAAGCTCGAGACGGGATTGCCCGGCAAGCCGATAAAAAACGTCTCGGCGGACGGCGCGGACGGTTCTGCTGCCGCTCGACTACCCGCGCCGCGCCGCACGGCGCCGAACGCGAGCGGCTTGCCGGGCTTCATCGCGATCTGCCACAGGGTGAGGCGCCCTTCCGCCTCGACGGCGGGCTTCACATGGTCTTCCTCGCCGACCGACACGCCGCCGCAGGTCAGGATGAGATCGTGCGCCTGCGCCGCCTCGCGCAGCGTGGCGCGCGTTGCATCCAGATTGTCGGCGACGATACCGAAATCGCTGACCTCGCAGCCGAGGTTCTCCAGCAAACCGCGCAGCGTGAAGCGATTGGAGTTGTAGATCGCGCCGGGCTTCAGCGGCTCGCCAGGCATGGTCAGCTCGTCGCCAGTAAAGAACACGGCGACCTTGACGCGGCGGCGCACTTGCAGTTCCGCGCAGCCCACGGATGCGGCGAGACCCAGCGCCTGCGGCGTAAGCCGCGTGCCGGCCGGCAGAATGACCGAACCGCTGCGGATGTCCGCGCCTTGTGCCGTAATCCACTCGCCGGGCCGCGGGCTGTGCAGGATGGTAACCCCGTCGCCGGCGGCTTCCGTCTGCTCCTGCATGACGATGGCGTCCGCGCCCGGCGGCACCGTGGCGCCGGTGAAGATGCGCGCCGCCGTGCCGGGCGTGAGCGGCCCGGGCGCGTGACCCGCGGGAATGCGTTGCGACACCGGCAGGCGGCGGTTGCCGTGCGTGGTGACGTCAGCGGCGCGGATCGCGTAGCCGTCCATGGCACTGGTGTTCATCGGCGGGACGTCGAGCGGCGAGACGACGTCGGCCGACAACACGCGGCCGGCTGCTTCAAGCGTCGGCACAGGTTCACTGCCGTTCACGGAGCGCGGGGCGTAGGTGTGGACATCTCGGGTTCGGAGCCGCTGATCAAAAGAACATTGTAGCGGTCGAAGGCCGCGCCTTGTCGGGGCCGCGTTTATGGAGGGGTTTTCTGCTTTTTCAGGCTTTCGGGTTTTGCCGGGTGCGCCGGTTCGCCCAGCAGCGGGCAGGACGACAGGCTCTCTCCCGGCTCGCCGAGCCGCTATCCCGCCCACCCTGCATCGCGCGATAACGGCTCGGCCTCTGCGCGGGGCCGCCGGCCCGCGCTTCACTTCCATCAGACACCGGTGTTGGCCGCGATGAAGTCCTTCACCCGCTGAGCGTCCGCGGGCACGACTTCGAAGCGCTGCGGCAGCGACTCGAGTCCCGCAAACGCGGCCGGACGCTCCGGTTCGCGCAGCAGCGCCTCGCGAATCGTCTCGCCGAACTTGATGGGCTGGGCCGTTTCCAGCACGATCATCGGCACGCCCGGCTGCAGATGTTCGCGCGCGACCTTGAGGCCGTCGGCGGTATGCGTGTCGATCATCGTGTCGTAGCGCTGGAACACGTCGCGGATCGCCTCGACGCGATCGTCGTGGCTGCTGCGGCCCGACACGAAACCGAACTCCTTGACGCGCGCAAAGTCGCCGCTTGCCGCGAGGTCGAAACCGCCCTTTTCCTCGACGTCGCGGAACAGTTGCAGCACGCGCGCCGGGTCGCGGCCCAGCAGATCGAACACGAAACGTTCGAAGTTCGACGCCTTCGAAATATCCATGCTCGGGCTGCTCGTGTGATATGTCTCGGCCGCCTTGCGCACGCGGTAGATGCCGGTGCGGAAGAACTCGTCGAGCACATCGTTTTCGTTGGTGGCGACCACGAGCTTTTCGATCGGCAGACCCATCATGCGCGCGATGTGACCCGCGCACACATTGCCGAAATTGCCCGACGGCACGGTGAACGACACGCGCTCGTCGTTGCTCTTCGTGGCGGCAAAGTAGCCCTTGAAGTAATAGACCACCTGCGCGACCACACGCGCCCAGTTGATCGAATTGACCGTGCCGATCTTGTACTTCGCCTTGAAGGCGTGATCGTTCGAGACGGCTTTGACGATGTCCTGGCAGTCGTCGAACACGCCTTCGACCGCGAGGTTGAAAATATTCGGGTCTTGCAGGCTGTACATCTGCGCGGTCTGGAACGCGCTCATTTTCTTGTGCGGCGACAGCATGAACACGCGAATGCCCTGCTTGCCGCGCATCGCGTATTCGGCGGCGCTGCCGGTGTCGCCGGAGGTCGCGCCGAGAATGTTCAGCGTTTCGCCGTGTTTGGCGAGCGCGTACTCGAACAGGTTGCCGATCAGCTGCATCGCCATGTCCTTGAAGGCGAGCGTCGGACCGTTCGACAGTTCGAGCAGCGACAGCGGCGCGCCGTTCTCGACGCCGAGCGTCTTGAGCGGCGTGATCTGCGCGGCGCTTTCGTCGTCGCGCACGTTGCAGTACGTGGCCGCCGTGTAGGTCTTGCGCGTGAGGGCGCGCAAATCTTCGGCCGGAATGTCGTCGCTGAATTTCGACAGAATCTCGAAGGCCAGGTCGGCGTACGGCAGCGTGCGCCAACGCGCGAGTTCGTCGGCGCTGACGCGCGGATACTCGGTGGGCAGATACAGGCCGCCGTCTTTCGCGAGACCGCCGAGCAGAATGTCCGAGAAGGTGTGGCGCTCGCCGGCTCCGGCGCCGCGCGTGGAGAGATAGTTCATAGTTCGGCCTAGTTCAGCGCTTCCATGCGCAGCTTCGTGACTTGCGAGACGACGGTCTGCAACGCCTCGATCGACCTGATCGCGGCATTGACGTTCTTTTCGCCCGTTTCGTGCGTGATCAGGATGATGTCGGTTTCGCCCTTGCCGTTGGCGTCGACCTGTTCCGACTCCTTCTGCAGGAGCGCGTCGATAGAGATGCCGGTGTCGGCGAGAATACGCGTGATGTCGGCGAGCACGCCCGTCACGTCCGCGACGCGCAGACGCAGGTAGTACCCGCTCGTCACTTCCTCGATGGGCAGGATCGGCGTGTTCGACAGACGGTCCGGCTGGAACGCCAGATGCGGCACGCGGTGCTCGGGGTCGGCCGTATGCAGGCGCGTCACGTCGACGAGATCGGCCACCACCGCCGACGCCGTGGGCTCCGCACCCGCGCCCTTGCCGTAATACAAGGTGGTGCCGACGGCGTCGCCGTGCACGACGACCGCGTTCATCGCGCCTTCCACATTCGCGAGCAGGCGCTTGGCCGGAATCAGCGTGGGATGCACGCGCAATTCGATGCCTTTCTCAGTGCGGCGCGCAATGCCGAGCAGCTTGATGCGGTAGCCGAGTTCCTCGGCGTATCTGATGTCGATCGCGGCGAGTTTGCTGATGCCTTCCATATACGCGCGGTCGAACTGCACCGGCACGCCGAACGCGATCGCGCTCATGATCGTCGCCTTGTGCGCCGCGTCCACCCCTTCGATGTCGAAAGTCGGATCCGCTTCGGCGTAGCCTAGTTCCTGCGCGGCTTTCAGCGCGGTCGCGAAGTCGAGCCCGCGGTCGCGCATTTCCGAAAGAATGTAGTTCGTGGTGCCGTTGATGATGCCCGCGATGTACTGGATCTGGTTGGCCGTCAAGCCTTCGCGCAGCGCCTTGATGATCGGAATGCCGCCCGCCACCGCGGCCTCGAACGCGACCATCACGCCCCTCGCGCGCGCCGCCTCGAAGATTTCCGTGCCGTGCACGGCAAGCAGCGCCTTGTTGGCCGTGACCACGTGCTTGCCGTTGCCGATGGCGCGCAGCACCAGGTCGCGCGCCACGCCGGTGCCGCCGATCATTTCCGCGACGATGTCGATAGACGGGTCGTCGACCACCGCGTTGAAGTCGTCGGTGAGCGCGACGCTCGCGGCTTGCGCGCCGAGCGCCGCCTTCGCCTTGGCCGGATTGCGCACGGCAATGCGCGCAATCTCGATGCCGCGGCCTGCGCGACGTTTGATTTCTTCCTGATTGCGGCGCAGTACCGTGAAGGTGCCGCTGCCTACCGTGCCGAAGCCCAGCAATCCAACTTTGATCGGTTCCATGCAGCGTGGTGTCGAGTAGTGATTAAAGGAATTCGGGGTGCCGGTGGCCGGGTGCGCGCGGCGGACAATTCACGCCTCGCGCCCCGTATTGTGCGCTACGCCGTGTGACGTTTGCGATAACCGTCGAGGAAGCGCGCGATCCGGTGGATGGAATCGGCCAGATCGTCCACGTTCGGCAGGAACACGACGCGGAAGTGATACGGCGTCTTCCAGTTGAAGCCGGTGCCCTGCACGAGCAGCACGCGCTCTTCCAGCAGCAGGTCGAGAATGAACTGCTGATCGTTCTCGATCGGATACACCTTCGGGTCGAGGCGCGGGAACATATAGAGCACCGCCTCCGGAGGCGCCCGCTCGGCACAATCAGGTCATTGGTTATTGATGCTCTGATAACCGCCGAGCGGGGTCTGGATCGCGTACTGGCCGGGCACGTTCGGGCACAGGCGCATGGACGCGAGAATGCCGAGGCCTTCGAAATAGTCTTTTGCGCTGCGGCGGTTTTCGCCCGTCAGGCCCGAGATGAACATCCAGCCGGCGCGGTAGCCGCACGAGCGATAGCTCTTCGACAGGCTGTTGAACGTGACGGTCAGCTCGTCTTCGGACAGCGCGGCCATCGACATGTGCTTCTTGCCGTCGTAGACGATCTTGTCGTAGACCTCGTCGGCGAAAATCACGAGGCCGTGCTGGCGCGCGATTTTTATGAGGCCGAGCAGCAGTTCGTCGAAATACAGCGCGCCGGTCGGGTTGTTCGGGTTGATGACCACGAGCGCGCGCGTTCGGCGTGATTTTGGCGCGGATGTCGTCGAGGTCGGGCATCCAGCGGTTCGACTCGTCGCAGATGTAATGCACGGGCGTGCCGCCCGCGAGGCTCACGCCGGCCGTCCATAACGGATAGTCCGGCGCTTCAAAGCCGAACGGCGCCAGGTTGCCGATAAACAGTCGGACGCGCCGGGCAGGCTCGCCGATTGCGACATTCGTGGTGCGGCGAGGCCGCAGGGCCGCTCTCAGGGGACCGCCCCGTATGGATTGCAATACGGACCGCCCAGTATGGGCGCCATGGCGGACGAAAACGGGTGAACCGGGCGGGTGGAACTAGGTAGGTAGCCGACGGGCCGCACCCCGGACCCTCGGCGCGGCTTGTGGCAGCGCATGAGCGGGGACGCCGCTGGGCGGCTAAAAAGTTATAATTTAGCGGATTTTGGCCGACTTCCGCAATGCACCAGACGCAACGGGAGCCTTTTGATCCTTTCCCTGTCCCACTCGTGTAGAACCGCGCCCTGCTCACGCCTGCCGCGTCAGGCCTTCAACACCTATGATGTCTCGCGACGACTTCGGAAAACGAATTTGAAATTACATCAGGATTCCAGCGGCGCCCTGAACACCGTCACCGGCTACGGCGCCGGCTATGTCGAAATCAATCTGGTGCGCCACGCGGGCAGCCTTCTCGTGCTGCCGGACGCGCCTGTCATCTCCTGGCCCGTCACGTCTTTCGAGCAATTGACCCCTGAGCTTTTTTCGATGCTGGTCGGTCCCGCCCGAGGTGGTGGTGTTCGGCAGCGGCGAGCGGCTGCGTTTTCCGCACCCGCGCCTCACCGCCGCGTTGACGGCGAAGCGCATCGGCGTCGAAACCATGGACTTCAAGGCCGCCTGCCGCACCTACAACATTCTCATGGCCGAGGGCCGCAAGGTCGCGGCCGCCCTGCTGATCGAAGCGTAGCGCGGCGGCCACCGGCGCGCTCGCCGCGTCACGCACGATCACGTACACTGCGCGCCATCCGTGCGAGGCCAGTCGCCTCCCGCCATCTCGAATAACAATGCAGCGCCGCGCAAGCGGCGTCGCCAGAAAGGTTTAAATCCATGAACGATACGCCGTCGAGGCTACCGCTCGACCGCACCGCGATTCTGCTGCTGGTGCTGACCCTTGCCGTCATCTGGTTCGTGCCGCTCGGCTGGCGCCATCTGCTGCCGAGCGACGAAGGCCGCTACGCCGAAATGGCCCGTGAAATGTTCGTCACCGGCGACTGGATCACGCCGCGCTACAACGGCTACAAGTACTTCGAGAAGCCGCCGCTGCAAACCTGGGCGAACGCGCTCACGTTCGCGTGGTTCGGCATCGGCGAATGGCAGGCGCGGCTCTACACGGCGCTGACCGGCTTTGCCGGCGTGCTGCTGATCGGCTACACCGGCGCGCGCGTGTTCAACGCGGCCACCGGCGTATTCGCGGCGCTCGTGCTGGCCACCTCGCCCTACTGGAACCTGATGGGCCACTTCAACACGCTCGACATGGGCCTGTCGTTCTGGATGGAGCTCACGCTGTGCGCGCTGCTGCTGGCGCAGCGCCCCAATCTGAAAACCTCGTGCGTGCGCGGCTGGATGTGGCTGTGCTGGGCGTCGATGGCGCTTGCGGTACTGTCCAAGGGGCTTGTCGGCGTCATTCTGCCGGGCGCCGTGCTGGTGCTCTACACCCTGATCGCGCGCGACTGGGCCGTGTGGAAGCGCCTGCACCTGATCGGCGGGCTGATCCTGTTCTTCGCGGTCGTCACGCTCTGGTTCGTGCTGGTGCAGCAGCGCAATCCGGAGTTCCTCAATTTCTTTTTCATTGTCCAGCAGTTCAAGCGCTATCTGACGCCTGAGCAGAACCGCCCAGGGCCGTTCTATTACTTCGTGCCGGTGCTGATCGTCGGGTTCCTGCCGTGGCTTTCGGTGACCGTGCAAAGCGTGCGTCACGCATGGCGCCTGCCGCGCCAGCCGAACGGCTTTGCGCCCGTCACGCTGATGCTTGTCTGGATCGGCTTCATCTTCCTCTTCTTCAGCGCGTCGCACTCGAAGCTGCTGTCGTACACGCTGCCGATCGCGCCGGCCATCGCGCTCCTGATCGGTCGCTATCTGCCGCTCCTCACGCGCGAGCAGCTGCGCCGCCATCTAACCGGCTATGCACTGTTTCTCGTAGTCGCCGCGTTTGCGGCGCTGTTCCTGCCGCGTTTCGGCACCGCCCGCAATCCGACCGAGCTCTATGTCGAATACCGCGTGTGGGTGCTCGCGGCGCTGGCCGTCGCCTTCGTGCTGACGCTCGCCGCGCTGTGGATCAATCGACGCAGCCGCACCTGCGGTCTCGGGGCCGTCGCCAGCTTCGGCGCCGCGTGGCTGCTGCTCGGCACCATCGCGGGCACCGGCCACGACGTGTTCGGCCGTCTCAGTTCCGGCGCGCCGCTCGCGCCCGCCATCAAGGCGCAGATGGCGAAATTGCCGGCCGACACGCCGTTCTACTCGGTCGGCGTGCTCGATCACACGTTGCCGTTCTACATCGGCCACACGATGACGATGGTCGAGCATCCCGACGAACTGGCGTTCGGCGTTTCCGTGGAACCGCAGAAATGGCTGCCTTCGGTTCAGGCCTGGGTCGAGCGCTGGAAGGCCGACCGCTATGCGCTCGCACTGCTGCCGCCGCCGACTTACGAGCGGCTTCTGAAGGAAGGTCTGCCGATGCAGGTGGTCGCCCGCGACTCGCGGCGCGTTGTCGTGATGAAGCCGCTCGCGGCGAGACAAACGCCCAGGCCGTCCGGCCCCGGCGCCCCGACCGCAGCGGCGCAACAGCCGCAAACGGCGACGTCGGCCGCGCCGGTGGAAAAACCGCAATCGTGACCCCATATCCGGATCTGAACACCCGATGAACCCGATTTCCCTTTTTTGCATTCTCGCCGGCGTCTCGTTGAACGCCGGCGCGCAGCTGCTGCTCAAAGCCGGAACGAATGCCGTTGGACACTTCGAATTCACCCGTGCGAACATCCTGCCGATCGCCTTTCGACTTGCAACGCAACCGCCGATCGTCGGCGGCCTCGCCTGTTATGTGATCAGCGTCGCGGTGTGGGTCGTCGGGCTGTCGCGCGTGGATGTGTCGATCGCCTATCCGATGCTGTCGCTCGGCTATATCGTCAACGCTTTCGCCGCGTGGTATCTGTTCGGCGAAGTGCTGTCGCTGCACAAGCTCGTCGGCATCGGCGTGATTCTGCTGGGCGTAGTGATACTCGCGTGCAGCTAGGCGTTTTTTGCGGCCGCTGCGCCGCGCGCAAGACAACGCAAGACAACGTAAGCCGGCGCGAATCGCCGGCTAAGCAAAACGTAAGGTTGATCGCGGTATGCTCCGCGGTTGCACCCTTTTTTAGCCGTGGGCGGAATGGCGCGCAGTGTGTGCCGACTGCGCGCTCCGAACCCCGGCTTTTTCGATCGAGCGAAGCATTCATGACCCAGTCAACCGTTCCGCCTCTGCCGTTACTGCCGTTTGTGAAACCGGAAATCGATGAAGAAACGATTCAAGGCGTAGCCGATGTGCTGCGCTCCGGCTGGATCACCACGGGCCCGCAAAACCAGAAGTTCGAGGCGGCGCTCTCCGAATTCTGCGGCGGCCGTCCGGTGCGCACGTTCAATTCCGGCACGGCGACGCTGGAAATCGGTCTGCGCATTGCGGGCGTCGGTCCCGGCGACGAGGTGATCACCTCGCCCGCCTCATGGGTCGCGACGAGCAACGTGATCTACGAAGTGGGCGCGACGCCGGTGTTCGCGGACATCAACCCCATCACGCGCAACATCGACCTCGACAAGCTCGAGCAGGCGATCACGCCGCGCACCAAGGCACTGATCCCGGTTTATCTGTCCGGCCTGCCGGTGGACATGGACCGCCTCTACGCGATCGCCCGCGCGCACAAGCTGCGCGTGGTGGAAGACGCCGCCCAGGCTTTCGGCTCGACGTGGAACGGCAAGCGCATCGGCGCGATCGGCGACATGGTCTCGTTCAGCTTCCACGCGAACAAGAACCTCACGTCGATCGAAGGCGGCGCACTCGTGCTGAACAACGAGGACGAGGCCGTGCTCGCGCAGAAATACCGGCTGCAAGGCATCACGCGCACGGGCTTCGACGGCATGGACTGCGACGTGCTCGGCGGCAAGTACAACCTGACGGACGTTGCCGCGCGCGTCGGCCTCGGTCAGCTGCCGCATCTGGAACGCTTTCTCGCGCAACGCCGCAAGCTCGCGCGCGCGTACTTCGCGGGCCTCGAGGGCGGCGCGGCGGTGAAACTGGGCGTCGGCCTGCCGTTTGCCGACTTCGAAAACGGCAACTGGCACATGTTCCAGATCACGCTGCCGCTCGAGAAGCTTTCCATCGACCGCGCGGGTTTCATGGGGCAGCTGAAGGAACGCGGCATCGGCTCGGGCGTGCACTATCCGGCCATCCACCTGTTCTCGCTGTATCGCGCGCGCGGCTTCACGGAAGGCATGTTCCCGCATGCGGAGCGTTTCGGCGCCACCAACGTCACGCTGCCGCTCTTCACGCTGATGAACGAAGGCGACGTTGCGCGCGTATGCCGCGCGGTCAATGAAATTTGCGAACAATACGGAAAGTAAGCGGAAAGGATTTATACGGAACAACGCGCCGTCACGCCGGAAGTGTCGATCATCATTCCGGTGTACAACGAGGAAGCTGGACTGGCAGCGCTTTTCGCGCGGCTTTACCCGGCGCTCGACGCGCTCGGCACGTCTTATGAAGTGATCTTCATCAACGACGGCAGCCGCGACAAGTCCGCCGCGCTGCTCGCCGAGCGGTTCCGTGCGCGCCCCGACACGACCCGCGTGATCCTGCTGAACGGCAACTACGGGCAGCACATGGCGATTCTCGCGGGCTTCGAGCAGTCGCGCGGCGAAATCGTCATTACGCTCGACGCCGACCTGCAGAATCCGCCCGAAGAAATCGGCAAGCTGGTCAACAAGATGCGCGAAGGCTTCGACTACGTCGGCACCATTCGCCTGCAGCGCCAGGACAGCCTGTGGCGCCGCAAGGCTTCGCGCGCGATGAACCGGCTGCGCGAGCGCATCACCCGCATCAAGATGACCGACCAGGGCTGCATGCTGCGCGCGTACAGCCGGCACATCATCGACACGATCAACCGCTGCGGCGAGATCAATACCTTCATTCCGGCGCTCGCCTACACCTTCGCGCAGAATCCGGTCGAGATCGAGGTGGCACACGAAGAGCGCTTTGCCGGCGAATCGAAGTACTCGCTCTATTCGCTGATCCGCCTGAATTTCGACCTCGTGACGGGCTTTTCGGTCGTGCCGCTGCAGTGGCTGTCGTTCATCGGCGTGATCCTGTCGCTCGGTTCGGCGGCGCTCTTCGTGCTGCTGCTGATTCGGCGCTTCATCATCGGGGCGGAAGTTCAGGGTGTGTTCACCCTCTTCGCCATTACGTTCTTCCTGCTCGGCGTGATCATCTTCGCGCTCGGGCTGCTCGGCGAATACATCGGCCGGATCTATCAGCAGGTGCGCGCACGTCCGCGCTATCTGGTGCAGACGATCCTCGAAGAGCGCAACGGCACGGCCGTGGCCGAGGTGCCGCGCCAGAGCGTCGTGCAGCCGGTGCAACCCGCGCCGGTTGCGGATCAGCGCGACGAAGGACCCAGCCGATGAAACCGCGTGCCGTCGTATTCGCCTATCACAATGTCGGCGTGCGCTGCCTGCAGGCGCTGCTCGCGCGCGGCGTGGACGTGGCGCTCGTCGTCACGCACGAAGACAGTCCGACCGAGAACATCTGGTTCGGCAGCGTCGCGAGCGTGGCGGCGGAGCACGGCATTCCCGTCGTGACGCCCGCTGACCCGACAAGCCCGGAATTGCGCGCGGTCGTCAGCGCGGCGCGCCCGGACTTCATCTTCTCGTTCTACTACCGTCACATGTTGCCGGTCGACCTGCTCGCGCTCGTCGCGCGCGGCGCCTACAACATGCACGGCTCGCTGCTGCCGAAGTACCGCGGCCGCGTGCCGACCAACTGGGCGGTGCTGCACGGCGAAACCGAGACCGGCGCCACCTTGCACGAAATGGCCGCGAAGCCCGACGCGGGCGCGATCGTCGCGCAGACCCCGGTGCCGATCCTGCCGGACGACACGGCCGCGCAAGTGTTCGACAAGGTCACGGTGGCCGCCGAGCAGACGCTGTGGCGCGTGCTGCCTGCGCTGCTGGCCGGCGAGGCGCCGCATCTGCCGAACGATCTGTCGCACGGCAGCTATTACGGCGGGCGCAAGCCCGAAGACGGCCGCATCGACTGGACGCAGCCGGCGCAACAGGTCTATAATCTTATTCGAGCGGTCGCGCCGCCGTATCCCGGCGCGTTCAACGACATCGGCGGGCGGCGTTTCGTGGTGGCGCGCGCGCGCCTCGCGACACCCGGCGCGCTTCGCTCGGATTTGCCGCCGGGCCTGCACGTAAGCGATAATGCCGTTTTTGCGATATGCGGCGACGGCCGCGCGATCGCGATCCACGAATTGCGGCATCAGCACGACGGCAGCGAAACAACCGTCGTCACTCCGGCCGAATTCGCCCAGTTCCTCCAAACTCCCGGACATTTATGAAAAAAGTCCTGATCTTGGGTGTGAACGGCTTCATCGGCCATAACCTGTCCAAACGCATTCTCGAAACGACCGATTGGAAAGTCTTCGGGATGGACATGCAGACGGAACGTCTGGGCGATCTCGTCAATCACGAGCGGATGCACTTCTTCGAAGGCGACATCACGATCAACAAGGAGTGGGTCGAATATCACATCAGGAAGTGCGATGTGATCCTGCCGCTGGTCGCGATCGCCACGCCGGCCACCTACGTTAAGCAGCCGCTGCGCGTGTTCGAACTCGACTTCGAGGCGAACCTGCCGATCGTCCGCTCGGCCGTGAAGTACAGCAAGCACCTCGTGTTTCCGTCGACTTCCGAGGTCTACGGCATGTGCACGGACGAGCAGTTCGATCCAGAAGAATCGCAACTGTCGTACGGCCCGATCAACAAGCCGCGCTGGATCTACGCGTGCTCGAAGCAGTTGATGGACCGCGTGATCTGGGGCTACGGCATGGAAGGCCTGAACTTCACGCTGTTCCGTCCGTTCAACTGGATCGGCCCGGGCCTCGACTCGATCTACACGCCGAAGGAAGGCAGCTCGCGCGTGGTCACGCAGTTCCTCGGCCATATCGTGCGCGGCGAGAACATCAGCCTCGTCGACGGCGGCGCGCAAAAGCGCGCGTTCACGGACATCGACGACGGTATCGGCGCGCTGATGAAGATCATCGAGAATAAGAACGGCGTCGCGACGGGCAAGATCTACAACATCGGCAATCCGACGAACAACTTCTCGGTGCGCGAACTGGCGCACAAGATGCTCGCGCTCGCCGCGGAATTCCCGGAATATGCCGACAGCGCGAAGAAGGTGCAGCTCGTCGAAACGTCCTCTGGCGCGTACTACGGCACGGGCTATCAGGACGTGCAGAACCGCGTGCCGAAGATCGACAACACGATGCAGGAACTCGGCTGGGCACCGAAGTCCACCTTCGACGAAGCGCTGCGCAAGATCTTCGAAGCGTATCGCGGCCACGTCGCGGAAGCGCGCGCGCTCGTCGAACAGCAATAAGGGCTGATCCTTGACCCGTATCGTCCTGAAGATCGACGTCGACACGCTGCGCGGTACCCGCGAAGGCGTGCCGAATCTTGCGCGCATCTTCGACCGCTTCAAGGCGCGCGCCACTTTCCTCTTCAGCCTCGGGCCCGACCACACTGGCTGGGCCATGCGCCGCGTGCTGCGGCCGGGCTTCCTGAAGAAGGTGTCGCGTACCTCGATGGTCGAGCACTACGGGCTCAGGCAGCTGATGTACGGCGTGCTGCTGCCGGGGCCGGACATCGGCGCGAAGGCGTCGGCGGAGATGCGCGCGATCCACGAGGCCGGCTTCGAGTGCGGCATTCATACGTGGGACCACGTGTACTGGCAGGATAACGTGCGCTCGAAAGATCGCGCATGGACCGCCGCGCAAATGCAGAAAAGCTACGCCCGTTTCGTCGAGATTTTCGGCGCGCCGCCCGTCACGCACGGCGCGGCCGGCTGGCAGATGAACGGCCACGCGTTCGAGCAGATCGACGCCTGGGGCATGCACTACGCGTCCGACGGCCGCGGTAATTCGCCGTATCTGCCGGTCGTCGACGGCAGGACGCTTGCACACGTGCAGATGCCGACCACGCTGCCCACGCTCGACGAAGTGCTCGGCGTGAACGGTGTGGACGAACACAACGTAGCGGCGTTCATGCTCAGGCACACGGCGAACAATCCGCACGATCAGGTGTTCACGCTGCACGCGGAGCTCGAGGGGCAGAAGCTCGCGCCCATCTTCGAACAGTTGCTGCAAGGCTGGCGCGCGCAGGGCCACACGTTCGCGACGATGGGCGACTATTACGCGGCGCTGGACCGCAGCGTGCTGCCATCGTACCCTGTTACGTGGGGCGAAATTCCAGGACGCTCCGGCGAGCTGATCGTCCAACCCTGACGGGCCGGTCGGCGTGCCGGGTCGACGCCAGCCATTGGCTTGCTGTCCGGCAAGCCGCCCTGACGACCCAGCCGCCACGCGAGCCCATGCGCGCACCGGCAGCCCCTCCCCAAAAAGTCTCAATGCCCGGCCCGCGCCGCCGCGACGGATTCAGACGGCGGCGCCGACCATAACAACCGGAGAACCTCGTGCCCATCGCAGTCGACCAACCCATCCCCGACTTCACCGCTCCCGCTACCGGAGGCGAGATCACGCTGCCCAACCTGCGGGGTAAGAAGGTGGTGCTGTATTTTTATCCGAAGGACAACACGCCGGGCTGCACGACCGAAGGCCTGCAGTTCCGCGACCTGTATCCGAAGTTCAGGAAAGCCGGCGCGGAAATTCTCGGCGTGTCGCGCGACAGCCTGCGCTCGCATGACAACTTCAAGGCAAAGCTCGAATTGCCCTTCCCGCTGATTTCGGATCCGGAAGAAAGACTGTGCGCGCTCTTCGGCGTCATCAAAATGAAGAAAATGTATGGCAAAGAAGTACGGGGGATCGAACGCTCCACATTCCTCATCGACGCTGACGGCGTGCTGCGCGTAGAGTGGCGCGGCGTCAAGGTGCCGGGTCATGTCGACGAAATTCTGGAGGCTGTACAAGCGCTTTGAGGCGCGTTATATTGGGTTGCAATGAGTGCCTGTCCACCCCCAAATTTTTCGTCGCTGCGCAAGACCTGACGGTCGTGTCGGTCGTGGTATCCGGTCCGTCGAAATCGTCAGGCGCAACGCGAACACCGTAGGCGAGCCGCTTGCCTCGTACGACGGGGCGGCGGCTTTTTAATTGCGCGCAGCCGTTCGTTCACTCGGCACGCGCTTTCCGCTAAGGAGCCGATCGAAGACCAGGCGAACCGGCATCTCTAGACCGAATGCGCGCCTCCGGGCGCAAACTGCGTGCGCAACATCGGCACCGGTAGAATGCGACAGGCGGCGCACGATATGTGACCCGATTATTTCGAGGGAAACCATGCCTTTGCCTACCCCCCCGAGCAAGCTCGGCAATCTCCTGCCACCTGACGAATACAAGGCCAAGGCCGCCACGCCGGCGCGCTCCGCCGCGAAGAAACAGGCCGACGGAGAATCCGCGGAGCCGGCCGACTACGGCCGCGCGAGCGTCGCCACGCCAATGGCGCATGCCGCCAATGCCGCGACCACCTTGCGACCGGTGCCGGCAACGTCGGCTTCCGCCACTGCGTCCGCCGCCGGCGGCGCGTCCGCTCAGGCACGCGGCGCGTCGGGCTCCGGGCGCAAAACCAGGCAAACCGCTGCGCTGCTGCAGCCGGTGCCCGCAACCCGGCCGCCAGCCGAGCCCGCTGCCGAACTGCAGCCGGTCATCGCACGCAAGCCGGGCACGAAAACGCCCCCGGGCAGCACAGCGGCCGCCGCGCAGCCGGTCGAGATGCAGAAGCTCTTCGTGCTCGATACGAACGTGCTGATGCACGACCCGAGCTGCCTGTTCCGTTTCGAGGAACACGACGTCTATCTGCCCATGATGACGTTGGAAGAACTCGACAACCATAAGAAAGGCATGTCGGAAGTCGCGCGTAACGCCCGCCAGGTGAGCCGCACGCTCGACGCGCTAGTGGCGAACGCAGGCAATATCTCGGACGGCATTTCTCTCGCGCGTCTCGGCAGCCGCGAGGCGTCGGGGCGTCTTTACTTCCAGACGAAGCTGACCGCGATCGAGCCGGTCGAAGGCCTGCCGGAAGGCAAGGCCGACAATCAGATCCTCGGCGTGGTGCGCGCATTGCAGCGCGACCGTTCGGATCGCCAGGTCGTGCTGGTGTCGAAAGACATCAACATGCGCATCAAGGCGCATGCGCTCGGCCTGCCCGCCGAAGACTACTTCAACGACCAGGTGCTCGAGGACAGCGACCTGCTGTATTCGGGCATCCGCGCGTTGCCGCAGGACTTCTGGACCCGGCACGCGAAGGGCATGGAGAGCTGGCAGGACACCAAAACCGGCACCACGTATTACCGTGTGACCGGCCCGCTGTGTCCGTCCATGCTCGTCAACGAATTCGTGTATCTGGAGCCGCAGAACGGCGAGCCGGCATTTCACGCGCTGGTGCGCGAGCTGAACGGCAAGACGGCGCTCCTGCAGACGCTGCGCGACTACGGCCACCACAAGAACAATGTGTGGGGCATCGCCGCGCGCAACCGCGAGCAGAATTTCGCGCTGAATCTGTTGATGAATCCGGAGATCGACTTCGTGACGCTGCTCGGCCAGGCCGGTACCGGCAAGACGCTGGTGGCGCTCGCAGCCGGGCTCGCGCAGGTGCTCGACGACAAGCGCTATAACGAGATCATCGTGACGCGCGCGACGGTGCCGGTCGGCGAAGACATCGGCTTTCTGCCCGGCACGGAAGAGGAAAAAATGCAGCCGTGGATGGGCGCATTCGACGACAACCTCGAGGTCCTGCAAAAAACCGACGACGACGCCGGCGAATGGGGCCGTGCCGCGACCAAGGAACTGATCCGCTCGCGTCTGAAGATCAAGAGCATGAACTTCATGCGCGGCCGTACGTTCGTGGACAAGTATCTGATCATCGACGAGGCGCAAAACCTGACGCCCAAGCAGATGAAGACGCTGGTGACGCGCGCGGGTCCGGGCACCAAGATCATTTGCCTCGGCAATATCGCGCAGATCGACACGCCTTATCTGACAGAAAGCAGCTCCGGTCTGACGTACGTGGTGGATCGCTTCAAGGGCTGGGAGCACAGCGGGCACGTGACGCTCGCGCGTGGCGAGCGTTCGCGCCTCGCGGACTACGCGTCGGAAATCCTTTAGAAATCAAGCCGCTGGCTGTCATGGCCGGCTGGACACCGAGCCGCGCTCCGAGTTTTCGGGGCGCGGCTTTTTCTTGCCCGCGGCGTCTTTCGGCGGCAACACTTAGCGCACGAACTTCAAGTAATTTGTCAAGAATTCTTGCCGCTTGCGCGTTTCACCGGCTACCATCCGGACATCGTCCGCCTTTAAACGAGCGTTTACCGCTGTCCCCTTCATGCGTCGACTCGCCTTTTCGCTGCTGACCGTCCTGCTGCTCGCCGCCTGTGCCGGCGCGCAGCAGAAGTCCTCGCGCGGCTCGGGAAGCGGCGTCGTCGTGGCGAACGGCGCGTATCGCGCCCCGCCGCCGGGTTTTCCCAACTTCGTGGACCACAGCATTGGCCGTGAGGAAATCTCCATTCAGGCGATGAGCCTCGTCGGCGTTCCGTACCGCTGGGGCGGCAACACGCCCGACAGCGGCTTCGATTGCAGCGGCCTCGTTCGCTACGTCGTGGCGCGCACGGCGTCGGTGAACCTGCCGCGCACGACCGCCGATATGAGCGGACGCGGCGAATCGGTCGAACCGGACGAAATAGCGCCCGGCGATCTGATCTTCTTCAATACGACGGGCCACCCGCATTCGCACGTGGGCATCTACGTGGGCAAGCTGCGCTTTGTCAATGCGCCGTCGACGGGCGGGGCGGTGCGGCTCGACTATCTGACCAACCCGTACTGGGCGAAGCGCTTCGACGGCATCCGCCGCGTGGCGGGACCGGCCGCGAAGCCCGCGCCGTTCGACGCGCCCGGCTATCAGGCGGCGGCGCCGCAGCCGGAGCGCGCGACGGGACTCGCG
Source organism: uncultured Paraburkholderia sp. (assembly GCA_940746715.1). GTDB lineage: Bacteria > Pseudomonadota > Gammaproteobacteria > Burkholderiales > Burkholderiaceae > Paraburkholderia. Next base: position 216,427 of record CALNWN010000001.1, read on the forward strand.
GCGGCTGCGTACGGCGGTGCTCAAGCGGCGTCGCCAGGTCCAGCGCCGGGCGGCGGCAGGACGGCTTCGGGCTATGCCGCGAATCCGTTGCCGTCACAAAACCCGAGCCGGGTTGCGGCAGCGACGGAACCGCGCGGGCCGTCGTCGGCGGCGGCGGCGAGCAGCGATTCAACTCTCGCAGCCACGCCCGCGGCCCGGGCGCCGCAAGCCGATCCCTTCGAACCGCCGCCGACTGGCATGAGCGCGGCGCAGCTACAGGCGCACGCAGCGGGTGCGGTTTCGCCGACGCCGATTGTCTCCGCCCGGTCGGGTTCCTATGACAGTGGCACTTCCGCTGCGCCGCAAGCCGCTTCGGCAGCGCGCGTTACCCCGCAAGCAGCAGGCGCCGCCGCGCCCGACCCGATCGACGCAGCCGCCGATGCTTTCGAGCCGCCGCCTCCCGCTTCGGTCGCCGCCCGCCAGGCCCGGCTTGCCCAACAAGCGCAACAGACACAACAGGCGCAACAGAATCAGCAAGCGGACGCGGCCCGCGCCGATGACGGCGCCGTGCAGATCATGCGCGCCTCGACGGCCTCGCGAGGCATGCCTGCCCCCTCCCAGACCAACGACGACCCGATCGCCCGTTTCGCCAACGGCAACTTCTAGGCGACGCTTGGAACGCGTCAGTACATGTCAGGACACCTCGACGCGTTAGCCTAACAGCCTAACGCGGTTTGCCTGACGCAGCCGTGCCGTTCAGACGCGCTGGTTGAGCTCATCCAGCGTGATGGGCGCGGTGCCAATTTTCCCGACCACGATACCGGCAGCCACGTTGGCAAGCCGCGCGGCGCTTTCGACGTCGTGGCCCGCCGCCAGCGCGGACGCCATGGTGGCGATCACGGTGTCGCCGGCACCTGACACGTCGCAGACTTCGCGTGCCTGCGCGGCAATGCGGATATGCCGATGTTCGACAAAGAGGCTCATGCCCTCCTCCGAGCGCGTGACGAGCAAGGCGGCCAGTTCGAACTTGTCGCGCAGTCCGAACGCCCGTTGCTCGAAGTCGGCCTCGCCGGTCCACTTGCCGGCCACCTGCGCAAATTCGTCGCGGTTCGGCGTCACTAGGGTTGCGCCGCGATAGATGGAGTAGTCCGGTCCTTTGGGATCGACCAGAATGGTCGCCCCGGCGGAAGTTGCGTCGGACATCATCAGCCGCAGGTGCGCGAGGCCGCCCTTGCCGTAATCCGAAAACACCACGGTCTTGCAGGCTTTCAACTTCTCGCGGAATTGGGCGACGAGCGTAACCAGCAACTCGTGGTTCGGCCGCTGTTCGAAATCGGCACGCACGATCTGCTGGTTACGCGAAATGACGCGCAGCTTAACGGTGGTTTGCAGCGCCGCATCGCGCAAAAACGTGCAGCGAACGTTGCGCGATTCGAGCAATGCCTGCAAGGCGCGACCGTCCTCATCGTCACCGACCACCGACAGCAGCGAGACGTGCGCGCCCAGGTTCACCGCGTTGATGGCCACGTTGGCCGCGCCGCCCACCACGTCCCCGGTACGCTGGATGCGAACCACAGGCACCGGCGCTTCGGGCGAAATGCGCGTGCTGTCTCCAAACCAGTAGCGATCCAGCATCACGTCACCTGCAACGATGACCGACGCCGATGAGCAGTCCAGACTCAATTTGCGACTCCTTCAGGAAAGGGGTGTTGGCGCTACAGAAATATCCGCGACGATCTCCTCGAAAAATTACTTCGTCATACTGATAAATCTGACAGCGAAAAGCGCACACATTGTCACAAATGAGATGGCGCCCCGAATGCCGGTTGACGTTCTGGCGCAACGATCGGCAACCAATCGGATTCGTCCGATTGACGTGTCTACGGATGATCCGTGGAAGCGCGGCTCGTTCAGTACGCGGGTGTCGCCGATCTGCTATCGTCACCGGTATTCTTCCGAAGCGGGTGACGACAATTGATCTCGGGCTGAAAGAAAAAGTGGTGCTGACCACGGGCGGCAGCAAGGGCATTGGCTTTGCGTGCGCCCGGGCTTTCGCGCTGGAAGGGGCAAAGGTCGCGATCGTCTCGCGCGATCCGGCAAACCTCGCGCGTGCTTACGAACAGCTGAAGCAGGAGGGTCTGCACGTGCATCGCACGCGCGCCGACCTGCATGAGCCGCACAGCGCCGCCGACATCGTCGAGGAAGTCAGCTCGGCGGTCGGCCCCATCGACGTGCTGGTCAACAGTGCGGGCGCCGCGCGCCGCTACGATCCGGAAACGCTCGATGCCGACGCCTTTCGCGCCACGATGGAAGCCAAGTATTTCCCTTACATCTACCCGCAGCAGGAAGTGCTGCGCCGCATGGCCGAGCGCGCCAAACGAGGCGAGGGCGGCGACCCGGGCACGATCGTGAATATCATCGGCATGGGCGGCAAGGTGGCGAGCGATATCCATATTGCCATCAGCGCCGCAAGTGCCGCGCTGATGCTCGCCACAGTCGGGCTTGCGCACTACTACGCGCGTTACGGCATCCGGATCAACGCGATCAATCCGGGCGCGACGCTGACCGAGCGCGTCGAAGAAGCGGTCACGCTCGAGGCCGCGCAGCAAGGCGTCGAGCGTGCCGAGGCGCTGGCGCGCGGGCAGGCCAAGGTGCCGCTCGGGCGTTACGCCAATCCGGAGGAAATTGCGAATGTCGCGCTGTTTCTGGCGAGCCGCCGCGCGAGTTATGTGACGGGCGCGATCATCCCGATGGATGGCGGGAGCGCGCCGTTGATCTAGCGCGCTGGCCGGGTTGACATTGCGGTGGGGCTTTGCGCCTGCGGGGCGGCGGTCTTTCCGTCCGCCCGGCAAGCGGTGCCCGAGGCAAACCCGCGGAAAATTACAGGAAACGGTGGCCCAGCCACCAGGCGGCAGCGGCGAGCGCCGCAGACGCCGGAATCGTCAGAATCCAGGCCCACACGATGTTACCCGCCACGCCCCAGCGAACAGCGCTCAACTTTTGCGTCGCGCCGACGCCGACGATCGCGCCGGTGATCGTATGGGTAGTCGACACGGGGATGCCGAGCTAGGAAGCGGTGAAAAGCGTGATTGCCCCGCCCGATTCCGCACAAAAACCGCCGACTGGCTTCAGCTTGGTGATTTTCTGGCCCATGGTGCGGACGATTCGCCAGCCGCCGAACAAGGTTCCTACCCCCATCGATAGATAGCAGCCACCGATGTGACCCACAGCGGCGGCGCGTCAGCGATCGACGACGCATAGCCCGTTGCGATCAGCAACATCCAGATTATGCCGATGGTTTTTTGCGCGTCGTTGCCGCCGTGCACCAGACTGTACAAACCGGCGGACAGCAGCTGCAGGCGCCTGAAGCGCCGGTCCACCTTGCTCGGCGGCGTGCGGAAATAGATCCACGACACGGCGAGCATGAAAAACGAGCCGAGCACGAAACCGAGCAGCGGCGAGACGAAAATGAAGGTGACCGTCTTCATCAGCCCGTCGAAATTCAGCGAGCCCCAGCCCGACTTGGCGAGAGCCGAGCCGACCAGCCCGCCGATCAGCGCATGCGACTAACTGGACGGTATGCCGTAATGCCACGTGATGACATTCCAGCCGATCGCGCCTACCAGCGCGCCGAAAATCACGTAGTGGTCGACAATCGCCGGGTCGATCGTGCCCTTGCCCACTGTCGCGGCCACCTTCAGGTGAAACACGAAGTACGCGATCACGTTGAACGCCGCCGCGAACGCCACGGCCTGCTGCGGCTTCAGCACGCCCGTCGACACCACGGTCGCGATCGAGTTGGCCGCGTCGTGAAAGCCGTTCATGAAGTCGAAAATCAGCGCGACGGCGACGAGACCCGCGACCACCCAGATAGCAAGTTGTATCGATTGCATTATGCGTTTTCCAGCACGATGCCTTCGATGATGTTCGCTACGTCTTCACACTTGTCCGTGATCGTTTCGAGCAATTCGTAAATCGCTTTCAGCTTGATGAGGGTCTTGACGTTGTCCTCTTCGCGAAACAGCTTGGACATGGCCGCGCGCAGCACGCGGTCCGCTTCGGATTCGAGCCGGTCGATTTCCTCGCAGGCCTTGAGGATCTGGCTCGCCTGCTTCATGTCGGACAGCAGGCTGACGGCAAACTGCACGCGCTCGCAGGTGGCCGTGCAGATGTGCGCGAGCTGGCTTGCATCCGAGGTGACCGACTGGACGTCGTAAAGGGAAATGGCCGTGGCGACGTCCTCCATCAGATCGAGGATGTCGTCCATCGTGGTGATCAGCTTGTGGATCTCGTCGCGGTCGAGCGGCGTGATGAAGGTCTTGTGCAGCAGGTCGATGGTTTCGTGGGTGAGCTTGTCCGCAGCCTTTTCGGCCTTTTGCACGGTTTGCTTGTGGGTCTCTCTGCGTCGTGCAGATTGTCGATCAGCAGCTCGAGTTCGCGGCTCGCCGAGACGATGCACTGTGCGTGCGCGTTGAAAATATCAAAAAACTTGCCCTCGGTGGGCATGAATCGACCGAACATATGGTTTCCGATACGCTGCATGTTTGCAGCAAAATCAATCGTTTGCGGAATCTTCGCGAGACCGCCGATCAGGCAGCAAGAAAGCTGCCGGCATACTGGATCGACGGTCAACGTCACCGTGACGCCTTTGTGACAAGCCGCGATTCTATCGGAAATGGCCGCGCGAGCGGGCCAGTGTTGCTGATCGAACACCGCCCGGACGCAGATGGCGGCGCTGAGCGATGGACCGTGCGCATACTGTCGCGGCTTCGCGTTCGGCACGAGGGCCGCTCGCTGCCGTGACTGGACGGTTCAGCTACGCTTTTTCCGCACGAACGCCACCTCGAGCCCGAAAATAGCCGCAATCCTGTTCAATGATTCCACCGTCGGATTGCCGACACCGCGCGCGATATCCTGGATCACACGCAAGCTGACACCGCGATGCGCCGCGAACTCCGCTTGCGTCAGCCCGGAGATCCTTCTCATTTCGATGACAGCGGTAGCGAGATCGAGCTCGTGGCGCTCGATCCTCTCGTAGAACCGCGTGCGCAGTTCATTCAACTCCGCGCGCGAAAGCGGCTTTTTACTTTGGCGCATGGGCCCTCAGGCAAGGTTCTGAAGTTGCGCGGCCTGCGTTTGCATGGCTTGACGGCAAAACTGGATGATGTCGTCGTCGACGCCCTCTGCCGCCATGATGTCGGCTAGCCGCCCGAGCTCGCTTCCGAAGAGCGCCAGCTCCGCACGCACGCGCTCGTCTTCCGCAGGCTCGAGCGCGAGGGCAGTCATGATGGCGCCCCAGTCATTGAGTTCGCGCCTGGTGTTGGGGTCGAACCAGCGCAACACACGCGGAATGCCTTCTGGATCGAGAAACATGGGCGCGAAGTCGAAGAGCGGCGTCAACGCCACGCTGCCCCCGACGATCTGGACCGCCGTGTTTCGCGCGTGATTGTCCTTGTTTGCCATCGCGAGATTCAGCACGTCGCGCTTGATGAATTCGATGGTTTCCGCCGTTGGGTCCGTGACGACTGCGCGGATGGCCTTCACGATATCAAAGAGGCTGGCCGTGAGCCCAAAGCCCGCAAGGTTCGCAATGGACGCCACGCTTTCCTGGTGATGCCGGATAACGGTTTCGCCTTTTACCTCGCGATCGAAGCGGGGAATGAAAAGCATCTGCCCGACGAGTTCGAGCGCCGCGTAGGTGCGAATGCCAAGCGCACGCGCGACCCCCATGTACGCCGCCTCGTTGCGCAGAACTTTACGATCCGCCTCGGCGCGTCCACGCGGACCTTTGACGATGTAGTGGGCTGTCGCATGTTTATCCGGCAGGATGCCGTCGCCGTACCATAGACCGTCGCGAGCCTTCGTCAAAAGAAACTTGGGCGCCGCGCCCTGGACGCCGGTCGTTCCGCCCGCGAGCATGCCGTGAATATGCATGGTCTCGGTGAAATCTTCGCTGCGCCCGGCGATGTCTTCGAGCCGCAAGCCCTCATCGCGCGGTTCATAGCGCGCGACATGCTGCTGAAAAAAATCAACGGCCTCGGCAATCCGCAGCCGCCCGATCGGATTGAACGCGCCCGCGCACGCCAGCCGGAAGTCGGCGTCAGGTCCGTCGCCGAGCTGAAGCTCGCCAAGCAGGAACTTGCGCCCATCGCCTTGCGGGATGAGGTCGTAAAAAAAAGCAGGCAGCCCTTCGCGCTCGTATTCGTCGACCGTGACGGGATATTTGAGCGAAACACATTCGCTGTGCGCGAAGGCAAAGCGGGTATCGTAGACGAACGTCGACTTGCCGCTGCCATGGACATGCAGTTCGGCGCAGTCGACCCACTGCCCGTCGGTAAAAATCTGAAAGCTGCAGTCCACGATTAGGCCTCGAACGCCGCGCTACAGGCTAAAACATCATAAATGTAGCGTTAAGGTGGTCCGAGGTCAATTAACGCGTCATATATGCAGTGTTAGCTTCGTGACGAAGCCCGCTCGAGATGCCGTTTCCGTCAAACCGGTGTCACTCGCCGTAGAAATTCTGCGCGCCAGCGAAGTTGTCGAACTTCGTATATTGGCCATGGAACGTGAGCCGAACCGGTCCGATCGGACCATTCCGCTGCTTGCCGATGATAATTTCCGCCGTGCCTTTGTCGGGGCTGTCGGGGTTATACACTTCGTCGCGGTAGATGAAGAGAATGACGTCGGCATCCTGCTCGATAGCGCCCGATTCACGCAGGTCCGACATGATCGGGCGCTTGTTCGGACGTTGCTCGAGACCGCGATTCAGCTGCGACAATGCAATGACCGGCACGTCCAGTTCCTTCGCGAGACCTTTGAGCGAACGCGAGATTTCCGAAATTTCGGTCGCCCGGTTTTCGCCCGCCGACGAGCCGCTCATCAGCTGCAAATAGTCGATGATGATGAGCCCGAGCTTGCCGCACTGGCGCGAGAGCCGCCGTGCGCGCGAGCGCAATTCCATCGGATTGAGACCGCCGGTTTCGTCGATGAAAATCTGTGCCTCGCTCATTTTCTGCACCGCGCGCGTGAGCTTCGGCCAATCCTCGTCGGTAAGCCGCCCGGTTCGCATGCGGTGTTGATCGAGGCGCCCGACGGAGCCGAGCATACGCATGGTGAGCTGGGAGCCCGGCATTTCCATGGAAAACACCGCGACCGGCAGCCCATACTCGACCGCAACGTATTCGCCGATGTTCATCGAAAACGCCGTCTTACCCATCGACGGACGCCCCGCCACGATAATCAGCTCGCCGCCGTGCATGCCCGAAGTCATGCGGTCGAGATCGACGAAGCCCGTCGGCGTACCCGTCACATCGCTCGGATTGGCCGTGTGGTAAAGCGTATCGATCCGCTCCACTACTTCCGTGAGGAGCGGCCCGATTTCGAGGAAGCCCTGCGTGCCGCGCGCGCCGTCTTCCGCAATTGAAAACACCTTCGACTCTGCTTCGTCCAGCAATTGCCGGACTTCCTTGCCTTGCGGGTTGAAGGCGTCCGCGGAAATTTCATCGGCGACAGACACCAGCCGGCGCAGCACGGCGCGGTCGCGCACGATTTCGGCGTAACGCCGGATATTCGCCGCGCTCGGTGTGTTTTGCGCGAGCGCGTTCAGATACGCAAGGCCGCCCACCTCCTCCGCCTTGCCCGAGGTGCCGAGCGCTTCGTACACGGTGATGACGTCGGCAGGACGCGTGGCCGCGATCAGCTTGCCGATGTGTTCGAAGATGATGCGGTGATCGTAGCGATAGAAGTCGCTTTGCGACAGAAAGTCGGCAATCCGGTCCCACGCGGCATTGTCCAGCAGTAGGCCGCCCAGCACCGATTGCTCGGCCTCGATCGAATGCGGCGGGACTTTCAGCGACTCGAGTTGGGGATCTTTGGACGGTGCGTTCATGGAAACGAATTATCGGGTAATCGGGCGGCTACGGCGAGCGGGAAAAACCAATTGACGGACACAAAAAAACAGGGGCCGGTTGCCCGGCCCCTGCCTCCAGCCAGCAACTTCCTGGCCGATATTATCGGATGCTCGACGCAGCCGCTTAAACGTGCTCGCCCAGCACCGACACCGTCACGTCGACAACGACGTCGGTATGCAGCGAAACCTGAACCGGGTGGTCGCCCACCATCTTCAGCGGGCTTTCCGGCAGACGCACTTGCGCCTTTTCCACTGCGAAGCCTTGCTTGCCCAGTGCTTCAGCGATGTCAGCGTTCGTGACCGAGCCGAACAGACGGCCGTCGACGCCGGCCTTCTGGCCGATCTGAACCGTCGAGCCTGCCAGCTTTTCGCCTTGAGCCTGAGCGGCAGACAGCTTTTCAGCGGCGATCTTTTCGAGTTCGGCGCGGCGGACTTCGAATTCAGCCAGCGCTTCCTTCGTGGCACGGCGAGCCTGCTTGTTCGGGATCAGGAAGTTACGTGCGTAACCGTCCTTGACCTTCACGATATCGCCCAGGTTACCCAGATTGACGACTTTTTCCAGAAGAATGATTTGCATTCGGATGCTCCTTATCGCGTCGTCGGGTTAGGCCTTGTGCTGGTCGGTGTACGGCACCAGCGCGAGGAAACGCGCGCGCTTGATAGCCGTGTCCAGCTGGCGTTGATAGTGCGCCTTCGTACCCGTGAGACGCGCCGGCGTGATCTTGCCGTTTTCGCCGATGAAGTCCTTCAGCGTTTCGATGTCCTTGTAGTCGATGTACTCGACGCCAGCGGCCGTGAAACGGCAGAACTTCTTGCGCTTGAAGAGCGGATTTTGTTGCTGACGACGCTTGTCGAATTTCTTACCAGTCGGGCGGGGCATGTTCAGTCCTTTCCAATGTCCTGCAATGCTGTGATGTGAAATACCAGAGTTCTCGCGTTGCGGTGCTTTTTCGCCAGGAAGCCTGTGAAGAGCGTTTCCACGCCGATCGGACAGCTTTCCAGCTTACCGCTCGCCTCGCCGGCGGCTACCGCCTGCATGGTCAGTTCGACTTGCCGGGCAATACCGGCTTCGACGACTTCCGTGCGATGCTGCAACGTGCAGCCGGCAATCGGAACGCCAGCGGGTGTGTACCGCACCGGTTCGCGTTCGACGACGCTAGCCGTGAGCTGCAGCCGGTTCATGTAGCCTTGTTGTACCTTTTGGCAAAAAGCGGCGCGCTTCGGTCTGGTAGCTTAAATAATGTGTCTTAAGCCTGCGCTTCGGACGGTTGCGTAGCAGCAGCCGACTTCTTGGCTTCTTCGCGCTGCACTTCCTTCATCATCGGCGACGGGCCGGTTTCGGCCTTCTTCATCTTGATGATGAGGTGACGCAGAACGGCGTCGTTGAACTTGAACGCGTGTTCCAGCTCGTCGAGCGTGGTCTGGTCGCATTCGATGTTCATGCAGACGTAGTGAGCCTTCGCGAGTTTCTCGATCATGTAGGCCAGTTGGCGACGGCCCCAGTCTTCGATACGGTGGATCTGGCCACCGTACGACGTGATCGTGCTCTTGTAACGCTCGATCATGGCGGGCACCTGCTCGCTCTGATCGGGGTGCACGATAAAGACGATTTCATAATGACGCATACACACTCCTTGTGGATTTAAGCCACCCGGGCGTCGAACCGATGCGGCAAGTGAGAAGCCAAAAATTATAGCCCGATTGGGGTCGGGTTGCAAGGCATTACCTCGCGCCGGCAGGCGATTCAAGCGTGTTTTCAATCATTTAGCGCGGGGCCGCCGCAGAAAAGCGCTCTGCACGACGGCTCAGCCGTTCTCGGTGCGACCGCTGCCGCCCGCGAGGCGCGCCTTCAGCGCGGCTTCGAGGCCGGTGAGCGCGTCGGGCGCGGCATCCGTGATCGCCCACCACGTCATGCCCTCGGCGTCCCAGTGAGCGAGCGAGTAGCCTTCGCGGGCGAGCGTCGACGGCCCGCCGCCGTCCGCGCCGCCCGCGGTCTGCGGGAACACGTACACGTCGATCACATGCTTGCGGTAGCGGTAAACCAGCACGGCGACTCGTCGATGCGCGAGGTAGTCGAGCCGCCCGCCTTCCAGCGAGAAGCCGCTTGCCGCCAGATCCTCGACGGGCGGCGAATAGTCGAGCCGGCCGTTGAACCACGGCTTGACGGTATGCCGGTCCGTCGAAATCACGTCGATGTCGCGCCCCGACACCTGGGCGCGCACGTGGCTCGCCACGAGTTCGTCGGCGAACGGCGCGAACTCCGCCGGACGCCGCAGATTCAGCGTGAGCGCGACGCCCACCACGCACAGCGCCACGACGAGCGGCGCGCCCGCGCCGCCGCCTGCCGAAGGCGCGGCAAGGCCGCCTTGCCCGCCGTGCGCCGCTCGGCCGCCGAACAACCGGTCGACCCAGCCGCGAAACCAGCCCGGCCGCCTATGCGAGGACAGTCGCGCGCTGCTGCCGGGCGCTTGCGCCGCAGCAGCAACGGCTGCGGCCGGAGCCTCAGACTGCGATGCCGCGCCTCCAGCGCGTGCGGCGTCGGCGCCCTCGCCCGCGCCTTCTCGCGCACTCCGCACCGCATCCAACGCCGTCTGCGCCGCGGCTTGCGCTGCGGCTCCGTTGGCGCCTGCCCGCGCGCTCGCTCAGCGGCACTTCGTCCGACGCCTCCCGCACCGCGCCTTGCGTCTGCGGCAAGCCCGCCATAATGCGCGAGCGCAACGACTCCGGCGCGCGGTGATAAGGCGCCGCCCGCAGCGCGCGGCTCATCGTCCGAAGAGTGTCGCTTTCGCGCCGGCAGGCCTCGCAGCGCTCGATATGCTGCTGGACGCGCCGCGCATCCGGCGCGGGCAATTCGTGATCGGCGTTCGCATCGAGGAGCGGCCGCGCTTCGTTACAGTCCATCTGGCGTCTCCTGAGCGTTGCCGGCGGTTGCACCGCCGCGGTGGGTCAGCGAACGGGCGTTGGCGACGGCCCGCAGCGGCGTCACGGAGGCCGTCGGCGTACCGGAACGGCATGCCTGCGCGACCCCGTTTTCGTCGCCTGAGAAACTCGGGCCGGCACCCGGCAAGCCAGCGCCCGCACCGCCCGATGCAGGCGAGGGCTTCGCAGCCATGCCGCGGGACGCCGGGTCCCGCGCCGCTCCGGCCAGACCGTCGCCGGAGTCCGTCAGCAAGGCCGCCCAGCTTGCGGCGCCCGCGGGCGAGCCGCGACATGACCGTGCCGATCGGCACATCGGCCACCTGAGCGATCTCGCGATAGCCCATCTCTTCCAGCTCGCGCAGGATCAGCACTTCGCGATACTCGACAGGCAGCAGCGCGAGCGCCTCGTGCACCCGCTTCGTGTCCTCGTCGCGGATGAGAAGCGCCTGCGGATCGGCGCCGCCCGCGCTCCAGCCGTCGAAGGTGGCGTCGTCCATCGTGTCGTCGAACTCCACGGTTTCATGCGACGACGCCCGCCGCCACTCCGTGTACCAGGTTCTGCGCACAATCGCGAGCAGCCACGGCCGCGCCGAATCGCCGCGGAAGGTGTCGAAAAAGCGGAACGCGCGCATAAAGGCTTCCTGCACGACGTCGTCGGCATCGTTCGGATTGCCGCACAGCCAGCGCGCGAGGTTGTATGCCGCGTCGAGATGCGGCAGCACGAGCTGCTGGAAGCGGCGGCTTCGCGCAGCGTCGGAATCGGCGTCTCTATCGGTCTGGACCACCTCGGCCCTCCAGGGCATGTGCGGCTATGCGGCGTGGTTCGTCGTCAGGCTTCACCTCGCATAACCGGCCATGCGCCGAGTTTATTCCCGCCGCCGCGCGCCGTTTGCAAAAAAAGCTCGGCAACCGCCCGCGCGCTAATACGCAGGCTGGTTCCAATAGTCTGCGCTCGCGTAAATCTCCTTCAGATAGTCGATGAAATAGCGCACCTTGGCCGGCACGTAGCGCTGCTGCGGGTAGACCGCGAGGATGTCGTAGTCGGGCAGCGCGAATTCGTCGAGCACCGTTTCCAGTTCGCCGCGCGAGCTGCTGCTGGATTTCCCACGTGGAGCGCCAGCCGAGCCCGAGCCCCTCGGACACCCAGCGGTGCAGCAGCTCGCCGTCGTTGCAGTCGAGCGTGCCGCCCACCCGCACCGTGACGAGCTTGCCGTTGCGGCGGAAATACCAGCCGCGGTTCTGGCCGCCTTGCAGGTTGAACGCGAGACAGTTGTGCCGCGGCAGGTCTTCGAGCGTTTTCGGCTTGCCGTGCTGGCGGAAATACTCGGGCGTGCCGCAGACCACGCGGCGGTTCGAGGCCAGTTTCACGGCAACGAAGTTGGGATCGACCGCGCCGCCGATGCGAATCGACAGGTCGTAGCCCTCGCGCACCAGATCCACCACCCGGTCGGTCAGGTTGAACGACACCTGCAATTCCGGCTTGTCGGCGAGAAAGGCGGGCGCGAGCGGCGCGACGTGCTTGCGGCCGAACGCAGCCGGCGCCGACACGATCAGATGGCCGTTGACCGCGCGGCGCCCGGCGCTCAGTTCGTTCTCGGCCTGATCCCATTCGGTCAGCAAACCCCGGCAACGCTCCAGAAACGCGGCGCCGTCCTCGCTAACCACGAGCCGCCGCGTCGAGCGGTACATGAGCTTGACGCCGAGGCGCTTTTCGAGCGCGTCGATGCGCCGCCCGAGAATCACCGGCGAGACGCCCTCCTCCAGCGCGGCAGCCGCGAGGCTGCCCGCGTCCGCGACACGCACGAAGGTTTCGCTCTGCTTGAAGCGGTCCATGCCTGTCTCCTCATGGTTTCTGCCGGCGCCGTCCGTCTCTGCGGCATTCCATACTTTTTGTTTCGAAATAACCGACGCGGACTGATCTTATCAAACCTTTAGGTCAAGCCTAAAGTACGTTCAACAGCCTTTATTTGCCAATTTCAGGACATTGAGGAGACATTCATGGCCAAGATGAGAGCCGTCGACGCCGCCGTGCTGGTGCTCGAAAAAGAAGGGATCGACACCGCGTTCGGCGTGCCCGGCGCCGCCATCAACCCGTTTTACTCGGCGATGCGCAAGGCCGGCAACATCAGCCACGTGCTCGCGCGTCACGTCGAAGGCGCCTCGCACATGGCCGAGGGCTACACGCGGGCGCAGCCCGGCAACATCGGCGTGTGTATCGGCACGTCCGGTCCCGCCGGCACCGACATGATCACCGGTTTGTACTCCGCCCAGGCCGATTCGATTCCTATTCTCGCTATCACGGGCCAGGCGCCGCGCGCCCGCCTCTACAAGGAAGACTTCCAGGCCGTCGACATCGAGTCGATCGCGAAGCCGGTCACCAAGTGGGCGGTGACCGTGCGCGAGCCGGCGCTCGTGCCGCGCGTCTTCCAGCAGGCCTTTCACCTGATGCGCTCGGGCCGCCCGGGCCCGGTGCTGGTCGCCGAAATCGAATTCGATATCGACACGTACGAACCGCTGCCCGTGTACAAGCCGAAGGCAACGCGCAAGCAGATCGAAGCCGCACTCGCGTTGCTCAATGAATCTGACAGGCCGCTGATCGTCTCCGGCGGCGGCGTGCTGAATGCCGCCGCCGAGGATCTGCTCGTCAGGTTCGCCGAAACCGTCGGCGTGCCGGTGATTCCGACGCTGATGTCGTGGGGCGCGATTCCTGACGACCATCCGCTGATGGCAGGCATGGTCGGCCTGCAAACCTCGCACCGCTACGGCAACGCGACGATGCTCGCGTCCGACTTCGTGCTCGGCATCGGCAACCGCTGGGCAAACCGATACACGGGCAGCATCGACGTCTATACGAAGGGCCGCAAGTTCGTGCACGTCGACATCGAGCCGACGCAGATTGGCCGCGTATTCGGCCCGGACCTCGGCATCGTGTCGGACGCAAAAGCCGCGCTCGAACTCTTCGTGGAAGTCGCGAACGAATTGAAAGCCGCCGGCAAGCTGAAGGACCGCGGCGCATGGGTCGCCGATTGCCAGCAGCGCAAGCAGACCCTGCATCGCAAAACGCACTTCGACAACGTGCCGATGAAGCCGCAGCGCGTCTACGAAGAGATGAACCAGGTGTTCGGCCGCGACACGTGCTATGTGAGCACCATCGGTCTGTCGCAGATCGCCGGCGCGCAATTCCTGCACGTCTACAAGGCGCGCAACTGGATCAACTGCGGCTAGGCGGGCCCGCTCGGCTGGACGATTCCGGCGGCGCTCGGCGTGCGCGCGGCCGATCCGCAACGGCCCATCGTCGCGCTCTCGGGCGACTACGACTTCCAGTTCATGATCGAGGAACTCGCGGCCGGCGCGCAATTCAAGCTGCCGTACGTGCATGTGGTCGTGAACAACTCGTATCTCGGCCTGATCCGCCAGGCGCAGCGCGCCTTCGACATGGACTTCTGCGTGCAGCTCGGCTTCGAGAACATCAATTCGCCGGAAACTAACGGCTACGGCGTGGACCACGTCGCGGTGGCCGAAGGTCTCGGCTGCAAGGCGATTCGCGTGTTCAAGCCGGAGGAGCTCAAGCCGGCGCTGCAAAAAGCGCAGTCGATGCTTTCCGAGTTCAACGTACCCGTGATCGTCGAGGTGATTCTGGAGCGCGTCACCAATATTTCGATGGGTACGGAAATCGACGCGATCAATGAGTTCGAGGAACTGGCCGTGACGCGCGAGGACGCGCCGACCGCGATCAGCATCGCCGACTGACTCGACGACTTCCACCACGCGAGTGCGCCGCGCCGCCGCGTTGCGCTCGCGTGAGAAGCCCGGGCTATTTCACTGACCGACCAGCGAGACCTATGCACCATGCCGAAATTTGCAGCGAATCTCACCATGCTCTTTAACGAAGTCCCGTTCCTCGACCACTTTGCGGCGGCGGACGCGGGCTTTCACGCCGTCGAGTTCCTGTTTCCCTATCCGTACAGGATCGCCGAGCTCAGCGAGTGTCTTCAGCAGAACCGGCTCAAGCTGGTGCTGCACAACCTGCCCGCGGGCAACTGGGAAGCCGGCGAGCGCGGCATTGCGTGCCTGCCCGATCGCGTCACCGAGTTTCAGGAAGGCGTCGGCCGTGCAATCGAATATGCGAGGGCGCTGAAGGTGCCGCAACTGAACTGCCTCGTCGGCATTCCGACTGCCGACGTGGATGCGGACAAGGCGCGCTCGACCATCGTGGATAACCTGCGCTTTGCGGCCGCCGAGCTGAAGAAGGCCGGCATCCGCCTGCTCGTCGAGCCCTGCAACGCCTACGACATTCCCGGCTTCGCGCTGAACCGCTCGGGCGAAGGCCTCGACGTGATCCGCGCGGTGGGTTCGGACAATCTGTTCCTGCAGTACGACATCTATCACATGCAACGGATGGAAGGCGAACTCGCCGCGACGATCAAAAAGAATCTGCCGCAGATCGCCCACATTCAACTCGCCGACAACCCGGGGCGCAACGAACCCGGCACCGGCGAAATCAACTACCCGTTCCTGTTCGATCTGCTCGACTCGATCGGTTACGACGGCTGGGTCGGCTGCGAATGCGCCGGCAGCACGTCGCTCGAAGCGGGCGCAACGCGCCCTCGAACAACGTCCCTCGCGGGACCGCAGACAACACTGGAGATTCAGACACATGGCAAAGATCGGTTTCATCGGGCTCGGCATCATGGGTGCGCACATGGCGCGCAACCTCCTCAAGGGCGGCCACACGCTGTTCGTGAACGGCGCGTATCCGGTGCCGGAAGACCTGGGCAAGAGCACGAACGTGGTGGCCGATTCGACCGCCGTCGCGCAAGCCGCCGATATCGTCATCATCATGGTGCCGGACACGCCTGACGTGGCCAACGTTCTGTTCGCCGACGACGGCGTCGCGGCCGGCCTCAGCGCGGGCAAGCTCGTGATCGACATGAGCTCGATCTCGCCGCTCGACACGCAGGCGTTTGCAAAGAAGATCAATGCGCTCGGCGTCGACTATCTGGATGCGCCGGTGTCCGGCGGCGAAGTCGGCGCGCGCGAGGCGCCGCTCACGATCATGGTGGGCGGCCCCGAGAAAGCGTTTGCGCAAGCGAAGCCGCTCTTCGAACTGATGGGCAAGAACGGCGCAGGTCAAACCTGCAAGGTCGCGAACCAGATCATCGTCGCGCTGAATATCGAGGCGGTTGCCGAAGCGCTGCTATTCGCCTCGCGCTCGGGCGCCGACCCCGAACGTGTGCGCAAGGCATTGATGGGCGGCTTCGCGTCGTCGCGCATTCTCGAAGTGCACGGCGAGCGGATGACGAAGCGCACGTTCAATCCCGGCTTCCGTATCGAGCTGCATCAGAAGGATCTGAATCTCGCACTCGACGGCGCCCGCAAGCTCGGCATCGCGCTGCCGCATACGGCGAGCGCCCAGCAGTTGTTCAGCGTGTGCGCGGCGAACGACGGCAAGGCGTGGGATCACTCGGCGATGGTCCGCGCGCTCGAAATCATGGCGAACTACTAAGTCGCGCAAGCACCGGAGAGCGAAGCCAAAGCAGCGTGATGCTGCGGCGCTTGCTCGCGGCTCGCGGATTCGCAGCACCTACCGGGGCACGGTGGTGGGCGCGCGGATCGGCGCGATGCATCGAGGGGCGCCCGGAGAGCAGTCACACTCACGGTTCACCGATTGCCGCCGACGTCGCTTCGTGCACGTCACGGCAATCGCAGGTGGGGCGCCCGGTTCGTCGCGCGGCATCGCGGCGGATCGGGCAAATCGAGCCGCTCTGGGCTGAGAGCGGCAAAGTGGGGTCCGCAGCGGCACCCGGCGGCGCCGGGGAAGCCTTGGTCGGTCAGACGTCGTCGGGTGTCCGTCTGTCGGATTCATCATCTGCTTTTTGTGCCGCTCGCTCATGCGCGGCGGCATTCTCCGCAGCCGCGTCAGCGGCTTTCTCCGCGGCTTCCTCCTACACCGCCGGTTTGCACGTCCGTTTGCATTTGCTTGCAACTTCGTGTCCGTTCCCTACCTTTCTTGACAGTTCGCCCGACTTGTTTCTCCTACACTCGTGAGTCCGTTACATGCGTGCGCCCTTCTTTTGCGCGCGAGCAACGACGACTGCTTAACCGTACGCACAGCATGCTTGTGAACCAACACGAGGAGTGTGATCGATGGGTATTCTCAGCTTCATCAAGGAAGCCGGCGAAAAACTGTTCAGCGCGGCGTCCACGCCCGCCAACGCCGAGGCGGCGCCGGCAGCGCCCGACCTGGCCGCGCTCGACAAAACTGCGGGCGATGCGATCGCCACGTACATCCGCAGCCAGGGTCTCGACGCGACGAATCTGCAAGTCACGTACGACGGCGCGAGCCACACCGTGACCGTCTCCGGCGAAGCTGCGGATCAGCCGACCAAGGACAAGATCCTCGTCGCAGCGGGCAACGTGCAGAACGTCGACAAGGTCGACGATCAACTGAGCGTCATCGCGCCCGCCGCGGCCCCCACGCAGTTTCATACGGTCGCGGCGGGCGACAATCTGTGGAAGATCGCCGAGAAGTACTACGGCAGCGGCGCGAAGAACGACGTCATTTTTGAGGCCAACACGCCGATGCTCAAGAGCCCGGACAAGATCTATCCGGGCCGCGGTAAACGACAACGCAGCGCCCGAGTCACCCGCTCGAGCGCCGCGTTTTTCATTCAACGCATGTTTCGACGCTACACAGGCTCAATACGTATCGAACACCCTTTGCAGCGCGACCGGCCCGGTGGCGCCTGCGGCCAAGGCCAGCATCAGCAGTACGCGGGCCTTGTACGGATTGAGCGAGCCGGCGCTGACGAAGCCGAGCGCATCGTCGGCCGCCGCGCCGTTGCGCATCACATGGCCCGAACCCACGCGCGACGAACGCACCACGGCGACGCCCTGCGACGCCGCGTCCGCCAGCGCCTGCGCGAGCGACGCATGAATCGAACCGTTGCCCGTGCCCGCCACGACAATGCCGCGCACGCCCGCCGTCACAAGCGCATCGACAGCGATGCGCGACACGCCCGCATAGCTCGCCACGATTTCCACATGCGGCCAGTTCGCGCCGATCACGAACTCGGTCGCGCGCGTATGCGCACGCACGACGCTGCGCTGAAACTCCACCCGCCCGTCCTGCACCCAGCCGAGCGCGCCAATTTCCGGTGAGTGGAAGGCATCGACGGCGTAGGTGCTCGTCTTCACCACGTCGCGCGCGCTGTGAATCTTGTTGTTGAACGCGACCATCACGCCCTGCCCGCGCGCAGCCGGGTTCGCCGCCACCGTGACCGCGTTCAGCAGATTCAGCGGGCCGTCCACCGACCACCGACAACGCCGACGCCGGGCGCATCGCGGCCGTCAGCACGACCGGTTTGTCCGACTTGACGGTCAGATGCAGCAGATAGGCGGTTTCCTCAAGCGTGTCCGTACCGTGCGTGATGACGACGCCGTCGATGCCGTCGGTGGCAAGCAGCGCGTTGACGCGTTGCGCGAGCGTGGTCCACAGCAGCATCGACATGTCTTTACTGTCGATGCTCGCAGTCTGCTCGGGCGCGACGTGCGCCACCGTAGATAAGGCCGGCACGACCGACAGCAATTGTTCAACGCCGACCACGCCGGCCTGATAGCCGGAGGTATTGGTGGCATCCGGGGCCGCGCCGGCAATCGTGCCGCCGGTCGCGAGCACGGCGATGCGCGGCAGCGGCGCCGCCGCGCGGGAGGAGGAAAAGGAAGTCTGTGTGTTCATGGCGGCGATTGTAAGCGATGACGCCCCGCCGTCGCGCGCCCTGGAGCTCCCCACAAACCCTTGTCTGTTCCGACCGTCAAGCCCTCACACGGCTTCGCGCAGCTGCGCGGCGATTTCCGCCTCGGTCAATTGCGGCGCGAACATTTCGATCAGACGGTACGCATACGCGCGCAGAAACGCGCCCTTGCGCAAGCCGACACGCGTCGTGCTCGCCTCGAACAGATGCTGCGTGTCGAGCGCGACGAGTTCGCTGTCGCGCTTAGGGTCGTAGGCCATCACCGCCACCACGCCGATGCCCATGCCGAGCTCGACGTAGGTTTTGATGACGTCGGCGTCGATCGCGGTCAGCACCACGTCGGGCAAGGCGCCGGCTTTCGCGAAGGCCTGGTCGATGTGCGAGCGGCCCGTGAAGTCCTGGTCATACGTGACGATCGGGAATTCGGCGATCTCGTCGAGTGTCAGATTCGGCCGGCCGACGAGCGGGTGATCCTTCGGCACCACCACGACGTGATGCCACGAATAGCACGGGAAGGTGACGATGTCCGGGAAGCGGTCGAGCGCTTCGGTGGAAATGCCGATATCCGCCTCGCCGTTGATGATCATCTGCGCGATCTGCTGCGGGCTGCCCTGGCGCAGCGCGAGGTGCACCTTGGGGAACACTTCGGTGAACTGGCGGATCACCTTGGGCAGCGCGTAGCGGGCCTGCGTGTGCGTCGTCGCGACCACCAGGTGGCCGCTGTCCTGATCCGCGAACTGGCGCGCGACGCGGCGCAGATTCTCAGCATCGAGCAGCATCCGCTCGATCAGCTGATGCACCGCCTTGCCCGGCTCCGTGAGGCCCGTGAGCCGCTTGCCGCGTCGAATGAAGATTGTCGACGCCGAGTTCGTCTTCGAGGTCCTTGATCTGTTTCGAGACGCCCGACTGCGATGTGTACAGCACGTTCGCCACTTCGGTCAGGTTCATGTTCTGACGCACGGCCTCGCGCACGAAGCGCAATTGCTGGAAATTCATCTTGAAGTGTCCGGTTCAGCGAAAGTTGAATTATTGGAATATGTCGCGTGGGATCGAAGCCTGCCGCGTCTGCCGCTCGCGCGGTCACTGCGCCGGAAACACACGCAGCGCGCGGCACGGCGGTCACCCCGTCGCCGACTGCAAGCTGCAGGTCGCGCCATGCTTCGCGATCGAGTTCGAGCAGATTGCCTTCGCGGCCCGCCAGTTCGACGCGCACCGAGCCGCCGAGCGTGACGACGCGCCGCACATCGACGATACCTTCGCGGTGCCCCGCCGACTGCGGATACAATTGCAGGTCGTGCGGCCGCACATAGGCGAAAGCGGGGCCGCTGAAATCGCTGCTGATCGCCACCGGCAACGCGGCGCCGTCCACCACGAAACCGCTAGCGTCCACCTTGCCGTGCAGACGGTTCGCCGCGCCGAGAAACTCATACACGAACGACGTTTGCGGATGGTCTCGTACACGTCCTGCGGACTGCCCACCTGCTCGACGTGTCCGCGGTTGAGCACGACGATGCGATCCGCCACCTCGAGCGCCTCTTCCTGGTCGTGCGTGACGAAGATCGTCGAGATATGCAGGTCGTCGTGCAGGCGCCGCAGCCAGCTGCGCAGCTCCTTGCGCACTTGGCGTCGAGCGCGCCGAACGGTTCGTCGAGCAGCAGCACTTTCGGCTCGACGGCGAGCGCGCGCGCAAGTGCGATACGCTGGCGCTGGCCGCCCGACAATTCAGACGGATAACGTTGCGCGAGCCAGTCGAGTTGCACGAGTTTCAGCAGCTCGTGCACTTTCTCGCGGATCACCGCTTCCGAGGGCCGCTCCTTTCGCGGCTTCACACGCAGCCCGAACGCCACGTTCTCGAATACCGTCATATGGCGGAAGAGCGCATAGTGCTGGAACACGAAGCCGACTTCGCGCTCGCGCGCGCCGACCGTCGCCACGTCCTGGCCTTGCAGCACGACCTAGCCGCCGTCCGCGTATTCGAGACCCGCGATCACGTGCAGCAAGGTGGTCTTGCCACAACCCGAGGGCCCGAGCAGCGCAACCAGTTCGCCCGGCGGAAAATCGAGCGAGACGTTGTCGAGCGCGACGAAATCGCCGAAGCGCTTTTGCAGGTTACGTACGGTGATACCCATTACAGCTCTCCTTGCTTGAGCGGGCGTTGCTGCGAGACTGGTGTGTTGAGGTGGGCAGCGCTACGGGACCGGCGTGCGCGGGCACGTCGCGCGCGTCCGACAGCTCCGCCGACAGGCGGCGCTCGGCGAGCAGCTTGAGCGCGAGCGTCACGAGTGCCAGCAAGGCCAGCACCGAGGCCACGGCGAATGCCGCCGAGAAGTTGTATTCGTTATAGAGAATCTCGACGTGCAGCGGCATCGTGTCGGTCTGCCCGCGAATATGGCCCGACACTACCTACCGACACCGCGCCGAATTCGCCCATCGCCCGTGCGTTGCACAGAATCACGCCGTACAGCAGACCCCATTTGACGTTGGGCAGCGTGACGCGGCGGAAAATCTGCCAGCCGGACGCGCCGAGCACGTGCACGGCCTCTTCCTCGTCGTTGCCTTGCGCCTGCATCAACGGAATCAGCTCACGCGCGACGAACGGAAACGTCACGAAGATGGTGGCGAGCACGATGCCCGGCACCGCGAAAATGATCTGCACGTTATGCGCCTGCAGCCACGGCCCGAACCAGCCTTGCGCGCCGAACATCAACACGTAGATAAGGCCCGAAATCACCGGCGAAACCGAAAACGGCAGGTCGATCAGCGTGGTCAGCAAGGCCTTGCCGCGAAACTCGAATTTGGCGATGCACCAGGAAGCCGCGAGCCCGAAACCGAGGTTGAGCGGCACCGCGATCGCCGCGGTGGTCGCCGTGAGCTTGATGGCAGCGAGCGCATCGGGGTCCGCGAGCGACTCCAAGTAGAAACCGAGGCCCTTGCTGAGCGCCTGATAAAACACGGCGACGAGCGGCACCACCAGAAACAGCCCGAGAAACAGCAGCGCGACGCCGGTCAGAATCCAGCGCACCACGGGCGGCTCGCTGACCGGATCCGGGCGGCGAACGGCATTTAGCGGCGCGCGCGGAGCCGCGGCGGGCGAATTCGCAGCGCCTGCGTTCCTGATGCTATCGACGGAATGGCGGCTCATTGCACACCTCCGCCAATGCTTGCGACACTCGTCACGCTCGCCGCGGCGGGCGCCGGGCCCGCGCTGCCGCGGCTCGTGCGGCGCTGCAAATACCACTGCAGCGTGTTGATGAAAAGCAGCATCAGGAACGACACGACGGGCATCACCACGGCGAGCGCCGTCGCCCCCGCGTAGTCGTACTGCTCCAGCTTCGTGATAATGAGGAGCGACGTGATCTCCGACTTCATCGGCACATTGCCGGCAATGAAAATGACCGAGCCGTATTCGCCGAGCGCGCGCGCAAAGGCCAGCGCGAAACCGGTGAGCAATGCCGGGAATACCGCCGGCAGCACGACGCGGCGAAACGTCAGCCAGCGCGACGCGCCGAGGCACGCGGCGGCCTCCTCCTGTTCGCGCTCGAACTCCTCCAGCACCGGCTGCACGGTGCGCACGACGAACGGCAAACCGATGAAGGTCAGCGCGACCAACACGCCCACCGGCGTAAAGGCCACCTTGAGCCCGAGCGGTTCGAGAAACTGGCCGATCCAGCCGTTGCCGGCATACACGGCCGCGAGCGAGATGCCCGCCACCGAGGTGGGCAGCGCGAACGGCAGATCGACCACGGCGTCGACGATGCGCTTGAACGGAAACCTGTACGCACGAGCACCCAGGCAACGAGAAAGCCGAACACCGCATTGATCAGCGCGCCGCCCAGCGCCGAGAAGAACGTGAGCCGGTACGAGGCGAGCACGCGCGGCGAGCTGACCGCGCGGACGAACTGGCTCCAGTCGAGTGTCGCCGTCTTGAGAAAAGTCGCGGCAAGCGGGATCAGCACGACGAGGCTCAGATACGCCACCGTGATGCCGAGGGTCAGGCCAAAACCGGGCAGCGCGCTCGGTTTGCGGAAAGTCAACGTCGTCATGCTCGTTACTCGTTCAGTTGATGCTCGTGTTGCAGGCCGGCTCATACCGATCGGCCAGAAGCGCGCCAGCGGCGCGCTCCGGGGTTGACGCGCGGCGGCGCGTCGTGTTGCCCCGCCCGCGCCGACTGCGGCGCGGACGCGGCCAGGGTTACTGCGGCTGGTAGATCGAATCGAACACGCCGCCGTCGGCGAAATGCGTCTTCTGCGCGTTGCTCCAGCCGCCGAACGTATCGTCGACGGTGTACAGCTTCAGCTTCGGAAACTTCGCGGCCAACTCCGCCGGGACCTTGTTCGAACGCGGACGGTAGAAGTTCTTCGCGGCGATTTCCTGGCCTTCCTGGCTATACAGGAAGTTCAGATACGCCTCGGCAAGCTTGCGCGTGCCATGTTTGTCGACGACCTTGTCCACCACCGCGACCGGCGGCTCGGCCAGAATGCTGACCGACGGCACGACGATTTCGAACTTGTCCGTGCCGAATTCCTTCACCGACAGGAACGCCTCGTTTTCCCACGCGATTAGCACGTCGCCGATGCCGCGCTGCACGAAGCTCGTGGTCGCGCCGCGCGCGCCGGAATCGAGCACGCCCGCGTTCTTGTAGAGCTTCGCGACGAATTCCTTCGCCTTCTGATCGTTGCCGCCCGGCTGATGCGCGGCATACGCCCAGGCCGCCAGGTAATTCCAGCGCGCGCCGCCCGACGTCTTCGGATTCGGCGTCACGATCGACACGCCGGGCTTCGTCAGGTCGTCCCAGTCCTTGATGTACTTGGGGTTGCCCTTGCGCACCAGAAACACGATCGTCGCGTATAAGGCGACGCGTTGTCAGGCAGGCGCTTCTGCCAGTTCCTGTCGATCAAGCCCTTGTTCGCAATGGCGTCGATGTCGTAGGCGAGCGCGAGGGTCACGACATCGGCCTGCAGGCCGTCGGGTCGTAGGAGACGTTGAGCAGCGTCGTGTCGGCCGCCTGCGCGTGAGAGATCGCGCCGAGCGCCGCCGCCGCGCCGAAAGCGAGCGCTGCGATGAATGTTCGGGTCTTATGGGCCCGCCCCGTGTTCCGATGGTTCATGCCAGGTTCTCCGCGTGGTGGTTCGCCAGATTCAGCGAGTGATGTTGTTCTGCGTCGGATCACGTGCACATGAGCGACTTGGAGGCCAGTCTATCGAAGGGCTTTCATCATTAAAAATAATGTTTGCTCATTTTTTAATACGCAAAAGTGGTAATGACAGCCAGATAAGGCGTTGCGGCATGAAAACGGATGTTGCAGCGCCGTTCAGCGGCGCCATAACGTGACCGTTCGCGACGAACTTAAAGTAAAGCTTGAATTGTGCCGAATACTGTATAAAAATACAGCCACCTGTTCATACATCAGTGGCGCCATGACCAAACTCACCGCACGACAGCAGCAGGTTTTCGATCTGATCCGCCGGGCCATCGAGCGCACCGGTTTTCCGCCCACCCGCGCGGAGATCGCCGCGGAACTCGGCTTCAGCTCGGCAAATTCGGCCGAAGAGCATTTGCGGGCGCTTGCCCGCAAGGGCGTGATCGAACTCGCGGCGGGCGCGTCGCGCGGCATTCGTCTCCTGCCGCCCCAGGAATTCGGGCAAGACTCCACGCAGCATCAGTTCACGCTGCCGCATCCGAGCATCATGCAGCTGTCGCTGCCGCTCGTCGGCCGGGTGGCGGCCGGTAGTCCGATCCTCGCGCAGGAACATATCGCGCAGCACTACGCGTGCGACCCGGCGCTCTTCTCGAGCAAGCCCGACTACCTGCTCAAGGTGCGCGGCCTTTCCATGCGCGACGCGGGCATTTTCGACGGCGACCTGCTCGCCGTGCAGAAGCGAAGCGAGGCGAAAGACGGCCAGATCATCATTGCCCGGCTCGGCGATGACGTCACGGTCAAGCGTCTGAAGCGCCGGCCTAACGGCATCGAGCTGATTGCCGAGAACCCCGATTACGAGAACATCTTTGTCGAGACAGGCAGTGCGGACTTCGCGCTGGAAGGCATCGCCGTCGGGCTGATCCGCCCCGGCGAGTTCTGATTGCGCCAGCGGGGTGGGTGGTTTTCGGCAACGCCGCACGTCTACCCTCGCCTTCCGCCCTCGCCTGCCACCGACCAAGCTGTCGTCGCCGGGCTGCCGGTAACAGGCAGCCACTATGTTGAATCGCCCGGAGAGCCTCATGGAACGCCTTGCCCGCCTGTTGCCCTTTCGCCAGTTCGGCCGTCTGCGCCATCTGCGCAAGCTGGTGCCTTACTCATTGATCGAAGCATCCACGGCCGCCACCGCGTCGCTGTTCGACTCGCCGATAAACGGCTCCGGCGGGCATGCCGCGCTGCCGTCGTCATTGCCGGTCTTCGCCCGGGTATCACTGAATTCGGGACTCAATACGGCGGAGCCGGCGCGCCGCGCGCCGGTGCGGGTCTATCACGGGCCGTCGCGGCTCATCATGGTCGGCACGGTGGACGCGGTCTGCCGCATGATCGACCGTTGCATCGCCGAAGAAACCAACGTTCAGGGCGCGGTGTTCGAGTCCTGAACGGCGGTGAGGTGTGCGCGCCGTCGGGTGCAAACATTGCACGACAGTTGCTGGAGCTGATGGAGAATTCCAACCGATGGCCGTTTCAACACGCAAGAATCGCGGCACCCGTCCGCTTGTCGTCACGCTGATCGTTATTGCGCTCATCGCGGGCTTGGGTTTCGCCTATGCATCGCCGTATATCGCGCTCAATAACCTGAAACGCGCCGCCGATGCGCGAGACGCGCAAACCGTCAATCAGTACGTCGATTTCCCTGGGTTGCGCGAAAGTCTGAAGCAGCAGGTCACCGGCTTGCTGACGCGGCGGCTCGACGCACACGGCAACGGCAATCCGTTAGCCGCGATCGGGGCGATGATCGGCGTGGCGTTGATCGGTCCGCTGGTCGACGCCTATGCGACGCCCGACGGCGTGGCCGCCTTGCTCAACGGTATGCCGCCGCGCGGCGAACCTGGCGAGCGACCGCCCACGCCGCCGGCTGCCGACAATCCGGCTGGGGCAAACGGACCGGCGCCTGCATCGCGAGGCGCCGCTCAGCCGGCGGATCAAAGCGCCGGCAACGGCGCAAACCCGGCCGGCGGCGATGCGGGCCGCAGCCCCACGCCGCCGCAAACCACCGCCGGCTATCGCGGGCTCAACGAGTTCGCCGTGACGTACCAGCATGGCGCCGGCGACGCGCGTTATTCCGCGATCTTCCGGCGCCAAGGCCTCTTCACGTGGAAACTGGCCGCAGTCAATCTCAACGAGTGAGCAGCCGCGCGGGGGCGGCGCATTCTGCTTCGCCAGGCTCGTCGGCCGCTCAGGCCGCTTCCTGCTGCTGCTCCTGCGCCGACGAACACGCGACCAGGATGCTGCACGACACACGGTCGAGCAGCGGCGTGTTGCCCGCGCCCATCCACCATCGCGACAGACCGGTGCGGCAACGGTGGCCCACCACGAGGTCCACGTGCAGTTCATTGGCCAGATTGGCAATCTCGTCGATTGGATGGCCGAACGCAAAGTGCCCCTGCGCCTTCACGCCGCGCTCCGTCAGCCAGTCGACGCCTTCTTGCAGAATGTCGCGTGCTGTCTTTTCAAAGCTGCCGCACGCCACGTCGGTCAGCAGGCCCGCACTTTGCTCAATGCTGGAGCGCATATCCACCACCGAGAGCAGGTGCGTTTCCGCTTTGAGATCCAGTGCAAGATCGGCGCCGCAGCGTAGCGCTTTGCGGCCTTCGCGCGAGCCGTCGTAGCACAGCAGGATTTTCTGGTAGCTCGCCATCGTTTTCCCCTTTCCGCAAAAGCGCGGTCTGAGTCAATCATGGTGCGCCGCAATTCAGCTTGCAAGGGATGGAAAACGCTAACTGCGATTTGCACGTGCCCCTGCCTTGTGCAGACGAGGCCTGCGCCACCTCGACACAACCCATGGCGCGGATGCCGCAGTGCAAAAAGCGGCGATGCCGGCGCGGCACACGGGCCAACCGTTCGCAGCCGATGGCCTAGAATGAGCAGCCTTGCCGCTCATTCGCGCCTTTTCCCGGAGCCTCGATCTCTTCCATGCCCGACACCGCCATCGAACTTCACCAGGTCGAAAAAAGCTACGGCGAAAAGAAGGTTGTCGACGGACTGTCGTTTCATGTCGACACCGGCGAGTGTTTCGGCCTGCTCGGGCCGAACAGCGCCGGCAAGACCACCACGTTGCGCATGCTGCTCGGCATCGCCGCGCCGGACGCGGCGCGATCCATCTCTGCGGCGAGCCGATACCCGGCCGCGCGCGTCGCGCGGGCCCGCGTCGGCGTGGTGCCGCAGTTCGACAACCTGGATCCGGACTTCACGGTCCGCGAAAACCTGCTGGTGTTCGGCCGATATTTCGGCCTAAGCGGCGCCCAATGCCGCGCGATGGTGCCGTCGCTGCTCGAATTCGCGCGCCTCGAAAGCAAGGCCGACGCGCGCGTGAGCGAACTGTCCGGCGGCATGAAGCGGCGCCTCACGCTCGCGCGCGCTCGTCAACGATCCGGACGTGCTGATCATGGACGAGCCGACCACCGGACTCGACCCGCAGGCGCAGCACCTGATCTGGGAGCGGTTGCGTTCGCTGCTCGGACGCGGCAAGACGATTCTCTTTTGACCACCCATTTCATGGAGGAAGCCGAGCGGCTATGCGACCGGCTGTGCGTGATCGAGGAAGGACGCAAAATTGCGGAAGGCGCGCCGCGGGCGCTGATCGAATCGGAAATCGGCTGCGACGTCATCGAGATTTTTGGCCCCGATCCGCTCGCGTTGCGCGACGAACTCGCGCCGCTCGCGCAGCGCACCGAGATCAGCGGCGAGACGCTCTTCTGCTATGTGAATGACGCCGAGCCGGTGCACGCGCGGCTCAAGCAGCGCTCGGACCTGCGCTATCTGCACCGCCCGGCGAATCTCGAGGACGTCTTTCTGCGACTAACGGGTCGCGAGATGCAGGACTGACTTGCGTCCGCACGGCACGAAACAGAGCACACAAAGCGCACCCGACACCGCACGAGACCTGCCATGGACGCACCTACCGAAGCAACGAAGCCACGCCGGGCAGGCAAGCGCCGCTCGCCGCCTTGCCCGCCAACGCGGTGAACTGGATCGCGGTATGGCGCCGCAACTATCTCGTATGGAAAAAGCTCGCGCTCGCCTCGATGTTCGGCAATCTCGCCGATCCGATGATCTATCTGTTCGGCCTCGGCTTCGGCCTGGGATTGATGGTCGGGCGCGTCGACGGTGTGTCGTACATCGCGTTCCTCGCGGCGAGCACGGTGGCGTCCAGCGTGATGATGTCCGCGAGCTTCGAGTCGATGTATTCCGGTTTCTCGCGCATGCACGTGCAGCGCACCTGGGAAGCCATCATGCACACACCGTTGACGCTCGGCGACATCGTGCTCGGCGAAGTAATCTGGGCGGCCAGCAAGTCGGTGCTGTCGGGCGCGGCGATCATGCTGGTGGCGGGCGCGCTCGGCTACGCCAGTTTTCCGTCGATGCTGCTCGCGCTGCCCGTCATCGTGCTGACAGGTCTTGCGTTTGCAAGTGCCAGCGGACTCAAGGCGCGGGATTCGGCTGCAACTGATGCAGCGCGTCGATTTCATCCAGCACCTGCTGCGAGAGCTTGACGTCGACGCTCGCAATGTTTTCCTTCAACTGATCGAGCGACGTGGCGCCGATCAGATTGCTGGTCACGAATAGCCGGCTGTTGACGAACGCAAGCGCGAACTGCGCCGGCGACAGGCCGTGGCGCCTTGCCAGTTCCACATAACGCGACGTGGCCTGAACCGTTTGCGGCTTGCTGTAGCGCTGGAAGCGCTCGAACAGCGAAATGCGCGCGCCGGCCGGACGCGCGCCGCCTTCATACTTGCCGGACAGCCAGCCGAACGCGAGCGGCGAATACGCGAGCAAGCCGATGTTGTCGCGATGCGCGTATTTCCGAGAGCCCGGCTTCGTAGGTGCGATTGAGCAGGCTGTACGGGTTCTGGATACTGACGATGCGCGGCAAGCCGAGCTTCTCCGACGCGCGCAGGAACTGCGCGACGCCCCACGGCATTTCGTTCGAGACACCCACATGGCGCACCTTGCCGGCCTTGACGAAATCGGCCAGCACGGAGAGCGTTTCCTCGATCGGCACGGTGTATTCGTCGTCGACCCACGGATACGCCGGGCGGCCGAATGTCATCGTGCTGCGGTCCGGCCAATGCAGCTGGTACAGATCGACGTAATCCGTTTGCAGACGCTTCAAGCTATCGTTGAGCGCCTCGGTCAGATTCTTGCGGTCGAACTGGTTGGTTTCGCCGCGGATATGCCGCGGATTATGCGGCTGACGCGCAGGGCCGGCGATCTTGGTGACGAGCACGATCTTGTCGCGCGCGCCGCGGTGCTGCGCAAGCCATGTGCCGATAAAGCGCTCGGTCGAACCCTGCGTTTGCCCGCGCGGCGGCACCGGATACATCTCTGCGGTATCGATCAGGTTGATGCCCTGATCGAGCGCGTAGTCGATCTGCGCGTGCGCGTCCTGTTCGCTGTTCTGATCGCCCCACGTCATGGTGCCGAGTCCGATCAGGCTGACCTGCACATCCGAATCGCCGAGTCTGCGGTATTCCATGGAAGCTGTTCTATCCGTTGTATGAACATAAACTGCTAACGTTACCACGCCGGCGCGATGCCTGCAGCGGCTAGAATGCCGTGCCGGCAGCCATTGCAAGACGCTGCGCCCAACCTTCCTTGCGTCAATCGAATCACGATGAATCCCGAACACCTCGAACTGCTGGTCACGCGCACCATGCCGTACGGCAAGTACAAGGGCCGTCTGATCGCCGATCTGCCCGGGCACTATCTGAACTGGTTCGCGAGTCAGGGCTTTCCGCCGGGCGAGATCGGGCGGCTGCTCGCGTTGATGCATGAGATCGATCACAACGGGTTGTCGTCGCTGATCGAGCCGTTGCGCAAACGCTGAAGGACTGAATCGCCTCGATGATGAGCGCGGCCGCCGCGCTCCGACCGGCCGAAGATTAACCAACTGTTACGGTGCGGGGGATGCGCTGAGGCGAGCCGCCACTGAAGCGTCCACCGCAGCCTTCGGCATGACGGTGCGACGCGAGGTGGAGCCGGCTCACAGACACGTTCGTCGACCGTAATGCACGGACACAAATACCGCTGAACTCCTTCGCATGCGATCTTTCTGATTCTTTATGTCAGCACGGGGATACTATCGTGAGCAGGCTCTTTGCATCGGCGGTATTGCTGGCCGCGGCGGCAGCCTCGGCGAATGCGCGGTTGCGCCCGCCTATGACTACGGCTACGCGCAACCCTACTACCCCGACTATGGCTACGCGTACGGCGCGCCCATATGCGTCGGTGTATGGCACGGTCGGCATCTGGAGCGGCTGGGGTGGCGCTTGCTGCTACCACGGCGGTGGCCACTGGCACGGCGGCGGATATGGCGGTCGGAGTCATTGAGGTCCGCAAATCTGCCGGGGAAAGCGCAAAAAGCGCAAAAAAACGGCGTTGTGATTTCTCACAACGCCGTTTGTCATCACTTACGTCATCACTTACTGCTGCAATGATTGACTGCTGAATTCTTTGGGGTGGCTGATGGGGCTCGAACCCACGACAACAGGAATCACAATCCTGGACTCTACCAACTGAGCTACAGCCACCACTGAAATCTGCTTTGACTCGCCGCCGAATTGCTCAAAACCACGCAGCAATTACGGAAAAACCTAGCTCGCCAACGAAGAAACGAGATTATACGAACACGAACGGCGTTTGCCTAGTCCTTTATTCAAAAATCTCGACCGGCTCGCGCAGATGCTGTCTCGCCTCGTCGAAGATCGCGAGGTCGCGCGCAGCGAGCCGTTTACTGTCGGACAACACGCGCCGCCAGCCGCGCGCACCGGCTTCCCCGCGATAGAGACCCAGCGCGTGGCGCGTGATCGCGCCGAGGTACGTGCCGCGCGCCATCTCGGCGGCGCAATACTCGACGAGCTTCGCTTCCACCTGCTCGCGCGTAAGCGGCGCTTCGCTCGAACCATAGAAGCGCGTATCCACATCGGCCAGCAGATAGGGGTTGTGATAGGCCTCACGGCCGAGCATCACCCCGTCGACATGCTGGTGGAGATGCATCTCCACTTCATCGAGCGTTTTGATTCCGCCATTGATGACGATCTCCAGTTGCGGGAAGTCGCGCTTCAGCCGATACGCGTAGTCGTACTTGAGCGGCGGAATCTCGCGATTTTCTTTCGGGCTCAGACCTTTGAGAATCGCATTGCGCGCATGCACGATAAAGACCTCGCAGCCGGCCTGCGCAACCGTGCCGACAAAATCGCGCACGAAGCTGTAGTCCTCGACGGCGTCCACGCCGATACGGTGCTTGACGGTGACCGGCACGGAAACGACGTCGCGCATCGCCTTCACGCAGTCGGCAACCAGTTGCGGCTCGTTCATCAGGCACGCGCCGAACGCGCCGCGCTGCACGCGCTCGGACGGGCAGCCGCAGTTCAGATTGATCTCGTCGTAGCCCCATTGCTCGCCGAGCTTCGCCGAACGCGCGAGGTCGTCGGGCTCGCTGCCGCCGAGCTGCAGCGCGACGGGCGCTTCGTCGGGCGTGAATGCCAGATGGCGCGGCACATCGCCGTGCAGCAGCGCGCCGGTCGTCACCATCTCCGTGTAGAGCCACGTGTGGCGCGAAATCATGCGATGAAGCGACCGGCAGTGACGATCGGTCCAGTCCATCATCGGCGCGACGCTGACGCGGCGCGGACTGGCAGGGCGAGGTAAAGACATAAGCGGCCAGACGGCTTGAATCGAAACCGCGATTTTACCGCAACGCGGGAAATCGCCGGCGCGCGGCCTCTTCGCGCGGCGCATTAAACCCCTTGCGGATCAGGTCTTTAGTCTGCCCAAAGCGCACCGCAAACGGGCCAAAGCGCCGCTCAGCCGCACCCCGCCAGCCTCGCGCTGATTATTTCAGCAGCGAGAATAGTAATTTCAGATTATCGGCACAAATTTTCGATAGTAGGGGTATACACTGCATTCCATCGACGTTGCAGACACGGCACCGGCTCCTGCAACGCCATCCTGAAAATCGAAATTATTGGAGGTACACCATGAAGAACAAGTTTATCGCCGCCCTGCTCGTCGCTGTTTCCGCTGCTGTCGCGGCTCCCGCTTTCGCAAGCGGCTACGGCCCGGCACCGTTCTATCGTCCGGCGGTCGGCGCGCCCGCGTCGCAACAAGGCCAGAACGCCCAAACCGTCGCGGCTGAACGCGCTAACGCAGACTCGAACGCTTACGGCGGCGTGAACAACGTATCGTCGCAATCGGGCACGCGTGAACCGGTTTCCGGTCCGCAATCGGTGTTCTTCGGCCACTAAGCATTCGCCGTCGACCATGCTGCTCTCGCGGCAGCATGCGAGCTGGGCGCCGCACCGGGTTCCGGTGCAGGCGCCCGGTTTCGTTTACGGGCGCAGGCAGGCGTGACGCGCGCCTATCGTCGCGTCTCGCCCTCTTCCTGCACCTCGCAAAAGCGGATCCGATTACCGAACGGATCGGCCACTTCGAGCACCTTGCCCCACGGCAGCGCCTCGACGCCGGGCCTCGCGTAATTATAGTTCGTCGCCTGAAGCTCGCGATGCAGTGCGTCGATATTGCGTACCGGCACGAAAATCGTCGAACCGGGCGTTGCGTCGCCGTGATGTTCGCTTAGATGCAAAACGAGATCCGAGCGCCGCACTTGCGCATACAGCGGTAAGTTATCGCCGAAGCGATGCTCCCAATCGACACTGAATCCCAGAAAATCCATGTAAAACTCGCGGGCTTTGTCTTCGGAAAAAATACGGATGCTGGGCACGGCGGGCGCGAGGTGCATGGCGGCGGTCCAAAGTCATGACGAGGCGCCAAGCTTAGCCGAACCGGCCGGTAATCTCACGCGCTGGCTGGCTCAAGCCGCGAGACCCGCGTCGATCACGTCGCGCGCCGCCCGAAAGCCGGCCTCGGCGGCCGCGTGCTCGGTGGACCAGAGACTGTCGATATGCACGAGCCGCCAGTCGACCACCGCGCTTTCGCGCAGCACGCGGAAATGCGCCTTGACGCCCGTGAGCACCTGTTCGACCGCGACTTCGATGTCGTAGTCCTGATAGCGCTCCTGGTAATCGCCCATGTCGGGGCCTTTCGGCTCCATCTTCCCTCCTGCTTCGGCTGGGTTTCTAATCGCGAGGCATTGGGTGCGAACACGCCCGCGCTGGCTGCGGCGCGGCGGGCTGCAGTCAGCGCCCCGCAAACCGCTGCGGCTCTCGTGCGGCAGATCGCGTGAAGCGCCTGTCGGCTCGCTCAGTCGCAATCGCCGGATAGATACTGCCTGCCGTTGCAGGTGATTTCGACCTCGTCGCCGCTCGCTTCGGCCACAAGACCGCACGCGAGGAGTTGCGCGGTCACGGACTGCGGGAACTTCGGCGCCGGCTGTCCGACGCCCACTTCGTTCAGGCGCCGCAATGCTTCGATCGCTTCGGGGCTCAGTGACTTGGACATGGCGGTCTCCGTCGACGTGACTGAATTTATCCTAGCAAGTTTCAAGGACAAGAAGTGAAGTCGCGTTGGCGAATCGTCATGAAGGAATGGCTTTGGCTTGAATTTTCACGGGGGACGGGGGTCTACCGGAAAACCTCACGCCAGCCGGCGGATGCGAGGAACGCAAAAAGGAGAACGAGATGAAGCGAAGCACTCTGACCGCGCTCGCCGCAGCCGCCGCGTTGCTCGCGCTCGGCGCGAACGGGACGGCGGCGTGGGCGAAGATGAACGCGGCAAGCGCGACGGGCGCCACCGCCCCACCGAAGCAGGGCACGCAGGCCGCGCAACCTGGCGACGCCGCGTCGATGGTGAAGCCGCCCGAGTCGGCCTCCGGCGCGACCGGATCGAGCAATCCGGACAATATGCCGATCAAGCGTCCGCGCAAACCGACCAACGACAAAATGATGCACGAGCCGCCCGCGAGCGGCGCGAACGCGAAATAGCGGCCCTTACAGGCGCGCGATCGAGACCTCCGTCGATTTGACGAGCGCGACGACTTCGGAGCCGACCTGCAGGTCGAGTTCGTCGATGGGGCGTGTGGTAATCACCGAGGTCACGACGCCGAACGGCGTGTCGACATCGACTTCGGACACGACCGGGCCGCGGATGATCTCCTTGACCTTGCCTTTGAACTGGTTGCGTACGTTGATTGCGGAAATGCTCATTGCGAATGGTTCCAGGAAAGCGTTCAGATTCAGTGAGTGAAGGAGAGTCAGACAGCCCAGCGGACGTCTGTCAGCCGCGTGAAACGGCCCGTGTGGCGCGCATCGCTGCCGCGTGCGCCGTCAGCCCGTTCGGACAACGCGTCGTCGTTCGGCGCGTTTTTCAACACGTGCTGCAGCACATGCTCTTCGAGCGCGGCGAAACCCGCGGACGCACGCGCTCGCGGACGCTCGAGCGGCACCGGCTGATCGAGCGCAATGCGCCCTTCTTCGATCAACAGGATGCGGTCGCCTAGTGCAACGGCCTCGTGCACGTCATGCGTCACGAGCAACGCGGTGAACTTGTGCTCGCGCCACAGCCGCTCGATCAGCGTATGCATTTCGATGCGCGTCAACGCGTCGAGCGCGCCGAGCGGCTCGTCGAGCAACAGCAATTGCGGCCGATGCACGAGCGCACGCGCCAACGCCACGCGCTGACGCTGACCGCCCGACAGCTGCGCGGGCCAGTCGTCGGCGCGCTCCAGCAAGCCGACTTCGGCGAGCACCGCGCGTGCGTCGTCGCGCGCGCTGCGGGGCAGCCCGAGCATCACGTTCTGCAGCACGGTCTTCCATGGCAGAAGACGCGCGTCCTGGAACATGATGCGCGTGTCGAGCGGCCGGCCGTCTGCGGCGCGCTTGTCGAGCACGCCCGCCGTGGTCTTCTCCAGACCGGCGACGAGCCGCAGCAACGTCGATTTACCGCAGCCGCTGCGGCCGACAATCGCGACGAAACTGCCGCGCTTAATCGACAGATCGAAGTCCGCCAGCACCTTGCGCTCGCCGTATTGTTTGCCGCCGCCGCGGTCGGTACGGCCGGCGCCGCCGCCGTCGCTCGCGCCGCTGCGCGCCGCGGCGCCCGTCGGCGTCACGACCCGCCGTTGCGCGTGCGCATGGCGATGTCCCGCCTCGCGGCCATCGAGATCCGCAGCCACCTCCGCGTCATGATCCGCGACGCGCGCCTGCGCCAGTTCGGCTTCCAGATCGCTGCCCGCGATACCGCCGAACGACGCCGAGAAAGTGGTTGCGCTCATGCCTTACCTCCTCGTTGATAGGCCGGGTGCCAGCGCAAGGACAGGCGCTCGAGGCTTTTCGCCAGCACGTCGGCGATCTTGCCGAGCGCAGCGTACAGCAGAATGCCGACCACCACATCAGTCTGCAGGAATTCGCGCGCGTTCATCGTCATATAGCCGATGCCCGATTGCGCCGAAATCGTTTCGGCGACGATCAAGGTCACCCACATCAGCCCGAACGCGAAGCGCACGCCGACCAGAATCGACGGCAACGCGCCCGGCAAAATCACATGGCGGTACAGCGCCAAGCCTTTCACGCCGTAGCTGCGCGCCATTTCGATCAGATTGGCATCGACCGAACGGATACCGTGAAACGTGTTCACGTAGGCCGGAAAAAACACGCCGAGCGCGACGAGGAACACCTTGGCCTGCTCCTCGATACCGAACCACAGGATCACGAGCGGGATCATCGCGAGCGCCGGAATGTTGCGGATCATCTGCACGGTCGAGTCGAGCGCGAGTTCCACGGGCTTGAAGAGGCCTGTCGCGAGTCCGAGCGTGAGGCCGATGCCGCCGCCTATCGCGAAACCGGAGACCGCGCGCCACGTGCTGACCTTCACGTCGGCCCACATTTCGCCCGACTGGATGAGCGACCACGCCGCCTTCACGACGGCGAGCGGTTCGGGCAGAACGCGGGTGGACAGCACGCCGCTGCGCGCGGCGGCTTCCCATGCGAGCAGAATCAGGAGCGGTACGATCCACGGCGCGAGCGACGCGCCGATTTGCCGCAACGACGCGAAAGCGGAGACCAGCGCGGGGCCGACAGCCGCGCCGCCAGGCGCTGCTTCATCGCGTTGCACACTTACAGTGGATTGAGCCATGATGACTGTCCTCATTGCCTGTCGAAGGTGGCGGATGCAAGCGGACGACGCTCAGCTCGCGCTCGCCGCCTTCGGCAGATAGTTGTGCCGACGATCTCGCCGAACGGTCCCGACAGCGGCCCGTTAGAGGTTTTGTTGCGGCGGTTCGGCAGCAGCGGAAACACCAGTTCGGCAAAGCGATACGACTCTTCGAGATGCGGATAGCCGGACAGAATGAAGGTCTCGATGCCGAGCTCCGCGTACTCCTTCATGAGCGCCGCCACCTGTTCAGGATTGCCGACGAGCGCGGTGCCCGCACCGCCGCACACGAGACCCACGCCGGCCCACAGATTCGGATAGACCTCGAGCTCGGCGCGCCCGCCGCGCCCGCCGCGCTTGCCGCCGTGCAGCGCGGCCATGCGGCGCTGGCCTTCGGAGTCCATCTTCGAAAACGATGCCTGCGCCCGGGCGATGGTGTCGTCGTCGAGCTTGCTGATCAGCTTGTCCGCGGCGGCCCATGCTTCTTCTTCCGTCTCGCGCACGATCACATGCAGGCGGATGCCGAAGCGGATCGTGCGGCCATGCTCGGCCGCGAATGTCGGCGATCTTCTTCGCGACGGCCGCGGGCGGCTCGTTCCACGTCAGGTAGGTGTCGATATGCTCGCCCGCCATGTCGTGCGCGGCCGGCGACGAACCGCCGAACCACAGCGGCGGATGCGGCTTCTGCACCGGCGGATAGAGCGCCTTGCCGCCCTTTGACTTGAGATGCTTGCCGTCGAAGTCGATTGCGTCGTTGGTGTGCGCGGCCGTGAGCAGCTTGCGCCAGATGTGCAGGAACTCGTCGGTGATCTCATAGCGCGTGTCGTGATCGACGAACACGCCGTCGCCTTCGAGCTCGGCCGCGTCGCCGCCCGTCACGACGTTGATCAACAGGCGCCCGTTCGACAGACGGTCGAAGGTGGCGGCCATGCGCGCGGCAAGACCCGGCGACGAAATGCCGGGCCGGATCGCCACGAGGAACTTCAGGCGCTTCTTTGCGGCAATCAGGCTCGAGGCGACGACCCAGGCGTCTTCGCACGAAC
The DNA here is from genome assembly GCA_940746715.1 of uncultured Paraburkholderia sp. Lineage (GTDB taxonomy): Bacteria > Pseudomonadota > Gammaproteobacteria > Burkholderiales > Burkholderiaceae > Paraburkholderia. Next base: position 253,276 of record CALNWN010000001.1, read on the forward strand.
GTCCCGTCGGCAGCAGCACGCCCTCGCAGCCGAGCGTATCGGCGGCGGCGGCGATCTGCTGGAAATAGTCGTAGTCGGCTGCGCGCGCGCCTTGCGACGTGCCGAGATAACGGCTGTCGCCATGAGTCGGAATGAACCAGAACACATTCATTTGCTGCTCCCCGCGTATTCAAAACTGGATTGGGTTGGACGGTGCATGCCGCGAATAAAACGGATCAGCAGGCACACGCACGCGCATACGCACACGCCGGCCGCGCGCATCCGGCCGGTCATCGGAGATGAACCGGCGGCGCATCGCGAAAGGACGGAAAGTTGCGGTATCGACGCTAAAGGCAACGGCGCGAGGCACCGTTCGCATGGAGAAACAGTCTATGGACGGCGGCGCGGCTTTTGAACGATTTTTTTGAGCTTAGGTTTTCCACTTCTGTGATTAGCGCGACGCTAAAGCATACGAACGCGACGCGACAGGCCCACGGAAAAGCCGCTAGCGCTGGATATAATGGCGCACGTTTCCAATCATCCGGTACAGGCAATGCGAATCACGCGCCTGTACCCTGGCGGTGCAATGCATGCAAAAACTCATCCTGCCGTTCGTCGCCGGTTTTCTGGCATCGCTGTTCTTTCATGAATCCACGCTCGCGCTGCTGCATGCGGCGGGCGTCGTCGATCAAAGCGGTTTCTCCACTGCCCCGTTTGTACCGCTTGGCTTGCCCGAGTTCATCGCCAACGCGATTTGGAGCGCGTTCTGGGCCGTGCTGATGGCGTGGCTTTTGCGCGTCGCGCCCGAGCGCCGTGCGCCGTGCGCCGTGGCTGCCGGCTTTCGTGTTCGGCGGCATCGTCTTGACGGCGGCCAGCGTGTTCGTGGTCGGTCCCATTCGCGGCATCTGGCCGAGCGGCAACATGCTGCCGCGCCTCGCCATGGGTTTTGCGGCGAACGCGATGTGGGGTTGGGGCGCGCTCGTCTTCATGCGCGCCTTCATGGCAAGCGAATAAACGGACTGAGCGCCTCGCCAGCGCTTGTCGTTCGCTCAGGCCAGCACGGGTTGAGCGGGGGTCGAGCACGCGTTGAACACGCGTTGAACGCTCAGCCGGGCGACTAGCTGCGCAGGTCGCGCAGCGGATGTTCGCCCGCCGGCCAAGGGCTTTCGAACATCTTCGCCACGTCCGCGGCGCCGACGTCTTCAATGCGCGCAAAGCGCCAGCGCGGCGCATTGTCCTTGTCGATGATGCGCGCGCGAATGCCCTCCACGGCATCGCCATTGAGAAAACTCGAGCGCGTGAGATCGAGGTCGCCGCGCAGCACGTCGGCCATCGAGCCTTCCGCGCGCGTGACGACCTCGAGCGATACCGCCATCGAAAGCGGCGAGCGCTCGCGCAATACGGCGATGACCTGTTCCGCCCAATCGGCGCTATCGCGGTCCCACTTCTCGCTAAGCGAAGCGAGAATGCGCCGCACGTCCGGCAGCACGAAATGCCGGTCGATGAGCGCTCGCGCGCGAGCGAGCGGCGACTCCTCTCCGGCGGCGGCGCGACCTGATACGCGCGGCATTCGCGCTCGACGCACGCCACCACATCCGCGCCGCGCTCGAACAGTTCGCTCCGCAAGGTATCGACGAGCGCGGGCAACGCGGCGTCTTCCATATAGGCGTCGGCGAGACCGGCGTACAGCGCGTCGGCCGCGCCGATCGTTTCGCCCGTCACCGCGAGATACCGGCCGATCGCGCCCGGCGTGCGCGCGAGGAACCAGCTCGCGCCGACATCCGGAAAGAGGCCGATGCGCGTTTCGGGCATGGCCATTTTCGTGGGCTGCGTGACGACCCGCAGCCCGCCCGTGCGATGCGCGCCTTGCGAAATGCCCACGCCGCCGCCCATCACGACGCCGTTCATCAACGCGATGTAGGGCTTCGGATAAGTGAAAATGGCGTGATTGAGCCGGTATTCCTCGATGAAAAACGCGTCGCGCGCGTCCTCGTCGCCGCGCCGCGCCGACTCGTACAGGAAGCGGATGTCGCCGCCCGCGCAGAACGCCCGCGGATGCTGGCTGCGCAGCACGAACGCGAGCACGTCCGGATTGTCGGACCAGTCGTCAAGCGCAGCATGCATTGCGCGAATCATGCCGATTGACAGCGCGTTGAGCGCTTGCGGCCTTTCGAGCTCGATGAAACCGATGCGGTTGGCTACGTAAGTCGCGATTTCGTCGCTGGCTGCAGGCGAGGCGGAATAAGACATGGAAGACGACGCGCGGCGGCGAGAGTCATGGGAAACCCAACGTTATCACGTGCCTGCGGCATGGGCGTGTTCGCTGTCTCGGGGACGCCGGCCAAGGGAAGAGGTGCGCGAGGGGTTTTCACGCTCGCGCGCTGGACGGCGATGCGGCATGCTGCTGCCGCGTCAGCGCTGCCTGCTAACTGCGGCACGGGTTACGGGTTACGCGACGCGGCACGCGCGGCACTTGGCATCTTACCCCGCGACGTTTCCCGGCGGAAAATGGCCGCTTTTGAGCAGCACCGGCGTGCCGTTGCTGATCTGCAAGTGCTCGCGAGCAACGGCTTCGATGCGCGGACGGCCGGCGTCGAACGCGCGCATCCAGCCTTCCTCGTTTTCCGTGTGCGCGCCGAAGTGGTCTTCGAGCGCCTCGACGGAGATCGCACAGGGCACGGTCAGATTGGAGTCGCGGTAGGCTGGCGCGCCCGCGGGAAACCTGATTTCCATGGTCGCCTCATCAGAATTATCCGGCACAGAACCGGAGCCCGCGAAAACCGGCCGGCCCCGGACGACCCGAATATGGTACTCGCGATGGTACTCGCGGGGCCGGACTACGGTCCACTCCGCCGCGGCGCGCCCTTGGCCGCCGGCTTGCGCCTGCGCTTCAGCGTGAGGCTGGCTTCGCGCTTCGGTGTGGGCTTCGTCTCGCACCTGATTTCGGGCCACGGCGCGCGCTCGAGCAGGGCGCGCCGTCATGAGCGCCCTCCGAGCAGTCCGTCGACGTAATCGCGCGCCGCCTGTTCGACGAAGGCGAGCACCTCCTCTTCGCTGTTAAAGCGCTCCTTGCCGCCCAGATCCAGCAAGGTTTCCATGCGGTGGGAGTCGTCGGGACCGAGCTCGGCGAGGCTTACCGAACCGACGTAGTTGCCTGCCCCATCTTCTGCGTCCGCTGCCGGCACGAGGCGCGCGGCGGCGCTAATGTGCGCGGCGGCGCTAATGTAATAGCCGCGATAAGGGCCGCTGACCCGCTCAGCCATAGTCGTTCTCCTAGTTGCGATAATGGAGGTAAGGCGCGCGGCAAGCGAAATAGTTCTGCGCGGGCTGCGGTTGTCCTGCCATGGTCGCGCGCCTGCGCCGCACTTGTGCGCCTGGCGACGGTCAAAGAGGAGCACCGGCACGCTCCGTGCTCCGGCAGGAGCGCCTTTGGAGTTCAGCGAGCGCAATATGGGAAAATATTTTCTGCACGACCACGAACTGCCCGAGCCGGACGCGGCGAACCGATGGTTTGCGTATGCCGAAAGTCACGGCATCGACATCGCCCGAGCCATCAGCATCTGGGAAGACGCGGCCACCGAAAGCGGCACGGAAAGCCGCCGGCTGGTCAGCGCGGCAGGCATCACGATCGAAACACCGTGAGCGGGCGCGCCGCCGCAAGCTCACCTCATCAAAGGAATCAAACACAATGCATTTCATGACGCAACTGCTGCGCGAGCGCCGCCGTCGACATGGCCTCGCGCGGGCTCTGCTGCGCCGCACGTCCCTTCTTGCCGGGTTGCCGGCCGCGCTCGCCATCGGCGCGGGCGTCGCCGGCTGCGCGTCGTCGAACACCACTTCGCTGATCAATCTGCCCAACGGCCAGACCGGCTTTGCGGTGAATTGCAGCGGCGCCGGCGCCGATTCGAGCTGGGCCTCGTGTTATGTGCAGGCAGGCACAAAGTGTGCGGCGCGACGGGTTACGACATCGTGTCGAAGGACAACGACGAAGGCGGCACCGCGGGCGGCAGCGTGACGAACGTCGTGTCGGCCAACGTGAAGAACCGCTCGATGATCATCCGCTGCAAGTAGGCGGCGTCGGCGCTTTTAGCGTGCCTCGCGCTTCTGGCGTCCTTCGCACCGCTCTGCACCCTTCCCGCCCGCCGGCGCGGCGGCGGCGTGCCGGCGCGGCGGCGGCGTGCCGGCGCCCCGCAAAGCCGCCGGCGCCGCGCTTCAATGCGCTTGCATCTTCGAAAACATGTTCAGCACGGCGCCCCCGCGATGATCAGTCCGAGGCCGATAACGGCCGGCACGTCGGGCATCTGGCCGTACAACAGCAGCGCGACGAGCGTGATCAGCACGATGCCGGCGCCCGACCACACCGCGTAGACGATGCCGACCGGAATACTGCGCAGCGTGAGCGACAGGCAGTAAAAGGCGACGGCGTAGCCGAGCACGACTACCGCCGACGGCACGAACCGCGAGAAACCGTCCGACGCCCGCATCGCCGAGGTCGCAATCACTTCGGCCACGATGGCAATGCCAAGCAATGCGTAAGGCGGCACCCGCATGGGCTCAGGCCTTTGCAAGCGCGAGCTTGCTGTAGTCGTGACCGAGGTGGGCGCAGAGCGCCTCCACCACGAACTCGTGGTCGGCGCGCTGCGGCAGGCCGGAAACGGTGATCGAGCCGATCACGCCCGCGCCCGCAACCGTCAACGGGAACGCGCCGCCGTGCGACGCATATTCGGTGGCGGGCAACCCGTGCTTGTCGGCGAGCGTGCTGCCCGCCTGCTGCATCTTCAGGCCGATCGCGTACGAACTGCGCCGGAAATGCGCGACCGTGTTGCCCTTGCGGCGCGCCCAGTCCACGTTGTCGGGCGTCGCGCCGTCGAGCAGGCTGAAAAAGAGCGGTTGACCAAACGTGCGCACGTCGATGGCCGCCGCGATGCCGCGCGCCTTCGCGACCTCGTGCAGATAGGCACCGATTTGCTAGGCGCGGTCAGCATCGAATTGAGGAAACACGAGCGCGTGTTCCTGAGCGGCAATGACCTGCAGATCGTGAGCGATGTCCATGGAACTCCGAGGACGAGTGAAAGTGCAGGCGCGTCGTCGTGCATGGCACGCGGAGTCGTCGCGCGTCTCGCCGCGGTTCGTCGTGCAGACTTCGCGAACGGCGTGACAACGCATGACGGCGGCGCCGGGAGATTCCGATTCTAGCGCAGCGTCCTCTGCGGGCCTTTCGCGATACGACGCCGGCCACGCATCGCGCGACCTCTCTGAAAGCGCGTGGGGCCGCAAGCAGCGAGCTGCAGCGTGCACGGTGGCATGCATTCTTAAACGGCTATTGCATCCGCTCGCCGTTTGCCCTATAATTTTCCTTCGACGGACGCGGGGTGGAGCAGTCTGGCAGCTCGTCGGGCTCATAACCCGAAGGTCGTAGGTTCAAATCCTACCCCCGCAACCACACCTAGAGACACGTTCCCAGCAGCATAGGCAAGCAGCCGTTCGGAAACGTCGTCGTAGGTGGCAAAGTAAGATCCTTCTCTTACTTCAATCCCGATCGGTCCCATAAGCGGGTCCCATAAGCGTCGCGATGATTGTTCGTGCTTCCGCTGTGGCGTCTCCCGATAACGTCTCCCTTAGCTCTATCGTCTTTTCGCGAACTCGCCTTGCGATGTCCGTGAACTGGTCCGCGCTTACCTGCGTCTGAACGAGCGTCCGCTGCAATGCTTCCCTCTCTTTTTCCTTCTGCGACAGCGATTCCATAATCGCGACGGAAACACCGATCCTTGCCAGTACCGCGGTCAGGTTTGTGATCTCGGTGGTTATTTCGGCGATTTTCTCCCTGACCTGCTTTGCTGATTCCTGAGCATTGGCACACTCGCCGGCAAAATGCCGCCGCACCGCCGCGTCAATATCCGCTTGCGAATCGTCCGAGCCAAGCTCGTCACCAAGAACTGAAAGCAAACGATCATCTGTTTCTTCGCGGGAAATATGCACGCCTTTCCGCTCGCGCGCGGATGAGGAATCGCCAACGTATCGCGCGATGGTTCGGGACTGGTACAGGTCCGTCGTCTATCCGCGTCTGGCCGAAGATTCGATTCTGATTGTCATGCACACGCGCTGGCATGAAGACCACCTTGCCGGGTGGCTGTTGACCGAACACGCGCAAGAGAACGCAATACCGTGAAACATCAATCAACGAAAAAGCAACACGACCGGGCCGACCGCTACACCCAACTGGCAATGTCTACCCTCAAGCGCTGCGATGTGTCTATCGCGCAGTTCCGCGCCGTCTCACTTCTCTCCGCAAACATCCTTCGCAATCCCGCCATTACGATCGAAGACCGCGCCAATGAGCGGACCGCACTTTTACTTCTACTCGATACCGTCGAGAATTAAACCGCAGACAGCGAGGTCTGGCGTGAACTGGTGGGAGCAATCGTGCAGGATGCGCGAAGCCTGCCGGATATGCGCCTGAGTGCCGACGAAGCGTTCAAGCTGATGGACGAAACGCCAGGCATCCTGCGCCGTTCGTATATCCAGCAGGCGCAGCGCGCCTAGAACTGCGCCGTCAACTGAAACCCGACCGTCCATCGCGCGGTCGGGAATCCCTCCGGTTTGTAGATCGGCGTACCGGCGAACAGGTCGTAAGTCACGCCGACATAATTGGCCGGCAGGCCGCCGCGAATACCCACTACCGCTCCTGCAAGTTGCGTCCCCACCAGTGCCGCCGTGTTCGGTCCGAACACGCGCCCGTAGTCGATCCTCGCATACAGCATTTGTCCCGTCTGGAAAACCGGCCATTGCAATTCGTTGCACCAGTAGAAGCCGCGTTCTGCCGCGAGCATCGTTTCGCCATCGAAACCGCGAACGGTATAGCGGCTGCCGATAGTCAGATCGTCGATGTAGAACAGCGTGTCGTCCGTGAACTGACCGTGAAACGTCGTGACGTACCGGAATGGCTGGTTCGCGATGGCGAACGGGACCGACAGGTTCGCGTCGAGCACGGCCATATGGAAGCGGTACGTCGGGCCGTTGACATAGGGGTCTGGCGTCGCGCCAAGACCACCGATGCCCTGACGATACGCAAGTGTCCCGTCAAACTGCGCAGCGCCGAGGTAATGGCGGTCAGTCACGCCAAGCTCGAGAAACGTGTTGTTACGCGCTTGCGTCGGTATCGTTGTGTCGTCGATAAAGCTGTCGCCGAAGCGCTTCGATAGCTGCACATAGCCGCCGAGCACGTCGTTTTGATCGCGCGAGATAACGCGCGCGATGCGCAGCGCCGCAGTCTGCGAATTGCCGCTCGACACGAAGGTCTGGTTCACGCCCGCGATGTTCTGGTAGTACGTGTTCGTGTTACCCGAGAGTGTCGCGGTCCAGTACCCCCACGGCACAGAGTAGGAACCGTTGAAGCCGTGCGAACCGAGCGCCTTGTTGCCGAACGACAAATCCTGATTCGCGCCAACAGTAAAAATATCGTTCAGGCCAAACGGGTTGTCGATTCCGAGGCTGATGTTGCCTTGCCATTTGCCTGCCGACTCCGTACCCGAGTTGTCCACGGAAGCGACGAATGTCCAGGGCTTCGAGCGCCTGACCAATACGACGACATCGCTTTCGCCTAGGATGAATCCACCAAAGCCTACACCGACTTCAATAGAAGTATCGCCACCGATGGCGTGGGTACCTCCAATACATCCACCGTATGCGCAGACATTTCCGCCAAATGACCCACCGAGATAGCTGTTTTGTCTGCTTGAATAGTGGGAGCCTTGTTAACAGCGGCAGCAATGACACCAAAAGTGATAGCGGCAGCAGGTGCCACCGGAACAGCACCGCCTCCGCCCATGTAGACGTTGCCGTTGTGCAAGTTGACAGCGATGCTTGCTGAACCACCGAATGCTGATCCAGCAATGGCTAAGTAATCAAGCTTACCCGGTTGGGTAGCAAGCACATTCGAAACAAATGCATTGCTGTCAGCCTTTGAATCGTCCGCGCCATATTTGAACAGGCTGCTACCTGATGTTTGTCTCACCATACCGCCAGCACCAGCCGTCGAGAAGAATGTCCCGTTGTAGCTCTGCAATTGCGATTGTTCGACTATATAGTTCGCGCCTTCCTGCTCCAGCGCCGTATATTTCGCATAATCAGCCGTACCGGGCGCGTATTCCGCCGCGCAGTGAACTAGAGCGCATTCCGCCACTTCCAGACGATGTTCTTTGTCCACGCCGCCGTTCGCTAATTTCTTGATTACTGCCTTCTCGTCCTGATGCAACTGACGGTTAAACCGGTTCATGGATTAGCCGCAAAATCTTTGGTTCCTGCGTTAAATTCCATGCTCACCGAGTAAATATCCTTCTCCGAACCCTTCCCAGAAACTTTGCCCGCTTTCCTGGAAATCAATGCTTTCATTTCGTTTTTGCACATTAACATATACTTGAGAATTTTCTTCGACAGAAGTCCAGCCTTTAGCTGCAAGATAGTCCTTGAGCATGACCGCCTTTTTTCTCCCCAAGTTGAAGCATCGACGTTGTAAAGTGCAAGAGCAGCACCGGTTTTAGCGTTTTCATGTTTAGACAGGATCGTCCCATTCTTGAACATAAAATCCAAATCCGAAACCATCGCCTCCAATTTTCCTTCTGCCACTGTACGGGAGGGCGTCCGTGTGATGATCCAAATCGTCAGTGTGATCCACAACATCAGCAGCATCAAATTCCTTAGGAAATATTTTTCACGTGCAGCTCCTTATTGTTTTTTGAGTGGATTTGAAATCTGACCTGAGTAGCCGAATGCAGCATTGCCGTCAACATTGGGAGCCTTTGTAAATCCTCCAAAACCTATTCCGAATTCAAAAGCGGTTGATCCTCCCATGCTGTGATTGACACCTAGACATGCACCGAAAGCGCACCCACTCTCGCCAGCAGACTGACCAGAAAGAAATTCATCGGTAAGCTTCCCCTTATCTAGTGAGTTTTGACCGACGTTATCGGTAATAACTCCTGCCGTGATGGCTCCTCCTGCGGAGCGAGACGCGGCAATGGATGCGCCGTAATAGACGTTTCCGTTGTGCGTATTAATTGTCAAGCCGCCACCAACCCCGGCACCGTATTGGATAGTCACATAATCGACTGACCCCGGACGTTGTGCTGCCATTGCCGCAAGTGACGACTTATGGTCAGCCTGCGCATCACCTGCACTGTACTTGAACATACTGCTACCCGGTGTCTGCTGCACCATACCGCCATAGCCAGTTGTCGAGAAGTACGTCCCGTTGTAGTTCTTGAGTTGTGCCTGTTCACTTGTAAAGGCTGCGCCTTCGGTTTGCAGCGCTGAATATTTAGCATAGTCCGCCGTTCCCGGCGCATACTCGGCCGCGCACTGAACAAGCGCGCACGCTGCCGCCTCAAGACGATGTTCCTTATCGGGGTCCCCGTTGGCGAGGTTTTTGATCGCCGGCTTTTCATCCGGGTGCAACTGTCGATTGTAGCGATCAACGTCATACCCCGACACCGCACCCGCGTTCCCACCCACCGCACCACCTATACCCGTCGCAATTGCATTCGCCACAATGTTGCCGAGTGCCTGGTTCATGTCCGCGTTGCCGGTTGGGTTCGAACCTTCAATTGCACCGCTGAGTTCGTTCAGCTTGCCCGCAGCAATCGACGCAATACCCGCACCGGCCGCGCCACCCACGGCGTTATCGCCCGCGAGACCGGTCACGATAGCCGCGCCCGCCGCCTGCATTTCCGCCCGCGCAATGCCGCCTTCCTTCCATGCGTCCATCCCAGCCTGGTCGCCGTTGGCCTTCGCCTCGTCATACTTCGATTGTGCAAAATCGCCGACGCGGCGCGAGACCGCTTCGCCGGCCGCGCTCGCTGCCGCCAACATGTCCGACTGCCTGTCGAGCAGGTTGTTCACGTCAGGCAGTTTCGCGACCGTGCCATAACTGGGTTCGACCTTCACTTCGGGCGCTGCACCGTTTGCCAGTGCGCCGAGCCCGTTCGCCGCGTCGAGCGCGCTGCTTGCCGCGGCCATGCCGTGCAGCGCGGCCGCGCGATCGTTCTGGCTATGACTGGCTGCATGCGCCTGGTCGCCCGTATTCGATATCGCATCGAGTACGGGCGACTTGACGGCCAGCGTGAACCCGCTCTTGTCGACGGACTGCGTCTCGTCATGGTGCATTGTGTCGGTCGCCGCGTCGATGATGACGTTTGCGCCCGTGCCGGTGACATTCTTCGCGGCGATCAGGTCGCGCTACCCGTGACGTGCAGGTCATTGCCCGCGACGATGCTCAGATTTCCGTTGAGCGAGCCGACCGTGCTGCCTGTATTGGTCACCTACGATGTGTTCGCCGTATTAGTCTGCGTCTGGGTGCCGACCGAGATGCCGATGCCGCCGCCCGCACCCAAGCCGGACTGACGCTCGCGGTAGTAGCCCGACGTGGTGTGATTGTCCTGCGTCGTCGTAATATTCACGTCGTGCGTGGTATTGAGCGACACGTCGTTCGTGGCGACGATTGTGCTGCCCGCGACGTTGATATCCTTGCCGCTTGCGATTTTGACGGCGTCGGCGGATACCAGACTTCCTTGCGACAGCGTGGTGGTCGAGTTGCTCGAACTCGCCACATCCTTGCCACTCAGACCGTTGCTGTGTTGATGCTGCTCCTGTTCGTTGCTGACATGCGTTTCCGTTGCCGTGCCAATGTTGACGTTGCCCCCTGCGGCGAGCGTCGCGGTGCCCTTGTCGAGCGTGATCGCGCTGCCCGTGACGTTCATGTCCTTGCCCTACCGAGGTTGCCGCCGACGTTCAGATTGCCCGCGTTCTGCTCAAAACGTTGCCGCCCGTCACGATGACCGCATTGCCAGCGACATTCAGGTTCGCGACGGGGCCGAGCGTCGTCGTGGTGCGTGTCGCGCCGGTCGCGCTGACCTAGTTGACGGTCTTCACCGCCGTGTTCAGCAGCAGGTCGCCGCTGTTTGCAGCCAGCGCAAGCGCACCGTTCGCGGAATTCGTCGCGCCCGCGAGATTGACCGCCGCGCCGCTTACGCTCGCATTGCCGCCCGCCACATTGCGGCCCATCGCCGTGACTGCGCCGGACGCGCTCACATTCAAGTCGCCTGATTGCGCCAGCGAGCCGTCGCCGTTCACGCCCGCCGCGAGCGTGCCGGTCGAACTGACCGAACCCGCGCTTGCAGTCGTGTTCTGCTGCGCCGCAACCATGCCGCTGTTCGTCAGCGCGCCCGCCGTGGTCAGGCTGACGTTCTGCTGCGCGTAGGTCGTGCCGCTGTTGTCGATGTCCTGTGCATTCGCGACGATATTGCCGCTCGCGTTCGTCTGGCCTGCCAGCACCAGCTTGCTCGCCGTGGTCAGCACGAGGTCGCCCGATTGCGCGGCCGTGATGCCCTTGAGCGAAATACCGACACCCAATTCCGTCCCGACCAACTGGATGCGGTTGGCGTACATTCCTCCGAGATTGCTGACGTCGATCGAGACACCCGGCGCTGCGCCATCGGCCGCAATCGGCGTTGCATTGAGCGTGTTGTAGTCGACGCTGTTCGCGCCGGTTACGACGTCTAGAATCGCGCCGCGCTGCTGAATGTCGAACTGGTTGTAGGTATTGACCGACACGCCAGCGCCAGACGGACGGTTAATGTTCACCTGGTCGAACCCGTTCGGCGTCTGGATGACGGTCGGGGCGTGCGCGCCGCCCGCAACGATCTGCGCGAACGACAGCATGGGTGCGAGCGCCAGCAGTGCAACAGGCAGCAGACGACGAAGCGATTGAAGGACGCCGGACGATCTTGCCCCGCGGGTCTCTCCTGATTTTCCTGCCGCCGTCGCCGTTTCTTCGACGGCGACAAGCATGTTTCGCGAACGACTATAGACCAGGCGATAACACCGATTCATTGAAGCAATCCCGCAGAATGTTATCTTTCGATTCTTGCGGCGCTTCTGAAATAAATGTGTCAAGGATCGTCAATGCGGTGGCATTTTCGGATTCGTCCGATAAACCCAATGCGCAATGGAATCGTTCCGTGGCTTTTCGGCCACATGGGGAAAAAGAGCCCGCATTGCGCGGGCCCTCAAAAGGCCCAGCAAGCCATTCCGAGGGGTTACTCATGGGCTTGACGCGTATCGTCGACGACAGGCAAACGACACTGAAACTACTGTATGCAATGTCCTTTGCCAGAAGCCATACGACTAGTCTGAAAAGGCGCGGGTTTCCCGTCGTCGCAAGTGAGTACGCACGCCATCGAGAAAGGCGTCCAAAATGACAGAGAGTTTCGGCACCAGATGCGGCTGGTCATGATCCATCGCGATGACCTTCTCGACAATGGCGCGCGCCTCGCCCGTCGCCAAGGCGAACCGACCGGCAGTCGCGATCAGTTCCTCGGGTACAGGCGAATTTGGGTGATCGCGGAAAAGTTTCACTTTCGCCGTTCGGCTATTCGACCGACCAAAAACCTGAGCCTGACGGGACACTTCGTCTGGCTATTGGAGACACGGTACAGAAAGGTTGTTGTCAGTTGTTGAAGGTTAGGTATTTATCCTCAACGACGACGGCGCGTGGCTTGCGCAATGATGCGCGCTTCGTCCACGTCGTCGTCTTCAACTTCAGGGAATCCAGGGAGCTCAAACTTGCGCGGCACAGGCGGCGTCATGCGCCGGCATTCGCCCGCCACGCGTGACGCAGCATCGTTCAATGGTGCAGCGGCCGATGTCAGCCGGTCGAACCCGCCGCTTCTTGCCACTGTGAGCGCGGAATCCAGCACTCTCGATAGTGCCGGCATCTGCTCGCGCGAGCGCTGGACTTCGAAAATCAGGCGACGAATATTTTCGTCATGCCGGCGCACGGCAATGGCGCATCAGCGGATGAGTACGGGCGCTGCCGAAGTCGCACAGCGCGGCGGCCGGCCAGTCGGCATTTTTTTCAGCGTGCGGCCAGACGTGTCTCCGGGTGAAAAATCTACCGCAACCAATAGCGCAGCACGCGCCTCCAGAGTCAGCTGGCTGCAATGCCGAAAGCAACGTCGAGACAGCATTGAAGGCTTGCCAATCAAACCGGCAGGCCTTTTTTGTTTGCGCCGCCCTTCACGCACCGCCTTGCCCTCGCGCTTGCCCGCACCGCAGTTCACCGCGCAGTTCGCGCCATTCCCCGCCCTTCGCACCCGCCGCAAAACCGCACCGCACGAGTGATAAACTCTTAGCATACTTTCTCGTCCCCTTCCTATGAAATTCTGTTCTGTCTGCGGCCACGGCGTCAGCCTGAGCATTCCGCCGGGCGACAACCGCGAGCGCTTCGTGTGCGGCAGTTGCGGCACCGTGCACTATCAGAATCCGCGCAACGTCGTCGGCACCGTTCCGGTTTGGGACGACAAGGTGCTGCTGTGCCGCCGCGCCATCGAACCGCGCTACGGCTACTGGACGCTGCCCGCGGGTTTCATGGAAATGGGCGAGACCACCGCCGAGGCCGCCTCGCGCGAAACGCTCGAGGAAGCCGGCGCGCGCGTCGAGGTGCAGAACCTCTTTTCGCTGCTGAACGTGCCGCACGTGCACCAGGTGCATCTGTTCTACATGGCGCGCCTGCTCGATCTGGACGTCGCCGCGGGCGAGGAAAGCCTCGAAGTGAGGCTCTTCGAGGAACGCGACATTCCGTGGGACGAGATTGCGTTTCCCACCGTCGGGCAAACGCTGCGTTTCTTTTTCGCCGACCGCGCGGCCGGCAGTTTCGGGCTGCATACCGGCGACATCTTCCGCTCGCTGCGCGAAGGCTGAGCTTTCACTGAGCGACTCCGCATGGTCCCCTGGCTCGGCCCCGACGATCCATTTCCGCCTGTGGAGCGCGCTCTCGGCGCGGCAAGCGGCGCGCCCGGTCTGCTCGCCGCGAGCGGCGATCTGCTGCCGTCGCGGCTCATCGACGCCTACCGTCACGGCATCTTCCCCTGGTATTCGGACGGCCAGCCCGTGCTGTGGTGGAGCCCCGATCCGCGCATGATCCTGCGCCCCGCCGAGTTCAAGGTGTCGCCGTCGCTGCGCAAAACGCTCAAGCGCGTGTTGCGCGACGACGCGTGGGAAATTCGCGTGGACCATGATTTCGACGCCGTGATGCGCGCGTGCGCGCAAGCGCCGCGGCGCGGACAGCGCGGCACTTGGATCACGGCCGACGTGGTCGACGCCTACACGTCCCTGCACCGCGCGGGCGATGCGCACAGCATCGAAACATGGTTCCAGGGCAAACGCGTGGGCGGCCTCTACGGCGTGTCGTTCGGCAAGATGTTCTTCGGCGAATCGATGTTCGCGGACGTCACGGATGCCTCCAAAATGGCGCTGGCCGGGCTTGTCGGCCACTTGCGCCGTCACGAAATAGAAATGATAGACTGCCAGCAGAACACGTCGCATCTGGCGTCGCTCGGCGGTCGCGAGATAGCGCGCAAGGCGTTCATCGCGCATGTTCGCGCGTCCGTCGACGCACCGCGCATTCCATGGCGCTTCGACAAGACCGTGTTGCTCGATGTGCTTGCGTGAGCGGCGTAGGAAGAATCAGGCCAAATCCGGATCCTTTCAATCGAATGCGCGGATCGACACGCTAGCCGCAACGCGCGCCGGGTTTGCATTACCAGAGACGCTTCGAGAGCTGCCAACGTGACTCATCCCAACGAGCTGCCTCTATCTCCGCTTTCGGCGCTGCAATTTTATGCAACGGTGCCTTATCCGTGCAGTTATCTCGACGGGCGCATCGCGCGCTCGCAGGTTGCTACGCCCAGTCACCTCATCAATTCGGACGTCTACACCGAGCTCGTGAAGGCCGGCTTCCGGCGCTCGGGCGTGTTCACCTACCGGCCGTACTGCGACGGCTGCCGTGCCTGCGTGCCGGTGCGCGTGCCGGTCGAGCGCTTCGAGCCTAACCGCACGCAGCGTCGCGTGTGGAAAAAACATGGCGAGATGGTCGCGACCGTCGCGCCGCTTCACTACGACGAAGAACACTACGCGCTCTATATGCGCTATCAGTCGGCACGGCATGCGGGCGGCGGCATGGACCGCGACAGCCGCGATCAATACGAGCAGTTCCTGCTGCAAAGCCGGATCAACTCGCGGCTCGTCGAATTCCGCGAGCCGCTGCCGGACCGGCCCGATGCGCCGGGCCTGCTGCGTATGATCAGCATGATCGACATTCTCGGCGACGGGCTCTCGTCCGTGTACACGTTCTTCGAGCCGGGTCTGCCCCATAGGAGCTTCGGCACCTACAACATCTACTGGCAGATCGAGCAGGCGCGCAGCCTCAAGCTGCCGTATGTGTACCTCGGCTACTGGATCCGCGAGAGCCCGAAGATGGCGTACAAGGCCAATTTCAGGCCGCTCGAGGGTTTGATCGACGGCGTGTGGCGCGTGCTCGATCCCGCCGGCGTGGATCTCGCGCCGGCCAGCGCAGGCTTGCAGGACCGGTGCGGCGGGCCGCTTCGGCCTTGAGCGCACAGCGCGTCCCCTTGTCCCCTATCTCACTGAAACCGCAAAGCCGGTAAAATAATGGGTTCCCATTTTTCGGCCGCCCGGCTTCGTCCCGTGTTCAGTTCCCTCTATCCGCTCATACGCGCCCAACTCTTTCGCATGGACGCGGAAGACGCTCATCACCTGACCTTGCGCGCGCTCGGCGCCGCCGGCCGCACCGGCGTCGCGGGCGCGCTCGCCGCCCGTGTGCCGGACGCGCCGCGCACGGTGATGGGGCTCGCGTTCCGCAATCCGGTGGGGCTTGCCGCCGGACTGGACAAGGACGGCGCCGCGATCGACGGACTTGCCGCGCTCGGCTTCGGCTTCATTGAAGTCGGGACGGTCACGCCGCGTGCGCAGCCCGGCAACCCGCGGCCGCGCATGTTCCGGCTGCCGCAGGCGCAGGCCGTCATCAACCGCATGGGCTTTAACAACGCGGGCGTCGACCAGTTCGTGAAGAACGTGCAGGCCGCGCGCTATCGCGGCATTCTGGGCCTGAACATCGGCAAGAACGCCGACACGCCGATCGAACGCGCCGCCGAAGACTATCTCTACTGCCTCGAGCGCGTCTATCCGTTCGCAAGCTATGTGACTGTCAACATCTCGTCGCCGAATACGAAAAATCTGCGCCAGCTGCAGGGCGCGGGCGAACTGGACGCGCTCCTCGCCGCACTCAAGGACAAGCAGCAGCGTCTCGCCGACATGCACGGCAAGCTCGTGCCGCTCGCGCTGAAAATCGCGCCCGATCTTGACGACGAGCAGGTCAAGTCGATCGCCGACACGCTCCTGCGTCATCGCTTCGAAGGCGTGATCGCGACCAACACCACGCTGTCGCGCACCGCCGTCGCGGGCATGCAATACGGCGACGAAGCCGGCGGCCTGTCGGGCAAGCCGGTATTCGACGCGTCGAACGAAGTGATCCGCAAGCTGCGCGCCGAAGTCGGCGAGACGGTGCCCATCATCGGCGTCGGCGGGATTTTTTCCGGCGACGACGCGCGCGCCAAGATCGCCGCGGGCGCTTCGCTCGTGCAGCTTTACACCGGCTTTATCTATCGGGGACCGGCGCTCATCAGCGAGTGCGTGCAGGCGCTGCGCTAGGCGCGCAGCGCGCGCGTCTGCCTCGGGTCGCCATACACACATGAACAATCGGTATTTAGCTTCGGGCAATCTGCTTTGTTAAGCTTTCGTCCGCTGTAACACCACACGAACAAAAAAGGACCAGGATGCAAGTTCGCTTGTTGAAAAAGCTTTTCGTCGCCGCCCTGATCGGCGCTTCATTCTCCGCGGTCACGGCCCACGCCGACGATCTGCTGGACCAGGTCAAGCAGCGCGGCACGCTGCGCGTCGGCCTGGAAGGCACCTTCCCCCCGTTCAATTCGAAAGCGCCGTCGGGCGAACTGGTCGGCTACGACGTCGACGTCGCCAAAGCCGTCGCGGCGAAGCTCGGCGTGAAACCGGAATTCGTCACGACCGAATGGAGCGGCATCATTGCGGGCTTGCAGGCCGGCAAGTTCGACGTGATCGTCAACCAGGTGGGCATTACGGACGCGCGCAAGCAGGCGCTCGACTTCTCGCCGGCCTACACGTACTCGGCCGCGCAGCTGATCCAGCGCAAGGACGACACGCGCCAGTTCAAGTCGCTCGAAGACCTGAAGGGCAAGAAGCCCGGCGTCGGCCTCGGCACCAACTACATGGACATGGCGAAGTCGGTGCCGGGCATCGACGTGAAGACCTATCCCGGCGCGCCCGAATATCTGCGCGATCTGGCAGCGGGACGTCTCGACGCCGCGCTCAACGACCGCCTGATGCTCGCGTATCTGCTCAAGAACTCGCAGTTGCCGCTGCGCACCGGCGCGAACGTCGGCACGGGCAACCCGTCCGGCATCCCGTTCAGGAAGAACAACCCGAAATTCGCCAAGGCAATCGACGACGCGGTGACGCAGCTCGAAGCGGACGGCACCTTCGCGAAGATCTCGGACAAGTGGTTCGGCATCGACGTCAGCAAGCCGCTCAAGTAAGTCACTGAAATAAGCGGCTCGCACTGAAACGAAGGGCGGCATTCCGCGAATGCCGCCCTTCGCACTTCTGCAGCACGCGTTCCTATTGACGATCCGCGCCTCGCGCGCCAACCCGAGCACCGCTCATGTCCACCACTTCCCTGCTCGTCGAATCGCTTCCTGTGCTCGCGCAGGGCGCCGTCCTCACGGTCAAGTTCGCCGTTCTGTCGATGTTCTTCGGCCTGATCGCCGGCGCCGTGCTCGCGCTGATGGGCGTGAGCCACAGCCGCGCGCTGAACTGGCTCGCGCGCGTCTACGTGAGCGTGATGCGCGGCACGCCGCTGCTCGTGCAGATCTTCGTGATTTACTACGGCTTGCCGAGCTTCGGTATTTCGCTCGATCCGACGCCGGCCGGCGTGATCGCGTTGTCGGCGAACGTCGCCGCGTATCTGTCGGAGAGCATGCGCGGAGCGATTCTCGGCATCCACCAGGGACAATGGCTCGCCGCCTACAGCCTCGGGCTCTCGCGGCGCCAGACGCTGCGCTACGTGATCGCGCCGCAGGCCTTGCGCATCGCCGTGCCGAGCCTTTCGAACAGCCTCATCAGCCTGATCAAGGACACGTCGCTCGTATCGGTCATTACCGTGACGGAACTGCTGCGCAGCGCGCAGGAAATCATCGCGTCGACCTATCAGCCGCTGCCGCTTTATCTTGCAGCCGCGGCCGTCTACTGGGTGCTGTGCCAGACCCTTGAACTGCTGCAGCGCTGGTACGAACGGCGCCTCGCGCTGCCTTCCCGGCACTGAGCACGAGCGCGGATGCCCGGCCGTGCATGGCGCGCGAGCCGGGCGTTCCGCTCACTCGCCCGCGAATTTCAAACCTAGCGCCGCGCGCGCCGCGTCCGCCATCGCGATCATCTGCAATGACCTGCTGTGCGGCATCAGCGGACTTTCGAGCTGTCCCGCACGGATCAGCTCGCAAAAGTGGGCGGTCTCGTAGTTGAGGCCGCCGCCTTCAAAGGGCTCGTCGAGCTCGACCACGCGGCCGTCGGCGTAGCGGATCGTCGCGCGCGACGGGTTCCACCACGGCTCGTGAATCGTCACGTGGCCGCCCTTCGCCATAAGTAGCGCGTCGCCCTTGCCGTGCAGGTCCAACCCGCAAAAGAGCTGTGCGATGCCGCGCTCGTGCCGGCTGTTGAGACTCGCAAACGTACCACGCCGCTCGGGCCGAGACGCCCCGAGGGTCTGCACGTCGAGGGCGCGCCGAGCCAGTCGACGGCGAGAAACATTTCGTAAATGCCGATATCGAGCAGCGCGCCGCCCGCGTGCGCAAACGACAGCGACGGGTGATCGTCGGGCACGCCGGGAACGGAGCAACCGGCCCGCACGAGCCCCACTTCGCCGATCGGATCGTCATTTAGATGCGCGCGCAACTTTCTGTACAGCGGATAAAACGGCGGCTTCATCGCTTCCATGAAGAGCCGTCGGGCGCCACGCGCCGCGTCCAGCACGCGTTCGAGTTGCGGCCGTGTGATCGATCATGGCCAGCGCCGCGAGTTCGGCCTCTTTCGGGTCGCGCCGCTCGATCGCCTCGACCACCCGCCGATGCGAGTTCACCGCCGCCTCCCACGCGCCCTCGGGCGCGGTGACGGCCGGATTGCCGGTCGACAGCGCGCCGCGAATGATCGCCGCCATCTGCTTGAAGAACTGGTTGCCGCTTGCGACCAGGATCCGCGTATGGAACAGTTCGTCGGCTTCCTGATAACCCGGCTCATCCGGACGGATCACACGGAACGCCTCGAACGCATCGCGCACCGCCGCGATGTCGGCCGCGCTGCCACGCGATGCGGCCTGCGCCGATGCACGCGGTTCGATCAGAATGCGAAACTCGATGACGTCGCGCTGGAACAGCGGATCGGGCTTCGCGCGAAAGCGCCAGTTCACGACGTCTTCGTCGATCATGCGCCAATCGCTCATGGGGCGGATCCGGGTGCCGATCTTCGGACGCACGTCGAGCATGTCGCGCGCGAGCAGCATCGACAGCGCCTCGCGCATGACGGTGCGGCTCACGTCGAACTCTTTCGACAACACGTCCTGCGGTGGCAGTATCGCGCCGTATTTCTCCTCGACGATCCCTGTGACGAGCCCGTCCATCACCTTGCTCACCAGTGATCGATCTTTGTTTGCCTGTTCCATGACCCTCTCCCCGAAGCGGTGTTCGCCCCCGCGTAGCCTGTTGATAAACCGCCCTTTTGTGTGTTTTATCGTCGCGTGGTGCTCATCCACGATACGTTGCTAGCTTCACAACGGTTACGCCAGTTGGGACACTTCCTGACAGGGTTATCCCTCTGAAAAATTGTTTCTTCTGTGTAACGCAATACGTCCCGACGGACCCTAAGCTTGCGTTTCAAGCATGCCTTCGGCACCGACTTTGCATCGTGCGAAGACGCACGTTGCAAGCCAAATTGTCTGAACGGAAAGGACCCCGCATCAATCATGGTTTGCCGCAAAAGACGGACCCGCAGTCGAACAGGCGGCGACCGACCCATAACGCCCGCCGAAGAAAATGAGCGGCGCGTGTTCGTCGAGCGAGAACACCAACACCTCGCCGACGAAGAGCGTGTGATCGCCGCAAGGGTGGCGGTCGACTACGCGCGCAGCGAAGCGCGCCGCCACGTGTTCGAGCAGCACCACGTCCGCGAGTCCCTCGACGGGCGCGAAGCGCGGTGCGAGCCGGCTCTGCGGCTCGCACCGCGAAGTGGCGGCTGTGGGCCTCCTGCGCGTCCGACAGCACGCTCACGCCAAAGAGCGCGCTCGCGCCATGAGCCGCTCGTGCATGCGCGCCCGTTGCCCGACCGATACGACGATCAGCGGCGGCTTCAGGGAACCGGACATGAAGGCGTTGGCCGTCATCGCATGCAGGCGCTCGCCGCTGCCTGTCGAGATCACCACGACGCCGGTCGCGAAGCGGCCCAGCGCGCGGGGAAAGCGCCGCTCGTCGAAGCCGGCGGGATGGGGCTCTTCAATCCGCAGTGCCTGAGCGTGCATGGCCGCTCTCCTCGTCTACGCGATACGCGGCAAGCGGCTTGTGCGCGATGAAGTGGAACCACCAGGCGTCGCTCTCCTGCACGTCGTCGGCAATACGGTTGCCTGTGCAACTATCGAACACCGCGTCGCATTGCAAGCCGACCTCCGCCAGTTGCCGGCGCTGTTCGCCGAGCGTCGTGTACACGATCACGATGCCGAAGTTGTGAGCCGCGGCTGTCTTGACCGAGTAGCCGCCATAGTCGCGATTCAGCTTGACGTTGCGCAGTAGTTCAGCGTGCCGAGCCGGAAGCGCCGCATCGAACGCAGCGTGCGCCAGCCGAGCTTAAGCGGATTGAAGGTGAAATGCGGCAGCAGCTGCCAGATGTTCTCGCGATAGCCGGGGCCGCCGCGATTGTGCGACGAGAAGAACACATAGCCGCCGGGCCGCAGTACGCGATACATTTCCTTCAGGATCTTCACGCGATCGCCGTAGTCCACGCAGTCGATGCCGTTCCAGCTGAACGCGGCGAGCCCATAGTGATCGGACGGCAGTTCCGACATATCGCGCGCATCCATATGCCGCAGATCGCGGCCCGGGTAGCGCGATCGGGCCATCTCCAGCAGCTTCGGCGTGTAGTCGACACCGGTGTAGTCGTTCGACATGGCGAGCATGAGCGGAATCGTGCGGCCGGTGCCGATGTCGATGTCCAGCAACGGCGCTCCCGAACAGCGCGGCGCGAGCCAATCGAACGCGGCTTCTTCGCCCGCGTCGGAAAAGGTCTTGTCGACCGTGAAAACACGCGCCGCGTCGCGCGAATTCCACGCCACCCGATTGATCCGGTCCAGTTCGGATTGACTATTCAAAGCACGCCTCCAGCGCAACAGAACAGCGCCGCGAATGGATCAGGACCGGCTCGCCCAGCGGCGCGTGCGAGCCGATCGAAAAGACGCAGCGAGCTTCGCGGAACGCGCAGCTCGCTGTCCCGCGAATTCATCACGCTTCCCCGGATAAACGAAACGCGCGAGCCTGCCGCGCGAGCCATTGCGCGGCCCGCGCCCGCCGGCCTGAGCGCCCGGCGTCCTGAAAGCCCGCGGCTTCGTCTGCCACGGCGCCCGGCTGTTCGCCGAACTGGCTCCGATAGAAGTCCTCGAAATACGACATCACGTTTTCCTGCGCGCTGGCGGACAGAATTGCATGGTCCATGCGCTCGCGAAACGACACCTGGACCCGGCGCAAGCGCCGCAAGCGGGCGCCTCGGACTCCGAAGTACTTCTCGAGCTCCTCGACGCCGTCGTCGAGTACGCCGTACAGCAACCGCGTTGGCACGCCGCGCGCGTCCAGCGCGGCCAGCTCGCGCGCGACCGGCCAGCCGCCAGTCTGCCCTTTGACGACGCGCAGCCATTTGCGCGGCTCGCACATCGAGCGCAGATAGCTGCGCGTCGAACCGATTGCCGCGACCCGCACGGTCGGCTTGCCGTTTTCGTCGCAGATGTTGCGCCACGTGAATTTCTGCAGATTGACGAGTACCGCGCCTGTCACCGCCGGCTCGCGCGAGGCCGCGTAGAGACCCACGTAAGCGCCCGCGCAGATGCCGAGCAGCACCACGCCGGAATGGCCGCGTGCCGCGAGCCAGCGCGCGGCGCACGCTGCGTCGTTCGCACCCTCTTGCGCGTAGAGCGCGTCGAGCGTCACGGCGTCGAGCGAAGGCTGGCTGTCGCCGAGTCCGCCAAGGTCGACGCGCAACGAGGCGATGCCTTGCCGCGCGAGACGCCGCGCGAAGCGCACGCCAAGCCGCGCATTGCCGATTCTCGACACGGCGCCGGTGTTGACCATCAGCACGGCCGGCGCGCCGCCCGTCGTGACGCGAGACGCGTGCGGCGTGCAGTACATGCCGAACATTCTGCCGCCGTCAATCCACACCGGCGTCTCGGTCACGCCCGCTTCGACCGTGTGGCCTTCGGGATCGTCGGCGCTAAGGTGCGTGTCGGCGTCTCGCGCAGCCGCTGCAAGATCGTCCGAACCCGCTGCAAGCCAGTTTTCGACCGACTCGAATGCCGCGCGCGGAATTTCGCTGTCGAGCGACTCCATCATGAACTTGCTGTATTCGTCGAAGCCCCGACGCTCGACCTCGATGCCCTGCTCGCGATAGTGCGCGGCGAGCGCATCGACGCGCGTCGCGTCCAGCGAATCGAGCATGAGCACGCGCCTCGCGGGCGCAGGCGCGTCGCGGCGCAGATCGACGGCGCGTAGGTTCTCGAGCGCCTCGCGATAGAGCCGGAAGCCGTATGCCTCGACAAACTCGTCGGTGTCGGGCTCGGGCGTGCAGTCCATCGCCGCGGGCATCGACAGCCATTGGCGGTAACCGGCGCGCAACTCGCGCTGATAGTTCTTGCCGGAGAGCACCGGCGAGAGCAGCACGAGACCGCCGACATCACCGAGTTGCTGGGCGGCAAGCGCGGCGAGCGTGCCGCCGAGCCGCAACCCGCACAGACTCACGCGCTCGACACCCGTCGACTGCCGCAGCAGCACCACGGCCTTCGTGATGCTGTCGATCCACGCGCGCCAGCGGCCCGGCTCGCTCGCGTCGCCCGCCGAATCGCCGGTGCCCGGATAGTCGAAGCGCAGCACCGCGATGCCGCGCGCGGCGAGGCGCTCGGCGAGCCGGCGCATGCCGCGATACGTACAGAGCGCGTCGTAGCCGAACGGGTAGCACAGCACCACGCCGTGCGGCCCGGCTGCCGGATGCAACCAGCCGAACTGGCCGTCGAAGACTACTGGCCTCACGCTACGCTCCTCATCAGTCTTCTTTCGGGCATTACAGCAAAGCCCGCCCCTCGCCTCTGTACGCCCCGCCACATTGGCCCGGCCTCATCGTTTCATGCACGCGAGACGCGAAACGTTGCGCGCTCAACCTCCGGGCGGCGTGCGCGGCTAGAGCGTCGAGCGCGTGGCGAGCAGCACGTGGTAGAGAAAGCGCGCGCGCAGCCAGCCTCGCGTGCGCGTCGCGATCGGTCAACAGTTTTTCGAGCGCCCTGGCAAGACTCGCAGGATCGTGCGGCGGTACGAGCAGGCCGGCCGCGCCGCCGTCGAGCATCTCCGGAATGCCGCCCACGTTCGTTGCCACGATCGCGCAGCCCTGCTCGCGCGCCTCGCACAGCACGAGACCGGCCGGTTCGTTATGCGAGGCCAGCACGAACACGTCGGCCTGCGCGAGATACCCACGAGGATCGGCGACGAAACCCACGAAGCGCGCCTGTTGCGTGATCCCCAATTGCGCGGCGAGCTGCTCCATGGCGGCGCGATCCGGACCTTCGCCGACGAGATAGAGCACCGCCTCAGGCACACGCTCGCGCAATGCGGCAAACGCATGCAGCAGATCGCGTATGCCCTTGCGTTCGTACATGCCGGCAAGCGTCACGATGCTGGGGCGCGCCAGCGCGGGCAGGCACGGCGCGGCCGCGTCCGCGAGCCGCGGCGTGCCAAGCGCACCGTTACGCACGACGGCAAGGCGCGGCCTGGGAATGCCGCGCCATCGCTTCGCACACGGCCTCGCTCACCGCGACGACACGGTCGCCGACGCGCATCATCGACGCGCTTTTCTGGAACTCTTGTGCACGGTCGTGACCAGCACGAAGCGCCGCCGCAGCACGCCGAAGCGCGCGATCAACGCCCCCCGTCATCATGTGTGCATGAACGACGTCCGGGTCGATTCGCGCGACGAGCCGATTAAAGCCCGCCACCATCGCGGGCACGCGCGAGGGCCGCGGCGATTGCGGCAACAACACGTGACGCACACCGTGCCGCGCGAGCAGTTCCTCGAAACCGCCGCCCGAAGCGACCGTCACGTCGGGCCCGTTGCGCGCCTGCATGCACGCGAGATCGACCATCACATTGACGATGCCGTTGCCGACATTCAGCGCATGATTGGCAAGATGAACGATTTTCATGGTTGACCTGCAGCGTCGGTGACGTGGCGACGGACGGCCGCTAGTGCGGCCGTCGGCGGAGTGAATCGGTACATCAATGCTTTGCCGCGCGCGTCTTCCTCGACGAACACGAGGTATTCGCCCGACGCGAGGCGATGCGCGGTGACGGGCATCGGCACGTCGGCCCAGCCGCTCGTCGCGCCCACTTCCTTGCCCGATGTCAGACGGCCCACATCGCGCCCGCTCTCGCGGTCGTATACACGCACGGCGGCGCTGCGGGTCTCCACCGCGAAGAGGTAGTCGCCCGCCACTGCGAAGCCGTTTATCGACAGCCATTCGGGTGCCCCCGGTCGGGCAGGTCGATCCGATAACGCAGCATCGGCTTACCGCTTTTCCAGTGGTCGTAGCGCGCCAGCTGCGACCCGGCACTATTCCAGTTATCCTGAACAAATGGACGCCCGCGTGTCGAGCCGGAAACGAATAGCGTGTCGTCGGGAAAGTAGTTAATGCGGGCAATGCGGTAGAACGGCGCGGGAGCCGCGTACTGCCGCATCGCGGCGTAACAGTAGACCGGGTTGCCAATGCGGTCGAAGCCCTGCAATGGAAACGCGAATGCCCGCCGCTTCCGTGCCCTGCCAGACGTCGCCGCGGGTATCCACCCACCAGCCGCGCACGGTCGGCGCATCCGTACCCGTGCCGGTTTCATCGAACGAGGCTGACGAGAAGTCGCCCGCGCCTGTCGCGTCGCGCCAGATCCACTCGCCGCGCGCGGGCTGGTTGCGCGGCCACGTGCCGTCGATATGCGCCTGCGAGAAGAGTCCTGATGGAATCGCCGTCTCGCAATCGTCGGCGAAACGGTAGATGCGCAAATACGACGAATACATGTCCGTGGTGTACAGGAGCCTGTGGCCTTCGATGTCGCGCACCATCGGCATGCCGCGCTGGCCGCCAGGGTAAAGATGGAAGTACGGATCGTATGGATAGCGAAAGCGGTCGGCGGTATAGCCCGCATACGACCACTCGTCGCCGGGCGCGCGTGAAAGATCGAGCGTAAAGCGCTTGCTGCCGCTATACACGGAGGGCGGACTGCCGTCGACAAACTGCGCACCGTCGACGAACAGCAGTCCCTGCAAGCTGAAGCGCTGCCGTCCGTCAGGCGTGTAGCTTTCGAGCAGCGCGCCGTCATACGTGCTGGGACCGGTGCCGAAGGTCCGCGGGCCCGCGCCGTTCATCGACACATAGACGTTGCCCGCGCGATCCACGCCGACGCCCGTCAAGCCGTTAAAGCGCTGCGGCCCCGGCGCGCCCGAGCGGCCCGCGTAGATGCCGCCCTCCTGCCCGACGCTCGTCGTCCATTTCATCGTGGCTGCCTGCTGGGAATTGGCGGCGGACGGGCTTGCATCGGCGGAGAAAACGAGTATTTGCTGGCGTGCGCCGTTGTCCGCGACGAAGACACGCCCGCGCACATCGACAGTAACGTCCACTGGAACGGCGCCTTCCGGCAACAGCAAGTCGCTGATCACCGCACCGTTGCGCGCATGGTGCACCACGCGCTGCGCGCCGTCGCTGCGGCTGTTCTCGATGATCCACAGCGAGCCGTCGGGCGCAAGCGCGATACGTCCCGGCTCGCGCACGGCGAATGCGCCGACGGCCTGCATGGTCTGCGCGTCGAAAATCTGCACACGGTTGTCGAGCGCATTCGACACGAAAAGACGCGTGTCGTCCGCAGCCAATCCGCGAATCGCGTAGTCGCTTTTCGCGGAATACGTTGAAATCAGCAGATAGGCAAGCCGGCTGCCGGCGGGAAATTTCACCTGCCCGGCAAACGGCACGCCGTCGCGAATGTCGGTTCGGCTGCTGCGCGACACACCGCTCCACACTTCGTCCTCGCGCGGCGAGGGTCTGTGCTTTGCGGTCTCGTTGCCGAGGCTCACCATGCTTTGCGCGACGTACACGTAGTCGTCGTTCACGGCAATCGCGTCGCCGCCCATCATGCCCCAGCCATGCGTCTCGCCGCCGTGACGCAGCAGCTCGCCGTTGCGATACTGGCCGAGTTCGCCGCCGCTCTCATCCCAGGGCGCGTTGGTGAACACGTCGCCTTGCGGCGTGACGGCTATCGCCTGCACGTCGGTCTGCATCCAGCGCCCATCGCCGTAGCCCCATGTGTTGCCGATCCACGAGGTTCGATAGGATACCGAAGTATAGGCGCCGCCTGCCTGTGCCTCCGCAGCGGGAATGCTTGCGGCCGACTGCACGACTCTGGCGGATTTTGCTTGGCTTGCGGGATCGCTCGCTTCGTTTGTCTGCCGCGCGCTAGCCGCTGTTGGAGAACTAGACGCCCGCTGCCTGGGTTCTCCTGCCGCAAGCAGCACGACCACTGGCAAGGCGAGCGCGCCCGCGCACACGAGCCGTTCGAATGTTTTGCGTGTGACGCGTCGCATGATCAAAGGCACATCAGAACGCGTCGATCGCCTCGCGGTAAATCCGCGCGACCTGCGCGGCCACCACGGGCTGGTCGAAGTTCTCGCGCGCATAGTAGCGGCATGCGTCTTCGTCCGGCAGCCTGCGCCGCCCGAGCAACGCGTCGGCCATGCCTTCGCCGATCGCACGGAAGCCGCCCGAAGGCAGCACCAGATCGCGCGACAGCGGTGCCACGGCTTCGGGCAGGCCGCCCACCGGCGTGACGAGAACCGGCGTCCCAGCGGCAAGCGATTCGATGGTGGTGAGGCCAAAGCCTTCCAGCGACACCGTTGGGACCACTGAAAGATCGGCCGCGCGATACCACAGCGGCACCATCTCGTCTGGCACGAACCCGGCGAGCCGCACATGGTTCTCGAGGCCGCGCGCGACAATGCGCGCCTGCAATTGCGCGGCGAGCGGACCCTTGCCGGCAATCGTCAACAGGACGTCCGGCAAGAGCGGCTTGACGACCGCCATTGCATCGATCAGATCTTCCGGTCCCATGCGCGAGACAAGGCGGCGAATGCAGAAAATCAGCGGCCGGTCCGTTGCAAGACCGAGTTGCCGGCGCGCCTCGACCCTCGTCGCGCGGACATTGAAATGCGCAACATCGACGCAACCGGGCACGATACGGATGCTGTCCTCGCTCACGCCATATGTCTCTGAAGCAGACGTGCGAATGCTCGCGACAACACGATATGACGCGTCGCGCCGCGGTACACGAAGCGCTCCAATGCAACGCGCAACGCACGCGCCATGCCGCCCCCGCCGCCCGGGTACGATTCGGCCGCCCACGGCCCGTGAAAATGCACGACCTTCGGCACGTCGCGAAACACGCCCGCAGTCGGCGCCGCATACAACGCGAAATGCGTTGCGACGACGTCGGGCATGCGCGCGGCCCGCAGCACGCGCGAATGCCTGCGCGAGCCGAGAAGCCGGGCGCCGAGCTGTGCCTCCGCGCCGGCGAACGATTCCACGCGTCCCCCCGAAGCGTTGATGACGCTTGCGCTGCCCGCCACCATGCCGCGCACGTTCACGCCCTGCGCGGGCAGCGTATCGATCAGCGCCTTGAACATGCGGTCGAGGCCGCCTGGCCGCTCATTGAACCAGTGCATGCCGATTTGCAACGAATCGATAGGCGCCGCGCTCATAGCTTCACCGCTTCCGTCGCGCATTCGCGCGGCAGCGCCTGTGCCGCGCGCCGTGCATGCACCTGCTCATAGACCGTCAGATAGCGCTCGGCCATTGCCTGCCAGCTCAGGCCGCGCGTCACATCGCGCGCGCGTTCGCCGAGGCCGCGCGCGTAGCCGGAATCGCCCGCCACGCGCATGATCGCGGCGGCAAGCGCAGCGGCATCGTCGGGATCGTCGAGCAAGATGCCGCTATCTGCGCCGATCACTTCCGCGCCGCCTGCCGTGCGCACGGTAATCACCGGTAACCCGGCGGACAGTGCCTCCAGCAGCACGAGCCCCATTGGTTCGTAGCGCGAAGGAAATACAAATGCGTCGACGGAGCACATCAATGCCGGCATGTCCATGACCATGTCGGTGAAATGGACGAGAGACCGAGCGATTCCACGAGCGCCGGATAGGGGCTGTTGTGCAGAATGCCCGCCACCGCGAGATGAACGTCGGCGGACGTCAGCACGAGCGCGTGCAGCACAGTGTCGAGATTCTTGCGCGACATGCGCAGATCGCCCGCGAACAGCAGCATGAACCGCTCCTCCGGCAAGCCGAAACGCGCACGCTCGGACGCGCCGAGCCTGAACTCGTCGATATCGACGCCGTTATGAATCACCTGCACGCGTGCACCGCCGATACCCAACGCGCGCACTTCGCCCGCCACTTTCTGCGACACCGGCACGATAACGTCGGTATGGCGAAACGACCACTTTTCGCACGCTATATTGAGCCACGTGTAGAGCACTTGGTAGGCGTGATAGAAACTTCGCAGAAAGCGGAACGGATAGAAGCCACAGCGGTACCAGCCGTCGTGCACGAAGTGGACCGCGTTGACGTCCGAGCTCGCCCACGCGATAAAGCCGTTCACATGCACCACGTCGAATTCCTTGCGATGCGCGCGGATCCACGCGCCACAGCGCAATGCGAACATCTGATACTGAACGAGCCGCGTCGGCAGGCGGCTTCTCGCCACGCGCACGAAGCGCACGCGCGGATGCGCGACGAGTTCAGGCGCGGCCTCGGCGGCAAGCAGCGTGACGCAATGGCCCGCCGTCAGCGCTGTCTGCACGATTTCGTAGTTCACGCGTCCCTGCCCATCGTTCTTGCGTACGACGTGGGTGACGATGAGAATCCGCATCCTGTTGTCCTTCGTTTTTAATGCGTCAGGCCCGCGAGCGCGTTGAACCGCTTGCTGTGTGACGTTCTCGCGCATAGCGCAGCGAGATCACCGGCAACGTCACACCGAGGAAGAAAAACATCCCGGAGACCGAGGTGAGCGTGTTGATGAAGACCATCATCGAAAAGATCGCGACGGCCACGCCGACCCCGGAAATGGCGAGCAGATCGGTGGCGTGCCGCCGGCTCGCGCGGTAGGCGCGCCACAGCAGCATCAGCACACCGGTCGTGTACAGCAGCGTGCCGGGCCAGCCCATCACGAAGGGCACTTCCATCAGGCAGCTGTCGAAGTCGGCCCGTGCGGCTGCGGCCTTGTCGTCGGAGAGCTTGGTGCCGAGGCCTGTCGCGCCCAGGCCCTGCCCGGCAATATCGGTGAACGCCGAGGAGAGGAAGCTCTTGTAGAACTCCGCGCGTGCCTGGTAGCTGTTGTCCTCGCCGATGTCCTGTAGCCAGAAGGCGTCCCACGGCATCGGCGAGACGAATTCCAGGAGGCCGTAGAGACTCATCAGGAGTCCGCCATAAACGAATGTCTTGAGCAGAACGCGGTGATAGTCCGGATAGTGACGCCACGTCACCGTCATATAGAACGCGACCATCACCGGGTAAAGCCAGTTGATAAGCGTGAAGGTCGCCGCAGCCGGCCCTGCTTGCACGAAGCCCACCGCATATGCGTACACCAGCGCGATCACGATCAGCAGAAGCGGCGCGGCGCTGGCCGAATGTCGCGACATGTTTGACGAGCGTGAGACCCATCAGCGCAACCGCGGCAAGCGGCGCGATCATGATGGGACTTTGCTGATTGAACGCACCGCTCACGAAGTCCGCAAGGCGCCGCACCTCCGGCGTCAGGAAGAACAGCCAGCAGACGAAGCCGAGATAATGCGCAGGCGAGCGCCGGTACAGCATCAGCGCAACCGCGAACGCGCCCGCCGGAAAGAAGAGCTCCACCACTCTGCCCTAGTGCAGCAGAATGAGCCCAAGCGTCGCGCCGAACAGCAGCAACGGCAAACGCAGCGGATGGCGCAGCCGCGTCGACCTGCGGCGGCGCACGGACTTCGCCGTTTGCGCAGCTGGTTTGCGCGGCGCCGCGAGCCGCGCGCTCGACGGCGTTATCAGCACCGGCTCCATTACAGCATCTCGAACGTGTTGACGAAGGCGGCACGGTCGCGCTCGCGGCGCCGTAGCGCGCCGAGCGGTTGCGAACCGCGCACCTGACGCGTGAGACCGATGAACGGCACACCATGTTCGAGATACGGGCCTTCCGTCTTACGAAAGCCGAATTGCTCGTAGAACTCGCACAGGCCGACCGGTGCGCTCACGCGCGCGGCCTGTCCCGGCCAGCGTTCGCCGATGGCCTGCAATACGCGCTCCACCAGCATTTCCGCCGTGCCGTCGCTGCGCCGCAGCGGACTCGTCAGCACCTTGTCGATCATTATCTCGGGGTCTTCGGCATCGCCGGGCTGCACGCGAGCATAGGCGAGGATCGGCATGGGTCTGGCCATGTCCTCCACGGCGAAGACATGCAGCGAAGTTTCGTCGCGCCCGTCGGCATCGAGACAGACATGCGACTGTTCGACGACGAACACGGCGCTGCGTGCCCGCAAGATGAGGTACAGCTCGCGCGCAGAAAGCTGCTCGAATTCCAGCATTTTCCAGTTCATCACGTTCCCCAGCGGATTCTTTAATGTTCGATGCGGCCGGCGCGCCGCGCCGCCTGCGGACCTGCGTCGCGAGTCAGGGCCGTTTTGATGGCTACACGTTAAGGCCGCCATACGGCTGTTTCCGTGCGCCATCGCACTGACGCTGGAGTTTGACGATTCTTAAATACGAGGCACCGATAACGCGTCGCGTCGCGAGCAGAGATCGACCCATGCATTCGCCGCAGCGGGCGAATGTCACGAGACCGTTGCATAATAAAGGGATAACCACCATGAAGACCGCATTGCGACGCATACTTTCCGAATCGGCCCGCCTCGACGTCTCGCCGGATAGCCTTGCGGACGACGCGGACCTCTACGCCGCCGGCCTCTCGTCGCTCGCGACCGTGCATCTGATGCTGGCGATCGAGGATGAATTCGGCGTCGAGATTTCGGACCGCATGCTCACGCGCCGGCTCTTCTCGAGCATCGATTCGATGGCCGCCGCGGTCACCGAACTGCAGCAGGCGAAAGCAGCATGAGCGCCCCGCTCCTCGATCCGGACGCGCCGGCGGCATCCCCGGCGCCTGCAGCATTGACCGCGACCCGAACCCGGCTGGCGCGCGGCGGCGCAGCGCTGCGCCGCCATCGCCGCACAGTTCGCCGATGCCGTCGACAGCGAAGCGCGCTTTCCCGTCGAAGCCTTCGCGGCGCTCAAGCACGAGCGCCTGCTCTCGGCGATGGTGCCCACGACGTGCGGCGGCGGGAGGCTGTCTCTTGCGGATGTCGGCGCGATTTGCGAAACGCTCGCGCAAGGTTGCGCGTCGACGGCGATGATCTATGCGATGCATCAGATCCAGGTTGCCTGTATCGACGAACATGGCGGCGCCTCGCCGTGGCACCGGCAGTTGCTCGCGCAACTATCGGAGCACCAGTGGCTATTCGCCTCGGCCACGTCTGAAGAAACGATCGGCGGTAACATGCGCACGAGCGCCTGCGCGGTCGAACTCGACGGCGCGCGCTTTCGCATCGAGAAGCTCGCGCCCACCATTTCCTATGGTGCGCATGCGGATGCCATTCTGGTCACCGCGCGCCGCACGGCCGAGTCGGCCGCAGCGGATCAGGTGCTGATCGTCGCATTACGTGAAGAAACGCTGCTCGAACATCGCGGCGTGTGGGATTCAATGGGCATGCGCGGCACCTGCAGCGAGGGTTTCCGGCTCGTTGCCACAGGTCTTGCGGAACAGATCCTGCCGACGCCCTTTGCCGACATCGCAGATCAGACTATGCTGCCCGTCTCGCACACTTTGTGGGCGTCCGTGTGGACAGGCGTCGGCCGATGCGGTCAACCGTGCGAAGGCCTTCTTTCGCGCCTAGGCGCGTTCGAAACCCGGCTCGATTCCGCCGGCCGGCATGCGCCTCGCGCAAGCCGTCGGTCTGCTGCAGATGATGCAGGCGCGCCTGCAGGTTGCACTCGACGCGGCACGCGCGGCGCACGCCGCCCGCCTGAACGAATCGCAGGCCGACGCGCCGCTTGCGGCCATGCTCGGCTTTGCGTCCGACATGAACACGTTGAAGACCAGCATCTCCTCGACCGCGCTCGACGTCGTGCAGGAAGTGCTGATGATCTGCGGCATGGCGGGCTACAAGAACGGCACGCCGTACAGCGTGGGCCGCCATTTGCGCGACCTGTACTCCGCACCGATCATGATCAACAACGACCGCATCGCGCAGGACACCGCGTGAGAAGGCGCCCTCGAAGCGCGGGACAAACCCTGGCGTACCCCTCGCAAAACCGCTGCCAGCCATTGCGAAGTCAATCGGATCAAGCACTTGGCTCGTACAAAAACACCGGCGCACGCGCAGCGCCGCTGAATGGCCGGTGTACAGAATTGAAACAAAAAGGCCCGTACAGCGAGGCGAATCGACCGGGCCGTCCTCGCTGCGTCGCACCAGTCAGGCTTTTCCCTATGGTTGGCATAGTCCTCGCTGATACAAGCACGCAACATCGCGGCGCCGTGAGGAGCAACCGGAACGGCGCCGGCACATCAGGCCAATACGGGGCCGATTCTGTTCATCCTCCGCTGTTTGGAATGCAGCGCACGAGTTATCAAAGGGTGCAGGAATCGGATCAAAAACAGGAAGACGCGCGGCTTCACGCGAGGACCGATCATGTTGACACTTCAATCAGATCTGCACGGTAACCATTTGCTCGGCGCATTGCCGTCTCACGAATGGCAGGCGTTTGCTCCCCACCTCGAACTAGTTCATCTGCGCACGGAGCAATTGCTCTGCGATTCCGGCCAACGGATCCATCACGTGTACTTCCCCACTACCGCGATCATTTCGATGCTCTCGACGATGGAAGACGGCAGCTCCGTCGAGATCGCCGCGGTCGGGCGCGAAGGCATGACCGGCGTACCCGTGCTCACGGGCGGCGAAACCATGCCGAACCGCGTGCAGGTGCAATGCGCCGGCTTCGCGTATCGCATGAGCGCGCAGGCTCTCAAGCAGCAATTCGCACGCTCCGATTTTCTGCGCCGTCTGATGCTGCTCTACATGCACGCGCTTCTCACGCAAGTCGCGCAGACCGCGGCATGCAACCGCCATCATGCACTGAACAAGCAACTGTGCCGGTGGCTGCTCATCGAGGTGGACCGCGTCGCGTCGAATGACCTCACGGTCACGCAGCAACTGATCGCCGATATGCTCGGCGTGCGCCGCGAGGGCATTACCGAGGCAGCCGGCAAGCTGCACGACGAAGGCCTCATTCACCACAGCCGCGGACACATCAAGGTGCTCGACCGCAAGGGACTTGAAGCGCGCGTGCGAGTGCTACGGCCTCGTGAAGCGCGAATTCGACCGCCTTCTGCCCCGCCTGCGCCAGGCCGAGACCGTCGAATAAAACACGGTACGTTTCGACCACCTCGCAGAGTCAACAATGTTCAGGAATACTGCGCGATGCCTCGATGCACTCTTTGTGATTGCGGGAGGCCTGCTCGCTCACTGGATGCGTTTTTCGACGCTCGCCGCGTTGCCGGACACGGACCGCCTGCTGATCGCGTTCAACTGCGTGCTGGTGCTGCTGATGTTTCCCGGCTTCGGCGTATACGAAACGTGGCGCGGTAAGGCCTTGAGCGCGATGCTCGCGCGAGTGGCCGCGGCATGGCTCGCCGTGGTCGCGGCCGCATTGCGACGAAGTGCGCGGTGCATGTGGCATTGCGCAGCGTTCGCCGGCGCGGCATGAACTTCCGCACGGTCGCGATTGTCGGCGCACCGGGTTTTGCCCGCACACTGCTCGCTCATCTCGAACATGCGCCGCAAGCCGGCTTCAAGCCGGTCTGCGTGCTCGACACCAGCCTCGCAAACAGTGTCGATCGGCTTGCATCGTATGGCGCGCGGCTGAACCCGCGGCTGAACCGACTGCCGGTGCTGACCGACCCGCATGCCTTCGCCGCGAAAGTGCGCGACGAGCATGTGAATGAAGTATGGCTCGCGTTGCCCTTATCAGAAGAACATACGATCTATCGCTTCCAGCGCATGTTCAGGCATGACTTCGTGAATCTGCGTTTTATACCTGACGTACGCAGCCTCTCGCCTTTCGACCACTCGCTTGTCGACGTGGTCGGTTTGCCCACGCTGAATCTGAGCGCGCCGTCGCTTTCGCCGCCGCAGATGTGGCCGAAGCTCATCTTCGACCGGCTGTTCGCCGCGGCCGCACTCGTCGCGCTGGCGCCGGTGTTCGTGGTGCTCGCGGCAGGCATCAAGCTCACCTCGCCCGGGCCGGTGTTCTTTCGCCAGACCCGCAAGGGTGCCGACGGCGAGCCGTTCTCCATCTACAAGTTCCGCTCGATGACCGTGCATCACGAAGGAGAGGGACAAGTCACGCAGGCGTCGCGCCACGACGCGCGCGTGACGAAGCTCGGCGCCTTCATGCGCCGCACCAGTCTCGATGAACTGCCGCAGTTTTTCAACGTGCTGCTCGGCCAGATGTCGGTGGTCGGCCCACGTCCGCACGCGATCGAGCACGACGACCTCTACAAGGATCAGGTGTACGGCTACATGCATCGCTATCGGATCAAGCCCGGCATTACCGGCTGGGCCCAGGTGAACGGTTATCGCGGCGCGACCGCCAAGGTGGAGAAGATGGAAGCGCGCGTGAAGTTCGATCTCTTCTACATACACAACTGGTCGTTCTGGTTCGACATGAAGATCGTGTTCATCACCATCTTCAAGGGCTTTGTCAGTCGCAACGCATTCTGATCATGCCGCTACGTGAACCGCTCGTGAAAGTCTCCGTGATCGTGCCGACGTACCGCCGTACCGCCGATCTCGTGCGGTGCCTCGCTGCGCTCGACGCACAGGAGCGCCGGCCGGACGAGGTGATCGTCATCGCGCGTCATGACGATCATGCAACGCTCGACTGGCTGCGCACGCGCGAGACCACGCGGCCCGATCCGCGCCGTGCGGTGGTGCTCGTGCACAAACCCGGTGTGGTGGCCGCGTACAACCTCGGCATAGAAAGCGCATGCGGCGACGTGCTCTGCTTTACCGACGACGACGCCGCGCCGCATCCCGACTGGGTCGCGCGGATCGCCCGCGCATTTCAGGCCGATCCGTGCCTCGGCGGCTTGGGCGGACGTGACATCGTGCATGAAAACAACGGCATTCTGCAGGGGCAGAAGCCGTGCGTCGGCATCGTGCGCTGGTACGGTCGCACGATCGGCAATCACCACATCGGTCATGGACAGGCGCGTGAAGTCGACGTGCTGAAGGGCGTGAACATGGCGTTTCGCCGCGAAGCGATCGGCACGCTGCGTTTCGACGCGCGCCTGCGCGGCAGCGGCGCGCAGGTTCATTGCGAAATGGGCTTCAGCCTCGACGTGCGCAGGCGCGGCTGGACGCTCGTCTACGACCCGGCGCTGCTCGTGGAGCATTTTCCCGCTCAGCGCGGCGACGAAGATCAGCGCTTCGCATTCAATGACACGGCGTTCTATAACGCGTCGTTCAATCTCCGACTCATCATGTGCGAACACCTGACGCCATCCGGCCGATGGGCATTCGTCGTTTACTCGACGCTGATCGGCGATAGCGCGGACCCGGGGTTTCTGCGCGCATTGTCGCTTGCATTCGAGCGCGGCGGACTGGCGCTTGCGCTTCGCAAATGGCGAGTGGGTTTACGCGCAATGCGCGGGGCATGGCAGGAAGCGGTGCGCTAACCAACGACGTACCGGCTACACGCGAAGGGACCATAAAATGACGACCAGAACAATTGCCACGGGGCTCGCGGCTGCATCACTATGTGCCTGCACGCTCGCGCCAGGACCTTACCTCGACACGAAAAGGCTCGAGCAGCCTGCGCCGCCCGAACAGACCGCCGAGAAGTTTCCGGTCCACACGATCGACGTCGGCTATTTTCGTCAGCAACGCGCGGCCGCTGTGCCCGCTGTCTGTCCGTTGACCTGTCTCACACCGCAAACGCGGGATCACTACGAATATCGGCTTGGAATCGGCGACCAGTTGACCATCATCGTGTGGGACCATCCGGAGTTGACGGGCGGCATGGGCACTGCGGCCGGCACGCCACCGCTGCCGGGCGCAAGCGGCGCCGCGCCCTCTCCCGGCCCCACGCAGACGCAGGGCGCGACGCCGATCGCACCGACCGCGATGAGCAGCGGCGAAGGCGGCCTCACGGTTCGCGTCGCGAATAACGGCACGATTTTCTTTCCGCGCGTGGGCCGAATCAAGGTGCAAGGCATGACCGCGCAGGAAGTGCAGAAAGCGTTGACGAAGGGCCTTGCGCGCACCATCCGTAATCCGCAGCTCGACGTGCGCGTGTCGGGCTTCAACAGTCAGTCGGTGCAGGTCACGGGCAATCTGCGCACGCCCGCCTCCGAAGCGATCACCGATGCACCGCTCACCATGCTCGACGCGATCAATCGCGCGTGCGGCGCATTGCCCGATGCGGACCTGCAGAACGTCGGCGTCACGCGCGACGGCAAACGCTACACCGTCGACGTGGCGGCACTGCTCGAAACGGGCGGTCCGCAACAGAACGTACTCCTGAAGGACGGCGACATCATCGACGTGCCGGACCGTTCGAATAGCCGCGCGTTCGTGCTCGGCGAAGTGAACAAGCCGACCTCGCTGCCGATGAACCGCGGCCGCCTCACGCTCGCCGACGCGCTGACCGGCGCCGGCAGCCTCGACGTGAAGACTGGCGATCCACGCTGCGTCTATGTGGTGCGCGGCGCCGACAAGACGCTCACGCCCGACGTGTATCAACTCGACATGACGCAAGTGGATGCGTTGATGCTGATGACCAAATTCGATCTGCAACCGAAGGATGTGGTGTACGTGCAGGTGTCGAGTGCGGCGCGCTTCAACCGTGCGCTCGAACAGATCACACCGACGCTGCAGTCGCTCTTCTACACCCGTCCAGCTCTCCAGATAAATTGCTCGCAACGGAGTTTCGACACGAGTACGTATGACATGCTGGACCACGGTCCGGCACCGGACGGCGACGAGGACGCGGTGATGCGCGACCTCTTGCGCATGGTCATGGAGCAGATCTGGTGGGTGATCGGTATTGCCGGCAGCGTGATCTTCGCGGCGGTGGTCTATACGAAAATCGCTACGCCGGTCTATTCCGCCGATGCGCTTCTGCAGGTCGACGCGCAAAGCAATGGCAACAGTGCGCAAGGCCAGAAACTGCTCTCGCTGATGCCGAGCATCGGCCCGATGCGCACCGAAGCCGAGATCGAAATCATCAAGAGCCGTGCCGTGGTCGAGCCCGTTGTCGAACAGTTCAAGCTGAATTTCAGCACGTCGGCGAACACGGTGCCGGTGCTCGGCAAGATCTCGGCGTTGTTTGCGCGCCCCGGTCATCCGTTCGGCGCGCCCTTCGGCCTGAATGAATATGCGTGGGGTGGCGAACAGTTCGAGGTGGGCTTCATCGCCGTGCCGAAGTCGCTTGAGGGTGCGCAACTGACGCTGTGTGCGCTCGGTAACGGCCGCTACGTGCTGTGCGATGCGTTCGGCACGACCCTGCTGACGGGTGTGGCCGGCACAGAAGCAAAAGGCCATGACCTCACGCTGCTGGTGAATAAACTGGTGGCCCGTCCCGGCACGGAATTCCATGTCACGCGCTTTAATCAGCTGGACGCCGTGTCGGCACTCTCCACCTCTTTGCAGGTCGCCGAAAAAGGCCGCGATACGGGTGTCGTGCAATTGTCGTATTCGGGCACGGACGCTCATGCGATCACCGCGATCACCAACGCCGTGGCCGCGTCATACCTGAAGCAGCGCACCGAGCGCGCGCAGAAAGAAGCGAGCCACATGCTGGAGTTCCTCAACAGCGAAGTGCCGCGCCTGCGCGCCGAAGTGAAGAAGACGGAAACCGCGCTGTCCGAGTATCAGTCGAAAGTCGGCTCGTTTCAACCCACTCAGGAAGCGGGCGTATATCTCGCGGGCGGACTGGACTATGAAAAGCAGATTGCAGCGCTGCGCATTCAGTGCGCGCAACTGCTGCGGCGCTTCACGGAGGAAAGTCCGGAAGTGCAGCAGGTCGATTCGCAGCTGGGGGCCATGGCGCGCGAAAAGCCCGCTTTGAAGATCACTTCACGACGCTGCCCAGTTCCGAGCGCAATGCGCTCGCGTTGCAACGCGATGCGAAAGTCGCCGAGGAAATCTACGTCGCGTTGC
Organism: uncultured Paraburkholderia sp.; assembly: GCA_940746715.1. Classification (GTDB taxonomy): domain Bacteria; phylum Pseudomonadota; class Gammaproteobacteria; order Burkholderiales; family Burkholderiaceae; genus Paraburkholderia. The sequence goes on from CALNWN010000001.1 coordinate 291,828, forward strand.
TGAACAAGATTCAGGAGCTGTCGATTTCGCGGGCCGGTACGATCGGCAACGTGCACATCATCGACGAAGCGCTGCTGCCTTCGCGGCCGGCTCGCGCAATACCTCGGACGCTCGCCCGAAGGCGGCCTCACCGAGCTGCTGACGGGCCAGGTGGATCTCGACACGGCAGCACGCGCAACCGGCGTCGCGGGCCTGCATTTCATCGCCGCGGGCACGTATCCGCCGAATCCGTCGGAGATTCTCACGTCGGCACGCTTTAGCGAAATCCTCGCGCGCTTCGAGCAGCAGTTCGATCTGATCATTGTCGATACGCCGCCGCTCCTCGCGGTCGCCGATGCCGCGGTGGTGGCGAATCTCGCGGGCTCGACCGTGCTCGTGATGCGTGCCGGCGCGCACACCGAAGGCCATCTTGCCGCGGCACTGAAGAAGCTGCGCCGCAGAAAGGCGCAGCCCTTTCTTATTGTCGGTGCGAAGCGCCTAGACGCGGAAACCTGCTGCAATTCGCGATGGTTGTGAGTGCAACGGACGCGGCGCCGGGGGCACGAAGGCCGCCAGCGCCGCCGGGAAAGAAAACGCGGTGCTACAGAAACGCGCTGACGTCGGTCTGAAAGCGCTGCGCCAGTGCCTTTGCGACTTTTCTTGCTGATCGAACGGCGGCCTGCGAGAATGTCGCTGACCACCGTGGGCGATGCAATGCCCATCAGGTCCTTCTGCTTGAGTCCATGCGTCTCGAGCAGGTGCCGCAACACCTCGCTGGGCTCCGCCTTGGGAAGTGTCACGTTTTGCGCTTTCCAGCTGCGCACCAGATCCGACACGATCGCGTGAAGGTCGGCGAGCGGATCGTCCTCCTTGCCGTCCAGATGAGCGGCAAGGGCACTGGCGAGCTCCACCATCGTCTGATAGTCGTGCTCGTTGCGGATGGGCGTAATGGGCAACTGGGCCTGTAGCGCGGCCCAACTTTGAGCGATATCGGGAAAGGATCCCGGAAGGCGATCGGCGTTCATGAGTTTAGAGTCTTCCTCGTCCAAAGGTCGTGTTTCCTATGCGTCATTGAGTGACGAACGGAGTGACGACTGCCTGTTTTAATAAATCGCAGCGACGACCCGCGACCGTTTTCGTTACCGTCCTGGTTACGGTTTGCCGCCTGCGTCGAATACCGTGTATCGAGGCGGTACATGATCCACGCTGGCGCCCCCCGATCGCCGAGCGGGTGGCATGGCCCGGACGGCTTGTTGATGGTGCTGCCCTGCTCTACCACTGAGAAACCGCCGAACCTACGGAGCACACAAAGCCTGCGAAGGCTTCGGCCTCAGCGTCCCCAACTGCGCTGCGACGCGGGCTCGGTCTGCCATCCGGCCGGCTCGGTCACGAACTCCGCATCGCTCCGCTCCACCGCCGCCGACTCGCCGCGCCGCCGACCGCGGCGATCGTGCGCGTGACCTCGGCCATGAAGGCCCGGCGAAACGCGGCCGCCGAAAACCGCTCGGCGTTCGCACGGCAGGCGGCCGGCGTGATCTGCTCATGCTGGCGTTCGAAGCGGTCGATTGCATCGAGCATCGACACAACAGTTTGTCATCCGAAATAAAGGCCGGTGGGATGCGCTTCGCCGACGGGCACCACCGTCTCAAGTGCACCGTCCTTGCCGAACGCGATCACCGGCGTACCGCACGCCTGCGCCTCGAGCGCGACAATGCCGAAGTCCTCTTCGGCAGCGAAGATGAATGCTCTCGCGCGCTGCAAATAGTCTCTCAGAACACCAATAGGCTGATAGCCGAGTATGATCACATTAGGCCCGGCCTTGGCGCGAATCGCGGCCATTTCCGGTCCGTCGCCGATCACGATCAACTTGCGGTGCGGCGTGGCACTGAAGGTCTCGACGATCAGATCGATGCGCTTGTACGGCAACATGCGCGAAGCAGTCAGATAGAAATCTTCCTTGTGCGTGCACAGTTCGAATTCGTGGACGTCGACAGGCGGCGGAATCACCGCGGCTTCGCCGGTAGTTTTTCATCATGCGCCACGCGACGAATTGCGAGTTTGCAATCAGACGGTTCACGCTGTTCGCCGAATGCGAATCCCAGCCGCGCAGATAGTGCAGCAAGACGCGCGCGAGCCATGACCTGGGTCCGCGCGTCAATCCGGCTTCACGCAGATATTGATGCTGCAGGTCCCACGCGTACCGCATCGGCGAATGCACGTAGCTAACATGCGTTTGATCGGGACCGACGAGCACGCCCTTTGCGACCGCATATGAACTCGTGATGATGAGGTCGTAGCCCGCGAGATCGAACTGCTCCACGGCGAGCGGCATCAACGGCAAGTACGCGCGATAACGGCGCCGCGCGAGGGGCAGGCGTTGAATGAAAGAGGTGGTGACGGGCTTGCCGTGCAGCGGCCGACGGTCTTCGAGAAAATCGACGAGGCTGAAAAGATCCGCATCGGGAAAGCATTCGATCATCTGCTCGAGTACCTTCTCCGCGCCGCCAGGTGCGACCAGCCAGTCGTGCACGATCGCAACTTTCATGATCTCCCTATCCTCGGTAAAACGCCTTCGGGGCTTAGCAACGAGTGTATGTGGCGCATCGTTTGCTGTGCGTGCCCACATTCGACGCGCGACAGGACGCGAATAATTGAATCGTCGTCATTCGCCTCTTGCGAATGCAGAGAACTAATTAATTCGCCTTCCTATGCGCCCCACGCTCGACGCCTCGCCACTCGCTCACTCGTTGCCGCTCGTTGCGCCAGCATGTATCGACCCAGCCGCCGCGCCGCTCGGCTCGGGCATTGCCTCATCCGCAGCAGTACATAAGGCCGCGTTGCCGCACGTGCTGTTCGTCGATCAAAGCGGTCAGCTCGGCGGGGCTGAATTTGCGCTGCTGCAATTGGCTGAACATTACCCGTCGCATATGGAGGTGGTGTTGCTCGCCGACGGTCCGTTTCGCTTGCGCCTCGAAGCGCTCGGCGCGCGCGTGCAGATCGTCAACGACGCAAGCGTGTCCGGCATCGCGCGCCAAGCGTCGGCTATGAACTGCCTGCGCGTGCTGCCTGGCATCGTCAGACAGGTTCGTGCGATCGCGGCGCGCGCGAGGGTTCGACATGCTGTTCGTCAACACGCAAAAAACACTGGTATTGGGCGCGCTTGGCAAGGCACTGCATCGCAAGCCCGTGGTCTGGTATCAGCACGACATTCTGACGCGCGAGCATTTTGGACGGGTGCAGCTCGCGGTCGTCAAATGGGCGGTGCGTCTTGCCGTCGATCAGGTGATCGTGAATTCGCGCGCGTCGGCGAAGTCCCTCGCTGCGCTGACGGGTCGCGCGGCGGACACGGTGCCGGTCGTTTATAACGGAATCGATGCAAGCGCATTCAATTGCGTGGACGGCACGGACATGGGCATGCTGAGGCAACGCCGCGGCTTACCTGAGCACGCGTGGCTTGCAGGTCTCTTCGGCCGCCTCGCGCCATGGAAAGGTCAGCACATTGCGCTAGAAGCATTGACGCGTCTGCCCGACGCCCACCTCGTGCTGGTCGGCGCGCCGCTATTCGGCGAAGATGCCTATGCACAGCGCCTGCGCGACGAGGCCAGTGCGCTCGGCATTGCGGAGCGCGTGCACAAAGAGGAATGCGCGAGCCCGCCTGATGCGGGCTCGCGCATGATTGCTCAGTCCTTGTGGTACTCGATGGTTTGCACGCCGGTGTCCGTGCCGAGCAGGCAAAGATTGGCGCCGCGGCCCGCGAAGAGGCCGACTGTCACGACGCCGGGCCATGCATTGATCTGCGTTTCGAGCGCGCGCGGATCGGTAATGCGCAGACCTTTGACGTCGATGATTTCGTTGCCGTTATCGGTGATGAACGGCGTGCCTTCTTTCGTGACACGCACGACCGGCACGCCGCCGAGCGCCGTCACGCGGCGGCCGATCGCGGTGCGCGCCATCGGCACGACTTCGACAGGCAGCGGGAAGTTGCCGAGCGTGTCGACGAGCTTGCTTGCATCCGCGATACAGACGAACACGTCCGACACCGACGCGACGATTTTCTCGCGCGTGAGCGCGCCGCCGCCGCCCTTGATCATCGCGCCGCTGTGGTCGATCTCGTCCGCGCCGTCCACATAAACGGGCAGCGAATCGATCTCGTTCAGATCGAGCACCTTGATGCCGTGCGACTGGAGCAGCGCCGTGGTGGCGAGCGAACTCGACACCGCGCCGCGATAGCGCGCCTTGTTGGCGGCCAGCGCGTCGATGAAGCAGTTCGCGGTGGAGCCGGTGCCGACGCCGATCACCGAGCCTTCGGGCACGTTGGCGAGGACATAGTCGGCGGCGGCCTGGCCGACCAGTTGCTTGAGTTCGTCTTGAGTCATGGGAATGCGGGCGAGCAGTAAAAGGCGCTAGTTTACCGGAGTCAACGTTGGCAACCGGCGGGAATTACTTCTTCACCGACCGCTGCCGCACCGCTTCGAACAGGCACACGCCCGAAGCCACCGAGACGTTCAGGCTTTCCACCGTGCCCGCCATCGGAATCTGCATGACCACGTCGCAGGTATCGCGCGTGAGGCGGCGCATGCCCTCGCCTTCGGCGCCCATCACAATGGCGACCGGGCCGTCGAGCTCGGTCTCGTAGAGGCTTTTCGTCGCCTCGCCCGCGGTGCCGACGATCCACACGCCCGCGTCCTTCAGTTCGCGCAGCGCACGCGCGAGGTTCGTCACGGTGATGTACGGCACCGTGTCGGCCGCGCCGCTTGCAACCTTCGCGGCCGTCGCGTTCAGGCCGACCGCGCGGTCGCGCGGCGCGATCACCGCGTGTGCGCCGGCCGCATCGGCCACGCGCAGGCAGGCGCCGAGATTGTGCGGATCGGTCACGCCGTCGAGCACCAGAATGAGCGGCGAGCCGTTGATGCCGTCGAGCAGTTCCGCGAGATTCTGCGCGAGCGGCAAGTCGCCTGCGCGGGCCACCACGCCCTGGTGACGCTCGGTGCGGGCAAGACCCCACAGACGCGTTTCATCGGCGGCGATCAGGCGCACGCCCGCCTCCTTCGCCGCGTGCAGAAACTCCGTCATGCGGCGGTCCTTGCGCGTGGCGTCGTAATAGACATCCTCGACGGTCGACGCATCGTGCCGGATGCGCGCGGTGACTGCATGAAAACCGTATAGAACCTTGTGACGTGCCATGACTGATACAACCTTTGATTGAGCGCGACAGAAGCTGCGCTGCTGTGATGAATACCTATGGGTGCCGGCGATCCGCGCGAATTTGCGTGTTCGATGTTGCGTGGGCGTGCTGCCTGCGCGGCGTTGTGCAGGCGAGGCCGCCTTAACGCTTCTTGCGCGCCGTCTGCTTCGAGGCAGCCTTGGCCGCCGCACCGCCGTGCTTCTTCGCGGCCCCGCGCGCGGCGCGCGCTTCCTTGACGGCCGCGCTTTGCGCGGGCGCCGCCTTCTTTCGGCGCGCGCCCGCCGTCGCATTGCCGCCTTCCGCCGAGGCCAGCGCGCGCACGCGCGGGCCGCCGTTTTCCGCGGATGATTTCTCTGCCGCCGCGACGCCGCGAGCCGGATGCGGCTTGATCGGCGTATCGCGCACGAGGCGGAAGTCGATCTTGCGCGCGTCCAGGTCGACGCGGCTCACCTGCACGCGCACGCGATCCGACAGCCGGTAGCGGATGCCGGTGCGCTCGCCGCGCAGCTCGTTCTTGACCTCGTCGTACTGGAAGTAATCGGAGCCGAGTTCCGTGACGTGCACGAGGCCTTCGATAAAGAGCGAATCCAGCTGCACGAAAATGCCGAACGACGTGACGCCGTTCACCATGCCGCCATACTCTTCGCCGAGCTTGTCGCGCATGAAGTAGCACTTGAGCCAGGCTTCGACGTCGCGCGAGGCTTCGTCGGCGCGGCGCTCGTTGGCCGAGCAGTGCAGACCGAGTTCTTCCCAGATGGCGACGTTGTTCGCGCGCGCGCGGCCGCCTTTTTCCTCGTCGGCCTGCTGCATGGCGCGGGCGCGCGGCGACAGCGCCGTATTCAGCTGCACGCCCTGCGGCGGCTCCGGCTGATACTTGCGGCCTTGCAGAATCGCGTAGATCGCGCGGTGCGTGAGCAGGTCGGGATAGCGGCGAATCGGGCTCGTGAAGTGCGCATACGCCTCATACGCGAGACCGAAGTGCCCGATGTTGTCCGGACTGTAAACGGCCTGCTGCATCGAGCGCAGCAGCATGGTTTGCAGCATCTGCGCGTCGGGCCGGTCGCGGATTTGCGCCATCAGCGCGGCGTAGTCGCTTGCATGCAGCTTGTCGTTGCCGCCGAGCGTCAAGCCCATGCCGCGCAGGAACGTGCGCAGATTCTCGAGCTTCTCCGCGGTCGGGCCCGCGTGCACGCGGAACAGGCCCGGGTGCTTGTTGCGCTTGAGGAAGTCGGCGGCGCACACGTTCGCGGCCAACATGCATTCCTCGATCAGCTTGTGCGCGTCGTTGCGGGTGCGCGGCACGATCTGTTCGATCTTGCCCTGCGCATTGCAGACGATATACGTCTCCGTCGTGTCGAAGTCGATCGCGCCACGCTTCTGGCGCGCCGCGAAAAGCGCCTTGTACACGCCGTAGAAGTTCTGCAGTTGCGGCAGCAGCGCGGCGCGGCGCGCGGCTTCCGGACCCTTGGTGTTCTTCAGCACCGCGGCGACTTCGGTATACGTGAGACGCGCGGCGGAATGCATCACGCCAGGATAGAACTGATAGGCCTTCACTTCGCCGCGCGCCGTGACGATCATGTCGCACACGAGCACGCAACGGTCGACGTTCGGATTCAGCGAGCACAGACCGTTCGACAGCTTCTCCGGCAGCATGGGAATCACGCGGCGCGGGAAATAGACGGAGGTGCTGCGCTCGATCGCGTCGGCGTCGAGCCCGCTTTTCGGATGCACGTAGTGCGAGACGTCCGCAATCGCGACGATCAGACGGAAGCCCTCGCCGCGGCCCACCTTGACCGGCTCGCAATACACCGCGTCGTCGAAGTCGCGCGCGTCTTCGCCGTCGATGGTGACAAGCGGCACGTCGCGCAGATCGATGCGGTGACGCACGTCCGCCGGACGCACCTCGTCGGGCAGCTGCACCGCTTCGCCGAGCGCGCTCTGGCTGAACTCGTGCGGCACGCCGTACTTGCGCACCGCGATTTCGATTTCCATGCCGGGGTCGTCGATATCGCCCAGCACTTCCACCACGCGGCCAAGCGGCTGCGAATGACGGCTCGGAAAATCGGTCAGCTCGACCACCACTACCTGGCCGACCTTCGCCTTCTTGGTGTTCTGCGTGATCAGAATGTCGTGGCCGATGCGCTTGTCTTCGGGCGCGACGATGAGCGCCCCGTTCTCGTTGAGCAGGCGCCCGATCACGCGCTTGTTGGCGCGGTCCGTGACCTCGACGATGTGCCCTTCCGGCCGCCCGCGCCGGTCATAACCGACGATGCGCGCAAGCACGCGGTCGTTGTGCATGACCTTCTGCATTTCGGCGGTGGGCAGCAACAGATCGTCCTGGCCGTCGTCGCGGATCAGGAAGCCGTAGCCGTCGCGATGCCCCTGAACGCGGCCCGCGACGAAGTTCGACGGATGGGTCAACTGATAGAGATTGCGCTGATCGAGCCGGATCTGGCCGTCGCGCTCCATGGCGCCGAGGCGCTTGAAAAATCCTTCGCGCTCCTGGCGCTTGATGGACAGCGCTTCGGCGATCTCGTTGGCGGCGAGCGGCGCCTCGCTCGTACGCAGGACGCCGAGAATTTCCTCGCGGCTCGGAATCGGATACGGAAATTTGCTCAAGGGCTTGTCGATGATTTTTTCTCGTTGCATGGACGTCGGTCGGCGATCTGGCTCGGCTTAAGAAGCGTTTGCATGGCGCCTTTATGGCACTGGCTGCTGCACTGAAAAAAACTCTCTCGGGTCCGGCTCGTTCAAGGCTGAGTCCGACGGGCTTGTGCACCGTGCCAACGAACTACTGCGAGGCATTCTAACACCCGTCTTGCGCGCCACGCGGACCGTCAATAGTCGCCTCGCGCCCGCGCAGCCGCGCCGGCGGCCCATATAAGCAAGTTTTGAGAAACGCTTGACAGTCGCCATTCTGTCGCTATAATGGCAATCTTTGCTGTTCGTTCATCACCTGCCTAGGTGGCGAAATTGGTAGACGCACTAGGTTCAGGTCCTAGCGGTGGCAACACCGTGGAGGTTCGAGTCCTCTCCTGGGCACCATCAGTTGTTCCGGCTTCAAGCCGTAGTTGTTAAAGAAGCAGTTCGAGAGACCCCGTAAGATCAACGTCTTACGGGGTTTTTTGTTTCCTTCGGATTCGGTACGTTCCGCTGACGTCGATCTTTCTTGCGTTTGCTGTTACGTATATCGGATCTTGGGTTCACCTACGCAATCCACCACAGCCTGAATGGTCCGTCAGACAGGCTTCGCTGGCGTGCAGTTCGCCGCACGGCTGCCGAGCCGCGGCGCTTGCCGCCGAGCTGCGCAGCCTCATCGAACGGCAAAAAGCTCGTCCAGACGATAGTGTCTCTTCACGATCGGCGACTCGACGATCACGTAGCTGAAGTATTTCTCGATCCCGATTTCGCGCTTCGCCAACGCCTCTATCACGCTGTGATAGTGCCCGATGTCGCGCGCCACGAACTTGACCAGATAGTCGTAGCCGCCCGTCGCGTGATGACACTCCATGATTTCGTCGATGCCGCGAATCGCGTCGATAAAGCGCACGAAATCCTCTCGACGATGATCGGCGAGCGTGATTTTGGCAAACACGATCTGGACATCGCCGAGTTTCGCAAGCTTGATGATGGCGCCATAGCCCGCGATGAACCCCGCCTGCTCGAGCCGCTTGACGCGCGTGAGGCATGGGCTGGCCGAGAGTCCAACCGCGTCTGCCAGTTCCACGTTGGTCATGCGGCCGCACCGCTGCAATTCGGTGAGGATACGCAAGTCCAGCCGGTCAAGTGTGCAATCCGCTTTCATCCAGGTCCAGTCAGATAGACGTCCAAATGGTCGCCCGCGCATGCGCCAACACGCATCGTAGCGGCGATGACGATAGGACGATCTCCTTGTCTTCGATGCTGGCATTCCAGCAATCATGCAGCAGGAACTGCCGCGTCGCCGCTCAAAATCGCGTCAAACTTATCGTTTGCAGCAATCCATTCGGCGTATTTGCAGAGTCACTCCTGCTTAAATTTCACCTACCGACATTGCTATCGGCACTTGCCCGAAGTGGCTCGCGGCGGGCACCTGATTCCAGAGTCCCTCGGGACTCATCACTCATCGAGACTGAAGACATGATCGACTTCGAACCGAAATTCATCACGTTCGATTGCTACGGCACCCTCGTCAACTTCCGCATGGCCGATAAGGCGCGAGAAATTTACGGCAACCGCCTACCCGGCGACGCCATGGAGAACTTCGTCAAGCTATTCAAGGCCTTTCGTCTCGACGAAGTGCTCGGCGCATGGAAGCCCTATCGCAATGTCGTCATCAATGCCGTACGCCGTACGTGCGAACGCACCGGCGTGCCTTTCACCGAGGCCGAGGCCGAGCAGTTCTACCTGGCGGTGCCGACGTGGGGGCCGCATCCTGATGTTCCCGAAGGCCTCTCGCGCCTTGCCAGGAAGTACAGGCTGGTCGGACTGACCAATGCGGACAACGCGCAGATCATGAGCAATATCGAAAAGCTCGGGGCGCCGTTTCATGCCGTCATCACGGCGGAAGACGCCGGCGCCTACAAGCCGCGCATGCAGGGCTTCGAGTACATGTTCAAGAAACTCGACGTCCAGCCTCATGAAATCCTGCACGTCTCCTCAGCCCGCGCTACGACCTCATGACCGCGCACGACCTTGGCATCGTCCACAAGGCTCACGTGCTGCGCGGCCACGAACCTGAAGCGCCGGCATATGGCTATACGGCGGTCAGGAGCATCATTGAACTGGCCGAACAGCTTGGTCTGTAAGCGTTCGACTCTACCGTGGCCGCCTGTCGACGGCGGCCGCGGACACACATCGCGCTATTGCGCTGACGGCTGTCCTCACGCCGATCGCAGCGCGAAAATGACTCCGGATATCGCTGTCCGCTCTTCTCGCACCGGTTCACTCATGTTCACGCCCAGTCATTCTCAAGGCTTATGCGCGAGACCCCCGGTCGAGCCCGACGCCCTGTTGGCCAGTGGCCTCTCGGTCAGCTTCCCGCGTCTGAACGAAATCGATGCGGTCGCCATTACGCGTCGCATCTATGCAATTGACGGCACAGCCACGAGGTTTTCGACTGAGAAAGACGACACCTTTCGCATCGACGCCGTCGACGGCGCGCTGTACGTGCTCAAAGTCTCGAACCCCGGCGAGACGGCGGAAGAACTCGACTTGCAGGTTGCCGCGATGCGGCACGTCGCCACCGCCGCGCCACATTTGCCGGTACCGCACGTGCTGCCCGGCATCGACGGACGATTTGTCGTCCCACTCGGGCCATCAATGCAACCGCAACGCACGGCGCGGCCATACAGCTACCTCGAAGGCACGCCGCTCGATGCACTGCGACCCGGCGCGGTCGATCATTACGAGATCGGTGAGGTGCTGGCGCAGCTGGAACTGGCTCTCGCCGACTTCCGTCATCCACATGAGCACCGGGTACTGGCCTGGGACGTCAAGCACATGGCGAGTCTAGCGGGGTTGCAGGCACATATCGCCGCCCCCTTGCATCGCTCCCTGATCGCGGAGGCATTCCCGCGCTTTGCCGTGATCGAGCCGGCTCTGCGGCGCTGTCCCACGCAGGTCGTGCATAACGACTTCAACCGCTCGAACATAGTCGGCAATCCGGGCGGTCCGAACTTCGTCAGCGGGATCATCGACTTTAGCGACACCGTGCATACGGCGATCGCCATCGACGTCGCCACCGCAGTCATGAATCAGTTTCCACTCGATTTCGACGCCGACGGCCCGCACGACCTCTTTGCTTTGTTCAGGCGCGCGAGCTACTGCGCGGCTACATGGCCCATGCCCAACTCAGCTCCGACGAACTGCGGTTGATTCCGCACCTCGCCATGGCGCGCGTCGCGGCGCGGGCCTTACTCACATCATGGCGCGCGATGCTGTTTCCGGAAAACCAAGCCTACATCCTGCGTTTCACCCGGCCCGGATGGGAGCATCTGCGCTGGTTCATGCAGCGCGACCATGAGGCCGTTTCGAATGCGTTGCTCTAGTTCAGCATCGTCCTGCTCAACTCATCTCTCCCGACCGCCCTATGAACGTCACATCAACTTTGCAGCCGGCAGCCCTGCCTGAAATCGTCGATACAAACAGGCCCGAGGACGCACTGCGCGGCGACATGCCGAATGGCTTCAATCCGTCGGCGATCTCTCATCTCGATGCCACCGCGCAGCGCCACATCGCGCGCCGTCTACAGCTGATCAGCCCGTCGTATCGACTGTTTTACGCCGAGCCGGTAAAAATCGTGCGCGGCGAGAAGGTTTATCTGTACGACGACCAAGGCAACGATTATCTCGATGCCTACAACAATGTCGTCTGCGTAGGGCATGCCAATCCGCGCATCGTCGATGCGATTACCCGCCAGTTCTCGACGCTCTGCACACACACGCGTTACATGCAGGAGCCGATCCTCGACTATGCCGAGGCCCTGCGCACGACGTTCCACACGTCGATCCGCGAAGGCCAGATGATGTTCACCTGCACAGGTTCCGAGGCCAATGACCTGGCCATGCGCATCGCCATGCACTACACCGGCAAGACAGGCGTGATCGTGACCAGCGAGGCATATCACGGCAACTCGCACCTGACCTCGAGCTTTTCGCCGTCGCTGGGCAGCAAAGCCCTGCTCGGCCCCTACGTGCGAACGGTGCCGGCCCCCGACGCCTATCGTATCCCGCCGTCCGAGGTCGGCCGGCGCATGGCCGACCAGGTCGCGTTGCAGATCGAGGACATCCGCCGTCACGGCGGCGGCCTGGCGGCGTTCATCGCCGATTCGTTCTTCTCGTCGGATGGCGTCTTCGCGCACCCCACCGATGTGCTGGCGCCGGTGGCTGAGGTGGTACGCCGCGCCGGCGGTCTGTTCATCGCCGATGAGGTGCAGTCGGGTTTCGGGCGCAGCGGCACCCATATGTGGGGCCATGAGCGTCACGGCGTCGTACCCGACATAGTCACGCTCGGCAAACCGATGGGCAACGGCTATCCGGTGGCGGGCCTCGTCGTGCGCCCCGAGGTCGTCGCCGGCTTCGGCGAGGATATGCGCTACTTCAACACTTTCGGTGGCAATTCGGTCGCGATCGCTGCCACGCAGGCTACGCTCGACGTGCTGCGCGACGAGAATGTGCTGGACAACGCGCAACGGGTCGGTGCGATCATGCTCGAGGGGTTGAACGCGCTGGCACGGAAATACGAATGCATCGGAGACGTGCGCGGTGCGGGTCTGTATTTCGGCGTCGAGATAGTACGGGACCGCGCGAAGAAGAACACCGACATCGCGACCGCGCTCAAGATCGTCAATGGCCTGCGCCAGCGGCGCGTGCTGATTTCGGCGACCGGGCCGGATGCGAGCGTGCTGAAGGTCCGTCCGCCGCTGGTATTTGGGGCGAACGACGCCGACCGCCTGCTGACGGAGCTGGACACAGTGCTCGCCGCACTGTGATCACCGATGAACCGGCCGCGCACTCCTGCCGGTTCCACGGCAAGCGGCCTGCGTCGCCGCGCGGCGCCTGAACAAAACTAATCGCCGATCCGCCCATACGTCGGCTGACCGCCGCGCTCGAGCCGGAGAAAGGTGGCGCCTTTGCTGCTGGTCGCCGATTCGACCGGCTTCAGCGCTGCGGGCACCGTGCCGCTGCCGAAGAGCCGCTTACCGGATCCCAGCACGACCGGGAAGATAAAGAGCCTGTATTCGTCGACGAGATCATGCGCCAGCAGCGTCTGCAGGAGCACCGTGCTGCCCCACGTGTGCAGCGTCTGGCCTGGTTGCGCGCGCAACTTCTGCAGTTCCGCGACCGTGTCGCCTTTTATCAGATGCACGTTGTTCCAGCCGACCTGTTCGAGGCTGCGCGAAAACACGTACTTCGGCCGCGAGTTGAGGCCGACGGCGATCACGTTGTCCGGATCGGTGATTTTCGGCCAGTAGTTCGAAAAGATGCCGTAGGTCTTGCGGCCGAGAATAAAGCCGTCGGCGTCCGCGAATCCATCGACGATCAGCTTTCGCATCACCTCGTCCGTATAGGGCCCCTGCCAGCCGCCATGTGGGAAGCCGTTTTCCGGATCTTCATCGGGGCCGCCCGGCGCCTGCATCAAGCCGTCTAGGGTTAGAAATGCGTTCAATACGATCTTGGGCATGGTCACTTCCTCCTTACCCGCACGACGAACGGCGCCGGTCGGAATCGACACGGCAAAAGGCAGGTCAATCCGCCCGCTGATCCTCAAGAATGTTGCCTGCTGCAACGGCAACGGCAACGGTGACGCGCGACATCTGGCTTACACGTCCTTTGCGTCGGCCGAAACCAGGGCCGGCTAAACCTCCCCCTGCTGCAACGCCCCTGCTATCCACCGCTCGCCGGACGCTTTCAGGTGCATGCGCATGGCGGTCTGCGCCGCAATCGGATCGCCTGTCTGGAGCGCCTTGAGAATTTCCTCATGCTCGCGCACTGCCGCCGACCAGGTCTCGGTGCTTTCGGAGTGGTCGCGAATCGCCGCGGCGATCGGGTCGTGGCGACTATCGAACATCTCGGCCACGAAGCGGCTCAGCACCGAATTGCCGGCAGTCTCCGCGATCAGCATATGAAATTGGCGGTCGGCATCGACTGGCGATTTCCCCGCAGCGGCCAGCCGCTTCATCCGCTCGACGGTGCGGCGCAGCCTGTCCAGCACGGCCGCCGACAGTTTTCCGGCCGCCAGCACGATGACGGTTCCTTCTATGGCCACGCGGGCCTGCATCAATTCTGACGGACTTTCTCCGAGGGCCGGCACGGCATTGTCGCCGCCCTCCTTCGGATCGCGCACATAGACGCCCGATCCCATGCGTATCTCGATCTGACCACCGATTTCCAGCGCAATCAATGCCTCGCGCAACGATGGCCGCGATACGCCGAGGGTGTTGGCGAGTTCTCGCTCAGGAGGCAGCCGGGCGCCCGGCGCGAGTTCGGCTTGCTGAATAAGCGCGAGAATCTGGGTCGCCACCGATTGGTAAAGCCGCTTTGCTTCAGTTTGCTTCATTGTGCGAGGTTGTCCTGTCGGCGATCCATCAAGGCGGACCGCATCGAAGTCTAGCATGGCGGCCCGCCGGCTGGGCCTGACGGGGCGACCATCCGGCGAAAGAAGCTCACACTGGATTGATCAGTTATATTTTTTATGACTGGCTTGACCAACTAGGCCAATATGCGCTCTAATGTTTTCAAAATTGGACTGGCCAGTTCGCGACACCTCGCGGACGCGGCGAATGACAGAGTCCCGAACACATTGGAGACGCGAGTGACAGACAGCGGCATGCAGCCGGCGGCGGGCCTTGCGCGTGAGCGACCTGCGGCCCGGGAAATTCTGCAGCTCAAGGGCGTGGGCAAGCGCTTCCCGGGGGTCGTCGCGCTCGACGGCTTCGACCTCGACCTGCGCTCGGGCGAAGTCCACGCCGTCTGCGGAGAAAATGGCGCCGGCAAATCGACGCTGATGAAAATCATCAGCGGCCAATACCGCGCGGACGACGGCGTAATGTCCTACGACGGCGCGCCGGTGCAGTTCTCCTCGACTTCCGAAGCGCAGGCCGCCGGCATCGCGATCATTCACCAGGAACTGAACCTAGTGCCACACCTGTCGGTCGCGGAGAACATCTACCTTGCGCGCGAACCCAGGCGCGGCCCGTTCGTCGACTACCGCACGCTGAACGCCAACGCGCAGCGCTGTCTGCAACGCATCGGGCTCAATGTGTCGCCGACCACGCTGGTCGGCGCGCTCTCCATTGCACAGCAGCAGATGGTCGAGATTGCCAAAGCGCTCTCGCTCGACGCGCGCGTGCTGATCATGGATGAACCCACGTCGTCGCTGACCGAATCGGAAACGGTCCAGCTATTTCGCATCATCCGGGAACTACGCGCCGACGGCGTGGCGATCCTTTACATTTCCCACCGGCTCGACGAGATGGCCGAGATCGTGGACCGCGTCACCGTGCTGCGCGACGGCCGCCATATCGCAAACCAGCGATTTCGCCGCCACCACGATCAACGAGATCGTCGCGCGAATGGTGGGCCGTTCTCTCGCCGACGCCTACCCGCCGCGCGCGTCCGTGCCCACGGATCAGGTGCTGCTGCGCGTGCGCGACCTGCAAAGATCCGGCAGCTTCGGCCCCGTTTCGTTCGACCTGCGCAAGGGCGAGATTCTCGGCTTCGCGGGTTTGATGGGCGCGGGACGCACCGAGGTCGCCCGCGCGATCTTCGGCGCGGAGCGGCCCGACTCCTGCTCGATCCTGCTCGGCGACACGCCCGTTCATATCTGCTCGCCGCGCGAAGCCATTCGCCACTGCATTGCCTATCTGTCCGAAGATCGCAAGAAAGACGGCCTCGCCCTTTCGATGCCGGTGTCGGCCAACATCACGCTCGCCAACGTCCGCGCCATTGCTTCGCGCGGCTTTCTGCGCTTCTCCGAAGAGACGGCCATCGCCGAGCGCTACGTGCGCAAACTCGGCATCCGCACGCCGACGGTCCGGCAGATCGCGCGGAATCTGTCCGGCGGAAATCAGCAGAAGATCGTCATCAGCAAATGGCTGTACCGCGGCTCGCGCATCCTGTTTTTCGACCAGCCGACGCGCGGCATCGACGTCGGCGCCAAATACGCGATCTACGGGCTGATGGACCGCCTCGCCGCCGACGGTGTCGGCGTGGTGCTGTCAGCTCCGAACTGCCGGAGCTGCTCGGCATGACCGATCGTATCGCCGTGTTTCACGAGGGGCGCATCACCGCGGTCCTCGAGACCGGCAAGACCAGTCAGGAGGAAATCCTGCACCATGCATCAGGGAGAAGTCATGCTT
This sequence comes from uncultured Paraburkholderia sp., assembly GCA_940746715.1. GTDB lineage: Bacteria > Pseudomonadota > Gammaproteobacteria > Burkholderiales > Burkholderiaceae > Paraburkholderia. Next base: position 307,832 of record CALNWN010000001.1, read on the forward strand.
GAAATCGCATCCGGCCGCGCGCAGGCCGTCGACAAACAGGCACGGCAGCGGCGCCGCGATCTGATCCAGAAATTCGCCGCGCTGGGCAGCCTCGTCGTGCTGATCGCCGCGTTTTCGCTGACGAGCGCCACGTTTTTCTCCGTCGGCAATCTGATGACGGTCGCGCTTCAGGTCACCTCCATCGCGTATCTCGGCGTGGCCGCGACGTGCGTCATCATCACGGGCGGCATCGACCTTTCCGTCGGTTCCGTGCTGGCGCTCTCGGGCGTCGCGGCCGCGCTGCTCACCAAGGCCGGCGTGCCCGTGCCGCTCGCGATGCTCGGCGGCATGCTGGTCGGCGCCGCGTGCGGATGGGTCAACGGCATCTGCGTGACGCGCATGGGTTTGCCGCCGTTCATTGCCACCCTGGGCATGATGCTGGTCGTCCGCGGTCTTGCACTGCAGATCACCGGCGCACGGCCCGTCTCCGGTCTCGGCGACGCCTTCGGCGAGCTGGGCAACGGCGCGCTGTTCAGAATCTCGCATATCGGTCCGGACGGTTTTCCGGACACGGTATTCCCTGGGATTCCTTACCCTGTCGTGATCATGGTGGTGCTGTTCGCGGCGGTCTCCGTGCTGCTCTCGCGAACCTCGCTCGGCCGTCACATCTACGCGGTCGGATCGAATGCGGAAGCCGCGCGGCTCTCGGGCGTCAATGTGCCGGGCGTCAAGCTCTTCACCTACGTCCTGTCCGGTCTGCTTGCGGGCGCTACCGGCTGCGTGCTGATGTCGCGCCTCGTCACCGCGCAGCCGAACGAGGGCGTGATGTACGAGCTCGACGCCATCGCCAGTGCGGTGATCGGCGGCACCTCGCTGATGGGCGGCGTCGGCACGATCTCGGGCACGGCCATCGGCGCATTCGTGATCGGCGTGCTGCGCAACGGCCTGAACATGAACGGCGTATCGAGCTTCATCCAGCAGATCATCATCGGCGTCGTCATTCTCGGCACCGTGTGGATCGATCAACTCCGCAACCGGAAGTTGTAATCAGAAGACGAAGTCCCAACCACAATGAAGGAGCGAGACATGAAAAAGCTATCCGTGCTGGCTGCGGCCGCAGCGATGTGTGCGATGTTCAGCGCGTACGCGCAGGCGGCAGGCGGCGAAATTGCGGTGATCGTGAAGACCGCGAACTCCAACTACTGGCAGAACGTCCAGAAAGGCGCAACCGCCGCGATGGCCGATGCGAAGGGCTACACGATGACCTTCCAGGGCCCTGCCGCGGAATCCGCGATCGCAGACGAAGTGAACATGGTCGAGAATGCGGTGAACCGGCATGTCGCGGGCATTGTCCTCGCGCCGTCCGACCCGACGCGCTCGTGCCGGCCATGAAGAAAACGTGGGAAGCGCATATTCCGGTCGTGCTCATCGACTCGGCGGTGTCCGAGTCCGGTAAGCAGTACTACCAGTCGTTCCTGTCGACGGACAACGCGAAAGCCGGCGAACTCTGCGCACAGGCGATGATCGACCGCGTCGGCCAGACCGGCAAGGTCGCGATCATGTCGTACGTGCCGGGCGCCGGTTCGGAAATCGGCCGCGTCGGCGGATTCCGCAAGTACATCGCCGCGCATTCGAAGCTGCAACTGGTAGGTCCGTTCTACTCGCAGTCGCAAATGGCGACGGCGCTCAACCAGACAACCGACGTGCTGTCGGCCAACCCCGACCTGAAGGGCATTTTCGGCGCCAACGAACCCACCGCGGTCGGAATGGGTCGCGCTCTCCAGCAGTCCGGCAAAGGCGGCAAGGTGGTGGCCATCGGCTTCGACGGCAACCAGGATCTGCAAGGCTTCGTGCGCGACGGCACGATTCAGGCCATCGCCGTTCAAAGCTCTTACCAGATGGGCTACAAGGGCATCCAGACACTCGTCAGCGTGATCGAGCGCAAGCCGGTGTCGATGCAGGTGGACACGGGCGTCATGATGGTCGAGAAGAAGAACCTCGACTCAACGGAAGCCAGGAATGTTCTCTACTGATACTGATTAACGCCCAGGCGCGACGGCTTTCTTATGAGCCGTCCGCCGATCGAGAAGCTCAATAAAGAGGATCTCTGAATGCTTAGCGTCATTTGCGAATCGCCCGGCGTGCTGCGCCACGAAGATCGCCAGCTGCCTCGCCGCGCGCAAGGCGAGGTACTGCTGCGGGTCAGCCGCGTGGGTATCTGCGGCACGGACATGCACATCTACTCGGGGAACCAGCCCTACCTGCAATATCCGCGCGTCATGGGGCACGAGTTGTCGGCCATCGTCGCCGATGCCGATCCCGGCGCGCATGTCGAGGCCGGCGACCCGGTCTATGTCATGCCCTATCTGTCGTGCGGAACGTGCATCGCGTGCCGGCAGGGCAAGACCAATTGCTGCGTCAATATCAAGGTGCTCGGCGTGCATCGCGACGTTGCGCTGATGGAATATCTGTCGGTCCCGGCGCAGTTTGTGCACAAGGCCGATGGCGTGACGCTCGATCAGGCCGCGATGCTCGAGTTCCTCGCCATCGGCGCGCACGCGGTTCGCCGTGCCGACGTGTCGGCCGGGCAGCGCGTGCTTGTCGTGGGCGCGGGGCCGATCGGCATGGCGGCCATGCTGTTCGCGAACCTGCGCGGCGCAAGCGTCACCTGCCTCGACACGCGCGCCGACCGTCTCGCGTTCAGCCGCGAGCACCTTGCGGTTGCCACGGTGCAGATCGGGCCGCATGACGTCGACGAGCTTGCGGCGCTCACCAACGGCGAATTTTTCGACGTCGTGTTCGACGCGACGGGAAACGTCAAAGCAATGAACCGCGGTTTCGAGTTCATTGCGCACGGCGGCAAATACGTGCTGATTTCAATCGTGCCCGGCGAGATCAGCTTCTCCGATCCGGAGTTTCACAAGCGCGAGGCGACGCTGCTCGGCAGCCGCAACGCCACCGCCGAAGACTTCGAGACGGTGCTTGAAGCGATGCGCGCGGGGCGCATTCCGGACAAGGCGCTCAACACTCACCGCATGCGCCTGTCCGACGTCCCCACCGAGTTCCCGAAGCTGATGGAGCCCGGACAGACCGTCGTCAAGGCGCTGGTGGAATGCTAACCGGACCTGCTGGAATCGTTCGAGATGAGTGAACCCATTCTTCAATTCGGCACCAGCCGGTTTTTGCAGGCACATGTCGCGCTGTTCGTTTCGCAGGCGCTCGAGCGGGGTCAAGCAATCGGCGGCATCAGCGTCGTGCAGACTACCGGCAACCCGGCCAGCGAGGCGCGCATCGCCGCCCTCGCGCAGGCAGGCAGCTATCCGGTGAGAATCCGCGGCAGGGAAAACGGCGCGGTCGTCGACACTGTGGTTCAATGCGGCGCGGTGCGCGCCGCCTGGGTCGCGAAGCGCGACTGGGCTGCGATCCGGCAAGCGGTCATTCACGACGTGCGCGTGATCGTGTCGAATACGGGCGATGCGGGCTATCGCCTCGACGAGCGCGACTCGCCCGCCGTCCTCGCGCTTCATGACCGGGTGCCGCACAGCTACCCTGCCAAGCTGCTCGCGCTCCTTCATGCACGGTGGCGCGAGCGGCCCGGCGCGGGCGTGTCGATTTTTCCATGCGAGCTCGTCGCGAGCAACGGCGACACGCTGCGCGATCTGGTCATCGGCCTCGCCGAACGGTGGGCGCAGCCCGCACCATTCATCGCCTATCTGTCGCAGCAGTGCGTGTGGGTCAACTCGCTCGTCGACCGGATTGTTTCCGAACCGATCGAGCCGGTGGGCGCCGTCGCGGAACCGTATGCGCTATGGGCGATCGAGCGGCATCCCGGCATGGAGTTGCCGTGTACGCACGACGACATCGTCGTGACCGACGACCTGCACAGCTATGAGCAACTGAAGCTGTTCTTTCTGAACCTCGGACACACGTGGTTCGCCGACCAATGGCTCGCAGAGCGCCGAAGCGCCGACGAGACGGTGTTCGACGCGATGAACGACGCCGCGCTGCGCGCAGGCATCGAGGCGGTGTGGGGGCAGGAGGTGTTGCCCGTCTTCGGTACGATGGGTCTGGGCGATCGTGCGCAGCAGTACCTCGCGAGCGTGCGCGAACGGTTGATGAACCCGTATCTCGATCACCGCATCGCCGATATCGCCCAAAACCACGTGGAAAAAGTGCAGCGGCGAATCGCTCCGCTGATCGCGTTGGCCGATTCGCTCGCGGTCGCGCCTCATCAGACGCGCCTGCGCGAAACCTTGGCGCGCCATGGACTGGCACCCACAGCGCAAGCAGCGGCCGCATCGTAAAAGGCCGCTGCGCGCGTCACATTGGTGCGTGCACGTAACGCCATTCGAATCCGCTGCCCGAGCGCCCGACCTTGCCCGCGGACGTCTCGGGAAAATGGGCCGCGAAAACTGTCGCGTCTGCTTGCCATGGCGCGATGCCGTGCGCGGCCAGCCAGGCATTACCGCCGCCCGCCGCGGTCGCCGACAGCAGCATGCCGCCGCCGAACAAGGCCAGACCGCCGCCCACATACGGGCCGAGCATAAAGGCGCTGCTGGCGCGCGCAACGCGGCGCGGCGCGAAAAGGTCGCTGAAAATCGATAACGCGGCGGGACTCAATGCGGCTTCTGCGATGGCCGTGCCGGCACGCGCGAGCAGCAGCTCGGAAAAATTGCTGGCGAACCCGCAGGCCGTGGTGGAGATTGCCCAGATCGCAATGCAAGCGGCAATCAACTTCACCCGATTCGCGCGATCGACGAGCCGTGCCACGAACACGCCTGCTGTCGCGTAGCACATCGTGAACGAGAAGCCTTGCAGCAGGCCGATTTGCGTATCGGTGAGCCCGAGCGACTGCTTGATGGGCGGCACGAGAATGCTGACTACCTGCCGGTCGAGGTACGAGAACGCAAAGCAGATAAAAAACAGCAGCACGATGTAGACCGAATGGCCTGCATTCCCACTGGAGGTACTTCTGGCTAATTCATCGGCCGGCTCGGCCGAACAAGTCTGCGCGCTCATCTTTCGTCTCCGTATCGTTTAATGGCTGTTCAGATTTCGCTTCGCTGCGCGGCTGCATGGCGGCACAGCTCAATCGATATTCGCTTGCGAAGCCAGCAGCGCAATGCAGTCGCCCGGCTCCACGCGGGCAAATGTGCGCATGCACATGACCTTGCCGTCGCCGCGAAATGCGATCTCCTCCGGCGGCTGCCAGGGACGGTGCGGATCGAAGAGGCGCCCGGCCAACTGACCAGCGCGCACCTCGTCGCCTAACGCGAACATGGGCTCGAACACGCCGGCGTGCGGCGAGTACACATAGTGGTGCGCGCCTTCCACGCGCAGAAAACGTGTGCGCTGCGCGCCAGGGGCCGTGTTCGCGTCGGGCGTCATGCCGAGCCGATGCAGCACCCGCTGCAGCCCGGCCTCGACGATCGCGAGGTTGGCGGCATCGCAGCCCGCATGGCCGCCGAACTCTCCGCACAGAAAGAGCTTGCCGTGGCGCCCGGCTGCCGCGGCGAAGGTCCGGTCCTCGCCGAGCAGGTCCATGATCATGGTGTTCGGCGCGCCGAACTCGCGAACCAGCGCCATGTAGAGCGCCCGTCGTGCTCCGCGTTGTTCTCCTTGATCCGGCGGCGACGCGAGCAGCGTCGGCAGATGATCGAACGAAGCGCCGCCGGCGTGAAGGTCGATCACGACATCGGTTCACGGCAGCAGTTCGGTTTCCACGTAGTGCGCAATCATTTCCGTCGGCTGGCCGTTGCGTGCGCCCGGAAACAGGCGGTTCAGATTGCCGTGGTCGATCGGCGACGTGCGCGAACCGTTGATGAACGCCGGAAAGTTGAGACCCAAAATCACAATCAGGCGGCCCCGTATCGTCATCGAAGGCAGCCGCTGCAGCAGTTTCATCAGCGCGACGGGGCCTTCGTATTCGTCGCCGTGGTTGCCGCCCGTCAGGAGGACGGTCGGCCCGGACCCGGCGCCTGCGTTATGCACCGCCACTGGAATGGGAATATGGCCGTAGGCGGAACGATCGTGCGACCACGGCAAGCGCAGCGTGCCGGTCTGAAAACCGACGCGCTCGAATTCGATGTCCGTGGCGATGAGAGAGGCAGAACTGGTCATGGCGGCACACGTGAAGAGGAAGTTGTTCACTATCGCTGACGCCGGACGGCGGCGCCAATGCCGATTTCTGCCGCGGCTGATGCCTTGCAGGCATCGCACCGGAATGCGCCGCCTGCTACCGCAGTTGCTCGACGAAACGCGCCAGCGCGGGGTTCGCGTCTGCCGAAGCAAAGCAGAATTCGAGCGGCAGCGGCACCGACAGATCGCGCAACTCGACAAAACGCACACGTACCGGCGGCCGATAGCGGTTCGCAGCATTGACGATGGCGGCGCCCATGCCCGCGGAAACCAGCGAAAGAATCGCGGTTTCCGTCGACGCCTCCTGACGGATATCGAGCGTCAGCCCGCGCTCGGCACAAGCCGATAGCAGGCGGTCATAGTAAGCCGGATAAATGCGGCGAGGAAACGCAATGAATGGCCTACCCACGAGTTCGCTCGTCATCACGGCGCCTGTACCGCCGAGCGGCCATGCTTGCGGCACGGCCAGCACGACGTTCTGCTCGAGCACCGGAATGCTTGCGAGCCCCTGCGGCAAGGTGCCGAGGCCGGTAACAGAAGCCGCCGTCGAGCTGTCCAGCTGCAATCGCCTCGAACTGCTCGGGCGTGTTCATCGGCGTCAGTTGGAGCGCGACGTGCGGCGAGCTCTGTTCGAATGCGCTCAATGCATGCGAGACGACACCGATCCACGCGGCGTTTTCGACAAAGCCGATCCGCAGATGGCCATGCACGCCGGCCGCAATGCGCCGCGCGAGCCGGTTGGCCGCATCGACACGTGTGAGGATATCCCTCGCCTGCGCAAGATACGCAGTGCCCGCCGCCGTCAACTTGAGGCCGCGTGGCGTGCGCTCGAACAACGCCGCGCCGACCGCGTCTTCAAGATCCTGGATCTGACGGGAGATCGCCGGCTGCGTGACATGCAACTGCTCGGAGGCGGCCCGCACGCTGCGCAGTTCGGCGACAGCAATGAAATAGCGAAGATGTCGAAGCTCCATGGTCGTTTCGTACGGGTCAGGTCGTCGGCAATGATAGAGCAGGACGAAAAGAACAATGGCTGCACACCCTCGCGCAATCGCCGTTGCTGTTACGATAACGTGGACCTGCGACGGCGCGCGAAAGAGCCTCTGCACGCCACCCCGCAGCAGGTCACAATTGCCGCGCAGACCGCCCTTGAAGTAATCCTTTCTGGAACCCGCCTCGTGAACCTGTCTCAACGCAACAACGTCCGCGTAGCGGGAAACGGCCCGGCAACGATGATCTTCTCGCATGGCTTCGGCTGTGATCAAACCATGTGGCGCTACGTCGCGCCGACATTCGAGGGACGCTACCGGACGGTGCTGTTCGATCTCGTCGGCAGCGGAGGATCGGATCTCGCGAGCTACGACTACCAGAAATATGGATCGCTGCACGGCTACGCGGCCGATGTATTGCAGATCGTTGAAGAGTTCGCGACCGGGTGCGGCTCGCGCAAATCACGCAGAATCTGCTGAACAATGCGCTTCGCTACACGCCTCCCGGCGGCAAGATCTGGCTCGCGGTCTCGAGGCAAGGCGACGAAGCGGTGATTGCAGTGCGCGACAACGGCATCGGAATTCCCGCAGAAGACTTGCCGACCATCTTCGACATGTTTGCCCAGGCGGCCTCGGGGTGGGACTGGCGCTCGTGCGCGCGCTGGTCGAACTGCATCAGGGGCGCGTAACGGTTCACAGTTCTGGGCCTGGTCAGGGAAGCGCGTTCGAAGTCCGATTGCCCGCCTTACGTGAAGCTCCGCAACCGTTAGCTCAGCCAACTAATCAGTCTCGCACGCCGTGCTGGACTTCGCGCCGCGTGCTGGTCGTCGATGACAATGAGGGAGCGGCTTCGAGTCTCAGTACCTTGCTCGAGGTGGAAGGACACACGGTACACATGGCAACGAGCGGGCTCGAAGCGCTACGCTCAGTAGACGACTTCGTTCCTGAAGCCGTGATTCTTGACCTGGGCTTGCCCGATATAGACGGAAGAGAAGTCGCGCGGCGCATCCGCGAGAACCACGGTTCGAGCGTCGCGCTGATTGCCCTCACCGGCTGGTCCCCGGACAAGGATGCCGCCGCGCGGCCGACCGACTTCGATGCTTACCTCGTGAAACCAGTCGACGTCGACGCGCTGCTGAGCGCGCTCGAGCGGATATCCGCGCAATGAGCCCGCCCGCGAGGGAAAACCCCTAAGTCCCGCCGCCCCGCCCCACATGGCTTTGCCCGCTTCGCGCTGCGAATCGTTAGCTTGACGATAACAAACGCTTGCCGAAGGTGATTGAAGCCGCTTCCCCGTTTCCTCTAGAGTCACCCTGTCGTGGACAAAGCGGCGCCCGGCATTCACGAATGCCGCCTTGTCCGCGCAACGCCGCCTCGCCAGAGGCCGATAAAGCCCGTCAGCAGCACTTCGCGTGAAAGCCGGGTAAGACACTAAAGCAAGCGTCGACGACGGTCGACTGGAGACACGAGATGATCATCTACGGAACTGCGCTGCTCGCTTTCTGCCACCTTGCGGGACTCTTTCTGGGCGATCTGCTCGGAGCCGCGATCGGCGTCAAGACCAACGTCGGGGGCGTCGGTATCGCGATGCTGCTGCTGATCTTCCTGCGCCTCTATCTGCACGGCAAAGGACTGCTGCCGAAGGAAACGGAAGCCGGCGTGGGCTTTTGGGGCGCCATGTACATCCCCGTCGTCGTGGCGATGGCGGCCAACCAGAACGTCGTCGCCGCGCTCAATCAAGGGCGGACCGGTCGCGCTGCTTTCGGCCTTGGGCGCAGTCGCCTTGTGTGCCGGCTGCATCGCGGTGCTGTCGCGCACCGGCCGCGACAGCACCTCGTTCATCAACGCCCCGCAACCCGAAGAGATCTGAACGAGGAGCCCGCCATGATCCATATGATCGACAAAGTACTGATACAGAACGGCCTCGTCACCGCGTTTGCGCTTGTGGGACTCATCATGTGGGTCTCGTCGCTGATCTCGCGCAAGCTCACGTTCGGCCGCGTGCACGGCTCGGCGATCGCCATTCTGATCGGCCTCGTGCTCGCCTATCTGGGCGGCGCCTTCACCGCGGGTCAAAAAGGCTTGGCCGATCTGCCGCTCTTTGCCGGCGTCGGGCTGATGGGCGGCGCCATGCTGCGCGACTTCGCGATTGGCGCGACGGCCTTCGAGGTGCAGGCCACCGAAGCTCGCAAGGCGGGGCTCATCGGCGTGGTCTCGCTGCTGCTCGGCACGGTGCTGCCGTTTATCGTCGGCGCGAGCGTCGCTGACGCGTTCGGCTATACCGATGCGGTCAGCATGACGACCATCGGTGCGGGCGCGGTCACCTACATTGTCGGTCCGGTGACCGGTGCGGCGATCGGCGCGAGTTCCGACGTGATCGCGCTCAGCATTGCAACGGGTCTCATCAAGACGATCATCGTGATGATCGGCACGCCGCTCGCAGCCAATTTCATGGGCCTGAAGACGCCGCGCTCGGCGATGATTTTCGGCGGCCTCGCGGGCACCGTCAGCGGCGTGAGCGCAGGCCTCGCGGCAACCGACCGGCGGCTCGTTCCCTACGGTGCGTTGATCGCCACGTTTCACACGGGCGTGGGTTGCCTGCTCTGACCTTCGCTGCTGTTCTTTACGACGCGCGCGCTGGTGGGCGCCTGAGCCGTAAGCAAGCGGCTCGCGTGCGATACCGCGCGCGGTGCGACGTGCTCACCCCTGGTCGCGCGTGCGCAGGCGGCACACGGCCATGAGCGCGAGCAGGTTCGGGTCGCGCTCGCGCGCCCGCAGGAAGCTGACGCCGATGGTCTGGTGCATCATGTATTGCCGTTTGAGCTGGATGAACTGCACCTTGTCGCCGAACACGCCGCGCACGCGGCCCGGCAACAAGGTGTAGCCGACGCCTCCGCTCACGAGGTTCATCAGCGAGTAGATGTCGCCGACCTGCATCGTTACCTTCGGGGTGAAGTCCGCGACGCGAAACGCCTCCTGAAAGCCGTGATAGGTCGCAAAGCCCTCGCCGAGCGAGACGAAGGTTTCGTCGCGGCAATCGCGCAGGTCGACCGCTTCGAGGTTGGCGTACGGCGAATTCGCGGGCGCCGCGAAGAAGATGTCGTCTTCGAAAAGCGGAATGGATTCGATCTCGGGCTCGGCATCGGGCAACGCCATCAACGCGGCGTCGATTGCGCCCTGCTTCAGCTTCTCGATCAATTCGGCGTTCGGTCCGAGCACGAGTTCCACCTGAAGCGTAGGCCGGCGCACCTTGATGTCGACGACAATGCCAGGCACGGTCCTGATGGTGAGCGAATACAGCGAGCCGATTTTCAGCCGGTCCGACGAATAGCCCGCCGCGTCGCGCGAATGCCGTCGGACATGAGCGTGAGGACTTCCCCGGCGACGTCCGCGAGCATTTGCGCGGCGTCGGTAGACCTGAGATTGCGGCCTTCATGGCGAAACAGCGCGCAGCGCACGCCCTGTTCGAGCGAATGCAGCGCGCGGTGCACGCTCACCGTGCTCACGTTCAGCACCTCGGCCGCCTTGGCGAGGCTGCCGGTCCGCATGAAGGCGAGCAGCACTTCCAGCTTGCGGAAGGTGATTTCGTCGTCGATTCGGTCGCGAATGGGGAGCTGGGGAACGGTCGGAACCCTTCATTATCAGCTCGTGCGAGCCCGCGGCAAATAGCGTTACCCCGACGCGCGGGGGCGAGGCCGCGCGCTGCTTGTCTCACGCCGCCTCGCGTGCGCCGGCCTTGCTAAACCGCCTCGGTGATACCGCCTCAGTTGCGATGCTGATGGCGCTGCCAATGCCACACAGGCGTCTGGTCCAGTTGCCGCAGCATTTGAGTGCGGCGATATTCCCGCCGATAGTGGCCGACCGCGAAGATGATGCCGATCACGAGGACGGCCAGACCCATCACGACGCATACCAGTTCTTCGTCCATGGCTACCTTTCTCGTCAAAATTTCGATGCAACGATGACAGGTTCGCGGCTTAGCGTTTGCGCGCCACCGCGTTGAGCATTGAATGCCCTGCGCCGGTGACATGCAGGCGCTGGTGTCCGGAAGCGAGTTCTTCGAGTGCGACGAGCTGGCGTTCAAGCAATGTGTCGAGCTCCCGCGACACATGTCGATCTGATCCGGAGCCGCCTTGACGAGCATGAGGGTGGCGAACTCCTTTGGGCTTAGCATAGTTGTCTCTCACAACGTTCTATTAATCCGGACGGAAGCACGAATTACCGCAGAATACCCGCCCGAGGGCAAATACCAGCAATTGTTTCCGGTTCGTTTTGATTATCGGGCAGCGACGCCTCGGAGTGTTAATTGTAAACTGAAAAAGTCCGATTACGGCGAATGAATAAATGCATTGACGCGCAGACGCGATAGTTGCGAATTAAACATATCATATGCGGCGGCTGGCGGATTACGCCATGTGGCGGCAGGAGCCGCCCGTTACTATGAGGAAAAGCGCGCTGCACGGCTCGCGGTCATGGCGTCACAGGGACACGGCGTTTAAATATGCAGCGGCGATTTACGGGTGAATTTATTAATCGCTATTTAATCCGCTTTTATGCAACCGGTATTTATTATGCGTTTTGATGACCGTCAATGAATTGACATACTATCATGACACCGTTATTACAATTTTCGGGCCGGACTGAATCGCTGCCCTCGTTGCCTCGCGGTTTAACGCCGAGCGTTATCTCGCCGCCGCGCTGCGCTGGCGTGAACGCGCGGGGCGCCATGGACCGCGCAGGCGCGCCGGTCGTGGATTGGCCGCATGCCGTTGTTGCACGGCGCCCTCTGTTTCAGCGGCCGACATGGCGATACCGGCCTCGCGCTCGTCGTTGAACCCGCGGCCTGAATCGATCGCGCGCAGCAGCGTTTGCAGTTTCTTCGTCATCACAGCAAGGTTCCTCGTCAGCGACGCTCAGGCCGCGTTTAGCCGCGCGAGCTCCGTATCGACCAGAAGCTTCCTCAACTCCGACACACACGAACCGCAGTTGCCGCCCGCCTTCAAACACGCCGTGATGTCGGCAGCGGTCTTGAGGCCCTGCTCGCGAATCGCCGTGCAAATCGTATTGCGCCCCACGCCGAAGCACGAACAGACCGTCGGCCCCGTATCGGCGCCCTTGCCGATCGGCTGGCCGGACAGCACGCCGATGCGGTCCGCTTCGTCGAGCCTGTCCTTCGCAAACAGGCTCGCGAGCCATTCACGCGCGGGCAACTCGGGACGCGCCGAGAGAAACACGCAGTTCTCGATACGATCGTCGACCAGATGCACCGCGCGATAAATGCCCGCCGCGCGGTCCTCGTATTCGAGCCAGTCCGCATGCGCGTCGTCGACGCCGAAGAGCGCGCGCCCAAGCGCCACGTTCACCCTGCTCTCGCCAAGGGTATTGCGACCGGCAAGCTCGTAGCGCACGAACTGCGTGCCCTGCACGCGCGTCCAGTAGGTCACGCCGTCGAGCAGCGGCGCGCGCCGGCTCAGCGAAAAGCCATGCCACGCGACATGAAACTTGTCGACCCGCACCGGCGTGTGCTTGAACTCGGGCTCGCCGGAAACCGGATCGACCACCGGATTCACCACGGCGCCCACGCGCGCGTCGGACGCAACCTGATCGTTCCAGTGAATCGGCACGAACACGCTGCCGCGCGCCATGCCGCCGCCGTATTGCACGCGCGACCATCGCGCCCCAGCGGCTCGATACGCGCGCGAGGTCGCCTTCGCGCACACCGCACAGCAACGCGTCCTGCGGGTGCATGTCGACGAATGCTTCCGTCACATGGCCCGCGAGTTTTTCCGATTTGCCCGTGCGGGTCATCGTGTGCCACTGATCGCGCACGCGGCCGGTGTTCAGCGTGAGCGGATAGTCGTCATCGGGCGCATGGGCCGGCGCGCGCGGCGGCGTGGCGATGAAACGCGCGCGGCTGTCCGCGTGACTAAAGCGGCGGTCGTCGAAAAGACGCGCGGTGCCCGGCGCGGCCGCGTCGCCGCTCGCGCGCACGGGCCACTGCACAGGCCGCAAGGACCCGTAGCCGTCGCTGCCGAGGCCGACCAGCCCGGCGAGATTGAACGCACGACGCACGCCGCCGCTGTGTTCGTCGCCCGATTGCGCGGCGGCTTCGCTATCTTCGTTGCGCCATGCGCTGAGCCGCGCGTGTTCGTCGAAGATCTAGTGCTGGCTCGCGAAGCCGAAGCCCGCATAGCCCATGCGCCGCGCCACGTCGCAGATGATTTGCCAGTCCGGGCGCGCCTCGCCCGGCGCCGGCAGAAAAGCACGCTGGCGCGAAATCCTGTGCTCCGAATTCGTCACCGTGCCGTCCTTCTCGCCCCAGCCGAGCGCGACCTCCCGCTGACGCCGGGCGCCCGCGACGTCGAGCAGCACCATGATCGAGTCGCCCGCCTGCGGCGCGGGCCGCGACATGACCAGATAACGCGTGGTGTGGCCAGGGCGGCGCGGATCCGGAAAGCGGCCGAGCCACGCGCCCGCGCCCCAGTCGCCGATGCGCCGGTACTGCAGCGGCTCGACGTTGCGTCCCGCGTATTGGCGCGATGCCTGAATCTCGCGCTGCTGCTGCGCGGTGATGGGTCGTAGCGCGGTGAACTTCCAGGCGGCGACGGTCGAGATGACGATCACGCCATTGCGGTCGATCACCATCGCCGCTTCATTCGGACGGCGCCACGCCGCCTCCAGTTCGTCGACGCTGACCTTGACTGCCGGCCGCGCCGACCGGCGTGCCGCCGTCGCGCACGGCACTCGCGAAATAAAACCCCGGAATGCCGGTATTGGTGCCGATGCCGAAGAAGCGCCCGGCGCCACGCGCGAGCGCGTCCTTGAAGTAAGGCCGGTACGAAAAGTTGGTGCCGACAAAGCTGACCGGCTGATTCCGGTTGCTCGCGGCAATCACCGAGCCTTGCAGGTCGATCACATCCACGGCGACGCTGCCCGCCTCCTGATTCACGGCTTCCAGATAGGTATTGACGCTGTGCAAAAGCGCAGCGGTGGCGCGCGGTCCGGCTTCGAGCAACGCGCGCACGCTGTCCTGTCGCGCGACGATGGCGGGCATCGTCTCGAAGCGGCCGAGTTCGCTTTTCAGGCTCGCGCCGTACAAATCGAGCTGATGGGCGCCCGCCTCGGCGAGCGCGTCGATCGCGCGGTTCCAGGCGAGTTCGATCGCCGCCGCGGCCATGCCGACGTACAGCAAGGCCGCAACCGCCCACGCCCACAGCGGTATCCCTCTTATTCTCACTTGATGTTCGACCTCGCGATGACCCGATGCCCGACGACGCCACGCGCGCGCCGCACCGGAGCGCGACGCGTTACACCCCATGCGCGAGCACGATGAGCGTGAGCGTGACGACAATCGCGCCGCCGATGCGCGTGGCGATCTGCGCAAACGGCATCAGTTGCATGCGGTTGGCCGCCGTGAAGATCGCGACGTCGCCGGTGCCGCCCTGCCCGCTGTGACATGCGTTCACGATCGCGGTGTCGATAGGGTACATCTTAAGCTTGCGGGCAACCAGAAAACCGGTGCCCATCAGCGTCGCCACGGTGGCGACGATCGTCACGATATTGGCGATGGTGAACGCGGCGGTCAACTTGTCCCACAGCGTCATCGCCACGCCGATGGCAAACAGCAGCGGATACGTCACCGCGGTCGAGAAGAACTTGTAGACGACGAACGCGCCCTCCTGCAGTTGCGGGGACACGGCCCGCGCCAGCTTCACGAGCACCGCGAGAAACAGCATCGCGACCGACGCGGGCAGGCCGAACAGGTTGCGGCACATCAGGCCGAACAGATACAGCGTGATGGCCGTGATGCCGGCCGCCGCGATGTGCGTGACGTCGATATGGCTGCGGATTTCCTCTTCCGCGGGCGCCATTTCGTCGGTCTCGCCGACTTGTAGACGTCCGTCGCCGGTGAGATGCGGAAAGCGCTTGCCCAGCATGACGGGCGGCAGGACCTGCGCAAAGAGCTCGCCCTGCGGCAAATGCATGATTTCCGAATAGCCGACCGACAGCGGAATCGCCCCTTCGCTGACACCGCCCGCCATGATCGGCACGACGATATAGAGTAGCGTATGGCGTGCGCCGAGGCCGAATGCCGAGCCGACCGCAATGCCCCACAATGGCGGCGGCCAGCGAACCGAGCGCGAGCGGCACGAAGATCTTCACGAAGCCCTTGATCAGCACGCGCCGGTCCATGCTCAGAATACTGCCGACGATAATCGACGCAATGAACAGATACAGGAAGTTGGTCGACTTGGTGAATTCGGTCGTGAGATGAAGGATCGGCTTCGGCAGCACGTGGTAGTACGTGAGCGCCGAAGGCACGAAGGTCGCGCAGATCGCCGCCGCGCCGATATTGCGCAGAAGCGGCAGACGCTTGCCCAGCTCGGCGCAGGTGAAACCGAAGAACGGGAGCACGGCGATCGCCATGGAAATCTCGCCCGGCATCTTGCCCGTCACGGCAAAGCCGACGATCAGCGCCAGCAGAATGAAATAGACCGGCAGCGGAATGATGCCGATGCGGTATTCCATCAGCTTCCACCAGCCTTCGGGCCAGAATCGGGTGGTCGCATTGGACGCGTTGGGACGCATTCGCGGCTTCGGGCGTGGGCGTCGGGCGCGAACGGTCGTGGATATGGGCGGGTGTGGACAAAACAGATCTCCTTGCTTGGGCGCGCCACAGTCGCGTGGCGGCGTCGCGTTTCAATGCGGATGTCGGCGCATTCGGCTGCGGCTCTTCGAGCCAGGTACGAGGCGGATCGGGTGAAACCCCGAAGGGGAAGTTGAAATGGAGCGCGCCGGGTCAGCGTCGCGCAGGCCGGCGAGGCGTGTGCAGGGTCATGACTGTCTCCGTGAGGGGTCTTGTGGATTGCGCTCGGGTGCTCGTGGATACCTATAATGCAAGGCCCATGCCAGTGGCGGGCCTTGCGGGCCGCATCGCAAACCATTGATTTTTCTAATTAATTTTCTTGACTAAACGATGCCGGAATCAGCGCGTTCCGGGAGTTCAGAATTAGCGCCGGCGAGCAGGCTGAGAGTTCAGCCGTCCGTGGAAAGCGTGACCGCCTCCCACGCAGCGATTTCGTCGGACAGCGTGGAGAGCTTCGCGCGTACGAGGCCGAGCGCATCGCTTCCCAGCAGCAGATGCGCGGGCGGCTCACCGGCGGCGATGGCGGCCAGCATGGCGCGCGCGGCTTTCATCGGGTCGCCAGCTGCTTGCCGCTTTTCTCCTGACGCGCCTTTCGCACGGGATCGAACACCGCGTCGTAGTCTGCAATGGAGCGCGGCGTGCGGGCCATCGAGCGCCCCGCCCAATCGGTGCGAAACGAGCCGGGCGCCACGGCGGTGACGGCGATCCTGAACGGCCGTACTTCCTGGCCGAGCGCTTCCGAGATTCCCTCGAGCGCGAACTTGCTGCCGCAGTAGTATGCAATGCCGGGCATGGTGATGAAGCCGCCCATCGACGTGATGTTGAGAATGTGGCCGCGCCGGCGTTTGCGCATGTAGGGCAGCATGGCTTTCATCATCGCCACCGCGCCGAACAAGTTGACGTCGAACTGCCGGCGCATTTCGGCAAGCGGCGCCTCTTCCATGACGCCTTCGTGGCCATAGCCGGCGTTGTTCACGAGGACGTCCACCGGTCCGACGCTTGCCTCGATGTCGGCAACGACGCCGTCGATCCGCTCGAACTCCGTCACGTCGAGCAGGCGGCCGAATGCGCTGCGGGGCGCGAGCGCCTCCAGCTCGGCGCGTGCCGCCTCGCTGCGCACGGTGCCGACCACACGATGGCCCGCCGCGAGCGCCTCCTGAGCCAACGCGCGGCCGAAGCCGCTGCTTGCGCCGGTAATGAGCAATGTTCTGCCTGATGCCATGACATCCCTTTCCTGAAGTTAAACGGAAAGTGCATACTATTCTCCCGCCGCCGCTATTTTTAGGCCCAATCGTGGCATTTTCTTGCCTGTTTCTATGAGCATTCAACGAGCGCAGACCACGCGCCGCGCGCGCACCTTCTCGCCAGGACCGCCGGGACATGACAGCGCTCCTGCGCGCGCTGGCTCCGAAGGAAGGCTACAACCTCACCGCGCTTGAAAGCGTGCGGATTCTGCGCTCGGACCGCAGCCTCGCGTCCACGCCCGTGCTGTATGACCCGGGCATCGTGATCGTCTGCCAAGGAAGCAAGCGCGGCTATTTCGGCGATCAGTTGTATGTGTATGACGAGCAGCACTATCTGGCGGTGTCGGTGCCCGTGCCCTTCACGATGGAGACCGACGCGACGCCCGGGCATCCGCTCCTTGCCGTCTACCTGCATCTCGACTTCAAGCTCGCCGCGGAACTCATGGCGCAAATCGAAGCTCACTCTCTGCCCCGGCGCGCGCAGGCGCCGCAAAGCATGATGTCGAGTCCGCTGGACGACGCACTGCGCAACACCGTGCTGCGCCTGCTGGACGCGCTGAACCGGCCGCTCGACGCAGCGGTTCTCGATCCGTCGCTGCTGCGCGAGCTTTACTTTCGCGTGCTCACCGGTCCGCAGGGCGACGCAATGCGCGCGGCGCTCGGCATGCACGGTCAGTTCGGCAAGATCGGCAAGGCGCTGCGCCGCATCCATTCCGACTACGCGCGCGCTCGACCTCGCCCTGCTGGCCCGCGAGGCCGGCATGAGCGTTCCCACGTTTCATGCGCATTTCAAGGCCGTCACGCAGACCTCGCCGATGCAGTACGTCAAATCGACGCGCCTGCACCAGGCCCGCCTGCTGATGCTGCGACAGGGCATGACCGCGGAGGCCGCGAGCGATGCGGTCGGTTACGCAAGCACCTCGCAATTCAATCGGGAATTCAAGCGGCTCTTCGGACTCACGCCGGCAGCGGAGGCGCGGCGCATGCGCGCGAGCTTCGCGATTCCGCCCGCGCATGCCGGCTCTGAATATGTGTCGTCGCATTGAACCGGGAGCTGGGCCGTCGCCCGGTGTCAGGCAGCCGCGCCGTCGCGCGGAAGGGCGCGATCTTCGGACGGGCGCGGCGCTGGGCGGCGTGCTCGCGCCCCTCGCGCCCTTCACGGGCAGTGCCGCGCACGCGCAAGGCGACAGCAAACGCATCCGCATCGGCTTTCAGAAATACGGCAACTTCGTAGTGCTGAAGGCGCGCGGCACGCTGGAGAAGCGGCTCGCCAGCGAGGGCATCGCTGTGCAGTGGCTCGAATTCCCCGCCGGGCCGCAGTTGCTGGAAGGGCTGAATGCAGGTGCCGTCGATGTCGGCACCGTCGGCGAGACGCCGCCTATCTTCGCGCAGGCGGGACGCGTCGACTTCGTTTATATCGGCAACGAGCCGCCTGCGCCGCGAGGCGAAGCGATCGTCGTCCCGCAGAATTCCCCCATTCGTACGGTCGCACAATTGCGCGGCAAGAAGGTGGCGTTCAACAAGGGCTCGAATGTCCACTATCTGCTCGTGAAGGCGCTGCAGCAAGCGGGACTCACCTACTCCGACATCGAGCCCGTCTACCTGACACCCGCCGATGCGCGCGCCGCCTTCGTGCAAGGCAGCGTGGACGCGTGGGTGATCTGGGATCCGTATCTCGCCGCGATCGAACGGCAGGCGAATGCGCGCACCATCGCGAATGGCGAGGGGCTCGTGCGCAATACGCAGTACTACGTCGCGGCACGCAAGTTCGCGGCAACGCAGCCGCAAGTGCTGAATGCACTGCTCGAAGAGGTGAACGCCGTCGACAGTTGGGGACGCGAAAATGTGCCGCAAGTGGCGGCGCTGCTGTCGCCGCTCGTCGGCCTCGACGCGGCCACGCTCGAAGTCGCGCTCAAGCGCACCGGCTACGGCGTGCAGCTGATCAGCGAGGCGACGCTCGCTTATCAACTGCAGATCGCCGACACGTTCAGCGCGCTGAAGCTGATTCCCGGCAAGCTGAGCGTCGCGGACGCGCGCTGGAAAACCACCTGACGCGATGAGGGACTGCGTCCGGCGCGCCCGCATGGCGCTAACGCCGGGGACGCTTGCATGCGCTGGCGCGGCTCCGTACAACGCGAATCGCTTTATGCAACGCGGGCGGTCAGCGCGCCGTGCCCTCAGAGAGTGCCCTCGTATGCCGCCCTCAGTGCGGCGACATCGAACTTCACCATTTTCATCATCGCCTCGGCTGCGCGGCGCGCCTTGTCCGCGTCGGCGTCGCCCATCATCGAGATCACATCGACGGGCGCGATCTGCCACGACACGCCGAAGCAGTCCTTCAGCCAGCCGCAGGCCTCCGGCGCACCGCCGCCTTCCAGCAGCGCGTCCCAGTAGCGGTCAATTTCCGCCTGATCCGCGCAACTGACGAGGAACGAGACGGCGTGATTGAAGGGCTCCTTACCGCCCGAACTCATCGCGAAGAACGTCTGCCCGAACAGCACGAACTCGACGACCTTCGTCGACCCGGCGCTCGGCACGTCCGTGACGCGGACGACGCGCGAGTCCGGAAAGATGCCCGCGTAGAAAGCGGCGGCCTCCTCGGCCTCGTTCGAATACCAGAGAAAAGGGGTGATCTTCTGAATCGTCATCGCGAGTCTCCTGTCAATATCGGTCAGAGGGCGGCCATGCCATGCCGCTTATGGAGACGACGAAGAAAAACCAGCGGAATCGACATGTCCGGGAAAATTTTTTTGCTCTGCCAGATCTTCCCAGACACGCTTCTCCGTCGCCCCATTCAGCGCCGATTATATGGAGCGTTTCGCACTTATACATTGTGCCGGCGCGCGCCCGCGCCGTTTCACGCTGGCGCCCGAGGCGGCGCGCGCGACAGGTCACGCCGTAACCGCCTCGATACATTTAACAGAAAACTAATGGCTCGCGCCCTCCACCGCGCCGATGCCGGTTTCCGAGCGCACCGCCTAGGCGTCGAAGCCCGCCTGGTCGATGCGTGCGCGCGCGGATTTGTCGGTGACCGAGAAAACCCAGATACCGGCGAAGCCGATGGCCATCGAAAAGAGCGCGGGCGACGCATACGGAAACGGCGCGCTCGCGTAGTGGAATACATCGACCCACACCGCCTTCGACAGCACCGTCAGCAGCACGGCCGAGAGAAGTCCGAGGAAGCCGCCGATCGCCGCGCCGCGCGTCGTGCAGCCGCGCCACAGCACGGACAAAAACAGCACCGGGAAATTCGCCGAGGCCGCTACCGCGAACGCAAGCGAGACCATGAACGCAATGTTCTGCTTTTCGAACACGATGCCGAGCACCACCGCGACGATGCCGAGCACGACAGTCGTGATACGCGACACAAAGAGCTCGTTCGCGCTCGATGCCTTGCCATGCTTGAACACGGTCGCATACAGATCGTGCGACACGGCCGACGCACCGGCGAGCGTCAGTCCCGCGACCACCGCGAGAATCGTTGCGAACGCAACGGCCGAGATAAAGCCGAGGAACACGTTGCCGCCCACCGCGTTGGCCAGATGCACGGCCGCCATGTTGCTGCCGCCTAGCAGCTTGCCGGCCGCGTCCTTGAACACCGGGTTGCTGCTCACGAGCACGATCGCGCCGAAGCCGATGATAAACGTGAGAATGTAGAAATAGCCGATCCACGTGGTGGCCCAGAACACCGATTTGCGCGCCTCCTTCGCATTCGGCACCGTAAAAAAGCGCATCAGGATGTGCGGCAGGCCGGCCGTGCCGAACATCAGCGCGATGCCGAACGAGATGGCCGAGATCGGGTCCTTGATGAAGTTGCCCGACGCCATGATCGACGCTTTCTTCTCGTGCACTTCGACGGCCTTCGCAAACAGCGCCTCAGGGCCGAAATGAAACTGCCACAGCACCATGAAGGCCATATGAACGAGGCGCCCGCGAGCAGCAGGCATGCCTTGATGATCTGCACCCACGTCGTCGCCGTCATGCCGCCGAAGAGCACATACACCATCATCAGTGCGCCGACGATCACCACCGCGATCCAGTACTCGAGTCCGAACAGCAGCTTGATGAGCTGGCCGGCTCCCACCATCTGCGCGATCAGGTAGAACGCGACCACAACGAGCGTGCCAGACGCGGCGAATGCACGTATGGGTCCTTGCTTGAAGCGGTAAGCGGCCACGTCGGCGAATGTGAAGCGGCCCAGGTTGCGCAGCCGTTCCGCCATCAGGAACGTGATGATCGGCCAGCCCACGAGAAAGCCGATCGAATAGATAAGACCGTCATAGCCGTTCGTGTAGACAGCAGCCGAAATGCCGAGGACGAGGCGGCGGACATGAAGTCGCCCGCTATCGCAAGGCCGTTCTGGAAGCCCGTGATGCCGCCGCCCGCGATGAATCGGCGCGTATTCATGCGGCCTCCCGCTTGATCTGGTCGGTGAGTTCGTCGTACGCGCTGTTCGCGCGCCGCACGTAAAAGCCGGTGATCGCCACGGTGAACACAATGACGAAGAGCCCGATCGGCATGCCCCACGTCGTGACGCCCGCGCCGATTTTCGCCGCGAGCACGTCTTTGTTGAATGCAATGAGCAGCACGTAGCCGTAGTAGAAGACCAGCACCAGCGCCGTCAAGGTCCATCCAAGCCGCGAGCGCTTTCGCACCAGTTCGCGGTAGGCCGCGTTCGATCTGATCTTGTCCGCGAGTTTCACGTCCATCTTCGTCTCCTGCTTGAGTATCTTTCGCCCAATCAATGCGCTCGCGCATGCAATGTGTTTTCGTTGTTTCGATGCGCTCGACCATACGTTAAGAGCCTCCCCTTACCCGGTTCTTACGGCGGGGCTTTTCTGGTGGCGGGGTTTACGCGAAGAGGAGACCGGAGTGCGCGGTGCGTGCTGCAAAGTGCCGCGGAGTGCGGCCGATTGGCGGAGCACGAACGCCGCACTCATCACGCGAGTTCCGGCAGCGCGAACCCGGAGCGCTGGGGCGGAACCCACTTTCAATGCATTAATTACTGGCTATGCGCGGATGCGAGCCGTTAAACGATGGTCAGCGTCACGTCGATATTGCCGCGCGTTGCATTCGGGTACGGGCAGACAATATGCGCTTTATCGACGAGCGCCTGTGCGGCGTCGCGCGCCATGCCCGGCAGCGAGATCTTCAATTCGACTTCGATGCCGAAACCGTTGGGAATCGCCCCGATACCGACGCTGCCGTCAATCGACACATCCGCGGGAATGGCAATCTTGTCGCGAGCAGCGACGAACTTCATCGCGCCGAGGAAGCACGCGCTGTAACCGGCCGCGAACAGTTGCTCGGGATTCGCACCCTCGCCGCCTGCCACGCCGAGCTCGCGCGGCGTGGTCAGCTTGAAGTCGAGCTTGCCTTCCGGCACGACGGCGCGGCCGTCGCGGCCGCCGGTAGCGTGAGCATGAGCGCGATACAGGACTTTTTCGATCGACGTGGTGAAGCTCCTTTATGAACAGGTTTAAAAGTTATCTATCTATCGAAAGATAGATGACAAGAGAGGACTCGACATGTGAAACGTACAGCTTTTTCAGACTACCACTTACTCAAGTCTATCTACTACAAGGTAGACAATATAAAAACAGAAAGACAACCCTCCCGCTTTGCTTGCCAGCTCCCGCTACCGCACAATCCTGACCGACGCCTCGACATCTTCAAGCCGCGCCTTCGTATTGAACAACCGGCTCGCCAGCACGCTGCCCTGGAAGGCTGCGAAGAGCGCCCGCGCCGCATTCTCCGGCTTGCCGTTGACTGCCAGCGTACCGGCTTGCGCACCTTCCGCCAGCACCTTGGCGAGCCACTTCTCGTTCGCCTTGAAGAACGCCTGCACCGCCTGGCGGATGTTGTCCGGCAAGGTTTCGATGTCGGCCGCCAGCATGCCGCACAGGCAAATCTGGTGTCCGTCGCCGAGCGTGCGTCCGAACAGCTTCGTATACTTGCCGAGCCGCACCTCCGCCGGCAACGATTCGTCGATCCCCTTTAGAGTACTCAGCACCTCGCTGCTATAGGTGCTCACTGCCTCGAGGACGAGGTCGTCTTTTGACGGAAAGTAATAGTGAATGCTCGACGTCTTCACTCCAACAAGGCTCGACAGATCCCGATAGCTGAAACCGTTATAGCCGCGCATCATGATCAACGTGATGGCGTGGTCGAGAATCTGTTCGCGCACTGAAGTTGTCGTGTCCATGGGCTACACTCTATCTACTTGAAGATAGACTGTCAAGCACGATTGTTTCTATGAAATGCAACATACTGTTCGCGATAGCGAATGGCGCTCGATCTTTGTGTGCGAGGCGACGCGATCGCCCCGCCCCGCCCGGCCGCGCAGCGTGTCGCGAGCCGGAATTGCGGCTACAGCACCATCTGGACGCAACGCGGAAGCCCGCGCCCTTATTCGATGCGCCGGCGGGTGGAAATAGCAGAGGCGGTGGAAATGACGAGATCGGCGAAACGCTTTTCGTCGCGGTCAGCCTGCCAGCGCGAGCGCGCCACCGCGATATTCACCGCGCCGATGCCGCGCCCGTGCGCGTTCGTGATAGCCGCCGTCGAAATATCGCTGACAAAGTACTCGTCTTCCGTATGCGCGTAGCCCTGCTTGCGGATTTGCACGATCCGTTCCTTGATCTTGCGCGGTTGGTACACGGTCGAGGCCGTATAAGGCACGAGGTTCGTGCGCGAGAGAATGTCGTCGATCTCACCATCGGGCAGGGTCGCCAGAATCGCGAGGCCCGGCGCCGTGCAATACGCGGGCAGACGCGAGCCCGTAATGACGTGCGCGAACACGTTGCGGCTGACGATACGCAGTACGAACACGATGTCGGTGTCGTCAAGCACCGTGAGGTTAGTCGCCTCTTCTGTCTCCGAGCCGAGCTGCTGCAGATAAGGTGTCGCGCGGCTCACCAGATCGTTCGACGTCAGATAATGGTAAGTGAAGTCGAGCAGCCGCGGCGACAGTTCATACTTGCGGCTGTCCGGGTCTTTGAAAAGATAGCCGAGCGCGGCGAGCGTATAGGTAAAACGCTGCGTTGCGCTCATGTCGAAGCCCGTGGACGCCGCGATCTCCGAGAGCGACAGCTGACGCTTGCTGCCGTCGAACGCGGTGAGCACCTTCATGGCCTTCTCCACCAACTGCACGTAGAGCGAAGACGCGGTCGGGTCGGCCACCTCCGCGGGCAGCCTTGCCGCCGAAGTGTTGCGCTTGGGCAGCGTCGAGTTGATGCCGCCGGAAACGAAGATCGCGATAGTCAGGTCATCGAACGAAACGAGGAAGGCGAACAGGAACGCAGCGGTCACGCTCGCCATCAGCAGCGGCAACACGATCGACGTGATGCGCCGCAACGGCGACGCGCCCATCACGCGCGCCGCGTCGTCGAGGCGCCAGTCGAAGCGCTGAAAACCTGCCGCGAGCGTGACGACGACATAGGGAATGGCGAGCACCGTGTGGCCGATCACGAGGCCGAGGTTGGTGCCCGTCAGCCCGAAACGCCCGAACAGATAGAGCAAACCGACGGCCACTACGATACGCGGCACGATGAGCGGTGCGACCAGCAGCGCGAACACGGGCTTGCTCGCGCGGCGCGGCATGCGCGTCATGGCGAGCGTCGCGCCGAGGCCGAGCAGCAGCGACAGCAACGCCGTGCCGAGGCCGACTTCGAATGAGCGGATCACCGCGCTTTGCCACACGGGCGAATCCATGAATGTGCCGAACCAGCGGACGCTGAAGAGTTTCGGCGGAAACGCGATGTAGTCGCTCTTCGTGAACGCGTAAGGAATTACCGAGAGCACCGGCACGACGAGCAACAGCATCACGACGCACGTATAGAGACCCAGCGGGCTCGCCGCACGCGCGCCTTCTTCGCCGTGAACCTTGCGGCGCATCACTAAAGGCGCGAAGACGCGCCCCGCCGTCATCAGAAGCGCGAGCTTGAGTCCTTGCGCACGCGAGCCGCGCTGACGCTCCGCCACTTCGCCGGTGAGCGAGGTGAGACCCACCATGCGGTCGTAGATGAAGAAGATCACGATCGAGCAGATGAGCAGCACGGTCGAAAGCGCGCCGGCAAAGCGCATGTCGAAGAGCTCCAGCACCGACGAGATGACCAGTTGCGCGATCATCGTTTCTTTGGGCGAGCCGAGAAGTGCGGGGACAATGAAGAAGCCGAGGCTCGAAATGAAAACGAGCAGACCGGCCGCCGCCACGCCCGGCGACGACAGCGGCAGAAATACCGTGAAGAAGCTCGTGCTGCGCTCAGCGCCAAGCGTTTCGGCGGCTTGCGTCAGGCGGTCGTCGATGCCGCGCATGACGGGCAGCATCGTCATGACGGCGAGCGGCAGCATGGAATGCACCATGCCGATCAGGACGCCCGTCAGCGAAGGAATGGTGCCGCTCGTCTCATGCACGAGGCCAAGCGCGAGCGCGATTGTCGACAGCACGCCGGTCTTCGAGAGCAGCAGCATCCACGCATAGGTCTTGACGAGATAGCTCGTCCAGAACGGCAGCATGATCCACAGCAGCCAGCGTTCGCGTGCGCGCTCGGACAGGCGGCGACCGGGTAGCCGAGCAGAATGGAAAGCGCCGCCGTCATGAACGAGATCGCGAAGGTGATCCACAGCACCTTTGCATAGACAGGCGTGCGCGCGATGCGCTCGAACTGCGCAAGGCCCACCTGCCCGTTCGCGTCGACCAGTCCGCCTTGCAGAATCTCGCCAACCGGCATGATAAAGAACACCAGCAGAAACAGAAGCGTCGGCACGATCGGCAAAAAGCGCACGCAGCGCGCGAGCCACACCGACCGGCCACGCCGCGAGGCTTCGCTTTCGCGCTGCGCATGAAGAGCGATGGTCATTCTGATCCCTTTCAGCTTTGCAACAGCGTCGTGCGATACGGGTCCCACACGAGGCCCACCTTGTCGCCGACGCGCGGCGACAGACTGCGCTCGCAGCGCACGGTGAGTTCGCTGCCGTCGTTCATCGCGAGTTGCACGCGCGTGTCGCTGCCGAAGAACACCACGTCCGCAATCGTGCCGTCCACAAAACCGCTCGCCGGTTCGACAAGGCGCGGCGCTTCAGGCCTCACGAGCAGCGTGTGACGGGCAGCGAAAGCCGCAGATGCGCCTTTCCCGTTCGGCGCCTTGATGGCGTTCATCGCGTTCATCGCGTTCATCGGCAGAGGAATGCGGCCGCCTGCCGAGAGCAGGATGGGTTCGCCGCTCGGGCCGCGGGAATCGTCGAGTGCACCTTCGAGCAGATTCGAATGGCCGATGAAGCCGGCCGCGAAGCGCGTCGCCGGACGGTCGTACAGATCGGCGGGCGTGCCCACCTGCTCGATGCGTGCCTGATTCATGAGGCAGATGCGGTCAGAGAACGTGAGCGCTTCATCCTGATCGTGCGTCACGTACACGAAGGTTGCGCCGAGCTCCTTGCAAGCGGCGAATTTCGGACTGCATGTGCTCGCACAATTTTTTGTCGAGCGCGCCGAGCGGCTCGTCGAGCAGAATCACCGAAGGCCGGTACGCGAAGCAGCGCGCGAGCGCGATGCGCTGCTGCTGCCCGCCGGACAGCTCCTTCGGGAAGCGCTTTGCGTACTCGCTCATGCGCACCATGGCGAGCGCGCCGTCCACTGCCGCGCGCACTTCGTCGCGCGACTTGCGGCGCATGCGCAAACCGTATGCGACGTTGTCCCACACGCTCATGTGCGGAAAGAGCGCATAGCTCTGGAACACCATGCCGATGCCGCGTTTGCCCGGCTCAATATGCGTGACGTCGCGCCCGTCAATCTCGATGCGCCTCGCGCTCGGCGCGACGAGACCCGAGATCATTGGCAGGAGCGTCGTCTTGCCCGAACCCGAGGGACCGAGCAGAGTCAGGAATTCGCCCGCCTGCACGGCGAGGTCCGTCGCCTCCAACGCCACCGCATCGCCGTAGCGCTTTGCAATGCCTATCGCCTAGAGTTTCGAACTCATCGTGCAGTCCTTATGAAATGATCCATGAATTGAACCGTTCGGTGACTTTCTGACGGTTCTCCTCCCACCATTGCGGACTCGGCAGCCGCATGTCGCGGATGTTGTCAGGCGCCGTGGGGAGCAGCGTCGCGCGATCTTTCGAAATCGCCTCAAACGCTTTCCGGTTGGTCGGACCATAAGCGAGCGTGCGCGTGAGCAGCGCCTGGCGCTTCGCGTCCGCGCAAAAACGGACGAATTGCTTCGCCGCGTCCGCGCGCGGCGTGCCCTTCGGAATGCCCCAGCCCTCGATCGAATACAGTCCCTCATTCCAGACGATCGTGACCGGCGCGCCCGCGTCTTTCGCGGCTTGCGCACGGCCGTTCCACGTCGAGATCATGTCGACGTCGCCGCTCTGGATGGCCTGCATGGCTTGTGCGCCGGAGGTCCACCAGATGTTGACGTGCGGCTTGATCCTGTCGAGGCTTTTGAACGCGCGGTCGACGTCGAGCGGATAAAGCTTGTCGAGCGGCACGCCGTCGGCAAGCAGCGCCTGTTCGAGCGTGTCGAGCGGACTGCGCCGCAGCGAGCGGCGACCCGGGAATTTCTTCACGTCCCAGAAGTCCGCCCACGACTTCGGCCCGTTGCCTTTGAACCTGTCGGCGCGATACGCGAGCACGGTGGAATACACATCCACGCCCAGCCAGTTCGGCGCGATGGCCTCGGGCATGACGTCCGGATAGTCGCTTGCCTTCAGGCCGATCAGCTCCAGCAGCCCCTTCGCTTCGAGATACGGAATATCGGCCGAAAGCGTCAGCGTGGTGACGTCCCACACATAGTTCTTCGTCTGCACCATCGCCGCGAATTGCGCGACGGGCTGCGATTCGCGCGCGACGCTCACGACCTTGATGCCGGTCGCTTTCTCGAAAGGGTCGTAGAACGCCTCGCGATAAGCCGTCGTGTAAGGACCGCCCGGGTCCGACACCACGATCTGCTTTGCCTGTGCACGGGCGGCGAGCGGCAGCGCGCTCGCCACGGCAAGCGCGCCCGCGCCGTGAAGAATACGGTGGCGCGCCGGATTGAAGTCTTGCGTCATTGTTCAGGTCTCCGCACTAAAGTTGAGAGGGGAACAGCCCGACTTTGGCCTTGGCCGGCTACTTTGCGCGCTGACGGAAAAACTCTTCCATCATGCGTGCGGGCTCTCCGGAGTCATACGCTTCGCGCTGAATGCGCTCGCCCGCTTCGATGCAGTCGATAAAGCCGGGCTCCGTCATTTCGCGGAAACGCTGCTTGTCGAGCCGCATGGCGACGGGCGGCTTGGCCGCGAGTTCGGTGGCGATTTCCAGCGCCTTCTCGAACACCTTGCCTTCTTCCACGAGGTGATGAATGAGGCCGATGCGATGGCACTCTTCGGCGTCCATCAAACGGCCTGTCAGCGTGAGTTCGATGGTGCGCGACATGCCGAGCATCGCGTTCATGATCCACGGTCCCGTCGTGCTGGCGATGCCCGCGTTGATCTCGGGCTGCCCCATGCGCACGCCGGGATGGCCGACCCGGATATCGCCGAGCAGCGCCACCTGAAAAGCCGAGCCCGCGGCCGTGCCGTTCAGCGCCATGACGAGCGGCTTCGACAGGCTGCGCAGCGCCGTGTAGTAGCGCTGCCATTCCTTGACCCACGCGGCCGCGCGTTCGCCGTCGAAATCATGAGCTTCCGAGAGATCCTGCCCCGCCGAGAACGCGCGATTGCCGGCCCCCGTCATGATGATCGCCGCCACCTCCGGATCCCGGTTGAAGCGTTCCAGCGCCTCGATAATCGTCTCGCGCATCGGCGTGGTCCACGCGTCAGGCGCTCAGGGCGGTTGAGAGTGATGACCGCGACACGGCCGTGATTCGATAACAGCACATCATTGCCCATGATTTATCGCATTGCAATATTTGATGGTGAATAGCAATATATGTTCACCAGAATAGCGATGCAATCGGGCTTACCAGCGAGAAAGCAAGGTGAGCGCAAGGCGAATGAATGCCGGCGCAGGCGGCGGGCGACATCGCCGGGCGCATCCATGAGGATCGACGGGAAAGTGATTTTTCGTGAAGCTGACGCGGCGCGGCGAACTGCGCGCCTTGCAGGAAAGATGCGCCGCCGTCGTGGCGGGCCGCGGCGCCCGCACGCAGCGAGCGAACAGTTGCGCTTTTGCGTCGCTCGGCGCGCGCCCAGAAAAAGCTGCAGACAAGCTGCGGCCGAAAAACAAACACACACGCCGAACGTTTGGGAACGCTGACGCCTTACAAATCGTATCCACGTTTGCGTAGCGCGAGAATCGGGTGTTTTGTATGAAAACATGCCCGCTTCCCGGCAAAAGCCGATAATAAGCCGGAGTTCGCGTATTGAGGACTGCGACGCGTCGCAAAAAAACAACGGCGGTCTGAGTCGGCTGGCCGAAAAATCACAGGACGTGGCAGTGATCGCCATAGACGGCCCTGCGACGATGTGGAATCATCCACCGACCGGCCCGCACCGAAATTGTGCCGACGGCCAGCTCCTGCTAACGCGCAGTCAACCACGTGGACACAGATCCCGCGCAATGAGTCAACGCCCGCCGCATGAAGATGAGGGACAGTTCGCCTTGTGGCGCGAGAAGCGTTCTTCCAGCGGGATCGACTCGCGCAGTGTCGTCGTGGCGCACGCGGATGTGCCGGCCGGGAGAGTCCATCGCCCTGCTGCTGAGGCTCAAGGGTTTTGTTTCTGTCGCGACATCCACCATCGAAAATCTCGAACTGATGCTCGAGCATTGGAAGCCGCGGGCGTTGCTGATCGACACGCGGCTATGCCGGGCGGAAGGCTTCCGGTTCGTCCGCAAAGCCGCCCGCGATTCCGCGTTCAATGCAGTTCTGCTCGTCGCCATGACAAACGTGTTTCCGCCCGAGAGTCCGGGCGACATCCGCGAGGCCGGCTTTGACGGCCTGTGTCGCAGGCCGTGTCCCGTGTGGCGGCTCGCGGATATGCTCGAAAGCCATTTCCGCTCCTCGACGGATCGCGCGTAGCGCCAGCGCGGCCCACGCCGCGCGTGAGGAGGTCAGGCCGGAACCTTGCTACTGCACACATTGCATGGCCGGACGGCAAAACGCGAACCGGCTGACTGACCCTTGCAGGTTCCTGTTTGACTCCCCTATCCGTCTACATACTCACTTATAACAGCGAGCGTCATCTCGACAAGGTTCTGACTGCCACAAGGCGCGCCGCGGACGATTTACTGATTGTGGACAGCGGCAGCCGCGACTCGACGCTCGCGATTGCCGCAAGGCACGGCGCGAGAATCGTGCATCGCGCATTCGATAACTTTCGCGCGCAACGTCAGTTCGCCAACGACCTGTGCCTGCATGAAACCGTGATGTTTTTCGACAGCGACGAAGTAGCGAGCGATGCGCTGATCGACGAAGTCCTCGCATTGAAAAGTCGCGGTTTTGCGCACGACGCCTACGCGGTCAGGCGCGACTGGGTGGTCATGGGCAAGCTCATCCACGCGCTGATGCCCGTGTCGTGTCCGGACTACCCGATCCGTATCTATCGACGGGACACGTTGTATTTCACCGGACACAGCGTGCATGAAACGCTGATGGGCCATGTAAGCGGCGGACGGATCGAGGCTCCGCTCGTTCATCATACGTTCGAGAACACCGCCGAGATCAGGCAAAAGCTCGATCTGTACACAGACCTCGCCGCGCTCGACCTGCTGCACAAACACGAGCCCGCTGCCGTGCTCTGGCTCAAGGGCTTGACGAGTCCATTCGGCGCATTCACGAAGTGGTACATACGCAAGGGGAATTTCCGCGACGGCCGTGTCGGTTTGATTTTGGCGCTTTACGCTGTGGCTTATACGCGTCGCAAGTATCGCAAGGCGTTTTCGCGGCGCTGTCGCGATCGTTGACGCGCCCTTTTCGTCGACGGCTGCGAGCGGAATGAAACTTGCGTCGTCGATACTGGATCGCTTCACGCGATCGACTTCGCAGCGGCGCCGACCGGGAGTTCCCCCATGACCGTATCGCTGAATACGCGTTTCGCTGTTCCCGCCGGTTTGCGTACGGGCACCATCGGGCTCACACTGGCGCTCTTCGTGTCGAGCGCCGACGCCGCATCGAGCTGTCCGACGGTAATCACGACCCCAGCGGGCAGCGCGTTCGACATGGCCTCGCTCATTGACGACACCGGCTCGCCGCAAGCGGCGCTCACCAAGTTGCGCGCGATGTTGTCGAAGCTCGGCTTGGGGCACGCGTTGCACCATGCTGCGCGACGTCAATGCGTGCAACGAAACAGTCGACCTCGCGAAACGCGCAGTCGTCGCGCTGGAGGCGTGTGCTCCCACGGCGCCGCCAGAAACCGGCGCCGACCGGCGAGTCGAAAAAAATCGCGGGCGGCCTCAATCCGCCGAACTCGACCAGTGAAGCCGCGCGCGGCCGCATGCAGTCCTTAATGATGCTTTTTGGCGGCGCCCCACGCAGATTCACTTGCATTCCTTAAAATCAGGCGTACTGAGGTTACTTTTCACCCGCCGGCAGCGCGCTGACCGCGCCGATTTCCAGTGGCGCACCTGCCTGTCCCGGTGCGGATTCGTCAGACCGGGATCGGTTCATCACGAGAACGGCGATCGTCGCAACGACTGCCGGCAACGCAATGGCCACGAAGTTCAGGCTTAGTGGCAGCGCCATTTCCACCAGGATGCCGATGATGATCGGCGCAAGAATCGCCCCGCTTCGGCCCACTCCCGATGCCCAACCGATTCCCGTCGACCGGATCGACGACGGATAGAACTGCCCCGCGTAGGCGTAAGTGAGAATCTGCGTACCGATCGTCGACGCTCCGGCAAGCCCCACCACGCTGAACAGCGCCCACGTCGGCAGAGGCATGCCGAGCAGGCTGATCGACACCGCGGCGAGCGCATACATGGACGCGAGCACCCGGTTGATGTTAAAGCGGTCCGCGAGCCAGCCGCCTGCTATCGCACCGATCATCGCGCCGAAGTTCAGCACCAGGACGAACGTCAGCGCGGAGCCCAGCGTGTAGCCCGCGCCGGCCATCAGCTTCGTGAGCCATGAACTGAGCGCGTACACCATGAAGAGGCACGTGAAGAATGCCGTCCACAGCATGACGGTTCCGAGCGCGCGTCCGTTCTGGAACAGCTTGCCGATTGCGGCGCTGCCCACCGCTTCGTCGTCGGACAGGATAAAGCGGTCATCGTGTCTCGGCTCATGAGCCCGCACGAGGCGCGCGAGGATGGCTTGCAATGCCTGTGTGCGGCCTGAGCGGACAAGAAAGGCCATGGACTCGGGCATCAGCCAGAACACGAACCACGAACGGAATCACCAGCACGGGCAACCCCGCCGCGATGAACACGGATTGCCAGCCAAACCGCTCGATCATGCCTTTGCCGACGAGCGCCGCCGCATGCCGCCAATCGAATAGCCGCTGAACATGAGCGTGACCATCGTGCTGCGGATCCGGCGCGGCGAGTATTCGGACATCTGCGCGACGACGTTCGGCATCACACCGCCAATCCCGAGACCGGCGATGAAGCGGAACACGCCGAACGTGACGGGGTCTTTCGCGTAACCCGCGGCGGCCGTGAAGACGCTGAACAGCAGCACACACGCGGCCATAGTCCAGCGCCGCCCGACGCGATCGGCGATGGTCCCGAAGAACACCGCGCCGAACATCATGCCGAAGAGCGCGGAACTCACCATGAAACCGGCGCTGGTCGCCTTGATGCCCATCTCGGCCATGATGGAAGGCAACGCGATGCCGGCGACCGCCAGATCGTAGCCGTCGAAGATGATCCACCAGCGTGCAAAGCGACAGCACGGTCGCATGCAGACGCGTAAAGCGCGCGTCTTCGCAAAAGCGGTGGACGTTGATTTCCGCATGCCAAATCTCCTTGACTGGCTGAGTTACCGCGCGCAGTGAGACCGCCTGTGCCCGCAGCGTGGCGCTTCGCTGGGCATCGGCGGCGAACGGTCAGGTGGCCGTGAATCATCGGATGAAACGGTGCAGGACTGTCTTGCACCAGACCTTGTGGGCCGTGGAGTGTCGCATCGTGCTGCACTATAAAGCACTTATACGATGCAACATAATGCTCGTTTACGCTACTGTAAGGCCGGTGGGATCCTTTGGCCCGGGACGGGTCGGACATGGGCGAGCGGCGCAGCAGGAGCGCTCCTGCGGAGCGTTGGCGAGGCGATGCGGGCAGGAAGGGAGCAAGACGGCGCGGATCTGTTGACATTCCGCAGCGACGACAGGGTCGGCAAACTGCTCGCAGCTCATCTGGTGAACAGGCAGCGGCTTGGGATTTATCTTGTGATTCTTCGGCGTGGCGAGCCGGGCAGCGCGATTCCCCGACGCATTCTGGCGCCGACTCGCCTCTTCTTTTTGTCCGCGTCTTATGCCGGCGCCGCCTGATGAGCCGCGAGCGTGGCGCCGAGTTCTTCGTCGGACATCGCAGGAGTGCACGTGAACGAGAACAGATCACCCCATTGAAGCACCCATCGTGCGAGTCCACTCGCATCGGTTGCCTCGACGATGGCAAAGCCGCTCAACTCGCCGATCGCATGCCAGCGTCCGAGAAGCTCGACGCTTTCCGGCGGACGGCCACCCGTTTTGAGGAAACGCTCGATTGCAGGCCGTTGTGTCGTCGGCAGCCCCTTCCATTGAACGATGAATTTCATTGCAGCCTCCAGTGCGGAGATTAGCGAGGCCGGCTCGTGGCGGGCCAGCGACACGCCATACGCCGCGATGCCGCGGCGCTTTAACGTCCGGGATCGGGGTTGGATAGTCTTCCTATCTACACGATCGGCATGAGGCCACGAGGCGCATAGCTCATCATAGATGGGCCCACGGAATCGACATCGTCGGAATACAGCAGCGAATGGCCAACTTTTATAGCGACGCCGCCATGTCTAGTGTCGGATGGCATGAAGCAACTGCTGTTGTGGATTGTGCAGTGATGGGCTGTGCCGGAGGTCTGGCATTGCCGCGCGGGGCGCGCTTCAAGGAAGATGTACCGTTACGCCGCGTGACGGTATCAAGGGGGGCGCGTCCGCGAAGAGACAGAGACGCCGACGCCGTACCGTCGCCGATGCCGTCGGTTACGCGTCGTTGTCAGCGGACGGCGGCAGACCAAGATAGGAAGCAACCCTTGACTTCGCTGGGGAAATCAAGGGTTTATAGACCTCTGCAAGGCACGGCAGAGGACGCTAATTCACTCCCACTCAATCGTCGCCGGCGGTTTGCCCGAGATGTCATACACCACCCGGTTGATCCCGCGCACTTCGTTGATGATGCGATTCGACACATGCCCGAGCAGCTCGTGCGGCAGATGTGCCCAGTGTGCGGTCATGAAGTCGAGCGTCTGCACGGCACGCAACGCGACCACGTACTCGTAGGTGCGGCCGTCGCCCATCACGCCGACGCTCTTCACCGGCAGAAACACCGCGAACGCCTGGCTCGTCAGGTCGTACCAGGACTTGCCGGTTTCCTTGTCGATGAACGTGCGCAGCGTTTCGATGAAAATCGCGTCAGCGCGGCGCAGCAGATCCGCGAAATCGCGTTTCACTTCGCCGAGAATCCGCACGCCGAGACCCGGGCCCGGGAACGGATGGCGGTACACCATGGCCGGCGGCAAGCCGAGCTTCACGCCGAGTTCGCGCACTTCGTCCTTGAAAAGTTCGCGCAGCGGCTCGAGCAGCTTCAGGTTCAGCGTCTCCGGCAGGCCGCCCACGTTGTGGTGGCTCTTGATGGTCTGCGTCGCCTTCTTGCCCTTGCCCGCCGACTCGATCACGTCCGGATAGATCGTGCCTTGCGCGAGCCACTTCGCGTCAGTCAGCTTGCCGGCTTCGGTCTGGAACACTTCGACGAACTCCGCGCCGATGATCTTGCGCTTCGCTTCCGGGTCGGTCACACCTTCCAGCTTGCGCAGGAACACATCGCTCGCATCCACGTGAATCACCTTCACGCCGAGGTGATCCGCGAAGGTGGCCATGACCTGCTCCGCTTCGTTCAGGCGCAGAAGGCCGTGGTCGACGAACACGCACGTGAGCTGATCGCCGATCGCGCGATGCAGCAGCGCCGCCGCCACCGACGAATCCACGCCGCCCGACAGGCCGAGAATCACATGCTCGTTGCCGACCTGCTCGCGAATCTTCGCGACCGCCTCGTCGATGTAATGGCCCATCTCCCAATCGGCCCGCACGCCGCAAATCTGCAGCACGAAACGTTCGAGCATCGCGCGGCCCTGCACCGTGTGCGTGACTTCCGGATGCCATTGCAGGCCGTAGAAATGGCGCTTCTCGTCGGCCATCGCGGCGATCGGGCACGATTCCGTCGATGCCATCAGCGCGAAGCCCGGCGGCATTTCCAGCACCTTGTCGCCGTGGCTCATCCACACTTTCAGCATGCCGTGGCCTTCCGGCGTCGTGAAGTCGCTGATGCCTTCGAGCAGGCTCGTGTGATTGCGCGCGCGCACTTCGGCGTAACCGAATTCGCGCAAATGGCCGATGTCGACCTTGCCGCCCAGCTGCTCGGCCATGGCCTGCATGCCGTAGCAGATGCCGAGCACCGGCACGCCGAGTTCGAACACCACTTGCGGCACGCGCGGCGTGTCGGTTTCGGTGACGGAGCTCGGGCCGCCGGACAGGATCACGCCCTTCGGCGCGAAGTCGCGAATGAACGACGCATCGACGTCATACGGATGAATTTCCGAATAGACGTTGGCTTCGCGAACGCGACGTGCAATGAGTTGGGTGACTTGCGAACCGAAGTCGAGAATCAGGATCTTGTCGTGCATGGCAGCGGACTGTGTCAAAAGTGAGCGGATACGGAATGCCGCGCATACAGCGCGGCGTTGAATTCAAAGCGGTCCACGTGGGAACGAACGGCCGGTTGCTTCGGCAGACGAGCGGCGGCGAGCGGCTCAACCATGAAACGGAGGCCGGGGCGCATGCGGCGCATCGGCGGCGGCTTCGGCTCGTGCCGCCCGCTCCGACGGGCTCGACACTTCGCCCGTCGTTGCGCACAAAGGTGCCGAGGACGCCGGGTCGAGCGGACGTGCCTCGTGCGCCGCGGGCACGACAGTCGCTACCGGCACAGTTCCCGCCGGCGCCACAACCGTCTTCGCTGCTGCGTCATATGCGAGTGCAACCCCGGGCGCCACGCCGGGAGGCACGGCGGGCTCGCCCACCGGCTCCGCGCGATACACCGGAAAACCTGCCGTGGCCGGCACCACCGGTTCCCGGCGGTTTGCCTCGCGGTTCGCCGCGTTTTTTGCGGCGTCTTTTGCAGCCTGCCTGTCGGCGCGCTCGGCCGCCACGGCTTCAGCCACGCGCAACTTTTCGCGCCGCCGCACCGCGCCCGCCAAACGCACGCCGCCAAGACCGAGCACGAGCAGCACCACACCCGTAAGCACCGCGACGATCTGGCCGAAGCCGTTCAGCGACGGCGTATGCAGCCCGAGCAGCCAGACCAGCATCAGCACGCCGGTGAGCCAGTTCACGTGACCGACCGCCCTTGCGACCGACGACGTCAGCGCCCCGTCGAACGACGCATGCAAGGCAAGCCACGCGAGCCCGACGAGCGCGACGCCAAACGCCTCTGGCCGACCAGCGCCGGCTGCGTTTGCACCAGCAGCAGCGTACAACGAAGTCCAGGGCGTCAGCAGGAACAGCAGGCCGAACCCAAGCAGCAACAATGCATCGACGACGAGTACAGCGCGCAGCAATGGCTTCATTGGCGATTAGTCCACGCGGTAGTTGGGCGCTTCCTTGGTGATCTGAACGTCGTGCACGTGCGACTCGCGCAAGCCCGCGCCGGTGATCTGCACGAACTCGGCCTTTTCGTTCATCTCGGCGATGGTGCGGCAGCCGCAGTAGCCCATGCTCGCGCGCACGCTGCCGATCAGCTGGAACAGGATCGCGTTGACCGAACCCTTATAGGCGACGCGGCCTTCGATACCTTCCGGCACCAGCTTGTCGATGTTCGCCGAGTTGTCCTGGAAGTAGCGGTCCGCCGCGCCGTCCTTCATTGCGCCGACCGAGCCCATGCCACGGTACGACTTGTACTGGCGGCCCTGGTACAGGAACACTTCGCCCGGCGCCTCTTCGGTGCCGGCGAACATGCTGCCCATCATGACCGCGCTCGCCCCGGCGGCCAGCGCCTTGCTGACGTCGCCCGAGAAGCGCACGCCGCCGTCGGCGACGACGGGCACGCCGGTGCCGCGCAGCGCTTCGGAGACGTTGGAGATGGCGGTGACCTGCGGCACGCCGACGCCCGCGACGATCCGCGTGGTACAGATCGAGCCCGGGCCGATGCCCACCTTCACGCCGTCCGCGCCGTATTCGACGAGCGCCTTGGCCGCCGCCGCCGTCGCGATGTTGCCGCCGATCACCTCGACGTGCAGGAAGTTCTGCTTGACCCAGCGCACGCGCTCGAGCACGCCTTTGCTGTGGCCGTGCGCGGTGTCGACCACGATCACGTCCACGCCGGCCTGCACCAGCAGTTCCACGCGCTCTTCGTTGTCCGCGCCGACGCCGACCGCCGCGCCCGCGCGCAGCTTGCCATGCTCGTCTTTACAGGCGTCCGGGTGCTCGGTCTGCTTGGTGATGTCCTTGACCGTCATGAGGCCGCGCAGCTCGAATGCGTCGTTGATAACCAGCACGCGCTCGAGGCGGTGGCTGTGCATCAGCGCCTTCGCCTCGGCGAGCGAGGTGCCTTCCTTGACGGTCACGAGACGCTCGCGCGGCGTCATGATGCTGCGCACCGGCTCGTCCAGACGCTCTTCGAAGCACAGGTCGCGATTCGTGACGATACCGATCAGCTGCGAACCTTCCACCACCGGGAAGCCGGAAATGCCATGCTGGTGCGACAGCGCGATGACGTCGCGCACTTTCATTTGCGGCGGCACCGTGATCGGATCGCGCACCACCCCCGACTCGAAACGCTTCACCTTGGCGACTTCACGCGCCTGCTCGGCCGCCGTGAGGTTCTTGTGGATGATGCCGACGCCGCCCATTTGCGCCATGGCAATGGCGAGGCGGGCTTCGGTGACGGTGTCCATGGCGGCGGACACGAGCGGCATATTCAGGGAGATGTTGCGGGTCAGCCGGGTCTTGAGGCTGGTGTCGCGCGGCAGAACATCGGAGAAGGCCGGGACGAGGAGCACGTCATCGAACGTGAGTGCTGTTTGGATCAGACGCATGGCAAATCCTATAGGCGCAAAAGCGAATTATACGCGATACCTCCCCGCTTTTCACTGCGCGAACAGCAGCTTAGCGAATTTCCGCTGGTTTTTTTAATGGCTTTTGTCCCTCCGATTTCGCTTCGCCGTTCGCCTCGGGTTCGATCACGTTTCGTTTGCTCGGACTCGAATGCAGAATCAAACAAGACGGCCTCGGCGCCCAGCCGCTACGCTTGCGACCATCATTCCAGTTCTTTGCAGGAGCAGTCGATGCAGCGCGGTGTGGCCTATGGCGTCATGGCCGGAGCCCTGTGGGGCATGGTTTTTCTGGTGACGCGCGTGCTGCCGGACTTTTCGCCGCTGTTGCTGTCCGCCGGCCGCTACACCATGTACGGCGTGGTGTCGCTCGCGGCGGCCTTGCCCGTGGCGCGCTCGCTCGTCAAACGGCTGACGCGCGAAGACCTCGCCGCGCTCGTCAAGCTCGCGCTGGTCGGCAACCTTTTGTACTACCTGCTGCTGACGGCCGCCGTCCACCTGGTCGGCATTGCGCCGGCGTCGCTGATCGTCGGCGTGCTGCCCGTCACCGTCACGCTAATGGGCCGCGGCGATCGCGGCGCCGTGCCGCTCGCCCGCCTCGCCTGGCCGCTCGCGATGGTGCTGGCGGGCATCGGCTGTATCAATGTCGACGTCTTCACGGCGGCGGATCACCGCGCCGGCCAGCGTCCTGACCCGACTGCTCGGCCTTGCCTGCGCGGTGGGCGCGCTCGGCTGCTGGACCTGGTTCGCCGTCGAAAACGCCCGCTATCTGCAGCGGCAGACGCATTTCAGCGGCAACGAGTGGTCCGTGCTGTGGGGCGTCGTGACGGGCCTCCTTGGCGCAGCGCTCTGGCTCGCGATCGCCGTGCTGCCGCCCGGCGGCCCGCAGGGGGAACTCGCGCAAGGCCGCTGGCATAGATTCTGGCTGCTCAATCTCAGCCTCGCCATCGGCGCGTCATGGGTCGGCAACGGGCTCTGGAACGCGGCGTCGAAGCGGCTGCCGCTGACGCTTTCGGGCCAGCTGATCGTGTTCGAGACGCTGTTCGCCCTGCTCTACGCGTTTATTTACGACGGCCGCCTGCCGCGGCCGCTGGAACTGGCCGCGATCCTGCTGCTGGTGGCGGGCGTGTGCTGGTCGGTGGCCGGCATGCGAACGACGATTCGGGCGGCACCGCGCGGGTCGGGAACAAGGCGCAAGGTTCGGCCCGTTGAGGCGCGATGTTCCGGGAAGCTGGCCGGCGAAAGCGGAGGAGCGGACGGAGCCGATAGAACCGGACGAAGCGGATAAAAGCGGTCAGAGCGGACAAAGGCCGCCGACAGGGCGCCGTTCGATTTGCCGACGCCCCCCGCGCCAAACTGTTACCGCGAATCCTTGTTCAGCCAGCGGCGCCCTTCGATCGAGCACGCCTTGCGGGTTTTCTCGACGCGGCGCTGGCGCGCCACTTTCGGATCCACCAGTAGCGGCCGGTAAATCTCCACGCGATCGTGGTCGGCGAGTACCGTGTCGAGCGGTTTCAGCTTGCCGAATATTCCGACCTGTTGCGTCCCGAGATCGATCTGAGGATAACGCCTGAGCAGGCCGCTCGCCTCGATTGCCTCGCCGAGCGTGGCGCCCACCGGCAGTTCCACGGCGACGAGCGCCTGCTCGTTCGCGAGCGCATAACAGACCTGAACCGACAGACGCCCGCTCATAGCTTGCCGTAGCGCTGATCCGCGCGCTTCACGAAAGATTCGACGAAAGTATTGGCGATGTGATTGAACACCGGCCCAATGATCTTCTCGAGCAGGATATTGGTGAACTCGTAGTGCAGCGCGAACTCGATCTTGCAGGCGTCCGCGCGCAATAGCGTGAAGCGCCAGAAACCGGTGAACTTGCGAAACGGCCCGTCTGCGAATTCCATGTCGATGCGCGTGGGCCGCTCCA
Organism: uncultured Paraburkholderia sp.; assembly: GCA_940746715.1. Taxonomy (GTDB): domain Bacteria; phylum Pseudomonadota; class Gammaproteobacteria; order Burkholderiales; family Burkholderiaceae; genus Paraburkholderia. Next base: position 347,961 of record CALNWN010000001.1, read on the forward strand.
TGCTGTTGCGCGTCGCAAAGTGCTGCTTGATGCCCTTGAAGTTGATGTCGATCTTCGCCTCCATGCTGGTTTCGTCCCGATGACGGATCTCGACTCCGCCGCACCACGGCAGGAAGTTCGGGTAATCGGCGACGTCGGTGACGAGGTCGAACATCTGCTCCGCCGAATGACGGATCAACACGGTTTTCTGGACATCTGCCATAAATTGAACAGCGCGTGGCAAGGGTGGACGGGCGCCGCGGGCTTTCCTTGCCCCACTTTGCTAAAATCGTAATTTTAAACGAGTTGGGCACTTTCCATTCATGAGCATTATCGACAACAGAAAAGCGTTCTTCGACTATTCGATCGAAGAGCGCTACGAGGCAGGGCTCGTGCTCGAAGGATGGGAGGTCAAGGCTCTGCGCGCCGGGCGCGGCCAGATCAAGGAAGGTTACGTCGTGATCAAGAACGGCGAGCTGTTCCTGATCGGCACGCACATCAGCCCGCTGCCTGAAGCCTCGACGCACATCAACCCCGATCCGGTCCGCACGCGCAAGCTCCTTTTGCACAGCGAAGAAATCAGCAAACTGATCGGCAAGGTCGAGCAGCGCGGCTATACGCTCGTGCCGTTGAACTTCCACTACAAGGGCGGCCGCGTCAAATGCGAGATCGGTCTTGCCAAGGGCAAGAAGCTGCACGACAAGCGCGAGACGGAAAAGAAACGCGATTGGGAGCGCGAAAAGGCGCGTTTGATGCGCTCGCCGACCTGAAGCTACTGTACCGCGCCGGAGGTTCGCTCCGCCCGCGGATATGCCGCACTTTGCGCAAGCTCGCGCGTCTTTTTTGCTATCTCGAACGAAAATGGCCCGCCATCCATGATGCGGGCCATTCTTTTTGCCAGCGCCTCATCGCACGGCGCGTTGAGCCGACGCCCTCAGCGCGCGTCCGCCACGCCCTTGCCCTTGTTCACGATGGCGAGCGCCGATGCGATCATCAAACTCATATCCGCGAGGTTGCCCGGCACGATCAGCGTGGTGCCCTGCTTGGCCACATTGCCGAACGCATTCACATATTGCTCGGCGACCTTCAGGTTCACCGCTTCCATGCCGCCATTCGACTGGATGGCCGCGGCAATCTTCTGAATGGCCTGCGAATTCGCCTCTGCCACCGCGAGAATCGCCGCGGCCTGACCTTGCGCCTGGTTGATCGCCGCCTGCCGCTCGCCTTCGGATTTCTGGATCGCCGCCTCGCGACCGCCCGACGCGATATTGATCTGCTCCTGCTTGCGTCCTTCCGATGCCGCGATCAACGCGCGCTTCTCGCGCTCGGCGGTGATTTGCGCCTGCATCGCGTGAAGAATTTCCTTCGGCGGCGTCAGATCTTTGATCTCGTAGCGTAGGACTTTGACGCCCCAGTTCGCCGCGGCTTCGTCGAGCGCGGAGACGATACTGTGGTTGATGAAGTCCCGCTCCTCGAAAGTCTTGTCGAGTTCCAGCTTGCCGATCACCGAGCGCAGCGTGGTCTGCGACAACTGCGTGATCGCGAACACGAAGTTGCTCGATCCATACGACGCCTTCATCGGATCCGTCACCTGGAAATACAGCACGCCATCTACCTGCAACTGGGTGTTGTCGCGCGTGATGCAGACCTGGCTCGGCACTTCGAGCGAAATTTCCTTGAGGATGTGCTTGTAAGCAATCCGGTCGACAAACGGGAACACGAAGCTGAGGCCAGGCGTGAGCGTGCGGTGATAGCGGCCGAGCCGCTCCAGAACCCACGCGTGCTGCTGCGGCATGATCTTGATGGTCTGCGCCGCCAGCACGATCACAATGACAAGCAGCACTGCCCCGACGATGGTCGAATCCATTTACCCCCTCCCACCTTTAGTTCGATTAATTAAATCGGCGAATTGGCGACGCTTAGAGCGGTTTGGCGTGATGTCTCGCGGACTGCTTCGCCGCGACGACGAGACAGCTGCCGCGCAACTCCGTGATTTCGTAGGTCTGCGCGTCCTCCGGCTCGCCGGGCGCGAGCTCGACGTCCCATTGCGCGCCGCGATAGGTCCCTAGGTCCCGCGCGCGACGCTGCTGCCAGGCCGGCACGGTAAGCGTTTGCCCGATGTCGAGATTGACGTCGGGGTTGCGCGACGCCTCCTTGCGCGCCTTGCGGCCAAAGCGCGAACGCCGGAGCACGAGCACAGCCGCCAGCGCGACGACCGCGGCGACCGCGAACTGCACGTCGGCGGTTGCGCCCGCGATATGCGCAATGCCGCCGCGATGCACCCAAGCGCGATCATCAACATATAGAAAGTGCCGCTCAGCAACTCGAGCACGATCAGCACGCCTGCCCCGACCCACCAGAACAATCCACCTGGCGCCACGTTGGCCTCCACAAAGCAAAACACCCCGGATCTACCGGGGTGTTTATAGCACGAAGCGCAGGCAAATGACCGGCATTCAGAGACGCCGTCTAGCGTGCCTTTCAGCGACCGTTGATCGGCCTCAGCTTCGTTATGCGTGCCGCGTAGGACGCGGCACGCGCGGCGCTTACTTCGTCGACGATTTCGCCAATTGCTGCCACGTCTCGATGATCGTGTCGGGGTTCAGCGAGATCGACTTGATGCCCTCATCCGTCAGCCATTGCGCGAAGTCCGGATGATCCGACGGACCCTGACCGCAGATGCCGACGTACTTGTTCAGGCGCAGACACGTTTCGATCGCGCGCTTCAGCATGAACTTGACCGCCGGATCGCGCTCGTCGAAGTCGACGGCGAGCAGTTCCATGCCGGAGTCGCGGTCGAGGCCGAGCGTGAGCTGCGTGAGGTCGTTCGAACCGATCGAGAAGCCGTCGAAGTATTGCAGGAACTCTTCGGCCAGAATCGCGTTCGACGGCACTTCGCACATCATGATGAGACGCAGGCCGTTCTCGCCGCGCTTCAGGCCGAACTTCTCGAGCAGCCCGACCACGCGCTCCGCCTGCTTCAGCGTACGCACGAACGGCACCATGATCTCGACGTTGTCGAGGCCCATTTCTTCGCGCACCTTCTTCAGCGCGACGCATTCCATCTGGAACGCCTCGGCGAAGTCTTCGGCGATGTAGCGCGACGCGCCGCGGAAGCCCAGCATCGGGTTCTCTTCATCCGGCTCGTAGCGCGAACCGCCGATCAGTTTCTTGTACTCGTTCGACTTGAAGTCGGACATGCGCACGATCACGGGCTTCGGATAGAAAGCCGCCGCGATCGTGGCGATGCCTTCCGTCAGCTTGTCGACGTAGAACGCGCGCGGCGACGCGTGACCGCGCGCAACGCTTTCCACCGCCTTCTTCAGGTCCTGATCGACGTTCGGGTATTCGAGAATCGCCTTCGGGTGAACGCCGATGTTGTTGTTGATAATGAACTCGAGGCGCGCGAGACCCACGCCTGCGTTCGGCAGTTGCGAGAAGTCGAAAGCCAGTTGCGGGTTGCCGACGTTCATCATGATCTTCACCGAAATCGGCGGCAGTTCGCCGCGCTGGACTTCGGTGATTTCGGTTTCGAGCAGGCCGTCGTAGATCTTGCCTTCGTCGCCTTCGGCGCACGAAACCGTCACGAGCGCGCCGTCCTTGAGCACGTCGGTCGCGTCGCCGCAGCCGACCACTGCCGGCACGCCGAGTTCACGCGCGATGATCGCCGCGTGGCAGGTACGGCCGCCGCGGTTCGTGACGATCGCGGACGCGCGCTTCATGACCGGTTCCCAGTTCGGGTCGGTCATGTCGGCGACCAGCACGTCGCCCGGCTGCACACGGTCCATTTCCGACGGATCGTGAATCACCCGCACCGGGCCCGCGCCGATCTTCTGGCCGATCGCGCGGCCGGTGGCGAGCACGTTCGACTGGCCCTTCAGCTTGAAGCGCTGCTCCGCCTTGCCGGAAGCCTTGCTCTTCACCGTTTCCGGGCGCGCCTGCAGGATGAAGATCTTGCCGTCGCGGCCGTCCTTGCCCCACTCGATGTCCATCGGACGCTCGTAGTGCTTTTCGATAATGACCGCGTACTTCGCGAGTTCGATCACGTCTTCGTCGGTGATCGAGAAGCGGTTGCGCTGTTCGTGCGGCACGTCGACGGTTTTCACGCGGCCTTCTTCGCCAGCCTTCGTGAACTCCATCTTGATGAGCTTGGAGCCGATGGAGCGGCGGATGATCGGATACTTGCCTTGCGCGAGCGTGGTCTTGTAGACGTAGAACTCGTCCGGATTCACGGCGCCCTGCACGACTGTTTCGCCGAGGCCGTAGCTCGACGTGATGAACACCGCGTCCTTGAAGCCCGATTCCGTGTCGAGCGTGAACATCACGCCGGCTGCGCCGACGTCCGAGCGCACCATGCGCTGCACGCCCGCCGACAGGGCGACTTCAGCGTGCCTGAAGCCCTTGTGGACGCGATAGGAAATAGCGCGGTCGTTGTATAGCGACGCGAACACGTGCTTCATGCGATCGAGCACGTCTTCGATACCGACCACGTTGAGGTAGCTCTCCTGCTGACCTGCGAACGATGCGTCCGGCAGGTCTTCCGCCGTTGCCGACGAGCGCACGGCAAACGACAGCTCTTCGGGCGAGCTGTTCTGCAAGGTGTCGAAACCTGCGCGAATATCAGCCTCGAGCTTGGGCTGCAGCGGCGCCTCGACGATCCATTGACGGATCTCCTTGCCCGCTTCGGCGAGCGCCTTCACGTCGTCGACGTCGAGCGTCTCGAGACGTTTGGCGATGCGCTCGGTCAGGTTGTTGTGATGGAGGAAGTCGCGGAAAGCCAGTGCCGTCGTGGCGAAACCGGTCGGCACGCGCACGCCGGCTTCGGCGAGTTGACTGACCATCTCGCCAAGCGACGCGTTCTTGCCGCCGACAATCTCCACATCGGTCATCCGCAACTGCTCGAACGGAACTACATACGCCTTGTCCTTTGCGACGGTAACTGCGTTAGTCATACAAGCCCCTAAGTGTGAAAGAAATTCACGGCTGTGCAAGTGGGCTCGAACGCGAGACGCCCATTGGGAGCGTGACCTCGCGTCTTGCACAACCTGTTGGAGAAACAATCGCTTGCGCCCGCGCCGCCGTGCACATTAGCGTGACGAAGAAGGCGAATGAACGGAATTAGCGCCAGATTCACCGCGTTGCGTTCATTTTGACGCCCGATAGCGTCGCGTTGAACGACCGTTCGCAGTGAGTTAGGCGCCAATCGCCTGCAATTGCTTATCCAACAGGTTGCCGCTATCCTACCCTGCCGACTCTCGAAATGTGACGGTCGGATGAGAATTGTGCCTCGAATCGCGCCCGAATGTGCCGCGGCGCTCTTTCCATGCCGTCAAAGAGTTCCCCGGCCGTCCCGGCGCAGTAGCGGTGCCCACGGCGCGCTGCTTCGACGGCGCTGCAGGAGCGGTCAGCCACCGCGCAGCGAAGCCGATGCAGCAATGTTCCATTCGAGCGCTTTTTGCCGCTCACGTTCCCTGTCCCACTGATGCCGCCCACCGTATTCATCGTCTCCGACGGTACCGGGATCACTGCCGAAACCTTCGCGCATTCGATCCTCTCCCAGTTCGACCAGAAATTCCGCCTGGTTCGGGTGCCTTTTGTCGACTCGACCGAGAAGGCTTACGCCACGCTCGAAAAGATCAATGAGGCGATCATCCAGGACGGCCGCCGCCCGATCGTCTTCACGACGCTCGTGGACAGCGCGTCGAATCAGATCGTGAAGGGCTCCAATGCGCTCGTGCTCGATATGTTCCAGACCTTTGTGGAGCCGCTCGAGCAGGAGCTGGAGCTGAAGTCGAGCCACGCAATGGGACGCGGACACCAGAACGCCGACACCGAGGAATACAAGAACCGGATCGAGGCAATCAACTTCTCGCTCGCGCACGACGACGGCCAGTCGAACCGCAATCTGGCCGATGCCGACGTGATCCTCGTCGGCGTGTCGCGCAGCGGGAAGACGCCCACGAGCCTTTACCTCGCCATGCAATACGGCGTGAAAGCGGCCAACTATCCGCTCATTCCGGAAGATTTCGAGCGCGGCAAACTGCCTACGCCGCTGTTGGCGCATCGGCAGAAAATGTTCGGCTTGTCGAGCGATCCGCAGCGGCTTTCGGAAATCCGCAACGAGCGCCGGCCGGGCAGCAAATATGCGGCGCCGGAAAATTGCCGTTACGAGATCAACGAAGCCGAAGCGATGATGCGTCGCGAAGGCATCAAGTGGCTGTCGTCGACGCACAAGTCGATCGAAGAGATCGCAACAACGATCCTGCAGGAAATCAAACTGGACCGGCCGTCGTACTGACGAGCCTTCTTATGCGCGGCGCGCGCTGCTGTCTGCACTGCTCGAACACGCAGATGGCGGCGGCTGCCGCCACGTTGAGCGATTCCATGCCGCCCGGCTGCGGAATCGTCACCCGCAACGAGACCGCGTCGCGCCAGGCTTGCGACACGCCCGCGCCATTGCCGAACACCTAGGCCAGTTCGCCGCTCAGGTCGCAGTCGTCAATCGCCTCGGCGCCGTGCGAATCCGTGATTACGATTGGCACCGCGAGGCGCCCGATCAACGCGGCGGCGTCGACATCTTCGTGAATCTGCAACAGGAAGTGCGCGCCCATGCCCGAGCGCAGCACCTTCGACGACCACGCGTACGCCGTGCCCGGCGCGCAGAACACCCGTTGAATGCCGGCCGCGGCCGCGCTGCGCAGAATGGAGCCGACGTTGCCCGCGTCCTGCACGCCGTCGAGCACGATGCAGGTTTCTTCGACGCTGTCGAGCAACGGTGCACGGAGCTTTTCCACGAGCAGCAGCATGCCGACGCCGTGCACCACGCTCGACAACTGCCCGAACAACGCATCCGGCAGCGTGACGATGCGGTGATCCTCGATGCGCGACACGATGGCCTGCGCTTCGTCATGGGCAAGCGCGCCTTCGGTGACGATGCACATGTCCGGCTGGCCCGCGACGTCCAAATACGCGCTCGCCAGATGAAAGCCTTCGAGCAGCGCGTGGCCGCTGCGGCGTTGCTGGTGCGTCGACCCGGCCAGCGCCTTGAGGCGTTTATAGAGCGGATTGTCCCGCGAGGTGATGGCTTTCACAGGCAGCGAGGGCGTGATGAATGAGGGAAAGAGTTCGTGATGATCGGCAAGCGGTGCGGCGGCGCTGCGTGAACGGCTGCGTCACGTCGACGCTCGAGCCTCATGCTCCTGCGCCGCTGCGCTCGCCGAAAGGATCCGTATCGAGCAGCGCATCGTCCAGCATGCCGTCCGCCAGCATCTCCGGCACCGCGATAATCTCGCCCGCCGGCAGCGGCACGCCGGTGCCGAACCGCAGATGCGCTTCGCGCACGGGCGCGAACGAGCGCCGGTGATGTTCGCACGGCCCATGCTCGCGCAACGCCGCCAGATGCTGCGGCGTGCCGTAGCCGGCATGCGCATTGAAACCGTACACGGGATAAGTCTGGTGCAGCTCGAGCAGCATCCGGTCGCGCGTGACCTTGGCGAGAATCGACGCCGCCGAGATGCTTTTCACAAGCGCGTCGCCGCCGATCACCGCTTCGCTGCGAATGCTCAGCGTCGGGCAGCGATTGCCGTCCACTTTCACGAGCGTGGGCGTGACCGACAGACCTTCCACGGCGCGCTTCATCGCCAGCATGGTGGCATGCAGGATGTTCAGCGAGTCGATTTCCTCGACGGTTGCCGAGGCGATGCAGTAAGCGAGCGCCCGGTCGACGATCTTCTCGTACAGTTCGTCGCGCTTTTTTGCGGTGAGCGCTTTGGAATCGTCGAGGCCGCGAATCATCGGCTTTGACGGATCGAAAATCACCGCCGCGGCGACGACCGGGCCGGCCAGCGGACCACGCCCGGCTTCGTCCACGCCGCAGACGATGTCGTCCGCCGTCTCGAAGTTCAGGCCCACCTGCCGACTGGCCGCGGCCGTTGTTGCGCGGGGGCGTTCGCTGGCGCGCGGCCTGGTCACGGCCGCGCCCCACGCCTTTCGACGATGCTCGCGACAACCTCCGCCGCACGCTGCGCGGTATTCTGCTTCAGCACGTGATGCATCTCCGTGAAGATTTCCGTCAGCGTGCGCCGGTTGGCTTCATCGCGCAACTGTTTCAGCGTGGCCTCGGCGAGCGCCTGAGGCGTCGCGAAATGCTGCAGAATTTCCGGCACCACGAAGCGCCCGGCCAGAATGTTCGGCAGGCCGACATACGGCAGATAGCCCTGCCGGCGCATGATCTGGCCGGTCAGCCAGGGCACCTTGTAGGAGATGACCATGGGCTTTTTGAGAAGCGCCGCCTCGAGCGTGACCGTGCCGCTTTTCACGAGGATGGCGTCGGCGGCGGTCATGGCGAGCTGTGACTGGCCGTCCGTAATGGTGAGCGCGAGCCCCGGGTGCGAATCGACCAGCGGGCGCAGCATCTCACGCAAAACCGGCGTCGCTGCCGGCATCACGAAGCGCAAACCAGGCTCCTGGTGCTGCATCATTTCCATGGCGGCGAAGAACGTCGGCCCGATCAGGTCGATCTCGGAGCGGCGGCTGCCCGGCAAGACCGCGATCACCGGACCGCTTTCCGCGAGACCCAGCGTGCGGCGCGCGCCGAGCGTGTCCGGTTCGAGCGGAATCTCGTCGGCGAGCGGGTGGCCCACATACGACGCGGCGACGCCCGCCTTTTCCAGCAGCGCGGTTTCGAACGGAAACACGCAGAGCATGTGGTCGACCGCCTTGGCGATCTTCTTGATGCGCCCGCCGCGCCACGCCCAGATGGACGGGCACACGAAGTGGACGGTCGGAATGCCCGCCTCGCGCAGCGGATGCTCGAGCCCGAAGTTGAAATCGGGCGCGTCCACGCCGACGAACACCGCAGGTGGCTCGGCCAGCAACTGACGCTTCAGATCGTTGCGGATGCGCAGGATTTCGGGAATGTGCCGCAGCGCTTCGACATAGCCGCGCACGGACAGCTTTTCCATCGGCCAATGGGCGTCGAAGCCCGTAGCGATCATGCGCGGGCCGCCGATGCCGTAGTAATGCGTGGCGGCAGGCAAGCGGCTCGCGAGGCCGCCCAGCAGCGACGAGGCCAGCAGGTCGCCGGACGGCTCGCCGGCCACCATGGCGATGCGCAGCGGACTGGGTTGCAATGCCATCGCTTAGCGGATGATGCCGCGCTGCGACGCTTCGACGAATGCCAGCAGCGTGGCCACCGGCTCGTCGCCGTCGCCGCCGGCGGACGCCAGTTCGCGCAGTTGCGCCTTGGCTTCCTCGAGCGACAGGCTGTTCTTGTACAGCAGACGGTACGCCGAGCGCAGCGCCGAAATGGCGTCTGGCGAAAAACCGCGGCGGCGCAAACCTTCCACGTTGATGCCGTGCGGCTCCGCCTTGTTGCCGGCCGCGATCACGAACGGCGGAATGTCCTGCACGAGCGCGGACGCGCCGCCCAGCATGGAATGCGCGCCGATGCGCACGAATTGATGCACGCCCGACATGCCGCCGACGATCGCAAAGTCGCCGATCGTCACATGGCCGGCCATTTGCGCGTTGCTCGACAGAACCACGTTGCTGCCGACGTGGCAGTCGTGGCCGATGTGCACGTACGCCATGATCCAGTTGTCGTCGCCGAGTGTGGTCACGCCGGCGTCCTGCACCGTGCCGGTGTGAATCGTGGTGAACTCGCGGATCGTGTTGCGGTGGCCGATTTCGAGCCGCGTCGGCTCGTCCTTGTACTTCATGTCCTGCGGACGGCCGCCAACCGACGCGTAATGGCCGATGCGGTTGTCTTCGCCGATGGTGGTGTGACCTTCGATCACACTGTGCGAGCCGATCGTGGTCCGCGCGCCGATCGTCACGTGCGCGCCGATCACGGCATACGGTCCGATTTCGACGGATTCGTCGAGTTGTGCGCCCGGTTCGATGATCGCAGTGGGATGAATCCTGCTCATGCGTCCTCGCTTCTGATTCTGTTGCGTTGTCTGGATGCGCTGCGGCCAGCCGGCTGGCCGAACGTTGACCCGGCCGCCCGGGCGCCCGCGCGCCCGTGGCGCTCGCGCTGGGCGTCAGGCGTCCTTGTCCCTGTGACGCACCGCGCACATCAGGTCGGCTTCCGCCGCCACGACGCCGTCCACCTCGGCTCGCGCCTTGAACTTCCAGATGCCGCGCATATGCCGCTCGAACGTGCAGTTCAGGATGAGCTGATCGCCCGGTTCCACGACGCGCTTGAAGCGCACGTTGTCGATACCGACGAACAGGTACAGCGTGTTCGACGGATCGCCCGGCTCTTCCGAGAACGTCAGAAGCGCCGCTGTTTGCGCGAGCGCCTCGAGGATCAGCACGCCCGGCATGACCGGACGCGTCGGAAAGTGCCCCTGGAAATACGGCTCGTTGATCGACACGTTCTTCAACGCTTTGATGCTCTTATGCGGCTCAAGTTCGAGCACCCGGTCGACCAGCAGGATCGGGTAACGATGGGGCAGCAGCGTGAGAATCTTATGAATGTCGAGATTGATTTTTTCGGTGCTCATGGTGTTTCTGCTCACGCATTGACTGCGCGATGATGACTGCGGATGCTGGTGCAGGTGGATTGTCAGCGGGTTGAGAGCCGTTCTGAGTGCTTGCTGCCGACGCTCGCCGTAAACGGATTGCCGTGCCACCGGGTCGCGGCAACCGTCTTCGCTTAACTGTGTTCGCCCGCTATTTTACGCGGTGTCGGCGGCCCGCCGGGAAATCTAGCTTTTGCCGCCCCGTGCCTGCCGTGCTCGCTGCCGCTGCCGCCGGCTGACTGCCCGGCTGCTGGGCTGCGGCGCTTTCCAGCGCCTTGATACGGTCGCGCAGCTTGTCGATGTTACGCAGCAAGGCCGCACTTTTTTTCCAGTCGGCGTGATTCACAGCCGGAAACGCGCTGGTGTACATGCCAGGCTTCAACAGCGACTTCGACACGCCGGACTTGGCCGTGACGATAACGTAGTCGGCCAGCGTCACATGGCCGGCAATGCCGACCGCGCCGCCGATCATGCAATGGCGGCCGATGGTCGTGCTGCCCGCAATGCCCGCGCAGCCGGCAATCACGGTGTACGCGCCGATCTTGCAGTTGTGCCCGATCTGCACGAGGTTGTCGATCTTCACGCACTCCTCGATGACCGTGTCGGCCATCGCGCCGCGGTCGATCGTGGTGTTCGCACCGATTTCGACGTCCGCCGCGATCGACACGCCGCCGACCTGCGGAATCTTGACCCAGCTACCGGTACGCGCGTCGCCTTCGCCGACGAAATCCGGCGCGAAGCCAAAGCCGTCCGAGCCGATGACCGCGCCCGCTTGGACGATCACGCGTTCGGCGAGCTTGCAGCCGTGGTACACCGCCACGTTCGGATACAGATGCGAACCGGCGCCGATGCGCGTGCCGCGGCCGATCACGACGTTCGCGTCGAGCCGCACATTGTCGCCGATCACCGCGCCAGCTTCCACCGTGACGTGCGGTCCGATCACCGCGCTCGCGGCGATCTGCGCGGAAGGATCGATCGTCGCGCTCGGATGGATGCCCGGCGCGACCTTCGGCGTGGCGAGGTCGATGAAGGTTTGCGCGACGCGCGCGAAGTAAGCGTACGGATTCGGCGTGACGATGAAGTTACGGCCGCTGCGCGAGCTGAGCTTGGCGAGGTCGTCGGCATTGATCAGCACCGCGCCCGCGCGAGTCGTTTCGACTTGCGACAGATACTTCGGGTTGGCGAGGAACGCCAGCTGGTCCGGGCCTGCCTGGTCGAGCGGCGCCAGACTGCCGACGCGCTGCGAACCGTCTCCCACTACTTCACCGCCGAACCGTTGAACGATGTCCTCGAGCGTAAAAGCCATGCCTATCCTGTCTCCTGCTGTTCAGTGCAACCTGTTGGTGCGACGTATCTTTGGACTTTTCCGTGCCCGCCGCCTTCAGTTGCCCGAAGCCGCCAGCGCCTTCAGCACCTGATCCGTAATGTCGATGCGCGGGCTAACGTACACCGCTTCCTGCACGATCAGGTCATAGTGCTGCGCCTCGGCGATCTGCTTGATCACCTTGTTCGCGCGGTCCAGCACCGCCGCCAGTTCTTCATTACGGCGCTGGTTCAGGTCCTCGCGAAATTCACGTTGCTTGCGCTGGAAGTCGGTGTCGAGCTGCGACAGATCGCGCTGCTTTTGCGCACGGTCCGTGGGCGACATGGACGCGCCGTTCTTGTCGAGCGAATCGGACATGGACTTGAGTTTCTGCGCCATGTCCGCGAGGTCCTTGTCGCGCTTGGCGAACTCGGCCTCGAGCTTGACCTGGGCCGCCTTCGCCGCGGCCGATTCCCGCAGAATCCGGTCGGAATTCACCGCGGCGATCCTAGCTTCCTGCGCGTGCGCCACTCCGACGCCCAGCGTCAATGCCAGCGCCAGCGCGCAAGCCACACGTTTCGAAAACATACCGGTTAGCAAAGTGATCCTCTCGATACTGTTGTTTGGCGAGCCGTCCGCAGCGCGGATCAGAACGCCGTCCCGATCTGGAACTGGAACTTCTGATACTGATCGCCCGTGTGCTTGGTGAGCGGGAAGCCCAGGCTCAACTTGAGCGGCCCGATCGGCGAAATCCACGCGAGACCGACACCGTAGCCGTAACGCAGACCGTTGGCGCCGTTCGCCGTGGCGGCACTGCTCGCGTCCGCCCAGACATTACCGGCGTCGAGGAACGTGAACACGCGCAAGGTGCGATCATAGCCGGTGCCCGGCAGCGGGAATGTCAATTCGATATTGCCGACGAGCAGCTTGGAGCCGCCGATCGGGTCGCCGGTCGTCTTGTCGCGCGGACCCAGCGAGCTCGGCTCGTAGCCGCGGACCGAACCGATACCGCCCGCATAATAGTTCTTGAAGATCGGGTACGGCTTGCCGCCCATGCCCTTGCCGTAGCCGCCCTGGAAGTTGAAGCCCAGCACGAAGCCACGCGCGAACGAGTAATAGTACTGCGCGTTGATGTCGGCCTTGTAATACTGCGTGCCGCCGATCGGCGTGCCGTATTCCGCGTTCGCCTGCGTGAAGTAGCCGCGACTCGGCACGAGCGCGCTGTCACGCGCATCGCGCGACCAGCCCACCGTGACCGGCACGTTGTTCGACACGCGGCCGAAGTCCTTCACGTATTGCTTGTACGACGCGGGAGTATTGTTGTCGACGTCGAGCTTGTTCTGCTCGAGGCCCGCGCCGAAGTAGACCGTGTCGACTTCCGAAAACGGAATGCCGAACTTGAGGTCGCCGCCCATGGTGACGATCTTGAAGCTCGAATCAGTGGAGTAATACAGCGGCTGATACGTGCGGTAATAGACGTCGGTAATTCGCTTGATGCCGTCCACCGTGAAGTACGGGTCGACCTGCGTGACCGTCAAGGTACGGTACGTCTTCGCGGTGTTGACGTTCACAGCGAGGCTCGTGCCCGAACCGAACACGTTGTCCTGCGAGACGCCCGCGGACAGCACCACCTTGTCCGTCGACGAGAAGCCCGCGCCGAGCGTGATCGCGCCGGTCGGCTTTTCAGCGACCTTCACGTCCACGTCGACCTGGTCCGGCGGGCCTTCCACCGGCACCGTGGTCACGTCGACGTCGGTGAAGTAGCCAAGACGGTTGATACGGTCTTTCGACAGTGCAAGGCGGTTCGAGTCGAACCACGAGCTTTCGAGCTGGCGCATTTCGCGGCGCACCACTTCGTCGCGCGTGCGAGTGTTGCCGACCACGTTGATGCGGCGCACGTAGACGCGGCGGCTCGGGTCCACCTGCAGCGTCAGGTCGACCTTGTGGTTGGCCTGGTCGACCTGCGGCTGCGCGTTGACGGTGGCGAACGCGTAGCCGTATTCGCCCAGTTTGTCGACGATCGCCTTGGTCGTGGACTGCAGCTTTTCGGCCGAAAAGCGGTCGCCCGGTTTGATCTTGATGAGCTTGGCGAGCTCCGGCTCGCGGTCGAGCAGATTGCCGGCCAGCTTGATGCTCGAGATCGTGTACGGCTCGCCTTCATGCAGCGTGACCGTCAGATACATGTCCTTCTTGTCCGGCGTGATGGACACCCGGGTCGACTCGATATTGAACTCGAGATAGCCGCGGTTCAGATAGTAGGAGCGGATATTTTCGAGGTCGCCGGTGAGCTTGTCTTTCGCGTACAGGTCGTTCTTCGTGTACCACGAGAACCAGTTCGGCGTGGACAGCTGCATTTCGTCGCGCAGCGTGCCGGTGCTGAACGCCTTGTTGCCGATAAAGTTGATCTGGCGAATCTTGGCGCTCGGGCCTTCCGCCACCGAGAACAGCACCGAGACGCGGTTGCGGTCGATCGGCGTGATGGTGGTGGTGACTTCGGCCGCATAGTAGCCGCGCGTCAGGTACTGGCGCTTCAGTTCCTGTTCCGCTTTGTCGACGAGCGCCTTGTCGTAGTAACGGCCTTGCGACAAACCGACCGCGCGCAGCGCCTTGGTCAGGTTTTCCTTGTCGAACTCGTGAATGCCCGCAAAGTCGATCGTGCCGATGGCCGGACGCTCCAGCACCTGCACGATCACCACATTGCCTTCGGTGGCGATCTTGACGTCGTTGAAGAAGCCCGTTGCGTACAGCGCGCGAATGGCTTCGGACGCCTTGTCGTCGGTAAACGTGTCGCCCTGCTTGATGGGCAGATACGCGAACACGGTACCAGGTTCGACGCGTTGCAATCCCTCGATCCGGATGTCCTGCACCACGAACGGCGTCGTTGCGTGAGCAACGAGCCCATGCGCGGCGAGTGCCGCGGTTATAACCGTCTTCGGAACAAAGCGATGAGGTTTAAACAACGTGCTTCCCCAGTGTGTATAGCTGCATCAGGCCGGACGGCCGCCATTTGAGCGCCGCCGGACACTTTAAAAGTGGATTAAACGAGCGAGATCGTTAAACAGTGCAATCGCCGACAAAGCGACGATGCAGGCGAGACCCGCCCTCTGAAAAACGAGTTGCCAGCGATCGGAGACAACTTTACCGGTCACAGCTTCAACCAAATAATATAACAGATGCCCCCCGTCCAATACCGGAATTGGTGGCAGGTTCAATACACCGAGGCTAATACTGACGAGGGCAAGGAACGACAAAAATGCAGAAGGACCAAGACGTGCGCTCTTTCCTGCGTAATCCGCGATGGTCACCGGACCCGACAGATTCTTGAGCGATGCGTCGCCGACGATCATGCGGCCGAACATACGCACCGAGTACGCCGCAAGATCCCACGTACGACGCCCGCCCAGCCGAAGGCTTTCGACAGGTCCATAACGCACGTTGATGGACGGGACCTGGGTCGCGAGTTCGGCGCCGATGCGGCCGACCTGCTCTCCGGTTACCGGGTCGCGCTGCGCTTGCGGCACGATGCGGATGTCTTCGAGCTTGCCCGGCGCCTGGCCCTGCGTTTGCCTCTGCGTTTGCGTTTGCCCCGCGTCCGCCCGCTCCACCTGCAGGGTCAGCGGCTGGCCGGCGTGCGATTTTACATACGCGATGAAGGCCGTGGCATTGTCAGTCGCCATACCGTTGATCGCGCGCAAACGGTCGCCCGGACGAAGCCCCGCCTTCTGCGCCGCACTGCCCGGCTGCACGCCCGCCACTGTCAACTTTCCGCCGCCGGGCTCGAAACCGAGGCGCGACATGAAGTCGTCGTCGACGTCTTTTTCAGTGAGACCGCGCAGGTCCAGCTGGAAGTCCGACGTGCCGTCCGCGCCTTTTGCGCTCAGCACGACGCGCTTGTGATCGAACGCCGCGCCGAGCAGCTTCCACCGCAAGTCGGACCAAGAGCGCACCGGCTCGGATTCGGCGGCATTCTCCGCGCGCACGGCCACCACCGTTTCGCCGCCTTCGAAACCGGCCACCGCAGCCGCCGTGTTGGGCGCGGGCGTGGCGAGGATCGCCGCCGGCTCCGTCACGCCGGTGGCGAACACAAGGCTGAACAGCACGATGGCCAGCAGGAAATTGGCGACCGGGCCGGCCGCGACGATCGCAATGCGGCGCCACACCGACTGCCGGTTGAACGCATGCGGCAACGCTTCGGCGGGAATCGGCGCATTGCCGGTCTCGCGCTCGTCGAGCATCTTCACATAGCCGCCGAGCGGCAGCGCGGCGATCGTCCACTCGGTGCCGCTTTTCGGGCTGACCCACTGGAAAAGCGGCTTGCCGAAGCCGATCGAAAAGCGCAGCACCTTGACGCCGCACAGCCGCGCCACGCTGTAATGCCCATATTCGTGGACGACCACGAGCACGCCAATCGCGACCGCGAAGGCGAGCACTTCGATCAGCAGATTCATAGGCGCCTCACTGGACGGCGCGTTCCGTGCGGCAGGCGGCGTCGGGCAGACGCGCGATGAATTCGGCTGCGGCGCGGCGCGCGGTGGCGTCCGCTTCGATCACGTCTTCGAGCGCGTGCGCGCTGCGGTTAGGCAACGCGTTGAGCACCGAGTCGACCACCTGCGCGATGGCCATGAAGCCGATCTGGCGGGACAGGAACGCTTCAACAGCAATTTCGTTAGCGGCGTTCAGCGCCGCGCTGGCAACGCCGCCTTCGGCGAGCGCGTTCATGGCCAATGCGAGGCAAGGGAACCGCGCGTAGTCCGGTTTTTCGAACGACAGCGACGCGATTTCCGCGAGGTCCAGCTGCGCGACCCCGGAATCCACGCGATCCGGGAACGCGAGCGCATGGGCGATCGGCGTGCGCATGTCGGGATTGCCGAGTTGCGCGAGCACCGACCCGTCGGCATAGGACACGAGCGAATGGATCACGCTTTGCAGATGAATCAGCACGTCGATACGCTCGCCTGGCAAGCCGAACAGCCAATGCGCCTCGATCACTTCGAGGCCCTTGTTCATCATGGTGGCGGAATCGACCGAAATCTTGCGGCCCATTACCCAGTTCGGATGCTTGCAGGCCTCTTCCGGCGTCACGTCGACGAGCGTGGCCGGTTCGCGCGTGCGAAACGGGCCGCCCGACGCGGTCAGAATGATCTTGGAGACGCCGCCATGCAGCGCGGCTTCGCGCGGCAGGCACTGGAAAATGGCGTTGTGTTCGCTGTCGACCGGCAGCAGAACCGCGCCGTTGTCGTGAACCGCGTCCATGAAGATCGCGCCCGACATGACGAGCGCTTCCTTGTTCGCGAGCAGGATGCGCTTGCCGGCGCGCGCGGCAGCGAGGCTCGGCGCGAGGCCGGCGGCGCCGACGATCGCCGCGACCACCGTGTCGCAGCCGTCGCTCTTCGAGACGTGAACGAGCGCCTCGGCGCCATGCGTCACCTCGGTTTTGCAGCCCGCGTCGCGCAGCTTCGCCGCGACCCGCGCGGCCGTCTCGGCGTCGCCGACCACCGCGACTTCGGGCCGAAAGCGCAGGCATTGCTCGACGAGCTTGTCGCCGTTGCGGTGCGCGGTGAACGCATACACCGAAAAGCGCTCCGGATGACGCGCGACCACGTCGAGCGTGCTGTCTCCAATCGAGCCCGTGGAACCGAGCAATGTCAGACGTTTTTGCATATCTCTTTCTCTAGCCGAGGAGCAGCATGGCGAGCGGCAGCACCGGCAACAGTGCGTCGATGCGGTCGAGCACGCCGCCGTGCCCCGGCAACAGGCCGCTCAAATCTTTCACGCCGGCCTGGCGTTTCATCATCGATTCAAAAAGGTCGCCCACCACGCTGAACGCCACCAGCAGGGTCAGCGCGAGCAGCGCGCGCGGGGCGCCCCAGCGCGCCCACAACTCAGAATACAGGGTTGGCTCGAACGCATGCAGAAGGACGGCCGCGAGCGCGACGATCATGACCGCCGCCCAGCCGCCGATCGCGCCCTCCCACGTCTTGCCGGGGCTGATGGCGGGCGCGAGCTTGTGCTTGCCGAACGCCTTACCCGAGAAGTATGCGCCGATATCGGCGAGCCATACCAACAGCAGCAGCGACAGCACGAAAGGCACGCCCTGCAGGCGAGCGGCGACGAGAGCATGCCAGCACGCGACGAATATCACAATCCCGGCAAGAAACAGAAAGCTGCGCCACGCGCCTTGTGCGAGCGTGGGCTTGCGCAGCAGCACGAACGGGCCGGCGATCACCCAGAAAATGGCCGCCGCCTTGTAAAACGGCCGCGCGCCGTCCACGCCGATGCCAAGCCGGGTGCTGGCGACGAGCGCAACCGCCGCCACGAGCGCGTAGACCACTGGACCTGCGCCGCCCAGCTTCAGCAGACGGGCCCACTCCCACGCGGCGAACACGACGACGAAAGCGATCAGCGCGCCGAACGCGCCGACCGGTGCGAACAACGTGACTGGCAAAAACACCGCCAGGAGGACAACCGCCGTGATGACACGGGTTTTTAGCATGGAAGCGAATCGACGTTTTGCGATTGCGGCTCGAGCTGAGCACTGGTGCGACCGAAACGGCGCTCACGTTCGCCGTACGAAGCAATGGCGCGGCCGAGCGCGTCGGCGTCGAAGTCCGGCCAGAAGGTGTCGGTGAAATAGAACTCGGTGTAGGCGAGCTGCCAGAGCAGGAAATTGCTCACACGCCGCTCGCCGCCCGTGCGGATGAACAGGTCCGGCTCGGGCGCATAGGCCATGGACAGATGCTCGGCGAACGATTCCTCATTCACCTCGACAGCCTCGCCCGTCTGCGCCGCCTGTTCGACCAGCTTGCGGGTGGCCTGCATGGTGTCCCAGCGGCCGCCGTAATTGGCCGCGATGGTCAGCGTGAGGCGGGTATTGCGCGCGGTCTTGGTCTCCGCGCGCCTGATCAGATCGCGGATGCGGGTGTCGAAACGTTCGAGATCGCCGACCACGCGCAAACGGATACCGTTGGCGTGCAGTTTGCCGATTTCGCGCTCCAGCGCGGTGACGAACAGGCGCATCAGGAACGACACTTCGTCGTTCGGGCGGCGCCAGTTTTCGGAACTGAAAGCAAACAGCGTCAGATATTCGACGCCCTGCCGTGTGCACGCCTCGACGGTCGCGCGCACCGCGTCGACGCCGCGGGTATGACCGGCCACGCGCGGCAAGCGGCGCTGGGTCGCCCAACGGCCGTTGCCGTCCATGATGATCGCGATATGTCGCGGCACCGCCGCGACATCAGGCACGCGCACGGTTGAGCTGGTATAGGTCATGGCCGTCGGGACAATAACTGCAAAAGAAGAAGTAAAAATCCTGAAAGTGGTGAGTGCTCCCAGACCTGGCGCTTCACGACCTGGACTTCAGGCGCGCCCCGGCTAAACAGTAACGCCGGAATATGCCGGCGTTCTGTTCGGAGCCTCGCAGCCTTATACCGTCATGATCTCTGCTTCTTTCGTCGCGACGAGTTTGTCGATTTCGGCGACGAACTTGTCCGTCAGCTTCTGCACGTCGTCACCTGCACGGCGCTCGTCGTCTTCCGAAATTTCCTTGTCTTTGACGAGCTTTTTCAGTTGCTCGTTCGCGTCGCGGCGCAGGTTGCGCACGGCGACCTTGGCCGTTTCCGCTTCGCTCTTGACCTCTTTCGTCAATTCGCGGCGGCGCTCTTCGGTCAGCGCGGGCATCGGCACGCGGATCACGTCGCCCTGCGTGGCGGGGTTCAGGCCGCGGTCCGACTCGCGGATCGCCTTTTCGACGACCTGCACCATCTTCTTTTCCCACGGCTGCACGCCGATCGTGCGTGCGTCGATCAGCGTGAGGTTGGCGACTTGGGAAATAGGCACCGGCGAGCCGTAATAGTCGCACTGGATATGATCGAGCAGGCCCGTGTGCGCACGGCCCGTACGGATTTTCGACAGATCGTTCTTGAACGCGTCGATGGAACGCTGCATTTTTTGCTCAGCGCCCTTCCTGATATCAGCCACAGACATTTTTAAACCTCCGAACCTTCAAAACGGGCGAGCCGGCCGGCACGCGAGGTATGCGGCGGCCCGGGCTCGCACAAAGCCCACGTTATGTGAACGAGAGTTTACACGTGGACGAGGGTGCC
Source organism: uncultured Paraburkholderia sp. (assembly GCA_940746715.1). Lineage (GTDB taxonomy): Bacteria > Pseudomonadota > Gammaproteobacteria > Burkholderiales > Burkholderiaceae > Paraburkholderia. Next base: position 367,871 of record CALNWN010000001.1, read on the forward strand.
CTCGTCCTCGCCGAGCACGATGCGCTTGAGCGCACCCGGCTTGACGATCGAAAACACGCGGATCGGCAGCTTCTGGTCGCGGCACAGCGCGAACGCGGTGGCGTCCATGACCTGCAGGTTGCGGCCGATTGCCTCGTCGAAGCTGATCGTGGTGTAGCGCGTCGCGCTCGGATCTTTCTTCGGATCGGCGGAATAGACGCCGTCCACCTTGGTGGCTTTCAGCACGACTTCGGCGCCGATTTCCGAGCCGCGCAGCGCAGCGGCCGTGTCGGTCGTGAAGAACGGGTTGCCGGTGCCGGCCGCGAAAATCACGACTTTGCCTTCTTCGAGCTGGCGAATCGCGCGCGGGCGGATATACGGCTCGACTACCTGGTCCATGCGCAGCGCGGATTGCACACGCGCCTCGATACCCGCGTGGCGCATGGCGTCCTGCAGCGCCAGTGCGTTCATCATGGTGGCCAGCATGCCCATGTAGTCGGCCGTGGCGCGGTCCATGCCGGCCGCGCCGCCTGCCACGCCGCGAAAGATATTGCCGCCGCCGATCACCACGGCCATCTGCGTTCCGAGACGGACTACTTCGGCCACATCCGCCACCATTCGTTCGATGGTCGCGCGATTGATGCCGAAGGCATCGTCGCCCATCAGAGCTTCACCGGAGAGTTTGAGCAGGACGCGTTTGTAGGCAGTGGGCATAGAGGTATCCAGATCGCGCAGAGGGCAACAAGGAAGGGACTAATGTAGGGGTGAAACGCTGATTCGGGCAAGCGCCGCCAAATTCACGGACCCAAGGGATCCGCTAACGGCGGCTGCGCTGCGAGGATCGACCCGCGCGCAGCCTTGCAGCGCAGCCGACCGCGGCACAGTCTTGCCGTGCCGCGGGTACAACGGTACTGATTGAGACTGGCGATGCTTATTGTTGCTTTGCAGCAGCCACTTGAGCGGCCACTTCAGCCGCGAAGTCGTCCTGCTTCTTCTCGATGCCTTCGCCGACCACGAACAGCGCGAACTTCTGGACGCTCGCATTGCCGGCCTTCAGCATCTGCTCGATGGTCTGCTTGTCGTTCTTAACGAACGGCTGGTTCAGCAGCGACACTTCCTTCAGGTACTTCTGCACGCTGCCGTCGACCATCTTCGCGACGATTTCAGCCGGCTTGCCCGATTCGGCCGCCTTCTGTTCAGCGATGCTGCGTTCCTTCGCGATCAGATCCGCCGGCACGTCTTCCGACGACAGCGAGACCGGCTTCATTGCAGCGATGTGCATGGCCACGTCTTTGCCGACCTGCTCGTCGGCGCCCGTGTACTCGACCAGCACGCCGATGCGCGTGCCGTGCAGGTACGCAGCCAGCTTGTTCGACGTTTCGAAGCGCACGAAACGGCGGATAGACAGGTTTTCGCCGATCTTGCCGACGAGCGCGAGGCGCACTGCGTCGACGGTCTCGCCGTCGAGCGGCAGAGCCGACAGCGCCGCCACCTCAGCCGGATTCTGCTTCGCCACCAGCTCGGCGATCTTCTTCGAGAAAGCCAGGAAGTCGTCGTTCTTCGAGACGAAGTCGGTTTCGCAGTTCAGTTCGACGAGCGAACCTGCATTGCCGTCGATGAACGACGCGACCACGCCTTCAGCCGTGACGCGCGATGCAGCCTTGCTCGCCTTGTTGCCCAGCTTCACGCGCAGCAGCTCTTCGGCGCGCGCCATGTCGCCGTCGGCTTCCGTCAGCGCCTTCTTGCATTCCATCATCGGCGCGTCGGTCTTTGCGCGCAGTTCTGCAACCATGCTTGCGGTAATTGCCGCCATCATTTGCTCCTTGAGTCCCGTCTGTGTTCCGTCTGTCACACGCCGCCCGCACTTCGATGCCGGCGGCAAGAATTCGTTTCAACGTTATGCGCATTTTTTACGGCCAACGCGCTGAGCGCCGCTCCAGCCCTGGCCGGCGCCCCACTACAACGTCGCGGCTTAAAAAAGGGGGCCTGTAGAAAGCCCCCTTTTTTTGCCGGACACGGGGCAGCTTTACGCCTCCGAGTTGACCTCGACGAACTCGTCGCCGTCGTCGCCACGGGCAGCCTGCACCACTTCGTTGACCGCGTTCGCACGGCCTTCGAGGATCGCGTCGGCCACGCCGGCCGCGTACAGGGCGACAGCCTTGCTCGCGTCGTCGTTACCCGGGATCACGTAGTCGATGCCTTCCGGCGAGTGGTTCGTGTCGACCACTGCGATAACCGGCACGCCGAGCTTGTTCGCTTCGGTCACGGCAATCTTGTGGTAGCCGACGTCGACCACGAAAATCGCGTCAGGAATACCGCCCATGTCCTTCACGCCGCCGATCGACTTTTGCAGCTTGAGCATTTCGCGTTCGAACAGCAGCGCTTCCTTCTTGCTCATGCGCTCGGTTTCGCCAGCTTCCAGCGCTGCTTCCATGTCCTTCAGGCGCTTGATCGAAACCTTCAGCGTCTTGAAGTTGGTCAGCATGCCGCCGAGCCAGCGTGCGTTCACGTACGGCATGCCGGCGCGCTGTGTTTCCTGGGCGATCGTGTCGCGCGACTGGCGCTTCGTGCCGACGAACAGAATGGTGCCGCGATTCGCCGCCAGCTGACGCGCATATTTCAGGGCGTCGTTGTACATCGGCAGCGTCTTTTCGAGGTTGATGATGTGAATCTTGTTGCGATGACCAAAAATGAAGGGGGCCATCTTCGGGTTCCAGAAGCGCGTTTGGTGACCGAAGTGGACACCGGCTTCCAGCATCTGACGCATGGTAACTGCCATGAAAATCTCCGCGAGGGTTGGGTCTTAAGCCGGCTGCCGTATCCGCCGCGCTGCCCTGCACGCTTGTGCTGTAAGGCAGAGCGCCGCGACCACCCTGGGTGCGCCGGCTTGCGAGTTTGCCGCCTGGATACTACGTTCGACCCGCGGCTCAGGCGATAGCGCCACGGGAAGCTTCGAACCGCCCCTCGCTGCTCATCATTGCCCCAGCTACTTCCTACTTCCCCCGGGACAACGTGAACAACCACAGCAAAGACCAAAAGAGGGATCGGCTTAGCCAAACATTATAGCATGGGACTATCGGCCGACTCAACCCGCGCGGTAGCTCCCATTGCGGGCCGCGGGTTGCACCCTGCGGTTCCCGGGCGCAATTGAAAGCCCAGAACACAGGCGGGCGCAGGCAAAGCGGGCCCTATCCGCGAAGGTGACACAAACTGGGGGCAAACCGCAAACAAGCGGCCCGAAAAGCACATCGCCACAGCACCCGAACCCGGGCAAAAGACTGCGGCACAGGGAATATGGTGCGATAATCTCGCAATAAATCGCATTTCAGGCCCGACTCATGGCTATCACGCTCAAAAACGAACACGATATCGCGCAAATGCGCGTCGCCTGCAGACTTGCGAGCGAAGTGCTCGACTACATCACCCCGTTCGTCACCGCCTGTGTCACGACCGGCGAACTCGACCGCCTGTGTCACGAATACATGCTGAAGGAACAGGGCACCGTGCCCGCGCCGCTGAACTATCAGCCGCCCGGCTACCCGCCCTACCCCAAGGCCACCTGCATCTCCGTGAACGACGTGATCTGCCACGGCATTCCCGGCGACAAGACGATCAAGAACGGCGACGCGCTCAATATCGACATCACCGTCATCAAGGACGGTTATTTCGGCGACACGAGCCGGATGTTCATTGTCGGCGAGGGCTCGATTCTCGCCAGACGCCTCGTGCAGACCACTTTCGAATGCATGTGGCTCGGCATCGACCAGGTGCGCCCGGGCGCGCACCTCGGCGACATCGGCCATGCAATCCAGAAACACGCCGAGGCGCAAGGCTACAGCGTGGTGCGCGAGTATTGCGGCCACGGCATCGGCACCGTGTTTCACGAAGACCCGCAGATTCTGCACTACGGCCGCCCCGGCACCGGCCTCGAACTGCAGGCGGGCATGATCTTCACCGTCGAGCCGATGATCAACGCCGGCCGCCGCGACATCCGCACCATGCCGGACCAGTGGACCGTCAAGACGAAAGACCGCAGCCTCTCGGCGCAATGGGAACACACGGTGCTCGTGACGGAAACCGGCTACGACGTGCTGACCGTCTCCACAGGCACGCCCGCGCGCCCGCCGGTCGTCGCCGCCACGGCCTGACCGCATTCGTCTCTTTACCGCCCGCCGCTCATGAGTAGTGTTCCAGCCGTCGCCCCATCGCATGCCACGTCACTCAAGGCGGACTACAAAGTGGCCAAAGCCCAGTTGCTGGAACGCTTCAGGACCGCCACCAAAGTCGAGGCGTTGATGGCGGCGCTTGCCCGCACCACCGACGACTCGCTGCGCGCCGCTTGGAACACCTGCGAACTTCCGGCCGACCTCGCGCTACTCGCGGTCGGCGGCTATGGGCGCGGCGAACTGGCGCCGCATTCGGACATCGACATTCTGGTGCTGCTGCCGGACGCGCCGTTCGAGCATCTCGAAGCGCGCATCGAGCGGTTCATCAGCCTCGCGTGGGATCTCGGGCTCGAACTCGGCAGCAGCGTGCGCAGCGTTTCGCAGTGTCTCGAGGAAGCCGCCAACGACGTGACCGTGCGCACGTCGCTGCTCGAGGCGCGGCGCATCACGGGCAGCGCCGCCCTCTTCGACGACTTCGCGAAACGCTACCGCGAGGCGCTCGACCCGAAAGCGTTCTTCTAGGCCAAAGTGCTGGAAATGCGCCAGCGCCATGCCAAGTTCCAGGACACGCCCTACGCGCTCGAGCCCAACATCAAGGAAAGCCCGGGCGGCTTGCGCGATCTGCAACCCATTCTCTGGGTCACTCAGGCGGCCGGTTTCGGCAGCAGCTGGCGCGAACTCGAAGCGCGCGGGCTCATCACCGAGCGCGAAGCACAGGAACTGCGGCGCAACGAAGGCTTCCTGAAGTCACTGCGTGCACGCGTGCACGTCACCGCCGGCCGTCGCCAGGACATTCTGGTATTCGACCTGCAAACGCCGGTGGCAGAGAGCTTCGGCTACCACCCGACTGCCACCAAGCGCGCCAGCGAACAGCTGATGCGCCGCTATTACTGGGCGGCCAAGGCCGTCACGCAGCTCGCCACGATTCTGATCCAGAACATCGAGGCGCAGTTGTTCCCGAGCACGAGCGGCATTACGCGGGTGTTGTCGGACCGTTTCGTCGAAAAGCAGGGCATGCTCGAAATTGCCAGCGACGACCTGTTCCAGCGCGAGCCGAACGCCATTCTCGAAGCCTTCCTGCTCTACGAGCAGACGCCCGGCGTGAAGGGTTTGTCGGCGCGCACGCTGCGCGCGATCTACAACGCCCGCGACGTGATGGACCAGCACTGGCGGCGCGATCCGGAAAACCGGCGCCTTTTCATGGACATCCTGAAGCAGCCGGCCGGCATCACGCACGCGCTGCGCCTCATGAACCAGACGAGTGTGCTCGGACGTTATCTGCTGAACTTCCGGCGCATTGTCGGCCAGATGCAGCACGACCTGTATCACGTCTACACGGTCGATCAGCACATTCTGATGGTGCTGCGTAATCTACGGCGCTTTGCGGTCGCGGAACACGCGCACGAATATCCGTTCTGCAGCCAGTTGATCGTCAGCTTCGACCGGCCATGGGTGCTCTACGTCGCGGCGCTCTTCCACGATATCGCCAAGGGCCGCGGCGGCGACCACTCGACGCTCGGTATGGCCGACGCGCGGCGCTTCTGCCGCAACCACGGCATCGAAGGCGAAGACGGCGAACTCGTTGGTCTGGCTGGTGCAACTAACCATGAGCCAGGTTGCGCAAAAGCAGGACACGAGCGATCCGGAGGTTATAAAGCGTTTCGCGGAACTGGTCGGCACCGAGCGCCGCCTGACGGCGCTGTATCTGCTGACGGTGGCCGATTCCGCGGAACGAGCCCCAAAGCTGGAACACGTGGAAAGGCAAGCTGCTGGAAGACCTGTACCGCGCGACGCTCGCCGTGCTCGGCGGCGCGCGGCCGGATGCGCACTCGGAACTCGAGTCGCGGCAGGAAGAAGCGCTCGCGCTGCTGCGCCTCGAAACCGTGCCGGAAGGCGCGCAGAAGGCGCTGTGGGACAAGCTCGACGTCGGCTATTTTCTGCGCCACGACGCCGCCGACATTGCGTGGCAGACGCGCTTGCTGTACCGCTATGTCGAAACGCCCGTGCCGATCGTTCGGGCCCGCCCCTCGCCTATCGGCGAAGCGCTCCAGGTGCTCGTGTATGTGAAAGATCAGCCGGACCTGTTTGCCGGCATTTGCGCATACTTCGACCGCAATGGGTTGTCGGTGCTCGACGCGCGGGTCAGCACCACGCGTCACGGCTATGCGCTGGATAACTTCCTCGTCGCTCATACCGAAGAGGACGTGCATTACCGCGATATCGCCAATCTCGTCGAACAGGAAATGACTGCACGCCTCACCGGCGACGGCACCTGGTTGCCGGGACCGTCGAAGGGCCGCCTGTCGCGGCTCTCGCGCACCTTCCCCGTTACGCCGCGCGTCGATCTTCGGGCCGACGAGCGCGGCCAATACTACATCCTGTCCGTGTCGGCCAACGACCGGCCAGGCCTTCTTTATTCGATCGCGCGCGTGCTCGCCGAACACCGTGTCGGCGTCGCGTCGGCGCTGATCAACACGTTGGGGGAACGCGTCGAGGACGTGTTCCTGCTGGACGGGCACGGGCTGTCGGACAACCGCCTGCAAATTCAGGTCGAGACGGAACTGCTGCGCGCGATCGCAGTGTGAGATTTCATGCGAGTCAAATTAACAGCCAAGCATCCGCGGCCGGCTTCGTCCGAACGCGCCCCTGTCCGTAGCGGCAGCCCATCGGCACGCAAGCCGAGCCGCCCGGCGGGACCTAAACCGTCGACTTCGGGCCCCGCCGGGACGCGCAGCGAAGGCGCGGGGGCATCAGCGACGGTTGGCAAACGCCCGGCGGGCGCGCGAGGAACCACGGAGCGTCGCGAGGAAGGTACTTTTGCGCGTGGCGGCGATGCCGGCACGGCACGGCGGGCGGCGTCGGATCGGCCGCCGCGCCGTGAAAACACGGGCGGCGCGCCTCAACGCCGCCCGGAGGCGAGCACTGAGCGTGGGACGCGTCGAGACGGCGGTGAGTGGGCGGCGCGTGGTTTTGCAGGCGGCGGGGAGCGCGCTGAGCGAGCGCCGCGCCGGAGTGATGATGGGCGTGGCCAGGGTGCTGGGCGGGCAGCGGAACGCGGCGGTGAACGTGGGCCGCGCCGCTTTGAAGATCGCGCTGGTGGTGGCGAGCGCGGACCGCGACGGTTCGAGGATCGCGCAGGCGGTGAGCGCGCGCCCCGCAGCCCGGCGGGCGAGCGTGCCGTGCGCCGCGAACGCGACGCATCGGATCGCCCGCGTTTCAGCGACGACCGTGCCGCTTCGCAAGCCCGTCGTGGCGGCGAACGTGGCGAGCGGATCGACACACTGGGCACCAAGGTTCGCCCCGATCAGCGGATCGAGATCGACCCGGCCGCCGAAGCCGCGCAAGCGAGCCAGGTCACGGTGCTGATCCATAAGACAGTCGGTTACGTGTCGTGCCAGGCGGAAGACGGTTATCAGCCGGCCATCACGCTCGTCACGCCGGAAAACCGCTGGGAAGGCGACCGCTCGGACATCCGCTTTTCCGTCGCTCACTTGCGCCAGCTGGCGCCGGCCGGACGTCTCGACATCGATTCGACGGGCTTGCTGGTCCTCACGCAGGACGGCCGCATCGCCAAACAGCTGATCGGCGGCCATTCGGAGATCGACAAGGAATACCTAGTGCGCGTGGCCTACGGCGAGCACACCGTCGACGTTGAAAGTCACTTCCCGCCCCGGAAAGCCTCGCGCTGTTGCGCCACGGCCTCTCGCTCGACGATGTTCCGCTCAAGCCCGCGCAAGTCAGCTGGCAAAACGGCGAGCAGTTGCGCTTCGTGCTGCGCGAGGGCAAGAAGCGCCAGATTCGCCGGATGTGCGAACTAGTCGGCCTCGAAGTCATCGGCCTGAAACGCGTGCGGATGGGCCGCGGATGCTCGGCGCGCTGCCGCCGGGACAATGGCGCTATCTGGGTCCGGACGAGTCGTTCTGAGCGGTCTTTTCGAGCCGGTCCGATAACCAGACAGCCCGATCAGCAAAAGCCGATCAGGCTGTCCAAGTTCAGGCTGACCATCTCATCAAACCCACGCGAACGCGTGGGTTTTTTATTCTCGCCGAATTCCCGCCGAAGCGCCGCGCGCGGGGCCCAGCATCAATCGTCGCTATTCGGATCCAGGTCCGGAAACAGCACTTCCGTAAATCCGAACTTCCCGAAGTCGGTGATGCGCATGGGGTACAGCTTGCCGATCAGATGGTCGCACTCATGCTGCATGACGCGCGCATGAAACCCTTCGGCGACACGGTCGATCGGCTTGCCGTACTGATCGAAGCCATGATATTTGATCATCGAAAAGCGGCTCACCGCGCCGCGCAAGCCCGGCACCGACAGGCAGCCTTCCCAGCCCTCTTCCATATCCAGCGAAACCGGCGTGATGGTCGGATTGATCAGCACCGTTTCCGGCACGGGCGGCGCTTCCGGATAGCGCTCGTTGCTGCCGAACCCGAAGATCACCACCTGCAGATTGACGCCGATCTGCGGCGCGGCGAGCCCCGCCCCGTTCGCGTCGTGCATGGTCTCGAACATGTCTTTAATGAGCTCATGCAGTTCCGGCGTATCGAAATGATCGACCGGATCGGCAATACGCAAGAGGCGTGGATCGCCCATCTTGAGAATTTCGCGGATCATGACTGCCCCTCCAGGAGCTTACGCATACCATCTTCGTCGAGTACCGGAATGCCGAGTTCCTCGGCCTTCGCCAGCTTGCTGCCAGCTTCGGCTCCCGCCACCACATAGTCTGTTTTCTTCGACACCGATCCGGCCACTTTTGCGCCGACGGCCTCGAGCATTTCCTTGGCCTCTTCGCGAGCAAGGGTCGGCAAGGTGCCGGTCAGCACGACCGTCTTGCCGGCCAGCAAGCCTTGCGGCGCCTTGGGCACGGGCGGACCTTCGGGCCACGTGACTTTGCCCGGCGCGCGCAACTGCTCGATCACCGTGCGGTTGTGCTCTTCGGCAAAAAACTGGTGAATCGATTCGGCAACGACGGGCCCCACGTCGTTGACCTCGAGAAGAGCCTCCACCGACGCCTCCATGATCGGGCCCAGCGAGCCGAAGTGCTTCGCCAGATCTTTCGCCGTGGATTCGCCCACATGCCGGATACCGAGCGCGTAGATGAAACGGGCAAGCGTAGTGTGCTTGGCCTTTTCGAGCGAGTCGAGCAGGTTCTGCGCGGATTTGTCGGCTAAACTGTCCAACTCCGCGAGCGTCGAGAAGCCGAGGTTGAACAGGTCGGCGGGCGTGCGCACGAGGTGTTGTTCGACCAGCTGATCGATGATTTTTTCGCCCAGTCCGTCGATGTCCAATGCACGCCGCTGTGCGAAATGCCACAGCGCCTGTTTGCGCTGCGCCGGACAGAACAGGCCGCCCGTGCAGCGCGCAATCGCCTCGTCAGGCAGGCGCTCGATGCTCGAGCCGCATACCTGGCAATGCGTGGGCATCACGAACTCGCGGGCGTCGTCCGGCCGACGGTCGAGGAGCGCGCTCACCACCTCCGGAATCACGTCGCCGGCGCGCCGCACGATCACGGTATCGCCGATCCGGATGTCTTTGCGCCGCACTTCGTCTTCGTTATGCAGCGTCGCATTGGTGACCGTGGCGCCGCCGACGAACACCGGCTCGAGCCGCGCGACGGGCGTGATCGCACCGGTGCGGCCCACCTGCACGTCGATGGCGACGAGCTTGGTCAGCGCTTCCTGCGCCGGGAACTTGTGGGCGAGCGCGAAACGCGGCGCACGCGACACGAAGCCGAGCGCATCCTGTTCGTCGCGCCGGTTGACCTTGTACACCACGCCGTCGATGTCGTACGGCAGCTTGTCGCGCTTCTCGCCCACCGCGCGGAAAAACGCCAGCAAACCTTCCGCGCCCTTCACGACCGCGCGCTCCGAGTTGACCGGCAGGCCAAGTTCCTTGTACCAGTCGAGCAGCTCGCTATGCGTGGCGGGCATCTCCATACCGTCCAACACGCCGATGCCATAGGCGAAGAACGACAGCGGCCGCTGCGCAGTGATCTTCGGGTCCAGCTGACGCAGGCTGCCCGCGGCGGCATTGCGCGGATTGGCGAATTCCTTGTGGCCCGCCGCACGCTGCCGTTCGTTCAGGCGCTCGAAATCGCGCTTGAACATGAGCACTTCGCCTCGCACGTCGAGTATGTGCGGCACGCGCTTGCCTTTCAATTTGAGCGGAATGGAGCGAACCGTGCGGATGTTTTCTGTGACGTTCTCGCCGGTCGTGCCGTCGCCGCGCGTGGCGGCCTGCACGAACACGCCGTCGACATAGCGCAGCGAAATGGCGAGGCCGTCGAATTTCAGCTCCGTGGCGTAGTCGACCGGCACCGGCGGTTCCTTCGCATTGTTGCCGAGCGCGTCGCCCACGCGTTTGTCGAACGCGACGATGTCTTCGTCGGCGAAACCGTTGTTCAGCGACAGCATGGGCTGGTCGTGGACGACGGGCTCAAAGCCGCTCGCCGCCTCACCGCCCACCCGCTGCGTGGGCGAATCGGGCACGATCAAATCCGGATGCTGCGCCTCGATGCTTTCCAGCTCCTTGAACAGCTTGTCGTATTCCGCGTCGGGCAAGTCGGGCTGGTCCAGCACGTAGTACGCGTAGTTGGCGCGTTCAAGTTCCGCGCGCAGCCACGCGGCACGCTCGGCCGGAGCGCTGGTTGCTGGATTCGAGGCGGTAGTTCGAGCCATGCTGTAGAAGGCTTCTTTGAGTGAAATCGGACAGTGGATTATCGCAGGAAGCGTGCCCCTTTACATCGGCCGAATGGCCAGGTTTCGGGCGGTGCGCGAGCGCGCTATAGTCGGTGCGATGGCTTTTCCGAAACGACAACGGCCGCGCATCGCGCGGCCGTCGGGCACACATATAACGCCGGTGAGTTACTGGCTGAAGAGGCGTCGCGTGGCCGGCGAGCCGGCCGGAATGCCGGCCTGCTCGAGCTTCGCGTAGAGCGTCATCAACTGCTTTTCGATGGCGAGCAGCGCGGTCTCCGGCAACGGGCGGCGGCCGTCGTCCACCACCCGGCCGCCGATGCGCTCCGCCAGCGACTTCGCGTAGTCGCACATCAGGCGGAGCGGCAGGATGTCTTCGTCGGCCACGGGCACGTCGAGCACCAGCGTGATCATCTGGCCGCCCTTATAGGTGAGGTCGTCGCGCAGAAAATTGGTGTCGCCGAATTGCAGCATGAACACGGGGCTCTGGCGCGCGTCGAGCTTCACGAAGCGCGTGCCGTCGCGCGAGAGCAGCAAACCGTCCTGCGACGCGACGGCCTGCACGTAGTTGGCCGACCACGGCGCGCCGTCCGAGAGAACGTTGATCGACAACTGCGCGTCGCACTGTGCAGCGAAGCCGTCCAGTTCCCGCGCCATCGCCACGGTTTCGAGCATGTCGGGAAATTCCGGCGATGCGTCGAGCGCGTCGGCGAACTGCTGCACGCCCGTCACGAACTCGGAGAACTCCAGTTCGTTGAGCGCACCGCTGCGGTTGGCGAGCTGCGCGGCCGCGCGCAGCTCTTCGTAACGCGCGCCGTTTTGCAGCAGCTCCCACGCGCCGCCTTCGAGCTTTCCTTCGATATGCACCGGCTTGCTGCCCGCGCGTCGCAGACGCTGCGCCAGCGGAATCACCTTGTCGCCGGCAACCGGTCCGTTCAGACGAATCGGCACGATGCAGTCGATGCGCCGGTCGACGATTGCGGGCGGCGCCGACGAAATCGTGGTGGCCGCGGGCATTATCGGTTCGATCTGCTCGTCGGGCTCGCGCGGCGCCTCGCCAGCGGGCTGAGCCGCCGCTGTGGCTTTGCCGGTTTCGTCCGGCGCAGCACGTTGCTCGTCGTCTTCATTCGCACCCGCGACAAAGCCGTTCGGCGTGGTGGTTTCCGCCTGAATATCGGCGGGCGTATCGAGCGGCGCCGCGCCCACCGGCGCGCCAAAAGTCGGCTCGACGCGCGCCGACGCCGTGTCGGCGGTCGTATCCGCGCCGACCACCGGCTCACGGCGCGTGGTCGGCCGGGCCGGTTCGATGAACGGGCTCTGTTCCTCGTGCTCGTCGCGCGCGAAGCTCTCCGCCGCGTCCGCCGGCATCGGCCTCGGCATCTTGCGGCGCACCTTGGCGCTCTGCCACGCATTGTACACGACCACGCCTCCGACCACCACGGCACCCGCGCCGATCAAACCGAGTGTCAACTCGTCCATGCATGTGCTCCATCAGCAATTCTTTATGTGCGCGGCCTCACGCCCGCCCCACGTTGTCGCGCGGCCCGCGGCCGCAACGCTCGACGCGGGCGCCCACGCTTCCATGATTCAAACGAAACTTAAACGATATTCTGGGCGAAACCCGCAGCCGTTTCCATGTCGACGGCAACGATGCGCGACACGCCCTGCTCCTGCATCGTCACGCCGATCAGTTGCTGCGCCATTTCCATCGCAATCTTGTTGTGCGAGATGAAAAGGAACTGGGTTTTGTCCGACATCGCGCGCACGAGGTTCGCAAAACGTTCTGTGTTGGCGTCGTCGAGCGGCGCGTCAACTTCGTCGAGCAGACAGAACGGCGCGGGATTCAGCTGGAACATCGCGAACACCAGCGCCGTCGCGGTCAGCGCTTTTTCGCCGCCGGACAGCAGGTGAATGGTCGAATTCTTCTTGCCCGGAGGCTGCGCCATCACCTGCACGCCCGCGTCGAGAATCTCGTCGCCGGTCATGATGAGCTTCGCCTGGCCGCCGCCGAAAAGACGCGGGAACAGTTCGCCGAAATGACGGTTCACTTCGTCGAACGTGCCTTGCAGCAGCGTGCGCGTTTCCGCGTCGATCTTGCGGATCGCGTCTTCGAGCGTTTCGATTGCGCTAGTCAGGTCGGCCGATTGCGAGTCGAGGAAGGTCTTGCGCTCGGTCGCCGCCTTCAGCTCGTCGAGCGCGGCCATGTTGACCGGGCCGAGCGCAATAATCGCGTTGTTGATGCGCGTGACTTCGCCCTGCAGATACGAAGGCTTCATGTCCGGCGTGAGCTTGGCCTGCAGCTCCGCTTCGTCGACGCCGGCCGCGGCCAGCTGCTCGATGAACTGTTCGCCGTTCAGCCGCGCGGCCTGTTCCTTCAACTGCAATTCGTTGATGCGGTCGCGCAGCGGTTGCAACGCGCGTTCCGTCGACAGACGCGTTTCGTCGGCGGCGCGCAGCTTGGCGGTCAGATCGTCCAGTTCGAGACGCGCGGCGTGCAACGCCTCTTCCTTGACCGCGCGGATGTCGAGCGCGTCCTGCAAACCGGTATGCGCAGTCTGCTCGTTGATCGTTTCGAGCTCGGCGCGCGCGTCTTCCAGCGACGCCGCCACGCGCTCGCTCTGCTCATGCGCGACCTGAATGCTGCGCTTGAGTTCGTCGATGCGGTTCGCCATGTTGCGCGCGGCAAAGCGCGCGTCCGTGGCAGCGCGGTCGAGATCGCGCGCCTGGCCGCGCGCCGTGGTCAGCGCTTCGTCGAGCGCCTCGAAAGCCAGTTGATGATCCTCGAAACGCGCCTGCAGCTCCGCGAGCTCGCCGTCGTAGCGCTCGAAGTTCGCTTCGGACTCGGCACGCAGCGCGCGCTGTTCCTCGATCTGCGCGTGGATTTCCTCGAGTTCCTCGCGGATCTGCGTGCTGCGCTGGGTGTAGCGCTCGTGCGCCTGCGTGAGCTTCAGCACGTCGAGCTGCAGCGCATGCACGCGCTGGGTCGCGCGCTCAGCCTGCTGACGCACCTCCGTCAGCGCCTGCGCGGCTTGCGTGTGCGCGGCTTCGGCGCGGATCGCTGCGGCCTTCGCTTCGTCGGCGAGCAGCGCCTGCGCGCGCACCTGACGCGCGAGGTTTTCGATTTCCTGCTGACGGGCCAGCATGCCGGCCTGCTCGGAGTCCGCGGCGTACAGCTGCACGCCGACGCGCGTCACCACATGCCCCGCCTTCACGACGAACGAACCGCCTTCGGGCAATTGCGAGCGCAGGCTGAGCGCCTGCTGCAGATCGTCGGCAATGAATGCGAGGCCGAACCAGTCGTTGAGGACCGCGCGGATGCCCGCGTCGTCGATCCGCACGAGCGACAGCAGCGGCCGCAGCGCGGGCGGCGCCGCGACCGGCTGACCGGCGGCCGGCGGCGCGTAGAACGCGAGCTTGGCGGGTGGCGCGTCGGTGGCGAACGCCTTGACCCAATCGAGGTTCGAAACTTCCAGCGCGGCAAGGCGCTCGCGCAGCACGGCCTCGAGCGCGGTTTCCCAACCGGCCTCGACATCCAGCTTCTTCCACAGACGCGGCAAAGCGCCGAGCTCATGCTTTTCGAGCCACGGCTGGATCTTGCCCTCGGTCTGCACGTTCTCCTGCAACTGCCTGAGCGCGGCAAGGCGCGCGTCGAGCTGATGAATCTGCGCGCTTTCGGCCTGCACGCGCTCCTGCGCGGCGCGCCGCTCGGCATCGAGGCGCGGCAGCGTTTCCTGCGCATCCGCGAGACGCGCCTGGGCGTCGTGCAGAATCTCCTCATGTTCGGCGAGCTGCATGCGCAGCTCTTCGAGCTGTGCTTCGTCCGGCGCGTCGAGGCCGCCGGCCTCGGCCTTCAGGCGCTCCTGGCGCTGCTGCAACTGCTGCAATTGCTGGTCGGCATTGCGCTGATGCGCGGCTTCCAGCTTGAGCGCCTGCTCGGTCTGCGCAATGCCGCCGCGCTCGGTGTTCAGCTCCGCCTGCGCGTCGCGCCAGCGCGCTTCGAGCGCCGGCATCGCGTCGTGTTTCGCGGCGGCTTCTTCTTCGGCGAGGGCCGCTTTTTCCTCGGCGACGGCGAGTTGTTCCTCGGCGTCTTCCAGATCGCCTTGCGCCTTTTCGGCCTGCGCCAGCCACTGCTCGCGCTGCGCGGTCAGCGCGGCGATCTGCGCCTGCACGCGATTGCGCGATTCGACGATGAACTTGATCTCGGCCTCGAGCCGGCTCACTTCGGCATTCGCTTCGTACAGCGCGCCTTGTGCGCCCTGCATCGCGTCGCTCGCGGAATAGTGCGCGACGCGCAGCGTTTCCAGCTGTGCTTCCACTTCGCGCAGCCTCGCGGTCTGCGCTTCGAGATCGATCTGCTCCTGTTCGATAGCGCGCTTCTGACGCTCCTGCTCGCTGCCCGCTTCGTTCTTGCGCAACAGCCACAAAAGACGCTGCTTTTCCTCGCCGTCGGTTTGCAGTTCCTTGTAGCGCGTGGCGACGACCGCCTGGCCTTCGAGCTTCTCGAGATTCGTGCCCAGTTCGCGGATGATGTCTTCCACCCGCGTCAGATTTTCCCGCGTGTCATGCAGACGATTCTCAGTCTCGCGGCGGCGTTCCTTGTACTTGGACACGCCTGCGGCTTCCTCGAGGAACACCCGCAACTCTTCCGGCTTCGCTTCGATCAGGCGCGCGATCATGCCCTGCCCGATGATCGCGTAGGCGCGCGGCCCAAGGCCCGTGCCGAGGAAAATGTCCTGAATGTCGCGGCGGCGCGCCGGCAGATTATTGATGTAGTAGCTCGACGTGCCGTCGCGCGTCAGCACGCGCTTGACGGCGATCTCGGCGTATTGGCCCCACTGCCCGGCGGCGCGGCCGTCCGCGTTGTCGAACACGAGTTCGACGCTCGCCCGGCTGCCCGGCTTGCGCGCGGTCGACCCGTTGAAGATCACATCCTGCATCGACTCGCCGCGCAGCTCGGAAGCACGCGATTCGCCGAGCACCCAGCGCACGGCGTCGATGATGTTGGACTTGCCGCATCCATTCGGTCCGACCACGCCGACGAGCTGGCCCGGAACCTGGAAATGCGTGTGATCGACGAATGACTTGAATCCAGCGAGTTTGATCGAGGTCAGACGCACGGCGATTTCGCTGTTTGAGAAGGAAAAATAATAGGTGGCTCACGAAGGCCGCGTATGCCGTTCGCCGTTGCGGCGGTATGGCCCGCGGTCCTTGCCAGCCCTCGGGAATTGGGTCGCCGGCGGCATGCGCCGGCTAATGAGGGGCAATCATACCATCGCGCGTGGGCGGTTCTTGCGGTCCCGGTTGTTGCCGTCAGTCGTGTTGCCAGAGTCGCCGCGCGTGCCGGCGTCCGCGTCCTGATTGGCGGGATCGGGCGGCATGGCCTTCGGCCGATGCATCCAGCTCGACAGCGCCGAGGCGAGCACGATGCATGCACCGCCCGCCCACTCGCGCGCACCGGGCGTCTCGCCCGCGAAAAGCCATGCGGAAAGCGCCGTGACCACGAGCTCGAACAGCATGATGATCGACGCCCGGTTGGCCGGCACGCGCGCAAGGCCGTACTGCACCAGCATATTGTTCGAGGCTAGCAGGAAGCCGAGGCCAAGCACGAGCCACGCGGCGGTGGGCGAGATGCGCGCCGCTCGGCGGCGCGGGCATTGCTTCGAACAGCGACGCGCAGGCGCCGAAGATTGTGGCGGTGCGCATCTCGGGTTTCATCTGCCTGCGGCAACACGCGGCTCGTCTTCAGGATGAGCACGTTGCTCATGGCGAAGCCCATGCCGCCCGCGAGGCCGGCCCATTCGGCGAGGTTGCCCGGCAGCGGAATGCCGAGCTGCGGGGACCACAGCATGGTCATGGCCCCCGCGAGCGACAGCGCGGCGAGGCCCGCGCCCGGCCACATCAGCCGCTCATGGAGAATGAAGTGCGCGAAGAGCGCGGTCCATGCAGGCGTCAGATAGAAGAGCAACAGCACGCGCATCACCTGCCCGTGGATCGAACCCCGCACGAAACCGAGGTTCGTGATGCCGGCGGCCAGCGCGAGCGCCGGCAGCAGCCAGTGCCAGCGCACCGTGCTGATGGCGCGGCGACGCACGAGCAGCACGAAGAGGCACCCGGCGCCGCTCGTCAGCGCGCTCGCGGCCGTGCCGGTGACGCCGAGCGACGCCAGCATCCGCAACGGATACCAGATCACTCCCCACACCGACGCGCCCAGCATGATCGCAAGCGTCGGCCAGCCTGTGCGAAGCCAGTTGGTCATGGCGACGGGCTCCGCGAGAGTGCGGCGTTGCGGCCGGCGCTGCCGTTTCCTTCGTCGTTTGCTCCGCCGATTTCGCCTGAGATCGCGGTGTATGTTCCTCTACCGTGCCTCGGTGTCTCCTCGACCACTACGTACATTGCTGCTCCTGCTTGTGTTGCTGCGCGAACCGGTGAGGGCTCGCATTGTTCCTTTGCCGCGCACGGCCGGCGCCGCCTGCGGCACCGCGCCGAGCCCGAGCCCGAGCCGCAGCGCGCCACGCTATTCCAGCCCTATCCGTTCGAAAAGCTGCGCGCGCTCTTCAAGGACGTCACGCCGGCTGCCGGCCTCGCGCACATCAGTTTCGGCATCGGCGAGCCCAAACACCCGACGCCCGCCTTGATCCGCGACGCCGTGATCGCCTCGCTCGGCGGTCTGTCCGCCTATCCGGCCACCCATGTGCTGCCGGTGTCGGGCTCGCGCGAGGCGCTGTTCGCTCTCGCGCAAACGGTGATCGATCCGCGGCGCAATGAACAGGGCGAGCCTGCGATCGTAATCTGTCCGAACCCGTTCTACCAAATCTACGAGGGCGCGGCGATCCTCGCGGGCGCCGAGCCGTATTTCGTGAACAGCGACCCGGCGCGCAACTTCGCCTGCGACTATTCGGCGGTGCCGGCGGACATCTGGGCGCGCACGCAGCTGCTCTACGTCTGCTCGCCGGGCAATCCGACGGGCGCCGTGCTGACGCTCGAAGACTGGCGCGAACTGTTCGCGCTGTCGGACCGCCACGGCTTCGTGATCGCCTCCGACGAATGCTATTCCGAAATCTATTTCGACGAAGCGAACCCGCCGCTGGGCGCCCTCGAAGCCGCGCACAGGCTCGGCCGCGGCTACGAGCGGCTCGTCATGATGTCGAGCCTGTCGAAGCGCTCGAACGTGCCCGGCATGCGCTCCGGGTTCGTGGCCGGCGACGCCGCCATCCTCAAGGACTTCCTGCTGTACCGGACCTACCACGGCGCGGCGTTGTCGACCGTGTATCAAAGCGCGAGCATCGCGGCCTGGAACGACGAAGCGCACGTGCGCGAGAACCGCGCGAAGTACGTGCAGAAATTTTCGACCGTCACGCCGATGCTCGCCGAGGTGCTCGAGATGCGCCTGCCGGACGCCGCGTTCTATCTGTGGGCGGACGTCTCGCGTACCGGCCTCACGGATACCGGGTTCGCCCAGCGTCTTTACGCCGACTATAATGTGACGGTTCTGCCCGGTTCATACCTCGCGCGCACCGCACACGGCGTGAACCCCGGCCGCAATTTCGTGCGCATGGCGCTCGTCGCCGACGTCGACGAATGCACGCAGGGCGCGCAACGAATCGTCGATTTTTGCCGCAGGCTCGCGGGCTAACTTTGCCCGGCCGGGTCCGGCCCTAACGCTTCGCGCGCCGCCGCCCTTCTTCAGACTTCAACTCTTCATAAAGCACGCATATGTCGCAACAACTTCAGCAGATCATCGACACCGCCTGGGAAAACCGCGCCGAGCTGTCGCCTAGGGCCGCTCCGGCAGACGTGCGCGAAGCCGTCGCCCACGCCATCGAGCAACTGGACAAGGGCCTACTTCGCGTCGCCGAGAAGAAGGACGGCGACTGGGTCGTCAATCAATGGCTGAAGAAAGCCGTGCTGCTGTCGTTCCGCCTGGAAGACAACGCGCCCATGCCGGCGGGCGGCTACAGCCAGTTCTACGACAAGGTGCCGTCCAAGTTCGCCAACTACACCGCTGAAGACTTCGCGGCTGGCGGCTTCCGCGTGGTGCCGCCCGCCATCGCACGCCGCGGTTCGTTCATCGCGAAGAACGTCGTGCTGATGCCGTCGTACACCAACATCGGCGCCTATGTCGACGAAGGCACCATGGTCGACACGTGGGCGACCGTCGGTTCGTGCGCGCAGATCTGCAAGAACGTGCACCTGTCGGGCGGCGTGGGCATCGGCGGCGTGCTGGAGCCGCTGCAGGCCAACCCCGTCATCATCGAGGACAACTGCTTCATCGGCGCGCGTTCGGAAGTGGTGGAAGGCGTGATCGTCGAAGAAAACTCGGTCATTTCGATGGGCGTGTATCTCGGCCAGAGCACCAAGATCTACGACCGCGAAACCGGCGAAGTCACGTACGGCCGCATTCCGGCGGGCTCGGTCGTGGTGGCGGGCAACCTGCCGTCGAAGGACGGCTCGCACAGCCTCTACTGCGCGGTGATCGTCAAGAAGGTCGACGCGAAAACGCGCGCGAAGGTCGGCCTGAACGAGCTGCTGCGAGGCGACTGATGGCGCGCGGCACCAAGACTGTCGTCTACGGCATTCCGAACTGCGATACCGTGAAGAAGGCGCGCGTGTGGCTCGAGGAGCACGGCGTCGAGTTCGAGTTTCACGACTTCAAGAAGGCCGGCGTGACCGAGCCGCTCGTGCAGGACTGGCTGAAGGACGTGAAGCTCGACGCGCTGCTGAACCGTCGCGGCACCACGTGGCGCGGCCTGTCGGACGACATGAAGGCCGCCGCCGACACGCAGCCGGGCGCGATCGCGTTGATGATTCACAAGCCTTCGGTCATCAAGCGGCCGGTGCTGGTGGTTAACGGGCGCGTCAAATCGCTCGGTTTTTCGCCCGACGAATACGCGGCGCTCTTTGCCTGAGCACGGCGATGTGTGAATGAGCGCAGCGCCTCGCGTTGCGTTGCGCTGCGTCAAAGCTGTTGCCGGCTGCGGTGTTGCACCGCCAGCCGGCATTTTTTCATTTCCCAGTGGCTTGTACTGAATCCATGTCCGGCACCCTTGCCCTTACCGAACAACTGATCGCGCGCGCCTCCGTCACGCCCGACGACCAGCATTGCCAGCGCCTTTTGATCGAACGTCTGTCCGCGCTCGGCTTCGAGCACGAAACCATCGAATCGAACGGCGTAACGAACCTGTGGGCCGTGAAACGCGGCGTGGACGGCCGGGCGGGCAAGCTGCTCGCGTTTGCCGGCCACACGGACGTGGTGCCGACCGGCCCGCTCGACCAATGGCATTCGGCGCCGTTCGAACCGACGCATCGCGACGGCAAGCTGTACGGCCGCGGCGCGGCCGACATGAAAAGCTCGATCGCGGGCTTCGTGGTCGCGAGCGAGGAGTTCGTCGCGGCGCACCCGCAGCATCGCGGCTCGATCGCGTTCCTTATCACGAGCGACGAAGAAGGCCCCGCCACCGACGGCACCGTCAAGGTGGTCGAAGCCTTGCAGGCGCGCGGCGAGCGCATGGACTACTGCATCGTCGGCGAGCCGACTTCGAGCGCGCAGTTCGGCGATACCGTGAAGAACGGCCGGCGCGGCTCGATGTCCGGCAAGCTCGTCGTGAAGGGCGTGCAAGGCCACATTGCGTATCCGCATCTGGCGAAAAATCCGGTGCATCTGCTCGCGCCTGCCCTCGCGGATCTCGTCGCCGAACGTTGGGACGACGGCAACGAATACTTCCCGCCCACCACGTGGCAGGTGTCGAACATCCATAGCGGCACGGGCGCGACCAACGTGATTCCCGGCCACGCCGAGGTCATGTTCAACTTCCGCTTCTCGACGGCCAGTACCGTGGAGGGGTTGCAGCAGCGCGTCCACGCGATCCTCGACCGGCATGGCCTCGAATACGATTTGCACTGGACCGTGAGCGGCCTGCCGTTCCTCACGCCGCACGGCGAACTGTCAAACGCGCTCGCCAAAGCGATCAAGGACGAAACCGGCGTTACCACCGAGCTGTCCACCACCGGCGGCACGTCGGACGGGCGCTTCATCGCGCGCATCTGCCAACAGGTGGTCGAGTTCGGCCCGCTCAACGCCAGCATCCACAAGATCGACGAACATGTCGAAGTCGCACACATCGAGCCGCTGAAAAACGTGTACCGCCGCGTGCTCGAATTACTGATCGCCTGATTGAGGCCCACCCAAGGACGACTGCGACGAAGCTTCCCTTTTCCACTGTCCGCGACCTGCTGCGTTTCGCGGTGTCGCGCTTCAACCAGGCCGGGCTCTCGTTCGGCCACGGCTCGGCCAACGCTTACGACGAAGCCGCCTATCTGGTGCTGCACACGCTGCATCTGCCGCTCGATCTGCTCGATCCGTTCATGGACGCGCGCCTTTCCGCAGCCGAAATCGACGCGGTGCTGAACGTCATCGAGCGCCGCGCCACCGAGCGCGTGCCGGCAGCCTATATCACGCAGGAAGCGTGGATGCACGGCTTTCGCTTTTACGTCGACGAACGCACCATCGTGCCGCGCTCGTTTATCGGCGAGCTCCTGCAGGACGGGCTGCAGCCGTATGTCGAGGATTCTGAGCAGGTGAGCGCGGTGCTCGAACTGTGCACGGGCTCCGGCTGTCTCGCAATTCTCGCGGCGCATGCCTTTCCGAATGCGGACATCGACGCGGTGGATCTTTCCGCGCCCGCTCTCGAAGTCGCCGCGCGCAACGTGGCCGACTACAAGCTCGACGACCGCATTGCACTCTTCGAAGGCGATCTGTATGCGCCGATCGCGCAACGCCGCTATGACGTGATCATCAGCAATCCGCCGTACGTGAATGCCGCGTCGATGCGGGACTTGCCCGCCGAGTACCGGCACGAGCCGGACATGGCGCTGGCCGGCGGCGCGGACGGCATGGATATCGTGCGGCGAATCATTGCGGACGCACGCAACTGGCTGACCGAAGACGGCGTGCTCGTGATCGAGATCGGCAATGAGCGCCAGCATGTCGAAGCTGCCTTCGGCGGCCTCGACCTCGTCTGGCTGTCGACGAGCGCGGGCGACGACAATGTGTTCCTTATCCAGGCCGCTGATTTGCCTGTCTGAACAGGTGACGATGGTTTAAACCCGGGCGCGGCGGCGGCGTCCGCCGGGCGCGTGCCTTGCATGCCGCTGGCGTTTTTGGCGTTTTTGCCGTCTCCGTTGTTTCCGTGTTCTCCGCCGCCCCTCCCCGGTAGCCCAAGCCTCACATCGCCCCCAATGCCCGCGCGTTCGGTAAGATGAGCGCCGTTAGCTCGTCGGCTGCCCGCGTTGGTCCAGCGCGCCGGCGCAGCCTCCCGTCCAACCCTTCGCTCGCCTATGCAATTCGACCTGCTTCACGTCGGCACGCTGGTGGCCCTCGCCCATATCCTCGGCGTGGCCGCCGCATGCCACGCGATTCTCAACACCCGCACGTCGCAAGGCGCGATCGCGTGGGCCGTGTCGCTGGTCGCCATGCCGTATCTCACGCTCGTCCCTTACCTTTTTCTCGGCCGCAGTAAATTCGCCGGCTATGCCGACGCCCGCCGCGTCGAGAACGAATTGCTGCGCACCCACGCGCATCCGCCGCAGTGGGATGAGCTGGCTTCGTCGGCGCAACTGCCCGCGCATGCGCTGGGCGGCAGGCTCGTGCACTCGCTCACGCGGCTCGGCGGCATGCCGTTCCTGCCGGGCAATTCCGTGCGCACGCTGGTGAACGGCACGGCGACCTTCGAGGCGATTTTCGAGGCCATCGAGCACGCGCGCCA
Organism: uncultured Paraburkholderia sp.; assembly: GCA_940746715.1. GTDB lineage: Bacteria > Pseudomonadota > Gammaproteobacteria > Burkholderiales > Burkholderiaceae > Paraburkholderia. The sequence continues at coordinate 390,476 of CALNWN010000001.1, forward strand.
TTACATCATCGTGCAGTTTTTTATCGTACGCGACGATGCGCTCGGCGAAATGTTCAAGGAAGCGTTGATCGCGAAAGCGCGGCAAGGCGTGCGCGTCTATTTCCTGTACGACAGCATCGGCAGCTTCGACCTGCCGCACCGCTACGTCGCGTCGCTGCGCGCGGGCGGCGTGAAGACGCATCCGTTCGCCACCAATCGGCTGTTCGTCAACCGGCTGCAACTGAACTTCCGCAATCACCGCAAAATCGTTTCCGTGGACGGCGAACGCGCGTTTGTCGGCGGACACAATGTCGGCGTCGAATATCTGGGCGGCAAGCCGCCGCTTTCGCCGTGGCGCGACACGCATATCGAAGTGCGCGGGCCAGCGGTCGCGAGCATCCAGTTCGTGTTCACCGAAGACTGGTACTGGGCGACCCAGCAGTTACCGCAACTCGATCTGCCGGCCACGCCGCCGGCCCCGGCGGACTCGCCCGCCTCCCCGGACTTCGTGAGCGCCGGAGGCTCAATGAACGCCGCCGGTTCTGCGAACCCGACGAGGAGCCACGACATGCATTGTCTCGTCGTGCCGAGCGGCCCCGCCGACAAACAGGAGACCTGCTCGCTCTTTTTCGTCGAAGCGATCAACGCGGCGCGCGAGCGCATCTGGATCACGACGCCCTACCTCGTGCCGGACGAAGCCGTGTTCTCCGCATTGCGGCTCGCTGCGCTGCGCGGCGTCGACGTGCGCATTCTGATTCCGAGCCGGCGCGATCATGTGGTGGTCTTCGAAGCCTCGAAACTGTATGCGTACGATTCGCTGCGCGCCGGCCTGCGCATCTTTCGCTATCAGCCAGGTTTTCTGCACCAGAAGGTCGTGCTGATCGACAGCGTGGCCGCGGCGGTGGGCAGCGCCAATCTCGACAACCGCTCGTTCCGGCTCAACTTCGAGATCATGGTCATGACCGTCGATCCGGAATTCGCAAAAGAAGTCGAAACCATGCTGCTCGCCGACTTCGCGCAATCGCGCGAGATCGACCGCAACGAGTACCGCCAGGCGGGCGCTTTGCGGCGCGTGCTGATGCACGTGGCCCGCCTCTTCTCACCGATTCTCTGAAGCGCCGCGCCCCGCCGCGAGCGCCCCCGCGCGGGGCCGCTCGGGGCCCCTTTCACAGCAGCTTTTCGATGTCCTCGGTGATCGCCTCGGGCTTGGTCAACGGCGCATAGCGCTTGACCACGTTGCCGTCGCGACCGATCAAAAACTTCGTGAAATTCCACTTGATCGCTTCGAGGCCGAGAAGGCCCGGCGCCTCGCCCGTCAGATAACGGAACAGCGGATGCGCGTTCGCACCGTTCACGTCCACCTTGTCGAACATCGGGAAGGTCACGCCGTAGTTCTTCTCGCAGAAGCTGCCGATCTGCGCGGCGTCGCCCGGTTCCTGTTTGCCGAACTGATTGCATGGAAAGCCGAGCACCGCGAGCCCGCGCGCCGCGTAGCTGTCGTAGAGCTTCTGCAAGCCCGCGTACTGCGGCGTGAATCCGCATTCGCTCGCCGTATTGACGATCAGCAGCACCTTGCCTTCGTACTGCGCGAGGCTCACTTCCTCGCCGCCCAGCGTGCGGGCCGAAAAAGAATAAATCGATGTCATGTGCTCTCCCCACGAAAGCCGTCAGTCTATGTCAAAAGCGCGGCCGGTACAGTCGGCCGAACGGCCGATGCGGCTTAAGGCGCCGGTTGCCGCCCCGGCGGTCTAAAATAGGCGTTTTTCTCCAGCCGGCCTTTTCGTGATCCGCTTTAACCAGTTCAGCCTCGCGCGCGGCACCAAGCCGCTCTTCGACAACACCACGTTCACGCTGAATCCGGGCGAAAAGGCCGGCCTCGTGGGCGCGAACGGCGCGGGCAAGTCCACGCTGTTTGCCGTGCTGCTCGGCGAACTGCACGCGGACGGCGGCGACTTCTCGATCCCGCCCACGTGGCAGATCGCGCACGTCGCGCAGGAAACGCCCGCCGTCGACAAAACCGCGCTCACCTACACGCTCGACGGCGACGCCGCCTTGCGCGCGATCGAAGCGCGCATCGCCGCCTCGGCTGCGCACGACGGCGCGGCGGAAGGCGAAGCCCACGCAGCCTTCGCGGACGCCGACGGCTACACCGCGCCGGCCCGCGCCGAGGCGCTGCTGCTCGGCCTCGGCTTCACGCTGGAGCAAACCCGCGAGCCGGTCACGAGCTTCTCCGGCGGCTGGCGCATGCGCCTGAATCTCGCGCAGGCGCTGATGTGCCGCTCGGACCTCCTGCTGCTCGACGAGCCGACCAACCACCTGGACCTCGACGCGATTGTCTGGCTCGAAGAGTGGCTGCACCGTTATCCCGGCACGCTCATCGTGATCTCGCACGACCGCGAGTTTCTGGATTCGGTCTGCAATGTGACGCTGCATCTCGAACAGCAGCAGATCAGGCGTTACGGCGGCAACTATTCGCAATTCGAAGTGCTGCGCGCGCAGCAGATCGCGCTGCAACAGAGCGCGTACGAAAAGCAGCAGCGCACGGTCGCGCATCTGCAGAGCTATATCAATCGTTTCAAGGCGCAGGCCACCAAGGCGCGTCAGGCGCAAAGCCGCGTCAAGGCGCTCGAAAAGATGGAACTGATCGCGCCGGCGCACGCCGCGTCGCCGTTCACGTTCGAATTCCGCACGCCGGATTCCGCGCCGAACCCGATGATGGTCATGGAAGACGTGCGCTGCGGCTACCGCGGCGAAGACGGCGGGGAGATTCCGATTGTCGAGCGCGTCATGCTGTCTATCCAGAACGGCCAGCGCATCGGTCTCCTCGGCGCAAACGGCCAAGGCAAGTCCACGTTGATCAAGACGCTGGCCGGCACGCTCGCGCCGCTCGGCGGCCACGTGCGCGAAGGCAAGGGTCTGCGCATCGGCTATTTCGCGCAGCACCAGCTGGAAACTCTGCGCGCGGACGACACGCCGTTGCAGCATCTCGCGCGCCTCGCGCCGGACACGCGCGAACAGGAATTGCGCGACTTCCTCGGCAGCTTCAATTTTTCCGGCGATATGGCGACGTCGAAGATCGCGCCTTTCTCCGGTGGCGAAAAAGCACGGCTCGCGCTCGCGCTGATCATCTGGCAAAAGCCGAACTTGCTGCTGCTCGACGAGCCGACTAACCACCTGGATCTCGAAACGCGGCACGCGCTCACCATGGCGCTCGCGCAGTTCGAAGGCACGCTGATTCTCGTCTCGCACGACCGGCATTTGCTGCGCGCCACGACCGGTCAGTTCATGCTGGTCGCGAAGCATCGCCTGCAGGAATTCGACGGCGATCTCGACGATTACCGCGACTGGCTGCTGCAGCACGCGGCGGAGCAGCGCGCGGCCTTGAAGGCGGGCAATGCGTCGAACGGCGCCGACGGTGGCGTGGGCGGCGCGGCAAGCGCCGACGGCGGCGTGAATCGCAAGGAGCAGCGCCGGCTCGAGGCGGAAACGCGTCAGAAGCTTGCGCATCTGAAGAAGCCGCTGCAAAGCCGCATCACGAAGATCGAGAAGGAAATGGACGCGCTTCATGCGGAGAAGGCGACGCTCGACGCGTTCGTCGCCGATCCGGCCAGTTACGAGCCGGCTCAAAAAAGCAAACTGACGGAGGCGATCCGCCGTCAGGCAGACGTGAACGCGCGCCTCGAAACACTCGAAGCCGAATGGCTCGAGACACACGAGGAACTCGAACAAATCGGCTAGCGAAACGCCACCTGCGATCCGCGCCGGCATCACGAGAGGTTGGCTTTGTCATCTGCAACGTCTTCCGCTGCATCCGCTGCATCTTTTGGCGAATCCGCCCGGGCTGACGCCGCGCCGCCTCCTTTGAAGGGCCTGCGCGTGCTCGACCTCACGCGCCTGCTGCCCGGCCCGGTAGCCGCGCTGCGGCTCGCGGAACTCGGCGCGGAAGTGCTCAAGATCGAAGCGCCCGGCGCGGGCGACCCGACGCGCACGATGATGCAGTCGTCCAGCGACCGCGTGGCCGGGCGGCCCGGCGCGTTCTACCGGGTGGTGAATCGCGGCAAGCGCGAGACGCGTCTCGATCTCAAGTCCGAAGCCGGACGCAATGTGCTGCGCGCGCTCGCGGCCGAGGCGGACGTTCTGATCGAGAGCTTCCGCCCGGGCGTGATGGACCGGCTCGGGGTCGGCTACGCGACGCTGCGCGCCGCCAATCCGCGGCTCGTGTACTGCGCGATCAGCGGCTATGGCGTTCACGGCCCCTTCGCCGATCACGCGGGACACGACCTCAACTACATCGGCTATGCGGGCGTGCTCGATCAGCTGACGAGCCGCGACGGCACGCCGATCGTGCCGAACTTCCAGATCGCCGATCTGCTTGGCGGCGCGCTCAGCGCGGTCACGCAGATTCTCGCCGCGCTGTGGCACGTGTCGCGCGGCGGCGAAGGCCGTTTCGTCGACGTTTCCATGACGCACGCCACCTACGCGCACAACGTAGTCGCACAAGTCGCGCTCGCGAATGAGAACGCCGCCGCAGACGCCGCGCGGCACGCAACGGAAGCATCCGGCGCCGGCTCAGGCCCGCTGAACGGCGGCGTGCCCTGCTACAACCTGTACCGCACGCTCGACGGCCGCTGGCTCGCGGTGGGTACGCTCGAACTGAAATTCTGGGAGAGCCTGTGCATGGCGCTGGACCGCCCGGAGTGGGCCACGCTGGAGTCTCGGCCAGGCGATCGGCGGGCCGGACGCCGCCTCGCTCACGCAGGAGCTTGCCGACGTGATCGGCACGCGCCCGCTCGACGAATGGGTGGCGCTGCTCGAGCCGCTCGATTGCTGCGTCTCGCCGGTGCGGAGCGCGGCGGAAGCGGCGCGGCATCCGCTATTCAACCCCGCGACGCACCGAGCCGACGAAGCCCGAGAACCGAACCCCGAGCCCGATGACGAGCAGACAGGGGAAGACGAAAGCCTCGGCGGCCTCCGGCGCCCACTTCGCCCGCATCCATGAAGACAACGCGCGCGGCCGGCTGCCGCGGCAAAGTCTGACGCGGCGTCTTTTCGTCGTCGTAAAGCAGATGCTTGCGGCCTTCCACGTGGCGGCTGATGGTGGCGCGCACGTCGGCGGCGGTCGCGTCGCCCGCCACCACGCGGCGCGAAATCTGCCCGGTCCGGTCGATCCACTCGACAATCCGGCAAGCGCCGCCCCAAGGTTGATGAATGGGCGCGGAGACCCGGCAACCGCGCACCTGGATCGGCGGCTCGGCTGCGGTTTCATGTGTCTGTTTCAAGGTGCGATCCTTTTTCCGGCATCAAGGGATGCAATAGCTTTGCAGCTTAAGGAAAAAGGAAGGGCTTGTTGGTTACAGCCAACTGGGGATATTTACCGCGCATTACGAGAGGCGCCGCGCACCGCACCTGCATCGCGGGGGCAAAACGGCCGCCTAGTCGAGCGTGCGGACCCGGTCGATAGCCTGTTCGATCCGCTCGACCGCAACGACCTGTAAGCCTTCTATCGGCTGCTTGAGCGCGTTGGCCTTGGGAATCACGGCAACCGAAAAGCCGAGCTTGGCGGCTTCCTTCAAGCGTTCCTGACCGCGCGGCGACGGCCGGATCTCGCCCCGCGAGCCCACTTCGCCGAATACGACGAGCCCTTTGGGCAGCGGCTTATTGCGCATCGACGAATGAATGGCGAGCAGCACCGCCAGGTCCGCAGCTGGCTCCGTGATCTTCACGCCGCCCACGGCGTTGAGAAACACGTCCTGGTCGAAACAGGCGATGCCCGCATGCCGGTGCAGCACGGCGAGCAGCATGGCGAGACGATTCTGTCCGAGGCCGACGGCGAGACGCCGCGGATTCGGCGCGTTGGCGGAATCGACGAGCGCCTGCACTTCCACGAGCAGCGGCCGCGTGCCCTCCTGCGTCACCAGCACGCACGAGCCCGGCACCGACTGCTCGTGCTGCGACAGGAACAGCGCCGACGGGTTGGCCACGCCGCGCAGGTCGCGCTCCGTCATTGCGAACACGCCGAGTTCGTTGACCGCGCCGAAGCGGTTCTTGATCGCGCGCACGAGGCGAAACGACGAATGCGTGTCGCCTTCGAAGTACAGCACCGTATCGACGATATGCTCCAGCACGCGCGGCCCGGCGAGCGCGCCCTCTTTCGTCACGTGGCCGACCATGATGATCGTGGTGCCCGACTGCTTCGCGATACGCGTCAATTGGGCCGCGCACTCGCGCACCTGGGCGACCGAGCCCGGCGCCGACGTGAGCGCATCCGAATACACGGTCTGAATAGAGTCGATGACGGCCACGTCGGGCCGCTGGGTCGGCAATGGTCGTCTGAATTTTTTCGAGCTGGATTTCGGCAAGCAATTGCAGTTCGCTCGCTTTCGAACCCGGCTCGAGCAACGACAACCGTTGTGCGCGCAACGCGATCTGCGCGGCGGACTCTTCGCCGCTGATATAGAGCGCGCGCTTTTCCGCGGCGATTTCGGCGAGCGACTGCAGCAGCAGCGTCGATTTGCCGATACCGGGATCGCCGCCGATCAACACCACGCCGCCGGGCACGAGGCCGCCGCCGAGCACGCGGTCGAATTCGCTGACGCCCGTGGAAAAGCGCGGCACGTCGGACGCTTCGATGTCGGCGAGACGCCGCACCGGCGCGCTTTTTGCAAGCGACTGGAAACGATGCGTGGAGGGCGCTTCGGCCACCGACTCCACCAATGTGTTCCAAGCCTGGCAGGACGGGCATTGTCCCGCCCATTTCGGCGATTGCCCGCCGCATTCACTGCATATGTACAACGTTTTTGCTTTTGCCACGCGTTCTGCCCGGGTTGCGGTTGTTCTGGTTATTTCAACGTCACTCCGCCCGCACCGGCACACGCGGCGCGACCGCGCACATCAGCTCGTAGCCGATGGTGCCGCATGCGCGCGCGACGTCGTCGATGGGCAGCGAGGTGCCCCACAGTTCGACGCGCGAGCCGACGTTCGCCGTGGGAATCGGCGTGAGGTCGACGGTCAGCATGTCCATCGAAACGCGTCCGACGATGCGGGTACGCACGCCGTCGACGATCACCGGCGTGCCTTCGGGCGCCACGCGCGGATAACCGTCCGCGTAACCGCACGCCACGACGCCGATGCGCATCGGCGCGCGCGCCTTGAAGAGCGAACCGTAGCCGACGGTGTCGCCTTCCGCGACGGACTGCACGGCGATCAGTTCGGAGGCGAGCGTCATGGCCGGCTGCAGGCCGGTGCCCTCGATGGCGGTCGACACACCCGAAGGCGACGCACCGTACAGGATGATGCCGGGCCGCACCCAGTCGAAGTGCGATTCGGGATGCCACAGCGTGGCAGCCGAATTCGCGAGGCTGCGCGCGCCGGCGATGCCTTGCACGCCGCGCTCGAACGCTTCCATCTGGTGGGCGACGCCGCGCTCGCCGTCGGCGTCGGAGAAATGGGTCATCAGCGTAATCTGGCCGACGCCCTGACAGGCGCGCGCGCGCTCCCACGCGGCGCGGAATCGGTCCGGCGTATAGCCGAGCCTGTTCATGCCGCTATTCATTTTCAACTGGATGTTGACGGGCTTCGACAGCCGCGCCATTTCGAGGATGCGCAACTGCTCGTCTGAATGCAGCGCCGTGGTGAGGCTATAGCGGTCGATGACGTCGATATCCGTCGGACGAAAAAAGCCCTCGAGCAAAAGAATCGGGCCCGCCCAGCCCAATTCACGCAACTTCACGGCTTCTTCGAGGTCCAGCAACCCGAAGCCGTCCGTTGCGCGCAGCCCCGGAAAAGCGCGCGCGAGCCCGTGCCCGTAGGCGTTGGCCTTGACGACCGCCCAGATTTTCGAGCGGGGCGCATAGCGGCGCGCGACGGCGAGGTTATTGGCAAGGGCGGACGTGTGAATCGTGGCTGAGAGGGGGCGCGGCATGGAATATTTTCGTAAAGACGCTTGCGAATCAGCGGCTTACAGAGCGTTTTCAACGCGCGGCAGCCCGCTGGGCGGTGCGATCAAGGATTTTGCTAGTCTGAACGCACCTATTTTCATGATATAAAGCCGTGCGCACAACCCATTTCGAACGGCATAAGCCCGGACGCATAACAAACGGCCGGGGCGGACAGACCGCAGCGAGGATAGCATCGCATCAGATGAAAAAAGGTTTTTACACCATCATGGCCGCGCAATTTTTTTCGTCGCTGGCCGACAATGCGCTCCTGATCGCTGCTATCGCACTGCTGAAAGATCTACACGCCCCGAACTGGATGACGCCGCTGCTCAAGCTGTTCTTTGTGCTGTCGTACGTCGTTCTCGCCGCCTTCGTGGGCGCCTTCGCCGATTCCCGTCCGAAAGGACGCGTCATGTTCATCACGAACACGATTAAGGTGCTCGGCTGCATCACGATGCTGGTCGGCGCGCATCCGCTCATCGCATACGGTATTGTCGGTTTCGGCGCGGCAGCGTATTCGCCCGCCAAATATGGCATTCTCACGGAACTGCTGCCGCCTGATCGGCTCGTCGCCGCTAACGGCTGGATCGAAGGCACCACGGTCGGCTCGATCATTCTCGGCACCGTGCTCGGCGGCGCGCTGATCAGCCCGCATATCGCCGCGCCCATTCTGCGCCACCATATTCCCACGGTGAACACGCCCGCCGAAGCCGCAATGCTCGTCATCATGGTGATGTACGTGCTCGCCGCGCTCTTCAATCTGCGCATTCCCGACACGGGCGCGCGTTATCCGAAGCAGGAGCACGGCCCGATCAGACTCGTCACCGATTTCGCCGACTGTTTCGTCGTGCTGTGGCGCGACAAGCTCGGGCAGATTTCGCTCGCGGTCACGACACTCTTCTGGGGCGCAGGCGCGACGCTGCAATTCATCGTGTTGAAGTGGGCGGAAGTGTCGCTCGGCATGTCGCTTTCCGAGGCGGCGATCCTGCAGGCGGTGGTCGCCGTCGGCGTCGCCGGCGGGGCGATTTTTGCGGCCTCCCGCGTGCCGCTGAAGAAGTCGCTCTCGGTGCTGCCGGTCGGCATCATGATGGGCATTGCCGTCATGCTGATGGCGTTCTACACGCGCCACCTGTTCCCCGCTCACTGGGGCGTGTACTTCGGGCGCATGCATGTGCCGGGCTACCTGATCTTCGCGTACATTTTTTTGATGATCGTCGGCGGCCTGTCGGGCTTTTTCGTGATACCGATGAATGCGCTGCTCCAGCATCGCGGCCACGTGCTGCTGTCGGCCGGCCACTCCATCGCCGTGCAGAACTTCAACGAAAACCTCTCCGTGCTCGTCATGCTGTGCCTGTATGCCGTGCTCGTCTGGCTCGACGTGCCGGTCGCCGCGGCGATCGTGCTGTTCGGCACCTTCGTCTGCCTGATGATGTGGCTCGTCATGCGGCGCCACCAGGCGAACCAGCGCGCGTTCGACTCGGTCGCGCTGATCGGCGAAGTCAAGCACTGAACCGTGTGCCCTGCGGCCACCGGCCGCTCGCGCCACTAACCCGCTTCGCCTGCCCGCTTTTGCCATGACCCGACCCATTCCCAACGTGCTGACGATTGCCGGTTCCGACTCCGGCGGCGGCGCCGGCATTCAGGCCGATCTGAAGGCTTTCTCCGCGCTCGGCGCCTACGGCGCGAGCGTGATCACCGCGCTGACCGCGCAGAACACGCGCGGCGTCACCGCGATTCACGCGCCGGACGCGGCCTTCGTTACCGCGCAGCTCGACGCTGTTTTCGACGACATCCGCATCGACGCCCTAAAGATCGGCATGCTGGCGAACGCGTCGATCGTGCGCGCCGTGGCCGACGCGCTGCGCCGGCACAGACCCCGGCACATCGTGCTCGACACGGTGATGATCTCGAAGAGCAATCATGCGCTGCTGCTGCCGGATGCAGTCGCGGCCGTGCGCAACGAGTTGCTGCCGCTGGCGGATCTGCTGACGCCGAACCTGCCCGAGGCGGCCGCGCTGCTGGGCGGCATTCAACCCGCTGGCGATGAAGCCGCCATGGTCGAGCAAGGCGAAGCGCTGCGCGCGCTCGGCGCCCGCGCGGTGCTGATGAAGGGCGGCCATTTGAGCGCCGCCGACAGTCCCGACTGGCTCGTGCAGGAAAACGGCACGCTGCGCCTCGGCAGCCCGCGCGTGCCGGTGAAGAATACGCACGGCACGGGCTGCACGCTGTCGTCGGCGATTGCCGCGCTGATTCCGCAACGCGACGATCTCGCAAGCGCCGTCGCGGATGCCAAGCAGTATTTGACCGGCGCATTGCAGGCGAGCGACCGCCTCGACGTCGGCAGCGGCGTCGGGCCCGTGCATCATTTCTACCGATGGTGGTAACGCGGCGCCCTACTGCCGCGCGTAGTCTCGCGCCCGCTGAGGCCAGTCGTCGGGGACGATGAAACCGCGCGCCCGTTCGAGCAGATTGCCGGCGCTGTCTTCGGCGAACGAAGCGACCATCATCGGAACAGGTTGATGTGAGGTTTGCAACGCAAGCGTTTCGGCGTCGGCGAAAAGCGTGTTCAACGCGTCGCGTTCGTGGGCCGCACGGCGCCGCGGCGCCAACCATTCGAGGCGCGGCAGCACGCGCCAATGCCGGCCGTGCGCTGACGCGAACTCCGGCCAGTCGCTATGGGTCACCCACCAGCCGCGGCCATGCCCGGGATCGAGTTCGACGGGATCCACGGCCGTCTCGCCGTGCCGATAGAACAGCCAGCCTTTGACGAACATTTGCGGCGTCCACCTGCCCGGATAGCCGGTCGACGCGAACTCCTCGCGCGCGCTCAACGGCAACTGATGGCCGAGCAGATGCGCGAGCTTCAGGTCGAAGCGGTCCTTCAGATTCGGGCCCACGTAGTCGGATAGCTGGGAAGCCTGGTGTGCGTCTGCGTGACCGGCATGCAGGTAGCACTTCACCGCGAGTTCCCAGTGGAGCTGGGTGCCCTCTTGCGTCGTCAGCAGGAAATCGCATTCGCCGAGCGTGATGCCCGCACGGCGCAGCGGCACGCCGGCCGCGACGAGCCGCGCGGCCCGGCCCATGTTGCAGGAACCAGCCCAGCAGGCGTTTGGCGTAGCGGCCGAGCCGCGTGATGCGCGTCGCGGCGAGCTCGCGATGCAAGGGCTCGGGCGCCGTATCCAGCACGCGTAAGAAGCGCAGCGTCCCGGCGAGTTGATCGGGAGTATGAAAAAGCGTGGCCAGCTCGCCCACCGGCGGTTGCGCACGCAACAAATCGGCGCTAAAGAGCAGTCACGCGAGATCGCGCACGGCCGCGTCGTGCAGCGTCTCGAGCAGATTGCGAAGCGTCGCGGGCTCGGCGCGCAGCAGGTCAGCGCCGCTTGCCGGCGTTGGCTCCGCGCTCACCGCGGCGCCGCGTCCGACGCCGCGCCGCCTTCGCGCCCCGCTTCACCCCCCGCCGCTCGCCAAGTATCGCGCGCGAGACACAGATCGGCCCACGCCTTGGCCTTGTCGGGCAGGCTGCGCAGCAGATAGGCCGGGTGATACGTGACGATCACCGGCACGCCCTCGTATTGGTGGACGCGCCCGCGCAGCGACGAAATGCTCGCGTCGGTCTTGAGCAGACTTTGCGCGGCGAAGCGGCCCAGCGCGACGATCAGCTTCGGCTTGACGAGCTCCACCTGGCGTTGCAGATAGGGTTCGCAGCGCGCGACTTCGTCCGGTTCGGGATTGCGGTTGCCCGGCGGCCGGCACTTGATGACGTTGGCGATATACACGTTGGCGCCGCGCGCGAGCGTGAGCGAACGCAGCATATTGTCGAGCAGCTTGCCGGCCTGGCCGACGAAGGGCTCGCCCACGCGGTCCTCGTTTTCGCCGGGCGCTTCGCCGATCAGCATCCAGTCGGCGTTGCAATCGCCGACGCCGAATACGGCTTTGGTGCGCTTTTCGCACAGCCGGCAACGCTCGCAGTTCGCGACGCGCTCCGAGAGCGCGTCCCAGTCGAGCGTATGGATGGCCGGCAGCGCGGGTACAACGGCGTCGGCTTCGCGCATCGGCACACTGGCGCGCGCCGCCGTGCCCGGCGCATTCTGCGGCGGCAAGCCGGCCGCGGAAGTCTCGGGCGCGCCGCCCTGCTCCACACTCAGCCCGGCAGCCGCTTCCTGCGCCGCGGCCATCCCGCGACGCACCCAGCGCGGCGCGAGTCCGAACTCTTCCAGTACCGATTCATTGAGCGCCATCCGCGCCCTCCCTCACAAACGATAAACGCATCACCATGGCGTCCTCCCGGCTGCGATGCCGCGCCGGATAATAGTTCTTGCGCCGGCCAATCGACGTGAAGCCGAACCGCTCGTAAAGCCGGATCGCGCGATGGTTCGACGGGCGCACTTCGAGCAGCAGTCCGTCGAGTTTTTCGGCGCGCGTAATGCGCACAGCCTCGCGCAGCAGCGCGAGCCCGGCGCCGGCGCCTTGCGCGGCGGGCGCGACACACAGATTGAGCAGATGCATTTCGTCGACGACGGGCATCAGCACGCAATACCCGATCAGCGTGCCCGTGACGTGCCGCAGACACACGCCGAAATAGCCGTTGCGCAGCGAGTCGCCGAAATTGCCGCGGCTCCAGGGGAATTCATAGGCGAGCTTTTCGATGGCGGCCACTTCGTCCAGGTCGCCTTCCGTCATCGGCGGCATGTAGCGGTCCGCCAGCAGCACGCCGCTCATGGCCGCCCCTCTCGCGACGCGGGGTCGTGGGCGGCATTGGCAAGCGAAGCGGCCTGCCCTGCTTTGGCCGCTTTCTCCGCGATGCGCTCGGCCGTGGTCTGCGCAACCTTGTTGCGCACGTACTCGGGCGCGGCCTGCTCGGCGGGTACGGTGCGGCCCGCGTGGGAGGCCCTCAGCGCCGCGTAGGCGAGCGGCAGCGCATGTGGCAAGGCCTCGTGATCGACGGTTCGGGCGGCGGCGGTGCCCGGCAGCCGCGCGCCGAAAGCCGCGGCCGCATTGCCCGCGAGCGTGAACGGCGCGTCGGGCAGGACGAGCCGCTCCGGCGTATCCAGCGATGCGCCGTGCACGACGCGCCATTCGCCTTGTGCGTCGTCCCACGCGTAGTCGGCCCAGTAAATCTCGTCCATGCGGGCGTCGAGCGCCGCCAGCACACGCGTCGCCGCCGGATCGCGGCGCCGGGCGCTCTCGGCGCAGACGAGCAGCGTGCTGACCGGCACGACCGGCAGATCGAGGCCGAACGCGAGCCCTTGCGCGACGCCTGTGGCGGTACGCAGTCCGGTGAACGAGCCCGGCCCCGAACCGAACGCGATTGCGTTGCAGTCGGCGAGCGCGAGGCCGGCTTCGTCGAAAAGTTCGCGGATGGCGGGCAGCAGGCGCGTGCTGGACACGGCGCCCGTCTGTTCGTGGCGGACCCACGCGCGCGGCTCGGCGCGCGCCTGTTCCGTGGTGTCGACGGCGGCGGACAACAGCGCGACCGAGCAGAATTCGGTGGAGGTATCGAGGGCAAGAAGCACGGTCTGAGTCATGGACCGTATTGTAATCGGCGCCGCGCGCGCCGATGCGGTTTGGTCGCGCTCGCACCCCCTGGCGTTTGGAATAAGCCCTCGGCCACGCGGCGGCATCGGGTTGTTATGATCGCAGGCCCTGACCATCCCGCCGGAGGGCATCAAGATGACGGATCTCGACACCCAGTTCACACAAGCGCAGGAAGACGTCAAGCAACTGCCCGAGCGCCCGGGCAACCTCACGCTGCTGCGCCTCTATGCGCTCTTCAAGCAGGCGAGCGAAGGCGACGTGCATGGCGACAAGCCGGGCTTCACCGACATCGTCGGCAAGTACAAGTACGACGCGTGGGCCGCCCTGAAAGGCACTTCGCAGGATACGGCGAAGCAGCAATACGTGGAACTCGTCGAATCGCTGAAGAGCGGCGCGTCTGCCTGAAACTGCGGGCGGCCTGGGGGGCGCCTGCTGGCGCCGCCGTGCCGCCCGTTTTGCCCTAAGAAATCTCCTAAGTGGCGCACTGCAACAAAACCCTATACAATGCCGTCTGCACTTCACTGCTTTGCCCGGCTTTCACCAGCGGGCCGTTGCGGCTCAGCGCCTCGTAGCGTTTAGCTCCAATCCAGTTTAGAACCTGTCCCCTCCTGCCTAGCCCTCTACGGGCGATCATGTCCTAGGCTGGCGGCAAGCCATGTTGGCGTGTCGCATCCGATACAGCTTCTAACGAAAAACTCGCCTTCATTGTCGCGAGTTGCCCTCGTTTTTCGATTTGCTCGCTGCTTCTTTGCTCGCTGAATCCGACGACTTGGGTATGCCGATTGGCGCCGACGTTTTAACTCCCTGTGTTTTAAGGATTCTCATGACTTCGAGCAATACCTCCAGCAGCCCGTTGAACGCCATCGCCGACCAAGCCCTCGGTTTCGCCGACGCTCCCGCCCAAGCCGCAGCCGCTGCTGCCGCGCCGGCCGTCGCCGCTGAAACCGCCGCGCCCGCCGGCCCGACGTTCGCGTCGCTCGGTCTGTCCGCGGATGTCGTCTCCGCGCTGACCGCCGCTGGCTACCAGAACCCGACGCCGGTTCAGCAGCGCGCGGTTCCCGCCGGCATCGCCGGCCGCGACCTGCTGGTCTCGAGCCCGACCGGTTCGGGCAAGACCGCCGCGTTCATGCTGCCCGCCATCGAACGTTTCGCGCAATTGCAAAACGCGCAAGCCAGCCAGCCGCGCGAGCCGCGTCCCGCCGACGGCGGCCGTGGCCGCCGCCCGCAACCGGTTGCCCGTCCGACCATGCTCGTGCTGACGCCGACCCGCGAACTCGCCATGCAGGTCACGACCGCTGCGGCCACGTACGGCAAGCACCTGAAGCGCCTGCGCACCGTCAGCATTCTCGGCGGCGTCGCTTACGGCCAGCAATTGATGCTGCTCGCGAAGAACCCCGAAATCCTCGTTGCCACGCCGGGCCGTCTGATCGACCACCTGGAGCGCGGCCGCATCGACCTGTCGCAACTGCAGATTCTCGTGCTCGACGAAGCCGACCGCATGCTCGACATGGGCTTCATCGACGACATCGACACGATCGTCGCGGCCACGCCGGCCACGCGTCAGACCATGCTCTTCTCGGCCACGCTCGACGGCAAGATCGGTTCGCTCACGGGCCGTCTGCTGAAGGATCCGGAGCGTATCGAGATCGTTCAGCGCATGGAACAGCGCACCAACATCGCGCAAACCGTTCATTACGTCGACGACCGCGATCACAAGGACCGTCTGCTCGACCACCTGCTGCGCGACGCGGGCCTCGACCAGGCCATCGTCTTCACGGCGACCAAGATGGACGCCGACCAGCTGGCCGGCCGTCTTGCCGACGCGGGCTTCGAATCGGCCGCGCTGCACGGCGACCTGCCGCAAGGCGTGCGCAACCGCACCATTCGCGCACTGCGCGAGCGCCGCGTGCGCGTGCTCGTGGCAACGGACGTCGCTGCTCGCGGCATCGACATTCCCGGCATCACGCACGTGTTCAACTACGACCTGCCGAAGTTCGCCGAAGACTACGTGCACCGCATCGGCCGTACGGGCCGCGCCGGCCGCTCGGGTATCGCGGTGAGCCTCGTGCATCACGCCGAACAGGGCGCGCTGAAGCGCATCGAGCGCTTCGTGCGCACGCCGCTGCCGGTGAATGTCGTCGAAGGTTTCGAGCCGCGCAAGTCGGCACCGTCGGGTAACGGTCGTCCCGGCTTTGGCGGCCGCGGCCGTCCGGGCGGCAACGGCGGCGGTTCACGCAGCGGCGGCGGCTGGGCCGGCAAGTCGTCGGGCGGCGTTTCGCGTGGCGGCGGCTACGGCGCGCGCCGCAGCGACGGTCCGCGTACGGCGCGTCGCGGCAGCTAAATCATATCGTTAGCGCAGCGCCCACGTGCGCTGAAGGCGCCGGCCGGCAGCAGTTTGCCGGCCTCGCGGCGGCAGCCGTCATCCGGCTGGCGCTGGCAACACAGTAACGCAACAATGAGTTGAACGACCCCGACCACGCTCCCAAGCCGGCGGGTCGACATGAAAACCGGTGCTCTGCACCGGTTTTTTTCGCCTGCGGCCGATCACCGTCAAAATTTCATGATGTGAAAAATTTTTTTGCGTCGTAAAAAATCGTGCTGCAAGGCACAAAGGCGTCTATTGCAAGATGGAAAAAGTCGTTTCTCTATATGAAACTATGACCACAAGCCGATGATTTAAAACAAAAATAATTATTCGAAAAACGCTCGCCGGCGACTATTGCGCGTCTGCCGATTTGCCTAGACTCTTATATAAGACTTCACGAAACGAATCGCCTTGCTGCTGACCCAAGGCCGATCGCTGCGGCGACGACAGAGTCCACCATCCGTTTCTTAGGCAACCAAGGAGAACACCATGACGACGCGCGAAGAACAAGCCCGCCAACTTCAACAGCAATGGGAAACCGATCCGCGCTGGAAAGGCGTCAAGCGCAGCTACACGGCCGAGGACGTGATCCGTCTGCGCGGCTCGCTGCAAGTCGAGCACACGCTCGCGAAGCGCGGCGCCGAAAAGCTCTGGCATAGCGTGAACACCGAGCCGTTCGTCAACTCGCTCGGCGCGCTCACCGGCAACCAGGCGATGCAACAGGTCAAGGCCGGGCTGAAGGCGATCTACCTGTCGGGCTGGCAGGTGGCGGGCGACGCGAACGTGGCCGGCGAAATGTATCCCGACCAGTCGCTCTACCCGGCGAACTCGGTGCCGCTCGTCGTCAAGCGCATCAACAACACGCTCACGAGCGCCGACCAGATCCAGTGGTCGGAAGGCAAGAATCCCGGCGACGAAGGCTATATCGACTACTTCGCGCCGATCGTCGCCGCCGCCGAAGCGGGTTTCGGCGGCGCGTGCTGAACGCATTCGAACTGATGAAGGCGATGATCGAAGCCGGCGCCGCGGGCGTGCACTTCGAAGACCAGCTCGCCTCGGTGAAGAAGTGCGGCCACATGGGCGGCAAGGTGCTCGTGCCGACGCGCGAAAACATCGCCAAGCTGACGGCCGCGCGTCTCGCCGCCGACGTCTCCGGCGTGCCGACCGTGCTGCTTGCCCGCACCGACGCCGAAGCCGCCGACCTGATCACCTCGGACGTGGACGAAAACGACAAGCCGTTCCTGACCGGCGAGCGCACCGTCGAAGGCTTCTACCGCACGAAGCCGGGTCTCGAGCAGGCGATTTCGCGTGGCCTCCTCGCCTACGCGCCGTACGCCGACATGATCTGGTGCGAAACGGGCAAGCCCGACCTCGAGTTCGCGAAGAAATTCGCCGACGCGATCCACAAGGAGTACCCGGACCAGCTGCTGTCGTACAACTGCTCGCCGTCTTTCAACTGGAAGAAGAATTTGGACGACGCAACCATCGCCAAGTTCCAGCGCGAACTCGGCGCGATGGGCTACAAGTTCCAGTTCATCACGCTCGCCGGCTTCCACGCGCTCAACTACTCGATGTTCAACCTCGCGCACGGCTACGCCCGCAATCAGATGACCCGCGTTCGTCGAGATGCAGCAGGCCGAATTCGCGGCGGCAGAAAAGGAAGGGGTTCACCGCCGTCAAGCACCAGCGCGAAGTGGGCACGGGCTATTTCGACGCGGTCACGCAGACGGTCGAGCGCGAAGCGTCGACGACCGCGCTGCACGGCTCGACGGAAGACGAACAGTTCTTCGACAAGAAAGTCGCGTAACGGCCTCTCGCGGCCTGATCGCGAAAACGCAAGGCAGATAGACGGTTGCTGACGGCGCAGCGGATGCGCCGGCCAGCCGCCGTCGACAGGGAGGAGCCTCGGCATCGGCGGCTGGCCGCATTTTTGTTGGGAGCGGCCAGCGCCGGTGACGAGGATTCGATATAAGGCGGGGGCTGCATAAAGCCAGCACAACCAGATCCAGGCGGATGGTGGGATTGTGCGGCGAACGAACGACGCGCCGGCAGGGTTGCCGGCGCGTTTTTCGCTGCGGAACGACCGAGCCGCTCCGGCGGACAATTCAGCGATACACGAGCACCGGAATTTTCGTATGCGTGAGCACGCGCTGCGTTTCGCTGCCGATCAGCAGACTGCCGGGACCGCGCCGCCCGTGCGAGGCCATGAAGATGACGTCGCAGCCGCTCTGCTCCGCCGCTTCGATGATGCCGAGATACGGCGCGGGATGCACGCTCGTGCGTCGATCGACAACCACCCCGACGCGGCTCGCGGCAAATTCCACTTCGCGCAGATGCTCCTGGGCTTCGCGTTCGCTGCGGTCTAGAAACTCGGACGGCGGCTCGACGGCGATATCGGAGAACGGCGCGTACGGATATTGCGGCAGACACGCGTAGGCGGTAATGCGCGCGCCGACTGCCTGCGCGAGGTCGATGGCGCCGGCGATCGCCTTGCGCGAGAGATCCGAGCCGTCGGTCGGAACGAGAATGTGTTTGAACATGTGCCCTCCGTATCCGTGTCCGGTTGCCGTGTGCGCAGCACGTCTGCTGCTGCCCTTAAAGCGATTGTAGGTCGCGGAAACTGGACCCTGACGGCCATCGAGGGTCTGTCCGAATATCGAAAACCCGTTGCGCGGCGTCAGCCCCAGTAGTCCGGAAGGCCGTACGTATGCTTGAGAAAGTCCAGGAAAAGTCGCACCCGCAGCGGCAAGTGGCGGCGCTGCGGAAACACCGCATGAATGCCGATGGGCGGCGCGGCGAATTCGTCGAGCACGCTCACGAGCCGCCCCGCCGCGATGTCCGCGCCGACCTCCCACCACAGGAGCGCCACGCGAGGCCGTGGCCTTCGAGACACCACTCGTGCAGCACCGCGCCGTCGGAACATTCCATCGTGCCCGACACCTTGATGGACACGACCTTGCCATCCTGCTGGAACATCCAGCCGCGCTGCTGATTGGCGCTCGCGCCGAGCGCGAGACAGTTGTGCTGCGCGAGGTCGGCCAGGCTGTGCGGCGCGCCGCGCCGGCTCAGATACGACGGCGACGCAACACACACGCGCCGGTTTTCGCCGAGCTTGAGCGACACGAGCGACGAATCGGGCAACTCGCCGAGCCGTACCGCGCAATCGAAGCCTTCGTTGACGAGATCCACGAGCCGGTCGGACAGATCGAGCGTGATGGACACGTCCGGATGCGCGACCGTGAAAGCCGGCACCAGCGGCGCGACGTGGCGGCGTCCGAAACCGGCCGGCGCGGAAAGCCGCAAATGGCCGCTCGCCTTGACGCCGCCCGCCGACACGCTCGCCTCGGCGTTCTGCATGTCGTGAATGATGCGCTGACAGTCTTCAAGGAACGCCGAGCCTTCGAACGTCAGCGTGATCCTGCGGGTGGTACGCAGGAGCAGCTTGACGCCGAGGCGCTCCTCCAGCGCGTCGATACGGCGGCCGACAGGCTGCCTTTGGCGGCGACGGTGACAAAAGTCTCGATCTGCTTGAAACGGTCCATGAAAAGAGCGCCGCTCGTGCGGCAAAGTTGGCCAGTGCGCGCCAGATTAGGTGGATGAAAGTAAAAGATCAAGTGATCTTTAGCCTCTTTTTTAGCGCAGAGCAGCGCTAATACAATCTGTCCCGACCTCTGACAGGAGCGCACGGCAATGTCGGCCACAACGACACTCTCCCCACAAGCAGTGATTTTCGACGCCTACGGCACGCTCTTCGACGTGCACTCGGTGATCGCTGCCGCGGAGCAGATCTTCCCCGGGCGCGGCGACACGCTCTCCCAGTTGTGGCGGCAAAAGCAGATCGAATACACGCAGTTGCGCACGCTCGCCGATACCGGCGAGGGCGCCGTGCACTATCGGCCGTTCCGGGACATCACGCTCGACGCACCCCGTTTCTCGGCAAAAAACTGCAACTGACGCTCGGCCGGACCACTGAAAAACGTCTGATGGACGAATATGCGTGCCTGTCCGCATTTCCCGACGCGGTGCCGGCGCTGCGCTCGTCCGGCGACGGCGGCTCGCCTTTGACCGCTGCGCTTCCAGGCGCCTCGTCCGCAAGGGAAACCGTGGCGGCTCACGCGCCCGGCCTTGCGATTCTCTCGAACGGCAATCCGCAAATGCTCGACGTCGCCGTCAAAAGCGCCGGCATGAGCGGCCTGTTCGACCACGTGCTTTCCGTCGACGCCGTGCGCGCGTACAAACCCGCGCCGGCCGCCTACGCGCTCGGCACACGAGCCTTCGGCGCGGAGGCCCGCGAGATCGTCTTCGTTTCATCCAATGGCTGGGACGTGGCCGGCGCGACGTGGTTCGGCTTCACCACGTTCTGACTCAACCGTCAGAACGCGCCGCTCGAGGAACTGGGCGTGACGCCCGACGGCACGGGCGCGGGCATGAACGATTTGCTGGCCTTCCTGAGCACGCTTGCCTCGGCAGGACGAACGGCGCGCACTGGACGCACCGTCGCGGCAGGCCGCACGCGCGCAGGTAAAGACGCATGAGCCTCTGCCACGCGAACCGGCTCGACAACTCACTTAACGACCCCACCGCATTTCAATTTTGCATTTTCGCAATCTGACCGACCAAGGAGAAAACATGGCGAATTCGCAGTCATCGCTGTCGCTGCCGCAGGGCATGGCAATCACCGGCGACATCAAGCCGGGTTATGAAGCAATTCTGACCCGCGAGGCGCTCGAGCTCGTCGCGGCGCTGCATCGCACGTTCGAGCCGCGCCGTCAGCAGCTGCTGCAGGCACGCGCAGAGCGCACGGAGCGTCTCGACGCGGGCTAGCGCCCCGACTTCCTCGCCGAGACGAAGAGCGTGCGCGAGGGCGACTGGACCATTGCGCCGCTGCCGCACGACCTGCAACGCCGCCGCGTGGAAATCACGGGGCCGGTGGAGCGCAAGATGATCATCAACGCGCTGAACTCGGGCGCGGATTCGTACATGACCGACTTCGAGGATTCGAATGCGCCGAGCTGGGACAACCAGATCACCGGCCATATCAACCTGAAGGACGCCGTGCGCCGCACGATTTCACTGGAGCAGAACGGCAAGCACTACAAGCTGAACGACACGATCGCCACGCTGATCGTGCGCCCGCGCGGCTGGCATCTCGACGAGAAGCACGTGAGCGTGGACGGCAAGCGCGTGTCGGGCGGCATCTTCGACCTCGCGCTTTTCATGGTGCACAACGCGAAGGAACTGATCGCGCGCGGCTCGGGCCCCTACTTCTATCTGCCGAAGATGGAAAGCCATCTCGAGGCGCGTCTGTGGAACGACATCTTCGTCGCCGCGCAGGAAGCGGTCGGCGTGCCGCGCGGCACGATTCGCGCAACGGTGTTGATCGAAACGATTCTCGCCGCCTTCGAGATGGACGAAATCCTGTACGAGCTGCGCGAACACAGCTCGGGCCTGAACGCGGGCCGCTGGGACTACATCTTCTCGGCGATCAAGAAGTTCAAGGCCGATCGCGACTTCTGTCTCGCGGACCGCTCGCAGATCACGATGACGTCGCCCTTCATGCGCGCCTTATGCGCTGTTGCTGCTGAAGACTTGCCACCGCCGCAATGCGCCGGCTATCGGCGGCATGAGCGCGCTGATTCCGATCAAGAACGACCCGGCCGCGAACGACAAGGCGATGACCGGCGTGCGCTCGGACAAGGCGCGCGATGCCAGCGACGGCTACGACGGCGGCTGGGTTGCGCACCCGGGGCTCGTGCCGATCGCGATGGAAGAATTCGTCAAGGTGCTCGGGGACAAGCCGAACCAGATCGGCAAGCAGCGCGACGACGTGCTCGTCACCGCGACGGATCTGCTCGACTTCCGCCCGGAGACGCCGATCACGGAAGCCGGTTTGCGCAACAACATCAACGTCGGCATTCACTACCTGGGTTCGTGGCTCGCGGGCAATGGCTGCGTGCCGATCCACAACCTGATGGAAGACGCCGCGACCGCCGAGATTTCGCGCTCGCAGGTATGGCAGTGGATTCGCTCGCCCAAGGGCACGCTCGACGACGGCCGCAAGGTAACCGCTGAACTGGTGCGCGAGCTGGCAGTGCTGGAACTCGACAAGGTGAAGCAGGCCGTGGGCGGCGATACCGCGCCGTACGAGCGCGCTGCGCAAATCTTCGAGCAGATGTCGACGTCCGCGCAGTTCACGGACTTCCTGACGCTGCCGCTCTAGAAGAGATATGAACGTGAATACGCTGGTCGCGACCGCGAGCTGGCGAGAAGATTGACCGGCCTGACGGCCCGCCAGGCTTGGCTGCCTGGTGGGCCGTTTTTTGTGCCGCGTGTGTGCTTGCGTGTGCGCTGCTTCGGATCAGCGCGTCGCGCGGTGCTTGACCCAATCGCCGGATCGGATTTCGGGCAGCCCCTTCACCGCGTGAGGCGCGACCGGATAGAAGCGGCAGTTCACTACATTGCCGTCCACTTTCACCATGACTTCGCGCGCCAGAAAGCGATCTTCGACGCCGGGGTACACCGCCTCGATTTCGTCGAGCACGGCGACAAGTTCATCGTCGATCTCGTAGACGTCGCCGATCACCTCCACGCCCTCTTCGTCGACGACGAGGCCCGGGTACGAGCCGAAGTCAAACAGATGGCCGCGAACCGTGGCCGTCCCGAGCAGCGTCGGCTCGGCGATCTCGTTGCGCGCCGCGGCTTCGCGGATGTCGTTCACTTCGCCCGCTCGCAGCGTGCCGTAGACAAAGACGGTTTGCATCGTCGTTCGTGCTCCTCGAGTGTGGATCGACAATCCTGCCATTATGCAACGGCGAAAAGCGCGCGCTCTACTCTACAATGGAAACCCGCCCGCGATCGCGCTTCATATCGTGGCGTTTTATATCGCCGCGTCTCATTCGTGGCGTTTCGTTTTTTGGATCGACTTTGTCATGACTCCGTACGCCGGTTCGGACCGTTCAAGCTTCGTCAGCCTGACCGACACGCCGCCAGAATTTCAGCCGAACGAAGCGCACCCCATTCGCGTGCGCTCGCGGCCCATGCCCATGGGTTCGCATTTCGCGCGTCATCAGCATGCGTGGGCGCAGGTCGCGTACGCGCCGCGCGGCGTGTTGCGGGTGGCCACGACCGGCACGACGTGGATGGTCCTGCCCTCGCGCGCCATCTGGGTGCCGCCGCATGTCACCCACGAGGTCGTGGCCGTGGAAGACGCGTTTCTGCGCACGCTGTACATCACCGAAAACGCGGTGCCCGCGGGGCTCGACGCGCCGCGCGTGGTCGAAGTCTCGAACCTGCTGCGCGAGGTGATTGCCGTGCTGGATACGCCCGGCATCTCGCCCGAGCGCGAACGCCTGTTGGGCGCACTGGCGCTCGACGAGCTGACGCGCTCCGAACCGCTGCCCCTTTCGGTGCCCATGCCGAACGAAAAGCGCCTGCGTGCGCTGTGCGAGGCGGTGATCGCCGATCCGACGCCCGCCGAGTCGCTCGAGCAATGGGCGGCGAGCGTCGGCGCCAGTACGCGCACCATCGCGCGGCTCTTCCGCCAGGAACTCGGCGTGAGTTTTTCGCAGTGGCGGCAACAGGCGATTCTGGCGCGCGCGATCCCTTTGCTGAGCCAAGGGCGGCCGCTGTCCCATGTCGCGCAGGAGTTGGGCTATCAGAGTCAGAGCGCGTTTTCCGCGATGTTTCGCCGGGCCTTTGGCGAAAGTCCGCGCGCGTTTATCGAACGTGGCTCGGAACATCGGCTGGAAAATGGGGAAAGCGTCGACGACGCCAGTTCTGCCGATGCGCGCGTTGAAGAGACGGCGTTGAACCACGCGGACGCGCCCGGCGGCGTGCACCGCTAAACGCGAATCGTCGCGTCAAACCCGCCGCGCCAGATGACGGATCGCGCCAAGCTGCGCGAGCCGCGGCCCAGCGAGCTTGTAGCCCTTGCGCTGATAGAGCCGTGCCGCGGGGTTGTCGACGAACACGCGCAGTTGCAGTTCGCGCAGACCGCGCTCGCGCGCCCATTGGTGCGACATGTCGAGCAGATAGGTGCCGGCGCCGAGCCGCCTGTAGCCTTCCGCGATCTGCACGTCGCGAATATGCAGCGAATCGCCTTCCTGCGTGATGCGCAGAACGCCGATCGGCTTGCCGTCCATTTCCAGGATGAAGTTTTCCGACTCGCGCCAGCTCCCGAGAAAGAGATCGCCGCGCCAGACGAGATGATGCCGCTGATAGTAGCCGCCCATGTTGCCGTGAGTCAGCGCCTCGGCGAACTCGAAATCGTCCATGCTGGCTTTGCGCAGATGGAACGGTGACGGAGCTTCGGTTGGATCGAACATGGCGGGACGACGAAGAGAAGTCGGATAAACGGTAAAATAGGCCGCGCCCGCTGGCAATGGCTGTTTGTCCCGAGCATAGCCAGGCTGGGCAGGCAGCGGAAATAAAAAAGCCCACTTCTTTCGAAGTGGACTTTTCAAATCTGGCGGAGCGGACGGGACTCGAACCCGCGACCCCCGGCGTGACAGGCCGGTATTCTAACCGACTGAACTACCACTCCAGTCTTCACACCCTAGCTTGCGAGCGTCGGTTATTTCTCTGCAAGCTGCGCTGCTTTACTTCATAAAGCGACGCCCATGTTTGGCGTCCCCTAGGGGATTCGAACCCCTGTACTCACCGTGAAAGGGTGATGTCCTAGGCCTCTAGACGAAGGGGACATAATCTTTTCAGATATGTCTTTTATTCACCGCTGACTTTGAATCCACTAACATGAAGCTGCTTGCTAGTTATTCGTTTCGTCAACTGCGAAGACTGCTATTTTAACTACGATAGTGCTGTTTGTGAAGTCTTTTTGCTACAAGTTCCAGACTTCGGAACGACTTCACTCTGCTCTGATGGTGGAGGTAAGCGGGATCGAACCGCTGACCTCTTGCATGCCATGCAAGCGCTCTCCCAGCTGAGCTATACCCCCTTGCAGAACAGAAACGAAATTTTAGAGGCCAATTTGCGCTTTGTAAATACCCTTTGAGCAATTGCATGCGACTTTTTTCCGAAGACGCATGCAATCCCTCTCAACGCACACGCAAACGCGCTGCCAAGGCGTGCCGCGATCGAGTTATGCCAGCGCCTTCTCGATACGGCTCACCACCACATCGCGGCCGAACAGCATTAGCACCGTATCGATAGACGGCGTATGCGTCGTGCCCGCCACCAGCAGACGAACCGGCATGGCCAGTTGCGGCATCTTCAGTTTGTGCGCGGAAAGCGTGGCCTTGAGCGCGGCGGCGATCGCCTCCCTAGTCCACTCGACGGTCTTCAACGCGGCAGCCAGCTCGCCGAGCGCCGGGCGCACTGTGTCGGTCACGTGTTGCGCGAGGGCATCGGCATTCGGGGCGGGCGTGCGATAGAACATCGCCGCGCTCTCTGCAATTTCCTTGACCGTCGACGCGCGGTCCTTCAGCAAGCCCACCACCGCGCTCAGGTCGGCGCCTTGCGCGATGGCCGCCTCGCTGATACCCAGCTCGGCGAGGAACGGCCGCGCGAGGCCGGCAAGGCGCGCGTTGTCCGCTTCCTTGATGTAATGCGCGTTGAGCCAGTTGAGCTTGTCGTGGTCGTACTGCGCCGGCGACTTGCCGAGATGCTCGAGATCGAACCATTCGACGAATTGCTCGCGCGAGAAGATCTCCGCGTCGCCATGCGACCAGCCGAGGCGCGCGAGATAGTTCACCACGGCTTCGGGCAGGTAGCCGGCGTCGCGATAACCCGTCACGCTCATCGCGCCGTGACGCTTGCTCATCTTTTCGCCCTGCTCGTTGAGCACGGTCGGCAAGTGCGCGTACACCGGCGGCTCGCCGCCGAGCGCGCGCAGAATGTTGATCTGCCGCGGCGTGTTGTTCACGTGATCGTCGCCGCGAATCACGTGCGTGATGCGCATGTCCAGATCGTCCACCACCACGCAGAAGTTGTAGGTCGGCGTGCCGTCCGGCCGCGCGATTACGAGGTCGTCCAGTTCCTCGTTCGAGATTTCGATGCGCCCTTTCACCGCGTCGTCCCAGGCCACCGTGCCGGTGAGCGGATTACGGAAGCGCAGCACCGGCTGCACGCCCGCCGGCGGCTCGGGCAACACCTTGCCCGGCTCGGGACGCCACGTGCCGTCGTAGCGCGGCTTTTCGCCGGCTTCGCGCTGGCGCTCGCGCAGCGCGTCGAGTTCTTCGGTCGACATGTAGCACGGATACACGAGCCCCGCGTCGCGCATCTGCTGAAGCACTTCGCGGTAACGGTCCATGCGCTGCATCTGGTAGAACGGGCCTTCGTCGAAATCGAGGCCGAGCCATTCCATGCCTTCCAGAATGGCGTCGACGGATTCACTTGTGGAACGCTCGACGTCGGTGTCCTCGATCCGCAGCACGAAGGTCCCTTTCATCTTGCGCGCGAACGCCCACGGATAAAGCGCGGAGCGGATGTTGCCGAGGTGAATGAAGCCGGTGGGACTCGGTGCGAAACGGGTGCGAACGGAGGTGGTCATTAGCGTTACTCGAAGACGGGCGCCGGCGCCGGACAGATACAGCCAGTTAGGCGCGGCAGCGAACCGCGTCCAGGCGGCAGAACGACAGCCGTGCATGGACACGAAGGAATCAAAGCAAGAGCCGAATTATACCTTTCGAGAGCGGCGCGCCTGCCCTCGTCCGAACAGCCTAGGCGACGGTGTCGTGGTGGCGTCCTGAGTGCGTCCTGTCACCCAGAGGCGGTGTCTCTGCAACGTTTCATTACAGGCCCGCGCGCCCGCGCCGCTTTGCTTTATGATGTGCGCGCGCCGGGGCACACACCGCCGGCGCGCATGAAACCGCTCATCGCGGTCGCCTCGACCTTTGCCTGATCGCGGCGCGAGGCGGTGCCCTTCGCGCCGCCTATGCCGTTGCTGGAGAACTCGTTGAAACCTTCGTCACCTCGTTTCGGCCGTCGCAACTTTTCGCTCGCCGCCGCCTCAGCGGTGCTGGCCGCCTGCACCACCGCCGGCAGCAAAACCGACGGCGCGGCGACGCCCGGCGTATCGACGCCCGGCGTGTCGAATGGCACCGCCACACCTGGCACGAGCACCCCGCCACTCGACAAGCCGCAGCGCCCGCTTCGCGTCGCCCTTGCGCTAGGCGGCGCGCGGTTTCGCGCACATCGGCGTCATCAAGGCGCTGGAGGCGCGCAATATTCAGGTGGACCTGGTCGCGGGCACGAGCGCCGGGTCGGTGGTCGGCGCGCTCTATGCATCGGGCATGAACGGCTTCGCGCTGAACAAGCTCGCGCTGACCATGGACGAAGCGTCGATCAGCGACTGGGCGATGCCGTTTCGCACGCGCGGCCTTCTGCAGGGCATCGCGCTGCAGAATTATCTGAACACGACGCTCAACAATCGGCCGATCGAGAAAATGGTGAAGCCGCTCGGCGTGGTCGCCACCGACCTGAAAACCGGCCAGCCCATTCTCTTTCAGCGCGGCAATACCGGCGTGGCGGTGCGGGCGTCATGCAGCGTGCCGTCCATTTTCGAGCCGGTGAAAATCGGCGGACACGAATATGTGGACGGCGGTTTGGTGAGTCCGGTGCCGGCGTCGTTCGCGCGCAAGATGGCCGCGGATTTCGTGATCGCGGTGGATATTTCGCAGCGCCCGGAAAGCGGCCTCACAGCCAGCTCGTTCGACGTGCTCATGCAGACTTTCACGATCATGGGCCAGACCATCAAGGCCTATGAACTCGACAAATACGCCGACGTCGTGATCCGGCCGAATCTCGCGGCCATGAGCGGCAGCGACTTCTCGCAGCGCAACGCCGCGATTCTCGCCGGCGAAGAAGCCGTCGCGAAGATCATGCCGGAGCTGCAACGCAAGCTGGCGGCAAGCCGCGCGGGGGTGTAGCGAGGTGGGGGATCGGGGCCGCCTGTCGCGCCTGCGCACGGCCTCACCCGTAGACGGGCTGTAAACAAAAAGGCCTGCTTCCTTCGAAGCAGGCCTTTTCACTGTGGCTTTGGCTCCAGGCTGTACGCGTGCACCGCCTGCCGGCAAAAATCAGTTGTTTCCGCCGATCGTCGCATTCACACGCTTGCGCAGGTCTTCGCCGTTCTGGTACGACGTCTCGATGCGGCGCGCGCCGGTGAAGCGCTTTTCCCAGTAGCCGTCATCCATGTCGTCGACACGGATCGTGCTGCCCGTGGAAGGCGAATGCACGAACTTGTTGTCGCCAATGTAAATGCCCACGTGCGAGAACGTGCGGCACATGGTGTTGAAGAACACCAGGTCACCCGGCTTCAGATCGCTCATGCGGACCTTTTCGCCGACGCGGCTCATCTCCTCGGCGCGGCGCGGCAGCGTCATGCCCAGCGTGTCCTGGAACACGTAGCGCACGAAGCCGCTGCAATCGAGCCCCGAATCCGGCGTATTGCCGCCCCAGCGGTAGCGCACGCCGATCATGTTCAGCGCGCCGACGACGACGTCGCCCGCCTTACCGGCCATGCCCGACAGGAACGATTTCGCGCTGCTGTCGGTGTTGCCGCCGACGGATTGCGAGCTGGAAGAGGAGGAGGAATTCGCCGAAGTGCTCGGCGAAAATGACGCGTTCTGATTGAAACTGCTTACTTCGTCGGCGAAAACGCCGGGAGCTGCTGCGATCAAGACGCCAATGAACATCCCGGCGACGGCGCGCGTGCAAGTCTGGGTCAGATTTCTGTGCTGCATTGGTCGGTAGTTTTTGCCAAAGAATCAGGGTCTACGGAAAAAAGTTTGGTTGATACTAGCCAGTAAGTATTCATGTGTCAAAACAAATAGAAAAATACAATCGAGAGGCGCACCCAATTGGTGAAAGGGTGAAAAATCAACGGTCCAGCGCGGCTTTCAGGAGCTTTCGAGTGTAAGGGTGCGAAGGGGTCGCAAAGATTTTCTCAACGTCCCCACTTTCGACGATAGAACCGTTTTGCATCACCGCCAAGCGGTGCGCCATTGCCCCGATGACGGCCAGGTCGTGGCTGATGAAAACGAAGCCGAGGTTGTACTTCTGTTGCAACCCGGTCAGCAGTTTCAGCACTTGCTGCTGAATGGAAACGTCCAGCGCGCTGGTGGGTTCGTCAAGGATCAGAATGCGCGGCTCGACCACCAGCGCCCGCGCGATGGCGATGCGCTGCCGCTGGCCGCCGGAGAACTCATGCGGATAGCGCAGCAGCGCCGTGCGGTCGATGCCGACCTCGCGCAGCACCGCGAGCACCTTGTCGCGGCGCGCTTGCTGCGACATCTGCGGCCGGTGGAGCGCCAGTCCCTCGCCGACGATCCGCTCGATCGTCTGGCGCGGCGAAAGCGAGCTGAAAGGGTCCTGAAACACCACCTGCATGTTCGAGCGCAACGCGGTCTGCTCCGTGCCGCGGTAGCTGCCAAGCGCCCTGCCCTGGAATTCGATCTCGCCGTGCGCGGTGCGCTGCAGCCCAAGCAAGGCCATAGCGAGCGTCGACTTGCCCGAACCCGATTCGCCGACGATCCCGAGCGTCTCCCCCTGCCGCAGCGAAACGCTCGCATCAGCAACGGCGCGAAACCGCCCCGAGCGGAACCACCCGGCAAATCCCGGCAACTTCGTTTTGAAATCGACGGACACGTCGCGGGCTTCGAGCAGCACCGGCGAAATGGGCAGCACCGGCACCACGGTCCGCTGCGGCCGGCTCGCGAGCAGCCGCTGCGTGTAGGGATGCTGCGGCGAGCCGAAAACCTGCTCGACCGGCCCGCTCTCGACGAGCACGCCCTTTTCCATCACCGCGATACGCTCGGCGAAGTTGCGCACTAGGTTCAGGTCATGCGTGATCAGCAGCACGGCCATGCCGCGCTTTTCGGCTTCGTCGCGCTGCAGTTCCAGCAGCAAATCGACGATCTGCGCGCGAATCGTTACGTCGAGCGCGGTGGTCGGTTCGTCGGCGAGCAGTAGACGCGGACGGCACGCGAGCGCCATGGCGATCATTGCGCGCTGCCGCTGGCCGCCGGAGAGTTCGTGCGGATAGCTGTTCACGCGCTTGCCCGGCTCGGGAATGCCCGTGCGTCCGAGCAACGCGACCGCGCGCTTGCGGGCTTCCGCTGCCGGGACGCCGTCGTGCACCACGATCGTCTCCGCGATCTGATCGCCCACCGTGTAGAGCGGATTGAGGGCCGTCATCGGCTCCTGAAAGATCATCGCGATGTCCGAGCTGCGCAGCCCGCGCATCTCGCGCTCGCTTTTGGCAAGCAGGTCCTCGCCGTCGAAATGGATCGATCCGCTCACCTGCGCGTCGCTCAACAGACGCAAGACGGACAGCGCCGTCACGCTCTTGCCCGACCCGGATTCGCCGACGAGCGCGACGCGCTCGCCGCGCCGGATGGTCAGCGTGACGTCGTTCACGGCGACCGTTTCGCCGAAGCTCACATGAAGGTGATCCAGCTCCAGCAGCGGCACAGCGCTCCCGCCGTTGCCGCTGTCGTGCTGCCCATTGGTTTGCCGTTGCATGCTCACTGATTACCTCCGGCGCGCATCGCATCGGAGATGCGGGTGTCGAGCGCGTTGCGCAGCGCGTCGCCCATGAAAGTCAGCAGCAACAGCATCGCGACCAGCACACCGAAGGTCGACAGCGAGATCCACCACGCGTCCAGATTCGCCTTGCCCTGTGCGAGCAGTTCGCCGAGGCTCGGTGTCGGCGAAGGCACGCCGAGGCCGAGAAAGTCGAGACTCGTCAGCGCGAGAATCGCGCCGCTCATGCGAAACGGCAGGAACGTAATGACCGGCGTTAGACTGTTGGGCAGCACATGCCGCCACATGATCTGCCAGTTCGACAGCCCCATGGCCTTCGCCGCGCGTACGTAATCCTGCTGACGATTGCGCAGAAACTCCGCGCGCACATAGTCCGACAAGCCGATCCAGCCGAACAGCGAAAGCAGCACGATCAGCAGAATGAAACCCGGCTCGAAGATGGACGAGAAAATGATCAGCAAATAAAGCTCGGGCATGGCGCTCCAGATTTCGATCAGGCGCTGCCCGATGATATCCGTACGTCCTCCGAAATAACCCTGGACGGCGCCTGCCGCGATGCCGAGTATCGTGCCGATGAACGTCAGCACGAGGCCGAATTCCACCGACACGCGAAAGCCGTATAGCAGGCGCGCAAACAGATCGCGGCCGCGATCGTCGGTGCCGAGCCAGTTTTCGCGCGACGGCGGCGCAGGGTTAGGCGCTTTGGAAAAATAGTTGAGCGTGTCGTAGTAGTAATGGTTCGGCGGGTACACGGCGAAATTGCCCGGCGCATCGAAACGCTGTTTGATATACGGGTCGAGATAATCCGCGGGCGTCGGGAAATCGCCGCCGAACGTGGTCTCCGCGTAGGTGTGAAAGAGCGGGAAATACAAGTGGCCGTCGTAGCGCACCACGAGCGGCTTGTCGTTCGACCACAGCGGACCGGCGAGGCTCGCCACGAAGGCCGCGACGAACACGATCAGGCTCCAGTAACCAAGCCGTTGCTGGCGAAAGCGCTGCCATACGCGGCGCGCGGGCTCCGTGCGGGCCGCTGCATCGGCTGAAAGGCGTGCTCGATTCATCAGCGTTCCAGTTGTTCGAATTGAATGCGGGGATCGACCCACACATAGCAAAGATCGGAAACGAGCTTGGTCGCAAGGCCGATCAACGTGAAGAGATACAGCGTGCCGAGCACAACCGGATAGTCGCGCCGCACGACCGATTCATACGACAGCAGGCCGAGGCCGTCGAGCGAAAAAAGCGTTTCGATCAGCAGACTGCCCGTAAAAAAAGCGCCGATAAACGCAGCCGGAAAGCCGACGATCAACGGCAACATCGCATTGCGAAACACGTGCTTCCACAACACGCGTTTCTCGGAAAGACCTTTTGCGCGCGCAGTCAGTACGTACTGCTTGCGAATCTCGTCGAGGAAGGCGTTCTTGGTGAGCATCGTCACGACCGCGAAACTGCCGACCACCGAAGCGGTAATCGGCAATGCGATATGCCACAGATAATCGAGAATCTTGCCCATCACGCTCAGTTGCGCCCAGTTATCCGATGTCAGATTGCGCAGCGGAAAAAGCTGCAAAAACGTGCCGCCGCCGAACAACACGAGCAGCAGCACGCCGAGCACAAAACCCGGAATCGCGTAACCGATCAGCACCACAAGGCTCGTCGCGATGTCGAAGCGCGAGCCGTTGCGCACCGCTTTCGCAATGCCGAGCGGCACCGAGATCAGATACGTGAGGAAAAACGTCCATAAGCCGATGCTGATCGACACCGGCAGCTTCGAAACGATCAGCGACCACACGCTCTGATGCCGGAAATAGCTCTGGCCCAGATCGAAGGTCGAGAAGCGCTTGAGCATCAACACGTAGCGCTCGAGCGGCGGCTTGTCGAAACCGTATAGCGCCTTCAATTGCGCAATCTGCTGCGCGTCGACGCCGTTATGCGCGCGCAGGCCGAACGGCACTGCGCCCTCGGCGCCCTTGCGCAGTTCATGCTGCATCTGTTCGACGGGGCCGCCCGGCACAAACTGGATCACGACGAAGGTCAGCGTCAGCACGCCGAGCAACGTCGGGATCATTAGCAGCAGACGTTTGAGAATGTAGCTCCACATGGCGTGCTTTCCATAGCGAGGGCGGTGATTGAACGACTATAGCGCGCGAGCGTGATGCAGCAGATCATTGTGGCGCGGCCTGCGTGCCTTGCGGCGGCCTCGCGAACCACCACGTCGACGTGATCCAGCCTTCGGCGCCATAGTACAGCGGCAGCTTGGACGGCCATGCAAGCCCGCGCTTGAATGCCACGCGATGCGTCGCGCTGTACCAGTGCGGCACGACGTAGTAGCCATGCATCAGCACGCGATCGAGCGCGTGCGTCGCGTCGAGCAGCTGCTCGCGCGTCTGCGCCTGCACGAGTGCGCGCAGAATCGAATCGACAGCCTGCGACTTCAGTCCGATCACATTGTCCGAGCCGCTCGTATCGGCTGCCTTGCTGCCGAAGCGCTCGATCTGCTCGGAACCCGGCACCTGCACGTCCGGCATGCGGATCGTCGTGGTGTCGAAGTCGAAAGCGTCGAGCCGCTTCTGATAGACCGCGAAATCGGCTACGCGAAACGTGGCCTTGATCCCGAGCTTCTGCAGGTTTCGAATGAAAGTAGCGACGATCGGCTCCATTTGCGCGGCCGATCCCGAGTCGTCGAGTATCTCGAACTCGAACGGCTCCCCTTTTGCATTGCGCAAAGCGCCGTCGCGATAGCGCCATCCGGCCTCCTGCAACAACGCGCGCGCCTGCAGCAGATTCGCGCGCAACGAGCCCGGCGGGTCGGTGTCAGGCTGCTTCGGCGGCGGCCCGAACACCGCGGGATCGAGCTTCGCGCGCCACGGCTCGAGCAGCGCGAGTTCGCCAGGCGACGGCAGGCCCTTCGCCTGCAGATCCGTGTTGGCAAAGAAACTGTCGATGCGCGTGTACTGATTGAAGAACAACTGGCGGTTGAGCCACTGGAAGTCGAGCGCGAGATCCAGCGCCTTGCGCACGCGCACGTCCTGAAACAGCGGCCGCCGCGTGTTCAGCATGAAGCCCTGCATGCCCGTGCCGTTGTGCTGCGGGAACACCTTCTTGATGAGCTCGCCGCTGTCGAACTTCTTGCCGACGTCGCGCCGCACCCAGTTACGCGCGACATATTCGACGAGCGCGTCGTATTCGCCCGCCTTGAAGGCCTCGAGCCGCACGACGCTATCCGAATACAGCTTGTAGACGATGCGCTCGAAGTTGTACATGCCGACGCGCACCGGCAGCGCCGCGCCCCAATAATCGGGATTGCGCCGGTAGGTGATGGTGCGTCCGTTGTCGTACCGCTCGATCAGATACGGACCGCTTCCAATCGGCTTCTCAAACGCCAGCTGATCGAATGGAATATGGCTGCCGTCGGGTTTCATCCCCCACTTGTGCGAAAAAACCGGCATGCCGCCCGCGAGCAACGGCAACTCACGATTGCGCTGCTGAAATTCGAACCGTACGGTGTGCGTATCGACGACGACCGCGCGCGAAATCTGGCCGAAGATCGACATGAATTGTGGCGCGGCCTGCGGACTCTTGAGCGTGTCGAGCGAATACTTCACGTCCTCCGCGGTAACGGGATCGCCGTTCGAAAAACGCGCGTGCGGGTTGATATGGAAGGTAGTCGAGAGGTCGTCCGGCGCGATCCTGATGTCGTCGGCGAGCAGTCCATACGCGGAGGCCACTTCGTCGCTGCTGCCGGTCGTGAGGCTTTCGAACAGCAGGTCGACGCCGGGCGCGGTGTTGCCGCGCAAAGTGAACGGGTTGAATTTATCGAAGCTCGTCAGGCGGCTCGGATTGGCCAGCACGAGTGTGCCGCCCTTCGGCGCATCCGGGTTGACGTAGTCGAAATGCTTGAAGTCCGCCGGATATTTCGGCTCGCCGTACTGGGCGATGGCATACGCCGCATGCACTTGCGGCGCCGCGAAGAGACCGGCCGCGGCCAGCGCGGCGCACAGCAGCGCAACGCAGGCATTGCGCGATGAACGCCACATGAGCGCGGGACCGACACGCGGGGGCCTGGAAACTACGCATTGAGGTGCACGAGGCGATGGAACCCGTCGCGAGCCAGTTGTCATAAGCGCCTTGGTGGTCATTGGGCAATTGCGTGGTGAGGGAATTCTACCCAACAAACCCGCGCAAACCGTAAGTCCACCGCGCACCCCGGCAAGGCGCGAAGGCATGAAAAAACCGCCCATTCGGGCGGTTTCGGATCGCTGCAGTTGCCACTGCGGCTCAGTGCCAGCCGCGACCGTGATCGTAGTGATCGCGCCGGTAGTCATAGCGCCCCGAAGGATGATGACGATACCAGTCGTCGCGCGCCCAATAGCGGTGGCCGTCCCAGTAGCGGTCGCCATGCCAGCCGATCACGATGGCCGGTGCGCCGTAATACACGGGCGCGGGCTGATACACGACAGGTGGCGGAGGCGGCGGCGGTGGCACATAGACGGGAGCCGGCGCCACATAGACGGGCGCGGGAATGCCGATATTGACCCCGATGCTGACCCCGCCGGCCATGGCTGCACCCGACACGCCCAACGTCAAGACCCCGAGCAGAAGCGGAACAAAACGAGCGGACTTCATCGATCACCCTTGGAAGAATGTGTTGTTGGCGGAAATATAGCGCAAGGCCGCAAGCGGCGTATTTCAACTTTGTAATAACTGATGCATGAGATCGCAGCCGAAGCGGCAGGTTACTCGCGGTTACATTCGCCGCGGTGCTGAGCTTGCCCAATGGTGAATGGATGACTGCCAGGAGCGCCCGCCCGCAGCCGCGATCCCTCTCGTCTGCGACGTCAATTATGTAGGATATCGAATTATCATTCGCATCCGGAGCTAAGGCTTCGCCACGTAGTCGGAGATGCGACGAGGAGTCAGCCGGGGTTGCTCACTAATGAAAATTACATGTTCGAAAGAACATTTTATTGAAGCTTTTGCACAAAAGCAGTCGTCCGATCTCGAACAATCGCAGCGCCTCCCCCGGCAGGAAACTAGCGCTTTCTCGGCCCATTCCTACCTGTTTTACATTGTTTTCCCTAGTATCAAACTCGTCTTTAAATGATACGATGACTGACACCAAACATCGATAAATATTCGAATTCGTGCATGACTGCGCCAGACCCTGCGGCCGGACACGCGAGCACGGAGACACACTGTGAAGACAATCATTGGTTTGCGCTGGTGGATCATCGGCCTCGTATGTCTCGGGACCATCGTCAATTACCTGTCGCGCAACGCGCTCGGCGTGATGGCTCCAGAGCTGATGAAGCTCATGCACATGAGCACCCAGCAGACTCGTACGTGGTCGGCGCCTTCCAGGTCGGTTACACCGTCATGCAGCCGGTCTGCGGTCTCATCATCGACCTGATCGGTCTGCCCCTCGGCTTCGCCCTCTTTGCCTGCCTGTGGTCGCTGACGGGCGTACTGCACGGCTTCGCGAGCGGCTGGTTCTCGCTCGCCGCGCTGCGCGGCCTGATGGGCCTGACCGAGGCGGTCGCGATCCCGGCCGGCATGAAGGTCGTCGCCGAATGGTTTTCGAATCGCGAGAAATCCGTCGCGGTGGGCTACTTCAACGCGGGCACGTCGCTCGGATCCCTGCTCGCGCCCCCGCTCGTGGTGTTCCTGTCGCTTCGCTATGGATGGCAAAGCGCCTTCGCCGTTACCGGCGCTCTCGGCTTCGTCTGGGCCGCGGCATGGTACGCGCTGTACCGTTCGCCGTCCGAGCATGCGCGGATCGGCGAGGCCGAGCGGAAAACCATCATCGGCGGCCAGACCCCGCCGGCGCCGCGCCGCAGCCGCATCCGCGAAGTGCTGCGCACGCGTCGCTTCTGGGCCATCGCGCAAGCCCGCTTTTTCGGAGCCCGCATGGCAGACGTTCAGCTTCTGGATTCCGCTCTATCTCGCCGCGCAGCGCCATATGGATCTGAAGCAGATCGCGCTGTTCGCATGGCTGCCGTTTCTCGCAGCCGACCTGGGCGGCCTGTTCGGCGGCTACCTGTCGCCCTTCTTGATGAAGCGTCTGCGCGTGCCGCTCATCTGGTCCCGCATCGCGGGCGTCGTACTCGGCGCATTGATGATGCTCGGGCCGGCGTGCATCGGTCTCATTGCTTCGCCGTACGAAGCAATCGCACTCTTCTACGTGGGCGGCTTCGCGCATCAGATGATCTCGGCGCTCGTCAATACGCTCGCCGCCGACGTCTTCGACCCGGGCGAAGTGGGTACCATTGCCGGCTTTGCGGGCATGTCCGCGTGGATCGGCGGTCTCGGCTTTTCGCTGATGGTCGGCGCGCTCGCGGACAAAATCGGCTACACGCCGCTCTTCGGCACGCTGGGCGCTTTCGACATCATCGGCGCGACGCTGCTGATCCTCCTCATGCGCGGCGTTTCGCGCGACGCACGTCCGCGCGAGGCCGATGCGGCCTCGAACGCGGCTGCATGATTTCAACGACACCCATCATGCGTTCAATCACGAATCTGAAGCACCCGCCGCGCTTCGCGCTCGCGTCGCACGAAGGCAATCACCTGGTTCTCGCCTCGCCCGAGCAGTGCCGGATCGAACTCTTCGTTCTCGCGGAAGACATCATCCGCGTGCTGGTGTTGCCCGACGGAGAACTGCATGGCCCGCGCACCTGGCCATCGCCCCCGGCGCGGAGGACGTTCCGCTCGAAGGCCGCGAGCGCCGCGATATGAGCGGCTTCACGCCGCCGGCGTTTGAGGTGTCGCGCGACGTGCGCAACTCGTCGTGCAAACAGCATGTATCCGCCTTGCCGTTACGCTCGACGGCGGTTTCTGCGCGTGGGACATTCTGCGCGACGCGGTCTGGCACCGCGTGATGAACGACCGCAAGACGCAGTCGTACAACTTCGGCTGGTGGGACGAGCGCGTCTATCACTACATCGAGCGGCGCAAGGACGAGATATATGTCGGGCTCGGCGAACGCGCGGGGTCGCTCGATCGCGCGGAGCAGTCGTACGAGATGCGCAACATCGACGCGATGGGTTACAACGCGCGGACCACCGACCCACTGTACAAGCACATACCGTTTTACGTGACCTAGCAGCCGCAAATGCGCACGGGCTTCGGGCTCTTTTACGACACGCTCGCGGATTGCCGTTTCGACATGGGCCGCGAGCTCGATAACTATCACGGGCACTATCGCCATTTCGTCGCCGGGCATGGCGACCTCGACTACTACTTCATTGCCTCCGCCGACACGCCCTTGCATGCCGTGCGCCGCTTCACGTGGCTCACCGGGCGCCCCGCATGGATGCCCAAGTGGGGACTCGGCTATTCCGGCTCGACGATGAGCTACACGGACGCGCCGGATGCACAGCAACGCATGGGCGAATTCATCGAACGATGCAGCGAGCACGATGTGCTGTGCGATTCGTTTCACCTGTCCTCGGGCTATACGTCGATCGGCGCCAAACGCTACGTATTCAACTGGAACCACGAGAAGTTTCCGGACATCGACGGTTTCGTCAACGGCTACCTCGAACATGGCGTGCGCCTCTGCGCGAATATCAAGCCGTGCCTGCTGCAGGACCACTCCGCATTCGAGGAAGCCGCGAGCGCCGGCTTGCTGATCGAAGCGCGCAACGGCGAACCCGCGTGGGTGCAGTTCTGGGACGAAGTCGGCGCGTATCTCGACTTCACGAATCCCGACACGATCGACTGGTGGAAGTCGCGCGTCAAGGAGAGCCTGCTGAAACACGGCATCGCCGCAACCTGGAACGACAACAACGAGTTCGAAATCTGGACACGCGACGCCATCGCGCACGGCTTCGGCAACGCCTTTCCTGCACACGAGGCCAAGGTGTTGCAAACGCAGTTGATGATGCGCGCCTCGCGCGACGCGCAACGCGAATTTGCCCCGCACCGCCGGCCGTTTCTCGTCTCCCGTTCCGGCGGCGTCGGCATGCATCGCTATGTCCAGACCTGGTCGGGCGACAACTACACGTCGTGGGAAACGCTGCGCTTCAATCTGAAGATGGGCCTTGGCCTCGCGATGTCCGGTGTGTCGAACAGCGGCCACGACATCGGCGGATTTTCGGGCCCCGCCCCGGGTCCCGAAATGTTCGCGCGCTGGGTCGCGTTCGGCATCTTCCTGCCGCGCTTTAGCATCCACTCATGGAACGACGGTACCGTCAACGAACCATGGATGTATCCGGAAGTCACGCAGCAGATTGCGGCACTCGTTAAACTGCGCTACCGCTTCATTCCGTATCTATACGAGCTGCTGTGGCAATCGCACAGCGCATACGAGCCGGTTTTGCGTCCCATGTTTGCGGAGTTTCCGCACGACCCGCGCTGCCTTGTGGACGGAGACGACATGATGCTCAGTTCCTCGATGCTCGTCGCGCCCGTGGTCGACGTGGGCCAAACGGCGCGCGAAGTGTATCTACCTGCGGGAACACGCTGGGTGCCGTACTGGAGCGGCGAATCGTTTAACGGCGGCCAGACCGTTAGCCTGCCCGCGCCCTTCGAGCAGCCTGTCATGCTGTTGCGCGAGGGCAGCGTGATTGCGTTGAACGTCGCGGAACAGCACTTCGGCCGCCCGGCCGACGAACGCGCGTTCATCGCCGTACTGCATGCGAGCACAGGCACGGCGCGCGGCGGTTCGATCGAGGACGACGGCAAAGCGAAGCCTGGCGCTCGGGTGCGCAAGGCCGCTGGAACGTGACGATTGCGAGCGACGTCAATGCCTTGCGGATCGCAGTGGAACGCGCAGGTTCGATGCCACAAACGCAAGACGAGTTGCGCGTATTCGTGCCGATGCACGAGACGAGACCGGTCATGTGCGAGCGCGGCGCGCTGCTGAACGACGAATCCGCCGATGGCTGGCGATGCCTGACCATTTCCATCGCGCCCTGACCCGCGCGTCATTCCGTAGTACTGACAACATCGAAAGACTGGATCGGAGACTTCCCATCATGTTTACATCGAAACGCGCGCGGAGCCGCGCGGTCGTCATGTCCTGCCGCTCGCGGGCGCACTGCTCTGCACAGGCGCGTCGGCGCAGAGCAGCGTCACGCTTTACGGCGTCGTAGACAACGCGTTCACGTACGTCAGCAATCAGCGTGGCCATGCGAACTTCTATATGAGCCAAGGCAACCTGCAAGCAAGCAAATTCGGGCTGCTCGGCGCGGAAGATCTCGGCGGCGGCACAAAAGCGATTTTCCGCGTTGAAAGCGGCTTCAATTCGCTGACGGGCGCGCAGAGCAGCTCAGGCTTCATCTTCAACCGACAGGCGTATGTGGGGCTCAGCAATGACCGCTACGGCACCGTCACGGTAGGCCGCCAGTACACGCCCTACTTCCAGATGGTCGGCCGCCCTCGGGTCGACCGGCGTGCTGACGGGCGCAACCGGCGCGCATCCCGGCGACATCGACGCGCTGGACACGACACTGCGCCTGAATAATTCGGTAACCTATCTATCGCCTACGCTCGCGGGCCTGCAATTCAGCGCGCAGTATGGACTCGGCGGCGTGCCGGGCAGCGTCGCGAACGGCAGTCATTTCAGCGCGGCGTTCCGCTACGACTACAAACCGTTTGCCATCGCGGCAGGCTACGTCAAGCTGAAAGACATTGCGACGAGCGCCGCGCTCGGCACCTACGCGATCAACTCGCCGGTGAACAGCGGCTACGCGAGCGCGCGCAGCGCACAACTGTTCGCGGCGGCGGCGCGCTACACCGCACAGGATCTGATGGTCGGCATCAACTATTCGAACGTGCAATATACGCCGGGCCACGGTTCGCTCTTCGCAAGCGAAGGCGTGTTCAATACTATGGCGTGATTTCGACCTACCGGATCACGCCCGCTGTGATCGTCGGCGCCGGCTATAGCTACACGTGCGCGAGCAAGGCCAACGGTGTCAGCGATCCCGCGCGCTATCACCAGATTTCGCTGGAACAGACGTACAGCCTCTCCACGCGCACCACGCTTTACGCACTGGAGGCATATCAACTCGCGCGGGGCAAGACGCTCGCCGCCGCGGGCAGCAGCGCGACGAACATCATCGACGCAGTGGCGGTAGTCGGCGACTCGCAGAACGCGACGCCTTCGTCGGGACCTTCGCAATTCGTCGGCATGGTGGGCTTGCGGCACGCGTTTTAACTCTGCGCTTTGCATCCGGCAAGATGCGCTGCAAGCCGTTGCGGCGCATCTTCCATACATACCCACTCATCTATCTCCGCCACGAGAAATACAAAGCAGAAAAACTTGGTTTGAACCGGGACGTCGTCTTACTAGACTGCTCATCGTCTTGTCATAACAAGTTTTGAGCGATGTCGAAAACGACTCTCGTACCGTTGGCCGCGGGCATTTCAGGCGCCTCGCTCTCCTCTCTTCCGCTGTACGCCCAGATCAAGGACGCACTGCGCGAACGCATTCTCGACGGCACGTATGCGCCCCTTTCGCGGATGCCGTCCGAGCACGAACTCTGTCGCATGTTCGACGTGAGCCGCATCACCGTGCGCCAGGCTCTCGGCGACCTGCAGAAGGAGGGACTGCTCTTCAAGCTGCATGGCAAGGGTACGTTCGTCTCGAAGCCCAAGGCCTTTCAGAATGTGACGTCGTTGCAGGGCTTCGCGGAAGCCATGGCGTCGATGGGCTATGAAATCGTCAACCAGTTGCGCAGCTTCCGAACGGTCGAACCGTATATCGTCGCGCTCGACGACAAAGAACGCGATGCCTATCGCAACCTGCGAATCGGCGAGCCCGCGCTCGCCGCCGCAACAGCCTGACGGAGCATGCCTATGTCCTCGCCGACACCCGTTGCAGTTTTTACGCCGCACGATATTTATCAGCGCAGTTCGGCTCCGGTCACCATCGACGAAAGCAGATGCATTGCCGACAAAGGCTGCACGGTGTGCGTCGACGTGTGCCCGCTCGATCTGCTCGCCATCGACATGAAGAAAGGCAAGGCCTACATGCAGTTCGACGAGTGCTGGTACTGCATGCCTTGCGAGCAGGATTGCCCGACAGGCGCAGTGAAAGTGTCCATTCCCTATCTTCTGCGTTAAGCGATGCGCGGAACCTGTTCTGTCCATTCACGCCCGCCCATGTCCGATTCGATTGATCCGTGCGCTCCGCTCGATGCCGTGCCTGCCGAAGCGGCCGCCCTCTTGTCTCGCCTCGCGTCCGAGGACGCCGTCGTGCGCCGAATCGCCCTGATCGATCTGGCTGATCTCGAGGATGCCTGCGTCATCGAGCCCATCGTCAATGCGCTGCGCCGCGATGCATCGCCTGAAGTGCGTAGCGAGGCTGCGCGGCTGCTTGCGGTGGGAACGTGACGACGTCGTCGAGGCGCTATGCGGCGCGCTGCTCGATCCGCACGATGCCGTGCGCGCGAGTGCGGCGCAGAGCCTGTCGGAACTCAAGCAGGCGTCTTCGGGCGCGATACTGCTGGACTGGCTGAAGCAGCCGGATTCGTTCGTGCGCGCGGCACTGCTGCGCGCACGAACGAATTGCGTATGGCCGAGGCGCTCGCGCCCGCGTTGCAGGCGCTCGCCGACGAAGACGCCACCGTGCGCAGCGAAGCCGTCGGCGTGTTGGGATGGCTAAAGAATGCGGTCGCGCTTGCCCCGTTGGCTTCACTCGCGACGCACGACCCCGATGCGTCGATCCGGCGTGTCGCAACAGCGGCGCTCGGCAAGCTGCGTGTGGCCGAATAGCGCGATGCGCTGGTCAACGCGCTCGACGACGCCTACTGGCAAGTGCGGCTACGTGCGCTGCGTGCGCTCGGGCAGATCGGCGACGCGGCCAGCGCGACGCCCGTCGCTGCGTTGCTGTCGCATGCGATTAGCAACGTGCGCAAGGAGGCCGCGCTGGCGCTCGGCGAAATCGGGAGCAGCGACGATGCAGGGACGCTGGCCGCGCTCCAAGCGGCGGAAGCCGACGGCGATCCCGAAGCTCGCAAGGCCGTGCGGATCGCGCTGCGTCAAATCGCGGAGCGTTCGCGATGAACGTTCCTGATTACGTAGCAATCGACGCAGCGAGCGCGAGTCTGTCGATGCGCTGGCCCGACGGTTCAGCCGCGCAGTTGCCGTTTGCCGGGCTTTGCGCCGCCTGCCTGTGCGCAGCGTGCCGCAAGCTCAAGCTCGATGGGCTTTCGTCGCTGTCGCGAGCCGATGTGAAGCTGCTGGACGCGCGCCCGTCGGGCTATGGCCTGCAGCTGGTGTTCGACGATGGACACGAGCGAGGGATTTTTCCTTGGGTTTATCTGGAGCGGATGGCAAAGGGCAAGTTGGATTGACGCAAATTACCTGGCTGTACGAACAATTCTGCAAATGCAATCCAACGCGAAGGAACTCTTGTCAATCGCAGCGTGGCCCTGCAGCGATCCGTTTTCCGGACATGAGTAGCCCCAAGTGGATCGCGGAAGGCGCTTCTCGAAGGCAAGCCGTGTCCACATCACGCCGGCGCTTCTGTTGCCCTGCTGAACCGAAGGCACGACCAATTGAAGCACGGTTTCGAGACCGCACATACGCGCAAGCTGGATCGTCTCTTGCGCCGAGACGTCGAACATGCGGCGCCCTTCCGGAACCGGTCCATGGCGCAGCGAGACAATCAGCAATCCATGGTCTCTGACCAGAGCACTCACGTGCGTCATGGCTCCACGACGCTCTTCCTCATCGAGGTGCATCCACACGGCGGTGAGCATTACCACGTCGAATGTTTCCTGCCTCGCGCGAAGAGTCGGCAGATCAGGCAGGCTGTCGTCGAGCTGACTTTCATTGTGGGGAGACGAGCCGCACAAGTCGGGCCACGCGCGGCTCCGAAACGGCCACGGGCGGCCGGGCGTTACTCCGGCTGCTATGTGCGCGCCACTGTGTCGGGCGATTTCTCCGACCATACGCTGGCGAGTGACGCACACCTTCACACGTGCAAGGCAGGCGCCCGTGGGTTGTCTATTGTGCGCCGATTGCGCGGAGGTGCGCGGACGAACTGTTAATGACTCAACGTTGCTGAGCGATCGTGCGATTATCGGCCGCAAAAAACAGAGCCCGCAAAACAAAAACCCCGTAAGTCTTTAAACTTACGGGGTTTCGCCACCATCACTGGCGGAGGCGGAGGGATTCGAACCCTCGATCCAGGTTTTGGCCCAGATGCTCCCTTAGCAGGGGAGTGCCTTCGACCTCTCGGCCACGTCTCCCAAACTTTCGCTCGCGCAGGGAGTCAGCGCGACGAAGCCAAGATAATAGCGGGCCGAACCGCTAAGGTCAATGTCTGACGAACATTTTTTGTGCCAATGTCGTCATTCACGGAGAATCTTTTCACCCGGCCGCACCAACACACATTCACGAACGGGACGCTCCTCTACGCCCCGCCGCTCACATCGAATTACGCCTGATCCAGTTCGAAAGCCTTATGCAGCGCGCGCACGGCGAGCTCCATATACTTCTCGTCTATCAGCACCGAAATCTTGATTTCGGAGGTCGAGATCATCTGAATGTTGATGCCCTCTTCCGACAGCGTATGGAACATCGTGCTCGCGATGCCCACGTGCGAGCGCATGCCGACGCCCACCACCGACACCTTCGACACCTTCGGATCGCCCAGCACCTGCTCGGCCTGCACGTGACCCTTCACCTGATTCGTGAGGATGTCCATGGCGCGCTGATAATCGCCGCGGCCGACGGTAAACGTGAAAGCCGTTTTGCCCTCGACGCTCTGGTTCTGGATGATCATGTCGACGTCGATATTCGCGTCCGCCACCGGGCCGAGAATCTGATACGCGATGCCCGGCTTGTCGGGCACACCCATCACGGCAATGCGAGCTTCGTCGCGCTGAAACGCGATGCCCGAGATGACTGCTTTTTCCATGGTCTCGTCTTCTTCAAAAGTAATCAGGGTGCCCGACTTCATTTCAGCGTCGAGCGGGATGAGCGGATCGGTCAGGCTCGACAGCACGCGCGTCTTGACCTGATATTTGCCGGCGAACTCCACCGAGCGGATCTGCAGCACCTTGGAACCCAGGCTTGCCATTTCCAGTATTTCTTCGAACGTCACGCGGTCGAGCCGGCGCGCTTCTTCCACCACGCGCGGGTCGGTGGTGTACACCCCGTCGACGTCCGTGTAGATCAGGCACTCGTCGGCCTTCAACGCAGCCGCGACCGCGACCGCCGACGTGTCCGAACCGCCGCGGCCGAGCGTCGTGATGTTGCCCTCCGGGTCAATACCCTGGAAGCCCGTGATCACCACGACCTTGCCCGCGTCGAGATCGCGCAGCACGCGCTCGCCGTCGATTTCGCTGATGCGCGCTTTCGTGAACGCGCTATCCGTTTTGACCGGCACTTGCCAGCCGGCGTAGCTGACCGCGTCGACGCCGGCTTCCTGCAGCGCGATGGCGAGGAGGCCCGAGCTGACCTGTTCGCCGGTCGCGGCG
This sequence comes from uncultured Paraburkholderia sp., assembly GCA_940746715.1. Taxonomy (GTDB): domain Bacteria; phylum Pseudomonadota; class Gammaproteobacteria; order Burkholderiales; family Burkholderiaceae; genus Paraburkholderia. Next base: position 435,223 of record CALNWN010000001.1, read on the forward strand.
ATCATGTCGAGTTCGCGCGGGCTCGGCTGGGTCGTGATCTCTTTCGCGAGGCCGAGCAAGCGGTTCGTTTCGCCGGACATTGCCGACGGCACGACCACCATCTTGTGACCGGCCTTATACCATTTCGCGACGCGCTTGGCGACGTTCTTGATGCGCTCGACCGAGCCCATCGAAGTGCCGCCGTATTTATGTACGATGAGTGCCATTGTCGTTCTGAACTGAAGGAGAAACCGCGCTGGCGCTTGCGACGACCGCACAAAAGCACAGGGGCGCAACGTCTCGTGAACGGCGGCAAAGTGTGCGGCGGCGTGGATGCAGCGCGTGCAGCACGCGCGGATTTGCCCGTGATTGATCGCTAATGGCTTACCGGAAAACTCGGATCACGATCGGAAAACCGACAAAAGCGACGGCAAAAGCGGGTCGGGCAAACAAGTTAACGTACCTGAAGAGGCGCAAAAAGACAAGCCGCAAAGGCCTTGGCGCCACTCGCGGGCAACGCTCGGAACGCCTGTCGGAGCTGGGCGGAAGGCCTTATTCGCAGGGCAATCGCACCCTATTTCGAGCGCGGCCGGTTCGCCGGAACGGTAGCCGACCGGCCGGTCAGGCGATCAGCAGGTCCTCGCGCCAGACAATCGTCACACGCGCTTCGTCAGGCGCCGCAGGTCCCGGCAACAGTGCACGATTCACGCCGAGCAAAGGGACGAACAGCAGTTCATCGCCGAGAAAAAGCAACGGCACGTCGCGCTTCCACGAGGGAATGCCGCGTTCCTGAAAGAGGTTCTTCAGCGTTCGACTCCGCGCGCCCGGCGCGGCGCTCGTACGCATGCGCTCGCCGCCCGTGCGCGAACGCGCGCTCAGCAATGCTCGCCGAAGCAGGCTCGCGGGAATCGCGTCGTCGGCCGGGGCGTTGGCCGTATTTGCGCTGTTCGTGATCGAGGCGTCGACCGGCTGGAAGATAAAAGTGCCGCGCCACTGCGGCAAACACCAGATCGCCTCGCCTTGCCAGGCCAGTTCGCTGATCTCTCGCTCGGTGAATGCGCTTTCGTCGGCGGCACCGCGGCTGTCGCCCGCTTCCCAATACACGAGTCCGCGATAGCTGCGCAACGCATGCCCCGCATGGTCGATGCGCAGACCATGTCCGTCGCCGTCCGCGCCGACTTCGCGCAGTCGACGCAGCGCATCGCCAAGACGCGCGCTCGACGCCGCGATCAACCCTTGCTGTCGCATCCAGTAGCGCATCAGATTGAGCGCGCGGTCGTCGTCGAGTGCGATCAGCGCGTCGTGCGCGAGCGCGCGGCCACCGTCGCGCGAGACCGCCTCCAGGTCGATGCGTGCAAGCGCGTCGAGCAAGCGCTGCGCCGCCGCCGCATGCGCTGCCGTGCGCGCAAGCGCATCGCGGAAACCGGGGAAGTGAACCATCAACGCGGGCGTGACTTCGTGGCGCAGCGCGTTGCGCGCAAAGCGCGTGTCCGCGTTGGATTCGTCGTCGATCCAGCGCAGATGGCGTGCGCTCGCGTAATGCTCGATCTGCGCGCGCAGCACATGAAGCAAGGGCCGCACGCGCTTTGCCGCGGCGCCCTCGGGCGAGAACTCCGGCGCCATTGCCGCGAGGCCCGCCAGGCCCGCGCCGCGCAGCAGTTGCAGCAGCACCGTTTCGGCCTGATCGTCCGCGTGTTGCGCGAGCCATAGCGAATGAATGCCGTGCTCTGCACATAGCGCGTCCAGCGAGCGATAACGCGCGTCGCGTGCGGCGGCCTCGACGCTCACGCCGGCATCGCGCGACACCTCGACATGACGCACCGCGAACTCAACGCCACGCTCGCGCGCGAACGCCTCGCAATGCGCGAGCCACGCGTCGGCGTTCGGACTCAGGCCGTGATGCACATGAAGCGCCACGCAACGCGACGGGCCGGCGACGCGCGCGGCGGCATCCAGCAATACGCTCGAATCGACACCGCCGCTAAACGCAATGCCGATGCGCGCATCCGCGGGAAGCGCGTCAAGCGCAACGCCGACCGCCTCGAGAACGAGGCGGTCGGCAGGCGATTCGGCAGTGGAAGTCACGTCGCTAGCGCAGTAGGAACGCGTGCGCGCCGATGGACGAAAGAAAAGGCGCGCGGGCTCAGGCGCCCGGCGTCGTTTCCTTGAACTTGCCGTACGCCATCAGCCGTTCGAAACGGCGCTGACGCAGGTCGTTGATGCTCATGCCCTGGAACTGACGCAGCGAATCGGCGAGCGCGCGGCGCAGCAGCGCAGCCATGCCCTTCGGGTCGCGATGCGCGCCGCCGAGCGGCTCGTTGACGATCTTGTCGATCAGACCGAGCGCTTTCAGCCGATGCGCGGTGAGGCCCAGCGCCTCGGCCGCTTCCGGCGCCTTGGCCGCGCTCTTCCACAGAATCGACGCGCAGCCTTCCGGGGAAATCACCGAATAGGTCGAGAATTGCAGCATCAGCACGCTGTCGCCGACCGCAATGGCGAGCGCGCCACCCGAACCGCCCTCGCCGATGATCGTCGCGATGAGCGGCGTCTTCAATTCGGCCATCACATACAAATTGCGGCCAATGGCTTCCGACTGCCCGCGCTCTTCCGCGCCGATGCCCGGGTAGGCGCCCGGCGTGTCGATGAACGTGAAGATCGGCAAGCTGAACTTTTCGGCCAGGCGCATGAGCCGTTCCGCCTTGCGATAGCCTTCGGGGCGCGGCATGCCGAAGTTGCGCAGCGCGCGCTCCTTCGTGTCGCGGCCTTTCTGATGACCGATCACCATGCAGGCCTGGCCATTGAATCGCGCCAGACCGCCGACGATGGACAGGTCGTCCGCATAGCTGCGGTCGCCGTGCAATTCGTGGAAGTCGGTGAAGAGCTCGTTCACGTAGTCGAACGTGTATGGGCGCTGCGGATGACGGGCAATTTGCGAAACTTGCCAAGGCGTGAGGTTCGCGTACAGATCTTTCGTTAGCTGCTGGCTTTTCTTGGACAGCCGCTCAATCTCTTCCGAAATATCGACGGCCGAATCGTCCTGCACGAAGCGCAATTCTTCGATCTTCGCTTCGAGTTCAGCGATCGGCTGTTCGAAATCCAGAAAGGTGGTCTTCATTGGTTTTAATCCTTGGACTTACCGGCAGCGCGTATTCTAACCGCGCTCGCCGATGTCAAAACCACTTCGCAACTATCAGAACCTAACGTTTGATAGCCTTGAAAGCGGCAACGCTTCTCTTTTTCAGTAGTCGACCGGCAGCGGGTCGAGACTACGCCACATATACCAGGTGGCGACGGTGCGCCACGGCTCCCAGTTCGCGGCGACCTCGCGCGCTTCGCTACGTGTGACCGGCTCGCCGCTAAAGTAATTGACGCTGATGGCGCGGATCAGACCGAGGTCGTCGAGCGGCAGCACGTCCGGACGCGACAGGTTGAAGATGAGAAACATCTCCGCCGTCCAGCGGCCGATGCCGCGAATCTGCGTGAGCTCGGCGATCACCGCCTCGTCTTCCATGGACTGCCACTTGCCGACGTGCAGCGCACCCGACACGAAATGCTGCGCGAGGTCGAGCACATACTCCGCCTTGCGCTTCGAGAGACCGCACGCCGTCAGTTTTTCCTGGCCCAGCTTGATGAACTGCTGCGACACGAGCTTCGGGCAGGCCGCCGCGACTTTCGTCCACACGGCCTGCGCGGACGCGACCGAAATCTGCTGACCGACCACCGAGCGCGCGAGCGTGACGAACGGATCGCCGCGGCTCAGCAGATGCACGGGGCCGAACTTCGGGATCAGCTTCTTCAGAATACGGTCGCGCTTGACGAGGTCGGCGCACGCCTTGTCCCAGTAATCGGGACGCGTGGCTTCAGGCGCGAGGCCGGCGATCTGCACCGGCACCGCGACCTCGGTCGCGCTCGCCGCTTCCCCGCCCGCCGCCGACGACGCGCGCGTCTTGCGAACGATTTCGCCTTCCTGGCCTTCTTGCGTCTTTGCAACGCGCGCGAGTTCCTGCACGTCGCCCGTGAGTTCGGGAGGCAACGCGCCGTTGCCGCTCGTCGCCTTTGCACGCGTAGCCGTGGCTGAGGACGCTTTCGCGCGCTTCGGGGCCGCCGCGCGAGGCGTGGACGCAGGCGCGGATGCGCCGTTCAGCGCGCGCTTGACGGTGCTCTTCTTCGACGCGCCAGCCGCGCTCTTCGCCGCCGCCTCTGCGCCTTTCGACGATGCTGCCTTAACCGCGCCGCTTGCCGTGCGCGCCGACGTTCGAGTCGGCTTTGCCGCGGCTGCCGCGCCTGTTTTAGAGGCGGCTCGCTTAGCCGGCGTCTTCGTGGCCGTTGCCATCCTGCCTCCTGCCTGGCGAGTCGTTCAGAGGGAAGTACGAGGTGCGCTCACACACGCCGCCACTCGGTCAACCCGCCGGGTTTGTCTTCAAGTGCAACGCCGGCCTCGAGCAATTGGGCCCGGATCCGGTCTGCTGCCGCATAGTCCTTCGCCTGCTTGGCGGCCGCGCGCTCGGCGATCTTCGCTTCGATCGCGGCAGGCTCGAGCGCGCCCTGTACCGCGGCGCCCGCTGCCTGCTGCAGGTATGCACGCGGCTCGCGCCCGAGCAGCCCGAGCACCGCGCCCAGCGAGCGCAACTGACGGGCAAGCGCGGGGTCGCGCGTGCGGTTCACTTCTGTTGCCAACTCGAACAACACCGACATCGCAACCGGCGTGTTGAAGTCGTCGTTCATGGCTGCCTGGAAACGCTGCGCGTGCGCTTCGTTCCAGTCGAGCGCGGCGCCGTCCGGCGTGACGTCCGTGAGCGCCGTATAGAGGCGGCCGAGGGCGTTGCGGGCGTCGTCGATATGCACGTCGCTATAGTTCAGCGGCGAACGGTAATGCGCGCGTGCGATGAAGAACCGCACGACCTCGGCATCGTACTGCGCCAAAACCTCGCGAATCGTAAAGAAATTATTCAACGACTTCGACATCTTCTCATTGTCGATCTGCACATAGCCGTTGTGCATCCAGTAATTCACGAAGGGTTGACCCGTCGCAGCTTCGCTTTGCGCGATTTCGTTTTCGTGGTGCGGGAACTGCAGATCCTGGCCGCCGCCATGAATGTCGAAATGTTCGCCGAGCAAACTGCAGCCCATGGCCGAGCATTCGATATGCCAACCCGGACGGCCGCGGCCGTACTTCGAATCCCAGCCGGTGTCGGCGGGTTCGCCGGCTTTCGACTGCTTCCACAGTACGAAGTCGAGCGGGTCTTCTTTTGCGTCGTTCGCGGCGACGCGCTCGCCCGCGCGCAGATCTTCGAGCGACTTGCCGGAGAGCTTGCCGTAGTCCGCGAACTTGCGCACCGCGTAGTTCACGTCGCCGTCTTTCGCCTGATACGCGTAGCCGTTCGCCTCGAGCGCCTCGATCATGTCGAGCATCTGTGGGATGAAGTCGGTGGCGCGCGGCTCGATGTCGGGCCGCGCGATGCCGAGCGCGTCCGCGTCTTCATGCAGTGCCTCGATGAAGCGATCGGTCAGCGACTTGATCGTCTCGCCGTTTTCCACGGCGCGACGAATGATCTTGTCGTCGATGTCCGTGATGTTGCGCACGTACGTCACGTCATAGCCGAGCGTGCGCAGCCACCGCTGCACGATGTCGAACACGACCATGACACGCGCGTGACCGACGTGACAATAGTCGTACACGGTCATCCCGCAGACGTACATCCGCACGACGCCTGCTTGCAGCGGCACGAAAGTTTGCTTGTCACGCGCGAGCGTGTTGTAGATGCGCAGTGATTCCATAGAGAACGGTGCGTGGGCCGAAAGAAATCCGCAATGGGTTGCATGCGTGCCGCCTGCGAAGCAAACGGCGCAGACGGACTGTTGCCTGACTCGGCCGGGCTCTGAGCAGACTATTGCCCGGCTGTTGACACACGCACAGCAGCCAACCGGTGCACCTAGTGCGGCGGTCAGGCTGCTATCAAGGCGGAGACGACCACGAGTGGCGAAAAGACAGCCGGCGGTTCGACGGAATGCGCAGACCTTTTGTTAGAATGGCTCGCTCGGAGTATAACATCCAGACCCGAGCCTATGAAACCTTCCAGCGGCCGCGCGCGCAGCGCTGCGACCCTCGCCGCGACGGCGTTTGGTGCCGCGTTTGCAGGCCCGTTTGCAGCCCTGTCTGGTGCCTCGCGTGCCACCTTGACGCGCGACTCCACGCAAGGCGCTCGCGGCAACGTGGCGCGCGCGTTCACGCTGCGTGTCACGGTAGCAGTCGCACTCGGCATTCTGCCGGGCGCCGCCGCCTTCGCGCAGAAAACGCCCACCATGCCGCAAGGCCCGGCCGTGCGCGACAATACGCCGGAAATCGACGCGTCCATCGGGCAGAAAGACTGGCAAGCCTCGCTGACGCAACTCGATGCGCGCATCGCGTCGAATCCGCGCGACGCACAGGCCAAATTCAAACGCGCCACCGTGCTCGCGCACCTGAATCGCGACGACGAAGCGATCACCGCCTTCACCGAACTCACGCAGCTGTACCCCGAGCTGCCCGAGCCGTACAACAATCTCGCAGCGCTGTACGCGAAGCATGGCCGCTACGTCGAAGCACGTGCCGCGCTCGAAACGGCGACCAAGGTCAATCCGGGCTACGGTCTTGCTTACGAGAACCTCGGCGACCTGTATCTGCGCATGGCCAATGAAGCGTACCGGCGCGCGCAAAGCCTCAGCAAGATCAGTGCCACGACCGCGCAGCGCCTCGCCGACATCCAGAAAATCGTGTCGCCGCCCAAGTCGGTCAAAGCGACTAAACGCGGCACTGCGGCACCGGAAGACGCCACGGCCGGCGCCACCGCGAACATGACGCAAACGCCCAGCTTCCAGTACGGCGGCGCACCCGGCTCGCTCGCCATGCCGCCTTACATGGCGCCCTCGCACTAACGCCGCCGAACTCGCGGTCACACGTTTTTTCCAACCCTGAGGATCTTCATGAAATGGTTGATGTTGGCGCTCGGCAGCGCCACCCTGATCGCAAACGCACCCGCGTTTGCCCAGTCCGGTTCGCAAGCCGCGCATCCGTCCGTCCTCCTCAAGACGTCGGAAGGCGATATTCGCGTCGAGTTGTATCCTGAGAAAGCGCCGAAAACCGTCGCGAACTTTCTCGACTATGTGAAGTCCGGTCAGTACAGCGGCACGATCTTTCATCGCGTGATTCGCGGCTTCATGATTCAGGGCGGCGGCTACACGCAGAGCTTCGCCGAGAAGCCCACGCGCGCGCCGATTCCGCTCGAAAGCCGCAACGGTCTGAAGAACACGGCGGGCACGCTCGCCATGGCGCGTACCAGCGACCCGAATTCGGCCACCGCTCAGTTCTTCATCAACACCGTGGACAACGCCGGCCTCGACTATCCGAACCCGGACGGCAACGGCTACGCGGTGTTCGGCAAGGTCACGAGCGGCATGGACGTCGTGAAGAAGATCGAAGCCACGCCGACCACCACGCGCGGACCGATGGGCGACGTGCCGCAAAAGCCGATCGTGATCGAATCGGCCACCGTGGTCGGCAGCAAGTAACACGTAAGCAGCGGCAGTCAACAACGCAGCAACTAGCGCAACAGGTCACGCAAGGATAGACGCGTCGAACTCACGCCACCGCGCGGGCCGCCGTCAATGCATGACAAGCATGCAAGCGCAGCAACTTCGAAAAGCGCACGACGGCGCGCCGCGTCCTCTCCACCCAACCCGTTCATCAAAGGATTCCATCATGGTTGAACTGCATACGAACCACGGCGTCATCAAACTCGAACTGGACGCCGAGAAGGCGCCGAAGTCGGTTGAGAACTTCCTCAACTACGTGAAGGCCGGCCACTACGACAACACGGTGTTTCACCGCGTGATCGACGGCTTCATGATCCAGGGCGGCGGCTTCGAACCGGGCATGAAGCAAAAGCCGACGGCCGAGCCGATCAACAACGAAGCGAACAACGGCCTGAAGAACGTGAACGGCTCGATCGCGATGGCTCGCACGAACGACCCGCATTCGGCCACCGCGCAATTCTTCATCAACGTGAACGACAACGATTTCCTGAACCACTCGTCGCCGACGCCGCAAGGCTGGGGCTAGCGGTGTTCGGCAAGGTGGTCGAAGGCATGGACATCGTCGAGAAAATCAAGAAGGTCAAGACGGGTTCGAAGGGCTTTCATCAGGACGTGCCGGTCGACGACGTCGTGATCGAAAAGGCCGTGATCGTCGACTGATTGCGCACGCGCCTCGACTGAAAAACTGAAAGACAGGCACCTTCAATGCTGCAAGAAACGCCGCTGCGAAGCGTCGCCGCGGGCGTGCCTGGCGAGGGCCGACGCCCGCACGCCGCACGCCCGTTCCTGCTCCTCTCCGACATTCATTTGAGCGAGGCGATTCCCCGCACGGTCGCCGCGTTCGAACACTTCATTCGCGTCACCGCCGATCAGGCGGATTCGGTTTTCATTCTCGGCGATCTGTTCGAGTACTGGATCGGCGACGACATGCTCGCCGAGCCGTTCGCCGCGCGCATGGCGGCGCTGCTGCACACGCTCACCGAGCGCGGCATCGCGCTCTACATCATGCACGGCAACCGCGATTTCCTGCTGGGCAAGCGCTTCATGAAAGCGGCCGGCGCGATCTGGCTGCCGGATCCCATCGCGATCACCGCATTCGGCACGCGCATCGCGCTCGCGCACGGCGACCGCTTGTGCACGGCAGACCGCGGTTATCAGATATTCCGGCGATTCGCGCGCAATCGTCTCGCGCAGATGCTGTTTCTCGCGTCGCCCTTCCCGTGGCGTCAGGCGCTCGTGGAAAATATGCGGGCAAAGAGCGAGGACGGCCGCATGCGCCCCGTTTCGCTGAAGTACGACGTGACGCCCAAAGGCGTCGCCAGATTATTCAAGTGGTCGAAAGCCGCCACGATGATCCACGGGCACACGCACCGCCCCGCGCGTCACCGGGAACCGGGCGGCATACGCTGGGTGCTGCCCGACTGGGATCTCGATCACGGCGAACGGCGCGGTGGCTATCTGCGTATCGACTCTGAAGGAATCAGAGCGTTACCGCTCGACTGAGCTAAACGATCGAGCCAACTACGGCGCGAGCCACACGAGGCGCCGCGAGGACGACACGACACGGCGGCGACTGACAGCGCGGCCCGTTGCGCCCCACCGTTTCCCCGCGCCGCGCCCGCCGCGCTCGCCGCTTCACGCATTCAACGCGCCGCCACGACCCCGTCCACCTTGCCCGCGATCGCCGCCGCGGACAGGCGCCGCAAATCGAGCAGCGCCGCGTCGGCGCCTTGCAGCCCTTCCAGACTCGTGCCGAGATGCTCGAGCGCCATGACGATTTCGTCGATGCGTTTGGCCTGCGTCGCCGCGTGATCGATCAACCCGTGAATGGCGAGCAACACGGGATTGTCTGCATTCGGCCTGATGCCGTATGCGCAGAAGGCGCTGCGCTCGCCCGCGAGCTTGCTGGCTTCGCTCTCGCGGCTCCATTGTTCGAAGCAGCGCGGTCGGCAGTTGCGAAGTCCAGAGCGGCACTTGCGCGGCCATTGGCAGCCGCGGCCTTCGCCAGGACAGATGCGGCAGCACCTGAAGCCGCCGGCACGATGATCCGAGCCGGATTGCCGACCGCCGTGCCGCCGGCCGGCACAGGCTTCGTCACGACTGCATTCGATCCGATCTTCGCATCCGCGCCGACCGTGAACCCGCCGAGCACCTTCGCGCCCGCGCCGACAATCACCCCGCGCTCGAGCGTGGGATGCCGTTTTGCGCCGCGCGTGAGCGACGTGCCGCCGAGCGTGACGCCCTGGTAGATCGTGCAATCGTCGCCGATCTGCGCGGTCTCGCCGATCACGACGCCCATGCCGTGATCGGCGAGACCGCGCCGCCCCACCGTCGCGCCCGGATGTATTTCGATGCCGGTCATGAAGCGCGCCATCTGCGAAACGAAGCGCGCGAACCAGCGGCGCCGCGCCTGCCAGCATGCATGCGCGAACCGGTGCAAGACCAACGCGTGCAAGCCCGGATAACAGGTGAGCACTTCCCAGGCACTGCGGGCGGCGGGATCGCGCTCGCGGATCGTGGCAATGTCTTCGCGAAGTCTCGTGAACATGGCAGGGACTATTATGTGATGTGTGGAAAGGCCGCATGCGGGAAGGCCATGCGCGCGTGCAAGGCTGTCGTATAGCAGATCGGCAGCTTTGCTTAGAAGGTTTCGAGGATTGTAGGACGGTTCCCGAAAACCTGCCGGAAGCCCATCTAGCACAAAAGGTCGTCGGGCTAGTCGACGCCCGCCAGTCCGCCGACAGATTGCCTCGCGGCGCGCGCGGTTATGCACGGTTATGCGCCCTGTTGTCCGCGCGGTTACGCTCCATCGTCCTTGCGGCCGGTCTTCAGCAGGATGTGCTTGGCGATGCCGCGCACGATGTTCACCTCCTCGCGCTCGAGCCCCGAACGCGCGAAGAGCCGGCGCAAGCGCGACATCAGCTTCTTAGGATTCGCGGGATCGAGAAATTCGAGCGCGACGAGCGCGCTCTCGAGATGCGAGAACATGCTTTCGATCTCATCGCTCGCGGCGCGCGGGCCCGACGGCTCGGCCGACACGGCCGACGCCGCCGCTTGGTGCGCAGGGTTTGCCGGCGCATTGGCCTCGCCGCCGCTCGTCAGATAGATCATGCGCAGCTCATACGCCAGAACCTGCACCGCCTGGGCGAGATTCAGCGAACTGTAGGCGGGATTGGCCGGAATATGCGCGAGCGCGCTGCACCGCTCCACGTCTTCGTTCGACAAGCCCGTGCGCTCGTTGCCGAAGACGAGCGCGATTTCGCCGTGCAATGCTTCGTCGCGCGCGAGGCTGGCGGCCGCGCGCGGTGTCCATTGCGGCGGACCGTATTCGCGTTGCCGCGCGGTGAGCGCGATCGACCAGTGCACGCCGGAGAGCGCATCGGCGAGCGTCGGCACGATATGCGCTGAGGCGAGGACGTCGTCGGCGCCGCTTGCCATTGCGATCGCTTCGGGGTCGCTCTGCACATGCGGCCCGCGCGGCGAAACCAGCACGAGCCGCGAAAAGCCCATGGTTTTGAGCGCGCGCGCCGCGGCCCCGACGTTGCCCGGATGGCTCGGCTCGACGAGTACGAAGCGCGTCGAGGTGAAGCCGCCGCGCAAATCCGCCACGGCGGGATCGGAAGAATGGTGGGTGTGGTCCACGAGGAAGCTCTGCATGTCGGAGAACGCGTATGGTAGCGCCAACGCGCAAAGCCGCCGAACTGCGCGCGGTTTTATGCACATGCGGTGGCACATAAGTTGGCATGAGCAGACGCGCCCGCAGGCGCATGCAAACCTCAATCAACGCCCTCTCCGGCCCGAACCCTGCCGCGCCCCGCGGACTCGTGTAAAATAGCGGAATTCGCGTCCGGCACGCGCCGCACTGCCCTGCACTCCGAGCCTGTTCGGTCCCATGCAGGCAATGAGGCCAGGCCGGGAGCCTCGTTCTTATTCAATTCGTCTCCGTTGGCGGAATGCGCGCCGGTCCCGTAACGGGCGAGCGTTCCGTGCTGTTTCCGCGCCTCACCGAGGGCGCCCATCAGCGCGCGCGTCGCGCTCATTTACCGGCAAGCAGCCGTGCTGCCCCGGCACAAGGATCAGTCCATGCATCCCATGCTCAATATCGCTGTGAAGGCCGCGCGCCGCGCAGCCCAGATCATCAACCGCGCTTCGCTCGACCTCGATCTGATTCAGGTCAACAAGAAACAGCACAACGATTTCGTCACGGAGATCGACAAAGCATCTGAAGCGGCCATCATCGACACGCTGAAGACCGCCTATCCCGACCATGCGATCCTCGCCGAAGAGTCCGGCAAGTCGGACAACGAGTCCGAGTACCAGTGGATCATCGATCCGCTCGACGGCACGACCAACTTCATTCACGGCTTTCCCTACTACTGCGTGTCGATTGCGCTCGCGCACAAAGGCGTCGTGACGCAGGCCGTGGTCTACGACCCGACGCGCAACGACCTCTATACGGCCTCCCGCGGCCGCGGCGCGTTCCTGAACGACCGCCGCATTCGCGTCGCGAAGCGCGACCGTCTCGCCGACGGCCTGATCGGCACCGGCTTTCCGTTCCGCGAAACCGACGGTCTGGAAGCCTACGGCCGCCAGTTCGCCGAAATGACGCAAGCCTGCGCGGGCCTGCGCCGCCCTGGCGCCGCCGCGCTGGATCTGGCCAATGTGGCCGCCGGCCGCATGGACGGCTTCTTCGAGCAGGGCCTGAACCCGTGGGACGTCGCCGCGGGCAGCCTGCTGATCACGGAAGCCGGCGGTCTCGTCGGCAACTACACCGGCGACTCGGACTTCCTGCACGTCGGCGAAGTGGTCGCCGGCAATCCGAAGATCTACGCGCAAATGGTGCCGATCCTCTCGCGCTACAGCCGCACGCGTCAGCAGGCGGCTTGAGGGTGTGCGGCGTGCGGTCGGAGTTGGAGCTTATCCGGCGCACGCCGCAGCCTTCCCCGAGCGCATGAGTCTGATGGCACGTGCGTCGGTCAGCATATTGCGCCCGAAGGCGCGCGTCGCCTGCCAGCCAATGCGCTCGGCAATGGCGACCAGAACGGACACATTCCACACAAGCGGCTTCGGCCGCTTTTTCGTTGGCGCGCCAGCATCGTGCGGGCGTTCGTGCTACAAAGCGGGAAGCCGCGCCGGCGCACTCTCTTCGCCGGCTGCATTTCGCGTTCCATCCTGGGCCCGCCTGCGTGCTTTGTATGCGTCGGCACGGGCGCCGGCCTCTGCACTCTGCGCATCTCGTCCCGCGCGCAGCTTCCACTCCGCTTCATGAAAAAAGGCTTCTACACCATCATCGCGGCGCAGTTCATTTCGTCGCTCGCGGACAATGCCCTGCTGATCGCCGCCATCGCGTTGCTATCCGTGATCCGTTCCGCCGCCTGGGTCACGCCCTTGCTGCAGATTTTCTTCACGGTCTCGTATGTGCTGCTCGCGCCTTTTGTGGGCGCGTTCGCGGACGCGTTGCAAAAGCGCCATGTGATGTTCATCTCCAATGCGCTGAAGGCGAGCGGCTGCATGATGATCGCGGGCGTGCATCCGATGATCGCCTACGGCGTGGTCGGCTTCGGCGCGGCCGCGTATTCGCCGGCGAAATACGGCATTCTCACGGAGCTCCTGCCCGCCGAAAAACTCGTCAAGGCAAACGCGTGGGTGGAATCGGCGACCGTGCTGTCGACGATTGTCGGCACCATGGTGGGCGGCGCGCTCATCAGCAAATTCGCAGACAAGTTCGTTGCGCACGCGCATCTGCCGCTGATCCGCTCATCGGCCGATCTGGCGATGTTCGCGGTCATGCTCACCTACGCGATCGCGGCCGCCATCAACATCTTCATTCCCGATACCGGCGCGCGCTATCCGAACCGGCTGTCGGAACCCACGAAGCTCGTCAGCGACTTCTATCACTGCTTTAACGTGCTATGGGCCGACAAGCTCGCGCAGATCGCGCTATGGGTCACGACGCTCATGTGGGGTGGCGCCGTCACGATGCAATTGCTGGTGTTGAAATGGGCCAACGTGAACCGCGGCCTGTCGCTCTCGAAGGCAGCCGTCATGCAAGGCGTGACCGGCCTCGGCATTGCCGTCGGGGCGGCTGCCGCGGCGGCGCTGATTCCGCTGCGCCGCTCGCTCAGCGTGCTGCCGGTCGGCATTCTGACCGGCGCAGTGGCGATTGCCATGGCCTTCTACAACAAGAACCTCTTTCCGGCAGGCGCCGGCATTCATGTCGGTTCATACGTCGCGCCGGTCTACATCGTGCTCGCTTATCCGCTGATGATCCTGCTCGGCGGCCTGTCGGGTTTCTTCATCGTGCCGATGAACGCGATTCTTCAGCATCGCGGCGCGACGCTGTTGTCGGCCGGACATTCGATCGCGGTGCAGAATTTCAACCAGAATCTCGCCGTGCTGATGATGCTGGGCGCGTACGCGCTGTTGCTGACGGCGAAGATGCCGGCGCAGTGGATCATCGTCGTGTTCGGCGTGTTCATCACGTTCATGATGTGGCTCGCAAAACGGCGCAGCGTGGCGGACGAACGCACTTCCAATATGCATGCGCTTCTGGAGGAATGACGGCGGTGAAAGCGCTGCGCAGCGGCGCGGCGCGCATTGGCCATCCGGCCAGGGTCCGCTCACAGCGTCGGCGGGTTAAACTCACGCCCTGAACAGCTAAAGCAGAAAGACACCGAGGATGGGCACTCAAACCGCAGCGGCCAGCGACGTCGCACAACATACTCCCATGATGCAGCAGTACCTGCGCATCAAAGCGGAGCATCCGGGCACGCTGGTGTTCTACCGGATGGGCGACTTCTACGAACTCTTTTTCGACGACGCGGAAAAAACCGCGCGTCTGCTCGATCTCACGCTCACGCAGCGTGGCGCGTCGGCGGGCAACCCGATCAAGATGGCGGGCGTTCCGCATCACGCGGTCGAGCAGTATCTGGCCAAGCTCGTGAAGCTCGGGGAATCCGTGGCGATTTGCGAGCAGATCGGCGACCCGGCCACGTCGAAGGGTCCTGTCGAGCGCAAGGTGGTACGCGTCGTCACGCCGGGCACGCTCACGGACGCCGCGCTGCTGTCCGACAAGAGCGACGTGTTTCTGCTGGCTATGTGCGTCGCGCACAACCGCCGCGGCATCGCGACGAGCGTCGGGCTCGCATGGCTGAATCTCGCAAGCGGCGCCTTGCGGCTCGCCGAAGTCGCGCCCGGTCAGGTGGCCGCCGCGCTTGAACGGATCGATCCCGCGGAAATTCTGGTCGCCGACACGGCCGCCGACTCCGCAAGCTGGACACCGCCTACCGGCGCGCACGCACTGACCCGCGTGCCTGCATGGCATTTCGACGTCGCCTCGGGTACGCAGCGCCTGTGCGATCAACTGGAAGTCGCAAGCCTCGACGGCTTCGGCGCGCATTCGCTCACCTGCGCGTGCGGCGCGGCAGGCGCGTTGCTGTTGTACGCGGCCGCCACGCAAGGGCAACAACTGCGGCACGTGCGCAGCCTCAAGGTGGAATACGAATCCGAATATATCGGCCTCGACCCCGCCACGCGGCGCAACCTCGAAATCACGCAGACGCTGCGCGGCACGGAGTCGCCCACGCTGTGCTCGTTGCTCGACACGTGCTGCACGACCATGGGCAGCCGTTTGCTGCGTCACTGGCTGCATCATCCGCCACGCGAATCGGCGGTCGCGCAGTCGCGCCAGCAGGCTATCGGCGCGTTGCTCGAGGCGCCCGCGAGCGCGGACCTCGACTCGCTGCGCGGCGCGTTGCGACATATCTCGGACATCGAGCGGATCACCGGCCGTCTTGCGCTGCTGTCGGCGCGACCGCGCGATCTGTCGAGCTTGCGCGATACCTTCATCGCGTTGCCGGAACTGCGTGCGAGGCTCGCCGCGGTTTCGTCGAATGCGGAATCGCTCGCACGCATCGACGCGTCACTCGAGCCGCCGCAAGCTTGCGTCGAACTGCTCGCGCGCGCCATCGCGCCGGAGCCCGCCGCCATGGTGCGCGACGGCGGTATCATCGCGCGCGGCTATGACGCGGAACTCGACGAATTGCGGGATATTTCGGAGAACTGCGGGCAGTTTCTGATCGACCTCGAAACGCGTGAACGCACGCGCACAGGCATCGGCAATCTGCGGGTCGAGTACAACAAGGTGCACGGCTTCTATATCGAGGTCACACGCGGCCAGACCGACAAGGTGCCGGACGACTATCGCCGCCGTCAAACCTTGAAGAACGCCGAGCGCTACATCACGCCGGAACTCAAGACGTTCGAAGACAAGGCGTTGTCCGCGCAGGAACGCGCGCTCGCCCGCGAGCGCTCGCTCTACGACGCGCTGCTGCAAACGCTGTTGCCGTTCATTCCGGACTGCCAACGCGTCGCTTCCGCGCTCGCGGAGCTCGACCTGCTGGCCGCTTTCGCAGAACGCGCTCGCACGCTCGACTGGGTCGCACCGAGCTTCTCGCTGGACGCGGGCATCGAGATCGAGCAGGGCCGGCATCCGGTGGTCGAAGCGCAGGTCGAGCAATTCATCGCCAACGACTGCACGCTCACAGCCGAGCGCAAACTGCTGCTCATCACCGGCCCGAACATGGGCGGCAAATCGACGTTCATGCGCCAGACCGCTCTGATCGCGCTGCTTGCCTACGTGGGGAGCTACGTGCCGGCACGGCGCGCGGCATTCGGCCCGATCGACCGCATTTTCACGCGTATTGGCGCCGCCGACGATCTCGCCGGCGGCCGTTCGACCTTCATGATCGAGATGACCGAGGCCGCGGCCATCCTGAACGACGCCACGCCGCAAAGCCTCGTGCTGATGGATGAAATCGGCCGCGGCACCTCCACCTTCGACGGCCTCGCGCTCGCATGGGCCATTGCGCGGCATCTGCTCGCGCACAATGGCTGCCACACGCTCTTCGCGACGCACTACTTCGAACTCACGCAGTTGCCGGCGGAATTTCCGCAAGCAGCCAACGTGCATCTGTCGGCGGTGGAACATGGACACGGCATCGTGTTCCTGCACGCCGTCAACGAAGGACCGGCGAATCAGAGCTACGGTTTGCAGGTCGCGCAGCTCGCCGGCGTGCCGAATGCAGTGATTCGTGCGGCGCGCAAGCATCTTGCCTATCTCGAACAGCAGTCGGCGGGGCAACCGGCGCCGCAGCTCGATCTGTTCGCCGCGCCGCCGCCCATGCTGCTCGAAGATGCGGACGACGAACCGCACGCCGCAAATGAGTCGCCGGCCAAGCAAGCGCTTGTCGAGCGTCTGCGCGGCATCGATCCCAACGATCTGCGACCGCGCGAAGCGCTCGATCTGCTGTATGAACTGCACGAGCTGGCCGCCGCGCCGGATGCCGATCATTGACGCACGCGGTCTCGTAAAGCGCCCGCGCGGACTCCGCGCGGCACGCGTTACTGCGTTTGCGATAGCGCTCGGCCGCAAGGCGCGCCTCGCGGCCTTCGGGTCGGCCTTTGTGTCGGCCCTTGTTTTGGCGTCGTGGTGGGCGGCATTGCCGGCTCATGCGGAAGCGCCCGGCTTCAGCTTCGCCGTCATCGCGAACACGATGCAAAGTCCCGCCGACGAAGCGCCCACGCAGCGGCTCATCGACGCAATCGGCCGCGAGCGAGGCGTGTCCTTTATCGTGTACGACGGCAATCTCAAAGGTGCGAAAGAAGCCTGCCGCGATGCGCTCTATGAACGGCGGCATGCGGTACTCGAGACTTCGCGGCCGGCGCTTTTTTTCGTCCCCGGCCAGCATGACTGGGTCGATTGCGCGAGTGCGCAAGCCGGCGGCTTCGATCCGGTTGAGCGGCTCGACCAGTTGCGCCAGACGCTGCTTGGCGACGCCGATTCGATGGGCCAGAACCCGATCCCGCTGAGGCGCGAAAGCGAGGTATCGCGTTTTCGTCCTTATCGCGAAAACGTGCGCTGGCAGGTGGGCGACACGGTGTTCGTCGGACTGAATGCTCCGAGCCCGAACAATCACTATCTGACCGCGGGCGGCCGCAACGGCGAATTCGAAGACCGCGTCGTCGCCAACGCATTCTGGCTCGAGCATGCCGGCGAATACGCGAAGCGCCGCAGCGCACGCGCGATCGTCGTATTCATTCAGGGCGATCCCGATCCCGAACGCTATGAACGGCCGGAGCGTTTTGCCTGGCTGCGCTTCGGGCGCAATCCGCGCCGCGACGGCTTCCTGGAATTCAAGCGCAGCCTCGTGAAGCTCGCGCAGATCTTCCGCGGACCCGTGCTCGTGATTCATTCCGACGACGAGCGCGCAAGCGCCGGCTTCGTGATCGATCAGCCGTTACGCAATGACAAGGGGAATCTGGTGACGAACCTCACGCGTATCGCGCTTGCGCCGCATGACCGTCTTAACCAGTGGATTCAGATAGATGTGGACTTCGACAGAAAGCCGCCGTTCCGCGTGACTCTGCGCGATGTGCCGCGGCAAATGCCGATGCCGGCAACGCCACCTCCATTACAAAGAGACGAGCCGGCCGCCTCGATGCCGGCGGTGCCGTCGCTCGGGCCGGCCTCCGAGTTGCCACCGCTGCTTCAGCCGCCCGGTCAGCCGCAACCGGACTCGCAGCCGCTCGAACAATTGCCGCGCATACCCGCCGACCAGGGCGGCGGCGGATACGGGCCGGCGACCGCCATCCCGCCTGCACAGCGGAATGTGCAGGGTGCACCGGCAGCCTCGGGGACTTCCGGCGCACCCGGCGCGCCCGCAAGCTCAGTGCAGCGTGGGCCCTGACTTGCCGCCTTCGTCGTCCGCGTCGTCGTCTTCGTCGAGCACTTCGAGACCGTCGGCGCCATGCGCGTGTTCGTGCTGGATTTCGTCTTCGGTCGCGGGGCGCACGTCTTTCACCGTCAGCGCGAAACGCAGCGCCATGCCGGCGAGCGGGTGGTTGCCGTCGAGCACGACCTTGTCTTCAGCGACGTCGGTCACCACGTAGACGAGCGAATCGAGATCCTCGTCGCCTTCTTCCGGCGTGCCTTCGAACTGCATGCCGACTTCGAGCGGTTCCGGAAAGCGATTGCGCGGCTCGATCTTCACGAGTTCCGGATCGTACTCGCCGAATGCGTCTTGCGGCTCGAGCTGGATCTGGGTCTCGAAGCCGGCCTCGTGGCCGTCGAGCTCTTCCTCGATCTTGGGGAACGTGCCATCATAGCCGCCGTGCAGATAGACCATCGGCTCGTCGCTCTCTTCAATCAGATTGCCCTGCGCATCCGACAGCTTGTAGGCCACCGACACGACGGTGTTCTTTGCGATTTTCATTCGATTCTCCAGAATACAACTCACATTATACGATGCCCAAGCGGCCCACTGACCACCCGGCCGAAGCAGCTTCGGCGCGCCATTCGTCATCAGCTGAAAAACCGGCTTGCCCGATTCTCCCGCCCTCGCCCGACACGTCCACGCCGCTCCTCGGCAACCTCACGCCGTCGCAATTCATGCGCCGGTATTGGCAGAAAAAGCCCCTGCTGATCCGCCAGGCCATTCCGGACGTCGAGGCGCCGCTCTCGCGCGACGAACTGTTCGAACTGGCGGACCATGACGACGTCGAGGCGCGCCTCATCACTCACTTTCGCAACAGATGGCAACTGGAGCACGGCCCGTTCGCGCCGGACGAACTGCCGTCGCTGAAGCAACGCGCGTGGACGCTCCTCGTGCAGGGCGTCGACCTGCACGACGACCGCGCGCGCGCCCTGCTCGAGCGCTTTCGCTTCGTGCCCGACGCGCGTCTGGACGATCTGATGATCTCCTACGCAACGGACGGCGGCGGCGTAGGACCTCACTTCGATTCCTACGATGTGTTTCTTTTGCAAGTAAAAGGCAAGCGGCGCTGGCGGATTAGCGCGCAGAAAGATCTGACGCTGCAAGCAGGCCTGCCGTTGAAAGTTTTACAGAACTTTGCGGCAGAAGAGGAGTGGGTGCTGGAGCCTGACGACATGCTGTATCTGCCGCCGCATATCGCCCATGACGGTGTCGCCGAAGGCGAATGCATGACCTGCTCGATCGGTTTTCGCGCGCCGTCGGCGAGTGAGCTGACGGCCCAGTTCCTTTACCATCTCGCCGAACGCGGCAAAGCAAGCGGCGAAGCGGGCGCGCTTTACCGCGATCCTCAGCAACCCGCTGTGGAGCGCCCAGCTGAACTGCCGGCGGCGCTCGTCGAACGCGTTGGCGCAATCCTTGCTGGAATCAGGTGGAATGAGCAGGACATTGCGTCGTTCCTTGGCACGTACCTCAGCGAACCCAAGCCGAGCGTCGTCTTCGATCCGCCGCAAAGGCCGCTCAACGAAGCCCGTTTTATCAGTCAGGCATCGAAATCCGGTGTGCGACTGGATCGCAAGACCAATCTGTTGTACAACCGCCGCTTTTTCTTCCTAAACGGAGAGAAAACCTCATTCGATGGTTCGAAAAAGTGGCTGTTTGACCTCGCGGATCACCGGTGTCTGAGTGCGAAACGCTTTGTAACACTCTCGCACGATTCGTCGGTGACAGCACGGCTGCACGAGTGGTATCGTGCGGGCTGGATACGGATAGGCGAGCCTGGCTAGCATCGCGTGTCTGTTATACACAGTACATTGAAATTTTGTATGAGAAAGACAACGTATTGACCCCGGATTTATGGATTGTCAGTACGAAAGTGCATATAATTTCCGCCCAAGCCGTAGGGAAGATTCCTGCTCGTCAAAAGAGCGTCTCCACCAGCGGCCCAGGTCGGTGTTGGAGCACATTACGGGTATTATTTTGTGCTGTTGCTTACCTTTAACCATAAAAGGACGTGATCATGAAGAAATCCCTCCTCGTAGCATCCCTGTTGGCAGCTGTGGCACTGGCTGCATGCAACAAGAGCAACGACCAAGCCGCTGCACCGGCTAGCGACGCAGCTGCCGCTTCGGCACCGGCTGCCGCTGCTTCGGGTGCTGCTGCGAGCGACACTGCTGCTTCGGCTTCGACCGCTGCTTCGGACGCAGGCGCTGCTGCTTCGGCTGCTGCTCCGGCTTCGGGCGCAAGCCAGTAAGCTGTCGCGTAGGGTTCGCCTTCGGGCGAAAACTGCACCGGGATATCTTCGCGATTTCCCGGGCGGTAAAGCAAAACGCCACGGACTCACATCCGTGGCGTTTTGCTATTCAGACGTCGCTTTTTGCGACCCAGGTTGGCGGCATGCCACTACGGCTATTGTGGGCCGCGCGCTCTTCAAAAAACTCGCGCACCACCTCAATCTCACGCGTACGCTTGAACGACGGCAGGCTTTGCCAGATCCGGCGACCATACGGTTTATCGACGAGACGCGTATCGCAGATCATCAGCACGCCGCGGTCGGTCTCGGCGCGAATGAGACGCCCTGCGCCCTGCTTTAGCGTGATCACAGCCTGCGGCAACTGATGAACCGCGAACGGGCTCAGACCTTTCTTCGTCAGCGCGTCGAGCCGCGCTGAAAGAACCGGATCGTCAGGCGGCGCAAACGGCAGCTTGTCGATCACGACGAGCGACAGTGCATCGCCTCGCACGTCGACACCTTCCCAGAAACTCTGACTGCCGACGAGGATCGCGTTACCGTACGCGCGAAATCGATCGAGCAGCTCGGTGCGGCTCGCATCGCCCTGGACGAGGAGCGGATAGTTCCAGCCGCGCGCCTCGATGACATCGCGCAATTTCGCGGAGATGCGGTCCACGGCGCGCAACGTGGTGCACAACATGAAGACGCCGCCGCCCGATGCTTCGATCGCCGGCAAGGCGGCGTCGAACACTGCGTCGGTAAACATCGGCGAGGACGGCTGCGGCAAATTGCACGGCACATACAAAAGCCCTTGCGAAGGATAGTCGAACGGGCTCGGCAACGTCATCGAACGTTTGGCGTTCAGGCCCATTTGCGCGGCGTAGTGCGTGAAGTCGCCGCGCACCGACAACGTGGCCGACGTGAAGATCCACGCGCGCGGCACGCCGGCGCGCTGCTTGGCGAAGATCGGCGCGACGGAAAGCGGCGTCTCGTGCAACTGCACGGTATGCGCGAAGACCTCGATCCAGCGCACCTTTTCGTTCGGGTCGGCGCGCTCGCTCTTGCTCTGCGCCGCGCCGCTTTCAGCCGCGTTCACGGTCTCACGTTCGAGCTCGGTGGGCGGCGTCGTCCAGCCGGCCAGCACCGTTTGCAATTCGCGCGCGCGGCGCAGACAGGCGCCGATCGACTCGGCGCGCTCAGCCTGCCCGGCCAGTGCGGACGCGAGCGCGTCCAGCTCGGTTTCGAGTGCTTCGAGCGCCGGGAACAACGGGTGATCGTCGGGCAGCTGGCCGATCGACAGGCGCACCGAATCTTCCTTGAACGCGAGCCGCACGTCGCGCGCGGCACGTTCCAGAGTAGAGCCAAGCTTGACCCAATCGACGGCGTCGCGCGCATGGCCCAAACCCTCGGCCACCGAATCGCGCGCGAGCTCGAGAAACTGCGCGGTGGAAAGCGTCTCGCCGAAAAACAGCGTGGCCGTTTCGGGAAGTTGATGCGCTTCGTCGAAGATAATCGTATTGGCAGTAGGCAGCAGCTCGGCCATGCCGGTATCGCGCAGCATGATGTCGGCGAAAAAGAGATGGTGATTCACCACCACGATGTCCGCCTGCTGCGCCTCGCGGCGCGCCTGCATCACGAAGCAGTCCTTGTAATGCGGACAATCCTGGCCAAGACAGTTATCGCGCGTCGACGTGACCATGGACCACACCGCCGCCGTTTCGGGCACGCTTGCCAGCTCGGCTTTGTCACCGGTGCGCGTGATCTTCGCAAAGCGGACGATGTCCTGCAGATACGAGGTTTCCTGGCGCGAAGGCAAGCGGCCGTTATCAGCCGTGCGCTGCAGATAGTAATGACAGAGGTAGTTCGCGCGGCCCTTGAGCATGGCCACCGACACGGGCACGGCGAGCGCGTCGCGCACGGTCGGAATATCGCGCTGAAAGAGCTGGTCCTGCAGGTGCTTGGTGCCCGTGGACACGATCACCTTGCCGCCCCACAGCATGGCCGGCACGAGGTACGCATAGGTCTTGCCGGTGCCGGTGCCGCCCTCGACGATCAGCGTGTTCTCGCCGCCGTCGAGCGCCTGTGCTTCGTCGGCCTCGGGCGGCTGCGCTGCGGCGTCGGCGCCGCCCGTTTGCAGGCGCCGTGCCGGATGCTTTTGCGCCTCGAACATTGCAGGCTCGGGCATCGCGCGGCCCGACGCTTCCATGGCGGCGGCGACGGCGCGCGACATCTCGATTTGCGACGCCCGCGAGCGATAGCCGTCGATTTGCCGGGCCAGCAAGCCGTTGTCGGCGAAAATTTCGTTCAGCTCCGCGGCGCGGCGGGGATCGAGCGACGCACTGAGCGGAAACGCGGCAGGGCGCGGCGCGGGTGCGCCGGCGTCTGAAGCATCGTCGGCGCTACTCGCGCGTCGTGGAGTTTCAAGCGGTGAATTCAAGGCAAGCGTTTCCTGCAAAGTCCGGTCCGCGCGGCGCGCGCCCGGCGCCTGCCAGGCCGCGAACTCAGGCGCGTACGTCCGGTTCGAGCTGCAACTGCAGCAAGATGATGGTGTCCTTGACTTTGAGTTTGCGCTTTTTCAGGCGCCGCAACTCGAAGTCGTCAATGCCGGGCTCGTCCGACATTCGGTCGATCAAACGGTCGAGCCCACTGTGCTCCGATTCCAGTTGCAGAATCCGGTCGCGAAGCGTGTCCGCGTTGATGACCTGATGTTGATCCCGCATGCTCGCCTCCGCTCGACTGTAGCGTGGGCTGCATGGTTGCCATGTTCAGCCCGTTACCTGAGGTTGCTGTCCGGCTCAAAACGCGTTACGGCGACTGTCTGCAATTCTGCGTACACTCGCTACGACCTGCACTACCGCAATATTACAACCGCGTACAACCGCGCGGCCCCGCGGACATACCAGGTGAGCGCAACGACAGCCCGACATGAGCACGGCAGCGCGCGGCTGACTACTGTTGCTGCTGTCTCTGCTGCTCTTCTTCCAACTGCTTCTGCTGCTTCAACTGTTCCTGACGTTTCTGCTCGGCCTTTTCGGCGGCCTGCTTCTGGCGTGCTTCGACGTCCGCTTTATGTTGAGCCGCTTCGGCCTGTTTCTTTTCGAAACTCTGCTGCTTCTCGACGCGCTCCTGCGCTTTCTGTGCGCCCTGCCGCCGGGCCTCCTCGAGCTTGCGCTGGAAGTCGCCCTGCTTCTGATCGTACGCCCGCTGATTGGCCGCCGCCTGCGACGGGCTGATGCCGCGCTGCGCCTGATCGATTGCGTGCTGACGCTGCTTTTCCTCGTAAGCTTCGGCGTTGGCGCTGCGCTGCGGCGCCTCGGCATTGCGCTGTGCCTGGTCGAGCTCGTGCTGGCGCTGTTTCTCTTCGTACGCCTGTGCGTTGCGCGCGTCTTCGGCGGCACGCTGCGGCGCACTCGCCTCGTCCTGGGCGCGCTTGAGCGCCGCCTGCTCGTCGCGCTTGCGGGCGCGCTCCGCGCGCTCCTCGCCGTCGAGCGCAAGCTGTTCCTTGCGGATCTGCGCCTGCACGGTGCGCATCTCGTCGCGCGCCTTGTTCAGACAGTGATTGACGAAAAAATTGCTGTAACAGTTATGCTCGGCGACACCATAGCGATAATTGTTTTCCTCGGTGCGTTGATCCAGCGCTTTCTGGCGCGCGTCGAATTCGCTGTCGAAGGTTGCCGTGTTTGCAGGCGCATCGGCGGAGGCCTTCGCGTCGGCGCTCACGCCCCGCGTGCCAGCCTGGGTTGGCGCCGCCGCGGGCATGGCGGCGGGCGCCACTGTTGACGCCGCCGACTGCGCCGCAGCAGGCGCCGGCATGACCAGCACCGCGGCCACGACGAATGCCGCGCAAGATGCCAAAAACGTGCGGCCCGCCAAAGGCGCGCCAGTATCGATACGAGTCGGCTCAGTTCGCCGCGAAGCGGACGGCCGGCGCACGGCGAACGGCGGCAAATGTGGCGAGCGGGAGACCGGGCGCGAGCCCTGGCGGTTGAACAGAAAGGAGGTTCGCAACGGAATTGGCAATTGTCAAAGAGGGTCGACGGAACATGCCCGAAATTCTATCACCCCGGCGCGGTTGAGCCCTTTGGCATTTGTGGCAAAATGCCCGGCTCCAGCAATCGGGTCGCAGCGCGCACGCACTGCATGCGCGGCGCCGCAACGCGCCGTCGGCGCACGGCCCTTGTCCGAGTCCGCAGGAAACCCAACAGCTTATGACGGAAACCGTAGCACTCAAGATCGTACAGCGCATCGCCGCCGAACTGTCCGTCCAGCCGCGCCAGGTCGCGGCCGCGGTGGAACTCCTCGACGAAGGAGCGACTGTTCCGTTCATCGCGCGCTACCGTAAGGAAGTGACCGGCAATCTCGACGACATGCAGTTGCGCAACCTCGAAGAGCGCCTGCTGTATCTACGCGAGCTGGAAGACCGCCGCGCGGCGATCATCGCGAGCATCGACGAACAGGGCAAGCTCACCGACGAGCTGCGCACCGCGATCGAAGGCGCCGACAGCAAGCAGGTGCTCGAAACCTGTATCTCCCGTACAAGCCGAAGCGCCGCACGCGCGCGCAGATCGCCCGCGAAGCCGGTCTGCAGCCGCTCGCCGACGCGCTGCTCGGCAATCCGCTGCTCGACCCGCAAACCGAAGCGGCGGCCTACGTGGACGCCGAGCAAGGTGTTGCCGACGTAAAGGCCGCGCTCGACGGCGCGCGCGACATCCTCTCCGAACAGTTCGGCGAAACCGCGGAGCTGCTCGGCAAGTTGCGCGATTACCTGTTCAACCAGGGCGTGGTGTCGTCGAAAGTGGTCGAAGGCAAGGAAACCGCTGAAGAAGAAAAATTCCGCGACTACTACGACTACGCCGAAACGCTGCGCACCGTGCCGTCGCATCGCGCGCTCGCGCTGTTCCGCGGCCGCAATGCAGGCGTGCTGATGATCAAGCTCGGCCTCGGCGAAAAACTGGACGCACAGGTGCCGCATCCGGGCGAGGCGCTGATCGCGCGTCATTTCGGCATTGCGAATCAAAACCGTCCGGCCGACAAATGGCTCTCGGACGTGTGCCGCTGGTGCTGGCGCGTGAAGGTGCAGCCGCACCTCGAAAACGAGCTGCTGACCAACCTGCGCGACGAAGCCGAGCACGAAAGCGATTCGCGTGTTCGCGCGCAATCTGAAGGACCTGCTGCTGGCCGCGCCGGCGGGACCGAAGGCCGTGATCGGCCTCGATCCGGGCTTGCGCACCGGCGTGAAGGTGGCCGTGGTGGACCGTACCGGCAAAGTGCTCGCCACGGACACCATCTATCCGCACGAGCCGCGCCGCGACTGGGACGGCTCCATCGCAAAACTCGCGCGGCTGTGCGCGCAAACGCAGGCCGAACTGATCAGCATCGGCAACGGCACGGCCTCGCGTGAGACGGACAAGCTCGCGAGCGAGCTGATCGCGCGTCATCCGGAACTGAAGCTGCAGAAGATCGTCGTGTCCGAGGCAGGCGCGTCGGTGTACTCGGCATCGGAACTGGCGGCCAAGGAGTTTCCGGACATGGACGTGTCGCTGCGCGGCGCGGTGTCCATCGCGCGTCGTTTGCAAGACCCGCTCGCGGAACTCGTGAAGATCGAGCCGAAGGCGATCGGCGTAGGCCAATATCAGCACGACGTGAACCAGCGCGAACTGGCGCGCTCGCTCGACGCCGTGGTCGAAGACTGCGTGAACGCGGTCGGCGTGGATGCGAATACCGCGTCGGTCGCGCTGCTCGCGCGCGTGTCGGGGCTCAACGCCACGCTGGCTCGCAATATCGTCGACTATCGCGACGCGAACGGCCCGTTCCCTTCGCGCGAGCATCTGCGCAAGGTGCCGCGTCTCGGCGACAAGACGTTCGAACAGGCGGCGGGCTTTTTGCGCATCAACAACGGCGAAAATCCGCTCGACCGCTCGTCGGTGCACCCGGAAGCGTATCCGGTCGTCCAGCGGATTCTTGCAAAGATCAACAAGCAGGCTGGCGAGGTGCTCGGCAACCGCGACGCGCTGCGCGGCCTGTCGCCCGCCGAATTCGTCGACGATCGTTTCGGTCTGCCGACGGTGCGCGACATTCTGCTCGAGCTGGAAAAGCCGGGCCGCGATCCGCGTCCGGAATTCAAGACCGCGACGTTCCGCGAAGGCGTCGAAAAGGTCAGCGCCCTGACCCCCGGCATGGTGCTCGAAGGTGTGATGACGAACGTGGCGGCATTCGGCGCGTTCATCGACGTGGGCGTGCACCAGGACGGTCTCGTGCACGTGTCGGCCATGTCGACGAAGTTCATCAAGGATCCGCACGAGGTCGTGAAGGCCGGACAGATCGTCAAGGTCAAGGTGCTCGAAGTCGACGTGAAGCGGCAACGCATCGCGCTCACCATGCGTCTTGACGACGAGTTCGGCGCGGCCGCGGCCCGCAGCGGCGGTGGCCAGCAGGATCGCGGCAGCTTCGGCCGCTCCGGCTGCAACGGGCGCGGCGCGCCGCAACGCGCGCGCGAACCCGAACCGGGCGGCGCAATGGCCGCGGCGTTCGCGAAGCTCAAGCAGAAGTAAGGAGCCTGCGGGGTCGGTGTGTGCAGCAACGCCTGCACATCACCGAACGCACGCCGTCTCTCATCCACGCGTGGGAGACAATAAAAAACCCACGCAACTGCGTGGGGTTTTTTTATTTCCGGCAGACACGTCGCGATGCCTGCATGCGGCGCACAACCCGCGCCGTCAGATTTCGATCTTGGTTCCCAACTCCACCACGCGATTGGCCGGAATGCTGAAGAAGTCCGTCGGCTTGGCGGCGTTCTGATGCATCCACGCGAACACGCGCTCACGCCACACCGACATGCCGGGCAATTGCGTGGGCACGACCGTTTCGCGCGCGAGGAAGAACGACGTGTCCATCAGCTCGAACGTCATGTCGTGCGTGCGCGCGATTTCCGTGAGCACGGCCTTCACGTCCGGCGTCTCGTTGAAACCGTATGCGGCCTTCACCAGATACAGACCGCCGTCGATATTCCTCACCGTCACGCGCTCTGCGTCGTTCACATACGGAATGTCGCGCGTGATGAAGGTCAGGAAAATCGTGCGCTCATGCAGCACCTTGTTGTGCTTGAGGTTGTGCAGCAGGCTGACCGGCACGAGCGAGTCGCTGCCCGTGAGGTAGATCGCGGTGCCGGACACACGATGCGGCGGATGCGCGAGCAGGCCTTGCAGGAACGGCATCAGCGGAATACCGTCGGCGGCCGTGCGCTCCTTCACGATCATCCTGCCCTTGAACCACGTCATCAGCAGGAAGAACAGCAACGCGCCGATACCGAGAGGCAGCCAGCCGCCCTCTTCGACCTTCAGCAGATTCGCGCCGAAAAAGCCGAGATCGATCGTCATGAACACGCCGATGATCAGCGCGACGAGGATCTTGTTCCAGTTCCACACCTTCACCATCACGACGCAAGCCAGGATCGTGGTGATGACCATGGTGGCGGTCACGGCAATGCCGTAGGCCGCCGCGAGGTTATCCGAGCTCTTGAACGCAATCACGATGCACAGAATGATGAACAGTAGCATCCAGTTCACCACGGGCACATAGATCTGACCGATAGCCAGCTCCGACGTGTGCAGTATCTTCATGCGCGGCACGTAGCCGAGCTGGATCGCCTGGCTCGTCAACGAATACGCGCCCGAGATCGCCGCCTGCGAAGCAATCACGGTGGCGACCGTCGACAGCACCACGAGCGGCAGCAACGCCCATTGCGGCGCAAGCAGGAAGAAGGGATTTTCGATCGCTTTCGCGTCGTGCATCAGCAGCGCGCCCTGGCCGAAATAATTCAGCACGAGCGACGGCATGACCAGCACGTACCAGCCCATGCGGATAGGCTTCGCGCCGAAGTGGCCCATGTCGGCGTACAGCGCCTCGGCGCCCGTCAGCACCAGCACGACGGAGCCCAGCACGACGTAGGCTTGCAGCACGTGCGCGGCCATAAATGTGTACGCGTAATACGGGTTCAGCGCGCGGATCACATTCGGCGATTGCACGATATGCCAGAGCCCGAGCGCGGCCAGCACGACGAACCACAGCACCATGATGGGACCGAACAGCCGGCCGACGGTCGCCGTGCCGTGCCGTTGAATCCAGAACAACAGCACGAGAATGACGATGGTGAGCGGCAACACCAGATGAGACAGATGAGGCGCGGCGATTTCGAGACCCTCGACCGCGGAAATCACGGAAATGGCGGGGGTAATCACCGCGTCGCCATAAAACATGCAGGCGCCGAAGATGCCGAGCATCATCAGCAAGCCGGCCATTTTCGATTTTTCGTCCAGTGAACGCAGCGCCAGCGCCATCAGCGCGAGCACGCCGCCCTCGCTGTTGTTGTCCGCGCGCATCACGAACAGCACGTACTTGATGCCGACCACGATCACGATCGCCCAGAACAGCAGCGAAATCACGCCCAGGATGGATTGCTCGGTGAGCGGAATGCCGTGCGACGGGCTGAACGCTTCCTTGAGCGAGTACAGCGGGCTCGTGCCGATGTCGCCGAACACCACTCCGATCGCGGCCAGCGCGAGGGAAGGCAGTGGCTGTTTGTGCACGTGATTGTTATCTGTCATAAACGCGAGGAAATCCGTTTCCTGGGCGGAAAAAACGACCGCTATTCTAAACCGCCCGTCTGAAGCCGCCCGGCTTGTTGTGGATACACCACGTGGACGGTCCGCGCAGTGTAGCACTGCGACTTGGGCGCGTCTGCTGCGCAGATTGCTGTGCGGCCAATGTCATGGCGCGCCGGCGAAGCGCCGCGCAAGGCGGCTTGCGCATAAAAAAACGGAGCCCAATCGGGCTCCGCTCAGGATGCGCGCGCAACGCATCACTTTTCCGAGGACTCCTGCGCTTTTCCGAGGACTCCTGCGCTTGCGCCATGCCGCGCTTGATCCACGCGCCCAGGTTGTGCGGGCGAACCGTGTCCCACTCCTCGAACGGTTGATGAATCCACGGATTGGTCGGCAGATACTGCACGTGGTAGTCGGGCTTCACCTTCGAACAGCCCTTGTACCAGAGCACCGCTGAACGGACCGCCGTGATGGCCGGATAGCGTTCCTTCAGATGCTGCTGAACACGTGCGAGCGTCACACCGGAATCGACGAGGTCGTCGACCAGCAGCACATTGCCGTGCAGTTCGCCGCGCGTCATCGTTATGTATTGCGCGATGTCGAGCTCGCCCTGCTCCGTGCCGGCCGCTTCGCGATACGAACTCGTGGCAAGAATGGCGAGCGGCAGATCGTAGATGCGCGAAAGCCGGTCGCCCACGCGCAGACCGCCGCGCGCGAGGCACAGGATCTTGTCGAACTTCCAGCCCGACTCATGCACCGCGAGGGCCAGCAATTCAATCAGCCGGTGCTATTCGTCCCAGCCGACCCACAGGTTTTTATCGTCGTTGCGCGGATCTTTCATCGCAATCATGGGTACACCTTGCACCATCGCTTAAGCCTTGAACGGATGACGAAGCAGAATGGTCTCGTCGCGATCCGGGCCGGTCGACACCATGTCGATCGGAATGCCCGCCACTTCCTGCACGCGCGACAGATACGCACGCGCGTTCGCCGGCAGCTTGTCCCATTCCTTAATGCCCACAGTGCTTTCCTTCCAGCCCGCGAAGGTTTCGTAGACCGGCTCGCAGCGCGCGACTTCCGACGCGCCGCGCGGCAGCAGATCGACGTTCTGGCCGTCGACGGTGTAGCCCACGCACAGCTTCACTTCGTCGAGGCCGTCCAGCACGTCCAGCTTGGTCATGCACAGGCCCGACACGCCGTTGATCTGGATCGAGCGGCGCAGCGCGGCGACGTCGAGCCAGCCGGTGCGGCGCGGACGGCCGGTGACCGAACCGAATTCCTTGCCGACGGTGGCAAGTTCCAGTCCGATGGCTTCCTGGCGCGCGGCGTTGTCGGTGTCGTACAGCTCGCTCGGGAACGGGCCCGAACCGACGCGCGTGCAATACGCCTTGGTGATGCCGAGAATGTAGTTGAGCTTTTGCGGACCGACGCCCGCGCCCGCCGTTGCCGCGCCCGCGACGCAGTTGCTCGACGTGACGAACGGATAGGTGCCGTGGTCGATATCGAGCAGCGTGCCTTGCGCGCCTTCGAACAGCAGGTTGCTGCCCGCGGCATTCGCGTCGTAGAGACGGCGCGACACATCCGTGACCATAGGCTTCAGACGGTCGGCGTAGCCCAGCATCGTGTCGAGCGTCTGCTGGAAGTCGACAGCCGCGACGCCCAGGTACTGGGTCAGCACGAAGTTGTGATAGTCGAGGTTTTCGCGCAGGCGCTCGGCAAACGTGGCCGGCTCGAGCAGGTCCTGCACGCGCAGGCCGCGGCGCGCAACCTTGTCTTCGTAAGCCGGGCCGATGCCGCGGCCGGTCGTGCCGATCTTGCTCGGGCCACGGCGCGCTTCGCGGCCCTGGTCGATGGCAATGTGGTACGGCAGGATGAGCGTGGTGGCTTCCGAAATGAAGAGGCGCTTCTGAACGTCGACGCCCGCGGCTTCGAGCTCGCCGATTTCCTTGAACAGCGCTTCCGGCGACAACACGACGCCATTGCCGATGTAGCACGCGATGCCGGGATGCATGATGCCCGACGGAATCAGACACAAGATGGTTTTCTTGCCGCCGATGATAAGCGTGTGGCCGGCATTGTGACCGCCCTGGAAGCGAACGACGCCTTGAGCGTGGTCCGTCAACCAGTCGACGATCTTGCCCTTGCCTTCATCACCCCACTGGGTTCCCACGACGACGACGTTACGCCCGGGGTTCACATTCACTGCGCTGGCAGACATGTTGTTTCGTAAGCTGGTTAAAAACATATTTTACCTATGTTCGCGGACGCTTCCGGAATTTTTCCGTTTCCGCTCAACGGTATGCACGTTATGGTGGGTATGGCGAAAGGCGCGCGGCCGGTCATAGCCGACGGCCGCGCGATGGTCGGCGACGCATACAGGACAGGTGCGGCGCCCCTTGAAGTGCCCGCGCACAAGCCCGCGGGCGGCACGATCGAAGCACGCTTACGCGCGCGGTTCGACGGTCCATGCGCCGTTGCGCTCGACCAACACGCGGTCGAACGCGAATTCATCCAGATCGTGCTCGTGACCGGGCAGCGCTTGGATCACGACTTCGCCGGCGTCGCGCAATGCGGCGACGCTCACGCGCAGCGCGTCGTCGTGCTGCCACGGCGCGAGGATCGCGCTGCTGCGCGCTTCCACCGGCGAAATGCGCGCGACTTCGCGAAGATCGAGCGAAAAGCCCGTCGCCGCCCGTGCGCGGCCGTACGCCTGCCCCACGTGGTCGTAACGGCCGCCGCGCGCCACCGCGTTCGGCACGCCGTCGACATACGCGGAGAACATCACGCCGCTGTGATACGCGTAGCCGCGCAGATCGGCCAGGTCGATCATGACTTCGGCGCCTTCCACCTGGCTCGCGAGAAACGCGAGGTCGTCGAGCGCGCGGGCGATGGCCAGCGCATTCGGCAGGCGCGCGCGCGCCTCGTCGAGCACCGAGGCGTCGCCGTAAAGCGAAGGCAGCGCGCGCAGTGCATCGCGCGTGACAGCCGTGAGGTCCGCGGTCAGTTCGACGAGCCGCGGCACGTCCTTGCCGGCCAGCGCGTCGTATAGCGCCTGACCGAGTTCCGCGGCCGCCGGTTCGGCATCGATCAGTGCCGCGAGCACGCCCGCGTGGCACAAGTCGAGGCGCACTTTGCCGAGTCCGGCGAGGTGCAGCGCATCGAGCATCAGTTGCTGGATTTCGAGGTCGGCTTCGAGACCCGCATGGCCGTAGATTTCCGCGCCGATCTGGATCTGCTCGCGCGTGGCGTGCAGACCGCGCGGCCGCGTATGCGCGACGTTCCCTGCGTAGCAAAGCCGCGTGACGCCCTGGCGGTTCAGCAAATGCGCGTCGATGCGTGCGACCTGCGGCGTGATGTCGGCGCGCAGACCGAGCGTGCGCCCGGACAACTGGTCGACGAGCTTGAAGGTGCGCAGATTCAGATCGTACCCGCCGCCCGTCAGCAGCGACTCGATGTACTCGAGCAGCGGCGGCATGACCATCTCGTAGCCGTACGAACGGAAACGGTCCAGCAGGCGACGCCGCAATTCTTCGATCTTGCGGGCCTCCGACGGCAGCACGTCGGCAATGTTCTCGGGAAGTAACCAGGTCGACATCGATACAGTCCTACGACGTTGAACACGGCGGCAGAATGCGCCGGTAATGAGTGTGAATGGCGAGCCGAGGCTCGATTCTGGCGACTTCGACAGACGGCGGCGGCGCAACGGCTCGCCAGAATCGCCGGCAATGCGCAGCGATTCCTGTCAAGGCGCGCAGCCGTGGACGCGGAAACAGGGCGGCCTTGCGCCTCGCGCCGCTACGGCGCTCTGCGTCAGGTCACGAAAAACAGCAGAATCAGTCCGAGCAGCATGACGATCAGGCCGCCTATGCGGATCTGATGCGCCGGCCGTTCCGCTATTTTACGGAACGTGTCGCGCCAGGCGCCCGGAAAAACGAACGGGAACATCCCCTCGATAACCAGCATCAACGCGATCGCGAGCAGTAACGAGCCGACTATATCCATGCGAAAGAAGGGACCGCGATGCGAATGCCGCGGCGTTCCCGGTTATTAGTGTTTGCGCGAGGCCGCGGAAGCGTCCGGGGCTGCGCCGCCGGTCGGACTACGCATGAAGCGGAAGAACTCGCTGCTCGGATCGACCACGATCACGTCGCCGGGCTTGAAGGTGTTCCGGTACGCCTGCATGCTTTGATAAAACTGATAGAACTCTGGGTCGCTGCCGTATGCCTGCGCGGCGATCTCCGCTGCTTTCGCGTCGCCCTCGCCCTTGATGGTTTGCGCCTCGCGATAACCGTCCGCGAGAATGGCCTGCTGCTGGACGAGCGCATCCGCCTTGATCTTGTCCGCCTCGGCGGTGCCCTTCGCGCGTTCGTCGGCCGCGATCTGTTCGCGCTCCGCGATCATCCGCTTGTAGACCGAGTCCGCCATGGACGCCGGAAAATCGACGCGCGTCAATTGAACGTCCACCACCGAGACGCCGAGCGATGCCGCCGTCCTGTCCATCGCGCCGCGCGCCTCATCGGCAAGCGCCTGCTGTTTGGCCAGCGCATCGGCGAGCGTGTACTTGCCGAAACCGTCGGTCAACGCGCCGCGCGCGACGAGCGCGAGACGCTCCGGCAGGCTTTGCACGTCACCCTTAGTTTCGGCGAGCAGCTTGAGCGGATCGGTCACGCGGTATTTGACGACCGGGTTCGCCAGCAATTCGTTTTTGTCCGCGGTGACGTAGCGGTCTTCGTCCGGCGCGTCGAGCGACTGGATGCGGTTGTCGACGAGCGTGACGGTTTGCAACGGCGGCGGCAACTTCACGTGCAGACCGGGGCCGAGCAATGCAGGCGCCGCGTCGCCGCGCGAGGACAGCACTGCCATATGACGCTGGTTGACCACGAATACCATCGACGAAGCGGCGAACAGCAGAATGACAACCGCAATGATCTTGTTCATGTTGTGCGCTCCTTATTGAACGTCGTCTTCGCGCATACGGCTGCGGAAGGACTCGCGCGAACGCAGCGGATCGCTGCTCGCCGCCGCGCGGCTCGCAGGCGTGGCGGCTGCGGCGGAAGCCGCCCCCGACGCCGCGGCGCCGGCGGTGGCAGCCGCCGATCCACCCGCGCCCACGGCGCCAGAATTGGCTGCCTGCGAAGCGCCGGCCGCAGCCGCGCCGGATGCAGCGGTCGCAGCCGATGCAGCCGCCGCGGCGTCCGCCACGCGCTGACGCGTTTGCTCGACGAGCTTGTCGAGCGGCAGATACAGCACGTTGTTGCCGCCGCGGTTGTCCACAAACACCTTGGTCGTATTCGAATAGATCTGCTGCATGGTTTCCAGGTACATGCGCTCGCGAATCACCGCCGGCGCCTTCGAGTACTGCGCATAGACTTCCTTGAAGCGGTCGGCGTCGCCCTGTGCCTGAGCGACCGTCTTGTCGCTGTACTTTTTTGCGTTGTCGATCTGGCGCGCCACGTCAGCTTGCGCGCGCGGCAGCAGGTCCTGCGCGTAGGCCTGCGCGTCGCGCTTCGCACGCTCGTTTTCCTGGCGCACCTTGGCGGCCTCGTCGAACGCGGTCTGCACCTGGTCGGGCACCTGCACCGCCTGAATTGTCACGCCGGTGACGGCCAGGCCCGACTGATACTGATCGAGCGACGTCTGGATGGCGGCCATCAACTGCTGCCGGATTGCTTCGCGATCCTGATCAAGAATCTCTTGTCCACTGTGGGTGCCGACGATGCCGCGCACCGCCGCCTGAGCGGCCTGCATCACGCTCTGGTCGGGATCGACGCTGCGAAAAAGGTAATCGGTCGGCTTGCGGATCTGGTATTGCACCGCAAAACGCACGTCGACGATGTCCGAGTCGTGCGTCAGCATGGACGCGTCTTTCACATTCTCAAGACGCACCACGTTGTTGCGGCCGATTTCCGCCTGGCGAACCTGGCCGATATTGACGAGCTCGTGGGTCTGGAACGGATACGGCAAGCGCCAGTGCACGCCGCGCGCGGCCGTGTAGCGATACTGGCCGAACTGCATGACGACGCCGGCCTGGCCGTCCTGCACGACGAACACACCGCTGCCGAGATAGATGGCGATCAGCACGCCGATCACGATGCCGACGCCGATGCGCGCGCCACGGCCGTTGTCAGGGCGCCCGCCGCCGACGCCGCCCTTGCGGCCGAACATCCGGCTCAAACGACGGTTGAAATCCCGCCACATCTCGTCGAGATCGGGCGGACCTTCACCGTCCTTGGCCTGCGGGCGCTTCGGCTCGACCGGCCGCTGGCGCTCGCCATTGCCGTCGCCACGGCCCCAGCGGGGATCGTTCAGTGAAAGCATGGTGCGCATGTGCAGCCAGATACTCCGCTCGTTGTAATCGTTCACCTGTGTTCGTTCACCAGAGTAGACAGCGGGTCAGTGCAGGTCAGTGCAATCGGAACGGGTCAGTGCCCGAGTTCGGGAACCTCGCGGTGCTCGCGTGTGCTGCCGAGCGGTCTTCTTCCGAGGAGTCCAGCAGCGTGTCGGGAAGAGGTTCGGCAGTCGCGATCTCAGCGCGCAATGTATCCAGCCCTTGCCCCGTGCGCGCGCTCAAAAAGACGCGCGAAATATTACCATACTCGTCCCGCTCGACCGCTTCGCCACGGGCCGCCAACTCGGGCACGGCGTCGATCTTGTTGAACACGAGCACCTGCCGGATCGTGTCCGCGCCGATTGCGTGCAATACCTCGTTCACCTGATCGATCTGGTCGAGCCGCACGGCGCTCGACGCATCCACCACATGCAGCAGCAGATCGGCGTGAATCGTTTCCTCGAGCGTGGCGCGAAACGCCGCGACCAGTTGGTGCGGCAACTCGCGGATGAAGCCGACCGTGTCGGACACCACCACCTGCCCCGCTTCGTCGCCGAGATACACGCGCCGCGAAGTCGTGTCGAGGGTGGCGAAAAGCTGGCCGGCCGCGTACGCCTGTGCCTTCGTCAGCGCATTGAAGAGCGTGGACTTGCCCGCGTTCGTATAACCGACGAGCGACACCGACATGGTCTGATTGCGCGAGCGCTGGCGGCGCAGCTTGTCGAGGCGCGACTTGAGCGCCTTGATGCGCTCGCCGATCAGCCGGCGGTCGGTTTCGAGCTGCGTTTCACCCGGGCCGCGCAGGCCGATACCGCCTTTTTGCCGCTCGAGGTGAGTCCATGCGCGGATCAGGCGCGTGGACAGATACTGCAATTGCGCGAGTTCCACTTGCAGCTTGCCTTCGTGGCTGCGGGCGCGTTGCGCAAAAATATCGAGGATGAGACTAGTGCGGTCGACCACGCGCCGATTAAGCGCTTGCTCCAGATTGCGCTGCTGGGCCGGCGCAAGAGCGTGATTGAAGATGACGAGTTCGATGTCGTTCGCCTCACACGCAAGACGCAGTTCTTCGGCCTTGCCGCTGCCGACGAACATTTTCGCGTCGGGGCTGGCGCGGCGCCCGGTGAGGGTAACTAGAGGATTCGCACCCGCGCTTTGCGCGAGCAGACTGAGTTCTTCGAGACTGGCTTCGAAATCGATCTTACCGAAGTCGATGCCGACAAGCGCTGCATTGATCAAATTAGAGGGTATCAAAATAAGGCGGCCGGAATAATCGCCGACGGGCGACGCTACGCCGGCCGCGGCGGGGTTATGACTGTTCGGAATCCGGGTGGAAATTCACCGGACGGGCTGGCACGACAGTCGAGATTGCGTGCTTATAGACCATCTGGGTGACCGTATTCCTGAGCAACACGACGTACTGGTCGAACGATTCGATGTTCCCTTGAAGCTTGATGCCGTTGACCAGGTAGATCGACACCGGCACATGCTCTTTACGCAGTGCGTTCAAAAACGGGTCTTGTAACAATTGCCCTTTGTTGCTCATAGCAAACTCCGTATTTTTTGCAGGTTGACTGAATTGACGACAGAAGAAAAAGATATCTGCCGTCAACCGCTACACTATAGCCGATTTTCGTTTTCGCGCGGGGCCCCTGCCGAGGCGGCCAAACCCAACGCACACGCGGGTTTCAGCCTTTGTCCGCGTAAGGGTTCGTCGACGATCTGAACTCTATTCGCAATGGAGTCCCAGTCAGCTTGAAAGTTTCCCGGAAGCGGTTTTCAAGGTAGCGTTTGTACGTTTCGGTGATGGCGTCGAGTGCGTTGCCGTGAATCACGATGATCGGCGGATTCTGTCCGCCCTGGTGCGCGTAACGCAATTTCGGCCGCACCGGTCCACGGCGGCGCGGCTGCTGGAACTCCACCGCCTCGATCAGCGCACGCGTGAGCTTCGGCGTGGGCAGCTTCGACATGGCGGCCGCGTAGGCGTCGTCCACGGAGCGCATCAGCGGGCCAATGCCAGTCTTTTCCGCAGCGGAAATGAAATGGAATTTGGCGAAGTCGAGAAATTTTAGTTTGCGCTCCAGATCTGCTTTCGTGCGCTCGCGCACATGCGAATCCAGCCCGTCCCACTTGTTCACGCCCACCACCAGCGCACGGCCCTGCTCGACCACAAAGCCGGCGATATGCGCGTCCTGGTCCGAAATGTCCTGGCGCGCGTCGAGCAGCAGAATCACGACATTGGCGTCCGAAATCGACTGCAGCGTTTTCACGACCGAGAACTTTTCGATCGCCTCGAACACCTTGCCGCGGCGGCGCAAGCCTGCTGTGTCGATCAGCGTGTAGGGCTTGCCCTGGCGCTCGAAGTCCACGTAAATCGAATCGCGCGTGGTGCCGGGCAGATCGAATGCGATCACGCGCTCTTCGCCGACGAGCGCATTGATCAGCGTGGACTTGCCGACGTTCGGCCGGCCGACGATTGCGATCTTGATGCCGTGCGCCGCCTTCTCCTCGTCGCTCTCTTCCGGCTGGCCCGCATACGCGACGCCGAGCGCCTCGTTGATCATTTCCGTCACGCCGTCGCCGTGCGCGGCCGAAATCGCGCGCGGGTCGCCGAGACCGAGTTCGTAGAAGTCAGCCGCCACCGCGCTGTACTTCATCCCCTCCGCCTTGTTGACGACGAGGAAAATGGGCCGCCCGGTCTTGCGCAGATAGTCGGCAATCACCTTGTCTTGCGGCGCGAGACCATTGCGGCCGTCGACGATGAACACGACGATGTCCGACTCCTCCACCGCCTGGCGCGTCTGGCGCGCCATTTCGTGCAGGATGCCGTCTTTCGCGACGGGCTCGAAACCGCCCGTGTCGACGACGAGATAGGGACGCTCGCCGGTGCGCCCTTCGCCGTAGTGGCGATCGCGGGTCAGGCCGGGCAAGTCGGCGACGAGCGCCTCACGCGAGCGCGTGAGACGATTGAAGAGCGTGGATTTCCCCACATTGGGGCGCCCGACGAGGGCAATAACGGGTTTCATCAGACGTTGTTCACGGTGAAACGCGGATCGGAATCGACCGTCCGCATGGCGACGCCATTGCGCCGCTATACGGCAGCGTTTGACGCAAATTATCACGAATTCGGCCAGCCCCGGCTGCGCTATCCAGATGCGCGCCGAGGCGGACGGGGGTTTGGCTGATTGGGTAGCGCCATCGGGCTGCCTAGGTACGTCTTGCTGCCTGGCGGCTCGCGCGCTGGTGACGCCGCGCGCCTTGCGATACAGTTCGAGACCGCGCCGCAAACAGCCGCCAGGACTGCGTGGGCCGCTCTTGTTGATCGCTCTTGTTGATCCGCTCGCGTGGCCCGCCTGGTTGCGCTAAGTGAGCCCGCCGCTGCTGTCGATCGCTTTTCCGGCGGCTCTTGTCGAAGGCCTGCTTTGTTAACCGCCTGCTTGATAGACCGCTTGTCGATCTCGCCGGATCAGCCGGCCCGGCGAAATTTATCTGCTGTCATGTGACGCCCTACGCGGGCACCGGAAAAACACGCGTGGCCGGCAACGCCGGCCCGCACGCTGCACGGCGTTGCCGCGCGATCAACGCGGACGATAGCCGTACAGGTCGCCGTCGCGCGTTTGCACGACAAGCGTCTCGCCGGCCAGCACCGGGGCCGCGCTAATCGCGCTGCCGTCGGTCTTCATGCGGGCGACGAGCGTGCCGTCGTCGCGCGACAGGAAGTGCACGTAGCCCTGATAGTCACCGAGCACCGCCGCGTGGCCGAGGATGAACGGCACGCCCAGCTCGCGGTTCTTCAGCTTGTCGTTCTTCCACAGCGGAGTGCCGTTAGTGACGTCGAACGCGGAGACGACCGACCAGTCGTCAGCCGCGACGACCGCACGGTCGTCCTGCGCAAGACCGCTCGCGCTCGAGAATGCTTTTTCCCACAGCGCCCGGCCCGAATTCGCGTCGAAACAGCCAATCTGACCCTGGAAGGTTACCGCGCACGTTTCCGAGCCGACCAGCGTCGGGGGACCGGTCACGTCGTTGATACGCTCCACTTCCGTCACGCCCTTCGGGTATGAAACCGGCATCTGCCAGTAGGCTTCACCGCTTTGCAGATTGATCGCCGAGAACGAGCCGCCGGGGAAACCGGCCAGCACCGCGGCGTCGCCCGCGAACGTCATGCCCAACGACACGCGCAAATTCAGCGGCACCGCGCGGTTGCGATAATTCCACTTCTGCTCGCCGGTTTGCGCGTTGAACGCGACGATCTGGCCGTCCACGGTACGCACGACCACGAGACCGTTGCCGACGAGCGGCGGCGAGATGATTTCGCCGGGCGCCTTCGCCGTCCACAATTGCTTGCCGTCCGCGCCGAGCACGTAGACATCGCCCTTCAGGCCGCCGACCGCCGTCAACGTGCCGTCGCTGCCGACGCCCGCGGAGATGTCGTCGTGCAGCTTGACTCGCCAGATGTCCTTGCCGGTTTGCGCGTCGATCTTCGCAACCGAGCCGTTCGCGCCGGCTGCGTACACCGCGCCGCCGACCGCGACCGGCGAGAACAGATAGCGGCCTGCCTTACCGACGCTCGTCTTCCAGGCTTGCTGCACGTCGAGCACGGGCTTGAACTCGGTGAGCGGCGTCGGCACACGGCGCTCGTCTTTCGTGGATGAGCATGCCGCGAGGGCGAGGACGGTCATCGCACAGACAACGGGCACAGCGTAACGTTTCAGCAGATTCATCGGTGGACGAAGCATTCAGGAAATAGGTTAAGGTTAAAGAAAGGCCAGTTGGTCGTAGCTCGCGGCGCTTAACCGCCCAGCGCGTCGAGCTTGAACTGGATCAGCTGGCGCTCGGAGCTGTCGCTCTTCGGCAGCGACTCGAGCGCGAGTTTGTAGGCCGCGCGCGCGTCGTCGCGCTTGCCTTGGGCGGCGAGCAGATCGCCGCGGCCATTGGCCACGATGCCCTTGAACACATCGGACTGCGGCTCGGCGAGCAGTGCGAGACCCTGGTCGTAAGCCTTTTCGTCGAGCAGCAGCGAAGCGAGGCGCAGCCTGGCGATCTGCTTGAACTCGTCGTCCTTCGCGTGATCGATGGTCCATTGCAGCTGGGCTTTCGCGCCGGCTTCGTCGCCGGCCGCGTAGAGCGCCTTTGCCGCGCCGAGCGCGGTCATTTGCGCGTACGCCGTGCGGCTGAACTTGTCTTCCATGTCGGCGGCGACGCGGCTCACCTTCGCCTTGTCGCCCGATGCCACGGCCTGCTGCACCTGGTCGTACAGCACGGCGGCTTCCGCCGCCTCACGCCGCTGCCAGAAGTTCCAGCCGTTCCAGGCGGCTGCGGCGACCAGCACCACCAGCACGATCCACGTGGTTGCATTACCCCAATGCGTCCACCAAGCCTTCAGACTTTCAATCGATTCTTGTTCGTCGTGGTAACTCATTGCCCGGCGATTTCCTCATTCTTGCTACGTGTGCGTGTCATCGTGATCAGTCGTCGCCGTCTTCGGCGGTTGCAACCATCGCATTGATTAGAAATTCGGTCAAGTCTTCGGCGGGCACGTTATGTTGCTCGCTTTTACCGCCGTTAGCGCTCGTGTCGCGCAGCGGTTTGACGCCCACCGTGCCGTTGGCGATCTCGTCTTCGCCGAGCACGACCGCGAATGCGGCCCCGCTCGCGTCGGCGCGCTTCATCTGCGATTTGAAACTTGCCGATTGGCCGTCCGCACTGCAATGGAGGATTACGTCGAGGCCGGTGTCGCGCAGCCGTTCGGCGATGATGAAGGCCTGCTCGCGCGCCGCGCCGCCCTGGTGGACCACATAGACGTCGCAACCTTCGTCTTCCGGCACGAGTTGCTCTTCCTTCAACAGCTCGAGAATCCGCTCGATGCCCATTGCCCAGCCGCACGCGGCCGTGGCTTTGCCGCCGAGCTGCTCGATCAGCGGATCGTAACGGCCGCCCGCGGCGACGGTGCCCTGCGCGCCGAGCTTGTCCGTCACCCATTCGAACACGGTCAGATTGTAATAATCGAGACCGCGCACGAGACGCGGATTGATCGTGAACGGAATGTTGTTCGCTTTGAGAATGCGCTGCAAACCTTCGAAGTGCGCGCGCGATTCCGTGCCGAGGAAGTCGATCAGCTTCGGCGCGTTCTGCGCGACTTCCTGCAGCGCCGGGTCCTTCGTGTCGAGCACGCGCAGCGGGTTCTTGTACAGGCGGCGCTTCGCGTCTTCATCGAGCACGTCCATGTGCTTTTCGAGGTACGCGATCAGTTCCACGCGATGCGCCGCGCGTTCCTCCGCGAGCCCGAGGGAATTGATTTCGAGCTTGATGCCGGTGAGACCCAGGTCGTCCCACAGCCGCTGGCACATCATGATGATTTCGGCGTCGGCGTCAGGACCGGCAAAGCCGAGCGCTTCCACGCCGACCTGATAGAACTGGCGATAGCGGCCGCGTTGCGGGCGCTCGTGACGGAACATCGGGCCGATGTACCACAGGCGCTTCGGACCGTCGTACAGCATGTTGTGCTCGATCGCCGCGCGCACCACCGCCGCCGTATTTTCGGGGCGCATGGTCAGATTTTCACCATTCAATGCATCGGTGAAGCTGTACATCTCTTTCTCGACGATGTCAGTCACTTCGCCGATACCGCGCGTGAACAGCTGCGTATGTTCGACGATCGGCGTACGAATATTCTGGTATCCGTACGAACGCAGCATCGACTTGACGGTGGTCTCGAAAAAATCCCACAGCCCGGCGTCCTGCGGAAGGATGTCGTTCATGCCCTTCACGCCGGACAGCTTTTCGAGCTTTTTCTTCTGTTCAGTCATCTCTATTGAATTGCCGAGGTTGAGTCGAGCGCCTCGGCGCGGCCGTAGCGGCGCTCGACGTAGTCACTCACGATTTGCTGGAATTCTTGCGCGATGTTTTCACCGCGCAGCGTCTTCACCTTCTCGCCGTCTATGAACACCGGCGCAGCCGGATTCTCGCTGGAACCAGGCAGGCTGATGCCGATGTTCGCCTGCTTCGACTCGCCCGGGCCGTTGACGATGCAACCCATCACCGCGACGTGCATTTTTTCGACGCCCGGATACTGATCGCGCCACACCGGCATTTGCAGGCGCAGGTAGGTCTGAATTTGCGATGCCAGTTCCTGGAACAGCGTGCTGGTGGTGCGGCCGCAGCCAGGGCACGCGATCACCATCGGCGTGAACGAGCGCAGACCCATGGTCTGGAGGATTTCCTGGCCGACGATTACCTCGCCGGTACGCGGCGCGCCCGGTTCGGGCGTGAGCGAAATACGGATCGTGTCGCCGATGCCCTGCTGCAGCAGCACGGACAACGCAGCCGTGGACGCGACGATGCCCTTCGAGCCCATGCCCGCTTCGGTCAAGCCGAGATGGAGCGCGAATTCGCAACGGCGCGCCAGCTCGCGATAGACCG
Organism: uncultured Paraburkholderia sp.; assembly: GCA_940746715.1. Lineage (GTDB taxonomy): Bacteria > Pseudomonadota > Gammaproteobacteria > Burkholderiales > Burkholderiaceae > Paraburkholderia. Next base: position 478,123 of record CALNWN010000001.1, read on the forward strand.
CGATCAGGTCCTGCACCCCGCTCACCTTGCACGACAAAATGATCTTGTTGCGCGAGAGACCCAGCTCGACCGCGCGCTCCGCGGAGCCGATCGCCGACTGGATGAGCGCTTCGTACATCACGCTCTGCGCTTCCCACGGCGTGGAGCGCGCGGCGTTTTCGTCCATCATTTTCGCGAGCAGGTCCTGGTCGAGACTGCCCCAGTTGACGCCGATTCGCACCGGCTTGTCGTACTTGACGGCCGCTTCGATCATCTGCGCGAATTGCTTGTCGCGCTTTGCGCCATGCCCGACGTTGCCCGGATTGATGCGGTACTTCGACAACGCCTCGGCGCACGCGTGATAGTCGCGCAGCAGCAGGTGGCCGTTGTAATGAAAATCGCCGACGAGCGGTACCGACACGCCCATGCGGTCGAGCTGATCGCGTACGGCCGGCACGGCTGCGGCCGCCTCCGGCGTGTTGACCATGATGCGCACCAGTTCCGAACCCGCTTGCGCCAGTTCCTTGATCTGGATGGCGGTGCCGATGGCGTCGGCGGTATCGGTGTTCGTCATCGACTGCACGCGCACAGGCGCGTCGCCGCCGATGGTGACGAGCTGGCCGCCCCACCGGACGTCGACCGCATGCGACTTGCGCCGCGGCGCCTCACCGCCGAACACCGGCTCGTTTGACACGATCTTGCTACTGGATTGGGATTGAGCTTCGGATTGCATCGAAAAACCCATTTACGCCGCACGCGCCGCAAAAATGCAGCGCCTGAATTGAAAAAGCGCCGCGGTCCGGTTGGCCGCGGCGCACACCGTCTGTATCAAGGCAACGCGAAGCGCGCCACATTGCCTTTTGCCGCCGAATATTTCGACGGATCGACCGGCTGGCCGTCGAGCGTGATCGACTCGAGCCCCGCCTTGTTGCCGACCGTGACCTTGAAAGGCGCCTCGCCCGTCACTTCTTTCGTATCGCCTGCATGCACGAGGCCGGAGAACACTTCCTTGCCGTCCTTGCCGCGCACGCTGAACCAGCTATCCTGCGTCACGCGCAGCGCGACGATGGCCGAACCCGCAGCCGGCGCAGCGATCGGAGCAGACGCCGCCGCCACTGCGGCCGGCGCACTCGCGGCGGGCGCAGCCGGCGTTGCCGTGACCGGCGCAGCGGACGCCGGCGCGGTACCCGCGGCAAGCGGCGCAGGCATGGGTGTCGCCGACGCCGCACTCTGTGCGGCCGCGTTCGTCTCGGGTGCAGATGCGGACTCCTGGCTAGCATCCTGAGCCGCCGCCTCGGACCCGGCCGCCGCCGTGCCTTGCGCGACTGCGCCGGATGCGCCTGTTGCGCCACCCGCGCCCCCATTCGCGCTCGCTTTCAGGCGCGCGAGCCACGCCGTGGAATCGCCGCCATTGGTGTGCCACATGGCAAGCGCAATCACCGCGACGATCACCGCGGCCACGCCCCACAACCACGAGCGGCTTTTTTGCGCGCCGCCGCCGAGCGACAGCAACACGCGCCCGCGCGGCAAATCTTTACCCGACGAGGCGGGCATCGAAAGATCCGGTGCCGGCACGCCCTTCTCGCGACGCAACGACTGCGTGAACGGCGTGGGATCGGCACCGAGCATCTTGGCGTAGCTGCGCACGACGCCCAATGCAAACGTGGTGTCCGGCAAGTGGCTGATATCGCCCGATTCGAGCGCACGCAATTTGGCGGGCGCCACCTTCAGGCGGGCCGAGACGTCTTCGATCGACCAGCCCTTCGATTCGCGCAGTTGCGTCAAGCGCGCGCCCACCGCCGCCAGCGAGTCCAGGCCCGGCTGCCCCACAGGCTGCACCGCCGCCCGCGCGACAGATGCCGGGCGGCCTTCGTTCGTGTCTGTGTCCTGCGGCTGCGGGTGCTGCGGCTCACTCATCCCAAATCCTTTCGCGTCGATTCTTTTTCACTTGTGCGACCGGACCGGTCCAAACCTCATGTCCGAATCGCAGACCGTTTATAACAAAATGCGCGGCCTCTTGTGCCGCTTCCGATCGATTCTGCAAACTTTTTCTTTTCAATTGCCGGGGCCGCGATGCGCCTTTGAGCAATCTCCGGCGCGCCGCACGGAAATGCCCGCAGCCCGCCCCTTGCTGCTACACGGCTCGAACCTCGATGATCTTCGCCGCCTTCCCGGTGCGCTCGGCGAGGCGCGTGCGGTCTTTCACCGCACCGGCCAACTGACCGCAGGCAGCGTCGATATCATCGCCGCGTGTTTTACGCACTGTGGTGACGACGCCCGCGTCCATCAACACCTGTGCAAACCGCTTGATCTGTTCCTGCTTCGAGCGCACGAGGCCCGACTCCGGGAACGGGTTGAACGGAATCAGATTGAACTTGCACGGGACGTCGCGAGTGAGCGCGAGCAGTTCGCGCGCTTGCGCTTCGCTGTCGTTCACGCCGTCGAGCATGCAATATTCGAAGGTAATGAAATAGCGCGGCGCGACTTTCAGGTAGCGCTGACAAGCCGCCATCAATTCGCGCAGCGGATATTTCTTGTTCAGCGGCACGAGCATGTCGCGCAGCGGATCGCTCGGCGCATGCAGCGACACCGCCAGCGCAACCGGCAGGTCGGCGCCCAGTCGGTCCATCATGGGCACGACGCCCGAAGTCGACAACGTGACGCGCCGCCGCGACAGGCCGTAGGCGTTGTCGTCCAACATGAGGCGCATGACGGGTACGACCGCGTCGTAGTTCAGAAGCGGCTCGCCCATGCCCATCATCACGACGTTGGTGACGACGCGCTCGCCCTTGCCCTCGCCGCCCGTGGCCCGGCCGCCGGCCGCGCCCAGCGACGCGCGCAGCGCGAACTCGGCCATCCGCAACTGGCCGATGATTTCGCCGGTTGTCAGATTGCGCGAGAAACCCTGCTTGCCTGTCGAGCAGAAACGGCAGTTCACCGCGCACCCGGCCTGCGACGACACGCACAGCGTGCCACGCGTTTCCTCCGGAATGAACACGGTTTCCACTGCATTGCTGTTGCCGACGTAGATCAGCCACTTGCGTGTGCCGTCGGCGGAAATATGGTCGCTCACGATGCCCGGCATGGTGAGCGTGGCTCGCCCCTTGAGCTTTTCGCGCAAGGACTTCGCGAGATCGGTCATGCCGTCGAAGTCCGCAGCGTTGTACTGGTGGATCCAGCGCTGCAATTGTTTGGCGCGAAACGGCTTCTCGCCCAGGCTTTCGCAATAGGCGACAAGCCCCTGGGCGTCAAGGTCGAGAAGGTTGACGGTGGAACTGCTCGTCATATCGAATCCTGCCATTTCAGTGCGACAATGCGCTCATGCAACAAGCTGCATGAACGCAAACCGTTCGCGCCCATCCCTGCTGCTTTTACCTTACTACGTTGCGCGGCGATTGGTGTGAATAAAGCCGATTGGCTGCACCGACCGCCGGCGCAATCCAGCATTAGCGCGAATAAACGTTGACTTGCGGGAAGAAGAAGGCGATTTCAACCGCCGCCGTTTCAGCCGCGTCCGAACCGTGCACCGCGTTAGCGTCGATGCTGTCGGCGAAATCCGCACGAATCGTGCCCTTTTCCGCCTTCTTCGGGTCCGTTGCGCCCATCAGGTCGCGGTGCTTCAGGATGGCGTTCTCGCCTTCCAGCACTTGCACGACCACCGGGCCGGAGATCATGAATTCAACCAGGTCCTTGAAGAACGGACGTGCAGCGTGCACGGCGTAGAACTTCTCAGCGTCGGCGCGCGACAGGTGGACCATGCGCGAAGCCACGATCTTCAGGCCGGCGTTTTCGAAACGGCTGTAGATCTGGCCGATCACGTTCTTGGCCACTGCGTCCGGCTTGATAATGGACAGGGTGCGTTCGATCGCCATAAAAACTCCAAAAAATTAAGAGGTTACAGATTCAAATTAATCCGTTATTGTAACATGTTCCCGTGTATGATTTGATTGCGATTGAACCCTTACAGCACTGAAAGACTCCAAGCAGGACTTTCTGAATACTGGTAGCGTAGGCCGTGTGAGCCCTTTCCACGCATTTTTCGAAGCGTCGGTGGCATTGAAACTCCGGGCCGTCGCACTAATCTTAGGAACGAGTAGTCCGCGAGGGCGGCGAAAGCCTCCGCGGCGCATGCAGGAACGCTTGGATAAACCGCTTACACCATCACGAAACACGCTTCTGACGTAAGGAGAGACCATGAACGATCATCCGTATAGCTTTGGCCGCACCGGCGCGGTCAGCACGGTCGAAACGCGTAACCGGGTGCTGCGAAACACCTACTGGCTGCTTGCACTGTCCATGATCCCGACAGTGCTCGGCGCGTGGGTGTGTCTCGCCACCGGTTTCTGGCTGTTCGCCGCCACCAGCCCCGCCATGAGCATGCTCGCGTTCTTCGCGATTGCGTTCGGCTTCATGTTCGCGATCGAAAGAACCAAGAACAGCTCCGCCGGCGTTTTCGTCCTGCTCGGCTTCACGTTCTTCATGGGCCTGATGCTGTCGCGCATTCTGGGCTTCGTGCTGGGCTTCTCCAACGGCCCGTCGCTCATCATGCTCGCCTTCGGTGGCACCGGTGTGATCTTCGCCTCCATGGCGACCATCGCCACCGTCAGCAAGCGCGACTTTTCGGGCCTCGGCAAGTGGCTCTTCATGGGCGTGATCGTGCTGCTGCTGGCCTCGGTCGCAAACGTATTCCTGCACTTGCCGGCGCTGATGCTCACGGTGTCCGTCATGGCGATCGTGATCTTCTCGGCGTATATGCTGTTCGACGTGCAGCGCGTCGTGAACGGCGGCGAGACGAACTACATCACCGCGGCACTCGCCATCTATCTCGACCTGTACAACGTGTTCGTGAACCTGCTGGCGCTGCTCGGCATTTTCGGCGGCAACCGCAACTAAGCTTCATGCAGCACGGCGCTCAACGTGCCGGCCTCGCAAAAAAGCCCATAACGAGCAATGGTTATGGGCTTTTTTATTCGCGCCGTTTCTGGTCGCAGAGAGCCGGCTCACCAGCGCTCAAAGGCTCAGCCACTCGAATCCTTCGGCCTGCGAGGCAACCACGACTTCGGTCGGCGCCGCACCCAACACGCCGGCCATGGCCGCCTGGGCGAGCTCCGGCAAATTGTTTTGCTGGCTCAGATGGGCCGCGACAAGGTGACGCAGGCGCGACCGGTCGAGCGAGTCCAGGATTTCGGCCGCGGCGTCGTTGTTCAAATGCCCGTGATTCCCGCCGATGCGCGCCTTCAGCGATTGCGGATAGCGGCTGCCGGCCAGCATGCGCACGTCGTCGTGATTGCATTCGAGCACCAGCGCGTCGCAACCGCTCAGCACGGCGCTGATATGCGGCTCGGCGTGCCGACGTCCGTCAGCACGCCGAGCCGGTTCGCTCCATTCGAGAAGACATATTGCAGCGGCTCGCGGGCGTCGTGCGGAACCGTGTAGGGCAGCACGCTCAGATCGCCGATGGCGACAGCTTCGTCGCCCCACAGCACTTGCAGATCGACGTCAGCGTCATCCGCGCCGACGGCGCGTGCCGTGCCCCAGCTCATGTACAGCGGAATCGACCACTTGCGCGCCAGCGTGAGCGGGCTGCCGATGTGGTCGCTGTGTTCGTGCGTAATCAGAATGGCGTCGAGGCCTTCGGCGCTCGAGCCGAGCCGCGCCAGACGGCGCTCGACTTCCTTCGCCGAAAAACCGCAATCGAGCAGCACGCGCGTGGTGGTCGCGCCGCTTTGCGCCTCCACCAGCGCGTTGCCTTCACTGCCGCTGCCAAGACTTGCGAACCGCACAGCCCGATCAGTTCAGTTGCGCGTGCAGGAGCGTGACGATGCGCTGCGCGTCGGACGAATTGTCGATCTGGCCGTTCGCGTCCAGCACCGCCACTTGCGTCACGGTGTCACCCTTCGGACGCACGTTGACGAGGAATTCCTGGCCCGGCTTCTTCGCCGAATTGCCACCGTAGAACAGCTTGCCGAGGAGCCCCTCTTTCTTCAGCTCCTGCATCGAGTCGGCGTAGCGCACGTAGTAAATGCCCTTCTCGCGGTCGCGGTTGTCGACGGTGAAGTTCGTGCGGTCGAGCGCCAGGCCAACGCGCAGCCACGCGCGGTCGAACGATTCCTGCAGATCGAGCGTGGATGCGCCCGCGCTCTTGTCGAGCGTTGACGGCGCGGTGGCCGGACGCGCTTCCGTCAGCAATTGCTTGGACTGCTTGTCGGTCAAGCCGAATTTCTGCATCAGCTTGGTGAGGAACAGCGCTTCCAACGCGGGATCGCGCGGACGCTCTTCCCAGCGCGACGACGTCTTGTCCTGACCCGTCAGCACTTCTTCCATTGCGCTATGCGTGACGGAAATGTCCGTAGTGTCGGAAGGACCACGCGACACGAGGGTGCGGAAAATGTCGCGCGTGCCCGACGAATACGCGAAGTCGATCACTTTGCCCACCGTGCGGCGGAACCAGTCGTCCGGAATGTTGGCGCGGTTCTCCGCCCAGTCGGTCACCATGATGCCGGTAGCCGGCACATCGGTTTTCAGCGCAAAGCCGTTTTCCTGCCAGAACTCCTGCAGTTGCGGCCACAGTTGTTCCGGCGAGCGGCCGTCGACCACAAGCCAGCGGCGGTCGCCATCGCGCTCGATATGCATGCCGTACGGGTCTTGCGCGTTCGGCTGGCCTTCCGTCGAATTGCCGGCCGCCGTGACTGCACGCCTGGTTGCGCCGCCGAGCGCGAGATTGGCCGGCGGTGCGACGTAACGCTGATCGGTTGCGGTGGTGCTCAGATCGCCGGGAATGGCGAGCGGCGGCGCGCTGCCAGCGGCCTTGTAATTCACGCGATCGGAAGCGAACCAGTCGTTCAGGGTGTCACACCCGGCGAGCGTCACCAGGGCAAGCGTCAACGCCACCATGCGGGTTGCGTGGAGGGAAAGTGCGGAACGTTTCATGAGGTCCTTCGTGATGCTGGAACGCGGTGCCTGGTTCTGGGTGCCGAGAACGTAGGCTGGATCGACGTCGGTTATAAGGAAATGCCGGTGGCTGGGTGGCGCTGACGGGGGCGGCGGTAGCAGCCGCCTAGCCGAGCAGGCCCGCTTCGCGCAGCGCGCCGCGCACCACTTCGTGGTATTGCGCGTCGAGCGGCGTGAGCGGCAGGCGGATCCCGCCCTGCACACGACTCAACTGCTGCAGCGCCCATTTCGCCGGAATCGGATTCGATTCGATGAACAGGTTTTTATGCAGCGACAACAGCTTCAGGTGAATCTCGCGCGCGGTCTTCGCGTCCGCCGCGACTGCCGCCTTGCACAGCTCGCTCATGGCGCGCGGCGCGACGTTCGCGGTCACCGAAATATTGCCGTGGCCGCCGAGCAGCATCAGCGCGATCGCGGTGGGGTCGTCGCCGCTGTAGATGCCGAAGTGCGCGGGCGCCGACTTGATCAGATGCGCGGCGCGGTCGATGTTGCCCGTCGCTTCCTTCACACCGATGATGCCCGGCACCTGCGCGCAACGCAGAATGGTCTCGTTGGTCATGTCTGCGACGGTGCGGCCCGGCACGTTGTACAGAATCACCGGCAGATCCACCGTTTCGGCGATCTTCACAAAATGGCGATAGATGCCTTCCTGCGTCGGCTTGTTGTAATACGGCACGACCTGCAGCGTGGCGTCCGCGCCGACCTGCTTCGCCTCCCGCGTCAGTTCGACGGCTTCCGCGGTCGAATTGCCGCCCGAGCCGGCGATCACCGGAATCCGGCCCGCCGTGTGCTCGACGGCGGTCTTGACCATCAGCACGTGCTCTTCGACGGACAGCGTAGCCGACTCGCCGCTCGTACCAACCACGACGAGCGCGTTCGTGCCCTCGGCGACATGCCAGTCGATCAGTTTGCGGAATGCCGGCAAGTCGAGGCTGCCGTCTTCGAGCATCGGAGTGATGATGGCAGGAATGCTGCCGCGAATCTGGACGCCGCCGTTGCCGGCCGCATTGCCCGCTTGAGTGTCCGCTTGTGTGACGTTAGTCATGAAAAGCCATGAATTTGATCAGGTAAACCGCGATTGTAGCGGATTAGCCAGCCAACTCGTAACAAGGCGGGGGTGCCGCCTGCGCGGGGTTGTCTGAGCGGTCCGCCTCCAGAATCGCGCAGATGCGCTGGACGTAAGCCGGGCGTGGCTGCGCGAGAAACCCGTCCTGAAACGCGACCACCCTCAACTGGCCGCGCACCACCTCGAGCAGCTCGCCGGGTGCGAGCAGGAACGCGGGATTAGAGGGCTTGCCGACCATTTCGTTTCCCTTCGCAAACGTCTCGTAAACCAGTACGCCGCCGGGCGCGAGGGATTGAATCAGCCTGGCAAAAAGCGGCCGGTGCAAATAGTTGGTGACGACGACGGCCGCGAATGTCGCCTCCGCGGACAACGGCCATGGCGCGCTCTCGATGTCGGCGACAACAGGCGTGACGAGCGGCTCGTCGGCGAGCGTATTCAGCGCGGCGGCGTCGCGGTCGATCGTCGTAACCGGATGGCCGAGCGACGCAAAAACCGCGCGTGGCGCCCTGCTCCCGAGGCCACGTCGAGCACCGCGCCCCCCGCCGCGACGAGATGCGCCCAATGGCGCACCCAGCGCGACGGCTCGCCCAATCCATGCAAGTTGGCTGCGGGACTGCTCATGACGTGGCGGCGAATGCTCAGTTGTACGACAGACCCATCGCCTCGTGCACGTCCCGCATCGTTTCCGTGGCGAAGCGGCGCGCCTTGTCGCAGCCGTCGGCGACGAGCGCGCGCAGCAGCGACGGATCGTCCATGTACTTCTGCGCGCGCTCGAGCATGGGCTGCTGTTCGCGCAAAATACCTTCGATCACCGGCTGCTTGCACTCCAGACAGCCGATCCCCGCAGACCGGCAACCCTTCTGAACCCACTCATGCGTGGTTTCGTCCGTATAGACCTGGTGCAGTTGCCATACCGGGCACTTGTCCGGATCGCCCGGGTCCGTGCGGCGCACGCGTGCCGGATCGGTCGGCATGGTGCGCACCTTCTTCGTGATGGTCTCGGCGTCTTCGCGCAGACCGATCGTGTTGCCGTACGACTTCGACATTTTCTGGCCGTCCAGTCCCGGCATGCGCGACGCTTCGGTCAGCATGACCTGCGGCTCGACCAGAATGATCTTGCGCGAACCTTCGAGGTAGCCGAACAGGCGCTCGCGGTCGTTCATCGACAGGCTTTGCGATTCCTGCAACATGGCGCGCGCCTGCTCGAGCGCTTCGTCGTCGCCTTCCTGCTGGTAGGCGTTGCGCAGCTCGTGATACAGCTTCGCGCGCTTGCCGCCGAGCTTCTTCGCGGCTTCGTTCGCTTTCTCCTCGAAGCCCGGCTCGCGGCCATACAGGTAGTTGAAACGGCGCGCGATTTCACGCGTCATCTCGACGTGCGGCACCTGGTCTTCGCCGACCGGCACGAGCGACGCGCGATACAGCAGAATGTCCGCCGCCATCAGCACCGGATAGCCGAGAAAGCCGTAAGTCGACAGATCTTTCTCCTTCAGCTTCTCGATCTGCTCCTTGTAGGTCGGCACGCGCTCGAGCCAGCCAAGCGGCGTGCTCATGCCGAGCAGCAGCGACAGCTCTGCATGCTCGGGCACGCGGCTCTGGATGAAAAGCGTGGCCTGCGCCGGATCGATGCCCGAGGCGAGCCAGTCGATCAGCACTTCCCAGACGTTTTTCTCGATGACCTCGGGCGTTTCGTAGTGGGTCGTCAGCGCGTGCCAGTCGACGACAGCGAAGAAGCAGGGGTATTCGGACTGCAGCCGCACCCAGTTTTTCAGCACGCCATGATAGTGGCCGAGGTGCAGCGACCCGGTGGGCCGCATGCCGGAGAAGATACAGTCTGGGAACATGGTTATTTAGAAAAGCGAAACAAGTGGAGTCAGAATTGCGGTGATTGCGCTGTAACCGAGCGTGACGAGCGGGCTCAGCCAGTAGCGCGTCAGCGTGCCCGTCATGACGAGCGCCATGACGATGAAAAAGCCGTACGGTTCGAGGCGCGACAGCGCGATGGCCTGGCGCGGCGGCAACAGCGCCATCAGCACACGGCCGCCGTCGAGCGGCGGCAAAGGAAACAGATTGAGCACGCCGAGCACGAGGTTCACGCCGACGCCCGCGCCCGCCATGCGCGTGAAAAACGGTTCGTCGACGGCAAGGACGGCCAGCGCCACGCCGAACAGCCCCCAGATCAACGCCTGCACGAAGTTGCACGCGGGACCCGCCGCCGCGACCCACAGGCTGCCCCAGCGCGGATTGCGCAGATTGCCGAAGGCGACCGGCACCGGCTTCGCGTAGCCGAACATGAACGCGCCGCTCGTGGCGAAGTACAGCAGCAAGGGAATGGCAATCGTGCCGAGCGGGTCGATGTGCCGCATCGGATTGATGGAAACGCGGCCGAGCACATAAGCCGTGTTGTCGCCGAGCCAGCGCGCGACGTAACCATGCGCGGCCTCATGCAGCGTGATGGCGAAGATCACCGGCAACGCGTAAACCGCGATCGTTTGTATCAGGGAAGAATCCATAACTCGCTATTGTAACAATGCGATTGCGTGCATCTGTCCGCTTTCGCTCATGCCGTCTCTTCGAGACCGAATGGCGCGAGAGAACCGCGCCCTGCCCGCACCAGCACCGGCTCGTCGCCGGTCAGATCGATCACCGTGGACGGCTCGCACACGCAAGCGCCGCCGTCGATCACGAGATCCAGTTGTTTTTCGAGCCGCGCGCGGATTTCCTCCGGGTCGTTGAGCGGCGCCGTTTCGCCCGGCAGGATCAGCGTGGAGCCAAGGAGCGGCTGACCGAGTTCGCCGAGAATGGCGAGCGTGATGGCGTGATCCGGCACACGCAGGCCGATCGTTTTGCGCGACGGATGCGACAGGCGCCGCGGCACTTCCTTCGTTGCCTGCAGCACGAACACATATGGCCCCGGCGTCACCGATTTGATCAGCCGGTATTGGCGATTGTCCACCATCGCGAAGTTCGCGAGCTCCGACAGATCGCGCACGAGGAGCGACAGCAGCTGCTTCTCGTCGAGCCCGCGAATCCGGCGCAGGCGCTCCACTGCGTTCTTGTCGTCGAGATGACACGCGAGCGCGTAGCTCGAGTCCGTCGGCAGCGCGACCACGCCGCCATCGTTGATGATCTGCACGGCCTGCTTGACGAGGCGCGGCTGGGGGTTATCTGGATGAAGCCGGAAGTATTGGGACATGGCGGCTAACGATGACGACGAGAAACAACGTTTGATGGCGCGGTCCAACGCAAAACGACCGCGGACCGTGAGCGTCAGGCGCGGGCACGCCGAAGCGCCGGCTCGCGCGCACGACGTGCCGAAGCGGCACGGCGGGCGTTCACAGCCAGCGTTCCCAGACAGGCTTGAGATCGGAAGGAAGCGGCGGCAACGTACCGAGCTCGACGCGGCCCTCGCCCGGCGCGTGGAAATCGGACCCGCGCGACGCCTCGAAACCGAAGCGGCGCGCGACTTCGGCGTATTCGCGGTATTGATCGGGCGTATGGCTGCCCGTGACGACTTCGATTGCCTTGCCGCCCAGCTCGATGAATTCGCCGAAAAACGCGTCGAATTCGGTCGGCGAGTACGCATAGCGGCCCGGATGCGCGATGATCGCCTCGCCGCCCGCCGCCTTGATCCAGCCGACCGCGTCCGCCAGCTTCGACCAGCGGTGCGGCACATAGCCGGGCTTGCCGTCGCCGAGATAGCGGTTGAACACGTCTTGCGTGGAACTGGCGTAACCGCTTTCGACCAGAAAGCGCGCGAAATGCGTGCGCGAAATCATGTCCGGGTTCGACACGCACTTGAGCGCGCCTTCATAGGCGTCGGGAATGCCGAGCGTGGCCAGTTGCTCGCCGATCGCCTCCGCGCGCGCGGCGCGCCCGTTACGCGTGCGCGCGAGCCCGTCGATCAGCACCGAGCTGGTGGGGTCGATGCCGAGCCCGACGATGTGCACCGTACGCGCCGCCCACGTCACCGAAATTTCCACGCCGCTCAGATAGCTCATGCCGAGTTCCTCGGCGGCTTGACGCGCTTCGTGCTGGCCGCCGAGTTCGTCGTGGTCGGTGAGCGCCCACAATGTCACGCCTCCCGCATGCGCACGGCGCGCGACGTCGGCGGGCGCAAACTGGCCGTCGGAAACGGTGGAGTGGCAGTGGAGGTCGGCGTTCATCATCGTGTGGAGAAAGTTCTGCACCCATTTTACTGCAACGCAGTAAGTGAATGCAGAGCAATTCTCACGCCGGAAAGCTTGCGCCGAGCGTGTAATCCGGCCCCGGCGCCCTCGCCTTCGCCCTCGCTAAGCGCAGAATCCCTCGATCAGCGCGGCGACCTGTTCGGGCTGGTCGTGGTGCACCATGTGCCCTGCTTCGTCGATGATCTTCTCGCGCCAGTCGGCAAACGCCTCGAAGCGCGCTTTGAATTCGTCGAGCGGAATGTCGCCGGCCAGCGCGGCAAGCGTGGGCGAATTAGCGGCTTCCAGGTGCAGCACTTTCGCACTTACCTTGCGCCAGACGGCCATCACTTCGTCCAGACGGTACAGCGTCGGCCCGCGCAGTTTATGCGCGGGGTCGGCGAGCAGCATGAAGCCGCCAGCGCCGTCCGGCTTCGACCAGTGCTTCGCCAGGAATTGCGCGCGGGCGGGCGCAAGGCGCGGATTGGTCTTGATGAGCCGCGCAGCGACGTCGTCGAGGGACGCGTAGCGCTTCAGTTGCGGCGGATCGCGCAGCTCGTCGAGCCAGTTTTGCAGACGTTTCGGCGCCTGTCCCGCATGCGCAGGCGCAAGCCCGAAACCTTCCAGATCGACCACGCGCCGCACGCGCTGTGCACGCGCGCCCGCATACAGGCAAACGACATTCGCGCCGAGACTATGTCCGCCAGGTTGACCTGGCCGGTCGGCGCATAGTGATCGAGCAACGCGTCCAGATCGGCGAGGTAATCGTGGAACCAGTAATGGCCCCCGCCGCTTTGCGCCACCAGCCAGTCCGACAGACCGAAGCCGCGCATGTCGGGCGCGATGACCTGCCAGTCGCCGCCGAGCGCATCGACGAACTGGAACGACGCCGCCACGTCCATCCAGCCGTGCAGCATGAAGAGCAGCGGCGCATCGGGATTGCCCCAGCGCCGCACATGCAGACGGATGCCTCGCACGGGGATGAACTCGAGCGGGAAATATTCATGGTCGGATGCACGCCGAAAAAGAATGGTCGTTCGATTATAACCAGCGAGGCGGACGACAGTGGCGACAGGCGGCAACCTGCTAGCGAGCAACTCAGTCGCGAGCCGAGCGACCGGTCGGCGCAGTGTCCAGCCCGACGCCCGCGAGCGCCGCCAGTTCGGCGAGCTCGGCGTCGTCGAAACCTGCGTCGCGGCGCGCCTCGAAATTGAACGGCCCGCGCAGCTTCGGCGCGTGATACTGGTCGGCGAGGCGCGTGTAGGTCGCATGCGGATCCAGCCCGCCTGCGTCGCATAGATGACGAAACCAGCGGTTGCCGATCAGCACGTGGCCGATTTCGTCGTGCAGGATCACGTCGAGAATCGCGGCGGACTGACGGTCTCCCGCCTGCTGCAGACGCGCGCGAATAGGCGGCGAGGCATCGAGGCCGCGCGCCTCCAGCGTGCGCGGCACAAGCGCCATGCGCGCGAGCACGTCGCCACGCGTGCGCTCGCACATGTCCCACAGGCCGTCGTGGGCGGGAAAGTCGCCGTACGCATGGCCGTATTCCGCGAGCCGCGCGCTCAGCAGCGAGAAGTGATATGCCTCTTCCGCTGCGACCTTCAGCCTGTCGGTGTAGAAAGCAGCGGGCATGCCGGCGAAGCGCCACACGGCGTCGAGCGCCAGGTTGATCGCGTTGAATTCGATATGCGCCAGCGCGTGCAGCAGCAGCGCGCGGCCTTGCGGCGACTGCATGCTGCGCCGCCCCAGCTGGCGCGGTTCGACGAGCTCGGGGCGCACGGGCCGCCCGGGCAGTCCTGGTGGTTCTGGCGGTTCGTCGAGCGTGACGTTCGCGAGACACGTCGCGCTGCCGTCGAGCACCGCCGCGTACAGCGCACGCGCGGCGGCTGCCTTCGTCGCCGGATCGGTCTCGCGCAGCGCGGCGAGCGCCGCCGTGCGTGCGCAACACGGCGTGCCGCTGGTGTCCGGCGCGGGCTCGATGGACGAAGGGGACGGCTCGGACCGCGTGGACGTGGCTGGGAGAGCGGGCGAAACGGCGGACATCATGGAAAAGTGATCGGCCAAGGCAGTGAAAGCGGCGGGTGTTGAATGGCGCGGACGGCGGGCAGCGAGCGCCGAGGCGAGAGGCGTGCGCGCCGAAGCGTCAAGCACTCACGCCCAAGCGTCAACCTCGAACCGCGCTCGCGCATGACGCAAAGCGGCACAACGACACAACCGTTTACAATACCCGATTCGACGCTCGCCAGCGCCCGGCGCCACCAGCCCCCCAGGGCCGGGCGAAAACAGGAAAAGCCGTCAAACCAGACACGCCGCGAGCCATTCGCGCCCGGCAACCGATCCACGAGGAGACAACATGACCATTTACAAGCTTGGCGACGCCGCACCGAACATCCACGAAAGCGTGTTCGTCGCGGATTCCGCGACCATCATCGGCAACGTGACGCTGGAGGAAAATTCGAGCGTCTGGTTCGGCGCGACGCTGCGCGGCGACAATGAGCCGATCACGCTCGGCGCGGGCAGCAACGTCCAGGAAAACGCGGTCTTGCACACCGATCCCGGCTTTCCGCTGACGATCGGGGCAAACGTGACCGTCGGGCATCAGGTCATGCTGCACGGCTGCACGATCAAGGAAGGCGCGCTGATCGAAATTCAGGCGGTGGTCTTGAATGGCGCGGTAATCGGCCGCAACTGTCTGGTCGGAGCGGGCGCCATCGTGACCGAAGGCAAGGTGTTTCCCGACAATTCGCTGATTCTCGGCGCGCCCGCGAAAGTGGTGCGCGAACTGACCGAGGCGGACATCGCCAACATGCAGCGCGGCACGGCAAGTTATGCCGAGCGCCGCGAGTATTTCAAGGCGCAGCTCGTGCGCATCGGCTAACCAGCCGGGCGCACGGCGCGTGCACGGCTTTCGCCGGACCGCGCCATTCGATAGAGGAAAAGTTGTGAGCGACCAGTTGCAAAAATTCATGTTCAGCGCGGCGCCGGTGCGCGGCGAAATCGTTTCGCTGCGCAATACGTGGCAGGAAGTGCTGACGCGCCGCGAGTATCCGGCGCCCGTGCGAACGATTCTCGGCGAGATGATGGCGGCCTGCGCGCTGCTGTCGGCGAATCTGAAGTTCGACGGCACGCTGATCATGCAGATTTTCGGCGACGGCCCCGCCAAGATGCTGGTGGTTCAGTGCAGCTCCGACCTGTCGATGCGCGCCACCGCCAAGCTTTCCGGCGACGAAGGCAGCACGATCGGCGAGAGCACCTCGATGGTGGAACTGCTCAACGCAAGCGGGCATGGCCGCTGCGTGATCACGCTCGATCCGCGCGACAAGAAACCCGGTCAGCAGCCGTATCAGAGTATCGTGCCGCTCTCGGGCGAAAATGGGCCGCTCAACTCGATGGCGGAAGTGCTCGAGCACTACATGCATCACTCCGAGCAACTCGATACGCGCCTGTGGCTCGCGGCGAATTCGGAACGCGCGGTCGGCATGCTGCTGCAAAAGCTTCCCGGCGACGGCGGCATCGTCCCGCATCCGGCGAACTGGACGCCGATACGTGGGAGCGCGTCTGCACGCTCGGCGGCACGCTCTCGCAAGACGAACTGCTGAAGGAAGAGCCGGAAACCGTGTTCCGCCGGCTCTTCTGGCAGGAAAACGTGCAGCATTTCGAGCCGGCCAGCGCGCGTTTCGAATGCACCTGCTCGCGCGAGAAGGTCGGTTCGATGCTGAAGATGCTGGGTCGCGAGGAAGTGGACGGCGTGATCGAAAAGCGCGGCCACGTCGAAATTCATTGCGAGTTTTTTGCAACCAGCGGTACGAATTCGACCCCGTCGACGTGGCGCAACTTTTTCTCGCCAATGCACTCTTACAAGGAGTCACGCCGGCCGCCGAGCAACGGCACTGATACCGCCGGCGGGCTGGCGCTTTGCGCGTTCGCCGGGTGCTGGATGAGCGCGCCCGGCGTTCGTCCGGGTATCGACCGATCGAGATTCAACATGAGCATGCCCACTTCGCTGCCGCGCCCCGCCCGCACGTTTGCCGTATTGACGGCACTCGCGGGCCTCACTGCGTTGAGCGGTTGCATGATGGACCCGCCGGGCCCGTCGCCGATTTACAGCCGGCTGCCCACCGATCAGTCGGGCATGGCCAGCACCGCCCAGCCGCTCACGCCTGCCGAGCGCCAGCGGTACGACGCCATCGATCGGCAGGTCATGGCTGAGCAGAGCCAGGCGATTGCCGCGGAAAGCGCCGCACAGGCGTGGTCGCGCTATTACAGTCCGCCTGTGCCCGTCACCGTGTACGGCAGCTATTACGGCGGTGGCTGGGGGCACGGCTGGGGCACCGGCGTCGGCTTCGGCTACGGGCCGTACTGGGGCTGGTAGTGAGCTGAGCGGTGCGATGCGGGGTTGGCGGGACTTCCGACTTCCGCGAGCTGCTAATGCAAAAAGGCGCGGTTTGTGGACCGCGCCTTTTTTACGTCCTGTGGGCCGTCTCACCCGGCCATTGCCGTCAAGGCATTTGTCGACAACCTCAGTGCGCCGGCTTCTTCTCTTTTGCCGCCTTGCCGCAGTGCTTGCGCTCGGGTTTCGCGCGCGATTCCGGATTCGGCACCACATGCAGCGGCGCTGCCGACACCTCGCCGCGAGTCGACGTCGTGGTGGAAGGCGCATTCGCCGTCGGCAAAGGTGCATTCGGCGACACGAACTGGACGAACACCTCGCCGTCTTTCACCATACCCATTTCATACCGGGCGCGCTCTTCGACGGCAGCCGTGCCGTTCTGCAGATCCTGCACCTCGCCCTGAATGCGCTCGTTGCGCAGCTTGGCGTCGGCGTTCTTTTGCATCTGCTGCGCGAGTTGCTGCTGCAGTTCGTGAACGCGCAACCATCCGCCATGGCCCCACCACAGCGGATACTGGATCAACGCCAGCAGAACGATCAATACAGCAGTGACGAGCCGCATGAAGTAAGCACAATAAATACGCGCCGCCCTGCGCTTTACGCAGGGCGGCGAGGTCAATCAGACACGAGGAAAAACCGGCTCATCGGTCAGTGCAGAAACAGTCTGGTCCTGACCATTCATTAGCGCAGATTGTAGAACGCCGACTTGCCCGGATAGCTGGCGATATCGCCGAGGTCTTCTTCGATACGCAGCAGCTGGTTGTACTTCGAGATACGGTCCGAGCGCGACAGCGAGCCCGTCTTGATCTGGCCGGCGTTCAGGCCGACGGCGATATCGGCAATCGTCGAATCTTCCGTTTCGCCCGAGCGGTGCGAGATCACCGCCGTGTAGCCCGCGCGCTTCGCCATTTCGATGGCGGCGAAGGTTTCGGTCAGCGTGCCGATCTGGTTGATCTTGATCAGGATCGAGTTCGCGATACCCTTCTCGATACCTTCCTTCAGAATGCGCGTGTTGGTGACGAAGAGGTCGTCGCCCACCAGCTGGATTTTCTTGCCGAGCTTCTCGGTGAGCAGCTTCCAGCCTTCCCAGTCGCCTTCGTGCATGCCGTCTTCGATCGACACGATCGGGAACTTGTCGGCGAGCGTGGCCAGGTAGTCGGTGAATTCCGCCGACGACAGTTGCAGGCCCTCGCCGGCCAACTGGTACTTGCCGTCGTGGTAGAACTCGCTCGCTGCGCAGTCGAGCGCGAACAGCACGTCTTCACCCGCGCGGTAGCCTGCTTTCTCGATGGCTTGCAGGATGGTGGACAGGCATTCGTCGTTGCTGCCGAAGTTCGGTGCAAAACCGCCTTCGTCGCCGACTGCCGTGCTCATGCCGCGGTCCGACAGGATCTTCTTCAGCGCGTGAAAAACTTCTGCGCCGCAGCGCAGCGCTTCGCGGAAGGTCGGCTGGCTGACCGGGACGATCATGAATTCCTGGATGTCCAGGCTGTTGTTCGCGTGTGCTCCGCCGTTGACGATGTTCATCATCGGGACCGGCAGTTGCATGGCGCCCGAACCGCCGAAATAACGGTAGAGCGGCAAGCCGGCTTCTTCTGCGGCGGCCTTCGCGACGGCCATCGACACAGCCAGCATCGCGTTCGCGCCGAGGCGCGACTTGTTGTCCGTGCCGTCGAGCTCCAGCAGCGTCTTGTCGAGGAATGCCTGCTCGGAAGCGTCGAGGCCCATGATCGCTTCGGAGATTTCGGTGTTGATGTGCTCGACAGCCTTTAGCACGCCCTTGCCGCTGTAGCGGCCGGTTTCGCCGTCGCGCAGTTCGATTGCTTCGCGCGAGCCGGTGGACGCGCCCGACGGCACCGCGGCGCGGCCCATCGTGCCCGACTCGAGCAGCACGTCGCATTCGACGGTGGGGTTGCCTCGCGAATCGAGAATCTCTCGACCGATGATATCTACGATAGCACTCATGGTTTCCTCAAGAAATGACGATGAATTCTTTGCTGTGACACTGCACGGGGCGCCTCGCGTGGCGTCGGCCGGCCACCCCGACAGACCACTTGCGCGCCGATACGTTCGACGACCATTGTGTGCATTTGCCGCGCGCCCGCTGCCGTGACCGGCTCATGCTGCGAGCGCACGCGCGGCGAATGCGTGATTCAGTTGAAATCGCTTTCGAGGAACGGCGCGCGCTTCACGGCCTGATCGAGCGTGACGAGCGTTTCCAGCAGATCGGCCATGCGATGCAGCGGCACGGCGTTCGGACCGTCCGACTTCGCTTCTGCCGGATTCGGATGCGTTTCCATGAAGAGCCCTGCCACGCCGACCGCAACGGCCGCCCGCGCGAGCACCGGCACGAACTCGCGCTGACCGCCCGAACTCGTTCCCTGCCCGCCCGGCAACTGCACCGAATGCGTCGCGTCGAACACGACGGGCGCGTTCGTTTCGCGCATGATCGCGAGCGAGCGCATGTCCGACACAAGGTTGTTATAACCGAACGACACGCCGCGCTCGCACGCCATGAAACGGTCTTCGGAAAGGCCCGCTTCGCGTGCCGCGTCGCGCGCCTTGTCGATCACGTTCTTCATGTCGTGCGGCGCGAGAAACTGGCCCTTCTTGATGTTGACCGGCTTGCCCGAGCGCGCGCACGCGTGAATGAAGTCCGTTTGACGGCAAAGAAAGGCCGGCGTTTGCAGGACGTCGACCACCGAGGCGACCTGTTCTATCTCGTGCTCCGCGTGAACATCCGTCAGCACCGGCAGGCCGAGCTGACGCTTCACTTCCGACAGAATGCGCAAGCCTTCGTCCATGCCGAGACCGCGAAACGACTTGCCGCTGCTGCGATTAGCCTTGTCGTACGACGATTTGTAGATGAACGGAATGTTCAGCTTCGCGCAAATTTCCTTCAGGCGGCCTGCCGTGTCGATCGTCATTTGCTCCGATTCGACGACACAGGTGCCCGCGATCAGGAAAAACGGCTTGTCGAGCCCGATTTCGAAATCGCCCAGCTTCATGCTTTCTCCTCGACTTCATTCGCGACGCGCGACTGCTGATGCGCAAGCGCTGCCTCGACGAACGACTTGAACAGCGGATGGCCGTCGCGCGGCGTGGAGGTGAATTCCGGGTGGAACTGCACGCCAACGAACCACGGGTGCATGCTGCGCGGCAGTTCCATCATTTCCGGCAGATCTTCACTCGGGGTACGGGCGCTGATGATAAGACCACAGGCCTCGAGCTGGGGCACGAAGCGGTTATTGACTTCATAACGGTGACGATGACGCTCGTTCACGTCCTTGCCGTAGATTTCCTCGGCCATCGTGCCGGGCTTGATCGGGCAGCGTTGCGAACCGAGGCGCATCGTGCCGCCGAGATCCGATTCTTCCGTACGCTTTTCGACACGGCCTTCGCGGTCATACCATTCGGTGATGAGCGCGACCACGCGGTTCGGGGTTTCCTGATCGAACTCGGTGCTGTTCGCGTCTTTCAGGCCCACCACGTCGCGGGCGAATTCGATCACGGCGAGCTGCATGCCGAGGCAGATGCCGAGATACGGCACCTTCGCTTCGCGCGCATAGCGGATGGCGGCGATCTTGCCTTCGGTGCCGCGACGGCCGAAGCCGCCAGGCACGAGCACGGCGTCCAGATGCTTGAGACTTTCGACGCCCTGCGTTTCGATCTCTTCGGAATCGATATATTCGATGTTCACGCGCGTCGCCGTGTGCATGGACGCGTGGCGCAGCGCTTCGATCAGCGACTTGTACGACTCCGTCAGATCGACATACTTGCCGACCATGCCGATCGTGACTTCGTGTTCCGGGTTCTGCAGCTTTTCGACAAGTTCCGACCACATGGACAGGTCGGCCGCCTTCGGCGTGAGCTTGAGTTCTTCGCAGATGATCGCGTCGAGACCCTGATCGTGCAGCATCTGCGGAATCTTGTAGATGCTGTCCGCGTCCCACACCGAAATGACGGCGTCTTCCGGCACGTTCGAGAACATGGAGATTTTCGCGCGCTCGTCGTCCGGAATGCGGCGGTCGGCGCGGCACAGCAGCACGTGCGGCGAAATACCGATTTCGCGCAGCTTCTGCACGCTGTGTTGCGTGGGCTTGGTCTTCAGCTCGCCGGCGGTGGCGACCCAGGGCACGAGCGTGAGATGCACGAAGCACGCACTGTTGCGGCCCATGCGCAGGCTCATTTGACGCGCAGCCTCGAGGAACGGCAGCGATTCGATGTCGCCCACCGTGCCGCCCACTTCGACGATCGCGACGTCCGGCTCGCCGCAGGTGGCCGACGCCGCGCCACGCTCGATGAACGCCTGGATTTCATTCGTGATGTGCGGAATGACCTGCACGGTCTTGCCGAGATAATCGCCGCGGCGTTCCTTGCGGATTACCGATTCGTAAATCTGGCCCGTGGTGAAGTTGTTGGCCTTGCGCATCTTCGTGCTGATGAAGCGCTCATAGTGGCCGAGGTCGAGGTCGGTCTCCGCTCCGTCTTCCGTCACGAACACTTCGCCGTGCTGGAACGGGCTCATCGTGCCGGGGTCGACGTTGATGTAGGGATCGAGCTTGAGGAGGGTGACTTTCAGACCGCGCGATTCGAGAATCGCGGCGAGGGAAGCGGCGGCAATACCCTTGCCGAGGGAAGATACTACGCCGCCGGTGACGAAAACATATTTGGTCATCGCTGGATGCTCGCGGGAAAAATGGATTATACCGTAAAGCGGGGTCTCAACCCAGCGAAATGCGAGCAAGCCCGGCGCGCGCATGCGCCGCGCAGACTACAGGCAAACCACAGACAAACTACGCGCGATCGCCGCCCGCCGCGTCAGCCGCGCTCGCCCAGTTCGCGCAACATCCGCTGCACCGCGCGCGCGGTTTCGATCGGCTTTTCCATCGGAAAGAGATGGCTGCCCTCGATCCATTCGACGTGACCGCCCGTGGCGCGGCGGGTGGCGCTCAAACCGACCTGGCGGATTTCCTTCGACCGCGTGCCGGCGATGAACCCAACCGGCACCGGCGCGCCGCGCGCGAGCCGCGCGCCGAGTGTGTGCGGCAAGGTCCGGTAGATCTGATACTCGATGCGCCGATCGAACGCGAGGCTGCGCGAGCCGTCGTGTGCAACCTGCGGAATGCCGAAGTCGATATAGTCGGACAGCATGCGCTCGTCCCAACGCGCGAACGCGGGCTTCGAATGGAAATGCCGCCATGCCTCTTCGCGGCTCGCCCAGTGCGTGCGGCGCGTGCGCGTGGCGGCGGCCGGCGAGAGCCGCTCGTCGAGCCCCGTCCACTGCGACACGCGCAGAATGCTGCTGCGCCAGCCGGCCACCACCGGCGAATCGAGCATCGAGCATCACGACGCCCCTCACCCACTGCGGCTTTTTCAGCGCGGCCATCAGCGACAGATAGCCGCCGAGCGAATGACCGACGAGCCAGACCGGCTGCTCATAGAGGCGCCCGATGTCGTCGAGCAACTGCTCCACCAGATGCGGCCAGTCCTGCGTGACGGGAAAGCGCGGGTCGTGCGCAATGCGCTCGATGTAGCGCACTTCGTAGTCGTCGGAGAGTTCGGCGAAAATGGTCCGGTAAGTCGAGGCCGGAAAGCCGTTCGCGTGCGAAAAGTGAATGATGTTTTTCAACTGCCGTTACTCCGTTCTATTGTCGCGCGGCCGCTGAAGCTCTGCGCGCTCTGCACTCTGCGCGCCCTGCAGATGCTCCGCGGCGCCTCGTCGCGACGCCTGCCTAGTGGCTGCGTGGGCAGGCCGCAGCTCTTTTAGCGTCTTCTTTTGTGACGTTTCCATCTTCGCGGCCCGAATCTGTGAACGTGGGACAAGCGTTCAACGGTCCATCCAGTAACGCCGCTGCGTGTCGCGATAACGCTCGACCGTGAGCGCGGCGCCTCGCGTTTGTGGGCCTGCATCCGGGTCTGCCGCTAGACCTGCAGTCAGGCCCGCTTGTGGACCCGCATACGATCCCGCATCCCGGTCTTCACTCGCCGCGAAGTGCGGCTCGACAAAAACGCGCACGGCGCCATCCGCATCGCTCCTGCCCAACTCGATATGCCGCGCCGAATAGCGCGCGAGCACCCCCGCACTGGGATGATGAAACCGGTTGCGATAGCCTACCTGAAATAGCGCGACGAGCGGGTCGATAGAATCGAGGAACGGCTCGGTCGAAGAAGTCTTGCTGCCGTGATGCGGAACCACGAGCACCTGAGCGCGCAGCATCGCGGGATCGCGCGAAAGCAGAATGCGTTCGGTCGGCGCCTCGATATCCGCCGTCAGGAGAGCGGCCAGGGGCTCGCCCTCGACTTGCGGGTCGCGTGCGCGATTCGCCGCGCTGCCCGCTTTGCCAGCCGCCGCGCTGCGCCCGGCGCCCGGCCCGTTGCTTGGCCCGTTAGCCGGCCCGTCAGTCGGCCCGACCGCCGCCCGAGGCAACGTGCTCACGCGCAGCAATGTGCGTTCGGCTTGCCTTGCAGCGGCCCCGCGTCGGGCCAGAGCATCGCGAATTCGACGCCGTCCCATTGCCAGCGCTGCCCCGCCGCGCACGGCAACGTGTCTGCGCCGTGTTGCCGCGCATTGGCGGGCGCGAGCGCCGCGACCATCTGACGAACCTCGATAGCCTCGAGCACAGCCGGCACGCCGCCCGAGTGATCGGAATCGGCATGACTGACGATGAGCGTATCGAGCACGTTCACGCCCTGCGCGCGCAAAAACGGCACCACCACTCGCTCGCCCGCGTGGGTCGACTCGGGGCCCGGCCCGGCGTCGAACAGCAGCGCATGATGCGCGGTCTCGATGAGCACCGACGTGCCCTGACCGATATCGAGCGCGGTCAGCCGGAAACTGCCGTGCGGCGGCCCGGACGGCGCGGCGGCGACAAGCGGCAACCACGTGAGCGGCGCCGCCCAGCGCAACGGCCAGCCGCGTGGCGCGAGACACCACAGCACGCCGGCCGCGGCGGCGGCGAGCGTCCATCCGTCCGGCTGCGGCAGCCACCAGAGTGCCCAGCGCGGCCCCGACAGCCATTGCAGCCCGGCCATCATCACATCGAGGAGCCCGTGCGCAATGCGCAGCGCGAATGCGTCGAGCGGCGCGGGCAACACGAGGCCCGCCAATACCGACGGCGTAATGAGCACGCTCACCCACGGAATCGCGAACGCATTCGCGAGCGGGCCGATCAACGGAACTTGCGCGAACCAGTAAACGGTCAGCGGTGCCAGCGCGAGCGTGACGGCGAGCTGCACGTGGGCGGCGGCGCGCATGCGCGACAAGCGTGAAGCGCGGCCCGCCGCGAGGCCGCTCGCCTCGTCGATCTCGTCGGTATGCTGCTCATGGTCCTAGATACGCGGCCGCCCCGACGTGGCGTAAAGAATGGCCGCCACCGCGCAAAACGACAACCAGAATCCCGCCGACACCACCGCCCACGCGGTCGATCAGCAACACGAGCCCGAGCGCCCACGCCAGCACGGCCGAGCGCGGCACATTGCGCCCGCTGCAGTGCGGCGAACAGCACGCCGCCCGTCACCGCGACGATCTGCGCGGGCAGCCGCAACGGCCAGTTGCGGCCAAGCCATCCGGAACGTCGCCAGAACGTGCCGAAAAGCCAGGCCGCAAGACCGGCGGCAAAGCCGACATGCAAGCCCGAAATGGCCACCAGATGACTCGTGCCCGTCGCGCACACCACGCCGCGCAGCAGAGCGCGCCCCCACCTGCGAAGCCACGCCAGTCCCGCAACGACGCATGTGAACCAGCACTTTGCTCTTCGCCCCAGACAAGGCAGCGGCCACGCAAGCCCCAGACAGCGGCCGCCGCCGCCGCACAGCCCAACACAACAAGCGCGCACCAGCCGCTCAAGCCAGGCAGCGCCGCCTGCCGCTGCAGCCACACTACGCCCAACGCAAATCCAACCACCATGCGCGCATCCGCCCTCCGCCCGCCATGCGCCGGCGAAACCGCGGACACCACCCGGCGCACAGCGCACCGCGCGCGAGGCGCGAGCATCGCCCGGGCGTG
Source organism: uncultured Paraburkholderia sp. (assembly GCA_940746715.1). Classification (GTDB taxonomy): domain Bacteria; phylum Pseudomonadota; class Gammaproteobacteria; order Burkholderiales; family Burkholderiaceae; genus Paraburkholderia. Next base: position 502,683 of record CALNWN010000001.1, read on the forward strand.
GATCCCGCCCGGCGCGAACCACTCACAATCAATCGGACTGATTATGCAGACGAAAGCGCGAGCCGCGGCAGCGCGGCGAGCGCGTTAGCCGTTGTGCCTAGGGCGGCTTCGTCGACGGCCATGCCGCGCAATTGCGCGAGGCCCGCGCCGATGCCCGGAATCTGCTCGGGCGAGTTGCGTTGTTTGTAGATCCAGGCAGGCGGGATGTCGGGCGCATCGGTTTCGACCACGAGTGCGTCGAAGGGCAGCTGTTCGGCCAGCCGGCGAATCTGCCGCGCGCGCTCGAACGTCAGATTGCCGCCGAAGCCGAGGTGCATGCCCTGATCGATATACGCCTGCGCCTGCTGGAAGCTGCCGTTAAACGCATGCGCAATGCCGCGGTGAATCTGATGGCGGCGCAAGCCTTTGATCACCTGATCCTGCGATTTGCGCACGTGGCAGATCACCGGCAGATCGAATTCCCGCGCGATTTGCAGCTGGCCGTTGTAGAAGAATTGCTGCCGCGCGTCGTCGAGGCCGTCGACGAAATAATCCAGACCAATTTCGCCGATGCCGACAAAGCGCGGATCGTCAAGACTCGCTTCGATTTCCGCGCGCAGCAGATCGAGGTCGTGTTCCTGCGCGGCAGGCGTGAAGAGCGGATGAATACCGAGCGCGTACGCGCCGCCTTCAAAGCGATGCGCGAGCTCCCGCACGGTCGCGAAGTTCTGTCGGCCGATCGCCGGAATCACGATACGCTCGACACCCGCGCCGTGCGCCGCCGCCGCGTCGTGCTCGCGGTCGGCGTCGAATTCCGACGCGTCGAGATGGCAGTGCGTATCGATCCACATGACTTGCCTCGTTATCCGGGCGGATTTGGCGGACCGGATGGCCGCCGTAGAAGCAAGGAAGCACAGCTCGCGCCTGCGTATGCCGCCGGCAGCCTCACGGCCTCACCGTCACACCGGCACGGGCGGCTCTTCGTACAGAACGCCGTCGCGCAAGCGCATGATGCGGTCGCAGCGCCCCGCCAGTTCCGGGTCGTGCGTGACGATCACAAAGCTGGTTTCGAGGGTTCGCGACAGTTCGAGCATCAGATTGAAGACCGTGTCGGCCGTGCTGCCGTCGAGGTTGCCGGTCGGTTCGTCGGCGAGCACGCAGGCCGGTTTCGTGACGAGCGCCCGCGCAATCGCCACGCGCTGACGCTCGCCGCCCGACAGCTCGCCCGGCCGATGCTTCGCGCGATGCGCCATGCCGACCCGCTCCAGCACCGCGAGCGCCTCGCGACGCGAGGCTTCCGTCGTCATGCGGCGGATGCGCAGCGGCATCGCGACATTGTCGAGCGCGGAAAACTCCGGCAGCAGATGATGGAACTGATACACGAAGCCGAGCGCGCGATTGCGCAGGTCGTTGCGTTCGCGTTCGGAGAGTTGCGTAAACGGCTTGCCCATCACCGAGACATGGCCCGCGCTCGGGTCGTCGAGACCGCCGAGCACGTGCAGCAGCGTGCTCTTGCCCGAACCGGAGGCGCCGACGATCGCGAGTTTCTCGCCGCGCCGCACGCCCAGTTGCGTGTTGTTGAGCACCTGGACGTTCAGGCCGCCCTGCACGAAGGACTTCGAAATGCCTGTCGCTTCCAGCACATAGGGATGCGGCGTCATTTCCTGAGCGGCCATGGATAAGGTTGCGGAACGGTCATTCATAGCGCAGCGCCTCCGCTGGACGGACCCTGGCGCCGCGCCAGCTCGGGTAAAGCGTCGCCACCGCCGACATCAGGAACGCAATGATGCCGATGCGCGCGACGTCGGCGGGAATCAGCTCGGACGGCAGCTCGCTGATGAAATACACGGAAGGCGGCAGGAACTGCACGCCGAACGCATGCTCGATCATCGGCACGAGCCATGGAATGCTCCACGCGATCAGGCAACCGAGCGCGACGCCCGTTGCCGTGCCGATAAAACCGATCGTCACGCCCTGCGCGACGAAGATCTTCATGATCGAGCGCGGCTGCGCGCCCAACGTGCGCAAAATCGCGATGTCGGCCTGCTTGTTGGTCACCGTCATCACGAGCGACGACACCAGATTGAACGCCGCCACCGCGATGATCAGCGTGAGGATGATGAACATCATGCGTTTTTCGATCTGCACGGCCGAGAACCACGTCTTGTTCTGCTGCGTCCAGTCGCGGATATACAGGTCGCCCGACAACGTGCGCGCGAGCTGATGCGCGACTTCGGGCGCACGCTGCATGTCGACGAGGCGCAGCCGCACGCCGGTCGGCGCGGGCAGCCGGAACAGCGCCTGCGCGTCCTTGATGTTGATGAGCGCAAGCGTGCTGTCGTACTCGTAGTGTCCGGATTCGAAAATGCCGACCACCGTGAACTGCTTCAGACGCGGCAGCATGCCGGCCGGCGTCATGGTGCCTTCGGGCGCGACGAGGGTGATCTTGTCGTTGACGGCCACGCCGAGATTGGTCGCGAGGTCCGCGCCCAGCACGATGCCGAACTCGCCCGGCACGAGATCGGTCAGCTTGCCGCCTTTCATTTCCTTGCCGATGTCAGACACCTGTGGCTCGAGCGTCGGTTCGATGCCGCGCAGCGCAACGCCGTTGACCGCATCCTGACGCGTGAGCAGCGCCTGCGCTTCGACGTAGGGCGCGGCGCCGATCACTTCCTTGTTCTGGCGCGCTTCCTGAGCGGTGAGCTGCCAGTTGGGCATCGAGCCCGTCGGCGAAAAGATTTCGACGTGCGCAAGCACCGACAGCATGCGGTCGCGCACTTCCTTCTGGAAGCCGTTCATCACCGACAGCACGACGATCAGCGCCGCTACGCCGAGCGCGATGCCCGACATCGACACGAGCGCGATGAACGAGATGAAGCCGTTGCCGGTCGTGCGTTTGCCGGCGCGCGTGTAGCGCCAGCCGATCTGCCATTCATAGGGAAATTTCAAGCGAGTCCTTTTCTGCGTTCTTCGGCCACCCGGACCTCCGTGCCGCGGCTGCGGGTTGCTGGCAGTTGCTGGCGGGTTGCATCCGGCGCGCGAAGTGTCCTGATACGTGTCCTGATCATTGGTGTCGCGACACCGCGGATGGTTCCGGCTAGGCCGCGCCGTTCAAGCCCGTCCAGACGATTGCCGATGCCGCCACCGTCAACCAAGCGCGAAGTTTGCCATACAATGCCACGCTGCCGCGTAAAGAGACCGGGGGGACCGGGGGACGGCGGGTGGCGGCTGCCCGCGGCGCTCCCCGCGCTCACGGCGAGCGCGCTGCCCCATGCAGTCCCTCGCCACGCGACCTGTCACCGCCCGCCACGGGGCGGCACCATGCAGGCTCCGTCCGCCGCGCGCTTTGCCCTACAATGCGCAGCATCATGCACGCCAACCACCTCCATCTTCTGCTTCCTTTCGCGCTGCCCGCCGCAGCCGACGCCGCCACCGCCCTCCACGACATTCGCAGTCCCGCCCTCGACCGGCTAATCGCGCGCGCAACGCTCGTGGAACGCGTGATCGGCGAGGATTTTCAGCGCACGCTGCCGCACGAACGCTGGATCGCGCGCCAGTTCGGCGCTTTATCCACCGACTCCGGCGCCTCAGCCGCCGCAGCCGCCGACGAAGCGCCGCTCGCCCCGTACATGCTGCGCGCCGACGGCGGCGAGCCCGGCGACGCAACCTGGGCGTGCGTGCAGCCCGTGCACGTGCGCATCGCGCACGACCATCTGGTGCTGATCGACCCGGCATCGCTCGAACTGTCCGATGAAGAAGCGAGCGCGCTCCTCGCGGTGGCGCGTCCGCTAATCGAGGAACTCGGCGTGCGCATTGAGGCGCCGAAGCCCACGCGCTGGTATCTGTCGGGCGAAGGTTTCGGCACGCTCGCCGGCGCGTCGCCGCTGCGCGCGAGCGGCCGCAACATCGAAATCTGGCTGCCGCACGAAGCGCATTCCGGCGAGCGTTCCCGCGCGTGGATGAAGCTGCAGAACGAAGTGCAGATGGCGTGGTTCCAGCACCCCGTCAATGAAGAAGCGCGCGAGGCGCGCGGCCTGCCGGCCGTCAATTCGATCTGGTTTCATGCGCAAGGCGCGGCGCGGCCGGTGCACAGCCCGTTTGCGCGCGTGTTCTCCGACGCCGCCGCAACACGCGGCCTCGCCATGACGGCCGGCGTCCCGAGCGCTGCCCCGCCGGCGTCATTCGGCGGGTTCGGCGCGCTCATCGGCAAGCCGGGCGACGCGGACGCGGCAAGCGCCTCGTCGCAGAGCGCGCTCGTCGAACTGGATCCCTTTTCCGCGCCTTTCATCGAGCAGGACTGGGCGCGCTGGAACGCGTCGTTCGCGGCGCTCGAGGACAACTGGTTCGCGCCGGCGCTCGCGGCGCTCGAATCCGGCGCGCTCGCCGAACTCGGCCTGACGCTGTGCGGTGACACCGGCTCGGTCACGCTTGGCATCACGCGCAGCGACTTGCGCAAATTCTGGCGGCGGCGCGTGCTGGCCTCGCTTTTCATCGAATGACCCAACGCATGACCGACCTTACTCACGGCCTCCCAGCATGACCCGAATCGTTACGCGCGCCTGTTCTCCCGCCGACGCCGAAGTCCTCGTGCGCCACGGCCTGCATCCGGTGCTCGCGCGCCTCTATGCGGCGCGCGGCGTGTGCCTGCCCGACGAAATCGAAACCGGTCTCGCGCGCCTCGTGCCGCCCGCCGCGCTCAAAGGTTGCGACGACGCCGCCGTGCTGCTCGCCGACGCGATCCAGCAAAAGCGCCGCATGCTGGTCGTCGCCGACTACGATTGCGACGGCGCCACCGCCTGCGCGGTCGCGGTGCGGGGGCTTCGCATGTTCGGCGGGCAGATCGACTATCTCGTGCCGAATCGCTTCGAATACGGCTATGGCCTCACGCCGGAGATCGTCGCGCTAGCTGCACAGCGCGCGTCGGGCAAGCCGGAACTGCTGATTACCGTGGATAACGGCATTGCGAGCGTGGAGGGCGTCGAGGCGGCCAACGCACTCGGCATCGACGTGCTCGTCACCGATCACCACCTGCCCGTCGACCAGTTGCCGGCGGCGCGCGCCATCGTCAATCCGAATCAGCCGGGCTGCGAGTTCCCGAGCAAGTGCATGGCGGGCGTCGGCGTGATGTTTTACGTGCTGCTCGCGTTGCGCGCGGAATTGCGCCGGCGCGGCGCGTTTGACGACGCGTTCCCCGAGCCGCGTCTGGACGGCCTGCTCGATCTAGTCGCGCTCGGCACCGTCGCCGACGTGGTCAAGCTCGACGGCAACAACCGCGTGCTCGTCGCGCAAGGCCTGCAGCGCATCCGCAAGGGCAAGATGCAGCCGGGCATTGCCGCCCTCTTTCGCGCGGCGGCACGCGACGCGCGCAACGCGTCCGGCTTCGACCTCGGCTTTGCGCTCGGCCCGCGGCTGAACGCGGCGGGACGCCTGTCGGATATGTCGCTCGGCATCGAATGCCTGACCACCGACGACGTCGGCCGCGCATGGGAGCTCGCGCAGCAGCTCGACACGATGAACCGCGAGCGCCGCGAAATCGAAGCCAGCATGCGGCAGCAGGCGCTCGACGACCTTTCGTCGATCGATCCCGACGGCGCCACCACCATCACGCTGTTCAACCCGGCGTGGCACCAGGGCGTGATCGGCATCGTCGCGGGACGGCTGAAGGAGAAGTTCCACCGCCCAGCGTTCACCTTCGCGCTTGCCGACGACAGCGGCCGGCTCGTCAAGGGCTCCGGGCGCTCGATCGCGGGCTTTCATCTGCGCGATGCACTCGATCTGATATCGAAGCGCGAGCCCGGGCTCATCGTCAAATTCGGCGGCCATGCGATGGCCGCGGGCCTTACGCTCGCCGCCGCGGACGTGCCGCGCTTCACGGCCGCGTTCGAAGCGGTCGGCCGCGAGTGGCTGACGGACGACGCGCTCGCGCGCACCGTCGAAACCGACGGCGAGCTCGAAGACGCCTACTTCACGCCACAGTTCGTCGAAATGCTGGATGCGGCCGTGTGGGGCCAGGGCTTTCCGGCGCCGGTGTTTTCGGGCGAATTCGACGTCGCCTCGCAGGCGCTCGTGAAGGACAAGCACCTCAAGCTGCAGCTCATGCGCGGGCGCCAGCGCTTTAACGCGATCTGGTTCAATCACACGGACACGCTGCCCGCGCGCACCACGGTCGCGTACCGGCTCGCGAGCGACACATGGAACGGCGTCTCGCGCGTGCAGTTGATCGTCGAACACGCGGCAAGCTAAGAACGCTCACGGCAAGCCGCCCGCCGCCGCGCGCGAAAACTGCGCGCGGCGTCGAAAATCTCCGCAAAATCAACCCCAAACACGCGCCTGATCGCCGACAGGCCTGCGGCGCGGCACGCCGATCGGCTATAATTTCCCCTTTTTACGAAGCCACAAGATCGACATGGAAGCGGAACGTCTCAACGCGATCGAAGCCTCTCTGGCGGACCTGCGCACGCGCGCGGCCGACCTACGGGGGTATCTTTGACTACGACGACAAGTCACGTCGTCTGATCGAAGTCAACCGGGAACTCGAAGACCCGGACGTCTGGAACGACTCGAAACACGCCCAGGCGCTCGGCCGGGAAAAGAAGCTGCTCGACGACACGGTCGGCAAGCTCACCTCGCTTCACAACGACCTGCGCGACGCGCAGGATCTGTTCGAGATGGCGCGTGAAGAAGGCGACGACGAAACGCTCGTCGCCTGCGAAGCGGATGCGCAAGCACTCGAGCAGCGCGTCGCCGACATGGAATTTCGCCGCATGTTCGCGAATCCCGCGGACCCGAACAATGCGTTCCTCGACATCCAAGCCGGCGCGGGCGGCACCGAGGCGTGCGACTGGGCGTCCATGCTGCTGCGCCAGTATCTGCGCTACTGCGAACGCAAGGGCTTCAAGACGGAAGTGCTCGAACAGACGGATGGCGACGTCGCCGGCATCAAGAACGCCACCATCAAGATCGAAGGCGAATATGCCTACGGTTTCCTGCGCACCGAAACCGGCGTGCACCGGCTCGTGCGCAAGTCGCCGTTCGACTCGTCGGGCGGGCGCCACACGTCGTTCTCGTCGGTGTTCGTGTATCCGGAAATCGACGATTCGATCGAAGTGGACATCAACCCGGCCGATCTGCGTATCGACACGTACCGCGCGTCCGGCGCGGGCGGTCAGCACATCAACAAGACCGATTCCGCGGTGCGTATCACGCACATGCCGTCGGGCATCGTCGTGCAGTGCCAGAACGACCGCTCGCAGCACCGCAACCGCGCGGAAGCCATGGCCATGCTGAAATCGCGCCTGTACGAAGCGGAAATCCGCAAGCGCCAGGCCGAGCAGGACAAGCTCGAGGCGGGCAAGACGGATGTGGGCTGGGGTCACCAGATCCGCTCGTACGTGCTCGACAACAGCCGCATCAAGGATCTGCGCACGAACGTCGAAATCAGCAATACGAAGAGCGTGCTCGACGGCGATCTCGATCCGTTTATCAGCGCCAGCCTGAAGCAAGGCGTCTAAGCGACAACCGGCGCGGCCCGCATGCCGCGCCGCATCTTTTATTGCCTGAGGTTTTTCGCCGACGGGCTGTTCGCAAGCGGCTCAACCCACGCGGACCACGAACACCAAGACCATCATGAACGAACCGATCCAACCGAACCTCGTGCCCGAGGTGGACGACAACAAGATCATCGCGGAGCGCCGCGAAAAGCTGCGCGAGTTGCGCGAGCAAGGCGTCGCCTATCCGAACGACTTCCGCCCCACGCATCACGCGGAAGATCTGCAGGCGCAGTTCGAGCACACCGACAAGGAAACGCTCGAAGCCAATCCGCTCGAAGTCGCGATTGCCGGCCGCATAATGCTCAAGCGCGTGATGGGCAAGGCGAGCTTTGCGACGGTGCGCGACGGCTCGGGCCAGATCCAGTTCTTCATCACGCCCGCCGACGTCGGCCAGGACACGTACGACGCCTTCAAGAAGTGGGACATGGGCGACATCGTCGCGGCGCGCGGTGTGCTGTTTCGCACCAACAAGGGCGAGCTGTCGGTGCGTTGCACGGAGCTGCGTCTGTTGTCGAAGTCGCTGCGTCCGCTGCCGAACAAGTTCCACGGTCTGTCGGACCAGGAAATGAAATATCGGCAGCGTTATGTCGATCTGATCGTCACGACGGAAACGCGCAAGACTTTCGTCGCGCGCACCAAGGCCATTTCGTCGATCCGCAAGTTCATGGCGGATGCCGGCTTCATGGAAGTCGAAACGCCGATGCTCCACCCTATTCCGGGCGGCGCGGCGGCCAAGCCGTTCACCACGCACCACAATGCGCTCGACATGCAGATGTTCCTGCGCATCGCGCCGGAGCTGTATCTGAAGCGCCTCGTGGTCGGCGGCTTCGAGCGCGTGTTCGAGGTCAACCGTAACTTCCGCAATGAGGGCGTCTCGGTGCGCCACAATCCGGAATTCACGATGATCGAGTTCTACGCGGCCTACACCGACTACAAATGGCTGATGGACTTCACGGAACAGCTGATCCGCCAGGCCGCCATCGACGCTTTGGGCACCGCGACCATCACATATCAGGGGCGCGAGCTCGATCTGGCGAAACCGTTCCACCGTCTGACCATCACGCAAGCCATTCAGAAATACGCACCGCGGTACACGAACGAGCAGTTGGCGGACAGCGCGTTCCTGCGCATCGAGCTCAAGAAGTTCGGCGTGGATGCGTCGCAGCCGCAATTCCTGAACGCGGGCGTCGGCTCGCTGCAACTGGCGCTGTTCGAGGAGACCGCGGAATCGCAACTGTGGGAGCCGACCTACATCATCGACTATCCGGTCGAGGTCTCGCCGCTCGCGCGTGCGTCGGACAAGGTGGAAGGCATTACCGAGCGCTTCGAGCTGTTCATTACGGGCCGTGAGATCGCGAACGGCTTCTCGGAACTGAACGATCCGGAAGACCAGGCGGCGCGCTTCAAGAAGCAGGTCGACCAGAAAGATGCCGGCGACGAAGAAGCCATGTTCTACGACGCGGACTACATCCGCGCGCTGGAATACGGCATGCCGCCGGCGGGCGGCTGCGGCATCGGCATCGACCGTCTGGTGATGATGCTGACCGACAGCCCGAGCATCCGCGACGTGATCCTGTTTCCGCATCTGCGTCGCGAAGACTGAACCCGCCGCGGTTTTCGCGGTTTCTCAGAACAACGCCCGGCTCGCCATGCCGGGCGTTGTTCTTTGTGCGTCCGCGCTTGAGGGCTGCGAACCGGCATCGCCTGCTTTGTAACGATAGGTAACCACACGCGCACAACCGCGCGGGCGTGGGCTTCCGGCAAATCGTTAGAATTTGAAACATCTCGCGGATCGAATTCCGCGAGACTGGGTCTCATTAAAAAGCACTCTGCCGAAGACGGAGGTCAATATGAACAACCCCAACACGCAACCCGCCACGCAAGCTGCCCCGACGACGCCGACGCCGCCCTCCCAGCGGCGGCTTCATCCGCTCGTCGCGACGGCTGCGGGCGCGGTGCTCGTCGCGAGCCTCGTCGCCACGGCGGCCGGTCACGGGCATGTTCCCGAAGGCGTCCAGCACCGGCGAGCCGACCCATCAGACGCAAGCGGCGCAGGTTGTGCCGCAGGCGGGGCAGCAACCCGTTGTGGATTCGGCCGCGCCCGCCAATCTCGCGGCGCAGAAAAGCTCGCAGCAGTATTCGCAGCCAGCGGCACAACAGGCCGCCCAGCCGGCAGAACCGGAACCGCAGCCGCCACGCGCGCCGGCTGCCGCCCCGGCGCAGCAGTACGCCCAACAGCAATACGCGCCGCAGCAACCGGCGCCTCAATACGCTCAGCAACAACCCGTGCAGGCGGCACATTGCTCGACGTGCGGTACAGTAGTGGGCATCTCTGCAGTGCGGCAGGAAGGCCATGGCACGGGCATCGGCGCGCTCGGCGGCGGGCTTGCCGGCAATTCGGTGGAAAAGCATCTGCGCAGCACGACGTCGTATTCCGTGCGTGTACGGATGGAAAACGGCAAGACGCGCTACTTCACCTATCACGAAGCGCCGCCGTTCCAGCAGGGCCAGCGCGTTCGTGTGCAAAACGGCACGCTGGTCGCCGACTGAGCGCGGCGCTGCCCTTCGACGCGCCTCCTCACGCGCATAAAAAAGGCGATTCCAATGGAATCGCCTTTTTCTTGACAGCGCCGGCATGCGCAGGCGCCGACTTGCATACTCAGTAATCCGCGTCTTCGATCCATGCAGCCTGAATCGCTTCGAGGATTTTTTCATTCGACCGGTTCGGGTCGTCGTCGAATCCTTCGAGTTCCGTCACCCAGCGGTGCAGGTCCGTGAAGCGCACCTGCTGCGGATCGACGTCCTGATGCTTGTCGGTCAGGGCCATCGCGATGTCTTGCGTATCGGTCCACTTCATGGCTGCGTCCTCCTGTTAGTGGTTTTCCTTCGCGTGATTGATCGAGTAACGCGGGATTTCGACGACGAGATCCTGCTCCGCCGGCACGATCGCCTGGCACGACAGGCGCGAAGCCGGTTCGAGCCCCCACGCCTTGTCCAGCAGATCGTCCTCGTCTTCCTCGGACGGCGTCAAGGCGGCGAAACCCTCACGCACGATCACGTGACAGGTCGTGCACGCGCACGACTTCTCGCAGGCATGCTCGATTTCAATGCCGTTATCGAGCAGATTGTCGCAGATGCTCTTGCCAGGCACGGCATCGATCACCGCGCCTTCCGGGCACAGTTCGACGTGAGGCAGCACAACGATTTGAGGCATACATTTTCCGTTTGGGTCTGAGGCGCGGCCTCAAACAGGCATCGCACCATTTTACTGGCGACGCGCGGCGTTTTTAAGTCCGCGCGTCTTCAAGTTCGCGCAAGTTTGCGGGCGTCAGATCTCGTCGAGCTTGCGGCCCGCGAGCGCGCGGCGAATGCCCTTGTTCATGCGGCGGGCGGCGAATTCGTCGGTGCCTTCGGCGAGCTTTTTGGTGGCCGCTTCGATCGCGCCGGCGTCGTCGCTTTGCGCGACATCGCGCAAGCCGTTCAGCAGCGCGTCGAGATCGGCGCGTTCGCTGTCGTCGAGCAGTTCGGCGTCGGCGGCGAGGGCCGCGTCGGTCGCCTCGATCAGGCGCCGCGCCTCGACTTGCGCCTCGCGCAGCGCGCGGGCGCGCATGTCCACTTCCGCGGTCGAGAAGCTGTCCTCCAGCATGCGGGCGATGTCGTCGTCGGCGAGACCGTACGACGGCTTCACCACCACCGACGCCTCCACGCCCGAGCCCAGCTCGCGCGCGAACACGGACAGCAGGCCGTCGGCGTTCACCTGATAGGTCACGCGGATGCGCGCCGCGCCGGCCGCCATCGGCGGAATGCCGCGCAGCTCGAAGCGCGCGAGCGACCGGCAGTCGCTGACGAGCTCGCGCTCGCCTTGCAAGACGTGGATCGCCATCGCGGTCTGGCCGTCCTTGAAGGTCGTGAAATCCTGCGCGCGCGCGACCGGAATGGTCGAGTTGCGCGGGATGATCTTCTCGGTCAGGCCGCCCATCGTCTCCACGCCGAGCGACAGCGGAATCACGTCGAGCAGCAGCCAGTCGTCGCCGTCGGCGCCGCGATTGCCCGCGAGCAGGTCGGCCTGGATCGCCGCGCCCAGCGCGACGACCTGATCCGGGTCGAGATTGGTGAGCGGCGGCTGGCCGAAGAACGCTTCGACCGCGCGGCGGATCACCGGCATGCGTGTCGCGCCGCCGACGAGCACCACGCCCTTGATCTCTCTGGTCGTGACTTTCGCGTCGCGCAGCGCCTTTTTCGTCGGGCCGAACGTGCGTTGCACGAGCGACTGCGTGACGGCCTCGAAAGTAGCCTCGTCGATCGTCAGGTCGAGCTTCACGCCGTTGGAAAGCGTCGCGGCGAGGGTGGCCGCGGACGCGTCCGACAGCGCCTCCCTGGTCGTGCGCACGCTGTCGAGCAGCAGCCGCACGTCTTCCGGCGCAAGCGAATGCGGCGCGATGCCCGCCTGCTGCAGCACGTGGCGATACAGCGCGTGGTCGAAGTCGTCGCCGCCGAGTGCGGAGTCGCCGCCCGCCGCCAGCACTTCGAACACGCCCTTGGTGAGCTTGAGGATCGACAGGTCAAAGGTGCCGCCGCCCAGGTCGTAGACCGCGTACAGGCCTTCCGAGCCGTTGTCGAGGCCATAGGCGATCGCCGCCGCGGTCGGCTCGTTCAGAAGACGCAGCACGTTCAGGCCGGCGAGACGCGCGGCGTCCTTGGTCGCCTGGCGCTGCGCTTCGTCGAAGTAGGCCGGCACCGTGATCACCGCGCCGACCAGCTCGTCGCCGAGCGTGTCTTCGGCGCGCTGGCGCAACGTCGCGAGAATTTCCGCCGATACTTCAACCGGGCTCTTGACGCCGTCGACGGTACGGATCTGCACCATGCCGGGCGCATCGACGAAATCGTACGGCGCGTTTTCGGCGCCTTCGACTTCCGCCTTGCCGCGTCCCATGAAACGCTTAACGGAAACGATCGTATTGCGCGGATCGCTCGCCGCCTCGGCCTTGGCCGCGCGGCCGATGCGCCGGCCGCCCTTCTCGAGGTAGCGCACCACCGAGGGCAGCAGCACGTGGCCGTCCTCGTCGGGCAGCACGTCGGGCACGCCGCTGCGCACGGCGGCGACGAGAGAGTTGGTCGTGCCGAGATCGATACCGACCGCCAAGCGCCGCTGGTGGGGCGCCGGCGCCATGCCGGGTTCGGAGATTTGCAGTAAGGCCATCTGGATCTTCTCGGAGCCGCGAGGCCCCGTCCTGAATTTTGCGTTGCTGGATGTAATGGCAAAGCCGCAGTCAAAGCCACGCGCGCGCCGAAGCGCTGCGCCGAACGGCGCCCGCCTAGCTCTCGAGCCGCTCGATCTGCGAGCCGGTTTCCGACGCTACCCGCTCGATGAACATCAACTGCCGCACGGCCTCGCCCGCCGCCTGGTTCGCGCCGCTGTCGAGCAATGCGCCGAGCTTTTCGAAACGCAGGCGCTCTTCGTCGCGCAGTTCCGCGAGCAACGCGTCGAGCGCGTCGACATTTTTCGCCGCCGCGGCGTCTTCAATGCTTTCACGCCATTCCATCTGCTGCATCAGAAACGCCGGCTCCATGGCCGTGTTGTCGTGCGCGCCGATGTCGATGCCGCGCAGATGCAACAGATAGGTCGCGCGCTTGAGCGGATCGCGCAGCGTCTGATACGCCTCGTTCGCGCGGGTCGCCCATTGCATCGCGATGCGCTTTTGCGCGTCGCCGGCCGCCGCGAAGCGATCGGGATGCACTTGCGCCTGCACGGTGCGATACGCGTGGTCGAGCGCGGCCGGATCGAGGGCGAATTGCGCCGGCAGACCAAAGAGGTCGAAGTGGCTATCGTTCAGCGAGGCCATCGAGTTAGAAATTTTCCATTCCTTCAGAAAAACGCGCGGCAGTGCAATACGGGGCTGCAATGTCGCGCGGCAAACTAAAAAGGCGGCCCGCGCCGCCTTTGGTCCGCTGCACGCGGAGGTGTTCCCGTCAGACGCGGAACGACTCGCCGCAACCGCACTCGTCCTTCACGTTCGGGTTGTTGAACCTGAAGCCTTCGTTCAGGCCTTCGCGCGCGAAATCGAGCTCGGTTCCGTCGATATACGCGAGGCTCTTCGGGTCGACAACGATCTTCACGCCTTTGCATTCGAACACCTGGTCCTCCGGCGCGAGTTCGTCCACATATTCGAGCCTGTAGGCCAAGCCGGAGCAGCCGGTGGTGCGCACGCCAAGACGCAGACCCACGCCTTTACCGCGACGGGTCAGATACTTCTGCACGTGCTGTGCTGCCTTTTCAGTCAACGTAATTGTCATAGCGTTTCTCATTGCGCGGTGCATGCGAATGCACCGCGACCCTGCCTGCATCAAATATCGCTCACGCCTGACGGTGCGTTCGCGTCATCCGCTTTGCACCGCGCGCTTTCCTTCGGTTTCACCGACCGCTCTTCGACGCCCAACCTCAGGCGTGCTGGTTGTCGCTCTCGGCAACCGCTTCGCCGTGACGCTGCTTGTAGTCGGCGACCGCTGCCTTGATCGCGTCTTCCGCGAGAATCGAGCAGTGGATCTTTACCGGCGGCAGCGCGAGTTCCTCAGCGATCTGCGTGTTCTTGATCGACATGGCTTGGTCGAGCGTCTTGCCCTTCACCCACTCGGTGACGAGCGAGCTCGACGCAATCGCCGAACCGCAGCCGTACGTCTTGAACTTCGCGTCTTCGATGATGCCGTCCGCGCCCACGCGGATCTGCAGCTTCATCACGTCGCCGCAGGCGGGCGCGCCGACCATGCCGGTGCCGACCGCGTCGTCCTTCGAGAACGAGCCGACATTGCGCGGGTTTTCGTAGTGGTCCAGAACCTTGTCGCTATAAGCCATGATCAAACTCCTTGATTCGTTTCAATCTGCGTGTTTCGTTGATTGCGCAATTCCGTGCGCGATAGTTTCGACGGACCCGGCGCGTCAGTGCGCTGCCCACTGGATAGTCGAAATATCAATGCCGTCCCGATGCATTTCCCACAGCGGCGACAGATCGCGCAGCTTGGCAATTTTCGTCTTCAGCAGATTGATCACGTAGTCCACGTCCTGCTCGGTCGTGAAGCGGCCCACCGTGAAGCGGATCGAGCTGTGCGCGAGTTCGTCGTTACGGCCGAGTGCGCGCAACACATAAGACGGTTCGAGCGACGCCGACGTGCACGCCGAACCCGACGACACCGCGACGTCCTTCACCGCCATGATCAGCGATTCGCCTTCGACGAAATTAAAGCTGATGTTCAGGTTGTGCGGCACACGCTTTTCCATGTCGCCGTTCACATACACTTCTTCTATCTCCGACAGGCCGCGCAGCAAACGGTCGCGCAGCATGCGAATGCGCTCGTTTTCCGTGGCCATTTCTTCGCGCGCGATGCGGAACGCCTCGCCCATGCCGACGATCTGGTGCGTCGCCAGCGTGCCTGAGCGCATGCCGCGCTCGTGACCGCCGCCGTGCATCTGCGCTTCGATCCGCACGCGCGGCTTGCGGCGCACGTACAACGCGCCGATGCCCTTCGGACCATACGTCTTGTGCGCCGAGAAGGACATGAGGTCGACCTTCAGCTTTTGCAGATCGATGTCGATCTTGCCGGTGGCCTGCGCCGCGTCCACTTGGAAAATGATGCCTTTTTCACGGGTGATGTCGCCGATCGCCTCGATGTCCTGAATCACGCCGATCTCGTTGTTCACCGACATGACCGACACGAGAATCGTGTCCGGGCGGATCGCCGCCTTGAACTTGTCGAGATCGATGAGACCGTCTTCCTTCACGTCCAGGTAAGTGACTTCGAAGCCTTCGCGCTCCAGCTCGCGGCAGGTGTCGAGCACGGCCTTGTGCTCGGTCTTCACCGTGATGATGTGCTTGCCCTTGCTCTTGTAGAAGTGCGCCGCGCCCTTGATGGCGAGGTTGTCCGACTCCGTTGCGCCCGAGGTCCAGATGATTTCGCGCGGATCGGCGTTCACCAGCGCCGCGACATTCTCGCGCGCTTCCTCGACCGCGCGCTCCGCCGTCCAGCCATACGAATGGCTGCGCGACGCGGGGTTGCCGAACTGCTCGCGCAGATACGGAATCATCTTGTCCACCACGCGCGGATCGACCGGGGTCGTGGCGCTGTAGTCCATGTAAATGGGCAGGTGGGGAATCTTGTTGTTCATCTATCGCTCCGGGGGACGTCGTGTGCTCTGGCTTCTGAATTCGTTCGCGCTGCGGCGATGCCGCGTCGCGTCTTACGAACCGGCCATGTTGAAAACGGAATTGGGACCTTTCGGCGCCACGCGAACCGGCTCGACCGCCGGCGCCTCGCTGCGCCTGTCGCGCAGAACCGCGGATGCGCCTTCGCGCGAACGCTGCTGATCGACCAGATCCTTTAGCGAGACCGAATCCAGGTACTCGACCATTTTCTGGTTCAGCGTGGACCACAGCTCATGCGTCATGCAATGGCCGTCGTGCTGCTTCGTGCCCTCGCACGAGCCCTTGCCGCCGCATTGCGTGGCGTCGAGCGGCTCGTCCACCGCGATGATGATGTCGGCCACGGTCACGTCTTCGGGGCAGCGCGCGAGATTGTAGCCGCCGCCCGGTCCGCGCACGGACTCGACGATTTCATGACGACGCAGCTTGCCAAACAGCTGCTCGAGGTACGACAGGGAGATGTGTTGGCGCTGGCTGATACCCGTGAGCGTCACCGGGCGCTGCTCCTGGCGCAAAGCCAAGTCGACCATCGCCGTGACGGCGAACCGGCCTTTCGTGGTGAGTCTCATATGTATGGGAACCGCTATTCTCGACAAGTTTTGTCAAGTATAAATAAATGAGCGATTTAGTCAAGTATCCCTGCCGGGATTCGGGTCATTGGCCTGAACGCCGACGCGCCTTTTTGCGGCGGCGGGGACAACCTAGCCCATCAATTGGGGACGCAGTGCCGCGATGAGGCCGCGGCAGGCTGCCTCGCACTGGTCGAGGACCTGTTCGAAACCTTCCGCGCCGCCGAAATAAGGGTCGACGACTTCGCGCGAGCTGCTCCAGCGCGTCGCTTTCCGGCACGAACTCCATCAGAAGGCGGATCTTGTCCTGCTGCTCCGGCGGGCACACGAGCCGCAGCGCGGCGACGTTCTTGTCGTCCATGGCGATCAGCAGGTCGAAGCGGTCGAAGTCGATGTCCGCGATCTGGCGGCCGCGCGCGGCGTGCTGCGCGCGCTCGTCGGGCGGCTCGCCGATGTGCCAGTCGCCGGTACCGGCCGAGTCGATCAGAATGCGCTCCGCGAGCTTCGCTTCTTCGACGAGACGGCGCATCACACCTTCCGCGGTCGGCGAACGGCAGATGTTCCCGAGGCAGACAAAGCAGATGGACACAGTTTTCATCGAAGGCTTCTTGTCGCGCTTTCAAGCGCAGTGAAGTGCGAAGGACGGCAAAAAACGCGACGTCCGCCGCGGATTGAAAACGCCTGCGGATTCACGATGCCTGCGGCAGCGGCAGCGCGGTAACCGCGCGCAACGGCTTTGCCGCGGCGGACGATGCATCGTCGATCATGCCGTACGATACCGCCCGCGCGAGCTCCGCGGTCAATTGATCGGCTGCGAGCGGAGCCTGCGCGCCGCGCGCCGCCACGTCGCCGGAAATCTGCAGATACCCTGCCGCCGCCAGTCCCGCGACAAGTGCGAGAGGCCAGTACACCGCTATTGTCTTTCTCATGATGTCGTTCTTCCAGAGGATGGCTAGTCAGCTCATCGCTCACTATGCCATCACGAATGCTATAGAAAACGACAATCAGGAAAAACCCGCCGCGGCGCGAAACAGCGTTGCCTCAAATGGAACAGTGAGGGATGCAAGTTGCCCCGGGCGCTCGGCACCGTCCTGCCTGGCACGAAAAATAAGTCCTTACAAAAGCATACAAAGCTCGCGCGACAGATGCGCATAATTGCGGTCTCATAGCTATGAAACCTCCTGCCTCGGGCTTGAAATGAAACGCTTCGCACCCCTTGCCGCTGTTGCCGCCGCAGTCACTGCCCTGCTGGGCGGCTGCGCCGTCTATCCGGACGGCACCCCGATGTACAGCAACGGCTACATCACCTACGACAGCTACGACGCGTACGGCGTGCCGGTCGTCCCGCAGACCAACGTCTATATGGGCTATGGCAATTATTACGGTCCCGGCTATTACGACGGTCCGGGGCGCTATTACGGACCGGGTCCGGGCTATCGCGGATATCCGGGGCGCCCGTACCACGATGGGGACAACGGCAATCGCGGCGGAAACGGCGGCTCGCGCGGGCAGCCGGGCGGCGGCCCGCCGCCGCAAAGCGCGGTCGCGGGCCCGCGCGGACCGAGCGGATCGAATGCACCGCGGCCCGGAGTCGCACCTCCGCCGCCAGCGCCCACGCAGCAGGCGGGCGGGGGCGGTGGCGGAGCGCCGGTGGTGAGAGGCAATCCGAATCGACCTTCGGGCGGGCCGACGGATCATTAAGTCGGCGCTTGAGAGGCGTGCTGTAGTGGCGCGCCGCGCTGTGCATCGAGGCGCGTACCAAGGCGCGCGCGTCACTCATACGGCACTGCATGGCATCGGCGCAGTGTCGCGATAACAACGGAATCCTGCAAATAGTTGGCCGCAACGGGTGTTCGGCTACCCGAGCGCCGCGATCTGAAGCCGGCGCAGCTACGGCGCAACTCTGTCCGGCGTGACTCCGTCCGGCGTAAGTTTGCGGCACTCCTTGCAAGACGCGGCAGTTGCGCCCACAGCCGGCTATCGGTTTCAGCCGATATGGCTGCGCTGAGCGGCGTACAACTCCCTGAACGTGTGCCCCACCGGCGCGGGCATGTCACGGGTGTCGGTCCAGCCGGCGCCGCCCAAAGGCAGCTTCGCGATCGAGCGGTTTTTGCCGCCCATGCGCTCCAGCACCCTCACGGCGAGCTTCGTGACCAGCGCATAAGCGTCCGGATGCCTCGCCAGAAAGCCCCATACCGCGAGGCCAGCCCGCTCCTTCCATGGACGCAGGCGCCGTTCGACCTGCTTCTCGCGCAACTTGCGCAGCAGATCGGATAACGGAATGCCGACCGGGCACACGCTATTGCACTCGCCGCACAGCGTGGCCGCTTGCGGCAGATCCAGCGCCTTGTCCAGTCCGACATAGCTCGGCGTCAGCACAGAGCCCATCGGGCCCGGATACACCCAGCCATAAGCGTGGCCGCCCACCTTCTGATACACCGGGCAATGATTCATGCACGCGCCGCAGCGGATGCAGCGCAGCATCTCCTGAAAATCACCGCCGATGAGTCCGGTGCGCCCGCCGTCGACGAGCACCACATACATATGTTCCGGCCCGTCCTGGTCGCCCTCGCCCCGCGGGCCGGTCAGCACGGAAAAATAGTTGGACGTGGTCTGGCCCGTCGCCGAACGCGGCAACAGGCGCATGGCTGTCGCAAGATCCTTGAGCGTGGGCAACACTTTCTCGATGCCGGTGACCGCAACATGCACGCGCGGCATGACCGTGCACATGCCTTCGTTGCCCTCGTTGGTGACGAGCACGACGGAGCCAGTCTCCGCGATCACGAAGTTGCCGCCCGTCACGCCCATGTCCGCGCTCATGAAGTGCGGCCGAAGCATCTGCCGGGCCTCGAGCGTCATGTCCGGGATCTCGGTGAGCCGCGGCCGGCCATGCGTTTTCGCGAAGAGGTCGGCAATCTCGTCCTTATCCTTATGGATGACCGGCGCGATGATGTGGCTCGGCGGCTCGTTGCCGTTGATCTGCAGAATGTATTCGCCGAGATCGGTCTCGATGGATTGCACGCCGAGTTGCCCGAGCACCTCGTTCAGTCGCATTTCCTCGGTGACCATCGACTTCGTCTTGATCACCTTCCTCACATCGTGCCGGCGGGCAATGTCGCCGACGAGCCGCGCGGCTTCCTGCGTGGTCTCCGCAAACAGCACCGTGACGCCGCGCCGGGTCGCTTCGCGCTCGAAGGTCTCGAGCCACACGTCCAGGTTTTGCAGCGCGCGGTTGCGGCGCTCCTTGAGCGCGGCGCGCGTGGCCGGGAAGTCGATGTCCGTCAGCGCCGCGGCGCGCGCCGACACGAACTTCGTGGAAAGCTTGGTCAGATTCTGCTGCAGCCGCTGGTCGGCAAGCTTCTGACCGGCGCGCGCCTTGAATTGCATCGATTGGATTTGCATGGCGATTCCCTCACACGTCGCCGGCCAGTACCTGCGCGATATGCAGCACGCGCGTGGCGGTATCGCCGGTGCGCCTCAGGCGCCCTTCTATATTGAGCATGCAGCCGAGATCGCCGAGCACCACCGCGCCGGCGCCGCTGTCGCGGATGTTCGCGCATTTTTCGTCGACAATCGCCGTGGAAATATCGCCGTACTTGACCGCAAAGGTGCCGCCGAAGCCACAGCAATGCTCGCAGCCCTTCATTTCCGTCACCGCGACGCCCACCTGCGCGAGGAGTTCGCGCGGCTGTGTCTTCACGCCCAGCTCGCGCAGACCGGAGCACGAATCGTGATAGGTCACCTTTTCGGAGAACCCGCCTGGCTGCAACTGCACCTTCGCGACGTTGACGAGGAAATCGGTCAGCTCGAAGACTTTGGCGCGCAGCCGGCCGAGGCGGTTCATCAGTTCCGGATCGTCGGCGAAGAGATCGCCGTAATGCGCGCGAATCATGCCGCCGCACGAGCCTGACGGCACCACCACATAGTCGAACTGCTCGAACTCGCGCAGGGTTTTCTCGGCCAGGTCACGGGCAATGCGCCGCTCGCCCGAGTTGTAGGCCGGCTGGCCGCAGCAGGTTTGCGCGGGCGGCACCACCACTTCAAAACCAGCGCCTTCGAGCAGCTTGATCACCGAAAAACCGATTTCGGGCCGCATCAGGTCGATCAGGCAGGTGACGAACAATCCGACTCGCATGAGCCCTCCTCCGGGAAAACGTCTTTGATTATCCGCTGTTTGGCGCACAATACCAACGTTCGGAAGGCATAGGACGAATGCGCCTGCGAATTCGAGGCGCGGCTCCAAGTGCGTTCGCTTTTTTCACGATACGAGATACAATCAGTTCTCCGCTGTTTGACGCGTCAATTGATCCCTCTTATGAGCGACACGAACCCGGATCCCAAGACCTCGATCCAGGTGATCGAACGCATGATGCGCCTGCTCGACGCACTCGCCGCGCATAGCGACCCGGTCAGCCTGAAAGAACTCGCCATCCGCACGGAGCTGCATCCGTCCACCGCGCACCGCATCCTGAACGATATGGTGATGTGCCGCCTCGTCGACCGGTCCGATCCCGGCACCTACCGGCTCGGCATGCGCCTGCTCGAACTCGGCAATCTCGTGAAGGCGCGCCTGTCCGTGCGCGACGCAGCGCTCACACCCATGCGCGAGCTGCATCGCCAGACGGGCCAGACCGTGAATCTGTCGGTACGTCAGGGCGACGAAATCGTCTACATCGAACGCGCCTATTCCGAGCGTTCGGGCATGCAGGTCGTGCGGGCCATCGGCGGGCGGGCGCCGCTGCATCTGACCTCGGTGGGCAAACTCTTTCTCGCCGCCGACGAATCCACCCGCGTGCGCGCCTACGCGACGCGCACGGGCCTCTCGGGTCACACGCAAAACAGCATCACCGACCTCGCCAAGCTCGAGCGCGAACTCTCGCACGTGCGCCAGCAAGCCTGCGCGCGCGATAACGAGGAGCTCGAGTTGGGCGTGCGCTGCATCGCCGCGGGCATTTACGACGACACCGGCAAGCTGGTCGCCGGTTTGTCGCTCTCGGCGCCCGCCGACCGCCTGCAGGATTCATGGCTCGGTCAACTCAGCCAGACCGCGCTGGTGATTTCGGAGGCGCTCGGCTATCGGCCGCAAGCATCGCAGGATCATGGCCGGCATCATGCGAACTCACACGCCTGACGCATGAGGCGCACGCCCCATGGCGGTGGTTGAAAAGCAAAAAGCCCCGCATTTGCGGGGCTTTTTATTTGCCGCGGCGGCTTAGACAAGCGACCGCGCGCACAACACGTCAGCAGACGTTCAGGTGCCCGGGCCGCTCGCATCGGCGCTCGTAATACGCGCCTGGTCGCCGCCGTTGTCGAGCCACGTGCGCAGCCGCGTTGCATCCGCGAAACGCGAGTACTTGCCCGACGAGTCGAGCAGCACCATCACCATCGGGCGGCCGTGAATGTTGGCTTGCATCACGAGGCATTCACCCGCTTCGTTGATAAAACCGGTCTTTTGCAGGCCGATGTCCCACGTCGGGTTGCGCACCAGCGCATTGGTGCTGTTGTACGCCAGCGTGCGCTTGCCGGTGTAGACCTCGTAGCTGTGATCCGTCGAGAACTTGCGAATCAACGGATACTGATACGCCGCGTTCACCATCTTCACGAGATCGCGCGCGCTCGACACGTTCTGGCTCGTCAAACCGGTCGGGTTTTCGAAGTGCGTGTCGGTCATGCCGAGTTGCCGCGCTTTCGCGTTCATCGCTGCAATGAAAGCCGGGCGGCCGCCAGGGTAGTAGCGCGACAGCGCCGCCGCGGCGCGGTTTTCCGACGCCATCAGCGCGATGTGCAGCATGTCTTCGCGCGAGAGCACCGAGCCGACCGACAAGCGCGAGCCGGTGTTTTTCTCGTAATCGCGGTCTTCGTCCGTGACTTCGAGCTGGTCGGTCATCGGCTCTTTCGAATCGAGCACGACCATCGCGGTCATCAGCTTGGTGATGGACGCTATGGGCACCACGGCGCGCGAGTTCTTGTCGAAGAGCGGCTCGCCGGTGCTCTGGTCGACTACATACGCGACGCTCGAGCGCAGCATCAGCGCGTCCGGCGTCTCGTGCAGGCCGAACGCCTGGCCGACGCTCGGCTGGCGCGGCTCATACGCGACGTGACGCATAACCGAGTGATGACGTCCGTTCGAGGTATAGGTCACGCGCTTGCGCTTGCGCTTGACGCTCGCGCGGGGCGCGTCGTCTTCGGCGGCTGCGCTCTTCGCGACCTGGCCGGCTTTCGCAGCCTTGCCCGATACCTTGGCTGCAGCGGCGGGCTTCTTCCCGGCCTTGGCGTGCTTCGAGGTTTTTGCGGATGCGGCCGGTGTAGCGGCAAAGGTGCTCACTGGCGCGGCAAGCGCCGCCGCGAGGACCATGGAGGCGGCTACCGACAGAGCGGTGCTGCGCGCCGCGCCGTGGATCACTTTCAGCGACGAAAACATGTCGGTTTTCATGGGTGTTCTGTAGGGAGCGGCGAGAGGTTTCCGCAAGTGTAAGTAAAACAACGAAAAATTAGCAATTTAAAGCACTTATGGGCGCTCCTTAAACCAGCTTGTAAGCTCCGATCGCAAAAACACAAATAAGTGCCGCGCCTCGATCGAGAAAAACGATCGAAGCGCTATGCCTCGCCGCAACCGTCACCGTCGAAGGGGTGCGGTCCCTTCAGCATAACGGCAATATCGAGACAACCTTGATGAGGGAAACACGGCTCCCGCGCGAACCGAAGTCCCGCGCGGCGCACGCTGGGCGGGCAATCCCCGCGCCGCGCGATATTAAACGCCCGCTGCAAATCGCAGACGCGCATTTGACCGGCATCAGCGATTAACGTTCCGTGACACTTTATGGTTTACATCAATTCGCTTCGGCGCCGACCTTTTGTTAAATAGACACCCGCGGGATTTTTTGCGGCGCAGTGCGTCGAGGCAAAAACGCTGCGACGAGCAGGAGGAAATTACCGTTTTCCGCTCTGACGCCTCACTGCGGCGGTCAATTGTGCCGCGTCACGCGCGTATCATGCGCGCCGCATAAACTATTGTTTTCTAAGCGGTTTCTTAAAATTGTGCGACGCATAAAAACCGCTTGGCATTCTTGAGCGTCATCCTAAAATAGAACCTATTGCTGCGATGCACAATACATCGCGGTCCGGGCAGACGAATTTGTGCGTCTCGCCACCACCCAATGCGGTCCGCAAAGATCGGCCGCGACCCAGGAGCGTAAACCATGACTCTGCTGACCCCCGAGCAATTTGCTGCAGCCCAGAAAGCCAACTTTGAAACGCTGTTCGGCCTGACCACCAAGGCATTCGAGGGCGTCGAAAAGCTCGTCGAACTGAACCTGCAAGTCGTGAAATCGACGCTCGCGGAAAGCCAGGAAAATGCCCAGCGCGCGCTGTCGGTGAAAGACGCGCAAGAGCTGCTGGCACTGCAAGCTAGCCTCGCCCAGCCGGTCGCTGAAAAGGCGCTGTCGTATGGCCGTCACGTGTACGAAATCGTTTCGGCAACGCAAGGCGAGTTCGCCCGCGTAGCGGAAGCGCAATTCGAAGAGCAGAACCGCAAGGTTCAGTCGCTCGTCGAAAACGTCGCGAAGAATGCACCGGCCGGTTCGGAAACCACTGTCGCCGTGATCAAGTCGGCCATCACCACCGCGAACACGACGTATGAAACGGTTCACAAGGCCACCAAGCAGGCTGTCGAAATCGCCGAAAGCAACTTCAATGCAGCCGCTACGGCCGCATCGAAGGCAGCTTCGCAAGCCGCTGCGCAAGCATCGCGCTCGGCCAAGAAACCGGTCTAAGTTTCCGGCTCTCTTGTCAGGCCTCGCTTGCGGGGCCTGTTCTGAAGCCCGACTTCAGGCATCGTCCACGCCGGCCCAGCTCCCCGCTGCGCCGGCGTTGTTGTAAGCAACAGCGTCGTGCCTTTGCCGCTCGCACCGTTCCAATTGGCCGAACGCTCCGATACGTCGAACGACGTATCGTTTGCCCGGCGAAGCGCCGGGATTTTTTTGTGCCGCGCTTGTGCCGCATTTTGCGTCGTGTTTTGCTGAGACCTTCACGCGGCGCTTCTCATGGTACCTGTCAGGCTAGGCTCACTGCCCGTTTGCGATCCTGTAGCAGGCCGATCCCGCTCGCTGTTCCGCATAAAAAACGGCACGCCCCGCGAAGGGGCGCGCCGCTTTTTCTAGCGCCATCCGCACGCATGCGGACGAGCCACACGCGTTACTTCTTTTTCTGCGGCGGCAAGTCGGTGCACACGCCTTCGTACAACTCGGCAGCCATGCCGATCGATTCACCGAGCGTCGGATGTGGGTGAATCGTCTTGCTGATATCCGTTGCGTCTGCACCCATCTCGACCGCAAGGCACACCTCGCTGATCAGATCGCCCGCATTCAGACCGACGATACCGCCGCCGATCACGCGATGCGTTTCCTCGTCGAACAGCAGCTTGGTGAAGCCTTCGTCGCGGCCGTTGGCAATGGCGCGGCCCGAAGCGGCCCACGGGAACACGGCCTTGCCGCACTTGATGCCGGCCGCCTTCAACTGGTCTTCCGTCTTGCCGGCCCACGCCACTTCAGGATCGGTGTAAGCCACCGACGGAATCTGGATTGCGTCGAAGTACGCCTTCTCGCCGTGCGCCGCTTCCGCCGCGACGTGGCCTTCGTGCACGGCCTTGTGCGCCAGCATCGGCTGACCGACGATATCGCCGATCGCGAAAATGTGCGGCACGTTCGTGCGCATCTGCTTGTCGACGTCGATGAAACCGCGGTCCGTGACGGCCACGCCTGCCTTCTCCGCGCCGATCTTCTTGCCGTTCGGCGTGCGGCCGACGGCCACCAGCACGAGGTCGTAGCGCTGCGCTTCGGCCGGAGCTTTTTCGCCTTCGAACGACACGTAGATGCCGTCCTCTTTCGCTTCAGCCGCCGTAGTTTTGGTCTTCAGCATGACGTTCGCGAAACGCTTGCTGTTGTACTTTTCCCAGACCTTCACGAGGTCGCGGTCGGCGCCCGCCATCAGGCCGTCGAGCATTTCCACGACGTCGATCTGCGCGCCGAGCGTCGCGTACACCGTCGCCATTTCGAGCCCGATGATGCCGCCGCCGATCACCAGCATGCGCTGGGGAATCTGACGCAGCTCGAGCGCGCCGGTCGAATCCACCACGCGCGGGTCTTCCGGAATAAACGGCAGCTTCACCGCTTCGGAGCCCGCGGCGATGATCGCCTGCTTGAACCTGACGATCTTTTTGCCGCCTTCGGTCTGCACTTCCATGTGGTTCGGATCGACGAACGCGCCGGTGCCCGTCACCACTTCGACCTTGCGCGCCTTGGCCATGCCGGCGAGACCGCCGGTCAGCTTTCTCACCACGCCCGACTTGAAATCACGCAGCTTGTCGAGATCGATCTGCGGCTTACCGAACGTGATGCCGTGCGAGCCGAGCGCCTCGGCTTCGTCGATCACGAGCGCGGTGTGCAGCAGCGCCTTGGACGGAATGCAGCCCACGTTCAGACACACGCCGCCCAGCGTCGAATAACGTTCGACGAGCACGGTCTTCATGCCGAGGTCGGCGGAACGGAAAGCGGCCGAATAGCCGCCTGGGCCCGAGCCGGGCACGAGCATGTCGCATTCGATGTCCGCGCTGCCGGAGAAACTGCCGGCTTGCGGCGCGGGCGCGGCGGCCTTGGGTGCGGGCGCCGGAGCCGGAGCGGGCGCAGCGGCCTTGGGCGCTTCCCTGGCGGGCGCGGCTGCGCCCGACGTTTCGACGAGCGCGATGACGGTGCCTTGCGAGACCTTGTCGCCGGCCTTGATGCGGACTTCTTTGACGGTGCCGGCGGTATCGCTCGGCACTTCCATGGAGGCCTTATCGGACTCGAGGGTCAGCAGCGACTGTTCCTGTTCGATGGTGTCGCCCGGTTTGATATTGACTTCGATGACATCGACGTCCTTGAAGTCGCCGATGTCCGGCACTTTTACTTCGACGAGACTCATAGTGTCCCCTTCTTGTGTTGATCGTGATGTGCGCAAACCTGTAACGTTCAGCCGAAAAGCTGGCAGCGTGGCGGACAGAATCATCCTTTGCGGTCCGACCAAGGACGCGCCTTTCTTTTGCCTACTTTTCTTTGGAAGACGCCCCGAAGGAAGTACCCTTGGGGTGCAAAGAAAAGTAGGTGCCGCCCCGCACAGGGGCAGCGCCAATACACCGACGTGATAACAGGTTCTACAGAAGCGCGCGGATCACCGCCAAAAAAGCAGCGCCCCGCGCAACATCAAGATCAAAGAATCACACGCCGAAAATCGGCAAGAATCGACCCAAGATACGCATTGAACCGCGCAGCCTCAGCACCGTCGATCACACGATGGTCATACGACAGCGACAGCGGCAGCGTCAGACGCGGCACGAACTGCTTGCCGTCCCACACCGGCTTCATCGCGCCGCGCGACAAACCGAGAATCGCGACTTCAGGTGCGTTGATGATCGGCGTGAAGTTCGTGCCGCCAATGCCGCCGAGCGACGAAATCGAGAAGCAGCCGCCTTGCATCTGATCGGGCTTGAGCTTGCCTTCGCGCGCAGCCTTCGACAGGTCGGTCATTTCCTTCGCGATCTCGACGAGGCCCTTCTTGTCCGCGTCGCGAATCACCGGAACGACGAGACCGTTCGGCGTGTCCGCAGCAAAACCGATGTGGTAGTACTGCTTGAAGACGAGGTTGTCGCCGTCGAGGCTCGCGTTGAAAGTCGGGAATTTCTTCAGCGCCGACACCACCGCCTTGATCACGAACGCCAGCATCGTGATCTTCACGCCGGCCTTTTCGTTTTCCTTGTTCAACTGCACGCGCAGCGCTTCGAGCTCGGTGATATCCGCTTCGTCGTTGTTCGTGACGTGCGGGATCATCACCCAGTTGCGGTGCAGGTTCGCGCCGGAAATCTTCTTGATGCGCGACAGCGGCTTCGCCTCGAACGGGCCGAACTTCGAGAAGTCGACCTTCGGCCACGGCAGCAGGTTGAGCTCGCCGCCCGCCGCCGCGGGCGCGGCAGCACCGGCCGGCGCGGCGCGCTGGCCCGTCATGACGCCCTTGATGAACGCAGTGACGTCGGCTTGCGTGATGCGGCCCTTCGGACCCGTGCCCTGCACTTGCGTCACGTCCACGCCCAGTTCGCGCGCGAACTTGCGCACCGAAGGCGAAGCGTGGCTGATGCGGCGCGTGCCGCCCTCGCCTGCCGGAATCAGCGGCGCCTGCGCGAGCGCGGACGGCGAGGCCGGTGCGGGCGACGGCGCGACGGGCGCGTCGGTCGGCTTCTCGGCTTCGTGTTTCGGCGCGGCGGCGGGTGCCGGAGCGGGCGCGGCAGCAGCGCCTTCGGCCTCCACCACGACGATGACCGAGCCTTCCGACACGGTATCGCCGACCTTGACCTTCACTTCCTTGACGACGCCGGCGGCCGAACTCGGCACGTCCATGGTCGCCTTGTCCGATTCCAGCGTCACGAGCGACTGCTCTTTCTCGACGCGATCGCCGACCTTCACCGCGACTTCGATCACGGGAATGTCCTTGTAATCGCCGATGTCCGGCACCTTGACTTCGATCGCTTGACTCATTGTTAGTGTCTCCTGGGCCGCGCACGCGGCCGCCCCTGATCGCTCAGGGACGGCGCGCACGCCGTGGCACAAGGGGAATGATGCCTTAGACGGTCATCGGGTTGGGTTTGGCGGGATCAAGGTTGTACTTCTTGAGCGCCTCGGCGACCACCTTGCGTTCGATCGTGCCTTCGTCTGCCAGCGCGTTCAGCGCGGCAACCGTGACCCAGTAGCGGTCCACTTCGAAGAAGTGGCGCAGCTTCTCGCGCGTGTCCGAGCGGCCGTAGCCGTCCGTGCCCAGCACCACAAAACGCTGCGGCACGAAGGCGCGGATCTGCTCGGTGAGCGCACGCACGTAGTCGGTCGAAGCGATGACCGGACCTTGCACGTCCTTCAGCAGCTTCTCGACGTGCGAGAGCTTTTTCTCTTCCGTCGGGTGTAGCAGGTTCCAGCGCTGGACTTCGTGGCCTTCGCGCGCGAGTTCGGTGAAGCTCGGCACGCTCCACAGGTCGGCAGCGACGCCCCAGTCGTTCTTCAGCAGGTCGGCAGCGGCGATCACTTCGTTGAAGATCGTGCCCGCGCCCATCAGTTGCACGCGCGGCGCCTTACTGTCGGCCTCGGCCTTGCGGAACGCATACATGCCCTTGATGATGTCGGCCGCCACGCTCTCCAGGCCCGCACCCTGCGGAATCGCCGGGTGCTCGTAGTTCTCGTTCATCACCGTGATGTAGTAGTACACGTCTTCCTGTTCCGCGACCATGCGGCGCAGGCCGTCCTGCATGATGACCGCCAGTTCGTAGCCGAACGTCGGGTCGTAGCTGATGCAGTTCGGCACCGAAGCGGCCCACAGCAGCGAGTGGCCGTCTTCGTGCTGCAGACCTTCGCCGTTCAGCGTGGTGCGGCCCGCAGTGCCGCCCAGCAGGAAGCCGCGCGAGCGCATGTCGCCCGCGGCCCATGCGAGGTCGCCGATACGCTGGAAGCCGAACATCGAGTAGAAGATGTAGAACGGGATCATGATCTCGCCGTGCGTCGAGTACGACGTCGCGGCCGCGATCCAGTCCGACATGCCGCCGGCTTCGTTGATGCCTTCCTGCAGGATCTGGCCGGTTTCCGACTCACGGTAGAACATGAGCTGATCGGAATCTTCCGGAATGTACTTCTGGCCGTCCTGATTCCAGATGCCGATCTGACGGAAGAGACCTTCCATGCCGAACGTACGCGACTCGTCCGGCACGATCGGCACCACGCGTTTGCCGAGCGCCTTGTCCTTCAGCAGGATGTTGAGAATCCGCACGAACGCCATGGTCGTGGAGATTTCGCGGCCTTCGCCCGTGCCCTTCAGGAGCGGCTCGAATGCCGACAGGTCCGGCACCGGCAGCGACTCGGCCTTCTGACGGCGCGCCGGCAGATAGCCGCCGAGCTCCTGGCGGCGGGCGCGCATGTACTCGAGTTCTTTCGAACCTTCTTCGAACTTGAGGTACGGCACGTTGACGATATCTTCGTCCGAGATGGGCAGACGGAACTGCTCGCGGAATTTCTTCAGCTGCTCCACCGGCATCTTCTTCTGCTGGTGGGTGATGTTCATGGCCTGGCCGGCTTCGCCCATGCCGTAGCCCTTGATCGTCTTCGCGAGGATGACGGTCGGCTGGCCCTTTGCCTGAGTGGCTTCGTGGAATGCGGCGTAGATCTTGTGCGGATCGTGGCCGCCGCGGTTCAGGTTCCACACGTCTTCATCCGACCAGTCGGCGACGAGCGCCTTCAGTTCCGGCGTGTTGAAGAAATGCTCGCGCACGAATGCGCCCGACTCCGACTTGTACGTCTGGTATTCGCCGTCGACGACTTCCATCATGCGGCGCATAAGCGCGCCCGACTTGTCGCGCGCGAAGAGCGCGTCCCAGCGGCTGCCCCACACGACCTTGATGACGTTCCAGCCGGCGCCGCGGAATTCGCTTTCCAGTTCCTGGATGATCTTGCCGTTGCCGCGCACCGGACCGTCGAGGCGCTGCAAGTTACAGTTAATCACGAACACGAGGTTGTCCAGGCGTTCGCGGCCGGCCATGCCGATGGCGCCGAGCGATTCCGGTTCGTCCGTTTCGCCGTCTCCGAGGAATGCCCAGACCTTGCGGCCGTCCGTTTTTGCGATGCCGCGCGCCTGCAGATACTTCATGAAGCGCGCCTGGTAGATCGCCATGATCGGGCCGAGGCCCATCGAGACGGTCGGGAACTGCCAGAAGTCCGGCATCAGCCACGGGTGCGGATACGACGAGATGCCCTCGCCGCCCACTTCCTGGCGGAAGTTGTCGAGCTGCTGCTCGGTCAGGCGGCCGAGCAGGAACGCGCGCGAGTAGACGCCCGGCGACGAGTGGCCCTGCACGAACACGAGGTCGCTGCCATGTTCGGGCGACGGTGCGTGCCAGAAGTGGTTGAAGCCGACGTCATACAGCGTGGCCGCCGACGCGAACGACGCGATGTGGCCGCCGACGTTGGTGTCCTTGCCGGCGCGCAGCACCATGGCGATGGCGTTCCAGCGGGTGTACGAACGGATGCGGTGTTCGATGTCCTGATCGCCGGGAATTTTCGCCTGGCGGGAGACCGGAATCGTGTTGATGTAGGGGGTGTTGGCGGAGAACGGCAGGTGTTCGCCATGCACGCGGGCAAACTCGATCTGCTTCTCGATCAGGTAGTGGGCACGGTCGGGGCCAACAGCAGAAATCACGCCATCCAGCGCCTCGAGCCACTCGCCGGCTTCCTGGGGATCGTCGTCTTTTTCAGCGGCGACATATTTCATGACTTCGTCAGGTACAGCGGACATGCTCGTCTCCTGGATATAGAGGAACGCTCTGTGAACAGACGACGCGGACGAATCACGGCCGCGGCAGCTTCGGCCGATTGTAATAAGGGGCCTGACGTCGGCGCAACAAAATTTTCGAATTACGAGATTGATTCTCATAATGAGAAAATTGCTGCGGCGCAACCTGATTTGACTGCCTTTGTGCGGATATGTCGGGCTAGTGTACGCCGATTAACGGCACTTTCCGTGATTTTTGCGCCATTTGCCAGCGACGCGCTGCGCTACAATGCCACGCATGTTCACCGAACGGCTTTTCGCTCGATCGGCGCGCACCGCTGGTTCGCCGGCGGATTCGTCGCCGTCCTCCCGCTGGCACCATGGGCCATGGTGGTCCAATTCTTATTTGCTCACGCCGCTCCTGTCGATCCTGGTGTTCCTGGTCGTCATAAGCCTGATTTTGTGGAGTCTGAACCGGCGCGAGCAGCAGCAGCAGGAAGACACGCTTTACCGCAACGTCGCCTGGGCGCAGCAGCAGATCCGCCTTTCCATGACGGGCGCGCAGGAACAGATCCAGGCGCTCGCGCGCGACCTCGCCGCGGGCCACGCCAATCCCCATTCGTTCCAGATGTCCACCACGGACATCATGCAGGGGCATCCCGAAATCCTCTACATGAACTGGTACACGAGCCAGCAGCAGCCGCGCTGGCCCAATACCGCGTTGCCCGTGTTCGGCCAGCGTCTTGCCAGGCCGAACGACACGCAAATGGACGAGGCGGTGAAAGCCGCCTTTGCCGAGGCCCGCAGCACGCGCCGCCAGGTGTATTCGCCGCTCATCTACGACGACGTCGGCAACGGCAACGGCTACATCACGCTGCAGACGCCCGTGTTCCGCGACCGCGACTTTCTCGGCTCGATCGCCGCAGTGTTCTCGGTGGAAGGCATTCTCAAGCACGACATTCCGCCTGAGCTGTCGGCCAAGTACAAGATTTCGATTATCGACGTGAACAACCGCGAGCTGACCACCACGTCCACGCGGCCGCGCCTGCCGTGCGACATGTTCTACGACCTGCCGCTCGACCCGCCGGGCCAGAGCGTCTCGGTGCGCGTGTACGCGTTTCCGCAAATGACGAACTTCACCAACAACACGCTGGTGTGGCTCGTCGCGGGTCTGTCCTGCTTCGTGCTGTGGAGTCTGTGGAGCCTGTGGAAACACACGCGGCAGCGTTTCGAGGCGCAACAGGCGCTGTACGCCGAAGCCTTCTTCCGTCGTGCAATGGAAAATTCCGTGCTGATCGGTATGCGCGTGCTCGACATGCACGGCCGCATCACGCACGTGAATCCGGCGTTCTGCCGCATG
The DNA here is from genome assembly GCA_940746715.1 of uncultured Paraburkholderia sp. Classification (GTDB taxonomy): domain Bacteria; phylum Pseudomonadota; class Gammaproteobacteria; order Burkholderiales; family Burkholderiaceae; genus Paraburkholderia. The sequence goes on from CALNWN010000001.1 coordinate 534,661, forward strand.
ACCGGCTGGGACGAAAGCGATCTCGTCGGCAAGACGGCGCCTTTCGCGTACTGGCCGCGCGACGCCTATCCGGAAATGCAGCGCCAGCTCGACATGACGCTGCGCGGCAAGGCGCCGTCGTCGGGGTTCGAGCTGCGGGTGCGCCGCAAGGACGGCTCCACGTTCCATGCGCGCCTTTACGTGTCGCCGCTCATCGACAGCTCGGGCCGCCAGACCGGCTGGATGTCGTCGATGACGGACATCACCGAACCGAAGCGTGCGCGCGAGGAACTCGCCGCCGCGCACGAGCGCTTCACCACCGTGCTCGAGAGTCTCGACGCCGCGGTGTCCGTGCTCGCCGCCGACGAAGCCGAGCTGCTGTTCGCCAACCGCTATTACTGGCACCTGTTCGGCATTCGCCCGGACGGTCATTTGGAACTGGCGGGCGGCGGCTTCGACAGTTCGCAGGCGTCGTCGGATTCGATCGACATGGTCGACACCTTCGCCGGCTTGCCCGCTGCCGCGCTGACCGAGAGCACGGCCGACGCGCAGGAAATCTATGTGCAAAGCATCCAGAAATGGTTCGAGGTGCGCCGTCAGTACATTCAATGGGTGGACGGCCACCTCGCGCAGATGCAGATCGCAACCGACATCACCACGCGCAAGCAGGCGCAGGAACTGTCTCGCCAGCAGGACGAAAAGCTGCAATTCACGAGCCGCCTGATGACGATGGGCGAAATGGCTTCGTCGCTCGCGCACGAACTGAATCAGCCACTCGCCGCGATCAACAACTATTGCTCCGGAACCGTTGCACTGGTTAAATCGGGTCGGACGACGCCTGACAATCTGCTGCCCGTGCTCGAAAAGACCGCCCAACAGGCGGTGCGCGCCGGCATGATCATCAAGCGCATTCGCGAGTTCGTGAAACGCAGCGAGCCGAAGCGTCAGGCCACGCGCGTCGCGGACATCGTCGCGGACGCCGTGGGTCTCGCCGAGATCGAGGCGCGCAAACGGCGCATTCGCATCGTCACCGACATGCGCTCGCGGCTGCCGGTCATCTACGTCGACCCGGTGCTGATCGAGCAGGTGCTGGTGAACCTGTTGAAGAACGCCGCCGAGGCCATGGCGGAAGCGCGGCCCAACGCGGTCGATCCGGTGATCCGCGTGGTCGTGCGGCTGGAAAGCGGCTTTGTCTGCATCAGCGTCGTCGACCAGGGGCCGGGCGTCGACGAAGCAACGGCCGAGCGGCTGTTCGAACCGTTTTACAGCACCAAGTCCGACGGCATGGGCATGGGGCTGAACATTTGCCGTTCGATTATCGAATCGCACCGCGGTCGTCTGTGGGTGGTGAACAACGTCGAGTCCGACGGCCACATCACGGGCGCCACGTTCCACTGCAGTCTGCCTATTGGAGAGCCTGACGGCCCGAGCAACGGCGGGTCCGAGGCGCCGACACCACAAACCGTTACGGGAGAGCTATGAACAGCCCAGTCACCACACAGGAAACTGTCTTTGTCGTCGACGACGACGAGGCCGTGCGAGATTCGCTGCGCTGGCTGCTGGAGGCGAACGGCTACCGCGTGCAGTGCTTCTCCAGCGCCGAGCAGTTTATCGACGCGTGGCAGCCGCACCAGCATCCGGGCCAGATCGCCTGTCTGATTCTCGATGTGCGGATGTCCGGCATGAGCGGACTGGAACTGCAGGAACGCCTGATCGCCGACAATGCGTCGCTGCCGATCATCTTCGTGACGGGTCATGGCGACGTGCCGATGGCGGTGTCCACGATGAAAAAAGGCGCGATGGACTTCATCGAAAAACCGTTCGACGAAGCCGAACTGCGCAAGCTGGTCGAGCGCATGCTCGACAAGGCCTGCAGCGAAAGCACCAGCGTGCAGCAGCAGCGCGCGGCCGCCGAGCGTCTCGGCAAGCTGACCGCGCGCGAGCATCAGGTGCTCGAGCGCATCATCGCGGGCCGCCTGAACAAGCAGATCGCCGACGACCTCGGCATCAGCATCAAGACGGTCGAAGCACACCGCGCGAACATCATGGAAAAGCTCAACGTCAACACGGTCGCCGATCTGCTGCGACTCGCGCTGTCCAACAAGCCGCAACCGGCACAATAAGCGTTGGCGGCGCGCGCGGCACTCGCCGCCGCGCGCCGCGCACCGTCGGCCGGATTTATGCTGTCTGGCTCGTCAGCGGGCGTTGGTCCGCTTTGTTGGTCCGCTTCGTCCGTTCCGTCCGGACTCGCGCCCCATCTTCTCCACCTCCCTCCTTGCACCGCCGCTTGGCATCCTTGACGCGGACCTCGGCGGGCTGGCCGCTCGCGCCGGTATAATGACGGACTTTGCAGCGACGCCTATCGCCGATCGGCTTCGCGCTTTTCCTGTGCCGACCCATTGCTGCTGAAAAGCGCCATCGTGCGCGGCACGCGCTGCTCCGCTTTCCACACTGCCCCTCTCGACCGACCATGACTGCCAAACTGATCGACGGCCTCGCCCTCTCCAAGACCCTGCGCGCCGACGTCGCCGCGCGCGCCGCCACCCTGACCGCCCGCGGCCATCAGCCGGGCCTCGCCGTCGTGCTGGTCGGCGACAATCCGGCCAGCGAGGTGTACGTGCGCAACAAGGTCAAGGCGTGCCACGACAACGGTCTGGGTTCGTCGCTCGACCGTTATCCGGCGGACCTGTCGGAAGCGGAGCTGCTGGAACGTATCGACGAACTCAACCGCGATCCGCGCATCCACGGCATTCTCGTGCAACTGCCGCTGCCGCCGCATATCGACAGCCACAAGGTGATCGAGGCGATCCCCCCGGAGAAGGACGTGGACGGCTTTCACGTCGTCAACGCGGGCGCGCTCTTGACCGGCCAGCCGCTGTTCCGGCCGTGCACGCCCTACGGCGTGATGAAAATTCTGGCCGCCTACGAGATTCCGCTGCAAGGCGCGAACGCGGTGGTGATCGGCCGCTCGAACATTGTCGGCAAGCCGATGGCGCTGCTGCTGCTGGAAGCCGGCGCCACCGTCACGATCTGCCACAGCAAGACGCGGGATCTGGCGGCGCACACGCGCCACGCCGACATCGTGGTCGCCGCCACCGGCCTGCGCAACATTTTGACCGCCGACATGGTGAAGCCAGGCGCCGCGGTGATCGACGTCGGCATGAATCGCGACGAGGCTGGCAAGCTGTGCGGCGACGTCGACTTTGCGGGCGTGAAGGAAGTGGCCGGCTACATCACGCCGGTGCCGGGCGGCGTCGGTCCAATGACCATTACGATGCTGCTGGTGAATACCATCGAAGCCGTCGAGCGCGAGGCCGCCAGCAAGGGCTGAAGCAAAAAGGAAAGCGCGGGGCACCTGCCAGCCCCACGCTTTCAACTCGCTACGCGACCAGCCACGCTATTGCGCCGCGCGACTTGCATTAAGGCATCAACCGCTGGTCCAGCATTCGCGTGCCGTTACCTCACGCAGTCCGGTTGACCGGCCGCTCGACACAGTGCCACGACACAGCCGCGCACAGCAGGATCAACGGCGCGGCGACCAGCACAGCCGTCACGTGGCTCAATTACGGCGCGATATTCGCCACGCATTGCTGCACCATGAAGCCATACAGATAGATGCCGTACGAGTAGTCATGGCGCGGCACGAGGCGCCGCAACAACGGCGTCGTCCCGGCCCACAGCACGACGTACACGAATGCCAGATAGAAGAGTGGCTGTGCGCCCGCCGTGTCGCGGAACACCAGAAACACCATCGTGAACCCGAGCGCCGCCAGACCGCTGATGCTGATGCGCTCGCGCCAGCCGTACAGCAGCATGCCGAGCATGAAGAACGGCTCCGGCCAGAACGAATAGCCGCCGGGCGTCTCGCTGAAGTCGCGCAGACCGATCTGCACGAGCGGCAGCGAATGCGGGCCGAGATGCGGCGGCAAATGCACACGCAATACGAACGCGGCAATCCCGAGCGCCGCCGCCAGCGCCGCGCGGGCTCGACAGAAGCCCGAGCATGCCGGTCACGAGCACGATCAGATAGCAGCGCACTTCGAGCGGCAGCGTCCACAGCGGAGCGCAGACGTCGACGGGAAAACGGTTGTGTTCGAACACGCCGGGCAGCGCCCAGCCGGTTTTCATCACGATGGTGGAAAAGTTGTCCAGGTTCGACCACGTCATGCCCGAGCTGAAATACGCTCGCAAAGGCAAGGTCGTAAACAGCGGCCCGACGACGAACACCGTCACCAGCGAGCCGAGCGCCACCGCCGGCCACAGCCGCGCGATGCGCAGCACGGCAAAGCGCGGCATCGAGCGTTGCCGGTCGAAGCTCGCGGTCACGAGCATGCCGCTCAGCAGGAAGAACTCATAGACGCCGAGTGCACCGAAGCCGTCGAAGCCGAGCGCGTTCTGCACCCAGTCGCTCGTGCCGTCCGGCGCCTGCAGAAGATACGAATGGCCGTAGACGACGGACACGGCGGCCACGAGCCGCACCAGGTCGAAGTTGTTGCCGTTGCGCGATAGAGCATGCGAAAGCGGGTGCATCGATACCTCTGGCAGGAAAAACGTCGGCAACCGCCAGCCGGGTTGCCGTGCGATCGCTCGACAATGAGCGAGGGACACGTCAGGATGCGGCGCGGCGCCCTTTCGCACCGTTCGCTTTCGCACAGAAGCGCCGCGGGCCGCGACATCTGGTAATTTGGAGGCCGGCATTGGAATCGGCCCACCCTGCCCCAATAATGTCGATGTCAGGTGCACTATCGGCGCCGCCGCGCGCGCGGCGCCGGGCACCGGTCAAAGTACCGAATACCCGTTCACCCGCGTCAGACAGGAAGCCTCATGTCCACTACCGTCCCGAATCACGACAATCCGCTCCTCGATTTCTCCGACCTGCCGCGCTTTGGCGAAATCCGCCCCGAACATGTCACGCCCGCGCTCGACGTGCTGCTCGCCGATGCGGCAGCCGCGGTGGAGCGCGCGGCCGAGCCCATCACGCCGGCTTCGTGGGCCGATGTGGTCGAGCCCGTCGAGCGCGCGACGGAACCGCTGTCCCGCGCGTGGAGCATCGTCGGGCATCTGAACGCCGTCGCCGATACGCCCGAACTGCGCGCCGTGTACGGCGAAAACCTGCCGCGTGTCACCGAATTCTGGTCGAGCGTCGGACAAAACCTCGCGCTGTATGAGAAATACAAGGCACTGACCGCCAGCGACGACTTCGCGTCGCTCACCGGCGAGCGCAAGAAGATTCTCCGCAACGCGCTGCGCGACTTCCGACTGTCGGGCGCGGAATTGCCCGAAGACCAGAAGCCGCGTTTCGCCGAATTGCAGGAACGCCAGGCGGCGCTGTCGAAAGCGTTTTCGGATCACGTGCTCGATGCGACCAACGCCTATGCGTACTTCGTGGAAGCCGACAACGAGACGGAACTCGCAGGCCTGCCGGAAGACGTAATCGAAGCCGCGAAGGAAGCGGCCGAGCGCGAAGGCAAGAGCGGCTACAAGTTCACGCTCCATTTCCCGTCGTATTTTCCGGTCATGCAGTACTCGGAAAACCGGCCGATGCGCGAAGCGATGTACCGCGCCTATGTGACGCGCGCGTCCGAGCTCGGTCCGCAATACGGCAACGGCAAGCCCGAATGGGACAACACGGCGGTGCTCGCCGAGCAGCTGAAGCTGCGCGCGGAAGAAGCGCACATGCTCGGCTACAGGAACTTCGCCGAAGTCTCGCTCGCGCCGAAGATGGCGGAATCGCCGGAACAGGTCATGGCGTTTCTCGAGGACCTCGCCACGCGCGCGCGGCCGCATGCCGAGCAGGACTGGAAGGAGCTGCGCGAATTCGCGGCCGGCGAACTGGGTCTTGCCGACCTGCAACCGTGGGACATGACGTTTGCCGCCGAGCGCCTGCGCCAGAAGCGCTATTCGTTCTCCGAAAACGAAGTCAAGCAGTACTTCCCGGAAGACGCTGTGTTCAAGGGCCTTTTCAAGGTCACGGAGACGCTCTTCGGCGTGCGCATTCGCCGCGACGAGGCGGCCGTCTGGCATCCGGACGTGCGCTTTTTCCGCGTCGAGAACCAGGACGGCGGTCTCGTCGCACAGTTCTACCTCGACCTGTACGCGCGCGAAGGCAAACGCGGCGGCGCGTGGATGGACGACGCGCGCGGCCGTCACAAGCATACGCACGGCGGCGTGCAAACGCCGGTGGCGTATCTCACCTGCAACTTCTCGGCGCCGGTCGGCGGCAAGCCCGCGTGCTTCACGCACGACGAAGTCATCACGCTCTTCCACGAATTCGGCCATGGGCTGCATCACATGCTCACGCGCGTCGACGAACTGGGCGTCTCGGGCATCAACGGCGTCGAGTGGGACGCGGTCGAACTGCCGTCACAATTCATGGAGAACTTCTGCTGGGAGTGGGACGTGCTCTCGGACATGACCTCGCACGTCGAAACCGCTAGGCCGCTGCCGCGCGAACTGTTCGACAAGATGCTGGCCGCGAAGAATTTTCAAAGCGGTCTCGGCACCTTGCGGCAGATCGTGTTCTCGATGTTCGACATGCAATTGCATACCGGCTTCGACGTGGCCGGTACGAAGAATGCGACGCAGCTCGCGAGCGAGATCAACGAGCGCTTCCACGTCGTGCCGCAAGCGCCTTTCTCGCGTTGGCCGAACACGTTCAGCCATATTTTCGCGGGCGGCTATGCGGCGGGCTACTACAGCTACAAGTGGGCCGAAGTGCTGTCCGCCGACGCCTACGCGGCATTCGAAGAAGCCGCGCAGGCGGCGAGCGGCAGCGTGCTCGATCAGACCACGGGCATGCGTTATCGCAAGGAGATTCTGGAGGTCGGCGGCAGCCGCCCGGCCATGGAATCGTTCAAGGCGTTCCGCGGACGCGAGCCGAACATCGACGCCTTGCTGCGGCACAGCGGCATGGCGCCAGCCGCGGCGCATTGACCGCTTGCTGTGAAGTGTTGAGCGAGCGCGGCGCGGGGGTTCTCCTGTTCCAGCGCTGATAGACGAAAGCCGGTGTTCCGCGCGAGCGGGCACCGGCTTTTTTGTTTGCTCATGCGCTTGCTGATGAGTTAGCTAATTCGTGTTGCCTGCCTTGCGCACCGCAGTCAGTCGCGGTGCAGCTTGAAATCCACTTCGGCAGGACGCCCTTCGAGCGACAGCGCCGCGCGCGCCGTTCACTGTGACGGCGTCGAAGCAGGCGTGCATGCCGTCGACGCCCGTCATCTGCGCAACGTGCAAGCCCATGTGGGCGACCTCCAGCATGTCGCCGGAGCCGAGGCTGTACCACGGGTCCATCACGCAATCGTGACCGAACGCGACGTTGATGCCCGCCGCCATCATCTCCGGCACCCGCGTCATGCCGCGCCCGCTTCGGATACGTGTCGCTGCGCCCCTGCAACGTGATGTTGATGAGCGGATTGGCGATGGCCGACACGCCAGATTCGCGCATCAGCGGCAACAGCTTGCTCACGTAGTAGTTGTCTGGTGCGCTCGAAATGCGGAATGCCGCCGACCACATCGACGCCCATTGCGATGGCGCGCTTGAGGTTCTCGAAAGCGCCGGGGCTGCGGAGCACGCCGTCTTGCGGAAAGGCCACGAGTTCCAGATGCAGATAGGGCGCCACGCGGCGCTTCACTTCGACGAGCGCCTCAACGGCCAGCAGGCGCGGATCGCACACGTCGACGTGACTGCGGATTGCCAGGAGCCCGCGCGCCACCGCCCAGTCGCAGTAGTGCAGGGCGCGCTCGATCAGCGCCTCCTGCGTGAGCTGCGGCTTCAGTTCGCCCCATAGCGCAATGCCTTCGAGCAGCGTGCCCGACGCGTTCACGCGCGGCAAACCGTAGGAAAGCATCGCGTCCATATGGAAATGCGGATCGACGAAGGGCGGCGTGACGAGCGAGCCGGCGGCGTCGATTTCCTCGCGCGGCGGCGGCGAGATGCGCCTCGACTGCGACGATGCGCCCTGCTTCGATGCCGATGTCCACCGGATGCCGGGTTTGCGGCGCGACGCGTGGCGGCAGCATTGCGCGGCGAATGATCAGATCCATATCTCGCTCCTTTTCTGTGGGCGTTCGCGCGTGGTGATTGACGATGATTCTATCGGCGTCAGAAACGCGGCGCGGCCTTTGTGCAAATGTGCCGGATGAATTCGAGATTCCCGTACTGGCCGGCAGCGCGAAATCCGTACCGGCAACTCGCGCCGCGGCACACCTATACTCGGCAAAGTCTCGCAGATTTGTTCATTCGGGAGCGTGCAGATGAAAACGATAGGTGTGATCGGCGGCATGAGCTGGGAGTCGTCCGTCGAGTACTACAAACTGCTCAACCGTCATGCGAAGGCGCGCCTCGGCGGACATCACAATGCGCGCAGCCTGATGCTGACCGTCGACTTTGCGCCGATCGAAGCCAATCAGCGCGCGGGCGACTGGCACGCGCTCGGCGAGCAGATGGCGGATGCAGCGCGCCAACTGGAGCGCGGCGGCGCCGAACTGGTGATGCTCGCCACCAACACGATGCACCGCGCGTGTATGAATCCATTGAGCAGGCGATCCACGTGCCGTTCCTGCATATTGCGGATCCGACCGGCAGCGCGCTGCGCAAAGCGGGCGTCGAACGGGTCGGCCTGCTCGGCACCCGTTATACGATGGAGCAGACGTTTTACATGGGCCGGCTGCGCGAACGCTACGGCCTCGATACGCTCGTGCCCGACGAGGCCCAACGCGCCGACGTGCATCGCATCATTTACGACGAACTGTGCCACGGCAACGTGAAAAGCGAATCGCGTGCGGTGTATCAAACTGTGATCGAATCCCTGCGCGCGGTGCAGAGGCGGTGATTCTCGGCTGCACGGAAATTACATTGCTGATCAAGCCGGAAGATTCGGCGCTGCCCGTTTTCGATACCACGGCGCTGCATGCGCAAGCGGCTGTGGAATGGGCGGTTGCGAGTGAGTGAGTCGGCAATGTGCACTTCAGCGATGCGTGCCTTGCACGCGTGTACACGCGGTGCCGGCGGCAGGCTCACGCGACTCACCAACCGCTCCAACTCATGCGTGAACTGCTGTGCGCGTTGCTCAACGAAAGGCCCCGCCGATGCGGGGCGTTCAAGCTGCTCGGTCAACGCCAGATAGTGGCATAGAAGATCAGATAGAAAGAAACCGTACCTAAAGCGAGTAACAACGCCGTGCCGATTCGCCGTGCAGTGCTATTGGCGGTTCTAAATCCTGCAATTGCCCAAATGATGGTCGGCGCGAAGATGAACGCGGCGATAAACGCATAGCCGAAGGCGGAGACGTCGCAATGCTCAATGTCCCAACAGCCGCGCCGACGCGTCATGAACATCGGCCACGATAGCCGCCGCGACAATCGACTAATCCATAGTGCCGATTGCCACGACAACACCATGCCGACGCACATATAAGCGATTGACCACGCGACGCGCTTCACTTGATTTCCCAAAAGAGAATCTGTTTCGATTTGCCCAGGTCGGAGTACCACGCCGACGATATGCCAAGCGTGAAGCGCATAAATGTATCGACCGCACCACCGAAGCCTGGCGACGTCAGTTTGCTGCCGTTCCATAGATCAATATGGCCGCCGCTTGCACTGTCAGTGCTCTCGCCGTCGCGTGTCCAATATTGCGAGAACTGAACGATCCCGGTACGTCCCCTGATGCTATCTAGCCAGTACGGCCGATTATGTCTTCGGCTTGAGGCAGTCCTGCAAAAGGTTGCAGCTTGAGCCATTGTCCCATCTCATCGGCACGCGTTGCCGTTGCCTTACCGTCCAGAATGATGCGACCGATGCTCGGCTGGCTGGCAGAAGGTCGCACCAACTTTGATGAAAACGACTTCATGTCGATACCGACGCGATGGAGTGCAACGCTCATGCGAATGGCGCATTGATTCTTGTATGCGGGGTTGGCGTATGGGTTGCCGCCTGGATAGTTCGCCCAAAGCTCGGCAAACGACACCGTCTTTATTGGTACTTCCTTGATCGAGTCCGGCGTGCTGTTCGTACGTACAAGGGTCTTTTTATTCGGCATTGTTCCACCCCTCCTGGGTCAGGGCTTCTTCGCCCCAATAGACCGTATAGGAAGCGGCGGCGTCGGTGAACACGCGCGGCAACAGTCCGCGAGCATCAACGCGCCCGCTATGCACCGCGCCCGCCGATGTTTCGATGAAGTACGGATAGCCGACAATCGTGGAATGATCGCCAGTGGCCAGGACCTGTTCGTCATAACCCGCTGCGAATGCAGTACCGATTGATGCACCGGCAACGGCCTTACCCATCAATCGGGCCCGCGTCTTCCGCCGGAAATTTCATGTTCATGTTTCGCTGCGCGAAGAACACGGGCGGCGGCGTGCAACCGCATATGTTGATATCGCCGCTTAGCGCCCATTGCTCGCCGTTTGGGCCGGTGCCCGGCCAACGCGGTCCTTGGGGCGCTATGTAACCCTCCTGTTTGCACGCGTTGCACCATGTTTTCATGTAGAGAGTTGAAATCTGGACGCGCGGCGGAGGGTTCGAGCATGAAACGGAATCGAGTCCTTCCATAACCGTCGCTTCGCCGCCCCGATCCCCCATACCAAGGAATGAGCGAATCATGCGGCCTCGCCTATCAATACTAAGTTCATCGTCCGGGACGAAGACGGTTGATAAACGCGGTGCGCGATGAGAGCTATTGTTAATGGCATCGCCGTTCTCTGGCAGGCTACCGAGGACAGCGTAACGGTGCGTGGTATCGGACGGCATGCCGACGCCCGTCATGATGCGTGCCCGGGTGCCGTCTTGATAGCGGACGGAATCATCGATACGCGCGGCCCGGCGATGAACGTCACTTATTTCCGACTCGCTCGCTACCTCCAGCAAGACGCCGCCGCGCAACGCCGCCCCGTGGTCACCCGATCGTCGCGGGCTGTGCGTGCAGCGACCGTTGCAAAATGCGAACAGCATCCCTTTTCGTTCTTGATCTGCCATTCCGCGGTCTCCAGTGAGTAGGAAAAGCGACAGGCCGATGATCCAAGCGGCAGCCTGCGGCGGCTAAACGAAGCGTGGATGCCATCGTCGGTGGACCGTCAAGAGCCGGGGATATCAACCAATTCCGAAACAGGGCGCGGTCTATTCCACACGCATAGCCGCGTATGCAAGTCTGAGATTGCACAATTTCTGCTAGAGTCTGAGAGAGCCGTCGTCGTCCACACTGACAGGCACCGATGCACAGCGCAAGCCGCTCGTGCGCGTTGCCAGTTTGACCGCCTCTCGCCTTGGCCCGGTCATTCGTGGGTGGTTGCGTGTGCGCCGCGCTCGCTCGCGATCGTTGCTAATGCGCTGATGCGCATGAAAGAATCAGCGGTAAGCATGGTGGACCGCTGCGGCGTAACGCAAAACGGTCATACTACGGATAGGTCACCGCTGTTGAATCAGCGGTTCCGAGTTGCATGACAACCCATTGCCCAGCTAATCGCCGAGGCATACCTGCGATTGGACGTAGGCGGATCGTGGCCGCAGAGACATTGGCGGGCTCAACAGATAGGCAACAAAAAACCCGCTCGTGGCGGGTTCAGTTTTTGTGCATGTCGGCATAACATGCCGCGGTGATTGTCCAAGGAGGCGCTAAGAACAATTCGGCGCAATCATCATGGAGACAGAAAACCGGCTACATGCGTTGCTATTATTGGTTGCGGGGACAGGATTTGAACCTGTGACCTTCGGGTTATGAGCCCGACGAGCTGCCAGACTGCTCCACCCCGCGTCAGAGAAAGGAGATTGTATAGGGACGCGGAGAGAACGTCAAATAGCGCACGCAGAAATTTGGCTCGAAACAAGCGAACTCATACCTGCGCTCAGAGATCCTGAACCGTCGCGCCCTCGATCTTGCCGTCGATAATGTCCGCGCCGTACTGGCTCGCGCTGCGTTTTGCGACACCGAAATCGGCGAACGTGGCGGGGAGCACGAGACGAAACACGCGGCTTGCCGTCGAACCGCTGATCGCGCCCGGCCGACAAACGCGCACCGCCCACGTCATAGCCTTCCGCGTCACGTTTGTGTCCGTCGAATTTGTCGAACGCCCGGGAGAAAACCAGCGGGTGTACTTCGAAGTCCTTATAAATAGCTGGATAGGTTCGAGCCATGATGCCCTCCGCTGCACGCCTGTGCGAGTAGTAAGACTGAGGTGAAAACCGCGGACAAACTGCGAGTGTCTTTCTCACTATACGCCGCGCACGGCGCACGTCGGCTTTTTATTTTCCGTCGGCCGTGCGTGCTTTGCCGCGCAAAAATCCTCGCTGGCGCCCACACTGGTAAGCTACGGCTCCTGCGCAATCAGCTCGAGAATTTCCCGTGAAAATCGCCACCTGGAACGTCAACTCTCTCAAAGTCCGCCAGCAGCACGTCATCGACTGGCTCGAAACGAGCCGGACCGACGTGCTGTGCCTTCAGGAACTGAAGTTGCCCGACGAGAAGTTCCCGCGCGCCGAGCTGGAAGAGAAAGGCTACCGGAGCTGGTTCGCGGGCCAGAAGACGTACAACGGCGTCGGCATCCTCGTGCGCGAAGGGCTTTCCGTCGACGAAGCCAGCGTCGTGCGAAACATTCCGGGCTTTGAAAACCTGCAGCAGCGCGTGGTCGCGGCGACCGTCGACGGCGTGCGCGTCATTTCCGCGTACTTCCCCAACGGCCAGGCGCCCGGCAGTGACAAGTTCGCGTACAAGCTGCGCTGGCTCGCCGCGCTGCACGACTGGGTCAGAAGCGAGATGGCGCTGTATCCGAAGCTCGCGCTGCTCGGCGACTACAACATCGCACCGGACGATCGGGACGTGCACGATCCGAAGGCATGGGAAGGCCAGAACCTGGTGTCGCCGGAAGAACGCGCCGAATTCGTGCGCTTGACGGAACTCGGTCTCGTCGACGCGTTCCGCCAGTTCGACCAGCCGGAAAAAATCTACTCGTGGTGGGACTACCGGATGATGGCGTTCCGCCGCAACGCGGGGCTGCGCATCGACCATATTCTGCTGTCGAAGCCGCTCGCCGAAACGTGCACGTCATGCGAAGTCGACAAGGTGCCGCGCAAGTGGGACCAACCGTCGGATCACGCGCCGGTGGTCGCGCAGATAGGCGCGTAACGGCAGACAAGCGCAGCGCCCGGCGACCGGCCACACGCTCCTTTCACCACCTCAAGCCAAAGCGCCCAGCGTTCCCTACAGGAACCCGAACACCATCGCGTCGTGCCCGGCCTGCTCCAGCTCGTCGGCGCCGCCGTGGCCGCCTTCGGTGTTCTCGCGATACCACACGTTGTCTACGCCGAACGCCTGCATGCGCGTCGCCATCTTGCGCGCATGGCCAGGATGCACGCGATCGTCGGCGGTCGAGGTCGTGAACAGCACCGGCGAATACTTCACGCCCGCCGATACGCGGTGATACGGCGAGTAAGCGGCGAGCACGCGCGCGTCGTCGGAATCGTCGGGATCGCCGTATTCGTCGATCCATGACGCGCCCGCATGCAGCAGGTGATAGCGGCTCATGTCGAGCAGCGGCACCTCGCAGACCACGGCGCCGAACAGCTCCGGGCGCTGCACCATGCACGCCGCCACCAGCAGGCCGCCGTTGCTGCCGCCCTGAATTCCGAGTTGCGCGGCGCTCGTCACGCCGCTCGCAACGAGCGCCTCGGCCACTGCGATGAAATCGTCGAAGGCGCGCTGCCGGTGTTCGATTTGCGCCGCCGTATGCCAGCGCGTGCCGAACTCGCCGCCGCCGCGAATGTGCGCGACCACATACACACCGCCGCGCTCGAGCCAGCCTATGCCCTGCCCCGTCAGATAGCTCGGCAGCAGCGGAATCGCGAAGCCGCCGTAGCCGGTCAGGAGGCACGGTCGCGCGGGCTGCGCGGCGGCCGCTTGGCCGGCTGAATCCATGCATGCAGCCGTTTGCGCGTCGCGTGGGCCGATCACCGTGTACGGCACACGCGTGCCGTCCGCGGAAACCGCATGGCCGCGCGTCACCGTAAAGCCCGTGGCGTCGAACTGCGTCGGCCAGCGGTCGAGCAACTCCCAGTCGTTGAGATCGTCGCGGGCAAGATCGGCGAGCCAGTACGCGGGCGGCCGCAGATAGTCGTCGGTATCGACGAACAGTTCGTCGGCATTCGAGAAGATGTCCGGCCACGCCATCTGCGTCAATTGCCTGCGCGAAAGCTCGAGCATCGACTCCGCCGACGGATTCGCAAACGCCACGCGCAGCGTGCGCTTCTCGAGGATCAGCACGACGGTCGGCAAGGCCTCGAAGCCCGGCAACAGTCCGGAGGAGACGAGCTGCGCGTCGTCCGACAGCGTGTCGACGTGCCCCTTTTCCCGCCTTGATCAGATTTTTTAGAACCATCTTGCAGTCTGGCCGATAGGAGATGGTGGCAAACTACTGCGCCGGTCTAACGAAAAAGGGACGGCGCCGCCGTCCCTTCGTGACCGATCGCGAGCGTCGGACAACGCGCTTCGCCGTTCGACAGGCGAAGCGCCATTGCCGCTTACAGCGAGTAGTACATTTCGAATTCGATCGGGTGCACCGACTGACGATAACGTTGCAGCTCGTTCGTCTTCAGTTCGATGTACGCGTCGAGCATCGAGTCTGTGAACACGCCGCCGCGCGTCAGGAATTCGCGGTCGCCGTCCAGCGCGTCGAGAGCCTGGTCGAGGCCGGCGCACACGGTCGGGATCTTTGCATCCTCTTCCGGCGGCAGGTCGTACAGGTTCTTGTCGGCGGCTTCGCCCGGGTGGATCTTGTTCTGCACGCCGTCCAGACCCGCCATCATCAGCGCGGAGAAGCACAGGTACGGATTCGCCATCGGATCCGGGAAGCGCGTTTCGATGCGGCGGCCCTTCGGGTTGCTCACTTGCGGAATGCGGATCGATGCCGAACGGTTGCGAGCCGAGTAAGCGAGCTTCACCGGTGCCTCGAAGTGCGGCACGAGGCGCTTGTACGAGTTCGTCGACGGGTTCGTGATCGCGTTCAGCGCGCGCGCATGCTTGATGATGCCGCCGATGTAGAACAGCGCGAATTCCGACAGACCTGCGTAGCCGTTGCCCGCGAACAGGTTCTGACCGTCCTTCCAGATCGACTGGTGAACGTGCATGCCCGAACCGTTATCGCCGACGATCGGCTTCGGCATGAACGTAGCCGTCTTGCCGTACGTGTGCGCGACGTTCTGGATAATGTACTTCATCTGCTGCAGCCAGTCGGCGCGTTGCACCAGCGTCGAGAACTTGGTGCCGATTTCGTTCTGGCCCTGGCCCGCGACTTCGTGGTGGTGCACTTCGACCGGAATGCCGATCTGCTCGAGCAGCAGACACATTTCCGAGCGGATGTCTTGGAACGTGTCGACCGGAGCGACCGGGAAGTAGCCGCCCTTCGTGCCCGGACGGTGGCCGGTGTTGCCGCCTTCGAATTCCTTCGACGACGACCACGGTGCTTCTTCCGAACCGATCTTGACGAAGCAGCCCGACTGGTCCGTGTTCCACTGGACGGAGTCGAAAATGAAGAATTCCGGTTCCGGACCGAAGAAGCCCGTGTCGCCGAGGCCCGAGCTCTTCAGATAGGCTTCGGCGCGCTTGGCGAGCGAGCGCGGGTCGCGCTCATAGCCCTTGCCGTCCGCCGGTTCGACGACGTCGCAGGTCAGCACCAGAGTGGACTCTTCGTAGAACGGGTCGATGAAGGCCGTGTTCGCGTCCGGGACCAGCAACATGTCCGATGCTTCGATGCCCTTCCAGCCGGCAATCGAGGAACCGTCAAACGCATGGCCGCTTTCGAACTTGTCTTCATCGAATGCCGACACCGGCACCGAAACGTGTTGCTCTTTGCCGCGCGTGTCGGTGAAACGGAAGTCGACAAACTGGACGTCTTCGTCTTTGACGAGTTGAACGACGTCGGCCACGGATTTACTCATAACCTATCTCCTGATTAACGAATTCGGCGGATTCAGCCGCCGCCCAATCTAGCTGACCCGTCCCGGCGCGTCCACCCTCAATTGTGAAGAGCGAATGTGAAAATTAGCCGTCGCAGATCGATCGGCGCTAATAAAGCAGAAACTGTGCCATGTATGCGCCAACACGACGCGCAGGCAGGCGGCGCGCGCGTCGGCGGGGAATCCGCGCACCGAACGGCATGCAACCCTTAAATCGGCGGCACCGTGTTCGCACCAGAATGGGGCGTTTTCAGACGCAAGGCGCCTGCGTATGTCTATTCCGGTGCATCCGTACTATTTTGTACCATTTTTGAGCATGCCGCGCTGAGGGATGAGGCGCTCGACCGCTCACGCCCCGCCGCCGTCGCGGCCGCCAGACGGCGCGCTAGAATGGTCATTTACCCGAGGAGACCGACGCATGAGCTAGCTAGAACAGCTGTACTCGCAAGCGGACAAACGCCGCACCGACAATCAGTTGCCGTATGCCGGCGCGCTCTTGCCGGCCGAGGCGTTCGAGCTGCTGCAGCTGGATCCGCGCGCGCGTCTTCGTGGATGAGCGCACGCGTGCCGAACTCGACTGGGTCGGCCGGCCGGTGATCGGCGACGGGCAGTATGCGCACGTCGAATGGACGCGCTATCCGGGCGCCGTGCCGAACCAGGAATTCCTGAGCCACTGTGGCGTCGCCGGATACGCCGGTGCTGTTTCTGTGCCGCAGCGCCGCGCGCTCGAAGCTCGCCGCCATCGCCGCCGCGCAGGCCGGCTTCACGAAGGCTTATGACCTGCTGGAAGGCTTCGAAGGCGACAAGGACAGCCAGGGCCATCGCAAGACGGTATCGGGCTGGTGTTTCCGCGGCCTGCCGTGGGCGCATAGGAGCCCACGCGCCCACGGCTGGGCCGCGTTCGCAGCCCGGGCCGCCGCACGCACGAGCTTGGCGATCCGGTTCGGTAAAGTCGGTAAAGTTGTTAAAGCTGGTAAAGGTAAGCCGCGCGGTTTCGCCGCCGCGGCCTCGTGCTCGACGATGTCGCCGCCGAGCAGATGCACGCCCTCGCGCAGCTTGACGAACGCCGCTGCTACCGCTTCCGGCTCGCCCTTCACGCCCAGGTCGATGTGATGGCGCGCATAGACGCCGCCGCGCTCGGCGTCGCCGACGCTCGGCAGACTGAACACCCGCACGCCCGGAAAATCGCGCTCGATTTTCTCCATCAGTGGCGTGAGACGCGACTCCGGCAACTCGAAGACCAGCAGCGACTTTTCCGCGTGCGGCATCGCGTGGTGGAGATGCGCGTAGTGCGTGTCGAGCACCCATTCGATCATCGGCCAGGCCATGACCGGAAAGCCCGGCACGAAGTAGTGCTCGCGGATCGAGAAGCCGGGAATCTTGTTGTAGCCGTTCGGAATGATCGCCGCGCCTTGCGGATACGTGCCCATGTTCAGCCGATGCAGATTCTCCGGCGAGTTCAGATCGAGCGGCGTGGCAGCTGTCGCCGGATACATGTCGCGGATGCGCTCCTGAATCAGCTTCTGCGCTTCCGGATGCAGCTGCAGCGGCACGCCGAGCGCAGCTGCCGCGCATTGACACGTGTGGTCGTCCGGCGTCGCGCCGATGCCGCCCGTGGAGAACACGATGTCGCCGGACTCGAACGTGCGCCGCAGCGTGGCCGTGATGCGCTGCGGGTCGTCGCCGATGTACTCCGCCCAGCCGAGCGACAGTCCGCGCGCGCCGAGCAGTTCGATGACTTTCGGCAAATGCTTGTCGACGCGCCTGCCCGACAGGATTTCATCGCCGATGATAACGACGCCAAATGCCATTGCCGCCTCTTGAGTTATCTCGTTCGTTGATCGGTAATCAGTAAGGAACCGGCGCTGCGTGCCGCACGCCGCCGGCCTCGTCCACGCGCATGCGCTGCAGCACCCGCAGACAGTAGTAGCCGAACCATAGCGCCGAAAACACGAGGATGAACGCGTAGATCCAGATCGTCACGGCGGTGATGACGGGGAACAGCACCACGAGCCACACGGACGACGCCCACAGCAACGTCGGCAGCGAACCGAGCAGACCGCTCGCGACGCCGATGAGCAGCAGCGGCAAGCGGAAGCGCCGCACCAGCGCACGCCGTTCGTCGCGCGTGGCGTGCAGCGCGAGTGCGTCGTAGGTCATCACGCGGTAGGTCAGCCAGCCCCATAGGAGCGGCGGAATCAACGCGAAAAATGGCGGCACGAGCCACAGCGGCAGCGTCACGATCAGCAGCACGAGACATACCAGCGTCGCCCACAGCGCCTCGCCGAGGCTACCGTACCACGTTCCGCCGCGACGCATTTCGAGGCCGGCGAATTGGCGCGTCGACAGAAAACGGATGACCGCCGGCATGGAGAGCGTGGCGATAAGCAGCAGGACGGTGACGACAATCAGCGGGATCGTCATCGCGATCACGAGGAACGGCGCAATGGCCGCATGCAGCGCCGAAAAGCCGAGCGAATCGAAGAGGTGGTAAAGCGTGACGGTGAACGACCAGCTCTCGAGCCAGCTGCGGGTCGCGCCGATCAGCGTCTGCCACGAAAACCACACAGGATCACGCCCCACCCGACCGTTGCCGCGACGAACGGCATAAAGGTCAGCGCAGAGCATGCGCGGGTGGAGCGCGCTTGCGAGCGCGCGCCCGAACGAGCGCAAAAGGTCATTCATGCGAGCCAGTGACGGTGAATGCAACGATCAATGAAGGAAGCGCCGCGGCGGTCGTTGAATGCGGACCGCGCGTGCAAACGTGGACAGCATAAACCACGTGACGGGCCGCCAGGGAGACGGACGGCGCACGAAAAAGGAAGTAAGGCGGGTTCAGAGCGCGGTCGCGCCGCCCTCGTTGCGGCGCCGCGCGGCGAGGTGCCGGCCGATGCGCACGAAGGCAAGCCAGTGCTGCGCCCAGAAGCCTTCGCCGTATGCACGGCCCTGCAACTGGTCGCTGATGCCGGTCGGCTCCATCTCGCGGCTCCACGACACGCTGCGAAACAGCATGTCCCACCACGGAAAGAGCACGCCGAAGTTGCAGCCGTATTTCAGGCCCTCGTGACCATAGCCGATCGCATGATGGCGCCGATGGAACGTCGGGCTGACCAGCAAGCGCTCGCCGAGCCAGCCGAAGTACAGGCGAATGTTGGCGTGCTGCACGCTCTGCGCGAGATTCGTGATCGCGACCAGCACGACGAACTGCGACGGCGGAACGCCGATCACGAGCGCGATGACCGCGAAAAACGACGCCTGCAGCAGATCGTCCAGCAGATGATTGCGGTCGTCGGCCCACAGCGACATTTGCTGCTGGCTGTGGTGCACCGCATGCAATTCCCACCACACGCCGATGCGGTGCTGCCAGCGGTGATACCAGTAGCCGGCGAAGTCGAGCGCAAGCAGGTACATCGCGAACGTGACGAGCGGCTCTGTGGTCACGCCCGGCCACAGGCTGTCGAATTCGATATTCGAGATGTTGTGCAGACGCAGCCACGCCTGAACATTGTCAAAAAACGGCTGCAGCGCGAAGAAGAAAAACAGGTTGAGAATGCCGAGCTTGGCGATCCACGTATAGATCACGTCGACGCGCACGGCCTTGCGGTTGTCCCACTGCTCGACCGGACGCAGCGCCTCGAGCGGCCGCAGGATCGCGTACATGGCCAGCACCTCGAGGACGCCCACGATCACCCAGTAAAGGCTGTCGTAGGTGTCTTCGTCGTAGCCCATCAGATCGAAGTGGAACAGCAGCGGCTGCACCACGTTGACGTACAGCAACGTCTGCGCGGCGGAGACGAAGTTGTCGAGTGAGGAGAAGATCAGATGGAACATGGCGCTGGTCGGTGACTTCGATCTGGGCGGCTCGCTATCGCGCGGCATGGCGCAGTTGGAATATCTCCATTATCACGCGCCATTCGGCGCCGTGACCGGCGCGCGGTTAAAGAAATAGATGCCGTGCGGCGAGCGGCCGACGGCGATCGTCTGGATCAGCTTGCGCGTGCTCAGGTCGATAATGCCGACGTGCTTCGCAAAACGGAACGTTACCCACAGATAGCGTTTGTCGGCGGAAAGTTCCATGTCGTCGGGGCCGGGCATCAGACCCGTAATGTCGCCGACGTTGGTGAGCGACTCTTCGTCGATGATGCTGATCGTGCTCGCGACCCGGTTCGACACCGCGACGTGCCTGCCGTCCGCAAGCGAGCGGAAGTTGTGCGCGCCGTTGCCCGTATGGATCGTCTTGACGATTTTCTGCGTGTGCCAGTCGACCACGGCGACGTAATCGGCGCCCGTCATGCCGACGAGCAGGTACTTCTCGCCCGGCGTCATCCACAGGCCGGCCGGCACCTTGCCGACCTTCATTTTCCACTTGACGGTTTGCGTGGGCAGGTCGATCGCGGCGAGTTCGCCGGAAACCTGCAGCGTGACGAAGACCGTTTTGCTGTCGTTCGTGAAAGCCATGTGGCTCGGCATGACGGCGAGCGGCAGACGCGACGCGAGCGTCATCTGGTTTTTCTGGCCGTCGTAGTGATAGATGTCCAGGCGGTCGAGGCGCAGCCCGGTCGTGACGAGCCACTTGCGATCAGGCGAAAAGCCAATCTGGTACGGGTCTTCGATGTTTTCGACCCAGCGCTGGACCTGCCCGGTTTTCGGGTCGACGAACATCAGATTGTTGGACACCGAGTTCGCGACGATCAGCGAGGAATTGTCCGGCGTCGCCATCAGGTGATGCGGTTCTTTGCCCGTCGGCACGGTGCCGATGACCTGACGGGTCGTCTCGTCGATGAGGCTCAGCGTGGCTTCGGCGGAATTCAGCACGATCACGTTGTTGGCGCGGGCCGCCGGAGAAAAAAAGCCTGCCGAGGCGGCGAGAGCAACGCCTGCGGCGAACGTGGCTGTCACGCCAGAAAGAAAAAATTTACGCATGAAAACTCACTTCGGAGAACGACTGTCATTGTAGAACGTTTGCCGTTGCCTGCGGTTGACGCAAGTCGGGTTCGGCGACGGGGAAAATGAAGGGCCGGATGAGGGCCGGGGGCTCCCCGAAACGCTAGATTGTGGCGCCATTTTCCGATGGGCAAGTTTTTCTAAATCATTATTTCTTTTTAAGAAACAACCTAGATCGCCGCGCTTTCATTAAGAATTAATTCGATAATTCTCACCGATTTTTTAACTGCAACGCGAAAAAACACTGGGGATTAAGACGACAAAACCGGTTTTGCATATTTCGGATTTGGCTTATTGGTGGGCTCCGCACCTGACGCACACAATCCTGCGCACTAATCGTCCAGCCTCCTTTAAACTTGGGGCGCAGCGAGTGGGCGCGATCAATACGGCTGAACAACGGATATACACGACAGCAACAACAATTAACGGCAGAAGAAACACGGCGATTAGTCATTATTCGCCGTGATCTGGTAAGCCCCGCAATGGACGATGACCCGTCCACCGATTATCGCGCCGCGCCGAAAATAGCAGCACGGAGTTTTAAAACAAATGAATAAAATCCATCACTCAGTCTGGTGTGAAACGACGGCGACGTGGGTAGCCGCGCCGGAGACATCCACGGCGAAGAAGAAGCGCGGAAGCGCGCGGAGAAAAGCTGTCGTCACCGTGCTGGCCGCGGCTGTGTTGGCCGGCCCCGACGCGATGGCGGCCGGCTTGAACGCGACCGCTTCGGGCGCCAAGGCCATTGCCGAGGGTGCAAACGCAATTGCTACGGGCGACGGCTCCATCGCGCTCGGCACTGACGCCGCCGCAACCAGCGGAACTCCGACAGACGCGCATCCGGCACGCCGCCGCGCTGCGCGACCGCCCGCTGATAGTTCTGCAGCAACGGCTGGAATTCGGTGAGTTGCCGCGCATCGCGTGCGGGGTCCGCCTTCAGCTTGTCGATGCGCAACCCAATGCCCTTCAGATAGCGCGGAAAATGCGTCAGTTGCGAATACGGCGTATCCACGACGAACCGCTTGCCGATCAACGCGTCGAGCTGATTCTGCATGTCGCCATGCGCCGCCGCGAACGACCTGGCCTGCACGAGCTTCTTCAGCACGGCCGCGTATTCGCCGAGAATCTGGCCGACCAGCCGCGCGATTTCCTGCGCCAGCAAGGTGAGCCGGCTGCGTCCTTCATCGCGGCGCGTGTGAAAGCTGACGTCGTCGTCCGGCAGCGGATCTTGCAGACACGCACGGTCGAGCGCGGTGTCGATCAGCTGATCACGCAGTTCTTCCTGCGTGCCGCGCGTCATGAACTGCATCGCCATTTCGCGCAAGCCCGGCAGATTTTTCTCCAGATACTTGATCGGCTCCTTCAACTGCAAGGCGAACAGTCGACGCAAGCCCGCGCGATGAATCCGCGCCGCCTCGTCCGGCGAGTCGAACACCTCGACGTCGCAATGCGTGCCGCGGTCGACGAGCGCCGGATAGCCGAAGAGCGTCTGCCCGCCGCGGCGAATTTCGAGCAACTCGGGCAGCTTGCCGAAATTCCACGTGGTGAGGTTTTCGTAGATCGCGGTGCCGGCGGTCCGCTCGCCCGGCACGGCCGTCTGCGGCCCGGTCGAGGAGGCGCTTTTACCGCGCGCGCCCGGCACCACGGACGCGGCCGCGCCCGCCGCGCTCGACGCGATCTTCTGAAAATGCTGCTGCGCCTGCCCGCCGAGTTCCGCGCGCAGTTGCGCCAGATTGCGGCCCATCGCGAGCTGCCGCCCGTGCTCGTCGATCACCTTGAAGTTCATGAACAGATGCGGCGGCAAGGTCTCGAGCTTGAAATCCGCCTGCTTGAGCGCGACCTGCTTCTGCTCGCGGACATCGGCAATCAGCGCTTCGAGCAGACCGCCCGCGGCAAAACGCGGCGCCTCGTGCCGCTCGACAAAGCCGGCCGCGTACTCGGGCAGCGGCACGCAGTGGCGCCGCAACTTCTGCGGCAAGGACTTCAGCAACAGTTGCGTCTTCTCTTTGAGCATGCCGGGCACGAGCCACTCGCAGCGCCGCGCGTCCACCTGATTCAGCGCGAAAAGCGGCGCGGCGAGCGTCACGCCGTCGCGCGGCGACCCCGGCTCGAAGTGATAGGTGAGCGCCATCTCGACGCCCGCCATCGTCATCCGTTTCGGGAACAGGTCGGTGGTCACGCCGGCGGCTTCATGGCGCATCAGATCGTCGCGCGACAGATACAGCAGGCACAGCTTGTCCTCCGGCTGCCCGCTCTTCTTCACCTCGTCGCGATACCAGCGCTCGAATGCCGCGTCCGTGTAAATGCCCTTCGGCAGCGCCTGATCGTAAAACCCGTAGATCAGCTCATCGTCGACGAGCACATCCTGACGGCGCGACTTGTGTTCCAGTTGCTCGATGTCGGCGAGCAGCTTACGGTTGTGCGCGAAAAATCCGAGCTTCGTGTCGAATTCGCCTTCGACGAGCGCGCCGCGAATAAACAGCTCGCGCGCCCGCGCCGGGTCCTGCTTGCTGAAGCTCACGCGGCGGCGGTGATAGATCGGCAACCCGTACAGCACGGCGCGCTCGAACGCCGACACTTGCGCCGCGCGCTTTTCCCAATGCGGCTCGGACAGCGATTTCTTCAACAGGTGCGTGCCGATTTTCTCGATCCACTCGGGCTCGATCCTCGCGATGCAGCGCGCGTAGAGACGGCTCGTCTCGACCAGTTCCGCAGCCATCACCCACTTGCCCGCTTTCTTCACGAGCGCGGAACCCGGCCACAGATAAAACTTGATGCCGCGCGCGCCGAGGTAATACGGCTCGTCGTCGGCTTTCAGGCCGATGTTGCCGAGCAGGCCT
Source organism: uncultured Paraburkholderia sp. (assembly GCA_940746715.1). Taxonomy (GTDB): domain Bacteria; phylum Pseudomonadota; class Gammaproteobacteria; order Burkholderiales; family Burkholderiaceae; genus Paraburkholderia. The sequence goes on from CALNWN010000001.1 coordinate 558,363, forward strand.
GTCAAAAGCGCAAGATGCACCTGCTCGAACGTCGCCTCCGCCTCGTTCAGACGCCAGCCGTGCTCGCGCACCACCGTCAGCAGTTGCGAATGCACGTCGCGCCATTCGCGCAGACGCAATTGCGACAGGAAGTTCTTCCGGCATTCCTCGTGCAGTTGTTTGTTCGACTTCTTGTGCGCGATTGCTTCGTCGAACCAGTTCCAGATCTTCAACCACTGTAGGAATTCGGAGCGTTCGTCGACGAAACGGCGATGCGCCTGGTCGGCCTGTTCCTGAGCCTCGATCGGCCGATCGCGCGGATCCTGTACGGACAAGGCGCTCGCGATGATCAGCACTTCCTTCAGCGACTGCTGATCGCGCGCGGCGAGAATCATCCGGCCGACGCGCGGATCGAGCGGCAGGCGCGCGAGCTCGCGGCCGAGCGGCGTGAGCTGGTTGTCGTCGTCGACGGCGCCGAGTTCGTTGAGCAGCTGATAGCCGTCGGCGATGGCGCGGCCGGGCGGCGGTTCGATAAATGGAAACGTCTCAATCGCCGTCAGATGCAGCGACTTCATGCGCAGAATCACGGAAGCCAGCGACGAGCGCAGAATCTCCGGATCGGTAAAACGCGCGCGGCTCTGATAATCGCTCTCGTCGTAAAGACGAATGCAGATGCCGTCTGCCACCCGCCCGCAGCGCCCTGCCCGCTGATTCGCGGCAGCCTGCGAGATCGGCTCGACCTGCAACTGCTCGACCTTGTTGCGACACGAGTAGCGCTTCACGCGCGCGAGGCCCGTGTCGACCACATAGCGGATGCCCGGCACGGTCAGCGAGGTTTCCGCTACGTTGGTCGCGAGCACGATGCGCCGCGCGTTCGAAGTGCGGAACACGCGCTCCTGCTCGGCGGCGGAAAGCCGCGCGAACAGCGGCAAGATTTCCGTGTGCGGCGGATGGTGCTTGCGCAGCGCCTCTGCGGCATCGCGAATTTCGCGCTCGCCCGGCAGGAACACCAGCACGTCGCCGGGACCTTCGCGACACAATTCGTCGACGGCGTCGACGAGCGCCTCCATCAGATCGCGGTCCGTTTCGCGCTGCGTCTTCGGCCGATCGCCGCGCGACGTGCCTTGCGCCGCTTTGACGGCAGCGCTTTCTTCTGCGACCGGACGGTAGCGCACCTCGACCGGATACAGTCGGCCGCTCACTTCGATCACCGGCGCGGGTTTGTCCTCGCTGCCGAAATGGCGCGCAAAACGGTCGGCGTCGATCGTCGCCGAGGTCACGATCAGCTTCAGATCCGGGCGCCTCGGCAGAATTTCCTTCAGATAGCCGAGCAGAAAATCGATGTTGAGGCTGCGCTCGTGCGCCTCGTCGATGATGAGCGTATCATACGCCTTCAACAGCGGATCGGTCTGCGTCTCGGCGAGCAGAATGCCGTCTGTCATCAGCTTGACCGATGCGCCCGGCGACAGATTGTCGGTAAAACGCACCTTGTAGCCGACGACTTCGCCGAACGGCGTGCCGAGTTCCTCGGCGATGCGCCGGCCCGTCGCCGAAGCGGCGATGGGGCGCGGCTGCGTGTGGCCGATCAGCCCCGAGCCGCCCGCGCCGAGGCCGCGCCCGAGCGCGAGGCAGATCTTCGGCAGCTGCGTGGTTTTGCCCGAGCCGGTTTCCCCGGACACAATCACGACCTGGTTTTCGGCAATGGCTTTTGCGATTTCGTCGCGCCGTCCGGAAACGGGCAGCGCTTCGGGGAACGTGATAGGCGGAATGGGATTCGGCTCGCGAGCGGGCCTGGATTCGCGCGGCTCGCGGGTGGCCCTCGGCTCGTGCGGCTCGCGCGGAGCACGATGCGGCTCGCGCGCCTTGCGGGGCGCGTTCGGCTTGCCGCGGTTCGCGTCCTGTTCGGAGCGGCGTTTCGCGTCGCCGGCCTTCGTTTGATCGGCGGCCGGCGCCGCATTCTCGTTCGCCGCGGCGGGACTTTTGGGTACATTCGACATGGGGGCGCATTATAATCCCGGGCATGAATTCCCAAACCGACCTCGTCCCCGCGCCCGCGAGCGTTCCGGCCCCTGCTGGAGCATCGGAAGACCTCGCCCAACACGCGCAATTCGTCGACTGGATGCGCTCAGTCGCCCCTTACATCCACGCGTTCCGCAACAAGACGTTCGTCGTCGGGTTCGGCGGCGAGGTGGTGCATCAGGGGCTCCTGAATGCGCTCGTGTCCGACATCGCGCTGCTGCAGGCCATGGGCATCCAGATCGTGCTGGTGCACGGTTCGCGCCCGCAGGTCGAGGAGCAGATGAGCCTGCACGGCGTCGAGTCGGAGTTTTCGCACGGCATGCGCATTACCGACGCGCGCGCTCTCGAATCCGCGAAAGAAGCGGCCGGCGAAGTGCGTCTGGACATCGAGGCGGCCATCAGCCAGGGCTTGCCGAACACGCCCATGGCGCACGCGCACATCAGCGTCGTGTCGGGCAATTTCGTGACGGCACGCCCCGTCGGCATTCTGGACGGCGTGGACTTCGCGCACACCGGCGTGGTGCGCAAGATCGACGCCGATTCGATCCGCCATTCGCTTGCGAGCCGCAAGCTCGTGCTGCTCTCGCCGCTCGGCTTTTCGCCCACCGGCGAAGCGTTCAATCTGTCGATGGAAGACGTGGCCTCCGCCACCGCGATTGCGTTGCGCGCCGACAAGATCGTCTTCCTGACCGAAACACCGGGCCTCATGCAAGCCGGCGAGGACGGCCCGGAGCTGATCCGCGAACTGTCGCTCGACGACGCCTACAAGCTGCACGAAAGCGGCGAGGTCACCGGCGACGCGGGCTTCTATTTGAAGCACTCGATCCGCGCGTGCCGTGGCGGCGTGGCGCGGGCGCACATCATCCCTTACGCGCTCGATGGCAGTTTGCTGCTTGAACTGTTCCTGCACGACGGCGTCGGCACGATGATCTCGTACGAGAACCTGGAAAGCCTGCGTGAAGCCACGCCTGACGACGTCGGCGGCATTCTCGCGCTGATCGAGCCGCTCGAGTCCGACGGCACGCTGGTGCGGCGCGGCCGCCATCAGATCGAGCGCGACATCGACCATTTCTCGGTGATCGAGCACGACGGCGTGCTGTTCGGCTGCGCGGCGCTGTATCCGTACACGCAGGAGCGCATCGGCGAAATGGCCTGTCTGACCGTCGCGCCGGAAGCGCAAGGCACGTGCGACGGCGAGCGCCTGCTCAAGCGCATCGAGCAGCGCGCGCGGGCGCGCGGCCTCACGCGCATTTTTGTGCTCACCACGCGCACGGAACACTGGTTCCTGAAGCGCGGCTTCGTCAAGGTCACGGTAGACGACCTCCCCGAAGACCGCCGCCGACTGTACAACTGGCAGCGCAAATCGCTCGTGCTGATGAAACAGCTCTGAGCGGCCCCATATAAGCGACTGGCCGTCGTCGAATGATCCGGTAATTTATTTTTTATGGGCCGGCGTGAGTGCTGAAGCACTACCCCGGTCGACAGAGGAGAAGCCCAACATGACTCGTATGGTTCAATGCGCGAGGCTCGGCAAGGAAGCCGAAGGCCTCGATTTCCCGCCGCTGCCGGGCGAACTCGGCAAGCGGATCTACGAAAGCATCTCGAAGGAAGCATGGCAAACCTGGTTGAAGCAGCAAACCATGCTGATCAACGAAAATCGTCTGAACATGGCCGATCCGCGCGCGCGCCAGTATCTGATGAAGCAGACCGAGAAGTTCTTCTTCGGCGAAGGCGCGGACACCGCGCAGGGCTATGTGCCGCCTGCCGGCGAATGAATGGCGGGCGCTGAATCGCTGTGATCGAGCGCTTCGTCGCCTCGTCGCTATCAGGACAGTCACGAAATCCGCGCCTCGTGCGCGGATTTTTTTGCGCGGACGTTTCTTCGCAAAGCCTCCGGCGGGTGCCCGCAAAACTCCCAAGCGGTACATTTTCAGGCAGTTTTAAGCCTATTCTCCAGATCGCCCCGATCGCCCGAATCCCGCGCCCCGCAAGGGATTGCGCGCCGTCCACCGGCCTCTCCGGCGAATCCGGGTTTGCACGATCCTCTGTCATCGTGCTAACATGTGTGCTGTTCCAAGAGCAATTCACCTTCATTCGCGTTCTCTGACCTTGCGACACATGGTGCCTGCACTGCGGCGTGTCCATCGCGATGGAACAGTTTTTATACAAGAAGGCTTGTCGGTCGTATCGCAGTTTGAGTCTGTCCTGAGGGTCGTCCCGAAGGCCTCGCAAACCGCGAATCAAGTACCGGCCTTTTTCGTTTCAAGCCTTCCCGTGGCGTGGAATCCGGCGTCGAGCCGCCAGCGTCCTCATGCGCCTGCCCCCTTTCAAGGCCACGCAGGTGCAACAGTCAGCACAATCTAGACGAGTGTTTTTTCGCGACCTGGCTCGCGAGGCACGGGCACTTGCTGCTTTCGCTGTTTTTGCGGCGTTTGGCTAGCCTTTTGCGTTCTCTTTCTACGCGCGCCCACTCTTTCGCCGTCGCGGCGAAGAGACCCTCGCCCCGTTTGCGAAACTGCACTTCCCAGCAACCGTGGCGGAACGCATCATGAGTTTCGTCGCAGTCATCGGAGTTTTTACCTTGACCGCTTCCAGCAACGGCTTCTGGCGACACCAACAAGAACAACGCCTTTCCCTCGACGACATCACCGTCGTCGATCACTCTCTCCTCAAGCGTGCCGTCGGCGCCATGGCGCTCGGCAACGCGATGGAATGGTTCGACTTCGGCGTGTACAGCTACATCGCTGTCACGCTCGGCAAAGTGTTCTTCCCGTCGTCGAGCCCGTCCGCCCAGTTGATCGCGACCTTCGGCACGTTCGCCGCGGCGTTTCTGGTGCGCCCGGGTCGGCGGCATGGTGTTCGGGCCGCTCGGCGACCGCATCGGCCGTCAGCGCGTGCTCGCGATGACCATGATCATGATGGCGCTCGGCACGTTCGCCATCGGTCTGATTCCGAGCTACGGGTCGATCGGCATTCTCGCGCCGGCCCTGCTGCTCGTCGCGCGTCTGGTACAAGGCTTTTCGACGGGCGGCGAATACGGCGGCGCCACCACCTTCATTGCCGAATTCTCGACGGACAAGCGCCGCGGCTTCATGGGCAGTTTCCTCGAGTTCGGCACGCTGATCGGCTACGTGCTGGGCGCGGGCACGGTCGCGGTGCTGACCGCGACGCTGTCGAACGACGCGCTGCTGTCGTGGGGCTGGCGTGTGCCGTTCCTGATCGCCGGACCACTTGGACTCGTGGGTCTGTACATCCGGATGACGCTGGAAGAAACGCCCGCGTTCAAGAAGCAAGCCGAGCAACGCGAAGCCGAGGAAAAGGCGCTGCAGAAGCAGTCGTTCCGCCAGTTGCTCGTGCAGCAATGGAAGCCGCTCCTGCTGTGCGTCGGCCTCGTGCTGATCTTCAACGTGACCGACTACATGGCGCTCTCGTATCTGCCGAGCTACCTGTCGGCGACGCTGCACTTCAACGAATCGCACGGCCTGTTCATCGTCCTGCTCTTGATGGTGCTGGATGCCGGCGACACTCGCGGCCGGCCGCCTGTCGGACGCGATCGGCCGCAAGCCGGTGATGCTGTTTGGCTGCGTGGGTCTGTTCGCGCTGTCCATTCCCGCGCTCCTCTTGATCCGCATGGGCACGGTGCTGCCGGTGTTCGCCGGCCTGATGATTCTCGGCGTGCTGCTGTCGTGCTTTACGGGCGTGATGCCGTCGGCGCTGCCGGCCCTCTTCCCGACGAAGATCCGTTATGGCGCGCTTGCCATCGGCTTCAACGTTTCGGTGTCGCTGTTCGGCGGCACGACGCCGCTCGTGACCGCGTGGCTCGTCGAGCGCACCGGCAATCTGATGATGCCCGCGTACTACCTGATGGGCGCGTCGCTGATCGGCATCGTCTCGGTCGTCGCGCTGCGCGAAACGGCCCGCAAGCCGCTGCTCGGCTCGGGTCCGTGCTTCGCCACGCGCGCCGAAGCCCACGCTGTGCTGCGCGGCGAACGTGAAGCCGAAGAGATGGACGAAGGCTACGCGGCGACCGCTACGGCGCGCGCGTGATCGAACGAGGCGCAGTGCAATGCTGCGCTCGTCGTGAAGATTTGAGGTAGTGGAAAAAGGGGCGGCGTGACAGCCGGCCCTATTTCATTTCAGCAATAAGTCAAACCTCGCCTCGGCGCGCGCGGCTTCGATGGTCAGCAGTCCCGCCGAAACCGGCAGCTTGAAACGCCGCGGCCCTGCGCTGCCCGGATTGACGAACAGCACGCCGTCGCGCTCGCTGATCGACGGCTTGTGCGAGTGGCCGGTCACCACGACGTTGATGCCCTGCGTGCGCGGATCGGCCGGCACCTCGGCCATGTCGTGTACGACCAGAATCGCGACCTGCTGCATGGTAAGCGTCGCATGGGTCGGCAGCGAGGCGGCCCACTCGCCCACGTCGTTATTGCCGCGCACCACCGTGAGCGGCGCGATCCGCGCGAGCGCGTCGAGCACGGCCTGATTGCAGATATCGCCCGCGTGGATGATGGCGTCGCAGCCCGCGAGATACGCCAGCGCTTCCGGCCGCACGAGGTTATGCGTGTCGGAGATCAGGCCGATGCGGCTCGGCGGCGAACGATGTTTGGCTGGAGTCATCAAGGAAGTATTGGCGAAGCGCCGCTTTGCGAGCAAACTACGCGCCCGCTGGAATATCAATCGACCGGCTGCCACAGTGACGTTTCGCGGCTCACTCGGCCGTGCGTTGCGTCCCGGTCAGCTCACACGCGGCGAACGCCCGCGTGCAGACGCCCGCTCCCCTACTCGCGCAAGACTATTCGACCCGCCGCTGCAACGAAGCCTCCGACGACCCTGCTCGCACCGGCCGCCGTGCATCCAGCATGCGCCGCGTCGCGCCTTGCACGACAATCGAAATCGCCGACGCGCACGCAAAGCTCGCCCACACACCATAGCGCGGCAGCATTGCCGCGGTCGCCGCGAAAAAGGCTGCGAACGAGCCACGCCCCACCACCATGCCGCGCATGAGCAACGCGACGAAATCAGGCCCGTGCTCGCGCTGCGCCGACACCGCGAGCACAATTCCGAGCAGCGGAAAGACCGAGAGCAGGCCGCTCCAGGTCGCCCCCATCGACGCTGACAACCCAGTGACCGCAAGCGTCAGCAGCGCGCCGGCGAACATGCGCGCGACGAGATCCGCCCGCCCGGCCCGCGCGGCCGGCACATGTCCGGCGACGCGCGGCAAGACGCGCTGCGACATCGCGACAGCCGTGCAAGCCGCCGCAACGGCCCACGCGAGCGAACGGGGCAGTTGCGCGAGCAGCAGCGCCGCCGCGAGCCACGCGCTCATGCCCGCGACCAGCGCGAGCGGCCACGAAAAACGGCGGCAACTCAACGCATACGCAAGGTTGAATGCTTCCGACGCGGCAATCGCCGCAATCGAGGCAACCGACGCCTAGGCCGCGAACGACGGCCCCCTCGCCAGCGCGAGCAGCAGCACGATCGGCCCCGCGACGACCGGCAGGCCCGCGAGCCAGCCCGCCACCGACGGTCCCCACACGCGCCCCGCCATCGTCAGCGCGGCAAGAAACGCCGGCACCAGCGCGAGCTTCAACGCGAGCACGCTCAGGCTTCCAGAACGTGTTCGATACGCCTGTCCGGCACGAGCCACCACGCCGCAGCGAGTGCATAAAGCGCCGCCGACATCCACGGCGCCACGAACGCGAGCAAGATGCCCGTCAGATAGATGGCAACCGATACCTTGCCCTTGAAGTCGTTGCCGACCGCCTTCGCCAGCGCGGAATCGCGGCCGTGCTGGCGAACCAGCAAGCGCGTCAGAATGAAATAGGCGATTGCCGACATGAACAGCACGACGCCGTACATCGCGGTCGGCCACGAAGCCAGGTGATTCTCGCCGACCCAATGCGTGACCGCGGGCAGCAGCGACAGCCAGAAAAGCAGATGCAGATTGGCCCACAGCACGCCGCCGTTGACCTTCTGCACCGCATGGAACATGTGGTGATGATTGTTCCAGTAGATGCCCACGTAAATGAAGCTCAGCACATACGCGCCGAACACCGGCACGAGCGGCCGCAGCGCGGCGAGGTCGAAGCCTTCCGGCACCTTGATTTCGCGAGCACCATGATCGTGATGATGATGGCAACCACGCCATCGCTGAAGGCTTCGACGCGTCCCTTGCCCATCGGCTGTTCCTCGAGTGAATGCGGTTGAATGGCCCGCGATTATCCGCGATGCCGCGACGCCTTGTCGATCCGCGCGCCACGCCTGGCTACTTCAAAGGCTTCAACCCGTCCAGCAAGGTGGGAATCAACTCGCTGATGGTCGGATGGATGTGCATCGCGTATTGCACAAGGAGGGATAGGGCGCGGCCGGTCGCAAAGAGCAGGTGCGACGCCTCGAGCGCCGGCACGTTCTGCTCGAAGCCGATGCACACTTCATTCTCGCGATGCGGATGCGGCCCCACGCGCGAAGGCTGCACGCCGAAGCGAAATTCCACGCCTTCGCGCGCCAGCACTTTCTGCACGGACTCGGCGAGATCGGCGTCTTCGCGAGTAAGCACTCGGTCGCCGCGCACCAGCACGGTTACCTCGCTGCCGAAGCGGCGAAACACCTGCGCGAATTCGAGCGCGATATAACTCCCGCCGACGATCACCAGCCGGCTCGGCAGCTCCGTGAGTTCGAGCAGGCTCGAGTTGGTGTAATAGCGGATTCGCTCGATACCTTCGAGCGGCGGCACCACCGCCCGCGTGCCAGTATTGAGGAAAATTTCGCCGGCGCTCAGCTCATGCAGCACCGTGCCGTCCGCTCCGCTGATGGACAGCGTATGCGGCTCCGTGAAGCGCGCGTGGCCGTTGAACACCGTGACGTTTTCCGTGCCGCGCAGCCATTGTTCGACGCCGTCGCGCGACTGCCCGATGATCTTGATCTTGTCCTTGCGCGCTTTCACCGCCGACAGATCGACGTTGACCGCCCCGCTCACGAGCACGCCGAGCCGCGCGGCGTGGCGCACCACGTGCGCCGCCCGGGCGCTTGCCACATACGCCTTGGTCGGCGTGCAGCCCACGTTCACACAGGTCCCGCCGAATGCCGCGCGCTCGACGACCGCCGTGCGGCGGCCGCCTTGGCCCGTGCCGATCACGACCGCGTCGAAGTGCTGTGCCATGGCGACTCTCCTCGCGGCTCGGATGCTGGTCGTTGCATCTTACGCCCAGTCGCCGGCACGCTTGAGCCATGCTGCCAATTAGCCGCGTTCCGGCCGCGTTGTCACACCGGACAATGCGCCGCGCGGCTCAGGTGACTGCTGGCGCATACGCATCCGCCAGCGCGCATAGGCGCTCGCGCCGACCGGCCGGCTGTACAGATAGCCCTGCTGCTTGTCGCAATCGATGGAACGCAAAAACGCCGCCTGCTCGGGCGTTTCCACGCCTTCCGCGGTGACGTTCATGCCGAGAGAATGCGCCATCGCCACGACGGCCTGCGTGATCGCAATCGAATCGCGATGGTCCGGCAAACCGGCGACAAACGACCGGTCGATCTTCAGGTTATGCAGCGGAAAGCGCTTCAGATACGACAGCGACGAATAGCCGGTGCCGAAGTCGTCGACGGAAATACGCACGCCCGTCGCGCTCAGCGCGAGCAGCATGGGGAGCACGGTGTCGCTGTCGCTCATCAGCAGCCGCTCGGTGATTTCCAGTTCGAGCGCCGCCGGTTCGAGCCCGGACTGGTCGAGGCAGCGCCTGATGCGCTCGACGAGCCCGTCGTTGAACTGGCGCGGCGACAGGTTCACCGCGACGATCAGTTCCGGCGCGAGCGTGCGCCGCCAGCGCGCCGCCTGCTCGCACGCGTGCGCGAGCACCCATTCGCCGATCTCGGCGATGAGGCCCGCGTCTTCGGCAACCGGAATGAACTCGGCCGGCGAGACGTTGCCGAGCTCGCTGTTGTACCAGCGCAGCAGCGCCTCTGCGCCGATGGTGCGGCCGTCCTGGCTATCGACGATCGGCTGATAGACAAGGCTCAGCTCGTTGCCGGCGAGCGCGCGGCGCAGCGACTGCTCGATCAGGAAGCGGCGCTGCAACTGCTGATTGAGCTCGGCGGTAAAGAACTGGAAGTTGTTGCGGCCGCGCTGCTTCGCGTGATACATGGCCGAGTCGGCGTTGCGCATCAGCGTGGGCGCGTCCTGGCCGTCATCCGGAAAGCGGCTGATGCCGATCGAGGCGCCCAGGTAGTACTCGTTATCCGCCACCGCGAACGGCACGGCGATTTCATCGAGGATGTGACGGGCAAGCGCGATCAGCCGCTCGTTGCAGTCGCAGGCGCTGACCACGATCACGAACTCGTCGCCGCCCACGCGCGCGAGCGAGTCGTCCGGGCCGACGCAACCGGCGAGCCGCCCGGCGACGCTTTTCAGGAGCGCGTCGCCGGCCTCGTGACCGGCGGTGTCGTTGACCTTCTTGAAGCCGTCCAGATCGACGAACAGCACCGCGACGCTCGCGAGCTCGCCTTTGCCGTCCGGGCCGCCGGGCGCGAACAGGCTGTTCATCCGCTCGGTCAGATAGGCGCGGTTGTAAAGCCCGGTGAGCGAATCGCGGGTGGCGAGGAATTTGAGCTGGCACTGCGCCTCGCGCACCGGCCCGATGTCGGTGAAAGAAATCAGCACGGAGTCGGGCTTGCTCTGGCCCGGCTTCAGGATCGGCACGACGTTCTCGGTGACCCAGATGACCTCGCCGCTTACGAGCTCGATGGCGAGCGTGACGCCGAGCATCGGTTTGCCCGTGGCAAGCACCTGGTTCGTGGGCCGCTCGTCTTCCGTCACGGGCGAGCCGTCCTCGTGAAAGGCGCGCACCATCACCGTGCGAATGCTGCGTCCGACGATCTGCGGTCCCGTGCGCAGCATGCGCTGCGCGCTCGGATTGCAGGCCAGCACGACGCCCTCGCGCGACTGCACGACAATGCCTTCAATCAGATGATCGACGACGAGCCGGTGATGCTCCTCGCTGTTGGCGAGGCGCTGCGCCATGGCGTCCTGATGCACGGCGAGGCCGACGCTGCGGCTGATGTCGCGCAACATGGTCTCTTCCTGCGGAGTCGGCCGTCGTGGCTCGCGATGATAGACGGCGAATGCGCCGAGCATGACGCCTGCGTCGTTTTCGAACGGCACCGACCAGCACGCGAAAGTCCGCCCACAGCGGATCCGTTTCGATGTCCTCGACCACCACGAGGCGCCGCTCGTACATCGCGGTGCCGCATGAGCCCGCGCGCGGGCCGATCGCCGCGCCGTCGATTGCCGTGCTGAAGCGCCTTGGCAGCGACGGCGCGCCGCCCATGCGCACATGCACGCCGTCTTCGTCGAGCAACAGGATGGAGCAGGACGCGCCCGCGCCCAGCAGCGCTTCCGCGCGCAGACACACCTCATCCAGCAATTCCGGCAACGGCGTATTGCGGGTGATGAGCCGCAATACGCTGCGCTCCGACGCCAGTACCTCTTCGGCCAGGTCCGGCCGGTAACGGCCATCGCCGGGCGTTGCTTCCACCTCCCTACATGATGTCGCTTCTCGGTTCATATATGCCCCCCCAACCCAACATCGGCAAGTTTATGTAAGCAGCGCATCAGGGTATACCCGTTAAATGCCCGAAGACCCTGCAGGCAGCGCCTGTATTTGCCATGCCTTGTTTTATCCGTCGGCCGCTTGTCTGCCAGCCCTGCCGGTACGGCTTCTCACGCCATCTGCGTCACCAGCTCGCCGAGTGTCTTCAACGCCGCCTCGCTTTGCGTCGTCCACGGATAGCTGTAGTTGAGCCGGATGAAATGGCCGTAATGATTGCGCGTAGAAAACATCATGCCGGGCCCGACGGTAATGCTGCGCGCGAGCGCCGCCTGGTAAAGCTTCATCGAATCGATTCGCTCCGGCAGCTCCACCCACAGCACATAGCCGCCTTGCGGCGCGGAGATGCGCGTGCCCGCCGGAAAAAAACGCCGCACCATCGCGCTCATGATGCTCGCCTGCTGGCGATAGACCTTGCGAACGTGCCGCAGATGCCGGTCGTAGCCGTCCTGGCGCAGATAGTCGGCCACCGCGACCTGCGGCACCGAGGGCGTCGTCAGCGTATTCAAGAACTTGAGTTTCTCGACCTGCGCGCGAAAGCGTCCCGGCAATGCCCAGCCTATCCGGTACGACGCGGTCAGGCTCTTGGAAAACGACGCGCAATGCAGCACGAGGCCCTGCGTGTCGAAGCTTTTCAGGGTCGAGGGCCGGGTCTCGCCGAAATAGAGCTCCTGATACACATCGTTTTCGATGACGGGAATCTGATGCACGGCGAGCAGTTCGACCAGCTGCCGCTTGCGCGTGTCCGGCATCTGAAAACCCAGCGGATTCTGGAAGTTCGGCATCACCATGCAGGCGGCGATCTTCTGGCGCGCGATCACCTGCGCGAGCGCGTCCAGATCGATTCCGTCGACGGGATGGGTCGCCACCTCGATCGCCCGCATGCCGAGGCGCTCGATGGCGTGCAGCATCGCGTAATACGTGGGCGATTCGACGGCGACCGTGTCGCCGGGCCTGGCGACCGCCTGCAAGCTGAGATTGATCGCCTCCGTCGCGCCGAGCGTAATGACGATTTCCCCAGGATCGACCAGCATACCGTTTTCCGTGTAGCGGCGCGCGATCTGCCGGATCAGTTCGGGGTTGCCCGGCGGCAGATCGTCGATCAGGTTCCAGCTTGCCTGGCGGCGCGCAATCGCGTTCGCATACTGATTGATGCGCCGCCACGGAAAGAGCGACGGGTCCGGATACGGCGAGCCGAACGGCACGGCGTCGTGCGCGCGGATGCTGCGCAGCGTGGACAGCACGAGCCGACTCACGTCGACTTCCGCGGCGACGGGCGCGACCGGCGGCGCGGGCGTGCCGTTTCCGCGACGGGTTTCGGGCCGGAGCGCGGCGAGCGCCGCTTCGCGCACGAAATAGCCCGATTGCGGCCGCGTTTCGACGATGCCGCGGCTTTCCAGCAGTGCATAAGCATGCAGCACCGTCTTGATGCTCACGCCATGCTGCTGGCTCGCCTGCCGCACCGACGGAATCCGTTCGCCCGCCGCGAACACGCCGCGGCGCACGGCTTCGGTGATTTCGTCGGCGAGCTTTTCGTAGAGTTTCAAGGGCGTGACCAGGAAGGACGGATTTCTCGCGCGTCAGTCTATGACAAAACGCTGCAACTGTATCCCTTCCCCTTTTGTTTTTCTGTATGCTGCACTGCGATTGGAACACAGTAGGCTTGTCACATCGGGCAAAAGCCATGACAAACCACGCGCGGCAACCATGAAGAACACCGACATCCGGCGCAACGCGAGCCAGAAAGCCCGCGGCGACGCCCGTATCGAGCCGTACACGCACCCGGCGGCCGGCTGGGGCGCGCTCAAGTACGTCGCCATCAACCTGATCAAGGAAAAGGTGACGGGCGGCAATTACCGCACGCTGCTCAAGCAGAATCAGCTGGACGGCTTCGACTGCCCCGGCTGCGCGTGGCCCGACCGCGAGCATGCATCCACCTTCGAGTTCTGCGAGAACGGCGTGAAGGCGGTGGCCGCCGAGGCGACCAGCAAGCGCGTGACGCCCGCTTTCTTCGCGCAGCACACGGTCGCCGAACTGATGGCGCAGTCGGACTTCGAGCTCGAACAGCACGGCCGCCTGACCGACCCGCTCGTCTATGACGCGATCAGCGACCGCTACGTGCCGATCGGCTGGAACGAAGCCTTCGACCTGATCGCGAGCCACCTGAAGCGCCTCGACGATCCGAACGAGGCCGCGTTCTACACGTCGGGCCGCGCGAGCAACGAGGCCGCGTTCCTCTACCAGCTGTTCGTGCGCATATACGGCACGAACAATTTTCCCGACTGCTCGAACATGTGCCACGAAGCGACGAGCCGCGGCTTGCCGGGCACGGTCGGCATCGGCAAAGGCACGGTCACGCTCGACGACTTCGAACACGCCGACACGCTGCTCATCTTCGGCCAGAATTCGGCGACCAATCATCCGCGCATGCTCGGCGAGTTGCGCGAATGCGCGAAGCGCGGCGCGACCATCGTGTCGATCAACCCGCTCAAGGAGCGCGGGCTGGAGCGTTTCGCGAGTCCACAGCATCCGGTGGAAATGCTCACCTGGGCAGCACGAAGATCAGCTCTGTGTTTATTCGCCCGAAAGTCGGCGGCGACTTTGCGCTGATCAAGGGCGTCGCCAAGCGCGTGATCGAACTCGACGACGAAGCGCAGGCGTCGGGCCTCGAGCGCGTGCTCGACGTCGCGTTCATCGCGGAACATACGGTCGGCTTCGAGGCGTTCGCGGAAAATCTGCGCGCCGAAAGCTGGGACACGATCGTCGCGGAATCCGGCGTGCGCTATGAAGACGTGCTCAAGCTCGCGGACATCTACGCGAAAGGCCGCGCGGTGATCTCGACGTGGGGCATGGGCCTCACGCAGCACAAGAATTCGGTTGCGACCGTGCAACTGCTGTCGAATCTGATGATGATGCGCGGCAACATCGGCCGGCGCGGCGCGGGTCTGTGCCCGGTGCGCGGACATTCGAACGTGCAGGGCGACCGCACGGTCGGCATCGAGGAAAAACCTACCCAGGCCTTTCTCGACCGGCTCGGCGAGGTCTACCGTTTCGAGCCGCCGCGCGAGCACGGGCTCGACGTCGTCAACACGATTGCCGCGATGCTCGACGGAAAAGTGAAAGTGTTTATCGGGCTTGGCGGCAACTTTTCGATCGCGACGCCCGACACGCCGCGCACATGGGAAGCAATGCGTTCGTGCGATCTCACGGTGCACATCACGACAAAGCTGAACCGCAGCCATCTCGTGCACGGCCGCGACGCGCTGATTCTGCCGACGCTCGGCCGCACGGAGATCGACCTGCAAAACGGCATTGCCCAAGGCGTGAGCGTCGAGGATTCGATGAGCATGGTGCACATCTCGTACGGCATGAACAAGCCGGCGTCGGAGAATCTGCTGTCGGAGATCGCGATCGTCGCGCGCATGGCGCATGCGACGCTCGGCAGCGACAAGGTCGACTGGCTCGCGCACGCCGCGGATTACTCGCTGATTCGCGACGGCATCGCGAAGGTGATCGACGGTTTCCATGACTACAACGAGCGGCTCAAACGCCCGGGCGGCTTCCATCTCGGCGTCGCGTCGCGCGAGCGGATCTGGAAAACGCCGAGCGGCAAGGCGCAGTTCCTCGTGCATGCGATTGCGCTCGACACGCCGATTCATCGCGCGCGTAAGGAGCACGGCGAGCGCCTGATGACCCTGATGACAACGCGGTCGCACGATCAGTACAACACAACGATCTACGGTCTCGGCGACCGCTATCGCGGCGTGTACGGACAGCGGCGCGTGCTGTTCGCGAACAGGGACGACATCGCGATGCTGGGCTTCGCAGCGGGACAACGCGTGGATATCACGAGCGTGTGGGCCGACGGCATCGAGCGTCACGCGGACGGTTTTCTGCTCGTCGAATACGACATTCCGCGCGGTTGCCTCGGCGCCTACTACCCGGAAACGAATCCGCTCGTGCCGCTGTCGTCGGTCGCGGACGGCGCGGGCACGCCCACTTCGAAGTCGATTCCTGTGTTGCTGAAAACGTCGTCGGTAGAGGCGGTGGCCTGAGGGGTATCACGCCTGCGCTTTCGCCAAGTCGCGGTGCGTGAGATACAGCCGCAGATCGAACTCGATCTGATGGTAGCCCGGCTGCATGAACTCGCAGAGGCGGTAGAACGCCTTGTTGTGATCGCTTTCCTTCAGATGCGCGAGTTCATGCACCACGATCATCTTCAGAAATTCCGGCGCCGCCGCCTTGAATAGCGACGCAATGCGGATTTCCTTCTTCGCCTTGAGCTTGCCGCCCTGCACGCGCGAGATGCTGGTGTGCAGGCCCAGCGCATGGCGCATCACGTCGAGCTTGCTGTCGTAGCTGACCTTGTCGATCTGCTCCGCGCTGCGTAGATGTTCGCGCTTCAACTCGGCGCAGTAGGTGTAGAGCGCGCGATCGGTCTGCACGTCGTGCGTGTTCGGATAGCGCGCGGCGAGGTACGGGCCGAGTTGTTCGTCGGCGATGAGTTTCTTCACTTTCTCGAGCAGCGCGGGCGGATAGCCGCTCAGGTATTTCAGGCGGTGCATGGTGTCGGACTGGCGCGAAACGCCCAGTTTACACGGCTGTCGCGCGACGATGCCTCACACGCGCCACACCGGCCCGCCGGGAAAATCATGCTGATCGAGCGACGCCGCGTGAATTTTCGATGCTGTAACCGGAACGTTGCGGCGGCATATAGCGACCGTTGCGGATCACCACCGGGTCGACGAAATGCTCATGCAAATGATCGACGTATTCGAGCACCCGGTTCTCGAGCGACGCGGACACGCAGATATAGTCGAACAGCGAAATATGCTGCACGTACTCGCATAAACCGACGCCGCCCGCGTGCGGACACACCGGAACGCCGAACTTCGCCGCCATCAGCAGCACGACGATCACTTCGTTCAGACCGCCGAGGCGACAACTGTCCACCTGACAGAAGTCGATGGCGCGTGCCTGCAGCAACTGCTTGAACATCACGCGGTTGTGGCAGTGCTCGCCGGTTGCCACGCCGATGGGCGCGAGCCGCTCGCGGATCGCGGCGTGGCCGAGAATGTCGTCGGGGCTCGTCGGTTCCTCGATCCACCACGGGTCGAATTGCGCGAGTTGTCGCATGTTCGCGATGGCTTCATCGACATCCCACACCTGGTTTGCGTCCATCATCAGCTTGCGGTCTGGGCCGATTTCCTCGCGCAGAATGCGGGCGCGGCGCAGATCTTCTGCGAGATTGCCGCCGACTTTCTGCTTGAAATGCGTCCACCCTTGCGCGACGCCTTCGCGCGCGAGGCGGCGAATCTTGTCGTCGTCATAGCCGAGCCAGCCTGCGGAAGTCGTGTAAGCCGGGTAGCCGCGCGCGAGCATCTCTTTCTCGCGCGCGGCTTTGGTGCAGGCATGACGATGCAGCATCGCAATTGCTTCCTGCGGCGTCAGCGCGTCCGTCACATAGCGGAAATCCAGACACCGCACGAGTTCTTCGGGACTCATGTCGACGAGCAGCTTCCACACCGGCTTGCCTGCTGCTTTCGCCCACAGGTCCCAGAGCGCATTCACGACCGCCGCGGTGGCCAGATGAATCGCGCCCTTGTCCGGGCCGATCCAGCGCAACTGGCTGTCCGAGGTCAGCGCGCGCCAAAAGCCGCCCATGTCGGCGGCAATCTCCTGAAGCGTTTTGCCGACGACGAGCGGCGCAAGCGCCTCCACCGCCCTCACGCAGATCTCGTTGCCGCGGCCGATCGTAAACGTCAGACCGTGGCCCACAAGCCCTTGCGGCGCATCCGTTTCGAGCGTGACGTAGGTGGCCGAATAATCGGGCGCGGCGTTCATCGCATCCGAGCCGTCGAGCGAACGCGAAGTCGGAAAGCGGATGTCGCACACCGACAGTCTCTTAATCGTAGTGATCGTGGTCATGTCACACGCCCCAGGACGGCTGCATTCACGCGACGATCAATCGTAGAGCACCGCGGCGATCTTCGGATCGTTCATGTTGCTCTTGTCGTACCAGTAGAAACCGGTGTCGACTTTCTTCGGCAGCTTCTCGCCCTTGAGCGCCTTGACCGCGGAATCGACCACACATTTGCCGATGCCGATCGGGTTCTGCGTGATCGCGCCGGCCATCAGCCCGGAATTGATGTCCTCCTTCTGCTCCTTGCCCGAGTCGTAGCCGATAAGCACGAGCTTCTTGCCCGACTTCTTCACGCCGATCGTCGCGCCCTCCGCGGAGCCTTCATTGGCGCCGAAGATGCCCTTCAGGTTCGGGTTCGCCTGAATCATCGCCTTGGCGATTTCCGCGGATTTCAAATGGTCGCCGCCGCCGTATTGCACCGACACGATCTTCACGTTCGAATGCTTGCTCTTCATTTCGTTGAGGAAACCGTCGCGCCGGTCGATGCCCGTGCGGCTCGTCTGATCGTGCACGATCACGCCGACTTCGCCGGCATTGCCGATGGCCTCGCCCATCTTGTCGGCGGCGAGCGCGGCAGCCGCAAGATTGTCGGTCGCGCAGGTCGTGAGCGGGATGTCGCTGTCCACGCCGGAGTCGAATGCGATGACCGGAATCTTCGCGGCCTGCGCTCTTTTCAGCAGCGGAATGGCCGCCTTGCTGTCGAGCGCGGCAATGCCGATGGCTTGCGGCTTTTTCGCGAGCGCGGCCGCGACAACATGTCGATCTGCTTGTCGACCATGGCCTCTGTTTCCGGGCCCTCGAACGTGATCCGCACCTTGTGTTCCTTCGCGCCCTGCTCCGCGCCGGCTTTGACCGCCTGCCAGAACTGATGCTGGAAACCCTTGGAAATGAGCGGAATATAAACGTCTTCCGCGTGAGCAGCATTCGTTGCACCGACAAGCGCGCTCAAGCCGACCACGACACCCAATACTGTTCGATTCAACATGGACTCTCTCCTCCTAAGGTGTGGACCCTTCTTCTTCGCCGTCTGGGAAGCCTTGCAGCGCCTCCCCTTGTTGATGTTGTCCGGTGCAGGCTCAGCGCTTCCTGCGTCGCAGGATGTCGGCGTAGACCGCGAGAATGATGATGAGACCCGTCACCACGATCTGCCACTCCTGGGCGACGGACATGATGCGCAAGCCGTTGGTCAACACGCTCATGATGAACGCGCCGATGATCGTGCCGAGAATCGTGCCCGAGCCGCCCGAGAGCGACGTCCCGCCGATTACGACCGCTGCAATCGCTTCGAGCTCGTAGCCCTGGCCGAGCGCCGGTTGCGCCGAGTTCAGGCGCGACGCGATGAGCAGCCCCCGCGACGCCGCAAATGGCGCCGCCGAGGCCATAAATGGCGATCTTCCAGCGGTCGACGTTCACGCCGGAGAGCCGCACCGCTTCCTCGTTACTGCCGAGCGCGAAGGTATAGCGGCCAAGCGCCGTGCGATTCAATGTGATCGAACTGACGATTGCGAGGAAGAACAGGATCAGCACGGCGTTCGGAATCGGCAGACTCGGCAACAGGTAGCCGATCAGCGAGTCCTGCGAAATCATGTAGAAGTTTTCGGTGTCGGTGAAATAGATCGGCTTGTCCGCCGACACGACAAGCGAGAGTCCCTTGAGCAGCAGCATCATGCCGAGCGTCGCGATGAACGGCGGGATTTTCATCTTCGCGGTGAGCGTCCCCGAAATGGTCCCGCAAATCGCGCCGGTGCCGATGGCGGCCAGCACGCCGACCCACATCGGCAAATGCCAGTAGGTGAGGAACACGCCGCAAATCACCGCGGTGAAGGTCATCAACGTGCCGACCGAGAGGTCGATGCCGCCCGTGATGATGACGAACGTGGAGGCGATCGCGAGCACGCCGTTGACCGCCGTCGCCTGCAGAATACCGAGGATGTTGTCCATCTGCATGAAAGCTGGCGACGCAAAGCTGAAGAACACGAGCAGCAGGATCAGGCTCGTGAACGCGAGCAGCTTCTGCAGGGCCGTCGGCGAAAAAATGCGGGCCTTCAGGCCGCTCAGGCGCCGCTCGCCGGTCAGCGCGGGGAATCGGATTGCAGTGTCATGGGGTCCTCGCGAGGCTCACGCCGCTTTCAGGGTTTGGCGCTGGGTGGCCGATGCATGATGCGCTCCTGCGTCGCCTCGTTTGCGCCGAGCTCGCCGGTAATGCGGCCCTCGCACATCACGACGATGCGGTCGCTCATCCGCAGAATCTCCGGAAGCTCCGGCGAAATCATGACGATGGCCTTGCCTTCGTCCGCGAGCGAGCGCAGCAGCTTGTAGATTTCGCTCTTGGCGCCGACGTCGATGCCGCGCGTGGGTTCGTCGAAGAACAGCACGTCGCAGTCGCGCTCGAGCCATTTGGCGATGACAATCTTCTGCTGGTTGCCGCCGGACAGCAGCTCGCACTTCCTGGCTTGGCGAAGGCGTGCGAATCGCGAGCAGACTGATGAAATGGCTTGCGCGGCGGCGCATCCGCGCGCGGCGCAGGAAGAAGTTGAACGACAGGAAGTTGCGCAGGTTCGACATGACGATGTTCGACTCGACGTCCATGCCGGTGGCGAGCCCAAAGCGCTTGCGGTCTTCCGAGAGATAGCCGATGCCGTTAGCGACCGCATCGCTCGGGTTTCTGATCGACGCTTTCGCGCCTTTCACGAGGATTTCGCCGGATTCGACGGGGTCCGCGCCGAACACCGCGCGCGCGACCTCGGTGCGGCCCGCGCCCATCAACCCGGCAAAGCCGAGAATCTCGCCCTGGCGCAAGGTAAAGCTCACGTCGCGCACGAGCGGGCCGGCGTTGAGATGCCTGACTTCCAGCGCGGCCTTGCCTTGCGCCGCGGCGCGCGCGGCGGGCACCACGTCCGTGAGCGTGCGCCCGACCATCATGCCGATGATGGCCTCGACGGTCGTGTTGGCGGCGTCGACGGTGGCGACATACTCGCCCGTCGCGCAGCACGGTAACGCGGTCGGCGATCCGCTTTAACTCGTCCATCTTGTGCGAGATGTAGACGATGCCGACGCCCCGCCCTTTCAGTTCGCGGATGATGCGAAACAGCTCGGCGATCTCGGCGTCGTTCAGCGCAGAGGTGGGCTCGTCCATGATGAGCACGCGCGAATCGAACGACAGCGCCTTGGCGATCTCGACCATTTGCTGGCTCGCGACGGTCAACTCGCCGACCAGCGCGCGCGGGTCCAGATTCACGTGCATGCGCGAAAGAATCTCGCGCGCCTGGGCATTCAGCCTGTCTTCGTCGAGAAAAAGGCCGAGCCGCCCGCGCGGCTCGCGGCCGATGAAGATGTTTTGCGCGACCGTCAGGTGGTTCATCAGTTGGAGTTCCTGATGAATGATGCCGACGCCCGCCGCTTGCGCGTCGCGCGGGCTCTCGAATGACACCGGCTGGCCGTCGACCAGAATATCGCCCGAATCGCGCGTGTACACGCCGGCGAGGATTTTCATGAGCGTGGATTTGCCGGCGCCGTTCTCGCCCATCAGCGCATGGACTTCGCCCGCCATCAGTTCGAACTGGACGTCGTGAAGCGCCAGCACGCCGGGAAAGCTCTTGCTGAGCCTGTTGACGGAAATCAGCGGGGTCATGGCGCGGAGCCGGCGGCGCGCGCACGGCATGCGCTCGCCTCAACCCGGGAGACGGGTCGCGAAAGCGCGGGACGGCGCGAGGTTGTTCGACTGAAATCCCAACGAGAAGCCAGGCACATGCTCGCCCCACAAACCGATGTCCGACGATTCTACGACGCCCGGCAGCGACGGCTCAAGATCAGGCATTCCCCAGTGTCTGGAGTGGTTACGTGGTGCGGGTTTGCGCACAGTGTGGGATGGGGGCGTGGGTCGAGGGGAATTGTGGCGACCGGTTTGCGAAGCGTTGGGAGACAGCATGGTGCCGGGGACCGGACTCGAACCGGCAAGCCGTGAAGCGGCGGATTTTAAGTCCGCTATGTTTACCAATTTCATCACCCCGGCTAGGGTGGGGAAAAACGCGTGGACGCGCATTCTACCATTGGCCGCAGGGCCGGCAAAACGAACGCGTGACCCGCCTGCCCCGCGAACGAGCCCCCACTTCGCCATCAATCCGGAAGTCATCGGCGAGTCATAAACCTTCCCGATAATCCGCTCCGAAAACGTTTACAACCGAGCGGAAATCATGACCCCGACGATCAAGGATGTCGCTGCGCACGCGGGCTTTTCCATCGCGACGGTCTCGCGCGCGATCAACGCGCCGCACACCGTGAACCCCGTCACGCTCGACAAGGTACGGCAGTCCATCGACGCCCTCCAGTTCCGGCCGAGCCCGCTCGGCCGTCAGTTGCGCGGCGAGCGCACACGTCTGATCGGCGTGATCGTCCCGACGCTTGCGAATCCGGTGTTCGCCGAATGCCTGCAAGGCATCGACGAACTCGCGGCAGCCGAGAGCTACCGCCTCATGCTGATGACCACCCAGTACGACGCGGATCGCGAACGCCGCGCCATCGAAACGCTGCGCGAACATCGCGTGGAAGGCCTCATCCTGACAGTCGCCGACGCCGACACGCATCCGCTGCTCGATCAACTCGACCGCGACGGCCTGCTCTACGTGCTGATGCACAACGACACCGAACGGCGCCCATCGGTCTGCGTCGACAACCGTCTTGCTGCATATGAAGGCGTGCGCCTGCTGATCGCGCACGGCCATCGCCGCATCCTCATGCTCGCGGGCACGCTCGCCGCTTCCGACCGCGCGCGCCAGCGCCACCTCGGCTACGCACAAGCCATGCAGCAGGCCGGGCTCACGCCCGCGCCCGCGCTCGAAGTCGATTTCAACGCCGACGAACTCGCGCCCTCGGTGCTCGCGCATCTGACGCACGGCGCAAACCGCCCGAGCGCCCTCTTTTGCAGCAACGATCTGCTTGCGATGGTCGTGATGCGCGGTCTGCGCCGCTCGCGCTGACGCTGCCGCACAGCGTGCGCGAAGGCGCGACCATCGCCGCCATTTCGAACCATCACGGCAGCGCTGCACTGCATGCGAGCGCACACCTTCATCTCGAGTCCTGACTAACTCGCTGGGATTCGCTGAACCACTCGCCTCAAACAACAAACCTGAACCACCCGCTCTTGTCCCTTCCTGGAGAACCGCAGTGACCCGCTTTTCCGTACGCCTTGCATCGTCGCTTACATCGCTGATGCGCCGTCTCGCGCAGTCCACCGTCGTCGTGCTGGGCGCCGGCGCCGTCGTGACTGCCGCCCTTGCCGTCGTCATGCCGCAGAGCGCACACGCCGACGAAACCGCAATCTGCTACAACTGTCCGCCGGAATGGGCCGACTGGGCAAGCCAGATCAAGGCGATCCAGCAGAAGACCGGCATTCGCGTGCCGTTCGACAACAAGAACTCCGGCCAGTCGATTGCGCAACTCATGGCCGAGCAGAAAAGCCCCGTCGCGGACGTCGTCTATCTCGGCATCTCGTCGGCGTTCCAGGCGAAAGACAAGGGTGTGGTCGAGCCGTACAAACCCGCGCATTGGGACGACATTCCCGCGAACCTGAAGGATCCGCAAGGCTACTGGTTCACGATCCACTCGGGAACGCTGGGCTTTTTCGTCAACAAGGACGCGCTCGAAGGCAAGCCGGTGCCGCGCTCGTGGGCCGACCTGCTCAAGCCCGAATACAAAGGCATGATCGGCTACCTCGATCCGTCGAGCGCGTTTGTCGGCTATGCGGGCGCGGTCGCGGTGAACCAGGCGCTCGGCGGCACGCTCGACAACTTCGAGCCTGGCCTCGACTGGTTCCGCAAGCTCAAGGCAAACGCACCGATCGTGCCGAAGCAGACCGCCTACGCACGCGTCATGTCCGGCGAAATTCCGATCCTGCTCGACTACGATTTCGACGCCTATCGCACGAAATACAAGGATCACGCCAATGTCGAATTCGCGATTCCTAAAGAAGGCACGATTTCCGTGCCGTACATGATGAGCCTCGTGAAGGGCGCGCCGCACGAAGCAAACGGCAAGAAAGTGCTGGATTTCGTGCTCTCCGACGAAGGCCAGAAACTGTGGGCCGACGCTTATCTGCGCCCGGTGCGCGCAAATGCGATGAGCCCGCAGACCGCCGCGAAATTCCTGCCGGCCAGCGAATATGCCCGCGCCAAGCCGGTCGACTTCGGCAAGATGGCTGAAAAGCAGGCGAGCTTCGGCGAACGCTATTTGCAGGTGATGCATTGAACGACATCACGTTCCCGTTGCGCTGGCGCATCGCACTGCTCGCGCCGGCGCTCGCGGTTTTCATCGCGTTCTGGCTGCTGCCGATGGGGGCGCTCGCGCAGCTGAGCGGCGACGGCCACGCCTTCGCCACCTATCGCGCGATGCTGACGAATCCGCGCTACATGTCGAGCCTCGGCGCAACCGTCGTGCTGTCCGCGGCGGTGACGGCCGCGACCCTCGTGCTCTCCGTGATTGCCGGTTTGCTGCTGGCGCGCCGCGAGTTCGCGTTCAAGCGCACGCTGCTCGCGTTGCTGACCTTTCCGCTCGCGTTTCCGGGCGTGGTGGTCGGCTTCATGGTCATCATGCTGGCAGGTCGCCAGGGGCTCGTCGGCGCGCTGTCGCTCAAGCTCACCGGCGACCGTTGGGTATTCGCCTATTCGATGAGCGGGCTTTTTCTCGGCTACCTGTATTTCTCGATCCCGCGCGTCATCGTCACGGTAATGGCTTCGGCCACCAAACTCGATGCGTCGCTCGAGGAAGCCGCGCGCTCGCTCGGCGCATCGCCATGGCGCATTACACGCGACATCGTATTGCCCGCGCTGTCGCCCGGTCTGATCGCGGCGGGCGCGGTGTGCTTCGCCACCGCGATGGGTGCGTTCGGCACGGCGTTCACGCTCGCCACCGACATCGACGTCCTGCCGATGACCATCTACATCGAGTTCACGCTCAACGCGAACATGGTGACGGCGGCAGGCCTTTCCATCGTGCTCGGCACCGTCACATGGGCGGTGCTTGCTCTCGCTCGCAGCGTGAGCGGCTCCGCCGTCGCGGCCAGCGCATGAGCGGCGCATCACGGCCACAGATCTGCGCACGCTCGAAGAAGGCGCGGCGAGTCTCGGCGCGAGCTTCATGCAGCGCTTCGTGACCATCGTGCTGCCCAATGCGAGGCCCGGCATCGTGGCGGGCGCGCTCGCGGTACTGACGCTTTCCATCGGCGAATTCAATCTGACGTGGATGCTGCACACGCCCGACACCAAGACGCTGCCGGTCGGTCTTGCCGACACCTACGCGTCGTTGCGCATCGAAATCGGCAGTGCCTACACGATTCTCTTTTTCATCATGACGATGCCGCTGCTCGTCGCAATGCAATGGCTCGGCGTCGATGCGACCGGCCAGCGCAGCGCGGCAAAAACCCGCGGCGCCGCTTCTGTTTCGAAGTCCAAAACGACGCCATGACACTTGCCCCAGCTTCCTCATCAGCTTCCTCCTCCTCTGCCGCCTCGGTTCCGATCACGCTGACGCAGTGCGCGAAAACGTTTCGCGGCTCGCGTGTGCTCGAACCGGTCGACCTGCGCATTGAAGCAGGCGAGACGCTCGTGCTGCTCGGGCCGTCCGGCTGCGGTAAAACGACCACGCTGCGCATGATCGCCGGCCTCGAAACACTCGACGCGGGCGGCCGCATCGCATTCGGCGACGACGACGTTACCGCGCTGCCCATCGAAAAACGCCAGGTGGGCATGGTGTTCCAGAGCTACGCGATGTTCCCGAACCTGACGGTGCGCGGCAATATCGGCTATGGCCTGAAAATCCGGCGCATGCCGGCAAAAACCGCGCGGCAGCGCGTCGACGAATTGCTCGGCATGATGCGTCTCACCGCGCACGCCGAGAAACCGGTCGATCAACTGTCGGGCGGCCAGCGTCAGCGTGTCGCGCTCGCACGCGCGCTCGCCGTGCAGCCGCGCGTGCTGCTGCTCGACGAGCCGCTCACGGCGCTCGACGCCCGCTTGCGCGACGCGTTGCGCAGCGAGATGAATGCGCTGCTGCGCGAACTCGGCATCACGACAGTCTATGTGACGCATGACCAGGCCGAAGCGATGGAACTGGGCGACCGCATCGTCGTGATGAGCGCGGGGCGCATCGAGCAGATCGGCTCACCCCGCGACATCTACTATCGGCCAGCGAATCGCGCGGTCGCGCAGTTCGTCGGCACGATCAACCGCGTTGCTGGCAAGCGCCGCGGCAGCATGCTGACGACGACAGGCGGCGCCGTGCCGCTACCGGCCACGCAGGCGAACGCGTTAGCGAAGCATGACGCGAAGCACGAAATTTTCTTTCGCCCCGAAGACGCGCGCCTCGCCGATCCGGCTGACGCGCAGCTGCGCGGCTGCATCGAAAGCAGCGCGTTTCTTGGGGAGCGCACGCGCCTCACGATTACCGGCGCCGCCCCCGATGCGCTGCTGGTCGACGTCGCGGGCCGTGTCGAACTCGCACGCGGCACGCCGGTCGGCATCTCGATCGGGCAGGACGCGCTGATTGCGCTATCGTAATGAAGCCGCGCGTTGCACCCGCGCGCAACAATGAGGATGACCCCATGCTGCTGGCTCAAATTAGCGACCTGCATATCAAACGGCCCGGCGCGCTCGCCTATCGCCGTGTCGATACTGCCGCCTATCTGGAACGTTGCGTCGCCGCGCTGAACGCGCTCGATCCTCGTCCGGACGCCGTCATCATGACCGGCGATCTCGTCGATCAAGGCGAACCGCAACAGTACGAACACCTGAAGGCGCTGCTCGCACCGCTTCGAATGCCCTACTTTCTGCTCGTCGGCAATCACGACGACCGGGGCGCGTTGCGCGCCGCGTTTCCCGATCGCGCGGAATTGCGGGGTAGCGGCGAGTTCGTGCATTACGCGCTCGATGTCGGTCCGCTGCGCCTGATCGTGCTGGATTCGATGGTGCCGGGCCAAAGCGCCGGCACGCTGTGCGACGCGGCTCGCGTGGCTCGCGGCGCAACTCGACGCGGCGGGCGGCAAGCCGACGGTGGTCGCGCTGCATCATCCGCCGTTTGCGTGCGGCATCGGACATATGGACAAGCTGCGGCTCGATCCCGCCGCGGCAGACAGCCTCGCGGCGCTGATCGCACGTTATCCGAACGTGGAGCGCGTGATCTGCGGACATGTGCATCGCCCGATGTTCGTGCGCTTTGGCGGCACGATCGCGTCGGCCATACCGGCGCCCGCACATCAGGTGGCGCTCGATCTGCGCGACGATGCGCCCTCGGCGTTCATGATGGAACCGCCCTATGCGCTGCATCGCTATGAGCCGGGCGTCGGCATTGTCACGCACCACACGTATGTCGATGCGGCCGAGGGTCCGTATCCGTTCTATGAGCCGGAAGGCGCGCTGATCGATTGAGCAGGCGTCGTTGCGACGCCCTCAGCGGTTCACGAAGGTTCGGCGCACGCGCCGGGACGCCCTGAAATATGGGATCCCGAGCGCGGCGGCGACAATGGCCTGCAGCAGGCCGTCAAACGGAATCGCGATGTCCACGCCGATTGCGTGCGTCATATAGGCGCTCGCCAGATACGCGCCGATTCGCATGGCGAGAATTGCCCCGAGCCACACCTGCACATGCGACGGCAAGCGGGCCGACCTGCGCCAGGCGAGCAGCGCGAACCACCCGATGCCCGCGACCATGAATGCGCCGGTCATGACGTCGAAGGCGGTCATGGCGATCACGGTGCGATACCACCCATGCGTTTGCGGCCACGTGAATACCGCAAGCAGTTCCCATTCGAGCAGCATTTTCAGCGGGTCGCGCAGCGCCATGGCGGTGGCGAGCGTCCACGCCGCAAGGCAGATCAACGCGCCAAGCAGGCATCCGTCGATTCGCTGTGGCGCAAGCTCGGCTTGCGCGCCGCGTCGGGTCGAACAGGGGTTGAGCTCTTTCATGGGATCGTGCGAAGTTGGCCGGAATAGCGCGCCGATTCTACGAACCCGAGCCCGTCGAACCTCGCATTTTTGTCACAAACATCTTGTTGGGCAGGCATGGCAGCGCGTCAGCACGATCCAGTTCGCTCCGGTATGATCGGCACGCTTGAGGACCGCGCATGGGCCGGTCCGCCGACTGCCCTCTTTCATGTCCACGTCCAACGCGTCCACACCCGTTTCCGCCGACCCGTCGCTGCGGGGCCTGCTGCTTCTGCTCGCCACCATTGCCGGCGTGGCGGTCGCGAACATCTATTACAACCAGCCGCTTCTCGACAACTTCCGGCAGTCGTTTCCTGCGAGCGCTTCGTGGGTCGGCGTCGTGCCGGCCGTCACGCAGCTGGGCTACGCGGCCGGCATGCTGCTGCTCGCGCCGCTCGGCGATCGCTTCGACCGGCGCGCATTGATCCTGCTGCAAACCGCGGGCATGTGCGTCGCGCTCGTCGTCGCGGCCACCGCGCCGGCGCTGCCGGTGCTGATGCTCGGCATTCTGCTCGCGCGGACGGCAGCGGGCGTCGTCGCGCAATATTTCGGCTGGCGCGCGGTGTTCGCTGCGTCGGTGCTCGCATTGCTCGCGCTGGCGGTGGTGATCGTTCTGCGTCTGCCGAAGAGCAAGCCGACTTCGACGCTGCCGTACGGCAAGCTGCTCGTGTCGATGTGGCATCTGGTCGTCGAGCATCGCGCGTTGCGCGAGGCGTCGCTGACGGGCGCCGCGCTCTTTGCCTCCTTCAGCATCTTCTGGTCGGTACTGGCGTTGCTGCTGGCGGGGCCGCCCTTTTCACCTCGGACCGCAGGCAGCGGGCCTCTTTGGCATCGTCGGCGCGGCAAGCGCGCCCGCCGCGCCGCTCGCCGGCAAGTTCGCGGATCGGCGCGGGCCGCGCGCAATCATCACGCTGTCCATCGTGCTGGTCGCGATTTCCTTCGTGGTCTTCGGCTTCTCGGCGAAGAGCATCGCGGGGCTCGTGATCGGCGTGATCGTGCTGGATGTGGGCGTGCAGACCGCGCAGATTTCGAATCAGTCGCGCGCATCTATGCATTGAAGCCCGACGCGCGCAGCCGCGTGAATACCGTGTACATGGTCGCGTATTTCATCGGCGGAGCGCTGGGTTCTGTGTGGGTGCGGCTGTGTGGCCGGTGTTCGGATGGGTGGGCGTGAGCGTTGCAGGCTTGCTGTTCGCGGGCTTTGCCGCCTGGAACCATCTGGCGCTGCAGACGAGGGCGAAAGACTAACGGGAAGACAAGGAGCGCGCCTAGCCGTGACTGCGCGCGAACGCGTACTCGTGCAGCGCGTCGATCACGCGGTCGAACTCGAACGACTTGTCGTAGAAGTGCCGCACGCCATACTGCTCGCAGCGCTCGCGGTACGCGGGCAACGCGTGATTGGTCAGCATCGCCGCGAACACCGAGTCGATCAGACCTTCGCGCTGCAAATAGGCCAGTACGGGCACGCCCGAGCCGCGTTTCAACTGCAGGTCGACGATCACCGCGTCGAACGCTTCGTCGCCGAGCAGAGCAATGGCTTCGTCGGCGGAATCGGCATAAGCGGCAACGCGCAGCGAACTCGACGCGTCGATGGCTTCCACCAGACTGCGGCGGATCAGCGGCGAATCTTCGATAAGCAGCACGCGCAACGGCGCGCAGCTGGCTGACTCGGCAACGGGGTTCGATTCGCTGTTCATCGGGATCTCTCGATCATCCATTATTCGATCAGGCCGTTCTTGATCGCGTAGTAAGTGAGATCGGCGTTATTGGCGAGGCGCATCTTCTCGAGCACGCGAGCCCGGTACGTGCTCACCGTTTTCACGGACAGGTACAACTCCTCGGCAATCTGCGTGGGGATCTGCCCCGCGGCCAGCTTGCAAAAAATCTGGAACTCGCGCTGGGAGAGCGCCTCGTGCGGCCGCGCCGCCGCCGGCTTGTCCAGATTGTCGGCCAGCGTGTCGGCCACCGCCTCGGACAGGTAACGATGCCCGCGCGCCACCGCGCGAATCGCCCGCACGATCTCGTCCGGTTCGCAGTCCTTGTTCAGATAACCGTTCGCGCCCGCGCGCAGCAGGTTGATCCGCGTGCTGATTCTCTCCGGCTATCCGGAGAGAATCAGCACGCCCTGCTCCGGGCGCACCTGCTTGATGACGCGCAGGGTGTCGATGCCGTTCTTGTCCGGCATCGCAATGTCGAGCAGAACCACGTCGAATGCCTGCTCGCGCACAAGGCTGATGGTTTCGTCGCCCGTGGCGGCTTCCGCCGCGACGCATATATCCGGCTCGTCGGCGACGAACTGTCTGACCCCCCTCGGACGATCGCGTGGTCGTCAGCTATCAACACTCGAATCATCGGCTTTGTGTCCGTACGATGGAGTCGCTCCAAAGCAGACATTGTAATCATCTCGCGCCGCATTTCGACGTGAGGGCGGCCGCCACCGCCGGCCGCACGCTCGCCCTGCCGGGCACGCTCACTCGCGGCCCTCGAGCAGATCGGCCATGTCGTCCGCATGCTCTTCCTCGACGGCGAGAATTTCTTCGAAGAGACGCCGCGTCGTGACGTCCTTCTCGCCGAGATAGCGGATGATCTCGCGATAGGTGTCGATTGCGATACGCTCGGCAACCAGGTTCTCGCGGATCATGTCGGTGAGGTTCTCGCCTTGTACTCGGAATGTGCGCGCGTCTTGAGACCGTCCGGTGCAAAGTCCGGCTCGCCGCCAAGCTGCACGATGCGCTCGGCGATGCGGTCGGCATGCTCCTGCTCTTCGGCCGCGTGCTCCGCGAATTCCGTAGCCACGGCTTCCGAGTTGATGCCCTTTGCCATGAAGTGATGCCGCTTGTAACGCAGCGTGCAGACGATTTCCGTCGCGAGCGCGTCGTTGAGCAGCTTGAGCACGGTGTCGCGATCCGCGCCATAGCTTTGCGTGACGGGCCCATCCGACATGTGCTTGCGGGCGTCGTCGCGGATCTTCTGGATGTCCATCACGAACGGATCGCTCGACTGAGATGCCGCGCCCTGGGCGCCAGGTGTATTCGCCATTGAGTTTCTCCTTTATCCGTATTGAGGGAATGAGCGCATCGCAAGGCGTGCCCGCAATGCGCCGTGACTGTGATGGTCGGCTCTACGTTCGGAACACGCCGAGCAGCAACGTGACCACGAACACGACGAGGAAGATGTAGAACAGTATCTTTGCGATTTCGGCCGCACCTGCGGCGATTCCGGTGAAACCGAACACCGCAGCAATAATGGCGATGACGAAAAAGACGATGGCATAGTGAAGCATGGCAACTCTCCTTCTTGTTGGTATCCGCGTGGATTCTCGTGCTTTTGCGCTACGCGAGCGCCGCTTTGGGAACGCGCCCGGTCAAGGACGCCTCGAAAGACCAGAAGCGGCGCTAATCGACAATTTTTTCGTCACCACGAAGCCGAGCACGAGGAACACCACGCACAGAATCACAAATACGACGAACAGGAACTTCGCGATTGCCGCCGCGCCCGCAGCGATGCCGGTAAAGCCAAGAAGGCCGGCTATCACCGCGATGACGGCGAAGAACAACGCCCACTTCAGCATGATGGCTACCTCCTGAAACAATGAATGGGATCAGGGTTCATCCTATCCAGCGGCGGCGGCGGGCGCATTCCGACGCGCTCCGGTTTTCGTGTGAGAATCCGCTTACATTCGATTACGGCAGCGTTACGGCGCCCGCATTTGCCGGTGGCAGCGGCGCTCCCGTGAGGGCGACGAGCGCTACACTGATGCCTATTCAGGGAGTCGAACGTGTCAAACATGCAGAACGCGCCAGATTTGCGCAACGACATGCAGCATGTAGCGGGACACGATGCCGGGCATGAGCCGGGACGAGACGCAGAACGTGAGCCCGGACATGAGGCACGGCATCAGGCGCAAACCCAAACCGCAAACCACGCCCAAGTCGAAGCGCCCTCACGCAGCGCCGCCGCGCGGCTGAGCGCCTGGATGCGCACTCGCAGCTGGGCGATCGCGATGACCGTGGCCATCGTGATCACCGTCGGCGGGCTCGTCATTCTCGAGACGGCGCTCGAAGCGCGCGACGTCACCGTGCAACTGAGCGCGCTGGCGAGCCAGCTATCGCGTTTGAGCGCCCAACAAAGCGAGTTTCTTCTGACGAAGAGCGAGGGCGCGGCACACGCCTTTTGCGCGACCGCGGCGCGCATTCGCGCGAGCGAAGAACCGCTGCAGCGCTTTTATCGCAGTCCTCAGGCCGATAGCGCGAAGCTCGCGAGCTTCGCGCAGATTCGCGCGCTGATCGACGCGCGCATCGGAGCGGGCGCTGCGGCACTGCAGCGCGCCGCGACGCAACCGCTCGATATCGCCGCATGCGGCAGCACGAGCGGTGCACAAGCGGTGGACGCCGCGCTCGTCGACAGCACACTCAGCCTGCTGCGCGACAACGAAGAGCGCCGCGCGCAGCATGCGCTCGCCGCGAGCCGCGCCGATCAGCGCATCTCGACACTGTGCGCGGCGGGCCTGTCGGCGCTCAATATCGTGTTGTTCATTCTGCTGTTTCGCAACCTCGGCATCCAGATCGACAGGCAGGCACGTGTGCAACGCCAGTTGATCACGCAGCAAGGCGAACTCGACCAGCTCGTCAACGAACGCACGCGTCAACTGGAAGCGCTCGGCTGGCATCTGCAAGCCGTCAGCGAAAACGAGAAAACGCAGCTTGCGCGCGAACTGCACGACGAGCTCGGCGCGATCCTGACCGCGAGCAAGATGGACGTCGCGTGGGCGAACCGCAAGCTGAAGGAGAACGCTCCCGACATCGCGGAGAAGCTGCAGCGCGCGCTCGCCAACCTCGATCAGGGCATTGCGCTCAAGCGCCGCATCATCGAGGGCATGCGGCCCACCGTGCTCGCGAACTTCGGTCTCGTGACCGCGCTGCGCACGCTCGCCGACGAAGCCGCGCAGCGCAACAACTGGACGCTGAACCTGCAGCTTCCCGCAGACGATATTCAACTCGACGAGCAAACGGAAATCGCGCTTTTTCGCGTCGCGCAGGAATCACTGACGAACGCCGCGAAGTACGCGTGCGTCGCAAGTGTCGATCGGCCTGCAAATCGGCAAGGGTGAGGTGACGCTCGATATCGCCGACAACGGCGTGGGCATTATGCCGGCCGACCTCAAGCGCACGCATACGCATGGCCTCCTCGGCATGCGTATGCGCGTCGCCGCGCACGGCGGGCGCTTCGACATCCGGCGCGCCGTACCCAAAGGCACCGACATTCATATGTGGTCATGCCACGCGCGAGCACGGTCCCGCCGGACAACAACGGATCCTGCGCCCCGGCGAACACGCACATCTGAACGCCGCGCCAAAGGCACCCCACGCGCGGCTGTAGGAGTGCGCCGACGCGAACACCAGAGCGCACCTACAACAAAATCGCAGCGCAGCCAACAGCGCGGCATGCGCCCTTTTTTTAACATGCAATCAGACCGGATCGACTGGCGCACGCCACGGTCGGCAGCTAGCAAACCGCTAGCGGGCCACGTCAAACCGATACCTTCTCGACAAGGAGAACTTCCATGAATCGACTGATCGCTTTGCTCCTAATTGCAGGCACGGCCGCGCTGGCCGGTTGCAACACGATGGCAGGCACGGCCAGGATATCTCGAAGGGCGGCGACGCCCTCACCAATCAGGCTGAAAAGGCGAAGTAAATCGCCGCTACCCGAAAGCCATGCGTCGTGACGGCGCGTGGCGCATCGCCGTGATGCATCGTCGACGCCCGCTGCGGGACACCGCAGCGGGCTTTTTGTCGTTTGCGACTCGCGCTTGCTTCGAGGCTCGCGTGCTTCGCAGCGATAGGCAGGCGCGTGCAGCGTCGCAAACCGTCTGCACAAACAAAGCGGCGACCCACTTGCGTGGATCGCCGCCCCGTCCTCCCTAGGACTTGCCGCTATGCCTGCGCTGCAGTGCGCACATGCTTGCTAGCGAGCTTATACGCCCGTCAGCGTATTCGAGAGCTCGACGCTCGGTGTGCTCGTATTGCCGTTCTGCACGATCAGCAGATGAATCTGCCCCGCCGCAAGCTGGCTCAGCGCACCGCCGATCGGCACCGACGTGATGAGCCAGTCGGCGTTATTGGACAAGGTGAACGACTGCGACTGGTAGATCGGCGTCCTGCTGCCCGCCGCGGTCGCGATCAGCACATACTGGCGGCCCGATAAGTAGATCGAATCCTGGCCGCTCGCCGGGACCGCGTTCTTGAACGCGACGCCTGCCATGGTCGGCGAGACGTTGCTGATGTTGGTGTTGCTGGCCTGCACCAGATACAGGTCGAGATTCGGCGCGTTGCCCGATGCATTGAAGCCGCGCACGCGCGCGCTGTTGGACAGGAGGCCCTTGTCGAACGGATCGTCGATCAGGCCAATGTCCGGCGCCGCACTGCCGGGCAAGGCGAGCACCGTATATTCGTGGCCCTTGGCGACATTCGGGAAATTGCCGCTCGCGAGCGGGGTCGTCGTGCCGGTCGCCGCATAGGCGACGTTCGTCGAGCCGGTGTTGATGTTGGTGAAGTTCGTCACGCCCTTATACGAGACATTCGTCTGCCCCGACGGTGCGCTGCCGTTGACGAGAAAATCCACCGCCGGTCCGCTCGGGATCGCATGCACGAAATGGATTTCCGGGTTGGTGAGGCCGAGTTCCTTGCCTACATCGTCAGAGCCTCCACCGCACGCGCTCAGCACGGATGCGACGGCAATCATGGCCGCCATGGTTCGAATCAGTTTCATTCTATTCACCTATCTCGATGTCGGGCTTTCCGCCCCTTCATATGCGAGCGCACGCTCTGGACGGCACCATCAGAAACCGTGTTTTGCATTCGTTCGATCGGTCCCGTTCCGGCTGTCCTCGGCGAAGCACTCCCTCCTATCCCTGCGCGCAGTACGCCTTTTTTAGAAGCGCCGCGCGGTCCATGTGGATGGACGCACCCAATGAGCAATGCCTGTGCCGCGGCCATCGAATTGGCTTATGAGCGCGCGAGAATGTCTTGTCCGGCAACATGCCGCGAGCATTAGAAGCTTTCCTCTGATGGTGGGCATGATCGCGCGGTGTATCGTGCGTGCGCACCCCATACTTACAATGGCAGCCTGTATGTCTTACCAACGCTTACTCGCTGAGCTCGACCTCGGCTTTACCCGCTTGCGCAATCGCGTCGTGATGGGCTCCATGCATACGGGCATGGAAGACCGCTTCTGGAATTACCCGAAGCTCGCCGAATACTTCCGCGAGCGCGCGCGAGGCGGCGTGGGGCTCATCATCACAGGCGGCATTTCGCCGAATCGCGAAGGGTGGCTGCTGCCGTTCGGCGGCACGCTCAACTCGGTGTTCGACCTGCGCAATCATTGGCGGCTCACGCAAGCGGTTCACGAGGAAGGCGGCAAGATCGCGCTGCAGATCCTGCATGCGGGGCGTTACGGGTATCCAGCCGTTCGTTGTGTCCGCATCGGCGTTGAAGTCGCCCATTTCGAAGTTCAGGCCACGCGCGTTCAGCATGGCCGGCATTGAGAAAACCGTGCGCGACTATGCGCGCTGCGCAAGGCTCGCGCAGCGCGAGGGCTATGACGGCGTCGAGATCATGGGCAGCGAAGGCTATCTGCTGAACCAGTTCCTGTGCCCGCGCACCAACCGGCGCACGGACCGTTACGGCGGCAGCATCGAGAACTGCATGCGGATTGCGCGCGAGATCGTCGAGCGGGTGCGCGAGGCGTGCGGCGAGCGCTTTATCGTCGTATACCGGCTTTCGCTGATCGATCTGGTGGAAGGCGGCAATACGTGGGACGAAACCGTGCAGGTCGCACGCGCGCTGGAGGCGGCCGGCGTCACCATATTCAACACCGGCATCGGCTGGCATGAGGCGCGCGTGCCCACCATCGTCACCTCGGTGCCGCGCGCCGCGTTCGCCGGATTGAGCGCGCGCCTGACGGCCGCCGTGAACGTGCCGGTGATCGTCTCGAACCGCATCAACACGCCTGAGGTCGCAGAGGCCCTGCTTGCCGACGGCGCGGGCGACCTCGTCTCGATGGCGCGGCCGCTGCTCGCCGATCCGGAATTCGTGCTGAAGACAGCCGCGGGACGCACGGATGAAATCAACACCTGTATCGCGTGCAATCAGGTGTGCCTCGACCATACGTTCAAGAATCAGCGCGCCACCTGCCTCGTCAATCCGCGCGCGGGACGCGAGACGGAACTGGTGTACCGGCCCGTCACAGATCCGCAGCAAGTGCGCTCCGTTGCAGTGGTCGGTGCCGGGCCGGCGGGCTTGTCGGCGGCGACGGTGGCGGCTTCGCGCGGACATCGCGTGACGCTCTTCGATGCGGCCGCAACCATCGGCGGCCAGTTCAATCTCGCGATGCGCGTGCCGGGCAAGGAGGAGTTCCGCGAGACCATCCGTTATTTTCAGAGCCAGCTGGAGCGGCACCGCGTGGACGTGCGGCTCGGCACGCACCCAATGTTCTGTCGTATGTCGACGTGCTGCGCGGCGCGCCGGTGGGCCGCCGCGTCGCGGTGATCGGCGCGGGCGGCATCGGCTTCGACGTCAGCGAGTTTCTGCTGCACGGCGCCGACGAACCGCTGCCGGTGCCGCGCGATGCGTGGCTCGACGAATGGGCATCGATCTGTCCGTCAGCGAGCGCGGCGGCCTGAAGCCGCCCGCGCCTGCCCGGCCGCCGCGGCAGATCTGGCTATTGCAGCGTAAGGCCGGCAAGCTGGGCGCGGGCCTGGGCAAGACGTCAGGCTGGGTGCATCGCGCGACGCTCGCAAGAAACGGCGTCAAGATGCTCGCTGGCGTTTCGTATCTGGAGATCGGCGCGCGCGGTTTGAAAATCGAGCACGGCGGCGCCAGGCAATGGCTGGAGGTCGACAATATTGTGGTGTGCGCGGGGCAAGAATCGCTGCGCGATCTGTATCCGCGCGACTTTGCACGGGAAAAACCGGCGGATGCGGGCGGCCCGCGTTATCACGTGATTGGCGGCGCGGCGCTTGCCACGGAGCTGGATGCGAAGCGCGCGATTCGCGAAGGCGCGGAACTGGCTGCGCGGCTTTAGCGCGCGGCGTGCGACGTGCCTGCGTGCCGACCGGGCATAACTGGGCGACGCTGACTGCCTGAGCCTGACCCCGCGGGCCCGTCCCTCGTTCGCGAACAGCAACGGGCCTCAGGCGAGCCCTTTCTTCCGATAATCGAGCCAGAAAGACAGGCCCACGCTGACCAAAATGACGACGGTCGCGATCACCGTCGAATGCGTGACCGGCTCGCCGAGCAGCAACGCGCCGAGCGCCACGGCCACGACCGGATTCACATACATGCAGCTGCTCGCGATAATCGGGCTCGTGTGCCGGATGAGGAAACCGTAGGCCACGTAGGCGGCCATCGTGCCGATCAGCATCAGATAGATGAACGCCAGCACCGGCAGGAAATGCACGTCGAGCATCCGCTTGCCGGAGACCCACGCGACCAGGGTCGACATGGCGCCGCCGAAGCCGATTTGCAGCGACGTCGATAAAAACAGGTCCGACGGCAGTTTCAGGCGGCTGGCCAGGTGGGCACCGCCCGCCCAAAAGAGCGCGCCGCACAGAATCGCGAGACTGCCGCCCGCTGACCCTGGCGCGCTGTCGCCATGGCTCAGGATTGCTATGCCGACGAGCTCGAGCCCCACCGCGAACCACTCGCCTTTCCCGATCTTGCGCCCGGCGACCGCGGCGATCACCGTCGCGGTGCCGGTGCCGACCGTGCGCATGCCATACGCGAGCATGCCGCTCGACAAACCGACCAGCATCGTGCCGACAAATCCGGCATTGCGGATTTCCGCGAGGCTTGGCCACACCGGCTCGCGGCGCGCTGCGAGCGCGAAGAGTCCGACGCCCGCGAACAGGTTGCGCAGGGCCCGACATCAGCAGCGGCGGGAACGAGCCCAGCGCGACGTGCACGGCGAGATAAGTGGAGCCCCACACCAGATAGACGACGCCGAGCGCAAGCGCGACCTGGCCGTTGCGCGAACGCGGCAAACGGATCGGGAAACCACGCGAAAACCGGCCTGAAAGTTCCTGCGACATACCGTCAACCCGCCCGCGCCGTTCGAAATTCCCGCTGCGGGGACGGCGGACACCGCATCGGCGATGCGGTCAAACGGGCGAGGCTGGCGGACATGATGGTGGAGCGAAGGACGATAGTTGGCTAACAGAGAAAGCCATACGGGAACTGCCAAGCCGCGCCGGCAGCTCCGGCAGATTCGCGGCTCGCGCCCCGTAAATGCAGGCCCGAGGCACTGCGAATGCACGGCGCGCATCGCATTATGCAGTAAGCGCCCACCGCGCCAGGCGAAAGAATCGTAACTTTTGGTGCGCATGCAACAAAAAGCCGGGGCCAAACCGCGCCCCGGCATGCTGTGTGAGTTGTGCCGCCCACCGCGGCCTATGCGGTGCGCATCAGGCCCAACGCGGCGCGCCGCGATGCTTCGTACGGGCGGGCTGCACGCGCCGCGTCGCCTCAGTTGCTCATTGCACCCGACGCCTCGTGCTTCATACCCATCGCGTCGCCCTTTTTCATCTTGTCGTGCTTCATGGCGTCTTTTTTCATGTGGTCCTTCGACATGGCATCTTTCGACATCGCATCATGCGACATCGAACCGTTGGACATGGCACCGCTCGCCTGGGCGAACGCGGCGCCGCCGCTGGTCAGGAGAGCGACGGCTACTGCGGCGATTGCAAGCTTTTTCATGGGATGACTCCGTTTGTTGTAGATGAATCGAACCGGCTCGTGCCGGCATCTTTCCGAAGCTTCTGCCGAGCGGGACCGCATGCGCCTCGCGCATGCGGCGACCCGCGCGTCAGGAACCTCCGAACCAGTTGTAACCCTGATCGACCCAGTAGCCGCCAGGATAAGTGTTGGTCACGAACATCTCGACGATGTGCTTCGGATTATTGTAGCCGAGCTTGGTCGGCATGCGCAGCTTCATCGGGAAACCGTATTTCGCGGGCAGCCGCGCGCCGTCGTAGGAAAAGGTGAGCAGTGTCTGCGAATGCAGCGCGGTCGGCATGTCGATACTTTCGTAGTAATCGTCCGCGCATTTGAAGCCGACGTACTTCGCACTCGTATCCGCGCCGATGCGCCGCAGGAAGTCGCCGAACGGCGTGCCGCCCCAGCGGCCGATTGCGCTCCACCCTTCCACGCAGATGTGCCGCGTGATCTGCTCTGCGTGCGGCAGCGCGTAGAGCTCGGGCAAGGTCCAGACACGCTGACCGGTGACGAGGCCGCTGACTTTCAGCTTGTAGTCCGATGCGTCGACCTGCGGCACGTCGTCGATGCCGTAATACGCGTTAAATGGAAACGGTCGCGTGATTTGCGCTTCGGTGTATGTCGGCGCGAGCAGCTTTGGGTTGAACAACGCGGCTTGCGCGCGATCGTTCAGGCGCGAAACGGCGGTGAGAAACTTGTTGACCGATTCGTCGTCGGTGAGCGAGCAGCCCGTCAGCAGCGACAGCCCGCCAAGTGACAGAAGCTGCTTGCCGAAAAGACGCCGCGACGGCATGGAGAGCTCGCGGCGGGCGTCGATCAGGATCGACTCGCGGTCAAGCTTATGGGCGCCTTTTACCGGGAATGCTTCAGGTAGCTTGTTCATGATTCGGCATCCGTAATATTTGAACGTTGTACTCAGCGCCCACGCAACATGGCGACGAGCGAACGCGGCACGAGCGCGACCATCACGAGATGCACGACGATAAACGCGGCCATGAGCGCCATCGCACAGAAGTGGACGATGCGTGCGTTGTCGTAGCCGCCCATCAGTTCGCGCAACAGCGGAAACTGCACCGACTTCCAGATGGCGAGCCCGGACAGCACGAGCACGATGAGATCGAAAACAACGAACAGGTAGGCGAATTTCTGCACTGCGTTGTAGACCCGCAGGTCGGCGTGCGAGAGCTTGCCCATCAACGCAGCGGTGAAATCGCGCCACACCGCTCGCGGCGAGAGCGGCAGGAACTTGCGCACAAAACGACGGCTCGCGAGGTTCATCGCAAGATAGACGAGCCCGTTGAAAACCAGCAGCCACATTGCGGCGAAGTGCCATTGCAGCGCGCCGCCAAGCCAGCCGCCCAGCGTGATTTGCGTCCGGAATACTGAACGAGGCGAAAACCGGCGACGCGTCGTAAATACGCCACCCAGAGAGCATCATCACGATCGCCGCGAGCGCGTTGAGCCAATGCGTGACGCGCACCCAGAGCGGATGGATCGCGCCGCGCGGGCACGGCAGGCGGCGCATTGCCGCGAACAACGTGAGGCGTAGCCATGACAGTCTCCTGTGATTGACGACGTGCGTTCAATGGCAGAACCCGAGTTCCGCCACTTGCAGGACGTCGCCGGTTGCTGCGTTTTCGACGAAGGCGACCACGCCGAATCGGTCGGCGGAAACGTCGGTGCCTGCATTCGCGCCGGCATCGGCGAGCCGGATGTCGCGACGAATGTGCGCATTGCCGCCGACAAGCGGCACCGGGCCGAACCATTGCCGCACCACTCGCTCGTGATGCAAGGTCGCACCACGGTTTTCTCCCGCGCCCACCTGCGTGCTCAGCGCGTTTTCATACACGGCGACATAGGCGTCGAGTTGGGCCGCGGCGTCGGCGGTCCGGCTGTCGAAGCGGGCCGCGACGTCGAACGCGCCGCCCGCTCGCGGCATGATTTCCAGAGCGACGTTGGCGTCGGACGGCTGCCCGATCAGCTGCGCCACGCGGCTATTGAAACTCTCCGGCCGCGACCAGCTTCCAATTCGCGGCCCGCTACGAAGACCTCGGGCGTATAGATCGTGTGGTCGCCCGCAAGATGGGTCAGCGACTCCTGACGCTCGGTGAAACGGTGCTGCGAGAACCGGTCGGTCCAGCCGAGGCTGTTCCAGTAATCGACGTGCAGCGCGAGCGGCACGACGCTTCGCGCGGCGCCGCTGTTTTTCCATTGACCGAGCCACGCGTCGGCGGGCGGGCAGCTGTTGCAGCCTTCGCTGCTGTAAAGCTCGACGAGCGCAACGCGATGAGCGGGACTACGCGCTGCACATCGCGCCGGCTGCGCTCGCCAAACCGCTCGCGCACAACAGCGCGAGTGCGGTGACGAGTGCGACGGCGCGCGTGAACGGCCGGCTCGCGCGGCGCATGAAGACTGATTGCATGACGTGCTCCGATCAGGATCTGCACGTTTGTCGAAGGGCGCGGCCGGTTATGACACCGCGCTGCAAATTTTTTTGCCTGTTTTTTTCTGCGCTTTTTCGGGCCGGCAGCGGCGAGTGTCCACGCGATGTCGCCGGTTTCGAACGCTCATCTTTCAACACCGAAATGTTCGCCAAGGCCGTTGAAAGACGCCGTGCTAACATGTTCTTATTCTCCGCGCTGCTTCTCCGCTTTCTTCGCACCGCTCGAATTCCAGTTGCGCGCCGTCCACTTCATTCGACACCTGCCGGCCACTCATGCGTTTCCCGACCTCCCGCGCCTTCACCCGCTTGCGCTTCTCTCGCGCAACCGGGTGCGCGCGCGTGGAGTGCGCGCCGCAATGGGCCGGCGAACCGTCGCCAACGCTTGCCGCAGTAACGGCCCCGCTCCAGGCCGCCCGGCACTCCGACTGACGCAGTTCTCCTTCTTGCCTGAAACCGCGTCGTTGCCCCTAAGGGGACTGTCGGAGCGCCGGGCCGATCCCATCCGCGTGACCTTTCCCCCAGAGATTGCAGATCGAACTGGAGCAGCAACCGTGAAAACGACCCGAAGGACCAAGCAGTGTTACCTCACTGAACTCGACGTCGCCCGTCTTGAGAAACACGCCGCCGCGCCCGGCGCGAACGCTCGCTTTCAGGAGATGCTCGACGACGTCCTGGAACGCGCCGTGATCGTCGACTCGCGGGAGATTCCCGCCAACGTGGTCACGATGAACTCGCAGACCACGCTCGTCGACGAAACAAGCGGCGAGGAGATGACATGGACGGGTCGTCTATCCGCCCGACGCCGACTTCGCGCATGGGCGCCTGAACGTGTTTTCGCCGGTGGGCCTTGCGCTGCTCGGAGCGAAACGCGGCGAACAGATCCGCTTCATGCCGCCAAGCGGCGACGAAAAAGTGCTGAAGCTCGCGAAAATCCTGTATCAGCCCGAAGCCGCCGACGACTTCACGCTCTAGCTACACGGCCGCTTTGCACGCGCGGCCGGTGCTGCGGCGCGTCATCGAAGGCGCGCCCGTCAATACAAGCATAGTCCGCTAATCGCGCCGCGTTGGCCGCTGCGCGCACGCCGGCTCTCAGGCGCAGAAAAGAGACCGCTGCGCCATGCCCGCCTCGGCGGCGCAGCATCGCGCAGCGGTTGCCAAGCGCCGCCCGCCCGGTGTATCGTGTGCGCTGCTAACGCGGGGGTCCTGCGGTGCACTGGGGTTGGAGGTCCGTGCAACGTGGGTGAGAAATACCCTTTGAACCTGATCTGGATAATGCCAGCGCAGGGAAGCGTACGGATTTCGCACTCCGGCTTTTGAGCCTCACCCCTCGCGAATTCCGACTACTTCCATCTCGTCTCCTGCTTAGCGGCCCCACATCGAATGGGACCGGACTCAGGCGTAAAAGCGTCGCTCCGGCCCACACATGGAGAACCGCATGAACGCCAATCCGAAGTTTCTTTCCGCCGACGCCCACGTCGACGAAGCCGCCGTCGCGCCGCTGCCGAATTCCCGCAAGGTCTACGTGACCGGCTCCCGTCCCGACATCCGCGTGCCGATGCGCGAAATCACCCAGGCGGACACGCCGGACAGCTTCGGCGGCGAAAAGAATCCGCCCATATATGTCTACGATACGTCGGGCCCCTATTCCGATCCGCAAGCACAAATCGACATTCGCGCCGGTTTACCCGCGCTGCGTCAGCGTTGGATCGAAGAGCGCGGCGACACCGAAGCGCTCACCGGCCTCACGAGCGACTATGGCCGCGAGCGCGCCGCCGACCACGCCGAACTGCGCTTTCAGGGCCTGCATCGCACGCCGCGCCGCGCGCTGCCCGGCAAGAACGTCTCGCAGATGCACTACGCGAAGAAAGGCATCATCACGCCGGAAATGGAGTACATCGCGATTCGCGAGAACCAGCGCCGCGCCGAATACCTGGAGAGCCTCAAGACGAGCGGCCCGAACGGCGAAAAGCTCGCGGCGATGATGGGCCGCCAGCACCCGGGTCAGGCGTTCGGGGCGAGCGCGTTCGGTCCGAACGGCGTTACCGAAATCACGCCGGAATTCGTGCGCGAGGAAGTGGCGCGCGGCCGCGCGATCATTCCGAACAACATCAATCACCCGGAAAGCGAGCCGATGATCATCGGCCGCAACTTCCTCGTGAAGGTGAATGCGAACATCGGCAACTCGGCGGTGACCTCCTCGATCGGCGAGGAAGTCGACAAGATGACGTGGGCGATCCGCTGGGGCGGCGACACGGTCATGGATCTGTCCACCGGCAAGCACATTCACGAAACGCGCGAGTGGATCATTCGCAATTCGCCTGTGCCGATCGGCACGGTGCCGATCTATCAGGCGCTCGAAAAAGTGAACGGCAAGGCGGAAGACCTGACGTGGGAAATCTTCCGCGACACGCTGATCGAACAGGCCGAGCAAGGCGTCGACTATTTCACGATCCACGCGGGCGTGCGGCTGCAACATGTCCCGCTGACCGCGAAACGCATGACCGGCATCGTGTCGCGCGGCGGCTCGATCATGGCGAAGTGGTGCCTCGCGCATCACAAGGAAAGCTTCCTGTACGAGCATTTCGAAGACATCTGCGAAATCATGAAGCAGTACGACGTGGCGTTCTCGCTCGGCGACGGCCTGCGTCCGGGTTCGATCTACGACGCGAATGACGAAGCGCAGCTCGGCGAGCTGAATACGCTCGGCGAGCTCACGCAGATCGCATGGAAGCACGACGTGCAGACGATGATCGAAGGCCCCGGCCATGTGCCGATGCAATTGATCAAGGAAAACATGGACCTGCAGCTGGAATGGTGCGACGAAGCGCCGTTCTATACGCTCGGGCCGCTCACCATCGACATCGCGCCGGGTTACGACCACATCACGTCCGGTATCGGCGCTGCGATGATCGGCTGGTTCGGCACGGCCATGCTCTGCTACGTGACGCCGAAGGAGCACCTCGGCCTGCCGAACAAGGACGACGTGAAGACCGGCATCATCACGTACAAGCTCGCCGCGCACGCCGCCGACCTGGCGAAGGGCCATCCGGGCGCACAGGTGCGCGACAACGCGCTCTCGAAGGCGCGCTTCGAATTCCGCTGGGAAGACCAGTTCAACCTCGGCCTCGACCCGGATAAGGCGCGCGAATTCCACGACGAAACGCTGCCGAAGGATTCGGCGAAAGTCGCGCATTTCTGCTCGATGTGCGGCCCGCACTTCTGCTCGATGAAGATCACCCAGGACGTGCGCGAGTTTGCAGCGCAGCAAGGTGTCTCCGACGACGAAGCGCTGAAGAAAGGCATGGAAGTGAAATCGATCGAGTTCATGAAGAAAGGCGCTGAAATC
Source organism: uncultured Paraburkholderia sp. (assembly GCA_940746715.1). Lineage (GTDB taxonomy): Bacteria > Pseudomonadota > Gammaproteobacteria > Burkholderiales > Burkholderiaceae > Paraburkholderia. The sequence goes on from CALNWN010000001.1 coordinate 602,418, forward strand.
TATCAGCGGCAGTGATGCATGAGCCCCGCATCGAGTCGGGCCGCGGCCCGACTCGATGCGCGCAACTTCCCGCTGTCTTCCGAGCCCGCCACCCGGCGGGCTTTTTTCGTCCATGACCTCAGGCACGCGGCATGCTGCATTCGGGGAAACATTTGATTACGAAACCGTCAGTCTGCTGACAACCTCATACAACTCGAAACCGGTTGCGGCGATAAGATCAAACCAACAAATGCATAACGACAGGCGGCTTCGAATCACAACAAAGGGAGTGAGTCATCATGAAATCGATTCGTAAAATGGGTTCGCTTGCGGTGCTGGTCGCCGTTGTCACAAGCCTTTCTGCGTGCGAGGGTATGACGACGCGCCAACGCGACACGGCAATCGGCGCGGGTGTGGGCGGCGCGGCAGGCGCGGTGATCGGCGGCAGCGCGCTCTCCACACTCGGCGGCGCAGCTGTGGGCGGTGTGATCGGCAACCAGGTGGGCAAGTAAGTCTTTGAGCAAGAGGCAGCAGAGCGGGCCGGGCGCACTGCCCGGCCCGCTCTGCGCTTGCCGGTCCGCATGAAAACGGCAGCGCACCGGGAGCCGCCGCGCGCGGCTGCAATGCGGCGAAATACGCCGTTAAGGTTTTGCCATCCTCCTCGCGCCTCATGGGCGTAAGCTCGTGCGATAACGTGCCGACGATGGCGTCGGTCGCGTTGTTTGCAAGCGGAGCGCGCCATGAAGTCCCGCGTCATCGACTCTTTTCGTCTTAATCGCACGCGTCTGCCGGACATGCCGCCTGTGCGCGCCGGCCTTCATGGACGGCTCCCGCTGAGAGCCGCCGCCGCGCTACTGCTGGCGGCGTCGCTCGCGGGCTGCCATACTACTCTTACGGCTACTATCCGGCTTGTTACCCCGGCTATCCGTCCTGTTACGCGACGGTGCCCGCCAGCGCGACTCAGCGCGAAGTGCCGCCGGACACGGCCGGCGACCCGTCCGTCGGGCCGTCCACGCAACAAGCAGCCACCCGTGCAGCAAGGCCAGCAGGCCCAGCCGGAACCGGGGGGCTGCGGGTTCGCCGCCTGCCTACGTGGTTGCGCAGCTGCCGGTGTATGTGGCGCCGGCTTATCCCGTCTACTACCCGCCGCCGGTCTATCCCGCCTGCCTGGTACGGCTATGGCTATCCGGGCTGGTACGGCCCGGCGGTGTCGATCGGCTTCGGCTGGTCGTGGGGCGACGGCGGGCGGGGGTCGGCATCACTGAAGGGCTTCACGCAATGCGGGGCGCCTGAGCCAGTCGCCCGCAGCCGTCGTCCCGACGGCGCGCGCTCGACGCCGTTTGCGCACGCCCCTGTGCGCTTCCGCTCCTCCGGTAGTTTCCCTTCTTGACGCGCGAGCTTCGCGCCCTATGCTTGCTTAAGCCGCACAGTAAGCGTTTAAAAGAGAACCGCCCGGCAACTTTTTGTCCTGGGCGGCGCTCATCGGTCCTGCACCAGCGACGCGTCCCGTCATTGGCAATTCCGCGTCGATTCGAACAACAACGAAGGAGACGTGATGTTTCATCAACTACTCACTCCCATCGGCAATTCGCTGCTCGCGTCGTTCCTCGTCGCGGCGTTGCCGATCATCGTCGTGCTGGTACTGCTCGGCTGGGCGCGCCGGCCCGCGTGGCAGGCGTCGCTCGCGGGGCTCGTCGTCGGTTTGATTGTCGCGATCGGCGGATGGAAGTTTCCCGTGGGCTCGCGCTCGACTCGGTGGCGGCAGGCGCCGTGTTCGCGTGCTGGCCGGTGATGTGGATCGTATTCACCGCGATCCTGTTGTACAACATCGCGCAGCGCTCCGGCCGCTTCGCCGCTTTTCGCATGTGGATGATCGACAATCTGCCGAACGACCGGCGCGTCGTGCTGGTCGTGGTCGGCTTCTCCTTCGGCGCGCCGCTCGAGGGCATTTCGGGCTTCGGCACGCCGGTCGCGATCACCAGTTCGCTGCTGATCCTGCTCGGTTTTCCGACGCTGGAGGCGCTCACCTTCACGCTGATCTTCAACACGGCGCCGGTCGCTTTTGGCGCGCTCGGCGTGCCGATTACGGTGCTCGGCGCGGTCACGCATCTGCCGGCTGATTCGCTCGCGAAAATGGTCGGCCGCCAGTTGCCGTTTTTTGCGCTCGTGCTGCCGTTTTATGTGATCGCCGTGTATGCCGGCTTTCGCAACATGCTGCGCGTCTGGCCGGTGTTGCTGGTGTCGGGCGCGAGTTTCGCGCTCACCCAGTTCGTCGCGTCGAACTACGTGAACTACAGCTTGACCGACGTGTTGTCGTCGATGGTCTCGCTCGTCGTCACCATCGCGTTCCTGCGGGTATGGAAACCGGCGGTGGACCCGGCGTTCGCGGTCGACATCGACCGTGTCGGCGAAGTGCGTGGCAAGATCGGCGGCGGCCAGGGCTGGTATCCGTGGATCATCGTGTCGGTCGTCGTGATTGGCTGGACAGTGGCGAAGATTTTTCTGATCGGCGACGTGAAAATTCCGTGGCCGGGGCTCGATAAAGCCGTCTTCATCACGTTGTACAACACGCCGTAAGGCGCGATCTGGGACTTCCAGCCGCTCGCGACGGGCACCGCGCCTGGTCGCGGCGATCCATCACGAGTCTCGTGGTCAAACTCAGCGCGCGCGAATTCGGCGCCGCCATCGCCGACACATGGGTACAGACGCGCATCGCGATTCTGACCGTCGCAACCATCGTCGGACTCGCCTATCTGATGAATTACTCGGGGCTCACTTACACGCTCGGACTCGGCGTCGCGTCCGTCGGACCCTTCTTCCCGCTGGTGTCGGCATTCCTCGGGTGGGTCACCGTCTTTCTGTTAGGCAGCGACACGTCCGGCAATGCGCTTTTCGGCAACCTGCAGGTGGTCGCGGCGCATCAACTGAATCTGAATCCGGTGCTGATGGCGGCAACCAATTCGTCGGGCGGCGTGATGGGAAAGATGATCTCACCGCAAAACATTTCGACCGGCGTGGCAACCACGGAACTCAAGGGCGTGGTGTTCGCGCGGACCTTCAAGCACTCGATCCTGCTGACCATGCTGCTCGGCATTCTTGTCTGGCTGCAGCAGAACGTGCTGCAGGCGATGATTCCGCATTGAGGCTTAACGGCTCGGATGGGCGTGGCTGAGCTGTTTGCCCGGCTACGCCCTCTTTGCCCGACTGCTAGCGGCGCCGAGGCGGTTTCACCGCCTGACTGCACGCGGTGCCATCGAACATCTTCTCGATGGCGGATGACCAACACCCCGCCTCTTCGCCTTTGCGCCTCCCGAACAATCGCAATTTTTCTCACATCAGCGTGAGAATTGCTCGCTTTGCGCGGCTCGCGGCGACGCTTACGATCACGTGTGTCAGACGTCCTCTCCCGATACTTGCCGTTTCATTCGAACGTGAAACGTTTTGGGCTATCGCGCTGTTACGATGCGCAGGCGTCTCGACTCAACCGCGCGCGACGCCACCACAATGAACGCCAAAAACCTTCTCCAGTTGCTGATCCTCGCGGCCCTGTGGGGCGCGTCCTTTCTGTTCATCCGCGTCGGCGTGACCGACTTCGGCGTTGCTCCGTTGATGGCGCTGCGCGTCGGCATCGGCGCGCTGTTCCTGATCGTCGTGCTCCTCGCGCGGCGTCCGTGGCAACAATCCGCAACGATCCTGCGCACGCGGGCCTTCCCGCTGCTCGTCGTGGGCATCCTCAACTCAGCCGCGCCGTTCTGCCTGTTCGCCTATGCCGAGTTGACGCTCTCCGCGGGCGTGACCTCGGTGATCAACGCGACCACGCCGCTGTGGGGCGGCCTCGTCGCCTTCCTGTGGCTGCGCGACCGGCTGAGCGCGCTGCGCACGCTCGGCCTCGTCATCGGTTTTCTCGGCGTGCTGATGCTGGTGTGGGACCAGATCGCCGCGCCGAGCGGCTCCGCTGCAACGCCTTTGAGCACCGCGCTCGCGGCGGGCGCGGCGCTCGGCGTGGCGTGCACGGGCATCGCCTATTGCTGTTCTTCCATCTGATCGCAGTGGCGGGCCCGGCGCGCGCCATCACCGTGACGTTCGTGATTCCGATCTTCGGCATTCTGTGGGGCGCGCTGTTTCTCGGCGAAGGCGTGTCGGTCGGCATGCTCGAGGGCTGCGGCGTGATCCTCGTGGGTACGGCGTTGGCGACCGGCGTCGTCAAGCGCCTGCCGTGGCTGGGGACGCGGCGCGCGGATACCTGAGCCCGGCCGTATCGGCGGCTCGAAAAAATTGCCCGCACTCCACCGGAGTGCGGGCAAAAAACCATCGCCCTACGAGGATAGGCGACGGGGCCACCGGGGCCTGCGCGTCATGCGCGCGGCCGTTGTCGGGCTGAGCGAGGCCTGTGACCGACGCTCGACTGGATGAAGAAGGTGGTTGAATGAACCCGCTTGCGTGGAACTGCGGCAATCCGGCCCCATGAACCTCTAAAAGCACCATATGTGCCAGTTACGGTAAAGCAATAAGGATTCGAGGTAATGCGTTGATTGTACGGGGAATTTTCACGGACAGACGGCGCTCGTAGCGGGCCGTCGCGAAGCGCGGGAAAGTTACGTCACCGGGGTAACGTCAACGAAGTAACGTGACGTTCGGCTATAGCGGCGCGCGAGATGAGCACCGCCTGCAGCAGGCGGATACGCGAACGTGTCAGGCGCTCGAGCGCCGATTCAGCGTTTGCGCCGGCGCCTTCCTGACAAGCAAGACATGTGCACGGCGGGTCCGGCACAACGCGTGCCATCGTGCCCGCAAAGCCCAAGCCAAAGCCATGAAAAACCCGCCCGGAACGCAAAGGTCCCGGACGGGTTTTCGGAGCGCTTGCCGCTGCTGCGGCGCGCGTCAGTGCAGCTGATCGGCCATGAGACTCAGAATCTGCCTCGCCTGCGGGCTTTCGTCGATACCGCCCTTGTCGTCCACGACGGCCACGCGCGTCTGGTCCGGCGTGAGCGCGCGCACGTTCACGCGATACTGCCTCGCCACCTTTTCTTTCTTGCCGTGGAACACCTGGCTCCAGAAGCCCTGTTCGGCCGACGACATGTCCTTCGGATCGACGTAGCGCACGAAGTAGAGGCCGCGCGTCAGATCGCGGTCGTCGACGGTGAAATTGCTGCGGTCGAGCGCGAGGCCCACACGCAGCCACGCGCGGTCATACGGCTCGCCGAGCGTCAGCTCGTTCGACGACAGCTGCGCCGCCGAGCCGTTTGCCGCGTCCGGATCGCGCACGGGCTGCTGGGCCGCCAGCACGACGTTTTGCGCCGCCGTAGCCGCAGCTGCCGACTTCGCGCCTGCCGTTGCCGCATTGGGCGCTGTTTGCGCGCCGGCCGGGGACAGCGCCGCGGTTTGCGCACCGCCCAACTTGCCGCGCGAATCGGCGAGTGCGAGCGCCGCCATCAGGCGCTTCAGGTATTCCTGCTCGAGACCGGGATCGTTCGGCTTGGGCTGCCACGTGCTCGACTCGTTGTTCGTGCCGGTCAGCGCCTCGCGCAAGCCCTTCTGGCTGATGAACACATAGGTGCCGCCGTTCGGCGCCGGTTCGAGGCGCGTGCGGTACTTGTTGCGCTCAGAGGTGACGTAGCTGTTGCCCATGGCCTTCGACAGCGTGCTGCGGATCAGGCCGTCGTTGATCTGCGCGTGGGTTTCGTTCCAGTCAGTCTCCATCATGCCCTTGTCGCGTTGATCGACGACCAGCAGAAAACCCTGCTCCTGCCAGAAGCGGCGGATTTGCGGCCACGCCTCTGCCGGCGTCTTGCTGTCGATCACGAGCCAGCTTTCGGTGCCGTCGCGCTGAATATGCATGCCGCTCACGGGCGGCACGACGGAAAGCGTGTTCGCCGCCGGCGCCTGAGCCTGCACCTGGCGCAGCGCGGACAGCGAGGTTTCGCCGCCTTGCGGCGGCAGCGAACGCTGATCGGCCGTCTCGTCGATCAGATTCGGCGGGACGGCGAGTGACACCTGCTTCGATTTCGAGTCGCTCTTGTAGTCGACCTTGGTCGGCGACGACGTGCCGCAGCCAGCGACCAGCCCGCCCGCCATCAGCATTACTGCAAACCGCTTGGTAAGACGAAGATCAGTCATGTTCGGGGAATCCTTCCGCTACGCCACGGCAAGTTTCCGTGGATCAACCTATCATTTTACCCATCCCGGCGAGCCCTGTGCAAAAACTGGGGTTTGCCCCGCCCAGTGCCCGCTTTAGCACGCGCGGCTTTTAACAATCGACAACTATTCCGAACGGCGTGTCAGAGGCATGCGCGCCTGCTGTCAGAACATTGCTCGGCGGCGTGATGGCGCCGAGAGCCGGCACGAGCGCGCCCCAAAACCTGCTGAACGGCGCGCTGCGCCTGCGCACCTCGACGGATGCCGGCAACACGACCATCAACGAGTACGGCACGAGCAGCGGCGAAATCGTCGCCTACACGTGGCAAGGGCCGACCATGCCGGATCTGGCCGCGCTGCTCGGCAAGTACGCCGGCTCTTACCGGGCGGGCGCCGCGGCGTCGACGGACGGCAATCTGCACGCGTCGCGCGTCGTGCGGCCGGACGTGATCGTCGAATCCGGCGGGCCGATGCGCGGCTACGCGGGCCGCGCCTGGCTGCCCGGCGGGTTGCCGCCGGGCGTGACGGCCGACGACCTCCGCTGACGGCCCTACCCCGAACAACTGCCGACCTCTTTGACGCCATGAAGCCGAACCATCGTCTTTGCGCCCTGCTCCTTGTCTGCGCCGCCTTGACCGCTTGCGGAGGCGGCGGAGGCAGCGCCCCGACCACCGCCTCCAGCGCGAACGCGCCCGCCGGCACGGCAAGCTCGCCCGCGGCCTCGGCGCCCGTTGCCACTTCGAGCCCCAGCAGCACGAGCGACACGAGCGTCGCCCAGTCGAACACGCCGAACGTCCAGCCGATCGTCGTGCACGCTGCGCCGCGCCTCACGCGCAACATGCTGACCACGAGCGTCACGCTCTGCCAGCCGGGCACGGACCATTGCGCGACCATCGGACAACATTCAGGTCGACACCGGCTCGCACGGCCTGCGCATTCTCGCCTCCGCGTTGCCGGCGAGCCTGCCGCTCGCGGCAGTGGCGTCGGGCGGCGTCTCGGGCGAATGCGCGGTCTTCGGCGGCGGCTACGCGTGGGGCGCCGTGCGCAGCGCCGACGTGCGGATGGCCGGACAGCTGGCCGCCTTCATCACGATCCAGTTGATCGCCGACCCCGCCGTGCCGTCGGTGCTCGCGGACTGCGCCGGCTCCGGCCCGTCGATGCTCACGCTCGACACGCTGCGCGCGAACGGCATCCTCGGCGTCGGCGTATTCGCTGCCGACTGCGGCGCGGCCTGCGCCAACGCGGCACTGCCCCGCTGGTACTACAGTTGCGACGCAAGCGGCGCGTGCCTGAATGGCATCGTGATCGAGCTTCCCGACGTGCCGGACAGCGGCGTGGACACAGTATTGGGGTCGATGATCTTCGGCATCGACACCCAGGCGAACAAACACGCTCGGCAACGCGAGCGTGCTCAAGGGCAGTCCGCAAACCGGTTACGTCAGTACGGCGTACGACGGCCAGACCTACGCGCAAAGCTATCTCGACACCGGCTCGAACGGCCTTTTCTATCGCGACACGCAACTGCCGCAATGCGGCTACTGGCACTGCCCGGATTCCACGCGCGCAGCCAGCGCGACGATCAGCGGCACAAACGGCGCGTCGACCACGGTGAGCTTCGCTGTCGGCAACTCGCGGGTTCTGTTTGCCTCGGCGAATAATGCCTTCGACAATCTCGCCGGCCCAGCTGCGAGCGGCTTTGGCTGGGGCTTGCCGTTCTTTTTCGGCCGACGCGTGTACACGGCGATCGCGTCGCGTGCGACGTCCGCGGGGCCCGGTCCGTACTATGCATTCTGAAGGTAAGACCGCATTCGAGCTGCCGAAAATTCACAAACTGACGGAAGGCACACATTCGATATTGGGGGGCTGCGATAATCGCCGTTCGCGGCTAACGCTTCACGAAGATAGTTAGTCATGCATAACTGTCAACCGTCACTCCATGGAAGAAGCCACCTTTTCGCTCGACGAGTTCGAGCAGCTCGTCTATACGCGGCAGCATGTTCGCGCGGCAATCCAGCTGCTGTCCGCGTTGGCGCTGCTTCAGCACAAACGCGGCGAGCTCGACGAGCGCTTCCTCGCGTCGGGCATGACTGGGTTGACGCCCGCGGAGCAACGCAGGCGCTTCTGCACACGCCTTGCAAGCGCGGCTTCCACGCTGTTCGCCGACCCGGAGTTCAGGCCGCCCGCCGAATGTTTCGGGCTCTTTTTAACGTTGCATGAATGGGTCGGCCTGTTGTTTTCCGCTACGCCGTTCGGCAACGCGGACCATGTCGCTTGCCACCTCAACCCGCGCGGCACGGAAGACCGGCAGTTTCTCGCGGGCGACAGTTTTGTCGAGAAGCTGTGCGTGCTCTACTCGACGGAGTCCGAACTCGAACTCGACTTTGCCGCGCTGTGGGCGTACGACAAAGTCCTGGCGGCCTGTCTCGCGCTCGTCCTTCTGGCGCCTGTTTTCAAGGGCTCGGCAAGCGCGCACATGAAGCGCGAGGCGCTGATCGAATGGCTGCCCGGCAAGCTGCAACAAATCGGGAATCTCGACGATCTGCCCACCGCCTTGCTGCATAACGCCTACATGTTCTGCAGCTACGCACAGACGCCGCGCAGGCATGAGATCAAGCGCAACATCAACGTGCTGGTGCGGCGCAAGCTCGGGGAACTGGGTCTGACTGATCTGCCGGTGGTGCCGCAGGCGCGTGCCGGAGCGGACGCAAACGCAAAGCCGCGCAAGAAACCGCTGATGCTGGTGGTGCTCGAATGGTTCGGCGGCGCGCATTCCATCTACCGCACGCACTCCCGCACGCTCGAAGCCGCGCGCGATCATTTCGAGGTGGTGGCCTTCGGCTTCGGCTATGCGATCGACGACATCGGTCGCGCGGTGTTCGACCGCTTTATCGAACTGGAGGAACCCGAGTACATCGGCGAATGTCTGCGCTCCATCCGCGACTTTGCCGAGCGCGAAAAGCCGGAGGTGCTGTATATGCCGAGCGTCGGCATGTTCGTGCTGACCATCTTCATGTCGAATCTACGCGTCGCGCCGCTGCAGATCGCGGGACTAGGTCATCCGGCCACCACGCATTCGGACAAGATCGACTATGTGAGCGTGGAGGAAGACTATGCCGGCGATCCCGCGCGCTTCAGCGAACGCTTGTTGAAGCTGCCCAAAGACGGACAGCCGTACCGGCCTTCGGTGGCATTGCCGGCCATTGCCCCGATCATTCCGCCGCCGCGTGAAAAAGTGCAGGTGATCATCACCGCGAGCGCAATGAAGCTCAACTCCGCGTTTCTCGATACGTGTCGGGAAATCGGTGAGCGCGCAGCCACGCCCGTCGAGTTTCATTTCATGAGCGGCGTACATGCCGGACTCCCGCTGGATCATATCCGCGAGGTCATCGGCCGCGCGCTGCCAGGGTCGGTGGTGCACGGGTTTCATCTGTATCCGGGCTACCTGGAACGGGTCAATGGTTCCGATTTATTTCTGAGTCCGTTTCCGTTCGGCAATACGAATGGCATTGTGGACGCGCTCACGCTCGGTTTGCCGGGCGTGTGCATGCGCGGGCGCGAAGTGTTCGAGCGTATCGACGGCGCGCTGTTCAACCGCGTAGACATGCCTGCGTGGGCCACGGCGGATAGCATTGAGGCATACATCGCCGCTGCAGTGCGAATGATCGACGGGCACGACGAACGCATTGCGCCAGCGGTTGATCGATACACACGCGGTGGAGCGTTGCTTTGAAGGCCGGCCTCAAGCGTTTGCTGAAAGCGTCGTCGCCTTGATGAAAGAAGCGCGGAGCGGATGCGAGGCCGAGGCAATGGAGGTGGCGGAAGAGAAGCCGTGATGCGATGGCGGTGCGCGCAGGATCAATCCACGCTTTTAAAGTCGCGTCGGTTTTGTCACTGGACGTGCACCTGCGCCTGCGCGTGTTCTCGCCCTTGTCGCCTGAAGAGCTGATCGCTTGGCAAAAGCATCAGCATGTACAGACTCGTGGCCGCGTCGCGACGAAACGCGGCGCACGAATCCGGTGGTTCTCGAGAACCTACTCCTGCGCTTCGCCCGAATCTGGCTCTGACGGCGCCGCCAGCTTTGCCGGAGCAAGCCAGCTAAATGTGGCGAGCGTCGGACCATGGAACGTACATTCGGCGGCCGCAGCTTGCACGATCTTCTTCGGCTTGCCGGATTTCAGCGCAAGCGCCTGCCCGTCTGACGATGCCGACGGCGAAGCTGCTGCAGCGCCCACGCCTGACGCGGCCGCCCCCGCGGCCGTTGCCGCTCCCGAAGCCGCCGACGCTGCCGAACCGCTCGCGGCCCTGGAAGCCCCCAAGGCGCCGGACGCGCCGGACGCCCTGGAAGCACCGGACGCCCCCTCAGTCCCACCCGCAGCCGCAGCCGCCTCAGACGCCGTCACCCCATGCTCGATCGCCCCTTCCACCACCACGCGCGAACCGCCGATGCCAGCTCCGGTATGACCGATCTTGAGCGTATCGGACGACGTTTCCGCGAGTTTGCTGCGCATCAACTGCTCGCACGCGTCCGAGTTCCTGTAGGCAGCGGTGCAGGCCGCAAGCAGCGCCGCGGCGCACGCGAGTGTGAGAATCCGAATCTTCATTGACGTTCCGTTTTTCAAACCGTCGCGAATTTTAGCCTGGGCGCCGCGCGCGAGCCTGCCCTTGACGTCGTCCCAATAATATGTTCTTATTGCGCACTATGTACCGTGCCCAGACCACCCTATCGCTACTACTAGCCCGCTCTACCGGGCTAGGTCTGCTGCTGCGCGCTTCCAACTGAATCACCCGAAGCACCGCATAATTTCCCAGTAACTGACCCAGCCCCGGTTTCCGACCGGCGGCCTTGCTTTGCGTTTTTGTCGTCCGGTCGACTACCTGCTTGTCGACTCCACGGATGATGAAAATGTTGAAAAACCCTGCCACCAAGTACCGCTCGTTCAAGCCCATCAATTTGACGGACCGCCAGTGGCCGTCGCGCACCATCACGCGCGCGCCGATCTGGATGAGCACGGACCTGCGCGACGGCAACCAGGCGCTGTTCGAGCCGATGGACAGCGAACGCAAGATGCGCATGTTCAAGACGCTGGTGCAGATCGGTTTCAAGGAAATTGAAGTCGCGTTTCCGTCCGCATCGCAGACGGACTTCAACTTCGTGCGCGAGTTGATCGAAGGCGGCCACATTCCCGACGACGTCACGATCGAAGTGTTGACGCAAGCGCGCGACGACCTGATCGAACGCACCTTCGAATCCTTGCGTGGCGCGCCGCGCGCAATCGTCCATCTGTACAACGCAACGGCGCCGGAATTCCGCAAGATCGTGTTCGGGCTCGACAAGGACGGCGTCAAGCAACTCGCGCAAAACGCCGCGCGCACGATGAAGCGTCTCGCCGACGCCGCGCCGCAAACGCACTTCACGCTGCAATACAGCCCGGAAGTGTTCAGCGGTACCGAACTCGAATTTGCAAAGGAAGTCTGCGACGCCGTATTCGACATCTGGCAGCCGACGCCCGAGCACAAGGCGATCGTCAATCTGCCGGCCACGGTCGAAATGGCCACGCCGAATGTCTATGCCGACCAGATCGAATGGATACACCGCAATCTCGCGCGCCGCGAGTCCCTGATCGTCTCCGTGCATCCGCACAACGACCGCGGCACGGCTGTCGCCGCTGCGGAACTGGCGGTGATGGCAGGTGCGGACCGCATCGAAGGGTGCCTCTTCGGCAACGGCGAGCGTACCGGCAACGTCGACCTCGTCACGCTCGCGTTGAACCTGTACACGCAGGGCATAGATCCCGGGCTCGATTTCTCGAACATCAATGAAGTCGCGCGCACGGCCGAGGAATGCACGCAGTTGCCGGTGCATCCGCGTCACCCGTATGTCGGCGATCTGGTGTTCACCGCGTTTTCGGGCTCGCATCAGGATGCGATCAAGAAGGGTTTTGCCGCGCAAAAGCCCGATGCGATGTGGGAAGTGCCCTACATGCCGATCGATCCAAACGACCTCGGCCGCACTTACGACTCCGTAATTCGCGTGAACAGCCAGTCCGGCAAGGGCGGTATCGCGTATCTGCTCGAGCAGAGCTACGGTGTGGTGTTGCCGCGCCGCCTGCAGGTGGATTTCAGCTCGGCCGTGCAGCGCTTCACCGATACGAGCGGCCAGGAAGTCACGTCGTCGCAGACTTGGGAATTGTTCCAGCAGGAATACGTGCGCAACACCGCGCCGGTGCATTACGTCGGCCATAGCCTGTCCGAGCAGGACGGACGCGAGCGTATCAAGCTGACCGTCGAGATCAACGGCACGCGCCGTGTCTTGCACGGCGAAGGCAACGGTCCGCTCGACGCCTTGATGCACGCGATGGACGTGCCTGTGCGCATCCAGCACTACGAAGAGCGTGCGTTGACGCAAGGCGCCGATGCCCGCGCGGTGGCGGTCGCCGAAATGGCCGGCGCGGATCTCACGGGCAGTGCGTTCGGCGTGGGTATCGACGCGAACCTGGTGACCGCGTCGATTCGCGCGGTGATCAGCGGCGTGAACCGCGCCTATGCGCGCGCGAGCGACGACGCTAAGCAGCGCTTCTTCGATACGGCGCTGAACGACGAAGCCGAGCGCGCCGAGGCATAAGATGCGGGTAAGCAGACCGTGACGGCCTGACACGCAAAAAGGGGCGCCCCGAAGCGGACGGCAAGCGAGAGGTTGGATCGAGGTCCATCAACTGGCGTGCTGTTCACTTCCGGGGCGCCCCTTTGCTATTCACCCTTTTCTGATTCCACTACCTGAGCGCTTGCTGCCACCGGGCGCCACACCGTCACGGGGAGACAAAGCCCGCTTCACTCCGTCCACGCGTCCGGCAAACTGTGCGTGAGCGTCGACACGAAACGCGCGGTTTCGTCCTGCTGCGGCCGCATGAAGACATCGCGCGACGCGCCCGCTTCCACCACGCCGTTGTTCAGAAACACCACGTCGCGCGCGATGGTAGCGGCCAGCCGCAAATCGTGCGTGGCCATCAGCATGGTCATGCCTTCGCTTGCGAGCTGCTTCAGCACTTCCACCACTTCCGCGGCGAGGCCGGGATCGAGTGCGGACGTGGGTTCGTCGCACAACAGCACTTCCGGCGACGGCGCCAACGCCCGCGCAATCGCCACGCGCTGCTGCTGTCCGCCTGACAACGTGACAGGCCACGCATCGCCCTTGTGCGCGATGCCGACCTTCTCGAGCAATTCGTCCGCGCGGGCCCGCGCTTTTTCCTTGTCCCACTTCAGCACGGTCAGGAGTCCTTCCATCACGTTCTGACGCACCGTCAGGTGCGGAAACAGCTGGAAGTTCTGAAACACATGCCGGTGCGGCGGCGAATGGTCAGCACCGTTTCACGCGACGGCCGCTCGTTCGGACTGAAAGTGAGCTTCTGATCGCAGATTTCCAGCGAACCCGCCTCGGGAATCTCAAGCAGGTTCACGCAGCGCAGCAGCGTGCTCTTGCCGCTGCCCGACGGTCCGATCAGCGCGGTCACGTTGCCCTGCGCGAGATGCAGATCGACGGCATTGAGCACGCGGTGCTCCGAAAAATACTTGTCGATTTTTTCCAGTCGGATCATCAGTTGCCCGCCTGAAAGAGTGCGTGACGGCCGAACTTGCGCTCGAGCCTCACTTGCGCCGACGACAGCACCGAACTGAACAGCAGATACACGAGCGCTGCCTCGGTATAGAGAATCAGAGGTTCGTAGGTAACCGAAGCAATTCGTTGCGCAGCCTGGAACACCTCAGGCACCGTCAGCACCGCCGCGAGCGAGGTGTCCTTCACGAGCGCAATAAACGAGTTGGACAAAGGCGGCAACGCGACCCGCGCCGCTTGCGGCAGGATCGCGCGCCGCAGCGCCTGTTCGCGCGTCATGCCCATCGAATACGCGGCCTCCCACTGCCCTTTCGGAATCGACTCGATCACGCCGCGAATCACTTCGGAGTTATACGCCCCCACGTTCAGCGAAAAACCGATGATCGCCGCGGTCAACGGATCGAGCACGATGCCGACGTTCGGCAGTCCGTAGAAAATCACGAATAGTTGCACGAGCAACGGTGAACCGCGAAATAGCCACACGTAGAAGCGCACCACCGCCACTGCCCATTTCGGCCCGAAAAGCCGCACGAGCGCGACGATAAACGCGAGAGCGAGCCCGATAGCGAACGACGCCAACGTGAGCGGCACCGTGAACACAAGCCCCGCATAGAGCAGGGGCCACAGCGACTGCGCCATCAGATGCAACCATGCCGGCATGATTCAGACTCGCAAAAGGCGTTTACTGGGAGACGTCTTTGCCGAAGTACTTCTGCGAAATCTTTGCGTACGTGCCGTCCTTCTTCATATCGGCGAGCGCCTTGTTGATCGCCGCGACGAGTTCGGGGCTGCCCTTGCGGATCAGCACAGCCGACTTGTCGCTGCTTTCAGACGACGTATCGAGCGCGGCGATCTTCACCTTCGCATCCGGCTTGTGCTTCTTGAAGTCGAGGAACGAGAGCGAATCGTTGACGGTTGCATCGACGCGGCCCGCCGTCAGCAGGTCGATTGACTCATTAAAGCCCTGCACAGGAATGACTTCGGCGCCATGCGACGCGGCGATCTTGCCGAAGTTGCTCGTCAGCGTGTTGGCCGACTTCTTGCCCTTCAGATCGTCGAAATTCCTGATCGTGCTGTTGTCCGAGCGCACGATCAGCGCCGCGTGCGACGTGATGTAGGGGTCCGAGAAATCGTATTTCTGCTTGCGCGCGTCCGTCACCGCGACTTCGTTGATCACCGCGTCATAGCGGTTCACGTCGAGCCCGGCGATCAGGCCGTCCCATTTACCTTCGACAAATTGCGGCTTGACGCCGAGCCGCTGCGCGATCTGCGTGCCGATTTCCACGTCGAAGCCGGTCAGCTTGCCCGATTCGTCGTGGTAGGTGAACGGCGCGTACGTGCCTTCCGTACCGATCCTGAACACGCCCGAGGACTTGATCTGCGCGAACTCGTCGGCCGCGAAGACGGGGCTCACGGCGACTGCATGCAACAGCGCAACCAGCAGAATAGAACGAATCGACTTCATGAGTGGCTCCCTAAAGTGGCCAAGCCGTATGCCTGGTCTTGTGTTGGCAGTCCCGCACGCGCTCACGCCCGGCGGAGTGGGCGGACTGTAGCAAACGGCTTGCCTTTTTACAAAGGATCAGGTTTCCAATCCATATGCGCATGCGTGCTAAGCCGCAGCCATGGCGTCCGTCATTGCATGAGGTTCAATTCTACAGCAGATATCAGGACGCGGCATGCATCGCAACATGGAACGTGAGCCGGGCGCCATCGGGGAAAACGCGAGACGTGCGTGCCGCGGCGAATGCGCGACAGGAGGGGAACCGCGGCGCGGGACGTACACGCCCGCGCCGCCTGTCAGGACTGGACAAGCGCTACCGCTCCACGGGGTGCGGCTCTTTCAGCTTGTTGGACACGCGGATTGCATCGAAGTAAGCGGGATTCGGCGGACGCTTCTGATATTGACCGGCGCCACGCACGGCGGCGCGCAGGTCGCCATCGGTCCAGGCGAGCGCGCCGCGCGTGAGCGTGTGCATTGCTACGCCTTGCACAGTCATGCCTTCAAATACATTGAAGTCGACTTTCTGATGATGCGTCTTCACCGAAATGGTCTTGCTCGCATTCGGGTCCCACACGACGATGTCCGCATCCGCGCCCACGCGTATCGCGCCTTTGCGTGGGTACAGGTTGAAGATTTGCGCCGCATTCGTCGACGTGATGCGCACGAACTCGTTCGGCGTGAGACGCCCCGAATTCACGCCGTGGTGCCACAGCACCGCCATGCGATCTTCCACGCCGCCGCAGCCGTTCGGGATCTTCGTGAAGTCTTCGCGGCCCATCGCCTTTTGCGACGCGCAGAAGACACAATGGTCGGTCGCAGTGGTGTGCAACTGCCCTGCCTGCAAGCCGCGCCATAGGGCCTCGCGATGTTCGGCGGAGCGAAACGACGGGCTCATGACATGCGCCGCGGCACGCGTCCAGTCGGGGTCGCGATACACCGCCTCGTCGATCACGAGGTGCCCCGGCAGGACCTCGCCGAACACGCGCCCCCTCGCTGCGCGCGCGGGAAATCGCGTCGACAGCGTCTTTGGCGGAGACGTGCACGATATACACCTGCACGCCCAGCACCTAGGCAATGCGAATGGCGCGATTGGCCGCCTCGCCTTCCACCTCAGGCGGCCGCGACAGCGGATGCGCCTCGGGACCGGTGAATCCTTTAGCCATCAACTGGCGCTGCAACTGGAACACGAGTTCACCGTTTTCCGCGTGCACGGTGGGCGATGCGCCGAGTTCCAGCGAGCGCGAGAAGCTGTTCACCAGCACTTCGTCGTCGGCCATGATCGCGTTCTTGTAGGCCATGAAATGCTTGAAGCTCGACACGCCGTGCTCGTGCACGAGCGTGCCCATGCGCGATACACCGAATCGTCCCACCACGTGACGGCAACATGAAAACCCATAATCCGCCGATGCCTTTTCGGCCCAGCCACGCCATTCCCTGAACGCTCCCATCAGGCTTTGCTTAGGACTGGGAATCACGAAGTCGATGATGCACGTCGTGCCGCCCGACAATCCCGCCGCCGTGCCGGTATAGAAATCGTCGCTCGCCGTGGTGCCCATGAAGGGAAGCTCCATATGCGTGTGCGGATCGATGCCGCCCGGCATCACATACTGGCCGCCCGCATCGACGATCGCTGCGCCTGCCGGCGGCTCCAGGTCGGCGCCGATCTCCAGAATGGTGCCGCCGTCTTGCGGGTCCGCACATAAAACGTCGGCGCGGTAAGTGTTGTCCGCGTCGATCACGGTGCCGCCGCGAATCAGGGTTGTCATGTTCGCCTCCTTTAGAACCTGCGTATGTCGCTGCCTTGCCGGCTATGTTTTCACGCACTCGCTACACGCGCGCTCGGCCCCCTGCTGAACTTCATCCACGCGCTATAGACAATGGACGCCAACGCAAGCCCGACAAACCATGCATACGTATAGAGCGTATTGAAGATCGACGGCACGTTGGCGAACGAAGCGGGAAATGCGGTGTGCAAGAAGCCGGGCAGATTCGGCAGCACGCCAATGACGAGAGCGACCACCGCGCCGATATTCCAGCCGCCGGTGTAGCTGTATTCGCCGCGCTCGTCGAAAAGTTCGCGCGTATCGAGGCGCGTGCCGCGAATCAGGAAGTAATCGACCATCAGAATGCCTGCGACCGGACCGAGCAGCGCCGAATAGCAGACAAGCCATGTGAAGATGTACCCCTGCGTGGTGGCGAGAATCTTCCACGGCATCATGACAATGGCGATGGCGATGGCGATGGTGGCGGTGATCATGCCGCCCGCGCGATACGAAATGCCCTTCGGCCACAGGCTCGAAAAATCATAAGCAGGACCCACGAGATTGGCGGCCAGGTTGCAGCACATCGTGTCGAGCGTGAGGATGACGAGCGCAATGCCAACCCCGATCCCCGTCATGCGGCTCGTGAGATCAATAGGATCCCAGATGGCCTTGCCGTAGATCACCACGGTCGCCGAGGTCACGACGACGGAGATCACCGAAAGCAAGGCCATCGGCACCGGCAAGCCGATGGATTGACCGACCATCTGGTCGCGCTGCGTTTTAGCAAAGCGTGCGAAGTCGGGAATGTTGAGCGCAAGCGTGGCCCAGAACCCGACCATCGCGGTGAGGCTGGGCCAGAATGTGACCCAGAATAAGCCTTCTTTCTTGCCGCCCGCCACGAACTGCGACGGTGCGGAGAGCATCGAGCCGAGGCCGCCCGCCTTCGACGTCGCCCACCACACGAGCGCGATGCACATCACGATCTTGATCGGCGCCGACCAGCTTTCGAGCCAGCGAATCGAATCGGTGCCGTGCACGATAAAGTAAATCTGCAGCGCCCAGAACACGAGAAAACAGGCAAGCTGTCCAACGGAGATATCGAGGAACGGCAAGGCTGCGCCATGCAGCGCGTTGCCGGTCAGAATGTTGAGCAGCGTGTAAATTGCGCTGCCGCCAAGCCACGTTTGAATCCCGTACCAGCCGCACGCGACAATGGTGCGCAGCATCGCAGGCAGCTTGGCGCCCTGCGTGCCGAACGACGAGCGCACCAGCACCGCATACGGAATGCCGTGCTTCGCGCCCGCGTGGCCGATCAGCAGCATCGGCACGAGTACGATCAGATTGCCGAGCAACACCGTCAACACAGCCTGCCACGGCGACATACCCTGCTCGGTCAGGCCCGCGGCGAGCATATACGACGCAATATTCATCACCATGCCCACCCACAGCGCGGCGAAGTGATACCGGCGCCATGTGCGCTGCGCGGTGCTGGTCGGCGCGTGCGGCAACGACGACGCGAAGGCGCCTGACGGGGGCCAGCCTGGCCTCGTCGACAATACCCACGCCAATGGCAAACCAAATGGCAACCCCGGCGCCCTATCGGCGAATCCGTCTTCCGTAGCGCCCGCGCCCGCCGCCGTCACGGTTCAAAGCCCTGCACTACCCGCATCAAACGCCGACCCGGCATTGTCCGCAGCCGCTTCGGCGCCGCTCGCCACACCTGTTGTCCATACCGTTGATTGAGTTCCACGCTTCACGCAACGCGCGGCTCATGGTCGCGCGCCGCGGGGAGTGTTCCCCCTCGAAGACATGAAGGCTCATACCATGACCTCAAAAAATCGCCGTGATTTTCTACGCTCGGCCGCGCAGGCGGCAGGTTCCTTCACCGCGTTGAGCATGCTGCCGGCCGGCATCCGCAACGCACTCGCCATTCCGGCCAACAGCAAGACGGGCACGATCCGCGACGTGGAGCACATTGTCGTGCTGATGCAGGAAAACCGCTCGTTCGACCACTACTTCGGCACGCTGCGCGGCGTACGCGGTTTTGGCGATACGCGCGCGATCAATCTGCCGAACGGCAAGCCGGTCTGGTATCAGCCGCTCGCCGCCGATGCCGGCTACGTGCTGCCGTTTCGTCCCAGCGCGCCGAACCTCGGCCTGCAATTCCTGCAAGACCTCGCGCACGACTGGAACACCACACACGCCGCATGGAACGGCGGCCGCTATGATCAATGGGTGCCCGCCAAAAACGCGACCACGATGGCCTACCTCACGCGCGAGGACATTCCGTTTCACTACCAGCTCGCCGACGCATTCACGATCTGCGACGCGTATCACTGCTCTCTGATGGGCCCGACCGATCCGAACCGCTACTATATGTGGGCGGGCGGCGTGGGTAACGACGGCACGGGCGGCGGTCCGGTGATCGACAATTCGGAGCTCGGCTACGGCTGGTCGACGTACCCGGAAGTGCTGCAAGACGCCGGCATTTCGTGGAAGATCTATCAGGACGTCGGCACGGGTCTCGATGCAAACGGTTCATGGGGCTGGACCCAGAACGCGTACATCGGCAATTACGGCGACAACTCGCTGCTCTACTTCAACCAGTACCGCAACGCACAGCCGGGAAATCCGCTGTACGACAATGCGCGCACGGGGACGAATGCATTGAAGGGCGACGGCTATTTCGACATCCTCAAGCGTGACGTGCAGAACAACGCGCTGCCGCAAGTCTCGTGGATTGTCGCACCGGAAGCGTATTCCGAGCACCCCAACTGGCCGGCGAATTATGACACGTGGTACATCGACCAGGTTTTGCAGATTCTGACCTCCAATCCGGAGGTGTGGAGCAAGACGGTACTCCTCATCAATTACGACGAGAACGACGGTTTCTTCGACCATATGGTGCCGCCGTGCGCGCCCAGTTACAGCGCGAACGGCCTGTCCACCGTCGACACCGTCAACGAGATCTATCCGGGCGACGCAAAGAACGTCGCCGCGCCGTACGGCCTCGGTCCGCGCGTGCCCATGCTCGTCGTCTCGCCGTGGTCGAAAGGCGGCTACGTGTGCTCGCAGGTGTTCGACCATACGTCCTGATCCGTTTCATCGAACAGCGCTTCGGCGAGCAGCACAACCTCGCCGAGTCGAATATTTCGCCCTGGCGTCGCGCGGTGTGCGGCGATCTGACCTCGGCGTTCAACTTCAGCAATCCGAACGATGCGTTCCCCACGCTGCCGAGCACGAGCGGCTATGTGCCGGCGGATAAGAACCGTCATCCGGATTATGTGCCGCTGCCGCCTGCGATTCAGGCGGTCCCGCGTCAGGAACCGGGCGTGCGCCCTGCTCGCGCGCTGCCGTATGAGCTCTTCGTGCGCGTACACGGCGAAGGCGCGGAGAAAACCGTGACGCTGCGCTTCGTCAACACGGGCAACGCGGGTGCGGTATTTCAGGTCTATCGCGCGAATAGTCCCGACGCGCCGCGCACCTACACCGCGGAAGCCGGCAAGCGCCTACAGGACCAGTTCGCGCTGAACGCGGACGGCACCTATGATTTCACCGTGCATGGTCCGAACGGATTCTTGCGCCGCTTTACGGGGCGGCCGGTTGCACGCAGCTGGTGGAACGGCTCGGATATCGCTCGCCCGGAAGTGCTCGAAGGTTACGACGTCGCGAACGGCAATCTGCAATTGCGGCTTGAGAACGTGGGCAGTGCGCACTGCAAGTTCACCGTCGTCAATGCGTACGACCCGAAGCATGCGATCAAGCGCGTGGTGCGCGGCGGCGATACGGACGAGCTCTATCTCGATCTTCGCAATGCGCACGGCTGGTATGACCTGGCGATCACGGTCGACACGGACCCACTGTTCGCACGCCGTTTCGCGGGCCATGTGGAGACGGGCAGGAGCAGCATGAGCGATCCTGCGCTGGGTGCGTGATCTTCGACTGAATCCTGCACGTTGTCATGCAACGGCCGCTGCGATAGAAGATGCAGCGGCCGTTTTTTATGCCGCCACAATTGCAGCTTGTTCGACCGAACGGTAATCGTCAGACGTATCGCGAGATCTCAGGAGCGTGTGCAACGTTCCGCGTAAACCGGGGGAAACGCGTACTCAAGCCTTTGCGCACACGAGCCGTATACAGCCTGTGAGGCGCCCGCCTCATCGACTACGACTCATTGCTCATCCGAAAGACTCCCACCATGTTTTCTTCCATTCGCGCGCGGATCGTTGCGCTGTGCGTCGCCATCGTTGTCGTTGCGCTCGCAACTAATGCGGTTCTCAACTATCTCGTCGCCAATTCGTATAACGCCGATGCCATCGACAGCAGCCTCACCGCCGTCGAGAGTGGCCATGCGGCAGGTATCGGCGACTGGGTCGCGGCCAATAGCCAGATGATCGACTCGCTGCAGGACGCCGTGCTGCAACCGGACCCCTCGGCGGCGCCCAAGCAGATCGCCGCCGCCGGCAAGTTCACCAATGTCTATGTCGGCTACGCGGACAAAACGGCAAAGTTTTCCGACCCGACCGGCATTCCCGCTGACTACGATCCGACCGGACGTCCGTGGTACAAGCAGGCTGCGGCGGCGGGCAAACCGGTGGCAACGCCGCCCTATGTCGACGTCGGCTCAGGCAAGCTCGTGGTCGCGTTCGCCGCGCCCGTGGTACGCGACGGCGCCGTCAAAGGCGTGGTCTCGGGCGACGCCGCGATGGACAGCGTGATCGCGAATGTGAAGTCGATTCATCCGACGCCCGCGAGCTTCGGCATGTTGATCGACGCGAGCGGTCAGATCGTCGCGCATCCCGATGCGAAGCTCACGTTGAAGCCGGTGTCCGACCTGGTGACAGGGCTCGCGGGCGACAAACTCGCGGCGCTCTTCCACGCGGAGCGTCCGATACAGATGGACGTGAGCGGCAGCGCGAAGCTGTTGCGCGCGCAACCGATTCCCAGCACCGACTGGTACGTGGTCGTCGCGCTGGACAAAGCCGAAGCGACCGCCTGCATGCGCTCGCTGCTGACCGCCTCGGTCATCGCGCTGGTGGTGATTGCCGGTATCGCGGCCGCGATCGTCGCCGCCGTCACCGCGGTCTCGTTCCAGCGCCTGTCGAAAGTGCGCGATGCCATGGACGACATCAGCTCCGGCGAAGGCGACCTGACGCAGCGCCTGCCTGCGGTGGGCAACGATGAAGTCGCGCAGATCGCCCGCTCGTTCAACACGTTCATCGACAAACTGAGTCACGTGATGCGTCAGATTCGCGACGTGAGCGAATCGGTGCGCGTGGCATCGAATGAAATCGCCGCGGGCAACGTCGACTTGTCCGGCCGTAAGGAATCGGCGGCGGCGAGCCTGCAGGAAACCGCGGCGTCGATGGAGGAGATCACGTCGACCGTCACGCAATCGGCGAGTGCCGCAAAGCAGGCGGACACGACGGCCGTGTCCGCGTCGCAGGTCGCGTCGCGCGGCGGCGCAGTGATTTCCGACGTGATTACAACGATGGCCGAGATCCAGCACGCGTCGGTGAAGGTCTCGGACATCATCGGCGTGATCGACGGCATTGCGTTCCAGACCAACATTCTTGCGCTGAACGCCGCGGTGGAAGCCGCACGCGCCGGCGAGCAGGGCCGCGGTTTCGCGGTCGTGGCGGGAGAAGTGCGCAGCCTCGCGCAGCGCAGCGCGCAGGCGGCCAAGGAAATCAAGGCGCTGATCGAAGCCACCGTCGCAAGCGTCACCTCGGGCTCGAGCCAGGTGCGCCAGGCCGGCGAAACGATGAGCGAGATCGTCAGCAACGTCGCGAATGTGACGACGATCATCTCCGAGATCACGCAAGCGGCCAACGAGCAGACGCGCGGCATTCAGGAAGTGAACCGCGCGGTGAGCCAGCTCGACGAAATGGTCCAGCAGAATGCGGCACTGGTCGAACAGTCAACGGCCGCCGCCGCTTTGCAAACCCAGGCCGTGAGCCTCGCCGGCGCGGTTACCCAGTTCAAGCTGGACTAAAACGCCGGCGCACAACCGGGAGCAAAACGCAGCGCGGGCTTACGACTCGAAGTCGAGCCCACCGATCAGCGCGACGGGCTCCGCCTGCGTATGGGACGCAAAATCGAGTTCGCGCGCGTGACGCCACGCCGCGAGCTTGCGAGGCAGCGCGGCAAGATAGCGGGCAAAGCGCGTCTGCCCTTCGTCTTTCATCAACCGCTCGATCTCGTCGCTGTCCCACGTCAGATACAGATTCAACGGATGCGCGTAGTGAGCGATATGCTCGAGCGGCGCCGCATGGATGTGGAGTCGTGTGGGACGACCGGGTCCGCCGTACGGCAGCACGTCGGTGTGCACGGTCGTGGCGAAGCACGCTGCAATGGCCTCGGCAATGCGAGGCGCGAACTCTTTGCCGAAACGGTCGGCAGTGTCTGGGCGCATCTGATTCTCCGGCGTGCTGCGCAATGAGCGGAGCATCGTAGCACGCACGGTGCGTTCCGTCGGGCGCAGTTTTTAGCACCCGCTATCCGACGCGCTTGCCTCTTTGCGCCCGAGCGTTGCGCCTGCGAATTACAAAACTGATGAGCGCGGCGAACGCGGCCGTCGCTGCATAACCGGCAAGGCGAATGGCCTGCTCGGCCGGCAAGCGCGCGATCAGCAGCGCCGCAACGGCGCTTGCGAGCACAGCGAGCACGATGAGCAATGCAACTGTCCACTTCATTCTGGTCTCCCCTGACGTTTCGACGTGCTGCCGGACGGGGCGTATGCGCTCTTTTTCACAGCATACTGGGGGCAGGCGGCGGCGCAATTGTCCATAACCCGCAAGCCGCGCACTAAGCCGCGCCGCCTCTTCCGCTCGCGCGGGCCTGTTCGAGAATGAATTCGATGAACGTCGCCGCCGCCCGCGTGTGATGGCGGTTCGGCATGTACAGCATGTACATGTTCGTGCCGAAGATGCTCAGGCGCCACTCGTCGAGCGTCGTCACCACGTCGCCTCGTTTCAGATCGTCATGCACCACGTAGTCGGGCACGATGCCGACGCCGAGTCCCGCAAGCACCGCCTGCCGCAGGAACAGAAAGTTCTCGGAGATGATGGTCGGTTCGAGCAGCACCTCATGACGCTCGTCGCGCAGATAAGCGGCCACGCGCAATTGCCGGCCCACCACTGCTGCCGTAATCAACGGCGCGGTGCGCAGATCGTCGAGCTGGACCGGCATGCCGTGGCTTTCGGCGAACGAACGTGAAGCGCAGGCAACGTAGCGCACGGACCCCATATCGCGCGCGACGAGATTTTGCGGCGGCTCGGACATGATCCGCACGGCGATATCGACTTCGTCGCGCATCAGATCTTCCACGCGATTCTCGAACAGCACATCCAGCACGATGCCGGGATAGCGCCGCTTGAATTCGATCAGCCACTCGGACATGACGAGCTGGCCGTAACCGCTCGGCACGCTTAAGCGCACGCGCCCTTGCAGGCTTTGCCCGAGCGTCGTCACCGATTCGCGCGCGGCGAGCAGCGCGTTCTGGATCGCGCGGCCGTACTCGTATAACTGCAGACCGATCTCCGTGGGCTCGACGCGGCGCGTGGTGCGCCGAACGAGTTGCAAGCCGACCGAGCGCTCCAGCTGATTGAGGTGATAGCTCACGTTCGCGCGGCTCATTTTGAGGCGCCGCGCGGCTTCGCTCAGGTTGCCCGCGTCCAAGATTTCCACCAGCAGGGTCAGCGAATTGACGTCCACGGAAAGGCCTTTGTCAAAATTACTTTGACAGTCTGTCAACCGTTCATGTGATTGTCAATGAACCTTGACCGCTCCACAATCGGCAGCATTCGCGCGAAGCGGCATCGGCGCGCCCCGACTGACTATCAGCTAGGAGACGACACGCATGACCCCTACCCCCCTTTAGCCGACGTCGTGACGCGCGAATTGCGCGGCAAGGTGCTGCTCGTGACGACCGACCACGCGCCCGTCAACGCCCTCTCCTCCGACGTGCGGCGCGGCCTGCTGGCCGCGAGCGACGCCGCGGACAGCGACCGCTCGGTGGAAGCCGTGCTGCTCGTCGGCGCGGGCCGTAACTTCATCGCCGGTGCGGATATTCGCGAGTTCGGCAAGCCGCCGGTGCCTCCCTCGCTGCCGGACGTGTGCAACCGCATCGAGGCATGTGCGAAGCCGGTCGTCGCGGCGATTCACGGCACGGCGCTCGGCGGCGGTCTGGAAGTCGCGCTCGCGGCGCACTACCGGATTGCCGTCGAAGGCGCGAAGCTCGGTTTGCCCGAAGTGCAACTCGGCCTGCTGCCCGGCGCGGGCGGCACGCAGCGCACGCCGCGCCTGATCGGCGCCAGGGCCGCGCTCGATCTGATATTGAGCGGCCGCCACGCGAGCGCCAAAGAAGCACTCGCGCTAGGCCTCGTCGACCGGCTCGGCGCGAGCGACGACATCCTCGCTGAAGGCCTCGCCTATGCGCACGAGCTGCTGGCCGCCCAGGCAACAGTACGCCGCACGCGCGACGCCGCTGCATTGAGCGACCGCGCCGCCAGCCTCGCGGCGGTCGTCGCGGCGCGCGCGGAGCCGGAAAAAAAGTCGCGCGGGCTGTTTTCGCCGCTGAAGATCGTCGATGCAGTCGAGTCCGCCATCACGCAGCCGTTTGAAGAAGGCCTCCGCCTCGAGCGTCAACTCTTTCTGCAATGTCTCGACAGCCCGCAGCGCGCGGGCCTAGTTCACGCGTTTTTTGCCGAGCGTGAAGTGCTGAAAGCGCCCGAGACGCGCGATGCGAAACCGCGCGCACATCGAGAAGGTCTATGACGGACCGGTCGCGAAGGGCTGCATGAGCGCGGAGAAGAAGGCCGAACTGATGGCGCGCTGGACGGGCAGCACGTCATACGAAGCACTCGCGAACGCCGACCTCGTGATCGAGGCCGTGTTCGAAGATCTCGCGGTCAAAAAGGCCGTGTTCGCCGAACTCGACCGCGTCTGCAGGCCGGGCGCGGTGCTCGCGACCAACACGTCGTATCTCGACATCGACGCGATAGCCGCCAGCATTTCGCGGCCCGCGGACGTGATCGGTCTGCACTTCTTCTCGCCGGCCAACATCATGAAGCTGCTCGAAGTAGTCGTGCCCAGGGCCGTGAGCGCGGACGTGGTCGCCACCGCGTTCGAGCTTGCGAAGAAACTGCGCAAGACGCCGGTGCGCGCGGGCGTGTGCGACGGCTTCATCGGCAACCGCACTTTGCCGGTGTATCGCAGCGCGGCCGACGCCATGATGGAAGACGGCGCGTCGCCCTATCAGATCGACGCGGAGCGCGCACGCGCCGGCATCACGCCGCGCTCCTTCACCGACGAGGAGATCATGCGCCGCTACATGGCCGCAATGATCAACGAAGGCGCGAACGTCGTGCATGGACGGATCGCGCTGCGCCCGCTCGACGTCGACGTGACGTTTCTGTATGGCTACGGTTTTCCGCGCTATCGCGGCGGTCCGATGAAATATGCGGACATGGTGGGCCTGCCGCGCATTCTCGCGGACATTCGCGAGTTTGCGAAGGAAGATCCGCTGTTCTGGCAGGCGTCGCCGCTCCTAGTTGAACTCGTTGAGCGCGGCGCGGATTTCGCGAGCCTCAATCAGACGGTTTGACGCGGCGCTGCTGCCGGCATGGGCCGGCGCGACCGCTCAACCTCCCCACAGGGAATTGCGATGAACCTGAATTTCACGCCCGAAGAAGAAGCCTTCCGCACCGAGGTGCTCGCGTTTCTGCGCGACAAACTCCCGCAGCGTCTCGCCGACAAAGTGCATGGCGGCCGGCGGCTCACGCGTGAGGACATGGCCGAATGGCACGCCATTCTCAACGAGCGCGGCTGGCTCGCGAACCACTGGCCGCGGGAATACGGCGGACCCGGCTGGGGCCCAGTGCAAAAATTCATCTTCGAGAACGAATGCGCGCTCGCTGGCGCGCCGCGCGTCGTGTGCCGTTCGGCGTGAATATGCTCGGGCCCGTGCTGATCAAATATGGCAACGATGCGCAAAAGCGTCACTGGTTGCCGCGCATTCTCGACGGTTCCGACTGGTGGTGTCAGGGCTATTCGGAACCCGGCGCGGGCTCCGACCTCGCGTCCGTGAAAACGACCGCGGTGCGCGGCGTGGATGCGGACGGCGAGCACTACATCGTCAATGGCCAGAAGACGTGGACCACGCTTGGTCACTACGCGAACATGATCTTCTGCCTCGTGCGCACCGCGACCGACGTGCGCAAGCAGGAAGGCATCAGCTTCCTACTGATCGACATGAAAACGCCGGGCGTCGAGGTGAGGCCGATCATTACGCTCGACGGCGAGCATGAAGTGAACGAAGTGTTTTTCACCGACGTGCGGGTGCCCGCGGCCAATCTCGTCGGCGAAGAAAACAAGGGCTGGACCTACGCGAAGTATCTGCTGACGTACGACCGCACGAACATCGCGGGCGTCGGCTTTTCGGTGGCGGCCTTCAACCGGCTGCGCAAGATCGCGGCAAAACAGCGGCGCAACGGCCGGCCGCTCGTAGAAGACCCGGCGTTTGCGGCGCGCATGGCGCGCGTCGAAATCGATCTGGAGAACATGAAGACCACCAACCTCCGCGTGATCGCCGCAGTGGCGGGCGGTGGCGTACCGGGCGCGGAAAGCTCGATGCTGAAGATTCGCGGCACCGAGATTCGCCAGGAGATCTCGTCGCTCACGCGCCGCGCAATGGGACCGTATGCGCAGCCGTTTATCGAAGAAGCCTTGCACGAAGGCTATCAGGGTGAGCCCGTGGGACCCGACGAGGCGGCGAGCGCGGCGGCGCAATACTTCAACAATCGCAAGCTGTCGATCTTCGGAGGGTCGAACTAAATCCAGAAGAACATCATTTCCAAAATGATCCTCGGGCTGTAAGAGGAGACGTACATCATGAATTTCCAGCACACCGAAGATCGCCGCATGCTCGCCGATACGCTGAACCGTTTCGTCAGCGAACAATACGGCTTCGCGACGCGCGACCGGGTCGCCCGTTCGCCCGAGGGTTTCAGCAGTGAATTGTGGAATCGTTTCGCAAAACTGGGCATTATCGGTGCCCTGTTCGATGAAGCCAGCGGCGGCTTCGGCGGCAGCGGCTTCGATATTGCCGTCGTGTTCGAGAGCCTCGGACGCGGCCTCGTGGTCGAGCCGTTTCTGGATACGCTCATCGTCGGCCAGGCCATTGCTCGCAGCGGCAATGACGCGCAGCGGGCAAGGCTCGGCGAATTGATCGACGGCTCGCGCATTGTCGTGCTCGCGCACGGCGAGCCGGATAGTCACCATGAGCTGGCCCGCGTGACGACGCGCGCACAGCGAAAAGCAACGGCAGCGGCAACGGCAGCGCGTGGCGATTGAACGGCGCCAAAGCGGTCGTTCAGCATGGCGAGCACGCCTCCCTTCTCCTAGTGCCGGCGCGCACCGAGGGCGAAGACGATTCCGAGGAAGGCGTGAGCCTCTTTCTCGTGCCACGCGAGGCGGCGGGCGTGAGCGTGCGCGGCTATCCGAAGATCGACGGCGGACGCGCGGCGGAAGTCAATTTCGACAACGTCATGCTGGGCGACGACGCGCTCATCGGCGAGGCAAACAACGGCTTCGCGACGCTCGAATACGCCATTGGATGCGGGGGTACTCGCCCTGTGCGCGGAAGCGCTCGGCGCAATGGATATGGCGAAGGACTATACGCTCGACTACCTGCGCACGCGCAAGCAGTTCGGCGTGGCGATCGGCAGCTTTCAGGCGTTGCAGCACAGAATGGCCGACATGCTGCTGGAGATCGAGCAAGCGCGCTCAGCTGTCATCAATGCGGCGGCGCTTCCCGCCGACCGCAAGGTGCGCGAGCGCGCGGTGTCGGCGGCGAAGTACAGCATCGGCCGGATCGGCACGCTGGTCGCGCAGGAATGCATCCAGTTGCATGGCGGGATCGGCATGACGTGGGAGTTGCCGCTTGCTCACTACGCCAAGCGGCTCGTGATGATCGATCATCAGCTAGGCGATGAAGACCATCATCTCGAGCGTTTTATCGCGTTTGGGCGGCAGTGAGATTCGCGAGCGTGCCTGTCGTTCTGGCTCCAAACCGCCGCTGCTAAAATTAGCGTCTTCAGCTATCAGCCCACCTTGGCGGTATGCGAATCGATCCATACAGCCTCGAGCTGTTCATCTCCGTCGTGCAGGAAGGCTCCATTGCGCGTGCGGCCAGCCGCAATCACATCGCCGCTTCGGCACTGAGCCGGCGAATGGCCGATCTGGAAGCGGCCATGGGCCTCGCATTGCTCATTCGCTCTCCGTCCGGCGTCGAGTTGACCGAGGCGGGACGCCATGCGTTTTCCCGCGCGGTGTCGGTGCGCGACGAGTTGCAGTCGTTCGCACGCGAGGTGCAGTCGATGAGCGGCGAGGTCGCCGGCGTGGTGCGGCTGTTTGCGAATGCATCGGCGATCATCGGCTTCCTGCCCGAGCGGCTCAAGGCCTTTCAGGCGCGCTACCCGCTCGTGCGGATCGCGCTGACCGAGCAGATCAGCGACGAAGTCATCCGCGCATGCATGGAGGACCGCGCCGACGTCGGTATTTCGGCGCGCGGCAAGATACCCGGCGGCCTCGACTCCTGGCACTTTGCCGACGATCCGCTGATGGTCGTGCTGCCGCTCGATCACGAACTCGCTGCGCTCGAGGCCCTTACTTTCAGCGACGTCCTTCGTTTTCCGCTGGTTGCGCTGCAGGCGGGCGGTTCGTTGGACCTCGTCATCAAGGAACGCGCCGACGCGGCGCGAACGCCGCTCAAGCTGTCCGTCACGGTCAATAGTTTCGACGCGCAATGCCGGATGGTCGAAGTAGGACTCGGCATCGGCATCGTGCCGACCAGCGCGGCGTCCGCCTTCGCGGGATCGCATGCGTTCGTGCGCCGTCCGCTCGACGAAACCTGGGCCACGAGCCGCACGCTGCGGGTTCACGCGCTGCGCAAATCGTCGCGCCTGAAAGCGGTTCAGGCCTTGATCGACGCGCTCGCCGAACCCGCGGGTTAACGCGCTTCTCGCGAGCCGGCGGCAAGCAAGCCGCGCGGGGCTATCGCAAACGGCGATGGCCCTCTTGCCGATCCAGCACTTCGCACCGCTCTCGCCGCCCTCCAGATTCGGGTAGAAGGAGAATCAGATGGCAAAACTGGATTTGACCGGCCGGGTACTGTTTCTTTGCGCGGACCCCGAACGGATCGCGCAACAGCTCGCCGGTACGGATCTGAGCACCGCGACGGCAGGCGCCTTGAGAGACGACGTGTCGACGGACGAGATCACGCCGATGAGCGTGCTGACCCGTTTCGACGAACGCCTTGGCCGCGTCCCCTATGTCGGCTTGCGCGCCGGCGAAAAAAGCCCCATCGGCATGGACGCCGTTCGCAACGGCGGTTTTTGCGTCACGGTGGCGGGCAACCGGTACGGCAAGGGATCGTCGCGCCCGACGAGGAAACCGTCCGCTTCCTGAAGGAGCGGCGCGGCATCGAGTTCCGCCTGGAACCGTGGATGCAAAGCGATGCCAACGCGCCCTACGCCGGGGTCATCGACATCGACTGCACCAGTATTTCGCCGATGCTCGCCGCGCCTGGCGACCCGGGCAACGGCATTGCGCTGCGCGACTTGGCGCAACGTCCGCAGGTGGACATCGCCTATGGCGGCTCTTGCACGGCCGACAAGCGCGAAGACTTCGATCATTATCACGAGGTGCTCGCGTGGGCGACCGCGCGGCTTGCGCGTGCCTCGCGGCGTGACGCTCTATCTTCAGTTCGGCACGTCGGAGGTGCGCGATTACTGCGTCAAGCGCGGCTATATCGAGGCATTCGAGCGAGCCGGCGCGATTCTCCTGCAACCGTCGTGCGGCGCCTGTGCCAATTGCGGACCGGGTTCGTCGACCGATGCCGGCCAAGTCACGATCAGCGCGATCAACCGCAATTTTCCCGGCCGCTCCGGGCTAGGCCAAGTCTGGCTCGCGAGCCCGCCGACGGTGGTGGCGAGCGCGCTCGCCGGCAGGATCGCTTCATTCGCCGAACTGCAGGAGCAGTACCGCTGACGACGCTGCGCGAGTTGTGACCTATTCAAAAGACGATACAGATACAGGAGACAGACATGGCCATTCTGGAGGGCGCGTCGCCGCTACGCGTCAGTGACGATGCAACACATGCCGAGGCCGCCGCGGCCACGGGAACCGGCGCGATTTCCGCCCGCCTCGACCGGCTTCCCGCCACGCGCGCGGTCTGGAAGCTGATCCTGCTGCTGAGTCTCGGTTTCTTTTTCGAGCTGTACGACTTGCTCTTCACGGGCTACGTCGCGCCTGGCCTCGTCAAGAGCGGCATTCACATGCCGACCATGTCGGGACTTTTCGGCACGTCGGGCGTCGCGCGCTTCGTGGCCGCGCTCTTTGCCGGGCTGTTCGTCGGCACCATCGCCTGCGGGTTTCTCGCCGATCGCTTCGGCCGCAGAGCGATCTTCACCTTGGTCGCTGCTGTGGTATGTGGCGGCGAATACGGTGATGGCCTTCCAGGACACGGCCCACGGCCTCAATCTATGGCGCTTCATCTCGGGCATGGGCATCGGCGTCGAGCTGATCACCATCGGCACCTACATGTCCGAGCTCGCGCCGAAACATTTGCGCGGACGGGCCTTCGCGATCTGTCAGGCGATCGGCTTTTCGGCGGTGCCCGTCGTGGCGTTTCTGTCGTATCTGCTCGTGCCGAAAGCGCCGTTCGGGCTCGACGGCTAGCGCTGGGTGGTGCTGCTCGGCGGCATCAGCGCGCTTTTTGTCTGGTATTTCCGGCGCAATCTGCCGGAAAGTCCGCGCTGGCTGGCGAGCAAGGGCCGCCTTCGTGAAGCGGACGAAGTCCTCGCGTGGCTGGAAGAACAAGTCGTGCGGCAACACGGCAAGCCGCTGCCCGCGCCCGGACCCGCAGACCCGGTGCCGCGCAAGGCGGGATTTGCCGACATGTGGCAGCCGCCCTATCGCAAGCGCACGCTCATGCTGATCGTCTTCCACATCTTTCAGACGGTCGGCTTCTACGGCTTTGCGAACTGGGTGCCCACGCTGCTCGTGAAGCAAGGCATCACGGTGACGTCGAGCCTGCTTTACACGACGGTGATCGGCCTCGCCGCGCCGCTGGGGCCGTTGCTCGGCTACTGGATCGCGGACCGCTTCGAGCGCAAGCACGTGATCGTGTGCATGGCCGCGATCAACATCGTCAGCGGCTTGCTGTTCAGCTAGGCGTCGGCGGCGGTCATGATCGTCACGCTCGGCGTGCTGTTGACGCTCGCCGGCAACATCATTTCGTTCACCTATCACACGTATCAGCAGGAGCTGTATCCGACAGCGATTCGCGCGCGGGCCGTGGACTTCGTCTATTCGTGGAGCCGGCTGTCGGCGGTGTTCAGTTCGTTCGTCATCGCGTTCACGCTCAGGGAGTTCGGCGTGACGGGCGTCTTCGTTTTCATCGCCGGCGCGATGGCGCTGGTGATTGTCGCGATCGGCCTGATGGGCCCGCGAACCCTCGGCAAATCGCTCGAGAGCATTTCGCACTGAAGTCTGTCAGTGCATGCGCCAGCCGGCCTGTCCCCGGCGGCGCCCTTCCGCCTTTCTCAGGTTCCACAGGCGTGGATCAGAAACTGCTGCAGGGCCGTGGCGGGGTCGCTCAGCTGCGCGCCTTTGCGCCACAGCATGCCCGCGTCCATGTGAGGCACGGCGTCGAGTATCGGCCGCGCTTCCAGACGCTTGCCTTCGAGCGACCACGGACGAAACACCATATCCGATAGCACCGTCACGCCGAAGCCGTGCGCGACGAGCCCGCGCAGCGCTTCCATTGAACTCGTGCGAAACGCGATGTTCGGCGCGAGGCCCTTGCGGCTCCAGTAGCGCAGCGCCGACTGCTCACCTTCGTCGACGGTGATCAGAATGTACGGATGCGCGGCAATGTCCTTCAGCGACGGCGCGTCCATTTGCGCGAGCGGATGCGACGGCGCGACCCACAACTGCCGCCGCGAGCGCATCAGCACCTGCCGCCCGAAGCGTGCCGGTTTCTCGACATTCGACAGAATCACGACGCCGATTTCGATTTCGCCGCTCATTACCGTGCGTTCGATATCCACCCGCTCCATGTCGCGCAGATCGAATTCGATGAGCGGATACGTCGCGCGAACGGAACGGCGGTTTGTGAATGGTGTCGCGCGCCGCGTCGAGCACGCGCCGCGCGTGGTTGTAGAAGTCGTGGCCGTCCGGCGTGAGCGCGACGCCTTGCGGCAGGCGCTCGAAGAGCCGCGTGCCGAGGCCGGCTTCCAGGCCCAGCACCGCGTTCGTGATGGCCGATTGCGACACGTGTTTCTTGGCGGCCGCCATCGAGAACTGGCCCGTCTGCGCAGCGGCGACAAAGTAGCGCAACTGCCGAAGCGTGAGATCGAACGCCATCTGATTTTCGAATAGCCGGATTGTCTATTTGTGATTTTACGATGGCAATACGGCTTCCTATACTCGGCGGGAAAAATACTTTCTCACGGAGACAACTCGCCATGAACGCACCGGAAACCGCCGCTGCAGCCGGCCAATCTGCGCCAACGCCTGATGTGCCCGCGACGCCCGTCTCGCTCGACGACAAATACACGCTGGAGCGAGGCCGCGTGTATATCAGCGGCACGCAGGCGCTCGTGCGGCTGCCGATGTTGCAGAAAGCGCGCGATCTGAAGGCCGGCCTGAACACCGCGGGCTTTATCTCCGGTTATCGCGGTTCGCCGCTCGGTGCGCTCGATCAGTCGCTGTGGAAAGCGAAAAAGCATCTGCAGGCCAACGACATCGTCTTTCAGCCGGGCGTGAACGAAGATCTGGCCGCGACGGCCGTATGGGGCTCGCAGCAGATCAAACCTGTGGCCGGGCGCCACGCGTGACGGCGTGTTCGGCATGTAGTACGGCAAGGGGCCGGGCGTCGACCGCACGGGCGACGTCTTCAAGCACGCGAACTCCGCGGGCAGCGACGCGCACGGCGGTGTGCTGGTGCTGGCGGGCGACGACCATGCGGCGAAGTCGTCGTCTGTCGCGCACCAGTCGGAGCATGCGTTCATCGCAGCAGGCATTCCCGTGCTCTATCCGGCCAACGTGCAGGAATATCTCGACTACGGTCTGCACGGCTGGGCAATGAGCCGCTACTCGGGCTTGTGGGTCGCGATGAAATGCGTGACCGACGCGATCGTGTCGACGTCCAACGATGTGCTGTCCCGCACGCAGCACGGCGTGACTCGCGCCGCGATCAACAGCGGCGCGACGCCGACCGCCGACTTCGTGAAGAACCCGCACTGGGTGTTCCCCGGCGCAGAGAGCGAAGCGCAACTGCGCGCGAGCATCGGCGAGAGATGCGAATTTATCGACGCCAATGCGTTGGCGCTCTCGCTGCTCGGCGACACGATCTACAGCAACCCGCTGCTGCTTGGTTTTGCATGGCAGAAAGGCTGGCTGCCGCTCGCGTCGGCGAGTCTACTGCAGGCGATCGAAATCAACGGCGTGTCCGTCGAGAAGAATACGCAGGCGTTCAACTGGGGGCGTTATGTTGCGTGTCATGGGTCGGAGGCGCTTCAGCGCTGCGTCGTGGGCCCGCTGCCGCTATGCAGCAGGTCATTGCGATGCATCGGCCCGAGACGCTTGATACGCTGATCGCGAAGCGCGAGACGCTGTTGAGCGCTTATCAGAATGCCGCGTATGCGCGGACCTATCGCGGCGTGGTCGAGCGTATTCGCGCGAAGGAACAGCAGCTCGGGCGCGATCCGAAGCTGCCGCTCACGCGCGCGGTGGCAACCGGTCTCGCCAGACTCATGGCCTACAAGGACGAATACGAGGTCGCGCGGCTGTATGCTGATCCCGCGTACCTGGACAAGCTGCGTGCACAGTTCGACGGCTAGCCGGGACGCGATTACAAGCTGAACTTCTATCTCGCGCCACCTCTGCTGGCCGCACGCGACAGCAATGGGCAGCTGGTGAAAAGACGCTTTGGGCCGTGGATGCTGCCGGTGTTACGCGTTGTCGCACGAATGAAGGTGATTCGCGGCACGGCGTTCGATGTGTTCGGCAAGACGGCCGAAAGACGGGCCGAGCGCGGTTTGATCGACGAGTATGTTGCGCTCGTCGACGAATTCTGCGCGACGCTGGATGAGGAGCGCCTGCCTTTCGCGTTGCAGCTCGCGCGGCTGCCCGACGAGATTCGCGGCTTCGGGCATGTGAAGGAGCGCAATATGGCGGCTGCGGCGAAGAAACGGGAGAGGCTGCTGGGCAGTTATCGGGCGCGTGAGGGAGTGGAGGCTGCTGCTTGAGGTGTATAGAGGCCGCCAAGGCGGCGGCCCCAACGAAAAAGGCCTTACAAGCATTGCTTGTAAGGCCTTGATTTCTTTGGTCGGGGCGAGAGGATTTGAACCTCCGACCACCTGCACCCCATGCAGGTACGCTACCAGGCTGCGCTACGCCCCGGACAGCAAAAAATTATAACAGACACTTCATTCGATGAGAACCGCCGGTGCCAACAAAGCCGCTTAGCGATTCAACAGATCGATCACATGCAGCAGTTCCTTGCGCAACTGCTCGACATCGACTGCGACGGTAGTGGGCGGCGGCGCGATGCCCTCGACCTGCTCGCCGGCTT
Organism: uncultured Paraburkholderia sp.; assembly: GCA_940746715.1. Lineage (GTDB taxonomy): Bacteria > Pseudomonadota > Gammaproteobacteria > Burkholderiales > Burkholderiaceae > Paraburkholderia. The sequence goes on from CALNWN010000001.1 coordinate 638,051, forward strand.
CGGCCGGCGCACCGTGCGCGCCGCCGCCGTGCGAATCGAGCCGGTTGCGCGCACCGTTGATGGTGAAGCCCTGCTCGTACAACAACTCCCGGATTCGCCGGATCAGCAGCACCTCGTGATGCTGATAGTACCGGCGATTGCCGCGCCGCTTCACCGGACGCAACTGCGTAAACTCCTGCTCCCAATAGCGCAACACGTGCGGCTTCACACCGCATAGTTCGCTGACCTCACCAATCGTGAAGTAGCGTTTCGCCGGAATCGGAGGCAAGACGACTTTTTCCATCGTCGCTGTCATCGTCAGTTAGCCGTCGTGGTGGGTTGCGCAAGAACGCACCAGTCGGTCAGCGCGTGAAGCTCGCTTCCGCGCCGTTTTCGACCAGAGCCTTCAGCTTTTGACTTGCATGTAACGTCACAACGCGGCGCGCGGCAATCGGAATCGCCTCGCCGGTTTTCGGGTTTCTGCCGGGACGCTGCGGCTTGTCGCGCAACTGGAAGTTGCCGAAGCCCGAGAGCTTGACGCTGTCGCCGCTCTCCAGCGCGTCGCGGATCACCTCGAAAAACGCTTCGACCATGTCTTTCGCTTCCCGCTTGTTGAGCCCGACACTGTCGAACAGCAACTCGGCAAGTTCCGCTTTGGTGAGCGTCGGCGTTTCGGTTGAAACGGCGGCGGGTGATGTCGGAATTTCTCGAATCATGGCGCTGCGTTGCGCCGTAAGAAGCGCTTCGAAATCACTCGAGTTCATTTCATTCATATCTATCAAATGGCGCGCGAGACAGAAAACAAAGGATGCGGAAACAGCCGTGCAATTGTTAAATGCGGGTTATCCGCGCAACCGTGCGCCATATACTCGAGCCAGACGTTCCACCAGAGTCTGAATGGCCAGATCGACCGTTTCGTCCTGAAGGGTCCCGCCAGTATCTTGCAAGGTAACCCGGAACGCAAGGCTTTTCTCGTGAGCCGCCAGACCACCGGAAGTGTTTGATTTTGGACGGAATTCGTCGAAAAGCGCAACCCTCTGAACGCTCTTGCAGGCGGGCTCCGACTGGGCCTTCTGGAGCTCGTCGAGAAGCGCCTGCACCTCGATTTTCTGATCGACAACCACCGCGATATCACGCCGCACCGGCGGGAATTTAGACACTTCCGACGGTGTGGGCAACACGCGTTGCATTAATGCGTCCGCTTCCAGTTCAAACAGAATCGGCGCATGCGGTAAATCATATTTTTGCATCCAGCGCGGATGCAGTTCGCCAATCCAGCCGATGGCGCGGCCATTCAGTTCGATGCGCGCGCTGCGCCCCGGATGCAGCGCCGGATGCTCCGCTTTCACGAAGCGCGCGACGGCCGGCGCGAGCAGCGCCTCCACGTCGGCCTTGACGTCGAAGTAGTCGACCGTGCGCGCGGGCGCGCCCCACTGCTCCTCGAGCGCCGGGCCGTAAGCGAGGCCGCCGATCATCTTCGGCTGCGCGAAGCCTTCGACCGTCAGCTCGCCGGCCTTGATCGACGGATCGTGCAGGAACACGCGGCCGGCTTCGAACGCGCGCACGCGATCGGCGGTGCGGCGGTTCAGATTCGTGCGCAGCACGTGGATCAGGCTGCCGAACAGCGTGGTGCGCATGACGGAGAGCTGGCTCGCGATCGGGTTCAGCAGGCGCACCGGCTTGTCGTTGCCGGCAAAGTCCTGTTCCCACTCGGCGTCGACGAAACTGAAGTTCACCGTTTCCGCGTAGTCGCGCGCGGCGAGCGTGTGGCGGAGAGTGTGGATCGAGCGGCGCGTTTCGTTGGTGGCGCGCATTTCACTCTTCGCGACCGGCGGCCGCGCCGGAATCTTTTCGAAGCCGTAAATGCGCGCGACTTCCTCGATCAGGTCCTCTTCGATTTCAATGTCGAAGCGGTACGACGGCGGCGTCACCGAAAAGGTGTCGCCGTCGCGCTCGAACGTCAGGCCGAGGCGCGTGAAGATCTGGGCGATCTCGTCCGCGCCGATCTGCACGCCGATGATGCGGTTCGCGCGCGACACGCGCATTTTCACCGCTTGGCGCTGCGGTACGTTGACGATCTGGTCGTCGACCGGGCCCGCCTCGCCGCCGCAAATATCGAGGATCAACTGCGTGATGCGCTCGATATGCTCGACGGTAGTCGCATAGTCGACACCGCGTTCGAAGCGATGGCCGGCGTCCATCGAAAAGTTGTACTTGCGCGAGCGGCCGCGAATGCTGTCGGGCCACCAGAATGCGGCTTCGAGGTAGATGTTGATGGTGTCGAGCGTGACGGCCGTGCTGTCGCCGCCCATGATGCCCGCGAGGCTTTCAATGTGCCGGTCGTCGGCGATCACGCCGACCGTTTCGTCGAGCTCGACCATGTTGCCGTTCAGCAGCTCGAGGGTTTCGCCCTTGCGGCCCCAACGCACGTCCATGCTGCCGTGGATCTTGTCCAGATCGAACACGTGCGACGGACGGCCCAACTCGAGCATCACATAATTGGAAATGTCGACGAGCGCCGAGATGCTGCGCTGACCCGAACGCTCCAGACGTTCGACCATCCATTGCGGCGATTTCGCACGCGCATTGACACCGCGGATGACACGGCCGGAGAAACGGCCGCATAGATCGGGCGCCGAAATGCGCACAGGCAGTGTCTCGTCGAGCTTGACTTGCACCGGCTTGATTTCGAGCGGACGCAACGGCGCGCCCGTGATAGCGGACGTTTCGCGCGCCACGCCGAACACCGACAGGCAGTCCGCCTTGTTCGGCGTCAGCTTGATTTCGAAAATGGTGTCGTCGAGATTCAGCGTTTCGCGGATGTCCTGGCCGATCGGCGTATCGTCCGGCAGGATCAGCAGGCCGCTATGATCTTCGGAGAGTTTGAGTTCGCGCGCCGAGCACAGCATGCCCTGGCTTTCCACGCCGCGCAGCTTCGACAGTTTGATGGCGAAAGGCGCGCCGCCCTCTTCGGCCGGCGGCAGTTGGGCGCCCACCAGCGCGACCGGCACCTTGATGCCCGGCGCCACGTTCGGCGCACCGCAGACGATGTTCAACGTCGCGCCGGTGCCGGCGTTGACCTGGCAGACATTGAGCTTGTCCGCGTCCGGATGCTTGACGACTTCCAGCACCTGGCCCACCACGATCTTCGAGGTGGGCGGCGCGGCCGGTCGCAGGTCTTCCACTTCGAGACCGGCCATCGTCAATGCGTGCGACAGCTCGTCCGTCGTCAGTTGCGGATCGACAAAGGTTCTCAGCCAGGATTCCGGGAATTGCATGGTTCTGTGTAAGTTCTGATCGGGTTAGGTCCGCGTGAGGCAGCTGCCAGCTTCACTGCAAGTCACTGCCGGGACACCTGGCGGCATGCGCTGCGTGCGTTGCCGCGCTTTATGCTTGTCGCGCCGCACGCGGTGCGCGCTCGGTCAGGCAAACTGACGCAGGAAGCGCAGGTCGTTTTCGAAGAAAAGACGCAGGTCCTGCACGCCGTAGCGCAACATGGTGAGCCGCTCGAGGCCGCTGCCGAACGCAAAGCCGATGTAGCGCTCGGGGTCGAGGCCCATGTTGCGGATCACCGTGGGATGAACCTGCCCTGAACCGGAAATCTCGAGCCACTTGCCCGCGTTCTTGCCCGTTTCGAACAGCATGTCGATTTCGGCCGACGGTTCGGTGAACGGGAAGTAGGACGGGCGAAAGCGCACCTGAATATCGTCGCGCTCGAAGAACTTCTTGAGGAAGTCGGTATAGACGCCCTTCAGGTCCGCGCAGCTGATGTCCTCGTCGATCCACAGGCCTTCGACCTGGTTGAACATGGGCGAGTGAGTCGCGTCGCTGTCCACGCGGTACGTGCGGCCCGGCACGATCACCTTGATGGGCGGCGTGTTGGTGCGCGCGTAACGCACCTGCATCGGGCTCGTATGCGTGCGCAGCAGCAGTTGGCGGCCGTCGGCATCTTTACCGTCGACATAGAACGTGTCCTGCATGGACCGCGCCGGATGATTTTCCGGACTGTTCAGCGAGGTGAAGTTGTACCAGTCGGTTTCGATCTCGGGGCCGTCGGCCACGTCGAATCCGATGCTGCCGAAAATCTGTTCGACGCGCTCCCACGTGCGCATGACCGGGTGCAGGCTGCCGGTATGGGCGCCGCGTCCCGGCAAGGTGACGTCGATCGCTTCCGCGGCGAGGCGCTGGTTCAGCAACGCGTCGGCCAGCGCCTGGCGGCGCGCGGTCAAAACCGCTTCGACCTGTTGCTTGACGAGGTTGATCCGTGCGCCTTCGGTCTTGCGCGTGTCGGGATCGAGTTTGCCAAGGCCCTTCAACAGTTCGGTCAGCGCGCCCGACTTGCCGAGAAAGCGCGCTTTCTCGTTCTCGAGCGTGGTGACGTCGGAGGCTTCTGCGAAGGCTTTTTGCGCGTCGGCGACAATCTGGTCCAGATCCATTGATCCCATCATTTCAACGTCAGTGTTCTATCGAAACAAAACCGGTTCTACCAACAAAAACGGGGCTCGGTGAGGAGCCCCGTTTTTGTTGCAGCGTCACCGAGACTACCGGATGCTCGCTGCAACGAACCACGCAGTGTTAATTGCCAGAAGCGCAATCAGGCTGCAACGGCGGCTTTCACCTGCTGAACGATCGCAGCAAAAGCAGCCTTGTCGAACACAGCCATGTCGGCCAGCACCTTGCGGTCCAGTTCGATCGAAGCCTTCTTCAGGCCGTTGATGAACACGCTGTACGTCATGTCGTGCTGACGCACCGCCGCGTTGATACGCGTGATCCACAGTGCGCGGAACACACGCTTCTTGTTGCGGCGGTCGCGGTAGGCGTACTGGCCTGCGCGCATGACCGCCTGCTTGGCGATGCGATAGACGTTATTGCGACGGCCGCGGTAACCCTTGGCCAGCTTGATGATCTTCTTGTGACGGGCCCGTGCGGTAACCCCACGTTTTACTCGAGGCATGTTTCGCTCCTATGAGTGTCGGTTAAGGGTTAAGCGAACGGCAGCATTGCGCGCACGGAGTTCAGATCGGAATCATGAACTGCCGTCGAACCGCGCAGATGGCGTTTGTTCTTGGTGGTTTTCTTGGTAAGAATGTGGCGCTTGAAGGCCTGACCGCGCTTGACGGTACCGCCCGGACGCACCACGAAGCGCTTTGCAGCACTCTTCTTGGTCTTCATCTTCGGCATGACAACTCCATTATTAGATGGACATGGGTGTGCGGTCGGCCAGATGGCCATGACCCGCCCTTCGAAACCCATTCCACTTGGTATGCAGACCGCCGATACCGCCGGCAGCCGCTTTTCAGGAAACGACGCGCATATGCATAAGCGCCGCTCCGAAACCTGCTGACGCCGCACCGGACACCCGGCGCGACATCGTCAACCTGCATGACCAGAGCGCGCACCACACTGTGCGCCGCTGCTCTGGCCGTTTTACTTCTTGCTTTACTTCTTTTTCTTCGGAGCAAGCACCATGATCATCTGGCGCCCTTCCATTTTCGGCATTTGCTCGACCTGACCGACTTCGTCGAGGTCGGTGCGCAGGCGTTCCAGCATGCGCATGCCGATTTCCTGGTGAGCCATTTCGCGGCCACGGAAACGCAACGTGATTTTCGTCTTGTCGCCGTCTTCGAGGAAGCGAACGAGGTTACGCAGCTTGACGTTGTAATCGCCGTCGTCGGTACCGGGGCGGAATTTGACTTCCTTGACCTGGATGACCTTCTGCTTGAGTTTCGCCTCGTGTTGCTTCTTCGCTTCCTGGTACTTGAACTTGCCGTAGTCCATCAAACGGCAAACCGGCGGGACCGCTTGAGGAGCGATTTCGACCAGATCCACATCTTGCTGTTCCGACATGCGGAACGCATCAGCGAGTTTCACGATGCCGAGCGGTTCGTTCTCGACGCCGACCAGACGCACCTCGGGTGCCGTAATTTCACCGTTGATGCGGTGCGCAGACTTATCAGTAGCGATGTTACGTTTCCTCTAAAAATTAAAAAAACGAGCCGGGCTGCCAAGTGGCTCAGTTGAACGACTGCACGTCCTGGCGCAGACGCTCAATGAAGGTCTCGACAGGCATCACGCCTAGGTCGACACCGCCACGGGCACGCACGGCTACCGTTTGGGCTTCACGCTCCTTGTCGCCGACCACAAGCAGGTACGGCACCTTCTCGAGTGTGTGCTCACGTATTTTATAGCTAATCTTCTCGTTGCGCAAATCAGCCTCCACTCTAACCCCTTGTTTTTGCAACGTTTGGGCCAGAGACTGGGCGTATTCCGCCTGACTTTCGGCGATATTCATCACCACCACCTGCATCGGCGCGAGCCACGCAGGCATTGCACCGGCGTGGTGCTCGATCAGGATGCCGAGAAAGCGCTCCATTGATCCGACGATTGCACGGTGCAACATGATAGGCCGCCGACGGCTGTTGTCTTCCGCGACGTATTCCGCGCCGAGACGCTCCGGCAGGACCATATCGAGCTGCAACGTGCCGCATTGCCACGAGCGGCCGAGCGCGTCCTTGATGTGATATTCGACCTTCGGACCGTAAAACGCGCCTTCGCCCGGCAGCTCTTCCCAGCTCACGCCGCACGCCGTCAGCGCTTCGCGCAGACCCTGCTCCGCGCGGTCCCACGTTTCGTCCGTGCCGGCGCGCGCGTCCGGGCGCAACGACAGCTTGATCTCGACATTGTCGAAGCCGAAGTCCTTTAACACGCTCATGGCGAGCGTGTTAAAGGCGATCGACTCGCTGATGAACTGGTCTTCCGTACAGAAGATGTGCGCGTCGTCCTGCACGAAACCGCGCACGCGCATCAAGCCATGCAGCGCGCCCGACGATTCGTTGCGGTGGCACGAGCCGAACTCCGCATAACGCAGCGGCAGGTCCCGATACGAGCGCAAGCCGTGGTTGAACACCTGCACGTGACCCGGGCAGTTCATCGGCTTGATCGCGTAGTCGCGCTTTTCCGATTCCGTCGTGAACATGTTTTCACGATAGTTCTGCCAGTGGCCCGACGCCTCCCACAGCGACCGGTCCATGATCATGGGCGTCTTGATCTCGAGGTAGCCCGCCTCGTTCACGCGGCGTCGCATGTACTGCTCGACCTGCTGCCACAACGTCCAGCCGCGCGGATGCCAGAACACCATGCCGGGCGACTCGTCCTGCATGTGGAAAAGGTCGAGTTGCTTGCCGAGCTTGCGGTGATCGCGCTTTTCGGCTTCTTCGAGCATGTGCAGATACGCTTCCTGGTCTTCCTTCTTCGTCCAGGCCGTGCCGTAGATGCGCTGCAGCTGTTCGTTCTTCGAATCGCCGCGCCAGTACGCGCCGGCGACCTTCATCAGCTTAAAGACCTTGAGCTTGCCGGTGGACGGCACGTGCGGACCGCGGCATAGATCGGTGAAGCCGCCATGCGAGTACAGCTTGATTTCGTCGCTAGCGGGAATCGACTCGATGATCTCCGCCTTGTACTTCTCGCCGATGCTCTTGAAGTAGTCCACCGCCTCGTCGCGCGACACGACACGGCGCGACACCGGCTCGTCTTTCTTCGCCAGCTCCTGCATGCGCTTCTCGATCTTTTCCAGATCTTCGGGCGTGAAGGGACGGTTATAGGCGAAGTCGTAGTAAAAGCCGTTATCGATCACCGGGCCGATGGTGACCTGCGCCTCGGGATACAGGTCTTTCACCGCGTACGCGAGCAGGTGCGCCGTGGAGTGACGAATGATATCGAGACCGTCTGCGTCTTTTTCCGTGACGATGGCAAGCGCCACGTCGTGATCGATCAGCGTGGACGTGTCGACCAGCTCGCCGTCGATCTTGCCGCCGAGCGCGGCCTTCGCGAGGCCGGGGCCGATGGACGCGGCCACTTCGGCGACGGTCACCGGATGCTCGTACTGTCGAACAGAACCGTCAGGCAGACGTATCGAAACCATTGTGTTCTCCGTGGTGCCGACCGGCGGCGGCACATACAACCAGGTGAAAAAGCCAAAAAAAATGCGGCCCCGCTTTCGAGGGGCCGCATTCACATTTCCTGCAAACTGCACTGGCGAAAGTAGTCCTCGACTAGCGTCGCTCCGAAGTGGTTTCGGTCAACGTTCGCGGTGCCATAACCGTATCGCCCTTCGCCGTATTCGCCTTTTGCGCCACAGGCGCTTACTGCTGTTTGCGAAATTCCGGCATGCCGGAATTTCTTTTTCGTTGGTAGGCTCGATTGGACTCGAACCAACGACCCCCACCATGTCAAGGTGGTGCTCTAACCAGCTGAGCTACGAGCCTGAAGAAATGAGATTATATGGAGCCCCACACAGCTTGGCAAGTACTTTTATGCACCGACTTTACATCCCGGCACGCGCCGGTTAATTCACGAACAACGCGCAACGACGAACCCGCCACGACCTGCCCGACAAACGCACCAGTTGGTCGACCCCCGGCATGCCGGAATTTCTTTTTCGTTGGTAGGCTCGATTGGACTCGAACCAACGACCCCCACCATGTCAAGGTGGTGCTCTAACCAGCTGAGCTACGAGCCTGAAGAAACGAGATTATATGGAGCTTGTCCGCCGTCAGCCCTTGCGCGAGGCCCGCACCACGCCAGTCACTTCACCGAGCAGCGTACAGGCGCGCTGTATCTGGGCGGCGCTCGAAACCTCGACCGTGAATTGCATGAACGCCGCATTACGGTGTGTCTGCGTTTTCACACCGATCACATTCATTTTCTCGCGCGCGAACACTTCGGAGATGTCGCGCAGCAGCCCTTGGCGGTCGGTTGCCTCAATCGACAGGTCGACCGGATACACGGATTGCCCCCGGCCGCTCATCACATCCGCCGACCATGCCGTTTGCAACACCCGCTCCGGCGCCCGCTCGGCCATGCGCAAAAACGTCGGGCAGTCGCTGCGGTGAATCGACATGCCTTTGCCGCGAGTGACAAAGCCCGCGATGTCGTCGGGCGGCGCCGGTCGGCAGCAACGCGCGAGTTGCGTGAGCAATGCATCGACGCCGACCACCAGCACGCCGGTCGACGCGCCCCTCGCGACGCTCGCGCCGCTGCTGCGCTTCTCGAACTGCTCCGGCGCCTCGACCACCGGCTCCGGCGGCGGCGCATCGCTCAGCGCCTGCTCGATAAGCCGCAGACTGAACTCTTCCTTGCCGACGACGGAGAACAGATCGTCGGTCGTCTTGAAGCCGAGTCTGGCGGCAAGCTGATCCAGATTGACCGACGTCTTGCCCTCGCGCTGCAAGGTCTTTTCGACCATCGCGCGGCCGCTCGCAATGTGCTCCTGCAATTCGACCGCGTTGAACCACGCACGCACCTTCTGACGCGCGCGCGAGCTGTGCAGATAGCCGAGCTGCGGATTGAGCCAGTCGCGCGACGGGCCGCCCTCCTTCACCGCGACAATCTCGACCGTCTGACCATTCTGCAACTGCGTGTTGAGCGGCACCATAGCGCCGTCCACGCGTGCACCGCGGCACCGGTGCCCCAGCTCGCTATGCAGGTGATACGCGAAGTCGATCGGCGTCGCGCCGTGCGGCAGCGCGATCACACGCGCCTGCGGCGTCAGCACGTAGATGTGATCGTCGTCGAGCGTGGCCTGGCGCAGCTGCTCCCACGGCTGCGTCGCGCGCTTTTCGCCATGCTCGCCCTCGGACACGTCGTCTTTCCACGCAAGCAGTTGACGCAGCCACGCAATCTTCTCGTCGTACTTCTCATTGGCGGCGAACTGCCCGCCGTAGCCGCGCGCGCCGGCCTCCTTGTAGCGCCAGTGCGCCGCCACGCCGTATTCCGCGAACTGATGCATCTCGTGCGTGCGGATCTGCACTTCGAACGCGCGACCGTCGTCGCCGATCACGACTGTGTGCAGCGACTTGTAGCCGTTCGGCTTGGGCCGCGAGATGTAGTCGTCGAACTCCTTCGGCACCGGTTGCCACAGGTTGTGCACGATGCCGAGCACGGTGTAGCAGTCCTTGATATCCGGCACGATGACGCGAAACGCGCGCACGTCGTACAGTTCGGCGAAGTCCAGCTCTTTGCCGCGCATCTTGCACCAGATGCTGTAGATGTGCTTCGGCCGCCCGCTCACTTCCGCGCGAATGCTGGCCGCGGCGAGTTCCCGCTGCAGCCGTTCAATGGCCTGCGCCACATAGCTTTCGCGTTCCACCCGCTTCTCGTCGAGCAGCTTCGCAATGCGCTTGTAGACAACCGGTTCCTCGAAGCGGAACGCGAGATCCTCGAGCTCCCACTTCAGTTGCCAGATGCCGAGGCGGTTGGCGAGCGGCGCGTAAATATCGAACGTCTCGCGCGCCACGTCGGGCGAAGGCGTGAGTTTTGCCGCCGCGTAATAGCGCAGCGACTGCAGCCGCGAGGCGAGCCGGATCAACACCACGCGAATGTCCTGCGCGAATGCGAGCAGCATCTTGCGCAAGGCCTCGACCTGCGCGCGGCGCGCGGCCTGTGCGTCGCGCCCCGCCTCGGGCATGGCGTTCTGCGCGGCGCGCAAGCTTACCGTGCCGAGGCGCAACAGCTTGCGCACGTCGCCAACCAGTTGCGCGACCTCTTCGCCGAAGTTGTCGGCGATCACACGCTCGGGCTCCTGCAGATGCGGCGTCAACGCGAAGAGCGCCGCCGCCAGCACCGCCGGCGGACCGACATTGAGCGTGCGCATGATGGACGCGGTGCCCGCCGCATGATCGGCCAGCAATTCGCCCGATGACAGATGCACCTCGCCCGCATGCTGCCGCACGAACGCCATCGCATCGTCGAAAGACGGAAGGGGATGCGGCGCGCTTGTAACGGTTTCGGTATTCATGGTGCGGCGGCCCAGCGGGCCCTGGCAAATCAACGGAATTTCAACTGCAACTGCTCGGTCTTGCACGGCTCACTGCGCCGCTTAGCTGCGCTGCGCGGCGACCACGACGATTTCGACGAGGCACTTCGGATTCGCGAGCTTCGCCTCGACGGTAGCGCGCGGCGGCGTGGCGCCTTGTGCGACCCACTCGTCCCACACCGCATTCATGCCGGCGAAGTGCACCATGTCCGAGATATAGATCTGCACGGACAGCAGATGCGACTTGTCGCTGTTTGCTTCGGCGAGCAGACGGTCGATGTGGCCGAGCACTTCGCGCGTCTGGCCCGTGATGTCCTGGTCCGCGTCTTCCGCGATCTGACCGGCAAGGTAGACGGTGCCGTTATGCACGGCGATTTCCGAGAGGCGCTTGCCGACATGGTGACGAATGACTGCCATGGAAATTCCTGATAGGGGGCAGAAGTGAGTTATGACGCGTCGGCGCCCGAGCCGATAAAGAACCGCCTCGCAATGTCGATCTGATCCGCCGACAGAAACGCCGGCGCGTGCCCGACACCCTTTATCTCGACGCTCGAAACGTCGCGCCCCGTCTCGACCATTTTCGCCACCGTTTCGCGCGACAGCAGATCGGACTGTTCGCCTCTCACCACGAGCACCGGGCCTTGAAAAGACGCGAGCGAATGCCACAGCGCCGCCTCGCCGAGCCTGGCGGCTTCTTCGGTAGTCGCGGCAAAGGGCTGAGCGATGCGCGGATCGTAGCGGAACAGCCACGTGCCGTTTTCCTCGCGCAGGAGCGGCGTGTTGATCTCGCGCCATTCGTCCGGCGTGAGCGGGCCGAAGGTCCGCGCCAGAAACGCCGCGTGATCCACACTTTGCTGCAGCGAGTCGAACCGCGCGGGCTTGCCGAGGTAATCGCCAATCCGCTTGACGGCCTCCGGCTCCAGGTGCGGACCGACGTCGTTCAACAACAGCTTGCGGATGGGTGTCTCGGCGAGACCGGCGAGACCGAGCCCGATCAGGCCGCCCATCGAGGTGCCGAACCAGTCGACCGACTCAACGTTCAGGCGCGCGATCAGCGTGACCATGTCCGCGACGTATTGCGGCACGCCATACAAGTTGGGGTTGGCGAGCCACGACGACAAGTCCCGGCCCACCACGTCCGGACAGACCACGCGGTAAGTGCCGGCAAATTGGGCCGCCAGCCGGTCGAAGTCGCGGCCGGAGCGCGTCAGGCCATGCACGCACAACAGCACGCGCGGATTGTCCGGATCGCCCCACTCGGTGTAGGCGACACGATGCAGGCCCGCGGCACTCGCGCACTGCACATAGCGTTGGCGAGGCGCGGGTCGCTCGCCGGCGAAGGCTGTTGTTGCGGTCATCTGGGGTCCTTGCAAAAGCGCTGCAAAACGGGCGGGCGTGCGCACGTCAAGGCGATAGAACACGGCACGCGGCGCATCGTCGAATGATGGCTTCGGACGATTGTAAACCGCTTTGGCGCGAGGCAAGGATCGGCCAGACGGCATAGGACGAACCCGCCAGAACCTCGGCCGCATATGAAAAAAGCGGGCGAGACTCACGCCTCGCCCGCTTTGACACCTGCCCGGGTCAACGCCTTCCGCTCGCCATGCCGGCCGACGCGTACGCGTCGGCGCGACGGCGGACAGACCGACCTGAAATCAGCTCACCGCGCTGACATCCAGCGGCGCGCCCGTCTTCGCCTTGATCTCGTCGATGCTTACGCCCGGCGCCAGTTCGGTCACCTTCAGGCCGTCGTCGGTGACTTCGATCACGCCCAAGTCGGTAATGATCTGGTCGACCACGCCCACGCCCGTCAACGGCAGCGTGCATTCCTCCAGGATCTTGTGCTGGTCGCCCTTCGCGACGTGCTCCATGAGCACCACCACGCGCTTGACGCCCGCAACCAGGTCCATCGCGCCGCCCATGCCCTTGATCATCTTGCCGGGAATCATCCAGTTGGCGAGATCGCCCTTCTTGCTGATCTGCATGGCGCCGAGAATCGCCAGATTGATGTGGCCGCCGCGAATCATCGCGAACGAATCCGCCGACGAGAAAATCGACGAACCCGGCAGCGTGGTCACCGTCTGCTTACCCGCGTTGATGAGGTCCGGGTCCACTTCCTCCTCGGTCGGCGAGGGGCCGATGCCGAACAGGCCGTTCTCCGACTGCAGCCACACTTCGACGCCCGGCGGCACGTGATTGGCGACCAGCGTCGGCAGGCCGATGCCGAGGTTCACGTAGAAGCCGTCCTGCAATTCTTTCGCCGCGCGCGCGGCCATTTCGTCACGAGTCCATGCCATGATCAGTCTCCTTTCGCGCGGACGACGCGTTGTTCGATGCGTTTTTCCGGATGCGCATTGAGCACGATGCGCTGAACGAAGATGCCAGGCGTATGAATCGCGTCCGGATCGAGCTCGCCGACTTCCACGATTTCCTCGACTTCCGCGACGGTGATCCGGCCGGCCATCGCGCACATCGGGTTGAAGTTGCGCGCGGTGCGGCGGTAGATCAGGTTGCCCGACTTGTCGGCCTTCCATGCCTTGACGAGCGCGATGTCCGCGGTCAGCGAATGTTCGAGCACGTAGTGGTTCTCGCCGAACTGGCGGGTTTCCTTGCCCTCGGCGATCAGCGTGCCGTAGCCGGTATTCGTGAAGAACGCCGGAATGCCCGAGCCGCCGGCGCGCAGCTTCTCGGCGAGCGTGCCCTGCGGCGTGAATTCGAGCTCGAGTTCGCCGGCCAGATACTGACGCTCGAACTCCTTGTTTTCGCCGACATACGACGAAATCATCTTCCTGATCTGGCGCGTTTCGAGCAGCAGACCCAGGCCGAAACCGTCGACGCCCGCGTTGTTGCTGATGCAGGTGATGCCCTGCACGTTGGTGTCGCGCAGCGCGGCGATCAGCGCCTCGGGAATGCCGCACAGCCCGAAGCCGCCGACGGCGAACGTCTGCCCGTCCTTGACGATGTCTTTCAGCGCCTCGGCGGCGCCTGGATAGACCTTGTTCATCAGTATGTCCCTTCCTTTATGGAAACCCGAAACCGGTTTATTGCGGCTGTGACCAGCTTTCACCGTGTTCTCATGTGCCCGAAAGAGTACGCTCCCCGCGCCATGCGGCACAATACGCAAAAATACATAAGTGATTGCCGCCCGCCCATGCCCGCACTGGATTATCAAACCGCTTTTCATCTCGCGCCGATCGGGCTCGTGCTGTCGCGTGAACGAATTATCGAAGACTGCAATGACGAGCTGGCGTCGATTTTCGGCTGTGCGCGCGAGGCGCTGCTTGGGCAGTCGTTCCAGATTCTGTACCCGTCGGCGGACGAATTCGAGCGGATCGGCGCACGCATTCCGCCCATCATGACCGCGCAAGGCAGCTACGCCGACGACCGCATCATGAAGCGCGCCAACGGCGAACTGTTCTGGTGCCACGTGACGGGCCGCGCGCAGCGGCGCACCGACCCGCACGCGGCGGGCGTCTGGACGTTCGAGGATCTCAGCGCGACGCGGCGCGTGGCCGTGGAACTGACGCCGCGCGAGCGCGAAATCGCCGCGCAACTGGTGACGGGAAAAACCAGCAAGCAGATTGGCCGCGTGCTCGACATCAGCCCGCGGACGGTGGACGTGTATCGCGCGCGGCTGATGCGCAAATACGATACGGGGAATGCGACCGAACTGCTGCAGCGGCTGCTCGGTCACTGAGGGCCGCGCTTCGCGAACTCAGGCCGCCGGCTCAGTTGCCTTCATGAGAGCCGCGCGTTCGATCGTCGCGCGCAGCACGTCGGGAACCGGCACCGACTTGCCGGCCGCGTAGTCGATCCACACGCAGCGCGCGGCGCCGCGCGCATAAACCGTCTTCGGATCGTCGGCGCGCACCAGCTCGAAGCCCGTATCGAAACCTGCTGCGCCCGGGCGTCGCGACGCTCATGCGGCCGATCACGTCGCCGGGATAATGCAGTTGCTTGAGAAATTCCATCGACGCATTCACGATCACCGGCCCCTGCCCGTCCGCGTTGCTGCCGGTCAGCCCGAGCTCTTCGAACCAGGAAATGCGCACCTGCTCCATGTAGCGGAAATAAACCGTGTTGTTCACATGGCCAAATGCGTCCATGTCGCCCCAGCGGATCGGCATCGACATCTCAAAAACTGCGTGAAAATCGCTCATTGTGCTTCTACTCTTCCTACTTCTTCAGGGATTAAATCCGGCACGCATGCCGCACGGACGTACGGCATAGGCCGGCGAGGTCACGAGAGGCCGAAGCCGTCGTCGGCGGCGATCACCGAGCCGTTGATAAACTGCGATTCGTCGGCCGCGAGCAGCAGCAACAGGCCGTCCAGATCGTCGGGCTTGCCGACGCGATGGCGCGGCAGCATCGAGACGAGCTTTTGCCCTTGCTCGGTCGACCAGTGGTGATGGTTGATCTCCGTGTCGATATATCCCGGACAAATCGCATTCACATTGATGCCGTGCTTGCCCCATTCCAGCGCCATGGCCTTCGTCATGTGGACGAAGGCCGCCTTGCTCATCGAATAGAGGCCGATTTGCGGCAGCACGCGCAGGCCCGCCATGGACGCGATATTGATGATCCGGTACGACGGTTTCTGCGCATTGTTGCCGCGCATGATCATGCGCTTGGCCACTTCCTGGGCGACGAAGAAGGCGCCACGCGTGTTCGTGTCGAACACGTATTCGAAGTCGGCGGGCGTGACTTCGGAGAGCTTCTGCGTGGTCGACACGCCCGAGTTGTTCACCAGAATGTCGATGGTGCCCGCCTCGGTCTCCGCGTGCGCGACCGCCGATTTGATGCTTTGGTAGTCGGTCACGTCGAGCGAGACCACGTGCGCCGCGCCGCCGGACGCCTCGATCTCGGCGCGCAGTTCCTTCAGCCGCTCGGTGCGCCGGCTTGCCAGCACGACCTTGGCGCCCGCCTGCGACAACACTTGCGCAAAGCGCTTGCCCAACCCGCTCGAGGCGCCCGTGATCAGCGCGACTTTGCCTTCCAGATTGATCGAACGGCCCATTGTCGTTCCTTGTTCGGTGGTAGTTACGAATGCGGTTGTCAGTTGCGGCCCCGAGCGATGCCCGGGTCAATACCGTATCACATAAATAGAACGATCGTGCTAATCTCCGTTGATCCGGTTGCAGTGCAAGAATCCATCGCCCACAATACGATCCTGAAAAAAGCGTTCTAACGGTAAGAGGAGCATCAATGACCCCCGCAAGTCTCATCGAGCAGTACGACCCGCGCGAGTCGATGGAATACGACGTCGTGATCGTCGGCGGCGGCCCGGCTGGCCTTGCTGCGGCGATCCGCCTGAAGCAGCTGGCGGCCGGCAAGGACGTCGAGCTTGGCGTCTGCGTGCTGGAAAAAGGCTCGGAGATCGGGGCGCACATCCTCTCCGGGGCCGTGATGGACCCGCGCGCGATCACCGAACTGATTCCCGACTGGAAGGAAAAAGGCGCGCCGCTCACGGTCGACGTAACCGAAGACCGCTTCCTCTTTCTCACCGAAACGGGCGCGAAGAGCGTGCCGAACTGGGCGCTGCCGGACAACTTCAAGAACCACGGCAATTACGTGATCAGCCTCGCGAACGTCACGCGCTGGCTGGGCCAGCAGGCCGAGGCGCTGGGCGTCGAGATCTTTCCGGACTTCCCCGCGGCTGAAATCCTGTACAACGACGACGGCCCGGTGAAGGGCGTCGCGACCGGCAATCTCGGCATCGGCAAAGACGGCCAGCCGACCGAGAACTTCCAGCTCGGCATGGAACTGCACGCGAAGTACACGCTGTTCTGCGAAGGCGCGCGCGGGCATCTGGGCCGCCAGCTGAACGACAAATTCAGGCTGCGCGACGGCGTCGATCCGCAGGTCTACGGCATCGGCATCAAGGAACTGTGGGAGATCGATCCGTCGAAGCACAAGCCGGGGCTCGTCATGCACACGGCGGGCTGGCCTCTGGAAGCCGACACCTACGGCGGCTCGTTCCTCTATCACATGGACAACAACCAGGTGGTGGTGGGCTTCGTGGTGGGGCTCGGCTACACGAATCCATATCTGTCGCCGTTCGAGGAGTTCCAGCGCTACAAGACGCATCCGGCGATCCGCCACTTCCTCGAAGGCGGCAAGCGCGTGTCGTACGGCGCGCGCGCGATTACCGCGGGCGGGCTGATGTCGCTGCCGAAGCTGGTGTTTCCCGGCGGCGCGCTGGTCGGCGACGACGCGGGTTTTCTCAACGCGTCGCGCATCAAGGGCTCGCACGCGGCGATCAAGACCGGCATGCTCGCCGCCGACGCCGCTTTCGAAGCCGTTCAGGCGGGCCGCCAGAACGACGAACTCGCCGCCTATCCGGAATCGTTCAAGACCTCTTGGCTGCACACGGAGCTCTACAAGGCGCGCAATTTCAAGCAGTGGATGAGCAAGGGCCTGTATCTCGGCACGCTGATGGTCGGCATCGAGCAGAAGGTGTTCGGCGGCAACGTGCCGTGGACGCTGCATCACCAGCACTGGGATCACGAGATGCTGAAGCCCGCGTCGCAGTGCAAGCCGATCGTGTATCCGAAGCCGGACGGCAAGCTGACGTTCGACCGGCTTTCCTCGGTGTTCATCTCGAACACGAATCACGAGGAGAACCAGCCGGCGCATCTGACGCTGAAGGATCCAACGGTGCCGGTCAAGGTGAACTGGCAGACGTATGCCGGTCCGGAGTCGCGTTACTGCCCGGCCGCGGTGTACGAGTTCGTGAAAAACGACGACGGCAGCGAGCGGCTCGTCATCAACGCGCAGAACTGCGTGCACTGCAAGACCTGCGACATCAAGGACCCGACGCAGAACATCGTGTGGGTGACGCCGGAAGGCGGCGGCGGACCGAATTATCCGAACATGTGATGCCGCGCTGCGCAACGCAAGCCGGTGCCCGTGCCTGCGTTGCACAGCCAACTCACTCAGCGACCTGAAGCTCGGCCGCGCGCCATCCGTTCGATGCGCGCGCACCCGTTCCACCACCGGCTCCCAGGCGCCCACTGCGGGTTGCCTGAACAGTTGGAGCGAATCGTACCAGGGCGTTGCCGTCGACTCGCTGCCCCAGAACCATGCCGATACGTGGTCGATCATCAGACACGTCGGCACACCGAGGGCGCCCGCGAGATGAGCGGGCCCCTGTCGATCGTGACCGTCAGATCGAGGTTCGCCAGCAAGGCGGCGACATCGTCGAATCCCGACTGAAAGTGTGGCGTGAGGTCGACCACATCAAACCCCTTCGCGCGCCACTGTGCGACGGTCTCGCCACGTCCCGGCGACAGCGCGAAATACGTCACGCCCGCCACGCCGAGTAAAGGCTCCAGTTGCTCCGCTGGCACGGAGCGCCGTGCGTCGCGGATATGCTCAGGGTTGCCGTTCCAAACCAAGCCAACGGTGCGATTGCCGGGGTTGGCATACACGCAGGCTTGCACACGCCGCCGCCAGGTTTCCACATGAGCGGGTCCGCACTCAAATAAGGCGCGCCCCACCCCGCCGCATCCAGAATGCCGAGGCGCAGCGGCAAGCTCATCAGCCCGCAATGAAAATCCGGCCGGGTTTCCAGACTTGTTTCGAGCCGCAGATCGGCGGGCAACGTCCGTTCGAACAGATGCCGCAACGGCCCGTCATGACCGAAGATCACCGTGCCGCCGTCGCGCCGCGCCCGTTCGGCGAGTAGCGGCAGAAAACGCACCGCCCACAGGCAATCGCCGTTGCCTTGCTCGCCATACACGACGAGCGTCTTCCCCGCCAGCGACTCGCCTTGCCACGGCGCGCTGATCTCGGCGAGCGCATGCTGCGCGTGATTCAGCTCGCCGCCGGCGAAAGCAACGCGCGATTCGTAATGCGCCCAGCCTTCGGCGAAACGCCCGCTGCGAATCTCGAGTTCGGAAAGATCGAATAATGCATGCGCACTATCCGGCGACAACGCGAGCACGTGACGCAGCAACGCCTCCGCTTCTGCAAAGCGCGCCTGCTCCTTGATGCATAACGCCAGCTTGTGCAGCGCCACCGGATTGCCCGGCGCAACGCGCACGGCCTCGCGCAGCAACTGCTCGGCGGCAGCGAAGTCGTCGCGATGCTGGACGGCGGCGGCGCGCCAGACCAGCGCGTTGGCATCCGCGGAATTTTGCGTGAGCAGCAGCGCGGTTGCCGATTCGACGAGCGCCCAATCGCGTACGGCAAACGCCGTCTGCGCGATTGTGTGAAGCAGCGCCGGTTCGCACGTCGGATCCGCCTCGTAAGCGCGCACCAGCGCGACGAGCGCTTCATGTTGCAGCGCTTTGTCGCGGCCGGCCTGCTGCAGCAGCGCCTGAGCGAACGCGACACAGTCGTGCGCGGTGGCATGCGGCGCCCACGCGGGTGCGCGCAACGCCGGCAGACCAGGGCCTGCCGGCTCGAAAGAAAGATGACTCATGCGAAAAACGCCGCTCGCTCAGTGCGATTGAAAAACGGTGACGGCGTTGATTACGGCGCGCTAGCCGCGATCTTCGGCGTGCTGACCGAGACGTCGCCGCATTGGGCGCGGTGGCGCAACGCGTGGTCGATCAACACGAGCGCGAACATGGCTTCCGCGATGGGCGTAGCGCGTATGCCGACGCACGGGTCGTGCCGGCCAAACGTTTCGACAACTGCCGGCTGCCCCGCCTTGTCGATGGAGCGGCGCGGCGTGCGAATGCTGGAGGTCGGCTTGATCGCGATCGACACGGTGATGTCCTGACCGGTCGAAATACCGCCGAGCACACCGCCCGCATGATTGCCGACGAAACCTTCCGGCGTCAGCTCGTCGCCATGCACGGAACCGCGCTGCGCGACGCTCGCAAAACCGGCGCCGATCTCCACGCCCTTCACCGCGTTGATCCCCATCATGGCGTGAGCGATGTCCGCGTCGAGGCGGTCGAACAGCGGTTCGCCGAGGCCGACGGGCACGCCCGAAGCCACCACGTTGATGCGCGCGCCGATCGAGTCGCCGTCCTTGCGCAGCGCGTCCATATACGCTTCGAGCTGCGGCACGATATCCGCGTTCGGCACGAAAAACGGGTTTTCGCGCACCTGCGCCCAATCGACGAAGGGCACGTCGATCTCGCCGAGCGCCGCCATGTAGCCGCGCACCTCCGTGCCGAATTTTTCGCGCAGCCATTTCTTCGCGACCGCGCCGGCCGCGACCGTGGGCGCAGTCAGACGCGCCGACGAACGGCCGCCGCCGCGATAGTCGCGAATGCCGTACTTCTGCCAGTAGGTGTAGTCGGCGTGGCCCGAACGGAAGGTATCCGCGATATTGCCGTAGTCCTTGCTGCGCTGGTCCGTGTTGCGAATGAGCAGCGCAATGGGCGCGCCGGTGGTCTCGCCCTCGAACACGCCCGAGAGGATCTCGACCTTGTCTTCTTCCTGACGCTGCGTGACGTGGCGCGACGTGCCCGGCTTGCGGCGGTCGAGTTCGAGCTGGATGTCGGCTTCGCTGAGCGCCATGCCCGGCGGGCAGCCGTCGATCACGCAGCCGATAGCCGGGCCGTGCGATTCGCCGAAGGTCGTGACAGTAAAGAGCGTACCGAGGGTGTTGCCGGACATGAGCGTCGTCCAAAGGATGCGGGAAAGACGCTATTATGCCAGCCCGTCGGGCGCGAGACTGCGCCGGGCGCTGGCTTATGACTTCTGGACAAGGCCGTCCTACTTCCGCGCGCCGCGCAATTCCATGACGACGCTCTGAAGCCGTTCCGGGGTCGCAAGCGCCGGTTCTATCGGCTCGCCGACCGCGAGTGTCAGGCGGCTCATCACGCCTTTTTGCACCGGCCGCGGCCAGCGCGTCGTCGGAGCGGGAAAACACGCTGCCCCACAGCCCGCGCAGCGCCATCGGAATCACCGGCGCCGGCGTGCGGCGAATGATCTCGGTGACGCCATGACGGAACGGATTCATGTCGCCGGTCCGGGTGAGCTTGCCTTCGGGGAAAATGCACACCAGTTCGCCCTCGGCGAGCGCCTGCGCGCAGCGCTCGTAGGCGCTTGCCAGAAGCTGGGCGTCCTGATGCGCGGGCGCGATCGGAATGGCTTTCGCATGACGAAACACCCAGCCCGCGAACGGCGTGCGGAAGATCTGATGGTCCATGACAAAGCGGATGGGCCGCGGGCTTTCGGCCATGATGACGACTGCATCCACGAAACTCACGTGGTTGCACACGAGCATGGCGGCGCCCTCCTCGGGAATGCGCTCGGCGTGCACGAGGCGAATCCGGTAGAAGGTGTGCACCAGCAGCCACGCGATAAAGCGCAGCAGAAACTCCGGCACGAGCGAATAGATGTAGGTCGCCACCACGATATTCAAAAGCGCGGTCACGAGAAAGATGGCCGGAATGCTGAAGCCCGCCGTCAGCGCGACCGCCATGAGCGCCGACACGATCATGAAAAGCGAATTCAGAATATTGTTCGCGGCGATGATGCGTGCGCGGTGACTCGGCTGGCTGCGGCTCTGGATCAGCGCATAAAGCGGCACGCTGTAGAAGCCGCCGAACATGGCGAGCAGGAACAGATCGGCCAGCACGCGCCAATGCGCGAGGCGCGCGAGAAACTCGCCCACACTCAACAGGTGCCCGGCGGGCAGCAACGCGTGGCTCGCGAAAAAAAGATCGATGGCAAACACGCTCATGCCGATCGAGCCGAGCGGCACGAGGCCGATTTCGATACGCCGCTTGGAGAGTTTTTCGCACAACAGCGACCCAAGGCCGATACCGATCGAGAACGTGCCAGCAGCACGGTGACGACGTCCGGATTCGCTGAAAGCACGTCTTTGGCGAAGCTGAAGAACGACGACAGAAACGTCGCGCCCACGAACCAGAGCCACGATATGCCGAGCAGGCTCAGGAACACCGTGCGGTTTTCGCGCGCGAGCTTGAGATTGCGCCACGTCTCGCTGACCGGATTCCAGTTGATGCGCAAGTCCGGCTGCGGCGCCGCCGTCACCGGCACGAAGCTCGACACCACGCGCCCGGCGAGCGCAATCGCCACGCACGCGCAGGCCAGCACGAGCGCG
Source organism: uncultured Paraburkholderia sp. (assembly GCA_940746715.1). Lineage (GTDB taxonomy): Bacteria > Pseudomonadota > Gammaproteobacteria > Burkholderiales > Burkholderiaceae > Paraburkholderia. The sequence goes on from CALNWN010000001.1 coordinate 659,875, forward strand.
CCATGCTCGACGAAACCCGCGCTTGCGCCGCCGACAATCGTGCCGGCGAGAATCGCGACGAACGTGCCCATCTCGACCATCCCATTGCCGCCGACCAGTTCCTGGCTCGACAGATGTTGCGGCAAGTACGAATACTTGACCGGGCCGAACACGGTTGAATGCACACCCATCAGAAACGTGCACAGATACAGGAGCGGTGCGCTGTGCAGCAGAAAACCCGCGCCGCCGATCAGCATGACGACGATCTCGAAAGTCTTGACGAAACGCGTCAGCATCGCCTTGTCGTACTTGTCGGCGATCTGTCCGGACGTGGCCGACAACAGCACGAACGGCAGGATGAAAATGGCCGAGATCAGAAACGCCGCGGTTTTCGCGTCGACGCCCGAGAAGCGCGCCGCCTGAAACGTGACGAGCGACGTAAAGTCGATCTTGAAGACGTTGTCGTTCATCGCGCCGAGGAACTGCGTCCAGAAGAACGGCACGAAACGGCGCTCGCCGAGCAATCTGAACTGCGAGTCATGGCTGCTACGCTCGCGCGCGGCGCGGCGCGGCGCGGCGGGCGGCCGGCAGCGTGGGCGTGGGAGGCGTAGGAGGCAAAGGGCTCTGACTCATGAAGTTCGCCAACGGATTGCGAAGTGGGCGCCTGCGCAACACCGCCGCAAGCCGTGCGACGAGCCATGGCGGCGCGCACAAAAAAGGCGCGCGCTTTCGCGCACGCCTTCACTCGATGCTAACTCCCGCCGCGCGTCAACGCGCCGGCTGCTGCCCCTGCTCTTCCGGCCAGTCGCGGATATACGCCTTCAGCATGCGGTTTTCGAAGCACTGCTCTTCGACCACGGCCTTCGCCACGTCATAGAACGAAATCACGCCCATCAGCGTGCGGCTTTCCAGCACAGGCAGATAACGCACGTGATGCTCGAGCATCATGCGGCGCACTTCGTTGACGTCCGTTTCCGGCGTGCAGGTGAGCGGATGATCGTCCATGACCTTACGAATGGTGGACGTGCCCACGCTGCCGCCATTCTCCTTGAGCGTAAGAATGATCTCGCGAAAGGTCAGCATGCCGACCAAGTCGCCGTATTCCATTACGACGAGCGAGCCGATGTCGTGCTCGGCCATGGTGACGACTGCGTCGTGCAGCGCGGTATCCGGCGTAACCGTGAATAGGGTGTTGCCTTTGACTTTAAGAATGTCGCTGACTCGCATGATCTGTCTCCCGAAATACCCGCTAGGCATGTAATGCATCAATAACTTTCGATCCTAGCGGAAAGGCCCATAAAAGGAAAGCGGCCCGCCCATCAAGGCGCGGCGGGCGCTGCGCCGTTCCGCCGGGGCCGCGCGGCACGCGCTTGCGGCTGCCGCGCAGGCGCGCGCATGGGGAAAACCGCGCTTGAAGCAGTACCTGCCGGTGATACGATGGCCGCCACCTTGACCTTTCGCGAGGCTGTCCGTGGCCTCGCCGACCAGCATGTCCGCCAACCGTTTCGATACGCTTGCGCTGCACGCCGGCGCCGCGCCCGATCCCGCCACCGGCGCGCGCGCCACGCCCATCTACCAGACCACTTCGTTCTCGTTTCGCGACGCCGACCACGCCGCCGCGCTATTCAATATGGAGCGCGCCGGACACGTCTACTCGCGCATCTCGAATCCGACCGTGGCCGTGTTCGAAGAGCGCGTCGCCGCGCTGGAAAACGGCGCGGGCGCGATCGGCACGGCGAGCGGCCAGGCCGCGCTGCATCTCGCGATCGTCACGCTGATGGGCGCAGGCTCCCATATCGTCGCTTCGAGCGCGCTGTATGGCGGCTCGCACAATCTGCTGCATTACACGTTGCGCCGCTTCGGCATCGAAACGAGCTTCGTCAGACCCGGCGATATTGACGGATGGCGGGCGGCCTTGCGCCCGAACACACGCCTCCTGTTCGGCGAAACGCTCGGCAATCCGGGCCTCGACGTGCTCGACATCGCCACCGTCGCGCAGATCGCCCACGAGCACCGGGTGCCGCTTCTCGTCGACTCCACCTTCACCACGCCTTACCTGCAGAAGCCGTTCGAGCACGGCGCGGACTTCGTCTACCATTCGGCGACCAAATTCCTCGGCGGCCACGGCACCACCATCGGCGGCGTGCTGGTGGACGGCGGCACGTTCGACTTCGACGCGTCCGGACGCTTTCCCGAATTCACCGAGCCTTACGACGGCTTCCACGGCATGGTGTTCAGCGAGGAAAACACCGTTGCGCCTTTCCTGCTGCGCGCGCGCCGCGAAGGCTTGCGCGACTTCGGCGCGTGCCTGCATCCGCAAGCCGCCTGGCAGCTTTTGCAAGGCATCGAAACCTTGCCGCTGCGCATGGAGCGGCACGTCGCAAACACCCGCCGCGTGGTCGAGTTTCTCGCCGGACATGCGGCGGTCGAGGCCGTCGCCTATCCCGAGCTGCCGACGCATCCCGATCACGCGCTCGCGCAGCGGCTGCTGCCGCGCGGCGCGGGCGCCGTGTTTAGCTTCAACCTGCGCGGCGATCGGGACGCCGGCCGCCGCTTCATCGAAGCGCTGTCGCTGTTCTCGCATCTGGCCAACGTCGGGGACGCGCGCTCGCTGGTGATTCATCCTGCTTCGACCACGCACTTCCGGATGGACGCCGCCGCGCTCGCCGCGGCGGGCATCGCGGAAGGCACGATCCGGCTCTCGATCGGCCTCGAAGACCCCGACGATCTCATCGACGACCTGAAGCGCGGTTTGAAAGCGTCACAAAAAGCCTCGCAAAAAACAGCGCCCAAAGCAGTCCCCCAAGCAGCCCCCAAAGCAGAACCGGAAGCACCCGAAAAAGCCCCGCAGAACGGCGCACCGACGACAGGCGGCTCCCCCACCTCGCAACCGCGCCCGGAGTCCGCATGATCCTGACCGTTCAAGGCAAGCCCGCCTACGCCTATACCGGCGGCAAACCGTTCGATCCCGCCCTGCCGACGGCCGTCTTCATTCACGGTGCCGAGCACGACCACAGCGTGTGGGCGCTGCAAACGTGCTACTTCGCGCACCACGGCTTCGGCGTGCTGGCGGTGTATCTGCCCGGACACTGCCGCAGCGCCGGTCCCGCGCTGCGTACCATTGCGGCGCTGGCGGACTGGCTCGCCGCCCTGCGCGACGCCGCGGGCGTCGCGCGTGCATTCGTGGCCGGCCATAGCATGGGCTCGCTCGTCGCGCTCGACTTCGCCGGCCGCCATGCAGAGCGGACCACGCATCTCGCCCTCCTCGCCACCGCCTCGCCGATGGCGGTCTCCGACACCTTGCTTGCAGCGGCCCTCCACGACGAACCCGAAGCCATCGGCATGGTCAATCAATGGTCGCATTCCACGTTCGCGGCGAAACCTTCGTGCCCCGGTCCCGGCTTCTGGCTGCACGGCATGAACCAGCGGCTCATGGAGCGCGTTTCGGCGAGGGGTGAAACGCAGCTCTTTCACACCGATTTCATGGCCTGCAACAGCTACGCGGACGGCCTCGCGCGTGCCGCGCAGCTGCGCTGCCCGACGCGCCTCGTGGTCGGACGCCGCAATGCGATGACGCCGCCGCGCGCCGCCAAAACGCTCGCCGTTGCGCTCGGCGCGACGGCGTCGCTCGTCGCGCTGATTGCGTTGTCCATTGCATGGGAGCTGTGGCTCGCGCCGCTGCGCCCCGGCGGCTCGGCGCTCGTGCTCAAGGCTGTGCCGCTCATGCTCGCGCTGCCGGGCGTGTGGCGGCAGCGTCTTTACACGTTCCAATGGGCGTCGATGCTGATCCTGCTCTATTTCGCCGAGGGCGTCGTGCGCGGCTGGAGCGACCGTGGCTTGAGCGCCGGCCTCGGCTGGCTTGAAGCCGCGCTCACCATCGTGTTCTTCGTCGCTACGCTTGCCTACGTGGCGCCCTTCAAGCGCGCGGCAAAGAAGGCCGCGAAAGACGCAGCCAAAAACCCGGCGAAAGAAGCGACGAAAGAAGCCGCGAAAAGCGCGGCGAACGTCCGGGCAGCGCGGACGTCTGACAGTCTCCACATCGCTTCCCCGCCCGAACGCCGCTCACCGACCGACATGACCCAAACCGCTTTTCTTGCAGCCTGCCGCGACGCCATCGGCGCCGCCCATGTGTTGACCGACGCGCACGACACGGGGCCGTATCTGACCGACTGGCGCCGCCGCTACACCGGCGCGGCCTGCGCGGTGCTGTGCCCCGCCACGCCCGCTGAGGTCGCGGCGCTCGTGCGGCTCGCCGTCGAACACGGCGTGCCCCTCGTGCCGCAAGGAGGCAACACGGGTCTCGCCGGCGGCGCCACGCCGGACGCGAGCGGCGCGCAGGCGGTCGTGAGCTTGCGGCGGCTCAACCGGGTGCGCGACGTCGATCCGCACAACAACACGATCACGGTCGAAGCCGGCGTGATCCTCGCCGAAGTGCAGAAGCGCGCGGAAGAATCCGGGCGCCTCTTCCCATTGAGCCTCGCGGCGGAAGGCAGTTGCACGATCGGCGGCAATCTCGCGACCAACGCGGGCGGCACCGGCGTGCTGCGCTACGGCAACACACGCGAGCTGTGCCTCGGCCTCGAAGTCGTCACGCCGCAAGGCGAACTGTGGGACGGTCTGCGCGGGCTGCGCAAGGACAACACCGTACGATCTGCGCTACGTGTTCATCGGCGCAGAAGGCACGCTCGGCATCATCACCGCGGCGGTGTTGAAGCTGCATCCGCAGCCCGCGGCGCGCGTCACGGCGCTTGCCGCGCTCGCCTCGCCGCATGCGGCGCTGGATTTTTTGTCGCTCGCGCAAAGCATCGCCGGGCCGCTTCTGACCGGCTTCGAATTGATGTCGGACTTTTGCCTGCGGCTAGTGGGCCGGCACTTCGAGCACATGCGCTATCCGTTCGCCGAACCGCACGCGCAAATCGTGCTGCTCGAATTGTCCGACAGCGAGAGCGAGGACCACGCGCGAGCACTCTTCGAGCGTCTGATGGAAAAGGCGCTTGAAGACGGCGTGGTACAGGACGCCGTGGTCGCCGAAAGTCTCGCGCAGTCGCGGGCGTTCTGGAATCTGCGCGAACATATCCCGCTCGCGCAGGCCGAGGAAGGCATGAATATCAAGCACGACATTGCCGTGCCGATTTCGCGCATCGGCCACTTCATCGAGGAAACCGACGCGGCTGTCGCCTTGGCCACGCCCGGCTCGCGCATGGTGACGTTCGGCCATCTCGGCGACGGCAATCTGCATTACAACGTGCAAGCGCCCCAAGGTGTCGACGCGAAGGCGTTCCTCGCGCAATACCAGAGCCCGATCAACCAGATTGTGTACAACAGCGTGCATCGGCATCGCGGCAGCATCAGCGCGGAACACGGGCTCGGTCAGTTGAAGATCGACGAGGCGATGCATTACAAGCAGGACGTCGAGGTCCGGCTGATGCGCGCGCTCAAACACGCCCTCGACCCGCTCAACCTGATGAACCCGGGCAAAGTGCTACGCTGAAAGCGTGAGGCGACGGGTCGATTTTCAGCGCTGCAAGGAGCCGTATTCGTGAAAATTCGTGTGCTGTCCGATTTGCATCTGGAGAACGACGAGCCGGAACTGATTCCGCATGCGCAAGCGGATCTGATCGTGCTCGCCGGGGACATCCACAACCACGCAGCGGGTCCGCGCTGGGCCGCGCAAACCTTCGACGGCGCCGCGCCTGTCGTCTACGTGCCGGGCAATCACGAGTACTACGACGGCGAGTTCGGCGCGCTGGAGGCCGCGCTGCACGACGCGGCCTCGCAGGTCGACAACGTGCACGTGCTGAACAATGCCGCGCTTATCGATCCGCAGGGCCGCTGGCGCGTGCTCGGCACGACGTTGTGGACGGATTTCGCGCTATTCGGCGCGGACCGCGCGGCGCTGGACGAATCGATCGAGGCAGCGCGGCGCGCCATGCTGGACTTTCGCGGCCTCATTCAGATGAACTGGCCGCACGGCGTGGAAAACTGCGCACGCGACGAAGCGCGCGACTTCGCACCCAGCGACGCGCTCGCGCTGCATCGCCAGGCGCGTGCCTGGCTCGAGAACGAGCTCGCGAAGCCGTTTGCCGGCCAGACGATCGTGGTCACGCATCACGCGCCGCATCGCTTGAGTCTGGCTAAGCGTTACGCAGACGACCGCGTGTCGGCGGGCTTCGTCAACCACCTTCCCGAGCTCGTGCGGGCACCCGTCGCGCTGTGGATTCATGGGCACACGCATACGCCGTTCGACTACACGGTGAACGGCACGCGCGTGGTATGCAATCCGCGCGGTTATTTCGACCGCCGCAGCGGGCAGTGGGAAAATCCGTTTTTTGCGTGGGACAAGGTCGTCGAAATCTAGCGCAGCGCCGCCGCCGGCATGTCAGGCAACCGCCCGCCGCCGATTCGGCTGGTCAAAGGCTACTGCCGGTTTTGCTGCTTGCCGTTTTCAGGACGCTCGACCTTGATCGGCGCAAGTTGCGGCTGCTGCTCGCGGAGGCGGCGCAGCAGGTCGCGCGATGCGGCAATGCCGATCAGTCCAAACATGACGGCCACGCCGGTCATCAGATGCGTATCCATGAAATCCTCGTCCTTCGGTGAGTGCGATTGCCGAACGGTGGCGGCGGAGACAGAAGCGCCGGTTGAGCACGCAGCGCATGAACGACACGGTAGCAAATCGATCCGGGCGCGGAAGTAAGGAAATGTTGCGGCGCGGCGCCGATGTAACAGACGCCTCGTGAAAACGCCGCCGATAATGGCCAACGAGCCAACGGACCGGGAAGGCCACGAGGGCCGACAGGCCAGCCGGCCGCGCGCCGCCTACGTCCGCCGCAAACTTCCGCAACTCGGCCTGATCGACCGCGAGCGTCGTCGGCAGCTCGTCGCGCAGATGCTCGATCCACGTGCGGATCTTGGCGTCCAGATACTGGCGCGACGGATAAAGCGCATACAGATTCATTTCCTGCGACGTGTAGTCGGGCAAGAGCCGCACCAATTCCCCCTTGCGCAGGCCACTGATCGCCGAGTAGATCGGAATCAGGTCGACGCCCATGCCGCTCGCCACCGCGACGGCCATGGCCTCTGCCACGTTCACCTAGAAGGTGGCCAGGCCGAGCGTGATGGTTTCCTCGCCGTTCGGGCCGTCGAATGTCCATTTGTCGGGCGGAAACACCGGCGTGACCATTTGCAGGCAGCTGTGGTGCTCAAGGTCGGCGGGCGTGTGCGGCACGCCGTGCTTTTCCAGATAAGCCGGCGACGCGCACGCCACGCTGAACGCGCTGCCGAGGCGCTGCGACACCAGCCCCGAATCGGGCAGGCCGGTGGCGAGCGTGAGCGACACGTCGAAACCCTCGTCGAGGAGATCGGGCATGCGCTGCGCGAGCGTAAGCTCGACATGCACTTCCGGGTAGCGCTCCTGATAGCGGCCCACGGCCGGCACAACGTAATGCTGCACGAAGCTCGTCATGGCGTGGACCTTCAGCTTGCCGGACGGCCGCGCATGCGCGTCGCTGGCCTCGGCTTCCGCCTGATCGGCATAGGCGAGGATCTGCTCGCAGCGCTGCAGATAGCGCTCGCCCGCTTCGGTCAGCGCAATGCGGCGCGTGGTGCGGTTCAGAAGACGCGTGCGCAGATGCGCTTCGAGGTCGGACACCGCCCCCGCGAGGCGTAGGCGGTCGTCGTATTGAGGTGCTGCGCGGCACCGGTGAAACTGCCCGCTTCGACGACGCGGACAAATACGCGCATGTTCTGAAGCGTATCCATACCTTTCCTTTGCAACTATCCATTCCAACTCTGCCGATTGTTACACGATCCGCAAAACCGATTATCACGGGTTCCGTAAAAATCCCTTGCATCTTTACCGGTTATTCCCCAATCCATCAAAAAATATAATTGGCCGATCTCTTCTATAGTCAGTTCTGGAGGAAATCGTGCAGTCTCCGGTATCGAAAAGGATCACGGCAGCCGCGGTTCTTGCGATCCTATTCGCGGTTCTTGCGATCCCATTAACAATTGCCGGCTGTGCAAGTACCGGAGGCATCGCCGCGCAAACGAACCGCAGCGACCCCGCGTCGCTCGATGCGGGCAGCGCGATCCGCGCGGCGGATGCCGACGCCCGCTGGCCCGCCGCCGACTGGTGGCGTGCCTATCACGATCCGCAAACTCGACGCCTGGATCGAAGCCGCGCAGGCCAACAATCCGAGCCTCGCAGCCGCCCAGGCGCGCGTGCGCGAAGCCATGTCGATGGCGGGCGTCGCGCGTTCCGCGCTCGCGCCGCAGGTGAACGGCGAACTGTCGATCAAGCGCCAGTAATGGGCCGACAACCTGTACTACGGCCCGGGACCGCTCGCGGGCGAGCAATCGTGGAACAACACGGGCACGCTCGCGCTGTCGTATCACCTCGACCTCTGGGGCAAAGACAGCAACGCCGCCGACGCCCGCGCCGCGCAGCTCGAACTGCAGGCGAACGTGGTGCGGACCTACATCCAGATGTCACTCGATTACGCGCTGCTCGACATCGCCCGCGCGAGCTTGCAGCAACAGCAGCAAATCGCCGACCTGGCCAGTCGGCGCCTGAAAGGCGGCATCGGCACGCAACTGGAAGTGAGTCAGGCGCAGACGCCGCTGCCGGAATACGAACGCGAAATCGACGCCCTCGAGGAAAAGATCGCGCTCGGCCGCAACCAGTTGGCGGCGCTCGCGGGCAAGGGCCCGGGCGCGGGCGACGCGATCCGGCGGCCGGTGCTCTCGCTCGCCGCGCCCGCCGGCTTGCCGAGCGCGCTGCCCGCGGAGTTGATCGGCCATCGGCCGGACGTGGTCGCCGCGCGCTGGACCGTGGCGGCGCAGGCGCGCGGCATCGACGTCGCAAAGGCCGAGTTTTATCCGGACATCGACCTGCTGGCGTCGATCGGCGGCTATGCGGCGATGGGGCCGCTCTTCCAGTTCCTGAAAAATCCGTCGCACAGCTGGAGCGCCGGGCCGGCGCTGTCGCTGCCGATCTTCGACGGCGGCCGCCTGCGCTCGCAGCTCGGCGCCGCGTCGGCCGGTTATGACGAGGCCGTCGAGCATTACAACCAGACGATCGTCGGCGCGCTGAAGGACATTTCGGACCAGGGCATCCGCATCCGCTCGCTCGGCACGCAGGCAGAGGACGCACGACGGTCCGAAGCCGCCGCGCGTAAGAACTACGAACCGTCGCGCGAAGGTTATCGCCGCGGTCTGACAGATTACGTGAACGTGCTGATCGCGCAGAACCAGTTGCTGCGCGCGCAGGAAGGCGTCGCGAAGGTGCAGGCGGAGCGCCTTGGCGCGCATGCGTCGCTGGTCACGGCTTTGGGCGGCGGCCTCGACGATCCCGCCAACGGACCGGTGGCCAGCGCGACACTGCCGGGACACGGCAAGGGCGAGAAGAAAAACACCGCCCCAGCCGCCACGTCCGCAGCCGAGTGAGGAAGCCCGTCATGTCGACAACCTCTACCCGCGCCTCGCGCCCCGCGTCGTTCGCCGCCTGGTACAGCGCCGCCTCCGACTGGGCGCGCACCGACGGCATCACGTGGATCTACCTCTGCAAGGCGCTCGCCGCGTGCTTTCTCGCGCTCGGCATCGCGATGAAACTCGACCTGCCGCAGCCGCGCACAGCCATGACCACCGTCTTCATCGTGATGCAGCCGCAAAGCGGCATGGTGTTCGCCAAGAGCTTCTACCGGATCTGCGGCACGCTCGTCGGCCTCGTCGTGATGCTCGCGTTGATCGGGCTATTCGCGCAGCAGCCGGAACTGTTCATCGCGACGACGGCGGTGTGGGTCGGCATCTGCACCGCCGGCGCCGCGCGCAACCGCAACTTCAGGTCTTAGGGCTTCGTGCTGGCCGGCTATAGCGCCGCGCTGATCGGCATACCCGCCTCACAGCATCCGGACGGCGCATTTCTCGCCGCGCTCACGCGCGTCGCGGAAGTCTTGCTCGGCATCGTCTGCGCGGGCGCCGTGAGCGGCCTCGTGTTTCCGCAGTTCGCCGGCTTGCAGATGCGCGGCGCCGTGCGCGCGCGTTTCTCCGCGTTTGTCGATTACGTGTCCGCGTCGCTGGCCGGCCGCAACGACCGCGCGCAGATCGAAGCGACCAATGCGCGCTTCGTCGCGGATATTGTCGGCTTCGAGGCGGCGCGCAGCGTCGCGGTGTTCGAAGGCCCGGATTCGCGGATGCGCGGCGGCCGCCTCGCGCGCCTGAACAGCGAGTTCATGACCGCGTCGACGCGCTTTCACGCGCTGCATCAGCTGATGAACCGCTTGCGCGAGGCCGGCACGCACGGCGCGGCGATCGCCATCGACGCGCTCGAACCGTACTTCAGGGAAATCGCGCCCTTGCTCGCGAAGTCCGGCGAACCGGTGCTGAGCGCCGCCGACGCCGCACACGCCGCCGCCCAGCTCGACACGTACAAGGCCGAGTTGCCGCGCCGCGCTGGAGGTTCATCCCGATGCGCCGCTGCTCGACTTCGACACGGGTGCGGAACTGCTGTACCGCTTTATCGACGATCTGCATGCCTACGCGGCCACGTATGCGTCGCTCGCCGTGGACACGCACGAGCGCGAGCGCTGGGTCGAGCGCTACGAGCCGAAGACGAACGCCATCGCGGCCGGCGTCGCCGGTCTGTGCGCGGCGCTCGTGATGATGGTGCTCGGCGCGTTCTGGATCGCCACCGCGTGGCCGAGCGGCTCGACGCTGACGCTGAACGCGGCGGCGGTGTGCGCGCTGGCGTCGTCGTCGCCGGATCCGAAACGCACCGTGTTCCAGATGGCCGGCGGCACGCTCGCCGCCTCGGCGATGGGCCTGCTCGCGGTCTACGGCGTATTTCCGCGCATCGACGGATTTCCGCTGCTGTGCACCGCGCGCTCGCGCCGTTCCTGCTGCTCGGCGTGTTTATGACGACGCGGCCCGCGCTGGCCGGCTACGGCGTCGGCTATTGCATCTTCTTCTGCTTCCTGGCCGGCCCGGACAACGTGTGGTGCGCTACGACCCGAGCAGCTTTATCAACGACGCCATGGCGCTGGTGCTGTCGATGCTGGTGTCCTCCGTCGCGTTTGCCGTGCTGCTGCCGCCGTCCACGCCGTGGCTGCGCAACCGGCTGCTCGCCGACCTGCGGCGTCAGGTCGTGCTCGCGAGCGGCGCGCGCGATCTGATGTTCCAGATCAACGCCCTCGCCCAGGACGATCCGGCGGCGCGGCGCGACACCTTGCGGTGGCTCTTCTCGGTACTCGAAGTGGGCAACGCGGTGATCGACCTGCGCCGCGAAGTCGCCGCGCTGCCCGCCGAGGCGCGCTACGCGAACACGATGGCGTGGCGCGTGTCGCTGCGCGCCATGGACGACGCGCTGAGCGCGCTCTTCGAGCGGCCGCGTGCGGAGCGCCATCAATTGCAGCGCATTCTGACCCAGCTGCATTTCATCCGTACCGCGTTGCTCGATCCGCAGTCGCCGCTGGAGCCGTTGACGGCTGCGCGGGCCGACGCATCGCAAGGAGTCGCTCATGCCGCGTGACATTGCCGTTTTCGACGCCTACGTGCCCACCATCGTGCTGCTGTTCGTCGCGGGCGCCGCGCTGACCTGGGTGCTGGATCGCGTGATCGCCTGTACAGGCGTCTATCGCGTGGTGTGGCATCCGTCGCTTTTCCGGGCCAGCCTGCTCGTGTGTGTGCGGCGTGCTGGGCTCGCCGTTTATCGTTGATCAGAGTCGAAACATGACTATCCGAAATCTTGTTGGCTTCGTTGCGACAGCCGTTATTTTTATCGTCGCGATCGTCTTGGGGCGCATGCTGTGGGTCCATTACATGGACGAACCGTGGACGCGCGACGCACGCGTGCGCGCCGAAATAGTGAACGTTGCGCCGGACGTCTCCGGCGCCGTGGTCGATCTGCCGGTTAAAGACAATCAACTCGTGAAGAAAGGCGACCTGCTGATGCAGATCGATCCGTCGCACTACGAGATCGCCGTCGAGCAGGCGCAGGCCGCGGTGGCCGCGCGCAAGGCCGGGCTGCAGATGAAGCGCGACGACGCGCGGCGGCGCGCGGACATGGATTCGCTCGTGGTGTCGAAAGAAAGCCAAGAGAATGCGGCGCACACGGCGTCGGCTGCCGAGGCGGCGTATCAGCAGGCCCTCGCCGCGCTCGACGCCGCGAAGCTGAATCCTCGCGCGCACGCGGGTGGTGTCGCCCGTGGACGGCTACGTGACCAACCTCAACGTGTTTCGCGGCGATTACGCGACGGCCGGCGCGGCGAAGCTCGCCATTGTCGACAGTCACTCGTTCTGGGTATGGCTACTTCGAGGAAACCAAGCTGCCGCACGTGCGTATCGGCGACAAGGCCGAAGTGCGCCTGATGAGCGGCGGTACGCTGCAAGGCCACGTGGAAAGCATCTCGCGCGGCATTTACGACCGCGACAATCCGCAAAGCCGCGAACTGCTCGCCGACGTCAACCCGACGTTCAACTGGGTCCGGCTCGCGCAGCGCGTGCCGGTGCGCGTGAAGATCGACTCGGTGCCCGACGGGGTCATGCTGGCGGCGGGCATTACCTGCACCGTGGTCGTCAAGGAGAGCTGAGCGAAGCCGGGAGCGGGCCGCGCTCACTCTCAAGATAGCGGCAGGCAGCGCGCCTGCCGCGCCGTCTTTACAGCCGGAACTTGCCCACCATCTGCTTGAGGCCGTGCGCCTGATCGTCGAGCGATCTCGCCGCGGCGGTCGCCTGCTCGACGAGCGCCGCGTTCTGCTGCGTGCCCGAATCCATCTGCGCGACGACCAGGTTGATCTCTTCGATGCCCGCGCTCTGCTCCGACGAAGCCGCCGAAATCTCGCCCATGATGTCGGTCACGCGCTTCACCGCCTTGACCACTTCGTCCATAGTCTGGCCGGCGTCCTGCGCGAGGGTCGAGCCGTTGCTCACGCGCTCCACCGACGTGCTGATCAGCCCCTTGATCTCCTTCGCGGCGGCGGCGCTGCGCTGCGCGAGGTTGCGCACTTCGGCGGCGACGACCGAAAAGCCGCGGCCTTCCTCGCCGGCCCGCGCCGCCTCGACCGCCGCATTCAGTGCCAGAATGTTGGTCTGGAACGCGATTCCCTCGATCACGCCAATGATGTCGCCGATGCTGCGCGCGCTCTCGTTGATCTCGTTCATCGTCGCGACGACGCGGCTCACCACATCGCCGCCCTTCTCCGCGATCTCCGACGCGTTGTTGGCAAGCGTGCTCGCCTTCAGATTCGCCTGGCCGGCGTTCTGGCGGACCGTCGAGGTCAACTGCTCCATGCTGGTCGCGGTGCGCTCGAGCGCCATCGCCTGCTGCTCGGTGCGCTGCGAAAGATCGGCGTTGCCCATCGAAATTTCGCTCGATGCTGTGGCGATCGCGTCCGCACTCGACGCAATATCCGACACCGTCGTCGCGAGACCGCTTTGCATGTCGGAAAGCGCATACAGCACGCTCGACTGGTCCTTACGCCCGAGCTTGATGTGATTCGACAGATCGCCCGCCGCGATCCGGCTCGCGATTTCCTTCGCGTAGGCCGGCTCGCCGCCCAGCTGGCGCGCGAGACGCCGCACCACCCACTCGCTGATGGCGGCGGCGAGCACGATCAACGCGATCGTCATCACGGCCAGCATCACGAACGACGAGTGGTAAATGAAACTGGAGGCGTCAATGGTCGCCTTCGCCGCAGTGCCGCGCTCCGCGACGAGTTCGTCGACGAGTTTTTCGAGCTTGCCGGTTTCGACCAGCAGCGACACGTCCTGCGTGCCGACCTGCCAGTTCATCTGCGAAAGGTCGAGCGGCTGAGCTTTCACGAGCTTCACGAAGTCGCGCAGATGCGTGCTCCATGTGGTGACGGCAGCGGCAAACTTCTTCTGATTCTCAACGGCTTTCGCGTTCGATTTGTCGACGTACTGTTGCAGCGTGCCCAGCTCGGCGGCGAGGCCGCTCAAGCCCTTGTCGATGTCGGCGCCCAGTTCGTCGCGCTCCTTGGCGGTGGTCGCCGTCAACAGCATTTTTTGCGCGCGGCTCGCGCGCAGCATGTGGCCGCGGGCTTCCTCGGCGGCGCGGCTCGCGACGTGCCCCTGATCGTAGATGGATTGGGCGGAGGCGTTCAGGCGGCTGATCTGCGTGAGCGAAAACACGCCGATGGCGAGCGTGCCGACGAGCAGCACCGCAAAAGCCAGGCGCAACATGGCCTTGACGGACAGGCCCTTGAGCCGCGCGACCCGCGCACGGCTACCCTTTCTCCGCGACGGCAACCTCCCCGCCACCTCTGCGTCCGGAACGAACCCCGCGCTCTTCCGGCTGCCCAGCGAAACTGCTTTCATATTCCCCGTCCCCACGTTTAGAACCTGCCGCAAAGGTCGATTCCGGCATTGCTTCTTTTCCTTCCGGGTCTACGGCATCGGCGTCCGCGATCTTTAGTGTGGTTTGCCCCGGTTTTGCCCGTACCGACGATTGTGTATCACCCGGTCCTCAGCACGCCGCTTTGTGAGCGCGCGCCGCGCCCGTTTTATACATGGCCCAAAATCCGTCTGACTTATTTATTGGGACGCGCCGGGCCGCACGAGCCATGTCTGATTCGCGACAAAACTTGTCCTTACAATTCAGCCAAGCCACATTAAACTTCGACGAATAGCTGAGCGCACGCCACGCCGCGTCGTTATGCCGCAACGACGCCAGCCACAAGCGCGCCGCGCCGCCAGCCAGAGATTGCCCCGTCCTTTCTCTTCTGAAAAACGCATGGAAACCAGCCTCGATAAACGCGCACCTGCCAGCGCGTCAGCCCGCCCCAGCAGTGCCGTGCCTGCCACCGCCGCTTCGGCTGCTTCGGCCGCCGCGGCTGCCGCGCCCTCAGCCGGGGAAGCCGCCAGACAACCGGCCGCCAGGGTGCAGCGTACCGTGTACTCCGTGCTCGGCGCGATCAGCTTTTCGCATCTGCTCAACGACATGAGCCGGCCTGCTGCTGATGTCGATGGCGCCGAATTTCGGCGTGCTGCTGTTGGCCGCGGCGCTGGTCGGCTGCGGGTCGTCGGTGTTTCATCCGGAATCGTCGCGCGTTGCGCGCATGGCGTCCGGCGGCCGCCACGGACTCGCGCAGTCGCTGTTCCAGGTGGGCGGCAATGCAGGATCGTCGCTCGGGCCGCTGCTCGCCGCGCTGATCGTGATTCCGCACGGCCAGCGCAGCATCGCGTGGTTCTCGGTGGCGGCGCTCGTCGCGATGGTCGTGCTCACACGCAGATCGGCCGCTGGTACAAGCAGCATCCGTCGGTGAAAAAGGTGCGCAGCCAGGCTGCTCACGCGACGCTGTCGCGCAACCAGGTGATGTTCGCGATGGGCGTGCTGATCCTGCTGGTGTTCTCGAAGTACTTCTACCTCGCGAGCATCAACAGCTATTTCACGTTCTATCTGATCGACAAATTTCATCTGCCGATGATCCCCGAGGCGCTGTTCGCGATGCTCGCGTGCGTGCGTCTCGGCGCGATTCACTCGGTCGTGTTCGGCGGGTTCGCGGCGCCGAATCTGGCCGCGCGCATCGACGACGCGAAGCCGGTGCTGATCGTGACCGCCGACGCCGACGCGCGCGGCGGCAAGGTGATCGACTACACACCGCTCGTCGACGAAGCGCTCGCGCGCGAGCCACAAGACGCCGCGCGTGCTGCTGATCGACCGGCAGCTCGCGCCGGAGCGCCTGAACGCCAGCTATCTGGTCGACTACGAACCGCTGCGCGAGCAGTTCTTTGACGCGCACGTGCCGTGCGAATGGCTCGAATCGAACGAACCGTCGTACGTGCTCTACACGTCCCCGGCACCACCGGCAAGCCCAAGGGCGTGCAGCGCGACGTGGGCGGCTACGCGGTCGCGCTCGCGGCGTCGATGGAATACATCTTCGAAGGCAAGGCCGGCGACACGATGTTCACCGCGTCGGACGTCGGCTGGGTGGTCAGCCATAGCTACATCGTCTATGCGCCGTTGCTCGCCGGGCTCACCACCGTCATGTACGAAGGCACGCCGATCCGCCCCGCCGGCGGCATCTGGTGGCGCCTTGTCGAACAGCACCGGATCAACCTGATGTTCACCGCGCCGACCGCGCTGCGCGTGCTGAAAAAGCAGGACCCGGCGCTGCTGAAAAAAACCGACCTGTCGAGTCTGCGCACGCTGTTTCTGGCGGGCGAGCCGCTCGACGAACCGACCGCCTCGTGGATCGCCGGCGCGCTCGGCAAACCGGTGATCGACAATTACTGGCAGACCGAAACCGGCTGGCCGATGCTCGCGATTCCGCGCGGCGTCGAAGCGCTGCCGACCAAGCTCGGTTCGCCAGGCGTGCCGTCGACCGGTTTCGATCTGACCTTGCGCAACGAGCTGACGGGCGAACCGTGCCCGCCCGGCGAGAAAGGCGTCCTGACGCTGAACTACCCGTTGCCGCCGTGCTGCATGTCGACGGTATGGGGCGACGACAAGCGATTTGTCAGCACCTACTGGTCGAGCATTCCGAACCACCAGGTGTATTCCACGTTCGACTGGAGCATTCAGGACGAAGACGGCTACGTGACGATCCTCGGGCGCACGGACGATGTGATCCAACGTCGCCGGCCACCGGCTCGGCACACGCGAGATCGAAGAAGCGCTGTCGAGCCACCCGGCTGTGGCGAAAGTCGCCGTGGTGGGCGTGACCGATCCGGTGAAGGGTCAGGCGGCGATGGCGTTCGTGGTGTTGCGCGACGCGCAGGCCTACGCGGAGGGAAGCGCGCGCACGAAGCTGCAAGACGATCTCATGACGACGGTCGACCGCCAGCTCGGGGCGATTGCGCGGCCCTCGCGCGTGGTGATCGTCTCGATGCTGCCGAAGACGCGCTCCGGCAAGCTGCTGCGCCGGGCCATCGCGGCGCTCGCGGAGGGACGCGAGCCGGGCGATCTGCCGACCATCGAGGATCCGTCGGCGCTGCAGCAGGTGCGCGAGGGGTTGCAGAGCTAGTGACTGGCGCTGCGTGCCTGAAGAAAACGCGTGAGAATCGCATTCGAATACGCCGCCGCGATCTCCGTCAAAAACGAAACGAACGAAGCCGGCGCGTGGTCGTCGGCGGTATCGGAGATGGTGCGCACCACCGCGCACGGCACGCCGTACTCGTGACAGACCTGGGCGATCGCGGCGCCTTCCATCTCGACGGCGAGCGCATCGGGCAAGGCTTCGCGCAGCGCCTGCACGCCCGCCGAGCTCGCCACGAACTGATCGCCGCTGATGATCAGCCCGCGATGCACCCGCGGCTCGCGCGTGCCGAACCGTGCCGCCGAGGCCGCGCCCTCTTCCGCGACGAAACGCTCGCAGGCTTGGGCGAGTTGCGCGGCAAGCGCCGCGTCCGCTGCAAAACGCGACATGCCGAGCAACGGCACTTCGAAGCGCGGAAAGAGCGGCGACGCATCGAGATCGTGCTGCAACAGCGCATTCGCCACGACGATGTCGCCGACCCGCACTTCCTTGCCGACACCGCCCGCGACGCCGGTAAACACCACCGCCTCGACGTCGAAGGCATGAATCAGCGCGCTGACCGTGGCCGCCGCCGCGACCTTGCCGACGCGCGCGAGCGTTACGACGCACGGCGCGCCGTGCACGGTCCCGAGGTGATAATCGCGCCGGCCATGCGTGACGGTGCGCACGCCCGATTCCGCGCGCATTGCCTCGATCAGATCGCCGAGCTCCTGCGGCAGGGCCGCGAGAATGCCGAACGGTCTGCGGGGAACGCTCGCGCCGTTGCTCTGCGGAGCGTGCTTCTCGGCTTCGGTACCGGCCGTACCCGCGTTGCCCGCCGTGTTTGTCCCGACCGCGGCCGCCGCACTTGTCGCCACGCCTGTCGCCGAGTCTGCATTCGCGCTCATTCGACCGCCTGCAATTTCGCCACCGCGAGCGCGAGCCATTTCTCGCCGTGGCGCTTGAATTTGACCTGTGCCTTGGCATCGGTGCCGCCGCCTTCGAGCGCGGTGATCGTGCCCTCGCCGAACTTGGTGTGGAACACCTGCTGGCCGACGCGGAAACCGGCTTCCGCCGCGCGCTGCTCGTTGGCGAAAGCCGGCAACGGCGCCGCCGGCGCGGAGGCCCCGCCGCCGTAGCCTTGCTGACGGTCGGGCCGCGCGAACCAGTCGCGCCCGTAGCCCGCGTTGTCCGAGCGGCCACCCCAGCGCGCGCCCGCCTCGACCTTCGGCGTGAGCCACTTGAGCGTTTCCTGCGGCAATTCATCGAAGAAACGTGAGCGGATGTTGTAGCGCGTCTGGCCGTGCAGCATCCGGCTTTGCGCGAACGACAGATACAGCCGTTCCTTCGCGCGCGTGATCGCCACATACATGAGACGCCGCTCTTCTTCGAGCCCGTCCGACTCCATCGCGCTGTTCTCGTGCGGGAAGAGCCCCTCTTCGAGGCCCGTGATGAACACAGCGGTGAATTCCAGACCCTTGGCCGCGTGCACCGTCATCAGCTGAACGGCTTCCTGCCCGGCTTGCGCCTGGTTGTCGCCCGCTTCGAGCGACGCGTGCGACAGAAAGCCGGCGAGCGGTGTCATGGTGTCCGGGTTTTGCGCCGGGTCGGCGATGCCGGGCGCGTCCAGCACGACGGTGTTCGGGTCGTCGGTGGCGACGGCCAGTTCCGGCGCGGCGGTCGCGCCGGGGCGCAGCGGAATGGAGCGCGCGGGCGTGTCCATGCCGTAGCCCTCTTCGCTGACGAACGCAGCCGCCGCGTTCACCAGTTCCTGCAGGTTCTCCAGCCGGTCTTGGCCTTCGCGCTCATTCTGATAAAAATCGGCGAGGCCGCTTGCGCGCACCACGTATTCGACGGTTTCCGGCAGGCTCATCTGCTGCGTTTCCGCGCGCATCTTGCCGATCAGGTTGGCAAACGCCGACAGGCTCGACCCCGCCTTGCCGGCGACATAGGGAATCGCCGCGGCTATCGAGCAGTTGTAGAGCCGCGCGGCGTCCGCAAGCTGCTCGATGGAGCGCGCGCCGATGCCGCGCGTCGGAAAATTGACGACGCGCGCGAACGCCGTGTCGTCGTTCGGATTGTCGATCAGGCGCAGATAGGCAAGCGCGTGCTTGACTTCCTGACGCTCGAAAAAGCGCAAACCGCCATACACGCGATACGCGATGCCCGCATTCACGAGCGTGTGCTCGATGGTGCGCGACTGCGCGTTGCTGCGGTAGAGCACCGCGATTTCGCTGCGCGACGTGCCCGTGCTGATGAGCGCCTTGATTTCCTCGACGATCCAGCCGGCTTCCTGCGTGTCCGTGGCGGATTCGTAGACGCGCACCGGCTCGCCGTGGCCGGCGTCCGTGCGCAGATTCTTGCCGAGACGCCGCGAATTGTTCGCGATCAGCTGGTTGGCGGCATCGAGAATATGGCCGTGGGAGCGGTAATTCTGTTCGAGCTTGATTAGATGGCGGACATTGAACTCGTGCTCGAAGTCGCGCATGTTGCCGACGTTCGCGCCGCGGAACGCGTAAATGGACTGGTCGTCGTCGCCGACTGCGAAAATCGCGTTCGTCTGACCCGCGAGCAGCTTCAGCCACGCGTACTGCAGCTTGTTGGTGTCCTGAAACTCGTCGACGAGAATGTGCCTGAAGCGCGCCTGATAGTGCGCGCGCAACGGCGGATTGTGCGCGAGCAGTTCATAGCAGCGCAGCAGCAGTTCGGGGAAGTCGACGACGCCTTCGCGCTGGCACTGCTGGTCGTAGGCTTCGTAGAGTTCGACGAATTTGCGGTTGAAATTGTCGGTGGCGTCCACGTCCTTGGGCCGCAGGCCCTGTTCCTTCGCGTTGTTGATGAAGTACTGGAGGTTTTTGGCCGGGTATTTTTCGTCGTCGATGTTCAGGCCCTTCATCAGACGCTTGATCGCGGAAAGTTGATCCGCGGTGTCGAGAATCTGGAACGTGGCAGGCAGACCGGCGTCGCGATGATGCGCGCGCAGCATACGGTTGCACAGGCCGTGGAAGGTGCCGATCCACATGCCGCGCGTGTCGATGGGCAACAGCGCCGAGAGGCGCGACATCATTTCGCGTGCGGCCTTGTTGGTGAAGGTCACGGCCAGAATGGTGGCCGGCGACGCAAGGCCATGCTGGATGAGCCACGCGATGCGCGTGATGAGTACGCGGGTTTTGCCGCTGCCCGCGCCGGCGAGAATCAGCGCGGGCTCGTTGGGGAGCGTGACGGCGGCGTGTTGTTCGGGGTTGAGATTGGCTAGCAGGTCGGGCATTTTTTCGGAGGGACGGCGGGGTGTTTGTCATTATATGCCCCGGCGGCGGTGCGCTTTTTTTGCCTGCCCGGCGCGGCGGTTTGCCTGTTTGCAGGTCTGGGTGGTTTGACGCCCTTGGGCTCACAAACGCCCCAACGCCCATCCCAAAGCCCAAAACCCGGACCGCGCCCCCGGCGCCCCTTATAATCGAACATTCTCCGCATTTACCAGCCGATCGACACATGAGCGAGACCCCGAGCGACACCCAGCGCGATACCTCTTCCACTCTTGCCAAGAGCTTCGAGCCGCAAACCATTGAAGCTCACTGGGGCCCCGAATGGGAAAAGCGCGCCTACGCGGCGCCCGTTTTCGACGGCAGCAAAAAGGATTTCTCCATCCAGTTGCCGCCGCCGAACGTCACGGGCACGCTGCACATGGGGCACGCGTTCAATCAGACCATCATGGACGGGCTCGCCCGCTATCACCGCATGCTCGGCGAAAACACGCTGTGGGTGCCGGGCACGGACCACGCGGGCATCGCCACGCAGATCGTCGTCGAACGGCAGCTGGACGCCAAAGGCGTGTCGCGCCACGATCTCGGCCGCGAGAAGTTCGTGGAACGCGTCTGGGAATGGAAGGAGGAATCCGGCTCGACCATCACGAATCAGGTGCGGCGTCTCGGCGCCTCGATCGACTGGTCGCGCGAATACTTCACGATGGACGACAAGATGTCGGCCGCCGTGCGCGACGTGTTCGTGCGCCTCTATGAGCAGGGCCTCATCTATCGCGGCAAGCGCCTCGTCAACTGGGACCCGATGCTGCTCACCGCGGTGTCCGACCTCGAAGTCGTCAGCGAGGAGGAAAACGGCCACCTGTGGCATATCCAGTACCCGCTCACCGACGGCTCCGGTCACCTGACCGTTGCCACCACGCGCCCCGAAACCATGCTCGGCGACACGGCCGTGATGGTCCATCCGGAAGACGAGCGCTACGCGCACCTGATCGGCAAGACCGCCACGCTGCCGCTGTCCAACCGCGAAGTGCCGATCATCGCCGACGATTACGTGGACCGCGAATTCGGCACGGGCGTCGTCAAGGTCACGCCCGCGCACGACTTCAACGACTACCAGGTCGGCCTGCGCCACAAGCTGCCGCAAATCGAAATTCTCACGCTCGACGCGAAGATCAACGCGAACGCGCCGGAAAAATACCGCGGCCTCGACCGTTTCGAAGCCCGCAAGCAGGTGGTCGCCGACCTCGAAGTGCTCGGCGCGCTCGAATCGGCCAAGCCGCACAAGCTGATGGTGCCGCGCGGCGACCGCACCGGTGTCGTGATCGAGCCGATGCTCACCGACCAATGGTTCGTCGCGATGAGCAAGCCGGCGCCTGATGCAACATTCGGCACGTTCAATCCGGGCAAATCGATTGCCGAAACCGCGCTCGACTTGGTTCGCAGCGGCGAGATCAAATTCGTGCCGGAAAACTGGACCACCACGTACTACCAGTGGCTCGAAAACATTCAGGACTGGTGCATCTCGCGCCAGCTGTGGTGGGGCCATCAGATTCCCGCGTGGTACGGCGAAAACGGCGAGATTTTCGTCGCGAAGACCGAGGAAGGCGCGCGCGAAAAAGCGGCCGAAGCCGGCTACACCGGCCCGCTCAAGCGCGACGAAGACGTGCTGGACACGTGGTTTTCGTCGGCGCTCGTGCCCTTCTCGTCGCTCGGCTGGCCGAACGAAACGCAGGAACTGAAGCACTTTTTGCCGTCGTCGGTGCTGGTCACGGGCTTCGACATCATCTTCTTCTGGGTCGCGCGCATGGTCATGATGACCAGGCACTTCACCGGCAAGGTGCCGTTTCACACGGTGTACGTGCACGGTCTCGTGCGCGACGCCGAAGGCCAGAAAATGTCGAAGAGCAAGGGCAATACGCTCGACCCGATCGATATCGCCGACGGCATCGGGCTCGACGCGCTCGTCGCCAAACGCACCACAGGCCTCATGAATCCGAAGCAGGCGGCGTCGATCGAAAAGAAAACCCGCAAGGAGTTTCCGGACGGCATTCCGGCCTTCGGCACGGACGCGCTGCGCTTCACGATGGCGTCCATGGCGACGCTCGGGCGCAACGTCAACTTCGATCTGGCGCGCTGCGAGGGCTACCGCAACTTCTGCAACAAGCTGTGGAACGCCACCCGCTTCGTGCTGATGAACTGCGAAGGCCACGACTGCGGCTTCGACAAGCCGGCACAGTGCGGCGAATGCGGGCCGGACGGCCATATGCATTTCTCGTCGGCGGACCGCTGGATCGTGTCCCTCCTGCAGCGCGTGGAAGCGGAGGTCGCCAAGGGCTTTGCCGACTATCGCTTTGACAATGTGGCCAAAGCCCTATACAAGTTCGTGTGGGACGAATACTGTGACTGGTATCTCGAACTCGCAAAGGTGCAGATCCAGACGGGTCAGCCGAACCAGCAGCGCGCCACGCGGCGCACCCTGCTGCGCGTGCTCGAGACGGTGTTGCGCCTCGCGCATCCGGTGATTCCGTTTATTACCGAGACGCTGTGGCAGAAAGTTGCACCGTTGGCCGGGCGTTATCCCGCGGACAAGGCCGAGGGCGAAGCGTCCATCATGGTGCAGCCGTACCCCGTTGCCGAGCTGTCGAAGATCGACGAAGAAGCAGAGCAATGGGCGGCCGACCTGAAGGCAATGATCGATGCGTGCCGGAATCTGCGTGGCGAAATGAATCTGTCGCCGGCGGTGAAGGTGCCGTTGCTCGCCACCGGCAACGCGGAGCGTCTCGCGACTTTTGCTCCGTACGCCCAGGCATTGGCCCGTCTGTCGGAAGTGCAGATCATCGCCGACGAAGCAGCGCTCGACGCGCAGGCAGATGGCGCGCCAATTGCTATCGTAGGAAGTGACAAGCTCGTGCTGAAGGTGGAGATCGACGTCGCGCTCGAGCGCGAGCGTTTGTCGAAGGAAATTGCGCGGTTGAGCACGGAACTCGTCAAGTGCAATGCCAAACTGCAGAACGAAAGTTTCGTCGCCAAGGCACCGCCCGCAGTCGTCGAGCAGGAGCAGAAACGGCTGGCGGATTTCGAAGCGACTGTCGGCAAGCTAAAAGGGCAACTCGCGCGCCTGCCGGTCTGATCGACGCTCCACGCCCGCCCGCGCGGCGGGCGTGGACTGATAGCTAAACCAGAGGACTCAGGGTAAATCACATGCTAAAAGTTACAAAGGCGGTATTTCCGGTAGCAGGTCTTGGCACCCGGTTCCTCCCTGCCACGAAGGCAAGCCCGAAGGAAATGCTGCCGATCGTCGACAAGCCGCTGATTCAATACGCGGTGGAAGAAGCCATGGCGGCCGGCATCACCGAAATGATCTTCGTCACGGGCCGCAGCAAACGGGCGATCGAGGACCACTTCGATAAGTCATACGAAATTGAAGCCAAGCTCGAGGCACGCGGCAAGGACAAGCTGCTCGAACTCGTGCGCAGCATCAAACCGAGCCACGTCGACTGTTTCTACGTGCGTCAGCCGGAAGCGCTCGGCCTCGGCCACGCGGTGTTGTGCGCGGAGAAGCTGGTGGGCGACAACCCGTTCGCCGTGATTCTCGCGGACGACCTGCTGTACGGCACGCCGCCCGTCATGACGCAGATGATCGAGGTCTTCGACCACTATCACAGCTCGGTGATCGGCGTCGAAGAAATCCCGCCGCAGGACACCAAGTCGTACGGTATTGTCGACGGCAAGGAATGGGAAGACTCGATCATCAAGATGTCGGGCATCGTCGAGAAGCCGGAGCCGAGCGTCGCGCCGTCTAATCTCGGCGTGGTGGGCCGCTATGTGCTGAAGCCGCGCATTTTCGACCACAGCCGCTCGCTCAAGCCGGGCGCCGGCGGCGAACTGCAGCTCACGGACGCAATCCAGTCGCTGCTCGCCGACGAACAGGTGCTCGCATACAAGTATCACGGCACGCGTTTCGACTGCGGCAGCAAGCTGGGCTATCTGAAGGCGACGGTGGAATTCGCGCTGCGCCATCCGGAAGTGGCTGCGGACTTCGAGGAATACCTGCGCACGCGTTCGCCGGTGCTGGAAGGCTAAGCGGCGTTTGAGGCGAAGAGGCCGCCGCGCTCGCGGCGGGCTCACGTAAAAAAGGCGCTGTGCTCCGCTTTCGCGGGCACAGCGCCTTTTGTTTGCGCGCCTCAGCTTTCCGACTACTTCTCCGCGAAATTTCAGCGACGCTTCATCAAAAACGTGAACACCTTGTCTTGCGCCGAACTCTCGACGATCTCGTTGCCCGTCTGCTTCGCGAACGCGGCGAAGTCGCGCTGCGAGCCGGGGTCGGTGGCGAGCACCTTGAGAATCTGACCGCTTTCCATATCGGCAAGCGCCTTCTTGGCGCGCAGGATGGGCAGCGGGCACATCAGACCGCGCGCATCGACTTCCTTGTGAATCTGAATTTGCATCGACGATGACCTTCGGGACGAGACACCGTGTGCGACGCCGGACAGAGAGTCAAATTCTACCGCAGCCTCCGCCGGCTTGCCGGTTGCCGTCGACGCCAACGCAGCGGACAACGCCGCGGATAACGTCGCCGCACGGCGACGAAAGCGCTACAGCGTCACCGCCTGTCCGCTTTGCAGCGACTGCCGCAACGCATTGCCGATCCGCGTGGCCTCGAGCGCGTCGGCGAGCGTCGCGCCGGCCTGGCTCTGCGCCCCCGCCCCGCCCTGAACCGCCGCCACGAAAGCCCGCGCCTCGTGCAAAAAGGCCTCTTCGAAGCGATCGAAGAAGGTCGGCGTGCACTCGTTGCGAATGCCGGCCGCATCGTAAATCTCCACACGATTCGCCCGCGGATTGCGGCCGATTGCGAGCGCGCCCGCCGTGCCGATCACCTCGCTGTGCGTGTCGTTGCCGTGCGCCTGGGTGCACGACGCGTAGAACATCGCGAGCTTGCCGCCCTCGAATTCGCAGATCGCCACACCGTTGTCGACGTCGCCGAATTCACGCAGCCCTTCGTGCAGCGCGACCGCGCCCGCCGCAAACACGCGCGTCGCGCGGCTTGCCGAGCAGCCAAGCGCGCAACGTCGATGTCGTGCACCGTGCAATCCAGGAAGATGCCGCCCGAGGTCGCCGCGAAGCGCACGAAGAAACCGTCGGTATCGTTCTTGTCGGTGGTCTGCGAGCGCACCAGAAATGGCCTGCCGATCGCGCCTGCGGCGATCTTGTCGAACGCGTCCTTGTAGCTCGGATCGAAACGCCGCATGAAGCCGATCGTCGCCTGTAGATGCGGAAAGCGCGCGGCCTCGGCCAGCACGCGCTCGCACTCGGCGAGATCGAGCGACAAGGGCTTTTCGCAGAACACGTGCTTGCCGGCGCGCAAGGCGTCCACGATCTGCTGCGCGTGCAGCGACGACGGCGTGACGAGCCACACCGCGTTCACGTCGCTGTCGTCGAGCAGCTTCGCGTAATCGTCGTAAAGACGCGGCGACGGCAAGGCCGCGCGCGCCCACGCGCGCTCGTCGTCGAGCAGACTGCACGCTGCCACGAGTTCCGCGCCCGGCACGCGATACGCGAGATTCTCCGCGTGGCGCTTGCCGAGCCGCCCGAGGCCGACCACGCCGAGGCGAAGCCGCTGTGCGCTCGCCGTCGGCGCGCTCATCGCGCGTCCTCGCCGAGTTTCACCGCGCGGCCTTCGCGCCACGATCGTGTGGCCGCCTCGGCGAGTTCGAGCGCCTTCACGCCGTCGGCAACGGTCGTGCGCACCGGTTTGCCCTGCGTCACAGCGTCGAAGAAATGCGCGATTTCGAGCGCATAGGCCGCGCGGTAACGTTCGAGGAAAAACGCCTCCAGCACGTCGCTCGACACTTCGGTTTTCCAGAACGGCACGATCCAGTTCGCGATCGATCAGCAGCCCTATCTTCAGGGCTACACTCCGGTCGCCGTGCTCGCCATCGTGAAGAAGGACCACACCACCGACCCGGCGAAAATCCGCCAGATTCTCGAAGCGAATCCGAAGTTCAAGGCACGGCTCGCCACTTACGGTCTCGCGCCGTCATATGGGCCGAAGAACATTCGCTCGGGCCCGGGTTTCATTACGAAGGACAACCTCGACAAGGTCATCAAGTACGCAGGGCAGTACCGCTGATTCTTTTTCCTAGCTAGTCACGCGCGCGGCGGGCCTCGCTCCCGCCGGGCGGCTTCGCCGCCAGCGCGCATTTCACCGGCTGTCGCTCTCGCACCGCATTCCCGCTGCCCAGACGCACAGCCGGCTCCAAGGAGACATCATGGGTGTAGCCGGCAAACACTTTCCACCGCACGTCGATTCGAACAGCGCCGCGCCCCGATACCGACGAGCGCGTGCGCAAGGAATCCTGGTTCGGTCATTTGCTGAACCGCCCCGAATTCGCCGCGATTTCCGGCGCGGTACTGGTGTTTCTCGTTTTTGCGCTCACAGCCGGCAGCTCCGGCATGTTCAATCTCGACGGCGTGATGAACTGGTCGCAGGTGTCCGCTTACCTCGGCATCCTCGCGGTCGGCGCGTGCCTGCTGATGATCGCGGGCGAATTCGACCTCTCCATCGGCTCGATGATCGGCTTTGTCGGCATGATGGTCGCGATCCCGACTGTCTATTTTCACTGGCCCAGTTCGCTCGCCATCCTGTTTGCATTCGCCGGCTCGATGCTACTCGGCGCGCTCAACGGCTATCTCGTGATGCGCACGCGGCTGCCGTCGTTCATCGTCACGCTCGCTTTCCTGTTCATTCTGCGCGGCCTCACGCTCGCGCTGTCGATCATGTTCGCGGACCGCACCATCGTCTCCGGCGTCGGCGATCTCGCGCAGCAGGACTGGCTCGCCAACACGCTCTTTCACGGCGTTGCGCTGAAAGGCCTCTTCACGATGCTCGCGCATCACGGCATCGGCACACTGCTCGACAATGGCCACGCGCTCGTGCCCGGCATTCCGAAGGTGATTCTGTGGTGGTTCGGCCTCGCCGCGGTCTGCGCGTTCGTGCTCGCGAAAACGCGCGCCGGCAACTGGATTCTCGCGGTCGGCGGCGACGCCAACGCGGCCAAGAACGTCGGCATTCCGGTGCGTCGCGTGAAAATTCTGCTGTTCGTGCTGACCGCGTTCTGCTCGTGCCTGTTCGCCGTGCTGCAAGTGTGCGACATCGGCTCGGCGGCGGACCGCGGCCTGCAGAAGGAATTCGAAGCGATCATCGCCGCGGTGATCGGCGGGACGCTGCTCACGGGCGGTTATGGATCGGTGGTCGGTGCCTGCTTCGGCGCGCTGATCTTCGGCGTGGTGCAGATCGGCATCGCGTATACAAATGTCAGCTCCGACTGGTTCCGCGTATTCCTCGGCGTGATGCTGCTGATCGCGGTGCTGTTCAACCACTACGTGCGCCGTCGCGTGTCGCAATCGTAACGAGGAGACGACCATGTCCGATACGAACCATGTGCCTCATGAAGCGCCGGTGGCGGCCGCCGCCGCACCGCAGGAAGACGTGATCCTCGCACTCGAAAATGTCAGCAAGTACTTCGGCAAGATCATTGCGCTAAGCGGCATGACCCTGCGCCTGAAGCGCGGCGAGGTGCACTGCCTGCTCGGCGACAACGGCGCGGGCAAGTCGACGCTCATCAAGACGCTGGCCGGCGTGCATCAGCCGTCGTCGGGCCAGTATCTCGTGGACGGCAAGCCGGTGCTGTTCGAGTCGCCGAAAGACGCGCTCGATCTCGGCATTGCCACCGTCTATCAGGATCTCGCGCTCGTGCCGCTGCTCTCCGTCGCCCGCAATTTCTCATGGGACGTGAGCCGCAAAAGAAATTATTCGGGTTCCTCAACGTCATGGATCTCGAAACGAGCGCGACCACCGCGCGCGACAAGCTGGCCGAAATGGGCATCAATGTGCGCGATCCGCACCAGCCGATCGGCACTATGTCGGGCGGCGAAAAGCAGTGTCTTGCGATTGCGCGCGCGATTCACTTCGGCGCCCGCGTGCTGATTCTCGACGAACCGACCGCCGCGCTCGGCGTGAAACAGAGTTTCAATGTGCTGAAGCTGATCCACAAGGCGCGCGCGAAGGGCATCTCGGTCATCTTCATCACGCACAACGTGCACCACGCGTATCCGATCGGCGACTCGTTCACGCTGCTCAATCGCGGCAAATCGCTCGGCACGTTCACAAAGGAAACCATCAGCAAGGACGAAGTGCTCGACATGATGGCGGGTGGCGCCGAGATGCAGAAGATGATCGGCGAACTCGAAGGCGCAACGATCTGATTCATTCGCGCGGCGGCTGCCTGACACGCCTGCCGTGCTCCGTCATTCAGGACTATTCATGGCTCATTCCAGTACATTCAGCGGCATACCGGCGCAGACCTCGCACGGAGCGTACGAAAGTGCGGGCGCAGGCACGGGCGCAGGCATCTCCGGCGCGAACACCGGCAGCCGCTTCGCGCCGGGCCGCAGCCGCGACATCGTGTGCCTTGGCCGCCTCGCCGTCGACCTTTACGCGCAGCAGATCGGCGCGCGCCTCGAGGACGTGTCGAGCTTCGCCAAGTATCTCGGCGGTTCGTCGGCGAATATCGCGTTCGGCTGCGCGCGTCTCGGGCTTGCAGCCGCAATGCTCGTGCGCGTCGGCAACGACCACATGGGCCGCTTTCTCACGGAGACCTTGACGAAGGAAGGCTGCGACGTGAGCCACGTGCGCGTCGATGAGGAGCGTCTGACCGCTCTCGTGCTGCTCGGGCTGAAGGACCGCGATACGTTTCCGCTCATCTTCTACCGCGAGAATTGCGCGGACATGGCCGTGGACGAAGCCGATTTCGACGAGGCGTTCATCGCGTCGTCGAAAGTGCTGCTGATCACCGGCACGCACTTTTCAACCGAACAGGTGAACCGCACGAGCCGCCGCGCGCTCGACTATGCACGGCGCAACCAGGTGCGCACCGTGCTCGACATCGACTATCGCCCGGTGCTGTGGAGCCTCACCGGCAAGGCGGACGGCGAAACGCGCTTTGTGGCGAGCGAAGGCGTCACCGCGCATTTGCAACGCATTCTGCCGCTGTTCGATCTCGTAATCGGCACTGAGGAAGAGTTCCGCATTGCCGGCGGCAAAAGCGAACTCGCCGACACGCTCGCGACATGGTGCGCGCGGTCACGCCGGCCACGCTCGTGCTCAAGCGCGGGCCGCTGGGCTGCCAGATCATCGACGGCAAGGTTCCCGCTTCGCTCGACGACGTGCCGGTTCACGGCGGCGTGGAAGTCGAAGTGCTGAACGTGCTGGGCGCGGGCGATGCGTTCGCTTCGGGCTTTCTCTCAGGATGGTTGCGCGATCAACCACTCGACGCCTGCGCGCGCCGCGAATGCGAGCGGCGCGCTCGTCGTCTCGCGCCACGCGTGCGCGCCGGCCATGCCGACGCCCGCGGAGCTCGACTACTTCCTGCGCGAAGCAAAGGCCGATCCCGAACGCATGCGCCGCCCGGACCGCAACGCGACATTGGCGCGCCTGCATCGCGTGACGCCCGCACGCAAGCAATGACAGGAAGTGCTCGGCTTTGCGTTCGACCATCGCAACCAGTTCTTCGAACTTGCGCAGCAGACGGGCGCAAGCGAGGCGCGCATCGCGAAGCTCAAGGGCCTTTTCGTCGAGGCAGTCGCCCAGACTGAAGACGCGCTGGGTCTGCAAGGCCGCATCGGCGTGCTGATCGACGACCGATATGGCCAGGACGCGCTCAACGCTGCCACCGGCCGCGGCTGGTGGATTGGCCGTCCCGTGGAATTGCCCGGCTCCGTGCCGCTCGTGTTCGATCATGGCGGCTCGGTGGGCACGACGCTCGTGACGTGGCCGCAGGAACATGTCGCGAAATGCCTCGTGCAGTTTCATCCCGACGAACCCGTCGAACAGCGTCTCGAACAGGAAGCGCAATTGCGCGCGCTTTACGACACGACGCAGGCGAGCGGCCACGAACTGCTGCTCGAAGTGATTCCTCCCAAGCACACGAACTTGCCGCAGGGGCCGGATGTCGTGTACCGCGCGTTGAAGCGTCTGTACAACATCGGCATCTACCCGGAGTGGTGGAAGCTTGAGCCGATGGACGAAGCGCAATGGCGCGACATCGACGCGGTGATCGCCGGAGCCTTCACCGTGCCGGGCGACGGCGCGGTCGATTTTCCGTCGATCATCGCGCGTCTGAAGCAGCACGGTTATTCGGGGTGGCTCGTGGTCGAGGCCGAGCAGGACCCGGTCGTCGCGCCGTCGTTCGAATACGCGCAAAAGGGCTTCAGAACATTGCGTGCGCTCGTCGATGCGCCGCCCGGCACGAGCGGCAACGACGTTGGGCGCAACACACAGAACACGCAGGAGGCAGCATGAGTCTATTGGTGAAGGCCGAGCGCGAGGGCCGGACGATCGCGCGAGTGACACCCGAATCGGCGTGCTGGCGATACGTCGGCTTTGCCGCTTATCGCCTCGGCGCGAGCGAAGTCGTGCACGTTTTCGAGCCGTCGCGCGAAGTCTGCATTGTCGTGCTCGCGGGTGCTGTGGACATCGAAACGCCGGACGCGAAATGGACCTCGCTCGGTTCGCGCGACAGCGTGTTCGAAGATGCCGCGCCGTATGCGGTCTATCTGCCGCCCGGCGTGCGCGCCGCGGTGCGTGCATGCCGCGATGCCGAAATAGGCGTGGCGAGCGCGCCCGCGAAGGGCAAGTTGCCCGCGCGCCTGATCGAGCCCTCTTCGATGAAGCGCTCGATGCGCGGCAAGGGCCTGAATACGCGATAGGTATGCGACATTCTTCCGCAAACCGAACCGGCCGAGTCGTTGCTGGTGGTCGAAGTGCGAACGCCGGGCGGGCATGCGTCGAGCTATCCGCTGCATAAGCACGACACCGACAATGTGCCGCACGAGAGTTCGCTTGAGGAGACGTACTACCATCGGCTGAACCCGCCGCAGGGCTTTGCGTTTCAGCGCGTGTACACGGACATGCGCGACATCGACGAATCCATGGCCGTCGAGGATCACGATGTCGTGATAGTGCCGCGCGGCTATCATCCCGTCGTCGTGCCTTATGGCTACGATTCGTATTATCTGAACGTGATGGCGGGTGCGCAGCGGGTCTGGCATTTCCGCAACGATCCCGCGCACGAGTGGATCATCAACAAGGAAGATTGAGCGGTACGGCTCGCCGCGTCATTGGCTGCGCGCGGCGAGATCCACGTCGAGCGCACCGTCGGTGCCCATTCGCACGGTCCCTTTCGCAACGTCCCGGCGATAACCGTATAGATCGAACTTCATCGCGCCGGGATTCGAGCTGTCCTGAATGAAGGTTCGCGCGTTGGTGACGAGGGAGTTGAACATCTTGACGTCGCCGGACTCGATCCATACATAGCTCTTTGCAGTGTTCACCGGCGGCTTAGCGACCGGCATGCCTGTGTCGGGTTTGAATTTGAGCACGAGACCCTCGTCGGTCACCGTCGCCCTAGCAAGCCGCCCTTGCAAAACAGGCGGCGGAAATACGGTGTACTGATCGAAAGAAGAGTTCGTTGCCTTGCAAGACCACGCCCTTGCGCGCGAAGGGAGTCAACGAGGCGAGCGGAATGTCGAGCGCGCGCAGCAGTCCGGCCTGCGGCACGCCCAGCACTTTCACGGATGTCGGCTCATAGACGAGATGCCGCTCGTCTCGCGCGACAAGGGTGCCGCTCATCGTCGTCGACAGCCAGATGCCCGGAAAGTGATTCCACAGTTTGATGCCGCCCGTGACTTCGAGCTTGCCGTCCATGGGCTTCAATTGGAGGTCGTTGAGCGACCGCGGCTCGTAATCGAGCAGATAGTCGTTGAACAGCGCAGCCATGGCTAGCCACGGCTCGACCACCTCTCCGCCGATAATGCGGATGTCGTACTGCGCGGGATCGTCGAGATCGACCGATTGGCCCGCTGTCTTCGGGATCATTTGCGCGTCGAGTGAGCGCACATGAAAGCCGATGCGCCCGGCCACGTAGAAGTCGACGTTCTCGACGTGAATGAGCGGAGCCGGCCCGAACGAATGACGCTCGTCGCGGGGTGCAGGGGTTCGAGACCCCTCCCCCTTCGTCGCACGGGAAAACGCCGCGCGCAGGCTGACAGGCATCGCGCGCGCCGCCGACGCGGCTTGCAGACTCTGCGGCACGCGTTGCCACACGAGCCGCGCCTCGGCAAGCGCCGCCTGCTGTGCGCGAATGAAGCTGTCGTTAAAACGCGCACTCGGGCTGCCCACTTGCAGCGGCGGTTGTTTCGCCGCGCTCGCGAGCGTCGCGTAGGAAGGCAGGTGCACGTCGAGCGCGCCGGCTTCGTCGAATGTGAAATAGCCGGCGGCCATCTGCTCGCGATAGTGATACAGATCGAGCACGAAAGGCGCGCTCGCGTCGAGCGGCGTCAACGCCATGTCGATATTCATCGGCATCGAGCGCATGAATTTCACGTCGCCGCCTTGCACCAGCATGCCGCGCGCGGGCATGGTCCCGGGCCAGTCGATGTGCTGCAGCGTGCCGTCGTCGAGCGTGAAGCGCACGCCCGCCGCACTCGTGGCGATGTTCGCGATTCGCATGCGCAGCGCAGGCGGCGGCGTCAGCTTCGCGACCTGCATCACGACGTCGTCGCCGTCAAGCCGCGCAATCGGCGTATCCACTTTCAGCAGATCGGCCATCTTCACGTGCGCGGCCCGCATCAACCTGTCGGCGGCAACGCCCGCGACCTCGATGTGATCGGCATGGAACACGAGTTCGTCGGCGCCGCGCATCGCGAGCGATCCGGCGAGCGCGATCGGCACCCATGAGCCGCGATGCATCTCGCCGGTGATGCGCAAGCTGCCGCCGTCCTGCGGCACGACGCGCATATTGCGCAGCGGCGAGCCCTGATACTGGAACAGATGCGGTTGAAAATCGTCGTGAGCTTCGCGCTGTCGAGCGTCACGTCGCCGCGATGGACGTCGATGGTCACGCTCGTCGGGTCGTCGAAGACGATCGGCTCGCCGGCATGCGCGGGCACGAGCGTCGCCGCCATGTCGTGAATCATGAAGCCGATGTCGCCGGTCACGCGAAAGTCGACGTCGCGCGCGAACATCAGCGAGCCGTCGATGCCCGAGTCGCGCAGCGTCAGCGCACGGCTGCGCTTCGTGCTCATGCCGCTCGCCGACGGCACGCGTGCCGCGATGCTTTGTTCGAAGGCAAGCTGTCTGGCTTTCGCAGCTTCGATCGCGGGGCGTGGCGATGAGGCGGACTGTGCGTCGGAGGCGCTTGCAGTCAGTGCGTCCGCGGAAGTCGCCGCTTTTGAAGCCGGGCTCGCCGTCGAACTCGCCACCGAACTCGCATCGGCGCACGCCGACATGCAAAGCGCCGCGGCGAGCAGCACGGTACCCGCGCCGAGCGGCATGCGCCATCCACGCCCGGGTGCCATGCATGGCTCGCAAGCAGGCGTGCCGTCGAAAGCACCGGTCTCTTTCATGATGTCTCCTCCCTGAACCCGCGACGGGTGTCACCGCGCGTCTTCGGATGATTGTCTTTATTTGTCCGCGCTGCCGACAAGATTTCTGGAGGACGCTCACCAAACGATCAAGCGTTTGAATCGCGGTGCCGAGTCGCCGCGAAGCCGCGTGCGCTGGCCGCAGGCAGGGTGCCGGCGACGAAGATTCAAACGCTAATTGCCGCGCCGTTTTCCAGCGAGACGCCGGACCGGCGAGCGAAGAAACCGCTGGCGGTCCGGTTTAACCCACGCCGAGCCATTCGCGCATCACGTCGGTGCGCTGCAAGAACTGGTCGAGTTCGCCTTCGAAGACGATTTCGCCGTGCCCCATCACCGCGACGCGGCTCGCAATGTCCCGCGCAATGACGAGGCGCTGCTCGATCAGGAGCATCGCCAAGCCGCGCTCGCGCAGCACACGCAGACACTGCGCGACCTGCTGCATGACGAGGCTCGCGAGGCCTTCGCCGGGTTCGTCGATCCACCAGCAGATCGGGATCGCGAAGCAGCGCCCGCGCGAGCATCTGCTGTTCGCCGCCCGACAGCGCGCCCGCCTGCGTGCGCATGCGCTCGCGCAGCACGGGAAAGAGCGTGTATGCGTCGTCGAGCGAAAAGCGCGGCGTGCTAGCGCGACTGCCATGGCCGGGCGCGATGCCGAGTTGCAGATTCTCGCCGACGCTCAACGTGGGAAACACATCGCGATGCTCCGGCACGTAGCCGATGCCGAGCCGCGCGATTTCAAAGGTCCGCAGCCCCGCCAGCGAGCGGCCCGCGAAGCGTAATTCGCCGTCGCATTGCACGAGGCCCATGATTGCGCGCGCGAGCGTGGAGCGGCCCGAACCGTTGCGACCGACGAGCGCCAGCACTTCGCCCGCGTGGATCCGCAGGCTCACGCCGTGCAATGCCTGGCTCGGGCCATACATGCGTCGAGTCCGCGAATGTCGAGCAACGGCGTCATGCGCCGGCAACTTGGCGCGCCACGTGACCCTGGTGAATGTTGCTTCAAGCTCAGGCCTGTTTTATGTTGCAGCCAGCCGGCCATTGTCGGCCGGCCCCCAGGCCCCCTGCCTGGCAGCAGTTTAAAGCTGCGCTTCGACCCAGCCCTTCACGCCGGCAAGCGCTGCCGGCAGATTTGCCGGCTCCGTGCCACCGGCTTGAGCCATGTCCGGCCGGCCGCCGCCCTTGCCGCCTACCTGCTGGGCCACGAAGTTGACGAGCTCGCCGGCCTTGACCTTCTTGCTCGCGTCCGCCGTCACGCCGGCAATCAGGCTGACCTTGCCGCCTTCGACGGAAGCCAGCACGATCGCCGCGCTCTTCAGCTTGTCCTTGAGCTTGTCCACCGTTTCACGCAGCGTCTTCACGTCCGCGCCTTCCAGCGTGGCGGCGAGAACCTGCACGCCGCCGACTTCGATTGCCTGGCCGGCCAGTTCGTCGCCCTGGCTCGACGCCATTTTCGACTTGAGCGCGCTCAATTCTTTTTCCAGCTGCTTCACCTGGTCCTGGACCTGGGTGATGCGTTGCGTGAGCTCGGACGGCTGCGCCTTCAGCACCGACGCCGCGGCGTTGATGCGCGCGTCGAGATCCTGCACGAAGCGCACCGCGTTATCGCCGGTGATGGCTTCCACGCGACGAATACCCGCCGCCACGCCGCCTTCCATCACGATCTTGAAAAGGCCAATGTCGCCGGTGCGATGCACGTGCGTGCCGCCGCACAGTTCGCGCGAAAAGCCAAGGTCGAGCACGCGGACTTCGTCGTCGTACTTTTCGCCGAACAGCGCCATCGCGCCACCCTTCACCGCTTCGTCGAACGGCATGACGCGCACGATGCCCGGCGCATTCGCCAGCACTTCGGCATTGACGATTTCCTCGACGCGGCGAATCTGTTCGTCCGTCATGGGCGCGTTATGCGCGAAGTCGAAACGCGTCTTGTCCGGATCGACGAGCGAGCCCTTTTGCTGCACGTGCGAACCGAGCACTTCGCGCAGCGCCTTGTGCATCAGGTGCGTGGCCGAATGGTTGCGAGTCGTGCGCGCGCGGCGCACCGCGTCGATCTCAGCCTTCACCACCTCGCCCACTTTCAGGGTGCCCTGCTCCAGCGTGCCGTGATGACCCACCACGTCGGCCTGAACTTTCAGCGTGTCGGCCACCGCAAAGCGCACGCTCGCGTTGGCGAGCAGGCCCTGGTCGCCAACCTGCCCGCCCGACTCGGCGTAGAACGGCGTGTGGTCGAGCACCACCACAGCCTGCTGACCCTGTGCGACTTCCTGCACCGACGCGCCGTCCACATACAGTGCGACGACCTTCGCGTCGTCGAAGACGATTTCCTCGTAGCCGTGGAACGTGGTCTTCGCGCCTGAATACTCGAGGCCTTGCGCCATCTTGAACTTGCCGGCCGCGCGGGCCTGCTCGCGCTGACGCGCCATGGCTTCGTCGAACGCGGCTTCGTCGACCGTCACCTGGCGCTCGCGGCACACGTCCGCCGTCAGGTCGAGCGGGAAACCGTACGTGTCGTGCAGCTTGAATGCGAGTTCGCCGTCGAGCGTCTTGCCGCCCTTCTTTTCGAGCTCGGCCAGCGCGTTTTCGAGAATCGACATGCCGTGCTCGATGGTCTCGAAGAAGCGCTCTTCTTCCTGACGCAGCACGTCGGTCACGCGCTGCTGCGCGTCTTTCAGTTCCGGATAGGCTCCGCCCATCTGCTCGACGAGGTCGGCCACCATGCGATGGAAGAACGAGCCCTTCTTGCCCAGCTTGTAACCATGGCGGATAGCGCGGCGCACGATACGGCGCAGCACGTAACCGCGGCCTTCGTTGCCGGGAATCACGCCGTCGACGATCAGGAACGAGCACGCGCGGATGTGGTCGGCAATCACCTTCAGCGAATTGTTCGTGAGGTCGCTCACGCCCGTTTCGCGCGCCGCAGCCTTGATGAGCGCCTGGAACAGGTCGATCTCATAGTTGCTGTGCACGTGCTGCAGCACGGCTGCAATACGCTCGAGACCCATGCCGGTGTCAACGCACTGCTTGGGCAGCGGCGTCATGTTGCCTTGCGCGTCGCGGTTGAACTGCATGAACACGAGATTCCAGATCTCGATGTAGCGGTCGCCGTCTTCCTCAGGCGATCCCGGCGGGCCGCCCCACACTTCCGGGCCGTGGTCGTAGAAGATTTCCGAGCAGGGGCCGCACGGGCCGGTGTCGGCCATTTGCCAGAAATTGTCCGACGCGTAGCGCGCGCCTTTGTTGTCGCCGATGCGGATGATGCGCTCCACCGGCACGCCGACTTCCTTCGCCCAGATGTCGTGCGCTTCGTCGTCTTCCTGATAGACGGTCACCCACAGCTTTTCCTTCGGCAACTGGTAGACGCCTGTCAGCAACTCCCACGCATAGTGGATGGCGTCACGCTTGAAGTAGTCGCCGAACGAGAAATTGCCCAGCATTTCGAAGAACGTGTGATGACGCGCGGTGTAGCCGACGTTTTCCAGGTCGTTGTGCTTGCCGCCTGCGCGCACGCTGCGCTGCGCGGTCGTGGCGCGCGAATACGGACGCGATTCCGCGCCGAGGAACACATCTTTGAACTGCACCATTCCCGAATTGGTGAAGAGCAGTGTCGGGTCGTTGCCGGGCACAAGGCTCGACGAGCGAACGATCGTATGGCCCTTCGATTCGAAGAACTTGAGGAATTTCTCGCGGATTTCGGCGGCTTTCATGGCGTGCGGGGGACGGTCCTGACTATTCCTCACTTTTACCGGCGGCATCGTGAGATGCGCCAACTGTTTGTTTCTTAAACGACTGATTATACGGGATCGGCGCCCTTGCGCGGCGCCGCCGCGGGCTCGTTGGCCATTCGGCCAGGTCGGGCCGGGCAATTTTGCCGGGCTGATTGACGACACCCGCCCTCGCCGGTGTCGTGCGCCGATCCGGCTGTCGTGCATACCGCGGTTCTTCCGGCACGCCGCCGTGCAGTCGCGCCTGATTCGTCTTATGACGTTCGGCCGACTGCGCCGGCCGGCGCGAATCGCTTAAGATGGCCCACATCCGCGGCGCCTCGCGCGCCGACCGCTTACATGGGAGACACGTACAGATATGGGCGCTCTTAGTCATATCCGCGTACTGGACCTCACGCGCGTGCTCGCCGGCCCCTGGTGCGCGCAGACGCTTGCCGATTTCAGCGCAGACGTCATCAAGATTGAACGCCCGGAGGTGGGCGACGACACGCGCCACTGGGGCCCTCCGTACCTCAGGACGCCGGAAGGCGTGGACACGCGCGAGGCGGCCTACTACCTCGCGGCGAACCGCAACAAGCGCTCGGTGACCGTGGACATCGCCTCGCCCGAAGGTCAGCGGATCATTCGCGAACTGGCCGCGCAAAGCGACGTGGTGCTCGAGAACTACAAGGTCGGTCAGCTGAAGAAGTACGGCCTCGACTACGCGTCGCTGAAAGAGGTGAAGCCCGATCTGATCTACTGTTCGGTGACGGGTTCGGGCAGACGGGACCGTATACGCAGCGTGCGGGCTACGACTTCATCGTGCAGGGCATCGGCGGCTTCATGAGCATTACCGGCGAGCGCGACGGCCAGCCGGGCGGCGGCCCGCAAAAGGCCGGCGTGGCGATTGCGGACCTGATGACCGGCATGTATTCGACCATCGCGGTGCTCACCGCGCTCACGCACCGCGACCGCACGGGCGAGGGTCAATATATCGACATGGCGCTGCTCGACGTGCAGGTCGCGATGCTCGCCAACATGAACTCGAACTACCTCGCAAGCGGTCAGCCGCCGGTGCGCTGGGGCAATGCGCATCCGAACATCGTGCCCTACCAGACGTTCCAGACGAGCGACGGCTGGACCATCGTCGCGGTCGGCAACGACGGGCAGTTCCGCAAGTTCGTCGAGGTCGGCCAACGCCCGGAACTCGCCGACGACGCGCGTTTCGCGACCAATCCCGCACGTGTGCGTCACCGTGACGTGCTTGTGCCGATTCTCGCGGAGATGGTCCGCCTGCAGGGCAAGCAGCAATGGATCGCGGCGCTGGAAGCCGCAGGCGTGCCGTGCGGGCCGATCAACGATCTCGCGGAAGTGTTCGAAAACGAGCAGGTGGTGGCGCGCCGCATGCAGGTGGATCTGCCGCACCCGTCAGGCGGCACCGTCAAGCTGGTGCGCAACCCGATCAATATGACGGGCACGCCGCCGCAGGCGCTAACGCATCCGCCAATGCTCGGTGAACACACGGAAAGCGTGCTGCGCGAGATGCTCAGTTACGACGACGAACGGATCGCGGCATTGCGCGCGCAGGCGGTGATTTGAGGCTGCACTGGCGTTGGCGTGGCGGCGAGCCGCAAGTCACAGGGAAGCACTGTGACTCTCTGGGCTCTTCGGCTCTCCCTGCTCTCTCGGCGCACGGCGGCTCACCGCAACTCGCGGGCCCATGACGCAATAACAGTTCGCTGGCGTGCGCCTGCCGCTGGCCGGGTTGCCGAGCGAGGCGAGCCATCCGCGCGCCTCGTCCCAGTCGCCGAGTCCGCTGTCCGCATTGATGTGTCCGCGCGCGCCCACGTCGACCCAGCGGCTGCCCCATGCGTTTGCGCACGATTGCGAGAACGGCACGCCGCCGTAGGGATCGTCGGCGCTGGAAACGACGATGCTCGCAAACGGCAAGCACGCGAGCGGCAGCGGCGCGAAGCCGCTGGCATCCTGCGGAAAATGCGGCCCCGCCGGGTCGGGCAGGGCCACCAGCAGCGCGCCGGCGACCTTGGCGAGTTGCGCGGCGCTCGCGTACTGTGCGGCCCAGAA
This sequence comes from uncultured Paraburkholderia sp., assembly GCA_940746715.1. Taxonomy (GTDB): domain Bacteria; phylum Pseudomonadota; class Gammaproteobacteria; order Burkholderiales; family Burkholderiaceae; genus Paraburkholderia. The sequence continues at coordinate 699,349 of CALNWN010000001.1, forward strand.
GGCGGTCGTCAGGCAGCCCAGGCTGTGGGCCGCCAAGAGGACCGGCGCGTCGGCGGCGGCCACGGCGGTGTCAAGCGCGCGGCACCATGCGTCGCGCACGGGATGATCCCAGTCGGGCATCTGCACGCGGGTGAATGACGGATCGAGCGCCTCCCAACGAGTCTGCCAATGGCCGGCGCCCGAGTTCTGGTAACCCGGCAGCACCAGTACGAGTGGTGTTCGTGCATTCATGATGTTCCCCGTAGTGTTGTTTTTAGCGTTGCTGTTGCGAAGAGTTGAATTGCGCAGAAACAGGTCGCGAGACCGCCAGGACCGCCACGGCGGTGACTACCGTCTTGACCGGCTGCCGTTTCGTGCGTGATCAAGGTATCACGCGAGACACGCCGATGCCGCGTGGATCGGAAGCCGGCTCGGGCGTGGTGCCGTCGATGCGGATCATCTGCACGTCGCCGTCGAACGACTGTCCTTCCAGCGCGTAGCCCATCGCTTGCAACTGCGCGGCGAGTTCGCCGCCAATCGGACGATACGGCTCAAAGTAGATCGTCTTTTGCGGCAGCAACTGATGGTGAAAGCGCATCGCCGCGAGCGCGTCGGCGGGCGTCATGTTGAAGTCGTAAAGGTCGGTCATGACCTGGAAGATCGAGGTCAGAATGCGCGAGCCGCCCGGCGGGCCGATCACGAGCGACACTTTGTTGTCCTTCAGGACGATGGTCGGCGTCATCGACGAAAGCGGACGGCGGCCCGGCAACACGCTGTTGAGATCGGCACCGCTCGCGCCGCTCCCGCCGACCGCGTACACGGCGGCGGGCTTCGTGACGAAGTCGTCCATCGCGTCGTTGAGCAGAAAGTCCGCGCCGTCGACCACGACGCCCGAGCCGAATTCGCCGTCGAGCGTCGTGGTGTTCGACACCGCGTTGCCCCATTTGTCGACCACCGAGAAATGCGTCGTCTGCGCCTTTTCTGGCGCCGCCTCGCCCAAGCCCGGCTTGACCGGCGCCGCGCCCGGCAGTTCGTAGGCTTTGACGTCGTCGGCGCGTTGTGCGAGGTACGCGTCGTCGAGCAGCTTGTCGACAGGCAATGTATGCGAGTCCGGGTCGCCCAGGTACTGCTGGCGGTCAGCGAACACGCGGTCTTCGATTTGCGCGATCAGATGAATGTACTGCGCCGAATTCAGCTCGAGCCCGTCGAAAGCCTGCTTCAGATCGGCTTTCATTTTCAGCATCTGTATCAATCCCACGCCGCTCGAACCGGGCGGCGGCGCGCTCAGCACCTAGTAGCCGTTCCAGTTCGCCGACAACGGCTGACGCCAGACAGCCCTGTACTGCAGCAGATCGGCCTTCGTGACGAGACCATGGCCCCGTACATCTGCTGTGCGATCAGATCCGCGGTGCGCCCCTCGTAGAACTCACGGCCGCCGTCGCTCGCAATACGCGCGAGAGTTTGCGCGAGCTCGGGCTGGCGGTACGTGGCACCGGCCTTGAGGCTCGCGAAATAAGCATCGAAATTGGTCTTGCCGGCAAACGTCTTCGCCGTGGCGTCGCGCCGCTGCTGCAGCCGCGGGTCGACCTGAAAGCCCTCCGTGGCGTAACGGATCGCGGGCGCGAGCACCTGTTTCCACTTCAGCTTGCCGAAACGCTGCTGCGCCTGCCACATGCCGTCGACGGTGCCCGGCACAGCGACCGCGCGATGGCCGACCGCGCTCATGCCCGGCACGACGTTGCCCTTGTCGTCGAGATACATGTCGCGGGTCGCCTGTTGCGGCGCGCGCTCGCGATAGTCGAGGAAATACGGCTTGCCGTCGCCGAACAGTGTCATGAATCCGCCGCCCAGATTGCCCGCGTCGGGGCAGGTCACGGCGAGCGTAAAGGCGATGGCCACGGCCGCATCGACCGCGTTGCCGCCCGCAGCGAAGATCTGCTGGGCGGCGTCGGCGCTGTAGCGGTCCGGCGTCGCGACTGCGGATGCAGCGAATACGGCCTTGGGCGGCGCGGTTTTCGCAAGCGCCGGGGCAGGCGCGAGCACGCCGACGGTGAAAGTCGCGCACATCGCGGCGAGCGCGACGCGTCGGGCGAAAGAGGTGAAGACATCGGGCGCGCGAGGCGCGTCGTGCGTCGGCATTGACATTCGAAAACTCCGGCACTGAGGGAGACTGGCGGTAAACCGAGGGCAAACCGAGGCGCCATGTTAGCGTCCGCGCAATTGCGACGGCTCACAGAGGCGCCGTCGACGGCGGGCAAATTCCGAGGGCAACCACCGCGAGAACTGCCGCGAAACACCCAGCAACAACCCAACCGCCACCCACGCCGCACGCATCCTAAGTCGCCTGGCCGCGCCGGAACAAACCGATTTACCTCCTGTTACAGTACCCATTCGCGCGCTGCCGCGTGCCCGCCGCGCCCCACGTCGGCCCCAAAACCACCACCCGAGCCGCTCGAGCGTCGGCTGCACGCCGCACTCGCCTGCTGCATCCAGCCTCGTCAGGTAGAATTACTGGATAAGTGGGCGCACTGCGCGCCCCCGACAGACTTTCACCATCTCGCATGAACACCGAACGCAACGACGCGCCAGCGGCATCCAATTTCATCCGCAACATCATTGACGACGACAACCGCTCCGGCAAGTGGCGCCAGCGCGTCGAAACGCGCTTTCCGCCCGAGCCGAACGGCTATCTGCACATTGGTCACGCCAAGAGCATCTGCCTGAACTTCGGCGTGGCGCGCAGCTACGGCGGCGTGTGCCACCTGCGTTTTGACGACACCAATCCGGAAAAGGAAAGCGTCGAATACGTCGACTCGATTATCGACGCCGTGCGCTGGCTCGGCTTCGAATGGCAGAAAGACGGCAAGGAGCACCTCTATTACGCGAGCGACTACTACGACAAGCTGTACGAATTCGCCGAGCTGCTGATCGAGCGCGGCAAGGCTTATGTGGACAGCCAGTCGGCGGAAGAAATGCGCGCGAACCGCGGCTCCGCGACCGAAGTCGGCACGCCCTCGCCGTTCCGCGAACGCTCCGTGCACGAGAACCTCGACCTGTTCCGCCGCATGAAGGCCGGCGAGTTCAAGGAAGGCGAGCACGTGCTGCGCGCGAAGATCGACATGTCGTCGCCGAACTTCAATATGCGCGATCCGGTGCTTTACCGCATTCGCTTTGCCCATCACTACCGTACTGGCGACACATGGTGCGTGTATCCGATGTACGACTACACGCACTGCATTTCGGACGCGCTCGAAAACATCACGCATTCGCTGTGCACGCTCGAGTTCGAAGACCACCGTCCGTTGTACGACTGGATTCTGAACGAGCTCGCCGAAGCCGGCATTTTCACGCGCCCGCTGCCGCAGCAAATCGAATTCTCGCGCCTGAACCTGACGTACGCGATCACGAGCAAGCGCAAGCTGCTGCAACTCGTGACCGAAGGCCACGTGGACGGTTGGGACGATCCGCGCATGCCGACCATCGTCGGCGTGCGTCGGCGCGGCTTCACGCCCGAGTCGATCCAGCTCTTCTGCGAGCGCATCGGCGTGACCAAAGTCGATTCGTGGATCGACATGAGCGTGTTTGAAGGCGCGCTGCGCGACGATCTCGACGAGAAGGCACCGCGCATTGCCGCCGTGCTGGACCCGCTCAAGCTCGTCATCGACAATTTCCCCGAAGGCCTCACCGAGCCGTGCAGCGCGCCGGTGCATCCGCACCATCCGGAACAGGGCGTGCGCGAGTTTCCGATTTCGCGCGAGCTGTGGATCGAGCGCGACGACTTCACCGAAACGCCGCCAAAAGGCTACTTCCGTCTCTTCCCGGGCAACAAGGTGCGCCTGCGCTACGGCTATGTGATCGAGTGCACGGGTGTGGAGAAGGACGAGAACGGCAACATCGTCGCGGTGCATTGCAACTACTTCCCGGACAGCAAGTCGGGCACGGAAAGCGCGAACAACTACAAGGTCAAGGGCAACATCCACTGGGTCAGCGCGGCAGCCGCGTGCCCGGCCGAAGTGCGCATCTACGACCGCCTGTTCAAGGAACCGCAACCGGACGCGGGCGGGCGCGACTTCCTCGAAGCGCTGAACCCGGACTCGAAGCGCGTGGTCAACGCCTACCTGGAGCCGGGCGCGCACGGCGCGCTGCCGGAACAGCGCTATCAGTTCGAACGCCACGGCTACTTTGTCGCGGACCGCGTCGACTCGAAGCCGGGCAAGCCGGTGTTCAACCGGATCGTCAGCTTGCGCGACAGCTGGGGCAAGCCGGCGTAAGCGGCTTAGGTCTGAGCGCGCGTGAGTCGCGCGTCGGATTACCGGAGAAGGCGTGCATCGGGTTTATCGGATGCACGCCTTTTTCTTTGCGCGTGCTGACTTCGCCGTTCGGGCGGGTCGTGAGCGCCGCTACAGCGACCGATGCAGCTCCGTGAGCGAAAGCGTCGTCTGGAAGAGCCGCGCGAGGCTGCGGCTCGCGTATTTTTCCACCTCGTCGGGCGCAGTCCAGCGATACGCGTCCATCTCGGGGATCAGCGTGCCGTCTGAGCGGCGCGGAAACAGCGACGTGCACGTGCATGAACTGAGGTCGAGCTCATCGGGCGGTGGCGTGCGCCGCGAACAGGTGCAGATCCTTGTCGCGCCGATAGACAAAAAGGCCCAGGTCTTTCAGACGCTCGGGCGCGAGCGCGATTCCGGTCTCCTCGACCATCTCGCGCAAAGCGGTGACCGCCGGCGCCTCGCCTTCCTCGCCGTGGCCTTTCGGAATATCCCAGTGCGACGTGTCGGTTGCGTGCGCGAACAGTACGCTTCCTTCGGGATCGAGCAGGACGATACCGCACGAGACGACCCGCGGGCTCATCGCGGCACCGGCCGCAACGAGCACATCGACCGGGTCCGCAGCGCGGCTCGCAGAGGCGCCCTGCGATCGCCCGCGCGCGTCTTCACGACTGCGCGCATGCTCAACGCTTCTTCTGCAATTGCCATTTGCCGCCGCCCTCTTTGCAGAACTGCGGACGCAGAGTCATGGACTGCCCTTTCGCATTGAGCACGACGCCCACGTCGCGGCAGGTGCGCTCGCCGTCCTTCGACGTGCTCGCGACCGTGATGGCGGCGTCGATCTTCACGCTGTTGCGGGTGCCTTCGTTGACCCAGTTGGTGCTTTCCCCGTCCTGCTTTTCATCGAGCGCGGTAAAGACGGCTTGCTTGATCGAGTCGACGTCGCGCTGCTTCATATAGCTGATCGGCGTGTCGCTGAGGAAGCCGGGGTTCGCCGCTTGCGCGCCAATGGCCGCGCCAAGCAGAAGTGCCGCGGCGGTGACTTGACGGAAAGCACGGGGTCGCATCGACATGAAGAGTTCTCCTCTGAAACGTTTCGGGCGATCACGCGCGCTGGTTGCGGCTCGTGATCTGGACCCCAAAAGCATAGCATGCCCCTTTGCGACAGCCGGGCGCGCGCGTGGCCGGCTGTGGCCGCGCCTGGTCGGGCGTGCCCATTAGTCAGGCGGGGACAAGCTCATGAAGCGAGGCCGCAAGTCGAGCTCCCGCCCAGCGTTTGAGAGTTTTTAGGATGACTCCCATATCCCCGCCCGGCGCGCCTTCCTATGATTGGCCCTATTGCGCGCTCGCGCTGAATGACTTCAAACGCCTCATCATGGAATTGTCCGTTGCACTGGAAATCGTTGCCGTCGCACTTGCGCTCTTGTGCGCGGTGCTGGTGCCCGTGGCGATTCGACGCGACCCCGGTCTCGCGCGCCCGATCGTTCGCATCGACGGATTTCGGCGCCCACGCTGGCCGAACGTCTTGACGCGCGTCGGCGTGGCGTGCCTTCTCGTCTCCTTTGTGCTTCTGCTGTCGGCCTGTTATTGCATGCTCGCGGACCCGCGTGTCTGAACCCTATCGCTGCGGCTGTCCCGATGCCGCCGCGCAGTCGCCCTTTCAGTGCGACGCTGCGCCTCAGTGCCCTGCCTTATAGCCGTCGGTGAGCGTGTTAAGAAACGCCACCATGTCCTTGATTTCGGCCTCGTCGAGCGCGGGCTTGTCGCCGGGCTTGCGGTCGAACGGCGGCTCGGTGTTCAGATTCGCCCAATAGCGCTTCGGCAAATCGTCGAACTTCTGCACCTTGCCCTTCACGACAGGATAGAACTTGCCGGGATTCGTGTCGCGCTCGGCATAGAAATGCAGCACCTCTTCGAGCGAGTGATAGATGCCGTTGTGAAAGAAGCTCTTTTTCAACGCGACGTTGCGCAGCGTCGGCGTGCGGAAGATGCCGCAGAACTCCGCGCGGCCCTTGAGATCGGTGCGCTCCGGACCGCACGCGCCCAGGTCGTAGAAACGAGGATCGCGATTCACCGCGAGCGCGCGGTTGCGCGGCACGCCGATCGCGATCAGGCCGAAGTCGCTGAACTGCGGCGGCGCGCCGTCCCGGCTGCGCTGGCTGATGTGGCAGCTCGCGCAATTGCCCTTCTTTTCGTCGTTGAAAAGTTGCAGACCGTGCAGCTCGGCTTGGGTGAGCTGCGCCTTGCCCGCCAGATAGGCGTCGTATTTGCTGCTGTACGGGTAGAACAGTTCGGGCGTCTGCTCGAAGGTTTCGAGCGCCTGCGGGACCGCCTTGAAGGTCGCGTCGTCGCTATCCAGAATACAGAATATGTTCGCCAAATGCCGCGCGAAAATCGCCGGCATAGGGCGCGGCCTTGATCGCCGCGGTCACCTTCGCGGGCGAACTGCCCATCTCGAACGACGACAAGAGCGGAATGCGCGCTTGGTCGCCGCCGCGATCCACGCGGCCGTCCCATGTGAGCCCGCCGGTCGGGCCCGCGTCGACGCTCTCGTCGCCTTCGTCGTCGGACTCGTGATAGTGCTCGGCGAACGCCGGCACCGCTTGCAAATACTTGAGCGTCGGCGCAGCGCGCATGCCCGTGCGATGCATGTCGTCGCCGCCCAGTTGCACGGACAACGCGTTGGCAGGCGAAAACCCGTGGTCCGGGCTGTGGCACGACGCGCACGCGAGCTTGCCCGAACCGGACAGCGACGGGTCGAAGAACAATTGCTTGCCGAGCGCGGTCATCTTGCGCACCGATTCGTAGACTTGCGCGCGCGTTTGACCGCCGTCCGGCGCCGCTTCGCGAGCGGCCACTTTCACCACCTGCGCGGCACTCGCCACCGCGAGCGGATTCGCTGGTGCCTGCTGAGCGCTCGCGCCCCCGTCCGCGGCAATAGCTGGCGCGCCCGAATCGCAACCGGCGAGCCCGGCGCTCACCGCCACCGCCGCTAAGGTAAATCGGCACAAAAATCCGAACGCAAACCCGGCGGCCGCCGGTCTGGCGCGCCCGCCTTGAGCCGCCCCCGCTTGCACGCTTCTGGCGCCGTCGCACGCCCTGCTGTATTTCGGATCCCCGTCAGACCGAGCCGCATATGAATGTCGTGAATGTGCGATATCGAAGTCCGCGAGCGTATTTCATCAGTATGTCGTCGACATGACATCCAGCCGACAGAAGTTGCCGACTCAAAGCGATCCGTAATGAATACATCGTTCTGTCAAATTGCGTCGCCACACTTTCGCACGCGGTCAACGAGCGATGCCCTGCACGCGGCCCGTCCCCAACGAGAGAGAACCCCCAACATGAACAAGAAACTGATCTGCGCGACGCCCTTGGCGATCGCCGCAGCGCTGAGCCTGTATGCATGCGGCGGCAACGAGGTCACGCAACCCGACATCACGTCGATCAAGACCGTGGTGGTGATCGACGCGGAAAACCGCAGCTTCGACAATCTGTACGGCAACTTCCCGGGCGCGAACGGTTTGCAGAACGTCACGGCGGCTTCCGCGAAGCAGCTGGACCGCGACGGCTCGGCACTCGCTACGCTGCCGCAGGTCTGGAACGGCCTCACGCAAACCGGCGTGACGCCGGTCGTCACACAAGCGATGACGGCCAATCTGCCCAACAGCCCGTTCGCGATCGACGACCCCAACGGGTTCAACACGCCGATCACCGCGACCACGCGCGATCTGTATCACCGCTTCTATGAAAACCAGATGCAGATCGACGGCGGCAAGAACGACAAGTTCGCCGCGTGGGCGGATTCGGGCGGCCTCGTGGGCCATTACACGCTCAATGCCGACAAACTGCCGCTGTGGAAAATCGCGCAGCAATACACGCTGGCCGACAACTTCTTCATGGGCGCATTCGGCGGCTCGTTCCTGAATCACCAGTGGCTCGTGTGCGCGTGCACGCCGTCTATCCGAACGCGGACACGAGTCCGGCGGCCGGGTCCATTTCGGCCGTGCAAAGCGACGGCGTGACGCTCAAGCTCGCGTCGAACTCGCCGGCCTCGGCGTTGAACGGGCCGCCCAAGTTCGTGCTGTCCGGCAACCTCACGCCTGACTTCTTTGCGGTCAATACGATGCAGCCGCCGTATCAGCCGAGCGGCAACAAGCCGGCTTCGGGCGGCGACGCCACGCTTGCCGATCCGGGCGCGGCCACGACGTTGCCCGCGCAGACGCAGCAGCATATCGGCGATCTGCTGAACAACGCGAAGGTGTCGTGGGCCCGGTATGGCGGCGCGTGGGGCGCGGCATTGTCGGCGGCACAGAGCGGCACGTCGAATGTGATTTACGGCGCGAATCTGAGCACGCCGAACTTCCAGCCGCATCACCAGCCGTTCAACTACTTCGCCGATCTTGCGCCGGGCACCGCGAACCGCGCGCAGCATCTGCTCGACGGCGGCCTGGGTGGTTCCGAGTTCATCAAGGCGATCGACAGCGGCACGCTGCCGCAAGTCACGTTTTACAAGCCGCAGGGCAACCTGAACGAGCACCCGGGTTACACGGACGTCGCGTCGGGCGACCAGCACATTGCCGATGTCATTTCGCATCTGCAGAAGAGCCCGCAGTGGAACAACATGCTGGTGGTCGTCACCTACGACGAAAACGGCGGCTTCTGGGACCACGTCGCGCCGCCGAAGGCCGACCGCTGGGGTCCGGGCACGCGCATTCCGGCGCTCATCGTCTCGCCGTTCGCGAAGAAGGGTTTTGTCGATCACACGCAGTACGACACGACCTCGATCCTGCGCTTCATCACGCACCGCTTCTCGCTGCCGACGCTGCCGGGTATCGCGGCGCGCGACGCGGCGCTCGTCGCCAACGGCGGCAAGCCGATGGGCGACCTGACCGCGGCACTGAACATCAAGCAGTGAACGCGTGATGGCCAAGCAACAACGGTAAGCAACAGCCACCCTCGCGGGCGGCTTTCGACGGGCAGCTTCGGCTGCCCATTTTTATTGGGCATAAAAAAATCCCATCACCGAATTGCGGTAGATGGGATTCTTCATGCAGACAATGGCGCGGCGGGCGAGGATCGAACTCACAACCTCAGGTTTAGAAGACCCGTGCTCTATCCAATTGAGCTACCGCCGCACAAGGCTGGGCCCGGATTATAACCGATCGCCCCGCACCCGCCAGCACGCGGCGGGCACGTCCAACATGATCACACCGGCTGCGGAGGCAGCGCAAACCAGCCGAGGAACGCGATGCCCGCGATCACGCAGTAAAGGCCGAACGACGCGAGACGTCCGCGGCCTTCGAAATAGCGCATCAGGAAGCGCACGCTGAGATACGCGGCGATGGCCGTCAGCACGCCGCCAAGCAGCGCGTCGGCAAGCTGGCCCGGCGCATGAAAGAGCTTGGGCAGTTCGAGCAGCCCGGCCGCGAAAATGATCGGCGTGCCGAGCAGAAACGAGAACTCCGCGGCCTTTTCGGCGGTGAGGCCTGCTGCATTGCCGGCGATCATCGTGAGGCCGCTGCGCGAAAAGCCCGGAATCAGCGCGCCGATCTGCGCGAGGCCGACAAAAAACGCCTGACGGAAGTTCATCTTCTCCGGCTCCTGATGCGCGCGCGAGCGCTGCAGGCGGTCGCCCAGCCACAACAGCACGCCGTTGACGATCAGCGCAATCGCGACAATGCGCAAGTCGTGGAAAATCAGTTCGAGCCGCTTTTCGAGCAGCAGCCCGACGAGCCCGGCCGGGATCGTGCCGATGATGAGCGCCCATATCATGTGTGCGTCGTCATTGCGGCGTCCCCCGAGCGACGAGAAAAAGCCGCGCACGAGCGCGCACCAGCGCTCGCGGAAATACCACAGCAACGCAAACGCGGTGCCGAGGTGCAAGGCGACGAGAAAGGGCAGCAACTGCGGCGCGTGTTTATCGATGCATGCCGAACAATGCGGGCACCAGCAGCGTATGGCCGAGACTGCTCACCGGGAAGAGTTCGGTCACGCCTTGCAGCACGCTCAGGAAAATCAGAAACGACAGGTTCACGCGGCAGTCCTAGTAAGGAAAATGTCGGGGACAGCGCGCCGCACAAACGGATTCCGGCGCGTCAAAAGGCGCACCGATTATGCCTGGCTGCCAGGTCAGCGCCAAGCGTTTGGGCCGTATTAGGGGAAATTTTGACGCGCTGCGTCACGATTCGCCAGGATCGTTACGCGAAACGCCCATCAGAAAGAGCCGCTCATCAGCAGCCCTTGAATCATCTAATGGCGAGCGGCGAGATCAGCGCGCTCGCGAGGGCGCCATGCTTACGAACTGCAAGCTATGCATCGCGTGAGCGTGGGGCGGCGCAGCGGCGAGCCGCGCGGATCAGCGCTCGAGCTTGTAAAAGAAGTAGACGGTGCTGGCGGTGAACATGCCGAACAGGGCGACACCCATTGCCATTGCGAGATCCATGACGCCTCCTGAGCGATCTCGCCCGGCGGTAGTAGATATCACCGGGCAGTGAGACGGATTATCGGCAAGAACGGCCAACTCGCGACACTCGCAATTTCCCGAGAAGGGTTTCCCCGTAGCGCAAAGCAGAGCAAAATCGTCGTCTCGGCCGGCCCGAGTTGCCGGTGCGGCAGGCAACGAATCGTCTGAAAGACGGGGTCACCGCCGCTGCGGGGGCCCGCCCCAGCCGCCGCCGAAGCGCCGTCAGCCGTGCATTCCCCGGGCTCAACCCTTTTTCATCACGCCATCGACCATGCCTCTTTCACCGCAGCAGGACATTCTCGAAATCGCCCAAGACGCCTCCGTGCTCCGCTTCGCGCCGCAAGCCGGCGGCCGTCTGCTTTCGTGGGTCATCGACGGCGAGGAAGTGATCCATTGGCCGGAACACGCGGACTGGAGCCAACCTGCGCGCATCCGCGGCGGCAACCCGCTGCTGTTTCCGTTTCTCGGACGCCATCGCGTGGACGGCGAGATCGGTTACTGGCGCGACGCGCAAGGCACGGTACGCGAACTACCCATGCACGGCTTTGCGCGCGACCTGCCCTTCGACGCCCACGCCGACGTGCACGGCGCCGGCCTGCGCCTCGTGCTGACCGACAGCGAGGCGACGCGCGCCGGCTATCCGTTCGGCTTTCGCTTCGAAGCGGCGTATACGCTTATCGACGCGCACACGCTCGACGTCACGCTGACCACCACCAATACGGGCGAGACGCACCGTTGCCCTACTACGCCGGCCATCACTTTTACTTCACGCTGCCGCACACGCAGCGCGCCGAGACGTCGCTCGAACTGCCGCCCACCGAACGGCGCTTCCAGCAGGCCGACGGTTCGATCAGCGCGGCCGAGCCGGGCGAACCGCGCTACACGCTCGACGAAGCGCGCATCCACGACCGCTTTCATTGCCTGACCGGCGTGCCGGATCGGCCGGTCAAGCTGCTCGCGCCGGGCCTTGACCGCGTCATCACGATCGACCTGCAGCGGCCGAACTCCGTGGCGTGGTACTGCGTGACCACGTGGACGGAAGCGCCGGAGTCGGACTTCTATTGCGTCGAGCCCTGGCTCGGCTTGCCCGATGCGATCCATAACGGGATGGGGCTGCGCTGGCTCGATCCGGGCAAAACCGAAGCCGCCGCATTGCGCATCCATGTAGGCAAGCCCGGCTGAACTGCGCGTGAAGCCGCGCGCGGGCTGCTGCGCTCAAAAATGGCGCCTCTGCCCGTTTTCCCGATGCTGCAACGCAAAACCGTTAGAATCGGACGCGTTGTCTCTACCTGCCGCGTGATCGGGATCGGCGCGCGGCAGCGCTTTGCGAGGTCCAATGCCTGGAACAACAAGAATGATCAAACGACTCGCCTGCGTGTCGTTGGTGGCGCTCGTCGCCGTGTGCGGGTCGGCGCGCCGGTGGGGCCGGGGTTCTATCGTGTCGAACGGGGCGACACGCTGTCGAAGATCGCGCGCAGTCACCGGCAATCGGTGCAAAGCATCGCGCGCTGGAACAACCTGACCAACCCGGACAGCATCGAGGTCGGGCAAGTACTGCGCGTCGAGCCGCCCAATGGCGCGGCCGCGACGAGCGGCGCCGTGCGCAGCAGCGGCACCGGCAGCGCGAGTGCTTCTGCGGGTTCGTCTGCGGGTTCGTCTTCCTCGCGCTCCGCGCCCGCCGACAATGCACCGTCCGCGCCCGCGTCGTCGATTTCCCTCGTGTGGCCGACTAGCGGCAGCGTGATTCGCGGCTTCGACGGCGCGAACTCGAAGGGCATCGACATTGCAGCCCCCGCGGGCACAACCGTGGTGGCGGCGGCAGCGGGCACAGTGGTGTACGCGGGCAATGGCCTGCGCGGTTACGGCAATCTGCTGATTCTCAAGCACAACGCCGAGTATCTGACCGCCTATGCGCACAACCGGGCGCTGTTCGTGAAAGAAGGCGAAACCGTCGCGCAAGGCCAGAAGATCGCCGAGATGGGCGATACCGATACCAACCGCGTCGCTGCATTTCGAGTTGCGCTATCAGGGCCGCTCGATCGACCCGTCGCGGGCCTTGCCGCCGCGTTAGGCGAGTCGGCGGGTTCGTTCGCCACGCGAGTCCGCGCGGGGCTTTCATGCGGACAGCCCGGCGTGCTGCCGCTTTCTGTTGCCGCTCGCTTGCTGCTTCCCGCCGCTGTTTGCGCCGCGATGCATCGGCGGCCTAGGGAACCCTGCGTGCTATAAACGCTCAATCCGGCACACGTGGCCTCGCGCCACGTCTTTCATGTCATCTGTAAGGAATTCTGCAATGAAGAGCGCATTGGCGTCCGTCGCAACGGCCGCGGCGATCGGTGTCGGCCTGCTGACACTCGGCAGCCTCGCGGGCTGCTCCACGACCACCACCATGACCTACCTGCCGAGCGGCGACACGGGCTTCGCAATCAACTGCAGCGGCAGCGATGCAAGCACGAGCTGGGCGGAATGCTACAAACGCGCGGGCGAGGTGTGCGGCAACTATGGCTACGACGTCGTATCGAAGGATGTGGATAACGGCGCCACTTCCGGCGGCACCGTCGGCGGTATTTTCGGTGCGAACGTGAAAAACCGCTCGATGGTGGTTCGCTGCAAGCAATGACGTGCGTGGGCTGTGCTGCCGGACCGCGGCGAGTCCGGGGTGGCCGCGCCGCCAGCGCCCGGAACGCGGTTCGATGCGCGCGGCGAAGGCGGGCAGCGCCGCAAACGCAATGGGCCACAGCGCCACGAAAACGATGACCCCGTTCATAATCGGCGAAAGAAAATGTAAGCTTCATGATCCGCCTCGCCTGTGTACTCGCAACGACTGCGGTAAAAAATCGGGCAAAAAAAGTTCGGCGTATATTGGCAAAGGACCGGTTCACCATGCGCCAGAACCAAATTTAACAACGCGGTTTTACAAGCGCAATATATTAATTTCCTGAACAATGTGACGCGACGCACGGATTTCGCGCTCTGTGAACCAGAAATCGGTCAAATAAACGGCAATGGCGGCCCGCCATTCTGGTCATTGCAGATTGATTAACATCCCGATTAACGCTGCTTAACAAGCTGGAGAGCCGCATGCAGCAAGGCCGATGCCACCGACCGGCGATTAGGCTGATGAAATCGGGCGCTGACCCGCGGCACTTGCAACCACCGTGATTCGACCGCTCAATGCCCTCTTGAGTGCTTAGTGCGCCAGCGCACCTTTTCGATCAAATAGCCGCATTCGCCGAAACTCTCCTTCTAAATGCCGCAACGGCACATTCGCAAATGGCGAATTACGATTTTTTAAATCCACCGACGAATTATCGAGCTTAAAATCATCCGCTCTCTGCGCCAATAATCTGATGTTATTCATTCGCGTAGCCACGCGCAAACCGGCCGAAAGTGATAACCGGCTGCTCGGCAACCGTTTTACATGACGTGCAATCGCCAATTCCGGGCCATTGAACCGGGCGGCATGAAGGTTCAGAATCGGACGCAGGCCACCGTCGCCGATGGTTTATAGTAACGACCCCGCCAAAATCCGCTTACGATGACTTCCCACGACGCCACCCACAGCCCCCTGTACGCCAAGCTCCTCGCCGAAACCGCCAAAATCGGCTGGCCGGAACTGGAGCGCTTTTTTGCGCGCGGCATGCTGCTGCGCGTCGCGAGCGACCTCGATCTCGTGAGCGTGGCGGAAGCCATCACCAACGACGACACCGGGCAGGTCACCCAATGGCTGTCGGCCGGGCTGGTGGAGCGCGTGCAAGCCGAAACCGCCGCCGACTTCGCCGCGCGCGACCCGGACCTGTGGGCGGTGGTCGTCTCCCCGTGGGTGTGCGTGCAGGAACGCCATTGAGCGAAGCGGCGCCCGCGCTGCCTGTCAGCTGGCACCGCCGCGTGCTGGCACTCGCGTTTCCGATCGTATCTGACGCAGCCGATTCTCGGCGCCGTCGATACCGCCGTCGCCGGCCATCTGAAGGGCGCATCGTATCTGGGCGGCGTGGCGCTCGGCGGCCTGTTCTTCAACTTCGTGTTCTGGAGCTTCGGCTTTCTGCGCATGGGCACGACGGGCCTCGTTGCGCAGTCGCACCGGCGCGGGCGATCACGTTGGATCGCGCGATAACGTGATCCGCGCGCTGTTGCTCGCGGCGGTAATCGGCGCCGTGGTGCTCGCGCTGCAAGTGCCGTTGATCGACTACGCGTTGCGCGCGCTCGGCGGCAGCGACGCCGTGCAGCGCAACGCCCGCCTTTACTGCCACGCGCGCATCTGGGCGGCGCCGCTCGCGCTCTGCAACTACGTCGTGCTCGGCTGGCTGTTGGGCACGCAGCGCGTGAGGCTCGCGTTGCTGTCGCAAGTGTTCATTAACGGCGTGAACATCACCGCCGTGTTCCTCTATGTGTATAGCTTCGATTGAGGCGTCGCGGGAATCGGCGCGGCGACCGCGACGGCGGACGCGCTGGGCTTCGTACTCGGAGTCGCGCTGCTGTGGCGCGCCAGGCCGCGCGGACTGCCGCCGCTGACGCGCCCTGCACTCTTCGATGCCGCGGCGCTGCGGCGGCTCGTCGCCTTGAATCGCGACATCTTCGTGCGCACGCTGTGTTTGCTGCTCTCGTTCGGCTAGTTTGCACACCTGGGCGCGCGGCAAGGCGACGCGACGCTCGCCGCGAATGCGCTGCTGCTGAACTTTCAGACCTTCATGGCTTATGGGCTCGACGGCTTCGCGCACGCCGCGGAGGCGCTGGTCGGCGCGGCAATCGGCGCGGTCGGCTTCGCGCTCGTGTACGCGGGCGCCGGCGCGTGGATCGTCGAACGTCTGACAGATCAGCCAAGCGTGCGAGTGGCCGCCGAACTCTATCTGCCGTGGGCGGCGCTGTCGCCGGTGGTATCCGTCGCGGGTTATGTACTCGACGGCGTGTTCATCGGCGCGACGCGCACACGGGAACTGATGACGTCGATGATCGTGTCGTTCGCGATCTTCGTGGGCGCATCGTGGCCGCTCCTCGCTCTCTACGGCAACCACGGACTGTGGGCTGCCATGCTGCTCTTCATGGCAGCGTGCGGCGCGACGCTGGCGCGCCATCTGCCCGAGCTAGTGCGCGCGCTGGGCGGCCGCGGCGCTCAGCGTGCGACGGGCGCGGGCACCATCGCGGGCGGGTGAGTGTCGGTCGGCACGCCGTGGTAATCGGCGGGATCCTGCGGCGGCCCGGCGCGGTGCCCGGACGGGCCATTCGCACAACCGGCGACACTCGCGGCGAGCAGCAATGCAATCATCGAAACACGGAACATGGACGCTAATCTCTCTAACGAAAAGGGAACATACGACGGGAGCGCGGAAGTCTACCCGCAACGGGCATTCCATGACGCCGCGCGCGGCCACCACTGCCATTTCGCGATGTGTGACCTACTATGAAGTCACAACCGAACGTCAAAGGAGACTGCCATGGACGCTGAATCGATTGCAGGTCTGGTCGGGCTCGCAGTAGGTCTCGCGGTGCTGCTCGCACTGTCCATTTTCGAATCGCGGACTTATCGGCGCGAACACGGCGAAGGCATGCTGCATCACTGGGTGACGCATCAGCACATGCACATGCCGCACTGGATGCGTCGGCGGCATTAAAACGCGCGGTTGCGTGATTCGTCTGCAGGTCGTCCCGCGCCCGCGGGTGGGATGTCGTGTGCTCGCGCTTTTGTCTGGCCTGACGAGGGCGCCCGGTCCCGGGCACGTGTGTTGCTGATTCGGTGGCTGCAAGAAGCGCGTGCGTTGTGCGTCGCTTGCGGCGGCACACAGTGTGCGTCGGATCAACTATGCGGCCCACTATCCGTCGGGGCCGGACAGGGAGAACTCAAATGACGATCGGAACCATCCTGCTCATCGTGCTTATCCTGCTGCTGATCGGTGCGCTGCCGACCTGGCCGTATAGCAGCGGTTGGGGCTACCGCCCGACCGGCGTGCTCGGCGTCGTGCTGATCATCGTCATCGTGCTGCTGGTTCTGGGACGCATATGACGCGGCGCGCCTCGCTCCGACGCAATTCGCGATTGACTCTGGCACCTGTTGCCCCGTAGAATCTCGGACTCGTCGGAGCGTAGCGCAGCCTGGTAGCGCATCTGATTTGGGATCAGAGGGTCGAAGGTTCGAATCCTTTCGCTCCGACCACGAAACAAGAAAGAAGCAAGCAATACATAGGCAGCATCACAAAACCCGCGTAGGCTTCGGCTTCGCGGGTTTTTGCGTTTTTGGGCTGTGGCTTGGCACGTCGGAACATTGGAGCGCGCCTCCCGCGTCCGGGACCGCGATCTGCTGAAGCATCCACACGTGGCATGCTTGAGGGCGTGAGAAACAAGCGGCGAACATGCGACGAACAAGCAACCAGCCAGCCGACTCGCCCGACTTGCAGCGCGCTCGGCGCGCATGCCACAGTGGACAACATCGCAGCACACCGCAGCGCACTGCAATTCGCACACGCAGACTCAAGGAGCCCGCATGAATCTGATTCTCTGGCGTCACGCCGAAGCCGAAGACTATGCTGCCACGGATCTCACCCGCGCGCTCACCACGCGCGGCCGCAAGCAGGCGCAGAATGTGGCGAAATGGCTGCGCACGCGGCTGCCCGACGACGCCGTGGTCCTCGCGAGCCCCGCCGTGCGCACCATCCAGACCGCGGAGACGCTCAGCGACCATTACCGCGTCGTGCGCGAGCTCGCACCGAATGCAAGCGCGCTTGACGTGCTCAATGCGGCCGGCTGGCCGAAAGGCATCGCCGAAACGGTGGTGATCGTCGGTCATCAGCCGACGCTCGGCCATGTGGCCGCGAAGCTGCTCGCCGGCAGCGACGCAAGCTGGCCGGTCAAGAAAGCGGGCCTCTGGTGGATCGAGAGCCGCGAGCGTCACGGCGACGATCAGGCAGTGCTGCTCGTCGCGGCGATGACGCCGGACCTCGTCTGATCGACCAGACACGCCGCGCGCGCTCTCCTGTGCCAGGCTGCCGTTGGCTTGCCGCATGACATGACAGGCCGCCACGTGGGTTAGCGGCTTCACAGAATTCCTAACCCACGTGACGTAGAAGCCAGCCGGCTAGCAGTTGAGTAAGCGGTTCAATAAGTGGTTTACCGAGCGGCCAACCGAGCGGCTCACTGCCCAGTTCACCGACCGGCTTACATCCAGTCATCCAATCGTCACAGCTTTGCCACGCGAGCGTCACCGGGCGTTACTACATTGGCGAAAAAAGACTCATCCTTTTTTCGACCAGGACGCCCCAATGCGAGAACTGCCGACGCCTACCCTGCCCCTCGCTTCGATCTTCGAGTCGCGTCGCCTGCCCCGCGCTGAAGAGACGGTTACCGCGCAACATCGGCTGCGAGTCACGTGGGCTCGCACCGACGAAGAACTTCGCGAGGCGCAGCGTCTGCGTTACCGTGTGTTCGCCGACGAAATGGGCGCGCGCCTCGCGGGCCCTGCCAGCCTCGACGTCGATTCGTTCGATCCGTACTGCGATCACCTGCTGGTGCGCGACCTCGATACGCTGAAGGTGGTCGGCACCTACCGCGCGTTGCCGCCGCATCAGGCGGCGCGCATTGGACGCCTCTACGCGGAAAGCGAGTTCGACATCTCGCGTCTCACGCATCTGCGCGCGAAGATGGTGGAGGTGGGCCGCTCATGCGTGCATCCCGACTATCGCAGCGGCTCGGTGATCATGTGGCTGTGGGCCGGCCTTGCGGCCTACATGAAGCACAATGGCTACGAGACGATGCTCGGGTGCGCGAGCGTCGCAATGGTCGACGGCGGCCACTATGCAGCGAACCTCTATTGCTCGCTGCGCGACAGCGCGCTCACGGCGCCGGAATATCGCGCGTTCGCGCACACGCCCCTGCCCGTGGACGAACTGCAAACCGGCGCTAATGTCGCGCCTCCGCCGCTCGTCAAAGGATATTTACGTCTCGGCGCGAAGATTTGCGGCGCGCCCGCGTGGGACCCGGACTTCAATACGGCCGATTTCCTCACCCTGTTCCGTCTTTCGGACATCAATGCGCGCTACGCCCGCCACTTCCTCGGCGACGCATTGCCGCGCTAGGCGCGCACGCGCCGCGACAGGCGCATGAACACAACAAGCAGAAAAGCCCGGTAAAAACCGGGCTTTTCTTCGTCTGCAGCCTACTTCGCCAAAGCGCGGGCAAGGCTCGGCATCATGCATCAGTCGTCCGTATAGACTACTCGATACGGAATGCCAACCTTTTCCCACTCCGCCGCTTCCTGAATCAGGCTGTAGTCGGTGAGCGGATTATTGGCGACCCATTCATTGGGCAAACGCACCTCATAACCGCCGTTCGCCTGCGCGACCGTGATGCCGGGCAGCCCGACGTCGGCACGCCGGCGGCACAACAATGCCGCGAGCCGCAGACAGAACAGCAACGGCCACTCCACCTCGCGCGTTTGCGACAGCTTGCCGAGCTTGCCCGCATGACCGAGCACCAGCGAGGCGAGCCGCGCCTGGTCGGTGCGCGAAAAGCCGGGCATGTCCGCGTTGCTCGCGATATACGCCGAATGCTTGTGATACGCGCTGTGCGAAATCGACAAGCCGATTTCGTGCAGCGCCGCTGCCCAGCCGAGAAACATGCGATTTTCGACACGGCGTTCTTCATCCGGCTCGGCGAACTGATCGTAGAAACGCACCGCCAGCTCGCCGATGCGCCCACCCTGCGGGCGGTCCACGCCGTAGCGGCGCATGAAGCCTTCCACGGTCACCGTGCGCATGTCTTCGTGTTGCGAACGGCCGAGCAGATCGTAGAGCACGCCAAGGCGCAACGCGCCGTCCGTCGTGTCGACGTAATCGACGCCCAGTTCGTCGAACACCGCGATCATGATCGACAGACCGCCGGCCAAGACGGGAATGCGGTCCGCCTTCAGCGCAACGAGCTTCAGCCGATTGACGTTTTCCGCCTTGATCAACGCGCGCTTCAGGCGCTCGAGCCCGCCGCGCGAAATGCCGTGGGTGACGCCGGGGTCGTTGAAGCCGTTCGCCTCGACGAGTTCGGCCAGCGCGCGCGCCGTGCCCGACGAACCGATGGCCTGCTCCCAGCCCGTCTTTTTATATTCCGACGAAATGATCTGGATTTCGCGGCCCGCGGCGAGTTCGGCCTGACGCATCGTGTATTCGTCGACGTTGCCTGCGGGGAAAAATGCCCGGCTATGGCTCACGCAGCCGATATACAGGCTCTCCATCTTGATCGGCGTGTAGTGCGAGCCGATGATGAACTCCGTCGAACCGCCGCCGATGTCCGCCACGAGCCGCTTGCCGGGACTCACCGGCACCGAATGCGCGGCGCCCGCGTAGATGAGGCGCGCTTCCTCGCGGCCCGCAATCACTTCGATCGGAAAGCCGAGCGCCGCTTGCGCTTCACCGAGGAATTCGCCGGCATTCTTTGCGATGCGCAGCGTGTTGGTCGCAACCGCGCGCACATGATCGGGATGAAAGTCGCGCAAGCGCTCGCCGAAGCGCTTCAGGGCGTCCCAGCCGCGCACCTGCGACGCGCGGTCGAGCATCTTGTCGCGCGACAGACCCGCGGCGAACCGGACCGGCTCGCGCAACGCATCGACCTGATAGATCTGGCTGCCGGCGTCGGTTTCCTCGACCCGGCCGACGATCAGCCGGAAGCTGTTCGAACCGAGATCGACGGCTGCAAGGAGTTGTGGGGTATTGACCATCGGGTATGCGGACTCCATGCGCGCGAGCGCGGCAGCGGTGGATGCGAGCAAGGCGGAACCTCCGCCCGAGGTTCCCGGCGCCTTACGACCGGCCGCGCTGTTCAAAGACGCCATTCTAAGCGTACCGGAGCTCACGATGTCACCTCGCGGAGATGGGGGTGCCCCATGCTCCCATACGAACTGCGTCATCTTGACGACAGGCGAGCAACACAGCGTAGAATTTATAACATTGAGAATGTCATCATATTGTGAGAATTTCCGAGCGTCTTTCCGCCCCTATATCCGAAATTCCATTCTCGCTGCCGATGTCCATCCGCTACCCCTTATTGAATCGCGAGCTGGGCATTCTGGGTTTCAACGAGCGTGTGTTGGCGCAAGCTGCCGACCCCGCCGTCCCTTTGCTCGAACGCCTGCGTTTCATCTGCATCACCAGCAGCAACCTCGACGAATTCTTCGAAGTCCGCATGGCCGGTCTGCAGGAGCAGATGCGCGACAACCCCGGCGCGCTGTCGCCTGACGGCATGTCGCTGCAGCACGTGTACGACCTCGTGGTTGAGCGTGCGCAGAAGCTCGTGCATCGGCAGTACACCATGCTGCACGACACCGTGCTTCCCGCGCTCGAGGCGGAAGGCATCTATTTTCACGGCACGGAAGCGTGGAGCGAAGCGCAGACCGAATGGGCGCGCGGTTATTTCTTCGACGAACTGCTGCCTGTCCTGACGCCGATCGGCCTCGACCCGGCGCATCCGTTTCCGCGCGTGCTCAACAAGAGCCTGAACTTCGTCGTCGAACTCGAAGGCAAGGACGCCTTCGGCCGCCAGGCGATGATGGGCATCGTGCAGGCGCCGCGCGCGCTGCCGCGGCTCGTGCGCATGCCGCAGGAACTATCGGGCTATCCGCATGGCTTCGTGCTGCTGAGCTCGCTGTTGCAACGCTTTGTCGGCGAGCTGTTCCCCAATCTCGTCGTGCGCAGCTGCAACCAGTTCCGCATTACGCGCAATAGCGAGCTGTTCGTCGACGAA
This sequence comes from uncultured Paraburkholderia sp., assembly GCA_940746715.1. GTDB lineage: Bacteria > Pseudomonadota > Gammaproteobacteria > Burkholderiales > Burkholderiaceae > Paraburkholderia. The sequence continues at coordinate 720,775 of CALNWN010000001.1, forward strand.
GACGAAATCACCAACCTGCGCGTCGCGTTGCAGGGCGAACTGCCGGCACGGCATCTGGGCAACGCGGTGCGGCTCGAAGTGTCGGCGGAAACGCCCGCGCATGTCGTGCGGCGCCTGCTCGACGAAAGCAGCCTCAGCAATAAGGACTGCTATTACGCGAACGGTCCTGTGAATCTCGTGCGTCTCATGCAGTTGCCCGAAATGGTGGATCGGCCGGACCTGAAGTTCGTGCCGCACATTCCCGCCATTCCCGCGCCGATCGCCAACACCGCCAGCATGTTCGACGTGATCGATCAGGGCGACGTACTGCTGCATCATCCGTACGAGAGCTTTCAGCCGGTACTCGAGCTGCTGCTGCAAGCGGCCAAAGACCCGAACGTGGTCGCGATCAAGCAGACCATCTACCGCACGGGCACCGACTCGCCGCTGATGGATGCGCTGATGCAGGCCGCGCGCAACGGCAAGGAAGTGACGGTGGTGGTCGAACTGCTCGCGCGCTTCGACGAAGAAACCAACATCAACTGGGCGGCGCAGCTAGAAGCGGTCGGCGCGCACGTCGTGTACGGCGTGGTCGGCCACAAGTGCCACGCCAAAATGATGCTGATCGTGCGACGCGCAACGGTGGGCGGCAAGACGACGCTCAAGCGCTACGCGCACCTCGGCACCGGCAATTATCATCCGCGCACCGCGCGTCTTTACAGCGACTTCGGTCTGATGACCGCCGATCCGAAAATCTGCGAAGACGTGCATCACGTGTTCCAGCAGCTCACCGGCATTGGCGGCGAACTGAAGCTGCACGAGCTGTGGCAGTCGCCCTTTACGCTGCATCCGAAGCTGGTGGAGGCCATCCGCGCCGAAGCCGACCATGCGCGCGCGGGCAAGAAGGCGCGCATTGTCGCGAAGATGAACGCGCTGCTCGAACCCACGGTGATTGCGGAGTTGTACGAAGCGTCGCAGGCGGGCGTGAAAATCGACCTGATCGTGCGCGGCGTATGTTCGCTGCAGCCGGGCGTGCCGGGCCTCTCCGAGAACATCACGGTGCGCTCGATTGTCGGGCGCTTTCTCGAGCATCATCGCATCTATTATTTCTACGACGACGGCCGCGAACAGGTGTATCTGTCGAGCGCGGACTGGATGGATCGCAATTTCTTCCGCCGCGTCGAAGTCGCATTTCCGGTCAACAATCGGCGGCTCAAGCGCCGCGTGATCGCCGAAGGTCTCTCGGCATTTCTCGGGGACAATCAATCGGCGTGGCTCATGCAAAGCGACGGCCATTACCGTCGACGCCGGCCCGGCAAGTCCTCGCGCAACGCGCAAATGAGCCTGTTGGCGAAGTTCTGTTCGTAAATCGGCGCGCTCGCCTCAACGAGCGCTGCCGTCTTACGATGCGCCTCGCGCGACCACGAAAAAGCAAAAAAGCCCGCTGGTTAGCGGGCTTTTTCTCTCGGACCGTCAGCTGTCATGCATGCGCCGGCTGCCGCCGCGCCGTGCGATACAGCGGAAATCTCACGGTAAACGTACTGCCCCGCCCTTCTTCGCTTTTGACGTCGAGCTGCGCATCGTGCCGTTGCAGCACGTGCTTAACGATCGCGAGTCCGAGACCAGTGCCTCCCGTGTCGCGCGAGCGGCTGCGGTCCACACGATAAAAGCGCTCGGTCAGACGCGGAATGTCCGCAGCCTGAATGCCGAGGCCGCTGTCCGTCACCGAGAAAACCGCCGCGCCGCCCTGCGTGAGCCAGCTCACCTTGATCGTGCCGCCGTCAGGCGTATAGCGGATCGCGTTGGTCACGAGATTGCCGAACGCGCTCAGAATCTCGGTTTCGACGCCCGTGACGGTCAGCCCTTCGTCGGCTTCGAAGGTGATGGTGTGATGGTCGCTCGACAGGCTTTCCGCGTCGTCGCGCAAATGGCGTAACACCGCGCGCATGTCGATCATCTGATCGCTCGGCGGCTTGTTGTCGCCCTCCAGTTTGGCGAGCACCAGCAGATCGTTGACGATGTGCCGCATGCGCGACGCCTGCTGCTCCATCAGGTCGAGATAGCGCGTGCGCTCGGCTTCCGCGAGCGGCAATTCGCGCATCGTCTCCAGAAAACCCGACAGCACCGTGAGCGGTGTTTTCAGTTCGTGCGACACGTTGGCGACGAAATCGCGGCGCATCGCGTCCGTGCGTTCCAGCTCGGTAATGTCTTGCGACAGCACGAGCTTGCGGTTCTCGCCATAAGGAAACACCTGCACGGAGAGCACGTTTTGCCGCTTCTCGCCCATGCCGCGCATGATCAGCATTTCTTCGTACTGGTGCGAGTTCAGGTAACGCACGAAGTCCGGCTGACGCACCAGATGCGTGATGTGCTGACGCAGATCGCGCTTCGCGTCGAGACCGAAATGCACTTCGGAGATGGCATTGCACCACTCGATCTGGTCATGATCGTCGAGCATGGCAACCCCATTCGGCGATGCCTGAATCGCCTGAATGAAGCGCGAGTGCTGCTGCTCGACCTGGCGCACCTGCGCATGCCAGCGCTTCGCAAGCTTATGCAGACGGTAGTAGATTTCGCCCCAGATACCGGGCGCGCTCGGCACCTCGCCGTAGACCGGCACGTCGAGCAAACGCCACAAACGCTCTTTATGGAAGGTGCCTAAGAGGCTCTGCACGAGCAGCATGACGACCGCGAGGATCAATGCTGCCTTTACGTTCACGAATGCGCCGACCACCACGCACAGTATGGCGAGCAGCACGATCGAAACGATGGAGCGCGCCCAGATGATGTTCATGGTCTAAACGATCGAAGAGAACGGCGTGCGCGCCGCCGCGGGGGATCAGGCGCTCTTGGCCAGACGGTAGCCGCTGCCGCGGACCGTCTCGATCATAGCATCGCAACCCGCCGGCTTGAGGGCCGCGCGCAGACGCTTGATATGCACGTCCACCGTGCGCTCTTCGACGAACACATGGTCGCCCCACACCTGATCGAGCAATTGCGTGCGGCTGTGCACGCGCTCCGGGTGCGTCATGAAAAAGTGCAATAGACGGAATTCGGTCGGACCGAGGTCGAGCTTGATCTCACTGCCTTCGGCGTGCGCGGCCACCCGATGCGTTGCCGGGTCGAGCTTGAGTCCGTTGATCGCGACCACGTCCTCGGTGAGTTGCGGCGCGCGGCGGCGCAGCACCGCCTTGATGCGCGCCATCAGCTCTTTCGGCGAAAACGGCTTGGTCACGTAGTCGTCCGCGCCGATTTCGAGGCCGAGCACCTTGTCCTGCTCGTCGCCGCGCGCGGTCAGCATGATGATCGGGATGTGCTTCGTGCGTTCGTTGTCGCGCAGGTCGCGCGCGAACGCAATGCCCGACTTGCCCGGCAGCATCCAGTCGAGCAGGACGAGGTCCGGCAATACGTCGCTGATCAGGTTCTGCGCCTGTTCCGCGTTGTACGCGCGAATCGGGCAGTGTCCGGCGTGTTGAAGATTGACCGAAATCAGTTCGGAAATAGCGGGCTCATCTTCAATGACGAGAATGCTGCTGGGCATCGGCACCTCTGGTCCTTATCTCTGGATTTAACTGAGCGCTTCGCGTTCGAGCACGTCGCGCGACTTGTGCCGCACGTCCGTGCCCTTCACGATGTAAATGATGAATTCGGCGATGTTCTTCGCGTGGTCGCCAATCCGCTCGATCGCCTTCGCGATGAACAGGAAGTCGAGGCCGACCGAGATCGAGCGCGGGTCTTCCGTCATGTACGAAATCAGCTTGCGCACGAACGCGCGGAATTCCTCGTCGATCGCCTTGTCGTCGCGCACGATCTGCGCGGCGGCGACCGTGTCGAGGCGCGCGAATGCGTCGAGCGCGCGGCGCAGGATCGACACCGCCATTTCGCCCGACAATTTGATCTCGGCGATATTGATGGTGCGCGACGCGCCGTCTTCCATGAGACGCTTCGTGCGCTTGGCGATTTTCTCGGCTTCGTCGCCGGCTCGCTCGAGATTCGTAATGGTCTTCGAAATCGCAATCAACAGGCGCAGGTCGCGCGCGGCCGGCTGACGGCGCGCGATGATGTTGCTGCATTCCTCGTCGATTTCCACTTCCATCGTGTTCAGGCGATCTTCGGCGGCGATAACCTGCTCGGCGATCTCAATATCGAATTCGTTGAGCGCCTGCATGGCTTTGACGATCTGCGATTCGACGAGGCCGCCCATTTCGAGCACCTTCGAGAAAACCAGATTCAGGTCGGCGTCGAACTGGCTGGAGAGGTGTTTGTCGGACATGTCGTACTCCGTTGGGTTGCCCGGCGCTTAGCCGAAGCGGCCAGTAATGTAGTCTTCCGTTTCTTTGCGGACCGGCTTGATAAAGATCTTTTCGGTGTCGCCGAACTCGATCAGCTCGCCAAGGTACATATAGGCAGTGTAGTCCGAACAGCGGGCCGCCTGTTGCATGTTGTGCGTGACGATCACGACCGTGTAATCGCTCTTCAATTCGGCGATCAGCTCCTCGATGCGGCCCGTCGAAATGGGGTCCAGCGCCGAGCACGGTTCGTCGAGCAGCAGCACTTCCGGACGGATCGCGATGCCGCGTGCAATGCATAAACGCTGCTGCTGGCCGCCCGACAGGCCGTAGCCGCTCTGGCCGAGCTTGTCCTTCACTTCGTTCCAGAGCGCCGCCTTGGTCAGCGCCCATTCGACGCGGTCGTCCATTTCCGAGCGCGGCAGCGACTCGAACATTTTCACGCCGAACGCGATGTTGTCGTAGATGGACATCGGAAACGGCGTCGGCTTCTGGAACACCATGCCGATGCGCGCGCGCAGCAGCGAAATATCGCGCTTCGAGGTCAGCAGGTTTTCGCCGTCCATCAGGATCTCGCCTTCGGCGCGTTGTTCCGGATAGAGCGCGTACATCTTGTTGAAGGTACGCAGCAACGTGGACTTGCCGCAGCCCGACGGGCCGATGAACGCCGTCACCTTGCCTTCGGGAATCTGGAGGTTGATGTTCTTCAGCGCGTGATACTTGCCGTAGAAGAAGTTCAGGTCGTTGACCTCGATCTTCGGACGCGACGGCGACGGCTCCTGGCCGCCTCGCGCGGGATCGAAACCGGCGGGCGCAGTGGGACGCGAGATCGGATTGAGTTGAGTTTCTGCCATGTTCATCGGATTACACTCCGCCCTTACTTTTTCGAAAAGATCGTGCGCGCGAGGATGTTCAGTCCCAGCACCGCGAGCGTGATCAGGAAGACGCCGGCCCACGCGAGCGATTGCCATTGCGCGAACGGGCTCATCGCAAACTTGTAGATCGTTACGGGCAGATTGGCGACCGGCTGGCCGAGATCCGCCGAAAAGAACTGGTTCGACAACGCGGTGAAAAGCAGCGGCGCAGTCTCGCCGGCGATGCGGGCCACCGCGAGCAGCACGCCGGTGACGATGCCGGCCACAGAAGCCTTGAGCGTGATCGACAGCACCATCTTCCACTTCGGTGTGCCGAGCGCGAACGCCGCTTCACGCAAGGCGTTCGGCACGAGCTTCAGCATGTTTTCGGTCGTGCGGATCACGATCGGAATCTGCAGCAGCGCGAGCGCGAACACACCTGCCCAGCCGCTGAAGTGACCCATCTTCGCCACGACCAGCGCGTAGACGAAGAGACCGACGACGATGGACGGCGCCGACAGCAGAATGTCGTTGATGAAGCGCGTGACGCTCGCGAGCCAGCGCTTCTGCCCGTACTCGGCAAGATAGACGCCCGCGAGAATGCCGATCGGCGTGCCGACGAAGGTTGCGAGCACAACCAGCAGCAGGCTGCCGACAATCGCGTTGGCGAGACCACCGCCGTCGGTGTTCGGCGGCGGCGTGGACTGCGTGAACAGTTCGACCGACAACCCGCCGACGCCGAGGCGCAGCGTCGTGTACAGAATCCAGATCAGCCACAGGAGACCGAAAGCCATCGCCGCGAGCGACAGCGTCAACGCGATCGCATTCTGCATGCGCCGGCGCCCTTGCAGACGCTCGCGCATTTTCTCGAGCGCGGCGGCGTCGCTGGAGCCCGGCATGTTCAAGGTGGACTGGCTCATTTCGCGCCCTCCCCTTTCTCGAGACGAAGCAGCATGATCTTCGAAATCGCCAGCACGATGAATGTGATCACAAAGAGAATCAGGCCGAGTTCCATCAGCGCCGACGTATGCAGGCCCGGGTCGGCTTCGGCGAATTCATTGGCGAGCGCCGACGTGATGCTGTTGCCCGGCGAAAAGAGCGACACGTTATCGAGCAGGTTCGTATTGCCGATCACGAAGGTGACGGCCATGGTTTCGCCGAGTGCGCGGCCGAGGCCGAGCATCACGCCGCCGATGACGCCGCTCTTCGTGAAGGGCAGCACGATCTTCCACATCACTTCCCACGTCGTGCAGCCGATGCCGTAAGCCGATTCCTTCAGCAATACGGGCGTGATTTCGAAAACGTCGCGCATCACCGACGCGATGTACGGAATGATCATGATGGCGAGAATCACGCCGGCGCACAGAATGCCGATGCCGATGGGCGCGCCCTGGAACAGCGCGCCGACGACCGGAATGCCGCCGAGCACCGCGCCGAGCGGCTTCTCGAACCACGTCGCGAAGATCGGCGCAAATACGAGCAGGCCCCACATGCCGTACACGATCGACGGAATCGCGGCCAGCAGTTCGATCGCGATGCCGAGCGGGCGGCGCAGCCACGCGGGCGAGAGTTCGGTGAGAAAGAGCGCGATGCCGAAGCTGACGGGCACCGCGATGATGAGTGCAATGATCGACGTGGCGATCGTGCCGTAGATCGGCACCAGCGCGCCGAACTGCTTGCTGGGCGGATCCCATTGCGCGCTCCACAGGAAGCCGAGGCCGAACTGCCTGATCGACGGCATGGAAGCGATGATCAGCGAAACGATGATGCCGCCGAGCAGCAGCAGCAGCGTGACGATGGCGGCGAGGCGCGCAAGGCCGCCGAAGATCACGTCGCCGGCGCAGCTGGGCGCCTTCTGCTGCGACGCGCTGCCGGGCGGGGTCGCCCTCGGAGCGCCGGACGCTAATTGGATATCGGACATAAGAGCCTGATGGACCTTTTCCAGTTGCCATGCGACGTATGTCGCGCGGCGGGTCATGCATGTGTGCGCTGACGATCCGGGCGCCGCTTCGGCGGGCCGCGATCCGCCGGTAAAAGCGGCACCCGCCAATGTGTTACACGAAGCCGTGGCGGATAACCGCCGCGGCCACGCTTACTCGGCGAGCGGCTTGCCCGACGCGTCCTTCACCTTCGACTTCCACTGCGTCCTGATTTCCGACACCACCGAATCCGGCAGCGAGATGTAATCCAGATCGTTTGCGGCTTGCGTGCCGTTCTTGAAAGCCCAGTCGAAGAACTTCAGCGTTTCGCTGCCTTGCGGCGCCTTTTCCTGCGTCGTGTGCAGCAGCACGAACGTTGCCCCGACGATCGGCCATGCGTTCTTGCCCGGCTCGTTCGTCAGGATCTGGTAGAACGACTTCGACCAGTCCGCGCCCGCTGCCGCTGCCTTGAACGTGTCCGTCTTCGGCTCGACGACCGTGCCCGTCGAGTTCTTCAGCGCGACGTAGGTCATGTGGTTCTGCTTGGCATACGCCCATTCCACATAGCCGATTGCGCCCGGCAGACGTTGCACGAAGGCGGCGACACCGTCGTTGCCCTTGCCGCCCGTACCGGTCGGCCAGTTGACCGTCGAACCTTCACCGACCTTCGACTTCCACTCGGTGTTGACCTTCGACAGGTAATTCGTCCAGATGAAGCTCGTGCCCGAACCGTCGGCGCGGCGCACGACGGCGATGTCGGTGTCCGGCAGCTTGACCTTCGGATTCAGCGCGACGATCGCCGGATCGTTCCACTTCTTGATCTTGCCCAGATAGATGTCGCCCAGCACTTCGCCCGACAGGACCAGCTCGGCCGGCTTCACGCCCGGCACGTTGACGACCGGCACCACGCCGCCGACCACCGTCGGGAACTGGAACAGGCCGTCCTTCGCGAGTTCGTCGTCCTTCAGCGGAGCGTCCGAGCCGGCGAAATCGACCGTCTTGGCAATGATCTGCTTCACGCCGCCCGAGGAGCCGATGCCCTGGTAGTTCACCTTGCCGCCGCCGGACTTCTGATAGGCGTCGGCCCACTTCGTGTAGATCGGTGCTGCGAAGGTGCTGCCCGCGCCGGTGATGTCGGCTGCCTGTGCTGCCATCGCGAAAAACGCGCCAGCGACGCCAGCGAACACGGTTTGCATCAATTTCATCGAAACCTCCCAAGGTGTGAGCGGTATGAAACACGAACACCGCGAAGCTTAGGGTCTCTTTGTGACATTAACGTGACTAACCGTGAAACGCATGTGACAGTCCGTTTACTAACGTGAAAGGCGTTGCAGCGGAAAAATCGGCGGTGTGACGGCCCGTGGGCGATGCCTTACAGATTAGGCGAAAAAGATGGGGCGCGAACATTTGCGAGCGCGCGGCGCCGGTTCGCGCGCTGCGTGGCGAGGTTCGCGTACTGACGACGCGGGGCGTCCTGCAGCAAGGACGGAGCGCCCCGGTGGATTTGCCCCGTCCGTGTGTAAATAAATGTCCGCTTAAGCCGTTGCCTGCGTCACGGCCGCCGCGATCGATTCCGCATGGCGCACTGCGTCGTCGACGTGTTCCGCCTCGACCATCACGCGCAGCACCGGCTCCGTGCCCGAAGCGCGAATCAACACGCGCCCGCGGCCATCGAGCGCGTCTTCGGCGCTGGCGATCGCGCGGCGGATCGTGTCGCTGCTTTTCCAGTCGGCGTCCGGCTTCATGCGCACGTTGATCAGCTTCTGCGGGAACAGCGTGACGCCGTCGAGCAGTTCGGCGAGCGTCCGGTCGCTGCGCTTCATTGCGGCGAGCACGAGCAGCGCCGAGACAATGCCGTCTCCCGTGGAATGGCGATCCAGCGACAGAATGTGGCCGGAGCCTTCCGCGCCGAGCTGCCAGCCGTGCTCGCGCAGCTGTTCGAGCACATAGCGGTCGCCCACGGCCGCGCGCACGAACTTCACGCCGGCCGCCTGCAACGCGACTTCGACGGCCATATTGGTCATCAGGGTGCCGACCGCGCCTTCCACCTTGCCGTCCGTCGCGATGCGGTCCTTGACCAGCACGTACAGCAGCTCGTCGCCGTTATAGAGGCGCCCCGCTGCATCGACCACCTGCAGACGGTCGGCGTCGCCGTCGAGCGCAATGCCGAGATCCGCGTGGTTCGCGCGCACCGCGCGCACAAGCGCGTCCGGCGCCGTCGCGCCGACGCCGTCGTTGATATTGAAGCCGTTCGGCGCGACACCGATCAGGATAACCTCCGCGCCGAGTTCGTGGAAAACGTGCGGCGCGACGTCGTACGCGGCACCGTGCGCGCAGTCGACCACCAGCTTCAGCCCGCGCAGGTCGAACGCCGCCGGAAAGGTGCTCTTGCAGAACTCGATGTAGCGGCCGGCCGCGTCGTCCAGACGCCGTGCCTTGCCGAGCTGCTCAGACGCCGCGCAGGCGAGCGGCAGCTCCAGTTGTTCTTCGATCTGCGATTCGACGTCGTCGGGCAGCTTGTTGCCGTCGGCGGAGAAAAACTTGATGCCGTTGTCGTAATACGGATTGTGCGACGCGCTGATCACGACGCCGGCGGCGAGCCGCAACGCGCGCGTCAGATAGGCGATTCCGGGCGTGGGCATCGGACCGGCCAGCATCACGTCGACGCCGGCAGCCGAAAAGCCCGATTCCAGCGCCGCTTCGAGCATATAGCCCGACACCCGCGTGTCCTTGCCGATCAGCACCGTGGGCCGCGTGCCCGTGCGCGCCCAACGGTCCGCGCCGACCAGCACCTTGCCTGCCGCATAGCCGAGCCGCAATACAAACTCCGGCGTAATGGTGCCTTCGCCGACTTTGCCCCGAATTCCGTCCGTGCCGAAATAACGACGTGCCATCTTGTGTGTTCCTCCTTGCTTGGGGCTCAACCGCGCGGGCCGGCGTGATTCGCCGCGTCGCGCAGGGCTGCCCATACTTTCAATGCGTCTACTGTTTGCGCGACGTCGTGCACGCGCACGATGGCGGCGCCGCGTTCGGCTGCCAGAACCGCTGCCGCCACGCAGCCTGCCACGCGTTCCGGCGCCGGGCGGCCGGTGACCGCGCCGATCATGGATTTGCGCGACATGCCGGCGAGGATCGGGTACGGCGGCTCGGCGCGCGGCGCGGTGTCCACGAGACGCGCGAGCAGCGCGTAGTTATGCTCGACCACCGCCTTGCCGAAGCCAAAGCCCGGGTCCACGCTGATCCGCTCACGCGCAATGCCGGCCTGCCTGAGCACCGCCACGCGTTCCCCCAGGAACTGCCTGACGTCGCCGACGACGTCGCCATAAGCCGGCTCGCCGAGCTGCATGGTTTGCGGCTCGCCCAGCATATGCATCACGCACAGGCCGCAGTTGCTCTCGCGCACCGCGTCGACGGCGCCGGGCATGCGAAAGCCCCAGATATCGTTGATCAGGTCGGCGCCCGCGCTCAATGCGCGCCGCATCACTTCGGGCTTGTACGTGTCGACGGAAAGCGGCACATTGGCGCCGTGCAGTTGCTCGATGAGCGGGATCACGCGCTCCAGTTCTTCGTCGAGCGGAACCGGCGGGGCGCCGGGGCGCGTCGATTCGCCGCCGATGTCGATCATGTCCGCGCCTTCCAGCATCATGCGCTCGGCCTGGCGCAGCGCATCGCCGCGCATCGCGTACTGGCCGCCGTCGGAGAAAGAATCGGGCGTGACGTTCAGGATGCCCATAACCAACGGGCGTTCGAAGCTCAGCTTGAACCGGCCGCACTGCAGCGGCTCGGGAAGGGAAGACGGAGAGAAAGCGGCTGTGGGCACGTAGCGTTGCGTCAAATAAATGCGGATAAATGCAAAACGGGCCGGTGTGGAAACACACCGGCCCGCACTTTCTACTGACAGCCGATCAGGCCGGCGCGGTCGCGCTGCCCGGCTTCACCTCGGTACCGGGGCTGCCGCCCGACGAAGCGTCGCTTGCCGACGGCGGCGAGCTCTTCGACGAGCGCGGCGGACGTCCGGCCATGATGTCGTTGATCTGATCGGAATCGATCGTCTCCCACTCCATCAACGCGGCGGTCATTGCCTCGACCTTGTCGCGGTTTTCTTCCAGCAGGCGCTTGGCGAGGTTGTATTGCTCGTCGAGCACGCGGCGGATTTCCGCGTCGACCTTCTGCTGCGTCGCTTCGGAAACGGTGCGCGTGAAGCCGCGGCCGAACGGCGTGGCGTCGTTTTCGTCGTCCACGTAGACCATCGGTCCCAACGCATCCGTCATGCCGAAGCGGGCCACCATGGCGCGCGCGGTTTGTGTGGCCTTGTTGAAGTCGTCCGACGCGCCCGTGCTGATCAGGTTCAGGAACAGCTCTTCCGCAACCCGGCCGCCGAACAGAATCGCGAGACGGTCGAGCAGATAGTCTTTCGAGTATGTTTCGTTGTCGTGCTCCGGCAACTGCCACGTGACACCCAGCGCGCGGCCACGCGGAATGATCGTGACCTTGTGCACCGGGTCGGCCTTCGGCAGGAGCTTCGCAATGACGGCGTGGCCGGACTCGTGGTAAGCGGTGGCGCGCTTCGACTCTTCGCGGATCACCGCCGACTTGCGCTCCGGACCCATGAAGATCTTGTCCTTCGCGTCTTCGAAATCTGTCATTTCGACAATGCGCTTGCCGCGGCGCGCCGCGAACAGGGCTGCTTCGTTCACGAGGTTCGCCAGATCGGCGCCCGAGAAGCCCGGCGTGCCGCGCGCGATGACCGCCGCGTCGACGTCGTTCGAGATCGGCACCTTGCGCAGGTGGACCTTCATGATGTGCTCGCGGCCGCGAATGTCCGGCAGACCGACATACACCTGGCGGTCGAAACGGCCCGGGCGCAGCAGCGCCTTGTCGAGCACGTCCGAACGGTTCGTGGCAGCAATCACGATGACGCCGGAGTTCGCCTCGAAACCGTCCATTTCGACGAGCATCTGGTTCAGCGTCTGCTCGCGCTCGTCGTTGCCGCCGCCCATGCCGGCGCCGCGATGACGGCCGACCGCGTCGATTTCGTCGATGAACACGATACACGGCGCGTGCTTCTTGGCCTGCTCGAACATGTCGCGCACACGGGCCGCGCCCACGCCGACGAACATTTCGACGAAGTCCGAACCCGAGATGCTGAAGAACGGCACCTTCGCTTCGCCCGCGATGGCGCGCGCGAGGAGCGTCTTACCGGTTCCCGGCGGGCCGACCAGCAGCACGCCGCGCGGAATACGGCCGCCCAGCTTCTGGAATTTCTGCGGATCGCGCAGGAAGTCGACCAGTTCGGAGACTTCTTCCTTCGCTTCGTCGCAGCCGGCGACGTCGGTAAAATTGATTGCGTTGTTGTTTTCGTCGATCAGACGCGCGCGCGACTTGCCGAACGAGAAGGCGCCGCCTTTCCCGCCCCCTTGCATCTGTCGCATCATGTAGAACCAGAAACCGATGATCAGGATCGTCGGCCCGAGGTAATACAGCGCGGAAACCACCGCATTCGGTTCGTCGTCAGCCTTGCCGCTGACCTGAACGCCATACTTCATCAGATCGCCGACCATCCAGATGTCGCCGGGCGATATGATCTGGTACTTCTGGCCGTCTGCTGGAGTGACCGTGAGGTTCCGCCCCTGGACAATGACGTTCTTGACTTTGCCGTTCTTCGCGTCGTCCATGAACTGCGAATAGGAAACGCCTTCCTGGACACGGGGCTTGTCGAACTGCTTGAACACCGTAAATAGCACCAGTGCGATAAGCAGCCACACTGCTGCCTTCGAAAACATATTGTTGTTCAAAAAGCACCACTCCTTCACTTAGACGGGCGCCTACATTTGCCTTGCGGCACCACGAAAGCATTCTAATCCAGTCCGCAGACCCCTGCCATAAGGTTTCGCTACCACAGAAATAGCATGGCGGGGGCTGCGCGGGACGCCCTAGACGGGCTTCTTCAGATGCTTACCCAAAATAAACGTTTCTGACGACTTGTCCCGCGAAGCCTTGGGCTTGCGGGCAGCCACCACCTTGAACTGGCGCTTGAACTTTTCGACAATCTGGCTGTAACCACTGCCGTGAAAGCATTTGACTAAAAGGGCTCCATCCGGTTTCAGGTGATTTTGCGAGAATTCCAGCGCGAGATTGCACAAATGCTCGATTCGCGCAGCATCCGCCACCGCCACTCCCGACAGGTTGGGCGCCATATCCGAAATTACAAGGTCGACCTGCCGCTCGCCGACTAATTCTTCCAGCTGAACCAGCACGGAGTCTTCGCGGAAGTCGCCCTGAATGAAGTGGACGTCGGCGACGGGCTCCATCGGCAGGATGTCGAGCGCGATAATCGTGCCGTCGATGCCGCCTTCGCGCTCCGCGTCGCGCTGCGCGCCTTTGGCGAGCTTGTTGCGCGCGTACTGGCTGCAGCTGCCCGGCGACGACCCGAGATCCACGATCACCTGCCCCGGCCGGATAAGCTTGTCCTGCTCGTCGATTTCCTTCAGCTTGTAGGCGGCGCGGGCGCGATAGCCTTCCCGCTGCGCCATTTTCACGTACGGATCGTTGATGTGGTCGTGCAGCCACGCCGTATTGAACTTGTTTTTTGCCATTAAACGTTGAACTCTTGCTGCGTCATGTCACGCTTTAGCGGATAATACGCGGTTAATTCGCGCGGCGACCGCCAGAAAACCGGCTGTTATCCGCGATTCTGTTGTCCTTGCGCGCCGCCTGCCGCAGTGTCCCAATCGTGTTCCGCTCCACCGCGTCAAAAGACGGGATGGGGAACGCAGGTGCCGCCATTTTAGTCGAGTCTCCCACTTCACATGCCCGCCCTCAAAGTCTCTTCCGACCAACGCGCCGAGTTGCGCTCCCAGGCACATGCGCTCAAACCGGTCGTGCTCATCGGCGCTGAAGGCTTGACCGACGCCGTGCTCGCCGAGATCAAGGTTCACCTCGCCGCTCATCAGCTCATCAAGATCCGCGTATTCGGCGACGAACGCGAGGAACGCATCGCGATCTACGAACAGATCTGCGACACGCTGAACGCCGCGCCGATTCAGCATATCGGCAAGCTGCTCGTCATCTGGAAGCCGGAAGCGGCCGCCCAGCCCGCGGCGAAAGCCAGACGCGGCGCCCTGCCGAGCGCGCGCGAAGCCGCGGTCGAAGCCAAACCCGGCAAGGGCCGCGCCCCGCGCGTCGTCAAGGTCGTGAAGCCGAGCGAAGTGCCCATGCGCAAGCCGAAGCGAAGGCGGTGTTGGTGCGCGGCAACGAGCGCGTCACGCAAGGCGGCAACATCAAGCGCGCGAAGAAGCGGCAAACCAGCACGAAGCGCGCGCATCAATCGAAGTAAACCGGCCGACCAAGGTGCGGCGAGGTCCGCGCCTTGGCTTGTGGGCGGCTCGGGTTGTGCGTTTCCGCTTCCCTAGCCCGCCGCCTCTCCGGACACGTCGCGCGCCCTGCCGCGCGGCGCCAGCTCCGCTGTCCACGGGCAGCTTCCACACGAGCGCAATGCCGAGCAGGCTTTCCATCAGGTAGAACACGCTGGAAACACCGTGCAGCATGCCAAAGCGCGCTGCATACGCGGAATGCGCGAGGTCCGTGCCCGCTTCTAGCGCGGCGACGCGCATCGCGTTCATAAACGGCTGCAACGCGAAGTACCCGACGAGCACGCAGATCAGCATGCCGGCCACCAGCCAGCGCAAGCGCCGATACGCGTTGCTGCCGCGCCGGACCATCACGTTGGCGAGACCCAGCAGCAAAATGCCGCAGACGGCGCCCAGCACGCCTTCTATGCGAAACAGTTGCGCCGCCACCGCGCCTGCCGTCGTCCGGTCGAGCGAACTGAACAGCACCGGCGCAACCGCATAGCCGATAGTCAGCAGACTGCCGACCCACACGACCGTCAAGAGACGAAAGATTCGATGCGGCATCAGAGACACCGGAGCCGCCCTCAAACGTAGCTGACCGCGATGATTTCGTACTCGCGCACGCCGCCCGGCGCCTGCACCGACGCAACGTCGCCTTCCGATTTGCCGATCAGTGCGCGAGCAATCGGCGAGCTGATGGAGATCAGACCATGGTCGATGTCCGCTTCGTCGTCACCGACGATCTGGTACTTGACCGACGCGCCCGACTCCAGGTCTTCCAGTTCGACTGTTGCGCCGAACACCACCCGGCCGTCGGCCTCCACTTGGGACGGGTCGATCACCTGCGCGCCCGCCAGCTTCGATTCGATTTCGGCAATGCGGCCTTCGATAAAGCCCTGTTTTTCTTTCGCGGCATCGTATTCCGCGTTTTCGGACAAATCGCCCTGCGCGCGCGCTTCCGCAATCGAATTGATCACGGCGGGACGCTCGACCGATTTGAGTCGCTGCAATTCGTCGCGCAGCATGTCTGCGCCGCGCTTGGTCAATGGAATAGTGCTCATAAACAACTCTCGAGAAAACGCCGGGCCGCTTCCAGTTTTCGTGGCACTTTTTGAGGATCTGGCGCAAAAAGCGGCAGACGCGAGCGCTGTGGAACGAAAAACGGCCGTAAAAAATCACCACGGTTAAGCGCATTTCGCGGGAGCCGGCGGACGGGGAAAACCCCGACCACAGCACCTGCGAAACGCCGCTTAACCGCGGCACTTACATCCTGGACAGGTATTCGAAGCCTTAGTTTAGGCGAGCGTGCAAGCCTTGTAAATCATAGACTTCCAGGTCCTTCAGGTAGCGCAGACCTTCGACGGCCGCGCGCGCGCCCGACATGGTCGTGTAGTACGTGACCTTGTTCGCCTGCGCGCTCATGCGGATAGAGCGCGAGTCGGCAATGGCGGCACGCGTTTCGTCGACGGTCGTGAAAACCAGCGCAATCTCGCCGTTCTTGATCATGTCGACGATGTGCGGACGGCCGTCCTTCACCTTGTTGACCACCTTCACCGGCACGCCGGCCGCTTCGATCGCGGCGGCCGTGCCTTTGGTCGCGACGATCGGATAGCCGAGCTCGTGCAGCATGCGCGCGACTTCGACGGCCTTCGGCTTGTCGGCGTCCATCACGGTCAAGAGCACCGTGCCCGACTCCGGCAGGCGCGAGCCCGCCGCGAGTTGCGACTTGAAGAGCGCCTCGCCGAACGTGTGGCCCACGCCCATCACTTCGCCCGTGGAACGCATTTCGGGTCCGAGCACCGGATCGACCGCCGGGAACTTGACGAACGGGAACACCGCTTCCTTCACGCTGAAATACGGCGGCTCGACTTCCTTCGTCACGCCTTGCTGGACGAGCTTCTGGCCGACCATGGCGCGCGCCGCGATCTTCGCGAGCGGCAGGCTCGTCGCCTTCGACACGTACGGCACCGTGCGCGACGCACGCGGATTCACTTCGAGCACGTAAATGATGTCTTCTTTCGAACCGTCGGCCTGCGGAACCTGCTGGATCGCGAACTGCACGTTCATCAGGCCCACAACGTTCAGCGCCTTGGCCATTGCGCCTGTCTGACGCTTCAGTTCGGCCACGGTTTCCTTCGACAGCGAGTACGGCGGCAGCGAGCAAGCCGAGTCGCCCGAGTGCACGCCCGCCTGTTCGATGTGCTCCATCACGCCGCCGATGAACACCGCGTCGCCGTCGGAAATGCAGTCCACGTCGCATTCGATCGCATCGTTCAGGAAGCGGTCGAGCAGAACCGGCGAATCGTTCGACACCTTCACGGCCTCGCGCATATAGCGCTCCAGATCGCGCGGCTCGTGGACGATTTCCATGGCGCGGCCGCCCAGCACGTACGACGGACGCACGACGAGCGGGTAGCCGATTTCGTCGGCGAGCCTGAGCGCTTCGTCTTCCGTGCGCGCCGTGCGGTTGGGCGGCTGACGCAGGCCCAGGTCCTGCAGCAGCTTCTGGAAACGCTCGCGGTCTTCCGCCGCGTCGATCATGTCCGGCGACGTGCCGATGATCGGCACACCGTTCGCCTCGAGATCGAGCGCCAGCTTCAGCGGCGTCTGGCCGCCGTATTGCACGATCACGCCGACCGGCTTTTCTTTGTCGACGATTTCGAGCACGTCTTCGAGCGTAAGCGATTCGAAGTACAGGCGGTCGGACGTGTCGTAGTCGGTCGAAACGGTTTCAGGGTTGCAGTTAACCATGATCGTTTCGTAGCCGTCTTCGCGCATGGCGAGCGCGGCGTGCACGCAGCAGTAGTCGAACTCGATGCCCTGGCCGATCCGGTTCGGACCGCCACCCAGCACCATGATCTTCCTGTTGCTGGTCGGGTTCGCTTCGCACTCTTCCTCGTAGGTCGAGTACATGTACGCGGGTTTGGTGGCGAATTCGGCCGCGCAGGTATCCACGCGCTTGTACACCGGGCGCACGTTCAGCTCGATGCGGCGTGCGCGCACGTCCGCCGGCTTCGCGCCGAGGAGCTTCGCGAGGCGGCGGTCAGAAAAGCCGCTTTGCTTCAGATACTTGAGTTCTTCTTTCGAGAGGCTTGCCAGCGTGCGGCCCGCCAGGGCCTTTTCCTTCAGCACGATCTGTTCGATCTGCGCGAGGAACCACGGGTCGATCGACGTCTCTTCGAAAATCTCCTGCGCCGTCATGCCGATACGGAACGCGTCGCCCACGTACCAGATGCGGTCCGGGCCCGCTTCGCCGATTTCGCGAATGATCTCGTCGCGATTCGTGGTCTTTTCGTCCAAGCCGTCCACGCCCACTTCGAGGCCGCGCAGCGCCTTCTGGAACGACTCCTGGAAGGTGCGGCCGATGGCCATGACTTCGCCGACCGACTTCATCTGCGTGGTGAGGCGCGAATCGGCTTCGCGGAATTTCTCGAACGCGAAGCGCGGAATTTTCGTGACGACGTAGTCGATAGTCGGTTCGAACGATGCCGGCGTCTGGCCGCCGGTGATTTCGTTCTTCAGCTCGTCGAGCGTGTAGCCGACGGCCAGCTTGGCCGCGACCTTGGCGATCGGGAAGCCAGTGGCCTTCGACGCCAGCGCCGACGAACGCGACACGCGCGGGTTCATTTCGATCACGATCATCCGGCCGTCCTTCGGATTGATCGAGAACTGCACGTTCGAGCCGCCGGTGTCCACGCCGATCTCGCGCAGCACCGCGAGCGACGCGTTACGCAGCACCTGATACTCCTTGTCGGTGAGCGTTTGCGCCGGCGCGACGGTAATCGAGTCGCCGGTGTGGATGCCCATGGGATCCGGGTTTTCGATCGAGCAGACGATGATGCAGTTGTCCTTCTTGTCGCGGACCACTTCCATCTCGTACTCTTTCCAGCCGAGCAGCGATTCTTCGATCAGCAACTCGCGCGTGGGCGACAGATCCAGGCCGCGCTTGCAGATTTCCTCGAACTCTTCGCGGTTGTACGCAATGCCGCCGCCCGATCCGCCGAGCGTGAACGACGGACGGATCACGACCGGGTAGCCGCCGGAGCCGGTTTCCGCTGCGATGCGCGCGTGGACCTGCAGCGCTTCTTCCATGGAATGCGCGGTGCCCGACTTGGCGGAACCGAGGCCGATCTTCGTCATCGCGTCCTTGAACTTCTGGCGGTCTTCCGCCTTGTCGATGGCTTCCGGCGACGCGCCGATCAGCTCGACCTTGTACTTGTCCAGCACGCCGTGCGCGTGCAGGTCGAGCGCGCAGTTCAGCGCCGTCTGGCCGCCCATGGTCGGCAGGATCGCGTCCGGGCGCTCCTTCGCGATGATGCGCTCGACCACTTCCCAAGTGATCGGCTCGATGTAGGTCACGTCGGCCGTGTTCGGGTCGGTCATGATCGTCGCCGGATTGCTGTTGACGAGAATGACCTTGTAGCCTTCCTCACGCAGCGCCTTGCAAGCCTGCGCGCCCGAGTAATCGAACTCGCACGCCTGGCCGATGATGATCGGACCCGCGCCGATAATGAGAATGCTCTTGATGTCTGTCCGCTTGGGCATAACGCTCTCGCTAATGTATTCCTGAATTCTTTCCGTCGACGCGCGCCGCCTGTGCGGGGCGCGCGCTGTGCCTCTCGCCGCTCTTCGCCGGGCTGCTGTTTATGCCGCCGCGGTCTTGCCGGCCTTCTTCGCGTCCATCAACGCGGTGAAGCGGTCGAACAGATACGCGATGTCGTGCGGACCCGGCGACGCTTCCGGGTGACCCTGGAAGCAGAATGCCGGCTTGTCGGAGAGCGCGAAGCCTTGCAGCGTGCCGTCGAAGAGCGACACGTGCGTCACGCGCGCGTTGGCGGGCAGCGTGGCCGCATCCACCGCGAAGCCGTGGTTTTGCGACGTGATGACCACGCGGCCGTCTTCTAGATCTTTCACCGGATGGTTCGCGCCGTGGTGGCCGGTCTTCATCTTGACGGTTTTCGCGCCGAGGGCGAGACCCATGATCTGATGGCCGAGGCAAATGCCGAAGGTCGGGATGCCGCGCTCGATCAGCTCTTTCGTGGCCTGAATCGCGTAATCGCACGGCTCGGGGTCGCCGGGACCGTTCGACAGGAAAATGCCGTCCGGGTTGAGCGCGAGCGCGTCCGCCGCGCTCGCCTGCGCCGGCAGCACGGTGACGTGGCAGCCACGCTCGGCCAGCATGCGCAGGATGTTGTACTTGACGCCGTAGTCGAACGCGACGACACGGTACTTCGGCGCGTTCTGCTTGCCGTAGCCCTCACCCAGACGCCATTCTGTCTGCGTCCACTCGTAGCGTTCTTTCGTCGACACGACCTTGGCGAGGTCCATGCCCGCGAGGCCCGGGAACGAGCGCGCGAGTTCGACGGCCTTCGCTTCGTCGTCGGAACCGGCGAGGATCGCGCCGTTCTGCGCGCCCTTGTCGCGCAGAACGCGCGTCAGCTTACGGGTGTCGAGGCCGGCGATGGCGACCACGCCTTCGTCCTGCAGATACTGGCTGAGCGTGCGCTCCATGCGGAAGTTCGACGCGAGGACCGGCAAGTCGCGAATGATCAGCCCGGCGGCATGGACTTTCGTCGCTTCGACGTCTTCGGCGTTCACGCCGACATTGCCGATATGCGGATACGTGAGGGTCACGATCTGGCGCGCGTAGCTCGGGTCAGTCAGGATTTCCTGATAGCCGGTGATAGCCGTGTTGAACACGACTTCGCCGATGGTATGCCCGGGGGCGCCGATCGAATAACCACGAAAGACCGTGCCGTCGGCGAGCGCGAGCAGAGCGGGAGAAAATGACGGCAACACGGGAGACTCCTTGGGGGAACACCCTGTTGCCGACCTGCCTATCCGGTTTGCGAGCCGCAGCGGACAGCATCGTGCGATGCGCGCGCAGACTCGCTCGCGTACTGCCGTTGACGTTGCAAGGGGCGCGATGGGTCCATTGTGTGGACGGATCGGCAAGGTGCGGGCCCTTCTTGCGACGCCTGTGGCACGCGGCGGATGAACGGTATGGGAGAAGTAGGCGCTAGGGTGCGGGTTGATAAGCTCAAACCTTGAAATTATAGCCTGAAACTGCCCTTCTCTCCAAATGCGAGATGGCCAGGCGGGCGCGTGGAGGCCCATATGGAGCCGGCGAAAGCCTTATTGGAGGCGGCTCGCGCTGGTACGGACCGCATCGGCGAGAGGCGATTCGGAGATAGCGCCCGGCCGCCAAGCGGACTCATGGGAATCGCCCGACAGGTGCTTTCGCCGTGACTCAGCAGGCGGCGCGGCCTGCCGCCGGGCGAAAGGTCAGGTGCGCGCAATGAAAAACGCCGTCAACACAGGGGGACGGCGTGGGGTGACGGCGAAAATCCGAAAGTGCGGAGGCTTCTACGCGGACCGGGACTTCAACTGCGGCCCCGGCGCATCGAAGGTCTGGCTTACTTGCTCTTTTTGGTGCTGGCCGCGCTCTTCGTTGTCTTGCTGGAGGTGGAGGCCGACACCTTCGTCACCTTGCCGGCAGGCGCCGCGGACGCTTTCGCCTTACCGGCCTTCGCCAGCGGCTCCGACACCTTCACGACAGCGGAGTGGCCCCGGCCCTTCTTTGTGTCGCCGCGCGATTCGCGCTTCGAGCCGCCGACGCGCGTGCCGATCTTCTGGACACCGCCGCCCTCGACGTCGGTCGCGATACGCTCCGGCCCCGGCTCGCTCGGAAGAGCCTTGCCGACCGGCACATGCAGCACCACTACCTGGCCGCGCGACACGCTGTCGCGATGCGTGCGGTTCCACGCCTTCAACTGGCCGACGGACACCCCGTAACGCAGCGCAATAGCCGCCATCGACTGATTGCGGCGCACGCGGATCAGCATCTTGCGCGTGTCGGGGACGTCGGGCTCCATCGCGAGCACGGCGCTTTCCGCGACGTCGGCGCTGATGTCCTCGTCGTCGTCCGAACCGCGCGGCACGACGATGGTGGAGCCCGGTTTGAGACGCATGCCGACCGGAATCTTGTTCACTTCCATCAGCGTGTCGGCGTCGACGCCGATTTTTTGCGCGATGGCCGCCGGCGCCGAGCGCTCCGTGACCGTGTACGTGGTCCACGACGACAGCGAACCGGAATAGGTTTTCAGATTGCGCTCGAACGCACTCGCATTGTCGAACGGCAGCAGAATCTGCGGCTGCGTCGCGCCGAGAATGACCGGCTTCCTGAACGACGGGTTCAGCGACCGGAATTCGTCGAGCGACAGGTTGGCCAGTTTGGCGGCCATGTCCACGTCGATGTCGTGCGACGTGGTAACCGTCACGAAATGCGGGTGGTTGGGAATGGACGGCAGCGTGAGCCCGTACATTTGCGGGTTCATTACGATGTTCTTAACCGCCTGCAGCTTCGGCACGTAATTGCGCGTTTCGTTCGGCATGCGCAAGCTCAGGTAGTCGGTGGGCAAGCCCGCCGCTTCGTTGCGCGCGATGGCGCGCTGCACGTTGCCCTCACCCCAGTTGTAGGCGGCGAGCGCGAGCTGCCAGTCGCCGAACATGTCGTGCAGGCGGTACAGATAGTCGAGCGCGGCGCTGGTGGACGCCAGCACGTCGCGGCGCTCGTCCTGCCACATGTTCTGCTTGAGGTTGTAAGTGCGGCCGGTGCCCGGCATGAACTGCCACATACCGGCCGCCTTCGCCACCGACAAAGCCTGCGGGCTGTACGCCGACTCGATGAACGGCAGCAACGCGAGCTCGGTCGGCATATGGCGCGCCTCGAGCTCCTCGACGATGTGATACAGGTACTTCTGCGAGCGCTCGGTCATGCGCTGCACGTAGTCGGGGCGCTGCGCGTACCAGTTGACCTGCATGTCGACGAGGTCGGTCTGCAAGTCGGGCATCTGGAAACCGCGGCGAATACGGCCCCACAAATCGGCGTCCGCGCTCGTCAGCTGCGTGACGGAGCCCTGGTCGACGTTAATAGTTTGCCTGGCGGTGGCTGTCTTGCGAAGTGCGTCGGCTACGTCTTGCTGGCTGGCGGGATTTGTTGCGGTGGTGGGGCTGACCGTCGTTGGTCCCTGGCTCGCGCAGGCGGCGAGCGTCAGGACCAGCAACGCACTAAAGATAAATCTCATGAACGTCTCGGCTTCCACAAGGGCTGGAATTTGCAGCCGATAGTACGAAACCGCAACGTCCACGTCAATCGGAAATTGACAAAAAAATCAAGCAAATCTAGGGTTTGGCGAATTCTTCCGATTCTTCGCTTGAGGAAAACCGCAAGGCCGACCCGGTCACCTGAAGCGGTTCTTCCATTCGCGCATCAAGGTGAACGCCGTCAGCCGGTCGGAAACTTTCTCGTGCAACTGCTCTTGCAGCGTTGCGTGGACGGCGGGACTGTCGGAGCGCAGGAAAGGGTTCACCGCGCGCTCATGGGCGATGGTGGTCGGCAAAGTCGGCAGATTGCGCGCCCGCAGCTCGCTCGCCTTGTCGCGCCAAGCCTGCAGCTCGCCATTGCCCGGCTCGCAGGCGAGCGCGAAACGGATATTGGAGAGCGTATATTCGTGCGCGCAGTGAACCTGCGTCGCGCCGGGCAGCGCGACGAGGGAATCGAGCGACGCGAGCATCTGGGCCGGCGTGCCTTCGAACAGCCGGCCGCATCCGCAGGCAAAAAGCGTGTCGCCGCAAAACACGTGAGGCGTGCCGCCGGGATCCGCGGCCTGGAAATACGCAATGTGGCCGCTCGTGTGACCCGGCACGTCGAGCACGCTGAATTCGAGCGCGGGCTCGGCAATCGTCACGCGATCGCCATTTTTGAGACGCTGCGTGACATGCTCGATCGCTTCACCGGCGGGCCCGTAGACGGGAACGGCCTGGCCTTTCAGCAGATCGGCCACCCCGCCGACGTGGTCTTGATGATGGTGCGTGAGTAAAATAGCGCTCAGCCGCCACCCGCGTTTGGCCAGATAGGCGCGAACAGGAGCGGCTTCGCCCGGATCGACGACGACCGCATGGTGCCCGTCGGAAACGACCCAGATGTAATTGTCTTCAAACGCCGGGACCGGTACGTACTCGAGCGCATTCATAGGCGACGCATTCTTTGATATGACTGACCGAGCGATTATAGACTGGCCCGCCTGGACGGATTCGCCGCCTGGCCGCTACGTGCTCGAGTGGGAACAGACCCAGCTCGACCGGGTGGTCTCCGACGTGTTCGGCTACCACGCGCTGCAACTCGGCCTGCCGCAGCTCGATGCCTTGCGCGAAAACCGCATGCCCTGCCGCGGGCTGGTGCTCGACGCCGCGAGCGGCGCGAGCGCGCCCTACAGTTTCCCGCGCGCAGGCCCGCATGGCGGCCATGGCGGGAACGGAGCGGGCAACGGCATGCACGCGGGGCCGGCGCCCGGCGGCTACGCGCCGCTGCCCGCGCCCGGCGGGCGCAGCGCCGTCTGGTGCGACTTGCTGGATTTGCCTTTCGAGGCCCAAAGCGTCGATCTGCTCGTGATGCCGCATACGCTCGAATTCACGAGCGACCAGCACCGCCTGCTGCGCGAGGCCGAGCGCGTGCTGATGCCGGAGGGCCAGTTGATCATTCTCGGCTTCAACTCGCTGTCGCTATGGGGCGCCCGGCAATCGGTCGGCAAGATGACCGGGCGGCCGTTCGTGCCCGCCGCCGTCGACCTGATCGCCTTCACGCGTCTGAAAGACTGGATCAAGCTGCTCGGCTTCGATCTTGAACGCGGGCGTTTCGGCTGCTATCGTCCGCCGCTCGACAGCGACCAGTGGCTCTCGCGCTACGGTTTCATGGAAGCCGCCGGCGACCGCTGGTGGCCGATCTTCGGCGCGACCTACATGATCAAGGCGATCAAGCGCGTGCGCGGCATGCGCCTCGTCGGGCCGCTGAAGGTGAAAAAACCTGTCCTCGCCGCCGGCCTCGCGCCCGCCGCCACACCGAACACACGCAACCACACTCAATGACAGCGAACATCATCGACATTTATACCGACGGCGCCTGCAAGGGCAACCCGGGCCCCGGCGGCTGGGGCGCCCTTTTGCGCTTCGGCGATCAGGAAAAAGAGCTGTTCGGCGGAGAAGCGAATACGACCAACAACCGCATGGAGCTGATGGGCGTGATCTCCGCGCTCGAAGCATTGAAGCGCCCGTGTCAGGTCGTCGTGCACACCGACTCGCAGTATGTGCAGAAAGGCCTCAGCGAATGGATCCACGGCTGGAAGAAGAAGGGCTGGGTCACGGCCGCGAAGCAGCCCGTGAAAAATGCGGATTTGTGGAAACGGCTCGATGCGCTCGTCGCGCAGCACGAAGTGGAATGGCGCTGGGTGCGCGGGCACAACGGCCATCCGGAAAACGAGCGCGCCGATCAGCTCGCCAATCGCGGCGTGGCGTCGCTCGCGGAACTGTGACGCCCGAGCGCTTCACCTGCGCTCTTTTCTCTGCGCCGTGTTCCGCGTCTTTTCCCGCGCCCTTTCCGCGCCTTTTTCCGCGCTGATTTCCGGCTGCAATTTTTGAGGCAAAGCTAATCCGACATGCGTCAACTCATCCTCGATACTGAAACGACCGGCCTCAATGCGCGCACTGGCGACCGCATCATCGAAGTCGGCTGCGTCGAACTGGTGAACCGCCGGCTCACCGGCAACAACCTGCACTTCTATATCAATCCGGAGCGCGACAGCGATCCGGGCGCGCTCGCGGTCCACGGCCTGACCACCGAGTTTCTCAGCGACAAGCCGAAGTTCGCGGAAATAGCCGACGAGTTTCGCGACTTCATTCAGGGCGCGGACCTGATCATTCACAACGCGCCGTTCGACATCGGTTTTCTGGATGCCGAATTCGCGCTGCTCGGCCTGCCGCCCGTGAGTACGCATTGCGGCGAGATCATCGACACGCTCGCGCGCGCCAAGCAGATGTTCCCCGGCAAGCGCAATTCGCTCGACGCGCTGTGCGATCGCTTCGGCATCAGCAATGCGCACCGCACGCTGCACGGCGCGCTGCTCGACTCCGAACTGCTCGCCGAGGTGTATCTCGCGATGACGCGCGGCCAGGAAAGCCTCGTCATCGACATGCTGGGGGAATCGCATGCCGGCGGGGAAGCGAATGCGCCGCGCGTCGCGCTGGAGTCGCTCGACCTCGTGGTGATCGCAGCCAGCGACGAAGAACTGGCTGCGCATCAGGCGGTGCTCGACGGCCTCGACAAGGCGGTGAAAGGCACGAGCGTGTGGCGTCTCGAACCTGCGCCCGTGTCGGATGAGCAAACCGCTTAAAAAGTGCTGGACGAGTCAGAAAATCCCTGACATAATCTTAATTTATCCGGGTGGTTAGCTCAGCGGTAGAGCACTGCCTTCACACGGCAGGGGTCGCTGGTTCGATCCCAGTACTACCCACCAGATTCTTGGTGTGTCGATCACCGAAGACAAAGGGCTTACGCAGAAATGCGTAAGCCCTTTTTCCGTTTTGTCTTTTTGCTTTCTGTGCTCTGGCTCTGCAAGCGCAAGCGCGGTCAACACTGAAACCTCGTCGTTTGCAGCAGTCAGCCGTGCTAATATAGTGGGTTCTCGGGCATTCGCTCCGTCTACTTTCCCCACCTCATCGACTACAGGGAGGCGTCACATGTTCGCAGTGCATATGGCTGTCCCTGACATAGTCCCGCGACGCGTTACTTCGTCGCTCTCTCGTGGCTCGCGGTCGCTGATCCGTCAGTAAACCGTTGCCCTTCGCGGAACAGCCCGACAAGGCGCTCCACGCAATTCCAGACAGTCCACAGCTCGGTACGCAGGCCTATCGCCGCCGCCTCATTGCCGTTCAACGGCACGGTCGACTGTCTCTTCATTCTGCTTTTGACTGGAACCCCGCTGCGTCACGCGCACCCGGGTTGTCACACATGACCGGAAAAAACTCGACTTTCGCGGGCAGGCCTTCAAGGATGTCCTCGGCTTCACCTTCCATCACTGGGCGCAACAACCGTGGCGCATCGTCGTCATTGCGGCGCTCGTCGAACTGGCGCGGCAGCGCATGGCACGCGGCCATCACGGCGTTTGCCGTGCTCGGCGCGCTGGGACTCGGCGCCACCCTGCTGCGCCAAGGCATGTACTTCAACATCATCAAGCTGACGCTCAAGATGATGAGCGAGATCGCCGCCAACGCGTTTCATCGCGTGCGACGGTTTTCGACCGACTGGCATGCGAACAGCTTCGCCGGCTCGACGGTACGCAAGATCACGCGCGGCATGTGGGCGCTCGACCTGCTGAACGACACGCTGCTGATCGCGCTCTTTCCGTCGCTGATCATGCTGGTGGGCGCGACGCTCCTGCTCGGCTGGCGCTGGCCGATGATGGGCGCGGTGGTCGGCGTCGGCTCGCTGCTCTATATCGCCGTGACGGTCGCACTGTCGCTCGGCTACGTCGCGCCCGCCGCGCGCCTCGCCCATGCGCGGGATACGCGCATGGGCGGCACGCTTGCGGACGCGGTCAGCTGCAATGGCGTGGTCAAGGCCTTCGGCGCGGAAGCGCGCGAAGAGCTGCTGCTTGCGCGCGTGATCGGCAAGTGGCGCGAGCGCACGCGGCACACGTGGACCCGCGGCACGATCAACGGCGGCGTGCAGGGCGCGATGCTGGTGGCGATTTTGCCTTGACGATGTTCTTCAGGCTGTAAGGCTATCTGCGCGAGGTCGGCATGCATATCCGCAACTTGCAGCGCTCGGTCAACGACATGGAGGAACTGGTGTCGCTCGAGCGGCAGCCGCTCGGCATCGAGGATCGGCCGGGCGCCGGTCCGATTGCGATCGGCCACGGCGAGATCCGCTTCGAGCGCGTCACGTTTCACTACGGCGCGAACGCCACTCCGCTCTATCGCGATTTCTCCGTGCGCATTGCGCCGGGCGAACGCGTGGGGCTGGTCGGCCATTCGGGTTCGGGCAAGACGACCTTCATCAAGCTGATCCAGCGTCTGTACGACGTGTCGGAAGGCCGCATCACGATCGACGGTCAGGACATCGCCCAGGTGAAGCAGGCGTCCTGCGCAGCCAGATTGCCATCGTGCAGCAGGAGCCGGTGTTGTTTCACCGGTCGCTCGCCGAGAACATCGCGTATGCGCGTCCCGATGCGAACCGCGCCGACATCGAGCGAGCCGCGCGGCTTCGCCAACGCGCACGAGTTCATCAGCGCCCTGCCGCACGGCTACGACACGTTGGTCGGCGAGCGCGGCATCAAGCTCTCGGGCGGCGAACGTCAGCGGGTGGGGATCGCGCGGGAGTTTCTCGCGGACGCCCGCATCCTGATCCTCGACGAAGCCACGTCGAGCCTCGACAGCGAAAGCGAAGTGCTGATCCAGCAGGCCATGGAACGGCTGATGGTGGGCCGCACGACGCTCGTCGTGGCGCACCGACTGTCGACGGTGCGCGCGCTCGACCGCCTGCTCGTGCTCGACAAGGGCAAGGTGATCGAGGAAGGCACGCACGAAACGCTGATCGGTCTCGAGAAGGGCGTGTACCGGCGGCTTTTCGAACGCCAGGCGCTGGAATTGATCAAGGGCTTGGGCGAAGCGCCGGTCGGGCATGAAACGCGGCGCATGCGCAGCGCCGCAATCGACGATTCGAGCTTGCTGGTCGGCAAGTAAGAACGGCAACGAGGGCACGCGTCGGGCGCAAGCGCTTATCACCCGAGGCGCTTTCCGCCGACGCGCCGCCGGTCACACCACGCCGGAAGGCAAACCGATGCCGCGCGCCATGCCCGTCGCCGCGAACACCATCAGCACCAGCAAGACAGTCTGAATCACGCTCAGGTGCGCATAACGCCGCGCGTTGTGCAGATCCGGCGCCTCGCCCTTGCGTATCGACGCGCGCCAGCGCATCAATCCCAGCATCGACGGAACTTCAAGCACGATGATGATGACGAGCAGCGCCATCTTCACGTGAAAGAGCGGCTCGTGGACATAGTAGTCGGCGCCCTTTTCGTAAGGACCGAAAACCCGCAGCAGTCCGGTCGCGACCAGCACCGCCGCGGACAGACCCCAGCGCGTGTCCGCGCGGAACACCGAGCGTAGCGCGGCCGGCACCGCCGCGCGGCGCAGCGACCACGTGCGCCGCAAGATCGACGCAAGCGCAAAGCCATAGGCGAGCAGATGAAGAGCGGCAAGTAACCAGCGAACCAGCATAGCGACTCCTGCAAACGACACGGCACATCGATTGTTATCACTCGCCCGCCATCCGGCGCGGGCGGCATCTTCATTTCATTATCGGCCACGGCTTACTTTACAACGCGCTCGTCGGTTGCAGCATGTGACCGACTGCACACAGCGCGCTTCACACTTGCCGCAAGGTGCTGTCGAGCGCGCGTGCCGCCACGCGGTCGCCTTCGGTCGTCAACGCGGCGCGAAATACCGTCTGCCTGTTGTGACCCGCCGCAGCCGGCGAATCCCACAGCAACTCGATCTTCGGACGCCGCCCGAATGCGGCGCGGGCAAGCGACGGCGCACCGGTCGAGCGCGGCGCCGCGAACGTGGCGAGCGTATCGCCCGCGGCATGGAGCGCGACGATCGGCGTGGGCGGCGCCGCAGACCGCGTGCCTGGAGCGTCCGCCCAACGCACCGAAAGCTCGCGGGCGTCATACTGACCGACCTTGCGACGCTCGGCCCATACGCTCACGGTCCGCGTCAGCGGATCGAGCGAGACCGCATAGCGCCCGATTGCGAAACGGCGCGCGGCAATGTTGGTGCGCCACAGCGCGCGCGGCCGGCAGATCCACAGAACCGCTGCATAGAGCGCGGGCGCGGCCAGCAGCCAGCCGTTCGTCGCCGCCACTGTTTGCGCGGCGCGCCGCCAGCCGGCGCTGACCGCGAACGCGCTGACGACCCAGATGGCGAACAGAAAGCCGAGGAAGGCAAACAGACGAAGCGTTTGCCGCAGCCACTGCGGCAACGGATGGAACGGCCGCTCGGCAACCGCGCGCGCGCCGGGCAAGAAGATCAGTAGGAACAGGAAGACGAGGTTGATGCACGCCCACGGCGACGACGCCATGGCCGACAGCGATGTCGCCAGATTCATCTCCGACATCGAAAACAGCCAGCGGGCGAGGAGCACGAGACCGATGGCGCGCAACGCGAAAATCGTTCCGGCGCCGGGCGCGGCATTCGCACGCGTCTCTTTCGTTCTCGCCAAGGCATCCTCCTGTCGTCGGCGACGCCGCAGCCAAATTTGCGGCACGGCCATTATAGGGATATTACGGATCGCGGCTGGCCCCGGGGGCTGCGAAACACTCAGTTTGCATCGCAGAAAGCGAAAAAACGCGGCGCCGATGCAACAACGCCCCGCGAGCGGCTTGCACGCGGGGCGTTGCGGGCGGCCGGCGAAGTCCCCAAAGGGTGCTTTATCCGCCGAACCTGTTGGTTGCGACCGGCAGTTTCCGGTCTCGCGCGCTTATTTCACACTTAGTTCGCGCTCAGTTCGCATTAACTTCGCGCAGCACGGTGCGGTGCTTCTGACGCAGCAGCTCTTCATACGTAGCGACGTAGTTGCGCGCCATCACCTTCGACGAGAAGCGCGCCTCGAACGCCTCGCGCACCTTCGCGCGCGGCAGCGCATGCAGGCGCTTGACCGCGGCGACCGCGCTGATTTCGTCTTCCACGACGAAACCCGACACGCCGTTCTCGATCACTTCCGGCACCGAACCGCGATTGAACGCGATCACCGGCGTGCCGCACGCCATCGCCTCGATCATTACGAGGCCGAACGGCTCCGGCCAGTCGATCGGGAACACCAGCGCATGCGCGTTGCCGAGGAACTCACGCTTTTCGGCTTCGCCGATTTCGCCGATGTACTCGACGTGCGGCAGCGCCATCAGCGGCTTGATCACTTCTTCGTAATAGGCACGGTCGGCCTTGTCGATCTTCGCGGCGACCTTGAGCTTCATGCCTGCCTGGCCGGCGATGCGGATCGCGCGGTCGAGACCCTTCTCCGGCGAAACACGGCCGAGGAAGGCGAGGTAGCCCGGCTCGACATTCGGGATCGGCTTGAGCACGTCTTCCGGCAGGCCGTGATAGACGGTCTGCAACCAGTTTGCCTGCGGCAGCGGAATGCGCTGGTTGTCCGAGATCGACACGACCGGCACGTCCTTGAACGTGTTGAAGATCGGTTGCAGTTCCGGCAGGTCCAGACGTCCGTGCAGCGTGGTCAGGAACGGCACCGGCTGGCGTGCGAACAGCGAAAACGGGTAATAGTCGATGTGGAAGTGCAGCACGTCGAACTCGTCCGCGCGGCGGCGCACTTCTTCGAGCAGCAGCATGTGCGGCGCCATCACGTCGCGGATGGTGGGATCGAGGCGCAGCGCTTGCGGCCAGAACGCTTCCAGCTTTGCCGAGGTTTGCGAATCGCCGCTCGCAAAGAGCGTGACGTCGTGGCGCTGCTCGACCAGCGCTTCGGTCAGATAGGACACCACACGTTCCGTACCACCATACAGCTTGGGAGGAACCGCCTCGTGCAACGGAGCGATTTGAGCGATTCGCATAATGAAGAACTCCTCGTAAAAAACCGGCAAAAGTACTGCGTTTGGTAAAAGCGACTCGCTTGCTCGTCAGGGCAGTCGGCCGGACGCGCCGGCACAGGCCTGATTCTCTCGAGATATCCTGCGATAGATCGCTTCAGTTTAAATAGCCCGAACGATGATCACCGTCCATGCCTGTGCGGTAAACGCACAGACGTGCCCGACGTTGACAAACTGTCAGAAATTTCGGCAGGGCCTATAGCGCATGCATTATCAATGCCGGAACTTAGCTGCGCCACAGCATTTCAAAGTCTTTACGTTGTTACAAAGGGGATACACTTTGCAAGCCCTTGTTTTACAAGACAGTTCTACAGTAACGACTGGCCGGCGCGACCGCCTTGCATCGGCTCGCCGGCTGCGCTTTGTAAGTTCTTGAGTGAGGCTTGCCGGCACCCGTTGAAAAGAAAGCACCCCGGCTGAATGCAATTTGTAATTATACCCCGAAATATTCCGCGATCAGCGTGAACCCCTGCCGCCGCCGTCGGTCGAGCAGGAGGTAGATCGCGGACGTCCATCGCGACACCAATCGCGCCAAAAGCCCGGATACACAGGGCGCAATCGCCTTTGCATGTTTACAATGCGAAGCATTGGCTTCGCCGCGAAACTTTTCGCGTGGCCCATGCCTTGCATGCACACCCCCGAACCACACCGACCTCTCGTACAATTGGAACATCTGACCATCGCCCAGCGCAACGCCCAGAACGCAAAGCTCGCGAGCTATGCGCACAGGCCGCTTGCGTTCCTTTTTCGCTTTATCCGCCGCCATCCGTTCGCTCATGCGACCGTGCTGTGCAGCGTGATAGCGGCCGTGGGCTGTGCGCTCGCTTCGCAGTACGCGATCAAGCATCTTATCGATGTGCTCGGCACTGGCCGGCATCATCCGGGGCCGCTGCGGGGCGGGTTCGCGATCCTCGTCGGGCTGATCGCAGCGGACAACCTGCTGTGGCGGGTCGGCGGCTGGGTGGCGGCGCACACGTTTGTCGCCGTGACCGGCGACTTGCGGCGCGACCTGTTCCAGTATCTGAGCGGCCATTCGCCGACCTACTACGCCGAAAAGCAGCCGGGCATGCTGGCAAGCCGGATCACCGCGACCTCGAACGCGGTCTACACGGCCGAGAACACCACAGCCTGGAACGTGCTGCCGCCTTGCATCGCCGTGCTTGGCGCGATTTTCATGATCATCGCGGTGAACCCGTTGATGGCAGGCGGCCTGATGCTGTGCTCGGCTGTTCTGTCGGTGGTGCTCTACAAGCTGGCCGGGCGCGGCTCGGTGCGCCATCACCATTTCGCGACCAGGGCGGCTTCGGTAGACGGGGAACTCGTCGACGTCATCAGCAACATGGGCCTCGTGCGCGCGTTCGGCATGACGTTTCGCGAGCAGCAGCGGTTTGGTGCGACAGTCAAGGCGGAAATGGACGCGCGTCAGCAGAGTCTTCTTTATCTGGAAAAGCTGCGCCTGCTGCACGCGGTCATCACGGCGCTGCTCTCGGCGGGCCTGCTCGGCTGGGCGCTCGTGCTGTGGGATCAAGGCAAGGCGACCTCGGGCGATATCGTGCTCGTCAGCTCGCTCGGCTTCACGATTCTGCACGGCACGCGCGATCTCGCGGTCGCGCTGGTGGACGTGACCCAGCACGTTGCGCGTCTCGCGGAAGCAGTGCGCACGCTGCTCGAGCCGCACGGCATGCCCGATCGCGACGGCGCGACGGAACTCGTGCCGCAAGGCGGGCGCGTCGACTTCGAGGGCGTGACGTTCGCCTATCCGCGCCGCCGGCCGATCCTCGATCATTTCGATCTGCACATCGAGCCGGGCCAGCGCGTTGGGCTCATCGGCAAGTCGGGCGCGGGCAAGTCGACCGTGCTCGCCCTGCTCCAGCGTTTCTACGAGACGCAAGGCGGCGCGATCAGGATCGACGGCCAGGACATCGCCACCATCACGCAGGACAGCCTGCGCCACGCGATCGCGCTGGTGCCGCAGGACATTTCGCTGTTCCATCGCACGGTGTACGAAAACATTGCGTATGGCCGTCCCGAAGCGAGCCGCGAAGAAGTGCTGGCCGCGGCGCGCGAGGCGCGCTGCACCGACTTTATCGAGGCCATGCCGGAAGGCTTCGACACGATCGTCGGCGACCGCGGCGTGAAGCTCTCCGGCGGGCAGCGCCAGCGCATTGCGATTGCGCGCGCCATCCTGAAGAACGCGCCGATCCTGCTGCTCGACGAAGCCACCTCGGCACTCGACAGCGCCTCGGAAGAAGCGATCCAGAAGGCGCTGGACCGGCTGATGGTGGGCCGCACGGTAATCGCGATCGCGCACCGCCTCTCCACGCTGCATAACTTCGACCGCATCATCGTGATGAGCGCCGGCAAGGTGATCGACGACGGCAGCCCCGAAGAACTGCGCCAGCGCCCCGGCCTATACCGCGACCTGTTGTCGAAACAGTACGGCAAGGGCACGACGCTGCACGTCGGCGGCAAGAAGGTCGACGAACAGCATGTGATCTGAGCAGGCGCGCGAGCGCGCGCCGGCGGTGCGCGCTGCATCATCGGCGCTCTGCAGATCGCGCATGAAGTTGTCGCGCCAGACCGACACATTGTTCTCGCGCAATTGCGCCATCATGCCGCGGTGACGCGCCTGGCGCTCCGCGAGCGGCATCTGCAGCGCCGTCGCGAGCGCATCGGCCATTCCGTCGATGTCGACGGGATTCACAATCAGCGCGCCGTCCAGCTCCTGCGCGGCGCCGGCAAACCGCGACAGCACGAGCACGCCGGGATTCTCCGGGTCCTGTGCCGATACATACTCCTTCGCGACGAGGTTCATGCCGTCGCGCAACGGCGTCACGTAGCCGACGTGCGCGGTGCGGAACAGCGCGGCCAGCGCCGAGCGCTCATATTGCTTGTGGATGTAGAGAATCGGCGTCCAGTCCAGCTCCGCGAAGCGTCCGTTGATGCGGCCGGACTCCCCTTCGAGCTGCAGGCGAATGTCTTGATAGGCATGCATGTCGGCGCGCGTGGGCGGCGCGATCTGCAGGAACGACACCTTGTTGCGCTGCGCGGTGGCGTGTTCCAGCAGACGCTCGAACGCGCGAAACCGCTCGACGAGACCCTTCGAATAATCGAGGCGGTCCACGCTCATGATCAGCTTGCGCGAATGCAGTGTCGCTTTCATCGTGCGCACCGGCTTGCCGCGCTCGCCCGCTTTCGCGAGTTCGGCGATCTCGTCCGGATAAACGCCGATCGGGTAAGCCGCAGCGCGCAGCGTGCGGCCAAACGCGTGAATGGCGAGCGGGCCGCCGGCGGATGTGTCGACCGTGCCGTTCGCCTCGTTGACGACGTAGTCGCAAAACGCGCGCAGATCCGGTGCCGTCTGAAAGCCGAGCAGATCGAACGAACACAGGGCTTCCACGAGCTCGCGATGCGGTGGCACGGCGAGCAGCACTTGCGACGCCGGAAACGGAATGTGCAGGAAAAAGCCGATGCGATTCTTCACGCCCGCCGCGCGCAGCGCCTCGGCGAACGGAATCAGGTGATAGTCGTGGACCCAGATCACGTCGTCGCGCAACAGCGGCACCAGTTGCTGCGCGAGCCACGCATTCACGCGGCAATAGCCTTCGAAATCGTGCCGGTCGTAATGCAGCAGATCGGCCCGATAGTGCAAAGCCGGCCACAGCGTCGCGTTCGAGAAGCCGCGGTAGTACTGGTCATAGTCGCGGCGCATCAGCGCAATGGTCGCGAACGTCACGGGGCCGCGCTCCTCGACCTTGATCTGCGGCTGGCCGGAGCTCAGCACTTCGCCGCTCCAGCCGAACCATATGCCGCCGGTTTCCTTCAGCGCGTCATACACGCCGACCGCGAGACCGCCCGCCGCCGGGCCGCCCTCCGAGATCGGCGCAACCCGGTTCGAAACGATAATCAGTCGGCTCATGAAGCGCTGTCCCCGATGTAATGCGTCGTTGTCGCGCTATGTCGTGCGCGTTGTAAGCGTTGCGGCGCGGGCGACGCGAGCGTCATGCGCCACGCGCGGCCGCGACCACTGTCTGCAGCCAGTCGAGCAGCGCGGTCACCGAGTCGAGGCGCGAGCGCGCCGTGGTCTCGCCCGCGCCGACCTTGATGGACAGCCCGTCGCGCTCGTTGACGACCGCGAAGCCTTTTTCGTCGGTCAGGTCGTCGCCGGCAAACACCGCCTTGCGTCCGACGAACGGCGGTTCGTCGAGGAACGCGCGCAGCGCGCGGCCCTTGTCGACATCTTTCGGCTTGATTTCGTACACCATCTTGCCCGGCTGCAGCACATACGAGCTCGGGTAGTCCGTGACGAGCCGCTGGGTCGCCTCGCGCGCTGCCGGTTCGCGGTCCGGCGCGTTGCGATAGTGCAGCGCGAGCGCTGCGCCCTTGATTTCGAGCAGCATGCCGGGGTTGGCGTTGACCACGTCGGCGAGCACCTGCTCCATACGCAGAAGCCGCTCGTCGTGAAAGCCGATGCGTTGCGTGTCGCCATTCGCGTCGCGCCGCTCGGCGCCGTGCAAACCAGCAATCGGCAGATCGGGCATGCCGAGAAAGCTGTCGATGCTGTCGATGCCGCGGCCCGACACCACCGCGACCGCCCCGTTCGTCAGGCGGCGCAATTCGCCCAGCAGGTCGATCACGCGAGGCTGCACCTGCACGCCGTCGGGCGTAGGCGCAAGTTCGACGAGCGTGCCGTCGAAATCGAAGAAAAACGCGGTCTCGCTCGGAGACAGGAAAGCTGGAAGTGCGTGCATCGGTCAATTTGCCTTTCGGCCTGTGCAGCCGGAAAAGTGTGCGCATCTTACCGCGCATCCACCAATTTTTCGAGAAACGAAGCCGCGCCGCCGACGCCAAGGCGCGGCGCCGCCGCCCGATCAGCGCGCGCTCGCCCGGATTGCGTTCAAAACGGAAACGATCCGGCTTCAGTCGGCTTTCAGCCACGTGCGTCAAATTGCCTCGCAAACCGCGCGCCCGTGGGCTGCGAGCGACGCCATCCGTCAATTTGCGATACAGTCGCAGCCACACGAGACTTTGGCGTTACGACGATTTTTGTCCACTATAGCGAACCGCTCGCTTCCCGAGGCGTGCGCCTCGACGGCGTCAGAGCGGACGCGCGGCGGCAAGCGCCGCTCTTCAATCGAGTCATGGATACCTGCTTTGTTCCCGACCCTCTCACTGCGACGGCTGCAACCTGACCCGGCGGCGTCGCGCCGCGCTGGAACGACGCGCCAGCTCGCGTCGGCGGTCAGGGCGGGCGCGCTCATCGCCATGGTCGCGCTGGCAGGCTGCACGAATGCGGGGTCGTCCTGGCATTTGACCAACGTGAGCGGGCATTTGCCGGACCTGGATTTCTCGCTGACAGGCGACGACGGCCGTCCCGTCACGGGCGCTTCGTTCAGGGGCCGCGCGTCGCTCGTCTATTTTGGCTACACGCATTGCCCCGACGTCTGCCCGGAAACCATGGGCCGGCTGATTGAGGTGCTCGCCAAACTGGGCCCCGACGCGCAGAAGGTGCGCATTCTCTTCGTCACCGTCGACCCCGCGCGCGACACGCCGCAGGCATTACACGACTACGTCGGCGCATTCGACTCGAAGCATGCCGAGGGACTGACCGGCACCGACTGGCAGATCGAGTCGCTCGCAAAGCGCTACCGGGTTGCGTATCAGATGGAAAAGCGCGACCCCAACGGCAATTACGAAGTCACCCATAGTTCCGCCGTCTACGTTTTCGACGCGCAAGGCCGCGCGCGCCTGCTCGCGACCGACAACGACACGCCCGATGCCATTGCAGAAGACCTGCGCCGCATCGTCGATCAACGCTCCTGACCATTGACCATGACTTCTATCACGAACAACGTCCGAACTCTGTCCGTGCGTGCGGGCGCATTTGCCGGCGCCCTTGCCCTCTCGCTTGCCTTCGCGAGCAACGTCCACGCGGCCGGCGCGCAGGCGATCACCGCCAAAGACGCGTGGGTGCGCTGGCTGCCGAACAACCTGCCGGCGGCCGGCTACGTGACGCTCGTGAATGCCGGCGACAAGCCGGTCGACCTCGTCGACATTTCGAGCAGCGATTACGGCGACGCGATGCTGCATCAAACGGTGTCGAACGGTTCGTCGCAGAAAATGGTGATGGTCGACAAGCTCACGGTGCCGGCGCACGGCCAGGTCGCGATCGCCCCCGGCGGCTATCACGTCATGCTCGAAGATGCGAAGCACAAGATCGCGCCGGGCGACACCGTGCACCTGAAACTGAAGTTCTCCGACGGCGCCACGCTCGACACGCCTTTCACGGTCAAGTCGCCGGCGCAGACCAAGTAAGCCCGACTGTCCGCAGCAATGAACCTGCTCTACTGGCTCGATCCCTGGGAATTTTCGCCGACGGTTGTCGTCGCGCTGCTTGTGCCTGCCATATTGTTCGTGCGCGGCGCGGGCCGGGCAAAGGTGTCGATGGCGCGCCGCATTTCCTTCTGGTTCGGGCTCGTGGCCTTGTACGTCGCGTTGCATACGCGGCTCGATTATTTCTTCGAGCACGAGTTCTTCATGCATCGGGCGCAGCATCTCGTGCTGCATCACCTTGGACCGTTTTTTATCGCGCTGTCGTATCCTGGCGCCGCATTGCGCGCGGGCATTCCGTTCAGCTGGCGTCAACGCTTCGTGCGGCCCGTGCTCGCCACGCCGGCCATGCGCAAGCTGCTCGATGTCGTCATGCATCCGGTCGTCGCGGTGGTGCTGTTCGTCGGGCTCATCTACTTCTGGCTGATGTCGCCGGTCCATTTTGTCGCGATGCTCGACTGGCGGCTTTACCGCGTGATGAACTGGAGCATGGTGATCGACGGCCTGTTGTTCTGGTGGCTCGTGCTCGATCCGCGCCCGGCGCCGCCCGCCCGTTTGTCGCCCGGCAAGCGCGTGCTGGTGGTCATCGCTGCGATTCCGCCGCAGATCGTTCTGGGCGCGTTTATCTTCTTCACGCCGCACGAGCTCTATCCGATCTATTCGATCTGCGGCCGCGCGTTCACATGGCTCAGTCCGATGCGCGATCAACAGATCGGCGGGCTGCTGCTGTGGATTCCCGGTTCGATGATGAGCGTGATCGGCGCGCTTATCGCGCTGCGTCACTGGATGCGTTTGTCCGCCCGCGGCCGGCTGCGCGGTGAGCGCCACGCGATGGCGCGTCCAGCTGGCGGGGCCACCGACGCCAATCACGCAACGAATGCGCTCGCCGCGAAAACCGCCTCGTCAACCGACGCGAGTCGCGGCTGATGCGCACAATGATGCGCGGCTCTCACGTCGCTTGAATCTGCGTCGACGCAAAGGCCGTGAGCCGCTTCAGGCCGAACGCATCCAGACGTGCGGAATGCCGTCTTCTTCGTGAAGCTCCGAGACAGGCTCAAAACCGAACGCGCCGTAGAAACGTTGCAGATGCGCCTGTGCATGCAGGCGAACCGGCGTGCCGGGCCACTGCGTGCGAATGTGCGCGATCGCGCGCTCCAGCATCGCATTGCCGAGGCCGATGCCGCGAAATGCCGCGGTCGTCAGCACCCGGCCGATGCGGATATCGGCGTCGTCGGCATCGGGCAAAAGCACGCGCAGGTAGCCGGCGAGCGGCGGCCGCGTCGTGAGCGCCGCTGCTGGCGCGGACTCACCGGCGGGGACGCCGAACGCGAGCAGATGCCACGCGTCGAGGTCGAGTCCGTCGATATCGCCATACAGGCAGTTCTGCTCGATCACGAAGACTGCGCTGCGCGCGGCGAGCATTGCGTAGACCTCGGCGCTCGTCAGTTCGTCGAACGCTTTCCAGCGCCATTCGAGTGCCGCGAGGCGCGCTGCGGCGGTTTGCTGCGGTTCAGTCATGAGAGGATTTTCTTTTAGAGCCGCGCCTTTGCAAGCAAAAGCGAGACAACAGCGAGGCAACGAGCCAACGCTAGAGGCGAACGGCGACGACGCCATTACGCAGCGCGCGGCGGCATCCGGATGGCGGTTCGGTTATTCAGGAAACCGTGTGATTTTACGCGTCTCGACAAGGTCGCCGCAGGTCCCCCCGCCGCTTTGTCGCGCCGTTTTGTCACGCAGCTTCTCCCGC
This sequence comes from uncultured Paraburkholderia sp., assembly GCA_940746715.1. Taxonomy (GTDB): domain Bacteria; phylum Pseudomonadota; class Gammaproteobacteria; order Burkholderiales; family Burkholderiaceae; genus Paraburkholderia. The sequence goes on from CALNWN010000001.1 coordinate 759,744, forward strand.
AGGTTCTGCTGCAGCTTCCGCCCTACTCGCTTTCGAACACCGGTTGCACCGGCCGCGCGAGACATTCGACGAGATTCCCCGGCCCGCACAGATGCAGCGCGCCCATCACCACCAGCGTTCGCTGCGCTCGCGGGAAAAGGTTTTTCACGCGCTCTGCCCACAGGCGATTGCGCGTATCCAGAATCGCGCGCCGGATCTCGGGCAATGTGAACATCGGCGATTCGACGGCAATGCGATGCACGGCCGCGAGATCGCCGTCAAGCCATGCCGCGTGCATGCGCTCGAGCGAGCGCTGCGGCTCGCCGACGTCCTTTATCAGCGCCGCGAGCGCGGCGGCGACGACATCGGGCGGAATCGACTCGAGCGCGTCGGCGACTTCGCTCGCCGTTTCCAGATACTCATAAGGTTTGCCGTGCGCAAGCGCCCAGCGCAGCATGCGCGGTTCGACGCCCTCCACGAGCTGCTGAAAAGTGTCGGCGCGACGATCAGCGCGGCCCACGGCCTGAGATCGGCTAGCGGCGCCAACGGGCCTTCAGTCGGCCACGCGGCTTGCAGACGAGTCCACGCGTCGGCGGATCGGATTCGAATACCAGCGTTTCGGCCCAGTCATAGGCTTCTTCGACCCAAGGCGGCGTTCGGCGGCTCGCGGCGGAAAAAGATGCATCGAGCCAAGCAGGCGCACTGTCGTGCCGGGAATGTGCAGATACATGCGTGTCAGATGGCGAAGGGCGAAGGGCGAAGAGCAAAGCCGCATTGTGCGCCATGTCGTCGGCGTGTCGCGCGGCTGGGGTTGGAGGCCTCGCACTGCACACGCGTTCAAGCCGACGCCGAGCGCAGAAAAAAGAAAAGCCCGACAGGTCGGGGCTTTTCGGCACTTCAACTACTGGAGGCGCGAGCCGGAGTCGAACCGGCCTAAACGGCTTTGCAGGCCGCTGCATAACCGCTTTGCTATCGCGCCGCAAGCGGATCGGAATCTAGCTGCAGATTCGCTGATTTGTCCAGTGGACAACCGTCAGTCCACCAAACAAAAAGGGAAGCGTTGCTTCCCCTGATGTATGGAGCGGAAGACGAGGCTCGAACTCGCGACCTCAACCTTGGCAAGGTTGCGCTCTACCAACTGAGCTACTCCCGCGTGGTACTACTGTGTGCTGCATTCTTCTACTGCACCCGACGCTCAGAACTGCGTGCATCGTAGAAATGAGATTATGGAGAAACGACTGAAACGTGTCAACCCCCTTTGCTAATCTCTTTAACTGAACAGATTTCACTCAGGAGCTCCCGGCTTGTCACTGCTTTTCGCCGCTTATGACTGCTTCTCGCCGCCATACCAGACAGCCGGGACAACGCGCGAACTCAGACCGCCCCGCCCCGTTCGCGGATTTGCGGCCACGCGAGCTTCATGTAATAGAGCATCGACCAGATGGTCAGGAATGCCGCAAGATAGATGAGCCACAGGCCCCATGTGCGTGTGTCGATGGCCACGCCGCCGCCGAACGACAACGGGCCGTTGAACAACAGCATGGGAATCGCCACCATCTGGCAAGCCGTCTTGAATTTGCCGAGCGAGTTCACGGCCACGCTCTTCGACGCCCCGATCTGCGCCATCCATTCGCGCAGCGCCGAAATGGCGATCTCTCGTCCGACGATCACGAGCGCAATCGCCGAGTCGATGCGCGCGAGCTGCACGAGCACGAGCAAGGCGGCTGTCACCATCAGCTTGTCGGCAACCGGATCGAGAAACGCGCCGAACGCCGAGGTCTGATTCCACTTGCGAGCCAGGTAACCGTCGAACCAGTCTGTCAGTGCGGCCAGCACAAAGATGGTCGCCGCCGCGAGATTGCGGTGCGCCGGGCTCATCATCATGTCGGGCAAATAGAACACGCCGACGACGAGCGGAATCAGAACGATCCGCAGCCAGGTCAGGAAAATCGGGAAGTTGAACGGCATGGGCAGGCGCAGCGTCTGACAGGAGAGATGCAATTGTGCCGTGTCACCGTGCCTGCCACAAGCAAAGCGGCGCCGCGAGCCGGGCGTGTACGCCTTGCGTGTGCGCCTCACACGCGCGCCCACCTTCGCGGGGCGCACGGCTGCCTCCGGCCGGGCGCCTGAGCGGCGGGTGTCGCAAATCAGTGCAATTGCCGGTAGATCTGCTCGGCGAGCGCCTGCGAAATGCCTTCGACGCTCGCGAGGTCCTCCACGCTTGCCGCGACCACCCCGCGCAAGCCGCCGAAGCGCGCCAACAGCCGCTGACGCCGCTTCGCGCCCACGCCCTCCAGTTCTTCGAGCCGCGACGTCTGGCGCGTCTTGCCGCGCTTCGCGCGCATCCCGGTGATGGCAAAGCGGTGCGCCTCGTCGCGGATCTGCACGACCAGCATCAGCGCGGCGCTTTCCTTGCCGAGTTCGAGCGGCGCGCGGCCGTCGGCGAAGATCAGGGTTTCGAGGCCGACCTTGCGCCCCTCGCCCTTCGCGACGCCGACCAGCATGCCGGTGTCGAGGCCGAGCTCGGTGAACACCTGGCGCGCGATTTCGACCTGGCCCTTGCCGCCGTCGATCAGCACGATGGTCGGCAGGATGCCGCCCGACGCGACCGGCTCCGCGGCCTCCAGCGTCAACGAAGGATCCGCGGCCGCATCGCTTTGCAGCTCGACGGCTTCGTCGGAGGCGTTCGCGGCGGCTTGGGCGACCATCTTCTCGTAGCGGCGCGTAAGGACCTGGCGCATGGCCGCGTAGTCGTCGCCGGGCGTGATGCCGGTAATGTTGTAGCGGCGATATTCCGACGACTGCATCTTGTGATGGTGATACACCACGCACGACGCCTGCGTCGCCTCGCCCATGGTGTGGCTGATGTCGAAGCATTCGATCCGCACGTGCGCGAGGTCGTCGCACTCCATGCCGAGCGTGTCGGTGAGCGCGCGCGTGCGGGCCTGCTGCGAGCCTTGCTCCGACAGCAGCCGCGCGAGCGCGAGCCGCGCATTCTGTTCGGCCATCGCGAGCCACGCGCGACGCTGACCTTGCGGCTGACGCAGCACGGTCACCTTGTGGCCGGCCTGCTCGATCAGCACGTCGACGAGCTCGCGCGTAGCCGGCGCGTGACTGACCACGAGCACGGGCGGCACGCGGTTGCCCAGATAGTGCTGCGCGATGAACGCCTCGAGCACTTCGGATTCGATGCCGCCCGCCGTGCGGCGTTTGCGCGGCTTCGCGGCTTCGCTGCCGGATGCGTGCTCGGTGTCGGCGGTGTTTGAATCGGCGTCGCTTGAATCGGCGTCGCTTGCTTCCTCGTCTTCCGGCGGCAGTTCCTGAGCGATGACGAGCGCGTCGGCGTCCGCTTCCTTGTCTGCATGGTGTTCAACCGACGAACCTCCGTCCGTCGCGATGCCCGCCGGCGCATCCTCGTCGCCGGCATCTTCCAGACCGCCCTCTTCCGCCGTGAGCCCGCTTTCCACGTGCGCGGGAAAATAGGCTTTGTCGCCGAGGTGCCGCCCGCCGCACACCATCGCGAGGTTCACGCAAACCCGCCCGCCCAGCGCGACCACCGCGAGAATATCGACGTCGCTGTCGCTGCCCACTTCAATGGCCTGCTGATGCAGCACGGTCGAGAGCGAGCTCATCTGGTTGCGCACCGCCGCCGCCTGCTCGAACTTTAGCTCGCTCGCGAACGCGTGCATCTTCTGCTCGAGTTCCTTCATCACCTCGCCCTGGCGGCCGAGCAGAAAGCGCGATGCATTGGCGACGTCGCGCGCGTAATCCTCTTCGCTGATGTTCGCGACGCACGGCGCCGTGCAGCGCCCGATCTGGTGCAGCAGGCACGGCCGCGTGCGGTTGTTGAACACCGAGTCCTCGCAGGTGCGCAGCTGGAATACGCGCTGCAGGATCTGAATGCTATCGCGCACGGCCCACGCGCTCGGAAACGGCCCGAAGTACTGGTTCTTGCGATCCACCGAACCGCGGTAGTACGCCATGCGCGGGAACTTGTGGCCGGTCAGCTTCAGGTACGGATACGACTTGTCGTCGCGAAAGAGAATGTTGTAGCGCGGCGCGAGCGCCTTGATCAGGTTGTTTTCGAGCAGCAGCGCCTCGGCCTCGGAACGCGTGACGGTCGTCTCGATACGCGCGATGCGCGTCACCATCATTGCGATGCGCGGCGACAGCTGCGTCTTCGTGAAATAGCTCGACACGCGCTTTTTCAGATCGCGCGCCTTGCCGACGTACAGCACGGCGCCGTGCGTGTCGTAATAGCGATAGACGCCTGGCAGATGCGGCAACTGGGCGAGCACTGTCTTCGGCTCGAATTCGATGCTTGCTTCGGGTTCGGTCATGCAGATGGGCTGGGTGGAACGGTCTCGCGAAGAGTCGCGCCGCCGGACGCGCGCCCGCGTTGCGGCCGGCGCGCGAAAATCGGACGGATGCTGCGTACAGGTGCTTTAGAATCGTCAGTTTAGAACATTCCGCGTCCGCCCGAGCCCTGCTCATGTCCTCCACTGCGCCGCTCCCTAGCTCTCCCGCCGCGCCGCCGGGCCCACCGGCCGCTGCCATCGCGTGCGATATTTTCTGCGCGGTGATCGACAATTTCGGCGACATCGGCGTGTGCTGGCGTCTCGCGCGGCAATTGGCCGCCGAGCACGGCTGGCAGGTGCGCGTCTTCGTCGACGATCTGCATGCGTTCCAGAAGCTGTGCCCGTCGCTTGCGCCGGATCGCGCGCGGCAGACGGTCGGCGGCGTCGTCGTCGAGCATTGGCACACGCCCACGCACGCGGGCGACACGCTCGAAACGGCCGACGTCGTGATCGAGGCGTTTGCCTGCGAGCTGCCGCCCGTTTACGTGGCGGCGATGGCGCAACGCGAGCGCGCGCCCGTGTGGATCAACCTCGAATATCTGAGCGCCGAAGACTGGGTCGCGGACTTTCACCTGCGGCCGTCGCCGCATCCGCGATATCCGCTCGTCAAGACGTTCTTTTTTCCTGGACTCGGTCCGGGCACGGGCGGCGTGCTGAAGGAACGGAATCTGGATGCCGCGCGCGCCGCGTTCGAAGCGTCGCCGGCCGCGCGCGATGCCTGGTGGCGCGAGACCGTCGGCCGTACGCCGCCCGCCGACGCGACCGTCGTATCGCTTTTCGCGTATGAGACTCCCGCCGTCGACAGCCTCCTCGAACAATGGCGCGACAGTGCCCGACCGGTGGTGCTGCTGGTGCCGGAGGGCCGGATCTCCGGCGGCGCGGGCGCCCATGCGGAGCGCGGCGCGCTAAGCGCGCACGGCCTCGCGTTCACGGAGCAAGCGGGCTACGACGCGCTGCTCTGGGCGAGCGACCTGAATTTCGTGCGCGGCGAGGACTCCTTCGTGCGCGCGCAGTGGGCCGCGAGGCCATTCGTCTGGCATATCTATCCGCAGGCCGACGACGCGCATCTGCCGAAACTCGATGCCGCGCTTGCGCACTACGCGCGCACGCTTCCCGCCGAGCCCGCCGCCGCGCTCGCGCGCTTCTGGCACGCGTGGAACGGCGGCGGCGTCCCCGACTGGGCGGCGCTGTGCCGTCACTATCCCGCGCTTGAACGACGCGCGGTCGAATGGGCCGGCGAGCTGGCGCAAGTGGGCGACCTCGCGGGAAATCTGGCCTTGTTCACAAAAACTCAGTTAAAATAAGCGGTTATCCAACGGCCGACGACGGACGACGCAAGCGCGGCCCGATCGCAGCAAAAATCCTGGTCAAAAGCGGGTTCAATCGAACCCGTGGAAGCGCCCGGACCACGCTGCCGACCGGCGCCACTCGTGTACACGCCCGCATCGGGTAAAAAAGCAGGTAACGGATTGCGGGATAGCGGGGCTGTGAAACTGTGGCGGCGGCTGAACCGGCAACATCAGCGGCAACGCCACCGAATCCCGCGGCAAGCCCACCACGCTTCATGCACGCTTCCCGCCAGGCCGTCCCGGCGCGGCGCGAGTTGCAGGAAGCGTCGAAGCCGCTTGCGCCGTATGCCGTTGAGCACCAGTTACAGCTACTTATTTCGTACAGGACAGTTTTATGAAGACCGCACAGGAACTCCGCACCGGCAACGTCGTGATGATCGGCGCTGACGCCATGGTCGTGCAAAAGGCCGAATACAACAAATCGGGCCGCAACTCCGCCGTCGTCAAGATGAAGTTCAAGAACCTGCTGACCGGCGCAGGCATGGAAAGCGTCTACAAGGCAGACGACAAGTTCGACGTCGTCGTGCTCGAGCGCAAGGAAGTGACGTACTCGTACTTCGCCGACCCGATGTATGTGTTCATGGACGCCGACTACAACCAGTATGAAGTCGAAGCCGAAATGATGGGCGACGCAATGAACTACCTCGAAGACGGCATGGCTTGCGAAGTCGTCTTCTACAACGACAAGGCCATCTCCGTCGAACTGCCGACCACGCTGGTCCGCGAAATCATCTACACGGAACCGGCTGTCAAGGGCGACACGTCGTCGGGCAAGGTGCTGAAGAACGCCAAGCTCAACACGGGTTTCGAACTGCAAGTGCCGCTCTTCTGCAACATCGGCGACAAGATTGAAATCGACACGCGTACGCACGAGTACCGCAGCCGCGCTTAAACGCCGGCCACCTCTCTTAGCGCGACGCAGCGCGCTTAAGAAAAAATGAGAAAGCGCCCAGATTGGGCGCTTTTTCTTTTTTGTGCCGCCGAGTATCGTTGAGGAAAACTTTACCGGCATTTTTCTCAAAATTGCCGGCGGCGCCGCCTGTTCTTGCCGGCTCTCGCCCGTGTAAGCCATTGATCTAGCTAGCCAAAGCGCATTGGCACAGGTCATGCTAGTCAGCATTTACCTTATATTTCTCGACTGCGGAGATGCGACATGAACAACGACATCGCGGAAGGCAAGTGGAAGCAACTGGTTGGCAAAGCCAAGGCGGCATGGGGCGAACTGACCGACGACGAATTGACGAAGGCCGAAGGCCGCGCCGACCGTCTCGCCGGCCTGATCCAGGAACGTTATGGCAAGAGCCGCGAGGACGCGGAGCGTGAAGTGCGCCGCTTCTTCGACAGCAACGGGATGTCTGACGCGAGAAAGTGAGGTAAGTACCGGCGCCCTTGCCCGTCACATCGTGGCCGCAAGGACGCCGGCGGATTGCGACGAGGGCGGCGCGACACGAAACGGTGAGTCGCGAATCGCCCTTTTGCCACAGCAAAGGACCAGAACTACGTGAGTCGACTCGCCGCCCGCATCGCCCGGCGTCATGCACGCCGGATACCGCACTCATGCCGACTGGAGGGCCGCTGCCGCGCCGACTCCATCAAGGCAGCGCGCGTGGCGACGCATCCGACCGACAGTACCGGCCAGCCATTGCGCCCGCGCCGCACGCCCCGCTCCGGGCGCGCAGAAGCAGGTATTCCATCCATTTAACAAGTTGCGCTCGCCATGCCACACGCCCTGATTGTTGAAGACGATCCCAATAGCCTGTCGGGCCTGTCCGCCATTCTTGCCGCCGACGGCTTCTCCGTCGACACGGCGACGACCATCGCCGAAGCGCGGGCCGCGCTGACGCGCTTCATTCCCGACGTCGTGCTCGTCGATCTGAATCTGCCCGACGGCAGCGGCCTCGATCTGTTGCAGCATTTGCCCGCGCATCCGCCAGGCGGCGCGCTGCCCGTCATCGTGATGACCGGCAGCGCGACCGTCGAAAGCGCGATCGAGGGCTTCCGGCACGGCATCTGGGACTATCTGCTGAAGCCGGTGAATATTCCGCGGCTGCGCAGCCTGCTCGCGCGCATTCCGCGCCCGTACGAGCTGACCGAGGAAGTGCAGACGCTGCGCGCGTCGCTGCGTCAACTCGGCCGCTTCGGCTCGATGCTCGGCCGCAGCCCGGCCATGCAGCACGTCTACGACACGATCGAACACATCGCGCCGACGGAAGCCGCCGTGCTCATTTCGGGCGAAGCCGGCACCGGTAAGCAGGTCGCGGCCCGCACGATGCACGACATGAGCCGGCGCCGCAAAGGTCCGTTCGTCACGCTCGACTGCCGCGGCGCGGGCGGGGCGCCGGCGCTCCGTTCGCTCGACAGCGTGTTGTTCGGCCACGAACGCGGCGCGTTCAGCGGCGCGGAACAGCGCGAGCCGGGCCTGTTCGAGCAGGCGAGCGGCGGCACGCTTTTCATCGACGAAATCGCGGAGTTGCCGCGTGCGCAGCAGGAGGCGCTGCTGCGCGCGCTCGATTCGCAGACCTTCATGCGCGTCGGCGGGACGAGTCAGGTGGTGACCGATTTCCGTCTGATCGCGTCGACGCGCAAGGCGCTGCGCCTTGAAGCCGCGGCTGTGACGCTGCCTCCGTTGCGCGAGCGCGGCGAAGATCCGGCGCTGATCGCGCAGGCTATCGTCGACGAATTGAATCACGACGCTGCCGCGCGCGGCGCGTCGGAGATCGCGAAACAGATCGGGCCGAATTTCCTGCGCGAATGCCTGAGCTACGAATGGCCGGGCAATGTGCGCGAGCTCCAGGACCGCGTGCGGCGGGCGTATCACGCGTCGGGCGACGTGCTCGAATCGTTGCGCGCGGACGAAGCGGGCTCCGTCAATGGCCGCGATCTGAACGGCAGCCGTGTGCAGGTCACGGTCGGCACGCCGCTCGCGGACGTCGAAGAGATGCTGATTCGCGCGACGCTCGACGCGGTCGGCGGCACGCGCCATCGGGCGGCGTCGCTGCTCGGCATCAGTCCTAAAACGCTGTATAACAAGCTGCAGCGAATGCGGCTGAACTGACGCGAGCGGGCCGCCTGCGGGCATCGGATGCGAAAACGGCGTCTCATTGGAGACGCCGTTTTTCCGACTACCGCTCGCCGCTCAGGCGAACACGCTGCGCAGCAGCGCCTGTGCTTGCAGATACTGCGGCTGCGCGACCAGCTTGCTCCACTTGAGCGGTTTGCCGCGAGCCCGCATGCGCTTTAAGCGCTGCTGCGATTCCTTCGACGGCGTAAAGCGCAGCTCGTCCAGCACCTTTTCGGCCTGGTCGGGCTGATTGCAGATCAGCACCATGTCGCAGCCGGCTTGCAGTGCGGCAGTCGCGCCTTCGGTGAGCGTGCCGCCTTGGCACGCGGCTTCCATCGAGAGGTCGTCGCTGAAAATCGCACCCTCGAAGCGCAGCTTGCCGCGCAGAATGTCTTGCAGCCAGACGCGCGAAAAACCCGCCGGCTTCGAGTCGACTTGCGGATACACCACATGCGCCGGAATCACCGAGCCGAGCGCGAGGCCTAGCCAGTCATAAGGCGCGACGTCGTCGCGCAGGATTTCGTCGAGCGAACGGTCGTCGACGGGCATCGCGACGTGCGAATCGGCATGCGCGAAACCGTGCCCCGGGAAATGCTTGCCGCAATTGCTCATGCCGGCAAGCGCAAGACCGTGGTTGAGGCTTTTTGCGAGCAGCGTCACCACGCGCGGGTCGCTGTGAAACGCGCGGTCGCCGATCACCTGCGACTGCCCGTAGTTCAGGTCGAGCACAGGCGTGAAGCTCATGTCGATCCCGCAGGCGCGCAACTCCGAAGCAAGAATATAGCCGACCGCGGTGGCGACCTTGGTGGCATGCAGCACGTCGCTGTCCCACAGCGCGCCGAGCTTGCCCATGGCCGGAAGGACCGTGAAGCCGTCCGTGCGGAAGCGCTGCACGCGTCCGCCTTCGTGATCGACGGCAATCAGCAGATCCTCGCGAATCGCGCGGATCGAATCGGTCAGCGCGATGAGTTGCGCGCGGCTCTCGTAGTGGCGCGCGAACAGGATCACGCCACCGGTCATCGGGTGAGCAAGGCGGCGCTTGTCGTCGTCATTCAGCGTTTTGCCGACCACGTCGAGCATGACCGGTCCGGGAATGGTTTTCATCGAATTCCGTTGGAAAAAGAATGCGTGCAGCAGGAAAAGACGCGGCCGCGCGGGCCGCGCCTCGGTGTTGTTATTCGGCGGCGCTCGAGGGCTGCGCGCCGCGCGCCTCGTCGACGTGCGTGCTTTCGGCGATCACGAACGACACCGCGTAATCGCGCTCGTCGCTGATCGTGACGCGCGCCGTGATGCCGCGCGCGTCGAGCCATTCGGCGAGTTCGCCGGATGCGACCACCATCGGCTCGCCGCTCGGCTTGTTGAGCGTTTGCAGCGCGCGCCATGTCATCGGCCAATGCATGCCGAGACCGATCGCCTTGGAGAACGCTTCCTTCGCCGAAAAACGCGTGGCGAGAAACGCGAGGCCGCGCGCCGTCGAACGCGCGTGGCGCGCGTGATAGACGCGCAGTTCGTCGGGGCCGAGCACTTTCTCGGCGAAGCGGCCGTTGGTGCGCTGCATGACCGCCGCGACGCGGCTCACCTGCACGACGTCCGTCCCGATACCATAGATCGCCATATGCGTGCGCGGCCCGTGCGACGACATCAGGCGCGCGCGCCGAGACGCGCGGCGACCATGATCGCCTTCATCTCGCGCACCGCGTTGTCCCAGCCGGCGAAGATCGCGTGCGCGACGATCGCATGGCCGATGTTCAGCTCGACGATGCCGTCGATTGCCGCGATCTGCTGGACGTTCGTGTAGTGCAGACCGTGCCCGGCATTGACCTTGATGCCGAGCGTCGCGCCGAACTCGACCGCGCGAACCACGCGCTCGTATTCGCGCTGCTGTTGCGCGGGGTCGTGGGCTTCGGCGTAGCGCCCGGTGTGCAGTTCGATCACCGGCGCGCCGGCTTCGTGCGCGGCGCGAATCTGCGTCTCGTCCGGATCGATGAAGAGCGACACGCGCGAGTTCGCGTCCGCCAGTTGCCGGCATGCGGCGCGCACGGCCTCGAATTGGCCGGCCACATCAAGACCGCCTTCGGTCGTCAATTCCTGGCGCTTTTCCGGCACGAGGCAAACGTCGTGCGGCTGCACCTCGCAGGCGATGTCGAGCATTTCCTGCGTGACCGCACATTCGAGGTTCATCCGCGTCTTCAGAAGCGGACGCAGCGCGCGCACGTCGGCGTCGACGATATGGCGCCGGTCCTCGCGCAGATGCAGCGTGATGGCGTCGGCGCCGGCCTCTTCCGCCATCAACGCGGCGCGGATCGGGTCGGGGTACGACGTGCCGCGCGCGTTGCGCAGCGTGGCGACGTGATCGATATTCACGCCGAGATCGATCACATTCGGCGACGTTAGGAAGAAGCTCATAAGTTCTACAAGTCGATCAGAATCTGGCGCGTCGCGAGCGGCGTGCCGCCAAGATAAGTGTTGAGCAGAAAGCGCATCAGCGTTTTGCTTTGCGCCACGGTCTGCGCTCGATGGTAATCGTCCTTTTCCATATCGAGCAAGGTCTGGCCTGCGACCACCGGCCATTGCGCCGGCAAATCGCCGGAGGCTTCGCGCACGCCGCGCTCCGGGTCGAACACATAGCGGCCGCCGGCTTCCACAGCCCTGCGCGTGACCGTGCGATCCAGCGACATCGCGTAACCGGTCTCGCGCAACAGCACGCGCTCGAAGGAGCGCAGCACCTGGACCGGCGGCTCGTCGTGCGCGAGGCGCGTCATGGTGACCACGTAATGATGGAAGAGTTGCGGATGCGGATCTTCGCGCGCGCAGAATTTGACGAGCAGTTCGTTCACGTAGAAACCGCACAGGAGCGCGTCGCCGGTCAGAGGCAGCATGCCGCCGACCCATTCCGCGCCGGTCAGCGTGCGCACTTCCGACTTGCCCGACCACGACAACGCGAGCGGCTGGAACGTCTGCAAGACGCCGCGCAACGCCGAGTGCGGCCGCTTGGCGCCCTTCGCGACGAGCGCAAGACGGCCGTGGTCGCGCGACAGCACGTCAATGATCAGACTCGTCTCACGGTAGGGATAGCTATGCAGAACGAAGGCGGGCTGCTCGGCGATCCGGTATTCGGAAGCCGCACCCGCACCGCGCGACGACTTGCGCGCCGGCGCCTTGTGCGCTGGATCGCCGGCAGCGGCGCCGGCTTCGGCGGATTTTTTGGCGGATGATTTGCGGCTAGCGCGAGCGGACTTCGAGCGCTCGCGAGACGGCTCGGCCGGCTCGGAATCGTCCGGACCGGTGTCGGAATTCAGCGTGACCCACGCGTCATTCGTACCCATACGCGCGAAGTCCTGCTTCATTGTCGGCCCAGCCGCTCTTCACCTTGATGAAGGTTTCGAGATAGACGGGGCCGTCGAACAGCCTTTCCATGTCGAGGCGCGCCTCGGTGCTGATCTGCTTCAGCTTCGCGCCCTTCTGGCCGATGATCATCGCCTTGTGCGTGTCGCGTTCGACGAGGATCGTCGCGAAGATGCGGCGCAGGCGCCCCTCGGTTTCGAACTTGTCGATCAGCACGGTGCTCGTGTAGGGCAGTTCGTCGCCGGTCCAGCGGAACACTTTTTCGCGCAAAATTTCCGCCGCGAGAAAGCGCTCGCTGCGATCGGTGAGATCGTCTTCGCCGTAAATCGGCGCGCCTTCCGGCAGGTAGGGCTTGACGGTCGCCATCAGACGCTTGATGTCGTCGGGGTTCTTGGCCGACAGCGGCACGATTTCGTTGAACGGGCGCAGTGCGCTCATCTGCTGCATGAACGGGAACAGCGAGTCTTTGTCCGACACGCGATCGAGCTTGTTCGCGATCAGCAGCGTGGGCACCGAAGGCGGAATCAGGTCGAGCACTTTCTGATCGTCCGCGCCGAAACGGCCCGCTTCGATCAAGAACAGGATCGCGTCCACGGCGGTGAGCGTGGACGTCACCGCCCGGTTCAGCGACCGGTTCAGCACGCTGCTGTGCTTGGTCTGGAAGCCCGGTGTGTCGACGAAAATGTACTGGGCGTCTTCCAGCGTATGGATGCCGGTGATGCGATGGCGCGTGGTCTGCGCCTTGCGCGACGTGATGCTGACTTTCTGGCCGACCAGCGCGTTCATCAGCGTGGATTTGCCAACGTTCGGGCGGCCGACGATCGCGACCATGCCGCAGCGAAAACCAGTAGGAGTGGGAGCGTTCATATTCGGGCTACGGCAGGTTCGGATCGACACGCGGAAAGCGCGCCGGGGCAATCAATGGCCCGCGTCGGCTACGCGCGTTGGTACCGCGTCGGCTGCCGGGTTCGTGTTCGTGGGCGCCGCGGCGCTGGTTGCGGGGGAGGCGCCGCCGGCCGCTGCCTCGCGGCTGCGGTGCGGTTTGTCCGTGCCGCGGGCGGTGGGGTCGGCGGGTTTCGTATCGGCGGGTTTCAGGTCGGCGGCCTTCGGGTCGGCAGCTTTAGGGTCCGCGCCCTTTGAATCTGCGGCCCGCGGTTCCGCAGCCTTCAAGTCCGCGACTCTCAACTCCACCGCCTTCGATTCAGTCGGCTTGTCTGCCGCGGATTTCTCTGCCGCCTTCTCCACCGCTTTCTCGCTCGCCTGAGCGGCAGGCCTATCCGGCCTGTCGGCTTTGTCCGATTTGTCGCCTTTTTCGGCCTTTTCGGATTTGTCCGCGCGGTCGAGCCTCTCCGGCACGCTGTACTCCACGTGGGCGGCGCGAATCACGGCAAGCGGCGCCGCGGCAGTCGCCCCAGCAAAGGCCGCGCGCTCACCGACGGGCTCCGCGCCCGGCACCGTGCGCGCGTCGCCTCGCGCCGCCGCGCGTTCGTTCTTGCGGTCGGGGCTGCGCAGATCCAGCGCGGCCTGCACGCCAGTGACGCCCGGCACGATCTCGGCCTCAGCCTTTTTCGCCGCGCGGGCGCCCTTTGACCGCTTCGACTTGGAGACGACCGCAGGCGCTGCGGCCATGACTTCGTCGAGCGCTTTTTTCGCTGCAGCCTGCTCCGCCGCCCGGCGGCTCGCGCCGGAACCGGACACTTTCACGTCCAGCTTGGGCACCGTGCATTCGACTTCGAACTGCTGATTGTGCGCAGCACCATGGGTGGCGACAACGGTGTAGGTGGGTAGCGCGATCTTGTGCCCCTGCAGATATTCCTGAAGAAGCGTCTTGGCGTCCTTGCCAAGCGTGCGCGGGTCGATGTGATCGAGAATCGGCACGTAAAGACGCTTGATGACGGTCTGCGCGGCTTCAAAGCCGCCGTCGCGGAACACCGCACCCAGCACGGCTTCCAGCGTGTCGGCAAGGATGGACGGCCGACGGAAACCGCCGCTGCGCAGTTCACCCTCGCCGAGGCGAAGTCCTTCCGAAATATTCAGGGCCTGAGCGATTTCGTAAAGCGATTGCTGCTTGACCAGGTTGGCACGGACGCGCGACAAATCGCCCTCGTCCAGCTTGCCGAAACGTTGGAACAAAAGCGCAGCCACCGCGCAATTCAGAACGGAGTCGCCGAGAAATTCGAGCCGTTCGTTATGCGTGGAGCTATGACTGCGGTGCGTTAAAGCCTGGCGCAGCAATTCCGCATTGCGAAATTCGTAGCGCAGACGGCTTTCCAACGGAGATGAGGGCATGGGCAGAGTATAACGCGGGCGCCGTACCGGGCGAAAACGCGGTACGGCCAGCGGAAAAAGCGTGGTGAAGCGACGTTACCGGAGTTTCTTAAAGTGGCGTGACAACACGCCGCCGCTTCGACGACCGCGTTCGTGACCGATCATGGAGAAGCGATCAGTCGATAAGCGGCGCGGCTCGCGGCGTGTGATGCAATTCACGCGAAGCTCACTGGAACGAACCAATGCGCTTGAGATTGCTGAAGTTCATCCAGATAAAAAACGCGCGGCCGACAATATTCTTATCCGGCGCAAAACCCCAATAGCGGCTGTCCGCACTGTTATCGCGGTTGTCGCCCATCATGAAGTAATTGCCCGGCGGCACCTTGCAGATAACGCCGCGTGCGTTGTAGGTGCAGTTATCGCGATAGGGATAATCTTCCGCGCCGACGATAAACGGCGGAACTGCAGGATTGTTCAGAATCGCATTCTTGCGGCCGTCCAGGTTTTCTTCAAACTGCTTTGCATAACCAAGACGTTCCTCGTCGAGATAATCGGGCAGCGGCGTTTCGGGCACCAGCTTGCCGTTGATCGTCAACTGCTTGTCCTGATAGGCAACCGTGTCGCCCGGCAAGCCGATCACGCGCTTGATGTAGTCGACCGACTCGTCTTTTGGATAGCGGAACACCACCACATCGCCGCGCTGAAGCGGCCGGCCCTCCGTGATTTTCGTGTTCGTGATCGGCAGACGGATGCCGTAATCGAATTTATTGACGAGGATGAAGTCGCCCACCAGCAGAGTCGGCACCATCGATCCCGACGGAATCTTGAACGGCTCGACGACGAACGAGCGCACCACGAAAACGACCAGAATCACCGGGAAAAAGCTCGCCGAATATTCGAGCCACCACGGTTGGCGCAGCTTGTCGTCACGCAGACGCGCGCGCGTTTGCGCGGCGTTTTCATCGGCGAAACGCTCGCCGATGCGTTCCTGCTGACGGTCGAACTCGGCGACCGCCGCTTCCGCCGCGCGCCGCCGTTGCGGCATGAACACCAGTTTGTCTGCGACCCATGCGACGCCCGTCAAAATGACGAGCACAAAAAGAATCAGCGCAAAATTCATAGGGTTCCGTTGTTCGTCTTATTTGTCTTCGACACGCAGGATGGCGAGGAAAGCCTCTTGCGGAATCTCGACGGACCCCACTTGCTTTATTCGCTTCTTGCCTGCCTTCTGCTTTTCCAGCAGCTTCTTTTTACGTGTAATGTCGCCGCCGTAGCATTTTGCCAGCACGTTCTTACGCAACGCTTTAATGTTCTCACGCGCGATGATGTTCGAGCCGATGGTGGCCTGAACCGCGACGTCGTACATTTGGCGCGGAATCAGCTCGCGCATTTTCGCCGCCACTTCGCGGCCGCGATACTGGCTCTGCGAGCGGTGCACGATGACCGACAGCGCGTCGACCTTGTCGCCGTTGATCAGCATGTCGACCTTCACCACATCTGACGCGCGGTATTCCTTGAACTCGTAATCCATCGACGCATAGCCGCGCGAAATGGACTTCAGGCGGTCGAAAAAGTCGAGCACGACTTCGCCCATCGGAATTTCGTAAGTGAGCTGCACCTGGCGGCCGTGATACTGCATGTTGATCTGCGTGCCGCGCTTTTGCGTACACAACGTAATCACCGGGCCGACATAGTCCTGCGGCATGTACAGATTCACGGTGACGATCGGCTCGCGCACTTCTTCGATCTTCGACGGGTCGGGCATCTTGGCTGGATTCTCGACCATGATGACCGTGCCGTCGCGTTGCACGACCTCATACACGACAGTCGGCGCCGTGGTGATGAGGTCCATGTCGAACTCGCGTTCGAGACGTTCCTGCACGATCTCCATGTGCAGAAGACCCAGGAAGCCGCAGCGGAAACCAAAGCCGAGCGCTTGCGAAACTTCTGGCTCGTAATGCAGCGATGCGTCGTTCAGTTTCAGCTTTTCCAGCGAGTCGCGCAGCGCGTCGTACTGATTCGCCTCGACCGGATAGAGGCCGGCGAACACCTGCGGCTTCACTTCCTTGAAGCCGGGCAGCGGCTCTTCAGCGGGACGGGTCACGAGCGTGACGGTGTCGCCCACCTTCGCAGCGGCCAACTCCTTGATGCCCGCGATGATGAGGCCGACCTGCCCCGCCGACAACGTTTCCAGGTTCTTCGACATCGGCGTGAACACGCCGATGTGCTCGACCGGATACTGCGCGCCGGTGGCCATCAGGCGGATCCTGTCTTTCGGACGCAGCGTACCGTTGACGATACGCACCAGCATGACGACGCCGACGTAGTTGTCGAACCACGAGTCGATAATGAGCGCCTGCAGCGGCGCTTCCGGGTCGCCCTTCGGTGGCGGCACTTTGGCGATCAGCGCCTCGAGCACGTCTTCGACGCCGAGGCCGGTCTTCGCGCTGCAATGCGTGGCGTCGGTCGCGTCGATGCCGATGACGTCTTCGATCTCGGCAATGGCGTTCTCCGGATTTGCAGCCGGCAAGTCGATCTTGTTGAGCACGGGGACGACTTCAACGCCCAGTTCGATTGCCGTGTAGCAGTTGGCGACCGTTTGCGCCTCCACGCCCTGGCTCGCGTCCACCACCAGCAGCGCGCCTTCGCACGCGGACAGCGAGCGGCTGACTTCGTACGAGAAGTCGACGTGGCCCGGCGTGTCGATCATGTTGAGGTTGTAGACCTTGCCGTCGCGCGCGCGATAGGAAAGGGCCGCGGTTTGTGCCTTGATGGTGATGCCGCGCTCGCGCTCGAGATCCATCGAGTCGAGCACCTGAGCTTCCATCTCGCGGTCGGACAAACCGCCGCAAATCTGGATGATGCGATCGGCGAGCGTCGACTTGCCATGGTCGATGTGCGCAATGATCGAGAAGTTACGAATATGATCCATTCAGTGCCGATCAAGCAAAAAAGGCGCGCTCGGACAATAGCGGAGCACGCCTTGTAACCTTGTAAGTAGGTGAAAATTATCTATTTTAGCCGAAAAGGCCGACGCCCGGCGCATCTTGCGATGCCGGGCGCGATGAGCCAGCCGGCGAAACACGGGCGGCTCATGCTCCAAGCCGCTTCGGCAAGTCTGTGATTGCCTGACGCAGAGCCCGATCGGACTAAGGGTGCTGCCGCGACGCGCGCGGCCTGAGCGTCTTCGGTGGCTTCAGTAGCCCGAGTGGCTCTCACCGCCAGCGCGCCGCGCACGCGCGCTTCGTCGAGATGGTAGTGACAGAGTTCCACGCCGTCGCACACCAGCACCGGCACGAGTTCGTTGTAGCGGGCCTCGAGCAACGGATCGCTGTCGACGTCGATCACGACCACCTGCGCGCCGAACTCGGCCAGCAAGGGCTCGAGCGCCGCGCGCATGTCGTCGCAGAGGTGACACCACGCGCGCCCGTAGAGCGTGAGCGGCGCCGTCTTCGTCATTTCTGGACGCCGCGCGGACGAATCGGCACGAACTGGGTGTTCTCGCCGCGGCGGACCAGCAGCGCAACCATCTTCTGCGAGTCCAGATGCGCGGTGAGTTCGTCGAACTGCTTCGCACTGGTGATGTCCGTATCGCCCACGCGCAGGATGATGTCGCCCTTCTGCAAGCCGACCCGCGCGGCCGGACCGTCCACCGCGTCGATCTGCACGCCGTTGCGCAGTTTCAGCGTGCGCAGCTGATCGGCCGGAATATCGCTGACGGCAAGGCCAAGCGCGTTCGTGGCGCGCTGCTTCGGCGCCTGCGGCTTCTTCTGATCGGCCTTCGAGGTCTTGTCCGGCTGCATCTCGGCGATCGTGACCGGCAGATCCCGCGTTTGGCCCTTGCGCCAGACGGTGATGGTCGCCTTCGTGCCCGGCTTCGTGTCGCCGACCATGCGCGGCAGGTCCGTCGCCGTATCGACCGAATGGCCGTTGAACTTGAGGATGATGTCGCCCGGCTGCACGCCGGCCTTGTCCGCCGGGCCGCCCGGCTCGACGCTGCTGACGAGCGCGCCTTGCGCCTTCGGCAAACCGAGCGAATCCGCGACATCTTTCGTCACTTCGCCGATTGCCACCGCGATGCGGCCGCGCACCACCTTGCCCGACGCTTTCAACTGGTCGGCCACGCGCATTGCCTCGTCGATCGGGATGGCGAACGAAATGCCCATGAAACCGCCGGTGCGGCTGTAGATCTGCGAGTTGATGCCGATCACCTCGCCCTGCATATTGATGAGCGGGCCGCCCGAGTTGCCCGGATTGACGGCCACGTCGGTCTGGATAAACGGCAGATAGTCGCCGGTATCGCGCCCCTTCGCGCTGACGATGCCGGCCGTGACGGTATTCTCGAGGCCGAACGGCGAGCCGATCGCGACGACCCACTCGCCCACGCGAACCTTGTTCGAATCGCCGATGGTGATGGTCGGCAGATTCGCGGCGCTGATCTTGACGACCGCGACGTCCGTCCGGTCGTCCACGCCGATGAGCTTCGCCTTGAATTCGCGCTTGTCGGTCAGCGTGACGTAAATGGTGTCCGCGTCGTCGATGACGTGCGCATTGGTCATCACGTAGCCGTCCGCCGACAGGATGAAGCCCGAACCGACCCCGCTGTTCTGCTCGGGATCGTTGCTGTCCGGCCCGTCCTGACTGCCGCCGCTGCCGCCGCTACCACCGTTGTCGCCGCCGCGCGGCGCGCCGGGCGATTGCGGCGACTGCGGCATCGGAATGCCGAAGAAGCGGCGGAAGAACTCGGACATGTCGCCGTCGTCCATGCCGGGCGGCAATGCGCCCCGCGGGCCGCCGCTGCTCGTCACGCGCGTGGTCGTGCGAATGTTGACGACAGCCGGACCGACCTTGTCGACGAGGTCAGTGAAGTCGGGCAGATTGGCTGCGGACGCCGCCGACGCCGTGTGCGGTGCGAACGGCAAACATGCCGCCACCACCGCGGCCGCGAGGAATTTGCGCACCGAGAAAGTCGTCATATGGTAGGAAGCCGAGGGATTCAGGAGTCGAAGAATTACTTCGGAGCCTTGTATTCTATGGCAGACGCAAATTGCTGCAACGTGGCCTGAGGGACTTCACCGAGCAGGGTAATCCAGAAGTCGCCGCGGCGCTTCACCAGCACGTGCGTCGCGCCGCTGCTGCCCGCGCCTTCCTTGCGCGTGTTGTTCTCAACCGGCTCGATGAACACCGAGACCGCGGCGAGACCGTCCGAAAACACCGCCTGATCGACCGGAATGGTCGGTTGGCCGGCTTCGCGCGCCGCCATGGGACGGCGCAATTCGCGAATCTTGCGAAACCCCGGCACGGCGGGGCCGAATTGCCATCCTTGCGCAGCCATATCGACCGGCTCGATGGGCGGATGCACCACCGTCCAGCCGGCGGTGTTGCGAATGCCGTTGACGATACCGGCCTTCTCGACCGGCACGCCGATGCGAATCTGCGAAAACGACAATTGTTCGAGCACCTGGCCGTTCGGATCGAGCGTTTGCGCGCGCAGCAGCAGGCCCGTTTTCTTGTCGGCCCACAGCTTGTATGCGAAACGGTAGGCGTCTTTGGGGTCGAGTTCGATCACCTGGCTTTCGACGCCCGCCACGCGATCGTCGCCGAGCAGTTTCGGCTCGTACACGGACAGCACCTGTTCGCCGCTCACAGCCAGCAAAGCGGGGAACGAGTCCTTGTTCTGGCGCTTTTCGACCACGCACAAATGACGCTCAGGCACGAACGTGTAGAGCTCGTCGTTATGACGCAGCATCTTGCGCGGCTTGCCGTCGAGGCTCTCCAACTGCTCGAACTCGCCCTCGGCACGTGTCGCGTAATGGGCGATGCGCGACGTCTGAACGAAATTGCCGCGCTGATAGACGAACGCGCCCTCGTAGTTCTGTTGCTGCGCGGCCTGATGAATGCGATCGAGGAGATCGGCGACCGTGCGGCGGGCGACGAGCGGGTCGTCGGTTTGTGCAAATACCCGCGGTGTAGCGGACAACAATACGGCTGCGCAGAACAGGAATGCCGGCAGCCGCCCCCAGATAGTCGTTTTATTGAACCGCGGAGTCTGCATCAACTATTGGCCTTGCGTGGAAACGGCGGCAGCGCGGATCAGCGGCATGGAGCCCGGCATGACCGGTTGCTGCGCGAATTGCTGATGTGCTTCCAGATACTGATCGAGGCTCGCGTCGCGGATGATATTGGCGTCTTGCGCGACCGGTATGACGTTGGCCGCGGGCACGGACGCCATGGCGACCTTCTGCAGCGCGTCGCCATGCGAGGACACCGAGGCCACCTGCGTCGCGCCGGGGCCGCCCGGCACGCCTTGCAGCTGCGGCACGACAATCCACGTGAGCGTGGCGGCCGCGGCCGCCACCGCAAAGGCCGGCACCATGCGGCGACGCAAAGCCAGCAGGCGCCGCGCGACCGGCTGCGCAGCCGGCGCGAGCAGATGCGGCTCGCTCTCGAGGCGCGCAGCGAAGCCGCTCAGAAAAGCGCTGCTTGCCGCGGAACTGACTGCGAGATCGTCGGAACGCAACGCGTCGCCGATAAGGTGATAGCTGGACCATGCGGCGCGATCTTCGCCGTCCAGCTCGGACAGAAACCTGTCAAGATTCAGATGCTCTTCGCCGAACAGCTCACCATCGACAAAAGCGGACAGACGCTCGCCGCGCGAACTGGCTTGCGATTGCATCGAGACCGACCCCATGATGCTCCCCATCTTACAAAAACCCCGTAGTGACACCACTAATCCAGATATCGCACCCGCGCCCCGTTCGGCCGGCTGGGCTTACCAGCGCTTGCCTTCAGGTGTGTCAAGCAACGGACGCAATTTTGCCGCAATGGCTTCGCGAGCGCGGAAAATTCGCGATCTGACGGTGCCGATCGGGCAGCCCATCATCTCAGCGATTTCCTCGTAGCTCAAACCTTCAATTTCACGAAGAGTAATGGCGGTACGCAGCTCTTCCGGTAAAACCGCCATCGCAGCATTGATCGTCTCGGCGATCTGCTTGCTCATCAACATCGACTCAGGCGTGTTGATATCCCTTAGTTGGTCGGCGTCGGAGAAAGTTTCAGCTTCTTCAGCATCTGCTTCCGTGGATGTCGGCGCGCGCCGGCCCTGGGTCGCAAGGTAGTTCTTCGCCGTATTGACCGCAATCCGGTACAACCACGTATAAAACGCGGACTCGCCGCGAAATTGCGGCAACGCGCGGTAAGCCTTGATGAAAGCGTCTTGCGCGACGTCTTCCACTTCGGCGGGGTCGCGCACGAGGCGCGAGATCAGCGGGAGAATCTTGCGGTGGTATTTGGAGACCAGAAGCTCGAACGCGGCCTTGTCGCCCTTCTGGACGCGTTCGACCAGCACCTGATCAATTTCTTTTTCGCTCACCTGATAAATCCGTTAACTTGAGGGCGCATGACGGGGGCACCATTGTAGCGTCCGCCTCGACGGGGGTACGTTACGGGGGACACGCCGCCCGGTAACAGCGGTTACAGTCGTAACAGTCACGCGCCGGCGCGCCGCCGGGCCCGCACCGCGAGCTCGCGGAAAACCGCCGGCGGGACCGTGTCGGCGGGCACAAGCAGCATGTGCCGGCCGCCCTCGTCCGGCTTCAGGACGAGCACGAGCAAACGGTCGCTCCAGTGCGCGCAGCCGGCTATGCGACCCTGCGCAAGCAGAATACCGGGCCCCCACGCAGTGAGGCTCTCGCGCCTCACTGTCAGCGCGACAGGCTGCGCCCGGTCCTGCCACACCGAGCACAGCGCGAGGAGCGCGAACGCGGCAAGCGCCAACGGAAGCGCCTGCAAGACGCCCAGCCACGACGACACGCAGCTATAAACCGCTGCCGACGCCGTCGCGACGCAAACAGCAGACACGAGACACGCATCGTGAAAGAGCGCCGCAGCGCGATTCGCTGCTGCGCTCTTTCCGACGTAGCCGTCTCAGGGGAAAGCGCCGGCGAGGCCGGCGCCGTCGGTTGGCGCGTCACCCGGCTGCGAGCCTCAGGCGCGCTTGAACACGAGCGTGCCGTTCGTGCCGCCGAACCCGAACGAGTTCTTCAGCGCGACGTCGATCTTCATCTCCCGCGCGGTGTTGGCGCAGTAGTCCAGGTCGCACTCGGGGTCCTGGTTGAAGATGTTGATCGTGGGCGGCGACACCTGATGGTGCACGGCAAGCACAGTGAACACCGACTCGAGACCGCCGGCGCCGCCGAGCAGGTGACCCGTCATCGACTTCGTCGAATTCACGACGATGGCTTTGGCATGGTCGCCGAACGCGCGCTTGATGCCGGTCGTTTCAGCCAGGTCGCCGAGCGGCGTGGACGTGCCGTGCGCATTCAGGTAATTCACCTGGTCGGCGTTGACACCCGCGTTCTTCATGGCCGCCAGCATGCAGCGGCGCGCGCCGTCGCCGTCTTCGAGCGGTGCGGTCATGTGATAGGCGTCGCCGCTCATCCCATAGCCGCCGACTTCGGCGTAAATCTTCGCGCCGCGTGCCTTGGCGTGCTCGTACTCTTCGAGCACCATCACGCCGGCCCCTTCGCCGAGCACGAAACCATCGCGGTCCTTGTCCCACGGACGGCTCGCCGTTGCCGGATCGTCATTGCGCTGCGACAGCGCGCGCGCCGCCGCGAAGCCGCCGATACCGAGCGGCGAGACAGTCGACTCCGCGCCGCCCGCGATCATCACGTCGGCGTCGCCGTATTCGATGAGGCGCGAAGCCTCGCCGATACAGTGCAGACCCGTCGTACACGCCGTGACGATGGCGAGATTCGGGCCCTTGATGCCGAACTTGATCGACAGGTGACCCGAGATCATGTTGATGATCGACGCCGGCACGAAGAACGGCGAGATGCGGCGCGGGCCGCGATTGAGCAGCTCGGTTTGCGTGACTTCGATCATCGGCAGGCCGCCGATACCCGAACCCACCACGACGCCGATACGTTCCGAATTTTCGTCGGTGACTTGAAGGCCGCTGTCCTGCATCGCCTGGATGCCTGCGGCCACGCCGTAATGGATGAACGTATCCATGTGGCGCGCTTCCTTACCGGGGATGTAGTCCTCGATATTGAAGCCCTTCACCTCGCCGGCGAAACGAGTCGAGAAGTTCGACGCGTCGAACTTCGTGATATTGGCAATACCCGACTTGCCGGCGACCAGATTGGCCCAGCCGTCGGCAACATTATTGCCAACAGGCGAAATCAGCCCCAAGCCTGTAACAACAACACGACGGCGGCTCACGGTAACCTCTTTTTCATAGATGACAAAAACAAAAGCCACAGCGGCCACAGGAACCTGCCCTGTGCACCCTGTGGCTGTTAAGTCGGCAATCGCGCGGAAACTTGCGCTGTCAACATCGCTGGCTCCTGCATGGCAACGCTTGCGTCAAGCGGCGTGGCAAAGAACGCCGGCCCCGATAGCGTCGGCAACCGACGCGGCAGGGCGTCATGCACCGCTAACGCCAGGACGCAGGTGCGAATGACCTTAGGCCTTGACGTTCGCGCGAGCGTAGTCGATCGCTTGCTGAACGGTGGTGATCTTCTCGGCTTCTTCATCCGGAATTTCCATGCCGAATTCGTCTTCGAGGGCCATCACGAGTTCAACCGTGTCCAGCGAGTCGGCGCCGAGGTCGTTCACGAACGAAGCTTCGTTCTTGATTTCCGCTTCGGCCACGCCCAGTTGTTCTGCGACGATCTTCTTGACGCGCTGTTCGATATTGTCCATTACCCCTCCAAGGGAAAGAAGTTCAAAAATACAGGTGCGCGCATTTTATCAGGTTTAACCCGGCAAAAAAGCGGCGCATCAGCTTGCTGTCAAGGCATGCGCCCGACGCATTCGAGAAACGCATCAAGGCGCGGATAGTAAGCGAATTTGGTTACGACATGTACATTCCGCCGTTCACATGCATCGTCGTCCCTGTGATGTAACCGGCTTGCGGCGACGCGAGAAAAGCCACGGCGTGTGCGATATCTTCCGGGCTGCCGAGACGGCCCAGCGGAATCTGTGTTTTGAGCGCGGTTTGCTGCTCTTCAGGCAAGGTGCGCGTCATGTCGGTGTCGATGAAGCCCGGCGCCACGCAGTTCACCGTGATGCCGCGGCTGCCGATTTCACGTGCGAGCGCGCGCGTCATACCGGCCACGCCTGCTTTCGCCGCGGCGTAGTTGACCTGCCCCGGGTTGCCCGCCGAGCCGACCACCGACGTGATGTTGATGATGCGGCCGCCCTTCGCCTTCATCATCGGGCGCAACACCGCGCGCGACAGACGGAACACCGACTTCAGATTGGTGTCGATCACCGCGTCCCAGTCGTCGTCTTTCATGCGCATGGCCAACTGGTCCTGCGTGATGCCGGCGTTGTTCACCAGCACGTGGAGCGCGCCGAATTCCTTCACCGTACCGTCGATCAGCGCTTCCGCAGCCGCCGCGTCGTTCACGTCGAGCACCGCGCCGCGGCCGCTCACGCCGGCCACATTGAGCGCTTCACTAATGGCCGCCGCACCGCTTTCGCTGGTCGCCGTGCCGATCACAGTGGCGCCCTGGCGCGCGAGTTCCAGCGCAATGGCGCGGCCAATGCCGCGCGAGGCGCCCGTGACGATTGCGATGTGCTTGTCGAGATTCTTTTCCATCTGTCGATCCGAATGCCCTTCGGAGGGCTGATTGATTGCTGATGCTTGCTGCGCTGTCTGTGCGACGTCGCACTCAGCTGGCTGTCAGGAGCTTGAGCGTTTCATCGAGCGAGGCCGGATCGAACACCGACGCGCCGACCAGATTGCCGTCGATGCGCTTGGTCAACCCCGCAAGGACCTTGCCCGGCCCGCATTCTACGACGTGCGTAACGCCCTGCGCCGCCATGGCCTGCACGCTCTCGACCCAGCGCACGGCGCCGGCCGCCTGGCGCACCAGTGCGTCCTTGATTTGCGCCGGCTCGTTGACGATCGCAACGTCGACATTATTGATGACGGGGATGGACGGCACCTGCACGTTGACGCTTGCCAGGTATTCGCGCAGCTGATCCGAAGCCGGCTTGAGCAGCGACGAGTGGAACGGCGCCGACACCGGCAGCGGCAGCGCGCGTTTCGCGCCCTTCGCCTTCGCGACTTCGCAGGCCTTCTCGACGGCGGCTTTGTGGCCCGCGATCACGACCTGCGACGGCGCATTGAAATTAACCGCTTCGACGACGCCCGCCGCCGACGCTTCCGCGCACACCGCGCGCACCGTGTCGTCGTCGAGACCGAGAATCGCCGCCATGCCGCCTTCGCCGACGGGCACAGCCGTTTGCATGGCTTGCGCACGGAAACGCACGAGCGGCACAGCGTCGCGAAACCCGATTGCGCCGGCCGCGACGAGCGCCGTGTATTCGCCGAGACTATGACCGGCGACGAGAGCCGGCGCCGGGCCGCCCGCCTGCTGCCACGCGCGGTAGATCGCGTAGGCCGCCGTCAGCATGACCGGCTGGGTGTTGGTGGTGAGATTGAGATCTTCCGCGGGGCCTTCGGCGATCAGCTTGCCGAGGTCCTGATTGAGCGCGTCGGACGCTTCCTGAACCGTCTCGCGCACAATGGGCTGATCGGCGAAAGCGTTGAGCATGCCGACCGATTGCGAACCCTGTCCAGGGAAAACGAACGCAAATTTCATATCGTCCCCAAAATCGATTTAGTCAGATGTAGGCGCGCGGCCCGTGAGCACGCGGCGCGGGGCGCTTTGAAGGCGTCGCCCGAAGTCAGCCGGCGATCAGTAACGGATGACCGACGCGCCCCACGTGAAGCCGCCGCCGACGCCTTCGATCAGCACGTTCTGGCCGCGCTTGATGCGGCCGTCGCGCACCGCGACGTCGAGTGCGAGCGGAATGGAGGCCGCTGACGTATTGCCGTGCTCGCCCACCGTGACGACCATGCGCTCCTGCGGCAAGCCGAGCTTGCGGCAAGTGCTTTGCATGATGCGGATATTGGCCTGATGCGGAATCAGCCAGTCGATCTGATCAGCCGACAGATTCGCTTTCTCGAGCGCCTCGACCGCGACTTTTTCCAGCACGTTGACGGCCAGCTTGAACACCGCCTGCCCGTCCATGTGCAGGAACGCGCTGCCCGCCACCACGCCGCCGTTCACGTTGGCCGGCGTGCAGAGAATGTTCGAATGACTGCCGTCCGCGTGCAACGCGCTCGACAGGACACCCGGTTCTGTCGACGCCTGCAGAATCACCGCGCCCGCGCCGTCGCCAAACAGCACGCAGGTGGTGCGGTCGTTGAAATCGAGAATGCGCGAGAATGTCTCTGCGCCGACGACGAGCGCCGTGCGATGCTGGCCGCCGCGAATCAGGCTGTCCGCCATGGAAACGGCATAGGCGAAACCGGAACACACGGCCTGGACGTCGAACGCCGCGCCGTGATTCCTGATGCCGAGCTTGTTCTGCAGCAGGCACGCCGTGCTCGGAAACACGAAGTCCGGCGTGGAGGTGGCGACAATGATCAGGTCGATGGCTTGCGGGTCGATGTCCGCCGCTTCGATCGCGCGCTGCGAGGCGATTTGCGCGAGGTCGCTCGTGGTGACGTCCGGGTCGGCGAAGTGACGCGCATGGATACCCGTGCGGGCCACGATCCATTCGTCGCTCGTCTCTACGCCCTGCTTCGCGAGACGCTCGGCGAGGTCCTGATTGGTGACGCGCGCGGGCGGCAGATAGCTGCCGGTTCCCAGGACGCGGGAATAAATTGTCGATTGAGCCATTATGCCTTCGAGGATTGCGCAGCGTAGGGCTCGGCCGGCTGGCCTGCGATGGGGCCGTGACCCGCACCGCTTGCGTCGCGCGCCGCCTGCTCAAGAGAACCGGCGTTCTCTTCCATCGCTCGCGCAAGGCGCTCCAGCACGCCGTTTTTGACGGCATCATACCCGCGTTTGATAGCCCACTCAAACCCGCAGGCGTCCGCCGAACCGTGGCTTTTGATCACCAGTCCGCGCAAGCCCAGCAGCGCGGCACCATTGTATTGCCGATGATCGACGCGCTTCTTGAAGCGCATCAATACCGGCAAGGCGAGCACCGCCATCACCTTCGTGAGCCACGAACGGCCGAACTCTTCCTTGATGATGTTCGACAACATCTGCGCGAGGCCTTCGGACGTCTTGAGCGCCACATTGCCGACGAAACCGTCGCACACGATCACGTCGACCGTGCCCTTGAAGATGTCGTTGCCTTCCACATTGCCGTGAAAGTTGAGCGTGCTCGCGCGCAGCAGTTCGCCGGCACGTTTGATGGTGTCGTTGCCCTTGATGACTTCTTCGCCGATATTGAGGAGCCCAATGCTAGGCCGCTCCTTACCTTCGAGCGCGGACACGAGCGCGTGCCCCATCTCCGCGAATTGCAGCAGATGCTGCGGTTCGCAGTCGACGTTGGCGCCCAGGTCGAGCATCATGGTGTAGCCGTTGGGGTTCGGCAAGGCGGACGCGATCGCCGGACGCTCGATGCCCGATAGCGTTTTCAGCACATAGCGCGAAACCGCCATCAGCGCGCCGGTATTGCCGGCGGAAATGCAGGCTTGCGCCTCGCCTTCCTTCACGCGGTTCAGCGCCACGCGCATGGATGAATCTTTTTTCTTGCGCAGCGCGACTTCAACCGGATCGTCCATAGCGACGATCTCGGAAGCGGATACGACCGTCAACGCCGACAGGTCCTGAGCCTTCAACTTCTTTAGCTGCGCACGAATCGCACTTTCAATGCCGACGAGCAGCAACTGTGCGTCGGGATGCGAGCGAACGAAGTTGACGGCAGCGGGAACGGTCACGGACGGGCCGTGGTCGCCTCCCATGCAATCTATCGTGAGCTTTACTGTCATGGAGTGCGGCGAATTTCAGACGCTCTGCATAGATCGCAGTCAGCGCTGAAGCTGCAACTGCAATCGACACAAAAAAGCGGCAATTCAATGCCGCCTTTTTGCCGAGCCGGGAAAATGTCAAGCGAACTGATCGCCACGCGAAACGCCGGTTGGTGCAACGCAGTGAAACGATTAGTCGTTCTTCGTCTTGACGACTTTCTTGCCGCGATAGTAGCCGTTCGGGCTCACATGGTGACGCAGATGCACTTCGCCCGTGCTCGGTTCCACAGCCAGCGGCGCTGCCGTGAGGAAATCGTGCGAACGGTGCATGCCGCGCTTCGACGACGACTTCTTATTTTGTTGAACTGCCATGACTAACTCCTAAAAATTTTCCGAATTCTAACACAGCCCGACGCGGTGTCCGCCACTGGCCGAATGGCCAATGCGCCCGCCTCGCGCTCCCATGCAACTGTTCAGTGCTTCTTGCCGCCCGGCTCGCCGCGCTTGAGACTTTCGAGCGCCGCGAACGGATTCGGCCGCTCGGGCTCGCCGCCCTCATCTGCGCCGTCAGCCTCGTCCAGCGCAGCTTCGTCGCCCTCGCCTTCGGTACCGGCCGCACCAGAGACGAGACTCTCGTGCACCTCGGGACAAACCTCGTGCTTGGGCACGAGCGGCAAGGAAAGCAGCAACTCTTCTTCGATCAGGTCGACGAGATCGAACTGGCGCGAGCCCACGATCACTTCGACCTCATCCTCGTCGAGCGGAAACTCTTCGGCTTCCGCCTCAGTGTTGACGATCCGGTAGGTCGCGTCGACATTGAACGCCTGCGAGTACGGTGTCATGCACCGCTGACATTCGAGCCAGGCAGCGCTCGCCATCCTCAAATAAGGCTGGGGACCCTCGGTGCCGTTGTCCTGCAATTCCGGCTGCGTCGCCCCTTCGGCTTGCTAGGTGAACGCGGTGTCGCGGTCTGGCGCTTCTGCCGGGACTTCGTTTAACATGCGCGGCAGTTGCGAGACGCGCACGACACCCGCGCAAATTCGAACAGATCGAGTTCGTGCGGGTCGGACAGACCTGCAGGTTTGCCAGGATGTTGAGTCATGTGCGCTCCTGCGTCGGCAATGTTCGCAGCTAACTAAGTTTCGCCGCCAAATCACGGGATAAATCAGTTTGCGAGAAAGCCCGCGTACCTTCAGTGATGCGCGGCAGCCGTTCTTAACTCTTAACTTCCTACTTACTGCCGCGGCACGCACCGAGGCTCGCCTGACGCCTGACGCAAGCATACCGATGAAAAGAAAAGCCCAAAATCATATCCGTTTTGTCTTTTCGAGACAAACACTTAAGCCCGTACTTGCGCAGCCTGCGCGCAACTGCGTATGTCCCGCCCTTCCAGCCGTCAACCGCTCATGCCTGATTCCCTGAAAAGCCCGCCACGTCTCATTCTGGCGTCGAGTTCGCCGTACCGCCGCGAGTTGTTCGAGCGCCTTCGCATTCCATTCGACGTGGCCGTGCCCGCGATCGACGAAACCCCGCACGCCGGCGAAACGCCCGAAGCCACCGCGTTGCGGCTCGCCGAGGCGAAGGCGCGCGCCGTGGCCGCGGCGCTTGCGCCGGATGAAGCCGTGCTCGTAATCGGCTCCGATCAGGTCGCGACTTACGACGGCCTGCAAATCGGCAAGCCGGGCACGCACGAAAGGCGCTCGCACAGTTTTGCAGGCGATGCGGGGACGCGAGGTGCTGTTCCATAGCGCGCTGTGTCTTTTCGACAGCCGCTCGGGAGCCGCGCAGAGCGTCGACGTCATCACTCGCGTGCGTTTTCGCAATCTGCCGGATGCGGCGCTCGAAGCTTATCTGCTCGCCGAAACGCCCTATGATGTCGCAGGCAGCGCGAAATCCGAGGGACTCGGCATTGCGCTGCTGGAAGCGATCCACTCCGACGATCCGACGGCTCTCGTCGGTCTGCCGCTGATCGCGCTGTCGGACATGCTGATGACAGCGGGCTACCCGCTATTGGGGGCGCAATGAGCGGCACGCTCTATCTGATCCCGAACACACTGGGCGAAGGCGACGCCGACGCGCTCGGCGCCGTTCTGCCCGCCCCCCGGTTCGCGCCCGCGCCGCGGCGCTTCAGTACTACATCGGCGAAAATGCGAAAACTACGCGCGCTTTTCTGAAGAAAGTCGGCACTGAACGGCCGATTCAGGAGATCGAGATCCGCGAACTCAACGTCAATACACCGGCCGGCGAGATCGACAAACTGCTCGCGCCGGTCCTGGCCGGCACGGACGCCGGGCTGGTGTCGGAAGCCGGCTGCCCGGCGGTTGCCGATCCGGGCGCGTTACTGGTGCGCCGGGCGCACGAGCGCGGCGTGAAGGTCGTGCCGTTCGTCGGCCCGAGTTCCATTCTTCTGGCGCTGATGGCCTCGGGACTCAACGGGCAAAATTTTGCGTTTCACGGCTACTTGCCGGTCGACGCAGCCGAAAGGGCCAAGCGCCTGCGCGAGCTGGAAATGCAATCGCGCAAGGGCAAGCAGACGCAGATCTTTATTGAGACGCCGTACCGCACCGGGCGCTGCTGGACACCTTGCTGGCCACCTGCGCACCTTCGACGCTTGCCTGCGTTGCCGTCGATCTGACGCTGGACACGGAAACCATCCGCAGCCACACGGTGGCGGACTGGAAGAAGAAACCGGCCATCGAGCTGCACAAGCGGCCGGCGATCTTTCTGATATTGGCGACGTAAAGCCGAACGCCGCGAGGATGGGCCGCGTGGCACCGCGCGGCCGCCACCTCAACGCAGATTGAGCCTGGCGCCAAACGCCAGCGCGTGCACCGCGCCGCCGCCCACCGCCGCGCCGAACTTGCGCGCGACGCGGTCGGTAATGCTCTCCTTGACCGTGTAGTCGACGATGTCCGGCGCCTTGATGATTTCCCGCGCCACGTAATTGGCATCGCCAAAACCGTCGGCGAGACCGAGTTCCACGCTTTTCTGGCCGGTCCAGAAAAGGCCGGAGAACATGTCCGGCGTCTCGTGCAGACGCTTGCCGCGCCCTTGACGCACGGCATCGATGAACTGCCCATGAATCTGGTCGAGGATTTCCTGCGCATGCTGATCCATTTTCGGCGTTTCAGGCGAGAACGGATCGTAAAAGCCCTTGTTCTCGCCGGAAGTGTGCAGCCTGCGCTGGATCCCGAGCTTGTCCATCAGCCCGGTGAAGCCGAAGCTGTCCATCAGCACGCCGATCGAGCCGACGATACTCGCCTTGTCGACATAAATCTTGTCGCCGGCCGCCGCGGCATAGTAACCGCCGGACGCACACATGTCCCCGACCACGACATAGAGCGGAATTGACGGATGTTTGGCGCGCAAACGCCGCATTTCCTCATAAATGATGCCGGCCTGCACCGGACTGCCGCCGGGGCTATTGCAACGGAGGATGACGCCGGCTGTGCCCGCGTCCTCGAACGCGCTTTCGAGCGCAGCGCTAATATCTTCGGCGTTCGCCCGCGTATCTGCGAATATTTCGCCGTCAAGTGCAATGAGGGCCGTGTGGCGGCCCGACGCGGCGATCTTGTCCCCGGAGAAATCGAACACGGCCCATACCACGAGGCCCAGCACAACGAGGAACAACAGCCGGAAGAAGATCTTCCAGCGGCGCGCCGCCCGCTGTTCGTTGATGGCGGCGAGCGCAATACGCTCGAGCGCCGCGCGCTCCCAGCCCGGTTCGTCTGCGGAAGCGCGGCTGCGGCCGCTAAGGGGCGGCTCTTTCGTTTCGGGCGTCAAGTTGTCGGACATGCGGACTTTGGAATGGTCGGGAAAGACGGGTAAAACGCGAAAAGCTGCGCGAAAATCGGCGCAAAAAGCGGATCACGGCGCGGCGGGGTGCAATTCGCCGTCCGGTAGCCAGAAAACGGCGCGGCCTTCGGGCGTGTCGCGCTCGTCCACCTGAAGCGCGCGCAACCGGCCGCACGGCACGGACCGCCTACGCATTTGCCGGTATCCGGCGCGTAAATGGCCCCATGTGGCGCACGTCAAGTATAAACCGGACGATTCGAAGAACTGACCCTCCGCCCAGTCGAGTTCCATGGGCACGTGCGCGCAGCGGTTCAGATAGCCATAGGCGCGACCATCGTAGCGCACGAAAAACACGACGACTTCATCCGGGCCGATTCTCGCCGCGCGCCGAACGCCCGTGCCGCCGTCGACCAGCTCCTCCGAGCCGCACACACGCACGGTCTGCGCCGCAACCTCCGTGGCCTGCCCGTTCGCGTTTTCCTTCAGCCAGCCCGACAACGCGCTGACACTGGAAGCCACATATTTCGGCGCGAGCGCAGAAAGCGAGTCGGCCGGATGGGCGCCGTACGTCACGCCGATGCCCGCCACGCCCGCGTTGATCGCCATCTGCAGATCATGTGTGGTGTCGCCGACCATCACCGTGCGCAGCGGGTCCTGCCCCAGCTCGCGCGTCAGTTCGTGCAACATGGCCGGATGCGGCTTGGAGAACGTTTCGTCCACGCAGCGCGTGCCGTCGAACAGGCTCGTGAGCCGCACCTGATCGAGCGCGCGGTTCAGGCCGACGCGGCTCTTCCCCGTCGCGACCGCGAGCAGATACCCCTGATCGCGCAGTTCCTGCAGCATCTCGCGCACGCCGGCGAACAGCTCCGTGGTCTGGTCCTTGACCAGATAGTGGAAGCGGTAGCGCTCGGCAAGGCGCGGGTAGTCGGCGGGATCAAGCGTGGGCGCGGCGATCTGCAGCGCGGCGCGCAAGCCAAGGCCGATGACGTAGCTCGCCGCTTCGTCCGCCGGCACCGGCAAACCCAGATCGCGGCAGGCCGCCTGGATGCTGCGCGTGATGTGCACGGTCGAATCCATCAGCGTGCCGTCCCAGTCGAAGACGATCAGATCAAATTGCTCTCTAGCCATGCGATGCCGTCTCCGGGTGTGACCCATTTCGTAGTTCGTTCAATTGCGCGATGAAGTTGCGGCACTCGGCCGGCAAGGGCGCCTCCAGTTGCAACGGCGCGCCGGTTGCCGGGTGCGTGAGCTTGAGCCGGTAAGCGTGCAGGAACATGCGCTTGAGCCCCGGCTTCGCGTTCGCGCGGGCGAGTGCCTTGTTCTGCGCAAAGTCGCCGTATTTGGCATCGCCGACGATGGGCAGTTCCAGATGCTGCAAATGCACGCGGATCTGATGGGTACGGCCCGTCTTCAGCTCCGCCTCGAGCAGCGCGTAGTGCGGCCAACGGTCGATCAGATTGAACACCGTGTGGGACGCGAGACCGTCGGCTTGCACGCGCACACGCCGCTCGCCGTCGGCGGTCACATATTTGTGCAGCGGTTCCCTGACGGCCCGGCGGCGGCCCCAGTCGCTCGCCCATTCGCCGTGAACGCACGCATAGTAGCGTTTATCCATCCGGTTTTCGCGGATCTGGTCGTGCAGATTGACGAGCGCCGAGCGCTTCTTGGCGAGCATCAGGATGCCGGACGTTTCCCGATCCAGCCGATGCACCAGCTCGAGGAATTTGGCCTGCGGACGCGCCTCGCGCATCTGCTCGATCACGCCGAAAGCGACGCCGCTGCCGCCGTGCACCGCGACGCCGGCCGGTTTGTCGATCACGAGCAGGTGCTCGTCTTCGAAAATGATCCTGAACTGCGCGCTCGGCACGGGCGCCTGAGCGGCCGCCTCGTCATGTTGCGCGACGCGAATGGGCGGCACGCGCACCAGGTCGCCGAGTTCGAGCCGGTATTGCGCGTCGATCCGCCCCTTGTTCACACGCACTTCCCCGCTGCGCAAGATGCGGTAGATATGGCTCTTGGGCACGCCTTTACAGACGCGCAACAAAAAGTTGTCGATGCGCTGTCCGGCCGCGCTGTCGTCGATCTCGATGACCGAGACCTGATCGCTTGCGACCGCGCTTGATACCGATTTCTGGGATATTTTGCCTAACTCTTTCATTCTGAATATAATTTGCCCAGCAGTCTGCGGCGGCCGGCGCAGTGTCCGGAATCCGGGCGATTGCGCAGGTGCAAGCGTAAATCGTTATTTTACTTGTGCCGGGGGCTGGTTGCTCGCCCTGAAAATGAGATGCAACAAGTTGCACGCACGAGGTCAGTGCCCGGCAGGGACGGCGCCCACAGGCGCGTTCGGTCAAGGTCGGCCTCGACGGTAACGGAATTTTGGTAAAAAAGAATTTTACTTCCAGCTTCGGTATCGGGCGGCGTCACGCCCGGCTGTACGAAGCTGCAGGTTGCGAAAATACGGCGTGCGCCCGTGGCGTCTTGTATAAAGTACAAGACTTGGCGACGTCAAAATGAGGCGAGACACCCCCAGCAGGAAAAGACGCGCCGCTTGCGCGAACTTCCCGTTGCGGCATGACCGCACCTTCGACCCTCCGGTCCCGCGCCCAGCAGGCGCGCCGGCGAGGGGGACGCGGGTTTTTGAAGGTCTGCCGGCAGAACCCGCGGCGTGTCGGGTCGTAATTTGAAGCCGTGTTCGCATGTGCCCTGCGGCACCGTGCCCCTTCGTTTATAGGGCCGAGCCCTCTCAGGCAATTCTCCCGCCATTCTTTCCGCTCCAGCGTGCTTGTGAAAGCACAATAAGGCGCGGCATGCCGCTGCCTTCGGCTCTCGCGACTGACAACCGCAAGAACCGGAGGCCGGCCGAGCCGCTCTGGAGCCGTTCAATGAAACGCATGTTGTTCAATGCGACGCAGCAGGAAGAGTTGCGCGTCGCCATCGTCGATGGGCAAAAACTCATCGACATCGACATCGAAACCGCCGGGCGCGAACAGCGCAAAGGCAATATTTACAAGGGCATCATTACCCGCATCGAGCCGTCGCTCGAAGCCTGCTTCGTCAACTACGGCGAAGACCGCCACGGCTTCCTGCCGTTCAAGGAAGTCGCCCGCCAGTATTTCCGAGACGGCGTCGACATGCGCTCCGCGCGCATCCAGGACGCGCTGAAGGAAGGTCAGGAGCTGATCGTCCAGGTCGAAAAGGAAGAGCGCGGCAACAAGGGCGCGGCGCTCACCACGTTCATCTCGCTTGCCGGCCGCTACCTGGTTCTGATGCCGAACAACCCGCGCGGCGGCGGCGTCTCGCGCCGCATCGAGGGCGACGACCGTCAGGAACTGCGCGAAACCATGGCGCAGCTGCAGTTGCCCGAAGGCATGAGCATCATCGCGCGCACGGCCGGCATCGGCCGCAGCGCCGAAGAACTGCAGTGGGACCTGAACTACCTCATGCAGCTGTGGCGCGCCATCGAAGCTGCGTCGCAAAGCGGTTCGGCCGGTCAGCCGATGCTGATCTATCTCGAATCGAGCCTCGTGATCCGCGCGATTCGCGATTATTTCCAGCCGGATATCGGCGAAATCCTGATCGACACCACGGAAATTCATGACCAGGCGCGCGCCTTCATGGACATCGTGATGCCGGACAACGTCGGCAAGGTGAAGCGTTACCACGACGACGTGCCGCTCTTCTCGCGCTTCCAGATCGAGCATCAGATCGAAACGGCGTACTCGTGCACGGTGCCGCTGCCGTCGGGCGGCGCGATCGTGATCGACCACACCGAAGCGCTCGTCGCGATCGACGTCAACTCGGCCCGCGCCACCAAGGGCGCCGACATCGAGGAAACCGCCGCGCGCACCAACCTCGAAGCCGCCGACGAAGTCGCGCGCCAGTTGCGCCTGCGCGACCTGGGCGGCCTGATCGTGATCGACTTCATCGACATGGAGTCGGCCAAGAGCCAGCGCGAAGTCGAACAGCGCCTGAAAGACGCGCTCAAGCACGACCGCGCGCGCGTCCAGATGGGCAAGATTTCGCGCTTCGGCCTGATGGAACTGTCGCGTCAGCGTTTGCGCCCGGCTCTGTCGGAAGGCAGCCACGTGACCTGCCCGCGCTGTAACGGCACGGGCCACATCCGCGATACGGAATCGTCCGCGCTGCAAGTGCTGCGGATCATTCAGGAAGAAGCGATGAAGGAAAACACCGCGGCGATCCATTGCCAGGTGCCGGTCGAAGTGACCGCCTTCCTGCTCAACGAAAAGCGCTCGGAAATCAACAAGATCGAGTCGCGCTTCAAGGTCAACGTCGTGCTGGTGCCGAACAAGCACCTCGACACGCCGCATTACAAGCTGGAGCGTCTGCGTCACGACGACGCGCGCCTCGACGATCCGCGCGCGTCGTGGAAGATGGCCGAGGAAGCGGGTCGCGAAATGGAGTCGGAAACCGGCTACAGCAAGCGCACCGAGGAAGTGAAGCCGAAGCAGGAAGCGGCGGTCAAGGGCATAATGCCTGAAAAGCCGGTGCCGAGCGCACCGGTTCGTCCGGCGGCAGAACCGACTCCTGTGACGGCGACGCCGGCGAGCGGCGGGTTCATCGGCTGGTTGAAGAATCTGTTCGGCATGCAGCCGGCCGCGCCGGCGCCTGTCGCACCGGCTGCGCCGGAAAAGCAGGCGCGTCAGGAACGCGGTGAGCGCCGTGAACGAGGCGAACGCGCTGAGCGCGGCGAGCGTCGCAAGCAACAGGCGGAAAGCGCGGATGCCTTGACGCAAGCCGACACGCAAGCCGCCGAAGAACTGGTGCAAAATCAAGCCGCCGTCAATGAAAATGCTGCACCGGCCGATCAGGAAGCGGTGGCGCGCGAGGGTGAAGAGCGTCGCCGCCGCCGTCGCGGCCGTCGCGGCGGTCGTCGCGAGCGCGAAGAGGACGTGAACGGCAATCTGGCTGCGGACGTCGCGGAAGCAGAGGGCGACAACGTCAACGTCAGCGAAGAAGCCCCGCTGCGTGCAGCTCAGCAGCCGGCGGAACGCAAGCCGCAAGCGAACGAAGCCGCCGTAGCGAAGGAAATGGCGCCGGTGGAAGTCGTCGTGGCGGCTGTCGCGACCGAGCAGGCTGTGGTCACCGAGCTGCACGCGGCTACGGAAACGCCGGCTCTCGCCGCCGAAAAGGCCGCGAAGACGGAAACCATCGTGCCGGTCGCTGAGGTGCCGGCTGCTCCGGCTGCTGTCGAGCCGGTTGCAGAAGTGCCCGTCGCGCAAGCTGCAACGCCGGTCGAACCAGCGCAGACGGCGCCTGCGGCTGCGGAAACGGTGTCGCTGGTGGAACCGGTCGTTCGCGAACATGCGGCCGCCGAGGTTGCCCCGGCCGTCGAGGCGCAAGCCGCGCCGGTTCAGGCGCAGCCCGCCGCTCCCGCCGAGGTGGTCGCAGCCCCGGCCGCTGAAGTCGCACCGCAAGCGGAAATCGTCGAGCCCAAGCCGGCTGTGACCGCAGCCGCGCCGGCGGTGGAACCGGCCGCTGTGGCCGCCGCGCCGCAAGCGGAGCAAGCCGCGCCGGCAGCGGAGGCGCCGCAAACCGCGAGGCCGTCGCAGGCATCGTTCAATGGCGGCGTTTCGGCGGAAGCGCTGAAGCCGGTGCTGGAAAAAGCGGGTCTCGTCTGGGTCAATACCGACGCCGACAAGCTGCGCGCCGCGCAGGAAGCCGCTGCCCAGACCGTG
The DNA here is from genome assembly GCA_940746715.1 of uncultured Paraburkholderia sp. Taxonomy (GTDB): domain Bacteria; phylum Pseudomonadota; class Gammaproteobacteria; order Burkholderiales; family Burkholderiaceae; genus Paraburkholderia. The sequence goes on from CALNWN010000001.1 coordinate 797,384, forward strand.
AAACCGCCGCGTGTTGTGCGCGAGCGCAGGGCCTTGCCGCCCGTCGACAGCACGCCGATGCAGCAGGTGGAAACGGTGCGACATCCGCAGTAAGTCTGCCGCGCCATGTCGTGGCGCGTCGCATTGCATCGCGTCGCGTCGAAAAGCCCGCCCTTACCGGCGGGCTTTTTTTACCCGAACCCGCCGCCAGACAGACTACGTGGCCAACTGCCCTCTTCCCCGTAAACCCGACAGCGCCGGCCCTCGCCCAGCCGCGAGATGCATTTCCGCTAGAATGAAGCACTCGTCCCGACGCATCATCCCTGTTGCCGATCTCAGCGCGGCGCCGGTCATCTCAGGGCCGCTGCAGACACCTAGCGGCACGCTGCACGACACCCTTGCGCGGCCGCTGCGCGACCTGCGTATTTCGGTGACGGACCGCTGCAATTTCCGCTGCGTCTACTGCATGCCGCGAGCCGTCTTCGACAAGGGCTATACGTTCCTGCCCCACAGCGCGTTGCTGAGCTTCGAGGAAATCGAACGGCTCGCGCGGCTTTTCGTCGCGCATGGCATCGAAAAAATTCGTCTGACGGGCGGCGAGCCGCTCCTGCGCAAGGATCTGGAGTTCCTGATCGAGCGGCTGTCGCAGCTCACCACGCCCGCCGGCTGGCCGCTCGACCTGACGCTGACCACCAACGGCTCGCTTCTCGCGCGCAAAGCGCGCAGCCTGAAAGACGCCGGCCTGTCGCGCGTCACGGTCAGCCTCGATGCGCTCGACGACACGCTGTTTCGCCGCATGAACGACGCGGACTTCGCCGTCGGCGACGTGCTCGACGGCATCGCCGCCGCGCAGGCCGTGGGCCTCGCGCCCGTGAAGGTCAACATGGTGGTCAAGCGGCGGCACCAACGACAGCGAAATCGTGCCCATGGCGCGCCATTTCAAAGGCTCGGGCGCGGTGCTGCGTTTTATCGAATACATGGACGTCGGCACGTCGAACGGCTGGAATATGACCGAAGTGCTGCCGTCAGCCGAGGTGATCGCGCGCATCGCCGAACATTTCCCGCTTGCGCCGCTCGAAGCTCACAGCGCCGCCGAAACCGCCCAGCGCTAGGGTTACGCGGACGGCAGCGGCGAGATCGGCGTGATCTCGAGCGTGACACGCGCCTTCTGCGGCAGCTGCACGCGCGCGCCTTTCGACGGAGGGCAAGCTGTACCTGTGCCTGTTCGCGTCGGCGGGACATGATCTGCGCGCGTTGCTGCGCGGCGGGGCGAGCAATGCCGACATCGCCACCGCCGTCGCCGAAATCTGGCAGGGGCGCGCCGACCGCTACTCGCAACTGCGCGGCAGCAACGCGGCGAGCCGGGCGAGCAGGACGCCCGGCGCGTCGAAATGTCGTATATCGGCGGCTGATTCGCAGGCATGCAGCGACTCCCGCGTCCATCGCGCGAACAGATCACGGGCCTCGTGCTCGCAGGCGGCCGCGGCATCCGCATGGGCGGCGTCGACAAAGGCCTGCAGCCGCTCCAGGGCGAACCGTTGGCCTTACACGTCCTGACACGCCTGGCGCCGCAGACGGGCGCGCTGCTGATCAGCGCCAATCGTCACGCCGATATTTATGCGGCGCTCGGTGCGCCGTTCGGCGCGAAGGTCGTCGCGGACACGCTGCCCGAGTTTCCCGGCCCGCTCGCCGGTTTGCGTGCGGCCAATAGCGATTACCTGCTCAGCGCGCCGTGCGACAAGCCCGTGGCTGCCCGCGGACCTGGCCGCGCGCCTCGCAGACGCGCTCGCGTCCAACTCGGCCGACATCGCGACCGTCACGACTTCGGACGCCGAAGGCAAGCTGTCGCTCCATCCCGTATTCGCGCTGATGCACACCCGTCTCGCCGACGACCTCGCGGACTTTCTGCATGCCGGCGAGCGTAAGGTTCGCGCGTGGTACGCGCGCCACAAGACCGTGGAAGTCGCCTTTGCCGACGAGCACGCGTTTTACAATATCAATCCTTTACAAGAACTCGCCGACCTCGAGCGTCATCGGGGCCCCGGCTGAAATCCCGCTCCGCCGCACGGCATCTGCCAGTCCCGCCGCCGGCCGCGACGTCCAGCTTCTTCATGACCACGCACAACGAATTTTCCCGCTGCGTCGCGCAGTACGATCCTCACGCGCTGCCTGTGCCGGCCGCTCAGGCGATCACGCGCGAATGGGCCATGCCGGTCACGGCCGTCGAGCGCGTGGCGCTGCGCGACGCACTTGACCGCGTGCTCGCCGCGGACATCGTCTCGCCCATCGACGTGCCGTCGCACGACAATTCCGCGATGGACGGCTATGCGTTCAATGGCGCCGCACTGGCGGCAGCCGCGCCGGCCGTCGAGCTGACGGTCGTCGGCAAGGCTTTGGCGGGCCATCCGTTCCCCGGCCGCGTCGAGGGCGCGCAATGCGTGCGCGTGATGACGGGCGCGTGCATTCCGCAAGGCTGCGACAGGGTGGTGCCGCAAGAGCTGGTTGAGCGCAGCGCAGATTCGGCGTCAATCCGCTTTGCAGCCGACGCCGTGCGCGCCGGCGCCAACCGGCGCCTTGCCGGCGAAGATCTCGCCCGCGGCCACACGGCGTTGCGCGCGGGCCGCGTGATCCGCGCGTCCGACTTGGGCTTGCTGGCCTCGCTCGGCATCGGCGAAATCAGTGTTCGGAGGCGCCTGCGCGTCGCGTTCTTTTCGACCGGCGACGAACTGCGCTCGCTCGGCGAACCGCTCGACGCGGGCTCCGTGTACGACAGCAATCGCTACACGCTCTTTGCCATGCTGCGGCGCCTGAACGTGGACACACTCGACCTCGGCGTGATCCGCGACGAACCCGCCGCGCTCGCCGCGGCGCTGCGCAGCGCCGCGGCGAGCGCGGACGTGGTGCTGACCTCGGGCGGCGTCTCCGTCGGCGAGGCCGATTTCACGAGGCAGATGTTGCAGACATTCGGCGACGTCGCGTTCTGGAGTCTGGCCATGCGCCCGGGCCACCCTCTGGCGTCCGCGTCTGGGTCCGGCGGGCGGCCGGGTCTCGGGCTGCCTGCGTTATTCTTCGGTCTGCCGGGCAGTCCGGTGGCCGTCATGGTGACGTTCTATCAGATCGTGCGCGAGGTCCTGCTCCTCATGTCCGGCGCAACGCCACAACCGCTGCCGGTGATCCAGGCGGCGAGCCAGTGCCCGATCCGCAAACGTCCCGGACGAACGGAGTTTCAGCGCGGCATCGCGACTCAGAATGCAAACGGTGCAAACGGCCAGTGGCAGGTCACGCCGACAGGCTCGCAGAGCTCGGGCGTACTGAGTTCGATGAGCGAGGCCAACTGTTTCATCGTGCTCGGCCATGATGAAGATGACATCGCCGAGGGCGAACGCGTGAGTATCATGCTGTTCCACGGCCTGATCTGACAGTTTCGGGCGCTTTCACGGTCCGGCGCTTTTATCGCGGTCACGTTTTGCTTTACCCATTACCACTACGACATGCGGGTTTGACTTACATGAAAAAACAGATCTCGTTCATTGCACCGGGACAAACGGCCAAAGCACTTATCCTCGTCTATCTGACGTTTTCGGTGCCTATCGTGCTGCTCGGCGTGCTGGTCGCGTTCGTGCGCTACGGCTCGGTCGAACTGAGCACGGTGTTCAGCGCCCTGCTGTTGAACGCGATTCTTGGCTTCATCCTGCTGTGGATTGCCTGCCACGCGTACAACTGGGTCGCGTCGCGCTTCGGCGGCATTGAAATCCAGCTGACGGACGCACCGGAAGAAGCCTGACCCGCGTTGCAGGGCCGGGCCATTGGCCGCAGCGCCCGCCGCGGCCACCGCCGCCCACGATGCCGGCCAGACGCTGGAGTGATGCCGGACCGACGCCGGCCGCCGCGCGAGGCCGATGCCAACTGCTGACGTCAACGTTGACGGCTCACACGCCGCGCCGGCCTCCTGCCGCCTCACTGCTCGTCCGGCTCGATGCCGGACAACGCACCGCCTATCAAGCCATTCGCCTCCTCGCCGGGCAACGCTTCCACGTCACGCAGCTTGCGGCTCATGACGCGAGTGCGCGTCTCCGCTGCCTCGATGGAACGCGTGACCGTTTCAAGCTGCGCCTTGGTTTTCGCGAGCACGTCGCCGAATTTGCCGAACTCCGTCTTGACCGCCCCGAGCACCTGCCACACCTCGCTCGAACGCCGTTCGATCGCGAGCGTGCGGAAACCCATCTGCAAACTGTTGAGCAGGGCAGTCAGCGTGGTCGGGCCTGCAATCGTCACGCGGTAATCGCGTTGTAGCAGGTCCGAGAGCCCCGGCCGACGCAGCACTTCGGCGTATAGACCTTCGGTCGGCAGGAACAGCAGCGCGAAGTCGGTGGTGTGCGGCGGCGACACGTATTTTTCTGCGATGGTCCGCGCCTCCGCGCGAATCCGCGCTTCGAGCGCGCGTGACGCTTCTTCCACCGCGAGCGGATCGGCGCGTTCCTGCGCGTCGATCGGCAGCCACACCGGCGCCGCGGCGCTACCCGCGCCGCCCGCTTCGACCCGTCCCGGCAAACGGATCGCGAACTCCACACGATCCGCGCTCTTCGGCACGGTGGCCACATTCTTCGCATATTGGTCCGCGGTGAGCATCTGCTCGAGCAGCGCTTCAAGCTGCACTTCGCCCCACGTGCCGCGCGTCTTGACGTTCGTCAGCACCTTCTTGAGATCGCCGACACCGGCCGCAAGCGTCTGCATCTCGCCCAAACCGCGATGCACCTGCTCGGCCGGTCGGACACGAGCTTGAACGATTCGCCGAGGCGCTGTTCGAGCGTCGCATGCAGTTTTTCGTCGACCGTACGGCGCATTTCCTTCAGCTTCGTGGCGTTGTTCGCCTCGATGTCCTTCAGCCGCTGCTCGATGGTCGCGCGAACCTCGGCAAAGCGCCGATCGTTCGCTTCGGCCAGTTGGCCGAGTTGCAAGCTGAGCGTATCGCCGAATTGCTTGAGCGAGCGCCCCTGTTCGTCGCGCGCCTGCTGCGCCTGTTGCTGCAGGCTGTGCCGCACGGCGTCAAGCTGCTGTGCGAAGCCGTCGATCTTGCCGCCCTGCACGGTCGTCATGCTGCTGAATTGCGCCGCCAGCGTCTGCTGGAAATGCGCGAAGCCGCTGCTCTGCTCGGTGCGCGACACGCGTGCCGTCTCACTAATGTCGTTGCGCAATTGCCGCTCGAGTCGCTCATAGGCGTGCGCCTGCGCATCCGCCGCCGCGTCGATGCGCTCGCTCAGCAGTTCCAGCTGTTCCTGCTCGCCCACGCCGCGCTGCCCGCGCATCAGCACGGCGACGGCCGCGATAAGAACCATCGTCATGCACGCGCCCGGCCGATGACTTCGGCGTTGATCGGATTAGGCGGCTGACCCGCGCGGGCCTTCGCCGAGACCGGCGATCAGGTTATCCGCGGCGAGGTTGGCCATCGCGCGGCGGGTCGCTTCCGTTGCGCTCGCAATGTGCGGCGTCAACACGACGTTCGGCACGGTGAGCAAGTCCGGGTTCAGATTGGGCTCGCCTTCGAACACGTCGAGGCCCGCAGCGGCGATCTGCTTCGCGCGCAGTGCCTCGACGAGCGCCGCATTGTCGACGATGCCGCCGCGCGCGATATTGGTCAACGTGGCAGTCGGCTTCATCAGCGCGAGTTCGGCGGCGCCGATCGTGTGATGGTTCTCGTTCGTGTAGGGCAGAACGAGCACGACATGATCGGCACGCCGCAACAGGTCCTGCTTCGACACATATTCGGCGTTCAACTCCGCCTCGATTTCCGGTGCGACGCGCGAACGGTTGTGATAGATGACCTGCAATACTGAAGCCGCGCGCGCCGCGCGAGCGCCTGGCCAATCCGGCCCATTCCGATCACGCCGAGCGTCGAGCCAAACAGATCGCTGCCGAGAAAGCTGTCGTACGACCATTTCTGCCATTTGCCCGCGCGCAGCCAATGCTCCGATTCGGCGATGCGCCGCGCCGCAGCCATCATCAGCGCCCAGCCGAAGTCCGCCGTCGATTCGTTGAGCACGTCCGGCGTATTGGTGCCGAGCACGTTCGCCGCGTTGAACGCCGCCATGTCGAAATTGTTGTAGCCCACGGCCATGTTCGACACCACACGAAGACGCGGCGCGGCCGCGAGAACGTCAGCACTGATGGGGTCGCCGGCCGTGAGCGCGCCGTCCTTGTCGGCGAGGCGGCGTTTCAATTCATCCGCGGACAGCACGTCGCCCTGATTCCAGTCGACGTCGAAATACCGTTGAAGCCGTTCGATCACGTCAGGAAAGATCGGACGGGCGACGAGTAATCTTCTGCATTGCAATTCTCCGTGTAGCGTGTCGAGTTCGACGGAATTTGGCAGCAAACCCAGTGTCAGAAAAACAGCCAGCCGGTGACGAGGAAAAGCGGCAGCAACACCGCCCCGAACCAGCCGAGATAAGCGAAAAAACCCGGCATACGCACACCGCGCGACTCCGCGATGGCCTTCACCATGAAGTTCGGCGCATTGCCGATATAACTGTTCGCGCCCATGAACACCGCGCCGGCCGAGATAGCGGCAAGCGTGGTGGCCCCGGCGGTCATAAGCGATGCCGCGTCGCCCAGAAGTACATGGCGTTGTGCGGCTGACCCGCGGAGTCGTTGACGAAATGCACCACGCCGGCAAACGCGCCCGCTTCCCCCGCGCGCAGCATCATGATGACGGGAGCAATGGTCACGAAGATGCCGACAAAGAGTTTGGCGACCTCTTCGATAGGCGCCCAGTTGAAGTCATTGCCCGCGCGAGCCGCGCTCGGCGTCCACGCGAGAGAAAGCAGCGTGACGCCGATGAGCGCAACATCGCGCACGACATTTTGCAACGCCACGTGGGTGCCGAGCACGTCGAAGCTCACGCCCGGCTTCCACAGCCCGCTCATCAGCACAAGGCCGATCACTGCGGCGAGCAACAGAAAATTGATCTTTCCGTCGATACCGAGCCGCGGCGAGTCGGGCGTCGGATCCAGAAAAGGCGAGCGCTCCTCTTCCCGCCGATGGAAATAGTACGAATCGAGACAATAGAACGCGACGAGCAGCACGCCGCAAACGAACAGCATCGGCAGCGCGAGATGCGTGGTGGTCCAGAAGAAGTCGACGCCCTGCAGGAAGCCGAGGAAAAGCGGCGGATCGCCGAGCGGCGACAGCGAACCGCCCGCATTGGCCACCAGAAAGATAAAGAACACGACTACGTGAACGACATGCCGGCGATTGTCGTTCGCGCGCAGCAACGGCCGGATCAGCAGCATGGCGGCACCGGTCGTACCCATCACGCTCGCGAGCAAGGTGCCGAGCGCGAGAATGGCCGTGTTCAGGCGCGGCGTGTCGTGCAGATTGCCGCGCACGCAGATGCCGCCCGCGACCGTATAGAGCGCGGCCAGCAGCACGATGAACGGAATATATTCTTCGAGCAACGCATGCATGAGCGTGCCGAACGCTGCGCTTGCGCCGAATGCGAACGCAAACGGCACAAGAAATGCCAGCGCCCACGCCGCCGCGATCTTGCCGAAATGGTGATGCCACAAGGCGGGCGCCACAAGCGGAAACACGGCAATCGAGAACAGCACGCCCGCGAACGGCAGTCCCCATAGCGCGGAAAGCGACGCGCCGTTCAACGTGGCGGCGCACGCCAACTGAGGCCAGTTCGTTAGCGTCAAGACAGCCACGAGCACCATGCTCGACGGCACGGCACGTCGATTCATAACCTGGAAGTCCCTCTTCTGAAATGGCAAATGGATAACGCGGACCGGCACGTGCGCATGAAGAACGCATGCAAAAACGGCCGCCGCCCGGCTCACTCGCCGAGGACGACAATCACGTGCACGCGGTAAGGTCCATGTGCGCCGAGCACGATGGTCTGCTCGATATCGCCGGTGCGTGAAGGCCCCGATACGAAGTTGACCGCGCGCGGAAGCTCGCCCCGCTCGCTACGGATCAACGTAAACGCTTCCTCATGTCCTGCCACGATGCGCGAGGCGGGCACAACTGCAATGTGCGTTTCCGGCAGCAGGCCGGCTGATGCATAGGTTTGCGGCCCCGATAGCAGCACGAGCGAGCCGGTCTCCGCAGTGGCGCAGAAGCAGCCTGTCAGCCCCACCACGTCGCCGTCTTGCGGCTTGCGAAATTCGACAGCGACACCGGCGTCGTTCCAGCGCAGATGCAGCGTTTGCCATGCAATGGCTTGCAGCGGCAGCGCATGTTCAACGAGATAGCGATGGGCGGCAGCCGGCACGTCGCTCAGCGACGCGACGGTGTCGACGGTGGTCGACATTTTCTGCGCTTCTTCGATAAAGCGCGCGGTGAGATCGAGCGGCATGTCCGGACGCGGCCCCTGCGGATGGCGCGCCAGATAATCCGCCACGGCCTCGCGCTCGGACGCCGACGGCTCAGGCTCGCGGCCTTGCGCCGCGCGAATGCGCGCCAGAATGTTGCGGCGGGCGATCGATGTGCCCATATGCGAAAGTCCTCGAGAGTCTCGTGTCGACAGCCGTGCGATATGCAGCGTTTGCATGCCGGGAATTATACCGGCCGCCCTTGTGGCGAACACCCTGGCCAGACGGCATAGGAACACATGGGACACACGCGAAACGCGCTACTTTGCGGGCTCTTCCTCGGGCCGGGCGATGCCGAACACCTGGCGCAAATACGCGAGATACGCCTTGTCTTCGCACATGTTCTTGCCCGGCGAATCCGACAGCTTGGCCACCGGCTGCCCGTTGCAGCGAACCATCTTGATGACGATCTGCAGCGGGTTATAACCCAGGTCGTTGGTGAGATTCGTGCCGACGCCGAACGCAAGCTTACAGCGGCCGCGAAAGCGCTCGTATAGCTGCAGCACCTTGGGAATGTCGAGCGCGTCGGAGAACACGAGAATCTTCGTGCGCGGATCGCAACGGTTCGCCTCGTAGTGCTTGAGCAGGCGCTCGCCCCAGTCGAACGGGTCGCCCGAGTCGTGGCGCGCGCCGTCGAACAGCTTGCAGAAGTACATGTCGAAGTCGCGCAGAAACGCCTGCATGCCGTAGACGTCTGACAGCGCGATCCCGAGGTCGCCGCGATATTCCTTCGCCCACATTTCGAAGCCGAAAATCTGCGAATCGCGCAGCCGCGGACCCAGTGCCTGACACGCCTGCAAATACTCGTGCGCCATCGTGCCGAGCGGCGTGAGGCCGTGCTTCATCGCGTAATAGACATTGCTCGTGCCGGCGAACTGCTCGCCGAGACCGTCCTTCAGCGTGAGAATCACTTCTTCGTGCCATTGCTTCGAGAAGCGGCGACGGGTGCCGTAATCGGCGATCTTGCAGTCGGCGGATTCCGGCCGAGCGCCGAGCAGTTTCATCTTTTCGACGAGGCGTCCGCGGCCTTCGCTGTAGTCCGGTTCCTGTTGCGTGTTGCGGAAGTAGACCTCGTTGACGATCGCGAGCATCGGAATCTCGAAGAGGATGGTGTGCAGCCACGGCCCCTTGATCTCGATGTCGATCTCGCCATTGTTTTTGGGCGACGGCCCGATCGAAATGTACTTCTCGTTCAGATGGAAAAGCGCGAGAAATTCGATGAAATCGCCCTTGATGAAGCGCATGCGCCGCAGGTAGTCGAGTTCCTCGTCGGTAAAACGCAGCTTGCAGAGCTTGCGCACTTCCGCGCGAATCTCGCCGATATACGGCACGAGGTCGACATTGGGCGTGCGGCAACGGAAGCGATACTCGACGTTGGCCGCCGGAAAGTGATGCAGGACCACCTGCATCATCGTGAACTTGTACAGATCGGTGTCGAGCAGCGAAGTAATAATCATGATGGTGCGAACGGGACCGCGGGAAAGACGAAAGGCCTGACTCAACCCATGCATACGGCGCGCGTCGTGCGCACCGGCTTGACGCATGTTACCCGAATGCGCCGGCCTTCAGGCTTCGGCGCGCGGCCCGTCGGCCGCCGCCTCGCCCGCTCCCGTTACTTCCGGCCGGCGCAATAAACTAATCACGAAAACATATTAAAGGCAGGGTGCGATGCTGCATGCGCCTCTTGACGTTACGTTACAATAGCGCTTTTGGCGTTTGCGCCTTCCCTGATTCCGCATGCAGGAGCTGCCTGAATGACTCACGTTGTGACCGAAAGCTGCATCAAGTGCCGCTATACCGACTGCGTCGATGTGTGCCCGGTGGACTGCTTTCGCGAAGGTCCCAACTTCCTCGCGATCGACCCCGATGAATGCATCGACTGCGCCGTCTGCGTGGCCGAGTGCCCGGTGAACGCCATTTACGCCGAAGAAGACGTGCCGGGCGACCAGCAGAATTTCATCGAACTGAATGCCGACCTCGCCAAGACCTGGCCGAGCATCACGAAAACGAAGGCGCCGCTGCCGGAAGCCGACGAGTTCAAGGACGTCAAGGAAAAGCTCGCGCTGCTCGTGCGCTGAGCGTTCCAGCCTGTCGCGCGCCCTGCCCGCTTCAATCAAATTGAGATGAACGCGAGGTATTGACAGGCGCTTAAGCTGCTCCTACAATTTCGTTTCTCTGCTGTTGTTGTTCTGTTCCTCGATAGCTCAGTCGGTAGAGCGCCGGACTGTTAATCCGTAGGTCCCTGGTTCGAGCCCAGGTCGAGGAGCCAAAATTTGAAGGCCCGCATTCGTGCGGGCCTTTTCTTTTTGTGCACCGACGCGTGTTGCGGTGCGACCCACTGGCCGCGCTGTTAGCCGTTGCGCCACATCCGCCGGGTCCCCCGCGCTCGCCGCCGCAATCACATTCATCCGCCGACGGCTTGGCCCCTCATCGCGCGAATCCCGCGGCGGTATACGATGACGGCTTCGCAGCGCACGGCCGCGCTGCCCAACGCACTTCGGTCATCAGCCAGCAATCTCATGAAACTCCTTTCGTCGCGCATGGCGCTTGCAGGCGCCTCTGCAGTTCTCTCCGCCGCCGTTATCGTCATGCCTGTCGCGCACGGCGAAGAAGTCGGCAGCGTTAATACGAACTTTCACATCACGGGTTCGGATCGCGTGGTCGTCGAGGCGTACGACGATCCGCTCGTGCAAGGCGTGACCTGCTACGTGTCGCGCGCCCGGACCGGCGGCGTGAAGGGCACGCTCGGTATCGCGGAAGATCCCACCGAGGCGTCCATCGCGTGCCGCCAGGTCGGCGCGATCCACTTCACCGGACCGCTGAAGCAGCAGGCCGACGTGTTCTCGGTCAGCATGTCGTTGATCTTCAAGGCTTTGCACGTGGTGCGCGTGGTCGACACCAAGCGCAACGCGCTCGTGTACCTCACGTACAGCGACCGGGTGGTGAGCGGCAGCGCGAAGAATAGCGTCAGCGCGGTGCCCATGCCGGCCGGCACGACGATCCCGCTCAAGTGACGCACCGGGCGAAGGCCACACATAACGCGAGCCGCGTCCTACGAAAAAGCGCACGACGCGCGCAGCGGCACACCGCGCGCCGCGGCGCGCGCCAACTGCCATGCCGCGCTAAACTGAGTGGCTGTGCGAGAGCCCTGCCATGACCGCCGCCCACCGTTTCCGCAATTCCGCCCGTTACTGGCGCACGCCGCTGCTGCCCGGCGCGGATCTGCTTACGGCCGAATATCACGACCACGAATTCGCGCCGCATTGGCATGACGCGTACACCATCCCGGTGATCGTCGCGGGCGCGGAGGGTTACCGGTACCGCGGCTCCGACTATGTCGCCGAAGCGGGTGGCGTGCCGATCATCAACCCGGGCGAGCTGCACACCGGCTCGAAGGCGGTGGAGGCCGGCTGGCGCTACCGCGTGATTATGCGCCGGTGCCGTTCATCCGGCGTGATGTATGCGCCGGTGCCGTTCATCCGGCGTGATGTATGCGCCGGTGCCGTTCATCCACGAACTCGCCGACGACGTCGCCGGCAAGCCGCAGCCGCTGCCCTGGTTCGCGCCCGGCGTCATCCGCGATCCGGACCTCGCCGCGCGGCTCGCCAACGCCCACCGCCTGCTCGAAGCCGGCACCGACGCCCTCGCCGCCGAGGCCGCGATGCTCGACGCGCTGTCCGCGTTGCTCGTGCGCTATTCGCAGACGCAGCCGGAGCCCACGCGCGTCGCGCCTCACGACGCCCGCGTCGCCGTGATGAAAGAGCGTCTGACAGGCGACCTGCTCGAGGCTGTCACGCTCGCCCAGGTGGCCGAGGCCGCCGGCCTTTCGCCGTTCCACGCGGCGCGCCTCTTCACTCGCGCGACCGGGCTGCCGCCGCACGCATGGCGCAACCAGGTGCGCCTGCAACGCGCGCTCGCGCCGCTGCGCGCGGGCGTTCCGGTGACGGAGGTGGCCGCCGCCAGCGGCTTTACCGACCAGAGCCATTTCACCCGGCATTTCCGGCGCATGTTCGGCGTGCCGCCGGGGCGCTGGCAGGGACTTTGACCGGCGCTTCCCGCAAGAACGTACAAGTCCCGCCGCGCCTCGCCCGCTATGCTTCCCACTCAAGGAGGCAAGTCTTGACCCAGTCGAACCAATTAAAGGAATTCACCGCCGGCGCGCGCGACATCATCCCGATGATGGTCGGCACCGCGCCCTTCGGCGTGATCTACGGCACGCTCGTCGCGTCCGGCCCGCTGCAGCTGTGGCACGGCCAGTTGATGTCGCTCGTCGTGTTCGCCGGCTCGGCGCAGTTCATCGTGCTCGGGCTGATCGCCGGTCACGCGAGTTTCGCGGTGATCTGGGCGACCACGTTCGTCGTCAATCTGCGGCACGTGCTGTACAGCGCGACGCTCGCGCCGCACGTCGCGCATCTGCCCGCACGCTGGCGCTGGGCGCTCGGCGCGCTGCTCACCGACGAAATGTTCGCCGTCGCCTGGGAGCACTACCGCAACCGTGAGCCGGGCACTGTCGGCCCGCATTATTTCTTCGGCGCCGGTCTCGCGATGTATCTGAACTGGCAGTCGTGGACGGTGGCGGGCCTGCTGTTCGGCGCGGCCTTCCCCGGCCTGCAGTCACTCGGGCTCGATTTCGCGATGGTGGCGACGTTTATCGCGATCGTCGTGCCGCAACTGGTGGCCTTGCGCTATATCGCGGCTGCGGCGACGGCCGGCACGCTTGCGTTTCTGTGGCAGGCGTGGCCGTACAAGCTCGGCCTGCTCGGCGCGGTGTTCGCGGGCGTCGCCGTCGGTGTCGTGCTCTCGGCGCCGGGGCTTCGCCCGCGGCGCGCGCGCCGGTCCGCGGAGGCATCGCGATGAACTACGTCCTCCTCATACTCGGCATGGCGCTCATCACCTGGGTGATCCGCGCCACAGTTTTCGTCTTCGGCGACCGGCTGGTGTTCCCGCCGCTGGTGCGCACGGCCCTCGGCTTCTGCCGGTCACCGTGCTGACGGCCATTATCGTGCCGATGGCCGTCTCGCCGCACGGCGCCGAGGCCGGCGCGGAGCTGACCTGGCGCAATCCGCAACTGGTCGGCGCGCTCGCCGCCATCGCGGCGAGTGCACTGACGCGGCGGCCACTTCTCACCATCGCGATCGGGCTGATGGTGTTTTTTGTCTGGCAGTGCATAGTACTCAGGTAGCGCCTAGGCCACCTGCCCTGGTAAGCGCCTACTCACACGCCAGGCCGCGACGGCCGCGGATCTGATCGTCACGAGGTCGGCCAACGCGGCGGCCGGCCACCGCCGGTGCCTATCCGCCGGGCGCAATGAGCGCCGCCCGGCAACGCTCCGACGCCCGCGCGCTACCCGATAAAACCCTTAAGTTTCCCGTCGATCCGCCGATATGCAGTCGAGGTCCGCTCGTCGGGATACATCCCGGCCAGGACGCGGCAACAGGCAGGAATCAAGCGCGCGGCGATCGCGCGTCGCATCTTCCGGGTCCGCTTGCGACCGGAACACACGACAAGGCCGCGCGGCAGCACCAAACGGGATAGACACATGGGTCAAATCACCCTCACGCTAAAAGACGAGACCATTGCGACGCTGCGCAAGGATTTCGACGCTTTTCTGCGCGTATCGCTGAAGCTCGATCCGCAGTTCGCGACGCCGTCGTTCGAGGACTTTTTGCGCGCCAAGCTGCTCGACAACATGGTGCCGCTGACGGAACACGCGGTTCAGCGGATGTTGCAAGGCGGCCAGTACGCGTGGGCGAAACGCACGCTGGACAAGGAGTTCCCGGACGTCGTCGCGATCCTGATGCAGCAGGCGGGAGAATTCGGCTTCGGCTTCGCGGCCCGCTCGGAGTGGACGCCTGAAGAGCTGGCCAAGCAATGCCGCGACTGGGCGGCCGCCATCGTCAAGGAAGCCGAAGGCGACGCCGTGCTGGTCGACCCGCTTGCCGCGCAGATCAAGGGCGCAGTGCAAGACATTCAGGCGCTCGAGGAAATCATGCAGACGCCCGCGTGGCGGCTCGTCGAATCGCTGCGTCAGCGCGTGTACGAAGCGAAGGTGGCGTGCGAAACGACAGTGGGCAGCACAGCGCGCGAGAAGCTCGGCGAGCTGCGCGGGCTGTTGCGGCTCGGCATTTCGCACGGCTCGTTCCAGAAGCAGGAAGCGCAACAGATCATGGAATATCTGCGCCTGCTGAAACCGGAAATCTTCGTCGAGGAACCGTACGACGTCTTCTCGCGGATGGCGGCATGGCTGCGCAACTTCTTTGTCCCGCCGCGTCCGACCGCCCAGCAGCAGCGCCAGTCGCGCTGAGCGCCCGCTCGCAAGCGCGCCGCCGCGCCCCCTCGGCTAGTCGTCAGCTAGCCTGCAGCCGCGGGCCCGGCCGCTTTCCGCTCAGTCCCACATCTTCCTGAGCCTCGCCCCGATTTCCAGCCTGGCCTGCGCCGCGGCGGCCAGCCCCGCGGCGCTCAGCGTGCTCGGCACAGGGACGCGCGGCCACGCATAGGCGTCGAACAACGGCATGAGATGCGCGGGAATGAAGCGCGTGCGCGACGCCCAGACATGGCGGTCGCCCAGATGCGTCTGATTGTGCACATAAAAACGCTGCGGCACGACGATATGCAGGTCTTCCTTCGCGCGCGTCATCGCTACATAGAGCAGACAGCGCTCTTCGTCGATGTCTTCTTCGCTGCCCATGCCCAGGTCGGACGGAATGCAGCCGTCGACGCCATTCAGCACGAACACGTTGCGCCACTCCTGCCCTTTCGCCGAATGGATGGTGGAGAGGATCAGATAGTCTTCGTCGACGAGCGGCACGCCCGACTCGTCGCTGGTGGCGTCCGGCGGATCGAGCGTGAGTTCCGTCAGAAAGCCTTCGCGCAACGCATACGTGCCCGCGATGCTTTCCATTTGCAGCACGTCGGCATGGCGGATCGCGGCGTCTTCGTGATTGCGCGCGAGATGCGGCTCGTACCAGCGCCGTACCATCTCGAATTCGGCGGGCCAAGGCGTCTCGCGCCCGTACACGCTCGACATCAGCTTGACGAACGGATGCCAGTCTTCCTGCGCGCGGGGCGGCGGGGCGAACGCCGCGAGCGCGCCTGCCGCCGTCTCGACGGCATCGCCAGCGGCGGCGCTGGCGCGCGCGACGATGTCGTCCAGCACCTTCGCGGCGGTGGCCGGCCCCACGCCCGGCAGCAGCTGCACGACACGGAAACCCGCCACGCGGTCGCGCGGGTTCTCAGCCCAGCGCAGCACCGCGAGCACGTCCTTGACGTGAATCGAATCCAGAAACTTGAGCCCGCCGAATTTCACAAACGGAATATTGCGCCGCGTGAGTTCGATTTCGAGCGCGGCGCTGTGATGCGCGGCGCGAAACAGCACGGCCTGCGACTTAAGCTTCATGCCCTGCTCGCGTGCTTCGAGCACCTGCTCGACGACGTAGCGCGCCTGGTCGGCCTCGTCGGCGACCGTCACGAGACGGGGGCGCTGTGCCGACGCCTTGTCGGTCCAGAGGTTCTTTGTATAGCGCTCGCGGGCCAGCTCGATGACCGCCATTCGACGCCGCGAGGATCGGCTGCGTGGAGCGGTAATTGCGCTCCAGCGTGATGCGCGTGGCGGGCAGATCGAACTGCGCGGGGAAGTCGAGAATATTGTGCACTGTCGCGCCGCGAAACGAATAGATGGATTGGGCGTCATCGCCCACTACGGTCAGGCCGCGCCCGTCCGGCTTGAGCGCAAGGAGAATGGACGCCTGCAGGCGGTTCGTGTCCTGATATTCGTCGACCAGCATGTGGTCGAAGCGCGCCGACAGATCGGCGGCAATGGCCGGCTCCGCGGCCATATGCGACCAGTAGAGCAGCAGGTCGTCGTAATCGAGCACGCTCTGCTTCTGCTTTGCGTCGACGTAGGCGGCGAACAGCATGCGCAAATCCGCTTCCCATTCGCGGCACCACGGAAACGCGCTCTCCAGCACCTGGCCGAGCGACGCGCCTGTGTTCACGACCCGCGAGTAAATGGCGAAACAGGTTCCCTTGGCCGGAAAGCGCCGCTCTTTCGCCGACAGCCCCAGTTCGTGGCGCACCAGGTTCATCAGGTCGGCGGAATCTTCGCGGTCGTTGATCGTGAAGGCGGGCGCGAGGCCGATAAGCTCCGCGTATTCGCGCAAGAGCCGCGCGCCGACGCTATGAAACGTGCCGGCCCAGGTCAGCCCTTGCGCGAGCGCGGCGCGAAAACGTCAGCAGCAGGATTCTGCGCGGGTCGGCGCCCTTCACCATCAAATTGGCGACGCGATGCGCGAGCGTGTTGGTCTTGCCGGAACCCGCGCCTGCGATCACCAGCAGCGCGCCGGGCGGCGCATGCGGTGTATCGGCGCCGTATTCGACGGCCACGCGCTGCGCGTCGTTGAGCTTGGCGAGCCACGCGGCGGCGTCGGAGGGCGGAGATTCGGCGACGGAAAGCACGATGTTTTGGCAGGCGTTGGATGGATCGAGGATGGCGACGCATACTGTATATCCATACAACCCCGGCGCACAAGCGCCCTTTTTTCGGGACGCGGGGCGCGACCTGCCGGCGGACTGCCGCGTGAGCTGCATCGGCTCTGTCACGCCTGCGGCGTCTGAGAGCACTCGCAAAGACAACGGCCCGTTCGCTTCGCGCGAAACGGGCCGTGATCGTCAGCCGGTGACTATCCTGCTCATCCAGAAAGCCACCAGCCGAAAAGCAACACGCCGCTTATTGCTTCTTCGCGTCCTTCAGGTTGGCTTCGGCGTTGGCCTTGTCGGCGTCGGCTTGAGCCTCGGTTTTTTCCTTGTCCGCCTTGGCCTGCTGCTTCGCGGCCTTCTTGTCGGCGTGCGTGACCGGCGCGGCGGCCGGATCGCTCGCCTGCGCAAATGCAACCGACGACAGGCACCCTGCGATCAACAGTGCGCCGAGCCGGCCGGCAGCGGTTTTGACGGACTTCGTGGATCGAGTGTTATTCATGCGATACCTCCTCCTTGCCAAAGCTGACAGGCTCGAGCGGGACCGACGCCCGCCTGAGCGCGAATCCGGCGTCGCAGGTGCGCGACGCCGGGGTTCGACCTGTGATAAATGCTGGTTAGCGCACCGTAAATGCGCGATCAATGCCGGACCAACGCAGAATCAATGCTTAACCTCGCCGCCCTCGGCCTGGTCTTGCATGTTCATCTTCATTTCATTGTTGGCGGCCTGCTTGTCCGCGTTCATGTTGATTCTGGCGTCGCGCACCTGCTCCTTGTATTCGGACTTGGCGGCCTTTTCGTGCTGCTTGAGCTCGGCCTTCGATGCCTTCTTCGACGCGCGGTACTCCACATTAGCCTTCGCGTTGGCTTCGCGCTTTTGCACGAGCGGATCCGTCGAGCCCGACGCCGTCAGGCGGGTCGGTGCCGGCGTCACCGGCTGCACGCCTTGCGCAGCCGGCGCGAGCTCGGCGCCCGGTGTCTGAATTTGCGTCGGCGCTTGTGTCGGCATTTGCGTCTGGACCTGCGCCTGCGTATTCACGCCCACGGCCGGCTGCACCGGCTGAACGGGCTGCGTGGTCTGTGCCATAGCCGCGCTAGCGGCGAATGCGGTCATGGCGATACCGATCAGGAGCGTACGAATCTGGGTCATGGCAATGTCCTCTCTAAAGTTGTCGTGACGCGGGAAAGACAGCGTGGCACCGCGTCCCGGCGATGCCGGTCGGGACGCCGCCCGGTCTGCTCATAGCCGAACGAGATCCGGCAAGCTTTGCTGCTGAGACCCACTTTGCGAGTGAAGTCGTTTCGTGGCGACCGGTGTTACGCGACGTTTCACTTTCTGACAAGCGCATAACATCTGCTTGCATTTGCTTGCGATGTGCCGGCGGGAGCGGCTAAGGCAGCGCCCGAGACAGCGGTAAAGACAGCGCGTCTTCTTCAGGGCAAGCTTGTGGCTTATGATGCGAACCCCTCGCCAGAAAGTGCAAAGCCCATGCCCAATCTCGATTTCACGCTGACCGGCGACTACGTCGAACTCCACAATCTGCTGAAGATAACGGGGCTCGCGGAAAGCGGCGGCCAGGCAAAAATGATGGTCGCCGACGGTGCCGTGACCGTCGACGGCCGCGTCGAAACGCGTAAAACCTGCAAGATCCGCGCGGGTCAGGTGGTGTTGCTCGGCGATACGCGAATAGCGGTCCACGAAGCCTGAGCCGGCGCGGCGACGGACCACGAGAATCCGCGACGAGCGCGCGCACCAGAAACGTGCGTTGTCCATCGACATTACGGCGGCCACACAATAAGCTGTCGGTTTCGCCAGACGGGCCGATGGGTTGACACGGCTTGAGCCCGTGCCGGCGCCCGGGTCGCGGGTTCGGGCGCCATCGCCGGCATGGTGGGCTCGGCGGCGCGCCGCCTCCGTGCCGGCTCATGCGTGGCGTGTCCAAGATCCAAGGTCCAGGGTCGAGGGGCGCGACGGTACGCTGCGGCGATTGCCGCCGCAGCCCAAGCTGTGGTGACGCAACAGCCCGCATCGCCACACCCGCCCGTCTGCACTATTCGTCCGCGATACGCCCGTCTGCCAAACAATCAACACGCACTCTCCATGACCCAATCCGGCTTCACCCGGACGACCGCCCGTCCGCCGACTTTCTCGCGCCACGCCGCCGATACCGCCCGGCTCGCCGCGTCGCTCGCCATCGCCCAACTGTCGCAAATGGCGATGGGCGTCACCGACACGATCCTGCTCGGCTCGCTCGGCCCCGACGCGCTCGCGGGCCGGCGGGCTCGGCGCGAACCTGTTTTTCGTCGTCGTGACGCTGCTGCAGGGCGTGCTCACGTCGGTTAGCGTGAGCGTGTCGCATGCGCGCGGCGCGCAGGACGAGAGCCGCGTGCCGCACATCTCTACTGGACGGGTCTGGTGCTGTCGGTGCTGTCGGTGCTGCTGTCCGTGCCGGCGTTCGCGTTGCTGTCGTTCGCGACGCAGATTCTGCTCGCGTTCGGCGAACCCGCGCTGCTCGCGCACAACGTCGGCCAATACGCGGCCGTGCTGCGCTGGGGCGCGCTCGGCAGCCTGATCGGCGTCGGTCTGATGCGCTCGTTTCTACCGGCGATCGGCGCGGCGCGGCGGCTGCTGTGGGTGTCGCTCGTGAGCGTCGGCGTGAACGGCTTTTTGAACTACGGGCTGATTCACGGCGCGTACGGCCTGCCGCGGCTCGGCTTTCTCGGCTCGGCCGCGGCGACGTCGATCACGGTCTGGCTCACGGCGCTCGTGCTGATGGCGCTGCTGCACCTGCGGCCGCGCTATCGGCACTTCGTGGTCGCGACGCGCCCCAACGTCCCGCTGATGGGAGAACTCTTCGGCATCGGCTGGCCGGTTGCGATCACCTACGGCGTCGAGTCGACGCTCTTTCTCGCCACAGGCCTGATGGTCGGCCTGCTCGGCGAGGCGCAACTGGCCGCGCATCAGATTGCGCTGAATGTCGCCTCGGTGGCGTTCATGGTGCCGCTTGCGATCGGCCAGGCGGCCAATGTGCGAGTCGGCTTCTGGTCCGGCGCCGGACAGCCGCTCGCCGCGCGCCACGCGGGTTTCGTCACGCTCGCGCTCGGCGTCGGCTTCATGACGCTCTCGGGTATCGTGCTGATCGCGGCGCCGCATTGAATCGTCGGCTTGTACCTGCATCTGGACGATCCTGCGAATGCGGCGACCGTCGCGCTCGCCAGTTCGCTGCTCGGCGTGGCCGCCATTTTTCAGATCGTCGACGGAGGTTCAGGTTGCCTGCGCGGCCTGAAAGACACGCGCATTCCGATGATGGCGGCCGCCTTCGGTTACTGGGTGATCGGCTTTCCGACCGGCTACATGCTTGCGTTTCATTTTGGGCTGGGCGCGCGCGGTTTGTGGTGGGGACTCGCGGCGGGTCTCGCGAGCGTCGCGCTGCTGATGACGCTGCGCTTTCACAAGCTGAGCCTGCGCCGCGTGCCGGCGGCCGCGGATGCGCCGCCCGCCGCATCAGTTTAAAGCGACGACGAGCGGGTACGCCTCGCCCACTCACGAGGCGCGGACACGGGCATGGGCAAGATTCCGGCAGCGGTAATCGCAACGCAGCGACGAGCCGCTTTGCGGCGCCGCGCCGAACACTCACCTTCAGTCATCGGCTGAAACGCAAACTGGTTGCGCGCGCAACGAGTCGCTCAGCAGGCTTGCCGCCTCAACGGTAAAATGCCGCTTTCGGCGCGAGTCGGGCGAACCGGGTCATTGCGCTGAAAAACACGCCCGCGCGCCCCACAAAGGACCGCGCCGCCGGCAGGTCCGCCATCCGCGGACGCATTGCTCTCGCTGTCGACGAACGAACCGCATCCGCCGCTACGCACACGCTGCGTGGCAGGCGCTGACGCGCGCTCGCCGTCACGCGCTGCGGCTGCGGCACACCATCGCCCGTTACCGCCGCATCCTCGCGGACAAAACACCCCCGCTTCTCGCAAAAAATACATTACCAAGGACCTCGTCTCATGCTTGCCCGCATCACCCGTCTCTTTCCGCTTTGGGCCGTGCTCATTTCGGTCGCCGCGTGTTTGTTGTTCACCGGCTTCGTTCGGCGGCATCGCGCCGCACTTCACCACGCTCCTCACCATCATCATGCTGGCGATGGGCGTCACGCTGTCCGTCGCGGACTTTCAGCGCGTCTTCACGCGGCCCGCGCCGGTGATCGCCGGCATGGTGCTGGTCGGCAGCGTGGCGAGCGGCATGGCGTCGAACGTGATGATCTATCTCGCGCGCGGCGACGTCGCGCTCTCGGTGACGATCAGCGCGCTGTCCACCCTCGTCGGCGTGTTTGCGACGCCGCTGCTCACGCGTCTTTACGTGGATGCGTCGATCGCCGTCGACGTCCACGGCATGCTGATGAGCATTCTGCAAATCGTCGCGCTGCCGATCGTCGTCGGGCTCGCGGTGAACCATCTGTTCGGCAAGGCGGTGCGCAAGGTGGAGCCGGTGCTGCCGCTCGTGTCGATGGTGGCGATTCTGCTGATCATCGGCGCGGTGGTGAGCGGCACGCAAAAGAGCATTGCGTCGGTCGGTCTCGTCGTCATGCTCGGCGTCGTGCTGCATAACGGCATCGGGCTGCTCGGCGGTTATTGGGGCGGCCGCCTGCTCGGTTTCGACGAAGCAGTGTGCCGCACGCTCGCCATCGAAGTCGGCATGCAGAACTCGGGCCTCGCGGCGACGCTCGGCAAACTCTATTTCACGCCGATCGCCGCATTGCCGGGCGCCCTCTTCTCCGTGTGGCACAACCTGTCGGGCTCGCTGCTGGCGGGCTTCTGGGCGGGACGCCCTGCGAAAGGCTCGACGCATCCCGACGGCAAACCCGTACTGAACGCCGAGCGCGTCTGAGAGTTCGGGCCACGGCAACGAGGGCCCGATTCCCCTTAGAATGGATTTCTCGGCAGCGTGTGTCCATGCACCGCCGCACGAAAAGCCTGAACAAATAGGGGAAAAGCGTGCAGTGGCATCTACAACAAAAGCAGACCGCAACGTAGCGCAAACGCGCACTCGGTTTTGCGAGACATTTCTTCCTGCTGTGCTGCGCATCGGCATTTCTGACCGCGTGCGCAAGCAAGCCGCCCGCCACCGCGTTCGATCGCACGGTCACTCACGCGCTGCCCGCCACCGACAACACGCCGCTTCGCGCGGCGCTGCAACCGCTCGAAGCCGCTCATCCGGGCGAGTCGGGCTTTCGCGTGCTGTCGAGCGGCACGGACGCCTTGCAGATGCGCATTGCGCTCGCCCGCGCGGCGACAAAAACGCTCGACATGCAGTACTACATCGCGAACGAGGACACCACCGGCAAGCTGCTGCTCGGCGCGGCGCTCTATGCAGCGGATCACGGCGTGCGCGTGCGCATGCTGGTCGACGACCTGAATTTCAAGGACATCGACCAGATCATGGCGGGCCTCAATTCGCAAAGAACATCGAGATTCGCGTCTTCAATCCGTTCGGCAGCGCGCATGAAGGCATGTTTGAACGCACCACGAATCTGTTCACGCAGATCGGCCATTTCACGTGCCGCATGCACAACAAGGCGATGATCGCGGATAACCAGCTGGCGATTGTCGGCGGGCGCAATCTCGGCGACGAATACTTCAGCGCGAGCGAGGTGCTGCAGTTCCGCGACATCGACGTGCTCGCGGCCGGCCCGATCACCGCGGATGTTTCCGCGAGCTTCGACGACTACTGGAACAGCAGCCTCGCCTATCCGCTCGGTGTGCTGAACAAGCAGACGTTCGAGCCGAAGGAACTCGACCAGACACGCGACGATCTTCGCAAGCACTAGCGCACGAATGCGGATCCGTACAACGCGAAGCCGTTGAACGCGACGCCGCTCGCCGCGCAGATTGCCGGCAGGCAGCTCGGCCTGACATGGGCGCAGGCCGAGTTCAAGGTCGATGACCCGGAGAAGATCGAGAAGCCGTCGCCGGACTACGTGGGCCCGCCGATGCAGCGCCTCGGCGAACTGATGAAGGACGCACGCAAGGACTTCCTGATCGTCTCGCCCTATTTCGTTCCGCACGATGCAGGCGTGAAGTCGCTCGGCGAGCTCACGCATCGCGGCGTGCGTGTAGCGATCCTGACGAATTCGCTGGCCGCCACCGACGCGGTCGCCGTGCAGGCCGGCTACAGTCCGTTTCGCGTGCCGCTGCTTAAGCAAGGCGTCGAATTGTATGAATTCCGGCCGCGCCAAGAAACGCCGCCGGCGGGTGTCGCCGGCTCGCAATCGCGTGCGAGCCTGCATGCGAAGACTTATGTGATTGACCGCCGCATTCTCGTGATCGGTTCGATGAACCTCGATCCGCGCTCGGCGCATCTGAACACCCAACTCGCGCTGGTGATTCACAGTCCGCAGCTCGCGGCGCAGATCGCTGACATCTTCCAGCGCGCCATCGGCCCGCAAGAAAGCTATCACGTCACGCTCGCGGACGAGGCGCAGCTCACCTATCTGCGCTCGATCGGCGCGCCGCCGTCGCTGCTCGTGTGGACGGACGTCGAGAACGGCGCACGTCGAAGCTATATTTTCGACCCGCAGGCAGGGTTGTACCGGAATCTGCTAACCGGGCTATTCTCCCTATTGCCGGTCAATGCAGAACTTTAAAGCGGAGCTGAACCATGACTGAAGACGTTCGAATGGAGCGCGATACGTTCGGTGAAATCGCCGTGCCGAATGCCCGCCTATGGGGCGCGCAAACGCAGCGCTCGCTGCAGAATTTCCGCATTTCCACCGAGAAGCAGTCGCCCGAGCTGATCACCGCGCTCGCCGTCATCAAGCGCGCAGCCGCCGAGGTGAACTTAGGCCTCGGCATGCTCGACGAAAACAAGGCGCGCGCGATCGTGCAGGCAGCCGACGAGATTATCGACGGCAAGCATCCCGAAGAATTTCCGCTCGCGGTCTGGCAAACCGGCTCCGGTACGCAGACCAACATGAACCTTAACGAGGTGATCGCGAATCGCGCGAGCGAGCTGCTCGGCGGCGAGCGCGGCGAGTCGCGCAAGGTCCATCCGAACGACGACGTGAACCGCGGGCAGTCGTCGAACGACGTGTTCCCGACGGCCATGCACGTGGCCGCCGCGTATGGCATCGTCAAGCATCTGCTGCCGGCGTTGAAGACGCTGCGCGATACGCTCGACGGCAAGGCGAAGGCGTTCGCCGGCATCGTCAAGATCGGCCGCACGCACTTGCAGGACGCCACGCCGCTCACGCTCGGCCAGGAGTTTTCCGGCTATGTGGCGCAGCTCGACCAGGGCATTCGCCACGTCGAATCGGCACTGCCGCATTTGTATGAACTCGCGCAGGGCGGCACGGCGGTCGGCACCGGTCTGAACGCGCATCCGCAGTTCGCGCAGAAGGTCGCGGCGGCCATCGCGCAGCTTACCGGCGTGCCCTTTGTTTCCGCGCCCAACAAGTTCGAAGTGATGGCCGCAGCTGACGCGCTCGTGTTCGCGCACGGCGCGCTGAAGACGGTGGCCGCGAGCCTGAACAAGATCGCGAACGACATCCGCTGGCTCGCAAGCGACCCGCGCTGCGGACTCGGCGAACTGTCCATTCCCGAGAATGAACCGGGCAGCTCGATCATGCCAGGCAAGGTCAACCCGACGCAGTCGGAAGCAGTGACGATGCTCTGTGCGCAAGTGTTCGGCAATGACGTCGCGGTGAACATCGGCGGCGCGAGCGGCAACTTCGAACTGAATGTATTCAGGCCGATGATCGCGCACAACGTGCTGCAGTCCATCCGTCTGCTGACGGACGGCGCGCACAGTTTCAACGAGAACTGCGCGGTCGGCATCGAGCCGAACCGCGAACGGATCGACACGCTGCTCAACGAATCGCTGATGCTGGTCACGGCGCTCAATCCGCATATCGGATACGACAAGGCCGCGCAGATCGCGAAGAAGGCGCACAAGGAAGGCACCACGCTGAAAGCCGCGGCGCTCGCGCTCGGCCACGTGACGGAACAGCAATTCGACGAATGGGTGCGTCCGGGCGATATGGTGGGGCACTCGGCGCCGTGATGGCGCCGCCGGCTTCGCGGGTTGGGCGGCGCGCGGCGCATTGCGCCTGATCCACGCGACGAGTTCGGCTGCAGCGTGCAGTGCTCGTCGATCGGAACGCCCGGGACGATCAGCGTGTCGATCGGCTCGGCGTCGAGCGAGTCGAGCCGCTCGGTGACGACCGGCAGGCCCGGAAACGTCCGCAGGACACCGCCGTCGACGGACGCGACCGTCGTGCGATACGCCACGGGCGGCGCGGGCGTCGACGGCGGCATGGACAACGCGCCCTGGCCGTTGCCGTTGCCCGCGGCCAGGGTCAACTCCGCGCGCCAGAACGCCTCCAGCGGGCCGCACGCGTCGAGCAACACGAGATCGGGTGCAACGGCGAACACGATATGCCGCACGCTCATCACACAGCTCCCGCGGCGGAGCGGCGCGCGGCCGAGCGCGCGTAGGCCAGCGTGGCAAGCGCCGCGACGGCGAGCAGCGGGAAGATGGCCGCATTAATCGTACCCAGCCGAAGCGCGCCAGCAATTGCCCGGCGAACAGCGAACCGAGCGCGGAACACGCAAAGGTCGTGAATTCGCTGGTGGCCTGCGTTCTGGCGCGCTCGGACGGCCGGTACGACTGCGCGAGCAGCGTCGAGCCGCCGACGAACATGAAGTTCCAGCCGACGCCGAGACACGCGAGCGCCGCGTAGAAATGCACGATGTCGGTCGAACGCAGCGCGAATACGCCGCACAGCGCCGACAGCACGATGCCCCCGCCGATCACCGGCAACACGCCGAAGCGCCCGATCAGCCGCGCCGAAAACAGCGACGGCGCGAACATGCCGACCAGATGCCACTGGATGATCGCCGCGCCGTCGCCGATGCTGTGACCGCACGCCACCGCCGCAATCGGCGTCGCGGTCATCACGAACATCATGACGGCGTAGCCGAGCGCATTGTTGGCGAGCGCCGCCGCGAAAATGGGCTGCCGCACGATCTCGCCGAGAGGCCGCGGTGCGTCATGGGACGCGACCGCGGCGGGCACGGGCGCCATGTCGCGGTAAAGCAGCATCAGCAGCACGATCGACGCGAGCCCGAGTCCGGTCACGAGCGCATACGACCCCGCGAAGGCCACCGGCGCGAGCCAGTCCTTGCTCCACGCGGCGAGCAGCGGCCCGCACACGGCCGCGACCACGCCGCCCGTGAGCACCGTCGAAATCGCCCGGCTCTTGCCTTCGAGCCCGATGGCGTCGGCGGCGGCGAGCCGGTAGTACTGCGCGAACGCCTGAAACACGCCGACAGTCGTGGTGCCCGCGCAAAAGGCCCAGAAGTCGTGGTGAAAAATCGCCCACACGGACACCGTGCCGCCCAGCGCGCCGACGCCCGCGCCGAGCACGAAGCCCGCGCGGCGGCCGATGCGCGCCATCAGGAAGGACGCGAAGATGGTCGTGAGCGCGGCCGCCACGGTGATCAGCGAGAAAGGCAGCATGGCAAGCGTCTTGTCGTCGGCGAGCGTATAGCCGACGAGGCCCGTCAGCGTGAGATCGATACCGACGAGGTGTACAACGCCTGGCAGAGAGGTAGTACGCGCGCGGCGCGTCGGCCATGCGGGTCGGAACCGTGCCGGTCCGCGGGCGGAGCGGAGCCGGTCCCGGTAGCGGCGGTTGTGGAAGGGGCGGTTGTGGCGTCGGTTGTCGAAGCAGCGGTTGTGACAGCAGAAGCGGCAGGCGGCATGGATCGGTCCCGGCGGCGAAAAGTTGGCCCTGGCAGTCACCGCCCGCACAGCGGCCATTCACGCTGCGGCGGCCACGGTGAGCGAGACGGCTCGAGTGACGAAAACCTCATCGTCACACGACCGCGCGTGGCAGTCATGACAATGATGCATCACTTACTGCCAACCCGGCGAGATCTGCGGCACGCCATGAGCCTGCCGGCCCGTCACTTGTGGAAAGTAATGCCCTCGTCGATCGTGCCGTACATCGTGACGCTGCCGTTGCCCGATGCCGAACCGCCCTGTGCGCAAGCGCCCAGCAGCACAATGGACGCCACCAGCGCCAAAACCATTTTCATGACCGCGTTCCCTGCAAAGACAGGCGTCGATTCTAGCCTGGCGCGGCAGGCGCACGCAGAAGCGAATCCCGCGCGCGGCGGCGCCGGGTTTTCGTAGCTGCTGCAATCCACGGTTCACGCTAGGCTGAAACATCGAATGCATGGGCCGCGTAAAGTGGCTGCATGACACGTTGCGCGGCCCGCGTAGCGCCGACACGACTGAACATGGAGCGCCCCATGCCCGCTATCCTCGCAGACGAACACAATCATTTTCCAGGCCTCAGCCGGATCGGCGCGCTGCTGGCGGACCCCGGCCGGGCGGCCATGCTGTGGGCGCTCATGGACGGCAGTGCCCGCCCCGCCGGCGAATTGACGATGATCGCGGGA
Organism: uncultured Paraburkholderia sp.; assembly: GCA_940746715.1. Classification (GTDB taxonomy): domain Bacteria; phylum Pseudomonadota; class Gammaproteobacteria; order Burkholderiales; family Burkholderiaceae; genus Paraburkholderia. The sequence goes on from CALNWN010000001.1 coordinate 824,668, forward strand.
CTGTCGCCGTCGGCGGCCAACGCGCATCTTGCGCGTCTCACGGACGGCGGGCTGCTCGCGCTCGAGGTAGCGTCCGGCGCCGCGACCGGTGCGCACCGTGCCGACCGAGATGCGCTACGCGCGCACCTGCTACGACCATATGGCGGGCGAATTGTCGGTGCGCGTCTTCGAGCGGCTCGTCGGGCGCGGCCTGTTGAGCGTGCAAGGCACGTCGCTGGAAGCCACGGCGGACGGCGCCGCCCGCTTCGCCGACTGGGGCATCGACCTGTCCGCGCAGCGCAGCCGCCGGCGCCGCTTCGCCTGCACGTGCCCGGACTGGAGCGAACGGCGCCCGCACCTGGGCGGCGCGCTCGGCGCAGCGTTGCTCGAATCGTGGGCGGCTCGCGGCTGGGTCGAACGAACCGAGCGGCCGCGCATTCTGCGGATTACGCCTGCGGGTCATCGGCATTTCGACGCTTTTCTCGCCGAGTGAGCGAGGCGGCGAGGCAACGCGACGCCGGCCTCGAAGCTCTCCAAAAGCGCGGTTGAGGCGACTGCATATTCGACGAATGCGGGAAAAAAGCCCGGCCGACGCCCGATCGAGACCTTTTGTTACCGCTGGTGAGCCGGCCTTACAAATGTGGTGGCCTTGAAACAGACGGTACGGGTAGAGTAGTTTACGGATGCTGCATGTGCATCGTCCGTCGGAGAACGCATCATGAAAACCATGACACCACACCTACCGTCCAGACATCGCACCCTCGGCTATACGCTGCTCGCCACCGCGGCCTTTCTGTTCGCCACGCAGTGCGCGCTCGCGCAGGAAGCCGGCCTTCCGCCGCAAGGCACGGCCACACAGAACACCAATCCGCCGGGGCGCGTCGCGCGCCTGAACTACATGGCCGGAACCGTCACCACGAAGCCGGCCGGCGCCGCCGACTGGTCGTACGCCCAGATCAACCGGCCGCTAACCACCGGCGACCAGTTGTGGAACGATCAGAACGCGCGCTCGGAACTGCATATCGGCTCTACGGCCATGCGTCTCGGTCAGTCCACGAGCCTCGACCTGCTCAACCTCGACGACAACAGCGCGCAGCTCAAGGTCGCTCAAGGCACGCTGTCGGCGCATGTGCGGGAGCTGCCGCCGGGGTCATCATATGAAATCAACACGCCGAACCTCGCGCTCGGGCTGAACGGGCCGGGCGACTACCGCGTCGACGTCGCACCGGACGGCAGCAGCACCACCGTCACCGTGCGCAGCGGCAGCGCGACGGTTTATGGCGACGGCGGCGAGGTGCCGCTCGCCGCCGGCCAGCAGATGCGCTTTGCCGGCACCAACCTGCAGGCGCTCGCCGACAACGGCGTGCCGGGCCCGGACGCCTTCGACCAATGGGCCGCGAGCCGCGACGCCGCGGAAGACCGCTCCGTGTCGGCGCGCTACGTCTCGCGCGAAATTCCGGGTTACCAGGACCTCGACGCCAACGGCACCTGGCGCAACAGCCCGGAGTACGGCGAAGTGTGGGTGCCGCGCGCGACGCCCGCCGGCTGGGCGCCTTACCACGACGGCCACTGGGTCTGGCAGGCGCCGTGGGGCTGGACGTGGGTGGACGACGCGCCGTGGGGCTTCGCGCCCTACCACTATGGCCGCTGGGCTTATGTCGACGATTCCTGGGCGTGGGTGCCCGGCCCCGTCGTGGTCAGCGCGCCGCCGGTCTACGCCCCGGCGCTGGTGGCATTCGTCGGCGGTGGCGGCGGTGGTGTCGACTGGGGCGTGAATCTGGCGATTGGCGGCGCGATAGCGGCGGGCGTCGCGTGGTTCCCGCTCGGCCCGGGCGAGCGCTGGCATCCGCAGTGGGACGGGCACGACAACTGGAGCCCGCGCTACTACGAACGCGTCAATCAAACGACGGTGGTCAACAACTACCACATCACCAACATCCATAACACGTACATCAACTATCGGGCGCCGCGGGCCGTGACCGCCGTGCCGGCGACGGCTTTCGTGCACGGGCAGCCGGTGGGCCGCTTCGCGCAGAAGGTGGATCCTGCGCAGTGGCGCAATGCGCGGATCAATCCGGGCGCGCCCGGCATCGCGCCGGTGCGCGAGAGCTTCGGGCCCGGCCAGCGTCGCGCGAACGACCGGCCGCCGGCGGGCGTCATGAGCCGTCCCGTGGTGGCGACGCGCAGTCCGTCGCTGCCGCCTGCTTACCACGACGCTCTTGCCCAGCGCTTCGCCCAGAGCGGGGCACGCGTGCCGGGCGCGGGACAGCCGATCGTGCGAACGTCGGTGCCTGCTCGCTTCGCCGGCGGGGCCGGTGCCTTGCCGACGCAGAATGTGCGGATCGTGCAGTCGCATCTGCCCGGGCGGATGCCGGGCGCGGCAGCAGGGGCGCCGGTTCCGCAGCCCGGGGCCGGTGGGCAGGCTGCGCCTGGCATGGCTGAGCGCGCCGGCGAGGCGGGCCGGGGGCCGGGCGAGGCGCCTAGCATCGGCCAGATGCAAGGGCCAATGCCGGGTCGAATGCCAGGTCAAATGCAGGGCCAGACGCACGGCCAGATGCAAGCGCTAATGCCAGCTCAATCGCAGCATGCAGGCCCACAACAAGCGCGGCCCGGCGTGCCGGTGCAGGCCAACGAACCGCAGCCTGGCGCGGCGGGTGCGCCGTCCAACGGCGTGCCGCGTCCACCGCGTGAGAACGGCGGTAAGGCGTCGGGCTTCGCGCAACAACATGGCATGGCTCAGCAAGCCGCGACCGACGGCCGCCATGAGCCGGCGTGGACCCAGCCGCATGTGCCGATGGCCCAGCAAGCGCAGCAGAGCCGGCCGCGAGGCGGTGAGGACCCGCAGGCGGCAAGGGTCGGCGTCCCGCAGCAGGCTGGTGCCGACGCCAACGCAGCGATGCGCCAGCGCGAGGTGCCGCATCCTGTCGAAAATCCGGCGTTTGCGCCGCGGCCACGTGCGGGAGAAACGCAAGGGCAGCAGCGGGTTCCACAGCCGGCGCAGCAGGAATACCGGCCGCAGGCCGTCGAGCGGGCGCAGGTTCAACAGGCGCCGCGTCCGGAGGGTCGTCCGCAGCAGGCGCAGCCGGGGTTTGATGCGCGAGCGCAGCAGCAAGCGCGTGCTGAGTTCCATCCGCAGCAGCAGATGCAGCCGCGTCAGGAACCGCGTCCGCAGCCGCAACCGCAGGCTCCGCACGGAGACCAGCATTCGGGCGGTGGCCACGACGAGCATCACCGAGGCTAAGCGCCCTTCGCTTCTTCACAAACCGCCGCTCAGCCGCATAAAAAAGCCCCCGCGATTGCGCATCGCGGGGGCTTTTTCCTGTCGCGTGTCTCAAACGGCCATCGGCGCTGTCAGCGGTTCGTGATGCCGGTAGCCGATCATCGAAAAATCTGACGGCTCGATCTTCTCCAGCCATTCGGGTTCGTACACGCCGGTGTTCGCGTAGTCCGGCACGCGGTCGGAAATAGCCAGCGTCGGGCTGTCATAAGGCTCGCGCGTGAGCTGCTGCTGCAGCATGTCGAGCTGATTTTCGTAGATGTGCGCGTCGCCGATAAAGTACGTGAACCAGCGCGGCGTATAGTCCGTCAAACGGCCGACCAGATGCAGCAACGCCGCGCCCTCGGTCAGGTTGAACGGCGTGCCGAGCCCGACGTCGTTGCTGCGAATGTACAGGCACAGAGAAATCTCGCGACGCGCGACGTTCGGCAGGAACTGATAAAGCAGGTGACAAGCCGGTAGCGCGATCTGGTCCAGCACTGCCGGGTTCCACGCATGAAACAGAATGCGCCGGTCCGACGGGTTCTGCATGATCGTGTCGAGGCACTGGCGCAACTGATCGATTGCCTTGTACAGCAGCACCTTGCGGCTGCCGTTTTCGTCGAATTCCGTCACTATGCGAAAGCCGCGCGCGGTCGCGTCGGCCAGTTGCGCGGCCGCGCCGGCGTCCAGCACCTTGTAGGCCGGCCACTGGCGCCATTGCACGCCGTACACATCGCCGAGATCGTCCGGGCCCTCGCGATACGGGTTGGCCAGCCACTGCGGATTCTGGTTCGCATTCGCGTCCCACACCTTGCAGCCGAGATCGCGGAAATCCGCCGCGCTGCGCGACGCGCGCAGGAAGCCGACGAGTTCGCCCACGGCCGACTTGAACGCGAGTTTTTTCGTCGTCACCGCCGGGAAACCCTGCTGGAGATCGAAGCGCAGCATGGCGCCCGGCATGCTGATCGTGCGGATGCCGGTGCGGTTCTCCTGCCACGTGCCGGTGTCGAGAATCGTGCGGACGAGGTCCAGGTATTGTTTCATGCGGGTTCCTTCGGCGCGGCGCAAGCGCCAAGCGGCGCGCGGCGAGATTGAGCGGAAAACCCGATTTTACCAAGCACGGCCATCCGCCGCCGACATTCACGCCGACGCATCGGCAGCGCACGGGATTGCGCAAAGATATGCGCGATGCGCGAGGCCCAGCGGACGGGAACCCACAGGTAGCGCGGCAGACAACCGCGCGCGACAAAGTGCGACAAAGTGCGACAAAGTGCGACGAGGTGCGGCGAGACTCGGCAAAGGCCGCAGCTTGCAACCGCCCGGCCGCCTCAGCGCACCCAGGGCGGCGTTCACAAGCGTGACGCGCCGCCTTTCAGAGATGCGGCACCGAAGCCGGCAGGCCGCCATGTGACGTCGACAGCGGCCGCTTTCCATATGACGCATGCCGTGCGAGCAGAGCAGCCGGTACAAGGTCACGCGGGAAATACCGAGCTCCTGCGCGGCGTCGCCGAGACGCCCGCGATGACGCAGCAGCGCAAGCTCGATAGCCTGACGTTCGGCGGCTTCGCGCGCCTGAGCGAGCGACACCGGCACGATCTCGACATACTCGGCCAGTTCGAGGTCGCGCGCGGTGATCGCGCGTCCCTCGGACATCACGATCGCCCGCCGCACGCGGTTGATCAGTTCGCGGACGTTGCCCGGCCAGCCGTAGTTGTGCAAAGCCGCGATCGCGTCCGGCGCGAAACCGCGCAGCCGCCGGCTCGCGTCCTTCTTGAAACGCTCCAGCATGTGACGCGCGAGCAGCTCGATGTCCTTGCCGCGCGCGCAGCGGCGGTTCGTCGATCTGCAGCACGCACAGGCGGTGATAGAGGTCCGAGCGGAACCGCCCTTCGATCATCGCGGCGGTCATGTCCACGTGCGTCGCGGAAATGATCCGCACGTCGACGTCGATTGCGGAATGGCCGCCCAGCCGCTCGACCTTGCGCTCCTGCAAAAAGCGCAACAGGCTTGCCTGGCTTTCAAGCGGCAGGTCGCCGATTTCATCGAGAAAGAGCGTGCCGCCGTTGGCCGCTTCGACCCGGCCGATCTTGCGCTGGTTCGCGCCGGTGAACGCGCCGCGCCGAGCGTTCGTGAATCGCGACTGCCGTCAGTTCCTTGCCGGTGCCCGATTCGCCGGAAATAAACACGGGCGCGTCCGTCATTGCGACTTTGCGGATGGAGCGGAAAAGCGCGAGCATGGCGTCGCACGAGCCGACCATTTCGCCTTCGGCGCCTTGCGAAGCATCGTTCGAAGCCGGTTCGCCGAGCGAAATCATGCTGTACGCATGGCCGACCGAGTCGACGATCCGGTCGCCGGAATACGGCACGGTCACATAGTCGAAACAATAATCGCGCACGAGGCGGCGCAGCGCCGCGTCCTGAAGCTGACCGGGCATGGTCGCAGCGACCCAGCCGACATTCGGCATGGTCAGGCAGGATTCGAAGGCGGCAATTTCATGCGGCTGGAAATGACTGGACAGGTCGAGCAGGCCACCCGCTGCCGCTGCCGAACCGGCGCGTACGGCCCGGCTCGCGCGAAAGTAAATCAGTTGCCGCGTTGCGGGTTCCATTAGCGGGTTCCATTATTCAGATCCTCTCGTCAACGAACGTTAAGGATGATGCACGCACCTGAACCGCAATTCAGACACGCTGGCACATTCGGGATTCGCAAATAGCAAAAACCGAACGGCCATTCCATTCCGTGCGGACAGCTGATCCCCGGAAAGCGGCGTGTGTGTTTGAGAAGGCCCGTTAGCGGGCTTTTTTAAATTCGGAGCTCTTTCCGAGAGCTTACTATACGCGCGCCGCTTGGAAAACAATTATGCGAATTTAATCCGCCTCCCCTTGCCCAGCAAGGCGCGCCGGTCGATAAATAAGTAGTCAGCTTACGGATAAGCAATTCTGGAAGCGCTTTTCTCAGACATAGCGGCGCAGGTAGTTCACCGCCGCAATTAACACTTAATAGGTATTTTTCTTCTCGCCGTTTCAGAGCTGAAACGTTTTCAGCCAATTCGTTTAATTCGCCTGCGCGATGAGCCGGTTGCCTGCCGACGGGCCAAGGGATTGCGCGCGGTGGCATGTGTTTCGCTAATTGGCGTGCCTTAGGAGGCACATCATGCGATCACCCTTGCTGGGCATCCGTCGGATGCGGATTGCGCTGCGCGCGGCGCTTTTGCCGGAGCGGCGTCCCGCCGCGGTTGCCGACGCGCTTCGCTCGCGGCAGAACCGCGCGTCCGAATTCGGGGCGCCGGCGCTGGCGCTCCGACGGGAGCTGACCGCGCCCGCGCGCGTAACCATTATGGGACGAAATTGCTCCGCCGCTGCCTTTGCCCTTACCGGTTCCGTCAGACGCCGCCAACAACGTGCAGCAGCTGGCGCCGGACGATTTGTGCAAATAGCCGGCGTCGTCCCGCGGCAATCGGGGCGCGCAATCGGCAGAAGGCAGGCCGCGCTGCGGCCCGGGCGCCGGCGTCAGGTAGAATCGGTGCGATTACATTCCCCCTTCCATTCGATGACGACGCTCACTCTGATCGTCGCTCGCGCCAATAACGGCGTGATCGGCCGCGACAGCCAGTTGCCCTGGCGACTTCCCGAAGACCTCGCGTTTTTCAAGCGCACGACCATGGGCGCGCCCATCATCATGGGCCGCAAGACGCATGAGTCGATCGGCAGGCCATTGCCGGGACGCCGCAACATTGTCGTGACGCGCGACGCGACACGGCGCTTCCAGGGCTGCGACGCCGCCACCACGCTCGACGAAGCGCTGAAGCTCGCCGCACAGGATCAGGCGCCCGAAGCGTTTCTGATTGGCGGCGCGCAGTTGTATGTGGAAGGACTGCGTCTCGCGGACAAACTGATCGTGACCGAGATTTCGGCCGATTTTCAGGGCGACGCGACGTTCCCCGCAGTCGACCCGGACGAGTGGGAAGAAGTCGCGCACGAAACGCATCGCGCGGATGCGCCGAACGATTTCGACTATGCGTTCGTGACCTACAGGCGCAAGACCCACTGACGCAAACAGCGTGGCTGGCGCCGCGCATGGGCCATCAACGCGCCATGAGCGCTCCGTAAGCTTTCCATAAGCACGCCAGCAGCACCCCTGTCACCACCCCTGAGCGCGCCGTCAAAAACAAAACGCCACGCAAAAACTTGCGTGGCGTTTTTGTCTGCAGCGTGGCGGCGCCGGAAGCGAAAAACCGCTTACTGCCCCGCGATCGTCATCCGTTCGATCAGCACCGAGCCGGTCTGCTTCGTGCCGCGCGTGATGGTATCGGCGCCGATCGCGACGATATGGCGGAACATCTCCTGCAGCGTGCTCGCCACCGTGATTTCCTCGACCGGATACTGGATCTTGCCGTTTTCGACCCAGAAGCCCGACGCGCCGCGCGAGTAGTCGCCCGTCACATAGTTGACGCCCTGCCCCATCAGTTCGGTCAGCAGCAGGCCGGTGCCGAGCTTGCGCAGCATTTCCTCGAAGTCGTCCTCAGCGCGCGTGCTGGAACTGAGCAGCGACAGGTTGTGCGACCCGCCGGCATTGCCGGTGGTCTGCATGCCGAGCTTGCGCGCCGAATACGTCGAGAGGAAATAGCCTTCCACGACGCCGTCTTTCACGACGGAGCGCTGGCGCGTACGCACGCCTTCCTCGTCGAACGGCACGCTGCCCATGGCGCGCGGCACGTGCGGATCTTCGACGATCTGCACATGCGGCGCGAACACCGGCTTGCCGAGGCTGTCGACGAGAAACGACGTCTTGCGATAGAGCGCGCCGCCGCTCGTGGCCTGCACGAAGGCGCCGAGCAGCCCGGCGGCGAGCGGCGCCTCGAACAGCACCGGCACCTTGCGCGTATCGAGACCGCGCGCACCGATACGCGCGAGCGCACGCTGCGCCGCATATCGGCCGACAGCTTCCGGATCGGCCAGCTGTTCGGCGCTGCGCGTGGACGTGTACCAGTCGTCGCGCTGCATGTTGCGGCCGCTGCCGGCAATCGGCGCGCACGCAATGTAATGGCGCGAGTACGGATAGCCCGCGAGAAAACCGCGCGACGTGGCGAGCACGAACTGCGAATGCTGGGCCGACACGCTCGCGCCCTCGGAGTTCTTGATCTGCGGATCGGTGGCGAACGCGGCGTCTTCCGCGCGACGGGCGATCTCCACCGCTTCGTCCGCGGACAGATTCCACTGGTGATAGAGGTCGAGGTCGCGCGGCTCGGTTTCGAGCAGCTCGGCTTCGGCGAGGCCGGCGCAATCGTCTTCCGCCGTGAAGCGGGCAATGTTGTACGCCGCCGCGACCGTGTCCTTCAGCGCCTGAGACGAAAAGTCCGAGGTGCTCGCATTGCCCCGCTTGTTGCCGATGAACACCGTCACGCCGACCATCTTGTCGCGGTTGTGCTCGATCGTCTCGACTTCGCCGCGCCGCACGGAGACTGACAGGCCGTCGCCTTCGGAAATTTCGGTCGCGGCGTCGGTGCCGCCGAGCGACTTCGCGTGACGAAGGATGTCCGAGGCGATTTCCTTCAGTTCATCCTGGGTATGCGGAAAAAAGCGCTGCCTGACGTCCATGTCTGTTGCCATTGTCGTTGCCGTCCTTGTGGGGCCGAGCGGCCCGGGTGTTCGTCCATGCGCGCTCGCACCTGCTCGCGCGACTCGCGTGTGCCTCGCCTGTGCCTCGTGTTCCTTCATGTAGGGATCACAGGCGCATGGGCATCGTTGAAGCATCCCGCGATCATAGCAAGCTAAGCGCTCGCGCACCTGGCTTCGCGCACGGTTTTTCGCACGGCGCGCGCGGCGCCAGACAGCGCCGAGGCGGGTTCGCCGGGTCCGGCACGCTACAATATCGGCATGACACGCAAAACCCGCATTCAACCCATCGAATCCGCCGAGCCGGAAGTCGACGAGAACGGCTACGACCGCCCGAGCAAGTCCCAGCTGAAGCGCGAAATGCACGCGCTGCAGGAGCTGGGCGCGGCGCTGATCGCGCTGCCCAAAGACGCGCTCAAGCGCATGCCGATGCCCGAAAAACTCGACGACGCCGTGCGCGAGGCGCGCCGCATCACCGACCACGAAGGCAAGCGCCGTCAGCTGCAATACGTGGGCCGCGTGATGCGCTCGCTACTCGACGACGAAACCGCCGCGCTGCGCACCGCGCTCGACACGTACAACGGCGTCAACAAGGCGGAAACGGCCAAGCTGCACTGGATCGAGCGCACCCGCGAGAAACTGCTCGCCGACGACGCCGCGCTCACGGAATTCATCCGCCAGCACCCGAACGCCGATCCGCAGCAGGGCCGCACGCTCATCCGCAACGCCCGCAAGGAAGCGCAGCAGGGCAAGCCGCCGCGCTACTTGCGCGAACTGTTCCAGTGGATCAAGAACGCGGACGGCCCTCGCGGCAGCGACGGATTCCGCTGACGACGACGTTGAGGAAAACGACGATGACGACCGCGACGCCTGATTCCACCCAAAAGCTCACACGCAGCCACCCGGACGAAATCCTGATCGGCCTCGTGTCGATCAGCGACCGCGCGTCCACGGGCGTCTACGAGGACAAGGGCATTCCTGCGCTGCAGGAATGGCTCGGGGCCGCGCTGAGTTCGCCGTGGCAGGTTGTCACGCGCCTGATTCAGGACGACGCCCCGACCATCTCCGCCACGCTCATCGAACTGGTCGATCAGGCCGGTTGCGATCTGGTGCTCACCACCGGCGGCACCGGCCCGTCGCGCCGCGACGTGACGCCCGAGGCCACGCTCGCGGTCGCGACCAAAGCAATGCCGGGATTCGGCGAGCAGATGCGGCAGATCAGCCTGAATTTCGTGCCGACCGCGATCCTGTCGCGCCAGGTGGCGGTGATCCGCGAAACGGCGGATCATGCTGCGCTGATCATCAACCTGCCGGGCCAGCCGAAGTCGATCAAGGAAACGCTGGAAGGCGTGCGCGATGCAGAGGCCGGCGGCGCCGTGACGGTGCCGGGCATCTTCGCGGCGGTGCCGTACTGCATCGATCTGATCGGCGGGCCGTATGTCGAGACCCATGCCGACGTCGTGAAGGCATTCCGGCCGAAGAGCGCGGTGCGCGCGCCCCGGCCGGCTTGAGTTGTTCCGCGCGGCTTATTCCGCGTTCATCGACGCGTCGGGCGCGGGCGGAATCAGGAAGTGCTCGCGGTAGTACTTCAGCTCGTCGATCGATTCGTGAATGTCGGCGAGCGCCGTGTGCATTGCGCGCTTCTGGAAGCCCTTGTAAATGGCCGGCTGCCAGCGCCGGCACAGCTCCTTGAGCGTGCTGACGTCGAGATTGCGGTAGTGGAAGAAGGTCTCCAGTTCCGGCATCCAGCGCGCCATGAAGCGGCGGTCCTGGCAGATGGAGTTGCCGCACATCGGCGATTTGCCGGGTGGCACGTAAGCGCCCAGAAAATCGCGGATCAGCACCGTGGCGTCGGCTTCCCTCACCGTCGAGGCCTTCACGCGCTCGATCAGCCCGGAACGCCCGTGCGTGTTCTGATTCCACTGGTCCATTTTCGCGAGCGTCTCGTCGCTCTGATGGATGGCGAGGACCGGACCTTCGACCATTCTGTCGAGCGTCGAATTCGTCACCACCACCGCGATTTCGATGATGCGGTCGGAGTCGGGGTCGAGCCCGGTCATTTCCATGTCCAGCCAGACGAGATTCATGTCGCTGCGCACGAGCGGCGGCTGTTGGGCGAATTCGAGAATGTCAGTCATGAAGGCAACCCTGATGGCCGGGCCGAAAGCTTGCCTAGAAGCTGCGGCGCTGCGGCGATGGTTCGTGGGAGATGGTTAGGGACGGTTGTAGCCGGTTCAAGCAGGTCCCCGCTGCGAGGCGGGAAGAAACATATAATTCTCGCATAGATACTACGGAATCCACGGATGCCTACCCTGTACTTCACTGTCCTGTTCGTCATCGCCGTCGTGGCGATGGTCGGCACCAAGCTGTGGCTCGCGTCGCGGCAGATCCGCTTTGTCGCGCGCCATCGCGAAGAAGTGCCGAGCCAGTTTGCCGGCACCATCGCGCTGGCCGCACACCAGCGCGCCGCCGACTACACCGTCGAGCGCACGCGCCTCACCATGATCGAAATCGTCGTGGGCGCTGCCGTGCTGATCGGCCTCACGCTGCTCGGCGGCGTGCAGGCGCTCGACCTCGCGATCACCGACTGGCTCGGCCGCGGCTACCTCGGCCAGATTGCGCTCGTCGCGGCGGTCATCGCCATCACCAGCGCGATCGACCTGCCGTTCGACTACTACCGCCAGTTCGTGATCGAGCAGCGCTTCGGCTTTAACCGCATGAGCCTGCGCATTTTTGTCGTCGACCGTGTGAAGGGCGTGCTGCTCGGCGCCGCGTTCGGCCTGCCGCTGCTCTTTGTCGTGCTGTGGCTGATGAACCAGGCGGGCAGTTTCTGGTGGCTGTGGACGTGGATTGTCTGGGTCGTCTTCCAGATGCTCGTGCTCGTGCTCTACCCGTCTTTCATTGCGCCGCTTTTCAACAAATTCGAGCCGCTCAGGGACGAAGCGCTGAAAAGCCGCATCGAAGCGCTGATGAAGCGCTGCGGCTTCGCCGCCAAAGGCCTCTTCGTGATGGACGGCAGCCGCCGCTCCGCGCACGGCAACGCGTATTTCACGGGCTTCGGCGCGGCCAAGCGGATTGTGTTCTTCGACACGCTGCTCGCGCGCCTCTCGGGCAGCGAAATCGAGGCGGTGCTCGCGCATGAGCTCGGCCATTTCAAGCGCCGTCACGTGATCAAGCGGATGCTGGTCACTTTCGCCCTGAGCCTCGCGATGCTCGCGCTGCTCGGCTGGCTCACGCAGCAAGTGTGGTTCTACGAAGGGCTCGGCGTGAGACCGTCGCTCGTTGGCGGCAATAGCGCGCTCGCGCTCGTGCTGTTTTTCCTCGCGCTGCCGGTGTTCGTATTCTTCGTCACGCTGCTCGGCAGCCTCACCTCGCGCAAGCACGAGTTCGAGGCCGACGCGTTCGCCGCCACGCAAACCGACGCGCAAGACCTCGTCAACGCGCTCGTCAAGCTTTACGAAGACAACGCGTCCACGCTGACGCCCGACCCGCTCTACACCGCGTTCTATTACTCGCATCCGCCGGCATCGCAGCGGATCGACCGACTGTTGCGGTACGCATGAGCGGCCGCTTCCGACAAACGCCGCGCGCCGCGTCCGGCACGCGCGTAGGCGGACTCGTCGTGGCCGCGCATGGCCGCCACTATCTGGTCGCGCCGGAACACGAAGGCCCGATGCTCCAGTGCTTCCCGCGCGGCAAGCGCAGCGAGGTGGCAGTGGGCGATCGCGTGATTTACGAGCCGACCTCGGCCGATCAAGGCGTGATCGTCGAAATCGGCGAGCGCCGCAATCTGCTGTATCGCTCGGATCAGTACAAGTCGAAGCTGTTCGCCGCGAACCTCGACCAGTTGCTGATCGTGCTCGCCACCGAACCGCATTTCAGCGAAGACCTGCTCGGGCGTGCTCTCGTTGCCGCGGAGGCCAACGAACTCAAGCCGTTGATAGTGCTGAACAAGATCGACGTAACGGATGCGTTGGAAGGCGCTCGCAGGCGGCTCGAGCCGTATCGCGCGCTCGGCTACACGGTGGTCGAAGTGTCGATCAAGGCGCAGCCCGAGGCCGCCCGCGCGGCATTGATCGAGCATCTGCGCGGTCACTCGACGCTGCTGCTCGGCCAGTCGGGCATGGGCAAATCCACGCTCGTGAATCTGCTGATTCCGGACGCCGAAGTCGCCACGCGCGAAATTTCGACTGCACTGAACAGCGGACGCCACACTACGGCCTTCACGCGGCTTTACCCGCTGCCGGCCGCGCTCGCTGGGGTCGAAGGCGACGGCGAGCGCGACGGAAAAAACGGCGCGCTGATCGACTCGCCCGGCTTCCAGGAATTCGGCCTGCATCATTTGACCGAAGGCCGGCTCGAACGCGCGTTCCCGGAGTTCCGGCCGCTGCTGCCAAACTGCCGCTTCTACAATTGCCATCACTTGCACGAGCCGGGCTGCGCGATTCTCGAAGCCGTCGCGGACGGCCGCATCCGTCGCGAGCGGCACGCGCTGTATGCGCAACTCGTGCATGAAGCCATGCCAGATCGTGCGCTGACATGAAGCTGATGCGCGCGCCGAACCTCATCATCGGACAGCATTGGGTCAACGTGCTGGAGGCCGCCGGCATTGCGTGCGAGCTCCACAATCGTTATCTGAACGGCGCGCTCGGCGACATTCCCGCGGATCAATGCGCGTCGGAATTGTGGCTCGTGGATGACCGCGATGAATTGCTGGCGCGACGCCTGATCGAGGCTGCATCGCGCGGCCCTGCGGCCGGCTCGCTAGGCTGGCAATGCCGCCAGTGCGGCGAGAAGCTGGAAGCGCAGTTCACGGTGTGCTAGCAGTGCGGGACAGTGCGCGATCCATTGGATGGATGACGTGCCGCCCACGCGGCGGTGGCTTCGTGAGCGGTTTGTGCGGTCGAAAAAAAACGGGCAACCGCCCGTTTTTTTCTGCGCGCCGGCCTTTGCCTAGCCTTGAGCGATGACCAGGCCTCAAGCGAGCCACACCGCGATGGTCAGCATCAGCAGCAGAATCATCCACAGCACGACCGCGCGCCAGACGAGGCCACCGCCGATTGCAGCGTGCGCGGCGTGCAATCGTCGCCGACCTGCATGGGGCCATCGTCGCCGGTAGCGAGTGCGTCGAGGCTCGACTGCTCGGCAAGCGGCCCGGCCCGCTGCCCGCGGCGAGGAGCACGCCGTCATTCGCATCCGGCCACTGGCGCGCATGGTTGCGCCACGCGTAAATCGCGTCTTCGAAATTGCCGACAATCGCAAAGCCAAGCGACGTGAGCCGCGCCGGGACCCGGTCGATCACAAAAAAAGCCCGTTGCGCGAAGCTCGAAAAAGCCACGGTCCGATCGTCGACCGGCGCGCCCACGTGCGCGACAGATATTCGGCGATCCGGTACAGCACGGCGCCCGCCGGCCCGACTGGAATCAGAAACCAGAAGAACACGCCGAAAACATGGCGATGCGATGCGACCACCGCGTGAATCAGCGTGTGACGGACGATCTCGCTGACAGGCATGTCGAGCGTGTCGAGGCCGGTCCATTCGTTGAGGATTTCGCGCGCGCGGTACGTCGTGGTTATTGAGCGCGAGGTGGATGTCCGTAAAGTAATGGCTGAACTGGCGAAACCCGAGCGTGAAGTACAGCACCGCGACGTTCCACAGGAACGCCAGCACAAAATGGATGTTGTAGAGAACGTAGTAGATGAGCGCGACGGCCAGCGTCCAGGGCACCACGACGACGAGCCAGGCAAGCAGGCCGTGCTTCGGCTTGCCCGCATCGAATCCGTGCGCCGCCGACTCCGCATTATTTCGTAACGATAGCACAGGGTCGGATGCCGCTGAGCGGGGACGTTGCCAAACACCCAACGCGCGCCTGTAAGACATGCCTCAGGCCGCGAGAAAGCGATAGAAGTTGCGCAGCATCATGGCCGTCGCGCCCCAGATGAAATAATGGCTGCCCGTGCCGCTCTCGCCTTTTTCGGCTGCTTCGAGCGACGCGCCGCGCGGATACGGCATCGCGAAAAAGCGGCGCGCGCCGCCTTCATAACGGAACACGCGCTCTTCGTGATGCGCCGGGTTCATCAGAAAGGCGAGCGGCACTTCGAAGACTTCCGCGACCTCGAGCGCGTCCGCTTTCAACGCGAAGGGCGGATGGACGAGACCGATCACGGGTGTCACGCGAAAGCCGGTGCCCGTCAGATAGTCGGGCAGCGCACCGAGCACTTCGACACGCGAAGGTGCGAGGCCGACCTCCTCTTCTGCCTCTCGCAAAGCGGTCGCGATGGCGTCCGCATCGAAAGGCTCCTGACGGCCGCCCGGAAAGCTGACCTGGCCGGCGTGGTCGTTCAGGTGATCGGCGCGCTGCGTGAGCAACACGGTCAGGCCATGCGCGCGAATCACGAGCGGCACCAGCACGGAGGCGACCCGCGGGTCGGCGTGAATGTCGCGCCAGGGCGCCTCGACGATCGGCTCGGGCGTCCACAAAAGCGGCTGCTCGAAGCGGGCGCGCAGACCGTCTGGCGTAAGCCGCTCCGCGGCGACCGGCGGCAGATGGGCACCCGTTGCTTCGACGGGCAGCGTTTGAGGTTTAAAGACGGGGCGGATCAACGGATCTCTCGAATGACGGATGGAGGCGATGCCGCTATTTTGACCTGGCCAACAAAAAAGCACCCGCGAGGGGTGCTTTTCCTTACAGCATTTACGCTTGGGAAGCAGCGCGGTCTTTCGAGACCAGCTTTTCCTTGATTCGAGCCGACTTGCCCGAACGGTCGCGCAGGTAGTACAGCTTCGCACGACGCACGTCGCCGCGACGCTTCACGACGATGCTTGCCAGCAGCGGCGAGTACGTCTGGAACGTACGCTCGACGCCTTCGCCCGACGAAATCTTGCGGACGATAAACGACGAATTCAGACCACGGTTACGCTTGGCGATGACGACGCCTTCGTAAGCCTGGACACGCTTACGCGTACCTTCAACCACGTTCACGCTGACAACCACCGTGTCGCCGGGGGCGAATTCGGGGATGGTCTTCTCGCCGAGGGCGCGCGCGATTTCTTCCTGCTCGAGTTTTGCAATCAGATTCATCACTGACTCCTAAGTCCATCTTGTCGGCGTTCGTACCTGCCTGGCATGACATGCCCGGCTACGGCCCCGATAGAGGATGGGTTCACATCAGGCGCCGTACACGCATGTGCGGCGCCGCCTGGTGTCCGCTCGAAAGACCGGGGCTTTACGCCTTCGGCTCTTCCTTCGCGAGACTTGCGAGCCATGCCTCGTCGGCACGACTCAACATCTTGTTCTTTCTGGCCTTGACAATCAGGTCAGGCCGTTTGCGCAGCGTATTGCGCAAGGCTTCCCGCCGCCGCCATGCCTCGATCTCCCCATGATGGCCGCCGAGCAGCACATCGGGCACACGCACGCCCTGATATTCCTCGGGCCGCGTGTAGTGCGGACAATCCAGCAGCACGTCGACAAAACTGTCCTGTACCGCCGACTGCGAGTCGTTGAGCACGCCCGGCAACTGGCGCACGACGGCATCCATCAAGGCCATGGCCGGCAACTCGCCGCCCGACAGCACGAAGTCGCCAAGACTGATTTCTTCGTCGACAACCCGGTCGAGCAGGCGCTGGTCGATCGCCTCGTAGCGGCCGCACAGCAGGATCAGCCCGGGTTGTTCGGCAAACTTCATCACACGCTCGTGATTCAGCGTGGCGCCTTGCGGCGACATCATCACGACACGCGGTGCGCCAATACCCTGTTCCGCCTGCGCCGCTTTGGCCGCTGCGATCGCATCTTCCAGCGGCTTCGCCAGCATCACCATGCCGGGACCGCCGCCGTACGGGCGATCGTCGATTGTGCGGTAGTTGTCGGTGGTGAAATCACGGGGATTCCACGTACGCAACCCATAGCGCTGCTGCTTTGCTGCCCGGCGGGTAATGCCCCAATCGGTCAGCGCGCGGAACATGTCGGGAAAGAGCGTGACGACATCGAACTGCATCGCTCTCTCCGTTTTAGCGAACTCGATTTGCTCAACTATCAATAATCGGCTTCCCAGTCGACGGTGATCTGCTTCGCCGCCTGGTCCACCGTTTTGACAAACACACCGACGAACGGGATCAAACGTTCGGCGGTGACCGTCTTGCCGGTTTTGTCGGCCGCCGGATATTCGACACGCAACACCGAGTGCGCGCCGTTGTCGATCATGCCTGCCACCTTGCCGAGGCTCGCCCCGGCAAGATTCACTACCTCGAGGCCGATCAGGTCGACCCAGTAAAACTCGTCGGCTTCGAGCGCCGGGAATTCGCTGCGGCTGATGTGGACGCTGGAGCCTCGCAGCGCCAGCGCCGCGTCGCGGTCAGCGACGCCGCCCAGATGGGCCACCACACTGTCGCTGTGCAGTTTTGCCTGCAGCGACGGCGCGGATTGGCGCTCGCGGCCCTTCATGAGCCACCAGCGCTTTGCGCTCAGCAACGCGTCGCCGCCCTGGCCGGCATCCGCATGCGCGGCCACCTTGACCCAGCCTTTGAGGCCGTAAGCGTCGACGATTGCGCCGACTTCCACCGCGTCAGCCGGCCAACTCTCCGCCGTTTCGGGGCGCATGGCTGCTGCCTCGGAACCGGCGTTTGCCACATTGGCTTTCGCCTTGCCTCCGGGCCGCTCGCCCGGCTTGCGGACAAATGCACCGAATGGCGCCGGGCCAGACGTCTTTGTGCGCGGGCTTGCCTCTTTTGCCTTGACGCGACCTGAACTGCCGGAATCACGCTCAGACATGACTAAACCTCAGACTGAACCTCAAATGGAGCCGCGCTACGAGCTTTTACGCCAGCTTCGGCAAAACTTCTTGCGCATCGGACTGCTCGTGCAGATTGCGCGAGCCGCCGGCCAAACCGACGCCAATACGCATGCGAGCTACCATTAAGCAGCCGGCTGCGCCTTTTGCGCTTCTTTCACGAGACGCTCGACGGTCGGCGACAGTTGTGCGCCAACGCCTTGCCAATACGTCAGGCGGTCTTGAGCGATACGCAGAGCTTCGCCCTTCGTAGCGATCGGGTTGTAGAAGCCAACGCGCTCGATGAAGCGGCCGTCACGACGGTTACGCGAGTCGGTTGCGACGATGTTGTAGAACGGGCGCTTCTTGGAGCCACCACGAGCCAAGCGGATGATGACCATACTAGAATCCTTGAAAACCGGGGTTCGGAACGACTTAAACACTTGATTATAGCGGGAAACTGACGCCATAACAAACACTTACCGGGATAAACTGAGCAATCGGGTTGCGCCGCCCCTACAGCGCGGGCTCGGAACCTCGCGCTGGCCCTCGCGCAAACGCCTGAACAACCTGACGGAGTGCCCGTGAAATCCCAGCCGCGAACCGCCCATGCGCTCCTCTTTTCCGCTTGTCGGACCGTGTCTGTCTGCCTTACGGGCGGTTTTCGCCCGGCGGCGGCCGCATTGCTGACCGCCTTCGCCTGCCAAGCCCTGGCCGCGCCGCCTGTGGAGCGCATCAAACTGCCGCCGGGGTTTCGCATCGAAGTCCTGTCGGACGCGGTGCCGAGCGCGCGAGCCATGGCGCTCTCGCCAAAGGGCACTCTATGTAGGTGTAGGCAGCCTGGACGGTCACGTCTATGCGCTCGAGCTGGAAGGCGCACGCGTTGCCGCGCGCCATGTCGTGGCGACCGGCCTGAAGCTCCGATAGGCGTGGCATGGCACAACGGCGCGCTCTACGTCTCGGCGGTGTCGCGAACTACGCTTCGACTCGATCGACACGCGCCTCAATGCGCCGCCGCAGCCCGCCGTGGTCACCGACAAATTGCCCGCCGAGACCCATCACGGCGCGAAATTCATTGCCTTCGGCGCCCGGACGGCAAGCTCTATGTCCCGCAGGGAGCGCCCTGCAACGTCTGTCTGAAAGACCGCGACCGCTACGGGCTGATCGGCCGCATGGACCCTGACGGCAGCCATTATGAAGTGGTGGCGCGCGGCGTGCGCAACTCCGTCGGCTTTGCATGGCATCCGGCGACGCGCGAGCTCTGGTTCACCGACAACGGTCGCGATCTGCTAGGCGACGATCTACCGGACGACGAGCTCAACCGTGCCTCGCGCGCCGGCCTGGATTTCGGCTTTCCCTACTGCCACGCCGGCGTGATAGCCGATCCGGAGTTCGGCGCGGGGCACCCCTGCAACGCGTTCACGCCGCCGGTGGTGAAGCTGGGCGCCCATGTCGCTGCGCTCGGCATGCGCTTTTATAGCGGCTCGATGTTCCCGCCCGACTATCGCGACAACATTTTCATTGCCGAGCACGGGTCATGGAACCGCAGCAAGAAGGCCAGCTACCGCGTGGTGCGAGTCGTCACCGACCCGGACGGCAGCCGTGCGACAAGAAGTGTTCGCCGAGGGCTGGCTTCAGTCCGGCGAAACCGTCTGGGGCCGCCCTGCCGACGTTCTGCCGCTGCCCGATGGCTCGCTCCTCTCAGCGACGACTACGCCGGCGCTATCTATCGTGTCAGCTACCCGGCACATTGACTGCCCGCGCTGCCGTAAGGACACAACCCGAGCGCGCCGCCCTGAGGCGGAACGCCGCGTGACCGCCGGCACACGCCCGGCGTAGAATGCGCGACGGTCCGCGCGCAACGGTGCGCCGCGCTTGTTCACCGTCTGTTTTCACCGCCCGTTTTCGCCACTGCTTTCACCGCCCACTACCTCCCATTACCGAGCGCCGGTTTTCGACCGCCTGTCACTCTGACCTCCCTTACATGTCCACGTCTTTCTCGACCTCGACTTACTTCCGCTCAAAAACGATCACGGCTGCGCTGGCTTTCTTCCTGGGCACACTCGGCGCGCACCGCTTTTATCTTTATGGCCCGCGCGACATCTGCGGCTGGGCGCACGTTATCGGCACGCTGCTCGGCATTCCCGGCGCGATGCTGCTGGTGGCCAGCGAACGCGCTTCAACGCTCGGCTGGGTGCTTGCCTTTCCAGGCGCCGTGTCGATTCTGGCCGCATTTCTCGCCGCGATCGTTTACGGTCTGCGGCCGGACGAAAAGTGGGACCGGCAATTCAACGCGCACACACAGCGGAAAAGCCGCTCGGGGTGGACCGTTATCTTCGTGGTGATTTTTTCGCTGCTGATCGGCGCCTTTCTGCTCATGACCGGTCTCGCCATTTCCTTCCGGACCTACTTCGAAACGCAAGTGCAGGCAGCGAAGGCGCTGTCCCAGTAGCGGGCCGGCACGCCACCCGATGCGCTAGAAAAGATCGAGTTGCCGCTTGTCCGGACGGAGTGCAGGGACTCGCGGCGCCTCGTTCCGCCTGAAATGCGACATATCCAGAATGCCCCGGTCGCGCTTGTTGAGCCCCAAACGGCGCACAGCCTTACGCCGTTTGTCGAGCCCTTCCAGAACGCCTAGCGCATCGCCTCGTCGCCCACCGGAATGGTCAGGGTTTCCTTGATCTCCTCCATCACCACATAGCTTTTCGACTGCACGGCGCCGGGAAGCTGCAACAGGATGTCGCCCAGCAGCTTCCGGTAATCGGCCATTTCGCCGATGCGCGCCTTGATCAGATAGTCGAAGTCGCCCGACACGAGGTGGCACTCGAGCACCTCGGGAATCTTCTGCACCTCCCGGCGAAACTGGTCGAACATGTTGCCGCTCTTGTGATCCAGCGTGATTTCCACGAACACCAGCAGCGCCGCGCCCAGTTCGGCCGGGTTCACGCGCGCGTAGTAGCCGGTGATCACGCCGTCGCGCTCCATGCGCTTGACGCGCTCGACACACGGCGTGACCGAGAGGCCGACCTGCCCCGCGAGGTCTTTCATGGCCATGCGGCCGTCCTGCTGAAGCAACCGGAGGATCTTGTGATCGAGCTTGTCGAGGGCCCGAACCGGCTGACGTTGCGTGCGCATACTGTTTTTTCTGAAATTCTCAAAAATACGATAACAAAACCTAGCAGGTCGCCCAAATAGTATAGCGGTTAACACTGGGCGCACGGCATTACACGTCGTTAATCGAATGATTCAGACCAACCGACGCACCGCCCGCCGAATCCTTGCGAATTTTCTGGAGCAGCTATGCGAGTCGTCGTTTTGGGCAGTGGCGTCGTCGGGGTGACGAGTGCGTATTATCTGGCGCGAGCGGGTCACGAGGTGACGGTTATCGATCGTGAAGCGGGCCCCGCGCTCGAAACCAGTTTCGCCAACGCCGGCCAGATCTCGCCGGGCTACGCGTCGCCGTGGGCCGCGCCCGGCGTGCCGCTGAAGGCCGTCAAGTGGATGTTCCAGAAACACGCGCCGCTCGCCATCCGCCTCGACGGCACGCAGTTCCAGTTGCAGTGGATGTGGCAGATGCTGCAGAACTGCACCGCATCGCGCTACGCAGTCAACAAAGGCCGTATGGTCCGCCTCGCCGAATACAGCCGCGATTGCCTGCAGGCGCTCCGCGCCGAAACCGGCATCCAGTACGAGGGCCGCACCGGCGGCACACTGCAGGTGTTCCGCACGCAACAGCAGTTCGACGGCGCGGCGAAAGACATCGCCGTGCTGCGCGAGGCCAACGTGCCGTACGAACTGCTCTCGGCGGCTGAACTCGCGCAGGCCGAGCCGGCGCTCGCCGCGGTCTCGCACAAGCTGACGGGCGGCCTGCGCCTGCCGGGCGACGAAACCGGCGACTGTCAGATGTTCACTACGCGCCTCGCGGCGCTCGCCGAGCAAATGGGCGTCACATTCCGCTACAACACGCCGATCGATGCGCTCGCCATGGCCGGCGACCGGATTGCCGGCGTGCAATGCGGCGGGGAAATCGTGCGTGCCGATTCGTTCGTCGTCGCGCTCGGTTCTTACTCGACGAAATTTCTGTCCGGCCTTGTGAAAATTCCGGTGTATCCGCTGAAGGGTTATTCGATCACCGCGCCGATCGTCAATGAAGCCGCGGCGCCGGTCTCCACGGTGCTCGACGAAACCTACAAGATCGCGATCACCCGCTTCGACAACCGGATCCGCGTCGGCGGCATAGCTGAGATCGTCGGCTTCGACAAGTCGTTGCGCCAAGCGCGCCGCGAAACGCTCGAGCTGTGCGTGAACGACCTGTTCCCGGGCGGCGGCGATACGTCGAAGGCTAGCTTCTGGACCGGTCTGCGCCCCATGACGCCGGACGGCACGCCTATCGTCGGCCGCACGCCGGTGCCCAATCTGTTCCTGAACACGGGTCACGGCACGCTGGGCTGGACGATGTCCTGCGGTTCCGGCCAATTGCTCGCCGACGTCATGTCCGGCAAACAGCCGGCGATCAAGGCAGACGACCTGTCGGTTCATCGCTATCTCGGCGAGACCGGCGGCACGCCTCGCCCGACTTATGCGTGAAGTTGCGCGCGCTGAGCTCCATGCTCGGCGGCGTGTCTGCCAGCGGTTTGTAATCGTTCAAACCGGCTCGGCAAAAAAACAAACGGCGCCTTCCTACAAGGCGCCGTTTCTATTCCGACAGCAGTTTGCGTCAGATCCGAAGCCGCATCAGAACTGATCCGCCGACAAACCCAACCCGCCCTCGCCGCCCTTCGCACTCAGGAATGGACGCCTCCAGCGCGCTCGCGAGCGGCAACACATGCTCGGATAAAACTGCGCGGTCGCGATCTTGGCGCCGTAAAACTGCGGGTCTTCGTCGCGCTTCTGGTTGGCGACGAGCAGCGCGCGCCATTTGCCAGCCGCCGAGCACAATGCCGGCGAGCTTCAGGTACGGCACGTTGCCCGCAAACACGGCGTTCGGATCCCGCTTAGTGTTTGCCACGACGAAATCGACCGCCGCGCTCAACGAGCGCTCGCCCTGCGCGAAATACTTCTTCATCGACTCGAACGCCGCGCCCGGTTGTGAGCCAAGCGCCTCGACCGTTTCGGCAAGCTCGGCGAGCAGCGCCTTCGCGACCTTGCCGCCGTCGCGCACGGTCTTGCGTCCAATCAGATCGTTCGCCTGGATCGCGGTCGTGCCTTCGTAAATCGGCAGAATGCGGGCATCGCGGTAATACTGCGCGGCGCCCGTTTCTTCGATGAAGCCCATGCCACCGTGCACCTGAACGCCGAGGCTCGTCACGTCGATTGACAATTCGGTGCTCCAGCCCTTCACGATCGGCACGAGGAATTCGTAGATCGCCTGATGCTCGGCGCGCTTCGCTTCGTCCGGATGGCGATGCGCGATGTCGCTGTGCGCGGCCGCCACATAGGCGAGCGCGCGCATGGTCGAGAGCATGCGGCGCACGTCGGAATGCTCGATGATCGCGACAGACTGTTTCGCGAGCCGTCGACGGGACGGCTTTGCACACGTTCCTTCGCATAGGCGGCCGCCTTCTGATAGGCGCGTTCGGATACGCCGACGCCCTGCATGCCCACCGCAAAGCGCGCCGCGTTCATCATGATGAACATGTACTCGAGGCCGCGATTTTCTTCGCCGATCAGATGCCCGATCGCGCCGCCGTGATCGCCGAATTGCAGCACGGCGGTCGGACTCGCCTTGATGCCGAGCTTGTGTTCGATCGACACGCAGTGCACGTCGTTGCGCTCGCCGAGCGATCCGTCTTCATTCACGAGGAACTTCGGCACGATGAAAAGCGAGATGCCTTTCACGCCCTCGGGCGCGTTCGGCGTGCGGGCCAGCACGAGATGCGCGATGTTCTTCGCCATGTCATGCTCGCCCCACGTGATGAAAATCTTCGTGCCGAAGATCCTGAACGAACCGTCGCCTTGCGGCTCGGCGCGCGTGCGCACGAGCGCGAGATCGGAGCCGGCCTGCGGCTCCGTGAGGTTCATCGTGCCGGTCCATTCGCCGGAAATCAGCTTCGGTACATAGGTTTGTTTTTGCGCGTCGCTGCCGGCTGTCAGCAGTGCTTCGATCGCGCTGTCGGTGAGCAAAGGACAGAGCGCGAACGACAGGTTCGACGCGTTCAGCATTTCCACGCAAGGCGTGGCGATGAGCTTGGGCAGGCCTTGGCCATCGTAGTCGACCGGATGCTGCACGCCTTGCCAGCCGCCTTCGGCGAACTGGCGAAACGCTTCCCTGAAGCCGGGCGTAGCGGTGACCACGCCGTCCTTCCAGCTGCTCGGGTTGCGGTCGCCCTCGACATTCAGCGGAGCCAACACCTCGCCGCACAGTTTCGCGGACTCTTCCAGCACGGCCTGAGCAGTGTCCAGATTCGCGTCCTCGAAGCCGGGCAGCGTCGCGATCTGTTCGAGATTCGCCAGTTCCTTCATCACGAACAGCATGTCCTTGATGGGCGCCGTATAGCTCATTTCTGTTCTCCTCCTGCGTGATGGAAAAAGGGCGCGGGACTTGTTCGGTCCTGCGCCCTTCGTGTGTCGCCAAACGCCTTTTATGGCTTGTTAGATGGCTTGATGTGGCGCCGGGACGGCTTAGCCGAGTTCGTTCACGAGTTCCGGCACGAGCGTGAACAGATCGCCGACGAGCCCATAATCCGCGACGCTGAAAATCGGCGCTTCGGGGTCCTTGTTAATCGCGACGATCACCTTGCTGTCCTTCATACCGGCCAGATGCTGGATCGCGCCCGAAATGCCGACCGCCACATACAGCTGCGGCGCGACGATCTTGCCCGTCTGACCGACCTGATAGTCGTTCTGCACGAAGCCCGCATCGACCGCTGCACGCGATGCGCCCAGCGCCGCGTTCAGCTTGTCGGCGAGAGGCTCGAGCACCTGCGTGTAGTTCTCGCCGTTGCCGAGGCCCCGGCCACCCGAGACGATGATCTTCGCCGACGTCAGTTCCGGTCGGTCCAGCTTCGTCACTTCGCGGCTCACGAACTGCGAGATGCCCGCGTCCGCTGCCGCTTCGATCTTCTCGATTGAGGCGCTACCGCCTTCAGCCGCGACTGCGTCGAAACCCGTGGTGCGGACCGTGATGACCTTGATCGGGTCTTGCGATTGCACGGTCGCAATCGCATTGCCCGCGTAGATCGGGCGCTCGAAGGTGTCGGCGGAATCCACTGCCGTGATGTCGCTGATCTGCGCGACGTCGAGCTTCGCGGCGATACGCGGCGCGATGTTCTTGCCGTACGCGGTCGCGGCGGTGAGGATGTGCGAGTAGTCCTTCGCAATGTTCAGCACGGTGGCTTCGACGTTTTCCGCGAGGCCCTCGGCGAGTTGCGGCGCGTCGGCGAGCAGCACCTTCGAAACGCCCGCAATCTTTGCCGCGGCTTCGGCTGCTGCCTGCGCGTTGTGGCCCGCCACCAGCAGGTGAATGTCGCCGCCGATCTTCTGCGCGGCTGCAATGGTGTGCAGCGTCGCGGCCTTGATCGAAGCGTTGTCGTGTTCTGCTATTACAAGATTCGTCATTTGCCCTGTCTCCCTGTCACAGCACCTTGGCTTCGGTCTTCAGCTTCTCGACCAGCGTCTTCACATCCGGCACCTTCACGCCGGCGGAGCGCTTCGGCGGCTCGGCGACCTTCAGCGTCTTCAGGCGCGGCGTCACGTCGACGCCCAAGTCTTCGGGCTTGATCGTCTCCAGGGGCTTTTTCTTGGCCTTCATGATGTTCGGCAGCGTCACGTAGCGCGGCTCGTTCAGGCGCAGGTCAGTTGTGACCACGGTGGGGAGCTTCAAAGACAGCGTCTCCGCGCCGCCATCCACCTCACGCGAAACGGTCGCCTTGCCGTCCGCCACCACGACCTTCGATGCAAACGTCGCCTGCGGCAGGCCAGCCAGCGCGGCGAGCATCTGACCGGTCTGGTTCGAATCGTCGTCGATTGCCTGCTTGCCGAGAATCACCAGCTGCGGCTGTTCCTTGTCGACCAGCGCCTTCAGCAGCTTCGCGACCGCGAGCGGCTGCAATTCCTCGTTCGATTCGATCAGAATCGCGCGATCCGCGCCGATGGCGAGCGCCGTGCGCAGCGTTTCCTGCGACTGCGCGACGCCCGCCGACACGGCGATCACCTCGGTCGCCACGCCCGCTCCCTTCAGACGCACCGCTTCTTCCACCGCGATTTCGTCGAACGGATTCATCGACATCTTCACGTTCGCGATATCGACGCCCGTGCCGTCCGACTTCACCCGGACCTTCACGTTGTAGTCGACCACTCTCTTCACTGGCACCAGGATTTTCATGCACACGCTCCAAAGTTACGAATACGTCAACCCAGCGAACATTATAACGACTGCCCTCGCGGCAACCGTCTCGCGGGCGCTCTAGCAGGAGGATATCGCTCCCCAGCGGCGTGACGGCAATATCGAACGGTCATTCTATTTTAACCGCGAAAAAACCCGGGCGACAACCCCGGGTTCCGACTCACGACTCTAATTTTCATATCGATATCGCCGACGTGTCATGCAAGGTGTGAAGCCTTCCGATCACCAGGCGGTGATCACTGCGCCGCCGAATTTGCTCTCCACAAACTGCTTCACTTCCGGCGAATGGTAAGCGGCGACCAGCTTCGCGACCCACGGCTTGTTTTTGTCGGCCTTGCGGATCGCGATGATGTTCACGTACGGGTCCTTCGGGTCTTCGATCGCGATCGCGTCCTGGTTCGGCTTCAGGCCCGCTTCCATCGCGAAGTTGGTGTTGATCGCCGCGGCATCCACGTCGTTCAGCGAGCGTGGAATCTGCGCGGCGTCGAGTTCGACGATCTTCAGCTTTTTCGGGTTTTCGACGATGTCGAGCGGCGTCGGCTTCAGCCCCGCGTCGCTACGCAGCTTCAGAAGACCCTGCTTTTGCAGCAGCAACAGCGCGCGGCCGCCGTTGGTCGGATCGTTCGGCACGGCGATCTTCGCGCCCGGCTGCAGGTCGGCCAGCTTTTTCAGCTTCTTCGAGTAGATGCCCATCGGGTATGTGACCGTATCGGCGACGCGGATCAGCTTGTAGCCGCGGTCCTTGACCTGCGCCTGCAAGTACGGATCGTGCTGATAGCTGTTCGCGAGCGCCGCGTTCGGCTGAACGTAGTCCGAGAATTCGACGATCCTGATGTTCAGACCGTTCTTCGCCGCGACCGTCTTGACCACCTCCATGATCTGCGCGTGCGGACCGCCGATCACGCCGACCTTGATGGTGTCTTCGGCGTGAGCCGCGTTGGCGGCGATGAGCGACGCGGCCAGCTTGAGAATGAAACGACGTTGCATGGATGGACCTTTTGATTTATTTATGGCTCAGACGACGCACGAGCCAATCCCCGAACAACTGCACCAGCTGCACGAAGACGATCAGAATCACCACGACCGTTAACATGACTTCCGGCAGGAAACGCTGATACCCGTAGCGAATGCCCAGATCGCCGAGACCGCCGCTGCCGATCGCGCCCGCCATCGCCGAATAGCCGACCAGCGAGACGAAGGTGATGGTGAGGCCCGCGACGACGCCCGGCAGCGATTCCGGCAACAACACCTTGAAGACGATCTGACTGGTCGTTGCGCCCATCGCCTGCGCCGCCTAGATCAGGCCGCGGTCGACTTCGCGCAGCGCCGTTTCGACGAGACGCGCGATGAACGGCGCGGCGGCGATGGTCAGCGGCACCACGGCCGCCGCCGTCCCGATCGACGAACCGACCACGAGGCGCGTGAACGGAATCACCGCCACCAGCAGAATGATGAAGGGCGTCGAACGCACCGCATTGACGATCACACCCACCCCACGATTGACCGCGAGGTTCTGCAGCACGCCCTGACGATCCGTCAGGTACAGCAGAACGCCGAGCGGCAAACCCACCAGCGCGCCGACCAGTCCGGAAATGCCCACCATCACGAGCGTTTCCCAGAACGACTGGACGAACATATCGAACATTTCACTCAACATACGAGAGCTCCTCCACCACCACGCCCTGTTGCCGCAGATACGCGAGCGTCTCTGCCACCTTCGCCGGCTCGCCGCCCGCCAGCACCGCGAGCGAGCCGAACGCCTGTCCCTGAATCTCGTCGATCTGCCCGTGCAGGATGTTGAAGTCCAATTCGTAGCGGCGAATCGTCTCGGAGAGAATCGGCTGATCGACGCCCGAACCCGTGAACGCGAGGCGCAGCAGATGACCGCTGCCGGTCTTCAGCCGCTCGGCGACACGCGCCTTCATCGCGGGCGGCAGGTCCTGCGCGATCACGTCGCCCGCCGGGATCGACAGATTGACGTTGTGCAGTGCCTCGACCCAGCCCCGTGGTCCGGCGAACCGCTGGGAGATATTGCGTATTTCGATCATGGAAAAACGAAACGGCGGGTTTGCCGACGAGCGTAGTGCGCTCCCCGGCCAGCGGCCGCCGTCATTTTTATTGGGATTTGAGCCCGCGATTTTACCGCACGCTGGACATTTCTCTTAATAATCAATTCCGATCGTTTCATAACTGGCGGGAATTAGAGAACCCACCCGAGAGCGCGAACGGCGCGGCGTCACCGCGTCAATCTATGATCTCGCGAACCACAATTTAAGAGACAGCTCTGCCATGGAGACTCCGCAAGACATCTTCGCCAGCGCCGATGAAAGCGTCGCGGAGCCGGTGCGTTCGACCCGTCACCACGGCGGACGCGCTCATGCTGCCGCTGTACCGCTGGCCAACGAGGCAAACGCCGCGTGCGCGCGTGGCGCTGGTTCACGGACTCGCCGAACACGCCGGCCGCTACGCGGCGGTAGCCGCGCGGCTGAACGCGGCGGGGATCGAACTGCTGGCAATCGACTTGCGCGGCCACGGCCGGGCGCCCGGCAAGCGGGCCTACGTCGACCGGTTCGACGATTACCTGCTGGACGCGCAGGCCCTGCTCGACGCGGCCGTGCAAAGCACCCCGCCGGCATCCGCGCCGCTCTTTCTGATGGGCCATAGCATGGGCGGCGCAATCGCCGCGCTTTACGCGGTCGAGCATGCCGGCATCGCAGCGGAAGGGCCAGGAAGCCGCGCGAATCTGCGCGGTCTGATTCTGTCGAGTCCCGCGCTCGCGCCGGGGCGGGACGTGCCCGCCTGGATGCTCAAGCTGAGCCAGCTGATCAGCCGCCTGTGGCCCAGCTTCCCGGCAATGAAAATCGACGCCGCCCTGCTCTCTCGCGTGCAGTCCGTCGTGGACGCGAATCGCAATGACCCGCTCGTGCACCACGGTGCCATTCCGGCGCGCACCGGCGCGGAGCTGTTGCTGGCAATGGCGCGCATCGAACGTGGCCGTGCGGGGCTGCGCCTGCCGCTCCTCGTCTATCACGGCACCGCCGACAAGCTAACCGAGCCGGAAGGCAGCCGCGTCTTCGGCGAGCACGCCGGCTCGCCGGACAAGACGCTCACACTATATGAAGGCAGCTATCACGAGACGATGAAAGACCTCGACCGTGATCGCGTGATCAGCGACCTGATCACCTAGATTCTTCGACGAGTGGATGCGGCCCCGGCGCATTAGCGCTTCGGTCGATCAGCGCTGCCAGCCGGGCGGGCGTTTGTCGATGAACGCCTGCACGCCTTCGAGCGCGGAATCGTCCATCATGTTGCAGGCCATGGTCTGGCCGGCGAGCTGATACGCGGCCTCGATGCCCATTTCGAGCTGGCGGTAGAAAAGGCCTTTCCCGGCGCTCACCGCTTCGACGGGCGAACGGCTGCGAATGTAGTCGTGCGCCTGCGTGTGCACGCGCAGCAGCGCAGCAGCGCGGCTTCGTCGGCGAGCGGCGGCGACTCGCGCTCGATCAGCGCGTCGATGCGGCTCGCGATCAGCTGATCTTCAATGGCCTGCAGCCGTGCGGGGCATTCGGGATGCCATTGCCCCATATCGTGCAGCAGACAGTCGGCGTGGGAATAGAAGCCTGTTGCCATGATTCTCTTCTGCGGCGCAGCGCCTTCACCGCGCGCGGCGTGTCTCCTTCCATAGGCGCGCGCCTCTCGCGCGCCAATATTTATCAAGTTACCACACCATGTGCCTGTGACGCGTGCGGCACAGTTTTGCAAGAGGCCTCGGGTATACTGCCCCTTCCGTTTTCCTCCCGTCTTTGTCCTTTCGCACTGCGCCCCAGCTCACTATGACCGTCAAGCTTGCCCTGTCTGCACGAAACCGGCTCAGCACCCGAACCATCGCCGCCGCACTTTCCGTCGCATCGTGCATGTTCATGGCAACCACGCCGGCCCTCGCGCAGAGCGTCGGCAAAAAACCGCCGGCGCTGCTCGCACAGGCCCAGCCGCAAAGCCCGGTTCCGCAAGGGCAAACGTTTGAGGAAGAAATCATTCCGCAGCGCTACGCGAACAATGCGAATGTCGATGCGTTCATCAACGACATGGTGGCGCGCTACGATTTCGACGAGTCCGCGCTGCATGCGCTCTTTGCCGGCGTCAGCTATTCGGCGACCGCGGTGAAGCTCGTCACGCCCTCGCCGTCGCCCACGGTCAAGAACTGGCGCGCGTATCAGGCGCGCTTTCTCGATCAGATCCGCATCAACGCGGGCATCCGTTTCTGGCGCGCGAATCAGGCCACGCTGCAGCGCGCCTATGAGGAGTTCGGCGTGCCGCCCGAGGTGATTGTCGGCATTCTCGGTGTGGAGACGATTTATGGGCGTTTCATGGGCAACTTCCGCGTGCTCGATGCGCTGACCACGCTCAGTTTCGACTATCCGAATACGCCTAATCGCGCGGACCGCCAGGCCACCTTCCGCAAGAATCTCCAGGACTACCTCGTGTGGACGCGCGATTCGCAGATCGATCCGACCACCGTGCTGGGTTCGTACACGGGCGCGATCGGCATTCCGCAGTTCCTGCCGAGCAGCATCGCGCAATATGCGGTGAGCTACGACGGCAAGAAAGACATCGACCTGCGCACGAGCCAGGCGGACGCCATCGGCAGTGTCGCGAACTATCTGCGTCAGAACGGCTGGGAGAATGGGCGGCCGGTCGTATGGAAAATCGGCACGGACGCGGGCAGCCTCGGCGTCGCACAAGCTGCCGCCGACGGCGCGCCCGAACCGCATTGGCCGCTCGACCAGTTGCTGCGCGCGGGGCTCGTGCTCAACGAGCCGGACGTGAATATCGCTTCCGAAGCGGGAACGCCGGTGACGGTGGTCGACCTGCCGTCGCCGGGACGCGGCACCGAATACATGCTCGGCCTGAAGAACTTCTACGTGCTCACGCGCTATAACCGCAGCTTCTTTTATGCGCTCGCGGTTTACCAGTTGGGGCAACGCATCAAGTCGCAGATGGAAGCCAGCGACGCGGCCAACGCCGCGAACAATGGCAACAACGCGGGGAACAACGCGGCGGCGCCGGGCGCGGCTTCGCAATAAGCGGGGATGCGGGGGCCGTCCGATCTCTTCGTTGTGACGTGACGTGATGGACAAAAAAGCGCTCGCGGGCGCTTTTTTACTGGATCTGACGTTCAGGCCCAGCGCTTCGGGCGCCAAGCTTGCCCGATTGCACACTCAGGCGGGAAACACGCCCGTCGACAAATAACGGTCGCCGCGATCGCAGACGATAAAAACAATGGTCGCGTTCTCGACCTGACGCGCCACGCGCAACGCCACCTCACACGCGCCGCCGGAAGAGATACCCGCGAAAATACCTTCGACCGACGCCAGACGCCGCGCCATCGCCTCCGCCGCGGCCTGACTCACGTTCTCGACGCGGTCCACGCGGCTGCGATCGAAAATTTTCGGCATATAGGCTTCCGGCCATTTGCGGATGCCGGGAATGCGCGAGCCTTCCTCCGGCTGCGCGCCGATGATCTCGATTGCCTCGTTCTGTTGCTTCAGATAAGTGGACACGCCCATGATCGTGCCCGTCGTGCCCATGGACGACACGAAATGCGTAATGCGCCCTTCGGTATCGCGCCAGATTTCGGGGCCCGTGCCCTCCACATGCGCGGCCGGATTGTCCGGATTTGCGAACTGATCGAGGATGATGCCCTTGCCGTCGCGCTGCATCTGCTCGGCGAGATCGCGCGCGTATTCCATGCCGCCCGTGACCGGCGTGAGAATGATTTGCGCACCGTACGCGGCCATGCTCTGGCGGCGCTCGACCGACAGGTCTTCCGGCATGATCAGCACCATCTTGTAGCCGCGGATCGCGGCCGCCATGGCGAGCGCGATGCCGGTGTTGCCGCTCGTCGATTCGATCAGCGTGTCGCCCGGTTTGATACGGCCGCGCGCTTCCGCCTTCTTGATCATCGACAAAGCCGGGCGATCCTTCACCGAGCCGGCCGGATTGTTGCCCTCGAGCTTTGCAAGGACCACGTTGTTGCGGCTACGGATCTCGTCGTCGGTGAGCCGGACGAGTTGCACGAGCGGCGTATTGCCGATGGTGTCTTCAATCGTTTTGTAGGCCATATCGGTTCAGGTGCTGTCGATGCGCGGAGTCTTCAATCCATCGATTCTAAACCACCGTGCCGCCGGCTGCCGCGCGGCCCTTCTGCTCGCATGGATGCAGTCCGCGCGCACGCAAAAACCCGCGGCTGAGTACCGCGGGGAGCCAGTCATGCGAATGACAGCTTAAGGAGCGTTGTTGCCGGCTCCGACCATGAAGGACAACGATGGCGAAACAACGCGCGCAGCGCAACGTGCGCCGCGCGGCTCGCGTCAGACTATTTCTTCACCGCCACTGAAGCGCCGCCCTTGGGCGTATTGGCGGCAATGGCCGCGCCCTTGGTCTGTGAAGACGCCGCAACCGCGGGCCAGCAGCCGCGCCAGCCGGACCGACAGCGAGACCCTCCGCCTGCAGGCGCTCGACGGTATGCCCGCCCATGCCCTTGACGCGCTTGCTGAGATCGGCTGGGTCCTTGAACGGACCATGCGCTGCACGCTCTTAGAGAATGGCTTTCGCTTTGGCCGGACCGATGCCCTTGATGCCGCGCAGCGCGTCCTCGTTAGCCGTGTTGACGTCAACCGACGCATACGCGTGGCCGAAAGCGGCGAGCATGGCCGCGGTAACCAGAATTTTTCGAAACATATGGAATCTCCCTCATACAACCGGTCGGCGTCATCACCAACCGGGAGATTCCAGTTTAAACAGGTGTACATACTAATTACACCTGGCCGAATAGCCAACGTACGTATCGGTTGACACCTTCCTGCACGCTCAGGAACGGCGCGTCGTAGCCAGCCGCGCGCAGCTTCGACAGGTCCGCCTGCGTGAAGCACTGATACTTGCCGCGCAATGCGTCGGGAAACGGGATGTATTCGATCAGCCCGCGTTGCACCTGGTCGGCGAGCGAAAGCGGCGGCTCGTTGTTCAGCGCGCGCAGCGTGTTGACGACCGTGCTCGCAATGTCGTTGAACGGTTGCGCGCGGCCGCTGCCCAGATTGAAGATGCCCGACTTGTCCGGATGGTCGAAGAAGAACAGGTTCACCTTCACGACATCTTCGACGGAAACGAAATCGCGCGTCTGTTCGCCGGCGGCATAGCCGTTGTATTCGCCGAACAGCTTGACCTTGCCCTCGGCGCGGAACTGGTTGAAGTTGTGGAACGCGACCGACGCCATGCGCGCCTTATGCGTTTCGCGCGGGCCGTACACGTTGAAATAGCGGAAACCGGCGATCTGGCTTTTCGCGCCCGGCAGCACGCGCCGAATCACCTGGTCGAACAGGAACTTCGAGTAGCCGTACACATTGAGCGGCTGCTCGACTTCGCGCTCTTCGACGAAACGGCTCGAGCCGCCGTAAGTCGCGGCTGACGACGCGTACAGGAACTGGATGTTCTGCGCGGGGCAGACGTCCAGCACGTCGCGGCTATAGCGGAAGTTGTTGTCCATCATGTAGCGGCCGTCGGTTTCCATCGTGTCCGAACAGGCGCCCTCGTGGAAAATCGCGCGCACGCGGCCGAAGTCGCCGCGCCTGAGGCGTTCGAGGAATTCGGTCTTGTCCAGATAGTCGTCGATTTCGCAGTCGACCAGATTCTTGAACTTGTCCGCGCGCGTCAGATTGTCGACCGCGATGATGCGTTGTTCGCCGCGCTCGTTGAGCGCTTTCACGAGATTGCTGCCGATAAAGCCGGTCGCGCCGGTGACGATGAGGGTCATGATGGTCCCGCCGTAGTGTGGCTTGCATGGGACCGAAGCGAGCGCCAGGGCGCGTGCTCCGGTCGACAGGTTCAGTCGACGCGCCGCCGGTCCTCTCGCGCCGCGCTCAGCGGCGCGCGCTCACGAGAGGACCGGGCGGGCCGCATCAATGAAAGAGTTCGTCGTAGTCGACGGTGGCCGTGCCGAGTTTGCCGACCACGATGCCGGCCGCGCGATTGGCGAGTCCGACCGCTTCGACGAGCGTGAGACCCGCGCCCAGCATGGTGGCGAGCGTGGCGATCACGGTGTCGCCCGCGCCCGAAACATCATACACTTCGCGCGCGACGGCCGATGCGTGCAGGATGCCGTCGTCGGAGAAGAGCGTCATGCCCTCTTCCGAGCGCGTGAGGAGCAAGGCCTTGAACTGCAGATCCGCGCGCAGTTTGCTCACGCGCTCAGTCAGGTCTTCTTCCGATTTCCACTGGCCGATCACCTCGCGCAACTCGGCGCGATTCGGCGTGATCAACGTGGCGCCGCGGTAGCGCTCCCAATCGTCGCCCTTCGGGTCGACCAGCACCGGCTTGCCGGCCGCATGCGCTCTCGCGATCATCTGCGTGACGTGGGTCAGGCCGCCCTTTGCGTAATCGGACATCAGGATCACGTCGTGCGACGGCAGTAATTCGTCGAAGCGCGCGAGGCCCGCGAGCAACACCTCGTGCGCCGGCGAGTTTTCGAAATCGACGCGCAGCAGCTGTTGCTGACGCGACAGCACGCGCAGCTTAATGGTGGTGAGCAGCGCGGGGTCGCGCTCCAGATGCGGATTCACGCCGCTTTCGCCGAGCAGTTGCACGATGCGCTCGCCCGGTTCGTCGTGCCCGACGACACACAAGAGACCCGCCTGCGCGCCCAGCGCCGCCGCGTTGCGCGCGACGTTCGCGGCACCGCCGAGGCGGTCCTCCTGGCGCTGCACGTGCACGACCGGCACCGGCGCTTCCGGCGAGATGCGATTGACGTCGCCGAACCAGTAGCGGTCGAGCATCACGTCACCGACGACCAGCACGCGCGCGGCCGCGAGCTGCGCGCACGGCACCACCGTCAATGCCGGCGACGGCGACGGCGCGATGGGAGCGGGCCTCGCGTCAGGCATCGGCCGCAAGTTCAGAGGGTTGGGCATAAGGGCGTCCAATCGAGTGATAGTCGATGCCGAGTTCGTTCATCGCATCTGGCTCGTACAGATTGCGGCCGTCGAAAATGACCGGCGACTTCAGCACGGATTTCAGATGCACGAAGTCCGGGCTCTTGAACTCCTTCCATTCGGTGACGATGACGAGTGCGTCGGCGCCCGTAAGCGTTTCGTCCTGCGTGCTCGTGAAGGTGAGACGGGCGAGCTGCTCCGGCGCGTCGTGCAGATCCATTGCGAAGACGCAGCGCGCTTCCGTCACGGCGACCGGATCGTACGCGCGCACCTGCGCGCCGCGCGCGAGCAGTTCGGCGATCACGCGACGGCTCGGCGCTTCGCGCATGTCGTCGGTATTCGGCTTGAACGCGAGGCCCCAGACGGCGAAGGTGCGGCCTGCCAGATCGTTGCCCCACTTGTGCGTGATCTTCTGCACGAGCACGTCTTTCTGCTGGTAGTTCACTTCCTCGACGGCTTCGAGAATGCGCAGATTGTGGCCGCTTTCGCTGGCCGTGCGGATCAGCGCCTGCACGTCCTTCGGGAAGCACGAGCCGCCATAGCCGCAGCCCGCATACAGGAAGTGATAGCCGATACGCGGGTCCGAGCCGATGCCGCGGCGCACTGCCTCGATGTCGGCGCCGACCCGGTCCGCGAGATTCGACATCTCGTTCATGAACGAGATGCGCGTGGCCAGCATCGCATTGGCCGCGTATTTGGTGAATTCAGTCGAGCGCACGTCCATGTACAGCGTGCGTTCGTGATTGCGGTTGAACGGCGCGTAGAGGCGCTTCATCAGTTCGCGCGCACGCAGGCCGGCTTCGTCTTCGTCGCTGCCGAGCACGATTCGGTCGGGCCGCATGAAGTCGTCCACTGCCGCCCCTTCCTTCAGGAATTCGGGATTCGACACGACCGAGAAGCGGTGCTTGTCGCTGCCCGCAAGCCCGCGTTTCGCGAGCTCTTCCTCGACGACTGCGCGCACGCGCTGCGCCGTGCCGACCGGCACCGTCGACTTGTCGACGATCACCTTGAAGCCGTTCATCGTGCGGCCGATATTGCGCGCCGCTTCCAGCACGTATTGCAGATCCGCGGAGCCGTCTTCGTCGGGCGGCGTGCCCACCGCGATGAACTGCACGTCGCCGTGAGCGACACTTGCCTCGATATCCGTCGAAAACGTGATGCGCCCGGCCGCGCGCGTGCGGGCGATGATTTCCTGCAGGCCCGGCTCGTGAATGGGCACGCCGCCGTTGTTGAGAATTTCGATCTTGCGCGGGTCGACGTCGAGACAGAAGACGTCGTTGCCGATTTCTGCGAGACACGCGCCTGTGACAAGACCCACATAGCCAGTGCCGATAATGGTGATTTTCATACGCTTTCCGGTTGAAGGTTCCGGTGATGATTTCCGGCGATAACGCCGGTCATGAACACGCTGCCAAAGCCGTCCGCGACCTCAGTTCGACGCGGTGATCGGCTCGACCCGGCGCGGCGCGTAGGTTTCCCAACCGCTGCAGCCGGGGCACTGCCAGTAGAAAAGCCGCGCCCTGAAGCCGCAATTCTGGCACGTGTAGCGCGGCAGATTTTTGGTGCGCTGACGGATCAGCGTGCGCATCAGTTCCAGCTCGCTGCGCCGCGGCTCTTCCGCCACCGCCTGCTGCGCTTCGAGCAGGCGCGTCATGCCAGCGAGGTTCGGCGACTTCTGCATCTGCGAACGCGCGAGCGCATGGGCGGCGTCCGGCCCGCGCAGCGACGCCACGTGTTGATACGCGACGTCGAGCAGATCGTTGCTCGGATAGCGATCGACCCAGCTGGTGAGCAGATCCGCGCCTTCCTGCGCGCGGCCGAGCGCTTCGTAGGCCTTCATCAGCTTGTCGGCGACGAGCGGCAGATAAGCAGGATTCTGCTCCTCGACGCGCCACCACTGGGCGATCGCCGCTTCCTGCGCGCCCGCCGCGGCGTCGACGTCGCCGAACAGAATGGTGGCACGCACGTTGGTCGCATTCGCTTTCAGCGCGAAGCCGAGCTGGCGGCGCGCTTCGTCGGGCTTTTTCTGCTGCAGCGCTTCCTGCGCGAGCTCGCAGTGGAATTGCGCGATTTCCTTGTCGAGCGATTCCGCGCCCATGGTTTCCAGATGCCGTGCGGTGTCGATCGACTTGACCCAGTCCTTCTCGATTTCGTAGATGGTGAGCAGCGCGCGCTGCGCGCCCAACGCACAGTCGCCCGTTTCGAGCGAACCGAAAGTTTCTTCCGCGCGATCAAGCAAACCGGCCTTCAGGAAGTCCTGCCCCAATTCGAACAGGGCGTGATCGCGCTCGCTGACCGGCAGGTCCGCGCGGCTCAGCAGATTCTGATGCACGCGGATTGCGCGGTCCGTCTCGCCGCGGCGCCGGAACAGATTGCCGAGCGCGAAATGCAGCTCGACGGTTTCCGGGTCGAGCTTGACGACTTCGATAAAGGCGTCGATCGCCTGGTCCGGCTGCTCGTTAAGCAGGAAGTTCAGGCCGCGGAAATAGGAACGCGGCAGATTGGCGCTTTCTGACAGCAGCGTCTTGAGGTCGTAGCGCGCAGCCATCCAGCCGAACGCGAAAGCGACGGGGATGACGAGCAGCCACCAGAAGTCTAGATCCATGCGATGAATGCAAATGAGCCGGAAGGCGGGAACGGGATGCCGCGCGAAAGCTGCGCAGCGAGCGACACAATCAGATCAGCGGCGGCATGGGCGGGTTGTTCGAAGCCACCGGCGCCTCGCGCGCCACCCGCAGCTCGCGCTTTAACCGGCCATTTTCCATGCGCAGGCGGACGACGGCCGGCATCGACGAAACAAGGCCCGCGAGCAACCCAACCACGAAAAACGCGAGGCCGATCAGGATAAGCGGCGCCGACCAGGTGTAGCCAGCGAGGAAATTCAGCGTAGCGGGTTGTGTATTGGAGAGTGCCAGCACGAGCAACAGCACGAACACCAGTACACGGATCAGCCAGACGATAAATTTCATGAATAGATCTCTTGACGGCAGTTGCGGGGTGACGCCGGCCTGATGACGCGTCGCGCCACGGTGTTTGCCCGCGCCGAAGTGACCCGTATTGTAATTGAAGCCCTCGCGGCTGGGCAGGAAGTGGCCGAACGCTGGCTTACAGAAAAGCGCAGGCGAAAAAAAGCGCCGAAAGGCGCTTTTTCTGGTCTTTTGCCGACTGGCATTGGCCGCTGATGCCGCCAACGCCACGCTGCGAAACTGCACAGCGCGCGGAGCATTTACAGATCGTCATCCGGCTCTTCGGCCTTCAACGGCTCGCCCGCGCGACGATCGACCCGCTCACGCAACTCCTTGCCCGGCTTGAAGTGCGGCACATACTTCTCAGGCACCAGCACTTTTTCGCCCGACTTCGGATTACGCCCGACGCGGGAAGGACGGCGGTTCAGGCCGAAGCTGCCAAAACCTCGAATTTCGATGCGATGACCTTTGGCAAGCGCCTCCGACATCGCATCAAGCATCGTCTTGACCGCGAAATCCGCATCTTTCAATACAAGCTGCGGAAAACGCGTAGCCAGTTGGGCGACCAATTCCGATTTGGTCATACTGCAGCAGACCTCTCAAGAAAACGCCGAGCCGCCCCCGGTCACCCCGCGAGGGGTACCTGCCGCCAGTTCAAAGTCTGTGCGGCAGGTTGGGGGCATTCCTCAATTACTGGTTCTGGCCGTCGAGCTTGGCCTTCAGCAGCGCGCCGAGGTTCGTCGTACCAGTGGCTGCTGCGCTGGAATCCGACGAAGCCAGGCCGCGGATCGCTTCCTGTTGCTCAGCCGAGTCCTTCGCCTTGATCGACAGGTTGATGCCACGCGACTTGCGATCGATGTTGATGATCATCGCGTTGACCTTGTCGCCTTCCTTCAGCACGTTGCGTGCGTCTTCCACGCGGTCTTGTGCGATTTCCGAAGCGCGCAGGTAGCCTTCGACTTCACCCGACAGCTGCACCACTGCACCCTTCGCGTCCACCGACTTGACCGTGCCGTCGACGATCGAACCCTTGTCGTTCATTGCAACGTAGTTGCTGAACGGGTCGCCTTCGAGCTGCTTGATGCCCAGCGAAATGCGTTCCTTTTCGACGTCGATGCCGAGAACGATCGCTTCCACTTCGTCGCCCTTCTTGTACTTGCGAACCGCTTCTTCGCCCGTTTCCGACCACGACAGATCCGACAGGTGAACCAGACCGTCGATGCTGCCCGGCAGACCGATGAAGACGCCGAAGTCGGTGATCGACTTGATCGCGCCTTGCAGCTTGTCGCCCTTCTTGAAGTTGCGGCTGAAGTCGTCCCACGGGTTCGGCTTGCACTGCTTCATGCCGAGGCTGATACGGCGGCGGTCTTCGTCGATTTCGAGAACCATGACTTCGACTTCGTCGCCCAGCTGGACAACCTTCGACGGCGCAACGTTCTTGTTCGTCCAGTCCATTTCCGACACGTGGACGAGGCCTTCGATGCCCGATTCCACTTCGACGAATGCGCCGTAGTCGGTGATGTTGGTGACCTTACCGAACAGGCGCGTGCCCGACGGGTAACGGCGCGAGATGCCTTCCCACGGATCGTCGCCCAGTTGCTTGATACCGAGCGAAACGCGGTTCTTTTCCTGGTCGAACTTGAGGATCTTCGCGGTGACTTCCTGGCCGACGGACAGCACTTCCGACGGGTGACGCACACGGCGCCATGCGATGTCGGTGATGTGCAACAGGCCATCGATACCGCCGAGGTCCACGAACGCGCCGTAGTCGGTGATGTTCTTCACCACGCCTTCGACGATCGCGCCTTCCTTCAGCGTTTCGAGCAGCTTTGCGCGCTCTTCGCCCTGGGTGGCTTCGATCACGGCACGGCGCGACAGCACGACGTTGTTACGCTTGCGGTCGAGCTTGATGACGCGGAATTCCAGCGTCTTGCCTTCGTACGGGGTCGTGTCCTTGACCGGACGCGTGTCGACGAGCGAACCCGGCAGGAACGCGCGGATGCCGTTGACCATGACGGTCATGCCGCCCTTGACCTTGCCCGTGATCGTGCCGGTCACGAGTTCGTTGTTGTCGAGCGCCTTTTCCAGCGACAGCCACGAAGCCAGACGCTTCGCCTTGTCGCGCGACAGGATGGTGTCGCCATAGCCGTTTTCCAGCGCGTCGATCGCGACGGAAACGAAGTCGCCCGCCTGCACTTCTACCTCGCCCGCGTCATTCAGGAACTCTTCGAGCGGGATGTAGGCTTCGGACTTGAGACCAGCGTTGACGACCACGAAGTTGTGGTCCACACGCACGACTTCGGCGGAGATCACTTCGCCGGCGCGCATGTCTTGCTTGGTCAGCGACTCTTCGAACAGAGCCGCAAAAGATTCGGTATTCGGGGTAGAGGTTTGCAGGTCGGACATAAAAATCAAAATTTGCATGGTTCTCGCGGCGCCCGGCTGGCCGGAAGGTCAGCGCAACTACGGCAAAACTGCGAATGCCACGCGGGGTTAAGGGGTTAATACAACACTTCGCGACAACCGCGAAGCACCTACCAGCAACGGACGACTGCCGCGCGCGCCGCCGGTTCGAAATAGCGATAAAACAGCAACTTCGATCAGCTTTGCGGCACGAGCGCTTCGTACCATTGCACTACCTGCTCGACCGCCTGATCGACCGACAGGGCGGACGTATCGAGCAGCTTTGCATCCGCTGCGGGCTTAAGCGGCGCGGCTGCGCGCTGGCTGTCACGCTCGTCGCGCTCGCGCAAATCCCGGAGCAAGTCATCAATATTAGCAGAAAATCCTTTTTGTATCAATTGCTTATGCCGCCGCGCCGCGCGGGCCTCCACGCTGGCCGTCATAAAGACCTTCAGAACGGCGTCATGGAAGATCACCGTGCCCATGTCGCGACCGTCGGCGACCAGCCCCGGCTCCTTGCGAAAAGCCCGCTGACGCGCCACCAGGGCGGCGCGCACCGGCGCGTGCACGGCAATCGCCGAAGCGCGGCTGCCGACTTCCTCCGCGCGAATTTCCGCGGAAACGTCGACGCCGTCGAGCTGGGCAAGACCTTCACGAAACGTGATATGCAGATCGTCGATCAGTTTTACAAGGGCGTCGACATCCTCCGCCCCCACCTTGTAGCGCATGCTGGCAAGCGCAGCGAGCCGGTACAGCGCGCCGCTGTCCAGCAGATGAAAGCCGAGGCTGGCGGCGACCAGCGCGGCCACGGTGCCTTTGCCGGAGGCACTGGGGCCGTCGATCGTAATGACGGGCGTCTGGTGAAAGGGACGGATCGGTTTCATCGAAAAAGTCGCACGTCAGGCGATTCGTACGCGAATCAGGGGTGAGCAAGCGCCGC
The DNA here is from genome assembly GCA_940746715.1 of uncultured Paraburkholderia sp. Lineage (GTDB taxonomy): Bacteria > Pseudomonadota > Gammaproteobacteria > Burkholderiales > Burkholderiaceae > Paraburkholderia. The sequence continues at coordinate 865,925 of CALNWN010000001.1, forward strand.
GAAGCGCTCGAAATAATCGGGAAAAGTCTTGCCGACGCACTTCGGGTCGTTGATCCGGACGGGCACGCCGCCGAGACTCACGAGCGAGAAGCACATGGCCATGCGGTGATCGTCGTAGGTGTCGATAGATGCGTTCGGAATCAGCTTTTCAGGCGGCGTGATCATCAGAAAGTCTTCGCCCTCCTCCACTTTCGCGCCGACCTTGCGAAGTTCGGTCGCCATTGCCGCGATCCGGTCTGTCTCTTTCACGCGCCAGCTTGCGATGTTGCGCAGCGTGGTCGTGCCGTCGGCGAACAGCGCGGCAACCGCAATGGTCATCGCAGCGTCCGGAATCAGGTTGAAGTCCATGTCGATCGGATCCAGCTTGCCGTGGTCGTTGCCGACGCCGCGCACTTCGATCCAGTCCTCGCCCATCTGCAGGTTCGCGCCCATCTTGATGAGCGCATCCGCGAAGCCGACGTCGCCCTGAATGCTCGACCGGCCCACGCCCTCCACTTTCAACGGCCCGCCGCCGAGCACGCCCGCCGCGAGGAAATAGGACGCCGACGACGCGTCCCCTTCCACCATGATCGTGCCCGGCGACTGATAGCGCTGCCCCGCCGGCACGACGAACTGGTGCCAGCCGTGGCGCTCGACGTTGATACCGAAACGCGCCATCAGCTTGATCGTGATCTCGATGTAGGGCTTGGAGATCAGTTCGCCGTCCACCTGGACCGTGCTGACGCCGCTTGCCGTGCGCACGAGCGGCAGCGTCATCAGGAGCGAAGTGAGGAACTGGCTCGAGACGTCGCCGCGCACGCGGATCGGCGCTTCGGCGGAAATCTGCGCCGGGCGGATCCGCAACGGCGGATAGCCCTCGTTTTCCTCGTAGTCAATTCTTGCGCCGATCTGCCGCAGCCCGTCGACGAGATCGCCGATCGGCCGCTCATGCATGCGCGGCACCCCGTGGATGCGGTAGTCGCCGCCGTTCACCGACAGCGCCGCCGTCAGCGGACGCACCGCCGTGCCCGCGTTGCCGAGAAAAAGGTCGGCCGTGCGCGCCGTGAATGCGCCGCGCGTGCCGGTCACGACACAGGTATCGCCGTCGCGCTTGACCCGCACGCCGAGCTTTTCGAGCGCGTCGAGCATGACGCGCGTGTCGTCGGAGTCGAGCAGGTTCGTGATCGTCGTTTCGCCTTCGGCGAGCGCGGCGAGCAGCAGGACCCGGTTCGAAATGCTTTTCGAGCCAGGCAGACGAACCGTGCCGGACGCACGAGAAAAGGGTCCGAGATCGAGGAATTCCATGATTGAGTCCAGTTTCCGGTTATTGCGGCGCGCTTCTTTCGATGCGCTTATCTCAATGCGCTCATTTTGACCCGTCGGCCGACGCCACGCCGCCCGCGCGCTGTTCCTGCCACTCGGTGCGTGCCACGCGCGAGCGGGCGAAGACGGCCTCGAGCGCGGCGCCGTCCGCCGCTTCGATCGCCGCGCGCAGCCGGCCGAGCACGGCCGTATAGGCGTCGAGTTCGTCGAGCAGCGCGACGCGATTGGCGACACACACGTCGCGCCACATTTCCGGGCTCGACGCGGCAATCCGCGTGAAGTCGCGAAAGCCGCCCGCGGCAAAGGAAAATTTCAGCGCGGCGTCGGGCGAATTGAGAATCTGCTCGACAAGCGCGAACGACAACACGTGCGGCAAATGGCTGACGGACGCAAACACGCGGTCGTGCTGCGCAGGCGCCATGTCGCGCACGAGCGCGCCGGTCGCGCGCCACATGGCCGCAATGCGCTCCACGAATGGCGGCGCGTTTTCCGGCAACGGACACAGCACGACATTGCGGCCGACGTAAAGGTCCGGCAATGCGGCCTCGACGCCGCTCGCCTCGCGGCCCGCAATGGGATGCCCCGGGACGAACTGGCCGATGCGCGCGCCGAGCGCGGCGCGGGCCGCGGCCACGACGTCGGACTTGGTGCTGCCGGCGTCGGTCACAACTGTGCTGGCGTCGAGAAACGACGCAATGCGCTCGAGCAACGGCTGCGTCTGCGCAACGGGCGCCGCGAGCAGCACGACGTCGGCGCCGGCAAGCGCTTCGCGCAACGCCGCGTCGGCGCTCAGAGCCGCCGCGCGGTCGATCACACCGAGTTCCAGCGCGCGTGCACTCGACGCGGCCGAGCGGCCCACGCCGATCACCGTGCGTGCGCCATCCGCCTCGCCGCGCTCGCGCAGCGCGCGCGCGAGCGATCCGCCGATCAGGCCGACACCGAAAATCACCAGCTTGTTAAAAGAGAACGCGGCCACGTCGGTCACAGAAAAAGCGCGCCTTTCGGAGAAACGAGGCGCGCGGGTCAAAATTCGCCGCCTACGCGGTGGCGAGCGTTTTTTCGAGTGCGGCGATAAACGCCTCGTTTTCTTCGGGCAGCCCGATCGTCACGCGCAGCCATTGCGGCAAACCGTAATTGCCGACCGGACGCACAATGACGCCCTGCTTCAGCAATTCGAGATTCACGCGGTTGCCGGCTGCGTCGTCGTCGCCCAGCGCACCAGCACGAAGTTACCGTCGGACGGCACATATTCGAGACCGAGCTTGTCGAATGCTTCTATCAGACGGCGATAGCCCTGCGCGTTGAGCGCTGCCGACTTCTCCAGAAACGCCTTGTCGTTGAGCGCGGCAATGGCCGCGGCCTGCGCGAGCGTGTTCACGTTGAACGGCTGGCGCAGACGGTTCAGGAGATCGGTCAACTCCGGCTGCGCAATCGCGAAGCCCACGCGCAGGCCGGCCAGGCCGAACGCCTTTGAGAACGTGCGCGACACGAGCAGGTTCGGATAACGGCGCACCCATTCGATCGAGTCGTAGCGCTTTTCCGCCGGCAGGTATTCCGTGTACGCCTCGTCCAGCACGACGGCCACGTGGCGCGGCACCTCGTCGAGAAACGCTTCGAGCTTCGGACCTTCGATGAACGTGCCCGTCGGATTATTCGGATTGGCGACGAAGATGAGCCGGGTGTCGTCGGTGATCATCGCGGCGAGCATCGCATCGAGATCGTGGCCGAACTTCACCGCCGGCACGACGATCGCGCGCGCCCAAACCTTGGGTGGCAGCGCGTAGACCGCGAACGAATACTGCGCGTAAATGATGGACTACCCTTTTTCGACGAACGCGTGCGCGGCGATTTCGAGAATGTCGTTACTGCCGTTGCCGAGCGTGATCCAGTCGGACGGTACGCCGTAGCGTTCGCCGAGCGCGGTCTTCAGCTCGAACGCATTCGCGTCGAGATAGCGGCCCAATTCGCTCGCGGCCCGCGCCATTGCACGTTGAGCCGACTCGGGCATGCCGAGCGGATTCTCGTTCGACGCCAGTTTCACGATTTTCGCCTCGTCCAGCCCGAACTCGCGCGCGACTTCCGAAATCGGCTTGCCCGCGATGTAAGGCGCAATGGCGCGCACGTAAGAAGGACCGAAGGACGTTGTCATGAAATCTCCGAACGATTATTAGAAAAGTCGCGACGAGCGCACCGGCGTACTGGCTGGCCGGCGCTTGTTCGCGGGTTGCCAGTCATCAGCGGGCGCGCGGATACGAGCCCAGAATCTTCAGGAATGCCGCTTTCTCGCCGAGCTCGGTCAACGCGGCGGCCACGGCCGGATCGTCGCGATGACCTTCGACGTCGATATAGAAGTAGTACTCCCACGTGCCGACGCGCGCCGGACGCGATTCGAAGCGGGTCATGGAAACGCTGTGGCGCGCAAGCTGCTCGAGCAGCTTGAACACCGCGCCCGGCTCGTTCGGGACCGACACGATCAGCGACGTCTGGTCATGGCCGCTCGCGCCCGTGCGCTCCTTGCCGATCATCACAAAGCGGGTACGGTTGTGCGGATCGTCCTGAATCAGCGCGTACGCGACCTGCAAACCGTAGTGCGACGCGGCGCGAGCGCCGGCGATGGCCGCGACGGTCGGATCTTCCGCCGCCATGCGCGCCGCTTCGGCATTGCTCGACACGGCCTGGCGCTCGAGATGCGGCGCGTTGCTCGCGAGCCAGCGCAGGCACTGCGCGAGTGCCTGTGCGTGCGCGCAGACGCGCGTGACGCCGGTCAGGCCGCCGTTCAGCGTCAACAGGTTGTGATGGATCGGCAACGCAAGCTCGCCGCCGATTGTCAGTTGCGTTTGCAACAGCAGGTCCAGCGTGCGCGACACCGCACCTTCGGTGGAATTCTCGACTGGCACGACACCGAATTCCGCCGCGCCTGCTTCGACCGAGCGGAACACTTCGTCGATGGACGGGCACGGCAGCCCTTCGATCGATTGACCGAAGTACTCGTGTATGGCCTGTTCGCTATAGGTGCCGACCGGCCCGAGATACGCCGCCTTGATGGTCCTTTCCAGCGCGCGGCTCGCGGCCATGATCTCGCGCCAGATCGCGCTGATGTGCTCGCTCGCGAGCGGCCCTTCGCTCATGTCCTGCAGACGCGCGATCACCTGCTGCTCGCGCTCCGGGCGAAACACCGGCGCGTTGAAATGCTTCTTGACCTCGCCCACTTCGAGCGCCACCGCGGCGCGCTGATTGAGAAGCGCGATCAGCTGCGCGTCGAGCGCGTCGATGCGCTCGCGAAGAGGTTTGAGTCGATTGTTGAGTTCGTCGTCCATGCGTGAAAACGGTCCTGCCCGTAGTTGCTGCAAAGAATTGCCGCAAAAAACTGCTGCAAAAATGCGTGCTGGAAAGGATGCGCGCCGAATGCCCGGCACTCAGGCGCTGTGCTGTTCGAATTCCTTCATGTATTCGACAAGCACTTTCACGCCTTCGAGCGGGACGGCGTTGTAAATCGACGCCCGCATGCCGCCGACGGACTTGTGGCCCTTGAGCTGCACCATTCCCCGCGCTTTCGCGCCGGCGAGGAAATCTTCGTTGCGCGACTCGTCGGCGAGGAAAAACGGTACGTTCATCCGCGAGCGCGAGCCACGCTCGACCTTATTCAGATAGAAGCTGCTCGAGTCGATTGCGTCGTACAGCAGCTTCGACTTTTCGAGATTGCGTGCTTCCATTGCGGCGAGGCCGCCCTGCTTTTTCAACCACTTGAACACGAGGCCGGCGATGTAGATCGCATAAGTGGGCGGCGTGTTGTACATGGAATTGTTTTCGGCGACCGTCTTCCATTCGAACGCCGACGGGCAGATAGGCAGCGCCCGGTCGAGCATGTCCTCGCGCACGATCACCACCGTCACGCCCGCCATGCCGATATTCTTTTGCGCGCCGCCGAACAGCACGCCGTATTTGGCGATGTCCATGGGACGCGACAGGATGTGCGAAGACGCGTCCGCCACCAGCGGAATATTGCCGAGGTCGGGAATCTCGAAGGTCTCGACACCATGGATCGTCTCGTTCGTGCACAGGTGCACGTACGCAGGATCGTTCGACAATTGCCATTCGGGAAAGGCCGGCGCGCGAGTGAAACCGTCCGCTGTCTGGCCGCTCGCGGCGAGATGCACGGAGCCGTACTTCTGCGCTTCCTTGAACGACTTTTGCGACCAGGAACCGGTGATTACAAAGTCGGCGCGCGGTTTGGTGCCGAGCAGGTTCATCGGCACGATCGCGTTTTCGCCGAGACCGCCGCCCTGCAGAAACAATATCCGATGGCTCGCCGGCACGGCCAGCAGCTCGCGCAGGTCGGTGAGCGCTTCCTCGTGGATCGACATGAATTCTTTCCCGCGATGGCTCATTTCCATCACGCTCATGCCGCTGCCTTGCCAGTCGAGCATTTCGGCGGCTGCCTGACGCAGCACTTCTTCGGGCATGGCCGCTGGGCCGGCGGAGAAATTAAAGACGCGCATCGTGAGATCCTGAAAGCGGCGCGAACACGAAAAGTCGCGCACGAGTCGCTGAATCGGTAAAGCGGCCGCCGCGCAAAGACGCTGCGGGAAAACGGCTATGTTTCAGCCGACGCGAATAACCGCTCCGGCTGGCTGCGACTATCGACAATCGCAGCCGCGTTTGAGCCGCCCGCATCGACGATTGAGCGCCGAAAAAACAATGGCCGCTTGCGCACATGCGCAAATGGCCATTATCGCATTGTCCCCGCTAACCCGCCAAACGCGGCGGCCCTGAAATCGGGCCACCGGTGGCGCGCCAGCGCGCCAGCGCGGTATTCGCGCGGCTTTCGCCTGAGGCTTACTTAGCCGGCTTGACCGAAGCGACTTCCTTGTCGGCCTGGTCACGCGTTACCTTGATCGATTGCGGCATGTACTTCTGCATCAAGCCGTTGACGACGTCGCGGCCAACCTGGTCCTGAACCTGGATGAACTTGCGGCCGGTCGGGCTCTTGTAAAAAGCCGTCAGATCCTTGATTTCCGACGTGCTGTAATACTTTGCGTACGCGTCGTACTGAGCCTGCATGGCGTCCTGGCGGAAGCCGTCCGTCGCGAAGACCTGACCCGCGCCGTCAACCAGCTTCGGCACTGCGTTCTTTTGCAGCGTCGGGACGGAAGCCTGCTTCTGCTTGTCCGTCATCGTCTTGTTTTCACTCAGCGCGTCCGACAGGATGGCCGGAACGAGCTGCTTTGCCTGCATTTGCGCGCTGTTGCCGATTGCGCCGACGAGCTTCTGTGCGTCGATTGCGTCCAGCAGGTCCTTGATGGCAGCCTGCTTGGCCGGATCAACCGGTGCCGCGGCAGCAGCCGGCGCCGACGGAGCCTGGCTCTGAAGCGCTTGAGCCATGGCAAAGGTCGGCACGAGGGCAGCCAGCAACGCCAGTTGTTTGAATCGTTTCTGCATCATTACTCCCTAATAGAAATTAACTTGAACTGCCAGCCGCGCGGAAAGCGTATCGGCCCGACACGCCATTCTTTCCCGCGGAGCTTTCAATCAGTACCGAGCGCGAAGCCAAAACCGCGGATCAGGCTGCGCCACCGTCTTCCTCGCCGTTACCGCCTTCGGCGGGACCCTCGGCGTCACCTTGCCTTCCGCTTCCGCCTCGGCAACCTGCTGCAGACCTGAAAGCTTGGTCCCTTCGTCAAGGCTGATGAGTGTAACACCTTGAGTTGCACGGCCCATTTCTCGAATTTCCGACACGCGCGTACGAATCAGAACGCCCGTGGTCGTGATCAGCATGATCTGCGCTTCCGGGTCGACCAGCGTGGCGGCGACGACCTTGCCGTTGCGCTCGGACGTCTGGATCGCGATCATGCCCTTCGTGCCGCGGCCGTGACGGGTGTACTCGGTGATCGGCGTGCGCTTGCCGAAGCCGTTTTCCGTGGCGGTGAGCACGGACTGCTGCTCGTCGCCCGCCACCAGCAGCGCGATCACGTTCTGACCGTCTTCGAGCTGCATGCCGCGCACGCCGCGCGCCTCGCGGCCCATGGGCCGGACGTCGTTTTCGTCGAAGCGGACCGCCTTGCCCGAATCGGAGAACAGCATCACGTCGTGCTGACCGTCGGTGATGGCGGCGCCGATCAGGTAATCGCCGTCATCCAGACCGACCGCAATAATACCCTTGCGCAACGGCCGGCTGAAGGCTTCGAGCGGCGTCTTCTTTACCGTTCCTAACGCAGTGGCCATGAACACGAACTTGTCGGCGGAAAATTCCTTGACCGGCAGCACAACCGTGATCTTTTCGCCTTCCTGCAGCGGGAACATGTTGACGATCGGACGGCCGCGCGAATTGCGCGAGCCCTGCGGCACTTCGTAGACCTTGACCCAGTACACGCGGCCGCGGTTGGAGAAGCACAGAATGTGGTCGTGCGTGTTCGCGATGAAGAGCGTGTCGATCCAGTCGTCTTCCTTCATGGAAGTCGCCTGTTTGCCGCGACCACCGCGCTTTTGCGCGCGATATTCCGACAACGGCTGCGATTTCACGTAACCCGCGTGCGACATCGTCACGACCATTTCTTGCGGCGTGATCAGGTCTTCGGTGTTCAGTTCGGTCGCGTTCAACTCGATCTTCGAGCGGCGCGCGTCGCCGAATTCGGCCTTGATCGACGTCAGTTCGTCGACGATGATCGCCGTAATGCGTTCCGGCCGGGCCAGAATGTCCAGCAGGTCGGCGATCTGCGCCATGACGTCGCGGTACTCGCCAATGATCTTGTCCTGCTCGAGTCCGGTCAGGCGTTGCAGACGCATCTGCAGGATTTCTTGAGCCTGAGTGTCGGACAAGCGGTACAAGCCGTCAGTCTGCATGCCGAACGACGGATTCAATCCGTCAGGACGGTATGCATCGCGACCGCCCGCCGACGCGTTTTCCGTCTCGGCGCGCGACAACATTTCGCGCACCAGCGACGAATCCCACGGACGCGCCATCAATTCCTGCTTGGCGATAGGCGGAGTCGGCGCGGCCTTGATGATGGCGATGAACTCGTCGATGTTCGCGAGCGCCACCGCGAGGCCTTCGAGCACATGCCCGCGTTCCCGCGCCTTGCGCAGTTCGTATACAGTGTGCCGCGTCAGCACTTCCCGGCGATGCGACAGGAAGCACGACAGCATCTCCTTCAGGTTCAGGAGCTTCGGCTGGCCGTCGACGAGCGCGACCATGTTCATGCCGAACGTGTCCTGCAGCTGCGTCGCCTTGTACAGATTATTGAGAACGACTTCCGGCACCTCGCCGCGCTTCAGCTCGATCACGACGCGCATGCCGCTCTTGTCGGACTCGTCCCGAATGTCGGAAATGCCTTCCAGCTTTTTCTCGTTGACCAGCTCGGCAATACGCTCCAGCAGCGAGCGCTTGTTCACCTGATACGGCAATTCGTCGACGATGATCGCCATGCGCTGGCCGCGGTCGATCTCCTCGAAATGCGTGAGCGCGCGCATGACCACGCGGCCGCGGCCCGTGCGATAACCGTCGCGCACCCTCGCCACGCCGTAGATGATGCCGGCGGTCGGGAAATCGGGCGCCGGAATGATCTCGATCAGTTCTTCGATCGTGGCTTCCGGGTTCTTCAGCAGGTGCTGGCATGCGTCGACAACCTCGTTCAGGTTGTGCGGCGGGATGTTGGTCGCCATGCCGACCGCGATGCCGGACGAGCCATTGATCAGCAGATTGGGAATTCGCGCCGGCAGAATGGCCGGCTCGTTTTCGCTGCCGTCGTAGTTCGGCGTGAAGTCGACCGTTTCCTTGTCGATGTCGGCGAGCAGTTCGTGGCCGATCTTCGCCATGCGGATTTCGGTGTAACGCATGGCCGCGGCGTTGTCGCCGTCGACCGACCCGAAATTGCCCTGGCCGTCCACCAGCATGTAGCGCAGCGAAAAGTCCTGCGCCATCCGGACGATAGTGTCGTAGACAGCCGTGTCGCCGTGCGGATGGTACTTACCGATGACGTCGCCGACGATACGCGCCGACTTCTTGTACGGGCGGTTCCAGTCGTTGTTCAGCTCGTGCATTGCGTACAGCACGCGCCGGTGCACCGGCTTCAGGCCATCGCGGACATCGGGAAGCGCACGCCCTACGATCACGCTCATCGCGTAATCGAGATACGAACGGCGCATTTCCTCCTCGAGGGAGATTGGCAGAGTCTCTTTGGCGAATTGATCCATTATCCGTATCTTTTACGTGCGAAAGCAGCGAGAACCCGACACCTTCGCGTAAGCATTGCAGACGCAACTCATCACACGATTCTAACATGCCGCCAATCCCGGCCCTGCGGGCAGACGTATACTATTAGTAGGCCGTCTCGAAAAAGTTCCGCAGCGGGCGTTTTTTGTGTGGGTCAGGCTCGATTCGTGCGTAGGGCAATTCGCCGCTCAGCCATGACTGGCGGGACGCTCCGGGCGATTGCGGTGTTGCGCATGCACCACAATGGAGGGTGATTTGATCGGGGCGGATTTTTTATCGTCGGAAGGGAACGATATGGCAAAATGCCAACGCACAAAGAGTCGGACACTGCTCGAAGTCTAGACACAGCGTTTTTTGTTCCGCACCAATGTTATACTTCGAGCAATGTATGACTTGTCTTCGTCAACAGGCTCGCAGTAAACCTGCGGTAATCTCAATTTCGAGAGGAGAAATATGAATAAACTTTCAAAGCTCGCGTTCATTGCAGCTACCGCGGTTATGGCTGCATCCGCCATGGCACAGTCGGTGCCGGCGTCGCGACAAGCTACCAATGACAACTGGGTGAATGGTACTGGCGAATACGTGTGGATGAACGGCACGAACGAGCTTTGCTGGCGCGATGCATTCTGGACGCCGGCAACGGCTAACGCCAAGTGCGACGGCGCACTGGTCGCCCAGGCTCCGACGCCGCCGGCTCCGGTCGCACCGGCACCGGCTATCACCAGCCAGAAGATCACGTATCATGCTGACGCACTGTTCGACTTCGACAAGGCTATCCTGAAGCCGGCCGGCAAGGAAAAGCTGGACGACCTGGCATCGAAGATTCAAGGCGTGAACCTCGAAGTCGTCGTGGCAACGGGTTACACGGACCGCATCGGTTCGGACAAGTACAACGACCGTCTGTCGCTGCGTCGCGCTCAAGTTGTGAAGGCATACCTGGTCAGCAAGGGCATCGAATCCAACCGTATCTACACGGAAGGCAAGGGCAAGCGCAACCCGGTCACGACCGGCTGCAACCAGAAGAACCGCAAGCAACTGATCGCCTGCCTCGCACCGGATCGTCGCGTGGAAGTCGAAGTTGTCGGTACTTCGAAGCAGTAAGCTACACCTGCGCAGTATCAAAAGCCCCGCCGAAGCGGGGCTTTTTTATTGCCTCGTGACCGAGGGCCGTCAGCGCCAAGCGGCATTTTGCCGCCCCGGCCCCTCCCCTATATACTCCGGGTTTATCCTCGAGCGCCCGCTCACCGCTCTCATCGAGGCTGCTTTGCCATGACCAACGCCGATCCCCACGAACTGCAGAAATTCAGCGACCTCGCGCATCGTTGGTGGGACCCGAACGCCGAATTCAAACCGCTGCACGAACTCAACCCCGTGCGTCTGAACTGGATCGACGCCCACGCCCATCTGGCCGGCAAACGCGTGCTGGACATTGGCTGTGGCGGCGGGATTCTGTCGGAATCCATGGCGGGGCTGGGTGCGGATGTCAAAGGCATCGATCTGTCGAGCGAGGCGCTCGGCGTCGCGGATCTTCACAGCCTTGAAAGTGGTGTAACCGTTAGTTACGAGGAAATCGCCGCCGAAGCGCTCGCCGCTCGTGAACCGGGCACCTACGACGTCGTCACCTGTATGGAAATGCTAGAGCACGTGCCGCAACCATCGGCGATCGTCGAGGCATGCAAGACGCTCGTCAAACCGGGTGGCTGGGTGTTCTTCTCCACGCTTAACCGCAACGTGAAATCTTATCTCTTCGCGGTCATCGGCGCCGAATACATTGCGCGGATGCTGCCCAAGGGCACGCACGACTACGCGCGTTTCATCCGCCCGTCGGAACTCGCCGGCTTCGTGCGCGCTGCGGGCCTGCGCACGACGGACATCAAGGGCATTGTCTACAACCCGCTCTCGAAGCACTTCGCGCTTTCGGCGGACACGAGCGTGAATTACATGCTCGCGTGCCGTCGCGACGCGTAATCTGCCTAACGCCGACAAGACCGAATCAATGAGCGACCCCACGCCCCTGCCCCAGCGCGAAGACAACGAGGATTCGCTCGGTCTTTGCCAAGCCGTACTGTTCGACCTGGACGGCACGCTCGCCGACACCGCGCCCGATCTGGCTGCCGCGGTCAACAAGATGCGCCACGACCGCGGTCTTGAAATGGTGCCGCTCGAAAGGCTGCGGCCGCTGGCATCGGCGGGCGCGCGCGGGCTGATCTGCGGCGGGTTCGGCATCGGGCCGGACCACCACGAGTTTGCGTCGATGCGCGAGGAATTTCTCGCCAACTACGAAGCGGATCTTTGCATCGAAACCACGCTCTTTCCGGGCATCCCCGAACTGCTGGACGAACTCGACGCACGCGGCGTGCGCTGGGGCATCGTCACGAACAAGGTCGCACGGCTCACGGAACCGCTGATCGCGCAACTCGGCCTTGAAGAGCGCGCGGGCTGCGTGGTCAGCGGCGACACGACACCGCATTCCAAGCCGCATCCCGCGCCCTTGCTGTATGCGGCGCGCGCGCTCGATACCGCGGCGGAGCGCATCGTCTATGTCGGCGACGATTTGCGCGACGTCCAGGCCGGTTTTGCGGCCGGCATGAAGACGGTGGCGGCGGCCTACGGCTATTGCGGCGACGACATTCCGCCCACGCAATGGCACGCGCAGCATGTCGTGCAGTCGCCCGCCGAGCTGCAGCGGCTGTTGCGCGATATCGGCTGAGTTTGTCGACACATATCGCTTGGCCGGCCGCCCCTCGTACGTGGCTCGCCTGCGGCAACAGCGCGCCGGCTCAGGCTAAGCTCGACCGAGACACGGCCGTCAAATTATTGTAAAATGTACGTTGGCTCGAAGTTCCGAGCAACGAACCGCGGGGGCGACCTGGTTTCGACAGGGGTTGCGAAGCGGCTAGGGCATGTCGAGGACCCGTCACCTCGTTAATCAATGGGAAAAACGTAACTGCAAACGACGATACGTTCGCACTGGCAGCCTAAGGGCCGCTGTCCTCTGCCTAGTTCACTGACGGGCTAGTGTCGCAAGACCGGTAGCAATACCGACAGAGGTCATATACGTCAGTTAAGCCTTGACGAAGTCACGACGTCCGGGTCGAAAATCTAGTGAATCGCCGTAGTGCAGCGTGTTCGTCCGCGTCACTTCGGTTAAATCAAAAGACAGAACTAAACATGTAGAACTGGTCGTAGAGTGTTTCTGGACGCGGGTTCGATTCCCGCCGCCTCCACCAGACACCTTGCAGCAAAACGGCACTGCCATGGACAGCGGCCTTGACGAAGACCCCGACGGCGCCAGCCGGGCGGGGCTTTTTTTCATGGTGATTCCGGATTCCCGTTGCCAACGCGTCGACTTGCAGATCAAGCGCGCTGTTCGGATACAGGGCTTGCCCAAGACACGCCTCACTTTGGGCCGCTTGCTGCGCTTACTGACGAATAGCCGTTAGTGCCCGCAGCACGTCTGCGTCGAACTTTGGCCGTCGCGTGTCCGCTTCCGCCAAGGCCGGTTGCGCGTTCGTGACGGGCACAGAGTGAGGCGCGTCTGCGGGAGCCACCGCCTGCTTCATCTGCGTGCCGGCCGGGTTTCGGCGCGCCTGCGTTTCCACCACTGTCCCACCGCTCACATTCCCATTCAGCAACAGCTCATTCACACGCGCGATCTCGTCGATGTCGAGACTTGCGGCGGCTGCCTTCAACTGAAGCAGCGCCACCACGGTTGCATAGCGCGCACGAATCAGATCGCGCCGATTCGCGAAAAAGCCTCCGAGGCCCGCAACACATCGGTACTTGCACGGCTGCCCACGCGATAGCCGACGTTGGTCGCATCCAACGCGGCCTGCGAACTCTGCACCACACGCGACAGCAATTCGACCCGCGCGACGCCGGCATGAAAGCGCGACCAGTTCGTCTTGAGCTTTATCCCGCAGTGCCAGTTTTTCGTCGATTGTCGCGGTGTTCGCGCCACCCTCGAAAATGGGGATCGTCACCGACAGCATCGCCGTCGTGGTCGTCGTGGGACGCATATAGCCCGACGCTGCGCCAGCCGGCGTGTGGCTCGCCGTCAGATTGACGACCGGCAGCCGCGCTGCGCGCGCCTTCTCCACCTTGAGCTCGGCGATGCGCTGATCGACTTGCTTCTGTTGCACGCTGTAGTCGTGGGCCGCCGCTTGGGAGGCCCAGCTTTTCACATCCGGCGGATTGAGCCCCGGCAGGCCGGCAACCTCCGAAACACGCGAGAGCGCCTCAAACGGCTCTCCGGTGAGGTGCTCGAGCGCCAGCCGTTTCAGTTGCACGTCGTCGCGCGCATCCTGTTGTTGCGATTGCGCCTGCTCGCGTGCCGCCTCGGCGTCCCGCACGTCGATGACCGTCGCCTCCCCCGCCCGCCGCTTACGGGCCAGCTCGCTCAGGTGCAGATCGAGCGTGGCCGCATAGTCGTTGGCGCGCGCCAGTTCGTCTTCGGCAGCAAGTTCGTCGAAGTATGCCTCTACTGCCCGCAAAATGACCGCTTGCCTCGCGCGCGAAGTCCACCGCGCCGCGGGCCTGGACGAAGTCCGCCTGCCTGTACGTCGTCCATCTGCTCCAGTCGAACACAGGCTGGGTGAGCACGACGGTCCATCCGCTTTGCCAGTAGTGCGTGTTGGGGAGGCCTTCCGTCACCACACTGTTGTAGGCCCGCCCCCACCCGCCGACCACCTGCGGAAGGAGCGCGGCGCGCGCTTTCGGCACGGCTTGCCCCGCCGCTCTCGAACCCGCCTGAAACGCCGCGAGATCGGCGTCATGATCGGTGCTCCGCTCGACGACGCCAAGCAGGTCCACTGCAGCGGCTCCGGCATAGCCCACCGTTGTGAGCATGACGAATGCGCCTGCCAACGCGCGCTTATTCATCCACCAGCACTCCTTCGCGAGCCTCGCAGAGCAGTTGGCCGTCGACCAGCCGATAACGCGTGCCGAACGCCGCTGCCAGCGACATGTCATGCGTGATGACCACGACCGTGCGATCCAGACGCAGCAGCAAGTCGACGACATGCCGCACCGACGCGGGATCGAGATTGGAAATCGGCTCGTCGAGGAGCAGCAATTCGCGCTGCTGATACAACGCGCGCGCAAGCAGCAGCCGCTGCCGTTGGCCCGCGGAAATATTGGCGATCGTGTCGCTGATCACCGTGCGCGTGCGCATCGGCAAACGCATGACATCGGTAAGCAAACCCACATCGTCGAGCAACGCGTGGATACGCGCTTCGTCGGCATTGCCGGTGAAAAGCGACAGTTTGATCAGCGACGCGGCGCGAATGGTTTCAATGAGCGTGTCGTCGCAGCGCGCCGATTCTTCGAGGACGAGCGCATGCGTGTCGCGCATGCGCGCGAAAAGCGCAAAAGCCACCGCCACGTAGATCATGAAGATCAACAATGCAATCAGCGTCAGCTGCGGGCTTTGCACCAGCATCAACGCCAGAGCAAGCATGCCGACGGCGATGTCGATGCCCGCCGAGATCGCGGTGCGTGTCGAGAAAACGCTGATTTCGTCCTGCGCCTTGACTCACGCAAACAGATCGCCGACGTGGCGCTTCTCGAAGTACGGGATCGGGTTGCGCAACAATTTTGCGACGATGCCCTCGGTCATGTTCATCTGCACGAAACCGTGCAGAAGTTCGACCAGATAAGTCTGCACGTATTGGCTCAACGCGGCCGTCGCGAAGATGCCGCCGAACGTCAGCATGAGCACGTTCAGCAGATTGAGGTTGTCGGCGGCAACCACGTCGTCGAGCAACAGGTTGCCGAGATACGGCATGGCGAGGATCGCAAACTGGCTGCCGAGCGCGACGAACATGAGCTTTGCGATCTGGGCGGCGAGTTGCGGATTGAGCGCCCGCACGCGAGCGAGCGCCTGTGGCACGCGCAACCTGCTGCGCACGCGCGGCATGTCCGGCGTGGCCGCGCATTCGAGCAGATAGCCGGACACATTGGCGACGAAGGTGTCCATGGCGATGCGCCGCCGACCGCTCGCCGGGTCGATAACCTGCACATAGCCGCGAGCGCACTTCTCGAAAACAACGAAATGCGCGCCGCCGAAGTGCAGGATCAAGCCGCGTTTGATGGACGGCAGGTCGCCAGCGTCAAAACGGTACGCCTGCACTGCGAGACCGAATTCGACTGCGACGTCGTACAGGTCCATGAGCGTTAAACCGTTCGCCGAGATCGGCCTGAACGCGTGCAACTCGCGCACCTCGATAGCGCGGCCGAAGTGCGACAGGACCATGGCAAGGCACGCGTAGCCGCATTCGGCCACTTCATTCTGATAGATGGCGCGCATTGTCACCCCCGCAGGATGCGGAAAAACGGCGCGAGCACCCATTCGGCGATGGTGCGGCGCTCAATCACGATGCTCGCCGTAGCCGTCATGCCCGGCAGAATGTCAAAGCGCTGCAGATATTGCGCTTCGCTCGTGCGAATCTGCTCGTCGCGCGCGTGTTCGTCGAAGGCCGGCCGCCGCCGGCCATCGCTTGCAAGAGACAGATCGCGCTCCAGCCGGAACAGCGGCGCGCCTTGCTCGACCCGTGCCGGGCTCGTGACGTAAATCTCGGAGACAAGCCCGCTCAGCCCCTGAACCTTGCTTTCCGACGGCGACACGATCTCCGCGCGCACGTCCTGTTTCAACTCGACTTCATGAACAAACGCAAAAACGACCGCGCCGACGACGAGCGTGGACGCCGCGTAGGCAAGCCAACGCCAGGAGACGTCCCTGAACTGCGGGAGATGAGTAGGTTGCATAAGTCGTTGCGGTCGGATGCGAGCCGGGTTGTCGTTGCGAGTGCTCGCGAAAAGTGCGGCGAAAATGCGGCGCAAGCGACCTTCGTACTGGGCGTGGAAGCCGCTGCAGGTAGAAAGCTTCAGCGAGCCGGCGCGAACGAATACATCGACGGATGCCCGGCGACGAGCCAGTCCACGTAGTTGTCGGCCACTGCGGCTTCGATATATCGCGCCACCTGTTGAGGCGCGCCTGCCATGGCAAGCAGCAACGGGTCGAACATTTCCGCACTGAAACGGCCGCGCGCAAAGCGCAGATAGAACGGCAACAAGATCGCGTCGAATTGGGCACCAAGGCGAAACACGCCGTGATGAATGCGCGCGTCGCGCCCGAACATCGAGACACTCACCGTCTCCATCGGATACCGGTGCAACGTGAACGGCGGCACGTCGGCAAACAGCACGGCCACGCCGCTGCGCTTCAACGCCCGCGCGACCCGGAGGCCCAGGCCGTTGCGGTCGTCCTCGCCGTACGTATACAGCACGGTAACACCCGGGATAAGCGTCTGATCGTCGCCATACAGATCGCGCGGCACGCCGGACACGACGGCGATTGACTCCAGCCCGAGCAGCGCCCGCAATTCGTCGATCACGTAGATGTTCGCGTATGCGATACGTAGTGAAACGGCGACACGATGACAGGCCACTGAGGCTCCGCCGTGCGCAATTGAGCGATTTTGCTGGCGAGCGCACGCGCAACTGCCTGCAAGTCCGGCCATGCTTCTTTCCCGCGCGCCAGCCGGCCGAAATAGATCCGCTGGTCGATCAGGCGCTCACGAACCCGACCGGCAGCAACGCGGTTCGAGTGGGGCAACGTCAGGTTGAGGACGTTCCGGCCTATATCCATACGGCACATGCCTTCCCAACGGGTGCGCGCACGTGCAAGGGCAGCGATGCTCCAAAGGGTGGCGGCAAGCGGTTCGATGGCTGCAAGCGGCAAGCGGGCAATCGCCGCGCGCTTAACACCTGACCTGGCGCGGGCTGATCCGTCACGCAGCAACACAAAGAAGTGTAAGAAGACGGCCGGCAGCTTCATGCTCATGTTGGCTCGCCCGTCGGGACAGCGCCCCGGCACTGTCCCGACGGTGAACATCAGTTGCGCGTCATGGGAGCTGCGCTCTTCAGCGGTTGAGGCTGGGTCGTTTTGCTGCGGGTCCTGCAACTGCTCTTGCAGCAACCACCGGCAACCGTAGATTTGGCCAGCTCATTGCGATTGATCTTTTGCATTTTTTGTTTTACCTGGTGAGTTGAATTAATAGGATGACTCCCAAGCCATTGAACAGCCGTTAATCAACCAGCAAATCAACGACCCAATCGAGCGCCGCAAATTCTAGCACCGGCATTTTTATCAAAAATCACCTTAACGCAATTTTGCACTTTTCTTATTCAGCTAAATAAAACCGGATAACCGAATAAATCGGCGCATCCTGCAGGCGCCAAATTCCAGCGCAGACGCGCATTTTAGCCTGCCTCGGTGCTCGGGGAGCATCGAATGCAGCGCGGCGATAACCGACATCACGCCAAGACACATTACAACCCGATATAAATGACTGACATTTTAGAATGCCCTGAAAGTATTATGGAAATTTCCACGCACCGAAGCAGAAATTTCACATTAAACAAAAGGCACTTATCGGATACGCCAACCCAGAAAACAGTAGATTTCAAATAGAAAAATGGTTATTGCCCAAAGCGGTGTATCCGCCAGGCCACGCCCCCGCCCCGGGAGGTCCGGCCAACGCACAAAGATGCAACCCCAAGGGAATAAACGCCCCAGCTCATCCGTTGATGGGTGACGCGTGCCCGCATGCCGCGTCGCATGTCTCTTCACACGAAACACACGAACGACACGAAACACACGAAAAACAGGAGCCACATCATGCGTAAGACCCTCTTCTGCCTCACCCTCCTCGCGCTCCAACACAGCGCTTTTGCCGAGCCTCCGAAAGTGGTCGACGGCCGCCTGGTCACCGCCGACGGCATGACGCTCTACACCTTCGACAAAGACACGACGCCGGGCACGAGCGCCTGCACCGGCGGCTGCACGAGCTATTGGCCCGCTGCCGTGGCGAGCCCGTCGGACAAGCCGTCCGGCGACTGGACGCTGATCCCGTCGGCGGACGGCAAGCAGCAATGGGCATACAAGGGACATCCGCTCTATCGCTACGCGGCGGACAAGCAGGCGGGCGACATGAAAGGAGACGGCTTCAAGGACGTCTGGCACACGGCGAAACCCTAGCCGAGCGGCGAGGCGGGCTGAGGCCAATGAAAAACGCCGGCAAAGCGCCGGCGTCCGGAGTCATGCAACGATTCGTCCAACGATCCATGCAACGATCAATACAAATCAAGCGAGCTACAGCTAGCAGCGCAACTTAGTCCTTCGGACGCTGCAGCTTGCAGCCGTTCGGATCGCCTAGGTCACCGCGCTTGCGCATCGCCGATTTCTTGCCGGACTGATACTTGTCCGACGGTGCCGACGCGGCAAACGGCATTTGCGGATGTTCGGCCAGCCGGAACTGGTCTTGCAGAATGCCGCCCGGCACGCCCGGCGAGTTCTGCGCGAAAGCGACGGAAGCGGTCGCGAGAAGCAAGCCGGCCGACGCTGCCGCGGCACATGCGTGTAGAAGAACTTTCATATCGATTCGAAGCGCGGCGACGCGCGCAGTTGGGCAAAAGGCGCAAAGTTTAGAGAGTATCCCAAACGAAAGCCAGCCGCAGCGGCGAGCGCACGCGGATGTGCGCCGTGATGTTTACCAGTGTTTACGCGCCCGCGCCGCTCAGCCCCGCGTCGAGATCCACGAGCTTTCCGCACTCGCTCGGATCGTAGCCCTGCAACTGGTCGACGCTCGCGTGGAACGCGCTGCCGCGCAGCAGCTCGATCACCGCCGACAGCGGCGCGCGCTCGAGGCGCGTCCGGTCGCAGGCGAAGTAATAGTCTTCGTCGACAGCCGGCAGGAAGTCGAGCCCGAAATGATGCGCCGCGGGTTCCACACTGAAGCCCACGTCCGCCATGCCGCTCGCGACAAACGCGGCGATCGCCGAATGCGTGAGTTCGGCCGACGAATAGCCGTTCACGCGATCAGGGTCGATGCCCAGCTTGCGCAACGCGAGGTCGAGCAGCATGCGCGTGCCGGAGCCATGCTGACGATTGACGAAGCGGATGTCGTCGCGAGAGAGATCGGAGAGGCCGGCGATCCGCTTCGGATTGCCCTTGCCGAGAAAAAGGCCCTGTTTGCGCAGCGTCAGATGCACGAGCACGTGGCGCTGCGGATCGAGCCAGCGCCGGTACGTGTCGGCGCACGCCGCGCGAAATTCGCCGAGCGGCAAGTGGAAGCCGGCCAGATCGCATTCGCCGCGCGCGAGCGCGCTGACCGCATCCACGCCGTCGCGATACTTGATGTCCACCGGCAGCTCCCGCGCGACGAGCGCGGCCACCGCATAACCATGCGACGCGTGAATGCGCACATGATCGACGGGCGGCGCGAGCCAGCGGTTCAATCGCTCGCCACTTCGCTTGCGAGCGCCTGCATGTTGCCGTCGAGCCGCTCGCCGCATAGACGCTGCGCGCGCAGCACCGCCTGCCCGAGGTCGGACAGCACGGAACCGCGGCCGCGCTCCTTTGTAATCAGCGGACCGCCGAGACGCTCCTCGATTCCGCGCAACAAGCCCCACGCGTGACGGTAGGACAAACCCTTAAGCCCCGCCGCCTGCGCGATGCTGCCGGATTCGTTCACGAGCGCGAGCAGCGGCACGACGTCCGACAGGCTTGCCTCCCGGCCGTCCGGGCCCTTCAATTCACCAGTTGAGCGTGGCATTCGATTCTGATCATATATGTACAGGCATTTCCTATTGCGTCGGCCGTTTCGCCCGCCTATCGTTCGGCTATCCCATATCGAATAGACGAAGCATAAGTGCACGCATTATGAATAACAAGTGCATATATATGACTTTGGAGGAGCCCCACTTGGACGATCTCATCGCCATCGCGCCGGAAGAGCTCGTAGCGCGCCACGCGCAACCCGGCAGGTCGCTGGTCGCCGTGCTGCACGCGATTCAGGACGAACTCGGTTACGTGCCGCCCGCTGCCGTCGCGCCGCTCGCGCGCGTGATGAACCTGTCGCGCGCGGAAGTGCACGGCGTCATCACCTATTACCACCACTTCCGCACGCAGCCGGCTGCGGCCGTCACAGTGCAGCTGTGCCGGGCGGAGGCCTGCCGCAGCATGGGCACCGAGGCGCTCGCGCAGCACATCGAGTCGCATACCGGCTGCCGCTTCGACGCCGCGCACGAGGCCGGCGCCGCGGTGGAACTGGAGTCGGTGTACTGCCTCGGCCAATGCGCGCTCTCGCCGGCGATGATGGTCAACGGCACGCTGCACGCGAGGGTCACGCCGCAAAAATTCGACGCGATTTTCGCGGCCGCCAGCAAATGCTTGGAGGTGACGGCATGACGCGCATCTATGTTCCCCGCGATTCATCGGCGCTCGCGCTCGGCGCGGACGCGCTCGCCGACGCGATCAAGGCCGAGGCTGCGCGCCGCCGCATCGCCATCGAGCTCGTTCGCAACGGCTCGCGCGGCTTGCTGTGGCTCGAACCGCTCGTCGAAGTAGAAACGCCCGAAGGCCGGATTGGCTACGCGAATGTCGAAGAAAGCGAAGTCGCGTCGCTGTTCGACGCGAGCTTCACGCAGGGCGGCGAGCATGCACGCCGCGTCGGCGTGGTCGACGAGATTCCGTATCTGAAGAAGCAGCAGCGCCTGACGTTCGCGCGAATCGGCATCACCGACCCGCTTTCCATCGACGACTACGTCGCGCACGGCGGCCTCGAAGGTCTGCGCAATGCGTTGCAGACGGACGGCGACGCCGCCTGCGAAGCGCTGATCGAATCCGGCCTGCGCGGACGCGGCGGCGCCGCGTTCCCGGCCGGCATTAAATGGCGCACGGTGCGCGCCGCCAAGGCTGCGCAAAAGTACATCGTCTGCAATGCCGACGAAGGCGACTCCGGCACGTTTTCCGATCGCCTCATAATGGAAAGAAGCGACCCGTACGTGCTGATCGAAGGGATGATCATTGCGGGCGTCGTGACGGGCGCGACCGCCGGCTACATCTACGTGCGCAGCGAATATCCGCATTCCTTCGCAACGCTCGAAGCGGCTATCGCCAAGGCGCGCGGCCGGCTGGCTCGGCGACAGCGTGCTCGGCTCGGCCCATCGCTTCGAGCTGTTCGTCGCGAAGGGCGCGGGCTCGTATGTGTGCGGCGAGGAAACGGCGCTGCTCGAGTCGCTGGAAGGCAAGCGCGGCATTGTCCGCGCGAAGCCGCCGGTGCCGGCGCTCGTCGGCCTGTACGGTCAGCCGACGGTGATCAACAACGTCATCACGCTCGCGACGGTGCCGATCATCTTCGCGCGCGGCGCGGCATACTACAAGGACTTCGGCATGGGCCGCTCGCGCGGCACGCTGCCGTTCCAGCTCGCGGGCAACGTGAAGCAAGGCGGCCTCGTGGAGCTGGCGTTCGGCGTGACGCTGCGCGAACTGCTGTACGACTACGGCGGCGGCACGGCGAGCGGCCGGCCGGCGCGCGGTGCAGGTGGGCGGCCCGCTCGGCACCTATCTGCCGGAAAGCCAATGGGACATTCCGATGGACTACGAAGCGTACGCGGCAGTCGGCGCGGTGGTCGGCCATGGCGGACTCGTCGTGCACGACGACACGTCGAATCTCGCCGAACTCGCGCAATATGCGATGCATTTCTGCGCGATCGAATCGTGCGGCAAGTGCACGCCCTGCCGCATCGGTTCGACGCCCGGCGTGGAAGTCATCGGACGGATTCGCAACGGCGATACCTCCACGCGGCAAGTGCAGTTGCTGCGCGATCTGTGCGACACGATGGTGTCGGGGTCGCTCTGCGCGATGGGCGGCATGACGCCGTATCCGGTGCTGTCCGCGCTCGACCATTTCCCTGAAGACTTCGGCCTCGCCGGCGCCGGCGCCGATGCCCCGAAAGCTGCGGCCTGAACGAGGAGCCCAACCATGTCAGATATGCTCAACTCTCCCGCGGGCGGCTGCGGCTCCGGCAATTGCGCGTGCAAGTCGCAGGCGCAGGCGCGCGCCGGCAACGCCTATTTCGACGACACCGATTACGGCACGCCCGCGCGTCATGCGGATGTGGACGTCACGCTGGAAATCGACGGCCAGTCCGTCACCGTGCCGGCCGGCACGTCCGTGATGCGCGCCGCGATCGAGGCCGGCGTCAACGTGCCGAAGCTCTGCGCGACCGATTCGCTGGAACCGTTCGGCTCGTGCCGCTTGTGTCTCGTCGAAATCGAAGGCAAGCGCGGCTATCCGGCTTCGTGCACGACGCCGGTCGAAGCCGGCATGAAGGTCCGCACGCAAACCGACCGTCTGCAATCGCTGCGCCGCAACGTGATGGAGCTCTACTCTCCGATCATCCGCTCGACTGCCTCACCTGCCCCGCGAACGGCGACTGCGAACTGCAGGACATGGCGGGCGTGACGGGCCTGCGCGAAGTGCGCTACGGCTTCGCCGACCGACGGCCACCCGGTGTTCGGCTCGCGTCTGAAGCGCCGCGTGCGCGAAGGCGCGAAGCTGATCGTCGTGGATCCGCGGCGCATCGACATTGTCGATACGCCGCACGTGAAGGCATCGCATCATCTGCAGCTGCGCCCGGGCACCAATGTGGCGATCGTCAACGCGCTCGCTCATGTGATCGTGACCGAAGGCCTGCTCAATGAGGCATTCATTGCCGAGCGCTGCGAAGGCCGCGCATTCGAGCAATGGCGCGATTTCGTGGCGCTGCCGGAAAACGCGCCCGAAGCGACTGAAGCGATTACCGGCGTGCCGGCCAAAGACGTGCGCGAAGCCGCGCGCCTCTATGCGACGGGCGGCAACGCGGCAATCTACTACGGCCTCGGCGTCACGGAACACGCGCAAGGCTCGACCATGGTGATGGGCATTGCGAATCTCGCGATGGCCACCGGCAACATCGGCCGCGAAGGTGTCGGCGTGAATCCGCTGCGCGGCCAGAACAACGTGCAGGGCTCGTGCGACATGGGCTCGTTCCCGCACGAGCTGCCGGGCTATCGCCACATCAGCGACACGATCGTGCGCTCGCAGTTCGAGGACGCGTGGAACGTCACGCTGCAAACCGAACCGGGTCTGCGCATTCCGAACATGTTCGACGCGGCGCTCGACGGCAGCTTCATGGGCCTCTACTGCCAGGGCGAGGACATCTCGTGCAGTCGGACCCCAACACGCACCACGTGACTGCGGCTTTGTCATCGATGGAATGCATCGTCCGTCGTGCAGGACATTTTCCTCAACGAAACCGCGAAGTACGCGCACGTGCTGCTGCCCGGCTCGACCTTCCTGAAAAGACGGCACCTTCCGAACGCCGAGCGCCGGATCTCGCGCGTGCGCAAGGTCATGCCGCCGGTGCCGGGTTACGCCGACTGGGAAGTCACGCTGATGCTCTCGCGCGCGCTCGGCTACGAGATGAACTACACGCATCTGTCCGAGATCATGGACGAAATCGCGCGCTTCACGCCGACTTTCCACGGCGTGTCGTACAGGAAGATCGACGAACTCGGCAGCATCCAGTGGCCGTGCAACGAAGAAGCACCGGACGGCACGCCGACCATGCACGTCGAGACGTTCGTGCGCGGCAAGGGCAAGTTCGTCATCGCGAAGTTCATCGCGTCGCCGGAAAAGGTCACCCGCAAGTTCCCGCTGCTGCTCACCACCGGGCGCATCTTGTCGCAGTACAACGTGAGCGCGCAGACCCGCCGCACGGAGAACTCGCGCTGGCACGACGAGGACCGGCTCGAGCTGCATCCGCACGACGCGGAGGAGCGTGGCATCAGGACGGGCGACTGGGTCGGCATCGAGTCGCGCGCAGGACAAACCGTGTTGCGCGCGAAGGTGACCGAGCGGATGCAGCCGGGCGTCGTCTATACGACGTTCCACTTCCCCGAATCGGGCGCGAACGTAATCACGACCGACAGCTCCGACTGGGCCACCAACTGTCCGGAATACAAGGTGACCGCCGTGCAGGTGATGCCGGTCGAGCAGCCGTCGAAGTGGCAGAAAGAGTATTCGCGCTTCAACGCGGAGCAGCTGGAGCTGCTGAAGCAGCGCGAGCTGGCCAACGCGACGTCGGGTAAGTGAGGCGAGCCATGGACACTCAGAACCTGATCGACATGGCGAACCGCATCGGCGACTTCTTCGCTTCGATGCCGGATCACGAAGAAGCCGTCGCGGGTGTGGCCGATCACATCCGCCGCTTCTGGGAGCCGTGCATGCGGCGCGCGCTGCTCGCGTCGCTCGATGCGCCGCAAGCGGGCGGCATCGAAATGTCGGCAATCGTCAAAGAGGCGCTCGTGAAAAACCGCGAGCGCCTCACGCCGGCCGCCGAGCCGTCCATCGCCTGATAGCGCGGGCGGCCGCTTACAAGGCCGCCTGCTCGGGTATCTGTCCGCCGACCGTGAACCATGTTTCGCAGTGCCGCAGCAGGCCGTTCAGGTCCGAGCCGGTGCGCCCGCGCGCGCTGATGTAGCCGTCCGGCCTCAGCAGATAGAACGACGGCCGCGTGCGTCCGTACGATTCGGCCAGTGACGGCCCGCCGTCGCCGGTCGTATCCGTCACGCGCCAGATGCGCACGGCGCCCGGCAGCAAGCGCTCCATTTCCACGCTGAGACGCTCGAGTTCGGCGTCGGGCGGCGGCTCGTGCTTTGCATCGGGGTCGAGCGGCTTGCCATCGACGGGCAGCGGCGGCACGAGCAGAAACAGCGAAAAGAACGCGGGATCGTGCAGATCGTAAATACAGCCGATGCCGGGCGCGCGTTCGCCCGCGCTCGGTCCGCCGTCGAGCACACGCTCGAGCGTGAGCGGACTGCGCCGGTACTGGATCGACAACTCGCTGATGGTCAGCCGCGCGGCATCGCGCAGCGGGCCGAGCGCCGCGAGAACCGGCATCACGCGCTCGCGCAGCAGCTTGAGCGGCCCGTGGTCCGCCTCCGCCATCTGCGTGATGAAGCCGGTTTGCCGCAGCACATCGCGCTCTATCGGATGCCGCTCGAGATGATAGGTGTCGAGCAGCCGATCGGGCGCGGCGCCCTTCAGAACGCGCGCGAGCTTCCAGCCGAGATTGAACGCTTCCTGAATGCCGGTGTTCATGCCCTGCGCACCGGCCGGACTGTGCACGTGCGCGGCGTCGCCCGCGAGAAACACGCGGCCGACGCGCAGGCGCTCCACCATCCGGCTGTTCACATGGAAATATGAGGACCACACGCGAGGTCCGACACGTCGACGCGTTCATGCACGCGCCTCCCGAGCGGCGGCTCGCCGAGCACCACCGGCGACGGCGGCGCGGGCTCGACGGCGTGGTCCGCGATCAGCCGATGCCGGCCGTGCCCCATCGGAAAGAGCGCGACGAGGCCTTCGCCGGAAGCGAAGATGTGGAATTTGTCTTCGGGCCAATCTGTTTCCGCATGCACATCGGCGAGCAGGAACGTCTGCTCGAGCGTCTTGCCTTCGAAGCTGAGGCCGAGCCCGTGGCGGATCAGACTGTGCGCGCCGTCGGCGGCGATCATATAGGACGCAGCGTTTCCGTGTGACCGTCGGCGCGCCGCAGCGTCGCCTGGACGCCGGCTGAGCCTTGCGAGAACATCGTGAGTTCGACGCCCCGCTCGATCGTCACGCCGAGCGTCGCGAGATGCTCGGTCAAAAGACGCTCTGTCACCGACTGATCGAGAAACAGCAGATACGGATAACGCGTGTGCAGCGGATCGAAGTCGAGCTGCGCGAGGCGCATGCCGTTTGAAAACAGGTTGGCCACGCGCGCGATGGCCGAGTTCGAGGAAGCGCTCGGCCAGCCGATGCTGCTCCAGCAGTTCGAGCGTGCGCGCCTGAATGCCGATTGCGCGCGAGTAGGGATTCGGCTGCATTGCGCGGTCGACGAGGCGCACGGGAATGCGAGCGCGCGCAAGGCTCATGGCGGCGGCAAGCCCCGTCGGCCCCGCCCCGACGATCAGCACCGGCGCCTCATTGTTAGCGGCAGCGTCCATGCGAAACTCCGCAGAGCACAGTGCGCTCTAGAGTGTACGCCCGCGCCCGCGCGCCGGACGGCGCACTGCATCAATTGCGAGGCGTATCGTGCATAGCGCCGGTCGCGCGGATGCGCGCCTGCTCGGTTCAGTGCGCGGCGGGCGGGTGATCCATCGCACAACGATGATCGGACGTGCCGAGGTCCACTTGCAGCGTCGCGTGCTGCATCGAAAAGCGTTCGCGCAAGACGAGCACGATGCCGTCGAGCCGCTCGTCGCCGGGATGGCCCGCCGGCATCACCAGATGCGCGCTGAGCGCATTGCCCGTGGTCGACAGCGCCCAGATGTGCAGATCGTGCACGTCCTCGACGCCGGGCTGGTCGGCGAGATAGTCGCGAATGCGCTCAACGTCGACGCCCGACGGCACCGCATTGAGCGCGAGGCGCACCGAGTCGCGCAACAGGCCCCACGTCCCGTAAACGACGACCGCGACCACGAGCAGGCTCATCAGCGGGTCGAGCCAGCTCCAGTTGGTGTAGAGAATCACGAGCCCGCTGATCGCCACCGCCGCGGACACGCCTGTATCGGCAGCCATATGGAGGAAGGCGCCGCGAATGTTCAGGTCTTCCTTCTGGCCGCGCATGAAGGGACAGGCGGAAAGCCCGTTGACGACCATGCCCACGGCCGCGACGACGAACACTGCGAGCCCGCCGACGGGCGCCGGGTTCATCAGGCGGCCGATCGCCTCGGCGACGATCACGCCGCACGCAAACAGCAGCAGCGCCGCATTGGCCAGCGACGCGAGGATCGACGAGCTGCCGTAGCCGAACGTGTAGCGCGCGGAAGGACGGCGCGTGGCGAGCCAGGCGGCGCCCCAGGCAAGCAGCAGGCCGAGCACGTCGGAGAGATTGTGGCTGGCGTCGGCGAGCAGCGCGGTGGAATGCGCGAGCACGCCGTACACGGCCTGAATGAGGACGATCGCGACGTTCAGCGCGACCGCCAGCGCGAAGGCGAAGCCGTGGCCGGCGACGGGCGCGTGGTGGTGATGGTGGTGGCCGTGGCCGACGGCGTGGTTGTGGTCGTGACTGTGGTCGTGGCTACCATCGTGGCCGCAGTTGTAGCCATGATCGCGGCTTTGATCGTGGTCATGGTCGAGCGCGTGCCCGCCGCGACTACCGTCCTGCCCGTCCTCACGCCCGTCCCCGCCCGCGCGACTGCGGCCCGGACTCGCGCTTTCCAGCGCGTCCAGCGACACCGGCGCGTGCTCGTCTTCCCGTTGTTCGATTTTCTTCATGGCAAATCCAATGCGTCGTCACGGGTAGGCTCGGCGACGTGCTCGAGCATGCCGGCCAGCATCGCGCTGATATGGCGATCGGCGGCGATGTAAAACACCTGCTTGCCTTGCCGCTGCGCCCGTACGATCCGCGCCGCGCGCAGCAGCCGCAAATGATGGCTCACGAGCGACGGCGACAAACCCAGCTCGTCGGCAATCGCGCCCACCGCACGGCGCTCGTCGACACATGCGAGCACGATGCGCAGCCGCGTCGGGTCGCCTAGCAACCGGAACAGATCGGCGAGCGGCACGAGGGTATCCGCGGAAGGCGGTTCAAAGCCCGCTGGCGACGTCGCCGAAGCCTCAATAGGTAACATGGCGGCACACATATGAACAGGTGTTCACATGTTAAGCGAAACGGCCGCCCAGGTCAAAACCGGGCGAGCCGCGGCGAGTGTGGGAAAATGCGACCTCTGCCTTACCCGAATTCCATCCCCCGTCATGCAACCTGTATTTGACCGCGCTTTCGCGGCGCATCGTGACGGCCGCCTCGACGACGCCGAACGCGACTACCGCGCGACGCTCGACGGCAATCCCGCGCACGTCGACGCGTTGCATCTGCTGGGCGTGCTGCGCCACCAGCAGGGCCAGCACGCCGAAGCCGCCGAGCTAGTGCGGCGCGCGGTCGACCTGCGCCCGCAGGACGCCGCGCTGCAGTTAAACCTCGGCAATGCGCTGAAGGCGCTCGCGCCAGATCGACGAAGCCATCGCGCAGTTCCGCAACGCGCTGATGCTCGCGCCGTCGTTTCCCATGGCGCACTACAACCTCGGCAATGCCTATGCGGCGGCGGGCCGTCACGAGGGCGCCGCCGACGCGTTTCGCCGATCTTTGCGCCTGCAACCGGACGACGCGTCGTCGCACAACAACCTCGGCAACGCGCTGCACGCGCTAGGGCGTCACGAGGAAGCCATTGCCTCGTTCCGGCGCACGCTGGAGTTGCGCCCCGGCCACGCCGGCGCGCTCAATAACATGGGCATGTCGCTCAATGCGCTCGGTCGCGCGGACGAAGCCATCCCCTGTTTCCAGGCTGCTCTGGCCGCGGAGCCGCGTTTCGTCGCCGCGCACTTCAACCTCGCCAATACGTTCGACGCCACCGGTCGCCACGCGGAAGCGGTCGCGTCGTTTGAAGCCGCGCTCGCCTTGCAGCCCAATCTGCCGCCCGCCATCTTCGGCATGGGCAATGCGCTGGCTGCGCTCGGGCGCCACACAGAGGCTATTCCTTACCTGGAACGCTCGGTCGGGCTCGATCCGCAATTCGCGCTCGCATGGCTCTGCCTCGGCAGCGCACACCAAGCGCTGGGGGCGCACGCCACCGCCGTGCGCGCGTTCGATCAGGCGTTGCGCCTGCAGCCCGATCTCGCGTCCGCGCATATGAACCGCGCGCTGGCGTGGCTTGCATTGGGCGATTTCGCGCGCGGCCTGCCCGAATACGAATGGCGTCTGCAAACCGTCGCCGAACCGGCTATCGAGACGCTGCCGCGCTGGCACGGCGAGCCGCTTGCCCAGCGCACGCTGCTGATCCACGCGGAACAAGGCTTCGGTGATACCTTGCAGTTCGTGCGCTTCGTCCCGCTCGCCGCGCAGCGTGCGGCGCGCGTGGTGCTCGAAGTGCAGCCGGCGCTCGTGCCGCTCCTCGAGCCGGTCGCCGAAGCGTGGCGCGTGACACTGATTTCGCGCGGCGCGCCGCGCCGCGCAGCCGACGTGCAATGCCCGCTGCTGAGCTTGCCGCTTGCGCTCGGCACGACGGTCGAGACGATTCCCGAGCGCACGCCCTACCTGAGCGCGCCGCCCGCCTATCGGCGCAAATGGCGCGGCTCGCTGGGCGGTCAGGCAAAGCGCAAGATCGGGCTCGCATGGTCGGGGCGCATCCAGCAGAACGAAACGCGCTCGATGCCGCTCGCCGCACTCGATCCGCTTTTCGCGCTCGAAGGCATCGACTGGATCATGCTGCAGCCGGATCTGAGCGCGCAGGAACGCGCGGCGCTGGACGCGCATCCGCGCGCGGGCCGAATTCATCGCTTCGACGGGCGGATCGGCGACTTTGCCGATACCGCTGCGATCATCGAGCGGCTGGATGCGGTGGTGTCGATAGATACGTCGATTGCCCATCTGGCCGGCGCGCTCTGCAAGCCGCTATGGCTGATGCTGCCGTTCGCGCCCGACTGGCGCTGGTGTCACGACAACACGCGCAGCGCCTGGTACGCGAGCGCGACGCTCGTGCGTCAGGCCCGTCCGGGCGCGTGGCGCGAGGTGGTCGAGACGGTGGCTGCGAGCGTGCGCCGAGGCTAGCCGTCGGAAATCCGCCGCCGCGCTTGCGCCGCTCGAAAAAAACCCTGCAGCGCGATGCGCGTGCAGGGCGTCAGTGATCGGCTCAGTCGACACCGCGCTGTCAGCAGCGCGGGGTTTTTTGCATCGGCGCGCCGGCGCCGCAAGCGGCAGCCGCGCGCTCCATCACGCCCTTTTGTATTGATCGCGCGATTCAGGCGTGCGGTACAGCACGAGCGTCGCGATCAATCCGCAGATGGCCGCGACGCCGAGGAACAGGCCCGGCGCGGCCTTGTTGCCGGTGGAATGGATCAGCAGCGTGGAGATGGCCGGCGTGAAGCCGCCGATCGTCGTCGCAAGGCTGTAGGCCAGCGAGAAACCCGCGGTGCGCACGGCGACCGGCATCACTTCGGTGAGCGCGACCACCATCGCGCCGTTATAGCTGCCGTACAGGAACGACAGCCACAACTCGACTATGAGCAGACGCGCGAACGACGGCTCGGCGACGAGCCATTGCAGCGCCGGATAAGCGCTGACAATGGTGAGCGCCGTAAAGGCCAGCAACACCGGACGGCGCCCAATGCGATCCGACAGCGCGCCTGCGAGCGGCAGCCAGATCAGGTTCGACAAACCGATACAGACGGTGACGACGAGCGTGTCGATGGCCGAGAGCTTCAGCACTTCCTTGCCGAAGGTCGGCGTATACGCGGTGATCATGTAGAACGACACGGTCGTCATGATGACCATGCCCATGCCGCCCAGCACCGTGACCCAGTTCGCGGCCATGCTCTTCATGATCTCGCCCATGGCCGGGCGATGCTTGCGCGCGGAGAATTCCTCGGTTTCCTTCAACGAACGGCGAATCAGGAACAGGAACGGCACGATCAGGAACGGCACGCGCCAGCCCCACGCGCCCATCTGGTCGGCGGGCAGCGCCTTGTTGAGCATCACGCCGAGCAGCGCCGCGAATACCACGGCGACCTGCTGGCTACCCGACTGCCACGCGCAGTAGAAGCCCTTGTTGCCCTTAGTCGCGATTTCCGACAGATATACCGACACGCCGCCCAGCTCGACGCCCGCGGAAAAGCCTTGCAGCAGCCGGCCGAGCAGCACCAGCACGGGCGCCACGAGGCCGATCGTCGCGTAGCCTGGAATGGACGCCACCGTGAGTGTGCCGAGCGCCATCAGGCCGAGCGTGAGGATCAGCCCCTTGCGCCGGCCGTAATGGTCGATGTACGCGCCGAGGACGATTGCGCCGAGCGGACGCATCAGGAAGCCCGCGCCGAATACGGAAAGCGACAGCATGAGCGAGGCGAAGTCGCTGCCGCTCGGAAAATAGGTCCTGGCAATCGCGGAGGCCTAGTAGCCGTAGACCATGAAGTCGTACATTTCAAGAAAGTTGCCACTGACTACGCGGAACACTGTCTTGACCTTGGATTCTTCCGCGGAAGAAATAGCGTGGGACGCTGTTGACATGACATTCTCTGATAAGCCCACGCCGCCGAAGCCAGCGGCGATCTGGCATTTGAAACGATCCGCCGTAGAGGAGGCAGATGCCACAGGCAAACGCTCAGGCGGGGTCGAGCCGCGCCGAGGGCATTGGGTTTTGCAGGCGAACGGCTTTGAGCGGTATCAGGATAAACACTGCGAACCGCCGAAAGCCACGCCCCGCCATGTTACCGTTGATAGCACTGTTGTGTATTCCCTACATTTTCATTACGGTCGGCGCGGATCTTCTCGCCCGCTAGAATTGCGACTCGGCATTTTCCGTTGATGACGTCCTCATGCAGAGACCATCCCCGTCCTCTCGCTGCGCCCCGCTACCGTCGCGGATGCCGCGCTGATCGCCTCGATTCACAGCACGAGCTGGCGCGCCACTTACCGCGGCCTGCTGCCCGACGCTTTTCTGGACGGAGAGGTCACAGAGGAGCGCGCTGCCTATTGGGAGGCACGCATAGGTGCGCCGGGCGGCCAGCGCCGCATGGTGCTGATCGCCGTTCTGGGCGACGAGCCGATCGGCTTCGTCTGCGTGGAGCGCCAGCCGGAATCCGCGTGGGGCGTGCTGCTCGATAACCTTCATGCGTTGCCGGGCTATCAGGGCATCGGCGCCGGCAAGCTGCTGATGCGCGCCGCCGAGGACTGGGCTCGCGCGCAGGGCGAGACGCAACTGTATCTGTACGTGCTCGAGGGCAACATGCCGGCGATCGGCTTTTATGAACGGCAAGGCTGGCAGTTCGTCGGCGCGGAGCCGGACCGCATGGGCGGCGTGGATATAACGGCGTTGCGGTATGTGTATCGATTGGACAGGTCGAGCGTTTGATCCGGGCGTTTGACCTAGGCGTTTGACGGGCTATCGACCGTGTGATCCCGGACATATCGTCATCTACTTTCGGAAACGTCCGAGCCTTGGGCCCTCGGTTCCGTCGCATCATCTTCTTTTCCCGACGATGGCTTTCCTGGTAAGGCGCTGATGCGTCCGCTCGCTTTCACGCGGGCGGTTTTCGTGTTCTGCGCCTGTGCGCCGTTGCGCTCACGTCAATGCGCGAGGCGTTTCTCGCGTAGTGCCCGGAGGCTCTCGTCGCTGACCCACGGATGCCAGGCGGCGTCCCTCCCCGAGGCGCTGGAAGAGAGCAATGGCCACCACCCCGTTAACCGTAGTCGAAGGCGCGATGGCGTTGCCACGCTCGCGCCCGTTCAATGATGTGCCGGCGCCCTTTGGCCGCGGGTGGACATTGCTCGCGCCGGGCTACTGCCTGGACGGGCGGCTGCACGGGCTGTATGGTGCGATCCTCAAGCGATTCGACCTTGACGAGCAGCCCATTCGTTCATTCTGCCGATGGGTCGCGCCGGAAAATCGGCGCCCACTTGAAGCGGCGGCATTCGGCGCGAAAGTCGCGAGCGGCGCGGGAATCGCGCATTCGGCCGGCGGACCGGAGGCAAAGGCGTCGGAGTTTGCACGCGACGCGGCTTCGGCGGCTTCGGCAGGCGTCGCGGGTTCTGCTGCCGCGCATGAGGTCACCTCGACGGAGACTTCACCTTGGCCCGAGGCTCCCGTTTCGCCCAAAGTTTTCGCGCCCGTGAAAACGCATGCATCTGAAGCTGCGCGGCAAGCGTCCCGCGCGAGCTTAGCGCCCTGGTGGATTCTCGCGGGCGGCGCCTGCGCGCTGAGCGGCGCGGCATTGCTTGCGTGGATGCCGCCACGTCATGACAGCATCGCTCATCCCGATAGCGGTAAGGACACGAAGTCCGCGGATGGAGCCGTCGCCGTGCGCAACACGGTTGCTGCGCAAGCGCCGTTGCGCGGTAGCGTCGACGGGTCGAACAAGCGCGATGATGCCGCGCATGCGAAGCCCACGAGTGCAGCTTCCGTGACGCAGCTTGCCAATGGTGCACCGACGCTCGATCTCGGCAGCGGCAGCGGCAGCGGCAGCGGCAGCGGCAGCGGCAGCGCGATGATGCTCAGTAAAGCCGCGCCGCGGACAAAGACCGCACAACGGACTGTGTCGCAGGTAGCGGCAGTTGCGCCCGCAGTTGCGCAGGTCATTCATCCAGGCAAGGAAGTGGTGGCGAGGAATGACGATCGTCGTCGGGACTTGCAAAGACAAATTGCCAGAGCCGCTGCGCTAAGCCATCCGCGTTACACGGCCAGCGACGCGTCTAGCCCGGTCGCGCCGTCACCGGCATCGCGGCGCTTCGTCAAGCCGTCGGTTGCGGGCTCGTACTCTCCACTCGCGCCCTCGCCGTTGGGCACCGACGACTACGCGTCCGTAGACATAAGCGCACACGCCCTCGCCAGCGGCCGGCCGCAGCAATCGCAAGAAGCGCAGCCAACGCAGCCGCCGTCAACCGCGAATGCATCGGCCAACAACGGCCAGCAGTGGATCAACCGGCTCTCGCAGCGCCGAGTAACCGAAGTCCCGGATCAATTCCTTAGATAGCCACGCGAATGGGCGCAAAAAAAGCCCGGCCACTATGAATGGCCGGGCTTGCTTCGCATGCAACGCTTTTACCTCTGACCGGGCAGACCCATTTCCGTCTGCCGCTGCAACTGCATTACCTGCCCCTGCACCTGTCGCAGTTGCGCCTGCGCCCGCTCCTTCTCCTCGCGCAATGCGGCCGCTCGTTTTGCGTCTGACGCTGGTAGTCGTTCACCTTCGCCTGCTGCGTGCGGGCAACGTCCAGGTCGGCCTGCAAGCGCTTCGCGCGGTCTTCGGACAACGCGATCACGTCCTGAATATAGGCCTTCTGCGCCTGCAACTGCGTGCGCTGGATTTCCACCTCGGAGAGCTGCGCGGTTTGCTGGACGAAGCCCGTGTAGATGGTTTCCGCCCGGCCGGCATCCGCCGATTTGATTACCCGCCAGAAATGCTTGTCCTGGAATAACGCGACGTAGTACGTCATTTCGCGTGGATAGAAAAACAGGCTCGCGCCGTAACTGCCGTTGTAGGTGGTACGCAGTTCGCTCAGCCTCGCGTCCTGGATCATTTGCATCAATTCGGCGACATTGCCTTGCGCCTCGGCCGTCGTGCCTGAGGAAGGCGAGGCCGATGCCGCCTCGCGCAGCGCGTCGGCGACGGGCTGCGGCGTCAGCGTGTTCAGGGCCGGCCGCGTGCCGACGATCGGTGCGGCCTCTTCGCCTTGCGCGGCGAGCGCGAGCCCGCCGTTCTGCAACAGCGCGCACGAAGCTGCGAGCAGCATGGCGCTCCGTATAAATAAGGGGTGCTTCATACCCGCATGCTCCATGCGGATCCATAAAACAGCTTAGGATTATCGTGCGGATTAGTGCTTAAGCGAAGCATTGAAGCGTCGCAAAAATGGACTTTAAATCGAGATAAAACTACGGTGTGCGAATTACACAACACACGGGCTTATCCCGAAATAATGCATGGCCGGATAGGGTGGACTCACAATAGCCAACAGGCACCCAAACGTCTTGCGGCATCTCCTCGCGCATCTCCTTGCGCATCTCCCTGATCAAGCGCCAAAAAGAAAGCGCCGCTGGACCAGCGGCGCCTCGGCGAATCGAACTTTCCGAACCTGAGCCGCGTCATTCGCGCAAACCCAGGCTGTATGAGATGCGCTAAAAGCGCGTTTCGCGTGCCACTCTCAAGAACGTGTCGAGCAGCGGCGTGCAATCGAGCAGCTCCGGCCCGCCCGCGCGATGAAACTCCGGGTGCCATTGCACGCCCATGACGAACGGCGCGCGCCGGTAGCGCACGGCTTCGATGATGCCGTCGGATGCCGACACCGCCTCGATATTCAGGTCGCGACCCAGCGTCTTGACCGCCTGATGGTGAATCGAGTTGACGATCGCATCGCGCCGGCCGGGAAACATGTTGGCGAGCGTGGAGCCATCCGGAAAATGAATCGCGTGGCGGTGCTGATCGTAGTCTTCGTTGACGTGCGCGCCGGCGGTCGGCACGTCGGTGGCAATGTCCTGATACAAGGTCCCGCCGAACGCCACGTTGATCAGCTGGCAGCCGCGGCACACGCCGAGCACGGGCTTGCCCGACTCGACGAATTCGTGCAGCAGCTCCAGCTCGTACATGTCGCGCACGCGATCGCCGGGCCATTCGGGACGCGTCGCGGTTTCCGCATACGACTGCGGCGAGACGTCCGCGCCGCCTTGCAGCAGCAGGCCGTCGAGATGCTTCGCGTAGTCGCGCAGGCGGATATTGCTCGGATGCAGCATGCCCTGGTGCCCGACCGTCGGAATCATGAAGACCAGCACGTCGCGCGACATCACCCAATGCGCGATGGACTCCTCGAGATATTGCAGCGTCTTGCCGCGCAGGCCTTTTGCGCCCGGCTCGGGATGGAAGATGCGCGCCGATACGCCGATGCGCAGCGTGCGCTGCGTGATCCGCTGACCCGCGCGGTCGAATAGCTGGCGCGCGCGCGCCGCGATGATGCGCCCGAACACCGACCACGCGGAATCCGTCTGCTTCAGATAGCGCGGCGGCGAAGGCGGCAACGCATTCGGCGGCGGGTTGCTCGCGCTGAAATCCGGCGCGGCGCCGAAACCCGGCGGCGGCGAGCCCGCGGGACGCGCCGTGGATGCTGCGGCGTCCTCGGCGGCGAGCACTTCGTCGGTGGAGGCAATGAGTTCGCCTTCAATCGGTTCACTCGTCAACGGAGCGGCGCTGCGAGCTGGTGCGGCGGCCTGCGCGGGCGGGATGGACGACGCCGCCTCCCGGCCGCGCGCGGAACGCGCATCGCGCTCATGAACGTCCGCCTCCTGCTTCGCAAGCGAAGCGGCGGCCGAGCTGCGCGCTTCTGCCGCGTCGCGTTGCTGAGCCGTGGGGCTGTCGGCGGGCGCGTCGGTCGACGACCTCGCCGCCGCTTCCGACGAACCCGTCGGCGCGGAAACCGAGCCCGACGAAGCAGAGGCGCCAGCCGAGGTCAGCGGATCTTTCACCGGCGACTGAATGGCGTCTTCATGCGAGAGCGGTAGCGAAGCCGCCGGTTCGACGGTCGCCTGACCGGGCGTTGCGGACGTTGCCGGTGTTGCCGGCGCTGCTGGCGTTGCAGACGTTCCCGGCGATGCCGAAGGCGGCGTTGGACTGCCCGGGTTGACCGGCGTTTTCAGGTTTGTTTTCGCTCATGACTGTCGGACAGGCGCCTTCCACGCGAACGAATGAATATGCTCTGATTATCCGCCAGCGTGCCGGGCCCGGCAAACGCGCACACAATTGCTCACATTGTCCGGACGCGCCGCCCACTGCCCTCCTACTTACGGATCAGGCTGTTCGTCGAAAGTTTCGCGCAGCGCGATCTGCATGGCCGCGTGAATTTTCACGCACCAGCGCTAGACGAGTGCGAGCAGCAGCGCCGCGCAGATCAGCACGGCGGCCAGCAGGCCCGTCGGCGGCAGAATACCGCCCGACAGCGCCGCCACCAGCAGAAACACGCCGACCATGCAGACCACCGGCACGAGATCCGAGATCGCATAGCGCAGCGCGCTCGTGAAGCGCCCCGCCGTCGCCGGCTGCACGCTCACCTCGGCGAGCAGCAGCGCGAGCGACTTGGTCTTGCGATAAACCGCGACGAGAAACGGCATGGACACGAGCAAGGCGGCGCTCCACAGCAGCACGAGCATCGCAATGGCGAGAATGTCCTCGACGATCAGAATGCCGAACACGAGCTGCGCGAAACGCTCGCGCTTCAAGCCGAGCTCCGACAGCGCCTTGACGATGATCGTCGTCGACGAAATGGCGAGAATCGCGCCGAGGAACAGCGAGTCCATCGGGCTCCAGCCGAACGCGCTGCCGATCTCATAGCCGAGCCACAGCATCAGCACGATCTCGGACAGCGCCGCGACGATCGCCGTCGCGCCGACCTTGGAGAGCTTGCGCAGACTGAATTCCAGACCGAGCGAAAACATCAGGAACACGACACCCAGTTCGCCGAGCGTCTTGATGGTCTGTTCGTCGTGGATCAGTTGAAACGGCGGTGTATACTACCGTCCGATGATCACGCCCGCCGCGATATAGCCCAGCACGACCGGCTGCTTCAGGCGATGGAACAGCACGGTGACGACGCTGGCGAGCGCCATCACGACCGCCAGATCCTGAATGAAGCCGATACCTTCGTGCATGCGCCCTTCCTTACAAAAAGTAATGTCGAAGAGAAGTGTAACAAACACGGCCCGGCGCACGCAGTGCCGCTTGTCGCCACGGGGGCCGCAGTTGCCAGACATTTTTGACACGCTGGACGCATGTGAAATATCACAATAATATTTGCTGCATATTTTCGTGGAGTCCACTGATGCAGCTGTCTTTTCAAGTCCTCGAACGTTCGGGCGCGGCCCGGCCCGTTCCGGTTGAAGTGCACCGTCTGACCATTGCCGGCTGGGCCGGCCGCGATCAGGCGGCGATCGAGCATCACATTGCCAAGTTGGCCGAACTGGGCGTGAAGCGGCCGTCCACGACGCCCTGCTTCTATCGCCTCGGCTCGGAACTGCTGACGCAGGCCGAACAGATCGACGTCGTCGGCATCAAATCGAGCGGCGAAGCGGAATGCGTGCTGGTGCAGTCGGACGAGGGCCTCCTCGTCACCGTGGGCTCGAATCACACGGACCGCGAAGTCGAAGCCTACGGCGTGACCGTCTCCAAGCAGGTGTGTCCGAAACCCGTCGCGCGCGACGCCTGGCGTTTCGAAGACGTCGGCGAACATTGGGATCAGCTGGAGCTGCGCGCCTTTGCCGTCGCGAACGGCGAGCGGCAGGTCTATCAACAGGGGAGCGTCGCGTCGCTGCTGTCCGCCGCCGACCTGCTCGCGTGCGCGCCGCTTTCGGCAGGCGCCGCCATGTTCTGCGGCACGCTGGCCGTGCAAGGCGGCATCGTCGGAATGGCGGACGGCGACGCGCTCGAACTCGAGCTGCACGACCCGATCCTGAAGCGCACGCTGCGCCACGTCTATCGCGTGCGCGCCCTGTCTATTGTCGAATGAGCCATTGTCCAACGAGGCATTCATGAGCATCTCTTCGCCCTCCGCCGCCGACGTGTCCGCCGACGCCTCGCTGGAAGCCGCCGCCATCCGCAAGATCACGTGGCGCATCATGCCGTTCCTGTTTCTCGTCTACGTGCTGTCGTATCTGGACCGCGTCAACATCGGTTATGCGAATGCAGTTCACCGGCGACCTCGGCCTCTCGAACGCGGCTTATGGCCTCGGCGCGGGCATTTTCTTCTTCGGTTATTTCGTGTTCGAGGTGCCGAGCAATCTGCTGCTGAAGAAGTTCGGCGCGCGCGCCACCATCGCCCGCATCACGATGCTGTGGGGCCTTCTCTCGTGTCTAATGATGTTCGTGCGCAGCGAGACCGCTTTCTACGTGCTGCGCTTTCTGCTCGGCGTCGCCGAAGCGGGTCTCGTGCCGGGCGTGGTGCTTTATCTGACCTTCTGGTTTCCGTCCGACCGCCGCGCGCGGATGGTCGCGGTGTTCATGGCGGCGATTCCGGTGGCGGGCATCGTCGGCGCGCCGCTGTCGGACTTTCTCATGTCCGCGCTGCACGAAGCGCATGGCTTGCGCGGCTGGCAGTGGATGTTCCTGATCGAAGGCATTCCGTCGATTCTGGCCGGCTTCTGGGCGCTCGCCGTATTGCGCAACACGCCCGCCGAGGCCGCCTGGCTGACCACCGAGGAAAAACGCGTGATTCTTGCCCGCCTCACTCGCGAGAGAACGCCGCGGCTGCCGCGCAAGGCGCCGAGCATAGTCTCGCGGCGGCGCTGCGCTCGGGCCGCTTCTGGCTCCTCACGCTGATCTACTTTTGTCTCGTCACCGGCAACGCGGACTTCTCGTTCTGGCTGCCGCAGATCGTCAAGGACCTCGGCGTGACGAACCTCGTCAGCAACGGTTTCGTCACCGCGATCCCGTATCTGGCGGCGGGTATCGGCATGATCCTGATCGGCCGCTCTTCCGACGTCACCGGCGAGCGCCGCTGGCACTATGCCGTGTGCTGCTTTATCGGCGCGGCGGGCCTGCTCGGCAGCGCCTCGGTCACGAACTCGATCCCGCTTGCCGTGACCGGGTTGTCGATTGCGTATGTCGGCATTCTGGCGGGCTTCGGCATTTTCTGGTCGATGTCGACGAGCTTCCTGCAAGGCACGGCCGCCGTCGCGGGCATCGCCGTCATCAACTCGATCGCCAACCTGGCCGGTTATGTCAGCCCGTACGTGCTCGGCGCATCGTCAAGGACGCGACGCACAGCGTGACGTTCGGGCTCGTGCTGATTGCGGGCGCGCTGATCGTCGGCGGCCTCGTCACGCTGATGATGCCGCGCGTCAAAGTGCAGCACGCGGCGTCCGCCGTGCCGGGGTGCGCATGAAACGGTCCTCAGGCCGATCATGAAGCGCCGATGAAAGCGCCCATGAAGCACCCGCTAAGTGCGCACGAAGCGCGCACTTAGCGCCCGCGCAAAACCTCGTTCCAGCTTGCTCTACAATGCGCGGACGACATCGCCCGCACCTTTTCACATGACGCTTTTGCAGACCGCCCGCCCCCGAGGCACACCCGAGCGACCGCCAATGCGAGTCTCGCCGAACAGGCTTATGCGTTCGTCAAGCGCGAGATCATCACCATGCGTTTGCGGCCGAGCGAGGTGCTCAACGAAGCGGAGTTGATGGCGCTGACCGGCATCGGCAGAACGCCCGTGCATCAGGCGCTGCACCGGCTCGTGCACGAGGGCATGCTGACCATCATCATGCCGCGCAAGGGCATCATGGTTCGCCCGGTTTCGCTCGACGACGTGCTCGCCATCATCGACGTGCGCCTCGTCAACGAAACCTACTGCGTGGAACTCGCCGCGCGCCACGCGCAGCAGCACGACTACGACGCGATGCAGGCGCTGCTCGAGCACTCGGCCGTGTGCGTCGCCGCGCACGACATAGAAGGCATGATGGATATCGACCGCGAATTCCATCTGGCCATTTCGGCCGCCTCGCGCAACGCGGTGCTCGCCGACATCCTGCGCGGACTGCACGAGCGCTCGCTGCGCTTCTGGTTCATTTCGCTTTCCGAACCGCATCATCTGGAAGACGTGCACGAGGAACACCTGGAGCTGTTCCGCCTGCTACGCGAGCGCGACGGCGAAGGCGCGCGGCGCTCCGTGCAAAAACATATCGAGGCATTCCGCGCGAAGCTCTTCAACCGCATCTGATCGAACGCATCGAACCAGCCCGCTTCGGTGAGCGACACCCAGGTGGCTTCACACAGTCAATCCGGATCGAACGACATCATGGCTACTGAATTCACGCCTTTCCGCCGCTTGCCCAGCTTGCCGCCGACCTCGCCGCGGGACGCACCACGAGCCGCGCGCTCGTCGAAACCGCGCTCGAACGGATCGCCGATCCTGCCGGCCAGGGCGCGGTCGCCTTCATGCATGTAGACGCCGACGGCGCGCGCAAAGCCGCGGACGCACACGACCGCCTGCGCGCCGCCGGAACCGTGCTGTCGCCGCTGGCGAGCATTCCCGTGTCGGTGAAGGACCTGTTCGACATCGAGGGCCAGCGCACGCGCGCCGGCTCGACCGTACTCGCCGACGCGCCCCCGCCACCGAAGACGCCGTTGCCGTCGCGCGCCTGAAACGCGCGGGCGCCGTGATCGTCGGACGAACCAATATGAGCGAGTTCGCGTTTTCCGGACTGGGTCTCAATCCCCACTACGGCAACCCGCTCTCGCCGTACCGGCGCGACGTGAAGGGCGACGAGCGCATTTCGGGCGACTCGTCGTCGGGCGCGGCCGCTTCCGTCGCCGACGGCATGGCCGCCGTCGCGCTCGGCACCGACACCGGCGGCTCGATCCGCATTCCGTCCGCGCTGTGCGGCCTGACCGGCTTCAAGCCGACCGCCGCGCGCATCCCGAAGCAAGGCGGCGTGCCGCTGTCGTCGACGCTCGACTCGTTCGGGCCGATCGGCGTGTCCGTCGCCTGCTGCGCGCTGGTGGACCGCATGCTGGCCGGCCTCGAGCCGCGCGTGCCGGCCGCGCGTCCGCTCGAAGGCGTGCGCCTCGGCGTGCTGACCCACTATGTCACCGACGGCGTCGAGCCCGCGGTCGCCGCCGCCATCGACACCGCGCTCAAGCATCTGGAAGCGGCCGGCGCGATTGTCAGCGAGGTGCGCTTTGCGCCGATCGAGGCGTATGCGTGGCATCGTCCGTTGCTGGAAAAGCATCGCGGGCAATACGATCCGCGCGTGCTGGTGCGCATTCTCAAGGGCCAGCCCGCCAGCGCCGCCGACTACCTCGACCTGCTCGCCGAGCGCGAGGCGATGCTCGCGGAAGCCGCGCGCACGCTGTGGCAGCGCTTTGACGCCGTGGTCGCGCCGACCGTGCCGGTGGTGCCGCCGCGCGTCGCCGAGCTGGTGGGTGGCCGACGACGACCTGTTCGGCCGCACCAATGCGCTTATCCTGCGCAATCCGGGCGCGTTCAATTTCCTCGACGCCTGCGCGCTGTCGCTGCCCTGCCATTTGCGCGGCGACTCGCCGGTCGGCCTGATGCTGGCGGGCGCGCCGCATGCTGACGACGCGCTGCTGTCCATCGGCCGCGGCGCCGAAGCGGTACTGAACGCAATCCGCTGACGGACCTGCGGCATGGAGGCGGGGGTTCGCGCTAGAATCGCAGGCACGTGCCTTTTCATGTCAATTTTGCCGACCGCCACACGATCCATGAACAACGACAACGCGATGCTGCGCCGCGAGCGCTCCCTGCTGATTCTGCTCGGCCTGATCAGCGTCGGCCTCGTGGCCGGCGCGCTGTATCTGCAATATTTCAAGCACGAAGATCCGTGCCCGTTGTGCATCATCCAGCGCTATTTCTTCCTGCTGATCGCGATTTTCGCGTTCCTCGGCGCGCGCTTTAACGGTTGGCGCGGCGTGCGTCTGCTGGAAGTGATGGCGGCGCTGGCGGCGCTGGCCGGCATCGTGACGGCCGTGCGGCATGTATATGTGCAGGCCAATCCGGGCTTCAGCTGCGGCTTCGACGCGCTGCAGCCGATCGTCGACAGCCTGCCGCCCGCCCATTGGCTGCCGGGCGTGTTCAAGGTGGCGGGGCCGTGCGAAACCGCCTATCCGCCGATTCTCGGCCTGACTTTGCCGATGTGGGCGCTCGTCGGCTTCGTGCTGGCGTTCGTGCCGCTCGTCGTGAGCCTCGTGCGCAATCGCGGGCGCGTGTCGTACAATCGCGGGCGCGTGTCGTAGACAGTCTTGCCGGTTCGGGGGGGCGTTTGGCTGCGCCCCTGCGGCGCGGCCAAACGCCCGCCCTTCCCTGCCTTGCCCCGCCTTCCGGACGCAACTTCCCCGCCTCCCGCCGATCCCACCCAGATCTGCATCCCAAGTGCGCGCGCCATATCAGACTGATCTCATTGCTTGTTCCGCATAAGCTTCATTCGACATCGGAAATATTTTTGGGGCGCGGGAATGCTATCTTCGGATCTGGATGGCGATCTACGTGCGCGAGGCCGGCTTCGGCGCGACCCCATGCGTAACGCGCGCCCGGTCCGCACTGTCTTCTGGATTCGCCATGACAACGCAAACCATCCGCTTTTATCGCCAGGGGTCCGTCCACGAGGTCGCGGGCGTGCCCGCGTCGCGCACGCTGCTCCAGCATCTGCGCGAAGACCTGCATTGCACCGGCCCAAGGAAGGCTGCGCTGAAGGCGACTGCGGCGCCTGCACGGTGGTGGTCGGCGAACTCGACGCGCACGGCGCGCTGGCGCTGAAAGCGGTCAACGCCTGTATTCAGTTCCTGCCCACGCTCGACAGCAAGGCGCTCTTCACCGTCGAAGACCTGCGCGCCGCCAATGGCACGCTGCATCCCGTCCAGCAGGCCATGGTGGACTGCCACGGCTCGCAGTGCGGCTTCTGCACGCCCGGCTTCGTCATGTCGATGTGGGCGCTATACGAAAACCAGCCGGCTGGGGCGGGCCTGCCCACGCGCGACGAAATCAACACCGCGCTGTCGGGCAACCTCTGCCGCTGCACGGGCTACCGGCCGATTGTCGACGCGGCGCAAAAAATGTTCGACTACGCGCAGTACCCGCGCGTCACGCTCAATCGCGAGGCCGTTCAGACGGCGCTGCGCGACCTGGAACGTAACGACACTTTCGAGTACCGCGCGCCCGACGCGCGCGGCGCCGCCTTCGGCACGCCGGCGTTTTACGCGCCTGTCACACTCGACGCCTTCGCCCGGTTGCGCGCCGAGCATCCCGAGGCGCGGCTCGTCGCGGGCAGCACCGACATTGGCTTGTGGGTCACCAAGCAATTCCGCGATCTCGGCGACATGCTGTATATCGGCAATGTGCGCGAATTGAAAACGATCGGGCGCGACGCGCAAACGCTCTGCATCGGCGCTGCCGTCTCGCTCGAAGACGCGTATGCCGCCCTCGCCGCCGACTATCCCGAACTCGCCGAACTGTGGACGCGCTTTGCGTCGCTGCCCATCCGCAACGCCGGCACGCTCGGCGGCAATGTCGCGAA
This sequence comes from uncultured Paraburkholderia sp., assembly GCA_940746715.1. GTDB lineage: Bacteria > Pseudomonadota > Gammaproteobacteria > Burkholderiales > Burkholderiaceae > Paraburkholderia. The sequence continues at coordinate 909,862 of CALNWN010000001.1, forward strand.
CGGCTCGCCGATCGGCGATTCGATGCCCGCTCTCCTCGCTCTCGGCGCCGAGGTCGTGCTGCGTCACGGCGCAAAAACGCGCACCTTGGCGCTCGACGCGTTCTACGTCGGCTATCAGAAAACCGCGCTCGCCGCGGGCGAATTCGTCGCCGCGCTCGCGGCCAGGGTGCTGCGCCGTCCGGTGAAGCTGCGCGCCGATCGCGACGACGACTTCATGATCACCGGCAAACGGCATGACGCGATCTACGAGTACGAAGCCGGTTTCGACGACAGCGGCCGCATTCTGGGCGCGCGCGTGGAGATCGCGTTGCGCGCGGGCTATTCCGCGGACCTTTCGGGCGCTGTGGCGACGCGCGCCGTGTGCCACTTCGACAACGCGTACCACCTGTCCGACGTCGACATCGTGGCGCTGTGCTGCAAGACCAACACGCAATCGAACACCGCGTTTCGCGGCTTCGGCGGGCCGCAGGGCGCGCTCGTCATGGAAGTGATGCTCGACAGCATCGCGCGTCAGTTGAACCGCGATCCGCTCGACGTGCGCGTGGCCAACTACTACTGCATCGGCGAACGCGATACAACGCCTTACGGCCAGCAGGTCGAAGACAACATTCTCGCGCCGTTGACCGACGATCTGCTCGACTCGAGCGACTATCGCGCGCGCCGCGAAGCCCTTGCCGCGTTCAACGCGAAGAGCCCGGTGCTCAAGCGCGGCCTCGCATTCACGCCGGTCAAGTTCGGCATTTCGTTCAATGTGCCGTTCCTGAATCAGGCCGGCGCACTCGTGCATGTTTATAAGGACGGCTCGGTGCTCGTCAATCACGGCGGCACCGAGATGGGCCAGGGCCTCAACACCAAGGTCGCGCAGGTCGTCGCCAACGAATTCGGCTTACCGCTGTCCCGCGTGCGTGTGAGCGCGACGGACACGTCGAAGATCGCGAACACGTCGGCGACCGCAGCGTCCACCGGCAGTGATCTGAACGGCAAAGCCGCCGAAGACGCCGCGCGCACCATCCGTGCGAGGCTCGCGGAACTCGCGGCCAGACAGCTCGGCGGCCATGCGGACGACGTGCGCTTCGCGAACGGCGAGGTGACGGTCAACGGCGGCGCGATGCCCTTCGAGCAACTGGTCGGCGCCGCGTATCTCGCGCGCGTGCAGCTGTGGTCGGACGGTTTTTCGCGACGCCGAAAGTGCATTGGGACGCCAAGACGCTGACGGGTCATCCGTTTTATTACTTCGCATACGGCGCGGCCGTGTCGGAAGTCGTGATCGATACGCTAACCGGCGAATGGAAACTGCTGCGCGCCGACGTCCTTCATGACGCGGGTCAGTCGATCAATCCGGCCATCGACCTCGGCCAGGTGGAGGGCGGCTTCATTCAGGGCATGGGCTGGCTCACCACCGAAGAACTCTGGTGGAACCGCGACGGCCGCCTGATGACGCACGCGCCGTCCACCTACAAGATTCCCGCGGTGAGCGACACGCCCGCCGCGTTCAACGTGCGGCTCTACCGGAATCAGAACGCGGAGCCGACCGTGTTCCGCTCGAAGGCTGTCGGCGAACCGCCTCTGTTGCTGCCGTTCTCGGTGTTTCTCGCGATTCGCGATGCGATTGCCGCAGCGGCGCCGGCGACGTCCGCCGCCCCGCCTTTGCGTGCGCCCGCCACGCCGGAAGCGATTCTCGACGCACTGGGCGCGCTGGCCACACAGGACGCGTTGCACGCCGGGAGCGCGGGCGAGCTTCTTCAGCGCAACCCGCCAGTCACAGTACGACGGAAACAGCGCCTGGTTGACGCCTCGTGAACCGAATAACGAAGTCACACCATGAAGACCCGACGCGACGTTCCCGCAGCGCGTCACGCTCAACCGGCCGCACGCACACCGCGCGGCATTGTACGGAGAACTGCCGGATGCAAGCCTGGCTACCTGACCTGCAACAACTGCTCGCGCACGGCGACGCCGCCGTGCTGGTGACGGTCGCGCGCGTCGAAGGTTCGGCGCCGCGCGAGGCCGGCACGAAAATGATCGTCACGCGCGATTCGGCCAAGCACACGATCGGCGGCGGCCATCTGGAATGGAAAGCGATCGAGACGGCGCGCCAGGTGTTGCGCGATGGCATGCGCTCGCCGCATATGCGCCGGCTCGAGCGTTTCGCGCTCGGCCCGAGCCTTGGCTAATGCTGCGGCGGCGCAGTGATCCTCGCATTCGAGCGGCTCGACGTGGGCGACCTCGGCTGGATCACGTCGTTGGCGAAGCGCGTGGCCGCGGGTCAATCGACGGTGCGTAGCGTATCATTCGGCCCCGCACCGGACGCGGTGATGCTGTCCGACTCCGAGCCGGGCGTGGATGCCGCCGACTGCTTGCTGTGGGACGGCGCCGGTTTCGACGACAGCGGCGCGCTGCTCACCGAAACCATCGCGCCGGGCGACTTCCCGGTCGTGCTGTTCGGCGCGGGCCACGTCGGCGCCGCGCTGGTTCGCGTGCTGGCCACGCTGCCTTGCACGGTACGCTGGGTCGACGAACGCGACGCGCAGTTTCCGCCCGTCGAATCGCTGCACGCGCATAACGTGAAGATCGACGCGAACGACGAAGCCGTCGACGAGGCCGCGCCGAACACGTACTTCATCGTGATGACGCACAACCATACGCGCGACCTGGAACTTGCCGAGCGCATTCTTCGGCGCGGCGATTTCGCGTTCTTCGGCATGATCGGCTCGCACAGCAAGCGCAAGCAGCATGCGGGCGAGGAAGGACCGCCGTCGTACATCTACGAAGCGCTCGACGTGCTGAAGGTAGACCGAGTGGATCACGGCGTGCGCAGTATCGAAGACCCGGCGCTCATCACGCGTCTTGCCGACACGCGCGTGACATTGACCGTGTGTCCGCTGTCGAACCTGAAGCTTTGCGTGTTCGACGACATGACGAAACATACGCTGAAGGATCTGCTCGATCGCGGCGTCGCGGTCACCGTGAATTCGGACGATCCCGCGTATTTCGGCGGCTACGTGAACGCGAACTACGCGGCCACCATCGACGCACTGAAGCTCGACGATGCCGAGGTCTACACGATCATCCGCAACGGCTTCGAAGCGTCGTTCGTGACGCCGTAGCAACGCGCCGCGCTGATCGCGAAGCTCGACGCCTATTGGCACCAAAGCGGGAACCAAAGCAGCAATCAAAGCGGCCCGCATTGACGGAGCCGTTGTACTGCAGCGCGGGCGGCACAAGAGGCACGCCGAAGGAACGCCGCCCAGACTGCGCAGTTTTTATTTCGGAGACGGTTTTCCCATGACTCATTCTGCACAAGCGTCGGCGCAATCCGCCTTTCGCGCGTAATTGCTGACCTTCAACGGCGATCCGTCGCGCTCGCCCGAGGCGGCGGTCTTCCATGAAGACGGACTGTTGATCGTCGAGGACGGCCACGTCGTCGCGACGGGCGCCTATGCCGCGCTCGCGCCGCGGCTCGCGCCAGGCACGCCGGTGCAGGACATGCGCGGCAAGCTGATCGTGCCGGGCTTTATCGACACGCACATTCACTATCCGCAGACGGACATGATCGCGTCGCCCGCGCCGGGTCTGTTGCCGTGGCTCGACACGTACACGTTTCCGACCGAGCGCCGCTTCACCGACGAGGCGTATGCGCGCGACACGGCAAGCTTCTTCCTCGAGGAACTGCTGGCTTGCGGCACGACGACCGCGCTCGTGTATTGCACGGTGCACAAGCAATCCGCCGATGCGCTTTTCGCCGAGAGCGAGGCGCGCAACCTGCGTATGGTCGCGGGCAAAGTGCTCATGGACCGCAACTGTCCCGAGTTCCTGCGCGACACCGTGCAATCGGGTTACGACGACAGCACGGAACTGATCGGCCGCTGACAAAACCGCGGCCGCCAGTTATATGCGCTCACGCCGCGATTCGCGCCGACTTCGACGGAAGCGCAACTGGAAGCGTGCGGCGTGCTGGCGCGCAAGCATGCGGATGTGTTCGTCCAGAGCCACGTCGCGGAAAATCTGGATGAGGTGAAGTGGGTCAACAGTCTTTTCCCCGGCCACCGCAGCTATCTGGACATCTACGATCATTACGGGCTGCTGCGCCGCCGCGCGGTGTACGGCCACTGCATTCACTTCGATGCCGAAGACCGCCAACGCATGGCGCAAACCGGTACGGTCGCGTCGCATTGCCCGACGTCGAATCTGTTTCTCGGCAGCGGTCTGTTCGATTTCGACAAGGCCGATGAAGCCGGCATGCCCGTTGCGCTCGCAACGGATGTGGGCGGCGGCACATCGTTTTCGATGCTGCAGACAATGAACGAAGCGCACAAGGTCGCGCGCTTGACGGGGCATCATCTGACGGCCGCGCGCATGTTTTATCTGGCGACGGCGGGCGCCGCCGAAGCACTCGATCTCGCGGACAAGGTCGGCACGCTAAGGCCGAAGTCGGAAGTCGACTTCGTCGTGCTCGATCCGCAAGCGACGCCGCTGCTCGCACGCCGCACGGCACGCACCGAATCGCTCGAAGAACTGCTGTTCGCGTTCGCGCTGCTCGGCGACGACCGCGCAGTGTATGAAACGTATGCGGCCGGCAAGCGTGTGCATCGCCGCGACGACGTGCGCCGGCATGCGCCGCGCGCGGCGCGGCTCGCGCAAGTTGTCGCCTGAGAATGTGCCGCGGCGTGGTTAACGCTGCATGCACACCTCGTGCAGTGCAGTGAGCCTGCGCACCGGATCGGCAACATACGGGTTCGATTCGTCCCATGCATAGCCGGCGAGCACGGCGCTGATCATGCGGCGAATCGACGGCGTCTGGTCCGGATAGAAAATGATGTCCTGCAATTCGCCCGTATACCAGCGCTCGACAAATGCGCGGAACGTGTCGATGCCCTTGCGCAACGGCACGTCGTAGTGTGCGGACCAGTCGACCTGCTCGCCGTCCAGTTGACGGTTCAAGGTCTGCACCGCGAGATGCGCCGAGCGGAGCGCGATCGTCACACCCGATGAGAACACGAGGTCGAGGAACTCGCCCGCATTGCCGAGCAGCGCATAACCGGGCCCGTGCAAACGCTCGACGTTCGCCGAATAGCCGCCAATGTGACGCACGGGCATCATGAACGGCGCATCGCCGATCAGCCGGTTCAGCGTCGGCTCTTTCTGAATCAGCGCGCGCAGCGTCGCCTCCCGCTCGTTCTCCGGTACATCGAGAAAGCTCGACTCCGCGACGCAACCCACCGACGAACGTCCGCCCGCCAGCGGAATCATCCAGAACCATACGTCGCGCCGCTCGGGATGCGTGGCCACGCAGATCTTGTTGCGGTCGCTCGCGGCGGGCGGAAGACCGTCGTAGACGTGCGAAAACAGCGCGGCTCGCGTCGGCATGCGCGTGGGCGCTTCCAGATGGAGAAGACGCGGCAGCACGCGGCCCAAACCGCTTGCGTCGAATACGAAGCGCGCTTCGATCCGATAGGCATGGCCGCTCTCGTCGATCACGTCGACGCCAGGTTCAGCACCTTCGGTATGGACCGCCTGCACGGTGTGGCCGAAGCGCACGTCGGCGCCCTGTTCCGCCGCGCAACGAATTAGAATGTCGTCGAACACCGTGCGCTCGACCTGATACGTGGTGCCCCATCCCGCCGAATGCTTGTCGCGGAAGTCGAACGACGACTGATCGCGATACACGAAATGCGCGCCGTTCTTGTACTGGAACCCCGCTTCGACCACCGCCTGCAGCATTCCCGCTTCCTCGAGATAAGCCATGCTTTGCGGCAACAGGCTTTCGCCGATCGAAAAACGCGGAAAGTACTGACGCTCCAGCACGAGCACCGAGCGGCCCGCGCGGCGCAACCGCGCCGGCCGGCCCCGCGCCGATGATGACGACGTCGACCGCCGTGTGCTTCATGACATGTGTACTCAAGTTTGCCTCAATCGTTTGCTTGCTCGACGCAGCATTACGCTGCATCCTTACGCCTTGTTACCTTGCATCTCTAACAGAACGACCCATTTCCCCGGGAGCCCTGCGTGTCGCCGTCTCACACATCCACCGTGCCGTTCGTGCAGGAAACCGCATTCGGAATCTGGTTCCTGCGCACTCACACGTGGGAACACCATGTGCTGCGCGTCGCCATCAACGACCTCAGGCGTTTGATCGACACGCCGCTGCCCGCGGCGCCCGTCATCGTCGACGTGGACTGCGGACAGGCATTTCGTTTCGCCTGCCCGCCGACGCGTTCAAGCCGCGCCGCATTGTCGGCGTCGACTATCACGAGCCGTCGCTTGCGCTCGCCGCCCATGCCGCGCACGCGTGCCGCGACAGGATCGCCGACATCGAACTGCTGCACGGCGACTGCGCCGATCTGCCGCTGCCCGATGCCAGCGCCGACATCGTGTTCTGCCATCAGACCTTCCATCATCTCGTCGAGCAGGACCGCGCGCTCGCCGAGTTCCGCCGCGTGCTGAAGCCCGGCGGCGTGCTGCTGTTCGCCGAATCCACCGACGCGTACATCAAGTCGTGGGTGATCCGTCTCCTCTTTCGCCATCCGATGCATGTGCAAAAAAGCGCGGACGGCTATCTCGACATGATCCGTCGCGGCGGCTTCAGTTTCACCGAGCGCAACGTTTCTTTGCCTTACCTGTGGTGGAGCCGCGCGAAAGACTTCGGTCTGCTCGAACGGCTCGGCCTTTATCGTCCGCAACCGGGCAAGCGTCGCGAGACGCTCGTCAATGTCGCGGCAAGAAAGGCGGACTGAAGAAGGCCGGCTGAATAGCTTCGTGACCGCGCCCAGGCTTAGTTTGCCTCCAGCGTAGCGAGCCTGCCGCTCACGGCAATGGCGGCGGCGCTCGGGCTCACGCCGCAGGTGAACTCGCGTGTCGAGTTGCTTTCGCTGCTGTGAAAGCGCGTCCTGACGTCGATCACCGCATTCGCACTGCGTTCGCGAGCGGCCGCGCGCAGCTTGCCGATCGCTTCGCCGAGCGCTTCGCGGCAGGCGTCGTCGGGACCGGCAACCTTGCGCGCAATCCGCACGGAGTACGAAACATCCCCCAATTCTTTCTTCACGGCCGGATGATTCTGCTCGCCGAAATACACCGGCACGCCGCCGCGCGATTCGCCGGCCGCCGCCGCGAGCGGCAGCGATTTCACCTGCGTCGCACAGCCCGCGAGCGTCGCGGCTGCAATCGCCAATGTGCCCACCACTGCAGCTCTTTTCATCATCGTTGTTCTCATTCTTGTCACCTTCGTTTTAAAAATTGCGGCAGGATCAGCCGCCCTGCCACGCTTCGAACAGCAAACTTGCACAGCTTCCGCCGAAGCCGAACGACACCGACATTGCGGTGCCAATGCGCGCCTCGCGCGTGTCGCGCACGAGCGGCATGCCGTCGATTTCCGGCTCTGCTCTTTCTATCCCCGTGGGGTCCCCGCGATAAACCCGTCGCGCATCATCAACAGCGTGTAGATCGCCTCGTGTGCGCCGCATGCGCCGAGCGGATGCCCGGTCATGCCCTTCGTCGACGAAAACGCCGGCACATCATGCCCCGGTCCAGCACCAAACACCTGTTTCAACGCGCGCAGTTCCTCCACGTCGCCAAGCGGCGTGGAAGGCGCGTGCGTGTTGATGTAATCCGGACGCTTGCCGGGCGTCGCGCTCAGTGCACCACGCATTGCACGCGCAATACCGCCCGCACGCGGCGTGACCATGCCGGCGTCGGTGCAATCGCCGAATCCCGTCAGCTCCGCGTAAATGCGCGCGCCGCGCGCCAACGCGTGATCCAGCGCTTCGAGCACGAGCACGCCCCCGCCCGATGCGATCACGAAGCCGTCGCGCCCGCTGTCGTAGGGACGCGACGCGCGTTGCGGCGCGTCGTTAAAGCGCCGCGACAGCGCGCCCATCGCGTCGAACATCAGCGTCATGTTGTCGTGCAGGCACTCGCTGCCGCCCGCGAGCACGATGTGCTGGCGGCCGCTCTGGATCAGCTGCATTGCCTGCCCGATCGCGAGCGCAGAGGTCGTGCACGCGGACGACGGCGAATAGCCGACGCCTTCGAGTCCGAACACCTGCGCCACATTCGCCGACGCCGTGCTGCTCATCGCGTGCGGCACCGTGTAAGGCGGCACTTTCTCGACGCCGCGCGTGTGCGCAATCGTCATGGCGGTGTCGTAGCTCGACATGGTGCCGACGCCCGAGCCGATTACCGTGCCCGCCAGCGGCGAGCGCAGCATCGCGGCGTTAAGCCCTGCGTCGTCGATTGCCTTCTTCGCGGCATGACACGCGAAGCGCGCGGTGTTGCCCATGAAGCGCTCGAGCTTGCGCTCGAACGGCGGCTCGTTCGCAACGGAGGCGACGCCCGCGACCTGCGAGCCGAAACCGCGTTCGCGCCATGCGTCGATCCGCTCGATATGCGAGTTGCCCGCGCGCAATGCCTCCGACACTTCGTCGAGCGCATTGCCGAGGCACGACACGATACCCATGCCGGTGACCACTACGCGTTGCAGCTGCACGCTCATCGAACGCGCCTGAAAATCAGTGACGTATTGATGCCGCCGAACGCAAAGTTATTGCTCGTTACGAGTTCCGCGTCGATTTCCCGCCCCGTGCCGACGATATAGTCGAGCGGCGCGCAAGCCGGGTCCACGTTCTGCAGATTGAGCGTCGGCGCATACCAGTTGCGCTTCATCATTTCGATGGTCCACCAGGCTTCGAGTGCGCCGCACGCGCCGAGCGTGTGGCCCACGTAGCTTTTCAGCAAACTGATCGGCATGCGCTCGCCAAAGGTCTGCACCGTCGCGTGACTTTCGGCAACATCGCCGCGATCCGTCGAGGTGCCGTGCGCGTTCACATACTCGATTGCCTCGGGCGGCAGCTGTGCGTCTCGCAGAGCAAGCTGCATGGCGAGCGCCATGGTTTCCGCGGTCGGCTGCGTCATGTGTGCGCCGTCCGAGTTGCAGCCAAAGCCGACAACAATTTCCGCGTGAATCCGCGCGCCGCGCGCAAGCGCGTGTTCGTATTCCTCGAGCACCAGCGTGGCCGCGCCTTCGCCAACCACAAGACCGTCGCGCGCGGCGTCGAACGGACGCGGCGTCAATTGCGGGTCGTCGTTGCGGGTGCTCGTCGCGTACAACGCGTCGAACACGGCGACAGCCGGACCCGACAACTCCTCGGTGCCGCCGGCGAGCATCAGCGTCTGCTTGCCGGTCTGGATGGCTTCATACGCGTAGCCGATCGCCTGGCTGCCCGACGCGTATGCGCACGAGGTCGGAATGATGCGGCCTTTCAGATCCCAGAATAGGCTCACGTTGACCGCCGTGGTATGCGGCATCATTTGCACATAGCTGTTCGACGTGACGTCGCTCATCGAGCCGGTTTCAAGCATCGTGCCGAATGCGCGGATCGGCTGCACGGAACCGGACGACGAACCGTAGGCGACGCCCATGCGGCCGTCCTTGATGCTGGCGTCGTCGGCGAGGCCCGCATCGGCGAGCGCGAGCTCGCTCGCGCGCACCGAATAGAGCGACACGGGCCCCATGGAACGCGTTTTCTTGCGCGGATAATGCGCGGGCGTGGCGAACTCGGGCAACGGACACGCGAGCCGCGTATGCAAGGATTCGAAGTAATCCCACTCGGGCATGCGCCGCACCGCATTCATGCCGCTTTTCAGGCGCGCTTCAATCGCGTCCCAGTTGTCGCCGAGTGCCGTGACGCCGCCCATGCCGGTAATGACGACTCGCTTCATCAGATCATCCCGCCGTTCACGCCGATCACCTGGCGCGTGACATATGAGGCCGCGTCCGACATCAGGAAGCTGACCACGGACGCCACTTCCGCAGGCTGGCCCACACGGTGCGTGTTCGAGCGGCATTTCGTCGAGCATGCCGGTTTCGATCAGACCGGGCGCCACGCAATTGACGGTGATGTTGCGCGTGGCCAGTTCGACGGCAAGCGCCTTGGTCGCGCCGATCAGTCCCGCCTTCGCCGCGCTGTAGTTCACCTGGCCGCGGTTGCCCATCACGCCGGACACCGACGCAATGGTGACAATGCGCCCACCCTTGCGCGCGCACCATCGGCATGGTGAGCGGATGGACGACGTTGTAGAACGAGTCGAGACCCGTCTCGATCACCACGTCCCAGTCTTCGTCGGTAAGCGCGGGGAACGCGGCGTCGCGCGTCACACCCGCGCTGCAGACGATGCCGTAGTAAGGACCGTTGGCCGCGACATCCGCTTCGAGCACCTCGCGGCACACCGCGCGCTCGCGCACGTCGAACTGCAGCACGCGCGCGGCGCCTGCGCGGCGATGCCCGTCGCGACTGCTTCGGCTTCGGCGCGTCCCGTGCGGCAATGCACGGAGACCGCGAAGCCGTCGGCGGCCAACTGGTACGCAATCGCGCGGCCAATGCCGCGGCTTGCGCCGGTAACGAGAACACGCCGGCTCATGAACTGAAACTCCCCTCGATGAAAGACTGAAAATTGGACGGCTGGAACACCTTGATCACAGCCTCGGCGCACATCATGTCGCCGTCGTGAATCGTGCATTCGTATGCGCCGTGTCCTTCCTCGCTGCGCAGCAACTCCGTCACGTGAATCAGCAGTTGCGCGCCGCGTGCGGCGATAGCCTGCGCCATCAGTTCGATGCCGATCCATGCGGGCATTGCACCTTGCGCGTCCGCGTACCACGCGCCGGCATGAACCGTGGCGCGAGCGCTCAGCGTCTCTTCGCTGAACGCGCTGACCGCGTCGATCAGCAGCATGGTGCCGCGATGCGGGATGATCGCTTCGATCGGCTGTTGCAACAGTTCTTCGATGCTTCGCGTCGGGTTCATGGCGCTCATCCTGCAAGAATCAGACTGACGTTGCTGCCGCCGAACGCAAACGAATTGCTCATCGCGTATTGCGTGCCCGCGCCGCGCGGCAAGAACCGTTCGCTTTCGACGAGATCGAGCACCGGCAATGCCGGGTCGCTTTCGCCGTCCCACACATGCCGCGGCAGCGCGACATCAGGGCTCGCGAGCGTGAGCCACGCGAAGCCGAGTTCCGTTGCACCCACCGCGCCGAGCTGATGTCCTGTCAACGGCTTTGTGCCGCTCGTCGCCACGCCTGCGGGAAACACACGCGACATCAGCTTCGCTTCCATCTCATCGTTCTTGCGCGTTGCAGTGGCGTGCAGATTGACATAGCCGATCGACGACAGCGCGATGCCCGCATCGGCAATGGCCTCGCGCAATGCGAGTTCGCCGCCCACGCCGCGCGGATCCGGCGAGGAAATGTGGTGCGCGTCGCTCGATTCGCCGACGCCGGCAAGACGTACCGCCGCTTCGTCGCGGCTCATAAGGAACACAGCCGCGCCTTCGCCGACATTGATGCCGCAGCGATTGCGGCTCATCGGATTGCTGCGCGCGCCGCTCGTCGACTCAAGCGAAGCAAAGCCTTGCACCGTAAGTTCGCACAACGAATCGACACCGCCCACCACCACGGCGTCGCACACTTGCAACTGCAGCAGACGCCGCGCCGATGCAAATGCCTTCGCGCTCGACGTGCAAGCGGTCGAAAGCGTATACGCTGGCCCCTTCACACCGAGTGCAGCCGCCGCGAACGGCGCAGCCGTGCCGATCTCCATCTGCCGGTAATTGAAGTTCGACGGCAGCGCACCGGCCTGCGCCTGATAGACGAACGCGGCTTCGGCCGCTTCGATGCCCGACGTGCTCGTGCCGAGCACCACGCCGATGCGCTCCGCGCCGTAGCGCTCGCGCGCCGCTTCGACGGCGGGCGCGATCTGCGCGAGGGCGGCCAGCAGCAAGCGGTCGTTGCGGCAGTCGTAGCGGTCGAGATCCACGGGCGGCGCAGTCTGGAGCGGCGTCACGACACTGCCTACGAAGGCGTCGCCGATTCCTGTGTACACCGTCGCCATGCCGCGCGCGTCGCTCGCCGCGAGCGCCGGTACGATGCTCGCGAGGTCGCCGCCGAGCGCGTTGATCATGCCGAGCGCGTGCAAATAAACTGATGGCGCTTTCATTCGGCCCTCCTGGAATCTGATGGCATGCCGATCGGCGCGAGCAGCACCGACACTGCAATGCCGAGCGCAAGTGTTGCGCCAAAGCTCTTCAACGCGGGCATCGCGCTCATACCGAGCATGCCGAACGACAGCAGCGTGGTCGCTGCGGACAACAGCACGCCGGTCCACACCGCACCGAGATCCGCGTCGGGGCGCAAGCAGCCTTCGCGCATGAACACCGCGTAGTTTGCGCCGACACCGAGCACGAGCATCAGCGCGAGCCAGTTGAACAGATTGAGCGGCACGCGCGCATAGCCGAATGCGGCGAGCGTGACGCCGACGGCCAGCAGCACCGGCAAGGTCACCTCGACGCCGCCGCGCACGCGCTGCAGAAAAAACACCGCGCGTCGTGCATCGTGCGAGGCAGCGGGCTGCGCAGCGTAACGCACGATCAGGAGCACGAGAACGAGCGTGAGCGCGCCGCCGAGCCACCAGCCGCTATCCACGCGATAGGCGCCGAAGAGCTTCGACACGCTCGCGGCCTTATCGACGAACACCACGCCCGGAATCGCGCGCGGCAGCCATCAACGCGGGCTCGTTGCGCGGCGTCACCCCTTGCGGGATCACCACGGCTGCAAACGCTTTGGTCGCTGCATCGACTTGGCCGAGCCACAAGTGCCGATACGGCTGCGACCATAGCGCGGCAAGCCATCGCTCGACGGTCAGCGCCGCTTGCGGTTTGAGTTGCGCGGCAATCCACGCATCGGCGACTTCGTCCTTGAAGCCGGCTTGCAGCAGCGTGGCGCGCAAGGCGGCGGGGTCGGCGAATACATATTGCGCGAGCAACTTGCGGTCTTCGTTCTGCTGCCGCGCGGACGGCACGAATTGCGCGACCGATTGATAACCGCCCACTTTGTTCGGCGTACTGTTCAATGCGTCGAGCTTCGCGCCGAGCGCCTCCGCGCGCTGCAACACCGTCTCTGGCGTCTCGCCGCGCACGACGAAAAACTGCGCGCTGTTATTATTCACGCTGACCGCGTCGCGCACCTTGTCCTCCTGCGCAGACACCCAGCCACTGCGCCGCGCGCACGAAGAGACGCCGCGGGCTGCGTCTCGCCGCACGGGGCAGCAGCGCGGGCAACAGCCACATCACCGAGGCGAACGCGGTCACAATGCCCGCCATCGCAAAACAGGCAATCTGTTTGAGCGCCGGAAACGGCACCCATGTGAGGATCGCGTAGCCGAGCAGGCTCGTGGTCAGGGCAACGGCGAGCGCCGGACGCACCGCGCGCGCCGCTCCGCGCATCCCAAGTCGCGCCCCGCACCGAGATACCCCACGAAATACTGGATCGAATAATCAACCGCTTCGCCGATCAGACTCGCGCCGAACACGAGCGTCAGCAAATGCAGTTTGTCGAACACGAGCAACGTGATCGCCAGCGCGCAGACAATGCCGAGCGCCGTCGAGACGAAGCCGAGCAGAAGCAGGCGCGGCGAGCGGAATACCCACATCATCAGCAACGCAATGCCGACGAGCGACGCGATGCCGATCACATGCACCTCGCGCTCCGACGCGCTGCGTGCCGATTCGGCGTAAAACACGGCGCCGGTGCGCGCCACCGACACGTCGGGAAACGCGCGCTTCAGCGCGCTTTCGCCTTGCGACACTGCGATCAACACCGCGCGCTGCGTCTTCGTTTCATAGGCTGAGCCGGGCAGCGTCGCGACGACGAGCACGCTCGTCGCATTGCCTTGATGCGAGACGAGCAGGCCGTCGTCGAGTTCGAGTTGGAGGTGGCAAGCGGCAGATTGCCCAGCCAGTGTTCGAGCCAGCCGAATGGATCGTCGGATAGCGATGTGGTGAGGCCGCCGCGCAATGGGCTGTAAATGCGTTGAGCGAGCGTGTCGTGCAGCGAAGCCTCCGATGCCTTCGTGATCGCGTCGCGATAGGTGGCCGTCAGCAGACCGAAGCGATATGGCATGTACAGCGCCGCGATCCGCGACAGATCGAACGGCGGCAACTGGGCCGTCACCGAAGCAAACGCAGCGCTCTTTTGCAGCGACGCGCCGAGCTGCTTCGCCGCCGCTTTCGCGTGCGCGTCGTCGCGACTCGTGACGAGAAGCACGGTGCGGTCGCCGAGCGCGCTCGCGAGCGCATCCACGGCTTTTTCGGCGATAGGGTCCGCCTCGGTTACGGGCAACAGCGCGAGCAGATTGGTCTGCAACGGCGACGGCCCCGCGAAACGCCAGCCGCAATACAGCGCCGCGACGAGCGCGAGCAGCAGCCACACGGCGCGCACGCCCCACGTGTGTTTCGCGGACCTGTGTTGCAGCACGTCCATTACGGCGCCCCGAGCAGCGTGCGTTCGGCCGGCGCAGGTTCGCTGACCGTCTCGCTTCTGCCGAACTCGAGTTGCGTGGTGTCGCCGTTGGCAAGCGCAATGCGCAAGCTCTGCAAGTAATCACCCCCCGCTCATCTGCAGGCCCTTGATGGATTGCGCGATCTGCGGCTGATTCGGCGTGAGCTGCATGCGCCAGTGCGCGGCGCTGCCCTCGGCCTGCACGTCGAACTGCGAATACAGCGCGGAAAGGTCGACGCCGAGCATGGCGCGCATCATCTTCGAGACTTGCGCGACGCCGCGTGCGCCTTGCGCGCTGTGCGTGGTGACGCGCCGACCGTTCGCGTCGACTTCGGCGACGCCCGCATCGGTAATCACATACGTGGCCTTGTACGGCGTCGCAATCTGCCAGATTACACCGCGCTCGCGCAGAAACAGCAGCGAGCCCGTGCTGACGGGCGGCTGCTTCATTGCGGCGAGCGTTTGCGTTTGCGTGAATTGCGCGCGCACGCCCTTGGCCGCGGCGAGGTGCGCCGCGATCTGCGAGACGAGTGCGGGATTGCCGTCAGCGGATGCCGCTGCAGCCTGTGAGCCTGCCACGTACAATGTGCTCGACAAAGTGAGCGCAGCGAGCACGTTGATCAGCCGCCCGCGAGAAATCACTGCCCCCATACGCGCTCCAGTTTCTCGAAGACGACGGGCGGCGACACGAATTGCAACTCCTGGGTTGCGGCATCGACAGCCACCTGAATTGTGTAGCCCTTCGTGAGCCGCGTGCCCGACGCGCAATCGACAATTTCATAGCCTATTTTCAGGCGATTTTCGTGTTCGAGCAGTTGCGTGCGCACGTCGATCTTCTGACCATACGTAGCGGGACGCACGTACTTCAAATGCGCTTCCACGATCGGCCACAGATAACCCGACGCCTGCATTTCGCGGTAGTCGTAATCGAACGCGCGCAGGAGCGCGGCACGGCCGATCTCGAAGTACTTGAGGTAATGGCCGTGCCAGCACACGTTCATCGCGTCGACGTCGTGGAACGGCACCTCGACTATTGCACTGGCGCTGAGTACCTTGCGCGCGACGTTCATGCTTGCTGGCCTCCGCGATAATCGTGCAGCAGCTCGCATGCCGCGATGCGCGCGGTCAATGCACGCAGATCGTGTTCGAGCGCGCGGTCTTCGTCGACGAAAGGCGACTGGGCGCCGACGCTTTCCATAAACGTATGCAATGGCGCGGGAACCGGCGTCGCGCTGTCGATTCTGACGCGCAAACGCGCCGCCTGCACGGCAGCAAGCGTATGTATGCGCCGCGGCCACCTGCTCGGTCAATTCGAGCACGCGCAGGCAGTCGCGCGCGGCGATCGTGCCCATGCTGACCTTGTCCTGGTTGTGCGCCTCGGTCGAACGCGAGAAAACACTCGCGGGCATGGTGTTTTCAGCGCCTCGGCCGTCCACGCGGACGACGAAATCTGCACGGCCTTGAAGCCGTGATTGATCGCAGCACGCGCGGACACCGCGCCGCTCAGGTTACGCGGCAGGCCATTATTGAAATTGACGTCGACGAGCAGCGCCAGTTGCCGGTCCATCAGGTCCGCAAGATTGGCCACCGCGACCTTCAGCGAATCCATCGCGAACGCGATATGTCCGCCATAGAAGTTGCCGCCGTGCAGCACGCGCTCGTTGTCGGGATCGATCAGCGGATTGTCGTTCGCACTGTTCAGTTCGTTTTCGATGTCGCGGCGCACCCAGCTGAGCGCATCGCGCGCCACGCCGATGATGTGCGGCGCGCAACGGATCGAGTAGCGATCCTGCAAGCGGTGGCCCGGCGTATCGTCGCGGCCCGTCAGATCGTCGCGAATCCACGCTGCGGCCTGCGCCTGACCGGCGTGCGGCTTCACTTCGAAGAGCCTCGCATCGAAATGCGCGGCGCGGCCGTCGAGCGCTATCGTGCAGAGCGCCGTGAGGCGCGCGGCGAGCCGCGTCAGATGATCGGCGCGCGCGAAGGCGAGACAGGCGAGACCGGTCATTACCGCCGTGCCGTTCATCAACGCGAGGCCTTCTTTCGGCGCGAGCGTGAGCGGCGTGTGGCCGAGTTCGCGCCACACGTCGCGCGCATCGCGCAGGCGTCCTTCGAACATCACTTCACGTTCGCCCGCGAGCGCGGCGGCGACATACGAAAGCGGCGTGAGGTCGCCGCTCGCGCCGACCGAGCCCTCTGCGGGAATGCGTGGCAGGACGCGCCGATTGACGAGATCCGCGAGACGTTCGAGCAGCACGGGCCGCACGCCGGAAAAACCATACGCGAGCGAATTCAGCCGCGCGGCGATGACGGCGAGCGTCTGCGCGTCGTCGAGATAATGGCCCATGCCGCAGCCGTGATAACGCGTGAACTGCAAGGGCAAGGCCTCGACGAGTTCCATCGGCACGTCCACCACGCAGGCATCGCCGTAACCGGTGTTGACGCCGTACACGGTTGCGCCCGCCGCCAGATGGCGGCGTAGGAAATCCGCGCCGCGTTGAATGCGTGCGCGCCAGGCGGCGTCCGCATTCAATGCAACCGGCACGCGATGCTGCGCGATCGCCACCACTTCCTCGATGCTCAGCTTGCGCGCACCGATCACGACGGGTGCCGTGTCCGCGCCATGCGCGAAAGTCGCATCCGCGCCGGCACCCGGCGCGTCGATCAGATCATGTTCGGCCATTCGCGCCTCGCTTGGGGCTGGCCCAGAAATCGAAGAAATTGAACCATTGGTAAGGTGCCTTGCGGCAATAATGTTCGAGACGCAGCGCATAACGCTGCGCCCACGCCGCGAGGTGCTGCGTGCGTTCGCGGCGCGGCAACTCGATGCGCTCCGCAAACGGCTCGAAGTAAAGACGATAACCGTCGCGCTCTTTCAGGCAGAAGAACAGATACACAGGACAGCCAAGCGCATGGGCCCTGCGCGAACGGCGCATCGGCGCCGAGAAAACGCGCCTCGGTCGTGCGGCCGGCCTCGTGCGCGGGCACGCGGTCGCCCACGATCACGAGCAACTCGCCTGCGTCGACGCGCTCCTGCATCAGCATCGCGGTTTCGGGCCCGAAGTCGGCGACTTCGAGCAGATGCCGTGCGAACTCGCTGTTCGCGGACGCCAGCACGCTATTGAAGCGCCGCGCGTGTTCGGTGTGGACGACGGCCGTCACTTTGGCATAAGCACCCTGCGCGGCGAGCGCGCGCGTCATCTCGAGATTGCCGAGATGCGCGCCGATCACGAGCGCACCCTTGCCGCTCGCGATCAATGCTTCGAATGCCGAAGGATCTTCAAATCTGACGTCGGTGTCGTCGACACGGCCCGACCACGTGGCCAACTTGTCGAAGCCCGATTGCGCGAATGCCAGCATATGCCGATACGCGGAAAACCAGCCGGGGCGCGGCGTATCGCCATGCGGCGCGGCTTCGCGCAAACGCGTGAAGTAATGGGCCGAGGCCTCGCGCGCGGCGCGTCCCGTCAGCAGAAAATACGCGACCACGGGATGCAGCCACAGCGCGGTGAAACGCCGTCCGAACAGCTTGCAACTGAGCGCAAGCAAAGACATGCCGAGGTGACTGCCGCGCTCGGCGATCCGCCACCAGTCCTGCGCGTTCGCGTCGCCTTGCACCTCGGCGGGCGCGCTACGGCGCGGCATGAACTTGTGCGCGACGAGCATCGGCAGACGCAGCAGCATGCCGCACACGAGCCGCGTGTGACTGCGGCTGATGCGGACGTTGTCCCACAGCACGTCGAAATGCGACACGCCGCCGCTTGCATACGTGACGCGCGTCGGAATCGCGCGAAACGCAGCGCGCCGCCAATAAAGACGCACGAGGATCTCGATGTCGAAGTCCATGCGTGTAGGCAACTGCACTCTTTCGATCAGCTCACACGCGAGTGCGAGCGGATACAGTCGGAAACCGCACATCGAATCGCGAATGGTCAGCGAAAGGGTTTCGATCCACACCCATACGTGGGTCAGGTAACGGCCGTAGAGGCTCGCTTTCGGCACGCTCTCGTCATACACGGGCCTGCCTAGATCACGGCGCCCGGCTCGGCGCACGCGGCTTCGATAAAACGGGGCACGTCGGTGGCGTCGTGCTGGCCATCGGCGTCGATCTGCAACGCGTGCGTGTAGTTCGCGTCGCGCGGCGCGCAGACCCACCATCACAGCCGCACCTTTGCCGCCGTTGACCGGCAGGCGCAGCAACGTGAGCTGCGCCGCGTACTGTTGCGCCAGTTCGGCGAGCACGTGTTGGGTCGCCTCGTCGCTGCCGTCATCGACGACGAAAATCGGCAAGCCGTGCACCGCAAGATGCGCGACGGTCGCGCCAATCGCATCCTTGTGGTTGTAGATCGGAATGACGATGCAGGGAGCGAAACTCATCAGGCGTCCTCCCGATACACAATCACGCCCGACGCGCATTCGCGGTCGTCCAACCGGTACACGAACTGCACGCGCCGACGCGCGGCATCGTGTGCGAGTGTCAGCTTCAACACCGCACCGGGCGAAACCGGCGCCATGAACTTCAAACGATCGATCGAATTCACGCCGCGCACGCATGGCAGTTGTTGAGCGGCAAGACGCATCGCCCAGCCGACCTGCACGACGCCCGGCAGAATCGGCAGGCCGGGGAAGTGGCCGGAGAAATGAACAAGCGTGGGCGGCACGCGCAATTCATACTGAAGCGTGTCGCCGCTACGCGCCTCGACAAGCAGTTCGAAACCTTCGGGCCGGGGCTCGAACGCGGCTGCCACCGCCGCGACCGGCAGCTTGCCGCGCGCATCGAACGGCAGCGCAAAGCGAAAGCGCCAATGGCGCGGCAACACCACAGCGTCGAAGTAATCGGCGAGATGCCGCCGCAGACTTTGCGCGAGGCTCACGCGCCCTTCGTCGCGCAGCGCCTCGTTGCCGGCTTCCGTCAACGCGACGACCGCGCCCACGCGCTCGCGCGCGCCCCCAGTTCCGGCAGCGACACGCGCTTGCCGTCTAGCTTGAGCACGCGGTCCAGACGACCCTGCAAGCGGAAGCGGCCTTGCGCGTCGAACGCGATCTTGTCGTCCGTGCGATGCCAGCCGTTGTGGTCGAGATGCGGCGAGCGCACGTTGAGCGCGCCATCCTCGTCGCGACGCACTTCAATGCCGGTCGCCGGCTGCCAGGCATCGGTCTGATCCTGGCGGCGCCATGCAATGCCGCTCGTCTCCGTGCTGCCGTAGATTTCGAGCGGCGCGGCGCCGTAAGCGGCCGCGTATTGCTGCGCGGCTTCGAGCGCGAGCGGACCGCCCGACGAAAAGAACGCGCGCGGCGCAGGCGTCAATGTGGCGAAGCCCGGCAAGGCGGGCCAGCCCGACAGCTGCGCAGGCGTCGATACAATCACCGCGGCCCCACCTTGCTCGATCTGCGTTTGTAGATGCAGCGGTTCAATGCTGATCTCGCGGTGGAATGTGCGACCGGCAGCAAGCGGCCACATCACGCGAAACAGCAGACCGTAGATATGGTGATGCGGCACGCGCACGAGCATCGCCCACCAGAGCGCCCCACTGCTTCTCGAGCGTGTGCACTTCGGCGTTGAACTGCGCGAGCGTCTTGCGGATCGGCTTGGGACGGCCGCTGCTGCCCGACGTGTAGAGCGTGAGAGAAAGCAGCACCATCACGTCGAGGTAGGTGGGGTGATTGGCCACCACGATAGACGGCTTGCGCCCGCGCAATGCCTCTGCCCCGGAAACTTCCAGCTCCATCACGCCGACCCGCTGCAACACGGCGACGAGCGCGCGGAAAAACCAGTGGATCACGCCCGTCACGGCACACGCCGCAGATGCCGAACACCACAAAAGCCATGCCGGTGGCGAAGAATCGCCAGGCGTAATCAAGCCGCTCGGTCATGCCATCCCCAATGCCATAGCGTACCGTCGCCTTGCCAGGCGGCGGGCTTGCCGGTTTCGAGACAATGCAGCAGCGCCTGGCTCTGCGTGGCGAAGCGGGTTGCGGGCTCAGCATCGGCGGCGCCGACTGATTGGCTCGTCGCGCTCGCAGCGCTCGCAGTACTCCCGGTGCTCACGGCGCCCGCTGCGCCTTGCTCCGCCGGCTGCGACTGCTGCCCGATCGGCGATGCCAGACGCGTGCATACCAGATGCCCCTGCCCGGCTTCGTTGCTGAGCAGCAGCGCAATCGCCCCGCCCTGCACTTCGTCTTCGATGGTTCCGTAAGTCGGGTCGGCCGGTTCGTCCGCGTACACGAGCAGCACCGGCGACGCCGGCTGCGCCGCGTGTTGCGCGTAGGCTTCGAGAAGCGCATAGCCGAGCGTTTCTGGGCCCGCCGAGATCGCGCTCGCGGCCGAGCGGTCGCCGCGCGCGATGCCGAACACACCGGTCATCGCATTGAGGACGGACAGACTGAAGGCGGTGGGCGACACGGGCTCGCCGGCGCTGATGGTGCGAAGGATGTCCGTGGTGCGGCGCAGTTCGCCGTGCCGGGAGGCGAACACCACACGTGCCTCATTGCCGCCGACACAATCGTGCGCGACCTTCAGCGCGACGCGGGAGAGCGTGCTGAGACGCCGCCGCACGATCGGCTCGATAAAGCCGATGTCGGGTGCGGCAGATGCGGCAGCAGGCCAGCTAGACCAGCTAGACCAGCTAGACCAGCGAGCGACCGGAATGGTCCAGTGCGGATCGTGCATATCGGTGTTCGCGCGTTGATGCAAGGAGAGGCTGAAGCGCCTGACGGAATACGCAGCCGTCACAGCGTATGTGCGCCGCGCGGACCGGCAATCTCCAGCCGGAGGACAATCCAGACTTCGTTTGTAGGGTTCAGCGAATTAACGGCACTTTGGCCCGATTATTTAGACCGTTTGACGATTTGCCTTGTGGTTTGGCTTTTGGCTCGGGCTCAGCTAGTCGCCGGAATCATACTGAATATTCTGGATTAAATCAGCCACTAAAGACGTATCCGTCTGTATCCGTCTCGTCGTTGCGACGGTAGTTTAAATCGTATTGCGATTTTGCAAAGAGTTGGGGCGGCACCTCTGGAATATCCATGAGCCGCGGTTTTGCCGGCATTCAGGGTCCCAACGAGGGGCACCTGCAAAGAAAATGGCCGGAATACTTTCAATTAACTTTCCACGACGGCTGTTGCAGTTGCATACATTCGCATTCCCGTCGACTGTACGCTCGGCCCGACTACCGCGCCGCCGCGCCTGCTATAATCCGTCCCTCATTGGGGAGTAGCCGCCCCGCGGCACGTTCAGCGAGCCCGGCAATCACGCCAGGCTCGCTGAACGTGCGCTCGCGGGGGCGCCTGTCAACAGACTTGGCCGTCACGGCCATGGCAGCCGCAGCCTCTGGCCTGGCGAGACCGATGACCCACACCCCGCCGCAATTGGGCCCGGCGTGTCGTGGGTCATCGCTCGTACATTTCTCGGCCCGGGGATTCAAAACACGTGATTCACGCTTTTCTCATTTCGACCGGAGCGGTCGCGCTCGCCGAGATCGGCGACAAGACGCAATTGCTGTCGCTGCTTCTGGCCGCCCGCTATCGCAAGCCGGTGCCGATCATCCTCGGCGTGCTGGCCGCGACGCTCGTCAATCACGCGGGCGCGGGCGCGCTCGGCGCATGGCTCGGCTCGCTGCTTACGCCGACCCTCATGCGCTGGGCGCTGGCTGTCTCGTTTATCGGCATGGGTTTGTGGATTCTCGTGCCCGACAAGCTTGACGACGAAGCCAACGCGAACCGCACGCACCTTGGCGTGTTCGGCGCTACTGTCGTGGCCTTCTTTCTCGCCGAAATGGGCGACAAGACGCAGATCGCGACGGTGGCGCTCGCCGCCCGCTTTCACGACTTCTTCGGCGTGGTGGCGGGCACCACGCTCGGCATGATGATCGCCAACGTGCCGGCAATTCTGCTCGGCGACCGCTTCGCGCACCGTCTGCCGACGAAGCTCGTGCACGGCATCGCCGCAGTTCTCTTCGTGGTGCTGGGCACGATGGCGCTGTTCGGCGGCGGCCTCTGAGCATGACGCGCGCTACCGGCGTGCGCCGCCGCCCCCTTGCGCTCGCTCATTGCACGGCTTTGGCACCCGGCGCGGCCGCAGGCGCCGAAGCAGCAGCGGCAGCGGCGGGCACGGCGGTTTCGTTGGAAGTGCCGCCGTTCCTGTCGAGCGGAATTTTCACCGTACGCACGACGCTGTTGCCGAGCGGGAAGTCGGCGAGCGCACTGCGCGCGAGATACGGCATGGCCCTCACCAGCGACGACTCCGCGCCCGAGTTGCGCGCGCTCACGTTGTAGACCTCCTTGCCGGTCGCGCGCTCGGTGATCCGCACGCCGAGCAGATACGTGAAGATCGGGTAGCTCTGGTTGACATAACCGGCAGGAAACGGCCCCCATGGGCCCCACGGATCGAACGGCCGGCCCCAGCCCCAATAGGGCGCGGGCCACGGGTTTGTAGTACACCGGCTCGGCGACCGTCACCATGTCCGAGCGGATGCCGTACGAAAGCCCGACGAGATAGCGCGCTTCATTCCGGTCGACCTGGCGGAACGCATGCGTGGCGAGCTCGTTGGCGACGATGCGCTCATACGTGGTCAGTTCCAGATTGTTCCGCTGTTCCGGTTCACGCGTGAACGCATAGGTGCGGGTGGCGTCGCTGCCGCTCCAGTCGGAGAACGCGGTGACCTGTGTGGTCACATAAGTCGTGCAACCGGACAGCAGCGCGGTCAGCGCCGCGAGCAGCAGCATGGCGCGGCGCGTCCAGGAATTCATTTTCATGGTCTACCTCGTGAAGCGTTTCTGTTAGTGCGTGTTTCTATTGTACGTAGACCAAAGGCCCTGCCCGCCGTTCCGGTCCGCCCGGATTCCGGACGGCAAGACCGCGCCCGGGCGCCCGAGTGCGCATCGGCCAGACGGCCATTCGGAAAAGCGCCCTCCGCACAATCGCCCGAGGCTTTGTACAATGGCTCGACAAGCCCGGCTCGCGTGCTCATCCGCGCCGGCCGCTCGAGTCCCATCACTACAGAACGCCATGGCCGATACCGCAACGCCCAATGTGATCCGCCGCGCCGATTATGCGCCGCCCGCTTTTCTAATCGATACCGTCGCACTCGAGTTCGATCTGCTGCCCGAACGCACCGTCGTCAGGAACACCATGCAGGTGCGCCGCAACCCGGACGCGGCTCGCGCGCCGCATCTGGAGCTGATGGGCGAGCAACTGGAGTTCGTCGGCGCAACGCTCGACGGGCAGCCGTTCGCCAACGCGCGGCCGCATGAGCACGGTCTCGTGCTCGACAACGTGCCCGACAGTTTCGAACTGTCGCTCACGAGCATCTGCAATCCGGCCGCGAATACCACGCTGTCCGGTCTCTACGTGTCGAGCGGAAACTTCTTCACGCAGTGCGAGGCCGAGGGCTTTCGCCGCATCACTTACTTCCTCGACCGGCCGGACGTCATGTCCACGTACACGGTCACGCTGCGAGCCAGCAAGGCCGACTATCCGGTGCTGCTCTCGAACGGCAATCTGCTCGAGGAAGGCGATCTGCCCGACGGCCGTCATTTCGCGCGCCGGGAAGACCCGTTCAGGAAGCCGAGCTATCTGTTCGCGCTGGTCGCCGGCAAACTCGTCGCACTCGAAGAGCGCGTAAAGACCGGCTCGGGCAAGGAAAAGCTGCTGCAGGTATGGGTCGAGCCGCACGATCTCGGCAAGACCCGTCATGCAATGGATTCGCTCATCAACTCCATCCGCTGGGACGAAGAGCGTTTCGGGCTCGAGCTGGATCTGGACCGCTTCATGATCGTCGCCGTGAGCGACTTCAACATGGGCGCGATGGAGAACAAGGGGCTCAATATCTTCAACACGAAGTACTTGCTGGCAAACCCGGAAACGGCTACGGACACGGACTTTGCGAACATCGAGGCCGTGGTCGGCCACGAGTATTTCCATAACTGGACCGGCAACCGCGTGACCTGCCGCGACTGGTTCCAGTTGAGCCTCAAGGAAGGCCTGACGGTGTTCCGCGATCAGGAGTTCTCAGCCGACATGGCGGGCGGCCAGACCAACGGCAGCGACGAAGCGGCGCGCGCCACCAAGCGCATTGAAGACGTGCGCGTGCTGCGCCAGATGCAGTTCGCCGAAGACGCCGGCCCGATGGCCCACCCGGTGCGCCCGGAGAGCTACGTCGAAATCAACAACTTCTACACGATGACCGTCTACGAGAAAGGCGCGGAAGTCGTGCGGATGTATCAGACGCTGTTCGGCCGCGAGGGTTTCCGCAAGGGCATGGACCTGTACTTCAAGCGTCATGACGGCCAGGCGGTCACCTGCGACGACTTTCGCCATGCGCTCGCCGACGCAAACGGCCGCGACCTCGCGCAGTTCGAGCGCTGGTACAGCCAGGCCAGCACGCCGCGTGTCTCGGTTCGCACCGCTTACGACGCCGCGACGCAGCGCTACCGTCTGACGCTCGCGCAGGGTTACGGCGAGGCCGCGCCGGCTGCTCGCGAAACGCAGAAAGGACCGCTGCTGATTCCGTTTGCGATCGGCCTGATCGGCAAGGACGGCAAGGATTTGCCGCTACAACTGGAAGGCGAGGCGCAGGCGTCCGTGGCGACCACACGCGTGCTCGAACTGACGCAGGCGGAGCAGACGTTCACGTTTGTCAACGTTGGGCAGGAGCCGCTGCCGTCACTGTTGCGCAATTTCTCAGCGCCGGTGATCGTGGAGTACGATTACTCCGCCGAACAGTTGGCCTTCCTGCTCGCGCACGACAGCGATCCGTTCAACCGCTGGGAAGCCGGTCAGCGGCTCGCCACACGTGAATTGCTGACGCTCGCGGCACGCGCCGCAACGGGGGCTCAACTGGAGCTCGACGACTCGGTGGTCGCGGCGTTCGCGCGCGTGCTCACGGACGAATCGCTGTCGCCGGCGTTCCGTGAACTGGCGCTGATGCTGCCGTCCGAAGCGTACCTGGCCGAGCAGATAGCCGAATCGAATCCGGCGGCCGTCCATGCGGCGCGGCAGTTCGTGCGCAAGCGTCTCGCCAATGCGCTCAAGGGCGAATGGCTGAAGATCTACGAGCAGCACCGCACGCCCGGCCCGTATGAGGCCACGCCGGCGGCGGCCGGCCATCGCGCGCTGAAGAATCTCGCGCTGTCTTATCTCACCGAACTCGATGACCCGACGGAAGCGGTGCGGCTCGCGTCCGCGCAATACGATGCGGCGAACAACATGACCGACCGCGCCGCGGCCCTGTCCGCGCTGCTCAACGCAGCGGCGGCCAATGGCGGCAGCGCTGAGGCACAGCATGCGCTCGACGACTTCTACCAGCGCTTCGAGAAAGAACCGCTCGTCATCGACAAGTGGTTCGCCTTGCAGGCCACGCAGCGCGGCAGTACGCAGCGTCCGGTGATCGACATCGTGCGCAAGCTGATGACGCATCCCGCGTTCAATCTGAAAAATCCGAACCGCGCCCGCTCGCTGATCTTCAGCTTCTGCGCGGCGAACCCTGCGCAATTCCACGCCGAAGACGGCTCGGGCTATGCGTTCTGGGCGGACCAGGTGATCGCGCTCGACGCCATCAATCCGCAAGTGGCCGCCCGCCTCGCGCGCTCGCTCGAATTGTGGCGTCGCTTTGCGCCGACGCTGCGCGAAGGCATGCGCGCGGCGCTCGAGAAAGTCGCGTCGCAGGTGAAGTCGCGCGACGTGCGGGAGATCGTCGAAAAGGCGCTCGCATGACGCGCGTTTGAGCGGCGCTCGACACGGACAAGCCGGCACGCGTTGCCGGCTTTTTTTCGCCTGCCTCTCGTGCGACAGGTCGCCGGTTCGCGTCGACGTTAGCCATCTGGCTGACTGTTCACGTGTGCCGCGCTGAGGGAAAGTAAACGCATTCAATTAACGTTTTACATTTAACGCGATGCGTTATATCATTCCCATGATCACAACATTTGGCGACAAGGCTACTGCAAGAATCTTCCAAGGCAAGTTTGTGCATACGCTGCCGCGTCATATCCAGGCGCTTGCGTATCGCAAGCTGCTGATGATCGACGCCGCGGAGTCCATCCACAGCTTGCACGCGCCGCCGGGCAATCGGCTGGAAGCATTGCAGGGTCAGCGCAGCGGGCAATGGAGCATCCGGATCAATGAGCAGTGGCGCATCTGTTTTCACTTTATCGACGGCGAGGCGCTGAATGTTGAGATTGTTGACTATCACTGATTATTGGGAGACCGGCATGGTCATCAAACGCTCCGACCTGGACAGTACCAATTTCTCCGACATCGACGCCGGAGACGACATCGAGGAAATCCATCCTGGCGAGATTCTGCGCAGCGAATTCCTCGAACCGCTCGGCATGTCCGTCAATGCGCTCGCGCTTGCGTTGCGCGTGCCGGCGCCGCGCATCAACGACGTGGTGCGCGGCAAGCGCGCAATCTCCGCCGACACCGCGCTGCGGCTCGAGCGCTACTTCGGTGCAAGCGCGCAGTTCTGGCTCAATCTGCAAATCGCCTACGACCTGCGCGTTGCCACCGCAGCCGCGGGCGAGCAGATCGAACGCGAGATCGAACCCATGCCGAAGGCGGATCGTCCGAAGCTGCCGAAAGTGTCCGCGGAACACGCGCACGCCGCGGCACCTGCGGCGAGCCTCGGTGGCCGGGTCGCGAGCGGCAAGGCGCGGCGGAAGGGCTGATTGGGCTGATTGGGCTGATTGGGTGTTGCTGGTGGCCGGTGGCTGCTGGTGGCTGGTTGCAGCGGCCTGCGGGCCGCAAGCGGCTGCTTTCGCTAGTTCTTGGCGCTTGCCGCCGCGGTCCTTGCCGCATCGTACCCGCTTTTCATGTCACACAGAGAGTAAAAGCACGGAGCCGACACATCGAGCGGTTAAAATCGGAATATTCCTCAAGCCTCCTGGAGTACAGCAATGTCCTTGCAACGTCGTACCACTCTCACGAAGTACCTGATCGAGCAGCAGCGGGAAACCAATAACCTGCCGGCCGATCTGCGCCTTTTGATCGAAGTCGTCGCGCGCGCATGCAAGGCGATCAGCTATCACGTCAGCAAGGGCGCGCTGGGCGATGCGCTCGGCACGGCGGGCAGCGAGAACGTCCAGGGCGAGGTACAAAAGAAGCTCGACATTCTGTCCAACGAGATCCTGCTCGAAGCGAACGAATGGGGCGGCAATCTCGCAGGCATGGCATCCGAGGAAATGGAGCAGTTCTTCCCCATCCCCGCGAACTATCCGAAGGGCAAGTATCTGCTCGTGTTCGATCCGCTCGACGGCTCGTCGAATATCGACGTGAATGTGTCCATCGGCACGATCTTCTCGGTGCTGCGCTGCCCGGACGGCCAGCAACCCACTGAGCAGTCGTTCCTGCAGCCGGGCACGCAGCAGGTCGCCGCGGGTTATGCGGTGTATGGCCCGCAAACCGTGCTGGTGCTGACCACCGGCAACGGCGTGAACTGCTTCACGCTCGACCGTGAACTGGGGTCGTGGGTGCTCACGCAAAGCGATATGCGCATTCCTGTCGAAACGCGCGAGTATGCGATCAACGCGTCGAACGAACGCCACTGGTATCCGCCCGTCGAGCAATACATCAGCGAACTGAAGCAAGGTAAGGAAGGCCCGCGTCAAAGCGACTTCAACATGCGCTGGATCGCTTCCATGGTCGCGGACGTGCACCGCATCCTGAATCGCGGCGGCATCTTCATGTATCCGGCCGACAAGCGCACGCCGGACAAGCCCGGCAAGCTGCGTCTGATGTACGAAGCGAACCCGATGGCGTTTATCGTCGAGCAGGCGGGCGGCGCCGCAACCAACGGCGAGAAACGCATTCTCGACATCCTGCCGAAGAGCCTGCATGAACGCGTCGCGGTGTTCCTCGGCTCGAAGAACGAAGTGGATCGCGTGACCCGCTACCATCTCGAAACAAAAAGTGACTCAGGGGCTTGCCAAGCCGATAAAGAAGTCCCTATAATTTCGGTTCTCCTGATGCCGGAATAGCTCAGACGGTAGAGCAGCGCATTCGTAATGCGAAGGTCGGGGGTTCGATTCCTCTTTCCGGCACCATCAAGATTCAAGCAAAAAGCCCAGTCCTCGCGACTGGGCTTTTTTGTTTTCCATCGATGCTGCGCTGATCAAGCGCCAAAGTCTCTCTTCAGCCATTGGCTACTCATGGAAGCCTGTTGCGTCCAGGAAGCGCGGCTGCGCGATCTTGCCAAGTTGCGCGCCACAAACCGCATCGTTCGTCGTGACAGCCTGCGCTGTACCCTTATGCAGCTCGCCACAATAGGCAGCAACCGCTTCCGGCGGAGCCGAAGAAAACCACAAGTGCGGCCGGCGCATTCGATCCCAACCTGACGTCCGTTCCAATACACAGCGTTTTCCATGACGAGCTCTCTGAAGGCGAAGATGACCATCTTCCGTGTCGACAGAGGCGCGTCGGTTGCCCAACGCACTTTTACCTGCCGATTGGCTCTTCAAGCATAGAAGCCGCAGTCGCGATTGCGGAGGTTGTCATTGAAAGGTGAGGTTTTGTCGCAAACCGCGCCACGTTAATGCTCGCATCAGGAAATTGCCGCACGCATTCGCTGAGCTGCCCAAGCATTCAGAGCTGGATTTAAAAAATTGCCCGCAAACCGTCAACGGCGAGACAGGTCGCTCGTTTACAAAGACACAGGCCTTCGCGCAAATTTATTATCCGTCGGTAATAAATGAACGTTCGCCTTTTCCCACGGAAAATGGTGCCGATGCGGCAGTGCATCAAATCGCAGCTAATCGGTGAATACCCGCAGCGGACGAACGGCCAATTCCCACGTTAAGCGATGACAGAGCGTGAACTGTCCACCGGACAAGCCTCTCAGGGAATCCACCGAAGAATTGGAGGCGTTGAACGTACGGCAGACCACAGAACAGGAACGGCAGCGAATTATAAATTTAATCAGAAGGTTCTGCCGAAATGGTGCGCTGTGCCGTTAAAGCAACAAACACGCTGCGATGCTAATCGGACACTGGTGCGACACCCTGCTTGAGGCCGATAATGGATTTGTAAAGGAGAAAGACCATGGATGCCAAACCACCGAAGATTCCGACCCCGGATAAAGTCTTTAGCCCGGATCCGGAACCTGTCGGCGTCGAATTTTTGGGTGCGGAACTGCCGGAGCATGTGCGCGCCTTTTTCGACGAACAGCGTAAGTCGTGCGACGCAAAGTAATTGTGCAGTGGCGCAACGCGGTAGCCGTCCTCGTGCTCGTCGCACGGGTCGCGGGTGCTCGCGCGCTCTACAACCTCTTTCGTTTCGGCGCTTCAAATAGACGGACTGCCGCCGCCCGGTGACGGTGCACGCGCCGCGCTTTGCGTGCCTTGCTGGCGCGAAGTCACCTCTTCCGCTGAAATGCCCGGCGGCTCTTTTGCGGGTGAAAGCGTCTACGCGTTCACACATCGTCTATTCTTCTGGTTTTTCTTCCGGCCGCCCGGGCCTCCTCCAGCCTATGAATCGTTTGGTTCGCTTTGCTGCGCCGTGCGCGCTCGCGCTCCTCGCCTGCGCGGCGTCGGCGCCGGCCCCCGCCCTCGCCGATGGCGACGACACCGCGCTCACCAACCTGATCGCCCTCGCGTCGCAACGTCTTGCGCTTGCTGAGCCGGTCGCGCGCTGGAAGTGGGCCAATCATCAGGCGATCACCGACAAGCCGCGCGAAGAGGCGCTGCTCGCCGATGTGCAGAAGCGCGCGGCGGCGGCCAACGTCGACCCGACGTTTGCGCGCGCTTTCTTTCAGGATCAGATCGATGCCAGCAAAGAGGTGCAAAACGCGCTGTTCGCAAGCTGGCGCGCCAGTCAGCCGCCTCAAGAGCCCGCACCGGATCTTGCCACCAGCACGCGGCCGCAACTAGACCGCTTGACGCAATCGCTCATCGCCGGCCTCGCTCGCGTGCAGCCGCTGCGCGCGGCGCCGGATTGTCCGTCGCGGGTAGCGCAATCGCTCGCTAACTGGAAATCGCTGACTCGCTACGACTCGACGCGCTCGAACGCGCTCAATCGCGCTCTTGGACACGTCTGTGAAACGGGCGGCGTCGGCGCGACCGGCTGAGAGATGGCACTAGACACCAAGCCACGGCTCAGTTCGCGGCAGCGCTCACGCAGTGAGCCGAGACGTTCAGTCGAGACTCACGACAGGCTCGACGCCCACAACATTCAGCGGCGTCATCCTCAAGCCGCGCGCCAGGTGGCTTTGCAAGATCCGGTACGTCGACAGCTCGAAACCGCTCGTCGCGCGCGGCATGCAGTTCGACGGCCTGCGCCAGCGACGGCGCATGGCCGAGGTAGCGCCACTCGTCGACGACATGGAAAGCACACGCTTGCGAGGCCTCCTCGCGCTCTTCGAAAACGACGGGTCCCTGGAACGGCCAAGGCGCGCCGACGGGGTCCCTCTTCGTGACGCGCGGCACGCGATTGTGCCACGGCCGCAGCGCGGCAATCCACTGCGCCTCGGCAAGCATCGCGCCCAATTCGCCGCCGGTGGCGCACCACTCGACTCGCCTCACCTGTTGCGCGAGCCGAATATCCTTCGACGAGCGCCGCTCGCCTGTCAGATGTGCGCGAAGCCGCTGACGGACGCGCACGCTTCGCCCGACATATAGCGGCAGGTCGTCGTCTCCATAGAAGGCATAGACGCCACAGCCGGCAGGCACCGTTTCCAGCAGCTCTTCAGTGATGTCGCCTGCCAGGCGATAACGCCGCGTCGTCCGCTCGATCTGCGCGCGCAACACGTCGAGCGGCACGAGACCATGCAGGCGCTGCCAGAACTGCCAGATCAGATCCGCGTCGGCGAGCGCGCGATGGCGGTCCGACGGCACAGCGCATGGCGTTCGACGAGCGCATCGAGCCCGTGACGCTTTTCGGACGGGAACAGCGCCCGCGACAGGCGCACGGTGCACAGCACGTCCGGGTCGAATGAAATGCCGACGCGCCGGAATTCGCCGCGCAGGAAACCACGGTCGAAGCTGGCGTTATGCGCGACGAACAGTTTGCCGTCGAGGCGCGCGAACAGCTCAGGCGCGATGGCCTCGAACGTCGGGGCGCCGCGCACCATGGCGTTGGTGATTCCGGTGAGCTGCTGGATGAACGACGGGATCGGCTGCTGCGGATCGACGAGGCTGCTCCAGCGCGTGACACCCGTCGGCCCCACTTCCACGACACCCACTTCGGTAATGCGATGCTCGCTAGTCGAGCCGCCGGTGGTTTCAAGATCGACGAAGACGATAGGCTCAGCGAGGACCGGTTCGGCCAAAAACGGTTCAGACATGAAGAGGAGGCTTGGACGCGTGACTTTGCGCCAAGTATGCACTAGTTAGCGGCCGACGCTAAAAACCGGATTGGATTTCAATCGGAAAGGCCATCTCGGCGGAATCAGATAAAAAGCCCTCGCGATCAACGCGAGGGCTTGTAGCAGCAGCTACGGCCTGCCCCGCAGCACGAGGCAAGCAGGTCGCTGCTTACAGCGGCTGGATGTTCGCCGCCTGCTTGCCCTTCGGGCCGGCCTTCACGTCGAAAGACACGCGCTGGTTTTCTTTCAGCGATTTAAAACCTTCCGTGCGGATTTCCGAGAAATGCGCAAAAAGATCTTCGCCACCCGAGTCCGACGTAATGAAGCCAAAGCCCTTAGCATCGTTAAACCATTTGACGATACCTGTTTCCATTTTCCAGTTTCCTCAACGAATTATCAAATCGGGCAATGCCCACAACGCCTCAATCCATTGCCAACTTATCCATACGGAATATCCCTGAGGCATTGCGCACTCGGAGCGGCTACTGAAATCAGCTTTATCATTATACGGGGACCGGCGAATCATCGTCAAGTGAATTTTAAATAAGCCCTAAGCACAATGTTGGATAAGCGAAAAGTTAGCCGGATGGCGGAAGCGACAGGCTTTTGATACTGGCGGTTACGTCACAAATACTAAACGCACCGCTTACGAACGGCAAAACAGGAAATTATTCCCGTATGAATCGTCGCTTTGTAACTATTTGTGACTTTGGTAAGTGTTTCTCCGGGTTGTTCGCACCCGCTACCGAACCGCATCATGAAACTCAGCATTTGCAGTAATGCGCATCAGGAGATTGCCATGCAGTTCAATGATATCCGCCGCTTCCTTTCCAGCCTGATTCCTCATTTTGCAGAGTCGCAGTCGCCCGTGCCTGGTGCTTCTCGCGCCGAAGCTGACGCTAGTGCTGCATCGGCTTTCGATTTCGAGCCTAGCTGGCACGGCGACCACTGGCAAAACCTGCTTTCTTCCCCAATGGACGCCCGCCGCTACGTTATGGAAGACTGGAACGCTTCGACGGCAAACGAATGGTGGAACGCGGACACCACCGCATCCGCGCACTGATCGTCGGCTGCGCCACAGACGCATAATCGACAGACAAAAAAAGCGCGACCGGAAAGTCGCGCTGACAAAGAAAGGTTTGGGATCCTTTTCGTCAAGAAAAAGTCTGCTTCGGAAAGCAGAATTTTCAGTATAGCCTTTAATCCCCAATTCGATTATTCACACAAATAACAATCGTCTGTTGCGACGATAACAACAATAGTTCCACGCACTGACGCCTGTTGTTTTTTTCACATCGAATTAGCGTCGTAAATTCGCAATGCCAATTCGCGCCCCGTCGTCGCTTCTTCCACTGGCACGGTCTCAACCCTTGACTGGCGGGACTTTCCGGGCGCCCGCATATCGTTTCTGCTCCCGTAATACTTTATTGCAAAAACCGGAACGCCCATTCATTAGACGCTCTCTCTACACTTTGCGTAACCGGAAAACAGCGCTGCTTACGCACTTTGCACGGAGACGCCTCTCGCAGCGCTCGCGTGAAGGTTTTCCGAAGCAGGATTTACTGCCAATTCTCGCTTTCGGAGTAACAAGATGAAAAAGACTCTCATGGTCGCGGCCCTGTCGGGCGTTTTTGCAACTGCGGCGCACGCTCAAAGCAGCGTCACGTTGTACGGCTTGATCGACGCCGGCATCACCTACACCAACAACCAGCACGGTCACAGCAACTGGCAGCAGACCAGCGGCTCGGTGAACGGCAGCCGTTGGGGCTTGCGCGGCGCCGAAGACCTCGGCGGGGGCCTCAAGGCAATCTTCACGTTGGAAAACGGCTTCGGTATCAATGACGGCTCGCTGAAGCAAGGCGGTCGCGAATTCGGTCGTCAGGCATTCGTCGGCCTGTCCAGCACGCCGTTCGGCGCGGTGACGCTCGGCCGTCAACACGACGACAGCGTCGTCGACTTCGTCGGCCCGCTGGCCTTGACCGGCACGCAGTACGGCGGCACGCAGTTCGCCCACCCGTTCGACAACGACAACCTCAACAACTCGTTTCGCGTCAACAACTCGGTGAAGTACACGAGCGCGAACTACGGTGGCTTAAAGTTCGGCGGCATGTATGGCTTCTCGAACCAGGCTGACGGCTTCGCGAACAACCGCGCTTACAGCGCGGGCGCGTCGTACAACTGGGGCGGCCTGAATGTCGGCGCGGCCTACCTGCAACTGAACAGCAACGGCGCGACGGGCGCGGCTGCGGCGTTCAACTCGGGCGGCGCGGTGTCGAGCGACAACACCTTCTTCGCTCGCCGTCAGCAAACCTGGGGCGCGGGCGCGAACTACGCGTTCGGTCCGGCCACCGTCGGCCTCGTCTACTCGCAGACGAACCTGAACGGTCTCGCCGGCATCGGCGCAGGCGCGTCGGGCCAGACGGGCGGCATCGCATTCGGCGACGGCAGCGCGCACTTCCAGAACTGCGAAGCCAACGCGCGCTACGCTCTGACGCCGGCTGTCAGCATCGCCGGTTCGTACACGTACACGCGTGCCAGCCTCGCCGGCACCCGTCCGCACTGGAACCAGTTCAACCTGCAAACGGCGTACGCGCTGTCCAAGCGCACGGACGTCTACCTGCAAGGCGAATACCAGCAAGTCAACGAAAACGCGATTGTTGGCGCGGACATCAACGGACTGGCTGCTTCGAGCAACAACAAGCAGGTCGCTGTCACGGCAGGTCTGCGCCACCGCTTCTAAAGCGGCCGGCAGGACTCGCAGCACGAAAGGCGCCGCTCGCGGCGCCTTTTTTATTGCCCGCGAGGAACGTGCTGCGCCGGCGAGCCCGGTCAAGCTACCGCAAGCGGGCAACTAGCCGCCGCTGTCGGGCGGCGGATATTTGACGTCGAGTATGTCGATGGGCTGAGGTCCGGCCGGCGTGTACAAGGTCACCGTATCGCCGACCTTGGCCTTCAGCAGCGCGCGCGGTCGGCGAGATCCAGCTCGCGTGGCCGATGTCCAGATCCACCTCGTCGATACCGACAATCGTCACCGTGTGCTCTTCGCCGTCTTCGGTCGCATATTCGACAGTGGCGCCGAAAAAAACCTGATCGACGTTCTCCTGCCTGCTGCTGTCGACCACCTCGGCGAGATCCAGGCGCTTGGTCAGAAAACGGATGCGCCGGTCGATTTCGCGCAAGCGGCGCTTGCCATAGATGTAATCGCCGTTCTCAGAACGGTCGCCGTTCGAAGCCGCCCACGACACGAGCCTGACGACTTCCGGCCGCTCCTCGTCGATGAGATGCAGCAGTTCATCACGCATTCGGCGATAGCCGGCCGGCGTGATGTAGTTCTTGGTACCCGCGGGGATGTCCGGCTGGGCGACGTCGAGATCGTCGTCGTTATCGTCGCTCGACTCTTTGACAAAGGCCTTGTTCATGATGATCCATAAGCTGCAGCAAACGACTGCCCCACTAGGGTACACGATCATGACAATGAGACAAATCGCACGGATGCCCTTCCCTTTTTTGAAACCTTTGCTACAATCTCGTCTCTGCGTGCGGCTGTAGCTCAGTTGGATAGAGTACTTGGCTACGAACCAAGGGGTCGTGGGTTCGAATCCTGCCAGCCGCACCACGTTTTCCCGGCACGCGCTTTCCACGCGTTCCCCGGACGGCTCGGAGCGACTGCTCCAGCAACCGCCCCGCCGGCTGTCAAGGTCGCGGCGGCGACTGAATATCGCCGATATGTCCGTCCGGACTCGGCACATCTTCGAACGTGTCGCCTGCGCTTGCCTCGCCGATGCGCCGCGCCTTATCGCCCACCAGCATCTGCGACTCGTGCAGCATCTCGCCGACGCTGTCGCCGAACCGGCTCTCAACAAACGCCCGCAGCAGCGCCACCCGCACCGAGTCCGCGCGCCCCTCCACCGTTCCACGGCCGCCTTCGAATTTCGCGACGCAGTGCGCGGGACCCTCCTCGCTGCGCTCGCGCATTTCCAGCCGGCGCGCGTTCGAGCACCACCGCGGCGGCGTCCCATGAAGTAGTAGGCGTAAAACGGCCGTCCCACGGACGACCCCGGTCGTTACCGCGAATCGAGACGGTCTCGCCGCTGTCGGTGAACTGGATTTCGCGCACGAAGTCGTGCAGGCTGCGGGCCACCCAATAGTCGAGCGCGAGGCCCTCGAGGTCAGCTACTTTCATCAGCGTTCTGCCTGAGTTTTCAGGTCAGACTCGCCTATGGCCGGTGCGTTCCTGCAGAAGAAAGGAGATTGACGGGCGCAGACGAGCGCTGGAATTCAGTAATCGGCCCGCTCGCGCTCGATCCGCATGCCGCCTTCATGCCGGATGATGCCCGTCGTCGCTCGGCCGCTCGCGCGCAATGCGCATGACGTCGAGGTTCGTGCGCACGCGGCGCATGACGTTGGCGAGATGCACACGGTCGCTCACCTGGATGACAAAGCGCAGAATCGTGGATTCCTGCGACAAGTCCTCGTCCATCGCAATGTGCACGATGTTCGCGTCCGCCGAGGTAATGTCCGCGGCGACGCGCGCGAACACGCCCTTGGTGTTCTTGACGAGCACCTTCACTGCGACGTCGAAGAGACGCCCTGGCTGCGGCGCCCAAGCAACGTCGATCCAGCGCGCGGGATCGCGCCGGTGAATGCGCTGCGCCACGCGGCAATCGGTCGTATGAATCGCCATGCCGAGACCGATGCCGATGTAGCCCATGATGTTGTCGCCCGGAATGGGGCGGCAACAGGCGGACAGCTGCACCGACATGCCTTCCGTGCCGGTAATCACAACCGGCGGCGCATGAGGCACCGAGCTGGAATCGGAGCGCGAGCCGTCGTCGTCCGCGTCGCGGCCGCTCATCAGCACTTCGATGCGCTTGGCCATGACCGCCGCGACGCGCCGGCCAAGACCGATGTCCGCGAAAATTTCCTGACCGTTCTTGTTGCCTGTCCACTGCACGAGCTTTTCCCACGCCTCGGGCGTGACGTCCGACAGCGCGAGGCCGTAGCCCTTCAACGCCTGGTCGACGAGACGCTCGCCAAGCTGAACCGATTCGTTCAGCCGCATGGTCTTCAGGTAATGGCGGATCGCGGAACGCGCCTTGCCGGTGCGCACGAAGCCGAGCCACGCGGGGTTCGGCTTCGAATACGGCGCGGTAATGACTTCGACGATATCGCCGCTCTTCAGCTCGGTGCGCAGCGGCAGCAATTCGTTGTTGATCTTGACGGCGACGCACTGGTTGCCTAGGTCGCTGTGGATCGAATACGCGAAGTCGAGCGCCGTGGCGCCGCGCGGCAACGCCATGATTTTCGACTTCGGCGTGAACACGTACACCGCGTCCGGG
Source organism: uncultured Paraburkholderia sp. (assembly GCA_940746715.1). Lineage (GTDB taxonomy): Bacteria > Pseudomonadota > Gammaproteobacteria > Burkholderiales > Burkholderiaceae > Paraburkholderia. The sequence goes on from CALNWN010000001.1 coordinate 946,820, forward strand.
AACAGATCGATCTTGACGTGTTCGAAGAATTCGCTGGAATCGCCCGCTTCGCTCTGAATGTCGAGCAGAGACTTGAGCCACTGGTGCGCGCGCTTTTGCACGTCGTTCAGATCGGCGCTGCCGTTCTTGTACAGCCAGTGCGCGGCGACGCCCGCTTCGGCGATTTCGTGCATCTTGCGCGTGCGCGCCTGAAACTCGATTGGCGCGCCGAACGGACCGACGAGCGTGGTGTGCAGCGACTGATACCCGTTGACCTTCGGGATCGCAATGTAGTCCTTGAACTTGCCCGGCACGGGCTTGTACAAAGCGTGCAGTGCGCCGATGCAGGTGTAGCACTCGAGCGCGCTGTCGACCACGACGCGAAAGCCGTACACGTCGAGCACCTGCGAGAACGACAGCTGCTTGCCGCGCATCTTCTTGTAGATGCTGAAGATGGTTTTCTCGCGGCCGGTGACTTCGGCGTCGATCTTCGCGTCGGCAATGGCGCGCTGCACCGACTCCAGAATCTTGCCGACCACTTCGCGCCGGTTGCCGCGCGCGGCCTTCACCGCTTTTTCGAGCGTGGCGTAACGGTGCGGATTGAAGTTCGCGAAGCTCAGGTCCTGCAACTCGCGATAGGTATTGTTCAGACCGAGCCGGTGGGCGATCGGCGCGTAAATGTCCAGCGTTTCGCGCGCCACGCGGCGGCGCTTTTCCGGCGGCACCGCGCCAAGCGTGCGCATGTTGTGCAGGCGGTCGGCGAGTTTCACCAGAATCACGCGCACGTCGCGCGCCATGGCGAGGAGCATCTTGCGGAAGTTTTCCGCCTGCGCTTCCTCGCGATTGCGAAACTCCATTTTGTCGAGCTTCGACAAACCGTCGACCAGTTCCGCGACCTTCGCGCCGAAACGCTCGGCGAGTTCCGCCTTGGTCACGCCCTGGTCTTCCATCACGTCGTGCAGCAGCGCGGCCATGATGGCCTGGCCGTCCAGATTCCAGCCGGCGCAGATTTCCGCGACGGCGACCGGGTGCGTGATGTAGGGCTCGCCGCTCTGGCGATACTGGCCGAGGTGCGCTTCGTCGCTGAAATGGAAGGCCGCCTTGACCTCCTTGATCTCTTCCGGCTGCAGGTAGCCGGACAACGCGGACGTCAGCTTGGCGATGGAAACGACGTCATGCCGGCGCGGCTGCTCCGGCGTGGCGGTCGGTCCGAACAGATGGCGAAACGACTGTTCGAGGACCGCGTCGATGTACTTGCGTGCAGACGAAGGTGAATCGGCGTCGTGCTCCGCTTCCGTAGCGGTGGGCGGGGTGGTACTCATGTTCGCCTCCGTAGCGGTTGGGAGTGGACGCCGGTCTGCAGCTCGATGCAATCAGGTGTAGCAGAGCCGGCTAAAAGTTGCGGCAGGAAGACTGGGCTGATCGATCTGGCCGATCAGCAATCGAACGTGGACACAGTGCGCGTTAAACCGGCACCTTCTTCAGCATTTCGACACCGACCTGGCCGGCCGCGATTTCGCGCAGCGCGACGACCGTGGGCTTGTCGCGGCTTTCGATCTTCGGCGTATGGCCTTGAGCGAGCTGACGCGCGCGATAGGTTGCGGCGAGCGCGAGTTCGAAACGGTTCGGGATCTGTTTGAGACAGTCTTCGACGGTAATGCGGGCCATGTTGGGTTCCTTCCCAGTATGTTGCTTATTCTACCTTATGTGCTCGAATCGCCGCCGCGCTCAGGGGTGCGGGAGGTGAATGCCGAGCTGCACGAAAAGCTGCGTATGGCGCGCGTATTGCGAGGCGAAGCGCGAGCGCGTTGCCGCCACGAGACACTGCAGTTCGCCGAGCGCGCGATCGAAGTTCTCGTTGATCACCACGTACTCCGCTTCGGCTGCGTGCGCCATCTCGCTGCCGGCCGCGAGCAGGCGTCGCGTGATGACGTTCGGCTCGTCCTGGCCACGCTTTTTCAGACGCTCTTCGAGCGCTTCGAGCGACGGCGGCAAGATGAAGATTTCGACTGCGTTGTGAAACTGCTTCTTCACCTGCTGCGCGCCTTGCCAGTCGATTTCGAGCAGCACGTCATGGCCGCTTTTCATCTGCTCCTCGATCCACGCGCGCGACGTGCCGTAGTAGTTGCCGTGCACTTCCGCGCTTTCGAGAAACTCGCCCGCGTCGTGCCGCCGCATGAAGTCGTCGACGGTGGTGAAGTGATAGTGCTCGCCGTCCTGCTCCTTCGGACGCGGCGGGCGCGTCGTGTAGGAGATCGACAGACGGATCGCGTCGTCGCCGGCGAGCAGCGCGTTCACGAGCGTCGACTTGCCGGCGCCGGAAGGCGCGACGACCATGAACAGGTTGCCGGGATAGGCGCCGGCATACGGGTTGCGCGATGCGCCGCTTTCGCGTGTGTGATGATCGGTCATGTTGTGATGCTCCAGCCTTATTCCAGATTCTGTACCTGCTCGCGCATCTGTTCGATGAGCAGCTTGAGCGTCATCGACGAATCCGCCAGTTCCTTCGCCGCCGCCTTCGAGCCGAGCGTGTTCGCCTCGCGATTGAGCTCCTGCATCATGAAGTCGAGCCGCTTGCCGACCTTGCCGCCCTTCTGGATTACGTGGCGCGTTTCGTTCAGATGCGCGGTGAGGCGCGACAGCTCTTCGGCGATGTCGATGCGGATGCCGTACATCGTCACTTCCTGGCGAATCCGCTCGTTGATCTCTTCGCGCGACACGATGGTCGCAGCCGTATCCGGCGCGGCGATGCCGAGCGCTTCCTGCAAACGTTCGACGATCTTCTGCTGATGCTTCGCGATCAGCTCCGGCACGAGCGGCGTGATCTTCGTGACGATCGCTTCCATCTCCGTGACGTTGGCGATCAGCATGTTGGCCAGCTGGGCGCCTTCGCGGGCGCGCACGTCGATCAGATCCGCAATCGCCTGCTTGCCGCACGCGAGCACCGCATCGCGCAGCTCGTCGGGCGCCACGCCGGTTTCGGCGAGCACGCCAGGCCAGCGCAGAATCTCGCCGGTGCGCAGACGCCCGGCGTCGGGAAACGTCGCGAGCACCGTGCGCTCGAGCAGCGCCAGTTGCGTCAGCGCGTCATGATTGATCGAACCGGCGTTCGCCGTCTGTTCGCTACGCTGCAGATTGATGCGGATATCCACCTTGCCGCGCGACAGCTTGTTCATCAGCATTTCGCGCAACGTGGGTTCGCACACGCGCACGTCTTCGGGCATACGGAAGTTCAGGTCGAGAAAGCGCGAATTCACCGTGCGCAGTTCGACCGACACGCTCACGCCGCCCGTGCCCGACGCCGCGACGAGTTCGCGGGTCGCGCTCGCATAGCCAGTCATGCTGTAGATCATCGTATTTCTCGCGATGGTGGCCGCGCGCGAGGCGCCGGCCGAAGGGTCGAATCGCCCGGCGTGTACGAGACGCGAGGCGGTGAACACGCATTATCCCATTTTTGGCGATGGGACCCCTTGTAGAGCCACAGCCGACGCGGCTGGCCGCCGGACGCATGGCTCGCGCGATCGGCTGTAAAATCGTGCTTTTCCCTCCTGCATTCTTCCTGGCCGAATTCACTATGACCGACACCACTCAACGCCCGAGCGGGCGCCTCGCCGATCAACTGCGCGACGTGCGCATCACGCGCCACTACACGAAGCACGCGGAGGGCTCGGTGCTGGTCGAATTCGGCGACACCAAGGTGATCTGCACCGCGAGTATCGCGGAGACCGTGCCGTCGTTTCTGCGCGATCGCGGCCAGGGCTGGCTCACCGCCGAATACGGCATGCTGCCGCGCGCCACGCACACGCGCAGTGACCGCGAAGCCGCGCGCGGCAAGCAGACCGGACGCACGCAGGAAATCCAGCGTCTCATCGGGCGCGCGCTGCGTTCCGTGTTCGATCTGGAGAAGCTCGGCGCGCGCACGCTGCATATCGACTGCGACGTCATCCAGGCGGACGGCGGCACGCGCACGGCCAGCATCACCGGCGCGTTCGTCGCCGCGCACGATGCCGTGAGCAAATTGCTCGCTGCGGGCCGCATCGAAAGCTCGCCCATCAGCGATTTCGTCGCGGCGATTTCGGTCGGCGTGTATGACGGCGTGCCCGTGCTCGACCTCGACTACGACGAAGACTCGCAATGCGACACCGACATGAATGTCGTGATGACGGGCACGGGCGGCTTCGTCGAAATTCAGGGCACCGCCGAGGGCGTGCCTTTCTCGCGCGACGAAATGAACGCGCTGCTCGATCTGGCCAGCAACGGCATAGCGACGCTGATCGCGAAGCAGAAAGCGGCATTGGAGTATCGAGGTGAGTGAAGTTCGCGAAGGCCCGCGCGCGCCGTTGAACAAAGTCGTGCTCGCGTCGAACAACGCGGGCAAGTTGCGCGAGTTCGCGGCGCTGCTCGGCGCGGCCGGCATCGAATTGATTGCGCAAGGCGAACTCGGCGTGCCCGAAGCGGAAGAGCCGCATCCCACGTTCGTTGAAAACGCTTTGGCGAAGGCGCGTCATGCCGCGAAGCTCACGGGCCTGCCCGCCCTCGCCGACGATTCGGGCCTCTGTGTGCGTGCGCTGCGCGGCGCGCCCGGCGTTTATTCGGCGCGTTACGCGCAACTCGCTGGCGGCGAAAAAAGCGACGCCGCCAACAACGCGCGGCTCGTGTCGGCGCTGCAAGGCGAAACCGATCGGCGCGCGTACTACTACTGCGTGCTCGCGCTCGTGCGTCACGCAGACGACCCCGAGCCGCTGATCGCGGAAGGCCGCTGGCATGGAGAAATGCTGGATGCGCCGCGCGGCTCGCATGGCTTTGGCTACGATCCGTACTTCTTCTTGCCGTCGCTGAACGCGAGCGCCGCGGAGCTGGAACCGGCGGTGAAGAACGCCAGCAGCGATTGCGCTGCGCCACCTGCTCGCGCGTCTGACGGAGGAAGCGTGATTCCGATCAAACCGACGCCCGCCGATGTCGGCAACGGCGTCATCAAGGCATTCACGTCGCCGGGCAGCATCCGCCTGACGTCGTTGCCGCCGCTCTCGCTGTACGTACATTTTCCGTGGTGCGTGCGCAAGTGTCCGTACTGCGATTTCAACTCGCACGAGTGGAAAGGCGAGACTTTCCCCGAGAACGATTATCTGGACGCGCTGCGCGCCGATCTGGAGATGGCGCTGCCGCTCGTGTGGGGCCGGCAGGTGCATACGGTGTTTATCGGCGGCGGTACGCCGAGCTTGCTGTCCGCGGCGGGGCTCGACCGCATGCTGTCGGACATTCGCGCGCTGCTGCCGCTCGACGCCGACGCGGAAATCACGCTCGAGGCCAACCCTGGCACCTTCGAAGCCGCGAAGTTCGCGCAGTTTCGCGCGAGCGGCGTGAACCGCCTGTCGGTGGGAATTCAGAGTTTCAATGAAGCGCATCTTAAGGCGCTCGGCCGGATTCATGATTCGACGCAGGCGCGTCGTGCCGTGGAGGTCGCCGCGAACACGTTCGACAATTTCAACCTCGACCTGATGTTCGCGCTTCCGCGCCAAACGCTCGCCGAATGCGAGGCCGATGTGGAGACCGCGTTGTCGTTTGCGCCGCCGCATCTTTCGCTGTATCACCTGACGCTCGAGCCCAACACGCTGTTTGCGAAATTCCCGCCCGCCTTGCCGGACGACGACGCCTCCGCCGACATGCAGGACTGGATTCACGAGCGCACGTCGGCCGCCGGTTACTGGCGCTATGAAGTGTCGGCGTATGCGAAGCCGCATCGGCAGAGCAGGCACAATCTCAACTACTGGCGTTTTGGCGATTATCTCGGCATTGGCGCCGGCGCCCATACGAAGCTGTCGTTTCCGAACCGCGTGCTGCGCCAGGCGCGCTACAAGCATCCGGCCACCTTCATCGAGCAGGCGAAAGCCGGCGCGGCGGTGCAGGAAGAACACGAGGTGAGCGCGCGCGACCTGCCGTTCGAATTCATGCTGAATGCGCTGCGGCTGGTGGAAGGCTTTCCGGTGCACCGGTTCATCGAACGCACGGGTTTGCCGATGACCTCTGTCGAACCGGCTCTGCAGGAAGCGGAGCGCCGCAAGCTCATCACGCGCGACCACGAAAAGATTGCGCCGACGCCGCTTGGCCAGGCATTTCTGAACGATCTGCAGGCGCTGTTTTTGAAAGATCCGCAGTGAATGCGGATTTAGAGGGCGCCGCAGCGACGACTTTTCAGGTTACAATTTGCGGCTTGGAGGTGTGGCCGAGTGGTTTAAGGCACCGGTCTTGAAAACCGGCGAAGGAGTGATCCTTCCGTGAGTTCGAATCTCACCGCCTCCGCCAGATTCCTTCAATACGAACATGGGCCACACGGCCCATGTTTCGTTTCTGGCCTCGGCGGCTAGTCACTTCTGCAGCACTGCGTCGACTGAATTTCAGTCTCAAACAAGCTGCACAACGCTGCTGGCCGCGCCGTAAAGCGCCGCTTTCACATTAGCCAGCAACTGGTCGATCGCCCTGCGCCTCCAACGAAGCGCCCGGCGACTTCCTCAGACACTAACCGCTTCCAGCCTCTCGCGTGCGTCGGCGCAACGCCGGTTGAGATCGCGATGCATCAGCTGGCTGTCGAGCAGCGACGATACATCGGTCAAGCCATAATCAAAGCGCAAGACGTATTCGATGTCCGTGTAATCGTGATAGGCGCCGCTGTCGGCCAGCTTCTGCGCTTCGGCGAAAGCCGCATGTTGCCGCTCGCCGTTCATCAAATCTCTGATCGCCATGATTGCCGCTCCGAGGAACAGTGACCTCATCATAGCAATGCAAATTCACACGCAAGGTCGCGTGCGCGCAACACTTGGTGTTTTCCGGTAGATGCGTCGCGCGCCCTCGCGCCAGCCGCGCGGCTGTAACCGACCACACCCACGCCGCTTTCAGGCAGCCGCCGTCATTGGCGACGACTTCAAGCAACAGCTACTGGCGCCTTCGTCCCGTGCCATCTGACGACCAGAATGCGCCCGACATAACACAGCGATCCCGCCACGCCCACCACGATCCCCATGCCCTTGGGCGAGCCGTCCGGCCACAGGCCGACGGCGAGGCTCGACAGCGCGCCGAGCGCCAGTTGCACCGCGCCGAACAGGGCGGCCGCCGCGCCCGCGTTCACCGGATAGCGATGCATCAGATCCGTAGTGCAATTGGCCGACAGCAAACCCACCACACCGACGACAAAGAACAGGCCCGCCACGATCGACCACAAGCCGCCCCACCCCGTCAGCGAGACAAGGCACACGAACAGCGACGCGATGCAACTCACGGTGGCCGCGAACGAAATGATCGGCAACGACCCGAGCTGACCGACGAGCCGCGTGTTCATGAAATTGCCGAACATGATGCCGACGATGTTCAGCGCGAACAGAAAACCATAGTGCTGCGCCGACACGTGAAAATATTCGATGTAGACGAACGGCGTGGCCGTGATGTACGCGAACATCGACGCGAACGCCATACCGCCACACAGCATATGCCCCCAAGCCACAGGATCGCGCAGCAACCGGCCGTAGGCGGCAAACGACTTCAACAGCGCCGAGTGCGCGCGCTTCTCGCGCGGCCAGGTTTCCGGCACCTTGAGGAACGCGGTGACTGCGCACGCGGTGCCGAACAGCGTCAGCGCGACAAAGACGACGCGCCAGCCGCCGATCAGCAGCAGTTGTCCGCCGATCAGCGGCGCGAGCAACGGCCCGATCGACGTGACGATGGCGAGCATCGACAGCACGCGGGCCGCGTCGGTCGGACCGTGGGCATCGCGCGCAATGGCGCGAGCCAGCACGGATGCCGCGCCGGCCCCGAGCGCCTGCACGAAGCGGAACGTCACGAGCGCGACGATCGAGAACGACAGCGTGCAGGCAATGCTCGCCAGTGCATACATGATGATGCGGCCGGCGGCCATATGTATCCGACAGCGGGCCATAAAGCAGCATGCCGATCGAAAAGCCGAACATGAAGCTGGTGAGCGTGGTTTGCGCCGCGCTCATGCCGATCGCGAATGCCTGCGCGATGGTGGGCAAGCTCGGCAGATACATGTCGATCGAAATCGGCCCGCAGGCGGCAAGCGCGCCGAGCAACAGAATCAGCCGGCCATCTGGCCGGCGTCCGGTGACATGAGACATGGGAATCCAGGTGAAGCGCGCGTCTTTCGGCAAAGCGGCGCGCGGTGAGACGAAAGACCGGCATTGACCCAGTCGATTGTACGCGACGCTGACAACGGCTGCCGCGTCGCGCGCAAGAGAAACGGCGCCATGCATTGGGATTGGACCAAGTGTTGCGGCAAGCACGTCGCCGATCGGTTAAGCTGCCGCGTGAAGCGGTCGGCGTCGCGCGCAGATACGAGAGCGGCGCCCCCCTCCCGACCTCCCTCTGCAACACTGCAATGACTGCGTTCCTGCTGATCTGGAGCCCCAAATGGCCGTGGCCCGAGTTGCCCGACGTGGCCCGACGCGTCGCAACGAGCGTCGCCGTAGCCGACGTCTGGGGCTGCGGATTCGCCCGCGGCATTCTGCCCGGCGATCGCGTGTTTCTGCATCGCGTCGCCATGGAACCCAAGGGCATCTTCGGCTCAGGCTATGTGACGCGGGCACCGTACGAAGTCCCGGACCCGGCGACGAAGCGCGGCTACCGCCTGTGCATCGACTTCGTGTATGACTGGCTCGTCGACGCCCATCAGCAGGTGGTGATTCCTCGCGACTCGTTGCGCGCGCATCCATTTTCGGTACAGACGTGGGACGCGCAGAGCTCGGGCACGGTGATCAAACCGATTGCGGAAGGCGCGCTCGAAAAGCGCTGGGCCGAACTGACCGGCAAACGTAAGCCGCCCGCTCTGGAGGCGCCAACCGGCCCGGTGCGTTCAAGTAAAGCGTCGGCGCATGCGGCGGCTGCAGAAGCCAGCACGCCGTCGGCAAAGATCCCTGCAGGCAAAGGCCCGCCGGAGCGCTGAAAACGCGCTCGAATGCCCACGCCCGCGCGCAAAACCCGTTCGCACCGACTCCGGTACAATTTCCTCACCTACTCCGGCGCCGCGCAACCCGCGCCGCCGCGCAACCCCATTCAGTCATCGCCATGTCCAAAAACCAAACCCTCTTTGACCGCGCGCAACGCACCATTCCCGGCGGCGTCAATTCGCCGGTGCGCGCGTTCCGCTCGGTCGGCGGCACGCCGCGCTTTATCGAGCGCGCACAAGGGCCCTACTTCTGGGACGCCGACGGCCAGCGCTACATCGATTACATCGGCTCATGGGGCCCGATGATCCTCGGCCACGTGCATCCCGAGGTGCTCGAAGCGGTGCAGCGCGTGCTCGTCAACAGCTTCTCGTTCGGCGCGCCCACCGAATCCGAGATCGAAATCGCGGAGGAAATCTGCAAGCTCGTGCCGTCAATCGAACAGGTACGCATGGTTTCGAGCGGCACGGAAGCGACCATGAGCGCCCTGCGTCTCGCGCGCGGCTTCACGAACCGCAGCAGCATCGTCAAATTCGAAGGCTGCTATCACGGCCATGCCGACAGCCTGCTCGTGAAAGCCGGCTCGGGCCTGCTGACGTTCGGCAATCCCACTTCGGCTGGCATGCCGGTCGACATTGCAAAGCACACCACGGTGCTCGAATACAACAACGTCGCGGCGCTCGAAGAAGCGTTCAAGGCTTTCGGCAACGAAATCGCCTCCGTGATCGTCGAGCCGGTGGCCGGCAACATGAACCTCGTGCGCGCAACGCCCGAGTTCCTGCAAGCATTGCGGCGCCTGTGCACCGAATACGGCTCCGTGCTGATTTTCGACGAAGTCATGTGCGGCTTCCGGGTCGCGCTCGGGGGCGCACAACAGGTGTACGGCATCACCCCGGACCTCACTTGCCTCGGCAAGGTGATCGGCGGCGGCATGCCGGCCGCGGCCTTCGGCGGGCGGCGCGACATCATGGCCCACCTCGCGCCGCTGGGCGGCGTCTACCAGGCCGGCACGCTGTCGGGCAATCCGATCGCCGTCGCCGCGGGCCTGAAAACGCTGCAACTGATTCAGGCGCCGGGCTTCTACGAGACGCTTGCCGCGCGCACCGCCCGTCTCGCCCAAGGGCTTGTGCAGGTCGCGCGCGAAGCCAATGTGCCATTCTCGGCCGATTCGCTCGGCGGTATGTTCGGGCTCTACTTCACCGAGTCGATTCCGGCCAGTTTTGCGGAAGTCACGAAAAGCGACGTGCCGCGCTTCAACGCGTTCTTCCACAAAATGCTCGACGCGGGCGTGTACTTCGCGCCTTCTGCGTACGAGGCGGGCTTTGTTTCGATTGCTCACGACGACGCTATCGTCGACGCCACGATCGAAGCGGCACGTGGCGCGTTCGCGTCGCTGACCGCCTGACGCACTAGCCGCAAGCACTAGCCGCAAGCACCCGCGCCCAGTCACCGTATCCACCAGACACCGATGTTCTCGCAAACCGACTTCGTCCATATGGAACGCACGCTCGCGCTTGCGAAGCGCGGCATGTACACCACCGACCCCAATCCGCGCGTGGGTTGCGTGATCGTCCAGAACGGCGAAGTGATCGGCGAAGGATTCACGCAACCGGCCGGCCAGGACCATGCAGAGATCCGCGCAATGAAAGACGCGCGCTCGCGCGGTCACGATCTGCGCGGCGCAACCGTCTACTTCACACTCGAACCGTGCAGCCATTTCGGCCGCACGCCGCCGTGCGCGAACGCGCTGATCGAAGCTCAGGTCGCGCGCGTGGTCGCCGCAATGGAAGACCCGAATCCGCAGGTGTCGGGCCGCGGCCTCGCCATGTTGCGCGACGCCGGCATCGAGGTGCGCTGCGGGCTGCTCGCCAATGAAGCACAGGAGTTGAACATCGGCTTCGTGTCGCGCATGACGCGCGGCCGGCCATGGGTGCGCATGAAAGTGGCCGCGTCGCTCGATGGCCGCACCGGCTTGCATTCGGGCGTCAGCCAGTGGATCACCGGCGAAGCGGCGCGTGCCGACGGCCATGCGTGGCGCGCCCGCGCGTCGGCGATTCTGACTGGCATCGGCACCGTCAGGGAAGACGATCCGCGCATGACCGTGCGCGCCGTCGACACGCCGCGCCAGCCGCAACGCGTGCTGATCGACAGCCAGCTGGAAGTTTCGCCGCAGGCGCAGATTCTCGCCGGCGCACCCACGCTGATTTTCTGCGGCAATCTGGACGAGCGGCACAGCGAGCGCGCGCAGGCGTTGCGCAATCGCGGCGCGGAAATCGTCGAAATGGCCAACGCAGCGGGCAAGGTCGACTTGCCCGGCATGTTGAAGGTGCTTGGCGAGCGCCAGGTGAACGAGCTGCACGTGGAGGCCGGCTACAAGCTGAACGGCTCGCTGTTGCGCGAAGGCTGCGTCGACGAATTGCTGGTCTATCTCGCGCCCAGCCTGCTCGGCAACGACTCCATGAGCATGTTCAATCTGAGCGCGCCGGCAACACTGGAAAGCCGCGTCAAGCTTGCGTTTCACAACGTCGAGCGGATTGGCGACGATCTGCGGATGCTAGCGCGGTTCGTGCCAACGGGCGGCGCTGCACCCGGGACCGACGCCGCGTCCCCACCCGTTTCGTTTTGATCAAGGATGAGTACGATGTTCACAGGAATCGTCGCGGCAGTGGGCCGCATCGAGTCAGTCAAGCCGCTCGGCACGAACGGCGACGCGGGCGTGCGCCTGAACGTTGAGGCCGGCGGCCTCGATCTCGCCGACGTGCAGCTCGGCGACAGCATCACCATTCAGGGCGCATGCATGACCGTGGTCGCGAAAACCGACCGTTCGTTCGAGGTCGACGTATCCCGCGAAAGCCTGAACCGCACGGCGGGCCTCGGCGAGGTGGGCGAAGTCAATCTGGAAAAAGCGCTGCGCGCGCACGACAGGCTGGGCGGCCACATCGTCTCCGGTCACGTGGACGGTTTGGGCACCGTGACCCATTTCGCGCCCGTCGGCGAGTCGCACGAACTGCGCGTGCTGGCGCCGCGCGAGATCGGCCGCTATCTCGCGTACAAGGGCTCGATCACTGTCAACGGTGTGAGTCTGACCGTCAACTCGGTTAAAGATCGCGACGACGGCTGCGAGTTCTCGATCAATCTGATTCCGCACACGGTGGAAGTGACCGCGCTCAAGCATCTGCGTGCAGGCACGCCGGTGAATCTGGAAATCGATCTGATTGCGCGGTATGTGGAGCGGATGCTCAACGCCCCGAAATAAGCGCCGCACCCGATAGCGGTGTGCTGACGGCTGCAACAAAAAGCAAAGCTGGCGCCGCAGAGGTTGTCAGCGGCACCTTACCGCTTCCGCCGTTCATGCATCCATCGTTTGGCCGAGCATAGCAAGGGCTGACAGTGATCACCAGTCGGCCAAACGGCCTATGCCATCCGGCAGAGGCGACTTGGCACCGCGCGTGGCGTAAAATACGCGCTTTCCCGAAAAACTCGCCACCATGACGCTCGCCTCCACTCCAGAGATCATCGCCGAACTCAAAGCCGGCCGTATGGTGATCCTCGTCGACGAAGAAGATCGCGAAAACGAGGGCGACCTCGTGCTCGCCGCCGAATTCGTCACGCCGGAAGCGATCAATTTCATGGCCCGCTACGGTCGCGGCCTGATCTGCCTGACGCTCACGCAGGAACGCTGCAAGCTGCTCAACCTGCCGCTCATGACGTACCGCAACGGCACTCAGTATGGAACGGCCTTTACGGTCAGCATTGAAGCGGCCGAAGGCGTGACCACCGGCATTTCGGCCGCCGACCGCGCCCGCACCATCGCCACGGCCGTCGCGCCGGAGGCGAAGGCCGAGCACATCGCGCAGCCGGGCCACGTGTTTCCGATCATGGCCCAGCCGGGCGGCGTGCTCGTGCGCGCCGGCCACACCGAAGCGGGTTGCGACCTCACGGCGCTCGCAGGCCTGACGCCGGCTGCGGTGATCTGCGAAGTCATCAACGACGACGGCACCATGGCCCGCCTGCCCGACCTGATGGAATTCGCAAAGCAACACGATCTGAAGGTCGGCACGATCGCGGATCTGATCCACTATCGCAGCCGCACCGAATCGATCGTCGAGCGCATTTGCGAGCGCACCATGCAGACCGCGCACGGCGCGTTCCGCGCGGTCATGTATCTGGACCAGCCGAGCGGCCAGCCGCACATCGCTCTGGTGCGCGGCACGCCCACGCCCGACCACGAGACGCCGGTGCGCGTGCATGAGCCGCTGTCTGTGCTGGATCTGCTCGAAATCGGCGAGTCCACGCATTCTTGGACGCTCGACGCAGCCATGAAGGAAATCGCCTCGCGCGACCTCGGCGTGATCGTGCTGCTCAATTGCGGCGACTCGAAAGAGCATCTGATCGACGTGCTCAAGGCGTTCGATTCGAAGGAAAAAGCAGACGCGCTGAAGCGGCGGCCCGTCGACTTCAAGACCTACGGCATCGGCGCGCAGATCTTGCGCGAGCTTGGCGTGGGCAAGATGCAGGTTCTGTCGAACCCGCGCAAGCTGGGCAGCATGTCGGGCTACGGCCTCGAAGTCACCGGCTTCGTGCCGATGCCCGGCGGCACCACGCAGACTCCGCAACAAGGCTGATCCGACCATTCACGCGCCTCGCGCCCACTCAAACACTACGGAATCAACATGGAAATCGGACAATACCAACCGAACCTCGACGGCGACGGACTGCGCATCGGCATCGTCCAGGCGCGCTTTAACGAACCCGTGTGCAACGGTCTCGCGGACTCGTGCATCGAAGAGCTGGAACGCCTCGGCGTGACGGGCGAAGACGTGCTGCTCGTCACCGTGCCGGGCGCGCTGGAAATCCCGCTCGCGCTGCAAAAGCTCGCCGAAAGCGCCCAGTTCGACGCGCTCATCGCACTCGGCGCAGTCATTCGCGGCGAGACGTATCACTTCGAACTGGTTTCGAACGAAAACGGTGCCGGCATCACACGCATCGGTCTCGACTTCGGCATCCCCGTCGCGAATGCGGTGCTGACCACGGAGAACGACGAGCAAGCCGTTGCCCGCATGACCGAGAAAGGCCGTGACGCGGCGCGCGTGGCCGTCGAAATGGCGAATCTCGCAGTCGCGCTCGAGCAGCTGGGCGGCGACGACGAAGAAGAAGAGGCATGAAGAGCGCACGCCGACGCTCCCGCGAACTGGCCATGCAGGGGCTTTATCAGTGGCTGCTGTCGGGTTCGCCCGGCGGTGAAATCGACGCGCAACTGCGCGGCGCGCAGGGCTTCGACAAAGCAGACCATGAGCACCTGGACGCGATTCTGCACGGCGTGATCCGCGATTCCGAGGCGCTGTCCGCCGCTATCGCACCGTGTCTGGACCGTCCGATCGACCAGCTTTCGCCGGTCGAACGCGCGGTGCTGCTGGTTGCCGCATTTGAACTGAAGAATCACATCGACATTCCGTACCGCGTGGTGATCAACGAAGCCGTGGAACTCGCCAAGACGTTTGGCGGCGCGGACGGCTACAAATACGTGAACGGCGTGCTGGACAAGCTGGCGGCCAAGCTGCGCGTGACCGAGACGGAGGCGGCTCGCAAGCGCTAGGCGCGAGCCTGCTGGGCGGCGTGTGGGTGAGTGTTGCGTACAGGCGCTTATTTGCGCGGTTCGGCGATTCGCGCACGCCCCGCTCGCGCCGCACGGCAGTCACGTCGGCTGCCACGCGAATGCATCGCTGTGAGGACTGCGCCGCGCGCATCAACGAACGCGCGAAGCGCAGTCCGGTTTCTGCTTCTGGACTGGATTTAACCGTATGAACTCCGTGACCGAACCTCTTGTGCGGCTCGCCGCACGCGTCGACTCCATCCAGCCTTTCTACGTGATGGAGCTGGCCAAGGAGGCCGCGCTTCTCGAGCGCGATGGGCGCGACATCATTCACATGGGGATCGGCGAGCCCGACTTCACCGCGCCGGAACCGGTCATCGAGGCGGCCGCCAACGCGCTGCGCCGCGGCGTCACGCAATACACGAGCGCCGTCGGCCTCCACGCGTTGCGCGAAGCGATCTCGGCGCATTACGCCAGCGTCTACGGCGTCGACGTGGATCCCGCGCGCATCGTCGTGACGGCGGGCGCGTCGGCGCGGCACTTCTGCTCGCGTGTGCGGCACTGGTGGACCGCGACGACGAAGTGCTGATGCCCGACCCGTGCTACCCGTGCAACCGCCACTTCGTGATCGCCGCCGAAGGCAAGCCCGTCATGGTGCCGAGCGGGCCCGCCGAGCGCTTCCAGCTGTGCCGCCGACGTCGAACGGCTCTGGAACGAGCGCACGCGCGGTGTGCTGCTCGCGTCGCCGTCCAACCCGACCGGCACGTCGATCGAGCCGGCCGAACTCGAGCGCATTGTGAAGGCGGTGCGCTCGCGCGGCGGCTTTACGATCGTCGACGAAATCTATCAGGGCCTGAGCTACGACGCGAAGCTGGTGTCGGCGCTGTCGTACGGCGACGAAGTGATCACCGTCAACAGCTTTTCGAAGTACTTCAACATGACAGGCTGGCTCGTCGTGCCGCCAAGCATGGTGAGCGCGTTCGAGAAGCTGGCGCAGAACCTCTTTATCTGCGCATCCGCGCTCGCGCAGCACGCGGCGCTCGCGTGCTGCGCGAGCGCAAACCATTGCCACCTACGAAGCGCGCCGCCTGGAATTCAAGCGGCGTCGGGATTTCATTGCGCCGGCGCTGGTGTCGCTGGGCTTTACGGTGCCTGTCATGCCCGACGGCGCGTTTTATGTCTACGCGGACTGCGGAATCGTCAATCACCCTGCCGCCGGCGACAGCTCCGCGCTCACCAAGGCGATGCTGCACGAAGCCGGCATGGTGCTCGTGCCGGGCATGGATTTCGGCACCCATGCGCCAAAGCAATATATCCGGCTCTCGTACGCCACCGCGTATTCGAAGCTGGAGGAGGCGGTTGAGCGTCTCGGGCGGCTGTTCGGGCGGCACTAGAATCACGCGGCGGCGGCCGATTCATCCGCCGCCGCGTCGCCGGCCTCGTTCGCTATCTTTGCTGCGCGGGTGCTTGCATGGGTCTCACTGGCGCTGATAAGCCACCGGAAGCCTCAATTGCCAAACCAGACCCGCAGACGAAAAAAAGACACCGGAGGGTGTCCTTTTTTGTACCTTCAGCTTCCGCCTCGGGCCATCGATCTTGCGCCGGTCAAACGCTCACGCGCCCAGCTCCGCGCTCGAAGCCGCGTGCTTCGGAGCGTTCACGCTGGCATCGTCCTGTTCGGAAACCGGCGTATGGGCCGGCGACGCGGCGGCGCTCAAAGGATGGCTTCCTTCCAGCGTAACCTGCACGCGCTTGCCGTTGTTGCTGTTTACAGCAGCCGACGCCGACGAAGACGACGCGTTGTTCGACGCCGTCACGACCGGAGCCTGCGCGGAGCATTGATCGGCACCTTGCGGCCCCGCGCGACGTCACGCAGACGCCCGCGCTCGGCCATCACCTTGGCGCCGTAGCCGCCATCGTCCGGCGACGTGGAGCCGACATACAGACAAACCGCCCGGCAGCGAGCCGCCGCGGGCAATGCAGTCCTTCAGGACCAGCGCGCCGACCTTGATGTTAGCGAGCGGTTCGAGCGCCGCGCTCTCGCCGCCGAAATACTGGAATTTGTCCGAATGGACCTTGGACATGACCTGCATCAGACCTTGGGCGCCCACGCCGCTCTCGGCGTACGGGTTGAAGCCGGATTCGATCGCCATGACCGACAGCAGCAGCGGGTCGAGGCCGACTTCGCGGCCGGTGTCGACGCCGCCTTGACGAGCTCGCTGACGGGCTCCTGAGCGACGCGGTAGCGCCGCGCCAGGTACGAGGCGACGAGCGCCTGCTCACGCGACGAGACGAGCACACGGTCGTCGCGTGCGTCGGCGGAAACGCGTTGCGCCGGAATCAGCCGGGCCAATGCGGAGACGCTTTGCATGGTGCGCGGGTCGAGACCGTTGAGCGCCGCGATGCCCATGCCGGCCGAGCCGCTACCGTCGAACGCCCCGTCATAGCTCGTGTTGCTGACGCTCACGCCGGCGTTGTTCGTAGCGTTCGCCACGTCGGCGCCGTTCGCGCCGTTGGTATTGGACGACAGCGTTTCGTCCGACGAGGTATGCCCCGGCGGCGCGAAAGACGGCAGCGGGTTGCCCTGCAGCAGGCGCGCGGGTCCGGCCTGCACGGCCGCGGAAAGCACGGGCATGAGCTTGGCCGCGAGCGTGCCGCGCCACGTCGGCATCAGCCACAGCGCGATTGCCAGCACGACGGCAATGCGGCCGACAATGCTGAACAGGTGATGACTCAATTGCGTCCCACGGCGCACTGCACCGCGCACGACCTGCGCGATACGTTCATCGGGACGCCACGATAACCAAGCGTTCATTCAGATCTCCCATGTTGCATGATCCGCGGATTCCGCTGAACAAACAGGCGGTAACACACATTCGCAGAATCAAGACATCGCGCGCTCTGTCTGGTTAGGGCAACAGCGACGTCGGGAAAACGGCAAATACCGTTTGTGGGGAGCCAACCTCAAAGCGGTCCGCGGCATGCGAAAAACATGCGGGCGGGGGCTCCCACGCGAAAAACCAGCGTCAGTTGGCGCTGGCGAGGACTTCAATAAGACCGACGAATACCGTGCAGGGCTTCAGTAAGCGGTGACGCGTTGCGTCAGATGGGACCGGGGGCAGTGGTAAAAGGTTCACGCCCTGCAACCAATGTGGACGGATTCTAGGGCACAGTTTTATAGATCGTCAACACTACAAAGAGGCAAATGTATAACTAATTGTAATAAAAGAGGCACTCTGGAGCGCCTGGAGCACCGCCGCAAGCGCTTTCGCGGCGATTTGACAGCGTCTGCTTGTCTAGCCAACGCAGGTAAAATCGACAATCGGTTTGGCACCTGCAATAGCGTGGCGCCGTTTCTTCCTCGCCGCTTGCGGCACTGAACAGCAACAGATGAAATACAAAGATTTGCGCGACTTCGTCGGCCGCCTCGAGACGATCGGCGAACTGCGCCGTATCCCGCAAAAGGTCTCGCCCGTGCTCGAAATGACCGAGCTGTGCGACCGCGTACTGCGCGCCGGTGGGCCGGCCTTGCTGTTTGAGAACCAGGAGCGGCATGCGTTCCCGGTGCTCGGGAACTTGTTCGGCACGCCGCGCCGCGTGGCGCTCGGCATGGGTATCGACGCGCAGGTCGGTGAAGGCGACGGTGCCGCGCTCGAGTCGCTGCGCGACGTCGGCCGGCTGCTGTCGGCGCTGAAGGAGCCGGAACCGCCCAAAGGTCTCAAGGACGCGGGCAAGCTCTTCTCGCTCGCCAAGGCGGTGTGGGACATGGCGCCGAAAACCGTGAGCGCGCCGCCCTGCCAGGAAATCGTCTGGGAAGGCAACGACGTTGATTTCGAAAAGCTGCCCATCCAGACCTGCTGGCCCGGCGACGCCGGCCCGCTCATCACGTGGGGCCTGACCGTCACAAAAGGCCCGAACAAGAGCCGACAAAACCTCGGCATCTACCGCCAGCAGCTTATTGCGCGCAACAAGCTGATCATGCGCTGGCTCGTGCACCGCGGCGGCGCACTCGATTTCCGCGAGTTCGCGCTGAAGAATCCGGGCAAACCGTATCCGGTCGCCGTCGTGCTGGGCGCGGATCCGGCCACCATCCTCGGTGCAGTCACGCCGGTGCCGGACACGCTCTCCGAATACCAGTTTGCCGGGCTGCTGCGCGGCGGACGAACCGACCTCGCCCGATGCCTCACGCCCGGTGTCGACAGCTTGCAGGTGCCGGCGCGCGCGGAGATCGTGCTCGAAGGCTTCATCTACCCGCAGCAAGGCGAACCCGCGCCTGCCCCCGCCGGCGCGCCGCCGCGGCCAGCCCGGGGCGCGTCCGCAGCTTATGAGCACGCGCTGGAGGGCCCCTACGGCGACCATACCGGCTACTACAACGAACAGGAGTGGTTCCCGGTGTTGACCGTCGAGCGCATCACCATGCGCCGCGACGCGATCTATCACTCCACCTACACCGGCAAACCGCCGGACGAGCCCGCCGTGCTCGGCGTGGCGCTCAACGAGGTGTTCGTGCCGCTACTGCAAAAGCAGTTCACCGAAATCACCGACTTCTATCTGCCGCCCGAAGGCTGCAGCTACCGCATGGCCATCGTGCAGATGAAGAAGAGCTACGCAGGCCATGCCAAGCGCGTGATGTTCGGCGTATGGAGCTTCCTGCGGCAGTTCATGTATACGAAGTTCATTGTCGTGGTCGACGAGGACGTCAACATCCGCGACTGGAAAGAAGTGATCTGGGCGATAACGACCCGCGTCGACCCGACGCGCGATACGGTACTCGTCGACCGTACGCCGATCGACTACCTCGACTTCGCGTCGCCGGTCGCAGGGCTCGGCTCCAAAATGGGACTCGACGCGACCAACAAGTGGCCCGGCGAAACCGACCGCGAATGGGGGCGACCCATCGAGATGGACGCGGCAGTCAAGCAGCGAATCGACAGTTTGTGGAACGAGCTGGGCCTCTGAGCGCCGCGCCTCACCGAATAACAAAATTGATGGAGCAGTTGCGCGGATGCATGCCCTTTCGATGATGTCCGACGGATTTTTCCTGTCGTTGTCGCTGTGTCTGGACATCGGCCTCGTGAACGTCGCGATAATTTCTCTCGCGCTCTCGCACGGCTTCAAACCTGGCTTCTGGCTCGGCCTCGGTTCGTGTGTCGGCGATCTGATTTACGCAGCGCTTGCGCTGGCGGGCATGGCCGCGCTGCTGCAGTTCGAGTCGGTGCGCTGGGTCGTGTGGCTCGGCGGCGCGGCCATTCTGCTGTTTCTCACGGGGAAGATGGCTCGGGAAGCCATGTTCCCCGCGTCGGCGCCGCCGGTCGCCGGAGAAGCCGACGCGAACGCGCCACATCTGTCCGCGTGGCGCGGCTTCCTGCGCGGCGTGTTGCTGGCGGTGTCGTCGCCGTCGGTAATTCTGTGGTTCGCCGCGGTGGGTGGCGCGCTGATCGCCAAGGCCGGCGCGACGAGCGCGGCGACGGCGCCTGTGTTTCTGGGCGGCTTCTTTCTTGGCGGTCTGTGCTGGACAGTGTTTATCTGCGGCCTCGGCAGCCATGGGCGCAAACGCGCGGGCAGCGGTCTGCTGCGCGCCTGCCATGTGCTGTCGGCGCTGCTGTTCGCCTACTTCTCGTATAGCGTGATCGTCAACGGCTACCGCGATCTGATTCTGCAAACCGCGCAGCATTCGCCGGCC
This sequence comes from uncultured Paraburkholderia sp., assembly GCA_940746715.1. Taxonomy (GTDB): domain Bacteria; phylum Pseudomonadota; class Gammaproteobacteria; order Burkholderiales; family Burkholderiaceae; genus Paraburkholderia. The sequence continues at coordinate 967,026 of CALNWN010000001.1, forward strand.
GTGCAAACCGCGGCGCAAACGGCGAGCTGACAAAAAAGCCCGCGTCGGCAATACGAGCGGGCCATTCTGCAAACGCCATCAAGGCGGCTCAGGCGCCGCCAGGCAAAATCATGCGATAAAGGTTACGCGAGATACTGCGCGAGCTTGTCCAGATCGACGTTGCCGCCGCTCACCACCACGCCCACGCGCTTGCCCTCCACGGGCAGCACGCCGTTCAGCACGGCCGCCGCTGCGAGGCAGCCGGTCGGCTCGACCACGATCTTCATGCGTTGAGCGAAAAAGCGCATCGTCTCGATCAACTGCGCGTCGGTGACCGTCTCGATTCGCGCGACCAGCTTGCGGATGATCGCAAACGTGTAGTCGCCCAGATGCGTGGAGGCCGCGCCATCGGCAATGGTGCGCGGCGTTTCGATGTGGACCACCTCGCCGCGCGCGAGCGATTGCTGACCGTCATTGCCCGCTTGCGCTGATGACCGCGCAATCCGGACTCAGCGCCGCCGCCAATCAGCCCGCCGCCGAGACACACGAACAGCATGTCGAGCGGACCGGTTTCGTCGATCAGTTCCTTCACCGCGGTGCCCTGCCCCGCGATCACATGCGGATGGTCGTAGGGCGGAATCAGCGTCATGCCCCGCTCTTCGGCCAGCCGTCGGCCGATCTCCTCGCGGCTTTCCTTGTAGCGGTCGTAGGTGATGACTTCGCCGCCGTAGCCTTTGGTGGCGGCGACTTTGGCCGCGGGTGCATCGTGCGGCATGATGATCGTCGCGCGAATGCCGGCAAGGCGCGCCGACAGCGCAATGGCCTGTGCATGATTGCCGGACGAATAGGTCAGCACGCCGGCCTTGCGCTGCTCCGCGTCGAAATGGGAGATTGCGTTGTAGGCGCCGCGAAACTTGAAGGCGCACATCCGCTGAAAGTTCTCGCACTTGAAGAACACCGACGCGCCGGTCCGCTCGTTGAACGTGCTGGAGGTCAACACCGGCGTGCGATGCGCCACGCCTTCGAGGCGCGCGGCGGCGTCGAGTACGTCGTCGAAAGTGGGAGCGGGCAGAGGTTGCGTCGGCTGCATTTGGCGGAGGTCTCCGGAAGCGGTGGGTTAGACGGACATTCTCCCAGCTTCGCCGCTGGTTTGGAACGTGGCCAGACACTCACGCGATGCAACCATAAACAAAACGGCGTAACCCGGCGATCAAGCCGGCGTTACGCCGTTCATCAGGCCTGTGAGTTACGAGCCGCGCCGCTCAGCGCCGGTAGTAACCGTGGCCATAGCCGTAGCCACGGTAATAGCCATGGTGATAATACGGGCGGCCATAACCATAGTAGCCACCCACCACGACGGGCGCCGGCGCATACACCACCGGCGGCGGGGCATACACGACAGGCGGGGGCGGGGGGTAATACACCGGCGGAGGCGCCGCGTAGACCGGGTAAGCCGGCGCGACCGGCACCCCGATACCGATACCGACAGACACGTGCGCCTGTGCGACGGAGGCTAGCCCCACGCCCAATGCGGCAGCAACAACAAACGGGACAATCTTTTTCACTTTGTTCTCCTGGCGCGGCCCACTCAAGGTCGCCGTCTTCGCATGCCTTTGCACGCTACGTAGACAAATTTATCTAAAAAGCCCAGGTAACGCTGTTCGCATTTGTAGCAAATTGCAATCAGCGAAAAGGAACGCCGGCTGGGGGTCCTTTGCAGGCGTGGCCGGAAAGGCCTGAACGTCACGCAGAATCGGGCGATTACGCGGCTACGCAATGCGCTCGGGCGCTCTCGAGGAGCCATGCCCCTTGAACGGACGCAGCCTTGGTAATCTTTAATTACAAATTAGCTTCGATGCTGACGGCGCAACGCAACGGCCAATAAAAAGCCCGGCGCACAGGCCGGGCTTCGTCTTGTCTGAAGTGGGTGTCGGATTAGCCGACCCTTACATACGCAAATTCGCGCGACACATTCGGCGGCACGTAGGCAACACTAATCCGTACGCGCGGGCTCAGACGTTTTTTCTGGTCCTACCAGCGACGCCGCTGCGCGTGCGTCAGGAATCGCAGGTGCTTCCGGTAAGAAAAAATGTTCATCGTGACCACCTCCCCGAGTTCGATTGCGAAATTGCGAAGCGAATACCCATGAAACAGCCACGGCCACGTCGGCCATGCGGAAATTGTGAGCAGTTTTCAAGCCCGTGGGGCCGGCTCGGCGCCATGAACGACAGCGCGCGCCATATCGTCGGCCCACTCATCTGACGACTGCGGCAGGAGTTGCGCCACGTGCCGGCCGATGGGCGATACTGCTGCTTTCCCGTCCAAGCCCCGTCCGGAGCCCGTCCACATGTCCCAGCCTACTTCCCTGCCCCGCGTCGGCTTTATCGGCGCGGGCCGGCTCGCGCGCTGCCTCGCGCTCGGCTTCTCCCACGCAGGCTATCCCGTGACGGCGGTGGTAAGCCGCACGCCGGCATCCGCCGGCCGGCTCGCCGGCCAGATTCCCGGCTGCGCGGCGCTCGACGACCCGCAGCAGGTCGTCGAGCGTGCCGACGTGGTCTTTTAGCGGTTCCTGACGACAGCATCGGTACGTCAGCGCACACACTGCGGTTCGGCCCGGACGGCGCAGAGGGCAAGGCGCTCGTGCACTGCAGCGGCGCGTCGCCGGTGGAACTGCTCGCGCCCGCGCGACCAGGGCGCGTCAATCGGCGGCTTTCACCCGCTGTACCTTTTTGGCGGCGAAGCGACCGACCTCGAACGTATTGCCGGCTGTTCGGTGACGATCGAGGCCGACGGCGCGCTGAAGGACACGCTGACCGCTTTGGCCGTCGCGCTGCGCTGTCATCCGCTGTCTATCCCGCCGGGCGGCCGCATGCTGTACCACGGCGCCGCGCACTATGCGGCGAGCTTCGCGCTGTGCAGCCTGACCGAATGCGTCGCGCTATGGCGCACGCTGGGTTTTGCCGAAGACGACGCGCTGCGCGCGCTTTTGCCGATGCTCGCCGGCACCATCCAAACCGCTCGCGACAAGGGCCTGCCGAACGCGCTCGCCGGCCCCGTGTCGCGTGGCGACACCGGCGTCGTGCAGAAACAGCTGGCGCTGTTCGAGAGCCTGGGCGGCGATCATGCCGCGCTGTACGGCTTGCTGTCGCGGCGCGCAGTCGCGCTGGCGCAGCGCCGTGCCACGCCGCCCGCCGCGATCGACAGCATCGCCGAGGCCGTGGAAGAATCGCTGGGCCGCTCGCTCAATCAGGCGGCAGCAGGTGCAAGCGTGAAGTAAGCCGTGATAATGTGACGTCCGGCGCCGCGCGCAATCCGCCGGCGCCTCGCTTCGGGACCAACAGACGAGAACGCACAATGATCAAGGTCAGCATCCTCTATCCGTACCGGGAAAACGGCCACTTCGACGTGGACTATTACTGCGCCACGCACATGCCGCTCGCGGCGGAGCTGTTCGGGCCGTCGCTGAAGGGCTGGTCCGTCGACGTCGGCATCAACGCGGGGCCGCCGGGCACGCCGCCGCCGTACGTGGCTGCCGGCCACTTCCTCTTCGATAGCACGGACGACTTCTATAAGGTCTTCAAGCCCGCGTCCGAGCGACTCCTCGCCGACATTCCGAATTACACCGACGGCGGCAACGGCGCCATTCTTATTAGCGAGATCAAGGTTTCCGTGTAACGACACGCGGTCGAGGTGGACCGGGCGGCACGGCTTTGTGCCTTGCCGTGCGCGGAACGGGGCCGCAAGGCTGCCCCACGCGACTGCCTCGACCACTTCGCAATGCATACGGCCGTATGGGCGGCGTATGCGACATGACAAACCGCCGTGCGCACGACTGAAAGCGCCGGCGGCCAGGCCGTTCCCCCGCCGCCATCAGAAGCATAAGGACACGAGATGTTTGGCGATATCGCCCGTTTTCTGCTCAATACCGTCTTCACGCTGTTCGGCGCGGCGCTGCTGTTGCGTGCCTGGCTCCAGGTCGTGCGCATGCCGCCGTACAACCCCGTCACCAACGCAGTGCTGCAAGCCACCAACTGGATTGTTCTGCCGCTGCGGCGCATTTTGCCGAGCACGCGCAGTATCGACTGGGCGAGCCTCGTCGCGGCGCTGATCGCAGCGATCATCTACGTCATCCTGATGGTGGTGCTGACGGGCGCCGATCCGCTCACCTTACTGCCGACGCTGCTGATCGTCGCGGTGCTGACGGTGATCAAGTGGGCGCTGAACCTGATTATCTGGATGACGATCCTGATGGCGCTGCTGTCGTGGCTCAATCCGCGCTCGCCGGCCATGCCGATTCTGTATCAGCTCACCGCGCCGTTTCTGAACCCGCTGCGACGGGTGGTGCCGCATCCGGGCGGCATCGACCTTTCGCCGATTCTTCTTTTTGTGATCGTGCAGGTTCTCTTGATGGTTGTAACGCGTGCCGCGGTTCAGCTTACGTATTTTGTGATCTGAGGCGGCTCGGCGGGGCTTCGCGGATAACGAAGGGCGGCCGCGCGATTTGCGCTTGCCGCCCTTTCGCGAGTAAAATAGTGCGCTCTGCGGGCGTCGTATAATGGTAATATCCTAGCTTCCCAAGCTAGAGCCGTGGGTTCGATTCCCATCGCCCGCTCCAGAATGGCTTTGAGCCCTGCTATACGGTTCTTGCAACGCCCGCTCCACCTGACTGCTGCACGTTCGGCAGAAATCAAGCACGAGCCGCCTCCACGAAGGCGGCTTTTTTATAGCGGCGATGGCGGCGGCGCCCGCGCGTGGCAACCGGCCGGGCACACATCGCCTGTCGACGCGACGATCGGCACGCAAAACACAGCCCGTGCCGCGTGCTGACGATGCAGTGCCGAATCAACGCCGAATAAGCGCCGAACGAGCCCCCAACGCGGCGCACGAACCGCAAAGCCTTCACCTAGTAGCAGCCTCGACCATGATCCACGACTCCAACGACGCCGGCTTCCCCGACGAACTGCCGACAGACCGCAACGAAGCCGAAGCCAAAGCCAACGCCGCCCGCACCCCCGACAATCAGCCGACCGACCCCGCCACGCCGCACGAAGAAGTCCTGCACCGGCGCCGCATCCGCAGCTTCGTCACGCGCGCGTGCCGCGTGTCGACCGGTCAACGCCGCGCCATGGACGAACTCGGCCCGCGCTTCGTCGTGCCGTTCACACCGGAGCAGCCGGACTGGAACAGCATCTTTGGCCGTGAGGCGCCGCGCGTGCTGGAAATCGGGTTCGGCATGGGCGCCACGACGGCCGAGATCGCTTCGCATCGTCCGGGCAACGATTTTCTCGGCGTCGAAGTGCACGAACCGGGCGTCGGCGCATTGCTGAAGCTGATGGGCGAGCAGGCGCTCACCAACATCCGCATCATTCAGCATGACGCCGTCGAAGTCCTCGAGCAGATGATCGCGCCGGACAGTCTCGACGGCGTGCACATTTTCTTTCCCGACCCGTGGCACAAGGCGCGCCATCACAAGCGCCGCCTGATTCAGCCGAAGTTCGTCGCGTTGCTCGCGTCGCGGCTGAAGCCCGGCGCCTATCTGCATTGCGCGACGGACTGGCAGAACTACGCCGAACAGATGCTCGAAGTGCTGGGCGGGGAGCCGTCGTTGCAGAACACGGTCGACGACTATGCGCCGCGGCCCGACTACCGTCCGGTGACGAAATTCGAACGACGCGGCCTGCGGCTCGGCCACGGCGTGTGGGATCTGGTGTTTCGCAAGCGTTAACGCTAATCGCGTAAAGGCGAAAACGCCCGCGGCTGGAACATCGGCCGCAATCAATAAAAAAAAAGGTCCGCCAACACAACTGGCGGACTTTTTTCATGGCGCTCAAAACCCGCGCCGACGCTCAATCCGCCCAGCTCAGCGCGCCGCTATAGCCGACCAGCAGAATCAGCAATCCAAAGCCGATGCGATACCACGCGAACGCCGTGAAATCGTGCGCGGCAATATAGCGAAGCAACCAGCGCACGCACAAAAACGCGCTGACAAACGCCGCCACGAAACCCAAAGCAAAAACGCCGAGCGCGTCGACGGACAAGGTATGCCAGTCCTTGTAGATCTCGTAGGCCGTCGCGCCGAACATGATCGGAATCGCGAGGAAAAACGAGAATTCGGTGGCCACACGCCGGTCGAGGCCGAACAGCATCCCGCCGATGATCGTGGAGCCCGAGCGCGACGTGCCGGGAATCAAAGCGAAGCATTGGGCGAGACCGACTTTGAGCGCGTCCCTCGCGGTCATGTCGTCCACATGGTGCACGCGAGCGACTTGGCCCTGTGCACCTTGTCCGCGCTGCCGCGCCTCGGCCCACAGAATGACGACCCCGCCCACCACCAGCGCGAACGCAACCGGCACCGGCGAAAAGAGCGCCGCCTTGATGGACTTTTCGAACAGCAGGCCGAGTACGATCGCCGGAATGGTGGCGATGATCACATTGAGCACGAAGCGCCGCGCTTCGGGACGGCTCGGCAAGCCGGTCACCACGTCGCCGATGCGGCGGCGAAACTCCCAGCACACCGCGAGAATCGCGCCGAGTTGAATCATGACGTCGAAGGTCTTCGCGTGTTGGTCGGTAAAATTGAGCAGGCTGCCCGCAACGATCAGATGCCCGGTGCTCGACACCGGCAAAAACTCCGTCAAGCCTTCGACGACGCCCAGAATCAGCGCCTTGCAAGCCAATAACCAGTCCATCCGTGCCCCTCATCGCTGTAGATTGTCGATTCTCGGAACTGGCACGACCAGCACGACGACGCGCGGCCCTGCCGGCCGCGCGCAGCGTCATTTCTCGACAATTTGCACGCGTATACCGTTTGTAAGGATGGTGATTGTACCGGGTTCGTAGCTCACGCCGGCAAATTGCAGTTGTTCCGGCTTGAAGGTGTAGATCGGGTGGTTGCTCAGCAACTGCGTCGCCAGCACGGCGGCCGCCGCGTTGATCTGTTGCGTGTAGGCCTGCGCGTCGCCGCTCACACTGACGTTGTCCACATTCAGCGATTTGAGCACGACGGATTTGCTCGCGGCGTCATAGGCGAGCTCGCTCGAGAGCGTGAAAACGCCGTCGACCGGCTGCGGCATGAACGGGCTCGCGAGATGCGCGTCGAGCTTGACGGAAACGCGGTTGGCGTCCGGCAGAAAACCGACCACCGGATGACTCAGCGCGACGTCGAACACCTGCGAAACCGTGCGCTGATACGGAAATTTCCGCTGCACGGCGTCCTGCACCTGCTGCTGCGAGAACGTGTAATGCGACGGAATGAAGGGAAAAGTCGGCGTCGCGCACGCGCTGAGCGAGACGATGCCAAGCGCGCTCGCGCCTGTCAGCGCGGCGAGCAGAAAACGGCGCCGAGCCGGCGCAACCAACCGAGCCATACGGTTTCTCCAATCGACCACAGTTGAGGCTTGATCCTTTTGCCCAAGCCTCTCTCAAAGCCCTTGCTTCATTCACCGCCGGGCTGCGCCTGCGCCTCGAGCTGCGTGAGCCACGCGAGCGCCTCGCCACGATTCGCCCCGCACATCTCCGCCTGCGGCTGCAACCCCGAACAGCACGCGGGCCGTTCCGGCCGGCCGAAGATCGCGCAGCGCAGATCGTCGCCGAGTTGCACGCACCGCACGCCCGCCGGCTTGCCGTTGGACATTCCCGGAATGGAACTGGAAATCGACGGCGCAATACAGCACGCGCCACAATCCGGCCGGCATGCATGACCGGCCACATTGAACGGCGACTCGCGCTTCGCCACGCGGCTAGTTACATCGCTCACCACAACCTTCCTGAATCAGAGAAAAGAGACAAAACGCGCCGCGGCGCCAGACCCGCATTGTGCCACTGCGCCGCATGCGACCTTTTTACACAATCGGGCGCAGCGTAGCCGGGGTACACTGATTCAGAACCTTAAGGCCACGCTCAAGAGGCGCCCGCGCCTCGTTCACGGCTGCCGTCCCCTATGAGCCTCTCATGATTACCGCCAACTCGCTGTTTCGTCCGGATCTGCTCGCCAAATACAGCGCAAACGGCCCACGCTATACGTCCTATCCGACCGCCCTTCAGTTCCGCGACGATTTCGACTGCGCCGCGTATCTTCGCGCCGCGGCCGACCTAGGCGCGTCAGCCACGGATCTTTCGCTCTACTTCCATATCCCGTTTTGCGACACCGTGTGCTTCTACTGCGGCTGCAACAAGATCGCGACGAAAAACCGCGCGCACGCCCGCCCTTACCTCGAGCAGCTCAAGCGCGAAATGGCCTTGCAGGCCGCGTGTTTCGATACGCGCCGACCGGTGTCGCAATTGCACCTGGGCGGCGGCACGCCGACTTTCATGTCGAACGACGAACTCGCCGAGCTCATGGACGCGGCGCGCGAGCACTTCAGCTTGCTGCCCGACGATGAAGCCGAATATTCGATCGAAGTCGATCCGCGCGAAGCATCGCCCGACACGATTGCGCATCTGCGCAAGCTCGGCTTCAATCGCCTGAGCCTCGGCGTGCAGGACTTCGATCCGCTCGTGCAGCGGGCCATCAACCGGATTCAGCCGCTCGATGATATGACCGCCTCGGTCATGCAGGCCGCGCTGCATGCGGGCCGGGCTTTCATTCGATCGGCGTCCACCTGATCTACGGGACTGCCGCATCAAACGGTGGAGAGCTTTACGCGCACGCTCGACACGATGATCGAGCTGGCGCCGGATCGCCTGTCGGTGTTCGCATATGCGCACATGCCGCAACTCTTCAAGATGCAGCGTCAGATGGACGCGGCGACGCTGCCCTCGCCCGCCGTGCGTCTCGCTATCCTGCAACGCGTGGTGGAGCGCCTGACGGCGGCCGGCTACGTCTACATCGGCATGGATCACTTCGCGCTGCCCACCGACGAGCTCGCCCGCGCGCAGGCAGAGCGCACGTTACATCGCAATTTCCAGGGCTACAGCACGCGCGCCGAATGCGATCTGATCGGCTTCGGCGCGTCGTCGATCGGCAAGGTCGGCGACGTCTACGCGCAAAACGCCAAAGAGCTGCCCGCCTATGCCGCCGCGATCGACGCCGGCCGACTCGCGATCACGCGCGGTGTGCGCCTGTCCGCCGACGACCGTCTGCGGCGCGACATCATCACCCAGTTGATGTGCAATCTGGAACTGCGCTTCGACGAATTCGAGGCGATGTACGGCATCCAGTTCGCCGATACGTTCGAGCCCGAACTCGAGCGCCTGCGCGGCTTCGAGCAGGACGGCCTCGTGTCGCTCAGCAACCGCAAGCTCGAAGTGCAGACCGCGGGACGCATGCTCGTGCGCAATATCGCGATGGTGTTCGACCGCTATCTTGGCCAGCAGACACTCGAACGGTTTTCGCGCACGGTCTGAACGCCTCGCGATGGCGTCTGCAAGGCGGCTTGCCCGTCGGCGGATTTTCGGCCATAATCTGCATCTTCGCCGCGCGAGAGCTTCTGACGCGTGCGCCGCAAGACCTGCCCAGGTGGTGAAATTGGTAGACGCAGGGGACTCAAAATCCCCCGCCGCAAGGCGTGCCGGTTCGATTCCGGCCTTGGGCACCACACCTTCATGTAGTCAGCCGCAAGAGCATCGCCAACCCGCGCCAGCAAAACGCTTCGCGGGTTTTTGTTTTTTGGCGGTGGTTCCGGCCGGCGTCGCGGCTCAATCCCGCGCTGCGTTGTCAAAGAAAACCCCATCGGACGCAAGCAGCGCGACTGCAGCCGCGCCGCCCGAGTCAACACTTCGCGCTCAGCTCTGCCGCCCGACCACTCCGGCCGCACCATGCATCGCCGCGCGCCGGCGCTTGAACGCATAGCCCGCCCACATCACCACGAGCCAAGCGGGCACGAGCAACACGGACACCGACAGGCCCGGCGTCATCGCGAGAATCACGAGAATCAGCGCCATGAAGGCGAGGCAGATCCAGTTGCTCACAGGGAACCAGAACGACTTGAAGACGAGCGTCTCGCCAGCCGCCACCATCGCCCGGCGCGACTTCAGATGCGTCAGGCTGATCAGCGCCCAGTTCAGCACCAGCGCGGCAACCACGAGCGCCATCAGCAAGCCGAGCGCCTCGGCGGGAATCAGATAGTTAATGATCACGCAGGTGAACGTGGCGAGCGCCGACAAACCAATCGCCATATACGGCACGCCGCGCCGGTCGACCTTCATCAGCGCGCGCGGTGCATTGCCCTGCTCCGCGAGACCGTAGAGCATGCGGCTATTCGCATACACGCCGCTGTTGTACACCGACAGCGCCGCCGTCAGCACCACGACGTTGAGCACGTTGGCGGTCAGCGTCGAACCGATCTGCGAAAAGATCATCACGAACGGGCTGCCGCCCGCTGCAACTTCGTTCCACGGATACAGCGACAGCAGCACCGCAAGCGAGCAGATATAGAAAATCAGAATCCGGTAGATGACCTGATTCACGGCCTTCGGAATGCTCTTTTGCGGCTGGTCCGCCTCAGCCGCGGTGATGCCGATCAGCTCCAGCCCGCCGAACGAAAACATGATCACGGCAAGCATCGTGAAGAGTCCATGAAAGCCATGCGGGAAAAATCCGCCGTGGCTCCACAGGTTGCTGATCGACGCCTGCGGTCCGCCACGCCCGCTGAAAAGCAGATAGCCGCCGAACACGATCATGCCGATCACCGCGACCACCTTGACGATGGCGAACCAGAATTCGGTCTCGCCGTACGCCTTGACGTTCGCGAGATTGATGGCGTTGATGGCGGCAAAGCAGACGAGCGCCGACACCCATGTCGGCACGCCCGGCCACCAGTAATGAACATAGGTGCCGACCGCCGTCAATTCGGCCATGCTGACGAGCACGTACAGCACCCAGTAGTTCCAGCCCGACAGGAAGCCGGGAAAGTCGCCCCAATACTTGTACGCGAAGTGGCTGAACGAGCCGGCCACCGGTTCCTGCGCGACCATTTCGCCGAGCTGGCGCATGATCATGAACGCGATGATGCTGCCTATGGCGTAGCCGAGAATCATCGACGGGCCGGCGGCCTGCAACACGCTCGCCGAGCCGAGAAAGAGGCCGGTGCCGATGGCGCCGCCCAGTGCAATGAGTTGGATATGGCGATTCTTGAGCCCGCGCTTCAGGCCGTCCTGCTGTCGTGCATTGTTCAAAGTGCGCCCCAGTGGATTTCCGATCGCCCGATCAGACTTGTGTGGTCCGCCCCGGCAGAACCAAAAATTTTACCCCGGCCGATATTGTCCAAATACTGGTACCAACCCGCGCTTCGCGCTGCGCCGCACCGGCTTCCGTGGATACGGGTTGTCACTGCCGCGCCGCTTCTGTATGTTGCCGTAGTCGGGTTTTCCGCCTCCGGAGATTCAGCATGTCGCCGAAACGCCTGCTTTGTGCCGCCGTCTTGTGTCTCTGTTTCGCGGGCCCGGGCGCGTTTGCGCAGAATCCCGCGCCGGGTGCGGCGCCGTCGCAGTCGGCGGCGCCGTCTGTCGCGTCGGGCGTCGCGCCCGACGCTGCCAGTCCCGCGGACACTGCCAGGCCCGGGGCCCCCGCCGCCGAGGCAAGCGCAGCCGCCATGCCCACTGCGGCTTCGGCGACCCGCGCCGCATCTGCTGCCGCACCTGCTGCCGCGCCGTCCGCCAAAACTGCCGCCGCCCAGCCTGCCGCCACACCGATGAGCGGCCCCGTGCGCAACGTCGTGCTGGTCCACGGCGCGTTTGTCGACGGCTCGAGCTGGAACGGCGTCGTCGCCAAATTGCAGCAGAAGGGTTATCGCGTGACCTCGGTGCAAAATCCGCTCACCTCGCTTGCTGACGATACTCGTCGGCCACTCGTGGGGCGGCGGCGTCATCACCGAAGCGGGTGCGAATGCGCCGAACGTCGCCGGCCTGGTGTACGTCGCGGCCATCGCGCCGGACCTGCACGAGTCGGCAATGGACCTGCTGAAGCGCGCCGCGCCGATGCCGGCCGGCGAAAGCATCGTCAAGGATGCCAGCGGTTTTCTGTGGCTCGACCGCGGCAAGTATCACGCCGATTTCGCCGCCGACGTCCCCGAGAACCTGACGCGCGTGCTGTCCGCCGCGCAGGTGCCGATCGCCGCCAGCGCGTTCGGCGAAACGGTCAGCCAGGTCGCGTGGAAAGAGAAGCCGTCCTGGTACGTGCTGACGACGAAAGACCGCGCGGTGTCGCCGGAGGTCGAAAGATTCATGGCCGAGCGGATGGGCGCGAAAATCGTGCCGGTTGCGTCGAGCCATCTGGCGCCGGTTTCGCATGCAGGCGCGATTGCCGACGTGATCGACCGCGCTGCGCGCGAATTGAGCCGCCAGCAGTAGCGCCGAGACATGGCCGCCGCTCTGCCCGGTGGCACAACGCGATGCCTTCGGGCGTAGTCAGGGCGTCGGCGCGTCGCGCCACCCGCTACCGGCCGCCCACTACCGCAGCATGAACGACATCGCCGACAAACAGTTGAGCATGCGCACCGCATGTTCCGCCGACGGCGCGTCGAAACGCAGCGTGACCGCATCCACGCGCACGAGCGTCGGCCATTGGCAAAACAGATCGGCGAGCGCGCTCGTCTGCACGCGCAGTTCGCACGCCACAGGCTTTGCGTCGCCGCGCGTGGCTTGCGGCGGGCGACCGTCCGCGAGATGCTGCTGCACCACCTCGCGCGCTGCGCTCTGAATGGCCGCGCGGGCGTTCCCCGGCGATTGCGTGACGCCGCTCGCGTGGCCCGTCGCGTGTTTCGTGACGACAAAGCGGGCGCCCGGAAAACGCGGCGCGGGTTCCTCGGCGAAGACGTCGTCGCCGGATAGAAGCGCCACCTGTGCGCCATATTCTTCGGCCAGCGCGCCATACAAACCCGCCTCGCCGACCTCGACGCCGTTCAGCGAAACGCGCGCGAACGCGAAACTGTTGATGGTGTGCGCGAGAATGCCGCGCGTTTGCGACATCGCGTGATAGCCGATCATGAAGACGAGCGCCGCGCCGTATTCGAGGCCGGCCATCATGCCGAGCGTGCGCGGTTTGCCGAGCACCACCTGGGCGCGCGCGTCGAGCAGATCGGGCAACAGGTTGCGAAAGCCGCCGTGCGAGTCGTTCACCCACACTTGCGTCGCGCCGCCGGCAAATGCGCCTTCTATTGCCGCGTTCGCTTCGAGCGTCATCCAGCGGCGCGCGGCCTCGTATTCGCCGTTGCCGGCACGCGTTTGCTCCGGGTGAAACACGCCGGCTATGCCTTCGATGTCGGCGGAAATAAGGACTTTCATCAGGAAGTGTGCTGAAGTAGTTGCGCGAGGTCGGGGACGCTTTCGCGCAGTGATAAACGCCGGTGGCCGTCGCGGCCAGTCACGGATTGCGCGCTCCACAACGCGTCGAGAATAGCCTGTTCGACGCTGTCGGCGCACGCGCGAAAGAGCGGGTCCATGTGCTGATCGGCGAGAAGCGGCGGCAGCTCGATATATTCCGCGAGATGCGGCACGGTGTAGGCCGTCGAAAACGCAAGCGCGATATCGCCGCTGCCGTGGCCATAGACGGAACCGGTTCGCGCGAGGCCGGCAGCCGCGCGCAACGAAAGACGCTTGAGCTGACGCGCGTCGAGGGGGGCGTCGGTCGCGACGATCATGATGATCGAGCCTTGCTCGGGCCTTGCGGTTTGCGCCGCGCTGTGGGAATTTGCAGCCGCTGCGTCGTTCGCGTTCACCGCGCGTTCGGCAAGCATGCGCCCAACAGCATGGCCGTCGACAACCAGCATCGGCAAACGTCCGAAGTTGGCGAGCACCAGGGCACCGACCGTGTAATCGCGCCCGGCGACCTGCACCACGCGCGACGCATTGCCGACGCCGCCCTTCAGATCGAAGCACGACGACATGCCGCGCCCCGCGCCGACCGAGCCGCTTGCCACAATCGTGCTGGCCGCGGCGTAGGCGTCGTTGAAATGCTGTTCGCCGATTGCCAGTGCCTGAATGTCGTTCAGGTAGCCGTCGTTGCACTCGAACACCAGCGGATTGACCGTCGGCCACGCTCGCCCGATGCGCGAGTCGGCGCGTATGGCCGCGCGAATCTGCGCCTGCGCGAGCGCAGCCACGCCAAAGGTATTGGTCAAAGCGATCGGCGTTTCGAGCGTGCCGAGTTCCTCGACCTGCACGAGCCCGACGCTCTTGCCAAAACCGTTGACCACCGAGACCGCCGGCACCTTGTCGACGAACGGATCGCCGGATGCGGACGGATCACGCTCACGCCGGTTTGTATCGCGCCTTCAGCGAGCGTGCAGTGGCCGACACTCACGCCGTCCAGGTCGGCAATCGAACTCAGCGGACCGCTCGGCAATACGCCGATATGCGGCGCGCTGGCCAAATCGCGCGAATCTTGCCCTTCTATCGAACTCATGGGCGGTCGAGCTTCGGATCGAGCGCGTCGCGCAACCCATCGCCGAGCAGATTGAATGCGAGCACCGTGAGGAAAATCGCGAGACTCGGAAACAGCGCGATATGGGGCGCGGTCACCATGTCCGCGCGCGCTTCGTTGAGCATCGCGCCCCACTCGGGTGTGGGCGGCTGCGCGCCCAGGCCGAGGAACGACAGGCTCGCGGCGGTGATGATCGACGTGCCGATCCGCATCGTGAAGTACACGACGACCGACGAGATCGTGCCCGGCAGGATATGACGCACGATGATGGTCCAATCCGACGCGCCGATACTGCGTGCCGCCTCGATATACGTGAGTTGCTTGAGCATCAGCGTATTGCCGCGCACGAGCCGCGCAAACGCGGGAATGCTGAAGATCGCCACCGCGCAGATCACGTTGATCATGCCGTTGCCGAGAATCGCGACCACGCCGATGGCGAGCAGAATGCCCGGAAAAGCGAACAGCACGTCGGCCACGCGCATCGTGATGCGATCATCCCACCAGCCTTCGTAATAGCCGGCGAGCAAGCCGAAGAAAGTGCCGATCACCGCGCCTATCGCGACGGAAAGAAAGCCCGCCTCGAGCGAAATGCGCGAGCCGGCGAGAATGCGGCCGAAAATATCGCGGCCCAGCGAATCGACGCCGAACCAGTGCGCGGCGGAAGGCCCCGCGTTCAATGCATCGTAGTCGAAGAAATTTTCCGGATCGTAGGGCACGATATGCGGCGCCGCAATCGCGACCACGACCAGCAGCAGCACGAAGATGCCGGCGGCAAGCGCCACATGCTGCTTGCGAAACTTGCGCCAGAACTCGCTCCACGGCGTGCGGATCGCGCGCTCGGCGCGCGCGGGCTGGGCCGCATCCGGCCCGGTGGCTGTCGTGCTCATGCGGACCTCACTTGAAACGGATAGTCGGATTGATCACGGCGTACAGCACGTCCACGATCAGGTTGATGATGATGAATTCGAGCGAGAACAGCAGCACCTCGGCCTGGATCACCGGATAGTCGCGCATGGACACCGCATCCACCAGCAGGCGCCCGAGCCCCGGCCAGTTGAACACGACCTCGACCACGATCGAGCCGCCGAGCAGGAAGCCGAACTGGAGACCCATCATCGTGACGACGGGAATCATCGCGTTCCGCAGGCAGTGTTGGACGATCACGAGCGACTCGGGCACGCCCTTCGCGCGCGGTGCGCACGAAGTCTTCGTGCATCACTTCGACGAACGAGGCGCGCGTGAAGCGCGCCATCACGGCCGCGACAGCCGCGCCGAGCGTGAGCGAAGGAAGAATGTAGCTCTGCCATGAACCGTCGCCGACAATCGGCAACCAGCCGAGCTTCACCGAGAAAATCTCCATCAGCAGCATGCCGAGCGCAAAGGCGGGAAACGAAATGCCGGACACGGCGAGCGTCATGCCGAGCCGGTCCGGCCAGCGGTTGCGCCATACCGCCGAGACGATGCCAATGCCCATGCCCAGCACCACCGCCCACACCATGCTCGCGAGCGTGAGCAGCAGCGTTGGCATGAAGCGTTCGCCGATCTCCTGACTCACCGGCCGCTTGCTGCGCGTCGAGGTGCCGAAGTCGCCGTGCGCGATCTTCACGAAGAAGTGGGCGAACTGCTGCGGCATCGGCTTGTCGAGGCCGAGATCGGCGCGCACGAGAGCCACGGTCGCTTCGTCGGCATCCGGACCGGCAGCGAGCCGCGCCGGGTCGCCGGGCAACAGATGCACGAACAGAAAGACCAGCACCGCGACGATGAAGAGCGTCGGCAACAGGCCAAAGAGACGTTTGACGAGGAAGTTCAGCATTGAAGCTCGATCCGGCAATGATGCGGGCAACGAAATGTCATGTATCGCCATGAGGCAGGCGCACGGTGCGGCGCGCCCGCTGGGAGCAGGCCGCGCCGCACGCGAGGGCTATTACTTGATCGCGATTTCGTCGAAGTTGAACGAACCGTCCGGTGCGACATAAGCACCGGACAGACGCTTGCTGCGCGCATACACGACCTTTTCCTTGACGAGGAAGATCCACGGCGCGTCGGCCCAGATGCGCTTTTGCGCATCCGTGTAGAGCGCGGTCTTCTTCGTGCGGTCAGTGGTTTCGAGCGCCTCCTTCAGATCGCCGTCGACGGTATCGTTCCTGTAGTAAGCCGTATTGACCATCTTCGGCGGGAACGACACCGAAGCGAGGAGCGGCGTGATTGCCCAATCGGCCTCGCCCGTCGACGACGACCAGCCCGCGTAGTACATGCGCACCGGCGTGCTCGCCGCGTCCTGCGCGCTTTCCACCTTGGCGACGCGCTGGCCTGCCTCGAGCGCTTCGACCTGCGCCTTGATGCCGACTTGCGCGAGTTGCTGCTGCACGAACTGAATGACCTTCTGCGCGGTCGAGTAGTTATACGCGGACCACAGCGTGGTTTCAAAGCCGTTCGGGTAAACGGCCTCCTTCAGCAACGCGCGCCTTGGCCGGATCGTACGGCCACGGGCCCAGTTTCACCGCGTAATCGACGCCTTGCGGCACCACGCCGTCAGCGGGCGTGGCATAGCCGCCGAACACGACCTTCGTCAGCGCCTCCTTGTTGACCGCGTAGTTGAGCGCCTCACGCACCTTCGGATTGCCGAACGGCTTCTGGTTCATGTTCAGGCTGATATAGCGCTGAATGATGGATGGCGACGCGATCAGATCGACCTTCGGGCTCGACTGCAATTGCGCGGCCTGCTCGAACGGCACCTGGAAGGCGAAATCCGCTTCGCCGGTGCGCATCAGCGCGGCGCGCGTGTTGTTGTCGACCACCGGCTTCCAGTCGATCGCGTCGATCTTCGGGTAGCCCTTCTTCCAGTAGCCGGCGAACTTCTTCACCGTCAGGTCGCCTGCCGGATCCCACTTCACGAATTCGAACGGACCTGTGCCGACCGGATGAAACGCGATGTCCTTGCCGTATTTCTTCAGCGCGTCAGGCGAAATCATGACCGCCGACGGATGCGCGAGCACATTGACGGAGGCCGAAAACGGCGCCTTCAGCGTGATCTGCACCGTGTACGGATCGACCACCTCGGTCTTCTCGATACGGTTGAACATGTTGTAGCGCTTCAGCTTGTTCGCCGGATCCGTCACGCGGTCGAAGTTCGCTTTCACCGCCGCCGCGTTGAAGTCCGTGCCGTCCTGGAACTTCACGCCATGGCGCAGCCTGAACGTATAGACGCGCGCGTCGGAGCTCGCCTCATAGCTCTCGGCGAGCACGTTGACGAGCTTCATATCCTTGTCGAAGCCGAAGAGCCCTTGATAGAACGACTTCGCGACCGCTTGCGAGAGCGTGTCGTTGGCGTCGTAGGAATCGAGCGTCGTGAAGGTCGAGGCGACGGCCATCACCGCGGTGGTTTCGGCATGCGCCACATTGCTCGCAAGCATCGCGAACACCACTGCGCCGCCGCCGAGCAGCGCACGCAAACGAAACGGGGAAGACGGGACCAGCAGGTTCATGAGTTGACTCCAGGCTGCAAGGTGAAACGGGTTAGATTGCTCTTGTGAGGATGGGCCATGCGACATCAATAAGCACCGCCCACGCTGTGCTGCGCGACGAAGTGATCCGGTCCCACGGCGACGAGCGGCGCCACGGCGGGTTCATCGTCCAAGGCGCGGATGGGGCTCGGGATTTCATCGGCGGCGAGCATGCGTTTCGCGTGACGCCGCGCCGGGTCTGCCACGGGCACCGCGCCCATCAGCTCTCGTGTACGGATGCTGCGGCGCTTCGAACACCGCGCGGCGCGGACCGATTTCGACGATCTGGCCGAGGTACATCACCGCCACGCGGTGACTCACGCGCTCGACCACCACCATGTCGTGCGAGATGAACAGGTACGCGACGCCCAGCTCGCGCTGCAAATCGAGCATCAGATTGACGATTTGTGCCTGCACGGAAACATCGAGTGCGAAAACGGATTCGTCGGCGATCACGACTTTCGGATTCAATGCGAGCGCGCGCGCAATCGCGATGCGCTGCCGCTGACCGCCGGAAAATTCATGCGGATAGCGGCGCGCCGCGTCCGGCGGCAAGCCGACCTTTTCCAGCAGCCACGCGACGCGCGTAGGATCGTGCCGGCCCCGCCATGAATGGCAATGACTGCGTTGGTGTTCATCGTTTGAGTTTGGATTTGGCTTGCGTCGCACCGGGTTTTGCAACTGCGGTACGCGCCGGTTCGCGCGCGGCTTCGCCAGACGCCTGCGTTGGCGTTGCGGTTGGCGCTTTCGTTGGTGAGGTTTTTGTTGACGCTTTCGCTGCCGTATTCGGGACCGCGGAGAGCGGATCGGTGAGCCACGGCAACACGAATTCGGTGACTTCCGCGGCGGCCTTCACCGAACGTTTCGCGCGATACGCGACGGCGTCGCACAGCGCTTCGATCACGGCAAGAACGGCCGCGTCCGCGTTGGCCGCGAGCCGGCGTTCCGAGCGCACGAACAACGAAAGATCGGCGAATTGCGCGAGCGGCGAGCGCGGACCGTCGGTCAGCGCCAGCACGCGTGCGCCGCGCGTGGCCGCACGGCGTGCGAGTTCAATGGTGTCGTCGACATAACGCGGAAACGCAATGCCGATCACGAGGTCGCCCTCGCCGCAATTGAACAGACGCCGCGCCGCATGCGACGGCCCGCCGATGAATGCCAGCGACTGCACGTTGTCGTGATAGGCCATCAGGCCGTGCTCCATCAGCCCGGCGAGAAAGGCGCTCGTGCCGGCGCCGAGCACGAACACGCGACGCGCGGCGAGGATCGCTTCGACTGCAGCTTCGGCTGCGGCGTTGTCGATCGCGGTGCGCGTCAGGTGCAGATTGTTGGCCGCCTGTTCCAGCGACGCGTCGACCACGTCGTCGCCGGCGGCAAGCGATTCCTGCGCGCTGCGCAGCCGCTCGACCGGCGCGAGCGTCGCCTCGAAGCCGCGCACGAGCGCCTCACGAAACTGCGGATAGCCGTCGAAACCGAGCGCGCGCAAAGCGATTCGGCGTCGCCACCGACGCGCCGACCACGCTCGCCAGCTCGTCGATCCGCATGGTGGCCGCGCGAAACAGATTGGCCAGCACGTACTCGCCCATGCGCCGATGAATGGGCGTGAGCGTAGGCATAGCCGCCTCGATGCGGGCGGCGATGGCCTGCTCGGCCGGATTGGATGCTACGGACGGTTGATGAATCATGTGGGCGAATGAGCGGGCAATTAAGCAGGCGACTGAGCGCGTAACTGAGCGGGCGAGACCAATGCGCTCGCGGCGTAAGCTGAATGCATGAAAGTATATTTACATGGAAATCGTCCGGAAAAAATTCATTTTCATTTTTATGGGTTTGTCCTGGCGCTCGGCGTGCATGGCTTGATTGCGATCAAGGCGATGCGCGGGCGGCACGCCCTGCTCCTGGCGGTGTTATTCTTCGCTCGCCATGAATCTCGAAAGCATTCTCCTTTACCTAGGGCTTTGGCTCGCGCCGCCAGTGCCGCGCGCTGATTACCGACGCGCGCGTGAGCATCGACGGCACTGTCTGCACCGACGCCGATGCCGATTTCCCCGCTGGCGACGCATCGTTTTGCTTCAGCGTCGACGGCGTGGTCTGGGCGTATCGCGAACGCGCCTATCTGCTGCTCAACAAGCCGGCGGGCTATGAGTGCTCGCGCGACCCGCAGCATCATCTGAGCGTGTTCAGTCTGTTGCCGCCGCAATTCGCCGAGCGTGGGGTGCAGCGTGGGCCGGCTCGATCAGGACACGACCGGCTTGCTGCTGCTTTCCGACGACGGGAAGTTTGTGCACACGTTCACGTCGCCGAAACGCAAGGTGCCGAAGGTGTATGTGGCGGCCACGCGCCATCCGATCGACGACGCGCAGTTGAGCCTGCTGCGCGGCGGCGTGCTACTGCACGGCGAGTCGAAGCCCGTCGCGGCTGTCGCCGCCGAGGCGCGCGGCGAGCGCTCTCTCGCCCTCACCGTGATGGAAGGCAAGTACCACCAGGTCAAGCGGATGATCGCCGCAGCCGGCAACCGTTGCGAAGCATTGCATCGCGAGCGCATTGGCGGGCGGGCGCTGCCCGCGACGCTTGCGCCGGGCGCGTGGCAATGGCTCGATGAAACGGACCTCGCGTCCCTCGGATCTTCACCGAGCGGGTAAACCGGTACGGCGCGCGTAACTGTCTGACGCCGCTGCGAAGTCACTGTGAGCAAGCGCACATTCGCGCGAAGACTGCCTGCACGGAACGCTGCGCCGCAGCATGCGGTTCATCATGGCCCGCCCTATACTCGTTTAAACAAAGACTACAAAGAGTTCAAGGAGGGGCTATGATTGTCCATCACGGAATCATGATCTCGTATGGGATGGTGGCGTTTGTGTGCCTCGGGGTGCTGCTGATCGGCGGATTACTGATCGCAATGCGGCTGCGGCACAAATACCATCCAAATCTGATAGGCGCGCTGATCGGCGAATTGCTGTGTTTCCTGCTGCTCGCAAAAAATCGTCGACGCTCGGGTAGCGCAGGCGCACGCCCAGTTCTTCTTTCAGGCGTCGATTCACGAGCCGCCTCGACTCGCGCATGAACGACAGCAAGGTCGGCTCGATCTGCTCCTCGGCCTGCGCCCGCGTGATGCGCGGCGGGCGTGCCAAACCGAATGCATCGGCAACCCGATCGAAGTACTCGCCCATTTTCAGCGATGAGTCGTCGGACGCGTGAATCACGCGCGCCGGCCGCCCGCGCAGGGCAAGACGCACGAGGTCGCGGCGAGATCGTCGGCGTGAATGTGGTTCGTGTAGACGTCGTCCGCGGCGACGAGCGCCGGCGTGCGCTTTTCGAGTCGCGCAAGCGGCAGGCGGTTGCTCGCATAAATGCCCGGAATCCGCGCGATGCTCGCGGCAATTGCGGCGCGCGACGACGCGCGTCTCGTCGATCCATGCGCCGCCGCAGTCGCCGTACACGCCCGTCGTGCTTGCGTAGACCAAGCGCAGCGGCGCGTGCGAAGCGGCGGTGCGGCGAAGGCCGTCGGGTAAAATATTGGCTGGTTCCGCGGCTGCCCACGAGGCGCGCGGCGCAGGCGTCCAACCGGCGCAAAGGCGGCGCGAGCCCGCGGCAAAGCGAGACCGCGGCGCATACCCAAGGTGGCAAGCAACGCCCGCGTACGGCGGTCGTCGTCGCCCGTTTTCTGCGGGGGAGCGAGATGCAGCACGGTCGGCGCGAGGCCCGCGAGCCGTTTCAGGCTGCGGCGCGCGTCGAGATCGCCGACGAGCGGCACGACACCCGCCGCACGCAATTCGGCGCTGCGCGCCGCGTGGCTGGTGAGTGCGAAGACGTGAGCATGCGGCCGCAACAGCGGCACGCAGCGCATGCCGACATCGCCGCAACCTACGATCAACACACGTGGACGGCGGAAGTTTCGTGTCGCTTTCATGGTGCACGCATTGTAGCCGTCAAGCGCCGCGGGCACCGGGCGGCGTGGCGTCGCGCGGCGCCTGCCGGACCGGCTTGCTGGGCCGGCCAATTAACGATTACCGACTTTTCCAATTCGAATACTTATGGCATTTAACGTCACGCTCCGGCAAAGTGGCCGGCAGTTTCAGGTAGAACAGGACGAACCGGTGCTGAACGCGGCGTTGCGTCAAGGCATCGGCCTGCCGTACGGCTGCAAGAACGGCGCGTGCGGTTCGTGCAAGGGCGCCGTGGTGAACGGCCAGGTCGAGCAGCGCGCGCATTCGTCGTCGGCTTTGTCGAACGATGAAAAAACCCCGCGGCATGGCGCTCTTCTGCTGCGCGACGGCGTGCTCGGATCTGGAAATCGACATCCGCGAAGTAGCGAGCGTGGGCGACGTGCAGGTGAAGAAGCTGCCGTGCCGCGTCAACGCAATCGAGCGCAAGGCCGACGACGTCGTCGTGCTCAAGCTGCAACTGCCCGCGAACGAACGCCTGCAGTATCTGGCCGGCCAGTACCTCGAATTCATTCTGAAGGACGGCAAGCACCGCAGTTATTCGATGGCGAATGCGCCGCACACCGAAGGCCCGATCGAGCTGCATATCCGTCATATGCCCGGCGGCGCCTTTACCGACCACGTGTTCAACACGATGAAAGAGCGCGACATCCTGCGCTTCGAAGCGCCGCTCGGTACTTTCTTCCTGCGCGAAGAGTCGAACAAGCCCATCGTGCTGCTCGGCTCGGGCACGGGCTTCGCGCCGCTGAAGGCCATCGTCGAACATGCGGTCTTCAAGAATCTGAACCGCCCGATGACGCTGTACTGGGGCGCGCGTCGCAAGAAAGACCTGTATCTGCTCGAACTGGCCGAGCAATGGGCGCGCGACATTCCGAACTTCGAGTTTGTGCCGGTGCTGTCGGAGCCGGACGCGAGCGATGCATGGACGGGCCGCGTGGGCTTCGTGCATCGCGCGGTGATCGAAGATCTGCCCGATCTGTCCGCGTATCAGGTGTACGCGTGCGGCGTGCCGGTCATGGTCGAATCGGCACAGCGCGACTTCACGCAGCACCACGGCCTGCCCGAAGACGAGTTCTACGCGGACTCGTTCACGAGCGCCGCGGATCTCGCGAACGCGGTCTGAGCGAAACGCCGGCGCCACGCGTTGATGCAAATTCATGGTTTACACCAGCGCTTTCCTTGTCGTATTCTTTCGCGCATGAACCGCATCCAGTCCGAACTTCGACGTCGCCGCTCGCCGCTTCCTTAGGGACGCCGCCGGCTTCGTCACGGATTCGCGCTATAACAGAGCGCACGCTGTTCGAATCATGAAAGCCACGGCATGCCGTGGCTTTTTTGTTTTTCCGCCTCATTCACCTCTTACCCGCTGCCTAGAGCCTGCCGTCATGAATTTCAATGAGTACCCGATCGAGTCGCTGATGTACATCACGAACCGGCCCGAAATCGTTTTCACGCACGGCAAGGGCTCGTGGCTCTACGACAACAACGGCAAGCGCTATCTGGACTTCATTCAGGGCTGGGCGGTCAATTGCCTCGGTCATTGCAACGAAGGCATGATCGAAGCGCTGAACACGCAGGCCAAACTGCTCTTCAATCCGTCGCCGGCTTTTTACAATGAGCCGATGGCGAAGCTCGCCGGGCTTCTCACACAACACAGCTGCTTCGACAAGGTGTTCTTCGCGAACAGCGGCGCGATCAAGCTCGCGCGTAAGTGGGGCAAGAAGTTCAAGGACGGCGCGTTCGAAATCATCACCTTCGACCACAGCTTCCACGGCCGCACGCTCGCCACCATGTCGGCAAGCGGCAAGCCGGGCTGGGACACCATCTACGCGCCGCAAGTGCCGGGCTTCCCGAAGGCGGAGCTGAACGACATTGCATCGGTCGAAAAGCTGATCAACGCGAAAACGATTGCGATGATGCTCGAACCGATTCAGGGTGAAGGCGGCGTGATCCCCGCGACGCGCGAGTTCATGCAGCAACTGCGCGAGCTGACGCGCAAGCACAACCTGCTTCTGATCGTCGACGAAGTGCAAAGCGGCTGCGGCCGCGCCGGCACGCTGTTCGCGTATGAGCTGTCGGGCATCGAGCCGGACATCATGACGCTCGGCAAGGGCATCGGCGGCGGCGTGCCGCTCGCCGCGCTGCTCTCCAAGGCGGAAGTGGCGGTGTTCGAAGCCGGCGATCAGGGCGGCACCTACAACGGCAATCCGTTGATGACCGCAGTCGGCTATTCGGTGATCTCGCAACTCACGGCGCCCGGTTTCCTCGAAGGCGTGCGCGCGCGGCCAATACTTGCGCGCGAAGCTGCTCGAATTGTCGGAAGAGCGCGGCTTTAACGGCGAGCGCGGCGAAGGTCTGCTGCGCGCGCTGCTGCTCGGCAAGGACATCGGCAACCAGATCGTCGAAAAGGCGCGCGACATGCAGCCCGACGGCCTGCTGCTGAACGCGGCGCGCCCGAACCTGCTGCGCTTCATGCCGGCGCTCAATGTCACGAACGAAGAGATCGACCAGATGATGGTCATGCTGCGCTCGATCCTGGACACGCTGTAACGAGAGCGGAGCGGCTGATGAGCACGAGCGCCGCGCTCTCCGTCTCCATCCGCCGCTTCGACGCGCGCGACACCGACGCGGTGATCGCGCTGTGGCAGGAAGCGTTTCCGGAGTATCGGGATGCCAAGAAGCCGCAACGCAACCCGCATCTGTCGATTGCAAATAAGCTCGCCATGCAGCCGGAGCTGTTCTTCGTCGCGGTGCTGGATGAGCGCGTGGTCGGCAGCGTGATGGGCGGCTACGACGGCCACCGCGGCTGGCTGTACTCGCTCGCGGTGGACGAGTCGTTGCGGCGGCACGGCATCGGCTCGCGTCTTGTCGCGCACGTCGAGGCCGCGTTGACCGCGCTCGGCTGCCCGAAGCTGAATCTGCAGGTGTTGTCCGCGAAGAGCGAGGTCCGCGCGTTTTACGAGGCGCTCGGTTATCGCACCGATGCGGTGGTCAGTTTGGGCAAGCGTCTTGGCGAACTCGCCGATAGCTCGGCGGGCTGAATCCGGAGGGGCGCTCACTCAGTAAAGAGAAAGGCCGCATGCGCGTTTTAACGCATGCGGCCTTTTTTCATGGCGATTGAAGTGCGAGTGTTTACTCGCCCGACTTATTCACCAAGATAAGCCGCCCACACCTTCGGATCGTCCAGCATCTGCTTCGCGTCGCCCGACATCGTGACGAGACCGGAGTCCATCACGTAGCCGCGGTTCGCGGCCTGCAACGCGAGACGCGCGTTCTGCTCGACGAGCAGCACGGTCATGCCTTCCGCCGAAATCGCGCGCACCACTTCGAAGATCTTCTCGACCATGATCGGCGACAGACCCATCGACGGTTCGTCGAGCAGCAACAGCTTGGGGCGCGAAATGATTGCGCGCGCCATCGCCAGCATCTGCTGTTCGCCGCCCGAGAGCGTGCCTGCGTATTGCGTGGCGCGTTCCTTCAGGCGCGGGAAAAAGCCGAACATGCGATCGACGTCGGCCTTGATGCCGTCGCTGTCGCTGCGCAGGTAAGCGCCCATCTGCATGTTCTCGACAATCGACATGCGCGCGAAGATGCCGCGGCCTTCCGGCACCATCGCGAGGCCGCGCTTCAGAAGCTCGTGCGGCGGCACGCCCTTGATCGACTGGCCCATGTACTCGATGTCGCCCGCCGAGTATGGCTTGAGACCGGTGATCGCCTTCATCGTCGTGGTCTTGCCCGCGCCGTTCGCGCCGATCAGCGTGACCAGCTCGCCCTGCGCGACTTCGAGGTCGATGCCCTTGACTGCCTGGATGCCGCCGTAATTGACCTGCATGCCCTTGATTTTCAACATTGTTTGCGTCGTGGACATCAGTGGACTCCTGCACCCAGATAAGCTTCGATCACCTTCGGATCCTTCTGCACGTCTTGCGGCAGACCTTGCGCAATCACCTTGCCGTAGTCGAGCACCGTCATCTGGTTGCACAGGCCCATCACGAGCTTCACGTCGTGCTCGATCAGCAGAATCGTCTTGCCGTCGGCGCGGATCTTGTCGAGCAGGCGCGTCAATTCGACTTTTTCCGTCGCGTTCATGCCGGCGGCGGGTTCGTCGAGCGCGAGCAGTTTCGGATCCGTCGCAAGCGCACGCGCGATTTCGAGCCGGCGCTGGTGGCCGTACGACAGATTGCGCGACGTGTAGTCCGCGTACTGCGCGATGCCGACGTACTCCAGCAGTTCGATTGCGCGCTCCTTGATTTCACGCTCTTCCTTGCGCTCGGCCGGCGTCTGGAACACTGCGCCGAGCAGGCCGTGCTTCGTGCGCACGTGGCGGCCCACCATCACGTTTTCCAGCGCGGTCATGCCGCCGAACAGACGAATGTTCTGGAACGTGCGCGCAATGCCCGCCTTCGCGACCTGATACACGGTCGTCGGCGTGTAGTTCTGGCCGTCGAGCTTGAAGTCGCCCGAATCCGGCGTGTAGAGGCCCGTGATTACGTTGAAGAACGTGGTCTTGCCGGCGCCGTTCGGGCCGATCAGACCGTAGATGGTGCCTTCCTCGATCTGAAGGCCGACGTCCGACAGCGCCTGCAAACCGCCGAAGCGCTTGTTCACGCCCTTCACGGACAGACGGATTTTTTTATCGCTCATGTTAATTTGCTCCTATCCGTCCGTTACGCGCGCACCGGCTTCTTGCCAGCCCGCTTCGACAGTTTCGCAATCTTGTCTTCGTGCTTCGGCGACGGCCACAGGCCTTCCGAGCGATACAGCATGATCAGCACCATCGCGAGCGCGTAGACCAGCTGACGGATCACTTCCGTATCGACGATTTCATGGCCGAAGATCATGTGTTGCAGCGGACCCATCGTCGAGCGCAGGAATTCGGGCAGCACCGCGAGCAGCACCGCGCCGAGAATCACGCCCGGAATATGGCCCATGCCGCCGAGCACCACGCAGGCGAGCACGACGATCGACTCTGGCAGTGTGAACGATTCCGGCGACACGAAGCCCTGGAACGCGCCGAACATCGCGCCGGACAGGCCGCCGAACGACGCGCCCATTGCAAACGCAAGCAGCTTCACGTTGCGCGTGTTGATGCCCATTGCCTTGGCGGCGATTTCGTCCTCGCGGATCGCGGCCCATGCGCGGCCGATACGCGAATGCTGCAGACGCGTACACACCCAGATCACGAGCAGCGCGGCCAGCACGAACAGGTAGTAGTACGAGTACGCCGACGGGAACTGCAGGCCAAACAGCGAGTGCGTCTGCGAGAGGCTGAAGTCGCCCACGTGCACCGGCGCGATCGCCGTGATGCCCTTCGGGCCGTTCGTGATGTTCACCGGACGGTCGAGGTTGTTCAGGAAAATCCGCACGATTTCCCCGAAGCCCAACGTCACGATGGCGAGGTAGTCGCCGCGCAGACGCAGCGTCGGCGCACCGAGCAGCACGCCGAACAGCGCCGCAATCGCCATCGCGCACGGCACGATGATGAGGAACGGCACATGCAGGCCGTTCGGCGCGAGCTGCGCAATCCACTCGAATTGCGACGACAGGTGCGGCGAGCTGAGGAGTGCCGCCGTGTACGCGCCGACTGCGTAGAACGCGATGTAGCCGAGGTCCAGCAGGCCGGCAAAGCCGACCACCACGTTCAGGCCGAGCGCGAGCATCACGTACAGCATCGCGAAGTCGAGTACGCGGACCCAGTAGTTGCCGCCGGCGGTGCCGATGATCATCGGTGCGGCGATCACGAACACGGCGGTGATGATGTCCACCGTCAGCGTCTTCGCGAGGTTGCGTTCGGGAATGAGCGTCGTGGACGGCTCGATCGGTTGAATTGAGGTCATTTGATTTACTCCTTGGCCTGGATCAAGCGCGATCCGCAACGCGTTCGCCGAGCAGACCCGACGGACGGAACACCAGCACGATGATCAGCACGATGAATGCAAACACGTCCTGATAGTTACTGCCGAACACGCCACCTGTCAGGTTGCCGATATAACCGGCGCCCAACTGTTCGATGAGCCCCAGAATCACGCCGCCGACCATCGCGCCGCCCAGGTTGCCGATACCGCCCAGCACCGCCGCGGTAAACGCCTTCAGGCCGGGGATGAAGCCCATGTAGAAGTGGGCGTTGCCGTATTCGGACGCGATCATCACGCCGGCGAGCGCAGCCAGCGCCGAGCCGATCATGAAGGTGGCCGAGATCACGAAGTTCGGGTTCACGCCCATCAGCGAGGCGACGCCCGGGTTCTCGGCAATCGCGCGCATTGCACGGCCGAGCTTGGTCTTGTGCACGAGGAGCAGCAGGCCCGCCATCACGAGGAACGCGACGACGATGATGACGATTTCAGTCATCGAGATCACGGCGCCGGGCATCGTGTCGGTGGCCTTGATGACGTTCAGCGGATCGGTGGGCAGCAGTTGCGGGAACGGCAGCGGGTTGCGCGACCAGATCATCATGGCGAGCGTCTGCAGCAGGATCGACACGCCGATTGCGGTGATCAGCGGCGCGAGACGCGGCGCCTTGCGCAACGGCCGGTAGGCCACGCGCTCGATCGTGTAGCCGACCACCGCGCAAACCACGGCGGCGATTGCAAGCGCGATGCATAGCGTCGGCACATTGCCTAAGCCGGGGAAGTGGTTCTGCAGCACGCCTATGGCGGAAAGCGCAACCATCGCGCCCACCATCAACACGTCGCCGTGAGCGAAGTTGATGATGCCGAGAATGCCGTAAACCATCGTATAGCCCAGTGCGATGATGGCATAAACGCTGCCAAGCACCAGTCCGTTTAGGATCTGCTGGATGAAGATATCCATTTAATGCTCCTTAGCCCGTGCGACTGGATTCGCGCTCTTCATCAGCCGGTGGGCGGTGATGCGTCACGCAATCTCAATGGCACTGCGGGTACTGATGTAAAAGACCGGTAAGGGTTTATCCGCCGCCGGTTTGCGAAGACGACTGGGTCACAGTCGCTGGCTCGCCTTCGGCGGATGCAAAACCGGCACCGTTGGATGGTTCGGTGCCGTCAGGCTGAACGTCCCGTCATCACATCTTTACTTTACGACGTCGAGAACCGCTTTCTTGCCATCTTTGAAGTCGTAAAGCGTAATGGCGCCCTCTTTCAAATCACCCATGTCGTCGAACGCGATCCGGCCGATTAACCCGTTGTAATCGGTTGACGGCATCACAGCCAGCACCTTGGGCGCCTCGATCGAATTAGCGCGCTATTGCATCGACAATCACGTACACAGCGTCATACGTGAACGGTGCGTAAATCTGCACCGGCGTGTGGAAGCGGTCGACGTACTTCTTTTCGAAGTCCGCTCCCTGTCCATTTTCGAAAGCGCGAGTCCCGCCTCCGAACAGGCCAAGTTTTGCACGGCGGGGCCCGCCAGCTCACCTACCTTGTCGGCACACGCCGTCGCCGCCAAGGATTTTTGCCCCTGATACCGAGCGCCGCCGCCTGTTTGGCAAACGGCCCGCCCGTCGCGTCCATTCCGCCGAACATGATGGCGTCCGGATGAACACTCTTGATCTTCGTGAGGATGGCCCGGAAGTCCGTGGCCCGGTCGTTCGTCGCTTCACGCGCGACGATCTTCGCCCCGTTCGCCTCGACGGTCTTCGCGAATTCCTCCGCGAGCCCCTTGCCGTAGGCGGTTGCATCGTCCACGACGGCGATACGTTTGGCGCCCAACGCCTTCGTGGCGTAATTGGCGAGCGCCGGACCCTGCTGCGCGTCTGTGGCGACGACCCGGTAGGTCGGTCTTGAAGCCCTGCTGCGTGTACGCCGGGTTCGTCGACGACGGCGAGATCTGCACGATGCTCGCATCGCTATAGATCTTCGAAGCCGGAATCGACACGCCCGAATTCAGGTGGCCGACGACGGCCACCACGCGATCGTCCACCAGTTTCTGCGCGACCACCGTGCCCACTTTGGGGTCGGCGGCGTCATCCTGCGCGTCCAGTTACAAGTCGATCTTGTGACCGTCGATGGTCAGGCCATGAGCATTGATTTCCTCGACCGCGAGACGCGCCGTTTTCGTTGTCCTTGCCCAGATGCGCGATGCCGCCCGTCAGCGGGGCCGCATGGCCGATCTTCATGACAATTGCCTCGCTTGCCGGCGCGGCGGACGCCGCCACTGCCGCCGATGCGCCTGCTCCCGCCTCGCCATCCTGTTTTTTGCCGCACGCGGTCAACATCGCAACCGCGGCCGCGATGGACACGGCGTAAGCAAACTTGACTCGCATTAATTAGGTCTCCCGCCCTTGCTGAAACTCGTGTTCGGAAGGCCCTAAGGCCTTGAGAACGCGCGCATTGTAACTCCAATTTTGCGACGGGCAATATTGTTGAACCGGCAGGGTTTTCCTGCATTGCAACCGTATTTTGAGACCGCTGCCGAGCAAAAGGCGCAACCTGGTTGCGACTGATTTTCGTGCATCAGTTACCCCAGCGCAGAACTCCGCGGCATCAACTGTTGCAGCCGGTTCCCGGCGCGCCCGGCCACAGCACGGTTTGCGTCACATCGTTGTCTTGAACGACGCGTCTTGTGCCAGGCACCATCTTAGTGCGTCAAAAAAGTTTGCGGGCGGCTTCGACGCAAAAACGGGGACGTATCGGGCGAAAAGGAATTAAATGCCAGATCATTTTTCAAAAAAGATTCGGCATGGGGCAGAGGCAAAGCGTGGGCGACAGCGATCCGTCACCTATTTCTGTGAGATTACCGGCGGCGTGCAAAAAAAGCGCCCGAAGGCGCGTTATTAACGACCAGTTGGCAGGCGTATCAGGCGGGCAAGCCCAGCCCGCGCGGCAGGGGAAACGCGATATTTTCCTCGATGCCCTCGAGCGCGCGTACATGACGCACGCCCAGTTCGCGCAAGCGCGCAATCACCGCCTGCGCCAGCACTTCCGGCGCCGAAGCGCCCGCCGTGACGCCGATGCGGCGCTTGCCCTCGACCCACGCCGGGTCAATCTGATCAGGCGAATCCACCATATAGGAAGGCACGCCGAGTTTTTCCGCCAGCTCGCGCAACCGGTTCGAGTTCGAGCTGTTCGGGCTGCCCACCACGATCACCACATCGCACTGCGGCGCCATGAACTTGACCGCGTCCTGACGATTCTGCGTGGCGTAACAGATGTCCTGCTTTTTCGGCTCGCGAATAGACGGATATTTCGCCTTAAGCGCGCCGATGATTTCCGCGGCGTCGTCCACCGACAGCGTGGTTTGCGTGACGAACGCGATCCACTCCGGGTCCGCGAGCTGCAGCGCCTCTACGTCTTCGATGTCCTCGACGAGATGCATGCCCTCGCCCGCCTGGCCCATCGTGCCCTCCACTTCCGGATGACCCTTGTGGCCGATCATCACGATGTCGAAGCCGTCCTGGCGCATCTTCGCAACTTCGATATGCACCTTGGTGACGAGCGGACAGGTCGCGTCGTAGACACGCAGCCCGCGCGACTCGGCCTCGCTGCGCACCGCTTTCGACACACCGTGCGCGCTGAAGATCACCGTGTTGCCGGGCGGCACTTCCTCGAGCCGCTCGATGAAGATCGCGCCCTTCTTGCGCAGATCTTCGACGACGTAGGCGTTATGGACGATTTCGTGACGCACGTAGATCGGCGAGCCGTGCAGCTTGATGGTGCGCTCGACGATCTCGATAGCCCGATCGACGCCGGCACAGAACCCGCGCGGCTGCGCCAGCAGGATCTCCGTTTCGGCTAGGGTCGTATCCGCGATGCTCATGTTTACAGAATCCCGATGATTTTCACTTCGAACGCCAGCGCCTGGCCGGCAAGCGGGTGGTTGAAATCGAACAGGGCCGACGTTTCGTTCACTTCTTTCAGAACGCCAGCGTAGCGGCCGCCGCCCGGCGCGTTGAATTCGACCAGGTCACCCGGCGAAAAATCCTCGCCGATCATGCTGTTTTCGCGCAGCGTGGCCAGCGACACGCGCTGGATCAACTCCGGGTTGCGCGGCCCGAATGCGGCGCCGGGAGCTAGCTGAAAGGTCGAGTGGTGGCCCACCTTCAAACCCAGCAAAATGTCTTCCAGCGGCGGCGCGAGCTGACCGGCGCCGAGCAGCAGCGTGGCGGGCTTGTCGTTGAAGGTATTGATGACTTCGGCGCCATCGGCAAGGGAAAGCCGGTAGTGAAGC
The DNA here is from genome assembly GCA_940746715.1 of uncultured Paraburkholderia sp. Classification (GTDB taxonomy): domain Bacteria; phylum Pseudomonadota; class Gammaproteobacteria; order Burkholderiales; family Burkholderiaceae; genus Paraburkholderia. Next base: position 998,957 of record CALNWN010000001.1, read on the forward strand.
GTCACGTGTGAACCGGGCTTCACTTCGGAAATGTCGATGATGCTCATGCAGTGCTCGCTCAGTCGAAGCGCGCTCTCACGCGTGCGCCGCGGGCGCAGGCAACGCGTGCGGCAAACCGTCGGCGTGCCGTGCGCAAAGCATCTATTGTAAGCCACATGGCCGGGCTCGGCTTGCGTCCATCGCGCACCGGCCCGGAACCTCAAGCGGAGGAACTATCTGTGTCTGATTATGCGTCCCCAATCGTCGCACCAACGTTCGATTTCGCCCGTTCGCCGCCGGTTGCCCCGGCTGCCGACAAACCCAAGGCGCGTCGCAGGCGCAAGTGGCCCAAACGCGATATGCCACGCGAGCGGCTGATCGATCAGGGCCCCGGCGTGCTGTCGGATACCGATGATCGTGCTCGTACTCGGCTCAGGTCTGCCGGGCCACGACGTGTTCAGCGTCGCGCGTGAGCTGCTCGAGCGCTTCGGTTCGCTGCGGGCGATGCTCGACGCGACTTACGCCGATTTCGACGGGCTGCGGGGTATCGGCCCGGCGAAGAAGGCGCAACTGCTCGCCATCATGGAAATGGCGCGCCGCTCGCTCGTCGACAAGATGCGCCGGCGTTCGCTGATGAATTCGCCGGAGGCCGTGGAAAATTACCTGCGGCTTCTGATCGGCGGCCGTCCGCAGGAAGTGTTCGTGTCGCTGTTCCTCGACGCCCGGCATCGGCTGATCCGCAGCGAGGAAAGCGCGCGCGGCACGCTCACGCGCATGGCCGTGTATCCGCGCGAGATCGTGCGGCGCGCTCGCGCTCAATGCGGCGAGCCTGATCGTCGCGCACAACCATCCTTCCGGCGCGGTACAGCCGAGCGCGAGCGACTGCAGGCTGACGCACACGCTGCGCGAAGCGCTCGCGCTGATCGATGTGCAACTGGTGGATCATCTGGTGATCGGCGCGGACAGCGTATACTCGTTCGCCCGCGCCGGCTGGCCGTAAATCCAGCCTGAAGCTCCCATCAGGCAGCCTGGCGAGGGCCTTGCGCGGCTCTTCGACTGGCATGAAAAGAATGTGAACGACAACGAAAAACTCGCCGGACACTGTCTCGCCGCCGCAAATAAGGTTTGATTTTGCGGCGTTTTTCCTGCTAGAATTTCGGTTTACCTATTTCCAACCCCCTGTTCCGAAGCCGCCAAGGCGTTCCGGAAAGGATACGTGCCTGATTTCAGCGCGACTCTTTTCTTTTCGGGAAACTTTCACGGCGTTCGAACTCAGAATTAGCGTATTAGGAGTGGCTCTCATGGCACGCGTATGCCAAGTAACTGGGAAAGCGCCGATGAGCGGCAACAACGTTTCCCACGCGAACAACAAGACCAAGCGCCGGTTCCTGCCGAACCTGCAAAGCCGCCGCATTTGGGTGGAAAGCGAAAACCGTTGGGTGCGTCTGCGTATTTCGAACGCCGGCCTGCGCCTGATCGACAAGAACGGTATCGACGCTGTGCGCGCAGATCTGCGCGCACGCGGTGAAGCCTAAGGAGTAAATCATGGCGAAAGGCGCACGCGACAAGATCAAGCTGGAATCGACCGCAGGCACGGGTCACTTCTACACGACCACGAAGAACAAACGCAACATGCCGGAAAAGATGCTGATCAAGAAGTTTGATCCGGTCGTCCGCAAGCACGTTGAGTACAAGGAAACCAAGATCAGGTAAGTCTTGACTCCTGCCTTTTGACGAAGGCGAAGACATGTGCAAAGAAGCCCCGCATTCGTGTGGGGCTTTTTGTTTTTGGCCGGCTCTTTCACCCGGTGTGGCCGACCAGATGCACCGGCGCGACCGCCCTCTTCGCGTCAACAACGTCCTATGCCGTCCGGCCAGCTTTCCCTCGACCGTCGCGGCGCGTATCCTCTCTCGTTTCAGCAGTGCGCGAGCAACGCGCTGGCACAGCAGAACGAAAGACGGAGATACAAGCAATGGAATTCGATGTGGCGATTGTCGGTAGCGGTCTCGCGGGGCTGAGCGTCGCGCTCAATCTCGCCGAGACGCGGCGGGTTGCGGTGATCGCCAAGCGGTCGATGACTGAAGGCGCGAGCGACTGGGCGCAAGGCGGCATCGCCGCGGTGCTCGATTCCGCGGACAGCGTCGAAATCACGTGCGCGACACGCTGATTGCAGGCGGCCTGTGCGACGAAGCGGCCACACGCTTCATCGTCGAAAATGGGCGGGCTGCGATCGAATGGCTGATCGAACAGGGCGTGCCATTCACGAAAGACGACGCCGCGGAACTCGGCTTCCTCGCGAGGGCGGCCACAGCCACCGGCGCATCATTCATGCGGCGGACGCAACGGGCCACGCGGTGGTCACTACGCTAAGCGAACGTATGCGTCGGCATCCGAATATCACGCTGCTCGAAGACCACTACGCGATCGACCTCATCACGTCGGACCGGCTGGGGCTGCCGGGCCGCCGTTGTCACGGCCTCTATGCCGCTCGACGTGCAAAGCGGCCGCACGGTCACCATCGAGGCGCCGCACACGGTACTCGCCACGGGCGGCGCCGGCAAGGTCTATCTGTACACCACCAATCCCGACACGGCGACGGGCAACGGTATCGCCATGGCGTGGCGCGCGGGCTGCCGCGTTTCGAACATGGAGTTCATCCAGTTTCATCCGACGTGTCTGTTCCATCCGTACGCGAAGTCGTTTCTGATCTCGGAAGCGGTGCGCGGCGAAGGCGGCATGCTCAAGCTGCCGGACGGCACGCGTTTCATGCCGAATCACGACGAGCGCGCCGAACTGGCGCCACGCGACATCGTCGCTCGCGCCATCGACTTCGAGATCAAGAAGCGCGGCATCGACTGTGTGTATCTGGACATCAGCCATCAGCCGGCCGACTTTCTTCGCGAGCATTTCCCGACGATCCTCGCGCGTTGTCTCGAATTCGGCATCGACATCACGAAGGAACCCATTCCGGTCGTGCCGGCGGCGCACTATACGTGCGGCGGCGTCGTCACCGATCTGGCGGGCCGCACCGACCTCGCGGGCCTCTACGCGGTTGGGCGAAACGTCCTGCACGGGGCTGCATGGCGCGAACCGCCTCGCCAGCAATTCACTGCTGGAGTGCCTCGTGATTGGCCGCCCGGCCGCGCGCGCAATCGAAGAGGAAGGCTTCTGCGGCGCGGTTCATGCACCTTTGCCGGATTGGGACGAGAGCCGCGTGTCCGATCCGGACGAAGAAGTGGTGGTCGCCCACAATCGGGACGAGCTGCGCCGGCTCATGTGGAACTACGTGGGCATCGTGCGCACGGACAAACGGCTCGCGCGGGCGCGGCACAGGCTTGCCCTGTTGCGCGACGAGATTCACGAGTACTACGCGAACTTCAAGGTGAGCCGCGACCTGCTGGAGTTGCGCAATCTGGTGGATGTGGCTTCGTTGATCGTCGACGGCGCACGGTCGAGGCGTGAAAGCCGCGGCCTGCATTTCAGCCGTGACTGGCCGGCAACTTTGCCTAAAGCATTGCCGACCGTGCTCTCGCCTGAGCACGTGCGCAACCGCAACGTGTGATGCAAGCTCAAACGCCAGAAAGCAGCGTCAGACGATTCGCAACGAATAGTCCGTCGCGCGCACGTCCTTCGTCAGGGCGCCGATGGACACGCGGTCGACGCCCGTTTCCGCGATAGTCCGCACCGTTTCGAAGTTCACGCCGCCGGACACTTCCAGCACCGCGCGCCCAGCGGTGATGCGGACGGCTTCACGCATTGCGTCGAAAGAAAAATTGTCGAGCAGGATGGATTGCGCACGATGCGCCAACGCCGTTTCTAACTGCTCGAGCGTCTCGACTTCGATCTGGATCGACACGCCCGCGTTGAGTGCCAGCGCCGCGTCCACTCCGCCGGCCGCGGCGATGTGGTTTTCCTTGATCAGAATGCCGTCGTACAAAGCGAGCCGCTGATTCGCCCCGCACCGCGTATTTCTGCGCGAGCCGCAAACCCGGCAGAGTTTTACGCGTGTCGAGAATGCGCGTACGCGTGTGGGCGATTGCATCGACGTAACGGCGTGTCGCGCTCGCCACACCGGACAGCAATTGCAGGAAGTTGAGCGCGTTACGCTCCGCGGTCAGCAGCGCACGGACCGGCCCGCGCAGTTCGCACACGGGCGTGTCCGCCGTCATCCGGTCGCCTTCGCGATAACGCCAATGCACTTCGATCCGCGAGTCGACCTGCCGCAGCACGGCGTTGAACCACGGCACACCGCACAACACCGCGTCCTCGCGAACAATGACGCGCGCGCTGCGAATTTCCTCCGCGGGCACGAGGCGGCCGGTCTGATCGCCGGTGCTGATGTCTTCGGCGAGCGCATCCGCGACATTGCGCGCGAGCGCTGCGTCGAAAGCCGCGCCGTACTGCGAGCGAACCTCCGCGAACAGCGGCGACACAGCTTCTTCCTCGCGATAGCCGGTGGAACCGGCCTCTGCTGAACTCTGCGCGACCGCGTTCATCAAGCGGCTCCCACGTTCGAGTACAACTGCGCGTCGCGCGCAAGGTCGCCGCTTGCTTGCACGCGCTTCTTGTGACGCGCCGCGAAGTCGAGCATGCGGTCGATGGGCACGCGCGCCCGCTCGCCAATGGCACGGTCGACGAAAATCTCGTTGTGGCCGCGCTCGAGCACGTCCGCGAGATTCGCGAGTCCGTTCATGGCCATCCACGGACAGTGCGCGCAACTCTTGCACGTCGCGCTATTGCCGGCGGTAGGCGCGGCGATCAGCGTCTTGCCGGGCGCGGCGAGCTGCATCTTGTGCAGAATGCCGAGATCGGTTGCGACGATGAAGTGCGTCGCATCCAGCTTTTGCGCCGCGTCGATCAATTGCGTGGTCGAACCGACGACATCGGCCAGCGCCACCACATTGCCGGCGACTCCGGATGGACGAGCACTTTCGCGCCCGGATATTCGGCGCGCAGCAAATCGAGCTCGATACCCTTGAATTCGTCGTGCACGAGGCAGGAGCCCTGCCACATCAGCATGTCCGCGCCGGTCTTGCTCTGAATATGCCGGTCCGGCGCCCAGATCATCTTCTCGCCGCGCGCGTGCAGGTCGGCAACGATTTCCAGCCCGATAGACGAAGTCACCATCCAGTCCGCGCAAGCCTTCACCGCCGCACTGGTGTTCGCGTACACGACCACGGTGCGATCCGGGTGCGCGTCGCAAAAAGCCGAGAATTCGTCGACGGGGCAGCCGAGATCGAGCGAGCAGGTCGCGTCAAGATCCGGCATCACAATGCGCTTGTCGGGACTCAGAATTTTCGCGGTCTCGCCCATGAAGCGCACGCCCGCCACCACGAGCGTTTGCGCGTCGTGGTCGCGACCGAAGCGCGCCATTTCCAGCGAATCGGCCACGCAGCCGCCGGTTTCATCGGCGAGCTCCTGCAATTCAGCATCGACGTAGTAATGCGCAACGAGCACGGCCTTCTCGCGTTTGAGCAACGCGCGGATGCGCTCCTTCAGCGCCACTTTCTGCTCCGCCGACGGCATGTCGGGCACCTTCCCCACGCCTGTCCGATTCCGCAGGACTTGCCCTGCGCCTGCGGCCGGTCGTATTCGACGGTCCTGATCGCCTGCTGGTTCATGATCTCCTCTGCCTTCGCTCTGCCGCCGCAGACTGCTCATCGCGTCGCGCTGCATTTTCCGCGGCCCAAAAAGCAAAACCCCGCCAACGCGGGGTTTTGTGACGTAACGAAATTTTAATGGATTTCGTGGTCAAGCATAACGGCGCAGTCGCATCGCGAATTCCTGCAGCGCCTTGATGCCGCTCGCCTCTGCACGATGACACCAGTCCTGCAACTGCACCAGCAGTTGATCGCGCGATGCGTTCGAGCGCTCCCACATGGCGGCGAGTTCGTTGCGCATGTCGATGTAGGTCTTCAGCTTCTGGCTATTCGCGAAAATTTGCGGCAACAGACGCTTCTGCGGCTCGTCGAGCCCTGCTTCTTCCTTGTGGAACCAGCTGCGCGCGCCGCGCATGACCTGATACTTCTCGCGTGCGCCGACTTCCTTCAGGTGCGCGAGCTCCTGACGATAGGCGCGCTTAAGCGCCTTGCCGTAACGCGCCATCACTTCATAGCGGTTGGCCAGAACGGCCTGCAGCGTGTCCTGGTCGAGCACCAGCTTGCTGGTGGTCAGACGCGGTGTGGGCGGCGCAACCTTCTTCACTTTCGCGAGACGGAAAGCCGACATGATGCGGATATACATCCAGCCGATGTCGAACTCGTACCACTTGTTCGACAGCTTGGCCGACGTCGCATACGTGTGATGATTGTTGTGCAGTTCTTCACCGCCGATGATGATGCCCCACGGGAAGATGTTCGTGCTGGCGTCCGACGAGTTGAAGTTGCGGTAGCCCCAGAAGTGCGCGAGACCGTTGACCACGCCGGCCGCCCAGAACGGGATCCACACCATCTGCACCGCCCAGATGGTCAGACCGACCACGCCGAACAGCGCGATGTTAAGCACCATCATGAGGCTCACGCCGAGGATCGGGTACTTCGTGTAGACGTTGCGCTCCATCCAGTCGTTCGGCGTGCCGTGACTGAATTTGCGCATGGTTTCTTCGTTTTTGGCTTCGACGCGATACAGCTCCGCGCCTTCGAGCAGCACCTTCCAGATGCCACGCGTTTGCGGGCTGTGCGGATCTTCTTCCGTTTCGCACTTGGCGTGGTGCTTACGGTGAATGGCCGCCCACTGGCCGGTCAGCATGCCCGTGGTCATCCACAGCCAGAACCGGAAAAAATGACTGACGACGGGGTGCAGCTCCAGCGCGCGGTGCGCCTGGCAGCGGTGCAGATAAACCGTCACGCCGATAATCGTGACGTGCGTCACCGCGAGCGTGTACAGCACAAGTTGCCACCACGAGAAGTGCAGCAGGCCGTGGGCAAGGAAATCAAGCAAGGAATTCAACAAGGCAATTTACCTGTGGAACGAGAGACACGAGACGCGCGCGAGCTGCGCGTGTCAAGAAAGTGAAAGCATACAGCGGGATTGGACGACATTCTACTGGAAGCGTTCCAAGTGTTTGTAACAAATAGGGATTTTTGTGCGGCATCAATGCGCGATAGCCTGCAGCAAACGAGTCGGCGTTCGCTACAGGCCCGAAGGAGCCCTTTACAGGGCGTTGTCCGCCTGATTGGCCGCGGGAGCGGTCATCGTTACCGATTGTGGCGCGGCGCCGCCGAGGTTTACCACGTTTGCGGCGCTGCCCACAATGCGCACTTCGCGTTGCGCGAAAGGAATGGAAATGCCGTGCGCGGAGAAAAGCTGCCAGATGTTGCGATTGACCGCCGAGCGCACGGCCGAGGTGCCGGTCGCCGCATCCGCGATCCAGAAACCGAGCTCCAGGTTGATGCCGTCCGCGCCGAAGCCCACGAGGTAAGGCGTGGGCGCGGGGTCGGCCAGCACGCGTGGCACGCCGTCGGCGGCCTGCACGAGGAGCGCCATGGCCTGCTCGACGTCGGCCGTGTAGGCGATCTGCACGGCCGCCTTCGCGTAGCCGCGCGTGAGGTAGGACGACTGGTTCTGCACGACGTCGGTGATCAGCTTTTCGTTCGGAATCAGCGTTTCGATGCCGTCGAGGCCGCGCACCACCGTGTAGCGGGTGCGGATCTGCGTGACCATGCCTTGCAGGCCGCTCACATTGATCGTGTCGCCGATCCGCAGCGACCGGTCTATGAGGATGATGAAGCCCGACACGTAGTTGCTCGCGATCTTCTGCAGCCCGAAACCGAGCCCCACGCCGAGCGCGCCGCCGAACACTCCTAGCACGGTGATGTCGATGCCGACGAGCGACAGGCTGATCAGCACCGCGGCCAGCATGAATGCCGCGCGGCCGACGCGCGCGACCACCACTTTCAGATTGGCGTCGAGCGTCGTGGCGCGCATCAGCCGGTCTTCGAAGGCCGAGCCGAGCCACATCGCGACGATCATCGTCACGCACACCCAGAGCAGGCCGGTGACGAGCGAGGGCAGCGTCATGTGCGCATTGGCGACGCGAAAGTGCACGCTCGCCATCCACGCGATCACGTCGTCCTGAATGCCCATCACGGTCAGGACCATGGCGACCCAGACGACGAGCGAAACAATCTTCTCGACGAGGAAAAGCCACGGATGCGTCTCGCCGTCCTGACTAAAGACGCGTCGCGCGAAGAAAAACACGATGTAAATCAAGCCGATGCCGAACAGCGGCACCAAGGCCAGATCGAGCAGCGACGTATGAATGAACTGGCCCGCGACAGACCGCGCGAGCCACACCAGCACCGCGCCGATCAGCGGGAAAAACGCCCGGTTCAGGCTTTCGGCGCCGAAGCGCAGCGTCTGGTAGCGCGTCTGGCGGCGCAAGTCGAGCGCGCGGCGTAGCAGGCGCGCAAGGAGCCAGGCAAGCGCGAGCGTTCCGACCAGCACGCCGACTTGCCAGAGCATCGCCGGCTGGCCGAAATCGCGCGCGAGATCGCCGAATAGATGGGAAAAGATACGGTTTTGCATGATGTCGACGGAATGGCCGGGCCGCGCTTCAGACAATTCACGCGCGAACCGGCCGATAAGGCCAGGGCATCGAGCCCCGACACTCAGCTTTGCCGCTCGAGCACGGCGGCGAAGAAGCCGTCGGTCGCGTGGCGATGCGGCCAGAGCGACAGATAGTCGCCAATTTCGAGGTCGATGCGCTGCTCGGCCAGCACCTCGCGCGCAGGGACGAGCGCGAAGTCCGGGTGATCGGCGAGGAATTGCTGCACGACCGCTTCGTTTTCCGCCTCCAGAATCGAGCAGGTCGCGTAGACGAGACGCCCGCCCTTCTTCACGAGCCGCGCCGCGCTCGCCAGAATCGACGCCTGCTTGGGCGCGAGTTCGGCAACCGATTCCGGCGACTGGCGCCATTTCAGATCGGGATTGCGGCGCAGCGTGCCGAGGCCGCTGCACGGCGCATCCACGAGCACGCGGTCGATCTTGCCCGCGAGGCGCTTGATCTTCGCGTCGTGCTCGCTGTCGATCAGCACCGGATTCACATTGGACAAGCCGCTGCGCGCAAGGCGCGGCTTGAGCTTGGCGAGGCGCCGCTCGGAGATGTCGAACGCATAGAGGCGCCCGGTCGAGCGCATGGCCGCGCCGAGCGCGAGGGTCTTGCCGCCCGCGCCCGCGCAGAAGTCGACGATCATCTCGCCGCGCTTCGGCGCAACGAGAGAACACAGCAGCTGGCTGCCTTCGTCCTGCACTTCGAGCCAACCTTGCTGGAACGCGTCGAGCTTGGTGAGCGGCGGCTTGCCGGCCACCCGCACGCCGAACGGCGCGAACGGCGTGGCGCCCGCCTCGATGCCCGCTTTCGACAGCGCGCCGAGCACCTCATCGCGGCTCGCCTTCATCGGATTGGCGCGCAGATCGAGCGGCGCCGGGTAATTCAGCGCGGCGGCCAGTTGCGCGAGTTCCGCGGGTTCGAAACGCTTGGCGTGCGCCTGATGAATCCAGTCCGGCAAGTTCAGGCGAATGCGCAGCGGCAGGCTTTCCGGGTCGATCGTCGCGACGTGGTCGAGCCACCTGGACTCCGCCTCCGACACGAACGGCTTGAGCGCCGCGCGACCGGCCGTCTGCATCAGGCCGAGCAGGGCCATGCGGCGCGCCGAGCTGCCCGTGCCGCTTTCGGCCAGATGCGCGAATTCCATGCGCCGGCGCAGCACCGCAAAGACCGCTTCGGCGATCACACCGCGCTCGCCGTGGCCGAGCTTCGGGTGCGCGCGGAAAAAGCGGCTGGTGGTGGCGTCGGCGGGACCGTTCAGTCTTAGGACTTCGGCCAGCAGCGTCTCAGTTTGTCCAATCAGAAAACCATGCAATCTCATGCGCCCTCTCCGGCGGTGTGACCGGCAAAGAGCCATTGCGGCTCCGGCGGCGTAAGCGTGACGCGCAGGCCGTCGAGCGCAAGGCGCCCTTCGACGAACCAGCGCACCGCGCGTGGATAAATGATGTGTTCCGTGGCGAGCACCTTCTCGGCGAGCGTGGCAGGCGTGTCGCCGGCCTCGACGGGCACCGCCGACTGCACGACGATCGGCCCGTGATCGAGCTGCGACGTCACGAAATGCACCGACGCGCCGTGCAGGCGCACGCCGGCGTCGAGCGCCTGCTGGTGCGTTTTGAGCCCCGGAAAGCTCGGCAGGAGCGACGGGTGCACGTTCAGCATGCGCCCCGCATAACGGTCGACGAAACCGGCCGTCAGCACGCGCACGAAGCCGGCGAGCACGACGAGGTCGGGCGCGAAGCTATCGATCTGTTCGGCGAGCGCCGCGTCGAAGCGCTCGCGATCGGGAAACTGGCGATGGTCGACCACCGCCGTGGCAATGCCGCGCGACGCCGCGAAGGCAAGGCCCGCGGCGTCAGGACGGTTGGCAATCACGACGGCGACCTGCGCCGGCCAGCCATCGTCCGCACACGCGCGGACGATGGCTTCCATGTTGCTTCCCCGCCCCGAAATCAGGATGACGAGTTTTTTCATGCGTGGATTTTATCATTGACACTCAAACTGCGACGCGCCGCCGTCGGCCGCGCCGAGCGTTTATAATTGTTTGTTTTGCGGCCCTGTGGCCGCCCTACCCCGACGCGCTATCGTGAGAGTCTTCCGCGGTCTTCCCAACGCTGAAAGCCGTGCGCCCTGCGCACTGACCATCGGCAACTTCGACGGTGTCCACCGCGGCCATCAGGCTTTGCTCGCGCATGTGCGCGCGGCGGCCGACGCGCGCGGCCTGCCCGTCTGCGTGATGACCTTCGAGCCGCACCCGCGCGAATTCTTCAACCCGGCCGGCGCGCCGCCGCGCATCGCCATGCTGCGCGACAAGCTGGAGGCGCTGCGCACCAACGGGGTAGACCGCGTGGTCGTCGAGCATTTCAACCACACGTTCGCGAGCCAGTCGCCAGATGCATTCGTCGAACGGATCATCGTCAACGGACTGCACGCGCGCTGGGTGATGATCGGCGACGACTTCCGCTACGGCGCAAAGCGCGCGGGCGATTTCGAGTCGCTCAAGGCGGCTGGCCAGCAGCACGGCTTCGAAGTCGAGCAGATGGCCACGGTCGCCGACCCGTCCGGCGCGCGCATTTCCAGCTCGGGCGTGCGCGCGGCGCTGGTGGCAGGCGACCTGGACGCGGCGCGCGCCGCGCTCGGCCGCGACTATCCGATCAGCGGCCACGTCGTGCACGGCATGAAGCTCGGCCGCGACCTCGGCTCTCCCACGCTGAACCTGCCGATCGCGCACAAGCGGCCGGCGCTCGCGGGCATTTTCGTCGTGCGCGTGCACGGCGTCGCCGACGAACCGCTGCCTGGCGTCGCTAGTCTCGGCCTGCGCCCCACCGTCGACGATTCGGGCCGCGTGCTGCTCGAAGTGCATCTGCTCGACTGGCACGGCGACGCGTACGGCAAACTGGTGCGCGTCGAATTCCTGAAGAAGCTGCGCGACGAGGAAAAGTACGTCGACCTCGAAACGCTCACCGCCGCCATTGCGCGCGACGTCGTCAATGCGCGCGCGTGGTTCGCCGCCGTCGGCGCGGGCACGCCGGGCAGCCGCTCCACCGGTTTCGCCACGTCGGCCACCGACCGAATTAGATAGCCGCCGCGGTCTCTGCGCGCATGCCAGCCGCATGGACCATCGCTCGCGCGCATCGAGGGGCGTCAGCGCATCAGCGCGACATGTCCGCCGGGCGCGCCCAACGCTCTCGCGCATCGTGCGCCAACCGCGCCCCGCTGCGCTCACAAAGAATTCACCGCGACCACATCATGAGCAACAAGAAAGCCGATTCGAAACCGCAGTCCCGCTACCCCGTGAACCTGCTCGACACGCCGTTCCCGATGCGCGGCGACCTGCCCAAGCGCGAACCGCAGTGGGTCAAGGAATGGCAGGAACGCAAGGTCTACGAGACAATCCGCGCCGCCTCCAGGGGCCGCAAAAAGTTCATCCTGCACGACGGCCCGCCGTATGCGAACGGCGACATTCACCTCGGCCACGCGGTGAACAAGATTCTGAAGGACATGATCGTCAAGGCGCGCAACATGGCGGGCTTCGACGCGGTCTACGTGCCGGGCTGGGACTGCCACGGCATGCCGATCGAAATCCAGATCGAAAAGCAGTTCGGCAAATCGCTGCCCGACGCTGAAGTCATGCAGAAGGCGCGCGCCTACGCGACCGAGCAGATCGAGAAGCAGAAGGTCGGCTTCCGGCGTCTGGGCGTGCTCGGCGACTGGGACAATCCGTACAAGACCATGAACTTCGCCAATGAAGCCGGCGAAATCCGCGCGCTCGCGAAGATCATGGAAAAGGGCTACGTGTTTCGCGGCCTCAAGCCGGTCAACTGGTGTTTCGACTGCGGGTCGGCGCTCGCCGAGGCGGAAGTCGAGTACAAGGACAAGACCGATCCGACCATCGACGTGCTCTTCAGCTTCGCCGAGCCGGAAAAGACGGCGCAGGCGTTCGGCCTCGCCGCGCTGCCGCGCAACGAAGGCGGCATCGTGATCTGGACCACCACGCCGTGGACCATTCCGGCGAACCAGGCGCTGAACCTGCATCCGGAAATCGTCTATGCACTGGTCGACACGCCGCGCGGCCTGCTGATCCTCGCCGAAGAACGCGTCGAGGCGTGTCTGAAGACATACGGCCTGGAAGGCTCGGTGATCGCGGTCACGCCGGGCGCGAAGCTCGTCGATCTGCGCTTTAACCATACGCTCGCGTCCGCGCATCCGGGCTACAAGCGCACCTCGCCGGTCTACCTCGGCGACTATGTGACGACGGAAACCGGCACGGGCATCGTGCACTCGTCGCCGGCCTACGGCGTGGAAGACTTCGTGTCGTGCAAGGCGCACGGCATGGCCGACTCCGACATCATCAATCCGGTCATGGGCGACGGGCGCTACATCGAATCGCTCGCGCTGTTCGGCGGCCTGTCGATCTGGGCGGCGAATCCGCAGATCGTCGAAGCGCTGCAAGGCGCCGGGTCGCTGCTGCGCACTGAAAAGTACACGCACAGCTACATGCACTGCTGGCGCCACAAGACGCCGATCATCTACCGCGCGACCTCGCAATGGTTCGCCGGCATGGACGTGAAGCCGAACGACAGCGCAAAGACGCTGCGCGACACGGCGCTGGAAGGTATCGAAAACACGGCGTTTTATCCGTCGTGGGGCAAGCAGCGGCTCTTCAGCATGATCGCGAATCGCCCGGACTGGACGCTGTCGCGCCAGCGCCAATGGGGCGTGCCGATGGCATTCTTCGTGTACAAGGAAACCGGCGAGCTGCATCCGCGCACGCCGGAGCTGCTGGAGGAAGTCGCGAAGCGCGTCGAACAGGCCGGCATCGAGGCGTGGCAAACGCTCGATCCGCGCGAGCTGATCGGCGACGACGCAAATCTGTACGAAAAGAACCGTGACACGCTCGACGTGTGGTTCGATTCGGGCACCACGCACTGGCACGTGCTGCGCGGCTCGCATAAAGACGAACTGCAATTCCCGGCCAACCTGTATCTCGAAGGCTCGGACCAGCATCGCGGCTGGTTCCATTCGTCGCTGCTGACGGCGTCCATGCTGGACGGCCGCCCGCCCTACAACGCGCTGCTGACACACGGCTTCACCGTCGACGGCGAAGGCCGCAAGATGAGCAAGTCGCTCGGCAACGGCATCGACCCACACGAAGTGGCGAACCGCCTCGGCGCGGAAATCATCCGCTTGTGGATCGCGTCGACCGACTACTCCGGCGAACTGGCCATCTCAGAAGAAATTCTCAAGCGCGTGACGGAAAGCTATCGCCGCATTCGCAACACGCTGCGCTTCCTGCTCGCGAATCTGTCGGATTTCGACTACGAGAAGAACGCGCGCCCGGTGGGCAACTGGCTCGAGATCGACCGCTATGCGGTGGCGCTCACGGCGAATCTGCAGAACGAGATCCTCGCGCATTACGACAAGTACGAATTCCATCCGGTCGTCGCCAAGCTGCAGACGTTCTGCTCGGAAGACCTCGGCGGCTTCTATCTGGACGTGCTGAAAGACCGCCTGTACACCACGGCGCCGGATTCGGTCGCGCGCCGCTCGGCGCAGACCGCGCTTTATCACATCGCGCAGGGTCTCCTGCGTCTGATGGCGCCGTTCCTGTCGTTCACCGCCGAAGAAGCGTGGAAGGTGTTCCAGCCGAACAGCGAAACCATCTTCACCGAGACGTATCACGCGTACCCGGCGGTGGCGGACGCCGGCGCGCTGCTCGACAAGTGGACGCTGCTGCGCGCCGTGCGCGGCGACGTCACGAAGGCACTGGAAGAGGCGCGCGTCGCGAATCTGATCGGCTCGTCGTTGCAAGCGGAAGTGGAGATCCGGGCGAGCGGCGCGCGTTACGACGCGCTCACGAGCCTCGGCGACGACCTGAAGTTCGTGCTCATCACGTCGGCTGCGAGCGTCGTGCAGGTCGAGAGCGAAGCGGAAGAAGGCGTCGAGGTCATCACCTCGAAATATCTGAAGTGCGAGCGCTGCTGGCACTACCGCGCGGACGTCGGCGCGAACGCCGAGCACCCCACGCTGTGCGGCCGCTGCATCAGCAATCTGTTCGGCAACGGTAAAGCGAGGAGCGCGGCATAATGGCGAAAACCACACCGAAAGCTTCCGCCGGAAACAGTTCGCTGGCGCCCTGGCTCGGCGTCGCGCTGATCGTCATTCTGTTCGATCATCTGACGAAAATCGCTGTGCAGAAGGTGTTTGCCTACGGTGTCCCGCACGAGGTCACTTCGTTTTTCAATCTGATTCTCGTGTACAACCGCGGCGGCGCGTTCAGTTTCCTGGCAATGGCGGGCGGCTGGCAGCGCTGGGCTTTCACCGCGCTCGGCGTGATCGCCGCGCTGGTGATCTGCTATCTGCTCAAGCGTCACGGCGCGCAAAAGATGTTCTGCACGGCGCTTGCGCTGATTCTGGGCGGCGCGCTCGGCAATGTGATCGACCGGCTCGCCTATGGCCACGTGATCGACTTTCTCGACTTCCACGTGCGTGCGTGGCACTGGCCGGCGTTCAATCTCGCCGACAGCGCCATTACGATCGGCGCGATCCTGCTCGTGATCGACGAGTTGCGCCGCGTGCGCGGCTCGCGCTAACGGCACTTCGCCCAAAGGCGCGCGGCCCGCTCGCTTCGTCGGCCTGGCGGCCGCGCGCATGAAGTCCGCTTTGACGGCCGGCAACGGTGCAAGCGCGCCGCGCTCGGCCACCACGCTTTGTCGGAGGCTTTCGTTGGCAACCGCAGAACTCGCAGGGAAACACCTCGTCCTCGGCATGACGGGCGGCATTGCCTGCTACAAGATAGCCGAACTCACGCGTCTGCTGACGAAGGCGGGCGCGACCGTGCAGGTCGTCATGACCGAAGCGGCCACGCAGTTCATCACGCCCGTCACCATGCAGGCGCTGTCCGGCCGCCCGGTCTACACGAACCAGTGGGACGCGCGCATGCCGAACAACATGGCGCACATCGATCTGTCGCGTGAAGCCGACGCGATCGTGATCGCGCCCGCCTCCACCGACTTCCTCGCCAAACTCGCGCACGGCATGGCCGACGATCTGCTTGCCACGTTGTGTGTCGCGCGCGACTGCCCGCTGCTCGTCGTGCCGGCGATGAACCGGCAAATGTGGCAAAACCCGGCGACGCAGCGCAACGTCGCGCAATTGCGGGCGGACGGCGTGGAAGTGCTCGGCCCCGACTCCGGCCCGCAAGCGTGCGGGGAAATCGGCGACGGCCGCATGCTGGAAGCCGCGGCCACCTACGAAGCCATCGCATCGTTCTTTGCGCCGAAAATTCTCTCCGGCCGCCGTGTGCTGCTGACCGCCGGCCCCACGTTCGAGCCGCTCGATCCGGTGCGCGGCATCACGAACCGCTCGAGCGGCAAGATGGGTTTTGCGCTCGCCCGCGCCGCGCAGCAGGCCGGCGCCGACGTGCATCTCGTCGCCGGCCCGGTCGCGCTCGAAACGCCGTGGGGCGTGTTCCGCGAAGACGTACAAACCGCTGGGCAGATGCACGATGCAGTGATGCGCTCGGTGGCGGACGCGGACATTTTCATCGGCGTCGCCGCAGTCGTCGACTGGCGCGTCGATCACACGAGCGAGCACAAGATCAAGAAGGCCGCCGACCGCGCGCTGCCTGTTTTTTCGTTCGTCGAAAATCCGGATATTCTCGCTGCGGTCGCGAAGCTGCCGCATCCGCCGTTCGCTGTCGGTTTTGCCGCCGAAAGCGGCGATCTCGAAGTGCACGGCGAAGAAAAGCGTGTGCGCAAAAACGTGCCGCTTCTGATCGGCAATCTGGGACCGCTTACGTTCGGCATGGACGACAACGAAGTGATTCTCTTCGAAGCCGCCGGCGCCACGCGGCTGCCGCGCGCCGACAAGCAGACGCTCGCGCGCGCGTTGATTGCGGAAATCGCGAAGCGTCTGCCCGACACCAGTCTGATTCGCTGAGCCCGCCGCCGCTCGCTTTTCACTTCTCGCGGCTCAGGGAAGCGAACCGAAGCACTTGGAGCACACTGAAATGACGCTACTTTCCGTGCTCGATCAAACGCCCGTCATCGCCGGGCATTCGGTAGCGGACGCGATCGCCGCGACCGTGGAACTGGCGCAGGTCGCTGACGACCTCGGCTACACGCGCTACTGGTGCGCCGAGCATCACGGCCTGCGCGGCGTGTCGAATCCTTGTCCCGAAGTGATGCTGGCGCGCCTTGGCAGCGTCACGCGACGCATCCGGCTGGGCTCGGGCGGCATCATGCTGCCGTACTACAGTCCCTTCAAGGTTGCCGAGCAGTTCATGATGCTCGAGGCGCTGTTCCCGAATCGCATCGGCCTCGGCGTGGGCCGCGCGCCCGGCGGCGACATGCGCACCGCCCAGGCCGTGGCCGCCGGCGACTACAACCGCGGCGAATTCTTTGCGCAGCAGGTCGCTGATCTCGTTGGGCTCATGCACGGCGCGCTGCCCGCCGACCACATCGCGCAAGGCGTGCTGCTGCAACCGCAAGTCCCCACGCGTCCGCAGCTGTGGATGCTCGGCTCCAGCGAGTTCGGCGGTCTGCTTGCCGCGCAATTGGGCATCCGCTTCGCGTTCGCGCATTTCATCAATGCGCATTTCGGGCATCAGGTTGCGCGTGCGTATCGCGAGCGTTTTGAGGCGAGTCAGGAGGCGCAGCAACCGTATCTCGCAGTCGCCGTCTTCGTGATTTGCGCGGACACCGAACAGGAAGCGGCGGACCTCGAAAAAGCCGTCGACCTGCGTCGCGTGCAAATGGCGTATGGTCTCAACGAGCCGATCCCGACCGTCGCACAAGGCATCGCGCAGGAATACGGCGAGCGCGAGCAACTGGTGATAGACCGGGAAAAGCCGCGCAGCATCATCGGCACGCCGCAAGTCGTGACCGAGCGGATGCATGCGTTACAGGAACAATTCCAGGCCGACGAGCTGATCGTGCTCACCGTCGCGGGCAGCTATCGCGCGCGCCTGCGCTCCTATGAACTTCTCGCCGAAGCGTTCGAACTCGGGCGCCCGGCTTCCACTTCTTAACCCTTCCGATCTGCATGAAACTCGACCTGAAGATTCTCGATGCGCGCATGCGCGAACAGCTCCCCGCCTACGCGACCACCGGCAGCGCGGGCCTCGACCTGCGCGCGTGCCTGAACGAACCGCTGACGCTCAAACCCGGCGAGACCGCGCTGGTGCCGACGGGGCTCGCCATTCACGTCGGCGATCCCGGCTATGCGGCGCTGATCCTGCCGCGCTCCGGCCTCGGCCACAAGCACGGCATCGTGCTCGGCAATCTGGTCGGCCTGATCGATTCGGATTATCAAGGTGAACTGATGATCTCCACGTGGAATCGCGACGAGACGACTTTCGTGCTGAATCCGATGGAGCGCCTCGCGCAACTCGTGATCGTGCCGGTCGTGCAGGCGAAGTTCAATATCGTCGACGAATTCGAGCAGAGCGAGCGCGGTGCGGGCGGCTTCGGCAGCACCGGCAAGCACTGAGCGTTGGCAACATAAAAAAACGGCGTGAACCTCAAGTCCACGCCGTTTCGTTTGGCGATTGCCGCTAACTGACGCTCACTGACACTAAGGCTTACTCGACTTCGACCGCTTCCGGATTCGGATTGCGCGGCGCCGGATGCTCGTCGAAGGTCAACTGCACCTTGTCTTCCGCATCGACGTCGACGGACACGCGGCCGCCGTTCATCAGCTTGCCGAACAGCAGCTCGTCGGCCAGTGCACGACGGATCGTGTCCTGGATCAGGCGCTGCATGGGGCGCGCGCCCATCAACGGATCGAAGCCGTGCTTGGCGAGGTGCTTGCGCAGCGCGTCGGTGAAGAGCGCGTCGACCTTCTTCTCGTGCAACTGATCTTCCAGCTGCATCAGGAACTTGTCGACCACGCGCATGATGATTTCTTCATCGAGCGCACGGAAGCTGATGGTCGCATCCAGACGGTTACGGAACTCCGGCGTGAACATGCGCTTGATATCGACCATCTCGTCGCCGGTTTCGCGGCGGTTCGTGAAGCCGATCACCGACTTGCCCATTGCCTCGGCGCCCGCATTAGTCGTCATGATGATGATGACGTTGCGGAAATCCGCCTTGCGGCCGTTGTTGTCCGTCAGCGTGCCGTGGTCCATGACCTGCAGCAGCACGTTGTAGATGTCCGGATGCGCCTTCTCGATTTCGTCGAGCAGCAGCACGCAGTGCGGCTTTTTCGTGACCGCCTCGGTCAGGAGGCCGCCCTGGTCGAAACCGACATAGCCCGGCGGCGCGCCGATCAGCCGGCTCACCGCGTGACGCTCCATGTATTCCGACATGTCGAAGCGGATCAGCTCGATGCCGAGCGTGAACGCCAGCTGCTTCGCCACTTCCGTCTTGCCGACGCCCGTGGGGCCCGAGAACAGGAACGTGCCGATCGGCTTGTCGAGCTTGCCGAGACCCGCGCGCGCCATCTTGATAGCGGCCGACAGCGCGTCGATAGCCGGGTCCTGGCCGAACACCACGCTCTTCAGATCGCGGTCCAGCGTTTGCAGCTTGCTCCGGTCGTCTTGCGACACGCTTTGCGCCGGCACGCGCGCGATCTTCGAGATGATTTCCTCGATCTCGTTCTTGCCGATGGTCTTCTTCTGCTTCGACTTGGGCAGGATGCGTTGCGCGGCGCCCGCTTCGTCGATCACGTCGATCGCCTTGTCCGGCAGATGACGATCCGTAATGAAGCGCGCCGACAGCTCAGCCGCCGCCGACAATGCACCCGACGAATACTTGACGCCGTGATGCTCCTCGAAACGCGACTTGAGACCGCGCAGAATCGCTACCGTCTGCTCGACCGACGGTTCCGTCACGTCGACCTTCTGGAAACGGCGCGACAATGCCGCGTCTTTTTCGAAGATGCCGCGATATTCGGTGAACGTGGTCGCGCCGATGCACTTGAGCGTGCCCGACGAGAGCGCCGGCTTCAGCAAATTCGACGCGTCCAGCGTGCCGCCCGACGCGGCGCCCGCGCCGATCAGCGTATGAATTTCGTCGATGAACAGAATGGCGTGCGGACGCTCCTTCAGTTCCTTCAGAACCGTCTTCAGGCGCTGTTCGAAATCGCCGCGATACTTGGTGCCGGCCAGCAGCGCCCCCATGTCGAGCGAATACACCTGCGCGTCGGCGAGAATGTCCGGCACTTCGCCGCGCGTGATGCGCCATGCAAGGCCCTCGGCGATGGCCGTCTTGCCGACGCCGGCCTCACCGACCAGCAGCGGATTGTTCTTGCGACGGCGGCACAGCACCTGCACCACGCGCTCGACTTCAGACTCGCGCCCGATCAATGGATCGATGCGGCCGTCTTTCGCCATCTGGTTGAGGTTCTGCGTGAACTGTGCGAGCGGCGTTTCTTTCTGCGCGGCGGCCTCGTCGGACTCGGCATTCGCGTCGCTCGCTTTCGCGGCGTCCGAGCCGCTCGTCTTGGCGATGCCGTGCGAGATGAAATTGACCACGTCGAGACGCGTCACGCCCTGCTGCTGCAGGTAGTACACCGCGTGCGAATCCTTCTCGCCGAAAATGGCGACCAGCACGTTTGCGCCGGTGACTTCCTTCTTGCCATTCGAGGTGGACTGCACATGCATGATCGCGCGCTGGATCACACGCTGGAAACCCAGCGTGGGCTGCGTGTCGACGTCATCCGTGCCGGGCACGGTCGGCGTATTGTCATGAATGAAGTTGCGCAGGTTCTGGCGCAGATCCTCGATATTGGCCGCGCATGCACGCAACACCTCCGCCGCTGTCGGATTGTCCAACAGAGCCAGCAAAAGATGTTCGACCGTTATGAACTCGTGCCGCGCCTGGCGTGCTTCCATGAACGCCATGTGCAGGCTGACTTCCAGTTCCTGGGCAATCATGCTTCCTCCATCACACACTGCAGCGGATGCCCGGCCTGCCGTGCGTGGGTACCGACTTGCTCGACTTTGGTCGACGCGATGTCCCGCGTATAGACCCCACAAACTCCCCTGCCCTCGCGATGCACCTTCAACATCACCTGTGTTGCGGTTTCACGATCTTTATTGAAATATTCCTGCACGATCATCACGACAAATTCCATTGGCGTGAAGTCGTCATTCAGCAGCACCACCTTGTACATGGACGGCGGCTTGAGCTTTTTCTCCTGCCGCTCCAGTACGGTGCCGTCCTGCTTGTCCGGGATAATCGCCATACACCCCATTCTAAACAACTAGGACAGGCACGCAATCCTGTCAAAACCCGGCCCAGCCGGCCGGTAAGCCCGAACGCTGCCGCCGGCGGAAATGCACCGCCCGCGTGCGCCAATCAACGAGCCGATTGCGGAGCCGGCCCCGATCCTGATCATGCTCGCGGCCTTGTTGCGCCGCAGTCGGATCGAGTATCGCACAACCTGCCGGAGCTGGCTGGCCACGGCCCGCTGGCGCCACCAGCGGCGAGCGACCCGCAGAACAGCATGTGAGACGATTATGCGACTTTTCAAGACGGCCCGCTTGCGCAACCGCACATAACGAAAGCGGGAAAAACCCTGGAAACCGCCTGTTTGCAACGGGCGCAACGGCGTCTCAAAATTTTCTTGACACCCGAATAAAGAGCCCCAACAATCAAGCTGGTACTTTTTTCACTGCGCCAAATTTCGAAAAAATGCCGATGGTGAGCTTGTGAGGAGGGAGCGGCTGCATCGCGCGGTCGTCGAGCTTTTCGAGGGCTCGTGGTAGTGACATGAGTTACATGGGAAGTTGGAATGGCAACTGGTACGGTCAAATGGTTCAATGACGCAAAAGGTTTCGGATTCATCACGCCGGATGAAGGCGGTGAGGATCTGTTTGCACACTTCTCGGCCATCCAGATGAATGGGTTCAAGACCCTCAAGGAAGGCCAAAAGGTGACCTTCGAGGTCGTGCAAGGCCCGAAAGGCAAGCAGGCATCGAACATCCAGGCACCCGCCTGATATCTGTTCGATTCCCGTCCTTTTGAAACCCGGCTTCGCGCCGGGTTTCTTTTTGGGCGTGGCTTTTAGAGGGTTTCTTTTTCAAGTTTTTGGCTTTATCGCCGCGCCCCCTGAAAAAACGCGGATAGCCCGATTTCCCAAATAACGGGCGCGCCGTGCGTCAATCGGGACACTCAGGATCGAGAGGCGCAAAAACCCCGGCGGCCTGATGGCAACCGGGGTTCGGGTCGAGACAATTGCGGCAAAGCGTGCCGGCTTTAAAGGCCGGCCGCGCGCTCACATATTCTCGATCATCACCTGCCCGAAGCCCGAACACGAAACCTGCGTCGCACCTTCCATGAGACGCGCGAAGTCGTAAGTAACGCGCTTTTGCAGGATCGACGTTTCCATCGACTTGATGATGAGGTCCGCCGCCTCGAACCAGCCGAGGTGTCGCAGCATCATTTCCGCGGAGAGAATCTCCGAGCCCGGATTCACGTAGTCCTTGCCCGCGTACTTCGGCGCCGTGCCGTGGGTGGCCTCGAACATCGCGACCGAATCCGACATGTTCGCGCCCGGCGCGATGCCGATGCCGCCCACCTGCGCGGCCAGCGCGTCCGACACGTAATCGCCGTTCAGATTCAGCGTGGCGATCACGTCGTATTCCGCGGGGCGCAGCAGAATTTGCTGCAGGAAGGCGTCGGCGATCACGTCTTTCACGACGATGTCGCCGCCCGTCTTCGGATTCTTGACCTTCATCCACGGACCGCCGTCGATCAGCTCCGCGTTGAACTCCTTTTGCGCCAGCGCATAACCATAGTCACGGAACGCGCCTTCCGTGTACTTCATGATGTTGCCCTTGTGCACGAGCGTGACCGAGCGCCGGTCGTTGTCGATCGCATACTGGATCGCCTTGCGCACGAGCCGCTCCGTGCCCTCGCGCGACACCGGCTTGATGCCGATGCCCGAGGTTTGCGGGAAGCGGATCTTCTTCACGCCCATCTCTTCCTGCAGGAACTTGATGACCTTCTTGGCCTGCTCGGACTCGGCGGGCCATTCGATACCCGCGTAGATGTCTTCCGAGTTTTCGCGGAAGATCACCATATTGGTTTTCTCGGGCTCGCGTACCGGCGAAGGCACGCCCTTGAAGTACTGCACCGGACGCAGGCACACATACAGATCGAGTTCCTGGCGCAGCGCGACGTTCAGCGACCGAATGCCGCCGCCAACGGGCGTGGTCAGCGGCCCTTTGATGGACACCACGTATTCTTTCAGCACCTGCAGCGTTTCTTCCGGCAGCCACACGTCCGGCCCGTAGACTTTGGTCGACTTCTCGCCCGCGTAGATTTCCATCCAGTGGATTTTTCTCTTGCCCGCGTAGGCCTTTTCGACCGCGGCGTTCACGACCTTGATCATGACCGGCATGATGTCGACGCCGGTGCCGTCGCCTTCGATAAACGGAATGATCGGCTGATCCGAAACATTGAGCGAGAAATCCGCATTGACGGTGATCTTGTCACCACCGGTC
Organism: uncultured Paraburkholderia sp.; assembly: GCA_940746715.1. Taxonomy (GTDB): domain Bacteria; phylum Pseudomonadota; class Gammaproteobacteria; order Burkholderiales; family Burkholderiaceae; genus Paraburkholderia. Next base: position 1,021,937 of record CALNWN010000001.1, read on the forward strand.
GGAACCTTGATGTGCTGATACGGCATGATCGGACTCCAGTGAAGGCTGTGCTGAAAGCTGATGGGAGACTACGAAAATGGTGCTCCTCGCGACGCGCAATGCCGGACGCGCGCACGCGGCCTGGCCGTTATTCTAGCCCACGCGGGCGCGGCATCGCGGCGCGCGGCTCCGGGTTTTCCAACATGCATGGAGCGACGAATCGCGGCGCCGGCCTTCTGTCATGTAGCGGACCGGCGCCGTCCGCCGGTGTCTTATGCTTTATTATCCCGCCATTCGCTACAGGCAATGCCCCCGCGGTTCTGCGCCGGTGCTTCATGCAGACGCACCGCGGCGCGCCTCCATTATTAGCTATGCGTCTTCTTGCACTGAACAAGCCGTTCGGCACCATCTGCCAGTTTTCTCCGCACGAGACGCGCACGTCGCTCGCCGACTGGGTTAAACTGCCGGGCGTGTATCCGGCCGGGCGCCTCGACTCCGACAGCGAAGGCCTTCTGCTTCTCACCGACGACGGCGCGCTGCAAGCGCGGATCGCCGAACCGCGTCACAAGCTCGTCAAACGCTATTGGGCGCAGGTGGAAGGCACGGTGGATGCCGCCGCGCTCAAGAAGCCCGCGCGCGGCGTCGACCTTGGCGACTATGTGACGAAACCGTGTCGCGCCGATTATGTCGAGCCCGCCGATACGCTGTGGACGCGCACGCCGCCCATTTGCTATCGCGCCGCCATTCCCACCAGTTGGATCGAGGTGTCCATCACCGAAGGCAAGAACCGCCAAGTGCGCCGCATGACGGCTGCAGTCGGCTTTCCGACGCTGCGCCTCGTGCGCGTCGGCATCGGCGCGCTCGATATTTTTTCGCTCGGTCTGCAGCCGGGCGAATATGTCGAGGTGCCGCCCAACGCACCTTGGGAAGGCCTCGCGTGAATCGCTAACTCGTTGTATGCGCGAATAAAACGGCGCGTGAAACGTCACGATAAAAACCGTGAAACATCAACGCGCGCAGCGCTTAAGCAAAGCCTGGTTCACCTCAACGTCTCACATTGAAAGTTTTCCGCGAAATTCACGTCAACCGGCTCGCGAGCTCACGCGTTATTCGACGCAGATGCCGCCCGAAGCTGTCCGGCATTTAGCCTTACGGGCCTTTGTACAAGCCGTTTGCGCGGTGGGTGCAAGCAGTCTGAGCGCTCGGCAGACGCGTCGAAAATTTGTTCGATGCGACTGTCAACCGAAAGGTGGATGGCACGTTTACCGACATGACTCAAACATAACCGGGTCATTTGGTTAATTAACTCAAGCTGAGGATTTTCAAAATGAACAAACTGATCGCCGCTCTGGTCGCTGGCCTCTTCGCAACGGCAGCATTCGCACAAGCTTCGGCAGCTCCGGCAGCAGCTGCTTCGTCGGCAAAGAAGACCACGAAGCACGCTCACAAGAAGTCGCACAAGAAGGCAGCAGCTTCGGCAGCTTCGGAGTAAGTTTGTTGTAAAAACGCAGTCAAGAACTCGCTTCATTGCCGTTCTTACGGCGTTGAAAGGCAGATCACCGCAAGGCGATCTGCCTTTTTGTTTTTGACGCGCTCGCGTAACATTCCCCGGTTAATTTCAGCAAGGAGTCATGCCGTGCGATTTCCCCTGCGCTCGTTGATGGCGCGTTTCGCCGTTGCCGCAATCCTGCCGTTCGCGGCGATGTCGTTCTCCGCTTTCAACGCGCTGCCCGCTCATGCGCAGCAGATACCGGCCGGCGCCAAACAGCCGGGCGAATTTCTGCGCGCGAAGCTGACCGCCGGCATGTTCGTGATCGATGCGGCCGTCGCCGCCAATGACGCGGACCGCGAGCAGGGTCTCATGTACCGCACGAGCCTCGCGCCGAACGAAGGCATGCTGTTCGTGTTCAACGAAAACGCCGTGCACTGCTTCTGGATGAAGAACACGCTGATCCCGTTGTCGATCGCGTTCATGCGCGCGGACGGCACCGTGACCGACATCGACGAAATGCAGGCCGAGACGACCAACAATCACTGCCCGAAGAACAACGGCGTGTACGCCCTCGAGATGAGCAAGGCCTGGTTCTCGTCGAAGGGCATCAAGCCTGGCATGAAGATTCAGGGCTGCCGGCGGCGCAGTAAGCCCGCAGGCCGTGCGCAGTGCGCGGCCCATGACCTGGTTCGCTGCGCGGGTTTATTGGAACCGAAGCGCTGAACGCGAACGGCTGCGCCTTCTAAAGCACTCCCCGCCAAGGCGGCACCTTCCTGAGAGGCGCCGCCTTTTGTCTTTGTCACGCTGCGCCGCGATAGCGGTGTCACCACCGCCGCGCCGCGCTGCACCGCTCCCCACGCCGCCACCACGCGGCTTCGCAGACCCGCCGCCCCGCCTGGCAAGATTCCTGCAAAAGACGGGCCGACGCGCTATCCTAGTATTCTTAGCAACGCAGCAATCCCGCGGTCCGGCCGGCACAGACTGCCGCCCGGCAAGCGTTTCAGGCGCGCTATTCCAAGGAGGTTCACGTGCCCCGCAAGATCCCATCGAGCGCTACCGGAATATCGGCATCAGCGCTCACATCGATGCCGGCAAAACCACCACCACTGAACGCATCCTGTTCTACACCGGCGTGACCCACAAGATCGGCGAGGTTCACGACGGTGCGGCGACGATGGACTGGATGGAACAGGAGCAGGAGCGCGGCATCACGATCAAGTCGGCGGCCACTACCGCCTTCTGGAAAGGCATGGCCGGCGACCGCGCCGAGCATCGGATCAACATCATCGACACACCGGGGCACGTCGACTTCACGATCGAAGTGGAGCGCTCCATGCGCGTGCTCGACGGCGCCTGCATGGTCT
>CALNWN010000002.1 GCA_940746715.1 uncultured Paraburkholderia sp.
GCAAATCCCATCAGGGACAGCGGGCAAGCAATGCTCGCATCAAAAGTCCGGATGTACGGGAGCAATCTTCCTCTTCATGTCGTCGTGAACTGAGAGCTTGTGCAAACAGGGGGCGTCCATGTACGCCCGATGCCCGTGCGTGCGCGCTGGCCGGCGCCGGTCAGCGGGCGTCATCGGTTGATCGGGTTGGAGGCTGCATGCCGTCTTGCGCGCGTGAAGATGCCGGCGCTTTCAATGCGGGCGCGGGATGCAAGCCGCCGCCTCTGAGAATGAGGACGCGGTCGGCAACGGCTGCAGCGGCCTCGGAGTGGGTGACCATCATCGTGGCCGCACCGGTCGCCTTGCTTTGGGCGCGAAACAGCGTGAGCACGCCATGCGCGGTGTCGGGGTCGAGATTGCCCGTCGGTTCGTCGGCGAGAATCAGGGCGGGGCGATGCACGAGGGCACGCGCGATGGCAACGCGTTGCAGTTCGCCGCCCGACAGTTGCCGCGGGAAATCGTCGCCACGGCCTTCGAGTCCCACGGCCGCGAGCATCTCGAGCGTGGCGGCAACCGGCAATTCATTCAGGAGTAAAGGCAAGGCGACATTTTGCGCAAGCGTCAGATGAGGCAGCACGTGAAAGGCCTGAAACACGAAGCCGAGCTTTTGCCGGCGCAAACGCGTTGCGGCGTTGTCGTCCAGACGCGAGACCGCAGCGCCGCCAATCATCACTTCTCCGCTGTCCGCATGGTCGAGACCGGCAATCAGATTGAGCAGCGTCGATTTGCCGACGCCGGAGTCGCCCATGATCACGACGAATTCGCCGGGCGCGAGCGTGAAGTCGAGATCCGCCAGCACAATGCGGCCGGCGCCGTATGTCTTACTGAGTCCGCGGCACTCGAGCGCGGGAACGGCACCTTCGTCACGAAACGGCATGCATGGTCCGCAAGATGTGGCCGAAGCCACCGCGTTTCATTTTCTGCGAAGCGCGCAGCTTTCGGCCTGTTGAGCGCTGAGTATATTCGGCTTCTGTAAGGCGCGTCGGGGCACCGGCACGCCGCGGGAGCGCCACTTTCTGCGCGCGGTTGCCGGAGCGGGACCGTGCATGGGCCGCTCGCCGCCAGCAAAAAATTTCCGCCGGAATGAAGAAAGGGCGACAGCGGACGCGCAGCAAGACCCCAAAAAGCTGTACCCGCGACCACGCCGCATGCCTCGCATACAAAGGCGGAACAAAAACCAGACAAATTTTCTGCTGAACAACCCGCAAAAGACAGCTTTTCGCTGCAATTGCCTGGTACCGCTGCCGGCATTCCGGGCATTGTGCAGTTGCACATTTAATATATTCCGCAAGGGGCAGAGCCCGCAAAAGTGCATTGACCAGCCCTGTAACGCAATGTTGCGATGCAAAATTATTCTTATCTTGGTAATCTCCCACCCTTGCCGTTCGACTGCGGGTAAACGTGAACTCCGGCAATCGCGCGTTCACATTCCTCCGCTCAATTAAAAGCCTACATATTCGTTTCAATGCTTTCCTAATGGAAAGCGTTGGAGCGGCGTTTTGTACCTCAAGCTCCCGACAGCGCCCATGCCATTGCCTCTTCTCAGTCTTCTCATCTGGATTCCAATCGTCGCCGGCCTGGTGGTATTGCGCGCCGGCTCTGACGCCTCACGCGGTCGGACGCAATGGCTCGCCCTGATCAGCGCGGTCGCGGGCTTTGTGCCGGTCATTCCGCTCGTGGCGAATTTCCGCAACGACGTGACCTCGATGCAGTTCGTTGAAAACATCAGGTGGTCGCCGACGTTTGACATTGCGCGGCACGTGGGCGTCGACGGCATTTCGCTCTGGCTCGTCGCCCTGACTGCGCTGACGACGATCATCATCGTGATCGCTTCGTGGGAGTCGATCACCGCGCGAACCGCGCAGTACTTTGGCGCGTTTCTGATGTTGTCGGGTTTCATGCAAGGCGTCTTCACGTCGCTCGACGGCATGATGTTCTTCGTCTCGTTCGAGGCCACCTTGATTCCACTTTACCTGCTGATCGGCACATGGGGGCAATCCAACCGTTCCTACGCCGCGGTGAAGTTCTTCTTCGTATCGTTTCTCGGCTCGCTGATGATGCTGATGTCGATGCTGTATTTCTACAGTCAGACGCATAGCTTCGACCTAGCGCTGTGGCGCGAAACGCGACTCGACACGATGCCGCAAGTTTTGATCTTTCTCGGCTTTCTCGCGGCATTTGGCGTGAAAGTGCCGATGTGGCCGCTGCATACGTGGTTGCCCGACGTGCACCTCGATGGACCCACCGGTGGTGCGGCAGTGATGATCGGCATGCTGAAGCTCGGCGGCTACGGCCTGCTGCGCTTCGCATTGCCGATCGCACCGCAGGCGAGCCACTTTTTCGCACCGGTGATGATCACGCTCTCGCTCGTCGCCGTCGTCTACGCAAGCCTGCTCGCGCTCGTGCAGACCGACATGCGCCGCCTGCTTGCCTACTCGACGGTGGCGCACATGGGACTCGTCACGCTGGGGCTTTTCGTGTTCAACCGTATCGGCTAGGCCGGGGCGATTGTGCAGATGATGTCGTATGGTGTGGTATCGGGCGCCATGCTGTTGTGCACGGGCATGCTCTACGATCGCACGAAGACTGCAGCCATCGACGGGTACGGTGGCGTTGCGAACACCATGCCGCGTTTCGCCGCATTCGTGATGTTGTTCTCCATGGCCAATATCGGTCTGCCCGGTACCTCGGGTTTTGTCGGCGAATTCATGGTGTTGATGGGCGCGATCCGCTTCAACTTCTGGATCGGTGCGATAGCGGCATCGATGCTGCTTCTGAGCGCAGCCTATACGTTGTGGATGTATAAGCGCGTGATTTTCGGCGCGGTTGCGAATGCGCGAGTCGCCGCGTTGAAGGATCTCGGCAAGCGCGAGCTCGTGCTGCTGGGCGCGATGGCGTTGCTCGTGCTCGCAATCGGAGTCGATCCAAAGCCTTTTACCGATGCAATCGATCCGTCCGTGGGTACGCTGCTCGCGCAATCGGAGCGTTCCACCCGTCCTGCGGAGCCGGCGCCAGCCGATGGCAGTCAGCATCTTCAAGCGGCAACGCCAGCTGCGACTGCGCACACGCCGGGGTGAGGGCGGCTGCCAACGTGATGCTGCTTCGCGCCCGGTGAAAGCGCGCGCATAATGGACGCGCATGCCAAACGCCGCGCGAAGCGCGCTTTTCAAGCAGTCACGCAAAGGAGAGCCCATGAGTCAGCAAAAGCCTGTCGAGTACGCTGCAGCGTCGCAAGAAGTGAAAGCGGTCTACGACGACATCAAGGAGACGCGCCAGGTCGACGACGTCAACAACTTCTGGAAATACATCGCGCAGCATCCGCCGACTCTCGCCCGCACATGGGACAGCCTGAAGGAAGTCATGGCGCCGGGCGCGCTCGATCCTCTGGTGAAAGAGCTGCTGTACGTGGCCGTGAGCGTGACGAACAACTGCGGCTATTGCGTCGCGAGCCACACGGCCGCCGCTCGCCGTGCAGGAATGACCGACGACATGTTCGGCGAGCTGCTTGCCATAGTTGGCATGGCTAACGAAACCAATCGCCTCGCGGTAGGCTATCGGGTCCCGGTCGACGCAGCGTTCGAATAGCCGGTCTCAGGCCGCGCGGCGCCACGCGGACAACACACGGGGCAGGTCCTCCATGTCCCGGAATACCTGAACCACGCCGGCCGCCCGCAATGCGTCGGCGCTGCTGTGCCCCAGTTCATTCGGACAATAGCCGAACACCGTCGCGCCGGCGGCGACCCCGGCCTTCGCGCCCGTCACCGTGTCTTCGACGATGGCGCAGCGAGCCGGTTCGACATTCAGCGCCGCTGCCGCCGCGAGATACAAATCGGGAAACGGCTTGCTGCGCGGCATTTCGTGGCCGCTAAAGATGCGCCCTTCGAAGCACTCCAGAATGCCCGCCTTGTTCAGTTGCAGTTCCACCTTGATGCGGTCCGCGCCGGACGCGACGGCAATGCGCCCATTCAAGCCGTCGTGAAGCGAGCGCACAGCGGCAGTGGCACCCGGAATCGCGGTCAGTTCTTTGTCGAGCGCAGCATTGCGGCGCTCACGGAATTGCATCAACCAGTCAGTCGTAATCGCAACGCCCGTGCGTGCTTCGATCAACGGCGCTTCGTCCCTCACCGCCTTACCGACGAAAATCCGCATGGTTTCCTCAACGCTCAATTGCCAGCCCAGTTCGCCGAGCATCTCGCTGAGCACGCGGTTGGTAATCGGTTCTGAGTCGACGAGTACGCCGTCGCAGTCGAAAAGTACGGCGTCGAAGGGAAAATCGGCCATCGGGCAGGGTACGGAAAGAGTTCGGGAACCGGCAAGGATACCTCAAGGGACCGCGTGGCGCTGCGCCCGACCCCGTGAGCGCAGCGCCCTGCTTGTCGCTGAGGCTCAGGAGCCGCCTTCGCCATACCCGTCGCTCAGCGTTTTCATGAACGCAATGATGTCCTCAATGTCCTCGTCGGTCATGGCCGGTTGGTCGCCCGGTTTGCGGTCCAAAGGCGCATCGGAAGTATCCACGTTCGCATGATATTGCGCCGGCAGATCGTTGTACTTCTGCACCTTGCCCGACGCATCGCGAGGATAGATCTTCTCTGGCGAGGTATTGCGCAGGTTGTAGAAGTTCATCACCTGCTTCAGATCGTGATATACGCCGTTGTGAAAGAACACCTTGCGCTGCGCGACATTGCGCAGTGTCGTCGTGAGGAACATGCCGCAATACTGCGTCTCTTTCGCGAGGTCGTGCCGGAACGGGCCGCATACGCCCCATATCGAAGAACTTCGGGTCCTCGTTCGCGGGAATGGCCGGATTGCGCGGCACGCCAAGCGCCTCGTATTGCGTGTCGGTGAAGACGGGCGGCAGGCCGTCCTTGCCCGGCTGACTCAGGTGGCAGCCCGCACAGTTGGCCTTGTTCCTGTCGTTGAACAACTGCAGCCCGCGCAGCTCGGCATGCGTGAGCCGGGCTTTGCCTTCCAGCCAATAGTCATATTTGCTGGTGAATGCATGGAATGACGGATCTTCGATCTGGTAACGCCCCACCGCGAACATCGCTTCGGAAATCAGAAGACTCGGGTTGGCGACAATCGCCGGCCCAAAGATCTGCTTGAACTGATCGATGTATTTCGTCTGCAGCAGCTTCTGCGCGACGTCTTCCGGCGTCTTGTTGGCCATTTCCACCGGGTTCGTCAGCGGGCCGATTGCTTGGTCCTGCAAAGTATCGGCACGGCCGTCCCAGAAGAGACCGCCTTGCGGCACCATTGCCGGGGCGGCAGGCGCGGCGAGCGCTGTCTTTTGCGCGCTGCACGCCTGTAGCCTGCGAAGCGAGTTGCATCAGGACGTCGCCCGTGGGGTCGAGGTCGCCGACCATCGTGAAGCCGCCGGCCGAGTCGGGAATCGCATTAGCCGACGTGCCGCCCGAAACGATCACACCGTTGTTCTGACCGGAGACGACAGCAAGAGCGCCCGGGGTCGACGGACCGTACGTGTCGGTGTACGCGTTCTGGTTCATCGCAAAGTGCTGTGCGTAGTTCCACAGCGCCGTGACGGTGTTGCCGTCGAAATACCCGAGCACCTGGCCTTTGGTCGCGAATGCGCCGGTGCTGCCCGCGATCGTCGAACCGGCTGCCGTGAAGAGCGGGAACGAGTCCATCGCGCCATTGTTGTAGGCAAGCTGTTCAGCGGCATACGCGTGGTTCTGGCTGGCCGTGTTCGCTTGCGAACGGTCGAGACGGAACGGCATTAGATCCGAAGTGGGCAGGCCGAGACCCGCGATCGTCACAGCCCCGACCGTGCAGCCCGCCGTATTCGGCGACGCGGCAAGCGCATTCGGATTCGTCGTGATCAGGTTGTTGTTCGCGAGGTTATTGACCGTCGGCGTGCCTGCAGCTGCCGTGAATTGCGGCTCGCCCACGGGGTTCGATGCTTGCGGGTAGGTCGCGAAGTAGTGGTCGAACGAGACATTCTCGCCGAAGATCACGACGACGTGTTTGATCGGCGTAGCGGTGGCAAGCGCGTCTTGCGCGGTCACGGTGGCCGCTGGCGCCGACGACGCGGTCGAACTGACGTTGTGATTGCCGCATGCGGCGAGCGCCAGCAACGCGGCAAACGGAATAGGTAACAGGGTTCTGCGCAACATGTGATAGGCTCCAGATTCGACTTCGCCGTTCAGCGCTTCCATTGATGCACGTGTGGAGTTCGCTGGGAAAATTGATTATTGGAAGATGGTGCAATGCCTGTCGCTGCACGCATGCGGCAGTCCCGACAAGCTGCGCGCATTGAAGCATTCGATGATTAAGATTTAAGGGCGCGCATATTACGTCCGCTCTCGATCTGCATTCAATTGCATAACCATTTCTGACGTTATGCTGACGTCGTTCCGCGCGCGGGATGGCTCGCACAAGCCGCGCGGCACGACGAATGCTGCTTCAGGCGAACGTATTTCGCAGAGCGCGCGGCCTCGAGCCTGGCGCGCCGCGACCCGTCATCTTTCGAGGACTTTGCCATGACAGTGAAGCTCAAACCGATCGCCCAGCAGGTCATCGTCATTACCGGTGCAACGAGCGGCATTGGTCTTGCGACCGCGCGTCTTGCCGCGAGCAGAGGCGCGCGCCTGATGCTGATTGCGCGCGACGAGGAGGCGCTCGGAACACTCGCCACGCAACTCCGGGACCAAGGCGCGCTCGTCGAATATGCCGTCGCCGACGTTGGTAATGCCGCGCAGCTGCAGGCGGCGACGGATCAGGCCATCACACGTTTTGGCGGATTCGACACGTGGGTCAACAACGCGGGCGCGTCGATCTTCGGACGTTGCGCGGATGTGCCCATCGACGAGCAGAAGGCGTTGTTCGAGACGAACTTCTGGGGTGTCGTGCAGGGGTCGATGATTGCGCTTGCGCATCTCAAGCAGCAGGGCGGTGCGCTCATCAATCTCGGCAGCGAGCTGTCCGATATCGTCTTGCCGCTGCAGGCCGCTTATGTCGCGTCGAAGCATGCCGTGAAGGGCTACACCGACGCGTTGCGCATGGAGTTGATCGAAGAGCGCGCGCCGGTCTCGGTCATGCTGATCAAACCGTCGGGCATTCATACGCAGTTCGTCGAGCACGCGCGCAATCATCTCGACGTGCAGCCCAAGCTCCCGCCGCCGGTCTATGCACCGGACATTGTCGCGAAGGCGATTCTGCATGCGGCGAGCACGCCGGTTCGCGATCTCTATGTGGGCGGTGCATCGGCAGCCATGGTGACGTTCGCGCGTCGGGCGCCGAGTCTCTATGACCGCGTGATGAGCCGCTTCGGCATTTCTTCGCAACGCACGAATGAACCGCCGCGCACGCCGGCCGGCAATCATGGCGCCGATGGCGCATTGCGCGAGCGTTCGGGGCAAAAGCGCCGGGTGCTGGAGTCCAGTCTCTATACGCAGGCGTCGATGCATCCGCGGCAGACTGCATTGCTCGCTGCCGGCGCGGCGGCGGTGTGGATGCTCGCGCGTTATGTGAAGTCGTCGCATGTGGGGCGCGTGTGAGCGGCGTGCCGTGTTCTGCGATTCATATAGCGGGAAAAAGGGAGCGCCGCGTATGCACAAGAGCAGTGCTGACACACCGCTGATGCGGCGAAGGCGCAACCCTTCGTGGTCCGATGCAATCCGGCAGCAGGTCCGCTACGCTAACCTGTCGAGCTGCTTAGCCTCCTCCGCCGTTGGGCGTTGCAACGGTCAGCTTGTTGGACACCGACTTCACACCGGCCACGTTCTTCGCCGCGTCCTCGGCCTGGGGAATCTGTGCAGCGTCAGGCACGGTTCCTGTCAACGTGACTGCGCCGCCGCGAGCCCGAACATATACATTCGACACGTCGAAGCCTTGAGTCTTCGAGAGCGCTTTACGCACGTCGAGACCGAGCTTGCGGTCCGCTTTTTTCACCGTTTTTGTGCGCGAAGTCGTCGACGAGGTCATGCCGGAGTCTGTCGCTTCGCTCGATTGCGCGTAAGCACTCGACACCGTTGCGAGACACAATGCAATGCCGAGCGCCTTCAAAAGATTGACTGTTTTCACGGTTCTCCATCCTTGAAAAGTTATGTCGTTCGTTGCATGCAAGAAACCTCACGCCTGCTCGGCGCGCTTAAACAATAGTCCAGCACGTGCGCTCATGCTGGAAAAACTGGCTATCGCGAGCACTCATCTGCTTGAGCGCAGGGCGATCCCTTCAGGCCTGCTAATTGCACCGGTCGGGCCGCCGTGCATGAGCGTCAATCGGTCTGCATAAACGGTCTTTGCGGGCGTGCAGCAGTACGCGGTTCGCGGTTTGGCATTAAGCTCTGAGCGCGAGCCGTGCGTGGCATCGCGCGGTATCCGCTGCAGTGAACGATGCGTTGCGAACAACCTGAATGCGATTGCCCAACTTGAGAGGAGTCAGCGCATGAAGCGCATTGCCATCAAACAGATCATGCTCGGCCTTGCAGCGTCGGCGCTGGTAGCGGGGGGCGTGCCGCTTGCCGCCGCGCAAACCACCACCGACACTGACGCGCAAACTGCTCAGCCCGGCGCGACGGGCACCGCCAAGCCGACCAAGGCCGAACGCAAAGCGGCACGCAAGCAGGCTCGGGCGAAAAAGAATGCGGAGTTGAAGAAGCTCGAAGATGCGGGCTATCAGCCGTCGCGCAACGACCCTAACTATCCGAACGACCTTCAGAAGGCGCAGAAAAAGGCCGGCATCGGCACAGGCGCGAGCCAGTAGGATTAACCCGTAATAGTCGGAACCGTGCCGCGCGAGTCGTGCTGCACGGCGCAAACTTGTCGCCGGATACAGAGCGCCGCTACGAGCCGCGCACGCGCGGCGGATCGCGCCGCCGTTTTATCCGAGTTATGGCGCAGCCCAATACCCACGCGGCTTCACGCCCCGTGCGCAATGGGATAGATGACGGTAGCGGCAACCGGACGGCCGACCTCCCGATGTGTCGTTGCAGCGCGGGACGCCACTGCTCATCTTCTCACGCCCGTTTTGCGGCGTGAAACCCTTCATTTGCCTTGGAACGACATCGCCCGGAACCGCACGCCATATCGCCGAAACCCTTGCCCAGCAAGGCTCCCAGTCGGACGCAACAGCGTGCATGCGACATGGGTGTCGTATTTCCACATGTGGTTGTCGCAAATAGTCGGCTAGGCGTACTTTTTTCTGGCAACTATGTATGCACAGCGCGGACGGCATCCGCCACGCAGCTTTGCACAAGATCGGAGCAGGTGCTTTGCGTGAACTCAGGTCGACAGCTTTGCATGGGACCCGAGTAAGTGCTTCGCACTAACTCGGGTCGACAAAGGAGAGCATTTCAATGAATTCCCCCAAGGTCGTGGTTGAAGGGCTGTGCAAGGTGTTCGGCACTAACCCGAAACAGGCGCTCGGCATGCTGGCAGGAGGCGCTACGAAAGAAGAGGTATTCGCGCGTACCGGCCAGATCGTCGGCGTTCACAACGTGTCCTTCGAAGTCAAGGAAGGCGAGATCTTCGTGCTGATGGGCCTCTCCGGCTCGGGCAAGTCGACGCTGATTCGCCTCATCAACCGGCTGGTGGAACCATCGGCAGGCAAGGTACTGATCGACGGGCGCGACGTGGCCAGCGTGCCGCGCTCTGAATTGACGGCACTGCGCCGTAAGGACATGAGCATGGTGTTCCAGTCCTTCGCGCTGATGCCGCAACGTACGGTGCTGTCCAACGCGGCATTCGGGCTCGAGGTGGCGGGCGTGGGCCGCAAGGAGCGCGAGGCGCGCGCGATGACCGTGCTCGAGCAGGTCGGCCTCGCACCCTTCGCGCAAAAGCTTCCCGCGCAACTGTCGGGCGGCATGCAGCAGCGCGTGGGCCTCGCGCGGGCGCTGGCGGTCAACCCCTCGCTGATGATCATGGACGAAGCGTTCTCCGCGCTCGATCCGCTCAAGCGCAAGGAAATGCAGAACGTGTTGCTGGATCTGCAACGCGAGCAGCAGCGCACCATCCTGTTCGTGTCGCACGATCTGGAAGAGGCCATGCGCATCGGTACACGCATCGCGATCATGGAAGGCGGCAAGGTGGTGCAGATCGGCACGCCGCAGGAGATCATCACCAACCCCGCCGACGATTACGTCCGCGCGTTCTTCGAAGGCATCGACACGAGCCGCTATCTGACGGTGGGCGATCTGATGCAGACCGATGCGGTGCCGCTCATGCATTCGCACTCGCCGCAGATCGACGCTTCGAGCGTGGCGGCTACGCTGAACGGCAGCGCCGAATACGCGTTCGTGCTCGACGGCGAGCGCAAGATTCACGGCTTCGTGTGCCGCGACGAAGCGGGCAATGCGTCGCCGAAACTGAATTACGTCGAGTGCATCCGACGCACCACGCCGCTAGACGATGTGGTCCAACGCGTGGTCGCGAGCCGCGCGCCCTTGCCGGTCGTCGAAGCGGACGGCTCCTACTGTGGTTCGGTCAACAAGACGAACGTGCTGCACGTTCTCACGCGCCATCGAGGTTCCCATGTCTGAAATCATTCCACTTGGCGCCTGGGTCGATCACGGCGTTCACTATCTTCTGGACCACGACGCAAAGACTTTCGATTCCATCGGCAAGATGATTGAGAGTTTCGCGGCGGTCGTCGAGCATAGTCTGCAAGCGGTGCCGATGTGGGCACTGATGGCATTTTTCGTCGGCATCGGCTTATGGCGGGTGGGTTGGCGGTTCGCGCTTTTCACCTTGCTCGCCATGCTGCTCATCTACGGCACCGGCTTCTGGGATCAGATGGTGATCACGCTCGGCCTCACGCTGTCGTCCACGTTCATCAGCCTCGTGCTCGGCGTGCCGCTCGGCATCTGGACCGCCAAGAGCCGCACCGTCGAAATGATGGTGCGCCCCGTGCTCGATCTGATGCAGACCATGCCAGCATTCGTCTATCTGATTCCGGCCGCCATGCTGTTCGGTCTTGGCCGCGTGCCCGGCATTCTGCCCACCGTGATCTTCGCGATGCCGCCTGCTGTGCGTCTCACATCGCTCGCATCAAGCATGTGAACCGCGAAATCGTCGAAGCAGGGCAGGCGTTCGGCTGCACGCCGTGGCAACTGCTGTACAAGGTGCAGTTTCCGAATGCATTGCCGTCGATCATGACCGGTGTCAACCAGACCATCATGATGGCCTTGTCGATGGTGATCATCGCGTCGATGGTGGGTGCGGGCGGTCTCGGCAACGACGTGCTCGCCAGCATTCAGCGCCTCGATATCGGGCTCGGCTTCGAGAGCGGATTGTCGGTCGTGATGCTCGCGATCATTCTGGACCGCATCACCGAGAGTTTTGGCCGCTCGCCCGGCATGGCACGTGCGCCGCTGTTCTCGGGGTTGCGCAATCTCATGAAGGTGCGCCGCGCGCCGGCGGCGCAGCACAGTTGAGCCGCACATGAAGCGCGACGCGATCACCCAGCTCGAGGCGCCATCCGATTCGCCGCTTTCACGGCTCGCGCACGTTGGTTTCCTGACGTTGCCGAACTTTTCGATGATCGCGTTCACGAGCGCGGTCGAGGTGCTGCGCATGGCCAACTACGTGGGCCGCGCGGAGCACTACACGTGGTCGGTGATCACGCCCGACGGCGAGCCGGCGCGAGCGAGCAACGGCATCACGGTGAAGCCCACCGTGACGCTCGCGCAAGCCGGCATGCCGGACGTGCTGATCGTCTGCGCCGGCTGGCATGTGCGCGATTACGTGGACGACACGGTCATCGCGTTGCTGCGCGAAGTCGCGGCTCAGGGCATACCGCTTGGCGGCATCTGCACCGGACCCTACGCGCTCCTCGCCGCAGGCCTGCTCGACGGCTATCGCTGCACGGTGCATTGGGAAGACATGTCGCCGCTGCACAAGAGCTATCCGCATATGCGTTTCGCCGACGAGCTCTTTGTGATCGACCGCGATCGCATGACCTGCACGGGCGGCACCGCGCCGCTCGATCTGATGCTGAACCTGGTCGGCATGCGTCTCGGCCATGCGGTGGCGGCGCAGGTGTCCGAGCAGTTCATCGTGGAGAGGATTCGCGGTTCGACGGACTACCAGCACATTCCCGTCGATGCACGCGTCGGCTTCACACGCGCCGAGCTGATCGAAGTCGTGCGGCTGATGGAGGCGAACATCGAAGAGCCGCTCTCGCTCGACGAACTCGCGCGGCTCGTGCATCTCTCGCAGCGGCATTTGCAGCGCATGTTCAAGATGTTCCTGAGCGTGTCGCCGACGCATTATTACCTGACGCTGCGTCTGCGGCGCGCGCGTGAATTGCTGCGCAACACCGACGCTTCGATTGCACGCGTCACGGCGGTCTGCGGATTTCATTCGCCGTGCCATTTCAGCAAGGCATATCGCGCGCAGTTCGGTCATGCGCCGAGCGTCGAGTGGCGGCTGTCGGCATAACAAAACCCGTCACGTATCAACCACCCTGAGACCCTGAGGAACCGCCATGAAACGTTTGTGGGCTGCGTCGTTGTGCGCGCTGTCTGTGTCGTCCGTCACTTCCATGGTAGCCGCCGAACCTGCGGCCTGCCACGACGTCCGCTTTGCCGACGTCGACTGGTCCGACATTGCAGCCACGACCGGGCTTGCGTCGACGGTGCTCGAGGGACTCGGCTACAAGCCGACCAAGAAGATTGCATCGGTGCCGATCACCTTCGCCGGTGTGAAGAGCAAGCAGATCGACGTATTCCTCGGCTACTGGTCCCCGACCATGGACCCGATGATCGACCCGTTCAAAAAGGCGGGCCAGGTGAATGTGCTGCCGACACCGAACCTGACGGGCGCGAAATACACGCTTGCGGTGCCCGATTACGCGTACCAGGCAGGCATCAAGTCGTTTGCCGACATCGCGAAGAACTACGACAAGCTTGGTGGCAAGATCTATGGCATCGAGCCGGGTAACGACGGCAATGCGCTCATCAAGAAGATGATCGACACGAACCAGTACGGGCTCGGCAAGTTCAAGCTCGTGGAGTCGAGCGAGGCCGGCAATGCTGGTCGAGGTGAACCGCGCGATCCGCGACAAGAAGCCGATCGTGTTCCTCGGCTGGGAGCCGCATCCGATGAACGTGCAGATGAAGATAGCAGCCGCCGTACCAGGCGGCGGCCGGGGCGCCCGAGACACGCGTGACTACCTGTCCGGCGGCGACGACGTCTTTGGTCCGAACTACGGCGAAGCAAAAGTGATGACGGTCACGCCGACCGATTATTCGACGCGCTGCCCGAACGTTGCGAAACTGGTGTCGAATCTGCACTTCACGACGGACATCGAAAACCACGTGATGCTGCCGATCATGAACAAGGTCGACCCGAACAAAGCCGCGCGCGAGTGGCTGAAAGCGAACCCCGCGGTACTCGACCAGTGGCTCGCGGGCGTCAAGACGTTTGACGGCAAGGATGGCTTGCCGGCTGTGAAGGCGTATGTGGCAGGGAAGTGATGGATGTTTTTTCGCGCCGCGCGATGCGGCGCGAAAACTCCTGCGGCTGGATGCGATTCACGGGTCGGCTGCAGATTCGACTCATGAATAGAGGGCTCAAATCTAAGGGTGTAGTAAAAAACCCTTGAATCAGCGGGTCAAATCGCCTGAGCCCGCCCCGGAAACGTCCGTCATAGTCCGCACCGGATTCCGCCTCTGCTGCCGTGCCGCGCTGCTCGAATGCCCCTGGTGCGGGCCACGCGCCGAAACCGAATTTTCCTGCGGTGTCGAGCGGACATCATGCGCCCGCTCGACACCGAAAAACTCACCGACAAGGAATGGGGCGACTACCTGTTCATGCGCAAGAATCCACGCGGCGTGCATCGCGAGCAATGGATGCATACGCAAGGCTGCCGCCGCTGGTTCAAGGCGCAGCGCGACAACGGTGAGCTACGAGATCCAGGGCTACGAGACGTTCGACCGTCCGCAACTCAAGATGGATAGAAACGAGGGCAATGCACAAGAGGGCAAGACGCAATGAGCCAGAAAGACCGACTCCCGAATGGCGGGCGCATCAACCGCGCATTGCCGCTCACGTTCACATTCAACGGCCGCCAGTATCAGAGCTATCAGGGCGACACGCTCGCTTCGGCGCTGCTCGCCAACGGCCTGCATTTCGTGGCGCGCAGCTGGAAATATCACCGGCCGCGCGGCATCGTGACCGCGGGTGTGGAAGAGCCGAATGCCGTCGTGCAGCTCGAAACGGGCGCGTACACCGTGCCGAACGCGCGCGCCACCGAAGTCGAGCTGTATCAGGGGCTCGTGGCGAACAGCGTGAATGCGAAGCCGAGCATCGAGAAGGATCGCATGGCGGTCAACCAGAAGATCGCGCGTTTCATTCCCGCGGGCTTCTACTACAAGACCTTCATGTGGCCGCGCAAGTTTTGCGCCGAAATATGAGGAAGTGATCCGCGACGCGGCTGGCCTCGGCAAGGCGCCCGAACAACTCGACGCCGATCGCTACGACAAGTGCTTCGCGCATTGCGACGTGCTGGTGGTCGGCGGCGGACCGACGGGTCTCGCAGCCGCGCATGCGGCGGCGCTCTCCGGCGCGCGCGTCACGCTCGTCGACGATCAGCCCGAGCTGGGCGGCTTGCTGCTGTCGTGCCGCGCCGAGATCGACGGCAAGCCGGCTTTGCAATGGGTGCACAAGATCGAAGACGAACTGCGGCAAATGCCCGACGTGAAGATCCTGTCGCGCAGCACTGCATTCGGCTATCAGGACCACAACCTCGTGACGGTGACGCAGCGTCTCACCGACCATCTGCCTGTGTCGCAACGCAAGGGCACGCAGGAGCTGATGTGGAAAATCCGCGCCAAACGCGTGATTCTCGCGACCGGCGCGCATGAGCGGCCGATTGTGTTCGGCAACAACGATCTGCCCGGCGTGATGCTCGCGTCGGCCGTGTCGACGTATCTGCATCGCTATGCGGTGCTGCCGGGCCGCGACGCCGTCGTCTTCACGAATAACGACGACGGTTATCAATGTGCGCTCGACCTGAAGGCGGCCGGCGCGCAGGTGACGGTGATCGACCCGCGCGGGCGAATCGAAGGGCACGCTGCCCGCGCTCGCACGCCGCTATGGCGTGAAGGTGATCAGCGGAGCGGTCATCACGGCGGCGCACGGTAAATTGCGCGTGGCATCCCTGGATGTGGCGTCGTATGCGAATGGTCAGGTCGGCGCAAAGCAAAGCGAATTGACCTGCGACCTCGTCGCGATGTCCGGCGGCTGGAGCCCCGTGCTGCATCTGTTCGCGCAATCGGGCGGCAAGGCGCACTGGCATGATCAGAAGGCCTGTTTCGTGCCGGGCAAGGCGATGCAGGCAGAGACGAGCATCGGCGCCTGCAACGGCGATTTCACGCTGGGGCAGGGCATTCGCTTCGCTGTCGATGCGGGCGTCGAAGCGGCGCGTGCCGCGGGTCATATCGTCAAGCGGCCGAACGCGGTGCAGGTTGCCGAGATCAGCGAAGCGAAGATGCAGCCGCTGTGGCTCGTCGGCGGACGCGAACTCGCCACGCGCGGGCCGAAGCAGTTCGTGGACTTCCAGAACGACGTCTCCGCCGCGGACATTTTCCTTGCCGCGCGAGGGCTTCGAGTCGGTGGAACACATGAAGCGTTATACCGCGATGGGCTTCGGCACCGATCAGGGCAAGCTCAGCAACATCAACGGCATGGCGATTCTCGCGCAGGCGCTCGGCAAGACGATTCCCGAAACCGGCACGACGACGTTCCGCCCCAACTACACGCCTGTGACCTTCGGCACGTTCGCGGGACGCGAGCTGGGCGAGTTTCTCGATCCGGTGCGCAAGACCGCGGTGCACGAATGGCACGTGGAAAACGGCGCGGAATTCGAGGACGTCGGCAACTGGAAGCGTCCCTGGTACTTCCCGAAGAAGGGTGAAGACCTGCATGCGGCCGTCGCGCGCGAATCGCTCGCGGTGCGCACGAGCGTCGGCATTCTGGATGCCTCGACACTCGGCAAGATCGACATTCAGGGGCCCGATTCGGCGAAGCTGCTCAACTGGGTCTATACGAATCCGTGGAGCAAGCTCGAAGTCGGCAAGTGCCGCTACGGCCTGATGCTCGACGAAAACGGCATGATTTTCGACGACGGCGTGACGGTGCGTCTCGGCGAACAGCACTATATGATGACGACCACCACCGGCGGCGCCGCGCGCGTGCTGACCTGGCTCGAACGCTGGCTGCAGACGGAATGGCCGGACATGCGAGTGCGTCTCGCATCGGTCACGGATCACTGGGCGACTTTCGCCGTGGTCGGCCCGAACAGCCGCAAGGTATTGCAGAAGGTCTGCCAGGACATCGACTTCGCAAACGCAGCATTTCCGTTCATGAGCTATCGGGAAGGCACGGTGGCGGGCGCGGCCTCGCGTGTGATGCGCATCAGCTTCTCGGGCGAACTCGCGTATGAAGTGAACGTGCCGGCGAATGTGGGGCGCGCAGTGTGGGAGGCGTTGATGGCCGCGGGCGCGGAATACGACATCACGCCCTACGGCACGGAAACGATGCACGTGTTGCGGGCGGAGAAGGGCTACATCATCGTGGGCCAGGATACCGACGGTTCCATGACGCCTTACGACCTCGGCATGGGCGGGCTCGTCGCGAAGTCGAAAGACTTCCTCGGCAAGCGTTCGCTCACGCGCTCGGACACTGCAAAGGCGGGTCGCAAGCAACTCGTCGGACTGCTCGCGGACGACCCGAAGTTCGTGATACCGGAAGGCTCGCAGATCGTCGCGGGTCCGTTCCAAGGCGATACCGCGCCGATGCTCGGCCATGTCACGTCGAGCTACTTCAGCCCGATCCTGAAGCGCTCGATCGCGATGGCTGTCGTGAAGGGCGGACTCGACAAGATCGGCGAAACGGTCACGATCCCGCTTTCCAGCGGCAAACAGATAGCAGCGAAGATCACCAGCTCGGTGTTCTACGACAGCGAAGGAGCGCGTCAACATGTGGAATGAAACCAAAGCGGCGGCCTCGGTCGTCGATCGCGCCGTTGGCAGGCAAACCGGCGTATGGCAGGAGTCGCCGCTCGTAGGCGCGGATGCGTTGCTGAAGAAACATCAGGCAGTGGCGACCTCTGCGTTCCGATTGGGCGAGCGGCCGTTCCTCGAACTCGTCAACGTGCGCGGCGATACGCGCGACACCGCGTTCGTGCAGGCGGTGCAACAGGTGCTCGGCTGCAAGCCGCCGGAGAAGCCCAACACCGTCGCGCGGCAACGGGGCTACGACATGTTGTGGCTCGGTCCCGACGAGTGGCTCGTGCGCTCGGCAACGGCGCACGATGCGACTCGCACCGCGCCGTTGCAAGCCGCACTCGGCGCTTCGTTTACAGGGGTTTTCGCGTCGGCGGTGGATATCGGCAGCGGCTATACGGTGCTCGAAATCAGCGGCACGCGCACGCGTGAAGTGCTGTCGCGCGGCTGCCCGCTCGACCTTCATCCGAAGCTGTTCGGCGAAGGGCAGTGCGCGCAAAGCCACTATTTCAAGGCATCCATCACGCTCGTGCCCACAGGCGCTGACAGTTTCGACATCGTCGTGCGCCGCAGCTTCGCGGACTACTTCGTGAAGATCACGCTCGATGCAGCCGAGCCGCTGATGTCGTGATACAGCGAGCGGTGTCACCATGCACCGCTCGCGGCTTTTGCGCCGCGCGACCCTCATGACGTCCACTCGTGTCGTTACCGCGCGCTTCACCGAGCGCGCGTGCCAGCAGCGCGACGCCGATGCCGCGCTCGCGCTGCTCGATCGAAGCATGCTGCTGCGGCACCGGCGCATCGCGCTGATCCGCTATCTGCACGCGCAGCAACTGGGCGCGCCGTTGCAGGAGCGGCATCATCAATACGTGCAGAAGATTGCCGCGCTTGAGCGCGGAGGCGCTCGCGCGCATTGCCGGCGCCGCGCGGGCGCGCTTGCGTCGATAGTCCGTGCACTTCGCGTCGGCACGAACGACGCGCTTGTTCCATCCGGATGACGTATTCCTTCTATGTGGCGGTTTTATGTCGGCGTCTACTGAATGAGCCGATCGGCATATCACTTGCGGCCTCCGCCGCATCATTCAGGGGATGCCATGCCTACCGCTTCTCAGCCTGCCGCCTTTCAGCCTCGCGCCAGTGCAGCTGCGCGACTCGAGCGTCTGCCGTTCTCCGGTTATCACCGGACCATCTTCATCATCATTGCCATTGCGTTTTTCTTCGATTCCGTCGATCTCGGCACCATGACGTTCGTGCTGGGCTCGATTAAAACCGAGTTCGGTCTTTCCACTGCAACAGCCGGGCTTGTCGCGCGCGCGAGCTTCTTCGGCATGGTGGGCGGTGCAGCGGTTGCGGGCCTCCTTGCAGATCGCTTCGGACGTCGCCCGGTTTTTCAGTGGAGCATGGTGTTGTGGGGCGTTGCATCGTATCTATGCTCGACCGCGCACAGCGTGGAAGCGCTGATTTTCTATCGCGTGCTGCCGGGCTTCGGCATGGGCATGGAATTTCCGATTGCGCAGACGCTGCTGTCGGAATTCGTTCCCGCTTCTTCACGCGGGCGTCTGATTGCACTAATGGACGGCTTCTGGCCACTCGGTTTCATCACGGCGGGCGTAGTGTCGTACTTCGTGCTGCCGAGCTTCGGCTGGCGCACCGAGTTCGCGTTGCTCGCCATTCCGGCCGTATTCGTGCTGATCGTGCGGCGCGTCGTGCCGGAATCGCCGCGTTGGCTCGAACATCGCGGACGCCTCGGCGAGGCCGACACCATTCTCGCCGAAGTCGAAGCGAAGGTGATGAAGGCCGCGCGGCTGACTCACTTGCGCGCGCCTGTCATGCTCGCCGAACCGGTCGCGGCCAAGGGCGCCGGCGCGTTTCGCGAGATCTGGAGCGCGGCGTACCGTCGCCGCACCATCATGGTGTGGACGTTGTGGTTCTTCGCGCTGCTCGGGTTTTACGGACTGACTTCGTGGCTCGGCGCATTGATGCAGCAGGCGGGCTTTGCGGTGACGAAATCGGTGCTGTATACGGTGCTGATTTCTCTCGGCGGTATTCCGGGCTTTATCTGCGCAGCGTGGCTGGTCGAACGCTGGGGACGTAAGCCGACCTGCGTGGCGTCGCTGGCGGGCAGCACTGTGATGGCCTATGTGTACGGACCCGCGCTGCATGCGCAAACGCCCACGTTGCTGATCTGCGCAGGACTCGCGATGCAGTTCTTCCTGTTTGCGATGTGGGGGTGCTTTACACCTACACGCCCGAGCTGTACGGAACGGGTGCGCGCGCAACGGGTTCGGGCTTCGCGTCGGCGATCGGACGCGTGGGTTCGCTGATCGGACCGTATCTGGTAGGCGTCGTGTTGCCGATGTTCGGACAAGGCGGCGTATTCTCGCTCGGCGCAATGTGCTTCGTGATTGCGGCCGCGGCTGTCTGGATCCTCGGCATCGAAACACGCGGGCTCGCTCTCGAGACGCTCGTGTCCGAGGCGGTCGAGAGCGACGCGCAAGGCGTGCTGAGCCCGGCGCGCGAATGACGATTCCGAGGCGTGCAGCAGCGTCCCGTTCGGCGCTGCCGCGCGCAACGCGAATCCGCTACGACGAGTTACTGCCCGCTGGCAACGAGAGCCGACATGATGCGGTAGGCTGCGCTCACGCGGTCCTCAATCGGGAAGTTCTTGTTGGCAAGCAGTACGACGCCCACGCGTTCGCCCGGAATAAACGCCACATAGGCGCCGAAGCCGTTCGTCGAGCCTGTCTTGTTGATCCACACATTCTGCTGCGGCGGCAGCGGCGGCTCGATTGCCGTGGCGGGTGTCGGCGTGATGGCCATGGAGGGTCCATTGCCCTTGTGCGCTTGCCATCAGGCGCATGGTTTTTAGCTTCATTCGAGCGCTTTCCTTCCATTGTTATCGACGGATGTGCTGACGCAGCACTATCCGCGCTTCGAGCAGCGCTGACAATCGAGGATAACTTTCGGGAAGGACAAGAAAAATTGATGGCGGGGAGAATTCCCCGCCCGAGAGAGGCACCAGCGCGAGCGTGAGGATTAAACCGTCGCCCGTTCCCGCTTTCTGGAAGCGGCGCCATGGGCGACGAAATAAGGCGTGTCCACACGCGCCAGTGGCGCGCGTTGGCGAATCCTGTCGGCGATTTTTTCGGCCAGCATGATGGTCGGCGCGTTCAGGTTGCCCGTCGTGATGCGCGGCATGATCGACGCGTCGATCATGCGCAGTCCCTGCATGCCGTGCACGCATCCTTCGTTGTCGACCACGGCCATGTCGTCGTAGCCCATCTTGCACGAGCACGAAGGATGAAACGCCGTCTCCGCGCGCGCCCGTACGAAAGTGTCGAGTTGTGCATCCGTGGTCAGTTCGGCGCCCGGATTCAGCTCGCGTCCACGGTAACGGTCGAGCGCCGGTTGCCGCATGATCTCGCGCGTGATGCGAATGCCGTCGCGGAATTCGCGCCAGTCGAGCGGATCGGCCACGTAGTTGAACAGGATGCTCGGATGCGCGGCCGGATCGCGCGACGTGAGCTTCACGCGGCCGCGGCTCGGCGAGCGCATGGAGCCGACATGCGCCTGGAAGCCATGCATTTTGATTGCATTCGAGCCGTTGTAGTTGATCGCGACCGGCAGGAAGTGATACTGGATGTTGGGCCACAAATCGTCGTCGCGCGTGCGGACAAAGCCGCCCGCTTCGAACTGATTGCTTGCGCCGATGCCCGTGCCGTTCGGCATCCATTCGAGCCCGATGGCCGGCTGATTCCACCACTGCAATGCGGGGTAGAGCGGAGACAGGCTCCTTGCATTCGTACTGGATGTACATCTCGAGGTGATCCTGCAGGTTTTCGCCGACACCTGGCAGATCGTGCACCAGCGGAATATCCAGCTCGCGCAACCACGTCGAGCGGCCCACCCCCGAGCGTTGCAGCAATTGCGGCGATGCAATTGCGCCGCTGCACACCAGCACTTCGCGGCGCGCATGTGCATTGACGGTTGCGCCGCCATGCAGATACGCGACGCCCACCGCGCGTTTGCCCGAGAACAGCACGCGGTCGGTCAGCGCATGCGTGACGATTGTGAGGTTCGAGCGCCCCTTCGCGCGATCCAGGTAGCCGCGCGCTGTGCTCGCGCGCCGGCCGTTCGCCGTCACCGTGCGATCCATCGGGCCGAAGCCTTCCTGCTGATAGCCGTTCAGATCGTCGGTGCGCGGAAAGCCGGCCTGCACGCCGGCCTCGACCATGGCGGCGAAAAGCGGATTATTCCCGGGTTTGCTCGTGGTCACGTGCACGGGACCATCGCCGCCGTGATAGGCGTTCGGGCCCACGTCGCGCGTTTCGGCTTTGCGGAAATACGGCAGGCAGTCCAGATAGGTCCAGTTTTCGAGGCCTGGGCGCTCGGCCCAGCCGTCGTAATCGAGCGCGTTGCCGCGGATATAGCACATGCCGTTGATCAGCGACGAGCCGCCCAGCCCCTTGCCGCGGCCGCATTCCATGCGGCGGTTGTTCATATGCGGCTCGGGGTCTGTTTCATAGGCCCAGTTGTAGCGGCGCCCTTGCAACGGGTAGGCGAGGGCGGCGGGCATCTGCGTGCGGAAATCGAAGCGGTAATCGGGGCCGCCCGCTTCGAGCAGCAGCACGGTGACGTCGGCGTCTTCAGTGAGACGCGATGCCAGCACGTTGCCCGCCGAACTGGCGCCGACGATGATGTAGTCGTATTCGTTCGAACTCATGGAGCGCTCCTCAGAACACCGGTTGATAGGCACCGATCTCGACCTGTACGGACTTGATGCGCGTGTAGTGCTCGAGGGTGGTGATGCCGTTTTCGCGACCCACGCCGGATTGCTTTAGCCGCCCACCGGCATTTCGGCGGGCGACTCGCCCCATGTGTTGATCCAGCAAATGCCCGCTTCGAGCCTATGAATCACCCGATGCGCGCGACAGGTTCTCGGTGACGACACCCGCAGCAAGGCCATATGCCGTGCGATTCGCGCGCTCGATGACTTCCTCTTCATCGTCGAATACGAGGATGCTCATGACCGGCCCGAAGATTTCCTCGCGCACGATGCGCATGTCGTCGCGGCAGCCGGTGAACACGGTAGGCTCGACATATTGACCGCGCGCGAAGTGGCCTTCGGTCATACGCTTGCCGCCAGCGATCAGACGCGCGCCTTCCTGCATGCCGCTTTCGATGTAGCCGAGCACCTTCTGCAATTGCGCGGCGCTGACGAGCGGGCCGAAGTTGGTCGTAGCGTCGCTTGGCGCGCCCACGCGAATGCGCTTCACGCGTTCCAGCACCAATGCCTCGAAACGCTCGAGCACGCTGCGCTGCACGAACACGCGCGTGCCGTTGGTGCAGACCTGTCCCGAGCTGAAGAAGTTGGCGCTCATCGCGATGTCGGCGGCACGCTCCAGATTAGCGTCGTCGAACACGACGAGCGGCGACTTGCCGCCCAGTTACATCGTCACTTCTTTGAGGGACGACGCGCCCGCCATCGACATCACCTTCTTACCCGTTTCCACGCCGCCCGTGAACGAAATCTTTTCGATGTCCGGATGCCCGGCCAGCAGGGCGCCAACACGCCCGTCTTGCACGACGTTGAAGACGCCAGCCGGCACGCCGGCTTCGCTGTAGATCTCCGCGAGCTTTAGCGCAGTGAGCGGCGTGACTTCGCTCGGCTTGAAGATCATTGCGTTGCCCGCGGCCAGCGCCGGCGCCGACTTCCAGCACGCAATCTGAATCGGATAATTCCATGCGCCGATGCCCGCGCATACGCCGAGCGGTTCGCGCCGTGTGTACACAAACGACGACGGCCGCAGCGGAATCTGCTGGCCTTCTATCGCGGTGGCGAGTCCTGCGTAATACTCGATCAGTCCGCGCCCGTGACGATGTCCACCGCCAGCGTTTCGGCAATCGACGTCCGCGGCACTCGCCTGCTGCACGGCGGCGAGGGTTTCGCCGGTCGCGGGGTCGACCGTGTCGAAGGTTTCACCGCTCGTCGCGTCGACAAAAGCGCCGCCGATATAGAGACGTTGCGTTGCGAAAACGGCCATCACTTGCTCCTTGGTAAAGATATCGCCCGGTGTTGCGTGTTGTCTCGTCAGCACGTTGCCCGCTCAGTCGCGCGCCGCCAGCACCAGGTCGATGTATTCGTTTGCCACACGTAGTGCCGCTCTGGTGTCCAACGGCTCGCCTGATAACGCACCGCGCAGCCACAGTCCGTCGATCAACGCCGCGAGAGACCGCTGGCCGCGCGCCGGGCTGCCGCGCGCGGCAGCGCTTTCGAAAAATCCGCGCACAGATTGGAGTTCAGACGGCGCGTGTTCACGTACTGCAGCCGCCGCAGCTGCGGTTTGTGCATGCTCTCCGACCAGAACGCGAGTCACGTCTTCATGACGGCCGCGCTCGTTTGTTCCGCATCGAAATTGGCCGCGACCACCGCGCGCAGTTCGAACGCGGGTCAGGCTTGGCCGCGCGCCGCCGGCGCGAGGTGGCCTGCCACAAGTCGCGCAGCACATGTCGCATGGTGGCTTCGAGCAGGCCGTCCTTGTCGCCGAAATAGTGGCTGACGATGCCGGTGGAAATGCTGGCGCGCTGCGCCACCGACGCGAGCGTAGCCCCGGCGAGGCCAGTCTGGTCGATGGTGAGCAGCGTTGCGTCGATCAGCTGCGCGCGGCGGATTTCGCGCATTCCGAGCTTGGGCATGGTGTTGATGTGAAGATTGAACGACTCGCTTCGATCGATGCATGGTAGTTTTTTTATATTGAACGGTCAATCAATAAAAACAAGCCGCGCACCGCTCACAAGACATGGAGACATTCAATGAGCAGCAATCGTGGCGTCGTCTATCTGGGGCAGGGCAAGGTTGAAGTGTAATCGATCGACTATCCGAAGATGGTCGACCCACGTGGCCGCGCAATCGGCCACGGTGTGATTCTGAAAGTAGTCAGCACGAATATTTGCGGCTCGGACCAGCACATGGTGCGCGGCCGCACAACGGCGGAGGTCGGCCTCGTGCTCGGCCATGAAATCACCGGCGAAGTGATCGAGGTAGGCCGCGACGTGGAGACGCTCAGCATCGGCGACCTCGTTTCGGTGCCGTTCAACGTGGCTTGCGGCCGCTGTCCAACCTGCAAGTCTCAGCACACGGGCGTGTGCCTGAACGTGAACCCGTCGCGTGCGGGGGCGCTTATGGCTATGTGGACATGGGCGGCTGGATCGGCGGCCAGGCTGAGTATGTGATGGTGCCGTATGCCGACTTCAATCTGCTGAAGTTTCCCGACCGCGAGCAAGCGATGGCGAAAATTCGCGATCTCACGTGTTTGTCCGACATTCTGCCGACCGGTTATCACGGCGCGGTGATGGCGGGCGTCAAGCCGGGTTCGACGGTGTATATCGCGGGTGCGGGGCCGGTCGGCATGGCGGCGGCCGCGTCAGCGCGCCTGTTGGGTGCAGCGTGCACGATCGTCGGCGACATGAACGAGGCACGCCTCGCGCATGCTCGCAAGATGGGCTTCGAGACCGTCGATCTTTCGAAAGATGCGACGCTCGGTGAGCAGATCGAGCAGATTCTCGGCAAACCGGAGGTGGATTGCGCGGTGGACTGCGTGGGCTTCGAGGCGCATGGCCACGGCAGCAGCGGCTCGCATGAGGAAGCGCCGGCCACGGTGCTCAACTCGCTGATGGAAATCACGCGTGCCGCGGGCGCGATCGGCATTCCGGGCCTCTATGTGACCGACGATCCGGGCGCCGTCGACGCCGCCGCGCGCAAGGGCAGCCTGAGCATCCGCTTCGGCCTCGGCTGGGCAAAGTCGCATTCGTTCCATACGGGCCAGACGCCGGTCAGAAGTACAACCACAACCTGATGCAGGCGATCTTGTGGGACCGTTTGCCGATTGCGGACATCGTGAACGTGACGGTGGTGTCGCTCGATCAGGCGCCGGACGGCTATCGTCAGTTCGACGGCGGCGCGCCGCGCAAATTCGTCATCGATCCGCATGGTCTGCTGAAAGCGGCGTGAGCCCCGCAGCGAATTAGCTGCGCGCAATAGGAAACGCGTTGAACGGAAGCCCGTTCAACGCGTTTTTATTTGCTGGCGGCGAAAAGCGCTTTCGGCGATGTCTGCTTTTGGGGCAGGCTCTCAGGCCGCCATCACCGGCGCTGAAGAAAGCGAGGGCGCCTGCTTGCGGCGTTCGCGCGTGGGCGCCGTGCCGAATGCATCGCGATAGCTCTTCGAAAAGTGGCAAGCCGACTGGAAGCCGCACGCCATCGTGATGTTCATGATCGACATGTCGGTTTGCAGCAGCAGCTCGCGCGCGCGCCGCAAACGCAGGGTCAGAAGTAGTGCGTCGGCGTCATGCCGAGATGCTCGCGGAAGAGGCGCTGCAACTACCGTTGCGACATGCCGGCAAGGCGCGCGAGTTCCTCGCGCGACAGCGGTTCTTCGATGTTGTTCTCCATTAGCGAGATCACTTCGAAGAGCGACTTGTTGGCCGAGCCGAGCCGCGCAACGAGCGGCATCTTCTGCTGCGCGCTGGTATCGCGCACATGTTCGACGATGAACTGCTCGGCGATCTGCGTGACGCGTGCCGTGCCGACGCGCGGTGCGATCAGATTCAGCATCATGTCGAGCGGCGCGACGCCGCCCGTGCACGTCACACGGTCGCGGTCGATCACGAACAGCTCTTTCAGAAAACGCGTGTCGGGAAACTCTTCCTTGAGCGCCGACATGTTTTCCCAGTGGATCGCGCACGCATAACCCGCGAGCAGACCGGCACGCGCGAGCGCATAGGTGCCGGTGCACAGGCTGCCGAGCACGCAACCCATGCGCGCGAAGCGGCGCAATGCCGAGAGATGCGCGGGCGTGGTCGCGCGCTGCACGTCGATGCCGCCGATCACGAACACGATGTCCGGTTGGCCGACGCATTCGACCGGACCGGTGTCGACCGATAGTCCATTGCTTGCGGTTACCGGCCCGCCCTCGTGGCTTACGATCGACCAGCGGTAAAGCGTTTGCCCCGTCAGGTAATTCGCCATGCGCAGCACTTCGATGGCGTTGGTGAACGCGATCATCGTGAAGTTCGGAACGGGCATGAAGGCGAAATGCGACAGTGACGCCGTGCGATCGGTGGACATGGTGAGGGGTGATTCCTTCGAATCTATAGTGTCGCGCCGCTGTGGGGCGCAGCGGCTAATGTAATTTTGAGGACTAGTGCAACTACCGTGCCATCAGGCTAAACCCTCGGTTGCCGGCGGCTTTGGTGTTCTGCCTCGGAGAAACGGCACCAGAAGGGCGCCGCTGCCTTTAATAAGCGCACCTCAAGCGCGCATTGCGTTCAGTTGCAGTGCAGCATGCAGCGGCAGCGGCGGTCGGGGCGAACGATCGTGCGACACCGCCTATACCGCCCACCAGCGGTATGAATAAAGGCCTTCAACGAAATGCCTCACGCCTGCCACCTGCCGCTCGCCAGCAACTCGCACAGCCGACTTGTCGAAAAAGGTCGCCTATGGCGGAAAAGGTAAAGAACGCGTCTGAATTCATAAATTGACGCGCGATGCAAGCGTCAAGAATAGACGTACACAATCCGGCGGCGGCAGGGCAGAAACGAAGACCCAGCAACGCTTCCGGCGCCTAACCTCAACGACTCCACGGACCTTCCATGTCGAACCCGAATCCTTTCTTCGAAGAATCGCTGACCGCGCGGGATGCGGCGGTGCGCGGCGCAATTTTGAAAGAGCTCGAACGCCAGCAGTCGCAAGTCGAGCTGATCGCGTCGGAAAACATCGTGTCGCGCGGTGCTCGAAGCGCAAGGCTCGGTTCTGACCAACAAGTATGCGGAAGGCTATCCGGGCAAGCGCTACTACAGCGGTTGCGAATATGTCGACGAGATCGAAACGCTCGCGCTCGATCGTATCAAGCAGCTGTTCAACGCAAAGTTCGCCAACGTGCAGCCGCATTCTGGCGCGCAGGCAAACGGCGCGGTGATGCTCGCTCTGGTGAAGCCGGGCGACACGGTGCTCGGCATGTCGCTCGACGCGGGCGGCCACCTCACGCACGGCGCAAAGCCGGCGCTCTCCGGAAAGTGGTTCAACGCGGTGCAGTACGGCGTGAATCGCGACACGATGCTGATCGACTACGAGCAGATCGAGAAACTCGCGCAGCAGCATAAACCCGCGTTGCTGATCGCCGGCTTTTCTGCGTATCCGCGCGCTGGATTTCAAGCGTCTGCGTGCGATTGCCGACAGCGTCGGCGCGAAGCTGATGGTGGACATGGCCCACATCGCCGGCGTGATTGCGGCGGGGCGCCATGCGAATCCGGTCGAGCATGCGCACGTGGTCACCTCGACCACGCACAAGACGTTGCGCGGCCCGCGCGGCGGCTTTGTGCTGACGAATGACGAAGAGATCGCCAAGAAGATCAACTCCGCGGTGTTTCCCGACCTGCAAGGCGGCCCGCTGATGCACGTGATCGCGGGCAAGGCGGTCGCGTTCGGCGAGGCGCTGCAACCGTCCTTCAAGACCTACATCGACAGCGTGCTCGCCAACGCGCAGGCGCTCGGCGAGGTGCTGAAGGCAGGCGGCGTGGATCTGGTGACGGGCGGCACCGACAACCATCTGTTGCTGGTCGATCTGCGGCCGAAGGGCCTCAAGGGCAATCAGGTCGAGCAGGCGCTGGAGCGCGCGGGCATCACCTGCAACAAGAACGGCATTCCGTTCGACACGGAAAAGCCGACGGTCACCTCGGGCGTGCGCCTCGGTACGCCGGCGGGCACGACGCGCGGCTTCGGCGTGAACGAGTTCCGCGACGTGGGCCGTCTGATTGTCGACGTGCTCGATGCGCTGCGCGATCACCCCGAAGGGCATGCTGCCACTGAACAACGCGTGCGCCGCGAAATCTCCGGGCTGTGCGAGCGCTTCCCCATCTACTGAGAACGCTTGGAGCAAACGATGAGCAATCTGCACGAAAACAGCATCATCATCGACGGTTTGAACATTTCGAAGTTCGAGCGCTCGGTGTTCGAAGACATGCGCAAGGGCGGCGTGACCGCAGTGAACTGCACGGTGTCGGTCTGGGAGAGCTTCCAGAAGACGGTCGACAATATTGCCGAGATGAAGCAGCAGATCCGCGAATATGGGGAGATCCTCACGCTCGTGCGCACGACCGACGACATCTACCGCGCGAAGAAAGAGAACAAGACGGGCATTATTTTCGACTTCCAGAATGCGCATGCGTTCGAAGACAACCTCGGCTATATCGAGGCATTCAAGGATCTCGGCGTGAACGTGGTGCAGCTTTGCTACAACACGCAGAACCTCGTCGGCACTGGTTGCTACGAGCGCGACGGCGGCCTGTCGGGTTATGGCCGCGAAGTGATTCAGGAAATGAACCGAGTCGGCATCATGGTCGATCTCTCGCATGTGGGCGGCAAGACGTCGTCCGAAGCGATTGCGGCTTCGAAAAAGCCGGTGTGCTATTCGCACTGCTGCCCATCGGGTCTCAAAGAGCATCCGCGCAACAAGACCGACGAGCAACTGAAAGAGATTGCAGATGCAGGCGGTTTTGTGGGCGTGACGATGTTTGCGCCGTTTCTTAAGCGCGGCGCGGACGCGACGGTCGAAGACTACATCGAGGCCATCGAATATGTGGTCGATCTGATCGGCGAAGATCAGGTCGGCATCGGCACTGACTTCACGCAAGGCTACAGCACCGAGTTCTTCGACTGGATCACGCACGACAAAGGCCGCTATCGCCAGTTGACGAACTTCGGCAAGGTCGTCAATCCGGAAGGCATTCGCACCATCGGCGAGTTTCCGAACCTGACCGCCGCGATGGAGCGTGCCGGTTGGAGCGAGACGCGCATCAGGAAGATCATGGGCGAAAACTGGGTGCGGGTATTCGGCGAAGTGTGGAAGGTCTGACCTTCACCGTCATTCAGCAAACGAAATCACCCTATAGCTACATGTTCGCAGGCTGGTTCGCGGGCGCAATGGATTGGGTCAACGACACGGCGCCCGATGCTTCGCGCAAGGGCCCGCCGTCGAAATCGCGGGAAGCGCGCTGCGCGGCCGAAGGCCACGAGCATTGCGTGTTCGAAGTGTCGCCGCTCGCGGCATGACGCGCTGACTAGCACGCGTTATCACGCTCACGGCATAGCACTACCAATCATATCATTCCGAGGTCGCAATGCGTTACCCGAACCTTTTCAAGCCTCTCACGCTGAACAAGCTGACCTTGCGCAACCGCATCGTCAGTACCGCGCATGCGGAGGTGTATGCGGAGCCGGGCGGCCTGCCTGGCGACCGTTATATCCGCTACTACGAAGAAAAGGCCAAGGGCGGTGTGGGCCTCGCGGTGTGCGGCGGATCGAGCCCGGTGTCGATCGACAGTCCGCAAGGCTGGTGGAAGTCGGTGAATCTGTCGACTGACAAAGTTATCGACCCGTTGTCCCGGCTTGCCGAAGCGATGCATGCGCACGGCGCGAAGATCATGATCCAGGCCACTCACATGGGCCGCCGCTCGGCGTTTCATGGGGAGCACTGGCCGCATCTGATGTCGCCCTCCGGCGTGCGTGAACCGGTGCATCGCGGCAATGCGAAGATCATCGAGGTGGAAGAGATCCGCCGCATCATCACTGACTTCGCCGCGGCTGCGAAACGCGTGAAGGACGCCGGCATGGACGGAGTCGAGATTTCCGCGGCGCACCAGCATCTGATCGATCAGTTCTGGAGCCCGCGCACCAACTTCCGTACCGACGAATGGGGCGGCTCGCTCGAAAACCGCCTGCGTTTCGGCGTGGAAGTGCTGAAAGCGGTGCGCGAAGCCGTGGGGCCCGACTTCTGCGTGGGCTTGCGCATGTGCGGCGACGAGTTCCATGAAGACGGTCTCGACCATAAACAGCTGAAGGAAATCGCGCAAGCGATGAGCGAGAGCGGCCTGATCGATTATCTCGGCGTGATCGGCTCGGGCGCGGACACGCACAACACGCTCGCCAACTGCATGCCGCCGATGGCGCTGCCGCCCGAGCCTTTCGTGCATCTCGCAGCCGGCATCAAGTCGGTCGTGAAGATCCCGGTCATGCATGCGCAAAGTATTCGCGATGCAGGCCAGGCCGAGCGGCTGCTTGCGAGCGGCATGGTCGATCTGGTCGGCATGACCCATGCGCAGATTGCAGATCCGCATATGGTCATCAAGATTCGCGATGGCCGCGAAGACGAAATCAAGCAATGCGTGGGCGCGAATTATTGCATCGACCGCCAATACAACGGGCTCGACGTGCTGTGTGTACAGAATGCCGCGACGTCGCGCGAAGCGACCATGCCGCACGTCATTACGCGCACGAGCGGGCCGAAACGTAAGGTCGTCGTGGTCGGCGCCGGCCCTGCGGGTCTCGAGGCCGCTCGCGTCGCGAAGTCGCGCGGTCATGACGTGGTGCTGTTCGAAAAGAACGACTACGTGGGCGGCCAGATCATGCTTGCGGCCAAAGCGCCGCAGCGCGAGCAGATGGCGGGCATTGTCCGCTGGTTCGACATGGAGACGAAGCGCCTTGGCGTGGACCGCCGTCTCGGTGTCGTCGCCGATGAGAAAACCATCATGGCGGAAAAGCCCGACATCATCGTGCTGGCCGGGCGGCTCGGTTCACGGGGCAAGTCGCGGCGTGGGGCGTCGACGAAGGCCTTGCGGTCAGCTCGTGGGACGTGCTCTCGGGCAAGGTCGAACCGGGCAAGAACGTGCTCGTCTATGACGGCGTCAGCACGCATGCCGGCGCAGGTGTCGCGGATTTCATCTCGAGCCGCGGATCGAATGTGGAAATCGTCACGCCCGACGTCAAGGTGGCCGACGACGTAGGCGGCACCACGTTCCCGATTTTCTACCGCCGTCTCTATGCGCAAGGCGTGATTCACACGCCGAACTACTGGCTCGACCGCGTGTACGAAGAAGACGGCAAGAAGATCGCCGTGATTCGCAACGAGTACACGGAAGAGCAGGAAGAGCGTGCGGTCGATCAGGTGGTGATCAAAAACGGCAGCACGCCGAACGACGAGTTGTACTGGAAGCTCAAGCCCGAGTCGGTGAACCGCGGTCAGGTGGACGTGCATAAGCTCTTTGCGTCGGAGCCGCAGCCGTCGCTGTCCGAACCGCTCGGCAACGGCCGGTTCTTGCCCTTTCGCGTCGGCGACTGCATTTCCATGCACAACATTCACGGCGCGATCTACGACGCGCTGCGCCTTTGCAAGGACTTCTGACGATGAGCCCCGTGTCTGTCATCACCGTGTTGTTGTGGTTGTCGATGGCGGGTCTGGCGTTCGCGCTCGCGAGGCGCGCCGCGTACTGGCGCGAAGGTCGCGCGACGGCGGCGGGCGCATACGGCTGGACCAATCTGCTGTCCATTCCGAAGCGCTATTTCGTGGACCTGCATCATGTGGTTGCGCGCGATCCGTACATTGCGAAAACTCACGTCGCGACGGCGGGCGGTGCGATCCTCGCGATGGCGCTCGTGTTCGTCAACTACGGTCTCGCCATCTACTCGCCGTGGCTCGACAAGCTGATCTTTCTCGCCGCGCTCGTGATGCTGGTCGGCGCCGTGTTCGTGTGGCGCCGCCGGCATGGCGCGAAAGCGTTGCCGGCGCGGCTTTCGCGCGGGCCGTGGGATCATTTGCCGTTGCTGCTCGGTTCGTTCGCGCTCGGCCTCGTGCTGTTCGTCGCGCTGCCAGCGTCCGCGATGTCGGGTGCGCTCGCGATCATCGTCGCGCTGCTGATCGCAGTAGGCGCGTTCACGATGACGTTCGGCGCCGCGCGCGGCGGTCCGATGAAGCATGCACTCGCAGGTCTTCTGCATCTCGCGTTTCATCCGCGTCAGGAGCGCTTTGCCGAGCGTAACGACAAGGACGTGGTGCCGCCGACTGCGCTGAAAGTGTCGCTTCTCGATGCGAAAGAATATGGCGTGGGCAAGCCGGTGGAATTTCGCTGGAACCAGCTGCTCAGTTTCGACGCGTGCGTGCAGTGCGGCAAATGCGAAGCGGCATGTCCCGCCTTCGCGGCGGGCCAGCCGCTCAATCCGAAGAAGCTGATTCAGGATCTGGTGACGGGCATGGTGGGCGGCACCGACGCGGAATACGCGGGCAGCCCCACACCGGGCATTCCGGTGGGCAAGCATGGCGGCGCGCCGCAAAAGCCCCTGATTTCCAGCCTGATCGAAGCAGAGACACTGTGGTCGTGCACGACGTGCCGCGCCTGCGTGCAGGAGTGCCCGATGTTGATCGAACATGTCGACGCAATCGTGGACATGCGCCGCAATCAGACGCTCGTGGAAGGCACGGTGCCCGGCAAGGGGCCGATCACGCTCGCGAATCTGCGGGAGACCGGCAGCTCGAATGGCTATGACATCGGCGCGCGTTACGACTGGGCCGTCGATCTGCAGGTGCAGGTGGCGCAGCCCGGCCGTCGGGTGGATGTGCTGCTGATTGCGGGCGAAGGCGCGTTCGACATGCGCTATCAACGCACGCTGCGTGCGCTCGTCAAGGTGCTGAACCGCGCGGGTGTCGACTATGCCATGCTGGGCGGCGTCGAAACGGATACCGGCGACACCGCCCGCCGCCTCGGCGACGAAGCCACCTTCCAGCAGCTTGCCCGCAAGTTGATCGGCACGCTTTCGCAGTACTCGTTCGGCAAGATCGTGACCGCGGATCCGCACGTGCTGCACAGCATACGCAACGAATACCGTGCGCTGGGCGGTTTTTACGAAGTGCAGCATCACACCGCGTTGATCGATGAGCTCGTTGCGAGCGGCAAGCTGTCGCCGCGTGCGACCGCGGCGTACGCCGATCGCAAGATCACGTATCACGATCCATGCTATCTCGGCCGCTACAACGGCGAGACCGAGGCGCCACGCCGCGTGCTGAAGAGTATCGGCATCAAGGTGGTCGAAATGGAGCGCAACGGTATGCGCGGACGTTGCTGCGGTGGTGGCGGCGGCGCACCGCTGACCGACATTCCGGGCAAGCGGCGCATTCCCGACATTCGTATCGACGACGCGCGGTATCGGTGCGGAGATCGTCGCCGTGGGTTGTCCGAATTGCACGGCGATGCTCGAAGGCGTGGTCGGGCCGCGTCCCGAAGTGCTGGACGTCGCCGAACTGGTTGCAGCGGCGCTGGAGTAACGAGATGAACACCATTAAACGAATCGATCCGCGCCGGCCCTTCACGATTACGGCGGATGGCCTGAGGCGCATCACGCTCGGCGTCGCCGGCGTGGCGGGCGCAATGGATTTCGCCGCGGCAGGCGCGGGGCACCGTGAACAGCCGAAGCCGCGCCGCACAACGGCTGTCGCGCAGCATGTGATGCTGGTCGCGGCCCACGCGGACCGCGGCGCGCTCGACGAGCATGCGCGCCAGACGCTCGCCGCGGCCGCATTGATTGCGGACGCAATGACCGAGGTTGTGTTGCTCGTATTCGGCGAATTCACCGGCGACGCTGCCGCACTCGGCGCCGACAAGCTGATCGAGCTGCCCATGTTCGACCGGCGCAGATTCGCGCCTGTGGACGAACTCAATGCGCTGGCCGCGTGCGTCGCGGCCTACGCGCCGGTGCACGTATTCCTCCCGGACAACGCGACGGGCGACGGGGATTTGGGTCGCCGCTATGCAGCGGCGGCGAATGCGAGCGTCGCAACGCACGTGGTTGAAATCGACGCGTCGCACGTCGCGGCATATGTACGTGCGAATTCCGCATTTGCTTCGCGCACGCTGCCCGAAGTGATTTTGCTGGCGCCCAGCGCGGTCGATCCGAAGTTGCCGTTCGTCGGTGCCGGCGAGCGCGTGGCATGGCGGTTCGACGGCGAATCCGCCGCGGCAGGCAAGGTGAGCCACGTGCGCGACCTCGGCATCGAGGAAATGGACGCGGCGCAACTCGCACTTGAAGAAGCGGATTTCATCGTCTCGGCCGGCAACGGCGTGAGCGACGTGCCCGCGTTCGAGCGTCTTGCGGCCACGCTCGGCGCCGCGATCGGCGCAAGCCGCGTGGCTGTGGACGACGGCAAATTCACGCGCGACAAGCAGATCGGCGCGACCGGCAAGACAGTCGAGGCGAGCGTGTATATCGCGTTCGGTATTTCCGGCGCAGTCCAGCATTTGCAGGGCATCAAGGATTGCCGTCATGTGATTGCCGTGAATCTGGACGCCAGCGCGCCGATTGCGAAGCGCGCGAACCTGACTGTAATCGCGGATGCACAGGAAACCATCGCAGCGCGTTCGGCGCGCGGCACGGGCGCCGCGTTACTCAATTCGAAGGCCGCTGCGGAAGGAGCGCTCGCATGAAAATCGCCGTACTCGTTTCCGTGGGGCGACATCCCGTGAGCGGGGTTGCGCGTTACAGCCGCAACGACGCCGCCGCGCTGACACTGGCGCTCTCGCTCGCGAAGCAGCACAACGCGACGCTCGACGTGCTGCATGCGGGCGATCCATCGAACCCCGCGTTGCAGGAATATCTCGCGCTCGGGGCACGCTCGGTGGAAGTGCTTGCGCTGCCCGATTCCGGCGACGGGCAAGCGGATGCCTCGGCGCCGCTCGCCGCGCGTCTGCAGGGGTATGACCTCGTGTTGACCGGCACGCGCACAGAAGGCGCGTTCGACAGCGGCATGCTGCCGTATCGCGTCGCGAATGCGCTGAACATTCCGCTTGTCGGCGCGGCCGTCGACGTCGCGTTGCAGAGTGGCAGTGCGCAAGTTCGGCAATTTATGCCCAAAGGTTTGCGCAGACGCGTCGAGGTTCAATTGCCGGCGCTCGTCGCTGTTCATCCCATGGCCAATGCGACGCCGACCTATGCGTATGCACGCCTGCGCGAAGGCACGATTCGCCCGGTGACGAGCAGCGCCAGCGGCGCGAGCAGCGGTGCGGCGGGCTCTGTCTGGACGATTCGCCCGGCAAGCGCCAAACCGGTGCGCCTCGCCGCCGCTGAGAAGCGTTCCGGCCATGCTCGCATGCTTTCTGCGACCACGACGGAAAGCCGCGGCGGCAGCGTCGTAATTGAAGGGAGTTCCGTCGAAAAAGCACAAGTGATTCTTGCCTATTTGCGCGAGCATCAACTCGTGGACTACTGATTCCCGGTTCAGGCGAACATGCCGCCAGGAAGGCCTGGCGCGGCGCCAGACGTGACACGCAACGGAGCACACAATGAAAGTTTCGGCAGACGTTCGCGCAATGATCGAACGCCGCAAAAAGGATTACACGCTGGAAGCGCCGTTCTATACGAGCGATGAAATCTTCGCGCTCGACCTGGACGCCATCTTCCGCCAGCACTGGATTCAGGTCGCGGTGGAGCCGGACGTGCCGGAACCGGCGACTACATCACGGTGGAAATCGGTCAGGATTCCATTCTGATCGTTCGCGACGACATGCAGGTGAGGGCATTCCACAACGTGTGCCGCCATCGCGGCGCGCGTCTGTGCAATACGGACAAGGGGTCGCTCGGCAATATCGTCTGCCCATATCACAGCTGGACGTATAGCCTGAACGGCGACCTGACGTTCGCAGAGCATATGGGCGGTTCGACCGTTGCAAACACAGCCTGAAGAAGGTGCACGTCGAGAACCTGGCAGGCCTGATCTTCATCTGTCTCGCGGACAATCCGCCGGTGGACTTCTCGGTGATGCGCGCCGCGATGGAGCCGTATCTGCTGCCGCATGAACTGGCCAACTGCAAGATCGCGGCCTCGATCGACATTATCGAGGAAGGGCAACTGGAAGCTGACGATGGAGAACAATCGCGAGTGCTATCACTGCGTTGCGAACCATCCTGAGCTGACCATTTCGCTTTACGAATACGGCTTCGGTTATCAGCGCACGCCGGCCAACGAAGAAGGCATGGCGGCTTTCGAAGAGACCGTCGCGCGGCGTACCGCGCAATGGGAAGCGATGAAGCTGCCGTCGGCGGAAATCGAGCGCCTCGCGGATCTCGTCACCGGTTTTCGCACCCAACGTCTGCCGCTCGACCGCGATGGCGAGTCCCAGACGCTAGACGCAAAAGTCGCGTCGAAGAAACTGCTCGGCGGTTTCGAGCAGGCCGATCTCGGCGGACTGTCGTTCTGGACGCAGCCGAACTCGTGGTATCACTTCATGAGCGATCACATCGTGAGCTTCTCGGTGATTCCGCTTTCGGCAGGCAAGACGCTCGTGCGCACCAAATGGCTCGTGCACAAGGACGCGCGCGAAGGCATCGACTACGACGTGAAGAGCTTTTTCTTTCGCGCACCGAACGAACGGGCGTTCGTGTTCGAGCCGGGACAGTTCATCACACTTGAACTCGATATCGACGGCGAGTCCATCAACCGCTGCTATACGATTTCGTCGCCTCCCACGCGGCCTCATACGATCTCCGTCACGGTGAAGCGTGTACCCGGCGGCAAGGTGTCGAACTGGCTGCACGACAATCTGCAAGTGGGCGGCGAGGTTCGCGTGCTCGGGCCGGCTGGCGAGTTCACGTGCGCTCGCCATCCAGCGCGCAAGTTTCTGTTTCTGTCGGCGGGTTCCGGCATTACGCCGCTCATGTCGATGAGCCGCGCGCACCACGAACTCGGCGAGGACAGCGACATTGTGTTCGTGCACAGCGCTCGCACACCCGACGACATCATTTTTGCCCGCGAGCTCGATCTGATCGCGTCGAATCAGGCGCATTTCCGCACGGCGTTTGTGTGCGAGCGTCTCGGCACGCGCACGAACTGGCATGGCGTCACGGGTTTTCTGACCTTGCCCTTGCTGAAGCTCATTGCGCCGGACTTTCTCGAGCGTGAAATCTTTACCTGCGGCCCCGCGCCGTATATGCAGGCAGTGCGCAATCTTCTCGACGAAGGCGGTTTCGACCGTCGCCACTATCACGAGGAAAGCTTCTCGTTCGAGACGGTGAGCGAGGTCGCTGCGCAACTGACCACTGCCCACGTGGCCGAAGTGCTTCAGGCCGTCCCCGAGCCCATAGCCGTGGAAAGCTTTGTGGAGGCGCGGGAACAGGCGCCGGCTTTCGAGCCCGCTCCCGCGGCGCCCGAAACCGAAACGCGCTACAAGGTGAGCTTCACGAAGAGCAATCGGGAGATCGAGTGCGGCAGCGGTCAGCACGTGCTGGATGCGGCGAAGAAAGCGGGCGTACGTCTGCCGGCATCGTGCACTCAGGGTATGTGCGGAACCTGCAAGGTGAAGCTTGTATCCGGCGAAGTGGCGATGAAACACGCAGGCGGCATTCGTCAGCGGGAAATCGATCAGGGCATGGTGCTGCTTTGCTGCAGCAAACCGCTCTCCGATCTCGTCGTTGAAAAATGATCGGCGCACGTCGCGCAAACACGAGTTGCAGCCAGTGCTTGAGCTAGGTCGCGTCTGGACAACTGCATGTCGCAAAACAACGTTACCTGGCAATTCTGGCTGGCGATTCTAAATGCTCAATGGGTTGTTTGTGGAAGTGAACGGGAGAACGGCGATGAGACTGATCAGAAAGATATTGGTGTTGAGCAACTTGAGTGCGGCACTGGCGGCAAGCAGCGTGAGCGTTTCGGCAGATACCAAGCCGACCATCAGGATCGGCTATGTGGAAGGCTGGGATGACAGCGTCGCGACGTCCAACGTCGCTGCGC
This sequence comes from uncultured Paraburkholderia sp., assembly GCA_940746715.1. Classification (GTDB taxonomy): domain Bacteria; phylum Pseudomonadota; class Gammaproteobacteria; order Burkholderiales; family Burkholderiaceae; genus Paraburkholderia. The sequence continues at coordinate 37,608 of CALNWN010000002.1, forward strand.
GCGTAATCGAAAAGCGTCTCGGCTATCAGGTGCAACTCGTACCGGTGGCGGCTGGCGTGATGTGGCAAGGCGTGGCGCGTGGCGACCTCGACGCGACGCTGTCCGCGTGGCTGCCGGTCACGCACGGCGCGTACTGGAACAACTTCAAGGACAAGGTAGTCGACCTCGGCGCCAACTTTAACGACGCGAAGATCGGTCTCATCGTGCCGGACAATCTGGACGTGAAGACGGTCGGCGACCTGGAAGCGAAGAAGACGGAGTTCGGCTCGCGCATTGTGGGTATCGACGCCGGTGCAGGCGTCATGCAGAAGACCAGCGAAGCGATCAAGGCTTACGGTCTCGACTATAAGCTGATGCCGAGTTCGGGCAGTGCGATGACCGCGGAACTCGCGCGTTCCGAAGCGGCAAACAAGCCGATCATCGTGACCGGCTGGAAACCGCACTGGATGTTCGCCAAGTACAAGCTCAAGTTCCTCGATGACCCGAAGAAGGTGTTCGGCGAAGCTGAGCATGTGGACACGGTCGTGAATCCGGAACTGGAAAAGAAGGCGCCTCCGGTGGTTGCGTTCCTGAAGAAATTCCAGTGGAAGCCGGGCGAGATCGACAGCGTGATGCTCGCGACGCAAAACGGCGAAAAGCCGACCGCCGCAGCCGATGCGTGGATCGGTGCGCATAGCGACCGCGTGGATAGCTGGGTGAAGTAACCCGGCTTTAGCCTGTACCGCAGCTGACACGACGAAACGCCGCTTTGAAAAAGCGGCGTTTCTCTTTGTGGCCCTCGTCACACTCTGCCGTTATTGCAGTACAACGGTCCTGTCGCCGTTGATAAACACGCGCCGTTCGATAAACGCCTTGACCGCGCGAGCGAGCGTAATGCACTCGACGTCGCGGCCCGACGCGTTCGACCACCTGCTCGATGATCGGACCTTCGTCGTCCGTCACGAAGTGTGCCGTGGCGCCGATCAACTTGACGCCGCGCGCATGCGCCTGGTGATACGGTTTCGCGCCCTTGAAGCCCGGCAGGAACGAATGATGAATGTTGATGGCACGCCCGGCGAGCGCGCGGCTCGTTTCACCGGAAGGAATCTGCATATAGCGCGCGAGAATCATCAGCTCAGCGCCGGAAGTCTCGAACAGGTCGAGCAGACGCGCTTCCTGTTGCGGCTTCGTATCGGACGTAATGGGCAGATGATGGAACGGCAACCCATGCTGCTGAGCCAACGGTTCGAGATCGCGATGATTCGAGCCGATGCCGACAATGTCCATTTTGAGCTCGCCCATGCGCCAGCGGAACAGCAGATCGGCCAGACAGTGCTCGAGCTTCGACACCATGATCAGAACTTTGGGGCGCGTGCCCACGTCGTGCATCGCCCATGTCATACGAAAGCGCTCGGCAATGGGTTCGAACTCGCGTTTGAGCGCCGCGACATGCAGCGTTTCGTTGCTGTCCACGCCGTGAAAAACGCAGCGCACGAAAAAGCGTTCGCTGAGATCGTCGTCGAAAACGGTGAGTTCATCGATATAACAATGATGCCAGTCGAGAAAGCCGACAACGGCGGCGACCTGGCCCGCGGCGCTCGGACACGCAACGGTGAGGACCAGTTGATCAGGACGGGAATCGGCGGACATGCGCTCTCCACATAGACGATAGGCCCACGCCGCAGGGGCGCGGCATGCATCGTCGTAGTAGAGCAAATTGCCGTGCCGCGCGGATAGAAGCGAATCGCCGTGGCAATGGAACGGGAGCGTCAGCGGGTCATTCCGCGTCAAGCCCGCATTCGCCCAGCAGCCATTGACGAAAGGCCTCCACGGCCGGCGTGGCCGCGCGTTGGGTGACGAGCATATAGCCGCGCTCGGTCACGACGGGCGCATCGAACAGTTCGACGAGTTGCCCTGTGTCCAGCAATTCGTCGACGAGCGGCGCCCAGCCGAGCGCCACGCCTTGGCCCATGATCGCCGCATGTGCGACGAGCGTGAAGCTGTTGAAGGTGATGCCGCGATGCGCGGCGGGCGCGACGAGGCCGTGCGCGGCGAACCAGTCGGCCCATGACAGCTAGCGTGCCGGTTGCGTCGGCTCGAGATGGAGCAGCGGCAGCGCGAGGAGTTCGGATGATGACGTGAGGGGCGGATGCGCCGCAAAAAACGCGGGGCTGCAGACCGGCGTCACACGCTCGGGAAAGAGCTTGATCACGCTGCGGGCGTTCCGGTCCGCATGTTCGTCGCCGAAATGCAATCGCCACGTCCGCCTGCTCGTGCGACGGATCGAACACGCTTTGCGACGTGATGATCGGGCAGGACGCACGCTTCGACGCGCTGCGCACGCAACTGGGCGCGCTCGAAAGGCGTGCCGCGATGACGCCGGAGGCGTACGACAAGGCTATTTATCATTATAACGCGAGCCTCGACGCACTGCTGGATGCAACGACGCATATGCCGGCGCTGCGCCCACGGCCGACGTTTCGCGTGGTCGGGGAAGCGGCGAATCGGCAGGTGTGAACGGCATGTGACTGCTGGACGATTTCGGACGTTTGCTGCGTTGATAAACGAAATGGCCGGCAACGGTTGCGAGGAGCGACTTATGTATCACAAGATCGTTGTGGCGCTCGACGGCAGAGAGTCGTCCAGAAACGCGCTGCATGAGGCGCTCGAGCTCGCGCAAATCACGAAAGGGCGGATTCACGCGATCTATATCGTGGATCCGTGGAGCATGTCCCCATATTCGGGCTATGTAGATCCCGGACCGGCTTCGCGCCGTGCTGCGCGAAGCCGGGCGCATGGCTCTCGAATGGGCACGAGAGGCGATGGCGAATTTCGGTGTGCCTGGCGACACCGAGATGGAGGAGACGCAGGCGATGTGCCTCGCTGTCTTGCCCACTGCGTGCAACGCCAGAGCGCGGACCTCGTCGTGATGGGACGCAAGGCCGGCGCGGTATCGGACGATGGCTGCTGGCAGCGTGGCCGAAACGTTCGTGCGCGATGCGGAGGTGTCCGTGATTCTTGTGAGGTGTGTACACGAGGTGGGGCAACTGCCTCGCCAGGTTCGATTCACCTCTGATTCGTTGTCCTGATAGTAGCGGGGCGCACGCGTTCAACGCTTTGCCGTATGGCCGCAGGTGTCGGGCGGCTTATCGTTCACGTTACTTCATCAGCAGGTACACGACACAGAGAAACGCTACGTGTGAGACGATGAAATAGCCGCTGAGATACCCGCCTTCAAGCGGGAATTCGACATCCAGATGACGAAGCGAAGCGCCCAAGGTGAGCCCAAAGCGAATAGCCGATCGTTCGACCGGCGAAGAACGCAGTGCCGATGACACGAAGCGGCAGCCCGGATAGTCCATAGGCGATAAAAAGGTAGTTCGATGGCAATGGACTCAATGCATAAACAAAGAACGCACCCGCTGTCAGCTTTTTGCGCTTCTTCAGCCATGCTTCAACGACTTCGATGTTCTGGCGATCGGAGGCGCGCGTGATGCCCGATTGGCTTTCATGTCAACGAAGCTTGCGCCCCAACGAGACGTGCAGATTGACTCAGGTCAACTTGCAGGAGCCATCACGGTGCGGTTGGGGAGCCGCGCTGCTCGGTTGCTTGATTTGACATAAGATAAATTATCAACCGATGGTGTGTGACGGCTTTTTAGTAATGTCCGGTTTGCGCTAGATAGAAATGTCCGGTTCGAGCTGGCGCGTCCGCTTGAGTCACGCAGACGCGGGAACATGCCGGAGCACCGACGAATCCTGCTAACGACATAATGAACTGCGGTCTTTCATAGTCGAGTACAAGCATCGGCGATTTCTTTCGCGAACAACGCGGCAGAAACTGATCGTTCACGGCCTCTACGTCGTTCCTCAAATAGCCGCCGCGGTAATCGGGCTTGCCAGACAACGCGCGCCTCGACAGCTTCACCTGGAACGGGTTTCCGTTGCTTGTGGGGATCTGCGAGATGTACCACTACTTTCTCGACGAAGTCGTGATCAGTTGCCCGACCGAAGGCGATGCGATTTTGCCGGTGAGCCTCGGGAAGCGCCAGTTCTCCGGCACGAGCACATATGCAGCAGGAGCCAGGCGGTCTACACTACGCGACTTAAGGCGGACAGGCTGGCGCCCCCCTCCTACCACCTCATCGAGAGAAAGATTGTCGATTTTCGACCGTCAGCTTCGTCGTCAGTGTATCCCCCACCCAAAGGATCTACGATGAAATACCTCGGCTTGGCCTACTTCACCCCCGAAAAATTCGCCGCGATGGCGCCAGAAGACGTCAAGGAATTGGTGAGCCAATGTCCCGCATTGGACGAGAAGATGCGGGCTACAGGCAAGGTCCTGATTTCCGCGTCGCTTGGCGATGTGGAGAGCTGGAGGACGCTGCGCCCGCGCAGTGGCAAGACGCATGTCACCGATGGGCCCTATACCGAGTCGAAGGAAGTCGTGGGCGGCCTGTTCATCATCGAGGCGGATACCCGTGACGAGGCGTTGCGCATCGCCTCCATGCATCCGGCGGCCACGCTCGGGCAAGAAGGCGGATGGGGCATCGAGCTTATTCCCCTCGACTTCTACCTGGCCCGATGAGGGCCTCGACGCCAGTCTGAAGAATGCGTCGGCGCTCCTTTCTTCACGAGCAGACATGGATCACGAATCCGGAAAAGGTATAAGGTGACGCAATGGCAACTAGCGAGAGTTTCAGTGGCCGCGAGAACGACGAAATCAACAGCACGTCCGGGCAGCGCATGCATTCGCAGATTCCGCCCATTGCGCCGGCGCACACCGCGCTTATCGTCATGCATTATCATGACCGACATTCTCTCGAACTCTTTCCATCGGTCGGGCCGACCTTGCTCGCCAATACGCGCAAACTATGCAACGCAGCCCGGGCCAAAGGCGTCAGGATCTATTTTGCTAATCTCCGGTTCAGCCCAGGCTATCCGGAAGTCAGCCCATTGAACAAGAATGGGCAGGGAATCAAGCAACTCGGTCTCTTCGTCGACGACCAGCCCTCGCCGGAGTTAGGCCGGCAGGCCAATGAACCGCTCATCATTGCGCACCGCGCCAGCGTGTTCTTTGGCACTGATCTAGAGGCACGGCTTTCCGCACACGGTGTCGATTCGCTAATTCTGGTCGGCATTGCGTCGGCCGGCGTCGTGCTGTCGTCGGTCGCATATGCTAGCGACGCGGACTTCCGCCTATACACGGTCAAGGATTGCTGTTACGACCCGGATCAGGTAGTGCATGACCACCTGTTCTCCACTGCGTTCGAATCGCGCACAACGGTGCTGTCGCTCGCGGATGCATTGCGACTGCTCGCCTAGACAGATCACTACATTCCCCATCTGAGCGATGGCGTATGCACAGGGCTGTCCCAATGCCGCTTCATTTCGTCGTCCAGCACGCACAAGGTGATTGACGCGCCCGCCATTTCCAGCGACGTCGTGAGCGATCCGACCTGCACGCGCGCGATGGCGAGACCGCGCTGGTGCAGCCACGAGCGTGTGGAATTGAACAACAGATACAGTTCCCCGAGCGGCGTGCCGCCCAGCCCATTGATCAAGACCAGCAGCTCCGAACCGTCCCCCGGTTTCAGATCGGCGACGATTGCCGTCAGCAGCTCTGCCGCGATCGCATCGACGGCGGCAAAGCGCGTTCGCCGCCGCCTTGGCTCGCCATGAATGCCGACGCCGACCTCAATTTCATCGTCGCCGATCTTGAACGTCAGCGTGCCCGCAGCGGGCACCGTGCAACTCGAAAAGGCCACGCCCATCGACGCCGTATGCTTGTTGATCCGGTCGCCGAACGCCTTGCATTGTTCGAGATCGGCGCGGCTCTCGGCGAGACTGCCCACCAGTTTCTCGACGATTACGGCACCCGCCACGCCTCGGCGGCCCGTCGTGTAGCTGGAATTTTCGACCGCGACATCGTCGTTGATCAGCACCATCGCGTTCGGCAACTCCGACATCTCGGACGCCATTTCGAAGTTCATCAGGTCGCCGGAATAGTTCTTCACGATGAAGAGCGTGCCAGCGCCCGTGTCGACGGCCTTGGCGGCCGCCATCATCTGGTCCGGCGTCGGCGAGGCGAACACCTAGCCAGGGCACGCGGCATCCAGCATGCCGTAGCCGACGAAGCCGCTATGCAAAGACTCGTGTCCCGAGCCACCACCCGAAATGAGCGCGACCTTGCCGGGCTTCAGCTCCTTGCGACGCACGAATACGGGCTCCTGATTGAGCACGACGAGATCGCCGTGCGCGGCGGCGAAGCCAGCAAGGCTCTCGCTCAGAAAGTCGTCGACGTGGTTGATAAACTTTTTTATGGCCTGCGCTCCTTTCACTCTCTGTCTTGCGCGAGCCGCGCGCATACCGCACCGATCATTAACTGGCTCGACCGTGCGCCGGGATCGATGTGCCCGCGCGCACGCTCGCCGAGAAACGACGCACGCCCCTTGGTCGCGAGCATGTCGCGCGTTGCGAGCATGCCCTCTTCGGCGGTGAGCGGCAGTGCATCGAGCACGGTTTCGGGCGCAGCCTTGCTGTCGGCCAGTTCCACGAAGCGTGACGCGACGGGGATCAGCACGTCCATCATCGTTTTGCTGCCGATGCCGGCCTTGCCGCGCTGTGTGACGGCATCGACTCCGGCGGCGAACATCTGCGCGGCGCCCTCGACGCTCATCGTCTCCGCGTCCCCGGCAGCCTTCGCCATGCCGTGCAGCAGCGAGAAGAACAGTGGCCCCGACGAGCCGCCAACCGTCGACAGCAGTTTGGACGCGGCCAGATCCAGCGCGGGTCCGTCCGATCAGCTCCGCTTCGATATCGGCGCGCATGGCGAACAGCGCATCGACGCCCCGCAACAGGTTGAAGATATGATCGCCGTCGCCGATCTGCTGGTCGAGCGCGGCGATTTCGTCCGTGTGTTCCTTCAGCGTCGAATGCGCGGCTTCGATGCACGCCATGACCGTTTTCCCGTTCATGCCGGAATCCTCCTGCCATCGGAGCGGAAATAGAGAAGGCTGCGTGGAGGCAGCGACACGCCGACCGTTTGCCCCGGCGTGAAATTGCGCTCGGTCATCGTCGTCGCCACGATGGCGGTGCCGTCGCGCTCCATGATCAGCAGATGCCGCAGCGGTGAATATTCGAGCACACGAAGGTTGAGCACGTCGCGCGTATCGGGCGCATGCAGCACGATGTCCTCCGGCCGGATTGCGACCGTCGAGGCGTCCGCCGGCATCGCCGAAGAATCGAACAACGCGCGCGGCAGCAGGTTGATAGGCGGCGAGCCGAGCCGTTGCGGCGCGCCCATCTGCACGATACGGCACTGTTCGAGTATGCCGATGCGGTCCGCAAGCGTGGTCGCTTCGACCTGATCGTGCGTCACTTAGATGATCGTCGCGCCGATCGTGCGATGCAGCCGCTTCAGTTCGATCCGCAGCTCCTCGCGCAACTTCGCGTCGAGCGACGACAGCGGCTCGTCCATCAGAAACGCCTTCGGATGCCGCACGATCGCGCGCCCCAAGGCGACACGTTGACGGTCGCCGCCCGACAGCCCGCCCGTCTTCCGGTCCAGCAGGCCTTCGATGCGAAGCATATGCGCGGCCGCATCGACACGAGCCGCAATCTCGCGGCGCGTAATGCCCTCGTTCTTCAGCGGAAATGCGATGTTGTTACGCACCGTCATATGCGGATACAGCGCGAACATCTGGAACACGAACGCAATGTCGCGTTGACGCGCCCGCAGTCCCGTCACATCTTCGCCGTCGATCAGAATCTGGCCCGAGGTCGGCAGTTCGAGCCCGGCGATCATGCGCAACGTCGTCGTCTTGCCGTAGCCGGAAGGTCCGAGCAGCACCACGAAACGACCGTTGCCCACAGTGAGATTCGTATCGTGCACGGCGGTGAAATCGCCGAAGCGTTTGTGAAGGTTGGAGAGAACGATCGTCGACATGGCTCACTCCGGAAAGTGGCTGGTCACGACGAAAGCCAGCGCACCCACCAGAATCACGGGAAACGACCAGGTGTACAGATCGACCGTGAATGGCTCTGGGCGAGCATCGCGATGCCGAGGCCGATGAGCACCGTCGATACGCCCTCACAGTAACGCCGGCGAAACAGGCGGCGACGCGGCATGGCAGGTTGGACTTTCATTTGCGCATCGCTCCAAAGGTGATGCCGCGCAACAGGTGCTTGCGCAGCACGACGGTAAAGATCAGGATGGGCAGCACGAACAGGGTCGTGGTTGCCGCGACGGCTGGCCAGTCCTGCCCGCCCTCGCCGATGATGAACGGAATGAACGGCGGCATGGTTTGCGCGTCGCCGCTCGTCAGCAGCAATGCGAACGCGTACTCGTTCCATGCAAAGATCAGGCAGAAAATCGCCGTCGCCGCAATGCCGGTAATCGCCTGCGGCAGCACGACCTTGACGAACGCCTGCAGCCGCGTGTATCCGTCGACGAGCGCCGCTTCCTCGTATTCACGCGGAATTTCGTCGATGAACCCCTTGAGCAGCCACACCGCCAGCGACACGTTCACTGCGGTGTACAGCACGATCATGCCCAGGTAGCTGTCGGCGAGCCCTAGCGCGGTACATCAGATAGATGGGAATGCCACGGCGATGGGCGGCATCATCCGCGTGGACAGAATGAATGTTGAAGTGCAAGGTCTGTCATCGCTGTTTCACCCGGTTGAGCGCCTTCACATAGATGTTCGCCGCACCGAACACCACGACGAACAGAATGATCGCCAGCGCGGACGAGTAACCCGTCTGCCACTTCTCGAAGGCGGCGCGCTTGAGCGTGATCGACACCGTTTCCGTCACAGACCCCGGCCCGCCGGACGTCAGCAGATTCACCATGTCGAACATCTTGAAGTTCTCGATACCGCGAAACAGGATCGCGAGCATCAGGAACGGCAGCGTCATCGGCAGCGTGATCGACCAGAACTGCCGCCACGGCGACGCGCGATCGACTTCGGCCGCTTCGTAGATGTAGTCCGGAATCGAACGCAACCCCGCAAGGCAGATCAGCATCACGTAGGGCGTCTACATCAACGTATCGACCATCACGATCGTCCACGGCGCGAGCGGCACGTCGCCGATCATCTGGAACGAGTTGGGCGGAATGCCCGTGAAGAAGCTGACGATGTCGTTGAAAAGACCCGTTTGCGGCTGCAGCAGAAAGGTTCAGAAGTTGCCGACAACAGCGGGCGACAGCATCATCGGTAGCAGAATCAGCGTGGTCCAGAAACTATGGCCGCGAAACTGACGGTTGATCAGCAGCGCGAGGCCGAAGCCGAGCAGCACCTCGAGCCCGACCGACCAGAACACGAAGCGCGCCGTCACCTGCATCGCGTACCAGATGTCTTCGTCGGTGAGTATGTCCGTGTAATTGCTGATGCCGACGTTGCGCGCGGGCACACTCGGCATGTTCGACTTGAAGTTCGTGAACGACAGCCGCAATGCCCAGATCAACGGAAAGATGTTGATGGCGAGCAGCAGCACGATGGTCGGAAGAATGAACAGCCACGCGATGGTGCGGTCAGACAGTCCGTGCAGGCGCGCGCCCGCGCGCGTCTGCGCTTTTGTCTGCAACCCTTCCGGAGGAAAAGGCTTGTTTGCCAACATGCCCAACTCCTTGTGTTCGCGGACCGTCAAGATAAACCGGCTTACCGGTCCGCGCGTTCATGTGCGTTGACGCTAGTTCTTTCCTTCCGCCTTGAAGACCTTGTTCCAGTCCTTGACGAGCAGATCGAGCGCTTCTTTCGAGGTGCCCTTGTCGGCGACTACATAGTCGTGCACGCGCTTTTGCATGTCGAGCAGCAACTCGGCATACGCAGGCTCGGCCCAGAAGTCCTTTACGATCGACATCGACTTCAGGAAGGCTGGCGCAAAGGGCGCGCTCTTCGGAAAGTCCGGCGCGTCCACCACCGACTTCGCCGCCGAGTATCCGCCGAGTTGCCACCACTTCTTCTGCACGTCGGCTTGCGCAAACCACTTGATGTATTCGAGCGCGTCAGCCTTGTGATCCGAGTACGACACAACCGAAATGCCCTGCCCGCCAAGCTGCGTGAACTGCTTCGTTTCCTTTGGATTGACGAAGAAGCCGATCTTGTCGCCGCCGACATTCGGGTCCTTGTACAGGCCGGGGAAGAAGGCGAACCAGTTCATCTGCATTGCGACCTGCCCCGACTTGAACGCATCGAGTCTTTCCTGCATGTAGGCGTTCGTCATGCCGGGCGCCGTGCAGCACTTGTAAAGCGCCTTATAGAATTCGAGCCCCTTGATGGCGCCTGGCGAATTCACGAAACTGTCGAGGTAATACGGCTTCTTCGGGTCTTGGTATTCGAAACCGTAGTTGTAGAGCATGTTGGTTACGCCCATCGTGATCCCTTCCGAGCCGCGCTCCGTAAAGATATAGACCCCATACACGGTTTTGCCGTCGATCTTGCGCCCCTGGAAGAACTCGGCGGTCTGCTTGAGTTCGTCCATCGTGGTGGGCGGTTCGAGTTCACGCTTGTACTTCTGCTTGAACTCCGCGCGCAGCTCGGGCCTTGCAAACCAGTCCTTGCGGTACGTCCAGCCTACGGCGTCCGCCATTGCCGGCAACGCCCAATAATTCGGCGTGTCCTTTCGGCCATTCCGAGTAGCCGACGCACCGCGAGCTGGCCGCTCAAGAGGGACTGGCGCTCGTCACCGCGACGCGTGTTTACGCGGAGCTTCACACTATGGGTCTCGTGAGCGGCGAAACCGGCCGTGGCACCTTCGTCAAGGAGCCACTCCCTCGTGGTCAAGGGGTCGATTTGCACGCATGGAGCACCGTTACGATCGACCTGAGTTTCAACTATCCGTCTGCGCCGGGTCAGACAGAGTTTCTCCGGGCGGCGTTGCGCCAACTCGCGGCGGGTGGCGACCTGGAGTCGCTGCTTCGATACCAGCCGCACGGCGGTCGCGAACACGAGCGCGCTACGGCTGCATGCCACCTGGCGAGTCGTGGTCTGACGGCAACGGCCGCAACCACGTTGCTCGTGAGCGGCGCGCAACACGGATTGACGACGGCTGCGATGGCACTGCTCGAACCCGGCGACGTGGTCGCTGTGGACGCGCTGACTTATCCGGGGTTCAAGCTGGCCGCCGAGGCCGTTCGACTGGAACTCGCGCCGATCCCAGCCGCAGGGCGTGGCCCCGATCTGGATGCACTGACCGCACTGTGCAAGCGACGACGCGTACGCGCCGTTTACGCAATGCCGACGCTCCACAACCCTCTTGGCTGGGTAATGAGCGCGAGCCGACGCCGCGAGCTTGTCAGTATCGCTCGGCGGCATGGACTGATCCTCATCGAGGACGCAGCCTATGCCTATCTCGCAGAGGATGCTCCACCGACGTTGGCATCGCTCGCTCCGGAACGGACGATCTATGTCACGAGCTTGTCGAAGAGTGTCGCGACAGGTTTGCGCGTCGGTTTCGTCTGCGCGCCACGCGAATGGATTCCCAAACTTGAACGCGTCATCCGGGCCACGACGTGGAATACTCCCGCAACCATGACGGCCATCGCCTGCAACTGGATAAACGATGGCACTGTGGCCCGGCTCGAAGACGAGAAGCGGCGGGATGTCACGCTGCGACAAATCCTCGCCGCGGAAGCACTCGGCAAGCTTGAGACAATGAGCCATCCAGCTTCCTACTTCATCTGGATTCCTCTGGCGCGGGAAGTTCGGGCTGACGCGATTGCGATGGCGCTGATGCGCGAGCGCATTTCTGTGTCAACTGCCCTGCCGTTCGCGACATCGAACCATGTACCTCATGCCATCCGTCTCGCGATTGGGTCCGTCGATCTGCCCACGCTGCGACGATCGCTGGAAACAGTGGCCCGGGTTATTAGCGAACACACCTACTGACCTGCAGGCGCAAGAGCGCAGTGTCTCCGCCCGGATTGTCTGGCCTATTGACTTGCATACCCTGGGCTCATCGAAGGTAGCCCGATACGCCATCCCACAGCAACTTGACCGCCGTGAGTACCAACAGTCCGTAGCCAGAAGGAACGGCAAGCAGGCAGATCGCCATTAACGTCCAGACCGTGGCAGTTGGCCTGGCGAGAGCCAACCATGGTGCCGCCTTGATGATGTTTCCTACCGTGAAGAAGAGACTGGTAGTGCCGCCATAAGCCTGCTTGCTGAGGCCAAGCGGTAGCAGGTACATCGCCAGCGGCGGCCCGCCAGAGTGCGCCACCATAGTGGTGATGCCCGACGTGAAGCCAGCGGTGACAGCCTTTGATGACGATCGCGGTCGAACCGCAGTTTCTCCGCCGCGCAAGACCCACATGCCGACAAAAATCAAAATGACTGCTGCCATCACGATCGCGATTGCGCGGTGGTCCAACACCCTGAATAACCCGCGTAGCCAACCGTAATGCCGACTACCAGCCCTGGCAGCAGCACGAGTAGATCGGGCTTCGACCACGTGGATGGCTTCCAGTAACGGAGGCTGAAGAGATCCGTCGCGATAAATAAAGGAGCAAGCAAGCCTCCCGCCGTCACTGGATCCATCACGAGCGACAGCAGCGGAATACCGACGATGGCGAAGCCGCCACCGAAGGCGCCTTTCATGAAGCAGATGAGGAAGACACCTGCGAAAGTGACGAGGATTGTGGTGGTGTTCAGTTCCATGTTGCCCATTTCCTTTCATTGACCAGGAGCATGCGCAATCGTCGCCCGACGAATCATCACAATCAAATTATTGTCATGGATACAAGCGACATTTAACAAATTAGGAGTGCGATATTAAAACACGCTCATCTCGCATGCTTGTATCCATCACAATTACTTTAATGTATTGCCAAACGATATTACGATGACTTCAACTCATCCGGGTGGTGAAGCAAACGCCAGTGGTGCGCCCGGCGACGCTGTCAATCGCCTTCGCGATGCCGTTGTCACCGGTGCGCGCCCTCGCCGAGGTTGTCGACAGAAAGTCTCCGCCTGTTATCTGCGCAAGCTGAAATCCAATGACGAAGCCGGCACGCTTTTCCACCCCCGCCTAAGCACCAATCCGTTCACCGGCACGAGCCTCACGCCGCACCTCCTGAGGCGGTAGGCCAAAGCCGCGCATGAACGCTTCGCGCATATGCCGCCGATCACGAAACCCCGTTTCTCTCGCAATCACTTCCAACGAGTGCTGGCTCTTCTCTATCATCAACCGCGCGGCTTCGAGCCGCAACCCTTCGATCGCCTTCGCGGGCGACTGTCCGGTCTCCAGGGTGAACACCCGGCTGAACTGCCGTGGGCTCAGATGCGCCGAACTCGCTAGCTCGTCGACGGTGAGCGGCCGGCTCAGGTTCGTGCGTGCATAGTTCAGCGCGTCCTGGATGCGGTCCGATTTGGGTGCCAGGTGGAGCATTTCCGAATGCTGCGACTGACCGCCCGCGCGCCGCTGATGCATCACGAGCTTGTGTGCGACCGAACGCGCCACGTCGGCGCCGAGATCTTTCTCGACCATCCCAAGCGCGAGGTCGAGCCCGGCAGTCATACCCGCCGAGGTCCAGATCGGCCCATCGACAATATAAATGCGGTCTTCCTCGATGTGGACGTCGGGAAACCGGGTCATCATCGCACGCGCATGGGACCAATGCGTCGTCGCGCGCCGGTTCGCGAGCAGGCCCGCTTCAGCCAGTAAGAAGCCGCCTGTACAGATACCGGCAATGCGTCGCGCACGCGTAGCCGCCTTGCGCAGGAAGGCGAGCATTTCGTCGGACGGAGGGGAGGCGAGCGGTGCGTTGACACCCGCCGCGATCCACGTGTCCATTGCGACGCGTCCCCGGAAGGGGCGCGTGACGACGCACATACCAAGCGAAGAGCGCACCTCGCCGCCCGCCACGGAGAAGTTCTCGATCGTGTAGAAGGTTTCGCCCGCCGCAATGTTCGCGTATTCGAAAACCGACTGTGACGCGAGCGCCATCACCTGAAAGCCATCGCTCAACAAATATCCGATCCGGTGCATGTAGTCCTCCGCTATTCATCGGGTCAAACACCCGCCGCGAAAGCATGTTGGAGATCGCATGTCCGAAATCACGACCCTATATGTCATTTCAGTCGTCGCGTATCCGGACCACAATGGGTTCACGCAATCACAAGCGCACATTCGACAGGAGTCCATCATGATGCAGGCATATCAGGGTACCGCGCTCATTACGGGCGCATCTACGGGTATCGGCGCGGTCTATGCCGAGCGGCTCGCGAGGCGTGGCTATGATCTGATCCTCGTTGCGCGCAGCCGCGCCCGGCTCATCCGTCTCGCCGGCCGCATCGCCATCGAAACCGGCCGGTCCGTCGAGATCCTCGACGCCGATCTCAATGATCCGGCTTCACGCGCTACGGTGGAAGCAAAGCTGAAGGAAGACGCCAGCATTACGCTGCTCGTGAACAACGCAGGGGTCGGCACGCATACACCATTGCTCGACAGCGATGTCAATGCGATGACGCGGATGATCGACCTGAACGTTAACGCCCTTACCCACCTCACGTATGCCGCGGCGCCAGGCTTTGTCTCGCGTGGCAAGGGCACGATCGTCAACGTCTCCTCGGTTGTCAGCATCGCCCCGGAGCGCCTGAACGGCTTGTATGGGGGCACAAAGGCCTTCGTGCTTGCCTTCAGTCAGTCGCTGCATCGCGAACTCGCCAGCAAGGGTGTGACGGTGCAGGCAGTGCTGCCCGGGGCAACGGCCACCGATTTCTGGCGGAACGGAGGCTTGCCGATCGAGAACCTCGATCCGGCCATCGTCATGTCCGCAGAAGACATGGTCGATGCGGCGCTCGTCGGCTTGGAGCGAGGCGAGCTGGTCACGATTCCGTCCCTGCACGACGGTGCAAAGTGGGACGTTTTCGAAGCCGCGCTAGGCAATGTCGTGGGAACTGTCATCCAGCACGCCTGCGCGTCGCTATACCGCCGAGGACGAACGAACCGTCCAGGATGCATAGAAACGAACGCCCGAATGACGCCCGACACGCTAACGCAGCCGCTCCACGTAGCCGTGGACGCCGCAAGGCTGCTCACTCGTACTCAACGGAGTATTACCATGTCCATAGTTTCACCCGCACATACCCGGCGCAGCTTGCTTGCCTATTCGATCGCAAGCGCCCTTGCCCTTTCTGTGGGCTCCGCCTTCAGTCATGCTCAAGCCGCTTCGGTCGTGGATCAGCCTTCCGCGAACCCGGGCGTGGTGGCTAAAGACGACTCGATCCGCCCATTCCACGTTCACGTTCCGAACGCAACACTCGTCGATCTCCGCCGCCGCATCGCGGCGACGCGGTGGCCCGATAAGGAGACGGTCGCTGATCAAAGCCAAGGGGTGCAGTCGGCGAAGATCTAGGCACTCGTGCACTACTGGGGCACGGACTACGACTGGCGCAAGACGGAGGCACGATTGAACGCCTTGCCGATGTACGTGACCACGATCGACGGCGTCGATATCCAGTTCATCCACGTGAAATCCCGCAACCCGAACGCGTTGCCGCTGGTCAGGCCTGGTTCGCCCCTCGAAATTGAAAAGGCCATCGGTCCGCTCACCGATCCTACGGCCTATGGCGGCCGTGCGGAGGACGCCTTTGATGTCGTCATCCCCGCGATGCCCGGCTACGGTTTCTCCGGCAAACCGACCGGTACTGGCTGGGATCCCGATCACATCGGCCGGGCGTGGGACGTTTTGATGAAACGCCTGGGATATACGCACTATGTGTCGCAAGGCGGCGATTGGGGTTCGGTGGTGGCGGACGCGATGGGGCGTCAGGCTCCCGCAGGCCTTCTGGGCATTCACGTCAATATGCCTGCGACGGTGCCACCGGAGGTCGCGAAGGCGCTTAACAACGGCGAACCGGCGCCGGCCGTGCTGTCCAGTGCGGAAAAGGCAGCGTATGAATCACTCACCAACCTGTACAAAAGGGGCGGCTATGCCGCCATGATGGTCACTCGCCCGCAAACCGAGGGCTACAGCCTGGCTGATTCGCCTGCGGGTCAGGCCGCTTGGATGTACGACAAGTTCGCGGCCTGGACCTATAGCGGTGGCGACCCCGAACGGTCACTCACTAGGGATCAGATGCTCGACAACATCACGCTGTAATGGGTGACGAACACCTCGACCTCGTCAGCGCGGCTCTGCTGGGAGAACAACAACAACTTCAACGCCGTCGAGCAGAAGACAGCCGAGATTTCGGTCCCCGTTGCGGTGACGGTCTTTCCCGGCGAGATCTATCGGGCGCCGCGGAGCTGGACCGAGCGCAGTTACCCCAAGCTCACCTATTTCCACGAAGTCAACAAAGGCGGCCACTTTGCAGCATGGGAGCAACCGCAGCTCTACGCCGAGGAGCTCCGCGCGGCGTTCAGGCCGCTGCGCGAGCAGCTATGAGGTCCCGCCGACTGTTATCGGACGAATCCGCGGCAGCAGCCGAACTTCAAGGGTCCACATTTCGATGCGTTCCTGACATAAAGCGCCCGCATCGCGATGAGCTCCCACAAGTCCAATGTGTCCCGGGCGTTTAGCAACCCTTCATCGTTTTAAGGAGAGCAACATGAAAATTTCGATCATCGCTTTGACTTTTGCCACATTCACCGCTTCGGGCGCGGCTCTGGCCACCGAGAGCGCCACGCCCCCCACTGCTGCGCAGACGGAGCAATCAGGTCCGAACGACGTCGGCGCGTCGCCGAAGACGCGTGCCGACGTGCGCCACGAATTGGTGCAGGCGCAGCAGGACGGCCAGCTCGGCAGCCTCCGCACGCTCTATCGCGGAAGCTGAAGCCTGTTCATTGACATGTTTATCCGGGGTTCCGCCATGAACAGGCAGTTCATCGCCGCGCTCCTTATCGCAGCCAGTGCAGCTGCTACGGGCCCCGCCTTCGCCAGCAGTGGTACGGTCCGGCCATGCACTACGACCCGATTGCAGGCGCGCCTGCGTCGCAACACGGTCCGAATAGCGAGACCATCGCCATCCATCAGGCCAGCGCCGATCGCGGCACGCGGGTGTTTGGCGGCATGCCCGATACGGCATCGCAGTCGGGTACACGTCTCGCGGGCCGCGATCGTTTTTCCACCTAATCGTATCACCGATGCCACCGCGACAAGGACTTCATCATGACTCGAATCGACAAAGTGCTGTACACGGGCAAGACCCACACCACCGGCGGGCGCGACAGCGCATCGCGCAGTTCCGACGGACGCCTCAACGTCAGGCTGTCGGCGCCGGGATCGACGGACGGCGGGACGAATCCCGAGCAGCTGTTCGCTGCCGGCTGGTCCGCCTGTTTCATCGGCGCTATGGGATTGGCCGCTACGAAGATGAAAGTCGCGCTGCCCGTCGATACGGCCGTCGACGCCGCGGTCGATCTGTGCACTACCGAGGGCGCTTACTTTTTGCAGGCTCGGCTCAACGTCAGCCTGCCAGGCGTGGCGCGCGAAGTCGCCGAGGCGCTGGCGCGCATTGCACACGAAACCTGCCCGTACTCGAAGATGACGCGCGGGAACATCGAGGTGGTCATCAGTGTGATCTGAGTTGCGGCGACGCGGACGACGAAACTCTAGCGCCGCCTTTGTTGCTGCGTAAGGGATCGACGCCCCCTTAGGTCGCACTCCGGCATGCGAGCTCACGTTGACGAAGCAGCCTGCCTTTCCTCGGGTGGAAGCTTCACGCAGCGCCGATTGCGCTTCGGTCACAAGGCGAAACGGTGCGACGGCGTCGCCGTTCCCATACCTACGTGCCCACACGAAACCGGTCGACGTCCGTGCTCCCGGCAATCCACTTCGGGCGCCGGCCGCGGCCGCTCCATGTGTCGCCAGTCTCAGGGTTCCGGTAGCGCACCGGCCCATTCCCCTTCCCTTTCGCCGCGGCATGGCGCGGCTTTTTGGGCTCTCAGCGCAGTTCATCGAGCGTGATGTTGTAGGCCGCCATCTTCAGCCGGATTGCCGCGATCACCTGCACTTTCTCGGCAACCTTATGAACGCGGATGGTGTTGTCGATATCTGCGAGCTGTGCCTGAAGAATTTCTCGCTGGGCCTTGAGTGTTTCGAGGTCTTCCATTGTAATTGCCTCTTCTGAATTGTTGTTCTACTGCGCGCCCGCCGAACCTGAACTTCCGCTGAAATAGTTGAACGCACCACTAAAGTCGGTCTGGGTGATTGCGACCTCGCCCGTTTTCTGCAGCACGACCGCATTGTTTCTGACGATTTCGAAGTGTGGCCGCCCCGGCGCCGACGGCATACTGATCTCGTTCACGCCTTCCACAAGCTCGAAAACGGCCCTATTTGCGCCACATGTCACCGTCAGCGTAGCGCGGCCGCGTCATGAACGCGGTGACGTGCACTCGCGCCGTGAGCGGCGCGAGAGATCTGGGTGGGACGGCCGACGGATCAACCAATGCCTTCGCCATGTCCGTTCTCAGATCAACCGGATGCAAGCGATAGAAATAATAGAGCGCGTCACTTTCAATAACGGGCCGCGCGCCTGTCTTGAACCATGCGATGTAATAGCGGCTCGCATCGAGATACGCAGTGTGATTCAGTAGTTCTCCGAATCGGGTGTTGTAGACATGCGCTTTCGATGTGGAACCTATCGGCGCGACATAAGTCGACTCCGCCCAATCGTTCCACGTCACGATTTGCACCCAGTTCGCGCCGGATTCGATCGCCGCTTGCCATTCCTTCGCCATTCCGCTGAAACCGTCCGTCTCGAAGGCGCGATAATTGGTGCCGTTGGAAAGACCACGGTAGTACGGTGTAACGCTCGTCATGAAAGTCTTGCCGATACGCCTGAACGTGGATGACAGAAGCGCTGTCGAGCGCGCGAGCGCATCGGGCGGCGCGCCCGCGCCGAAGAAAAAATAGCCGTCCGCCGAGGTGGACCTCGCGGCGATTTCGGCGGCCTGTTCCTCGCCAATCGTCGCCTCGCCGCTACTCGGGGAAAAGTGCGGGATGAACCATGCACCGAGCCTATTCGCCTCCCGAATCAAAGTCTCGCAGCGCGCGGCGTCTCTGCCACCGAGTCCATAAGCGGACAGAACCGGCTTGCCGTTCTGCTTCAACTGCGCTTTGAGTCCGCTCGTTGTGCGTACGATATCGGGCAGTTCGTTCTGCGCGTTGCCGTCCGCGGACACGAAAAGCTTGAAAGCGCCAGCGAGGCGCTCTGCCGCCTAGTACATCTGCAGTACACGCGCTTTGTACATCGGCTCGCTAGCGCTCCAGCCTCCGCAGTTGAGCGCGAAACCGTCGATGCGGACTGGGCGCGCGCGGGTGCAATCCCGCAGGACACCAACGCGGAAAGCGCGAACCCTTTCAGCAAGCTCCGACGTTTCATGCGTTCGTCACCGTGGTGGACACACTTTCATTTATACGGAAACCGGTGCTGGCTTCGCCCGGATTCGGGTCGACAACGCAAGCACGATCGCGCCAGCGAGCGCAATGCCCAACGTCGCGCCGATGAGCCCAAACGCATACGACAGCAGCGATACGAGGAGAAGCGACGCCCCCACTTCCAGCGACGATATCTTGACGAACCAGCGTCTGTCCACAGAAAACACATGAAGCGAAAATATCCTGCAAATAAAGATCACCCCTGCGCCCAGAAAGGCGGCGAATAGAAAACCGAACTGCAACGCGGGCACACCGAGCAGACCTGTTGGAAAGAGATGGACGCGCAGCGCGATCCAGCTAGTCAGCATTAACAACCCTATGATGCCGGCGACTCCCGCGAGCGCCGCTGCGGCGCGCATGCGAAGCAATGGCGCAATGGCGCGGCCGAGCTTGCTGCTTACCACGAGTGCAAATGCCTGTCCGCTATTGAACGCGAGATTGTGCACGCTCTTGACGCCGCGATAGAGCGCGGCAGCAGACGGCCCCAGAATAAATGTCACGATCATGATGTCCGCATGTTTCGTGCCCGAGAAGATCGCGTTCGAATACCAACTGCCCAGAATCTCTTTCCGGTGTTCACTGAGGAACTCGCGATAGCGAAATGTCCACGGGTTGAATCGCTCTGCGTCAGGATATGACGCGAAGTCGGCAGGACGCGCATTGCCGCCGCGCGCCGTACCTAGGCATCATCGCGCCATATGCAGCTTCGACGAGCAGCAGCAAGTCTGGCAACATGGGCCGCAAAGCCTGCTTCGCGATGACAAGCCATACGACGGCGATGCGGCTCACCGCAGAAATCGTCGAAATCGCGCAGACTAAGCCGCTACGGCCATATAGTCTCAGCATACCGAGCGAAAAGTGCGAAAGCCCATAACACGCGGGGGCTGCAAGCAACGTCCAGAAATAATGCGGCTGCGCAAATAGGCAGGTTCGCGCGAGCCATACGGTAAGCGACGCGAATACGATAGTCGATCCGGCCGCACTCGCGAAATCGAGAAAGATCAACGTGGACACGCGCGAGCGAATCCGGTCGATAGTGAAGATGCGCGGCGACCCGAAGTTGAAGAGGTCAATGGCTACGTAGAATAGCGCGAGCAGAGCGTACGATTTGCCGAGCCAGTCCGGATCGAGATGGCGCAATGCCACTGCAACGGCAATGAAGTTGCCAAGCGCCGGCAGCGCGGAGGCAAGCACCACGTAGAGAAAATCCTTTTTCATCGCGAGGAAGCTGCCTTGAGCTCGTCGCAATAGAGGTGGTATTGCTCCTGCAAGGTAGAGAACTGAAAGTTCCTCGCAATGGCTCGATGACTGGCTGCCTCGTGGCGCCTGAATGCCGCGTCCGTCGCCCGTTGGTGAATTGTGCGCAAAGGGCGCCAAGGTCGCCGGGCGTGATAAGACTCTGTTCTTCGAGAACCTCGCCGATTCCGCCCACGCGCGTGGCAACTACGGGAATGCCCAGCGCCATGGCTTCGAGCATCGCTCGCGGCATGCCTTCCTGAAATGAGGGCAGCACGAAGAGTGCATGCTGCGCGACACGTCGACGCACTTCGTCTCCGTCCATTGCGCCGGCAAAATGTACGACGGCCGCCACGCCCTCTGCTTCCGCAATACGCTCAAAACGCTCGCGCAATACGCTGGCGCCTATCAAGGTAAGACGAACATCGAGCTTGCGGGCGCGCAGTCGGGCAATGGCGCGTATCAGCAGGTCATGCCCCTTGCTCTCGTTGTGCATCATCGCGACATTGACGATGCGAAAACCGTCCTGGCCGCCGACTTCGGCATGCGGAGTGTGCTCGAACATTTCATCTGGAAGATACACATCGCTGAATCCGAATGCACGATCCAACCTGCGTGGCGGGTAATGCTGTTGCAACGAATGCGCCGTTACATAGCGGACAGTTTTCGCACGATGAACAGCATGTTGCGTCGCCCAGCAATGCACGAGCGTGTCTCGGGCGCCCCGGCCGCCGCCTGGTGCGGCGGCCCGCTGCGCGCAATGCGCCGTAGCGGATGGCGCGACGCGGCGTCGCTGAAATAATCGGCCGGGTCCGCGACGACCTCGGCGGAAAACGGCTTACGCGTGAGTTTGCATATCAGCATGGCAAGCATCGCGATATTGCCGGGAAAGCGAATCAGCAACACGTCGGCGTTATTAATGACGTCATACAGGCGGCGCATCAGACGCGGAATACCCAGAACCAGCGCCCGTACCCCCCCGGTTCGCACCGAGGTCGAGAAACAAGGTACGTGCGCCGGTGACTTTTTTCCCGAGAGCCTTCGACGTCGGAAAGGAGCGCGCGGCAATCTTGACTTCGTCGAAACTCTGGGTGAAACGAACCGCGAACTGCTCATAGCCCATATGCGGACTATAGATTTCCGTTCCGACGCGCGAGAAGTTTCCGTCCATCAGTAGCGTGATCGAAGAGCTGTATTTCATTTTTGATGTACTCCACGAGTTCGTCGTAACGGTTTGCCGAAGCTTTATCGAGGCTATTCCAGAACGGCGTTGGGTCGTTTCTCAGGCGCTCAACAGTGTCCGCCACCTTCACCGGATCGAAGTCTCCCGCATGAAACACGTAGTCGTCGATGCCGAGGTCGCTATAGGCAGCGTGTCCCTTGCGCTCGTACGATAGATGCACGCTCGGTACGCCCGCGAGCACGCTTTCCAGACTGCCATGCAGACGCACCGACACGACGATGGCATCACGTCGGAGCACAATGTCGCGAAGCAAGGCATTGCACTCCACGCCGAAGGTGCGCAGGTAGAACACATCGTCGCTATTGCCGCGGCCTGAACTTTGCAGAGCGAAACGGGCGTCCGGGATCAATTCGACGAGACGCCTGATGTTCTTCAGGTACACCTCGGAATACGGCTTGCCGCTCAGGTCGCGAAAGACGAAGAAGACCTTGCGGCGCTCCTGGGTCGTCAAAGCAGTGGCAGGAATTTGCAGGTGCTTGCCGATCTCCAGTACGACCAGATCGCCGGTTCTCACGCCTCGCCGGTGTTGCAGTTCCTCGCGGCTCTTATCGTCGCGAAGAAAAATTGTGTCGACGTGCCGGCGAATCAGCGCTTTGAGAATGACCCCGGACATGCCTTTGAAGGGCCCGACGCTTTGCGGCAGATAAACCGTCCTGCTGCGGCGGCCACCGAGCGCTGTGCCGGCAATCTGCGTACCGTGCGCGATCAGCGCTTTCCACCCCTCGCTCAACGTGCCCGACCTGAGGTAGCCGCCCCCTACCCCAAAGAAGATCGCGCCGCGCATGGACCGATACGTCGCACGATTCTCGCTACGAACTGAGCAAGGGAGATCAACTCCACATTTTTGTCGTCGAGATAGCCGGCAAATGCAGCCTTGTCCAGACACACGACGGTAACGGGACCCACTATCCCCGCGATGCGAATGGCGCGCAGGCTTAACTTCACCAGCAAGCCGTCTCCGCTATTGCGCGGGCTGTACGCATGCAGCAGGAAGACTTCAGGCGTTTTCATAGCAGCTCATGAGTGATTTGAAGAAACGATCGGCGCGGAAGGCGTGATCGAACACATGGCGGGCATTGGCACCCATGCGGCGGCATTCCTCTATCGACAATGCATTGAGTTGGTCGGCGAGGCATGCGCCGCTCAACTCCCGCAACAGGAGACCGTTGTAGCCATGAATCACCTGCTCGGGCAAAGAGCCCTCACTGGATACGACGAGCACCTTGCCAGCCCGCATCGCCTCGATAGGAACAAGCGCGAGGCCCTCCCATCTGGAAGGCACTACGATCACATCCATGTTGAGCATCGCACGGCACGTATCGTCCGGCCCAACCCAGCCGTGATAGGTGACCCGTGGATCGTCGGACTGCACGTTCACACCGCCGCGCACTGCAGCACCAAACACGTGCACGTGCAGTCCCTCCCTGAGCAGCGGAATCGCGTTGAGAAGAATGTCGAATCCCTTCTGATAGTCGAGCCTTCCGAAATAGCCGATATGGATTCTCGTCACAGGGTTCAATGTCAACGCAGCGGTCTCGATCGAGCGCTCGCTCACGCTGTCGGGCGCGATGCCTGTGTAGACGAGGTCGATATTGTCGAGCCCGATACCGTGCCGCTTGGCCGCGCGTACCTCGTCGAACGACATGCACAGAATCCGGGTGCAGCGGTTGGACATCGCCCGTTCGACAAACGCAAACGCATGACGCGTAACGGGCGCGATGTCCCGTTTCATGAACGACCATGCATGCGGCGTGTAGAGGATCTTTTCGTCACGAAATCGATTCAAGCGCACATACATGCCCGGAAAAGTACTGTGGCAATGAATGACATCGGCCTGCAAACCGACGAGTACTTTTTTAGCTTGTGAGCAATCGCGGGATGAGAAGCGGGTTCCGGCTCGAACGGTAATGAACAACCGAGATCCCCGCTACGCCGATGTTGGCGAGCTTCAGATTTCTCGGATCGCACAAGAGCACGATTTCGTGCCCCATGTTACGTTGCTCGACCATCAGCGCACGGACGTAGTTGGCCACACCACCTATCCATGTCTCAACCACATGTACGATCTTCATGTCGAACTCACCGAAGCAGAAAGGGAAGTACGGACGTTTTCGCCACCACGTAGCGAAACAGCTGTTCAGGCGGTTGAAATAGAGGCTGCATTCCCGTTATTTCGTCAATTTGCGGTCGTATCGATAAGCGACATAGCGATATGAGCCGTATTTCGAGCGATAACCGAATGCGCGTGCATCGACCGCATTGAAGATCACGCCTTTCAACGTTGCGTTAGCCCGCTGCAGATGCCGTGCGCTTTCGGTAAGTTCGCCGATAACCGTTCGCTGGAACCGTGCAATCAGAAAAGTGGTGCCCGCACCGCTTGCGAGGATGCCGGCATCGGCAACGGCGAGTACAGGTGGCGCGTCGATCACAACCAGCTCGTAGCGTTCGCTGAGGCGCTGCATCAGCCGACTCATGCTTTCGCTCATCAACAGTTCCGCTGCATTGGGCGGAATGCTGCCGGTCGTGATCAGATCGAGCCCTTCGGAAACGTCGTGCCGGATCACTTCGTCGAGCGAAGCCTCTCCGGACAATACGTTCGACAGCCCCTTCCCGCGCGAAACGCCGAAGTACTGGTTGAGGTAACCGCGCCGCATGTCGGCGTCGACAAGAATCACGCGTTTTTCGGTGCTGGCCATGATCGCGGCGAGATTCGACGCTACGAACGACTTGCCCACACCGGGGCCCGGCCCCGTCAACAGCAGACGATTGTTGGGCGCGTCGAGCATCGCAAAACGCAGTGCGGTGCGTAGACTGCGCAAGCTTTCAATAGACGGCTCGTCAGGGCGTACCGCCGCGAGCAGTGCGAGGCCCGAGCGGCGGGTGCGAATCGCTTCGTCGAGCGTGCGCTGTTCCGTCGAGTAGGGAATCGCGCCATACACGTTGAGCCCGGCGTAGCGTTCAATGTCCTGGACATCCGTGATACCGCCATAGAAGTGCTCGCGTGCAAAAGCAGTCGCGACGCCGATCATCAAGCCGGCAATCAACGCAAGACCCATCACGAGCGGCTTTTTCGGTTGAACCGGCTCTTCCGGAATGCGCGCGGTATCTACTTGCCGGACATTGCCGACCTTGCCGGCCGACACCAGCTTCAGCTGCTGCAAATTGTTCAGCGCGCCGAGGTAGACGTCCGTATTGACCTGCACGTCGCGCATCAACGCCACCGTACCCTGCTCCAGATTCGGCAGCGATTTTATCCGGCCGTCTATCGCCTGGAGCCGCGCCTTCATCGCGGCGATCTGCTGTTCTACTGCGCGCACCGAAGGATGATCGGGCGAGTAGCCGCTCGCCAGTTCGGCGCGCTTTTGCTGCAAGGTCAACAGATTGGTTTGCCACGCAACCGTCTCCTGCAAAAGCGTCTATGCTTCGAGACCGAGGTCGTATGTGCCCTTCGAATTCCGGTAGGCGTTGTAGCGTTGTTCTGCCTGTTCCACATCGTGTTTCAGGCCCGGCAACAGTCCCTCCAGAAATGCGGCAGACTTGTTAGTCTCGGCTGCTTTGCGCTTGATGTTTTGCGCAACGTACGCACTCCCAAGAGAATTGAGAATGGCGGTGATCTGCTCCGGGTCTCTGCCACGCAGCGATGCAGTAATGATGTCGCTCTGCTTGCCTTTCTGTTCGACGGTTAGCTTCTTCTGCAGCGCTTCGAGCGTCAGGAGTTTCGAATAACGTGTGAGAGAAAATGCCGCCCCCTGCTTGCCGCTTATTTGATTAACGAGCAGTCGGAACTGGCCAATGCTTTGATTCGAAACTATCGGTTCTCCCACCACCCCTTCGATCGGCGAATCGAGGTCCGACTGTGTGACGCGAAACCGGTTATTGCCGAGCAACGTGAGCTTGAAGCCCTTGCCGATGAGGCCGGACGGCACGTCGAATTGCTCGACCGCAATCGATTTGCTCCCCCAGCAGAAGCCACCCATACCCAACAGTCCCGGATTGGACAGGGAGCTATTGTTATCGGCTATCAGCCAGCCGATGAGCGGAAAACGGCGCGGCGCGGCGTCGATATAAAGGCGAAGATCGTTCACCGCCTGATCGACCACCGCGCGCGACTGCAGGATTTCGACTTCACCTTCCGCCTGCGTTTTGACGTCGAAGAGAGACGATACGTCGCCGAGTAATGACGTCGCGCTGGTCGGGTTGTCCTCCTCGACCTGAATCATGATGTTGGCTTCGTAGTTCGGACGCGCCAGAAACGCATACGCGGTGCCGAGAAGCACGATTACGGCGCAAATTGCTGCAATCAACCAACGGCTTCCGACCAGCACATCCACATAGCGAATGAGATCGGCATCCTCGTCGACTGGATCACCCACGGTCATGTCAATTTTATTGTTCATCGTCTCTACGTCTCTCTAAGCGAGTGCCTTAATGCGCGACGTCCAGGATTCAGTGCCACGAGCGATCAACTCGTACACCTCGTAAAAATGCGAGAGCGGCTTGCGATAAGGATCGGGCACATCCAAATCTTCTGCGTCGCCGAGCCGGAAGACCTTGCCTCGCGCCGACGGATGCCTGCGCATGATTTCTTGCCTGTGCACACGCTCCATCGTCAGGATCAGATCAGTCGCGCTGACCAATGCCGCATTCAACGGGCGCGCGCGATGCTTCGAAATGTCCAGTCCGTTCTCGGCACAGACATGGATAGCAGCGGGATCCGCGGCATATCCAGTCAATGCGTCGAGTCCTGCCGACTCCCCCGCGATTCCCTTGAGTTCACGACGCAGCAGGTATTCAGCCATCGGGCTTCGGCAGATATTGCCGACGCAAACCACCAGCATGCTTCTGATCATTTCCCGGCGATCGCTCCGTAAAGTGCCGCATTCACGGCGGGCAGCAGGAGATTCAGCACACGGCTGAAACGAACGAGACTGTTTCCGTCCACGTAGACAATGTCGTGCGGCTCCAGCGCAAACTGATTGGCGAGCACCATCGACACGGGCGATTTGGCGTCCAGGTGATACACCTGTGGGCTCGCGCTCAACGAGTCACGGATCACATAAACTTCCGACGCATCCGCGGAATTGCTGTTGATGCTGCCGGCCTGCGAAATGGCCTCGCTAAGCGACAAGGTGCCGTCACGCATGGGGAGTGCAGTCGACGGCCTGGAAACTTCGCCCATCACGTACACGCCGCTGTCGTCGCGCGCGCGCACCCGAAGCAGGTCGCCGTCGCGCAGAATGATCCTGGCGGGATTGAAGCCCCCTTCGAACATCGACGTCATGTCGAGCGGATACGAGCGGCCGTCGCGAACGAGGACAAGCCGGCTCTGATCCGCCGTCGCGGCAAACCCGCCCGCTCGGCTCACCGCGTCGTACAGCGTCATTGGAATGTCGTTCAGCGGCTGGGCACCGGGCGTGTGCACTTCACCGTCGACAAAAATCTGTCGCGCGCGAAACGACGCCATGCGCACCGTAACCTGCGGGTTAAGGAACGCTTTAGTCAGTCGAAGCGCGAGCGCCTGCTGAATCTGGTCGGTCGTCATGCCCGCAGCGTGCAAGGTCCCTGCATACGGAAATTGCAGATTGCCGCGCTGGTCCACGACGAATCCCGGAACCGAGTCAGACGTGCGCGTCGCCGCCTGTCCGGGCGCTCCCTGCGCAACCGCGAGCTCCGGATGATCCCAGACCGTAATCTGCAGGACGTCCCCTGCTCCCACCACATACGGTGAAGGTTTTACCGAGAGCTCGCGCACCGCCTCATCGAGATCTTTAGTGCGAGTCGCACGCAGCCTATGAATGAGCGTTGCGTCGATATTCATGATCGGCACAGGCGCTGCCTCTGCACGCGCCTCAGTATCGTGAGAGACCGCAATGGTTGCAGGCTTGACCATCTTCATGCCGGGCGCTGCTGCGCATCCCGCCAACGCGATGGGAAGCGCCAACGCTACCGCGTTAAACATCGCACCCCTTGACTTGCGACTACCCCAAGCGCGTGCAATCTGTTTGTCCCGCTTTCGCATACATCCCCTTTACAACACGTTTGATAACGATTCCGCGAACCATGCGCGTCACGCAAGGTTCTGAGAATTCAGTACGCCTGAGTGCCGACAAACCCGCGAAGAATCGTGGCAAAGACAATCCGCAGATCGAGTGCGAATGACCAATGGCGCAGGTAGTACAGATCGTGTTCGACGCGCGCGGCCATCTTCTCTACTCGCTCGGTTTCTCCGCGATGCCCGTTCACCTGTGCCCATCCGGTGATGCCGGGCTTGATGCGGTAACGATCCATGTACCCGCTAATCTGCTTGCGGTAGAGATCGTCGTGCTCGATGGCGTGCGGACGCGGCCCGACCACCGACATTTCGCCGCGAAGTACATTGATGAACTGGGGTAGTTCGTCGAGGCTCGTGCGGCGCAAAAAGCGCCCGACCCGTGTGATGGGCGGATCATCGCGAGTGGCCTGCCTGACCACACCCTGTTCCGGGGCACGAATACGCATGGACCTGAACTTGTAGATAGAGAACGTGCGTCCGTTCAGCCCTTTGCGGCGCTGCCGGAAAAACACCGGACCGGGCGACGAACATTTGACGCATACCGCAATGCCCAGCATCAGCGGTGACAGCGCGAGCATCGACTGCATGCATTGTTCAGGTGCAAAGCCGCCCGCGTCGGAGAAATCGCGCTCCGGCGCTTCTTTACACGTCCTGCGGCACATGAGCGCTGCGCCGTAATACCTTAAAACAATGGAAAATCCCTTCCTGTATATGCAGATGTCGTGCGCATCATCGCAAACAATGATATATAGACGCGCTTTGTCTTCAGAAAAAATCGCCAAAAAATCAGCCAAACTCCTCATCAGGCGTGTAAGGATGTCAATTGGATAAATGCGCCGTCTGGGTGCATCTTTTATATGAGCCTGATGTCTCGAACTGCCAATTTGTTGGCCGATTCAGCCATGTAATAATGGACTGCAAACCAATCGTATAGGATTGGTTCACAACAAGAAAAGACAGAGCTAGAAGGCTTTGCAGGCCAATACATTCCGGGGAAAAAAGATAGAGCTAATAGAGACTCTGCCGCGCTGCACACCGCACAATGTCGCAGCGACGCGAAGGACTGAGGTAACGCATGTCGACATCGCATTGTTCAATGGTTTCGCCTTGCCGAAAGTCGCGGCGATCATCGAAGTCTTTCACAAGGCCAATGCGCTAACCGCGTCGCAGCGCTCGGGCCGCGTCTATTACGACGTTTCATTACTGTCGGCCGCAGGCGGCCGCATTGCGAGTTCTTCGTCGGTCTTCGTCTGGACGGAAAGCGTCGAAACGCATAGAGGCACCAATGACCGCCATTTGCTGTTTATTGCGGGCGGTGCGGGCGTTCAGCACGCATGCCGCGATGAGCGCCTCAGCGCCTGGCTGCGGCGCCGCCATCCTTTCAGCGAGATCGTTCATCCCATTGCGGAAGGCCGGCAGCTTCTGGAGGTAACCGGACTGCCGAGCCGCTATTGTCCTCTCATGTACGGCGAGCAGGACGCGCACGAGCCGTATTCGAAACGCTCGCTCACCGAGGCGCCCACAGCCGTCAGGACGGCATTACGACTTGTGGAAGAACATCTGGGCCCCGACCTCGCGAGGCAGATCGCGGAGTCTATCGCGCCGGAGCATAGAACGCCATTCAGCAACGCGGCGACGCATGCCGCGTCACATCAGGTCAGCGAGAAGATCATGGCTTCCGTTCGCTGGCTGGAAGCGAATGTCGACCGCCCCATTTCCATCGACGCAGCAGCCCAGGTCGCCGCCATGAGCGAGCGCAACTTCTTGCGGCGCTTCAAGAGCGAAATCGGCATGACGCCTTCGGACTATCTGCTTCGAGCCCGTTTGAACATGAGTTGCCGGATGCTGATCGAGTCGCGTTTGCCGGTCGACAAGATCGCGCGGCGTTGTGGGATCGGCAGCGGTGGTCAGTTGGCCAAACAGGCTATTCAGAAAGTATCTCGCCACGACGCCCTCCGACTATCGGACGAGCAACGGCGCACCGTTGAGCAGTCCGTCCTGAGCGGGCGCATCGCTCTCTTGTTCGTTTCTGTCACGCCGCTTTTGTCAGGCTTTGTCAGAGCGTTCCTGTCGCGCAGCACTGGCTGCGCCGCCTGTTTGCATCCTGCGGCTACCGCCGGCTACACGTTCATCCACTCCGTCACTCCCACTATGATCCACGCAACTGCGCGCCGCCCGTCCTTTCATGCCCAGGGCGCTCGCGCCTTCTATCGCGGCAACCCCGTGTACACGCAGGCGGCACCGCTTCGAATTGGTCTGCGTCTATGGGGTATCGACGAATATGAGGTGCTGCGTTGGGGCGAGAGTCTGCCCACGCTGGGCGGCCGCATCGCGTGGGACATCATGCACGTCCCGATAGCGATGGCGCCGACATGGTGATCCACCTCGTGCGGTCGTCGGCGGCAATACTCAGTTCGTTTTGCTGGAACTGCGTGGGTGCAAACCGGGCAATGTACCGCGCAACGCGTTCCTCCACGCTCAACGTGGCTGTATTTTCGGGCGACCCGCGACGTTTGCCTACACCGCGTTACGGGCTATGGGCGATTGCCGGCAAACGCTCCGAAGCAGAAACGGTCCACGAGGTCGTCCGGACGCTCGTGTTTCCACGCATGATGGACGCACGCTGACACCGGTGCGTCACGTTTCCCTACGCTGACAACCTGCTCATCCCTGTTCGTTTCTCCGTTACGCGATTCGCTTCCCTGCTGGCGAACGGCGCGCGCCATAGTAACTTTCCTAGCGGTATCAACGTTCGCGCGGCAACGCCGCCGGCGCCGCTGCATGCGGTGCAACTGACCGCCTGCCTGAGTTGACCGCTAATCAGCCTGCAATCCGTAGCTAACGGCGGCCCGTCGGCGGCTCATCGGCGGCCGTATCCGTCTGATCGGCGATACGCGTGCCTTCCGCGGCCCTCCTGTGTCTATTCCACCCACCGCGATTTGCTTACGGCGAAACATCGGTTCGCCGAGCGGACACCCGCAGGTACGATGGCTCGGACTATGCATCTCTAACATTTCGCCCGCCATGTCCACGACAAAAACACCCAATCACCGCCGCTCATTCATCAAGCTCTCAGTAGGCGCCGCTGCGGCGGCCGCATCCGTCGCCGTGTCGCCGCTCGTCTCGCCGCTCGCATTTGCGCAGGCGCCCTCGCAGGGCACGCCGCGTTCTCTACGCATCGGCAATCAGAAAGGCTATCTGAATCTGCTGAAAGGGCGCGGCACGCTCGAAAAGCGCCTCGCGCCGCTCAATGTGTCGGTCAGCTGGACGGAGTTCGCCGCCGGTCCGGTGCAGTTGGAGGCGCTCAATGTCGGCTCGATCGATTTCGGCGATGTCGGCGAAGCGCCGCCCATCTTCGCGCAGGCCGCCGGTGCGCCGCTTGCGTATGTGGCAGCGACCGTTCCGCGTCCGCAATCCGAAGCCGTGCTGGGGCCGCCGGGCTCGCCGATCCGCTCGGTCGCGGACCTGAAAGGCAGGAAGATCGCGCTCAACCGGGGCAGCAACGTCCACTACTTCCTCGTCAAGCTGCTGCGGCAGCACGGCCTGCAATACTCGGACGTGAAAGTGGCCTTCCTCGCGCCCGCCGACGCGCGCGGCGTTCGAGCGTGCATCCATCGACGCATGGGTGATCTGGGAGCCGTTCTTTGCCGCCGCGCAAAAATCGCTTGGCGCGCGCGTGCTGGCGGACGCGAGCGGCGTGGTCGGCAATCGCGGGTACTACTTCTCGTCGCAGAGCTATCTGGCGAAGAATCCCGACGTGATCCGGATCGTGATCGAGGAAATCGAAAAAATCGACCAATGGGGCAGCCGTAACAAGGACCAGCTGTCGAGCGAGCTCGCGCAACTGTGGGGCCTGCCAAGCCGGTAGTGGACGCCGTCGTGGCGCGCCAGCAGTTCGGCACCGAGCGCATCACGCGCGCCATTCTTGGCGAGCAGCAGCAGATCGCGGATGCGTTCCTCGACTTGGGCCTGATCCCGAAACACGTCGACGTGCTGAGGGCCGGACCGCCGAACCTCGCCTGAGCGGCAGACGACAGGCGACAACCGCACCGGCAACCGCGCGCCACCCGGTTCAACGGATAACCCGGCAAAAGTCAGGGTTGCTCTCCCGAGAACCGTGGACTAAATCTAAAGCCGGGGCGCGCCGAGCGCGTGCAATGTGTTGTTCAACGCGCGAAGCCGCCCCGCCCGCGCCCCGAGCCAGACAGAAGGAGACACCGTCATGGGTATGCGCCCCGATCCGACCTTCCACGCGTCGCCCCGGCTTGCGATGGACGCGCCCGCGGAAGAATTCGCCTACACGCTGCTGCTGAGCCCCGACCTCTCGCAACCGGACGCGCTGGCCGTCATCGACGTGAAGCCCGGCTCGCCGACCTATAGCCAAGTGGTCCACACCGTGCCGGTGCCGAACAAGGGCGACGAGTTCCATCATTTCGGCTGGAACGCCTGCTCGTCGGCGCTCTCGCCGCTCACCGGGCACGCCTTTCTCGAGCGGCGCTATCTGATCATTCCGGGCATGCGCTCGTCGCGCATCTACATTGTCGATACGAAGCCGCATCCGACCTAGGCGAAGATTCACAAGATCATCGAGCCCGAGGAAATCTTCCGCAAAACCGGCTATTCGCGTCCGCATACCGTGCATTGCGGGCCGGAGGGCATTTACGTGAGCACGCTCGGCGGCGCGGGGCCGGATGGGACCGACGGGCCGCCCGGCATTTTCATCATGGACTGCGAAACGTTCGAGGTGCTCGGCCGCTGGGAAATCGACCGCGGTCTGCAGCAGAAGCACTACGACTTCTGGTGGAACCTGCCGCGCGACTACATGGTGTCGAGCGAATGGGCGCTGCCGCCGCAGTTCGAAAATGGCATCGTGCCCGAGGACCTGCTCGCGAACCGCTACGGGCATGTCGTGCACTTCTGGGACCTGCGCGCCCGCCGCAACGTGCAGACCATCGATCTCGGCGCGAATCATCAGATGGCGCTCGAAGTGCGGCCCGCGCACGACCCGAGCCGCGAGTACGGCTTTATCGGCGTGGTGGTGGACACGACCAACCTCGAAGGCTCGATCTGGACGTGGTGGCGCGACGGCGGTCAGTTCCATATCGAGAAAACGGCGACCATCCCGCCCGAGCCCGCGGACCCTGCAGCGCTGCCGCCGCTTCTGCAAGGCTTCGGCGCGGTGCCGCCGCTCGTCACGGACATCGATCTGTCCATCGACGACCGATTCCTCTACGTCGCCTGCTGGGGCACCGGCGAAATGCGTCAGTACGACGTGACCGAGCCGCGCAAGCCGAAGCTCACGGGCTCGGTGCATCTTGGCGGCATCGCGCGGCGCACGCCGCATCCGAACGGCAAAACCTTCGCGGGCGGCCCGCAGATGGTCGAGATCAGCCGCGACGGCAGGCGCGTCTATTGGACCAACTCGCTTTACTCGACGTGGGACAACCCGTTCTACCCGAACGGCGTGCCGGCCGCCCAGGTCATGGCGCATGCCGATCCGGCAGGCGGTCTCGCGCTCGCGGACGATTTCTGGGTGAAGTTTCCCGACGGCTACCGCGCGCACCAGATTCGTCTGGAAGGCGGCGACTGCTCGACGGATTCGTTCTGCTACCCGTCGGTGGCGTTTGAGCACAGGCTGGGCGCAGGGCGGCCTGTGGCTCGCGGTGGTCGCCAGCGGTTGTTACCACGGCGTCAATCCGGCGATGGGATGGCCGCTCGCCGTCTCGAATGCGCTGATGCAAAGGAAGGCGTCCGCCCTTTTCAGCGCGCTCTTCTGGCTCGCCGCCGGTCATGTGCTGGCCATCATCCTGATGATGCTGCCGTTCGCGATGCTCGGCGCGCTGCTCGCCTGGCAACACGAGCTTCAGACGGGCGCGAGCGTGCTCGTGATCGGCTTCGGCGTCGTGCTGCTGGTCTCGCGGCGTCACCCGCGGGTGCTCGCGCGCATTGCGCCGTCGCGGCTCGCGCTGTGGTCGTTCGCGATCGCGCTCGCTCACGGCGCGGGACTAATGCTCGTGCCGACCTACCTCGGTCTGTGCCGCGCCGGCGACCAGGACCGTGCGCACGAGGCCGCGCAGACTCTGATGCAGTCGCGGCTCGGCATGGCGCTCGTTGTCTCCGGCGTGCATGCCGTCGCGATGGTGCTCGCGGGCGGAGTCATCGCGTGGCTCGTCTACCGGTATCTGGGCCTGCGGTTCGTGTCGCGCAGCTGGTTCAACCTGGACGCCGTGTGGGCCTTGAGTTTCATTCTCGTCGGCACGGTTGCGCTGCTGCTCAATGCCGGCGAAGTGCCGCTCTCGTGAGAGGACCGGACACCGCGCGGCCTAGCGCGAACCGCGTCCGGGAAGGTTGAAGGTCGGGTAGCGAAGACTGCGTTTGCCCGCGTGGCGCATCGTCGCCGCTGCGACGCCCGCGCTATTCGACGTTCGACGCCTCGCGAACGACGGCCGACACACTGTCGAAATTGCGGTCAACCATTTATTTTAGCACGGCGAGCACTTCGCCGTCCGCGCCGTGGCGTTGCGCGAATTCGACCAGCTTGTCGCGCGTGGTCGGGAACTGGGCGCCTTCGAGCGTGCGTGCAATGTCGTCCAGACGCGGTTCGTCGGGATGCCGGTGGTTCTGCGAGCGGGGCGGGATGCTGAGCCATATTCGTCTCCTTGCCGGTTCGTTTCATGCCTTGAGGTCACTTGCCGCCCGCCGCCTGCGTTCTGAAGTGCCACTCGGTCACCCTCGTGGAACGTCTCGCCGGGCCGCAGCACCGTCGACGGAAACGCCGGATGATTCGGCGAATCGTGGAAATGCTCGGCCTCGAGCGCAAACGCGTCGCCCTGCCGGTAGGTCTTGCCCGACGTGCCCACCACGCTGCCGTCAAGACCGTTGCGGTATAGAACTGCAAGCCGGGCTGCGTCGTATAAAGCTCGAGCACACGGCCGCTCGCCGGATCGACTGCGCGCGCCGCGAAACGAGGTGCCGGGCTTTTGCCGGCTTTGTCCGCGGCCGGGTCTTCGGTCTTCGGTGCGTCGAGTACCCAGTTCTGATCGAAGCCGTGCGCGTAGACGAGCTGGCGAAACGACGCGCGCAGCCGCTCGCCGATCGGGATCGGCTTGCGCAAGTCCAGCGGCGTCCCCGCCACGCTTGCGAGTTCGCCGGTCGGAATGGAGGTCGAATCCGTCGGCGTGTAGCGCGAAGCGGCGATCTGGATCGTCTGCCGCTCGATGCTGCCGCTGCCCTCGCCCGCCAGGTTGAAATAGGCGTGATTGGTGAGGTTGACCACGGTCGGTTGGTCGGTGGTCGCACGGTAGTCGATGCGGAACACGTCGTCGTCCGTGAGTGTGTAGGTCACCTGCGTGCTCAGCGTGCCGGGAAATCCGTTCTCGCCGTCGGGGCTCACGTAGCTCAGTTCGGCACTCACGCCGTGCGGCGAATCGACCGGCTTCGCGCTCCACACTTTTGTGTCGAAGCTGGACGGGCCGCCGTGCAGCGTGTTCGGCGCATCGTTGATGGGCAGCGTCCACGTATGACCGTCGAGCGTGAATCGTCCACCCGCGATGCGGTTCGCGTAGCGGCCGATCAGCGCGCCGAAATGAATGTTGCCGTTGTACTTCTCATAGCCCGCGAGACTCCCAAAGCCGAGCACGATGTTGGCCATGCGTCCTCGGCGGTCCGGCGTGCGAAGCTCGCTGACGATGCCGCCGTAGCTCAGAAAGCTGACGGTCACGCCGTGCGCGTTCGTCAACGTGTAGCGCATGACGGGCTGACCGTCCGCCGTGACGCCGAACGGCGTTTAAGCGAGCGAGCCTGCGAGCGCTGAGCCAGGCAGCGATGCGCACGACAGCGCGGTGAGCGCCGCGCCGACGAGAGTCGCGCGGCTTCTGCAGGCGGCGTTTTTCGCGCGGCTCAGGGCGCTGCTGTCCGCTCGCACGACGCCGGGCGGCACCTTCACGTTCATGGGAACATTCCTCGAAGCGGGTGCTTTGTGCAGCGCAAAGCGCATGCCTTGCTGGAGCGTCGCAGCATCATCCATATCGTCTGACGATAGAAGCCATACGTCTGCGAAAAACTTCAACGGCTGTAGAGCAAATACACGCCGCTCCCCGCTTTCTGACGCGAGAACCGCGGCCGTTCGGAGGCGGCCAAGCTCGGCGCGCCCCCGTTGGAATGCGACTTGCATGCCCATCGCCATTGACTGCCGAACGAATCGCCATGAATGACCCTGTGCCGATGCAACCCGAATTGCTCGATCCGCCGTCGCGCGACACTGCCGACGCACCGCCCGCCGTCCCCAACGGCGAGGTGCTGGACACGCGCTCCACGTGCGAATGGATCCTGAAGGCGCACCGGGTCAGCGTATTGATCGACGCCGCCGCGTATTACACAGTACTGCGCAAGATGATTCCGCGCGCGGCATTCCATTTTCATTCTGGGCTGGGACATCGACAGCCGCATCGAACTCGTTCCCGGCGGCGTCGACGACGGCTATCCGCCGAAACTCTCCGAATTCCTGTGCGCGGTGCTCGACGACAATCCGCAATTGCTCATCTATCTGCTCGGCTGGGATTTCGCCATGCTGTACGCCTTCGAACGCGAATGGCTGCCCTCGTACAAGCCGGCATGGCACGCGCACCGGCGGCTATGGTTCAGGCTCGACGGGCGGCATCCGCTCGGGGCCTCGCATCACCAGAAAATCGTCGTCATCGACGACAGCCTCGCGTTCACCGGCGGCATCGACCTCACGGGTTCGCGCTGGGATACGCCCGAGCATCGGCCCGACGATCCGCTGCGCAAAAATCTCGGCAAAACCAGCTATCAGCCGATGCACGACGCGCAGCTGATGTTCGACGGCCCGGCGGCCGCCGCCCTCGCGCATCTGGCGCGCGAGCGCTGGCGCCGCTCGCGGCGCAGCGGCAAGGCCGGCCGGCCGTTCAACGGCAAGCCGCCGCCGCGCACGGACTTGTGGCCGTCCGACATCGAGCCGGATTTCACCGACGTCGATCTCGGCATTTCGCTCACCGAGCCTGCCTACGACGGCCGTCCGGCCATCCAGCAGGCGAAGGCGCCGCATCTGGCCGCCGTGGCCGCCGCGCGCCGCAACATCTATATCGAGAACCAGTACTTCACCGCGAATTCGGTGGGCTCGGCGCTGCAAAAGCGCATTGCGGAACAGGACGGCCCCGACCTCGCCGTGGTCTGCCCTTACCGGCAGAGCGGCTGGCTGCAGGAGGCGACGATGGGCGTGCTGCGCGCCCGTCTGCACAAGCTGCTGAAGGCGGCGGACGGCAATGGCCGTTACGCGATGTACGCGCCTGCCGTCGATGCGCCGAAGGGTTGCTTCATCAACGTGCACAGCAAGATCATGATCGTCGACGAGCGCCTGCTCGTGATCGGCAGCGCGAACCTCAACAATCGTTCGATGGTGCTCGACTCCGAGTGCTGCATTGTCATCGACGCGCGCGGCGATCCGCAGCGCGAGCAGGCGATTGCCCGCATCCGCAACCGCCTGCTCGCGGAATATCTGGATTCGAGCGAAGCGGCGGTCGAAGACGCGCTCGCGCAACATGGCCGGCTCAACGCGGCAATCGCAAGCATCATGACCGCTAAAGGCGAGGCGGCACGCCCGCTCGAACCGTTGACGCCTGAGGTGCCGCTCGAACTGCGCGACATTGCCGACCGGGTTCACGTGCTCGATCCCGAAGCGCCGATTGCCCGCGGCGCGCTCGACGTGGATATCGACACCGGCAACGGGCTCATGCGGATCGTCGCGACGCACCTCGGACTGTCGGCACGCGAACGCCGCGCCCAGGTGCGGCTGCTGCTCGAAGCGTTCGATACGCCGGATCTTCCGGTGATCCTGCTCGGCGATCTGAACGAGTGGTTCTCTGGGGATGGCCGCTGCGGGCGCTGCTGACGCGCTTTGGCCGGGTGGCTGCGCCGCGCACGTTTCCGTCGCGCTTTCCGACGTTCGCGCTCGACCGCGTGTGGGTGCATCCGGCCGCGCGGCTCGTGGATATTCAGGTGGACAGAAGCGGGCCGGCGCGCATCGCGTCGGATCATCTGCCGCTCATCGCGCGCGTGTGGCGGTGAACGTTGGATCTGGAAACCGGGCGTACGGCTCGTCAGGCTCGATGGAACGGCGCGTGCTGCCCTTGCGATAGACATTGCACGCAGATGTCGTTTGCAATCGACCCCAGCCAGGAGATGACTCATGACCAAACAGCAAGACGCTTCTTCCCCCAACGAGCCCGCCGCGCCGCCTTCGGCGTCCACGCCCTCGCGGGAAGGCATGTCGGGACCCGGGCCCGCCCAGCCGCAGCCGATCCCTTCGCCTGCGCCCGGCACGCCGCGCACGCCGGGCGGCAATCAGCTCGACGCCATCGACGAAGCCGACGCCGACAAGGTCGTGCCGAAGGATCCCAAAGAGACGCAATTGCGCGACACGATCTCGCCGCTAGGCGCAGGCAGTCATAGCGTCGACGACGCGGGCTCGCCGTCCAAGCCGTTGTAGCGGCGCGGAGCGCCCGCCCCTCACACGCTCAAGCCTCGATTTTCGACATCACCGCGGTTGCCGGATCGTAGCGGTAGCCCTTCTGCTCAAGATGTTCCGCGAGCGTCGCGCTGATGAGCTTCTGCTGCGCGTCGCGCGAAACGAGATCGTGGTCGGGCTTCAGTCGTTCCAGTTCCGACGAGAGCCTGCGCAACAGCGCGACCCCGGCCGCGCTGCGAGCGTCGAGGAAGGTCACTTTCTGATTGGTCGCGCCGAGCCGCTGCTTGAGTTCTTTCGCGTGCGCAACTCGCCGTAGGCCTTCTCGTGCGCCTTCGCCTGGCTCGCCATCTGGCGGCGCAGCGAGTCGATTTCCTCGGCCATCACCGCTTCCTTCGACTCGTGATCCGGCGACGGCGTATCCGTCGACGCGCTCTGCTGCTAAGCCTGCGCATGTGCCGTTTCCAGCTCGGCAAGCTGGCGCTCGAGCGCCGCGGCGCGCTGTTCGGCCGCCTCGGCACGGCTTGCCGCAGCCGAGGCGTCCTGCGCGAGCCGAGCCCTCTCGGCGGTTGCCGCCGTGTTGGCCTCGCTCATGGCTGCAAGCTGTTCGCGCGCGGCGGCAAGCTCCTGCTGCACGCGCTCCACTTCGGCGCGCTGCGCCGCGGCTTCGTCGCCGCGAGCCCAAGGCGTGTCTGCATGAATTCTCCCGATAGGCCGAACAATGTGCCTCGCGTGCGGCCGGACGATTGAGCGCTCCGGCGCTCCGACACTTCCGCGCGACGCGAGATGTTCCTCTTCCTCGTGTTTACGGCGGATTCGCGTGCCGCTTGATACGCGGCGCATTACGGGAAACCCTCGGATCGGTGATGCCGCGTCCGCACGCCGTCGCGCCGTATGCGTTTTGAACCAGGGTAAATACCGCTCCGTGCGGGCGCCTTGCGCTCCGTTAATTCACTCATGGCAGCGACGCCGGACCGGCCGCACGAGCGCTCACGGACCCGGCGACGAGAGCGCTGCCTGCTTTATCATTTCACGGGCCATTTCGGTGAAAACCAATCTGTCGGAAGCTATTGTCGAGCGGGTGAATTGCGGTGTCTTCACCGTGGATCGCGAGCTGCGCATTCTGACGTGGAACCGCTTCATGCACTCGCACAGCGGACGTTCCGCCGAATCCGTGGTCGGCCAGCATCTGCTCGAGGCTTTCCCCGAGTTGCCGCGGCAGTGGCTGAGCCGCAAGATCGAGGGCGTGTTCGTGCTCGGCACGCCGGCTTACTCGTCGTGGGAGCATCGCCCGTATCTGTTTCGCTTCGAGCATTCGCGCCCGATCACCGGCACGATTGACGCGATGCGCCAGAACTGCAGCTTCATTCCCATCGAGGACGACCACGGCGAAGTCGTTGCGGTGGGCGTCGCGATTGTCGATACGACCGACGTCTGCATTGCCTACGGCGAGCTTCAGGACCGCGAGAAAGCGGTCACCAGCGCGCTCGCCGAATTGACCGTGCGCAACGAGCAGTTGACGTCGCTCAACGAAGCCCTCGCGCATGCGCATCAGCAATTGCTGCAATCGGAGAAGCTTGCCGCGATCGGTCAGCTCGCGGCGGGCGTCGCGCATGAGATCAACAATCCGGTCGGCTTCGTGCTGTCGAACCTCAACACGCTCGACGGCTACGTCAAGACGCTGATCCGCTATGCCGCCGATGTGGAGCGCATGGTGAGCGAAGCCGCGCTTGCGTTGAAGAACAACATGCAGGCACTCGCGGAACAGGCGGATCTGGAGTACCTGCTCGGCGACGCGCCGACGCTCGTGCACGAATCGAAGGAAGGACTCGCGCGCGTGCGCACCATCGTGGTCGATCTGCGCGACTTTTCGCGCGTGGACAGCACGCATGTGTGGGAGCTCGCGGACATTCATCGCTGCATCGAGTCGACGCTCAACATCGTGCATAACGAGGTGAAGTACTGTGCGCACCTCGTGCGCGATTATGCGGAGATACCGTTCGTGCGCTGCATTCCGTCGCAGATCAGCCAGGTGGTGCTCAATCTCGTCGTCAACGCGGCGCAGGCGTATGGCAATAATCACGACCAGCACGGCGCGCCGCGCGGCACGATCACGGTGCGCACCGGCATGGACGCAGCCGACCCGTCGAGCGTGTGGTTCGAGGTTGCCGATGCCGGCTGCGGCATCCCGCCTGAACACCTGAAACGTATTTTCGACCCGTTTTTTACGACGAAGCCGGTTGGCCAGAGCACCGGCCTCGGTTTGTCGGTGACCTATGGGATCGTGAACGCGCACCGCGGCACGATCTCCGTTGTCAGAACCGTCGGCGAGGGCACGACGTTCCGCGTGACGCTGCCTGTCGACGGAACCCTGCTTGAAGAAACCGGCAAACCTGAAGCGCTCGCGCAAAACGGTTCGCTGGATGCAATCGCGTTGCCGGCGCAATTGCCGGCGGCCACATGAGGTAAAGCTATGCCATTGCCCATACTTGTTGTCGACGATTCGACACTCGCCCGAAAACTTTTGATCCGCTCGCTGCCCGAGGAATGGGACGTCGAGATCACCTAGGCCTCGGATGGCGCAGCCGCGCTGGAGCTGTATCGCGCCGGCAAGGGCGCCGTGATTTTTCTCGATCTCACGATGCCCGTCATGAACGGCTTTCAGGTGCTCGAAGCGATCCAGCACGAAGGCCTCGACACTTTTGTGATCGTCGTGTCGGCGGACGTGCAGTGCGGCGCGGTCGAACGCGCGAAGGCACTGGGCGCGATCGGCTTCATTTCCAAGCCGGTTTCCCCCGAAGCGATCCTGCCGATTCTCGCGGAGTACGGTCTCCATGAATGAACAGTCTCTCAACGAAGACCAGCGCGACGCCTTGCAGGAAATCTGCAACGTCGGCATGGGCAAGGCCGCCGCGGCGCTCGCCAGACTGCTGGATGCATTCGTCACGCTTTCCGTGCCCGACATCCGGCTTGTGGGCGTCGAACAGCTGCGCGTCGCGCTGGGCGCGCAGGACGAGAGCGAATTGCGGCCCGTGCGCCAGGCGTTCCAGTCCGACATCTCGGGCGAGGCGATCGTGCTCGTCGGCAAGGACGGTCAGCGCGAACTGCAGCAGATGATGGGGCACGACGTCGGCGAACCCGATACCGAAGTGGAAGTGTTGTGCGACATCACGAACCTGCTGGTGGGCGCCTGCGTGCAGAGCGTGTTCGAGCAACTCGGGCGGCACATCTGCTTCTCGCAGCCCACGCTGTTGCCGCTCGCGGGTAAGAAACACGACGCCTTGCTGCCCGGCGGCCGGTGGAACGTCGCGCTGTTGCTGGAGATTCATTTCACGCTCGAGCAAGGCGGCTTCGGCGCACGCATGGTGCTGCTGTTGCCCGATGCGGCGATCCGCGGCATGAAGGAAGCGCTCGATCACTTTCTCGAAGCGCTGTGATGCGGGCCGACGCCGATGCGACGGTCACGCGACATCAATCACGAGGTTAATCATGTCTGAGCTTCAGGCTACCGGCACTCCGACCGAACTCGCTACAACGGCACCGGCCGCATCCCTGGATGCCGCCGACGCAGCGCCCGCCGCCGTCCCGACGCTGCTGCTGGTGGACGACGAGCCGGGCGTCATCTCGTCGCTCAAACGCCTGCTGCGCCCGATGAAGTACGAGGTGCTGAGCGCGAACAGCGGCGCCGAGGCGCTGGCGCTGCTCGAATCGGCGAGCGTCGACGTGATTATTTCCGACATGCGCATGCCCAACATGGACGGCGCGGAGTTTCTCGCGCGCTCGCGTACGGTGACGCCCGACGCGATCCGCATTCTGCTCACCGGCTATTCCGAAGTGGATGCGGTCGTGCGCGCGGTCAACGAAGGCCACGTCTATCACTATCTGCACAAGCCGTGGGACGACCAGGACCTGCTGCTGACAATTCAGCGCGCGCTCGAACAGCTCGCCCTGCAACGCAAGGCGGAAAGGCTCACCGCGCTGCTGCAGGAGCAGAACGAGAAGCTCTCGTCGTTCAACATGGAGCTCGAGCGCGAGGTTCATGCGCGCACCGAGGAAATCCGTCAAACCGTGATGTTTCTCGAAGGCGCGCAGCAGGACCTGAAAAGCAACTTTCTCACAATGGTGAAGGTCTGCGCGAACATGGTTGAAATGCGCTGCGGGCTGCCGGGCCATTCCGCGCGAATCGGCGAGACGGCCAGACAGCTTGGCGCCGCGCTCGGCCTGAGCGACTACGCGTGCAACGAACTGCTGATGGCGGGTCTGCTGCATGGCATCGGCAAACTCTTTTTGCCCGATGCGTTGCTGAAGACACCCGTTGCGAAGCTGCAGCCGCAGGAAGCGAAGCTCTATCAGCTTCATCCGCTGCATAGGCAGATGGCGCTCACGCCCGTGTCGCAATTGAACGGCGTGCAGACCATGATCCGTCATCAGTATGAGCGTTACGACGGGCGCGGCACGCCCGATGGACTCATCGGCGGATTGATTCCGCTCGGCGCGCGCGTGCTGGCTCTTGCGCGGGACGCGGAAGACTTGCGCATCGGCGTGATCGCGCCACAAAAGATGAACGACGCGCAGATCATCTCGACCGTGCGCGCGCAAAGCGGAATCCGTTACGATCCCGCGATCGCGGAGAAATACATCGAACTCCTGACCAGGCATGCGGAACTGACGCCCGAAGGCGTGCCCGACCGCGTCGACGCGTCGCATCTGAAGGAAGGCATGAAACTCGCCGACGACCTGCGTACGTCGCGCGGCACGCTGCTCATGACGAAGGGCAAAGTGCTTTCCGCCGATCAGGTCGCGCAGATTCGCCGCTACGAAATCCACGAGGGTGAGCCGTTCGTGATTCTGGTCGAGCGCGCGGCGGATGCGCGCAAGGCGGAAGCGGCCTGAGCTGCCTTCGAACAGGCCGCTCCGGTGGCTCAGGCGCAGGGCGTTCTCGTCAAACTCAGCTGCGGCTTCCGGCGGCACAGCGCGGCGGCCGCGAAGCCGGCTGCGAGCGCGCTGTACACGTAGAACATCGAGCGCTTCGACAGGTGTGCTTCAAAGCCGGGCGTGAGCCGGCTCGGCACCGCGTGATAGTCGACCGTATAGGCGACGGCCGCGGTCGTCGCCGCGCTCGCCACGATTTCCGCCACGCCCGCGCGGCGTTTTACGCGACACTGCCAGCGGTCCAGCAGCCCTTCGAACAGCACACCCCAAAAAACGCCGACGCCTGATTGATCGCGAGACCCGTCAGCGTAAAGCGCGCGCTTGGGCCGGTCTCGCTGAATGCGCGGCGCGGCCACAGGCAATGAGTGACCGCGTTCAGCGGCGCGCGCCCGCGCAGCTGCCATGGCGGCCGCGGCGCTGCCTGCCGCCGTGCCCGAGATGGTCGCGCGGCATAACAGGTTGACGATGCGGTTCATCAGCTTGCTCCCGTTCCGTGCGCGGAATCCTCTAGGCCGTGACCGGCTTTTTTCTCGACCAGATAGCAGCCGCGCTCCACGTCGTCGCGCAACGCCTCCGCGTGTGTCGTCCATTCCGGCGTGACCGGTTCCACGTCGGGCAGCGCGAACGGTTTGCCGTCGACAGACGCGTCGATCCGCGCGACCTAGGCGCCGCGGTCGTTCTGCTTCGCACTCACCACGATGTCCACGCCGCGATGCGTGACGCGCATCGTGCCGTCGCTTTGCGTCTCGAGGTCCGTGCTGCGTAAATCCGTGCCGGCCATGCGTGCCTCCCGTGTTTCGCCATACGTTGCGCAACATCCGCTCGTTGCCGGATGCCATGTCGATATGTCGATGCAGCAACGTCTGTGCCCTGAGATGGCACACGCATTGCTCGCCCCGGGGTTCAGACACGAACTCACACTCTTCGAGCATCGACGTGAAAAGCACAGGCGATATTCTCATCGGCATCTCAGGCTGGCGCTATAAAGGATGGCGCGGAACCTTCTATCCGGAAGGCCTGAAGCAGGCCACCGAACTGCGCTACGCAGCGGGCCTCATGCAGACGATCGAAATCAACGGCACGCACTACAGCCTGC
This sequence comes from uncultured Paraburkholderia sp., assembly GCA_940746715.1. GTDB lineage: Bacteria > Pseudomonadota > Gammaproteobacteria > Burkholderiales > Burkholderiaceae > Paraburkholderia. The sequence continues at coordinate 82,010 of CALNWN010000002.1, forward strand.
AATCGCTCGACAGCTGGCATCACTGGTATGCCGAGACGCCGCCCGGTTTCATGTTTAGCGTGAAAAGCGCGCGCTACCTCACGCATCTTTTGCGCTTTCGCGACGAAACGGCCACCGTCGCGTGCGCGAATTTTTTCGCGCAGGGACTCCTCGCGCTGAGAGACAAGCTCGGGCCGATACTGTGGCAATCCCCTCCTTCGCTGCGTTTCGACCCGGCGCACATGGAGCGTTTCCTGAGCCTGTTGCCGCGCGACACCGAAGCGGCGCTCGCACTCGCCGAACAGCACGATCGGCGCGTGAAGACGCCCTACCTCCAGATCGACCGCAAGCGCAAGTTACGTCACGCGGTGGAGGTGCGTCATGAGAGCTTCGTCGATCCGGCGTTTGTGAAGCTGCTGCGCCGTCACAAGGTCGCGCTCGTCGTGTCGGATTCGACTGAAGCCTGGCCGCAATTCGAGGATCTGAGCGCGGGCTTCGTCTACATGCGGCTGCACGGCACGGAAACCAAATATTCGGGCGAATACTCCGATGCCTCGCTTGAACGATGGGCGCGCAGAATCGAGGCATGGAGCCGCGGCTCGCAGCGCCGGACCTGCAGCCGCCTCGCGCGCAAACACGCGACGTGTACTGCTATTTCGACAACGACGCCAAGACCAACGCGCCGTTCGACGCGCAAAGATTGATGGAACGCCTCGGACTGCGCGCGCACGAGGCGGCCGCCTGATAGACGTTCACCTTCGCCTACTTGCGCCGCTGCGCCAGTTTCTTCGCGTCCTGCATCGCGGCGACGATCGCCGCATACGCGCGGTGGCGCGTCTCCGGATCGGGTGCGCGCAAGGCAAACGACGGGTGGTACGTCGCGACCACCAGACGGTCGCCGTGTTCGATGACCTTGCCGATCGCATCCTGCAAGCGCGATTTCGGATCTTCCAGCACCACCTTCAGCGCAGTCGCCCCCAATGCGACGATCACCTGCGCGCCCACGCTTTCAAGCTCCTGGTCGAGCCAGTAGCGGCAGGCGTCCACCTCGCGTTGCCCCGGGGTTTTGTGCATGCGGCGCTTACCGCGCGGTGTCCATTTGAAATGCTTGACGGCATTGGTCACGTACACATCCTTGCGGCCGACGCCGGCTTCGACGAGCGCGTCGTCGAGCAACGCGCCCGCTGGCCCCACGAAGGGCAGACCTTGCAGGTCCTCCTTGTCGCCGGGCTGTTCACCGACCATCATGATCGGCGCGCGGCGCGGCGCGGCGCGGACCGGCGCCGGGCACGCCCTGCGTCGCGCTGGCCCAGAGCGGACAGCGGCGGCAATCGTCGAGCGTCGCGGGTTGCTGGTCGGGGTCGACCTCAGGCTGCGCCGGGGTCTCGCCTTCTGGCTGCGATGTGTGCTTCGAAGTGTGCTTCGTAGTGGCCATGGTTCGTCGCGTTGCGCTTCGCCTTGCGTTGCGGCATACGATAGTTACCGAGCCGAAGCAAGCCGCGTTCCGGCGCAACGCGTTAGACAGTTAGACACATCGCAGCCAGGCGCGCAATGTGCTTGAAGACAAGTCCGCTGATCGTCTCGCGATCGCCGCGCCATGCGCGCGTCGTTGTCCCGTCGAGCGGCTATCGGCAGTCCATCCGGGGCGCACGGTAAATTTTTCACGGCAGGTTACCGGCGCCAGAGCCGAAATCACAAGGAGAAACAAGGAGAAAAACGATGACCCTGCTTATCTATCTCGTCAGATGGATCATTTTTATCGGCGGCGTGGCTTGGGGATTGACAGCGCTGCACGTCGCACAGCACATCATCGCGATTGTCGCGGTCATTCTGTTCGGTATCGCGGTCATCACCGGTGCGACGCGAGCGCGGAATCGGGACCGATCGTAGCGCGATGCGCCGGCCTTCGCGCGAGCGACGCGAGCGCGCGGGCGAGCCGCCGTGCGTGGATGGCAAGCAATCCCCACTTGGAGTTGACGATCTGCGTGGTCCATGCGGTCGTCGCCTCGCCGCGTGCCCAATACGACTTGAAGCGCTCCGCGCCCACGCCGAAGTCGAGATCGAAGCCGTTCTCGAACGCCCACTTCACGCATTGCTCGACCGCGATCAGGCCCGGACAGCAGCGGCCATAGTACGGATCGTAGCCCGCGAAAATCGCGCTCGCCCACGGATTGCCCACACTGACGATGATCCCCGCAACCGGTGCGTCGTCGAGCGTGACGACGATCAGGCGCGCCATCGACGGCACGTCGCGCGCATGGATCAGCTTGCCGAGAAACCGCTCGAACTCCGGCGAATCGAGCCATACGCTGCGTTTGCCGACGCGGTCGCTCCAGCTGCGCTTGCAGTTGAACATCCATTCGATAAGGGACGCGGTCTCCCGCTCTTCGGCTAGATCGACAACACGCACGGCAACCGTACCCTCCTTCGAGAGCCGTTTGACAAAAGTGCCGGGGCGTTTGCCGAACAGCGTACCGAGCGACCGGCAATACTCGTCCCATGTGCCCTGCCCGCGTAATCGCGCGGCCGACGCCTGATGCGCCTCAGCAAACAGCACGTGCCGTTCGCGCGAAACCAGCGTGTAAAGGTGAAGCGTCTCCCGGACATAAGGCATGTGAATGAAGTCCGCGCCGCAGCGCCGGCGCGCCGTGTGCCATGCGCCCTCGATCAACGCCGTGGCCGACGCATCGTCCGCGACGAGCACGCTCGTGTAGTCGCCGCCTTCGGGCCCGAGCGGCACGAGGTAAGTCCACAACGCGCGCTTGACGGCTTCGAGCGGCCAGATCATCACCAGTTGTCCGTCATCGCTGCAGACAATGCATCTGAGCAGACGTCCGTGAGGCTTCGACACATGTTGCCAGGCGAGCCATCACTGATAGTAGTGGCCTTGCGCGCGCGTCCACAGTGCGTCCCATTCGGGCTGCAGCGCGCGAAACTGCGCTTCGTCGGTGATGACGTCATAGCGCCGGGCGCGATGTGTTGTCTTGTTCATACCATCTCACAGGGTGCCGATCCGCTTGCCGCTTGCTGGTGTCTGTTGCCGGGTCGCCGGATCGCCGGGTCGCCGCCATATCGGTAGATGCCCGACGCGGGCGTAATGGGTCCCCCGGCTTCGCGCAGGTGTGACCGAGCATGCGCCGGGCGCCTCGCGGCGTGTGTGCGCGGCAGTTTGACCACCCGCGGCGGGTCATTAGCGGCGAGTTCGTCGAGAAACGCCTCAACCGACGAGATGTCGGCAAAGCCATGCAGCCGTGCGCTGTTCAAACGCAATTCCGCCGCCGTCTGCGGGCCGCGCAGCAGCAAGGTGGTCAGCAACGCAGCGGACTGACTCGGCAGACCCAGCACGCGATTCATGTTGTGCTCGAAGCGCGGCACGCGGCGGCGGCTGCCTTCCATGACGAGGCTCAGCCGCTTCAGACCGTCGAGCGCGGTGAGCACTTTGGCTTCCGTCGCGTTCATCACCGGCGAGCGGCCTGTCTTCTGATTGCAGCCCAACGTCAGTGCGTTCAGCGAAAGCGGATAACTGTCGGGCACGATGTGCTGCTTTTCGACGAGCACGCCGAGCACGCGCCCCTCGAGCAAGGTCAACGCGCGGATCGAAGGGCGGGAGGGAACATCGGGAGTCGAATTCATGGAATGGCGCGGATGAGCCGCTGTGATCGTCAATGAAACGCCTGACCATCGCTCAGCGAGGTGGCACTTTTCTGATTGTGGGCACTATGATAAACGGGCGTCGCGCTCGCGGCAGCATCAATTGCTGCGGCGCATGCGGCCTGTGGGACGCCGCAGGGCACGTGGCCTGCTTTTGCCCGCCCGTTTCCTCGAGATGGAGTAGCGGCCGGATCGGGCAGCGTGCGCTTGGCTACGACACGTCGATGCTGCGCATCACACAGCACGGCTAGCCGCCAGAAAACACTTGCCCGAACAATCTTTGCCCGGTATCGTCGTGGCGTTCTGCAACGCAGCGCGGGAGAGATCGCCGGAAGTCACGGCGACGCCGACGGAGCAACCGCCCCGGAAACTCTCATGCAAAAGGACCGCGCAGTCGGAACATCTGGAGAGCGGCGCCGCGCGCGCCCACCGAAGGGGATCCCCGCACACGGTCGGAGCGTTTGCTCACAGCGCCGGGAAGAAACTCTCAGGTACATGGACAGATGGGGCATCGACACCGGTTTCGAAAGAAATCGAACCCGGTGATGCTCAACATACTCTGGACCATGTCATGTCACGAATCGCCATTATCGGCGCCGGCATTACCGGCGTCACGACGGCTCACGCCCTCGCCCAGCGCGGCCACCACGTTACCGTGTTCGACCGCCACCGCTACGCGGCAATGGAAACCTCGTTTGCCAACGGCGGCCAGCTTTCCGCTAGCAATGCGGAAGTCTGGAACAGCGCGGCCACCGTGCTCAAGGGCCTGCGCTGGATGCTCACGCGCGACGCCCCGCTGCTCGTCAACCCGGTGCCGAGCTGGCACAAGTATTCGTGGATGGGCGAGTTCCTGCGGCAGATTCCGCACTACCGTGCGAACACGGTGGAGACCGTGCGGCTTGCCATCGCCGCGCGCGAGCATCTCTTTTCGATTGCCGAGCGCGAAGGCATCGACTTCGATCTGGAGCGGCGCGGCATTCTTCACGTCTACAAGACGCGCAAGGAGTTCGACGCCGCTGCCAAAGTCAACGCGCTGCTGCGCGAAGGCGGGCTGGATCGCAGTGCGGTGACGTCGAGTGAATTGCAGCGGATCGAGCCCACGTTGCACGGCGAGTTCTACGGCGGTTTCTTCACGCCGTCGGATTCGACGGGCGACATCCACAAGTTCACACGCGGTCTCGCGGATGCCTGCGCGCGCCACGGCGTGCAGTTCCATTACGCGGACATCGCGTCGATCGAGCAGTCCGGCGAAGGACGCTTCTCGCTGACCGTCAATCTGGAGGGCGACACGCAGCGTTTCGCCTTCGAGCGGATCGTGGTGTGCGCGGGCGTGAAAAGCCGCGATTTTGCGGCGATGCTCGGCGACCATCTGAACGTCTACCCCGTCAAAGGCTACTCGATCACCGTCTGTCTCGACGATGAAACCAGCCAGGCGCGTGCGCCGTGGGTTAGCCTGCTCGACGACAGCGCGAAGATCGTGACGAGCCGGCTTGGCGCAGAGCGCTTTCGCGTGGCGGGCACGGCGGAGATCAACGTCTTTAACCGCGACATCCGCTCCGACCGGATTGCACCGCTCGTCGACTGGACGCGCCGGCATTTTCCCGAGGTGTCGACCGCGCGCGTGATTCCGTGGGCGGGCTTGCGTCCCATGCTGCCGAGCATGCTGCCGAAGGTGGGGCGCGGCAAGCGGCGCGGCGTGTTCTATAACACCGGACATGGACATCTGGGGTGGACGCTCTCGGCGGCGACCGCGCAGGCGGTAGCGGGCGCGATCCAGTAGCCTGCCGCTGCGAGGAAAGACGCGGCGTCTGCTAATGTAGTGTCGTGTGCTGTCGGGTTGCCGTCGGACCCGCGTCTTCCTGAACTCGAAAACGTCATGGCTCATTCGCGCTTTGCAGCGCCGCATGGCGAGGCCTCAGGCCACGCCCCCGGCGCGCGTCTTTCCGACGCGCACATCGCCGCGGAGGCCACGCGGCGCCTCGCATGGGACGCCGCCGTTCCCGCGCGCACGATCGCGGTCGACGTGCATGACGGCCGCCTCACGCTTCGCGGCGAGCTGGCGCGGCCGGCGCAAAAGCTCGCCGCGCTCGAAGACGTGACGCGGCTCTTCGGCGTAAGCGGCGTGTGCGATCGGCTGGTGGTGAAGCCCGCCTGAGCGCGGATTGTGCGCCATGCACACGCCCGCGCGAAGACGTTGCCTCAACCACACAGCAAAGCGCGGCAATGCCGCGCGATCTGTTTCTCCTCTTGCGTGTGAAGTGCCCTCACCTTGCCCGACGCGTCGCCTTTGCGAAGGCCCAGAAAAGCCAGGCCCTCGCAGATGCGTTTGCGAATCTCCGCGCTGTGCTCGCCGATGCCGCCGGTGAACACCAGCAGATCGATGCCGCCGAGCAAAGCCGCATAGCCGCCGATGGTCTTGCGCACCGCGGTCGCAAAGGCGTCCAGTGCCAGCGACGCATGCTCGTCGCCCGCCGCCGCGCGTTGTTCGAGCGCCTGCATGTCGCTTTCGCCGTCGGCGTAACCGGCGAGGCCGCTCTCCCGGTTCAGCAGCGTTTCGAGCGCGTTTGCATCGAGCTTTTCCACGCGCAGCAGATACAGCAGCACGCCCGGATCGAGATCGCCGCAGCGCGTTCCCATCGGCACGCCGCCCGTCGGCGTCATGCCCATCGACGTATCGACCGATTGGCCGTCGCGCAATGCGCACACGCTCGAACCGTTGCCGAGATGAGCGAACACGGCGCGCGGCGGCAGCGCCGCACCCAGTTGCGTGACGAGCGATTCGTACGAAAGTCCATGAAATCCGTAGCGGATCACGCCGGCATCCGCGTAGCGTCGCGGCAACGCAAGCTGCGCCGCGCGCGGCGGCAGCGTGGCATGAAACGCGGTGTCGAAACAGGCAAAGTGCGCCGCGTCCGCGAAGATTGACCGCGCTTCGTCGATCAGCGCAAGCGCCGGCGGGATGTGCAGCGGCGCGAAATGCACGGCATCCTGGAGGCGCTGGCGGACCTCAGGCGTGAGCCGCTGATGCGTTCGCAGATGCGGCCCGCCATGCACCACGCGGTGGCCGACCGCAGTCGGTTGCGCGCGATGTTGCGCGGCAAGCACGGCCGAGAGCTTCTGCAATGCATCGGTTTGCGACTCGAGCACGTGCTGCTCGTCCACCAGCACGCGGCCGTCCGGCGCTTTGATGCGCAGGCTGCCGTCGCCGCGGCCAATGCCTTCTGCGCTGCCTTCCAGCAACAGCGACTCGTCGCCACCGGCAGGCGCAAAGAGCCCGAACTTCAGCGACGACGATCCGCTGTTGAGCACCAGAATGGTTTGCGGCGAAGCGCCGTGCGGCATGTTCATGACGGACCTCGCTCAGTCTTGCCACGTCCAGTTGCGGATCTCTTCCTTGTCGATGCCCTCGGCATGCGCATAGGCGAGATGCTCGATGATCTGCCCGCGCAGCCACTCCTTCGTGTGATCGCCGACGCCGCGCAGCCTCGGCACGCGATCGATCACGTCGATGGCGAGCGAAAACCGGTCCACCTGATTGATGATCGCGAGCTCCAGCGGCGTGTTGATGTTGCCCTTCTCGTGGTAGCCGTGCACGTGCAGATTGTCGTGATTGGTCCGGCTGTAGGTCAGCTTGTGAACCAGCGACGCATACGAGTGGAAATTGAAAATCACCGGCTTGCTGGTCGTGAAGAGCGAATCGAAGTCGCGGCTCGACAGTCCATGCGGATGTGCGTGCTCAGGCATCAGCCGGAACAGATCGACCACATTCACGAAACGGATCTTCAGGTCCGGGAAGCGCTCCTTGAGGATCTGCACGGCGGCGAGCGCCTCCATTGTCGCGATGTCGCCGGCGCACGCCATCACCACGTCCGGCTCGGCGCCCCGATCGGTCGACGCCCAGTCCCAGATGCCGATGCCCTTCGTGCAATGCGTGACGGCGGCCTCCATGTCCAGATACTGCAGATGCGGCTGTTTGTCCGACACGATCACGTTCACGTAATCGCGCGAGCGCAGGCAATGATCGGCCACGCTCAGCAGACAGTTCGTGTCGGGCGGCAGATAAATGCGCACCACGTCCGGGCTCTTGTTGGTCACCACATCCAGAAAGCCAGGATCCTGATGCGTGAAGCCATTGTGATCCTGCCGCCAGACGAGCGACGTGATGAGCAGGTTGATAGACGGCACCGGCTGACGCCAGCGCAATTCACGCTTCGCTTTTTCGAGCCACTTGGCGTGCTGGTTGAACATCGAATCGATCACGTGCACGAACGCTTCGTAAGTCGCGAAGAGGCCGTGGCGGCCCGTCAGCACATAGCCTTCGAACCAGCCTTCCAGCGTGTGTTCGCTGAGCATTTCCATCACGCGTCCGTCGGCCGACAGCGCGCCGCCGTCGGCGTCGTTTGGCTGCGCGTCGGCGAGCCAGGTCTTGCCCGATGCCTCGTAAATCGCCGTCAGCTTGTTGCTGGCCGTTTCGTCGGGGCCGAACACGCGGAAGTTGCTCATGTTCCTGCGCATCACATCGCGCAAAAACTTGCCGAGTACCTGAGTGGGCGACGAATACGCGGACGCATGCTGCTTCACCTCGACCGCGTAATCGCGAAACGCCGGCATGTCGAGCATCTTGCACAGCACGCCGCCGTTCGCGTGCGGATTCGCGCTGATGCGGCGTTCGCCCTGTGGCGCAAGGTCGCGCAACGCCTCGACGAGCCGGCCGTTTTCGTCGAACAGCGACTCGGGCTCGTAACTGCGCAGCCACGCCTCGACCAGTTTCAGGCTCTCGCGGTTCGTCGCCGGATCGGCAATCGGCACCTGATGCGCGCGCCAGGAGCCTTCCACCTTGTGACCGTCCACTTCCTTCGGGCCGGTCCAGCCTTTTGGCGAACGCAGCACGATCATCGGCCAGCGCGGCCGCGTGGCGTCGTGGTTGGCGCGCGCGTGCTGCTGGATCGCCCGGATTTCGCCGATGCATTGTTCGAGCGTCGCCGCCATCTGCTGATGCATGATGGCCGGATCGTCGCCTTCGACGAAATACGGTTTGTGGCCGTAACCGGTGAGCAGCGCTTCGAGTTCCTCGCGCGGAATGCGCGCGAGCAGCGTCGGGTTGGCGATCTTGTAGCCGTTCAGGTGCAGCACCGGCAGCACCGCGCCATCACGCACCGGGTTCAGGAATTTGTTCGAATGCCACGACGTGGCAAGCGGCCCGGTCTCGGCCTCGCCGTCGCCGATCATCACCGCGACGATCAGATCGGGGTTGTCGAACGCCGCGCCATAGCCGTGCGACAGGCTGTAGCCGAGCTCGCCGCCTTCATGAATCGAGCCCGGCGTTTCCGGCGTGCAATGCGAGCCGATGCCGCCGGGAAACGAAAACTGCCGGAAAAAGCGCCGCAGGCCGGCCTCGTCTTCACTCCGGTCGGGATAGATTTCCGAGTAATGTCCCTCCAGATAGCAGTTGGCAAGCGTGGCGGGCGCGCCGTGCCCCGGCCCCGAAATGTAAATCACGTTCAGGTCGAGCTTCTTGATGAGGCGGTTCAGGTGGACGAGCAGAAAGCTTTGGCCAGGGTCCGAGCCCCAGTGTCCCAGGAGACGGTTCTTGATGTGCTCCGGCTTCAGCGGTTCGCGCAGCAGCGGGTTGTCGCGCAGATAGATCATGCCGGCCGACAGGTAGTTGCACGCGCGCCAGTAGCGATCCATTCTCTGCAACGTGTCGGGATCTAAAGTTTGCGGCGGTGCGGGACGGGAGATTGCTTCAGCCATGGCGTCGCTCCTCGTAAGGACTGTCAGGCAGGTTGGCGGGCGCGTTGCGAAGCTTGCGCCGGTTTAAGCTCTGCAGAATCCGCGCGCATGCGTCGTTGCGTGACTCGTTGCGCTGCTCGTTGCACTACTCGTCCTTAACCCTACACATTGATCATGTCCACATCCAACCGTCTGAAAGCGCCGCTCGTTCTGCTTCTCACGCTCGTGCTGCTGTGTACCGGCGTGGCCGTGCCGTGTTCGGGCTGCTCGTGAAGCTGTTCGGCCACGCCTGACGGGCGCGCCGCGCGCGTGGGCGGCGCAAACTGTGTATGCTCCGGTGTTCATGCGCCAAGCTGCGCAGCATCCTCGCAAGGAGATTATTGCATTGACGAATTCCGCCGACTCCTCTCCGCCTTCCGGGCAAGCCATCGACCCGCAACTGCTCGAACTCGCGCAGCAGGTGTTCGATCTGGCGCGCCGCGGCGATGCCGCGATGCTCGCTGCCGTGATCGAAAAAGGCGCGCCGCCGAATCTACGCAACGAGAACGGCGACAGCCTTCTGATGCTCGCCAGCTACCACGGCCACGTGGACGCCGTGCGCACGCTGCTGGAACGCGGCGCCGATCCGGACCTGCGCAACAACAACGGCCAGACGCCGATTGCAGGCGCCGCGTTCAAAGGCTTCGAGGGCGTGGTCGAAACGCTGCTCGCGCATGGCGCGGATGTGGAAGGCGCGTCGCCCGACGAGCGCACCGCGCTGATGGTGGCCGCCATGTTCAACCGCACGGCCATCATGGACCTGCTGATTGCGCACGGCGCGAAGCCGGACACGCGCGACGCTGCGGGCACGAGCGCACTCGACGTGGCCGGCCGAATGGGCGCCGCCGACGCGCAGGCAAAGCTGCGCAACGCCTAGGGCTTGTCGGCCAGCAGCGCTTTGACGTGTCGAGTTGCGCGAGTTCGCCGATCCGCTCGATGCTGACGTCCGCGGGCGGATTGCCCAGTATCTCCTTCGGATCAAGCGCGTAATGGCCCTGACCCGGGAATACCGTCGTCAGCCTGCCGCCCCAGGCTTTCTTCATGGCCGTGAGAATCCGGAGCTTGTCGTCGACCATCACATAGTGGCGCGCCGGGTAACATTCCATCACCTGGTCGAGCATCAGCTCCTTGCGAATGTAGATCAGCACCCGGCCCCCGACCTCTTCCCACAACCCCGAACGCGCGACCTTGCGCGGCTGGAACACGACGTCGCCGTCGGACAGAATCACCGTGGGTCCATACTGGCCGACGTGGCGCAATGCGTCGAGCGCGCCGGGATAGAGCCGGTTCGCAAACGGATAGTCGATCAGGAAAGGCGACATCAGCAACAGGCGCGTGTCCCGCGGATGCTCGGTGCGATAGCGCTGCAACGCGCCCAGGTAGTCCGCATAGCCCAGCTCGCTGCGCAACTGCTCGAAAATTTCCCAGTAGCGCGTGCTGTTGTCGGTGCCGAACTCGCGCATCATGTGCGCGCGCAGATCCGACAGCACATGATCGTTGTCGAGCAAGGTGTTGTCGCAATCGAACAGGAAGACGACGTCGTGCGGCGTGGTTCCGTTGGCTTCTGCGGCTGGCATGTCCGGCTCCCTGAATGGGCTGTGCTATGAGGCGGGGCGAGGCGATCGGCGCGGTTAGCTTGCGAACGATCAGCCCTAAGGGCTTTGGGGCGACTCAGCGGGCTTCTCGGCATGACCGCCGAAGTCATGGCGCATGGCCGACAGCACGCGGTTCGCGAAGTCCGCTTCGCCGCGCGAACTGAAACGCGCGAACAGCGCCGCGCTCAGCACCGGCGCGGGAACGCCTTCGTCGATGGCCGCCGCCATGGTCCAGCGCCCTTCGCCCGAGTCGGATACGCGGCCTGCGTAGCGCGTAAGCTCGGCGTCGCCGGCGAGCGTGCCCGCGATCAGGTCCAGCAGCCACGAGCCGATCACGCTGCCGCGCCGCCAGACTTCGGCGATGTCGGCCAGATTGAGATCGTATTGATAGAACTCGGGGCGGCGCAGCGGCGAAGTCTCGGCGTCCGCGTCGCGCGCGTGCCTGCCGGCGTCGGCGTGACGCAGAATGTTAAGGCCCTCGGCATACGCGGCCATCAAGCCGTACTCGATGCCGTTATGGACCATCTTGACGAAGTGCCCGGCGCCGAGCGGCCCGCAATGCAGAAAGCCCTGCTCCGCCGTGCTGCTGCCCGCCGTGCGTCCTGGCGTGGCGGCCGCGGTGGCCGCGCCCGGCGCGAGCGTCGAAAAAATTGGCTCTAGCCGTTGCACCACTTCAGCCTCGCCGCCGATCATCAGGCAATAGCCGCGCTCGCGTCCCGCGACGCCGCCGCTCGTGCCGACATCCACGTAATGCAGCTTGCGTTCGGCCAGCTCGGCGCCGCGGCGAATGTCGTCGTGATAATAGGAATTGCCGCCGTCGATCACGATGTCGCCCGGCTCGAGCAGCGGCACGAGTTTTTCCAGCGTGCCGTCGACCACCGCGGCGGGCACCATCAGCCAGACCGCACGCGGCTTGTCGAGTTTGGCGACGAGATCGTCCAGCGACGAGGCGCCCGCAACGCCCTCCTGCGCGAGCCGCTCCATGGCGGCGGGCTGCACGTCGTAGACAATGCACTGCTGACCGCCCTTCGTCAGACGCCGGACCATGTCGGCACCCATGCGTCCCAATCCAATCATGCCTAGCTGCATTTCACCGCTCCCGAAAGTGCCACGTGATGCTGCCTGGTTTCATTCAGATGCCGATGCCGCGTTAACTGCCGATCGCCGGGCGACGCGAGCCCGCCATGCGCCGTCTGCAAACGCGAGGGAAGCGCGCTCTGACAACCGCTCTGACAACGATACGCCTCTCTGGAGAGGTTGTACGCGAGGTAAAGTTCCGCTCGCCCGATCCGTTCAGCTCGCTGCAAGCTTGCGCCAGTCGCAGATCATGCGCCGCGGCTGGATCAAAGCTCGCGCCCGCCACGCAGCGCGCGCCGCGCCTGAAGCCTGCCGTATTGCGTGCTCGCAAAGCGCCGCACGGCTCGCCACATGAGCGGATAACGATAGCCCGGCACGGCAAACAGGACGAGCGCAGCCAGCGCGAGCAGGCCGCAAAAAAGAAACGTGCCGCGATAGCTGAACGCCTGCACCAGCAATCCCGACAACACACCCGACAGAATCGAGCCGACCCGCGCCGCATTGAAGAACAGCGCTGTGGCGCGCCCGGGCGCGTGCGGCATGAGGTCCTGCACATACGTCATGCCGAGGCACGAGGTCACGGCGACCACGAACGCGTTGAGAATCTGCATGGGAATCAGCACGTGCACGTTGCCCGCGAGCGACATCCCCACGAAATACGCGGCGTGAACCGCGGCGCATGCCGCAAGCCAGTTCGGCTTATGCAGCTTCGACGATTTCGCGCCGAGCGCGAGCATCATCGGAATCTCGGACAAGGCGCCGCGTCGACGCAAGTGGCCATTCTAGGCAGCAGTTTCATCGGACTCGAAACCGCGGCCGCGCTACGCAAACGCGGCGTGCAGGTCACTATTATTTTGCCGGATAAAGTGCCTTTCGAAAAGCAGTTCGGCGAGCGTGTCGGCACCATGTTTCGCGAGCTGCACGAACGCAATGGCGTCAGGTTTCATCTGCAAGCCAGGGTCGCTTCGCTCGAAGGCGAAGAAGGCAACGTGCACGAGGTGATGCTGGAAAGCGGCGAGCATATTGCCGCTGACCTCGTCGTGCTGTTAGGCACAGGCGTTGCGCCCGCCACTGGCTTTGTCGAAGGGTTGCCGCTGCAGAAGGACGGCGGCGTGATCGTGAATGCGGGCATGCAGGCCGCGCCGGGGCTTTACGCGGCAGGAGACATCGCGGTGTTTCCGCTGCGCGAAAACGAGGAGCCCGTGCGGATCGAACATTGGCGCGTCGCGCAGCAACAGGCGCGCATTGCGGCTCAAAACATGTGCGGCGCGCGCAACCGCTACAACGCCATGCCTTTTTTCTGGACCTATCACTTCGGCAAGAACTTCGAGTACCTCGGCCATGCGAGCGAGTGGGACGAGCTTGTCGTCGACGGCGATCTCTAGCAGCACGATTTTTGCCGCGCTCTACATGAAGGACGACAGCGTCGCCGCCGTGCTCGCGTGCAATCGCGAGGCTCAAACCGCGCATCTGATCGATGCAATGCGACGCGAGCCGCTCACGCGGGCGCAGGCATTGCGGATTGTCGGGCGCGACTCGTGCGACAGCGCTCATTGAAGCCCACCATGAATGACACCACTATCGTTCAACTCTACACGCCGATGTAAAAATCACCCCATGTGGGCCGCGCGAATCGCGAGCCGCTTTGCGCATCACATCTGTTAGCTAAAGGAGAAGCGTCATGCCAGAACCGAAGGAACAACACAACATCCGAATGCCGACAAGACCGAGAAGCAGATCGACAAGCAGGTTGAAGACACGTTTCCTGCAAGCGACCCGCCTTCCACCGGCGGCACCACGAAAATCGTGACCGACGACGAAGACAGTGGTTCCGAAGGCGAGGCCACTGGAAAATAGCCGTCGCTGTCCACTCACAAAACGCCCGGACCGCGCAAGCGCCGGGCGTTTTACCGTGCACTTGTTGCTAGCGTTAAGCGCTTGCCACGGCCAACGGCTCAGCGTTCGTTCCCGTGCAGCACATATGGCAGGCGGCGAGCATCTCCTGCAGCGAGGTCACGTAGCACTCGGCGCCCATTGCGTTTTGCAGATCGACGCTCCACTTCTCCAGATCTTCCGGCGCCCAAAGTCCGACGATAATCGACACTTTCGGCAAGCGCGCGCGGATGCGCCGGACCATATAGCGCAAATGCGAAGGAATGCCGTCGATCTGCAAGTAGACGAGGCAGACAATCGCGACATCGTCGGCGTCCATCTGATCGATCGATGCACGCGAGGCTGCTTCGTGTGGTACCGCGCGCCGTGAAGCCATGTTTGCCGAGCAACTGCAGCACAATGGTCGTGGCGAGCGGATCCAGTGGGCCGCGGCCCGGTATGCACAGCACGCGTTGATTTGCGGCGCGCGGCATCGGCTGAGGTATATCTAGCGCGCCTCCCGGCGGGTTCAGACGCAGGCTCGGGCGCTTCTTCATCGGCTTTCTGCGCGCCATCTTCCGCTCGCTCCTCGGCCTCGCCGCGCGGAAGCTGGCTGGCGAACACCATGTGCGTGAGCGGTGCTGCAGGCGGTGTATTGCGCCACGGCGCCACGGGCCCGACGTCCGCGTTTGTGTCTTCCCCAGACGGCAGCGGCGGCTCGTCCGCATAACTGTCCAGGCCATCGACGAGGTCGTTCGTGGTGGACTCGATGCGCGCAAGCTGCGCAATGGACCAGACGGCAATGTCCCAGCCGGGACTGACTGCGGCGGCCAGCGCGGTAGCGAGCGCGCCTGCGATCCAGATACCGACATAAGGCACGAGGCGCAGCAAGGCCGCGAGTATGCCCCACAGAATCGGACTCGGCACGCCGATGAAAAACAGCCCTGCGCCGATCGCGACCCCGAGCCCCGCATTCAGGCCCAGTTGCGAAACGAAGTAGCGGCTCAGGCGCCGCCGCGGCCTCGTCCATCACCATCGTCGTGCGGTGCAGATCGCGCGAGCCGAAGAGACGGATTGCGCGGTCGCGCAGATCGTCGCGTTGCAGCAGGATCACCACCATCACGACGAAGACGATGAACGCGGTCTCGAGCGGACTGATGGCCGGCGACAACACCCGGCGCGCGACTTCCAGCGGCGTCGGCACCGGCTCGCGCACTTCGACGGGCACGGCGGCAGGCGCGCGGCCATCCGCCGAAGATGCATCGTGCCGCGGCTCCGGTTGCGACGGTTCGACCGTGGCACGTTGCAGCGCCTGGCCCGCGGCTTTCGCAAAGCGGTCCAGTGCCGACGGTCAGCGTATGCGCCGCTTCCATCTTGCGCTCGATCGTCGCCTGA
Organism: uncultured Paraburkholderia sp.; assembly: GCA_940746715.1. GTDB lineage: Bacteria > Pseudomonadota > Gammaproteobacteria > Burkholderiales > Burkholderiaceae > Paraburkholderia. Next base: position 97,351 of record CALNWN010000002.1, read on the forward strand.
TAACGCGGCATGCCTGCGGCGAGCTCGGTCAACTGCATCGTGATCACTGCGCCGAGCACGCCGATTACCGAGACTGACATCACCACCGCCGCGAACACTGACGCAACGTGGCCGAGCTTCAGGCGGCCCAGCGATTTCACGAGCGGCGCGACGAGAAAGCTCAGCAGAATCGCGAGCGTCATCGGAATCAGCACGGCGCGCGCGAAATACAGGCACGCGACTAAACCGGCACCGACAGCCAGCGCAATCAGCGCGTCGAGACCGAACGCGGCAGGCGGCGCGTCGATGCGGGTGGGCGGCGTGGCGCGCAGCGAGTCCTTCATTGCGCTACGTGCAGCTCGTCGCTATTTATTGTGGCGCTCCCTGTCATGCTCTTTATTTTTTGGGCTCCTCTGCAATCGGCCCGCTTTCCACGGGCGGGGCTTCCTTTTCGATTTCGCTGCGGGCCTGCTCCCAGTACTCATCGGGTGTACCCTTGGGCTCGGGCGCGTGCTCCCACAGGTAGTAAGCCCGCGTGCGAATCTGGTCTTCCTGGGAGGTCTGCGCCTGTTCCATTTGATCACCTACGCTTAAAGGTCTCGCGGATGCCGGCATGGCGAAGCCGCGCGCACGTGATGAATGCGCGTGGCCATCGTCAGGAGAGCAAGCCATATTCCCGCTCAGGGGACAGGCGGTGCGTCGCTTTCCTCGGAGGTGAGCTGCTCTTCGAGTTTTTCGAACACGCGTTGGGTCGCGCGGCTCGGCGCTTCAAGCGCGAACAGCAGCAGCGAACGCGCGGTGACCTGATACTCGTCGCCGGCGCTGAACTGCGGCAACTCCGCGCGCACCGGCATGTTGGTGTCGAGCAGACAGGTCCAGCGGTCGCCCTCGGGCACGTCGGGCAACCTGAAAGACGACATCGTGATGCGCGTTCAGCACGAGGAGCAGCGTCGCGTCGGACGCGGGACGGCGGATGCCGCTTGCCTGCGCGCGGCCGTCGATCACGAGCCCGAAGCAGCGCATCAGCGGATCGGCCCATTGCTCGGGCGTGAGGTCGGTGCCGTCCGGCGAGAGCCAGCGCGCGTCGGTCACGTCGAGCGCTTCGTTGTACTCGCCTGTGAGAAAGCGGCTGCGGCGCAGCACCGGCAAGCGGTGGCGCAGCGTCGTCAGCTTTCTGACGAACTCGGTGAGCGCGCGGCCGTCGTCGTCGATACCGTCCCAATCCACCCAGCTGATCTCATTGTCCTGGCAATACGCATTGTTGTTGCCCTTCTGCGTGCGGCTGAATTCGTCGCCCGCGAGGATCATCGGCGTGCCTTGCGAAAGCAGCAAGGTCGCGAGCAGATTGCGTTTCTGACGCTCGCGTTGCTGCCGGATCTCCGGGTCGCCGGTTGGACCTTCGACACCCATATTCCACGATCTGTTGTCCGAGTGGCCGTCGTTGTTGTCCTCGCCGTTCGCTTCGTTGTGCTTGTCGTTGTACGAAACGAGATCGTTCAGCGTGAAGCCGTCGTGCGCGGCGATAAAGTTCACGCTCGCCCACGGACGCCGGCCGCGATGATTGAACTTGTCGCCCGATCCGGTCAGGCGCGTCGCGAGGTCCGCGACCATGCCCTCGTCGCCCTTCCAGTACGCGCGCACGGTGTCGCGAAAGCGGTCGTTCCATTCGGCCCAGCCGGGCGGAAAGCCGCCCACCTGATAGCCGCCCGGGCCGCAATCCCACGGCTCCGCGACGAGCCGCACGCTGGAGAGCACCGGGTCCTGCCGGCAACTGTCGAGAAAGCCGCCGCCCTCGTCAAGCCGTGCGGCTCGCGGCCGAGGATGGTCGCGAGGTCGAAGCGGAAACCGTCGACCTTCATTTCCGTCACTCCAGTAGCGCAAGCTGTCGGTCACCATCTGCAGCACGCGCGGATGAGAGAGATTGAGCGTATTGCCCGTGCCTGTATCGTTGATGTAATAGCGCGGCTCGTCGGGCATCAGCCGATAGTACGACGCATTGTCGATGCCCTTGAAAGAGAGCGTCGGGCCGCGCTCGTTTCCCTCGGCGGTGTGGTTGTACACCACGTCGAGAATGACTTCGAGATTAGCGTTGTGAAAGGCGTCCACCATGCCCTTGAATTCACCCACGGACTCCGTCGACGAAGCAAAGAAGCGCGGGTCGGCCGCAAAAAAGCCGATGGTGTTGTAGCCCCAGTAGTTAGTCAGGCCTTTATCGAGCAGATAGCTGTCGTTCACAAACGTCTGGATCGGCATCAACTCGACGGAAGTCACGCCGAGGCTTTTGATGTATTCGATCACCGCTTTCTGTCCGAGCCCCGCGAAGGTGCCGCGCAGCTTCTCCGGTACTTGCGGATGACGCTTCGTAAAGCCGCGCACGTGCGTCTCGTAGAAAATTACGCGGTCCCACGGCAGCGGATTGCGCTCCGGGTGACTCCATGAAAACGTCGCGTCCACGACCTTGCACTTCGGTACGAAGGGTGCGCTGCCGCACTCGTCGAAAGAAAGGTCTGCCTCTTCCGAATCGAGCGTGTAGCCGAAAATTTCCGGCGCCCATTTCAGTTCGCCGATATGCGCCTTGGCGTAGGGGTCGAGCAGCAGTTTTTTCGGATTGAAGCGACGGCCCTTCTCCAGCTCGTACGGACCATGCACGCGATATCCATACACCGCGCCGGGTTTCAGGTTCGGCACGAACACGTGCCAGACCTCGTCGGTATATTCCGGCAGTTCGATGCGCTCGATTTCATTTTGCCCCGTTTCGTCGAAGAGACAAAGCTCGACTTTGGTTGCGTGCGCCGAGAACAGCGCGAAGTTCACGCCGCTTCCGTTCCATGTCGCGCCGAGCGGAAAAGGCGTGCCTTCCGCGATGCGCGACGAGTAGTGGGTCGGAGATGACATAGAGGTCCCTGTGAGGAGGATGGGCGCTCGCGCGCCTTTTTAGTGTAGGCGATATGAATATGAGGCTCGCTCGTGTAGCAATGGGCGGGCCCGGCGTCCGCTAGACAGCCACGGGCGCGGCATGAAATTTGCGTCCACGCGTTTGAAAGCTGGCTCCAAGCGCCGCGACCGGCGCCACACATAACAAGGAGAAACATCATGCGAAGCATGCAACCTCAAACGCTGCTTGCAGCGGCGCTCGTCGCGGGTACCCTCGCGCCTTACGGTAGCGCCTGTGCGCAAGGCGCTCCGCAGTCCATCACGGAAAAGCGCACGGACGTCGTGCAGCTCGCGAGCGGCTATCGTGCCTCGAAGCTCACGGGCGCCGACGTGTTCAACAAGAACAAGGACACCATCGGAACGGTCGACGATCTAATCGTCTCGCCGGGCAGCGACCGCAGTACTTACGCGATCCTGTCGGTGGGCGGATTTCTCGGCATGGGCAAGCATCTCGTTGCGGTGCCGTTCAACGATCTGCACATCACCAACCGTCGCGTCGTTTTGCCGGAGGCGACCAAAAAGTCATTGGAAGCGCTGCCAGAATTCAAGTACGCCGATTGAAGGCGATCTCGCTGGATGAGCGGCGCGCGAGCGCAATGCTTTGCGCGCCGCGAAGCAGCTTGAGCGCAACGGCGCCGCGAGCCGGCGCGCTCGGCGCGGCTTAGGCAAACAGCTTGTCGAGCGTGATCGGCAAATCGCGCACCCGCTTGCCTGTTGCATGCCAGATCGCGTTACTCACGGCTGCCGCGACACCGACCACGCCGATTTCACCCACGCCCTTTGCGCCGAGCGGATTGACGATATCGTCGTGCTCCTCGACGAACACCACGTCGATGTCGTGAATATCCGCGTTGACCGGCATGTGATATTCGGCGAGGTTGTGGTTCATCTGACGGCCCAGATCATGGTCGAACTGCCCTTCCTCGTGCAGCGCCATGCTGATGCCCCACACCACGCCGCCCGCCACCTGGCTCGCCGCCGTCCTGGGATTGACGATGTGCCCCGCGGCCACCGCGCTTACTACGCGCGTCACGCGCACGGTGCCGAGCGCCTTGTCCACGCGCGCTTCGACGAAAATTGCCGAATGCGTGCCCATCGAGTAAGCCTGCTGTTTCTCGTGCGGCTTCACCGTCGCCTGCTCCTCGAGCTGGTCGAGGCCGGCGCGCTCCAGCAGCGTGTCGATGTCGATTGCGTCCTGTGCGCCGGCCCCGCACACGAGCCGCTTTCCCATGCGGCGGATGTCTTCGTGCGCAGCGCCCGCGAAACGCGCGCCGCCATTATTGCCGCGCCAGTTCGACAAGGCGATTGGAGAGCCGCTTGCAAGCGGCATCGACCGCACTGCCCACTGACGACACCGTCCACGATCCGCCTTCTATCGGCGCGTTCGGCAAGCGCGTATCGCCGAGTTCGAAGACGACTTCCTGAAGCGAAACGCCCAGCGCATCCGCCGCGATCTGCGTCATCGCGGTATAGGTGCCGGTGCCGATATCCGCGGTCGAGCTCGATACGGTCACGCGTCCATCGCGCGTGAGTACCGCTCGCGCCGATGCTTCGTTCTGCATTGCATCCCACGCACCCGTCGCCATGCCCCAGCCGATCAGTTCGTTGCCCTCGCGCCGGGCGCGTGGCGCGAGCGGCCGCTTCTGCCAGCCGAAGCGTTCCGCGCCTTCGCGATAGCAGTCCCGCAACGCCTTGCTCGAGAACGGCAGGTTCCTGTTCGCATCCCGCTCGGCGTAGTTGATGAGGCGCAGTTGCAGCGGGTCCATCAGCAAGGCTTCCGCCAGTTCGTCAATCGCGACTTCGAGCGGAAAGAGGCCTTGTGCGGCGCCCGGCGCGCGCATGTCGGCGGGCGTGGGCACGTCGAGCCTGACGCCCTTGTAGCCGAGCGTCACGTTCTCGCATCGATAAAGCTGGCCCGCCCAGTTCACCACCACGTCGCAGTAATCCTCGTATTGCGAGGTCTCCGACACCGCTTCGTGAATCACCGCCTGCAGGCGGCCGTCGGCGGCGCCGAGCGCCACGCGCTGGATGGACTGCGGGCGATGCGCGAACGTGAACATCTGCTGGCGCGTGAGCGTCACGCGCACCGGCCGCTTCAATTCGAGCACCGCCATGACGGCGAGCGCAAGGTGATACTGCGGCCGCAGACCCGAGCCGAACGCGCCGCCGACGAACGGCGAGACCACTTGCACCTCGTCCGTCCTTCAGGCCGAACACGATCGTCAGATACGACTTCGTATTCACGACGCCCTGAGTCTTTTCATACACGGTCAGGTGTCCCTGTTGGTCCGGCACGACCGTGCAACCATGCATTTCCATCGGATTGTGATATTCAGCCGGCGTGCTGTAGAACGCATCGACGCGCGCCGCGGCGCCCGCCAACGCGCTGTCGGCGTCGCCGCGCGGCTCGGGCGGCGGATCGAAGCCGCCTTTTTCCGTTGACGGCGGCTCGGCATGCATCAGCGCTTCGCCCATATCCGTCTGATGCGGGGCCGATTCATAGCGCACGTCGACCAGCGATGCCGCATGACGCGCGAGTTCGAGCGACTCCGCGAGCACGAGCGCCACCGGCTGGCCGCTGTACCACACACGGTCGTCCCAGAGGGGCCTCAGCGGGCTCCCGCCGGGCGCGACCTTTTTGTATGGCTTGTCCTCGCGAGGCAGCTACGGGCAATTCTGATAGGTCAGCACATGCAGCACACCAGGCAACGCGAGGGCCGCCGATGAGTCGATCGACACGATTCGTCCCGCCGCGATCGTGCTCGACACCACGAAGCCATACGTGAGTCCGTTGGCGGCGAAATCGGCGGCATATTGCGCCGCGCCGGTCACTTTCAGTCTGCCGTCGACACGCTTGTGCGGCACGCCGCGCGCCCGCAAAGCAGGCAATGTCTCGTGCGGTTCATCGCGCCGGCTCCTCCAGTGAACGTTGCGCTGCCATGGCGAAGGCACGCTCGATGGCGCGCGCGGTCAATAATTCGATCTTGAACGCGTTGCCGCGGCGGCCACGCGCTTCGCGCAGCACGTCAGTGGCGAAATCACGTACCGTGTCGACGGTGAGCGGCTTGCCCCGCAGCGACACTTCAGCGTCGGCGTTGCGCCAAGGCTTGTGCGCCATGCCGCCTAGCGCGCAATGCACATCGACAATCATGTCGCCGTCGAGTTCGAGCGCAAGCGCGACCGATACGAGTGCGAACGCATACGACGCCCTGTCGCGCACTTTCACGTAAGCGTGATGTTCCGCGAAGTCCCGCTTCGGCAATTCGACCGCGGTAATCAGCTCGTCTTCGCGCATGTTCGTGTCGAGATGCGGCGTGTCGTCCGGCAAGCGGTGAAATTCGGCGAACGGCAGCACGCGCGAGCCGTCAGGACCGCACAGATGAATGAACCGTTGTATCGAGCGCGGCTAACGCGACGCACATGTCGGACGGATGCACGGCGATGCAGTGTTCGCTTGCGCCGAGAATCGCGTGCATGCGATTCTCGCCTTCCATCGCCGGACAGCCGGTGCCGGGCTCGCGCTTGTTGCAGCGCGAGCCCGGCATCGTAGAAATAGAGGCAGCGCGTGCATTGTAGCAGATTGCCGCCGGTGCGTCGCCACATTGCGAATCTGCGGCGACGCACCGGCGAGGATCGCTTTCGCCAGCAACGGGTAACGCGCGCTGATGGTGGCATCGTAGGCGGCGCTGTTCGTCACGAGCGCGCCGATTTTCAGGCCGCCTGTCGCCGTCGGCTCGATCTGCCTGAGCGGCAGACGGTTGATGTCGATCACAAGCTGCGGATGCGCAACGTTTTCGCGCCACAGGTCCACCAGATTCGTGCCGCCCGCGATAAACGCGGCCGCACCATTCGAGCGATGCTGCTGGACGGCCTGCGACACATCGCTCGCGCGCGCATAGGAGAAGCGGTTCATGGCAGCGCCTTTGCGTCCGCCATGCCGGCCGCATCGAGGATTGCAGCGACGATGCTGGCATACGCGCCGCAGCGGCACAGGTTGCCGCTCATCAGCTCGCGCACGTCGTCGGCGGTTTTCGCGCGGCCTTCTTGCAGCATGGCGACCGCGGAGCAGATCTGCCCCGGCGTGCAGTGGCCGCACTGAAACGCGTCGTGATCGATGAAAGCCTGTTGAACGGGATGCAACTGCTCGCCGTCCGCGAGTCCTTCGATTGTCGTGATCGACGCGCCGTCGTGGACGGCCGCGAGCGCGAGGCAGGTGTTGATCCGCTCACCGTTCACGATCGCCGTGCATGCGCCACATTGCCCGTGATCGCAGCCCTTCTTGGTGCCGGTCAAATGGCAGTGTTCGCGCAGCAGATCGAGCAGCGAGGTCTAGGCTTCCACTTCGAAGCTGTGCCTCTTGCCGTTGATGTCGAAGCTCACCGGCAGGCGCTGAACGTCGCCCGGCACGACGTCGAGCGGCCTTTGCACAGTGGGAGTGTTCATGAGGATTTCTCCTGACGATGGGTCACGCACAGGAAGCGCAACCAAAGAACTATCCACGCGCAATCTCTGTGCCCGGCAGGATGGGGAAATGCGGATGCTCGGAATGTTCCCGCCAGCGCGGCCTGCCCGGTCAGGCAGACAGCGCAACATGGAATGTTTTAGTCAAGATACCTAAATAATTGGCGAGCCGCCCGTGACGGCAATCGTAGCGCCCGAGATGTAACTCGCTTCATCGGATGCCAGCATGACGTAAGCCGGCGCGAGTTCGGCAGGCTGCCCCGGCCGCTTCATCGGCACTTGCTGGCCGAATTTTTCGACTTTCTCGGGCGGCATCGTCGACGGAATCAACGGTGTCCAGATCGGGCCGGGCGCCACGCAATTCACGCGTATGCCCTTCTCGGCAAGCAGTTGCGCGAGGCCGCCGGTGAAATTCTGGATTGCGCCCTTGGTCGTCGCATAGGCGAGCAAGCCGGGGTTCGGATGATCGGCGTTGATCGACGTCGTGTTGACAATCGCCCCGCCCGGCTTCATGTGCTTGACCGCGGCGCGCGTGATTCTGAACATCGCGCCGATGTTGGTATCGAAGGTCTTGTCCCACTCGTCGTCGGTGATCGCATCGAGCGACGGGTAGGTCATCTGGTACGCAGCATTGTTGACCACCACGTCGAGCCGGCCGAACGCCTCCACCGCCTTGTCCACGATCGCCTTGCAATGCGCGCGGTCCGTGATGTCGCCTGGCACCAGCACCGCCTTACGCCCTGCCTCTTCGACCCAGCGCGCGGTTTCGCGCGCATCGTCGTGCTCGTTCAGATAAGCGATGAGCACGTCCGCGCCTTCGCGTGCAAACGCAATGGCCACTGCGCGGCCAATGCCGCTGTCGCCGCCCGTGATGATGGCCGCCTTGCCGGCAAGGCGGCCCGAGCCCTTATACGACTTCTCGCCGTGATCGGGCTGAGGTTGCATCTGCGCGGTGCGTCCAGGCGTCTGGTCCTGCTGCTGTCCTTCGAACGGCGGCGTGGGACGTTGGGTGTCGCTCATTACGGTCCTCCAGAATGCTGATGAACATATGCGGCGTGCGAAACGCACGGCGTCGCAACAGCTTTAGCAACCGGCGGGCCCGCACACCGGCGGTATGGAGGGGGATCCGCGCCGCGGCGGTATGTATCGGGAAGAAAGCGCAAGACGACGGGCGACGGCAACCAGGTTGGCACCTAAATTGTGCAACCAAGACGACAACTGAGTCGGCAACTGAGTTGGGCAACCCGACATCTGCGCGCGGCGAACCGCAGTTTTTTCAAACCTCGCGCAGGCTTTACGGCGGTCCCACCGCATGCAATGCCGCCGCCGATTCCAGCACGCGCAGCAGGCGCTCGGGCGTCAACGGCTTCGCGCAATGCGCGTCGAAACCGACGGCACGCGCGCGTGCGCGGTCGTCGCGCGAAGCAAACGCGGTACATGCGACCAGCAGCATATGGGCCGTCGACGGATGCGCGCGCAAACGGCGCGCAAGCTCGAAGCCGTCGAGTCCCGGCATCTTGATGTCGAGCACCACGGCGAACGGTTGCCACTCCGACGCCATATCGCACACCGCGTGCGGGTCTTCGAGCGCGCGACATTCGAATCCGTCCGCGTTCAACAGCATCTGCAGCGCGTCCGCTGCCTCGCGATAGTCGTCCACCACCAGCACGCGACGGTGTGAAGCCATCGCATACTGTATTGGCCGCCATACGACCACGTCTTCACTGTCGTCGAGCTGGTTATCGAACGTCACCGTCTTCTCCTTGAATCTTGCGTATGCTGCTTCGCAGCACGCGGCGCAGGGTCGCAAGATTCGCTCCCGCGCCGCACCGCCCTATTGATTACATGCTTTCTGACTACATGCTTTATGAATGACTGCGACGTCTAGGCCGCACGATCGTCGATAAAGCCTTTCAGCATCGCGAGCGTATCGGCGTCGTCGATATGCTTGTCCGTGCGCCAGCGCAGCATGCGCGGGAAGCGCACCGCCACGCCGGACTTGTGACGCGTGCTCGCCTGAATGCCTTCAAAGCCGATTTCGAAGACGAGTGTCGGCGTGACGCTGCGCACCGGTCCGAATTTCTCGATCGTAGTCTTGCGCACGATGGCGTCAACCTGGCGCATTTCCTCATCGGTAAGACCCGAATACGCCTTCGCGAAAGGGACGAGCGTGCGCACGCCGTTCGCTTCGTCCCACACTGCGAACGTGAAATTCGTGTACAGGCTCGCGCGGCGCCCATGTCCGCGCTGCGCGTAAACCAGTACGGCATCGACCGCATAAGGATCGATCTTCCATTTTCCACCACGTGCCCGAAGCCTTCGTGCGGCCCACGCCGTATAGGCGACTCGCGCTCCTTGAGCATCAGGCCTTCTACGCCGCGCGCGAGGCTCTCTTCGCGCAGCGCCGCCAGTGCCTGCCAATCGGTTCCGCAGACTAGCGGCGACACACGCAGCAGATCGCACGCGAGCGAATCGCCGAGCGATGCAGCAAGCGTGTCCAGACGTGCGCGCCGGTCCGCAAGCGGCGTCATGCGCAGATCTTCGCCGTGGGCTTCCAGCAGGTCGTACGCGAGCAATGCGGCGGGCGAATCAGCGAGAATTTTTCTGGTCAGCGTCTTGCGTGCGATGCGCGGTTGCAGACGTGCGAACGGCAGCGGCATAGCACCACCCGGCTCCCACGCGAGTATCTCACCATCAATGACGAAGCCGTCCGGCAACGCCTCGCCAAGTGCAACGACTTCGGGAAAACGATCAGTGATGAGATCCTCGCCGCGCGACCATAACCACACGCGTCCCGCGCGCTTGACGAGTTGCGCGCGTATGCCGTCCCACTTCCATTCGATCAGCCAGCGCGACGGATCGCCGAGCGTCTGCGGATCCGCCTGCAGCGGATGCGCGAGAAAGAACGGATACGGCAGCCCGAGATCGCTGTCGTGACACTCGCTTGCAGGCTGTGCGTCCGTGTCGTCCCGCGCCGCTGCGTCGGACACCTCAGGCGCGATGAGCCGCAGATAGCGCGCGGCGTCCGGCTTCTGCCGCGAATCGGTCCATCCGACCATGCGTTGCGCAATCCGCTTATGGTCGACACCGGCCACCTCGGCAAGCGCTCGCACCACCAGTTGCCGCGCAACGCCGACGCGAAAACCGCCGCCTATCAGCTTCGTGAGCAGAAAACAGCCGCTCCAGTCGAGTTCGTCCCAATAGCTGAAGAGCCGCGGACGCAATTCTTCGGGCGCGAGCCCGCGCAACGTGAGCACACGCTGCTCGATCCATTGCGTGAGTCCCAGTTCGGAAGTGTGCTGCGCGGGCGGCAGAATATGGGCGATGGTCTCCGCCAGATCGCCGACCGCGTGATACGACTCCTCGAAAAGCCATGCGGGCAGGCCCGCGCGTTCGCGCGCGAGCTCGGTGAGCAGACGCGTGGGCACCGACTGCCGCGGCTTGCCGCCAGCGAGGAAATAGGATGCCCATGCAGCATCTTTTGGATCGGCTACCGAAAAATAGCTGGTCAGCGCTTCGAGCTTGTCATGCGTGGAGGTGGTCGCGTCGAGCGCGGTGTAGAGAGCAGCGAAGCGCTTCATGAACGGCTCGCGGTGTCGTCGAGCGCACGGGCGCCGGGTTCAATGCTCGCTTCGACGGCGGTTTGTTGGACAGCACTTTCGACAATGGTTTCGACGCCGCCGAGCGCATCGGCTTCGACCGCATCGTCGCCGTATTGCGTTGGGAATGCGCCGGCCTCGAGCCCTTGCTCACGCAGCCATCGCACCATCGGCTCGACAGAGCCATGCGTGACGATCACACGTTCTGCGCCGGTTGCCTGAATCGCCGTTTGCAGCGCGGGCCAGTCGGCATGATCGGAGAGGACGAAGCCCCGGTCGACGCCGCGTCTGCGGCGCGCGCCGCGCAAGCGCATCCAGCCCAACGCAAACGCGTCGCTATAGTCGCCAAAGTGTCGGAGCCACGCGCTGCCTTGCGCCGACGGCGGCGCCACGATCAACGCCTCTCTGAATACGCCCTTTTCTTTCGGCGGGATTTCGCTGACGAGCCGCACCGGCGGCAACCGCACGCCGGCCTCGCGATACGCGCGATTGAGCGGCTCCACTGCGCCATGGCAAAAGATCGGCCCGATGCCCGCGTCCACGCTCGCGAGCACGCGCTGCGCCTTGCCGAACGAATAGCAGAACAGAAGCGAGCCCTTCGGAGGCGTTATGACGCCACCATGAATCGACGCCGTCAAACACGGCTTGCGGCGGATCCCATCGGTAGATCGGCAGGCCGAACGTGGATTCGGTGATGAATGTGTCGCAGCGCACGGGCTCGAATGCATCGCAGGTCGGATCGGGGTCGAGCTTGTAATCGCCGGATGCGACCCACACGCCGCGCCGATGCTCGATGCGCAATTGTGAGAAACCGAGCACATGTCCCGCCGGATGCAGCGAAACGGTCACGCCGTTGATGTCGAGCCGCTCGCCATACGCGAGCGTTTGCAGCGAAATGTCAGGCAGGCGGGACAACAGCACATTCGCCCCGCGCGCGACGCGAGGTAATGCCGGTGCCCGAAGCGCGCGTGATCGAAATGCGCGTGCGTGATCACGGCGCGCTCGACGGGCTGCTAGGGATCGATATAAAAATCGCCCGGCGGACAATACAAGCCCTCGGGCCGTGCAATGACGAGATCCCCGGGGCCGGCATTTTCCGCTGCGATGTTCGAAGTGGGTTCGGATGCCATGTCGGAGAGATAAAGCAAAGCCTATTCCCGGCGCCTTTTTTCGGCTGCAGGCACACATGGCGGCTTTCTTGCTTACCGTTGCGTTCAGGCGCATCCGTATGCGCCGCCGTCGGCGGCCCGAGATGCGCGCGTGGCGAGGGCCCATGCATTTCATCATCGATCGGCGCACGCTTTACGTCGCACAACATCCGGGCAGGTTCACGCTCGAAACGCTGAAGGCTTTTCGAGCCAACCAGGGCCTGCTGCTCGCGGGCGCAGTCGCGTATTACGCGCTGCTTTCCATCGTCCCGCTGATGATACTCATCGTCATCGCGCTGTCGCGCATCGTGCCGCAGCACATGCTGCTGCCCGCGTTCGGGCACCTGTTGCAATGGCTCGTGCCGGGCCAGTCGCGCGCGCTCGTGCATGAGCTTGCCAATTTTTTCGCTCATCGCGCGGTGATCGGCTGGGTGCTGTTCGTCACCATGCTGTTTTTCAGTTGCTCGCCTTCACCGTGCTGGAAAACGCGATGTCGTTGATCTTCGTGCATCGGGTCGTGATACGGCGGCGCCATTTTCTATTGTCCGCGCTGCTGCCTTATTGCTACATCCTGTTCCTCGGCGTCGGCGCGCTGATCGTGACCGTCGTGTCGACCGGGCTCGAAGCCGTGGGTGCGGAAGGCTTTGACCTGTTGTTCGGCATGTATGTTTCACTGCAAGGCCCTTCGCGCGTACTGCTGTATCTGCTCGGCCTCGCCGGCGAGGTCTTCGTATTGACGTCGATCTATAGGTGATGCCGGTCGGGCGGCCATCGCTGAAACATGCGCTGCTTGGCGGCATTGTCGCGGCCGTGTTGTGGGAAATCACCCGGCACGTGCTGGTGTGGTACTTCGCGACGCTGTCACAGGTCAGCGTGGTTTACGGCTCGCTCACCATGGCCATTGTCATTCTGTTCAGTCTTGAATGGCTTGCCACGTTGCTGCTGTTCGGCGCGCAGGTACTCGCGCAGTACGAGCGCTTCGGCCTCGAACCAGAAGGTGCGCCGAAGGAGCCGATCAAGACGGGCTGAAAGCGACCGGGCAGCGCCGGGACGCGGCACGCTCAAAGGCTCAGGTAACATGGCACGCATCGCCGACTTGCTTGCGGCAAGCCTACAGGACCCGACAATGAGCGTCGCTCAGCGCAATCACATGAACTGCAGCCCGAACAAGAGCGCGACCCATGCTCGATGAAGCGCTGATCGCAGGGCGCCTCGCCGCACACGGCATCGTCCCCGATGCGAAGCAACGCGATGCGATTGCGGCGCTCGCCGCGTTGCTCGGCCCGGCAACCGGCGCGATTCAATCACGGTATCAAGGTGTCTATTGCCACGGACTGCCCGGACGCGGCAAAAGCCTTGTCGTCGATACGGTGTTCGAACTGGCGGACTGCTGCAAGCGGCGTCTGCATTTTCACGAGTTTCTGCGCGAGATGAACCAGCGCCTCGTGAGCGAACCACGTGGCGACGACCGGCTTGGTTCGGTGTCGAGGCAATGACTCGACGGCATCGAACTCCTGTGCTTTGACGAATTCCACGTGCACGATATCGCCGACGCGTTCCTCATGGGCCGCTTTCTCGACACGGCGATCAGGCTCGGCACGCGCATCATGCTGACGTCGAACTATGCGCCCGATGGTCTGCTCTCCGACCCGAAGTTTCACGAGCGTTTCGTTCCGACCATCGAGCAGATCAAGCGACACTTTCGCGTCATTCATTTCGACGGCGCACGCGACTACCGTTTCGGCGGCGAAGCGCACCCGTCGCCGCGTTTCTTTTCCCCGCTCGATGCGGCGACTACCCGCGCGCTCCAGGACCTTTTCCTGCGCTATGAAAGCAGCGGCGCACCGCAAGCGACCAAAGTAAACGCCGCGGGCCGGCCGCTCACGGCGCACGGAGTAGGCGCGGCGCTGCTGTGGGCGGACTTTGAAACACTGTGCGTAGAAAGCCGCTCGCATCTCGACTACCTGGATCTAGCCGAGCGCTGGCAAGGAATCATTGTCGATCATGTGCACACAGAATTGCTGAGGAAACCGCAGACGCTGCAGCGGCTCGTGTGGCTCGTCGACATTCTTTACGATCGTAAGCGTGCGCTGTTCGTCGCGTCGGACCAGCCGATTCATGCCGCGTTGCGCGGCCTCGAAGGCGCACATGATCTTTCGAGAACGCTGAGCCGGCTCGCTGAAATGCAATCGCGCGCGTATCGCAACACGTTGGACGACGCGATAGACCGGCCAACGCCGACAGAGCGCAAGCCACAGCGCCGCGCCACGCTTCTCCCACCTCGTTGGCATCACCCGGACGCAGCACCGTGAGCCCCGGCACGCCGCGCAGCGACGCGAGCTGCTCGATCGGCTGATGCGTCGGCCCGTCTTCGCCGACGCCGATGGAGTCGTGCGTGAAGACGTAGATGGCCTCGACTTCCATGATCGCGGAGAGGCGAATCGGCGGCTTCATGTAGTCGCTGAAAATCAGGAATGTGGAGCCATACGGGCGCAAATTCGACAACGCGAGACCGTTGACCACCCGCGCCCATGCCGTGCTCGCGAATGCCGAAATGCAGATTGCGGCCGCCGTAGTTGTCGTACTCGAAGCTGCCCGCGCCCTCGAATTTAAGGTTCGTTTTCGTGGACGGCGAAAGATCGGCCGCGCCGCCGATGATCCACGGCACACGCGCCGCAATCGCATTCAGCACCTTGCCGGACGACTCGCGCGAGGCCATGCCCTTCGGGTCCGCGTCGAATGTCGGGATGTCGTTGTCCCAGCCGACCGGCAATTCATGCGCCTCGATCAGCGCGAATTCGCGCGACAGCTCCGGGTATTGCTTACTGTAGGCGTCGTATTTCGCCTGCCATTCCTCGCGCGCCGCCTTGCCGCGCGCGCCGATGCCCTCGGCAAAGCGCTCGTGCACGCCATCGGGCACATAGAAGAATTTGTCTTCAGGCCAGCCGTAAAACTTCTTGGTGAGCGCGACTTCCTGCACGCCGAGCGCTTCGCCGTGCGCGGCCGCGCTGTCCTGCTTGTTCGGCGAGCCCCAGCCGATGATGCTGTTGACCACGATCAGCGTCGGCCTGTCCGTCACGCTTTTTGCCTCGACGAGCGCCGCCGCGTCGTTTGCATCGTCGACGTGCAGCGTATGCCAGTGGTAACCGCGAAAACGGCTCTCGACGTCGTCGCTATAGGCGAGATCGGTGCGCCCTTCGATCGTCACGCGATTGCTATCGTAAATCCAGATCAGGTTAGAGAGCTTGAAATGGCCCGCGAGCGAGGCCGCTTCATGCGAGATGCCTTCCATCATATCGCCGTCGTCGCACAGCGCGTAGACGCGGTAATCGAAAAGCGGCGCGTCCGGCCTGTTAAAGCGGTTCTCGTACCAGCGCGCCGCCATCGCCATGCCAACACTGTTGCCGAGGCCCTGGCCGAGCGGACCCGTGGTCGTTTCGACGCCTGTCGTCATGCGGTACTCCGGGTGGCCCGGCGTTTTACTGTCGATCTGCCGGAAGCGCTCGATGTCCTCGAGCGACACCGCGGGTTGCCCGGTGGGCTTGCCGTCTTCGTCGACAGCCTTCACGTTCGCGAGATGCAGCAGCGAATACAGCACATCGACGCATGTCCGACCGACAGCACGAAGCGGTCGCGATTGGGCCACAGCGGCTCGTCCGGGTCATAGCGCAGATGGTTTTGCCACAGATGATGGCGACCGGCGCCAGTGCCATGGGCGTGCCGGGGTGGCCGGAATTGGCCTTCTGAACAGCGTCCATCGACAGCGTGCGGATCGTATTGATGCACAACTGATCGAGGGCGGGATCGTTTTGCATGGGACACTCCTTGTTCGGCCGTTGGGACATTGCCAGCGCGCTCATGCGGCGTCGCAGGCAAACGATGGTCGGGCGCTATTCAAACGGTATTCATGGGACGCGACGCGCGAAGAACCCGGCAAGCCTTGACGATGATGCGCCGATGCACACAAATCTGCACGCAGCGTGACATCGCTCGGCGCTGAAAGGATTGTATTGAGGCCCGCGGAGGCAAAGACGCCCCACACGAGGGCAAGCGACGGACCCTACGCAGCATTCAGCCAGTGCTCACAAAGCGGACCGTGTTTGCCGTCGACGGGATCCAGCCGCGGGAACGGCAATGCGTGCATCGCCGCGAGTTCCTGCGGCGTGAGCGCTTCGCGGCGAATGTCCCACTGCTGACCGGCCGGATAGCCGGCCACCACGCGAAAGTGTCCCTGAAACGATTGCAGACAATGACCGGTGCCGGCGGGCAGCAGCACGTCGCCAGCGGAAATGCTCACTACCTTGCCGCCCGGACCACCGACGATCACTTCCGCGGATCCCTCGCTTACGCCGAGCACTTCGTGCGCGGTGGAGTGGAAATGGTGGTAGTCGAAGATGCCGTCGCGCCACTGTGGCGGCCATTCGTTGCGCGCGAACAGCACCTCGAACGCGGCCGCGACATCGCCGATTGCGGGATCGATCGCCTGCCGGTAAAGCAGGACCGGCAGCTTGCGATTATTCGGTACCCAATCGTGCGGTTCGAGCATGAAGGCTTAGTACTCGGTTTGCGCGGCGTCGAATGCGTGCTTCGAATTTTCCTGCATATCTGGCTCCTGTGCGTAGCGATGCACGCCCGATGCGTGCACATCGGGCAACGGGCGACCTTGCATCCACGCATAAAGCGCGCCTGCCCCCGTACCTTCACTACGCATGCGATGCGCGCCCACGCATCACGCATGCCGTCGCCGCCCATACTGCAGCATCACCCCCCGCCGATGCCTTGCAACACTTTTCCCGTGCCGCCGCATACCGTGCATTGCGTTCCTTCCACTTTGCCGGTTCCGTGGCAGGCGCGGCAGATGTCTTCGCCGACGCCGGGTGCGTCGGGCGGCGCTTCGTCGCCGGGATTCAGGGGTTCGTTGTCCTGTTGCACGTGCCTCTCCATTCGTTTGACACGCTCAGTTCTGATGCGATGCGCGGCCGCCGCCGCCCGCAGGCTCGCCATGCGTGCCCGTGCCGAGCGGAACCTCGGCGGTCTGCTCGGGATGCTGATTCGAGCGAGGCGGATTGGTTTCTTTATCGACGCCCGTCTGCACGAGCGGCTCGATGCCGAGCGGGCTCGGCTCGACGTAGTGCGTGCCGCTCGGCTGGTTGCGCTCTTTCACTTCAGGCGCGAGTTCGGCTTCGGCCTGATTGTGGCGAGCCGGTTCGGTCTGCACCGCAGGCTGCGGGCCCCACGGTGCCGGACGAACATCCCGACGATCCGAATCGCGGCAACACGATCTCGCCGTCGCTCGGCGGCATGCCTTGACGCGTGCGCACGCCGCCGTCACTTTTCCGGCGAAGCGCGGTCGGCCGTGTCGTAGGGTCCGATCTCCGGCGCGCCGTCGAACGGAAACAGAATCCTCCTGTCCGCTTTGCGCAGGACCTTCAGTCCACCTACGTAACGGCCGTCGCCTGTGCCGTGATAGCTGGCGAAAATCTCGAACTCGTCGTCAGCAACGTCGGCCTTGTGTCGCGCCATTTCTGCGTCCTTGTCCCTTGTTTACGGTGCTCGATGTTTGATGTCCGGCCAGGCACCCACGCTGTGCCGCGCGATGTCGTGTGCATTGCGCGTGACCGAACGGAGCAACGCCCGTTCCACGTGCGAAAGCCCCTTCGCAGAAGGCGATGGAGGGATCGGATGAGACCCGCGCATTGCGCGCAGGCGGCGAAACAAAGTGGAGGTAACGATGACCGTGCCGAACCCGCATGACGCAGCAACGTCGGTCATGCACACGCCGACGCCGCCCGAGATCGATCCCGACCCGCCGCCCGCGCCCGACGACGATCCGGGCAGCCCACCAGGCGCGCCCGAAGGCGAACCGCCCGCACGGCCGCCGCCGGTGCATGCGCGCTCACCGTGCGCCGCGTGCCGGCCATCGGCTTGTGTCTGTGGATAGCCGCGCTCGCAGGTGGGTACAGCGAGGCCGTCAGTTAGCGGATCAGAACTGATGCAGCATGCCCACGTAAGCGCCGGTCTGCGATTCGCCGACGAGCGGGCTCGTGTTGCTCGTCGAGTCGCGCGGCGACGCCTGCAGCGAAAAGTTGGCGTTGCTGCTGTTGCGCACGTAGCCCACGGTGCCGTAGACGAATGTGCGCTTCGAGAGGTTATAGGTGGTGCCGAGCACGTACATCATCGCGTGACCGGACGGATCGTGTGCGGTGTCGCCCGTGCCGTCGCCGACTTTCACGTAGTAGCCGCCCGCGGTCACGGCCCAGCGCGGCTGGAAATTGTAGGTGGCGCCGAGCCAGTAGTGGTCGGCGGTATCGGCCACGCCTGCCGGCGAATCCGGCGCCGAATAATGCGTGTAGGCGCCCTGGATCTTCACCGCGTCGAAATGCACGTTGGCCCCGACGAAGTATTCGCGCGAGCTCTGGAAGATGTTCGAGAACCGTCCGTTGCTGTCGCGCAGTTCGTCGTAAATGCCGCGCACGTCGAAGAGTTGGGAATGATAGGTCAGCATGATGCCGTCCGAGCGGCCGAACTCGCCACTCGCGCCGCTGTTGAACGCGCCGGGCTGATTGCCGAATGCATACTGCGCCTAGACGTCAAAGCCCCAGAAAACCGGGCTGTGATATTCGACGTTGTTGCTGGTTTGTTGCCAGTTGCGTCCGCGCACGAGCGACGCCGACGAAAACGCCTGTTGCACGAAGGGATCGAATTCCCACACGCCGTCGCTGTCGATGGACAGATTGCGTCCCGCCTGCAGCGTGCCCCATTTCTGGCTGCTCAGTCCGACAAACGCGCGCCGCGACCAGAGCCGTCCGCCGCTCGTCGTGCCGTCCATCACCTGCAGGCCCTTCTCCAGATTGAAGATGGCTTTGAGCCCGCCGGCCAGCTCTTCGCTGCCCTTCAGGCCGAGCATGCTGGTGCCCCAGTCGCCGCCCTCCGCGCGCCAGCGGCTCGAATTTCCGCCCAAACCGTTGTTGATGTGATTCATGTATTCGATACTCGCGTCGAGACGGCCATAGAGCGTCACGCTCGTTTGACCGTAGGCGAGCGGGCTGACTACCGCGAGCGCGGCCACCAATTTCGTATGTAGTCTCATTGTCTCGCCATGATTTCTTGTGATGTTTTCTTGCGACCTGTTCTAGCGACGCCGGGCTAGCAAGGCAGAGACCACGCACTCTGCGGACCGAACGCCACGCATTGCCGCCGAACTATAGGCGATGGGGACTTCAGCCTCTATCTGTTTTACGCAATAGACTCTTGCGACGCACGCACGTCGCTTTTTCGCGACCTAGCGCAAACCGGCGAGTCGAAAGCCGGCCAAGTTAAGATAGCCGCTCATTCAGCATGAGCCGCGGGGGTTATCCTGCCGGCCCCGTGACGTGCCACTTTTCCTGCCGGATTCCGATGAACGCGCCTGATCTGATCGAAGAACAACACCTTGGCCTCTATCGACGCACGACAGAAAACGCCGTGGAGTGGTGGCGCGTGAGCGTCGCGGACCGGCCAGAGACCTACCGGCTCGAACACGGTGTCGATCACGGCGAGCGGCACGGCGCCGTCGATCTCGATCTGGTGGTCGATGCCGAAAACCTGCGCGCCAAGCTGAAGAAATGGCGCCGCGAAGGTTTCGCGCTGCAAACCGCTGACGACACCGACATTGCACCCGCGTCCGAGCGCGACGAATTCATGCCGCAATTGCAGCGCGCCGCGGCGCACGCGCGGCAAGGCGGGACGAGACGCCACGCGAAGCGACGACCGTGCGCATTGGCGGTATCGACGTGCCTTGCGGCGCCGGCCACCCGCTCGTGCCGCGCGTGAACCCAGCGTACCTCTTTTCCGCGCGCTTTGACGACGTTCTCGAAGACATCGTCGAAAACCGGCGCGTCATTCTGATCGGGCACACGGGCGCCGGCAAGACCAGCCTGATCGAGCAGGTCGCCGCACGTTCGCATCACGGCGTATTGTGATCTAACATGAACGGCCAGACCACCGTCGGCGACTTCGTCGGCTTCTGGACGGTCAGGGCGGCGAAACGCTGTGGGTCGACGGCGTGCTGCCCACGGCGATGCGCGAAGGCCTGTGGCTGATCGTCGACGAAATCGACTTTGCCGAGCCGTCGATCCTCGCCGCGCTAACCGCGGTGCTCGAACCGCACGGCCGTCTCGTGCTGAAGGAAAAGGGCAACGAAATCGTCGCGCCGCATGCATCGTTCCGGCTCTTCGCAACCGCCAACGTGGTGGGTGCCATGAGCCAGTTCCGTCATCTGTATCAATGTGCGAATCTGATGAATGAGGCATTTCTCGACCGCTGGCGCGTGTATCTGCTCGACTATCTGTCGCCCGCCGAAGAGACCAACGTGCTGGTGCGCACGCTCGCGCCGCATATGACGCGCCCGCTGGCCGTCACGCTCGCTGCCATTGCCGCCGACTGCCGCGCGGCCTTCGCACGCGAGGACCTGTCGAGCGCGTTCTCCACGCGGCGTCTGCTCGACTGGGCCGAACTGATGCTGCGCACCGGCGACCCCGAGCGCGCGGCCGGCCCTGCGATCTACGCGAAGGTGAGCCCCGAGGATGCCGCGCTGATTCGCGGCATCATCCGCCATCACATCGCGCCGGCAGGCTGACGCCAGCATGAACGCCCGGCATGCACTGCGCGACGTGCACGGCTTCGCGTTCGAATCGACGCTCGGCAAGATCGCGCGCGTGCTGACCGGGCAGTACGGCGTCGCGGTCGTATTCAGCCCCGACGACCCGCGCGTCGAACCCGGCCGCATTTGTGATACCCGACTACGCGCTGGAAGGCGGCGTCGAGCGCGACGTGCTGATCGGCTACCTGGATCTGCTGGTCGCGCGGGCAAAACATGCGTCGCCCGGCGAGCTCGACGCATTGCCGCGAGGCGTCACGGCCAATCTGGCACAGGTCATCGACGATCGCCGGGTGTGCGCGCAACTGCTCGACGAATATCCGGGCGCGCGCTGGTTCATCGGCACATTGCGCCAGCATGCCGCCGAACGCGCGCGTGAGCGCTGGCCGAAACTGCATTGGCGCGACCGGCTCGTGTGGCTTGTGGAGCGCGCCTTGTGGGACGAACAACCCACCGCCGCCGAGGCAAGCCACTCGCTGCTTGCAGCCCTGCATGCCGCCGGCGACATCCTCACGCAGGCGCGCGCGAGCGGCTCGACCGCGCACAGCATCGACGCGGCGCACGCACTGGTAACGCGCGTGCGCGCATTGTCGGCGGGCGACGTCAACACAATGACCTTTACGGCCGGCCCGGTTGAAGATATCGACACGGACACGGCGCCATCGTCCGCACCATTCGACGATTCGCCGCGGCCCGAAGCCGACAACGCGGACGAGGCGGACAACGCCGCGACGTCGCGGCCTTCGGACAAAAGCCGCGGCGCGCAGTCGGAGAACGCCGTCGGCATGGCGCAGACGCTGGCCGGCGCACAGCAGCCATCCAGTGACTCGCACGACGCGGCAGGCGGGCCGCGAGGTTTCGCGCGGCCGCAGCTGTCGCTGCCGCTCGCGACCGAGTTCGATGAAATCACCGACCTCACAGGCCAGGGCGACAGTGCCGCATGGCGTGAATTGCGGGCGCGGGCGCGCGCGGACACCGCACCGCTGAAGGACAAGCTGGAGCGCGCGCTCAGCGCCGACGAGCGCATCCGCTGGCGCCGCGAACAGGAACGCGGCGAGCTCGACCGCACGGCGCTCGCGCGGCTCGCGACTTCGCCGGGCTACCGCACGCCGTTTCGCACGCAGCGGCCGTCCAAAGGCCGCGACGTGGCGGTGACGCTGCTGATCGATCGCAGCGGTTCGATGGCGGGCCGCAAGATCGAACTCGCGCGGCTCTGCGCCAGTGCATTGTGCGATGCGCTCACGCAGCTATCGTTCGATTGCGAGGTGCTTGGCTACTGCTCGCTCGAATCGGCGCGGATGCAGCAGCTCTACACGCGCCAGCGCGCGGCCGGCGCGGATTTGCGGCGCTACAACCGCTTCGTCGAACGGCTCGATCTGAAGGTCTACAAGCGCTTCGGCGCGACCGATATGAGCGGTATCGCCGCGCTCGACTGCGGTCACGAGAATCCGGACGGCGAGGCGCTTGCCTGGGCTGCCGCGCGGCTTGCGGAGCATCCGGCCGGGCGGCGCATCCTGATGGTGTTTTCGGACGGCTATCCGTCCACCGGCGACGGCGACCCGCAGGTGCTGCGCAGCGATCTGCGCGAACGCGTGGCGGCAAGCGGCCAGCGCGGCATCGAGCTCGTCGGCATCGGCGTGCTGACCGATGCCGACGAGGACTTCTATCCGCACAACGTGGTGGTGAGCCGTCTCGCGCAATTGCCGTCGACGGTGTTCTCGGTGCTGAGTTCCATGCTGCTCGTGCGCTGACCCGACGCGTGCCTGTTGCCGGGTTTCATGCTCAACGGCTCACCGCCGGCGGCATCGTCGCGATGGGAATCAGGAACTCAGAGAAGCCCGTCAGCATGATCTGCACGCCGATGCACAGCAGCAGAAACGAAGAAACGCGCATGGCCACCTTGGTGCCTTCGGCGCTGAGATAGCGGGCGAACACGACCGAGCGGCTGTAGACTAGGTACACGGTCAGCGCAACCGCGAGCGTGATCACGACCGACGCGATGCCCGAGAGCACGAACTCGGACAGCTTATGCGTGCGGTTGGCAGTCAGCGCGATGGCCGTGGCGATCGAGCCGGGCCCGGTGGTCAGCGGAATCGTCAGTGGGAAAAAAGCCCGCGCCTTTGCGTTTTCGGCGTCCACGCGCTTCACGCCCGGCTGCTCGGCGGGCTGCGTGTCGGGCGCATTCAGCATCTGCCAGCCGCCCACTGCGACCGCGAGGCCGCCGCCGATGCGCAGCGCCTCCATCGAAATGCCGAAGAAATGCAGGATCGGCGTACCGATGAAAACGCCACCAGCAGCACGCAAACGACATTGATCGCGATCTTTCTCGCGAGCGCCGTGCGTTCTTCGGCCGTCAGCGAAGCGGTCCGGTCAAGAAAAACAAAAGCCACGCCGATCGGGTTGATGATGCTGATGAGCCCCGTGAAGCCAAACAGAATTTCCGAGATCAGACTTTCGACCATATGCGATCCGTATCGAGCGGCGGCCCGGGCATTGCGACTGCTAGGGGGCGTGCCGCGCCGTGTGGTTGAACCGGAGGCGCGGAACCCTCAGAGCCTGCGCGCGCTGCGTGGCCAGCATCATATCGCGGCGCGATATAGATTCACGGAAAAGGCGTGCCGGTCGGGCATGCGCCGCGGGTCGCCGGTTGCGACGCTCGCCCATTGCAACGCAGCAACAGCTCGCGGGCAATGCGCCGATCGATGCGCACGCAACTTTCAGACAGCCTACATTTTTTGAACTGCTTTACGTGACGGAAGCATCCGGCATACAGTCCCCAGCGAAGCTGCACTTTCAACGAGACGTACTCACAGTTCGAGGAGTTGCCCCATGTTGCTTCGTGTACTCGCCGCGCTGCCGTTCATCGGCATTCTGCTCGGTGTTCCGTTTGTGAACCGCGTCGAGCCGCTCCTGCTCGGCATGCCGTTCGTGCTGGGCTGGATCGTCGCGTGGGTAGTGTTGAGTTCGATCATCATGGCGATCATCTATCGTCCGGACCCGTCAAATCGGCAGATTGCGGCGGACAGCGAGGAGGTCCGCCCATGAGCGCACTCGTCATCATTGCAGCGATCACGCTGTTTGCGCTCTTTCTCGGCGTCCGCGCGAAGCATGGCCACGACATGAGCCTCGAACAGTGGACCGTGGGCGGCCGCAGCTTCGGGACCGCCTTCGTGTTCCTGCTCATGGCCGGCGAGATTTACACGACGTTCACGTTCCTCGGCGGCAGCGGCTTTGCGTACGGCAAAGGCGCGGCCGTCTACTACATCCTCGCGTACGGCACGCTCGCATACATTCTGTCGTACTGGATGCTGCCGCCCATCTGGCGTTTTGCGAAACAGCAGCGTCTCGTGTCGCAGCCGCATTTCTTTACCCGCAAATACGACAGCCCGGCGCTTGGCACGCTCGTCGCGCTGGTCGGCGTGGCCGCTGATTCCATACCTCGTGCTGCAGTTGAAGGGCCTCGGCATTATTGTCGCGACGGCTTCGTATGGCGCGATCTCGTCGACGGCCGCCATCTGGATCGGCGCCGCGGTCGTGACCGCGTACGTGATCGTCTCGGGCGTGCGCGGCGCCGCATGGAACTCGGTCGTCAAAGACCTTCTGATTCTGGCGATCGTCCTGTTCCTCGGGATCTATCTGCCGCTGCACTACTACGGCGGCTTGGGCGAGATGTTCCATGCCATCGACGCGGCCCGTCCCGGCTTCCTGACGTTCCCGGCGAAAGGCTCGAGCGTGACGTGGTTCCAGTCCACCGTGCTGCTCACGGCGCTCGGCTTTTTCATGTGGCCGCACACGTTCGGCTCGATCTTCACCGCGAAAGACGAGCGCATCTTCCGCCGCAACGCGATGGTGCTGCCGCTCTACCAACTGATTCTGCTGTTCGTGTTTTTCGTGGGCTTTGCGGCGACGCTGAAGGTGCCGGGGCTGAAAGGCGGCGACATCGACCTGTCGCTGTTCCGTCTTTCCTTGCAGACCTTCGACCCGTAGTTCGTCGGCGTGATCGGCGCGGCCGGCATTCTGACCGCGCTGGTGCCGGGCTCGATGATCCTCACGTCGGCATCCACGCTGCTCGCGAACGACGTGTATCGCGGCATGGTGAACCGCAATGCGTCCGACGCCGCGGTCGCCAATCTGGCGCGCATTCTCGTCCCGGTCGTCGCGCTGGTGGCGGTCGCCTTTACGCTGCACGGCGGCGAAACCATCGTGGCCTTGCTGCTGATGGGCTACAGCTTCGTCACACAGCTGTTTCCGGCCGTCGTCTGCAGCCTGTTTCCGCGCAATCGGGCCACGAAGCAAGGGGCGTTTTGCGGAATCGTCGCGGGCGTCGCGGTGGTGACGATCACCACGACGATGCATCTGACGATCGGCCAGTTGATGCCGTTCCTGCCCGACGCGCTCAAGGACGTGAACATCGGCTTTGTCGCGCTGGCGGTCAATATCATCGTCTTTATTATCGTCAGTGCAATGACGCAAAGCGGGCGCGTCGGCCACAGGCACGCATCGGCGCATTGACCGCCCTGCTCCAGCGCTCCCGCTGCTCCCAGCAAGAAGCCGTCGCCCCGAGCGACGGCTTTTTTTTCGCGCGCACAAGGCCCAACGTCAAAACTACACGCACGTGAAAAAACGCCCACACCGCGAAACGCGAACGCAGAGGTTGTAACTAGCCGTAAGGCGCGTAACACATTAGCGTGAAGGCGGCCTTGGCTTCCACGTGCCGGGCACACGGCTTGCTGTTTTATGGCCCTGTGTTTCCGCCGCACTGCACAAGTGCAAAAACGCGTCCTTTGGGGGCCACCTTGCCGCTTAACGTTCTTCTTGTCGCTTCCGAAGCCCTTCCTCTCGCCAAAACCGGCGGACTCGGCGACATGGTCAGCGCCTATGCCGCGGCCTTGCACGATGCCGGCGTCGACGTCTCTATCCTGATGCCCGCGTATCCGGCGGCGCTCGCGCGCCGTCGACGTCACGCCGGTGGCGCGCATGACCGGCCTGCCGGGCGGCGACGCACGTCTGTTGCGCGCGCATGCCGGACAGCGGCGTGACGGTGCTGCTGCTGCAAATGGACCACCTGTTTGCGCGCGAAGGCTTGTACCGCGACCCGCAAGGACGCGACTACCTCGATAACCTGACGCGCTTCGCCTCGCTAGCGGCAGCCGCCGCCCGGGTGGCGCGCGGCGTTCGCAATCTGAAACGCCCCGACGTCGTGCACGCGCACGATTGGCATGGGGGTCTCACGCCGCTCTATATGCGTCTCGCGGGCGTGGCCGCAAAAAGCGTCTTCACGATTCACAACCTGGCCTTCCAGGGCAATCATCCGCTGGCCATGGGCGGGCTGGATCGGCGTGCCGCCGGAGTTGCTCGTGCCCGCGCTGACCGACGAACGCAGCATCGAATATTACGGATTCCTTGCATGATAAAGACGGGTATCGTGCACGCGGACCGCGTCACGACCGTCAGCCAGCGCTATGCGCGCGAAATTCTCACGCCCCGCTTCGGTCACGGAATGGAAGGCGTGCTGCAGGCGCAGGCGGCCAAGCTTTCGGGGATCGTCAATGGAATCGACACGTCCATGTGGAATCCGGCTGCCGACGCCTACATCGCCCGCCCGTATTCGCTCGACGACACGGCCGGCAAGCAGGCCTGCAAGCGCGACTTGCAACAGGCGTTCAGCTTGACGCGCGACCCGTTTGCGCCGCTTGTCGCGATCGGCAGCCGGCTGACACAGCAGAAACTCGCGGACGTGGTGGCACGCGCACTGCCCGTCCTGCTCGAGCAGCATCCGCGTTTGCAGTTCGCGATTCTCGGCCAGGGCGAGCGGGCGCTCGAAGAGGCGCTGCAGGAACTGGCCGCGGCGTGGCCGGGCCGCGTGGGCGTGCAGATCGGTTACGACGAGCGGCGCGCATATGCTGCATGCCGGCGCCGATATTCTGCTGCACGGCAGCCGCTTCGAGCCTTGCGGACTCACGCAACTCTATGCCATGCGTTACGGCACGATTCCCGTGGCTTCGCGCGTGGGCGGCCGCAGATACGATTGTCGATTACGCGCCGGATCAGGCACGCGACGAAGACTGCGCGACCGGCTTCCTGTTCGATGGAGAAGACGTGCATGACGTCGCGCATGCCGTGGGCCGCACGTTGGCCGCATTCGTGCGGCCGTCGTCGTGGCATGCGTTGCAGCGCAATGCGATGAGCCGCGATTCGAGCTGGGACGTGTCGACGTCGAACTATCTCGCACTCTACGCGGATCTCGTCGATGCACGTCCCGCACTGCGCGACACGCGGGTTCGCAAGACGCATGGCCGTTCGAGAACCGCAGCAGCCGGCGCGCGCCAGGCTCGGCGGGATGAGGCATTCAACGCGGGCGTCGGCGAGATGGTGCTGAGCGCGTAGCCGCCAGCATGGCGCTACGCAGCGCTCGCGCGCGCTCGTGCCTCAGGACGCGCGCGAGACAAACGCGTCGTCCTTACCGCTGCGCTTGACCTCGTACATTGCCGCGTCGGCGGCAGCCACGAGGCGGCGATAGTCGTCGACGGGATCCGGATAGCTGGCGATGCCAATGCTCGCGCGAACCATGCTCATGCCCATCTGCTCGTCCGTGCGCACCACGCAGCCAATCAGGCGTTGCGCGATGTGACGCAGTTCTTCCTGCGCGGAGAACTGGCGAACGAGCACCGCGAATTCATCGTCGCCTATTCGCGCGACGACGTCGTCTCTGCGCACCGATTCGCGAAAGCGCTTTGAAACCTCGATGAGAAACTCGTCGCCGACGCGGTGGCCGAGCGAATCGTTGACCTGTTTGAAGCCGTCGAGGTCCATATACAGCACGGCGATCTTCCCTGCGCCCGCGTCGCTCGACGCCTGCATGGCTGCCTCCTCCAGCGCGGCCACGAGCTTGCGCCGATTGGCGAGGCCCGTCATCGGATCGTGCAGCGCGGCGTGCTCGAATTCGTGCGACTGGCCGGCCAGCTGCCGGTTGCGCTTCGCATACATGCCGAGCGCCGTGATCAGCATGCAGAACAATAGCGCCGCGATTGCGATAAGCATGCGCGAGACGAGCGTGATCCGCTTGCGCATGTCGGCGCTGTGCGCATCGCGCTGCGCGTGCCAGTAGGACGACGCGCTGCCGAGCAACGCGTCCATTTGCGCGAGCGTGGCGTCGGGCAACAGCACGGACGATGGAATACGCGGCGCGCCGACGGGACTGGCATTCACCAGCGCGGCGAGCGAGGCGAGGCGCCGCGTCAGTTCGGCGCGCGCCTCGCGGTAGCTGTTCGCCGCGGCGTCGTGCGCGCCCGGCACTTCGTCCCATACGCCCACCCGCGTGCGCGCCGTCTGCGCGTGCTCGACGGCCTCGAGCACGAGGCCTGCGTATTCCTGTTTGACCTGATCGGAAAACACGGTTCTGATCTGCGTGGCCAGATACAACAAGCCGATCAGCAGGCACAGCAGCGACGCCACGGCGACGGTGGCTGAACCGGGGGGCGTGAGCCACCAGCCGCCTGCGCGCAGGCGGCCCGGGCGCCAGGCGAAGAGCGGCTCAGGGATGCGAGTAGAGGTCTTGCTGGCTTCCGCTGCCATGTTGTCGATAGCTCACGCGTCGAAAGAACGAACCCATTCGTGCAAAGAGATTGCTTTTCCGCCGCGGGCTCGACGCTGACGCGCGTCGTTCCTGCTGGGCGTATCTCGCTTCGCGTGCGGGGCGCGCGGATGCGAGCTGCGGCGCCGCTGCTTCGGTAGCGCGAGCGACGGTCGGCACGGCGCGCGGCGAGACGGCCGCTGCCGCCGCTGATCTCGAGGGTCCGTCGGCGGCATTGTCGGCGAGCACTTCTTCTTCCTCGTTGGGACGTGTGATCTGCCCGGTCCATGTCGACGGCTTGCGGCTCTCGTCAACGGAAGACGCCGACGGCTGCGCCGGAATCGCCGGCAAGTCGAGCAACGCGATGGTGTCCGCGGGCGTGGTGGGCGCAACGCCGGGCGTTCGCGCCGGCGCGCCGAGCGCGGACGTCACGAGCGGCGACGTCACCGGGGCTGCCGGCACCGTCGCGGAGGGCGGCGCGACGTCGACATTCATCGCGAGCGGACTGCTCGTTCCTTCCGACGATTTCGCCAGCACGGCCGCCGTATTGCCAGGCGCGGGCATGCGCAGTGCCTGACGCGCGCGGGCGATGGCCTCCGCGTAGGTCGTCGCTGTTGAACCACACGCCATAAGCCACGCGGTGCCGACGACGCCGAACGCAAGCGCGCTCGCCGCCACGCACAGCGCGAGGCGTCCGAAGCGTGGCGTCACGCCCGTTGCATCGGCAGTTCCGTTATCGAAGTCCACATCGTCGTTGTCCGCGCGAACATGAGGCAAGTCAGGATTATTGTACATCGTAATACGCTCCGCAATTCTTCCATCTGACGCTCCATCAGGCCTGGATCACACAATTCGCACGGTCGATGCAAACGCTGCTGGAAGAATGTAACTCTCTCGTCCGATAGCGACAACACGACTCGCTCTGCTTTAAACGTCTGTTCGGCAGATCGCTTTGAGCCTGGAAAAGCAGGTAAAACGTTCAACGCCGCATGCATATGCGACCAACCTCAGCGCGTTGACCCGGGCCGGTCCCCCGCTGCGAAGGCCCGCTACGCGTAGCATTGAAGCCGGCAGCGGGTGCGGGGCCCGTTAACATGCAATAAGCAGGCCTGTTTTGGCGGATTTTAACTGCTGCGAGGCACGTGCGCTTCAAACATGCGCGCAACGCACGCACGAAAATGGTTGCGCGATCCACTAAATCGAGTGCTTTTCTCGCGGCCCTGTGCGCGGCAAAAAGCAAGACATGCTGCGCGCGCAAGCGGCGGTTCGCAGTTGCCCGCGCCGTCTGTGAAAGCCAAAAATTGGCGCGTTTCGCCTAGATTTCGGCACAAAACCGCCATAGCGTAATCGAAACACTTGGCGGCTCGCGCGCCGCCTGCTCCCACTTACTGGACGGTGATAGTCTCTTTCATGTTCGGATGAATGCCGCAAAACACGTTGTACACGCCCGGCTTGTCAAACTTGAACTCATAGGTATCGTTCTGATCGAGCGCTGCCGAGCGAAACATGCCCGCATCGTTGACGACCGTATGCGGCTCGCCGTCGAGATTTTTCCACGTTACGGTCGTTCCGGCCTTGATCGTGAGGGCCATCGGCGAAAACATGAAGTTCTTGATGACCACCTGGCCGGGCGTCTCGGCCCACGCGGACAGCACCCCGGCGCCCGCGACGAACGCGGCGCCGACAATAAGTCCCATCCATCCACGGCGAGGGAAATTGTTTGGCATGACTGATCTCCATAAAGTGGGTCTGGCTGCTACGACACCAGCGTCGCGTCGGCGAGCGTTGCCCCGAGCGGATGACGCGCGATTGTGACGCTCGTCACGCCGAGCATCTTCGGAAGCTGAGCGCTTGCAACCGTCATCGGGCCGGGGCCCGGACCCTGGCCTGCGGCCGGCTGCGGATAGGCAGTGGAACGGGCGGTGTGAAAGGTGACGTTGCCCTCCACTTTCGAAACGATCTGATGGATATGGCCGTTCAACACGGTGACCGAACCGAAGCGTTTCAGATAGCTCATCGCCTCGCCTGCGTCGCCGGTGCCCCAGCCCCATGGCTCGTAGATCGTCCACATCGGCATGTGCGCGAAAACCACGATCGGCGTGCTCGATGAGCGCGCCTTGAGGTCGTTTTCGAGCCATTTCAATTGTTCGTCGCCTAAACTGCCGAGCCCGTTCGGCTTGAAGTGCATTACGTTGACGAGACCGACGAAGTGCACACCGTCATGGTCGAAGCTGTAATAGCCCTTGTTATCCGACGCCTGACCGAAGCGGCTGAAGTACTCGGTGCCGGGGCCGTCGGTTACGTCGTGCTCGCCGGGGACGGTATGCAGTTCCGTGACCGGAAGTCCGGACAGCAATTGCGCGGGCGAGATCGAACTCGGCCGCCTTCGAAAGATGCGTGATGTCGCCGGTATGAATGGCGAGCGCGGGCTTGACCGGCATTGCGTTGACGAACTCGATGGTCTGGCTTCAGCGTGCCGGCAACGTCGGGGTTGGCTTCCTTGTTGAAGCCGATATGCGTGTCGCTGATCTGAAGAAAGAGCGGCACGCCGGCCGTCGCGGTGGGTTTGCCGTCGGCGGCGAGCGCGAGTTGCATCGGCGTGAGAACGCCGCCCGCGAGCACGAAGAGCGTGCCCGCGCCGCCGAACGCGAGGCATTTCAGTGCGCCGCGGCGCGACGGATCGAAGGAATGTGACGACATGTTGGCCTCACGATAACGGGCCACCGACAGAGCGCCGGCTTATCCAGCGTTCTTCGGGCCCGGTTCGTCAGGCATGACTGCGGCCGCGCGGAATTTATTCCCGGCGGCCAAAAAAGATTGTTCGCTGTGAGGCCAACCTGCCTGGCCCGCATCGGATAAACGATGCAAGCCAGGCTGTCGGATTGCTTACTGCGCCTGAGCCTTCTGCCGCAGCGCGCCTTGATAGCGGATCGTCGGACGCAGCGACTGCGTGCTCGGCGCCGGCGCCTTCAGCAACTGACGGGCAACCATCGCATTGCCCGAACTGAGCGAGCCGATGCCCGTCTCACGCGACGGGTCCGCGAGACCGTGCGCAACGAGCAGTTTCGCTTCGAGCTGCAAGCTCGTCAGCAGCACCGGATCTTTCAGTGCGCTGCTTTGTGCCAGCAACTGGCTCCACGCGTTGTTGCTGTAGTTCGTCACGTAATAGTCGAGGCCGCTCGGATCGGCGAGCACCGCAGAACAGCCGTTCAGCCGCACCTGCGTTTGCAGGTCCTTCATCGCGGCCGTCTTGCGCGAAGTCAGTCCGTCGCCATAAGCGAGCGTCAACGGAATGGTCCACTGCGTCCCCGGGTATTGATTCTGATTCGGGAACGGCTGCTGTTTCAGCGTCACGATGGTCTGATTCGTCGTCAGGTCGCACTGGGTGTCGAGCGAAATGAGCGGTACGCCGGTTTGCCGCACGAAGCTGTCGCCGATCGCGACCATCGGCTCGCCACTCGCCTTGCTGAGCTCGTCCCACAGACGCTTGGGTGTCACGTTGCCGAGCGAATAGTCGGCCAGATACTGCTGCAGCCCCTTGCGTATCGTGTCCTCGCCGAGATAGTTCTCGAGCATCTTCAGCACGTGGCCGCCCTTGTCATACGTGAAGGCACTCGCGCTCAGCACGAAGTCGTTGGACGCCCAGCCGTTGAAGTTCGGCTGCACGGGGAACGAGGTGGACTTCAGATCCGCGTTGATGACCGCGTACTTGTTCTTCACCTGGTCGACCCAGCTGAAGCGGTCCGGGAAAAAGCGAACCTTCGTCTTGTTCTCGAAGAACGTGGCAAACGATTCGTTTAGCCAAACGTCGTCCCACCAGTCGAGCGTGACAAGATCGCCGAACCATTGATGCGCCGCTTCATGTGTGAGCACGCTCACGCCATAGTCGGACATGCTCGTGCCCGGCGCCGGCAGGATGTCGTCGGCGAATTCGAGAATGGCGCCCCAGTTCTCCATGCCGCCGAAGTTCAGGTCCTTCTGTTCCTTGAACGCGTCGTTGGCGGCGACCGTGTCGAACTTCGTGAGCGGCAACGGGATGCCGGTGTAGCGATAGTAGTAGTCGAGCGCCTGCTTGGTCTGCTGCATCGCGGGCCTGGCCCAGTCGCGCATGCCGGGCGGCGTGAAGATACGCAGGTGCAAGCCTTTGCCGTCGGGCAGCGGACTCGTGAAGTCGTCTTCGAGAATATCGAACTGACCGCCGCCGAAGAACAGCAGATACGAAGGCATGGGCGGCGTCTTTTCGAACGACACCAGCTTGTAGCCGCTATCCACATTCACGGCGGGCTTTTCTGCCGCGTTCGACACGACGTTCCAGTTCTGCGGCACTTCCGCGCTCACCTCATAGGTGGGGCGGAATGCCGGCTCGTCCCAGCCGGGGAACCATTGGCGCGCGAGATTCGACTCGCCTTGCGTGAGGATCGCGCCGCTCGTCGTACCGTCGGTCGCCTTCAGATCGACGCGGAACACGCCCTCGGCGGCCGAGCAGCCCGGATACGGATCGTTGCCGCAACTGCCGCCCGTTTTTGTCGCCGGGTCGTCATAGCTCTTGAAGTTGATGATGCCGGTCCACTCCATATGCAGCGAGTAGTTGCCCGCGGCAATCTGCCCGCTGACGGGCCGCAACTGGTAAAAGTCGCCGTCGTCCTGCGGGGTCGCGATCAGCGCGATGTTGCCCGGCTGAAGCGTGATGGTGCCGTTGGTGAACTTGATGCGATGTCCGGCGATGGTGATCGCGGTGACCGCCTTCTGCACCTTGATCTGGACGTCGGCGCGGCCGTCGAAGAACGACAGCGCCGGATTGGGCCTGAACCACAGCCTGTAGTTGATCGGCGTGACGGTGTTCGGCAATTCGACCGGCTGCACGGTCTTGTCGATCGACGTGTCCGCGAGCACCGCGCTGTCGGGCGGCACCAATGCCACCTCGGAAGCGCTTGCTGGAGCTTGCGCGGATTTGCTCGTCAACGAAGCCGAGCCGTCTCCTCCACCGCAGCCCGCCATGGCCATTATTGCGGCTAGCGCCAGGCACTGTATCTGCAATCGGAAATTTATACGCATTTTAATCCTCGACTGACAATATCGGTATAAAGAAAAGTGCGTTGAGTCACTTCAGCCGTGATTCTATTTTTTCAACAAAAAAGGTCTCCCGCACTAGCACCGAATTGCTAGCGAGAATAATCGGACGTGTTATATACTCAGCACTAAGAGCTGATTTTTAAAAAAGCGAAACTTCCTTATTACAAAACTTTCAATATTCAGAAACGACGATCGATGCCGCCCTATGGATTGACGGCCAGCGGTGTCCAGCGTGGCTCTTCGGGTAACCCGATAAACCGTTGATCAGTTTGGACGACAGTGCGTAGCCTAGTTTGGCAAACGTTATCGTGTCAACTTCCTTTCACAAACTTTCCTGATTTCTATGCAATGCGAATGCCCTCAGTAATTAACCTGGGTTAATACTCTAAATATCGGTTTTTCCAAGCCGCACTACGAAAAATTTTTTATTTTTTGAGTGCACGATGTGATAAGGCGGAAAACGGCCAGCCGACGGAATATCGGCGCCTTTTGTGTACTAGCTGTTGAGTTCAGCGAGAAATCGCGCAAGACCCGGCTGCACGATCAGGTGCGCAGCGGTCTGAAGAAGCTGCGGATCTCGGCCGCGAGCAGATCCGGCTTCTCCATGGCGGCAAAGTGGCCGCCGCCCGGCATGTCGTTCCACTGCACAACGTTGAAGGTTCGTTCGAGCCAACTGCGCGGCGGACGACTGATCTCCTTCGGAAAGCGCGCAAAACCGACGGGCGCCGACACGCGCGAGCCTTGCGTAAAACGCATCGGCTGAAGACGGTTCTCCCAGTACATCTGCATGGCGGGTGCGATGGTCTGCGTGTACCAGTAGAGCGAGATGTTGGTGAGCAGCTCGTCCTTCGAAAACACGCGCTCGACATCGCCTTCGCAATCGCTCCATGCGCGGAATTTTTCGGCGATCCAGGCGGCCAGTCCCACAGGCGAATCGCTCAGCGAAGCCGCGAGCGTCAGCGGCTTCGTCGCGTGCATATGCGCGTAGCCGCCCTCGAGCGCGGCCCACTCGTTCCTGTCGCGCAAGAAGCCCTCTTCTACAGGCGTCAACGTTTGCTGCGCGGCGCCGGTTGCCGGCTCGTAGCTGCCTGGCAGGAAGTTCAGGTGAATGCCGTCGACCACCCGCGGATGCCGTGCCGCAAGCGCAATCGATACGCCTGCGCCGAGGTCGCCGCCTTGCGCGCCGAAGCGCCGGTAACCGAGGCCGTTCATCAGCGACACCCACAACTCGGCGACCTGGAACGCGGACATGCCGGGCCGCGCGGGCGCTTGCGAGAACGCGAAACCGGGCAGCGAAGGCACGACCACATCGAATGAATCCGCAGCATCGCCACCGAACGCCGCGGGATTGCAAAGCCGCTCGAGCAGCGCCTCGAACTCGAGAAACGAGCCCGGCCAGCCATGGGTGAAGACTAGCGGATAAGGCGCGGGACCCACACCGCGCCGATGCACGACATGCACGCGCTGCCCTTCGACATCGGCGATGAATTGCGGCAGCCGGTTCAGGCGCTGTTCCGCCGCGCGCCAGTATAATCGTGGGTATGAACCCGTCATTTCCCGGCGGGCGGAATCCCGCCCGCTGTTCGATCATGGCATCCCAGCAAGGCTTGTTTGCGCCAGAGCCGGTCACGCTCTTTAGCGACAAGGAAGGCGGCATCCGTTATCTGCCCGAATCCGTTCCGCTTGCGCGCGCAGAACAGTGGTTCGGCGAGGCGCTCGTGTTCGGCAAGCTCGCCGATCTGTATGGCCGCAAGCCGGTCATGCTGGCCGGCATCGCGATCTTTCTCGTCGGCTCCGTGCTGGCGGGCTTCGCGTGGTCGATGCCGGCCATGATCGCGTTCCGGCTGATTCAGGGCGTCGGCGCAGGCGCGATCCAGCCGGTCACGCTGACCATCGTCGCGGACCTGTATCCGGCGCGCGAACGCGGCAAGGTGCAAGGCTATCTCGCGAGCGTGTGGGCGATTGCCGCGGTGGTCGGGCCGATGGTCGGCGGCTTCATCATCCGCAACATGTCGTGGGCGTGGATCTTCTGGATGAATGTGCCGATCGGCCTCGCATCGGCAGTCGGCTTTATTGCGTTCCTGCGCGAATTGGAGCGGTACGCGCGCCCTTCCATCGACTTCGCGGGCGCAGCGCTCTTCATGGCTGCCATCGCCGCACTGATGACCGGGCTCACCTGCGCGGGCGACGACGACCTCGCGCATGCATCCATGGCCGGCGGCGCATTCGTCGTGTGTCTCGCGCTGTTCGTGCTGCAGGAGCGCCGGGCGAAAGAACCGATGATCTCCGTTCGCGCTGTGGAGCCGCCGCCCCATTGCCGCGTGCAACGGCGCGACTGTGCTGTCCGGCATGATCCTGATGGGCTCGACCACGTTCCTGCCGATGTACGTGCAAGGCGTGCTGAACCGCTCGCCGGTGATAGCGGGCCTCGCGCTCACGATGATGATGGTCGGCTGGCCGGCCGGCGCGACGCTCGCCGCGAAGTCGTTTCACCGTATCGGCTTGCGGCGCATGCTGATAGGCGGCAGTACGTTCATTCCCGTGGGCGCCGTGCTGCTGTTTCTCGCGCCTGGCGGCTCGCCGGTCGTCGCCGGGCTGGGCTCACTAGTGATGGGCTTCGGCATGGGCATTTCCAGCGTCAGCTGCCTCATGCTGATTCAGGAAATCGTCAAGATAGACGAGCGCGGCAGCGCCACGGCGTCGAACCTGTTTTCGCGCAACCTCGGCAGCACACTCGGCGCCACCCTGTTCGGTGCGGTGCTCAATTTCGGTCTGAGTCATTCGCGAGGCAGCACCGTGGTCACGTCCGATCAACTGAAAAGCCTGCTGCAAAACCAGGCCGCGAGCCTCGGCGGCGACGACGCCATCCGCACGGTGCTGCATCAATCGCTGCACCTCACCTTCATGTCGATCTTTGCGATTGCGATTTTCGTGGTCCTGCTGCTCACGCTCGTGCCGGCAATTACCATCGGGGCGGAAAAGAAGATGCCGCTCGAGGCGCTGTCGCCGCTGGAAGACTGAGGCGCTGAGGCCGCTGGGCCAGTGAACCACTCAAGACGGGCCGTGGCGAACACGCTGCCGTGCTCGCGCAGCGCGCGCCCGGCGCTTCCGCGCGGTCAGCCTTTCGCGTACAGCGTCGAGTTGGCGAAACCTTCCGCGGCGAGCACCTCGCCGACGAGGATCAACGCCGTGCGCTCGATCTGCGTCGACTGAATCTTGCCGAGAATATCGTCGAGCGTGCCGGTGATCTTTTCCTCGTCCGGCCAGCTTGCGCGATACACCACCGCGATCGGACACGCGCCGCCGTAATGCGGCCGCAATTCGTCGACGATACGCGCAAGGTGCCGCACGCCCAGATGAATCGCCATCGTCGCGCGATGCCGTGCGAGATCGGCGAGCTGTTCGCCCTCGGGCATCGCTGTCTTCGTCGCGTAACGCGTCAGGATCAGCGTCTGCGAAATATCGGGCAAGGTCAGCTCGCAGCCGAGCGCCGCCGCGCAGGCAGCAGTCGCCGTCACGCCCGGCACGATCTCGTACGGAATGGCGAGTTCGCGCAGCCGGCGAATCTGTTCGCCAATGGCGCCATACAACGAAGGATCCCCCGAATGCACGCGCGCCACGTCCTGGCCCTTATCGTGTGCATTTTTCAACAAGGCCACGATCTGATCCAGATCGAGCTCGGCGGTATTGACCACCTGCGTCGCCGAATGTCCGTCCAGCACCGCGGCCGGCACGAGCGAACCCGCATACAGAATCACCGGACAGCTGCGCACGAGCCGCTGCCCCTTCACCGTAATCAGTTCGGGGTCCCCAGGACCCGCGCCGATAAAAAACACCGTCATTCAGTACTCCATGATTGATGCAGACGATTCAGTTCGACAGGCGCAGCGCGTCGAGCAGATCCGCGGTGCTTGCAAATTCGCGGTCCGCTGCGGGCAACGGCGGCCGGCGCAGCATCACGACAGGCATACCACGCTCGCGGGCGACTTCGAGCTTCGCTTCGGTCGCGCCGCCGCCGCTGTTCTTGCTGACCAGCACGTCGAACGCTTGCAGTGCAAAGAGCGCGCGTTCGCCTTCCAGCGTGAATGGGCCGCGCGCGGCGAGGATGCGAGCGCGTGGGGTATCCGCGTGGGCGTCGAGGCAACGCACGAACCAGAACTGGTGCGCGGGAATCTCGTCGAAATGCGCGAGCGGCTCGCGTCCGAGCGTAAAGAGCGGCCGCCGGAACGGCGCCAGCGCAGCCGTGAGTTCGTTCCAGTTCTCGACCATGCGCCAGTCGTCGCCCGCTTGCGGCTGCCATGCGGCCCGGCGCAGCGCCCAGCACGCGACGCCCGCGGAGCGCGCCGCCTGCACCGCGTTCGCGCTGATCCGCGCCGCGTACGGATGCGTCGCGTCGATTACAAGGCCGATGGCTTCCTCTTCGATGTAGCGCTGCAGGCCTTCGCTGCCGCCGAAACCGCCTACGCGCACCGTGCACGGCAGGTCGTCGGGCACTTTGCCGAGGCCGGCGAGACTGTACACGTCGCGTGAGGCGAGCTGCCGCGCGATCCGCAATGCGTCGCCCGTGCCGCCGAGCAGCAGCACCCGCGTCATCGCGCCGCTCCGATCAGATTGCCTTGCCGGTCGATTGCGAACATCTCGACATTCACCTGCGGCGGCACGATCTCGCGCGCCACCCGCAGCGCGTGGCCACACACAATATCGGCGAGCGGCACCTGCTGCGCATGCGCCAGCGCGACGGCCTGCTGGCTCGTGTTGGCCGCGCGAATCGCGGCGTGCAACGCGTCGTCGGCGCCGTGCGCGGCGGCCCAGCCGGCAAACCGTTCGAGGTCGATGCTCGAATTGCGGCTATGCAGATCGAGGTGACCGGCGGCGAGCTTGCTCAGCTTGCCGAAGCCGCCGCAAATGCTCAGGCGTTCGACCGGCGCGCGCTTCATATGCTTCAGCACCGCGCCGACGAAGTCACCCATTTCGATCAACGCGATGTCGGGCAAGCCGTAATGCGCGCGCATGGCGTCTTCGCTCGCGTTGCCGGTGCACGCGGCGAGATGCGTGTAACCGTTCGCGCGCGCGACGTCGATGCCCTGATGAATCGACGCGATATACGCCGAGCACGAGAACGGCCGCACGATGCCGGTCGTGCCCAATATCGACAGGCCGCCGATAATCCCGAGTCGCGGGTTCATCGTCTTCTGCGCGAGCGCTTCGCCGCCCTCCACGCCGATCGTCACTTCGAAGCCGCCGCGATACGAATGCTCGGCCGCCAGTTCGGCGAGGTGCTCCGACATCATCTTGCGCGGCACCGGGTTGATCGCCGGCTCGCCGACGGCAAGCGTCAGTCCCGCGCGAGTGACCGTGCCGACGCCCGGCCCCGCGCGAAACACCACGCCCGGCTCCGCGAGCAGACGCACGCGCGCGAACACCACGGCGCCGTGCGTGACGTCGGGGTCGTCGCCGGCATCCTTGACCGTGCCGGCCTCGGCGCCCTCGTCCGTCAGACGGCAGAAAACAAGCGGCATCGGCACATGCTGGCCCTTGGGCAGCACGATTTCAGCAACCTCGCTCGCGACACCCGCGAGCAGCAAACGTGCCGCCGCCAGCGACGTCGCAGTGGCGCAACTGCCGGTCGTGTAGCCGCTGCGCAGCGGCGCGGGCTGTTCGGGCGTTTCGTCGCGCATGGCAGTCAGGCCGATTCAGCGGATTCAGCGCGGTTTCTGTCGCGCGCAGCGTCATTGCCGCCGGATAGCTTCACCGACTCGTACAAGGTGATCGGCAGCGCCTGACGCCACGTGTCGAATCCGCCGAGCGGCTGTGCCTCGGCAAGCGCGATCCGCGTGAGCGTGCCGCCATGGCGTTCGCGCCACGCCGCGAGCACCGCCTCGCCCTGCAGCGTGACCGCGTTGGCAACCAGCCGGCCGCCGTCGCGCAGACCGGCCCAGCACGCTTCGAGCACGCCCGGCACCGTCACGCCGCCGCCAATGAATACGGCGTCCGGCACGGGCAACCCTTCGAGCGCTTGCGGCGCGCGGCCCGCGACGAGCTGCAGCCCCGGCACGCCCAACGCGTCGCGATTGTGTCCGATGAAACCTTGACGCTCCGCGTGCGCTTCAATGGCGATCGCCCGGCAAGCCGGATGCGCGCGCATCCATTCAATGCCGATCGAGCCGCTGCCCGCGCCCACGTCCCACAGCAATTGACCGGGCGTCGGCGCGAGACGCGCAAGCGTGATGGCGCGCACGTCGCGCTTGGTCAACTGGCCGTTGTGACGGAACGCGTCGTCGGGCAAGCCGCAGGTGAGCGGCAGACGCGGCGCGCCTGCGGTGGCGCGGCATTCGAGCGCGATCAGGTTGAGCGCGGCGATCTCGCCCGTGGACCATTGGTCCGCACGGCCGTCGATGCGCCGCTCGGCGTCGCCGCCGAGATGTTCGAGCACGGTCATGCGCGTCGCGCCGAAGCCGCGCGCATTCAGCAAGGCCGCGAGCGCCGCGGGCGTGCTGCCGTCGGCGCTCAGCACGAACACGCGCGCGCCGTCGTGCAGATACGCGCTGACGCTCGCCAGAGGCCGCCCCACTAGCGACACGGTCGCCACCTCCTGCAACGGCCAGCCGAGCCGCGCGGCCGCGAGCGAGACCGACGAAGGCGCGGACAGCACGCGCAATGCGTCAGCCGGCAATTGCCTCGCCAGCGTCGCGCCGACGCCGAACAGCATCGGATCGCCGCTCGCGAGCACGCACACCGGCCGGCCTCGCTCGGCGAGCAGCGGCGCGAGATCGAACGGACGCGGCCACGCGACGCGGCGCGCCGCGAGCCTGGCCGGCAGCATCGACAGAGGACGCTCGCCGCCGTAAATCACCGACGCCTCCAGCAACGCGCGCCGTGCGGGCCGTCCCAAACCCGCGAAGCCGTCGTCGCCTATGCCTACTACCGTCAGCCACGCCGGCATGCATCCTTCCTCATCTGGTGTCTCAAACAATGCGCTGCGCCACGCCGGTCAAAGCGTCCAGCCTCGTTGTGCTATCCGAAAAAAGGCATAATACAGTCGCCGGTGCCCTTCGGGGCCTAACAGGGAACACAGCGCAGAGCAGTTTGCCGCTGTGGCTGCCCCCGCAACTGTATGCAGCGAGTCCGCCTGCGCTGAGCGCCACTGGTTTCACCGGGAAGGCCGCGACGGACGACGACCTGCGAGCCAGGAGACCTGCCGGCGAGACTGTTCGTGCCAGCCAACATCGGGCGGGGTGTACCGATGCCGCAGCCAAGCCGCAGCATCGCTTGCTCGGGCCGTCGCGCGACGCTAACCGCGGTGTCCGTCTTGAATCGAGCTTCGTCCTCCACTGTTCTGCCCGACGCGGTTTTCGCGCTGCCGCCCTCGGCGTGCCCGGGGCTCGCGCGGATCGTCGCCGCGCGCGACGGCGGCATCTGCCGGATCAAGCTGCCGGGCGGCGAGCTGAGCGCGGCGCAGGCGGACGCGATCGCGCGCGCCGGCGCGCGGCATGCGGCGGGCGTGATCGAGCTGACGAATCGCGCGAATCTGCAAGTGCGCGGCGTTCGCGGCGGCGCAGAGGCGGCGCTGATTGCCGCGCTGGTCGACGCGAGGCTCGGGCCTTTGCCCGAGGGCGAGGCCGAGGCCCGGATCGATCCCTTGGCTGCGGACGACATCCGCAATGTGATGATCAGTCCCACGGCCGGCCGCGACCCGTCCGCGCTCTTCGACACCCGGCCGCTGTGTGCGGCGCTGCTCGCGCTGCTGCAAAGCGACGCGCGTTTCGCCGCGCTATCACCGAAATTCGCGCTGCTCGTGGATGGCGGCGAGCGCCTCGCGCGGCTCGATCATCCGCATGACGTGTGGCTCGCGGCAGCGCAGGACGGTTCGGGCGAGATCCGTTTCGTGTTCGGTCTTGCGGGCAGCCCGCCTGTGGGTGGGAAGCAGTCGGCAAGCAGATCGGCGACAGGCGCAGCCATAAGCGCGCCCACAAGCGCGGCGCAAAGCGCCCCGCGAGACGCGCCGACAGCCCATCATCCCGGCGCATTGGCCGCAGTGCTGCCGTCGCAGGTTCCGGCGCTCGTGCGCGCGCTGCTGCACACGTTTCTCGACCTCGCCGCCGCCGACGCCACCCGCATGCGTCACCTGCTCGCCGCCCATCCGGTCGATGCGATATTGCAGCACGCACAAACCTACGTCGATTTCCCGCTGACGCGCGACGCCGCGCTCGCCAACTGGCGGCGCAGCGTGCGCGCCGATGCGGCGCTGCGCGTCGGCGCGCACGCTGAGCGGATCGCGGGAACGTGGCACGTCGGCGGCCAGCCGCTGCTCGGCAGGATCGATGCGCACACTCTGCACGGCCTCGCCTCGCTGGCGCGCCAGCATGGCAACGGCACGCTGCGCATCACACCATGGCAAAGCGTCCTGCTGCCCGAC
Organism: uncultured Paraburkholderia sp.; assembly: GCA_940746715.1. Taxonomy (GTDB): domain Bacteria; phylum Pseudomonadota; class Gammaproteobacteria; order Burkholderiales; family Burkholderiaceae; genus Paraburkholderia. Next base: position 139,172 of record CALNWN010000002.1, read on the forward strand.
ATCGCGACACACGCGGTACCCGCCGTGCTTGCCGCGCTCAAGACGCTCGGCCTCGCATGCGACTCCCATGACCCGGCTACGCGCCTCATCGCTTGTGCCGGTTCGAGCGGCTGCGCGAAGAGCCTCGCGGACACCAAAGCCGATGGCCTCGCGCTCGCGAAGCGCCTGCCCGTCGGCATCGACGTGCACCTGAGCGGCTGCCCGCGCTCCTGCGCCGCCGCGCATTGCGCGCCGTTCACGCTACTCGCCGCGGCGCCGGGCGTCTACGACCTCTATCGACGCGACGCAGAGCCGGGCTTCGGCGCATGCGTCGCGCGCCAACTGACGATCGGGCAAGCCGCCGCGACGCTCGCGCAGCGCGCCCGAACAGAACCGATGCATGACCCAGATGAGTAACACCGATGCTTGATTACATTCGCGACGGTCAGGAGATCTATCGCCAATCCTTTGCGACGATCCGCGCCGAAGCCGATCTGTCGCGCATCCCCGCAGACCTCGAGAAGCTGGCGGTGCGTGTGATCCACGCCTGCGGAATGGTCGACGTCATCGACGATCTCGCGTTCTCGCCCCATGCCGGCACAGTGGGCCGCACGGCGCTCGCGCAAGGCGCGCCGATTCTGTGCGACGCCGGCATGGTCGCGCAAGGCATCACGCGCGCGCGGCTGCCGGCTAACAACGAGGTGATCTGCACGCTCGCGCACGAGCAGGTGCCCGCGCTCGCGCACGAGCGCGGCAATACGCGCTCGGCCGCGGCGCTCGAATTGTGGCGTCCGCGCCTCGCGGGCAGCGTCGTCGTGATCGGCAATGCGCCGACCGCGCTCTTTCATCTGCTCGACATGCTCGATGCCGGCGCGCCGAAGCCCGCGCTGATTCTCGGCTTTCCGGTGGGGTTCGTCGGCGCAGCGGAATCCAAAGCCATGCTCGCGGAAAACAGCCGCGGCGTGCCGTATGTCGTCGTGCACGGTCGTCGCGGCGGCAGCGCGATGGCCGCCGCCGCCGTCAATGCCCTCGCGACGGAGGTCGAATGACAGCCGCGCAGCAACTCAGAGGACGTCTGTTCGGACTCGGCGTCGGACCGGGCGATCCTGAACTCATCACGGTGAAGGCGCTGCGTCTTCTGAAAGCCGCGCCGGTGGTCGCGTACTTCGTCGCGAAAAGCAAGAAGGGCAACGCGTTCAGCATTATCGAGGCGCATCTGCACGACGTGCAGCAGCACCTGCCGCTCGTCTACCCGGTGACAACGGAGACGCTCGAGCCACCGCTCTCGTATGAGGCGATCATCGCGGACTTCTACGACACCGCGGCGCAGATTGTCGGCGGTCATCTGGATGCAGGCCGCGACGTGGCCGTGATCTGCGAAGGCGATCCGTTTTTCTACGGCTCGTATATGTATCTGCACGACCGGCTTGCGGCGCGTTACGAAAGCGAGGTGGTGCCGGGCGTGTGCTCGATGCTCGGCGCCGCCGCCGTGCTGGGCGCGCCGCTCGTCTATCGCAACCAGAGCCTGTCGGTACTCTCGGGCGTGCTGCCGGAAGACGAACTGCGCCGCCGTCTCGCGGATGCCGACGCCGCCGTCGTGATGAAGCTCGGCCGCAATTTCGACAAGGTGCGGCGCGTGCTCGGCGAGCTCGGCCTCGCGCATCGCGCGTTGTACGTGGAGCGCGCGACGATGGGCAATCAGCGCATCGTGCCGCTCGCCGAGGTCGATCCGATGGCGTCGCCCTATTTCTCGCTGCTCGTGGTGCCGGGGGAAAAATGGCAAGGATGATGCCGCCCGCCATCGTCATTCTGGGCGCGGGCGCGCTCGCTGCCGCACGCAACATTCAGGCGCTGTACCCGGACTCGCTGGTGCACGCGCTGCAAGGTCGCGTACAAGCCGACGTCGCCTACAGCGAACTGGGCGCGCACCTGCGCGACCTGTATGCGCGCGGCACGCCGATCGTCGCGTTGTGCGCGACAGGCATCGTGATTCGCTGCGTGGCGCCCCTGCTGTCGAACAAGGGCGCCGAGCCGCCGGTGCTGGCCGTCGCCGAAGACGGCAGCGCGGTCGTGCCCCTGCTCGGCGGTCTTGCCGGCGTCAACGTGATGGCGCGCGAGATCGCCGCCGCGCTGTCGGTATCGCCTGCCATTACGACGAGCGGAGAGCTCCGGTTCGGCACCTGCGTGCTGAATCCGCCGGAAGGTTACGCACTTGCCGATCTCGGCCAGGGCAAGCGCTTCGTGTCCGATCTGCTGGCGGGCGAAAGCACGCGAGTGGAAGGCGAGGCACCGTGGCTCGACGACGCGCAACTGCCGCGCCCGGCCTCCGCGCGACTGGCGATTCGCGTGACGCCGCGTGCGTGGGACGGACGCGCGGATGAGCTCGTGATTCATCCGCGCAGCGTGGTGGCCGCTGTCACGCTAGGCGATCTGCGGGAAAGCGACGGGGCTCGCGTGACGAGCCGGTTGCCGGCACAGGCGGGGGCGGCTGTCAGCAGAGACGCAAACGCGCACACACGCGCGGAAGAAGCGAACACCGAAGCCGCCGCGAGAATCGAGGCGCGCGTTCGCGCTTGCCTCGACGTGCACGGCCTCGCGCTGCTTTCGCTCGCGGCCCTGCTGGCATCGACGGAGCAGATGACGAACACGGCGCTCGCCGAGGCTGCCGCGCGGCTGAACGTGCCGCTGCGGTTCGCGCCAATGCCTGCCGACAACGACAACGGCGGTTCGCCGGCGCATCTGTTGCACGCCGCGTTGCGCGTGCCTTACGAAACGCTGCATGATGATCGCGGCCAAGGCGTCGCGCTCGCGCTATCGCCGCTCGCCATCGACCCCGACACGATAGGCCGCGCGCGCGGGCGCCTGACGGTGATCGGCCTAGGCCCCGGCAGCGCCGAGCTGATGGTGCCCGCCGCGCGCACGGCGCTCGACGAAGCCACCGACATTCTCGGCTACGACACCTACGTGAAAATGGCCGGCCCGCTGCGCGCCGACCAGCGCGTACACGGCACGGACAACCACGAGGAAATGCAGCGGGCGCGCCACGCGTTCGAACTCGCGAGCGCGGGACGGTCGGTGGTGATGGTGTCGTCCGGCGATCCCGGCGTATTCGCGATGGCCGCCGCCGTGCTGGAAGCGCTCGACACGTCCGACAACAGCGCCTGGGCGGCAGTGGAACTGAGCATCGTGCCCGGTGTCTCGGCGGCAATGGCGACTGCCGCGCAGGCCGGCGCGCCGCTCGGCCACGACTTTTGCATGCTGTCGCTGTCGGACAATCTGAAGCCGTGGAGCATCATCGAAACGCGCTTGCGGCATGCTGCGCAAGCCGACCTCGTGATGGCGTTCTACAACCCGGTTTCGCGCGCGCGGCCCTGGCAACTCGACAAGGCGCTCGACATCGTGCGCGAGTACCGTGCGGCGAATACGCAGGTCGTGCTCGGGCGCGACATCGGCAGACCAGGCGGCACGTTACGCACGGTGACGCTCGGCGAGCTGCGTTCCGTCAATGTCGACATGCGCACGATGGTGATCGTGGGCTCGTCCACCACGCGTCGGTTCATCAAAGGCACACAGTGGGTGTATACGCCGCGCTGGTATCAGTGAGCGCGGCGTAACGCGTGCTGCGGGGGCATGGACGCGTTTCAGGCCGCAGCCCTGATATCGTCGATGGCGCGCTGTCTCACGCCCAGGTCGTCCCACAACTCCGGATGACACGTGAACACGAGTATCTGATGCCGCGCAGCCGCGTCGATCAATGCGCGCTTGATCGCGTCGCGCCGGCCGGCGTCGGTGTGCACGGCCGCGTCGTCGAGCATCAGCAGCGTGGGCCGGCCCGACGCCTTCAGCAGATCCGCGTACGCGAGCCGCGTGAGAATGCCGAGCTGCTCGCGCGTGCCGAAGCTGAGCGCGTCGAGCGTATCGGCACGCCCATAGCGGTCGAGCGTCGCGGGGCTCAGATCGTCGCCTAGCGCGATGGTGGATTGCGGAAAAATTCGCTTCAGATAATGGCCGAGGCGCTCGGTCAACGGCGCACGCAATTGCGCGACCGCAGCATCCCGTTCGGCGACAAGCACCTCGTCGAGCAGGCTCAACGCACCGGCCCGCAAGCTCAGTTCGTCCTTGCGGCGCGTGGCCTGCTCGATCTTCGCCTCGAGCGCGGCGAGCCGCTCGCCGAGCCCCGACGCGCCAACGGTCTCGAGCTGGCTGCGCAAATGCGCAATGCTCACCTGCCGCTCGTGCTGCTCGGCACGCGCCAGTTCCGCCGACGTGCGATAGCGCTTTGCCTCCGCCGCCGGATCGTCCAGACGCGCGGCTTCGAGTTCGCGCTCGCGTCCTTCGCGCTGCTTCGCGAGCGCCTCCACCTGCACGCGCTGCTCGACAATCTTCGCCTGCCATTGCGCGCGCTGGCTGCGAAACGCCGCGTCGCTCAATTGCGCTTCCTTGCGCTGCAACTGAAGCGCGAGCGATTCGGCTGTCGCAATGCCGGTGGAGCGCTTTTCCGCCGCGTCGTTCAACAGCTTGCGAGCATTGTCCAACGTAGCGCGAGCGAGGTCGGCGTTGCGCCGGGCTTCGTCGAGCGGCAATGCGGCGGACACGTCAGGCAGGCCGGCCAGCCGCTCGTTGGCCGCCTGCAGGCGCGCGCTGGCCGAAGCGGACGCGGCGCGCAGCGCGTCGATACCTTGCGGCGCATGCGCCTCAAGCACCTTCGCGTGGCTTTTCTGCTGCGCGACGAGCGCCTTCCACTGTTCGCGCCGGTGTTCCGCTTCCGCGAGCGAGGCCACGCCGAGCGCCTGCACCAGTTGGGCGTGTTGCGCTTCGAGCGCGGCGAGTTCGGACAATCGCGTGGACAAGTCTGAAACGCCCGGAATCACACGCAACTCGCCGAGTTCGCCAAGGCCGATGCGCTTTTCTTCGTCCAGACGCAACACGCCCTCGCCGCTCACCGGCGCATCGCCCACGGTGATCGCGCCGTTCAGCCGATACTCGATGCGCGTCATCGCCGCTTCCGTACGCGCACGCAGCACGGTCAACGACGCGTCGAGCGCCGCGAGGCGCGTCAGCTTCGCCTCGTCGATTTCGAGCGCGGCCGCTGCGCGGGTGGCTTCGACAAGCGCTTCATGCGCTTCGCCGGCGGCGCCGATTGCCGCCTCGAGCCGTTCGACTTCCGCGCGATGCAGACCGATCTGGCTGCGCAGATCTGCGGCGCTCACGGCTGCATTCGCCAGTTCCAGCGCGCGGTTGGCATCGGCCGAGGCCTGCTCCAGTTGCGCGACGCGGCTCGCCGCTTGCGCGTATTCGGTCTCGGCTGCGGACACCTTGGCGCGCGCCGCGTCGAGTTGCTGACGCTCGCGCGCGACGGCCGTTTCCAGTTCCACGGCGCTCTGTTCGTGCTGCAATGAAAGCGCGAGTTCCGCTTCGCCGACTTTGAGCGCCTGCACGAGCCCCTGCACGCTGCGCTCCAGTTCGGCCGCTGCATCGGCGCGCTGTTGCGCGAGCACGGCTTTCTGCTCGTGAAGCTCCCAGGGCCGCTTGCGTTGCGCGTCGTCGAAAGCTGCCTGCTGCGCGGCGAGACGCGCAATGTTGTCGTCGAACTGCTCGCGCTGCCGCACGAGATCGTCGCGCTCGGCGTTCAATGCGGTGAGCGCCGCTTCCGCTTCCGCGAGCGGTCCCGTGGACTTCTGCGTGCGCGCGGTCAACAGTTGCCGCAACTCGCGTTGCACGACGGCGATTAACGCGTCTTCGCCCGCCGCTTCACGGCTGCCCGACAGCTGCGACAGCGCATCGCGCAGATACTGCGCCGCGTGCCCGGTCGAATCGCGCATGTCGTGAGTGCCGCCCTGCTGCACCCACAACAGGCCCGGCACGCCGGCATTTTCAGCCTTCAGCGGCCCGCGCGCGGCGCGCGAAAAACCGAGCAATGCCGCGAGCTTGTCTTCCGCTTCGTCCTCGCCGAAGACGCTCTGGCCGATCTTCAATTCGCAGCGCTGGCGCGTGACGAACTGCTTCGACAGGCGGCACGCGACGCCGTCGAGATCGAAGCTCACTTCGACCGAAGGCTGGCCGCTCGCCTTGCCCCACGGCAGCAGATCTTTCAGATGCGAAGCCTTGTAGCGCTCGAGGAACACCGCGCGCACGGCCTCGGCAATCGTGCTCTTGCCCGCTTCGTTCGGCCCCACGAAAAGATTGAGCCCGGGCTGCAGGTCGTCGATAAAAAGCCGCCCGGTGAACTGTTTGAATTCCTGTATTGCGATGCTTTGAAGCTTCATGCGGACCTCGCCTCACGCGGCAATTCACGTTGAAAACGCGCCAGCAGCAATAACGCCTCGGCCGCGCGCCTGACCTGCTGCGGATCGGATTGCGGGTCCTCCTGCATGTCGCGCAGACGCGCGACCACTTTCGCGAGATAGCCGCTTTGCGCGCCGAGCTCGGCCAGATCTTCGGTGGTGGGCAGCACTTGCAGTCCGCTCAGGTCGACGCGCAAGGCGCGCACGCGCGCGCGGGCTTCCTCGACCGCGACATGGAGCGCTTCTGCATCCGCCAACGCGGCCGTGCCGCTCGCCGTGATGCGCAGCACGTCGCGGCTGCCCAACGTGGCGAGCCGCGCTTTCAGTGTGTCGACGTCGGTCGGCACGACAATCGTTTCATCCCAGCGATGCCATTGATACTGCCCGACCCGCACCGGCTCAACGACCGGCTGCGCGCCGGGCTCGCTCACGCTGACTTCGAGCATGAAGCCCGGATCGTTCGCGCGAAAGCGGTCCTGCTCGTGCGTGCCGGCATACCACGTGCGACCGTCGACGCGCAGGTGGCCATGCCAGTCGCCGAGCGCCAGATAGTCGAGACGCGCGCTGACGGCGCGCGTCGGCGCAATCGGATTGGACGAGTCGATGCCTTCCTGCAGGATGCCGCTCACGCTCCCATGCGCGAGCCCGACGCGGTGATAGCCCGGCGGCGTCTCAGCGGTATCGAAGAATCCGGTCGTGTCGTCGTAAGTGATGCGCTGCGTGAGCGGCGCGCACAAGAGCGCGCAGCGGCACGTGTCGAGCAGGACGACGCCCGGCTCGAGCACCACGCGCACGTTCGGCGGCAAGCAATTCAGGCGCTGCGCGCGGGTCCATACGCTCTCGACGAGCGCCGCGTCGTGATTGCCGGGCAGCATGATCCATGGACCCGTGAACGCCTGCAGCGCGGCGAAGAGGCGCCGGATCACCGTGTCGGACACCGTTTGCAGATCGAATACGTCGCCGGCCACGAGCACGGCGTCGACGTTGCGCGCGGCGGCTTCTTCGGCGATGTGGCGCACCGTGTCGAAGCGCGCCTGCACGAGATGCGCCGCCTCGTCCGGCTCGAACTGGCCGAACTGCGTGCCGATCTGCCAGTCCGCGGTGTGCAGAAACCTGATCACTGTGCCTCCATTGCATTGAATTGCTTGCCGCATGACGTGCGCCGGAACAACCGGCAGTCGCCTCGGCGGCCCAACCGTGCATGTTACCGCGCCGACGCGGCAAAGCGAGCCGTCACCGCCTGCGCATAACGCGAAACGCGGATCCGCGGCGGGATGTCGCGCGCCGCACGGCTAGGCACTGCCGCGCCCGGCGGACGGCGCTAAACTCGCGTTTCCAGACCCGGGCTCTCTCGCCGATGAACAAAGCACTCGAACTGAGGAAAGCCAAACGCACGCCCTTGCTGCTGCTCGCGGCCGCGGCCTGCGTCTTCGTCGCGACCGCGCTGATGCTGCGCGGCGTGTGGATCGACGGCATCAAGGCGGTGGCCGAGGCCGCGATGGTCGGCGCGCTCGCCGACTGGTTCGCCGTCGCCGCGCATACGGCGATCATTCCGCGCAACAAGCACAAGATCGCCGATAACCTCGCCGTGTTCGTGCAGGACAAGTTTCTCGACGTGCCGTCGCTCGTCGGTCTGATCCAGAAGCACGACCCGGCGCAGAGCATCACGCGCTGGCTGGCCGAGCCGGCCAACAGCGCGCGCCTCGGCGATTACGTGGTGAAGCTGACGAGCGGCATGCTGGACCTGACCGACGACGTGCGCATCCAGGTGTTCCAAGGACGCGCTGCGCGACGTGCTCGGCAAGGTCGACCTCTCGCAGTCGCTCGGCTCGACTCGACACGCTCACGAAGGACGGCCGCCACCAGGAACTGCTCGACGCCGGCATCGACCAAGTTCTCGCGCTGCTGCGGCAGGCCGAGGCGCGCGCGTTTATCGCGGAACGTATCGTCGATTGGGTGAGGAGCGAGTATCCGAAGATGGAGAAGATTCTGCCGTCCGCGTGGCTCGGCGAAAAAGGCGCCGACGCGATTGCGAGCGCGGTGAACCGGATGCTGGAACAGATCAGCGAGAATCCGACGCATCAGCTGCGTCAGACATTCGACGATGCCGCGCACAAGCTCATCGTCAAGCTCAAGAGCGATCCCGCGTTCCTGCAAAAAGGCGAGGAACTCAAGCGCTATCTGGTGGAAGGCGAAGCGCTCGCCTCCTATGTGAAGGACATGTGGGGCGAACTGCGCGCGTGGCTCAAACGCGATCTGCACAGCAGCGACTCGGCGCTGCATGCGCGAGTCGTCGCGGCCGGTCAATGGGTGAGCCGCGAGCTTGCCAACGATCCGGCGCTGCGCCAGTCGCTCAACGACCATCTCGAAGAGGCCGCGCGTGCGATGGCGCCCGAGTTCGCGCGATTTCTCACGCGGCATATCAGCGATACCGTGAAGAACTGGAACGCCGAGGAGATGTCGCGGCAGATCGAGTTGAACATTGGCCGGGATCTGCAATATATCCGCATCAACGGAACGGTGGTGGGCGGTTTCACCGGCTTGCTGCTTTATGTGAGCTCGCAACTGTTCGAGTTGCTGCGGCTGCACCTGGGTTGAGCGCCGGTTATCGCAGGGCGCTTCACAAAACGCCTACAATCCGGGCATAAGGTTTGCTCCGTCGCTTGGATCCCATATGGCCCCATGGCCCACGGCGCCGCGTTCATGGCGCGCCGGACCACAAGCGACCGCTCCGCTCAATCGGACAGTGTGCTCATGAAAATATCGTTACCGCCGCATGGGCGGCCAAACCGCGTTTATCCGCCGGGCGCGCTGCTCTTCGGCGTGATCGCGGCACTGCTGCGCTTCGTCCCGTACATAGGTATCTGGATCGCGGCGATTCTCGCGTTCATCCTCGCCGCCGCGATCCAGCCGCAATGGACGATGGCGGTGTACACGCTGATTCTGTTCATCGTCGTGGATGTGGTGGCCGGGCAGATTGCCGAGCCGCTGCTGTATGGGCACCGCTCCGGGCTGTCGCCGCTCGCGGTCGTAGTGGCGGCCATCTTCTGGAGCTGGCTGTGGGGGCCGATCGGCCTCGTGCTGTCCACGCCGCTCACGCTATGCGTGGTGACGCTCGGGCGTTACGCCGACCGCCTCAACTTCCTCACGGTTTTGCTCGGCGACCAGCCGGCGCTCACGCCCGCACAAAACTTCTATCAGCGGCTGCTTGCGGACGATCCGCATGAGGCCATCGTGCAGGCGGAGCGTCTGCTGCGCGAGATGTCGCTGATCGACTACTACGACAAAGTCGCGCTCGAAGGGCTCAAGCTCGCGCGCAACGACGCCATGCGCGGTGTGCTGATGCCGGAGCAACTGGCGCGGGTGAATGAAGCGCTGGTGGACATCGTCGAAAACTTGGAAATCGCCGAGGGTCTGCCGGACCGCCTCGCGCGTCCCGAACCCGGCGACGCGCTTGCGCTGCACGCTGCTTCGACGGCGGATCTGTCGGAACAGCACGGCACTTCCGCGCGCGCTCATTCCTCGGCGCAGACCGACGGCGAGAAGACGGCGGTGCTCTGCGTGCCGGGGCGCGGCGCGTTCGACGAGGTCTCGACTGCCATTGCGGTGCAGTTGCTCGGGCGCCTCGGCTTCGCCCCGATCATGGCGACGCACTCCGGCTACCGCAGCGCTCGCGCCGACGAACCGAGTTACAGGAACGCGCCCATTATCTGCATCGTCACGCTCGACGCACCCGACTCGCCGCCCTATTTGCGCAATATGCTGCGGCGCACGCGCGAATGGCGGCCGAGAGCGACACTCGTGGTCGGCGTGGGCGGCACCGCGGAAAACGGGCACGACACCGGAACGCACGCGACGGCCGCTTCGCACTCCGCGCCGACTTTCCGGACGATGATCGAGGAATGCCAGGTGGCTGCGTCGGCGTTGCATGCGCGTCAGCACTCGTCTGTCGCCGGTGGCGGCGAGTAGCCGGTGCGCTGCGTGCTTCGCATCCGATTCAAACCTTTAAATCGATAGCAATGCGCCTGTACCCAAATTGAGGACAGGCGCGGGTCGACTCTCCTTCATACTTCGCTCATCGCTATTTGATTCGCCCTGCCTGTCGAAAGAAAAACCACGCCGCGGCGGGCGCGAATTGCAGCGAAGATCGAGGAGACACGCATGCCCCCCAGTTTCAAACCCTATCCGTTCACGCCGCGCCATTACGAAGGCACAGTGCCGCCGCTCGTCGACGGGCGCGATCCCGTGCGACGGCCCGTGGCAATTGTCGGCGGCGGGCCGGTCGGCATGACGCTCGCGCTCGCCCGGCAAGGCGTGCGCTCGGTGCTGATCGAAGCCGACGACAGCGTCTGCACCGGCAGCCGCGCCATCTGCATCTCACGGCGCAGTCTGGAAATACTCAAGCGCCTCGGCGCCGTGCAAGGCTTTCTGGACAAAGGCCTGCCGTGGACCGGCGGGCGCAGCTTCTATCGGGACACCGAAGTATTCCGCTTTTCAATGCATCAGGACGAGGAGCAATCCCTTCCGCCGATGATCAACATCGCGCAGTATCAGATCGAGCAGTTCCTGCTGGACGAGCTGGAGCGGCATGCCGGGCTGATCGAGATTCGCTGGCAAACGCGTGTCACCGGCATCGAGCAGTCCGCCGCCTCCAACGCGGCGGGCGGCGCAACACTCGATCTGCAGACCGGCGACACTGCATGGCGCATGGAAGCCGACTGGGTGGTCGCGTGCGACGGCGGGCGCAGCACGATACGCGAGGCGCTCGGCCTGAAGCTCACCGGCACGACATATGAAGGTCGATACGTAATCGTCGATATCCAACTCGACAGCGATCGCGCGACCGAGCGGCTCGCCTATTTCGATCCGCCGTCGAACCCGGGCTCGACGGTTCTCGTGCACAAACAGCCCGACAACGTATGGCGGATCGACTACCCGCTACGCGACGACGAAGACCCGCAGACCGCCGTCGAACCGGAGAACGTGATGCCGCGCGTGCAGAGCGTGCTGGATTCGATGGGCGAAACGGGGGCATGGTCGCCGATCTGGATCACCGTCTACAAGGCCAACGCGCTGACGCTGGAGCGTTATCGCCACGGCTCGGTGCTATTCGCGGGCGATGCCGCGCATCTCGTGCCGATCTTCGGCGTGCGCGGCGTCAACTCGGGTATCAACGACGCCGACAATCTCGGCTGGAAGCTGGGCTGCGTGGTGAACGGCATCGCGTCGCCCGATCTGCTCGACACCTATAGCGACGAGCGCGTGTTCGCTGCGCGCGAGAATCTGAGCTACGGCATGAAAAGCACCGAATTCATGGCGCCGCCCACCTTCGCGTTCGAGCTGATGAGAAGAGGCGTGCTGGGACTCGCCGCTCAACCGTATCGCCGCAGCGCTAACCGAAACCTCGACTGCATCAGACGCAGTGGACTCGTTCACCAAAGGCCCCGCGCCGGGCAGCGTGCTGCCAGAATGCCGGCTCGAGCGCCTCTGCGATGGCAGGCAGGAGGCCATTCACCTCACCGACCTGATTGCGCCCTGCTTCACCGCGCTGCGTTTTGGCGCAGAGGCATCGCAAGACGCCGCGTGGCAGCGCATACAGGACGACCTCGCCAGCCGCGCAATTCCGTTCAAAGTGATCAGCGTGGTTGCGACCCGCAGAAGCGCGTACAAACAGCGCCGCCGCGATCGATCACACCGGCCGCCTGCATGAGGCGCTCGGCGCCACTCGCGGCACCGTCTATCTGATCCGCCCTGATGGTCATGTGCTCGCGCGCTGGTGCAAGGGCAGCGCGGCGGCGGTGCAACGCGCGCTGATGGCAGCACTGAACATGCAAGACAAGGAGAGCCAGTCATGACCGATAGCGATCTCGACCGCGTTTATACGGCGCTTTGCCAAACGCTTACCGCCGAAGGCGAAGCGCAGGCGTCGCTGTATCTCGCTCGCCTCGCGCTGCTCTTCATCACCGAACTCGGCGACGCGCAACGGGCTTTGTCTTTGATCGAAGCGGCACGCTTGCCTACGTCTTCGGCGCCTGCGATCGCGGCGTAGTCGTCAAAGAGCCTTAAAAAAGTAAAAAAACCGCCGCGGAAAACGCGCGGCTGCTCTCTGCTTTCACGACACACTGCGTTCACTACAAACCCAGCGTGCTCGCATGCAGACACGCGAGCCCAAGCAGTGCATCCGTATAAGGCGTTTTCACACCGGTCAATTGCCCGAGTTCGCGGACTGCGCTCACAAGCGCATCCAGTTCCACCGCCTTGCCCGCCTGCACGTCTTGCAGCATCGACGTTTTCATCGCGCCGAGTTTGAGCGTGACCGCGTGGCGGTCCTCCGGGTCCTGATCGATCGGAATGCCGAAACGCGCGCCGATTTCCTTCGCCTCCAGCATGATGCTCGTGACGAAGCTGCGCACCAGTTCGTCGCCGAGAATGCGGTCGGTGGTGGCGCCGGTGATGGCGCTGACGGGGTTCATCGTCATATTGCCCCATAGCTTGTACCAGACGTCGCGCTGGATCTGCTCCGACATCGACGCATTGAAACCCGCCGCAATCAGCATGTCGGTCAGCGCTTTTGCGCGTTCGCTCGGACGGCCCGCAGCTTCGCCGATGATGAGCCCATTGCCCTGATGATGCCGGATCACGCCGGGCGCCTCGACGAGGCAGCTCGCGTGCACCACGCAGCCCACTGTCTGCGCAGTGGGAATGGCGGCGGCAATGGTTACCGTCCGGGTCGATCGACTTGAGCCGCGTGCCCGCAAAATCGCCGCGCAGACCGTCGCAGAACCACCACGGTACACCCGTTCATGGCGGTCAGCACCGTGGTTTGCGGGCCGAGCAGCGGCGCGACATGCGTGGCCACCGAGGCCATGGCCGGGCCCTTGACCGCGACCACCACGAGATCCTGCACGCCGAGTTCCGCTGGATTCTCCGCGGCCCGGACATTCACCGCGTGCGTGGCGCCGCCCTCGATCAGGCGCAAGCCCTGCTCACGCAAGGCGGCAAGAGTCGCGCCGCGCGCCACCACGCCGACCTCGTGACCCGCCTGCGCGAGCTTCACGCCGATCCATCCGCCTATGGCGCCCGCACCGTAAATCGCTGCTTTCATTGATTCATTCCTTGTAACTCGCGTCGATGCGCTCGACACGCCGCACGAGTGCATCGAACACGTCCTGTCCCGCGCCGTGACGCGGATCGAATTGCAACGCGTCGCGCGAGCAGCGCACGGCCACCTCTTCCGGAACCGGCCGCGCCTTGCCCATTGAAAAGGTCGCCATCTGGATTTCGCACGCGCGATTGAGCGTCCACAGAACCGCGAACGTCTGCGGCAACGTGCGTCCCCATGCCAGCAGTCCATGATTGCGCAGAATCACCGCCTGCCTGTCGCCGATATGTTCGACGAGCCGCGGCCCTTCCTCCGCATGCACGGTGATGCCCTCGAAGTCGTGATACGCAATGCGGTCGTGCAATTGCGCGCTGTAGAAGTTGGTTTGCTGCAGCCCTTCTTCGAGACACGCGACCGCGACGCCCGCCGTGGTATGCGTGTGCATCACACAATGGGCACCCGGCACGCCTTCATGAATCGCCGCATGCACGACGAAACCGGCCGGATTCACGGGATAGCGCGAGCCGTCGAGCACGCGCCCCTGTGCGTCGATCTTCACCAGATTGCTCGCCGTGACCTCGCTGTAATGCAAGCCGAACGGATTGATCAGGAACTGCCGCTCGCCGCCGCTCACGCTTTCCGGCACGCGCAACGTGATGTGGTTATAGATCATCTCGGTCCAGCCGAGCATGTCGAAGACGCGGTAGCAGGCGGCCAGTTGAACGCGGGTCCGCCATTCGTCGGGATGCATGTCAGCTTTGTTCGGCGCACTCGCCGGTGGCATATCAAGTGTCGTCATCGACGTCTCCATGGTGATCTGTTGACCCGTGCCCGCGTTGCAGCCGTGCCCGCGCTGCCACTGCGCCGGCGCGTCCACTGGCCAGTGTCTCGCCGCGCTATGCGCCCGACGCGACTGCCGCAATCGTCGACGCGACGTAGTCCGCGTTGCGCGCATTCAGGCCCGCCACGCACATGCACCCGGAGCGCAGCAACACGTACACCGTATGTTCGGTGCGCAGGCGCTCGACCTGCTTCTCGGTCAGGCCCGTATAGGTAAACATGCCGCGTTGCGCAACGTAACGCGCGCGCCACTTCATCGACACGGTCCGCGAGTCCCGCGTGAATCGTGCCGCGCATCGCGAGAATGCGCTCGCGCATGGTGGCCAGTTCCGCCTCCCACGACGCGCGCAACGACGCATCGGACAGCACGTTGGCGACAAGCCGTGCGCCATGCGTGGGCGGATTGCTGTAGTTCGCGCGCACCGTGGACATCAACTGGCCCAGCACGCGGCCCGCTTCGTCCGCGTCCTTGCAGACCACGCTCAGCGCGCCCACGCGCTCGACGTACAGCGAGAAATTCTTCGAAAACGAATTGGCTGCCATGAGCGGTATATCCGCGTCGGCCAGCATGCGCACGCAAGCGGCATCTTCCTCGAGGCCCGCGCCGAAGCCCTGGTAAGCCATATCGACGAACGCGATCAGCTTGCGACGCTGCAATACCGGCACGAGCTCCGCCCATTGCGCGGCGCTCAGATCGACGCCGGTCGGATTGTGGCAGCACGCATGCAGGAGCACGATGCTGCGCTCGGGCAACCGGCCTATCGTGTCGATCAGATCATATCGGCGAAACGCAGGCCGCCCATCGCTTCATCGTAATACGGATAGGTGTTGACCGTTAGACCCGCGCCTTCGAACACGACGCGATGATTTTCCCAGCTGGGGTCGCTGATCCAGATTTGCGAAGCGGGAAAACAGCGCCGCAGAAAATCGGCGCCGACCTTCAGCACGCCCGAGCCGCCAATGGTCTGCAATGTCGCGATGCAACCCGCCGCACGCGCTTCGCTGTTTGCGCCGAACACGAGCGCCTGGGCGGCGTCGCGGTAGAGCGGCAGGCCCGCCATCGGCAGATAGGAACAGCGGACCGATTGCGTCGAGCAGCGCGGTTTCGGCGCGGCGCACGGCGTCCATGACCGGCAGCTTGCCCGCGTCGTCTAAATAGATGCCGATGCTCAGATTGACTTTGTTCGGGCGCGGATCGAGCTGGAAGTCTTCGTTCAGGCTGAGAATCGGGTCGCCGGGATAGGCGGGAATATGTTCGAACATGGCATTTCCTTGATTGGAGCCCTGCGGTAGCGCTGGTTTTGCGCATACACTGCGCTCACGTGGCGTTCGCAGCCGGGCGAGACCGAAGTCTAAGCGCCTTTGTGTGCTTCCGTCGATTGGGGCAAGTGTCGATGAACGCGCGGCAATCCACAATCAACGGATTTTTCACGATTCGTAAGTTTTTCTTTAGAATCGCGCCATGGCACTTACTCGCGTCACCATCCGTCAATTCGAGGCGTTTCTCGCCATTGTCGACCTGCAGAGCATTGGCGCGGCCGCCGTGCGGCTCGGGCTCACCTCGTCGGCGGTGAGCCAGTTGCTCGCCGAGCTCGAAGCGGAGCTCGGCTTTCGCCTCTTCGACAGGACCACGCGGCGCGTGAATCTGTCGAGCGCAGGGCAGGACTTCCTTGCCTCGGCGGAATCGGTGCTGCGCCACGTGCGCGCCGCCGCCCAATCCGCCGACGATATCCGCAATCGCGCGGCGGGCATCGTGCGGATCGGCGCACCGCTCGTGCTCGCGTCCACCGCCCTGCACGCCGCGATTGCAGACTATGCGCGCGACAAGCCCAAGGTGGTCGTGCGCATTTGCGATACCGTGGTGGAGCAGTTGGTCGAGCGCGTGGAAAGCGCGGACGTCGATCTAGCGATCGGCCCGGACCGGCCCAGCGGTGCGCGCGCGCGTGCGCCGGGACACCGCGTTCGCGAGCCCGTGGGTCATGTGGTGCGCGCCGTCGCATGCGCTCGGTGCCCGCAGGCGTGTGCAGTGGCAGCAGTTGCGGGATGTCCCTATCGTCGCGACGGGGCGCGATCACGAACGCGCGGTCGACCAAATGCTCGCGGATTTGCCCGTCGAGGCGCGCATCGTTCCGGCGGACGTGGTGGACAACGTGACCACTGCGTTCGGCATCGCTGCACGCGGTCTCGCCGTCACGCTCGCGCCGGCTTACTTAGCGCCGCTCGCGCGCACCTTTGGTCTCGTGATGAAGCGGATTGTCGAGCCGGAAACCATCCGCGAAGTATGTATGTATCGCTCGACGGAACGCGCGTTATCGCCGCCCGCTGCCGGTTTCGCGGATTTCCTGCTGCCGTGGCTCAGACGCTGGGATCGCGAAACGCAGGCCGATACGCGGGTAAAACGCGCCTGATACTCCATTCAAGGCGCGGCCAAACCAAGGCGCGGCCAAACGGCGAATATCAGCTACGTGGCAGCGCCACGCACAGCGCAAACAGTTGCCGCTGACTTGAAATACCGAGCCGCGCGTAAGCGCGCTTCTGATAGGTGACGACACTCGCAGGCTTCACGCCCATCCGTTCGCCGATTTCAACTGCGGTGGCGCCTTCGAGCGTGCCGCGCAGCACGTCCAGTTCGCGCTGTGTGAGCGCGGGGCACATTCGTCTCACGCGCGCGAGCATGGTCTCGGCGGGGCTTTCATGGTGCTGGCCATGAAGTGCGTAATGCGCTTTTGCCGCGTGCGCGAAGAGGTGCGCGAGACTTTCGACTCGCTCCATCTCGCCTGCCTCGAAGACGCCGTATGCGCGGTCGCGATACAGATTGATGGACAGCCACACGCTGTCAACTGGTTGCACGAGCAACGACAAGCGGTCCGACACATTGGGCTGCGCGTAACAGGCCGCACGATACGCTTCGTTTTCGATCTCTTCGCTTTGCTGCTGATGCAGCACCAGCGCGTCACGCGGTCGCGCGCTGCCGATGATCGCGCGGTTGCCGTCGAGCGCATAAAAATGCGCCGCGTAGCGATGGGCCACGTCGCGCAGAAAACGGCCGCCGCGGTGATCCGCCGCGGAAATGGTGCGCGGGCGACCGTCGAATTCATAGGCGAACACAGTGCACTGCGAGACCGGTATGATGTCGCCGACCGTTTTCAGCATGCTGGCCGCGAGTGCGTCGGCGTCGTCGTGCGAAATGGACATGACGAGATCAGCCGCACGCGCGATGCTGATCTGTTCGTTTCGGCGAGGCGGGGAAATGCGCCAGGAACGCATGATGGCTTCGGGCTTGCGCGGCGTGTGTGAGGTAGCGCCAAGCGTAGCACAGCATGCATGCGCGCATGCGCGGCAAGGGTATTCACAGCATTTCCGCGGAAAACCCGCTACTTTTCCGCCGCGATTATTTGCCGGAAAATGAGCCGCGTTCCAGCGTCACCATTCGCGGCAGCTCGATGGTGAACACCGTAGCGTCGGTTTCGTCGGACTTAACGTCGACACGGCCGCCGTGCATCCGCGCGATTTCGTGCACGATATGCAGGCCGAGGCCGAGCCCTTCGCGCGAACGGGAGCCGCCGTTATTCGGCCCGAATGCCTTGAAGAGATGCGGGAAAACCTCGGGCGGAATCACGCCGCGGTTGGCCACCGTGAGGCGCACGGAATCCTCCGCCTCGCCGTCCACCTGGACGCTCACGTCGCCGGCCGCGCCGTGGTGCAGCGCATTGCTGACAAGATTCGACACCGCCTGCCAGACGAGATCCGTATCCCACGCGCCCGCGGTGTTGCCGCGGCTCGCGAACAGGATGCGCTTGCCGTTCTCGCGCGAAGCGAATTCGTCGATCACGGACCGGCATAGCGTCGCGAGTTCGATCGACCGGGGCTGCAGCGGCAGGCGTCCGCCTTGCAGACGCGCGAGATTGAGCAGTTGATCGACCATCCGCGCCATGCGCAGCGAACTGTTTTTCACGCGCGCCGCGACGGTTGCGGACTGCTGATCGGCGGCGGTGCGCATCAGGTATTCCGCGGATGCAAGCACAGCGCCAAGCGGTGTGCGCAGATCGTGACTGAGCACCGCCATCAGCATCTCGTTGGCTTCGAGCATCTGACGCGTGGTTACGAGCTGCGCGGCGAGCTGGCGCTTCTGCTGCTCAAGCTGAACGAACACATCCACCTTCGATTGCAGAATGCGCGGATCGAACGGCTTGTAGAGAAAGTCTACGGCTCCGGCTTCATAGCCGCGAAACGTGCGCGACGCATCCTGCGCGGTGGCGGTCAAAAAAATGATGGGCACATGCGAGGTTCGCGGACTGCCGCGCATCAACGCCGCCAGTTCGAAACCGTTCATGCCCGGCATGTTGACGTCGAGAATCGCGAGCGCCACCTCGTGCTTGAGCAGCAGATCGAGCGCGGCCGTGCCCGAATCGGCCACCAGCACGGCAACATCAGGGCGCGTCAACAAGGCCTTGAGCGCGGTGATGTTGTGAGCAATGTCGTCGACGATAAGAATGTTCACGGGTGGATTCGACATGGCATCGGATCAAAGAGAGGCCGGCCACGCTGCGAGCCGCCGGGCCATGGTTTCGGGAGAATAGATGTAATCGGCCGCGCCGCGCTCGATCGCGGTGCGCGGCATGTCGGGCGAGGTCGCGGTGCCGGGATCCTGCACCCAGGTGAGCCCGCCCGACGCGCGCACACGCTGCAAACCTTGAGCGCCGTCGTCGTTTGCGCCGGACAGGAGGAGCGCGAGCAGCTGCTCCCGATACACCGCCGCCGCGGACTCGAACAGGACGTCGATGGAAGGCCGCGAGAAGCGCACGGCCGGATCCGTTGAAAGCGCAACCGTTTTGTCCACCTCGACCAGCATGTGATAGCCAGGCGGCGCGACATACACGCGGCCCGGCATGATCTCGTCGCCGGCGTCCGGTTCGATCACCGGCAACACGCAACGGTGAGCCAGCGCGTGCACGAGATAGCTGGGCAGATCGGGCGGCAGATGCATGACGATCATTACGGCCGGTGCAAAACTCGCCGGCAACGCGGCGAGCAGCAGGTTGATCACCTCCATGCCACCCGCCGAGCCCCCGATCACGACCAGTTCGCAAGTGCGCGCGCGATGCGCGCGGCGCTGCACGTCGACGTCAGGCTGAATGCTTGGGCGCGGGTTCACGTTCGTTTCAGCGCTTCTGGTAAATACGTTCGCCCGGACGGAATTCGTCGAAGGCATCGTAATGACGGGAAAACCGCAGGGTTTCCTTGCTGCCGAGTCCAAGAAAACCGCGCCGTACCAGCGCGTTTTCGAGCAGCCCCAACGCGCGGTCCTGCAAACCGCGATCGAAATAGATCAGCACGTTGCGGCACGACACGAGGTGCGCTTCGAGAAACACTTCGTCTGTGGAAAGACGGTGGTCGGCGAACACGACACGACCTTTGAGCGACCCCGCAAAACGTGCGCCGCTATAGGCTGCGTGATAGTAATCCGACAGCGAGCGCGTACCGCCGGCCGCGAGGTAGTTCTGCGTGAAGCCCTGAATCCGGTCCAGCGCGTAAATGCCGGCTTCGGCGCGCGCGAGCGCGTCGGGGTTGATGTCGGTCGCATAGAACAGCGTGCGCTTGGTCAGGCCTTCTTCGTCGAAAAGAATTTTTAGCGACCACAGCTCCTCGCCGGTGCTGCAACCGGCGACCCACACCTTGATCGACGGATAGGCGCGCAGACGCGGCAAGACGTGTTCGCGCAGCGCGAGAAAATAGGCAGGATCGCGAAATATGTCGCTGACCTGGACGGTGAGGTACTGAAACAGCCGCGAAAATTGATTGCCGTCGCGCAGGATGCGGTCCTGCAGCTGCGACAGTGTGCCGAGGCCGAACTCATCGAGTGCCTGCGCGAGGCGGCGGCGCAGCGACGACATCGCATAGTGGCGGAAATCGTGCTGATACTTGAGGTAAATAGCCTCCAGCAGCAATTTCAACTCGATGTCGAAATCGCTCATGCGTTGCCGTGCGTCCAATCCGGATTGGCTCATTGCGGTTTCCGTATTGCCGGCTTGCACCCGTGCGTTGCGTCCGTGGCGTTCATCGCTGCCGTTCATCGCTGCGGTTCCACCTCTACCGTTGGCGCAGCCAGACACGGCATAGCGCGACCAGCTTGTCCACGTCGATCGGCTTCGATACATAATCGTCCGCGCCTGCTTCGAGGCACCGCAGACGGTCGTTCGCCATGGCCTTCGCCGTCAACGCAATGATCGGCAGATGCGCAAAACGCGGATTGCGCCGAATCTCGCCCATCGCGGTCAAACCGTCCATCTCGGGCATCATGATGTCCATCAGAATCAGGTCCACTTCAGGGCCGTTTTCCAGTGCGTCCAATGCTTCGCGACCATTGCGCGTAATCTGCAGCCTCGCGCCGAGCGGCTCGATCACGTGCGACAGCGCGAAGATATTGCGGACGTCGTCTTCGGCGAGCAGGATCGTGCGGCCTTCGAAGGCGTTGTCGCGCTGGCGCACCGTGCGCAGCATGCGCTGCTGCTCCGGCGCAAGCGACGACTCGACGCTGTGCAGAAACAGTGTCACCTCGTCGAGCAGACGCCCTGGAGACTTCGCGCCCTTGATGATGATCGACTTCGAATAGCGGCGCAGGCGGTGCTCCTCCTCATCCGACAGCATGCGCCCCGTGTAGACGATCACCGGCAGTGCCGCATGTTCCGCGTTGGCCGCTAGGCGTTCCAGCAAATCGTAACCGGTGCCGTCGGGCAGCGCGAGGTCCGTCACCACGCAATCGAACGACAGTTTCTCGAGATGCTGCAACGCCTCGGACAACGTTGCGACAGCAACGATCTCCGTGTTTTCGCTTTGCAGCAGCGCGCGGATGCTTTCGCGCATCGGCGCGTCGTCCTCGATCACGAGGACGCGCTTCAGACGCTGCTGCAGGCGCGCTTCCAGACGGCGGATCGCGGCTTCCATCGTGGAGCGCGCGGTCGGCTTGAGCGTATAGCCGATCGCGCCCAGGTGCAGCGCCTTGTCCGCGTGATCCGTCGCCGACACGATGTGAATCGGAATATGGCGCGTGAGCAGATCGTTCTTCAGCCATTCGAGCACGGTAAGTCCCGAGCGGTCCGGCAAGCCCACGTCGAGCAGCACGGCAGCCGGGCGCATGTCGCGCACGAGCGCGAGCCCGCTTGCCGCGTTGCTCGCATGCACGAAGTCGAAATCCAGCTCATGCACGAGATCGCGCAGAATTTCCGCAAACGCGAGATCGTCTTCCACGGCGATGATGAGACGGCCCGCGCGCGTGCGATTGTCGCGGTCGTCGGCAATGGCTGCGCTACCGACTTCAGGTGCGCCGGCTGGTTGAGCGGCGCTGCACGCGCCCCCGCCAGATGAGCAGGTGTTGTCGTCATCAAACCGTTGGCGGGCGTGATGACCGCCGGCGCCGCCTCGCCCCACGATGCGCGAGCGAGCAATGCGTTGTCCGTATCGCCGTTCGTGGCCACCGCATGTGCGGACGTCTGGCGAAACCGCAGCCGCACTTTCGCCGCCCGCCGCGAGCGTCGCGCGTGCGTCGAGCGGCAACCATAGCGTGAACACGCTGCCCTTGCCCACCTCGCTCGCCACAGTGATGCGGCCGCCCAGCAAGCGCGCGAATTCGCGCGAAATAGAGAGGCCGAGGCCGCTGCCACCGTACTGGCGACTCGTCGATCCGTCGGCCTGCTGGAATGCTTCGAAAATCATATCCAACTTGTCGGACGCAATGCCGATGCCGGAATCGCGCACATCGATTCGCAGCATGTCGTCGTCCGCCGGGGCGACCGATAGCGCAACCTCGCCGCGTTCGGTGAATTTAACCGCGTTCGACAGCAGGTTTCGCAGGATTTGCGTGACACGCTGACCGTCGCTGACGATGCTATCCGGCGCACCCGGCAAACGGTCGAACACGAGGTTCAGGTGCTTCGCGCCCGCCATCGGTCTGAACAGTTCCTCGAGCGATTGCAGCGTCGCGTCGAGCGAGACAGTCTCCAGTTCGACGTTCACCTGCCCCGCCTCGACCTTGGACAGATCGAGGATGTCGTTGATCAGCACCAGCAGGTCGCTATTCGATGCGTGAATTGTTTCCGCATAACGCACCTGCTCTTCGGTCAGATTGCCGGTTCTGTTCTGCTGCAGCAGCTTGGCGAGAATCAGCGAGCTGTTCAACGGCGTGCGCAGTTCGTGCGACATGTTCGCGAGAAACTCCGACTTGTAGCGGCTCGATTGCTCGAGACGCTCCGCGTTCGCGGCCAGATCGTCCTAGGCGCGCAGCAGGTCGGCCTTTTGCCGCTCGAGCCGGTGCGCATATTCCTCGAGCTGCACGTTGGTCTGTTCGAGTTCCGCCTGTTGCGCCTGCAGGCGCGTTTGCGATTCGAGCAGCGCGCGTCCGCGTTCCTCGAGGCCTTCGTTCGAGACACGCAGTTCCTCCTGCTGCACCTGCAGCTCTTCATTCAACTGCCGCGTCTCGACCAGCGCATCCTGCAAGCGTTCGCGGTAGAGCGCCGCCTCGATGAAGTCGCCCATGCTGTTGCTGACAAGCTCGATGAACTCCGGGTCACGCGGCGCCAGTGTGCGCATGAAACCCAATTCGAGCACACCATTCACTTCGCCCTCGCTCGCGACCGGCATGATGATCAGGTGCTTCGGCGCGCTATTGCCCGTTGCGGAAACGACCTGTATGTAGTTCTCCGGCACATCGCGCATCACCACCATGCGGCGCGACGATGCGGCCTGGCCGACCAGCGTGTCGGCATCCGCGAGATCGCGCGCCGTGGCCTGCTCGCTTTCGCGACTGAATCCGTATGTCGCGACGCGGCGCAGCGTGCCGTGCCGCCTGTCGCGCACGTAGAGCGCGCCGACTGCCGAGTCCATGTACTGCGCGAGGCAATCCAGCATGGCGCGGCCGACGAGTTGCGGGGTGGTCTGTCCGATCACCCGCTCGGCGAGCATGCGCTGCCCCGAGCGCAACCACACCTGTCTTTCCAGTACTTCCGTCTGTTCCGCCTGCTGACGCAAGGCCTTGTCGTAGGCACCGGCGAGATTGAGCAATTCTTCGCGGCGGCCCATCCATGCAAGCAGACTGTTCACGCCGATGCTAAAGAGCAGGAACACGCTCACCAGTATGACGGTGACGCGCCGCGATGCTTCGGTGCGTTCCTGACGCAGACGCAATTCGACGGTGAGAAAGTCGTCGAATTGTTTGCGCGTTTCGTCGAATTCCATTTTGCCGCGACCGCTCGCGACGACGCGCGCCACGTCCTGCATTCTGCGGCGCGCGTCGATCATGTCTTCGGCAAAGCGGTTCCAGCGCTCCTGAATCGCAGCAATCTGCTTGAGCTTTTCGAGCTGCATCGGATTGTCCGCGACAAGGCCCTGCAGTTCGTCCATTTGCGCCTTGAAGAGCGGTCCGCCGTTTTCGTATTGGGCGAGAAAACTCTCGTCTCCCGTGAGGAGAAAACCGCGCATCGACGACTCGCGGTCCACTGCAAGACGCAGCATCTGGTTGGCCTTGCCGATAACGCGCTCGGAATGCTCGGCAAGACTCGTAGTGGAAACCAGATAGGCAATCAGCCCGACGAACACGCCGATGGTGATCAGGCCGACAAACAAGGGCAACGCGATGTTGCGGCGAATGATGCCGCGAAAGTAGTGTTCGTCGACAGCTTGCGATGCGGTCATTTTTTCTAATTCAGCAAGACGGATCGTCGTGATCCGGAATATTTTTCAGGATTCCCGCGCGGTACGGTGCGTGCTTACGCAAACGCTTAATCATACAGGAGGGGTCCCGTTTTTTGCGTGCACGAAGCGCGCTCATGCCTTGCGCACAAAGGCAAAACACAAAGGCAAAAGACGCACGCAACTTTGGCCGAGCCCATGCGGTCAATGATGCGAACGATGCAGTCTCGCGTATTCACTTTCCTCCTTTCGTTAATTCAGCCGATGACCGATCACGCCTTCGCTTCCGCCCGTCGCCGCTTGCGCAGTGCACTCGTTGCCGCGTTGATGCTGTGCGTGTCCTGCGCGGCCACTTCCTTCGCCGCCGACGCGTCTCAGACGAGCGGCGGCACAACGGAAGGAATAAAGAGCAGTATCGCGCATGTTGCTGTGCATGTGGAACCGCCCGCGCAGGCGTCGCCGGTGGTGCCGGTTCCCCCGTCTGAGCAGTACGCCGATCTGTATCGCGACGTGCAGCTCGCTCATCTGTTTCCGGATAGCAAGACCTTCGCCGACATGGTGCCGCTCGAACCGCCGTCGCAAATCGCGCTCGACTACGCAAGCGCGAAGCAGCAGCCGGGCTTTAATCTCGGCGACTTCGTGAAGCGCAATTTCACGTTGCCTGCGCGAGCGTCGAAGAGCTATGTGTCCGATCCGAACCAGGACGTAGTGAGCCATATCGACACGCTCTGGAGCGTGCTCAAGCGCGAGCCGGACTCGACTGCAAGCCCGTGGTCGTCGCTGCTGCCGCTGCCCGACGCCTACATCGTGCCAGGCGACCGCTTCGACGAAATCTATTACTGGGACTCCTATTTCATCATGCTCGGCCTCGAGGCGAGCGGACGCCATGCCCTCGTGCTCGACGAACTGAAAAACTTCGCGACCCTGATCGATCGTTATGGCCATATTCCGAACGGCAACCGCACTTATTACCTGAGCCGCTCGCAGCCGCCGTTCTTTGCGCAGATGGTGCGGCTCGTGGCCGACAAGGACGGCGACGCCGTGTACGCCCAGTACCTGCCCGAACTGCAACGCGAATACGCGTACTGGATGGACGGCAGCGAGGGCCTGGCCGCGGGCCACGCGAATCGTCATGTCGTGCGTCTCGCGGACGGCTCGCTGTTCAACCATTACTGGGACGAGCGCGCGGCGCCGCGCGACGAGTCCTACCGCGAAGACGTCGTGACCTCGCAACAAACGCCTCAGCGCAACCCCGGAAACCTGTGGCGCAATCTCCGCGCGGGCGGCGAAACAGGCTGGGATTTCAGCTCGCGCTGGTTTGCCGACGGCAAGACGCTCGCCACGGTCGACGTCACGTCGCTCGCGCCCGTCGACCTGAACTGTCTGCTCGTCGATCTCGAACGCGCGCTTGCCAAGGCGTACCGCATGCGCGGCGACGTCACGCATGCGGAGAACATGGCGCAGCGCGCCGCGACTCGCGCCGACACGATTCGGCGCGTGCTGTGGGATCCGCAATTGCAGGCATTCGGCGACTACGACTTCGTTCGTCGCACGCTCACGCACAAACTGACCGCCGCCACGGTTTATCCGCTTTATACGGGCGTCGCCAGCCGGCAGCAGGCGAAGGCCGTCGCGGCGACCCTGCAGCGCGAGTTGCTGCGTCCGGGGGGTCTCGCCACCACACTGGTCGCGAGCGGCCAGCAATGGGGCGCGCCAAACGGCTGGGCGCCGCTGCAATATCTCGCGGTCACCGGCTTGCGCCGTTATAGCGAACCCGCGCTCGCGCAAACCATCGCGACGCGCTGGATCAGAACCAACGTCTCCTACTATCAGCACACGGGCAAGCTCGTCGAAAAATACGATGTGAATGCCGCCTCACCGGGCGTGGCCGCGGGGGGCGGCGAATACCCGCTGCAAGACGGATTCGGCTGGACCAACGGCGTGTTACGCACGCTGCTCGCGCTTTATCCGCAGGCTGTCCACACCTCGCGGCCGAGCGACATTGCTGCAGGGCCCGCGGGCGTGTCGGCCGCGGCAGCGTCTGCCGCTGCGGCGCCGAAAAACACGCACCGGCTCCAGGGCCCACGCGTGGGGTCCGTAATCGCGGCGGTTACACAATCGCCGCGATTACGCTTCACGCCGTGCTTCGTTCAGAACCGGTAGTTGATCGATATGTCCGCGACGCCGTTCGCCTTGCGGTGCGTGATCGGACTATTCCCCGCGCTGCCGACGAGCTGCTGGAACGCGCCGTCCGCCGTGGCGAACCAGTGCTTGTCGAACAGCCACACGGCGCTGATGCCGAAGCCCACCGATTTGAAGCCGGCGCTCGCGTGATATTGCGGATACTGCGAATGCGTGGCCTGATTCTGGTTCACGCCGAACCAGCTGTTCATATAAGTGGAGTCGGCCAGCGTCACACTGGGGCCGGCGAACCAGAAGAATTTCTTCGAGCTGCCCGGCATCGGCATATAGGCACCGAAATCGCCGATCCATCCATTGGAGCCGCCAAAATAGCGACGCACGTCCGCGCGCAATACCAGCGGAAAGTCTTTCGATACGATTGTCGATATTCATGATGTCTGTCCTGATTGCGACCACAGGGTGTGCAATACCGCTCGCCTTGCGCCTATCCGCTTGGGTTTCGCGGGGAGCGAACGGCCCCGCAAGTTAGTCGCGCGAGGGCCGCGTTAATGACAGCATGCGCGCGTTTCCCGCTTTGCGCAGGGCAGCGCATGCCGCTGGCGACGCACTCACAGCGGAAAGCGCGTGGTCGAGAGGATCTCCTTGAGCACCATGAACGAGCGGATTTGCCGTACACCCGGCAAATACAGCAATTGTTCGGCGTGCAGGCGATTGAAGCTGTCGCTGTCGCGCGTGCGGATCGTCATAAAGTAATCGAATTCGCCCGTCACGACGTGGCACTCCATGCAGCCCGGCACTTTCTGCGCCGCTTTCTCGAAGTCGGCAAACGACTCGGGCGTGGACCGATCGAGCACCACGCCGATGATCACCAGCATGCCCGCCCCCGCCGACTTCGGGTCGATCAACGCGACCACGCCGCGAATCAGGCCCGACTCCTTCAGACGCTCGACGCGCCGCAGGCAGGCCGGCGCGCTCAGCTTCACCTTGGCCGCCAGCGCGACGTTCGAAATCGACGCGTCTGTTTGCAGTTGGCGCAGGATCGCCCGGTCGATGCGGTCCAGCGATTGAAGCGACTCCCCTGCGGGCGTTGAGCCGGCCTGTCGTGCTGGCGGGCGGCGAACTTTTATTTTGTCCATAGGCTTTTTCAAGAAATAAAGTTGAGCTTTGCTCTCTCGCTGTTATTGAAATTACGCCGACAGCATTTTCTTCGCAAGCTCATTTTCCGCGGTTTTTCCTACCATGTGTTGAACGCGACGGCCCGCTGCCCGCGCCGATACTATCGACCCCGGAGATGCCATGAACCTGCAACGCTTTCCCCGCTACCCGCTCACTTTCGGCCCCACGCCGATCCAGCCGCTCAAGCGCCTCAGCGATCATCTGGGGGCAAAGTGCACCTGTATGCAAAGCGCGAGGATTACAACAGCGGCTTCGCGTTCGGCGGCAACAAGACGCGCAAGCTGGAGTACCTGATTCCTGAAGCGCTCGCGCAAGGCTGCGACACGCTGGTTTCCATTGGCGGGATTCAGTCGAATCAAACGCGCCAGGTCGCGGCGGTCGCCGCGCCTCTCGGCATGAAGTGCGTGCTCGTGCAGGAAAACTGGGTCAACTATTCGGACGCGGTATACGACCGCGTCGGCAACATTCAGATGTCGCGCATACTCGGCGCCGACGTGCGCCTCGTGCCGGACGGTTTCGACATCGGCTTTCGCAAGAGCTGGGAAGACGCGCTGGAAAGCGTGCGCGCCGCCGGCGGCAAGCCGTATGCGATTCCGGCCGGCTGCTCGGACCATCCGCTCGGCGGTCTCGGCTTCGTCGGCTTTGCGGAAGAAGTCCGCCAGCAGGAAGCCGAACTCGGCTTCAAGTTCGACTACATCGTGGTGTGCTCGGTGACGGGCAACACGCAGGCCGGCATGGTGGTGGGCTTTGCCGCCGACGGCCGCGCGGATCGCGTCATCGGTATCGACGCGTCGGCGAAACCCGCGCAGACGCGCGAGCAGATCACGCGAATCGCCCGTCGGACCGCGGAGAAAGTCGGCCTCGGGCGCGACATCACCGCGCAGGACGTGGTGCTCGACGAGCGCTTCGGCGGCCCCGAATATGGTCTGCCGAATGACGGCACGCTGGAGGCGATCCGCTTGTGCGCGCGTCTGGAAGGCGTGCTGACCGATCCGGTCTACGAGGGCAAGCGATGCACGGCATGATCGACATGGTGCGCAACGGTGAGTTTCCCGAAGGCTCGCGCGTGCTGTATGCGCATCTCGGCGGCGTGCCCGCGCTGAATGGCTACAGCTTTATTTTCCGCGACGGCTAGCGGCAGCTTGGCGTGCGACGGTCCAAGGTTGAATGCGACCTGCGGGCCGTTGCGTGTTCGCGCTCATGCGGTGAGGCGCTTTTTCAGATGCTTGCGCAGGAAGTCGACGAAAGCGCGAATTGTCAGCGAGCTCTGCCGATGCTGCGGATAGACCGCATAGACGCCGGTGGGGCTCGGCAGAAATTCGTCGAGCACGGTGACGAGCCGGCCGCTTCGCAATGCGTCGGCGACGATAAAATCAGGAAGACGAACTATTCCGAGGCCGGCTACGGCCGCATCGCGAATCAGATCGCCATTGTTGGCGCGCAGCGGCCCGTGCACTTCGAAGCTTTTCACCGCGCCGTCCACCGCGAATTCCCACGTCACCACGCCGCCGTGTCCATAAAGCAAGCATGAGTGACGCGCCAGGTCGGCGGGCACGGCCGGCCTGCCGCGGCGGCGCAGATAAGCCGGACTGCAACACGCCGAGCGGCGAGAGATGCAGCATGCCGAACGACATCGGCGCACTCACCTTGAGGAGGCCGCGTGGCCCCGCGCGCCGCAGCGACATAGCCTGCTCGGCGTCCTCGACTTCGCCCAGAATGCGTTTGGCCCGTTCGTAGAACTCCTGGCCAAGCTCCGTCACGGCAAGCTTGCGGGCGTTACGCACGAGAAGCGGCACGCCGAGCGCTTCTTCCAGCGCCATCACCCGGCGGCTGACGAACTGCTTGGACAGCGCAAGGCGCTTCGCCGCGGCGGTGAAGTTATGGGCGTCGACGGTCGCGACGAAAATGCGCATGTCGTCCAGTTGCATGGCGATTGTCCACTTGGATGAGATGGTCTTTCCATTTATACGTCAATTATACCCGCTCAGGTTGACCTACACTTCTGGTCATAGATCGCGGACAACCAATCAGTCCCGATCGCCCGCAACGAAAGTTGTATGAACGACGAGTCGGACGCTGGCGCGTTCCACTCGACAGGAGAAAAAGATGCTTGAAATCAGACACGCCAATCAACGCGGCCGCGCAGAGCACGGCTGGCTTAGCTCGCGTCACACCTTTTCGTTCGCGCATTACCACGATCCGAAGCAGAACGGCTTCTCCGATCTGCTCGCGATCAACGACGACCGCGTCGCGCCGGCCCAAGGCTTCGGCAAGCACCCGCACCGCGACATGGAGATCTTCTCGTATGTGCTGGAGGGCGCTCTCGAGCACAAGGACACGATGGGCACGGGCTCGGTGATCGTGCCGGGCGACATCCAGTTGATGAGCGCGGGAACCGGCGTTGCCCACAGCGAATACAACCATTCGAAGAGTGAGCCCGTGCACTTCCTGCAGATCTGGATTGCGCCGGCGCAAATGGGTACCGTGCCGCGCTATCAGCAGCAGCATTTCAGCGCGGAGGACAAGCGCGGCGTGCTGCGCCTCGTTCTGTCGCCGGACAGAGCCAACGGTTCGCTGACGCTGCAACAGGACGCACGCGTTTTATGCCGGCCTGTTCGACGGCGATGAAACGGCGCGGCTCGAACTCGCAAGCGACCGCTATGCGTATGTGCACGTCGCGCGCGGCAGCGTGACGGTGAACGGCGTGCAGCTCGGCGAAGGCGACGGCGCACGCGTGCGCAGCGAAGAAGCGCTGACCTTCACGCAAGGCCATGATGCCGAAGTGCTAGTGTTCGACTTGCGCAACAACGAAGTGTCGGAGCTGTGGGCGTAAGCGATTGGGCTCGTCAAACACGCTCGTGCTATTGAGAGCCGCCCGGTTCACGCCGGGCGGCTTTTTCGCGCAGGGCTTTCCGGTTGCAGCAGCCGCGACATCGGCGTGATGAAAACAGAAACGGCGGCCCGTGGGCCGCCGTTATTCGCTACTCGTGAAGTCTGATCGTCAAACTGCCGCTTCGACTTCGCCCTGGAACAGCGCGCCGTCAATCGCCACGTGCCGGATGCGCGGGTTGAGCAACGCCATCACGTTCAGCGCCTGCACCACTTCCGGGCAGTTCTGGCACGAGAGCGAGAAATACGTTTCGAATTGATAGTCGCCGTCGAGACTGCGGATCTGTTCGATCACGGCGTCGTCGAGTTTGACCGGATGGCCGCCGACCTGCAGCAATGCAAGCACGAGCGACGTGAATTCATGCCCCATCGGAATGCCCGCGAAGCGGATGCCGATGTCCTTGCCCGGCTCGCCGATCGAAAACGACGGCTTGCGCTCGCTGTCGTCGCGACGCTCCACGACGCTCACGCGCTCCGACAACGTCGCGATATCGTTCAGCAATGCCAGCAGCTCTTGCGATTTTGCGCTGTCGTCGAGCGACGCGACGATCTCGATAGGCCTGCTAACCTTTTCGAGGTACGTTTTCAACTGAGTCTTGAGATTGGCATCAAGCATGGCTATTCGATTCCGTGACGATGGGGTGTTGGGTTCCCTGCTCCGCGCGCATCCGATAGAACGCGTGCGGCCCGGGGACGCGCGAACCGCTGCATGAAGCGGTCCGCACGGCGATGCGCCGCGAGGGGCGCGACTGGCCTGGAGAGTTGAAGCTGACTAAAGCTGATTTAAACCCGTGAGCCTGCGAGACCTTAGATCTTGCCGATCAGGTCCAGCGACGGCGTCAGCGTTTCTGCGCCCGGCGTCCACTTGGCGGGGCACACTTCACCCGGGTGAGCGGCGATGTATTGCGCTGCCTGCACCTTGCGCAGTAGTTCGCCGGCGTCGCGGCCAATGCCGTTGTCGTGGATTTCGCATAGCTTGATCTCGCCTTCCGGGTTGATCACGAACGTGCCGCGCAGCGCGAGACCTTCTTCTTCGATCAGCACGTCGAAATTGCGCGAGATGGCGAGCGTCGGGTCGGCCAGCATCGGGTACTTGATCTTCTGGATCGTGTCCGACGTGTCGTGCCAGGCCTTGTGCGTGAAGTGCGTATCGGTCGACACGCTGTAGATTTCAACGCCGAGCTTCTGGAAATCGGCGTAGCGATCGGCCAGGTCACCCAGTTCGGTCGGGCAAACAAACGTGAAGTCGGCCGGATAGAAAACGAAAACCGACCACTTGCCCTTCAGGCTTTCTTCAGTGACGGTCACGAAATCGCCGTTGTGATAAGCCTGTGCCTTGAACGGTTTGACTTGACTGTTGATGATCGGCATTTGCTGAGCCCTCTTTCTGAGTGGTTGGAAGGTGGACTCAGTATCTCAGATCGCGCTTAATAGTAAAGTGGATTGTTTTAATTCCATTGATAGATTACATCTATCCACTTCCG
Source organism: uncultured Paraburkholderia sp. (assembly GCA_940746715.1). Taxonomy (GTDB): domain Bacteria; phylum Pseudomonadota; class Gammaproteobacteria; order Burkholderiales; family Burkholderiaceae; genus Paraburkholderia. Next base: position 170,752 of record CALNWN010000002.1, read on the forward strand.
GACCTGCGCCTATCGCGTTTCGTCGGCCTTCAGAAGCCGCCACAGCGTGGTCCGGCCAATGCCGAGCGCCCGGCTTGCCGCCGCGCGGTTGCCGCCGCACTGCTCGAGCGCCTTGACGACGTCGTCGCGACTCGGCGCGAGACGGGGCGCGGCCAGCGGGGCAGCCGCGGCAGCCGTCCACGGCGCGCGGCGCCCCGTCTCCCCGCTTCATCCGCTCGAATTCGGGAAACAGCGCCAGCAGATCCGGGCCGATGTCGCCGTCCGATTCGCCTGCCGTCGCGCCCAGATAAATGGCCGCGCGCGCCAGCAGATTTTCGAGTTCGCGCACATTGCCGGGGCCACGCATAGCGCTCGAACAAAGGCGCCAGAAACTTCAGCACCCGCCCGATCGCCGCCTCGGACAATCCATATTGGATCGCGCTGCGGTTTAACAAGTGCCGGGCCAGCGGAAGCACGTCGGCGCGCCGCTCGCGCAGCGGCGGCAATTCTATCTGAAGGAGATTCAGACGAAAATACAGGTCCGCGCGAAACGCGCCCTCGCCGACGAACGCCGACAGGTCGCGATGCGTGGTGGCGATCACGCGCATGTCGACGGGCGTGGCCCGGCCCGAACCCAGCTTCATGACCTCCCGCTCCTGCAGCACGCGCAGCAGCCGGCTTTGCAGCGCGGCCGGCATCTCGCCGATTTCGTCGAGAAAGATGGTCCCCGTGTGGGCGATCTCGAAGAGTCCCGGCTTGCCGCCGCGCCGCGCGCCGGTGAACGCGCCTTCTTCATGGCCGAACAGCTCGCTTTCGATCAACCCTTCCGGCAGCGCCGCGCAATTGAAGGCGACGAACGGATTGCCGCGCCGCCGGCTCGCGTTGTGGATGCCCTGCGCGACCAGTTCCTTGCCGGTGCCGCTCTCGCCGCTCAAGGAGGACAGTCGCGTCGTGCGCCGCGCCCGCGCGCGCGCCGCCGCACGCGTTCGAGCGCCGCCGATCCGCCGACCAGATCTTCCAGCCGATGCCGGGCGACCAGATGCTTCGGCCGCTGGCTCGTGCGCAGCGACCGGTCGATCCGCTGCGCGACGAGCGCGTCCTGCACCGTCACGACAGAGCCGGAGCGCGCCCCGTGTTCGACAATCGGCACGCAAGACGATGAGCGAGCGTTGGCCGACCTGCTCGATGCGCTCGTCGACGGCGCCGCCGCGTTCCAGCGCGTCGCGCAGCCACGGGCCGACCCGTCGCGCGAGCTGGCCCGGCATGTCGCGCCCCCCTTCGAGGCCGAGCAGGTCGAGCATCGCGGGATTGACGGCTTCGAGCTGGCCGGCGTCGTCGAAAGCGGCCACGCCGTCGCGCAAATGCGCGACGATGGTGTTCAGACGCACCCGCTTCGACTCCTTCTGCCGGCTCACGCGCGCGAGTTCGACCGAACGCTCGAAGGCTTCCTCCACCGCGCCGAGCGAGTACAGGAACACGCTCGCGAGCCCGGCCTGCTGCGCGAGGTCGCAGGCCATGCCCGGCCCGATGATGACCCGGCAGCCCTCGGCGGCGAGGTTGTTGACGGCAAGTCTTTACCTCGTCGACGGAGCGGTATGCGCGCTGCGTGAGACGCACGGCGAGCCAGCCGCCCAGATCGGCGAGTTCGTGCGAGATCGTTTCGTGCAGCACGAGGCCGATGGGCGCGCCGGGCCATGTGGCGGTGGCGTGGGTGATCGCGCTCAGCACGTCGAAGCCGTTCACCTTGACCATGACGACCGGCACGCTCAGGTTGTCGCGCAAATAGGCTCCGTTCGAGCCGGCTGCGAGCACGACGTCGACGGAACCTGCATCCACATAGCCTTGCAGCGTGGTCACCGCCGCGCCGTAGCCTTCGCGGACCGGGAAAAATCTCGCGCGGTCGGCGTAGCGCGGCGCAATCGTCTCGCAAAGCGACTGCAACCGGCTGATACTGACGAGCGCGATGCCCGGCCGGCCCGGGTCTGCACTGACGAACGGCGGCGTGAAAGTGGACATGCAGACGCTCCGGGGGCTGACAACGAAGACCAAGGGTGGAACGTTCCATGAAACGTTTTGTGGAACGGAATAGCATTGTGCCATGAAACGGCGCAGTGTCCGGTCTAGCCGCAAATGACTGATCTGCAAAGGAAAACCTTTAGCCGCACCCAAAATGGCATAGTTTCTGCGCTTAAGAGCGTCGTCAGCCACTCTCAATCTTTCCGGAGACACACCGTCATGACCACTTCCGCCACGCGCCGCGCCGCCTTCCGCGCCAAAGTCGACCAACGCCAGGGCCTGCTCGTGCCGGGCGCCTTCAACGCGATGAGCGCGCGCGTCATCGAGGATGCGGGCTTCGAGGCCATTTACATCACCGGCGCGGGCGTCACGAACATGTCGCTCGGCTTGCCGGACCTCGGTTTCATTGGACTTGCCGAAGTCGCCGAGCACACCGCGCGGATTCGCGACGCGGTGGCGCTGCCGCTCATCGTCGACGCCGACACGGGCTTCGGCAACGCGTTGAACGTGCGCCAGACCGTGCGGGTGCTCGAACGCAGCGGCGCCGACGTGATCCAGTTCGAAGACCAGATCATGCCGAAGAAATGCGGCCACTTCTCCGGCAAGGAAGTGATCAGCGCGAGCGAAATGGCCGGCAAGATCCGCGCAGCCGTCGATGCCCGCGAGGACGGCAATCTGCAGATCATGGCGCGCACCGACGCCGCGGCCGTGCACGGTATCGAAGACGCCATCGAGCGCGGTCATCGCTTTATCGAGGCGGGCGCGGACATTCTGTTCATCGAGGCCACCGAATCGCTCGCGGACATCGAGCGCCTGCCGTCGCTCTTCGACACGCCGCAGTTGATCAACATCGTGATCGGCGGCAAGACGCCCGTGCAGTCGCGCGAGGCGCTCGCGAAGCTCGGCTACGGCATCGTGCTCTACGCGAACGCGGCGCTGCAAGGCGCGGTGCTCGGCATGCAGCGCGCGCTTGGCAGCCTCAGGACGAACGGCCGCCTCGACGAAGACGCCACGCTCGTCGCGCCGTTCAGCGAACGCCAGCGGCTCGTGAACAAGCCGCTCTACGCCCGGCTCGACCGCGAATACGCCGCGAAAGACTGAGCGGCGCGCCTCTTTCGGAACGTGTTGCCTCGCGGGCAGAACGGCACACGCCGTGCTTTGCGCAGACACTCTGCGCAAAGTCGCGATCAGCGTGCGGGGCTTGCTGATGCGCGAGGCGGGATTGCGCTAGGATTCAAGGCCGGCCGGAAAAGGTCGCTATCCGGCGACGTCCGGATTCGACGTAGAGGCTTATTGAACGGCGCACACACGTATTCGAAAGGTAGTCAAAAAATGAAGCCCATTACATCGCGAGTCAGGTGCACTGCGTGCGGCGTCCCCGCCTGCGTTATTCGCGGCCAATCCGACGACGCTGTCACGCTCAAGCTGCCGGGGGCCCGGCCATGAGCGCAGCGAGCGCGCGTGACAACCATGTCGGCTGGCTGCCCTACATCGTCGCGGCCACGTTTTTTATGGAGTATCTCGACACCACGGTGATCGCGACCGCGTTGCCGCAGATGGCGCGCTCGTTCGGCGTCGGGCCGAACAGCGTCAGTCTCGGCATGACGGCCTACATGCTGGCGCTGGCTATCTTTATTCCTGCGAGCGGCTGGATCGCCGACCGCTGCGGCTCGCGCACCGTCTTCTTCACGGCGATCGGCGTGTTCACGGCGGCCTCCGTGTTGTGCGGCCTCTCGCAGAACGTCGCCGAATTCACCGCCGCGCGCCTGCTGCAAGGCATCGGCGGCGCGATGATGGTGCCGGTGGGCCGGCTGATCGTCGTCCGCAGCACCGAAAAAAGCCGCATGATGCAGGCCATTTCCACCATCACGTGGCCGGCCATTGCGGCGCCTGTGGTCGGTCCGCCGATCGGCGGCTTCATCACGACTTACGCGTCGTGGCGCTGGATCTTTCTGCTCAGCGTGCCGTTCGGCCTCGCCGCAATGGCCGTCGCGCTCGCCATGGTGCCGAACCTGCGCGGCAGCGAACGCAAGCCGCTCGACGTGGTGGGCCTGCTGCTGAGCGGCACGGCGCTCACCGCGATCCTGTACGGCGCGGACCTGGCGAGCCAGCCCGCCGAAAACCCGTGGATCGCCGGCGCGATTATCGCCGCGGGCTTGCTCGTCGGGGTCGTTGCGCCAGCATGCGAAGCGGCATCCGCATCCGCTGATCGACGTCTCCACGCTGAAGATTCCGACGTTCTCGGTCACCGTCGTGACCGGCTCGTTCACGCGCATCGGCATCGGCGCCGTGCCTTATCTGATGCCGCTGCTGTTTCAGGTCGGCTTCGGCTTGTCGGCGTTCAAGTCGGGGCTGCTTCTGCTCGCGAGCGCGCTCGGCAATCTCGGCATGAAGGCGTTCACCACGCGCATCCTGCAGCGCTTCGGCTTTCGCATGGTGTCGATCGTCGACGTGACGGTGGCCGGCATCTTCATCATCGCGTGCGGATTGCTGACGCCCGACGTGCCGCTCGCGCTGATCGTGGTGTTCGTCTATAGCGTCGCGCGCTCCATGCAGTTTTCGACGCTCGCGACGCTCGCCTATGCCGACGTCGCGCAGCCGCAAATGAGCGCGGCCAGCACCCTCTGGAGCGCCGCGGCGCAAATGACGATCGGTCTCGGCATTGCGTTCGGCGCGGTATCGCTGCGCGCCGCCGCATTCTTCAACGGCCAGACGCCGGGCCACGTCTTCACGCTCGACGATTTCCGCCTCGCGTTTCTGCTGGCAGGCGTGCTGACGCTTCTGTCGGTGATCGGCTACATGGGCCTTTCGCGCGACGCCGGCCAGAGCATCGGCGGCAGCTCGCGCGGCGCTGAAGATCCCGCGAAGAGCTGAGCTGCATCGGCAATCAGGAGACCACATGACGACTCTCAACGAGCTGCGAATTTCGAGCAATAAAGACGAACTCGACATCGACATAGTGCATGCGTTTCTCTCGCAGGAAACGCCGTGGGCGAAGGGCATTCCGCGCGACACGCTCGATCGCGCGATTGCCGGTTCGCTGTGTATGGGCGGCTCTATGTCGGCGGCAGGCAGGTGGCGTTCGCGCGCGTCGTTACGGACCACGCGACGTTTGCCTATTTATGCGATGTCTTCGTGCTGCCGCCGTATCGCGGCAAAGGCTATGCACACGCGTTGCTCGCGCAGCTCTTTGCGAGCGAGTCGCTGCAGGGCCTGAGAAGAATCATGCTGGCGACGACGGACGCGCACCATGTGTATCGGCCGCACGGTTTCAAGGCTTTGTCGAACCCCGGGCTTTTCATGGAAGTGCATAACCCGGACGTTTACAGAAGCGCCTGACGAGCCCGGCGCAATCACCGGCAAACGAACCGGCGGCCGCCTTCAGACGTACGCGCGCTCGCGCATCCACTTCGTCATGATCCACTTGTCGCCGGCACGCACCGGCGCGCCGCCGTGCAAGGTCAGCGGATCGAGCTGGCGCTGGCCGTTCATATAGCGGAAGTACACCGCGCCGCCCTGCTTCGCGGCCACGGACAAACCCGCTTCCGGAAAGATCGTTTCGCCGCCGTCGGCCACGTCGTTCAGATAGACGACGAGCGTCGCGACGCGGTGCACACCGCGCTGCCGGGCTGATCGGGCGGGAAATAGTCGAAATGCGGCCGGTATTCGCCGGTCGGGCCGTAGTGGAGGATCTGCAAGCCCTCGCCGTTTTCGACCGGCCAGTTCATCAGGCTCGCGATACGCTGGTCCAGCCGCTCGATAAACGCGTCCTCTGCGCGTTGATACCAGATGCCCTCGCTGGTGCGATTGCGGATCACGTCTTCCTGGCCGGTCGCCGGATCGACGATGGTCGAACGTTTCAGCCGATGCCGCGAACGCTCGATCATCTCGTTGCATTCCACCGGCGAGAGCACGTTCGCGAATACGATCACCTGCGGCCGGTCGCAGCGCATCAACACCTGCACGTCGCGGTCGAAGGCGCGAATCGTATTGCCGCGCGCGACGGGGCCTTCGTCGTATTGATACGCTGCCCGCGCCGTCTGCGCAGGCTGCGACAACGCGGCTTCTGTTCCGCCCGCCGAGGCCGCTGACGTTGCCGCCGCCGGCGTGGCAGACGCGCTCAGACCGAACGCGCCGCGCACCGCTTCGCTTGCGGTGTCCACGGCAAAGCCGGCCTGCACCATGGCCTCGATCATCGAATCCATGGTGCAGCCGCGCGCCGCGTTGGTACGCAGCCATTCCTGCCATGCGGCATCCACTACTGGCATACCTGTCCGCGCTGTTGGATAAAACAAGAATAGTGCATCGGCCGAGGCCCGCACTCAGACGTTATGTTCCTGGCGCCGGTAAATCTTGAGCCCCTTCCTCGCACGCGCGCGGATCGTGCGCTGCACGAGCGGCGACCAGCCGAGCAATGCGCCGCGCGCGCCCAACGCCTGACGCATCCATGCCCACAAATCGAAACTGTCGCGATGCTCGACGATGAGCCCATCGCGAAACGCAAAGCGCGCCTCGATATGATTGACCACCGGGCGGCCCGTCTGACTGAACACATAGCCCGCGGTCCAATGCGCGCGACCGCTGTGCTCGTCGGCTTCCACACTGTCGAAGGTCAGCGAAAAATCCTGCGCGCGCGTGACGAGCATGCGCCACATGTCGCGCACCTCGTCGCCGCGCAATTCGCCGAACGCAGGGTCGCTGAAGACGACGTCGTCCGCGTAGCAGGCAATCATAGTCTCGGCATCGCGCCGCTGGAACGCCGTGTAAAAGCGTTCGATCACTTGAGTGTTGGGATGGCTCATTTGTTCTGGTAATGGTTGCCGGCTGCTTTGAAGCGTTGCTTGGAAGCGTGCCTGGAGTCTGCTTGAGGCCTGCTTGTGGCCTACTTCAAGCCGCTTTTAAGCCGCTGTGGAAGTCCGCTTCCTGAGCACGTGCGGAATCCGGATTGTATCCAATGAAACGCGCACGCCCTTGGACGGCCAACGGCTAACCCTCGTGCGCATGAGCGCGAGCGCGGATCGCGGAGAGCGAATCGTCGACCAGCAGTTTGCCCGAATCGAACACCGTGACCATCGCGTCCTGCCAATCGGCCGCGGTGGCGCCGGCGTTCTCATGCGGCGCGAGCGGCAGCGTGGCGGTGCGGTACCCGCCCGTTCGACGATTGACGAGCAGCGTAAGCCGCCCTTTCATGGAGCGCTTGGTGGTGTCCGTTACCGGGTTTTTCAACACGTCGTGCCAAGCGTCGCCGAGCCGGATGGCCGAACATTTCATCGCGAAGCGTTGCGTATCGCGATTGATCTGCTGCAACAGCGCGCCGCCCATGCCGAACACGATGTTGTCCGCCGCGAAACCGGCGTGGTCCATCGCGGCAAGAATGGCCGCCAGCGAGTCCGGATTCACGCCGTCGCCCTGAATGACGCGCACGTTCTTCAGCACGCGCCGCCCCTTGCTGTTCACCGTGGATCCGAACGACGCCTCCAGAGCACGCAAGGTCTGCAGCACGATGCTGCGCGGATCGCCGGAATCAGGGCGGATCACGAGCGTGCCGCCGGAATCGAGCACCGCCTGCTTCAGCTCCGTGCCCCACACTTTCAGTGCCGCGAACAGATCGTAGGAGTCCGACACCACGGAAACGATTGCGCCCGGCCTCGCGAACTTCGCGATCATGTTCCGATACGCCTCGGTCTCGCGCTCGCGCCCCCATGACGTGATCGTGCTGTGTTCGGCGGCCGGCACCGAAAACGCGGCCATGCTCTCGCTGTAGTAGTGATTCGCGGCCACCACGCCGAGCACCGTATCCGATCCCATGAAACTCACGAGGTGCGCCGCGCCGCCAATCGCCGCCGATTCCGCGCTCGACACGCCGCGCGCCCCGAAGTCGTGCAGCTTGAACGGCAGTTGGGTGAGATCGTCGCTGGTCTTTAGCAGATAGTCGCGGATCGTCTTGCGCAGATGCCAGCTTTGCGTTGCGACCGTGATCGGATACCACACGCGCAAGAGCATGGTCTCGAGATAGGAAGCGAGCCAGAACACCTCGCGGTCCTCGCATTCCACGGTGACCAGCACGTTATGCGTGGGCACCACCGAACCTTCGGGCACCGCGCGAATGCGCACCGGCAGATAACCGCCGTGACGCTCCACGACGTAGCGCCAGCCCGCTTCGTTGAACGGCTCGCCGTGCGCACCGAAGAATGCCTTCGCTTCGTCGATCATCGGCGCGGTAATCGGCCGGCACAGATACTCCTTGATGAGCATCTGCAGGCCAAAAAAGAGCGTACGGTCGTAGCGCCCGCCGCGCGATTCGATGTATGAAAACATCGCCGACGCTTCCGGCGGGTACTGCAGATAATGCGACGCCTTGTATGAATCCGTGTTGAGAATCGGATTCGAGAGAATCGCAGACACGCCGCTAGGACCGCTGAACTCGTTGGCCATGGAGGACCCCGCACTCGGCTCGCTGACAGAAACCGGCCTTACATGATGCCACGAGCTTGCAGCGGGCGGCATGCGGTTGCCGCGCCGACTCCGAGGTCCGGCTCGGCACTCGTGCGGATCGCATGCGGCGTCCGCCTTGCGCAACGGTCGAAAGCGGTCGTCAGTCCGGGTCGCCGTCTTCCCACGCGTGGCTATCCGCATCGCGCCCGGCGTTCCTCTCCTGCGCCACCGGCAGTCGTATGCGTCGCGCAGCGCGGGGCGCTGAATCTCCGCCTGCGCGCGCCGTTTGATCGCATCGGCAATCACGAGCGTCATCAGATCGACGGGCGGCGCGGCGAACCATGCGCGCTGCGCGCCCACGTATGCCCGATAACGAAGACGCACGACCTTCGCCGCAGATTGAGTGGCTGACGTGGCCGACGTGGCTGAAGTTGCTGACTGGGCGCGGCGCGCGGGCCGGCCCGTAAATTGGCGTTTTCATGACATCCCCCGTACGAATGACAGCTGATACGCTGACGGCTGCGCTGCAGCCTTCTAGGTCCGCCGTGCCCACGCCACAGCGCGAACACGGCGCCCGGTCCACCTCGCATTTGCGCCTCTCTTATGGAGGCTTTGGCCTTCTCCCCGCTTCGTCGCGCCGGTTGGTCCAGACCGTACGCTGCCCCTTCCCTGTTATGCACGTCGCTCGCGCAAACGTTTCGCGCGAGGTACCTGTCGTTATTTAGCCAGCACCTGCCCCTTCACAAACGAAAAAAACCGGCGAGGTCAGAGCTTTGCGTCGTCGGGTGACGAACAACCGCTTCGCATCGGTTGTTCGCCCCTCTTGTTTGACGTCCGTCTGTCAGTGGCCCCGCCGCAGCCTCGTAAGACGCATTGGCATTCCCCGGCCGCGTCCACGAAGTCGTTCTGTTGCTGCCGGTCGTTTCGGCTTTCCCCTCGCTTCGGCCTCATCTTCCTCGGCTGACGGGCAGCAACACATTCGCTGTGACTCGCTTATTGCAATGGCTATGCCATGTGCGTTCAGGTCCTGTCGCACGGGACGTCATCCACGATGCGCCGCTATTCGCCGGAGTGCCGCCCGATCGAAGCACGACGCCCAGCGATTCGTATTCGAGACGCTTTACGGGCTTAAAGCGGCGTAAAAAAGACGTATTGCGCGCATGGAATACGCGCTTCATCTGAGTGCCTTATTCCCCGCCCCCGCGCGCCTTCGCGGTTTGCGTGGAAGCTTTGGACAAATGCACGGGCATCGAGGCGCATCAAAACGGTGCCGATATGGTGAAAACGCATAATGCCGATTTTGTTGCATGCATGAAACATCGGAAATGGCGGCGTGCATATGCGCGTGACGCGTTCGTTCGCGCGCTGTTTACTCCAGCGCGCATAACCGGGCTTGACATATTGCAATTGGAACGGCAGTCGATTAACCCTGCAGTACCCGCAATTTCCGGCGACTACCGAATAAGCGCCAGTCAAATCAACAAACTTTTCCGCTACTGATTTGTTTGTATGGCATTCCAAAGCGCTTTCGCTTATGTTTAAGTCACGCGCCGCTCAGAGCGCGATCCAATAGGCGAAAGAGTTCACAAGCGGTACAAGTGATTCGCGGATGAACTACTCCGGCGGTTGCGACGTAGTACATCCCGCTTGCCGGTCTTTGCTTGCCGGTCTTTAACAACGTCGAACAGCAGTTTTGAGAGCAGCACGGAATCGGGGGTAATGGACATGACTTTCGCATCTGCGGACACGGAACGCACGGTTCTCTACGTATCGAACTCGCCCGATCAGAAACTCGCGGACTTTCTCGCCCAATCCGGCTGGCATGCCGTGCACGCGAAAAACACCGCGAGCGCGGAGCGCGTGATCGACCGCGACAACATCAAGGTCGGTCTCGTCGAACTGCCGGAAGACTGCACGTCGCAGCAACTCTCCGCGCTTGCCTCGTGCATGCGCCGCCCCGAAACCAACTGGGTCGCGCAGATCGCGCCGGGCCAGGCAGACAACGAACTGGTCAGCCGTTTCATCCTCGATTACTGCTTTGACTTTGTCACGCGGCCGTGGCTGAACGAGCGGCTCGTGTTCGCGCTCGGCCACGCGCACGGGCTGTCGTCGCTGCGGCACGTGCCTGTCGCGCCGGAACCGTCGCTCGGGCGGCACGGCATGGTCGGCCAATGCGAGGCCATGCAGCAGTTGTACCGGCGCATCGACAAATGCGGCGCGACGGAAGCGCCGGTGTTCATCGCGGGCGAGTCGGGCACGGGCAAGGAGTTGACCGCGCGCCATCCATGAGCGCTCGCCGCGCAAGGGCCGCCAGTTCGTCGCCATCAACTGCGCGGCGATTCCTCCGAGCCGGCTGCAGGCTGAACTGTTCGGTCACGAACGCGGCGCGTTCACCGGCGCGCTTCAGCGCAAGATCGGCCGGATTGAAAGCGCGCATGAAGGCACGCTCTTTCTGGATGAAATCGGCGATATGCCGCACGAATGCCAGGCGGTGCTGCTGCGCTTCCTGCAGGAAGGCACGGTCGAGCGGCTCGGCGGCAACGGCCCGATTCACGTTGACGTTCGCGTCATTTCGGCGACCCACGTCGATCTCGACAAGGCCGTTGAGGAAGGCCGCTTCCGCGCCGACCTGTATCACCGGCTGTGCGTGCTGCGCCTCGTCGAACCGCCGTTGCGCGAACGCGGCGAGCTGCTCGCGAACTATGCACTCAGCATGTACAAGCAGGACGGCGCGCGCAAACTGCGCGGGCTCTCGAGCGACGCCATCGTCGCCATGTCGAACTACGCGTGGCCGGGCAATGTGCGCGAGCTGATCAACTGCGTGCGGCGCGCCGTCGTGATGAGCGAGGGCCGTTTCATTACCGCGAACGATCTCGGCTTGCCCGCCACGGACAACGGCCCGGCCGTCAAGCTCGCGGAAATTCGCAGCAAGGCCGAAAAAGACGCGATCGAACATGCATTGCAGAGGCATGGTTATAAATTGTCGGAGGCGGCGGCTGAGCTCGGCATTTCGCGCGCCACGCTGTACCGGCTGATGCACGCCGACCGGCTGCATCCGGAGCCGTCGGGCGGCCATGGGTCGAACGGCGGCACGGATGCCGACGGGGACGGCGAAGCCGAGAGGCGCGCCTTCGCTGATGTCGGCGGCTTCGGCGTAGTTTCTTGCAGTGGGCGGCCGCGCCGCCCATGTGAGCCCCCTTCCTCCTGACTGGCGAGCGAGCGTCTCGCCAGCGCATCTCACGCCCTCCGCCCCTTGCACTGCTTGTAGTGCTTGTACTGCTTGTGCTCCTCGTACTGCCTGTGCCCCGTTGCTCCTGGTGTTCCTGGCGCTCCTCGCGCCCGCCTGGACCCGCGTGCCACGCACAGGCAACCAATTTGCTACCGCTTGTTGCCGACACCGCCTGTTGCCGAATCGAGCCGCGCCACGGCCCCGCGAACCCCGCCGCAGGAACGCCACGAAAGCCGTGTCGGTCAAGGCCAGGCCACAATCGCCAGAGCGGCCGATGCGTCCCGCAAGCCGTCCGCACTCCGCAGCCCGTCTCATGCCTTATGCGCAAACTACTACACGCCTGCTTCGTCGCTTTGTTCCTTTTCGGCGCCGTGACACCGGCCACGCCGGCCTCGGCGGCGTCCGGCACCGCCGTCACGCTGACACCAGACCAGGCGCGCCAGGCACTCTCAGTGCTCAACGACCCGAAGCGCCGCGCGCAGGTCGCCGATACCTTGCAGGCCATCGCCGCCGCCGGCGCACTCAGCGCACCGGCTTCCGCCGCGACCGCCGCCTCCGCGCCCGCGGCTGCGAGCGGCGCCGCCGCGCTCGTGCCGGCAGCATTCAAATCCAATGGACTTGCCTCGCAACTCGCGCGTCAGGGCGCGCACTGGGCCGTCCATCTGGGCGCGTCGCTGCGCAACTCGGTGACGGCGCTGCTCGACGTCGCCTCGGTGCGCGCGTCGTGGAACTGGCAGTCGACGAGTCCGCAAGCGCGCTCCATCCTCGCCCACGTCGCATGGTCGCTGCTCGCCGCCTTGTTGCCGGCGCTCGTGCTCGAATGGCTAGCACGGCGTCTGCTGCGCCGCGCGTACCGTGCGCTGGCGGCGCGCCGCGAACATGCCGATCCCACCGACTCCCCGTTCCACGACGCGCGCACCGACTTGCCGGTCGACGTCGAGCCGCGGCCCGCCGACGCGGGCAACGCCGCGCCGCCGCCAGCCGAGGCGCGCGTCGAAGCGGAGTCCAAAGCGGCGGCCAAAGCAGAACAAGCCGCCACCGCCGTGAGCGCGGCCACTACGCCCGCCACCGGTCAACCTTCCGTCGGGCCGACAGCCACGCCGTCCGCAGCCGCCGGCAAGGCAGCCGAAGTGCGTGGCAAGCAGAACGCCACGCATCACTGGACGTTCCTGCAGCGCCTGCCGCGCGCGCTGCTCATCACGGTGCTGCGACTCGTGCCGCTGGCGGTGTTCGTCGGCGCGGCGAGCGCTCTCATGTCGATCTTCACCGACGACGGCACGCCGGCAGACCGCGCGCTCGATTCGCTCGTCGATATTTATGTGCTGTGCCGCCTCGTCGTGATCGTCAGCGGCTTCTTCCTGCAGCCGGCCGCGCCGCGCCTGCGTCTGTTGCGCATGAGCGACGCGTGGGCGGCGTTCGTGCACCGCTGGGTGATCCGCACTGTCAGCGTGGTGGGCGTGGGTTCGGCGATGGCGGAAATCGCGCACTCGCTCGGCCTGAACGACGCCGCGCACCTCGCATTGATGAAAGTCGTCGCGCTCGCCGGCCATGTGATGCTTTCCATCCTGATCCTGCAATGCGCAAAGCCGATCGGCGAACTGATCCGGCAGCGCGCCGCCGCGCGCAAATCGCTCGAGATGGCGGCCAATGCGCTCGCCGATGCATGGGCATGGCTCGCGGTGTTCGTCGTGATGGCGCTGTGGTTCATCTGGGCGCTCGACGTGCAGAACGGCTATCACGCGTTGCTGCACCTCGGCGGCATGTCGATCGCGGTGCTGGTGGGTGCGCGCGTGCTCGCCATCGTGATCTTCGGCGGGCTCGCGCGGCTCTTCAACGGACGTGAAGACGCCGGCAAGTCGCTCGTGCATCAGCACGCGTACCGCTACTACCCGCTGTTGCGGCGCGTGGTCTCGTGGATCATCGGCATCGCGACGGCGCTCGCGTTGCTGGCGGTGTGGGGCGTCGACGTCGGCGAGCTGTTCCGCAACGGCAGCGTGGGCCATCGGCTCGCGTCGGCCATCGTCACGATCGGCGTGGCGGCCGTGATTGCGCTGGTCGTCTGGGAAAGCGTGAATGTGTCCGTCGAGCGGCGGCTCGACAGATGGACGACGAGCGGCGACCTCGTGCGCGCCGCGCGTTTGCGCACGCTGCTGCCGATGCTGCGCACCGGCCTTTTCGTCGCGATCGTGCTCGTCGTCGTGCTAACCGGACTGAGCGAGCTGGGTGTCAACATCGGGCCGCTGCTCGCGAGCGCCAGCATCTTCGGCGTGGCGCTCGGCTTTGGTTCACAGAAGCTCGTGCAGGACTTCATCACCGGCATTTTCCTGCTCATGGAAAACGCGATGCAGGTCGGCGACTGGGTCACGCTCGCGGGCGTGTCCGGCACCGTCGAGTATCTGTCGATCCGCACGGTGCGGCTGCGCGGCGGCGACGGCTCGCTCTACACCGTGCCGTTCAGTTCCGTCTCGACGGTCAACAACACCAATCGCGGCATCGGCAATGCCGGGGTGCACGTGAACATCGTGTTCGGCCAGGATGTGGATCTCGCCATCAACACATTGAAAGAAATCGGCGCAGCGCTGCGTGAGGACGAGAAATTCAAGGACGGCATTCTGTCCGACTTCAGCTTCTGGGGCGTCGACGCAGTGGACGGCTCGGCGGTCACGCTCGCCGGTCAGATACAGTGCCGCGATTCGGCGCGCTGGGGCGTGCAGCGCGAATTCAACCGGCGCATTCTCGACCGGTTCCGCGAGCGCGGCATCGAAATCGCGAACCCGCAGCGCAACCTGCTGACGTGGGACCCGGACAGCGTGGCGCCGCAACAGGAGCCGCGGCAGGAAGAGCAGCGAGCGCCTTCGAGCCGGTCATCCGCCGACGGCGCTCCATCCGATGCGGCTTCGAAAGGCGACGCGCCGGTCGAAGACCAGATACCTGTCGATTCGAAGCCCGCCGGCGGACCCGGCACGCCCGCGAATCCGGGACCGACCTCGCCGCACGAATAACGTCCTACTGAACCTGCCACCAGCGAGGCAACAGGCGGCGCACCTCGGGGCGCCTGTAACGGTCGTCGATGAGATGCACGACGCCCTCGTCGTGCTCCGTGCGAATCACGCGACCCGCCGCCTGCACCACCTTTTGCAAGCCGGGGTACAGGTACATGTATTCGTAGCCGTTGCCGAAGCGCGCCTCCATCGTGCGGCGCATCTGTTCGTTCACTTCGTTCATTTGTGGCAAGTCGAGCGTCGCGATAAAGGCGCCGATCAACTGCTGTCCGACGAGATCGACCCCTTCGGAAAACGCGCCGCCCAGCACGGCGAAGCCGACGCCCTGACTCGTTGTGCGAAAGCGTGCGAGAAAGGCGTCGCAGGCTGCTTCGTCCATGCCCGACTCCTGCGCCCACACGGGCACGCCGGGATGCCGCTCGCGCATCAGCGCGACGATCTGCTGCAAGTACTCGAAACTGCTCAGGAAACCCAGGTAATTGCCGGGCTGCGCCGTATACTGCGTCGCAATCAGATCGACGATGGGCTCGAGCGAGCGGTCGCGATCGCGCCAGCGCGTCGACACGTTGCCCGCCACTTTCACCTGCAACTGCTCCGCGCGAAACGGACCTTCGACATCGAGCCATGGCGTGTCTTTGGCGAGACCCAGCGTGTCGCGGTAGAAATGATGCGGCGTGAGCGTGCCGGAAAACATCACGGTGGTGCGCGCGGCTGCATAACGCGGCGCGAGAAACGGCGCGGGAATCACATTGCGTACGCAGATCATGCAACTGGTTTTGTCGCGCGGTGCGTAGCGGTCTGCGGTGAGCGTGATGTCGAAAATCGAATGCTCGCCGAACTGCTCGGCGAGCGCGACAAAATGCATGGCGTCGAAAAAGAACCGCAGCGCTGCCTCGTCGATGGAAAGCGGTGCTTCGGCAAGCTGATCCGTGACCGCGCCGATCAGATTCTGCGCGGCCGACAGCAGCTTGCCCTGCACTTCGGCGTACACCTGATATGAAGCGGTTTGCGCGCGCTTTACCGTATTCCATTCGCGCTGCAAACGCTCGAGCGGCTTTCGCAACGTTTGCGGCGCGGTCTTGCGCGCGAGCCGCAACGCGGCCTGATCGAGCGACGCCGTGTACATGCGGCGCGCGCGGTGATTCGCGGGCATGCGCTCGAGATCGCCGCGATGGGTCTTGATCTCTTCAAGGCGATTCTGTGCTGCATCGTAGCCGTCAGCGCGGCCCCGAACCGTCAGGTTGCGATGCGTGGCCGTCAGCGTGATTTCGCTTTCGTAGCCGCTTGCGCGGCGCCCGGCGACGGTCACATGGCCCGCCATGCCTTCCAGCGAAGTGGGCGCCGGCGTAAAACCGCAGATCGAGGTCGCCGCGTCTTGCGGTGAACTCGCACATCGCTCTCACGGCGACAACGTAGGTCATGCGGTGCGCTCCGCTGCGAACGCGCCAGGCGCGCTTATGTCGATGGCCAGATTCTCGAGCGCATGGCCCTGCGCTTCGTCGGCCCAACGCACGTCGAGCACGCGCACCGGCATGCCGTGCTGCACGCAGTACGCGAGCCAGCGGATCTGGTTGTCCTGCAAGCGGTCGCCGGGGCCCTTCACTTCGATCAGCTCATAACGGCGCTCCGCGGGCCAGAGGCGGATGAGGTCGGGCAGACCGGAGCGATTGCCGCGCACGTCGCGCAGCAGGCGCTCGAACCACAGCTTCAGATGCGCGGCGGGCAGGCAGTCGAGCGCCGTCGCGACGAGTTCGGGCGTGAGCAGTCCCCAGAACACGAACGGCGACTGCACACCGTCTTTCTCGCGCAGATGCCGCAGAATCGTCTCGCGATACGCGCCGTTATCGAGCGCGGCAAACTGCGCGGCGCGCCGCGTGTGAAAGTCCGGCGCGTGGAGGTCAGCGGGGCCGCGTTGAAACGGATGAAAAAACGCGCCAGGCAACGCGGCGAATACCGGTTCCCAGCAGAGCAAGCCGAACAGCGAATTGATCAACGCGTTCTCGACGTAATGCACCGGCGCGGTCTCGCACGTCAGATGGTCGCGCACGACGTATTCGACCGCCTGCGGCGCTAAAGGCCTCGGCAACGTCAACATGCTGCGTTCGGCCGCACGCGCAGCCGGCACACGAGCCGCGGGCTTGCCGAGCTTGCGCTGCAAACGCGACAGCATGCGCGCGATGCGCTGCGCCTCCTCCTCGCTTTCGGGCGAGATGGCCAATGCGGTGGCCCACATTTGCCGCCGTTCGCCATGCTGACCGATGCGAAAGAGCAGCTTAGCGCGGCGCATGTCCACGCATGAGTTAGACGTTTGCACGGCGCGAACGCGCGCGACGAGTTCATCGAGCGCAGTCTGTTCTGCATCGGCATTCATCAGCAATCCGAATGACTCTATCGACGCCAGCTCGTCGCGGCAAAGAGCGGCACGTCGGGCCGCGGCCGCGCGGACGGCTGCGCCTGCCGTACTTTCGCGAGAAAGGCCTCACGCGTTGCCATTGCCACCTCCGCGATTTTTCTTGTACCAGGCGTGGAACGTCTGCTTCGGCGCCTCGGGCAACTCACGTTACCTGCCCAGATATTCAGCGGGTTATACAGCATGAAGTTCGGCAGGTGCCGCAATGCGCCGCCCATCGACGCGACCGTCGCGCGATGCAGCGTCGGACTCGCCAGCAGGCGTCCTGCCATCTTCAACACTTCCTGCTTCACGAACGGCACCTCATGCCGCTCGGCGATCACCGTGCGCCATTTGTAAATCTGCTCGTGAATGTTGATCTTCACCGGGCACACATTCGTGCAACTGCCGTTGAGCGTCGACGCAAACGGCAACGCGCTGTAGCGCTTGAGATCGAACGTCAGGTTGATGATCGCACCGATCGGCCCCGAGTAAGTACCGCCATACGACAAGCCGCCGCTGCGCCGGTAGACCGGGCAAGTATTCATGCACGCGCCGCAGCGGATGCATTTGAGCGAGTACCAGAAGTCGTCCATCGCGAGCCGTTCGGAGCGACCGTGATCGACGAGGATGAAATGCATCTCCGTGCCCGGACGCGACGCGCGAAAGTGTGACGTGTATTGCGTGATCGGCGACCCGAGCGCGCTGCGCGACAGCATGCGGATTAACACGCCCAGATCCGCGACCTTCGGAATGATCTTCTCGATACCGATCGACGCGATATGCAACGGCGGCACGTTCGCCGAAAGGTCGGCGTTGCCTTCGTTCGTGCACACCACGACCGTGCCCGTTTCAGCCACGGCGAAATTGCAGCCCGTCATGCCCGCCGTTTTCTCGCGCACAAAATAAGGCCGCGTATTCATGCGCTGGCTTTCCGCGAGCTAGTGAATATCGCTGTTTTGCGGATCAGTGCCGGTGGTCCGGCCGAACAGCTGCGCGACATCGGCGCGCAGCTTGTGCACCGCGGGCACGACCATATGGCTCGGGTCCTGATGATCGAGCTGCTGGATGCGTTCGCCGAGATCCGTTTCCATGACCGTGATGCCGCGCGGTTCGAGGTATTCGCGCATCCGGCATTCGTCGGTCAGCATCGACTTGCTTTTGACGAGCGTGGTCATGCCGCGCTCGGACATGTCTGGTGCACGAGCGCGTTGTGTTCTTCCGCCGTCGACGCCCAATGCACCACCACGCCGTTCGCCTTGGCCACCGCGGCGAACTGTTCGAGGTATTCCGACAAATGCGACAGCGTATGTTCCTTGATGCCGGAGGCCAGTTCGCGCAGCGTCTCCCATTCGGCAATGCCGTGCGTCTGCGCATCGCGCTTCTCACGCAAATCCCACAGACGTCTGTCGTGAAACGCGACGTGCTCCGTCTTCCTGATGAATTCGCCGGCTGCCTTTGCGTGGTCGATGCGGCTCATGCGCGCGCTCCGTTCAGCACTTGCGCGATGTGAATAAAGCGCGCGTCCGCCTTCATGCGTTCGCGCAGCCCTGCTGATGCATCAGGCACGACATGTCGCCCGAAACGATGTATTGCGCGTCTGCATTCAGATGATCGCGCACCTCGTCCTGGCCCATGCGTACCGAGACGGGCTCTTCCGTCACCGAGAAAGTCCCGCCGAAGCCGCAGCATTCGTCCGGCCGCGCGGGCGTGACGAACTCAATGCCCTTCACGCCCGCGAGCAAGGTACGCGGTTTGGAAAACGGCTGCCCCGCGACTTCCGATACCGACGCTTCCTTCAGATGCCGCAACGCGCTGCAACTGTTGTGCAGGCCGACGCGCTAGGGAAACTCGGCCCACGGAAACTCGCGCGCGCCCACCACGTCGTGCAGAAACTCGACCAGTTCATACGCGCTCGCGCGCACCTTCCTGACTTCGTCCGTTTGCTCGATGGCGGTGAGATGCTCGCGCACGTGGTGAATGCAGCTTGCCGACGGCCCGACGATGTAGTCGTAGCCGGCGAAGTTGCGCGCAAAGACGCGCTCGGCCGCCGGCCGCATCCGCGTGCGCGCCGCTGTTGACCATCGGCTGGCCGCAACAGGTCTGCTCCTGCGGGTAGTCGACCTCGATGCCCAAGCGTTCGAGCAATTCGAGGGTGGCGATGCCGACCTCGGGATAGAACGCGTCGATAAAACACGGAATGAAGAGGGCGACTTTCATGGGTTCACTGGAAGAGCGCGGCGGGACGGAATGCCAGCCATGCGATTTGGCCATGCTGGTCAGCTTGGTCTGACCAAAAATATAAAGAAGTCGCCGGTGCATGTCAATCGGCACTGGAAGCCGGCGTGCAGCGGCCGGGCGAGCCACGCCGCCAATAGCGTCCCGATACCGGAATAAAGCCGAAACGGAAGCCGCCCGGCGCGAAGCCTACAGCTTCGCTGCGTCTTCCTGATAGATCTCGCGCACGAAGGCGAGATGCCGCTCGGCCGCCTTGCGCGCCTTTTGCGCGTCGCGCGCCATGACGGCGTCGTAGATAGCCTGGTGCTGGCTCATCAGCTGCTTTTCCATCGCTTCGTCGTAATCGATCAGCCGATGGTACTGGCGCATGCCCTCGCGAATCAGCGTATGGATGCCGTGCATCACATGCGCGAGCGCGACGTTGTGCGTGGAGTCTGCAATGGCAAGGTGAAACGCGGCATCCAGTTCCGCGAGATTCATGCGGTCCTGCGACTGCGAGGCCGCCTTTAACGCCTCGAACGCCGCCTTGATCTTGCGAAGATCGGCGGTGGTGGCCCGCTCGGCGGCATACACGGTGGAAATGGCTTCGAGGCCCTGGCGCAGCTCGAGAATGTCCGCACTGGTACGCGGATTCTGCAAAAGCAGTTCGGCGAGCGGCCGCGAAATGATCGGCGCCGTGAGGTCGACCACCGTAAAGCCGCAGCGCCCTGAAGTGGCAATATAACCATCCGACTCGAGCCGGATCAGCGCCTCCCGCAATGAAGGCCGCGACACCGCAAGCTGCGTGGCCAGATCGCGTTCAGCCGGCAAGCGGTCGCCAGGCATGAGTGTGTCGTCCGAGATCAACTGCTTGATCTGGTCGGCGACGACGTCGGAGAGCCGTTTGCGCGTGAAGGACTGGATCGGGCGAAAGTGCATAGGCTGCGGCTGACAAAGCCGGATTGTTCAGGGCGGTGGATCGGCGAGCGCAGAGCGCTTGCGCATCGCGCATGAATTATACCGTCGCGACAAACGCGGCAATCCGCTTGCAAGCGTCGGCAAGACGCGCTTCGTCGACCACGAAGCCGAGGCGCACGAAGCCGTTCGCGGTCTCGCCAAAAGCGCTCGCATCCAGCACGGAGACGCCTTGCGCGCGAAACAGCCGCCACGTGAAATCCACGGTATCGAGGCCGGTGCCGCTCACGTCGACCATCATGAACATGCCGGCCTCCGGAAGCAGACAGCGTAAGCGCGGAATACGCCTCAGATGTCGAACACGACGTCGCGGCGGCGCCGGTAAATTTCCCGCATGTCAGCGACGATGCGCGCCTTGTACGCGAGCGCCGTCAGCGCGGCCTGCTGGATGAAACCCGGCAAGCCGTACAGCATGGCGAGAGCGAGCCGGCCCATGTGCTCGATCAGCTGCGTCGGGCCGATTGCCCAGCCCACCCGCCACCCGGCCATGGCGTGCGATTTCGACAGACTGCCGAGCGTGACCGTGCGCTCGGCCATGCCGGGCAGCGACATGATACTCACATGTTCGCGCTCGACCGTGAGGTCGGCATAGACTTCGTCGGACAGCACCCACAGATCGTGCTGGCACGCGAGCCGCGCAATCCGCTCGAGGTCCGCGCGCGACATCACCACCCCTGTCGGGTTGCACGGCGTGGCGAAGAATATCGCCTTCGTGCGCGCCGTGACGGCTTTTTCCAGCGCATCGCAATCCAGGTGGAAGGCGCGCGCGGGGTCGACCGGCACCGGCACGAGCGTCGCAGCCGCTGCGCGCACGCAAGCTTCGTAGGTCAGCAGGTAGAACGATGACTTCATCGCCTGCTTCGAGCAGACACAGCGAGGTGGCAAACACGCCGTTTTGCGCGCCCGCCGTGAGGATCACGTTCGCCGCAGTGACCGCGCAACCGCTCATGCGCGCGTGTTCGGCGGCAATCGCCGCGCGCAGCAGGTCGCGGCCGGACACCGCGCTGTAATGCGTGTCGCCGCCGCGCAGCGCCTCCATGGCGCGCTCGACAATCGGCGCGGGCGTCGCGAAGTCGGGATCGCCCACGCTCAGCACGATCACGTCCTCGCCCTTGGCGGCGGCCTGCTGCGCAACGCGATGGATCTCCCACGCCGACGTGCGCCTGCCCTGCAGGCCCTCGACCCGACTCGAATACTTCATCGCGCTCACCCCGCTCACTTATGTCCGATGGAATCTGCCAATATAATGGCGCATGCGCGAAACGTCCAGATACAAAAAGCGCCACGCGGGCGGACAGCCTCGCGTGGCGCGTGAGCTTCATTCGAGCCCTGCATCGCGGGGCCCGCGGCAGGTTCACACCTGGCGGCGCAACTCCGCCGGCGGCACCTTCATCAGATGACGGTACTTGGCGACCGTGCGGCGCGCGACGAGCACGCCCTGATCGGCGAGCATTTTCGCGAGCGTCACGTCGGAAAGCGGATCGCGCGTATTTTCCGCGGCGATCATTTCCTTGAGCAGCGCGCGGACGGCCGCGGCGGAACAGGTGCCGCCGCTTTCCGTGCCGAGTTCGCGCGGAAAGAAGTGTTTGAACTCGAAAATGCCGCGAGGCGTGGCCATGTACTTGTTGCCCGTGGCGCGCGAAATGGTCGATTCGTGCAGGCCGAGTTCGTCGGCGACATCGCGCAGCACCATCGGCTTCAGCGCGATTTCCCCATATTGGAAGAACGCCTTCTGATGCGCCACGATGCACTCGGCCACGCGTTGGATCGTATCGAAGCGTTGCTGCGCATTCCTGATCAACCAGCGTGCTTCCTGAAGCTGCTGGGCCAGCGGCGAGCGGCTTGCGCCCGCGGACTGCGCAAACAGCTCGGCATACATGCGGTGAATGCGCGCGCGCGGCTGCACGGCCGGGTTGATCGTGACCACCCACTTGTTGCGCACCTGACGCACGATCACGTCCGGCACCACGTAGTTGTCTTCCGTGCGTCCATAGCAGTTGCCCGGCTTCGGATCGAGCTTGCGCACGAGCGCACAGGCCACGCGCAACTCTTCCGCGCTGCAGCCGATCTGCTTCTGCAATTCGGCCTGCTCGCGACGCGCGAGCCGCTCCAGATGGTGCTCGACGATCTGCCGCGCGACGTCGCGCCCGGGCGTCTCCGCGGACAACGCGTTGACCTGCAGCAGCAGGCATTCCGACAGCGAACGCGCGCCGAGACCGGGGCGGTCGAGCGACTGCACGAGACGCAGCGCGACGAGCAGTTCCTCTTCCGTCAACTCGGGCTCGAGATCGACGCTATCCGCGAGGTCGGCGAGGTTCTGGCGCAGATAACCGTCGTCGTCGAGCGCCTCGATGATGAAGCGCGCCACGGCGCGATCGCGGTCGTCAAGCCGGTAGAGACGCAGTGCGTCGTGCAACTGCTCTCGCAAGGTCGGCTGCGAGCGCGCCCATTCGGCAGGGTCGCTGCCGTCGGAGTCGCCGTTCTGCCGCGCCGAACTGCGGCTGCTGTAGTCGCCGGAGAAGTCGCCGGGCATATCGTCCGGGCCGCCGCTGTCGAGCGTTTCGCTCGTCACCGCCTCAGCGGGCAGTGCATCGGGCTCGGCTGCGGCGACCGCATCGGTGGCGGGCAGCGCGCCGGCCTCGTCGCCCGTCGTCGGGGTTGCGAGCGCGACGTCTTCCGTGTCCGACGAGTCATATTCGAGGAACGGATTGGTATCGAGCGCGGTTCGCAATTCCTGCTGGAACTCCAGAGACGATAGCTGCAACAGACGCACCGACTGCTGCAGACGCGGCGTAAGTGCAAGAGACTGCCTTGTGCGAAGTTCAATTGAAGGCATCGTGTTGAGGTCCGTTAAAGGCTGAGGTAGAGAGCACACTCAACAGAGCAACTGCCGTACCAGCTTTCGCAACACGCTGTTTTTTCTAGCCTTTGTTTTTTGGGCTCGCGGATTGCGGGCTATTTGCGGCCTTTTCTGGCCTTTTCTGGCCTTTCGCGGCGCCATTTTTACAAGCGAGGCGGCAAATTCCGGGCTCGCTTCTGCCGGGCTTTCCGCCGCTTGCCACCCGCGTTGCCACTCATGCGCGACGCGCGGCTCGCTCATTCATCAGTCGAAAAGAACCGTTGCCGCGCGGGCCGACAAGGAGCCGCATTCAATCAAGCAGCGGCTCAGGCACGCACTTTGCGACTCGCGAGTTTGTGGACGGACGCGTGTCCTCGCATCCCGCGCAAATCGCGCAAAGACCGCGAAGACCCGGCCGGTGTCGATAACGGGCCCTGACGGAACCGTAGCGGCAGCGATCCCACGCGAGTCATCGGCGGCTTTCGCCGCGATCGACCGCAGGCAACAAGACCGCAATTTTCATCAACACCCGAAGGAGAAACCATGAAGACCATCCAGTTGTTGAAGACCGCAGGCAGCATCGCTTGTCTTGCATTCGCACTGAACGCGACTGCGCAAACCGCCGCCTCGGCGCCGCCGGCTGCGTCGGAAAGCCTCGGCCAGCACATCGACGACGGCACCATCACCACGAAAGTCAAGGCAGAACTGCTGGGCGTGAAGGGCGTGAAGAACCGCCTGAAAATCGCCGCGGAATAAGTTCAGCTCGCAGCCAGCAGAAAGCCGTCCTCGCGGACGGCTTTTTTGCATTCACACCGCCGCGAGCCGGGCGTTAGCTCTTCGCGGCATACTGGTTGCGCAGATCGCGCACGCGGTCGTGGTTCTGCAGCACGCCCTGATACTGGCGCTCGACGATCGCGCGCACGTCGGCAGGCAGTTCCTTGTCCAGCGCGTCACGATAGTTCTTCTTTGCGACGTCCTCGCCCTTCTCCACTTCGACGAGTATCTGATGGTCGGAGCGGTCCGTCACTGCCGACTTCACATCGACCCAGCCGCGATGCAGTGCACCGCTCACGCTGCCGCCCGATTCCGGCTTGCCGCCGAGTCGCTGAACGATATCCTGCAGTTCGCGTGCGCCGCGCGCGCAGTCTTCGGCGCGCGTGAGGAACAGCGTTTTCAACTGGGCGTCGTGCGCGTCTTCGGCTGCCTTGCGAAAGCCCTTCTCTCCATCCTTCGACGTTTCGACGAGATCGTTCAGCACGGAAACAACGTTCGTAGCCATTCAATACCTCCAGGGTTTCGTTAATCGCGGAATCCGTCGCCGGCATGCGCGCATCTCGCGATGCGCGTGCCGTCTGCTGTGTCATGACCTGCATGAGCAACGGGGTCCGCCCAACTCAAGCATGGCGCGTGCCTGGAGCGTGGCGTCCGATGCGCGCCTGCCGGTCGCTCAGAGCGCCTGCTCATTGTTGCGAGCCAACGTAAATGTTGCGAGGCGCGTGCGCTATGAGCCGCCTGCACGCCCCGAAGGACAAGGCTACGGAGGTGGCATAGCCATTGCTCATCTCGCTTGCCCCGCGCGACGTCATGCAGCGCATCAAGCGAAAACCGCATGACGTACCGACGAATTGAAAAGAACGGGCAGGCAACAACGACAGGGAGAGCATCATCATGAAGATCACTGGCGCAGAGTTTCTGGTCGCCGTCGCGATAGTCACGTCAGCGGCCGTCCTGCAGATTCGCGAGCACGTGCAGCTCGATCACGGCGTCGCGGCGAGCATACCGCGCAGCGTCGACGCGGCGCCTTCGTCGTGCGAGCCGTCTCGCAACGGCATCGTTCCAGCTTCGTGCGAGCCGGCGCGCGGGCAACGTCCGGCCGAGCATGTGCCGCTGCCCTTGCGCAAACGCGGCACCACACAAATCTGGGTGTGAGCGCACAAGTCCGTAGACAGCGAGGCGCATGGCCATTTCCAGCGTGCAAAAAAGAAGGGCCCGACAAGCGTCGGGCCCTTGTTGCTTTCAGACACGCGGCTCGCGAATCAGGCGCGCTTTTCGCTCTATTCGTTCAGCGGAACAGGCCGTTTGAGCGGATCGAAGTCGGCCCAGCGGCCTTGTTGCCAGCGTCCCGTCGCGCGTTCGATCGACACACCGCCCGCCTCTCTCAGCACGCGCGCGGCCTCGAGTTGATTGTCCGACGATACGTGCACGGCGACCAGTACGCCGGAATCGCGCGTCTCTTCATGAAACGACGTGCGATGACCCGCCTCTGGGCTCTCGCGTGTGCGCCACATCGCGCCGGCGAGCGAGCCGATATAGGCGCCGACGCCCGCCGCAATCACCGAGACGAGCAGCGGCGCCGAGAACGCCGCGAAGATGCCGACGCCGACGATCGCGCCCACCACCGCGCCGATCGTCACCCCAAGGCCGGCGCCCTTCGGGGCGCCTTTGGAGCCGGCGTCGGTGCTGGTGTCGCCGCCGATCGGAAAACGCGCATGCTGGCCGCGCGGATTGACGAAGAAAAGCGTGACGTCTTCTTCGACGAAGCCTGCGTTAAAGAGCTTTTGTGCCGCTTCTTCGGCGGCGGGGAAAGTCGTAAAGCGTGCTGCGACGATGAGCGACATAAGGGCCTCCTTGCATCGTGATAGCGTTTTTACAGACGACGCTCGCGAACTGCGGTGCGCCTCGTGACGAGAAGCGACGGCGCTAGGCGGCGGTGCCGCGATCGGGTTCCATGCCTTCCACTCTGAACAGTCCGCTATGCAAGATTACGCCCTCGCCGTTGTTCTGGTCGAGCGCCTCGGCGCATACCGAACGGATCCGGTTGCGGCCTTTGTCGAAGGCCTCCATCAACGCGCTTTCGAGCTGCGATTCGGCGCCGAATGATCCTCGAGCGCCTCGACGGTAATCGCGCAGACAACCGGTTCGCCGTCCACGCGCGCCATGAAGCGAACCGTCAGGTTCGCGCCGTCGAAGGTCGGCTTGTCGTCGGGAAAAGTGATCTGCATAAGAGAATCCTCATAGGCAGGCCGCGGCAGGATTGCGTTCATGATGAAGCGCCCTTCATGGTGCCGGCGAGCTGCTTCGCCATCTCGAGATGATGCTGGATGATCGGCAGCGCGCGCGCCGCGGCGGCCTTCAGTTGCGGATCGGTGCCGCTCTGGCTCTGCTGCTGGAACAGATCCACCGCCCGTTGATGCGCCTCGACGCCGACCTGCTCGACGTACGCCTCGTCGAACTGCTGCCCCTTCAGCGTCTGCAGCTTGCCGACGAGCGCCGAATCGGCAGCCGGCGCCGCCGGCACACGCTTCTTCGCCGTGAGCGCGGCCATGCTGCGCGAGAGCTTCGTGTGGTCGGCGATCATCTGCTGTGCGAACTTTTTCACACGCGGATCGCGCGAGTTCTTCAGCGCGATCTTGCTCGCTGCGATTTCGGTGGCGTCGGATTGCGAGGCGTCCTGAATGGAACTGCTGGTCCGCGGGCGAGAGTTGCGTGCCCCCCCGCGGGCGCATCGCTCGCCGGGGCGTCGCTTGCCTGCGCATGGACCGCGCCGGCCGACGCCACGCCAAGACCCAGCGCGACAGTCATCACTTGTAGGGAATACCGTAGTTTCATGCGTTTTCTCCCTTTCTTACGGAGCCACCGGCGCTTCTCGTGCGGCTGCCCTTCGCGCTTGCGTCGAAACGCGTGGCGCCCGTCATGCCGCCTTGCGTTTCGACAGTTGCCCGATCAGCGCCTTGTTGAATGCGGGAATGTCGTCGGGCTTGCGGCTCGAAATCAGGTTGTTGTCTTCGACCACTTCCCGGTCAACCCACGTGCCGCCCGCGTTGCGGATGTCGTCCTGCAGACTCGGCCAGCTCGTCAGCGTGCGTCCCTTGATGATCCCCGCGGACACGGGCAGCCACCCGCCGTGGCAGATCACGGCGATCGGCTTTTTCGCGCTGTCGACTGCCTTGACGAACGCCTGCGCCTGCGGCAGCAGACGGATCGCGTCGCCATTGACCACGCCGCCGGGCAAGACCACGGCGTCATAGTCGTCGGCGGTGGCCTTGTCGAAGGTCGTATCGACGTCGACCGTGTCGCCTTTCTCCACATGTTTGAAGCCCTGAATCTTGCCGGGCTTCTCCGAAATCACATGCACGGTTGCGCTGGCTTCGGCGAGCGCGCGTTTCGGCTCCACCAGTTCCGCCTGTTCGAAACCATCCACTGCCAGTACCGCTACTTTCAGACCGTCGCGAGGCATGCACGCGACAAACGCGGCAGTTCCTCGTCATCAGTAACTCGTTGACCATGCGGTAGCAAGGCATGTGCCTGCCGCTCGCGCGTAACCTTCCATGCGGCTGCGGGAGCCCGTGGGACGGGCCGTGCAGCGCCGCATCCGTGTGTGAGACGGCCGCATCACAAGCCGCTCGGGTCCTCGTCGAAGCCCTCGGCATCATCCGCGCCCGGCGGCATCACGATGCGATCCGGCTCGATGTCGTGATCGGGGTCGAGCGTCGAATCGCCGTCGGCTGACGCGCGCTCCCCGGTCCCCGCGCGATCCGTGTCGCTGCCCAGTTCCAGCTCGCCGGTTTCGAGCGCGTGGTTGTCGAGTTCCGTTTCGACGTCGAACTCATGCCGCTTTTCGCCGGCCACATCGCTGCCGCTATCGGACGAATCGCTCGGTCCCAACGTGCCCGTCGTGCCGGAGGTTGGCTTCACGACCTGTTGCGGCTCCTCATCGAGATTCAGCGTACTGCTCATGGCGCTCTCCTTTATTGGGTTGTGGGTTGATACATATGACCTTCTTCGCAAGGACCGTTCCGCCCGCAGCCTGCCGACCGCGCGGCCAGGCACCGGGCTTGCTCCGGGCCATCAATGGCGCCACGCGCTTCACGCTTGAAAGTTCTACCTGCAAAGATGGCTACGACGAAGAGCACCACTCCGAACGGCCCCGCATCGCCCGACGACAGCGCGAAGCAGGCCGCGCCCGCCGCGATGCCGCCCGGTTTGCGCCATGCCGACGACAGCAAGCCCGGCTACACGCGCAAGCGCGAGAAAGACGGCTTCGCCTATTTCGATGTCGAAGGAAAACGCATTGAAGACGAAGCGGAAATCCAGCGCATCAATTCGCTCGCGATTCCGCCCGCTTACGAAGACGTCTGGATCTGCCCTGACCCGCGCGGCCATATCCAGGCAACCGGCCGCGACACGCGCGGGCGCAAGCAGTACCGTTATCACCCGCGCTGGCG
The DNA here is from genome assembly GCA_940746715.1 of uncultured Paraburkholderia sp. GTDB lineage: Bacteria > Pseudomonadota > Gammaproteobacteria > Burkholderiales > Burkholderiaceae > Paraburkholderia. The sequence continues at coordinate 199,058 of CALNWN010000002.1, forward strand.
CGAAACGCGCGACGCCGACAAGTACGAACGCATTGCCGAATTCGGCCGCGCGTTGCCGCGGATTCGCGCCCGCGTCGCGCGCGACCTCGAATTGCCCGGCATGCCGTGCGACAAGGTGATCGCCGCCGTCGTGCGGCTGCTCGACACGACGCTCGTGCGCATCGGCAGCGTCGAGTACGCGCGCGAAAATCAGTCATACGGCCTGACGACGCTGCGCAAGAAGCACGTGAAGGTGGAAGCCGGACAGCTGCGCTTCAAGTTTCGCGGCAAGAGCGGCATCGAGCACGACGTCACTGTCGACGACGCCCGCGTGAAGCGCATCGTGCGACGCTGCGCGGAACTGCCGGGGCACGACCTGTTCCAGTATCTCGACGACGGCACGCGCCGCACGGTCGGATCCGCCGACATCAACGACTATCTGCGCCGCGCGAGCGGCGCCGATTTCACAGCAAAGGACTACCGCACGTGGGCTGGCAGCGTCTATGCGCTCGCGACGCTGCGGCGCCTCGTGTGCGACAGCGCCGCGGAGGCGCGCGCCGTATCGTCGCGACCGTCAAGGAAGTGGCGAACCTGCTGCGCAATACGCCGGCCGTGTGCCGGCGCTGCTATATCCACCCCGCCGTCATCAGCGCCTTCGAAGCCGACGAATTGCAGAGCCTGCCCCCCGGGCAATCCAGACGCGGGCTCAAGGTCGACGAAGTGGCGTTTGCCGCACTGCTCGCGCACGCGGAAAAGCGCGCGGCGAAGCTTGCGCGTCAGGCGGGCGCGAATGGACCGCAAGCTGCGCGAGGCGCAGGCTGCGGACAGCATCAACGGCTCGATTTCGACGCTGCTGCAGAAGTCGCGTGCCATTCGCAAGCAGGCGAACAAGGCAGCTGTGGAAGCCGCAGGTGAGAAAGCGGGCCGCGGAGCCCGCGCGAAAGTCGCTGGAAAACCCGGCGCGCGGACCGTGCGGCGAGCCGCCGGCGAGCGCGCCGGCGTTACGCCGCGCGCGGAGAAGCCGGCGGTCAATTGACAGTGTCGACAGCTTTGCGAAAATAGTTCGGCATACGAATCAAGCTTCTTCCTCGAACGCGGCCATGACGAGCCACACGTCGCGCTCGCCGTCGCGGATCTCGGCGGCGAGCGCATACGGATCGCCCGGCTCACAAACGCGCGCGAGCGCATCGTGCGCGATCTCGCCGTTCGCAAACACGTCTTCCGTCAACGGCCTCACTTCCTGTTTGCCCTCGAACATCCGCTGATCCCTGCGATACACGAGCGTCTGCGATTTCCAGTCGCGAAAGCATTCGAGCACGTGCGCGAAATCGCCGCCGCAGATGTTCGACTGATAGTGAATTCTGTTGCTCATGATGAGTCTCCCGCAGTGCGTCGATTCATGGTGCTCACCCTTGATGGAGCATTCCCCATGCCGAGGACGCGCACCGCGACACCCGCACGCGTAAGGAGCCGACGTAGGATTTTCAACCGCGCACGCATCATTTACGTGCGTGTCGACGCGCGGCGGACGAAGCCGACGCCGGACACCGCCGCTCGCGCCCGGGGAAGACTCGCACGACGCGGCGAGGAACGCGCGTTGCTGCACTGTTCATCACCCTTAACCTGCGAAGGAGGCAGATCATGGTCATGCAAAGTCAGACGCAAGGCATGGAAGGCGCGCGCATCGTCGGTAAAGGCAGCGCCACGGCGGAAGGCCCCGGCCCGGACGTCATGGCGGCAGACACGCTCGACGACAACCGGGTCCTCAGCAGCGACGGCGAGGATATCGGCAAGATCAAGGACATCATGCTGGACGTGCGCTCCGGCCGCGTTGCCTATGCCGTGCTGTCGAGCGGCGGTTTTCTTGGCATCGGCGACAAACTGCTCGCCATTCCGTGGCAGGCGCTCACCCTCGACACCGAGCAGAAGTGCTTCGTGCTGAACATGACGGCCGAGCGCGTGAAAAACGCGCCGGGGTTCGACAAGGACCATTGGCCGTCGATGGCCGACTCGACGTGGGCCACCTCGGTCCATCAGTACTACGGCAGCGAGCCGTATTGGAGCCGCGACCGCTTTGACATGCGCGACGACGCCCGCATCGGCGACATTCCGGCCGGATCGTCGGACGCGCCTGAAGCCGGCGGTGTCAAGCTGTAACCTTCGAGTCTGCGGCGAGTGCGTGAAGCGGTGCACGCTTCACGCCGCATGCCGGGGACGTGCCGGCATGCCGTGCTCGCGGCGAGCGCTGCGACGTCCGGCGCACGGACCGTCTCGCGAATCGCATGAGGCGAGCGCAGACAGAACCTGAAAAGGAGGCGCGTTTCATGGCTGCCCGCAAGGCCACCGGCAACGCCACCCGCAAGGCCGCCCGCAGCAGCGCCAGCAAAGCGGGGCGCCCGCAGGCGCGCGGCAAGAGCGGGCGCAAGTGGTCCCATCATGTGATGGAAACGAGCGATGCGATGGATCTCGAGCGGGACATCTTCAAGACCGGCAATGCAGAAGAGATCGCGCAATCGCTGAAGCAGTCTTCGAGCCGAAGCCGACGCCGCAAAGGCACACCTTTCCAATCGGCGATGTCGATGCTCAATTTCTACATTAACCGCGCGGGCCGCAACCTGCCGAAAACTCGCCGCGCCACGCTGGAGCAAGCCAAGCGCAAGCTGCGCGAAGCGTTTGGACGCGCGCCCTGAAGCCGCATTCGTCAGCATCCATTCGCCGTTGTCCGCGTTCGTGCGCGCCCTGACACATCGCATGCGCGCGCGTGCGTTCACGCGATGCGTCAGGCCCGCGTCCATCCACCCGGCCTGCGATGCGCTGTTCGCATGCCGCCTTAACCGGATGCCCATGCACGAAACTCTGTGGTTCCTCATTGTCGGCGCGGTGCTCGTTTTCATGTGCCTGGCCGCGACGACCCTGCGCCGGCTGCCCGTCAGCGCGGCGATGGTCTATCTCGCGATCGGTTACGCGCTCGGGCCGCCGGGCCTCGGCCTGCTGCACCTCGACATGAGCGCCGACGCGCACCTGCTGCGCACCCTCACCGAAATCGCGCTGCTGGTGTCGCTGTTCGCGATCGGACTGCGCCTGCGCGTGGGCGTGCTCGACAAGCTGTGGACCGTGCCGCTCCTCGCCCGCGTGTACGTGCTTCATCTCGGCTGGGGGGCCCGCCATTCTGCTAGCCGCGATCCTCGCGCCGACGGACCCGGTGCTCGCTCACGACGTCCAGGTACATAACCCGGGCGACCACGATCTGCTGCGCTTCGCGCTCTCCGGCGAAGGCGACCTGAACGACGGCATCGCGTTGCCTTTCGCGATGATCGGCCTCGCCTTTTGCGCGATGCACGGGGCCAGCGCAAGCGACGTGCTCAACCTGAAGCTCGCCGCGCGAGGCGATCGGCACGGTCGATTCCGCCGATGTCGAAGCGACCGCGTCCGATCCCGACAAGGCGCACGCGTTCATGACGGAATCGGTGCTCGGCTTTACGATCGAGCTGGAACGCATCGCCGAAGTCATCATCATGGCGATGGTCGGCAATGTGCTCGCCACGTTGAGCGCGCCGCTCTTCACCTGGCACGCGTTTGCGCTCGTCGTGGCGCTGTTCTTTTTCGTCCGGCCTGCTTCGGTGGAGTTGTCGCTGCTGGGCTCGGCCGCTTCGCCGACGCAACGGCGCCTGATGAGCTGGTTCGGCATTCGCGGCGTGGGCTCGTTCTACTACCTCGCGTATGCCCTCGAACACGGGCCCGCCGCCGACATTCAACCGTTGATGCCGCTCGCGCTCGCGGTGGTGACGGCTTCGGTGGTGATCCACGGCGTGTCGGCGACGCCGCTGATGAACCGCTACCGCCAGCTGCGTCGTCGCGAAAGCTAGAATACGGACGCCTCCCCGGCTTCCGCCTGCCTTCCAGTTCGCCCGCCGATGACGCCCTCCGACCCTCCAGCCCGAACCAGACGCGCGAGCGCCAGCGAGTCGCTGTTCGCCTTCCTGAAATCGCTGCCGGTCGCCGAGCGCCTCGCCGAAGGCGGGCTGATGCGTTCTGGGCCGCGATTACCGCAATCGCAGTCAGCCAGCACAGCTATTCGACACGCGCAAGCTGTCGCGCGACCAGTTCATCGGCGCGATGGTCGGCGGTCTGTGCGGGCTCGCGTGCGCGACGCTCGGCCACGGCTATTTCGCGGCTTACGGCGCGACGGTGGCGGCCATCGTGATCTGCTGGCTCGTCAACGTGGGGGCAGCGCCGCGAGACTGGACGGCATTACCGCGACCATCATGCTGTGCTGGTGCCGGGCATCGGGCCCGCGTGGGACAAGGCGTTGCTGCGCCTCGGCGAAGTCACGCTCGGCACGGTGTGCGCGCTGGTGATCGCGTGGCTGATGTCGGTGGTGGAGAAGCGTTGGTTCGGTGCGCGAGGGGATGGGCGGTGAGCGGCAATCCACGCCGTGCAGCCTGCCGCTGCCTTATTGAGCGGCGGCCAGCGCGCCGTCATGCGGCAGCCGCCGGTAGCGCCCCGGCGTCACGCCGACGCTTTGCTGGAACGCCTTGCCGAACGCCGCTTCCGATTGATAGCCCACCGCCTCGCCGATTTCCGCCGCGCTGCGCTGTGTCCGGCGCAGCAGATCGCAAGCGATCGTCATGCGGATCTGCGTGAGGAAATCCATCACCGTCATGCCGGCGCGTTCGTTGAAACGCCGCGCGTAAGTGGCGCGCGACATCGCGGCCAGCTCGCCGAGTTCGGCGATGGTCCACGCCCGCTCCGGCGCGTCGAGCATGCCCTGCACCGACGACGCCAAACGCGGGTCGGCGAGCGCGCCAGGCCGGCGCTGCCCGGCTTCGTCGCGCATAAGCCCGATGAGCGCCTGTAAGGAGCCGAGCGCCTGCGTGCCGCCGAGGGACACATGGAATGGATCGGGCAGCGCGTTGAGCAACAAGGCCGACGAACCCGGCGTGTAGACGAAGCGGCCGCACAGCAGGTCGAGGTCGGCTTCGGTCGTCGTGCTGTTCGCGAGTTCGCCGCTCCCGCCTGCCTGGTTATGTTTGATGGGCAGCAGCCCGTCGTGAGTGATCGCGAGCGGGGCGGCGGTCGCGCGGCGCTGCGTATCTCTCACGCGATGCGCCGCGCCGCGTGGAAACAGCATGAAGTCGCCGGTTTGGAGCGGCACCTAGGCGCCGTCCGCCGTCTCCACGACACATTTGCCCGCCGAGCACCAGATGAAACGGCGCGATGCCCGGATCCATCGGCGCATGGTCGACGTCGAATGCGCCGGCGAGCAGGCAGCGCAGATCGAGGCTGGCCTGCGGCCGGGCGAGGTCGAGCAATCGGCTGAGCGTGTCCATGAGACGTTCGCGCTAAAAGTTGAGCCCACCGAGTATTCAGGATATCGCCGCAGGGCGCAATACTTTGTCTCACGACGCCGGCAACCACCGGTGCGCAACAGACGAAGGAGCATTGCCATGCTGAACTGGATCGAATACCGGAAGGAACTGTTTGGACGCATCGGCGAGATCGGCAAGCTGTCGCCGGACACGGTGAAGGGTTATCAGGCGCTGTCGGGCGCAGGCCAGAAAAACGATCTGCTGGGCGCGAAGACGCGCGAACTGATTGCGGTCGCGGTCGCGGTCAGTTTGCGCTGCGACGGCTGTATCACGACGGTGCACACGGCAGAAGCGCTGAAGCACGGCGCTACCCGCGAGGAAATCGCGGAAGCGCTCGGTGTCGCGGTCGCGATTAATGCCGGCGCGGCAATGGTTTACTCGGCGCGGACGATGGATGCGGTGGCGGCGGGGGCGGCGGGTTAAGCCAAGTCCTGGGCTCCGGGAGGCGACGAGTCAGACCGGCCATCGCGCCTCCCGACGACCGTCAAACCACCCCACCGCCCGTCCTTCCCTCCCCTCACCCCACCCGCCGCGCCTCCTCCAGCTGCTTGCGGCGCGCCTCGCCCTGGCGCGCCAGCATCCAGCCCGGATACTCCGCGGGCAAAGCGCTCACCTGATCGAGCTTCGCCAGTTCCTTAGCGGTGAGCGCAACGCCGGTGGCTGCGATATTGTCGTCGAGCTGCTCGACTTTCTTTGCTCCGACGATCACCGAGCTCACCACCCGCTGATGCAGCAGCCACGCGAGCGCGATCTGCGCGACCGACGCGCCTTTGGCCTCAGCGATCTCGCGCATGACGTCGATACAGCCGTACGCGCGTTCCCGGTCGACCGGCGGGAAGTCGAACGTCGTGCGCCGGCTGCCCGCCTCGCCCTGCTGCTCGCGTCCATACTTGCCGCTCAGCAGCCCGCCCGCGAGCGGACTCCACACCATCAGCCCGAGCCCTTCGGTTTGCAGCATCGGCACGAGTTCGCGCTCTAGGTCGCGGCCCGCGACCGTGTAATAAGCCTGCAGCGTCTCGAAACGCGCGAGCCCCAGACGCTCGGCAATGCCGAGCGCCTTCACGATCTGCCACGCCGCCCAGTTCGAGACGCCGACATAGCGCACGTGGCCATGCTGCACGAGCGTATCGAGCGCGCGCACGGTTTCCTCGATCGGCGTGGCCGGGTCGAAACCGTGAATCTGATACAGGTCCACATGGTCGAGCTGCAGGCGCTTCAGGCTCGCCTTCACGCCGTCGATAATGTGATACTGCGACGCGCCGCGCGCATTCGGAAACTCGCCGGTCGGACCGAACACCTTGGTGGCGACCACGACCTTGTCGCGCGGCACCTTCAGGTTTTTCAGCGCCTGGCCGGTGATCTGCTCGGAAAGGCCTTCGGCGTAGACGTCGGCGGTATCGATGAAATTGATGCCCGCGTCGAGCGCCCGGCCGACGAGCCGTTCCGCGTCCGCCTACTGCAAGTCGCCGATCTGCTTCCACATGCCTTCGCCGCCGCCGAAGGTCATCGTGCCCAGACACAGCTCTGAAACAAAAATCCCGGTACGCCCCAGCTGGTTGTATCGCATTGTCGAAACTCCATCGTGGATGAGTGGACAGGTAAGCCGTAAAGAGTACTGCAATCGGCCGGCTTCAGCAGGCGAGCGGCCCTCGCGCCGGGAAGCGCAAGCGGCGCGGCGAGGCCTCCCCAGCGTTTGGCAAATCCCGCGAAAACCTGCGAGACTGACTTCCGATCCTGCCGTCCTGAAGCAAACACACGGACCGGGCGTCGTCTGGATATCGGGCCTCGCGCCCCCATCTGATCGCGTATGAATTCAGCCACCCCACGACTGCCGCCACCGCCGACCCGCCGCGCGAGCTCGCGGCAGCGCCGTCGCCTGACCGCAGCCCGGCGCATGGCGCACTGGCCGGCTGGTTCCTGAAGACTTTCTCCGCGCCGACCGACGCGCAGGCCGCCGCGTGGCCGCCCATCCGCGGGGGCCGCTCCACGCTCGTCGCCGCGCCGACGGGTTCCGGCAAAACCCTCACCGCGTTCCTGTCCGCCCTCGACGACCTAGTCCAGCAAGGCCTCGCCGGCAACGGCGAGCTGCCCGACGAAACGCTCGTGGTCTATGTATGCCGCTCAAGGCGCTCTCCAACGACATCCGTCTCAATCTGCAGATGCCGCTGCAAGGCATCGCCGCGCAACTCGACGCGCGGGCTGCCGCCGCTCGACATCCGCACGGCCGTGCGCACCGGCGACACCACGCAGCAGGAGCGCAACGCGCTCAAAAAGCGCGCGCCGCACACTCTCGTCACCACGCCCGAATCGCTCTACGTGCTGCTCGGCTCCGATTCCGGCCGGCGCATGCTGTCGACGGTGCGCACCGTGATCGTCGACGAAATTCATGCGCTGGCCGGCAGCAAGCGCGGCAGCCATCTGGCGCTCAGCCTCGAGAGGCTCGATGCGCTGTGCGGGCGGCGTCTGCCGCGCATCGGCCTCTCCGCGACGCAAAAGCCGGTCAGCGCCGTAGCACGATTTCTCGTAGGAGGCGCGAGTGTCGACAGCGAGATGCCGGCCGATTGCGCGATCGTCGACGTCGGCCATATCCGCGAGCGCGATCTGGCGCTGGAAATTCCGCCGGTGCCGCTCGAAGCCGTCATGCCGAACGAGGTGTGGGAGCGCGTCTACGACCGCCTCGCGGAACTGGTCGCGCTGCATCGCACGACGCTGATCTTCGTCAACACGCGCCGTATGGCCGAACGCGCGGCGCGTCACCTGACCGAGCGGCTCGGCAAGGACGCTGTCGCCGCGCACCACGGCAGCCTCGCCAAAGAGCATCGTTTCGACGCCGAGCAGCGGCTCAAGCGCGGCGACTTGCGTGTGCTGATCGCCACTGCTTCGCTGAACTCGGCATCGATATCGGCGACGTCGACCTCGTCTGTCAAATGGGTTCGCCGCGCGCGATTGCGCCGTTCCTGCAACGCGTCGGGCGCTCGGGCCATCATGTGGGCGGCATGCCCAAAGGACGGCTCTTTCCGACTTCGCGCGACGACCTGATCGAATGCGCCGCGCTGCCGGATTGCGTGCGGCGCGGCGAACTCGACGCGCTGCGCATTCCGCGCGCGCCGCTCGACGTGCTCGCGCAGCAGATCGTCGCGGAGGTCTCGAGCGCCGAATGGAGCGAAGACGCCCTGTTCGAACTGATGCGCCGCGCCGCGCCGTATGCGGAACTCACGCGCGAGCAGTACGACGCAGTGCTGCGCATGCTCGCCGAAGGCTACACGAGCCGCAATGGGCCGCGCGCCGCCTACATTCACCGCGCGACGTGGTGAGCGGCACATTGCGCGGCCGGCGCGGCGGCAAACTCGTCGCGGTCACGTCGGGCGGCACGATTCCCGAAAACGCGGACTATGCAGTCGTGCTGGAGCCGCAGGCGATCAATATCGGCACGGTCAACGAAGACTTCGCGGTCGAAAGCCTCGCGGGCGACGTGTTCCAGCTCGGCAACGCGTCGTACCGGATTCTGCGGATCGAAAGCGGCCGGGTGCGCGTCGAGGATGCGCAAGGCCAGCCGCCGAACATCCCGTTCTGGCTCGGCGAGGCGCCGGGCCGCAGCGACGAACTGTCGTTCGGCGTCGCGCGGCTGCGCGAGCAGATCGGGCGCCTGCTCGAGGCGCAGCCCGCCGACGCACGCAACGCCGTACCGGCCACCGCCGCAGCGCAGGCCGAATCCGCCGACGCCTCCATTACCATGCCCGCGCGCCTCGAAGGCGCGATCGACTGGCTCGTCGCCGAACTCCGCCTCCATGAAGCCGCAGGGCGCCAGATCGTCGACTACCTCGCGCGAGCCCGCGCCGCGCTAGGCGTCTTGCCGACGCAGGACACGCTCGTGATGGAGCGTTTCTTCGACGAATCCGGCGGCACGCAGCTCGTGATTCACGCGCCGTTCGGCAGCCGCGTAAACCGCGCGTGGGGCCTCGCGCTGCGCAAGCGCTTTTGCCGCCAGTTCAACTTCGAACTGCAAGCCGCGGCGACCGAAGATGCGATCGTGCTGTCGCTGACCGGCAGCCACTCGTTCGTGCTCGACGAAGTGTGGCGCTATCTGCATTCGAACAGCGCCGAGCATCTGCTGATTCAGGCGCTGCTCGACGCGCCGCTCTTCGGCGTGCGCTGGCGCTGGAACGCGACCACCGCGCTCGGCCTGCCGCGCTACACCGGCGGACGCAAAACCGCGCCGCAATTGCAGCGCATGCGCAGCGAGGATCTGCTGACGAGCGTCTTCCCCGAGCAGGCCGCGTGTCTCGAGAACGTGGTCGGCGAGCGCGAACTGCCGCGTCATCCGCTGGTCGACCAGACCGTCGACGACTGCCTGCACGACGCGATGGACAGCGAGCGCTGGATCGCGTTGCTACGGCGTATCGAAAGCGGCGACGTGCGGCTCGTCGCGCGCGATTTGCCGGCGCCCTCGCCGCTCGCCGCCGAAATCCTCAATGCAAAGCCGTACGCGTATCTCGACGACGCGCCGATCGAGGAACGCCGCACGCAGGCCGTGCTGAACCGCCGCTGGACCGATCCGTCGAGCGCCGACGACCTCGGCGCGCTCGACGCCGACGCCATTGCAAGCGTGCGCGAAGAGGCATGGCCGCAAGCGCGCAGCGTCGACGAAATGCACGAGGCGCTCACGGGCCTCGCGTGCATCACCGAAGCCGAGGCGCGCGGCAACGAAGGCTGGCTGGCGTGGCTCGCAGCGCTTGCGCAATCGGGCCGCGCGACGCGTCTGCAGATCGCCGCCGACGCGGCCCTGTGGCTGCCTGCCGAGCGGCTGACCTGCTTCGCCGCGCTTTATCCCGACACGAAGGGCCCGCGCTTCACGCCGCCGCTCAGCGCGCCGAAGGGTTTCACCGACGAATGGAGCGCCGACGACGCCCTGCTCGACGTGCTGCGCGCGCGGCTCACCGGTTTCGGCCCGCTGCCGGCGAGCGCGATCGCAGACGCGCTGCGGCTGCCGCAGACGTCGGTCGAACAGGCGCTCGGCCGACTCGAAGCCGAAGGCTATGTGATGCGCGGCCGCTTCACCCGCCAGGCGGCCGCCGACGAATGGTGCGAGCGGCACCTGCTCGCGCGCATTCACCGCTACACCGTCAAGCGTTTGCGCCGCGAAATCGAGCCGGTGGAGCGGCACGATTTCATGCGCTTTCTGTTCGAATGGCAGCATCTGACGCCGGACACGCGCAGCGAGGGCCGCGATGCGCTGGCCGCCGTGCTGGATCAGCTGGAAGGCTTCGAGGCCGCCGCCGGCGCCCGGGAGGAGGACATCCTGCCCGCGCGCGTGAAGGCGTACGCCAATACTTCGCTCGACGAACTATGTCGCGCGGGCAAGATCGTCTGGACGCGGCTCACCGAGCGTTCGCGCAGCGCCGCCGGCCCGGTGCGCGGCACGCCTATCTTGCTGCTGCCGCGCGCGCAGGTGCGCGCCTGGAGCGCGCTGATCGATCCGGCGCGCCACCGGAGCTGTCGGCGCGGGCGCAAGCGGTTCACGACCTGCTCTCGGCACACGGCGCGATGTTCTTCGACGAACTGCTGCACGAGCTTCGCGTATTGCGTATCGAGCTGGAAAGCGCACTCGGCGAGCTGGTGGCGGCCGGTCTCGTCAATTCGGACAGTTTCGCGGGTCTGCGCGCGGCTGAAACCGGCCGCCAAACGCAATGCGTATGCAGGCAGCCGGCGCGCGCTCGACGGCTTTGATCGGAGGAATGGACGACGCGGGACGCTGGGCGCTCGTCAACCGGCGCGCTTCGCTGGCCGCCTGCGCGCCAGCTGGCGATGCGAAAGCGGACGCGCAGCCGCAATCACAACTACAACGGCGTTCATTGCCGCCGGAAATTCTTGAACATGTCGCGATGACGTTGCTGCGGCGCTACGGCGTCGTTTTCTGGCGTCTTCTCGCGCGCGAAGCCGACTGGCTGCCGCCGTGGCGCGACCTGCTGCGTGTGTATCAGCGGCTGGAGGCGCGCGGCGTGATCCGCGGCGGACGTTTCGTCAATGGACTCGCGGCGAGCAATTTGCGTTGCCGGAAGCGATTCCGTTGCTGCGCGAAGTACGAAGGCATGCGAACGATGGTGCTTTTGTATGCGTCGGCGGCACCGATCCGTTGAATCTGGCGGGCACGCTGCTGGTCGGCGAACGCGTGCCGGCTGTGGCGGGCAACCGCATTCTGTTTCGCGACGGCATCGTGGTGGCCACGCTCGTGGCAGGCACTTTCTGGTTCGAGGCGTCGGTGGAGGCGAACCCGGCTGAACGCGAGCGCGCACGCAGCTGGCTTACGCGTCGGTTCTAGGCGTCGATCCCAGGCGTCGGTCCGGACATGCACCGCGCGTAAATAATCCCCGCCCCGCATGTTTCGGAGTGCCGCTTTTACCGATTCACACGCGCGACATACGAACGCGCGCCATAGATGTTTTATGGCCCGAATTCCAGTGGCTTCGCTACAATGGGCTCGTCTTTAAGTATGATGAAGATGTCTGCCGCTATCCGCCATCAGGCCGAAACGGCACACCGCCCGGGGATCCCATGAATGACGACCAACACGAGCAGGTGCTTTATGCGCAGTTCGGCACAAGCAGCCCTTGCTGGCGTCTGTCGAGCGACAGCAACGCGCTCGAACTGACGCCAGTCACTGGCGACGTGCCGGCCAACGTGGCCATTCCGCTGAATCCCCAGCAGGCAGCACAAATCCGCTGCCTGACGGGCATTACTTCTCATGTGGTTCTCGACGTCCGCCTTTTCGGCGAGCCGCTGCGCCTGCACCTCGTCGGCAGAAAAATCAACAGCAGCAACTGAGCGGGCACCGCTTCCGCTTATGACGACACGGAGTCGGTCGCGCGCGATCTGATGCATGGCCTGTCGTTCGCCGAGCAGGTCGTGTCCGAAGTCAATTCGGTTGTCGTGATCGTCGACCGGCACGGGCGCATCCAGCGCTTTAACCGCCTCGCCGAAGAACTGACGGGCGTGAAGGAAGAGAAGATTATCGGGCGCAATGTGTGGGCGCTTTTCATGTCGTCGGAAGACGGCGCCGCGTCGAGTCAGAACATTGCGGGCTTCTTCAATCGCGGCGTGTCGTATGAAGTCGAGCGGCGCGTGAAAACGCTCAACGGCGAGCGGCTCTTCCTGTTTCGCAACAAGTTCGTGCAAAGCGGCAGCGGCGTCGACGAGCAGTACCTCATCTGCTCCGGCACCGACATCACGGAGGAACGTCTCGCGCAGGAGCGGCTCACGCAGCTCGCGAATACGGATTCGCTCACCGGCCTCGCCAATCGCAACGCGATCCAGGACAAGATCCGCACCGCCATCGAAGAGGCTGCGCCCGGTGAGTCGGTGGGCGTGCTGTTTCTCGACCTTGACAACTTCAAGAAGGTCAACGATCACTACGGCCATGTATTCGGCGACCGCCTGATCCGCGATGTATCGGCGGCCATCGGCACCTGTCTGAACGAAGGCGACACGCTGGCGTGCCTCGGCGGCGACGAGTTCATCGTGCTCGCGGCAAAAGGCACCGCCCACGAACTCGAAGCGACCGCGCAGCGCATCCTCGAGCGCATGCGCACGCCGTTCAGCCTCGGTCTCGTCGAAGTCTATACGGGCTGCTCGATCGGCATCGCACGCTATCCGGAACACGGCGACAACCTGGAGTCGCTGATCCGCTCGGCCGACACCGCAATGTACGTGGCCAAAGACGAAGGCAAGCGCACGCACCGCGTGTTTTCGCCGGAGATGAACCGCAAGGTCGCCGAATACATGTGGCTCGACACGAACCTGCGGCGCGAGCTCGAAGAAGGCCAGCTGATACTGCACTATCAGCCGAAGCTGCTGCTCTCAACCGGTGTCGTGCAAGGCGTGGAAGCGCTCATGCGCGGGCCGCCGTCTTTCAACGTGACGACGTCGCCGGTGGAGAAGCGGGCGGGAGGCGGTGTGAGTGCGTCAATGGTAGCGGTCAGCATTTTCAATCCTCTACGGAACCGTTTGCAGTATTTAAGTCATTGCGCCGTCTATCGATTCAGACTCGACCAGGAACGACTGAGAGAGACCTCTAAAACGCGTTCAGATTAACAACCGAAATTAAATACGGCAAGCGCTTTTTATTGATAGGTTTTCATTAAGACGAGAAAGACATTTTGCCGCACTGCAATTACGGGTTACACCGGAAGCGCCCCGCATAAGGCCCGCGGGCGCCTTGGTGCGGGAGCGCACAGACCGCAAGAATTACTGCCACCGGCTGCCCGCGAGTAGAAAATGCAGGGACAAAAATGCTTCAAAACTGAAACACATTTGATGCCGATTAGGGTTGTTACTATTTGCCGCGCGTCCGAATTACCTATGAATGAGCCGATCATCCGTAAATGGCGCGTCAATTAAAATGAAAATCGTGTGAAACGCGCTAATAATTTTTGCGCTGCTACAGCGATGAAAACGATTACTGCCGCGCGGTTTTAAAGCGCCCGTGCGGCGCGGCTCCGCGCGAGTTGCTGGTGCCGCACGAGCAGGACCGAAACGCCGATGCAGATGAACATCAGCGCGGCGTCGATGGCGAGGCTCAGCTGGAACGCGTGGGCGTATGCGGCAAGCGTCGCCAGCGCGGCGGCGGCCCCGGTCGCCCCGCTTGCGCCGACCGCGCCGGCCGCCCCCAGCGCCCCGAAAAATGCGCCGCTGATCGCGGCTGTGCCGAACGCCGAGCCGATCTGCAAAGTCGATGAAATCACGCCCGACGCGAGCCCTGCTTTTTCAGGCGCGACTTCCTGCAGCGCAATGCGCATGATCGACGGCAGCAGCAAGCCGTTACCGACGCCCGCGCAGACGAGGCCCGCGTAGAAGGCCAGGTCGGGCGCCGCCGCCTCGCCCGCGGCCCAGCCGGTCACGGCGAAACCGAGCGTCATCATCGAAAAGCCGAGCGTGAGCACATGGCTGCCGATGCGCTTGACGACTGCCGGCGAAGCGAGCGGCCCGATCACGAAGCCGATCGCGAAGGGCATGATGGCGATACCCGAGGCGAGCGGCGTCCAGTGCAAGCCGGTCTGCAGAAAGATGCCGTAGGTTAGGAAAAACGCGCGGTTGCAATAGAACAGGAACGCCAGCACGAGGCCGAGCGCGAACGCGCGGTTGCGAAACAGCTGCAGATCGACGAGCGGGTGGCCGCCGCCCCGCTCCACCCGCTTTTCCGTGACGACAAAGAGCGCGAACGCGGGCACCGCGAGCGCGAACATCGCAAAGGTCCAGGCGGGCCAGCCGGCCTCGCGGCCGTGCGTCATCGGGTAAATGACGAGCAGCAGCACCGCGGACAGCAGCACCACGCCCTTGATGTCGAGGCTGGTGCGCGTGGCCGGCTGGTTTTCGGGCACGAACTTCCACGTGCCGAGAAACGCGGCAATGCCGATCGGAATATTGATCAGAAAGATGATGCGCCAGTCGAGGGCGAACGGGTGATAGGTAATCAGCGCGCCGCCGAGCTGCCCGACAATCGACGAAAGCCCGAAGACGAAGCCGTAAAAGCTCATCACGCGCGTCTGCTGATGCAGCGGCACGACCGTGCGGATCGTCGCCAGTACTGCGGTGCATGACGGCCGCCGCCATGCCCTGCACGATGCGCGAAATCACGAGCATGTGGCCGCTCGTCGCGAAGCCGCACAGCGCCGACGCAATCACGAACGCCGCCATGCCGGTCATGAACATGCGGCGCCGGCCAAACAGGTCGCCGAGCCGTCCGCCGGTAATCAGCAGCACCGCGTACACCGGAGGCGTAGGCCGACACGACGAGCTGCAGCTGCGCGTCGGTCGCGTTCAGGCCGGTGCGGATGGACGGCAGCGCGAGATTCACGATGAAGTAGTCGAGCGGCGCGAGGAAAGCGCCGACGAACAGCACGGCGAGCGCGAGCCCCTGGCGCTGGAAGCGCATGGGGGTTGGTCGGCGGCGCGCAGGGTTGCGCTGTGGTTGCCGTCCGCGGTTGCGGCCTGACGCGCGGCGCCGGCCGCACGCTTTGCCGCGGCGCTCGCCGCCGCGGATCCTGGGCACACCGCGACGCTTTTGGCGCTTGCGGCACTGCAGTGGGCGACTGTGGAGCCGACTGTGCCGACTGCCCCCGCTGCGCTGGGGAAAACCGAAGGTGACGATTGAATCGGGTCTGATTTCATGACTGATCGTTCAATAAATCGGCAAAAAATTAGACGAGGGCTCGCATCGCGACATCGACGATACCGACTAGCGCGTCTTCCTTGTGGGCGACCCGGCCGAGCACGCGCAGGCCTTGCATCACGCACAACAGAAAATCGCCGACGGCTTTTTCGTCCAGCGTGGAGTTGAATGCGCCGCTTGCCTGCGCGCGGATAACCGACGCCGCCAGCAAAGTGGCCATGCGGCGCTGGATGGCGGCGACCCGCTCGCGCAACGCCTCGTCGCCGGGCTGCATTTCGAGCGTGGTGTTGGTGATGAAGCAGCTGCGCTCGCCGGACAGCGCGCAGGCGACCCGCGCGTAATGCAGCAGCGCGTTGCGCAGCGCCTCTTCCGGCGGCACCGGCGCATTCAGCCGCTCGGCGAGACGGGCGACCGAGCCCTCGGCGTAATGGTCCAGCGCGGCCAGCATGATGCCATGCTTGTCGCCGAATACGCCATACAGGCTGCCGCGCAGCAGGCCGGTCGCCTTGCACAGGTCGTCGATGGAGGTGGCGTGGTAGCCGTGGTTCCAGAACACCTGGCTCGCGCTGGCCAGCACCGCCTCCGTATCGAACTCGCGCGGACGGCCGCGCGGGCCGATCTGCCCCGCCTTTTTCCGCGACGAATTGGGCTGGGACGGGGGTTGAAAGCGGGGTTGACCAGAGGACTTCATCCCACCCATATTATGACCAAACGTTCAACAAATCAACCCGGAATCTCGTAGGCCGCGCGGGCGGTGTTAGTCAGCGCGGCGTCGGCCACTTGCGCTCGGCGGTCGCGAAGAACTCGTTGAGTTCGCTGCCGCTCGCCGCTTCCTTCGTGTAAGTGAAGGTGCCCTGATCGCGAATCTCATGAGCGGCGCGCAAAAAAGCGCCGAGCGCCGAGCGCGCGAGCGAACCGCCGACGCTCACGCGCCGCACGCCCATCGCGCGCAGTTCGTCGAAGCTGAGCAGCACGCCCTGCAAGCCCATCAGCACGTTGACAGGGCGCTCGAGCGCGCCGACCACGGGCGATTTCCTCGCGCGTCTTGAGCCCGGGTGCATACAGCACGTCGGCGCCGGCTTGCTGATAGGCCTGCAGCCGGCGGATCGTGTCGTCGAGATCGGGACGGCCCGCCAGATAGTTCTCGGCCCGCGCCGTGAGCGTGAACGGAAACGGCTGCGCGCGAGCCGCTTCGACCGCGGCGCGCACCCGCTCGACGGCGGCCTCGAACGGGTAGATGGGCTCGTCGGCGCGGCCGGTCGCGTCTTCTATCGAGCCGCCGACCACGCCCGCCTGCGCCGCTCGTGGCGAACGCCTTGAAGCCGGCCAGCGCAAGCAGCCGCGCCGAACCGATGTCCCACGGATTAGGAATGACGAAAGCGTCTTGCGCTCTGTCAACGCCTGGAATTGCGCTGCTTTTTCGGCTTGAGTAGTCATCGCGATGTCGTCGAGAAACGCCGCGCCGGCGCAAGTGGCCGGCACTGCGGCGTGGATTGCCCGGAGTTTTTCCATGAACGGCGAGGCGATAGATAGAGGCTTCGCCCGCCGCGATTGTGCTGCGTTTCGACTCAGGTCTCGAGCCTGGCATCCATCGTGATGGTGGCGTTCAGCACCTTCGAGACCGGACAGCCGGCCTTCGCGTCCGCGGTGGCCTTGTCGAACGCGGCCTTGTCGCCGCCGGGAATTTTCACGGCCACGTCCAGATGCACAGTGGTGATCGTAAAGCCGCCGCCGTCTTTATCGAGCGTGACTGTCGCGGTCGTGCCGATCCGTTCCGGCGTGATCCCCGCCTTCCCCAATTCCGCCGACAGCGCCATCGAAAAGCAGCCCGCGTGCGCGGCCGCGATCAGCTCTTCCGGGTTCGTGCCGATGCCGTCCGCGAAGCGCGTGGAAAACGAATATTGAGTCTCCTTGAGGACGCCGCTATCGGTCGAAATGGAGAGCCCTTGCCGTCTTGCAGACCGCCTTGCCAGACTGCTGATGCCTTGCGCTTCATCGCTCTCTCCTGTTTCTGCCCTGCTTCGCGCGCTGCGTAATGATTGTGATGCCCGCCGCAACGGTCCAGCCCGGAGGTTCCGCGGCGCCTGCATCGGTCGCGAGTGCGGCGCTGCCTTAAGGGCGCGGACGTGGACCGACCTTCATCATAGGCGCTTCCGTGTGCCAATGCCGTGACGGTGGCAGGCGGGCGGCAACAGCGCCGCGGCCACCAATCGACCAGACGGGGCTTACTCAGCGAACGGCAGGCTGTCCTGGCCGATGGCGCGCATGTCGAACACGTTCAGCGTCATCGCGACGAGTGCGTAGTAGCCGAGCAGCCCCACGAGGTTGATGACCACCTGATGCCCGAAACGCCAGAGCGCCTTCTGATACGTCGCGTCGGACACGCGTTTGGTGTCGTACAGCTCGCTCGCGAAATCGTTGATGAGCGCGTCGTCGGCATCCGCGAAGGCAGGCCGCCGGCCCGCGCGGATCGCCTCGGCGTCAGCCTCGCGCACGCCGGCTTCGAGCGCAATCGGATAGTGGATGTACCACTCCGCCTGCGCCTGCCAGCGCGCCGCCGTCACGAGAATGGCGAGTTCGGAGAGCCGCAGCGGCAAACCCGTGCGGTAGCGGCAGAAGGCGCCGAGGCGCTGCGCCTGCTGCGCGAGTTCCGGGCTATGAATCCAGCCGAGAAACGGTCCGTTCAGGTTGCCGCGCGGACCGGACAAAATTCTGTCGAGAACAGTCTTTTGTTCCGGCGACGCGTCGGAGATCTGGAAGGCGGGCAAGCGCTCGGTCATCGTGGCCTCGCAAGTCGAAAATGGATGAAATCAGGTATGTTCTCAGCGCGGCTTTGCCGCGCCGTGCGCTCAGGCCTCGGCGAGCGCGCCGTCTATCGCATCGGCGAGGCGGCTCACCATCTCGTCGATGTCGCGCGGTGCAGATGAACAGCGGCGCGAGCAGCACATGATCGCCGATCTTGCCGTCGACCGTGCCGCCCATCGGATACACCATCAAGCCGCGCGCAAATGCTTCCCGGCGAATCGCCGCATGCAGCTTGAGCTTTGCGTCGAAAGGCGCCCTGGTCTCGCGGTCCTTCACCAGTTCGACGCCGACAAACAGTCCGCGCCCGCGCAGCGGCACCGCGCCCGCCGTCGGCCCCAGGAACTCAACAATCGGTACACATTTATATGCTAAAACAACATTTGTTGTCAAACACGGCGCACCGACATCAGTCCGTGAATCCCGAGAAGGAAATCAGGGCACGTAGGCGCCCTTGGCGTGCAGCGATTGCTCGGCGATGCCCAACTGTTCGACGGCGTCCGCACCCTCGAGCGCGAGCAGATGCGCAACGAGGCTCGGCGATGGCGGTGGCTGCCACGAGCGACGGAAAGAACGACGGGCTCTCGTGCGAGAAGATCAGCACCTTGTCGGCATTCAACGCGATGGGCGAGACGGCGCTGTCGGTAATCGCAATCAGGTTGCTGCCCTTTTCCAGCGCGGCTTCCGCGACGCGCGCGGCTTCGACGGAATACGGCGCGAAACTGATCACGATAGTGGCACTGTCGCGCTTCACGGTACGCAATTGCATCTCCAGCGTGCCGGCTTCGCCGTTGAGCAGCGACACGGACGAACGGAACAGCCGGTAGCCGTACACGAGCCCGAAGGCGACCGGGTAGCAGGAGCGGAAACCGGCGACATGGACGTGCGGCGCACGCCGCAACAGGCGCGCCGCCTCCACGATCACGCGGCTGTTGTGCGCGGCCGTGACTTCGAGATTGTGCTGTTGTGCGACGAGGAGGTCGTTGGCCAGCGCGTCTTTCGACTTGACGAGCGAGCGCGCGCGGCTCGTCAGCGGCTCGGGCCGCGTGCGCACCCGCGCAACAAACAGGTTGCGCAGTTCGTTCCAGCCCGGAAAGCCGAGTTGCTGCGAAAGACGCACGAGCGAGGCCGGTTGCACCTGCGCGCGCTCGGCGACCTTGCGCATCGACGAGACCGCGACTTCGTCCGGATGGTCGAGCAGGAAACCCGCCCCCATCTGGAATTGCGGACTCAGTTCGGAGAAGCGCGCCCGGATCAGGGCGGCGAGCTGGTCGAAACTGTCTGGCATGCGAAGGTCCGCCCGAGGGTTGAGAGGATGACAACAAATGTTACCACCGGGCGTGAGGCCGAAACGCGGCACGGCGGGTACTCCGGGCAACTCCTCATAAAGAACCGCCGCGCCCCGACGTTAAGACAGGCCACCCTAGCTCCGCCCCGCACCGATCTGAGCGGCACCATGGCAGTCAATCTTTCCGTTTCCGAGTCGATCCTCGCGGCCCCGCCCGACTGGGGCAGAGCCGTCTCGCCCGCTATCCGGGCCCGTCTGTTGTCCGCGCTGTTCGACAACCGGTGGCCGCTCGTCATGTCGATCGTCGCCAGTGCCTTCGTCGCGGTGGCCGCTTATATGCGCCTGCATCAGCCGTGGGCGATCGTGTGGCTGTTCGCCGACGTCTGGCTATTGCTAGGACGCCTGACCATCATCCACGCGTATCTCACGCATGGCCGCAAAGGCGCGGGCAACCCGGGGCCGTGGGCGGCTTGCCTACGCGCCGCTGTGCGTCGCCACGAGCCTCATGCTCGGACTCGGGACGATGGGCTGCGTGCGTCAGCACCGCCGACACCACGCTGGCCGCACTCGCCATCATGGTGGCGTCGGGCATACTCGGCGGCGTCGTCTCGCGATCGCCCAGATATGCGTCGTGTCGACACCTATCGGAATCGGCGCGCTGCTCTCGCCCACCGACGGCTCCTGGATCCTGATGCCGCCTCTCGTTCTGTATGTCGGCGCCATGACGTCCATCGTGCGGCGCCACTACCGGGGGCTCGTGGCGCTGATGATCGCCGAGCAGAACCACGCCGAACTCGCGGCGCGCTTCGATGCCGCGCTGACCCATATGCCGCACGGGCTTTGCACGCTCGATCGTGCCGGCAAAGTGGTGATCGCCAATAGCCGCACTGCGCAGCTGTTCGGCACGAACGTCGACATGCTCAAGCTCAACTTGCCGCTGCCTGAGTTCATCGCCCATGCCGGTTTTGCACAATTCGACGACGCGCTGCGGCAGCAGTTCATCGAGCGATGCAGCGCCTGGCCGCACGAAAAGCGGCGGCCTCTCGCGCTGGAACTGCGCAACGGCCGTCAGCTGGAATTGCGGCGCAATCCGGTTCCCGACGGCAGCGCTGTCGTGATCATCGAGGATGTGACCGAGCGCAGGCAAAGCGAAGCCAAGGTGCTGTATCTCGCTCGCCACGACTCGCTGACGGGACTCGCGAACCGGCGCGAATTGCGCGAACGTCTGGAGAAAATCCTGTTGAAGGCGCATGCCGTAAGCGGGATGCACACCGCTGTCCTGTACCTCGATCTGGACGGCTTCAAGCAGGCCAACGACCGGCACGGCCATACCGCGGGCGACGAAGTGCTGGAGACCGTCGCGGCGCGCCTGCGGCAGACGCTCCGTCACGGCGAATTCGCCGCACGTCTTGGCGACGAGTTTGCCGTTATCGTCGAAGAGGCGACGCTGCACTCGATTGTCGCGATCGCACAACACGTGATTCGCGAAATCGCGAAGCCGTATGCGCTCGCGACGGGCGGCACCATCAGCATCGGCACGAGTATCGGCATTGCATTGGCTGAGGCGCACGAACCCGTCGACGATCTGATCCGGCGCGCCGACGAGGCCATGTACAGCGCGAAAAATGCCGGCAAAGGCACCTATCGCATTTCCCACGAGGAAAGCCGCCTGCAGCCGGATGCGGACTACGACGCAAACGTCGGCGCGACGTAGCGCGTCGCGGCCTCTTTCCCATTGCAAGCCGCTTGTCCCATTTGCGCGCGATGCGTTGGCGCGGGCTTTGGCTTCGCCTTTCGCGTTCGCATTGGAAAGATTGGGCAGCGCAATCCGCGTGCCGCTTCAGGAGACCGAACACGGCCCGCGCCTGCCAGGCGGCCACTCCCGGCGAGTCATAAAAACGAAGTATTTCCCCCTGATTGACCCGCTTTCCGGCGTGCGCTAAGAATTCGGTATGCATACTGGCACGGCTTCTCCTGCCGTGCCTGTTCACGACGCCGCGCGAGCGCCGAAGTCAGTGGAGGACGCCATCATGCTCACGAGACTCGTGGCCATTGCGGCATGGGCCGTGGTCCACACGGCAACGGCCTACGCGCAAGGTACCGGGGCGGCCCCGGGGACGGGCCGCCCGCGGCCGGACGCGGGCTCGTCAGGCGGCGCGAAGTCCCGGGTTCCGCCTTCGCCCCCAGCTCCCGCGCCGGCCACCGCTTCGCCTACCGCCGGCACGCCGCTCCTGCCCGGCGCGGGCATCATCGTGGCGCCCGAGGATGCAGGCCGGCCGCCGCGTCCCGAAGCGTCGCCGGGCACGCCTGCCAACCCGAGCGGCTTGAAGAAGCCCGATTGAGCGCGGCACGATCCACAGGCAGCAAGCAACAGCCTCGCGGCTCGCCGGCCCGACGCCCCGCCGTCACAGCAGCGCGACAACCCGCACGTCGCCCTGTTCCGCCGACGCCACCACTTTCTCGCCGATGCGCCTGAATGTGATCGACACCGAAGCGTCGCCGACGCGCAGATCGCCCACTTCCAGCCAGTCGATGCCTTCCGGCAGCATCGGCTGCTCGATCAATACCTCGCGGCGCTCGGCGTCGATCGTGATACCCAGACATGCTTCGAGCATCATGAACGGGGAGCCCGCCGCCCACGCCTGCGGCAGGCAGGCAACCGGATAGGCGGTGGGCGGCTCGCCGCGCCGGCGCGGAAAGCCGCAGAAGAGTTCCGGCAGACGCATGTCGAAATTGACCGCCGCCTGGAACAGCGCCTGCAGGAGCCGCACCGCCGCCTTGCCGCCGTAGCGCGAGAGCCCGCGCGCGCAGAGCGCGCAGATCGCGTTGTCGTGCGGCCACACAGAGCCGTTGTGATACGCCATCTGGTTGAAACGCGACTGGCTCGCCGCCAGCGCACGCACGCCCCAGCCAGTGTGGAACAGCGTGGAATCGAGCGCGCGCACGACCGATTCGCCGCGCTCGCGTGAAGGCAAGCCGAAGGCCAGCAGGTGCCCGGCATTCGACGCCATCACGCGGCACAGTTCGCCATGACCGTCGAGCGCGATGCCGTAAAAGCCCGACTCCTCCATCCAGTATTTTTCCTCGACGCACTCGCGCAGCCTTTTCGCCCGCGCCTTATATTGCTCCGCTGCGTCGTGCATGCCGCGCAGCTTCGCGTAGTGGGCCATGGTGTCGAAGGCGGCGCTCGCATAGGCCTGCACTTCGACGAGCGCGATCGGCCCATCGGGGAAGCGGCCGTCCGCATGGAACACGGAGTCGTGGCTGTCTTTCCAGCCCTGGTTGGCGAGGCCGCCGTCCGACTCGCGCTGATAATCAAGCAAACCAAAGCGGTTCTTGTCGCACACGCCCGCGACCCAGGCGGCCGCGCGCTCGAGCGCGGGCCACATTCGTCGATCAGGCCGATATCGCCCGTCGTGCGAGCCGCATAGGCGCCCGCCAGCACGATGAAGAGCGGCGTGGTGTCGACGCCGCCGTAGTACAGGGCGAACGGCACTTCGCCGGTGGCGGCCATTTCGCCCTTGCGCATCTCGTGCATGATCTTGCCGGGCGCGGCATCGCGAAACGGCGAGTTCTCGTGCGCCTGATGCTCGGCGAGAAAACGCAGCACGCCGGCCGCGAGTTGCGGCTGCAGCCACAGCGTCTGCAGCGAGGTGATCACGGCATCGCGGCCGAACGGCGTGGAAAACCACGGAATGCCCGCATACGGATACGGGCCTGTCGCGAGGTCGGTGGTGAGGAGGCCCAGGTCCGCGAGCGAGCGGTCGATCCACGCATTGAAGAGCGGATTGCTCGAACGCACGCGCGCGGTCACGCGGCGCCGCTCGCGCATCACGAGGTGCGCGTCGACCAGCGCCGCGCGCACCGCCGCCCGGCCGACGCGCGGCCGCTCGGTGTCGATCTGCGACATATGCGCTTCGCTCAGCGGATGGGTCGGCGACGACACGCCGGCACTCGGCGCATCGGGCTTCTTCGCGACGACCTGCACGGCGACCGAGAGATAGATCGACACGCATGCCTGCGCCGGCAGCTTGACCGTGTAGTCCGCGAGATTGGCAAAGAGCTTGTCGGGCTGCGGCGCAAAGGCGATCTGCACATTGCGCGCCACGTCGTCGAGGCCGACGTAGCCGAGCAGCACTTCGTCGTTCTCGACGCGCGCCGGCTCGATACTTCCCTGCTGCGCGCGCTTCAGGCCGCGCACTTCGAACATGTCGCGGAAGTCGCTCGCAAACGAAATGGACAGCGGCACGACGGCGTCGCTCGTGCCGTAGTTGGTGAGTTCGATTGCTTCGTTCAGCACCGTGCCCGACAGCACGCGCACGCGCTCGACGTGGATCACACCTTCCGGCGTGCTGTCGCCGCCGAGCGGCGGCAACGGCCGGTTGGTCAAATGCGCGGTAAAGGACGTGTTGTCGCTGCTGACGCTGCCCGAGAGCAGCGACGGCGCGCGGCCGCCGAAGGTCAGGCGCAGTTGCGAGAGGACGCGGGTGTCGTTGACAAAGAGGCCGTCGTCGTGGCCCGTGATATCGCCGAGCGGGTCGTTGACGATAAAGGTATCGCCCGACTTCAGCACGTGCTGCGTGGCGCTCGCAACGTTGAGGTTTTCCGTCGGAATGAATGCGCCATCCGGCTCGGATTCGCGATGGTCGATTCCGCCCGAGTGGGACAGGCCGCCGAGGGCTTCAGGCTGCTGCATCAGGGTCGCTCCTATGGTTCGCTGCTGCGTACGCTTCACTTGCGGTTGCCGCCGGCGGTGGCCGGCCGCTTCCGATTGTAGAAGCTCTCGTCTCGTCAGAGGCGTTCTGCGATACTCCGTTCGTGTTTCGCTAGCCCGGCGGAACACATCGCTGTGTTTGGCCCGCCGTAGAGGCGGGTCTTTTTGATCATCCAGCAGAACAGGAAGAACCCGAATGAACGCCTCGCTTGAAACGCTTTTTCCGGACCACGTCCATGCCGAAGACAGCGCCGTCAGCGCGCTGAACCATCAGGACATCGTCGTCGCGCTGTCGGCGGCCTTGAAGAAGCAGGACGTGGCGGTGCTCAACATGCTCTATCCGCGCACCGACGCGCGCACGCATCGCAGCCTCGATACGCTCGTCGACGTGTTGCATGGTCATGGCCTGCACGAAGTCGCCGACCTCATTGCGCATGAAGCGCACTATCTGCTCATCAAGGAGCCGGCGAAGGCGTGGAAAGTCTTCCACGAAATTCGCAACGACTCGCTCGCGATCGGCGTGCATCTCTACTATCACGGCCTCGTCGGCGAAGCGGCGGAACGCGCGCTCGACAAGGACGCGCATCGCAAGGCATGAGCTCGTCGCGCGGATGATTGCGTCGATGCCACGATGGAAGGCCGGCGTGATGCGCGGCGCAAGTTGATTGAGTCGCGCGGGCGAAAGGCTACCGCAGCGTCATTCGCAGGCGAATTCGTCGAGCAGGCCGGTGGCCGCCGCGGCACCCGCGCCGCGCACCGCGCAGGTCAGCGGCTCGTCCGCAACGCGCACTTCGAGGCCGATTTCATGGGTGAGGCGCCGCTCCAGATTGCCGAGCAGCGCGCCACCGCCCGTCAGCACGATGCCGTTGTGCGCAATATCGGTGACGAGTTCGGCCGGCGCCATTTCGAGCCCGCGCTTGACCGCGCCGATCACCTAACGCAGCGGCCCCTCGATGGCGTCGGCGATATCGTGGTTGCTCAACTGGACCGTGCGCGGCAGCCCGTCGTCGACACTGCGCCCGGTCGCATTCATGTGCTCCGCGGGCACGTCGCGCACGGCGGTGCCGATGTTCTTCTTCACGTGTTCCGCCGTCTGCTCGCCGAGCAGCACGCCATACAGATTGCGCACATAACTGACGATGGCCATGTCGAAGGCGTCGCCGCCCACGCGGATCGAGCCGCTGTAGGCGGTGCCGCCGAGCGTCAGCACGCCCACTTCCGTCGTGCCCCCGCCGATGTCGACGACCATCGAACCCGTCGCCTCCGCGACCGGCAAGCCCGCGCCGACCGCCGATGCCAGCGATTCGCCGATCAGGCTCACCTTCCATGCACCCGCCGACACGGCCGCTTCCTTGATCGCGCGGCGCTCCACCTGGGTCGCTCCGGCCGGCACGCACAGCGTGAAAGCGGCGCGGCGACTGAAGATCTGCCGCGGACGGGCCATGTCGACGAATTGCCGGATCATGTGCTCGGCGGCGGAAAAGTTGGCGATCACGCCGTGGCACATGGGCCGCACGGCTTCGAGATTGCGCGGTGCACGGCCGAGCAGCTGGCGCGCCTCGGTGCCCACCGCCGCCACGCGTTTCGGGCCGCTTGCGTGGTCCTTCTCGAAACAGACGACCGACGGCTGATTCAGCACGATGCCGCCGTCGTCGGTATAGATGAGAGTGTTGGCGGTGCCAAGGTCCACGGTCACAGCCTGGCGGAACAGTCGATCGAAAAGCGGGTGATGCGGCGTCGGTCTGGCCATAAGAAGGCTCTGTTGTGTCGCTCAGTAACGTCGCTCTGCTGCCAGGCCAGCTCATGCGCGACAGTGTGGAAAATGCGCCCCCGGTCACCCAGGCCGCGGGCATTGCGCAGTCCCGCGACGGGCGTGATTTTCGTGCTATGAGCAGTTAACGGCAAGCCGATCGATAACTTTAGGGCCGCTTTTCGCGCTGACCGTATCAATCGCGCGACAGCACGCCCAGCGTGCGTTCCAGCGCCGCCTCGCCGAGCGCGACGCCGTCCGCGCTGATCGTATGGCCGACGCCCGGCAACGCGTAGGCATTCACGGTATAGCCCGCCGCGCTGAAGGCATCCGCGGCGTATTCGAGTTCCTGAACCGGAATCACCTCGTCTTCCTCGCCGTGAATCAGCGTGAGCGGCGTGCCGTTGCGGGCGACGACGGGCGACGCGAGCCGCCCGGAGTAGGCGACGACGCAGGCGGCGCCTTCCGCGCTCGTCGCCACGTGATGCAGCGCCATGATGGAACCTTGCGAAAAGCCGACTAGCGCAACGCGTCCGAAAGCAAGCTGCCAATGCGCGAGCTCGGCTTCGAGCATGCGGCGCAGGGCCGCGTACGCCGCCGTCGCGCGCGCCTCGCGATTGCCTTCGCTGATGTCGCGCAGACTGAACCACTGCCGGCCGCCGAAGCCGCCGTCGAACGGATCGGTGCCGTCGAGCGAGGTGAAGGCCACGTCCGGCAGACGCTCGCTCCAGATGTCCGCGAGCGGCATCAGATCCCGCGCGTTGCTGCCCACGCCGTGCATCAATACCACCAGCGCTTTGGCGGGCGTCTGCAACGGCGCGCGCCGCCAGCCATGTTCGAATTGCTCCCAAGCCATATTGCTTTCCTTCGCTTTCATTGAATCGCGGTTGATGGTGGCCACGCGCATACCGCTCGATGCGGCGCTTGCGCGCTGGTTCGGTCCTAGCCGCGAGCATACGCTGTCGGCTCCGCTTGCGGTGCTGGGTGGGGCTTGGTGCGGCTCGTGCAGCCTCGGCTGCCCGCGCCGGCGACGTCGAAAGATGAATACAGGTATGCTTTTGCGAGAATCCGGCGGACCCGCGGCCAGTCTCAGCGCGGCGCGCATGCACACGCACGTGCAGCCAGCATCGCGCCACGGCAAACCGCGCCGGCTCCGCCGCATATCGATCCGGGAGAACGTCTTGAGCCAACCCACGTCCGCGGCGGCGCCCACGCCCGCGTCCGCTCCGCCCGCTCCTCCGCCGCCGCTGCAAGGCGGTCAGCTGGTGCTCGCGACCATCACCGTCGTGCTCGCCACGTTCATGAACGTGCTGGACACGTCCATTGCGAACGTCGCCATCCCCACCATTTCCGGCAACCTGGGCGTTTCCGTCGACGAAGGCACGTGGGTCATCACCGTATTCGCCGCGGCCAATGCCGTGTCGATTCCGCTCACCGGCTGGTTCACGCAGCGTATCGGCCAGGTGAAGCTGTTCGTCGGCGCGATTCTGAGCTTCGTGCTGGCGTCGTGGCTGTGCGGCATTGCGCCGACGCTGCCGGTGCTGCTGCTCGCGCGGGTGTTCTAGGGCGCGGTGGCCGGGCCCTTGATCCCGCTGTCGCAGGCCATTCTGCTCGGCTCCTATCCGAAGGAAAAAGGCTCGACCGCACTCTCGCTCTGGGCAATGACCGCCACCGTCGGTCCGATTGCCGGCCCCGCGCTCGGCGGCTGGATCACGGACAGCTACAGCTGGTCATGGATCTTCTACATCAACATTCCGGTCGGCATCTTCGCTGCGGGCGTCACGTGGATAATCTATCGCACTCGCGAGTCGCCCACCCGCAAGCCGCCTATCGACGTGGTCGGGCTCGGTCTGCTGATCACGTGGGTCGCTTCGCTGCAGATCATGCTCGACAAAGGCAAGGACCTCGACTGGTTCGCGTCGCCGGTTATCGTGATTCTCGGGCTGACGGCGCTGATCAGCTTTGCGTTCTTCATCGTGTGGGAGTTGACGGAAGAGAACCCCATTGTCGATTTGCGGCTCTTTCGCGAGCGCAACTTTCTGGGCGGCACGATAGCGATTTCCGTCGCGTATAGCGTGTTTTTCG
The DNA here is from genome assembly GCA_940746715.1 of uncultured Paraburkholderia sp. Lineage (GTDB taxonomy): Bacteria > Pseudomonadota > Gammaproteobacteria > Burkholderiales > Burkholderiaceae > Paraburkholderia. Next base: position 227,210 of record CALNWN010000002.1, read on the forward strand.
GCAACCTCGTGCTGTTGCCGCAATGGATGCAGGAGTACCTCAATTACCGTTCCGTCGACGCCGGTCTCGTCACCGCGCCGCTCGGCGTATTCGCCGTGATTCTGGCGCCGGTGATGGGTCGCGTGCTGCCGCGCTCGGACGCCCGCATCATTTCGACGATGGCGTTTGTCGGTTTCGCGATCGTCTTCTATATGCGCTCGAAGTACGTGATCGAAATCGACACCTGGCATCTCGTGATACCCACGCTGCTGCAGGGCATTCCCATGGCGCTCTTCTTCGTGCCGCTCACGGCCATCATCCTGTCGGGACAGCCGCCGCACAAGATTCCAGCGGCGGCCGGCCTGTCCAATTTCGTGCGCGTCTTTTGCGGCGCCGTGGGCACCTCGGTGGCCGGCAACGCGTGGAATAACCGCACCGTGCTGCATCATGAGCGGCTCACCGAACGCGCTTCCGGACAACCCGTTGTTCAATCAACAGGTCGATTCGACGCAGTCGCTGCTGCATATGAACACGCAGTCGGCGCACGCGCTTTTCGATTTCACCGTCAATACGCAGGCCGCGATGATGGGGCTGAACGACATCTTCTTCGTGTCCGCGGTGATCTTTATCTGATCATTCCGCTGATCTGGATCACGCGGCCTGCCAAGGGCGGTGGCGGGGGCGCAGCGGGCGCGCATTGAGTGGCGCATTGCGCGGCGCCGTATACCCAATCCGGTGGGACTTGCCAGTAGAATCGCAGCTCCACCGGGTTGAGCCTTATGAACTACGCATCCATTCTCGAACAGATTCATCGCGACTTGCGGCCCTATCTGGGCACCGGCAAGGTCGCGGATTACATTCCGCAACTGGCGAAAGTCCCCGCCGACAGCTTCGGCATGGCGATCGTCACGGCGTCGGGCGAAGTATTCCGGACCGGCGAAGCCGACACACGTTTTTCCATTCAGAGTATCTCCAAGCTATTCGCCTGCACCATGGCGTTCCGCCTGCTCGGCGACGCGCTGTGGCAGCGGGTGGGCCGCGAGCCGTCGGGCAATGCTTTCAATTCGCTGGTGCAATTGGAGGCGGAGCACGGCAAGCCGCGCAATCCGTTCATCAATGCGGGCGCACTGATCGTCACCGATGTGCTGTGCCGGCGTTTCGTGCAAGCCGAAACCGCGCTTGTCGAATTCATGCGGCGCTTAACAGGCGAGACCAGCATCGACTACGACTCGCGCGTCGCTCAATCGGAATTGCAGCACGCGCATCGCAATCGCGCGATGGCGCATTTCATGGCGAGCTTCGGCAACATGGAAATGCCGCCCGAAGTCGTGGTCGACGCGTATTGTCGGCAATGCGCAATCTCCATGAGCTGCGTCGAGCTGGCCAAAGCCGCACTCTTTCTCACCAATCACGGGGTGGTGCCCTCCACTGGCGAGCGAATTCTCGATACGAGTTCCGCGAAACGCCTCTCGGCACTCATGCTGACCTGCGGCACGTACGACGCCGCCGGCGATTTCGTTTACCGCGTTGGCTTGCCCGCGAAGAGCGGCGTAGGCGGCGGCATCGTCGCAGTGCTGCCCGGAGAAATGGCGGTATGCGTCTGGTCACCTGGGCTCGACGCCAATGGCAATTCACTAGCCGGCGTGCTCGCACTCGAATGGCTGACAACTTATACGGGAAAGTCGATTTTCTGATTGCGAATGAGCGCAAGCGCACAGACATTCGCGGCGAATTGGCCATAGACACCGTCATTTCACGAGAGCATCAATGTCATTTGTGAAATGACTAAACAGCATGCGCATGTTTCATGGCTGTTGCATGCGAAACCAACTTGCTCAATTACCGGACAACCGGTCAACGTTTCGCGCCGCGTGCGACGCGCTATGGCCTCGTCGTGTCTATGCTTGGTTGCAATGCAACAGAGCGAATAGTTCTGCCCCGTCCGTCCGAATCGCAGCGAAATCAGGAGATCTTCCATGTGCGGAATCGTAGGAGCAGTGGATCGCCGCGATGTCACTTCCCTGTTGACCGAGGGCTTGCGGCGCCTCGAGTACCGCGGCTACGACTCGTGCGGAATCGCTGTCCTTCAGCAGGGTGCACTACGGCGCGTGCGCAGTGTCGCGCGAGTCGCGAATCTCGCCGCGGAAGTTGCCGTGGCTAATTTGTCCGGAATGATCGGTATCGCACATACAAGATGGGCGACGCATGGTGCGCCTGTTGCGAGGAATGCGCATCCCATCTTTTCCAGCGGTGAAATCGCCATTGTTCATAACGGCATCATTGAAAATCACGAATCGTTGCGATAGGAACTGCAAGCGAGCGGTTACGTTTTCGAATCCGATACGGACACCGAAGTTTCGCGCACCTGATTCATCGGATGTGGAGGGAGCAAGCGGCGCAAGGCGCAAAAGACCTGCTTTGCGCAGTGCGTCATGCTCTCGAGCGGCTTCATGGTGCCTACGCCATTGCGGTATTCGCGAGGAATGACCCAGGCCGCGTGATCGGCGCACGCGCCGGCTCCCCGCTCGTCGTCGGGCTGGGAGAGCAAGGCAACTATCTAGCCTCGGACGTCATGGCGCTCGCGGGCGCGGTCGAGAACTTCATTTATCTGGAAGAAGGCGACATCGCCGAATTGACGCTTGACGGCGTGCGACTCGTCGATCGCAGCGGCCATACCGTTCAGTGCGACATCAAGGTACATCGTGCGAGCACGCACTCCGTGGAGCTTGGGCCGTATCGGCACTACATGCACAAGGAGATCTTCGAGCAGCCGAATGTCATTGCCGACGCAATCGAAAGAGTCGACACATTACCGCAGACTTATTCGGCCAGGGCGCACGCCACGCGTTTCGCGAAATCGATTCCGTATTGATCGTCGCGTGCGGAACGAGCTATTACGCAAGCATGACAGCCAAGTACTGGCTCGAATCGCTTGCCAAAGTAGCCACGCAGGTGGAGGTCGCAAGCGAATACCGTTACCGCAGCAGCGTGGCGGATCCGAACATACTGGTCGTGGTGGTCTCGCAGTCGGGCGAGACGGCCGACACGCTCGCTGCGCTCAAGCATGCTCAAACTCAAGGTCATCGGCACACACTGGCTGTCTGCAATGTTGCCAGCAGCACGATGATGCGGCAAGCCGAATTCCAGCATCTGACGAGTGCGGTGCCGGAAATCGGCGTTGCGTCGACAAAAGCCTTCACCACCCAGCTCGTTGCGCTGTTCCTGCTGGCATTGACGCTCAGCAAGCAGCGCGGACGCCTTCCAGCCGCGCAGGAGGCGACGTTCCTGGATCAATTGCACCGTTTGCCGGGAAAACTGAACAGCGTGCTGGTACTCGAAGCGCAGATCATCGCGTGGGCCGAAACATTCGCGCGGACCGACCATGCCCTTTTTCTCGGCCGCGGACTGCATTATCCGATCGCGCTGGAAGGTGCATTAAAGCTGAAGGAAATCTCGTATGTCCACGCCGAGGCCTACCCTGCCGGCGAATTGAAGCACGAACCGCTCGCACTGGTCGACAAACTGAAGTCGAACATGCAGGAAGTCAGGGCCCGCAGCGGCCAATTGTATGTATCCGCCGATGCCGATTCGCGAATTGCGAGCGGCGATGGGCTCCACGTGATCCGCATGCCTGAACATTACGGCAGCCTGTCGCCGATTCTGCTGGTGCCGCTGCAGTTGCTAGCGTATCATACCGCGTGCGCGCGCGGCACCGATGTCGACAAACCGCGGAATCTGGCGAAGTCCGTTACGGTCGAATGAGGTGTAGCGCACAGACGCGCCGGGAGCATGTGTGTACAAGCAAACGGTTGCGCGACCTGAATTGCGCGCCGCAATGCAATCGGAACTCATTGGCGGGCCCATGCCCGGCTTATTCGCAAGGAAAGCGAACATGCAGATCTATCCGATTCATCCGAGCTTTACGGCGGGAGCGAGCTTCGATCTCGCGGTGGAGCCGAACAGGCGCTTTAGCATCGCCATTTATCAGCAACAGGACGACGACTCGCTCACGAGCCTGTGTGGCGTGGTCGTTGCAGGCAAAAGCGGCGTGAGCGCCAATCTGGTAGATGGCAAGTACGTCTTCGAGTCGACCGGCACGCGCCGATGCGCTTTAACGAGGACTGGAACTGGCCGACCATCACCATCCGCCCGAACGTGTCGGGCTTGCACAGCGGCGCGTATGTGGCGATTGCCTATGAAGTGGACGGCGCGGGCAAGCCGGTTCATGAACTCGGCCGTGCCTGCGCCGCACATCGCCCGTTGTTTGCGGCGCGGCCGGAAAGCGACAGCATGGCGCTCGTCATCGCCCGCCCGCCTGCGCCCACGGCTGCCCTCGCGTACATCATTCCGACGGCAACGTACCACGCTTACAACTCGACAGGCGGCGGCAGCTTCTACGACGACCGCGTCCATCGTTATCGCGCGGCGAACACCGTGAGTTTGCGACGCCCCGGCGGCGGACTCGGCGCGCGGCTCGGCGAACCGGTCGATCCTTACGACACGCGCTCGACACGCCAGCAATTCGCTCATTGGGACGGCAAGTTCATACGCTGGCTGCGCAAGGAAGGCATTGCCTGCGACTTTTACACGGACCTCGATCTGTACAGCGCGACCGCGCTCGACCTCACGCGCTACCGCTGCATGCTGAGCGTCGGGCATCACGAGTACTGGAGCGAGGAAATGCGGGCACATGTCGCGTACTTCGTCACGCAAGGCGGAAACGTCGCGGTCTTCAGCGGCAATACGTGTTACCGGCCGGTTAGGTTTATCGGCTCGGAACCCGGCCAGCCGACTGAAATGCGCAAGCTCGCGGAAAACTGGGATGTGCTGAAGGAACAGATCGACCTCGACCCGCGTGTGAGCGGCAATGAAAGCCATCTGATAGGACTGACGTATAAGCACGGCGGCGGTCACTGGGGCACGTGGTCACGCTGGCGCAGACGCTGGGTCAAATGCGAGCGCGAGCTCATCGGCTTTACGGTCAAGCGACCGGAACACTGGGCCTTCGCGGGTATTCATCTGCAGAAAGACGCGACATTCGGCGCAGAGAAGACCGCCTCGTCGGCTACGAGGCCGACGGCGTCCCTCCGGATTGGCCCGATGACGCCTTCGAAACGCTCGCAGTCACCACTCGGCTCACAGGATGGGAAATGGGCGGTGCAGGCGCGATCGGCATATTCCGTCCACTGCTGCGAGACGGACGCCGCAGTGCAGGAGAAGTGTTCAACGTGGGCACGACCGACTGGGCTCGCGCGTTGGTCGACGTCACGGCAAAAAGCCATCTTGTCGTCCAGCAGATCACCCGCAACGTGATCCGCAAATACACAGGTACTGAAGAGACAAACGCATTGCAACAGCACTCCCCGCTGCACGAAACAGCCGATGCCGGCGGCGAGATTGCATTGCACACGGATGCGGGCTGACCGGACCGCTGCCGTGTCATAAACGCTGACCGTTGCCGACACAATGTTGCCCGGCCGTGGCGCGATCGAGGGGCATTTTTATAGTGTGAATAAACGATCTTTACGTTAATTCGTATTCCTGTGTATATCTTTCCATGTACCGCACATGGCGATCTTTTATTGCCGCATTTGCTGTCGCTTTAGCCGCCTTTTTCACACTACACAAACAGGGTTTTCACGCGCCCGGCGCTTGCGCCCGTCAGTTGATCGGCGCGCTATAGCGGTCATCTGCGTTGTCAGCCAAGGTTGGCCGGTGAAGGCTGAATTTAGGTGAGCACGCAACGAGCCTTACAGCGTATCCTTTCATTCAAATCCCAACGAAGAAAGATTGCGTAAGCACCGTCCCCGGCGACGTCTCTTCGCTTCGCCCGACATAAAGCACTGTCATACCTGACCGGCATTCAACCAATAACGCGCAACACTCTGAGCACCAGGAGACAGCATGAATAAACTCGGCCCCGCTAGTTGCCTCCTACCGACGGATAACGCGGCACAAATACTTCGTCTGATTAATACGAATGCACGTATTGATATCGTGTCGAGCTATGAGTTCGAACCTCGTGACGAAGGCCCGATGAGTGTAGAAACGCTTGCTGCCGATAGTGCCGCGCACGCGAAGGCGCCGACAAACTGCAGATGCTGATTGCACCCGACACGGATGCCACGCTTGCTTCCAAGCGTACGGTCCCGCATGGATTGTCAAGACCTGATTGCGCCGGTATGGATCCTGGACCACACAGATCACGGCAATGTGATTGCGCGGCCCGCTGAAATACGTATCACCTTCCTTCGGCAAGCCGATCACGCAGGCCCCGCAACGTCCGGTCAGCCGAAAAAGGACGACGACAAGATTCACGCTTGCGCCCAATGGCTCACTGAAAACTGTGAGCACGAGATTTCCATTGCCGATGTCGCTCAAACCGCGGCGATGAGCGAGCGGACTTTTCTGCGCCGGTTCCGTCAGCAGATCGAGCGCGACCTCGGTCCGCACATTGCCAGAAAGGTCGCCCTCGAACTGCAGACGAATGCTGCAAAGCACACGAGGCCGCGCGAAGGCGACGCGAAATCGCTGACCACCGCGACCAAGGTTCGCGAGTCGGCCCGCTGGATACAGGAGAACTACAGCAAGCCGATTTCAATTGCACAGGCAGCGGAATCGGCGGCAATGAGCAGCGCAACTTCCGGCGCCGCTTCAAACAGGAGTTCGGCATGACGCCGCTGGAGTATCTGTTGCGCACGCGTTTTGACGTTGCCGGTGATTCAGACCGCCCGCTCGGCGCAGGCCTTTTTGCGCGATGCGCCGGCAAGCTTCATCGTCAAGTTCCGCAATCCCGGCTCGTTTGCCGCGCGCGTGCGCAAGACGCTGTGCGCGGCGCCGATGGCGAGCTGGCCCGCCGCCGACCAGATGGCCGCGCGGCTCAATGTCGCCGAGGCGACCATGCGGCGCCGCCTGAAACAGGAAGGCCATACCTATCAGTCGATCAAGGACGAGCTGCGGCGCGACATCGCAATCGGCGAGCTGCAGAAGTCGCGCCGCACGATCGCGGATATCGCTGCTTCGGTGGGTTTCGCGGAGCCGAGCGCGTTTCATCGCACGTTCCGCAAAGGCGAGCGCCGACTTCATCGTGCGCAGCCTGCAGCGCGCCGCCGACAGCCACGCGCAGCTCGCGGTCCTGCAACTGGACACGCCCGGCGGGCTCGATACGTCGATGCGGCAGATCATCAAGGCGATTCTCGCGTCGCCCGTTCCGGTTGCGACCTTCATTGCCCCGAGCGGCGCGCGGGCGGCAAGCGCCGGCACTTACATCGTCTATGCAAGCCATATTGCGGCGATGGCGCCCGGCACCAATCTCGGCGCGGCCACTCCGATCCAGATGGGCATCGGCGGCGCGGAACCGCCGGGGGGCGGCACGCCGGGTTTGCCGGGTACGGGCAACCACGCGCCGCAGGCACCGGCGCCAGGCTCCGGCGGCGCGGCGGCTGGTGCCTCGAGCAGCGCCGCCAACAGCGCCAGTGCCAATCCGGCCACGAGCGCCCCCGCCGCGCTGCCGCTCGACACGCAGTCGACGGAACTGCGCAAGCAGGTCCACGACGCCGCCGCCTACATTCGCGGCCTCGCGCAAATGCGCGGGCGCAACGCCGACTGAACCGAGCGCGCGGTGCGCGAAGCGGTGAGCCTGACGGCCGCCGACGCGCTCGCGCAGCACGTCGTCGATCTGAATGCGCGCGACGTGCCCGACCTGTTGCGCCAACTCGACGGCCGCACGGTCGCGACGAGCGCGGGCAACGTCAGGCTGACCACGGCCCATGCGCCTGTCGTAACCCTCGAGGCCGACTGGCGCAGCCGCTTTCTCGCGGTCATCACCGACCCGAACGTCGCGCTCATGCTGCTGATGCTCGGCATGTACGGCCTCTTCTTCGAATTCGCCAACCCGGGCTTTGTGCTACCGGGCGTGGTCGGCGCGATCAGCCTGCTGATGGGGCTTTTCGCCATGCAGATGCTGCCCATCAACTATGTCGGCCTCGGCTTGATCTTTCTCGGCATCGCGTTTCTGATCGGCGAGGCGTTTCTGCCGACCTTCGGCTCGCTCGGCTTCGGCGGCATTGTCGCGTTCGTGATCGGCGCGTTGATGCTGATCGACACCGACGTGCCGGGCTACGGCATTCCGCTCCCGATGATCGCCGCCGTCGTCGTGTTCAGCGTGCTGTTCGTGCTGGGTGTGTCGAGGCTTGCGCTGCGCGCGCGGCGCCGGCCGGTGGTGACCGGTTCCGAGGGGCTGATCGGCAGCGTCGGCGTGGTACTCGACAACGGTCTGGTAGCCGTGGCAGCCGGTCCGGCGAACAGCAGGCCGGCGGGCTGGGCGCAGATCAACGGCGAGCGCTGGCAGGTGTCGAGCGGCGTTCCGGTCGCCGCGGGCGAGCCGGTGCGCGTGATCGCGCGGCAAGGGCTCACGCTGACGGTGGAGCCCGTCGCCGCTGTCGGGGTGCGGCAGCAGCAACCCTCTCTGGGAGGAAAGTCCTCATGATCGGTTTCACATTCGGGTTCAGCAGCCTTCTCATTCTGCTGGTGGCGACGCTGATCGCTTCGTCGATACGGATTTTTCGCGAGTACGAACGCGGCGTCGTGTTCATGCTGGGACGCTTCTGGAAGGTGAAGGGGCCCGGGCTCGTGCTGATTATTCCGGTCGTGCAGCAGGTGGTGCGCATCGATTTGCGCACCGTCGTATTCGACGTGCCGCCGCAGGACGTGATCACGCGCGACAACGTGTCCGTCAAGGTCAACGCCGTGGTGTATTTCCGGGTGGTCGACCCGGAAAAGGCCGTGATCCAGGTGGCGCGCTACTTCGAGGCGACCAGCCAGCTCTCGCAGACCACGCTGCGCGCGGTGCTCGGCAAGCACGAGCTGGACGAGCTGCTCGCCGACCGCGAGCAGCTGAACGCCGACATCCAGAAAGTGCTCGACGCGCAGACCGATGCGTGGGGCATCAAGGTGGCCATCGTCGAGATCAAGCATGTGGACATCAACGAAACGATGATCCGCGCGATTGCCCGCCAGGCCGAAGCGGAGCGCGAACGGCGCGCCAAGGTGATTCACGCCGAAGGCGAGCTGCAGGCGTCGCAGCAACTGCTCCAGGCGGCGCAGACGCTCGCGCGCGAGCCGCAGGCCATGCAGTTGCGCTATCTGCAAACCTTGACGACGATCGCCGCCGACAAGAATTCCACCATTGTGTTTCCGCTGCCCGTCGATCTGCTTAACGCCGTGGTGGATCGGCTCGCCAAACCGCCGGTGTCTTGAACCGGGTGCGGGCAGCAGCAACCGCTGCTCGCGGGAGGAAACAGTGCATTGCCAAACGGAGGCTTACCCGGAACTGTCGCCAACTCTAGAATACGAGAGTCGTCCCTAGCTGCTCCCATGGAGCCCGTCATGAAAACGCTTTCCCGAATTGGACTCGGCGCGCTGCTGGCCGCAGTCAGCATAAGCGCCGCGTTGGCGCAGTCGTCAACCCGTCCGACCGATCCCGCCGCGCCTAAAACGCGTGCTAAGGTCAAGGCTGATCTCGTCGAGTGGCGCGCCGCCGGCTACGATCCGCTCGACTGGATCAACTATCCGCACAACGCGCAGCGCGCCGCGCGCATCGTCGCGGAAAGGCACGCGCAGCAAGCGGGCGCGGGTCTTGGCCAATAAGCCGGCAATAACCTCCCAATAGACCCGGCAATCGCTTTCGTTTCCGCTTTTCCCGAGGTTTCCGCACGACATCGTAAATTCGCTTGCGGCTGCGCGCGAGGCGCTGGCAAGGTATCATCTCGCCCCTACGACGAGAGACCCCGCCATATGGATTCCCTGCAACGCTATTTCGGACTCGACGCGGCCGGCACCAATCTGCGCACGGAAGTGCTCGCCGGCCTGACCACCTTTCTGACGATGGCCTACATCATCTTCGTGAACCCGGCGATCCTGGGCGACGCGGGGATGCCGAAAGACGCGGTGTTCGTCGCCACCTGCCTCGTGGCAGCGCTGGCCTCGCTGATCATGGGCCTCTACGCGAATTACCCGATCGCGCTCGCGCCCGGCATGGGACTCAACGCGTATTTCGCGTACACCGTGGTCAAAGGCATGGGGTTCACGTGGCAGGCCGCGCTCGGCGCGGTGTTCATCTCCGGTTGCCTCTTTCTCGTCGTCACGCTGTTCCGGGTGCGCGAGGTGATCGTTAAAGGCATTCCGCATTCCATCCGCATTGCCATTACCGGTGGCATCGGCCTCTTTCTCGCGATCATTTCGCTGAAGACTGCGGGCGTCGTGGTCGGCAATCCGGCCACGCTCGTCACGCTCGGCGACCTGCACAACCCGCATGTGGTGCTCGCGATCATCGGCTTTTTCGCCATCGTGACCGTGACGCTCGACTATCTGCGCGTGCGCGGCGCGATCCTGATCGGTATCGTGGGCGTGACGGTGCTGAGCTTCTTCTTCGGCGGCAATCAGTTCCACGGCATCGTCTCCACTCCGCCGTCCATTGCGCCGACGCTACTCCAGCTCGACATTCGCGGCGCGCTGTCCACCGGCGTGCTGAACGTGATCCTGGTGTTCTTCCTCGTCGAACTGTTCGATGCAACGGGCACGCTGATGGGCGGGGCCAATCGCGCGGGTCTGCTGGTGGAAGGCAAGATGCACCGGCTGAACCGGGCGCTGCTCGCGGACAGCACCGCGATTCTGGCCGGCTCGATGCTCGGCACGTCGTCGACGACTGCTTATATCGAAAACGCGTCGGGCGTGCAGGCAGGCGGCCGCACCGGCGTGACGGCCATCACGGTGGCCGTGCTGTTCCCGGCCGCGCTGTTCTTCGCGCCGCTCGCAGGCGTGGTGCCGGGCTACGCGACGGCGCCGGCGCTGCTCTACGTGTCGTGCCTGATGCTGCGCGAAATGCTGGACCTGCCGTGGGACGACGCAACCGAAGTCGTGCCCGCGGCGCTCACCGCCCTGCTGATGCCGTTCACCTACTCCATCGCCAATGGCGTGGCGTTCGGCTTCATCTCGTATGCGGGACTGAAACTGCTGACGGGCCGCGCGCGCCAGGTGAAGCTCGTCGTGTGGATCATCGCGGCGGTTTTCCTGTTCCACTATTTCTATCTCGGCAGCGAATAGTCCTGCACCGGGCGGGCGTGCCGATGCGCTCGGGCATCAGGCGCGCCAGTTCGCCTCGTAAAAGCGCACATAGCCGCTGCGCAGCATCACGCACTGCGCGCTTGTCTCCGACAACAGGCGCCGCGTGGCGGCTTCAATGCGCTCGCGGTGCGTGTGGAATGCGCCGACCATGTCTTCGAGGCGCGGCGAGGCGGCGCCGAAGTGATCTTCGAGTGCTTCCGCGGTGATTATGCACTCCACCCTCTGCCCATCGACCAGCGCCGGAAACGCCAGGGTGAGTTCGCGACCTGAATATTCAGGGCTTTCATTCGGGAAAAGGATCTGCATGGGAGTCACCTGGAAGTTAGGCACTGCGCACGATTCGCATGGGTAATGCGCACGCCGGTTACACCTGATCGCGCCTCCAGCTTCTTCCTCCTTGTCCAATGCCGGCGACGCGGGCTCGTCATCCACGGCGCGCGAGCATAGTTCGCGCCTCGCGAGGATGATTTGATTCACTTTAGACGAGTTCGGGCGCGGCGCAAGTTTTCCTTTTTATTGGCCTGACGCCGGTGCGGGTTAAGAGTGGATGCTAGGAAAGCTTGCCTGTGTGCGTACTCGTGCGTCCCAGTGCGCATTGGCGCGCATTGCGCCTGAGCCAAGCCGGCACGACCTGTGCAGGATGCGCCGCACGCCGCGGTGTTTTCCCTGCCGCGCGCGGGGCTTTTACTCCTGTAATATCGGTGTTCGGCCGCACGCGCGCATGCTGCGCTGCGGCATGAAACGGCGGGCAACGTACCCGCCGCCTCGCTCATCCGGAGACATGCCTTGAGCCATCGCCCCGCCACGTCGCCCAGCATCGGTCGGACCGATGTCATCGCGCAAGCTCACGCACGTTCGCTCGAACTCGGGCTGCGCGCGTCCGAAGTGCCGGACTTTCATCCGCTGCGCCGGCCCGCGCTGCGCGAGCTGGTGGATCGCAATCAGTCGCTTTACACGCACGCGCTGCCGGTCATGGAAACGCTGCATGCGCAGATCGTCGACACGCAAAGCATGGTGCTGCTCACCGACAGTCAGGGCGTGATCCTGCATAGTCTCGGCGACAGCGACTTCGTCGAGAAGGCGAACCGCGTCGCGCTGTGCCCGGGCATCTCGTGGGCCGAGGCCGATCGCGGCACCAATGCCATCGGCACGGCGCTCGTCGACGGACAGCCGACCGTGGTCCACGCCGACGAACACTTCCTGCACGCGAACCGCATTCTCACGTGCTCGTGCGCGCCGATTGCGGATCCGTTCGGGCGCACCATCGGCGCGCTCGACGTGAGCGGCGACACCCGCGGCTTTCACAAGCACACGCTCGCGCTCGTGGGGATGTCGGCGCAGATGATCGAGAATCATCTGTTCTCCAATCAATTCGCCGATGCCGTCCGCGTGCATTTTCACGCCCGCGCGGAATTCATCGGCACGCTGTTCGAGGGGCTCGCCGCATTCGGCGCCGACGGCCCGTTCCTGTCGGCGAATCGCAGCGCGCTGTTCCAGTTCGGACAACCGCTCGCGGCGCTGCAGGGGCAGCCGTTCGAGGCGCTCTTCGGCGTCGCATTCGCCCATGTCTTGCAGCGGCTCGCGCGCGCCCGGCGACCATGTCATGCTCACGTTGCCAAGCGGCGTGCGGGTTGTCGCGCGCGGCGAATATTCGGCGCAGCGTTATGTGGGGCCGGCAGCGGAGGTCGTCGATGTCGCGACGGTGCGCGCGCCTGCCTCGAACGCCGTGCGTCAGGCGCCGCGCATTGCCGGCGAGGAGCCGCTCGCCACCCTGCCAACGCTCGACACCGGCGACGCGCAAGTCGCCGCGATTCTGCGGCGCGTCGCCAAGGTGCGCGGCCGCGACATTACGATCCTGATACTCGGTAAAACGGGCACCGGCAAGGAATGGCTCGCGCGCGCCATCCATCACGATTCGCCGCGGCGCGCGGCGCCTTTCGTCGCGTTAAATTGCGCGTCGCTGCCGGACACGCTGATCGAGGCCGAGTTGTTCGGCTACGAAGACGGTGCGTTCACCGGCGCCAAAAAACGCGGCAGCGTCGGCAAGATCGTGCAGGCCGACGGCGGCACGCTGTTCCTCGACGAAATCGGCGATATGCCGCTCGCGCAGCAGGTGCGGCTCATGCGTGTGCTGCAGGAGCGCACGGTGGTGCCGCTCGGCGGCACGCGCGCGATTCCGGTGGATCTGCGAATCGTCTGCGCGACGCACTGCAACCTGCGCGCCATGATCGACGAAGGCACCTTCCGCGAAGACCTGTATTACCGCATCAACGGATTGGTCGTGACGTTGCCCGCGCTGCGCGAGCGCACGGATCTCGCCGCGCTGGTCACGCGCATGCTGGAGCTTCAGCGCGAGGGCGAAGGCTTGCCGCACCGCGTGTCGCCGCAAGTGCTGGAGCGCTTCATGCAATCGCGTTGGCCGGGCAATCTGCGGCAACTGGCGAACGTTCTGCGCACCGCGAGCATCATGGCCGAGGGTGCGGATCAGATCGAGCTCGACGATCTGCCGGAAGATTTCCTGCACGATTGCCCCGATGCCGCGGCGAACGGGAGCGTGTCCGTCACGCTCGCCGGCGGAGAAGACGGGAAAGGCACTGCGTTGGACGCGCAGGCGCCCACGCCGTCGCGCATGGAAAACTGGCAGGCGACGTTGATCGCGCAAACGCTCGCGCGGCTCGACGGCAATGTGTCGGCGGCGGCACGCGAACTGGGACTCGCGCGCAACACGGTGTACCGTTATTTGCGGCGCGGCGGCACGACTCACTGACGCATGCACCGCGCAATCGCCGGTGCGAAGCGGCGCGAGCGTGTAAAGTGCGACGAGCCCCGTCACGCCTTCACACGATGTCCGATTCAGACCGTCCGCCTCTCGTTCGCATCGAGCCGCTTGGCCGCAGCTTCGAGGCGCCCGACTCGCTCACCATTCTCGAAGCCGCCGGTTTCGCCGATCTGCGTTTGCCGCGCTCGTGCCGCAACGGCACGTGCCGCACGTGTATCTGCAAAATGACGGCGGGACAGGTGCGCTACACGATCGAATGACCGGGTCTGAGCCGCGAGGAAAGCAGGAAGGCTATATCCTGCCGTGCGTGGCCATTGCGCAAACCGACGTGGTGATAGAAGCGCCCGACGCCATCGCACTGCCGGCGCGCGAAACCGGCTAAGCGCCTTGAACAGATTTCAGTCGAGCTGCGCGAAGCGCGGCATCGTCACGCCTTCATGCCCGATCCGCTCGAAAAACACCGAGGCCGGGCGCGTCCAGATCGTGCCGTTGCTCGCCTTGTAGACGATCATCGTGACAGACGGATCGAACTCGAGCGTCGCCTCGCAGATCAGTTCGTAAATGCCGCCTTTGTAGTGGCGATAGCGCGTGATGGTCGTCATCGAATTCTCCGGGCGCGGGCGGTGCCGCCGCTCACGCGCCTTCCTTCATCTGTTTGAGGATTTTGTAGACGGTGGCGCGGCCCATGGTCAGCACAGCCGCCACGTAGTTCGCCGAGCTGCGGCCGCGAAACGCGCCTTGCGCGTGCAGCGCCTCGACGATTTCGCGCTTGTGCTCGCGCGTGAGCGCGTTGATGCCGATCTGCCGCTCGCGCAGCCACGTGTGCAGATACGTGTTGATGCGGTCTTGCCAGTCGTCGCGGAACAGGTCCTCGGCCGGGGCGTCGGTCAGATTGCCGCCTTTGATGAAGAGGTCGAGCGTGGAGCGCACGTCTTCGAAGACCGCGATATTGAAGTTGATGCACAGCATGCCGGCCGGCTTGCCGGTGTCGTCGAACAGAATGTTGCTCACGCAACGCATGCGGCGGCCGTCCCAATTGAGCTTCTCGTAGGGACCGATGGTGCGCCTGCGCGCCGCGTAGTGCACCTCGTCGAGCACCGAGGGGCCGCCCACTTCGAGCTTCGACAGATTGTTCACGAGATACGCGATGGTCTGGTCGCGCAGGTCGTGAATCACGACTTCGGCGCACGGATAGAAAAGCGCCGCAATGCCGTCGGCGATGGGAGCGTAGCGTTCGAGCAGCAGGTCTTTCACGGGGGACGCGGTTGTCTGGCGCACGGGAGAATGACGAACGGTGTTCGGGGTGCGTTTTAAGGGCGATGCCCGGCTTCAGGACCGGCAGCGCATTCCTGCGTTGCCTCGCGCGGCAACTCGCCATTGTAGCCACCCGGCCGGGCGATCTGGGCGCCCGGGGAACTTTTTGCTATCCAATCAGCCCTATTTAGTGCATCATATTGAAATAGTCGTATTCCGCATTGGCAGCACTGGCAGTCTCTACTGGGGCATCTCCGCAGCATCCCCGACTGTTCGACCGCCGCCCGTCGGCGATCCCGTCACTCCGGCAATGCGCCGCCTGCATTAGCCGTCGCGAGTTGTGTAGCTGAGCTGTTCAGCTGAGTTTCAGCTTTCACGCGCCCGGTGTCCACGCGACATCAGCGTGTTTCTTCTCCATCGAATCCGCGAATTTGCGCGGCGCGCTCAAGCCTTTTCCATCGGGCCTGCGCCAACTTTTTCCATGGCGGCGCGCCTTCTGGTGCTGCGCTGCCCCGCCTGCCGTGCCGCGCGTAACACGTGTGACACGCCGGCCACGTAATACGGGACATGTGCTTATGAACTCAGCAGTCAAGACCTACAAGGGTTACGAGATTCACCCGCTCGTCTATCCGCGCCGTCCCACGAACGGCCGACGAGCCGCAACGCGGACGCCGGCTACGACGCGTCGGTGCGTATCTGCCGCGTGGGCGCGAATCCGGCGGCCGACGGCCGCGTGTTCCGCCTGCAGTATCTGTTTCCGTTCGACGGCACGGGCAAGGCGCGCATTGCGTGCACGGCTCACGCCGCTCAGAGATCGACGGCCGCGTGGACGGCCAGTCGGTCGCCGATCTCTGAGCGGCGTTGACGGCGCCTGAGCCGTTGCCGCACACCGCGGGCGTGGTGAGCCTCCCGCCCGCAACCGTATCTGCTGCCGCGCCGCCCGCCAGGCGTCGCGCACCCCCCCTATCCCATCGACCAGGAGTTATGCATGGCGAAAGAAGAACTGCTTGAACTTGACGGTATCGTCGACGAAGTCCTTCCGGACAGCCGTTACCGCGTGACGCTCGACAACGGCGTCGTGGTTGGCGCTTACGCGTCCGGGCACATGCGCAAGAACCACATTCGTATTCTCGCGGGCGACCGCGTGACGCTGGAACTGTCGGTCTATGACCTGACCAAAGGCCGGATCAACTTCCGTCACAAGGACGAACGCGCCGGCGGTGGCGGCGCCGCTCGACCCGGCTCGCAGATGCGCCGCCGTTAAGGCGCAATAGCACGCGGGCCGCGCGGACTGTTCGCGCGAGCGGGCTTCCTCGTGGATTCTCCGCGTGGCGTTTGCCGCGGCCCTGCAGTCATGTCGTACGCGAAGCCCTGAGCGCGCCTTTTCCGCTCTGGTTCAGATCGAACCGGAAAAGTCGCGCTTCGGCTCTGTTTCGTTTGAGCCGCCGCGACAATATCGCTGCGACGGTTGTGGCGATGCCTCTCATACTCTCTCCTCTCCTACCGTCCCAGGCGTTGATCCGCTCTCTCAGTCGCGCCTCACGCGCCGTTGTGCTTCTCTCTCTACGATCGCCCAGCATGCGCCGCTTCGGTGCATAGCCCACGCATGCCCTTTCGCGGTGCGCCGCCTCTCGCCGAAAATCCGGCGCAAGCGCCCGGTTTCCTTGCACACAGGGCCTCGGCGGCCATTGGCACGGAATTTGCTCTGACGATGCTCAGCCGTCGATTGCCACTTGCCCATGCTGCGTGTTCTCCTCGTCACCGACACCGATAAGCCGATAGGCAACCTGCGCGACGCGCTCGCCCGCCTCGGTTACGAGATGCTGGCGAGCACCGCGACGCCGCACGCGCTGCACAGCACGGTCCAGAGCGAGCGGCCGGACGTCATCATCATCGATACGGATTCGCCCTCGCGCGATACGCTGGAGCAGCTCGCGGTGATGAACGCCACCGCGCCGCGGCCCGTCCTGATGTTCAGCCACGACGCCAACCAGCAGTTGATCCGCGACGCCGTCGGCGCAGGCGTGACCGCCTATCTCGTCGAAGGACTCGAAACCGGACGGCTCGCGCCGATTCTCGAAGTCGCGCTCGCCCGCTTCGCGCAGGAGTCGCAACTGCGCGAACGCCTTGCACAGGTCGAGAACGAACTCGCCGAACGCAAGCTGATCGACCGCGCCAAACGCCTGCTGAGGGATCAGCAGAAACTCACGAGCACGCCGCCTACGCCATGCTGCGCAAACGCGCAATGAACCAGGGCGTCAAGCTCGCCGAGGTCGCGCGCGATCGTCGCGGCGGCTGAATCGCCCAAGTGAAGCCTGTCCATGAACTCTGCCAGCCACCTCGCTTCGTCGTCCGCGTCTTCTGCATTCGGGCAACTCGAGAAAACGCATCTGCGGCTCGGCTTCGTCGCGCTCGCGGACGCCGCGTCGCTCGTCGCCGCCCAGCTGCTCGAATTCGGCCATGCGCACGGACTCACGCTCGAACTGTCGCGCCAGCCTTCCTGGGCGGCCGTGCGCGACAAGCTGATTTCCGGCGACCTCGACGCGGCGCATACGCTGTACGGCCTCGTCTACGGTGTGCAATTGGGCCTCGGCGGTCCGCAAACGGACATGGCCGTGCTGATGGTGCTCAACCGCAACGGCCAGGCGGTCACCCTGTCCAACCGTCTCGCGGATGCCCTCGCCGAACACGGCACGTTGCGGTAAGCGCTCGCCGCGCTCGGCCGCAAGCCGGTGTTCGCGCAGACCTTTCCCACCGGCACGCACGCGATGTGGCTGTACTACTGGCTCGCCGCGCAGGGTGTGCACCCGTTGCGCGAGATCGAAAGCGTGGTGATTCCGCCGCAGATGGTCGCGGCGCTCGCCGAAGACCGGCTTGACGGCCTTTGCGTCGGCAAACCGTGGAATGCGATGGCCGCATAGGCGAAGGGCGTCGGCAAAACGGTCGCCTATACGAGCGAAGTGTGGCCCGATCATCCCGAGAAAGTGCTCGCGTGCCGCCGCGATTTTGTGAGCGCACATCCGAATACCGCGCGGGCGCTCGTGCAGACGATGCTCGAAGCATGCCGCTGGCTCGACGGCGCCGGGCACCGCAATGAAATCGCGCGCTGGCTCGCGCGGCCGGAGTACATCGGGATAGACGAAGCGCTGATCGCGGCGCGCTTTGGCGACGCGATTCCCGCAACGGTGCCGCACGGTTTGCCCGTGCGCTTCTTCGACGACGGCGCCGTGAGCTACCCGTGGCCATTCGAGGGCGCCTGGTTCCTGACGCAATTCGAGCGCTGGGGCATGATCGACGCGCGCGGCGATTACGCGCAAATCGCCGGGGCGATCAATCAGACGCTGCTGTATCGCGAGGCGGCCGCCCAGGTGAAGGTCGCCGTGCCGGCGGAAGAACCCCGCGCAAACGTTCATGGACGGCACGACATGGCCAAGCACCACGTCCGCCGCTGCTTTCGCACAACACTTTTCGATTCGCAGATAAAGACTCAACGCGCGGCCTGCGTCACGCCGCTGCTTGCGCGGGTGCGGGAAACCGCACGCTCACCACGAGCCCGCCGCCGAGGGCATCGCCCAGTTCGACGCGCGCCGCGTGAACCCGCGCAATCTCGCGCACAATCGACAAGCCCAGCCCGCTGCCTTCCACGGCTTGCGTCGCCTCGCTGCGATAGAAGCGCTCGAACACCGCGTCGCGTTCGCTCGCGGCAATGCCCGGCCCATTGTCGATTACCTGAAGCATGGGCTCGCCGTCCTCGCACGCCACGCGCACGGTGATCACCGCGCCGTCGCCGGCATAGCGGATCGCGTTGTCGATCAGATTGCCCACCAGTTCCGCGAGCAGATCGGCCTGCCCCGTCACGTCGAGGCGCGCGTCCTGCTCGAAGCCGAGGTCGATGCCGCGCGAGCGCGCCACCGGCGACCAGTCGAGCGTCACGCTGCGCGCAACCTTGTGCAAGGGCACGGCGGCATGCTTCACGGTGTAGCCGCTGTCCGCATCGAGCCGCGACAGCGACAGCAACTGCTGCACGATCCGCACGGCCTGCTGCACCGCGCGGTTCAGGCGCCGCAAATGAACGCCGTGGCGCCGTGGTGCCGGGCCGTTCTCCTCTACGCCATCCAGATCGCGCAATGCCAGTTCGGACTCCGCCTGAATCACCGCAAGCGGCGTTTTCAACTGATGCGCGGCGTCGTTGAAAAAGCGCCGCCGCGACCGCTGCATCTTCCGCGTGCGGCCAATGTACTGATTGATGGAATCGACGAGCGGCTCAACCTCGCTCGGCAAGCCGACGGTATCGAGCGGCGTGGGGTCGTCTTCGGCGTGCGCGGCGACTTTTGCCGACAGGCGATTGAGCGGCCGCAAGCCGCGCGCGACGCCGAGCCACACAATGCCGAGCGCGAGCAGCACGAGCAGGCCTTCCTGTTGCAGCGAACCGGTGAGAATCTCGCGCGAGCGCCTGGCGCGGCTCGATCGTCTCGCCCACGCGCACCAGCACCACGCGGGTTTGCGCAGTCGGCACGTCGTGCACCGGCAGTCTCAACATTGCAATGCGCAGCGGACGGCCGCGAAACACGTCGTCATAGAACTGCACGCTGTAGGGCTCGGCCGGCACCTTCCTCGTTTCGGGCAGATCGGGATAACCGGTCACCACGCGGCCGTGTTCCTCGCGAATCTGGTAGTGGATGTTGCCGCCGCCGTTCGACTCGAACATTTCCAGCGCGAGGTAAGGCAAGTCGACCTCGATGCGCCCGTCGCGCAGACGCACGCCGTCGCGGATCGAGCGCAACGAAAATTCCAGCGTGCGGTCGAACGCCGCATGCGCCGCGTTCATCGCACGTTGATAGGTGAGCCAGGCATCGAGCGCGAGCAGCAACAGAAGCGGCAGCAGCCAGAGCGCGACCCGTACGCGCAGATTCGAGCGCGTCATGGCGTGCGGGCTTCGAGCAGATAGCCGAGCCCGCGGAGCGTGACGATGCCGACCGAGCTGCGTTCGAGTTTCTTGCGCAACCGGTGCACGTAAATTTCGATGGCGTCCGCGTTCACCGATTCGTCGAGCCCGAAGATTTTCTCCGACAGCGTCTCCTTGTTGATCGCGCGGCCATTGCGCAGGATCAGCACTTCGAGCACCGAACGTTCGCGCGGCGTGAGCGCGAGCGGCTCGCCGCCGAGCGTGAAGCCGCTATCCACGCTGTCGTAAATCAGCGTGCCGCATTGGGCAAGCGAAGCCTCCTGCCCGTGTCCGCGGCGCAGCAGCGCGCGCCCGCGCCTCCAGTTCGGTGAGCGCGAAGGGCTTGGCGAGATAGTCGTCGGCGCCGAGATCGAGGCCGCGCACGCGCTCTTCCACCGAGCCGTGCGCGGTCAGCATCAGCACGGGCACCGCGTTGCGGCGCGCGCGCAGGCGGCGCAGTACCTCCAGCCCGTCGAGCTTCGGCAAGCCGATGTCGAGAATCACGAGCGCGTAGTCCTGCGTGCGCAGCACGTGATCGGCGGATTCGCCGTCATGCATGCAGTCGACTGTGAGCTTTGCACTTGTCAGCGCGTCGGTCAGCGAGCGGGAAAGAATCGGGTTGTCTTCGACGAGCAGCACACGCATGAATAGAATCCAGGGAAATCCATGAGGCGAATTCGTCCATTGTGACGCATTTCCCTCGCAAATTGAAAGCGTTCAGAAAGCACGACTCTCTTACTATTCGCCTTCACAAAACCAACATGATGTTTTCTGGAGGAAGACGTGCACATCTCTCTGAAACTTCTCGCCGGCGCTGTCGCGCTCGCCGCAAACGCTGCATGGGCGGCCTTTCCGGCCGGTTATCCGGGCGATTATCAGGCCACCGTCGACGGGGCGAAAAAGGAAGGCAAGCTGATCGTCTACTCGGTGACGGACACCGCCCTCGTGCGCCCGCTCATTAAGGACTTTGAAAGCCTGTATGGCATCAAGGTCGAGTACAACGACATGAACAGCACCGAGCTCTACAACCGCTATATCAGCGAAAACGCGGCGAGCAGCACGAGTGCCGACGTGTTGTGGAGTTCGGCCATGGACCTGCAGGTGAAGCTCGTCAACGACGGCCTGATGGCGAGCTACGAGTCGCCGGAAGCCAAACAGTTGCCGCAGTGGGCGCAGTACTAGAAGCAGGCCTATGGCACGACCTATGAACCGCTCGCGATCGTCTACAACAAGCGTCTCGTGCCCGCGGGCGAAGTGCCGCAAACGCGCGCCGACCTCATCAAGCTGCTGCAGGCCAAACCGGATCAGTTCAAAGGCAAGGTCACGACTTACGACATCGAGAAGTCCGGCGTCGGCTTCAACTATCTGACGCAGGACGCGCGCGTGAACCCGCAGGTCACGTGGGATCTGGTCAAGGCGATGGGCGCTACCGGCCCGAAACTGCAGTCCAGCACCGGCGCGATGATGGAGCGCATTTCGTCGGGCGAGAACCTGATCGGCTATAACATTCTCGGCTCGTACGCGCTCACCAAGGCCAGGAAAGATCCGTCCATTGGCTACGTCTATCCGAAGGACTACACACTCGTGGTGAGCCGCCTCGTCGCCATTTCGAAGAAGGCAAAGAGCCCGAACGCCGCCAGGCTGTGGGTCGACTACCTGCTGTCGCAGCGCGGCCAGACGTTGCTCGCGAATCAGGCGAGCCTCTTCTCGATCCGCGCGGACGTGGAAGGCGAAACGTCCATGGCCGGTCTCACGAAGCAACTCGGCGACTCGTTAAAGCCGATCCCGATCGGCTCGGGCCTGCTGGTCTATCTCGACCAGTCGAAGCGCCTCGAATTCCTCAAGCAATGGCAACAGTCGATCAAGCGCTAGACGCGTCACGTCTGAGATAAAGGCTCGCGCCTGATCCACGCGTTCGCGCCGCCGCGCGCGAACGTCTCCGCGTTCCGTTGAACACACCTGTCGATATGCGGCTTTCAGCGCCGCAGGGGGACACTCATGCTTTTCACTAGCGCAACTGGGCCTCGCGACGCCGCGCCGCTCGCGGCAGACGGCGGCTCCATCGGCGCGTTGCCGCACGGCCGTCTGCAACCGCTGGCGGGGCTGCTGCGCTGGCTCGTCGTCGCGGTGCTGACCGTCGCGGTGGCGCTGCCGCTCGGCTTCATCCTGTTCCAGAGCGTGCTCAATGCGCCGTTCTTCGACGCCAACCGCACGCTCGGCCTCGCCGGCTTCGAATTCATTTTCAGCGACCCGGACTTCTGGTCCGCGCTGAAGAACTCGTTCGTGATCGCGGGCGGCATGCTGTTCATTTCCATTCCGCTCGGCGGCATTCTCGCGTTCCTGATGGTGCGCACCGACCTGCCCGGCCGCCGCTGGCTCGAGCCGTTGCTGCTCACGCTCGTCTACAACCCGCCGGTGATTCTGCTGGACGAACCGCTTTCGAACCTCGACGCCAAGCTGCGCGAGGAAGCGCGCGTGGCTGCGCGAACTGATCGTGTCGCTCGGGCTGTCGGCGCTTTGCGTGACGCACGACCAGACCGAGGCGATGGCGATGTCCGACCGCATCCTGCTGCTGCGCAACGGCCGCATCGAACAGGAAGGCACGCCCGCGGAACTGTACGGCGCGCCGCGCTCGCTCTACACCGCCGAGTTCATGGGCAGCAATAACCGCATCGACGCGCGGGTGGCCGCAGTGGACGGCGAGCGCGTGATGCTCGCCGGCGAGGGCTGGCAATTGCAGGCGCAAGCGCGCGAGGCGCTCACGGCCGGCCAGCAGGCGCAAGCCGTGATCCGCCTCGAGCGCGTACAGGTCGCCGACGGTCCGGGCGCGAACCGCCTCGAAGCGAATCTGATCACGTCGATGTACCTCGGCGACCGCTGGGAATACCTGTTTCATTGCGGCGAGCTGCGCCTGCGCGCATTCGGCAATGTGCCGCGCGCCGCCGGGCGCCACTGGATCGAATTTCCGGCGAACGACTGCTGGGCGTTCGCTCAGGCGAGCTGACACGTCCTGCACTGCGGAGCGCCGCCGCGGCCATTTGCACTCTCACCCACCGAAGTAAAAAAAGCAGCTACAGGAGACTGTTGATGAAGTTGAGCATCAAGAAAACTACCCTCGGCGTGACCTGCGCCGGCCTCGCCGGTTTCGCCGGTCTCACGACAGGCGCGCATGCGCAGTCGAGCGTGACCTTGTACGGCATCGTCGATGCGGGCGTCGAATATGTGAACCATGCGGGCGCGGGCGGCAGCGCCACGCGTCTCGTGTCCGGCGGCAAGAACACGTCGCGCTGTGGTCTGCGCGGCGTCGAAGATCTGGGCGGCGGATTGAAAGCCGTGTTCCAGCTGGAAAGCGGCATCAATATCGCAAACGGCCAGTTCGACGACGGCCCCGGTGCGATCTTCGACTCGGCGCGATCCGCAATGGACTGGAGCCAGCGCGTTTCCTCGACGGGGTCCGCGGGATCGTGATTCGCCTCAACGTGCACGAGTTTCTTCACGTCGATGCCGCCCGCTTCGCCGAGCAGGTCATCGAGCAGATAGTCGTGCCTGAGATCGCGCGCGTCGCCGACGAACGACACGCCGGGGTTTTCGAGCCACGGATAGCGGATGCGTTTTCAGATCCCACAAGTGGATATGCGAATCGACAACCTGCATGCAGTGCCTCCGTCGTTTCGAGCGTGTGAAGCGTGACAATCAGTTAGTTGAGCGAACTCAGTCGGAAAACCTCTTCCAGCGGTTGCTGCAGCGGCGTGTGATCCGCAGCGGTGTGCATGATGTCGGCCATGTAATCCCACCATTTGCGCATGACGTCGAGTTGAGGGAGCGCGTCCATCGTGTGATGCGTGGTGCGCGTGAGCACGGCGAACAGGTGGTCGGTGCCGGGATCGAAGAAGATGCGGTACTCGCGCACGCCGGCGTTGTGCAATGCGTCAACCAGTTCCGGCCAGATTTGGGCATGACGGCGCTCGTATTCCTCGCGCATGCCGGGGTTGAGCACCATCCGGAAAGCGATTGTCTCCATTGCGGCTTTCTCTTCGCTGTCTCTTCGTTATGGCGCTTTCGCGGCGAAGCACCTGCAAAGACTATAATTCCTGCGTCGATAGCATCTCAATCCGTGTTTGGGATTGGGCGATCCACAAACCGAATCGCACCGGCACCATGAGCCAACTCTCAGCAACCGTCGCACTCGTCAATCGGCTCAAGTTCAAATACCTCGCGCTGCTCGTTGCGCTCGACGACGCACGCAATCTCCATCAGGCCGCCGAAGCCGTCAACGTCGCGCAGCCGAGCGCGAGCCGCATGCTCGGCGACATCGAGGAAGCGTTCGGCTTTCTGCTGTTCGAGCGCAACGCGCGCGGCATGACGCCTACGCCGCTTGGCGTCGTCACGCTGGCCTATGCGCGGCGAGCGCTTGCCGAACTGACGCGTTTCGCCGAAGACCTGGAGGTCAAGCGCCGCGACGGCCACGGTCAATTGACGGTCGGCGCGATCATGGGCGCCGCGCCCGATCTGCTGGCCATGGCCGTCGCCGCGCTGAAGACCGAAAGCCCGCTGCTGAACGTGCGCATACTCGGCGAAACCAGCGACCAGGTCGTGCAGTTGCTGCATCGCCGCGAAGTCGATCTCGCGCTTGGACGCCTGACAAGTCCCTTGCAGCACAACGACTTCAGTTTCGAGCAGCTCGCGCGCGAGACCTTGCTGCTCGTGGTGCGCTCGGTGCATCCGCTCGCGAGCCGCGCGCATCACGTTGCGTGAACTGATCGACTGGCCGTGGGTGGCGCAGCCCGTAAGCAGTCCGGCGCGCGTGCTGTTCGAGGACGAGCTCGCGCGGGCGGGGCTCGCCACGCCGGTCAACCTGACCGAATGCGCGTCGATCTTCGCGACGCTGCAGTTGCTCGAAAACTACGACGCGGTCGCCATGCTGCTGGAGTCCGTGGTGCGCGATCACGTGCGCGGCAAGCTCCTCGTCGCCTTGCCGCTTGAAATCGGCAAGAGCCTCGCGGGTTTCGGCATTCTCACGCGCAAGGAAGAACCGCTCGCGGAGCCGGCGCTGCGCTTCATCGAACTGCTGCGCGGCTTCTCGCGGCGTCTTGCCCGCGACGACGCCGCCGCATCCCCCGAAACCGCGAACACTTCCGCGCCGGTTAGCTGAGCTCGGCATCGCGCGTCATTGCAGATTGACGAACAGACCACCGTCGACGAGCAACGCCGCGCCCGTCACATAGCGCGCACGGTCGGACGCGAGAAACACCACGCATTCGGCAACGTCCTCAGGGCGGCCGAGGCGCCCGAGCGGAATGCGCTTTTCGAAGTAGGCTTTCTTCGCTTCGTCGGCGAGATCTTCGGCGTTCAGGTTCGTCGCGATCGTGCCCGGCATGACCGAATTGCAGCGGATGCCGTACGGCCCCAATGCGACCGCGCACGACTGCATGAGCGAATGAACGCCCGCTTTGGTCGGCGTATAGTGCGTCTGCATGCCGCCGCCTACCAAAGCGCTGATCGAACTCGTCGCGACGATGGCGCCGCCCGTGCCTTGCGCTTTCATTTGCTGCGCAGCAGCTTGCGTGACGTAGAACGCGCCGTTCAGATTGACGGCGACTGTCGATTCCAGCACGTCTGCGGGCATGTCGAGAAACGCATGGAACGGACAGATGCCGGCGTTGCTTGCCAGCACGTCGACTTTGCCGAACGCTTCAACGGTCTGCCGCACCAGCTGCTGCCCGGTTTCGCGCTCGGCCACGTTGCCCTCATCGCGATGACGCGCCGCCCGAGTGCCTCGATCTCTTCGACCACTTCGGCGACGGCGGAACGGCGCCCATACGATGCGTCGTTATCGCTCCAGTAGTTGATCGCGACGTCGGCACCTTCCGTTGCGCACGCAACGGCTATGGCGCGCCCGATGCCGCTCGAGCCGCCGGTGACGATCACCACCTTGTCCTTGAGCAGCACGAAATTCTCCTTTCAGTAGACCCGCAATACGGCCGGATGCGCTGCGTCGATCAACGCGGATAAGGCCGCACCAGCGCGCATTCCGGATTGAGCCGCACGCCGAAGCCCGGCGTGTCCGGCACCTTCATGCGTCCATTCACGGGTACCGGTTCGTCGAGCAGCAGCGGCGTGAACATCGGCACGACCTCGTCCGCCTTGGGCGCCATCATGAGGAACTCGGAGAACGGCGAGTTATGACGCGTGACGACGAAGTGATAGCTATACACCGACGAGCCGTGCGGCACGACCATCACGTTATGCGCATCCGCGAGCGCCGAAATCTTGATGAGCTCCGTGATGCCGCCGCACCAGCCCACATCGGGCTGAATCAGGTCGCAGCATTGCATGTCGAGCAGCATGCGGAAACCCCAACGCGTCGCCTCATGTTCGCCCGTGGACACCATCATGCCGCGCGGCACGTTGCGGCGCAGTTCGGCGTAACCCCAGTAGTCGTCGGGCGGCAGGCACTCTTCTATCCATTTGAGCCCGTACTCGTGCGCGGCTTGCGCGAGGCGCGTCGCATACGGCACGTCGAGGCTCATCCAGCAGTCGTACATCAGCCAGAAATCGTCCCCAACGCGGCTGCGCATGTCGGCGAGTTTCTCGAGGTTGAGCTTCAGTCCCGCTTCGCCTTCTGCCGGGCCATGCTGCAACGGCAGCTTCCCGCCGATAAAACCCATCTCCTTCGCGAGATCCGGACGCGCGCCGGTCGCATAGAACACGAGCTCGTCGCGCACCGGTCCGCCCAATAGCTGATACACCGGTTCCTTGCGCACCTTCGCGAGCAGGTCCCACAACGCGAGATCGACGCCCGAAATCGTATTGAGCACCACGCCCTTGCGCCCGTAGTAAAGCGTGGAGTAATACATCTGATCCCACATCTTCTCGATGTCGGTCACGAGCTGGCCTTCGAGAAAACGCGCCAGATGTTTCTCGACGATGAACGCGCCGATCTCGCCGCCCGTCGTCACCGCGAAGCCGACCGTGCCGTCGCTCGCCTCGATTTCGACGACGAGCGTGCCCAGCACATTGATGCCGAACGACTGCCTGCTCTGGCGATACTCGGGGTAACGCGCCATCGGCGTCGAGATATGATCGTCGATCCAGTGTCCGCCGGGTTGGTCGTGATAGTCTGCTCCGCCGCCGCGGACGATGAAGGCACGCACGTGTCGGATAGTGGGCATGGCCATGAGAGAGAGGCTCCGTGGAGGGACGTCGAACGTGTCGCCGGCAATGCGCCTAGCGGGTGCGATGCAGCAAGTCGTGAATTGAGCCGGGCGCTTTCGCGCCGTCGCCGCGCAACAGCGTGCCGATCAACAGCGCGGCGAGCACGACCAGTCCCGCCGATGTCGAGGAAAACGCGCGCTCCGCGGCAGTGCGCAAACTGGGCGCGATGAAACCGCCCAGACTGCCGAGCGAATTGATCAGCGCGATGCCGCCCGCAGCCGCCGCACCGGTCAGCAGGCGCGTCGGGAAGGTCCAGAAAAGCGGCTGTGCAGCAATGAAACCGCTTGCGGCGCAACACAGCGCGATGAGCCCGATGGCCGGACTGGGCGCGAGTCCCGACACGCCAATGCCCAGCCCTGCGAGGACCAGCAGCGCGGACGCCCAGCGGCGGTGCGCGCCCGTTCGGTCGGCGCGGCGCGGCACATACCAGGTCACGGCGAGCGCGCAGATCCACGGCAACGCAGCGACGAGCCCGACATGAAAGCCCACCGTCGTACCAAGCAAGGCGGCGACCTGTTGCGGCAAATAGAAGATCACGCCATACACGCTCATCTGGATCAGCAGATAGATCAACGAGAGCAACAGCACGCGCCGGTCCACCAGCGCGGCGAGAATGCGATGCGGTCCATGCGCCGAGGCTGCGCGCGCGTCGTCGTCGAGCGCCGCGCGCAGGGTCGTGCGTTCTTCGGCCGCGAGCCAGCGCGCGTCTTCGGGACGATTGTCGAGATACCAGAACGCCCACACGCCGACCAGCGAAGCGAGCACGCCTTCGACGAGAAAGAGCCACTGCCAGCCCGCAAGGCCGAGCGCGCCATTCAGCTCGAGGAGCGACCCCGACAGCGGACTGCCGAAAATGAACGCCAGCGGCGCGCCGAAATAGAACATGCCGACGGCGCGGGCACGCGCACGCTGAGGGAACCAGTGCGTGAGGTAATAGATAACGCCGGGAAAAAATCCGGCTTCGGCGACACCCAGCAAAAAGCGCAGCGTGTAAAACGTCGTTGCAGTGTGCGCGAGACTCATGGCCGCCGACACGAGCCCCCACGTCACCATGATGCGGCACATCCACGCTCGCGCGCCGACGCGATGCAACAGCAGATTGCTTGGCACTTCGAACAATGCATAGCCGACGAAGAAAACGCCCGCGCCAAAAGCAAATGCCGCGCTCGAGAGACCCGTGTCGTGCTGCAGCGCTTTCTGCGCGAAGCCGATGTTTGCCCGGTCGAGAAACGCTAGCACATACATCAACAGCAGGAACGGCAACAGCCGGCGCATTACCTTGCTGTTGATCGCTTCGAGCGAAGCGCTTGCATGCGGGTCCATGTCGTCTCCTTCGCGCAGTCCGCTGCGGCGGCTTCGCGGTTCTCGTGTGAAGTGCGGCCTGCAGGCTTCGCGGCGCGACGTGCCTTGTCACGCCGCTACGCGTCTCGACTCGCGCGCGGCTTGGCTCAATAAGTGGCGCGGCCGCCCGACAGGTCGAATACCGAGCCAGTACTGAACGCGCAATCCTCGGAGGCGAGCCAGAGAATCAGCGAGGCCACTTCTTCAGGCAGCAGGAAGCGGTTCATCGGAATCTTCGAAAGCATGCAGTCGATGTGCTGCTGCGACATCGAATCGAAGATCTCCGTCTTGGCGGCGGGGGGCGTGACCGCGTTGACGAGAATGTTCTTCGTCGCCAGTTCCTTGCCGAGGGATTTCGTGAGGCCGATGAGCCCCGCCTTGGACGCGCTGTAGTGCGAGGCGTTCGGATTGCCCTCCTTGCCGGCCACCGACGCGATATTGACGATCCGCCCATAGCCCTGCTTCAGCATCTGCGGGACGACCGCGCGGCACGTGAGATACGGGCCGATCAGATTGACGTCGATGACGCGGCGCCACACCTCTGGCTCCAGCTCCCACGTGGTGCCGTTGCCGCCGGTGATGCCCGCGGAATTGATCAGTACGTCGATTGCGCCGTGGTCGAGCACAGTCTGCGAGACGGCATGGGCGACTGCCGCTTCCTGCGTGAGTTCGACGGTGACCGCCGTCACTTTGCCCAGTTCGCCGAGCTCGCGCTGGCTGCGCGCGAGGCGCTCCGCGTCGATGTCCCAGAGCGCGACCGACGCGCCCGAGCTGAGCGCCCGCTGAGCGACTGCGTAGCCGATGCCGCGCGCGCCGCCGGTAATGGCGACCACGCGTCCTTCCAGGTCGATTCGGTTCATTCGTGTCTCCAGCGTCCGGGTTTTCGTGTTTGGGCTTCACGCCAATATACGGGCCGCGCGATGCCGCAACAATCCGAGAATCGGAAAGGTCGATAACAAAAGCGGATCGCGAGACGTGGGACGCAGGGAGACATCCAATGGCTGGAAAACGGAGGGATTGCCGCTAGCGGCGATTGTGCGACTCACTAGCCGTGGTGCATGGCGAGGCTGGGTGCAGCCGCGCTTGCGCGATGCGAGCTCAAATCGCGTCCTGACACAGGGCCATCATGCGCTGAACCATCGTGCTGGCTTCATTCAGCTCCATTTCGCTCGTAAAGAGCGCCTGCACGTTCGACAGGCGCACTGCCACGCCCGCATTCATCAGATCTTGGCTGGCGATCTTCAACGCAGGTTGACCGATTTGCACGCGTTCCAGCCAATGCATGCGCATGCTGTTCCTAGCGAGCCACTGGCGGCAACACTGGACGACGTGATCCACACGCCATTCCGCGCTGAGCGCATAGGACGCCGCCGCGATTGCCACGAGAAAGCACAGCAGCTCGGCGCGCGCGGCTGAGGGCTGTTTTGGGTCAGCTTTTTTCATTCGCTTGTGTGTTGACGGGGTTTTTCACGGGGCACCGGACGGGTGGCCGGGCTTCAGGCAGTTTAGTCGGCAACCGACGCGCACCGCATCGACACGTGCCAGTTGGGTCCGACAAACAGCCTGCCCCGGAGTTCAACGAGTCGCCGAGCTCAGGGTTCGTGGAACGCCCTGACGTGCTCGCGCCCGGCCGTGAAGCGTCGTCTCACCGCGAAACACCGAATAGCTGAAACACGACGCCGCGCAACCAGCGATTGCCCGCCTCGTGGTGATACCGCGCATGCCAGTGTTGCCGGACGGCAAAACCATCCACGGGGACGGGACACGGATGGACGGCCAGATCGTTGGCCTGCGCGAGCATCTCGCCGATATGGCGCGGCAGCGTGGCGAGCAGATCGGTAGTCTGGACGATCGTGCCGAGCCCAAGAAAGCCCGGCAGCTGCAGCACGACCTCACGCTCGATCCGCTCGCGCGCCAGTGCCTGTTCGAGCAGTTGCGACCCGGTGCCGGATTCGATGCTGACATGTCCCTCCGAGCGGTACCGCCTCAACCCCAGCCGCCCCCGAATGCGGGGATGATGCCGGTTGCTGAGGCACACCCAGTCCTGCTGATAAAGCTGCTGCTGGTAGATGCCGCCGCTCAGCCACGGCACATAGCCGATGGCGAGATCCGCTTCGCCCGATTCCAGCGCGCGCTCCGTGTTGCCGTCGATCCTCGCCGCCTCCAGCCGGATGCCCGGCGCCTGCGCGCGCACATGCGCGAGCAGTCTCGGCAGCAGCGTGATGTGACTCGCGTCGGTCATGCAGATGCGAAACCGCCGCTGTGCGGTGGCGGGATCGAAGGCGATCTCCCATGCGAGGAAACGCCTGAGCGATTCGAGTATATTGCGGCAGGGACCGATAAGCGCGTCCGCTTGCGGTGTCGGCGCCATGCCGCCGGGCGTGCGGATGAAGAGCGGGTCTTGCAAGGACTCGCGCAACCGCCCGAGCCAGATGCTGATAGTCGGCTGGCTCTGCCCCAGTTGCTCCGCAACGCGCGTGACGCTGCGCGTGTCGTAAAGCAGGTCGAAGAGCTGCAGCAGTTTGACATCGGGGAAATCGAGCTGGGTCATGGGGCGCCGCGTCATTGTTTTCCGCAATGACCACATTGTAGTCATTGTATTGCCGTTATGGGCTACAACTCCTATCGTGTATCCATACTTCAAGGAGAAGCTCAGTGAAGATTGCGATTCTCGGGGCCGGCGCACTAGGCTGTACGATCGGCGCCACCCTCACGGAAGGCGGCCACGAAACCTGGCTGATCGATCGTTCGCCCCTCCATGTGGAAACGATGCGCCGCGACGGCCTGCTGGTCGACGACGACAAAAGCACGCGGCGCATCGCGGTTTGCGCGGCGCGCTCGCACTGATCGGTCCTGACACGCTGGTGCTTTCGCTCCAGAACGGCCTCGGGCATGAAGACGTGCTCGCCGACATCGTGGGCCGCGAGCGCGTGCTGGCGGGCAAGACGTATGTGGGCGGCGTGCTGCGCGGGCCGGGCCATATCGAGGCCGGGGTCACCGGCAAAGCCACTTATATCGGCGAGCTGGATGGCCGGCTCACGCCACGTGTGCAGGCCATCGCCGAGGCATTCAATACCGCCCGTCTGCTGACTACGGTCAGCGACAACATCGTCGGCACCATGTGGGACAAATTGCTCGTCAATGTCGCCACGGGGGCGATTACGGGCATCACCCGTCTTACCTACGGCCGGCTCTACGCGGAGCCGCTCCTGAAGGCAACGGCGCTCGCGGCCATCAGCGAAGCCATGGCGGCCGCGCGGGCGGCGGGCATCGCGTTGTCGATCAGCGAGCCCGATGAGGCATGGACACTGGCCGCCGAAGGCCTCTCTCCCACGTTCAAGACCTCGATGCTGCAAAGCCTCGAAAAAGGCTCGGTCACGGAGATCGATTTCATCAACGGCTCGGTAGTGCGCTGGGGCAACGGCTCGGCGTGCCGACGCCCGTCAACGCGACGCTTGTGGCATGCATCAAGGGCATTGAGCGCGCGCTGGCCGATGAGCGGGACGATGCGAAGCACGATAAGAACCGCAAGGAGGCGACGGCATGAGCGGCTCAAAGGCTTATCTGGAGCACGTGGCGATCTGGGTGAAGGACATTCAGTGGCACATCCGCTTTTTCGAGGACGCGCTCGGCATGACCATGTGTGAAATCGACGGCACCGCCGATGCACCGCGCCGGTTTCGGTCTGATCGCCGAGGCAAAAAGCGGCATCATGCAGATGGTCGGCACGCCAGGCGAGCCGCCCCCGCTGCTGCGCATTTCACTCGGCGACATGTACACGGGCATTCACGCGGTGGCAGCCATCAATGCAGCGCTGCTGGGTCGCGTGAAGAGCGGACGCGGCCAGCATATCGACATGGCGCTGTACGACACGCTTGTCTCGATGCACGAGTACGCGGTGCAGTGCTACACGCTGCGAGGGGTCCTGCCGGAACAGACGGGCCACGACATGCCTACCTCGACGCTATACGGCGTGTTTCGCGCCGCCGACGGCGATCTCGTGATTGCCGCGCAAGTGGACGACGCGTGGAAACGTCTGGCCGCCCTGATCGAAACGCACGGCGGGCCCGCCGGATTCGGCAGCGATGCGCGCTTTCACGATAGCGTGGGCCGCAACATGCATCGGCAGACGATCCTCTCGGTCGTCCAGCCCTAGGTCGCCGGGCGGCCGGTCGCGCAGGTTCTCGAACTATTGGACGGTATCGACGTGCCTTGCGCAAAGGTGCAGCGCATCGACGAGGTGCTCGACGACCCGCAGATTGAGGCGCGCGGCATGGTGCTCGAGCAGCAGCATCCGCGTTACGGGACGGTGCGCCTGCCGAACCTGCCGTTCCGCTTCTCCGATTGCGACACGACCATCCGCGAAGTCGCGCCGGACCTCGGGCAGCACAATGCGGACGTCGCGCAATCGCTCGGCTTCTCAGCCGCCGAAATCGACATCATGCAAACGGAAGGCGTTCTTTACGCCAGGTGAGATAGAGATGACTGACCAGTATGCTGTGATCGGCAATCCGATCGGACACACGAAGTCTCCGTTGATTCACTAGCTGTTCGCGGAGGCGACACAGCAGGCCATGTGCTATGTCGCGATGGAGGGTCCGCTCGTTCCCGACGATGGTTTCGAGCGGATGGTGCGCGCTTTCGCGGCCGAAGGCGGCAAGGGCATGAACATCACCGCGCCCTTCAAGCTCAAGGCCTTTGCTCTCGCCGATGAACGCAGCGAACGGGCAGCGCTGACGGGTGCCGCCAATGCGCTCAAGGTCGAGAACGGCCGGATCATTGCAGAGAATTTCGACGGCATCGGACTCGCGCGCGATATCGAGGTCAATCTCGGCGTTCCGCTTGCCGGCAAGCGCGTGCTGATGCTCGGCGCCGGGGGCGCGGCACGCGGCGCGCTGCTGCCGTTTCTCGCCGCGGGTCCCGCCGAGCTCGTCATCGCTAATCGCGACGTGGCGAAGGGCGAAGCACTCGTGGCCCAGGTCGACTCAGGTGGCACTTCGGTCCATGCTCGCGGCTATGGCGATCTGCCGGCGCTGGGCCGCTTCGATCTCGTGGTGAACGCGACCTCGGCAAGCCTCACTGGCGACCTGCCGCCCGTGCCGCCGGGCGTATTCAGTCCGACCGGCACCGCTTACGAACTGGTGTACGGCAAGCGGCTCACGCCGTTTCTGCGGCTCGCGCGCAACGCCGGCGTGCGCGGCATTGCCGATGGCGTCGGCATGCTGGTCGAGCAGGCCGCCGAGGCGTTTGCATGGTGGCGCGGCGTGCGCCCGGAGACGTCTGCGGTCATCGATCGTCTGACGGTGCCGCTGGACTGATTTGATTGCGGCGGCCAAAAAGCGCTGCGGGCACATGCGGAGATTGCACTGCTCCGCCGCGTTGCGATCATGTATGACCTTTCAGGCGATAGCGCCGGAATTTCATTGGCGTCTGGCGACGAAAGCGCCGGGTACGGTGTTTGCTAAATGCGCCAACAGCATCCAGTGGACTCCTCGCCTAATGAAAGGACATTGAATATGGTTAGCACCCGCCCCTGCACCGCGACCTGCGTTATCGA
This sequence comes from uncultured Paraburkholderia sp., assembly GCA_940746715.1. Taxonomy (GTDB): domain Bacteria; phylum Pseudomonadota; class Gammaproteobacteria; order Burkholderiales; family Burkholderiaceae; genus Paraburkholderia. Next base: position 261,404 of record CALNWN010000002.1, read on the forward strand.
CGGCATGCCGGTCACTCTCACCTTCTATCCGGACAACGGCGTACTGCGAATCGCCGATCCGTCCGGTACATGTATCAAGGAAACGCGCTGGCATGCGTCGTGGCGCTCGCTGCTGGACGAGTTCCGCCGCTTCGGCGAACGCGCGGCCATGCAGGGGCCGGGGGTCGAGGCCATGGTGAGCCGCATCGTCGAAAGTACCGAGGACCCGGCGGCACAGACCGCGTTGGCATGAAAAACACGGGGCAGTGCGTCTGCGACGCACCGCCCCGGTGAACACCGCAGCTTCACTGGCCGAAGTAAATCATGCATTGCGGCCCTGCGGAACAAGGCATATTTTGCCGGGCGCCGGCCTCCGACCGCCCTGTCGCCACACCTCCGTAAGAGACTGTCTGAACGGACTGCGAGCCGCTTGCCGCGGGTTCGCTCAACGACATGTCCGTGGTGGCCTGTGCCGACTCGTTGGCATGCTGCATCAGCCTGTGACTGGCCGAAGTGCCGGTGGATAGCTCGGCGCCAGGCTGCGTCGCCATGTCGCCGGCGCTGGCCGCGCGCGGCGCGAGAAAAAGAATGGCGCTCACGACCGCCATCAATAAACGTGTTTTCATGTCCAGACTCCTTGAATCCGGCGCAGCAGTGTCGTCCCTCCTCGAGAATCGATCCGTGTAAAAGGCCGGCTGCCCGATTGGGGCCGTCGGAAAAAGCCATGGTCACGCGGGCCTGCTGCATGGACTCGTGAAATGCAACGGACAACGAGTCGCCCGCGCCGTGCCGGCGCCGCCTGCGTTCACTGCCATTGCGAAGCGGCGCCTCGGGCTGGAAAACACGGATTGTCCTCTCCACTATTTCTTTTATAGTTCGGGCACTGCGGATTTCAAACTGGCGGCTCGGAACTGGTGAAAGATACTAGGGGCGGAGCGGACAGTCTCCAGAGCGCGCTCAAATCCCCGAAAATCAGTTGAAACGGTGCGTGCATTGCGCTCGCAGTGCGTTATGATGACGACATAACTACAAGATTTGGCCCCGCGCAAGTACGCCTTGCGAGACGGAGCGTGGACGTGAGACCAGCCGCCCAAAATCAGTGCATCGTCACCATCGTTTTTTCAATTTCGATTAATAACCTCACCGCGGACCGGCGCCATTTAAATGGGCTCGAAGCTCTCGCGGGTTTTCCTCGCAATCTGCATTTGACAGAACGCTGGACGCTTTAGAAGGACGAATATCTTATGGACGAAAGGAAGCGAGATAGCATGATTGCGTATCTCCGCCATCGCATGGAAGAGTTTGGCATCAAACCGGAAGACCTTGCCGCCGTGCTGGCATCCGAACCGGCCGCGCAAAAGAACGCGCGCTACCGCAGCGCGACGGGGGACAGCTGGGACGGCCAGGGTGAAATGCCGCAATGGCTCAAGCAGGCAATCAGCGCCGGCCAATCAATCGACCACTTCGAATTATCGTCGCCGCCCGCCCCCGCGCCGCAGCCCAAAAAGCACGTCGACTGGAAAAACGACCCGTTTGCAGGCAGCCGCCTCGCGCGCTCGAACGACCGCTAAGCGGTGAGGCGCCGTGCTATCGCGGCACACACAGGTCGGCAAGCCGGCCAGTGCACGACTGGTTGCGCTGCGCACCGGTGTGGCTCGCGGCGGTCGCGCGTATTGCGGTGCCTCGATAAAGCCGCTCAACTGACGCACGATTTGCCAGAACACCTTTTCGAATAGACGAATCCGTTCCGGCTCGGACAGGAAGTCCGCGAGCGGATCGGCGAAATTCCACACGCTGAACGCGGGTTCGCCGGGAAAGACAGGCGCATGCGGAGCGGCGACGCTTTCGTCCAACGCGACCACGAGGTCCATACGCGGCGCCCATTCGCCGGTGAATTCCAGCCAGCTTTTCGGGCAAAGCACGCCCAGGTCCGAAACGCCGGGCCGCAATTGGGCCACCGTCAACGGATGGATCCGCAAGGCCGGCTCCGGCCCCGCACTGAAAACCTCGAACCGGTGTCCGGCCAACTCCCGCAGCAAAGCTTCGGCCATGATGCTGCGTGCTGAATTCTCACGGCAGAGAAACAGCACTTTATATTTCTCGGTCACGCTTACCCCGTACGTGTTTTTTGTCTCTTGTATGCGCGATTGTGCGCGCAGAGTCTTGCGTCCCCGTGACACTACGATGTCTTTATTCCGCGCGCTACGGGAATTTGCCCTTGGAACGGCCGGTTTCGAGCACCGCCGAAACCGGATGCTCAGAACCGCAGGCCGTTGAGGAACTGAAACCAGAGCATGGAAAAACCTCCGGCGGGCTGCGCTTCGCTGTCGTTTTGTTCGCGCCTGCGCGCTCAGCGCGCGTGGCGTGGGCGTCATGGGCGGCGGTTTTGTGGGCGCGGGAGCCCGTTTTTGCGGCTTCCGACGGCGACGACGCGTCGGCGCTCCCGTCAGAAGCAATATCCGCCGCTTCTTCCGTAGAAGCCCGGCTGGCGGCGGCCTCGCGCCGTGCTGCCTGCAATGCCGCCACGCTGTCCGCGATCTGCGCGGCACGCGCCGGCTCACACTGGCGCCCGAGCAGCACGCCAAACAGCACGTCCCGGTTGTGGCCTTCGTCGGCGAAACGCATGACGAGCGACACCATCTCCGCATAGGCGGCCTCGTCCGCCGCGCGCGCCGCTGCCTCGCGCTCCGCCTGCGCCTTCTGATGGCGCGCGCACTGCGCTTGCCATTGCTGCATCTGCTCGGCGTAGACGGCATCATACACCTTGCGCTGCGCAGCGTCCGAGAGAATCGCGTAGGCGTCCCTGATTTCCTGGAAGGCGGCGCGCGCCACGTCCTCGGAACCCGCGTTGCGGTCCGGATGCCACTTCATCGCAGCCTTGCGGTAGGCGCGCTTGATTTCTTCGTCGGTGGCGTGCATGGGCACGCCGAGCGTGTCATAGAGAGTTGCCATTTGCCTCGTCGAGCTTGCCGGATATCGTATCGCGGACCATCGTAGCACGCGATAAACGGCGCATTCGTGAAGCGAGACGGCGGTGCGCCGCCGCGAAGCGGCACGAAGCCGGCGGCCGACGGCAAAAAAAGCCCCGCCAGCAAGCTGGCGAGGCCGAGTCCCATGTCAAGGAGTGTCATGGAGGAGACGGCTCGATCATAACGGCGCCCACGCTCGCGCCCAAACAATTGTTCGCCATATGCTTATCGGCAGGGCAGCGCGTGAAATCGAAGCGTATGCCGCCATGGTTCCCGGTTATATGGTTAGAACAAAAAGTCGCTTCGTGCAGCGTGCCGCGCTCATTAAGATGGTGCTTCAAAGTCCGGTTCGCCCCGGTCCGCTTCCGTGCAACCCGCGCACGAGCGCCGTGAGCCGCTACCGAAGGAGCATTTCGTTGACCAGTTTCGATCATCACCGCCGGCCGCTCGTCGTCGGCATTGGCGGCACGACACGCGCGGCCTCGTCGACCGAGCGCGCGCTCGGCTTCGCTTTGCGAGGCGCCGAAGCGGCGGGTGCGAAAACCCGGCTGTTCGGCGGCACGTTCCTGCATAGTCTGCCGCACTACGCGCCCGAAAACAGCATTCGCACCGACGAACAGCTCGAACTGATCGAAGCCGTGCGTCACGCAGACGCGCTGATCATTGCGACGCCCGGTTATCACGGCGGCGTATCGGGCCTTGTAAAAAATGCGCTCGACACGCTCGAGGAACTGCGCTCCGACGAACGTCCGTATCTCGACGGCCGGGCGGTCGGCTGCATCCTCACCGCTTACGGCTGGCAGGCGGCGGGTTCCGTGCTGACTTCGCTCCGTTCTATCGTTCATGCATTGCGCGGCTGGTCGACACCTGTTCCGACGCAAAGGTGGTCGACCAGCTCGCCACGGTCGGCCAGCAAGCCGCGCAATTCGCGTTTGCGTTCACCGCGCACGCTGCGCGAGGCCCGAACGCCGCACGCGATCCGCTCCAGTCGGCGCAGCCCGCGCGATTTCTCCACGCGGTGTAAAGCCCGCGCTACGCCTCGGTTCAGCCCTTCGGTTCAGCCCCTCAGTTCCGACTGGGTTCGGCTTCCCGCCAGCGCCCTCGCCTCGCATTCGCGGGACGGGGCGCTCGCGCTCATGCGCACCGTGCGGCACATAACAGACTCATTATCCGACGCGCGCGATAGTGTGCGCGAACCCGCCAAACACGCCGTTATCCTGCCTTCCGAAGAGCGTTCCGGATCCCCGCTGATTTGCTTGCGAAGAATGATTGGTTCACGGGCCCTTCAGTGCGGCCTACGCTTGAGCCTGCCCGCCGACTCATCCGCCGCCTGGTGCCGACGCAAACGCGAGGCGTCATGTGTACCGGCTCTTTGCAAAATATGCGGGCATAATCACCGCCACGACCATGAATTCACATATCCGTTACAAGGGCTACGAAGTCGCGCCAGCCGCGCAACGTTTGCCCAATGGGCTGTTCGCCGCGAACCTGACCATCGAAAAAGCCAGCTCGAGCCGCCGCCAGTCCTATTGCTTCGACGCCGCTCGACTATTTCTTCGACGAAGAACACGCGCTCGCCTATGCATTCCGCTGGGGACGCATGTGGGTCGACAATCACCAGTGACACGTCATTGAAGATGACGCGTGCCGGCGGCGTGCAGCGCCGGCACCGTATGTCGGGGCATTGTGACAGAATAGGCGACACATCGAGTTCGCTCTCTGTACGCTTGCCATGTCCCATACATTGACAGATGTCGCGAAAGACCACAGCCTGCGCCACTGGACATTCACGCTGCGCCTCGTCAGCCGTTCTCGCGGACCGGACACTGAACCATCCGGAGCACGGCGATGACATGGACCGTCGATGAACAGCTCGCGTTGAGCGCAACGCAAGCCGTCGCCGCGATCCAGTCGGGCCGGCTTCAAGCAACGGATTACGTCGCGACATTGCTCGCGCGCGCGGCCGCATTACAGACGCTCAACGCGCTGACCGTGATCGACCTCGACGGCGCCCTTGCCGCCGCACGCCGCATCGACGCGCTGCCCGCCGAAGCAAAGGCGCAACTGCCGCTTGCCGGCCTGCCGATCGTCGTCAAGGACAACATCAATACCGTAAGGCTGCCCACCTCCGCAGGCACGCCCGCTCTCGAAGGCTTCATGCCGGACGCCAATGCGCCGTCGGTGCAACGCTTGCTCGACGCGGGCGCGATTATCCTCGGCAAGGCGAATATGCATGAGCTCGCGTTCGGCATCACGAGCACGAACCTGGCCGCACACGCGGGCCCCGTGCGCAATCCGTACGATCCCACGCTCATTCCCGGCGGCTCCTCGGGCGGGACGGCCGTGGCCATTGCAGCGCGCATCGCGCCCGCGGGGCTCGGTACCGACACCGGCGGCTCCACGCGCATTCCGGCCGCGTTGACGGGCACCGCGGGCTTTCGTCCGTCGGTCGGCAATGGCGGCAGCGAGCGGCGCTATCACGACCCTGACGCCGTCGTGCCGATCAGCCACACGCGCGATACCGTCGGCCCCATGGCCCGCAGCGCTGCCGACATCGCGCTGCTCGACGGCGTGATAAGCGGCGCCGGTCCACTGCCGGCCATCGCGCTGAACGGCTTGCGCATCGGCTTGCCGGCGCCGCTGTGGGCCGGCCTTGCGCAACAGGTCGAAGACGTCGCGCGTGCCGGGCTGAAAAAGCTCGAGGCTGCGGGTGTCGTTTTTGCGCCGGTTGAAATGAGCGGACTGGAAGATCTGAACGGTATGGTCGGCGGTCCGATTGCGATTCATGAAGCTCGCGTCGATGTGGAAGCGTGGCTCGTTGCCAACCGTGCGCCGGTGCAGACCGTCGCGGAGCTGGCCGCGCGCATTGCGAGTCCCGACGTGCGGGAGATCTATGACGCGGTGCTCGCGGGCGCGCTCGACTCGCGCTATGAGGCCGCGCTCAATCACTGGCGACCGCTTTTGCAGGCCTATATGGCTGCAACCTTCGCCGACGAACGGCTCGATGCGCTGCTGTTTCCGACCACGCGGCTCGCCGCTGTCCCGATGGACGAGATCAACGGTTCGTCGACGGTTTCGATCGACGGCGCGCCGCCTGTCGACACAATGGAAGCCTTTCTGCGCAATACCGATCCTGCCAGCACATCCGGTATTCCCGGTTTGTCCCTGCCGGCGGGAATCAGCGCGCAGGGCTTGCCCGTCGGCCTCGAACTGGACGGGCCGCTTGGCAGCGACAGGCACCTGCTCGCCGTCGGCGTGGCGTTTGAACAGCTGCTCGGCGAAGTCCCGCCGCCCGTGCTTTGAAACCGATAAACGATGCTGCCACAGACAACCCACGCTCACGCGCCGACACAGCCGACACTTGCTAGCGAGCTTCTCCTTTCCCCTTCCCCAGAGCGCCGCATGATGCATCGCGGCGTGCAACACGTCAGGCGAATGGCGGTCGTGCTCGGCATGGTGCTGGCCGTTGCGGGCTGCGCCCGCCTCGCAGCCGTCGATCCCGACGCGTTGTGGAAAATCGTCGATATCCGCTGCGTGCCCTCGCAACGGGCCACCGGTACACCGGGTCAATGCACGCTGGTCGATCTCGAGAAACGCTATGCAATCCTGAAGGACATCGTGGGACGTTCGCAATATCTGCTAATTCCGACGGACCGCGTCACCGGAATCGAAAGTCCGCTCGTGCTCGCGCCGCGTGCGCCAGCCTATTGGGCCGACGCATGGTCCGCACGGAGTTATGTGAATCGCTCGGTCAAGCGCACGCTACCGGACAATCAGTTAGGGCTCGAAATCAATTCGCAATTCCGCCGCACGCAGAACCAGTTGCATATTCATATCGACTGCATGCGCGGCGACATCAGTGACGCGCTCGCACGACACTCGAAAGACGCGCCCGGCAAGTGGCAGTGGGACACGCTCGACGGCAACCGCTACCGGATCATGCGCGTGACTGCGCTGACCGGTGCGAGCGATCCGTTCCGCGTCGTTGCGCGCGACAACCCGAATGCCGATGCGATGGCGATGCAAACCATCCTCGTGACGGGCGCCGGGCCGTCAGCGGAGAAAAACGGCTGGCTGCTGGTGAGCAGCGGCCTCGATGCGGACAACGGCAGCGGTTCAGCCGAGGGGCTGCTCGATCACGCGTGCCATGTCGCCGACGCGCCTTAGGGCGGGCGCGAGTTTGCCGGCGGCGACAAGGATGCAATCTGGATGTGGCTCGCCCATGCGGACAATCAATGGTAGGTGGTCATGGACGACTGCAGCCTGGTCAACACGCCGCGCTGGAAGCGGAACCAGCCTTGCGAGCCTTGCATCACCGCCTCGTCGCCTTGCCAGAACACTCGCCTGACTGTCATACGCGCGCCGATGCGCTGCACAAGCGGTGGACGGCGCCGCAAGTCGTACAGCACTGGCCCCGCATCCGTTTGTATGAGTGTGCGCATGACGGTGTCGTCCGCGCTATTCAACTCGTCGAAATGGGTCAGCTTATTTGCGCCGAACCGATCGAAGGCGTCGTTTTGAAGCAATGCAATAAAGCCGTGGCCATCGCGTGCGAATTGCAGTTTACCCGTGGGGGTATCGAGTGTGCCTGCGTCGTTGGTTTGCGCGTGAAGGGAACTCGCGAGACAGGTGGCCGCCAGTGCAGCGATAAGCAGTCGTTTCATGTTGGTTTGGTCCGATTCGCACACGATTAGCACCCATGTCGCTCGCGTACATCGTGATTATCGCTGAAACCGGACGTTTGTAACCGCACCCTTCAGGAACGACTTATCCGAAGACTCGAGTTCAGACGGCCCGGATCCGCCGCCCGCGATCTTCCAGCAGATAGGAGGCGGTCAGCGCGATGAGCCCTGTCTGAAGCGCGATTGCCCAGTGACCCACGCTTAGAACATTGCTCCAACTGCCCGGCATGCAAGTCATGCACGCGCTGGTCGGTTGCCAGAAGCGCTGCACGAACAGCCTGACGCGGACTTTCCAGTCGCCCCACATGATCTCGTCTCCGCGGGTCTCCCGTCGTGCGTGCAATCGCGGTGTCTCGCGGGCCGCTTTCATCAGACGTATTGCAGTGCCGCGCCACTTCAGACAGCATGGGCACAATGCCCACCAGCACGATTGCCCGCACTCGAACTCACACAGTAGCGAAAATGCGCCTGAATGACTACGCCCCATCCATTTGCCGTGGACGGGGCTAGTGGGCGGCGCGTCCGGGCTGCAGTCTGCGCTGCAGTAACGGACGCGCCCATCAAACCGAAGAGAACATACCGCGCCTAGAAGTGCTCGCGTTCCAGGCCGGGTAGCGCGCGCGTTCCTTCGCGTGCAACAGAATGCAGTAACTCAGGAGCAAGACCGAGCATGCGCAGGATCGTGGGGGCCACCTGCGTCGTCACTACGCGCTCGTCGACGACCTGCCCCGCGTGTTGCGCGCGAGGCGTATAGACCACGAGGCCGAGATGGCTGTCGTCCGGCGCATTGCCGCCGTGCTCTTCGTCCTTTGACGTGCTCGACGTGTAAATGACGCCCGGATTCGGCTGTACCACGATGTCGGGTGTGCGTCCGCGAGCCGGGTCGCCGAACTTTGCGGCCAGTTGCGGTCCGTAAAGGATGTACGCATTCGGACCATCCGCGCAAATACCCGGCGCGTTGCAGCCAGGTTGTCCTTCAGCGTTTTCACCACTGCGGACAGCTGACGCTGGTCGCGCAACCAGATCAGGCCCACATCGTCGGTTTGAACCATGCCGGTATCGACTAGGCCGGTCCCGTCATTGAGGTTACCGCTCTTCGTATTGGCTTGCCCGAAGTTGCCGTTCGCATCAAGATAGTTATTCGCTTCAAGCAACTTCTGAGCGTGTCGCCGTTCTTGACCAGCTTCGAGTGATCGGTCGGCGACTGTCCATGCTTGGCCGTCACGATGATCGCCGTCGACGAATAAAGGTTCTGCTGTTTCAGTTCGGACACGACCCGGCCCAATGCGCCATCCAGATAGGCAATCGCGGCGCTGACCTGCGGCCCGGGCGTGAAGCTCGCATCAAGGTGGCCGCCGCCTTTCGCGACCGGCGCTTTTTGCGCCACGCTCAGCGTCTGGAAGTTGGCGCCGAACACCGTGGGCACACTTGCGCTCGACTGACCTGTCGAATCTTTTCCGTCGATCTCGTCGATGAGCGACTGCACGTGCAGATTGTCGAAGCTTTCCGTGTGCGTGTAGCGGTCGGTGTAGTCGGTGTTGGTGGCCGGATCAATCGAGTTGATCTCCGTGCGCGAGAGGTCGTCGACCCCTGCGCCCGATGGCCCATTCAACCAGTCATAGCCCCACGCGTGCTTATCCGCCCACGCCGTACGAGCGCCGGACAGGTTCTGCTTGACCACTTCGAAGATCGTGTTGGTCTGCACATAGTTGTGGGGATAGACGGACTGGCACACGCCGTTGACGAGCGCATGGGGAATCGCCTGCGGATTGAATGCGCCGCCGTTCAGATGCGTCAGTGCACCGCCGTTCTCTGCGTCGATGCCCGTCGTCTCGTCGAACACGACATTCCAACCCTGCTTGCCGGTGCAATTGGTATCGGATGGAGCGTAGAGCGTGCGGTCGTACGACACATCGTAGAAAAGACCCGCCGTTTTGGGCGAGCCGCCGGTCACCAACGCCGCGAGCGCCGGAAACGAGTCCGAAAGACCCGGCGTATAGGCGTTTGTATAAGTAGTCCCGGCTTTGGCCAGCAACGCAAGATTGGGACAGGCGTTCGAGTTGATGCAACGCACCACATCCTGCTCATGCAAACCGTCGAAACTGATCAGCAATACATGCTTCACCGCCTCATGCCGATGCTCGTCGTCCTGACCGTGCAACGGCGCCTTGCGAATAGAGGCCACCTAGCACAACACCCGCGCCAATTGCTGCGTGCACCCGCATCCATCTCCTGATCGTCTTCATGTCCTGTCCTTTTGGCATGGTCGCGAAAGAATCGGTAATACGGACGCAAATGTGCAATGACTTTAAGTCCTCCAGATGAATCAGTGCTTTCGGTTTTCTAACGCCGTTGCGGTGCCGGGCGCACAAAGGCAACAGGCGTGAATTGCGCACGCCTTAAGGTTTCCATAACCTTTTGGTGGTAGGAGAACAAAGTGGCGAACCCACGGTTCGCCGCCTCAAAGGAATGCGCTCATCGCCGGCCTACCGGCGCGTGAGTGTTGAACGAATCAGAAGCGCGTGCGAACACCCGTCGTAAGTTCGAGCTGGTTGGTCGCTCCGAATGTGCTGCCAACCGTATAGCCGCCGTACAGTCTCATGTAGTCGCCGGCCAGATACACCTCAGTGCGCTTGGACAGGTGATAGAACCCAGACCAGTAGAGCGTTTCCTTGTAGCCGTTGTGCAGACCCGAGGTCGGATCGAACGCGCCGATGTTCGCGTTGGGGATGTTGCCGTCTGCGTTATACGCCGCGTTCTTCACGCGCATCTGCTGATAGCCGAGTTCATAATCGAACGGGCCCTTGGGCGACAGTTTGAGCGACACGGTCCACGCGTTGTCCTGACGTTGACCGAGTGCGCCCTGGTTGCCCAGATACCGGAAATAGCCCGCGTTGGCGCGCAGAATGCCGACCGTGTAGTTACCGCCCACCGAATACGACTGGTTGGTGAAGCCGGCGCGATTTACGTGGCTATAGAAGGCCGACACGTTGAAGGGGCCGCCGTTGTAACCCAGCGCTGCCTGATAGTTGGAGTTGGAACCGAAACTGGTCGAATTGCCGAATGCGTAACCCGCGCTTGCGAAGATACCGTTATTGAAGAGCTTCTTCCACGCCACGCCGTTGGTGTACCGGGTGCCGGTCGCGCTGGCCGCGTAAAAGATCATCTGCTTGAAGTTGTTCGAGTTTGTCCAGCCGCCCTCTTCCGTTGTCAGGCGCGCACTGCCGTAAGGGTCGCCGTAAATGGCCGCGGCGTCGCGGGCAATGGTGTTCTGAAAACCTGCCGTAATCTTGCCGAAGGCATCGTTCTCGATACCCACCCACGCGTCGCGGTCGAAGATCTGACCGGGATCTTCCATCTCGCCGTTAGCCACGACATATTCGCTCTCGAGCCTGAAGATGATCTTCGATCCGCCACCGATATCTTCTACGCCCCTCAAGCCCCAGCGGCTGCCGCTGAACCACGGCTCGCCGCCCATGCCCATGCCGATGACGTGATCTCCGTTGGCATTGGCATGCGACTGGTACGTCGGCACACTCAGGTCCATCAGCCCGTACAGCTGCACGCTCGACTGTGCGTGCGCGCCCGTTGCCCCGCAAACACCGGCTGCGACAGCCAGCGTAAGGTATCTTTTCTTCAAGTTCGTCTCCTCAAGTTGCTGCGTTGAAAATCTGCTTGTTCTACTCGCGCGTGCGCGGCTTTTCTGATCGTGTAGCGCTATGCGGCATCTAATGGACGAATCGTAGCCATCCGAATCCTTCATCCTCCTTTGCCTTTTGTACAACTAAGTGGATTTACTGATTTATCGGATACCCGGGTCTTTGTCCCGCCTATTCGAACTCTTTCGGCCGGAGAATGTAGCCGAGGCCGCGCAGCGTCGTGATCTGGGCTCTGGAATTGGCGAGATGCTTGCGCAGCCGGTGGATATAAATGTCGATGGCGTCGGCACTCGGCTCGTCATCCAGGCTGAACACGCTCTCCATCAGCACGGATTTCGATACCGTCTTGCCCTTTCGCAACATCAAAGTTTCCAGCACCGTATGCTCGCGGCGCCGCAGCGCGAGTCGTGCGTCGTTGTGAAAGAACTCCCGCGTGTCGGATATGTATTGCAGGTCACCACAGGTGAGGCACGACGACTGCCGCCCGATTGCCGGCGAATCAGCGCCTTGATACGCGCGACCAGTTCGCGGGCGTCGAACGGCTTGACGACATAGTCGTCCGCACCCGTGCTGAAACAGTCAACCTTGTCGTCGGTCGAACCGTGCGCCGTCAGCATGATGACCGGCACCTTGTCGCCGCGGCGGCGCAAACGCGCGAGTACCTCGCGGCCATCCATTCGCGGCAGCCGAAGATCGAGCACGACGACGTCGTAGCGTTGTGTCGTAAGCACTACATCGGCACACTCGCCATCCGGAACACTGTCCACGGCGAAGTTCTCGAGGCGCAGCAGGTTGGCGATCCAATGCGCAAGCTCCGTGTTGTCTTCAACCAGTAGTAGCTTCATTGCACTTTCCTCAATCGCGCCACTTCGGCACACGGACCGTCACAACGAGACCGGTACGCCCGGCCGCCGGTTCCAATTCGACGGTTCCACCATGCGAGTGCGCAACTTCACGCACAATCGACAAACCCAGTCCCGTTCCTTCTGCATCGGTCGTCCCACGATAGAAGCGCTCGAAGACATGGGCGCGCGCCTCGGCCGGAATGCCGGGCCCGTTGTCGATAACCTGCAACACGACCTCGCAGCCCTCTGTCCGACACGTTGCGGTGACCCGTCCGCCATTCTGCGTGTAGCGAATGGCGTTATCGACAAGGTTTGAAACGAGAGCGGTCAACAGCATCGAACTGCCCGCAATGTACGCCGCTCCACCCAACTCCGCGCCGATATCGATACCGCGCCGCTGCGCAGCGTCAACCAGATCTTCCAGCACGCATAAGACGACAGCGGCGACATCCACTTTGGCGGACGTGCTGTCACGCGGCGGCGACTCCGCCTGAGCCAGCATCAGCAACTGATTGGTCATCTCTGTCATCTTCGCGGTGCTGCGGCAGATGCCAGCCAGCGCATCGGTCAGCAGCGGGCCGCAACGTCCACACGGGCGGGCGCACTGAACCTGCGTTCCGAGCAGCGCGAGCGGCGTCCGCAGCTGATGCGCGGCGTCGGCAATGAACCTGCGCTGCGTCGTCGCGTGCAGTTTCAGGCGCGCGATACATTGATTGATCGCGTCGACAACAGGACGCAACTCAGAAGGCAGGCGCTCGATATTGACCGGTTGCAGTTGCACCGCGTCGCGATCGACGACGTCGTCCTTCAGCTTGACGAGCGGCCGCAATTCGAACGTCAGCCCGAGCAGCACAAATGCAATCACGAGCGCGAGCATGAATCCCTCGCGCAGCAACTGCGGACGCCAGAGGTTTTCCAGCATCGCTCGATACGATGCCTGGGTCTTGCCCACGACAACCGTAACGGGCTCGGTTGCGCCTGAATCGTATAACTCACGCTCATACGCGACCGCGCGAACGCGATGGCCATCGAGCATCGTGTCGTAAAACACGGGCCCCTGTGTTGCATGCGCAGGCAGCGCAAGATCCGGATTGCCCCCGAGCAGGCGCGCTCGCCCCTTCACCACTCTGTAGAACACCTGATCCTGATACGGCGACTCGAACATCTCCAGCGCGGCCGGCGAAATCCTCGCGATCAGTTCACCCTCCTCCCAATTGACGTCTTCGCCGATAATTCGCGCTGACGCAAATAAGGCGTTGTCCTGCAGAAGGCTGGCAGTCTCGCGAGCCGCGTCGTATGACATGAACACAGTGACGAACATAAACGCGGCAACCGGCACCAGTAGCCACGCAAGCAGCCGCGCGCGCAGGCTTCGCATCATGATGACTTTCATCACTCCCATTACTCATGCCGCACAGACAGCATGCTGTAAGCACGATTGCGGATAGCACCGCGCCTGTGCCGCTTTCAATTGGCTTCTCATATAGCCACGCCAAGCTGAATGCAAGCCAATATGAAAGCAAAATGTTGTGATATGTGAGGCGAATCGACAGTTTCGCTGAGACCCCAAGAGCGTTGATGCCCTCTCACACCGCTTACGTTCACCGTGTACTCACGGCGCGATTATGAGAGGACAAATCCTTCTCTCCGCTTTCATCGCACCCCGGTTTACTTAGGGGAATTCCATGAGACGGGCGCCACGACCGCAGAAATTGAACGGTGCGCATCTGCTCATTGAAGCTTCAAATCGGGTTACACATATAGGGTCCGCCCAATGCAGACCATAAATAACTTTTACTTTCCGATTCCCCTTCAGACGCCCATTGTGTGAAGCGTATTGACGGACCACAAATACCATTTCTTAAGATTCCTTAAGGAACGAGTATCTTGGCTATAAAGGAAAGGAGACGAGTATGGAGAAGCGCCTGATCGCCCTGATGCTGGTCTGTGTGGCTGCATTGGCCGGCTGCGGTGGAGGAGACAACGTCAGCGGCCCCACGCCGCCGAAGCTTGCGACCAATATCGTTGTTCCGAATGAGTCGAGCCCATCGTTCAGTTTCGATATCGGCTATGTGGAGGCCGGCAACTACTTTCTGGCGGACCGCAATAACAAGGCAGTCGATGTCGTCGATACGAAATCCAACACGCTGGTCGCGCAAATTCCTGGACCGTTCGCCGGTGTAGGTGCAACGACAGACGCGTCTGGTCCCGACGGGATCGTCGGTATCACCGGCACCCACACCATTTACGTGGGCGACGTGGGCTCGGTGAAGGTCATCGACAAGTCTGCGCGAAAAACCATCAATACTATTGCCATCAGCAGTTCCGGATCGCGCGTGGATAAAGGTTGTTACGACCCGGACGATCATCTCGTGATGTACGCGAGTCCGGGAGAGTCCCCGCCGTTCGTCACCTTCATCTCGACGCAGACCCAACAGGTCGTCGTCAAACTGCCATTCAACGGTTCATCGGGGCTCGAGGCCTGCACGTACGACTCCCGCTCGAGGAGCTTCCTCATCAACAACGACGGAACCGCGGCCAATCCCGACGGAGAGCTCGATGTGATTAGCGCGAGTTCAGCGGCGGCCGGAAACCCCTCGGTGAGCAAATCGTTTCCGCTCAGCAAATGCGCGCCGACGGGCATCGTACTCGGGCCGAATAACGACGTACACGTCCGGACGCGACAGAATGTCTATTCTGACGATGTTATAAAAGTGCTGACCCAAGGGCGGAATCGAGGTGACGAAGAGCGGTGTACAAGCTACAAGAGTGGCTACGAACCACACACCCCACAGATGCAATGGCTTGGCGCCATGAGCGATTCCTTGCCGAGCAATCATCGAGGTTCCTCTCAGGCTATTGGAAGAGTTCAGTCCGTGCGCGCAAGCGCGTTTTTTCACCGGGCGCTATGCGTCGATCATTTTGTTATCCTTACGAACAACAGAGAGATCAAACGACCTTAAACACCGATGTCGCGAAGGTTCTGATTTCATCGAACTGAGTAACCAGTTCCAGACACAGCACAAAACCCAGCATCGCTGATAGTCCGGGGTAGCGCTCGATCCAACGCAGCGCGTGCGGCGCATAGCGGCTTCTTACCGCGTCGCGCGTCATGATGTAAGTGATGACGATACCAATGGCCGCGCCGGCCAACAGGTCGGTCGGATAATGAAAGCCGAGGTAGGCGCGCGGCAGGCAGATGAAGATGATGACGTACAGTAGCGCCAGAGTGACGACCCGGCGCGAAATAATAAAAATACCGACCGCAATCGACATCCATAGCATCGCATGGTCGCTCGGAAACGAACTCCACGCGGACAGCATGCTCTCCTGCTGCGGGACAAATGGAAAATGGAGGTGTAGTTCGGGAGTAAACGCGGGGCGCGTCCTGAATGGCAGGAAATGCGCGAGGAGCCTTCCCACGAGAAGAGCCAAAAGCCCGCTCACGGCTGTCGCAATGACGACTTCGCGCCGCCATTCCCGGCGCTCCGACGACTGAAACCATATCCACCACAGCACCGGAATCAGGACCAGGCCCTTAAAGGTGTACATATCCGCGATGGCTTGCACCGCATGGTTGCACAGTGCGCAGGCATTGAATCCGCTAAAGAAAGTCTCGATGCTGGTATCGAAGCTGTTCATATTTTGCGTAAACAATAGATATGTGCTGGTAAAGGTATTAATCACCTCACGAAAAGGTATTAACCACCTCACGAAATTCGCTCGAGCAACGAGTCGTCTCGGCGACCTGCAGTACACCCAGATTATGTGAATTGCCACCGTGATACGCCGGGCATCGCTTCCCGAATGCGCGTTTGCGCACGCTGCGCTTCAAAAAATTCGCCGTTTTGGCCGATACTGTGGAGTGCCGCCTGTTCGCTTCCACGGCTCACGATGCAGGCAAGAAACGGGCACACGTTCATGACGCCGCGCAATGGCGGCAACGCGCAACGTATGGGAAAAACGAGCGCTTTCGCGACCTTCGTTGCGGGAGTTCGATACGTCGCACGTGATGGGAAAAGACTGGCCAGTCGGTATTCAGGGCCCAGCTTTGGCCGGCAGATAGAGCAGCAGCACGCTTGCGAGAAGCAGCGCAGCGCCCAGCACGGTTCGAAGCGACACGGCTTCGCCGGACACGACGCCGAACAGCAGAATCTCCAGGATAGTCACCGCAACCATCAGCGGATATGCCACGCTCAGTTCCACCCGCTTGAGCGCCAGCGCATATAGCAGGAAGCCGGCACCGTAGGCCGCTATCGCCGCTAGTCGATAAAGGGCAGGCCGGCCGCTTATTCCGAACAGCAGCGCATTATTGTCGACGCGCCCCGCGAGCCGCAAAAGGATACTCGCGAGAGCACTACATGTGCCGCTCAAAAACAGAAAGAAAAATGGCATGGTCCGATGGTGAGAGTCGGGTCGAAAGTTAGCTGGCCGCGACTACCGTCGCCACGCAAAGGCAGACCACAAGCAGACTGAGACGGTTTCTCATGGTGAACACAATCGGGTCGTCGTGCATCTCCCCGCGAAACGCCAGCATCCACACACGACTGATCCAGAAGAGCAGCAAGCCGAATAACAGCCACAGTGCATGCGGGTGCCGATAAAGCAGGCGCACGTCGGAGGAATTCATATAGAGCGCGAAAACCAGCACGGCCACATAGCCCGAAGCCGTGCCGAACGACCGCAGAATAGCCATGTCCTGTGTGACGTAGCCGTGCCCCACCGCGCAGACCTTCGCTTCGCGCAACAGCGCGTCCAGTTCGGCGTAGCGCTTGACCATGGCGAGGCTCAGGAAAATGAGGATCGAAAACATGATCAACCAGTCCGACAGCGGAATGTCCCCCGCCGTGCCGCCCGCCACGACGCGTGCGGTGTAGAGCGCCGCGAGAACGAAGACGTCGATCAGCATGAACCGTTTCAGACTGAGCGAATAGGCGAGCGTGGTGGCGAAATAGCCGGCCAGCACCAGTTGAAACATAGGCTGTAGCAACAGCGCAAAGCCCGCGGAGGCGACGATAAGCACCCCCCAGAAACATACCGAACGCGAGAGATAACTGCCCCGACGCAAACGGCCGATTGCGCTTGTGCACGTGGCGCCTGTCCGCGTCCAGATCGAGCATGTCATTAAGCAGATAGACCGCCGACGCGCAGAAACAGAAAGAAAAAAACGCAATGCTTTCGGCTTTAACCGTATCGGGTTCCGTAAAGCGGTGCGACGCGAGCAGCGGCACAAAAATCAGAAGGTTCTTGACCCACTGGTAAACGCGCATTTCCCTGACAGTAAGACCAATGAGCGATCGCCGTTCCTCGAAGAACACCACCTTCTGATTCACCAGTTCTGCCGCTTCCGCGATCTGGCGGGTGCCCACAACGATAGCCGCCGGCACTGTTTCCACACCGGCACGTCGGACAGCGCGTTGCCGCAATAGTCGAAGCCGTGCGGACCAAATTCTTCCGACAATGCGGACGCCTTGTTATTGCCAGACAGATTGAAGACCTCATTGCTCGCCAGAATTCCTTTGAAGAAACCGAAGTGCAAGGCAATCTGCTCGGCGAACTTGCGGTTCGCGGCGGTGCATAAATACAGGTCCCTGCCGTAAGACCGTTCTTCGCGCAGGTATTCGACGAGGCGTGCGTTATAGGGGAGCAATGTCACATCGATCGCGACGCGCTGGGCAATCTGCTCTTTCAGATAAGCCTTGCCGCGAAACAGCCAGCCAATGCAGAACAGTGCATACAACGGGTTGCGCTTGACAAGTACGAGGAACGATTCGACCAGAAGGTCCGTGCTTGTCAGCGTGCCATCAAGGTCCACGCAAAGAGGTACGCTCGCTTGAGCCATCGTCACCTCGTGTTAAGCTGTTTGGATGTATAGGTCTCCCTCTTTGAGAATAGCGGCCCATCGCTTCCACTCTGTGCGGCAGGACACATTTCGCGACTGCGTCGCAAATGCGAATCACTGCGCGCTCGCCACGTCTTCTCACAACAGTTAATGCAAAGGAGACCGGCGGTGCAGGCGCATCCTTTGCTCCGATGAAATCACCATTGCACTAGAACAGGAGCACGGCATGACAAACACTGCGTCAGACGAACGGGACGATCGCGGCAACCCGTCGAAGGGCACCGGCGCTTCCGGCGGCGGCTCGTTCGGCAACGAGCGCGGCGCGCCGGTGACCGGCGGAGCGCCCGAAAATGGCGCGAGAGGCGCGGGCGACGTCCATCCGCCGGACCACGCCAATCAGGGCGGCAAACATGGGCAGACGCAATCGGGGCATGAACAGGAGCGCGGCAAAGCTTGACGGCGTAGTGCCCCGATGGGATCGCCGCGCGCGGCGCACTCGCGCCGCTCATTTGCGGTGCGCCATTCAAAATTGCGACTCTTACATGCAAATACAGGAAGGCGTGCCCGGTTACCGCCGCGGGAGTCAACGCACTCGCGTTGAGTCGGGAACGCAGCGGACGCGTGCGATGTCTTCAGCGGGGTCGTGAGGGCGGTCGCGGAAACGAGTCGGCGAAAACGGAGCGCACATTAAGCATGCCTAATCGGACTCGAGCGCGAGAGCGTCGATCACCGATGCAAGGATCATCGCGTCCGCATTCGCCGAAGGCGGCCGTGAAAGCCGTGGGCTATACACGAGGTCGCCGTGCACAATCGCGGCTCCGCTGCTCGCGCAGCGCCCTGCGCAGCGTGCACGCATGCGCCGCCATACCTGACTGCCGTAAGCACCGCGCGTCGCATCGCTCCAGGCAATAGTGACCGTGCAGTCGGTCAGACGGTCGATCGCGCTAATGGTGGTAGTGAGTGTCTCCGACGACGCGTCGGGACGCACACTGGTTATGCGCGCTGCCCATCGGGCAGGGGCTGGGCTGCATCCGCCGGCGGTGGAACGTTTTGCCTCTCCGCCCAGCAGTCTGACGGTTCCGACCCAGGGGTCGGCAAGTTTTTGGACCGCGCGCAATTTGACCTCCCGCTGACGTCGAACTCATTGACCGGCGGCGCCGCCGTCGGCTTCGCCGGTATCCGCGCCCTGCCCGGACTTGCCGCCACCGAGCGAGTTGCCGCTGCCGCTCCGTGGAGAACCGCCCGAGACCTCGGTTTGCCGACGCTCGCGGCGCGCCTTCTCCTGTTCCTCGGGTGGTGGCTGATGTACGGAGGACTGCTGATTGCCGGTTTGCGTCGACTTCGCGGTCATAATGTTCTCCTAAGCGCAAGGCATGTCGTGGGAAAGACGTTGCGCAGAGGTTGGAGCATCCGCTGTGCCGCCCGCTGCGGCGTAACGCGCCGATCTCATAGGCACCTCGAAACCCGGCCTAGCCAGGCCCCGCGGCCCTTGCCATCAGTGGCGCAATGCAATCCCGAACAAATTGGTTCTGCCGCAGCCGATTGGCCCGTAGCATCGGTCTGAACACGGATTCGAACGATTCTGCCGATGGCGATTTACCTCGACGACACACAGTGCAACGCAATCGCCGCCCTCGCAAAGAGCCGCACATGGCGTACGCAATGGCCCACATGGCTGCTGATCGTCGCGATCTACGGCGGATGGTTCGGTCTTGCCACGCATGCTCGGGAACTGGGCTTGCCGCTGACCACCGCCCTGCTCGCCGTGACGAGCGCGTGGTACATGTCCTTGCAACACGAATTGCTCCACGGTCACCCCACGCGCTCGCCGCGCCTGAATGCACTCTTTGGTTTCGCGCCTCTTGCGGTGTGGTTTCCGTACCGCGTCTATCGCGATTCGCATCTTCAGCATCACGACGATGCACACCTGACGGAGCCGGGGCACGATCCGGAAAGCTACTTCGTCGACAGAGAATTGTGGCAGCGTGCCGGCTGGGCGACGCGCGCGCTGCTCGCTTGCCGCAATACGCTGGCCGGCCGCCTGCTGCTGGGACAGGCATTCGCCATTGCTGCAACGGGCGTCGATGCGCTGCGCAAGACCGGACGCGGCGATTGGCGCGACGTACCCGCATGGCTCGCGCACTTCGCCGCGCTGGCCGCGCTCACCGCGTGGCTGCACTATGTTTGCTCAATTCCGGCCTGGCTGTTCATTCTCGGCGTGGGCTACGGGTCGCTGTCGCTTGGCTCGATTCGCTCATTCCGCGAGCATCGCGCGGCGCATGCGTGCGAGCACCGCACGGTGATCAATGAGGCGGGGGTGTTCTGGCGGCTGCTCTACCTGAACAACAACTTTCATCTGGTCCACCATGACTTGCCGCATGTGCCATGGTTCGCACTACGGACCGTCTATGAGGCGTCCCGCGAGCAGTACATCGAACGCTCGGGCGGGTTTCTCGTCGCGGGTTATGGCGAATGGCTGACGCGTTACGCGTTCACTGCGGCCGAAAAGCCGGTGCATGACAGGCCCGGCAGGTTGGGTCCTGTATTAGACGGAAGCGGCACGTATGCACGCAACGCGCTGTTCGCCGATACATCGCGTGAAGGTTAAACATCATGCGCGTTCCAGGTCAGCCCTTCACCAGGGCACGACTCGCCCAAGGTAATCCAGGTAGTACAATCCGGAGCGGCCCTCGTAAGCCTCCATCGTATCGAGCAGGTTGGGAATGCTCTCTTCGATGCTCAGGCTGGCTTCGGGACCGCCCATGTCTGTGCGCACCCAGCCCGGCGCCATCAACAACAAGGTTCGCGGATCATTGGCGTGACGTGCCGCGAAGCTGCGCATGAACATGTTGAGCGCGGCCTTGCTGCCGCGATAAACCTCGTAGTTCCCATTCACGTTGTTGGTCACGCTGCCCTGCCCGGAGGACATGACGCCGATGGTGCCGCGCGGCTTAACGAGGTCGTGGAACGCCTCGACCACCCGCAGCGGACTCAGCGAATTGGTCACCATGACGCGCACGAACTCTTCGGTGGAGACGTCCGCTATCGTTTCGCGGTCATCGTTCTTGACGCCTGCGTTCACGAACAGCACGTCCAGCCGACGACCGGCGAGGCGGGGCGCGTAAGTCCGCCACCTGCTGCGCAACCGTGATGTCCAGCACCTCGACTTCGAGCGCGCCTGGAAGTTTGCACAGCCTCTGCGTGGAATGGGCTCGCGCGGTCGCGATCACACGCCAGCCGCGTGTCAGGTATTCCTCGGCCATGGCGAGGCCAAGACCACGCGATGCACCAATGAGAAGGACGGTTTGCTGCGGATGGTTGGCTTCCATAATCTGATCCTGTGAACGGCTCGACCAGGAAAATATAGCGGCGCGCGAGCCCTGCCGGAAGGCGCGCCGCATGATTGATAACCTGCATTGAACGCCTCGTGCTGTGCGCCGATGTTACGATCAGGCATGCCCGAAACCGACCTGAACCTGCTGATTGCGCTCGAAACACTGCTCGACGATGGAAGCGTGGCCGGCGCTGCCCGCCGCCTGGGGTTAAGCGCATCCGCAATGAGTCGAACGCTTGCGCGGCTTCGCGCCACAACCGGTGACCCGTTGCTGGTTCGCGCGGGCCGCGAGATGGTGTTGACGCCATATGCCGAGACGATTCGCGAGCGCACGCGAAATGCGCTTCATGAAGCGCGCACGGTTCTGCGTCCGTCGCGGACCGAGCCGGATTTGTCGACACTGCGGCACATCTTCACCATTCGAGCGAACGACGGTTTCGTCGAAGCTTTCGGCTCGGCGCTGATCGACGCGGCAACGAAGCTTGCGCCGCATGTGCGCTTGCGCTTCACATCGAAACCGGAAAAAAGCGCGATGCATCTGCGCGACGGTTCCGCTGACCTGGAAATCGGCGTCCTCGGCAACATGGGACCCGAAGTGCGGTTACAGGCACTTTTCCGCGATCGTTTCATGGGCGTGGTGAGGAAAGGTCATCCTCTCGAACGTGAAGGCGCGATAACGCCCGAACGGTACGTCGCGTTCGGTCACGTCGTCGCTTCACGGCGCTCGGGCGCGACCGGCCCTGTCGACGACGCGTTGGCGGCTCTCAGTCTCGAACGACGCATCGTCGCAGTGGTTCCGGGCTTTCCCGCCGCGCTCGCAGTGGCTCGCACTTCCGACCTCATTGCGCTCGTGCCGGCCTCATTCGTGAACGCGCAGACGGCTTGCCGCGAAGGGGCTGCAAGCGCCGACATCCATGCATTCGAACTGCCTGTCGCAACGGAAGCGCTCACCGTCTCTCAGATGTGGCATCCGCGTCTGGACGTCGACCCGATTCATCGTTGGTTGGCTCAGGCAGCTCGTGCTGTCGGTATGTCGGCGGCAGGTGCCGTTGTAACGCGTCGAGTGTGAATGTGAAAAGGTCGTCACGATTGCCTGAAGGCTTCCGTCGGCGGCGCCATCTCCGCGAGCAATTCGTCGTGCAAGCCGCGCAACACCTCCACGAATGCGGAAGCCAGCCGCTCGCGCGGCCTGTGCGGCGGAAACAGCAAATAGGTCTGAAAGCGCGTGGCCGGCACGAACGGGCGAATCGCGATGTCAGGCCCCGCGTAATCGCGCGCGACGATCTCGGATGCGCGAGCGTCACGCCCATGCCGTGTCGCACCATCTCGCAGCACATGGCCGTGTATTGCGCCTCGATCGCGAGGATGCGCTGCACGCCCGCACGGTGGAACACTTCGTCCATCAGCGCGCGTCCCGTCGCCGTGACACAGCGAGATGAACGACTCGCCTTCCAGATCCTCGGGCTTGATACTGCGCTTTGCAGCGAGCCGATGCGCGGCCGGCATCACGCACACCGCCGCCACGTCGGAGAGCTGCTCGACTTCGCAATCCGAAGCCTCGCTCACATACACCGCCACGCCCAAGTCGCAGAACTGCGACGCCGTCCAATGATTGACGGTGGCCGACGTATTCACATGCAGCGACACCGTCACCTCGGGAAACAGCTCGACAAAACGTTTGATCGCATGCGGCACGAGCGTCATACCCGCCGACGGCATCGCCGCAATGCGCAAGCGGCCGCTGCCGAGGTTGCGAATCTGCGCGGCCGCATTCGCAAGCCCCTGCAAACCGACGAAAGCCCGTTCGACCTCGCGAAAGAACGCCTCTCCCTCGCTCGTCGGAATCAGCCGCACGCCGCTGCGCTGAAAGAGCTGCAGTCCCGTGTCGCGCTCCAGTTGCGCGATGAGGCGGCTCACGTTCGGCTGCGACGTGAAGAGCGCCTTGGCCGCGGCGGTCATCGACCCCGACACCATCACCGCGCGAAACGTCTCGATGTGCTTGAGATTCATGCGTGTTTTCCCTAGGAAGTGCCCGGTCAATCCATATCATCCAAGTATGGATAGGTATTTTATTCGTATTGGACGACATGACCAGCCAGGGCGACACTGCATGACACCCGACGGGCAGCGAAGCCCGCCCCACACCCCGGAACTGGAGATCGTCGTCATGAAAAGAGCGCTGCATCGCCGCCTGTTCACCCCATCTGCCCCGTCCTTCGCTGCTATCGCGGCCGTTTCGCTTGCCGCGTGCCTCGCCGCGCCGCTCGTCGCCCAGGCGGAGACGACGCTGTATGTCGCCAATGTCGGCGGCTCCAACGAGCAGCTCTACCGGCAGAAGATCATTCCGCCGTTCGAGAAGGCGCACAACGTGAAGATCGTCTACGTCGCGGGCGATTCGAGCGATACGCTCGCGAAGCTGCAGGCGCAGAAGGGCCACCAGCAGATCAACGTGGCGGTGATGGACGACGGTCCCATGTATCAGGCGATGCAACTGAATTTGTGCGCAAAACTCGACGACGCGCCCATCATGAAAGACGTCTACCCGCTCGCGAAACTCGGTCCGAGCGCAATCGGCGTGGGCATGGTCGCGACCGGCATCGGCTACAACGAAGAAGCGTTCAGGAAAGCAGGCCTGCCGCCGCCCGATTCGTGGAAGGCGCTCACCGACAGCCGCATCAAGGGCAAACTCGGCGTGCCGCCGATCACCAACACCTACGGGCTGCACACGCTCGTGATGCTCGCGCGTCTGTCCGGCGGCGGCGAAAAGAACATCGACCCCGGCTTCACCGCGATGACGAAGCAGATCGCGCCGAATATGCTCTCCTGGGCGCTGACGCCCGGCGAAATGGACGGCCAGATGCAAGCCGGCGACGTAATCCTCGCGCCCTACGGCAGAGGCCGTGCGGTCGCCCTGCAGAACACCGGCTTCCCGCTGAAGTTCGTCTATCCGAAGAAAGGCGCGGTCGCGTTGCAGGTCGCCGCCTGCGTGGTGGCCGAAAACGCGCAGCCGCAGCTCTCGCAGCAGTTCGTCCAGTACCTGTTGAGCCCCGAAGTGCAGGCGTTGCAGGCGCAGGGCATCGGCCTCGGTCCGGTCAACAGGACGGTCAAGCTCACACCCGAGGTCGCCGCGCGCGTGCCGTATGGGCCCGACCAGATCTCGAAGCTCACGGCGATGGACTGGGCGACGATCAACCAGCATCGCACCGAATGGACCGAGCGCTGGAATCGCTCCGTCGAGCGCTAACGTGCGGCACCGGCAAGTTCCTCGCGCGGCGCGCGATCCGATGAAGGAGCAAGGCGCATGGCCTTCCTGACTCTGCAAGGCATTTCGAAACGCTACGGCGATTTCATGGCAATCGAACAGCTCGATCTCGACGTCGAACGCGGCGAGCTGCTCGCGCTGCTCGGCCCCTCCGGCTGCGGCAAGACCACCACGCTGCAGATGGTGGCCGGTTTCGTCTCGCCGACCACCGGCAGGATCCTGCTCGATGGCCGCGACATCACCAACGAACGCCCGGAAAAGCGCGGCATCGGCGTGGTGTTTCAAAGCTATGCGCTCTTTCCGCACATGACGGTGGCGAGCAATGTCGGTTTCGGGCTGGAAATGCGCAAGGTGAAGCGCTAGGAACGCGAGGAGCGCGTCGCCGAAGCGCTCTCGCTCGTGCGCCTGAAGGGCCTCGGTCATCGCTATCCGAAGGAGCTGTCGGGCGGCCAGCGGCAGCGCGTGGCGATTGCGCGCGCCATCGCCATGGAACCCGAACTGCTGCTCGACGAGCCGATGTCGAACCTCGACGCCAAGCTGCGCGAGGAAATGCACATCGAGCTGCGCGCAATCCAGAAGCGCCTCGGCATCACGACGATTCTCGTCACGCACGATCAGGTCGAGGCCATGACGATGAGCGACCGCATCGCCGTCATGCATCGCGGCGTCATCGCGCAACTGAGCACGCCCTACGACGCCTACGAGCGCCCCGCCACGCCGTTCGCGTCGACGTTTCTCGCCGCACCAACACGTTGACCGGCGAAGTGCTGCGCCGCAATCCGCGGTGCGCGGAAGTCGCCGTCGCGGGCAGGACGCTGCATGTGCCGCATGAAGGCCGCGAGGTGGACGGCGCAGTGCACGTCTATATTCGCCCGGAAAAAGTGCATCTCGCCAATGGCGATGCCCGCGTGCGCGGGCGCATCGCGACGCGGGTGTTCGTCGGCAATCAATGGCTGCTCGAAGTGGAGACCGAACTCGGCAAGCTGCGCGTCGCTCAGCCGAACCTCGGCGCGCCGCCGCCCGCCGAGGGCCACGAAGTCGGCCTCGCATGGACCGACGACGACCTGCGCGTGCTCATGCAAGACGGCCGGGAGGGCGCGCATGGCCACGCTTGACGACGACCGCCCCGGCGCGGCGCCATGGCTGCTGTCGGGGCCTGCGCTGCTGCTTTTCGTCGGCCTGCTGCTAGTGCCGCTTCTGCTCACGCTGATGCTGTCGTTCCGCGTGTTCAGCGACACTGCGGGCGTCACGTCCGCCTACACGCTCACGAACTACTGGCAAGTGGTGAGCGACCCGTACTACGGCACGATCTTTCTGCGCACCGCGGGTCTCGCCTTCGCCGTGACGCTGCTGTCCATCGTGCTCGGCGTGCCGGAGACCATCGTGCTCGCGCGCATGAAGCGCCCGTGGCAGTCGCTGTGCCTGCTGATCGTGCTCGGCCCGCTGCTGATCTCGGTCATGGTGCGCGCGCTCGGGTGGCAGATTCTGCTCGGCAACAACGGCGTGCTCAACAATGTGCTGCAGTCGCTGCACATCACCGACGAGCCCATCCGTCTCGTCTTCACGATGACCGGCATGATCATCGCACTCACGCACGTATTGGTGCCCTTCATGGTGATGTCCGTCTGGGCGACCATGCAAAAGCTCGACCCGCAGGTGGAATGGGCCGGCCGCTCGCTCGGCGGCTCTCCGTTCGCGGTGTTCCGCCGCGTGGTGCTGCCGCAGATCATGCCGGGCGTGCTGTCGGGTTCGATCATCGTGTTCGCGCTGTCGGCATCGGCGTTTGCCACGCCCGCGCTGATCGGCGGACGGCGCCTGAAAGTGGTGGCCACCGCCGCGTACGACGAGTTCCTCGGCACGCTCAACTGGCCGCTCGGCGCGAGCATCGCGGTGCTGCTGCTGATCGCGAACGTCGCGATCGTAATGGGCTGCAGCCGTCTCGCCGAACGCCGCTTCCGGCACATCTTCGACTGAGCGAAGGAGAACGATCATGAAACAGAACGGCATGGCCGGCCTCATCTATAACGCGTCTGAGCTTCATTCTCGCGCCGCTCGTGGTGGTGATGCTCGTGGCGTTCACCGACAAGGGCTTTATTTCGATGCCCTTCGACGGCGCGTCGCTGTGCTGGTTCCGCACGATCATCGAGAACGGCGACATCGTCGCGGCGTTCTGGCTGTCGGTGCGGCTCGCCTTCGCGGCGGCGACTATCGGCGTGCTGCTCGCGGTGCCCGCCGCGCTCGCCATTGCGCGCTATCGCTTCCCGGGCCGCGCCGCGCTCACGAGCTTCTTTCTCTCACCGATGATGGTCCCCGCCGTCGTGCTCGGCATCGCGTTTCTGCGCTTTCTGTCGCTGCTGCATCTGTCGGGGTCGTTCTGGTCGCTCGTCTGCGCACATGTGGTCATCGTGCTGCCGTATGCGCTGCGTCTCGCGCTCTCGTGTGGCGCGAGCCGCTTCACGGCCTTTCGCCGCGTGGTGCTGCCGATGATCCGCACCGGCGTCGCGGGCGGCTGGGTGCTCTCGTTCATCCAGAGTTTCGACGAACTGACGATGACCATTTTCGTCGCGACGCCCGGCACCACCACGCTGCCCGCCGCCATGTACAACCAGATCGCGCAGACCATCGATCCGCTCGTCGCCTCGGTGTCGGCGGTGCTGATCGTCGGCACGGTCCTGCTGATGGTTCTGCTCGACCGCATGGTCGGACTCGACCGCATTCTGATCGGAGAAGCCCAATGACGCTTTCACGCACCGCCGCGCCGGGCGCGCTCGCCGATGTGATCGTGGTGGGCGGCGGCCTCGTCGGTTCCGCCGTCGCCTACGGACTCGCCCGCGAAGGCGCGCGCGTGACCGTGCTCGACGAGGACGACGGCGGCTTTCGCGCGTCGCGCGGCAATTTCGGCCTCGTGTGGATTCAGGGCAAAGGCTACGGCCTGTCTCCGTATGCACGCTGGTCGCGCAGCTCGGCGACGCGCTGGCCCCAGTTCGCGCAAGCGCTGCTCGAGGAATCCGGCGTCGACGTGGCCGCTCAAACAGCCCGGCGGTTTTCACTTCTGCTTCACCGACGACGAACTCGCCGAGCGCGACAAGCGCCTCTCCGCCTTGCGCGCGGAACTGGGCGACTGCCCGTTCCAGATGCTCGATGCCGCCGACGTGCGCGCGCATTCCGCAGATCGGGCCCGCCGTGATCGGCGCGAGCTATACGCCGATGGACGGCCACGTGAATCCGCTCAAGCTGCTGCGCGCGCTGCACACGGCGATGCAGGCGCGCGGCGTGCGGCTCGTGTCGGCGGAACGGGCGCTCAGTATCGAGCCGCAGGCACAGGGCTTCGTGGTGCACGGCAAACGCGGCACCTATCGCGCCGCCAGAGTCGTGCTCGCCGCGGGACTCGGCAATCGCGCGCTGGCGCCGTTCGTTGGACTCAACGCGCCAGTCGCGCCCAATCCGCGGGCAGGTGCTGGTGAGCGAGCCGGTCGCGCCGTTTCTTCACTACCCCACGCTGAACGTGCGCCAGACCGACGAAGGCACTGTGCAGTTCGGCGATTCGATGGAAGAAGTCGGCTTCGACGATTTCACCACGACGCACGTGCTGGCCGACATCGCCCGGCGCGGCGTGCGCGCGTTCCCGATGCTGCGGCACGTGCGGCTCGTGCGCATGTGGGCGGTGCTGCGCGTCTACAGCCCCGACGGCTTTCCCATCTACGACCAGTCGCAAGCGCATTCTGGCGCATTCGTGGTCACGTGCCACAGCGGCGTGACGCTTGCCGCCGCGCACGCGCTGCGCGTCGCGCCGTGGATCATGGGCGCGCGCATGCCCGACGAACTGCCCACCTTCTCCGCGCAACGCTTCGAGCGTGCAACAGAACTGACTCTTGCTCATTGAACCCGACATGACTACCCGATCGATTGACACGCCGGCTCACACGCTGTTCAAACCGCTGCCGGGCGCACAAGGCGCAACCGCGGCGAACGTCGCCATCTGGTTCAACGACCGGCCGCTTTCCGTGCCTGGCGGCCGCTCGGTGGCGGCCGCACTGCTCGCCGCGGGCGTCTCGCGGTTTCGCGCGACGCCGGTCTCCGGCGCACCGCGCGCCGTTCTGCATGATGGGCGCCTGCTTCGAGTGCCTCGTTGAAATCGACGGCGTGCCGAGCCGCCAGGCCTGCATGGTCGAAGTCAAGGCCGGCATGCGGATCCGCTCGCAGGAAGGCGCACGCGACCTGCCGCCCACGAACCTCGCTGACGCACTGCCGGAGAAGGCTCATGGCCGCTGATTTCGCACCCGAAGCCGTCGACGTGGTCGTGGTCGGCGCCGGTCCCGCCGGCATGAGCGCGGCGACGCGCGCCGCGCGCGCGGGCCTGAAGACCGTGCTGATCGACGAACAGGACGCCGTGGGCGGCCAGATCTATCGCGCGATTGGCTGCGCCTATGCGCGCCGCAAGGAGATTCTCGGTCCCGATTACGCGGCGGGTTCCGCGATTGCCGATGCATTCACCGCTTCGGGCGCGCGCCATCGGACTCACGCCACCGTCTGGCAGGTCAGCCGCGAGCGCGGCGTCAATTATCTGAAGGACGGCAAGATCGGCAGCTTCGACGCGCAACGCGTGATTCTCGCGAGCGGCGCGCTCGAACGGCCCTTCCCGATTCCAGGCTGGACGCTGCCGGGCGTGCTGACCGCGGGCGCCGCGCAAATCCTCCTGAAGAGCGCCGGTGAAGTGCCCGCCGCGCCGCCCGTGCTGGCGGGCTGCGGACCGCTGCTCTACCTGCTCGGCTGGCAGTATGTGCGCGCCGGCGTGCCGATTCGCGCGCTCGTCGACACCACGCGGCACGAGGACCGCTGGCGCGCGAAGCGCCACATGCTTTCGGCGCTGCGCGCGTGGCCGTTCCTGAGCAAAGGCCTGCAACTGATTCGCACGCTGCGCGACGCAGGCGTGCCCATCTTCGAAGCCGCCGACGATCTGCGCGTCGAGGCACGCGTCGGCACCGATCGCGTGGAGCGCGCCGCCGCGCTTCATTTCACGACGCAAGGCAAAGCGCATCGCATCGAAGCGGATGTGATCCTGCTGCATCAGGGCGTAGTGCCGAACACGCAGTTCACGCAGGCGCTGCGCGCGGCGCACCGCTGGGACGACGCGCAGCTCTGCTTCACGCCGCAGCTCGATGCGTGGGGCGAGCTGGATGTACCCGGCATTTTCGTCGCGGGCGACGGCGCGGGCATTGGCGGCGCCCAGGCAGCCGCCTTGCAGGGCACGCTCGCGGGCCTCGCGGTCGCCGCGCAACTGGGCGCGCTCACTGCTGCAGCCCGCGATGCCGAAGCCGCCGCGCACCGCCGCGCGCTGGCCGGCGTCATGCGCATCCGGCCGTTTCTGGACAGCCTCTATCGTCCGCGCGACGTCAACCGCATTCCGCGCGACGAAACCATTATGTGCCGTTGCGAGGAAGTCACCGCCGGCGAACTGCGCAAGTTTGTCGGACTCGGCTGCGTCGGGCCGAACCAGGCCAAGTCGTTCGGGCGCTGCGGCATGGGGCCGTGCCAGGGCCGCATGTGCGGTCTCACGGTCACGGAAGTGATCGCCGACTTCGGCGCGTCTCGCCCGCCGAAGTCGGCTACTACCGCATCCGTCCGCCGATCAAGCCGCTCACGCTTGGAAAACTCGCCGGTAAATGACACGACCGTCATCCAGGAAGCCGACGTGCTGGTGGTCAGCGGCGGGCTGCACGGCACGAGCAGCGCGTTTCATCTCGCGCGCCGCGGTGCAAAGGTCATCGTGCTCGAAGCCGATTACGTCGCGCGTCATTCGTCGGGAGTGAATGCGGGCGGCGTGCGCACGCTGGGGCGCCCGTTGCCTGAAATTCCGCTTGCGCTGATGTCGCGTGAAATCTGGCACGGCATGACGGAGCTGCTCGGCGAGGACGGCGGCTTTGTGGCCTCCGGCCAGCTCAAGATCGCCGAAACGGACGACGAACTCGCCGCCTGCCGCGAGCGCGTGGCGCTGCTGCAATCGCACGGCTTCACGCACGAGACCGTAATCGACCGCGAAACCGTGCTCGAGCTCGAACCCGCGCTTGCGCGCCATGTGACGGGCGGCATCTGGGTGGAGCGCGACGGCGATGCGCTGCCCTATCGGACCACCACGGCGTTCCGGCTTGCCGCCGAGCGGCTCGGCACGCTTTTTCTGGAAGGCACCGGCGTGCGCCGCATCGAACAGCGCGGCACGCGCTGGTTCGCGCTCACGCCGCACGGCACGTTCAGCGCGCAGGAGCTGCTCGTCACCGCGGGCGCGTGGTCCGGCGAACTCGCGAAGCAGGCCGGCGAGCCCGTGCCCGTGCATCCGGAAGGTTTGATGCTGATGGTCACACATCGCGTCGCACCCTTCTGCCGGGCAACGCTCGGCGCCACCGGCAGACCGCTGTCGTTCAAGCAGTCGACAACGGCACGGTGGTGATCGGCGGAAAGCTGATCGGTATTGCGGATCTCGCCAACCGTCACGGCGAAGTGGATTTTGTGCGGCTCGTGCGCAGCGCGCGCACGGTCACCGACCTCTTTCCGCATTTGCGCCATCTCGGCGTGAACCGCGCGTGGGCCGGCGTCGAAGCCTTCACCGAAGACGAACTGCCCGTCATTTCCGCAAGCCGCAAGGCGTCGAATCTGTACTACTCGTTCGGCTATTGCGGCAGCGGCTTTCAGCTCGAGCCGGGCTGCGGCAAGCTCGTGTCCGAACTGATGCTCGACGGCACACCCAGTCTTTCGCTCGATGCGTTTGCAATCGACCGCTTCGCGCGCCATGCCGCCTCTGCGGACGCGCACGCGAAGCCTCTCGTCACGCATTAACCTGCTGGCCCTGTTCTGCTGCGTCGCGCCTTCTTCGTGAGCGCGCGGCGGCTTCTTTCGACCTCAACCTGAGAGATTGTCATGACCGATATCGTTCGCATCGAAACCAATCAATGCATGAGCCGTGTCGTCAAGGCGGGCGGCCTCGTCTTTATTGGCGGTCAGACTTCCGCGGATCACGCGCTCGACGTGAAAATCCAGACCGCGAAAGTGCTGGAGAAAATCGACGGCTTTCTGGACAAAGCCGGCATCGACAAGACCCGGCTAGTCTCCGCGCAAGTCTGGCTCGCGGACATCGCGCGCGATTTCGCCGGCATGAACGAAGTCTGGGATGCGTGGGTTCCGCAAGGCTGCGCGCCCACGCGCGCAACCGTGCAAGCCTCACTGGCCGGCGCCGGAATTGCTGGTCGAAATCGCGGTGATCACGCTAGCCTGAGCCTGTTCGTGAGACGGCGGGAGCACCCAGCTTTCAACCCGATGACGTTTGCTCTGCTTATCAATTCCGGTTGACTTGGCCGGACCCGCCTATCTACAATCTCGACGTTCTTCGAAAACGAGGCCCTGCCTTGGAAACCAGCAGTAGTCGATCATCCAGTTGTTTCGCCGCCTGAGCGGCAGGACGCCCGCGCTTTTTCTCAAGCCGCCGTCTTGCCGTCAGGCAAACGGTGCGCATCACAGCAAACTTTCCGTGCACCTCGATCAGCGCCGTGCGGATGCGGTTTCGCCGCATCCGCACGGCCCATGCGTTGCGAGCTTCGACTCGCGGCGGTGCCCGTGCGCGCGTGCACGATGGGCTGCTTCGCTGATGCGCGCCTGCTGCCTATGCAGCGAGGCTCGTGTCAATTGCCTGACACAAATCCATGTCACGCTAACCGCCCTTGCAGGCGACGCACTCGTCCGCCTTTCGCTTACGAATGCTTTTTTCACCGGACTGCACATGACTCTCGAGTTCGTCTGGCGGCTTCTCGTCGCGTTTGGCTGCGGCGTCGAGCGGCAACTGCGTCAACGCACGGCCGGCCTGCGCACCATCACGCTAGTCACGAGCGGCGCATGCCTGTTCGTTTCATTAGGAATGCTGATGGGCAACGGCATCACGCAGATCGCCGCCTATGTGGTGTCCGGCGTCGGCTTTCTGGGCGGCGGTGTGATCATGCGCGACAAGGGTTCCATACAAGGCATCAACACGGCGGCCACGCTATGGTGCGCCGCGGCTGTCGGCGTGCTGTCGGGCACGGGCTACTTCGCACCCGCCGTCGCGGGAACGCTGGTCGTGCTCGCCACCAATACCGTGCTGCGCGAGCTCAGCCGCGCGATCAATGCCGCGCCGGTCGCGAACGCGGACGTGGTGCGCGATTACGAGCTGTCGGTGGTCTGTCGCGAAGCCGACGAGGTGCACATTCGCGCGGTGCTGTCGAACGCGATGTATTCGGAGCCCTTGTCGTTTCAGAGTCTGACGAGTCAGGACTGCGATGGTCAGCCGCCGCGCGTGCAGGTCACCGCGACTTGCCGGACGCATCCGAAAGATCAGGCGCGCATCGAGCAGGTCGCCAGTCGCATCAGCATGGAAAAAGGCGTCTCGAGCGTCAGTTGGTCGGCGAAGGAGGCCGAACCGGCGCCCGAATGATTTCGCCGGCGGCGGCAAGACGCTCCGCGGTCCATGGCAATATGCGAGTGTCGGCTTTGAGCCAGGCATCCGCTCACGCAACAGGAAACTTGTCCATGGACGACGCGCGCCTTCAAAAGCCTTCGCCCGCGCTTGCAGAAGATTGCCTATCGCATGCTCGGCTCGGTGGCCGAAGCGGAAGGCATCGTGCAGGATTTCTGGCTGCGCTGGCACGCGGCGTCCCGCGAAACGATCGATAACGCCGAAGCATGGCTCGTCGCGGTCACCACGCGCGTGGCCATCGACCGCTTGCGCGCCGCGAAAACGCAGCGCGAGCACTACACGGGCACCTGGCTGCCGGAACCGCAACTGAGCGGCTCGCCCGCCACTCCCGAGGAAGCCGTCGAGCGCAGCGACGACGTTTCCGTGGCGTTTCTGATGTTGCTGGAGCGGCTGACGCCCGAAGCGCGCGGCCTTCCTGTTGCGCGAAGTTTTCGATGCCGATTACGACGAAGTGGCAGCGGCGATCGGCAAGACCGAGGCGGCCTGCCGTCAGCTGGTGAGCCGCGCAAAAGCGCAATTGCGCGACGAACGGCCACGCCATGTCGTGCCGCGCGAAACACACCATCGGCTGCTGCGGATGTTCGCGCAGGCTGTCGAGCGCGGCGAATTTCCTTCAATCAATGCCCTGCTCGCGGAAGACGCCCTGCTGATCGGCGACGGCGGCGGCAAAGTGCCGAGCGTGGCGAAGCCGATGGAGGGCGGCCGGCGCATTGCGCAGCTCTTCTACACCGGCTCGCGGCGTTACGGCAGCGAAGTCCGCATCAGGCTCGCGCTGCTCAACGGCGAGTGGGCACTATTGCGCTTTATTGAAGGGACGCTCGAGTCCGCACTGTCGTTCCAAACGGACAACGAGCGCATCGTGCGCATTCTGGTGCACGCAATCCCGACAAGCTGGCGCGCATTGCCGCGGCCTACGCAAATGCCTGACGCAGCCACGCCTGATGCGGCGCCACGCGGCGTGGCCGGGCGCCGCCCGCTGCCTGCACGCATCCCACGCATTGGCAGCCGGGCATGTCACAAACCGCGCCGGTGATACGTCTAGCCGGTTTTGGACTCGAACATTCGTGCCCGCATGCCAGATCACCGCCCACCCCACCCTCGCCTGTCACCGGGAGCCACGCTCCCCACGACCCTCACCATCCCCACGACCCATTCGCCAGCAGCTTCGCGACGACGTATGCCGGCGTCATTTCGTTTCTGGCCGTCGCGAATGAAGGCAGCTTCGCACGCGCGGGCGACCGGCTGGGCATCGGCCGTTCGTCGGTGAGCCGCAATGTGCAGAAACTGGAGGCGCAGCTCGAGGTGCGTCTTTTCCTGCGCACCACGCGCAGCACGTCGCTCACGCGCGAGGGTGAACTGTTCTACGAGCGCTGCCAGCCGGGCGTCGAGCGTATCGTGGAGGCGCTCGACGGCATGCGCGAGCTGCGCAGCGGCCCGCCGCGCGGGCATCTGCGGATTGCGTCGACGTCCGGCTTCGGCCGCCGGATCGTCGCGCCCCTCTTGCGCGGTTTCCACTCGCGTTTTCCCGGCATCACGCTCGAACTGCTGCTGAACGAGCGCCCCGCGGACTTCACGAGCGACCGCGTCGACGTGTCGTTTCGCGAAGGACGGATGGAAGACAGCGGCATCGTCGCGCGCCAGCTGATCGCGATGCAGATGATCGTCTGCGCGTCGCCGGCCTATGCGCGCAGGCACGGTTTGCCGCGCCGCATCGACGAACTGGCGCAGCATCGCTGCATCAACTTTCGCATGGCCTCGGGGTGCGTCAAGGAGTGGGAGTTCAAGGTCGACGGCCATACACAGCGGCATCAACCTGCGGCGCAGCATACGTTCAACGACGCGGATCTGATTCTGCAAGCGGTGCTCGACGGCGTGGGCATCGCGCAGGTGCCTGCCTATCAGGTGTGCGATCTGCTCGGCGAGCGGCGCCTCGTGAGCTGCCTCGGCCAACACGCGCCGGACGATAGCGGCCACTACATCTGCTATTTGAGCCGCAAGCATCTGCCCGCCCGCATCTGCGTATTCGTCGACTACATGACTGAAGCGACGCGCGCCATGAATCTGCACTGCCTCGCTACAACAACAACGGCGGCGCCGGAATTATCGGCGGTCGAATGAAAAGTGCGGCGATTGGTGTCGCCAAGGCAACATGGTGAGCCGGCGCGGATGCCTACCGCGGCACGCCGCGCCCGCCTACCATTGACTTCATGAGGCGCATGCCGCCAACGACATACGGAGTGGACCATGAAGATCGTCATTATCGGCGGCACCGGCCTGATCGGCTCGAAGACGCTCGCCATTCTGCGCAACGCCGGGCACGAGGGGCTCGCCGCGTCGCCGAAAAGCGGCGTCAATACGCTCACCGGCGAAGGACTCGCCGACGCGCTGGCCGGCGCCCAAGTGGTGGTCGACCTTGCCAATTCGCCGTCGTTCGAAGACAAGGCCGTGCTCGAATTCTTCGAGACTCCGGGGCGCAACCTGCATCAGGCAGAGGCCGCGGCGGGCGTCGGGCATCATGTCGCGCTTTCCATCGTGGGCACCGACCGCACGCCGGAAAACGGCTATTTCCGCGCCAAAGTCGCGCAGGAGAAGCTGGTCGAGGCATCGGGCATTCCGTACACCATCATTCGCTCGACGCAGTTCATGGAATTTCTCGGCGGCATCGCGGCATCCAGCGTGCAAGGCAACGCGATCCGGCTCTCGCCTGGCTTCTTCCAGCCCATCGCGGCGGACGACGTCGCCGCCTTCGTCGCGGACGTCGCGCTCGCTGCGCCGCGCAACGGCATTGTCGAAATCGCGGGGCCGGAGCGCGCGCCGTTCGACGAGATCGTCGCCCGCTACCTGAAGTCGGTTGGCGACCCGCGCGAGGTGGTGCGCGATCCCGAGGCGCGCTACTTCGGCGGCCGCGTCGAAGAGCGCTCGCTCGTGCCGCTCGGCGAGGCGCGCCTCGGTCGCATCGGTCTCGACGAATGGTTGCGGCGGAATCAGGCGGCGAGCTGATTCGTGTCCGTCAAGCGAACCTGAGAAGCATGCTTTCTGTGCTGTTTCGCGCAGCGCGCTCGCTGCGGCGTAACACGCGCTATCTCACGAGCTTGAGGCTCGCAGCCTTGTGCGCGCCCTCGACCCGGTTGCCGCCCAGCGACTTGGCGCGATAGAGCGCCTCGTCCGCGGCGGCCAGCAATCCGGCAAGCGTCTCGCCGGCGTCCGCTGAATGCGCGAGGCCGATGCTGACCGTCGCCTGAATGTCGATGCCGTCCACGCGGTGCGAAACGGTCTGCGCGAAGCGCGCGACGATCGCCTCGCCCACCGCCTGCGCGAGCGCTTCGTCATGGCGGGGCAAGAGCGTCGCGAACTCTTCTCCGCCGATGCGCGCCAGCACCGCGTCGTGCCCCACCGCGCCGCGAGCCACTTCCGCGAACGACTTCAGCACTTCGTCGCCGGTCTTGTGACCGTAGCGGTCGTTGAGCTTCTTGAAGCGATCCAGATCCAGCGCGAGCAGCGACAAAGGGCGGCTTTTGCCACCCTCGCCGATCACGCGCTCGCCTTGTTCGAAGAACCACCTGCGATTGCCGAGACCGGTCAGATAGTCGGTCTGCGATTGCTGCAGGAGTTGCCCATGGGTTTCCTCGCGGATGAGCTTGAGCAGCGTCATCGGCAGGACGACCGAATACAGCACGCCCTCATACATGGTGATGACGCTCGAGACCAGCAACAGGCCGTTGCCGTACCGCGCCGCGAGCCACGGCAGAGCGAGCGCCCGGAAGGCATAAGTGAGCGCATGAATGCCCGTCACGGCGACCGCGATATAGCGCGATGGCAACGCCTTCAAGTCGTCGCCGCGCAACAGTTCGCGCGAGGTCATGCCGCTCGCCAGCGCGATCGGGATCGCGCTGACATACGCCCAGATCGTGCTCTCCCAGCGCGCGCTGCCCACCGCCCACGTCAGCGCCATGACGACGAGGAGCCCGACAGACGCGGCCCGATATTGCCGGCGGCTCAGCAGCGCCACGCCATGCAGGACCAGGAGGTAACCCGTCAGAATGACCAGATTGCTGAGCGCGGAGCCCCACGCGCCGGGAAGCTCCCGGCGAAGCAAGGCCGCCGCGCAGCCCATGGCGAGCGTCGCATAGCCGGTGGCCAGCACGCTCAACTCCCAGCTGCGCCGTGGATGACTTCGGTGCTCCCATAGCGTCATGCCGGAACTGGCGAGAAGCGTTCCGATGATGAGGAGATAGAGGGTAAAGAGATCGACACGCATCGCTGACGGGAGGTTCGACGCCAGCACAGTGCGGCGGCAGCCGCATTTTACAGTGCTGCCCGATTCCACGATGCAGGTTAGCTAAATCGCGGGCCGATTTCTACCGACACCCCAGAATGCGACATAAAAAGTCGCAAAACGTTGTTATTCAATCGGTTTATTCCACAAACGCATCTGCTACGCTGACTTTGCCGGTTTCGTGCGAAGCGGCGCACGTGCGCCGCTTCGCGATTCCGTTACAGCCGGTCTACGCAGCGAGAGCATGTCGCCCAGTCAGTGCGGCATCGGCTTCTACGTATTCATTTTCAACCACGGCATGGAGCAAGCGATGTTGGAACGGCTGGATTTGCGATTCGCCCTGATCGGCGCCTTACTGATTCTTTCGGGCTGCGGCGGCGGAGGTGGCGGCGGCGCGTCGAACATCGGCGCCAACGGCGCGGGTGCCGCGGCGCCGGCCGCCTCGGGCACGAGCGCGACGGCACCGACGCTGGCCGCCGCAACGCCCGTGGTCGACGGCACCGCGCTGGGCGATTCCAACTGGCCCACGGGCTCCACATCGTCGGGCGGCCTCGGCCAGCCTGTCAGCGGGCTGAACTGCGGGCTGCCGAGCAAGGCGTATACGTATGCGCATCTCTCCATCTACCAGAACGGCCGCCAGCTCGCGGTGCCGGCCAACATCGGCGCCGTGGCGCCGACCATGGCCGCGCAGACCGGCTGCTCCTATCTGCTTCACACGGTGGATGCGAGCGGCAAGATCCATATGGATAAGGCGACCGGCGCGTCGTACACGCTCGGTCAGTTCTTCGCGATATGGGGTGAAACGCTCGGCGCGTCGAATGTCGCCGGCCTGAGCGGATCGCCGCTGACGATCTATGTGAACGACGGCGGCACGCTGTCGAAATACACCGGCGACCCGGCGAGCCTCGTGCTGCCGCCGCATGGCGAGGTCACCATCATGGTCGGCACGCCGCTCACGCAGATTCCCACTTATACGTGGACCGATCCGCCGCCCTTCGACCCGAATTCCGTCACGCTCACTTACGGCGGCGTGGTAGGCACGGCGTACTGCCTACTGCCCGAACGGCAATACGTCGACGGGCGGCACCGGCGGCGCGGTCGACGGTTTGATCTGCGCCGCCCGCATGGCCGAGCTCTACCACGTGCACGCGCATCTCGCGATCGTCAAGGACGGCCAGTGGCTCGCTTTGCCGGCCAACGTGGGCATTCTTTCGCAGTGCAACTACGAGATGCATACGCACGACCAGACGGGCATCATCCACATCGAAACGCCGACCCTGAAAACCTTCACACTGGGCCAGTTCTTCGACATCTGGGGGCAGCCGCTCTCCAGCACGAACGTCGCGGGCATCACCGGCAACGTGGTGGCGTACATCAACGACAACGGCGACTCGCGGCGCTATATGGGCGATCTGCGCAACATCGAGCTCACTTCGCTGCGCGACATCACCCTGCAGATCGGCACGCCCGCAGTCAGCACGCTCGCGACTTACTCCTGGTACGAGCAGCAGTAATCCGAACTTGGAGTGCTGCGCTGGCGTAGACTCTTTGCGAAGTCGACACCGGCGCCGCGCTCAAGGATCAACTACAGGAAAAACTCGCGGCCGAGTTCACGTCGCCGCCCTTGTAACGGGCAACTTTCGGATAAGCGCACAGCGGCCGCGTGCGGCCCGCGCCCCAATCCGCGGGCACTTCGCTGTTCGGTATCGGGTTGCTCGCGTCGCGTGCGGTTGCGATCACGCTATCGGGGGCCTTGCCCTGCTCCACCCACGCGACCATCGGCGTCAGCATGTCGAACTGGTCAGCTGCGGGGCCGCCCGAACTATGGTTCATGCCCGCAACCGTATAGAACCGCACGAAGTTGCTCGCGTCGCCGCCATTGGCCGCCATCAGGCGTTGATACCAGTCGGTCGTGTCATTCGACGAAAACACCGGGTCGCTCGTGCCGTGATACACTATGAGCTTCGTGCCGTGTTGCTTGAGTGCGCTCAGATTCGTTTCGTCCGGCGGCGTCATGAAGGACCACGACGACTCCGTGTAGGCGCCGCTCGTCGCGAAGATCTTCGGCGCGTCGGCGTCCATGCCGAAGTTCAGCGCGTACGACGACAACTGCGAGAGCAGCGACGCGCTTTGCGGCGGCGTCGTGAACGTGAAGGCAGCCGCAGCGGGATCGAGCGTGATCGAATTGCTTTGCTTCCACTGTGCCCAGCCCGCACCGCTCACGCCGGCGTCGTAAGGAAAGCTCGCGTAAAGCGCCGTGCCCGCGCCCGAGAACACATTGCCGATCGCATCCTTTTGCGCCGCGGTCAGGCACGTGCTGTCGCGCACGTTGCCCGTGCACGTCGGCACATCGGTGGCGAGGCTGAAATTTACCTGGCAGGCCTTAATGTCCTGCACCATGCCGTCTGCGGCGCCATCCAGCGCGTCGCATTTCGCGAGAATTCGGGAGGCCACAAGTTGCCGCTCGGCCGTGGTGAATCCGGTCTTGATGTCGGGCAGGCCATTCGCGGTCGTTGCGGTCGCAACCTTCGCGAACTGCTGCGCGCCCCACATTTCGCCGATGGCCGCCTTCGGCAAATGGAATCCCGGATCGCCCGCAATGATGCCGTCGTATTCCGCCGACGATCTGGCCGCCGCCACCATCGCGTGACGTCCGCCGTTCGAGCATCCCTCGAAATAGCTGCGATCCGGCGCCTTGCCATACGCCGTGCGAATCACCTGCTTGGCCATCGGCGTCAAGGTAGCGACCGCGTTATAGCCGTAGTCGATCCGCGCCTGCGGATCGAGGCCGAAAAGCGGATTCTGTGACGACGAGTACCCCGCGTCGGAACTGATCACGGCAAATCCCATGTTCAGCGCGTCGTTGAGCGGGCCGCCCCCGCCTATCTCGCCCGTCGCCGTGACGACGTTGCCGTCCAGCCCGCCGTTGGCCTGATAAAAGAACCGCCCGTTCCATGCAATGGGCAGACGCATTTCGAAGCCGATCGCATAGGTCTTGCCGTCGACCGCGCTCACGCGCTGGTTCATCTGCCCCTGCCGAGACAGTGTTCGGCGACAGGCTTGCCCGCCACCGTGAGCGTTCCGGCGGGCACGTCCTGCACGGAACTGAACGTCGTGTTCGCGAACGACAATTTGGCAGCCAACGTCGCGCAGCTTCCAGCGAGCGCCGCCGGCTGGGCCGTGCTCAGTTGCGGGAGTGCCGACAGGTTGTCCCCCGAGCCGCCGCCGCAAGCGCCCAGCGTGGCCGACACGCACACTGCAATCACAGACCTCTTCATTTGATGTCTCCTAGAACGAGTGCTTGATGCCGACCATCACGCCGGTCTGTCCGATGCCGGCGGCGGGCGTGGTGCCGCCATCGCCGCCGCTCACCGGATAGCGCGCCTTCGTGCTATTCGCGAGATAGGCGGCCTGCGCATACACGGATGAGCGCTTGCTCAGCAGATAAGTGGTGCGTAACGTGCCCATCGTCGCGCGCGAGTCGTGCGCGCTGTTGATGATGCGGAACACTTCTCCGTCGACGATGAACGCGGGCGTGACGAAATACGACGCGCCGACGAAGAAAAGATCCGAGTGCACGTTCGGCACCGCCGGCGAATCGGTCACCACGCGCCGGCCCAGCCAGCCGGCGCCGAGCTTTGCACCCGCGTATTGCGCATATGCGCTGACATGAGTCCGTGCGTCCTTGTCCGCACCATTGACAAGCGGCGTGGGCGCGATGCCGTCGAAGAAATTCGCCTGCGCACTGGTGCCGCCGCGCTGTTCCTCATACGATGCTGCGACGCCGAAGTTCGGCGCGCCGTACTTGAGCATCACGGACCAGTCGCGACATTCGGTCGGATGCCCCGCGACCGAGCCCGCGCACGTACCTTGTCCCGGCGAGTTGCCGGTGCCTGCCGAATCGCGGCCAAACGAATAGCCCGCGCCGAGCGTCAAGCCCTTGTATGTGCCGAGGTAGGTGACCGAATTGTCGGCGCGCGCATTGGGCACATAGGCGTCGAGCGAGCCCATGCCGTAGATGTCGGGGCCGATGATGTCCGCGCCTTGCAGCGCGAGATAGGTCATCGTGTATTGCCGTCCGAATGCGAGCATGCCGTAAGGACCCTTAAGGCCGACAAAAGCCTGTCGTCCGAAGAGCCGCCCGCCCTGCCCCGAACTGCCGTCGCGAACGTTGAAGCCGCTCTCGAGCGTGAAGATCGCGCTATAGCCGCCGCCGAGATCTTCCACGCCGCGCAAGCCCCAACGCGAAGGCAGCTCGCCTGTCACGGCGGGCATGCGAAACACGTGTCCGCCCGCGGCGTTCGCATGCGATATGTATTCGACGCCCGTATCGACGATGCCGTAAAGCGTGACGCTCGATTGCGCAAGCGCGGTCGTGCTGAGCGCGCAAAGCGCGCTGGATATCAGAAGCCGGGTCTTGATTGTTTGCATCGCGATTATCTCCAAACGTTGTTTTCTATCTTGTCTTTTTACTCAGGATGACGTATCAATCCGCCGCACGCGGGCGGCGAATCAGCAGCAGCGCCGCCGCGGCCGCGATGAGCGTCACGGGAATGCTTGCGCCGATTACCGTCGACGAACTGCGCCCCATGGCGAGCAGTTGGCCCGCCGCGAGCGGCCCCACCACCGAGCCACCGCGGCCCCGACGCCGGTGCCGCGCATCGCCGTCGGATAAAACGAGGCGGACAGCGCATACAGCACCGATTGCCCGCCAATCACGAACATCCCCGCACAGAACGCCGACACCGTCAGTGCCGCAAAACCCGGCGCGATCGACAGGGCCGCGAGCGACGCGATGATGCCGACGTACATGCCGGCCACCACCACGCCGCCGCGCAGCCGGTCCATCAACATGCCGATAAAGAGCGCCCCGAGCCCGCCAATGTTGAAAAAGATCTGCACGTAGCCCACTTCCGCACACGCGAGTCCGCGCGCCGCCATTAGCGAGGGCAGCCAGTTGAGGAGGAAATACAGAACGATGAGCGTGCAGAAGTAGCTGATCCAGATTTGCAGCGTCGACAGTCCGCGGTTCGCGCCGAACAGCACCTCGCCGATCGGCGCGGGTGCCGCGTTCATGCCGTGCGACGCGCGCTGGAATGCAGTCGACTCGGGCAGAAACGCGAGCAGCAGCGGCACGAGGACGAGAGGCCCGGCGCCGCCCACATAGAAGATATGACGCCATTCGGTGTCGCCCATACTGACGATGCCGACGATCGACGCGATCACGCCGCCAAACGGAATGCCGCAATACATCAAGCTGACTGCCGTATTGCGCGACTTCTGCTGCACCGCTTCGGACGACAAAGCAATCAGGTTCGGCAGCGCGCCGCCAAGACCGATGCCCGTCAACACGCGCACGAACACCA
Source organism: uncultured Paraburkholderia sp. (assembly GCA_940746715.1). Classification (GTDB taxonomy): domain Bacteria; phylum Pseudomonadota; class Gammaproteobacteria; order Burkholderiales; family Burkholderiaceae; genus Paraburkholderia. The sequence continues at coordinate 304,115 of CALNWN010000002.1, forward strand.
GCATGCCGAAGCTGCTGACGAGCGCAGTCGCGATGGAAAGCAGGCCGAACAGGCATGCGCTGAGAATCAGAATGCGTTTGCGGCCGATACGGTCCGCAAGCCGCCCGCCCAGCATCGCGCCCGGCAGCAGCCCGAACGTGCCTGCGCTGAACGCGAGTCCCATTTGCGCGACGCTCAGGCCGAATTCGCGGGCCATGCGCGGCGCCGCGACACCTACCGACTGAAGGTCGAGCCCTTCGAGAAGAGCAACCGCGAAACACAGGCTCAATGTCACGACGGCGCCGCCGCGCGGCTCGTTGCATCATGCCGTCTGCCGGCAAGACTGTTCTGGTGGACTTCATGTCTGTCTCCTTTCGACGGAGGGCAGCGCGTGAGCGTCTGACTCCGGTCCCTTGCAAGTTGATTGCTGCTCGTTGTGTCGATGCCCTCGCTGCCTCGGGTATCGCATATATCAGGTCGACTGATATATTGGGTGAATAAAAGCGCGTTCACGAGAACGCGCTTCAAGCTCACTGCGATCGAGCATATTAAATATCAGGCACCCTGACAAAACAGGATAAGCCTGTTTGGTGAATACTCCAAGTGTTACACGCAATCGGACGAAATCAGACGCAACCGGACGCAATTTACGCGGCGCAAGGGTTTTCCCCGATCAACTAGCGATTGTGCGCGGCGGCGCTTCCGACTAGCCATGTATCAGACTACCTGATACTAAGTGCCGCTTGATGCAACGCGCAAACGCACCCAGGTACTCGCACATCACGACATTTGATACGCGCAAAAGGCGCTGGAGCACGAACATGGCAAGTTATGAGGGTCGCTGGAAAACGGTTGACGTGAAGATTCAGGAAGGCATCGCATGGGTGACGTTCAACCGTCCGGAAAAGCGCAATGCAATGAGCCCCACGCTAAACAGCGAAATGGTGCAGGTACTGGAGACGCTGGAACTGGACGCCGATGCCAAGGTGCTCGTGCTGACGGGCGCGGGCGACGCCTGGACCGCCGGCATGGACCTGAAGGAGTATTTCCGCGAAGTAGACGCGGGCCCCGAAATCCTGCAGGAAAAAATTCGCCGCGATGCATGCCAATGGCAATGGAAGCTGCTGCGCATGTATTCGAAGCCGACCATCGCCATGGTGAACGGCTGGTGTTTCGGCGGCGGCTTTTCGCCGCTCGTCGCGTGCGACCTCGCGATTGCAGCCGACGAGTCCGTGTTCGGTCTCTCCGAAATCAACTGGTGCATTCCGCCGGGCAATCTGGTCAGCAAGGCGATGGCGGATACGGTCGGGCATCGGCAGGCGCTCTACTACATCATGACGGGCGATACGTTCGACGGCCGGCAAGCCGCGGCCATGGGCCTCGTCAACAAGAGCGTGCCGCGCGAGCAGCTGCGCGCGGAAACCATCGCGTTGGCCGCCAAGCTGCTCGAAAAGAACCCCGTGGTGCTGCGCGCCGCCAAGCATGGCTTCAAGCGCTCGCGCGAACTGACGTGGGAGCAGAACGAAGACTATCTCTACGCGAAGCTCGACCAGGCGCAACTGCGCGATCCGGAGAAAGGCCGCGAGGAAGGACTGCGGCAATTCCTCGACTAGAAGTCGATCAAGCCGGGGCTTCAGGCGTACAAGCGCAGTGAATGACGCGCGGATGAAAAACGTGTGCATGCAAAGGAGACAGCCATCGTGAACGAAGTGACTATGTTGATCGGGGGCAAGGACTGTCCCGCTTCGAGCGGCGCGACCTTCGAGCGGACCAACCCGGTCACCGGCGGGGTGGCTTCGCGTGCGCCGGCCGCCACGCTCGCCGACGCGGATGCGGCCGTCGAAGCCGCCGCCGCGTTTCCCGCGTGGTCCGCATTGCGGCCGACGGAGCGCCGCGCGCGCCTCCTGAAGGCGGCCGACCTCATGGATGCGCGAGCCGGCGCATTCATCGAATGCGGTATGGCGGAAACGTGTGCCATGGCGAACTGGTACGGTTTCAATGTGCATCTCGCGGCCAACATGCTGCGCGAAGCAGCGGCCATGACCACGCAAATCGACGGCAGCGTGATTCCCACCGACACGCCGGACAATCTCGCGCTGGCGGTCCGCCAGCCGTGCGGCGTCGTTCTCGGCATCGCGCCGTGGAATGCGCCGGTGATTCTCGGCACACGCGCGCTCGCCATGCCGCTCGCGTGCGGCAACACGGTCGTGCTCAAGGCGTCGGAAGCCTGCCCGGCCGTGCATAGAATGATCGGCAGCGTGCTGCATGACGCGGGACTCGGCGACGGCGTCGTCAACGTCGTGACGAATGCGCCCGCCGATGCGCCGGCCATCGTCGAACGTCTGATCGCGCATCCGGCCGTGCGGCGCGTCAACTTTACGGGCTCGACGCACGTGGGCCGCATCATCGCGATGCATGCGGCGAAGCATCTGAAGCCCGCGTTGCTCGAACTGGGCGGCAAGGCGCCCGTCCTCGTGCTCGACGACGCCGACCTGGACGCGGCGGTGGAGGCCATCGCGTTCGGCGCGTTCTTCAATCAGGGGCAAATCTGCATGTCGACGGAGCGCGTGATCGCGCATCGCAGCGTGGCGGACGCGCTCGTCGGCAAGCTGGCAGACAAGGGCCGGCAACTCGTTGCAGACGCACCCAATGCGCGCGGCGCCGTGCTCGGCGCGATGGTCAGCGAAGCGGCCGCGCGCCGGGCCACCGCGCTCGTGGACGATGCGCGCGGACACGGCGCGACGATACTCGGCGGCGGCGCGCTCTCGGGCGCGATCATGCAGCCCACCATCGTCGATCATGTGAGCCTGGCGATGAAGCTGTATGCAGAGGAATCCTTTGCACCGGTCGTGACCGTGCTGCGTGTGGACAGCGACGACGAAGCCGTGCAAGTGGCGAACGACAGCGAGTTCGGTTTGTCGGCGGCCGTGTTCAGTCGCGATATTGCGCGCGCCATGAACGTCGCCAAACGCGTGGAGTCGGGCATTTGCTACATCAACGGGCCGACCGTGCACGACGAAGCGCAGATGCCGTTCGGCGGCGTGAAAGGCAGCGGCTACGGCCGTTTCGGCAGCAAGGCGTCGATTGCCGAGTTTACCGACCTGCGCTGGATTACGATTCAGACGGGTCCGCGCCATTATCCGATCTGACAGAGAGGCCGTGCATCGGCATTATTCGAATCCGCATTCTTCGCAGCAGACGGAGATGCAAGGAGACAATCAGTGAATTCGCAGCCGACGCAATCCCGTGTCGACAAGGAAACGCCCGTACGTTATCGCGACGTGCGGATCGGCTCGGCGCCTGCGCGCGTTCGCCGTGACGCGGACGTCTGGTACATGTAGTCCGCCGCCACGCCCGGCGCGTACCCGAAGCGCCTGACCGACCGGCTCGCGAGCGGCGCGCTCGCGCATCCGGACCGTTGGCTCGTCGCCCGCCGCGCCGCCGACGGCCAATGGCGCGGCATCAGCTACGCGCAAATGCTCGAGCACGTGCGCGCAATCGGGCCAGGCACTGCTCGATCGCAAGCTGTCGGCCGACCGGCCCGTCGCGATTCTTTCCGGCAACGATCTCGAGCATATGATGGTCGCACTCGGCGCGATGTGGGCAGGTGTGCCGTTCGCGCCTATTTCGCCGGCGTATTCGCTTGTTTCCAGCGACTACGGCAAACTGCACCACGCACTCGATCTCCTGACGCCCGGTCTCGTCTTCGCGACGGACGTCACCGCGTTCGCCGCCGCCATCGACGCAACCGTTGCCGCCGATGTCGAAGTCGTGGCGGCCACCGGTTCCTGTAGCCGGGAAGTGACGCGCCTGTCCACGCTGCTCGAGACGACACCCAGCACAGTCGACGCGGCGCACGACGCCATCGCCGCGGACAGCATCGCCAAATTCCTGTTCACGTCCGGCTCCATGATGTTGCCGAAGGCCGTGCCGACGACACATCGCATGCTGTGCAGCAATCAGCAGATGCTGCTCGAAACGTTTCCGCAATTCGCCGACGAGCCGCCCGTCCTGGTGGACTGGCTGCCGTGGAATCACACGTTCGGCGGCAGTCACAACGCGGGCATCGCGCTCTACAACGGCGGCACACTTTATATTGACGACGGCAAGCCCGTCGGCAAGAAGTTCGACGAGACGCCGCGCAATCTTCGCGAGATCGCGCCCACTATCTACTTCAACGTGCCAAAAGGCTGGGAAGAACTGACAAGTGCGTTGGAAACCGACGCCAGGCTGCGCGAGACGTTTTTCTCGCGCGTGAAGGTGTATTTCTTTGCGGGCGCGGGACTCTCGCAGGCAGCGTGGGACCGTTTGCAGGAGGTGACGGAGCGCCACTGCGGCGAGCGTATCCGCATTATGGCCGGCCTCGGCATGACGGAGACTTCGCCGTCCTGCCTCTTCACGACGCTGCCCGCCATGTGCGCGGGTTATGGCGGCGTGCCCGCGCCGGGCTGCGAAGTGAAGCTCGTGCCCGTTGCGGGCAAGCTGGAAGCGCGCTTTCGCGGACCGCATGTGATGCGCGGCTACTGGCGCATGGACGAGGCCTCCACTGCAAAGTCGTTCGACGAGGAAGGCTATTACTGCAGCGGCGACGCGCTGAAATTCGTGGACCCGCAGCGGCCCGAGCTCGGCCTGATGTTCGACGGCCGCATTGCCGAAGACTTCAAACTGAGTTCAGGCACCTTCGTGAGCGTGGGGCCGATGCGGGCGCGGGTCATTTCAGCCGGCGCACCGTATGTGCAGGACGTGGTCGTCACCGGACTCAATCGCGACGATGTCGGCGTACTGGTGTTCCCGAGACTCGACGACTGCCGGCGACTCGCGCGACTGCCCGAGTCGTCGACCGCCGTGGAGGTGGTGAATGCGCCCGCTGTGCGGCAGTTCTTCGCGGAACTGCTCGAGAGCGGCTCAATCGCGAATCGACGGGCGGCGCAACCACGATCGCGCGGCTGCGTCTGCTCGACGTCGCGCCGTCGCTCGATCTCGGCGAGATCACCGACAGGGGCTCGATCAACCAGCGCGCCGCACCCATCGCGCCGAACTCGTCGAGGCGCTGCACGACCCCGTTCGGCGGGACCCGAACGCGATCTATGCGCCGCACGTCTCTACTTGAGCCGTTACCACGCGACACGCGAGCTGCGTGCCGCGTGACGCGGCCCGCTTACTTGCGTGCGGGCAGCGGAGCGAGCACCTCATGCTTGCCGGTGGCGCGCTGCGCTGCCTTGTGGACCATCGTGTACGCGTAGTCGACGCCCATGCCGTACGCGCCCGAATGCTCCTTGACGATCGCCATGACGGCGTCGTACGTCTCCTTGTGCGCCCAGTCGCGTTGCCATTCGAGCAGCACCTGTTGCCACGTGACCGGCACCACGCCGGCCTGGATCATGCGCTGCATCGAATATTCGTGCGCTTCCTTGGAGGTGCCGCCCGATGCGTCCGCCACCATGTAGATCTCGTAGTCGCCCTCGTCCATCGCGCACAGCGAGAACGTGTTGTTGCAAACTTCCGTCCACAGGCCTGCCACCACCACTTTCTTGCGGCCATTCGCGGCGAGCGAATCGCGCACTTTCTGGTCGTCCCACGAATTCATCGACGTGCGTTCGAGCACCTTGTGATCCGGGAACACGTCCAGCAACTCGGGGTACGTATAGCCCGAGAAGCTTTCCGATTCGACGGTCGTGATGGTGGTCGGGATGTTGAACACGCGTGCTGCCTTCGCGAGGCCCACCACGTTGTTCTTCAGCACCTGACGGTCGATCGACTGCACGCCGAAAGCCATCTGCGGCTGGTGGTCGATGAAAATGATCTGCGAGTTGGCAGGCGTCAGGACTTGGAGTTTCGGATTAGCCATGGCTTTGTGCATCCTAAAGGTCGATAAAGAGTTTGCTGAACATCGGAAGACGTGCCGCACCCGCTTCTGATGCAAGGAAAACTGCCATGCAGTCTATAGGCGGCCCTGAACCGAGTCCTTGTCCCAGTCCTTAATCGTTCTTAAAAATAACAAAGCGAAAGGTTGGCGGCTGATCCGCCATTTCGTCTGACGATTGAGGCGCGCCACGCAAAACGTGCAAAAGGCATGAAAGGCGCGTTCTCAACGTTCTCAGCAAAAAAGCAGGAACTTCCGCAAAACGCATCGTGTCCACGATCGTCGCGGCCGTGAATATCGAGGAGGATGTGTCCCATGAAAGAAGGACGTGTTGCCGCGCTCGATCTCGGTCGGGCGCTCGCGATCGTCGGTGTCGTCGCAGTGCACCTGTCGTTTCAATTCCCCCATCTGCCGCACGGCGTCGCCCTACTCGCGCGAATGGGCCAGTACGGCGTGCAATTGTTCTTCGTGATCAGCGCGATCACGATCTTCATGACACTCGAAGCGGAGCGCTGGCGTTGCACCGGGGCACCGCATGTGACATTGCGCTTCTATATCAAGCGGTTCTTTCGCATTGCGCCGCTGTATTACGCGGCGATCGCCGTCTACGGATTCATCAGCTATGGTGCCGCGCAGTCCGGCTACGAGCGCGCGTGGGTGCTCGGCGCGCACGGCGCGACAGACGTCTTGCTCAACATGGTCTTTTTGCATGCGCTTTCGCCAACGGCAATCAATAACGTCGTGCCGGGAGGCTGGTCGATCGGCGTCGAGATGCTGTTTTATCTGATCGCGCCGCTGCTCTTCTTCGTCGCCGCGAACCGTGTGCGGCTCATGATCGCCACTACGTTGCTGCTGGCGTTGTCGGTGTTGCGCTGGCCACCCAGGACTGTCACGACGGCCTGGTTTGCCACGTCGGCAACAACTCCTTCAGCTACTTCTGGCCGCCGGTGCAAGGGCCGTGCTTTATCGTCGGGATGTGGGCCTGGTACGCCTTTCGTCGACATCTCACGGGTGCTGCGAGCGTCACGCGACGTGCTGCCTGCGCGACGTTTCTGCTCGCCGCGGGTTTCTCGCTCGCCACGGCTATGCTCGGTGTATGGCTCGCCAAGGCGCATGAGCTGGCGCCGATTTTCGCCGCCTGCAGCGGGGTCGCGTTTCTGCTGTTTGTGTGTTCGCGTCGCCGCGAATGCCACGACGAGGGCCCCCCTGCTCGCAGCGGCAAGCAGCTCGACAGGTTGGTTCGCCGCTGCACCGGGGCGCTCGGCCGCGAGAGTTACGGCATCTATCTGTGGCACTTCATCTGCGTCTATGCAAGCCTGCACTTCTTCCAGGGCACGTTCGGGCGAAGCGATCGCGAAACGTCTCTCGTGCTCTTCATTGTGACGGTGCTCGCGGTGCTCGCCGCGTCGTATGCGTTTTCGCGCCTGTCCGAGCGAGTCATTCAGGACCGGGCGACACGCCTGTCGCGCAGCCTGCTCGCTCACGTCGGCGAGCGCTTCCACAAAACCGCTCGCCGCGACTGAACGCCTTCGGGCACGTGCTTTGCTGCGTATGCCTGCTGGGTCGGTGGCGGGTTCACGCCTGAACTGCCGACGGTGTGCGCTGCAAGCCCTCTGCGGTTCTTCAGTCGGGCGCCGCCGCAATTTGCAACGCGTGTTCCGCACTAAACCGGCGAGTCATTTCTTCTAGAGGGAAAGTCTCGCCATGGCAGTCAATGATGCTCACAAGCACGAAGCCGTCTCACGAGGACGCGCACGACTCAGGCCATTTCGTCCAGTTCTACGAATCCGACGCGGGTTTGATGGAAGACGTGGGCGGCTTTCTGCTGCGAGCACTCAACGCGGGCGGCAGCGCAATTGCGATCGCCACTGCCGATCATCTGGCGTCTCTCACGTCGTGGCTCGACGCGAAACAGCCCGCGCGCACGGCGTACGATACGGGCAAAGCACTGATCCTGCTGGATGCACACGCCACGCTCGGGCGCTTCATGGTCGACGGCTGGCCGGACGAGACACGCTTTGTTTCAACGGTCGGCGCTGTCGTCGCGAAGGCGGCGCAACGCGGCAAGCCGCTCCATGCGTTTGGAGAGATGGTTGCGCTGCTCTGTGAACAAGGTCAGGGCGAGGCTGCATTGCGTCTCGAGGAACTCTGGAACCGCCTCGCGGAGCGTCACCGGTTCTCACTTTTCTGCGGCTATCCGGACAAGCTATTTCCAGGCGCCGAGCACACGCAGCTCTTTCGCCACATTTGCCACGCGCATCATCACGTGCTGCCGGGCAGCGCGTTGCGCGATGCCGGCAACAAGGAACTGCATCTGCGGCTAGTGCTGGCCGAGCAGCGTGCAAGATCGCTCGAAGATGAAATGGACCGCCGAAAGGCCGCCGAACATCAACGCGACACCGACCGAGAAGTACTCCTTTCTGAATTGCGCGAGGCCAATGGCGCAAAAGATGCGTTTCTGGCGATGCTCGGACATGAGCTGCGCAATCCGCTCGCGCCCATTGTCAGCGCGCTCGAACTGATGGAGCGGCGCGGCACAGATTCGACCGCGCGCGAGCGGGCCGTTATCCAGCGTCATGTCGATCATCTGGCGCGCCTCGTCGACGATCTGCTCGACGTGTCGCGCATGATCCGCGGCAATGTAGAACTGGATCGGCAACTGGTCGACGTGCACGAAGTCGTCATGAAGGCCGTGGAGATGACGCGCGTGCTCGTGCAACGCCGCGCTCATCGATTGAATATCGAGGTGGACGGGGCGCTGAAGTGTCTCGCCGACCCGGCGCGGCTCGCGCAGGCCATCGCCAATCTGCTCATCAACGCGGCCAGGTACACGGAACCGGGCGGCGTGATAACAGTAAGCGCTGCAGGCACCGACGCAGGCACGCTTCGCATAGGTGTACGCGACACCGGCATCGGCATTGCGCCGGACGCATTGCCTCGCATTTTCGACACCTTCTACCAGTGCACGCAGACGATCGATCGCGCACACGGCGGACTCGGCATCGGTCTCGCCCTCGCGAGGAACTTCGTGGAGCTGCATGGCGGACATGTCGAAGCGGCGAGCGGCGGCCGAGGCTGCGGCAGTCAGTTTACGATCGTGCTGCCATGCGCGCCTTCGCGCGCAATAGCCGGCAGCGAGCTGCCGGCCACGCGTATCGCCGTGCCTGCCTCACTAGCAACGCGTCGCCCGGAAAGAAGCGCCGGCGCGCAGGAACGGCGTATTCTGCTGGTCGACGACAACGTCGATGCGGCGGACGCACTCGCGGAACTGCTGCGAAGCTACGGCCACTCGGTAATGACCGTGTTTACGATCCCGCTGCCGCGCTCGCCGAGGCGAGCACCTTCAGGCCTGCTGTTTCGGTGCTCGATATCGGCCTGCCCGTGATGGACGGCTATGAACTCGCGCGGCAATTGCGGGCCCGGTCCGGCAACGAGCAATGCGTATTCGTCGCGCTGACCGGCTACGGTCAGCAGGGCGACCGCAGCCGCGCGGCAGGCTTCGACCATCACTTCGTCAAACCAGTCAGACCCGCTGAGCTGCTTGAAGTCATCGACGGCGTCTCATTCGACGCCGCGCGTGAAAGCGGATAGATCCACTAATTGGCCGCTTTGCACTGTTCTCTTCAGCCACTTCCTTTCTATCCGCACGCGTCGCGATGCGCGGTGAATAGCCGGCGCAAAAACCTCCTCCAAAAAAACGGCTGCCTTCATGGGACTGGGCCAAAATACCTTCGTTTAGCGACGCCGCCAATTGCGCAGGGTTCCGTGAGTTAACCTCGCATCGTGATACATCGGGAAGCCTGGCCGGGCCCCGAATGTAGCGAACAACTTACGGGACTCGAAAAATGACGACGACCAACTCAGTGCAATTTCCGGGTGAAGCCGGCACGCCTGTGCCGCAGCAAGAAGCACAATTGTCGGAAAGTACTGCTCCAGTGCGCCGACAATCGACTCTCCGAAAGGTCAAAGAGGGCCGCCAAATCGCTGCTGCCGGCGCCCGTGTTCCTGGCACTGCTGCATCACAAGGAAATTGGCCGCTATCCAAACCTATTTCGCCCTGCCACGTTCAACGAGAAAATCCTGCAGAAAAACCTGCGGCCGGACCCGTGGTTCGCGGAGCTGACGGACAAAATCGCAGTAAGAGGCTATGTCGCGAGCAAGCTCGGCGAGCAACATGTAATCCCGCTGCTCGCCGCGCCGGACGTTTTCACGAAAGACGTATTCGACGCGTTGCCGAACTCGTTCGTGATGAAAGCGAATCACGGCAGCACCTATGTGGAAGTGGTGAGGGACAAATCCGCGCGCTCGTTCGAACAACTACGAGAACTCGCCAATCACTGGCTCACACTGGACTTCTACAAGATCGCGCGGGAAAAGCACTACCGCCAGATCAAGCCGCGCATTTTCTTCGAGCAACTGCTGCTGGACAGGAGCGGCCAGATTCCCGCCGACTACAAACTGCACTGCTTTGGCGGACGAAGCGGAAGACCGCACATCTACATTCTCGTGATCTCCGACCGGTTCGGCTCGAACACGCGCGGCGACATTTACGACGCCGACTGGAACCATCTCGACATGGCGATTGGCGCTTATAAACCCAGCCCGGAGCCCGCGCCGCGCCCCGCCAATCTGGATGCCATTCTCTCCGCCGCAAGAAAGCTGTGCGCGGACTTCGATTATGTGCGCGTGGACCTGTACGCGCCGGATAACCAGATCTATTTCGGCGAGCTGACTTTTACGCCGGACAGAATCGACTACGAGTGGGGAAAACTCGTGCCCGATGCATTCCTGTCGAACCGGCCTCCTTTACCGATACTGTCGGGCAACGCAGCGTAACGCTTGCCGATTTTTCCCGGCAAGTTTGTCACCGCTTTCGTGCGGCGCAGCGGGGTTTATTCCCTGCTTTACCGAAGCATGCGCGAGCGCAGAAGCTGTGTTATCGACCGCACATATCGCATGACCGTTTGTTGGCGACGCAACCAACGGAACGGTAAATTGATTTGTGCTAGTTCGACAGAGGCCCATGCGACCGGATGCGCCGATGCGGGCGATTGTCGCCCCTGCGCAGCGGTCGTGGTTCACGACAGTGGTGAAGACAAATGCAAAACGTGACAATCGTCATCTGCAATTACAACTACGGCCGATTTCTGGCCGGGGCAATCGACTCGGCGCTTGCCCAGGACTATCCAGCAACACAGGTACTCGTGATCGACGACGGATCGACAGACGGCTCCCGCGAAATCATCGAAAGTTACGGCTGCCGCATTAAGGCGCTCTACAAGCAGAATGGAGGTCAGGTCTCCGCCTATAACGACGCAGTCAATATGATCGACACGGAATTCGTCATGCTGCTCGATTCCGACGATCTGCTGTATGCGCATGCGGTTTCGAAAGTCATGCGCGTGTTTGAAACCGGCAACTTCGTCAAGGTCCAATTCCGGCTCGACGTAATCGATCCTTCAGGCAAGCCTTCGGGCACGTACGTGCCGCATTCGGCAGCTCCATGCGACTGCGGCGGACCGTTGCGCCAGGGCTGGCTCTATCCGTCGCCGCCGGCTTCGGGCAACGCATATCGGACCAGTGCGTTAAAGCGGATTTTTCCGGTGCCGGAAGCCGAGATCAATCGCTACGGCGCGGACTTCTATGCGATCTACGGCGTCGCGCTGCTGGGAGCCGTTGCGACCATTCCCGAATCGCTCGGCGCATATCGCGTACATCGCACTGAAAACTCGGGCATCGATTTCGCCAACTCGGAAAGCAACGACAAAGCGCCGAAGGCGTTGACGAAACGTTGGGCGATCCTGCGGCAAATGGCGCGCGCGTTTGGGAATTGAATTGCCCATGTCGTTCTATGACTTCTCGCTCGAGAAATCGTACTTCTGTTCCGCCATTTATCAGGCGCCGTTCGCGAAGCGCTGGCGCTGGGTGAGCCGCCAATCGCACATCTATTTCCGCTCGATCGTTGCCAACCCCTTCTGGAGCTACAAGAAAAAAATCGGCACGCTTGCCCTGTCGAGTCTTTGCCTTCTGCCTTTTTCCGCACTCTCCGATTTCGCCGTTCGCTATATTGCCAACCCTCTTGCCCGGCGTCGCCTGTAGGGGCGTTCCACTCGACTTCGGCGCAACCCATCTTGCCTGGACCTCCTGATGAACAAGTTCGTTGGCCTCGATGTGCTTCGTTTCGCACTCGCCGTTTATCTGATGGTCTTTCACTCGATACATCAATATCCGCAGTACGCGACGCTGCCGCTGGTCGAACTCGCCAATCTAGGCGGGTTCGCCACCAGTTCGTTCTTCATCCTGTCGGGCTTCATTCTTGCGCACGTCTACTTTGGACGCACGACGGAACTGCGAGGCGGCACGCGTGAATTCTTCGTCAAGCGCCTGTCGAACCTGTACTCGGTGCATCTGATCGCGCTGGTACTGGTGCTTCTCGTCTCGGTGGTGGGCACGCGGGGGTTCCAGCAGTTCGCCGTGATGTCGCTCGACGATGCAGAGCATTTCGTCACGCCAGGCACCACAGAAACCGCCGTGAATTTCGTGCTGAATCTGTTTCTGCTGCAAGTGTGGTATCCGCTGTATGGCTCGGTGAATCCGCCGTCGTGGTCGCTTGCCACGTTGTTCTTTTTCTATCTGGCGTTTCCGTCCGTCGCGCCGCGGCTCCTCCGAGCCAGGAACAAGTACCGGCTCGTCGTGGTGCTGTGGGTGCTCTACCTCGTTCCGCCTGTCGCCGCGACGCTCATGCACTGGTACAGCCCGGCTGCAGTCGGCATCGTCACGCGCAATCCGGTGCTGCGGCTGCCCGAATTTCTGGTCGGTATCGTCGTGTATGGACTCTTTCGCGAGGGGCAGCTGAACGCGATATATGAAAGCCGTACGAAGATCATTGCAGCATTGCTTGTTTTTGCGGCCTCGTTCTGGGTCGCCGCATGGCTCGAGACGTATGGTTCGATCAGTACGCGTTACGTCGTTCACAACGGCGCGTTGATGCCGGCAGAAGTGCTGCTCGTGATCGTCTTCGCCGGACTGGCTGTCCCTTTACGCTTCGCGGCGCTGCTGGCCACGCGCCTCGGCAATTCGGCGCTTTCCATCTTCGCGATTCATGTCCCGGTCTTTCTGGTCATGATGAAAGTGTTGAAGCTACTGTCCATTGGCAAGTCGCCGCTGTGGTGCGCTTCGCATTTCTCCGAGTGCGTCGGGGCTTCGAAGGAAGTCGTGCCGAGCATGGCGACGTATCCGCTGTATCTGATCGGCACCGTGATCGCGGCTGTCTATTTCCAGGAGCGGCTGGTCGCGCCGTTAAGAGACTGGATTCGCGGCCGCTTTCTCACCACGAGGCCGCGCGCCCGGGCGGCCGGCGCGGGAAGTCTTTGACCCCTAGATGCCCGGTCCCTGCGTGCCCCGGCGCCAGCGGCACGCGGCTCAGCGCTGCAGCGGCGCCGCTCAGAAGCTCACAAACGACTGGACGAGCCGGTTAAAGGCGCCCGCGTTCGACACATTCATGCCGTGTGACGCCCCCGCGATGGTCTGCCTGTCCGCGTAGTCGATCCATTCGCCGAGCTTCTCGACATTGTTGCGGAACATACGAGGGCTGCGTTGCCCTTCGATCAGCAGCGTTCTGCATTTCACGCCGCGTGCTGTCTCGTGCGAATAAGCAGGCAACGGGTCGCGAAACTGCTTCGGCAAGGTCGCGGCGTTGTCGGTGGCCATGGTGCGAAAGGCGACCGAACTCTTGCGCCACGAGCCCGGCGTGCTCACCGAGTCGACGAACAGTTCGAGCCCCGTGTCGATCTCGCGGGCTTCGATCAGCTCGGCCACCCGCGCGCGCAGGGCATTCGTCGCGGCGGGCAGTGCGGCCTCGGGCATACCGTCCAACTGCAACGGGCCGCCCGGGTCGGCGAGCGTCAGCGTCTTCACGAGGCGCGGATACTCGCGCGCCACGTGAAAGGCCACGCAACCGCCGCGCGAATGCCCGACCAGATGGACGGGCGCGACGCCGAGCGCCTCGATGAACTCGGCCAGTTCAGCCACGTGCGTCTGCCAGCCGAACTCGCCCTGAATGCACGCCCCGCCCGCCGGCCAGTAATGGCTCAGGCTCACCGAGATGCAGCGAAAATGCCCCGACAGGGCCGCCGTCTGCGCGCTCCAGTAGCGGTAATCGCACAGCGAGCCGTGCACGAAGACGAGCGGCTCGCCCTCTCCGCACTCGACGTACGGCACGCAAATGCCCGAGGCAATCGTTGCAAACGAGAGTTCGGGCACGGCAAGCAGGGAGAAATCGGTTCGGGCGTTCATACACGGGCTCCTTTGCCAGCACTATACCGCACGTCAACATTTAAGAAAATCGCGTAATATTGATGGAATCCATCTATTTTTCTGATACCAACCTTGAAAGCCCTTGACCTCGACGTGATGACGATGATCGTCGCCGTGGCGGACGCAGGCAATATCAGCCGCGCGGCGGAGCTCGTGCACCGCTCGCAGTCGGCGGTAAGCATGCAGATCAAGACGCTCGAAAGTGCGCTCGGCAAGCCCCTCTTCGTCCGCAAGCCCAGAAGCGTGGTGCCGACCCAGGACGGCGAAGTGCTGCTCGCCTACGCGCGCCGCATGCTGGCCTTGCGCGACGAAGCCTGGGCCGCCGTGGTGCGGCCCGACGTAACCGGCCGCGTGAGCATCGGCGTGCCGAACGACTACGCGTCGTCGCTGCTGCCGCCCATCCTCAAGAAATTTTCCGCGACCTATCCGAAGGTGGAGATTCGCGTGGTGGGCCTGCCGAGCGTGGCGCTCGCGCCCATGGTGAAAGACGGTTCCTTCGATCTGGTGTGCGCGACGCGCGTCAAGGGTTTGGCGGGCGAGTTCCTGCGGCTCGAACCCATGGTGTGGGCCGCATCGCCGAGCGCGCACGACATCTGGCGGGAAAGGCCCTTGCCGATTGCGGTGTTTCTGCCGGGCAGCGTCGCGCGCGAGAACGCAATTCGCAGCCTCGAACATGCGGGAATCAGCTATCGCACGTCGTACGAAAGCCCGAGTCTGATGGGTCTCGTGTCCATGGCTGAAGCGGGCCTTGCCGTGGTTCCGCTCGCCCAATGCGCGGTGCCCGCGCATTTCGCCCTGCTCGGCCAGGCGCAGGGCTTGCCCGAAATCGCCGCGCTCGAAGTGGTGCTCGCGCGAAGCACGGCATCGAAACGCCCGCCGTGCGACTTTCTCGCGGAGAAAATCATTGCCGAACTGAGGCGCTAGGCCACCGCCGGCGCGAAGTGGCGCGGCGCGTTGCAAGACACGTCGCGCATGCGCCCGGCAGCGAGCGTATAAAGGAAGCTGCCTCTCGCGCCAAACGAAGCCGCCCATTTCGATGACTACGCCTCCTCGCGAATCGTCCGGCACCTTGTGGCCTGCCATCGTGCGCCAGACGCAGCATGCGCTGGCCTGCGGCGCGCTGCACCCCATACAAACCATTCGCACGACGATTGAAGACGGCGGCATACGTTTCCTCGTCCGCCAAGTGTCGAGCCTGGAACGCAAGGACCAGGACGCGCGGCAACGCAAGACGGACTCGGCCAGCCGTAGCGCGATCAACCCCTTCCTGCCTTATGAGCCGGACTTGTTCGTTGCCGACATCTCGGACACGCACCTCGTCCTGCTCAACAAGTTCAACGTGATCGACCACCATCTGCTGGTGGCGACGCGCCGCTTCGAGTTGCAGGAGAACCTGCTCGATCTGGCGGATTTTCGCGCGCTGTTCGATTGCATGACGCAGTTCGAGAGCCTCGGTTTCTACAACGGCGGGCCGGCCGCCGGCGCGAGTCAGCCTCACAAGCATCTGCAGATCGTGCCGCTGCCGCTCGACGACAGCGCGTCTCACGTACCGATCGAGCCGTTGCTGGCGGCCGCACCCAGCGACGGCAGCACGTGCACCGTGCCGGGACTCGGCTTCCCGCACGCATTCGCGAGCCTCGATGCGAAGCTCGCAGATAACCCGCAGCAACTCGCAGACCGTGCATTGCACACGTACCAGCATTTGCTCGATGCCGCCGGTTTGCACGCCGTGGAAGTGAACGGGCAAGCGCGCCAATCGGCGCCCTACAACCTGCTCGTGACGACGCGCTGGATGATGCTCGTGCCTCGCTGCGTCGAACGGACAGAAGGCATCGCAGTCAACGCGCTGGGTTTTGCGGGCTCGCTCTTCGTTCGCAACGACATGCAGATGCAGACCATCCGCAAGCTCGGTCCAATGAATGTGCTGCGGCGGGTCGCGGGACTCGTCCCACGGTAGCCCGCACGCAAGCGAAGGCAACGCTCAGGCGAACCGCTCGGGCCGGAACGGACGCGCATCGACGAAAGGCTCTTCGCCCGTCATCATTTCCGCGAGGAGCCGCCCGCTTACCGGGCCGAGCGTCAAGCCATGATGGTTATGGCCGAACGAGAACCACAGACCCCGGTGCCGCGGCGCACGCCCGATGATGGGCCGCATGTCGGGCGTGCAGGGGCGCAAGCCGAGCCACGGGTTCGCGTCGAGCCGCTCGCCGAGGCCGAACACCGGCTTTGCCGAGCGCTCCGCGCGTTCCAGCTGGACGCCGCTAGGCTTCGCTTCGCGCCGGGCGATCTCCACACCCGTTGTCAGCCGCAAGCGCTCTTGCATCGGCGCCACCACATAGCCTTGTTCGGAGTCGACGTAGGGCATGGAGAGCATCGGCTTTGTCGCCTGATAATGCATGTGATAGCCGCGTTTGGCGCGCAGCGGAATGCGATAGCCGAGCGGCTCGAAGACCTTGTCCGACCATGGGCCGAGCGCCACGACCACGTCTTTTGCGCCGATCCGGCCGGAAGAGGTCTGCACCCGTCCATGCGCCCGCCCGTTCCTGCAGGGTCGTCGCGTCGCCGGTCAGGAGCGTGCCGCCGTCCTGCTCCAAGAGACGCGCATAGCCTTTCGTCAACGCCCCGGGATTCACGATGCTTTTCGGGTCCTGCCAGTGCAGCGCGCCGCGGAATCCGTCTGCGAGACCGGGCTCTTGCGCCGCCAGCGCGGCTGCATCGAGCGCGACGACATGCAGGCCATGCGTTCGCGCGGTGGCTTCCGCGGCGGCTGCATTGCGTGCGAATTCCGCCGGCGTGCGAAACGCCTCCATCCCGCCCTTGCTGACGGCGAGCTCCGCGAGACCCGCGCGCGCGATCAGAGCAGATCGTGCTCCGCCACGCTGTGACGGATCAACGGCAGCATGTCGTGCGCCGCGCGCATCAGCCGCTCGGGCGACGACTCCCGCCAGAAACGCGCGAGCCAGCCCGCAAAAGACGGCAACGCGCGATAGTCCCAGTAAAGATCCGTCGACTGGTTGCGCGCATAGCGCAGCAACGTGCCGATGCTGCGCGGAAACGCGTAAGGCACGACGGACGACGACTCGATCAGGCCCGCCCGCGTTGCCGAAACTGGTTTCCTCGCCGGGCGCGCGCCGGTCGACGAGCGCCACGCGCCGTCCCCGCGCCTGCAAATGCAGCGCAGCCGACACGCCGACGATGCCGGCGCCCAGCACGATCACATCGAAATCCATAAACTCGCTCTGCTTGCCCCGTGAAAACCGGACTCGTCTATTGAAGATCCGCACAACGCGCACATGGGCAGCCGGCGCGCAATGCCCGCGCCGGCTGCACCATGCGTTACTTCGCGATGATGTCGCGATTGAAGTACTTCTGCGAGAGCGCGCTCAGCGTGCCGTCTTTCTTCAGCGCGTCGAGCGCGGCGTCGACTTTCTTCGCGAGTGCCTTGTCGCCCTTGCGCAGGCCGAAGCCGGTTCCTTCGCCGAGCGTAGCGGGATCGCTGAGCGGCTGACCGGCAATCGCATAGTCGTGGCCCGCCGGCTTCTTCAGGAAGCCGTCTTCGACGGTTTGCGCTTCCTAGACCGCGGCGTCGAGCCGCCCCGCCACGAGGTCGGTGTACACTTGGTTCTGATCCCGTAAGAGACCATGGAAACGCCGGCGTTCGCCCAATGCGCCTTCAGAAAATCTTCCTGCGACGAACCTTGCAGCACGCCCACGCACTTGCCCTGCAGGCTCTTCACGTCCGGCATCAGGCCCGAGCCGCGCTTTGCAACCATCACGATCGGCACGACGTAAATGGGCGGCGTGAAGTCGATGGTCTGCTTGCGCTTGGCAGTGATGTTCATCGCCGAGTTGATGACGTCGAATTTTGCGCGCCTGCAAGGCGGGAATCAGACCGTCGAACGCGTTTTCGACCCATTCGCATTTCACCGCCATCTTCGCGCAGACCGCATTGCCGACGTCCACGTCGAAGCCTTGCAGCTGGCCCGTGGCGGACTTGCTTTCGAACGGCGGATAAGCCGCCTCGATGCCGAAGCGCAAGGTGTTCTGGGTTTCGGCGCTGACGGTGCCGACCGAA
This sequence comes from uncultured Paraburkholderia sp., assembly GCA_940746715.1. GTDB lineage: Bacteria > Pseudomonadota > Gammaproteobacteria > Burkholderiales > Burkholderiaceae > Paraburkholderia. The sequence continues at coordinate 322,348 of CALNWN010000002.1, forward strand.
CCGACGGATCCGACCACAGCAGCGGCGACGAAAAGTGAGAGTTGGAGCTTACGAAGCATGATGGTTCCCTGTCTGTTTGGGATCGCGAATCAGCGGCACAAAAGAGCGTTGCCTGTCTGCCTTGAGAGGCCGCCCGAATCTCGGGGAAACCCGCGTTCGCGCCCTCTCTGGAACAACAGTCTATTCTGGACAGCGACAAAAGCAAGCAATTTTCAAAATAAAAGGTCCAGTCTGGACTTTTTGACTTTAGAATGGCCGTGACGCCGGAGACGGCAAACGTTGCGGAGAGCAGGCACATGAGCAAGACAGACAAGGCAATTCCTTTGATCGTCGACGAGGAAACAGTTCGCCAGGCGCTACCTCATCTGGACGTGCGGGCTGCGTTGACAGAGATGTTTCGCGGGCTTGCGAAGGATGCGGCCGTGCAGCCGCCGCAAACGCTCACGCTCTTTCCGGGCGGCGCGGGCGACTTTATCGCTTACCTCGGCGCCATGGCGCACGCTCAGGTGTTCGGCGCGAAGTTGTCGCCCTATATCGTGACCGCGTCCAAGCCGATCATCACGGCGTGGACCGCGTTGATGTCGATGCGAAACGGCCAGCCGCTCATGTGGTGCGATGCGGGGTTGCTCACCATCGAGCGCACTGCGGGCACCACCGCGCTCGCCGTCGACCAGCTCGCGCCGCCCGAAGCGCGCCCTGGCGATTGTCGGCGCGGGCGCCGTCGCGCAGGCTCACATCCGCCATCTCGCGTCGCTGAGACTCTGGACTTCCATTCGGGTTTTCTCGCGCGATCTGAAGGATGACGAAGTAAAACGCCGGCACGTCATGGCGCTCGACGAGCGGGTGCGCACCTGCACGCGCATCGAAGACTGCGTGGCCGACGCCGACGTGGTCGCCCTCTGCACGTCATCGGGCACGCCCATGCTGGCCGACGGAATGCTTGCCAAGCCCGCGCTCATCACGTCGATCAGCACCAACGTGGCCAACGCTCACGAAATCCCGCCCGCATGGATTCCCGAGATGGACGTGTACTGCGATTACCGTCGAACTACGCCTGCCAGCGCGGGCGAAATGAAGCTGGCCGCCGGGCAGCACGGCTGGCATCCGCGCGACCTGGCGGGCGATCTGCCCGAGCTGGTGTCCGGCGCAGCGCCGAAGCCGTCTTACCGAAAGCATGCGTTTTTCCGCTCCATCGGACTGGGACTGGAAGACGTGGCCATCGCGTTCGAGCTGTTCAGGCATCTGACAACCCAATAACGGCTCATGGCGCGCAAGCGATTGCCTGCATCGCTCATGGCAAAATAACGCATGACCCGTGACGCACGACGCGATGCACGAGCAAAACACGCGTCGTCGCCATCAGACGCAGCGCAACGCACGAAACCGCACCGCAGCCCGACGCGTTGCGGACCTTGCGAAACCGGAACCCACCTGTCCCTATGCGAAAGACCAAGACAACGGCCGCGCGCCGGCTTCTTCTGGATCGGTATAGCCGTGTCGCCGACGGCATCGCGCTGCTTTTTTTCCCGTACGTCGAGATCGTTATTCACGACCTGCAGAGCCAGACGGTCGCGTACATCGCGAACAATCTGTCCAAACGCGAGATCGGCGACGAATCCGCGCTGGAGGAAATCGACCACACGGTCGAGTCCGGCACCATCGGTCCGTATGAAAAAGTGAACTGGGACGGCAGGCGCATGCGCTGCGTGAGCACCGTGCTGTTCGACGACGCGGACGTTGCGGTCGGCGTGATGTGCGTGAACTACAACATCGCCGTGTTCGAGGACATCAAGCATGTGATCGACCGCGTGATTTCAGGCGCCGGGGTAGTGAAGCAGCCCGAGGAACTGTTCCGGGACGACTGGCAGGAGCGCATCAACACGTTCCTCCACGCGTGGCTCCAGGAGCGCCAACTCGCGCTCAATTCGCTGACGCGCGACCATCGCCGCGAACTGGTGGAAGCGCTGTGGGCCGAGGGCGCGTTCAAGGGCAAGAGCGCCGCGAACTACGTGGCGAACGTGCTGGGCATGGGCCGCGCCACCGTCTATCAACATATCCGGGATCTGCGCGGCGCGGCGGCCTGAAGAGGTCCGTGCGGTTTGACGGACGGCTCATTCGACGGACTCGCCGTCCCGCCCCACGGGCTGTGATTCGCCTGTGCGAGCCTGCCGTGGCGAACTTTTCGGCCTTGCAGCGGGCCTCGCGCCAAACCATCTGAGCGACGCCGAAGAGACGGCCCTTTGCGGCATGAAGCGCCACACGAGCAGCAGCAACGCCAGCACCGCAGGGCACCAGCGCAAATCGGTCGGCACGCTTTCGCGGTGTGCGAGCCGTGCATCCAGCATGGCGTCGCGCAGCGACTTTGCATCAGCAAGGCGCCGATAGCCGAAACCGATCTGCTCGGCCACGGAACTCAAATAATGCCCTTGCAATGCGGACAGTTCCTCGTGGCTCACCGCATGCGTCGCGGATGCATGCATCTGCGGGACCTGCACGACTTCGTCCGCCTGCCAGTAGCCGATGCGGTTGCCGTGCGCGTCGCTGCGCGGAATCGGCGCCGGCTGATCGCCGCCCACGCCGACGAGCCAGCCCTTCACATGCGCGGGGTTGATGTCCTGCTTGAGCGCGTCCGAAGGCAAGCGCGGCGGCGCCTCCTGGCCATCCGTGACGAACAGCACGGCCGTGCTGTCGCCAAGGCCCTGCGCCACGCGAACCGCCCGAATAGACCCCGCCCTCCGCGATACGGCTGTAGTTGGTCCAGCGCATACGTCCGTCGATCCGGTCGAGCGAGGACAGCAGCGCGTCGTAGTTAGCACAGACTTCGACGGGGGGCAGCAGCAGAAAACTGCGCTGTCCGGTAAACGCGCTCCATCCGACTTTCGATCCGCAGGGCAATTGCCCGAGCGCCTCGCGCATCGCCGCGCGCGCGAACATGAGGCGGCTCACCGGCGCGCCGTCGAGCACAACATCCTCCACGTTCATGCTCTGCGTGATGTCGAACGTGACAACGTAGCTCGAGCTATTGCGCGGCAACGCAACGGGCGGCAGCGCGAGCGAGAGAATCAATAGCACGAGCGCCGCTGCCGTCATCCAGTGACGTCCTGCGAAAAAGCCGCGCGCGAAGGGACTGAGGTGAGGCTCACGGCAAATCCTTGCTTTCCGGATCGCGCACCTTGACGTCGTGCTGCTCCTTGACGTCGGGTGTGCCGGACGCGGAGCGCGTCTCGGGCACGAGCCACAACGCGCGCTCGAGGTTGTAGCGCGCGTCGCTCACCTCGACGCCCCTGCTGTTGATCGGCTCGTCCATGCTCGCGCTGCGGTCCATGAGAATCTGCGCGCCGCTGCCCGTGCGCAGCACCTCGCGATGCGAACGCCCGGGACCGGCGAGGCCGACGACGATCGCGAGGATCGCCAATACCGCACTGCCCTGCGCGATTCCGCCGATCCAGCGTCCGGCGCGATCCTCCGGCAGCCATGCGAGCCACGAAAACGCCAGCGTGTCGGCGCGGCGCGGCAACAGCGGCAGCAACGCGAGCGGCAACAGTGCGAGCACCCACGGGTGAGCGAAGTCGAGCGCCATGTCGTTCATCGCTGATGACGCTGCTCCGCGCGATACAGCGCCTCGCACAGCGTGCGCAGCGGATAGACATCGGCGGACGAAGCGGGCGTGAAAAAGCGCTCCGCCGATTGCCGGTAGAACTGCTCCAGTTGCGTGCGCAACGGTTGCAGGTACGGCGCGCGAGCGAACAGCCCGGGCAGCGAACCCGCGTGCACCACGTGACCCGCCGTCTCGTTCAGCGCGCGATGCAGGCAAAGCCATGCATCCGTGCGGCCGAGCGAAGGCGGCGTCACGGAACCGGTATCGCTGCTGCCGTCCTGCAGCAGGATGCGTTGTGTGAGGACGTCGCCGAGCAGGTAGCCGAACGCGCGCGGCTCCTCTACCGTCGGTTGAAACGCGGCGTTGGCTGCGGCTGCGTTGTTGATCGACAGGAAGAATGCACACAACAGCGCAGGCAACAACGTAGACAACAGCGCGACAGCGACAACCCGTGCGGCCCGAGTGCCGCGCAGCGAGCCCTCTGCTTTCATGCAACCGCCTCCAGAAAGTAGCGCGACATGGCCTCCGGGTCGAAGGCGCTCTCCACAAAAAAAGCTGGATTGCGCGCTTGCCGAAGCTTTGCGACAGTTCGGCGCGACGCCGTGCAACCCCTCCGCGCCAGCGCTCGCGCACGCCCGCGTTCAACCAGAGCGTGCGCCGCGCGCCGGATTCCGCATCGCTCACCGCGAGCAGCGGGCCGCCGGCGGGCGGTGCGATTTCAGCTGCGTCCCACACGACGATGGGCACCACATACGAATGCACCAGCAGATCGAGCACAGCGGGCAACGCCTCAAGCGGCCAGTGAAAATCGGAGACCAGAAAGATCAGCGACTGCCGGCCCGCCAACGCCGCTGCGACACTTTGCAACGCGTGAGCCGTGCTGTTCTGATGCGGCACCGCGCTCTCGCCCTCGCAATTGCGCAGCATCGTCGCAAGCAGATTGCCGATGCCCCGGCCGGAGCGCGGCGGCATGAACAGATCGTCGCGCGTGCGGCGATCGAAGGCGAGCATGCCCAACGGATCGCCGACACGAAACGCGCTATAGCCCAATGCCTCGACGAAGTCCGCCGCCACCGCAAGCTTCGTCCGATGCGTGCCGAAGCGTATCGACGCGGACACATCGACCAGCACCTGCACCGGCACGGCGGCGCGCTGCAGATGCACGCGCACGAGCCATTCCGAACGCACCGCGCGCACACTCGCCCGCAGATCGAGCCGGCGCGGATCCGGATAGTCGAAGAGGCGCCCGTGCATCGCGAATTCCTGGCCGGAGCCAAAGCTCGCGCCGCGATGCGAGCCGGGGCGAACCCCGGACGCGCGCATCGGCAAACGGTAATGAAACTCCGCAATGGCGCTCATGGCTCAGGGCACGGCGAGTCTGCCGACGATTTGCGCAATCAGCGCCTCTGCCAGTTCCTGGCGCCGCAATTCGTAGATCGGCGTGAAGAACACGCGATGGCCGAGCGCGGGCAGGAGTACCGCGTGAATGTCCTCGGGAATCAGATGCGCGCGGCCCGCGAGCCACGCCACCACGTGCGCCGCGCGGACTCGCGCCCGCCAGAATGAGCCGCTCCATGTCCACGCCATCGAGGGCGATGCCGAAGCGCTGCGGCGTTTCAGTGGCCTGCCAGATGTCCAGCACATAGCGCTCTATCGTCTTGCTGGACTGCGCGCTGTGCTGGATTGCCGCGCCGATCTGATTCAACTGCTCCCACGGCACGATAGCCTGAGACAGGCGCGCGAGCAGCCGGTCGACGTCGTGATAGTCGGCGTCGAAAACCAGCGCCCGGCGCACCGCGACGTCGTCGGGTGTCGGCATGCCGAGTTCGAACAGGAAGCGGTCGCGCGCCGCCGACGCCAGCTCGAAGGTCTCTTCCTTCTCGACCTTATTGCGGTCCGCGAAGACCGTCATGTGCGGAAAGCGATATTCGCGGACGAACGCCCATACCGAGCGCTCGGCCATGGCGCGCAACAGCAAAGACTGAACCTGCGGACGCGCGCGGTTGATTTCGTTGAAGAAGAATGTGGTGAGCCGCTCGCCGTGCCGCAGAAGCGGGCCCGGATCGATACGCGGCCGGCCTTCCGCGTCGACATAGGTGTGATAGACGAGGTCGCTAGGCATCAGATCGATCGTGCCTTCCACCCGCTCGAATTCGCCGCCCACGACACGCGCAAAAGCGCGCAACACCGTCGTCTTGCCGACGCCGACGCCGCCTTCGAGCAGCACATGACCGCGCGCAAACAGCGCAACGGTGATGAGCCGGATCACCTGCGCCTAGCCGATCACGGCGCTCGCGACTTCTTCTTCGATTTGCAGCGCATGCAGACGCCAGTCCTGAAGCTGTTCGCTGGAACCCATCGGTGTAATCTCCTCTGGCGGGCACTCCGTGCACCGCCGCTAAAAAGCGACTCAGGCGGACGCGTCGTCCACGGCCTTCAGCAGCACCTTCGACTTGCCGGGCGACGGCACGAACGCCGCATACTCGCGCTCCAGATAAGCCGCTGCCTCTTCGAGCAGAAACTGCCGGAAAATCATGCAGGTCGGCGAAAGCTGCTTGGCGCGCAAATGCACGATCTGCCATGTACGCTCGATTGGCGTGCCGTTCACATCGAGCAGTGCGCGAGCAGTGCGATTTCCTTCGTCCGCAGTTCGAGCAGCAGCGTATGCAGCGAAATGAGGCTCACGCCCATGCCCGCCATTACTGCCTGCTTGATCGTTTCGTTACTGCCCAACGTGACGACTTTCGCGGGCGTGAAAAGATGCTGCCGGAACATTTCCTCGGCGGCCATGCGTGTGCCGGACCCCGGCTCGCGCAGAAGAAACGTGTCGCCGCGCAGCTCCTGCAGATCGAAACGCCGCGCGCCGGCGAGCGGATGATCCACCGGTGCGATCACCACTTGCGGATGCCATGCGAGCGGCTCCGTCGTCGTGTCGAGCTCGGGCGGCGGGCGCCCCATGATCGCGAGGTCGATCGCGTTGTCCTGCAACAGGCGCAGGAGCGCGTCGCGATTGCCCACCGAAAAATGCACATCCACCTTCGGGTAGATGTGCGAGTACATCGCGAGCAGCTTCGGCGCGAAATATGTCGCAGAACTGACGATCCCCACCGCGATCGAGCCGCTGTCCGCCTGCTTGAGCGAGGTCATCGCGTCTTCGGCGTCCTTGATCTCGCCGAGAATGCGGCTCGCGTGGTGACTGAACTTCTCGCCGGCCTCCGTCAATGCGAGCTTGCGCGCGATGCGCTCGAAAAGGCGCAGGCCCACGGCTTCCTCGAGTTGATGGATCTGCATCGAGACCGCCGGCTGCGTCAGATGCAACGCTTCCGCTGCGCGCGCGAAGCTCGTATAGCGGCTCGCCACGACGAAGATCTGCAATTGACGCAGCGTGAGCGAGCGGACGAAATTCACGGCCACGCGCCCACTACCGGCTCGCGCCCGGCGCGTTAGAAGACTTCATAGTCTCGTTCGACGAAAGCGGCGCCTTGTTTGTATTAGGTGCGTGCGGGGCGTTGGGTGCATTCCCCGGCGGCGGCAGCTTGCTCAACACGGCCTGAAAACTGAGCGTGCGGCTTTGCAGCGGATGCGCGAAATCGTTGTTCGCGCCCGGCACGTCCGTGCGAATCAGCGCGACCTGACCCGGCACCGTACTCGCGGTCAGAAACGTGTAACGCTTGCCGGTGTATTGCGCGAAACGTGCGGCGTTGGGATCGTCCAGATACGGCTGAACGACGATCTGCTGCGCCTTCACGGGCTTGCCGCCCACCTCGCTCGTCACCGTTTCGATCTTCGGTCCGGCGGCGAGCGCGAGCCGCAGGCGCTGCTGGAAATAGCGGCGCTTGCCGCCCGTCAACTGCTCCATCTCGGCGATGTCGCGCTCGAGGAAATAGATGATCACGGGATTGCACTGCAAGCCGCCGTTCGGCAACGGCACCACGCCGCGACGGTCGGACACCTGCGCGTCGCCCTTCGCATTGTCCGCGCTCGTCACCAGCACCTTGACCGTATCGCTGCCGTGCGCGGGCGGGTCCGAACTCAGGAGCGCATAGTCGAGCTCGGTGTGCTGCGCGATGCCGTGCAGATGATCGGTCGTGAAGATGAGCCGTTCAGCGGGCGAAATAGCGCCCATGACAGTCGCGCCGACCATCACGCTCATCGCACTCATCGCGCCCGTCACGCCCGTCACATCCATCACGGACGCGAAGCTCGCGGCGCACGCCGCCAACACGCGCCGCCGTGCGCGGTGCAAACCGCCGCGCCACGCCGTCATGGCGACGCGTCCGCGGATTTGCCCGCCGGTACGTCGACGGGTTTCAGGAGCGGCACTTCATAGCTCGTCAGAATGCGGTCGATCTTGTCGTGATTGGCGCCGATCCATTGATCGACCTTGTCCTTCCACGCTTTCTCGCCGTAGCGCACGCCCATGGAAATCGTATAGTCGAAGCGGATGCCGGGCGTGGCCGGGAACGGCACGAGCTTCACCGAATCGCCCGAGCGCTTCGCGAAGTAGCCGGCAATCGGCCCCCACAGGAACACGACGTCGACGTTGCCCGCCTGCAGGTATTTCTCGATCATCTGGCCGGGATACTCCTGAGGATCGCCGCTTTGCACCTGATACGAGACGGCCTGATCGATCAGGTTATGACCGAGCAGCCAGTCAACCGCAGGCGTCTGCGTGAAGATGCCGAAGCGCAGCTTGTGCAATTGGTCCGGCGGCAGCTTGAGCAGATCGTCGGGCGTATTGATGCCGTCCAGCTCGGGGCGCTTTCTGAACACCATTGCATACGTGGAGCGCAGATAGGGCTGCGTGGTCGACGTCAGGTCATAGCCTTTCGGCACGCCGATGAGCAGATCGCACTTATAGGCGCCGGTTTCGGGCACCTTCTCGCGCAACGTGTGGCGCACGAAACCCATACGCTGCGGAAAATAGGTGTATTCGAGCTTGTAGCCGAAGTCGCGCGCCATCTCGCTCGCGATGCGGTTCTCGTAGCCCTCCCCCTTGTTGTTCGACAAAGGCATGTTGTTCGGATCCGCGCAGACTCGCAGCACGCCGTCGGCGCCGTCGTTATTGGGCAGCGCCTCGCCCTGGGCGCGGACGGCGCCGCTTGCGAGCGCCGCGTAGCACAGCGCGCCTGTCACGAGCGCGGCATGCAGGTGGATGGATTTGCGATGACGCATCGAGCACCTCCTGAAGTCGAGCCGCCCGCGTTATTTCGCGTCGATGGACTGCAGATCGCCGAGCTTGATCTGCCCGTCCGAACGCCCTTTCAGATAGGCGTAAAGGTTCTCCCAGTTCTTTTGCATCATCTGGCTGGAACTGAAGTCGGGCATGCCCTTGTCGACCCGCCCGCCGAACACCGTGCGATGGAACTCGTTCTTGTCGAGGGTCTTGAAAGCCTCGACGAGCGACGGGCCCACCATGCCCTGCTGCTGCGCGCCGTGGCAGCGCTCGCAGGCAAGCGCGCGCCAAGTCTTCCATCCCTAGAACGTGTTGGCGTCCACCTTGCTGCCGTCGACCACCTTGTACGCCACCTGTGCTATCGCGGGATTGGTCTGGGAGTACGCGACAGGCAGCACGACGAAAACGACGGGCAGTGCCGCCCGCAACAAGATTGATCGGCCTTTCATATGCAGATGTCTCCTCAAGATAGGGCCGCGCCCGATGCGCTTCGTCGACGCATGACAGACGGCGCGGCCCGATGACTCACCAGTTAGCTGTTGCCGCCCGGAATGGCGAACACGAAGAGCGTGCCGCCGAGCGCCGTGTACTTCGCGAGCTCGCGATAACCGCCCACCGCGCCGAGGCCTTCCGTCGACTTCTCGAGTCTCGCTGCCATGCCGATGCCGGCCCAGCCACCGATGCCCGAATACACGCCCACGTATTGCTTACCCTGATACTGATACGTGAACACGTTGCCGATGATCCCGGACGGCGTCTTGAAGCGCCACAGTTCCTTGCCGTCCTTGATGCGGACTGCCTTCAGGTAGCCTTCGAGCGTGCCGTAGAACGCGATGCCGCCGGCGGTGGCGAGCGCACCCGACCACACCGAGAACTTCTCGGGCTTGAACCAGACGATCTTGCCCTTCGCCGCGTCCCACGCGATGAAATTACCCATCGCATTGTTCTCGTTCGGACCCGGATACATGGACAGCGTCGCGCCCACATACGGTTGGCCCGACACGTAGTCGACATCGAATGGTTCGTAGTCCATGCAAACGTAGTTGGTCGGCACGAGGAAGAGACTCGAGTTCGGGTCGAACGCCGCGGGCTGCTGATCCTTCGAGCCGAGCGCCGCCGGACAGATGCCCTTCACGTTGTGGTCCGAGCCCGCTGCCTGCGTCGAATACGCGGCATTGCGAATCGGCTTGCCAGTCTTCAGATCGACGCTGTCCGCCCAGTTCACGGCCGGATCGTACTTCTGCGCAACCAGCAGCTGGCCGCTCTCGCGGTTCAGCGTATAGCCGAAACCGTTGCGGTCGAAGTGAACGATGGCGGGCACTTTCTTGCCGTCGATCGTCAAGTCCGACAGGATCATTTCATTCACGCCGTCGTAGTCCCACTCGTCGTGCGGCGTCATCTGATAGACCCACTTCGCCATGCCGGTATTCAGATCGCGCGCGAAGATCGACATCGACCACTTGTTGTCGCCCGGACGCTGCGTCGGGTTCCATGTGCCCGGATTGCCGGTGCCGTAGTAGACAAGGTTGAGCTTCGGATCCCACGCATACTAGCCCCACGTGGTGCCGCCGCCGAGCTTCCACTGATCGCCCTTCCAGGACTTCAGCGACGAGTCCGCGCCGACCGGCACCATCTTGCCGTCGGTGTAGGTCATCGTCTTGTCGGGGTCCATCAGCATGTCCTTGTCCGGACCCGTGCTGTAGGCGGTCCAGACCGGCTTGCCCGTCTTGATGTCGTAAGCGATCAGGCGGCCGCGCACGCCGAACTCGCCGCCCGAAATACCCGTCAGCACCTTGTCGCCGAATACGTGCGGCGCATTGGTGTTGGTTTCGCCGGCCTTCGGATTGCCGTTCTGCGCGGTCCAGACTACGTCGCCGGTTCTCGCGTTCAATGCGACGAGTTTGGTGTCGGCCTGTTGCAGGAAGATCTTGCCGTCGCCGTAAGCGAGTCCGCGATTGACCGTGTCGCAACACATCACCGAGACAACGGAGTCGTCCTGCTTCGGCTGGTACTGCCAGAGGAAAGTCTGATCCTTGAGATTGACCGCAATCACCTTGTTAGGGAACGGCGAGTGGATATACATGGTGTCGCCGATTACGAGCGGCGCGCCTTCGTGGTCGCGCAGCACGCCGGTCGACATGGTCCATGCGACCTGCAGTTTTCCGACGTTGTTTTCGTTGACCTGCTTGAGTGGGCTATAGCGGTGATTCGCATAGTCGCCCGCCTGCGCCGCCCAGTTCGACGGACTTTTGATGAGCCCGTCGAGCTGCGAATCGGCCTGTGCAACGATAGAGCTAAAGGCTGCCGACGCGAGGATCGCGAGCCCAAGAACCGTGGTGCGTAAGTTCATGTCTCCTCCAGAATGGTCTTGCTGTTCAACTCACGAATGACCACGCTACCTCGTCGCACCGGGCGCGCCTCCACGGAGCAGGGTAACGATCCGCGCCATTCCCGATCGTTGTCGGGTTTCGCGGCGCATGACGGCCAAAGCATATTCCATGCCGGTGCAGCCGCCGCGCCGCCCGTTTTCGCCACCACAAACCGGTCCGCAAACGCCGCGCGCGTACACCGAACCACGCCGCGCGCGGTGCGCCGGGCGTGTTCGACATCGAACGGCGACGCGCGCATGGAACGGCAAGCGCGCGATACACAGCGGTGGTGTCACGCCGTGACACCACCGGATCGCGGTATGTGGCACATACTGTGTCAGGGCCCGATACGAAGCGTGTCCGTCCCGAGGCACGCGGCGTACGAGCCGCTTTCCCGTGCGACGGCGGTCCGCCTGCCAGTCGCACGGCGCATCAATTGCAGCGCAACATGAGGTTTCCCGATCGATCCAACATTCGCGGAGCAACGATCATGGCAAGCACAGAAAAGGTCTATTCCGACGACGAGATCCAGCAGCGTCTCGTCGGTCCGCTGCAGCACTGGTATCTCGAAGACGGCTGGCTGCGGCGCAAATACCGCACTGAAGGCTGGAAGGGAACGCTGATGGTCGTGAACGCAGTGGGGCATCTCGCGGAAGCCGCGTGGCATCACCCCGATCTGACGGTCTCCTATGCATTTGTGATCTTGAAGCTGAAGACCCACTCGGCCAAGGGCATCACCGACAAGGACTTCGCGCTCGCGAGCAAGATGGAGTCGTTCATCCAGTGGCAGCCGGCGACCGAAGGCGGCCCGCTGGAAGGCACGCCGGGCGACGACCAGCGTTTCCGCTATATCAAGTACGACGCGCCGAAGCCGTCGCAAGCCGCGGAGAACGGTTGACGCGGCGCATCGCGCGGCGGCGCTGGTACGGCTTTCGCTTGACGTGCTGCGCCGCGCCGCCGCGGCGCTTGCACAGCGCACATGCGCCGCTGCGATGACGCCAGCGGCGCACCAGGCACACCAGGCTCAACAGGCTCATCGGGCTCGAGCCGCATCGAGCCCCGTCGAGTCACGCACGATCAAGGACACTCGCGATGCAGCTTCACGGACGCGATCTTTTCGCGCGGACCGAAAGGCGTGGCGCGCACCGACATCTTTATCGGCGGACGCGGCGTGATGCTCGCCGCCGACATGCTCGACGCCGCGCGCAAGGCGATGGTGCCGCCATTCGAAGTCTCCGTGTTCGCCGATCCGAGCGGCATCTCGCGAAGGCGTACGGCATGGAACACGGCGGCAAGCGCGTGCTGATCCTCGGCGGCACCGGCGCGGTCGGCCGCGTGGCGGCGGCCGTGGCGGCGTCGCTCGGCGCGGACGTTTCCATTGCGAGCCACTCCGACGCCGCGCGCGTGAGCGAAGAGCTCAATCAGCGCTTCCAGATCGTGACGAAAGGCGTCGGCACTGCGACGCCCGCCGAACTTCACGCGGTGCTCGGCGACGCCGAGATCGTGCTCGCGACCGCCGTCGCCGGGGTGCAGGTGGTGAGCCGCGACGACCTCGCCCATGCACGCCATCTGCTGATCGCCGCCGATGTCAACGCGGTGCCGCCCGAAGGCATTGCCGGCGTCAACGTGATGAACGACGGCAAGCCGATCGACGGCGTGTCGACGGCGGGCGGCGCAATCGGCATCGGCGCGCTCGCCATCGGCAATGTCAAATATCAGGTCGAGCACCGGCTCTTCACGCGGATGCGCACGGGCGGCAAGCCGGTGTACCTGAGCTTTCCGCAGGCGTTCGACGAGGCCCGCGCCGTCGCGGCCGGTCTCGGTTGAGCGGCGCGCCGTGCGAGAGCTTCAGTGCATGCCACGCATGACACGTTATTTCAGCGGCATGACGCCGTTGCCGGAGCAGCCATGATTTCGCGTCCATCTACAGCGCGTGCGCCGTTCGTCGCGGTGGCGGGACTGTCCGTGCGGATGCTCGCCCAGTCCGCCGCGCGCGGGCCTGCGCGTCGTCGCGCTCGACCTGTTCGGCGACCGCGACACGCGCGAGGCCTCCGAGTTGTGGTTCGACATTGGCGGCGGCGCGCTCTCGATCGACCCCGCGCGGCTCGCGGAGGCGCTCGCGCGCGGCGCGCTCGTGCTCGAAGTGGACCGGATGCCGCCGCAGGTAATCATCGACAAGGTGTTGAACGACTGCGGTCTTGTGCCGGAGCAGCTGACACTTGTCACCACGCCGACACACTCTGTGGCGGGAACGGTGCAGGTGGTGGCGCGCGTGGTGGAAGTTGCGTTGCACAAGACGCACGTGCTCGGCGTGGCACTCGACGAAGTGGTCGAGGCCGGCGGCTCCGCGCCGCTGCCGCCGCCCGCGCCGGACGGCATTCAGGCGATGGGCCGCACCAACGACGCGATCCTCTACGGCGGCCGCGTGCATCTCACGGTGAAACGCGATGCGGTGGCAAGACAGCTCGCCGCGGAACTGCCGGCGTCCAACTCGCGCGACCACGGCCGCCCGTTCGCGGACATCTTCGCGTCGTTCAACTACGACTTCTACCAGATCGATCCCGCGCTGTTCGCACCGGCGGAAGTGTGGGTGAGCAGCCTCGAAAGCGGCGCCACGTATCACGGCGGCGCCGTGAACACGGATCTGCTGCACGCCCAATGGAGCGGCAAGCCATGAACCGGTCTTCCACAGTCGCGTGCGGCGAACCGGACAGGGGCACCGATGCATCGCGCGTGCATGCCCCGCTGCGCATCGCGATCATGACCGACGAAACCGGCTGGCACACGGGACGCCTCAAAAAAGCGTTTCGCGCGCGCGGCGCCGAGGCGCGCTGCGTCGATCTCGCCGACTGCCGGATCGTCGATACGACATGGCAACCGCACGGGCTCGTGCTGCCGGGCTTCAGCCACACGCTGCCCGACGCGGTGTTCGTGCGCGGCATTGCCGGCGGCACTTTCGAGCAGGTCACATTGCGGCTCGGCATCCTGCATGCGCTGCGGGAAGTGCCCGCCGATCAACCGCACGGGGGTGCGCCGCGCGCCGCGCCGGCGACTGCGGTCGTCGCAGCTCCGGCCGCCGCGCCAAACAACACGCGAGACGACGCGCCAGCCGCCGCACTCAATGTGTTCCTGACCTTCCTCGGCGCATGGCCCGACTCGCACATTCTGCGTAAGCACGGCGCGGCCGTGGCGCAGAGTGTCACGCTTGCGGCACGCGCGCAGCACGCGCAATGGCGCAGCGCGCTCTGCGAAGCCGGCCGAGCCGCAGCGCGCGCGCCGCTCGATGTGTGGGACGCCGAACTGAAAGCCGCCGCCATCAATCCCGGCACGAGCGCGGACCTGACCGTGGCGACGCTGTTCGTCGCGTTGTGCCTTGACGAGCCGGGCAACGCAAGCGGCACTGAACGCGCACCCGAGGCGTAACGCGCCGCCTATCCGCACGAACACCGCAGGAAATTGGCACGGATTCTGTTAGTGAATGCCATCGTGTATCAACCGCCGTCGGGCGTTCGCGGACCAGGAGCGTCACAGGCGGCATGTCAGTCAGTCGGCAAGTCCCCATTCCACTCATCGGAGGAACAGCATGGCCAAGATCAATCGCGTCCTGATAGGAGAGTCGCTCGTCGGCGACGGCAACGAGGTCGCACACATCGACTTGCTGATGAACCGCGAGGTTCCGCTGCGGAAACCGCATTCTGCAATGCGCTCACCAACAATAAGGACGGCTTCACATCGCTGCTCGCGGTGGTCGCGCCGAACCTGCTCGCGAAGCCGAACACGATTCTCTTCAACAAGGTGACCATCAAGGGCGCGAAGCAGGCCGTGCAGATGTTCGGCCCGGCGCAGCACGCGGTCGCGCTCGCAGTCGCGGACAGCGTCGAGGACGGCACGATTCCCGCGGACGAGGCCGACGACCTCTTCCTGTGCGTCGGCGTCTTCATTCACTGGCAGGCGGAGGACGACAAGAAGATTCAGGAGTATAATTATAAGGCCACGCGCGAAGCCATTCAGCGCGCGGTCAGAGGCGAACCGACGGCTGCCGAAGTCGTGTCGAAGAAGAGCAGCGTCGCCCACCCGTTTGCACCGAACTGATGGCTCGCGGCCCGCGTGCGCGCAAGCTGGAAGCGCTGCCGCGCCGCGCGGGCCTTTGCACTGCGCCATGGTGCCATTGCTCTCAAGAGGCATGAGATGACCCTACGATGTCGCGCGCTGGCGGCCTCTGCCTGCCTCGCGCTTGCCACGCCGCTCGCGATCCCGCTCGCCTTCGCGGCTGGCGACGCGCCGGGAGCCACAGCCCCGGCGGGAGGCTACAACTATCCGACCACGGGCCGCGTCGAATATGTGCTCACCTGTATGGACGAGAACGGGCAAGATTTCGCGAACGTCTATAAATGCTCATGCGTGATCGACAGAATGGCGACCGCGCTGCCCTACGACGAATTCGTCGACCAGTCCACGTTTTCCCGATACGCGACGCTCGGCGGCGAAGGCGGCGCCGAATTCCGAGTCGACCACGCGAAGGCGCAGACGAAGAAATTCCGCACCTTGCAAGCCGACGCTTACCGCAGTTGCGGGCTGGGCAGCGACAAAACGGCCGCGGCGAAATAGCGGGCGTGCGCAGCGGATGGAGCCCGCGCGGCGCGTATTGCGTGCGCCGCAGTGTGCGCCGCCGAACCGACCGCGCGGTCCAGTGCGAGCTCAGCTCGGAATCAAGCCCTCGCCCAGCGACGCATAATTCGCGAGACCATTCTGCGCATCCACGGCTTTCGGCATGTCGCTGCGCTGCCGCTCGATCTGCACGCCGACAGCCGCGACGTCGTCGAACTTGGCCGGCTTGGCAAGCGCCACGCGTACCCAGTGCGCACCGAAGTCGTTGATCAGGAGCTGCGCCACCGCCTCGGCCAGCGCCTCGAGCAGACGCACGCCGTGCGATGCGAGGAGCGCGTGCAGCGCGCCGCGCACCGCTCTGCATAGTTGATGGTGTCCTCGATACGATCGGTTGCGCACGCACGGATCGCGGGGACGCCGATCGCGAGATTCATCCGCACCGGTTGCGGCACGTGCAGCTCGCTGCTGTCGATCCCTATAATCGTTTGACCGACGAAGTTTTCGATGAACACAATGTCCATGCGGCCCGCCGACGCCGACGGCGCCTTGGAAGGCGCACCCCACGGCGCTATGCGGGGCGCGGCCGCCTCGGCGGCAACAGAGAAGCTGGCGAGGCGAACGGTGTCGATACGGTCCATGGTGTACTCCGCCGCATAGCGGCAACAAGTTAAGAGACGCAACCCGGGTAAACGCAAGTCGTGCGGCAGCGGGTGCGGCACGGCGTGGGTTCAATCAAAGCAAAAAGCGGGCACACCTTGTACTATTGATGCGACTTCGTATTGAACACGAACGACATCGGGCGTAGAGTTTTAAGCTGACGCTTGACAGCAGACCCAAGCAGTACCGATAGCAGGCGGATTACTCAGTGCGCATACGGACCCAGAAGCCGCGGCGCGAGGGGATGACATTATCGATAAAGCGGCACGCGTAGACGCGCAAGGCAAGCCACGCGAGGGCAACACGACGCAAGGCGACGCACTTCGCGCATGAATGCGCCGCAACGGAGACGAACCCCATGTCGTTGCTCGCTGACAGCTCTATGCACGTCCGTGAAATCCTCAACGTCGTCAACCATCAACTGGCGACGCGGTCGACGAGCGAGCCCGTCGCTCAATCGTGGGCGCGCTGCGTCAATGAATTCCAGCTCGATCCCTCCCGCTTCGTCACGCCGCCCATCCTGACGGAGTACGAACTAAGCGCGCGCCGCGACGCAATGGGCGATCTGATTGCGTGTTCCAAGCTGGAAATGACCACGCTCTATCAACAGCTCGCTGACCCTGAACTCGCGGTGGTGCTGGTCGACGCGGGCGGCGTGATCGTGCATCAGGTTTCTTCAGTGCCGTTTGCCGAGGCCGCCGCCGACGGCTTTCGCGTCGGCGCCCTGTAGAGCGAGCGCGAGGCGGGCACCAACGGCATGGGCACCTGTCTCGCGCGAGCGCGACTGCATTGCCGTGTGCCAGCACGAGCATTTTTATCCGCGTTATACGTCGCTCACCTGCTCCGCCGCGCCGATTTTCGACGACAGCGGCGAGATCGCCGGCTGCTCGACGTGACCAGCCGCTCGAAGCTGCTGCAGCAACATTCGCTCGTGCTTGTCGGCATGTCGCGGCAGATGATCTAGAACCGGCTCATCGACGCGCGCTACCGGCACGCGAACATGATCCACTTTCACAACAGCCGCCCGGAATTCGTCGGCACGCTGCATGGCGGCAAGCTCGCGGTCGCCGACGACAGCACGGTGCTCGCCGCGAACCGCAGCGCGCTGTTCCAGCTCGGCTTCCGGTCGCTCAACGAATTGCGCGGACGGCGCATTGAGGAGGCGTTCAACGCGTCGCTCGAGGACATGATCGCGCGCAGCATTCGCGGCTCGTTCCACCCGATCACGGTCTACAGCGCGAACGCGCGACCAACCGCTTCTTCCTGATTGCGCAGACCGCCCAAAACGCCGCCGCGCGCGGCGCACGCGTGGCGGTCGCGGCGCCCGTGCCGCGGGCGAACGCGCCCGAGAAGACCGACAGGCGGTCGCCCCCGGCGCGGCTCGACGAAATCGCGCATCTGGAATTCGGCGACCCGCGCATGGCCTCGCAGATCCAGCTCGGCGCGCGCGTGGTGCAGCGCAAGATTCCGATCATCCTGCGAGGACAGACCGGAACCGGCAAGGAAGTGTTTGCGCAGGCGCTGCACAGCATCAGTCCGCTTTCGTCGGGACCGTTCGTACCGGTGAATTGCGCGTCGCTGCCGGAGAATCTGATAGAGAGCGAGCTGTTCGGCTATCGGGCCGGCGCGTTCACCGGCGCGCAGCGCGAGGGCCGGCGCGGCAAGATCGTGCAGGCCAACGGCGGCACGCTGTTTCTCGACGAGATCGGCGACATGCCGCTTGCGCTGCAGGCGCGGCTGCTGCGCGTGATCGAAGAACACGAGGTCACGCCGCTCGGCGCGGAAACGACGGTCAAGGTCAATTTCCAGCTGATCAGCGCGAGTCACCGCAACCTGCTCGAACTCTTGCACAGCGGGCTATTCCGCGAGGATCTGTATTACCGGCTCAAGGGCTTCGAGCTCAATCTGCCGCCGCTCGCGGAGCGGGTCGACAAGCTTCCGCTGATTCATCATCTGCTCGAAGCCGAGACCGACGGCGATCCGCCCGAGCTGACGCGGGAAGCCGAGCAAGCGTTGCTGAGCTATGCATGGCCCGGCAATATCCGTCAGTTGCGGCACGTGTTGCAGATGGCAATTGCGCTGTGCGACGGGCAACCCATCCGTTGCGAAGATCTGCCGGCCGAGGTCACGCAGCGCGCGCCGCAGGCAGCGGCGCCTGCCGCGTCGCACATGGCGGCGCAGCCTGTCCCGCATGCCGACGACGACGCCGATCTTTCCGCGCTCAATGCGATCCAGCTGAATGAACGCGAGACCGTGCTTGCGTTGCTCGAGGAGAATCGCTGGAACGTGAGCAACGTGGCGAAGGCGCTCGGCATCAGCCGCAACACGCTCTACCGGAAGATGCGGCGGCTGCATATCCGTCTGTCGCACGACGGCTCGGGCGGCGACCCATCGCTGGGCGACACTTCGTCTCACGCGCATCACGCATGACCGAGGCACCCGCTCGCAATCTCGCGGACTTCAAGCCCGATGAGCGCTTTGCGTGGTGCGTGACCGGCTCCGGGCATCTGCTGGAGGAGTCGATCGAACTCGCGCTCGCGCTGCCGCGCACGGACCTCTTTCTTTCCGCCGCCGAAGAAGTGCTGCCGCTATACGGCTGGAAGCTGCCGCGCCTGCGCGAGCGCTTCAACGTGTTCCGCGACAAGAGCGCGAGCGGCGTGCCGGTGGGCATGCTGTATCACGGCATGTATCACACTGTCATCATCGCGCCGGCCACCAGCAACACGGTGGCGAAGTGCGCGTTCGGCATCTCCGACACGCTGCCCACCAACATGTACGCGCAGGCGGGCAAGCAGTGCATTCCGGGCATTGTCTTTGCATGCGACACCGAGCCGACCGTCGTTACCCAAAGCCCTAACGAATGGGTCGAACTGCGGCCGCGGGCCATCGAGCTCGACAACGTGGAGCGCCTGTCGCGCTTCGAGTACACGACGGTGGTGCGCTCGCTGGATGAATTGAAGGCGGCGCTCGAGCAACGGCTCGCGGTGCTTGAATCGCATGAAATTGCCGCACGCCTTGGGGCGGCCCGGCGCGTACTGACATGGACCACATCGTCTTCCTGACAGGCCGGCTCGCCGAAAAGAGCCTCATGCGCGTGCTCGACGGCATGGCGCCCACGCCCTTCAGCTGGGAGATCCGCGAGATCGGCCTGCAGGTTGCCGCGCTCATGACCGCCGACATGATCCGCCGCCGCGTGGCGGCGCCGCTCGCGGCACGGCGCATGATCGTGCCGGGGCGCTGTCGCGGCGATCTCGCGGCGCTCAGCGAACATTACGGCGTGCCGTTCGAACGGGGACCGGAAGAAGTGAAAGACCTGCCGCAGTTCTTCGGCCGCGAGGCGAAACCCGTCGACCTGTCGCGCTATGAGACGGAGATCTTCGCCGAGATCGTCGATGCGCCGCGCCTCGATCTGGACGGTATCGCCGCGCGGGCCCGCGATTATGCGTCGCAAGGCGCGGACGTGATCGACATTGGCTGCCTGCCCGAAACGCCGTTTCCGCATCTCGAGGATGCCGTGCGACGCCTGAAGGCCGAAGGCTATCGGGTCAGCGTCGATTCCATGCGCACCGACGAGCTGCTGCGCGGCGGCCGCGCGGGCGCGGACTATCTGATGAGCCTGAACCTCGACACGCTCTGGATCGCCGATGAAGTGCCGTCCACCCCGATCCTCGTTGCACGCGATCCGCGCGACCCCGCGTCGCTCGACGCGGCCATCGACCTTCTCACCGCGCGAGGCCGCGCGTTTCTCGCGGACCCGATTCCATTCGGCCTCGCGACGTCGATTGCACGCTATGTGCGGCTGCGCGAACGCTATCCGGACGTGGCCATCATGATGGGCATCGGCAACGTGACCGAACTGACGGGGCGGACACGAGCGGCATCAACGCGGTATTGCTCGGCATGGCAGCGGAGCTTCGCGTGAGCGCGGTGTTGACGACCTCGGTGAGCCTGCACGCGCGGCGTGCGGTGCGCGAGGCCGACGTCGCGCGCCGCGTAATGCATGCCGCGCGCGAGGCGCAGGTGTTGCCCAAGGGCATCAACGGCGATCTCGCAACCGTTCATGCGAAGCGCCCATTTCCTTATAGCCTGGAAGAGATCGACGAATTCGCACGCGACGTTCGTGATCCTAACTTTCGCATTCAGGTCAGCCACGACGGCATTCACGTCTATAACCGCGACGGTCACCTCAAGGCTGCCGATCCGTTCGCGCTTTATCCGGACCTGCATCTCGAAGCCGACGGCGGCCACGCGTTCTATATGGGCGTGCAGTTGGCGCGCGCCGAGATTGCATAGCGCCTCGGCAAGCGCTTCGACCAGGACCAGCCGCTCGACTGGGGTTGTGCTGTCGAGCGGCCGGAACAGGATCTGTCGGCGTGGTGCGCGCCCGGCGAGACGCAGAAAAAACGCTGAAATTCCAGTGACTTTACACGCTGCGCAAAGCCGCTGCGCTCAATCAGCGCGCTTCCGCCAGCACGCCTTCGCATGCGCTCGCCCGCGCGAGTTCGCCGCTCAGTTCCTCGCGCATTTCCCTCACAGCCCGCGCATAGTCGTCCGCGCCGAACACCGCCGAACCGGCCACGAACACATCCGCGCCCGCCGCCGCAATCTGCGCGATGTTCGACGCCTTCACCCCGCCGTCCACTTCGATCAGCAACGGACGGCCCGTGCGCTGCATCGTCGCGTCGACGCGTTCGCGCAACATGCGCAGCTTCGCGAGCGTTTCAGGGATGAATGCCTGACCGCCGAAGCCGGGATTCACCGACATCACCAGCACGACGTCGAGCCGTTCGATCACATGGTCGAGCACCGCGAGCGGCGTGGCCGGATTGAGCGCGAGCCCGACACGCGCGCCATGCGTTCTGATGAGCTCGATGGTCCGGTGCACATGGAGCGACGCCTCCGGATGGAAACTGATGGTGTTCGCGCCCGCCTCGGCAAAGCCGATCACGAGCGGATCCACCGGCATGGTCATCAGATGCACGTCGATCGGCACGCGCGTATGCGGCCGGATCGCCGCGCACACGAGCGGCCCGACCGTCAGATTCGGCACGTAATGGTTATCCATCACGTCGAGATGAATCCAGTCTGCGCCCGCCGCGGTGACGTCGCGAATCTCCTCGGCGAGGCGCGCAAAATCCGCGGACAGCAGCGAGGGAGCAATCAAAAAATCACGCATGACGCTCTCCTCGCACTCAGTGATAGCGGCGCGCCATCGCCTCGAGCGGCAACGGCTTGATGCGCGGCGCCTGCCCCGCGCACCCGAACGCCTCGAAGCGCTCCACACACACGCTGCGCGCCGCAGCCGTCGCCGCCTTCAACGCGGCGCGCGGATCGAACTCGGCGCGCGCATTCGCCATCGATCTGCGCATCGCGCCGCTCATCGCGAGCCGGATGTCGGTGTCGATATTGACCTTGCGCACACCGTGAGCAATGCCGCGCTGAATTTCCTCGACGGGCACGCCATAGGTCGTCGGAATATCGCCGCCGTATTCGCGGATCACCGCGAGCCATTCCTGCGGCACCGAAGAAGAGCCATGCATCACGAGATGCGTATTCGGAATCCGCTCATGAATTTCGAAGATACGGTCGATCGCGAGAATATCGCCGGTAGGCTGGCGGCTGAACTTATAGGCGCCATGCGACGTGCCGATCGCAATGGCGAGCGCATCGACATCGGTTGCTTCGACGAAAATTTGCGCCTCTTTAGGGTCGGTCAGCAGATCATCGCGCGCAAGCTGTCCTTGTGCGCCGACGCCGTCCTCCTCGCCGGCCGTGCCCGTTTCGAGCGAACCCAAACAGCCCAACTCCCCTTCGACCGACACCCCGACCGCGTGTGCCGCCTCCACGACGCGCCGGCTCACGTCGACGTTGTAGTCATACGTGGCGGGCGTTTTCTGATCGGGCAGCAACGAGCCGTCCATCATCACGGAAGTGAAGCCGGAGCGGATTGCCTGCTGACACACGGCCGGACTCGCGCCGTGATCCTGATGCAAGACGAGCGGAATGTCCGGATGCGCCTCGAGCGCGGCCAGCACGAGATGGCGCAGATAAGGCTCGCCCGCATACTTGCGCGCACCCGCCGACGCCTGCAGAATCACCGGGCTCGCGGTTTCCTCCGCGGCCTGCATGATCGCGTGGACCTGCTCCATGTTGTTGACGTTGAACGCGGGCACGCCGTATCCGTGTTCGGCCGCGTGATCCAAAAGTTGACGCAGTGCGATGAAGGCCATTGCAAACTCCCCAAGGACAGATGAAATGCTGTAGTGCCGCTCATGCGGAGCGCCGCGCGACGCGGCACGCTTCGTCCACCACGGCCCGCGCGGTCAGCGCGAAATGTTCGAACAGCGCGGCAGCGGGCGCCGACTCGCCGAATGTGTCGATACCCACCACGCCGCCTTCGAGACCCACGTACTGCCGCCAGAACGCGCGTACGCCGGCTTCCACGGCAACGCGCGGTACACCCGGCGGCAGCCCGCATCGCGCCAGCTGTCCGGCTGGCGGTCGAATACGTTTGTGGACGGCATGGAAACGACGCGCGCCGCGATACCTGCTTCGGCGAGCAGCGGCATTGCGTCGATAGCCAGCGATACTTCGGATCCCGTAGCAATCAGCACGACGCGCGTCGGCGCCTCGTGTCCGGCAGCGTCGGATGCATCCGGCCAATCCCGCAACACATAGCCCCCTCGCTCTATCGCGTCGATCTGCGCGCCGTCGCGCGTGACGAACGGCAGATTCTGGCGGCTCAGCAGCAGACATGACGGCCCGTCGCGCTCGATGGCGCTCGCCCATGCGCGCGCCGTTTCAACGGTGTCGCACGGACGCCAGACGTCGAGCCCGGGAATCAGCCGCAAGCTCGCGGCGTGCTCCACCGACTGATGCGTCGGCCCGTCTTCGCCAAGCCCGATCGAATCGTGCGTGAACACGAAGATCGAGCGTGTCTTCATCAATGCGGCCATGCGCAGCGCGTTGCGCGAGTAGTCGGAAAACGTCAGGAACGTGCCGCCGAATGCAACATGCCCACGATGCAGCGCGATGCCGTTGATCACCGCGCTCATGCCGAACTCGCGCACGCCATAGTGCAGATAGTTGCCGCCTTGCAAGCCCGCGTCGCTCACCTGGACGTCGACCGCAGTCTGCCAGCTGGTCAGGTTCGAGCCTGTCAGATCCGCCGAGCAATTCCGACTTGCGATTGTCGAGTTTATTGCCGAACCTGTGGTCGGCCTCCCGAGGATCACCAAATTCGAGCCCCATGACCTCCCGGTGCATGCTCATTTTTATGCGCTTGCCGGGAATGAGTGGGTGCGGCGCATTTCTATATGCGTACCCGCCACTCAGATGCCACGAATACTTATTGATGCGCTCAAAATCCTCGTCATCAACCAGAATCCGCTCACCTTTCTTCGTGAAAATCTCTGCCATTTTGCCTCGCTCTTAAGGCTGCTCGAATCGGATCGACATGGCACTGCGCGACAGATCGTCTCAATTCGTCGAGACGATGGACCAACGAAACCTTCAGCGCCTCGTCAATTCGCATTCGTTGGATGTCGCTTTCGATGCTATCGATCAGTTTCTGTACGGTCATGACTTACTCAAATCTGGCGAATTCGCCGTGAAGTTCCGCCGCAGCGCGGCGATAAGCAGCATGCGCTTCTTCCGGTGTTTCGAAATAGCCGATTCTCTTTTGTCGGCCATCCACCATGATCTGCGCGGTCCACTTGCTCTTCCCCGACTCCTTCGATATTCCCTTAAAAGGACTTTTGCTGGTTCGATAGGGTCGCTTGTTTCGCCCATTCTCGCTATGCGAGCAGATTCTGAGATTAGATCGGCAATTGTTTAAGCGATTGCCATCAATATGATCAACTTCCCGCTTATCGCTGGACTCCATACCCATGATCGCCCGCTGCATAAGCAGCGTAGTTCGCTTCCCCGCGTTAATCGGGTGAGGTACATTGCGACATGCGTAGCCGTCTTTTCTACCCGTCCATTTGCTCGCAGAAAGCCATTCAAAATCTTCGTCATCGACGAGTGCGACCATCCCGCGCGAAAGCGTTATTTCCTTCATCTTCGGTCTCGGAAAGACCTGAGAACCCGCGTCGTCTGGGGACGTTGGCGGACCGGTCATGTACCGGCACGCGGGTTTTCAGGGCTTACATGAATCCGCCGCCAAGCGGAATGAGATGGATTGCACGTCTTTCCGTGCTGCCAGCCCCGTTGCAGGGCAGCGGGGTATCACGCCTCCGATCTGGGCGCGGCAGGTAAATCAAAAAGTTCTTCGGCACGTCGGCGCACGTCGCTCCAGCCATCGCGGACATGGAGGTGCGGCGCCTCGGCGCATTCGACTCATGCCGTGAGGCGTTTTTGGCTCTATTCGCCTCAGCAGCCTGTTTGGCGGCTAATACTTCCTCCGGATTCCCGTACATCCGTTGTTCGAGAGGTTCGGGGAATCGCATGGCGGAGCCAGAAATGAAAAAACCCGCGAGGTTTTCACCTAGCGGGCTATGGATTCTGTAGACGCAACTCTAGCACCACGGAGTCAAGCGTAATCGAAACCGGAAGGATATATAAGTGCTTTTCGAAAATATTTTTAGTACAGGTTCTCGGAGTACAGAGTGCCGCCGTTTGTATCGTCACCACCGACGCGCCGGATGATCTGTCCAGCGGATTCTGCGACCTTCCATGCCTCAGTGCGAAACAGAAAGTTGCCCCTGTTGTCGATGAAGCCTTGGTCGACCGGATCACCCATCGTGTCGAGATGCTGCATGAAGGCATCCCAATGACGGATGCCGAGAACAACCTCGCCGGTGAAGCGCTTACGGTTTGCGGCGCAGACTATGCGGTGAATAGTCATGCCGTCTCCGTTTTCTGCTTCATGCCCTTGGCGTTGCCGAGTTTGTCTTGCGCGCTGCAGGTTGCGACGTGCCGCTTGCACTTCCGCTTCAGCATTCGCCACTAGCCATGCTTTGGCCGCTTCCCACGTGTCAAACCATGCGTGGCTATCTGTCAACTTCCTCTCCGTGCCTTCGGAGACTTTGCCGGTGAGCAGGTTTTTGCTTGCGTAGATGACGCTTTGGGCAGTCTCTTTGATGACTTCTCGCGCTTCGACTTCACCCCAACACGTTGCCCGATATTTCTTCATGCCACCACCTCCACAACCTTAATCAACCCACGCGCCGCGAATTGCGGCAGCAACTTTTCCTTCGCCCCTTGGTATAGGTAATGCAACTCAGCTGGAGAGAGGCGTGGATTCTTGAACACTTCGTATCCCGCGCGCTTATTGCGAAGATTCGTTTGCAGCGCCGCTCTTTCCTGCCATTGCAGCGTATCAACGCACACGTCGACGGCCTCACTGTTTTTCTTCCAGATTTTGACATCAACAATTTCTGCTCGCTCTTTTGCATCGAGGCTCGCTGTCGGAATCTCGTACTCGCGACAGGTCGGCGAGCACCTCGGCATACCGAGTTGGGGCGAATAGACGTCTTGCCAGCGATGCCAGCCGAGCAACAGCGCTTCGATTTGTTCACTCTGGTCTTGCGTCATTTCTAACCCCGCGCCAAGTCTTGTGGATAACAACGCTATTTGAAGCCATTATTTTACGAGCTAGTGAGGACAACTCAAAATGCTATGCCGCCCTAATGCGTGGCTCGATAATCTTCACGGGAACGCCAGCTTGTTTCGCCTGCCTGACCATATTCGCCGTGCCGTGGCCTCCCGGAAATGCGATAACCAGGTCGGGTTTGAGCGTGAGCATTTGGGCGTTGCGCATCGGGCCAGCAGCTCGCCCGTGCTTCTGCCAGTCGGCGCGAACCGTCTGGCATTGGACTCCGAATGCCCTAGCCCAAGCCTGCGCCCATGCGTCCGCGCCATCCGCCCCGCCCTCGATGATCAGCGATATGAGCGTCTCACGGTGCTCAGCGCAGAGCGTTGAGAAGACGTGGAGATCGTCGTCGTAGTCGCGGCCACCGCAGACGAGAACTTTCATTCCTGTTCTCCGGCGATGTTGATCCAGCGATAGTCGACGCCTTCCTCCTTATCCACCTTCGGCTCCTGTACAACCGGCGCATCCCTGTACTTCCTGCGCTTGGTTGGTGCGACGTATCGAGGACGGTGGAGGAGGTATAGGCCGACTAGGCCGCACATGGAGACGATGCCTAGGCCGTAGCCTACGAGAAGGCCGGGAACAAATACGCTCATGCGGCACCTCGCGCTGCGTCAATGGCCTGCCGAAGCGTGTCATGCGAGAAAGGGATCGCACCACCCCACGTCGATGCCGAATAGGCCGGGACGTGCGAGACGTAATATCCGCTCCATCCTCCGTCGCGGTCGTCTTTTGTTTTGTGGGCCTCCAAGTAATCGAGCCGCGCCTTATCCTCCCGCAGCGCCCGGACCTCTGCGATCAGAGCGAGGATGGCGGCCGGATTCATAGCCGCCGCGAACTGAGCCACATCCTCAGCCACGATCGCATCGGGCCATGCTCCAAGGTTATCGTGCGCGATGAACGCTGGAACCGGATTCATCACTTGCATGGCAGAGTCGCCGTCGCCGAACCAAACGATGCGGTCTGTTGCGGTCCATTCGTCACCGCCGGCCGCCTTGGCCAGCGCTTCCAGTTTGTCAATTTCGATCATTTCGTCTCTCCCAGCGCCTCGCGTGCGATAGCCCACGCCTCTTCGATTTCATCCCAGTCGCCACCAACCATCTTGTCTTCGATGGCGGCGATCTTGCGAAGCGCCGCCTCAAGCGCCTCATAGTCAGCCGCCTTCACAAACAACCCACCTTCGCGCTCGGCGCACGATGTGCCGTATCTTTTCACCATTTAGGCTGCCTCCTTGAGTTTTTGTGCTGCGGTAACTGCGACGCCCAGAGCGGGCCACACGTGCGACTTGACGCCATATAACGGACTGGGCGAAGCCTTACGGCGGACCGCCTTCTCCTTCCCGCCGAAAAGGTCGATTAGTGCTTGGCGAATATTCGCGTCCTTCGCGCGTGGCGTGCCGCATAGGTGCATCTTCACGTCCTTGCGATAGACCAGGTGCGCCGACTTTCCTCGCAAGCGCCACAGCCCGCGGAATTCGCCCGCCCATTCGCACGTTTCGAAGACTTCCCGGCCAACGGCCATGCCATACGACGCGATGCGCTCAATCGCCAGCTCTTCCGCTGCGGAGTAGCGGATCTCTTCAAGCATGATCTCGTTCGGTTTGACGCCCGATCCGAACACGATGCCGTCCGTGTGATAGAGGCACCAGCCGCTTTCCTCGTTGCCCGGGTCAATTGCGAGAATGGTCGTCAAAGCGCCTCCTCAAGTTCAAGATTCATCTTCCGAGCGCGGATCGGCTCCCAGCGTTCGAATGCGGCATCCCACACGGCGAATTTGTATTCACGTGTTGCGCTTCCTTGGTCGATAAACGCATGGCAAGCGCGGCAGCCGGGCACGGTGAATTCATGAGCCGCCTTGATCCCCATTCCCTTTCCGTGGCGGCTTTGATTGGAATGGCACGGCACAATCGTCGACGGATCGCGCAGGCATACGCCAAAGACGTCGAGGTAACAGCTTTCGCCGCGACAGGCCTCCAGATACTTAGATCCCTCTGCGACGGTGGGGCGCTTCGGCCTGCTCTTGAGCGTCGATCGCTTAATCCCGCCGTTATGCAACTCAGTGCGCCAGTCCTTCGTGTCGGTCGGTGAGCTTTTCCAGGAGCCGCGCCGAAGCGGGGTAGTGCGTGGTTTGAATCCTGTGCGCTTCATTTGCGCCTCCCGGCCCTCGTCCCGCGAAACCGGAATGCAATCACCCAAGGCCCGATAATCAGGCGCCAGAGAGAGCCCTCGCCGCACACGACTAACGACAGCGCGAAGACGTGATACCTGCGCCAGCATTGGCCTGTCGATCGGCTTTTGCTCCGGTCGCACCAAACCTTCTTTCCGCTGTGGCCCTTTGCCTTGCTGAATACGATGTTCACGTGAACTCCCGCGCCAAATCATCGTATCCGTGCGCCGCCGTCTCCGACCATCGGACGTCGTTCTCGGCTCCGAAAGCGAATAGCCATTCAATGAACGCGCTTGCCTCTGCCTTGAGGAAGCCTCGGGTCTGGACGCCCAGCTGCACCACGCCAGTTCCGTCCAGGCTAGGCACCACCGAACCACTGTTTCGCAGCGGCGTGCCAGCGGTCTTCATGTCACGTACGAACTAGTCGACCAACAGACGCTTCATGTCCTCGCGGTCCCACTTGCGGCCCAGAATGGTTACCTGCGAGGCGATGTCACCAATCATCGCGTGATAACGTGCTTCCTGGTCTCGAGACTTCGGCGCCGGGCGCACTTCACAAACGAAACCATCCGGCGCATTAATCACCGCCCGCGACGCCATCTGTCTGGCTGTGGCATGGACTAATCTGAAGGTTTGACGGCCTTCGCTCACGACTGCACCTCCGCGTTCATCTCCGCACGCAGCGCATCAAACACCTTCAGGTGCAGATCGAAAACAGAGCCATCATTGACGATTCGGCGCATGGTCTCGTAGTAGCCAGATAGGGCCGTCTCCGAGCGATGTTCTGGAATGGTCGAGCTGCCATGATCTGGCCGCACGATGCGCCATACGACGCCGCCCATTTTCTGAACGGCCGCCAGTTCGTTGGGGAATCGGCAATCGTCGACGACAACTAGCTTTCCGGCGTTGATGTGCGCCGCCGCCTCCTCTTGCCACAGGCCCGACCAGAAGTTGACGCCGATATGGTCACGGCCCCACTCTGTGCCTAGCGTCACCATCGCGTGCCGCGGAGTCTTGCCGCACAGCAGATCGCACGGCTTCTCTTTGCGCGAGCCCTCGATCTCTTCGTCGCCGAGACCAATCGCACGCAGCATGGTCTTCAACGGCCCAGCGAACTTGACGACGTTGTAGTGGTGAACCTCAGTGAGATATTCGGCCACAGTCGATTTAACGGCGCCAGCATTGCCGACGAGCGCGATGATGTTGGGAAGGTCTCTCATGCGGCCTCCGGGATAAGGTCTTCCAGCTTATAAATGCTCATGCCTTCCTTTTGCGCGGCCAGATGTTCGATCTGCGCGCCGAATGACTTTTCCCATCCGGGCAGCAGGCAAATCGCCGTGCAGCCCTCCATGGCCTGAAGGTCAGCCGCAATGCATCGCAACCAAGGCGCGGCCGGATCGTTGTTCACTTCGACCGGATTTACGACTTCCCAGCGCATGTTGCGGAGATGCACGGCGGTTCGGTTGAACAGTGGCCAGTTGAGATTCGGTAGGTCGCTCATTGGACCCGAGATATAGATACGTCGCCCCGTTTCGAACATGGTCATTACGCTTTCTCCGTGTTGTTGTTCGTGTAGATCGATCCCTCTTGTCCAGGCTCATTGCTGCCCGTGCAGGCTAGTTCGTGGTTGCTTGCCTTGGGACGGCGCTTGTTGCCACAGGTAGGGCAGAGAATCATGCGGGTCCCACTCAGCGGAAATCCGCCGCGAGTCGTCTTGCCTTCGATGCACTTGTGGCACCAGCAGGACGGCTCGTCGTATAAGCCAATTTCCCTCGCGTTCTCCGCCATCCGGTCCAAAGCCAACTCGCGTCTTGCTTGGTCGGCTAGGGCGGCTCTCTGAGCCCACAGGACCAACTCCATCAGGTTCTCGGGCCGGCCGCTGATTCCAAGATCGGCAGCCCGTCTGCCGACTTCTTGCGGCGTTACGTTGGTGTATTCGGGGCTCATGCGGCCTCCCGCTGAGTAGGTTCCACCGTCACCACAGTCCCGTTCTTAATCACCAGCCGGCGACCGTCTGTTGTGACCTTGCCAGTCCTTGTGAACTTGATAAGCTTCACGGCTTGCTCAGTGAGAATCGCCTTACGTACCTGTTCCAGATCCACATTCATGAACCGCTCGATGTAGCGGAGCAGGGCGTGTTCGGTAACGATTGGTTCCTTAGCTGCCTCTTCGATTTCGCGGATTTGCGCTTGGATCCGATCACGGCGCTTCAGCGCTTCAGAGGCCGCGTCGTTGGCAACGCGGGCGCGCTCAATGTAGGAATCAGCCTCGGCTTGCGCCTCTTTTAAGCGGGATTGAAGCACCTTCAATTCATGCGGGTTTGTCATGCGGCTTCCTCCAGTTCTTCTTCAAAATCACTCAGCTTCATGCTCTGCTGGTAGACACGCCCGCGCTGACCTTCGGGGATAGAAACCTGCCCAGCTATAGCTGCGAATGGATTGAAACGCTTCGCTGCTTTCCGATACCTGTTTCGATCGCGACGGCGCTTGTCATCGGCTGTCATTGCAGAAGGCCTCGGAATATCCTGGTCACTCCCCAGCGTCCAACATTGCACCCATGGTCCCGGCGACTTTGCGTCCATGCAAGAACGGACCCACGCCGATACATAGACGTCCTTGTTTCTTGCGCGATTATGTTCGTAGAGACGATCCATAACCTGACGATGGCAGCAGCCAATTTTCTCCTCAAGCATGCGGCCTGTCTGGCCGGGATTCGCACGCAATTCGCGCACGATTGCATCCCATACCCACGAGTAATGCCCGCGCGGTTTCCGTTTCCCCATGCTCGCAATCTTTTGCTTCACCGAGACCTCGCTCCTGCCGGGAAAAAGGTTCATACAAGCTTTGATCGTTTTCCCACTCCTGATTACCAGGTCTATGTTTTCTAATTCAGCATCGGTCCATGATCGCCAGTCGACAAGATCAACTCCAATCTTTCTGGCTCGCGCTCGCATGGAATTGACTGTCCTCCCCGGGAATTCATGAACATGAAGCAATATGCTTCCGCCCTTTGCGCAAACCGCACGCAATCTGTCGTCGTTTTCCGGTTGCCAATAGAATCCGTTCACGCTACCTCCAGATGTTCCGGGTACATATCGCCGCTGTTGACGCGGGCTACGATTGACCTTGCGGCTTTCCTCAGGTCGCTACGCTCCACGACACGCAGTTGCTCGTCGTGCAATTCCAGAACCGTGCGGATAGCTTTGATAGCGTCAGCATCCAGAGCGAGCGATCCTGTTCGGTCGGCGCGGTAGCGGGCGCGCATCATGCCGATCATTGCGGCCTTGATCTCGTCGATGTACTCGGAGCCGTGGCCCATCTCGGCAAGCACGAGGCACATGTTGAGGTTGCCGCACAGGTCGTACCAGTGGGCGTCGTCAGGACAGCGCATCAGTGCTTCGAACGACAGGTGATGACCTAGCGCGATCTCGTTCTGACGCTGTTGTGTCAGGGGCTTGGCGTCAGCGCGCTTTTCATTCGCTAGGACAGCGCATTCAATCCAGCGATTCGGGCTGTATTTCTTCCCTCGGGATTTCGACTTAGGCATGCGTCACCTCCACAACCATGATTTCCCCCATCCGACGTCGCGCCACTTCCTGCATGGCCCACAGTGTTTCCATTGCCCTGAATACGGCCGGCGTCGTTCCTTCCCGCTCAGTCGGCAGTCGCCACAGCGATTCAGAGCGCGACTTGCCTTGCCAGATCAGCTTGATCTGATTGCGAGTCTCGAGAATTAGAAGCGTCTGTCCGACACTGGCGTCGGTCACTTCAAGGTGCGCGGCTATCTGCCATCCGTAGGCACCGTTTGGATAGTCCCGGAGGAATTCGAGGACTCTGGATATGCTGGAGACTGTCATAGTGCAAACCCCATTTGTTCAGCCTTAGGTGCTTCTGGCTCGAATAGCGATTCCTGGCGCTGGGCGTCTTCGATTCTTCTGCAGGCGATCTCGAAGTATTTCGGCTCACGCTCAATGCCGATGAATTTGCGGCCCAGACGGACAGCGGCAACTCTAGTCGTGCCGGAACCCATAAACGGGTCTAGGATCGTTTCCGGCATCCCGGCGTGCCTAATGCACCACTCCATCACCGTTACCGGCTTCTGGGTCGGATGCTGCTTTCCTTTGTAGTCACCGCGAGCAAGCGGGTCGTATGTAAGAACGCGAGCGTTCGCATCCCATGAGCACCAGGCGAATTCGCACTCCGCGAAGTCGCGCCCCTTGAATCCGGCGCCCTTGTCCCAGATCAGGAAATTTCGGCTGGGAGGCAGGTCGAAGTAGTTGCCACCAAAAATCACGGCACGGTCTGCGGCAGCCAGAACCGCGGACATCAGATCAACAGATGGCGCGGCGGTATCCCAGCCGAGGTCGCCTTCGGCCTCAACTTTCAGGCGCCCATACTTGCCAACGCCTGCGCTAGCGCCAATGCCATATGGAGGATCACAGACCACCGCGTCCACTCTAGGAAGTGCTCGCAGCACTTCAGCGCAGTCCCCTAAATACAAGGTTGCAGGGCCAATTTGTTGAAATGTGAAGGTCACACCCACCCCCATGAATTACCGCTGCGGATGTTGTCGACGATGTGCTTCTTAACGCCAACCTGGCCCGCAACCTCTTTAGCTGACAGGTGCGAGAGGGATTTAATTCGACGGGCTGTCCCCTCGGAGATGGTCACGTTTCCGTTCCTAGCGCCCCTTTGCGCGGTTCCGTGTTCCAGCTTGTCAAGGCAGTTGACAGAGTGCGTTGCCCACGACAGGTTGTCTTTGCTGTCGTTCTGACGCGAGCCGTCGCGATGGCGAACAGTCATTCCTTCCGGGCGTGGTCCATGAAACGCCGTGCAGACGATGTTTGCCCTGCGCACATAGCGACGGACGCCGTTGTCGTCGATCAGCACGAACTTCCGATACCCATCCTTATCCGTGCCGCCCTTGAGAATCTTCGGCTCGGACGCCCAAAGCGACACAACCTCTCCGTCCTCTCGAATGCGATATTTCGACAATCCGTCGACTGTCACCCATTGAGGACTACTACCGAGCGAACCTGTTTGTCTTTCCGCCATATCGTCACCCCTTAACCCTTTCTCTTTTCCCAGATGGCCGTGAGGCCCTGCTTCACCTGTTCTGCATCCTCTTCACTCAGCATCGCCAAGTTCGCTATGTAGGCCCCCGTCTTTCCTCAAGCGTCCATTCCGCGATTTCCTCGACTACTTCGCGTAGTTGGTCGGGGGTCATTCGAAACCCCGTTTCGTCTTCGCCGCTGGTTTAGGCGCCGATTGCACATAGCCCGGCGCCAGGTCGGCGAACATGGTCCGCTCGCCGAAGTACGCAGCACGCACAATTCCGGTCGGCCCGCTGCGCTGCTTCGCAACGTTAATTTCAGCGGTTCCCTTATCCGGGCTATCCGGGTTGTAGACTTCATCGCGATACAGGAACAAGATCACGTCTGCATCCTGCTCGATCTCACCGGAATCCCGCAGATCAGAAGGGAGAGGGCGTCGATCGCTCCGACTCTCCACTCCACGATTCAACTGCGCGAGCAGCACGACTGGAACATTCAATTCTTTCGCCAGAGCTTTCAGGCCGCGGCTGTTGGGCCAACCTGCTCATTCCGATTGTTGCCTTCCGTGCAGGCCATTAGACCGAGATAATCGACGACAATGAGCCCCAGGCCATGCCGGCGCTTGATCATCCGGGCCGCGCTACGAATGGCGGCCAGAGAAAGGGCGGGGCGGTCGTCCACGATCAGATTCAATTCCGCAACGCGCTGAACACCTTTCGTCAGCATTGGCCAATCAGGGTGATCATCGGCACGACCGAACTTGCGGCCATCAAGAATCTTCTCGAGCGGTAGTCCCGATGCTCGTGAAAGGGCACGCGAGCAAAGTTCGTCACCAAGCATTTCCTGAGAAAAGACTGCGCTAGCTTTTCCAGCATCCGCGACCGCTTCAGCAACGCCGAGCGCGATAGCGGTCTTGCCCATGCCCGGCCGCCCAGCGATA
This sequence comes from uncultured Paraburkholderia sp., assembly GCA_940746715.1. Lineage (GTDB taxonomy): Bacteria > Pseudomonadota > Gammaproteobacteria > Burkholderiales > Burkholderiaceae > Paraburkholderia. The sequence continues at coordinate 356,510 of CALNWN010000002.1, forward strand.
ACAATGAGTTGGCCGCCGTGCATACCACCGTTCAGCTTCGCGTCAAGGTCCGTCAATCCGGTCGGCACTGCGTCGGCGCGCGCGTTGGCTCCGTGAAATTCCTGATCGATGCGCTCGACGATAGGCGACAGGAATTCCCCGATCATCTTGGGATCTGTGGAAACAACTTCGGCCAGCGGCTCGAATTTGGATTGGGCCTGGTTGATGATGTCCGCGACCGTCAGCCGGGCATCGCGGTTATATGCCATCGCCGAGATTTCGTCGGCAGCTGCAATCACGCCGCGGAGGCGCCAGCGATCAATTACGATCTCCGCCCAACGTACGATGCCAGCGCTGCTCGGAGCGTTCTGAGCCAGAGAGTTGAGATACGACAGTCCGCCCACCTCGTCAGCGTGTCCAGACGTGCTCAGGCGTTCATAGACGGTGATGAGGTCCGCGCGGCGGTTGGACACAATCATCGCCGATATCGCCTGGAAAATCAGACGATGGTCATAGCGATAAAAATGCTCGGGCTTGAGATTGGCGATCCGATCAATGGCGTCGTTGTCCGAAAGGAGTGCGCCGAGGATCGACTGCTCCGCTCCGACGCTGTGCGGCGGAACGGACGCGTTGCGGCCATCGATAAATCTGTCTGGTGCGTTCATTCTTTAACCTCGCGGTGGTATTTGTTCTCAAGGCACTTCTTGAACCCGGACGGCGACACAAGAAAGCCAATGTCTGCAACGAAGGGTGGCTTACCGGGCAGAGGCTTTGCCTTGCCAGTCAGGAAATCCGATTGGGCGCAGACTTCGAAAAATGCCTTCCATGCCTCAAGTCCTTCCGCGCCCGTCGAATAGCCAAACGGTCCTACGCCGTACAACGATGCCACCTGTACCCATCTCGCCCGAATCGAATTCTTCCGCGAATCATCTACAACACGGACACGCGGGTTCTCAGGCATAGCCGCTTGGTACAGGTCGACAATCTGCTGGACAGGGCAAGGAGGTATGCCCTTCACGCTGCGCTCCCCGGTCACTTCGCCGTTACCTTCGCAGTCGCCCAACAGGTCGGCAGACGGCGCTGCTTTTGCGCCGCTGTCGACAGAGGCGTTAGCCTCTTGGTTTTCACAAGCAATCAGTGAATCAGGAATCAGAGAATCAGAGATACAAGGGCCAAGTACTTCGGACTCTTGTTCGTCGTCCTGCTCGCCTTCATCCGAAGAACTTTCTACCTTGGTAGGAAGTGCGTCAGGCCAAGGTGGCAATTTGCTTTCATTTTCATTCGAGTGCGGCTTCTGATGTTTCAAGAAGTTGATGATCTGGATGTAGCGAGAACCGCCCACTTCGTATCTGGCGATAAAGCCGCCCGCCTGCAGATCGTCGAGAAGCTGTTCGGCATCGACGCTGTCATACGGGAGCGCCTTTGCCTTGATCTTTCTAGGGCGATCCTCGAGCCGGCCTTCACGATCTGCGAGCATCCACAAGTAGATGAACAGCAGACGGGCGATCGGATCGAGGTCTGCCATGTCCTCGTTTTCCATGATGCCTGGCTTGATGTTTCTGGCACGGGCCATTAGTCAAATCCCCTCGGCATTTCTACGGTCTTGCGCTCGAAGAGAAGGGCTGCGCTCTGTAAAGCCGACCTTGTAAATTCCCGGCATACACCGATTGCGAAGCACGTACACGAAACCCCAAGTCATCACTGTCCTTTCATCAAATACGCCCGCAGTCTCCGGATCGCCTCACCAGCCATGCGCGTTGCCGGCGTATCCTCCTGGCACACGGTCATGCGGTGCAGCAGCTCAGAAAGCGCCGCAAGGTCAGGATCGGCAATCGGAAAGACGTCGACCGGCAGCTTCGCGGAACTGATCGCCCTGGCGATTCGAGACTCGGCCCTCGAGAGCCGCCGCGGCGTGTTCATCGCACAATCCCCATATCCGAGTACCACTGGATGAAGTCGATGACAGTCACGCAGAGCAGGGTGGCAAGGAGGGTGACCATTGATGCGAAAATGAAGGTTTTCATTAGGCCTTCTCCAATAGGAACGCCACCACGACGAGACATTGAGCCGCCGACAAGCACGCAATGGAAGCCCACAGCTGCCAGTTGCGCCGCGTAAGGCCAGCGCTCTCCAGGATTGAGACAAACGCCCAACCCAATGCACCGCCAGCCAGTGCGATAAAAGGAATCATGCCGCCCTCCGAGCAATAACTTCTTCCATGATCGTTAGCCCGCGGTCCCGCATCTCAAACTGAGAGACACCCCGCCAGCCGGTGTACAGTTCAAACAACTTCACGTACTGTGATTGCATGTCCATTGGCGCCTTCGTTTTCACGTTGAGACAGCGCGACATATGAGCACATGCATCCCAACGAACCGTGCGCACGCGGATTGATCATCGGGCTCATTCAGCCCACGCTTCGGGCGATGATCCCAACACCAACGCACTGCCTGCCGCTTGCACGTCCAACTGCGAACTACTTCATCACTTACAAACTGGAGCTTCGGGAGCATCTGAATCCACGGCATTTCTGCTTGAAGAATTTGTGTCATGGTTTTCTCGTTGCTTTACTGGTTGAGGGGAGGCGAAGATAAAGGGACCGAAGTCCCTCTTACTCTCGCTATGACCGTCAACCCCCGATTCCTGCTGAAGTCTTTGTCTTCGGCTGCGTCGACCTTCGTCGCGCGGCCTGCTTTACTTCGTTTTTCTAGCCGACCTCCCGCCGGTGATGACTGCCGGCGCACACAGAATTTCGCGCATCGTCTTCCAGTCGATCTCCGGATTGAGTTCTTCGCACGGAACTCCTGCAACCTTCTGAATCAGAAGGCACCGCTCGAGCGGAACGCCTCGGCTCATCCAGTTAGCAATCGTCTGGGATTTGGTCCCGTCGCCAAGCAACTCGGCGAGTTTCGTAATCCCGCCCGCCTTCTCAATCGCCTTTCGAAGGGCCGGTGCGCCGGAGTGTGGGTTCTGTGTCTTCATCATGCTCACAAATATACACGAAATGTGAGCTTTACGCAATCACTTTGTGAGTTCGAGTTGTGAGTCACAACACGTGTGTGAACGGGTACCCTTCGCTCATGGAAACAACGAACATTCCGTGGCCTGTCATCGCCCAGAAGTTGGCGACTCTCGGCAAGAAACCGGCTTGGTTAGCCATTCAGCTGAGGACGGGAACAAACACGATTACAAATTGGAAAAAGCGGGGCGGAGCACCTTTATCCAGGGTCCGTGAAATCGCTGATGCATTGCAGTGCAGCGCAGATGAGCTGCTGTCATCGGCCGCGCAACCGACACACATTTCAGCATCTGCTGATGAGTCGATTAAAAGTCAAATCTCAGGCATGATTGCCGATTTATCCCACGTAGCGGGGGATAAACTCGGTAAAAATAACACTGAACCGGGACCACAGAGTACAGGGCCATACCCCGTCATTTCTTGGGTTCAGGCTGGAGCCTGGGAAAATATTGTGGACAATTTTGCGCCGGGAGACGCAGAGCAGTGGATTGAGGCTCCCGTGGAAGTCACAAGGTCGTCGTACTGGCTGAGGGTTCGCGGCGAGAGTATGTACGATCCAACTGGCCCGAAGTCTTTCAAGGATGGCGACCTAGTTCTTGTGGAACCGAACTCGTACGCGGAAAGCGGCGCGCTCGTCGTCGTAAGGCTTGATGACGAGTCGGAGGCGACATTCAAGCAATTGATTGTCGAGGGTGGCCGACGCTTCCTGAAGGCGCTTAACCCGAACTGGCCCAACCGCATTTTCGAGGTCAACGGCAACGCGACCATATGCGGAGTCGTCAAGGCTAAGACAGAGGTGTTCTAGATGTAAGCCGCCCAAAACTCACGTAATTTGCATAGCAGCCCGCCATCTAGCGGGTTTTTTTGCGTCCATACAACACATACTCACAAACCCCTACACAGAAAAAACTCACAAACCGTTTGACACGAACTCACATACCGAAGCAACACCGCACCACCACTCACCAACGCACGAAGGGGAAGGTCATGAGCAAGAACCAAATCATCAGCGCACGAATCCTGGCCGAGATGGCGAACGGCAAGACGGTCGACCAGGCGATTGATGCAGTGTTCGGCGAAGGCGCCTACCTGAAGATCGCTGGCGAGCTGTACGACGCGCTCCGGGCCAAGTGAATTCTGCCAAATGTCTTGAGTGGTGCCGCGAGGTACGGCACCGCTTTCCGAACGACAGGCGAACTGCGGGACATGTCCTCGACTGGCTGGCGGACAAGGCAAAAGAGGATGCGGTAACAGAGTCGGATTTTCAAGCTGTCGAAACGGCGAGAGCCAATGCGAAGCGAGTTTTAGAACTGTTTTGATGGGATGGGAATGCGCAGATGGTGACTGCGCGTGAGCGTCTTAGAAAGTGAAAGCGACTGGTAGCCATTGGCGTAACAGCGGCGCGACGACAGCGACCGGTCAAGCCGGAGACTCACTACCGACCCCATCCCACCAAAGCAGTAACGCAGCAGAAGCACCCGCCCCAACAGAGTTGGACCGCGGTACGCACATTAACAATTGACGAACCGGAGCCTCCCTAGTGGACTCGCTCCGGCGCCCTGATCGCATGTCGGGCGATACGCAGCACAGACGAACCGCGCTAGGCCGACGTTTTGGCTACCGGACAGAAATCTGAGGAACGCTGCGAGACAGATCAAAACCCAACCGACCCGGAGCTGGCTAGGCCAGGTGTAGCCGGGCGGTTGGTGATGAAGTTTCACAAAAGAGCGTTCGCTCCCATAAAAGTAATCCGGCGTAAGCGCTGCTGGCCCTGTGGACTTTAGCTCAGGTTCTTACGGCAGATGACACCAGTAGGAAGCTCCCTGATAGCTAGCGCTCTTCTGTGAATTTTGCATTCCTCGCCCCGCGGATAAAGGGGCTTTACCTGCAAGTGCGTTGCTAGGGATGGGGCCCGTTAGGCCCTTTTCGAATTTCAACGTTTCATGCGATTAGGACAACTACGGAGCAACCATGTCGAGAAAGCACAACCAACGCACCCGCGCCGAGATTCTTGCGAAGCGCAATGTTCCAATCACAACATGGGCCGGCTGGACGCGACGCGTACCGGCAGTCATCACGACCAGCTACACCGCCGACGCTCGCCGCGCGGCCCGCAGCAAATACATGCCACACATCGGCGCCAAAGAGCAGGAGCGTGCAAAGCGCTGCTACATGTCGGCATACCTGAACGGCAGGTCGCTCAGTTCCATCCTCGTGACGGCCATCTGCGGGCATCTCCGACACTCTGCCAGATCGGCAAGTCAACGCATGCAGCATATCTCGAAGCCCGCGAGCAGGAATACGAGAGCGCGTTTTAACTCCAAATCTCTCGGGAGCCAATCATGAACTCAACCCGCGCAGTCCACAGATCAATGTCCGCCATCGCCTCCGTACCTCACATCGGATTCGTGTATCGCACTGATCTGGTTAGCAGGAGCGGGCGGCGGATTGGTTCGTTTTACGTTGCGCTGAACTCTGTTACCTGGTGCTGACTATGGACACTATCAACCCACACGCATGCCGCGAAGGCTTCGAGCAGCAGCGAAAGGCTGGCATCAATGTTGACTGGTTCACCTGGCAAATCGCTTGGCACGACGCGATGTTCACGCAAGTGGACTGCGCTCCGAGGCCAACCACGCTGACCGATGAGCGGATCGAACAGATAGCCCGCAGCCACGGCACTGGCGGTTGGCAGTCACTGGATGACATGAAGCGATTCGCCCGCGCCCTCATCGCCGCACGGGAGTCGACATGATCCGCACCATCTTAGCCGCAGCACTTCTGGCGTGGCCGGTTGTTGGGTTTGCGGCCTATCTGTTTATCCGCGGGGCCACCGCACCGACGAAAAGGAACTACCGTGAATCCCAAATCCAAGCTTGACGAATGGGTAGAGATAGCCCGCGAATGGCTTGACGAGCAGATGGCGGAACAGCGGGCTAGGGATGAGGCGGCTTGGTTGAGGTTCCGGGCTGCGGTGTTCGAGCCTTTTGATGAATGGACAGGAAATTTTGAACGATGAGCAACCTTACTGAAGAACAACTGGCAGAGAGCGACGGTATTCGGCCTGAAGCGTGCCGACACGCTGCCCGTTCGCGATGGCGTAGTCACCAAAGAGTCGATGGTTTGGTGGCGGGGAGAAAAGAACTGCGAGCGGGTGGTGGCCGCGAAAGACTGGGACAACATCAAATATCACCCGCACGTCTACCAGCTTGCCGAGCCGAATCGGCGCGTCGAATACTTCGACTGAATACCGAAGCCAGCGAGGCTCAATAATCGCCAGCCCGTGAGAGGCGGGCACGAATCGAATGCGCCCGAAGCCGCGACCGAAAGGCCGGAACTGAGGGGTAGACCGCCGCAGCTTCCAGGCGGGCAGTCGGGTGGAAGCCCCGGCACCCTGATGGAACGGGTATAGCGCAGTGGTGATGCGCAGCTATGGACGTGCGTCGTAGTCCGACGGTACCGCTTTCGAGTAGAGAGCCGAGCGAGCGACGAAAGCCGGGATCACCTCCGGCACCGTTCCATGAAGGTTAAGACAAACATTGACCGATTAGGAGAACAAAATGGGATACCGAACCCTCAGAAAGTTCAAGCAGGCACAGCGGGAATATGAGCATCACCAGGACCGTGAGCAGGATCGCTCGTTCGAAACCGAACCGCCGCTAACTGAGGAAGAGCGCGAGCAGATTGCAAGCGACGAATACTGGCGCCGCCTTGACGCTGAAGTGCGGTTGATTGGGGTGGGGGAGTGGTATGGCACACCGCGATAACGCCCTGATTGGGCACACATGCCCAGACATTGACGCCATCATCGCGACGCTTTCCGGTGTTGCGGACCGGCTGAGTGCAATCGCAGATCAACTTGACTGCCCAGCGCTCACCGATCTGGTCGAGGACCTGCATACGCAGTCGGCAAACGTCCAGCAGGTATTCGATGGGCGCCGATCCCCACTCGAAGAACTGCGAAGCGCGAACGAAACGCTCCGCAATTGGGGAAACAAGGAATGCGAACGCGCCGACGACGCAGAGGCTGAAGTCAAGAGCTTGCGTGCCGAAGTCCGCGAACTGGAGGATTACCGATGAGCTTGACCTACTTCGAGAACGAAGACGTTGTTGTGACGTTGTCTGACGCTGCCTACGAACGCCTTGCATCCGAGCAGCGCATGAACCACGCAACCAGCGTCAACACCGCTGTATTGATCGGTGCAGGCGCTGGCCTTGTCGTGACGTTTGCGACGCTGGTTATCACGAAGATTCTGGGAGCCTGAAATGTTCCGCACACCTCAGCGCAACGAAGATTTGCGCCACATCGAAACCGGCCTGACGTTCGAGCAGCGCCTGTCGGCCATCAACGAATGCAAGGTGCTCAAGGCGATTCGCGGCCTCGGCAATCGGTGGCTGCTGGCTAAGGACTACGACGGCCATTACCAGCCCGAGCTGCATGCGCGGAGCGTGGGATGAGCGAACCCGACTACGACGACATTCATCCGCCAGTGATGGGCAACTGCGACAACTGCGGCGAGGTTGAGATTGTGCAGCGCGATCACGGCATCGGCCGCTATGAATTCTGGGGCAGTAAAGGCGTGCATCGAGATATGCGCGATTGCTGCGGCAAGTGTGGCGACGAATTGTAAAAGGAGATAGCAAGTGATCGTATTTTCGAATCTAGGCGAGATCGACGTGTTGTCGATTTCGACCTTTGGCGTCAGCGTCAAAGAAGGCGATACGCCAATCGGCTTTTTCGGAACCGGCCTCAAGTACGCCATTGCCGTTCTGCTTTGCAACAAGCATGCCATCACGATCTACTCTGGCAAGCAGGTAGTCGACTTCACCGGATCGACGGAGTTGGTGCGAGGCAAGTCCTTCGATTTCGTGCAGATGTCCGTCGACATGGGCAATCCGCAGCCTATCGGGTTCACCACTGAACTCGGCAAGCAGTGGGAAATGTGGATGGCTTACCGCGAGATCGCCTGCAACTGCAAGGACGAGGGCGGGACGGTCGAGAGCATGTCCGACTGGCCCGAGCCAGAAGCCGGAACGACAAAGATCATCGTGAAGGGAGCAGAATTCGACCAGGTTTATGCCTAATCGAGTTTCTACATTCTCGAAGATCGGCCGACGCACACGTTCGGCGGCATCGAAGTTCGAACCCGCCCTGGCAGCGCGTTCTATTACCGCGGCGTTCGCGTGCAGGAATTCGATAAGCCGTGCCTGTTCACTTACAACGATCTGGCCTCGCTTGAGTTGACGGAAGACCGCACGGTGAAGAACCAGTGGGAACCGGCCTACCGTGTCGCACGCGGATGGTTGCAGGCGTCGGATGAACTGATGCTGCGTGAAGTCATCACAGCCGGCGACTCGCACATGGAGGGCGGTCTCGATTTCCACGGCTGGGGCGTGGCGCCGAGCCAAGCGTTTCTGAAGGTCGTCGGAGATTGCCTTTCTGACCGACTGCTGCGCGTCAACAAGACGGCGATGAAAGTCTGGCATGAGGCGACGCAAAAGCCATTCTCACCGCGGGAGATCCCATTGACACGCGTCCAGCAAATGAGTGTTGAACGTGCGCTGGACTTTTGCCAGAAGCTGGGATTCCAGATTCGCGGCGCTTATCCGATCAAGTTTGTCGAGAGTCTTGGCGAAGGCGGCCTCGGACTGGCGAAAGACGAAACGATCTTCATCGCTGAAGCGGTCCTCAACATGGGCGGCACGAAGCAACTCGCGTCGACGCTGATCGAGGAATACATCCACCTACGGCACGGCTGGAAGGACATGACGCGCGAGCTTCAAAACTTCCTGTTCGACAAGCTGGTGAGCGTCGGCGAGGAACTGGTGGGCGAGCCGCTTTAATCAATCATTAACTGTCGGAACTGCGGCTAAGGAGCCGAAATGGACAACCAACAAAGCAAGACACACTGGAAGCGCCTGATCAATCCCGATCACATCGGCGCATACGCCTTCAATCCAGATGAGGACTTGACGGTCACGATCGACTACGTGAGGCGCGAGCAGATCGTCGGCACGGACGGCAAAAAAGAGGAGGCGACTGTCGCCCACCTCAAGGGACACAAACCCCTGATCCTGAACGTCACCAATTCCAAGTCGATTGCCAAGCTGTACGGGCCATACATTGAAGAGTGGGCGGGCAAGGAAATCACCTTGTACGCGAGCATGACCAAGGCTTTTGGCGACGTGGTCGAGTGTTTGCGCATCCGCCCGAATGTGGCGAAGAAACGGAAGCCTCAGATCACGCCGGATCGACTGAAGAAGGCGATCGCGTCGATTGTTGCTGGCCAGTACACGACTGAGAAACTGCGCGCCCAATTCGATTTGACTGATGCACAGGAGAAGGAAGTCACTGAAGCAGTTCAGGCCGCCGTGGAGGGCACCAATGCTTAAGATTCGCTGCTCGTCGCTGGGCAAGATCATGACGGAGCCGAAGGCAAAGAGCGAAAAGCTCTCTGTCGGCGCCAAGACCTACATTGAAGACCTGGCTAAGGAATTCGTGTACGGATATCAGAAGGTGGTCACATCCAAGGAAATGGAAAAGGGGACGCTGGTCGAGAATCATTCGATCGCTCTTATGAACGACGTGTTCTTCACCAGTTACGAGAAGAACACAGAACGCCGCGAGAATGAATGGTTGACGGGCGAGTGTGACATCTACGTTCCAAAGACGAAGATCATCGACGTGAAATCACCTTGGTCGCTCGCCACGTTCCCCGCCATGGTATTCGCTGGTCAGGACAAGGATTACGAATGGCAGGGCCGCGGTTACATGATGCTCTGGGACGTCGATCTCTTCGAGATTAACTACTGCATGGTAAACACGCCCGACGAGCTGATCCGGTTTGAAGATCCGAGCGTGCATTACGTCGACCATATCGCCCCGTCACAGCGCATCACGCGGGTTCCCTACGAGCGCGACAAGGCGCTTGAGGAAAAGATCAAGGAGAAAGTCGAGGCTGCCCGCGCAGTATTTCACACAGGTTACGGAAATGATCGCGCTCGAGCACGCGGCCTAACCCCTCTTGCGCCTCACACTCGAAGTGCGATGTAGCCCACCGGGTATTGATCTCGCAAACCAGAGGGTGCTGAGGCGCACCCATCCACGAGCCTAACGGTCCCCGGCCCGTGGGGCGTTGTCTTGGCCGCCGCTAGTACAGGGCAGCCTCTTTTTCGCCCATCAATTCACGGCGATGTGGCCAGTACGGCACCTCGCTTTTTCGAGACAGAGTTAGATATGGCAAAGCCATACATGTACAAGCTGCACCCAAAGAGCAGGAAGCTCTGCTCATGCTGCGACGAGGTAGCCGTGAAGAAAATCGAGATTCAAACATCGTGGTTTCGAGGCGATGACGACGTTTTTTTGCTCTGCCCATCGCACGCGTCCATCGCGGAGCAGAACAAGTTCGATGATCTGTATTACGACAACGCAATGACCAAAGCTCGCCGTTCCAAAGCCGCCTAAAGGACAGACATGACCTCCAATACACGAGACTCTGATTCGATGCGCGAGCGCGAGGCGTTCGAAGCGTGGTGTAAGAGCATTCCGGCCAATCGTTCAATGGGGCCGTGGGAGATTTGGCAAGCCGCCTGCGATTCGATGCGCTCTGCTGCCGCTCAAACTTGCGAATCGGTCGCCGAGCAAAGCAGGAATTCGCTCTTTCGCAGCGGCGCGAAGATCTGTGCCGGTGAGATTCGCAATCCGATTCAGCTTTGCGACCGTGCGCCGGAAGGCTGGCAATGCTCACGCGTTGCAGGGCATGACGGGCCGTGTGCCGCCTCTCAGTCCGCCCTTCCGCGCACCAGCGAGCAAGCAGACGAGGCGGTGAGCCAGTATGGGCCGTATGAAGTTGTGTGGCTAGGTGCCGGCGTTTGGGCTGGCATTACCGAAGAGCTGCACGGAGATTTGGCTGGACACAAGGTATTTATTACCAGGGCGGACAAATGAACTATGACCACTTTAGAACGTTAGCTGAACTGTTGCGCGAAGCAAGGGCTCAGGCAGAAATGGCACTTGTCGATCTTGCGGCAGCGGCCGGTACCAGCAAGTCATACCTTTCGGATATAGAGAACGGTGTCTGTTGGCGGATTTCCGTTCAAGTCGCAGCGCGTTTAGCGGATGCCCTCCATATTCCTATTGATCGCCTCGCGAAGGCGGCAATGGAGTCCGAAGCAGACGCCGCTCGCACAAAGGACTCTCAATGACCACCACTACACCCAGCGCGCAGAGCGAAGCTCAAACCTTCGTCACCGGGCTTTCGCGAACACAGTGCAACGCGATCGAATACTTCGTGACGCAGATGCGTGGCGCGGATTCCGCCACATACGTCGATATGTTCGACGCGTTCAGGGACTACCTCAATTCGCTTGTCGGGCCTGTTCAATCCAGCGCCGTTGCAAGCGCTCAGGCGACTGGAGAAGCGGTGGCGTGGCGTGATCCATCGAACCTCGATTCTGGTCAGTCTGTCACGTTCGATAAAGATGTAGCTGCCAAATGGCCGCATATTTACAGGCAACCGCTCTACGCCACTCCCCCTCTAACGACGCGCGCGAAGCCGTAGGAGGGGTGACGCTCAGCGATGAGCAGGAAATCGATCTTCGCGCATTGATCACAGAATATGGGTTAGCGGTCGTTATTGAAGGCAGTATCAATTGGATGAGGCAACAGCGGCGCATCGTTGATTACGTGCGCGCCCTTCTTCGTGGAGCGAGATGATGGACTCGCATATAGTCGCCTATTTCAGGCACTTATTCACGTACGACCCCGAAACCGGGTCTCTGCGTTGGAACCATGGCAAGAAGCGCGGGAAATTGGTCGATTCAGTTACTGGCAAGGGGTACTTCTCCGTTCAGATTGGCAGGAGAACCAGAGTTGCTCATAGAATCGCGTGGGCCATCCATTATGGAGAGATGCCGCTTTTGCAGATCGACCATGTGAATGGTGACAAACTGGACAACAGGCTTGAAAACCTCAGGTTGGCCAATAACATTGAAAACAACCGCAGCAAGAGGCTAAACAGCCGCAAAAGCTTGACCGGTTATAAAGGTGTCTACAGCCGATATGGAAAGTTTGAGGCCAAGATAGGCGTTCAAGGGAAAAGCCTAAATCTCGGCGTATTCCCAACTCCAGATGAGGCGGCACACGCCTACAACAAAGCGGCGGTCAGGGAGTTTGGGGAATTTGCGGTTCTGAATCCCATCGGGTATTCCAAGGACGAAACCGTCTTCGGATCAGAGCTCATCGCTCATCTTAGAAGAAACGAGCGCCTTTCAATGACCATATGGCAAAGAGAGGACTTCCGAAAAGCGGCCGATTTGATAGAGGCGCAGACAGCCCGCATTGCAGAACTTGAACTCGCCCTCTCCAAGGACCAGACGACATGACCACCAAATCCCTAACCGAGCTAATCCGAGACGCTAACCGAGAGATCACGCCTGCGGATCGGCAGGACGAACTGGTTAAGCGGCTGCGCAGCGAAATCTCGGTCACACGCGAGACTCTAAAAACGGGAGTGGTAACTTCCTCGCCACTTTCACTGATCGGCCAAGCCGCAGACATGATCGAGCAGCAGGCAGCGAAGATTGCCGCCATAGAATCCGCTGCAAAGGCGACGGTGCTGGAAGGATGGAAGCTTGTGCCGGTCGAGCCGACGGAAGAAATGATGCTCCATGAAAGTACATGCAAGCACCACGCTGCATTCGATATGTCATGTGTTGCTCGCGAAAACCGAATGAGGATCTACCGCGCCATGCTTGCCGCAGCTCCTACCGCCGCTATTGAGAAGGGAGACGGGCGGGATGCGGAGGACGCGGCGCGCCGTGCTCTGGCAGCGACGGATTCAGATCGAGTTGCCCTGATTCGCGCACTCCAGAAGGCTCTGGCTTTCTGGATGCCCAAGGTATTCGACGACCGCTCCGCGCACGATGCGTATCTGCTGGTTGGCTACGAAGGAGATGACGAGCAGCGGTGCTGGGGCGATGAAATGGTTTCGGCGATCTCGCGCTGGATGCCGCTACCCGCAGCACCGGCCGCCCTGTCTCAACAGAAAGCGGGAGAGCAGGGATGAGCGACGAAACATATCAGGCGCTGCGAGCCGCCGTCAACATCGCGCGCTTCGATCAGATTCGATGCGTTTCCACTCCCAAGCGCTTGCTGATTCAACGAGGACATGCGCCAGAGCATGTTTACGAAGCGGTGCAGGCATGGGCGGAATACGAAAAGGGAAAGCGCGGCGCTCTGGCCGGGAAATCGGGGGATTAATGCCATGGTACGCAAACAGGGGGTGGAATTGAGCGGCGCGTTCCTTGAATTATCAAGGCCGCCTCATCGGCCAAGCAAACGGCCGCTATTCGTCAATCCCTACAAGGTCTTCAATGTCGCGCTCAATTAGGTTTTTGGCTTCAAGCATTGCGGCATCTGGATCTGAGGCATTGAGCGGCCAGAGCGCCAAGGGTCCAGCATAGTTCGAGCCGCGATGAACAACCGCGCTGTATGCGAAAACTCCACTTTCGACGTGCTTCATGAGATGAGCAGTGACATGGTACGTGTGTTTATTTCCGCGTTGTCGCGTGTACTCAAACGTGAATTCCATAGCGCACTCCGTTGTGGATTTCGAGGAATCCTAGCATGACTTCATACGCAGTCCACATACAAGGCCCTGACGACATTATCGCGGCGCCCGGCAAGCGCGAGGCGGAAGTGCTCGCGGAGAAACTGAACTCGTTCTTTGAGTCGCTGAAGAGTGGCCCGGCAGCGCCGACGATTGAGGCTGTCGTCATCAAGTGGCCATTTGCCCCGACTTCGCATGCCGAGGAGCTTGTCAAGGACTGGGCCGATCACGCGAGGTTCATCGGACCTATCGATCCGGAACCCGAGCGCGACACCCGCACCATCGACATGTTCGGGGGACCATGATGACCGACTACGACCTCGCGCGCCTGGCAATGAAGCACTATGCGCGCCATGAAGAATGGCTGATTGACCTTGCTTCGTTTGCCCGGGAGTTGCGCGTTAAAACTCTCGAGGAAGCGGCGCTGATTGCTGGGGATAGTGCTGCGGCTGAAGTTATTCGTGCGCGGGCTAGGGAGATTGAAGGTGAGTGAAACCGAAAGAATGATCGACTGGCTCTGGAAGCGCTTTCCGAATCAGCCGGTGCGGTGCGCTTTGATGGTAAGGATTTTGTGCGGGAGGGAGGGGAGATGATCCGAGCACGGTTTTACGTCAACGCGGACGACCCGCGACCTGTCAATTGGCCGATCAAGCATCCGTATTGGGTGAGCGGCTACGTATATAGCGCATACGGAATCAAAACGGCTGGAATCATCGTTGCCTACGCGGACGACGTTGACGCGATCATGCGGAACTGGCCAGATGCGCACGACTTCAGTTTCATCAACGAAGTGACCGAATACACATTTACTGACCGGTTTGCGAAGCCGGATGGGCTCGAGGATGTGCAATGACCGAAATCGAAACCCTAAAGGACGAACTCCAATGGGCCATCGCCAATAACGCCGACCGTCCGCGGACTGAGTTTGCGCTGAGGCTGGCTCTGGAGGCTGTTGAGGCGATGGACCATGAAAATCCGCAAGCATCGTCGCCGGCAACTGCATAAGACGCGGCACAGCTTCCCCTTTCGAACAACAGGCGTTTGGCGCTGGCATGGAAAGCGCCACAACGAGTACAGCAATCAGGCTGGTGCGTCTACGCGCGTCCAGAAGTCCTAGCCCAGTGGGATTTAGCCTAAATAGACTGGGCGCCAACAATGAGGCGAAATATGAGCAAAGCACGAATCACAGTGACGTTCGAATACGAACTGGACCCAGGATCTTATCCGGACGGCGCTAAGCCAGAAGAGATGGTCGCAATTGACGTAGCCAACTATCACGATCCCGATTCGCTGTTCGACGTCATGCAGTACGCAGAACTGACCGTGACCGGCGAAGCGGAGAAGCAGGCAGCATGACAGAAGCGCTCGAGAGGATTTTGGCTGTGACTAAGAGGGAGTGGGCTAGGAGGTTGGAAAGATGAGCGTCGTCGAAATGCCGAAGCTGGTCACACTGGAGGAATGGGCGGAACGGATGTTCGGCGCCGCGAAACCCCACAGAAACACCCTGTATAACTGGCGTCAGTACGGCTGGATAGTGCCGGCGCCCATCAAAATCGGACGGCGATACTTTGTCGAGCCGAATGCAGTCTACGCAGATTTGGACGGGGAAATGGCCCGAAGGATAGGAAATGGCAGCTAGGCGAAGGGAAGCCAAGCGAAGGAACTGGCCGGCGCACCTGAATCAGAATGGCGCCGGCTATTTTTATTGGCGCGATCCGGACACGAAGAAGAGTCACGGTCTCGGACGCGATCAGGCGAAGGCGTTCGCCGAGGCACGAGCGGCCAATCTGGCCGTCGAGCAGCGCCGCGGGCCGCGCAATTTGGCTCAGAAGATACTGGAGCCAGCCGGGAAGACGTTGGATGACTGGACGGGCGAATACGAGCGGATATACATCGAGACGCGCGAAGGGACGGCGGCCACGATCAAGACCGTGAAGGCTGGCATCCGCGCCGTTCGATCGGCACCGTTTCTCTCCAAGCACCTGAGGTCGATCAAGACAGACGAAGTATCGACGTTCATCGAACAAGCAGCAGAGAAGCGGGGCGCCCAGATGGCCGCGCTGATGCGCAAGACACTGATGGACATGTTCCGTGAGGCAGAAGTCAAAGGGCTGATTGAAACCGGGAAGAATCCCGTCACCGTTACCCGTGTGCCGAAGTTTGAAGTCGAGCGTTCCCGGCTCACCTGGGAGAATTTCCTTGAGGTCTACAAGGCGGCTGAAGAATTCGATCCGTGGGTGGCGCGAAGCTTCGAACTCGCGTTGCTGACGGCGCAGCGCAGGGAAGACATTGCCAGCATGCAGTTTGCAGACGTCAAGGACGGTTTCCTGTTCGTCGAGCAGCAGAAGACCAAGGTCAAGATTCGCATCCCGGTAGCGGTCCGGCTCGACGTAGTCGGACTGTCTCTGGAGGACGTCGTAAAACGATGCCGCGATCGGTTCGTATCGCGCTCGATGCTGCATTACAACAAGAAGGCGAATGGACGCGATGCTGGCGACCCGGTAACCGCGCCCTCACTGACCAAGTATTTCCGGCTCGCCCGCGAGAAGTCAGAGATCACATGGGATGAGGGGAAGACGCCCCCGACATTCCACGAGCTGCGAAGCCTGTCTGCACGTCTCTACAGCGACCAATACGGAGAGGATTTCGCCCGGGCAATATTGGGACACAAGTCGGCCAAGATGACCGCCATGTACCGGGACACGCGTGGAGCGGAGTGGACAGAAATCAAATTGGCCGGCTGAAAATTCCAGACGAATAAGCGACGAATTCGCGGAAACCCTTGCTGGGCAAGGTTATCCATTACCACGTAATCGACCGGCGTCACGCAAACCGCGAATCTTCACTCCGAGCCCGCCGTATCCGGCCCGGATGCCGAGCGTAGCGCTCAATCCAGTCAAAGGAGCAGGAAATGAACGCGCATACCGATCTGATCGACCGCTATTTCGACGCATGGAACGAGACCGATGGCGCGCGCCGCCGCGAGCTGATCGCCTCGACCTGGGCGAGCGATGCCGACTACCGCGACCCGCTGATGGCCGGCTCGGGCCACGACGGCATCGACGCGATGATCCGTGCCGTGCAGGAGCGCTTTGCCGGCCACACATTTCGCCGCTCGACCGAGGTCGACGGGTTCGGCACCGTCGACGCGCACGGGCGTCTGCAGACAGTGACCGGCTTCCTGGATCAGGTGCCCGCGGGCGCCTAACGAGCCGCCGCCCACCGACGTCGCAGCCATCCCCGTCGCCATCGCCCATCTTTCACGGAGACTATCATGCACGAGCCCGCCAGCGTCACGGCTCACTCGCCCGTCACACGGTTCGCGCGCTTCGCGGGCGCCATCGACGCGCTCTCGGGCGCGATCGCCGGCTTCGCGCTTCTCGCCGGCACGCGCGCGTTCATGTTCACCGCGTTGCTCGGCTGGCGCGAACCGGTGCTGAGTGGCGCGGGGCTCGTGCTGCTCGCGGCGATCGGATGGCTGCGGTGGCGTTGCCGCGGCATGGCGCGGCGCGTGCCCGGCGCGTCGTGCGCGGCGCACTGAATCTCCGAAGCGCGCGGCGTTGCTTGCTACAATCGTTTGCCGCATGGCGTTCAAGGCAATCCATTCGAATAACCGCAAGCAATCTGCATGGAGAAACAGTGCTAAAAAATCTCGATCCCCTGCTCAACGCCGACATCCTGCATGCACTCCGCTCAATGGGCCACGGCGACGAAGTCGTGATTTGCGACGCCAACTTTCCCGGCGATTCCGTGGCGCATTCCACGGTGCTCGGCAAGCTGCTGCGTCTTGACGGCGTGAGCTCGCCGCGCGCGGTCCGCGCGGTGCTGTCGGTGCTGCCGCTCGACACCTTCATCGAACAACCGGCGTCGCGCATGGAAGTCGGCGGCGAGCCGCATACCCTTCCGGCCGTGCAGCGCGAGGCGCAGATCGAGGTGAATGCCGCGGAAGGCCGCGAGGTGCCGTTTGCGCCCATCGAACGCTTCGCGTTTTATGAGCGCGCGCGCAAAGCCTATTGCGTGATTGTGACGGGCGAAGAGCGCGGCTACGGCTGTTTCGTCTTCACGAAAGGCGTGTTGCTCGCGCCGGACGAGCCGCGTTCGTAGCCTTCGCCGCCGCGTTTCGTCCGGGGGCGTCGTTCAGGTTAGTTCGTGGCCGCGCAAGCGACTGCCCGCCTTGGAAAGCGCGGGCAATGAACATATGCTCAGAGGCAAGCAGGGAACTGCTGCCTTTCAGCCGGGTCTGCTGGTTATTCATCTACAGGAGGAGCACCCTCATGACGCGTCCCGTCGATTCCGGCGTTATTCTCATCGCGCGTATCGCGCTCGCGGTTCTGTTCCTGTGGGGCGGCGTGATGAAACTGCTGGGTTATGCGGGTTTTGTCGGCTATCTGCATTCGAAGGGCGTGCCGTTCGTGCAGATCGCCGCGCCGATCGCCACCGCGGTCGAGGCACTGGGCGGGCTCTTGCTGATCGTCGGCTTCAAGGTGCGTCCGCTCGCGCTCATCATGGCGGTTTATACTGTGGCCACGGCGGTGCTCGGCCACGATTTCTGGAATGTAACCGACGCCGCCTTGCAGCGCGACATGGTGATCCATTTCTGGAAGAACATCGGTATTGCCGGCGGTTTTCTGCTGCTGTTCGTGACCGGCGCGGGGCGTATCAGTATCGACGGTGCGCGCGCGCCGCGCGGCGGGCTCGGGCTCTGAGCGCGGGCGCGTTCGCCGGTCCGCTGGTTTTGCCTCGCTGTATTCGGCTGCAATCAAGGGAGCACATATGATTCAAAGTTTCGAGCAATCCATTGGCGGCAAGGTGCTGCAGTTGTGCGCGAGTCTGGGTCAAGGGCCCACGCCGCATCGCATGATCATCAGCCTCGCCGATTCGGCGAAAACGTTGGTCATTCTGGATGCCTCCGGATTCCTCGGCGCGATCAAGGCTGAGATCGAAGAGCCGGAAAAACTGATCGCCGATGCAATCAGCAAGGCGCAAAGCGAAGGGTTAATCGAAGCCGCGATCACTACCGGCACGATTCAGGAAGCGCGGCTGTAGCAGGTGGGTGCGGCTGTGCGCCAGGGCATCGCACTTGGCCCCAGCACCAGTCCCAGCACCCAACCTCACCGCGAATTGCCGACCCGCGCTGAATCCGCCCGGCGCTGCCCTGGCGCCGACGAATGCGGCTGCGGATGCACGAGGCAGCTCATCACGCCGCCCAACACCAGCAGCCCAACCGAAATGGCGGTCGCCGCCTGCATGCCCGCCACAATCTGCGTCGCCGCCGAGCCGCCGGCCTGACGCGCCGTGTTCAATACCGCCGACGCCGTGCCGGCGCGCCGGACCCGGGTAGGGCGGCGCGATGACGAAAGAAGCCAGCCCGCGATTTTACAGGATCAATGCGATTTGCTTCGGGAAGTGCTTAATTAGATTGGGAACGTTCCGCATGGGCCGCGGATTGGGCGACTTTGACGAAACCACGGTGGGGCTTGCGCAGACGGTTGTAGTCCGTTGGCCATTCGGCGATCGGATCGGTCAGAGCCGCGCCTAAATTCGGATTGATCCTATGGGATAGGGCGGGTGGGCCTTCGAGAATCGCGTCCACGCCATCAGTTAAGAGTCATCCCATGCGTATTGCCATTCTTCAACGCGATCCCGTCGGCGTCAGTCGATCGAGAAAATCCTGACGGCTGCCGGCCATACCTGCGCAGGCTATGACGACGGCCTCACCATGTCGAAAACGCTGGCCCGGTCCACCGTGGATCTGCTGGTGCTGGACTGGCACGGCACCCGTCTGTCGGGCACGGAGGTGCTGAAAACGGCGCGCGCGGTCGGCGGCGACCGCTTGCCGGTGATCTTCGTGTCGCGGGAAACGTCGGAGGAGAGCATGGTGCGCGCGTTCGTCAACGGCACGGACGACTACGTCGCGCTGCCGCTGCGCCCGGCGGAGTTCCGCGAGCACGTCACGGCGCTCTTGCGGCGCGCGTATCCGGACCGCTTCGGCACCGCGAGCTTCGACGTGGGGCCGTACCGCTTCGACACGCATCGCCAGATCGTGATGCTGCGCGGCCAGCCGGTCGCCTTGTCGGGCACGCAATACCGGCTGGCTTCGCTGTTTTTCTCGAACATCGGCCGCGTGATGTCGCGCGATCACATTTTCGCGATGGTGTGGGGCCGCGAATTCCGCGAGTTCACCCGCACCATCGACAGCCACGTGTCGCGGCTGCGTCTGTTGCTCGAAATCGAGCCGCAAAACGAGTTTCGGCTGCAGCCGGTTTATAAGAGCGGCTACAGGCTGCTGTATCTGCGTCACGACCTGCGCCGCGACGATTCCGCGCACGCGGAGCAGCAGGCCGCCTGAAGCCCGGGCGCTCGCTCAAAGGCGCGGCAGTGCCGGCCGCGTTTCGAGCGACTTGCGGATCAGCGCCTCCACGGCGGCGCGCTCGTCGCCCGCCAGCGGCAAGCGCGGCGGACGCACCGGCTCCGTGCCCAGTCCCACCATCGCCTCAGCGAGCTTGATGTTCTGCACCAGCTTCGGCGATACGTCGAGCGCGAGCAGCGGCGCGAACCAGCGGTAGATGGCTCGCGCTCCTTCCAGCCGTCCGGCTTTCAGCAACTTGTAGATCGCCACCGTCTCATGCGGAAACGCGCACACGAGACCGGCCACCCAGCCATGCGCGCCCATCAGGATGGCTTCCATCGCGAGGTTGTCGACCCCGCACAGAATCGCGAAGCGGTCGCCGACTGCGTTGATCAGATCGGTCACGCGCCGCACGTCCCCGCACGATTCCTTGATCGCGACAATTTTCTTTTCGTCGGCGATTTCGGCAAACATGTCGGGCGTCATGTCCACGCCGTAAGCAAGCGGATTGTTGTAGATCATGAGCGGCAGCGCGCTCGCGTCGGCGACACTGCGAAAATGATGCAGCGTCTCGCGACGATCCGACAGATAGCGCTGGCCCGGCAGCACCATAAAACCGGCGGCGCCGCGACGGCTGCCGGATTCGGCCTGACGGCAGGCGTCGAGCGTGCTGTTTTCCGCGATGGTCAGCAGCACCGGCACGCGGCCGCGCGAAGCTTCAACGGCGATGTCGAGCACCTGCTGCAGCTTTTCGTCGAGCGAGAGCGTCGACGCTTCGCCGAGCGATCCGCAGACGATGATGCCGTCCACGCCCGCGTCGATCTGCGCTTCGATATTCTTGCCGGTCCACGCCCGGTCTATGCTGAAATCCGCGTTGAACTTGGTGGTGACCGCCGGCAATACGCCTTCCCAGATATGCGCCACGACTGCTCTCCTGAATGTGATGAGTCGAAGCGCAGTGTAAGCAGCGAAAACGCCGCCGTCTTGCGCAAATCGCGCGTGGCGGATGACGATTTCGGCACAGTACCGTGGAATGGACGTCGGCGCCCCGGCTAGCAGCGGCTGCGTTGCGGATAGTGCGCAAGCGGGAGGTCCGATGCCGCGGTATGCGCGACGAGCAAACGGGCTTCCTTTCTACAGCGTGCTGAGGCGTCTTGCTCATCGATACAAACAGCCTCCGAGTCGACCGCGCATGACGCGACCGGCGCCTCAACTATGCCGAAATCGTCACAATCCGCGCGCACGCACACCAAGACTCGCGCGTGCGCCGTTCCTACCATGTGCGTCATGAAAACGCTCAATATCATCGACTCCCACACCGGCGGTAAACCGACCCGCCTCGTCGTGTCGGGCGGCCCGGACCTCGGCGGCGGAACGCTCGCGCAACGGCTCGACGTATTTCGCACCCGGTTCGACGACTGGCGCGCCGGCATCGTCACCGAACCGCGCGGCTCCGACGTGGTGGTCGGCGCGCTGCTGTGCGAGCCGGATGACCCGTCCTGCGCGGCGGGCGTGATCTTTTTCAACAACGTCGGCTATCTCGGCATGTGCGGGCACGGGACGATCGGCCTCGTGGTGTCGCTCGCGCACATGGGGCGGATCGCGCCGGGGCGTCATCGGATCGAGACGCCCGTTGGCGTCGTCGAGGCCACGCTCAATGACGACGGCAGCGTGGCGGTGCGTAACGTGCCGGCCTATCGCTACCGCAAGGCCGTGCAAGTGTAGGTGCCGGGTCACGGCGTGCTGACGGGCGACATCGGCTGGGGCGGCAACTGGTTCTTTCTCGTCGCGGAGCATGGCCGTTCGCTTGAGGCGGCGCGTATCCCCGAGTTGACGGCGTTCAGCTCGGCGATTCGCGACGCGCTTATCGCGCAGGGCATCACGGGCGCTGAGGGCGCGCTGATCGACCATATCGAGCTCTTCGGGCCGGGTTCGCGCGACGGCATCGACAGTCGCAGTTTCGTGCTTTGTCCGGGCAACGCGTACGACCGCTCGCCATGCGGCACCGGCACGAGCGCGAAAGTGGCATGCCTCGCGGCGGACGGCAAGCTCGCCGAAGGCGCGGTGTGGCGGCAGGAAAGCATTATCGGCAGCGTGTTCGAGGCGAGTTACCGGCATGCGGGCGACGGCGTCCGCGTCATTCCAACCATCACGGGTCATGCGTATATCGCGGCGGAAGGGCGGCTTTGCTTCGACGAGCGCGATCCCGTTCGCATGGGGCATCCGCGCGGCATGACGGCGGATGCGTTGATCGTCGGCCGGACATCGTGGGCGCGGCCTGCGCGGCCGAGCTGGCCGCGCTCGGCATGCGCGTCGAGGTGCTCGACGCACAAGGCATCGGCGGCGGCGCGACGGCGGCCGGTATGGGCCATATCGTCGTGATGAACGACCGCCGGCGGAACTGGCGCTGTCGCTGTATTCGCGCGACCTGTGGCTGCAGCTCGCGCCTCAGTTGCGCGCGCGACGCCTTCGCCCGCTTCGCCGCCGACGAAGAAGAATGGCAAGCCGCCTGCGCCATGCATGCCGCTTACGAGGCGCAGGCGTCTCGGCGGAACTGCTCGACGCGTCCGCGCTGCGCCAATGCGAGCCGGCGGTGGCGGCGTCGCTCGTCGGCGGTTTGCGGATGCGGCATGACAGCATCGTGTATGCGCCGACGGCTGCGGAGTGGCTGCTGACGCAATCACCGGCGTCCGCGAAAATCGGCGTGCGGCTCGGCGCGCCGGTCGTCCGCGTGGATGCGACCGGCGTCACACTCGCCAATGGCGAGCGGCGCGGCGCGCGCGGCGCGGCGCGCGGCATGTGATCGTCGCGAACGGCCTGGGCGCTCGCGAGCTGTTGCCCACGCTGCCGCTGCAACCGAAGAAAGGTCACCTGCTGATCACGGACCGCTATCCCGAACTGATCCATCATCAGCTGCTCGAGCCCGGCTACATCAAGAGCGCGCATCATGCGACTGGAACGTCCGTCGCTTTCAATGCGCAGCCGCGGCCGACGGGGGGCAACTGCTGATCGGTTCGTCGCGCCAGTTCGATACGACCGACGCGGCGGTCGAGATGCCCGTGCTCGCGCACATGCTGCAGCGCGCGGCCCGCTATCTGCCGATGCTGCCGCAGCTCAACGGCATTCGCGCATGGACCGGCTTTCGCGCCGCCTCGCCCGACGGCTTGCCGCTGATCGGTCCCGCCGGCGATCACGCTCCGGGCGTGTGGCTGGCCGTCGGGCACGAGGGCCTGGGTGTAACGACATCGCTCGCGACGGCGAAGCTGCTTGCCGCGCAGATCGTCGGACAGGCAGCGGCGATTCCCGTCGAACCTTATTTACCGGGCCGGTTTGTGCACGAGGTGGCGCATGAGTGAGAGCGGTGCGGCGCGCATTCGCGTGAACATCGACCGCCTCGCGCTCGAGGTCGACGCGGGCACGACCGTGGCAGCGGCGCTGGTGCTGGCGGGCGCGTCGGGCGGCGCGCGGCTCTCCGTGCTCGCGTGTCAGACGCTGTGCCGCGACGGCCAGATTGTGAACACGCAGAAGGCGAACACGCGATGAAACGGCAACTTCCGGTTGTGTGGAGAGAGACTCGCTGGCCATGGCCAGCCGCCCCGCGCGCGACAGGCGGATGCGCAATGACTTCCCGTCGCTGCACCGCGAACCCGGACAGCCGCCGCCGCAAGCGCCAACCTCTGCACGACGTACAGGTGGACCACCCATCGTGACCCAGCACTTCGCGTAGTCGGGGCCGGTCCGGCGGGCCTGCATGCCGCGCTCGTCTCGGCGCGCGAAGGCGCGCGTCGCGTTGCTCGACGACAACCCGCGCGCCGGCGGCCAGATCTGGCGTCAAGGGCCAAGCAGTGTGGCGCAGGCGCCGCTCGCCAACCTGCTCGCCGATCTTTCCCGCCACGCCAACCTCACTCATTTTCTGTCGACGCGCGTCATCGCACCGCTTGCGCCGCGCGGGCTGCTGGTCGAATCGGCGGAACAGGGCGGGGTGCGCATGACCTACGGGCGGCTGATTCTGGCGACGGGCGCGCGGTGCTCGCGGTGGTGTGGAGCAGGCGCCGGCTGCGCGCGTTGCGCGCTTTGGCGCGTCGCTGCTGCGCGAACCGGCGAAGTTGCGACAGGCCATCGGCATGACGCGCGGCTTCGCCGGCGTCTCCTACTGGACCAGCAGCATGCTCGAGGCGGCGCACGGCGCCGGATCATGTGCAACAGGTCACGATCCGGCGCGGCGAGCGCAGGGTGACGCTCGATTGCGAGCGCGTCGCGTGCGGCTTCGGACTGGTGCCGAACGTCGCGCTTGCGCAAGCGCTTGGCTGTGCGATCGACGAAGCGGGCCGCATTGCTGTCGATGGCGCGCAACGGACTTCGGTGGAGGGTGTGTTTGCGGCGGGCGAGTGCACCGGCGTGGGCGGCGCGGAACTCGCCGCGGTCGAAGGCGAGATCGCGAGGTGGAGGGCGAGCGGCGCCGGCGGCGTGAGTGGCGTGAGTGGCGTGAGTGGCGTGAGTGGCGTGAGTGGCGTGAGTGACGTGAGTGGCGTGAGTGGCGTGAGTGACGTGAGTGACGTGAGTGGCGCCCTGCAAGCCCAGCGCGCACGCTGGCGCCGCTTCGCGGCGCGCGTCGAATCCGCCTTCGCATTGCAACCGGCCGCCTGCACGCCGCCCTCCGACGGCACGCTGCTATGCCGCTGCGAAGACGTCACGCTCGGCGAAGTGCGCGCGTTCAGCACCTGGCGCGACGCGAAGCTTCATACCCGCTGCGGGATGGGCGCCTGCCAGGGAAAAATTTGCGGCACAACGGCGAACGTGTACTTCGGCTGGCCGTCCGCCGCGCCGCGTCCGCTCAGCCCAACGCGAATCGGCACGCTGATGGCGGCCGCTGCAGAGGCGCCGCAAGGCGAATGACGCGCGAGTTGCCACCGCCACGCGCTTATTGTCGGCGCATGCGCGGCTTTATAATCGACGGCGCATGCAATGCGAATCGAATGATCGCAAGCCACGCGTCAAGGCAGCAGCGCTCGCCCATGTGCCTTACAAACGGCTCGGACCCACGGGACCCGCACGATGAACACGCTGGCTCATCAATTTTCACCTGACGAAGCAACGCTGTCCGGCATGCTGTCGCATTTCAGGCAGCTCGAGCCCGTGTTCGACGCGCTGCCCGACGTCGTTTTTTCTTTGTGAAGGACGCCGACGCTCGCTTCGCGCTGCGGTTTCAAGGACAAGGCGGCGCTGCTCGGCAAGACGGCCGAGGACGTGTTTCCGCGCCGCTTCGG
Organism: uncultured Paraburkholderia sp.; assembly: GCA_940746715.1. GTDB lineage: Bacteria > Pseudomonadota > Gammaproteobacteria > Burkholderiales > Burkholderiaceae > Paraburkholderia. The sequence continues at coordinate 381,734 of CALNWN010000002.1, forward strand.
CCGCATTTACACGGCGCAGGACGAGGGCATCATTCACGTCGGCAATCAGATGACCGATCAGCTGGAGTTGCATCTTTATCCGGGACGCCAGCCCGGCTGGTGTCTGACGAGCAAGCAGCCGTTGCGCGACGCGGCGGGCAAGGTGGTCGGGCTCGCCGGCATCTCGCGCGATCTGAAAGCGGACGAAAGCAGCCATCCCGCTTACAGCAGGCTCGCCGCGGTGGTGCAGTTCATCCAGGACAACTACGTGCAGCCGTTGAACCTCAAGCAACTGGCCGCCATGGCGGATATGTCAGTCGCGCAGCTCGAGCGCTATTTCCACAAGGTGTTTCACCTGACGCCGCGCCAGGTGCTGCTGAAGACGCGGCTCGACACTGCCACCGCGCTGCTGCTGTCGCATGACAAGGTCACTGACGTCGCCGCGCTATGCGGCTACACCGATCACAGCGCCTTCACGCGGCAATTCAAGGCGACCGTCGGCGTCACGCCGACCGAATACCGGATGCTGCTGCACAGCACGTCGAGGAACTGACGCTCGGCTTATGGCTCGCCGCAAGCATCATTATTACGTGTACGTCGTCGCGCTCGACGACAAGGTCTGGAACGAGGCGCGCTTTCGCCGCGCGAATCCGGATTACCGGTTCGACAAGCCGTGCGTGTATGTGGGGATGACCGGGCTCGATCCCGATCTGCGTTTCGACCGGCACAAGGCCAGCATTCAGGCCAATCGCTATGTGCGCGATTACGGCTTGCGCCTCGTGCCCGAGCTGTATGAAGTGTTCAATCCCATGCCGTATCGCGGCGCACAGGAAATGGAAGTGGAACTGGCAATCGGGCTGCGCGAAGCGGGATACGGTGTATGGCAGGCGTAAGCGGGCGTTATTTGACGCCGAGTCCGCGCAGCACGGCATTGCCTTCGGGCGTCAGGCGGATGCGCGCGCCGCCTGCTTCGTTTGAAATCGTTTCGATCAAACCCGCTTCGTGCAGTTGCGGAATCTCGGGTTTCGCGGATGCGTCGATCGGCGCGTGCAGCAGGAGCAGCAGCGTCGCCAGTTCGTGATGGCTCAGCAGGCGGCGCAGGATGGTGGGACGCCTCGCCGGCGCCGCGGTGTCGTTGCTATTCTGTTCGGGCTGGTTCATGGTGCGCACCTCGTGCGGTAGTGTCCGAGGCATGATGGGGACGAAGTCTTAAACGATTCTTAAGAAGCATTGTCCTGTAACACCGTGACACGAAGATGGCACCGGCGCAGCTTACCAACCCTTAACAGCCGGCTTCCCGCCGCGTTGCAAGGCTTACGGCGCGCAGGTTTTCGCGGCGCTTTCGATCCACAGATTGTTGGCGTGGCGCTTGCCCGCATAGAAGCGGTAAGTGGTCGCTCCATTGTCGCTGCGCACCTTGATGACGTTCGAATCGCCAAAGTCCAGCATCTGGCCTTGCGGGATCGACGTGGATTTGAACGCGGCGTCGTGGTTCGAGGCCAGTTGCATGAGGCAGGCAACGACGTCGTTGACCGAGCGCTGCGTGGTGGTATCCGTGACCGGCTCGCCGGCATCCGGGTTCTTCTGAAAGTAGGCGCAAGCGCTGAGAAAGAGGGGAACTGACAGGACTACGGCAAACTTCTTCATATCTCTCCTGGCGTTTGATTCGGCCGGCGGTGGGGCGGGCGGCCCGCGGCAGCGCGAGTGCGCTCCGGTTGCGAACACCGCCGCGGACCGGACCGGCGACACGGCCGTGCGGCGCGGACCGCAAGTCAGGCCTCATTATATCGGGGCGACGGCTCGCCCTTAGCCATCTAGCCGATGGCATGGCGCACGGTGCGTGCCTGAGTGAGCGAGAGCCTGAGCAGCTGACGGGCGGAAGTCTTGCGCCGTTCAGGGCCGAAGCCCGAAGCCGTAAGCCGCAATCGTCAAGCCGTAGCCAACCACCCCAGCCCGCCGCCTATCTACGCCGCTGCGCCTGCGCGGCGAGCCGCACGGCCGCATTGCCCGCGCCATAGCCGTCATAACCGCCGCGCCGCTCGACGATCTCCATGAAAAAGCGCTGATCCAGCTGCTCCGTATAAGCGTGGAAAAACTCCCCGCCGCGCTCGTCACGGTCATAGAGGATGTTGTGCTCGCGCAGCGCGTCCAAAGTCTCGTCCGGCAACACGTAGCGGGCGGCAAGGTCGTCGTAGTAATTACGCGGGATGCGCAGCACCGGCAAACCATCGGCGACGAATTCGGGAATTGCGCTGAAGATGTCGCTCGTGCTGAATGCCACGTGATTGAGCCCCGAGCCGTGATAGGTATGCAGCGCCTCGGCCACCGCCGTATGGTGATCCACCGACGCATTCAGCACCACGCGAACCGAGCCGTCGCGGCTGCGCAGCGCGCGGCTGCGCACGAGTCCATACGGATCGGGCACAAGCACACCCGGTTCGGCCTCGAAACCGAAGGCCGTGCGCAGAAACAGCACCCATGTATCCAGCGAATTCGCCGGCACCGCAAGACACACGTGATCGATGCGGCTGAGTGGCCCCACTTCCGCCGGGCCGTTGATGTCCGTGAGAATGAAATCGGCTTCGAACAGCGTCGGCTGATCGGGCGTTTCGTCGGCGAAATAATTGAGGCTGCCGTCCGGCGCCTGCACCGCGGGCAGCACGCGTTCGTTCGGGCCGACCTGGCCGGAAAAGGGCGCGTAGCCGAAGCCGGCGGCGCGCTCGAACGCCTGCCTCGCGTCGTCGACACGAAACGCCGACGCACGCAGCGACAAACCATGCTGCTGGAAAAACGCATTGGCAAACGAATCGGGCTCGGCGTTCAGCACGATAGACGCGGCGCCGGCCGATGCGCGCACACTTCGCCATACGTTGAGAAGCGTTATGAGTTTCCGGCCGTCGCTTCTGGTTCTATCTGATCGAGACAATCATGACTTTTGCGTCCGTACTGGTCCTCAATGGACCGAACCTCAATCTGCTCGGCACACGCGAGCCGGCCATCTACGGCTCCGAAACGCTCGACGACGTCGCCCGGCTTTGCCGCGACGCCGGCGAGCGCCTCGATCTGGCAGTCGATTTCTGTCAGTCGAACGCCGAGCATCAACTGATCGACTGGCTGCATGCGGCGCGCACCAAGGTTGACGGGATCGTCATCAACCCGGCTGCGTACAGAAGCCCGTGATCGAAGTGCACATTTCAAACGTGCATCGGCGCGAAGCGTTCCGCCATCACTCGTATGTGTCGGCAGTGGCAGAGGGGATCATCGTCGGCTACGGTACACAAGGCTATGTGCTCGCGCTCTAGCGAATGGCGACCATCCTTAAGAATAGGGCGGCCAAATGAACATGCCAGCGAAGACGCCTGCGAACACGCCAATGAGCGCACAAACAGGTGCGCAAACAGGCGCACAGGCCAGCGCGAAATCGTATCTGGTCGGTCTGATCGGCTCGGGCATCGGCGGCTCGCTGAGCCCCGCGATGCACGAGGAAGAAGGCAGCCGGCTCGGCTTGCATTACGCGTACCGCCGCATCGACCTGGAAGCATTGAAGCTCGACGTATCGGCACTGCCGGACCTGCTGCTTGCCGCCGAACGAATGGGTTTCAACGGCCTGAACATTACGTATCCGTGCAAGCAGGTGGTCATTCCTCTGCTCGACGAATTGTCCGACGATGCCCGCGCGCTCGGCGCCGTCAACACGGTGCTTTTCAAGGACGGCAAGCGCATCGGCCACAACACGGACTGGTCCGGTTTCGCCCGCGCGTTTCAACGCGGCCTGCCTGACGTCTCGCTCGAACGCGTCGTGCAACTGGGCGCGGGCGGCGCATGCGGCGCTCGCCATGGGCGCACAAACGCTCACGCTGTTCGACGTCGATGCGGCGCGAGCCGCAGCGCTCGCCGCGGAATTGCAGAAACGTTTCGCAGACCGCACGGTCAGCGCGGGCGCATCGACGGATGCAGCGCTCGGCGCAACGCTCGCCGCCGCGAACGGCCTCATTCACGCCACGCCCACCGGCATGGCCAAGCTGCCGGGCCTGTGCCGTTGCCGGCGGAATTGCTGCATCGCGACCTGTGGGTCGCGGACATCGTCTATTTCCCGATTCGCACGGCGCTGTTGCAGGCAGCCGAAGCGCTCGGCTGCCGCACGTTGTCGGGCGGCGGCATGGCGGTGTACCAGGCAGTCGACGCCATGCGCATTTTCACGGGGCTGGAGCCCGATGCCGAGCACGTCTATCGCATTTCCAGTCGCTGCTGGAACGCTAACCGGTAGCGCACGCCGGTAAATGATGGATACCTAATCAGTTAGAGGAGACAACAACCCCATGCCCCAACCGATCCAATCCAGCCCGGCGGACGCCCAGCGTCACCCCAGCGCCAATGCGGCCGCGAGCACGGCGCGCCGCTCGAACGCGCGTTATCAGATACTCGGGCTGCTCGCCGTCGGCACGATGATCAACTATCTGGACCGCACGGTGCTCGGCATTGCCGCACCGCAGTTGACGAAGGAACTCGGCATCAACGCCGCGATGATGGGCCTGCTGTTTTCGGTGTTCTCGTGGAGCTACGTGGCTTCGCAGATTCCGGGCGGCCTTTTTCTCGACCGTTTCGGCAGCAAGCTGACCTATTTCCTGTCGATGACCTTCTGGTCCCTTTGCACGCTCGCGCAGGGACTCGTGCATGGCATTGCAGGGCTGTTCGTGTTCCGTCTGGGTCTCGGCGTCTCCGAAGCACCGTGCTTTCCGACCAACAGCCGCGTGGTGGCGACCTGGTTCCCGCAGAGCGAACGCGCGATGGCGACGGGCACCTACACCGTTGGCGAATATATCGGTCTCGCGTTTTTCAGCCCGTTCCTGTTCATGCTGATGGGCGCATTCGGCTGGCGATCGCTGTTCTATGTGGTCGGCGGCGTGGGTATCGTGTTCGGTCTCATCTGGTGGTTGATGTATCGCGAACCGCGCGAGCATCCGTCGGCGAATCAGGCCGAGCTCGACTATATCGAAGCAGGCGGTGGTCTCACACAACGGCACACCGGCGCCTCTGCAGGCAGCGCGGCAGCGCCCGCAAAAGCGGCTTCGAATGGCGCACCATCGGCCGCCTGCTCAAGCATCGGCAACTGACGGGCATCTGTCTCGGCCAGTTCGCCGGCAACTCCACGCTCGTGTTCTTTCTCACCTGGTTCCCGACGTACCTCGCGACGGAACGCCATATGGGTTGGCTCAAGATCGGCTTCTTCGCGATCATGCCGTTCATTGCGGCGTCGATCGGCGTGATGTTCGGCGGGCTCTTTTCCGACTGGCTGCTGCGCCGCGGCAAGTCGCCGAACGTCGCGCGCAAGCTGCCGATCATCGCCGGTTTGCTGCTCGCGTCGACGATCATTCTCGCGAACTATGTGCAAAGCAACGTGGCGGTGATTGCCATCCTCTCCGTGGCGTTTTTCGCGCAAGGCATGGCGGCGCTCGGCTGGACTCTCGTGTCGGACATCGCGCCCGAAGGCCTGCTCGGCGTGACGGGCGGCATCTTCAACTTCGCTGCGAATCTGGCCGGCATCGTGACGCCGCTCGTGGTGGGCTTCATCGTCGCGGCGACGGGGTCGTTTGTCGGCGCACTCGTGTTTATCGGCGTGATCGCGCTGATCGGCGCGCTGTCGTACATCTTCATTGTCGGCGACATCAAGCGGATCGTGCTGGTGGACTGAGCACACGTTTTCGTGCAACAGCAATAAGAAACGGGACGTGGCGCAGGCCACGTCCCGTTTTTCATGTGCTCGCGCGCGAGGCGCTTCTAGTCTTCCTTGCGCACGAAACGCAAGACAGCGTCGACGATCATCGCGCGGTGACGCGCGCGCAATCTCGGATGCGCCGGATCGCGCCCGAACGCCGTGCCGAACGTATGACGGTTGCCGATGCGATGAAAGCACAGCGAACTGATCAGCAGATGCAGGTCGATGGCGTCGATGTCGTTGCGGAATTGGCCGGCCGCGACCCCGCGCGCGAGCAGATCTTCGATCGTATGAATGACGGTGACGTTGCGGCCTTTGAAGCTCTTCACCTGCTCGACATACTTCGCGCCGTTGATGTTCTCGATCGTCACGAGGCGCACGAAGTCGCGCTGGCGGTCGTGATAGTCGAAGGTGAATTCGACGAGCGCACGCATGCCCTCCACGGGGTCGAGCTCGCTGACATGCAGGTCCTGTTCGAGCGCGCGAAGTCGCCATACACCTTTTCGAGCACCGCCTGATACAGGCCTTCCTTGCTGCCGAAGTAGTAATACAGCATGCGCTTCGTGGTGTTCGTGCGCTCCGCGATTGCGTCGACGCGCGCGCCCGTCAGTCCCATTGCGGAGAACTCCTGCGTCGCGACGTCGAGGATATTGCGCTTCGTCTGCTCGGGATCGTACTTGCGGCGGGCGTCGGTACGTCGGACGTCGCTGCGTCCGTTGTCCTTACGCGGCGCGTCGGACGGGATGCCGTTGGTATCGGGCTCGGCGGCCTTGCTTCCCTTTTTCATTGTGTATTCGAGCTATGCGAGGTATTCGAGCGGCGGTGACGGCGCATTCTAGCATGCGAAAAAAGGGCTCCGGCGCGGGGTTTCCGGGCGTTAAACCTTGCGCCGGTCTGTATCCAGGCGGCCTCGAAGCACTTCGCCTGACGAGCGCACCTTAGCCGACGCCGCGAACCCGCCTGCGACGTGCGGCCAACGCATCGCGCGCCTGCATTGCGGTGTAAGTCAACTGGGCGGCGGCGAGACCTAGCCCGCCGTAGGCCAGGCGTGAGGCCGAACGTGGCGAACGCCTCGGGCACCGGGCGCTCGCCTGCAATCGCCGCAGCCAGCAATTCGCCGGAGACGGTGGTCGGCGCCATGCCATGCCCGCCGAAGCCGACGGCGTGCCAGACGCCGTCCGCGCTGCGGCCGATTTGCGGCATCTTGTGACGCGCGTAGCTCATCAGGCCGCCCCACGCGTAATCGACGCGCACGTCGTGCAATTGCGGATACACCTTCAGGAGATCGCGCCGCAGTAAACGCGCGATGACTTCCGGTGCGCGATCGCGCACCGAGATGCGTCCGCCCCAGAGAATGCGCGTATCCGGCAGGGGCCGGTAGTAGTCGAATGCAAAGCGGGTGTCGTAGACCGCTGCGCGCGTGCCGATGGCGTCTTGCAGACGCGCGCCGAGCGGCTCGGTTACCATCACGTAAGTGGCGATGGGCAGCACCGCGCGCTCCACTTTCGCATACACGTTGCGCGCGTAGCCGCCGCCCGCCATCACGATATGCCGCGCGTCGACGACGCCGTGCGGCGTATGCACGACGAAGCCCGCGCCGTCGCGCTGCAACCGCACGACAGGCGATTGCTCATGAATCCGCACGCCCGCATTGGCCGCAGCGCTGGCCACGCCGAGCACATATTTCAGCGGGTGAAAGTGAAACGCGTTGCGCTCGAAGAGGCCGCCGTGATAACGGCGCATCTTTAATTGCGAGGCGAGCTGGTCTGCCGTCAGCGGTTCCCAGTCGACGCCGAACGAATCGCGCATCAGGCGCCGCTGTGTTTCGAGCCGCGCCGGTTCGTCGAACCAGTTCGCGAGAATCACGCCGGCGTCGGTCGCGTCGCAATCGATGCGATAGCGCGCGATGCGCGCCCGCATCAGATTGACGGCGTCGACCGTGAGCCCGTATAGCTCGCGCGCGCGAGCCGCGCCTAGCATTCTCAGCAGATCCGCGCAATCGAGGCTGTAGCCGCCGAACACAAAGCCGCCGTTGCGCCACGATGCGCCGAAACCGACTTGCTTCGCTTCGAGCACGGCAACGTTCGCGAGGCCGCGCTCGGCGAGTCCCAATGCCGTGGAGAGTCCCGCAAGACCGGCGCCGACGATGCAAACATCGACGCTATGCCGCCCGGCGAGCGGCGCGTAAGCAGACGGGCGAGTGACAGTGGCTTCGTAGAAACTTTCCATGACGGCTAGCGTAGCGGCAATTGCGTCCGCGCGCAAAGCCGCTTGCTGCCGCCGCCTGTTATCGGCACCAGCGCAGCACGAGAGGGTCAAGCCGCCGCGCGATTTTCAGCAAGCCTTCGCGCGTGGCAGGGTGCATCGCCGGCAAGGGATGACGCACCGCGTCCGAGCGGATCACGCCGTCTTCCTTCATCAACGCCTTGCACGAAGCAAGACCACCCTGGCGGTTCTCATAGTTGATGAGCGGCAGCCACTGCTGATAGTGCGCGGCGGCGGCTTCGGTGTCGCACGCGGCATAGGCGTCGACGATCAGACGGATGCCGTCTGCGTAACCGCCGCCCGTCATCGAACCCGTTGCGCCCGCATCGAGACCGGCCATCAGCGTGATGGCTTCCTCGCCGTCCCACGGCCCGACAATCGCGTCGCCGCCCAACTGGATGAGTTCGCGCAGCTTGTTCGCCGCTTGCGGCACTTCGATCTTGAAGTACGACACATGTTCGATCTCGCGCGCCATGCGTGCCAGAAACGGCGCGGACAGCGGCGTGCCGCTGACCGGCGCGTCCTGAATCATGATCGGAATGTCGATCGCATCGGACACCGCGCGATAAAACTCTTCGATGCCGCGCTCGCCGATGCGGATCGTGGCGCCGTGATAGGGCGGGCATGATCATGACCATCGCGGCCCCGGCCTCCTGCGCAAGGCGGCTGCGTTGCGCGCATTGATGCGAGCTGAAGTGCGTCGTGGTGACGATCACCGGCACGCGGCCGGCGTCGTGCTCGAGCACGACGTGCATCAGCGTGTTGCGCTCGTCGTCGGAAAGGGCGAACTGTTCGGAGAAGTTCGCCAGAATGCACAGACCGTTGGAGCCCGCATCGATCATGAAGTCGATGCAGCGCTTTTGGCCTTCCAAGTCCAGTTGGCCGGATTCGTCGAAAATGGTGGGGGCAACGGGAAACACGCCGCGCATCGCGGCGGCAGGGGTGTTTTGGCTCATGATTCAGGCTCTTTTCAGATGTAATGGGGCAGAGTGAACGTCTCCAGCGCCGACTATACGGCGCCGCCGCGCGCAAGTATATTGAATTGTTTCCATCTTGTGATCGCTTTTGCGACTCACCGCGGCATTCATGAAAAACACTCTGAACGTTCTGCTGGGCAAACTGCGCATGAAGCAGCTTCAGTTGCTGATCGCGCTGGACGATCAAAAGTCGCTGCATAAAGCGGCGGGCCTGATGGCGATGACGCAATCGGCCGCCAGCAAGGCGTTGCAGGAACTCGAATCGATGTTCGAGGCGCCGCTTTTCGAGCGCTCGAAAAGCGGCATGATTCCGAATCAGCTGGGCCACTGCGTGATTCGCTATGCGTGCCTCGTCGCGACGGATCTCACGGCACTATGCCAGGACGTGGCCGAAATACGTTCGGGACGCGGCGGGCGCCTCGCGATCGGCGCGATCATGGGCGCCATTGCGCAATGCGTGATTCCCGCCGTCAACCGGCTGCACGCGGGATATCCGAACCTGTCGATCGAAGTGGTGGAAGACACGAGCGCGCGCATGCTTGCGCAACTCGACGACGACCGGCTCGATCTCGTGATCGGCCGAGCCGCAGTGGCTGCCGATCCGTCGAAGTACCGGTATCACCCGCTTGCGGATGAGCCGTTGTCGGTAGTGGTGGGCTACGGCCACCCGCCGTTGCCGAAAAAAGAGGTGGAACTTGCCGATCTCGCCGATCACCGTTGGGTGATGTACCCGTCACATATGCCGTTGCACACGCTGCTCGAACGCGAAATGGATCTCGCGGGACTCTCCATGCCGGACAACCCGATATCCACGGCGTCCACTTTCGTGATGGTCGCGCTTTTGCAAAGCAGTGCGGATCTCGTGTCGTTGTTGCCGACTGCCATTGCGGACATGTTCATTCGGCAAAAAATGCTGCGACGCGTGCCGGTGAAACTCAAGTCGCCTTCGCAAACTTTCGGCGTGGTGACGCGCAAGGGCGGCGTGTTGTCGCCGCCGGCCGGGCGGTTCGTGGAATTGCTGCGGCAGCACATGGAGAGCGAGGGTAAGGTGCGCCCGGCGCGGCAGCAGGCGACCCAAAAGAGGAAAGCCGCCACGAAGCGAAAGACTGCCTGAACCCGCGGTTTCTGGAGCGCATTGCAGGCGTCGAATATCGCACGGTAATTCGCAGTTTGCTATCTCCTCGCGACGAGTGTTGTAGCGGCGACACTGGGGTTTAACCGAACCAAATGCGTCTTCACGTCCGCGCTACACTGCTTAAAGGGTGTCGGATTTACGAGGTTGGCGCCCGTCCGGGGAGAGCAGTCATGAATCGGCCTTCGGTTCGGTTTCCGCTTCGCGCCACCAGCACCACGTCGGTGCGCAAGTGGTTCAAATGGACGCTGGTGGCGGCCTTGTTGCTGGGCTTGGCGTGGCTGGTACGGCTGTGTCAGCTGGAAATGGAAACGTCCCGGCTGCAGGCGCACTATCTGTCCGAACTCACCCGCGACGTCGGCTTTGCGGTGGATGACGGTCCGAGTCATTCCATCCGTTTTCCGGAAGCCGAAAAAGGCCCTTACGACACGCGCCTCGGTTATGCGCTGCTGCCGTCCATCCAGCAACGCCTCTTGCAACGCGGCTTCGAAATCACAGCACAGGCGCGCGATTCGGAACGCATGCTCTCCCTTGCCGACAGAAGTCTTTTTCTGCCGTATGCCGAGAAAGACCAGGCCGGCTTGCAACTCTTCGACGGCACCGGCGCACCGCTTTTCAGCGCGAGCTTTCCGGGCCGCGCTTATGACAGCTTCGAGGCGATTCCGCCTGTCATCGTCAACTCGCTGCTTTTTATCGAAGACCGTTATCTGCTCGATCCGAGTCAGCCGAACCGCAATCCGGCTATCGACTGGGGACGCTTTAGCCGCGCGCTGATGGATCAGGGCGCGCGCCTATTCAATCATTCATCAGGCGACGCCCGGCGGCAGCACGCTCGCCACGCAGATCGAAAAATTCCGCCACTCGGCAGGCGGCCGCACGGCCACGCCGCCGGAAAAGCTGCGGCAAATCGCGTCGGCTTCGGTGCGAGCCTATTTGAACGGGCCGCAAACCATGCCTGCGCGTCAGCAGATCGTCGTGCATTATCTGAATTCAGTGCCGCTTGCCGCGCAACCCGGCATCGGCGAGATCAACGGCATGGGCGACGGTCTTGCCGCATGGTACGGCGCGATTTCGCGGACGTGAACCGCATACTTACCGCACCCTCCAGTGCAGAAAATCGGCCGGAGCAGGGCGAGGCATTCCGCCAGGTGCTCTCGCTGATGATCGCGCAGCGCGCGCCATCGTATTTCCTGCACCGCGGCTATCCCGAACTGGAGCGGCTGACCGACAGCTATCTGCGCTTGCTCGCGAACGGCGGCGTGATCTCGGTCGGGCTGCGCGATGCGGCGCTTGCCGCGAACGTGCAGTTGCATCGCACACCGAAACACACGGAAAGCGCCAGCTCATTCGTATCGCGCAAGGCCGTCACGTCGATGCGCTCCAACCTGCTCGCGGCACTCGGCATTCCGAGCTTCTACGAACTCGACCGGCTCGATCTGCAAGCCACCGGTACGCTCAATAACGCTGTGCAACAGGCGGTGAGCGAACGGCTTGCCGATGCCGCCACGCGCGACGGCGCCAAAGCCGCAGGTCTCGTCGGCTTCGAGATGCTGCGGGCCTCCGACGATCCTTCGAAAATCGCCTACAGCTTCACGCTGTTCGAGCGGCGCGACGGCGCGAACCTGGTGCGAGTGCAGACAGACAGTGTGAACCAGCCGTTCGACATCAACTCCGGCGCACGACTCAACCTCGGTTCCACTGCAAAACTGCGTACAGTAGTGACGTATCTGCAGATCGTGTCCCAACTGCACGACCGTTATGCTGCCCGCAGTGCGGCGGAACTCAAGGCGATCAAGCCCGATCCGAACGACCAGTTGACGCGCTGGGCGCTCGGCTATCTGTTGCATGCGCAGGACCGTTCGTTGCAAGCCATGCTCGATGCAGCGGTAGAGCGCAAATACTCGGCGAATCCGGGCGAGACGTTTTACACGGGCGGCGGCGCGCAGACCTTCAACAACTTCGAATCCGACGACAACAGCCGCATTCTCACCGTGCGCCGCGCGTTCCAGCATTCGGTGAACCTCGTGTTCGTGCGGCTGATGCGCGACATCGTCCACTATGAGATGGTGCAAACCACCGGGCCTTCGTCGCAATGGCTGAGCGACCCGGCGATCCGCAAGATGTATCTGACGCGGTTTGCCGATCAGGAAAGCCGCGTCTACATGAATCGCTTCTACACGAAGTATCACGGCAAGACGCGCGACCAGGTCCTCGCGTTGCTACTGCTGGGCGTGCGCAAATCGCCGCCGAAGGTGGCCACCGTGTTGCGCAGCGTCGCGCCGGACGAGTCGAATACATGGTTCAACGCGAAGATGCGCGCGGCGCTGAAAAATACGCCGGCCGCCTCGGTGCTCGACGACGAAGACCTCGCGAACCTCTACACCAAATACGGAATCGACCGCTTCAATCTGAATGACCGTGGGTATATCGCGAGCGTGTATCCGCTGGAACTGTGAACGCTTAATTATCTGCGCGAGCATCCGGACGCCACGCTCAGCGAAATCCAGAACGCGAGCAGCGACGTCCGCCTGCAAAGCTACTCGTGGCTCTTCAAGACGCGCTACCACGCGACGCAGGATCGCCGCATCAAACGCATGGTCGAATTGCGCGCGTACGAGGCAATCGGCAAATCGTGGCAGGCGCTCGGCTATCCGTTCACGACGCTCACACCTTCGTATGCCGCGGCAATCGGTGCGTCGGGCGACAGGCCCGCGGCGCTCCCGCAACTGATCGGCCTGATTGCAAACGACGGCAACAAGGTGCCGACCGAAAGCCTCACGCAACTCGACTTCGCGAAAGACACGCCGTACGAAACGCATTTCCGGCGCGCGGCAGCCGCGCCGCAACAGCAGCTCTCGCCGGAAATCGCGGGAACCGTGAAAGGCATGCTGCACGACGTGGTGACGGGCGGCACGGCGCGGCGTCTCGCGCAAGGCATGACGTTTCCCGACGGCCGCACGATGGACGTGTACGGCAAGACGGGCACGGGCGATCAGCGTTTCAACGTATTCGCCAAAGGCGCGCGGCTTATCGAGTCACGCAAGATGAACCGCAGCGGCGACCTTCGTGTTTGCTATCGGTGACCGCTTTTACGGCACGCTGACCGCGTGGGTGCACGAACCGTATGCGGCGCGCTACGAGTTTACGAGCGCGCTTTCGGTGCAATTGCTGAAGTCGATGGCACCCGTGTTGCAGCCGTTGCTGGAATCTGCGCCTACGAAGACCGCTTCTGTGGCTGCGACTAAAGTCGCTGCGCAATAAGGCGCCGCTGTCCGTTGCGAATCAATAGGCGGGCTCGGTCGCCGGCTTCAGAAAGAGCTCATGCACCGGTGCAAAGTGCGCATAGAGCGGCAGGATCGCGCCGCCCATCGCGCGCGTCCGCGCCGATTGCACCTTCCAATAGTTGCGGACGCACCATTCCTTCCCACTCGAACCGGTCGAGCACGCGCTCCGTGCGACGAATGATTTCGCGCACCATTTGCCGGTCGAGTTCCCCGTCGATCACCACCGCTTCGAGATCGAGCAAGGCGGCCGCGTTGGTGAGCGCGCTGGCAATCGCCGGACATGCGCTGTCGAGCCATTCCTCGGTATGCCGCCACATGTCCGGCGCCAACGCGCGATGATCGTGCGCGGCGGCGGGCGGTTTGCCTGCTTCGCTCAGCAGACGTTCCAGCACGAAGCCCGACGCCGCGTGCAGCAGTTGCCGCGCTGGCTTGCGTGCGCTGCTCTCGCGCAGCGGAATGGAGCCGACTGCGCCCGCGTTATCGTGCGGACCGCCATGCAAGCGGCCGTCGATCACGAGTCCGCCGCCGATAAAGGTGCCGACGAACAGATACAGGAAGTTGTAGATGCCGCGGCCCTGGCCCATGACGAGTTCGGCGGCACACGCCGCAGTGGTGTCCTTTGCGAACTCCACCGGCAGGCCCGTCATGGTCGCGATACGCGAGCGCAGGTCGATTTCGTGCCACGCATCCAGCGCGCCGAGAAAGTCGCGCCATCCGCCGAGCCAGAGCGGCGCGGCCACGCCCACGCCCACGCCCACGCCGACCAACTTGCTCGCGTTCTCGCCGAGCGTCTGATTGACACGCGCGAGCCTGCTTTTCCAGAAGGCCGTCGTCGATCAGACGATCGACGATCATCGACACCGTCTGCATCGACAGACGCGTGAGGCGGCCCACGTCGGCTTTAGGCAGCGGCCCATGCAAACGGATCGCCTGCAGCACGATGCGTTCGTTGAATTGCCGCATGCCGACCTAGTTGGAGCCGACGGTGCGTTTGAGGAACGGGCGCATGCCGGTGGTATCCATGGTCGCGTGTCCCTCAGTGGAGTGACTGCATCATGCAATCGCCTTGACGTCGGCTTCTTTTGCACCCGTCATGATCGCAACCGCCTCCGACATGTGCACGTCTTTCGTATTGACGAGCGCGGCGCGCCGGCCGAGGCGCTGAAGATGAATGCGGTCGGCGACCTCGAATACATGCGGCATGTTGTGACTGATGAGAATGACCGGCAGTCCCCGGTCGCGCACACGGCGAATCAGTTCGAGCACCATGTTGCCTTCCTTCACGCCGAGCGCGGCGGTCGGCTCGTCGAGAATCACGACATGCCGCGCGAACGCCGCGCTACGCGCGACCGCGACCGCGACCGCGACCGCGACGCCCTGACGCTGACCGCCGGAAAGGGTTTCGACGGCCTGGCGCATCAAGCGAATGCCGATCTGCAGATCCTTCATATGCGCAGTCGCTTCTTCGAGCATGCGGCGTTTGTCGATCATCTTGAAGATCGAGCCGCGCCAGCCGGGCTTCAGCAATTCACGCGCGAGAAAGAGATTTTCGGCGATGCTCATGGCCGGCGCGCCGCGAGTTCCTGATACACGGTTTCGATGCCTTGCGCGCGCATCGAGCGGGCTGCGGAATTTGACGGGCTTACCGTCGAGCAGGATTTCGCCTTCGTCAGGAACGGTCGCGCCTGAAAGCGCCTTGATAAGCGACGATTTGCCCGCGCCGTTGTCTCCGATCACAGCGAGAATCTCGCCGGGCAGCACCTCGAAGTCGCAGCCGTCGAGTGCGGTTACGTTGCCATAACGTTTGACGAGCCCACGCGCCTGGAGAACCGGCTGCGGGGCAGAAGCGGAAGTAGTTGTCGACATGACGGGCTCCTGTCAGCCTGAGCGGGCGCCTGGTCTCATCCAGAAACGCTCGTTCGGGCCACATGCAAGATGGTTGCGGTCCAGTGCTTAACCGCGGCGATGAGAAAGTTTGTCCGCGGCTACCGCGAGAATCACCAGCATGCCGGTAATCAACACCTGGTAGACCGAAGAAACACCGATCAGGGTCAGGCCGTTGCGAAACACGCAGACAATCAGCGCGCCGAGCAGCGTGCCGGAAATCGAACCGCGTCCGCCGAAAAGACTGGTGCCGCCGAGCACCACCGCCGTGATGCTGTCGAGGTTCTCCGTCTGGCCCGCTTGCGGGTCGCCCACGCCGGTACGCGATACCGACAGCAGCGCTGCTATGCCGTAGATGGCGCCCGCCAGCGTGTAGACGGTCAACAGTATTTTCTGCGACGACAAGCCCATCAGCCGCGCAGCCTCGGCGTTGTTGCCGAGCGCATACAGGTGCCGTCCGGGGACCGTGTCGCGCAACACGAACCATGTGGCCAGATACATCAGCAAGGTGAGAACCGTGCCGTAGGTGACATCGGCGGGACCGAGCTTGAAGGTGTTGCCGAAGAACATGATTGCGTCCGGCAGATTCGACACGCTTTCCGCGTTCGAATAGATCTGCGTGAGCGCGAACGCAATGTTCAGCGTGCCGAGCGTGACGATGAATGCCGGCAGCTTGATGCGCGTGATTAGCACGCCGTTCAGTACGCCGAATAATGTGCTTGCGCCTATGCCGCACAGAATCGCGACGACGGGCAGCAGGCCCAGCGTGACGGCGAACTTCGTCACGATGATGGAGCCGAACGCCATCACCATGCCGCACGAAAGATCGATGCCGCCTGTCAGCACGATCAGTGTCTGACCGATTGCGATGACCGCGACGACCATCGTCTGCTGAAGGATCAGCGAGAGGTTCTGGAACGAGAGAAACCGGCTGCTCTGCGAAATGAAAAATGCACAGGCCAGTAGGAGCGCAACGAGCGGCCCGACTTCGGCGAGCGACGGCAGGCGGTCTGAGAAATGGCGCGGATGGCCCGCGGGCGCGGATGGAGTCGACATGATGGATGTCCTCGAGACAGGAGCGTGGCCTTTGCCACGCGGCGAAACGTGCGGCGGCCTGGCGCGCGGGCCGCCGTGCAATGCGCGTTACTTGTTGCGCCAGCAGTTATCGAGGCCGAACTTCGTGTCCTTGCTGTCGATGCCGGACATCGGTTTGTCCGTGATCAGCGTCACGCCCGTGTCCTGGTAGCCCGACACCTTCTTGCCGGTCTTCGCGTAATCGACGCCGGCCGTCACGCCGAGCGAGGCCATCTTCAACGGATACTGCTGCGAGGTTGCCGCAATCGAACCGGCCTTCACGTTGCGCACGCCTTCACAGCCGCCGTCGATCGAGACACATCACACGCCCTTGTCCTTGCCGGCCGCTTTGAGCGCGCGATACGCGCCCGCAGCCGCCGGTTCGTTGATCGTATAGACGACGTTGATGTCCGGTGCCTTCTGCAGGCAGTTTTCCATCGCCGTCTGGCCCTTTGACTGATCGCCGCGCGTGTCCTGGCTGCAGACGATGGACGGGTCGCCTTCCTTCACGCCGAAGCCTTCGAGGAAGCCGTTATGGCGCAGCACGCCGACCGAAACGCCCGGCGCGAGGTCGAGCGTGGCAATCTTTGCAGGCTTGCCGTTCAGCGCGGCCTTCGCGTATTTGCCGATCAGCACGCCGGCCTTGAAGTTGTCGGTAGCGTCTTGCGGATCCGTCGGCGTGTCGAGCGCGACGACCATCACGCCGGCGGCGCGCGCTTTCTTGATGCTCGGCACGATCGCCTTCGTATCGCTCGGCGTGATCAGAATCGCTTTTGCGCCCGCCGTCATCATGTTTTCGATCGCGGTGACCTGGCTCGCGTTATCGCGTTATCGCCGTCGAAGCGGCCCGCAGCGGTCATCAGCTTCGCGCCGTCTTTCGACGCGGCGGCTTCGGCGCCTTGCTTCATCTTCACGAAGAACGGGTTGGTGTCGGTCTTCGTGATGAGGCCGACGACCGGCTGGTCGGCTGCCTGGCTCGCGCTCGCACACCAGAGCGCCGAGGCCGCGACGCACAGTGAGACGATCTTCCTGGCGACAGGAACCCTGCGGGAATTCAGATTCATGGGACGCTCCTCCGATTATTGGCAATGACGTTTTTGAACTGCTGGGCGGTTGTACACGCGAACGCTGCGCAGGCGCAACCTAGATTGCGGCTGACTCGAACAGATGACGCGAGATCGAAGAACACTGCCTAAATCACTTTGGTTAATTTAGTAAAGCAGGCGCGACACAGCACGTCAAGGAAACTCGTCGGCGAGCTTGTGAGTGCAGCGAACCATGCGCGAGTGCGTAAAGCCTTATGGAGCAAGGCTGTCAGCCACTAGTGCAATGCAGCGCGCGGCACCGTGGATTGGGGAAAGTCCTGGCGGCGGTGAAAGTCATGTGAAAGGCAAACGGCATACGTTGGCCCGCCAAATCACACCTTCGGGCGGCCCTTGAAATCGGGCAGTGCGCCGAGCCTCAGCGTGAACGCGGCACGTCAGTCGACGCGCGCACCACCAGTTTCGGCGCCGATGAAATGCGCATCGGCACTTCGGCCTTGCCGCGTCGCGCGTGTCCATACGACGACTCGATCAGTTCGCGCAGCAGCGAGACGGCGAGCCCGGCCACTTCGACGGTCGGCACGGCAACGGTGGTCAACGCGGGCCGCGATTCGCGCGCGAGCTGAATATCGGTGATGCCGATCACGGAGAGATCCGTCGGGACCGAGAGGCCCAGGTCCGCGGCCGCATGCATCGCGCCGAGCGCGGGGAGGTCGTTGGTCGCGAAGATTGCTGTGAGTTGCGGATCGGCTTCGAGCAACGCGCGCGCCGCGGTGTAGCCGCCGTGAATCGTATCCGCTGCATGTTTGACGCGGTTTTTTCGCACGCCCGCCGCGCGCAGCGCGTCGACGAAACCTTCGTAGCGTGTGGCATGAATGCCGGACACCTTGCTGCCGACAATCGCCCCGATCCGCCGATGTCCCAGTTCGAGCAGATGCTTGCCTGCAAGCTCGCCGGCAAGACGAAATCCACGGCGACACAGGGCAATCCCGGCGGCTCGTTGGGCCGCTCCCACTGCACAAAACCACCGGCGTGCCGCGCGATTCCGTGACGTGAAGGTCGGCCTGCAGGTTGGCGTTCGTGACCAGCACGCCTTCCGACAGCGTGCCGGCGATCTGATCGAGGTACGCGCGGCCGGTCGCGGGATCATCGTTAGTATTGCAGATGATTACGAAATTGCCGCTCGTACGCGCCGCGCGTTCGACGGCGAGGGCGAACTCCGGATAGAACGGATTGGCAATACTCGACACCATCAGGGCGAGCGTGGGCGCCCGGCCTTCGGCCAGCGCGCGGGCCGCAAGATGCGGCCGGTAGCCCATGGCATCGACGGCTTCGAGCACGCGCTGGCGCGTCGTCTCGCCGACGCGGCCGCGATTGCGCAGCACGTTGGATACGGTGGCGGGCGTGACGCCGGCATGGCGCGCGACTTCGCTAAGTGTGGGCATGTCTCTTCATTATTTGGGATGGTTACCCGGCATTTGCATCAAAGCGCAAGCCACGGCACCATCTGTCGCACAGACAAAACGACATGGAGACAGGCAAGGACCGACGATCGCATGCGATCGATTTTTCGGTCTTGCTGATTAAGCGCTTAATCTCCATCGTCGAGCCGATTAAATCACGGAGTCGATGCAATGGCGAGCATTTCGTTAAGAGGGGTGCAGAAAGCGTATGGCGACGGCGCGCCAGTGATTCGCGACGTCGATCTGGAAATCGGCGAAAACGAATTCTGCGTTTTTCTCGGACCCTCCGGCTGCGGCAAGTCCACGTTGCTGCGCATGATCGCCGGGCTCGAGGATGTGACCGACGGCGACCTGTTCATCGGCGGCAAAATCATGAACGACGTGCCGGCGGCACAGCGCGGCGTGGCGATGGTGTTTCAGAGCTACGCACTCTTTCCGCACATGACCGTGTTCGAGAACATGGCGTTCGGACTGAAGCTCGCCAAAACGCCGAAGGAAGAAATCGAGCGCAAGGTGCGCGAAGCGGCGCGCATTCTGCAACTGGAAGCGCTGCTTGAACGCAAACCGAAAGCCTTGTCCGGCGGTCAGCGTCAACGTGTTGCAATCGGCCGCGCGATCGTGCGCGAACCCGGCGTGTTTCTGTTCGACGAACCGCTCTCCAATCTCGACGCCACACTGCGCGGCCAGACTCGCATTGAAATCGCGCGCCTGCATAAGCAGTTTGCGAAGGCGAGCGTCGTGTATGTCACGCACGATCAGATCGAGGCCATGACGCTCGCGGACAAGATCGTGTTGCTGCATGCGTGCAAAGACACCGAACGTTACGGCAGCATCGCGCAAATCGGCGCGCCGCTCGAGTTGTACCACCGTCCGAAGAGCCGCTTTGTAGCCGGCTTTATCGGTTCGCCGCGTATGAATTTTTTGCCGGGACGTATTGCTTCCATCGACGCGCAAGGCGTGCTCATTACACTCGACGCGACGCGGGAAAGCGTGCATGTGCCCGTGGATGGCGCCGCGCTCCAGATTGCTCAAGCCGTCACGCTGGGTGTGCGGCCCGAGCACCTCGAATTTATCCAGACCTCGGCTTCTCACGATGACGCGGTTCTCACACGCACCGTCTCGCTCGTCGAACAACTCGGCGAACACAGCTACGTGCATCTCGATCAGCCCGGCGGCGCCGCGCTGATCGCCAAAGCGCCGGGCGACCGCGCGCACCTGCGCGTGCCCCGCCACGCCACGCATTTATTTACCGAAGACGGCTTTGCCGCCGCCTCGCTCGAATCTGTCGAACACTACGCATAAAGGACATTCGGATGCGCCTTGGAGTCTGCTATTACCCGGAACACTGGCCAGAGTCGATGTGGGAAGACGACGCGCGGCGGATGAAAGCACTCGGCATCGAGCAGGTGCGCATTGCCGAGTTCGCGTGGAGCCGCATCGAACCGACGCCCGGCGAATACGATTGGGCGTGGCTCGATCGCGCGATCGAGGTGCTCGGCGCCATTATGATTTTTCGTCGCCGTCGTACTTCGCGGCTTCGCAGAAGATCTGCACGGCAATTGCGGAGCGTTACGGCAAACACCCGGCTGTGGCTTACTGGCAGACCGATAACGAGTTCGGTTGCCATCACACAGTGGTCAGTTATTCGCCGGCAGCGGTGGGGCGTTTTCGCGAGTGGCTGAAGGCGCACTATAAAACGGTCGACGCATTGAACCTTGCGTGGGGTACCGTTTTCTGGAGCATGGAGTACCGCAGTTTCGACGAAATCGACGCGCCGGTTGCTACGGTCACCGAAGCACATCCTTCGCACCGGCTCGACTACCGGCGCTTTGCGTCGGACGAAGTGGCGCGCTATAACCGCATGCAGGTCGAGATCATCCGCGCGCATTCGCCTGGTCGCCCGGTCGCGCACAACTTCATGCAGCTCTTTACCGAGTTCGATCACTACAAGGTGGCGGCCGACCTGGACATCGCCGCCTGGGACAGCTATCCGCTCGGCACACTGGAAGAGCAATGGTTTGCGCCCGAAGTGAAGGCGCGCTGGCTGCGCAGCGGTCACCTCGACTTTGCGTCGTTCAATCATGACGTGTATCGCGGCATGTCGAAGCTGCCGTTCTGGGTCATGGAGCAGCAGCCGGGTCAGGTGAACTGGGCGATGTGAAATCCCGCGCCGCTGCCGGGCATGGTGCGTTTGTGGAGTTGGGAGGCGTTCGCGCATGGCGCTGGCTGTGTGTCGTATTTTCGCTGGCGTCAGGCGCCGTTCGCGCAGGAGCAGATGCATGCGAGTCTGAATACGCCCGATAATCGCCTCGACGTGGGCGGTAGCGAAGCGTCGCAAGTGGCCGAAGAAATCGGCACGGTGCTCGCGGCGAACGCAGACGCCGACGCGGCCATCCGTTCGAAAGTCGCGCTCGTCTACGACTACGAAGCAAAGTGGCTGTTCGAAATTCATCCACAGGGCGCGGATTTTCATTACCCGCGCTTTGCCTTCGAGTACTACTCGGCATTGCGCGCGCTAGGCCTCGATGTCGATGTCGTGCCGGTCGACGCGCCGCTCGACGGCTACAGCCTGATCGTCGTGCCGCCGCTGCCGGTCGTGCAGGCGGATCTTGCGGCGCGTCTTGCACACTCGGGCGCGCAGGTCGTCGTCGGTCCGCGCAGCGGTTCGAAGACTCCGGACTTGCAGATTCCGGCGAACCTTCCGCCGGGCGCGCTCGCTGATGTGTTGCCGCTGCGCGTGTGGCGCGTCGAATCGATGCTGCCTAACGTGACCGAGGCCGTGCATCTTGCCGGGGTGCAGGGTTCGGGCGCGGGACAGGGTGTCGCACGGCACTGGCGCGATTTCATCGAAAGTCACGACGCGAATCCGCTCGACGTGCTCGCACGTTTCGCCGACGGCCACCCCGCGTATGTACGAAGCGGTGCGTTCCACTACTTCGCGAGCCTCTTCGACGATGCATTGACGGTGCGGCTCTTTGCACAGATCGCGCAGCAGGCAGGCGTCGAGACGATAGCGCTTGGCGACAGCGTGCGTATCAGCCGGCGCGGTGCGCTGACCTACGTGTTCAACTACGGCGAGTCCGCCCACACCATTGCCGGCGTCGCAGACGACGCGTTCGTGATCGGCTCGCGTGAAGTGGATCCGCAGGGCGTGGCAGTGTATCGATCGACATGACCGGCGGGGGTAGCAGGACGATTGGCAAGCCGGAATTCCATGCAGTAACGACAACGACGCAAAATCAAGAAATTAAAGGAGACAGGTAGCATGAAAATGAAAGCACGCAAGGTTCTGCTGACACTCGCGCTCGCTGCGGCTGCGCTTGGAACGTCCGTCGTCAGCACTGCGCAGGCCGGCACGCTGACCGCCAACATCGCGTTCAAGGGCGCGAGCCAGCGCGCGGTCTGGCAGTCGGTAATGGACGACTTCAAGAAGGCGCACCCGGGCATTGACGTGAAGGTGTCGTTTATCGACGAAGAAGCGTACAAAGTACAGTTGCCCGGCTGGCTCTCGACCGTCGCTCCGGACATCGTCAACTGGCATGACGGCGAGCGCATGGCCTATTACGCGCAGCGCGGCCTCTTCGAAGACCTGGCGGGGACTGGGCGAAGAACGGCTGGAACGACATGTATGCGTCGACGAAGGAAGCTTCCTCGTATAAGGGCAAGCAATACGCCGCGCCCACGGTGTACTACTCGTGGGGCATGTTCTATCGCAAGGATCTGTTCCAGAAGGTCGGCATTTCAGGCGAGCCGAAAACGTGGGACCAGTTTCTCGAAGACTGCAAGAAGCTGAAGGCCGCCGGCATTACGCCGATCGCCGTGGCAGGCCGCGATGCATGGACGCTCGCCGGCTGGTTCGATTATCTCGACTTGCGCCTGAACGGCAATGCGTTCCACCAGAAGCTGATGGCGGGCGAGATTGCGTATACCGATCCGCGCGTGAAGAAGGTTTATGCGACGTGGAAGCAGTTGATCGACGCCGGTTATTTCATCGACAATTCACTCTCCTACGATCTCGATGCAATGCAGCCGTTCCTGTTCCAGGGCAAGGCCGCGATGATGCTGATGGGCACGTTCATTACCGGAGGCTTTCCGGCAAACGTGAAGCCTGAAATGGGCTACTTCCAGTTCCCGATTATCGACGCGAATGTGCCGACTGCCGAAGACGGGCCGGTCGAATCGCTGCATATCCCGTCGAAAGCGAAAAACAAGGCGGACGCTCATACGTTCCTCGCGTTCGTCGAGACGCCGGAGATCGGCGCGAAGCTGGCCACGAGGCTTGGCTCATTGTCGGCGAACAGCAAGTCGCCGGAGCCGGAAGATCCCATTTCAAAGATTGGCTTCCAGATTCTCGCGAATACGAAGGGCGGCATTGCGCAGTTCTACGATCGCGACATGACGAAGGAAATGGCCGATGAAGGCATGAAGGGGATGCAGCAGTTCATCTCCGATCCGTCGAAACTGGACAGCGTGCTCGCGCAACTGGAGCAGACGCGCAAGCGGATCTATAAGAAGTAAGGAAGGGGACGGCCGCGAGGCCGTCTACTGTTGTTTCCGGACGGAGGATTATCTTGTCGCATTCCGTTACCCGCCACACCGTGGGCGGATCCGTTGAACCAGGCGGTACGGGCTTGCCCGCGTCGGGCGGCGCGGCGGGTGCACATGCGCCCAATGCGCGCGCGTGGGCGCCGTCCTTCGCCCACGGCGCGGCGCCAACGGCGTGCCGCCTTTCTGTTTCTCGCACCCGCCTGCGTGATGGTGGCTATTTATGTGATCTGGCCGATCCTCTCGACAATACGCCTTAGCTTCTTCAACTGGGACGGCATGACGGAGCCGACGTTCGTCGGCCTCGCTAATTACGTCGAGCTCTTCAATGCGCAGACCTTCTACACGGCACTGAAGAACAACCTTATCTGGCTGCTGCTGTTTCTACTCGCGCCGCCGATGGGACTCGCCGTCGCGCTGTACCTGAACCAAGCGGTGGCCGGCATTCGCATCGTCAAATCGCTTTTCTTTGCACCGTTCGTATTGTCCGGCGTAGTCGTCGGACTGATCTTCTCGTGGTTTTACGATCCGACTTTCGGCCTGCTCGCGATCATTCTCGGCCACGGCGTGCCGGTACTCGGCGATCCGCGCTATGCGACCTTCGGCATCGTATTCGCCGCACTGTGGCCGCAAACCGCCTATTGCATGATTCTTTATCTGACCGGCCTCACGTCGCTCAACGCCGAGCAGATCGAGGCGGCGCGCATTGAAGGCGCGAACGAATGGACCGTGTTCTTCCGAATCGTACTGCCGCTGATACGGCCCGCGCTTGCGGCATTGGCGATTCTGGTTTTCACCTTCGTCTGGAACAACTACTTCTGGGCGCTCTGCCTGACGCAAGGCGACGACGCCGCGCCGATTACCGTCGGTGTCGCTGCATTGAAGGGACAATGGACCACCGCGTGGAATCTCGTGTCCGCCGGCTCCATCCTCGCGGCGTTGCCTTCGGTGGCGATGTTCTTCGCGATGCAGAAGCACTTTGTCGCAGGCTTGACGTTCGGCGCGACGAAGGGTTGAAGCGGTCGGCGGCTCGCGCCCTGCGAGCCGCCGATAGAAGAATGGAAAGCTGGCACAAGGCACGCTCTGCCTTGCCAGCACGCTTGGCAAACGTTTGCGCCGCTGCCGTCACGTTTCCCCTTATTAAAGATTGGGAAGGGCTTGTCGTTATCCAGTGAAATAAGTCAGACCGTCGAACTGACTCGTGCCTGAAGAATGGCACGCGCTGGACCAAAGCTCATCGGGGGTACTCATCTTGAATCAACAACGCTCGCCATGGACGCGCACTGCGGCTCCGGGGGAAGTCATCTATTCGGAAGGCTTCGTGGCCGACGCCGTCATCTACGTCATTGCAGACGGCAAAGTCGAAATCTCCACTCAGTGCGATGAAAAAAGGTCATTCTCGCCACGCTCGGCAAGGGCGAATTCTTCGGCGAAGCGGCGCTGCTGCCGCCCGAGCCGCGAGCGCATACCGCCAAGGCACTGAGCTTCTGCCAATTGACGGCGATTGCAGGCGGGATTGTCGAAGAGGAGCTGGAGCGCGTGTCGCCGCTGCTGCGCCACATCGTGCGCACGATGATACGGCGCG
Source organism: uncultured Paraburkholderia sp. (assembly GCA_940746715.1). GTDB lineage: Bacteria > Pseudomonadota > Gammaproteobacteria > Burkholderiales > Burkholderiaceae > Paraburkholderia. Next base: position 406,681 of record CALNWN010000002.1, read on the forward strand.
TCAAAAAGAAAGACGACATTCTTGCGACGAATACGCACGCCGATTTTCTTCCCGGCGTGCTGTCGTACGCGCATGTTCTCTCGTTAATGGCAGGCGCTGAGATGAATGACCGGTTCGATGCGCGCGCACGCCGTCCTCAAAACGAAGAAGTGTCGATTCCGCTTGCCGAAGTCCTCAAAAAGTGCAATGCAATTGCAGGCCATTCGCGACCGCACGTCATGGCCATGCTCAAGCGCATGGAAAAGCTCAACCTCGTGTCGATCGAATCCGGGCGCTCCGAGCGGCTCAACAATTCCGCGGGACGCTATTCGGCGAGCGACGGCGCGGCGGGCCGGCAGCTCGTCACGTTCGATCCGGTGAAGATCACCGAGCGGGCGCAGCAGGTGGCGAATCACGACCTCGATGTTTCGATCAGCAGCGAACTCGAACTGATCGAGCTCGACGATCTGGAAGCGCTTATCAGCGTCGACAGGAAAGTGATTCTGAACAAGCTCTCGCACGCCGAGATCGCCGAGGACATCTTTGCGTTCCGCAAGACGAAGGTGCTCAATTACGTCGAGGAGAAGGGCCTCAGCTACTTCTCGCGCCGCAATGTGCGCGGCGCCGGCGAGCTGAATTCGCTCGACGACCTCGCCTTTGTCGACCAGCGAACCCTGTTCGAAGCAGTGAGCGCGTTCGACACGTACGACCTCGCGAAGCTTCTCTCCGCGTCGGTGGGACAGCCGATTGACGAACGCCTCCAGTCCGTCATGACCGAAGCGCGAAAGAAAGAGGTGTCGTGGGTGATGCGTCGCGAGATCAAGATCGATCCGGTCGAGATCGTCGAGATCGAGCAGCGCTTCATCGACACGGTTCGGGCACTGAAGTCGCCTGCGGCGCACGCGGCGCCGGCCGAGTCCTGATGCCTGTCGCGCCCGGTTGTCATGGCTGAGCGCGACGTTTAACTGTAATTCGCAGGCTCGTGCAGCCGGTCGCGAGGACGTATGGATCTTTTGACGGTATTTGGCGTAGTGTTCGGCGTCGCGGCGATCGTCGCGGGGGTCTCACTCGAAGGCGGCAATTTCACGTCGCTATTTCAGCTGGAGGCATTTGTCATTGTCCTTGGCGGTACCTTAGGAGCAGTGATGATCCAGAACACCTGGGCGCGGTTTTACGACGGCGTGAAACTGCTGCGCTTCGCGTTTGTAAAGGCACGGCAAGTGGATCGCGAGAGCCTGTCGGTGCTGCTCGAATGGGGCGATCAGGCGAAACTGAACGGTCTGCTCGTGTTCGAGTCGATCGAGGCCAACGGCATCAGCCCGTTTGCAAAGCGAGGCCTCGAGCTGCTTGCAAACGGCGTATCGGCGGTACTGGAAGATGCGTTGCAGCGGGAAGTCGACGCGTATGAGCGCAATTACCTGGCGGCAGCGCGCATCTGGCAACAGGCGGGCGGTTACGCGCCGACCTTCGGCATTCTCGGCGCGGTGCTGGGCCTCATTCAGGTGACGGGACACATGCTCGAGCCGTCCCAATTGGGGCAGGGCATTGCGGTCGCTTTCGTTGCGACGCTATATGGCCTCGCGTTGGCGAACCTCGTGTTTCTTCCGCTATTCGGCAAGATTCGCGCGCAGGTGGACAGCGAATTGCGTTTCAGGCGTTTGTACCTGGACGGTTTGCTCGCCATCTCTCGCAAGGAATCGCCGCACACCATCGAAACGCGTTTGGCGGGCGACGTGCGCGAACGTTCCGCCGAATTGCTCGGCTAGCCGCATCGACGAAAGTCGGGCATTACTGATAGCGGACTTGCGTGTATGAGCACAACCACTGGCAGCAAGCGTCTCTCGACGGACAAGACCGGGCACCATCACGGCCAAGATAGCAGCCACGACGGCGGCGAGCAGTCGGATCGCTGGCTGATTTCTTACGCCGATCTGATTACGACGCTAATGGTGCTGTTTCTCGCGCTGTATGTGTTGCAACTCGCAAAGAACAGCGAGCTGCAAATTAAGACGCTGCAGCATCATCCGGTGAAAGAGGCTGTCGACGTGCAGCCGCCGGCAACCACGGCCAATGCAAACAAAGCCGAAAAAGCAGCTGCTCTCATTGCTTGCGCCCTTGCAGGACAATCGCCAAATTACGATTTCGCACACGCCGCAGGGCGTAGAAATCGCGATCAACGCGAAAGTACTGTTCAATTCCGGAGATGCGCGTCTTTTGCCGGAATCGTTCGCGGTACTGGGTCAGGTCGCCACCGTACTGCGCGACCGCGCGAAAAATGACATTCTCGTGGAAGGCCATACCGACAGTCTGCCGATAGCGACCGCCAAGTACGAATCCAATTGGGAGCTCTCGTCCGCGCGCGCGGGCCGTGGTGCGCTTTTTCGCCGACAAGGGCATCGAAGCGCATCGCATAGCAGCAATCGGCCGGGCCGACAACTTCCCGCTGATCATCGGCAACGATGCGGCGGCGAACGCCGCCAATCGCCGCGTGACGATACTCGTCGAGTACTGAGTCTCAAGTTCCAAGTACCAGGTGCCAGCCGTCAGGCGTCAGGCGTCAAGTGCAAGGTACTGGTGCAGAGACTGAATCTCGGCCGCGCCTTCTCCCACGGCGGCCACTCTCTTCACGGAGCCGCTGCGCACGTCGCCTACTGCGAAGACGCCCGGCCGGCTCGTTTCGAGAAAGTGCGCCGGGCGCTCGGAGGTCCACTTGTGCGCGACATCCGGACCGGTCAGCACGAAGCCGTTCCTGTCCAGCTCGACACAGTCACCAAGCCAGCCGGTGTTAGGCTGCGCGCCGAGAAATAGAAACACATGCCGAATCGGCTTTTCTTTGATTCGCCCTTGCTGATTCCATTGAATCGACTCGAGGTGCGCTTCGCCATTAAGCGCGACGATCTGCGTTCGCACATGAACGGTGATATTCGGCGCCGCCTCGATGCGTCGAATCAAATAGTTCGACATGCTCGCGGCGAGGCCCTCGCCGCGAATCACGATATGCACATGGCGCGCAAATCCGGACAGAAATACCGCCGCCTGTCCCGCCGAATTGCCGCCGCCCACAATGACGAGTTCTTCGTTGCCGCAAAACGCGGCCTCCATATATGTCGCGCTGTAGTAGACGCCGCGACCCTGGAAATGTTCGAGACGTGCGAGATCCGGCTTGCGATAACGCGCGCCCGTCGCGATCACGACCGCGCGACCATAAAAGTGCTCGTCATGGCTCAGGCGGATGTGAAACGGCTGGCCTTTGTCGCATTCGATACCGAGCGCCTCGATCGGCACGCCGACTTCCGCGCCGAATTTCCGGCATTGCGAAAGGCCGCGTCCCGCGAGCGCCTGACCGGAAATACCCGTGGGAAATCCAAAGTAGTTTTCGATTTTAGAACTCGTGCCGGCCTGGCCGCCGGGCGCCTTCGTGTCGAGCACCGCTACTCTTAGCCCCTCGGATGCCGCGTACACCGCCGCAGCGAGCCCCGCTGGGCCCGCGCCGACCACCACCACGTCGAACCGTTCGCCGTTCAACCGGTCGGGACTCAAACCGATTGCGTCCGCAACGGCACGATTGGTCGGGCGCTTCAGCACAACACCTTGCAATGTCACGAGTACCGGCAGATCTTCTTCTGTGGCGCCGTAGCGTTCGAGGAGTACTTTCGCTTCCTCATGGTCGGCGATATCGAAGTACGCCGACGGTTGCGCGTTACGGCTCAAGAAATGCCGCAATACCAGAGTCGGAAAAGAGGCAGAGCTGCCGATCACGACCACGCCGCCGTTCTGGTCCTGAATGTAGACGACCCGGCGCAGAATATACGCGCGCATGATCGTCTCGCTCAGTTCCGCTTCGGCGATCACGAGCGCGCGCAGCGATTCCTCGTCGATCACAATGACTTCGCAATCACTCGTTGCGCGCGGACGCCACCGCGCCGCGCCCTGCAAGCGTGCCGACCTCGCCGGTAAAGCTGCCGGGGCCGTGAGCGCCGAGAAAATGCAGGTTCTCGCCGCTGCCGCGCGTCGCCTCGATGGTGCCTGAAACGATTGCGTACATCGGAACGTGGCGATCGCCTTCGGTGAACAGTACGTCGCCGGCGCTGAGCTTGCGCCGCTCGCCATATCGCTCGAGTACTGCAAACTGCGCGTCGTTCAGCTTTGGAAAGATCTGGTGGTGGCGGCTGCCGCCTGCCAGCAGATCTTCACGCTTGCCAGAAGTTTTATCGCTCATGAGAGGCCCGATTGGATAGACGCATGATGCAGCTTGTCGCTACGCTGCCGGATTGGCACGTGAATACGAACAATCGGCAGCATCGGAATGGCTGCGGACAGCCGTTTTCGCTGAGATTGTGCGCCAGACTTCGTTCGCCAGTAAAGCGTGCGTAAGGCGGGCGACAACCGGCGGGCCGCGGCGGGGGCGCGGCGCTACTCAAGTTCACGGCTCGTCTGCCGTAAACGATTTGAGAGAAATAGACAACAAAGAGGGCTCGGAAGCATGCGCGATTTGACAGTTAAAAAGAGCTTACTTGCAGTGCTCGTCGTCTTTGCCGCGATGATCATGTTTGGCGGCGTGGTCGGCGTATTCGCACTCGGCCGCTCGAATGAGAACGCACAGCGGCTTCAGGAGATCGCCACTCAGGAGATTCTCGCCAACGACGGCTATAAGGACAGCACCCGCACGCGTGCCGCCCTTACGCGCGCTTACGCGGCGCTCAAGGAGCGCAACGATCTCGCCACGCGCGACTCGGCGCTCGGCAGCGCACAGCGTACGCTCGATCGGGCAGATGCGGAAACGCGCGATTTTGCGGCGGCATCCCGATTCGTGGGACAGGACGATGCGCTGAAACAGCAGCTCGTCGATTCGTCGAATGCTCTCGCGGCCACGTTGAAAAAGGCTTTCGACGCGCTCCAGCGCGGCGACACGGACGCCTACGTCGCCATCAACGATCGCGACATTACGCTTGCAGGCCAGGCCTATTCGGCGAACGTCGAAAAATTCCAGAACCTCGCCGGCGCGCTCGCGAAGGATTCAGCGGCCAGGAACGCGCGCGAATACGGGTGGATAGTCGCGATGGTCCTGACGGGTGTCGCGCTGGCGCTCGCATTGATCGTCGCCACACACTTCGCTCTGCGAACCATCGTGATCGGCCCGTTGCAGCAGGCGTCGAAACTGCTGGACCGGATTGCGGGCAATGACCTGACCGCCTCCATTCCCGAAGGCAGCAAGAGCGAAATCGGCCAGTTGTTCGGCTCCATGTCGCGGATGCAGGCCGGACTCGCGCATACGGTGTCCAATGTGCGCGTCAACTGCGAGGCGATTCATGGCGGCGCGCGCGAGATCGCCGCGGGCAATCTCGATCTGTCGAGCCGTACCGAGCAACAATCGGCGTCGCTCGAGGAAACCGCGGCCAGCATGGAAGAGCTGACCTCGACAGTCAGGCAGAACGCGGATAACGCTCGCCGCAAGCGCCGCCGACGTCGCGCAGCGCGGTGCAGACCATGACGGCCATCACCGCGAGCTCGCACAAGATCGCGGAAATCACCGGCATGATCGACAGTATCGCCTTCCAGACCAATATTCTGGCGCTCAATGCCGCGGTCGAATCCGCGCGCGCGGGCGAGCAGGGCCGCGGCTTTGCCGTTGTCGCCGGTGAAGTGCGCACGCTGGCTCAACGCAGCGCAAGCGCCGCACAGGAAATCAAGGCACTCATCTCCGCTTCGGTCGACGACGTGCGCAACGGTAACGAACTCGTCACGCAAGCCGGCCAGACGATGAACGAAATCGTGGGAGCCGTGCAGGGCGTTGCGACTATCATGGCGGAGATCACATCCGCGACGGTCGAGCAAACCGCGGGCATCGAGCAGGTCGGCAAAGCCGTCAGCCAGATGGATCAGGTGACGCAGCAAAACGCTGCGCTCGTCGAGCAGGCCGCCGCTGCAGCGAGCGCGCTGGAGCACCAGGCACAGTCGATGACCGACGCGGTATCGGCGTTTCGGCTGCGATAAGAGCGTCAATCAATTCAAACCTGTTCGATTGGGAAACAAAACATGAGCGTTAAAGCCGTCTCGCGTGCAATCGCAATCCTGCTGGCCGGCGCGGCAATGTTCGCCACCGCGCAGGCGTCCACGTATGCGTATGTGTCGAATGCGGACAGCCAGGACATTTCGGTGTTCAGCCTCGACAGTTCGAACGGCGCGCTCAAGCCTGTCGAAACGGTCAATGTGGCTGGAACGGTCATGCCGATGGCCTTTTCGCCGAATCATTTGCGGCTCTATGCAGGTGTGCGCTCCAAGCCTTATCGCGTGGTGAGCTTCTCGGTCAATCCGCTTGACGGCCGCCTGACCGAACTCGGCCACGCACCGCTCGCCGAAAGCATGGCCTATGTGTCGACGGATGCCACCGGCTATTATCTGCTCTCTGCGTCTTACGGCGGCAATCTGCTCGCAGTGAACAGCATCGGCGCAAATGGCGTGGCGGGCAACGTCCAGCAGATCGTCAAGACGGGGCCGATGGCACATGCCATTCGCAACGCTCCGGACAATCGTTACGTGTTCGCGTCGGTGCTGGGCGCCGACGCATGGTTGCGCTTGGAGTTCGACCCGTCGAACGGCGCGCTGACTGAGGACGCGGCGCCCGCGTATTCGCTGCCTGGCAAATCGGGTCCGCGTCACTTCGTTTTCTCGCCAGACCAGCGTTTCGTCTATCTGATCGACGAACTGGATGGCAAGCTCCATGTTCTCACGTTCGACAAGCAACGCGACGCCGTGAAGCCGGTACAGACCATTTCGATTCTGCCGCCCGATTTTGCTGGCGATAAACCGTGGGGCGCGGACGTGCATATCACGCCCGACGGCCGCTTCGTCTATGCATCGGAACGCACGTCGAGCACGCTCGCCGCTTATCGCGTGGACCGTGCAACGGGCAAGCTGACGCGCAGGGGTACGTATCCGACCGAAAAGCAGCCGCGCGGCTTCAATATCGACCCGTCGGGCAACTACCTGCTTGCAGTCGGCCAGTTGTCGCCCAGCCTGAGCGCATACCGGATCAATCGCGAAACGGGCGCATTGACTGCATTGGGGCAGTATCCAGTGGGCAAGAGCGCGAACTGGATCGAGATCGTGCAGTTCGACGGGTCCAACGCCGACTGAACCTCACGACGAACTGCGGCCGCGCGCGGGCGATCAGGAAACGGCAGGCGGTGCTCTGGGACGCCCGGAAGGAAACGCGCCGAGCGGTGTGAAGCGGGTGGAGAGAGTGGGCGGCGCGGTGCCTGTCATGACGACGGCAACCGACGGTTCTGTTGCGGCCACCGTGGGCATCGCCACATGATGCTCAATAGATGACAGTAGCCGCAAGCGCTGAACGCGTCGTCGTGGCTGAGGTGCACGGCCGTCGCCTCAGCGTGGCCGGCATGATCCGCCACGCCGGGCTGCACGACCTGCAGCGCCGAACACAGCGCGGCAATCGGCTCCTGCGCGCGGTGCAACGCGAGCACCTGACTCACGACCGGCGCGAACACGACGAGCCACATGGCGATGAGGCCAAGCCAGGCTGTCAGACGGTTGCGGGAACATGGAGTCATGTCGATGAGCAGGGAAACGCGGGCGATTCTAGCACTGCCGGCTGCATTTTTCTGCCTGATGCCAGGCATATCAACGGATTGAGGCCGGAAATTCGCTCATTTCCGCCGTTACAACCGGGCCGGATCGCTTAATCTGCGTGGTACATGTCGGCCTCTTAGCAACACGGGCGATTCCGCACGTGGACGTCGCACTCGCAACATGATTGGACTCATGACTCTCGCCCAACCGCTCGCCTCCTCCATCGCACAACTGAACCAGCAGGCAATCGCGTTGTACGCCGCGGACAATTTTGCCGTGGCATTGTCGACGGTCGTGCCCGCCGTCGAGTGCGACGACAGCGCGCTGGACGATGCAGCGATGCAAGCGATGGCCGACGCGCTCAACATTGCGGGCGCTTCGTCGTGCCGTCTCGGTCAGGTGGACGACGCCGAGCGTCATTGGCGCCGATGCCTGCGCATCATGCCCGGCTACGCCGAGGTTTATGAAAGTTTCGGCGAATTGCTGAAGATGCGCGGCCGGCTGTCCGCAGCGAAGGCGATCTATCGGCAGCTGATTGCGTTGCAGCCCGATCATGCAGACGCTCACCATCAGCTAGGGGCCGTCCTGCACGCGCAGGGCCGGCATGAGGAGGCCGAGGCGCACTATTATAACCACGGTGTCGTGCTGCACGCGCTGCGGCGTCTGCACGAAGCCGAAGCGGCGTACCGCGAGACGCTGCGGTTTTTGCCGGCGCACGCGGAAGCGCATAACAATCTCGGCAATGTGTTGATGGATCTGGGCCGCGTCGCCGAAGTGGATGCGGCCTATCGCGACGCGCTCACCATCAGGCCGCAGTATCCGGAAGCATTGAATAATCTCGCGGGCGCGCTGAAAGCAGCACAGCGCCTGACTGAAGCCGAACTCGCCTGCCGGCTTGCATTGACCATGCGCCCGGATTACGCCGAAGCTCACGTCAATCTGGGCGCGGCGCTGACCGATCTGGCGCGGCTGCCCGAGGCCGAGGCGGCCTACCGCAAGGCCATTGCGTTGCGCGCCGATTACGCCGAAGCGCATTACAACCTTGGCGTCGTGCTCTTCAAGCTGGAACGCCTGGACGAGGCCGCGGCCGCTTATCGCGAAGCGGTGCGCCTGCGTCCCGACATAGCGCCTGCGTATAACAACCTCGGCTGCGTGCTGCGCCTCGTCGACCGTTTGCCTGAAGCCGTCGAAGCATTCCAGCAAGCTCTCTCGCTTCAGCCCGATCTGGCCGAAGCGCATTACAACGTGGGCGCCGCGTTTGCGCAACTCGGGCGTTTGTCCGAAGCGGAAAGCGCTTACCGTCGCGCGCTTGCCTTGCGCTCCGATTACGGCGATGCGCGCTTTGCGCTCGCGGTGTTGCTGCTCGGCATGGGACGTTTCGAGGAGGGCTGGCCGCTCTACGAGTGCCGCTATCAGCAGGCGGGCTTCGTGCATCGGCAGACTGTACAGCGGCTTTCCTGTCCGCAGTGGCAGGGCGATGCGCTGTCCGGGCGCTCGTTGCTCGTCTGGCAGGAAGAAGGCCTTGGCGACATGCTGCAATTCAGCCGTTATTTCGCATTGCTGAAGGCCCAAGGCGCCGCGCATATCGCGTTTGCCTGCGTGCCCGCGCTGCACAGATTGATGTCGCGCGTGGACGGCGTGGATGCGGTCTGGATCACGACTCGGCCGCCGCGCGCGTCGAGCTACGACTGCTGGACGAGCCTGCTGAGCGCGCCGCTGCATGTGCGTACCACGGTCGACACCATTCCGCGGCCGGTCCGGCTCGTCGTCGAACCGGCGCGCGTCGAAAAATGGCGGCCTTTGCTTGACGCTTTGCCGCCGGGCCGCAAAGTCGGTCTCGTGTGGAAAGGCAATGCGAAGCATCACAACGACGCGAATCGTTCGATTCCATCGCTCGCAACGCTTCTCCCGCTATGGAGCGGGCCCGGCCTTTGCTTCGTGAGTCTGCAGAAAGGGCAGGGCGAGGACGAGGCGCGCAACCCGCCCGCTGCTCAGCCCCTGCTTCATGTTGGTTCGATGGTGACCGATCTGGCCGACACGGCCGCCATCGTCGGCCAGCTCGATCTGGTGATTTGCGTGGATACGTCTATCGCCCATCTTGCCGCGTCGCTCGGCAAGCCCTGCTGGGTGATGCTGCCGGAAAAGCACGTGGACTGGCGCTGGATGCACGCGCGCAACGATTCGCCGTGGTACCCGCACACGCTGCGGCTCTTTCGCCGCGAGCGAGGCGAGGACTGGGCGACGACGGTCGAACGAGTCAGGCAGGCGTGCGTGGCACGCATCGGCGCGCGCGATTAGTTGCTCGTGCAGCTAACGGGCGCGCTTCGGCTTTGATTTCTTGCCGGACGTGTTCAGCGCGATTGCTGCGTGAATGAGCGCCTTGAATGCATTCGCGTCGAGTTCTTCGCCTTCGCGGATGTCGATTGCCCGCCTCGCATTGCCGTCGAGACTCGAGTTGAACAGCTTCGCGGGGTCCGGCAGCGAGGCGCCTTTCAGGAAGGTGAGTTTGACGACCGACTTATACGACTCGCCGGTGCAGATGATTCCGTCATGCGACCCAAACGGGCGTGCCCATCCATTTCCATTCTTCGATTACCTCCGGATCGGCCTCGTGGATGAGCTGGCGTATTCTGCTCAGGGTCGCACCGCGCCAGTCCGCGAGATCTGCGATTCTTTGGTCTATCAGTTCGGAGGCAGGCTGTGTTTCGGCAGACGCGGATCTGTTCATATTGCTCTCCTAAGCTTTTTGGGTTCAGAGGCCAAATTGCTTCGCGTACTCGCTGTTCAGGCGCGGCCATTCGAAATTCATCGCATCGTCGGCGAGGAAATGATCGAGCACGTCGAGGCAGATATGCCAGCCGGCCGCGCCCATCGAGATGAACTTGCGGTCGATGTTATGCCACAGCGTGAGACGCGTGCCGTCGCCGAGCGGCTCCAGTTGCCAGCGAAGATCGTTCTCGCCCCAGCGGTACTCCAGCACATTCGGCGCGTCGGCACGCGTGATCTGTGTCTCGGAGACCTGCGGGGTGGGCGTGCCGACCGTGGAAAGCTTGACGGGCCCTACCGATGCAAGGCTGCGGTCCGCGTCGAACGGCGCCAACTCGCGCAGGCTGGCCGGGTCCGTCAGCGCGTGCCAGACCCGCTCGGGAGAATGACGCAGCTCGCGCACGAGCACCAGCGTCCACCTGTCTCTGTCTTTCTGAACTTCTGCGCCGGCGGCTGGGCCGGACCTGTATGCGTTGCGATTGCTCATCGTTTCTTCTCCTTGCGGCGTGGTGCGGGATGGGTCTGATCGAGATGACGCTCGAGCGCGTCAAGATGAACCGACCAGAAACGGCGGAATGGAGCGAGCCACGCGTCGATCTCCATGAGCGGCTCCGGTTTGATCCGATACAGGCGCCGCTGCGCGTCGACGCGCGACTCCACGAAGCCCGCCTCTCGCAGAACGCGCAGGTGCTTTGAAACGGAAGGCTGCGAGAGGTTGAGCTGCTCCTCGATATCGCCCACGGACCGCTCCGAAGATGCAAGCAGACTGAGAATGGCGCGACGGCTCGGCTCGGCGATGATGGCGAAGGTTGAATCCATGGTACTTATATACCTCATGAGGCATGTAAGTGTCAACTCGCGGGGACGGGGCAGCTTCGCGACGCGAAGCACGCACGTGGCTGCGCCGCTGGCTGCCTGCGCGTGCTGCTGACAATGGAATGTCTGTTGTGGTTAGCGACGGCGACGAGATCGCCGAGCACGAGGAATCGGCCGGTACGGCAACGATTCGTGATCCGTTCGGCCGCTCATTAGAAGACGTCGCGCGACAAGGCGACAGGCGGTGTGATCCGTGCCGAACCCGACCCGGATAGGTAAGGGTTAATCCTAGCCGCGAATGGCGCGCCGGGAGCGGTTGCACCGGCGTTGGCGCAAGTCCGGTGCAACCACGCCATGGGTCGATGCAACCCACGGCAACCCGCGCTCGAGCCCTTATTCTGCGATGGAAAAACGCGCCGGACGGCGTTGGGTCGACTCGGTGGGCCGCTCGACACGCGCCGTGGCGCCGCGAATGAACAGCACCGCGCAGAACGCGACGATCGCCCAGATGCCAAGAATTACCGTCAAAGCGCTCATTTCGTGTCCCGAAGATTGAAAACTGCTGTTGTTCTGTTGCCCGTGCCGCTATGGCCGGCCGGTCAGTACATCGTGGGTTGGTCGGTGCCGCAGGAAATCAGCTCGTCGATCAGGTGCGTCGCGACGCCAAGCTGCTGTACTAGCGACTCCCGCGCTGCATGCGCCGCACTTTCACACCGCGCACCGCTGCATTGTACGTCTGCATCGCGAGATGCAACACATTCTGCGAAGCGAGATGCAGCCCGTGCATGATCTGGCTGTCGATTGCCGGCGCCGGGTTGCGCCATTCGGCCGTTGCCGGCTCGTAGAGGTTTTCGTCGAACTGGCGATTCGGGCGATGACGGGAAGACATTTGGAACTCCAGGCGCGATTGGCACGATGTCAGTGTGCTCCGGGCAGCCGCACTTCAATTCGCCGAATAGAGGGTGTTTTTGAAGGCAATCGCGGGCATGGGCGGCATGCCGGATTTTGTCTGCAGAAATAGCATGTCTTGAGCTATGCGGAGAACGCATTGGGCGGGCATTGGGCGCTGATCGGGCGCGGATTTGGGCGCGCATTGGGCGTATAGGCATTGGCGTTCATTAAGCCCGCTACTGGCTGTCGGCTTGTGGAGGAGGCGGTGGCGGCGGCTCCGGTTCGGGCGCACCCCAGCCTGTCGGCACGATTCCGCCCGACCGCGCGAATCTTGCGCGCCCCGCGCTGCCTGATCCGGCCACGTCGGGAATCGATCACGTGGTGCTGGTCACCATGGAAAACCGCTCCTTCGACCATTTGATGGGCTGGGTCCCGAATGCCGAAACTGTCCAGACCGGCCGAACCTTCAAGGATGCGTTCGGAGAAACGCATGCTCCATTTGCGCTCGCAACGAACCCCGCATATGGCTATCAGGCATGCTCGTTCGCCGACCCCAATCATTCATACGACGCCGGACGCGTTCATCTCGCCAATGGCGCCATGAACGGCTTCCTGCTGACAGCCGCCACGAGCCTCACGCGTGGCGATCTGCTGCCGATCGGCTATTTCCAGTCCGCGGATCTCGACTTCTATCGCGGCGCGGTCACGCAATACACGGTCTGCGACTACTATATGAGCGGCATTCTCGCCGACACGTATCCAAACCGCGTGTATCTGCATAGCGGAGAAACGGACCGCCTGTCGGACACGCTCGACACGTCGTCGCTGCCGACCATCTGGGACCGCCTCGAAGCGAAGAACATTTTCTTCGACCTATTACTTCCACGACGTGCCGTTTACCGCGCTGTACGGCACGCGCTATGTGGGCCGCTCTAAGCTTTTCTCCGAGTTTCTCACCGACGCGGCGGCCGGCACCTTGCCCTCGTTCTGCATGGTCGATCCGAGCTTTGTCGGCGAAGCGCAGGGCACGTCGAACGACGACCATCCTCATGCCGACGTGCGCAACGGCCAGGTGCTGCTCGGTCAGATCTACGACGCGTTGCGCACGAGCCCGAACTGGAGCAAGACGCTGATGATCATCGTGTATGACGAGTGGGGCGGTTTCATGGAACACGTGGCGCCGCCGGTCAAGCCGGTCTCCAGTGCGGAAGCCGCGCTCGGCAACGACGGCCGGCTCGGTTTCCGCGTACCGTGCATGCTGCTCGGCCCGCGCGTGCGCGCCAACTACGTGTCGCGCTATCCGTTCGATCCCAGTTCCATTCACCAGTTGCTCGCCTAGCGCTTCGGCCTCGATCCGCTTGGCGTGCGTGCAAGCGATTCGACGACATTCAACATGGCATACGCACTCGACTTTACCGATCCCGCGCGCACCGACGCGCCGGCCATTGCTGTGAATCAAGGCACCTTCGGCTCGGCCTGCTCCAATATCTCGACGGCGACGTCGGGCGCGAGCGGCATCGCGCAACTGGACAAGAGCCAACTGGTGCCCAATACGGCGTTCAGTGCGCCGGGCGGCCGTTTTGCGGAGTTGCGGACCAAAGCGGACGGGCTGGGCTTTCCAGCGCCACAGTAATTAGTTGCAGTTGAGAGGATCGGCTTGCCGCTGCTCGCGCCGCGTCAAAAGTCAGAACAACTGCTTTTGACCGGACATCAGCCGTGTAAGGTCATCGCGCAGCAACGGCAGGATTGCATCGGCAACGGGTTGCAATTGACGCGTGAGGTAGTGTTCGTAGTCGATCGCGGAACGCAGTGTTTCGAGCGGCTCGGGGCCGGCAATCGTCATCACATAGCTGATCCAGCCGCCGTTCTGGTATTGCAGCGGACGACCTTGCCGGCGGTTGAATTCGTCGGCCACGCGGGCGGCGCGCACATGCGGCGGCACATTGCGTTCGTAGTCGCGCACGTAGTCCTGATAGGGCTGCTGCGTGAAGATGCGCCTATAAAGCTCCTGCTGGAACTGCTGCGCGAGCGGAGTCCAGTCAGTGCGTACGGTTTCAAGGCCCTTGTAGACAATCTCTTCGTGCCCGTCCGCCGACACGGTGAGCTCGGCGTAGCGTTTCTTGCTGCCTTCTTCCGCGCCGCGAATGGTCGGCATGAAAAAACGCCGGTAATGCCGCTCGAATTGCAATTCGAGCGCGCTTTCGAGCCCGAAGCGCTGTTGTAAATCTTGCCGCCACCATGCGTTGATATGTTCAACGAGCGCACGTCCGATGCGGCGCGCGTCGTCTTCGTCATGCGCGTGCCTGAGCCAGACGAAGGTCGAGTCTGTGTCGCCGTAGATGACTTCATAGCCTTCGGCCTGGATCAGCTCGCGCGTGCGGTGCATGATTTCATGGCCGCGCATGGTAATCGACGAGGCCAGACGCGGGTCGAAAAAGCGGCAACCGATTGAGCCCAGCACGCCGTAAAACGCATTCATGATGATCTTCAGCGCCTGTGAGAGCGGTTTGTTCTGCTCTCGCTTGGCGGTTTCGCGGCCTTGCCAGACCTGGCCCACGATCGACGGCAGACAGTGGCGCGTGCGTGAGAAGCGCGCGCCGAGAAAGCCCGGCACGGACTCATCGTCGCCGGGATGGAGCATACCTTCCACGAGCCCGACCGGGTCGATCAGAAACGTGCGAATAATCGACGGATACAGGCTCTTGTAATCGAGCACCAGCACCGAGTCGTAGAGGCCCGGGCGCGAGTCCATGACGAAACCGCCTGGACTCGCGGCGCCGGCCACGTCGCCGACGTTGGGCGCCACGTAGCCTTGCCGGTGCATTCGCGGCATTTACAAATGCGTGAACGCCGCCACCGAACCGCCGCTGCGATCGGCGGGCAGACCCGTCACCGTGGCGCGTTCGAGCAGAAACGGCAGCAATTCCGTTCTCGCGAAGACGCGCGTGACGAGTTCGCAATCTTTCAGGTTGTATTGGGCCAGGGCGGGTTTGTCTTCGTCGAAGCGGCGCTGGATTTCATCCATGCGCTGATAGGGACTGTCGATGGATTTGCCTTCGCCCAGCACGGCTTGCGACACATGTTCGAGGCTGAACGACGGAAAGCTCCACGTGGCTAAACGCAGCGCCTCGATGCCGTCGATAATCAATCGTCCCGCGGCGCCCGCGAAATAATGGTTCTGCTTCAGTCCGTGTTCGCGCCACTCCATCACGGCGCCGCCGCGTCCAAGCCGCAACGGCACGCGGTATTGTTCGGCGTGCTGCTGCAGCACCCGCAAGTCGAACTGCAAGAGATTCCAGCCGATGATCGCATCGGGATCGTGCCGCTCCATCCACGTGTTCAATTTTTCCAGCAACTCTGCGCGCGTTTCGCAGTATTTGAGGTCGAAGTCGAGCTTGCTGGCATCGCCGTTCGGCGGCCCGAGCATGTACACCTGGCGCTGGCCGCAACCTTCGAGAGCGATCGAATACAGCTCTGCATGAACGCTGGTCTCGATGTCGAGCGAAACCAGCCTCAATGAAGGCCGATAGTCCGCCGCCGGTTTCAGTTCGCCATTCACGAGCGCCTTGTCGCTCTGCCGCTCGCCGCTGAACCACACCGGAACGGTGATGAAGCGCTCCATCATGTAGCGCTCCGGCGGAAAGACATCGGCCTCGTAAACCTCCACGCCGCCTTGCTTCAGGCGCTTCTCGTAGCCGGTCAACTGGCGATATTGCGGACAGTAAAGTCCCAGCACCGGTCGGTGATGAAAGTCGTGCAGTTCGAGTGGACGCAGATCCAGCGGTGCCTCGCGGCGCAAAATCGTTTCAGCGCGTTCGCGCTGTTCGGCAGGAATGAATGCAACCGATGTTTGATGGCGCAAACGGATGTGATGGGGCCCGGCATCCGTTGCCAGTCAGAAATCGACTTCGGTACCGGCGGGCGTGTCCCTCCAATGCCGCGTCAAGATGAAACCCTGCTCGAGCTCTGTCAAACCCACCACCTGTGCCTTGGAAACGGCGCGTCGTCGCCTGATGCGATTTTACCGCCCTGCGCATGCAGCGGCGCCCTGTGCTCGCCGGTGCTCATGTCACCGGGCATGCAGCCGCGCGGCGTAGCCGGTATGATGGTTTGGCAGCGTGTGTTTCGGCGCGATCATGCGCTGGTCAATCTTCTAAAACAGCGGAGTATATGAAATGACTTTGGGCAAACTTCTGGTGGCGACTGCGGTGGCCGCAGCGAGCTTCGGCGCGCACGCGCAAGTCGCGGGCACGCAACCTCTTGGCGTGACTGTCGAGCAATCGAATGCGTTGCTGAGCGGCTGGAGCGTGAAAAAGAGCATTCTCGGCAAGGCCGTGTACAACGATCAGAACGAGAAGATCGGTTCGATCCGTGATCTCGTGGTGGCACCGGACGGCTCGCTGTCCGCAGCGATTGTCGCTGCAGGCGGGTTTCTCGGCGTTGCGTCGCATGATGTAGCCGTACCGATTGCCGCGCTCGACATTCGTTCGGGCAACTTTTATCTGGCCGGCGCGACGAAGGCGGCGTTGAAGGCCACGCCCGAGTTCCAGTACAACAAGGTACAAACGCCGCCGAAGCCGAAGAAGCTGTCGGCGCAGTGATGCATAGGGCACAGTGACTTCAGAACGGGACCGTTCCCGTGTGTGGGCCGGACGGATGCGCCGGCCCGCGCTTCTCTTCACGCCTCGAGGGCGAGCGTCGCGAAGGTACCCAGCCAATGTTCGCCCATGTAGTCTCCGGCCACATGAGGCAGCGCACTTTGCAAATGCCGCTCGGCGGAATCGAGCAGCGCGGCCCGGCGGATGTCACCTGCGGGCAATGCACGGGCGAGCGAGCGCTGGCACCAGGCGCGACTCAGGTTGAGGCCGTCGAGGTGCGCAATCTTGCCGTCGGTGCGGTCCGTGACCGTGACCGGCTCGAATAACGTAGCGGGCTTTTTCGCGCCCAGATCGGGCAGAAAGCGCCCGAACAAGTCGACGAATTGTGCGGGCGGCAAAACGCGCCGCATCAATTCCGCTTCCAT
Organism: uncultured Paraburkholderia sp.; assembly: GCA_940746715.1. Lineage (GTDB taxonomy): Bacteria > Pseudomonadota > Gammaproteobacteria > Burkholderiales > Burkholderiaceae > Paraburkholderia. Next base: position 423,746 of record CALNWN010000002.1, read on the forward strand.
CAGCGAGGGCGAGAGGAACTCGTCGCCGGCGGGCTCCCACGCCTGGCACCCCACGTCATGCAAAAACCAGCGCTCCGCCATGCTGACAATTAACGCCTTCAGCGAGCCGTGCGAGGTTTGCCGCGCGAAATCGAGCGTAAGCGCGAGCGCGAAGGCCATGTTGAAATGCGTGCACACCCGTAACGGATAAGTGGCTTTGGGCAGGAACGTCTCGAAGCGCTCGACGAAAACCTCGGTAAGCGGCGCAAAAGTCTTGGACCAGCGCGCGCCGTGCGAGAGCTTCAACGAATGTAGTTGCGCGCTGAGCGTGAGCAACCACGCCCAGCCATAAGGCCTCGAAGCCGAGGTTATGCGGCAGGTCGAGGTAAGCCCGCTCGCCGGCGACGTTCGCAGCCGTGAAGTGCTCGTCGACCACAGCGACAATACGTTCGGCTTCCGGCAGGTCCGGAAAGCGCTCAATAAGATGAAGAACCAGCCAGTAGCCATGCACGCACGAGTGCCAGTCATAGCTGCCGTAAAAGATGGGATGCAACGCGCGCGGGCTTTGCACGTCTTGCGGGCCGGCCAGCGAATGCGTGAGTTTGTTCGGATATTCGCGCGTGAGGTGAGCGAGCGCGAGATTGGCGAATCTGGAAGCGAATTCGCGTGTGAGCAGGGCGGTCATCGGCGGTTCCTCGAAAGCGGAATACGAGCAGGCCATTAGTATCGTATTGGCGGCCCGAATAGCAAAGCTCTGAACGTTGTGCGCTTGCGCATGCGCTATCGGTATTCTAGTCGCAGCAGCGGGAATGCCGCGATATCGGCTTTTGCCGAAGCGAACGGCGCGTAATTGCGGCTAAAGCTGCCGTTAGAGTTTTTGCTGGCGTGCGGGCAAGACTCTCGCAGGAGACGGCGACCGGATCGTGTTTCTTTCCGGTTCTTTGCGCGGTAGCGGCGGTTGATATGTGCGTGCTATGGTCGCGTTCCGCCACAAGTCATGCGTCTTTCCACCGACAACACGAAGATGGAGCCGTTCTTTATGCGGCGCGCGAGCGCCGTCAATTTCTTGCTGGCGCGCCGGCGGGTGTGCCTCGATAAGATTGCGTCCGCAACGAGTGCGGAGTTGGAGCGCGAGCGCGAAGTCGAGTTAATCGAGCGTCTGGTACTCGATGTTCGCGCAGGGCGGCTCAGTACTTTCGAAATGAAGCATGCAAAAGCGGTGACGGTGGTTCTCACCGATTAAGGCTTCACTATATTGGCGGAATTAGAAGCGATAGCCGACGGAGACAAACGACGCGATCCAATCCAGCTTCAGCCTGGTCCGTGCTCGTCACCGTGCCGACCGGGGACTTCGTGGTCAGCGTCGCGCGCGTGCAGAGCCGCATATACGAGAGCGACACGTCGACCGACCAGTGCTTGTCGATGTTATACGAGACGCCCGCATTGATCACCGGCGCTTCTTTTCTTACTTGCTGCGAGCTAGAACAATAGAGTGATTACTCTGCCGGGAGACGAGTCATACGTGTGGCAAGTGCCGAAAGCGGAAAGCGATAAAGCGCCCGGCCTCACGCATTACCTTTCGAATTGGCCCGCGCCGCGCTGCTGCACGCAAATAGGCGTGCAACCAGGCCGCGCGATACTTCGGGTGCCTCCGCCGCTTCCATCACATGGCGCCACCAACGCTCGCCGCGATGCGGTGCGGCAAGATCGAGCCGCTCGCCCATGCGCGGTGTGGAAAGCGCGACGCCGCGCGCCGCGGCGAGTCCGAGTACGCGCTCGAACGGCTCATACCACCGGTGCATGGCGAGATCGAATGTGCCGTTGTGAATCGGTACCAGCCAGCGGCCGCGCAAATCGACATGGGCCTGCACGGTGTCTTCAGGCTGCATGTGGACATAGGGCCACTGTGCGTCGTACGCGCCGGTTTCCACGAGTGCCACGTCGAACGACCCGAGGCGCTCGCCGATCGTCCTGAAGCCGTCGAAGTAGCCGGTGTCGCCGCTGAAGAACACGCGCAGGTCGTCGTCGACGATAACCCACGAGGCCCACAGCGTGCTATTGCCGTCAAAGAGGCTGCGCCCGGAAAAATGCTGCGCGGGCGTCGCCGTGAATGCAATACCGCCGACGTCCACGCTTTGCCACCAGTCGAGCTGACGCACCTTGTTCGCGTCGATACCTCATTCGATCAGCCGGTGGCCGACGCCGAGCGACGTGACGAAGCGCTCGGTCGTGGCGGCGAGCGCCAGCACCGTTTAGCGGTCGAGGTGATCGTAGTGATCGTGCGAAAGCAGCACGCCGGCAAGCGGCGGCAGATCCGCGAGCGCGATAGGCGGCGCATGAAAACGCTTGGGACCGACGCGACGGAACGGCGAAGCGCGTTCCGCGAACACCGGATCGGTCAGCCAGAACCGGCCGCGCAACCTGAGCAACAGGGTGGAATGCCCGAGCCGGTAAAGGCTGCGATCGGGCGCCGTGTGAAGATCGTCGCGCGTCAATGCGTCGACAGGTAAGGCGCCTTCCGGCACCGTGCCCGAGGGCTTATTCAACAGCACATTCCACGCAATGCGTAAGGTCTTGCCGAATCCTTCGACGGGACGCGGCTTCACGTTGCGAAAGCGCTCGCCGTCGTGCTGTGCCGAGAGGCCGGCCAGCTCGCGCCCGCGCCTCGCGGCGTGGACGCCCAAGGCACGGCTAATGGAGTCGAGAAACGATGTCATGTACGCCGCCCCAAGTCGAAAGTAGACTGAGGAGTGTACTTTATAATCTCAAAAAGTAAACTGCCCGGTGTAAAATTTCCGGATGGACCCCACCGTCACTCATCAACGCCTGACCGACCGCAAGCGGGTCGCCGTGATTGTCGCGGCTATCGACGAATTTCTCGCGGCGGGCTTCGACGGCACCAGCATGGACCGCATCGCCGCGCGCGCGAACGTCTCCAAGCGCACGGTCTATAACCATTTCCCGAGCAAGGAAGCGCTGTTCGCCGAAATCCTGCGGCAGTTGTGGGACGCGAGCCATGCCGGCGACGCTTTTGCCTATCGGGCGACGATACCGTTGCGCGAGCAACTGGTCGAACTGTTGATGCGCAAGCTGCGGCTTCTCAACGACGAGTCGTTCCTCGCGCTTGCGCGCGTGGCGATCGCCGCGGGCATTCATTCGCCAGAACGCGCGCGGGACATGGTCGCGCGCCTCGGCGAACGCGAAGAAGACCTCACCGTATGGATACGCGCGGCCGCAGCGGACAAACGTCTGCGGATTGCGGACCCTGTGTTCGCCTCGTATCAGTTGCAGGGCCTCGTCAAGGCGTTTGCGTTCTGGCCGCAGGTGACGATGGGCCAGCCGCCGCTCAGCGAGACCGAGCAGCAGGCCATTGCCGATTCCGCCGCCGACATGTTTCTCGCACGCTATGCCTGAGCGCCGGCGCGCTTACGCTTCGTCCTCCCAATCGTGCCATTCGACGCGATAAGCCTGCACATAATCGCTGACCGCGGCTCCAACGGTCGGCATGAAACACCGTTCCCCGATTCGCTCGAAAATGCCGTAGCGTTTGAGGCTGTCCTTGACCGGCCCCTTCAATTCCGCAAAGCAGAGCTGGATGTTCATCGCCTCGAGCTGTTCGACGAGTTCGGCCAGCATGTCCGCAGCGGTGATGTCGATGTCGGTCACAGGTTCGGCGGCAATCACGATGCGGCGTGTGGGCGCGGGTGCAGCGTCGATCGCCTGTTGCACACGTTCGCGGAAAATCTGCGCGTTGGCGAAAAAGAGCGGCGCGTCCCAGCGCAGGAGTACGAGCCCCGGCACGCGCCGCGCATCGGGATGCCGCGAGATATCGTGGTATCCCTTCACACCCCGTCGACGCGCCCCAGCACCGCCGCATACGGCCGCCACGCGCGCCACAGAAACATCAGCACGGCGAGCGCCAGGGCGATCCCCACGCCTGCCACGACGCCGGACAGCACGACGCCGAGGAAACAGACGCGATCGACGTGTCGCCCGCCGCGCAGTCCATAAGTTTGCGACAACAGGCTGACGTCGGTCAGCGTGACGAGTGAAATCGCCAACGCCGTCGTGCCGAGCGCGAGCCACTCGCTCAATGCGAGCAGCGGAAATTCAGGCGCCGGTAGACCGCGCGGCACGCTACCGACGACGGCAATGCCCGCACGTGTCGCCAGATCGGCTCACGATGCGGCAAGCGTGGCCGCCGCGACCGCGATAAGGACGCCAGGCAGTCTGGGCGCCCAGCGTCGACAGGCCAGAATTACGACAAGCGAGCCCACGCCGATGGCGAGCGCCGCGCCGTTGATCTGGGCCGCCAGTACGCCGCGCGCCAGTTCGTGGACCCGCGCGAGGAACGATTCGCCCTTCACCGGAAGACCCAATATTTTGGGTAACTGACTAATTATGATGGTCAGCATGATGCCGTTGAGATAGCCGTGGCGTATCGGCGTGGAAAGGAGATCGGCGATATAGCCCAGTTTGAGGAGGCCCACGGCCACGCACAGCAGGCCAGAGAGCAGCGCAAGGGCGACCGCCAGCATGACCGCTTGCGGGCCGCCCCATGCGGGGCGAGCGGTATCGCGGCCGCGAGAATCAGCGCGACCAGCGCGGAATCCGATCCTACCACGAGGATGCGGCTTGAGCCGAACACGGCATAGGCAACGAGCGCCGCAAGCGACGCATACAGGCCCGCCACAGAAGGCATGCCCGCAGCCTCCGCATACGCCATCCCCGCCGGCACCAGCACGGCGCTCAGCGTGACGCCCGCGGCAGCGTCGTGCGGCAGGCAGGCGAGCCGATACTCGCGCATCCACGTGAGCGCCGGAATCCAGCGCGCGAGCCGGTCCAGAACGTGTGCGTGACGCCGCGTGGCCCGCGGCTCTGTGTGAACTTTGCCCATCTGCACGCTGGATCACCTCGCATGTTGCATGTGCGGACGTTCGTCTCTATGCGGCGCGGTTGAGCGCGGCCCGGCGAGGAGACCGTGGGCACTGACCCCGTTGTGGGGCGCAGGCTCAAAACGGGCGCAAGTCATGCATGCGTTAACCGCATGCGTTGCCGTCCTTACCCTGCCATGCGAACTCGCAAGCATTGAACCATCCGCACGAGGTCGTACTGGCGACTTTGCGCTACCCGAAGCAATAGCAGGCCTGAGCGCATACAGCCTACAGGTTGCGCTTTTTACATGGCATTGCAAGTTGTACAGGGACAGAAGGTGGCCGCGTATTGCGAAGCCGTGCCGTGTCGGCATGCTGGCGATGCGTCTATTTTCAGGCGCTTTTCCGGCAAGTGGCCGATGTGCGCCCGATCTGTCGAAGTAGCCGCGCCTCGCCAAGGGCGAAAAGCGTGACATTCGATGCTCACCAGCGATAAGGAGATTATGATGGAACCCGTACTAAGGAAGGCGATGGTCGCCGTATTGATCGCGGCGCTGGCAGGCGGTACTTTTGGGTGCAAACGCTCTGGCACGAACGATACGGTGGGAACCGCGGGCATGAGCGGGCCGGCTGCGACGAGCAATAGCATGGCGCCGCCGGCAACTGGCGCGTCCGGCGCGAGCCAGTAGGGCGGCAGCGCAGGCCTTTGCCTCGCGTCACGCGTCACGCGCGGCAATCTGCAAGCACAGGAGCGACGCCGCGCCATCCGCCATGCAAGAGGGGAATGACATGCGCGCAATGGTGTTCGACGGGACCGCTCCGGTGCTGCGTGAAAGGCAGATGCCCGAGCCGCGGCCGGCTGCGGGTCAATTGCTGATCGACGTTCATGCATGCGGCGTGTGCCGCACCGACTTGCACGTGATCGACGGAGAACTCGCGCATCCGAAACAGCCCGTCATTCCCGGACATGAAATCGTCGGGACCGTGGCGGCGCTGGGCGACGGTGTCACGGGCTTCGCAGTAGGCGATCGCGTCGGCGTGCCGCGGACCGGCTCTACCTGCGGCCACTGCCCCTATTGCGCGAGCGGCCGCGAAAATCTATGCGACGAGCCCGGCTTCACGGGTTACACGATCGACGGCGGTTACGCGGAACGCACTGTCGCCGATAGCCGCTACTGCCTGCACTTGCCCGAGCGCTATGCCGATGTCGAAGCCGCACCGCTTCTGTGCGCGGGCCTGATCGGCTACCGCACGCTGAGCATGGCGGGTGATGCCCGCGCAATCGGCATCTACGGATTCGGCGCGGCCGCGCATATCGCCGCGCAAATGGCGCTGCACCAGGGGCGCACGGTGTTCGCCCTGACGCGCCCCGGCGACACTGCCGCGCAGCAGTTCGCGTTGCGGCTCGGCGTGCAGTGGGCCGGCGGCAGCGACGAGACGCCCCCGGAACAACTCGACGCAGCGCTGATTTTCGCGCCTGCCGGCCCGCTCGTGCCCGCAGCGTTGAAGGCGGTGGCGAAGGGCGGCGTGGTGGTGTGCGGCGGCATCCATATGAGCGACATTCCGTCGTTCCCCTACGAGCTGCTGTGGGGCGAGCGGCGCGTGTGCTCGGTTGCCAACCTCACGCGCGCCGATGGTCACGCTTTCGTGCAACTCGCGGCGCACGTGCCGCTCAACATCGAGACCACGCCCTATGCACTCGCGGATGCAAACCGCGCGCTAAACGACCTGCGCGACGGCAGAGTCAACGGCGCGGCCGTATTGTGTATGCGGTAGCGCGAGCAGGGTACCACTCGAAAAAAAGCTAGCGCGGTTCAGCAGCAGGATCGTAGGGCACGACGCGTTCGTGTTCGTCTGGCTGATTGCGCGCCACGATTGCTCGCGCTGCAACGCGCTCGTCGAGATTGAACGGCTGGTGCGGCACGCCCGGCGGAATGAACAGAAAATCGCCGTTTCAAAGTCGGCATGATAGTGCGGCTCTGCGTGAGCACCCGGCGGCACGACGACCATGTACATCGATAAACCCGTGGCTCGCGCAGTGCCGGCGGAAATGCCCACGAAATAGGGCAAACGCTGGCTCGTCGCCATGGCGTTCCCGGGACGAACCCTGACGACGGTGGGTTCTGCATCGTGCAGGACGTTCGACATGGCGGCTCCGTTTGCTGGTGCGGGAAGGTTCGTGGTTCAGGCGTGTGGCGAAAAGTCTAGTCGATAGGCGCGGGGTTTGCCGGACCTTCTGCCGGGCATTATCGGCCCGGCGAGGCCCGTTTGCGCTTGCCGCGCGCCGGGCCGTGACTGCGCAGCAGGTCCTTGTCGCGAGCCAGTGCGGCGCGCAGACGCGGCACGGTGAAATCGATAAAACTGCGCGTTTTCAGCGGCAATTTTCCCTGACCTGCATGCATGACGCTGACAGGCACGGGCTCGGGTTCGAAGTCGCGCAGCACCCGTTTCAGTTTTCCTTCGCTGACGGCGCCGGCTGCCTGATACGACAGTACGTTGGTCAGGCCGACACCGGCGATGGCGGCATCGATTGCCGCCCCCGCCGTATTCACCGCCAGTCGCGCATGAACCGGCACCGTCTGCTGCGGGCTGCGAGCGGACGCGAAATTCCATAGGAATCCAGAAGGCAGCGCATCGGAAACGACGCACGAAAAGCGTGCGAGATCGCCAGGCGTTGCCGGCTCGCCGGCGCGTGAAAGATATTGCGGACTCGCACACACGACGCGGCCGACGGTGCCGACCTCGATCGCGATCATGCTGCTGTCGGGCAGCTTGCCGATACGCAGGGCGACGTCGATATGCTCGTCCAGCAGATGCAGGTTGCGGTCGGCGAGCACGAGCCGCACCGCTATCTCCGGAAAAGCCGCCAGAAAATCACTGACGATGGGCAGCATATGCAGCCGCCCGAAGACGACAGGCGCGGTCACCACCAGTTCGCCGCGCGGCGTGCTGTACTCGCCTGCCGCGGCGCTTTCGGCTTCGCTGACCTGCTCTAGAATCTGCTTGCAGGCCGCGAGGTAGGCAGCACCCGCGTCCGTCAGCGTGAGCTTGCGCGTGGAGCGCACAAGAAGACGCGCGTTCAGATGCGCCTCCAATTCCGCGACTTTGCGGCTGACCGTGGGCAGCGGCATATGCAGCTTGCGGCTCGCGGCGGAGAAACTGCCGCTTTCCGCCGCGGCGACGAGAATCGACATTGCTTCGAGACGGTCCATGAACCCGCACGCTCATCGAGAATGAATCGGTGAAAAATACCCGATTGCCGCGCGTTCGGGAAGCGTGCGAACACCTTTTGACCAAGCGGATGCGCGCGGTGTCCGGCCCATCTGCGCGAGCGCTACAATTGTCATCACCTATCGCGCTATAACGGAGACACAGCATGGCAACGCTTCAGCCGATCAGACGCTACCCGGTGCCCGAGCCGAGCGAATGGCCCGACGACATCAGCGCGCGGATTCTCGAAGTGCAGCAGAAGGCTGGCTTCGTGCCGAATGTGTTTCTGACACTCGCGCATCGGCCCGACGAGTTTCGCGCGTTCTTTGCCTACCACGACGCGTTGATGCTGAAAGAGGGCGGGCTCACAAAAGGCGAACGTGAAATGATCGTCGTGGCCACGAGCGCCGTGAACCAGTGCCTCTATTGCGTGGTAGCGCACGGCGCGATTTTGCGCATCTACGAAAAGGCACCGCTGCTGGCGGATCAGGTGGCGGTCAATCACCGCAAGGCCGACATCACCGCGCGGCAGAAGGCCATGCTCGACTTCGCACTGAAGGTATGCCGAGAATCGGGCAGCGTCGACGAAGCCGACTTCCAGGCCTTGTGCGAACATGGCTTCTCTGACGATGACATCTGGGACATCGCGGCAATCACCGCATTTTTCGGCTTGTCGAATCGCATGGCGAATGTGATTTCCATGCGGCCCAACGACGAGTTCTATTTGATGGGCCGCGTGCCGAAACCCGCGCCGGATGCGCCGCAAAAATAGGCGTATTTTTCGAGCCGCCGTTCATGCGCCTGCAGGTTCTGACTGCAATGCGGGCGTATGCAGCGCGGTGTCGTCGATCGGAAAATGCAATAGGGCCGCGACAAGTCGGCTCGCCACCGTGGCCTGCCACAGCAGCGAATACGAGCCCGTCATGTCGAAGACCACGCCGCCCAGCCACGCGCCGAGAAACGAGCCGATCTGATGGCTCAGGAAGCAGACGCCGAACAGGCTGCCGAGATGCCGGATACCGAAGACTTTCGCCACGAGCCCGCTCGTCAGCGGGACGGTGCCGAGCCACGTCAGACCCCTCACGGCTGCGAATAGCACGACCGTCAGGGCACTTTTCGGCAGTACGAAGAATGCACCGATCGTCACGCTGCGAATCAGATACAGCCAGCCGAGCACGTAATGCTGCCGGAACCGGCCGCCCAACCAGCCGCACGCCCAGCTTCCGATCATGTTGAACAGGCCGATCAACGCGAACGTCGTTGCGCCGAAGGCCACCACCGGGGTGGAGCCGTAGCGGTCCGCCGCCGCGCCCGCGAAGGGTTGCGCGAAGCCCCACACGAGATTGTGCAGCGCAATCGCGAACGCGATGAGCGTGACGGGCAAGCCGCGATCGAATGAAAACGGCCCGATAAAAAGCCCGAACGTTTGCCGGATTCCCATTGCCGCGCTGAGGACGAGCGCGGCGGCGAGAATGACGAGTGTGGTGTGATTGAAAGCGGGCGCGAAGCGCTTGCTGCTGGCGGTCGACATGGCTCTGATCTCCTTTGACGTCATGGTCGCAGCGAGAACCCGAAGCAGCAAAAGAAAAGTTTTTGACGACAGGTGAGCGGGCTCACCTGCGTGCGGTTACCGCCAGCGCTTATTGCCCTGCTGGCGCCTCGACGCTCGTGTCGCATGAGAACTGCGCGGCCTCGGCCAGTATCCATTGCCTGAAATCGAGCAGTTCCGGCCGCCGGTCGGCGTTCTCGGCACTGACGAGCCAATATGCAGTGGCCGAGTTGACCGTGTCGAAAGCGGCTTGCACGAGCGCGCCGCTTTCGAGGTCGCGATTCACCAGCGGCCTGCGGCCGAGTGCAACGCCGAGTCCCATGCTTGCGGCTTCGAATGCGAGCTGGATCGTGTCGACCCGCAAGCCGGCGTCCGGATCCACATGCTCCGCGCCGGTGGCTTCGAGCCAGGTCTGCCAGTCTTCGCTCGCGGCATTCACGTGAATCAGCGTCGCATTGCGTAACAACGGCGTGCCCTGCACATCGCGCAGCGACTCCAGATAGCCGGGACTGCATACGGGTACGAGCTGTTCTCCAAAGAGCCGCGTCCACGCGGTGCCCGCAACCGGCGCGCGGCTCAGGCGGATGGCGAAATCGAATCCATCCACGGGAAAACCGACCTGACGATGCGACGTGTCGACCGTCACATTCACTTTCGGCCAACGCTCCCTGAAATGCGGCAAGCGCGGCAGCAACCAGCGCGACGCAAACGTCGGCGCGCAACTGAGCGCAATCGGGCGGTTCGCGCGATGATTCGGCAGACGCTGCGTGCCGATCGCGATCAACGAGAACGCCTCGGAAACGTAGGAAAGATAGTCGGCGCCCGTTGCGGTCAGCGAAATGCCGCGCGGCTCGCGCACGAAGAGTTCGACCCCGAGCGCTTCCTCGGGACCGACAATGCCGTGACTCACGGCGCTGGGCGTGACGTTCAATTCGGCGGCGGCGAGCTTGAAACTTTGATGCCGGCCCGCCGCTTCAAAAAAACGAAGCGCGGGCAAGGGCGGCAGACGGATCGGCATTGCATCCTCATATGACGGCGCCACGCGAGCGAGGCCGCGTGCGTGCGGTTTGGCGACAGCATACCGCGACGTGCGGATCATTTTCCGGCGGTTTTCATTGCAGTGCGCAAAGACTCGCTTTCAGCGCCCTGTGAGAAATTCTTCGCGGGGGCTGTCGATTCGCTGCACAGTGGATCGTCGTGTGCATAGGGCGGCTTTGCGCATACTGCAGGCCGCCTGCTTGTTCTTCTTCTCGACAGGAGATGGCAGATGACTCAACTGAACCAAGCCGCACCAAAGCTCAGGCCGGCCCGCGAACTGGCGGACTCGCCTTGCCGTTTCCCCGGCGAAAGCGCCGAATATCGCCGGGCACGCAACGACCTGCTTGCTGAAGAAATAGAATTGCGCCGCCATATCGAGCGCGTCGCCGCGCAGCGCCGCGCGCTGCCGCCGGGCGGCGTGGTGCCGGAGGACTACCGCTTTGAAGGCGAGGCGGGACCGGTCACCCTCAGTGAAATGTTCGGCGCTCACGACACGCTCGTCACCTATAACTGGATGTTCGGTCCGAGGCGCAAGCGCCCTTGCCCGATGTGCACCTCGCTGCTGAGCGCTCACGACGGCGAAATGCCCGACATTCTGCAGCGCGTCGCCTTTGCGGTCATCGGCCGTTCGCCTATACAGAAGCTCGCCGCTTTCGCGAAGCAGCGCGGCTGGCGGTATCTGCGGCTTTATTCGTCGGCGGGGAACACGTTCAACCGTGACTATGCGGGCGAGGATCTCGACGGAGACGACGTCCCGGCGTTCAACGTGTTCACGCGGTCCGGTGGCACGGTGCGGCACTTCTGGGCCCAGGAAATGGGCCCGTGGACCGCCGACCCGGGGCAGGACCCGCGCGGCGCGCCTGACGTCATGCCCTTATGGACCGTGCTCGATATGACGCCGGGCGGCCGCGGGCGCGACTGGTATCCGAAGCTGGAGTACGACGCTGCACCGCGTTAGCCGGGTCGCGGCATGGCGATCAGTGCGGGGCGTCGTTTGCCTGACTTTGTTCGCGCGCGGATTGCAGATAGCTTGAGATGGCGCCCGAACGCATGGGCGGGCTGAAGAGATAGCCCTGCACCGCGCGGGCGCCCAGTGCCTTGACGACCTCCGCTTGCGACGACGTTTCGAGCCCCTCCACGACGCATTCCAGCCCGAGGTTCTTGCACAGATCCAGTACCGATCAGTCATGAAACTGCGGTCGATCTTGATCGAATCGAACGGCAGGCGGTGCACGTAGCTGAGGCTGGAATAACCGGTGCCGAAGTCGTCGAGCGAAACGCGGCAGCCTGCGGCCTTAATCATCGTGAGGGCGGAGCGGGCCTGCTCGAAATCTCGCGTGAGCGCCGTCTCCGTGATTTCGAACGACACGCGATGCGGCGGCACACCGCTCGCCGCGACAATGTCGATCAGCCGGCGCGCGCGTGCCGACGTCGAAATGTCGATGGCCGAAAGATTGAACGACAGATAGAGCTCGGACGGCCAGTGCGGCACTTCCGCCAGCGCCTTGTGCAGCAGCACTTCGGTGATGCGCAAAATGGGTTCGGTGCGCTCCGCAATGCGGATGAACTCCTCCGGCTTGACTGCGCCGAGCCGCGGATTGTGCCATCGGCCAAGTGCTTCGAACCCGATCGTGCGTCGCGTCACGACATCCGAAATCGGCTGGAACTCCAGAAACAGTTCGGACTCCAGATCGGCATGACGCAGTTCCTGCGTGACGAGGCTCGAGCGTCGAATGCGCGTTTCGTGTTCGGTCGAGAAAATCACGGCGGTGCCGCGGCGGCTTTCCTTGCCGACGTACATCGCGGCATCGGCGCGCTCGAACACCTGCGTGACCGTCTTGCCTGCGTCCGGGAATGCGGCCCAGCCGATCGTGCCCGACAGTTCCGCAATATTGCCCGCGACGCGGTATGGCTGGCTGAGCGAGTCGCAAATGCGCTGGCTCAGTTCGAGCAGCGCGTCTTTTGATTGCCGGTCTTGCGCGAGCACGCCGAACTCGTCGCCGCCGAGCCGCGCAAAGAAAATGCCGGGCTCCGCGAGCGCAAGGAGCCGCGCGCCCACTTCCTGCAGCACGAGGTCGCCGCTTGCGTGGCCGTAAATATCGTTGACCTGTTTGAAGCCGTCCAGATCGATGAGTCCCACGTTGAAGGCCCCGCCCGTCGCGAGCGCCTGTTCGGCAGCGCCCGCAGCGAGGCGAAGAAACTGCGGCGGTTGGGCAGATCGGTCAGACTGTCGATACTGGCGAGGCGAAAGTTCTCGTCGCTGAGCCTTTGGGTTTTCTCCTGACTCGCCTGCAAATCGCGCTGGGTGTGCACGACGCCGGCAAATGACCGGTAATACAGTTCGATGATAAACGCGAGAGCGAGCCCGACAAGCGACATGTCGACGGCCATCGCGATGAAAACCGGAGACCCAGTGAAGACGAGAAACGTCGCAAAGCTCAGAATGACGATGGACAGCAACAGCAACGCGGCCACGCGCAGGTAGGTGCATCAGGCAGAAGACGCAGCCCACCACGGTCGTCGCCATATAAAACGCCACCTGTGCCTGTTCGTACGGCGTGCCGTAGGGCAACAGCATCAGCGACCAGGCAGTGAACGCAATGCCGAAAATGCCGGCCACCCAGATGAGTTTGCGCAGCTCCGGTACGGCTTTGTCGTGAGTGAGCACGCGATTGCGGCCGCGCCACCAGCGCACGCATCGCACGATACACAGGGCGCACAGCGCGCCCGGAACGTACATTGTCACGCGGGTGCACTGCGCAGATGCGTGACCGTGACGGCCATCGTATTGACGATCAGGATGAAGTAAAGGAGAGGAATCTGGCGGCCGAACGCCTGGACCTGCGAACGCACGAGTTCGGGGTCTCCTTCGGCAACAGACAACGCTTCCCTCAATCTAGCTATTGCAACCATTCCTGTCCTTTAACGTTTGCGCCGCATACGCAGCTAGATATATCGGCAGGGCCGGTCGGACCTTGAGCGCGCTAGACGCGGTGCTCGGTGTCGGCTTCGGTAATAACGACGTGCGTACGCGCACGGCACCGTGTTGCGGCGCATCGATTCAGTAAATTTGACCCCGTGATGGCGGCTCAAAGCGTCGGACAGGACAGCACGCGCAACGGCGCCGAGCGTCGTTCCCAGTTCGCCGTGCGTGACCGGGCTGCCTTGCGGCGGAGTGGAAACGAGGCGCACGGCATTCTCGCCGGTATTGGCCAGAAGATACTTTTCGGCGCTGTTCTCCGGCTGCCAGTAAGCGCGAAACACGCCATTTTCGCCGAAGACGAGCAACTTGCCGTGCACCGTTTTCGCCTCGCTGATCAGGTCGACGGACTCACCGTCGCGCACCTGGAGGAAAGGCTGCGGTGTGCTTGCGTTGCCCGCGCGCGCGTCGCGCAGGCGTTTTCGTCGGCTGAGACGCTCGTGCAAAGGAGCGTGCCGAGCAGGACACCTGTTGCAATATGGCGAAATTTCATTTTTTCTTTCTCCCGATTGCCGGCTTGCACGGCGCCCTGCAAGGCGAGTGCCGGCGCTCAGGCGCGGCACGCTAACAGGGTCAAAAAAAGCTGGACGCGCGCTTTAGCCCCCGCTAAGGCCCTGAATTGCAACGGATTGTGATTCAACGCTTGTGCCGGTCAAGCCGGAGAAACGCGTAAGCGCGATTCTTATGGCACTTTGCGCGCGAAAATCGTCAAATCGCCCGTGGACGGGTGAAACAAGGCTTACACGCAGGGTTTGCGCGAAAGCGCGCGGATGCGTTAATGTGTCGGTCCCGGCGCGACAGATGTAGCGCCGGTTCCATGATTACCATACGGGAAGTGCTATGAACAAACAGGAACTGATTGATGCAGTCGCCGCAGCGACGGGCGAAAGCAAAGCGGCCACTGGCCAAACCATCGACGCCATCGTTGAAGCGGTGACCAAAGCCGTGGTCGGTGGCGATACGGTGCAACTGGTCGGTTTCGGTTCTTTCTCGACCGGCGCGCGTGCAGCACGCGTGGGCCGCAATCCGTCGACGGGCACCGAGATCCAGATCGCCGCGGCAAAGACGGTGAAGTTCACCGCAGGCAAGGCGTTCAAGGAAGCGGTCAACGCGTCGTAGTAATGCAACGCGCTTCGCGCCGGAGCGTCCGCACTGCCCCCCGCATCGTGCTGTCAGGGTACTGCGAGCGACGCCTCGGGTGCGAAGAGTCACGCGCTGCCCAGCCCCGATCAGACGAATCCATCGGCGGATGGCGCGGCGCGTGTGCGCCGGCTTATCTTGAGCCGGCTTGCCGCAATCAGACGGCTTGTGGCATCAGCCCGCGCGGCGCTTGCGCGTCGCCTCGGCGAGTGTTTCCAGCACCGGTTCGGTTTGCGCCCAGCTGACGCAGGCATCCGTAATGGACACGCCGTAACGCAGCGGCTCTCCGGCCTTCAGATCCTGACGGCCTTCTTCCAGATGACTTTCAAGCATCACGCCGATAATGCGGCGCTCCTGCGTTGACAATTGCTGCGCGAGATCCTGAACCACATCCAACTGACGCAAATGCGATTTGCCCGAATTCGCGTGCGAGCAGTCGATCATCACCTGTTCGCGCAAGCCCGCTGATTTGAGCGCCGCACACGTTGCGGCCACGGAAGCGCTGTCGTAATTCGGCCCTTTCTTGCCGCCGCGCAGAATCACGTGGGCGTCGTCGTTGCCGCGCGTTTCGAAGATGGCGGCCATGCCCATTTTCGTCATGCCCATGAATGCGTGGCTCGCGCGTGCGGCGACGATTGCGTCAGCGGCGATCTGCACGCCGCCGTCGGTGCCGTTCTTGAAACCGATGGGACAGCTGAGGCCCGAAGCGAGTTGCCGGTGACTCTGGCTTTCCGTTGTGCGCGCACCGATTGCGCCCCACGCGATCAGGTCCGCAATGTACTGCGGGCTCAGCAGGTCGAGGAATTCGGTTGCGGCGGGCAAGCCGAGACCATTGATGTCGAGCAGCAGTTGCCGCGCGAGACGCAAGCCCTCGTTAATGCGGAAGCTGCCGTCCAGACGCGGATCGTTGATATAGCCTTTCCAGCCGACCGTGGTGCGCGGCTTTTCGAAGTACACGCGCATGATGATCAGCAGGTCGTCTTTGTACGCATCCGCGGCGGCTTTCAGTTTGTGCGCGTAGTCGATGGCCTGGTCGTGGTCGTGAATCGAGCAGGGCCCGACGATCATCACGAGGCGGTCGTCGCGCTCGTGCAGGATGTCCGCGATTTCCACGCGGGTCTGTTCGACGAGCGACTGCATCGCGGGCGGCACGGGCAGTTCGTCCTGCAGAAGAGCAGGGGAAATCAGCGGGCGGACTGCGCCGATGCGCACGTCGTCGATGCGCGTGGTGTCCTGGGTGGCGTCGGCCGAGCCGACTTCCTGATCGTGCAGAGGATTGTCGATGGCGCTCAAGGTATTCTCCCGGACTTGTCGATGTGAGCTGGCCTCGCGGCCTTGAATGTGAGTGTCGTTGCGTGTGATGCGCTGCCGGGATTATGACATTCGCGTGCCGCTGCCGAGAAACGGCGCCGTGCGACGGCGCTGGGCGCTGCTCAAAGCCGTTCGATTAGCGCCATCGCCGCAGGTCTCCAGATCGCCGGGTGTCGTGCCCGCCGCCAGTTGGCGCGCGCTCGGCCCATGCGTCGAGCACTTTCGCCGAATAGCCTTTGGCCTGTTTGTCGGTGGTGCCCATGATGCGGGCATAGACGAACGGCGCGGTGATGTCGGCGATTTGCGGGTAGTCGCTGTCGCCCGCCAGCACCACGGCGACCTTGTATTTGCGTGCCAGCACGATGAACTCAGGCGTCCTGAAGCTTTCGTTACGCACTTCGATGGCGTGTCGAAGTTTCACTCCTTCGATGCTCGCCGGCAGCAGCTTCAGAAAGGCCTCGAAATCTTCGCTGTCGAATTTCTTGGTCGGCGCGAACTGCCAGTTGATAGGCCCGAGCTTCTGCTTGAGCAACAGCACGCCGCTCGCGAAAAAACGCTCAATGGTCTCGCCGGCGTCCGCCAACACTTTTCGATTTGTCGCGTAACGCGGCGCCTTCAGCGAAAAGACGAAATTGTCCGGTGTTTCCTGATACCACTTTTCATAGCTCGCCGGTTTTTGCAAACCGTAGAACGTGCCGTTGATTTCGATCGAACTGAGGTGCCGGCTCGCGTATTCGAGTTCGCGGCTTTGCGTGAGATCTTCCGGATAGAACGGGCCGCGCCACGGCGCGTAGGTCCAGCCGCCTATGCCGATTCTGATCTTGCCGGCTTTTGCGGAGCGGGAGCTTGTCGTGTTCGTCGATGATGGTGCGGCTTTCGCGGGCTTGGAATCGGCCACCTGATGTTCTCCTTCGGGCTGCGCCGGAGCTGACGGTAGACGCGTAGATTAGCGTTTTTTCCCGCGCCGGGCAGAGCCTACGAAAAGCATAGCGACGACACCCTGTGGTGCCTATTCGCGCCTATTTGCGCCTATTCGCCGCGAGCCGGGTGAGCGGCGCGGGCGGACGCTTCACGCGTAGCGTCTTCGAAGCGCCGGTTGGCTTCGGCGACTTCCGCGCGAAACTGCTGCAACGCATGGACTGCGGGGTTCTGAGGCGTCAACGCGGCCCACAGTACTTCGATTAACTGATCCGTGGTTGCCTCGATGTCGGTATGCCGGTTGGCGAGCGTTGTTGCGTCCCACAACACATGTTCCATGGGGCCGAACACCATGGAGCGCAGCAGACGCAGCGGCATGTCCGCGCGAATCTGGCCGCTTTCCTGGCCTTGTGCCAATACGCGCATCAACGGTGCGGTGTAGCGGCGCTGCAATTCGGTGAGCGCCTCGCTTAACTCGTGATGCCGCGCGCGTCCTTCCGAGAGCACGAGCGCGCACAGGTCGGTACCGTTCACCAGCATGAGGCGCAAATGCGTGTGCACGATGAACGCGAACTGCTGGCGCACGCTGCCGTCGCGCGGCAGCCCGGACTCGATTGCGCCGATGATTTCGTCATACCAGTCGCCGATCACCCGCGCGCACAACTCGCGCTTGCCGCGAAAATAGCTGAAGACCGTGGCCTCTGAAACGCCGAGGCGCTGGGCGATCTCCGCGGTGGTGGCGCGTTCATAACCCTTTTCGGAGAACACGTCGCGGCCGGCCTGAAGAATCTCCTTCACGCGCTGCTGCGACTTGCGCCCGGCGGGCTGGCGACGCGACGCGGGCAGTTCGGGCTTGAGAGCGACCGTCATATGAGTTGGAGTCAAGTTTGTCGGCAGGTTGGGCAGTGAAAATCCCGTGGATTCGAAGCTATCACAGTACAGACAGCAATAAGCCGGATCGACGCACTTTCTGAGTGTCACTCAAAAATACCTATTGACGCTTACGTAAATCTGGCGTGAAATGCGCGTTGAACCAATTCGCCGGCAGCCATGCGCCGGCCGTCAACGAACTCTGGAGACCCGCAATGAGCAACCTGCCCGGTTTGCAATTCCCGCTCGGCGAAGAAATCGAAATGCTGCGCGACAGCATTGCCGGATTCGCTGCGAAAGAAATCGCGCCGCGTGCCGCTGAAATCGATCGCACGGACCAGTTTCCGATGGACCTGTGGCGCAAATTCGGCGATCTCGGCGTGCTCGGCATGACGGTCTCAGAGGAATACGGCGGCGCGAACATGTGCTACACCGCGCATATGGTCGCGATGGAAGAGATCTCGCGCGCCTCGGCATCGGTCGGGCTGTCGTATGGCGCGCATTCGAACCTGTGCGTGAACCAGATCCATCGCAACGGCACCGAAGCGCAAAAGCAGAAGTACTTGCCGAAGCTGGTATCCGGCGAGCATGTGGGCGCGCTCGCCATGAGCGAGCCGAACGCCGGCTCGGATGTAGTCAGCATGAAGCTGCGTGCCGAGAAGAAAGGCGACCGTTACGTGTTGAACGGCACGAAGATGTGGATCACCAATGGCCCGGATTGCGACACGCTCGTCGTCTACGCGAAGACCGACGTCGAAGCCCATTCGCGCGGCATTACCGCGTTTATCGTCGAAAAAGGCATGAAGGGTTTCTCGGTTGCGCAGAAGCTCGACAAGCTCGGCATGCGCGGCTCGCATACGGGCGAGCTCGTATTCGAAGACGTGGAAGTGCCGGAAGAGAACATCCTCGGCCAGTTGAACGGCGGCGTGAAAGTGCTGATGAGCGGGCTCGACTACGAGCTCGCGGTGCTCGCGGGCGGCCCGACCGGCATCATGGTCGCGGTGATGGACGCGGTCGTGCCGTATATCCACGACCGCAAGCAGTTCGGCCAGTCTATCGGCGAATTCCAGCTGATTCAGGGCAAGGTCGCCGATCTCTACACGACCTTGCAGGCGTGCCGCGCCTACCTGTATGCGGTGGGCCGCCAGCTTGACACGCTCGGCAAGGAACACGTGCGCCAGGTACGCAAGGACTGCGCGGGCGTGATTCTCTATACAGCCGAAAAAGCCACGTGGATGGCCGGCGAGGCGATCCAGATTCTCGGCGGCAACGGCTATATCAACGAGTATCCCGTCGGACGCCTGTGGCGCGACGCGAAACTCTACGAGATCGGCGCAGGCACGAGCGAAATCCGTCGCATGCTGATCGGCCGCGAGCTGTTTGCGGAAACGATGTAAGCCAAGCCACGAACAGGAGAACGACGCGATGCCCGTCATCGAATCCAGGTTGAATCCGCGCTCCGACGATTTTCGCGCGAACGCCGCGGCGCTCGAGGCGTTGGTCGACGATCTGCGCGCGAAGGTCGAGAAACTCGCGCTCGGCGGCGGCGAGGCCGCGCGCCAGAAGCACACCGGGCGCGGCAAGCTGCTGCCGCGCGAGCGCATCGAGAAGCTGCTCGACCCGGGAACGCCGTTTCTGGAGTTCTCGCAACTCGCGGCGTACGGCATGTATAACGACGACGCGCCGGGCGCGGGCGTCATCACGGGTATTGGGCGGATTGCGGGTCAGGAGTGCGTGATCGTCTGCAACGACGCCACGGTCAAGGGCGGCACCTACTACCCGATCACGGTGAAGAAGCACGTGCGCGCGCAGGAAATCGCCGCGGAAAACCATTTGCCGTGCGTGTATCTCGTCGACTCGGGCGGCGCCAATCTGCCGAATCAGGACGACGTCTTTCCCGATCGCGATCACTTCGGCCGCATCTTCTACAACCAGGCGAATCTGTCGGCCGCGGGCATTCCGCAGATCGCCGTCGTCATGGGCTCGTGCACCGCAGGCGGCGCGTATGTGCCGGCCATGAGCGACGAGTCGATCATCGTGAAGAATCAGGGCACGATTTTTCTCGGCGGCCCGCCGCTCGTGAAGGCCGCAACCGGCGAGGTGGTGAGTGCGGAAGACCTCGGCGGCGGCGACGTGCACTCGCGTCTGTCCGGCGTCGTCGATCATCTCGCGCAGAACGACGCGTATGCTCTAGCGATTGCGCGCAGCATAGTCGGCAATCTGAATCGCACGAAGCACGTGCCGGTTCTGCTGCAGGCGCCGAAGCCGCCGCGCTACGACGTGAAAAGCATGTACGGCGTGATTCCCGTGGATACGAGAAAGCCGTTCGACATTCGCGAGGTGATCGCCCGCATCGTCGACGATTCGGCATTCGACGAATTCAAGGCACGCTACGGCACCACGCTTGTGTGCGGCTTCGCGCATATCTGGGGGCATCCGGTCGGCATCATTGCAAACAACGGCATTCTGTTTTCGGAGTCCGCGCTCAAGGGCACGCACTTCATCGAACTGTGCTGCCAGCGCAAGATTCCACTCGTGTTTCTGCAGAACATCACTGGCTTCATGGTGGGCCGCAAGTACGAAAACGAAGGCATTGCGCGCAACGGCGCAAAGATGGTGACGGCCGTTGCCACGGCCAAGGTGCCGAAGTTCACGGTGATCATCGGCGGCTCCTTCGGCGCGGGCAATTACGGCATGTGCGGTCGCGCGTCTTCGCCGCGCTTCCTGTGGATGTGGCCGAACGCGCGCATTTCGGTCATGGGCGGCGAGCAAGCGGCCTCGGTGCTTGCCACGGTCCGGCGCGACGGCATCGAGAGTCGGGGCGGTTCATGGAGCGCCGAGGAAGAAGAAGCCTTCAAGCAGCAGATTCGCGAGCAATACGAGCATCAGGGGCACCCGTACTATGCAAGCGCACGCTTGTGGGACGACGGCGTGATCGACCCGGCGCAAACGCGCGATGTGCTCGGCCTTGGTTTGTCTGCCGCCATGAATGCGCCTATCGAAGACACGCGCTTCGGCGTGTTCCGGATGTGACAGAGCGCGACGCATGGGAGCCGCCACGATGCAATACGAAACACTGAATGTCGACATCGCGGGATACGTCGCCACCGTCACGCTGAATCGCCCGGACGTGCGCAACGCATTCAACGAAACCATGATCGCCGACATCACGTCGGCCTTCACCACGCTCAATACGCGCGACGACGTGCGCGCAGTCGTGCTCGCCGCTAACGGCAAGGCGTTTTGTGCCGGCGCGGATCTGAACTGGATGAAGAAAATGGCCGGTTACTCGGACGACGAGAACCGCGCCGACGCCATGTTGCTCGCCAGCATGCTGTCGTCCATCTACCGCTGCAACAAGCCGGTGATCGCACGCGTGAATGGCGATGCCTACGCGGGCGGCATGGGCCTGATTTGCGCGTGCGACATCGTGGTCGCCGTAGAGAGCGCGCGCTTCTGCCTGTCGGAGGCGCGTCTCGGCCTGATTCCGGCGACAATCGCGCCGTATGTGATCCGCGCGCTGGGCGAGCAGGCGTCGCGCCGCTATTTCATCACCGCCGAACAGTTCGATTGCGCGACTGCGTTGCGCCTCGGCCTCGTGAGCGAAGCGGTCAGCGCCGGGCAGCTCGACGCCACCGTCCAGCAGATCGCGCAAACGCTGTGCGCAAACGGGCCGCAGGCGGTGCGCGCCTGCAAGCAGCTCGTGCAGGACATGGCCGGCCGCGAGCTGAACGGCACATTGATCGAAGACACGGCGGCGCGCATTGCGCGTACGCGAGCCGGCGCGGAAAGCCGTGAAGGCGTCGCGTCGTTCCTCGAAAAACGTACTCCGGCCTAGCGCGACTGACACCAGAAGAATATCCCGAGATCGAGACAACTCATGTTCAACAAGATCCTGATTGCCAACCGGGGCGAGATTGCGTGCCGCGTCGCCGCAACCTGCAAGCGGCTCGGCATCGCGAGCGTCGCCGTCTATTCCGATGCGGACGCCAATGCCAAGCACGTGAGCGCATGCGACGAAGCCGTGCATATCGGCGGCGCCACCGCGGCGGAAAGTTATCTGCGTGTGGAGCGCATTATCGAAGCGGCACGCGCGAGCGGCGCGCAGGCGGTGCATCCCGGCTACGGCTTTCTGTCGGAAAACGAAGACTTCGCGCAGGCCTGCGAAGCGGCGGGCATCGTGTTCATCGGACCGCCCGTCGACGCGATTGCCGCCATGGGTTCGAAAGCCGCCGCGAAGGCGTTGATGCATGCGGCAGCGGTGCCGCTCGTGCCCGGTTATCACGGCGATGATCAGAACCCCGAACTACTTCATCGCGAGGCGGACGCGATCGGCTACCCGGTTTTGCTGAAGGCGAGCGCGGGCGGCGGCGGCAAGGGCATGCGCGTGGTGGAGCGCAGCGACGACTTCCTTGCGGCGCTCGCGTCGTGCAAACGGGAGGCGGCAAGCAGCTTCGGCAACGACCGGGTGCTGATCGAAAAGTATCTGACGCGGCCGCGCCACGTCGAAGTGCAGGTTTTCGCGGATCGTCATGGCGGCGCGGTTTATCTGTTCGACCGCGACTGCTCGGTGCAGCGTCGCCACCAGAAAGTGCTGGAAGAGGCGCCCGCGCCCGGGTTGCCGGCGGAAATCAAGCGTGAGATGGGCGAGGCCGCGGTCGCCGCCGCGCGCGCGGTGAAATATGTCGGTGCGGGGACCGTCGAGTTCATCATGACGGCGACCGGCGAGTTCTATTTCATGGAAATGAACACGCGCCTGCAGGTCGAGCATCCCGTCACGGAAATGGTCACGGGCCAGGACCTGGTCGAATGGCAACTGCGCGTGGCCGCCGGCGAACCGTTGCCGCTCACGCAGGAGCAACTCAGGATCGACGGGCATGCAATCGAGGCGCGCATTTACGCGGAGCATCCGGCGCGCGGCTTCCTGCCGTCCACCGGCACGCTCAAGCATTTGCGCATGCCGGAAGGCGTGGAATTCGTGATCGATGCCGCCGGTCTTGGGGAGCCGGGCCGCAAGGCGCCGGTGCGCATCGACAGCGGTGTGCGCGAGGGCGACACGATCACGCCGTTCTACGATCCGATGATCGCGAAGTTGATCGTGCACGGTTCGACGCGAGAAGAGGCGCTCGCGCGAATGAGCCGCGCGCTGCACGCGTGCGAAGTGGTCGGATCGCATACCAATGTGGAGTTTCTGAAGCGTATTGTCGAAAGCGAGCCGTTTGCGAGTGGCGATCTCGATACCGGTCTCATTGAACGGCATCATGACGCGTTGTTTGCGCCCGTGAAGAAGCCGTTCAAGGAAGCGTTGGCGCTCGCGTGCGCCGCGCTGCTCACACGCGAGGGCGGTACCGCGCATGGCGCGTCGCCGTGGGACGCGCTGTCGCACTGGCGGCTCAATGGCGGCTACACGCAGACGCTCGGCTGGCGCAATGTGGAAAACGACAGCGTATTCACGGTCACGTTCGCGCGCGACGGCGCCGCGCAAACCCTCGAACACGACGGTGTGCGCGAAGGCTTCTCGTGGTCGAGCGGCGCCGGACTGCATGAATATCGCGCGACGATCGGCGATGCGCGGGCCACGGGGCGCGTGTTCATCGACGGGGATACGTTCCATGTGTTCTGCCTCAGCCACGCACTAGCGTTCGAATGGCAGAACCTGCTCGCGCACGCCGCGGATGCCGAACATGGCGAAGGCCGCCTGACCGCGCCGATGCCGGGCAAGGTCATCGCGGTGCTCGTCGAGCCGGGCACAGTGGTGGAGAAGGGCACGCCGCTTATCGTGATGGAGGCGATGAAGATGGAGCACACCATCGGCGCGCCGGCGGCGGGCACGGTGTCCGAAGTGCTGTATGCGGTGGGCGATCAGGTCGCCGACGGGGCGCAGCTTCTGGTGCTGGACGTGCAATAGCCGCGCCGTTTAAATGAGCGGGCGAAGCGCCGCTTCCTCAACCGAGCCGCGTGTATCCCACTGCACGCGCCTCGTTTTCCAGTTGAACGATGCGCTCGTAGTCCGCGAGCGGCAACGCGGAAAACCCCTGCAAACGCAGGCGTTTGGCGCGCTCGGGATGCACGGCGAGCGCTTCGTTCAGCGCCTCGCGCAGGGCGCCCACGGTTGCCGCGGGCACGGTGTCCGAGGCGATCAGCGGCAGGCCCGGCGACGCAGCTGTCATGCCGATGCGCCGCACGCGACGCGCCAGCTCCGGCATTTCATCGCACACGAAAGCGAACGTCACGCAATCTATCGCGGCGACGTCCGCGCGATTATCCGCGACAGCCTGCAAGGAGCCGACATGCGAGCCGGTGCGCAGCGCCGCGCGGAAAAACGCCCCTTCGTGCGCATACAGCGCGACGGCGTGGCGCAGCGCATTCATGCCGCTGTTCGAATCGTCCTGATTGTAGGCACGCGTGCGCCGCGGCATGAGGCGAGCGTATCGAACGGTGCGTCGGCCCACGTGACGATCACACTCGCGCAATCCGCGCCTTCACAGCCGGGTGCGTCGAAACGCGGCGTCGCGATGAGCTGCACCTGTTCGCGCAAACCGTGCATCAACGGGTAGCCGCAGGTTTGCGACATCAGCAGATTCGGGCGCCGCCAGAAGCCGTGCAATTCTTCATCCGGCTCGACGATGCGGCACGCCGGCTTGACCATGCGCAGCACGTCGGCAAGCCACCCGCGCCATTCGCTTTCCAGCGAGGGCGTGACGTTGTACATCGGCAGGGCGGCGATCCAGGTCATGATGCGGCGCGGGCGTGGCAAATGGGCAGACTAATGCATGATCATACGGAATTCGTCGACGCCCAGCCGCACCGGCTCGGTCGGCCGGAACGTCCACTTTCGCGCGGCCACCGTGAGAATCTCGCTTTGCGCACCCTCGAAGGCGAGCAACAGATCCTTTTTGCGGGCGCTCGCCGCGCCGCAATAGGCGATGAGCGCGTCCGCGCTGACTTCGAAAATCTGGGCCCGATCGTCGCAGCACACCCTGAACGCGACCGTTGCGCACTCCGTGACACAGGGCCGGAATCCTTCATCCACATAGACTGACATGGCGACCTCCTTTCGCGCGCGCCTGAGTCGTCAGCATGACAAGCTGTGCGCCGCCGGTATGTGGGAGAGCCAGCATTCGCCGCAAAATGGCCGTGCATGCGGCCCAGCGCAGAATCCGGCAGTTCGCCGTGGTCGCCGCGACGGCGGTGCTGTTGAGTTTGCAAGGGTGTGCGACCTCGCTCGAAACCTTCGGTCTCGGGCGGGCGTGGGTATTATCGGCGCATTCAGTCTGCTGGGTTGCGCAATAGGGTGCCATTAGAGACGCGGACCCGGCGGCCGCACGATTTCCTTGCCGGCGTGCCGAATTAACAAGAAATAGAAACCTGAATTAATAAAATTAAATAAATGCAGCGCTATTAAATGCGCGAAAAAGATTGCGAAAGGCAAATTGGTTTATAACAGCTTGACCTGGCGCTGTTGCACTGGCTGAATCCCTGCTGTTCGGTTCTTTCTCCGTCTCCACACAGGGAAAGTCGTTGCGCCGGACTCGGGGCTATGTGTTCGCACATAGCCCCTAATTACTTGTGTATTAATTTGTCATGCTAACGGTGTGGCAATCTCCAAACAATTTTATTGAATTTTTAATTGATCAATGTATGCTGCGCATCCCTAATGCCTTTCTCAACCTGAATAAAGGAATAACAAGGATGAAAAAAACAGCATTGACCTCGGCGTCTCTCGCACTGCTCGTCGCGGCGGGGTCCGCGCATGCACAGAACAGCGTGACGTTGTATGGCGTGATCGACGCCGGCGTCGTCGGCTATGCGCATAACGCCAGCTCCAGCAGCAATCTCGCAGGCATGCTCAACGGCAATCTCAGCGGCGACCGCTGGGGCCTGAAGGGACAGGAAGAACTGGGCGGCGGCCTGAAGGCGATCTTCACGTTGGAAAACGGCTTCGACGTCGGCACCGGCAAGCTCGGGCAAGGCTCACGCGAGTTCGGCCGCCAGTCGTTCGTCGGCCTGACGGGCGCGACGTGGGGCACGGTCACGGCCGGCCGCCAGTACGACCCGATCACGAACATGGTGCAAGGCGTCACGGCCGACAATTTCTTCGGCTCCGCGTTCGCCACGCCGGGCGACGTCGACAACAACGACAACAGCGCTCGCGTGTCGAACGCAATCAAGTACGTGTCGCCGAACTACGCCGGCCTGCAGTTCGAAGCGCTGTACGCATTCAGCGGCGTCGCGGGTCAGACAGGACAGGGCTACACGTATAGTGGCGCGGTGTCGTACACGAACGGTCCGTTCTCGCTGGCGGGCGGTTACCTGCGTGCGACCAACGCATCGGCCACCGCCGCCCCGTTCGAGCTGGGCAAGCAGCACCACTGATTCGATTTTCGACAGCCATATCAACGACGGCTACGTGACGGCGAAATCGGTCAGCATTGCGCAGATCGGCGGCCAGTACGTGGTCGGTCCCGTCACGCTGGGCGCTTCGTACAGCAACACGCAACTGAAGAGCGACGGCGCGTCGACCTTCACCGGCACCGAGAAGTACAACAGCGGCAAGGCCTTCGTTGTCTACCAGGCGACGCCGGCACTCGTCGCGGGTCTCGGCTACGCGTACACGGCCGCATCCGGCGACACGTCGGCGCATTACCACCAGTTGAGCCTGGGCGCGGACTACACCGTCTCGAAGCGCACGGACTTCTACGCGGTCGCGGCGTATCAGCATGCAAACGGCACGCAGCGTCTCGCCAATGGCACGACGCAGGACGCGCAGGCTTCGATCGGTTCGTATGGCTATAACGGCACCGACTCGCAGGCGCTCGCGATTGTGGGTATCCGTCATAAATTCTGACGTGAATCGTGCTGCGGTAGCTGCCGGCCGGCGGCTTCCTGCGCAGTAGAACAGGCGATGACCCGGATGCGCGAGCCTCCGAGTCGTTGTCATTGCGGCGGCGAAAACGACAAGCCCGCATCGGTAATCAGGCGCTCGTCCTGGGACGCAAGCAGATGAGGCAACTGCATGAACGAGTCGATAAAGGCATCGCTTTGCAAGGCCGCCGCGCCGTCCGGGCCGCCATAGCCATAGCTCACGATCAACACCGGCATGCCCGCGGCGCGCGCCGCGCAGACATCGACCGGCGAGTCGCCCACCATGACGCTGCGCCCGACCTCGACGCCGAGCAATCGGCACGCGTGCCACAGCGGTTGCGGCGCGGGTTTCATGCGGTCGATCGAATCGCCCGCGACCAGCACCTCCAGATAGCTCGCCAGCGCTGTGATGCGCAGCAGCGGGGCGGCCATGGCCTCCGGTTTGTTCGTGACGCACGCGAGCCGGTAGCCGAGACGCCGAAGCTCGCGGAGGCCCGCCTCGACATGCGGATAGACATGCCCAAAGCGCCCGTTGGTCTCGTCGTAGTGCCTATGAAACACCGCGAGCGCCGCCTCGCGATCCACGTGTCCGCCGAGGGCCGCGGCTTCGAGCGTGCGCGTCACGAGATTCGGCACGCCCTTGCCGATAAAACCGCTGACGACGTCGAACGGTAGCGGCGCCTCGCCGAACTCGGCCAGCATGCGGCTCGCGGCTTCGACGATATCCGGCGCCGTGTGGACCATCGTGCCGTCGAGGTCGATCAGCACGCCACGCTTCAAGGCGCGCGCCAACCCCGCGCTTCGCGGCGAAAGAAGCGGCTGCATGCTCATGCCGCGGCGGCTTCGCTCGACGCCTCGCGATGCCAGCGGCGCAACGTGTCGAGGGTCACCCACGCGGGCCGCTCATTGGCGGTCGCGGACGGGAGGGGCGCATCAGGGTCGCCGAGATGAGGGAGCACGGCGAGCGCGCCGTCGAACGAATGATGCGCCGTGTACGCGGTCGGCGTCACGACAGTCGGGACGAGCGCCGCGCGCGCTGCGCGCAAGCCGTTGGCGGAGTCTTCGAACGCGAGGCAGTCCGGGCCTTTCAGGCCGAGTTGCCGGAGCACGTCGAGGTAGACATCGGGTGCGGGCTTCTTTAACTGCGTCGTGCTCGCATCGCAGATCGCGGCAAAGCGGCGGCGCCAGTGCGGGCCGAACGGCGCGTGCAGGAGCGCGTCGAGGTTGGCGGGCGTGGTGGTCGTCGCAATGGCGACGGGAATGGAGGCCGCGCGGGCTTCATCGATCAATCGCGCGATGCCCGGCCGCAACGGCAAGCCGCCGTCGCGCACGCGGGCCGCGCGGGCCGTATAGTGGCGCGTCTTGATCGCATGCACTGCGTCGATCACGCGGCTCACGCTAGGCCCCTGTGCCTCTTCGGGCGGCGATACGCCAGTAATGCAATAGACGCTCCTTGCCGCCCGCCACTTCGAGCAGACGCGCGTAGAGCGCTTCGTCCCAATACCAGTCGAGTCCAGCTTCCGCGAACGCCGCATTGAACGCTTGCTAGTGCGCGCTTTCGGTATCGGCAAGTGTGCCGTCCACGTCGAAGATCAAGGCTTGCATGGGCCGCTCCAGAACTGATGCGAGGCCGGCTTCATATTTGCCGGCGGTTTGCAGTCACGATAGCGGAGTGGGCCTGCGAGTTGAATTCAGAGATTCTTTGAGGGGCGATAACGCATCGTTTAACGGTTGCGTGCAGACGGCCGGAACCCGTGGTTTGTCACGCGTGCGGCAACTGCAGTCCCGCCACGAAGTACGCGTGCAGTCCATGCGCAAACCGCTTGAGCCGCGTGACGATCGACTTGTTCGCGCGCGTGAGGCCGTTATAGCCGAGCACGGCCGGTATCGCGACAAAGAGCCCGAAGGCGGTCATGATCAAGGACTCGCCGACCGGCCCGGCGACATGATCGATAGAGGCCTGCCCCGTTTCGCCGATCACGATCAGCGCGTGATAAATGCCCCACACGGTGCCGAACAAGCCGACGAACGGCGCCGTGCTGCCGATCGAGGCCAGCACCGCGAGGCCGCTTTGCATATGCGCCACGGCGTCGTCGATGCTGCCTTGCAGGCGGCGCGCGATCCAGTCGGACACGTCGATGCGGTCCTGCAGATGCGGTCTGTTGTCCCGGTGATACGCGGCCGCCTCGGCCGCGGCCATCGCGAGCAGCGGATTGTCGCGCAACGCGGCAGCGGACGCTTCACCGCCGCGGCCGCTGTGGTTACCGTGGCCACTGCCGCTACTCACTCAGGCCGCCCAGGTTCTGAAGCCCGTGTTCGAAGCTGTCGGCCTGCCAGAACTGCGCGTCGGTGCGGCCCGTCAGCCGTTTGATGCGCAGCACGCTCCACAGCTTCACCACAATAACCGTCCATGACATCATCGACATGATGAACAGCAGGCAGAGGATCGCGCGCGTGACGAGATCGCCGCTTTGCCAGACATTCGCGAGACCATAGTGCTGCATGAACGTTTCCTTCGGCTCGACGAGCCGCCGCCTTCATTGTCCACCGCCAGGCAGCGTTTTAGAACCGTCGCCCGCGTCGCCGCGTCAATTCGGGAAAATCTCCCGCCGCTTCGCCGTTGTCAAACAATCCTCTCATGAACTACTTTGCCTGAATGCCGGACTCGCGCGGCGCCGCGCTTTCATAACGGAGCACAACCCATGCTGGAGACACGCTTTCGCAACGCAACACGGGGACGTCCCCTCGTTTTAGCCGCAATCGCAGCGGCGGTCCTGGCGGCAATCGCGGCAACCGGGCCGGGTTGGGCGCAGGCCGCGGTGCCGACGGCCTATGTGACGAGCGAAAAGGCCGAACATTGCGGCGCAAGTCACCGCGTATCAACAATCTCCCCTGCTCTACAACCTTCAGTCCGTCATGGGGCGCATGTCGATCAACCTCGGCAACGTCACGGGCGCTGCACAGCAGATCACGACTGCTGGCGGCAACCTGATGTCGATCGCGGCGAAGGTCTACGGCAAAGCTGAAGCATGGACGGGAATCGCAAAGGCTAACGGCCTGAACGATCCGACTGTGCAGGGCGTTCAAACACTCAATATCCCGGTCACTCCGGATAACAGCGGCGGCGTCCTGACTTCATGACGACACTCAACATCGTTCCCGCGGTGCCATCCGCACGGCAACCGCGAGGCATGGTGTTGCTTGGCGACCCGAATCAACCCGGTACTCGCGTACCTTGGGTCGATTGGGACGTCGAGCAGAATACATGGCATTCGGCCAGCACGTTCCGCATGCGCCTGCCGATCTCCGCGCTGACGCGCCGGTCGACCTGAATTACATCCTCGACACGAACCCGATTCAGGCGCAGATATTCGCCGGCTTTCCGGGGAATCCGGACAGTTACGGCACTGCCGACCTTCAGCAGCTCATCACAGGTAACGTCGATCAAATCCAGTTCGATCCGGTGCGGCGCCTCGTCGAACTGAGCGGGCGTGATTATACGTCGCTTCTGATCGACGCGAAGACGTTCGACCGCTGGACCAACCAGACGGCTAGCCAAATCGCAACCACTCTCGCGAAGCGGCACGGACTGACGCCGCAAGTCACGGCGACGACTGGCGCGGTCGGCAAAATCTATGAGATCGACAAGATCCACGACCGGCACGGATCGACCGAATGGGAGTTGCTCACGTGGTTGGCCGGCGTCTACGACTACGTGACGTACGTCCAAGGCATGACACTCTACTTTGAGCCGAAGCCTGACCCGACGACGGCGACGCCGTATGCACTGCAGTGGAAAAACCCGGACGCACTGACCGCAACGACGTTTCAGGGCAACGTGCTGGATATGTCTTTCTCCCGAACGCTGACTGTCGGCAAAGGCGTGATCGTTCAGGTGCACAGCTTCAATCACAAGCAGAAAGCCGGATTCTCCGTCACCTACCCGACCGGGAAGACGAAGGGCATCAATCCAGGCACCGCGAAAGCTCCCTCTCAGGTCTACAGCTACATCATTGCCAATCTGACGCAGGAAGACGCGCAGCAACGGGCGATGAAAATTTACAACGACATCATTCGTCACGAGTTAAAGATGACCGCCGAGTTACCTGGCGACAACATCCTTCAGCCGAACGTCATGGTGAGCGTTTCCGGGACTCAAACGCCATTCGACACGATGTATTACGTCGAATCGGTCAACCGCCGCATGAGCGTCGACACGGGCTACACGATGTCAGTGCGCGGCAAAAATCACTCGCTTGATACCTCTGTCATCCCTTCATGATCGACAACCTCCTTAATGCGATGCGTGCCCACGCCCAGATGAGCTTGGGCGAGAAGACCGCGCATCGGGTCGGGCAGGTGACGGCGTACGACCCAAACAAGTACGCAGTCAAGGTCAAGATGTGGCCTGACACGCAGGAATCGCTGGGATGGATTCCGCTGGCGTCGACGTACATCGGAAACGGCTGGGGACTGGTCGCGGCTCCGTCGATCGGCGATCAGGTCATCATCGCATTCGACCGAGAAGATCAGGATGCAGGCGTCGTGGTTGGTCGGTTCTTCACTGATGTCGAGCAACCACCTGCCGCACCTTCCGGAGAGTTCTGGCTTGTGCACAAGTCTGGCTCGCTGCTGAAGTTCCACAATGACGGTTCAGTAGAACTGAAGGCGAGCGCCGGTATCACCTACACAGCAACACAGCATCATTTCGTCGGGCCGGTCCAGATGGATAACACGTTGGCCGTCACGCAGACGATCAGTGGGACTGGCGGCATGACGGTGAGCGGCGACAACGGCAGCGGCAACGCTTCGACCGTGACTGGCAATGTCAACTTCACCGGCACCGTGAAGGCGAACGGCAAGCATATCGACGATACGCACTTCCACAGCGATCCGTAGGGCGGCAACACTGGCACGGTGGTCTCATGACGACGCAATCTCTCGCAGATATTCAGCATCTCTGGGGCGGGGACGCGCTAACAGGTCCGACCGGCGATCTCGGCATTGCAACAGATGCCACACGAAGCCAGCAGCATGTCATCCGTCGCCTGCTGACCAACCCGCTCGACACGAACGGCCCTCCGGACTATCCGCTGCATCCCGATTACGGCGCAGGCCTAGCGCGATACGTCGGCCAGAACGTCAACCTCGCGAAGATGCGCACTCTGATCCGCGGGCAAATGCTGCTCGAAGACTCAGTCGCGAAGAATCCGCAACCGCAAGTGATGGTGACGCTTGTCGATCCGACAACACTGTCGGTCTACATCCGGTACACCGTGGCCGGATCAGGGGCGCCAGCCGTTTTAGTGTTTAACGTCAACGCCTGATTCTTCATCACTCAATCTCAGCCGCCTTCGGGCGGCTTTTTGCTTTTCAGGACGCCAATGGCATCGGTAAATCAGTGGAGCCTATCGACCGCGATCCAAAATATGGTCGCCAGCGCACAGGCGCGCGCCAAAGTCCTGCTCGACTTCACCGTTGGCTCAGTCAATCTGGCGATCATCGAGGCGGTTGCGCAAGTTGTGATCTAGCTTGAGGGCTTGATTCTCACGCTGCTGGCCGTCACACGAGCGGCAACTTCGAACGGTGCCGATCTCGACTCATGGATGGCCGACTACGGCCTGACGCGGCTCGCATCCACCTCTTCGACGGGGCAAGTCACCTTTTCCCGCTTCACGCCGACTTATCAGGCAGTCGTGCCGGTTGGTATGGTTATCCAAACAGCGGATGGCACGCAGCAATTCACAGTCATTGCCGATACGACGCAGACGGCCTATAATGTTACTCTCGGTGGACGTGTAATCGCGGCAGGAATCTCGAGCGCAGTCGCCGCGGTGCAGGCAGTCAATAGTGGCACGCAAACAAACGTGCTGGCGAACACCATTACGGTGCTCACGCAGGCTGTCCAATCGTCGACACGGTCACAAACGCAAACCCGTTCACGAATGCCGTCGACACCGAGACCGACACGGCATTCCGTGCGCGGTTCGTCATGTACATCAACTCGCTGTCGAAGGCGACTAAAAGCGCAGTTGGCAATGCGATCCTGGCGGTACAGCAAGGGCTGTCCTATGTGCTGGTCGAAAACCAGACATACGGCGGCGCAACGCAGATGGGCTACTTCTACGCCGTTGTCACTATGAACGGCGGAGTCCCCGGCTCGACGCTGCTCAACTCGATCACGAATGCCGTCGATGCGGTGCGGCCCATCACGTCGACCTTCGGCGTGTTCGCTGCCGTCACCGTCAACGCGAATATCGCGATGACGATCACGACATCGTCGGGGTATGTGCATGCGACGGTCGTTTCGCAGGTGCAGGCAGCGCTACAGGCCTACATCGCTACTTTGAGTATCGGTCAGACGCTCGCATACACCCGCCTTGCACAGGTCGCTTATGACGCATCGCCCGGTGTGACTGGCGTAAGCGCGATCACGCTGAATGGCGGCACGTCCGACCTGACCGCCACGCAGCAGCAACTGATCGTCAGCGGCACGCTGAGCATCACGTAAGGAGGGCGTCTTGTTGATTGGAGATAGCAACGACGTCTTCGGGCGCCTGAAAGCAGCCCTACCACAGCGTTGGTTCGGCTCGACATCGGATTCGATGCCAGTTGTCGATTCGATCCTGTCTGGCGTCGGAACTGGCCTGACGTTCATCTACTCGCTGTATGCTTACGAAGAATCAGTGCAGGCTTCTCTCGATGTCGGACGGATTTCTGGATCTGTTCGCCAGCGACTTCTTCGGGTCGTTGATTCAGCGCAAGTCCAACCAGTCTGACGCCTCATTCAGGAGCGTGATTCAGGCGAACCTCTTTGCCGAGAAGGCGACGCGAAAAGGCGTCGTCAACGTCCTGACAACCATAACGGGTCGAGCGCCGGTTGTGTTCGAGCCGAACCGTGTCGGAGATGTCGCGATCATGGGCGTTCCGACCGCTGGCGGCCAGAACTACATGGGCATCCAGACTAGCATGTACGTCGGGCCCGCGCGCATGGCATCCACTGCGACGCCCTACCAGGCTTTCGTCATCGCTTACCGGCCGCAGGCGACGGGCGGATCGGCTGGCGGCGCATTCACCGACGCGCCGACTCAAGCCGCGCTAAATACGCCGCTCGCCAAGTCGTACACCAACTCCCTCTCGCTGCTCACGTCAAGCGCAACCGACGCGGACATCTACGCAGCGGTCGACGCCGCGCGCCCGGTCGGAACCATTCTCTGGGTAGCGCTCAGCAACTAAGCGCCCCGTCACCGAACACATACAGCCCGCCTCGCGCGGGCTTTTTTATTGAGAGATCGCATGGATCGCGTCATTACTTACGTCGGACAAAGCGTCTACGAGTGGCTCTTTTCTAAGCAGGCGCAAAGCTCGATGGTCGGGCTCGCGAAGTTGTCGGCCGCCCTGTTCGGTTCAAATACGGTCGTCAACGGTCTTTCCTGTGTGCCTACCGGCCCCGCTTCGCTGCAGGTGGTCATCAATCCCGGCGAAATCTACTTATTCGCCAACCTCGAAAACAGTGTCTGCGGCACGCTGCCTACCGATTCGCACAGCATCATGAAGCAAGGCGTCCTGCTGGATGCCTTCACGACTGCTGCCGGCGCGCTTCCGGCTCCCGGCCGGCTGGGCAGTCGGTTAACTACTTGATCGAAGCCCAGTACTCCGATTCTGACGTTTCGGTAGATCCGACCACGGGCAATACGCCTGTCGTTCTCCAGTTCTACAACTCGTCGAATCCCGGCTCGCCGTGGAGCGGCCCCGGTGGCCTAGGCGGCACAAGCAACACGTTCCGCAAGGGCGTTGTGTCGCGCAGATCAAGGCTGGCGCCGCGGCCACCACTGGAAGCCAGACGACGCCGTCGCCCGACGCCGGATGGACTGGCCTTTGGGTCGTCACTGTCGCCAACGGCCAAACCCAAATCAATGCCGGCAACACCGGCGCACCAATCCTGCCGTCTTCGATTCTCGGCTCGATCCAGAACGGCAACCTGTCCTACGCAGTCGCAACCGGCACTGCCAACGCGCACACGATCGCCCTGACGCCTGCTCTCACGTCGCGCGTCGACGGTATGATGCTCCGCTACAAGGCGCCGGCTGCGAATACGGGCGCAGTGACACTCGCGGATGGCGTCGGTACGGCCAACGTGGTCGGCGCGAACCATTCTCAAGGCGGGGAATACATCGCAAACGGCGATGCGCTGGTCGTGTGGAACAGCTCGATCAGCGGTGGTGTCTACATCCTCCTCGAATGCACTGGCGGCGCCCTCCAAGTCTCCCCCGCCACTCAGAGCCAGCATGCTCCTCAGTTTCAACAGGTCAATCCTGGGCGGCTGCTCAATATCCAGACGTTCGCGGCAAATGGCACGTACACGCCTACGACTGGCATGTCGAAGGGATTGGTTCAGGTGGTCGGTGGCGGTGGCGGTGGCGGCTCTGGTGGTGCGCCTGCTGCTAGTTCCGGTCAAGTCAGTGGCTCCGCCGGGTCATCATCGGGGACCTATGCGATGGTGCAACTCACGTCCGCTCAAATTGGCGCAAGTCAGGCAATTACGATTGGCGGTGCGGGCACCGCTGGTGCCTCTGGGTCAAGCACGGGCGGCACCGGCGAAACATCGTCTTTCGGTGCCATCATTTCGTGTCCCGGCGGCACTGGCTCATCATCATATGGCACGACAAGTGCAACGGCTACAGTCTCGTCGGTTCCAACGCTGAACGCCAGCCCAACGGTCACGCTTGGCGTTGTTCTCGCGCAGAACAAGGGGAACCAAGGTGGATTCTCTGTCGGGTTCCCTGGTGGCGGCGTCATTGGCGCAAATGGCGGCCCGTCGCCACTTGAGTGCGGGTATGGCGGTGCTGGGTCTGGGTCGAATGGCCAAGGCGTCTCAAATGCTAGCGCCGTGGCTGGTGTCGCAGGCATAGCCGGCAAGATCATCGTCTATGAATACGCATAAGGTGTTGAAATGAAAGTGCCCAATAAAAATCATTTGCGCCTGCTCAAGGTTCAAACTTTCATGTCTTCCGGTACCTACACGCGGATGGCAAGTACTGCAACAGTGACCGTCGAAATAGTAGGCAACGGTGCCGGCTCGTTTGGAGTAAACTTGACTTGTTTTGGCAGTGCAGGCGGATCGTTTGGAGAATTAAAGAATGTACGCAATCGTTGAGAATGGGGATCGTCGTCAATGTCGTTTTGTGGGACGGCAATGCAGAGGAGTGGCAGCCTCCAGAAGGCGCAACGGCGGTAAAAGTCACCGATGAAACCGGTCCTGCGTACATCGGATTCCCATATACTGGCGGGAAGTTTGAGGAACCTCCGCCGCCCCAAGTTGCCGTGTGAAGGGATCGTCTACGCTTTGGGTGGTAGCGAGACCACCTTGGCCGGCCACTTCGATAAAGTCTTACCGATCGCGATAAATGGCTTTTCGATCACGAAGTGAGCTGCATAACAGACCGCAAATAAGACCGCCATTGCGATAGTCATTCGCGCAAATTCTGACGGCATGACGGGTTGCAATTTGCCAGCAATGTAGAAGACGAACCATGCGTGGAAGAGATAGACAGCGTACGAAACGCTGGCTAGGCTAATCACCAGATGACTATTCGCCAGGCGGTGCCTTGCGATCCATGCCGTAAAGAACAGCCCAAGTCCAACTACGTTTGCCGATCCACCGCTTGTTGACATGACCAACGTCGTTAGCAAAACCAGGAAGGTCAAACCAACGCGGCCACGCTCATAGAAATAAAGCGCAGCTCCGATCATGAAATATGGAAAATAGCTATTTAGGGTGTTCGGTGTATTCGGGAACAGTGGCAAAGAGATACAGGCGATTACCGTAAGCGGTAGCAAATAAGGTTTGAGTTTTTTCGTGATTGCGAAAGCATTGAACAGACTTATCACGAACACGAACGCATAAAACAGGATCTCTATCCGAAGCGTCCAGTCGACGCCGTTCAGTACATTTCCCGTACCTGTGAAGTCGCCCAATAGCGACAGGCGCGGCCGTAGTGACGACCAAGGAGGAATCCACCTATCAACGATTGCGAATTGCAGCATGACGGCGACGATGTACAGCGGGTAGCCTGAATACACGCCTGATGGCGAATGTAATAGTAGACTCTCGTTCCGACACGCTAAAGATGATGTACCCGGAAACGAGAAAGAAAACAATGACGCCAGTAGCGCTACCTAAAAAGTTGGGAACAATCGCGTTAAAAAGCTTTTTCAGCCCCACGACAAACGCGCTTGAGTCATCGGAAATATTCATGCGCAGATATTGCTGAAAGATATGCGTTCCAACGACGTTAAGGAACGCATATGCCCTAAGGTATTCAAGGAATACCAGCTTGCTCGTGGAACCGACGTTCGACAACTTGGCGGCGCATTCCTTTGGGTTGGCTGTAGGCCCTATCGCGTTATCGACGGCGGTTGCATTGCCCATCCTTCTGCCCCTCAGAATTTGGTAATTTGTGGACAGGAAGTGTAACAAATTACCTGCAACCTTACTTTCAACTCGCCCGGCCCATCGTTTCGCAGGGAACGGGCTCAAAAACGATACGTCGCCATCAGAACATGCGCGCCCGTCGCGAGCCCCGGATAGGGATTCCATGACTGCTTGATGCTGTAGTAGCGATATGACAACGACATCGGGCCGCGCTCTACGCGCGCGCCGACGACGTAGCCCACCTGAGCATGAGTCTTGTGCGACAGGTCGCACCATTGCCCGCTCAGGTCATAGAGCGATTCGTGCCATGTCTGCCAGTACACCCAAGCGCCGGCTTCCGCCGCGACACGCCAGCCGCGGTATGTGTAGCCGACGTCGAGAGTGAGCGGGACACCTTGTACATGGCCCTGTCCGTCGAACGGCGAGAAACGCTCGCCCTTGTAGTCGACGATTTTGTGCTTGACCGGATCGTATTCGTCGGGGACGCCATCGACCGATGCTGAGAACTTGCCGATATAGACGTAGTCCGCGTGATAGCGGACGTCCCAGTTACCGCTGGCATAGAGCTGGCCGGTGAAGCCAGCCATGAGTGCAGGCGAATTCTTGTTTTCGTGATTGCTGCGGGCGCCTTCCTGAATCCAGGTGCCGTCGCCCATGTCTTTGATATGGGTAGCGCCGATGCCAGCTTCGAACTGGAACCACGATTGTTCGGCGTGCGCGCTTGCCGCAGCGCATCCTAGCGACATGGCCACAGCCGCCGCACGCCACCGCGACCCAACGCGGCGGTTCGTGCGTGCAGCCGTAACCTGTTGGCGCGGAACTCGGCGACCGCGCGAAGCCTGAACCACTCGTTGTGTCGTTGCATGATTGTTCTCCGAAAAATTGAGGATTGGCCTACAGCGGCCACTCTCTTCTCGGAGTCAATGCAGATACTACTGCCCACTTCCTCCATCGGGCTCCGACTTCACGCGCGCTCCGAACGTCTCCATCATTTGGAGCACGCGTTCGAACTCTTCTTGAGTCAGCGCCATCCTGGCCGCACCGAGGAATGCCATGTGCGGACTCATTTTCCGCGGCTCCTGTCCTCCGGTGTACTTGCGCCATTGATGATCGCCGCCCAACCAGAACAGCTCGGCCATCTCCTTGCCAGTCGCATTGCGGCGACGCTTTAGCTCCGCCAGGTCTTCTGTCGATAGTTCGCTGAATTGGATTGGCATGTCTTCTGGGCGCGCGGTCGAGGCGCGTGTTGTCGCTGATCTTCATGGATACGTCCTTTCGGGTTGGTGGCCTGCGCGATTGCGCTAGCTCTGGGACGGATATTAGACCCAATGGGTCGGTCTGGTCAACCATTAAACAAATTAAATTTGTTAGATACATCTAACTTAAAACTCGAAAGCAAGATATACTGACTGCTCCTCACCCTAGGGAGTCTGTCGTGGCTACAACGAATGGAAAAGCAAAAGGCGGCAAAGCCGCTGCTGCAAAGCTGACGCCGGAAGAGCGCAAGGCGCGCGCAAAAAAGCGGTGGAGGCGCGCAAAGAGTTGGCGTTGCTTCAGCGAGTTACCCATGGCTCCAGCGAACATCCGCTGCGCATAGGGGATATTGAAATCCCCTGTTATGTGCTCGAAGACGGCACGCGCGTCTTGTCGCAGCGCGGACTTCAAACCGGTATCGGCATGTCGGTTAGCGGAGGCTCGAAGTCTGGCGAGCAGCGGCTGGTCAGTTTTCTGGCATCTTTGGCAGAAAAGACCAATGAAAACAAGGATTTGTCTTCGCGCATCGGCGCGATTGCAACGCGCCTTCGTGCGCCTCTGAAGTTCAGGCTTCAGACTGGCGTGCCGGCCTTCGGGTTTGAGGCAACGATACTCGCAGATATCTGCGACGCGGTTCTTGCTGCGCGCCAAGAGGGTGTTCTTCAGTCTCAGCAATCGCACATTGCGGAGCAGTGCGAAATCCTCGTTCGCGGTTTCGCTCGTGTTGGCATCATTGCGCTGGTTGACGAAGCAACCGGCTATCAGAAAGATCGGGAGCGCGATGCTCTTGCGCAGATCCTCGAGAAGTTCGTCGCCAAGGAGTTGCAGCCATACGTCAAGACGTTCCCGTCCGACTACTACGAAGAACTGTTTCGTCTTCGTGGTCTCAAATATCCGCCCGAGAACCCCAAGTTCCGGCCGCAGTACTTCGGCCTTTTGACGAATGACATCGTCTATGGCCGGTTGGCACCGGGCCTTCTCGAAGAGCTTAAGGCACTTTCGAAAAGCGATGAGCGCAAGGCACATCTGCATCGTCGCCTAACGCAAGACATCGGACACCCGAAGCTGCGCGAGCACCTTGCTTCGGTCGTTACGATCATGAAGCTCTCGGACAAGTATCCCGACTTCATCTCGAAACTAAACCGAATCCACCAGAGGTTCGGCAAAACGATTCCGCTGGATCTTGAAGAAGAAGACCGCGGTTAGACCAACCAATTGCACAACCAAGCCCGCTTAACGCGGGCTTTTTCTTTTTCTGAATCGGGCCTTGATGGACTTCCTTTCCGCTGGCGTAGGCGGCGCAGTCGCCACTGGTGTTTTTTCTGTCTTCGGATGGGTGCTGAAGCGCTCGATAGCGCAACTGGACGAAAAGATGCGATCGCACGATGAAGCACTAAAGGCGCAGAGCAAGGAAATCGCCGATTACAAGCTACACGTCGCCGAGACATACGCGCCAAACGCTGCGATGGAAAAGGCGATGGACCGGTTCAGCAAGTCTATCGATGCCGTCTTCAAGAAGTTGGAATCGATGGATGAGAAGTTCGACCGCCGGCTGGATTCGAAAGCCGACAAGTAACCAACCCGCCTAGAGCGGGTTTTTTATTGGGCGCTCACATGACCCCTCAAGACTTCATTGCCTCCATCTCGCCGGCAGCGAAAGCATCCGCAGAAGTCACAAAGATCCCTGCCAGCTTCACGGTTGCTCAAGCAGCTCTCGAATCGGCGTGGGGCGCGCATTGTCCCGGCTACTACAACCTGTTCGGCATCAAGGCCGATCCGTCGTGGAAAGAGCCCGTCACGTCCCAGATCACGAATGAAGTCGTCAACGGCAAGACGATCACGATCACGGCGAAATTTCGCGCTTATCCCGACTGGCTGGGCTCGATCAACGACCACGCCCAATTCCTGTTGACGAACAAGCGGTATCAGCCGGCGTTCGCTTATACGACTGGCGCCCTCTTCGCTCAGGCTGTGGCCGCGGCGGGCTATGCGACCGATCCGCTATACGCGCAAAAGATCGTCTCGATCATCAAGAAGCACGGCCTTTCGGCGCTCGACATGGCTTGAATATCCGCCCCACAGCTATTCCGCATTTATCCGCATCTCGGCTAAACGCCAAATACAGCCGATAGGCTGTTCACAGGATTCTCATGGCCATCACGACAAACTCGGGCGTTGGCTCCTTCATCTTCACAATTAAACAGGGCGGCGATTTCTCGCTGTCGATGACCTAGCTTGATGACAATGGCGCGCCGATGAACCTGACGGGCTATTCCATGGCCCTGTCGATTGCGCGCGGCGTTGGGCTAACTCCGATGCTGACCGTCTCGAGCGCAGCGTCAACGGGTAGCCGGATCGTTCTCGGCAGCACCGCAGGAACTATCAACGTCATTATCGCCGACGCAGATACCTCGGCACTCACGTCAACCGGCCTGCCTTCCCTGCCCACGCTGACGAACTATCCCGTTTTCAAACTCGGGCTCTACGACCTGAAATACACCGACCCGAGTGGGAATGTGGGCTATCTGCTCGAGGGAATCGTTTCGCTTGATCCGAGGACGACTGTATGAGCTCGCTATCCATCAGCGTGAATGGCGGGACGACGCAGGTTGTGCAACTCGGCACGCTGAGCGCCGCGGTCAATCAGCAGATCACGCAGGCTGTCTCGGCTTCGGCTGCTAGCGCTACTG
Source organism: uncultured Paraburkholderia sp. (assembly GCA_940746715.1). Taxonomy (GTDB): domain Bacteria; phylum Pseudomonadota; class Gammaproteobacteria; order Burkholderiales; family Burkholderiaceae; genus Paraburkholderia. Next base: position 464,859 of record CALNWN010000002.1, read on the forward strand.
CAGCAGCGGCAAGCGCATCCAGTGCTTCGTCGACCGTGAGCGCAGCACTCGCCGCGCTACTGCCGCAAAACCTTCTGGAATGGTCGTATGCGAGCGCCTTCCGGCTTGTTTCTGCGACGCGCGATGCCAATGAGGCGATCGTTACCGCAAGCCATCGTCTGGCCGGATGGCGGAACCGGAACATTCACGACCGACACCGCAAGCACCGCGTTCCCGGGCGCTATCGACGCATGGCACGCGACCTACGTCAACGGAAACGTGACGCACACGGTCACTCAGCCTGCCGTCACTCGAGACTCTAACGGCGCCGTTACGGCTCAGCCTGCCATCACCATCACTTGAGGTAACACATGGGGATTCTTGACGCGCCGAGTCTCAGCAAATCAGTCGGCGATGGGCGCTATGCGCCGTTGACTGTTACCCGATTGCATGAGAACGCAGTCGCAGCGCTGGGCGACAGCCGAACTGACATGGTATCGGACGCCTTCATCTCGACGGCTCCCACCATTACACAGTTTGCGGCCAATGGATATATCAACTGGGCCCGCTTCCTGTCGGGCCAGCGATTCCATTTCGATGACACGCTGAACTTCGGCAAGTCGGGTGACACCATCGCCCAAGCCGCAGCGCGCGTGCCGAACGTGATTGCGTCGGGTGTTAGTCGCTGCTTCGTGCTGATCGGAACGAACGACCTCGCGATCACGCCCATTGCAAACGATGATCGACCAGTGGACGAATCAGATCATCATCCCGCTTCAGAAGGCCGGTATCCAGCCGATCGTCATTCTTGAATACTCTCGCGCGATCGCATGATCCGCCTGTATCGCGAGGTGAAGGGCGTATCGCCGCCCAAGGGCATGCTGCCGTTTTCGGCGGACTGGTACATGACGTGGCTCGCGAACATTCACGCTTCGCTGTTCTACAACACCTACCTGTTCCTCAAGAACGAAGCGCGCTGCTCCCATCTGGACGCGCTGACGAAGGGATACCGGCTGTATCTGGAGCACTGCAAGCACAGCGAAACCGAACCGGTGCTGGACTTGACGCGCGCCTGGACGCTGGTGCGTTTCTTCGACGCCGACATTCTGCAGTTGACGAAGTGCTGCCGTTGCACCGGCAAGTTCGTCGCGCATAAGCACGATTTGCAGCACAACGTGGTGTGCGGCGCATGCCAGTCGCCGTCGCGCGCCGGCAAGACAAAGAAGGCCGCAGCGGATCGCCAGGAAGCCATCGAAGCCACCCAGGTCGCCGAAGCCGCCTGAGAGACGACTCGCCTCATTCACGATAAGGGCTGGTCCGCCCGATTCGTACCGAAGCCTTGAATTAAAGTCCGCGCAGAACACTGTCTGCGCGGACTTTTTTGTTTCAGCGGCGCGCGATAGCTACCGGACGTGCGCCCGCGCCCGCGTGCGCACCCTAGCCCACCAGCCCCGCCGCCTGCACGACGAGCCAGAGGTTCGCTGCGGTAATCACCGCAAAGAGCGTCCACGCGACTACCTTTGTCAGCAGGGTATTCGCGAATTCGCCCATCAGCGCACGGTCGCCTGTCATGCGAATGAGCGGATACAGTGCGAACGGCAATTGCAGGCTCAGCACCACCTGGCTCGCGACGAGCAGCTTGCCGACCTCGCCGGTGCCCATCATCTGCACGCCGATCAGCGCGGGAATCAGCGCGAGCGCGCGCGTGATGAAGCGCCGCTGCCAGCAGGGAATCTTCAGCTTCAGGAAGCCTTCCATGATCACCTAGCCCGCCACCGTACCCGTGAAGGTGGAGCTTTGCCCCGATGCCAGCAGCGTGATCGCGAACAGCACCGCCGCGAAACCGGTGCCGACAATCGGCGCGAGCAGTTTGTAGGCGTCCTCGATTTCGGTGACCTGAGTATGGCCGGTCGCATGAAACGCGGCCGCCGCGAGAATCAGGATCGCCATGTTGATCATCAGCGCGAGCAGCAGCGAGACGATCGTGTCGAGGCGCGACATGCCGATAGCGGAGCCGATGCTCGCGGAATCGCGCTTGACCGCGCGCGTCTGCACGATCGACGAATGCAGATACAGGTTATGCGGCATCACAGTCGCGCCGAGAATGCCGATGGCGAGATACAACGGCTCGCGCGAATTGAGCGCCTGCCACGACGGAATCAGCCCTTGCGCGACCGACGGCCAATCCGGCTTCACCAGGGCCAGCTCGACCACATAACCTATGCCGATGGTCGCAATCAGACCGAGCATGATCGCTTCGAGATCGCGAAAATTTTTGCCCTTCAGGCCGAGCACGATCAGCGTGTCGAATGCGGTGAGCAGCACGCCTGTAGTCAACGAGCATTTGAAGAGCAGATGAAAAGCGAGCGCGCCGCCGAGCACTTCCGCGAGATCGCACGCAATGATCGACAGCTCCGCCAACAGCCATTGAAATCGCGCGACGGCAGGCGAATAACGCGCTCGCGATAACTCGGCAAGATCGCGCCCCGTGACGATGCCAAGACGCATGCTCAGACATTGCAGCGCCATTGCGGCGAAACTGGAGAGCATGACGACGAACAGCAGGCTATAGCCGTAACGCGAGCCGGCTTCGATATCGGTCGCCCAGTTGCCCGGGTCCATATAGCCGATCGAAACCAGCAGGCCGGGGCCAACGAACTGCAGGATCTTCTTCCAGAAAGGCGCGCCTTGCGAGACGGCGACCGTGCCTTGCACCTCGGATGGGCAAAAGGGCGCCGTTGCCGTGGTCGGTAGTTTGAACTGCAATCCGGGAGTCTCTCGAGGGAAATAAAAGCGCGGCGCAGAGGGGCTGCGCCGCGGACCGCCTCAAGTGTACAAAGAAACTTCCGGCAATGTCCCGCTCAGTGCATAACGACCGACGTCGCGCACGCGATAGTCGAGTGGATCGTGCAGCGTGTGCACGCGCGCGTTGCGCCAGAAGCGGTCCAGTGCGAGCGGTCCGTGCGTGGCGCGCGCGCCGCAGGCGTCGAACAGTTTTTCGCTGACGTCGAGCGCCGCACGGTGCGCGACAATTTTCGCTTCCGATGTGGCGAGCGCCACATGCGCACGCGCTTGCGCGGAAAGCGCCGGGCCTTCGCGCCATGCGGCATCGAGCGCGTGCGCGGCGCGCACCGCCAACGCCTCCGCACTCACCGCCTGGATGCGCATTTCGCCGAAACGCTGGATCAGATACGGATCGTCGGTTGCTTTCGCCACGCCCGAGTTCAGCCACGGTTTGCCGTATTGCGTGACGTAGGCGCGCGCTTCGTCGAGCGCGCCTTGCGCGATACCCACGAACAGGTTCGTCATGACCTGCTGCGAGACGAGCGTGCGCAAACTCGCGTACGGTGTATCGGCGCGTTGCAGCATTTCGTCGGGCTCGACCCGGACCTGCGTGAAAGAAACGCTGCCGCTGTCGGTCTGCCGCTGGCCGATCGGATTCCAGTCTTCATTGACCGTGATGCCCTCGCGCGTGGTCGGCACCGCTGCAAACACGGCATTGCCCGAGAGCGGGTCTTGCGCGGAAACCGTCATCATCTGCGAGCCGCGCGTGCCGGAGCAGAAGCCCTTCTGACCATTCAGAAGATAGCCGCCGTCGCCGGTTGCAGTCGCCACGAGGCGCGTATCGAGCGGATTGACCGCCTTGCCCCACCAGCGCTCCTTGACCGTGCCGCGCAGGTAACGCTCGCGCTGCTCGGCGTTGCCCCAGACATGGATGCTCACTTCCTGCAGGAACGTGAAGCCGAGCAGATGCGCAAGCGCGCTGTCGACCTGCGCGATCTTGCGAATGATCTCGTAGATGTCCGGCCATGACGCGCCTTCGCCGCCGAACTCGCGCGGCACGGCGAGCGTGAGCAAGCCGGCGTCGGCGATCCACTGCTTTTCCTGCGCGGCGTGGCCGCCCGCAAGATCGCGTTGCGCGGCGCTCGCATGCAATGCCTCGAGCAGGCCGGCGAGATCGCGCACTGCCGGCGCGGCGGACGCCTCGCGCGTTTGCAGCGTCGCGGGGTGGCCAGGATCGTTCATGCTGTATCCACGTGATGATGTGTTGAGGGAGGACGAGCAATGCGAAGGCGCCAGGCGCGAAGCGCGCTGCCGCCGTCCAGCAGGTTTCATGATAGGCGGTGATGCCGTCGACCGATAGGAGCGGCGGTATTCGTCATGCAAAAAAGCATTGCGTAGCGGCCGGCACGAGATGGCAGGCCATGCGCGCTGCGCGCGACATCACGCCCGCTGCGCGAGCCGCCGCACGAAGCGGTCGCCCACCAGCTGCACCGTGGTCACGATTGCAATGAGCAGCACGATCACGGTGACCATCACCGTCGTATCGAAACGCTGATAGCCGTAGCGGATCGCCAGATCGCCCAGGCCGCCCGCGCCGACCGCGCCCGCCATCGCGGAAGAGCCGATCATCGCGACCACCGTAATCGTGAAGCCGCCGACAATGCCGGGCAGCGCCTCGGGCAACAGCACATGCCAGATGATGTGCCGGCGCTGCGCACCTATTGCCTGCGCCGCTTCGATCAAGCCTCGGTCCACTTCGCGCAGACTCACCTCGGCCACGCGCGCGAGAAACGGAATCGCGGCAATGCTGAGCGGCACCACGGCCGCCCATACGTCGATGGTCGTGCCGATCAGCAAGCGCGTGAGCGGCAGCAGCGCGACGCGCAAAATGATGAACGGCGTCGAGCGGAATGCATTGACGAGCGCGCCGAGCGTGCTGTTCACCGCGCGCTTTTCGAAGATGCCGCCGCGCGTGGTGGTGACCAGCACGAGCGCCAACGGAATGCCGACGAGCGCCGCGATCAGCGCGGATACGCCGACCATCACCACCGTATCGCGTATCGCACCGACAAGTTCGGACAGCCAGAGATCAGACATAGCCCAGCACCTCCACATGATTCGCGTGGCCGCGCGCGTTCGAGCAACGCGGCAACCTGCGCCTGGACGGCGGCACGCCCGCTCGCACGCACCTCGGCGTACACAATGAGGCGCCCTTGTGCGTGTCCCTGAATCCGGTCGATGCCGCCATGCACGAAACTCACGCTGCTGTCCCCGGTACTCAGCGCACGCGCGAGGGCGGCGAGGTCGGGGTCGCGTGCAGCCTCGCCGGTGAAACGTACGTCGAGCAGCACGCGGGCCTCGGCTGGAGCGATCCCGGCGAGCGGCTTCACGCGCTCGGCAAGATCCGCAGGCAAGTCGTGCACCAGCGTGCGCCACAACGCTCGCGTCGCATCGTGCTGCGGATCGCCGAATACGCGCCACACAGGACCCGTTTCGACCACGCGCCCGCGCTCGATCACGGCGACCGTATCGCACACCTCACGAATCACCTGCATTTCATGCGTAATCAGCACGACGGTCAGATTCAACCGCCGGTTGATGTCGCGCAACAGAGCGAGAATCGCTTGCGTCGTTTCGGGATCGAGTGCGGACGTGGCCTCGTCGCAAAGCAGGATGTCCGGGTCCGTGACGAGCGCGCGCAATGCCGACGCGCTGCTTCTGCCCGCCCGACAGTCTCGCCGGATAAGCATCGCGCTTCGCCGCCAGCCCGACGAGTTCGAGCAGCGCATCGACTTTTTTGTCGATGGCGGCTTTCGGCACGCCGGCAATCCTGAGCGGCAATGCAATGTTCTCCCGCACGGTCTTCGCGGACAGCAGATTGAAGTGCTGAAACACCATGCCGATGCGCCGGCGCAGCGCAACCAGCCCGCGTTCGTCGAGTTCGCCGACATTCACGCCGTTCACGGTCACCGCGCCTGAGCTCGGTTTCTCGAGTCCATTGACAAGGCGCAGCAGCGTCGACTTTCCCGCGCCGCTGCGGCCGATGATGCCGAACACTTCGCCGCGCGCGACGTTCAACGTCACGTCCGCGAGCACCGCGGTCGAAGCGCCGCGTGCGCCGGCAAACACTTTACCCACATTGTCGAAGACGACAGCCGCCTCGGTCGGCGCTGCATTGGAACGCTCATCAACTGTCAGCGACAGCGCGTCCTCAATAAACTGCGGCACGTCGAAAAGAGTGGCCATGGCTTTACTCCTGTCAGGCTTCCACGATTTGCTTAACGCCGTTTTCCAGCGGACGACGATGCCGCGCGCCGGCATGCGCATCCGGCAAACGCGCGCGGCCGGCGCCGAACAGCTTCTCGCGCAGCGTCGGCGCGGGGTCGTAATCTTCCTTGTAGACGCCGCGGTTTTGCAGTTCGGGCACAACCAAATCCACGAAATCCTCGAACGACTCCGGCATGACCGTGCGGGTCAGATTGAAACCGTCCACGCCGGCCTCTTCGATCCACGACACGAGTTCGTCCGCAATCTGCTGCGGCGAGCCGACCACCGGTTTCGCGCGGCCGCCGAGCGTCATCTGCTCCAGTACCTTGGGCTTGGTCCACACGCCACTCACGCTCTTTTTGGAAATGGCCTCGACTGCGGATTGCATCGAATCCGTCTTCACATACGAGATCGGCTCGTCCAGTTCGTACTGCGAAAAATCGATACCGGTCGAGCTTGAAAAATGCGCGATCCCGCCTTCGGCGCTCGCATAGCGCCGGTACTCCTGGAATTTTTCCTGCGCGGCACGCTCCGTCTCGCCGACCACGACGGTGATGCCCGCGAAGATCTTGATGTCGTCCGGCGCACGCCCAAAGCTCACCGCACGGGCGCGAATGTCGTCGACAATGGAACGCGTCAACGGCTTGTTCTGCCCGCCGACAAAGACACATTCCGCATGACGTGCCGCAAAATCCACGCCGCGGCTGGAAGAACCCGCCTGGTACAAAACGGGCGTGCGTTGCGGGGAAGGCTCGCTCAGGTGAATCGCGTCGAGCGAATAATAGGGACCGTCGTGCTTCACGCGATGCACCTTGCCCGGCTGAGTAAAAATGCGCGCCGTGCGGTCGCGCACCACGGCATCGTCTTCCCAGCTCTGCTCCCAGAGCTTATAGACCACGTCCATATAGTCGTCAGCGCGATCATAGCGGTCGTCATGACTGATCTGCTGCGCGAGACCCATGCCGCGCGCGGCGCTGTCGAGATAACCCGTCACGATGTTCCAGCCGACGCGGCCCTTCGTGAGGTGATCGAGTGTGGACATGCGGCGCGCGAACAGATACGGCGGCTCGTACGTCAGATTCGACGTGACGCCGAAGCCGATATGCCGCGTCACGTGCGCCATGGCCGGCACGATGAGCGCCGGATCGTTGATCGGAATCTGCACGGCTTCGCGCAAGGGCGTGTCGGGGCCGCCCTCGTATACGTCGTACACGCCGACTATATCCGCGAGAAAAATGCCGTCGAACTTACCGCGTTCGAGCGTTTGCGCAAGACTGGTCCAGTAGTCGAGGTCCGTGTAGTGCGCCGAGCGGTCTCGCGGATGCGTCCACAAACCGTGATTGATGTGACCCACCGCGTTCATGTTGAACGCGTTCAGCAGGATCTTTTTCTTCGGCATAAGCTGGGTCCTGTCGTTCGTTCAGCACGAAAGTCGCCGCTCACCACGCGACTGCGTAGAGATTGCCGAATGCCTTATCGAGCGCCGCGCGCATGGCCGGCGAATGCTGGTAGATCGAGATGAACTTGCGGATACGCGGATCGTTCACGCTTTCGGGGCGCACCACCCATTGGATCGCATAGTTCCTGTTCTCCAGGCCGTCGAACAGCAGTGCGCTATTCGGGTCCGTCGTGCCCGCGAGTTTGATGAAGCTCGGGTAGCCTTGCGCGAGGTCGACGTCGTCGAGCGAGCGTGCAAGCTGCGAGGCTTCCAGCTGAATGATCTTCAGATGCTTCGGATTGTCGGTAATGTCGCGCGTGGTCGCGCGATAGTCGATGCCCGGCGTCAGCTTAATCAAGCCCGCTCGTTGCAACAGCAACAAACCGCGCCCGCCATTCACGGGATCGTTTGCGATCGCCACCGTCGCGCCGTCTTTCAGCTCGTCAAAGCGTTTGATCTTCTTCGAGTACAGACCGATCTTCAGGTTCGCGCTTGCTTCGCGCGCGGCGTTCTGTTTCTCGTCGTAGTCGCGTTTGGCGATGGCGTTGTCGGCAATCAGGCGTTGCGCGCGCTCCCAGTCGCTTTGCGTGTAGCCGGTGCGGCCTGCGCGGCCGCGAGCTGCGCTTCGGCACGGTCCACTTCAGCCGCGTACGGACGCGGGTCGATCACGAACAGCGTGTCGCCATTCTTCACGAGCGCGCCGTCCTTGAAGTTGACCGACACGATCGTGCCGGACACCTGCGGACGGACGTCCACTTTTTCCACCGCTTCAAGACGGCCGGAATAGCTTTGCCAGTCGGTAATCGTCTTTTGCACCACCGTGGCGACATCTACTTCCGGCACGATGGTCGGCGCGGCAGACGAGCTCGCGTCCACGCGAATGGCGCCGAAGGTGCCGAGCCCGGCAAGGACGATCACGGCGAGCGCGGCAACCGCCACGCGGCGACGGGAAAGAGGAAGGATGGTCATGTGTAGCTCCCGGTATTGTTAATTAAAGTTCTGCTCGTTTCTGGTTCAGCGAGGGTTTCAACGCTGGCGCGCGCATCGAAGCGCCACTGAAAAAATCGCACGGCCTCCTGCAAGGCGGGCGGATGATCGGCCAGCGCCGCATGCGAGACCGCCGGATAGCGGACCACCTGGGTCAGCACACCCGCGTCGATGAGGCTGCTCGCGTACTTCTCCGCCTCGACGTGCAGCACGTCGTTTTGCGCCGTCGCGATCAGCGTGGCCGGCAAGCCCGCGAGCCGCGACGACTCGAGCGGCGCCACATACGGGTGCATGCGTTGCGACGTCTGCGGCAGACACGCGCGATAACAGGGCGCGCATTCCCTTGCCGTGATGTCCGAGCCGAGGCGCTTTTCATCGCCAAGGCGCGTGAGACTCGGGTCCAGCATCGGCCCGAACAACGCCTGCGCGGCGATCTGCACGTCGCCGCGATCGCGTGCGATGAAGGCAAGGCAATTGGCCAACTGGCCGCCCGCATCGTGGCCGGCCACTCCAACTTTCCTGCTATTGCCGCCAAATGCACGCGCCCGCGTCTGCACTCACAGCGCCGCGCGGTGTGCGTCTTCCGGTGCGGCGGGAAACGGAAACGCCGGCGCGAGCGAGTAACCCACCGACACCACCAATGCAGGTAAATGCTCCGCGAAATAGCGCGACGCAAAATCGGCCTGCTCGATCGACCCCTTCGTAAAGCCGCCGCCGTAAAAGTAAATCAATACCGGCAGTGCGGTTTTCTTCGGCTGCCGGTACAAACGCAATGTGATGTCCTGCGCGTGTCCTTCTATCTGTACGTCCGTGACTTCCAGTGCCGCACTGTCGGCCTCGGCCGGCGCTATGCCGGCGGGCACAAAAGAGTACGGCGGTTTGAATGCATCCATGTCGAGCCGCGCAATGCGCAAAGAACTTCAATGGTGCGAATTGTGGGTTCGGCAGACTCGTAAATAAATGCCTATAATCCGGCAACACAATTCGGCGCCTCTGAACAATCAATCCGATTGCCCGGTGGATTCGAATCCTGCTCAGTACGCCTGCCCCTTCTGGAGGTTTGCAATGGACCGGCTTCAGGCCATGCAAGTGTTCACGCGTGTCGTCGACACCAACAGCTTTACCCGCGCGGCTGAAACGCTCGATCTGCCGCGTGCCTCGGTTACCACCATTATTCAGAACCTCGAAGCGTTCTCGGCACGCGGCTCATGCACCGCACCACGCGGCGCCTGTCGCTCACGCCGGACGGCGCGGCGTGTCGTGGCATGCGCACTCGTCACGCTGGGCGCGGTGTTGATCCGCATCTGAGGCAGGCACTTGGCGCTTTGCCGACGCAATCGCCCGCCCAAATGGCTCCTACATTTTTATAGAAATGGCTCTGAAGCTCAGAGCCAAATCTCACTATAGTCGCTGCATGTGCCGCGCCTTGGGCGCGGCGTCCGCCGACAGCGAGGAGCCACGCAATGAACCTGAAGAACGCAGACCTGAAGAGCCGCAAAGACGCAGCCACGCCGCGCGGCGTCGGCGTCATGTGCGATTTTTACGCCGAGCGCGCCGAAAACGCCGAGCTCTGGGACGTGGAGGGCCGCCGCTTCATCGACTTCGCGGCGGGCATTGCGGTGTGCAACACCGGGCATCGTCATCCGAAGATCGTGGCGGCGCTTCGCGACCAGCTCGATCATTTCACGCACACTGCGTATCAGTTCGTGCCGTACGCGTCCTATGTGAAGCTGGCGGAAAAGCTGAATCAGCGCGCGCCCGGCGATCATCCGAAGAAGACGGCTTTCTTCACCACCGGCGCCGAGGCCGTGGAAAACGCGATCAAGATCGCGCGCGCCGCGACCGGCCGCCCCGGCGTGATCGCCTTCACGGGCGGCTTTCACGGCCGCACGCTGATGGGCATGGCGCTGACCGGCAAGGTCGCGCCGTACAAGCTCGGCTTCGGGCCGTTCCCGTCGGACGTGTTCCATGCGCCGTTCCCGAATCCGCTGCATGGCGTCAGCACGGCGGATTCGCTGAAGGCGATCGAATTCCTCTTCAAAGCCGACATCGACCCCAAACGTGTGGCCGCGATCATCTTCGAGCCGGTTCAGGGCGAAGGCGGTTTCTATCCGGCGCCGGCCGAGTTCGTGCGCGCGCTACGCAAGCTGTGCAACGAGCACGGCATTCTGCTGATCGCGGATGAAGTCCAAACTGGCTTTGGCCGCACCGGCAAGCTGTTCGCCATGCATCACTACGACGTAGTGCCCGACCTGATGACGGTCGCGAAGAGCCTCTCGGGCGGCATGCCGCTGTCGGGCGTGATCGGCCGCGCCGACGTCATGGATGCGGCGGCGCCCGGCGGACTCGGCGGCACGTACGCCGGCAATCCGCTCGCGCTCGCTGCGGCGCATGCGGTGCTCGACATCATCGACGAAGAGAAGCTCTGCGAGCGCGCCACCGTGCTCGGTGACCGCGTGAAGGCCAAACTGATCGCGTTGCAAAAAGACGCGCCGCAGATCGCCGACGTGCGCGGCCCCGGCGCCATGGTAGCCGTCGAGTTCTGCAAGCCCGGCAGCGCGGAACCGGACGCGGACTTCACGAAGCGCGTGCAGGCGCGCGCTCGAACGCGGCCTGCTGCTCGTGTGCAGCGTGTATTCGAACGTGGTGCGCTTCCTGTTCCCGTTGACGATTCAGGACGCCGTTTTCGACGAGGCGCTGGCCATTCTTGAAGATGTGATCAAGGACAGCGTCGCTGTCGCAGCCTGAGGAAACGATTCATGACCACGCTGACTCTGAAAGACCCGGCGCTGCTGAAGACCGCCGCCTTTATCGCGGGCGAATGGCAAGGTGCCGACGACGCCGCCACCTTCGAAGTCGTGAACCCCGCGACCGGCGAAGTCATCGCCACGGTGCCGCGCATGGGCACGGCGGAAACGCGCCGCGCCATCGCCGCGGCGATGGCGCGTGGCCGGCATGGCGCGCCATCACGGCGAAACAGCGCGGTGATCCTGCGCAAGTGGCACGACCTGATGCTCGAGAACGCCGACGACCTCGTGCTCATTCTCACCACCGAGCAAGGCAAGCCGCTTGCCGAGGCCAGGGGCGAGATCCAGTACGCCGCGTCGTTCCTCGAATGGTTCGCCGAAGAAGGCAAGCGCGTGAACGGCGACACGATTCCCACGCCCGCCGCCGACAAGCGCATTGTCGTGACGAAGGAGCCGGTCGGCGTCTGCGCGGCGATCACGCCGTGGAATTTCCCCGCCGCGATGATCACCCGCAAAGTCGGCCCGGCGCTGGCGGCCGGCTGCCCGATCATCGTCAAACCGGCTGAAGCCACGCCGCTCTCGGCGCTCGCGCTCGCCGTGCTGGCCGAAGCGCCGGCGTGCCGCGCGGTGTTTTCAACGTGGTGACGGGCGAGCCGAAGGCGATCGGCGCGGAAATGACCGGCAATCCGATCGTGCGCAAGCTCTCGTTCACGGGCTCGACGCCGGTTGGCCGTCTGCTGATGGCGCAGTGTGCGCCGACCGTCAAGAAAGCGTCGCTGGAGCTGGGCGGCAACGCGCCCTTCATCGTGTTCGACGACGCGGATCTCGACGCCGCGGTGGCCGGCGCGATTGCGTCGAAGTATCGCAACAGCGGCCAGACCTGCGTGTGCACCAACCGCTTCTACGTACACGACAAGGTCTACGACGCGTTTGCCGACAAGCTGCGCGCCGCCGTCGAACAATTGAAGGTGGGGCGCGGCACCGAGGCCGGCGTGACGCAAGGTCCGCTCATCAACGAAGCCGCCGTGCTCAAGGTCGAATCGCATATCGAGCACGCGCTCGGTCACGGCTTCTTCGAGCCGACGGTGCTCGCCGACGTCACGCCCGACATGAAGGTGGCGCGCGACGAAACCTTCGGCCCGCTTGCGCCGCTGTTCCGTTTCTCTTCGGACGAGGAAGTGATCCGGCTCGCGAACGACACGGAGTTCGGTCTGGCGTCGTACTTTATCGCGCGCGCGTGGCGCGTCGCGGAAGCGCTGGAATACGGCATGGTGGGTATCAACACCGGCCTGATCTCGAACGAGGTCGCGCCGTTCGGCGGCGTCAAGCAGTCCGGCCTGGGGCGCGAAGGCTCGCACTACGGCATCGACGACTACGTCGTCATCAAGTACATGTGCATGGGCGGCATCTGAATGCACAAACGGCACGCTAGGGCGTGCCGTTTTTTTACGTCTCGCGCGACAATCCTGCCCGCCCCGCGCGGCGACCGACTCAATTACTGGCCGACATACACGAGAGCCGAATACGAGCTCGCGGTAACTTGAGCACGGCTGCCGGCTTGCGACGAACCGCTAGTGGCCGGGCCATACTCGTTTGAGCCGTGCCGTTCTGCGCGGCGACGCGGGCTTCGGCGGCTTGGATGTTGGCCGGATAATCGTAGTCGTTCGACGTGCCCGGGTTGTAGCCGGCCTTTTCCAGCTGAATCAGTTCCGCGCGGACCTGGGCGCGCGTAACCGGCTGGTTCGACTGCGCAAAAGCAGCGAGCGGTGCGGAAATAAGCGCGGCGATAACAGCGGCTTCGATCAGCGATTTCATGATGACGACCTCCAGAGATTGTTTTGTCAGGCGCTGAAGGCGGTGTGTCTTCAGCAGATGGACACAGTCTAGGAGGCCGAGAACCTAGGGTAAACCCCCGATCCGGTGAATTCATTGTTGCTGCGCCTGCGATAATTCGCCAGCGCCCGCCTTGATTACCGCTTTCGGCGGCACCATACCACCGCTCACCTGCCGGTCGCTTCTCGGACTCGCGCCAAAGCGCGCGCGATACGTCCGCGAAAAATGCGACGGCGACTCGAATCCGCACGCCACGCAAATCGACGTAATCGACATGTCGGTCTGTTGCAGCAGCTCGCGCGCGCCAGCCGCAGTTGCAGGTAGAAATGCGTGGGCGTGTCCTTCAGCGACGCGCAGAAGAGCCGTTCCAGTTGCCGCCGCGTCACGCCGATTTCCTGCGCAAGCCGGTCGGGCGCCAGCGGCTCTTCCATGTGCTGCTCCATCACGCCGATCACCTGAATCAGCTTGCGATTGTGCACGCCGTAGCGCGCGGCGATCTCCATGCGCTGATGGTCGGAACGCTGGCGGATGCGGCTCACCACGAACTGCTCGGAAACCGCCGATGCCAGCGCGGCGCCGTGCTCGCGGCCGATCAGGTCGAGCATCATGTCGATCGACGCCGTGCCGCCCGCACACGTGATGCGCCGCGCGCCGATTTCGAACAGTTCCTGGCTGGCATCCAGCGACGGATAACGCTCGCGAAATGCCGACAGCGCCTCCCAATGCACGGTGACGTTGTCCGCGCCGCCGAAGAGCCCGGCTTCCGCGAGCACGAAGCTGCCCGTGTCGATGCCGCCGAGCGTCGCGCCCGCCCGCGCGAGGCGCTTGAGCCGCTCGCCGAGTTCGCGCGTGTAGCAGGCGAGCGGCTCGAAGCCCGCCACGACGAAGAGCGTCGCCGCTTCACCTGTTTCTTCGAGATCGCCGATCGCGGCGGCGGCGTTGATCGAAATGCCGTTGCTGGCCGCGACGGGCGCGCCGTCTAGACTCACGATGCGCCATCGGTACAGCTCGCCGCGAAAGCGGTTCGCCACGCGCAGCGGCTCCACGGCCGACATGAAGCCGATCGCCGAAAAGCCCGGCAGCAGCAGGAACGAAATTTCTTCAGGCATGGAGCGAAAATCCGGTGAAAAGCGGCGCGAGGCGCCGGCGAACGCGTGGTTCCCGGCGAGCGGCAAGCAGATCGCGAGCGGACAAGGCGCGCCAAAATTCGCGGCAGCGCATGCTGCGCCGCAACGTCGCGCGGATGCCGCCTGCGGCCGGCGCGTGCTGGTTTTCCCTCGTTGTCGCGTGGAAGCAAGAACGGGTCGCTGATGGTCGCTTTGGCAGCAATATGGGGCATTAACTTTAGTGCCATTCCACACGCAGGGTCGACAGGTTCAGGTAGTACCTCACGCATCACTTGCCGGTGGGCCGCGCTGTGCCTTCGCGGAGCGAAGCGGCCTCTTTCGAAAACACGCTATCAGACGCGCATGAGCGTCAATAGGGGAAGGTCATGAAGTTACGCATCAAAACGCTGCTTGCCCAACTTGCCCGCCTTGTCTGCCTCGCGGCCGCGTGCGGCGCTGCCGTCACCGCGCTGCCCGCGTTTGCCCAGGATCCGCCCGCGTGCCGCGCCGTGCATTTCGCCGACATCGGCTGGACGGACATCACGTCGACCACCGCGCTCGCCTCCACTGTATTTGAAGGCCTCGGTTATCAGCCAGTGACGACCGTCGCCTCGGCGCCGATCTCGTTTGCCGGGCTGAAGAGCAAACAGCTCGACATCTCGCTCGGCTACTGGTGGCCCGTCCAAGAGAAGGCGATTGCGCCGTTCGTCGAGTCGAAGTCGATCGAGGTGCTGCAACCGCCCAATCTGACGGGCGCGAAGGCGACCTTCGCCGTGCCGACCTATGCCTACGACGCGGGTCTCAAAACCTTCGCCGACATCGCCAAACATCGCGATCAGCTCGACGGCAAGATCTACGGCATCGAGCCCGGCAGCAGCGCGAACGCGGCCATCCAGAAGATGATCGCCACCAACAAGTTCGGCCTCGGAGGCTTCAAGCTGATCGAATCGAGCGAAGCGGGCATGCTCGTCTCAGTGGAGCGCGCGATTCGCGACAAGAAATGGGTGGTGTTTCTTGGCTGGGAACCGCATCCGATGAACATTCAGATCGACATGAAATATCTGACGGGCAGCGAAGGCGTCTTCGGTCCGAACGACGGCGAGGCGCGCGTGTACACGCTCACGTCTCCCGACTATCTGTCGCGTTGCCCGAACGCGGGCAAGCTCGTGAGCAACCTGCGCTTTTCTACGCAGCTCGAAAACGTGGTGATGCAATCGGTGATGAACAAGGAAAAGCCCGCCGATGCCGCCCGCGCCTATCTGAAGAAAAACCCGCAGGTACTCGACGCATGGCTTGCCGGCGTGAAGACCTATGACGGCAAGGACGATTTGCCCGCGGTCAAGGCTTATCTCGGGCTTTGATTCACTGAAACCGATTCGCTGACTTCGATCCTCACAAGTCGCGCACTGAACAACCACAGGAATTTTGCACGCATGAATCATGAAGTCATCGTGACCTGCGCGGTCACTGGCGCCGGCGACACCGTCGGCAAGCATCCGGCCATTCCCGTCACGCCGAAGCAGATCGCCGAGGCGGCCATCGAAGCCGCGAAAGCAGGCGCCATCGTCGCGCATTGCCACGTGCGCGATCCGAAAACCGGACGCGGCAACCGCAATCCGCAGCTCTATCACGAGGTGGTCGACCGGATCCGCTCGTCGGGCACGGACGTCATCATCAATCTGACCGCGGGCATGGGCGGCGATCTTGAAATCGGCCCCGGCGAAGATCCGATGCGCTTTGGCGCGAACACGGATCTGGTCGGCGGCCTCACGCGCCTCGCGCACGTCGAGGAGCTGCTGCCGGAAATCTGCACGCTCGATTGCGGCACGCTCAATTTCGGCGACGGCGACTACATCTACGTGTCGACGCCGGCGCAACTGCGGGCCGGCGCCGCGCGCATTCAGGAGCTGGGCGTGAAGCCCGAACTCGAGATTTTCGATACGGGCCACCTGTGGTTCGCGAAGCAGTTGCTGAAGGAAGGGCTGCTGGATGCGCCGCCGCTCTTCCAGTTGTGCCTCGGCATCCCTTGGGGCGCGCCCGCCGACACCACGACGATGAAAGCGATGGCGGACAACCTGCCGCCCGGCGCGCAATGGGCCGGCTTCGGGATCGGCCGCATGCAGATGCCGATGGTCGCGCAGGCCATGCTGCTCGGCGGCCATGTGCGCGTCGGCCTCGAAGACAACATCTGGCTCGATAAAGGTGTGCCCGCAACCAACGGCACGCTGGTGCAGCGCGGTGGAAATCATCGAGCGCCTGGGCGGACGGGCGCTCACGCCCGCCGAAGGACGACGCAAGCTCGGCCTGCCCGCGCGCGGCGAACGGCAACTCGAACGGCGTGCGGCCGGCGCATACGCGTGAACACGGCAGCGCAGAACTCTAGGCAAACAAGGAAACGTCAGCAATGGCAGTGATTGTCGATATCAAAACATTTGCCGCAATCGGCGCCGGCGTGATCGGCAGCGGCTGGGTGGCGCGCGCGCTCGCCCACGGCCTCGATGTGATCGCATGGGACCCCGCGCCCGGCGCGGAAAAGCAGTTGCGCGAGAACGTGGCGAACGCGTGGCCCGCGCTCGAACGCGTCGGCCTCGCGCAAGGGGCGTCGCAGGCGAGACTGCGCTTTGTCGATACGCGAAGCGTGTGTCGGCGCAGCCGACTTCATTCAGGAAAGCGCGCCCGAGCGCGAGGAACTGAAGCTCGCGTTGCACGAGCAGATCAGCCGCGCCGCGAAGCCCGACGCGATCATCGCTTCATCGACCTCGGGGCTCCTGCCGAGCGACTTCTACGCGCGGGCCGTGAATCCCGAGCGGTGTATCGTCGGGCATCCGTTCAATCCGGTGTATCTGCTGCCGCTCGTCGAAGTGCTCGGCGGCGAAAGAACGGCGCCCGCCACCATCGACGCCGCGCTGCGCATTTACCGCTCGCTGTCAATGCGTCCGCTGCGCGTGCGCAAGGAAGTGCCGGGCTTCATCGCCGACCGGCTGCTCGAAGCGCTGTGGCGCGAGGCGCTGCATCTCGTCAACGAAGGCGTGGCGACCACCGGCGAGATCGACGACGCGATCCGCTTCGGCGCGGGCATCCGCTGGTCATTCATGGGCACCTTCCTCACCTACACGCTCGCGGGCGGCGACGCCGACATGCGCCATTGCGCGAGCCGTCAATGAATTGCACGGCTCTTATCGTGGATGAATAGCCACACCGTCCATTTCCCCAACAGAATGGGATATGCCCGCCGTGCCGGCCGGCATGTGTGGCTGCCACCAGCAGCCATTCCTGCAAAAGGAAAATCGTATGTTGATGCGAGAAGCTATCCCCCAGGCTCTGAATCGCGGTAACGCTCATCTTTCAGCGAACCCGCTGAGCGCGGAGTCGCCAAAAACCTTTGTTCATTCCTTCGACATCTATCTAAAAGACTCCATGCCTTCATGAATACTTATTTCGCGCGCTACTTCGAGTGGCAAGGCGTGTGCCGCGAGCGATGGTTCCATGAATGCATTCACGACGATCGCTCGGCTCGGACGGCATGTTCGTGACCAAACGCGCGCATCAGGAATATGTGCATGAGACGTTTCCGTTCCAGCGCGTGGATTGCTATCTGAACACCGTGCAAGTCAGGCAATGCTCGGCGTACCTGCTGTTTCGCTTTTGCGTCGACGGACGCAAGGTGTCCCAAGGCTATCAGCAGATTCTTTACGCGGGGCGCGACCGGAAGATCCGGCGCTTTCCGGATGGAATTGTCGAACGTGTGAAGGAGTATGAGTTGCCGTTGTCCGCGCTGAAGGAGTAGCCCGCGGCGCACCGCGAAAGCCTTAACGCCGGCGCGCCTCGCGCGCCGGCAAGCCGGGCAACGCCCTGTCCGCTGCCGAACCGGCACGGGCAGGCGCACAGTGAAGGTGGTGTGCGTGCCGCGCACCGACGTGCATTCGATACTGCCGCCGAGCAGCTCCGTCGCGCGGCGGCAAAAGGCGAGGCCCATGCCGGCGCCGCTGCCGTGGCGCTTGGTCGAAAAAAACGCGTCAAAAATGTGCGGCAAGACGTCCGGCGCGATGCCGGGTCCGGTGTCGCGAAATTGCAGCACGCAGAAGCCCTGGTCCTCCAGCGCGCTGATCGCGATGTGCCCTTCGCCGCTCACGTGAATCGCATGCAGCGCGTTTTTCAGCAGATTGAAGAGCACGAACACGACTACCGTGTCGGAGCCGGAAAAGCGCAGCGTCGGGTCGATCGGCGAGACCGTGATGCGCTCCCGTTCGCCTGCGCGAAACGGGTAACGCTCCAGCGCGGAGGTCACGCACTGCTGCACAGCATGCGCGCTGAAACGGCTGCGGTCCAGCCGGTCGAGCGTGAAGGAAGCCAGCGCCATTTCGACCATTGCGCTCGTGCCCGATACTTCGCGCCGGATTGCCGTGGCAAGCTGGCTGATGCGCTCGGACTGCTCCGAATGTTCATGGTCGTCGTACAGGCCGTGCGCGACGGCGAGCCGATAGCCTTTGAACACATGACTCCAGACGCTGGCAATCTCGTCCGCGTGCATGCCGATGGTGGCGAGCGGCGTCGCGATTTCGTGCGCAATGGTGGCCGCCAGCGCATAGGGATGAATCAGGTGATAGCGAACAATCGTGATGGCGAGCAGCCCCAGGCTCAACGCGATGAACAGCACGCCGGGCAGATAAAACGGATAGCCGTAGTTGACCGCGTAGTCGACGGCTGCGAAAGAATACAGGCCCAGCGCCGCGAGACACAGATCGAGACGCCGCCGCGCCTCACCGCCCGCCTGTTTGCGCGCGCCGAGCAGAAGCTGCGCGCTGCGCGCCGCGAGCAACACCGTCTGCAGCACATGCAACGGATGCAGCGGACCGGCGACCGGATAGTAGCCGAAGAAAAAACGCTGATAGCCCGACACCACTTTATTGCCGGGCAACAGGACCGCCAGCACGACGCACAATCCATACGAGGCCAGCAACACCGGCCGCTCGCACCGCCGCGCCGCCACCTCCGTGACGAAGTGGTAGAAGGTAGTGGGAAGAAACAGAATGAACAGATAACCGACGCGAACCAGCAAGGCCGCGATCTGCGGATCTTTGGTCTGGAACAGCAGGGTCCACGTGCCCTGCCATGCGAAGGTGGCCGAGCACATCAAAAGGAATGGCGCCGAGAGCCGCGTCAGCCCTTGCGTGATGACGACATAGAGGCCGAACACGACGAACATGGCCGACACGAAGGCGGTAGGAATGGCGTACATGTAGCTCGACGTGCCGGCAGGCGTTAGCGCGCCCGGTTGCTCCGCCAATGCGCGTAGGTCAGCGGCTTGATGCCGGCCTCGGCCACTTCCGGCGACTCGATCGGACTCCAGCAGTAGAACGCGTCGCCCCAGCCGGGAATGGGCTGAGGCTTGAGCATTCTGAACTCGAGATTGGATCGATACGCGAGATGCTGCCAGAAGAGCGGCATGACTTCGCGCACCGCCATCTGCTTCAGTAACTCGGCGGGGCCGCTTTCGTCCGCGACGATTTCGCCTTGCGCGATCCAGTCGTGCTCGGCCCACGCGACGAACACGCTCGCCCTGCCCTCGCGGTCGAACATGAGAATCGCATTCTGCTCGGGACGCCAGTAGTACTCGAGAATGCCCTTCTCTTTCACCAGCTCGTCGATCACTTTGCGCGTGCGCGGATCGCAATAGGTGATGCCGTTCTCGCCGAGCGCGAGCCAGCCCGCCTCGGAACAGTGGCGGCTCTTTGCGTCCTTCAGGAAGTGAACCAGCCGGTTCGCCGAATCGGCGTCGGTCTTGCGCAGATACAGGTCGACAATGCCCGCGTTGAATGCCTTGACCGCGACGGTTTCGTCGGCGACGCCCGTTAGCAGAATTTTCGCGCAATGCAGGTTGGAGATGGACGACAGAAACTCGACGCCGCTCACGCCCGGCATGTCGTAATCGACTACGACAGCGGCCACTTCGGCGAAACGCGCATCGCGCGCCAGCACGTCGCGCTGTGGCGATGTTTCGACGAAGCGCTCGAATCCCGTCTCGCTCAGGCACGCGGCAGCCGGCGCGAACTCCAGCGAATTCTCGCGCGCGTGCTGACGGATGAAGGCGAGCGCCGTTTGCGGACGCGAAAAAAACAGATTGGTGGAAACGTCCGGAAAGAAACGGCGCAGCGCGTCGAGATAGTTGTCGTTGTCGTCGACGAAAACAACCGTGGTCGGATAGGAGACGGGTGGTCGAATAAACTTGTTCATATTTTCACGTGGTTCGTCGTGCCGCCGCAGCGGATCACCGTGACAGGCTCGCCGGTCGCCGCACTCGCTCACGTGGAACATGCCGGCGCGCCGCCACCTGCGTACACGCCGGTCTTTCTATCGCTGTTGCCGGACCGGTTCCCGTTGATCCGTATAGTACAGGGCTCTTGGCTTCAACAGTACAAAGTTACGCGCGTTTAAGGCAGCGTATGCCGCCTGAATAAAGCGAATAAGCGATACGGATAGAAACACGGGTAAGGGATGCGGCGGCCGCCCGCTCGTGGGGCAGCCGCGCGATGCCGCGACGGCGCCGATTACGGCCGCGCGGCCACTTCGTCCAGATGATCGAGCAGCGCCGCCGGGTCGTCGTAGACCCGGAGCGCGCCAGCGCGCTCCGGCTCTTCCGTGCCGTAGCCGCCCGACAGCAAGCCCACGCCGAGCGCGCGGCAGCGCCGCGCCGCGAGCATGTCCCAGATGCTGTCGCCGACCACGACCGAATGCTCGATCTCCACGCCGAGGCGTTCGGCTGCCGCAATGAAGAGATCAGGGTCGGGCTTTGCGTATTTGACATCGTCGCGCGTGACGACGACCGCTTTCGACGGATCGACGCCGAGCGCCTCCAGATTGACCACCGCGGTTTCCATGCGGCCGCTGGTGGCGACAGCCCACGGCGTGCCGGCTTGCGTGAGCGCGTCGAGCAACTCGCGCGCGCCCGGCAGCGGATATACTTGCGCGCGCAACCTTTTATACGCCGCCGCATGCGCGTGACGAAGACGCTCGCCGCGCTCGGCGCTGATGTCGCCGTGCGTCTCGCGCAAAAGCTGGTTCGTGAAGAGGCCGCCGCTCATGCCGATTTTTCGATGGATCCGCCACACCGATAGCGAAATGCCTTCGCTGTCGAGCGCTTCTTTCCAGGCCAGCACGTGTTGATAGACGCTGTCGGCGAGCGTGCCGTCGAGATCGAACAGAAATGAGGTCTGGATACGCATGGTGGGCTCCTTTCGATGGCTACGCTCGCCAATATGCCACGTCAAGCGCCGCGAGGCATCAGCGCGCCTTGCCGCGCGCGCCCTTGCCGGCCGTCGCGGCGCGCGGCGGATCCTTGCTGGCTGGCGCGCCGCCGCCCAATTGCTCGAGCCACGACAGCGCGTCGACATACGACAGAAACTGTTTCAGATAGCCCGGCGACAGCTCGCGCATCAGCGAAAGCGAGCGGTACACGAGACTGCTAGAATTGAGCGGACCGGCGTTGCCGGGCGCCGGTTGCAGCGACTGGCGCACCTGCTGGTCGGTGCGCACGCGCGCCCACGTCTGCCGGAAATAATCGAGCTCCGGGAGTTCGGGATAGGCGGGCTGGCCGGGTTGCGGGCGCCGTGCTGCGCCTTGCAATTCGCCGACGAGTTGGGCGAGCGCGCTGGGGGGCGAGTCACGCTCGCAGACGGCGCGAGTGGCTGCGGTCGCGGCGCCTGCGTGGAGCGGGTTGCGGTGCTCGCGGTCCTCGCATTCGCCGCGTTCCATTTCGCGCGCATAGGCTTCGAGCAGCGCGGCAAGCTTCTCGTCCAGCACACGACGTGCCTCGCCGCTATGCTCGGCGGCGCGCCGCTCCAACGCGTCGATGAAACGAAACCACAGCGGGTCCACAAGGTCGGCGCCGCGCGCCCGCCAGCCGTCGAGGATCGCGCGCGGCGTCTGCGGCGTGCCCGCCGGCTCTGACACGTGATGGCTCGCGCGATTACTCACGAGACTTTCCTGCTGCCGCGGCAAGCCGCGGAACCGGCGCGATCTCCACGCGGCGGTTGCGCGCGCGCCCTTGTTCGTCGGCATTCGAACTGACCGGCTGGCCTGAGCCGAAGGCCGCCGCGAACACCGACGACGCGGGCACGCCCGCGTCGATCAGCGCGCGTCACCGTCAGCGCGCGCTGCGCCGACAGTTCCCAGTTGTCCGCGAAACGGCGGTTGCCTTCGCGCAGCCGCTGGTCGTCAGTGAAGCCGCTCACCATCAGCAGCTGGTCGTTCGCGCGCAGATAGGCGGACAAGGGCCTCGCAAGACTCTTCAGCAGATCGCGCCCTTGCGGCTGCAACTGGTCGGAGTTCAGCGCGAACAGCACATTGCCGCTGATGCCGATGCGTCCGTTGACGAGCGTCACGCGGCCGGCCGCGAGCGGGCCGGCGAGCGCCTCTTCGAGCGTCTTGCGGCGCTGCGTTTCGAGCTGGCGCTGTTTGACCTCCTGCTCCAGCTTGTTTGACAGTTCGAGCTGCACGCCGATCACGGCGACCAGAATCAGCATGAACGCGCCGAGCAGCACGGACATCAGGTCGCCGAATGCCGCCCAGATCGGCGTGCCGGGCTCCACGCCGCCGTCGATGTCTTCGCTCATCCCGCTCATGCCGCCTCGACTCCATCTGCGGTGCGCTCGGCCGCGAGCCGCTGCAGATCTTCGACGATCTGCTTCTGCGACATCACGCTCAGGTCGACCACCTCGCGCGCCTGCGCGACGTAGTAGGCGAGCTGTTCGTCACTGCGCGCGAGCGACTTGTCGAGCGCCGCTTCGATTCGTTCCAGATGCGCGACGAGCTTGTCGTTCGATTCGCCGAACATCTGCACGGCCGCGCCGAAGGCCTCGCTGAGGCTCGCCACCTCGACGGCGCCGCCCGTGATCTGCGCGGCAATCGTGCCGATCTTCTCCGCCTCGGCCTCGACCTTCTCGCTGAAGCGGGTGCCGACACGGTCGAGCAGATCCGCCGACGTCGCGACGAGCGCGTACACGGCCGTGCGCTGTTCCGTCGATGCATGGTTGACCGCGTCGAGCAGCGTTTCCAGCGTTTCGAGCAGGCGGCTGCGCTCCTCGAGCATTGCGGTGTCGCGCACCATGCTGTCCGAGAGCTTCTGACGCAATTCGGCGACCACTTCGGCCGCGGCCTTCGGCGCCTCGGACGCCGCCTGCACGAGCCGCGAAATTTCAGCGATGGTTTCGCTCGCGTGCGTCTGGGTCTGAGCGGAGATATCGCGCGCGGTCTGCTCGAGGGTGTCGCAAATCTGCTGCTGACGGCTCGCCGTGTGCTCGCCCGCCTGCTGCCATTTTTCGCTGAGGGCAGCGGCCATCGAGTCGAGTTTCGCGGTCCAGGCCGCGAGGCGCTCGTCGTTGTGCGCGCCGGCTTGCTGCCATTCTTTGCCGAGCGCCGTTGCCAGCGAGTCGAGCTTGGCGGTCCACGCCGCCAACTGCTGTTCGTTGTTTTCGCCCGCTTTCTGCCATGTCTCGCCGAGCGAACTGGCCAGCGCATCCAGCTTGGCGGTCTAGGCCGTGAGTCGCGCTTCGTTGTGCTCCCCCGCCTGCTGCCACTCCTTGCCGAGCGTGGCCGCGATCGACTCCAGCTTCGCCGTCCACGCCGCTAACCGCTCTTCGTCTCGCGACGCAACGGCGGTCTGCAAGTCCGCGTGCGACTGGCCGACGGTCCGCAGCAACGACGCCGAGTGCGCCTCGAACGCCGCGGCTGTCGCCGCCAGGGTCTTTTCGTGCCGTGCGGACAGCAGGCCGAGCATGGCGGAACTCGCGAGTACGAAGGGCGGCGAGCAACCCTTCGACCGGTTGTAAACGAACATCCAGCTCGGCCAGCAGCACGCTCAGCATGTCCTTGCGGAATACGTCGAGCCAGAGGCCGGACGCAGCAGGGTCGACTGCAGCAGCGGAAGCGCGCTCGTCCGCCGCGGGCGCCGCGGCTTCCGCCTGCTGCGCCGCGTCGCGCAGCCGCTCGAAGTGGCCGGCCAGCAGCGCCGGCAGGCTGGCCAGGAGGCTCCGTTCGCGTTCGGCGAGCGCGCGTTCCATGACGGCGTCCAGCACGGCGAGACGGCCCATCGCCGGCGTCTTTGCCGCGAGCAGCGCGCGCAGCCGGCCGCGCAGATTGCCGACAGCCGTTTCCATCGATTGCTGCATGGCCTGATAGCGCTGGCGAAACAGCACGTAGTCCACCGGCGCGGCGGGCGGCTCCCTATACGCGGGACCGCGGCGCTTTGGTGTCGCGAACGCGCTGTCGCCGGTAATCGTATTGACGAGCGACGCCCGCACGCGCGCGCATTCGGCCTCTTCCGCGCTGCCGAAGGTCCGCGCGCCCGCGGGCACGGCAGGCGCTGCGCCCGTGAGCGCCGACGACAGCGCGATCGCGTCCGTCCAGCCGAGCCATTGGCTCAGCCGGTCGGACAGCGACTGCCGGGGTTGGGAAACGTCGACATCGGCGAAACGCGCCAGCAGGCGAACGAGCGCGGGGCCGCTGAGAGCTGTGCGCTGAGGGGCTTGCAACATACCACCGGATGCAAAAAAAGTCAGCAGTTTACACGCTGATGCACGCGGCGGCTTCAGTCCCCATAAGAACGTCCCGTCGCGCAGACATGGTGGCGCCCGCGAATGAACGTTCTGTTCGCTCGGCCTGTCGCGGCCGCGTGGGGTTTGCGCCGCGCGCTGCTCCATTTCGGCCGCCCAAGGCTTCCGCTTCAGATCGCTCCACGCGGCCGCGGCTGATCCGCATCGACGCAGCACACTAGCGCATCGGCGTCTTCATCCCCGACGCTCAGATAGATATGCCCGACCGAGCTGTCGAAATA
The DNA here is from genome assembly GCA_940746715.1 of uncultured Paraburkholderia sp. Classification (GTDB taxonomy): domain Bacteria; phylum Pseudomonadota; class Gammaproteobacteria; order Burkholderiales; family Burkholderiaceae; genus Paraburkholderia. The sequence continues at coordinate 489,831 of CALNWN010000002.1, forward strand.
GAGACTGTCGCCCGGCATCAGCCTGAACGACTTGCCGTTCTCGAAGCGCAGTTCGAGCTTGCCGGCGAGCAGAAAGACGAACTCCTCGCCCGCGTGCCGAATGTACTCGGGAAAGTCGGACACCGCGCGCGTGGATGTGCGCGCATCGGCATCATGCGTTTGCCGGTCAGATTATTCGCGAGCATGCCGTATTCGTAGTTCGGCGTGTCGTACACCGGCTGCTTGCCGGCGGCGGTGAACGATGGCTTCATCGCGCCGGCAGCCGGCTTGCGGCGCCGGCCGAAGATCGCGTCGAATTCCAGCTCCAGCGAATGCGCGAGCGCCGCGAACTTGTCGTAAGTCAGCGCGATGTCGCCCCGCGCGGCCTTCGAGATCGTCGAAACGGCAATGCCCGAGCGCTCCGCCAGCGTGAGCCCGCGCGCCTTGCGCGCCTGCCGCAAATGCCCGCCTACCAGCTTGTGATCGAGCGCGGGCGGCGCTTCTTCCGCGCTCGCCTTGGGTTGTTCCACTACGGCTTTGGCCATCTCACCTGATTCCGCTTGTCAGAAAAATTTCTCGCATGCGAGAAATTTATTTTTTCTCGTATATGATAACTTACGTCGATTCACCTTCCTGTGGGGCCCGTATCGTGTCTACCCTTGCGCTCAGTCAATCCGGCTTGACGAAGACCCGCGTCATCACTGCCACGACCATCGGCACGGCGCTCGAATTCTACGACTTCACGATCTACAGCTTCTTCGCCATCCAGATCGGGCAGTTGTTCTTTCCGGGCGCATCGGCCGTGAATCAGTTCCTGCTTTCCATCGGCGTGTTCGGCGTGGGCTTCGTCGTGCGGCCGCTCGGCGGCGTGGTGATCGGTGCCTATGCGGACCGCGCGGGGCGCAAGAACGCGATGGTCCTCACCATCATGCTGATGGCGCTCAGTTGCGCGATGATCGCGTGCGCGCCGACCTACGCGGTCGCGGGGCTCGCCGCGCCACTGATCGTGCTCGTCGCGCGTCTGATACAAGGCTTCGCGGCCGGCGGCGAGTTCGGGCCGGGCACCACGCTGCTCGTCGAATATGCGACCGACAGCACGCGCGCCTTCTTCGCGAGCTGGAATTTCGCGGCGACTGCAGCGGGTCTCGTGCTCGGCGCGCTCGTGGCGACGCTTGTCAACGTACTGCTGCCGAAGCACGCGGTGCTCGAGTGGGGCTGGCGCATTCCGTTCGTGCTCGGCATCGTCGCCGCACCGGCCGGCATGCTGATCCGCCGGCGCCTCGAAGAAACGCTGACCGAGCGCAAGCCCGGCGAAGCGGCGCCGCGCGGCGCGCTGAAGGCCGCGCTGACCACGCATCTCAAGCTGACGATTCTCGGCACCTTTGCTGAATTGGGCGGTTCCGTGTCGGTCTATATCACCGCGTTTTTCCTGCCGAGCCATGCGGTGCGCGCGCTGCATCTGTCGTCGACGTCGGCGGTCATCTCGGGTATCGTCAGTTCGCTCGCGCTTTTCGTCGCGGCGCCGCTCGCCGGCATGCTCGCGGGGATCGCTATACCCGCAACGCGTGCTCGTGATTTCGCGCGTCGTGATGCTGCTCGTCGTATATCCGGCGTTTGCATTTCTGAGCGTGCATCCGTCGATGACTGCGCTTTGCATCGTGTCCGCGCTGCTCGCCGTGTTCGTATCTGGGCAGATCGTGCCCGGTGCTGGTGATGATCCCGGAACTGTTCCCGAAGCATGTGCGCGCAACGGGGATTGCATTGACGTATGTGGTCAGCGCATCGTTTTTCGGCGGCTTCTCGCCGTTTATCGCGAGCTGGCTGGTCGCGCGTATCGGCAATCCGCTTGCGCCGGCCTGTGGTATGTCGCCGCGGCGTGCGCGATTTCACTCGTGCCGGTAATCTGGCTGAAGGACCGTACCGGCGAAGCACTCGCCTGACGAAGAGGGCGCAATGAGTGGAGACAATGTGACTGAACACAACGAATTGGTAGGCCGCAGCGCGGTCGAGCTGCGCCGGATGATCGGCGCGAAAGAGATCTCGCCTGTCGACTGCTCGATGCATGCATAGCGCGAATCGAGGCCGTGAATCCCGCAGTCAACGCCATTACGGCCACGGACTTTCCCGCCGCGCGAGCCGCCGCGAAACGCGCCGAAAAGCAGGTGCTCGACGGCGAGCCGCTGGGTCTGCTGCATGGCTTGCCGCTCGGCGTAAAGGATCTGGAAAATACCGCCGGACTCCTGACGACCTACGGTTCGCCGATGTCGCGCGGCAACGTCCCCACGCAAGGCGTGGTGCTGGTCGAGCGCCTGCGCGCCGCCGGCGCAATCGTCACCGCGAAGACCAATGCGACCGAACTCGGTGCGGGCGCGAACACGCGCAATCCGGTGTGGGGCGCAACCGGCAATCCGTTCAATACCGCACTGAATGCCGGAGGCTCGTCGGGCGGCTCTGCCGCCGCGCTCGCGTGCGACATGCTGCCCGTGTGCACCGGCTCGGACACAGGCGGCTCGCTGCGCATTCCCGCTTCCAAATGCGGCGTAGTCGGCTTTCGTCCGACGCCGGGACTCGTGCCCAACTCCCGCAAGCTGGTGGGCTGGTCGCCGATCTCGGTGGTCGGGCCGATGGGCCGCACCGTCGCCGAGGCATGCCTGCAACTGGCGGCGACAGCCGGCATTTCCGCGGGCGATCCGCTCAGTTTTCCCGTCGATCCGCTTGGTTTTGCCGCGCCGGCCGACATCGACCTCAACACACTGCGTGTGGGTTGGACTGAAGACTTCGGCAGTTGTGATGTGGACGCATCGATCCGCCAGCTGTTTCGCGAGCGCATTGCGTTGATTGCGCCGTCTTTCCGTTCGTGCGAAGAAGTCCGCTTCGATCTCGGCGACGTGCACCGCTGCTTCGACGTGATTCGCGCGGAGAGTTTCGTCGCCGGTCTGTACGACGTGATTCTCTCGCCGACCACGCCGGTGTCGCCGTTTCCGTGGCAGCAGCTTTATGCCGCGCAAATCGACGGGCGCGAGCAGGACAACTATTACCGCTGGCTCGCGCTCACCTACGTCGTCACCTCACGACGCACCCCGCCGTGTCGCTGCCATGCGGACTCGATCACGCCGGCATGCCATTCGGCTTGCAGCTCGTCGGGCCGTTTCATGGCGACCGCAAGACACTCGCCGTCGCGCACGCGATGGAGCAGGTCTTCGCGCATCGCCGGTATTGCGCCGCCCGCGACCGGATCTGTCGAAGCTCACGAAGCCGGACGCGTCGCTCAAATCGATCGTGACCTCGCCTCCCCTCTTTAACGACGCGGGCACGAGCGGCTCCGGCGTCTCAGCGGTTTAAGCGATGACAGCCATCAAATTCGATACCGTGGTGCTCGGCGCCGGCATTGTCGGTGTGTGCGTGGCCGTGCATTTGCAGCAGCGCGACCGGCAGGTTGCACTGGTGGACCGCAAGCCGCCCGGCAACGAGACGTCGTTCGGCAATGCGGGGCTGATCCAGCGCGAAGGCGTTTATCCGTACGCCTTTCCGCGCGGACTCGGCGCATTGCTTCGCTATGCACGCAACCAGTCGCTCGACGTTCGCTATCACGCCGATGCCCTCTTCCACGCAGCGCCGTTCCTGTGGAGATACTGGCGCAATTCGGACCGCGCGAAACACGCCGAGATTGCCAGATCGTATTCGACGCTGATCGAGCACTGCGTGAGCGAACATCGCACGCTCGCCGCGGCTGCAGGCGCAAGCGCGCTGCTGCGCCCGACCGGATGGATCAAGGTGTTTCGCAACAACGCCGCTCAAGATGCGGAGCTGCGGCTCGCAGAGCAATGGCACCGCGAATATGGCGTTGAGTTCGAATCGCTCGACGCCGCACGCCTGCAGCAGGCCGAGCCCGATCTCGACAAGGCGCTGCGAGGCGGCTTGCGCTATACGCAGGCGGATTCGGTGAGCGACCCGAACGCGCTCGTCACGGCCTACGCGGAATACTTCGAGAGCCTCGGCGGCCGGTTCTTTACCGGCGACGCCAACACGCTGCGCAACGGCTGGGAAGTGACGACGGACGCGGGGACGATCAACGCTTCATCGGTAGTCGTTGCGTTGGGGCCGTGGTCCGGTGTGCTCAGTTCGCGGCTGGGTTATCACCTGCCGCTCGGCGTCAAGCGCGGCTATCACATGCACTACGCGCCGCGCGGGTGCGCGCCTCAATCATCCGGTGCTCGACGCAGAAAAGGGCTATCTGCTCGCGCCGATGGCGCGCGGCATCCGCCTGACGACCGGCGCCGAGATTGCGTTGCTCGATGCGCCAAAAACGCCGACGCAACTTGCCGCCGTCGAACCGATTGCACGCTCGCTCTTTCCACTCGACAAACGCCTCGACGATCAACCGTGGATGGGCGCACGGCCCTGCACGCCGGACATGATGCCCGTGATCGGGCGCGCTGAAAAAAATCAGGGCTTGTGGTTTGTATTTGGCCACGCGCATCACGGACTCACGCTCGGTCCGGTGACGGGCCGCCTCATCGCCGAAATGATGACGGGCGAGCAAACGCTGGTGGACACGCGGCCTTTCAGAGTGGACAGGTTCTAACGGCAAACGGGCAGCGGCATACGCGGTGCTTGCTTCAGTGCAGCGGTTGCATGGCGGTCCATCGCGTCCAGCCGTTGTCGCCCTTCATCGCGCTCATGCGTAAGGCGCGTGAGCCGTCGGGAAAAATAATCGATTCGGTACGGCATGCTTCGGGGTCCGGAAGATCGCGCAAAGCGACAAAGCCGATTTCGTGTTTGAACGACAGATTGCCTTCACGCAATATGCCGAGGTAAGCCGGTTCCTCGTTGTCCATTGGCTGAGCCGTGCAACGGTTTAACAGCACAGCGGCGACTTCTGCATCACACATGGTCTCTCTCCTGACTAATACAACACCGCCCGGCCCGGCGGTGCTCGAGTTCGTGTTTTTATAAAATCATTCTAGAAGTCGCGGGCGAAAACGCTACTTTCCAGTTTCACTATCGCTTCCTTATCTCAACGGACGCGCTCTACTGAAGCAGCCGGCCCGCGTCAGCTTGCCGGCACAATCGGCAGCACTGCCCCCCCGGCCGGCCGAACAGATAGCCTTGCAGCGTGTCGCAGCCCATTGCGTGCAGCGCGCTCGCCTGCTCTTCGGTCTCGACGCCTTCCGCGGTGACGGACATTCCGCACGCGTGCGCCATCTTCACGATCGCGTGTGCAATGGCCGCGCAATCGTTGTCGCCGGGCAAGCCCGCGACAAACGAGCGGTCGATCTTCAGGCCATGCAGCGCAAAACGCTTCAGGTATGACATGGAGGCATAGCCGGTGCCGAAGTCGGCGATGGCCAGCTTCACACCGAGTTTCACCAGCTCGGACATCGTCGCGCATACAGCCGGATCGTCCGGCATCAGCATGCCTTCGGTGATTTCCAGTTGCAGGGCACAGGGTTGCAGCCCGGTGTTCGCAAGACACGCAGCGACATGCCGGACGAGCCGCTCGTTGAACTGCACCGGCGAAATGTTCACGGAGACAGTCACGCCCGGCGCAATGCTCCAGCGCCAGTCCGCGACCTGCGCGCACGCCTGCTCCAGCACCCAATCGCCGATTGCTTCCATCAGCCTAGCCTGTTCCGCTATCGGGATGAATTCGGCAGGCGCGACGTCGCCGAGTTCGCTGCTCGTCCAGCGCAAGAGCGCCTCGACGCCCAGTATTTCGCGTTATGCAGCGTGAACGACAGCCTGGTACGCGACTCTGAATTCGCCCGCATCGAGCGCATCGCGCAACAGGTCTTCAATGGCAAAGCGGCGTTGCGCTGCTTCCTTCATGTCGCGCGTAAAAAAGCGCACGCTGCCGGGGCCGTACGTTTTCGCGCGGCGCATCGCGGCGCCGGCATCGCGCATGAGGAGCGCCGCGGCGGATATCGCCGTTGGAAAGCGCAACGCCCACCGATGCGCTCACGCGGTACTCACGGCCCGCAATCACAAACGGCTCGACGAATAAAGTCAGAACCTGTTGCGCGAACTCGGGCAGCGCCGGCGCGTCGCGGTGACCGTCTGTAACAATCACGAACTCATCGCCGCCGATACGGGCCAGCAGATCGTTCGCGGCCACGCTGCCCGCGAGCCGCTGTGCGACGCTGCGCAACAGGCGGTCGCCTAGATCGTAGTCGGCAATGTCGTTGATCCTGCTGAAGCCGTCCACGTTGACGACCAGCATCGCGATGCATGCGGCCTGCGCGGATCTCAGCCACTGCTGGGCGCGCCCTGTCGCGTATGCGCGGTTATAGACGCCGGTGAGCGAATCGATAAACGAACCATGTGCAGAGTGGGCCTGGACACGCGTTTGCACAGCCACTGCCTGCAATGACGCGTCGCCGCACGCCGGATGGAGTCGCACATCCGATTGAGTTGGCGGCAGCACGGAAACTTGCTCAGTCATCGTTACACTCCTATGCTAAGCATTACACACGAACCGGACGACAGTCCGTTTTATGCACTCAGCCAACCTTTAATAACCTTCAGGACTACGGAGGTAAGCGCCTTTATCACACGAGGGAAGAACAGGCACCGCGACGCCGTAGCCGTGCCTCCACGATATGCCGGCATAGGCCTCTTGAGAACGGGTCACGTTGGTAAACGCGTAAAGCAACGTCAAACGCTTCGCCGCATGCCGCACAAACCGCTGGGCCACACAATGAAAATCCACCCACTGCGCGTCCTGATCGCAATTGCCGATGCAGGCAGTGTCAGAGGCGCCGCGCGCATGCTCGATTCGTCGCCGGCCACCGTTACGCAAAATATCCAGCAACTGGAAGAAACCGTGCGCATGCAGCTCGTCGTGCGTACATCGTCGGGCGTGACGCTTACGGCATGCGGGCAAACCCTGCTTGCGCATGCGCGGCTCGTCGCTGCGCAAATGACGCGGGCGCACCAGGCCATAGATGCCATGCGCGGCGAACCGAGCGGGCGTCTTTCCATTGCGGTGACTGCTTGGGTCGCGCTGACGTTTCTGCCCGAAACCGTGGCGCGCTTTCGCACCCGAATGCCGGCAATTCAGCTGGAACTGTTCGAAGGCTTGCTGGCCATCGCGACACCGCGTCTACGCGACGGCAGCCTGGACATTTATGTCGGACGGCAAGCGCCAGGCGCAACGACTTGCGACTTCAACTGTCAGCCGCTGTTCGCCACGAGCCGTGCGGTGGTCGCACGGCGAGGTCATCCCTGTGCGGATTCGCGTTCGCTCGCGGACTTGCTCGAGAACGACTGGCTCGTCGCGCCCGATCCGCAGACAAAAGGTCAGGCTTCCTATCAGATGTTTGCCCGCCACGGACTGCCGGTGCCGCGCAGCATTCACTTTCTGCACTCGCTCACCGTCGCGGTTGCGCTGCTCAAGCGCACGGACATGCTCAGCATTTTTCCGTGGCCGCTCGTCGAGCTGTGCGCCGCGCGCGACGGTTTGTGCGCGATCCCGCTGCGGGAAGAACTCGAAGACTCGACGGTTGGCATCATAATGCGCACGGGTGAGCCTGCCGACGCGGCGTCGCGATGTTTTATCGACTGCCTGATCGAAACGATCCGCGACGAATCCTGGGGCCGCACAATGGATATTCGCCGGGCCATGCAATCGGTGGAAGTGCTGGTGTAATGCGCTCGTTGCAAGAGCCTCGCCTGGCGTGAGGCTCAAATAAAAAACGCCGCGAGCGCAACGGCTCGCGGCGTCAGTAACACTCTCTCCTTCAGGAGCGATCAGGCGGTCACCGCTACCCGCCGCGGCGACACGGCAGATACGACAAACGCGACCACGATGTTCACCACGAGCGCGATCAGGCCAATATAAATCGGGTAGACCGCATCGCCGAGATGCAGCGCGAACACCGGCTTGAGCCCTTGCGAAATGGCGAGCGAGGTGCCGAGCACGATGCCGACCAGCCAACCGCTGAACAGGCCCGGCGTATTCAGGCGCCGCGTGTACAGCGAAAAGACGATAGCCGGGAAAATCTGCAGGATCCACACGCCGCCAAGCAATTGCAGGTCGATTGCATACTGAGTCGGCAGGAACACGATGAACAGCAGCGCGCCGAACTTGACGACGAGCGAGACGATCTTTGCATTTGCCGCCTCAGCCTCGGGCGTGATGTTCGGCGAAACCAGCGGACGCCACAAGTTGCGCGTGAACAGATTTGCCGCGCCGATCGACATGATTGCTGCCGGAACCAGTGCGCTGATGGCAATCGCGGCGGCCGAGAAACCGACGAACCACGACGGGAACAGCGTGTTAAAGAGTGCAGGCACCATGTCTGACGCCGACTTCACATGCACGCCCGCTGCAATAGCCATGTAGCCGAGCAACGCAATCAGGCCAAGCAGCAGCGTGTAAGCCGGCAGGAAGATCGCGTTCTTGCGGACCGTCTTCGCCGACGAAGACGACAGCACTGCCGTCATCGTGTGCGGGTACATGAAGGCCGCGAGCGCCGAACCCAGCGCGAGCGATGCATACGCGGTGAATTGCGTCGGTTTGAGGATGATCCCGGTCGCGCCGCCCTTCGCCTTGAAGTACGTATCCGCTGCGTCGAATACATGCGCATAGCCGCCGAGTCTTGCAGGAATCAGCCACACCGCCGCGATCACGACGATGTAGATCATGATGTCCTTCACGAACGCGATCATCGCCGGTGCGCGCAGGCCGCTCGCGTACGTGTACAGCGCAAGAATCACGAAAGCGACGATCAACGGCAATTCGCCGCTCACGCCGAGCCCTTTGATCACCACTTGCATGCCGACCAGTTGCAGCGCGATATACGGCATCGTCGCCACAATACCGGTCAGCGCGACCGCGGCCGGAAACCACTTGCCGCCGTATTCGCCGTGCACATAGTCCGCTGCCGTAATGTGATGCTTCGCATGCGCGACCTTCCACAGTTTCGGCATGACGGCAAAGACAAAGGGATAAACGATGATCGTGTACGGCAGCGCGAAGAAGCCATACGCGCCGACGGAATAGACCAGCGCCGGCACTGCGATCACCGTGTACGCGGTGTAAAAGTCGCCGCCTACGAGGAACCAGGAAATGATTGTTCCGAATTGCCGGCCGCCCAGACCCCATTCATGCAACTGCGTGAGATCGCCACGTTTCCAGCGAGCGGCAAAGAAGCCGATCACTGTGACAAGAGCAAAGAATGCGATGAAGACGGTCATCGCCACCGGATTGACGGGATTCAGATCGCTCATTTGACACCTCGATACACGATGTAAATCAGCAGCGAGGTCAACGGCACCCACAGGAACTGATACCAGTAGAAGAACGGAAAACCGGCAAACGACGGACGTGTGTCGTTATAGAACGGTAGCCACAACAGCGCGATATACGGGAGCAAAAGAATGAGCCAGAGCCATGACCGGCTGGCGGATGGGGAGGTCTCCATATACTTCTCCTAGGTCTATTATTGACACCGCTCATCTATCTCGACGACGTCGACACGACGCTCGCGCATATCGATGAACGGGCGGCGAGCAATATCGATCGCACCATGATGTGGATCGACGCCATTGCACTCGCCGGGCTCGCCGCCATCGCGCTGTGCGCGCTCGTGCTGAATGTCACCGAGTATCGCAGCGCGGACGCAAAACTGAAGCGGCTCGCGCAGCAGGTTGTCGAATCGCAGGAGAACGAACGCGCGCGGCTCTCGCGCGAACTGCATGACGGCATCAGTCAGATGATGGTGTCGGTGAAACTGCTGCTGGAATCGGCGCTCGCCCGTTTCGAGCGCAGCGAGACGCGCGTGCCCGCCGCCGAAGCCGCCCTCTCCACCAGTCTTACGCGGCTCGGCGACACACTGCGTGAAGTGCGGCGTATTTCTCATGCACTGCGTCCGTCGATGCTCGACGACCTGGGCGTCGCAGCAGCAATCGAGCAACTCACGCGCGAGCTCAGCGAACAGTCGGGCATTGAAATCAGCTTTACCCAGATCACCCACACTCATGCCGCCGTGCTCACCGATGCGGTCAACACCGTCCTGTTCCGCATCGCGCAGGAAGCTTTGACGAACATCGTGCGGCATGCGTACGCGTCGAGCGCAGCGCTGGCGCTCGAAGTCTCGAACGATGCGGTCACGCTCAGCATCGCCGACAATGGCTGCGGGTTTGACGTCGCGCACGCGTTTGTGGGCCGCCGCTCGGGCGTGGGACTGCGCAACATGCGTGAACGCGTGGAAGCGCTCGGCGGCACGCTCGAACTCAGTTCACAGCCTGGCCACACGCTCGTCACTGCGCGCGTGCCGCCTGGCCTCGGCGCAACGAATCTGATCAAGCCGAGTCTGCAGGGGACCTCTTCATGAACCACACATCACACGTAACTGCCCGGCTGATTCTGGTCGACGACCACCCGCTCGTCCGCGACGGTTTGCGTGCGCGACTCGAAGCGGTGCGTAATCTAGAAGTGGTGGGCGAAGCAGGTAATGCGCAAGAAGCACTCGCGCTCGCTGCGAGTCACGAACCTCACCTCGTGCTGATGGACGTCGGCATGAACGGAATGAACGGTATAGTGCTTGCCGGCATGTTTCATGAGCGTTTTCCGGGCATTTGGGTGCTGATGCTGTCGATGCACGACAACCTCGAATACGTCACGCAGGCCGTGCGCGCGGGCGCCAGTGGGTATGTATTGAAGGACTCGCCGGCGACCGAAATCATTCAGGCCATTGGCGCGGTGCTCGACGGCAAGACCTATTTCAGCGCCGGACTCGGCGCGCGATTGATTCAGGCCTCGGCGATGCAATCGCCGGTTGAATGGCTCACGCCGCGCGAGCGCGATATCTCGATGCGCTCGCCGAAGGTCTGTCGAGCAAACAGATTGCGCAACGCAATGATCTTTCGGTGCGCACCGTCGAGACACATCGCCTGAATTTAAAGCGCAAGCTGGACATTGAAGGCCAGGCGGAACTGATTAAGTTCGCAGTGGAAAACCGGCGCACGAGCCGTTAATGCCGCGAGTGTCTCGCTGTGCAACGAGTGGAGACAATAAGAATGAGACGATCGATGTGCGGGCCAGCAAGTGCCTTTAAAGGTGCCGCTTTATGCCTATGCGTGTCGCTGTTTTCAGCTGTTTTTCCGGCTCACGGCGAAGAACAGCGAGTGAATCGCGGACACGATCCGTTCTTCCAGATCTCCCAAGCGATTGACGCGTGCCCCGTGCCGCTCGGCCCACTCGAAACCGAAACGGAATGGCTCGCCGACAGTCATTACCGCATTGAACGCGGCAACAGCTGCTGGATAGAAGGCCGTTGCCGTTTATCGAACGCCTATCTGTACGCGATTGGATACGCGAGAATCACGCGACGGTCGCTGGCGACAATAAACGGTTCGGCAGCGTCGGCTGCCGGATGAGGAACTGAGTCCAGCAGGAGAACCTGATCCTCCTGCTGGGACGATTCAAGCGCGCTCGTCATGTACTTCGCTATTCCCGTACGCTTATGCGCTCGCTGCCGTTGAGGCCAGCGGTGCCGCCGCGCTCGTTGTCGATTCAGAAGCTGCGGCTTTCTTGCGGCCGGGCGCTTTTGCTGCGGCTTTTTTCGCGGTAACTTTTCGCGCCGCAGCTTTCTTTGCAGCGGGCTTGACGACAGCCTTTTTAGTCGCCGCCGATTGGCTGCGTGCCTTGGCCTTTTTCGCCACCACTTTTTTCGCGGCAGCTTTTTTGCTGACCGCGCCGCTCGCGGCCGCGGACGTCGCTTTGCCGTCGATCAGGAACCTGGTGCGGTCTTTCACCGCTGCGAGCCAGCGAGGCGCCGGACCGCGTCCGCTCCACGTTGCGCCGGTGGCGGGGTCGCGATACTTGGGCGGTTGTGCGCCTTTCGGCTGACCTTTGCGTTTTGCGCCAGTCGCGACACCGCTCGCAGACGGCTTTGATTCGCTCACGCCGTCAATGAGAAACACGCTGCGGTCTTTTGCACCGGCAATCCAGCCAGGCGCACGGCCATGTCCAGTCCAGGTCGCGCCCGTTTTATGGTCGCGGTACTTCGGTATCTTCTGTCCGGCCGCCGAGGCCTTTGATTTGCCGCTTGCGGCATGGCCATTCAGGCCATTGGCTGCGCGGCGTGCTTTGGCTTGTGCTTCGATATCCGCGGTGGTCAGGCCGTGCTTGAGCATCAACTCGCGAATCTGGTCGATTGCGATTTGCGCTTTCCTTGCAATAAGGGCGTCAGCTTGTGCCTGGAGCTTCTTAAGCTTTGCCTGGATCTGCTCTAACGTGGGCATTGAATTGCTCCTTATGTGGTAATCGATCGAACTATGCCATGAATAGCGTGAGAAGGGCATACCCGGCTGGCCGTAAACACCCCAATCTGTTTGTGCTATGCGTGCCGGAGTACGAAATTTTTCCTTGATGCAGTCGAAAGACGCCTTTTGCGCGCCTTGCTCCTGTCTCGCCTTTTCCTTTTCTCGCCTTCTTTTCCGCTCTCGCTATCGCGCTGCTTCTTTGTACTTCTTTCTGACTTATTCGCTTCTCCTCATCTTTCCGATTGTTTCACCGTAGCTCACGTCGGCGTAAAAACGACAACCTGACGATCGGCAATGTATCTCACGCTGCGCAAAAAGCGGTACTGCTGGTCATCGGCGGTAATACGGTTGAGCCCTATTCGGGTCAGCGCAAGAATCTCGTCGGCTAGCTGCGCCTGTACCACGCCCTCGTCGCGCAGATCTTCCAGAGAGCAGGACGGATCGCCGACATAAACGCTGCGCACGTGCGCGCCTATTCTCATCAGAACGACGCTTTCGCCCTCGTCGAGCGCCCGTTCCAGGTATGCCGCCAGCGTTCGCAACGACTCGGGCGTGCAACTCTGAGCCTGATAGATCGCAGCATTCGATGGCGTCATGTCCGTTCCCCGTCACCGGTATGGAGAGAAGTTGGCTACCCCGCGCTGCGGCAATAGCCGCTTCTACTATAGGCAAGCATTGGGAGATAAAGCTTTCCAGTTCTTTTTTTAACGCGGCGTTGGCCGGTAATCGTGCGTTTCCACCTTCACGCGAATGTGCCGCGCCCAACGTGTCACGCAATTCGCAGGCCATAAGCCGGCAGAACTTCTTGAGTCGTCACGAAACGGTGCTGTTTTACCGCGTCGTGAAAGAGCCGGTAGTCGCTCTTCTCGAATGCCTCAGTCCATACCGGCCTGTCGCCGGAATCGTCTTCCGCGCGAAGACCGGTGGCCTTGTACTTCCATGAGCCGACTCCTTTCGGCACATAGTCCGGAATCGGCTCTTTCAGGCCGGGAATACCGCCCTCTCTGACGAATTCACAGATCGCGCGCAAGCGCTCGTTGTCGTCCATGATCCGGTTGTTATCGAGCAAGTCGGTCAGCACCGTTTTCACATGGTCCGGCATTCCTTCTTCGTTTTCGAAGTCTTCGCGCCCGGCCACGTAGGCTCGCACCGCGCGGCACGCCATGTCAGCAGCCTCGACGAATTCGGGCAAGTTATGCCTCTGTATGAACATATTCCTGCCGTCGATGTAATGCCATTTCGCCCACGGCTGATCCGGATAGTGCAACGCGGCGCCGTGGCCAACAGGGAGTGCGAGGGTCAGCACGTCTTCCTCCACGTGCTGGACCAGGTGCTGCATCGCGAGCGTGAGGTTCTCGAGCCAGCCGGTGCGGGTGCAATCTTGCGCTTCGAGAGAATGAACCCGATTGCCCGGACTTTCGATGCCGGCAAACCCCTGATGCGCCCACGTATCCACATACGTATGCAGCGTCACGCCGAGGCGATGCAAGCCCGTGTCCGTGCCGCGCTGCCGGATGGCGCGCCGCACCACCTCGCGCGCCACTGCGCTGTCCGCCCGGCACACGGCCTTTTCGTCGAGCGTTGCGCCCTCGCCGGCAGGCAGGAAATGAAACGGCGCCCACACGAGCCGGTTCTGGTCGTTCTCGGTGTTGGCGTAGTCGAACGTCTTGTGCGCAGTGGCGAAGCGTTCGAACGTTTCGCCACCCTCGAAACGCAGGATGCCCGGCGTGGTTGCGTCATCGACATACTGGCAGGCATGGGCGACGGTCAGCGCCTGGGCAGGCGCCATTCCGCCCACTCGCGCGACGATATAAACCACGCCGTAATGAAAGTCGATATTCATGGCAGACGCTCCTCATGCACGATGAATGACAACAACAGCATTGGTAAACGAGCGGGCAGGCGGCGAGTTAAAAAAGATCTCGTTGTTGAAGACCGAACGCAATGCCCTTCCGTTTTATTCCTTCCCCGATCCGGCTGGCTGCCGGTGTAATGCCATAACAACCCCGCTGCGTTTCCGGAGCGGGGTTGTGTTTCAGCGCAAGCCGCGCCGCCTTATTTGACGATGTCGATCAGCTCGACTTCGAACGTCAAGTCGCTGTTCGGCGGAATGGTGCCCACAGCGCGGCTGCCGTAAGCGGTGGCAGCCGGGCACGTCAGTTTGGCGTTGCCGCCCACTTTCATGGTCTGGACGCCTTGCGTCCAGTAGCGTTATTTTACGAAATTTTCTGCGTAAACCGACAACTGAGTGAGTGGCTGCGAGAATTGCCAGATATAGCGTGCGTAGCGCAGCTTCCAACCTGACACACGTGATTCATCAACGGCCTCCGTCTTCCGAACGTAAACTTGCATCAACCGGTTCGAACAGGCAAAAATGTAAACGTAGCCTGTCGCCCTTCCCCGTTGGTTAGAGGCAAAGTGTAAACCACACCAAGTCTAGATGAACGGCAAAAGCGCACAAGCCTGCTCGCCGCAGGGCAGTCGGGGCCGGGTTCCACCCGGCCCCGACTGCCCAGAGCATAGGGTCGCTTCAGCCAGTCAAAGTCCCTTTCGCGACATAAAAGCGGCTTCGCCGCATTTATTCCACGGTGGGCTTGACAGTCTTCCGCTCTATGCCGAGTCGAGTATCGCCAATGTCCTTCCAGCTTCAGTCTCTTTCAACAGGACTGGCAATGTAACGTACCGCCGTGTCGCTGAAGCGGGCGCCTGAATTGCCCAGCAGACAACATCCATGTCACCGACTAAGACAACCTGTTCAACACCTCGCGTAATTGCCGTATATATCAACGTCTGGTCCAACAGGCGAGTGGCTCGCAACGGCACAATGACGCGCTTGAACTGGCTCCCTTGACTCTTGTGCACTGTAATCGCATAGGCATGGGTCAGCGCGTGCAGTTGCTTCGCGTTGAGAGCATATTCTTGACCCTCGAAAGAGCACAGACAACAAACATCATCGAAACTGGAAGCTTCGACGGCACGCGTGACCTTCCGAGCGCCCCATTTCTTAAACCCAAGTCATAGTCGTTTCGGTGAACATCACGAGGTCACCAACGCGGATTGACAGACGGTCAAGCGTCCTGGCATTCACTCGACCAAATTCAGCATCCAGATAGCTGACGCAATCCGCATCCTTGTGATACCTGCCATGCAGCAACATATTCAATCCGATGACGCCGCCGTCGCCATTACGAGTGACAGAGAGCACTTGCACATCGCCATTTGTCCCGTCGCCACCGAGCTGCTCGTATAACTCACGAACGAAATCATCTATCTGTGCATCCGGACAGCGTACGAACGAGACACCTGAGCCATACCCGGAGAACTCTGCCCACGTGGCCAGAATGTGACTATGGATGGCGGCTGCAACTTGCGGAATGCCACCCGCCGAGCTCTGCCGTGTGACAACCTTTAGCTCGACCTGTGGAATCGAGGGAATGTCGACCAAGGCATGCAGCACGAGCCCTGGGCCAATAGGCGGCAGTTGCGACGGGTCCCCGACCAACACCAGTCTGATGCCGTTTGGCAAATGCTTGAGAAGACGGTACATGAGCACAACGTCAATCATCGAAACCTCGTCGACGACCACTACCGACCCCAGCGCGATGTCGGAGCTCTGAAACTTCGTCGTGAAGGCGGCGATTGTCATGCTCTCCCGCCCGGTAGCCTCGCTCATCCGCTGTGCAGCGCGTCCAGCCAAAGCCAGTTGGTAAATCGGCGTGCCCGGTTGAACGGAATCCAGCATTGAATACACCGCTTTCAGCACCGTTGTCTTCCCGGTGCCCGCGCCACCCAATATCACGCATAGGCTCGAGGTTGCGCACGCGACTACAGCGTCGCGTTGCTCGTCGGTCAATCGAATGCCGTTGCCGCTCTCATAATCAGTCAGCAAGCCTTCGATGCCCGAATGGACTTGACCTGCCTTGGCGAAGAGGGATGTTTGACCGTGCGCGTCCTCGCCGGAAGCCAACTGACGGAAACGCTGTACCAAATACCCCTCGATGATAAACATTCCGGTTGGTTGGTACAGGTCCACTGTTCACACATATTGCGAGGAGGTGGCCGCAGAATCGAGCGCTTCATCAATGAGCTCCGTCGACCCGAGAAGACGGCGCAGATACTGCCGTAAGTCGCTTTCAGGAAGACATGTGTTGCCGTTCTTCAAGCAACGATAGAGAGACTCTTCGATAGCTGCTTCAAGTCTACAAGGGTCGCTCTCAGCAATTCCAAAACGCTTCGTGGCGATATCATCGACGAGGGACCAGCTCGCTTCGAATGACAGCAGCACATACGGATTCTCTTCGATTCTCGCTTGTGCCGTGTCCTTGTAGAAGCTCAACACCTTTGCGCCAATTCTTCGAGGTATCGCAAGGGCGTCCAGCCAAAGGAGCACGCTTGCGACTGCATGCTTTCTGAACGCCAGGCAAAGAACTTCAGCAACCTGAGCGCGCTCACGACCTTGCTGAGTTCGTCCAGATTGTGCCCTTCGATAAGCTGCACAAGCTCAGGGCCGAAACGTGAGTACAGCTTCGACGCTTTGACGACGCCGATACCCTGGCAGTCTGGACACTCTGCAATCCAGGATATCAGGTTCCTGCCAGATGGTTTAACCAGTTGCGCGTGTGTAGCCTCGATTTGCAGCTCGAAGGCCACTTGTCCGTTTCTTGTCGTAATCTTCGCCTCTTCGTCGCACCTGCTACGAGCCAACGCTGCCCCTTTTCGACAAGACTCGAATCCGAAATCAGCTGGTAACCACAGACCACCACGTACGTGTCGTTATCGTCCGTACGTGCAGTAAATATGACGCCGCTGTTCCTTCGCGACTTCGGATTGCGATGACACGCAACTCGTATGATGGGGCGCTCATGGGCGAATGAATCTACCGGTACTAGCCAGATGCTAGTCAATCATCTTGTACTGCGCGAGTTGAGCTTTCAACTCGGCCACCTCTGCTCGCAGTGCGGTTGCTTCCGCTCTCAATGCCGCGTTCTGTTCCTCCACCGCTTTCAAACGCTGTTCGACTTTGCCCTTTGTCGACATGATGCGTTTTACGGTGGCCTCATCGGTCCGAGCCGCCTCCGCGTCAGCGGCGTCGTAGCCGCCCCGAGGGCGTGACAATATCCCGTCATCAGCTAGCTGCTTCTCGGTAGCGTCCAACAACTTGGCGAGGTTTGAGTTTTGTCGGAATGCTGCTCGGTCAAAGCCGCATTCCATAGCGATTTCAGAGCGGTTTAGCTTACCTGCACGAACATAGTCGTCCCAGTCGTGCGCTGTATTGCGCTCAGTAATCCACGACGCAAAGCGCTTCGCACTTTCTTCACCCTGCTGTTTTCCGTTGAGATTCTCAGTCTTCGTCATCGTCGACCTCCACAGGGACATCGCTATCTAGATTTAGACGGCCGATAAAGTCGTCGACTGACTCGCCGGCTTCCACCACAAGCTCGTTCACCATGCCTTTGTGGGCCATGAGAACAACCCGTGCAAGGTCGATGTAATGCTTGTACGTAGTGTCCAGGCTCTCATGCCCCATCTGGTTCCGCAAGACTTCAGCGCAAGCCGCGAACAGGACATCGGTGGTTTCGCTCAACAACTGCTCGCCGAAGAAGTTGATGAGGAACTGTGTGGGCCACCAATGGCGAGCGTCGTAAAAGGAGATTGATTCGCGGAAATTCGGGTTTCGCGACATTGCAGCGACTTTCGCGGCGTGCGTGCGCACAGCAACATTCTCCGGGTGACAGGCGTTCCTTTTTTGTCAGAAAAAGCTGGGATAAGGGACACTTGGTCCCGAACCGCGCCCCGTATCTTTCCGCGCGCTCGCGATAGTAGGGTTTAATGTAGTTCCGCTCGAGCGCCTGTAGGTCTTTTGCATTCACACGTATTGTGCGTGATTTATTGCCTTTGCCAACCGTCGTGTACTCAAATGTTCGAGCCCCCTTGTCCATCGACGTGTACGGCATGATGTGAGCGTTCTTGCCGCTGCCATAATAAGGAAAGCCACACAGTTCAATGGGCCTCAACGCAGTTCCCCGCGACAGTCGAAACATCTCCGCGTAAACCGGGTCAGAGAACACTTCCATCAGTTCACGAATTTCTTCCTTCATTATAAGCGATTTCGCGGCTTTCTGTCAACGCTCTTTATCTAGCACTCGTATCGAGCTTGAGTCAATTTTCTCGGTCTCGTGCGACTGAAGATAGTGCAACATGTCGTCGCTCTTGAAGTTAGCTACCCACGTCTTCAGACTCACATTGACGTTGGTGACATAGCTGTTGCGATTCAGCCAATGAAACATGTTGAGAACGACTTTCGCGTCCTCGAAGATAGTGTGGGATGTGGGCCCTGCACTGACGGTCGCCAGTCGAGCCTGCTGCCGTGCAACCTGCCAACGCTTGATATCGTCGTTATCGACGATAGAGTGATACTGAGAAACCGAAATTTTTCGATACTTCTCCTGTCCAGACAAGAAGCGGTAAAACATCGCAACCAGTCCGCTGTATCGCATGGAGGTCTTTATCGATGCACCAGTCGTTTTGCTCAGATAGACGTTCGGGTGACTCAACAGGACGCGTTGTCCGGCCTCCTCGGCGATAAGGATGTAGTGAGACGCGTCCTTGCCCAAATGGTCAACGTACGAGATGACTTCTCGACTGATATCTAGCATCACTCACCCTGCGTAATCCTGTACGTCACAATCTCATCAACACGCGGGTCAGATATCGACATCCCTTGTATCTTGTCCGCTATCGCTATCTCATGTTCAGGCACATATGGGAAATAGAAAGCGCGCTGCGCTTTCGCCACACTCTTCGACTCACAGTACGGCAGGAATATCTTGACCGGCGAGTCCACGCTGAGCTTCGAAAGTACGAGAGTCTTCAACTGCAGTGCGTTGAATATCGGCGTGCGCACAATAACGAAGTTCCCGCTGCGTCTCCCATGGAAGTTTTTGCAAAAAAATTCGAACGAACACAGATATCGCTCGATGAATACCACGATTGTCGCATCGGCAGGCCCCACCTTTTTTGCACGTGCGAATGCTTCCAGAACGGCTTTGAGCTTCTCCTCCTCAAATTTCGTTGTGTCGTCGGAACCCTGGTATGCGGTAAAAATCTTCTTGAGGTTGACGTCACACGCCATCACAGTGCCCAACGCTGCGTTCTGCGCGGGCGCGGCATCCCGTCTCGCTAGCTTGAGTGCTGTCAGCTCGGCCTCAAGCGATTTGATTTGATTTATCAGGATATCGTTGTGTAGGCTTTGAGCCTCAAGTCGGGCTCGCAATCCGTCGACGTCATGTAAAGCCAAATCCGATTTCATGAGCGAGGTGACATACTCCGCGCGTACACGAGCAATCTCCTTGTCCTTGCCCGCCTTTAGCGACACAAGTTCTGCTTCAAGAATTTTCAGTCTTTCGATGCCTGTCGAAAGTGCCGTATTCTTACCGTCGTCATCCAGCTCCTCAGACACTGACTTCTCACCGGAAATATAGGGTTCCAGGTGACCGTAATAGCGATGCAAAGCCTGTCGCGTGATTCCCGCTGCGGCAGCCAACTCCCACTTGAGTAGCTTCTTGCCCGGATGCTTTATTGCGTGGCTGGCAATTATCTGCATCAACCGCTGCTCGGTATCAATACTTCCTTTGCTGTGCTCGCTCATGGCTGGGCCTTTCGCGCAAAACTTGCAATCTCATAGAGCGAAGCTGAACGCGTCTCAAGCTCCACGAGCCGTCGCTCCGACAACTCGACCTTCTTCGCTATCGTGCCGAGTGTGCGCTCTTTCAATTGGCCCGAGGCGACCAGATTCGAATAAAAGACGATGTTTTGCCGTAGCCCCGTCTTTGCCGCGTCAAGCAAAATGAGATTTCTACATTCGATGTGGCAATTGTTGGGATTAGGCAGACTTCCTCCTGCCAGCGAATGCGAATCGATACAAGGGGGCTTCGGTCCATCGATATGGTTGTCGTGAGTGAGACAGTAGGCGCCTGCTCCCAACGATGTTCGGTGAATATAAATGGGCTCACCGGAGCGCACGAGATGTGACACGTAATCGTGAATTTCGGCGCGTATGACCTCGCCAGCAAATAGCGTTTCACGGCTTGCCAACTTTCCGGCAAGTTCATCTGCGAGAGAACCCGCATAAACTCCGGACCGTAGTCCGGATATGATTGCAGTGAAATCTTCCGTAAAGCTGACCTCGATTGCCTGTACCACGCTGCGCACCAGGTACGGGTTACGCGCGATATATTTCAGTGTCATCGCGTAACTGGTGTGGCCAAACAAAAGTCGGATGATGTCGATATTTCGCTCGTCCCTGTTAATCAGAATCTCCGCAATCGTTTTACGGAAGCGATGGCAGTGAACTCCTTCAAGGCCGAGTCCATCTTCTAGCTGTTCAATGATTGCTCCGAGCGTCGCATACGCGTTACGGGAGCTTTTCGCTGTTTCTATTTGGCTATGATTGTGTGAGCCGAGTGCTCAACGATATCGGCTCGACGTTCCTTGGTGATAACGCGATTGGCGGCGACATTCAATCGGAATGACTCGGGTATAAGTTTCTGAGCAGATAGTTGTAACCACAGGTTCAAGAAGAAATACACATGTTTGTATCTGGTCACAAAGCCGCTATCCCTCGCCTTATCCAGTGCGTCGTTAGCTTGGTCGCGTCAACCGCAGCAATCTGCTCAGCTGTGGCGTTCAGCTTGTTATCAGAAAAAACATAGGTTTCTATTAGACCGAATGCATAGCCAGTTACTCGTGTTGTACTATGGCTCCGGGACCAGCCCCACGGATTGTATTCCGGGAGCACGTGGAACATGATGGCGCGTTTAAGGTCGTTAATGCCAGCGACTTCACCCTCAAACGTGACGATGTTATTCTCCGTCAGCCTCCACGTTGCATCTCGATAGAGTGAGTCATCCGAAACCGGGAAATCTCCGGCTGGGCAGGCTGCTAGCTTCATCAGCAAGACGCTTCTTGCACCTCGGAGCAGCTCGCTTTCCGAGTCACGCAAATCCAGGCCCAGCTCTTCCTCGGCAGCATCAATTTCGTCTTCGTCGTATTCGTCGCGCGAGATGGCGACATCGACTCCTGCAACTCATCAAAGCCGCTCTCCCCGATTTCCTTGATGCGCATAGAATCTCCCCTAGCTGACGGTTAGCTCTGAATCGTCAAACAGCACCTCGAACACTGCACGGTCGACGGGAAACAGTGGGCTGTGTCGCTGTTGATACCCAAACGCCCGTTGAACAGCCCGGTCGTCATCCCAGTTAGCGAGCAGCCAATCGATGACATCACGCTCTGCGTTGAGAGACGAGCTGAAGTCTGATTCCTCAGCGTTAGACAACGACTCTTCAATTTGAGCGTGCCGGTCAATCAAATATGGCAGAGAGTCTTCAAAGACACAGCATTGACTGCAGAACAGGCAGTTGGTAGAGGGGACGCATTTTCGTCCCATTGTGAATCTCTGTTCGAAGCCGGGCCAATCGGGCGCGAGTCGATTTCGGCAGCCCCAAAGACCCTTTTCGTGCCCTGGAATGAAGAATATAGTCAGGCCGTCGCTGACTTGCGCGGGCGTTGGAGCTTGCCCCATCAATCCTGTGAACTGGCGCGTTCGCAGAAGCCCAGCGACGGTTTCCAGCTCGGCGCGAAGACGTGCACGACGCTCCTTCATGGCCAAGCCGGAGCTGTCGTAGTAAATGTCCGTCGTTTCCGTGCTGGCGTGGCCCTGAAGAAGCGAAATAACGCTGAGCGGCTTCTCTTTGCGATGCATCAGCATCCAGGTCGGGCGCAATCTCGGCGAGAGTTCTCATGTATGGGATATTGTTTCAGGAATTCGCTGACTCCTGCAGTGAAGAGGGATACTGCCGACAAACTGTAGAAGCGCCCAAACTGTACCCAGTTGCCCGGATGTCGAAGGCAAAGAAACAGCTGGCTCGTTGAGGCCACGTCATCTTTTACGGTGATAGCGTCAAGGGGTCGAGCGGCTAGGGGCTGAGATAGCGCTTCCGCTAGTTTGATTAGATTGTAGGCTGAGTATCTGTTCGTCCTGCTGCTCGTCGCCTTGTAGAGTTTCGGACTGTAATACGGAAGTTCATTTCCTTGACTTCGGTTTTTCTCGGAAAAAATTGTCATTTGGCCCTCTGCCAAGAAACCCGACAACTTTGCCTCGAAGCTCTTCGAGTCAATGGCAAGGACTGTTTCCTTATTCCACCCCGTTTGCACCATCAGAAAAAGTATCAACGCAGTCATATCGGTGGCGCTTGGATAATACTTATTCAACAGCTCTGCAACCGTTGGGCGAACCTCTTCTCGCGCTCTGTAACGCTGGCAATAGAAGGGCAACAAACAACGAAGCACATCGCCATCCTTCTCGTACCAGGACTCCTTCATCCTAGTATCGTACCTTTCTCCCAGCTCTTCGAGGTCCATTTCCAGCGGGTACCCGTGCTGGAGGAGCGTTTTTAACACCCGGAATTCGTCGAGACGGAGAGTCGACACCTTGGTCGCAAATGGGTTAACGGGGATGTCCAACTTGAATACCGCCCCCTCACCTGCGTAATACGCTTTCCAGGCGTTGCCAAGATGTCCTCCCGTGGTTGGCAGCTTGTGCATCGAAATCAGCAGCGGGTCCTCGCTTCTGCTGAGATAGTCCCTCACCGTGTAAATGCTTGGAGGCTTAACGTTATGTGCAAGGGCGTATTGATACCAGCGAACGACACTCTCACAGGTTACCGCCGGATTTACGATGTTACTGAGTTCGACGAAGGTATAAGGCGTTGCCTCCTCAACCCTCACACGGTTCTGGAGGATGGCTCGAAGTTTATCGACATGCCTTTTCAGTGCACTTTCCAACTCCGCGAAAGTGCTTTCGTCTAGCGGCTCAGTCTTGTTGCCCCGGTCATAACTGATGCGGGGCATCTCGAGCACAGGGATGGCGCCGGTTTGTTTTGCAACATAATTTAATGCGCCCTTTAACCGAGCAAGCGGTGTCTCGGCGCGCACTGTCAAGTTGCCCAGCTTGCTTTCTTTCTGCAGATACCGTTCGAACTGGCGCGTCACGTCACCAGTCAAATCTGAGAGGAAATTGAGGTGCAACCCAATCGGATTGAGCCGATGATACTTTTGTCGGAAATCGAGGAATGTCACCACCGCCTGTCGCACTTCAAGGCCTTTGCTTTGGCTGCGATTCGGGGCGTAGTGAAGGAAGGTGTAATGCAACTGAGCGCAGAGCTCGTCGGCGTGCAAAAACTGAGGGTGAGTGAGGTAGGGCTCGCATGACAGGCGAGTGCCGGAGGCGGTTGCTACGTCGGTTACGCTTGCGTACGCCCTAGTATCAGCCATCTCGACCCTGACGTTTACGTTACGGTAAAATGTAAACTATCATAGTCTGGTTTACATTACAATCCATCGTAAACTAAGCACGGAATCACGCGGTTGAGCGGAAACGTTGCCGGACCGCCGTGTTTCGCGGACGCGTCGAATTCAGTGCCGTTTGCAAGCGTGCCGCGATAATTGACCTTGACGACATCGGTGGCGGCCGGCTGCGCGCCGGTGCCCTGCACCAGATGCTCGACCACGACGCCCGAAGGCAGCTTCTCCGTGGAAGCGGCAGCCATTGCCGTCGAGGAAAGAACAGTAGCGGCGAGCAAAGCAACGATAGATTTCAAAACGGGCCTCCAGATGGGTAGTACAGCTCATTCTAGCGCAACGATAGTCGCGCGCCGTCAATCGAGCCGCAGTACGGAAACGCCGCCCGCCCGGGCATCGCCCGCGCGATGAAATCGGCGAGCGCCGCTTCGCGTTCGCGGACCCCGGCCAGCGCCACGGGGTCGAGCAGCGCGGTGATCACTTCTTCGCGCTCGCGGCTGGCCTGCGCGATCACATCGCCATAGGGACTCCAGATCGCGCTCGCGCCACAGGTGTCCCAGCCGCCCGTCGTGCCGGCGTGATTTGAGAGCAATACATATAGCGTATTGTCGAACGCCCGCGCCGGGAACCAGATGCGCGACTGGTGATAGCCGGACTTGACGCTGAAGAGCCCGCTCACGAGATAAGCGTGCGCATCGTCGATTGCAGCGTTGCGCGCGTGCTCGGGAAAGCCCGAGTCATAACACACGCCGAGCGCGAGCCGCCATCCGTCCAGTTCGAGGATGCAGCCTCGCGTGCCCGGCCGGTAGATTTCCGCTTCGCTTCTATCTATATAGATACTGCTTGTGATAGGGCTCGACGTCCTCGCCGCGGCAATCGAACACGAGCGAGGAAATATGCAGGCCGTGCGCCGCGCGCGTGGCCGCGCCCACGACGACGGAAATGCCACGCCGGCAACACACCTCGCGGATTGGATCGAGGCGTGTATCCGACGCGTCGAATGCGTACCTTGCAGGGTCGCCGGCAATCAGGCCGGGCTCGTAGCCGCTCAGGAATTTCTCGGGAAAAACCACCAGTCTGGCGCCGCGGTCGGCGGCAACACCGGTCAATTCGACCGTCTTCGCGATGTTCGCTGTCACATCTCCGCAAACCGGCTGCGCCTGAGCAGCCGCGATTTGCAGGGTCACTCGAGGCAACGCTGCGAGCTTGTTATCCACGTAAACTCCGTTATGAATCGAACCGCGGGTTGAGCGCCACACGGTTGCCGACGGCAGGTGCCGACGGCTCAGCTAGGTGTCGTTTGAAGCCTCGGCATTTAAACACGGACCGCTGCGGCGTGTCAGCGCGATTTGGTGAACCAGCGCCTTGCGCGCAGAGTCCATCAGAAAATGCGCCGCGAAGAATCGCCGGCCGCCTGATCCGATGTTAACGAGCGCTTGTCAATGAACGAACCCGTCGACCCCGACAAACAGGACGTTCTGCCGCCTCCCGCCGCGCCTGAGCGGCGCCGCGCGCCTCGACGCTCGCGAGCCGGCCTTCGAGCCGCAGCCCTTCGTCATCGACGAAGAAGCGGCGCGCCGCCCTTTTGCCGCGAAGCTCGAGGAGTGGTTCGAACAACGCGGTTGGCAGCCGTTCGACTTCCAGAGGGAAGTCTGGCGGGAAATGGAAAGAGGCGCGAGCGGCTTGCTGCATGCAACCACGGGCGCGGGCAAGACGTGGGCCGTGTGGTTCGGTGCGCTCGCCGCATTTGGCCGGAACGGCTCGTCCAGCGCCAGTTCCAGGTCCACGCCCGTGTCCAGTTCCGCGCCCACGCGCAAGCAGGCGGCACCCACGCAGCCCGAGCCGCTCACGGTTCTGTGGATTACGCCGATGCGCGCCCTCGCTGCCGACACGGCGCGCGCATTGCAAAGCTCGGCCACCGAACTGGCCGTGCCGTGGACAGTCGGTTTGCTAACCGGCGACACCTCCCCGGCCGAACGCGCGCGCCAGAACCGGCGCATGCCGTCCGCGCTGCTTACGACACCCGAGAGCCTGACGCTCATCCTCACAAGGCCCGATGCGCGGGAAGTGCTCTCCCATGTGAGGCTCGTGATTGTCGACGAATGGCACGAATTGCTCGGCAACAAGCGCGGCACGCATACGCAGCTGGCGCTCGCGCGACTCGCGCACTGGCGGCCCGGCTTGCAGGTGTGGGGTTTGTCGGCGACGCTCGGCAATCTTGCCTTCGCAGCCGAGGTACTGCTCGCGCCGGTCAGGACACCGCGCGTGAGCGTGCACGGCAAGTTGCCGAAAGCGTTGATCGTCGATACGGTCATTCCGGAGACCATCGAGCGGTTCCCGTGGGGCGGTCATATGGGCTGCGCCAGGTCCCGGCCGTGGCCGCTGCAATCGGCGAGGCGAGCACCTCGCTCGTATTCACGAACACCCGCTCGCAATGCGAAGTCTGGTATCAGGCGCTGCTCGAAGCGCGGCCCGACTGGGCCGGCGCGATCGCTTTGCATCACGGCTCGCTCGATCAGGAAGTGCGCGAGTGGGTCGAGCGCGGCCTGAAGAGCGGCCTTCTGAAAGTGGTTGTGTGCACATCGAGTCTGGATCTCGGCGTCGACTTTCTGCCGGTTGAACGCGTCTTCCAGATCGGCTCGCCGAAAGGCGTCGCGCGTTTGATGCAGCGTGCGGGCCGCTCAGGCCATGCGCCCGGCCGGCCGTCGCGCGTGACGATCGTGCCCACGCACGCGCTCGAACTCGTCGAAGCGGCGGCCGCGCGAAGCGGTCGAAAAGCGGCAAATAGAAGGCCGCGACACGCCTGAAAAACCGTTCGACGTTCTGGTCCAGCATCTGGTGACGGTCGCCATCGGCGGAGGCTTCGAGGCGCGCGCTCTATGACGAAGTTCGCAGCGCCTACGCGTACCGCAATCTGACGCAGCAGGAATTCGACTGGGCGTTAGGCTTCGTGGAAGGCGGCGGCACCGCGCTGCGCGCCTATCCGGACTACCACCGCGTGGTGCGCGAAAACGACGGCATGTACCGCGTGCCCCGCGAAGACTGGTGCGCCGGCATCGCAACAACGTCGGCACCATCGTCGCGAACGGCACGCTCAATGTCGCCTATCTGGCGGGCGGGCGCATCGGCGCAATCGAGGAGTCGTTTATTTCACGCCTGAAACCGGGCGCTATCTTTACCTTCGGCGGACGCGCGCTCGAATTGATTCGCGTGCAGGACATGACCGCGTGGGTGAAACGCGCGACGTCCGCGCGCGGCGCGATGCCGCAATGGGCCGGCAGCCGCATGCCGCTCTCCTCCGAACTCGCGGAAGCGACCTTAACGATGCTGGCGCGCGCCGCCGACGGCATCTATGAGGAACCGGAAATGCGCGCGGTCCGGCCGCTGCTCGAATTGCAGCAGAAATGGTCGGCGTTGCCGGAGCCCGGCGTGCTGGTCGCCGAAGTACTCAAATCGCGCGAAGGCCATCACTTCTTCTGTTATCCATTTGCGGGGCGAACTGCACATCGATCGGTTTGGGCGCATTGCTGGCATGGAGAGTCGCGCGAGAAAAGCCGGGTACTTTTTCCATTTCAATGAACGACTATGGTTTCGAATTGTTGTCCGCGCAACCATTCGACTGGGTCGCGGAATTGCAGCGCGGGTTGCTGTCGGCGGAAGAACTGGATCGCGACATTCTCGCGAGCCTGAATTCTTCGGAATTATCGAGGCGCCGCTTTCGTGAAATTGCGCGCGTGTCCGGACTCGTGTTTCAGGGGCACCCCGGGCAGCAGAAGAGCGCGCGGCAATTGCAGGCGTCGAGCGGCCTTTTCTACGAGATATTCCGCAATCACGACAGCGGCAATCTGTTACTCGACCAGGCGGACGCGGAGGTGCTTTTGCAGGAACTCGACGCCAAACGCATTCGCACCGCGCTGCAGCGGATGAACGCGAGCCGCCTCGTTCTCACGCAGCCGAAAAAAACCGACTCCGTTTGCGTTTCCGCTCATCGTCGGACGGCTGCGCGAGAAAGTCAGCACGGAGAAGCTCGCGGATCGCGTGGAGCGGATGCTCGCGGAGCTGGAAAAGGCGGCCCGCGTATGAAGCCTGCTGCGCTGCCGGTCGACATTGCGGGCCACCCGCTCGTGCTATCGAGTTTGCGCGCGGCCTTCGATCCTGCGCTGCGCTGCCTGCTCGTCGCCGATGCGCATTTCGGCAAGGACGCGGTATTCCGTGCGCGCGGCGTGCCGGTGCCGGTTGGTTCCACCGGGGACAACCTGATGCGCCTCGACATACTCATCGCCAAATTCGAACCGGCCATGCTGGTCTTTCTCGGTGACCTGCTGCATGCGCGCGAGGCGCACGCCGAAGAAACGCTCGATGCGTTGCAAGTCTGGCGCACGCGGCACGCGAGTTTGCGGATCGTGCTGGTGGAAGGCAATCATGACCGGCACGCGGGCGCCTTACCTGAGGCGCTTCGCGTCAACTATGTGCAGGAGCCGTGGCGCATCGGACCGTGGGCGCTGTGTCATCACCCGCAGACCGCCGATGGTGCCTATGCACTAGCCGGCCATCTGCATCCCGTCTATCGGATCGCAACGCGTAACGACTCCGTCCGCGTGCCATGCTTTCGTTTCGGCGGGCAATGCGGCGTGCTGCCGGCGTTCGGCAGCTTTACCGGCGGCGCGCGCGACGACGGCCGCATGAACGGAGAAAAGGGTTTTCGTCGTGGCTCACGACAAGATCATTGAAGTGCCGGGCTAGGCCGTCACACCGAGCACGGCAGCGCGTTTTCCTCATACCAGTCGCAACAGACCACGCGGATTCGCGGCCAGCCAACACATTCGCACGCGATCTTTTCCGCAAGCGCATGCACCATTGCCCGCGCTCGGCGCCGCACTGTTTGACAGCCAGGCCCGCGCAAGCCCGCCGCGCGGGCGTCGCGGCATACGCGGGCAGCTGGTGCTGCCCGAAGACGCCGGCTTCAACGAAGCGCGCAGCATCTGGAATGCGATGATCGACCGCCGCCCGGCGATGATCCTGCGCTGCGCGGGAGTCGCCGACGTGCGCCGCGGCATCGCCTTCGCGCGCGCCAACAACCTGCCGCTCGCAGTGCGCGGCGGCGGCCATAACATTGCCGGCAGCGCGCTTTGCGAAGACGGCCTCGTGATGGATTTCTCGCGGATGAAATCCGTGCGGATTGACCCCGTGGCAAGACGCGCGTATGTCGAACCCGGCGCGACGCTCGCGGACTTCGATCATGAAGCGCAGGCCTTCGGGCTCGCGACGCCGCTCGGCATCAATTCGACCACCGGCGTTGCGGGCTTGACGCTTGGCGGCGGCGGCAACTTCGGCGTCGTCACTTCGTTCGAGTTTGCGCTGCATCCGGTCGGACCGATGGTGTACGGCGGGCTCGTCGTTTTTCCGCTCGCTCAGGCCAGGGACGCACTCGTCAAATATCGCGCGGCATCCACGCAGATGCCCGACGATCTGTCCGTATGGGCGGTGCTGCGGCTCGCGCCGCCGCTGCCGTTCCTGCCCACCGACGTCCACGGTCAGCCGGTCATCATCTTCGCGAACTACTACACGGGACCGACCGCCAACGGTCCTTCGGCGGTCGCACAAGTGAAGACGTTCGGCACGCCGGTCGGCGAACATCTCGGCGAAATGCCGTTCGTGATGTGGCAGCAGGCGTTCGACCCGCTGCTCACGCCGGGATCGCGCAACTACTGGAAGTCGCACAATCTTGCCGGCATCGACGACGGCCTCATCGACGCACTACTTCAGTCGATCGAGAATCTGCCTTCGCCGCAGTGCGAGATTTTCTTCGGCCAGATCGGCGGGCAAACGCAGCGCGTGCCCGTGAACGCGACCGCTTATTCGAACCGCGATACGCACTACGCGATGAACGTGCATGGCCGCTGGGAAAATCCCGCCGACGACGATCGTTGCATCGGTTGGGCTCGCGCATTTTTCGACGCCGCGGTGCCCTTCTCGCTCGGCAGCGTCTACGTGAACTTCATGACCCAGGAAGAAGGAGGCCGCGTTGCCGATGCATACGGCCCGAACTACGAACGGCTCGTCGCTGTGAAGAGCCGCTACGATCCGCATAACCTCTTCCGTCATAACCAGAACATTCGTCCCGCCATGTAACGGCGACCATTGAGGAATCCGCGCCGCTCGCCCGCGCGGATTCCTCGCCTCCCATGCATTCATGCCTCTCTGCGCGCGCAGCATGGGGTCAGGCACGGCACATGCTTCTTTATCATTGATCCCGGTCTATATGGCCCGGTGTCACGGCATTACCCTTTTGATCGATAAAGAAAAACCGCCTCGATAAACGTAAAAGGACAACTATCATGCGCAGACGACAATTCATCACGACGGCCGGCGCGGCTTTTGCAACCGCGGGTCTCGGCCTCGCCGGTTGCACCACCACGTCCTCGTCTTCGAACGCGTCGGCGTCCGCCAACGCCAACAAGCGCGACACGATCAACGCCGGAGTCGACTCCACGCTTTCGCGTCTGTACGCGAATGTCGGCGGCTCGCGCGAACTCGTGGCGAAAGCGCGCGGCGTGCTGGTGTTCCCGTCGGTGATTTCGGCGGGCTTCTGGGTCGGCGGCCAATACGGCGAAGGCGCGCTGCGCGTGGGCGGTCGCACGACCGGCTACTACAGCACCGTGGCAGGATCGTTCGGCTTGCAGATCGGCGCGCAGTCGAAGGCGCTGATTTTCCTCTTCATGACGCAGGAAGCGCTCGACAAATTCCTCAATAGCCAGGGCTGGGCAGCAGGCGCGGACGCAACCGTTGCGGTGCTCAAGGTCGGCGCGAACGGCGCGATCGATACGTCGACGGCGACGAGCCCCGTCGAGGCGTTCGTGTTGACGAACGGCGGGCTGATGGCCGGCGTATCGCTGGAAGGCACGAAGGTGTCGCGCCTCGTCATCTGAGCGTTGATCATCTGATCTTGCTGGAAGCCGCGCGGCCGCCTCGCGGACCGCGTGGCAATCGCGCCTGGCCCTTCCGCCCGGCGGCTGGCAGTCACTCCGCCGGGAGCGTCATCTCTGCAATTTCGCAGCGCGGCCACTGGCGCAGCACGTCCGGTGCGAGCAGCAGTTTGGCTGCGCGGATACCGGCTCCCATCACAATCTGTGCGCGCTCGATCACGGCCGCATCGACGAGAATGCGCCAGTCATCCGGCAAGCCGAAAGCCGTAATGCCGCCGAACTCCATTCCGCTCAGTTCGACCGCGACCTCGCGCTTCGCGAACGAGAGCCGCTGTGCGCCGAGCGCCGCCTTGACCGCGCCGTTGATGTCGAGCCGCAACGAGCCGAGCGAAACGAGCGCCGCGTAGTGCTCGCCGCCGTCTTTCTTGTAGCGCACCACGATCGTATTCGCGCAGTCTTCCAGACCGAAGCCGTAGCGCGCGCTGAAGGCGGCAGTGTCCGAGGCGTCGTCGGTGACGGAGAAAACCGTGACGCCCTGCCGCGGAAGTTGTGCGAGCACAGGTGCGGGCAACGACGTGGCGAGTTCTCCGGCGGGAACCACGTCCAACTGCTTCAGGGCTTCGTGCGAATGCATGGCTGATATTGGAAACGATGAGGAAAGCCTTCGCCATTCTAGCGGCATGCGCGCGGCGCCGGGCGGGGCGCGCGCAGAGCGCGCTTGCTATAGTCACAGGCACAAGGTTTGCGAAAGTCAGCGATACAAAGGCTGCGCCCCGCCGAGCGGCTCGCGCATGCCAACCGGCGCCCGTACCCATCGAGACTTCGACCATGGACATCGACACGCTTTCCGCCGAAAACCTCCAGCACGTGGCGCGCGCGCAGGCGAACTGGGCGATCGGAGCACTCAGGAAGTTTTCCGACGACCGCTGCTCCGCGATGACGGCGAGCATCGCGTTCTACGCCGCGTTTTCCCTTGCGCCGACACTCGTCATGGTGATTGCAGTGGCCGGCTGGTTCTTCGGTGCCGAGGCCGCGCGCGGCGAACTGTTCGACCATATCCACGGACTGCTCGGCGACCAGGCGGCGGCGGGCGTGCAGACCATCGTCGAGAACGCGCATCACAGCGGCAGCGCGGGGGGCGGCATCTCGGCCATCATCTCGTTCACGATGCTGGCGATCGGCGCGTCTGCCACGTTTTCATCGCTGAACAGCGCGCTCAACGTCGTCTGGCCGTACAGCGGGCCGCGCACCTCCAGCGTGATCGCGCTCGTGCGCGTGCGGCTGATTTCGTTCGGACTCGTGCTCGGCGTCGCTTTTCTGCTGATCGTTTCGCTCGTGCTGGACACGGTGATTACCTTCATCGGCAAATGGCTGTGGGGCGACTCGCCTTATGTGGTGATCGGCAATCTGCTGCAGCTCGGCGTGGGCTTGCTGGTGCTCGCGTTTGCGTTTGCCGGCCTGCTCAAGTTCCTGCCCGACGCAAGCGTGCGTTGGCGCGTGCGCTCGTCGGCGCAAGCGTGCGTTGGCGCGTGCGCTCGTCGGCGGCGTCGTGGCGGCCGTGCTGTTTTCGGCGGGCAAGAAGCTGTTTGCGCTGTACCTCGCGCACGCGGGCATGGCCAGTTCGTTCGGCGCGGCGGGATCGCTCGCAGTGCTGCTCATGTGGCTGTATTTCTCGGCCGCGGTGCTGCTGCTCGCCGCGGAATTTTCGGCGGCCCGCGGCCGGCTCAACGATCCGCGCGGCGGCTGGGGCATCCAGGGCGATTCGCCGCCGGGAAGCCGCGCCAAGCTGGCGTCGGTGCTGGCGGCGTCGACGGTTCCGGCGAGTGTGGCTTTGCACGCGGAAAAGCACGCGTTCGGTGCCGAAGACCACGCGCAACGCGCCGGGTTATCTGCTTTTGGTGGGCGGCGGTCGCGAGCGCGCGAGAAAGCATCGGTCGCGGCGACCGCGCTCAAGGTCGGACGCTCGGTGATTTCCGCTGAGGCAGAAGCCACGCATCTGGCCGCGGTGACGCTGCTGGGCGCAAGCCGCAAAGCGGCCGCCGCGAATCGCTACGTGCGCGCACACCCGTGGAAGTCTGTCGCCCTCGCCGCCGCGGGCCTCGCGGCAGCAAGCATGGCGCGGCACGCGCGACGAGAACACCTCGACCCGATAGCGCGGCAGTGAAGCGCCGCACCTTATTGGTGCGCTTGGATCACAATCGCTGAGACCTGTCTAGTCCGCTTTTCGGCCAATCCGCATCGCGCTGCCTGAACAGGTGCCGGGCGGCGCCCCACCCGTTAGACGAGTTGTTTACGTATAACTTACAAATTAATGCCAAAAGGACATCAGTGGAAACGTTCGTCGTCAACAAAACAACAATAATGCGAGGGCAACGAAACAATATTGCAAAAAAGGAAACAATCGCGAACAGGCTTTAAATACAAGGCTTTGCGACGATTGTCAGTTTTTGGCGACACTCTTTTTTTTCCAGTTCTTACCGATTGACGCGGTGAGCTATTCTCCTTTCCGCAACAAGTAAACTAATCATCTGCGTGGAGAAATGGATGAAACGAATCGCACTGTCTACCCTCTCGCTGGCGCTTCTCGGCGCTACCGGCGTCGCACACGCTCAAAGCAGCGTGACCCTGTATGGTTTGATCGATGAATCGATCCAGTTCGCGCACAACACCGTCGACGCGACGGGCGCGAACAAGAACCAGCTCGGCCTAGTCGCCGGCAACCTGCAAGGCAGCCGTTGGGGCTTGAAGGGCACGGAAGATGTGGGCGGCGGTCTGAAGGCGCTGTTCCAGTTGGAAAACGGCTTTGATCCGAATAGCGGCCGTCTGAACCAGGGCGGTCGTATGTTCGGTCGTCAGGCTTACGTCGGTTTGACCGGCGGCCAGTGGGGTACGGTCACGCTGGGTCGCCAGTATGACCCGGTCGTCGACCTGGTCCAGCCGCTGACGGCAGACAACTACTTCGGTTCGACGTTCACGACGCCGGGCGACGTGGACAACAACGACAACACGTCGCGCACGAACAACGCTGTCAAGTACACCTCGCCGGTGTGGGGCGGCTTCCAGTTCGAAGGCATGTACGCATTCGGCGGCGTCGCAGGTTCGACGGGCGCAGGCCAGACGTGGTCGGGCGCGGCAACGTATGCAACGGGTCCGTTCAGCATTGCTGCCGGCTACTTCCGCGCAGACAACCCGCACACCACGGTTCCGACCCGCACGGGCTGGGCCGGCACGTCCGACGGCACGTCGGGCGACAACCAGATCAACCCGTACGTGACCGCCAAGTCGATCGGCATCGCTTCGGTTGCTGTTCAATACGTCGCGGGCCCGTTCACGGCCAACCTGCGTTACAGCAACGCACAGTACAAGCCGGACGCACAGTCGGGCTTCGGTTCGACCGAGAAGTACAACGTCGCAGGTGCGTACCTGGGCTACCAGGCAACGCCGGCACTGCTGGTTGGCTTGGGCTACATCTACACGAAGGCTAGCGGCGACGCGAGCGCAACGTACCACCAGGTTTCGCTGGGCGGCGACTACAACCTGTCGAAGCGCACGGACATCTACCTGGTCGGCGCATACCAGCACGCGAAGGGCGATCAGCGCTCTGTGAACAGCGCCGGTATCCCGAACGGTCCGCTGGTCAGCGCAGGCGCCGCAGTCGGTTCGTACGGCTACAACTCGGCTTCCGCTTCGCAAGAAGTGGTCAGCCTGGGTATCCGCCACAAGTTCTAATGGGACTTGACGGACTGCTGAAGCTTACGCAGTTCGAAACCAGCCACCGGCTTCACGCCGGTGGCTGGTTTTTTTCGTCCGCAGCATTGGGCTCTGCAGCGAGGAGCGGTCAGATCGCGCACAAAAAATAAGGCCGCCGACTCACCCCGCAAGGGGTTCATGGCGACCTTCATTTTCCTGATGCATGGTGTTCCGCCCGCCGGCGACGCGGCTAACCCGATCCACGGCGAAACGCCTGAACGCCTACCGCCGCTGCGCTTTGCCCTTCTCCGCCTGGGCCAGCGTCTGCGCCGGTTTCATATCGAGTTCATGTTCGACGCCGTCCGCGCCCACCGGCGCGCGGTACAGCACCAGCGCCCGCTCGCGCTGCAGCGTCGGCACTTCGGGCGACGCCTGCCAGTCGGGATCCGGAATCTCGCCGAACACCTGACGCAGCCGCTCGCCCCACGTGCGATGAATCATTTCGAAGTAGACATTGTCGTGATCGATCGAGACGAAGCGCGTGACGCGCAGCGAGTCTTTCTCGTAGACCAGCAAGTCGAGCGGCAACCCCACCGAGAGGTTGGAGCGCAGCGTCGAGTCCATTGAGATGAGCGCGCATTTTGCGGCTTCGTCGAGCGGCGTGGACGGCGTGAGCACCCGGTCGATGATCGGCTTGCCGTACTTCGCCTCGCCGATCTGGAAGTACGGATTCACCGCGGATGCCTCGATGAAATTGCCCGCCGCATAGATCATGAACAGACGCGGCCGGTTCCCGGCAATCTGTCCGCCGAGAATGAAGCTGCAATTGAAGTCGACGCCGAATTCCTGCAGCGTCGCCGCCTCCCGCTGATGCACCGAGCGCACCGCCTCGCCGATCACGCGCGCTGCGTCCGCCATGGTTGGCGCGGTCCACAGCGTGGGCTTCGCGGCATCCGCCGGCTCCGACAGTTCGTGCAGCACGGCTTGCGTGAGCGACAGATTGCCCGCGCCCAGCAGCACGAGCATGCGCTCGCCGGGCTGCTCAAACACCGACATCTTGCGCGCGGTGCTGATGTGATCGACGCCCGCATTGGTCCTCGTGTCGGAAAGAAACACGAGACCTTCGTCGACGGTCATCGCTACGCAGTAGGTCATAGGGAAAAGTACCCGCAAAAAACAACTGAACGGCGCTATTGTAATGCGGCGCGAATGCGCCTCTTCACCGTATTACGGCCTTTGCGGGTTTGTACTTGATAGCAGTGGCGACTCGCGCGACGAGAGACCCGGCGCCGCTACTGCGACATCTGCGCAGTGACGTTGACGGACACCTTCAACTGCTCCTCCCTGCCGCCGATGCGCCGGCCGCGCACCGGCGCCGCCGCCTCGTAATCGCGCGCAACGGCCTGCCTGCAGTACATTTCGCTGGCGAACGCGGCATGCGTGACGTCGATCGACACCCAGCCCGTGCCGTCGAGCCACACGTCCACCCACGCGTGACTCGCCGCGTGTGCGACCCCGCCGGGTTCGATATAGCCGCTCACGTAGCGCGCCGGGACGCCGCGGGTCCGGCAGCATGCGAGCATCAGATGCGCATGGTCCTGACACACGCCATTGCCGAGCGCGAGCGCCCGCGCCGCCGTACTGGTCACCTCGGTCACGCCGGGGTTGTACCTGACCTGTTCGACGATCCGCTCGGACAGTGCGATCAGACCCGACGCGCTCGCGAGGCTCGGCACCGACCCGGCCAGTTCGCGAATCGCCGCGTCGGCCTCCGTGAGGCGCGTCGCGCAGGTGAAATGTTCGAGCGGAATCGGACCGGCATCGTCGGGAAGACGGCCGTCCCGCAGCACAATCGTGTCGACTTCGCCGGATACGTGCAGGCGAATCTCGCTGTGCGGCTTGTTGATGACGAGCGTATGCAGCACGTTGCCGTAGGCGTCGAACGCGGCGTCGAGCTTGCCCGGCGCGTCGATGCTCCAGCGCCGCACGACCTGCGAGGCGCCGCTTGCGGGCGTGAGCCGCAATTGCTGGATCGAGTAATGGACAGTCGCTTCGTAACGATAGGACGTCTCGTGGCGGATCGTCAGGTACATGGAAACTCCGTCAGGCGACTGGCAGCATGAGATAGGTACGCGCGACGAGATTGCCGAGCTCGAACACGCGAGCAAGGAATTGCGTCAGGTACGCGTGCAGGCCGGCTTCGAAAATCTGCCGGATATCCGAATAGAGGAGTTCGGCGCGCAGCTTGCCGGCGAACCGTTCGCACTGGTTCGAGCCCGAGGTGCGCAGCATCGCCAGATTCGCGCAGACGCCTTCGAGCGAAGCCAGCAGCGAGCGCGGCATCTGCTGGTTGAGGATCATCAATTCGACGACCCGGGCCGGCGTGACGACGTCGCGATACACCTTGCGATAGATTTCCAGCGCCGACACGGAGCTCAGAATCGAAGTCCAGTAATAGAAGTCTTCGAGCTGGCGCGCCGCGTCGCGCGAGTTCGGCTCCACGTCGGCAAAGCGTACGTCGAGAATGCGCGCCGTGTTGTCGGCGCGCTCCAGAAACGTGCCGAGCTGCGTGAAGAAGAACGCGTCGTCCTGCAGCGCGGTGCCGATCGTCACGCCGCGCGACAGGTGCGAGCGAAACTTGACCCATTCGAACAGCGCGCCCGGATTCGCCGCGGCCTGGCCGGACGAAATACGCTCGTTGAATTCGAGCCAGGTGTCGTTGATCGTCTCCCACCATTCGGTCGTCAAGGTGCCGCGAACGGCACGCGCATTTTCGCGCGCGGCATGCAGGCACGAATGAATACTCGACGGGTTCGTCGCGTCGGCCACCATGAAGTCGAGCACGTGTTCGCGCGTCGGCTCGTCATAGCGCTGCGCGAAGGCAGACTCGAGTTCGGAGATGCGCAGCACCGAACGTTGCGCGCGCGCCTCCTGGTCGGGCGTCTGCGGCAGCAAAAGCGCCTCGAGGTTGATGTCGAGCATGCGGGCGGTGTTCTCCGCGCGCTCCATGTAGCGGGCCATCCAGAAGAGGTGATCGGCGGTGCGGCTTAGCATGACGGCGTTCCGTATCTGATGACGCGAGGTCTCTTGAAGTAAAGCTCGCGCTGGTTATCCGTATGCGCCGGCGGCTTTCAATGAGCGCCCCGGCGCGCTGGGTTGCGGGCGCGGCCAGGGTAGCCGCGCGGCAACCGCGTCAGTCGACCATCCACGTGTCTTTGGTCCCGCCTCCCTGCGACGAATTGACGACGAGCGAGCCCTCCTGCGACGCGGGTCAGTCCGCCCGCGACCATCGTGACCGTCTTGCCCGACAGCACGAACGGACGCAGGTCGATATGGCACGGCGCAATGCCGGATTCGACGAAGGTCGGGCAAGCGGAAAGCGCCAAGGTGGGTTGCGCGATATAGCCCGCCGGGCGCGCGATCAGACGCTCGCGGAACGCTTCGATTTCGGCCTTCGTCGAGGCGGGTCCGACGAGCATGCCGTAGCCGCCCGCGCCGTGCACTTCCTTGACGACGAGTTCCGGCAGATGCGCGAGCGTGTACGCAAGATCGTCCGGCTTGGGGCACTGGAACGTGGGCACGTTGTTCAGGATCGGCTTCTCGCCCAGGTAGAACTCGATCATGTCCGGCATGTACGGGTAGATCGATTTGTCGTCGGCGATGCCGGTGCCCATCGCATTGGCCAGCGCGACACGCCCCGCCCGATACGCGGTCAGCAGGCCCGGTATGCCGAGCGCCGAGTCGTTGCGGAACGCGAGCGGATCCGGAAAATCGTCGTCGACCCGGCGATAGATCACGTCCACCCGCTTCGGCCCCCGCGTCGTGCGCATGAACACATAGTTGTTGTCGACGAAAAGGTCCTTGCCTTCCACCAGCTCGACGCCCATCTGTTGCGCGAGGAACGTGTGCTCGAAATACGCTGAGTTGTACATGCCCGGCGTCAGCACGACCACGACCGGATCGTCGACGCCTTCGGGCGCGACCGAGCGCAGCGTATCGAGCAGGAGATAGGGATAATGCGCGACCGGCGCAATGCGGTTCTGCACGAACAGCTCGGGGAAAAGCCGCATCATCATCTTGCGGTTTTCGAGCATATAGGACACGCCCGACGGAACCCGCAGGTTGTCTTCGAGCACATAGAACTCGCCGTCGTCGCCGGCGCGCACCACGTCGACGCCGGCAATATGCGCGTAAACACCGAGCGGCACATTGACGCCCTGCATTTCCGGCCGGTATTGCGCGTTGGTATAAACCTGCTCCGCGGGCACGATGCCGGCGCGCACGATCTTGCGATCGTGATACACGTCGTGGATAAACAGATTGAGCGCCTGGACGCGCTGACGCAGGCCAGCTTCCAGCGTCTGCCATTCGCCGTGCGGAATGATGCGTGGAATGAGATCGAAGGGAATCAGCCGCTCGGTGCCGGAGAGGTCGCCGTTCACGGCGAACGTAATGCCGACCCGGCGAAACAGCAGGTCGGCTTCCGCACGTTTGCGTGCGATCGCTTCATTGCCATGCTTCGAGAGCCACCGCTCAAAGCGCGCGTAGTGTGGCCGCACGGCATCGTCATGATGACGCATCTCGTCATAGCATCGCATGTCACGCCCCGCTCTTGTTGTCGGATAGAAGGCGAATGCGCTGCGCATTCGGTGTTCGACTTCATTCAAGCAAGCGCTATGCCATTGAGCTTTTAGCGCGCCAAACCGGCAGACATGCACATGAAGCGCGCATCGCAAAGCGTCGCGCTTCGCTGCCATCGTACTGCTGCCGCACACGATGCGCTAGTACAGTGCATGAGCGGCACCGACGATGCACCGCGTCGTATTTTGGGGCACGCCGCGCGGGAGAGTCGCGGCAGAGAGAAGCCAAAAAAATCCCCGTGGAGTTGCATCCACGGGGATTCTGACGGCTTGCAATGCCTAGAGCGGAGCGCCCTGAGCAAAGCGTGAAGCGGGCTTAGCCTGCTGCAGCGTCCTTCAGCTTCTTCAGCGCACGTGCCTTGATGCGCACGCTAGCCGGCTTGGCCGGGAACCAGCGCTCTTCGCCCGTGAACGGGTCTTTGCCGAAGCGCTTTTTCTTGGCCGGCACGGCTTGCACGACGATCTTCAGAAGACCCGACAGCGCGAATTCGCCGGCGCCCTTCTTATGCACTGCGCCGAGGATCGTGTCTTCGAGCGCGGCCAGAACGGCCTTGGCAGCCTTCGGTTCGACCGCTGCGCGTTCAGTAACGTGTGCAGCCAGCGAGGCCTTCGTGAAGGTGTCCTTGATCGGCGACGGTGCGCCGGATGCCTTCACGGCGACCTTCTTAGCTGCGGGAGCTTTCTTCGCAGGGACTTTCTTTGCAGCAACCTTCTTGGTCGGTACCGGGGCAGCAGCCTTCTTGGCCAACTTTTTTGCGGAAGTCGGCA
The DNA here is from genome assembly GCA_940746715.1 of uncultured Paraburkholderia sp. Taxonomy (GTDB): domain Bacteria; phylum Pseudomonadota; class Gammaproteobacteria; order Burkholderiales; family Burkholderiaceae; genus Paraburkholderia. The sequence continues at coordinate 529,462 of CALNWN010000002.1, forward strand.
TGTTTCTCCTACTTGTTGTGGTCAGTGAATTGCACGAAGCGCACACCGTATGCACACGCTTCAACGCCGGATTCTACAAGCGCTCATGCGATTTGCGCGACTCTTTTGTGTATAAGAGCGCAGGTTTGTTGCGCGGCGCAGACTGCCGAACTCATTTTGAGCCTTGTTTCAGGGGCTAAACTGCTTCCGCGCACCCGGCAACACCGATTCGTAAAGTGCGTTACAAGCGGTTTCAACCCCTGTATAGCGGCACATTCTGCGCGGCGGTGACTGCTCCGTTTACGCTACGCGTGAGCCCTTTGCGCGCGATGTCGCTCGCTCGTGAGGCGGCCTACCAGCGAGCCTTCGGGTAACTCCGCATTGGCCGCGCCACATGAGCCGTTGCAACGTCATGACGCCGGGCGCACTTGCATGCGGCTATGAAGGGAGTCGCGGCAGGATGTCCGCGAGCTTCTGCAAGGCAGCGTCGATATGTTGCCCAGCAATGTTGCCATAGCCGAAGATCAGACTCGCCTGCGGTTTCGCGCGCTGGTAGAACGGCGAGAGTCCATACAGACCGATCGACGCGTCGCGCGCCGCCGTCACCACGGCCTGTTCCGTGAGCGGCGCCCTCAGGCGCGCGGCGAGGTGGATGCCGGCCGTCGGCACGATCGGCTCGAACCACGGCGCGAGCGGGCCTTGCAGATGCGAGAGCAGCGTAGCGCGCCGCGCCGCATAGGTCTTGTGCATGCGCCGCAGGTGCTTGGCGAAATCGCCGTTCAGCATGAACGAGGCAAGCGCGGTTTGCGTGAGCGTGCAGCCGTGCCAGTCCGCGATCTGGCGGGCCTTGAAAAGCGGCCTGAATAGCGATGCCGGTGGCACTACATAGCCGACTCGCAGCTCGGGGAAAATGGTTTTGGAAAACGTGCCCACATAGGCGACGAGTCCTGCACGGTCGAGACTTTTCAGCGGCTCCATCGGCCGGCCTTCAAAACGGTACTCGCAGTCGTAGTCGTCCTCGATAATCACGGCGCCGCGTTTTTGCGCCCATTCCAGCAGTTCGACGCGGCGCTCAAGACTCATCGGCATGCCGAGCGGAAACTGATGCGACGGCGTCACGTAGACGAGCCGCGCATTGTCCGGCAATTTACCGACGATCAAACCCTCGCGGTCGACCGGCACGCGCGCCACGCGCGCGTGCCGGTTGCCGTGAAGCACGCATGCGCGGGCGGATAACCGGGATCTTCGATGGCGGCCACTTCGCCGGGCCCGAGCGTGACGCGCGCGAGCAGGTCGAGCGCGTGCTGCGCGCCTTGCGTCACGATCACTTCTTCCCAGTTGCTGGACACCGCGCGATTGAACGCGAGGTAGCGCGAAATCGCGAGCCGCAATTCCTGTTCGCCAGCCGCGTCGCGATAAGTGCCGGAGCCGCGCGCCTGCGTACGCAGCGCGTGATTCACGCAACGGCGCCAAGCGTCGAACGGGAACAATGCCTTGTCGGTCGCCCCGCCAACGAAATCGTGCGGCGACGCCACGGAAGGCCGCGGCATCGGCAGGCTGTCGGGCATCTGCTCCCACAGCGGTTGTGCGCGCGCCGTGTCGCTCTTCGTCTTCGCAGGTTCGCGCGATGAATCGGCCGCGCGCACATGAGGCGAGCGCTCGGCCGGCAGGCGCTCCAGACCGTCGGCCACGAAGGTGCCCGAACCGGCCCGCGCGGTGAGATAACCCTCGGAAAGAAGCCGCTCGAAAACATCGAGCGTGGTCTTGCGTGAGACGCCGAGTTGCGCGGCGAGATCGCGCGTGGACGGCAAACGCGTGCCCCCGGCGAGGCGCCCCTCCAGGATGCCGGCGCGCAACTGCCGATAGATCTGCCCGGAGAGGTCGTGATGCCCTTCGACGGCGATGTGGATTTCCATTCTGGCTGGCTACCTGTTATGTCCACGCCATGACACTTCCGCGTGGCCAATGGCAGCGGCCAGCTTGACGCGTCGCCGCGGGCGGTGCGGGCGGTGCGCGGGCGCAATGGTCCTCGATTCACAGCGCCACGCGGCAGACCGTGCGCGTGCTGATCATCGCGTGCTTCCTGCGCGAACCGGCGCATCGCTAAAGGCAAGCCCGGTTGCTATGGCCGCCCGCCTACCCACAGCGCATAGACACAGACACCGCCCAATCTTGTCGCGTCTTTTTCCGAAGAAAGCCGCGGCATTTCCGCATTGCCGGCCGGATCGGCTGAGCGTCCTGTAGCTTCTGGCAACATAGCGTGTTGTCTCGAAAATGGCGGTGGGTTTGAAGCCGGGGTCTCAGGCCCGCAGCCCCGGCAAGGCCGGATCAAACCATATTTGCTTATATCAAACAAATTTTGACGGGCTAATTTCCTCCTGCTATGGTCACGACAATTCATAAGAGCAATGCGGCACTCGAACTAGGCAGCAAGATCCGCGCGCTGCGGCAACGGCTGAAGCGCACGCTGGACGACACGGCAACCGCGGCGGGCATTTCCAAGCCGTTTTTGTCGCAGGTGGAACGGGGCCTCGCCTCGCCCTCCATCACGTCGCTGGCCGGCATCGCTCAGGCGCTTGGCGTGACGGTGCAGTATTTCGTCGACACACCGAGCGAAGAGCGCTCGGTGAGCCGCGGCGATCAGCTGAAGTTTTTCGGTTTCGCGGACTCGGCCAATCTGTTCGCGCGCCTGACCAACGTGACGGGCGGGCGGCAGCTCGAGGCGATCCTCTGAAGATGCCGCCGGGGCAAAAGCGTTCGGAGGTCACGACGCATGCCGGTGAAGAGTTTTTGTATGTGATCGACGGCGAAGTGTCGTTGACGCTGGAAGGCAAGACGTTCGTGCTGCGTGCAGGAGACAGCGCGCATTACGAATCGACGGTGCCGCATAGCTGGATGAACACCGCGCACGTGGAGTCGGCGGTGGTCTGGGTGGGCACACCGAGACTGTTTTAAAGAAGCAGGCTACTTTCCCGGTTCATCCGGCAGGGGCAGCCTGCATTACCAAATGTAAGGATTCCTGCATGTCGGACAAACAACAAGGGCCGCCCGGGCCTGAACAAAGCAGATAGCCAGGCGCATTGACGCCGGCGCTTTCTTCTCTCGACCTTTCCTGCGATCTGAACCGATGAAAACCCCGTTTGCCTACGCGACGGCGCTGAGTGCGCTCGTCCTCAGCTTTGCCTCGCCCTTTGCCCCTTCCGCTTTTGCCGTCACCGTGCCGGCCGGCGTCACGCTCGCGGCCAGCTAGGAAATGACCCGGCAGGTGCCGGGGGAAACAGAGTCGCTCGACCCGGCGCACATCGAATCGTGGACCGGCAATACGATCGCGCTCGACCTCTTCGAGGGCCTCACGCGTATCGACGCCGCCGGCGCAATCGTGCCCGGCGTCGCGCAATCGTGGACGCGCACCGGCCCCGACACGTGGGTGTTCAAGCTGCGCCATGACGCCCGCTGGAGCAATCGGCAGCCCGTCACCGCAAACGATTTCGTGTACGCGTGGCAGCGCGTGCTCGACCCGAAAACCGGCTCCAAATACACCGTGCTGGTCGAATTCGTGAAGAACGCCAAGGCGATTCTCGCCGGCAAGGCGCAGCTCTCGAGTCTGGGCGTTCGCGCCGCCGACCCGTACACGCTGGAAGTTACCACCAAGGTGCCCGCCGCCTTCTTCCCGCAGCTCACCGCCATGACGACCATGGCCCCGGTCAACCGCGACGTCGTGACGAAATTCGGCGGCGACTGGACGCGGCCGGGCAACTTCGTCGGCAATGGTCCCTATGCGCTCGCCGACTGGCAGCCGGGCAACCGGCTCGTCGGCACGAAGAGCAAGACGTACTGGAACGCCAGCAAGGTCGTGATCACCAAAGTGACCTATCTGCCGATCGACAGCGACTGGTCCGCAATCAGCCTGCCGCCGACATGGCAGAACGTGCACTGGTTCGGCACCGACGAACTCGGCCGCGACCTGCTCGCGCGCACGCTGCAAAGCGGGCGCGTGTCGCTCGAAGTCGGGCTGCTCGGCACGCTCGTTTCCGGGCTGATCGGCGTCGCGTATGGCGCAACCGCCGGTTATCTCGGCGGTCGCGTCGACGCGGTGATGATGCGCATCGTCGACATGATGTACGCGATTCCCTACATGCTGATCGCCATTCTGATGATGACCATGTTCGGCCGCGCGTTCTATCTCGTCGTGCTGACCATCAGCGCGTTCTCGTGGCTCGACATGGCGCGGGTGGTGCGCGGTCAGACGCTGTCGCTGCGTTCGCGCGAATTCATCGATGCCGCGAAAGCCATCGGCGTGAGTTCGCGCTCGATCATCGCGCGTCATATCGTGCCGAACATCGTGCTCACCGAATCCGTGCTGTCGTTCCTCGGCCTCGGCGTGCAGGAACCCATGACCAGCTGGGGCGTGCTGATTCAGGACGGCGCGCAGAAACTCGAGTCCATGCAGTGGCTGCTGCTCTGCCCGGCTGTGATGTTGTGCGTCACGCTCTACTGCGTGAATTTCGTCGGCGACGGTCTGCGCGACGCATTCGATCCCAAGGACCGCTGACATGCCGCTACTCGAAGTCAAAGATGTCGGCGTGCGCTTCACGCGCCGCGAAGGCGCGCCCGTCGACGCGGTGCAACGCGTGTCGTTTTCGCTGGAAGCGGGCCGCACCCTCGGCATTGTCGGCGAATCGGGTTCGGGCAAGAGCCAGACGGTGATGGCTCTGCTCGGTCTGCTCGCGGGCAACGGCCAGGTGTCGGGCGAAGCGCTCTATCGCGGCGAGAATCTGCTCGCCATGAATGAAGCCGCGCTCAACAGGATTCGCGGCGACCGCATCGGCATGATCTTTCAGGACCCGATGACCTCGCTCAATCCGTTCCTGACGATCGAGCGGCAAATGACGGAAACGCTGCAGCTGCATCGCAAGACGTCGCGGCGCGAGGCGCGCCGCCGCGCGATCGAAGCGCTCGAGTCGGTGCGCATTCCCGATGCCGCATGCCGCATCGGCATGTATCCGCACGAGTTTTCCGGCGGCATGCGGCAACGCGTGATGATCGCCATGGCGCTGCTGTCGGAGCCCGAAATCCTGATCGCCGACGAGCCCACCACCGCGCTCGACGTCACCGTGCAGGCGCAGATCATCGAGTTGCTGCGCGAGCTGAATCGCGAGCGCGGCACCGCGATCATTCTGATCACGCACGACATGGGCGTCGTCGCCGGTCTATGCGACGACGTGATGGTGATGTACGCCGGCCAGGCCGTCGAGCAGGCGAGCGCCGCCACGCTCTTTGCCGCGCCGACGCATCCGTACACGCGCGGGCTGCTCAACGCACTGCCGCGCCTGACCGATGACAGCGACGACGAACGCCCCCTGCAAACCATTCCCGGCAATCCGCCGCTGCCCGGCGAAGTGGGCGCGGGCTGCGCCTTCGCGCCGCGCTGCACGTATTGCAGCGACGCATGCCGCGAGTCGCGTCCCGCGCTCGTTGCAACGGCGAACGACCCGCAGGCATGGCGCGCCTGCCATCGTCCGGCGGGCGAAATCCTGGAGGCACAACACGTATGAACGCGACATCCGTTGCAAGCGACGAAGCGAACACCCTGCTCTCGGTCGAACAGCTCAAGGTGCAATTCGGCGTGCCGCGCGGCGGCTACCCGTGGTCGGGCAAGGCAACACTGCGCGCCATGGACGGCGTCTCGTTCAGCGTGCAGCGCGGCGAGACAGTGGGGCTTGTCGGCGAATCGGGCTGCGGCAAGTCGATGCTCGCGCCCGTCGCAAGCGGCAGCGTGCGCTGGCTCGGCAACGAGACGGTGTTGCCCGCGGGGCGTCGTGATACGACTCGCCTGCGCCGCGACGTGCAGATGATTTTCCAGGACCCGCTAGCGTCGCTCGATCCGCGCATGACGATCGAACAGATCGTCGCCGAGCCGCTCGTGGCGCACGGTAAAGAGCGTGCTCGTGCCGACGTGCAGCACCGCGTGCTGACCATGCTGGAGCGCGTGGGTCTGAACGCGCAGCATATGCGCCGCTATCCGCACGAGTTTTCGGGCGGCCAGTGTCAGCGTGTCGGCATTGCGCGCGCGCTGATCAGCGAGCCGCAACTCGTGATCTGCGACGAACCTGTATCCGCGCTCGACGTGTCGATCCAGGCGCAGATCGTCAACCTGCTGCGCGATCTGCAGCGCGAGTTGTCGCTTTCGCTCATTTTCGTCGCGCACGATCTTGCGGTCGTCAAGGCAATCAGCCACCGCGTGCTCGTCATGTATCTCGGCCGCGTAATGGAATTCGGCGACAAGCGCGACGTGTACGGCACGCCGCGTCATCCATACACGCGCGCGCTCCACTGCCGTGCCGGTGCCCGATCCGGCAGTGGAGCGCGCGCGCCGCCATGTGCTCTTGCGCGGCGAGATTGCATCGCCGCTCAATCCGCCTTCCGGCTGCGCATTTCGCACGCGCTGCCCCGATGCGCTCGACGCCTGTGCGGCACAGATTCCGCAGCCTGTCACGCACGGCTCGAACGCGACGCGGGTGGCCTGCATTCGTGTCGGCGACGGCTAAAGCCAGCCGCCTTTAACAGAAACACAAGCACAACCCTAACGACCCGATTCGCCGGCGCGGTGGTCTCGCCGCGCCGTTGGATTCGCTCGTCCTGCAATCCGCAAGACGGGCGATTAGCGTGGACTGGCTAACCGCCGGCCAAAGTTTCATCACAATTGCCGAGACATCTTTTAATGAAAAACAACACACCAGGAACCCGGTCGAAAAAGTCCGGAGTCACCGCCGCGATCTGCTGTGCCTTCACCGTTCCCGCGCTGGCTATCGCCGCGAACGCCTACGCCGACGACAGCGTGACGCAGCCCGCGCCCGAAGCGAGCAACGCTGCGCCCGCCGCGCAAGGGTTGTCGTCACCCGCGCAAGTGTCGCAGGCTCAACCCGCGAACAAGCGCCGCGCGGATCAGGGCGGCCAGATCCGCAACGATCAGCCGGACACGACGAACGCCCTCGTCAACGCCGAGGCTTCGCAAACCGTCACGCCGCCCGAGCCGCCGTCGAGCCAGGCCGCGAGCAAGGGCTTTATCGCGGATAGCCATTTGAATCTGCAATTGCGCAATTACGCGGATTACTTTCAGGCGCCGCCCTCCCTCACCGCCACGCCGGTGCGGTCGAGAATCGGCACGGCCACACCGGCCATGCCGTCGAGCACGCCGCTATTGCGGCCCGCGTACCCCAGCTGCCGCACGCGTTCTATCTCCGTGCGCAAATACACTTCGTCGAGCACGCCATAGCCGCGAATACGCGGCACATTGAAGCGAATGATCTCTTCCCGCTCGGCCTCGGGCAGGAACGCGAGAATCGCGAGACTCCCTGCCCCACGCCGAGCGCGACGCGTCCGCCAATATCGCCCGTGAACGAGCGAATCGGAAACGGCCCTTCGCAGATGTCGAGACACACTGCGTCGAAACTACTTTTGACGAGCAGGAAAATCGTATCGCCGAGGCTCGCGCAGAGTCTCAGCAACGCCGGACGGCATAGCGTGCGCATGCCGCTCGGATTGCCCGCCTGCGCCGCGAGCGCGAAGAAATTCACGCTCAGCCGGTAAAGCTTCGAATTCTCGTCCTGTTCGACGATGCCCTCTGCAATCAGCGCATGCAGGATGCGATGCACCGTGCCCTGCGTCAGACCGACCGCCTTCGCAAGACGCGTAACGCGGCTGCCGTCGGATTGCGTTTCGGCTAACGCGCGGATCACGGCGAAGGCGCGTTCCAGCATTCCGGTGCCGGGCGCGGCGCCGGCTTCGGCGGCGTCGCTGTCGGTATGTCGTTTGGCGGCAGCATTCATTGTTCAGAGTCGCAATTATTCCATTGATCGGAACACCATAAGGTGTTTTGTCCGGTTCGTGAATCATGCATGAGTTTCACCGTGCGCGCGATGCCTGCGGCGGGATATAGGGATTGTCCGGAGAACATGGAGCGGAACGATTGACCGTTGCCGGACGCACTATATTCCGATAAATGGAATTCTTTCGAAACTTATACCGGCAAACGGAATTTGCAATTGACGCCTCGTAATTTGGCTAGCTAGAGTCGGCTCCATCGAGGCATTCAAAGGCCACACCATGTCGTTCCTCACACTCACCGACGTCGCTAATCGTTCGGCGAGCTTCAGGCCGTCGCAGACGTCAACCTGTCGGTGGAAAAAGGCGAGTTCGTCTCACTGCTGGGGCCGTCCGGTTGCAGCAAGACGACTACGCTGCAGATGATCGCCGGCTTCCTCGAAACGACACGCGGGCGCATCACGCTCGACGGCCGCGACATCACGCATATGAAGCCGAACAGGCGCGGCCTCGGCGTGGTGTTTCAGAGCTACGCCCTGTTCCCGCACATGAGCGTGGCCGACAACGTCGGCTTCGGGCTTGAAATGCGCAATGTCGACAAGGCCGAGCGCAAGGAGCGCGTGCGCGAAGCCCTGTCGCTCGTGCGGCTCGATCAGCTCGCGCATCGTTTTCCGCGCGAGCTGTCGGGCGGTCAGCGGCAGCGCGTCGCGATTGCGCGCGCGGTCGTGATTGCGCCGCCGGTGCTGCTGCTCGACGAACCCATGTCGAACCTCGACGCAAAGCTGCGTGAGGACATGCAGTTCGAGCTGCGCGGCATTCAGCGCAAGATCGGCACGACGACCATCATGGTCACGCACGACCAGTCCGAAGCGCTGTCCATCAGTGACCGCGTCGTCGTCATGGAAGCGGGCCGCATCACGCAGATCGATACGCCGTATGAAGCCTACGAGCGGCCCGAGAACCGCTTTGTCTCGCAGTTCATCGGCAAGGCGAACATGCTGCCCGGCACGGTGATCGCGCGCGACGGCGACGCGATCCGCGTCGACCTCGGACACGATCTGTGCGAAACGGGCCGTACCGCACAAACTGCCGACGCGCGAGCGCGCGCCGGACGCGGGACGCGTGCCCGCGACGGTGACGAGCTGCTTCTTCCTCGGCAGCCAGTGGTTGTATCGCCTCGACAGCCGGCTCGGCGAAGTGCTCGTGTGTTGCCAGAACGAAGGCAACGAGCCGTTGCCGGAAGGTGCCGCCGTGGGCGTCGACTGGAACAGGAGGCAATCCGCTTCATTCAACGGGACGCGCACCATGGATAGCACGCTGCCCGCCACGGAAAACGGCAAGGCGGATTCCGCTAGCGCGCGGCGCGCGCCGTGGGGTGCATTCGTGCCGCTCTGGCTGATGTGCCTGCCCGCGTTTCTGCTATTCGTCGCGCTCGTGCTGGTGCCGCTTCTGATGACCCTGGTGCTGAGCTTTTACCGCTTCGACGCGACAAGCGGCCCGCTCGCCGCGTTCCAGCTCGGCAATTACGTGGAAGTGCTCGGCTCCTCGTATTTCCACACCATCTTTCTGCGCACCTTCGGCATTGCGTTTCTCGTCACGCTGCTGTGCGTCGTCATCGGCACGCCCGAGGCTTACGTGTTGTCTCGCATGCGCGGTCCCTACCGCTCGATGTTTCTGCTCGTGATTCTCGCGCCGCTGCTCGTGTCCGTCGTGGTCCGCGCGTTCGGCTGGAGCATGCTGCTTAACAGCAACGGTCTCGTGAATCAGGCCTTCGCACTGGTCGGCCTCGGCCCGTACAAGCTTGAGTACACCACCTTCGCGATTGTGATTGCCCTCGTGCACGTCATGCTGCCGTTCATGGTGATTCCCGTCTGGACGGCGTTGCAGAAGCTCGATCCGCAAACAGAAAACGCCGCGCTTTCGTTGATGGCCTCGCCCGCGACGACGCTGCGCCGCATCGTCCTGCCGCAACTCACGCCGGGCATTCTGTCGGGCAGCCTGATGGTGTTCGGCCTCTCTGCGAGCGCGTTTGCCATTCCGGGCCTGCTCGGCGGGCGGCGCCTTAAAGTCGCCGCGACCGCTGTCTACGACGAATTCCTCGGCTCGCTGAACTGGCCGCTCGGCGCGACGATTGCGCTTTTGCTGCTGCTCGCGAATCTTATCGTGATGCTCACCTACTACCGGGTTCTGGAGCGCAGGTACGCCAGAAGTCTGGGTTGCCGCTTCCGCTTCGACGCGCTCAACCGTTGCTGGCTGCCCGAGCTGGACTCGGGCGGACGCAGCTCCGTGCGCGGTATCTACCTGGCCGGCGACGGCGCCGGCATTGCGGGCGCGGACGCGGCGGAACTCGCCGGGCGCCGCGTCGCGCTCGCCGTCCTCGACGACCTCGGCATCCGACATCCCCGCGGGCCCGGCATGCCCGACGCGGCATCGCTCGAATGCAGCCTGCAGCGTATCGCCGTGTTTCGCGCGGGCATCGAAACCGCGTTCGCGCCGCCCGCCCACTGCGCCGCCCAATGGCCCGATCACATGACCGTGTGCCGCTGCGAAGAAATCGACGCGGGCGAACTGCGGCGCTGCATCCGTGCCGGCGAAGCTAACGAGATCAATCGCCTGAAGGCGCTCACTCGCGTGGGCATGGGACGCTGCCAGGGCCACCTGTGCGGCGAAGCGGCGCTGCAACTGCTCGCCGAGGAGACCGGGCGGCCGCTCGAAGCCGTGGGCCGCCTGCGCAGCCAGCTGCCGGTCAAGCCGATTCCGCTGTCGCCCGCGCTGTATGCGGAGGATGTTGCCGAGATTCCCGAGGAGGCCCGCGATGAATGACACCGTGCACTACGACGTGGCGCGATTGCGGGCGGCGGGCTCGTCGGATCGTCGGCGGCTTTGGCGCTTGCGAAGCGCGGTTTGCGCGTGGGTCTTTTCGAGCGGCGTTTTTGCGGCGCGCAGGCGAGCGGCATGAACTACGGTGGCGTGCGCTGTCAGGGCCGCCCCGTCGAGCAGATGCCGCTCGCCATGCGCGCGCGGCGCATCTGGGACCGCTTGCCTGAGCTGATCGGCGTCGACGGCGAGTTCACCGTGTCAGGACATTTGCGCCTTGCACGCAGCGACGGCGATCTCGCCGCGCTTCAGCAATGGGCCGACATGGCGCGCGAATACGGCCTGCACGCGCAACTGCTTCATGGCGAGCCGTTTCGCCGGCACTACCCGTGGCTTGGCGCGGCGGCTATCGGCGGCTCGCTGTGTGCCAGCGACGGTCATGCCAATCCGCGTCTCGTCTCTCCCGCGTTTGCGCGCGCCGCGCGTGCCGCGGGCGCGGACGTGCGCGAGCAAACGGAACTCAGCGACATACATCACGACGGAAAACGCTTTCAGATGCGCGCTGGCGCCACGCAAATCAGCGTGGACTGGCTCATCAATTCCGCCGGCGCGTGGGCGAACACGGTGGCCGGTTACTTCGGCGAACGCGCGCCGATGAAGCCGATCTACCCGAACATGTGGGTCACCGAGCCGCTGCCGCTTTTCATCACTCACAACCTGGGCGTGTATGGCGGTGGCATCTATGCACGGCAAGTGGCGCGCGGCAACTGCGTCATCGGCGGCGGACGGGGAAGCGGCGACGGCGAGTACGGCCGGCCGTCGACGGAAACCACGCGGGCCGTGATGCGCGACGCGTGCGCGCTGCTGCCCGCGCTGCGCGAGGCGTTGCTGATCCGCACGTGGAGCGGCGTCGAGGGCGAGACGCCCGACAGCAATCCGATCATCGGGCCGAGCCGCACCGTGCCGCGGCTTCTCCATGTATTCGGTTTTTCGGGCGGGGGGTTTCTGCTTGCGCCCGGTGTCGGCGAAGTGCTCGCCGATCTCGTCATCGACGGCGCCACGGCCACGCCTCTCGACGCTTTTTCGATTGGCCGCTTTGCGCAGGTCGCTGCGTCATCCGTCGCTTAGCAACACACCTCAAAACCCACACTCACGAAGACAGGAGATCATCGATGAAACTGTTCAAGACGATCGCGGCACTCGCCGCATTCTGTGCATTCGGCGCCGCCGCACCGGCCTGGTCGCAGACGAAGACGATTTACATCGGCATGAATGGCGGCCCGATGGAGAAGGCGTATACCAGCCAGGTGCTGCCCGACTTCGAGAAAGCGAACAACGTGAAAGTGGTGGTGGTGCCGGGCACGTCGTCGGATATTCTCGCGAAGCTGCTCGCGAACAAGGCTAACCCGCAGATTCACGTGGTGTTTCTCGACGACGGCGTCATGGCGCGCGCGGTCAGCATGGGCGTGTGCAAGAAGCTCGACGACTCGCCGGTGCTCAAGGAGCTCTACCCGTTTGCGCGCATGAAGGACGACATGGGCGCGGGCGTACAGCTCGGCATGACCGGCATTGCATACAACAAGAAGCTGTTCACCGAGAAAGGCTGGGCGCCGCCCACTTCGTGGATGGATTTCGCCGATCCCAAGTACAAAGGCAAGGTGGTGTTCCAGTCGGCGTCGAGCAGCACGTTCGGCCTGCACGGTTTTCTCGCCGTCAACCGTTTGATGGGCGGCAGCGAGCAGAACGTCGAGCCCGGCTTCACGAAGTGGGCGAGCACGGTGGGCCCGAACGTCGTCGAATACGTCCCGAATTCCGCGAAGATTTCCGAAATGGTGCAGACCGGCGAAGCAGGACTCTTTCCGTTGACGCCCACTGCCGTGGGCGATCTGGCCGACAAGGGCATTCCGGTCGGCTATGTGAATCCGAAGGAAGGTCCGGTGCTGCTGCTCGTCGACCTGTGCGTGGTCAACAACAACCCCGATCCGCAGCTTGCGCAAAAGCTCGCGCAATTCCTGCTGTCGGCGCCCGCGCAAACCAAAGCCGCCGAAGCGGGCAAGCAGATTCCGACCAACCGTCTCGCGAAGATGACGCCCGCCATGCAGCAAAGCCTCGGCAACGTGGAAGACCTCGTGCGCAAAGTCACGGTGGTGGATTGGGACACGATCAACGCACACCGCGCGCAGTGGGGTGGGACACGCGCTGGAATCGTCAAATCGAGCGCTGAACGCAGGCTTTCGGGCTGGATGAAATCGCGCGCCTTGTTGCAGCGAGGCGCGTTTTTTTCGCTTATTTTGCGCGCGGCTCAAAAGATCACCGAAACCGCCACGGCGAGCCAGATCGCCGATACGCCTGCGAGAAAGAGATGCCGCGCAATGCGTATCCTCGCGTCGCTGGTTTCAGGCTCGACGGGCGTCGTGGCCATCCACGGCACGAGCCCGAGGCAGCCGAAGCCGATCAGCGCGAGGATGAACACAATGACGTCCACTGCGCGCCAGCCGGTCGGCTCATACATTCCCCAGTAGCCGAGAAACGCAATACCGATCGAAAAGATGGTGGCCGACGCCGCGCTCAGCGCGGGGACCGATCCGATTGGAGCCGCCATGTTGACCTCCGGTCATGGGCCTACGACTCACGACGTACGCGTTTGCCTCGCTTCATATGCCTTCAGGTGGGCTATACGCGATACGCAGCAACGACAAAGCCTGCTCGGTCTGCTGCGCCTCGCCGCCGCGCGCGATCAGATCGCCGAGAATATGATCCGCCTCGGTATGCGAGTGGTTTTCCACGTCGCGCAACATGGAAGCGGTGAGCTGCGACGGCGAAAACAGCATTTGCGTCGCGCGCGCATCGAAGTCCGGCGCCATGGTGAAACCGTTATGCTGCGCGACCGCGCGGGCCTCGCCGAGCAGGGTTTCGATTACATGCCGGCCGTCCGGCGTGGAAAGATATCGCCGATTGAGCCGCGCATCAAACACGTGCTGGCCGCGAGCGTGGCGAGAAACACCCACTTTTCCCACATGCGCAACAGGATGTTGTCGCTGACAAACACGTCGAAATTCGCATCGGCCATGGCGTCGGCAATAGACTGCACGCGCTCGGACACGCCGCCCGCCAGTTCGCCTAGCGTGAGCGCGTGCGTGTCGTTCAGATGCACGATCTGCTGATCGGCGTTGAGCGTGGCAGCAATCACGCATTGGCCGCCGAGCACGCGCGCTTCGCCGAACTTCTGCGTCAGCACGTCGATATGGCGCATGCCGTTAAGCATCGGCAGGATCAGTGTCGATTCGCCGACGAGCGGCGCGAACGAATCGATGGCGTCGTCGAGACTGTAGGCCTTGCAGCTCAGCAGCACGACGTCGAATGGTTCGGCGCTCACGCCCGCCAGAATCGTTTTGACGTCATGCAGCGTGAGATCGCCGCGCGAACTTCTGATCACCAGCACGTCGCGCCGAAGTAGCCGCCCACGGCGCCCGCCCCTACAACCAGAATTCGCATCTTTGGCCTCTCGAGTGAATGTCGTCGCTCGAAGCAATGTAGCAAAGATTGGCGCAATGCTCGGACAAGCACGCAGGCGCGGCGCGGCTCAGGCACGACGTGCGTCGAGCCGGCGACTCGCCGCCCCACCCTCAGGCGCTCACGGCTTCGCGCAGAGCGTTTGCTCGTACAGCGCGAGCATGCCGGGCACGTCGACGCCCACGCACACCTTGCACTCGGGGCGCCCGTCCCACGCGGGCGCGGGCACCGGCATGGCGGAAGGCTTCTGTAGGGTCTGACCGACGGCGATGCCCTCCGTCAACACCCGCACAGGGCCGCTGCGTGTGGTGTACAGATGCGGCGCGAGCACATAGGCTACCGCGGACGAGTCGTGCACGTAAATACCCTTCAGCTGCGCGCTTTCCTGATGGAACGCCTCGTAATGGCGCGACACGTCCCAGACAAACCGCCCGGCTGCGCCGCCGCGATCGCGAATCGACGCAAGATAGTCCTGGCTCATGATGGTGCGCTGCGTGACGTCCAGACCGACAATAGCGACGGGCCAGGCCGCGCCGAACACGATGTCCGCGGCGTCGGGGTCGCCGAGAATGTTGGCTTCGGCCGCGGGCGTGACGTTGCCGAGCACGCCGTCGGTGCCGAACGCGCCGCCCATGACCACCACCTGCTTCACGAGCGCGGCGATCTGCGGATCGTCGGCGAGCGCGAGCGCGAGATTCGTCAGCGGGCCGACGGCCAGCAACGTGACCTCGCCAGAATGCGCGCGCACCGTGTCGATGATGAATCTGTGCGCGGGCCGCGAATCCAGCGGTGCAGCGGGTGACTCCTCGACCATGATGTTGCCGAGCTCGTTGTCGCCGTGAATCCACGCGAGCGGCTCTGGCGCGGCGCGCCTGAGCGGCGCGGCGGCCCCCCGCGCGACCGGCACACCAGGCACGAAGCGCCCTGCGAGAAAGCGCGCGTTATGCGTGGTCGTTTCGATCGTCGCGTTGCCGAATACGCTTGTGAGTCCGAGCAGTTCGATGTCCGGATGCAGCACCTGGAACACGAGGGCCATCGCGTCGTCCACACCGGGGTCGGTGTCGTAGATCAGCGTGTGCTTGCTCATAAATAGAACGCGTCCGGCAATTGTTCACGCGCGGTCGTGTCGCGCGTCGCCCCCTGCAGGTTGCCGAGACGAATCGGCAAATCGGGCCCGCCCAGTTCGATGATCACCTGGCGGCACGCGCCGCACGGCGCAATCGGACCTTCGGTATCGCCGATCACTGCCAGCGCCGCAAACTGGTCGCGCTGATAGCCCGCTGCGATCGCGCTGAAAAACGCGGTACGTTCAGCGCAATTGCACAAACCGTACGACGCGTTCTCCACATTGCAGCCGTCGAATACGCGGCCGTCATGAGTCAGCAAGGCCGCGCTGACCTTGAATTTCGAATACGGCGCATACGCCTTTTCTCGCGCCACGCCCGCGCGCGCCAACAGTTGTTCCATGTTCATGCAAGACATCCTCGAATCAATTGAGCGTAATGAACATGCCCGCGATGGTCGCGCTCATCAGGTTGGAGAGCGTTGCCGCGAGCACCACACGCAAGCCGTAGCCGCGACTTCGGCGCGGCGTTCCGGCGCGACGGCGCTAAAGCCGCCCGTCAGCACCGCGATCGACGCAAAGTTCGCAAAGCCGCATAACGCAAACGACAGGATAGCAAGTGTGCGCGGATCGAGCGTCTGCAGACCGGCCGCAGTCACGCTCGCCGCGTCCTTCAGATACGGCGACAAAGATGCGTACGCAACGAACTCGTTGAGGATGATTTTCTGCCCGAGAAAATTACCGGCAATCGCGGCCTCGCTCCACGGCACGCCGATCAGCCACGCGAGCGGTGCGAACACCATGCCGAGGATCGATTGCATGGACAGATCCGGCCGCCCGAACCAGCCGCCGATGCCGCCCACGACTCCGTTGAGCAGCGCAATCAGCCCGACGAATGCGATCAGCATGGCGCCCACCATCACCGCGATTTTCAGGCCGACGGTGGCGCCCGAGCTCGCGGCTTCGATCACGTTCGCGGGACGCTTCTCGTCGAAGTTCAGGTTCTCGAGATGGACGCAGCTTGCTTCCGTGGACGGGTGAATGATCTTGGCAAACAGCAAGCCGCCGGGCACGGCCATGAACGACGCCGCGAGCAGGTATTCGATTCGCACGCCCAGTCCCGCATAACCCGCGAGCACGGAGCCGGCGACGGCCGCCATGCCGCTCGACATCACCGCGAAGAGTTCGGCGCCCGTCATGTCGCGTGTGAATGGCTTGACGAACGCGGGCATTTCGCTTTGACCGAGAAAGATGGTCGTGACGGCGGAAAACGATTCGAGCTTCGACACGCCGAGCAGCTTCTGGAACACCGTGCCGAGCACGATCACGATCCACCGCATGACGCCCAGGTAGTACAGCACGGAAATCAGCGCGGTCACGAAAATGATGGCCGGCAGCACGCGCACCGCGAACACAAAGCCGCCGTTGCCGAATACCTGGAACATCTTCGCCTGCACGAGGCCGCCGAACAGGAATTCGATGCCCGCATTGCCGTAGCCGAGCACGCTGTTCACGCCGGCCGCCGCGGCCGCGAGAATCGTCTTGCCAAGCGGCACGAACAGAATGAATGCGCCGATACGGATCTGCGCGAGCTACGGCGATGCCGAGTACGTTGCGAGCGATAAGTGCCATGTCTCATGTTCTTCATATGAATGTGGCACTGATGCTAAACGAAACTGCTGTGCGAGAGAAATGTTTGAGGGGCGAATCAGTGTGATTTGGAGAAAAACACAACAGCGCCTTCTTGCGGTGTAAGGCCGAGGCTGAAGTAACCTTCGAGCCGCTCGGCGTCGGCGTCTTTCAGTTCGAACGGCGCGCGAATGAAACCGGACACGACCGCATGGTCTTACCACACGCTCATCCACATGCGCAGTGCCAGGACTTCCGGCGACACCAAACCCCATTCGTGGGTCATGATTCTGTCTCCGTCACGCAACTCGCCGCTTACGCGGCCATCATGGTTACCCTCATGGCCGGCCGCTCGACAGGCGGAAACACGTGCCAGAAGCCGTCGTCGTGTCGAAAGAAAAACAGTTTCAGCACGCCGGTCTCGCGCTGTGCCTCGACACACACAGCGCCTGATGCCTCGACGCGGGGAGGGCTGCAACTGAATACGGACCGAGGCTGCGCCGCTCGCATCCAGCCACTTCTCGATGAGTTCGCGCAATGATCGCTCTGACGCTGCCATAGGTCCTCCGCCGGTTCCCATCATGCATCGTAGGATGGCGGTGGCAGCGGCTCCATCGGCGGCGGAATGTAAGTTCAGGAATGCCTGTTTTGCGATTCAGATTTTCTTGACGCGCCAGAATTACCTATTCTGCGACGAGTCCGTGCCTGATTGCATAGCGAATCAGGTCCGCATTGTTGGCGAGTCCGAGCTTCTGCATGAGCCGCATTTTGTGCGTGCTGATTGTCTTGGCGCTGAGCACGAAAGCGTCGGCTATTTCATTCAGGCTTTTGCCGAGCGCGAGCATTTGCAGCACCTGAAATTCGCGGTCTGAAAGGATTTCATGCGGCGGGGCATCGCCCGAATAGGTTTCGAACACAATGCCTTCCACCAGCTTCGGGTCGATGAAGCGCCCGCCTTCCGCCAGCTTGCGAATCGCCGCAAGCAGCACGTCGGGGTTGCTGTCCTTCGTGACATAACCGGTTGCGCCCGCACGCAGCGCGCGGGAGACGACCTGGGCCTCGTTACGGATGCTCAGCACGAGCACCGGCAGCGACGGGCGCTCTGCCCGCACGCGCCGGATCAGATCCACACCGCTAATGCCGGGCATCGTCATGTCGAGCAACAGCAGATCGACCTGGCAGCTACGCAGCTTTTCGATGACTTCGGAGCCCTGGGCTGCTTCGCCGGCCACCACGATATCCGGAGTGGTTTCGATTATCTGCTTGAGGCCTCCGCGCACCAGCGGGCGATCGTCGGCAATCAAAAGGTTGATCATGTTTAAAGCCCATCCTGAAGCGGTATATGGATCGAAACCGAAGTGCCTGTGCCCGGCGCGCTGTCGATCAGCAAGGACCCGCCAATCAGACGCGCCCGCTCGCTCATGCCGAGCAGTCCGTATGAATAGTCTCTGCGCGCCGCCTCCTGGTCGAAGCCGCAGCCGTCGTCGCTCACATGCAGATCCAATGCAGTCGGCGTGCTCGTGAGCGTGACGTCCGCGCGCGTCGCGCAGGCGTGACGTGCAACATTGGTCAGCGAAGCCTGCACGATGCGAAACATCGCCGTGGCGTGCGCATCGGAAAGCACCGGCTCGTTGCCGTTGAGCCGGAACTGGCAGGCAAGCCCGCTGCGCCGCCCGAAATCGTCGACGAGCCATTCGAGCGCCGACACGATACCGTAATTGAGCGCAGCCGGCCGCAAATGACTCGCCACATTGCGCACCATCCAGATGGTTCTCTCGACCAGCTCGCGCATGTCGTCGGCCCGCTTTGCCACTTCCTGATCGCCGGGAAGCCGCATTTTGAGCAGCGACACGTCCATCTTGAGCGCCGTCAGCAACTGGCCCAGTTCGTCGTGAATTTCCATCGCGATGCGCTTTCGCTCTTCTTCGCGAATGGCTTACATATACGCGGACAATTCGCGCAGTTGCTCACGCGACTCCACCAGTTCCTGCTCGATGCGCTTGCGCTCGGTAATGTCGTTCAAACCGACGAAGATGGCGGGCGCGTCGTCGTAAGTCGCCACGCGCACGGTCGCGATGGCCCAGAACACCGTGCCGTCCGGCCGCCTGAACCTGACCTCGGTGTTGCGGAAACTGCCCTCATGTCGCAGCTGTTCGACAAGCCGGTCGCGGTCCGCAAGGTCCGCATACAGCTCGGCGATGTTGGCGACGTGCGTCGTCACATAGTCGACGCCGAACAGCTCGCGCAATGGCTTGTTGGTGTACAGAATGTGCCCTTCCGGCATCGACGTGATGCACAGCGGCACAGGACTCGTCTCGGCGATCGTGCGAAAGCGGAACTCGCTGGCAAGGAGCCGCGCTTCGGCGCGCCTGCGTTCCTCTATCTGCGATTGCAGCGTCGCATTGGCCCGCGCGAGTTCGTCGGTGCGCTGCGCGCCGCTCGCTTCCAGCCCGTCGCGCACGCGCGACAACGCGGCTTCCGCCTGCTGACGCACCAGCACTTCCTCCTGCAGCTGGCGGTTCTGCGCGATCAGCTTCTGGTGCATGCCGCGCAGCGCAAGGTGCGTGCTGATGCGCGCCATCATTTCGTCGACGTGAACGGGCTTCGTGAGGTAATCGACACCGCCCGCCGAGAAACCTTCCACCATGACCTCGCTGCCCGTCAGCGAGGTCATGAAGATCACGGCGATGTTGCGGGTGCGTTCGTCCGACTTCAGGCGCCGGCAGGTTTCAAAACCGTCGATGCCCGGCATGCGCACGTCGAGCAGAATCAGATCGGGCTGCGAGAATTGCGCCCGTTGGATCGCCTCCGGGCCGTCGAGCGTGACCAGCACCCTGAAGCCGCGCGCCACCAGGCTCTCGACAACAATGGCGAGATTCGCGGGGTTGTCGTCCGCGATCAGTACGGTGGGCGACTCGTCGTCGGGCAAGGACATCTCGTTCATCGTACCGCCCTGGCTTCGAGCTGCTCCTCGACGAGATGCAGCAGCGCCTTCGACTGATAGCCCTTTGCGAGAGCAAGAATCCGCGTGGTGAACGCCTGGTAATGCGGGTTGTGTCTCGCGACGCGCTCGGCCCACAGCGTGATTTCCTGCATGTCGCCAAGACGGGCGAGCAGATGCAATTGCTGCAGTTCCTTGTCCGGCACGACGACGAGCGGTTCAGCGGAGGCTTCCAATGCGACTCGCGGATCGTCCGCCGGCGCGTAGATCCATTCGAGGTCGAGCAAACGCGCGATCTGCGCGAGCAGTTCGTCGAAGTCGACCGGCTTCGAGAGAAACGCATTGGCGCCGGCCTCGAGGCTGCGCTCTTCGTCGGCGCCCGAGGGGCTCGCGGAGGTGGCAATCACCGGGACCTCGGCGAAGCCTTGGACCTAGCGCAATCTGCGCGTCGCTTCGAGTCCGTCCATATCCGCCATCACGATGTCGGTCACGATCAGCGCCGGGCGCTCGCTCAAGGTTTTGGCGAGGCCCTGGCGGCCGCCGGTTGCCTCGACGATCTCGAAGCCGAGCCGGCTGAGAAACTCCACCATCACCGCGCGGTTCATCGGGACGTCGTCGATCACGAGCACCTTGCGGCGCGACCCTTTGTAGCCCGTCGCGATGCGCGCACCGGAAGCAGCGGCGGGCGCGGCCAGCGGCGCCCCTAGCGCTGCCTCCAGCTCGAACCAGAATGCGCTGCCGCGGCCAGGCAGGCTCTGCACGTGGATCTCGCTGCCCATCGCGCGCAAAAACTGCTGACTGATCGTGAGGCCGAGCCCGGTTCCACCGGTGCCGCGTTCCGTATGCATGATCTGTTCGAAAGGCTCGAAGATAGTCTGCAGTTTATCCGGATCCATGCCGATGCCGGTATCGCGCACCTCGAAACAAACCCTGCCCATTGCGCTCATTTCGATGAGCAGGCTCACGCTGCCCTGATCGGTAAAGTTGAACGCATTCACGAGCAGATTCAGCAACACCTGACGCAAGCGCCGTTCGTCAGCGCGCACGGCCTCCGGCACGTCGGGCGCCACACGCCAAATGAAGTCGACGTGTTTCTGCGCCACCTTCACTTCAATGATCTCGCGGATGGCGTCGAGCGTGCCCGCGAGCGGCACATCGTCCATCTCGATGCGCAAACGGCCCGCTTCGACGCGTACAAAATCGAGTGCATCGCCGATCAGTGCGAGCAGATGTTCGCCGCTGCGTTGAATCACGCCGATGCCTTCGCGATGCTGCTCGCTCAGGCTCGCGCCACGCCGCAATATCTGCGCATAACCGAGAATGGCGTTCAGCGGCATGCGCAATTCGTGGCTCATGTTCGCCAGAAATTCGCCTTTCGCGCGGTTTGCCGCCTCCGCCGAGCGGCGTGCCTCGCGCTCCACCGCCGCGTCGCGTTCGTCGAGATATCCGCGATGCAGCCGCGCGCCCATCGAGTTAAAGGCGCTCACCACGCGCTCGAGTTCGTCGGGCTCGCGGGGCGCGCGCCGGTTCAGCTTCAGGGGTTGGGCGGGCTTGCGAAAGTCGTACTCTTCGACAGTTTGCGCGAGCACCATGAGATGACGCGTCACGAGCCGCGTCAAAATGTAGAAGATGAAAAGAGAAACCAGGAAGATGTTCGCGGCTTGCGTGACGAGAATGGTCAGCGCCGTGTGGGTGAGATCGCCGTAGAGATCCCTTAACGTCGCCTGCACGTAGAGCGTGCCGATGCGTTGTTCCTTGTCGAGCACGCGATACACGAGCGGGTACTCACGTGTGATAGCCGGGCCGCTTGCCGGCTCGCCGGCGGACACGATCAACGGTGCAGTGCCGCTTCCCGACTGGCGCACCCGCGCCGTACTGGTGTCCGGGAGGCGCACAATGCCGCCGAGTTCGAGCCGTAGTTGCGCGTCGTCGAGCCGCCAAAGCGCCTCGCCGAGGCTGTCGCGGTAGCTTTTGTCGATGTCCGAGAGGCGGTTTTCGATCAGCGCGATGCCTGCGCTGTAGTCGCGCTCAATCTGCAGCGCGGTCAACAACAAGGTGAGCACGCAACTAAACAGAATCATGATGGCGAGAAGCCTGAGCACGACACTGTGCCGCAACCGCCTGAGCGGATACCTCCACTCCCCCATGAGGTTGACAGCCATATTGCCCCCGCAAGCATGGTGATGTCAGTTCGTGTTGCGCTCGTGCGGCGACTGCAGTTTGTGGGCGCCTGCGTCAAAGAGGCATTTTTTGCCAGTTATTGCCCGTTATGACGCCATGCGAGAGCGTTGCCCGTTTCCGTGCCCAATCTGCTGCATTCGATTCACGACGACAGCCGGATTCCCCTCACCGCCGGCGGCTCATGGACGACGCAAAGCAGCAGGTCGTCTACGCAATCCGCGAGTTCCCGGAGCATGGCCGCGGCGTCGCCATCCAGTTCCGTGTAATGCGATTTGCACAATTCCCGCAGCGTTTCGCCAACCCGCCTGATCGCCTTCGGTCCGCTGTCAACGAGCGGCCAGCAATGCATCAGGTACCCGAGCGGCGTAATGCAGCGCCGTTCGCACCAGATATCGAATAGCCGGAAGCAGATCGAATTGATATGCTCCACTTCGTTTTCGCGCTGCGACAGATACGGAATCATTTCTGCTCATCCGGTTGGGCCATTTTGACCCGCCCATCATAGAACGAAGGCCGGCGTACAACAGTCAGGCGGCGCGGAGAATCCGCCAGGGGTATCCTGATTCACGGGTAGGGAAATCCTGACCCCGGCTCGCGCCCCGCGCGCACGGGCGTTTCCGCCTCGCGTGAAGCCCCCGTTAGCGGCTTCGCGTCGTAGCGGGCCACTGCATCCAGTACTCTGCCGGAATCTTTCTATCCGCTGAGGAAAGATACCGGTTGTCCAGTTCGATCACCCTCCGCTCGTGCAAATTGGCTTGCGCCAGCGCGTTCTGAATGTACGGATGCGAATTGAACAGGCGCATATACGAGCCGTTTTTATAAGCCCCCGCGAACCCGCGCTCGATGGTCGACGCCAACGCGGGATCGCGGCGGGCGACATAAAAAAGGAAATCCGACCGGTACTTCAACAGCAAACGTTTTTCCACCGTCAATTCCGGGCCGGTCTCGCTGCGCGCTTCCATTTCGGGGAAGGCCTCGATCAGGCCCCTCGGGTAATAATCTACCCGCCCGGCACGGGTCATCGCGAGCAGCGTGTCGGTGCTGGACGTTTCGACCTTCAGACCAGCGTCGCGCAGAATGTCCGTATCGACCCAACCGAGCCCTTGGCCCGCCGTCAAACGCCGCAGGTCGGCAAGGTCCTGCACGCGGTCGAATTCGGCCTGCCGGTCTTTCCGTATGACGAACAGGCGATAGCCGATCAGCCCGCGATTCACCGGAATATGCACGACGTTGAGGCCGCTTTCCGCGCGGCTGTCCATGCTGGTCCATAAAAGATTGATGGATGAGCCGTCCGCCAGTTCGGCGAGCGCGCGGCCGCGCTCCATCGCGACATCGGCCTCGCGAATCGTATAGGTCGCGTTGGCCGTCTTCATGGCCAGGTCCAACACGGCTAGGGCAAAGGCGGCGTGCACCTCGCCGCCCGTGCGGATACGCGGATGCACGATCTCGAAGTCGGCGGTCGACATGGGGCGCGGGCGTTGGGCATGCCGGCCATGCCCAACGCCGCGAGTACAAAGGTCCTGCGCTGCATGATGTGTCGACGTCTAATGGAATGTGCCGGACGTCCCCGTCGGCGCCTGGCATGGGTAAGCATCGTGTCACTGCAGTGAAAGCTTTGCAATCGGGGAAAGACAGGCTGAAGAGCAGCCTCTCGTTGCAAGTACAACGTCGTCCGTCGCTCTCCATGGCCTGTTCACGACAATGGAAAACCCTGAGACGCATGAGGCTTGCGCCGTCGGTGAAGATCCGGATAGCTAAGTGTTATCGCCGCGTCTACTGATTGAACTGCGCGGCACGCTGATCCTGGTCGCCAACAGATAGGCTTTCGCGGCATGAATGATGCTCAGCCAACGCACTGACGCTTTTGAAGGAGTCGACGCCATGACGCTCTGGAGCCTTTTGCGTTCGCCCGCGGAACAACAGATCGCCGGCATGCCGGTGCCCTGCTCTGTCTCGCTGCCTGACGGCCAGCGCATCGGCGCGCGAGAGCCGAGTCTGTCGTTCGAAATCCGCGATATGCGCGCATTGCTGCATCTGCGGCAGGGTGCGATTGGCCGGCTGGCGGAAGACTATGTGGAAGGCCGGCTTGAAATCGAAGGCGACCTGCATGACCTCATGGCCGCGGCGCCCACTTTGCTGCGCGGCGATCCTACGCACGAAACGCACGGATGGCTGCTTGAGCGCGTGAGCCGCACGCGCCGCGCGATCTGGGAGCGCACGCATCATAGCCGCGCGAAGGACGCCGCCCAAATCCAGCATCATTACGATATCTCCGACGATTTCTACGCGCTGTGGCTCGATCCACTGCGAGTGTACTCGTGCGCCTATTTTTCGTCGCCGGATATGTCGCTTGCTGAAGCACAGCAGGCCAAGCTCGATCACATCTGCAAGAAACTGATGCTCCGCTCGGGCGAGCGCTTTCTCGATGTGGGTGCAGGCTGGGGCGCGCTGTTGCTGTGGGCTGCTGAACACTACGGTGTGGCCGCCACGGGCATCACGCTGTCGAAGAACCAGCACGCTTACGTCAACCGGTTGATCGAGGAAAAAGGACTGCAAGGCCGGGTAAAAATGCTGCTGCAGGACTATCGCGATGTGGATGAATCGGCGCCGTTTGACAAGATCGCTTCGGTAGGCATGTGCGAGCACGTCGGCCGTCCGAATCTGCCCGCCTATTTTGCAAAGATGCGGCGACTGCTTAGACCCGGCGGTCTGATGATGAACCACAGCATCACGGCCGGCGGCGTCGAAAACGGCGAAGTGGGCGGCGGCATGGACGAGTTCATCGACAGGTATATCTTTCCGGGCGGCCAACTCGTCCATGTGAGCGTGATGATGGACGCCATGACGCGCGGCAATCTCGAACCGGTGGACGCGGAGTGCCTGCGGCCGCATTACGCGCGCACGCTGTGGCATTGGGCCGATGCGCTCGAGGCGCATCTCGACGAGGCGCGCCGCATTCTCGGCAACGACGCGGAAAAGGTCATTCGCGCTTACCGGCTCTATCTTGCAGGATCGGCCATGGGATTCGAGCACGGCTGGACGTCGCTGTTCCAGATCGTCGCTTCGCGTCCCGCAGAGTCCGTGACAACGGACGACAGTGCGACCGGCCACATGCCATGGGCTCGCAGCGACTATCCCTACAATCGCACGTACATGTATGCCCGTAACGCGGCGATCGATCAGGTCAACGAAGTTGAACACGCCAACGGCGGCCAGGACATCGGCTGAACTGTGCTGCTTGCTTCTATCTTTGCAGCGCGGCACCGCGGCACGCCTCACGAATGCTCGACTCGGGGCCCTGCTGCGCCGGATTCCGCGTGTTCGGCGTTTTCCGCCTGTTCCTCGCGGGATTCGATTTCCGGCCCCATCGTAACGAGCACGCTGCAACTCACGCGGTCGAGCAGCAGGCCATCGGTCCGCCCTCCCCACCATCGCGCGAGCCTGCCGGCTTTGTGGTGTCCCACCACGATCAGATCGACGTTGAGCTCTTTGGCGAAGTGAGGAATCTGGTCGAGCGGATCGCCTATCGCAAAGTGCCCTGTCGCGTGAATGCCCGTCGCGGCCAGCTTTTTCAGGCCTTCGTCGAGCACGCTTTTGACCGAGTCGCTGACCAGGTTCGCCGGTATGGCGGATGTGATATCCGCGCCCTGCACCCACGTGGAATTGTTGATCACGGAAAGCACGTGGACTTGCGCGGCGAGTTCGCGCGCGAGCCGGGCGCCGTCTGCCAGCGCGTGCTGCCCTTCGCGCGTTCCGTCATAACAGAGAAGAATGCGGTTGAAGGCCGACATGCCGTTCCCCCCTATCTCTATGCGCGGCAATGCGCTTAATGCAATCAACGCATGCAGGAAGACAGATCCAGCCCGCACAATTCAGTATATGTCGCTGATCGAGGCGGTGCCGCCCTTCACCTGAGCAAACAGCAAAGCCGGTTGGCCTTTCACCACGCCAACCGGCAACAACCGCCTACAGTCCCCAGATGATGTCTGCGCCGCGCGTGCGGGCTTCGCGCAACATGTCCAGAAACGGCCATGCGCGCTGCGACAGACCATTGCCCGGCTCAAGCCGATTACCCGGCGAACGATGCAACGCCTCAAGCGCGACTTCCGCGCTGGTGTCTTCCGGTGATTGCCGTTTCCAGCCGGTCGATCGCAGCCGGCAGTTCGTCGTGCATGATCACGCCCCGCTCGCTCAGACGCTTACCGATCAGGCCCAGTAGAGGTCCCGAAGCATCACAACGTCCGGTGATGCAGTGGATTGAAAAGTGATCAGCATGATGGCTCCTTTTCTTATGCACCGCGTCGCGCCACGTGATCAGATATGGCCATGACGCGCCCGCCGCGCGGTCAGCTTGCCTTTGAATATTTATATCACAATATGATTTACACAAAACAGGTGCGATCTACCCGGACCCTGCGCCGCGCAACGCCCCGAAGCCCTACCCATGCGCTTGGAGCCTGGTCCCCGGCGGCCCGCCGCCCTCCGCGTGCCGGCCGTTTATATCATATTGAAATATAATTATGACCAGACGGTATTCGCGTTCACCGGGGTTTCCCTGGTATCGTCGCACTCCAGCACAATCGGCTCACTCCCTTTTTTCGCAGCTTTTCCCGCACCTTGTCCCGCACTCTCGTCCTGCGCTGGTTCTCCAGCTTTATTCCCGTCCCCGTCACAGTGCAATGGCAGGAGCGCGCGCGTTCATGTCTGGGCGCGCTGCTCGGCATCGCATTTACCGGTGGCTCGATGTATCTGCTGTTGGGGCCCGGCACGAACATTCCGCTGCTGGTTGCGCCCATGGGCGCTTCGGCCGTGTTGCTGTTCGCGGTGCCGGCAAGTCCGCTCGCGCAGCCCTGGTCGATCATCGGCGGAAATCTGGTTTCGGCGATGATCGGCGTAACGTGCGCGAACGTGATTGCCGACGCGACACTGGCGGCCGCAATGGCGGTCGCGCTGGCGATCTGCGGCATGTTCGCGCTTCGCTGCGTGCACCCGCCGTCGGGCGCGGTGGCGCTGACCGCCGTGCTCGGCGGCCCCGCCATTCATGCGCTCGGCTACCGTTTCGTAATCGAGCCAATCTTCATACAGTCGGCTGCGCTGCTTGCCGCCGCCATCGCCTATCACGCGGCCACGGGCCACCGCTATCCGCATTCGGCCCGCACGGCACACGGCGCGCCGGCTTCACGCGCGCCGATCTCGAAGCGGTGCTCAAGCGCCGCAGCGAAATGCTCGACATCGATCCGGACGACCTCGAATCCCTGCTGCGCGAAACGCAGCTCCAGGCCTTCTCCCGCAGCTTCAACGAGTTGACCTGCGAAGACATCATGTCGCGCCACGTCGTATCGGTGTCGGCCGGCACGCGTGCGGTCGCGGCCTGGGCGCTGCTCAAACGCAACAAGATCAAAGCGCTGCCGGTGATCGACGAGGAGCGCACTTTGGTCGGTATCGTGACGCGTGCCGACCTTGTCGATAAACGAATCTTCGGCCAATTCGCGCCTTTCATCGCTTATTTCGACGGCTGGCTGCGCGGCGACGCACTACGCGCGCCAAACGTGGGCAACGTGATGACGACCGACGTCTGCACAGTCAAGGCGAACGCGCCGATCACCGACCTCGTACCCATGTTCGCGAACTACGGGCACCACCATATTCCTTTACTCGATTTCACCGGACATGTGGTCGGCATGATTACGCAGGTGGACCTGATCTCCGGACTGTATCGGCAGACCGTCGTGAAGGCACAGCAGGCCGCTAAGTACCCTTGGCCCTGTGAGAGCGCAACGAGCCATCCGCGCGTGGACCAAATGCTGCTGATTACATCATTCTATGATATAATTATCGTTTATCCACGCTGGCGAACGAACAATGAAAGAACGGGCTCGCGGGCTGCGCAAAGCCGACTTTGAGCAACTGTCGGAATTCCGCTATCAGATGCGGCGCTTCGAGCGCTTCTCGGAGCAGGCTGCGCAGAGCGAAGGCATCACGCCGCTGCAATATCTGCTGCTGCATATCAAGGGATATCCGGAGCGCGACTGGGCGACCGTCGGCGAGTTGGCGGAGCGGCTGCAGGCTCAGCATCATGGCGTGGTCGCGCTGGTATCGCGCTGTGAGGCGCTCAATCTCGTGCGCCGCCAGCCTAGCGAAATCGACCGCCGTCAGGTTGAAGTGCACATTGAAAAAGCCGGCGAACGTGTGCTCGCGAGACTGGCGGAGCTGCATCGCGCCGAGCTGAAATCGCTGAAAGGCGCATTCCAGGTTCCTCAGATCGACCTCGACTAACTATGACCATGGACTCCCACAAGCGGGACTTTTCCGCGAACGCAAGGCTACCGGGCATTTTCGCGCTGGCTGCATGCATCGGCGCGGTGAGTACGCTGGCAGCGTTCGTGCTGCTGAATCTGATTCATCTGTTCACGAACCTGTTCTTCTTCGGCACGCTGTCGCTCGTCGAACATTCGCCGGCGCATAACAACCTGGGTTCGTGGGTGATTGGGGTGCCGGTCGTGGGCGGCCTTATCGTCGGATTGATGGCCCGCTTCGGTTCGGAAAAAATTCGCGGCCATGGCATTCCGGAGGCGATCGAAGCCATCCTGTTCGGCAAGAGCAAAATGTCGCCGAAAGTGGCGGTACTGAAGCCGTTGTCATCGGGCATCGTGATCGGCAGCGGCGGGCCGCGGCGCCGAGGGGCCGATCATCATGACGGGCGGCGCGCTCGGTTCGCTGATCGCGCAATGCTTCAAGGTGACGGCGGCGGAACGCAAGACGCTGCTCGTGGCCGGCGCCGCCGCGGGCATGACCGCTGTGTTCGGCACACCGCTCGCGGCGGTGCTGCTCGCGGTGGAATTGCTGCTGTTCGAATGGCGGCCCCGCAGTTTCCTGCCGGTGGCGGTGGCCTGCGCGGTGGCCGGTTTTGCGCGCGCGGCATTCTTCGGCACAGGTCCGCTGTTTCCGCTCGAAACCGCCGCGCCCGATGGCTGGTCGCTGTTTTCCTGCCTGATTGCAGGGCTTTTATCCGGTGCGCTCGCGTCGGGACTGTCCGCCTCGCTCTACAAGACCGAAGATCTGTTCGGCAAATTGCCCGTCCACTGGATGTGGTGGCCTGCTCTCGGCGCAATAGTAGTCGGAATCGGCGGATGGCTCGAGCCGCGTGCGCTCGGCGTGGGCTATGACGTGATCGGCGATCTGCTGCATCAGCACATCGCGCTGCAGATTGCTATCGTGCTGCTCGCGGTGAAGGCCGTCATGTGGGTCGTCGCGCTGGGGTCCGGCACATCAGGCGGCGTGCTCGCCCCGTTGCTCATGCTCGGCGCGGGACTCGGCACCGTGCTGTCGCACTGGCCGCCGGGCAATCAACCTGCTTTGTGGCCGCTCGTGTGCATGGCCGCGACGCTCGGCGCCACGCTTGGCGCGCCGCTGACCGCAATCGTGTTCGCGTTCGGCCTTACGCACGACGCCAACGCGCTGCTGCCGCTCCTCACCGCGACGCTGGTCGCGCACGGCTTCGCCACAGTGACCATGCGCCGCTCGATCATGACCGAAAAAATCGCGCGACGCGGCTATCACATCTACCGCGAATATGGCGTGGATCCGCTGGAACGCCATCATGTGGACGAGGTGATGACCGCCTCGGTCGATTCCATCGATGCAGGCATGACGGTCGGCGCGGTGCTGGACAAATTCTTCGGCGCGAAGCAGACCCGGCGCGCGTATCCTGTGGTGCGTGACAGCGTGGTGGTCGGTGTGGCCGATCGCGCACTGCTCGAACAGTTCCGCGACGCAAACCCCGAACTGCGGATTGCGATGAGTGTGGCGAACGTGTTCGATCAGCGCTCGCTTGCATTTGCTTTGCCATCCGAAACATGTCGCCTCGTTGCGACAAGACTCGCGGTACACGGCCTCGAGCGGCTGCCTGTTGTCGCCGACGCCAGGTCCATGCGCCTCGTCGGCATCGTCTCGCGCAGCGACCTCGTCAAGCCGTCGCTCAATTATTTCGAAGAAGAACACAAGAAAGAGCGGTTCCGCCGTCTCACACCGGCGCGCACCAAACGTCGCTTTGCGCCGGTCGGAAAGGCCGGCTAGGCTTAACCGGTCGCTGTCCCATCCGCTTCACGGCGAAGCGGATTCGGCAGGATAGACCACCCGTCCGTCCGGCTGCGCCTGTGCGGCCGGCGTGGCGGTTGCGGCGTCAACATGATGCGGGCCCATGATGTGACGTACCGTTTCGCCGCACATCAAGAGATAATCGGTAATGATGCGCCGGTGACAACGCCACCATACGGCTTCCGAGCACATGATCGCGCAGCGACGGCGATGGCCCAGCTCACGCAGCTCCGCAAGCCCCTTTTGAAAAGCCTCCGTCATGGCGTAATCGGCATAGTTGCGAAACGCGGGATGCGTCCAGTAGCCGTTCACGGACGGCCCTTCGTCTTTGCGGCGGCTACGCCGTCCACCCAGCTCCGCCAGGTGCACATAGTCGATATGCGCGGGTGCCAGCGAATCCGGCAACGTATCGCGGTTGAATTGAGGATTGGTCCGCGAGCGCGGAATGCTGCGCACGTCGACCAATAATTCGACCTCCGAATCTTTCAGTAGATCGATCAATTCGGGAAGCGTACGCGTGGAATGCCCGATCGTGAAAAATGGCCGAGCCATGGTGACCTCGTCGACTGCGGAATATGCATCGGATTGTATCGCCAGCCAGACGTAACCGGCCGCCCGACCCGCTCGACTTTCCGCACGCATTCTCCATGCCTGCAAGCCCTTCCATTCGCGGCTCTTCGCGTGACATAAGACTTCAGTTGTTCGCCGAAACCGCCGTCACGGTTTCGGGCACGTCCCAGCCGCCGCCAAGCGCGTGGTAAAGCGCGACCGCGGCGAGCGCGTGCTCGCGCCGTGCCTGATTCAACGATTCAGCGTCGCGCAAATACGCCTCCTGCGCGGCGAGCACGTCGAGGAAGCTGGACGCCCCCCTTTGTACAGCTCGGTCGACAGACGCAGCGCATGGTTCGATGCATCAGCGCGCCTCCGAGCCTCTGTACCTGCACGGCGCCGTTCACCAGTTCGCTGCGGTTGTCCTCGATTTCCTTTAGCGCCTGCAGCATGGTCTGACGCAAGTCGAGCTGCGATTCGCGCATTCTGCTCTCGCTCGCGTCGATATTCGCGCTGATGCGCCCTGCGTTGAAGATCGGGCTCGTCGCGCTCAATGCCCCACTAAACAGATTGTCGGTCAACGTAGGCAGTCCAAGATACGACGCCAGCAAGCCATCGGCGAGGTTGAGCTTGAACTTCGGATAGCGCTCCGCCTTCGAGACGCCCACTTCCGCCGCGCGCTGCTCGACCGCTGCATAGGCCGTGCGCACCTCGGGGCGCCGCAACAGAGCTTCGGAAGGCAGCGTTTGCGGCACGCGCTGCGCCGGTGCCGGAATGTCGCGTGCGTCGGCGAGCAGCAGGCTATCCACACTTTCCGGCGTGCGTCCCGAGTAGACCGCGATCAGACTGAGCTGATGCTGCACGACGGTCTGCACGCGTGGAATCTGTGCCTGCAAGTCGTCCAACTGATTTTGCGCACGCGCCACATCCAGCTGCGACGAAAGGCCGTAATGCAGACGCTGTTGCGTGAGCTTCAGCGCGCGGGCGCGAATCTGTTCGTTATCCCGAAGAATTTGCAATTGCGCCTGTGCCCAGCGCAGATCGATATAGGCGGCGGCTGTATTCGCGGCAAGCGCGAGCCGCACCTCGTTCAGCGCTGACTGCTTGCCCGACACCTGTGCTTGCGCCGCCCCAGAACGGCCAGACGCTCGCCGCCGAAAACGTCCGGAGTCCAGCTTGCCGTCAAACCGGCACCGGCCTGACGCACGTAGCCCAATGGTGGCGGCGTGTTCTGCCGGGAATACGCTGCGTTGGCGCCGGCATTCAGCTCAGGAAGCAATGCCGCGCGATTCTGCGTGACGAGGTCCTGCGCCTGCCTGACTCGCTCCACGGCGGCCTGCACGTCCAGATTACCGGTCAGCACGGATTCGACGAGCCGATGCATCACCGGATCGCCGAACTGGTCCCACCATACGTTGGCATTTACGCTGTCTTGCGGTGCGTCCACGCTCCATGCGCCGGGTGCGAGCGCGCTGACCGTTTGCGGCAGGTCCGCGTGCGTGGCAGGCTGCACCGCACACGCGGCCAGCGTCAGCAATGCAGCGCTTGCGACGAGCCTGATAGCAGTCGTTTTCATATTGAAGTCCTCAATGGGCGTCGGGCGGCGGCGCAGTATTGCCGAACGGGCGTGAGAAGAACACACTCAACAGGCCCACGACAAAGCACAGCGACACAGCAAGAAAAGTGTCGGAAAAAGTCAGCACAAGCGCTTCGCGCATCAGTACCGCATGCAATGCGCCGAGTCCGGCATGGGCTGCATTCAGTGCGTTTCCGCCGACTGCCGCGAAGTGCGCGGCCTGCTGTTGGAGGATTGCTTCCACTGCGGGGCGGCCTGCCGTCAAATGTTCGTCGAGCCGCTCATAGTGCAGATTGAGCCGGTCGTTGAGCATCGTGCTGCTCACCGCAATGTCGATCGCTCCGCCCAGGTTGCGCATCAGGTTGAAGAGGCCGCTCGCCGAGCGAAGCCGCGACGGTGGCAACGAGCCGAGCGCCATCGTCACAATCGGGGGAATGCAGAACTGCTGGCCGATGCCGCGAAGCGCCTGCGGAATCAGCAACTCATGCCAGCCCCATTCATGAGTGAGCGGCACATACAGGTAACAGCCAATACCGAACAGCGCGAGGCCGAACACCATGAGGAGACGCATATCGACAAAACGCGCAAGCGTGGAATACGCAACCAGTGCCAGCAACTGGAAACAGCCGACCGACAACAAGGCGAGGCCGATCTGCAGCGAGTCGAAATCGCGCACGCGCGAGAGAAACACCGGCGTCAGAAATACCGTGCAGAAGATGCCGATGCCGGTAATAAACGAGAGCAGACTGCCAATGCCGAAGTTACGAATGGCGAGCGCGCGCAAATCGACAATCGGCTCTTTCGCCGTGAACGCATGCACGACGAAGAGAAACCCGCAAATCGCCGAGATCCATGTACACAGAATGATCACGTCGTCGCCGAACCAGTTCTTGCGCGGCCCTTCTTCCAGCACGTATTCGAGGCATCCAAGAAATCCCGACATCAACAGGATACCTATGTAATCACCCTTCTTCAGCAGTGACAGATCGGCCTTGTCGATATGCACGTATTTCGGCACCATCAGCGCGACGACGAGGCCCGGCGCGAGATTGAGATAGAAAAGCCAGTGCCACGACCATTGCGACGTGATCCAGCCGCCGATTACAGGGCCCACCGTCGGCGCGAGCGAGACAAGCGCGCCGATGGTGGTCGACGCAATCAGGCGCTGCTTGCCGGGAAACAGCACGAATGCAGTGGTAAAAACCGTCGGAATCATCGCGGCGCCGAGCGCGCCTTGCAAGCCGCGAAACAGGATCATCGAATTGATGTCCCATGCAAGGCCGCACAACATGCTCGTCACGGTGAAGCCGAGCGCCGAGAAGGCGAACAGCCAGCGCGTGGAGAATACGCGCGTGAGCCAGCCCGACATCGGAATCACGAGAATTTCGGCGATCAGATACGAGGTTTGCACCCACGAGAGTTCGTCCTGACTCGCGGACAGGCCACCGCCAATGTCCTTGAGCGACGGACGCGACAATCTGGATATCGAGCGTGGCCATGAAAAAGCCGAGGCACATCAGGGCGAAGGCGAACACCTTGGTGCGTGTCGGCTGATCGGCTGGATTGGCGGGGACGTGAGTCATGATGGCTTACCCGCGAGCCGGTGTGGCCGACGCATTGACGTGCACTTTCACCGTCGCCGAGAGGCCGGGGCGCAGCACGCCTTGCATTCTCCTTCGGCACGTTCAGGCGCACGCGCACCGGCACCCGCTGCACGATTTTTGTGAAGTTGCCGGTCGCGTTCTCGGCGGGCAGCACGCTGAACGTCGCGCCGGTTGCGGGCGCAAGGCTCTCGACCACGCCGTGCATGTGCTGACTTGACGCGTCGAGCTCCACGTCCACCGTGTCGCCGACGCGCATCTTCTTCAACTGGTCTTCCTTGAAGTTCGCGTCAATCCACAAACCGCTCGCGGGGACCACCGTCAGCAGCGAGACGCCTGTGTTCGCGAGCAGGCCGACGCGCGCGGTGCGGTTGCCGATATAGCCGTCGATCGGCGACCGAATCGTGGTGTACTCCACGTTGAGCGCCGCGACGCGCTGTGCCGCCTGCGCGGTGGCGATGCGCGCTTGGGCATCGCCGATCTGCGCGTCGAGCACCGCAATCTGACGCTGCGCGGCGATCAACGCGGCACTGCTGCGGTCGACCGCGGCGTGCGCCTTGCTCAAATCGGCATTGGCGCGCTCCACGACCTAGTTGGACACCGCGTCGTCCTTCACGAGTTCGCGATAGCGCAGCTGATCCGCCGCACTGCGCGTCAATTCCGCGCCGGACGCGCGAACTTCCGCAGCCTGTTCGTTGATGGTGGCCAACTGCAGCGACTTCTTCGCCTGCAGTTCGGTCACAGCGGCTTGCGCGCTGCTGACTTCCGCAGCGGCCTGCGCGAGACGCGCGTCATAGTCGCGGGCGTCGAGCCTGACCAGCACCTGCCCCACGTGCACGAACTGGTTGTCCTGCACGAGCACATCGGCGACAAAGCCATTCACCTTCGGCGCCATGACGGTGACGTCGCCGCCAACGTAGGCGTCGTCCGTGGATTCGACGAAGCGGCCGACGAAAAACCCGTACGACGCGGCGAGCGCGAGCACGGCGAGTACAGTGATGATCGCGAGCAGCATCCACGGAATGCGCGCGGCGGGCTTGCCCGCCTGCGCGGCGCCCGCGGGCGCAACAGTCGAGGGTGTAGAGGACATAATGACTATGTGTGCGTATGCACTGATTGGGTTAAAAAAATAGCGCCTGCTGATCGCGCCCGTGAATTGTCTCAGTTGCGGCAAGCTAGAGCTGCGTTCCGCCCGCGTTACAGGCGATCTGTCATGGCAAACAGTTCGCCGCGCAGCGCCCGCGCGCGGCCCGCCGAAGCTGTGCTCGAATTCCGCTTGCGCCGCATGCCAATGCTTCCACCCTGCTTCCAGCCGCGCTTTGCCTTCGCTTGTGAGGCTGAAGGACAACGCCCTCGCATCCGCCAAAGGTGCCTCGCTCAACACCAGCCCGTTGCGGCGCAACAGCTGAATGATGCGAACCAGCGTGGTGCGCTGCATGCGCATGGTCTCGGCCAACTGCTTCATGGTCATCGGGCCGGTGCGCTGCAGCCTGCTCAGCAGCGAGAACTGTGTGATCGTCAGGCCGACACTCGCAAGGTGGCGGTCGTAGATCTGCGAGACATGGCGCGCGGCCTGGCGGATCGCAAAGCAGTCGTCGAACGATTCTTCCATTGCTACGTTTTCTCTGTTAGTGCATATGCACACATTGACTCGAAAAAAGTCGCCAAGACGAACGTACCCGGCGAGCTCATATCTCCAGGCTAACCTGTAATGCTGAACAACTCGGCCCGCAGTGCCTTGGCGCGGCCATGACCGAACTTCTTCTCGAACTCGTCTTGCGCGGCGCGCCATGCGATGACCGCCTGGTCAAAAGTCTTTTCGCCCTCTTCCGTCAGGCTGAACAGATAGGTCCGGCTGTCATGTTCCGCCGGTTCGGCGACCACGAGGCCCTCTCTTTGCAACGGTTTCATTGCCCGCACGAGCGTGGTGCGCTCCATCACCATGGCGTCCGCCAGATCGAGGATCGGCACGCCCGGCGTGCGGGCCAGCTTGGCGAGAATGGTGAACTGCGCCGCCGTTCGCCTGAGCCTCCTGTGAAGCACCGTTGGAACCCGCAACCGGCATCAACGTCTGCAAGGCGTCGCGGAAATCGTTACGCGACGCGAGAATCGTACGCCAATGATCGTTCGACAAACGGCCGCGCACCTCGCCGTTCGAACGCGCCTAGCAACTCAGGTTCTACCGATGCTCGCCGCGCCCGTGCTCTCGCTCAGATTGGCGACCAGCGCCCGCTCGAAAGCTTGCGGCGTATGCGGCGCGGACATGTCGCCCGGCTGCACGAGCCCGCAATGCAACGCGAGCTCGACGAGCGTCGGAAACAGCGCCTGCGCATCGTTGCCCTCCAGCGAGCCGAGAATGAAGCGCAACAGCCGCACATTGTTCTCCGCCCGTTCGCCGTAACGGCCAGCCCAGAAGAGATTTTCCGCGGCGCGGCTCGACACCGTGCGATGCTTGCGCGCGAGGTCGGCGGGCTGCATCGGCGATGGGAGCAGCGTGAAAGTCGAGGTGGGCTGGCTCGACAGCACCCACGTGTCGACACTGCTGCCGCCGTATTGCATGGAGACGGTGGAGCGCCGCTCGCCGGCCATACGCGTAAAGCCGCCCGGCATGACGTGCCAGCCGCCGTTGACATCCGCGATTGCGTACGCGCGCAAGACCGACGGACGCGCGCCGAGGGTGCCGTCCTCGTAACGCGGCGTGCATGAAAAACGCTGCGCCTGCTGGATCGTGTAACTGCCGGGCGCCGCCTCGATCCGCTCGCGCCACGCGCCGAGCCGCTGCTTGCCCTGCTCCACGCCGAGCGGCGCATCGCGCGCGGCGAGGGGCCACGTCGGCACGATCAGCGCCTCATCGAGATGCGAGAACGCGTGCTCGCGCGCGGCCTTTTCGCCGCACCACCATGTGGCGACGCTCGGCAGAACGAGGTCTTCGTCGAGACGCGCGTCGAACGGATCGACGTTGACCGGCAGACGGCGCTCGCGCCACAGGTAGTACCACACGTCTTCGAAACCGGGCTGAATGCAGTCCTCGTCGAGCGCGAGCTTCGTGGCGAGATGCCGGATGAAGCGCTGCGCCTCGGCGGCCGTGTAAGTGCCGGGTTCGCGCTCGTCGGCGAACAGCTCGGGGTTCTGCCAGCACGGCTCGCCGTCGGCGCGCCAGTAGAGCGACATCGCCCAGCGCGGCATCTGCTCGCCCGGATACCACTTGCCCTGACCGATGTGCAAGAAGCCGTTGGCGCCGTAGCGCGCACGCAGCTTGTCCATCAGCGCGACGGCATAGCCGCGTTTGGTCGGGCCGAGCGCGTCCGTGTTCCATTCCGCCGCGTCGCGGTCGCGCACCGACACGAAGGTCGGCTCGCCGCCCATCGTCAGGCGCACGTCCATGTCGGCGAGCTGCCGGTCGACTTCTGCGCCCATCGCGAGCACGTCGTTCCAGAGTTCCTCGCTGTAGGGCTTCGTGACCCGCGGCGTCTCCAGCACGCGCGTGATCGACATGGTGTGGCTGAACTCGACGTCGGACTCGTCCACCGCGCCGGAAATCGGCGCCGCGCTGCCCGGTTCCGGCGTGCAGGCGACGGGTATGTGTCCTTCGCCCGCCAGCAGTCCGGAGGTCGGGTCGAGGCCGATCCAGCCCGCGCCCGGCAGATAGACCTCGCACCAAGCGTGCAGATCGGTGAAATCGACTTCAGTGCCGCTCGGGCCGTCGATCGATTTGATGTCGGGCGCGAGTTGCAGCAGATAGCCGGACACGAAGCGCGCCGCGAGGCCGAGCTGGCGCAAGGTCTCGACGAGCAGCCAGCCCGAATCGCGGCATGAACCGGCGCCGCTCGCGAGCGTCTGCTCGGGCGTCTGCACGCCGGGCTCCATGCGGATCAGATAGCAGATCTCGCGCTGCAGCCGCTGGTTCAATGCGACGAGAAAATCGGCGGTGCCGGCCGGCTTGCGGTCGATGCTGTGGACGAATTCCGCGAAGCGCGGCGTCATGGGCCGCTTCACGCGGTACGGCGCGAGTTCGAGCGCCACGTCCGGCGCGTAGTCGAATGGAAACTGTTCGACGGACGGCTCGAGAAAGAAGTCGAATGGATTGTAGACAGTCATTTCGGCGACCAAATCGACGCTCACTTTGAACTCACGCGTCCTGTCGGGAAACACGAGGCGCGCCTGATAGTTGGCGAACGCATCCTGCTGCCAGTTGATAAAGTGTTCGGCCGGCTCGACTCGCATCGAGTAGGAAACAATCGGAGTCCGGCAGTGCGGCGCGGGCTTGAGCCGCACCACCTGGGGCGACAGCGCAACCAGCCTGTCGTAACGGTAATGTGTGACGTGGTTCAACGCGACGCGAATGGACACACTGGACTCCTGTCTGGATTGGCAGCCCGCCGAAAAAGCAAGCTTTATGCCGTTCGTCTGAACACCGCATGCCGCCACGGTCGGACAACCGTGCGCCCATCAGCGAGGGTCATGCACCAAAGCGAGGCACCGCCGATGCACGATCATGCCCATACTGTGCGTTAAACCGGTGACGTCTGGCAAATGCGGCATGATGATTGCGCAGCCTCCATGCTCTTTACTGCTGCCCGCCGCCAGGGCTTCGTCCATGAAAACGTTCCACTGCAACCGCTGCTCGCACCTTGTCTTCTTCGAGAACGTTCGCTGCGAACGCTGCGAGGTGCTGCTCGGCTATGTGCCCGAATTGCGTGAGATCAGCGCTTTCGAAGACGCAGGCGACGCACGCTGGCGCAGCCTCCATCCTCAAGCCGACGGCGCGCTCTATAAGCAATGCCACAACTACGCGGTCGAAAACGTCTGCAACTGGATGATTCCTGCCGATTCGCCGGATACGCTGTGCCGCGCCTGCCAGTTGACCCGCACCATTCCGAATCTCGGCGCGCCCGACAACCGGCTGTACTGGTATCGCCTGGAAGTGGCGAAGCGGCGCTTGCTCTACACGCTGGGCGAGTTCGGGCTCGACGTCAGATCGCGTCTGGAAGACCCCGAACAGGGTCTCGCATTCGAATTTCTCGAGGACGGCGGCGACGGCTCGCGCGTGATGACGGGCCACGACAACGGGCTCATTACGCTGAACATCGCCGAGGCCGACGACGCGCATCGCGAGAAAGTCCGCACTGCGATGGGCGAGCCGTATCGCACCTTGCTCGGCCACTTCCGGCACGAAACCAGCCACTACTATTTCAGCCGGCTGGTGGAAAACAACCCGCGCTGGCTCGAACCGTTCCGCAAACTTTTCGGCGACGAGCGCGCCAATTACGGCGAAGCGCTTGACGCGTACTATCGCGACGGCGCGCCAGCCGACTGGCAGGCGTCCTACATCAGCGCGTACGCCACGATGCACCCTTGGGAAGATTGGGCGGAAACGTGGGCGCACTATATGTTGATCGTCGACGTGCTCGATACCTCGACGTCCTACGGCGTCGCGCTGCTGCCCGACGACCCGGGCGTGCCCACGCTGACCGACCGCACGCCCGTTGAAGACGCGAGGATAATCTGATGAAGCACTGGTTTCCGCTCACGTATGCATTGAACAGCCTGAATCGCAGCCTCGGCATGCCGGACTGCTATCCGTTCACGTTGGCCGCACCGGTAATCGACAAGCTGCGCTTCGTGCATCGCGTGATTGCGGAGGCGGGAGATAAGTCGTCGGCGCCGGCCCCGCAGCACGAGAAGCGCGCCGCGAACCCGGCCTGAGCATCAATACGCGACGTAGGGGCCGCTGCCGCCCGGCGTCGGCTGCTGCTCGATGGCGGCGTAGACGTTGCGCCCGTAGAACTAAGCGTAGAGGTATGACGCATGGCCGCTCCCTTATTGAATAGCAGCGGGATCGACGCCCGCGGGCAGCGCTTGCGGCAGATACGCGTAACCGGATAAGGCGCGCAGATGTCCGCCCGAGTACACCACCAGATCGCCGCCCGACACGGCGAGCGGGTTGCCGCGGCGCACCGCGCTTGCGGCGACGTAGGCATCGAATGACGAGCCCAGCACGGTCTTCAGATCGGGCAAGGTCGGACCTTCCCACGCGACGCCGAACACGATTACGTTGGCGGTCACGGGCGCGTGAAGAGAAAAATTCATGTGGCGCGCATCGTAACCGGCGATGTAAGCGCGCTGAACTGAAAGGCCGCCCGAAACGGCGCGGCACATGAAAAAGCCGCGAACCGTTCGACGAATCTCACCGACCGTTCGCGGCCCTGGCTCGCGCACGGCATGCGCCGCACGCGGGCGGTTCATGGCTGAGCGAGCTTACTTCTTCTGCTGCTGCAAGAGCGAGCGCAATTCCTGCACGTTTTCTTCGACGCGTTTTGCGATCACCGCATACGACTCCGCTTGCGTCTGATACGCCGCCTGCGCGAGCTGCTGCATATCCGCGAGCGACTTGTGCAGGCTTTGCTGGATCAACTCGGCGGTTTTCGCCGAAGGCGCGGCCCCGCTCGCCGACAGCTGCCCCGTCAGCGACTGCAATTCGGCCAGCGTGGTGCGCAACATCTCGGCCTGCTTCTGCGCGAGCGACTGCATGCCCTGAAATGCCGTCTGATTCGCCTGAACCAGTGCTTCGACGTCCTTGCGCCGCGCTTCCATGATGGCGGGCACGTCGAAGCCGGGCAGCTTGAACTGCTCCAGCATTTTGGTGAAATCGCCAAACGGATTGGCGGTATCAGGTCAGTCCATGCGAATTCCTCCTTTACGGTTGAACGATCGCCCGTGTCTGCGCGGCATGAGGCACGCGACGCCGACATGGGCGCTTCCGCTGTGCCGCGCAGTGGTGGGGTCGGACGGCACATTGCGTCCATCATGCGCCATCCGACGCTATTGCGCCAGCGCACGAGGCATTCCCGAGCCGGGCGCGATGTGCGGCAGCAGGTCCTGCGCACCTTGCGAAGCAAGGCTTCGTAAGCGCGCGGAAATATGTCCGTAAACCGGCGAGACGCTCAGTCGTCTATCGTTTCCGTGAGCCGGCGCACGCTCGCGCCGGAGCCTGTCGATGGGAGCGACCTCATGAAAAAAACAGATATTCCGCGCGGCGCTGGCCACCTTGCTGACCGTAGCCGCCACGGCCACAAACACTGCGTTCGCGGACGATGCCCTACCGCCGCCCACTCACGCGCACGCCGACGCGCCGCACGCCGACGGCCCGCGCGGACCGCATGACGCCATGCCGCCCCTTGGTCCGATGAGCGCGATGGGTCCGATCGGCCCCGGCTTCGCCGTCGTCAACGACCTCGAACAATTGCGCCGTCTCTATGCATTGAGCGGACGTCCCGGCGACATCGTCGCTCTCTATCACGACGTCCTCAACAAGACGCAGGACCCGATGCTGCGTCACTACTTCTACGACTCACTCGCTCGCGAACAGTTGAGGCCCGCCAATCCCGATCAGGCGATCGCCACCTTGCGCGCGAGCCTGTCCGAAGATCTCGCGGCAGTCAACAAAGTGCCGCGTACAACGTCCGATAACGCACAGCAGACGAGGCCTCAGTAAGAAGCATTCGCACTGCAAACGCAGCGGCGAACCGGCACCGGCCCGCGTTCGCCGCACAGCGTTGGCTCTACCACATTGCCGTTCACTGGTTGCTTTTTCGTCTTCCCTCTGTTGATTACGATAAAGACTGTTTAAACGTCAGTGCGGGTGAAGCATGCGCTATCCAGTCGATGTGGCCGTTGCCGGCGCTCTGCTCGTGTTCGTGATCTGCTGCATCATCACGCTGGCTTTGCACTGATCGCACCAGCATCGCGCGCCGCCCATGAGCGCGCAGTCCCCCGCTTCCTCACCCCGCATTCCTGTCGTCCTCAAACGCCCGTTCGGCGCGTGACATCGCTCGAAATAATTGTTCGATGGAGTTGGCGAGGGCCCTCGCCCATACTTCGTTTCGCTGCCGGTGCGTACGAAACAGCACGCATGAGATCAAGAACGCTTCACGCGCGACCCTGTCGCCGATGATCACGATCCCCCGGTTGCCGGTCATCGGAAAGACAGGCTCCAATACTACGGCACCGCGTGCCGACGACAGCTCAGCTCGATCCATTTCATCAAACGCCACTCCGCCCGTTTCGCCTGCATCGCGATGGTCAGCGCAAGCGCACTGCTTACCGGCTGCGCCGGCGGCAGCATCACCAACACGAGCGCGGCAGTCGCGCAGCCGACCGTGCGCCCGGACAACATCTACGTGTACACGTTCGACACCCGCGCCGAAGTGGTCAAGCTCGACGGCGGCATGCTGCAGAAGCTCAAGACGCAGTTCGACGGCTCGTCGGCGGCGCAGAAACAGGCCGACGACGCCGCGGAAGTCCGCGAGCAGGTGGCGAATGAGATCGTCCACCAGTTGCAGTCGATGGGTCTGCGCGCGATCCGCTCGGACATTCCCGCGCCGGCAGACCAGAATGTGCTGATGGTGCAAGGCAGCTTCGATACGATCGACGCCGGCAACCGCCGCCGGCGCGTGCTGATCGGCTTCGGCGCAGGCAAAAGCGAGGTCACGAGTTCGGTGCAGATTTTCTATAAGCCCGCCGGAGGCGCGCCGCGCCTCGTGCAGAGCTTCAACGCGAGCGCCGACAGCGGCAAGACGCCGGGCGTCGTGGAAACGGCCGGCGTGGGCGCGGCAGCGGGACATATCGCGACGTCGGCCGCAGTGGGCGGCGGGTTGCACGCGGTGACCGAAACGAAGCGCGCCGGTGTGTCCGCCGACGCAACGCGCCTCGCCGACGCCGTGGCGAAGCAGATCGCCCAGATTGGCGTGAGCTGCGGCTGGCTGTCGAGCGAGCACATCAAAGGTTGATGAGCGGCGCGCGGCTGCCGCGCAAAGCAGCCCGCACGACTCGATGATCCAACGATTCAGTTCCTGTCGCGCCAGAGATTGCGCATCAACGCAAGCAGGACATTAGGCGCAGTGCCCTTCTGACAATAACCGTCGAAATTATGGCGACCGCGGCCGGTTTCCCGCACATGCTGCTCATCGAGCGAGGTGAACGCGACAATGCCGAGGCTCGGCGTGGGCAGATAGCTACGCAGCGCGCTTGCCGTTTCGTAGCCGTCGCGGCCCGGCATCATGATGTCAAGCACCACCACGTCGGGCACCCAATCTTTCACGCAGTTCAGCGCCTCATTACAACCGTTCGCCGCGCGTGCTTCCATACCCCTTCATATGACAGATAGGTCGCGAGCGCTTCAGCCGCGCCTTCGTTGTCGTCGACCACGAGGACACGCGGCACCTCATGCAATACCCGCATTGGCGGGCGCTCCACCTTTGACAGGTACTCGTTGTTCGGTGCATGTATGACGATTGGCAAGAGAAAAACTCTCGCAGCACAGCAAGTCATGTACCAGCATGCAGGCTTTGCGCAGAGCCATCCGCGAAGGCCTTGCGCGCCGCCGTGGACCCGCGAATCACGAGCTCGCCCGGCAACACGAGGGAACGCGTGAACATGGCAGGATCCGCGAGACGCTGGGTAAGCAATTGCATCGCGATCCTGCCGATTTCATACACCGGCTGCGCCACCACGGTGATGCCCGGCGTGACGAGGTCCGTCCACGAATCGTTGTCGAAACCGGCGAGCGCGATGTCGGTGCCGGGCGTCACCCCGCGCGCGCGCATTTCGCGATACGCGCCGAGCAGCAGCAAACCGTTACTCGCGACAATCGCATCGGGCCGCTCGGCCGCCTCGCGCGCGAGCCATGCGCCGACATGCTCGAGCGCGCTGGCCGGATTCGGTTCGACGAATTCCGCCAGCACCGGCAAGCCATGCCGGCCGAGTGCCTGCGCAAAACCGTCGTGGCGCTCGCGGCCCGTGGTACTCGCGTTGCCGAACAGCCCGGCAATGCGCCGGCAGCCGCGCTCGACCAGATGCTCGACGAGCCGCGCCGCCGCGTCGCGGTTATCGAGCACGACGGCGTCTGCGCTGCCCGCCGGGCCCGCGCGGTCGATCATCACCACGGGAAAATCGTAGGCGTCGGCCCTGAAGCGCTGCGCCGCGTCGTGAGTTGGCGAATAGATGCAGCCCGTGACGCGCTCTTCTTCCATCAGGCGCAGATACATGCTTCTTTCTCGGGGTTTTCGTCGGTATTGCAGAGAATCACACGCAGGCCCTGCTGGTAGGCGGCGTCTTCCACGGCGCGGCTCACTTCCGTGAAGAACGGATTGCGCACGTCCGAGACGATCAGGCCGATGGTCGCCGTATCGCCGGAACGAAGGCGGCGCGCGGCAGCGTTGGGCCGGTAACCGAGCTGCTCGATTGCACCGAGCACGCGCTGACGCACCGCTTCGCGGACCGGCCCATTGTTGGACAGCACGCGCGAGACGGTCGTAACAGACACGCCGGCCGCTTCTGCAACATCCTTGATTCGTAGATTCATGAAAGTGGTATCGATTCCAATAACATCCACTTCAACGATTCGATTTCAGGAGACGCGATGCCGTCGCTGCTTACCGCGGAGCTGGTTCGACTGAACGCACGGGCCAGTTCGAAACACGACGCGATCGTTCAGGCCGGCGAACTGCTGGCTGCTGCCGGTTACATCGAGCCCGGCTACGTCGACAGTCTTCACGGACGCGAGACAGTCTCGAACACTTATCTGGGCAGCGGCGTGGCCATTCCGCACGGCATGCAGGAAGACCGTCACCTGATCCGGCGCACCGGCGTCGCGCTGCTGCAACGCCTCACGCGTCTGATCGGCGACGCCGACAAGCTGCGCACGCTCGTCGAGGCGCTGAACGGCGCGGGCGCAGGGGCAGGTGTGGCTGCGGCGTCGAGCGTGGTCGAGAGCACGCCCGCGGATTTCGCGCAACGGGTGGAACTGGTGCTCGACTATCCGCACGGGCTGCACGCGCGGCCGGCAAGCGCGTGGGTCGCGACCGCGAAGCGCTGCCAGGCCGCCTTGCGCGTGCGCAACGGCAAACTGGCCGCCGACCCGAAGAATCTCGTGAGCCTGCTGCAACTGGGCGCCACCGCAAACGCGCAGCTCGTACTGTCGGCGCAAGGCGTCGATGCCGCCGACGCGCTCACGGCGCTCAAGCGCACCATCGAAGCGCTGTCGGCCGAGGAGCACGAGCGCGCCGCCGCGGCCCGCGCGCGTCGCCAGAAAGCGCAGCCGGTATCGTGGGAGCCGCCGATCCCGCCACGATGTTCGAAGGCGTCAGCGCGGGTCCGGGCTTCTCGATTGGC
Source organism: uncultured Paraburkholderia sp. (assembly GCA_940746715.1). GTDB lineage: Bacteria > Pseudomonadota > Gammaproteobacteria > Burkholderiales > Burkholderiaceae > Paraburkholderia. Next base: position 574,404 of record CALNWN010000002.1, read on the forward strand.
CCCATTCGCGTCATGCGAACCGCGCAGCCGACATACAGGACCAGCCCGGCGACACGCTCGAAGCCACGCATCGTCGACGGACACGGCGTCGCGTGGTCCTGGCATCAGGCGGCCGAGCGGCAGGCGGCACGCCTCGCCGCCTTGCCCGACCCGCTCCTCGCCTCGCGCGCGAGGCGAGGAGCGGGACGTCTCGCGGCGCGTGCTGAAGCATCTCGGCGAGGAGGTCGCGGCAAACACGCGCTTCGACGCGCCCGCGATCCTGATCGCCGAAGATCTGACGCCGTCGGACACGGCGATGCTCGACCCCGCCGTCACGCTCGGCTTCTGCACGGTGTCGGGCGGCCCGACCTCGCATACCGCGATTCTCGCGCGCACGCTCGGCGTGCCGGCGGCGGTCGCGTGCGGCGCCGCGCTGATGGACGTGGCCGACGGCAGCGCCGCCGTGCTCGACGGCACAAGCGGCCGTTTATATGTCGGCGTGTCCGCGCAAGACCTCGAGCGCGCACGGCAAACGCAGGCCCAGCTCGCCGATGCCGCGCAACGCGCCGCCGCCAACCGCGCGCTGCCCGCTGCGACGCTGGACGGCCACGTGCTCGAAATCGGCGCGAACATCACGCGTCCGGATCAGGTGCGCGACGCGATTACGAACGGCGCGGACGGCGTGGGCCTCATGCGCACGGAGTTTCTGTTCCTCGAACGCCACGACGCGCCGAGCGAGGACGAACAGTACGACTGCTATCGGCGCATGGTCGAAGCGAGCGGCGGCCGTCATCTGATCATTCGCACGCTCGACATTGGCGGCGACAAGCAGGTGCCCTATCTGAACCTGCCGCACGAAGCGAATCCGTTCCTCGGCGTGCGTGGGCTGCGCCTGTGCCTGCGCCGCCCCGACCTGTTCGTGCCGCAGCTGCGCGCGCTCTACCGCGCCGCCAAGGAAGGCCCGCTGTGGATCATGTTCCCGATGGTCTCCACGCTCGACGAAGCGCGCCAGGCGCTCGCGCTCGCCGAAACCGTGCGCGCGGAACTGGACGCGCCGAAAGTGCCGCTCGGCATCATGGTCGAAACGCCGTCGGCGGCATTCGCCGATCACTTCGCCGCGCTCGTCGACTTCTTCTCGATCGGCACCAACGACCTCACGCAATACGGGCTCGAGGAAACGCTGAACATGGAGCTGTTTCATCGTTCGAGCTCGGGCGCGTCGCGGCTCGTGCTCACCGACGCGGCGCGCGGCCATGCCGGAATTACAGGCGGGCTTCGAGTTGCTTACACAAGCGGTCGAGCGGCTGAAGGCCAGCAAGGCGCGCATCACGGTGACCGTGACCGTGCCGCCGGCGCTCGCCGACAAATGGTTTTTGCATCGCGTGGCGCGGTTTCAGCGCAAGTATCCGCGCTACGATCAGCGCATCGACCTGTCGCTGAAACTCGTCGACTTCACGGCGGACCGCGTGGATGCGGGCATTCGTTACGGCACCGGCCAGTGGCCCGACCTCGCCGCGACCTTTTTGATGCGCGACGAGTTCTTCCCAGTGTGCAGTCCCGCGCTGCTCAAGGGCGAGCATCCGCTCCGAACACCGGCGGATCTGAACCACCATCCGTTGATTCACGACATCTCGATGCGCACGGCGCCCGCCTTTCCCACATGGCGCTCATGGGTGCAGAAGACCGGCAACGCAGGCGTGGTCGATTGCGACCGCAGCCTGCAGATCAACGACTCCGCCGCCATTCACACTGCGATCTCGGGCAACGGCGTGGCGCTCGGCAGAACCTGCCTTGTCGAGCGCGACATCGCCGAAGGCCGGCTGGTGCGGCCGTTTCCCGAGGCACAGCCGTGCGTGCGGTCCCAGATGGTCAAGAGCGGGCCCACGCCGGCGCCGGCGATATCCACGGCGCCCGACAGCAACGCGTCATTGACGGCCGCGCCGCCCGAAAGCTGCACCCAATCGACCTTGATATCGAGGCCCTGTTTGCGGCCTTCCTTCTCGATGAACTGCTGATCGCGAGCCACGTTCAGCAGCAAATAGACAATGCCGAACTGCTCGGCGATCCGGATCTGTCCTTCGGCATGAGCAGGCGCAGCCGCGCTCATGCCTGCAGTGCCGATGGAAACAGCGAGCAGGGTCGCGGCAAAACGGTCGTTAAAACGACGGCTGAAAACACGGCCCGAAAGTCGGCTGACAAGCGTCGACCGTGCGGCGGTCGGGTGAAACCTCGCGAACATCGGAACTCCGGTCGGCGAGTGGTGTTGAACTGTCTGAGTTGAGTAGGCCTGCGCGGCGCTCGTCATGCGCAAGTCCTAGAAGGGCACATCGCCCTCGATCGTCGTGCGATAAAGCTTGCGGCGCAGATTGTCCGGCGTGCCGGCCGCGAGGTGCATCAGCGAGCGGTTGTCCCAGAACACCATGTCGTGTTCGGCCCAGCGGTGCCGGTACACATGTTCGGCGCGCACGCTGTGGGCGAATAGTTCGTCGAGCAGCTGCCTGCTTTCGTCTTCGGGCAATCCGATCACGCGGGTGGTGAAGTGCTCGCTCACGAAAAGCGCCTTGCGCCCGGTCTCGGGATGCGTGCGCACGATCGGATGCACGACCGGCTTCACCTGCGCAATCTGTTCGGGCGACAGATTGGGCCGCCACGGGCTGCGCTTTTGCAACTCGGCGTACTTCGCGAGATAGGTATGCTCGGCCGTCCGTCCTTCCACGGCGCTGCGCAAGTGCGCGGGCAACGTGTCCCACGCGAGATGCATGTTGGCAAACAGCGTGTCGCCGCCTTCGGACGGCAGTTCCTGTGCATGGAGCAACGAGCCGAGGCTCGGTTTTTCCTTGTACGACAGATCGGAATGCCAGTAATGACCTGCATCGCCGAGACCAATCGGCTTGCCGTTTTCGACGATGTTCGACACCACCAGCACTTCCGGATAGCCCGGCAACTGGAACTGGTGCAGCACATGAATCTGCAATGGGCCGAAACGCCGGCTGAATGCAATCTGCTCGTCCGGTGTGATGCGCTGATCGCGAAACACCAGCACGTGATGGTCGAGGTGCGCGCGATGAATGCGCGCGAAATCCTGCTGACTGAACGGCTTGCCGAGATCGAGCCCGAGCACTTCGGCGCCGACCGGGCCGTCGAAAGCGCGAATCTCGATGGACTGACCGGCAATGGCGTCGCTGGCGCGATGGCTGCCGGGCGCGGCGGTGGAAGCAAAAACTGTCGTCACGGGAAACTCTTCGTCTTGTCTGTTCGCGGAGCGCCGTGTACACAAAGCGCAGTCAGACGAATGTACCGGCGCGCACGCGCGAGGACAACGAAGCAAATCCGATACGGTTATCTGCTGGAGTGATAAACTCGATGTTGTAATGCGCGAACACCGCAGCCAGGCCGTGTTCCGGCTCTGGATCAGAGCCGGCCGGGACGCGGATCGGGCACGAAGCCATCGCGATTCGGCATCGCGACGCGCGGGAGCGACGCTGCATCGAGCCGCGCATCGGCGGGCACGATCCCGTTCCGGTTCAGCAGGAAAGCGCTGAGCGCATAGACTTCGTCGGCGGATAAGGACTCGGGCGCGTTGTACGGCATCGCGCGACGGATATAGTCGAACAGCGTCGTGGCGTAAGGCCAGTAGCTGCCCACCGTGCGCTTCGGCTTCGCGCTCGACAATGTGCCTTGGCCATCCACGAGCGCATCGCCCAGGCCGCCTTCGCCGTGCGCGCCGTGGCACGCCGCGCATTTCGCGGCGAACACGCGTGCGCCGGTCGCCACGTCACCGCTGCCCGCGGGCAGGCCGCGGCCGTCGGGCGCAATGTCGATGTTCCAGGCAGCCAGGGCTTCCTCGCAGAGCGGCGTGCCGATGTCATTCTTCGCCGGGCTCGGGCCGCGAGCATCGCGCTGGATAGACGCGCACGACGCAAGCCCGACGATGACGAGCAACGCGCTGAGCGCCATCTGCGCCGATGTCCGCATGCAAGCGCGCTCACGCATTGCGCACCTCGCCGCTCGCATCCACGCGCCATTGCTGGATCGCGTTGTAGTGGTATTGCGAATTCAGTCCGCGCGCGGCGACGAGTTCGGCGCGGGTGGGCTGCACGTAGCCGGTGGAGTCCGTGGCGCGCGAGAGAATCGCGGAGGGCGCGCCGTCCCAGTGCCAGTCCGCTTCGAAACGCGTCAGCGCACGGTCGCGCGCGAGTCCGTCGAGGCGCGCGAGCCGCCACGACGCGCCGCCATCCGTGGAGACTTCGACCTTGCGGACCGTGCCGCGCCCGGACCACGCAATGCCGCTAATCGGGTAATAGCCATGCGCGGTGAGGCGATGTCCCGGCGAAGGCCGCGTGATGACGGACTTCGCGTCCATCTCGAACGCGAACTGACGCGCGGTGCCGTTTGCGAGGAGGCTCGTGTACTTCGAGGTTTCTTCGCGAGTTTGCAGCGGCGCGTCGACCACTTTGAGCCTGCGCAGCCATTTGACGTTGGTATTGCCTTCGAAGCCGGGCACGATGAGCCTCAGCGGATAGCCGTTCTCCGGCCGCAGGCGTTCGCCGTTCTGCGCGTAGACCACGAGCGCGCGGTCGAGAATACGATCGAGCGGCAGGCTGCGCGTCATTGCGGCGGCATCCGCGCCTTCGGCAAGCAGCCATGCGCCGCCGTGGCCCTTGCCTTGCTCCCGGGCCGTCACACCGCCCACTTCTTCGAGCAAGGTCGAAAGACGCACGCCGGTCCATTCGCAACACGACAGCAAGCCGTGCGTCAGTTGCACCGGCAAGCCGCTCGGGCCGTTCCATTCGCTGCCGGTATTGCCGGAGCATTCGAGGAAGTGGATGCGAGATTCCGCGGGCAGGCGCAGCAGATCGTCCATGGTGAACAGCTTCGGCGTACCGACAAGGCCGTGAATCGCGAGGCGGTGCTGTTCCGGATCGATGTCGGGCACGCCGGCGTGATGGCGTTCGTAGACGAGGCCGTTGGGCGTGATGGTGCCGTGCAGGTCCGCAAGCGGCGTCATCGACGAAGCCGCGCCGGGCAGCGGCCATGCGCGGGCGCTGCGGCGCACCACCTGGCCTTCGCGCGGCGACGGCACACCATACGGATGGTCGAGCACCGGCGCACCGGGCACGCGGCTCGACGGCGCGATGTCGAGCGGCTTCTTCAGCTCGCCCGCCGCCGCGGCTTGCGAGGCGACGAGACCGCCCACGGCAAGACGGCCGAGCATACGGCGGCGGCTACGCGACAGCGGCGAATCGGGCGGCGTTTTGCTTGGGATCATTGCGGCAGCGGCGCTTCATTGCGGAGTCGACGATGCTAGCAACGCCCCGCGCCGCGGCCAAACGATCAATCGTGATATGCAATGCAGCGAATGCCGCCCACGCACTACGCCACCGTGGCAGCCGGCGCCGCCACGAGATTGCGCAGCGTGAGCCGGGCCTCCAGACCGCCGCCGGCGCGGTTATGCAGCTCCAGCGTGGCATCCATTGCAAGTGCCAGTTGGCGCGCGATCGCAAAGCCCAGACCCGTGCCGCCCGTTTGACGGTTGCGCGAACCTTCGAGCCTGAAGAACGGCTGGAACACGTCTTCGAGCGACTCGGCGGGAATGCCGGGGCCGCGGTCGAGCACCGAGATCGTGGCCTGCCTGCCGTCCGGCGACAGGGCGATCTCGATCTCCGCCGCGCCGCCGAACTTCAGCGCGTTGTCCACCAGATTGCCGACGATCCGCCGCAGCGCCTGTGGCCGCGTCATCAGCGGCATGCCGAAGCGGCCTTGCAGCGACACCGCCTGCTCGGCATCCACGTAATCGCACACCAGACTGTCGAACAGCGCGTTGGGATCGATCCGGCACGGCGTTTCCGTCGCGCCGTGCAGCGTGCGCGCATACGTCACGCCTTCTTTCACGAGCGCTTCCATCTCCTGCAAATCCTGGCGCAGCTTCGCGCCTTCCGGCTCGCCGTCCATCATGTCGACGCGCAAACGCATGCGCGTAATCGGCGTTTGCAGATCGTGCGAGATGGCCGCGAGTATCTGCATGCGCTCGGTGACGTACATCGCAATGCGTTCCTGCATGGCGTTGAAAGCATGGGCCGCGCGTGCGATTTCCGATGGCCCGCTTTCGCTGAGGCGCCCGGCCTTCAGATCGGGGCCGAGCGCATCGGCGGCGACTGCAAGCTCGTGCAGCGGACGCGTGGCCGTGCGCACCGCGAACCAGCAGCAGCCGAGCAGCACGGCGAGTTGCAGCAGCACGAGCGGCAGCCATCGCGAGAGCGGCGCGCCGGACATCGGGCGCATGTCGATGGTGAGCGGCGTGCCGTCGCTGAGTTTCAGATGCGCCTGCAGCCGTTCGCGGTCGCCCGGCACCGCATTCACCGTGAGCGGGTAGTTCGTGCCGATGCCGTCGGCAATGGAACGCGCGACGCGCGCCGACAAATCCGCATCCACCGGCCCGCCGCTCACGCCGGGGCCGAGCACGAATTCATAGCTGCGCCGCGCGAGACGCGGCAGCCACTGAGCGCGTTCGCAGGCGGGCAGGTGATCGAGCAGCGCCACCGAGCTTGCGACTTCGCGCTCGATGTAGCCCATCATCACGTTCGTCATGGTCTGGTCGCGCTCGGTCATGGTGAGCCAGAACGACAACGCCTGCGCCGACGCGAGTCCGATAAAGAGAATCACCGTCAGGCGCGCAAACAGCGTGCGCGGCCAGTGCAGCGACGGAAGCAGCTTCATGGCTGATCCTCGATCACGTTCACGGCCGCGGAAAAGACATAGCCTTCGCTGCGCAGCGTCTTGATGTAACGCGGTTCGCGCGCTTCGTCGCGCAGGCGCTGACGCAGGCGGCTCACCATCAGGTCGATGGAACGGTCGAAGGCATCCGCCTGACGGCCTTGCGTGAGATTGAGCAGTTGATCGCGCGTCAACACGCGCTGCGGATGATCGGGAAACACACGCGGCAGGCGATACTCGGCGCCGCTCAGCGCGACCATCGTGCCCTCCGAATCGAGCAGATGGCGCGCCGTCGTGTCGAGCCGCCAGTCGCCGAAACCGAGCATTTGCGCGCTTTCCGTCACCTGCATGCCGGGCGGCAGCATGCGCGCGCGGCATGCACCGCGCGGATGCGCGCGAGCAGCTCGCGCACCGCAAAGGGCTTGGGCAGGTAGTCGTCGGCGCCCATTTCCAGGCCGAGAATGCGGTCGGCTTCTTCGTTGCGCGCGGTCAGCATCAGCACGGGCACGGTGCGGAACTTGCCCACGCGCAGTTCGCGGCACAGCACGAGGCCGTCTTCGCCGGGCATCATCAGATCGAGCACGATCAGGTCGGGCACGCCCTGCTCCAGAGCCGCGCGCATTTGCCGGCCGTTGGCGGCGAGCGAAACGCGCATGCCGTTCTTTTCCAGGTAGCTGGCGATCAATTCGCGGATGCCGCGATCGTCGTCGACGATCAGTACGTGGTCGGTCGTGTCCATGAATGGATCATCTCTTTTGACGTTTCACCTGCACCCGGCCCGCGCACAGCATCGAACATTGCACCGGATGCGCCCATTCGGCAGCCACGCCGCCCGCGACGAACGCGATGATCGCGAGCAGCCGCTTCATGCGTCCTCCACGACGGAAAGACTTGCGCCGTCGGAAAGACCGGCATCCAGCGTATACGGATCAATCCCTTCCAGGCAACCGATATTGACGCGCCACAGCTTCGGGTCCCTGCGCGTCTGATGAAACGGATAAATGCCGCAATGCTTGCAGAAGAAGTGCCGCGCAACGCGCGTGTTGAACTGATAGAGCGTGAGCGCATCCTCGCCTTGCGTGATGGTCAACTGGCCGGCTTCAAACGGCGTGCTCATCAGCGCGCCCTTGCGGCGGCACAGGCTGCAATTGCAGCGCGCAGCGGGCGCGACCGGTGTCGCGACCTCGAATTTGACGGCGCCGCAGTGGCAGCTTCCCTTCAGCGTTTCGGTGTTCATCAGACTCTCCGTGACTGGCAATGCCTGCTTTATAGCGCGCGGCCCGCTGCGATTTATGTCGCAATGTATCTGAAGCCGTATCCGACACAAAACATTGCAGCGGCGCGCATTTGTATCTCACTGTGTATGCCGCCTCGCCAGATACACGGCATTGCACTACCCCGCTTCGCCGACACAAGCCAGATACGCGGCGCCGTTCTAATCTCGTCAACGACGGGTTCGGCGCAACGCCTCGCGCCCAGCCGGACGGACTGCCGAAGACTGAAAAGCGAGCAGCGATCAGTCGCCTACTACTTACCGCATCAGGGAAATCCGATCATGAACTCATCAGACAAAGTGCTGTACACCGGCAAAACACACACCACCGGCGGACGCGACGGCGCGGCGCGCAGCGACGATGGCCGGCTCGACGTCAAGCTCGGCTCGCCGGGCACATCCGCGACCGGCACGAACCCGGAACAGATGCTCGCGGCGGGCTGGTCCGCGTGCTTCATCGGCGCCATGGGAATCGCTGCGAAGACGCTGTACATTGCACTGCCCGCCGAGACCGCCGTCGACGCCGAAATCGATCTCGCGATGAACGACAGCGGCTATTTCATGCGCGCGCGGCTCAATGTGAGCCTGCCCGGCATCGAGCGCGACACGGCGCAGAAGCTCACGGATATGGCGCATCAGACATGTCCGTATTCGAAGGCGACGCGCGGCAATATCGAGGTGACGATCGCGGTGGTCTGAGCTCCGTCGCGGCCGGCTGCGGTCGGCCTTGGCATGGCGCCGGCGCGCTTTGCCAAGGCCGGCGTCGACATGTCCGCGCGGCGCTTGCGGCGATAATGCTCGGGCCATCACCCGGTCGAGCAATAAGGAATCGCCATGGATCGAATCGACGCGATGAAGGTCTTCATCGCCACGCTGGACGAAGGCAGCCTCGCGGGCGCGGGGCGCCGCCTCGGCCGCTCGCCGGCCGGGGTGAGCCGCGCGATCGCTTTCCTCGAAGCGCATACGGGCACGGCGCTGCTGCACCGCACGACACGAACCATCAAGCTGAGCGAAGCCGGCGCACGCTACGCGGCCGCGTGCCGGCGCATCCTGACCGATCTCGAAGAAGCAGATATGCTCGCCGCCCACGAACGCTCGGCGCCGCGCGGCCTCTTGACGGTCACCGCGCCCGTCGCAGCCGGCGAAGATCTGCTGCGGCCGATCGTCGACGAATTCATCGAGCGCTTTCCTGCCGTGTCGATTCGCCTGCAATTGCTCGACCGGCCTGTGAGCCTGATCGACGAGGGAATCGACGTCGCCCTGCGCATCGCGCATCTCGCCGATTCCGCGCTCGTCGCGGTGCCCGTGGGCGAGGTCCGGCGCGTGGTCGCGGCTTCGCCCCGCTATCTTGCCGAGCATCCGCGCATCAGGTTCCCGCCGATCTGCTCCACCACAAGATCATCTCGATGACGCATTTCGGCGTGGATTCGTGGACTTTCCCGACCTCGAGCGGCTCGCCGATTCCGCAGGTCGTGCAGTTCACGCCGCGCTTCATCGTCAACACGATTCGTGCGGCTGTGGCCTCGGCGGTGGCCGGCCACGGCGTCACGCGCATGTTCTCGTACCACATCGCCGAAGAAGTCGAAGCCGGCTCACTGCAAATCGTGCTGCGCGACAGCGAGCAGGCCCCGCTGCCGGTTCATCTGCTGACGCCGCATGGGCGCCTTTCGGTGCCGAAGTTGCGCGCGTTCGTCGACTTTGCGGCGCCGCGCCTGCACCAGCAATTCAAACAACTCGGCGCCGTGACAGCCGCCGATTGAATCGAAGCGCGGAAGAATCTCTTCCGCATCGCGGGATTCTCCCGGGTTCCGGTTCAATCTAGACTGGCTCCATGTCCAGACTGCTGGATGACCGTGCCGAGGATCTCATGAACCAGACCGCCCGCTCTCCCTTCGCGCCCGCGCTTCGGCCCGCGCTGCCGAGCTACGTCGAACGCAACGAGCATTACTGGCGGCGCAACCTGATTGTCTGCGTATTCGGATCGTTCACGACGCTCGTGAGCCTCAGCATGTTGCTGCCGTTCTTGCCGCTTTGTGTGCAGCAGCTCGGCGTGACCTCGCAGTCGGCGGTGATCGAATGGTCTGGCATTGCATTCGGCGCGACCTTTCTCGGCACCGCGCTCACCGCGCCGCTGTGGGGGCGCCTCGCCGATCGCTACGGTCGCAAGCCGATGCTGGTTCGGGCCGCGGTGGGCATGGCGGCGGTGATGTCGCTGATCGGCGTCGCGCACAGCGTGCATCAGCTGGTCGCGCTGCGGCTGATCGCCGGACTGGTCGGCGGCTATGCGTCGGCGTCCACGGTGATGGTCGGCACGCAGGTGCCGCGCGAGCGCGCGGGCTGGGCGCTCGGCGTCCTGTCGACGGGCGCGCTGGCGGGCAGTCTGATCGGGCCGCTGGTCGGCGGCGTGTTGCCGGGCTGGCTCGCGGGATTCGCGACACGTTCTTCGCGGGCGGCGCGATGATCGCGGTGGCCGCGCTCCTCACCATCTTCGTCGTGAAAGAAGATTTCCATCCCGCCGATGCCGCCGCCCGCCAGACACGCGACGCCGCCGCGCCCGTGCGCGCCGCCAACCATGCGGTCGTTGGGGCGCTGCTGGCCACCGCGATGATGGTCCTGCTCGCCAACATGTCGATCGAGCCGATCATCAACGTGATTGTCGGGCCATCTCCAAGCTTGCGAGGCACTCCGTGGATGAAAGCAGAACCGGCCAGATGCTCGGCTATCTGCAATCCGCGCAATTCAGCGGCCAGGTGGTCGGGCCGGTGATCGGCGGGCAGATCGGCGTGTATCTGGGATTGCATTCGGTGTTCTTCGTCACCGGCTCGCTGCTGATTGCGTGCGCCGGGCTCGCGCAATGGGCGCGCAGGCGCGAAGCGCATTGACCAGGCCCGCGCAACTCTTGCCCGGACGCGCTACCGCGCAGCGTCCCCATCTTCATTGCCGATTACGCCGAATTCCACGGCTGTCTTCACATAAAACAGATGCACGCCCTCGGCGCGCAAGCGCTCGAACAAGGTGCCGGCTTCCTCGCTCGTCACCGCCATCACGATCGACAACGGCTGGTCCGCCAGTTCGAAAAAATGCGCGGAATGCACACGATGACGGTGGCCGATGCCTTCGCTCGCCGGTATCACGGTCGCGCCGCGCAGCCCGAGTTCGCCGGTCAGACTGACGAGCCAGTCGGCCAGCGGTTTGCCGCGATGGCGGCGATCGTGCTGGGTGAAGAAGGTGATCTGGTAGCCATTCATGTCGATGTCTCCTCGGTGCGGTGCGTGGACTGTCGATCAGTTGCGGCCGGTCACTTGCTGTCTTTCACTCGCTGCCGTGCGGCGCGCTTCAGGTCACTCGCTTCAGGCCACGGCCAGCAGGCCCCGCCGGCCCGCAGCCTCGCCGGCGCTCATCGGGCACGGGCGCCCGCGCTCGGCACCGCCAACGCCACTCCTCCAGCTCCGCCACTGCCTCCACCGCCACCACTTTTGTCTGCGCCGCGCCGGTCCGCATCCGGCACGGGCCACGCGTCGGCGCCGACGAGCGGCACGAAGCTCACTTCGCCGAGCGAGCAGCTTCGATAGTCGTCTTCACCATGGCGAACCAGTTTGATGAGCTTTTGATAATGCAGCTCGCGGCCGACCGGCATGACGATGCGGCCGCCGATGGCAAGCTGCCGGCGCCACACGTCGGGAATATGCGGCCCGCCCGCCGCCGCGATGATCGCATCATACGGCGCGCGTTCCGCGAGGCCGGCGGTTCCGTCGCCGAGATAGACGGTGACATTGGAAATATTCAGGCGCGCAAGAATGTCGCGCGCCATGGCGACCAGTTCCGCGTGACGTTCGATCGAATAGACCTGCGCGGCAAGCGTGGCCGCCACAGCAGCGGCATAGCCGGAGCCGGTGCCGACATCGAGCACGATGTCAGTGGGGGAAAGGACCGCCGCCTCGAGCATCGTCGCGACGATGGCAGGCTGGGAAATGGTCTGCTCGTTGCCGATGGGCAGCGGTCTGTCTTCGTAAGCGAGATCGCGAAGGTAGTCGGGCACAAAGGCTTCGCGCGGCACGCTGCGCATGGCGGCCAGCACCCGTGGATCGCGAATGCCGCGGCCGACGATCTGCCGCTCGACCATGCGCTCGCGAGCCTCGTTGAAATCGCTCATCGCCACCTCCGTGTCGCAGCCGGCGCCCGCGTGCCTGCGTGCCGCGATGCAGCACGCCGCCGGACGGCAGACATCGACACCCTTGCCGGCGATTGCGGAGCTTCATTCAGTCTACGCGCAGAACGAGCGCGATAAAACGGGCAGCCGAAGGTGGCGTGAGCGGCCATCGCGCGGACTCAGTCGGGAATCTCGGGTTCCACCAGTTTCGCGAGTTGCATCAACGATTCCTGCCAGCCGAGGTAGCACATCTCGACGGGAATCACCTCCGGTAGGCCTTCCTGGAGAATCGAGACCTCGGTCCCGCACGACACCTTGCGAAACGTGATGGTCGCGGACATTTCGCCGGGCAGGTTCGGGTCGTCGAAGCGGTCGGTGTAGCGGATCTTCTCGGCGGGCACGAGTTCCACGTATTCGCCGCCGAACGAGTGGCTGCTACCGCTGCCGAAGTTGCGGAACGACATCTTGTAGGTGCCGCCCACGCGCGCCTCGAAGTGGTGGACCTGCAAGTAAAGCCATACGGCGGCAGCCATTTCGCGAGCGCGTCGGGTTCGAGGAATGCCCGATAGACGCGTTCGGCAGGCGCGCGCAAAACGCGGTGGAGTCTGATGGTTCCGGTAGTCATGGTAAGCCGCCTTTTTGGTTGAGATGCCGGGTTGAAAAGCTCGGTTGAGAAACTGCATGGACAAGTCCGACACACCGCTACGACGATTCCACGGCAGGGGAATCGACATGCTGCACGACAAAATTCGTCAGGCGTCTCGAATAGGGGCGCTTACGCGCTGCGTTTGCCGCTGCCGTTGCCACCTCGGTCCGCAGACGGCGCGGCCGGCTTTGGCGCGAGCCGTCTCCCGGCGATAGACTAGCCGGACACACCCGGACAGATCTTGCAGGAGAATCTCATGCGGCTCGTCGACTGGAACATTCAGTGGGGACGCGGCGTGGACGGCCGCGTCGATCTCGCGCGCATCGTGCGCGAGGCGCGTGCGCTGGGCGATTTCGACATCATGTGCATGCAGGAAGTGACGCGCGGCTTTAACGGGCCGCCATCCGCGGGCGGGCTGGCGAGCGGTCCCAGCACCGATCAGTTCGCCGAACTCGCCGCCTTGCTGCCGGGCATGACCGTGATCGACGCGATCGGCTCGGACCTTCCGGCCGTCGGCGCGGGCACCCGGCGGCGTCAGTTCGGCAACGCGATCGTCACGCGCCTGCCGGTCCGGCAGGTGCTGCGCCACTCGCTGCCCTGGCCCGCGGATCCAGCCAAACCGTCGATGCTGCGGGTCGCGCTCGAAGCCGTGATCGAAACGGACGTCGGGCCGCTGCGCGTGATCAGCACGCATCTGGAGTTTTATTCGGAAACGCAGCGGCTCGCGCAGGTCGAGCGGCTGCGCGCGCTGCATCAGGAAGCGTGCGAGCACGCGCGCCGCCCGGCGCACGCGGAGAAGCAGAACAGCCCGTTTGCCGACACCGGGCGTCCCATGAGCGCGATTGTCTGCGGCGACTTCAACAGCGCGTTCGGCAGCGCCGCTTATCGCACGATGCTCGAAGCGGTGCCGGGCGCGCCCGCGTTCGCCGACGCCTGGACCCGCGCGCACGGCGACAGCCCGCGCGCCGCCACGGTCGGCTTGTACGACCACGAGCAATGGGCCGACGGGCCGTTTGCGTGCGACTTCATCTTCGTCACCGAAGATCTCGCGCCGCGGGTGGCGAGCTGCGAGGTCGATCCGCACAGCCGGTCGTCGGATCATCAGCCGATGTGGCTCGAACTGCGCCAGGCGCAAAGTACGACGAAAGCGAAGGCCGGACGCTAGATGCGCGGCAGGTCGTCAATGCATTTTTCGATGTGGCTGTCGGGGACGTCGGTGTCGATTCCGTCGTGCCCGTTGGTATGAGAGACGGCCACGATTTTCGGCCCGAGAAATCGCGTGCCGCCGAGCGTGAAAAGCGACCAGACAGCGTCGCCGCGATGGATGGCGTCCACCACCTGAGCCACTTCGACAATCGAAGTGGGCGACAACCAGCTGCGCGTGGCGGGGTCGACAGCAGCCCAGCGCACATGCGTGATCCGGTCGTTTGAAGGGTTGATGCGCAGAGCGTCGATACCAAATGTAGCCATGATATTTCCCTCCAGCACCCTAGCACTGATCATCCTAGCATGATCGTCCAAGGCGTCGAGCGGAGCAAGCGGTAGTCCCGCGGGACACTTCGAGGCGGCAATAAAAAAGCCAACACCGACAGACCGGTGTTGGCCAAGTACTCCTTCAAACACACACATGGTAGGGATCAGCTACCAGGTAGCCGGAATTACAGCAGCGTCGGCGCGATCTTTAATTTTTCGCGCCAGCTGAGGCGGCTAATGCCGATGGCGGTGGTGAATATCGGGGAAATGGGCGTGCGAATGGCTAATCGGCAGATGCACGTGTGGGTGCGTATGCGGCTCGTCGCCGGAATATGGGAAGTCGTGGTCGTGCTGATGATGCGCGTCATGGCGGTGTGTCTGTGCGAGTGCTCGAGCAACTCGTGGGTGTGCTCATGCGCATGCCGCTCGCGCACGTGCAGCCAGATGCCGAGCGCCATCAGCAAGGCCGCCGCGCAGAAAGTCAGGTCCGGCAGCGTCGGCCAGATCGCGAGCGAAAGCAGCACGCCGAAGAGCGGCGCCACCGAGAAATAGGCGCCGGTGCGCGCGGTGCCCAGATGCCGCAGCGCGACAACGAACAGCACGAGGCTCACGCCATAGCCGGCGAAACCGGTCGCCATGGCGGCCGCCATCGTGCCCGGCGACGGAAGCGATGCGCCCGCAGCGAGCGCAATGCCGAGATTGACGGGCGCGGCGACGAGCCCCTTCAGACACGCGATCAGCATCGCGTCGTTCGCCGACACCTTGCGCGTCAGGTTGTTGTCCACGGCCCAGCACAGACACGCGCCGACAATCAGCAGCGCCCCGACAGGCACGCCCGCCCCACCCGGATGCCACGACAGCAGCACGCCCGCCGCGACGATCGCCACCATGCCGAGAACCTGCAGGTCGACGTTCTCGCGGAACACCACCCACGCAATCACGGCGGTCAGGACGCCTTCGAGGTTGAGCAGCAGCGAACTCGTCGCTGCGGGCGTGCTCGCGAGGCCCAGCATCAACAAGGCCGGGCCCGCGACGCCGCCCGCCGCTATCGCGCCGAGGAGCCACGGCCACTCGCGCCGGCTGATGCGAAGCCCGACGCGGGCTCGCGACCCGCCCGGCGCCGCCCACCGCCATGCAATACACAAGCCGAGCCCGACTCCGCTGCCCAGATAAAACAGCCCGGCGTACATGGACGCCCCCTGTTTGCACAAGCTCTCAGTTCACGACGACATGAAGAGGAAGATTGCTCCCGTACATCCGGACTTTTGATGCGAGCATTGCTTGCCCGCTGTCCCTGATGGGATTTGC
>CALNWN010000003.1 GCA_940746715.1 uncultured Paraburkholderia sp.
TCCTCTACGCACCGCCGCTGCAAAGTGCCGATCCGGCCACACCGGCGGACCCGCAGAGCGCGACGCCGAATGTGTAGGTACTGAGATTGGGCGCTCGGAGTGGGGACGTGCTGCCGGCAGCATGTCCCGTTCGTCTGCACAGGTCATCGGCGGAGGGCGTTGCCGCGTGCCGCTATCCTGTCACGTGGACGCGTCCCCGTCCGGTTGAATCGACTGCAGTCGAATGGTTCCGGCGACGCGCGTCATCCGCGGCAATACGCCCAGCCTCGGCCGGCTCAGATCAGGCAGAGATCCACCGATCAGTCGCGGCAACTCTGTGTGCAACGGTGACCGGCGCCTCCAGATCTCCACGGCATGGCTTGCGTCAGCAATCGGGACCGGTGATGCCGTCGCCAGGCAGGTACGGCGATGCTGACGACGTTGTTGTGGCGACCGTGTCGCAGCAGTTAGCGCGCCTTGGGCGGTTTGTCCGCTCCAGGTGAAAGACGCCTTAAGTTCTGACGCCGCGCGCCGATATACCCAACCAGGAGACAACACCTTGCCGAGTGTGGCATTCGACCGCTATCGCGCGCCCGTGCGGTCGCGTGCGAGCGCGCGCTGCGTGGCCATTTCGCTGCCTCAGCCTTCAATGAAGCTCGCTCTGTCTTTCCATATCGCCCGGCGTGTCGGGCACCTGTTGCGGCGCCATGTGCTCGCCAACGCGCGCTTGTCTGTGAGTGCCGTGCTGGCACTGCTCGGGCTCGCAATGTTCGCGCTCGCTATTGCCCACACGGTGGTGTGGCGTCACGAGTTGGACGCGCAGAGAAGACATGCGCTGAACGCCCGCAAGGAGCTGGATGGCCTGCATGGCCTGCAGGCTATCTTTCTGCAAGCGAACGCGGATTTTCTGCAAGGATTCGGCAGTACCCGCCTCGCGTCGTTCGCATGGCCCGTGTCGCGCGTTGGCGCTGCGGTAGCCTGTTTCCAGCGGCTCGAACAAAGCTATGCGGGCGACAGCGGCGGCACTGCGTCCATCCAGTCGCTGCGGCAGGAGACAGCGCGTTGGGCGTGGCTGCTGGCGGAGATCGCGGTCAACGCGCGCAGCGCAAATGGTCACATGTCTGTCGACAGCGCGCAGCCAAGTAATTATCTGCAAAAAGCGACACCCCAGGCGCAAAATGATGTGATTATTACAGCGCGTCATTTGGGCCGACTGCCAAGCTGATCTGCGAAGTCATACGAAAAGAGGCGCCGCTTTCGACGGCCAACAGCACTGCGCTGCATGCGTGTTAGAAGCAATACCGAGAAGGCACACATGTCGTTTCGGTTCGCACGGCCATCCGATGAACATCCCAGTCGGTCACGCGTGTGCCTGCGACGCCGCTCGATGGCGGCCGCTCTGTCGCTTGCGGGATTCATTGCCGCTTCTGTCACACTGGCTGCCGGCGTTTTGCCGCAAGGCGGCCAATACGTCGGCGGCCAGGGCTTGATCAATACGAGCGGCAGTAACCTGGTCGTCACGCAGCCCGGCAATTCGCGCGGGGTCATCGAGTGGAACAGCTTTTCGATCGGCAGGAACAGCGTCGTCACGTTCCTGAACGGCTCAGGCGCCACGCTTAACCGCGTAACGGGTGGGGCGCTTTCCACGATCCTCGGCAAGCTCAGTGCGACAGGCGACCTCTACCTGATCAACCCGCAAGGCATCGTGGTGGGGTCATCGGGCGTCGTCAGCACGGGTGGACGCTTCGTGGCATCCACACTCGACGTCTGCAACTGCGCATTCATGAACGGCGGTGCGCTGACCCTCTCAGGCGACTCACATGCAAGCGTCGTGAATTTGGGGCAAAATCCGTTCGAGCGGCGGCGATATATTCCTGATCGCACGCCAAGCGGTGGTCAATGCGGGCTCAGTCGAAGCACCCAACGGAACAGCGGAACTCGGCGTGGGCGCGAGCTTGCTGCTGCAAGATTCTTCAAACAGCAAGCAACTCTTCGTGCAAACCGGCAGCAAAGGCACGATTGCCAACCTCGGGGCGGTGCAAGCCGCACAGATCAACCTCCAAGCCGCCGACGGCAACATCTATGCGCTCGCCGGCGGTGGCACGCGCACGCGGGCAACCGGTACCGGCAATCGCGACGGCCACGTGTGGCTGGTTGCCGACACGGGCAGCGTGACGCAAGGCGGCACCATCTCCGCACTAAATGCGGACGGCAGCGGCGGCACCGTCGACACACAGGCGACCAACCTGTCGTTCGGTCGCGGTGCACAAGTGCTCGCGTCGCAATGGAGCGTCACGTCGCCTGCTTTCACGATTGATAGTGCTGCCGCGCGCGCGTTTCACCGAAGCCTCGGGGCCGGCACCTCGATCAACGTGACGACGACGGGCGCGACCGGCGCGGCCGGCGATCTCGATGTGGCGTCCAGCCTGAACTGGCAAGGACCCGCCTCTTTATCGCTGGCGGTCAATCACGATGTATCCGTCGCACCGGGCGTCAGGCTCAGGAACGCGGGCTCCGGCGATCTCACTTTGCGTGCGGACGCGTCGGGCATCGACAACGGCGGCAGCGTTCTCAATCGCGGCACGCTCGACTGGTCCGCGAGCACCGGCATTGTCAGCGCGCTATACGACATGACCGGCAGGTACAGCCCGGGCACCATCCTGACCAATAGCGCGTGGTCGGCAGCGCCGTTCAGCGGATTGCTGAAGCAGGTAACAGGCTACAAGCTGGTGAATTCGTTGAAGGATCTGCAGCAGATTTCGGCGGATCTCGGCAGCAACTATGCGCTAGGCAAGGACATCGACGCGAGTGCCACCTCGGGCTTTCCCCCGTCTTTCGCATTTACGCCGATCGGCAACGGCGCGACTCCGTTCATTGGTCAGTTCGACGGCATGGGGCATACGATCAACAGCCTCAAGCCGTCCGGCACAGTGCTTGTCACGCCTAGCAACATGACGGGCGGGCCGGACCAGCGGTCTCTTCGGCGTGATCGGCGCGCCGCGGGGGTCGTGCGCAATGTCGACCTGAACGGCCAATTGAGCAACCTGCAGGACTACGGCTCGTACGGTATTCTGGCCGGCTTCAACTACGGGCTCATCACCTACGCCCGCACGAGCGGGTCGGTCTCCACGTTTGCTGGCTATGCCTATACGTCGAGCGCGGGCGGTCTCGTCGGCTACAACTACTGCACCATCACCCGCTCTGGCAGCAGCGCCGACGTCTCTGCCGAAGGAACACTCGGCGGGCTGGTGGGCATCAACGCGGGCACCATCAGGCAATCGTATGCAACCGGCTCAGTGTCGGCGCAGGCGCACACTGGCGGCGGAGGAGGACTCGTCGGCGGCAACGCGGGCCTGATCTCCCAATCGTATGCAACGGGCCAGGTGTCGTTCCAGCCGGATTATTGTGGCGGCGGGGGCGGCAGCACCTGCAGCGACGGCAGCGCCGCACTTGTCCAAACCAACAACGGGACCATCGAGCAGTCGTTTGCTACTGGCCTCGTGGTCCAGCAGATCAACCCGGTTCTTGGGCCGCCGCCACTTGGCGTCGCGAGCACGAACAACGGCACCATTGCAAGCGACGTCTACTGGGACATTCAAACTACCGATGCCACGCGCGATGTCTATCGCGGCACCGGCACCTCGGCGGCGAAGGGTTTGACGACGGCGGAGATGGGCTCGCCGTCGAACTTCGCTCCCACTTACGATTTCAG
Source organism: uncultured Paraburkholderia sp. (assembly GCA_940746715.1). Taxonomy (GTDB): domain Bacteria; phylum Pseudomonadota; class Gammaproteobacteria; order Burkholderiales; family Burkholderiaceae; genus Paraburkholderia. The sequence continues at coordinate 3,692 of CALNWN010000003.1, forward strand.
TGCGACGGGCGCGTGGACCATGCCGGACGGCGCGACGCATCCGGTGCTTCGGTGGCAGCTTGCGCAGTGAGTCCAGCTTTTACGCGACGGGAAGCTCAGGCAGCCGATGAGATGCGTTCGCCGCGGCCAGGTCGCGGCCAATAGCCGCCGCTCGAGGTCGCTGTCCAATTCGATTAGCTGAGGGCTCGTCCACCGTCGCTCAATCGCCAGTCTCCGTCAAGCGAATTGACGGTGGCACTCCCTATCCCGGCCATGAAGCGACGGTCGACGATGAGCTCCACATCGTCGACAATCTCGGGATCATCGAACAGCAAGTTTCTCGAGCAAAAGTGCCCGCGATGCGAGTATCCACCCACGAACGTAACGCGCAGCTTTGGAGGCGGCCCCTGTTCGGCGGCCTCCCCTCGTTAGTCTCGGCATCCGCTAGTCTTCACAACGTGCAGTCTGGAGATATATCGGCGCTCGGGCTGCTTTTCTTCGCGGCGTTCCAGGGAACGAGTGACGATGCTGGACAGAACGAAGCTCACTATGCGTCAAAGGCATCGGCGATTCTTGGAGGACGGTATGGCGAATGGATCCCCGAGGCGTCGTGGACCGTTGCGCAGACCGATGGGCTCCGCTCCGCGTGCCTTGTGTGCAACTATAAGCCTTACGGTTGCCCGGTAATCGCTGTAATAGCCACTGCACCCGCAAACAAGAGGGTCGGCGCAGCCGGAACGTTGCTCGACGCCACAATGGCTGCATTAGCCGCGCTCGGTCATGTCGAATGCTGTGCGATGATCACCAAGGGCAACCTTGCCTCAGAGCATTTGTTCGAAAGTCGCGGATTTTCCGCGTACGCCAACGTCTGCGATGCGTAAGGCGGAGTCCGCCTCGTGTTGGAGAACTCGGTCAAGGCCCCCCATCGCAGTGGGCAATCAGTGGGCGCCTTATAGAACCTTGGCATGCTGAAAGAGGCCATGAATGGGTATTCTCACGACTATCGCAATGGCCGCTGCTATCAATTCAGGGATTGCGTCGCCGACTGTGTTGGCGAACATTGCCGCGCCCGGTCCAGCAGGGCCGTTGCAAGGCACGCTACTTTCTCCTGCCAGACGAGACGCGCCGGTGATTCTGATTGTGCCAGGTTCCGGTCCGACAGACCGGGACGGTAACGGTCCGAATGGTCTGCGGGCCTCGATGTACCGGTTGCTCGCCGACGGACTTGTTGGTCGTGGTATCGCGTCCATCAGGATCGACAAAAGGGGCATGTACGGTAGTGCATCTGCGATACCTGACGCGAATGACGTCACGCTCGACGACTACGCCGCAGATGTCCACTCGTGGGTGGATACCATCAAATTTCCTGCGTGTGGGTATTGGGCCATAGCGAGGGCGGATTGGTGTCGCTGGTCGCTGCACAGCACACAGCCGATATTTGCGGTCTGATCCTGATATCAACAGCTGGGCGCCCGTTAGGAAAGGTTTTGAGGGAGCAGCTCCAATCCAATCCTTCGAATGCGCCTATCCTTGACGATGCCATGTTGGTCCTCGACACGCTTTAATCCGGGCGGACCGTAGACGCGACCAAGATCGATCCCTCACTGATGCAGTTGTTCAGGCCGCGAGTGCAACGTTTCCTCATGAGCGAGCTGGCAGTCGATCCAACGACGCTTCTGGCAGGTTACAGAAAGCCCGTGCTGATCGTTCAGGGATTGGAAGATCTACAGGTCGGCCGCGCCGATGCGCAATTGCTGAAGCATGCGAATCCTTCGGCTGAACTCGTGCTCATCGCCGGAGCCAATCACGTGCTTAAAGCGGTACGAACCCGTGACCGGAGAGACAACGTCGTCGCTTACTCGGACCCGGGCCGTCCCTTGGCCGATCATGTTGTCGAGGTTATTTCGACGTTCGTCGAGGAGTCGGTGGCGGCTCAACGATAGGCGCGGCAATAGCATTGGCTAATGCACTCCAAAGCTGCTTGGTAAGGCAGCCAGCAACGAGGAGCGTCCGTATCGGAGGTACGCAGCCCGCTGTTGATCTTAATCGGCCGTCATTCAAGCTGGGTGGGGCAGGTCGACACCCGTTTCCCCGAATTCAGCCGCCCACGCCGGTGAAGGTACAGCGGTTTAGTTGAGCCTTGATTTGAACCACGCAGCACTCCCCGAAGTCAGCAAAAACAGGCCGGCGACAGTCTCTGCGACAGTGACTGTGAGGCCCACCACGTTGTTCTGCTGGGCCGATAGCCTGTCCGCTAGCAGATGATAGAGGGTGGTCACGATGAGTGATGCCGTCACCAAAAGTGAAAGGTTTCTTGCCCAAGGCTTTCCGGCCGAAAGCCTCATGATGGTGATTGCGTAAAATACAAAAAATGCCAAGAGCAGCAAAAATAATGTGATGGCCCCTTCTTTTTCAGGGGCAGTGCTGAAAGGCGGAACACCCACTCCAGAAACGATTCGAATCAAAACAGCTGAAAATACAAGCCAATAGATCGCGACCGCGGCTCGCACTGAATTTGGAGCCTCGTTGTCGGGAACAAAGTTAAACGTGCCTTTCGCTTTCAAAAGGATCTCCGCAAGAGGTGTCATCAAGCCGATCTAGTCCGCCAATCTTAGTAGTATTCCAAAGCGTTTACTAGCTCAATCGGAAGCCGCGCGGCGCGAACATTTCGATGTTCGATAAATGGCCGCTTTGCAGAACAATGACTGCTGTGGGGTAACGTACCGCCGAGCGCCCGCGCCGGTAGTCGCCAGCGCATATGCAAAACGCATAAGGCACTGAGCGGCCAACAGGCGACCTTCGCGGGCAACGAGGTTCGGAGATTCAGACGTCCGTTGTGCCCTGCAGGCGGCCGTTCAGATCGCGAGTACAGCCCGAGTGCCGCCCAATGGATAGCTGCAAGCAATGCAGCGCATCGCGCCCGCAAGAAAGCATGCAACTCGTTAATCGCGGGCGTCAGTTGCGCGCGGTGGGCGCAAATCAGGTGTAGCGGCGCAGGCTCGCAATACTCCGGCGGAAATAGCTCCACCAGCCGGCCTGCCTTCAAATCGTCGATGAGGTCTAGTCGCGACTTGTAGACAATGCCTTCCCCGGCTATCGCCCAGCGACGAACGGCATCGGCGTCATCGCTGATGCGATTACCCGTGACCGCCACGGTGCGCTCGCCGCCAGGCGGCGCAAAGCGCCACCGCTCATGTATCTGCTCGCTCCAGACTTACCGAAGGCAATTGTGTCGCCGCAGGTCGTCTACCTTGGTTGGCGCGCCATGCCGTTCGATGTATGACGGCGCGGCACACAATGCGCGTCGGTTGTTCTCGACCAGTTTCATGGCCAGAAGCGACGAATCGGGCAGCGTTCCGTAGCGCACGACTGCATCCAGCGGTTGGCGGATGAGGTCGGCCGCACGGTCGCTCATTTTCACGTGCAGCGACAAGCCAGGGTGCAGGTGCTGAAATTCATCCAGCCACGGCAACAGCAGGTTTCGACCAAAGTCAGACGGAGCGGACAGCCGCAGCGGGCCGGACAGCGCCACCCGTCCGTTTGCCAGGGCCTGCTCGCCTTGCTCCAGCGCACCAATCATGACCCGCGCATGCGGCAGGTAGCGCTCGCCGGCCTCCGACAGTTGCATGCTGCGCGTCGAACGTGTGAACAGGCGCGTATCGAGCGCCTTTTCGAGCCGCTGCACTGACGCACTCGCATGTACGGGCGCGATATTCAGCTGGCGGGCCGCCTCCGAGAAGCTGCCGTAGTCCACCGTGTGCACGAAGATCTGGACGTCATCGAGTCGAATCATTTTCATTGAAACGACGAAAGTGTTTGGTCGAAGAGGGCGTTTATCTGAATATCGACGAAAGATAGCATGTCTTCAACCATCCTCGGAGAACACTCCCATGAAAGCCATTGGTTTCGATCAGAACCACCCCATCAGCCACCCGCAGGCGCTGCAGGACATCGATCTGCCGACACCGGAACTGGGCGAGCACGATCTGCTGGTGGAAGTCAGAGCGGTGTCGGTCAATCCTGTCGACACCAAAATCCGTCGCGGTGGAGATATTCCGGAAGGCGGTGCGCGCATCGCCGGCTGGGACGCAGCGGGGATCGTCCGCGCAACCGGAGCGTTGGCCACGCGCTTCAAGCCAGGCGACCGTGTCTGGTACGCCGGTGACATCACGCGGCCCGGCTGCAACAGCGAACTGCACGCCGTGGACGAGCGCATCGTCGGACCCATGCCGACATCACTGGACTTCGCAGAGGCCGCGTCGTTGCCCCTGACGACGATCACTGCGTGGGAGCTGCTTTTCGACCGTCTGCGTGTTCAGGCCGCGGACCCGACCGACAACAACGTGCTGCTCGTAATCGGAGCGGCGGGCGGCGTCGGCTCGGTTCTGACACAACTGGCACGCGAGCTCACTGGCATGACCATTATCGGCACGGCCTCGCGGCCAGAAACCCGCGACTGGGTGTTGGCTCATGGCGCGCATTACGTCCTCGATCACCATCAGGCCTGGGCACCTCAGTTGGCCACGCTCGGCATAGAACACGTTACCCACGTTGCCGGGTTGAGCAACAGCGCCGCCTATGTGCCGCAGATCGCCGCCGTTCTGCGCCCGGAGGGCCAGTTCGCGCTCATCGACGACCCGGTGGGTCTGGACATCGGTCCGTTCAAGGGGAAATCCATCTCGGTTCACTGGGAGCTGATGTTCACCCGTGCGATGTTCACGACTAACACAATCGAGAGGCAACACGCGCTGCTGCGCCGAGCGGCGGAGCTGGTTGACCAGGGCCGCCTCAAGCACACCCTGACCCGACGCATTGACGGGATCCATGCCGCCGGTCTCGTCGAAGCGCATGTACCGGTCGAGGCAGGCAACACGATCGGCAAGGTCGTCGTCGCCAACCGCTAATCCCTTTTGACAAGGAGCATCAACATGACATCGCAGATCATCAGCACGGCAACGATCAGCCTGGAAGCTGCGCAGGTATTACTGGCAGAAGCGCGGCGCGTCTGCGCCGCGCGCGGGTTCGCCGCGACAATCGCCGTGACCGATGCAGGAGGTCACCTGCGCGCTTTCGAGCGTGCGGATACCGCCCCGTTCCTGACTGTTGACGTCGCCATCGACAAGGCATGGACCGCCGCGTCATTTGGCATGGCCACGCACCAATGGAATCAGTACATGGCCGAGCCCGCCGTTGCCCCGCTGGCACACCATCCGCGGCTGACGCCGGTCGGCGGCGGAGTACCGATCTTCCACGAAGGGCATCTGGTTGGCGGCATCGGTATTTCTGGCGGATCATCCGTTCAAGATCATGAGGTCGCTGAGCAAGCACTGCGCAGCGCAGGGTTTCTGCAATAAACCGTGTGCTATCCAGGAGATGAGGCGGGGGCACGGATGACCGGATCATTTCGATAGCTGCCGTCGAAGCTCTGGCGGCTCGAGCGGCGGCTGAGGGTCGGCAAGGGAAGCTCGTCGATTGGCGCAATCAGCGGCGAGCCGCGCGTCCGGCGAACTTCCGAGGTCGGCCATAAAGAGCCACTTACGTTGCGATGTTCGCGCCATCCAGATGACGGCTCAACGCAACAGAACGGTCATAGAAGGACGCGGGCCGCAATCGGGAAGCGACCTTTCCGACTAACCGCGACGAAGCCATCGCTCCGTATTGCCGATTTACATCTGCCGGAACATGTGTGCGTATTGTTTGCTCACGGCGATCGCGTCATCGTAGCCGCGCAGCTTGATTGACGTTTTCCCTAGCGCGCTGACCGATGCACTCTCTACCTGATCGACGTTCACCACGGTGCTTCGATGCACCTGCCAGAAGCGCGCCGGGTCCAGTTGCGCAACCAACTCCTTCAGGCTCATCCGGATCAGCAGTTCGCCCGTACGCGTCGTGACGACGACATACTTGTCGGCAGCCTCGAAGTACAGCACATCTTCCACCGGCACTATCCTGATGTCGCTGCCGCTGGATGCGCGCAGATAGCGAAGCGGCGGCCTGTGGCCGCTGGCCTGCGCGTGATCTGCTCCAGCTGGCAGAGCAGTCGTTGCAAATGAGCTTGCATCTGGGTGCCCGGCATCGCATCTGTTGGCGCGCGAAAGCCGAACGCGCAACCTGTCGATCGTGCACGCGAGCCGCGCGCCATCGACCGGCTTCAGAAGATAGTCGATCGCGGCGGCATCGAACGCGTCCAGTGCGTACTGGTCGTAGGCGGTCACGAATACGATCTGCGGTGGCGACGCGAGCTTCGTGCATGTGCGTGCAACGTCGAGACCGGTCGAGCCGGGCATCGAAATGTCGAGGAATGCGACGTCCGGCTGCAAGGCAACGATGCGCTCGAGAGCATCGTCGCCGTTACCGACCGTCGCGAGGATCTGCAACTCCGGCCAGGCCGCCGTCAGCTCCCGGTGAAGCGCGGACGCGATCAGCGGTTTATCCTCGGCGATCAGCGCGGTCGGCGGCGCGCGAGAGACCTCCGGCGAAACGGCCTTACCGCTACCGATCGGTGCGACACCGGGCTGACGGATGTTCATGGACTCACACTCTTTCGGGGATGACTGGCATTGTCCATCGGAAGCCGGATTTTCGCGATGGTACCTTGCGGCACATTCACAACGAGCGTCAGTGAAGCGCACTCGCCATAGAGTGCTGCAAGGCGCTCCCGCACGTTCGCCAGCCCGATGCCTGTGCCCTGCGTTGTGGGCGTCGCACCGAAGCCTGGCCCCGTGTCGGCGACAATCAGCTCGACATGCTGTTCGCCGCGCTTTGCTCTCACATCGATCCGCCCACCTGTCACCGCAACCTGCACACCATGCTTTAGCGCGTTCTCGACGAGCGGCTGAAGCAACATCGGCGGCACCGCGATGTGCGCGCAATTTGCGGGGAGCTCGAGCGAATAGACAAGTCTCGGGCCGAGGCGAATTGCGTGCACGGCAAGCATCGAATCCAGCACCGAAAACTGATCTGCGAGCGTCTCGCTTTCGGCCCGCGACGCTTCCAGCGTTGCCCGCAAAAATCGGTTGAGGCTCCCGAGCAGTTCGCGTGCTCGCGGCGGATCGAACACAATCAGGCTATCCAGGGTCGCCAGCGTGTTGAAGAGAAAGTGTGGCTCGATCTGCGCCTGCAATGACTGCAAGCGAGCGCGCAAAGCGGTTTTTTCTGCGGCTTCCTGCAGCCATGCGGTTCGGGCCACCTGTTCGCTCAGACCGGCGATCCGGGCTCGCGACCAGCCATACCAGGTGACCAGCAGCGTCGCGACCAGCGCGATCCAGCCCGTAGTGGCGAGGTCTTTGGTTGCGAACGTCTTCTCGATGTTAAGGCCCAGTAGCGCGCTTGCGATAAGCCGTCCGATCGCCGCGCCAGCGATGATTGCGCCAACCATCACGACGGCAAGCTTTGGCGCAGTAAGTGCGTTCTTCCGCTGAAGACGAAAGCGGCCAACGTGGAGCAGCAGCATGATCGACAGTCCGATCGCTTCGCTGAAGACGAGATTCTCGCCAAGGCCTTTCCCCATGCCTACGACGGTTAGACCCGCGGCGATCAATGCGTTGCCAATGACGACGAGCACCGCCTCGCGCGCATATTCGGCCAGCAGTTGTTTCGCCGGGACAGGAGACTGGGACGACGTATCGAAGAATCTGGCGTAACTGCCGCGAATCATGCGATCCATCCCGTAACGATTAGATTCAGGAGGCGGTGCGGTGTAGCCACTGCGGCGATACCGGCCATAATGAGACCGATGAACGACCCGCGCATCGCGAGCTGGTGACCGCGCACGCTGCCTTGCCGAATCGCCCAGATCGCCCGCCCTACGCTGACGATTGTGAGCAACGACATTCCGTGTACCCAGGAAAAATGTCCCGTGTTCAGTTCCCGGATGTCGAACGAACTGAGGGAAGTAGCGAGCATCGCCACGGCCCAGAGTCGACCGAGCGCCTTGTGGCGCGGCGTTCCCTTTTTGGCCAGGAGAACAGCGGCTCCGAGTATGACAGAAAAGGTGGCAGTGGCGATATGCGCGGCGATTATGGCAGGCATGCTAGCTCTCCCGGCAGGACGGGGCGGACTCGATGCCTGCAGTTTGTGCGGCACATGGACTGTCTTCCAGGAGCATGCGACGAACCGTGCGGATTGCGTCGCGAGCGGCGCTTATTGAAGCGCGAGACGAAGGTCGTCCGGGCAACTCTTGCTGGATGTTCGGGTGCGCTTACGATAGATCAAGGGCGGGCGTGGCGAAGCAGTGTGGAGAGGGCGGTCTTCCACATGAGATGTTCAAGGTGGACTGGGCGGCGCCCGTCCAGATTCGGCCGCTCGCCTGTGAGCCCGAACGGTCATCCGAGCGTCGGCTCCGCGTCCGGTAGCGAGCATTCGTGAATGGAGGCGCCGAACGCTACAATGCTCGGGGCCTCATAGCACGCAACAAAAACGCTGCGAATAATAACCTGACCACAAAGCGGGGAAAAATGAAGACCGGGATTTGGGGGACCATGCTGTCCATGGCGATGCTTTCTGGATGCGCATCGATCGTAAGTGGCACGAACCAGATCGTGTCCGTACAGACGGTTAGAGACGGTGACCAGCTTGCTGGTGCATCGTGCAAACTCGAGAATAGCAAAGGTATCTGGTTTATTAAGACACCGGGCTCGGTGGTCGTTCATCGCGCATATGGCGACCTCAGCGTGAAGTGCGAGAAGGATGGCGTTGATCCGGGATTCGCTACGGTGAAATCGCACACGAGAGGAATAGCTTTCGGCAACATCCTATTCGGCGGCGCAATCGGTGTTGGTGTCGATGTGGGTTCGGGTGCCGCTTACGACTACCCTGCGCTAATTACTTTGAGCATGGGTCACACGTCGGTGATTGACTCATTTCCGAACGCGGCGACTGCCACCGCATCGCCGGCAACAGCAGCCTCGTTCACCACTGCAGTGGTGCCCCAATCGGCCTCCGTGTCAGTGCATGTCTCGACGCCTCGCGGCAAGGAGGTGAGACTGTCGTCGCATGCGACATGGAGCAAGCAATGCGTCGGCGGGGAAGCGCCCAACCTCACGTTCCTCCATGAACCGGCACACGGACATGTTGAAGTGCGTAGCGAATCGTTCCAACTTGCCAACACGGCATCCATGACTGCTCCGTGCGACGGCGCAACGGTACTCGGTAAAGTGGTCTACTACATCACCAATCCCGATTATCTCGGGCAAGATGAAGTCGACTATAGAATCGCATCGCGATACCGGACGTATACACGCGAAGTTTCGATCCAGATTAACTGACGACACGACCGGCCAGCATCGCGACAATCAATGTAGGCCGGAAGACTGGCATCGCTCCGAAAACGGACGGCGTGACTCGGGTGACCCGAAAGGCGGGTTCGGGTCGGTTGCGGTCCGACCTGGAAGTATCATGGTGGGAAGGCATGCCCCTCGTTGTTGGACGGTATCCGGCCATCTACGGTCGTTGCGCGCATCACGTATTCGGCCAGCCGGACGTCTTCTCAGCCATCATCAGCTGACATGGGTCAGACGCCATGATCTGCGTCCTCATCGGATTGATATCAGTTGGACAGGAACGGCTCATCGCGTAGCGCGCCATAAACGAAACATGGCGGGCGACCGCTCTTTATATCGTTCCAAATAGTGCCCGCGGGCGATCGCGCAATGTGTGCGCCAGCGTCTGCAGCGCGCTGACCAGTCGTTCCCGCGACGACGCGCACGCGAGATTGATCCGCACGCCATGCTCGACTTCGGCGCGATCGACAGCGAACGCCGACGATGGCATTACCACCACGCCGCGCGCTTTCGCGTTCGCTGCAAAATCGTCGGCGCGCCAGGGCGGTGGCAGCTTGAGCCATACGAACATGCAGGCCGGGTCGGACTCGAGCCATTCCTGCGGCAAAATCTGCTGCGCGAGATCGTGGCGCACGCGAATCTCGGCCAGTTGCGCATCCATGATGCGGCGCGCGGTGCCGTCCTCGATCCACATCGTCGCGATCAACATCGACATCGGCGCGGGCATCCATGCCGTCGTGCGCACGGCTTCGGCCGCGAGCGCGGAGCGCTCGGGGGGACTCAGCAGATAGCCGACGCACAATCCCGGCGCGAGTATCTTCGACGTTGCGGCGATATGGAAGGTCAGCTCGGGACACAGGCTCACGAGCGTCGGCAGGCGCTGCGAGACGAGCGGACCATATACGTCGTCCTCGATGATGACCACGCTGTAGCGACGCGCGATATCGACGAGCGCGATACGTCGCGCGAGACTCATCGTCGTCACGGTCGGGTTCTGCAGATTCGGCACTGTGAAGATCGCCTTCACGGGCACGCGGCTGCAGATGCGTTCAACTTCGTCGGTGAGGAGGCCGTCGCGGTCGCTCGGCACGCTGACGATCTCGAACTGGAACACGGGCGCGAGCGCTTTCAGGCCGTAGTATGTGAGCCGGTCCGCGATGATCACGCCATCCGTGCCGATGAGGCTGTTGAGCACGGCATACAGGCCATGCTGCGCGCCGCTTGTCACGACGAGATGCTCCTGCGACGGCGTGAAGCCGGGCGCAGCCATCCACTTCGCGCCTGCCGCGCGCGCCCAATCGGGACCTTGCGGCGGCTGGTATTCCTGTAGCGAGGGATAGCGCGGATCGCGCGGCAGCTCGGCGAGCGTCGTGGCGAGGCAAGAAAGGAATTCGCCCGTCGCGGGCCGGTTAACGGTCAGATCGATGGCGCCGCCCGGCGCGGCATTGGCCGCACTCGCCGTCTCGACACGCGGCATCGCGCCGCCGGTCACGAGCGAGCCCCTCCTTTTGCTGCCGATCACCAGGCCGCGCAGTTGCAATTCCTTGTACGCGCGCGACACCGTCGACACGTTTATGCCCAGCTCCGTCGCGAGCTGGCGCTGCGGCGGCAGACGGCTCCCCGGCGGATAGACGCCGCCGCGAATCTCGTCCTCGATCGATGCCGATACCTCTGTGTAGGTCGCGCGTTTTGCCTGCACCGTTTCGTAGTTTGTCCGGTCCGCCCCGGCCGCGGTGCCGCTAGTGTGTGCTGCCTTGTGTCTGCTGGAAGCCATTGTTTCGCCCTGTCTCCATACAAAACAGGTTTTGTCTGCCTGTTTGTGCCAGTTCGCACGATTTTATACCAGGGCGGACCAGAGGCGACGTGTTTCGCGCTTCACCAGGCTTCGCAATGATTGCGCGAGGTGACGCCAAGGAAAGTCCTGGACCACACATTGCAATTTTCGATTGCACACAAAATACTGTTGTGTGATTCTTTAAATCGAGTTTTGGGTGGTTTCGAGTCGAAGACAGCGCCGGAAGGAGATTTTTCATGGGACACGGCAGCGCTCACGCTGGCACACGGCGCAACGGCCTGGGACGAACGCACGAAAGCGCAAACCCTCGTCTCGGCGCGCCATGCGTCAACGGCACGCCACAGTGATTTCGCTCGGCGGCTTCATCGGCGCAGGTCTATTCGTGGGCATCAGCGCGACGCTCTGCACGGTCGAGCCGGCGGCGTGTCTGTCGTGCTTGTCGCAAGCATCGTCGTACTGCTGGTGATGCGCAAGCTCGGCGAGATGGCGCTCGCCGCGCCGGGCGTCGGCTCGTTCACCGAATAGGCGGGTATCGGCATATACAGCCCGGGATTGAGCCCTGATAGCACGGCGACGAGCACGATCGCATTCATGATGCCGGCGGCACCGGGTACGTGCATCGTTTCGAGCCCGGCGGGTGACACCAACGGCGGCACGCGCACGGGCTATCCCCCCGCCACCGTTGGACGTGCGTTATCGGGAGAGCGTTGATGGCAGAGATCGGCATTGTCGGCGCGGGATTCATCGGGCTTGCGAGCGCCGGCTGGCTGATGCGCGACGGGTATCGGGTGACGCTGTTCGATCCGTCCGGGGTGGCGCAAGGCGCGTCGTTCGGTAACGCGGGCACGTTTGCGCCGTACGGCTGCATTCCCGTGAACAACCCGTCCGTGTTTCGCGATCTGCCGCGCTTTCTGCTGTCGAGCGAGAGCCCGTTCCGTTTGCGCTGGAGCTATCTGCCGCAGGTGTTGCCGTGGCTCGCACGCTTCATGGTCAGCTCGACCCGGCGTCGCTATGAGGCGAGCACCGGCGCGCTCGCCGCGCTGCTCGCGCACGCTCAGGCCGGCTACGCGCCGCGGGGCAACTGATATCGCGACCCGTCGGCTGGGCGGAGCGCGGCTTCTACATGACGCCGATGGACGACGGCGTGCGTGTCGCGGGCACAGTTGAACTGGGCGGTTTCAGCGACGAGCGCAACCGTTCGCTGATCGATCTGCTGACGTTTTCGTCGAAGCGCGCATTGCCCTCGCTGCAGCAGCCCGACAGTGCGTGGCTGCGCTTCCGGCCGACGCTGCCCGACGGTGTGCCCGTGCTAGGCCGCTCGAGTGCGAGCGAGCGCGTGATTTACGCATTCGGTCATCAGCATCTCGGGCTGACGCTGGCGGGCGTGAGCGGGCGCATCGTTTCCGATCTGATTGCGCGGCGTGCGCCGCCGCTCGATCTGTCGCGTTACGCGCCAACGCGGTTTTGAACGCAACACTCAACGGACGACTTCGACGCGTCGCGCATCGGGTCAGTCGACACACGAAAGGCGCGACATCTTCTATCAACAGGAGCGCATCATGAATCGACGTACATGGCTGTTCAGGTTGGCAGTTTGCGCTCTGGCAGCGCAGACTTCGTTGGCGTTCGGCGCCGATCCGGAAGTGGTCAAGATCGGTTTTGTCGGGCCATTGACGGGGCCCGTCGCGCGCGTCGGCAAAGATCTGCAATACGGCGCGCAACTCGCGCTCGATGAAGAGAATGCAAAGCATCCGACTATCGCGGGCAAGCCTGTCAAGTTCGTGCTTGACGTGCAGGACGATCAGGCCGATCCGCGCGTTGCGATCCAGGTCGCGCAAAAGCTCGTCGACGATGGCGTGATCGGCGTGATCGGCCATTACAACTCGGGATGCAGCATTCCTGCTTCGGCCGTGTATCACAACGCGAATGTCGCGATGATCACGCCCGGCTCGACCAATCCGCAACTCACGAAGCAGGGCTTCAAGAACGTGTTCCGCACGATGGGGCACAACGGCATTGGCGGCGTGGTGGCGGGGCATTTCGTCGTCGAGCAGATGAAGGCGAAGCGCATCGGCATCATCGACGACCGCACAGCGTTCGGCCAGGGTCTTGCGGATGCATTCGAGAAAGGCGTGAAGGAAGCGAATGGGAATATCGTGTCGCGCGAATTCACCAACGACAAGGCCGTCGATTTCCGCGCGATTCTCACCTCGCTGAAGAGCAAGAATGTAGATGTGATTTTCTTCGGCGGACTGGACGAGCAGGGCGCGATGCTGGTCAAGCAGATGCGTTCGCTAGGCATGACGACGCAGCTATTCGGCGCGGGCGCATTGAAGAGCAATGCGTTCCTGCAGATCGCGGGCGCTTCGGGCGAACGCACGCAGGATCTCGAGCCAGGACCGGCGCTCGACAAACTGCCTGCAGCACAGGATTTCGGTAAGCGCTATAAGGCGCGCTTCAATCAGGACGTCGAGTTGTATGCGCCGTTTGCGTATGACGCCGCGTTGGCGATGATCAAGGCGATTCATGATGCGGATTCGCTGGACCGGCAGAAGGTTGTCGCGAGTTTGGCCAAAGTGTCGCTGACGGGCGTGACGGGCAAGATCACGTTTGATCCATACGGGGATCTGATCAAGCCGTCGTATACGCTGTTCGAAGTGCAGCAGGGGCAGTGGAAGAGCGTCAAGACTGTCGACGGCGGTGTGTGAGGCTGTTTCGCGACGGACGTATGACTGGCTTTCGGCCTCCTTACCATTGCGCTCAGAGTAGCGGCGTTTTTCCAGTAGTCCCTCCTCTGTCAGCGTTGCCAGTCGCCGCGTCAGCATGGTCGGCGCAATGCCCAGACTTTTGCGGAACTGATCAAAACGCGTGAGACCGGTATGGGCGTCGCGCAGGATAAGAATGCTCCACGCGTCGCCCGCGACACCCAGGCTGCGCGCGATGGGACACGGCTCATCGCAAAAATTTATGTCGTCCATACTATTTTGATAGTTACATGCTCTCAATTTGCCAGTATAGTCGATTTCAATTTGGTAGTGACCGCAATCCTCTTACACGGAGCTTCTAATGGTCGGCAAAACGGATTTGGGTGTGGCCCTTGTTACGGGGGCATCTTCAGGCATCGGACAAGCCGCCGCACAGCGGCTGGCCGACGCCGGTTACACGGTCTTCGGCACGAGCAGACGGGCAGGCGTCACGGGTCAGCCGATCCTTCGAGATGCTGACCCTTGATGTCACGAGCGATGAATCCGTCGCGGCGGTGGTCAACGAGGTCATACGACAGGCAGGCCGCATCGACGTGCTGGTGAATAACGCTGGCTTTGGTGTGGCTCCCGCCGGCGCCGAAGAAAGCTCGATCGAGCAAGCCCGGTCGATCTTCGACACAAACTTCTTTGGTGTCGTCCGGATGACGCGCGCCGTCGTGCCCCACATGCGACACCAGGGAAGTGGCCGCATCGTCAACATCGGCTCGGTGCTCGGATTTTTGCCGATGCCGTACGGGGCGCTCTATGCCGCAACGAAGCATGCAATTGAAGGTATTCCGAATCGCTCGACCATGAACTTCGCAATTGGGGCATCCGTGTCGCGGTCATCGAGCCGGCTTACACGAAGACGCCGTTCGACGCAAATTTCCTCCAGCCCGAATGCCAGGCTCGATGCATATCGCGAGGCTCGTGCGGTCGTCAGCAACCGTGTCAATGAGGTGATGGCACCTGCTACGGAGTCCCGCGTCGTGGCCGAGGTTGTGCTGAAGGCTGCAGTTGCGGCTCGTCCGAGACTCCGGTACACAGCGGGCGCGCTCGCGAGCCGTCTGCAATTGCTGCGCAGATTCATGCCGGCAGGTCTGGTGGACGCCGCGCTTCGGAAGGACCTGCGGCTCGACACGATACCGTCGCCGAGGTCTGGCAACTCAGTCCCGCAGAAATAGCAAATCGCCATGAACGTCAACTTCCGCTATCTTGCAATTGTTGCCTCGCTTGTTTTCTTCGCTCTGGGGTTCGCCTGGATGCTTGCGCCGAATCTCTTCCCGTCAAGGTGGGGTGTCGAGTTCTCATATCCGGTGGGACTGATCGGTCGGCGCGGGGCCGCTCTGTACATCGGCATCGGGGTTATGTTCTTCTCGGCGAGAAACGCCGAACCGTCGTCCGCCCGTTCCGCTCTCGTTAAAGGCTTTATCGTTGCTTGCTTAACTCTCGCATGCCTTGGGGTCTTCGAGCTTCTCACCGGCCATGCCCGGTCCGGCATCCTGGCTGCCGTCGCCATAGAAGTCGCGTTTGCTCTGATGTTCGCGGGTGTCGCTCGCATCGAGGGTGTGCGCCCCGAAACAGGACCTTTGAAGTTCATAGTTGCGACGCAAGCTGCGGGGTGCTAGCTCATGTCGCGATCGCTGCGAGAAAAGAACGCGTGGACCGAGCAATCAAATCTGGGAAACAAAACACGATGAAAGCATTTGTTCTCGAATGCTATGGACGCAAGGATGGCGTGCAGATTGGCGAAATGCCGGAACCCGAACTACACGACGATGACGTATTGATTCAGGTCCACGCCGCAGGTGTGAACCTTCTGGATTCCAAAATCCGCGACGGCGAATTCAAACTCGTTTTGCCCTATCGCCTGCCGCTCGTTCTGGGCAACGATGTGGCCCGGGGTGGTCGTCCGGGTTGGACCGCGCGTGCAGCGATTCAAGGCCGGCGACGAAGTCTATGCGCGGCCTGACAAAGATCGAATCGGCGCGTTTGCGGAGCTGATTGCAGTAAACGAAGCGGACCTCTCGATCAAACCGAAGACGCTCACTATGGAAGAGGCTGCCTCCATTCCGCTGGTTGGTCTGGCTGCCTGGCAGGCGTTGATCGAAAAAGCGCACCTCGCAAAAGGACAGAAGGTTCTCATCCACGCGGGCTCTGGTGTGGTGGTGTCGGAACGTTTGCGATCCAGCTGGCGAAGCATGTCGGCGCGTTCGTCGCGACGACAACAAGCACAGCGAACGTGGCTGGGTCAAGCGCCTCGGTGCAGACGTCGTCATCGATTACAGAAAAGATGATTTCGAGAATATCCTTTCCCACTATGACGTGGTTATAAATAGTCTCGACGCAAAGACGCTCAGCAAATCCTTGCGCGTGCTCAAACCCGGCGGACAGCTCATCTCGATCTCTGGCCACCGGATCCGGATTTTGCAAAGGAGCTTGGTTTGTCCCGGTTCCTGGGGCTGGTGATGCGTCTCCTCAGTTATCGGATCAGGAAGGAAGCAAAACGTCTTAAGGTTAGCTATTCGTTTCTGTTCATGAGGGCATGCGGAGACCAGCTAAGCCAGATCACGTCCCTCATTGATTCCGGCGCCATACGCCCCGTTGTGGATCGGATCTTTCCGTTCGAATCGACCAGGGAGGCGATGGCCTACGTCGATACCGGGCGCGCCAAAGGCAAAGTCGTTGTCAAGATGAGGTGATGGGTATGCCCGGAAGAAGGGCGGCCATTCCGGGGAAACAAAGGCGGGCCGCCGCATCCCCGATCGAATTTCTCTGACGGCCGGCCGTTGTACCTTGAGAGCAGCCGCCCGGGCAGCGGAGGCTCGAGCGGCGGATGTGGATCGATTTCGCCCTTCGAGCGGCCTACACCGGCCGTTCAGGGTCGCGGGATGCTGCAGAGATCGGCGGGAAAGACGGCTGTCAGATAACCCTTCTTATCTTTGGATCACTGTTTTCGGGCAAGGACGCGCTTGCGACGGCGTGTCCTTGCCCGATTGAGTGACCCGACGTCACGCAGGTGAGCTGTGCCGGAACAGTGTGTCCGAGGTAGGTCGGCGGTCTGCAATTCGAATGCGTGGGCTGACTCGATGCACATCGATGACCGGGCGTTTGCGTGGGGCGGAATGAATAGCATAAGAGAAACCCACGACGAGCGTGACGTATGCGATGCCGGACAATAGTCCGGCCAGCGTTCCGAACACGTTTGTGGCGACCGCGCCGCGTCGAAAATAAACTGGAATCCCTACCACAACCTACGCGATCGCAAATGCGATGCAGACCATTATCAGTGAGCCGAAGGCTGCAACGAGGTTCATTGCATCAGGATATTGCTTAGACACGTATGCCTTCAGCAGTTGGCCGTTGCTGCTGTCATAGATTTCCACGGCGTAGGAAACCGAGCCGCTGAAGGCTCCCTGGCCGCCCCGGACCGACTGCACGCCGTTATAGAGATTGCCTGCCAGGTCGAAATGCATGAACTGGCCAACGAGCGCTTTTGTTTTTTCCGCACCGGTCAAGGTCAGCTTGATCCGCAGAGTGTTAGGGCCCGACTGCTGCGCGGCCTGGAAGCGAGCGGCCAGTTTTTCCGAAAACTTTTTCCCATGTAGTCGGCAAGCTCGGTCTGGTCCTGCGTCTTCATGTCACCGAACTGGTTGTCGTTGCCCTGATAGACGACGACAGGTCCACCAGAACCCGGGTGTATCGCGCGACCAGGCCGCGGGGGCGGCGTATTTGTACGGCACCTTGCCGGCATCGTCATCGCGGTTGCGCTGCAACTGCGATGACGACGAAATACCCGCGTAGGGCAAAGGCTGCACACCGGCGCATGCCGACAGGGTCAACACGGCGACAGCGGTAAAAAGAAGCGGGACGACGTTTTTGTTACGCATCAGGCGTTCCTCGAAGGAAAGTTCAAGCGTGGCGAACCCTCTGTTCCGGGCGAATTCGACGAGACCGGACAGTAGCATTGCCGTTATAGGTTGTAAACCGTCTAGACGGATTGTTTTTGTGCGGGCGCGACAGTATAATTTCACCGCTCGGCTCAGCCGCAACGCCCCACCGCAAACATCGCAACGTCATCGCTATCGACAATCAGACTCGCTCGGAGATTTCCCGCAGAAAGGCAATTGAAGCCGCGCTTGCTATCCTGACGCGGGATGGCGTGGGTGGACTGACGTTCGATGCGCTGTCGCGCGAAAGCGGCATCAGCAAGGGAGGGCTCCTGCATCAGTTTCGTACGCGGCACGGGGTGCTGTGCGCGCTGCTCGACTATCAGCAGCAGCAGTTCGAGCAGATTTCCCGTGACTACCTGAAGAAGGAAGGCTCAACCAAGGCCGAACCGATCCTCGCGGCCCGGATCGCGATTTACCGCGAAGCCATCAAGCAGCCTAATTCCGTGGCGCGGGCCAGTCTCGCCGCGCTGATCGAGAGTCCGGCCCTGCTCGAAGATATCGAGACGACTGACTAGGCAGTTATGCAGGCCGTGCAAGATGGCGCGGCTGACCCGGACTTGTCGCTGCTGCGGTACTTCGCTGCCAGCGGGATCGCATTTCACGCAATGCTGGGCATGTCGACGTTGAGCGAATCGGCTCGCAAGCGACTCTTCGAGAGGCTCCTCGACGAAAAAAGCTGGGAGTCGCAGACGGTGTCTTCGAACGTCGTTCCGCGCGGTCCGCCGGCTGAAGTCATGCTGTGAATTCGCCGCCGTCCTGGCGTATCTCCTCTTCCGATGACGCCCGGCGGCCAAGGTTCGGTCGAGTCAGGACCCAACCGGGTCACGATTTTTTGCTGCAAAACAAACCGTCTATCCGGTCTGTGACCATTCATATGGCGGCGCTTATCAGCGCCTTGCATCAGGTTCCACAGTGGGCCGCTTTCGAACCAGGGATGTCAAACATGAATGAAACGAGGCTTATCGCGTGTCACGAATGTGATTTGCTCCAGTGGAGGTCACAAGTTATCCGAACGCGGTACCGCGCGCTGCCGGCGTTGCGATGCGGTCCTCTATCGAAGCCTGCCGGCGACGTACGATCGCGCGTTGGCGTTCACTCTGGCGGCGGCAGTTCTGTTTGCGGTCGCCAACTGCTTTTCGATCGTCGAGCTTTCGATCAAGGGAGCATTCGTCGAAACGACATTGTTAGGGATGGTCGCATCGTTGTGGCATGGCGGAATGTGGCCACTGGCAAGTCTCGTCTTCGTGACGACGATCCTGACGCCTTTGGTGAACATCGCGGCGGTGCTCTATCTGCTGGTGCCGTTGCATATGGGGCGTTCGCCTTACCGCCCCGAACTCGCTCTGCGCGTGCTCAGGCAGGTGGCGCCCTGGGCAATGGTCGAAGTGCTGATGCTCGCCATGCTGGTCGCGCTCGTCAAACTCGAGCACTTCGCGACCGTCGTTCCCGGTTTCGGGATCTGGGCATTCGGCGCGGTGATGGTGCTACTCGCAGCCGCCGCTGTCTCCTTTAATCCGGCCGATATGTGTACGCGTATCGACCGTGGGCCGGAGGACCATGCGCTGTCGCGCGTGCCGGGAAACAGTGAGGTAGCGTCGACCGCCGCTCGCGCCGGTCTATTCATCTGCGATGACTGCGGTCTGGTGTCGAAGCCGTTCGCTCAATTCAAGGGCGGGATATGCCCACGCTGCGGCGCAGTGTTGCATCTTCGCAAACCTCATAGTCTTGCCCGTACCTGGGCATTCCTGTCGGCCGCGATGGTGCTGTACATCCCGGCTGTCCTCTTGCCGATCATGGTTACCCGTACGCTGTTCGGCGCCAGATCCGACACGATCCTGAGCGGCGTCGCGTCTCTGTGGACCTCCGGTTCGTGAGTGCTTGCCATCGTTGTGTTCATCGCCAGCGTTCTGGTGCCGATGCTCAAAATCCTGTTGCTCACCTATCTCGCGTGGAGCACCCAGTTGCGCTCTGCTGGCGTCCCGCGATTACGAACGCGTATGTACCGGGTGCTGGAACTGATTGGTCGCTGGTCGATGCTGGATATCTACGTCATCACCATGCTGGTTGCGCTGCTGCAGTTCGGTTCGCTTGCTACGGTCGATGCCGGTCCTGGCGCGATTGCATTCGGAGCGGTGGTCGTGTTGACCATGCTCGCCGCGTTGTCGTTCGATACCCGGCTTATCTGGGACGCAGTGGAGTAGGAAGGTGAATAAGTTGTCAGAACAGAAAGAGACGGAAGACGCGGCGGGTTTTCCAACAGCAGTCGCCGTGAAACCGTCGAAATCACGCATACCGATCGTGCGGATCGTTCCACTAGTGGCCCTCCTGATCGCGGGCGGTCTGCTCGTGCAGTCGATCTTGCAAGGAGGTCCGACCATCACTATCAGCTTTGCGACAGGCGACGGTATCGAGGCCGGCAAGACCAGGATCAAGTTCAAGAACGTGGATATTGGCGTGATCAAAAGTCTTGCGCTTTCGAACGATCACAAGACTGTGCTTGCCGGTGCTGAGATGACCCGGAGCGCGGCCAGCATGCTGGTCGACGATACCCGTTTCTGGGTTGTGCGGCCGCGCATTGCCGGCGGCACGGTGTCGGGTATCAGTACCTTGATATCGGGTTCGCACATCGGCATGGACATCGGCACGTCGCAAAAGGCTCGACGCGATTTCGTCGGTCTTGAGTCGCCGTCGGTCCTCGCCACGGGCACGCCAGGGCGCGAGTTCGTGCTCCGAAGCAAAAATATCGGCTCGCTCGATATCGGTTCGCCGATTTTCTTCAGGCGACTCCAGGTCGGGCAGATCGTCTCATACGCGCTGGACGCTGACGGCGCTGGAATGACAATCCACGTCTTCATCAGTGCGCCTTACGACAAATACGTGACGGATGACACGCGTTTCTGGCATGCAAGCGGCGTGGACGTCAAGCTGGACACGGCTGGCGTCACAATTGAAACGGAGTCCATGGTATCCATGCTCACCGGCGGACTTGCGTTCGAGAACCCGCCCGACTCGACCACGAGCAAGGAAACCGAGGCGCTGCACCAGTACGAACTTTTCGCCACACGCACCGAGGCGATGAAGCCGCACGACACGATCGTCGACAAATACGTGTTGAACTTCAAGGAGTCGGTGCGCGGCTTGACGGTTGGCTCTCCGGTCGACTTCCGCGGCATCGTGGTTGGCGAGGTCACTGCGATCCAGGCACACTTCGACCCGAAGACCATGGAGTCCAGCGTTCCCGTCGATGTGAACATTTATCCCGAGCGTCTGATTTCGCGCGATAACTGGGACCGCAACGGTGGAAACACATCGGCGGAACGACAGCAACTCGCAGACCGCTTGATATGGAAGGGGCTGCGGGCACAGCTCAGGACCGGCAGCCTTCTTACCGGACAACTGTACGTCGCGCTCGACTTCTTTCCCGCCGCGCCGAAGACGGCAGTGGACTGGAGCAGAAAGCCGTCGCAACTGCCGACTGTGCCGGGTAACCTGCAGGGCCTGCAGGAATCAATCACGAGTCTCGTCGCCAAGCTCAACGCGATTCCGTTCGAGGGACTCAGCACGGACCTGCGCAAAACGCTCGGCGATGCGGACGCGCTGCTGAAAACTATCAATACCGATATCGCACCCGACGCCAAAGCGACCTTCGCCGCGGCTCGAGACGCGCTGTCGACGGCGAATCGCACACTGCAAAGCGACTCGCCTTTGCAGCAGGGCACCGCCCAGACGATGCACGAACTGTCGCGTGCGGCGGTTTCGATCCGTTCGCTGGCTGAATATCTCGAACGTCACCCTGAAGCACTGATCCGCGGCAAAACTGAGGACAAGCCATGAGCCTGTATCGCACGCTCGCCTTGGCGGCAATCGCTTCGAGTGTTTTCGCGGTGGGATGTACGACGTCGCCCACCGCACATTTTTATACGTTGAGTCCAGTCCAGGTTGGCGAGCCGACGCCCGCTCTCAAGCCGATAGCGATCGCGATCGGTCCGGTTACGGTCCCCGATCTGGTCGATTGCCCGCAAATCGTCTCTACCATCGACGCAAATAGAGTATCCATCGATGAGTTCGCTCGATGGGCCGATCCGCTTAAGAGCCAGGTTGGACGTGCATTCGCCCAGGATCTCACGCAACTGATCCGGGGCTCGGTCGTGTCTGTCTATCCGCAGCGTGCGAGTGGCAGCAGCTACGCGGTGTCCGTTGATGTGCAAAGCTTTGATTCACCGATAGATGGGGGTGCGGTGACATTGGCCGTGATCTGGTCGGTGCGGCCGTCGAAGGGAAATGCCATCGACGGGCGCAGCGTTGTGCGCGAGGCCGTGCGCGGGGCGGGCTACGATGCGCTAGTCAATGCACATAGTCGAGCCCTTGCGTCCGTGGCAAACGATATTGCTGCAGCGATACTGATACGGAGGAACGTAGATCCAGCGTGTCCTATGATCAACTCATGGTGTGCGGGACACGATCATGGGGCGTAAGCGAATCGAGGTTGTCGTGTTCGAATTGGAGCGAGAACAATTGCTGTCAATGAGCCGTTCCTGTTCGCGGCCTTATTCGCTGATGAATTTTTCTTCAGGAAGAGTCCTTGATATTGTCCGTCATGGCAATTCCTCGTACTGTGTTAGCCGATATCTGCCGCGGCGCTTCAAAAAACGCGGCGGGTTCCGCGGCGGAAGTGTTGCCCTTTCGGCCTCGGGATTTCGCTCAGAGCTGCGATGGATCGTAGCCCGGCTTCTGATACAGCGTGTCCCATTTGTCGCGGATATCGTGGTTGTACACATCCTTGACCCAGGCCGATGGTTGCACAACCTCGATGCCAACGGAGACAGACTCTTTGCCATAACCGAGGATGCTGGTCACCACCTTCGTGATGCCATCAGAAAGCTGCTGCTTTTGCTGTTCCGATTTGCCGGGCCACATTTTCACAATCACGTGAGGCATTGACGACTCCTTTTTAGCGTGCGGCGACGGTGCCCGGATACTGGTCGTCGGCCACGTGCTCGAGCCAATCGACCGCCTTGCCATCGAGCGCCTCCTGGATGGCGATATGCGTCATAAAGGTTTCGGCCGATGCGCCGTGCCAGTGCTTCACGCCCGCCGGGATCCACACAACGTCGCCTGGCCGGATGGCCTCGAGCGGGCCGCCCCAGCGCTGCACGTAGCCACTGCCGGCCGTCACAATCAGTGTTTGGCCACGTGGATGCTCGTGCCAGGCCGTACGCGCACCCGGCTCGAACGTCACACTGCCACCGGACGCGCGAGTCGTTTCGTTGGGCTGAAACATCGCGTCTATACGGACGGTACCCGTGAACCAGTCCGCGGGCCCCTTGACCGAGGCGACGGTGCCGCAACGCTTGACTTCGATTTCCATTGACTGCTCCTGTTCAGAGGTTCGCCCGCGGCAGCGGTATGCGCCACGTGGTAGTTGACTGAACTTTACTGCTCACCCGGTACCTCCGGTAGCTGCTAGACTTCGCTAACTGATATGAACCAGATTCATAATGCCGAAAGTCGATCTCAATGTCCTGCGGGCCTTTCTCGCCGTCGCCCGCGAGCGAAGTTTCACCCGTGCGGCCGCTCAACTCGGCGTATCGCAGTCCGCCTTGAGCCATTCGATGCGAGGCCTGGAGGAAAAGCTGGGGCTTCGCTTGCTAACGCGGACGACGCGTGGCGTGTCGCCCACCGAAGCGGGTGAGCGACTGTTGGCAAACGTTGGGCCGTACTATGAGCGCATCGACGCCGAACTGGAGTCGTTGAGTGCTTTGCGGGACAAGCCGTCGGGTCTTATCCGCATCTCCGCGCACGATCATGCGGCCGATACGATTCTGTGGCCGAAGCTCAAAAAGCTGCTACGCCGATATCCCGACATTTCGGTAGAAATCAACATTAACTACGGTATGGCCGACATCGTTACCGAGCGATTTGATGCGGGCGTGAGAAGCGGCGACCTCATTGCGCAGGACATGATTGCCGTACGAATAGGCCCCGATTTCAGAATGGCAGTCGTCGGTTCGCCGGCTTATCTTGCGTCGCATGGACATCCGGCAAATCCGCGTGATCTGGCCGCGCACAGTTGCATCAATCTTCGTCTTCCGACGCGTGGCGGGTTATATGCGTGGGAATTCGGGAAGAGACGCGACACGCTGCACGTTAATGTCCATGGCCAGTTTATATGTAACACGACGCCTCAAATGCTCGAGGCGGCGCTAGACGGGTACGGACTTGCCTATGTGCCGTACGATCTCGCGGAACCTCATATCGCCAGCGGTCGTCTTGGCAGTGTCCTTGACGATTGGTGCCCGGGTACCATCTTTACTATGCGAGTCGTCGGCAAACGTCGCCCGCATTTGCCTTGGTTGTCGACTCCCTGAGATACGGCAACTCATGACGAGACCACAGCGGGGCTCGCGACGGTGAATGCAATCGCGAACCTGCTCGACGGCGGCCTGATGGTGAATGTCTACGGATGGCTGAAGCAGGCGACGGGCAGCTATGCCCCCGCATAGATGCCGCTCGGCGTTCTGACGCTCGTGAGTGTCGCGACACTGCTGTTGCTCACGGGTCACGGACAGGCGAGCAATGTCGCCGGCAGGACAAAGTCCATCTGAGGATGGGGCCCCATGCGAGACGGGAGTTCTCTGGGCTTCGCTGGTCCCGCGCGCGCTACCGTTGCGCCCTGCACTTAGCCTGCGGAAGACACCAGGTCGAACGGCACGGAACGGCCAGCCGTACGGCGCCGTCGATGCTCACGCACAAACATCTACGACGGCGCTTTCCGGTCGCGCCAGGCACGACGCTGCGTCCTCCGAATGGGACCGTCGCGCATGGAGTATTCGAGTCCGTGTGCGCGTTGGCGTGAAGGTAAATGCAGAACTCGACCAGGCAGCCTGTGCTTTTCCACGTCCACTGTTTAACGCGGACGAGATTCAGCCGTACCCCGGTGCCTAGGACATTCCCTAAGAGAGCGGCTTGCACTCAGCCGAGCCCGGGCGCCCCGAACCGGCAACAAAACTGCACGCGCAGCTCCGAGAACGGCGCCCACGTTGGCTGCGCGAGTGGGTCTTTCCCTTCTACCTGTTTTCTGCACCTGATACAGAAGCGCTTCGCATTACCAAAGGTATGGGAAAGTGCGCACAAAATGTAGCTGGATGGGTCAATTTGGCTTGGTGCTCTGCCATTCATGCACTAACCGCCGACCAGCGCTCGGTCTCGCGCACGAAGATGCGGCTTTCTTCCTGTGAAGTCGCCAATCGTTCGATACGGCTCGGCTGAGCTCTTCGGTTGCGACGGAAAAGTGCCTTGGTGCATGGGTCCGCGTGAGCGGACAGCGCCGCACTTCGATTCCTTGAACCTGCCAGTTGGGATGACAGAATGGCACCAAACCTGACATTCGCGCCTCAAGGCGTGCTCCATCCGGCCGCAGTCGATGCGGAAGAAGTACGACCGGCTGCGAAACCCATTGCCGTTTCCGGCACCGACATCATCACGGTCAAGAATCTGTCGAAGATCTTCGGACCGAAACCGCAGCGTGCGGCGGAACTCGTCAAGCAAGGCCTGGGAAGAAACGAGATCTTCGAACAGACCGGCAATATGGTCGCCGTGAATGACGTCAGTCTCAGTGTGAGGGCAGGGGAGATCTTCGTCGTCATGGGTCTTTCCGGTTCAGGCAAGTCGACGCTGGTTCGGCTGCTGAATCGTTTGATCGAACCCACCTCGGGCCAGGTCATTCTCGAAGGCCGCGACATCGCGCCCATGTCCACGCTGGAATTGCGCGAAGTTCGCCGCAAGAAGATGGCCATGGTGTTCCAGTCGTTCGCACTGCTGCCCAACCGCTCGGTGCTCGACAACATCGCCTATGGGCTCGAAGTCGCAGGGCAGAAGAAGGCCGAGCGCTATGACATCGCCCGCGCCGCGCTCAAACGCGTCGGTCTGGGTTCGTATGAAAAGCTGCTGCCGAGCGAACTGTCCGGCGGTATGCAACAGCGCATAGGTCTTGCTCGTGCGCTGGCGGTGAACCCGTCAGTGCTTCTGATGGATGAAGCTTTCTCGGCGCTCGACCCGCTCATTCGCTTCGAAATGCAGAACGAGCTCCTGCGCCTGCAAAAAGAAGAGCAGCGAACCATCGTCTTCATCTCGCACGACATTGAAGAAGCGATCAAGATCGGCGGCCGGATCGGCATCATGAAAGACGGTTGCCTGATTCAGGTGGGCACGCCCGCGGAGCTGATCCAGTCTCCTGCCGACTCGTATGTACGGGACTTCTTCCGCAATGTCGACGTATCGCGTTTCCTGAAGGCATCCAGTTTGATGGCGCCGGTGGACTGGCGGCTGATTGCCTGCGATGTGGGCACATCCGCCGAACGCTACCTCAACCAGCTCATCGACAGCGGTGTCGAGTGCGGCTATGTCTGCGACGATGCGGGACGGTATCAAGGCTGTGTCACTGCCGCGTCGCTGCACAAGGCGGGCACGCGCCCGATGCGCGAAGCGTTATTGCGCGACGTGAACGCGGTCACGCTCGACGCCGATCTTCATCAGCTCGCCGACATTGCGTTGAGCTAGGAGCACGATGTGCCGGTCACCGACGCGATCGGCAAACTCGCCGGCGTCGTCTCGTGCCGGACGATACTCAAACAGGTCATGGAACGGAGAGCAGCATGAATTCGTCGATCATCGGAAAGTTTGCGGAGAACGCCGTCAACTTCCTGTTCCAGCATTTTCGCGGCGGCTTCGACGCTCTTTCGGCCGCACTTGGTGCAGTCGTCAAATTGCTCGAAGATGGTCTCGCCGCGGTTCCGTTTGTCGCAATGCTCGTCATTCTCATGGCGTTTGCGCTGTGGCGGCGTGGCGTCCTCTTCTCGGCATTCGTCGGGATTGCGCTTCTCGCGATTCATTACATGGGGTTGTGGGCCCAGACGGTCTCGACACTCGCGCTCGTCGTCGCCGCGACTTTCTTCAGTCTGGTGATCGGCGTGCCGCTCGGCATATGGGGCGCGCGTA
This sequence comes from uncultured Paraburkholderia sp., assembly GCA_940746715.1. Classification (GTDB taxonomy): domain Bacteria; phylum Pseudomonadota; class Gammaproteobacteria; order Burkholderiales; family Burkholderiaceae; genus Paraburkholderia. The sequence goes on from CALNWN010000003.1 coordinate 30,441, forward strand.
ACCGGCGCGTCGAAATGGTGCTGCGCTCGCTGCTGGATTCCATGCAGACCATGCCGGCATTCGTGTACCTGATCCCCGCCATGATCCTGTTCGGCCGTGGCCGCGTGCCCGCGGTCATCGCGACCATCGTGTTCGCCATGCCGCCGGTCGTCCGTCTTACGACGCTTGGCATCCGGCAGGTGCGAGAAGAATTGCTGGAAGCCGGCCGCTCATTCGGCAGCACCGATGCACAGCTTCTGTGGAAGATTCAATTGCCGAATGCGCTGCCCTCCATCATGGCAGGCGTTAATCAAACCATCATGATGGCGCTGTCGATGGTCGTGGTGGCGTCAATGATTGGCGCAGGCGGCCTCGGCGAATACGTATTGAGCGGAATTCAGCGGCTAGACATCGGCATCGGTTTCGAAGGCGGCCTGGGTGTCGTGTTGCTCGCCATCGTGCTCGATCGTTTGACGGAAAGTTTTGGCGTAAAGGCAAAGAAGGTCAGGACGGGTGCTCGGACGGCGAAGGCCGGCGCGGGTGCGGCGGCGCGCACCTGACTGAAGCGGTACGGAGTTTGGGGACCAGACGCTGAGTCGCAGCAGCGATCGTTGAAATTTTAACGAATCTTATAGTCAGGTAGGAGTACTAGATGAAAGGCAACATCTTCAAGTCGCTCGCCGCGAAACTGGCGATATCCGCGGCGGTCGCGGTCGGCAGCGGCGTGATGCCTGCCGTCGCGGCAGAACCGGTCAAGATTGCGGTCACCAATTGGGCGGACGTGCTGGCCGTAGCAAATGTGGCGAAGTACGTTCTCGAGAATAATCTGAAGCAACCGGTTCAGTTCGTGCAGGCAGATATCGGCATTCAGTATCAGGGTGTGGCGCGCGGCGACCTCGACATCATGGTCGACGGCTGGCTTCCGGTTACCCACGGAACCTACTACGCCAAGTACAAGAACGATATGGATGATGTCGGCATCATCTATACAGGCGGCAAGAACGGCTGGGCCGTGCCGGCGTATGTGCCGGAGTCCGAGGTCTCGTCGATCGCCGATCTGGCGAAGCCCGAGGTCAAGAGCAAATTCAACAGCACGATTCAAGGCATCGAGCCGGGCGGCGGTTTGATGCAGGCTTCGGAAAAGACGATCAAGGCCTACGACCTCAACGGCTATACGCTGCAGTCGTCCAGCGAAGCGGGCATGCTTGCCAGCGTCGCGCGTGCATATCAGTCGAAGCAATGGATCGTGGCGACCGTATGGAGCCCGCACTGGCTGTTTCAGAAGTGGCAGATGCGTTACCTGAAAGATCCGAAGGGCACTCTCGGCGGTGAAGAGCAGATCCACGCCTTTGCTTGGAAGCAGTTCGCGAGCAAGTTTCCCCGGGCGGATGTCTTCTTCAAACACTTCAAGCTGACGCTCGCGGATGTCGAGTCGATCGAATATCAGGGCAACAGCACGAACGACTATGCGACCGCGGCAAAGAAATTTGTGGACGCCCATTCCGAGAAAGTCAAGGCCTGGCTCGAGCAGTAGACGGCAAGCCTGCAGCCGCCCGTATTGGAGCAACAGAGGCCCTGAGCAAGGCAACCACGAATGGAAACCGGGCACCACGAGACGCATGCGTGCTCAAGCAAGACCTGCCTTACATGATTTCATCCGGAGTGACCACGTGAACGAGAACGCGCGTTTTTTTGCTGAAAACCTCCAGAGCCGTGACCCCGTCATTGCATCCGAAATTGCGTTGGAATTGCGCCGCCAGCAGACGCAGATCGAACTGATCGCATCCGAAAACATCGTTTCCGCCGCGGTAATGGAAGCGCAAGGGACCATGCTGACCAACAAGTACGCCGAAGGCTATCCGTCGAGGCGGTATTACGGCGGTTGCGAGCACGTCGACAGGATTGAAGCGTTGGCAATCGACCGCGTCAAGGCGCTTTTCGAAGCCGAATTCGCGAACGTACAGCCGCATTCGGGAGCACAGGCAAACGGCGCGGTTATGCTCGCGCTCGTGAAGCCGGGCGAGACGGTAATGGGCATGTCGCTCGATGCAGGCGGTCATCTGACGCATGGCGCGCGCCCGGCGCTTTCCGGCAAGTGGTTCAACGCGGTGCAGTACGGCGTGAATCGCGACACCTACCGCATCGACTACGACGAAGTGCGCCGGCTCGCCGAGGAACATCGGCCGAAGCTGATTATCGCCGACTATTCAGCTTATCCACGTGCTCTCGATTTCGCCAGGTTCCGCGAAATCGCCGATAGCGTGGATGCACTGCTGATGGTGGACATGGCGCACATCGCGGGAATCGTTGCCGCAGGCCGGCACGAGAATCCCGTTCGGTTCGCCGACGTCGTCACCTCGACCACGCACAAGACGCTGCGCGGACCGCGCGGCGGGTTCGTGCTGACGAACAACGGCGACATCGCGAAGAAGATCAACTCGGCGGTTTTCCCGGGACTGCAGGGCGGCACGCTGATGCATGTCATCGCAGCCAAAGCGGTTGCATTCGGCGAAGCGCTGCGCCCCGAGTTCACCGCGTACATCGATCAGGTTCTGCGCAACGCACAGGCACTCGGCAACGTTCTGAAGTCCGGCGGATTGAATCTCGTGACCGACGGCACGGACAACCATCTGCTGCTCGTCGATTTGCGTGCAAAGCGCCTTACCGGAACTCAGGCCGAGAAGGCCCTCGAACGCGCGGGCATTACCTGCAACAAGAATGGCATTCCGTTCGATACGGAGAACCCGACCGTCACTTCGGGCATCCGCCTTGGCACCCCTGCGGGAACCACGCGCGGTTTTGGCACGACTCAGTTTGAGCAGGTCGGCGAAATGATCATCGACGTGCTGTCGGCACTCGAGCGTGAACCCGACGGCGACGAGCGGGTGGAGCGCGCGGTGCGCGCTCGGGTGCGCGAGCTGTGCAACCAGTTCCCGATTTACTCCAACGCGGACGCACTTGTTTAACCACAACGGCGCATAACGACTGATACACGTCGTCAGGAAGACATCGCGTCGTCTATTGAAGAGAGAATCCAAATGAGTTTCGAGGGCGTACATACACCCGCTCGTCACACCGTTCGATGCGGATGGCGAGATCAATCACGAGCTGCTCGGCAAGCATGCGGCCAATCTGGCGGGCCGCGTCGCGGGGCTCGGGATTGGCGGGACCACCGGCGAATACTATGCGCTCAGCTTCGACGAGCGCGTTCGGACCTTTAACACGGTAGCCGAGGCAGCAGGCGGCAAGACGTATCTGACCGCCGGCATCAACGCCACCACCACGAAAGAAGTCATTCGTCTGGGCCTGGAAGCGAAGCGTGCGGGCCTGTCTGCGTTGCTGGTTGCCGCGCCGTACTACGCGCAGCCGACGCAGGACGAACTGCTCAACCACCTGCTGAAGGTGGATGACAGCCTCGACATGCCGATCATGCTGTACAACTTTCCCGCGCGTACGGGAACGGAAATCGGTGACGACGTTCTCGCCACGTTGCTCGAGCGGCCGAACTTCATCGCGATGAAGGAGAGTACGGGCGATATTTCGCACCTGCATCACCTCGCGACGCATTTCCGCGAGAAGCTCGTGCTCAGCTGCGGGATGGACGATCAGGCGCTGGAGTTCTTCGTTTGGGGTGCGAAGAGCTGGGTCGCGGGCGCGTCGAACTTTCTGCCGGAAGCGCATACGTCGCTCTTCGATGCATGTGCGAAGCGCGGCGACTTTGCAACGGGGCGTCAATTGATGGCGCAATTGCTGCCCGTGCTCGAACTGCTGGAGCGCAATGGCAAATTCATTCAGTACGTTCGCTACGGCTGCGAGCTCGCGGGCATGCCGGTCGGCGTTGCGCGTGCGCCGCTCGGCACGCTCAATGAAGAAGAGCGCGCCGCATTCGCGCGGCTCGTTCAACCCCTGTTGCGCAACACTCAGTAAGACTTCATGGCCTCGAATCTGGAATTCGTGCGTTTTCCTGCGCCGGACGGTGTGAACGGCTGGTGGGAAAGCTTGCCGCCAGCCCCGCCCGCAGTTGCTGTCACTGCGGAGCAGCACTATGACTGGGTCGTTGTGGGTGGTGGCATTACCGGGCTATGCGCGGCGCGGCGGTTGGCCGAGCTCGCGCCCGATGCTTCGATCGCGCTCGTCGAGGCGGACCGCATTGGTCGCACGACAGCCGGACGCAATTCCGGCTTCTTCGTCGATCTGCCACACGACATCAGCAGCGAAAGCTACTCGCGAAGCGTGGAAGCCGATAAAGCCGATGTACGTTTGCAACGGCACGGTATCGACTATGTGCGCTCGGTGGTGAAGCAAAAAGACATCGACTGCGACTGGCGGGACGACGGCAAATTTCATGCGTCGGTCAACAGGAAGGGGCACGCAGCGCTCGCGCACTTCGCCGAGGGACTTGCGCGCATCGACGAAGATTTCGAATGGCTGGACGCGGCCGCAATCGCAAGCGTGACAGGCACCGACTTTTACGAAGGTGCGCTTTTACGCCTGGGTGCAGCACGGTTCAGCCGGCGGCGCTGATGCGCGGGCTCGCTTCAACGCTGCTGGAGAACGTGACGGTATTCGAGTCGAGCGCTGCGAGAGGAATATCGGACAGCGGCTCGAGCAAGGTTCTTTCCTTTGCGAACGGCAAGCTTATCGCCCACTGTGTGATCCTTTGCACGAACGCATATGCTGCGACGTTTGGCGGACATCCGAACGGTTTGTTGCCGGTCTATACGTTCGCCTCCATGACGCGCGATGAATGCGGACGAAGTGCGCCGGCTCGGTGGCACGCGTTCCTGGTCGCTGATTCCCGCGGACCCGATGGGTTCGACCATTCGGCGTCTTGTCACGGACCGCATCTGTGTTCGCAATCATTTTGCGTTTCGACCGGGTCTGGAGGCATCTCAGGCGGACCTCACGAAGGCGAAGAGTCTGCACCGGCGTTCATTCGAGCGGCGCTTTCCGATGCTCGAAGACGTCGAGCTCGAATACACGTGGGGCGGCCCTTTGTGTCTGTCGGTCAACGACGGAGCGCTCTTCGGGCGTCGCTCCGACGGTGTGTTTGAAGCGGTAGGGTGCAACGGCCTGGGCCTGAGCCGAGGTTCCGCGTCCGGCAAACTCATCGCCGAATATGCGCTCGGCCGCGACAACGATCTGATCCGCCAGCTCTTGAACCAGCCCCATCCCCGCTCTTTGCCGATACGTCCTATCGCAGATGTCGCCGTGACCGCGGCTATCTGGATGAAGGAGTTCTCGGCGGGAGCCGAGCTTTAAATCAAAGGACAGCATATGACCAGCTATCAGGAATGGAAGCAGAAAGCAGAGGTGTTGTCGCTCGACGGACGCGCGTTCATTGCAGGGGCACGGTGTCCTGCAGCATCCAATGAGACCTTCGGCACGCTCAACCCGTCGACGGGAAAATTGCTGGCCGAGATCGCGAAGTGCGACACAAGGGATATTGACCGAGCCGTCGCGTCCACACGAGATGCGTTCGAATCGGGCGTGTGGTCGAAAGCTGCAACGGCGGCACGCAAGGCTGTGCTTCTGCGGCTCGCCGCGTTGATTGAAGAACACGCCGAGGAACTGGCGCTTCTCGAAGCACTCGAGGCAGGCAAACCCATCAGCGAGTGCATGGGGCTCGACATTCCCGAGTCGGCGGCATGCATCCGCTGGCACGCGGAAGTAACAACGGACAAGCGCTATGACGCGCTGTCTCCGTCGGGTGCGGGCGTGGTCGGCATGATCACGCGCGAGCCCATTGGTGTGGTGGGCGCGGTATTGCCGTGGAATTTTCCGGCGCTGATGCTCGCGTGGAAAATAGGCCCGGCGCTTTCCGTAGGCAACAGAGCGTCATCGTCAAGCCCGCTGAACAAACGTCGCTTTCGACATTGCGCATTGCCGATCTCGCCCTCGAAGCAGGCGTGCCTGCCGGCGTCTTCAACGTCGTAACCGGCTTCGGGGAGAGTGCGGGGCAGGCTTTGGGGCGTCATGGCGATGTCGATCTCATCGCATTCACAGGCTCCACGGAGACCGGGAAGCGGTTCCTTCACTATTCCGCGGATACCAACCTGAAACGAGTCGTGCTCGAATGCGGCGGCAAGAATCCGCAGGTCGTGCTGCCGGACGTTGCCAATCTCGACGCGGTGGCCGAGCAGGCAGTCGCGGCTGCGTTCTGGAACATGGGTGAAAACTGCAGCGCGGGCTCCCGCATCTTGGTTCCGTCGAGCCTGAAGGCGCAATTGCTCGACAAGATAATGGCCGTGCTGGAAAACTGGAAGACGGGCGATCCGCTTGATTCGGACGTGAAGCTCGGCGCGCTGATCGAAGAAAAGCACTACCAGAAAGTGCTCGCGCATATCGAGAAGGCAAAGGCAGAAGGCGCGCATCTCGTATGCGGAGGCAGGGCCACGCGTACTGAAACGGGCGGCTGGTTCGTCGAGCCGACCATTTTCGACAATGTTACCCCCAGTATGAGTATTGCGCGCGAGGAGGTGTTCGGTCCCGTGGTGTGCTTCATCGAATACACCGACATCGACTGCGGTGCAGATTGCAAACGACACTTGCTATGGCCTTGCGGCCTCGCTCTGGACAGACAACGTCAATTACGCGCATAGGATCGCCGCGCGCATCCGCGCGGGCACGGTGACGGTGAACTGCTTCGGCGAAGGCGACCTGTCCACGCCGTTCGGCGGTTTCAAGCAGTCGGACTTCGGTGGTCGGGACAAATCCGTCTACGCACACGACCAATACTGCGAGTTGAAAACGACCTGGCTGAAGCTCGACTAGGTCAAGCGCGGCGGGCGGTCACCGCCGGCGTGCGTAACAGTCAGGCGCTCTAGGGCACCTTTACTGAGGAAGGGCCCGGGCGACCCTGCTTGGCAATTGTCGTGCATAACATCGAGTGAGATCTCATGCGATTCGGATTCATCGGGACGGGGACTATTACGAAAGCAGTCGTGACGGGCATGCTCAGATTCGACGTTGCGTTCGAGCGCATATCGCTATCGCCGCGCAACGAGCGGATCGCCGGCGAACTCGCGGCACTCGACGAGCGGATTAACGTGTGCCCAAGTAATCAGGCAGTGCTCGAACCGTCGGATGCGGTATGCCTTGCAGTGGTCCCGCAGATCGCCGTGGACGTGCTCGGTCAACTGGAGTTTTCTGCGCGCCATCGCGTGATCAGCTTCCTTGCAGGTGTGCCTCTCGATCAGCTTCGCCGCCTCGTCGGACCGGTGCACAGCGTTACGCGCGCCGTTCCGTTACCGGCGGTGGCAGAAGGCCGGGGCAGTACTGCGATCTGTCCCGCCGACAAAACGGCTCGGGGCATTTTTTCCGCGCTGAGCGAAGCGGTGGAAGTGGACGACGAAACCAGGTTCGACGCACTCTCCGCCGTCACTGCGACCATGGCGAGCTTTTATGCGGTGCTGGAGAGCCAGGCGGTATGGCTCGTCAAGCAAGGCGTCGAGTATGACGCCGCCCGCGCTTTTCTGTCTGGCTATTATGCGGGACTTACCCACGACGCAGCGCGAACCATGCAGCCGTTTGCGCAAATGACCGACGAATGCATGACACCTGGCGGCATCAACGAGCAGGTGCACGCGGAGCTTTCGCAGCGTGGAACCTACGCCCATTTCCAGCAGGCGCTCGACGGCGTGCTGGATCGAATCAGGGCAGCGCGTAGCGGTGAAGCTGCCGCGGGCCGTTTTCGCAGCCACAACGCACGAGCGCGTGCTGGCGCCGCGTGCCGCGTGCGTAATGGAAATAGCAACGGCCACGCGTATTGGGGTTCGCTACTCCTGTCAGGTTCGTCGAACAATCGCAAACTGTTTGAGGCTGGAGCGTTCTTCTCGAGGGTGCGGTCAACGCATTGTCACGGGGCATTGCGCAGCGTCGGCGGAGTCGTTGTCGGTTCCGGACGCGTCCGCTTTACAGGTGAAAGCCATGCAAAAGAAACCGGTGTTTGCCGACCGATTATTAGCTCAGATGCCGTCGTTACGTGCTCTGAAATGCTTTGTCACGGCTGCACGCTACGAGAGCTTCACACAAGCCGCTGAAGTGCTGTGCGTCACACAGGCGGCAATCAGCCGGCAAATCAAGGAACTCGAAGATTCGCTGGACGTCGCGCTGTTCGAACGCACCGGCCGGCATATCGCATTGACGGATGCGGGGCGCATTCTCTATAACGCGTCCTATCTGTCCATCATGAACATTGCCGAGGCGGCCCAGGCTGTGCGCCGGAACGACAAGCACGCGCTCACGATCTGCGTGTCGCATACGTTCTCCGCGCTGTGGTTGTCTGTGCGTTTGCCTTCGTTTCGCAAGCAGTTTCCCGATATCCGCCTTCACATCATGGTGACCGAGCATTTCATGGAGCTCGACGAGCTGATGGAGCCCGATGTCATCATTACGAAGAACCCGCCGCGCGAACCGGAATACGATATCGAGCCGCTCTTTCACGATGTTGTTTATCCGGTATGCAGCCACGATTTTTACGAGCGCCACTTCCGTGCGAAGTCGGTTAAGCCGCTCGATCTTCTGTCGCATGCGACGCTGAACCTTTCCTTGCTGGGCCGCGCGCAGGTCTGCGAGCACGTGGACTGGTCGGTCTGGCGCAACTGGTTCCAGCAGGGCGACGGCTCCGACAGACTGGTCGAGAACGAGCATCTGGAAAGCAATGACTATCGGCTGCTCGTATCGCAAGCCGAAGCGGGCGAAGGAACGCTGCTCGGGTGGCATCACCTGGTGCATCGCCAGGTCGAGCAGGGCCTACTTATTCGACCCGTCCAGAACGCACTGGAGTTCCATGACCGCCATCATTACCTGATCACGAACAAGAGCGCGAGACTCCGTCCGGAATACGTCCGGTTTCGCGAGTGGCTAGGCGAGGAGGTCGGCGCGATGATGCGCGACTGGCCCGGTTCAAAGACAGAAGCGTAGGCAGAGAAGGGAGGCAAACGTATGCCGGAACAACCGGACCTTTTTGGCGTGAAAGTAAAGGATGGTCGCCGCTGGTATTCGATCGACGAGCGCGACTGGCAGCGGATGAAGATCGGCGAGACGATTCTGCCGGGTTTCTCGTTTATTCCGGTAGCCGAAGACGAGCAGGGTGCCTGGAACAGCTACTGGATGCGACTGCAACCCGGCGCCCGCTCGCTCGATCACCGGCACGACTCGACCGAACTCGTCTTGATACTGGATGGCGTTTTCACCGATCACGACGGCACTGACTTTCTGCCCGGGCAAACGGTGTCATACCTCGCGGGGTCGCGACACAGCACTTCGTCGAAAGAAGGCTGTACGGTGCTGGTTGTGGCGCGCACTGAGTCGACCATCGTTACTAAAGCGCGAGCTTGACCGCTGTGCCGCTCAAACCATCCACGCCGCGAACTAAAGGATACCGGCGGCTTATTCCGTCTGTGACCGCGCTCGTCGAATTCGAGGCGGTGGCACGGCACCAGAGCTTTACGCTTGCCGCGAACGAACTCGGTGTGACGCAGGCGGCGGTCAGCCGGCAAGTGAAATTCCTCGAGGAAACGCTGGGAACGCGGCTCTTCGAGCGTTTGCATCGATCGATCGAATTGACGCCGGAAGGAGAAGCGCTCTATCTGGTGGTGGCCGAGTCCATGCAGAAGATTGCTGGCGTGTTCGACCGGCTTTCCAGTGGACCTGTCGAGCAGGAACTCGTGCTGGCGGCCACGTCGGCCTTCTCTCACTTTCGCCTGCTGCCCGGGCTGGCGGCGCTCAAACAGGAGCAGCCCCACCTGCAGCTTCGCATTTCCACGCAGATGTTCAACGCGGACCTGAGGCCGAAGGAGGTCGACGTAGCCGTTCGATTCGGCAACGGCAGATGGGGCGACGGCACTGCGACCTGGCTTTTCGACGAGGAGGTCTTTCCTGTCTGCTCACCGGCATGGATCGAATCGCGCGGCACGCCGGAGTCGCTGCACGATGTGGCCAGCGCGGCGTTGATCGAGTCCGACATCACCTCCGAAGGCTGGATGGGGTGGGACGCATGGTTTCGTGCCGTGGGCTTCACACCTGTACGTTTGAACTATGCGCTGCGCTGCACGCTTTACACCGATGCAATCGATGCGGCGCGCCACGGTCTCGGCATTGCGCTCGGCTGGGGCAGGCTCGTGAACGGCCTCATTGCGGCGGGCGAGCTGGTGCGCCTGCCGGTCGCATCCTATGCGACGAGCGATTCGTATTACGTCGTCATACCGCACGGACGAACCATCAACCCATCCATCGAGGCCGTGATTGCGTGGCTGCGTAGTGACGCGCATCAGCCTTGCGCCGCGCACGCGCACTCGCATAATCCAAAGTAATGCCAGGCCGAAAATAAAGCGCGTTGACGCTGATTTTCGTCGATCCAATACTCAAGTCATAGCGGGACCGATTGAAGTCCCGAGACCCCTGAATGTTGGAGAACGACGATGTCTGAAGTGCAACTCAAGACCCATGGTGAGCTGGTCCGTAGCCGTGAGCCAAGTTATGGCATGCCCGGCGAGTTGTTCGGACGTGCCGACGTGTTCGAGACCGACGTCGACGTGTTTTTTTATAAGCACTGGATTCTGGTCGGCGTGACGGCCGACGTGCCGGAACCCGGCGACGTTTCGATGGTAGACATCGGCAAGGCCTCCATCATCATCGTTCGCGACGACGACGAGAACATCCGCACCTATCGCAATGTATGCCGGCATCGCGGCGCGCGGCTGAAGGAAGCCGGCAAGTCGACGGTCGGCATGCTCGTGTGCCCTTATCACCAGTGGACGTATGACCTGGACGGAAGCCTGCGTCACACGACACATATGGGCAAAGATTTCGATGTGACGTGCCGTAGCCTCATTCCGGTTAACACGAAAATCGTCGGCACCCACATCTTCGTCTGCCTCGACAAGAACGCGCCGGAGGATATCTCAAGACTGGAACAGACCATGGCGCCGCGCTTCGCGCCCTATGATCTGCAGCACACGAAAATTGCCTTCGAGCAGGAGATAGTCGAGAACGGCAACTGGAAACTCGTCATCGAGAACAACCGCGAGTGCTACCACTGCCAGGGTACTCATCCCGAACTGACCGCGTCCTTCCTGCCAGAAGACTTCGACTTCTGCCCAGAAAATCTCAGCGAAGAATCGCTTGTGGCGCTGGAGGAGTACAAGTCGCGCAACGCGGCGTGTCAGGCCGGCTGGGAGCGCGATGGATTCGTCAGCGAAACAGTCGAATGGCTCGACGAAGATGCGGTAACGCAATTCCGCACCCAGCAACTCGTTATTGCCGGTGCGGGGGAATCGCAAACCATCAGCACCAGGGTAGCGAGCACCCGGCTTTTCGGCAACCTTACGCGGCGCGATCTGGGAGACACCCATTTGTGGACTCACAATTCGTGGACGCACGTGATGAGCGACCATGCGGTGATTAGCTACATCATTCCTCTTGCAGCGGACAGAACGCTCGTGCGCACCAAATGGCTCGTTCATGCGGATGCGGTGGAGGGCGTGGACTACAACGTCAAGGATCTGACCGAGGTCTGGCTTGCCACGAACACGCAGGACAAGCACTTCGTGGAAATCACGCATGGAGGTACGCAGGATCCGGCCTATGTGCCCGGCGTGTTCTCGCCGTTCACCGAAGCCTACGTCGATCAGTTCTCGCGCTGGTATGCGGCCCGCCTGAGCGCACACGGCATCGCCTGAGTGGAGTGATTGCCATGAACTGCGTGGAAAGCATGTTTCATCAGTTGCCACAAGCCGCGGACCGATTGACTGAAGCTGCCACGTGGAAGCAAGGTGCGCGCCACTGGCCGAGTGGTGAACAGCAGACGTTGATGTGTTGCCGCGTCATTGACGAGACACATGACGTGAAGACGTTCGAGTTCCGCACCGAAGACGGCCTGCCGGTGCGCTTCGAGCCGGGCCAGTTCATGACGGTCTGGGCGGATGTCCATGGGCAACGGCTCGAGCGTTGCTACACGATCTCTTCGCCGCCTACGCGTCCGTATCTCGTCTCCATTACGGTCAAGCGAGTGCCCGGCGGTGCGATGTCCAACTGGCTTCACGAAAACATGCAGCCAGGAAAGCAGTTGCGCGCGTACGGCCCGTCCGGCACTTTCACGGCGACAGCGTCGCTGCGCCAAAGGTTCTGTATCTGTCCGCGGGCTCCGGCGTCACTCCGCTGATGTCGATGACGCGAGCAGGCATCGATCTCGGGCTCGACAAGGACATCGTGTTCGTTCATAGCGCGAGAACACCCGCGGACATTATCTTTCGCCGCGAGCTGCAGCGGCTTTGTGAGCTGTCTCCCCGGCTTCGCACATGTTTTGTTTGCGAGGGCATCGGCAACAAGCAGGACTGGGCGGGTCCGACCGGCCAGCTCAGCCTGCCGCTTCTGCGCGAATGGGCACCGGACTACCGCGAGAGAGCAGTGTTCACTTGCGGTCCGGCCGGGTACATGAGCGCCGTGCGTGCCATGTTGGAAGAAGGCGGGCACGATCCGTCGCGCTACCACCAGGAGAGCTTCGATTTCACTGCTGGTGTCGCGGTACAGCCCGCTCAGCCGGAGCACGCATCGGGACAGAAGACCTTCACGGTCACGCTGTCTCGCTCGTCGAAATCATTCTCCATGACTGATTCGGACACCGTGCTTTCTGCTGCGCGACGTGCGGGAGTGGCGATTCCGTCATCGTGCAGTCAGGGCATTTTGCAAGACCCGGGTTCTGGAAGGTACCGTCGACATGAAGCACCAGGGCGGGATACGCGACGGAGAGATCGAGAAAGGGCTGCGGCTGCTTTGCTGCAGCCGGCCAACATCGGACCTCGTGCTGGAACTCTGATTTCGTGAAGCGCTGCAACGCCGTGCATCCGTTCACGGTTTCATATCCGACAGGCAAGCATGTTTAAAGCGATCGCAACCGCCGGTGCGAGGCTTACTGACGCGAATAGCGCACCCGAGCATGATGCAAGGGACAACATGATGCGAGAGGTCCGGGCGTACCGACTCTCGCGCGTGCTGGAACAGCTGCGTCTGCATCGATGTCCCGCCATTCTGCTCTACGACCCGGTCAATATCCGCTATGCGACCGACACGTCGAACATGCAGGTGTGGACCGGCCGCAACCCGGCGCATTACGTAATGATGTTCGCGGACGGGCGTATCGTGGCCTGGGAATTTCACAGCTGCGAACATGTGTGGGACGGTGTGAGCGTCGACGTGGAATTTCGCCACGCTCTTAGCTGGATGTTTTTCAATGCCGGCCATGAGGCCGAGCGCCGGGCAAAAGTGTGGGGCGCGGAAATTCTCGACGTATTGAGTCAGCGTGCACCGGGCGAGCCCCTCCTCGCTGTGGACCGCCTGGACCCGTTCGGCGCAGCCTGGCTGCAAGAGCACGGGATCGCACTGCTGGACGGGCAGGCGTTGATGGAGACCGCGCGACTCATCAAGTCGCGAGGCGAGCTGATATTGATCGGCGAGTCGTTGCGTACGGCCGAAAAAGGTATCGCGCGCATGCGGCGCGAACTGCGTCCCGGCTTGACGGAAAACGAAATCTGGGCGCATTTGCACTATGAAAATATCCGCCATGGCGGAGAGTGGATAGAAACCCGGCTTCTCGCGTCCGGGCCTCGGACCAATCCCTGGATGCACGAGTGCTCTTCGCGAGTGCTGCAAAACGGCGACCTTCTGGCGTTCGATACCGATATGGTCGGTCCAAACGGATACTGCTCGGACATCTCGCGCACGTGGCACGTGGGCGATGGCGCCGCGACTGACCGGCAGCGCAAGCTCTACGAGCTCGCGTACTCGCAGGTGCACTTCAATATGGACCTGCTGCGGCCGGGCATGTCGTTTAGAGAGTTCGCGCAGCGAGCATGGAAGATCCCGGAGCCGTTCATCAGGAACAGGTACTGTTGTCTTGCGCATGGCATCGGCATGGTCGATGAATACCCGTCCGTCGCACATGACGTCGACTGGGACATCTCAGGTTACGACGGCCTTTTCGAGGCGGGCATGACCGTGTGCGTTGAAAGCTATGTCGGCGCCGCGGGCGGCACGGAAGGCGTCAAACTCGAACAGCAGGTGGTGATTACCGAGCAGGGTTGCGTTTCTCTTACCGATTGCCCGTTCGAAATCGACTGGTTGTGACGCTGAACGACGGCGTTCATGCGCGCCGAGCCTCCACGGCGCGCCACGCATAGTCGCGAAGTGATGTGAATTCGTCGACGACTCGCCAGAACGACGGTCGTACCAGTGGCGGCGGTGGGCGAAATTGTTCGCCAGATGGGCGTTGACGAGAGTTCCGTTGGAGCAGAATCGTGCGCCGTGGCCGGGCAGGAATACCCCGCAGAACCGGTCCCCCGGGCGCCACACCGTTGAAGACGCGGGTCATGTCCGCACGCCAGGCATCGAGCGTCGCGGCGGGTAAAGGCGGGTGTAAAGGCGCCGATCTCGCCGATGTCGGCATCGACAAGCGCATCCGCCTTGATGGCGCGACGGTAGGTAAGCAGCAATGCGAACGGTTCGTCGAATGCATACGGCGGGTGCTTTGCCCATAGCTGGGCGTCATACAGGCAAAAGCCGGGAAAGCAGAACGAACCGTGGCCGACCCGATGCGCCTGCGGGACGTCCGGGCGGATTGCGCGCGTGCCGACGCCGCAAGGCACGCGCCGGCCACATACTAGCCGCCTTGCGAAAGAATGTCTGCCGCTAAGGCGACGTCTGTGGCGGCGTGCATGCCCAACCTCCGTCCTACAAGAAACGCTAAGCATCCTCCAGACTCTCGCCACGCTCGGCGATCAGCTTGCCTAACTCGCGGGTCGACAGAACGCGCCGCTGAGGATTCGTCGAGTCGGACTCGTCGTCCGCGAGGTTCTCGATAATCGTAAGAAGTACCTTGCGCGCGACCTTAATGTCACGCTCGCTTAATCCCCTCACGCTGATTTCGTTGACTTCCTCCGCGAGCGGTACGAGCTTGTCCTTCAGCGCGCGGCCTTCGGCAGTCAGATAAACGTGCGTGTTCTTCTTGTTTTCGGGACGCTGCTGCCGCTCGACCAGCCCGAGTTTCTCCATGGCGGTCACTGCGGCAAAGGTAGTGGGCGCCATCACCCCCGCTTGCTCGCTCAGTTCGCGCTGCGTCAGGCCATCGGACTCCCATAGGATACGCAGGAAAGTCCAGTGTCCGAACGATACCGAATGTTCCGCGAGCCGCATCTGCAAAGCGCGGACCATCGAGCGCGTCGCGTCTTTCACCAAGTGCGCGAGACGGTCGTTCGGCACGGACTCGTGCCAGTGGCGCAGCATCTCGGCAGTCTCGCGCGGCGCGCCTTCACCAGTCTTTTGTCGTGTCATAGCGATATTTCTTCCGTCAGTCGGGTTCTCTCGACATGATAGCCGGTGGGCTCGCCACGTTGCTGATCGACAGGCGAGGCCGGCGTCTCCGTGTAAACCCGAACTTGTTCCGCGCCAACGCTCTCCTTACTATAATGATTAGATATCGAAAAAAACCATGCATCGCCACACGGCGCATCGGTCCTCATGAGCACGGAAAACGGAGACGTTTGGTGGCCAAATTCACAGTCACGCAATTCATATCGGAATCGGACGCGACTGCGGCGCGCGTCGAGTCCACGTATCACAAAGTCACCTGGCGGCTGATGTCGTTCATCTTCGTCTGCTGGGTGCTGAATTATCTGGATTGCGTGAATGTCAGCTTCGCGCAATTGCAGCTGAAGCACGACCTCGGCTTGTCCGATGCCGCGTACGGCCTTGGCGTGAGCCTGTTTTTCATCGGCTATATCCTGCTGGAAGTACCCAGCACGCTCTGGCTCAAGAAGATAGGCGCGCGCCTGACGATCTCGCGCATCATGATTCTGTGGGGCGGCATTTCCACGGCGATGGCCTTCATGACCACGCCTGCGCAGTTCTATATCGCGCGGATCCTACTCGGCGCAGCGGAAGCGGGCTTCTGGCCGGGCATCATTCTCTATCTCACGTACTGGTATCCGGGCGCGCGGCGTGCGCGGATCACCTCGCGTTTTCTGCTCGCGATCGCGGCGGCGGGAGTCATCCGGCGGGCCGCTGTCGGGTTGGATCCTGCATAACTTCGTCGATGTCCTGGGCTACAGAAACTGGCAGTGGCTGTTTTTCCTCGAAGGTTTGCCTGCACTGGTGATGGGTATCGTCGCATTCTTTTATCTCGTCGACCGTCCGCAGGACGCGCGCTGGCTCGACGACGAACAGAAGAAGATCATCCTCGATGCGCTCGCCGCCGACCGCGCCGAGAAGAAGCCCGCGAAGCACACGCGCCATGAACTGCTGGCCGCGCTGAAGGACCCGCGCGTGTATATCCTCGCGGCGGGCTGGGGGACCGTGCCTATGTGCGGCACCATTCTCAATTACTGGACGCCGACCATTATCCGTCAGGCGGGCGTATCGGATGTGCTGAACGTGGGGCTGCTGTCGGCGTTGCCGTACATCATCGGCGCGCTCGGGATGTTCGCGGTCGCGCGCAGTTCGGACGGCACGCTGGAGCGGCGCTGGCATTTCTTTCTATGCACGGCCATCGGCGCGCTTGGCGGCTTTCTGCTGCCGGTGCTGTCGGGCAACACGGTGGCGGCCATTGTCTGTCTGGGGATGATCTCCATTTCGTACTTCGGCGCGGCGGCCATCATCTGGTCGATTCCACCCGCCTATCTTTCCGATGATGCCGCCGCCGCGGGCATCGGCGCGATCAGTTGCCTGGGGCAGGTCGGCGCGTTCTGCGGCCCGATTGCGCTCGGCTGGATCAAGACCATGACAGGCAGCCTTGCCATCGGACTGGCGGCGATCGCGGCGATCGTGCTGATGGGCGGCCTTGCCGTGTTGATCGGCGTGCCGGCCAATACCCTGCGCGAGCACGCGGAGAAACAATCCTGAACGTCGAATCTCGCAGCACGGACGGCGCCTTGGTCATGCAGGCGCCGTTTTTATTTGTGGCCTCCGGCGAACGCTAAGGGAAAACCCGCTTGCCGGAAAATGATTAGATATATAATATAAACGTCATAGTGATCGAGTCGAGGCATGGCACGGTCGAATGAGGCGAGAACAGACGCAAACCAGACGCGAGGCGCGAAGCGCGGGGAGCAGGTGCAATGAACGACGAACTGTCTTTCAGGACACTCGTGGTGACGAAGAAGGACCAGGTGGCGGAAGGCATATTCCGTTTCGAACTACGCGATGAAGCCACGCGCGAGCTGCCGGCTTTCACGGCAGGCGCGCATCTCACCGTGCGCGCGCCGAACGGCGCAAACCGCAATTATTCGCTGTGCAACGACCCAGACGAAACCGACCATTACGTGATCGCTGTCAAGCGCGATACGGCCGGTCGAGGCGGTTCGATCAGCATGACGGATGAACTGGCCGAAGGCGACCGTATCGAGGTCTCCGAGCCGCGCAACGAGTTCGGCCTCAGCGAGCGGGCGCGCAGCTTCCTGTTCGTCGCGGGGGGCATCGGCATCACGCCGGTTCTGTCGATGATGCGTCATCTCAAGGCCACCGCCGGCCCGCGCTTCAAACTGTATTACGTGTCGCGCAGCCCCGAGACGACCGCGTTTCTCGATGAGCTGTCGAGTCCGGAATGGAAGCCGCATGTAGTGATTCATCACGATCACGGCGATCTCGCCAATGCATTCGACTTCTGGTCGATCTTCGAAAAGCCCGGCAGCGGCGCGCATGTCTACTGTTGTGGCCCGCGCGCCCTGATGGACGGCGTGCGCGACATGACGGGTCACTGGCCGACCGGCACGGTGCACTTTGAGAGTTTCGGCGTGGATCAGTCGCGTGCGTCGGAGAACACGGCGTTCAGCGTGAAGCTCCAACGCTCGGGCCGCAGCTTCGAAATTCCGAAGGATCGCTCGATCCTCGAGATCCTGCGCGACAACGGCATCCGCGCGCCGAGCTCATGCGAAAGCGGCACGTGCGGATCATGCCGCACGACGCTGTGCGCGGGCGAGGCGGACCATCGCGACATGGTGCTCGGCGACGACGAAAAGCGCGATCAGATCATGATCTGCGTTTCGCGTGCGAAGAGCGGGGAACTGGTACTCGATCTTTGAAATATCTGGAGACGCAACGATGCTTACGCATGAAGAAAACGAATTGCTGTGCCGTGTAGAAGGCGATGTACCGATGGGCCAGTTGATGCGTCGTCGCTGGACGCCGGTATGTCTCGTCGAGGAAGTCAGCGAGCCGGACGGCGCGCCCGTAAAGGCGCACGTGTTTGGAGAGGACCTTGTCGTGTTCCGCGACACCGACGGCAACGTCGGCGTGATGGATGAATACTGTCCGCATCGGCGTGTTTCGCTGGTCTATGGCCGCAATGAAGACTGCGGTCTGCGCTGCCTCTATCACGGCTGGAAGATGGACGTGAAGGGCAACGTGATCGAAATGGTCTCCGAGCCTTCGTGCAGCGACATGACGAAGAAGGTCAAGCACAAGGCGTACGAAACGAAGGAATGGGGCGGCTTCGTATGGGCGTATATGGGGCCGCAGGATGTCATTCCCGACTTCGTGCCGCCCGCGTGGGCGCCGACCGAAGATACGCGCGTGAGCATCGCGAAGGCGATCCTGCCATGCAATTGGGCGCAGATTCTCGAAGGCGCGATCGACTCCGCGCATAGTTCCAGCCTGCATTCGTCGGACTTCGTGCCGGCGCGCGTCGGCGGAGCGGAGGCCACCTCGAAAAATTGGCTGCGTCCGTCGACCGACAAGGCGCCGCGCCTGCAGGTGCATCGCACGGAATACGGCTTTCGCTACGCCGCATTGCGTCGTCCGATTCAGAACGCCGCCACGCACGATTACGTGCGCTCGACCGTGTTCGTCGCGCCCGCCACCGCGCTGATCCCGCCTAACAATCTGTACAACGTCGCGAATATCAACGTACCGTGCGATGACACGAGCACCGCGTTCTACTTCATAGCGTGGGGTCATCCCGACAAGGCGCCCGAAACCGAAACGTAGCGCAAGTTTCTTGGTCAGCAGGTCGGCATCGATCTGGACTAGTTCTATCGTCCGCTGCGCAATCACGATAACCGCTTCTGGCAGGACCGGGAGGCGATGAAGTCGGGCAACTTCACCGGCATCAAGGGCTTCCCGAATCAGGACATCGCAATGTGGCTGACCATGGGCCCGATCGCGGATCGCACCGAAGAACGGCTCGGCGCGAGCGATGTCGCCGTGGTCGAATTCCGCCGCCGCATGCTCGATGCGCTGAAGGCGTTCCAGGCGGGCGAAGTGGCCATCGGCACGGGCGACAAAGCGATTCCACGCAGCGTGTGTTCCTTCCAGGCGATGGTGCCCAAAGACACGGACTGGAAGCAATACGCCGCGCATCCGGTATGGGTGGAGCGTGCCGAAGACGTGTCGCCGGAACTCGAATCGAACTATCAGGTTCAGGTGTGATGGAGACGATGCGACTCGGCATCGCGGGACTCGGCCGCGCCTTTTCGCTGATGCTGCCGACCTTCTTCGCCGACGCGCGCGTGCGACTCGTCGCCGCCTGCGATCCGCGCGAGACGGCGCGCAAGCAGTTCGAAGCTGATTTCGATGCACCGACCTTCGACGACATCGACGCGCTCGCCCGCGGGCCGGACATCGATGCGATTTACATCGCCAGCCCGCATCAGTTTCATGCGGCGCATACGCGGATCGCGGCGGCGCACGGCAAACATGTGCTTGTCGAGAAGCCGATGGCGCTGTCGCTTGCCGAATGCGACGACATGATCGACGCATGCCGCACGGCCAACGTGCATTTGATCGTCGGCCATTGTCACAGCTTCGATACGCCGTATCTGCGTACGCGTGAACTGATCGCATCGGGCGCGTTCGGCGACGTGAAGATGATTCACGCGCTCAATTTCACCGACTATCTATATCGCCCGCGTCGGCCCGAGGAACTGAAGACGGAAGAAGGCGGTGGCGCGGTATTCAGCCAGGCGGCGCATCAGGTGGATATCGTGCGCATGCTCGCGGGCAGCCGTGTGACCCGCATCCGCGCCGCGGTCGGCAACTGGGATGCGGGGCGTCCCACCGAAGGCGCCTATACCGGGGACGCTGTGGTTCGAGAACGGCGCGTTCGCCACACTCTCGTACAACGGCTATGCCCACTTCGACTCCGACGAATGGACCGGATGGATCGGCGAAATGGGACAGGCGCGCAGCCCGGACGAATACGGCGTGGCGCGCCGAAAGCTCTCGCAGGTAGCGTCGCGCGACGAGGAAGCACGTCTGAAGGCAGCAGGCACGTACGGCGGAAACGCCTATACGTCTGCATCGAAAGAATCCGTTGCGCGCAGCCATCAGCACTTCGGTCCGCTGATCGTGTCGTGCGAACGCGCCGACTTGCGGCCGATGCCGGATGGCATCGTGGTGTACGGGGATGAACGGCGCGAGCGCATCGAACTCGATGCGCCGCGCGTGCCGCGCGCCGAAGTCATCGACGAGCTGATCGGCGCCGCTGCATAACGGCGAGTGGGCGCGCGGCACGCTCGAAATCTGTCTCGCGATGCTGCGTTCGAGCGCGCAAGCGTGAGATGTCGTCATCGGAAAAAATCATCAGGATAATTGAATATGGCAAAGCTCAATCTTTCGATCACGGTAGGCAACTACGATCGCATGCGGCCGCTCGTCGATGGCGAAGTGCAGATCGACGGCGTCGATCCAGTTTTCATGCTTCAGGACCCGGAAGAGATCTTCTTTCGCGCCTTCCGTCATGCGGATTACGACATCTGCGAACTGTCGCTGTCTAGCTATAGCGTGAAGACGGCCGCGGGCACGAGTCCGTACATCGGCGTGCCGGTTTTTCCGTCGCGTGCGTTTCGCCATACATCGATTTATGTGCGCAACGATCGCGGTATCGAGACGCCGGCCGATCTGAAGGGAAAGCGTATCGGCGTGCCGGAGTATCAACTGACGGCCAACGTGTGGGCGCGCTTGTTTCTCCAAGAAGATCACGGACTGAAGGCATCGGACGTGACTTGGATTCGCGGCGGCTATGAAGAGACCGGGCGTCTGGAAAAGATCAATCTCAGATTGCCCGACGACGTGCGGCTCGAAAACGCGCCTGAGGACAAGACCATTTCCGGCATGCTCGCATCCGGCGAGATCGATGCGTTGATCGGGCCGCGTGCGCCCTCGTGCTTCACGAACGGCCATCCGAACGTGAAGTATCTGTTCGACGATCCGCAGAAAGCGGCCGCCGACTGGTACGGCCGCACGAAGCTGTTTCCGATCATGCATCTGCTGGGAGTGCGGCGCTCGCTTGCGGAACAACATCCGTGGCTGCCGGGCGCGGTGGCGAAGGCCTTCGAAAAAGAGCAAGGCGATCGCGCTCGCCAAGCTGAGCGACACGTCCGCGACCAAGGTGACACTGCCTTTCGTCGAAGAGCAATTGCGCAATGCGCGCCGCCTGATGGGACACGACTTCTGGCCGTATGGCTTCGAGCCGAACCGCCATGTGCTGTCGCGCTTTCTGAAGCGGCATCACGAGGAAGGCCTGTCGAGCCGTCTGCTTCAGCCGGAGGAACTGTTTCATCCCGCGACGCTCGAGAGCTTCAAGATCTGAGCAGGTCCGGCGGCGCTTTCCGCGTCGCATTCCCGTGCGGTCGATGCGCTGTGGAGACCGGTGCATCGAACCGCGCACCAATCGCAAGTCAGACAATGAAAACAACTACGATCGCGTCGCTGATCGCGGCGGCGTGTGCCTGCGCGTCCGTGAATGCCAGCGCGCAAAATTCCGTCACGTTGTACGGGATTCTCGATGTCGGTATCGAATACGCGAATCACGTGGTGCAGGGCCAGCGGTCGGCATCGGCTGCGCGAGAGCAGTCGGGGAATCTCGCCGGATCGCGCTGGGGCTTCAAGGGCAACGAAGACCTCGGCGGCGGATTCAAGGCAGTCTTCACGCTGGAGACGGCTTCAACGTGAACAACGGCGCGCTGGGACAGGGCGGCCGTCTGTTCGGTCGCAAGGCGTTCGTCGGAATTTCGACGCCGTATGGCACGGTGACGCTCGGACGTCATCAGAATCTGTTGTACGAGGTGATGTACAAGTACGATCCGCTCACGCTCAATCCCAGCTATTCGGCGCAGGCGATGGACACGCAACTGGTAAATCGCGCCGACAACTCCATCCGCTATGGCGTGCAGGCAGCGGGTGTGACCTTCGCTGCGCTCCATAGCAGCGGCTACGATTCGACCATTCCAGATGGCGCGAATGTCCCGGGCGCCACCAAGATCGGTCACGAGATGAGCGCCACGCTCATGTACGATCGCGGGCCGCTCAGCGCGGGCGTAACCTACGATCAGTTGCAGGGCAGCTCCTGAGGAGGCAGCCGTTTGCAGGTTTGCCGGTTGACTGGCCGTACACGGACGCCCCCAGTTTGCCAAGCTTTCATTCGATGACAGCAAGAGAGGAAGATTGCATCCGTACATTCGGACTTTTAACGCGAGACGCATTTGCTCGCTGTCCCTAATGGGATGTGCTGGTTGGCGCCTCGATCGCTTTCACGCACTCTGGGTGCCTCGGCCAGTGCGAGCTGTGCCAACCACGGTCTTACCTGCTTTGCCATCACTTCGTGGCTGCCTAGCAATCGGTGGTGTGATCCTATCCTGACAAGGCCTGTCTTGAGTGCCCGGGCTGGCTATACGGCTGCGGAATCAGGCGTGTAGCCAGCTCGCAACTGTCGGTCGTGGACTATAGCAGAGCCCAAACGATTTGAGCTGTCTTGTTCGCCTGCGCGACTGCTATGACATTTGCGTTTCGACGCGTGGTCAACTTGGCCAACCAACTGTCTGGGTCGTTCCTTTGCGTCGCTCGGTAAATGACCGATCGCGCTCCATGCATGAGTAGGGTTCGAAGGTACGCATCGCCTCGCTTACTCATGCCAAGCAGCTTTGCCTTACCACTGCTCGAATGCTGTCGCGGTACAAGTCCCAACCACGCGGCTGATTCGAAGCGCATGGTATTGGCCGGCGGAGAGCGTCGGTCTCGCTCGGGCTCATCCCTTGCCCAGAGGTGGCCGGCTTGGAAATCCAGCCATGTTGCTCAACTGGGCTAGTTCATTGGCGGCCTCGCGCAGCAGTTCCGAGTACTCGTGAATCTTTTTCTGCCGTCAGCCGCTTGCGCGGACCGGCCAAGCTGATGACGCCGACGCAACGCGAGCCGCTGACCACGGGTGCCGCGACCGCCGACATTCTCGGCGCAAAAACCTCATCGATCATCGCGTAGCCGCGCACACGCGCGGCGTGCAGGAAACCGAGCAATGCCTTGAGCGTGGTCGGGGCGTTGGGGCCGAACTCATTCGGCTGACCAAAGCCCTGCTTCAGGACGAGCGCAGCCGCCTGTTCGTCGGACATGGTCATGAGCCATGCGTGTCCGGTCGATGTGCATGAAAGCCGTGCGGCCTGCCCCATGTCCGGATCGTAACGAAAGCCAGTGCGCTGGCCATCCGCCTTTCCCACCCAGATGATCGCCTCACCATCCAACAGCGACAGTCGCGCCAGTTCGCCGGTGTGCGCGGCGACGCGTTCGATGATCGGCTGGGCAATATCCGCGATGCCGGTCAAGCTCAGGAATTCCAAGCCGTTCGACGTCATGCGCATCGTCAGGATGTAGCGGCTGTGGTCGACCAGTTGCCTGACGTAGCCGCTCTCGACGAGTTCTGCAAGGACGCGATGGCACGAACTGCGTGGCATGCCCAGCGCATCTGCGATCTCGACCAGCCCCGCGCCTTCGCCTTGCGACGCGAGGAAATCGAGCATTCTCAGGCCGTTCTTGAGCGACATTGTTCGACGATTTTCGTGATATGAAATGCAGTTCCGGTGCGGAACGCCCCACCTTCGCAGCGAAAACGATAGCACCTGTTCGTCGAGAGAAGCGAACGTCACACATACCGAAATCCAGGAGACACCCATGTCAGTTACCGCTGACCCGAACTTGGCCGCGGGCGAACGCTCCGCGCAGGCTCATCTGATGGCGCGTCGCGCGGTGGCTGGCGCCACCGTCGGCACGGCGCTGGAGTGGTTCGACTTCGCGCTGTACGGCGTCGTCGCGGCCACCATCTTTCCGAAGCTGTTTTTCCCCTCGCTCGATCCGCCCGCGTCGCTACTCGCGTCGCCAGCGAACTTCTGGGCGGGGCTCGCCGCACGTCCGCTCGGCGCGGTGATCTGCGGCATGCTCGGCGACCGCTGGGGACGGCGAACCTGATGCTCGTCACGGTTTCGGTGATGGGCGCGTCGTCGTTCCTGATGGGCCTGCTGCCCACGTATCAGCAAGTCGGCATTCTTGCGCCGACCTTGCTGGTTTCGCTGCGCATCATTCAGGGTTTCGCGCTCGGCGGAGAATCGACGGGCGCGCAACTGATGGCAGTCGAACACGCGGCCGCAACGAAACGCGGGTTGTATTCGGGCCTGCTTGGCATCTGCTCGCCGCTCAGCCAGATCCTCGCCAATTTCGCCCTCTTTGCGCTGTCTGCTCTGCTTTCGGCCGATGACTTCGAATCGTTCGGATGGCGAATCCCGTTCCTCGCCAGTTTTGTGCTCGTGCTGCTCGGTATTTATATCCGCATGAAGGTCAGCGAGACGCCGGCCTTCGAGGCGCTGAAAAAGAAAGGCGAAGGCGCACGCGCCGCCAATCCGCTCGGCGTCGTCTTCAAGTTTCACTGGCGGACCGCGCTGCGTCTGACGCTGTTCTTCTGCGGCCCGGCTGCGCTGTTCTACCTGATCGTGGTCTTCTCGCTGAGCTATCTCACGAAGAACCTCGGCGTGCCCAAGCAGACCGGCTTCATGCTGTTGATGGTGGCCAACGTCTGCGCCATCGTGGGTGCGCTCGCGGGCAGCTATCTGAGCGACCGGATCGGGCGTAAACGCGCGCTGATGATCGGCTCGTTCTGCACGCTGGTCTGCTGCCTGATCTATTTTCCGATCCTCAACCAGCACTCGGTCGCCATGACGATGGCCGTGATGGGCGCATTCCTCGGCTTCACGCAGTTCCAGAGCGGCATCCAGCCGTGTGGTTCGCCGAATCCTTCCCGACCGAAGCGCGCTACACCGGGTCCGCACTGTCGTACTCGGGAGCCAACCTGCTCACCGGCGGGCCGATGCCGATCGTCGCGGTGGCCCTGCTCGATGCCTTTCATGGTTCACCGTGGGCCATCGTCGCTGTCTGCGGCTCGCTGAACCTGCTCTCCTTCCTCATGATCGCGACTTCGCGGGAAACGAAAGACACGGCCCTCGAACGTAGCGCTACACATTGAAACCATGACTCGCAAACTCTACATCCTCAATGGCTCCAACCTGAACATGCTGGGCGTACGGGAGCCGCACATTTACGGCCATACGACGCTGAAGGACATCGAACAGAACTGTCTTGCGCTGGCCGAAGATCTCAAGTTCGAGTGCGTGTTCCGTCAGACCAACAGCGAAAGCCAGTTGATCGACTGGATTCAGGAGGCATTCCTGCAGGACGCCGCGCTGATCATCAACCCGGCCGGCTTTTCGTTCGGCCGAATTCCTGTGCTCGATGCCGTCAAGCTGATCCGCCGGCCGGTGGTGGAAGTGCATATCACGAACATCCACCGGCGCTCCGAGGAATACCGTCACTCGACAATCTCGGTTACCGCTACCGCGGTTATCTGCGGGGCGGGTGCGAACGGCTACTTGCTGTCGATCCGCGCGGTGGACGATCTTTGGGGTAATCAAAGTTGACCCTGCCGCCCGATTTATCGAGCAAGCGGGCTCCGCGCGGAGCCCGCTTTCGGCAAGATACGCGCGCTGAACATCGGGCTGGTTTCGGGTTGGAAGAGCCGTTCGAGTGAGGGCTTCATGGCTCGGGCGAGCGGCCGGAACTGGCCGATTGGGTGAGGTCGCCAACGGCCGCTTAGCGGCACTCCAGTTCGCAGAACCAGAATGTGGCTGAGTGACCGGTTCGGAGAGGTTATCTGACTGGAGTGGGGCGCGTGCCGCCGGCCGCCCTTTGCAAGCTGCGTTAGCTGGATATGCGATTCAATTGAGGCGCCGAGCGGCCATGAAGCGTCATTCGCCGACTGCGCTGACTGGTCTCTCGGGCGGCGGCTTCGCCGCGCATAACGGCCGTTCAAAGGGTTTTGCCATCTCGGCCCTGGCACTTATGGCGTTCAGCTACGCGTTTGCGCACAGCCAGAAACGGGCCAGCAAAGCTTGAAGCATCACCCCTGTTCCATGTCAGGACATCTCAATACCGAGCGTCGTGATAAGGCGCTCGCGCCGTTCGAGCGCCTGCAGCGAGCGCTTTCCGAGATGCGCCGCGACGACATTCAGCAGGCCCTCGCAAAACACCAGATATGCACCCATGCTGTTGCTGAAGAAGCTGCTATCGTGTGGAACCAGGAACGCATGACGCGCGGGCGGCACGAGCGGCGAGGCCAGAGTATCGGTGATCGCGATGACATCCAGCCCGGCTTCCTTCGCGGCGATCGCAGCATCGGCGACGCTGCGCGTATAGGGCGCGACGCTCGTGACGAGAACGACATCGCCGGGCTCCAACTGCGCGAGCCCTTCCGCGACGCTGCGCGAGCCCTTCCGCGACGCCGAGCCCCTGTGCATCGAGCAGGCCGACGTCCGTGCGGATCATGCCAAGGCCGTAGCAGACGAAACTCGCAAGCGCGCTGAACTGGCGCAGGCCATGAACCCGTACGCGCTTCGCATCAGCGATGAGGCGCGCGGCGCCGCGCAAGTCGACGGGCGATAGTTGCGCGATGAAGCCTTCCACATTGCCGATCGATTCACGTGCGAGATTCACGACCATGTCAACTTCGGGCGCGGCATCGTGGGCGTGCGTCCTGCTGCTCGCGACAAGCCGCTCCGCCTGCTGGCTATAAAAATGCCGATGACGCTCGGCGAGGCTGTCGCGAAACACGCTCTGAAAATCCGCGAAGCCCGCATAGCCGAGCTTCGTGGACAGGCGCGTGACCGTAGACGCATTAACATCGAGCGATGCGGCGAGATCAGTGATCGTGCGCACCGCCAATTCTTCGGGGCGTTCCAGTAACTTTCCGAGCACGGTGCGCGCCTTGCTGCCGAGCGAGACCTCCGCCTCGTCGCGACCGATGCGTATCGCGAGTTCGCGCAAGCCGTCGACGCTGCGCGGCGGCACTTGCGTGCCCGCTTCAGCTTTGCTCGCGTGACGCCTCTTCTGTTTGCCTGTGTCCATTGATCATCCAGTACCGGGCGGGCTGCCCGGGATGTTCGTGAACCCGCCATTCTATGTGAGATGGACGAATGGCAATGTCGGCGGTGGCGAGGGTGTTTTCATCGTCAGGATCGTCCGGATGCGTGCGATGAATCGGCAGTGCGGGATCTTCATGATCGGCGAGGATCGCGAGAGAATCGATTGCTTCGCCGGATGCGAGCATCGCTTCGCCCCGTGCCTGCCGATGGCGCGACGAATCCGTGATGATCTGCGAGAAGCCGTGCATCGAAGGATGAATCGCGTGGTTCGCACGCAGGGACGGCGCTTTCACTTCGACGACAGAGCAGTCGTGCGCGCTGAATTCGACGCTTAGCAGCGCGGGACTGCTGCAAGCGCCGAGCGTCAGATGAAAGCCGCCCGCACGCGGATTGTCACGCACGATGGACACGGCTTCATCGAGATCGACCGCGTCGAGAATCGCGCGTGTGAGCACCATGCGCGGCACGCCCGCGACGACTTCGCGCTGGCGCAGATTGTTCACAGTCACAGCAAGACCGCCGTTCGTGACGGCGAACGTATGTCCCGGCAGCGAGGCCGGATAAACGAAGGCCGCGAAACCCGCGTTTCCTTGGACCCTGCATTCGGCGATCGCGCAATGCCCCGCGAAGCCGGGAAGACCGTTTTCGTTATGGCTGATGCGCCGCGCATCCGTGCCAGGAAGCTGCACAGTTGTGCAGCCATCGGGCGACATCGCCGCGGCAGTTCCAGAGAAAGACGTCCTCGAACGGCAGGCCGAGACCAATGGCCAGACCGCCGAGCTCGTCCCACACGCGCGGAAAGCGCTCGCGCACGAGCGACGCCATCGTCTTCGAGGTGTCGCTGCCGCGCCATTGCATGACCGTTTGCCATGCACGGGTCTTCAATAAATACGCGTGCGTTGCGTGCGTGCCGGACCGGCCGAGTGCTTCGCCCACCTCGCGCGGGGAACCGGAGATTTCTATAAAGCCGAGTGCTGCCATATTCGAGGTGTTTCGTGAAAGTTATTCGACGTGTTGCAGAAAATCGCGCAGGCGCTGATTAGGCGGATTATCGAGCAGTTCGGCAGGCGGGCCATCGACGGTAATATGCCCGTGCTCCATGAAGATGAGTCGCGTCCCGACCTTGCGCGCGAACGCCATCTCGTGCGTGACCACGACCATCGTCATGCCTTCTTCAGCGAGCGCCTGCATCACGCGCAGCACTTCCTGACGCAACTCGGGATCGAGCGCGGAGGTGGGTTCGTCGAAGAGCATGAGCTTGGGTTTCACCGCGAGCGCCCGCGCAATGGCGACGCGCTGCTGCTGTCCGCCCGACAACTCACTAGCATAGTGCACGACGCGCGAGCCCAGCCCGACCTTCGTGAGCAGCTCTCGCGCGAGCGACTCAGCTTCGGACTTGCTCATCCCGCGCACCTGGCGCGGCCCGAACGCGACGTTCCCGAGCGCTGTCATCTGCGGGAACAGATTGAACTGCTGAAACACCATGCCCGCTTCCTGACGGATCTCGCGCATTTTCTTCGCGCCGCCGAGCACGCTGATACCATCGACGATGAGATCGCCGCCATCGATCTGCTCCAGCGCGTTGATGCAGCGTAGAAGCGTCGACTTGCCCGAGCCGGACGGCCCGATCAGCACGACTACTTCGCCCGCGCCGATGTTCAGATCGACTCTATCGAGTACGACCGTCTTGCCGAAGCGCTTTGTCACGCCCTTGAATTGCACCATGTGGCCGTTGTGGTTCATCGTATTCATAGGATGCGCATCCGCCGTTCCATCGTGCGCAGGCCAAAGCTGAGCGCGCCGATCATGCAGAGATAGATGAGCGCGACGGCCGTCCAGATTTCCACCGCGCGAAAGTTCGACGCCATGATCTCCTGACCCTGACGCGTCAGCTCGCCCACGCCGATCACGATGAAGAGAGATGTGTCCTTCAGGCTCACGATGAACTGATTGCCGAGGGCGGGCGTCATGCGCCGTAGCGCGACCGGGCCGACCACGAACGCGAGCACGCGCCAGCCCGGCATGCCGAGCGCGAGGCCGGCTTCTTTAAGACCGCGCGGCACCGAGAGAAACGCGCCGCGCACGATCTCCGCGATATACGCGCCCGAGTTGATGATGATCGACACGATGGCCGCGGTCATTGCATCGACGCGCACGTGCAGCAGCAAAGGCAACGCGAAATAGATGAACATCACCTGCACGACGATCGGTGTGCCGCGCACGAACTCGATATACGTGAACGCGATCTTCTGGCATAGCGTGTTGCCGTATGCGCGCATCAGGCCGAACACCAGGCCGACGAACATGCCGCCCGCGAGCCCCGCGATGGTGATCAGCACCGTGAGACGCGCGCCGTGCATGAGTGCGGGCACGGCGTCGACGATGACCGAAAGATCGAACTGCATCATTATTCTCCGTAGCGCGCGGGTTGTCAGGACTTCGCCGGCTCGACGCCGAACCACTTCTTATAGATCGCCGCATAGCGCCCGTCGGCTTTGATCTTCACGAGTTCAGCGTTGACTTTCGCGACGAGCGGGCTGCCTTTCGGGAACGCGATGCCGTATTGCTGCGCCATCATCTGCGGGCCGACCGCCTTCACGCGCGACTTGCCAGTGGTGTGGATGTAGTAAAGGACGTTCGGAGTGTCGTGCATCGCGGCATCCACCCGACCGGTAGTGAGTTCGAGATAGGCGTTGTCGATGTTTGGGAAGGCGCGCAAATCCGTGTTTTTGAAGTTCGCTTTTGCGTAATCGAAAGAGGACGTGCCGGTCTTGACCGCAAGCGTCTTGCCCTTCAGGTCGTCCGGGCCCTTGATCGTGCTGTCCTCCGGCACCATTAGGGTGAAGCCGCTGGCGTAGTAGCCATCGGAGAAGTCGATGACCTTCTTGCGCTCGTCCTTGATCGTGATGCCTGCGAGCGCGACATCGACGTTATGCGTCTGCAGCGCGGGCAAGATGCCGCTGAAGTCCATTGGCTGCAGCTTGTAGTCGATCCTCAGGTCCTTGGCGATTTCCTTCCACAAGTCGATGTCAAAGCCGACGTATTCGTCGCCCTGTTTGAACTCGAACGGCACGAACGCGGTGTCGCACGCCACAAGCAGCGTTTCGGCGTAAGCGGCACCGCTGGCGAAAGAAAACGCGGCGGCGACGGCGGCGGCCACGGCGAATTTTGCGGCGAGTTTCATGATCGACTCCTTGTCGAAATGTATGGTCAGTACGCAATGACATTTGCGAGTTGATGTTGTACGCAAATATAGTTACGAAGTCTCGACGAACAAAATACGGTTGCAACTAGGGGTTTACACCTAGCGACCGTGCGGCGGCACCGCTAACGCGGCGAAGATCCGGAGAGACCCAAGTTGCGAGGTCCGACGGTCGCGTCAATGTGCGCGGAGCAGGCATCGGAATGACACGCGCGCATCCGTCACATTCATCGGGTGGCGCAATACGCGAGCTTCAGCTGTCAAGAAGTGGCTGGCCCGGACAAGTAGGGTAGAGCGCTCAAAAGGGGACTCCGGTCGCGGCGCGCCGTGCTTAAATATCGAAACCCGCCGAGCCCGAGCCTGTCCGTGCACACCTTCAACGAACTCGTCACCACCATCCGCGACCGCTTTCCCGATTTGAGCCCGCAGTTCCAGGCAGGCGCCGCCTTTCTCCTGGACAACCCCGACGAAGTCGCCGTCCTGTCGATGCGCAAGGTCGCCGAACGCGCGAAGGTCCAGCCCGCTGCGATGGTCCGTCTCTCGCAGCTACTCGGTTTCCCGGGCTGGAAAGAGCTGCGCGAAATCTTCGTGAGCCGCGTGCGCACGCGCCCGGAGCCGCTGACGACGCGTGCCTGCTCGTTGGTCAAAGGCGGCTCCGACAACCAGCTCAGCCGGGAGCTTGCGCTGGCGCAATCACACAACCTCGAACTCACGCTGGCCCAGAACGCCGGGAGCGTCGTCGAAACGGCGAAGACGTTGAAGAAGGCGCCGCACCTCCACGTCGCGGGTTTTCGCTCCTGCTATCCGGTTGCATTCAGCCTGCTTTATGGATATCGTCTCTTCCGTCCATCGGTGAGTCTCGTCAGCGGAGAAGCCGGCACGCTCGAAATGCAGTTGCGCGGCATCGAGAGAAAGCATGCAGTGGTCGTCGTCAGCTTCGCGCCGTATTCCGTCGAAGCGCTGCGCGTCGCGCAGGCGGCGGTTGAGCGCGGCGCGAAACTCGTCGCGCTGACCGATAGCGCCGTGTCTCCCATCGCGCTGAACGCCGATCACACGCTCATCTTCTCGCACGAATCGCCGTCTTTCTTTCCGTCGCTCGTGGCGGCATCGGCGCTCGCGGAAATGCTGGTCGCGCATCTACTCGCGCTCGAAGGCAAGGACGCGATCGCGAATCTGCAGCAGGCCGAAACCGCGCTGCACTCACAGGGCGCCTACGCGGCGAGCTAGTCGATCGACCCGCGCAGTAGTTCGCAGAGATCGGCGGTGATCGAGGACATCGACACATGGCGATGCTTTACGATGCCGATCGAGCGTTGCACTTCGGGGCTTGCGATAGGAACTGTCCGAATGTTCGGCGCAAAGTGTGCCGACACCGCAAGCGACGGCACGATCGCGCAGCCGAGACCCGCATCGACCAGCGCGACGACGCATGAGATGTGTTCGACTTCGTAGAACCATCGCAGACTGATCGACTCCTGACCGAGCAGCAGTTCGAGCAGCAGCCGATTGCCACTGTCGCGCCCGCCGATGACGAGCCTCGCATTACGCAAATCCCGCAAAGACACGCTCTCACGCGACGCCCACTCGTGCTAGCGATGCATCGCTAGCACATATCGATTGGCAAGCAAGGGCTCGAAAATTAGATCCTCGTCGTCGCCCGGGTCGAGGCTGATACCGAATTCCGCAAGTCCCGCGCGTACCTGCCCGAGCACGAAGTCATGATTGCCGTCGAGTGCTACTTCTTCAGGTGGCTGGATCGCGTGAACGTCGGTTTCGCCAAGCACAAATGATGAGCGATCTGAGTGTCACCGAAGCGGCATACGGCGTCGGCGCGGGACTTTTCTTCATCGGCTATTTGTTACTTCAGGTGCCCGGCGGTTACCTCGTGAAGCGCATCGACGTGCGCGCCTGTCTCGGCGGCTCGCTGATCGCGTGGGGCATTGTCTCCATCGCCACACTGGCGACGCGCAACCAGACCCCATTCTATGCGCTGCGCTTCCTGCTCGCCTGACCGAGGTGAGCTTTTTTGCGGCGGTCATTGCGTACTTCGGTCCGTGGTTTCCGTCGTATCGTCTGAGCAAGGTAATGTCCCCGCTGTTTCTCGCGATGCCGCTCGGCATGATCATCGACGGGCCGCTGTCGGGGTGGATCATGGATGCGACACACGGCGAATGGGGAATGAACGGCTGGCCGTGGATGTTCCGGATCCTTACGATTCCGGCGCGCTACATCAAGGCGACGCATTGAGTTGCCGCGTGCGGTTATTGACAACATATGTTGTAGTGTGGTTAGAATTGTAAATCGCATGTTGCGCACGTCCTTCACACCCAGATTCGCACCAAGGCAAAATTACATGACCACGGTATTTCATCGCGCGCCTCGCGCCAGCCTGCCCATCGCCGTGCGCGGCGACGGCATAGAAATCATCGATTCGACCGGCAAGCGCTACATCGACGCGTGCGGCGGCGCGGCTGTCTCGTGCCTTGGTCACAGTCATCCGCGGGTGATCGAAGCCATTCAGCGACAAGTGCAGGAGTTGCCCTACGCACATACATCGTTCTTCACGACCGAGCCTGCCGAAGCACTCGCCGATCTGCTCATCGAAGCCGCGCCGGGAAACCTCGGCCACGTCTACTTCGTATCGGGCGGCTCAGAAGCGATGGAAGCCGCGCTAAAGCTCGCGCGTCAGTATTTCGTCGAGAGGGGCCAGCCTGAGCGGCGGCACTTCATCGCGCGCCGGCAGAGCTATCACGGCAACACGCTCGGAGCGCTTGCCATTGGCGGCAACGCATGGCGTCGCGAGCCGTTCCTGCCTATCCTGATCGAAGCGCATCACGTAACTCCCTGCTTCGCCTATCGCGAGCAGCAAGCGGGCGAAACCGACGAAGCCTTCGCGCAACGTCTTGCCGACGAACTTGAAGCAAAAATCCTTGAACTCGGCGCGCAATCGGTGGCGGCATTTGTCGCAGAGACGGTCGTCGGCGCGACGGCGGGCGCGGTGCCGCCCGTGCGCGAATACTTCCGTAAGATTCGCGCGGTCTGCGACAAATACGGCGTGCTGCTGATTCTCGACGAAGTGATGTCCGGCATGGGCCGCACGGGCCACCTGTTCGCTTGCGAGGAAGACAGCGTTTCGCCGGATATTCTCGCGATCGCGAAAGGTCTCGGCGCGGGCTATCAGCCGATCGGCGCGACGCTCGTCAGCAACGAGATTTTCAATACCATCGTCGGCGGATCCGGATTTTTTCAGCACGGTCACACGTATATCGGCCATGCGACGGCGTGCGCGGCGGCGTTCGAAGTGCAGAAAGTCATCGCCGAAGAAAAGCTGCTCGACAACGTGAAAGCGCGCGGCGAGCAACTGCGCGCGCGGCTGCGCGAGCGGCAGGCAAATCATCCGTTCATCGGCGATGTGCGCGGGCGCGGCCTCTTCACTGGTGTTGAACTGGTGCAGGATCGCGCGAGCAAAACCCCGTTCGATCCGAAGCACAAACTGCACGCCATCATCAAGAGCGAGGCGATGAAGCGCGGCCTTATGGTGTATCCGATGGGCGGCACTGTGGACGCCCGCATCGGCGATCACGTGCTCATTGCGCCGCCGTTCATCACGACCAGCGCGCAGATCGACACGATCGTCGAGCGCCTTGCAGATGGGATCGACGGAGCGCTCAGCCTCATCGACGTGAAGGCGGCATGGACGACGCCGCGCTAAAAGCATGGGCGGCGACGCTCGACATCGCGTTGCCCGACGCGTTGCTGGCCGACGTCGCATCGCTGCTCGACTCGATGCATGCGAGCGCGCGGCCACTTGCCGTCGCTCTCGACGAAGCGGAATCCGGCGATGATGCAGAGGGCGCTTGAAATCGCCGCGGACGTGCGCGCACGAAAGCGTTCGGCCGTCGACGTGACGCGGGAAACGCTCAGTGGCATCGAACGCGCGAACGCCTCGCTCAACGCTTTTCATCACGTTTTCATCAACGAGGCGCTCGAACAGGGAACGCGTATCGACGCGCTCGTCGCGCAGGGCATCGATCCGGGACCGCTTGCCGGCGTGCCGTTCGCGGCTAAAAGTATCTTCGATATCGAAGGTCACACGACGATCGCCGGTTCGCGTGCGCGGCTCGACACACCCGCCGCGATCCACGACGCCGATGCCATCGCACGGCTGAAGCGGGCCGGCGCAGTGCTCGTCGGCACGACGCACATGGACGAGCTCGCGTGTGGCGCGACCGGCGAGAATCCGCACTTCGGCCCGGTGCGTAATCCACACGATGTCGATCGCATGACGGGCGGGTCGTCGGGCGGATCCGCTGCCGCTGTCGCCGCGCGATGCGTGCCGCTCGCGCTTGGCAGCGACACCAATGGCTCAATTCGCGCCCCCGCCGCGCTGTGCGACGTGTGGAGCATCAAGCCCGACTTTCGGCAGGCTGTCGCGGCGAGGCGTGCTCGCTTACGCCAGTTCGCTGGATTGCATCGACGGCTTTGCGAACGATGTCCGCGATCTCGCGGGGCTTTATTCGGTACTCGATGGCAATCCATCGGACGAGCGCGAATCGTGCCTGAGAGTCGGCATATTGAGCGGGTACTTCGAAACGTACGCATCGCAACAAGCGTGGGACGCGGTGCTGGAAACAGCGTCGCTCATCGGGCCACACGAATCGATCGACATGTGCGAGCACGATATGCAGCTCGGGCGCGGCGCGGCGACGATCGTCTCGAACGTGGAGGTAGCGACCGCGCACGCGAATCTGCTCGACGCGCCGGAAGACACTGTCTCGCCCCGCCTGCGCACGCGTCTCCTCGCCGGCGCGTTGAGTCCGGCCGCGTGGTACGCCCGTGCGCTAAGCTATCAGCGGGGTTTTCGCGCGCGCATGGCCCGGCTCTTCGCCGATTTCGACGTCATCCTCGCGCCGTGCACACCCTTCGCCGCGCCGGGATTCTCTGACGCGACAATCGCGGTCGGCAATCACGAACTCGAACCCGCAAAGCATCTCGGCATGCTGACCCACCCGGTTTCCTTCGCCGGACTTCCTGTCGTTACCGCTCCCGTCTTGCGCGATGGCAATATGCCGCTCGGCGTGCAGATCATCGGCGCACCGTTCGACGAGGTCGCGTGCTTCGCGGCCGCCCGACGCATCGAGCAAGGCTTCACGGACACCTCACGGACATCAATCGAATCATGAACAAACGACTTCCCGACTTCCAGATCGCCACCGCGTCCGACGAACAGAAGGCCGTTTTGGAGGATATCCTGAGTGGCCCGCGCGGCAATCTGAACGGGCCGTTCCTCGGCTGGATCTTCAGCCCAGAACTTGCGCAGAACGCGCAGAAGCTCGGCGCGTTCTGCCGCTACAATACCGGCCTGCCGCTGCGCCTCTCCGAACTCGCGATTCTCGTGACCGCGGCGCGCTGGCGATCGCAGGCGGAATGGCACATCCATCATCCAATCGCGCTCGAAGCCGGCCTGCCCACCGATGTCGCCGAAGCGCTCCGCACAGGAAAAACGCCGACCTTCGCCGATGCCGACGACAGGATCATTTTCGATTTTGCCACCGAGCTATACGACACGAAGCGCGTAAGCGATGCCACGTACAACGCCGCTGTCGCGCGCTTCGGTCATACGGTCGTCGTGAATCTCGTCGGGTTGCTGGGCTACTACGCGCTCGTGGCGATGACGCTCAACACGTTCGGGATGCGCGCTGAGGGGCAGACCAATCTGCCCTTCGCGGAGTGACGCCATTTCGCCGACGCGTTACTCGAATGCCTTGTCGTTCGGCTCGGCAAAGAGCTTCTGCATCGTGCCGCTCATCGGGAATTCAAAATTGATGTTCTTCGGCGGCACCGGTTTCGTGAACCACTTGTCATACAGCGTCCTGATCTCGGGGCTTCTCATCACCTGGCTCATTGCATCGTCGACGAGCTTTTTGAACTCCGGCTCGTCCTTGCGCATCATGAAGCCGTAAGCCTCCGATGACTGCGGCGTGCCAACCAGCACCCAGTCCGAGGGCTTCGCCGTCAGGGAGCGCGTGCCGGCGAGCAGAACATCGTCCATCATGTAAGCGACTGCGCGGCCAGTTTCAAGCGTCGCGCGTCCCTCGCCGTAATCCTTCGCGCTGATGATACTCATGTTCATTTTCTTTTCTTCGTTCATCTTGCGAAGAATGCGCTCGGACGTCGTGCCCTGATTCGTCACTACGGTTTTGCCCGCGAGATCGGGAAAGTCGTTGATGCCCGAATCCTTCCTCGTGAGCAGACGCGTCGTCGCGACAAAGAATGTGTCCGAAAACGCAACCTGGTTCTGGCGCGCCGTGAGATTCGTCGTCACGCCGCATTCGAGATCGATCGTGCCGTTCTGTACAAGTGGAATGCGGTTCTGCGACGTCACCGGAATGAAGCGCACGCGCAAATCGGGGTGCTTCGTCTTTGCCTTCACCGCGTCGATTACCTTGTTGCACAAGTCCTGCGAAAACCCGACGACATTGTTATTGGTATCGACATACGAAAACGGTATGGATGTTTCCCGATGGCCGACCGCGATGAGATTCGTGCTTTGAATCTTGGCAAGCGTCGGCTGGCTGCTTTGGCCGTAGCTCGTCCCCGTGACGAGCGCGAGCACGGCAAGCGCGAAAGCTGATGTGAGTAGTGGCCTTGTTTTCATAGATTACCCGTGTGATGTGAATGATACATATGTTGCCATGAAAAAAACACAGCTACATATGTATTTACCCATAGTTCCGTGTTCGCGCCGACTGTCCGATGGGTTTTCACTTCAATCGAAACTCGGCGGCGCTGCTCGGCCTCTCCGGAACTACAAGAAGTGTTGTGCAGTTGGTGTCCGCAAGCCGCAAGGCTCGCATTTGCGCGCCGAGTGAATGCAGACAGGCAGCGATCTCTATGTGCACGTTTATGCATGTTTACATTCTTGTTTGTGCACGTTATTATGGTGCATGAACGACGACATTCCTCTTTCCCGGCGCGATGAGATCGCCAATCGGCTTGCACAGGGCCAGCCAGTCGTGGCAGCGGCGCTCGCCGCCGAATTCAATATTTCCGAAGACGCCGTCCGTCGCGACCTTCGCGCTCTGGCGGCCGAGGGGCGCTGCCGGAGGGTCTATGGTGGGGCGCTGCCGATCACACCTGCTTCCGCGCCGATGGCTAGCCGCATTGATACAGCCTACGAGCAAAAGTCGGCATTGGCCCGTGCGGCTGTGCCGCTAATCCGGCGAGGGGAACTTTTGTTTCTCGATAGCGGCAGTACCAATTTCGCGCTCGTTGACCTGCTGCCGGAAGAGGCCGACATCACCATCGCGACCAATTCAGTCGATATCGCCGCCGCGGTGCTGCGCCGATCCGACATTCGTCTGCTCGTCATCGGCGGTGTGGTTGATCCAGCGGTCGGCGGGTGTGTCGATGCGAGCGCCGTGCAGAACGTTGTGCAAATGAATATCGATCGATGCTTCATCGGATCCTGCGCGATCTCGCCGAAGGGCGGCATCAGTGCGTTCGACCTCGCCGACGCGACTTTCAAACGCGCCGTTCTGGCGGCCAGCGATCACAGCGTGGTGCTGGCGCTCACTGAGAAGTTCAACACTCGCGCCCCTTACAAGGTGACCGCCATCAAAGAGATCGAATATGCCGTCGTCGAACATGATCTGCCGCGCGTACATCGTGCGGCCTTGTCGAAAGCCGGCGCGTCAGTTGTCCCGGCACAGGAACCCGCCAAGCCATGAACACCCGGCCAAATCTGTTCACGTCGCGAGCAACGGCTCCAGGCCTGCCTGCAGCCCGCTTGCCACCCGCCTTGCGTTCCTTGTGGCGGGATTTGGCGTGGCTTGCTGGGCACCGCTCGTGCCTTTCGCCAAGCAGCGTCTTGGCGTCGATGACGGCGTGCTCGGACTCCTGCTGCTGTGCATCGGTTTCGGTTCAGTCATTGCAATGGTAGTCACGGGGGCGCTCAGTGCACGATACGGGGCCAAGCCCATCATCGTTGCGGGCGGCTCGGGGCTGGCCGTCGTTCTGCCCCTGCTGACCATCGTTAGTACGCCGCTGACGCTTGGAATTGCGTTGCTCGCGTTTGGTGCATTCCTCGGCTCACTCGATGTCGCGATGAACATTCATGCGGTCGATGTCGAGCGCGCGGAAGCTCGACCGTTGATGTCGGGCTTTCACGCGCTCTTCAGCATCGGTGGATTCGTCGGCGCAACGGTGATGACCTTCCTGCTTTCCTTGCACGTCGGGATGCTCGCAAGCGCATTG
Organism: uncultured Paraburkholderia sp.; assembly: GCA_940746715.1. Classification (GTDB taxonomy): domain Bacteria; phylum Pseudomonadota; class Gammaproteobacteria; order Burkholderiales; family Burkholderiaceae; genus Paraburkholderia. The sequence continues at coordinate 69,099 of CALNWN010000003.1, forward strand.
CCATGCGCCGTTCTGATGCTCGTCGCCATCGCGGCGGCGCGCTCTCGTCTGATTGTGTCGACACACGCGAGCAATGGACCGCTGTTTGCGTTGCCGCGCGGCATTGTGTTCATGCTTGCCGCGCTCGCCGCGATCACCTTTCTGGTCGAAGGCGCGCTGCTCGACTGGAGTGCCTTGCTCGTCACCGGTACAGGACTGGTTTCTGCCGCGCACGGAGGACTGGGCTACATCTTCTTCTCGATCGCCATGACCGCCGGCCGATTTGGCGGTGACGCGCTCACCGCGCGCATCGGCGACCGCGCGACCATGTTCTGGGGAGGACTGCTTGCAACCGTCGGTTTCGTCGTGCTGCTGACTGCACCGACCGCAGCGCTCGCGATGAGCGGATTTGTCCTGATCGGTCTCGGCGCATCGAATGTCGTGCCAGTGTTATTCCGGCGCGCCGGGTCGCAGCGCGCAATGCCTTCAACGTTCGCGGTTGCCGCAATCACGGCGACGGGTTATGCCGGGCATCTCGCCGGACCCGCGGGGGTGGGCTTCATTGCCAAGGCAGTCGGATTGCCGACTGCCTTCTGGGTATTAGCCGCGAGGTTTTGTCTCGTTCCGGCATGCGCCCATCTGGCAACGCGCCGACTCCAGGAGGACCGCTCATGAAGATTGCCCACGTTGCCTTGTGGACGCGCGATCTCGACGAGGCCGCCTTGTTCTGGCGTCGATATTTCGATGCCGATGTTGGGGTGACCTATCAGAGCGAACGCCGGCCCGGATTCGTCTCGCACTTCGTCAGATTGCGGGGCGACCGGACCATGATCGAACTTATGAGCGGTCCTTGGATCGCAAATGGTTCCACAATGGACCGCGTCGACTGGGATCATGTCGCCATTTGCCTTGGAGACGCGGTTGCGGTCAATGAACTGGCCAAACACTGCCATGCCGATGGCTTACTCGTTTCAGCGCCCGAACGACAGGCGATGGATTTTATGAAGCGGTAATCGCAACACCGGACGGCACGCGGATCGAAATTACTGAGTAACGGCGTGACACAACCAAGCCTGCGGCCTTCATAGCTGCATCACTTACTGTCCATTTCACCCCTGCGAGTACCACGGACGACGACGGCGTCCACATATGGTGCTGACGCAGAGACTAGACCAGAACGTCCGGTGTCCGATGTAGAGAAGTCGATCAAGTGTCGTACACGATGCAACGGCGGATGGCGGAAAGTGGCCGATGGGGTGAGGTCGCCCCCGGCGGCTACACGCTGGACAGGTTGCAACGGCTGCGCCCCGATCTGCCACCGCGTGCGAGGGGAGTGCCTTCGGCGGCGAGGCACTGAACAATACCGGGATTGGCTTCCGCCTCGGACGTATCTTTAAGCCGCTGCGGACCGCCGTTTCGTCTCGGAGAGGTATGCCAGCCCGAGGCTCTCAAGCGCCCGCGCCTGGATCGATGTTGCTTGGGTGTTGAGGGCGTCAGCGCCGAATGACTGCCCCACGACCAAACGTGCGGGGCGCGTACCGTTTGCCTGTTCGACTAGCTGCACGATTGCATCGGCGACGTCGTGCGGATTCGGCGCGTGGTCGCTCGCGAACAGTGCCATTAACGTCTCTACCATCTTGTCGGGAATCGCACCGGCTTCACCGTAGCCAGGCGCACGCGCCGCATCGGCGGGCCGCTGCGCGCTGGCGAAGATATTCGTTGGATATTTACTGGGTTGAACGAGAACGACGTCGATGCCCAAAGTCGACAACTCATAGCGATAGCTGTCGGTTAAAGCTTCAATCGCGAACTTCGATGCGCCATAGAGACCGAAGAACGGAAAGGTCACGCGGCCGAGTATCGAGCCGATGTTCACGATCAGGCCGTCACCCTGTTTCCTGAAGGTGGGCAATGTCGCTCTCAACATTCGCTGGATGCCGAATACATTCACGTCGAAGAGTGCCTGTACCTGTTTTGTCGTGAACGCCTCGGAAACGCCGGCCGACCCGATGCCTGCGTTGTTGATGAGGACGTCGAGGCGCCCGGTATTTTCCAGCACGGAAGCTACGCCGCGCTCGACGGACGCGTCGTCCGTTACGTCGACTTCGATGACATGCAGGCCTCTCGCCTCGAGGGCATCGGCATGGGGACGGTTTCGGCCGGCGATGTCGCGCATCGACGCGAATACCCGGTGCCCGGCGCGTGCGAGCGTCTCCGCAGTGTCGCGGCCGAAGCCGCTGCTGGCCCCGGTGATCAGAATATTTCTGGACATGTTGAGTGTTTCCCAGCCAATAAGATTAGAGGACCGCAACCGCATCCGTACGTGCATGTCCGATGCGATTGAGATGAAACGTGCGACGTAATTGAAAACCCAGGCGCTCATACAGCTGAATCGCGGAAATGTTGTCGCTGAATACGTGCAGAAACGTCCGCGCTGCCTAACCGAACGACCTCCTCGTTGTCCGTCCCTCGTGCTTTGCGGTGCAAAGCGATCATTTGATGAATCACGCCGACATGCGTGGTTTGAAGTACATCGACTGGACCAATCGGTTCGGCGGATAGCAAGGCGACCTGCTCGTCAGGCCGTAAAAGTTGACGGAGCGCGTGATATGCAGAAGTCGTTTCGGCGGCTAGCGCAGAAGGCGCCACGTCGGCATGGTATCGACGCGCGAGCGCGTCACCTTGCCCAAGGTGCGCCTGCTTCGGCGAAATTCAAGGCATCGGTGGCTTCGGCTTTCAAGGTCCTCAGGTTTTGCCGGCCGTCCCCGGCGAGCGACGTACGAGGGCGCCGCGACCGTCACAATCCGAGTATCGAGCAGCTTTCTCGCGATCAGCGTAGATGCCTGGGGTTCGCCGAATCGCACGGCGAGGTCGAAGCCATCCATGACGAGGTCGCCAAGGCTGTCTCGCGCGATGAACTCGATTTCGAGTTCGGGATGCGCATCCATGAACGCATCGAGTTGTTGCCCAAGAATGGTCTGGTAGACGACAGGATCCAGATTGATTCTCAGCTTTCCGCGCACAGCGGAGGCACCACCTGCTGCGGCCGCGGCTGCTTCCTCCAGCCCCGCGAGATGGGGCATGACCTGCTCGTAAAAGCGGCGGCCCTCTTCAGTCAGCGAGACGGAGCGCGTCGTTCGGTTGAAGAGCCGGATGTTCAGCCTTTTTTCCAGCCGCGCAATCGCCCGACTGACGCCCGGCGGCGTCATGCCTATCACCTTCCGAGGCGGCCGCAAACGTCCCGGCATCCACCACGGCGGCGAACACGCTGATGCTGCCGGAGAGCTTTTCGCTACTGGATCTCATGGTGGTTCGAGTGAATACGGGTGGCAAATCGCGAGCGACCCACTGAAGGCCGGCACGCCAACGCCGCCCAGTACAGCAATGCTGGGCGTCTGCGTCGATCATGCCGAATTGGTGACTCGTTGTCACTTATCTAATGCCATCCATGTTGTTTTGTTTCGTTCGGTGTTTGCCCCAGAATGCGAACGACGTATTCACACATGGAGGATGAGCAATGTATGCAATAACAGGAATCACCGGCAAGGTCGGCGGCGCACTGGCCCGCCAGATGCTGGCATCAGGTCAGCCAGTGCGCGCAGTCGTGCGCGACGCGGGCCGGGTCGTGGGCGGAGCGCGGTTGCGAGATCTCGACGGCTCGCATGGAAGACCCTTCGTCGCTCGCCGACGCGTTTGCAGGCGCGATGGGCGTTTTCATCCTGCCGCCTCCGGAGTTCGATCCGGAGCCCGGGTATCCGGAAGCACGCAAGGTAATCGAAGCCGTGTCCGCAGCGCTGTTGAAGGCGCGCCCCGAAAGGGTTGTTTGCCTGTCGACGATCGGCGCGCAGGCTAACGAGCCCAATCTGCTCACGCAACTCACGCTGATGGAGCAGGCGCTGCGCGAGATGCCGATGCCGGTGACGTTCCTGCGACCTGGCTGGTTCATGGAGAACGCCGCGTGGGATGTCGCGTCCGCGCGCGACAATGGCGTCGTCGCCAGTTACCTCCAGCCGCTCGACAAGCCCGTGCCAATGGTCGCCACCGCGGACGTAGGCCGCGTGGCGGCAGAACTGCTCCGGCAGACGTGGCACGGTGTGCGCATCGTCGAGCTCGAAGGCCCCCGCCGGGTGAGTCCCAACGACCTCGCGTCGGCCTTTGCCCGCGTATTGGGCCGTGAGGTACGCGCGGAAGTGGTCGACAGGCGAACCTGGGAGGCGCTGTTCTGCGCGCAGGGCATGAAGCATCCGTTACCGCGCATGCGCATGCTGGACGGCTTCAACGAAGGGTGGATCGATTTCGAAAGTCATCCTGACGAAATCTTGCACGGCCACGTCGCACTGGAGACGGTTCTGGGCGAGCTTGTGTCGCGGGTCTGAACAAATTCGGTGGGCGACGCGTGGCGCGTTGGCGCTACGCTCCACCTACGCATCAGGTCCCCCGTCAAACGAATGACGATATTCCACGTCGGGAGGAGTGTCGCAATTGTCGCCATTAATGTCATTTATGACTATGGCGCACGCCCCCGTCGCGAGTCTAGACTGCGAAGCATTCCGGCATCCGCAGGTCTTGCCTGCACTTTCAGTCCGATAGGGGCCCATCCGATGACATTTTCGCCAGAACTCCGCCTGCTGACGCTGACTGTGATTGCGACGCTGCTGATGTGGATCCCCTACATGCTGGCCAGAATCATGACGCGTGGCCTGATGGCGGCCTTCAACAATCCCGATCCGTCCCGTCCGCCCGATCCGGCGTGGGCAGAACGCGCACGGCGCGCGCATGCGAACGCGGTCGAGAATCTCGTCGTGTTCGCCCCGCTCGTGTTGATGTGCGCAATGACAGGTGCGAGCAGCCCGGCGACGGTGTTCTCGGCCAAGCTCTATCTGGGCGCTCGGCTGATTCACTACATTGTCTACGCCGCAGGCATTCCCGTCGTTCGCACGATCGCTTTCCTGGCCGGCTTCGCGGCGACGCTCACGTTCGCTGTTGCGTTGCTCGGCCACGCGGTCTAGCCACCCCCTTGCATTTTACCTGTTCGCATACTCCAGAGGTCACCATGAAATCGACTCCCGGCAACATCCTCGACACGATCGGCAACACGTCGCTCGTACCGTTGCGAAACGTGGTCCCGAAGAACGGCGCGCGCGTTTTCGTCAAGCTCGAAAGTCAGAATCCGACTGGCAGCATGAAAGACCGGATCGCGCTCGAGATGATAGAAGCGCCGGAGCGCGACGGGCGTCTGAAACCCGGCGGCGCAGTGGTCGAATACACCGGCGGCAGCACAGGCGTGTCACTTGCGCTGGTGTGTGCCGTCAAGCGGCATCCGCTGCATCTGGTTTCATCGGATGCGTTCTCGAAGGAGAAACTGGATCACATGCGTCTGCTTGGCGCGAAGCTGACGATCGTCCCCAGCGACAACGGCAAGCAAACCGAGAAGCTGACGAAGGACATGATTCGCGAAGCGCATCGGATTGCGGGAGAGATGGGCGCTACATTACTGCGCAGATGGAAAACACCGATCAGCTCAACGCCTATACCAAGATGGCCGACGAGATCTGGGAGCAGACCGGCGGCCGTCTCGACGGCTTCGTTCAGGGCGTCGGCACTGCCGCGTCGCTGCGCGCGATCTCGCGGCGCTTGCGCGAACACGATGCACGCATTCGGATCACCGGGGTCGAGCCGGCAGAATCTGCGGTGCTGTCGGGTGGCCCGACCGGGTCGCACAAGATAGACGGGATCGACGCGGGCTATGTCGTGCCGCTTTGGCACGACGGCATCGCCGACGAACTCGAGAGTGTCTCAACGGACGATGCGAGAGCCATGGCGTTCCGGCTGGCCGCTGAGGAAGGGCTCTTCTGCGGGACTTCGACGGGAGCCAACGTAACCGGCGCATTGCGACTCGCCGAACGGCTGGGCCCGGACGCCACGGTCGTGACGATCATGTGCGACACGGGCATGAAGTATCTAAAGTCGTTCGCGCAAACGATGGACTGATGGCTCCTTTGATACATCGTAGCCGGTACCGCTTTGCACCGAACGGCAGCCGCCTGCATTGGGTGCACTTGTCACAATACCTCCGCTTTATCTCGGAAGAGATCGTTTCGCAGTACGCATGCGATATCCGAGTAAATCGAAGCCGTCGCACCTATGCGACGATGAGCACCTATGCGACGATGAGGGGAAGCTGATCAACCATTGAGCAGCGCGCGTCAGGAGAGGCAGACTAGCCGCCGGTTGTATCGGCGGCGTTGATCGCTGATTCAACTGCCGGGCGGTTCTGCCGCTCGCCGACTAGGATCTGCTGCCGAAACGACTGACGATCCAGTCTTCGTTGATGGGTTCGCCGCACGTCATCCTGACACGCGACATGCCAAGACTTGCCGCGAGCGTCCACGTCGGCAGCGTAGGGCATGTCGCTTCGCAAATCTGGCGTTAGCTGACCGGCCAGTGCACCGCGTTCCGTACGGTGTGGCTTGAGCGTCTTCTGTCGCTCGCGAAGCAGTCGTAAGCTCTTATCAGCGGAGCGTCCGGATAGGGTCCGGGAGTACGCACTGGCGACTGGCCGTTTCCAGGCAGCGAAATTCCACTGACTGCTTTAGGGCGATGCATTTGACGAGCGGACTGACGCAGTTCGACCCATAGGCGTCCTTCGACCAAGCGTGTCGCCTATGGCGGTTTCTAAACTAGAGCGGTCATTCGAGTTGCCGGCCCGGCCGACGACAACCGGCCGTAGCAGACACTCGCCGTCAAACTGCCATGCAAGGGGAATGCACCGGTTTGCGGTCGTTCGCGATGGAATGTGGTAGAACGTCCGCTCTCAAGAACGGAGAACGCGTCCTGACGACCCACTGTGGCCGATCGACCCAACGCGACGGATAACGTGACTTTCAAGGCAAAATGGCTTCGTATAGTCGCATTGGACGACGTTGACTCGGCCGTTGCTGCATTGACGCCGAGTCGACACTCCGTCGGCAATGTAGCGGCTGCGGACGCTGAGTAAGCGTGTCGCCGGTACCTTCTCCACCTGAGGGGGTACGCAGGACGTGCCCGCTTGCGCGAGCGGCTACGCGCCTACGTCTACAATGCGATTCAAGATACCCTGGACGTCCACCGCGATGAGCAACCCTTTGAACATGGACCTGCGCGCTCGGGCGGAGCTGCTGTCCTATCTTGTTGCGTCACATTTTCTTGCGCGGCATATGACGGGCAAATGGCTGTCGGTCGAGCATGTCGTTGAGTCGACGGGCCTTTGGCTAAAGACGAACGGTGCGGGAGTTGATGTGATGGGGCGGGTGATGTTGTCGGCCCGCGCCCATGATCTGGCTCAGAGGCTCGAAAACACGCTCGGGTCAGCGGTGACGTCCAAATCGGTAACCGCGCTCTTCTGTGAAAACCTGCGCCCCGATTTCCGGTCACCAGTTGCGCGGCAAATCTACCAGCACTGCCTCACGCATCTGTTCAACTCGGGATGCTGGTGAACGCGGGCTTCAGGCCTTATTGATGCGGCGCCTCCTGCGTTTTTTGCCTTTCGACGTTGCGACTATTCCCGTGACCACCTCGTAGGCAAGCTTCATGTGGCGCCCCGGTGCCATCGAGATGTCTGCTTGACTGACGGCGCGGTCGAGCACCGCGGCATATTCGGGATGACGGGATGCAAGCCAGTCAGCGATGACTTCGTCGTGAATCCAGGTCCGTGCCCAACCTGCAGCCAGTGTCACAAAAACGAGGTTTTCGTGATGGTGAGCCAGAAGGGCTTCCACGTCTCTTTGCGCCGCAGTCAGTTTTTCGACGGTGCGACCAAGCTGACGTGCTGAAGCAGGGTTCAACTGAGCGCTATGCCCGTGGTCGATACGCTTCGCTGGGGGCGTCGCCGCCAGCAGGGCTCGGGCGAAATCACCGCTCAGGTTTTCCTGGCGAACCATAAGCGAGAGAGTCTCCCGCTGCTGCGCTGGAGACATTCGCTGCAGCGCTTGGACTGTTCGTACAGGTAGCGTCCGTCCCGCAACAATCGCTGCGGCTTCCTCACTGAGGCAGGGTGGTGCGACACTGCTCCCTGGCGCACCGGTGCGGCAGACGAATCGCGGGCTCGGCGCTGCTCTCATCGCGGCCTCCTCGTGAGGCGCTCGTGAAGGAGCCGAGGCACAGTGGTGAAACCACGAGTCGTCATGAGCGCGACGAAGGCGGGGTCCCCCAGGAGTTCACGCAGAATCGCAACGAGCTGAGCAGCCTCGCTGTGAGTAGCTCGCATGCGGTTGACTGCGTGTCGTTGCTTCGCCAGTTCGAGGCTGAGAACGGACTGCGCCTTAACTCGCGGCGTTTTACGCGCGCCGGCGTTGGACGTGTGAGGCGCGGCATCGTCGCGTGGACGACTGCGTTCCGCTACGCGTGCCTCGCCGTTTTCCCTGTCGCCTATCGGTCTCATGGTCGCTCGCCCGCCAGACTGTGACCCGTCAGTGCTTCGAGCGGCACAGTGTCAGCAATAGCCAGCAGTGACTTCAGGTCCGGCCGCTGGTACACACGAAAGTGTGTCTGCCCGTGACGGTAGACAACGGTATATGCCCCAGCGACAAGACTTCCGCGTGGGAAGACATGAAAGTCGAGCAATTCAGCCCCCGACCGTTCGATACGTCCGTAGACGAGGAAGTCGACAGGAAAGCCGTCAGGCCAGCGCGCCACCCAGTAAGGCACATGCCCCGCGATGAGCCACGGACTGCGGACGGCAAGCTTGATTCTGAGCCACTTGTCAACGCACAGCGTATCGGTGTGCTTTGCGTACTTTGCTTCGTGACCGCGAGAGCGGAACACTTCCAGAGTGACGTCTGCAACCTGCATTTCCACCCGTCGCTCAACGTACCGATTGGCTGAGCGCTCTGCAGCCAGCTTCGGAACATAGCCTACCTGCTTATACGCCTCGTACAGACTTCCGAATTCGTGCATGACCTGCTCGACGGACGGTGCGCTTCGATAACGCCTCAGCGTTGCCTGGTCCAGTCTGCCTCCTTGCCAACCACTTTCCGCAAGCCCTCGACAATTTCTTCGCGCGTGGGCTTTCTGCGCCGCGCCTCCATCTTTTTCTGCACGGCCGAGAAAATGCGCCCCTCGACGACCGGTTCAAACGCATTCTCTGCGCGTATCCACTGCTGACGAGGGACCCGTTGCCACCCAGTGTCGAGCTTGGACGAGGTCCTGCTGTAGACGTTGGTGCCGATATAGGCTTCACTTCTGAGGATGCGAAGAATGTTCTGTGCCTGCCATGGTCGCCCAAAGCTGTTGCGGAGGCTCAAAGTCATTGAGCCGCCTGGCGATGGTCTCGCCAGTGACCAATGGCGTTGCATACCATTCGAACATCTTCCTGACGAGCGATGTCTCCACTGCGGACGCCGGAGCGATGACGACGCGGTCATTCTGGACGCTTTTGTATTCGTATCGACCAAGCGGCCGCCGCGTCCCGCTTTTTGAGTCAACGAGGATGCGCTGAAGACCGTATCCTGGTGGTCCGCCGGCGTGAAAGCCGCGCTGCGCATTGAGGCATTGTCCAAGGAAAACCTTGCGGGACATCTCGCGGCTAAACTCTGCCGCCATCGCCCGCTTGAGCGCCTTCATGACGGAGGTTGCGGGACTTGCATCGTTCGAGAACGACTCGGCAACATAGATGACATTTACACCTGCGCGCCTGCACGCGTACTCGTAGAACGCCGCCTCATCCACGTCCTGAAAGCGGCCCCACCGGCTCACATCGAATACGAGAACGGTGTTGAATCTCCGGCGCGGATTCTGGACGTCCAGCAGCAACTGCACCAGTGCCGGACGTTGCCTGAACGTGAGGCCGCTCAAGCCAGCGTCTTCGTAATCAGCAACGACGCGGAAATTGTGGGCACGCGCATATTCCGCGATAGCCTGTCGCTGGAATAGAGGTGAATATTCCTGGTGGTCCGTCGACATGCGGATGTACTGAGCCGTTCGCTGAAGCGCATGGGGGTTGGTTCCGCTCGTCGTCACAAAAGCCATGGCGTACATCCAAAGGCAGCACAAGTCTGTAGTAGTGACTTTGGATGGAAAATCAAGTCAATTCGGATCCGGGCGCCCGTTCGGGCACCCTCCGAAGGGAAATAACGAGCACTGGCAATGTGTTACGGGACTGTCGGCACAGCAACGCCAAACGGCTTTTTGCCGCGGTTTTCTCCGGCCTGCGAATAAAACCATTCCTCCCTGTGCAGGCGGCTCCGCCTGGCGCGACTCAACGCATTGCGGAAACGCAGAAGAGGTGATGACTCAAGGTATGTGCATCGATCCATGCGGGGGCCCAATCAATCCTGCGGCTGAGCGTCCTCTCACTTGCAAAGTGTCCCGGAACGCCCGAAGCATGGACCACCTTGGCGCGAAGTCCGATGGCTCCGCTCCTCGCATAAGGATGGACATTGTGGCGCTCATGCGCCCGATGTGACTGCATGACCGCGTCGTGTCTTGCAGCGTTGAATGCCGGCGGGCATGTATCGGACGCCGCCGCCCACTGACTCGCAACGGAGACCGCACGCAGGCGCTGCTCGATCAACTGAGTAATTTCAGCAGAGCCAGGCTGGGTCTGGCGATTTACATGGCACCGAAGAGCATTGACTCGGCCGACGAACTCGATGAAGGGAATGCAGGGCACCCGGGCAGGCAACCTTGAGCTGGATATCAGCCGCAGACCCTTGGGACCGTGGGCCGGCGCCTGCAGCAACTGGTTCAAAATCTGACAGTCGATGCTCTTCAACATGTCGCGCCGGATGCGGTGGTGCGCGTGAAGGTGGACGGGGACGCCCGGTGCGAATCGACGCGAGGAACCGTGGACCGGCGATCGAGCGGGAGGCGCTGGCGCGCATCTTTGAACCGATTATGCGGGGAGCAAGCGATGCGCAAACCTGTGGTGAGGGCAGCCTTGGACTCGGCCCGCACATTGCACGGCAGATTGCGTGGGCGCATCATAGAGGAATCGACGCGCGCTTGAACGAAACGGAGACTGTGTTTCTCTCTGTCACTGCCGCGCCCACTGGACGGCGAAACACCATTGAAGACGGCTGCAGAGGCATAGGCCCGCGCGTGTTCGACCGTCTCACGGCACCATGCTTTGCCGGGGATAAACCGCGCCATTCAGTACAGCGAGCGGAAAGCGGGGAATGGAATGCCTTCGCCCGAAGGGGTGGCCTTCGGCTCGTCGCATTTGCTCGCCGGGACATTCGTGCGCTTCCCATGGCGTGCCTAATCTGGCGCGGCTCCCTGGTCGCCTGCGCGCTGGCCGGCAACCATCTCCGTCAGCCAGTTCACGAGGAGGCTGGTATAGGCCCGCTGGCTGGCGTCGTCCGACAGCCCGTGATCTGCTCCAGCGATGATCCGGTAGGTGAGCGAGTGGGCATTCAGAAAGGCCTGTAAATAGCTGGCGATTGCAGGGTGCGGCACAATCTCGTCGTGCTCCGATTCAACGAGCAACACATCACCGCCAAAGCGGGCGGCCGCCCGCAATGCGCGGTTGTCCGACGACGCCACAATCCGTTTGCGATACGCCACCAGGTCATGTTCGACATGGAGTGCGCGCTTTGGTGTATTCCAGCCGTCGTCGAGGTACAGCGCCGGCACGCGCAGACCCAGCCAACGAACGGGTCGCAGTTCAGTCAGAATGGATGCGAGATAGCCTCCATAGCTGCTGCCGACTACGGCGACTGCCTCCCGGTCGATCGACGGGAGTGCAACGAGCGCATCATACGCAGCGAGCAGATCCTGCAGATTGGTCTCCCGGGTTACGTTCTGCTGTTCGTCCTGTGTTCGCCCATGCCCCGTCAGATCGAACGTCAGGCAAATGCAGCCCAGTGCCACCGCCTGCTTGGCGCGCTCCAGATACTGCTCTTGGCTGCCCCCCAGCCATGCACGAAAAGAACACCCGGAACGGCAGTCTTCGGTGCGAGGACGGTACCGTCGAGGTATCCACGCTCCAGCTTTATCTGAACGCTGTAACGTTCTGCTGTCATCTGTTACCACTCCCTTGCAATATATGGTGATCCACCGTGTAGTACTTCGTGATGGCGCCCGCGTGCGGATCGACGCCTTGATAAACAATCGAGGCGCATCGGGAGTTGACGGCTTGCCAGCGCGCCGATGTCGGGTACTCCGATTCGCGTGATGCCCGGGCATAGGTCAGACGCGCTGGCCCGTGTTCGATTTGAGACACCGTCGACATTTCTCGTCCAGCCTGTGGGTAACGGACAGCGTGGCGCCGATAGCGGTACTTTCGACCACACATTGGCAGAGCACCGATGCGCGCGTACTCAGTTACGCCTCTATGAACCGACGCTCAGGCGCGTCGGCCGAGTGATAAGAGCTGACATTGAGATCGAGTCGATGGTTTTTACCCCACAGAGCATCATTGCGCGTCGCGCTTCATCGAGAAGGATGTCAATGGCGCGTAGTGCGCCGTCCGTGGCCGCCGGCAGCGGCGCCGAAAAGCGCAGGCCTTCCTATCGCGACCGCACGCGCCCCAACAGCGACTGACTTTACTAGATCCACACCACGCCGAATCCCGGAATCAATAATGAGCTCTATCCCGCTGCCAACCGCCGCTGCAATCGCCTGCAGCGATTCGAAGCTTGACTCAGCACCGTCGAGTTGACGTCCGCCGTGATTGGAAATCCAGATGGCGTCAACCCCAACCTGAGACAGTCGGATAGCGTCGCGAGGGTGCTGCACGCCTTTGACGACGATCGGGCCGTCCCAAAGATCTCTGAGCCGCGACAGATCCTCCCAGTCAAAGCGCGAATCCAGCATTCGACCCACCTTTGCGGCAATAGTTAACCCGGCATCATCGCTTCCCCCCAGCCCGCGGATGTTTTCGAATTGAGGCGTTCCCCTTGCGGCGACCTGCAACGCCCACCTCGGGGAGTCAGTAGTTGATACGCTTGGGGAATGCCAAGCCGCATGGGAATGCCAACCCCATTTCTAAGGTCTCGTTCGCGTTTTCCCCCAATTGCAAGGTCGACTGTGACGACTAGTGCTTCGAAATTTGCCGCTTTCGCGCGCTCCACCAACGACCGCGTGAATGCGCGATCCTTCAATGTGTATAGCTGAAACCATAGGCGTCCATCGACACTCCGCCTAACCTCCTCCATGGAGGTCGTCGCCATGGACGAGAGGACGTACGGGATGCCGCGCTTTGCTGCGGCTCGCGCGATAGCAACGTCAGCTCCACGACAAGCCAGCGCACACGATCCCATCGGAGAAATCACCAGCGGCGCAGCACTTGGTAGGCGGAGCAACGTGGTACGGAGTTCAGGGTTTTCAACATTGTTCAGCACGCGCGGAGCCAACGTCGTCTGCTCAAACACTGACCGGTTTCTCGCGAGAGTGATTTCGTCTTCCGCGCCACCGTCGATGAATTCGAAGATGAATCTCGGAAGCGACTTTCGAGCGATTCCACGAAGATCGCTAATCGAAAGCGCACGCTCAAGCTTATTCATTCTATGTCTCCCGACTCTCACAGGCGAACCCAGATACAGCGACTCGTTTCGCGAGGGCACTTAACGAGTGATAAGCCCCAGATACCGTGACGTCCCACGCGGCGAGTGCCACCTCTTGCTGATTAACCACCTTCGTATCCCGTGTGCAGGCGGCCCCATCACCGCGTCTTTCGGGCCCAAAGTCATGATATCGCCGACAGAGTTACGCACAGTGTCTTAAGCATGATTTCAGGCAAATCGTCAGCAACTCCGTGGCACGTATATCGTCAGACAGGTAATCGATCGATACGACACGATTGAAAAAGAACTGGCACCCGTAAAAAATGCCATTCAAACGCTCCATGCGAATCCCGACGTGTTTTCGTTTGGGACGGCCGTCGGCGACCCTGCCTACTGGTGACGGGAGGCCTCAGTCGATTCGCAATGCGAACCATTGCAACGTCATGACCGCAGCACGGGCTCTATCTGCCGCCGCCAGATCAGCGGCATGAGCACGTAACGCAGCGACGATCATGCCCATCAGCACCCGCATGCCCCGATACATCACCGAGCCGACGTCGTAACTCAAGCCGACCGTGCCTCGAGCGAGGACCGCCTATTGCCACACGACGAACTGTTCGGCGAATAATTCGACGGGCAGTTGCGTCCGGACGTGAGCACGGTATAGCCGACCGGTAGGATCCCGAGGCCGATCTGGGCGCAGCCGGCATCGGTGGCCGCGTGCTCAAGCGCGGACAGCGCATCCCGATGGCGAACGGACGCGACGCGCTGCCCCGCTCGACGTCGATCCTGCCGTGCGCGCACGCGCGGCCGCACGACATATCAAAGCGACGCCCCCTCGTCGTGCGTGGGCCTCGCCATCAGAACATCGGTCAATTTGAGCACGGGACAATGCGCACCGGCGCCGGCCAAGGCATCGCGAATCCGATCGGGCAGATCTGGTCGGCCGCGTTGCTGCTTCAGCACCTCGGTCGCGGAGAATCGCGCTACGAAGCCGCGGCCGCCGAAATCGTCGCCGCGATCGAATCCGTCCTCGTCGCCGGCCCGCGCACGCGCGACATGGGCGGCACCGCCACCACCGAAGAACTGGGCGCCGCGATAGCGCACACCATCGTGAATCCCGCATCGATCGAGGAATGACCCATGCAATTTGATCACTACCTCGACAACGCCCGCGTAGCGCCGAATACTGGCGCGCGGATCGAAGTCGTCGACCCGAGCACCGGCGAACCGTTCGCGACGATCGCACGCGGCGACGCAACGGACGTGCAGCGCGCCGTTTCTGCGGCACAGCGCGCGATGGGCAATACGCTGGACGGCGCGTGGGCGAAGCTGTCGCCGGTCGAACGCAGCAACCTGCTGTTCGCGTGCGCGGCGGCCGTCTCGCAGTATGCGGATGAACTCGCGCAGCTCGAAGCCCGCGACACGGGCAAGGCGCTGAACACCGCGCGTACCGATGCAGCGGTGCTGGCGCGCTACCTCCAGTACTACGCCGGATGCGTGGACAAGCTGCACGGCGACACGCTGCCCTATCCGGCCGGGTTCACGGTACTGACGGTGCGCGAACCGATCGGCGTGACGGGCCACATCATTCCGTGGAATTACCCGATGCAGATCTACGGCCGCTCGGTCGGTGCGTCGCTCGCCGCCGGCAATGCGTGCGTGGTCAAGCCGGCGGAGGATGCGAGCCTGTCCATTCTCCGGCTGGCCGAAATCGCGGCCGAGGGCGGCTTTCCGGCCGGCGCCATCAATGTGGTCACGGGGTTGGGCGGCGAAGCCGGCGCGGCACTACTGTCGGCCAATCGTGGCATTCGTCACATTTCATTTACCGGGTCGACGGTAACGGGCGCGCTGGTCGGGCACGCCGCTGCCGAGCGTCACTTCCCCGCAGTACTCGAGCTGGGCGGCAAGTCACCGCAATTGCTGTTCGACGATGCCGACCTCGACCAGGCGCTACCCGTTATCGTCAACGCGATCGTGCAGAACGCAGGGCAAACCTGCTCCGCCGGCAGCCGCCTGCTCGTCCAGCGCACCGTCTACGAGCGTGTGCTCGATCGTCTGGCGCGGCAGTTTGCGCTGCTGCGTTCGGGGCCGCCGTCGATGAATCTGGAGATGGGGCCGCTCGTCAACGCAAAGCAGCAGGCGCGCGTCCGCGCTATGGTCGAACGCGCGCAGGCCGACGGCATTCGCGTGGCGGCCCGCGGCACCATCGCGGCGGGCGCATCGGGCGCAGGCTACTACCAGGAAGCAGTCCTGTTCCGCGACGTGCCGCCCGACAGTGAACTCGCGCAGGAAGAGGTATTCGGCCCGGTGCTCGCGGCCATGCCGTTCGACGACGAAGACGCTGCGGTCGCGCTCGCGAACGGCACGCAGTATGGCCTCGTCGCGGGCGTCTGGACCCGGGACGGCGCACGTGCGCTAAGGCTCGCGCGCAAGCTGCAGGCCGGACAGGTATTTATCAACAACTACGGCGCCGGCGGCGTGGAACTGCCGTTCGGCGGCGTGAAGGCAAGCGGACATGGCCGCGAGAAAGGCTTTGAGGCGTTGCTCGGCTTTACCGCGCTCAAGACCATCGCGATCAAGCACGATTGATCGCCGCAACGGTGCGACGGCCGTTCGGGGCCGCCGCCGGGGAATCGCCATGTCTCGACTGACTATTGTAGGTGCCGGCCGCGTCGGCAAAACACTCGGCAACCTGATCGTCGCGAACCGCGTTGCCGACGTGGGGCAGATCTGCGATTGCGACATCGCGTGCGCGCGTGCGGCGGTCGAATTCGTCGGTGCCGGACGACCGGTCGATGATCTCGGCCTGATCGAGCCTGCCGACATCTGGCTGCTGTCGGTACCGGACACCCGCATCCGGGAAGTCGCGGACCAGCTCGCACGCCGGTTCGAGCGCGATGCCCGATCGATCGTCGTGCACTGCAGCGGCGCGCTGAGCTCGGAAGCGCTGGCACCGTTGCGGGCGATCGGCTGGTCCGCGGCCAGCGCGCATCCGGTGCTGAGTTTCGCGGACCCGGGAACGGCCGCGTTCCAGTTCGAAGGAACGCCGGTCGGAATCGAAGGAGATCCTGAAGCCTGTCGCGCGTGGGGCGAGACGCTCGCGGCCGTCGGTGCGCGCTGTTTCGAGATCCGGAGCGAACAGAAGACGCTCTATCACGGTGCCGCGGTGGTCGCGTCCAACTTTCTTCCCGTGCTCGCGTCGCTGTCGAGCGAACTATGGCGCAGCGCGGAGCTTCCCGAAGCGCTGATACAGGACATGCTGCGCACGCTCGTGCGCAACGCCCCGACAACCTGCTCGCGCTCGGCCCGCGCGAGGCGCTCACCGGCCCTGCCGCGCGAGGCGATACGGAGGTCGTGAACGCCCACGTTTGCGCGATCGGCGCGTGGGACCCTCTGCGCGCGACGCGTATGACGCGCTGTCCATACTCGCCGCGCGCCTCGCGAAAACTGGGAACGTTCGCGCCTAAAAAAACCCAGTGCGGCACATGGCTGTCGACCGGCGCAGCCGTGAAAACGGCTTCTGCCCGCACTCGCTCGCGCACACGCACACCGGCCTCTTTCACTGCTGCAAGTGCACCAATATGAACGACGCCTTGAGCGCCACCGCCTTGGAAAGTCAATAGGACGGGCACGACTGCCGGCCGCTTCCACCATGGCTTGGGAAGTGAGAAGCGATCAATGGTCCAAGTTCTCGGCATGAGATGGGGCCCCACCGAGCGGACGTGGTTCAAGAGCGGCGAGCGGCGATTCTACTACTGAGCTAGCGATTTCACTCAGGCATTCGTTCGGCGACGGATTAGTAATGCGATGTGCTGTCGATGTTGAAGGAAGACGGCACGATTTCGTCGCTGCCGGCGAAGGTGGGTACCACGGCGCCGCCGCTGGCGTCAGGGCCGAGCATTTCAAGCGGTGCGGGCATCTACGGCAATTCCGATTCGCCGTATCAGGTGCTCGCCGACGCGGACGGTAGTCTGCAGATCAATCAGTGGGATGCCAATACGCGAGGTTGGGCGCAGATTGGCGCTTACCAATACCGCAGCGACGGCTGGTGGTGGAGCGAAACCGATACGGTGTCGTATCGCTTCGCGGTCGTGTCGGGCAACGATAGCGAAGGAAATGCGTTCAACTATCGCTATCTGATGAAGCGGGTCGTGCCGGGCGCGGGCTACGCGTATCTGACGCTGCCAGTCGGTCAGCAGCTGGCACCGCTGGAGGGGATCGACAGCGCGTGGCAGCAACGCGTCGGAACGCAATGGACATTGACCAACGATTCACCGAGCGCCGTGCCGATTGCCGTTCTTGGCAATCCGCCCGCGTTTTTCGCGACATTAGGCGAACTTCCGGGCTACCTGCTGTACGGCAACGAAGATCTTCGCTACCAGCTGGTCGTCCCGGTGAGCGATACGCTCAGCGGCATGTCGGTCAAAGTGCCGGGCAATTTTGGACGCGATCTCTACGAGATTCGTTTCGCGTCGACCAGTGCGACGACTCTGACGATCGGCAGTTCGATCTACGCGCGGATCTGACGATGAGGCGTTCGATGCCGGCGGACGTCGCGATTTCCGTCAACGGCGTCCGAAAAATACGATCGTGCCGGCTCAAAACCACGACTATGGTCGATTCTTTGACTCCCCGCTCGTCGTGCATATAGGCGGCGGTGTTGCGATGCGCTGCCAACCAGTACCTACAGTACATATGGAAACAAGGAGATTGCAAATGAATTACATCGACGGATTTGTTGTCCCCGTCCCTACGGCCAACCGCCAAATTTACAGGCAGTTCGCCGAAAGAGCGGCAGCCGTCTTTAAGGAGCACGGTGCGTTAAAGGTGGTTGAGTGCTGGGGAGATGACTTTCCAGAAGGCAAGGTGACGTCGTTCCCAATGGCGATCAAGCGCAGGGATGATGAGACGGTGGTGTTCTCCCGGGTTGTCTGGCCGTCGCGTCAGTCGCGAGACCAAGGGATGAAAGCGGTGATGGCGGACCCGCGGCTGCAACCGGAAAAAGAGCCGATGCCTTTTGACGGTCAGCGGCTAATCTATGGTGGTTTCGAAGTGATTGTCGACGCGTGATGGCGGAAAAATATGGCGCCGGTTCGAGTTGAGACGCGAGTCTATGTTGCTGCCTGCCATTGAACATCCTATGGCAGCTGGTCGGCACCTACGTCGCGGAATTCCCTTCCGACCGACAACTCGGGACCTGTTGGAGTGAGCGATCTAACGACCATCCGTGCTGACGGGGGAAAGAAGGCAACTGTCGACGGCTTTGCCACCGAAAGTTCGATAGCTACGCGGCGTGGATATGAGATATCTATCCGGCCTGGCGCACCTCCGGCGCGGCAATCAATCTCGATCAACAGTGACGTCATTTATCTGAATTTTTGAATTTGCCCTCATAGCGTCAGCCGGCGATCGGCCCAGGAACGGTCACTTGATTCGTTGAAGAATGAGCCGGTGCTTTAGTCATCTTGCACCGTAGAAATGACGGTACTGCCACGCGGCTTGCCTGATCAACTCGTCGTCCGGCCATGGGCCGGCTCCGAATCTGCGAATCGATAGCGGCATTAGATCGATCGGCGGGGCACCGTCGACGATCCACTCGGCGAGCATCTCGCCGAGTGCCGGGGCAATGGAGAGCCCTGCAACATTGCAGCCGCTCGCAAAGTAAAACCCCCGAACGGCGGTCGCGGGGCCGACGATGTGCTGGCCATCGGCTGTCATGGTTGGCAGCCCGCCACGATGCTCGCGCACCCCCGCCCTCAGGAGGATGGGAAGCTGGGGCTCGACGTCCCGAGCGTAGTGCCAGAGAATGTCGGCGTCGAGCGACAGATCCTTGACGTCGAAGTCAGCGCCGAAGGCATCCATATCGAAGAATTGTGGATTTTCCTCGTAGATTCCCCAAAGGAATCCTCCATCACAAGGTCTCATATACACCGCAGCATCCATGATTCGGACCATCGGCAATTCGGCTCGGGCATCGGGCACGGGTTCAGTGACAAACAGCTGCTGCGCTGTGGTCACAAGAGGAACCCGAATTTCGCTGGCTTTGGCCACCTGTCGAGTCCAGGCGCCGGCTGCATCCACGACGACGGGGGCCCGTATGCGGCCGCGCGTGCTGTCTACTCCGACCACCGCGCCATCCTCAATGACGACGCGCGTCACCGCAGTGTTCGGCAGTACGACGGCCCCCTTTTCCTGCGCTGCACGAGCGAAGCCGACGGCGAGTTGACCCGGATTAAAGTACATGTCGTCGCCGATACGAATCACCGCAGCCACGCCCTAGGTTCGAAGAAACAGGTTGAGCCGGTGGGCCGCGTCGACGGAGAGTTCCTCCACGTCCAGGCCGTGGTGCCGGCCGCGCACAATATCTTCCTGAAGCACCTCGGCGTCCGCCGGTCGCCGCGCCACTTTGAGGCTGCCTGAGCACACCCAATCCAATGGCTGGCCGGTGTCTTCAGAGAATTGCCTGATCCTTTGCGCCGCGAGTTTGACCAGGTCGATCATCAAGTCGCTCTTGCGCAGGCAACTGACCATGCCGGCCGCTCGGGGTGAGGTCTGTGAGCCGATTTCGAGCCGCTCGACCAACGCGACGCGGAGAGCGCGTTTCTTCGCCAGGTAGAAGGCTGTTGCCGCTCCTAGCCCGCTGGAGCCAATGACGATCACATCTGCCGATTCGATCATCGATGCATCTCCCGTTTATCACGCCGGCTGAATCGCCAGGCGAAAGGGTGCTTGACACATGATAGACCTCGAAACCAAGGCGCAGGCGACCGCGAATTAACCGATAGCTATTAGCAATCGACACCCGACTTCGCGTGCGAAGGTGGGAAAGGCAGAAACTTGCGGCGACGTGACGGGCGGCACTGCGCACTGCACGGGGCCTAAAGGGCTGCTGCCACAGATCCGGGCGCCCCAGATCAAAAGGTCGTCCGGTGCAGTGTCAGGTCAGAATATTGGGCGTGGCGAGCACATTGTGAGGCATAGAACGCTCCATCAGGCCTTGGCAGATCCTCGCCGCGCCCCGTCAAAAGATTTTCATCTAGACGGTTTGTTAGGGGTTTGACAAATCTTCCAGTAATGGCCAAACTACCCAGCATGCCAAAGAAAACCACTGGAGCGGACATGCCGAAGAAGACTCCCGAACAGCAGCTACTGCTGGCGCAGATCAAGCAGGTCGCCGAAGGCCTGGCACAGACTTTTGCCCCATTTACCGAGGTCGTGGTCCATGACCTCCTCGACCCGGAGCACGCGGTGCTTGCAATCCACAACAATCTGTCCGGTCGGGAAGTCGGACAGCCCGCGACCGAACTCGGGCTTGCGCGGATCATGGACCCTGCCTACGAGCAGATCATCGCCAACTATCCGAACCAGTTCTCGGATGGCCGCTAGGTGAAGAGCACTTCCATCGGCATCAAGGACTCCAAAGGCGACTACATTGCCGCGCTGTGCATGAACGTCGACCTCACGCTGTTCCGGGGGTTTCAGAACATGCTGAGCAGGTTCATGGCGGTCGAGGGCACCACACCCGCCAGGGAATCGCTGGATCCCGCTAGCGCCGATCTCATTCGCGCCCGTATCGACGAGTTCGCCGCGCGCATGGCGTCCACACCGCGCTCGTTTAAGCCGGAGGACCGCCGCTCGCTCCTGAAGGACCTCAAGGCGGCTGGCCTCCTCGAGGTCCGTCGCGCGATGGACACCATTGCCGTCCACCTGGGCGTCTCTCGCGCAACGCGGTGTACAGCGATGCCAAGTGACGCCACGCTCCTTCTCGTCGACAAGCACGTCGTCGAGCAATTTGCTCATACCGGACGACGTCATCGCGGCAGTGCGCGAGGCTTTCGAACTGCACGGACAGCGCGCGGGGCGCGTGTTCCCGGTCGTGCGCGAAAAGCTGACCACAGGCGGCATCTTCGGTATCAAGTCCGGAGACGTCGGCAGCCAGGACCTTCTGGGGTTCAAGGCGGCCGGCTTCTGGCCCATGAACCGGACGCTCGGCGGCGAAGCGCATCAGGGCCACCGTGCTGCTGTTCGATCCGGCCACCGGCCGGCCCATGTGCGTGATCGACGGCAACGCCATCACCACGGCGCGCACGGCCACGGCCGGCGCCTTGGGCTTTCCGTGCTGGCACGCTAGGATAGCGCAGTAGCCACGGTCTTCGGCACAGGCATTCAGGCGAAGGCGCAGCTCGCGTTTGCGCTGAGGACGCTACCTTCGCTGACGCATGTGAATTACGTCTCGGTAGATCGGGAACCGCGGGTAGAGTTTGAATCTTTGTTTGCGGACCAATGCATGTTGAAATGCGCCGCCAATGCGGACGAGGCGGTCGCCCAGAGCGACCTCATCATCACCGCGACGACCGGTAGCAGCCCGCTTTTCGATGAAACAGCCCTCCGCGCCGGCACGCATTTGAACTGCGTCGGCTCGGACACCCGAGGTAAGCGCGAGTTCCAGTGGGCATCCTCGATCGAGCACGGATCGTCGTCGACGATCCTGGACGATCCTGGAGCAGGCCCGCGAGCTTGGAGAATTGCAATGGGCGCCGCACACGCCATCCATCGAGTGGGGGATCTGGTCACGGGCCGCGCCCAATGGCGGCGCGAACCGACAGATATCAGCGTGTTCGACATGACCGGCCTGGCCCTGCAGGACCTGATCGTCGCTCGATTGATCCACCGCCGCGCCACTAACCTCGGCCTCCGCGTCACCGTGGCGTGGCCCTGGTGACCGCTGCCCTGGCCTGAACCCGGAGTCCGGACGCTCTTGCAGCGATCCGGCATGCGCCAAAGAGGAGTCCGAAACTTGAAATCGCACTATGTCGAGCCGCTCAGCGGCACCACCTATCCTTTAGACACGCCCCGGTGGTGTTCGGACGACCGCAGACCACTCCTGATCTCGCCGCTGGCTGGAATTTCCCGGGACGACATCGACCGACGCCTTCGCTCGCAATGGCGCTATCGCGCATCGCTTCCAGTCGAGATCGCCTCTCCCATCTCCATGGGAGAAGGGTGCACGCCGCTCGTCCAGAAGACATGGGACGACCACCGGCCGCATTTCAAGCTGGAGTGGTTCAGCCCCACCAGCAGCTTCAAGGATCGCGGCACCACGGTGATGCTCTCGATGTTACGGCAACCAAGGCGTCACGTCCGTACTGGAAGACAGTTCGGGCAACGGCGGAGCGTCGGTGGCGGCTTATGGCGCTGCAGGCGCGATGGGTGTGAAGATTCTGGCACCCGCCTACGCGTCGCCCGCAAAGATCGCCCAGATGCGAGCCTGCGGGGCGGAGGTACAGCTGGTCGACGGGCCTCGACAGGCGTGTGAAGACGAGGCAGTCCGGCAGTCCGCGAGCATCTTCTACGCGAGCCACAATTGGCAGCCGTTTTTCCTCGAAGGGACCAAGTCGGTCGGCTACGAGATCTGGGAGGACCTCAACTTCTAGGCGCCGGACAACATCGTCATGCCTGCAGGCGCAGGCAGCAATGTACTGGGCTGTTATCTGGCGTTCTCGGAATTGATGCGCTCGGGTCAGATCCGCAAAATGCCCAAGCTCTTCGTTTGCCAGCCATTGAACTGCTCTCCGCTCTCCCATCGACGAAAGACCGTCTCCGAGGGGACGGCCATCGCCCATCCTCTGAGGCTCGCGCAGGTGGTCAACGCTGTCAGGGAGACGGGCGGGACGACCATCGCTGTGGAAGAAGAGGCAATCGTCGAAGCGCTCAGGCGGATTGCGCGATTAGGGCTTATGCCTGAGCTGACTTCGGCGACTGCAGTTGCAGGATTCGATCGGCTTAGCCAGGTGGGGGCGATTCAGGCGCGAGAGGAGACGGTTGTCCTGTTGACAGGTACGGGTATCAAGAACGCCGAAGCCATCGCCGATATGTACTCGGACACTCCCGAGACTCTTGTCTAAAGGCCCCATCTGATGAAAATCGGACTCCTGAATTGCGGCGGCACCATCACGGAAAGCTATCAGGCCGATGGGACGATCAAGCGCCTATTGGCACGCGATCTGATCGCATTGAGCGGTAAGACAGGCTGGATCGGATATGACATCGATCCCGTCGATAGCTGCGATTTGACCTTCGCCTCACTTTGCCGGGCTCGCGATGTCATGCGGCAGGATCGGGAGAGCGAAGCTTTCGTGATGTGCTGCGGCACCGACGCAATGGAAGATGCCGCCTATGCCGCCGCGCTGCTTTTCGATCGCGACCGGCCTGTCGTTGTGACGGGTGCTGCGATTCCCGGCGACAACGCCAATGCCGATGGTCCGCGCAATCTGGCGGATGCTGCTAATCTGGCACGGGCCATGCCGCAGGGCGCGAGCGCCCTCGTTGCCTTCGCGGGACGGATTTTCGATCCGGTTTCGATCGTCAAGATATGGCCGCAGGCCATTCAGCCCTTCGGACCGGAAACGGCGATCCGCGGCTCCATCGAGGCCGATATCGTCACGCTCACAGGATCGGGAGTCGTTGAGGAGAGTTACTCGAAACTCGATGTAGCCGATCTCGGCGCCCGCGTTGCGATCGTCATGGAGACGTTCGGGTCACTCGTTGGCTTCCCGGATATCTCCACACTCGACGGTATTGTCGTGGCAGGCAAGGGCGCAGGGGGCTTCTCGGCGCTGTCAGAGAGACTTTTAAGCGAAGCTGCGGCGCACATCCCTGTCGTGCTATCGACACGCTGCGCCCATGGTTTCCGGGTCAATCCAGCCGTCACCAAATATGCCTACGATCGCGCGCACAAGCTCGGCCTGATCACGGCAGGGTACGACGGTCTGAACGCATCAAAGGCACGAATTCGGCTCATCGCGGAACTGGGGGTCGTGCCGGTCGCAGCGAAAAGGCGGCGCGCTGACCAACTGCGCGAATAGTACGGTGTCCCAATAGGCCCCACGTGGAGTAGGCAAAGCGCTGATCTCGATCCGAAGCCGTCTTCTTGGCGAGCGCACGAGAGAACGCCGCCGCGGACGGCGGCTATTCAGTGATTGCAGCAAAGAATGCACCGCTTCGATCACATCTTCTCGACCTCCAGCAGGGTTCGCTTGCCCTTGACGTACTTGTAAAGAGAGATGGAGCTGTCCTTCAGGTCGCCGTGCTCGTCGAACCGGATATTACCAATCAGAGTGTCGAGATTGGTCGCGGGCATCGCGGACAGGATGCCCGCGCGCGTGATCGAGTTCGAACGTTTCATGGCATCGACGATCACGTAGACGGCGCTGTACGCAACCGGCGAGTAGACCACCGGATCGTGGCCGTACACGGCCTTCAGTTCCTTGCCGAACGCGGCGCTGCCGGACATCGCGGACATATCGCCACCCGCGACCGAGCAAACCAGGTTGTCGGCGGCGTCGCCGGCCAGCCTGGCCAGGTCGGTCGTGCAGACACCGTCGCCCGCGAGGATCCTGGCGCGGATTGCCAACTGCATGGCCTGCTTGGCGAAGGGACCGCCGGTGGCGTCCTCGCCGCCATACATGATGGCGGCGGGGCGTTCGGCTTTGATCTTGGTCAGGATGGCCTTGAAGTCGGTGGCCTTGTCATTGGTCGCGTCGCGCGACAGCACTTGGATGCCTTGCGCCTTGGCGGTCTTCTCGAACTGGTCCGCAAGGCCCTGGCCGTAGGCCGTGGCGTCGTCGACTATCGCGACCGTCTTGACCTTCTGGTTTTGCGCGTACTTGGCGAGGGCGGGGCCCTGCTGGGCGTCGGTGCCGATCACGCGGAAGGCCGTCTTGTAGCCTTGCAGCGTGTACTGCGGGTTGGTGGAGCCCGGGGTGATCTGGGTGACGCCGTTGTCGCGGTAGATTTTGGACGCGGGGATAGACACGCCGGAGTTCAGGTGGCCGATCACGGCCACGACGCCGTCGTCGACCAGCTTCTGCGCGACATTCGTGCCGGTCCGGGGATCGGCCTGGTCATCCAGCGAATCGACCTCCAGGACGACCTTCTGGCCGCCGATGACCAGATTGCTGGCCTTGTTGATCTGCTGGACGGCGAGCTTGACGCCGTCGGCGGCATCCTGGCCCATGTGGGCGATGTTGCCGGTCAGCGGGGCAGCGCTGCCGATCTTCACAGTCACGTCGGCGAGAGCGGCTTGACCGTAGGCCATGGCGATGCAGGCGACAATCAGCGCGGCGCTGAGGGGTTTGAGTTTAAATTTCATAGCTTGAGCCTCTTGTTGAACTGGGTTGCTGTTGAAAAATGCGTGCGGCGTCTCCTATCGAAGTTGCCGGTATTGGCGACATTTCGAATGTCGGTATTTGTCAGAGCAGCCCATCGACCGAGGGCAGGCTGATTAGCACTCCGTAGCGTAGCGATCCGCAACCTGGCCGCTCGTCCGCGGTCCATCTGTTCCGTGAGCCCCGTCGTTCTAGAAAGATTATCTAGAATTAAATAAAATGTATTGTAGGGGTAAACACCTGGCTCCAGTCCGGCCTCCGACTAGGGGCTGAACTACTGATAGATGGAGGGGAGGCCTAGAGTCGAAACAGATTCGCCGAATCTCGGTGCAGTCAGTTGACTTGAACGCAACGTCGCTCGCCGGATCGACATGGGGACATGTGGCGTTGCCGATCCCGCAGATGCCTACCGCTGTTGGCGCCTCTGGGCTGAATGCGATCGGGATTACGCGAAGTCTCGAAGACCTCACAAGCAGCCGCCCATTCCGTCAAGCACGAGCGGCCGATGTGGGTCGGTCTTAGCCGACGGCATCAGGCACAGTTGGACCATCGGCGGGCATCCGCCGGTATGCAGGCGCACAAAGGGCTGAGCTGCTGCCGCGCATCCCGTTTCTGGCATTGTCGCAGTCTTGCCTGAAAAGGCGACGTGAAGTTCATAACGGCTACCTTTCAACACGCAACCTCCGACACATACCGCTTTGGCGGCCGCTGACCCTCTCGAAGGCACACGCCCGCAGGCTCATTGCATGCGCCCGGAAGCATCTCCGTTCGTCAGTTCGGCACCTGTACCGTCTCGCCGCGTCGATGCATGACGAGCGGATAGAGATTGCCCGTGCGTCCCAGGAGAAACCGATGATACGGTGATGCGAGCTTTCGAGTTCCTGGGGATGCGAAGGAGTACCTGCCAACCCCAGATATCCGGGCGACGCGAAGACGCCGAGCGAGAGCTCCGTTACGCGCCGGGCGACCATGGATTGGTCGTTTGGCTCACCTCCACGCACGACGCAATCCACGTTCTCGCCGATGATATCGACGGTGCGGTCACTCACTCCCATGTCCAGTTGAATGTCGGGATAGCGAGCAAGGAATGCAGGAAGCGCTGGGATGAGGATCAGGCGGGCGAACGGGCTCGGCACGTCGACGCGAAGGCGACCGCGCGGTGTGGCCAATGCGCTCGAGAGGCTCGTCTCGGCGTCGTCCATATCGGCAAGCAGTCGGACCACACGGTCGTAATACGCGATGCCATCTGGCGTGACATTGATCTTGCGCGTCGTCCGGTTCAGCAGTCTGACGCGCAAGCGCGCTTCGAGTTGCTGCACCAGATGCGTCACGGTGGTCTTGCTCATATGAAGCGTTTCTGCCGCCTTCGTGAAGCTGCCTGCCTCGACTACCCGGACGAAAGCGCGCATTGCGTCGAAGCGGTCCATGACTGTTTCCTCGTGCTTGAACTGTTTGCATTCTACAAACAGTGATGGACAGAGTTGACCGTTTATCGCGCGCGCGGGTCGGTAGAGTGGGGCTCATCGAAACCAATGATCAATCAATGGAGGTGGAAGTGGGAAAGCGCGATGTGGTATTTCCGCCGGGACGTCGGGCGCTCTATGAGCGCAACCGGTACTCCCCGGCCGTGCGGGTGGATGGGTTGCTGTTCGTTTCGGGTCAGGTCGGCAGCCGCGAGGACGGAACGCCTGAGCCGGACCTGCAGGAACAGGTGCGGCTCGCTTTTCGGAACCTGAATGCGATCCTACGCGAGGCCGGATGCACGTTCGACGATGTGTTGGACGTCACAGTGTTTATGGTCGATCCGCAATCGATCTTCGAGCGTGTCTGGAAGGTCGTGCCTGAGTTCTGGGGCGATGCGCCGCATCCGACGCTCACCGCAGTCGGAGTCACCTGGCTTTACGGCTTCGACTTTGAAATCAAAGTCGTTGCGAAGCTTCCGCTCTATGATTGACGCGTTGGTTCAGCGAACGGGCGTCTTTTCTTGACAACGGGCCTAAGGTTTGCGACTTTGGAACGACCGCTGGACCTCGATAAGAGACGTACTTCGGGACCGGTTTCGAAGGTCGGCTTGGGGTCGGTTGGGCGTCTTCCCCGACGGCCAATTGCTGCAACGACGGCGGAGTGAAGAGGTGCATCGCTACGAAGCTCGAGCCTCCGACTTCCTTTCATTGTTCCGATCATGTCTGAGTCGTTGAAAGGTCTATCATGGGAACTGGGAGCTTCCATGCGTTGCCAGCATCCGAACATCGAATGAAGCCACTACGCAATACCGACTCCGTCCTAGGGGAGTGGTACGTCGACACCGCGTGCATCAATTGCGGCGCATCGCGTCACGTCGCGCCCGGGCTTATTGCCGAACGAAACGACAAGAGCGTCTTCGTTCGGCAGCCGGTCACGCCCGAGGACCAGCTCGCTGCCTGGCGTGCAGTGTTGATATGTCCTACGGCATCGGTACGCAGCGAAACGAAGCAGCCGCGCCCGAGCGCTGCGATCTTTCCGCAGCAAATCATACCGGGGGTATGGCGCTGCGGATTCAACGCTCGGCCGTCGTTTGGCGCGCATTCTTATTTCGTGGCGCGGCCAGACGGCAATCTGCTGATTGACTCACCGAGGTATGCGGCGGAACTGGTGAAATGGTTTGACGCTTCCGGGGGAATTGCGCATATCCTTCTGTCGCACCGTGACGACGTCGCGGACGCAGACAAATACGCGCGCCGGTTTCGAGCCCGTGTCTGGATCCACCGCGAAGACAGGTCGGCTGCCCCCTATGCGACGGATCTGCTCGACGAATCACCACCGATCGTCGCGGCAGGTGTACGCGCAATCCCGGTACCCGGGCACACTCGGGGTAGCGTCGTGTACCTGCTTGAGGATCGCGTCTTCTCGGGGGATTCACTTGCCTGGAGTCCGCGTGAGCAGGACCTCGTTGCGTTCAGGGACGCGTGCTGGTATTCATGGACCGAACTCACGGAATCGCTCGGCAAGCTGGCCGCGTATCGTTTTGAATGGCTGCTTCCTGGACATGGCTGGCTCGCGCACTTGCCGGCACACGAGATGACGGCTCGTTTGCTCGCGTTGGTCGCTCGTATGGGAAGCGGTTGAAGTCGCTGGAACGGTGCCATCCCGCATGACGCGCCTTCAATCCGTTAGCTTCTCGGCCTGCAATGAGGTGGCGATACTCGGACAAAACTGGACTTTCCCAGCATCGCTCTTTCAATCGTCGGCTATATACCCCGTAACTGGCCATCACCGGCAAGAGCAAGACGTCGCCGAAAGTGGAGATCCTTAAGCCGCTCGCCTCGGCGATCGCCATCGGCAGCGGCGGACCTTTTGGTGCAGAAGGGCCGATCATCATGACGGGCGGAGCGATCGGTTCGCTCATTGCCCAATACTTTCACCTGTCGAGCGCAGAAAGAAAGGCGCTTCTGGTGGCGGGCGCGGTGGCCGGCATGACCGCGGTGTTCGGCACACCCGTTGCGGCTGTGCTGCTCGCCATCGAGCTCCTGTTGTTCGAACTTGCGGCCTCGCAGCCTTCTGCCGGTCGCCATCGCGTGCGCTGTGGCGGGTTTCACCCGGCCGCTGCTTTTGGGCAGCGGTCCTTTGTTTCCGCGGCATACGTTGCCGCTCGGCCCAATGGGTCTCGTGTCGTCGCTCGTCGCAGGCGTGATTACCGGTGCGTTGTCCTGGTGTCCACGGGGCTCTACAAGGTAGAGGATATGTTCGGCAAGCTACTGATCCACTGGATGTGGTGGCCGGCATTGGGTGCAATCGCAGTCGGTATCGACGGCTATTTTCAGCCACGCACGCTCGGTGTCGGATATGCGCAATTCGCACTAGACGAACAGGCAACGAAGGTGCGCAACGAATGGGAGATTGGTGATGCGGCAGCTTGGTCGGCGACGCGTGATGTTCAACTTGAACGGGATCGATTGCCCGAGAATAGAGCGAGAATTGATGCCGAGATTGCATTGCAGGAGCGAGCGCGAGTCTTCGAGTATCAGCGTACATCGGAAAAGAAGTATTCGAGAATATGATCGGTTACATCATGAAGATGGAGAGATCCGATGATGGCCCGCATCATTTCCATTGCATTTTCTTCTTTGACGGTCAGAAGGTGCAGAGCGTCAAATATCTCGTGAAGAAAATCGAGGCGTACTGGTCAAGACGATCGATACACGTGCGCATGGCGCCGTTGTTTTCAAGGCAAATAAAGATGGAGCCTGGCGAATGAAATGAGCTCGCTGTTGAACCGGTCGGCCGCCTCGATGAATGGCGCGTGACCCACTCCTTCGTACATTGAAAGGAGGGAGTTCTTCAGCACCTCGCTCAGGCGCGAGGCCAGCGTCGGTTTCACGAAGCTATCGTGCGTTCCGTGGCTCACAAGAACCGGAACCGGGAGAGAAGCAAGTAGTTCGTCATAGACGAGTGCGCAGTTCAGTCGCCCAAGCGTGTCGCAGTCCTATGTGATGAAGTGCGCGGACGGCAAATGGCTCGCGCTGCACATGTCGTCGCCGGAAAAATTTTGGACGGGCCTCGCGACCGCGATCGGTCAGCCGGAACTACTGCACGACGCGCGCTTTGCCGATCGTGCGGGATGCATCGCGAATCAGGAAGCGCTGATCGAAGTGCTCGGCGCGGTGTTCGCGCAGAACGATCGCGCTCACTGGTGCGCGCGCCTGGAAGCGAACGACGTGCCGCACGCGCCGATGTACGACGCGAGCGAAGCGCTCGATGATCCGCAGGCGCGCCATCTCGAACTGCTGGTCGAAACGACGCATCCCACAATGGGTCGTTTCCGCACGGTGCGGCCACCGGTTTCGTTCGACGGCGTACGCACGACCGACGTAGTCGCACCGCCGACCCTCGGCGAGCACAACGTGCAACTGCTGGACCCGCTGCGTAAGGATGCGAGACGGATGCGGGCCGACTCACTCGATGGCAGCGAAGCAGCATAGCCTCAGGAACCGCTGCAGAACCACGAATATATTGGAGACCTCGCCATGGAACCGACTAACAGTGCGCTGACGCGCAGCGGCCTCGACGGCCCGCCGTCCGAAACGATGAACAACGACACGGTGAATGCGGAGGCAGAAAGACTGTTCGGCCGCATCGCGCGGCGGCTGATTCCCTTTCTGTTTCTCTGCTATGTGCTCAACTACATCGACCGCGTCAATATCAGCTTTGCCCATCTGCAATTCCGCGCGGATCTCGGCTTGACAGAAGCGTCTTATGGGCTTGGCGTCGGCGTGTTCTATATCGGCTATGTGTTGTTCGAGGTCCCGAGCAATCTGCTGCTGCGCCGCATCGGACCGCGCCGGATAATAGCGCGAATCATGGTGCTGTGGGGTCTCGTGTCGGTGTCGATGATGTTCGTGCGCAATCCGACGCAGTTCTATATCGCGCGCATTGCGCTCGGCATCGCGGAAGCGGGGTTCTTTCCGGGAATTGTCTACTACCTGACGTCATGGTTTCCGGAGCGCCATCGCGCGAAAGTACTGTCCGCGTTCGTGCTGGGTATTGCCGTCGCCGGTATCACGGGCGGCCCGGTTTCCGGCTGGATTCTGGGCAATGCAGACGGCTGGCACAGCTTGCATGCATGGCAATGGCTCTTTTTGCTCGAAGGCGTTCCACCCGTGCTCGTGGGTCTGATCGCGCTCTGGTATTTGCCCGATTCCGCCGCGACCGCGAAATGGCTAACGGCGCAGGAAAAAGCCATTGTCGAGCGCGAACTGCAAGGCGTCGCACACCGCGATGCGCATGGCGGCGATCATCGCATCGATCACTTTGGCGCCGCGCTCAAAAACTGGCGGGTGTATGTATGCGCGTTTGGCTACTTCACCATTACGTGGGCGGGCAGCGTGCTGAACTTCTGGGCGCCTTCAGTGATTCGGCAAGCGGGCGTCGCCAATCCTTTGCATATCGGGCTCATATCCGCGGTTCCGTATCTGATCGGCGCGATCGGCATGACGCTCGCGGCCCGTCACTCGGACGCAACCAACGAACGCCGGCTGCATTTCGCAAGTCTCGCGCTGGTGTCGGCGGCCGGGGCAGTGCTGCTCGGCACAGCGCACGCGTCGTTCGCGCCGGCGCTTGGGGCGCTTGCGCTCGTCGCGATCGGCTATCTGTCGTGCACGGCGATCTTCTGGACGATACCGGCGAGCTTTCTCTCTGGCACTGCATCGGCAGGCTCGATTGCGCTCATATCGAGCATCGGGCAACTCGGCAGCCTCAGCGCGCCTACCGCCATCGGCGCATTGACAGCAGCGACGCATGACATCAGCGCGGGCTCTTACCTCGCGGCGGGGGTCCTTGCGTGCGGCTCTGTCGTGATTGCGGTTGCGATGCGCCACATGAGGGGTTGATCGATGCGGCGGGCAGCCGGTTGTTCGACTTGCAGTTCGTCGCTGCCTGGCTGGTCGGTCAGCAAAGCAGGAAGGGGCCGGATGATGACCATCCCTATGGACATCGACGCTTCGAAAATGCGGCCTCTTTTTTTCTGGGGCTGCTCCTACTTGCTGTTGGCGTTGGAATGCTCTGGACCGCCTTTGTGAAGTTCCGTCATCCCGGGGCGATACCGCGTGTACATGTGGCCGCCTTGTGGGTCGCATCGGTCGCACTTGTCGCGAAAGAACTGCTCTTCCGCTACATGCTCGCAGTTGCCAACCGTGCTCGTTCGAGCATGCTAGCCGCGAATGCCTGGCAAGCACGGTCGGATGCTGCGTCATCGCTGGTTGCATCTGTTGGCACTTGCTTGGCTACCCGATTCTCGATCCGGTCGCGGTGCTTATCGTGGGCATCATAGTGACTCGCATGGGTTGGCAATTTGCATGGGCCGCGCTGAATGACCTGATGGATCGCGCGGCGGACGCGGACGAGGTGGCAGCTATTCGACAGACGCTAGCGGCAATGCCTGCAGTCGCGGGCTTTCACGACCTTCGAACGCGCAAAATGGGCGACATGGTCGCGGTTGACGTGCACCTCGAAGTCGATGCGGGGTTGTCGCTGGTAGAGGCACACGATGTCGCGGCGGCCGTACAACGCGAGTTGATCGAAAATCACCCGGTGCTGACTGTGATGACGCATCTAGACCCCGTGGGTGACCCGCTGCCCGTAAAGGCAATAACGGATCGCCATGAACACGGACTTAGCTTGTCAAGCTGACTCGCGGACACCAAACAGCTCACCGGTCTAGCCCCCTGATCCTGACTGAGCGCTGTGTACCCAGCTACGCAAGCGGCCGATGACTTCCCTGAGGAACCTGATGTTCGACACCCTGATTTCGCAGTTCGGCAACGCCGTGTCGTGGTTGCAGACGCTGCTTTTTATGGACGTGGTCCAGCCGATCCTCTACAAGTTCGACTGGATGAGCTATGAGGAGGACACCTACGACGCGCTCTATTGGGTGATCGTCGGCGCATTACAGGTCGGGCTGACCTATGCCGTGCTGCGTCCGCTCGAAGCGATATGGCCAGCCGAGGCCTGGCGCGACCGCAAGGCGTTGCGCTGCGACGTCTGGTACACATGGCTCGCCAAACTCGGAGTGCTGAATCTCGCGTTCTTCTTCATACTGCAGCCGATGTTCCGCCACTGGCAGAGCCTGATGGCGATCCATAACGTGCCGAATCTCGACGTGGACAGCCTGTGGCCCGGTGTTACCGACAGGCCATCGTGTCGTTTCTGATCTATCTCGTCGTACTCGACTTCGCTGCCTACTGGTATCACCGCTGGCAACATCGCTTCGGCGTTTGGTGGGAACTGCATGCGGTCCATCACAGCCAGCAGCAGATGTCGTTCTGGTGCGATGACCGCAATTATTTCATCGACGACTTTCTCAACGCGGCGTTTCTCGCGGCTATTTCTCTCTTTATCGGCGTACAGCCATCGCAGTTCGTCGTGCTCGTGGCTGTCAGCAACTCCGTGCAGAACGTCCAGCACATCAATGTGCGGCTGCCCTTCGGTCCGGTGCTGGAGCGCATCATCGTGAGCCCGCTGTTCCATCGCCGCCATCACGCCATCGGCTATGGACACGAAGGCACGCGCTACGGCTGCAACTTCGGCGTGCTGTTTCCGTGGTGGGATATGCTGTTTCGCAGCGCGTCCTGGAACAAGAAGATGGAGCCGACCGGTATTCGTGACCAGTTGACCGCGCCGGAGGGCGAGGGGCGCGAGTAAGGAGCGGGCGTGATCTCCCAGCAGTGGCATGCGCTCGTGCGCATCGCGCAACGCCTGCGCAGCAAGCGCATTTACGTGGATGCCGCGTCCTGACTTCGCTCGCTCCATCCGCATCGACGATATGTGCGTTCGGCACCACGCGTCCGCTGACTTGCCCGTGCTGGTGCTCGATACTGTTCCGAAGGTCCGATGTACGCCATGTTGCAGCCTTTCGAATTTCTGTGCTTCGAATGTACGGTCGAGACGATCGCCGCGCTCGGTCGTCGGGCGCTAGCCGGCCCAGTAGCCGCCGATCGCAAACATTGTTCCGCGGCCACTCGAGAGACCGAAAATGACGCACCTGCCGACATCACCGGTAATAGGGAAACACAATGATCGATTTGCGCAGTGATACCGTTACCCGTCCGACAGCGCCGATGCTCGCGGCGATGTCGGCGGCCGAAGTCGGCGACGACGTCTTGGGCGACGACCTCACCGTTCTGCGTCTACAGGCCACGCTAGCCGAGCGTACCGGCAAGGAGGCGGGGCTGTTTTTCCCGAGCGGTACGCAAAGCAATCTCGCCGCGTTGATGGCGCACTGGGCGCGCGGAGACGAGTACATCGTCGGGCGGCAGCTTGCTCACACTTACAAATACGAGGGCGGCGGCGCGGCGGTGCTCGGCAGCATCCAGCCGCAACCGCTCGAGAATGCGGTCGACGGTTCGATCCCGCTCGAAAAGATCGCCGCCGCAATCAAACCGATCGGCGATCACTTCGCGCGCACGAGGCTGCTAGCGCTGGAAAACACAATCGGCGGCAAGGTGCTGCCGGCCCATTACGTCGCCGACGCGACGCAGCTCGCGCGTGAGCGCGGCCTCGCGATCCACCTCGACGGCGCTCGCGTGTTCAACGCGGCGGTCGCGTCGGGCGAGCCGTGCTGGTCGGCAGCCGCGCGTTGATCGACGTCGCGCATCGCTGGCGCAAGGTGCTCGGCAGGTCTCGAAACGATCGAGCAGGTCAAGGTGCAATCGGTGGCGACCAACATGGTGTTCGCGCAGTTTCCGCAGCGCATTGCGCGCCGCTCGAGAAGTGGCTCAAGGAACGCGGCATCCTCACACAGATGCTGTATGCGTCGCGCTTCGTCACGCACAAGGACGTTTCGCGCGACGATATCGATACGTTCATTGCCGCGGTGAAGGGTTATTTCGCCGCACGTTGATCCAGGAGTGAGGCGTGCTGCGGCCCCCGTAGCCACAGCGCACCAGAATGTTATCCCATTTGGGGATCGGCTCACGCGATGCAGGGCTGCGCGTCTGGACACTGAATTAGCCGAGGAATTGCTCTTCACCATGCATGTAATTCTTCGGAGCTTCATCGCTCATCATGCCATTTGCAATGCCATCGAGCTTGAAAGTCGTTCACCCTGCACAATGACGCAGAGCGGGCGCCGCAGGGCATTCGTTCGTCTGAGGCGCAGAGTTGGACGGCCAGAGCTCGCCTTAGAGCCGCCATCGACCTCCGCGTCGCTTCAACGGCCGGAGAGGGTCGGGTTGCGTCAGCCCGCTCTTCAAATTCATCGCCGGAAAGCCGCCAGTGGAACTCCGCTTCCCGGAAGCCGCCAGTCGGCAGTGCGTACTCCCGACCCACAACGGCCCTCTGCCTTTCTTGAAATCGGCCATTCGCGATGAGTCGGGGATAACTGGTCACTCACACCCTTCTGGTTGAACCTGTGCCCCCTACAAGTCACCTGCAGAAGCAGGCAGGTGACATACCTGCTGTATGTACCTCTCCAAACCAGCGGCGAGCGCCGCGAAAGTCACTGCGCAGCGCGCGCTTTCGCGCAGATCCTCGTGCATGGCGATCCATGTGTCCATCTTCAGCGAGAATTCGCCCCGTAGCACGCGTACCAGCGCTTCGTCCCGTGCGGCCAGCGCCGATTGACACATGCCAATGCCGAAGCCCGCTCGGATGGCCCCTAACTGGGCGAGGTCGCTGTCGGCACGAAACGCAAGGGCAGCGCGCGAGAACATGGGGAATTGATCCAGCAGTCGGCGAATGTACGCGTTCTCGTGGTCGAAGCCGATGAGCGCATGGTAGGACAACTCATCGATCGATTTTGGCGTGCCATGCGCGACCAGATAGCGTTCGTGAGCATGTAAACCAAGTTCGATGCCGCCTACGCGCCTAGCCACCAATGCGTCCTGCGTGGGCCGGAGCATGCGCACCGCGATGTCCGCCTCGCGATGCAGCAAATCGTCCACCTTGTTTGACAGAACCAGCTCGATGATCAGTTCAGGGTGCTCACTTCGCAGCGTCGCGAGGATTGGCGGAAGCACCTCTACGCCAATCACCTCGCTGGTGCTCAGTCGCACCGTGCCACGAACGCCTGACCCATGGCTGCTGGCCACCCGGAGGAGCACCGCGGAGGTCGCGGCCACGTTTGCCGCATGGCTTCAGTTCGAACGCGGCATCGGTGGGAGCGAAGCCATCGAACGAGCGAGTGAAGAGCTTCAACCCCAGCGCCGATTCAAGGCTGTCGATGTGACGGCCGACCGTCGGTTGGGTCAGGCCCATCGTGCGCCCGGCCGCCGACAGCGAACCGGTCTCCCGCACCGTCAAAAAGGTGCGGTACCACTCCCAGTTCGGTTCGCTTTCGCTTTGAGTCACGCTATGCATTTTTATATAGAGACGATGCCATTCTAGGCGATTTACGTATGCCTGTCTACTTGGCAATCTTCGGTCTCCTACAGCCAGATCGATCGAAGTCCACGGAGCGAACAATGGATATCGCAGCCACCATCGTCCGGACGGCGCCCCACCACGGTGACTGCGTAGCAACCGTGTGGGTGAAGCGGGCAGGCAAACGTCGTGTTCGCCGCAGCCGTCGCCGCGCTTGAGGCATGGCTGTGGGCTCCCGTTCAACCCATTTTCGACGGCTACGTGCGGGCGGTGATCGCTCGTGCCTCGTCGATCGCCGCTGTGATCCTTCGCAAGCTCTCGTTTTGAGATTCCAACCCGGGAGAATAGTCATGTCCAAAGTAGCCCTGTTCGGCGCCGCAGGCGTCATCGGTCAAAGCATCGCCGCCGCCCTCAGCAGCGAGGGGCGTCCCTATCGCGTGGTCGGCAGGAGCGAACCGGGCCTGCGCAAGGCATTCGGCGCCGACCCGCTCGCCGAGATCGTCACCTGGAATCCGAACTCGCCCGCCTCTGTGCAGGCCGCAGCCAAAGACGTCGAGACGCTGCTATATATGGTCGGCGTGAACTACTGGCAGTTCGAACTGCATCCCGAACTGATGCGAAGGACGATTGATGGCGCAGTCGCCGCGGGGGTGAAGAACATCATCCTGATCGGCACCGTGTACCCGTACGGCATGGCAAAAGCCAATCCGGTGCGCGAGGACCACCCCCGTGAGCCGCACACGTTCAAAGGCCGCATGCGCAAGGCGCAGAGGACCTGCTGATGCAAGCGCATAACGACGGCCGCATCAACGCAACCGTCCTTTGCCTGCCGGACTTCTACGGCCCAGGCGTGGAAGCGAGCCTGCTGCACCGCGCGGCGCTGGCTGCGGTGAACGGCGGCACCGCAGACATGGTCGGGCCGATCGACTGCCCACACGAGTTTGTCTTCGTGCCGGACGTGGGACCGGTCGTAGTCCGGCTGCTCGTTACGCCCGCTGCTTTCGGGAAGATCTGGAATCTCGCCGGCGCGGGTGTCACGACGCAGCGCGAGCTGGTGTCGGAGATGGAGCGGCAGACGGGCACGAAGCTCAAGTTGCGCGTGGCGGCCAAGACGATGCTGCGCCTGATCGGTCTGTTCAACCCATTCATGCGAGAGATGGTCGAGATGAACTATCTGATGACCGACCCGCTGTTCATGGATGATTCGGCGCTGCAGCAACTGATCGGGCCGATTCGTAAAACGCCCTATGTCGAAGGCATCCGGCAGACGCTCGCCGCTGCGGCGAACACCCGTGCCCCGGCCACCGCAGCATGAGGAACCGTCATGAGCAGTTTCCTTTCCAGTGCAGCCTCGTGCCTCATTGCCGTGCGTCTGTTGGGACGGCCTTTGCAGTAGTCTCTGTTACCGCCGTGGTCACAGCACAACAGACCTACTCAGCGACTAAGGCAAGCATCGATCAGGCGGATCCGGTGGTGTCGCGCCATCACATCGACGCGCCGCTCTCACCGCACATTGTCGTCAATCTGGGCCGCGCCGTCCCATGACCGCTCGTGGCCGGGCTGAGTGCGACAGTGTCCGGCTCGGTTCGACCCTAAGCTGCCATCGCGCGTTTCCGGAACCAGCCATTCCCTCCACGCACGCGGACGTGCTCGGCGCTTGGGGGCAACCCCGATTTCCAGGTAAGTCATCGTGCGAGTGTTTTCACAACCTTGCGCAGCTGACTGCGGTCGCGTTGCATCCTCAGTCGCAGCGGTAGCCGAGTGGACCGGCGTCAATGAGAGGACCTTGGCCGAAAATCGTGGACCTCGATCGCAACGAGAGTCGGAGCTGGCAATGGAGCGTTGCCAACCGGCAACGGCTTCACGGTCCTGCGGGTCGGCACCAGAAATCCCTCGAACTCGCGGAAATCCTCGCAGATGTGAGCGGCCCGCGCCCAGCGTCCGACAACCATGGCGGTGTAATCGAGCCTGCAAAGCCTATGCTGCCTATCGAAATAGAAATCCTGGACCCGGCTGTGCGTTGGAACGTCGTTGGGAAAGGTCGCCCGGATTCCGAAGTCGCCAGTGGCGGAAGTTCTTTGAACGTAAAGCCGCCGCGCAAGAACAAGAAAGGCGCTGTCAGATAGTTCCAGAACGCGTAGGCGCCGAAATAGACAAAGTCGACGTCGTCCCAATAGACTTGCCGTCGCCAGCCACGAAATGCTGTTCGCGGCCCTTCGCGGCGCGCCAGAACCGCCCCGTCTCGGCCGACGATTTGAACAAGTTCTTCTCCTTGAAGTTCGCTCGTCTCGCCAACATGCGGAAAATCGCTGAAAGCGAATCGAGGCTCATGTGCCGACGCTCGGACCTGCACTTGTCGCAGCACTGGCCGTCGCTTCGCGGTGAATAGAAAACCGTGGGCGGAAACCGTCGCCTCGATTTGCGCCAGTTCGGCCCACCGCGCTGCTCCGCCGTGTGCCTCAATCGCCGCCCGGATCGAATCCGGCAATGCATTGCCATGGTTCATGTCGTTTCCTCGCCGCCATCGCGCTGCCTACGCACCTGCCAACAAGGGCGCACCGCGGAGTTGCATCATCACATGCAAGCCACCCTTAGCGCGACCGATTCTATCCCCCCGCCCAAATCGGTGGCCGCCAGCACGTTGAAGACTAGGCCTTCGTAAACACAGCGATCAAAGAGATTACTAAGAGGCGTTAACAGAATGACTTTTGCAGATGTCGCCAGCATATGATGCAGCAAGCGATTTTCAGGCACCGCCACGGGCTGATCGGTGAGGCGGCGTCCGAGGCCGCCACTACGGCGCACCCACTGCTCTTCCGGTTCTTCCTACGGGCTGCGCAAGATAATATGTATGAAAAATACATTTTTACAGACGTTCAAAATGGGAGTTGGGTATGCCGAACACACGGCAGGCGGTCGGTGCGATCCAGAACTGGTGGGACAAGTGGGTTGCATCCGTCTCTGACTATTCTATCCATGCGCTGTCGGGGGAAGGCCGGATCCTGACGTGGAATGCCGGCGGCACGGCTGCCTATGGATACGAGCCGGACGAGATCATCGGTCAGATGGCCGAAATCCTTTACACGGAGGACGATCGACAGAAAGGCACACCGTGGGCGGCACTTGAAGCCGCTCGAAAGGCAGGCCGCCACAGCACCGAGGGGTGGCAAACCCTCAAGGACGGCACGACGTTCTGGGGCAGCGAACTGATCACCGCGGTGCATGCGGACGGCGGGGAAGTCGTCGGGTTTGTCAGCATCGTGCGCGACATTTCGGACAACAGGGCTGCCCATGGCGCGGTGGTGGAA
Organism: uncultured Paraburkholderia sp.; assembly: GCA_940746715.1. GTDB lineage: Bacteria > Pseudomonadota > Gammaproteobacteria > Burkholderiales > Burkholderiaceae > Paraburkholderia. Next base: position 108,870 of record CALNWN010000003.1, read on the forward strand.
AGCGAGCGGCGCTTCCGCATGCTGGTCGACGGCGTCACTGACTATGCAATTTTCATGCTATCGCCGGAAGGCGTGGTCACCAACTGGAACTCCGGCGCGCGGCACATCAAGGGGTATGTCGCCGAAGAAATCGTCGGCTCCCATTTCTCGCGCTTTTTCACGCCGGACGATGTCGCGGCCCGAGAGCCACAGCGTGAACTGACGGCTGCGGCAAGAGACGGGCGCTACGAAACCGAAGGATGGCGGGTGAGGAAAGATGGCACCCCTTTTTGGGCGCACGTGGTGATCGATGCGATCCGCGACGAGAACGGAGCGCTCGCCGGATTTGCAAAGATCACCCGTGACGTAACCACCCGGATGGAAGCGGACCGGATTCTGGAGGAGACCAGGAAGGCCCTGTTCCAGTCGCAGAAGATGGAGGCCGTCGGCAAGCTGACAGGCGGCGTCGCGCACGACTTCAACAACGTGTTGCAGGTATTGCGCGGTAACCTGGAATTGCTCGAGAGCCGTCATGGTCGCGACGTTTGGACCCGCGAGCGGCTAGACAGGGCTGCCGATGCGGTGGATCGCGGGGCGAAACTGGCGTCCCAACTGCTCGCCTTTGCGCGTCGCCAACCACTGCAACCGGTTGTGATCAATCCGGCGCCCGCGCTACGGCGCATGGACGATCTCCTGCGGCGCGCAATTGGAGAGGACATCGAGGTCGAGACGATCGTCGCTGGCGGCCTGTGGAACACGCTCGTGGACATTCATCAGCTGGAGAATGTCATCCTCAATCTGGCAATCAACGCTCGCGATGCGATGCCCGACGGCGGAAAACTGACTATCGAACTGGCTAACGCGATGCTCGACGATCACTACGCTGCCGGGTTGCCCGACGTGCCGGCAGGACAGTACGTGATGCTTGCCGTGACCGACACTGGCACTGGCATGCCGCCCGATGTGCTTGAGCGGGCCTTCGACCCATTCTTTACGACGAAACCGGAAGGCGCGGGAACGGGTCTCGGTCTAAGCATGGCCTATGGTTTCATCAAGCAGAGCGGCGGTCATATCCGCATCTACGGCGAGATCGGGCATGGTACGACCGTCAAGATCTATCTGCCGCGCTCGACCGAAACGGCTATCGAGCCTCCTCCGAGACCGACCGTCCGGTTGCTGGGCGGCAAGGAGACCATCCTCGTCGTGGAAGACGATCTGAAAGTGCAGTCTACCACCGTTGTCGATACGCTGTCGACGCCGCCGCCACTTCCTGCATCACGTTGCGCACTTTTTCGATCGACTGAACGATCTCCATCATCGTGCGGCCTGCCTGATCGATGAGCCGCGATCCTTCAGTCACGCCCGTCACGGCTTCGTCGATCAGCGCCTTGATTTCCTTTGCCGCCCTGGCGGAGCACTGCGCGAGCGTGCGCACCTCAGCGGCAACCACAGCGAAGCCGCGACCCTGCTCGCCCGCGCGGGCCGCTTCGACGGCGGCATTCAACGCCAGTATGTTCATCTGAAATGCGATCCCTTCGATCGTGCCGATGATGGACGCGATCTTTGTCGACTGGTCCGATATGCCGGCCATGGTTCGCACGGCGCGATCCATCACGGCGCCACCCGTCTTCGCGATGTCGGATGCGTTGCTGGCGTATTCGGTCGCGAATCAGACACGCTCGTTATTTTGGGCGACGGTCGCTGTCAGTTCTTCCATGCTTGCCGCCGTTTGTTCCAGCGCGGCCGCCTGCGCCTCGGTGCGCCGTGACAGATCGGAGTTCCCCGATGCGATTTCGCTGGTGGCGCTTGCCATCGACTCGCTGCTCAAGAGCACCGTGGTGACCGTCGATTTCAGGCCCTCCTGCATCGATGAAAGACCTTGCATGAGCGCACTCATTTCGTGGTGGCCTTCCACTTGCACCTTGTTCGAGAGGTCTCCGCTGGACATCGCCGAACAGATCTCCAGCGCGCTGCTCAACGGACGGCCAATCGCGCGGTGCAGCCCGATCGCGCACACCAGCGACAGAAGGATGGCGACACAGAGTGCCCCGACCGACGCACCGCTAACCGTGCTGAGCGTCGACTGGAAGTCTTCATAGCTCGATTCGCCGCTCATCATCAGGTAGTCGTTGAGCGCGTCGGTGCTTTTGGTGAACGCCAGCGCCAGCGGTGGCATCACGTCCATCGTGATCCGGTTGGCTGCGACCGCATCGCCCGTTTCGAGCGATTGCAGCGTGGGTTCGATTGCCCTTTTGACCAACATGTCGAATGTCAGCGAGACGGCGTCTGCAAGCTTTTGCTGTTCAGCCGACTTCGGAAGGGCGAGATAGCGTTCGTAGGCCTTCTTCGACGTTGCCAGATAGGCCCGCGTTTTTTGTAGAAGCACCTTGACGTCCGGGGATTCGGGATGCAGAAGCACCCGGTCCATCGAAACGCGCGCGATCGCAAGGTTGTATTTGGTATCGCCGAGCGCGACGGCGGACGACAACTGCACCGCATAGATTTCGTGCAGCGCCGACTTCCCCCTCTCGCGTTCCCCACTGACCGAACGCGGCAACCACCAACATCAGGGCGAGAGCAAGCCGAAGGCGAGCGAGATCCGCGCCCTGATCGATACTTTCGAAAACATGTGCAGATGTCCGCTGGATGATGTGAACCCCGAAGGGTAGTGAGCCGAATATGTCCGTACATATTGGATATCGGTCACATCATCGAAATGCGAATAGGGGTAAGCGCTCACACCCCAGAACGTTTCAGCCTCATCGACACGGTGAACCGCTCGGCGGGATGAACGCTCACCGACACTTCGAAAGCCTCGCCCGTCGAATCGAGATAGCGCCGCACGATCTCCAGCGCCGCCGAACTGACAGGCATCTGAAGTCGCCCTGCCATCTCTTTCGTGACATTCACGGCCTGGACGTTCTGCTGGATTTCATCGACACAGCGGCCGTATCGCGCCTCGATCAGCGAACTGATCAGCGTGGCGGGCGCTCTCTTCGCTTCCTCGGCGATCTCTCTGTAAGTGGGGTCGATGTAGACGTCCGTCCAGCCAACGGGCGGACGCGAGCTGCCGCGTTCGATACGCAGGCTCGATACGCGCAGCCAGTGCGACCCTTCCTCGCATTGCGGAACCTTGGCGAGCTTGCCCGCAACGGTGACCTCTTCCACCGACTGAATGACCCGCAGATGTTCCGAGCCGAACTGCACCAGATCCTCGACCGAACCCAGCGAAGGTCGGAAGTCGTTTTTCGGCTGCGCCGATTCGACGCGTGTTCCAGCGTTCTTGCGCCGCGACACGAATCCGAGTTGCTGAAGTTGGTTCAGCGCCGCGCGGATCGTGTGCCCACTGGTGTTGTACTGGTCGCGCAACTCGAGTTCGGTGGGCAGATAGGAGCCAACCGGAAAGCGCCCGCTGGCGATGCCCTCGGTCAGGTCGCGGGCGATCTCGGCGTAATGGGGTCTGTTCATGCTGTACGAAGAAGGGCGACACGGGATCGATATTCATCCAGGGTAAATCATAACTTGAACGGTATGTTCGAACATATTATCTTTAATATGTTCGGATATATTAGCCGAGTGCCTCAGTTGCGATCCGCCAGTCCGATCACCGCACAACCCTGTTTGCTTGACTCAAGGCCTCGTCATGACTACCCGCACCGCCCCGCTTCCAGCACCGTCTTCGATTCGATCCTGTTTCGCGACGCCTTCGGCACCGCCAAGATGCGCGCCCTGTTTCCGATCACGCGCTGGTGCAGCGCTATATCGATGTCCGAGGTCGCGCTCGCAAAGGCGGAAGCCCGCGTCGGCGTGATTCCGGCCGATGCCGCCGAGGTGATCGCGCGCGAGTCGCAGATCGAACGCATCGACTTCGACCACATGCGTGAGGAGACGGACATCGTCGGCTATCCGATTCTTCCGCTCGTGCACCAGGCTGGTCGGCATGTGCGGCGACGCTGGTCGCTATGTGCACTGGGGCGCCACCACGCAGGACATCATGGATACCGCCGTCGCGCTGCAGGTTCGCGACGCGCTCGACTCGATCGATGCCGATATCCGCGAATTGCGCGGCTAGCGCGAATGATTCAGCCGGACGACGGCAGCCGATAGCCAATACCAAATGGGTCAAACGGCGAAACATGTCGAGTTTCAGCCACATGCCCCTGTCTAACGAGCGTCGCTCCATGGCCGGCCGCTGACGGGAAAAATTCCACTTTGCGCAGACCGGTGAAAGACTGGTCCGCATCGTGCAAACGTTACCCCGAATGCCTTACTGTCCAACTTTCCGCTGCGCCATATACGCAAGATAAGCGACGATCAGATCGATTTCTCGATCGCTCAGCTGGTCCTGCGGGAAAGCGGGCATGGTCCTGCCGGGCCAGTCTCGAACCGATGCCGGATTGCGAATGTAGCGGCTCAAGGCCGCGGGCTGGAAGTACTCGACTGGATTCATTGGCAGGTCGGGGCCGGTGTCCGCGCTGCCCGCGTGGTTGAGCCGATGACAGGCGAGACACTGAGTGATGAACAGGCTTTGGCCCGCGCGGATCGGATCGGTTGCCGGCAGTGCCGGATCGACGGCGAGCACCGGCCAGCGAGCGGATGGGGACGGTTGCGTAGCAAGTTGCGCGATCTGGTAAGGCCATTGCTCGCTGCGGACAGATGCCGCTCCCCTGCCGACCCAGACCAGGTAGAACGGGCCCGGGCTGACCGGCTTGCCGGGCAACTTCGGCCATGGCTGCGCCGGGTCCTCCACCGCGAGCCATGCGACGGCGATCGCGGGATCACGGTTGCGCACGAGGTCCATCGGCAGTTGCGCGGCAAAGCCGTCGGTCGCACGTGCCTCGAGCACGCTGTCCGCAGGTAACGCCGTAGCGTCGAGCAGGTCGGCCAGTGGCACTGCACGGTAGGTCGCTGACGTACCGTAGGCGACATCTTGCGGAACGTGAATCTCGGCAGCATCCGGACGCGCCAGCAACTCCGCCTGGCTAAACGACTGGGTCTTACCGCCAATCGTGAGTTTGATCAAGGACTGCGCGGCAGCACAATCCCCGATCGCGCCAAGCGTCAGCAGCAAAACCGCAAACAACACGCGTTTCGACATTTGTCCTCCGTGCATTGTTGTTGCCGGCGATGTCGGCGGCAAAATCGCCGAACCCACGGGGATAGACAGGCCGCCAATTCATCCCGCACCGGTGAGCGGATTATGTCAGCGGTGGTGAATCCTCGGTAGCGCGCGTGCTGTCTGCGCGAACCGATCAGCGCATGAAGCCGTGAGGTGCGAATCCCGCCTCGCTTGACATCATTGCAGCTGCAATCGCTTCTCGTTCGCGGGCCGCACCCGACCCTGAACGGATCTACGATTTTGCCGAAAGCGGACCTTGGCCAAAGCAGTCACTCTAGTTCGGCCATAACGCGATCCGCAACGCATGTTCTGCAAAAAATAGAGCAAGATCGTCGGTCGTCTGAGCGGAAACTACGGTTTTTTAATGTGGCCGCATGCGAGCTCCGCTTCCGTACTAATCAGCGATTTCGGGGGATCGGATTTGCTGTGCGCCTAGTTGCAGTCTCTATTTGGCGTGATTGAACTAAAATCCCATCTTGCCTCCGCCTGTGAACATAGTCGATGTTGAACAGTACAAATGCCCGCGGAATCGTTATGCGAGTCTGGCCACTGTCCTCAAAGCTTGGCCCTCGGGTTTCCACTGATGTGATGCGAGCCGCGCCATTGCGCATGAAACACGGCGGCCTGGAGGCCACGGCTGCTGCGTCAGATGCCAACGGTTTTCAACCGTAAATCTTTGTATTCTAAAGATATTCTCGTCTCAAGCGGTGCGCTCGGCTCGAAGTCTGGCCTGGCCGAACGAGGTTGAGAGTTAGACGAACTTCGCCGCTCCTGCTCCCCGCTTCTTGAATTTGTCACCACCCGTCCATATAATTAGCACTCACTGCACGAGAGTGCTAACAACTTCGCCGGCTGGCTCGGCCAGCCGGGTTTTCCAAGCGTTCTTCAGTCTCAATCAAGAGAGGAGTATGTATGAACCTTCGTCCTTTGCATGATCGCGTGATCGTCAAGCGTCTGGATCAAGAAACCAAGACCGCGTCGGGCATCGTGATCCCCGAAGCCGCAGCAGAAAAGCCGGATCAGGGCGAAATCCTGGCAGTCGGCCCGGGCAAGCGTGACGACAAGGGCGCAGCAATTGCCCTCGACGTGAAGGTCGGCGACCGCGTTCTGTTCGGCAAGTACGCAGGCCAGACCGTCAAGGTCGACGGCAACGAACTGCTCGTCATGCGCGAAGAAGACATCATGGCCGTGGTGAACAAGTAAGCGCAAAGCCGCTACTTGCCCAGGTTATATCCAAAGAATTCAAGGAGTTAGAAGATGGCAGCTAAAGACGTCGTATTCGGTGATTCCGCCCGTGCCAAGATGGTCGAAGGCGTGAACATCCTCGCGAACGCTGTGAGGGTCACGCTGGGTCCGAAGGGCCGCAACGTTGTCCTGGAACGCAGCTTCGGCGGCCCGACGGTCACGAAGGACGGTGTGTCGGTCGCAAAAGAGATTGAACTGAAAGACAAGCTCCAGAACATGGGCGCGCAAATGGTCAAGGAAGTCGCTTCCAAGACTAGCGACAACGCAGGTGACGGCACCACGACCGCTACGGTCCTGGCTCAGTCCATCGTCCGCGAAGGCATGAAGTACGTCGCATCGGGCATGAACCCGATGGACCTGAAGCGCGGTATCGACAAGGCCGTCGCTGCTGCAATCGAAGAACTGCGCAAGATCAGCAAGCCGTGCACGACCAACAAGGAAATCGCACAGGTCGGCGCGATCTCGGCAAACAGCGACACGTCGATCGGCGAGCGCATTGCTGAAGCCATGGACAAGGTCGGCAAGGAAGGCGTCATCACCGTCGAAGACGGCAAGTCGCTGCAAGACGAGCTGGACGTCGTCGAAGGTATGCAATTCGACCGCGGCTACCTGTCGCCGTACTTCATCAACAACCCGGACAAGCAAGTCGCCGTTCTCGAAAACCCGTTCGTGTTGCTGCACGACAAGAAGGTGTCGAACATCCGCGATCTGCTGCCGGTTCTGGAACAAGTCGCCAAGGCTGGCCGTCCGCTCCTGATCATCGCTGAAGACGTCGAAGGCGAAGCACTGGCAACGCTGGTGGTGAACAACATCCGCGGCATCCTGAAGACCGTTGCTGTGAAGGCTCCGGGCTTCGGCGACCGTCGTAAGGCCATGCTGGAAGACATCGCGATCCTGACCGGCGGCCAGGTTATCGCTGAAGAAACCGGCCTGACGCTCGAAAAGGCAACGCTGGCAGAACTGGGCCAGGCAAAGCGCATCGAAGTGGGCAAGGAAAACACGACGATCATCGACGGCGCTGGCGAAGCTGCGAACATCGAAGCTCGCGTCAAGCAAGTGCGCAAGCAGATCGAAGAAGCAACGTCGGACTACGACCGTGAAAAGCTGCAGGAGCGCGTGGCCAAGCTGGCAGGCGGCGTTGCAGTAATCAAGGTCGGTGCTGCGACCGAAGTCGAAATGAAGGAAAAGAAGGCACGTGTCGAAGACGCACTGCACGCAACGCGCGCAGCTGTGGAAGAAGGCATCGTTGCGGGCGGCGGCGTCGCGCTGATCCGTGCACGTACGGCGATCGCCGGCCTGAAGGGCGCTAACGCCGATCAGGACGCAGGTATCAAGATCGTCCTGCGCGCGATGGAAGAGCCGCTGCGCCAGATCGTCACGAACGGCGGCGAAGAAGCCAGCGTCGTGGTGGCGGCAGTGGCTGCTGGCCAGGGCAACTACGGCTACAACGCAGCAACCGGCGAGTACGTCGACCTGGTTGACGCAGGTGTCGTGGACCCGACGAAGGTGACGCGCACGGCGCTGCAAAACGCAGCATCGGTTGCGGGTCTCCTGCTGACCACCGACGCAGCCGTTTGCGAACTGCCGAAGGAAGATGCACCGATGCCCGGCGGCATGGGCAGCATGGGCGGCATGGGCATGGGCATGGACATGTAATTTCGTGTCCGCTTCCCGGTTGGGTCTCTTCAAGGAGGTTCAGTCGGGAGTTGATGGAGGAGCGCACCGCGAGGTGCGCTTCGCCAAAGAAAAACCCGCCTGAGCGGGTTTTTCTTTGGCTACGTGTACGTGCTTTGTTGGACTCAGTCGCCGTTGATCAGTAACCCAGCCTTCGACCTGCCGAGCTCAACCGACCGGCGGAGGATCGGAGGCGCGATCCCTAGCACTATCATCAGCGCAAGACGCGAGAATGCCGACGTTCGCGATCCGCCTTTCGCCCGAGGTTGCTCATGTGTATGCCATACGCACAAATCGCAACCGTAATGGCCAGCGCAATAACACCGAAGCTCATAGTCATTCTCCGTTTATATGGAATCTATGATCGGTAGCCCATCCTTATTGGATCAGGGCCCTTAGAATCGTAGGTGCTAGTTTTCCCCACACGGCTCGAGGGTACTAGAAATTTCGTCTACGACCAAGTCGGTTTCTCTACGGCAGCTTGTATACGATGCGCCTGCTGATGGCAATGCGATAAGCAAGGCCCGATTAGGGAGCCAGTCTGACCCACCACACATCCGATAGTTCTCTGTATTTCCCTCACGTGGGATCGAACAGGTTGTAACTCCGATGTCCGAGTAGATGCGGAAATAATACGCGCAGGAAGACTAAGCCTTCTTCAATGAGACATCGAGTCACTGGAACTGATTTTTGTGGTTCCACTGACGCAGCGCACTGCATTCGCCGTCGGGAAGTAATGCGGGAATCCCAAAAGACCTGACCGCCGCCAGGATCGCACCGGACTTAGTCCGCAAGCGCCGCCTCGTCGGTGAGCAGCGTTGTTTCGTCCGGGTGGCCCGTTCGCTTATGCCGTAGGTGGGAGACAGTGCTCGCCCAAGTACCCGAGAATCCCGGCCACGCTTTCGCTCGGCGTCAAAGTAGCGGTATCGATAAGGAGTTCCGGATCCAAGGGCGCTTCATATGGCGCTGAAATGCCGGTGAACCCGGGAATTTCGCCGGCCAGCGCCTTCGCATAGAGACCTTTCGGGTCGCGGCTTGTGCAGGTGGCGACGGGTGCCGACAGGTACGTCTCGATGAAATTGCCCGCGCCGATGATGTCGCGCGCCATGGCCCGGTCCGCGCGCATCGGCGAAATGAGGGCCGCGATGACGATGAGGCCGGCGTCATTCATCAACTGCGCGACGTGCGCCACGCGGCGGATGTTTTCGTGGCGGTCATCCGGGTCGAAGCCGAGGTCGCTGCCGAGGCCGTGGCGAACATAGTCGCCGTCGAGCACATAGCACGCGTGGCCTTGCGCGACCAGTTGCCGTTCCAGTTCGAACGCGATGGTCGACTTGCCCGCTCCCGAGAGGCCGGTGAGCCAGATCGTGACTGGCTTCTGGCGGAGAATCCGCATTCTGTCCGCGAGCTTGATGGTGCCGTGGAAGCGTTGTACCGGGCCGCAGGGTTGCTCCATTCTCGTATTCCTGAAAGCTTAAATGCAGTGCCAACCTTGGCGCCATACGCCGGCGTTGTGCAGTCGTTCCGCCGAATCGGCGATGGCGACGTGGAATCCGTCTGCCGCGCCTAGCGGTAAAGCGATGGAAAAGCCGGCGTAGGCGCTGGGATAGCCCGCTTGGGCGACGTCCGGCCTATGCTCGCCGCTCGAGCCGCGAGCAATGACTTCGTTGCCGATCCGCACTTCGAGCGATACCTTTTGTTCCGGACGACTGAGGTTCACCGTCCAGCCGGAGACAATGCCGCCGCGCACCGAGTCGACAAATCCGTCGTACATGTCCGCAATCGTTTGCGTTTCGCTGCCTGCGAGCCGCAGATATTCGTCGATCGGCGCAAGGTCGAAGCGGCCGATCACTCCATCCACCTTCGCGAGAAACGTCTCGTCGAAGCCGAACACCACCGACTTGTGCAGATACGGATTCTCAAGCCGATTGATCTCCGCCTGGATCACCTTGACCAGTTCAAGCGCTTTCACAAACACGCTGCCGGACCTGTGCGCATCGCTTTCAATTGCGCGCTTTGCATGCTCGAAAATCGCGTAATCGAGGCTATTGTCCTCGACGAATTTCTGTTTCGCGCTTTCGCTCAACTGGCCAATTTGTTTCGGCGAGCCATTCGTAATGTTCGTCTCAAAGTAAAGCGGCAATTTCAATCCGGTCTTCGCACAGAGCCGGAGTAAAAATTCGCTCATGTTTTCGCAAATGCCCACCGTGGTGAAGTGATGCCGCAAGTTGACTTTCGCAATATCGAGACTAAGCGCATCAGGCGGCAAGTGGCCGCTCAGCATTTGCACAAAGACGTTCCTGCCGCCGAGTGATTCGCTCACCCCTCGTCAAGGGAGAGGGCGCCGCGCCGCACGAGCGCCTCCGTCGCCGACACGCTAGCCCCGCGCGCGACTTCGCCGTTTTTGCCGTTCAGCGCATAGCGGTAATGCGATATTTGCCGCGCGAGAGGATCCCGCAGGATGGTGCAATAGGCGAGTGGGGTCTTGAGGCTTCTATGAATGCCGTACGGCTGGTGGCCGCCGCCAATGCCTGTTTCGAGAAGCCTGGCGCGGCACCTGTCCCAACCTTCCCGGTCCCATTCGAAGACGACGAATTGGTCTTTACCTTTGTTCAGGTCGAAGAATGAGATCACCGTCGATCCCCCGCTCTTGGGCGGGTGGACGAAAAAGGTGGGCGCGGACATATAACGATATGACGAATTACGATTTGTAAGTGTAACCCGCGCGTGTTCGCTCCGTTGTAACGTTTAATTACACAGAAGGTTTGCTTACGTTCGCCGTGAGGCGTGACTGGCGGCGAAAAGAGGTCAGTGCCGGGCTTCCCCAGGCGCGGCATCCTTCCCGCTAGCCGGCGGCGTCTCCTCGTCGCTGCTGCGGGCCCAGAAAAACCGGTCCGGCATATACGCGCCCATACCCGGCCGGAATGCGCTTTGCACGGCCTGATACAGATACTCCTGAGCCTCGCGGACCGCCTCGGCCGGCTCCTGCCCGTTGGCGAGGAGTGCCGCGATCGCCGAGCCGAGCGTGTCGGTCAAGCCCATGATGCGGTTGCTGCCGCGGTCCCACATGTCCTGACGCAACTGGCCGTCTTCGCTGAAAAGCGTATTGACGAGCCGGTGCGTGCCGGTTTCCGTCGAAAGGATGTATTCGCAGCCGTGCGACAACAGATGCGAGATCGCCGCGTCGAGGCTCGGCGCCTCGGCGTCGCCGTCGGGCTGCGCAAGCGCGAGCAGCGTTGCGGAATCGGCGACCAGCAGGGTGGTTTGCGGCGCGAGCAGATCGGCGATGGCCTCGCGCAGTTCATCGTCGGCGAGCACATGTTCGTCGTCAAGCGTGAAGTCGGGGGCGAGAATCAGGGGAATGTCGTCGTAGTCCGCTACCACTTCGGCGATCGCGCTCACCACTTCCGCGCGCGTGCAGGCGCCGACCTTGAACGCCGCAATCGGCATGTCCTCCAGCAGCATGCGCGCCTGAGTCGCCACCACTTCGGGATCGAGTCCGTTGACTTCGTCGCAGGTTGCCGAGTCGCGCACGGTGTAGCCGGTGAGCACGGAGGCGCCGTGACAACCCATGCTGGCAAGGGTCATCAGGTCGGCTTGCAGGCCGGAGCCGCAGGTGGGATCGGAAAGGCCGAAGGTGAGGACGATCGGAGGCGTGTCGCTGGGCATGAAGTTTTACAAAGGAGCAGTGTTTTCGGCGCACTCGGTACGCAATTGGCTCAATTATGCGTCCTAAACCGACGCGAGGGCGTTTTTTCGCATCCGGGCGCCTTCCCGCGATGCCGCGCTGCCCGGCTTTGGCGCGACTGTGACCGGCGCCGCACGCTGCGCCGTTTGACCCATCCGGCATGGCGGGAGACCGTCGGAGACTTGGAATGGACGTTTGCCATTGCTAGGCATTGGGGCGGCAACACGGTACTATCATGGCTCCCGTTTCCACGGACTTCACGACGCGACACAAGAATGGAATATCAAAGCTGGATGTGCCTGATTTGCGGCTGGATTTACGACGAAGAAGCCGGTTTGCCGGACGAAGGCATTGCGCCGGGCACGCGCTGGGAAGACGTCCCCATCAACTGGACCTGCCCTGAGTGCGGCGCGCGCAAGGAAGACTTCGAGATGGTGCAGATCTGAAGTCCGATGGCGGCCGGCGGCGCGCGGCCGAGATGTGACACGCGCCGGAACGTCGGAACGTCGCCGAGCTCGCAGTGTCGCAACGGTAATCCAGACGTTGCGTGCCGTTTGCGGCGCATGGGTCGTTCAGCATTCATTCGTTACCGCACCACGCGTCATCGCATCGTTTTTTGCGTATTTGTCATTGTTCAGTCGCTGGTTCGCGCGTTAGGCGCTCAGTCTGCGCGCGGCGCCAGGCGGCGGCCCGCCGACTTTCCGTCGCCAACTCATGACTCTTCGATCCGCAGCCCCCGTTTCCTTCGACGCCTTGCCCAATCCACGCGGCGGCGCAGTCCGTCCGGCGGAGCTGGCGCTGGCCGAGGCGCTGTTGGCCTTCGAGCAGCACACCGGCTTGATCACCGCGCTGGTGCGCGCCTCGCACGCGTTGCGCAGCGCCGGCTGGCTGAGTGCCACCCGTTTCGCCGACGTGCTGGTGCGTCTCTCGCCGCTTGCCGCAGGCGATCCGGCCGAGGCCGAAAGCGTGCGGCCGGGCTTCGGCGCGGCGTTGCGCGATTTCCGGGCGGCGCTGGAGCGGCACAATCTGCGCGAACTTGCCTGCTCGCCGACGCTCTTCGACCATTACCGCGCCTTGAGCGCCGATCTCGGCGAGCACACGGCGGCGTCCCCCGTGGCTTTCGAAGATCTGGCATTGACCGCGCGGCCCGTGCCGCCGGTTTCGTTCCATGCTCAGCCGGCCGAGCAACTGGCGCATCTGCGAGCACGCTATGAACGCGCGCTGCTGCCGGTGCTGCGTTCGCAACCGGACACCGGCAGTGTGGCGGCGCGCGCAGCCACGGAGGCCGCTCTGGACGAACTCGACGCGGTCTTCACCGAGCTGGCCGGTCCCGATCCCTACGATTTCTGGCGCCTCGCCAAAGCCTGTGCCCGCGCCTTGCGAGTGAGCGGACGCGCAGCCGGCGAGCCGGACGCACGCCGTTTCTACGCACGCTGCAATCTCGCGCTCGCGGACCATGCGCGGGGCATCGAGCGCGCGCAGCGATCGCTCGTGCGTGCCACGCTCGCGCTGCTGTGGCGCGACTACGCGCTCTTCGGCGCCGCCGCCGAAGACGCTGACCAGGTCGAGGTGCTGCACGACTACGGCTTGACGGTCGACTGGCACGTCGCGGGCACCCAGGCATCGGAAATGCTTTGGGAAGCGGGCGCGGTCGAGGCGCAATCGTTCAGCGCGCGCACATCGCTGACGCGCGAACTCGGCGTGTTGATCGTCAATGCGCACGCGTATGAAGATTTTTTGCAGACGGCCGACGCCGCCATCTCCGCACTCGCCGATCATGCGCGTGCCGCGGACCAGCCGGAAAAGGCCGACCCGAGCGAAGCGCTGCAAGCCGGCGACGCCGCATACCGGCTGGGATCCGCCGCCTGCGCGCTGGGCCTAGGCCACGTCGCGCTGCTGGCCGACGCGCTCGGGCTCGCCTGGCGCCGTCGGGCGCATGCTGCTGTCTCGACGCCTGCGGTGCGCGCGCATGTGATCGTCGACGCCCCGGCAGCGAGCGCGCTGGAAAACGCAGCTGAGGCCTTGCGCGCGACGCTGCACAAGGTGGCGGCGAGTGTGGCGCCGCCAGTGAGCGGCGCGGCGCTGGCGGCGCTCACGCGGGCGATCGAGCAGGGCGGCGCTTAGAAGTTGTGCGTGAACATCGCGCACAAGCGTGGCACATCAAGGTGGCGCATTACGTGCCACATGAACGGCGCGCAACGGAAGCAACCACACCTAGCGCGGCGAACGCGGCGAGCGAAGCGAACAAGCCCAGCAGAACGACCCGCAGCGCACCGGCCGGACAGCGAGCGCGCCAATTAAGCCCGCTGCGCCGGCCCAACACGCACCGTGGCGAGCCCCGCGTGCGTGATAGAGTGCAACATGATTTGCCGTCGATGGCTCGCGGCACGCTTTCATGATTCACGTCGCCGCTCCACGCTCAAAGCCCGCCATCCTGCATCGTCTTTGCTAAAATCCGAACTATGTCCAAGAGTACCGATCGCATCAATCTGACCAACCAGTTCCTGATCGCCATGCCCAACATGGCCGATCCGACGTTTTCCGGAACGGTGGTCTACCTTTGCGATCACAGTGAGCGCGGCGCGCTCGGCCTCGTGATCAACCGGCCGACCGACATCGACCTGCAAGCGCTATTCAGTCGCATCGACCTCAAGCTCGAAATCGAGCCTCTTCTCCACGTTCCCGTGTACTTCGGCGGCCCGGTGCAGAACGAGCGCGGCTTCGTGCTGCACGATCCGAAAGAGGGCAATTCCTACACGTCGTCCATGTCGGTGCCGGGCGGGCTCGAGATGACCACGTCGAAAGACGTGCTCGAGGCCGTCGCGAGCGGTACCGGGCCGGAGCGCTTCCTGCTCACGCTCGGTCACGCGGGTTGGGGCGCGGGCCAGCTCGAAGAAGAGATTTCGAAAAACGGCTGGCTGACAGTCGAGGCCGATCCGAAAATCGTCTTCGACGTGCCAGCCGAAGAGCGCTTCGAGGCTGCGCTCGCGCTGCTCGGCGTCTCGCTGTCCATGCTGTCGGGCGAGGCCGGGCACGCATGAGAGGCACCACATGAGCCTGCCCGGCGGACGCGAGGCGACGCTGCTTGCGTTCGACTACGGTGAAAAGCGCATCGGCGTGGCGGTCGGCAATTCGCTTACCAGAAGCGCGCGCGCTCTCGTCGTCGTGCAGAATCGCAGCCGCGAATATCGCTTTGCCGAGGTCGGCAAGCTGATTGCGCAATGGAAGCCGGACGCGCTCGTCGTCGGCTTGCCGATGCACCCTGACGGCACGCCGCACGAAATGACGCAGCTTGCCAAGCGCTTCGGTAATCAGTTGAACGGCCGTTTCAATTTGCCGGTGACGTGGGTCGACGAGCGCTATTCGTCGGTCGAGGCAGAAGCGAACATTCGCGGCAACAAGGGGTGCACCGACATGCTCGACGCCGAAGCGGCCAGCATCATCCTTCAGCAATATCTTGGCGGACTTCCCGACACCATGAGTTCCATTGACGCTGAAGCGCCCTATCGCGCGCTGCTCGACCAGATTCGCGCCGCTTATGGCGACAAGCTCGGCGCAAGGGAAGGCGCTAAAGGCGCCGAGGGCGCCGTGCTGGCCGGCATCCACAGCGGCGGCGCGTGGCTGGCCGAGCGCCTCGCGCGCGATCTGAATCTGGCGAGCTTCGGCGTCGTCAATGTCGCGCTGCATCGCGACGACTATGCGAAGAAGGGTTTGCACTCGCAGGCGAGCCCGACCTCGCTGCCTTTTTCGGTCGACGGCCGGCGCATCGTGCTCGTCGACGACGTGCTGTACACCGGCCGCACGATTCGCGCGGCGCTCAATGAGCTGTACGACTATGGCCGCCCGGCGGCGGTCGAACTGGCAGTGCTCGCCGATCGCGGCGGGCGTGAGCTGCCGGTGGCGGCGCGCTTCGTCGGCGGCGTGGTGGACGTACCCGCGGACGCGACGCTCGTGCTCGCACGCGACGAAACCAGCGGTGGCGGCGAGCCGCGTTTCACGTTCCATACCGAAGCACGGGTTGATTGAGCGGTGTCTGAGAGTGCTTCGAACGCGGCCCTGACGCCGAGCCTTGCCCCGACCAGCGCCCACGCGCCACGCGAGCCACAAGAACCGAAACACGAGCACGCCGAGCTCAAAAGCACAGCACACAAGCCCAGCCCAAAAACACCAACGCGCAGTTCGCCAAGCCCCCACGTTGAAGCCCGTATTTGCAAGCAGGTACACCATGAACACCGCCACCCAGGCTCCGCAGGATTCCGCCGATAGCGCCACCGAGCGCTTCCGTTATGGCTTCCTGAAGGGCAACCCGCAGCTCACGAAGAACGGCGAGCTCAAACATCTGTTGTCGATCGAGGGCTTGCCGAAGGCGATCGTCAATCACATTCTCGACACCGCGAGCCAGTTCGTCAGCGTGACGGATCGCGAGGTCAAGAAGGTGCCGCTTTTGCGCGGCAAGTCGGCCTTCAACCTGTTCTTCGAGAACTCGACGCGTACGCGCACCACGTTCGAGATTGCAGCCACGCGTCTGTCGGCGGACGTGCTGAATCTGAACATCAACGCGTCGTCGACGAGTAAGGGCGAATCGCTGCTCGACACGATCAACAATCTGTCGGCCATGCATGCCGACATGTTCGTCGTGCGTCATGCGTCGAGCGGGGCGCCCTATCTGATCGCCCAGCACTGCGCGCCTCACGTGCATGTGATCAATGCTGGCGACGGCCGTCATGCGCATCCCACGCAAGGGCTGCTCGACATGTACACGATTCGCCACTACAAGAAGGACTTCACGAATCTGCGTGTGGCGGTCGGCGACATTCTGCATTCGCGCGTGGCGCGCTCGGACATTCACGCACTGACCACGCTCGGCGTGCCGGAGGTGCGCGCCATCGGCCCGCGCACGCTGCTGCCGGGCGGCCTCGAACAGATGGGCCTGCGCGTGTTCCACAATCTCGACGAAGGCCTGAAGGACGTCGACGTGATCATCATGCTGCGTCTGCAGAACGAGCGCATGAGCGGCGCGCTGTTGCCCTCGGCGCAGGAGTACTTCAAGAGCTGGGGCCTGACGCCCGAGCGGCTGGCGCTGGCCAAACCGGATGCGATCGTGATGCACCCGGGCCCGATGAATCGAGGCGTGGAAATCGACTCCCAGGTCGCGGACGGTCCGCAATCCGTGATCCTGAGTCTGGCTGCGTCCCGTGGACGCGTATCTGGGCAAAGGCGGCGTTGCTGCGAGCGGCGCGCTGGCGTCGCGGCTCGGTCTGTCCGGCGTGCCGGTTGCGGCTGAAACCATCGCGCTGCATACGATTTTTGAGCTTGTGCGCGTGACGGGCGCGCGGGTGCATCTGTCGCACGTGTCGTCGGCGGCGGGGATTGCGCTCGTGCGCGCGGCGAAGGCCGAGGGTCTGCCGGTTTCGTGCGACGTCACGGTGAACCACGTGCATCTCATCGACCTCGACATCGGCTACTTCGACGCGCAATTCCGGCTCGACCCGCCGCTGCGCCAGCAGCGCGATCGCGAGGCGATCCGCGCGGGGCTCGTCGACGGCACGATCGACGCGATCTGCTCGGACCACACGCCCGTCGACGACGACGAAAAGCTGCTGCCGTTCGCTGAGGCCACGCCGGGCGCGACCGGCCTCGAGCTGTTTCCTTTCGTTGACCGTGAAATGGGCCGACGAAGCCGGCTTGCCGCTCGCCAAGGCGCTGAACCGCATCACGGCAGCGCCGGCCCAAGTGCTTAATCTCGACGCGGCCGGCCGCGTCGCTGTCGGCAGCGTGGCTGACCTGTGCGTGTTCGACCGCAATGCGCATTGGCGCGTCGAGCCGCGCGCGCTGAAGAGCCAGGGGCATAACACGCCGTTCCTCGGTTACGAACTGCCGGCGCGCGTGCGTGCGACCATCGTGTCCGGTCGCGTCGCGTTCGAGCAGCGCTGACAGCCACGGCTCGATTCACGGCGCCGCGCATCGATCCACATCGGCCCGGCATCGAGCCCACATTGACCTGACAGGAAAAGCTCCGACTATGAAGCTCGCGTTACGCAAAGCCCGTCTCATCGCGCATCTGCTGCACGGCATGTGGATCGTTGCCACGCGTTTCCCGAAAGCCGATGCCGACCGCCGTCACGCGCTCAATCGCGCATGGTCGCTGAAAATGCTGCGCCTGTGCGGCATGCGCCTCGTGGTGCATAACGACGGCGCGCGGCTCGACCGCGGCGCGCTCGTGGTGGCCAATCACATTTCGTGGATCGATATCTACGTGATCAACGCGTGGCGGCCGACGCCGTTCGTGTCCAAGGCGGAGATCCGCCAATGGCCGCTGGTGGGCTGGCTCGCGCAGCAGCTGGATACGGTGTTCATTCAGCGTGAAAAGCGCAGCGACGCCAAGCGGATCATGCACGAATTGTCCGACCGGCTGGGCGCTGGCGAATTGATGTGTGTGTTCCCGGAGGGCACGACGTCGAACGGTCTCGCGCTGCTGCCGTTTCACGCGAACATGTTCCAAGCGGCGGTGTCGGCGTCCGTGCCTGTGCAGCCGCTGTGCATCATGTATGAGGACGCACAGGGCCGGCAGTCCACGGCGCCTGCCTATATCGACGATCTGTCGCTCGCCGATTCGCTGAATCTGCTGCTGCGCGGCGGACCGCTGACCGCCCATGTCTACGTGTGCGGACCGCTCGCGCCGGGCGCGGATCGGCGCGCGTTGGCCGCGGAAGCGCAGGGCGTGATTGCGGCGGCGCTGCGCGAAATGCAGGGCGGCACGGCGTCGAGCGGCGCGCTGGTCGTGGAGCGGACGGACGCGTCGCCGGTCAGCGAGACGCTGATCGAACCCGTCGATCAATCGGGCCGTTCGCCGAGCGTTTGAACGTCTGAACGTCCTCAGATAATTGACTAATTGCCGCCGCGCGCGCGGCAGTTGTCGCATTCCACCTGAGTCAGCGTGCGCTCTGCGGGATTGCCCGCAAGCCGCACTGCCGACAGCTTTTCGCCCCAGACGCAGCCCGAGTCGAGCCCGATCAGGTTGTCGCGCAACATCAAACCGAGCGCGGCCCAATGGCCGAACACCACGGTCACGTCGGCGGTCTTGCGCCACGGCACGTCGAACCACGGCATGCAGCCCGGCGGCGCGGCGTTCAGGCCGCCGCTGCTGCTGAAATCCATCGCGCCCTCGGCATTGCAAAAGCGAACGCGCGTCAACGCGCTACACGTCACGCGCAGCCGCTCGATGCCCTTCAGGCTCGGCGTCCACAAGCTCGGCTCGTTGCCGTACAGGCCCGCCAGCGTTTCTTTCCAGTTGGGCGCGCGCAGTGCGCGCTGCAGTTTGTCGGCGAGTTCGAGGGTCAGGTTCACGTCCCATTGCGGCACCACGCCCGCATGGACCATCAGCATGCCGTTTCCGTAGTGCGCGATCGGGCGATGGCGCACCCATTCGAGCAGGTCCGCGGCATCGGGCGCGGAGAGAATTTCGTCAATCGTGTCGCCTTTTTTCGACTTGCGAATACCCGCCGACACGGACAGCAAATGCAAGTCGTGGTTGCCGAGCACCGGCACCGCACGATCGCCAAGCGCGATGATGTCGCGCAGCGTGGCCAGCGATTCGGCACCGCGGTTGATCAGATCGCCCGCGAACCACAGCGGCGTGCCGGCGGGCGGCGCCGCCTTGGCGAGCAGTCGCTGGAACGGCGTGCGACAGCCTTGCAGATCGCCGAACGCGAGAGGTGCGGGGCGCTGCGGCGAGTTGAAGGAGGTGGATGAAGGCGCGGTGGACGGTGTCATCGACAGAATATGGGCGGGTTCGATACACGCGGCGGCGCACGGCGCGTGCCGCGGTGGGGCGGTGCAGCAAAAGAGCGTGACATAATAGCCCGTTTGCAGCGCCCGCATCGCGCCGTGCCGACGCGGCGGCGCGTCAGGCGCCCGCGCGGCGGTCCAGAGTGAACGACCGGCGCGATATTGCATCACAACAGGATGACCCTCGTGAACGGAGAAAGCATGTCGTCTTTCCATGCGAAGCAACCCGTCCGCACGCTCGTCACCGGGGCGAGCGGCTTTACCGGCCGCTATCTGGTGGACAATCTGCTCGATCGCGGCCATACCGTGATCGAAACTTTCGCCGGCCGCGACCAAGACGAAAGGCCTACGCGCCTGAGGCTCGACATTACGTCCGCCGGAAAACTGCCGGCGCGTGATCGACACTGTGCGGCCGGATTACATCGTGCATCTTGCTGCGATCAGCTTCGTCGGGCATGACGATCCGCTCGACTTTTACCGCGTCAACGTGATCGGCACGCTGAACCTGCTCGAGGCCTGCGCCGCGACGGGCCACACGCTGCGCAAGGTGCTGATTGCGAGCAGCGCGAACGTGTACGGCAACGTGACGAGCGATGCGATCGACGAAACCTTTCCGCTCACGCCGGTCAATCATTACGCGGTCAGCAAGGCGGCCATGGAAACGATGGTGCACACGTGGTTCGACCGGCTGCCTATCCTGATCATGCGGCCGTTCAACTACACGGGCCGCGGCTAGGCGTCCAACTTCCTCGTGCCGAAGATCGTGGAGCATTTCGCGCGCCGCGAGTCGTCCATCGAGCTGGGCAATATCGACGTCGTGCGCGATTTCTCCGACGTGCGTTATGTGGCGCGCGCTTACGAAGCCTTGCTGGATTCCGATGCGACGGCGGAGACGGTGAACGTCTGCACGGGCACGCCCTATACGCTGCGCGAGATTCTGTCCGCAGCCAGCGATCTGACGGGGCATAAGCTGCAAGTGCATGTGAATCCCGCTTTCGTCAGGCAAACCGATGTGAAGGTCCTCGCCGGATCGCCCGCGAAGCTGCGCTCGCTGGTGCCGGAGGTGCAGGCTATTCCGTTCATCGATACGCTGCGCTGGATGCTCGCGGCCTGAGGTGCGGGGGCGGGCGCTTTTGCCTGTCTCTTCTTCCAATTCACGCGGGCAGTGGCGGCGAGTCACGCCCGCGAACCCACCCTTTCCCCCTTCGACGATGCCTTTCCTCCGCGCCGCACGCGGGCGCAAGGCCAGATTTCGGCGCCGTGTGACGCCTTTTCGAACGGGCGTCTGCTATCCATTGCGCATGAACCGCTCACCTGAAAATCCGCAAACTCCACCCGAAAACAGATTTGTCAAGCTGTTTCAAGTTGTTAGGGTTCTAGTTTTTGTTCCGTGCGGCTTTATAATCTCAGGTTCATAAGATTGGCGTCTGAGCGTCTGCGTGCCGTGGGCAAGCCGCGCGCGCCGAAATAATCGGACTCCACAACGCGTGGCGAGCGGGCCGGCAGAGCAATGCCGGGGCTGTCGCCGACATCTGGAAGGGAATTTCATGATTCTGGTAACGGGCGGTGCCGGCTTTATCGGCGCCAATTTCGTGCTCGACTGGCTGAATACGTCGGACGAAGCGGTGCTGAATGTTGACAAGCTGACCTATGCCGGCAATCTCGGCACGCTCAAGTCGCAGCAGGACAATCCGAAGCATGTGTTCGTGCGTGCGGATATTTGCGACCGCGCCGCCATGGACGCGCTCTTTGCCGAGCACAAGCCGCGCGCCGTGCTGCACTTCGCGGCTGAAAGCCACGTGGACCGCTCGATTCACGGTCCGGCCGATTTCGTGCAAACTAACGTGGTCGGCACGTTCAGGCTGCTGGAAGCCGCACGAACCTACTGGAACACGCTCGGCGAAGCCGAGAAGGCCGCATTCCGCTTCCTGCACGTCTCGACCGACGAAGTCTTCGGCTCCCTTTCCGCGACGGATCCGCAATTCTCCGAAACCACGCCGTACGCGCCGAATAGCCCATACTCGGCAACCAAGGCGGGTTCGGACCACCTGGTGCGCGCATACCATCACACGTGTGGCCTGCCGGTGCTCACCACGAACTGCTCGAACAACTACGGTCCATACCAGTTCCCCGAAAAGCTGATTCCGCTGATGATCGCCAACGCGCTCGGCGGCAAGCCATTGCCGGTGTACGGCGACGGTCAGAACGTGCGCGACTGGCTGTATGTCGGCGACCATTGCAGCGCGATCCGCGAAGTGCTGGCGCGCGGCGTGCCGGGCGAGACGTACAACGTCGGCGGCTGGAACGAGAAGAAGAAT
This sequence comes from uncultured Paraburkholderia sp., assembly GCA_940746715.1. GTDB lineage: Bacteria > Pseudomonadota > Gammaproteobacteria > Burkholderiales > Burkholderiaceae > Paraburkholderia. The sequence continues at coordinate 130,681 of CALNWN010000003.1, forward strand.
CTCGAGGTCGTGCACACGCTGTGCGATCTGCTCGACACGTTGCAGCCGAAGGCGGCGGGTTCGTACCGCGATCAGATCACTTACGTGAAGGACCGCCCGGGCCATGACCGCCGGTACGCAATCGACGCGCGCAAGCTCGAGCGCGAACTCGGCTGGAAGCCCGCGGAGACGTTCGAGACGGGTCTGGCCAAGACGGTTCAGTGGTATCTGGATAATCAGGCGTGGTCCGACGAAGTGGCTTCCGGCGAGTACCGGAAGTGGGTTGAGACCAACTACGCGCAGCGCGCGTAAAGGCATGGCCATGGCGCGCAAAGGCATTATTCTCGCGGGCGGCTCGGGCACCCGGCTGTATCCGATCACGCACGTCGTCTCCAAGCAGCTGCTGCCGGTCTACGACAAGCCGATGATCTACTACCCGCTCTCCACGCTGATGGTGGCGGGCATTCGCGACGTGCTGATCATCTCCACGCCGCAGGACACGCCGCGCTTCGAAGCCATGCTCGGCGACGGCAGCCAGTGGGGCATGAACATTCAGTACGCGGTTCAGCCTTCGCCGGACGGCCTCGCGCAGGCGTTCATTATCGGGCGCGAGTTCGTGGGCAATGATCCGTCGGCGCTGATTCTCGGCGACAACATTTTCTACGGCCACGACCTCGCGAAGCAGCTGGAGCGCGCGAACAATCAGGCCGAAGGTGCGACGGTCTTCGCGTACCACGTGCACGATCCGGAGCGCTACGGCGTGGTCGAGTTCGACCAGCAGTTCCGTGCATTGTCGATCGAGGAAAAGCCCGCCAAACCGCGTTCGAATTATGCGGTCACGGGTCTGTACTTCTACGACAAGCAGGTATGCGACATTGCGGCGGACATCAAGCCGTCGCCGCGCGGCGAGCTGGAAATTACCGACGTCAATTCGCGGTATCTGGCCAACGCGGCACTGAATGTCGAGATCATGGGGCGCGGCTATGCGTGGCTCGACACGGGCACGCATGATTCGCTGATCGAAGCCGCCACCTTCATCGCGACGTTGCAGAAGCGCCAGGGTCTCGTGGTTGCATGTCCCGAGGAAATCGCGTACCGCCAGCACTGGATCGGCGCCGAGCAGTTGCTCGAACTCGCCGCGCCGCTCGCGAAGAACGCCTACGGCAAGTATCTGCAAAACATTCTTACGGACCAAGTTGCATGACCATCCAAGTAACCGCTACGGCGCTGCCTGAAGTCAAGATCATCGAGCCGAAGGTATTCGGCGATGCGCGCGGCTATTTCTACGAGAGCTTTAACGCCGTGGAATTCGCGGAGCATGTCGAGGCCGGCGTGACGTTCGTGCAGGACAATCATTCGCGCTCGGCGAAAGGCGTGCTGCGTGGTTTGCACTATCAGATCCAGCATGCGCAGGGGAAGCTTGTGCGTGTGGTTGAAGGTGAAGTGTTCGACGTTGCCGTGGATATCCGCAAGAGTTCGCCGAATTTTGGGAAGTGGGAAGGGGTGCTGCTGTCCGGGGATAACCATCGCCAACTGTGGATTCCGCCGGGCTTCGCGCACGGCTTCGCCATGTTGTCGGAGACAGCGCAGTTCCTCTATAAGACGACCGACTACTGGTATCCGGAGCACGAGCGCAGCATCTTGTGGAACGATCCCGAGATCGGCATTGAATGGCCGATGGATTGGGAACCGGTGCTGGCCGCAAAAGACTTAGCCGGAAAGCCGTTGAGCGAAGCCGATTGCTTTGCATGAGGGTGATATGAAGGCGTCTGCGCAACCGACTATTCTGCTGACGGGCGTTAATGGCCAGGTCGGATTCGAATTGGCTCGTAACCTCCAGGGGCTCGGCACGATCGCCGCGCCGCGCCGCGACGAGCTCGACCTCTTCGACCTCGACGAGGTTCGCCGTGTCGTGCGGGCATTGAAACCCGCGCTGATCGTGAACCCGGCTGCTTACACGGCCGTCGACAAGGCGGAAACGGATGTTGACGCCGCAATGCGGCTCAATGCCGAAGCGCCCGCCGTGCTCGCCGAAGAAGCGAAGCGTATTGGCGCGGCGCTCGTTCACTATTCGACGGACTACGTTTTCGACGGCACTAAGGAAGGCGCCTATGTCGAAAGCGATGCCGTTAACCCGATCAATGTCTACGGCCGCAGCAAGCTGGCCGGCGAGCAGGCGATTGCTGCCGTCGGCGGCGCCTATCTGATTCTCCGTACGAGCTGGGTATACGGCTCGCGCGGCAAGAATTTCCTGCTGACCATGTTGCGGCTCGGTGCGGAGCGCCAAGAGTTGAGCGTCGTCGCTGATCAGTACGGCGCGCCGACGTGGTCGAATACAATCGCTACGTCGACGGCGCACGTGCTGTCCCAGGCGATTGCGGCCGACAGCGAAACCTGGTGGCGCGAGCACTCGGGCATTTATCATCTGACGTCCGGCGGCGTCACGTCGTGGCATGGCTTTGCCGAAGCGATCTTCGAGTTCTCGGCGCTGCAGAAAAAGCCGATCGTCAAGCCGATTCCCGCCTCCGCTTATCCGACGCCAGCCCGCCGGCCCGCCAATTCATCGATGTCCAACGACAAGCTCGCTGCCGCGCTGGGTGTGCGTCCTCCTGAGTGGCGTGAAGCATTACAGCTATGTATGGCGGCGCCTTGAGTCACACGCTGGCTGCGTGCCCTGCTGGTGCGGTGGTCGTTTTCTTCAATCCGGACGCAGCATGCATAGAACGAGCCAACCGGCTTGCGTCGACGATGCGCTGTGTCGTGGTCGACAATACCCCTGCGGTTCGCTCGGCGGCGAGTATCGGACTCTCGGAGGCGATCGACTATCTGCCGAACGGCGAAAACGTCGGCATCGCGATTGCGCTCAATCAGGGCATCGAAGTCTTGCTAAGTAACGGCGTCGAGATGGCGCTTCTGTTCGATCAGGACAGCGATCCGCCCGCCGCGCTTCTTTCCGATCTGCCCGCGCTAGTTGCGAAGTCGAACGAAGTCGGGGAGCGGGTGGCGCTCGTCGGTCCCGCGTACGACGACCCGCGCCTCGGAGGTGTCGCGCCGTTCGTGCGATTCCGGTACTGGAAGCTCGAAAGGCTCATGCCCGAAGGCGATGCGCCGATCGATGTCGACTTTCTGATTACATCCGGTTCCTGCATCAATCTGCGCTATTGGTCCGACGTGGGTCCGATGGACGATGCACTGTTCATTGATTTCGTCGATCTGGAGTGGTGTGTGCGGGCAAAGCAGAAGGGCTATCGCATTCTCGGATTGCCGTGGATCCGTATGAGCCACGAACTCGGCGCCGAGCCAGTGACAATATTTGGACGCCGTTACCCGATGCACGGGCCGCTGCGCCACTATTACCAGTTTCGCAACGTCGTCGCTTTGCTCAAGCGGTCGTACATGCCCTGGAGCTGGAAAACTACTGAGCTGGTGAAGCTTCCCGTCCGGCTTGTGGTCTATACGTTCTTCCCGGACCAGCGCTCGCAGCACATCATAATGGCCTTGAAGGGCCTGCGAGACGGCTGGGTTGGCCGGTTGGGGCGCCACTGAGTTACGGCGTCTCGCCATTATAGATTAACCACGCGGCGCGCGAACGGCGGGCTGTGCGACTTTATGACAGCGCGAGTGTGATGATTGATGCAGGCCAAGCGCTGGCGCCGCTGCGATCACGGATTGAAGGAGCTTATTTTGGAGTGTTACGCATGAACGTGCCGACGACCCGGGCGTTCGACCCCCACGCGGCGACGCCCTGCGGCCCCATTTCCCTCGTTGCAGGGTTGTGGCGCAACCGGCAGCCAATCGCGCAGATGACACGGCGCGAGGTGCTCGGCCGCTATAAAGGTTCGGCGATGGGACTGGCATGGTCTTTTGTCCAGCCGCTGTTCATGCTGACGGTCTACACCTTCGTGTTTTCTGAGGTGTTCAAGGCGCGTTGGGGAGGCGCGGGCGCAGTTCAGAGCAAGACCGAGTTCGCCGTGCTGCTGTTCGTCGGCCTGATCGTGCTGAATCTGTTTTCCGAAGTGATCAACCGATCTCCCACGCTGGTGATCGCGAACGTCAACTTCGTGAAGAAAGTCGTGTTCCCGATCGAGGTGCTACCCGTTTCCACAATGGGCGCGGCACTGTTCCACAGTTGCGTCAGCGTGGCCGTGCTGCTGTGCGCGATCGTCGTGTTCAACGGCGGACTCGCGTGGACGGTCGTGTTTTTCCCGCTCGTGCTGCTCCCGCTCGTCATCGTCACGTTGGGGTTGGCGTGGATGCTAGCGTCGCTCGGCGTGTTCCTGCGCGACGTCGGTCAAACCATTTCGCTCCTGACGATGGTGCTGATGTTTCTTTCGCCCGTGTTCTATCCCGTGGACGCGGTGCCGGTGCGGTTTCGCCCGTTCATCATGGCCAATCCGCTGACATTCATCATCGAGCAAGCGCGCGATGTGCTGGTGTGGGGCAAGATGCCGAACTGGCTTGGACTGGTTGTTTACCTGATCGCAGCCTGTATTGTCGCGTGGGCAGGCTACGCGTGGTTCCAGAAAACCAGGAAGGGGTTCGCCGATGTCCTCTGACGATATCGCTATCGGCGTGCACCAGCTCGCCAAACGCTATCAGATCTATGAAACGCCGCGCGATCGGCTCAAGCAGTTCGTGCTGCCGCGTGTCCAGCGGCTCGTCGGCGCGCAGCCGAAGCATTATTTCAGCGAGTTTTGGGCGCTTAACGACGTGTCCTTTGAAGTGAAGAAGGGCGAGACAGTCGGCATTATCGGGCGCAACGGCAGTGGTAAGTCGACGCTATTGCAGATGATCTGCGGCACGTTAAGCCCGACGCAGGGCCATGTCGAGGTGAACGGTCGCGTAGCGGCGCTGCTCGAACTGGGCGCGGGTTTCAACCCGGAGTTCACCGGGCGTGAGAACATTTTCATGAACGGCACGCTGCTTGGACTTAGCAAGCACGAGATCGAGGCTCGCTACGATGACATAGTCGCATTCGCGGACGTCGGCATGTTCATCGATCAGCCCGTCAAGATGTATTCGTCGGGGATGTACGTGCGTGTCGCGTTTGCGATTGCCGCGAGCATGGACCCGAGCATTCTGATCGTCGACGAGGCGTTGGCCGTTGGTGATCTCGCTTTCCAGGCGAAGTGCATGGTCCGGCTTCGCGAGCTGATGGACCGCGGCACGACGGTGCTGTTCGTGAGCCATGATATGAGCAGCGTGCGCAATATCTGCAGCAAGGTGCTGTGGCTGAAGCAGGGGCGCGCGGTCGCGTATGGCGATCCGAAGCAGGTGGTCGGAGCTTACGTCAGCGAGATGAACCTCGAGATCAATCGGATCTCGGGTGGACATCCTGTGGAAGCGGCACCCGATCAGGCGGAGGTGGCTCCCGCAGAGGAGGCGATCTCGCAGGAAGCCGCGACTTTCCTCGACGGCCATACGCGCTACGGCGACGGACGTGCCACGATCCTGAACGTCATTATCATGGACGCTCAGGGAACGCCGACGGAACTGCTCGAGCTGCACGAGTCCTATACGGTGCGCGTCATCGTCAAGGCGAACGTGGATATCGAGCGCCCCGTGGTGGGCTATTCAGCGCGCGATTTCAAGGGCAACCAGGTCGTCGGGGCCATGAATTCCAACTTCCCCGACGTCGAGATGCCGTCCTTCGAGGCAGGCAAGGTTTACTGCATTGATATCATGGGCACCAATACGCTGACCCAAGGCGGTTATACGGTCAACATCGGCATTGAGAACATGGTTCAGCAGAACAAGGTTCATCAATACCTAGATGTGCTGGAAAACTGCAGGGTGTTTCAGAGTACATTCGGCCCGCGCGCCGAGAACATTTTTCCGGCGATGGTCTGGCAGGATGTCGAGTTCGAAATCAGGGAAATCAGTGCGCGCGTTGCTGTGTAAAGCGAATGTATCGTTGGTGGAGGAATGAGCATGGCGTCACCCAACCGGTTTGAACATATCGGCTTCGACGATTTCCGGCGCTTTGCGCGGGATGAGTCGATGTCGAAATACGAGCGCATCGGGTTCCCCGACCCATATCGTCAAGGCCACGAAGCGGCGATCTTCGCGGACATCTGCGCCAAGCTGACCAACCTGAATCAGGACGGCCGCAAGGTCGTCGATATTGGTCCCGGCTGCAGTGATTTGCCGAAAATGCTGATCGATCTGTGCGCGACGAAAGGTCATCCGTTGACGCTGATCGACAGCGAGGAAATGCTGAATTTGCTCGACGATGCACCCTTCATCGAAAAGGTGGACGCGATGTATCCGCAATGCCCGGACTGGATTGCTGGGCAGGCGGGCAAGGTCGACGTGATCCTATGCTACAGCGTACTGCATTATGTGTTCGTCGATGTGAGCTTCTTCCGCTTTCTCGACGCGTCGCTGTCGTTGCTGGCGCCCGGCGGGCAGATGCTGATCGGCGACATCCCCAACATCTCGAAGCGCAAGCGGTTTTTCGCGAGCGAGACGGGCGCGCGCTTCCACAAGGATTACATGAAGACGGATGACGCGCCCGTCGTCGAATTCAACAATGTCGAATTCGACCAGATCGACGATGCCGTCGTGATGTCGCTTATCCAGCGGGCGCGCGCGCAGGGGTTCGATGCCTACGTGGTGCCTCAGGCCCCGGCGCTTCCGATGGCCAACCGGCGCGAGGATATCCTCATCGTCAGACCCTGAGGGGACGATATGACAAAGACGAAAAAGCTGGTCATTCTCGGCGACAGCGCCTTCGCGGAAGTTGCGTACGAGTGCTTTACGCACGACTCGGAATATGAAGTCGTCGGTTTCTCCCTCGACTCGGCTTTCCTTAGCCGCGATCAGTTGTTCGGTTTGCCCGTCGTGCCGTTCGAGGAGATCGAACGTTTCTTCGATCCCGCCGAGGTTGAGTTCTATGCGGCGCTGGTTTATTCTCAGCTCAACCGGCTGAGGACGCGCTTTTACGATCTCGCTAAAGGCAAGGGCTATCGGGCGGCGAGCTACGTGAGCAGCCGTGCGTTTGTATGGCCCAACGCCGTGATCGGCGAACACTGCTTCATCTTCGAAGACAACACCGTGCAGCCGTTCGTGAAGATCGGCAACAACGTGGTGCTGTGGAGCGGGAATCACATCGGCCATCATTCGACGATCGAGGACAACTGCTTCATCTCCTCTCATGCCGTGATCTCCGGCTTTTGCACGGTCGGAGCGAACACGTTCATCGGCGTCAATTCCGCGATCGCCAATAACGTCGTCATCGGCGCGGATAACTGGCTTGGCGTGGGCGTCAACATTCTCGGCAACACCGAACCCGACTGCATTTTCAAGGGCGAGCAGCCTCAGCCGGCCAAGGTATCCGCGCGGCGTTTCTTCAAGGTCAAGTCATGAAGTGGCACAAACTAGGTGTCGTCTGGAAGCCCGACGGATCGCTCGACTGGGCCAGAACGCATGCCATGGGCCCGACGCCTTATCGGCTCAACGACGACGTCATTCGCGTCTATCTGACCTGTCTCGACGACAAAGGGCGCGGCCGTCCGGGTTACGTCGATGTGTCGAGCGCGGATCCGACGAAGGTCCTGAAGGTCTCGACGCAGCCGCTGCTCGATATTGGCGAGCCGGGGACGTTCGATGACAACGGACTGATGGTCCTGAGTCTCGTCCCTGTCGACGAGCAAACCGTGTACATGTACTACGCAGGGTTCGAGCTTTGCGTGAACGTGAGGTACCGAATTTTTACGGGTCTCGCGATCAGCAACGATGGCGGAGAAACCTTCGCACGTCACAGCCGGGCGCCGATCCTCGACCGTAGCGACAACGAGCGGACGATTCGCGGCGGCAGCTTCGTCATCAAGGATGGCGCCATATTCAAGCTATGGTACGTGGCAGGCAACGATTGGACCGAGCTTCGAGGCAAGATGATGCCTGTCTATGATCTGCGATACCAGGAGTCCGCCGACGGACTGACGTGGTCGGACAGCGGTACGTTGTCGATGGCGCTGACGGGCGACGACGAACACGGTTTCGGCCGGCCCTGGATCGTCAAACGCCACGATGGCACGTACCAGATGTTCTATTCGATCCGGCGTGTTTCCTTTGCTGCGTACCGTCTCGGCTATGCCGAATCCAGCGACGGAATTGAATGGATGCGAAAAGACGACGACATGGGGCTCGACGTATCGCCGCATGGCGTGGATTCGGAAGCCATCATGTATTCGGCGCCGATAACCGTTGGCGCGAAAACGTACTGCTTCTATAACGGCAATAACTTTGGCCAGCAGGGTTTCTGCGTCGCGGAGCTCGTGTAGTGACTTTCGACGTCGTTCGCTATCAACCGTCTCTCAGCGAAGCCTGGGATGCGTTCTGCGAGAGCGCGGTGAATGGCACGTTCCTGCATACGCGCCGTTTTCTCGGTTATCACGGCGACCGTTTTCGCGATGTATCCGCCTTGCTGATGCAGGACGGCGCGATCGTCGGCGTGTTTCCCGCCGCGGAAGCGCCCGCCGATCGGTCGATGGTCGTCAGCCATCCCGGCATCACCTATGGCGGCATCGTGCACGTCGGCGCTTTGTGCGGCGGCAGAACGATCGAAGCATTCGAGCGTTTGCGGGAGCACTACCGTGCGGACGGATATCGGTGTCTGCGCTACAAGGCGGTACCGCATCTTTATCAGGTCCGGCCGTCTCAGGACGATCTCTATGCACTGTTCCGGCTGGGTGCCGGCCGCTCGCGCTGCGACCTGTCCTGCACCATCGATCTGACGGATCGCGCGAAGCCTTCCGAGCGCCGCCGGCGCGGGCTGAAAAAGGCGCTGAAGTCGGTGACCGTGGTGGCGGGCGCTGAGCAGGTGCGGTCGCTGTGGCAGGTGCTGGCCGATAATCTGACGCGTAAGCACGATGCCGCTCCCGTACACAGTATCGACGAGGCGGAGCAGTTGATCGCGCTGTTCCCCGGCTTCATCGATCTGTTCTGCGCGCAGATCGACGGACGAGTCGAGGCGGGTGTCGTCGTGTTCAAGACTCGCACCGCATGGCACGCGCAATATATCGCTGCGAGCGAAGCTGCCTACGCGGTGTCTGCGCTCGATGCCGTATTCGATCGCGTCATTGCCGATGCAACTGCGGCGGGAGTCCGCTATTTCGACTTCGGCACGAGCAACGAGCGGGAGGGCACGGTACTCAATGAAGGCCTCTACCAGTACAAGCACGAATATGGAGGCGGAGGCGTCGTGCACGAGTTTTACGATATCGATCTACTAGGTGCTTAGCATGGCGGTGTCTGACTGCAAGATCATTGATTTGCCCAAGATCGCGGATCCGCGGGGGAATCTCACGTTTCTCGAAGGTGGGCGGCATATTCCCTTCGAAATCAAGCGGATCTTTTACTTATACGATATTCCGACGGGCGAATCCCGCGGCGCGCATGCGCACAAGGAATTGCATCAGTTCCTGATCTGTCTCTCCGGCAGCTTCGACGTCGAGCTGGACGACGGCACGGACAAGAAGACCGTTCACCTGAATCGACCGTGGCAGGGGCTGCATATTCCGCCCATGATCTGGGCGGCCGAACTGAATTTCGATCCTGGCTCGGTGTGTCTGGTGCTGGCGTCGATGGCGTTCAACGAGTCGGATTACTATCGGGAATACGCTCAGTTTCTAGCTGCGGTAAAGATGCGTTGATGCAGCTGGATTGCGCCCGACCGGGTCAGCTTCGCCGTATCGATCGCGACCCGATACCGCGAATCTGCGACCGCCGCAGCGGTCCCAATCGACAGTAAGGAACACAATTGTGAAAGTGCCATTTCTTGATGTCCGAAGTGCCTATATCGAGCTCAAGCCGCAACTCGACGAAGCGGTTGCGCGTGCGCTCGATTCGGGCTGGTACATCTTCGGGAGAGAGGTCGCGGGATTCGAGAAGGCATTCGCCGAATACACGAATACGCGCTTTGCGATCGGCCTCGGCAACGGCCTCGATGCCTTACGTGTCGCTCTGATGGCGATGGGCGTGTCGGAAGGCGACGAAGTGATCGTGCCCTCGAATACATACATCGCGACTTGGCTCGCCGTGACGCAATGCGGCGCGCGCCCCGTGCCCGTCGAGCCCGACTTCGAGACGCTCAATATCGATCCGAAGCGCATCGAGCAGGCCATGACCAGCAAGACGAAGGTCATTCTGCCCGTGCATCTGTACGGACAGCCTGCGGAAATGAGACCGATCGTCGATCTCGCGCGCAGCAAAGGCGTCCGGGTTCTCGAAGACGGCGCGCAGGCGCACGGCGCTCGCTACCGCGGGGAACTCATCGGTGGACATGGCGATGCCGTCACATGGAGCTTCTATCCCGGGAAAAATCTGGGCGCATTCGGCGATGCGGGTGGTGTTACGACGAACGACGCCGAACTCGCCGACCGTATCCGTACCATCGCAAATTATGGTTCCAAGGTGAAATACGTGAATGAGGTGTGCGGGGTGAATAGCCGCCTCGATCCCATTCACGCCGCCGCGCTGGCCGTCAAGTTGCCGCTGCTCGAAGAGTGGAACAGGCGTCGCGTGGAGATCGCTGACTATTACCGGCGCAACCTGGCAAACCCGGCCGTGCGTGTGCCTACTCCACATCCGGATTGCGCGTCGTCGTGGCATTTGTTCCCCGTATTCACGGAGCGGCGCGACGCGATGCAGGCGAAGCTGAAAGACGCGGGTATCGAAACATTGATTCATTACCCAATTCCGCCGCATCTGCAGCAGGCGTACCGGTCCCTCGGATTCGGGAAGGGGGCGTTCCCCATTGCTGAGACGTTGGCCGAGACGCAACTCAGTTTACCTATCGGGCCGCATATGACTCTCGATCAGGCTGCGTACGTGTGTGAAATTATTTCGGATTTCGAGTAATGCAAGATTTTGATCTCGACCGAATGCAAGAGTCGGTCGTGAAACTGATTCTCCAGTCGCGATACGACGAGGCGATGGCGCGCATCAAGTCGTTTGCTGAGCAGGTCATCAACGATCCTGAGTCGGTGGCAGTCGTGTTCGCCAGCCGCGAACTCGATGATCTGTGTCGCAAGCTCGCCGTCGCTTACTACGGCGATCGCTATGAGCGTCAGAGCGAAGGGCAAGGCACTGTTATTCTGGCTTCCGAACTAGTCAAAGCCGGCGGGCATGTCGAATTGATCAAGGATTATCTCGCACTTGAACTGTTCCAAGGCCCGGTGCGGGTGGCATTGACTGACCTGTTCAACCGCATCGATCCTACGACGGTCCAGGAATGGGAGACTCTTCTCGGCTGTGAAGTGTTCGTTGCGGCCGAGCCGGAATTAAAGGGCAAGCTAGATGCACTGGCGGCGAAGCTCGCTCAGTGGAATCCGTCGACCATTTTGACGTTTGGTCACAATCAGGACGTTGTCGCAATTGTGGCAGCTCAGTTTCCTGGGGCAATGAACCGGTACTATATTCATCATGGCGATCATCATCTGTCGCTCGGCGTGACAAGCGAGGCCTTTGAGCACGTCGATCTGCACAACATGTCGTACGAACTTTGCAAGCACCAGATCGGTGTTGCGCGGCAGCGTTATTGGCCGCTTAGTGCTGTCAGGCCGTCAGAGCGCAAAAGGAGTTTCCTAGAGCGGGGAGTCCTGACCACCTGTTCGTGTGGGCGAGCATCCAAGTTCGAGTCGGGACTGTACGCGGTCTCATACGAACGTGCGGTGGCTCGTATTTTGACGGCTTCCAGCGGCTACCACGTGCATATTGGGGAATTGCCGGAAACGTTTCTAGATAATATTCATGAGCAGCTCGATGCCAGTAATGTGAGCCGTGATCGCTTTATCTACGTCGATTGGGTTCCTTCGCTGTCGAAAGCACTGATTGAGCACTCGGTGGATGTGTATCTTGGTTCGTTTCCGCTTGGAGGCGGAAAAGCTTTGATTGAAGCGATGTCGGTCGGCATTCCCGTCGTCACACATGAGTCATACCGTTCCCGATACCATGGTGGATGTGACCTTACATACCCTGACAGCTACACGTGGAGCAGATACGACGAGCTTGCTCGCATATTCGAGCAATGGGACGAGCAATTGCTGAAACAACACGGCGAATCTGCGTTGCGTCACTTTGAGCGTTACTATTCGAAGGATGCCTTCTTGAGTGCTTTCGCCAAGGGACCGAATGAAGCCCCTGACATTCCGCCATTGCGAAACTATCGTGGAAATCCTCTGCAAAACTATCTGGATATCAGAAGGCAGAGGGAGCAGGCGATCGCCCAAGTCGAATCTGAAAAGAACAGAATATTCGATGAGTGGAAAACGCTTTTTTCAGGCTATGGGCAGCAGACAGAGACGATTCAAAAGCAGCAAGCGGTGATCGAGCAACTGATGCGCGAAAAAGAGACGGTGGAAGCATTGCCGCAGGCGCACGAGGCAGTTTCCTGTCAGCTTCACGAAGAGTTTGTGCAACGGTCTTGGAAATGGAAAACCAGAACCCTGCTTGCAGTGATGCTTAATAAGTGAAGGCGTATCACTTTGCGTTTATTTCAAAATTTGTTGCACATTTTTTGCGTGAATCCGGTGAAAATTGCTAAAAATCTATTTAGAAAAGGTCGTCAAACGGTCAATACGTTGCGGGTGGAGGTACCTGACGACTTCGACCCGGAAGCCTATCTCAAGCTGAACGTCGACCTCCAGGAAGCAGGGGTCGATCCTGTGAGGCATTACATTGACCACGGCTGGGCCGAAAAAAGAATCTACCGGTTTCCGCCGTTCGAATACGTCGAGAACAGGGCACTCGATTCTGCCCGCGAAACCGTTGTGCTCGTGACGCATGAGTGTTCGCTGACGGGAGCCCCCGTTCTCGTCTACAGCATGGCAGAGGTATTGTCCCGCTCTATGAATGTAGTTGTGCTCTCGCTTGGGCCGGGGATGCTCGAAGCACGGTTCAAGGAACTCGAGATCACTTATGTTCCAGCACATTACGCACGCTTTAGCGCCCTGCACGCCGAATACATTGCCAAGACTCTCGCGCGTCTCTTTAAGCCCACCTTTGCTATCGTTAATAGCATTGAATCTCAATTGGTCGTCGAGCCGTTTGAGAAAGCCGGCGTTCCTACCGTTAGCCTGATTCACGAATTTGCTTCCTGCTACCCCGATCCTCAAGCGCGCTTCAAAACAATGATGACGGTGTCGCAACAGGTCGTATTCTCCTCTGAGATTACGTATAAGGATGCTGTTCGCTTCGTCGACCAGTACAACCCTGAGAAGATTCACGTATTGCCTCAAGGCCGCTCCTGCATCCCAGGCAAACGTGTCAAGGATGAAGCGGCGCTGAAGGAACAGCAGCGGCTGAGCTCGATCTTGCGACCCGACGTTGAGCATGCGAGGAAGTACGTGGTACTCGGAGCCGGCTCGGTGAACTTCCGGAAAGGCATTGACCTGTTCTTGCAGTGCGCGCGTCAAATCTTGTCCAAAATCGGTAAGGATCAGTGCCGATTTGTCTGGATCGGACAAGGATATGAGCCAAGAAAGGACGCGGCATACTCCGTGTACCTGGAAGACCAGATCATGCGCGCCGGCTTGACCGACGCGGTTGAGATCATTGATGAGACGACTGAAATCGAAACAGCGTATGAGTTGTCGGATCTATTTTTGCTGAGTTCCAGACTCGATCCTCTGCCAAATGTCGCGATCGACGCGATGTTCTTCAACAAGCCGTTGCTTTGCTTCGATAATACGACTGGAATAGTGTCGTTCCTCGAGCGCGCCGGTTTGAAAGGCGTGTGTATTGCGGACTATCTTGATGTCGAGGATATGGCTCAGAAAGCGAGCCGATTGCTTCTTTCTAGTGACCTTCGAGCGGAGGTGGTAAAGAAGCTGTCTGAGCACGTCGCTGATAGCTTCGACATGGCGCGATACGTCGAGCAGGTTGTCGCGCTGCTCAAGCCCGCGTAACGCGGAGCGGTGTGCATATGAGTTCAAATCGCCTCAACATGTCGAGACCCCGCTTTATCCCGTGATGGTGTTCTGCGCGGTTTGTACGGTTCCGACGTTGACGACAAGTCGAGCCGTGCGGGGCGCGATCTACACGGTCATCCTGTTCGGCGCGTTGCTGGTTGGATATCTGCAATCTACGACCAGTACGTGTACCAGTGCGCCGAGGTTCCTCGTGCGGCCGTTCATGGGCTCGACCCAGAAGAAGATCTGCGACGGATTTATCGGCGAATACATTCGAGGGGTAGGGGAGAAAGGCGAAGACAGGACCAACTGGGACGATATCCCTTACCCGGCTCAACGAGAATGGCGTAACGTCAGCGTTCAGCTAGCGGACCGGTTGCATGACGTCGACAAGAGCGGCGGCGGGATCGTCTACGGTACGCGCAACCGGCTGGTCAACGTGAATACCGTCATGCTGGAGTTCATCAAGAAGTTCGGTTATATCTTGCCGGTCGCGCAAATCGATCCTTTGCTGCTGGAAACGACCGAGAAGGATTATCGAGAATGGCTCGACCGCACGGCCACGTCTGACACATGTGTGGTCATTATGATGAGCAGCGTCGGCGGCGACTTTTTTCCGCGTCCGGACCTGGGTTTGCTCAAGAAAGTTGTGATTGATCGCGGGTTTGAACTGACTGCAAGCATTCCAACGCCCGAATTCGATATGTACGCGGAACTCTGGACCTCCAAACACGGATGCAGTAATGGCGGCAAATAACTATTCAAAGGTCAAGCGTAGTGATGCGGTGTTCTACCTTCTATTCGGGGCTTTGCTGGCTTTTTTCATTTGCCAGACAGTCGAATGGCTGGTGAAGTATCGATTCGACCAGTCATTGGATATTGACGAATCGGGCTACTTGTCGATGGCAGTCGGTTTCGCAAAGGCGAAGCTAGGTGGGAGCTGGCGTGGCTGGTGGCAGGCGATTTCCGCACCGCTCGCGTTCGCGCCGCTGACTTCCGTTGTGGCGTCACTTGCGATGATCGGCTTCGGCCTCAACGAAAACTACGGTTTTCTCTGCAACGTCGGCTTCTCTGCCGGGTCGCTAATATTGATGTTCGTAGCGGTGCGTCGTTTTTCTTTGTCGCTGGCGTGGCTCGCGGCACTGCTGCTCGCTTGCTTGCCCTGTTTCGTCATATTCAGCCTGACTTTCCAGTTTGTCTCGGCAACGACCTTTTTCTTTTTCGCGAGCTTCGTCTTCTTTGCCCTTTCCGATGGGTATCGCCGTACGCTCTACGCGATTCTGATTGGCGTAGCGCTTGGATGTATGATTCTGTCCCGCACGATGGCATTGGCTTTCCTGCCGGCATTCGCATTTTTGTTTCTTGTCCATCTTTTCCTGATTCGAGGCTTTTCGCGCGAAGTCTTCAAGAACATTGCATTATCGATTTTCGCGTTCGTCGTCGTTGCGGGGCCTTGGTACGTGAGGAACTACCAAAGCGTATTTGGTTACCTGTTCTCGTTCGGCTATGGAGCGCACGCAGCGGAATACGGGCACTCGCAGGGAATATTTACGGCGGCGAATCTGTCCTTGCGCATCGAGATGATCTTCGTACAGATGCGCCTGTTGCACTTCACGGTCATTGTCCCGCTTTTCTTTGCAGCACTTTTGTTTTCACTGATCCGCGCCCAAAAAGACGCAGAAGATAGTCTGATTGTCTCGGCTTGCGCTCTTTGCCTCTCCTCTTTCATGACTCTGTGGACAAGTCAGAACATGGGAACCGGTTTTGACTCTCCGATCTACCCCGTGATGATTTTCAGTGCCGTGGCGTGGCTAAGCCGAATTGAATGGCGCTGGATTCGGGTTGTCTTCGGTGTGCTCTCTATCGCTATTTTCTCGATGGCTGCCTATGCCCATCAGGATTTGAATCGTTGCATTGCAATGCCGAAAGCGTTCAATCAGGGAGCAGATGGCTTCAGGCCTTTGCTCGACTGTGGATCGCTCGTGCACGTCTCGCTGAAGCAAAACGAATTTGCTCCCTCCGATCAACCAAACTTCGTCATCGGCCGCGCCGAGGCCATTGCTTGGCGCGACCTGAACCGGCATATTTCGTCATATCTCGCGAAGGAGGACGTCAACAAAGGACCGGTTTTGCTCCTTTCTCGTCATATGCTAGTCAATGTGAATTCCATTGGGCTGGAAATGATCAAGAAAGTTGGTTTCATTTTGCAAATGGTTCAGATCGATCCGGCGCTCTTGACGGCAACGCAGGAATCGTACTCGCACTGGCTTGTGGTGGCGCCTCAAGACTCTGCGTGCTTTGCTCTGATGTTGAATCAGCAGCAGGGGGAGTTTTTTCCGCGGGCGGATCCGACCATCATGACGGCGGCTTTAAAGAGTTCGAATTTTCAAGCGGTTGATCAATTCGACACTCCGCGGACGGGGCAACATTTCACGGTGTGGAGGCGTAACGTGGCGGCATGTCATGCCGCCGTCGCCCAGTGATTATCGCCTCGATCTGAAATGGTCAGGCGGGAATGGATCGCGAACCATAGGCTAGGGCAATTCCATCGAATTGGTCGATGAATCCGAATGCACTCGCGCCCATTTTTATCGTTGCTCTTAGCTCAACAATTCTTTTGCGAAAAAGATTCTGTAACGGCTCGCCGCTTGATGCGGTCCGTAGTCTGGGCTACCTTCTATGCGGACAGCAGTTTCTGCATTAATTCAAAGAAAACCCGCCAGGCCAAAGCAGCGCGGGTTTTATCTCTTTATGGCAGCGTCGGCCGGCAACCTGATGTGACGTCGCTGCCATATGTATCGGACGGAAGTGCAGGATGATTAACGATTTGTTCGAACTCGGCGTCAGGGCGTTCATTGAGCGAAGTCTCGACAATGTCGACGAGTTCAGAAAACCCCTCATTTTCATTCACGTCGGCAAAACCGCAGGCTCATCGTTTCGCGAGGAACTGGCTGACCGGTTTCAGCCTTGCGAAAATGTCTTCGTCGACTTTTCAAAGGTCGAGTTACCCGTGACGCCTGAGAAATACGCGGCGATCATGGAAAATAATCTGGCGGATCTCAACGATAATCGCATGCGTAAATGCCGGATGGTGTCTGGACATTTCTCATACAACCAGATCGTCCGCCAGCCTAATCTGGCGCACGCCAAACTGATCACGTTTCTCCGGCATCCGATTTCTAGGCTTACGTCGTCATACCAGTATCATGGCTCGGTCGCGCATCCCGATCGGGATGCGTTTAAAGCACAATATCCGACGTTTCGCCATTACATCGAGGACCCGCAAAACATCAACGGCATGTATCGCCAGCTGACGCCAGGTCAGTTCGCCGATGGGGCGGATGCTGCTGAATGGATCAAGCGCAATTACCACTGGGTGGGACTGCAGGAAAACTACGTGGCGTCGGTCAAACTGCTCTTTGCGATGAACGGCATGCGATTCACGCCGCAACATAGCATTCGCAAGTCAGAGTCGGCTCACGCTGGCCTAGACGCCAGCGATCGTCGCCTTGCCGAAGAACTCAATCGAATCGATCTGCAGATTTTCAACAGCTTCAAGGAACGCTACGCGTCGATGTGGGATGAGATCTACCAGTTGACAGACTATGACCGCATTTTTAGTCTTTATCTGTCGAGGCGCGACTAGAAGCGAGAAAACGGCCAATCGGTGGTGTTCCCAACGCTCGATTGGCTGAACCTAATCAGACTGGTGATATCACGGTATCGCTTCGTCAGCCGGTTCCCTAGTACCTTCCTAGTCAGTGAACGGCAAATATTGCAAATACGCCAGCATGCGCACCTCTCTGCGCCCGCGGCTGACGGTATTTAGGATCATCCCTGTCATCAGACTCAACGACGCTAGTATCACGAGGCTGATGGACAGAATCGCCGTCGGCAGCCGAGGCACAAGTCCGGTTTGCACATAGTGCGCGAAAACCGGTTCGATCAAGACTAACGCGATCAACGTCAGCACCGCGCTGATGCAGGTGAAAAAGAACATCGGCCGTTCGTGGCGAATCAGCTTCATGATCAGCATGAGGATCCGATAGCCGTCACGATAGGTGTTCAGCTTGCTTTCCGATCCCTCTGGCCGGCCGCGGTACGGGCCCTCGACGTGTGAGATCGGCATCGACAGTTCGAGTGCATGGATGGTCAGTTCGGTCTCGATGTCGAAGCCCGACGACAACGCGGGAAACGACTTCACAAAGCGTCGCGAGAATACCTTGTAGCCGGAAAGCATATCCTTGACTCGGTTGCCAAAGATCTTGCGGACTACGCCTGTCAACATGCGGTTGCCGAATCGGTGGCCGCAGCGATAGGCCGCGTCCTCGGTTTCCTTGCGGATGTAGTTGACGAGGTCGTACGGTCCAGACATAGCCGTGCGCATCATGTCCGGCGCGAGACTGGCGTCGTAGGTATCGTCACCATCGACCATGATGTAGTAGTCGGCGTCGATGTCGCGGAACATCCGGCGCACCACGTGCCCCTTACCCTGCTGCGTCTCCGTCCGCACGATGGCGCCCGCTTGCGCAGCCACGCTTGCCGTTTTGTCGCGGGAATTGTTGTCGAAGACATAGATCGCCGCATCGGGGAGTGCTTCCCTGAAGTTACGGACTACCTTTCCGACGGCGACTTCCTCGTTGTAGCAAGGAATCAGTACTGCGATCTTGTGCAGCCTCATTAACGTTTCCTTTATTGCGACTTCTTTTTTTACGGCGGGCGCGAGCAGCATGCCAAAGGCAATGACCATGGCGATCCACGCCCAAATCATGTGCGGAGATTCGTAGCTGAACACGATGCTGCTTTTACCGGCGGGTAAAGCGATTGCCTGGAACAGATCTTTATGTTCCGAGATAGGTGTGAGCGAGCCATTGACCTTCGCCGTCCAGCCGGGAAAGAACAACTCGCGGCGCAACAAGGTCGACGGGACAGAGCAGTCCGTCGTCACATGCTCGCGATCATGCGACGTAATCTGGCACGCCTGACCAGGCTCCTCAAAATACGGCTTCGGTTGGCCAAGCTCATAAATGTTCATGACTTGGTCAGCGTAGACTTGCTTGGCCAGCGAAGGCTTATCGTCACGTATCAGCAGCTTGACCTGCAAGGCGCGCCCCGTCAGCGCGCCGCCCGGCCAATGCAGTTGCTGGTCGTCGGCGGGTTCGTGCACGGTCGTCATCCGCAGCGCAAGGGGCTTGCTGCCGCCGCTGAGGGTAAAGCGGTAAGTGACGACGGAGCGGCCTTCCACGGGCAGAGCGCGCGCCAACGGGACGTAGAACATGGAGTTGTCGCTCGATCCTTTCAGGTCGCGCTGTCCGCTCGTGCAGAGGGAATCGACACAGACTTCCGACGTGAGGATGCCCTCCGATGTATTGCCATAGTTGCCGATCAACACGCCAATGTGGTCGATTGTGACGGGTTTGTCGGTAAGGCCGGGTGGCAGCCTCCCCGACAACGTGTCGCCGGTCACGAGAGGCAGCGCGGATTGCGGCGCGGCATCCGTCTTACTGGAGAGCGTCGAAACAAACGGGTTGTCGCCAGCGCGCGCGATCACATACTTAACGCCAATCCATTCGTAGTTCTGCAGATTGCGGACCAATTCCTGAGTGGACGTCGGCACGGTGGAACCCGCCGTCCGATAGTTGCCGATGAACGCAATGGGATCTGCGTAGGCATCGAGGTTAGCGCGAATCCAGTCGACCCAGCGTCGGTTGATCGGCAAGTAGTTGTGATTGATGGCCGCAATGCCGAAGTACGCGCCGTAGTTCGCCTGGATCGGACCGAGCGAGTAGACGCGCTGCAGTCCAACGTTTTTCTGGAGAAAGCCGATGGCCTCCATATCCACTTCGCCCGATCGCGGGTTGCTCAGCGTCGGAACGGTGAACATCAGCAGGCTGTCGACAATGAGGAGCGCGGCAATCGCCGTGGCGGCCTTGGGCGGGCGGCACCGAAACAAGAGTGCAACGAACGCGCCGATGGAAAGCACGCCCCACACGACGGAAGCCAGCGCCGCGTTCCGGACGGGCACGAAGTCGCGGAGGTGATGCCAGAGCGATGCCGTATAGACGACGCCCGCGAGCAGCACCAACGCCGCCAGAATCGCGACGTGGCGTCGATACTTGGCTCTTTCGTGTTGTTGCGCGCGAAGCTCATCGAGAGCCTGCGCTGCAAGGACGATGACCGCGAGTTCCCAACTCGGCACGGCATAACGATAGAACGCGGCTTGCGCTATGCCGGGAACCACGTTCCACAGCGTACTCACGACAGGCACGCCGAACGATTTGCCCAGTGCCATGAATAGCCAGGTAAGCAACAGCCAGGTGATCGGCGTGCGTCGCAGTATCACGCCATACATTCCGACGACGACCACAATGATACTCAGATAGCCGCCTATGCCGCCCCAAATGGCGCCCAGCCGGTCCCATGCCGCCGCGCCGGACGCGATCGGACCGTACACATAGGGGAACAGCAGGCTGGGCAACACCGCGGCCGGGTCAAGCGCCGCATGGGCGAACCCGCCGTCATGGCCGCCGAGCCACGCATGCGGCAGAAACTCGAAAAATGCGAGTACTTGTGGCGCGGAAAGCGCGAGCCCAACCACGCCTCCAATCGCGAGGCGCACGGCGAATGCCAGCCTGAACCCGTGCGCCTGACAAAGACGCAACAGCGCCCATACAAGCGCAAGCAGGCTATTCAGATACGCGGTTTCGGGGAATCCGGCAACGAGGCTCATCCACAGCGCGACCGCAAATAGCCGCCAGCCGCGAGGCATTCCGCGCTCCGCTTTGGTGAACGCGCGTTCGACGCCCCACAGCATCCACGGCAGGAAGGGGACGGGCAGCGCGGGTGCGTGATCGAACCACGCGAGCGCACCGGAGAACGCGAACAGCATGCCGCCCGTGGTGGCGGTGAACCGTGTGAGCCGCAACTGGCGGAGCAGGCCATAGGCGCCCCAGCCCGCGATAATCTGGAGCGCGACGTGCTGTAGCAGTATCCCGTTGGGCAACAGCAGCATCAAGGTCGGCGGGAAGAAAACGGCCGGCTGATATTCTGCTGCCAGCGGCAAGCCGACGCCCGAAAAATGATTCCACCAAGGAACAGTGCCGTTAAGCCAACCCAGCGCCGCGCGATAGCCGAGCGCCTGAGCGGTGAAAGCGTTGTTGGGGTCGACGTACGGAAAACCTTGCGTCAGGCCCGGCTTGTAGTGCTGCGCCACCATGCCGAGATACAGCATCGGGTTCGGATTATAAAGACCTGCGAGTCCGGGCAGCGCCGCGATGACCGGCAGCAGAAAAAGCAAAAGCAATGGAACAGCGTCCGTTCGCTGAATACGCCACATTGTCGTCGACAAGGTAATCCCCGAGTGAATCCGAACGCGCCAGGCCCCGTGCGACGGACGCCGGCATGCTCTTGAATCGGGCCCACGGCAACGTACGCCGATTTCCTAGTGACCGGATGACTTATCACGCCGGCTCGCACGCCACTGCGGTCATACTGAAACGTGCCCGAGGCCGCCCCCGCATAGGCTTCAACCGCTATTCATGGATCTGCGAGCGCAGCCATGCTGCCGTTATTCTAATTCCAGCGTCCAAAGTAACCTTAGGTTCCCAGCCGAGTTCCCTTTTTGCTAGGGAGTTATCGAGCACACTGGCGGGAACGTCGAAAGCTCGTCGCGAACGATAAGTCCGCTCTACGGAATGCCCCAGGATCGCTTCGATCTTGACGATGATTTCGTTCAGGCTCGTGCCATAGCCCGAGCTGATGTTGAACACGGACTCACCGCCATCGTATTGAACGGCGCGGGCAAACGCTTCGGCTACGTCGCCGATGTAGAGATAGTCGCGCGTGACTGTACCGTCACCCCAGATCTCGAATGCCTGCTGTCTGAGCGCTTTGTCAAGAAACACGCCGATTGCGCCTTGCGCCGTCTCAACACGCTGCCGCTCTCCGTAAGGATTGGCGACGCGCAGGATGTTCGCCTTGATCCCGTATTGGTACTGGTAGAGCAGCAAATACTTCTCGATCGCCAGTTTCGTAATGCCATACGAAACCTTTGGATTGGTCGGATGCTTCTCGTCGATGGGCAGGTAGACGGGGTCACCGTACACCGTTCCGCCAGACGAAATAAACACCATTTTCCTGACGTTCTTCGCGACCATCGCATTGAGCAACTGCAGCGTCGCGACCAGATTGCTCTGCACATCGTAGATTGGATCGTCATTCGAGCTTTTAGGAAGCGTCGTCGACACTAGGTGGACGACGACGTCTGAGCCGTCGATGGCTTTCGTGACATCGTGCACGCTGGTGAGATCGCCCGTCATCCAGCACACTTTTTCGCTCTTGTTGAATTCGCGGTACGGATCGACACGTGGGCGCTCGAAGACGCAAATTTCGTGGTTGTCGCGCAACAGGCGATCGACGATCGTCGATCCGATGAACCCGCCGCCGCCAAAGACGGTAATTCTCATGCCATTTCCTTATTCTCGAGCGGCGCGGCGTGCGGTAGCAACGGCTCGATCCGCGGAGGCCAAGCCAGCGAGAAGTCGGTACGATCCAGCGCTAGGTTCGGGCTATAGGCGGGATCGAAATCCAGCGTATGTCCCCAGCGCGTCTGCATATAATCGACCTCACGACCAAAGCGTGCCACTTTTTCCGGACTGTCTTCAGTTCCGCGCGTTGCTGACTCGTGATGATACAACTCCGCGAACGGTGTCCAGACGTTGCGATAACCGGCGTCCCTGACGCGCAGGCAGAAATCCACATCATTGAAGGCGACGGCAAGATCGGCCTCATTCAAGCCACCCACCTGCTCGTAGATCGACTTGCGCACGATAAGGCAGGCAGCCGTCACTGCCGAGAATGAACTGACTAGGGCGTTACGCGCGAAATAGCCGAAGCTCTCACGGGGGAAAAGCCGGTGTGCGTGACCTGCTACCCCGCCGAGGCCTGTAACAACGCCCGCGTGCTGAATCGTTCCGTCCGGATAAAGTAGCTTCGCACCGACGGCGCCGACGCCGGGCTGAATGGCGAGCGACACTATTTCTTCGAGCCACGTATCGGTGATCACTTCGATGTCGTTGTTGATGAGGCCGACCAGTTCGCCATTTGCGCTCGCGATCGCCATGTTGTTGAGAGCGGAGTAATTGAACGGGCGATCGTCCCGAATCACGCGGATATTGGCGGCGGACTTAAGGCTGTCCAGATAGTCGAGCGTGGCCTGCTCGTCGGAGCCGTTGTCGATCACGATGATCTCGTACGGCGAGTAGGTCGTCTTTTTCTGGATGCTTTCGATGCACTGCTTCAGCAGACCGACACCGTTGCGCGTCGGAATAATCAGGCTGACGAGCGGCGGATGTTCGGGCAGGCGATAGTGCACGCGGTAGCCGAACGGCAGACCCTCGACGCTGGCGTTAATGCCTTGTCGCTCAAAATGCTCATTTAAGGCGCGCTCGCCGGCTATCACTGCATAGGGCTTCGCGTCGCCGGACGCCGCCGTGCTGGAAGGATGCACGCGCCAGTGATACAGAACGCGTGGAATGTGGATGATCGATTGCGCGCCGATACGCTCCAGGCAACGCAGTGCGAGGTCGTGGTCCTGCGAGCCTTCGAAACCGGGGCGGAACCCGCCGATTTCATCGAGCAGACGCTTCTGGTACACCCCGAAGTGCGAAATCATGTTCTGCGAATAGAACAGATCGATGTTCATGTCGCACTTGAAGTACGGACTGTGGCGCCGTCTCGCCAGGTCGATTTTGTCTTCGTCGGAGTAGAACAGGCGCCCTTCGGGACGGCGGACGATTTCCTTCGCCACGCAGTAAAGCGCATGGGGCGCGAGGAGATCGTCGTGATCAACGAGACCCACCCAGTCGGATGTCACAAGTTCGAGCGCACTGTTCGATGCAGCTGAAATGTGGCCGTTCTTCTCACGGAACACGACGCGTATGCGCGAGTCTACCTGCATGTAGTGCTCCAGCAGCGGACGCACATTCTGGTTCGTCGACGCGTCGTCTGCAATGCACAGTTCCCAGTGCGGATAGAGCTGATTGCGCACCGAATCGATGGCTTCGGCCAGCCACACCGGATCAGCGTTGTACGTCGGCATGAGCACAGAGATGCGCGGCGGCGTGGCCATCGCCGCAATTTCAGCCTTCAGGGCGTTGATCACTCTTGCGTCGAGCCTGTCGAATTTCTCGATCCAGTCGAGGTAGTCGGCGCCAAGAACCGGCCGACTCCCAGCGCGCCTTCTAAGCCCGCTCAACCCTTCCCGCCTAAAGACGCCGACGCTTTTTTTCAAGAGCGGATATGCGCCATCGCGTCTGACGAGATCGATAAAACGATGGGCGAGGTTGACATATCTTTTCATGTTGAACTGAGGGGCACGCTAGAAGTGGTCCGGGGTTGACTCGATCGCTGTGAGTTCACTTGTGCCAGGTGAGAACGGAAGACGCCGCATAGTTGAAGACCGCTCCGAGGATCGCCCCGGCAAGACCTGCGAGGATCTGGTTAGGCTCAAATTGGACCAGCCAGCTGGCCGCTCCGACGTTGGCAAACGTGCCTAGGCTGCATACCAGATAGAACGTTGCCATGCCAATCACGAATTTGATGCCCTTGAGCCGTCGATCGCGGTAGGTCAGCTGGTTGTTCAGGACGAAATTCCAGGCCATCGCGACCAGCGTCGCGGTAAGTTGGGCCGCCGGGAAGGACAGGCCGAACGCGTGGAGTGCAGTCTGCAGCACGGCCAAGTGAACCGCGATACCCGTCGCCCCGACGATCAGGAACATCAGAAAGCGAACCGGCAGAAAACCACCCGACAGCTTGGAGAACAGTAAGCCGAGATATTCGGCCGTGACCAGTGTGTCGAGCTTGGACTCGCCTGCGACGCGCTGACGAAAGTGATAAGGGATTTCAACCGTTTTGAGATGCGTCGGCGTCGACGCTATGATATCGAGCAAAATCTTGAAACCTTCGTCGGATAGTTTCCCCGCGACGGCGTCGACGTGTGCCCGGGGAATCATGAAGAAGCCGCTCATCGGATCGCTTATGTCAATCCGCAGGAACTTGCGCGCCATATTCGTCGCCTGAGTCGAGCCCCATTGGCGGATCGGCGAAAGGCCTTGGCTCGATGCGTCTTCCCCGGCGTAGCGCGTCCCGATCACTAGATCCGCGCCACCCATAATCGCCTGATACATTTTCGGGAGGATCGACTCGTCATGCTGCAGATCAGCATCCATCACGGCGACGGTCTGTGCGGCGCTCGACAAAATGCCCTCGATGCAAGCGCCGGATAGACCGCGGCGCCCGATCCGGTGAATGCAGCGAACTCGCGGGTCGCCATGAGCGATCTGTTTTACCGTCTCGTAGGTCTTGTCTGGGCTGTTGTCGTCGACAAAGATCACTTCCCAGCGGAGACCTGCGAGGACCCGGTCGAGCCGGCGGACAAGTTCTCCGACATTGGCTTTCTCGTTGTAGGTCGGTACAACGATGGACAACTCGGGCACGATGGAATGGCTGGCCGGCGCGATCGACTGTTGCGGGTGCGTGGAATACATGGAGGGCGATCCCTTGAAACCTATCTTTAGATTCGTGAATGGAGCGATTAAAGCGTGACTTTGGGCTGTTGCTCGCCTGTTCTCGTCCGCCAATCAGCCTTTGAATAACGAATCCACATGATTCGGATTACCCACGTCGTCAGCGGGAGGCTCCAGTTTTTAACAAACCGCTGGTCGCCTTTCTGCTTGAATGCACAAGCACGCCCGAAATGCGGATGCACATCGCAAAGCGACGGCACTCGCGCAGAATAGCGCAGTCACGATGCGGCGGAGAACGGGGGCGGCGACCGAACGATGACCGATCGGCCCCCGACGATCAACCCCTCTCGGCATGAAGCGGCACGTCGGCGCCGTGAGTCGACCGATCCTGGTGTTTGAACAGGATCATGCGCGAACTCATTAGGTTAACGAACATGCCCGCGAGGCTGCCTATAGCGACGCCGATAATCGGGTATACCGCCGCGATGGGATACTTCGAGACGGTGATAATGTACGCTGAATAATTGACGGCTCCGCCGATCAGCATCAGCAGGAAATAAACGGCGAATTCAGACTTCGCGCCGAGTGACGAACGCTTGTTCTTGAAAGTCCACGCGCGGTTGATGAGCCAGGTCGTGAACGCAGCGCAGACGAACGAGGTTGCTCTGCCGTAAAACAGGCCGAAATGCGCTTTCGTCAGATAAAGGACACCGGTGTCGACGACGAAACCTATTGTACCGACGACGCCGAATGCAAAAATTTCCTTAAGAAACGCGATCGAAAAGAAACGAGTCATATGCTGGTTGCCTAGTGGGATATTGACGGCCCACACCGTCTGCGGAAGGGGTGTTATCCTTTCGGTCGCAAGAATGCCCAGTCGCGTATGGTACATGAACGAACACTGGCCGACGAGTTCGTCGCGGCGCGGGCGCCGGATAAGTTGACCTTTACTTCCTTTCGTGTCTGCCGTAGCGGTCCTCGAAACGGACAATATCGTCTTCACCGAGATACGCGCCAGATTGGACTTCGATGAGTTCGAGCGGGATTTTTCCTGGATTTTCCAATGCGTGTACATTCCCGACGGGAATGTACACCGACTCATTTTCAGTAAGAAGCGTCTCCTGCTCGCCGTTCTGGACTCGTGCGGTGCCCGACACCACCACCCAGTGCTCTGCCCTATGGTGGTGCATTTGTACCGAGAGCTTGGCGCCCGGGTTCACTGTAATGCGTTTGACCTGATAGCGCGCGCCGCGATCGATTGAATCGTAGCTTCCCCACGGGCGGTAGACGAGACGGTGTTGAACGGCCTCGGACCGCTTGTCGGCCTTGAGCTTTTCGACGATTTTCTTGACATTCTGCACGTCCTTCTTACTCGCGATCAACACTGCGTCGTCCGTGTCCACGACGATCAGGTTATCCAGTCCGACCGCCGCGACCAGTCGGCCTCCAGACGATTGCAGGAAGCAATTTTCATTGCCGAAGCCGATCACGTCGCCTTTGGTTACGTTGCCTTCGCCGTCCTTTTCGGCGACGTCCCAGAGCGCCGACCACGAGCCGACGTCGCTCCAGCCGGCGTCGAGCGAGACAATCATCGCCTTGTCTGTCTTTTCCATAACCGCATAATCGACGGAATCCTCTGGCGATTCGGCGAACGCTTCTTTGTTCAGCCGCACGAAGTCGAGGTCGTCTTTCGCAGCGTCGAGCGACGCGCGGCAGGCCTCCAGCATCTCCGGCGCAAATTTCCCGAGTTCTTCCAGATACACCGACGCGCGAAACAGGAACATGCCGCTGTTCCAGAAATATTCGCCGGATGCCAAATAGGCTTGCGCGGTTTCCAGGTCGGGCTTTTCTACGAACGTCGCGAGACGCATCACCTGACCCTGCTCGCCGGGCACCGCGCGCAAATAGCCGTAGCCGGTTTCCGGGGTGACGGGCGTGATGCCGAAAGTCGCCATGGCGCCCATTTCGGCGACTTGAGCGGCCGCAGCGACGGCTTCGCGGAACAAGTCGATGTCGCGGATGAGGTGGTCCGCCGCTAGAACGAGCAGAAGCGGGTCGCCACCACTTTTAAGCGCCTGCAGCGCCGAGACCGCAATGGCGGGCGCCGTATTGCGGCTTACAGGCTCGAGAATGATCGTCGCGTCGGCGGAATGACGCTGACGCAGTTGCTCGGCGACGATGAACCGATGGTCGTCGTGGCAAACCACCAACGGGCTGCCGATGCCCGCGATACCGTCAAGCCGGTTCAGGGTTTCCTGCAGCATGGTGCGTTCGCTCGTCAGCGGCAGGAACTGCTTCGGAAAGAGCGCTCTCGAAAAGGGCCACAACCGTGTCCCGGAACCGCCAGCAAGAATGACCGGTACGATGGTTACGTTCGCCATGAGGGAGCCTTCAAGCAATAATATTTTGGATTACGCGCGATAGAGCGTGGAAAACGCCGGTCCGGTGCCGTTCTAGCCGGTTTGGCGAAGCGAAGGTGTAAAGTGCACGCGACTTTACTTCGTCGTCGTTTAATGAGCAAGCTACAGCGATTCGTGGGAAGACGCGGCAATCTTGACGTGGGCACCGATTGCGCGCTTTTGCTACCCTGTGTTTCTTTACGGTAACAAAGCGAGAAGCGGGGTTGCCGAAGCCTCGCATTTTGCGCAAACTTGCGGCTCCGATTTGCCACTATCAAAAAATACAGTGCCGCCTGCCAAACACGCTGTTTTATCCACATGAACGCTACGCGTGAGTTGGGTCACGAGATCGAGGGTTTCTCAGTGTCCCTGGTCATGTACCGGACGGACCTGCAACAACTCGCACAGACACTGAAAAGTCTTGCTGCCGCGTACGATGCCCTTAAAGAGAGCCATCCGGCGTTCAAGCTGCATGTCTGTCTCGTCGATAACGGCGGTTCACCCGACACAACCGAGTCCGTCAACGATCTGCGCGCACATGACGCAACCTGTTCGACCATTGTAGGACAGGGAAACGTGGGCTACGGCCGCGGTCATAACTTGGCCATCGAGAGTGAGACATATCGTTACCATCTCGTGCTGAACCCGGACGTTGATGTGGACCGCAACGCGCTCGTGCACGCGGTCGATTTTTTCGCGCATCACCCAGACGTCGGGCTGCTGACGCCGCGTATCGGCGACGAGGACGGCGACATCCAGTATCTGTGCCGCCGCTATCCCACGTTGCTCGACCTGTTCGTGCGAGGTTTTCTGCCACGGCGCGTGCACGGACTCTTTAAGTGCCGCCTCGCGCGCTATGAAATGCGCGACGTCATCAACGACCGCGACGTCGTGTGGGACCCGCCCATCGTCAGCGGCTGTTTTATGCTGTTTCGCACTTCCGTGCTGAAGCAGCTGGCAGGCTTCGACCCACGGTATTTCCTCTATTTCGAGGATTACGACTTGAGTCTTCGCACGCATGCCGTAGCACGTGTTGCGTACGTGTCTAATGTACGCGTGCTTCATCACGGCGGTGGAGCATCGCGCAAAGGTTCCTCCCACATCCGCATGTTCATCTCTTCCGCCTACAAGTTCTTCAACCGCTTCGGCTGGAAGTGGCTATGAGTCACGTACTCGTTACAGGAGCCAACGGGTTTGTCGGTCGCGCGGTGAGTCGCGTGCTACTCGACGCGGGGCACGCAGTCACCGGCCTCGTCCGGCTCGGCGGGCACCTCGAGCCGGGTGTCAATGAGTGGGTCGAGCCCAGCGCGGACTTTGCGGCCATAGAAGCCGGGTGGCCGGCTGCGCTCACCGCCGATTGCGTCGTCCATCTCGCGGCCCGCGTTCACGTGATGCGCGAAGTGTCGGCAGATCCAGAAGCCGCGTTCCATGCCACCAATGTCGAAGGCACGCTTCGCGTCGCGCGAGCTGCCTCACAGCATGGCGTGCGCCGCTTCGTCTTTATCAGCAGCATCAAGGCGGTTGCGGAAGCCGACAAAGGGCGACCTCTGACCGAAGACGATGCTCCAGCTCCCGAAGACCCTTACGGCCGCTCCAAACTTGCCGCCGAACAGGCGCTCGTCCGCTATGCTCGTGAAACGGGATTGGAGGTGGTGATTGTGCGCCCGCCGCTGGTGTACGGGCCCGGCGTACGCGCCAACTTCCTGCGTCTGATGCAAAGTATAGGAAAAGGCGTGCCGCTGCCCCTTGGCGCAGTCCATGGACGACGCAGCCTCGTCTATGTCGAGAATCTCACAGACGCGCTGATGCGTTGCGCGACCGATCCGCGTGCGGCGGGCCAATGCTTCCATGTCGCGGACACGGACGCGCTTATCGTCGCTGAACTGTGCCGCGCGCTGGGCCGCCACTTGCGCAAGCCGGCGCGGCTGCTCCCGATACCCGAGGGTTGGCTGCGTCTAGCAGGCCGACTGACAGGCCGTTCTGCACAGGTGGATCGGCTGGTCGGCGCATTGCAGGTGGATACGACCCGAATCCGCTCGGTGTTGGGCTGGACACCTCCGTATTCCACCGACGAAGGGCTGGCCGCGACGGCCCGCTGGTATCGCACCACACAAGGAGGCCGCGAGTGCTGACCTACCTTGCCACGTTGCCGGCTTGGGCGGCTGCGGCCCTGATTGCACTCGCATCCGCTTGCGCATGTGGCGCGATTCTCTGGATGTTGCTGCGCACAGGACTCGCCTGGCGTCTAGCCACTGACGTGCCCAACGACCGGTCGCTTCACAACGCGCCCACGCCGCGAGTCGGTGGCTGGGGCGTGGTCCCCGTCGGCGTCATCGCGACCTTGCTCTTGGCGCCAGGCCTTTGGTTCTGTGCGTTTGGCACTGCTTTCCTCGCGGCTGTTTCCCAAATCGACGACCGCCGGGGCCTGCCGGCGCGGGTCAGGTTTGCTGCGCACGTGTTAGCCGTTGTCGGCCTGGTGTCTCTCTTCGCCGCCAACGCGCCATGGTGGGCTTTGGCAATACTTGCCTTCCTGATGTTGTGGCTGGTGAATCTTTACAATTTCATGGATGGCGCCGACGGGCTCGCCGGGGGCATGGCCTTGTTTGGCTTCGCCGGCTACGCCGTGGCCGCGCTGCTGAGCGGTCACCCGTCGCTGGAACTGGCCTGGTCCTCCGTCGCAGTGTCCGGCGCGGCTCTGGGCTTCCTGTTTTTCAACTTTCACCCGGTCCGCATTTTTTTGGGCGATGCCGGGTCCATATCCTTGGGTTTTCTGGCCGGGGCATTCGGCTATTGGGGCTGGCGCGGGGGCGTCTGGCCAATCTGGTTTCCGGCAATGGTGTTTGCGCCTTTTATTGCGGACGCCTCCGTTACGCTCGTATGCCGCCTCCTGCGGGGAGAAAGATTTTGGCAACCGCACCGCGAGCACTACTATCAGCGTATGGTGCGAAGTGGAGTCGGTCACGCGAGGACAGCTGTGGTGTGGTATGTCGTCATGGCAACTGGCATAATGCTTGCTGAATTTGCTCTGGGCCGCGCTGCTATTGTTCAGTGGTGCATCGTCGCCGGTTGGGTGGTGGTTCTTTTTCTGGCGGGTGTGGTCGTCGATATGCGCTGGCGTCGTTTCCAATCAACACTGTCAGACAAGTAAGGATGCCGCCGATGTTAAGAAACAAAGCCACCTGGCTGTCTTTCAGCGCGTTCCTTTTCGATCTCTGCGCGGTTGCCGGATCGTGGCTCATCGCGTATCTCCTTCGTTTCAACGGCTCGATCCCGGACGACTTCCGCGCCGGCGCCCTGCGTTCGCTGCTGTGGGTGCTTCCGGTCTACGGCGTGATGTTCCGCATTTTCGGGCTGTATCGCGGCATGTGGGTGTTCGCCAGCTTGCCCGATCTCGTCCGGATCTCGAAAGCCGTGACCGCGGGGGCGTTGATTGCCATGGTTGTCTCCGTACTAGTACAACCTTCGCCCATCGTCCCGCGCTCGGTCCTCGTCGTGTCGCCGCTCTTCCTGTTCCTGGCCATGGGCGGATCGCGGGCACTCTACCGGGCAACCAAGGAGTTCTATCTTTACGGCGGCCTCGTCGCTCAAGGCAAGCCGGTCGTCGTGCTCGGCGCGGGCAACGCCGGTGCGAGCCTCGCGCGTGAGTTGTCGCGCTCGAGCGAATGGCGTCTGGTCGGCCTGCTGGACGACGACGTCTCCAAGCACGGGCGCGAAATCTACGGCTACAAAGTTCTCGGTTCGGTCAGCGAATTGCCGCGCATGGCCGAGGAACTGAAAACCGAATACGCGATCATCGCTATCCCTTCGGCGTCTGTGGATGTTCAGCGTCGCGTTGCCACGCTCTGTGTGCGCGCCGGCGTGCGCGCGCTCGTGCTGCCGGCGTTGACCGCTGTCAGCCAAGGCCAGGCCTTCCTCTCCCGCGTCCGCCAGATCGACCTCGAAGACCTATTGGGCCGCGACCCGGTCATGATCGACACGGACCACGTCGAAGCGCTGCTCAAAAACCGCGTCGTCATGGTCACGGGCGCGGGAGGCTCGATCGGCTCCGAGCTGTGCCGGCAGATCCTGCGCTTCGGCCCGGTTCAGCTGGTGGCGTTCGACATCTCCGAGTTTTCCATCTACCGGCTCAATGAAGAGCTGTCCGACAAGTATCCGGAAGTCTCCGTGGTGCCGATCATCGGCGACGTGAAGGACTCGCTGCTGCTCGATCAAGTTATGGCGCGCTACACGCCGCACATTGTTTTCCACGCCGCGGCCTACAAGCATGTGCCGCTCATGGAAGAGGTGAACGCGTGGCAGGCCGTGCGCAACAACGTGCTCGGCACCTATCGCGTGGCGCGCGCGGCGATCTGCCACGACGTCGCGCACTTCGTGCTGATTTCGACCGACAAGGCCGTCAATCCGACCAACGTGATGGGCGCGAGCAAGCGTCTCGCGGAAATGGTGTGCTCGTCGCTGCAGCAGCAGGGCACGCGGCGCACGCAGTTCGAGACCGTGCGCTTCGGCAATGTGCTCGGCAGCGCGGGCAGCGTGATCCCGAAGTTCCAGGAGCAGATTGCGCGCGGTGGTCCCGTCACGGTCACGCATCCGGAAATCACGCGTTTTTTCATGACGATTCCCGAAGCGTCGCAGCTCGTGCTGCAAGCGTCGAGCATGGGGCACGGCGGCGAGATCTTCATTCTCGACATGGGCAAACCCGTGCGCATCGCCGATCTGGCGCACGACCTGATCCGCCTTTACGGCTTTACGGAAGAGCAGATCCGCGTCGTCTACACGGGCCTGCGCCCCGGCGAAAAGCTCTACGAAGAACTGCTCGCCGACGACGAAACCACCACGCGCACGCCGCATCCCAAGCTGCGTATCGCGAAGGCGCGCGAAGTGCCGGACAGCCTGATCGACAACCTGCTGCCGTGGCTGATGCAGCACCGGGTACCGACCGACGACGAAGTTCGCCGCGATCTGCGCCGCTGGGTCGCCGAATATCAGCCGGCCACTTCCACCGCATTGCGCAGCGTGGCTGCGGCGGCTAGCCGAGCCTCATGAGCATTGAGCAGCGGTGTGCAAAGAGGATCTCTTGCCGCCAAATCGCTCGGGGAGGGGCTGCTGCTCGGTGTGAGACATCAACGGTGATTGCACAGCGGCCGCCTGCCCATCAAATATTTGAAATGTGAAGCACGTGGTATCTGGCATCACCGTCGGGGCGGCAGGGCAACGAGATCGCCGGCACCCGAACCCGACGACGTTGACGCCGGCGCCGCTGACAAGGCTAGAGTACTCCCGGATACGGGGCTGCCCATAACGACGACGTGCTCTACCTGTCCTCTGAAGATCCCCGAAATAAATGCAGGATGATCGTACGGCGCGGTTACGCTGGATTGCATATCCGCGACATCGGTTCGTCTACCAATATGGGGTTGGCGATGACTGGCATTATGACTTTCACCTGAAAGAGGTCATGCAAACGGACCATGAGCCGGTCAGCGAAGCGTGGATCGGCGCCAGAGAACACGCGTGTCCACCCGAGGACGTCGGCGGCACCATGGGATATGAAGAGATGTTGCGCGCTCTGAGCGTGCAGCCAGAGTCCGACGAAGGGAAGCGTTATTAATCGTAGTAGGGCGATGTTTTTGATGCCCAACTGTTTGACCGACGGCCAACTCGACGCTGCTGCGCATGGCGTGAACAGCTGCGGCCAAAAGTAGGCCAGCTTTAAGCCTTGCTTTGCGATACATCTAAGACCCAGTGTGGTTCAACTAGCGCCTACGGCTCTGCGAGGGTGTGACTCCTGTTGTCCGCAGTAGCCTGTCGGCGTCCACACCCTACGTGCCGCGAGCGGCTCGCCAGGTTTTTCCGATGCATCTCTAACCGCTTACGCAGTCGAGGGCTCCACGCTGCTCTTCGCGGGATTCCAGCATACCCGGATCCGCACACTCCTCGCCGCACTCGCACCTTGGTGCTGCCTTGACTTTTCAATGACGTCGGCAAGATGGGATCACCTCAGCCCACCTCATTGAAACATGGACCTTCTGACGAAGCGTTATTCCAAATCCAATAAAAATCAAGGACTACAGGGGAACGACGCGTCGGCAACTCCTTGTCGCAAACTACCCGCGATGCTCGCCGACTCAGAAATCGCTCATCTGGAAACCGTCGCGTCTTACTTGTTGAACATTGAATATCGGGAGCTGCCCGACTATCTTGGATCTGCATATTGGATTGCTCGCGCTGTATCGATCGGGGAGCAGTTCGAGCTGGTTTTACCTCAGCGGCGACGGCTAACCACGTTGCTCGCGATGTTTACGAGCCTAGCGCAATTGGGTCGGCGTGCGCCCTGAAGAATTGCCGCGGCGTGCGGCCAGTGATGCTCGCTGACCCGGGATTGCGTCATTTGAACCTATCAGATCGTTCGCACTAGCCGGCGCCGCATCTCGCGCAAAGCTTAATCGTAGCCATATTTTTTGCGCCGGGTTTTGCCAAGACGTGCGCGATCTCTAAGACTGCAAGGAAGCCGAGCTCTTGCTTTCGCATGACTGTCGCCAAATATGCAAGGTCTCTTTCTCCTTCGCTTCCCCTCCATCATCAGCTCGACATGTGTTACACCCAGTGAGCGATGACTAGCCCGCGCGCGCCTTGTCGTTTGTTGAACTGCGGTGATTCGGTCGTGGCAGGCGCCGTGACGCAATGCAGATCACGCTGAAGCGGTGGGACTCTGCCTCCCTACGTCGTGACCACGTAGCCGGCGACCCTGGCGCGGTGAAGGAGGGCGCTGCCAAGCAGCACCAGTCTTCACTGCAAAAGACCATCGAAGCATGATAAGCATCCCTGAGTAATATAATCGATGAGGCGACATGACTGGGCATCTTAATTGGCAATCCTGCACCGCTCGCGAAACAGGCGCGCGAATGACCCAACTCCTCTTTCTTGCGCCTTGAAGCAACCCGCTGCAGTCGTTAGTCCCAGAGCCACGGCATCTCGCGAGTTCATGCAGACGTAGGCACAATGTTCCTTCCCGCGAGCACGGCCTCGCCGATCAGAAGGAAGCTCTTCGCATTTGCGTGTGAGGGCGCGTCTAGGACGTCGATGCGTGTCCGGGGAAAGGCGGCGCGAACCGCTGTCTCGTAGAGGCCTGCTCCGCCTCCTGTCAATACGACCGACCTCAACTGCGAAGGAGAGGGAATGCGATCACGGATTTTTTCCAACGCAGCGTTCACTACGGCTTGTGAGCTTTCAACAAACGGAGCGAGGTCGATGCCCTTACCGTAGTGCAGAAGTGGCCTCTTATCGCTAAGGCATCTGCCAATGCGTTCCATATTGTCTACAGGGCAGCGCTCCTGGTTCGCGATCAACGATCCAATGGTTCTATAGACCTGCCATGCACCGCCCCGGACGCGGCCCGAACAGTGGTCGATTATCTTGTGGTCACAATACAGCAGCCAGCTAGTCTCGGAGTAGCCTACATCGATGAAGAGATGGCCGTGCTCGGGGTCAAAGCGGCCATCGGGCGCTCAATTCGTGTCGATGCTGCTAGCAGAAACCGCGCGAAGTGCTTTGCCTCGCCCTTAGGCTGAGCAACGCTTTTTTGAAATTGGGCGAAAACGCCCCCAAACCCCCAGTGAGGAGGTGTAATGGTAGATGCTCGTGACGTGAGCGAACGGTACTGCAATCATTAGAACATAGCTGGAAGGGTTGCAAAAGGGGGCGTGGCTTTCGCACAAAAAGCGGATTGCCACGAGGACGCTCAACGTCTTCTGCCGCGGTGTGGCACAAGACAGGCGGTGCCTTCAAATCGAACGCCGCGCTGGCGGCTTGTAGTCAGCCGGTGACAGCCGGGAATTGTTTGGCCCCGGAGTTTCGGGGGCAAGATGGCCGTCATGATGGACGCAGACAGCATGACTACGTCAGGGAGGCGCTCCACCAACAAGGCAATGGCCGACCCGTACGGGGGCTCTGGGACTCCCTCCCTCCCGCGCGGCCGGAAGGTGCGATACGCGACGTACACGCCCCCAGGTACAAGCGCGTGAGTGAGTCGCGCTCAGATGGGAGGCTGCCTGAAATGCCGCGATGCTCGTGCCGGCCAGTCGATCGTCGGCGCATGCTGTCGTGCGGAATCCCTGTCGCCGATGATATGGCCGCAATGTGGGCAGTGCAGTTCTGCCGGGTGCGACGCGAGGGCCTGCGGTGGCTGTTCTTTCTTGCGCGAAGCTATGACCGACGAACGTCGCGTGATGAGTTACTTTGTTTGCTGCGGGGCACCACGTTCCATCGTCCAGCCTAATCCTACAAGGATTGCAGACATTCCGAGTATCGGCCATGTGATATCCATGCTCGCTCCCCGCTGTTTGGCTGAGGACCAGCATAGCATGTGTTGAGCCATCCGCGGGCTTGCCTGCTTCGGGAGCGTCGGAGTATATTGCTGTCGCGTCTACGACGCATCGACCTTGAACTGGCATAGCCGCCCGTCTTTCTTCCGGGCAGCCTGTCAGTAGGGCTGTTCGCCCGTAAAACAGCGCACTCAAACGGCAAGTGCGCTCGTCGCGCTGCTGAACGCGGGTCGGTGCCTCCGTTGCACCGACCAAGTCACGGATTGAATACAAGGGAAAACAGACAGGTACGTTCTTTACGACTACCGGTACGTGATCGCCTGCAGCAGGCTGCCGTATGAATTCAGGCGGGAATTTCGCAGGCTCGCCAGAGGCCGCGTCACTTCGACATACGATTGGCGCACCCGCGCCAAGGATGCTGTGCCGGCCGAAACGCAATGTCGGCGCGTGGCCGAGGTGTTGCTGGGTTCGAGGCGCTGCGCGCGAGCGGGTACGCGCTACAAACACCGTGGAATTTTCGCGCAAAGCATTTGCAGGCGCTCATCAATCGCTGGTCCACGCAGCGATTGACATCCGAAGAGGCGGCCGAGAGACTTGCGCATTGGTGCGATTCCGATGGATCAGGAAGCCCCAGCTCATCGTTCTGATGAACGCGCCAGTTACCGCCGCTGTCTCGCCCGTCGGGAGCAAACGTGTCCAGTACTCGCATGCTTCATGCCTACTCGCGACCGGACATACCTGTGCTCACAAGCGAAAAAGCGATGGGGCCCTCACGGAACACCGCGGTAACCTGCGCAAGGCGGCCCGCGCGCTGGGAACGACGACGCATGCTATCTGCGAGGCCCTGAACGAAGGGCGGCCAACAGCGGAGCAGTTTCCTGCGGGGCTTACGATCCTGACCTGATGCTTGACTTCTGCTAGCACCCGATACGCTGGTTTCACCTGCATAACTAAAGGAGAAACCAGCATGCTGATCCAGAAAATCTTGGGGCTCGCGAGTGGATTGCTATGCGCGTATCTGAGCTTTAGCCAGCAACGTCCGCTTGGCGATGACGCTCGGGAAACGCGGGTGCCACCCGCCCACGAGCGGGGGGAAGAAGGAGAGAGGCGGGTGTCAGCCGAACTGCGCTGGCACCTCACACGACTGTGCGGTGATGACTGGCTGGTATTGGATGGCCTTGTTCTGATTCACGCGCCCGGGAGCGCCTTTCCGACTGCTGCGCTTCGCCAATCAAGCAGAATGCGGCGAAAGTGAGGTTCCTGCGCAATCTGCTGCCGCCGCGGCTGTGGATCGTTGAAGGACTCGGTGTCTTTTCGCATGAAGCGGTCATGGTGGCCCCCTCACTTCCGGCGGTGTTGCTTGAGCGTAGCGAACTTTACCGGCATCTGCGGGTGCGCCAGCAGCAGTTTGCTCGTACGGGGATAGGGCGTTTGCCCGTTCGCACGATCTCAAACGCAATTCTGCGGTATGCAGACGCGCGTCCCGAGGCTCTTGCAGAGCACCGGCAACGCATCTAGGAGAGCCGCGCGCGTGGACAAGGTTAGGCCGGATAACACGGCTTATGGGGAGGGCGTGAACCGCGCTCACCGCTTCGCCTTCCTCACCACCATCCACCGCGGCGACTTGAACCGTACAATGCTCACATAGAGCCACACATAAGTCGCCGCAAACACCATCACAAAGCAGAACAGATGCAGCGTGTGCCGCCAGAACAACGTCGCCGGCACCACCGCAATCAGACACAGCAGCCACAAATAAGGCGACGTCAGCGAATTGCGCCGCGTGAGCTCCCGAGCGGTACGCGCGCCGACTGCCCAGCGCATCAGCCGTTTATAAACCAGCATGTGCAGATGCACGCCGTCCGGAATGCCCGGCGACATCCCGCGAATGAACTTCTTCCGGTAAATCGAGAAGCAGGTCTCGAAGATCGGGTACATGAAAAGCAGCACCGGATACCACGCGGACACGTCGCGATTGCGCATCACAAGCATGATGGACAGTTCCGCGAGCATGAAGCCGATGAAATACGCGCCGCCGTCGCCGAGAAAAATCAGCCCCGCCGGGAAGTTCCAGATGAAGAAGCCGAGCACCGCGCCCATCATCATGAACGACGCGGACAGCACGATCGGGTCGTGCACCTGGAAGGCCACGTAAGCGAGCGACGCGAACATCATGAACGCAACCATAGACGCGAGGCCGTTGAAGCCGTCGATGATATTGATCGCATTCGCGAGCGCCGCCACCGCGAGCACGGTCACCGCGCACGAAATCACCGCATACGAGAGCAGAAAATCCAGCGGCGGCACGCTGATGCGCGTGACCGCGATATCCAGCAGGAAATAGGCAAGCGCCGCCGCCGCCATCGTGCAGACAAGGCGCGCTAGCGGCGACACGCGCTTCGTCAGATCTTCAACGAGACCCGAGCCGAAGGCCGGCATGCCGCACGCAATCAGCCCGAGAATGCCGCCCGACACGGCCGGATACGCATGATGCAATTGCACGGCCGAGACGACGAGCCCAAGCAGAATGCCGGTTCCGCCGATGCGCGGCACCGGCCGCACGTGGAATTTCTGCACGCCGGCAAGATCGGTGTCGGTCGAAAATTTTTCATGCAGATGCGCATAGCGCACGATCACGAGCGTGATCAGCAGTGAAACGAGAAAGCAGAGCGCAAAACTGAGCATGAAAGTGGGCCTGAACAAAGACGCGGAATTATACAAACGAAACCTTGGACGCCCAGAAAAGCGCCGCCCTCCGAAATACCGCGAAATATCCCAGATAGTGAGGTGAGAATCGCCCGCAAACCCGCGCCAGTCATGGATTTCACCTATTTAGCGAGGCTCGCCGCACGCCGTTAAAGCTGGATGCGGCGAAGTGCGGATAACGCGGGTGAACAGGCACTCGCCGCGGATCGACAAGACTGTTCCGGAGAACCCATGCTAAACAACATCACAATTCGTGGCGGCCTGACGCTGGTAATCAGCGTGTTCGTTGCCTTTTTGCTGACCGTGATCGGTGTCGGCTATGGCGCGCTGCAACTGGCCAACAGCAGTCTCGACGACACGCAGCGCAGCGCCGCGGTGCTCTCGCATCTGAAGGCAAGCTCCGAGAAGCTGCTGCAGGTGCAATTGGCGCTGGGCTCCTATCAAACGCTCTTTAGCGTCGGCAAGCAGACCGACGATCTGCTGCCGGCGGCGCACAAGGTGCTGGTCGAGTCGAACAAGGACTTCCGCAATTACATGGCCGGCCCGTTTTCGAGCGACGTCGAGCAGGCGCGCAGCGCGCTCGTCGACAAGGCGATCGAGCCCGAGTTCAAGGCGCTCACCGATTTCGACTTCAACACCTTCCGCAACATTCAGGGCGAGACGGCGAACGCGTTCTACAGCACGTATTCGAAGGCAATCGACGCGCTCGAACACGCGCAGACCGACAACCAGCACCACCAGGCCGAGACCGCCGCGCAACGCTTCCAGATCGCGACGCTGCTCTTCGCCGCGATCGGCGCGCTCGCCATCGTGATCGGCATCGGCGCGCGCATGGCGTTGTCGGCGGCGCTCATCAAGCCGGTCAACGCGACCGTCAAGCACTTCGAGCGCATGGCCGCCGGGGACCTGACGGTGGCGATCAAGAGCCAGTCGCGCAACGAAATGGGCCAGTTGCTGAGCGCCTTGACGAAGATGCGCGACGGCCTCGTCGAAACCGTGTCGCAAGTGCGCGGCAGCACGACGGCCATCACGCAGGGCGCGAACGAAATCGCCTCGGGCAATGCGGACCTGTCCGCGCGCACCGAACAGCAGGCCGCGGCGCTTCAACAGACGGCGGCGAGCATGGAGCAGCTCTCGGCGACCGTGAAGCAGAACGCCGACAACGCGAAGCAGGCCAACCGGCTTGCACACGGCGCGCTCGACACGGTCACGCGCGGCGGCAACGTCGTCTCGCGCGTCACCGAGACGATGGACGGCATCACGGAATCGTCGCGCAAGGTAACGGAGATCATCGGCATGATCGAAGGCATTGCGTTTCAGACCAACATTCTCGCGCTGAACGCAGCCGTGGAAGCCGCGCGTGCCGGCGAGCAAGGGCGCGGCTTCGCGGTGGTGGCCTCGGAAGTGCGCAGCCTCGCGCAGCGCTCCGGCGCGGCGGCGAAGGAGATCAAGGAGCTGATCGGCGATTCGGCGGCGCAGGTCGAGCAGGGCGCGTCGCTCGTGGCCGAGGCGAGCCGCACGATGAACGAGGCGGCAATCGGTCGAGCGCGTGACCGGCATCATGGGAGAGATCGAGGCCGCCGCGCTGGAGCAGAGCGACGGCATCGAGCAGGTGAACAAGGCCGTCTCGCAGATCGACGAGGTCACGCAGCACAACGCCGCGCTCGTCGAGGAAGCGGCTGCGGCGGCGAAATCGCTGGAAGAACAGGCGGCCGTGTTGCGCGAAGCGGTGGCCGTGTTTCGCGTGAGCGACGGCTCGGCGCGACATGCGAGCTATGCCGTGACGCCCGCGGGCGGCGTGGCCGGCGCGGGCGCGGCGCTCGCCATGTCCTGATCTCGCGTGCGGCGGGCGGGCGCTGCGGGTTCAACCGGCACGCGCAAGCGCCTCCCGGCGCGCCGCCTCTGCCGTCAGCCCGCAAATCCGCGAGGATTCGCCGACTGCCAGCGCCAGTGGTCGGCACACATTCTTTCGATGCCGAATTCCGTGCGCCAGCCGAGCACTTCCGACGCCGCGCGCGGATCCGCAAAGCACGACGCCACGTCGCCCGGACGGTGCGCCACGATTTCATACGGCACCGGGCGCCCCGACGCCTTCTCGAACGCCTTCACCACGTCGAGCACGCTATAGCCCTGGCCCGTTCCCAGATTGACGACGAAGCTCGCGTCGCGCTTGACGAGCGCATCGAGCGCCGCGAGGTGCCCGCGCGCCAGATCGACCACGTGGATGTAATCGCGCACGCCGGTGCCGTCCGGCGTTTCGTAATCGCCGCCGAACACGCGCAGTCTTTCCAGCTTGCCGACCGCGACCTGGGCGACATATGGCATCAGGTTGTTCGGAATGCCCGCCGGATCTTCGCCGATCAGCCCGCTCTCGTGCGCGCCGACCGGATTGAAATAGCGCAGCGTGGCGATGCGCCACGACGGATCGGCCACTTCGAGATCGCGCAGCACCTGTTCGGCGATCAGCTTGGACTGGCCATACGGGTTGGTCGCGGAGAGCGGAAACGATTCGTCGATGGGCGAGCTTTTCGGCACGCCGTAGACCGTCGCGGACGAGCTGAAGACGAACTGCTTCACGTTGCGATCGCGCATCACGCCGAGCAGCGCGAGCAGGCTGCCCACGTTGTTGCTGTAGTACTCGATGGGCTTTGCGACCGATTCGCCCACCGCCTTTAGCGCGGCAAAGTGAATCGCGCCCGTGATTGGGTGCGCGTCGAAGATGCGATTGAGCGCCGCCTGGTCGCGCGCGTCGGCCTCATAAAAGGCAACCGCGCGTCCGGTGATCTGCTCGACGCGCCGCAGCGACTCGCGGTTGCTGTTCACCAGATTGTCGATTACCACGACGTCGTAGCCACCGTTCAGCAGTTCGACGCAGGTATGCGAGCCGATGAAGCCCGCGCCGCCCGTTACCAGAATCGTGCCCTTCGTGGTCATGCTGTTGCTCCGTTAAAGTAAAACGCCCGTCATTTTTTGCACCAGGTCTTTATACGTTTCGACGACGACGCGTTCGTCGAACTCCTGCGCGACTTTCTGCCGGCCGCGTTCCGCCATGGCGCGGCGCTCGGCGCCGCTCATGTCGAGCATGTGCGCGAGCGCGCCTGCCAGGCTTTCTGCATTGCGCGCTTCGCAAAGCAATCCATTGACGCCGTGCGCCACCACTTCGCGGCAGCCCGGCACGTCGGTCGCGACGATGGGCCGGCCCATCGCCGAGGCTTCCATCAGCGTGCGCGGCACGCCTTCGCGATACGACGGCAACACGATGCAATCCGCATCGGCGATAAAGGGCCGCACGTCATGCGCCTCGTCGAGATAGTCGATGATGCCTTCGCGCTCCCATGTCGCCACTTCGTCGCGCGTGATCGCACTCGGGTTGTCGACGCCGACCGGCCCGAGCAATTGGAACCGCGCATGCGGATAACGCTGGCGCAGACGCCGCGCCGCTTCCACATATTCGCCGACGCCCTTGTCCCAAAGCAAACGGCCAATCAGCACGAACCTGAATTCCGCGCGCTCGGGCAGGGGCGTGAAGCCGAACTGCTCGAGATCGACGCCTTCGCCGTGCAAAAGCCGCGCGTGCTCAGGATGCACCAACAAATTCTGTTCGACAAACGCTGCCTGAT
Source organism: uncultured Paraburkholderia sp. (assembly GCA_940746715.1). GTDB lineage: Bacteria > Pseudomonadota > Gammaproteobacteria > Burkholderiales > Burkholderiaceae > Paraburkholderia. The sequence continues at coordinate 173,144 of CALNWN010000003.1, forward strand.
CGTCGCGATTCAGAAACCAGACCTCGCGCGGGAAACGGAACGCAAAACGATACAGTTTCTTCGCGACCTGCGCGGCGCGGCTCCGCTGGATGAACACATAGCCGAGCCCCGTGGTCACGGCGACCGACTGCACGCCCGCGAGTTTCGCGGCGATCGAGCCGTAGATATTCGGCTTGATCGTGTAATGAAACACCACGTGCGGGCGGATCGCGCGGTAATGACGATACAGCGAGTACAGCGTGCGCAGATCGTCGCGCGGATTGGTGCCTTTGGAAGCGACCGGCAATTCGATGCAGCGGCAACCCATGGCCGCGAGCAGCTCGAATGTGCGGTCGCGCGGCGCGAGCACGGTGACGTCGACGCCGCGCCCCACCAGCATGCGGATCAGCCCTTGCCGATACGTATAGATTGCCCAGGTGGTGTTACACACGAGTGTAATGCGCAACGCGGGCGTCGACTTGAGGGCTGGCTTCATGCTGGAAAGCGCTTGACGGTGAGTGAAAGGGCGAAGGGGCGCCAACGCGGTTTAATGACTCGCGCGTGGCAAGAGCAGGCCGCGCTTGACCCGCTGCAACGCGCGGTAGGGCGTCACGAGATGCAGCAGATTCTTCGCGAGACCGAGCCAGTCGTACGGATTGGCGACGTTGAAGTAGCGCAGTTGCAGCCGCAGCGTCGAGAGTACCTGGCGGCGCCGCTTCGTCGCGCTGATGCCGCCTTCGTTCAGCTCGTAATACAGGCCCAGTTCCGGCAGGTTCGCGCAGTCGTAGCGCTCCATCAGGCGTACGAACAGATCAAGGTCTTCGGCCGAGCGATACTTCGCGCGATAGTTTCCGACCGCGCGCACCGCGTCGATACGCAGCATCATCGAAGGATGCGCGAGGCATGAGCGGAAAAAGCGCAGGCGCCGGATCTGCGCGGCTTCGGCGGGCGGGCTCAGCATGAAAAGCGGCTCGCCCGCGCGCGTGACGACTTGCGTCCACATGCCGAGCCCCGCCACTTGCGGATGCGCTTCCATATAGGCCCGCTGCTTCGCAAGCCGTTGCGGCACGCTGCGATCGCCAGCGTCGATACGCGCCGCATGGCGAAAGCCGCGCTGGGCGAGAGCGTCGATGCCCGCTTCCAGCGCGCGCTCGATGCCGCCGTTCACCGGCATGCGCAGCACTTCGATCTGCAGGTTCGGCAGCGCCGGCGCGACGATGGGCGGCGTGCTGCCGTCATCGACGATCAGAACGTGCACCAGCGCACGTTCGCTGAACGACGCGAGCGTCAGATCGACGTCGGCCTGGCCGTTGTAGGCGGGCATCAGCACCGCGACGTCGTCGAGGCAGTGCGGCGGCGCGTCGGCGAAAGGAAGCGTCATGAGCTTAATTTGAAACGGATGTAATAAATATTAACTGCCGCCGCCGCCAGATAACCGCCCGCGAGACCGACCAGCGCGCCATAGGCGCCAAGCCGCGGAATAGCCAGCAGGTTGACGATGAACGCGACGCCGAGCGCGAGCAGCCACTTGAACAGCAACACGAACTTCGCCTGATACTTGAGCACGACGAGATTGCCGATCGCTTCGATGCCCGCCGGCACGGAGAGCCACACGGCCCAGCGGAAAATCTCGATGGCGCCTTCGAAGCCCGGCCCGAACACGCGCCGGATGATAAAGCCCGCGAGCAGGTCGAGCACGAGCGCGCCGGAGATCATCAGCGCGGCGGTCATCGCCGTGAGACGCCACAGGTTACGGCGCAGCTGCGCGGCTTGCTGCACCCGGTAGACGAACGCGGGCGCGATGGTCTGCGCGAGCATCAGCGCGAGCGTGATCCAGTTTTCGTTCAGCTGTTGCGCGGCCGAATAGCGCCCGAGATCGGCGAATGAAATGGCGCGCTCGAGCATGAGCCGGTCCAGTTTCAGGAACAGGTACATACAGATCAGGCCGAGCCAGAAGACCGTGCCCGCGCTCGCGAAATGCGTGAAGAGCGCGCGGTCGAAGTGCCAGCCGAGCTTGCCGCCATGCCGACGAATGTAATAGACGACCAGTACACTGCCGATAGCCGCCGACTCCAGTGCCCACAGCCAGCCAAAGCGCGAGGGTTCTGCGGCCACGCGCACGAGCAGATACACGAGACCCGCCTTGAGCACCGCGGTGCTCATGCTCGTGAGCAGCTGCGGCTTGCTGTAGGTCATGCTTTGCAGCCACGCATTGATCACGCCGACGAACGGCTCGCGAAACAGCATGGTGACCGCGAGCCCCGCGAGCATGGCGCCGACGAGTGGATCGAAGAAACCCAGCGCAATGCCGAGCCATGTAAGCAGCAAGGCCGCGACCGACACCGAAAAGCGCAGCGTGAAGGCGCTGCCGAGCACGGTGCCGAGTTGCGCGGGCGGCCGCGCGACGATGGTGGGCACGAGAATCTCGGCGCCGCAGACCCATGTGATGGGCGAGAGCACGAGCAGCAGCGTATTGGCGTATTGCCATTTGCCGAACGTGTCGGGTCCGAAGTAACGCGCGAGCAGGCCGCTGATCGCTATCGCCACCCCGATTTGCGTGAGCCGTTCGAGACCGAGCCAGACAATATTCGCGAACGCGCGCGTGACGTCCGGGTTGGCAAAGCGTTTGAGCGTCAGCATCCGGCAAGCGCTCGCCCATGCACTTTGCGGCAGCTCACCCGCCTCGTCGGCCATCTGGGCAACTTTACAGATGGAGGGCGTCTAAGCATTAGAATGGCGTTACTAGGCTGGTCCGAAAGGCGCAATTATAAGTTGGAACCGGATCGCTTATAAGTTGGAACCGGATCGCTTCCGGCAAGGGCGCAGCATCATGTCCAATTGCTATGATTTACCGATTCCGCATGACTGTGCCGGTCAAATTTTCCATTGCACGCAAGTGAGCCAACATGATCTCCAAATCCATTTTCAAGGCGTATGACATTCGCGGTGTGATCGGCAAGACGCTCGACGCCGACGCAGCGCGTTCGATCGGCCGCGCGTTCGGCAGTGAAGTGCGTGCGCAGGGCGGCGACGCGGTGGTGGTCGCGCGCGACGGCCGTCTGTCGGGCCCGGAATTGATCCAGGCATTGTCGGACGGCCTGCGTGCGGCCGGCGTCGACGTAGTGAATGTCGGCATGGTGCCTACGCCCGTCGGTTATTTCGCGGCTAGCGTGCCGTTGCAGCTGGAGGGCGGCGAACGCCGCGTCGATTCGTGCATCGTCGTGACGGGTAGTCATAATCCGCCGGATTACAACGGCTTCAAGATGGTGCTGCGCGGCTCCGCCATTTACGGCGAGCAGATTCAGGCGCTGCATCAGCGCATCGTCGACGAAAACTTTTCTGAAGGCAGCGGCACGTATGTCGAGTACGACATTGCCGACGACTATCTCCAGCGCATTGCAAGCGACGTCAAGCTCGCGCGTCCCATCAAGATCGTGGTGGATACCGGCAACGGCGTCGCCGGCGGCCTCGCGCCCCAGCTCTTCAGGGAGCTCGGTTGCGAACTCGTCGAGCTCTTCACGGAGATCGACGGCAACTTCCCGAACCATCACCCGGACCCGGCGCACCCGGAAAACCTTCAGGACGTGATTCGCGCGTTGAAGGAAGCGGACGCGGAAATCGGCTTCGCATTCGACGGCGACGGCGACCGCCTCGGCGTCGTCACGAAAGACGGCCAGATCATTTATCCGGACCGCCAGCTGATGCTCTTCGCCGAAGAAGTGCTGTCGCGCAACAAGGGCGCGCAGATCATTTACGACGTGAAGTGCACGCGCAATCTCGCGAAGTGGGTGAAAGACAAGGGCGGCGAGCCGCTCATGTGGAAGACCGGCCACTCGCTCGTGAAAGCGAAGCTGCGCGAAACCGGCGCGCCGCTCGCGGGCGAAATGAGCGGGCACGTGTTCTTCAAGGACCGCTGGTACGGTTTCGACGACGGCCTCTACACCGGCGCGCGTCTGCTCGAAATCCTCACGCGCGTTGAAGACCCGAGCAAGCTGCTCAACTCGCTGCCCAACTCGAATTCCACGCCTGAGCTGCAACTGAAGCTCGAAGAAGGCGAGAACTTCGAACTCATCGCACGTCTGCAGAAAAACGCGCAGTTCACAGGCGCGGACGACGTCGTGACCATCGACGGCCTGCGCGTCGAGTACCCGGACGGCTTCGGCCTCGCGCGCTCGTCGAACACCACGCCGGTCGTGGTCATGCGTTTCGAGGCCGATAACGACGCGGCGCTCAAGCGCATCCAGGAAGACTTCCGCCGCGTGATTCTCGCGGAGAAGGCGGACGCGAAGCTGCCGTTCTGATGCCGTTCTGACAGTTCGAACGAAGGCAGCGGCGGCGCGGCGCTTTGCACGGTGCCGCAGCCATTGTCGCTAACGCGGCGCGGGTTCACTTACCGCGCCGCGTTTTTTCATGCCGATTGGCCAGCTCGCGCTAGAATTGCCGTCCTGGCGACATGACGTGCACGTCATGTCGCCGCTCGCCGGAGGTCTCGCGCGAAGCGAAGCGGCAGGGCTTCGCGGCACCTCTTTCAATGCATCTTCGGACCGCATAGCCGGTTTCCCTCTCTTGAGCGTGCAAAAGATATTGATCGTGAGGGTGTCGTCACTGGGCGACGTCGTTCACAACATGCCGGTGATCGCCGACATCCGGCGCCGCCATCCCGAGGCGCAGATCGACTGGCTCGTCGAGGAAAGCTTCGTCGGGCTCGTGGAGCTGGTGAGCGGCGTGCGGCGGGCAATTCCAGTGTCGCTGCGGCGCTGGCGCAAGCGTCTCTTTTCTGTCGACAACTGGAGCGAGATCGGTGCGTTTCGCCGTGCGCTCGCCGCCGAGCACTACGATCTCGTGATCGACTGCCAGGGGCTCATCAAGACCGCGTGGGTCGCGAGCATGGCGCGCGGACCGCTCGTCGGCCTCGCGAATCGCACGGACGGCGCGGGCTTCGAATGGCCGGTGCGTTTCTTTTACGACCGGCGTGTGCCGATCGAGCCACGCATCCATGTCGTTGAGCGCACGCGGCAACTGGTGGCCGCGGCGCTGAACGATCCGCCGCCGCAGCCCACCGACGACATCGACTTCGGCATCGATACGGGGCGCGCCGCGCTGGCGCTCTCGGCGGCCAATCTGAATCTTCCCGTGCCTTACGTGGTGTTCGTGCATGCGACCTCGCGTGCGGACAAGCAATGGCCCGATACCGCGTGGATCGAGTTGGGGCAGTCGCTCGTGCGGCGCGGCGCGTCGATCGTGTTGCCGTGGGGCAGCGAATCCGAACGCGCGACGAGCGAGCGTCTCGCGAAGGAATTCGGCGCCGCGGCCATCGTGCCGCCCAGATTGTCGTTGCCGGCGGTGGTCGGTCTGATAGAAGGTGCAGCCGCGACGGTCGGCGTTGACACAGGTCTAGTGCACATCGCGGCGGCGCTGAAGCGGCCGACGGTCGAGTTGTACAATTTCGCCACCGCGTGGCGGACCGGCGGTTACTGGTCGCCGAACGTCGTCAATCTCGGCACGGCCGGGCAGCCGCCCACGCTGCAACACGTGAAGTCCGCGCTTGCCGGCTTCGGCCTGCTGTAATTCGTCCGGCGCGCTTCGCCTTACGCATCATCCGTTTTCAAGGGCGATCATGAACGAAACCCAGATCATCGAAGTCGCGAACGCCGACTGGCACGGGCGCAACCTGTCCGTGCCGCGCGAGACGCTGCTCGCCGGCGTAGAACGCGGCAAGGTGCTGTATTTTCCGAATCTGCGCTTTGCGATCGAAGGCGGCGAAACCGCGCTGCTCGATCCCGCGCTGGCCGATCCGAATCGCAAGAACATCAGCCTCGAACCGAATGGCGGCGCGCTGCACGGCGTGGCCGGCGACGCCGTCACGCAGTCCGCCGTGCGCGCGTTGATCGCGCATTATCAGGCGAATGCGCGCACGCTCGTCGACGGGCTCTTTCCCGAATACAACGGCAAGCTGCGCGTCGCGCCCACAAGCCTGCGGCTGCATCAGGTGGAAACGCGCCGGACCTCGTGGCGCAAGGACGATAGCCGTTTGCACGTCGACGCGTTCCCGTCGCGGCCGAATTACGGCGAGCGCATTTTGCGCGTGTTCACCAACGTCAATCCGCATGGCGTGCCGCGCGTATGGCGCGTCGGCGAACCATTCGAAGACATGGCGAGGCGCTTCCTGCCGCGCATCAAGCCGCAAATGCCGGGCTCGGCATGGCTGCTCAATCTGCTGCATGTCACCAAGTCGCCGCGCAGCGAATACGACCACATGATGCTCCATTTGCACGACGGCATGAAGGCAGACCTCGACTATCAGAAGACGAGTCCGCAGGAGACCATGCCGTTTCCGCCGGGCAGCGTCTGGGTGTGTTTCTCCGACCAGACTTCGCATGCGGTGATGTCCGGCCAGTTCATGCTCGAACAGACCTTCTTCCTGCCGGTCAAGGCAATGGCGCAGCCGGAATGCGCGCCGCTTGGCATACTCGAACGCCTCAAGGGCAGGGCGCTGGTTTGAGCGCCGCGGCTGGTTTGCATACGCGGGCGCTGCCCGATTGGCACGCGCCCGCTCAAGCGGAGCGCCGATGCTGAGGGCGATCTACAACGCGCTGTGGTGGCTCATCGCGCCCGCCGCCGTGCTGCGGTTGCTGATCCGCTCGCGCAAGGAGCGCGGTTATCGTCAGCATATTGGCGAGCGATTCGGCTATTCGCGCGGGCGTCTGCCGGAAGACAACGCGCCGCTCATCTGGGTGCATGCGGTGTCGGTCGGCGAGACGCGCGCCGCGCAGCCGCTCATCGAGGCGCTCATGAAGGCGCGCCCCGACGCACGCATTCTGCTGACTCATATGACGCCGAGCGGTCGCGCGACCGGCGAGCAGATTTTCGGCGACCGTGTATTGCGCAGCTATCTGCCGTACGACATGCCGCATGCGGTGCGGCGCTTCCTGCGTGCGTGGCGACCGTCGCTCGGTCTGGTGATGGAGACTGAAGTGTGGCCCACGCTGATCGACGAATGCCGTCGCGCGGATGTGCAACTGGTGTTGACGAATGCGCGCATGTCGGCGCGCTCGTACAAGCGCGCGGCGAAGTTCAGCGGCGCGACGAAAGATGTATTCGGCGGCTTTGCGCGCGTGCTGGCGCAAAGTCCCTCCGACGCGGAGCGGCTCACCGCGCTCGGCGCGCGCAATGTGGCGGTGCTCGGCAATCTGAAGTTCGACATGAGCACGCCACCGGAGCTGGGGGCGCCCGGCCATGCGTGGCGCGCGGCAATCGGCACGCGGCCCGTGTGGGTCGCGGCGAGCACGCGCGAAGGCGAAGAAGAACTCGTGCTGCAGGCGTTCGCGGCGCTCGGCGTCGACGACGCGCTCCTGATTCTGGTGCCGCGTCATCCGCAGCGCTTTAACGAGGTGGCGGGGCTCGTCGAGAAAGCGGGCTTGCGGCTCGTGCGGCGCTCCGCGTGGGCGCCGGATGCCAAGGTGGCGTCCGCGGCCGCGAGTGGCGGCGTGCCTGCTTTGCCGGCGGACGTGAACGTGCTGCTCGGCGATTCGATGGGCGAGCTGGGCGCTTATTACGCGGCGTCGGATCTGGCGTTTATCGGCGGCAGTCTGTTGCCGCTCGGCGGGCAGAATCTGATCGAGGCGTGCGCGGTCGGCGTGCCGGTGCTGATCGGACCGCACGTCTTCAACTTCACGCAGGCCACAGCCGATGCGGTCGCCGCCGGCGCGGCGGTGCAGGTGCAGGACCCGGCCGATCTCGCCCGCGCGCTGCGCGAGCTCTTCAACGACAAGGCGCGGCGGCTGGCCATGGGCGGCGCGGCGTTGGCCTTCGCCGCGCGTCATCGCGGCGCGACGGCGCGCACGGTGGACGTGTTGATGGCGGTGTTGCCGGAGTGAGGGGGCGGCTCCGCCGCGCCCCACTCAAACCCTCAACAACCCCTTGCGCTCGATAAACCTCACCACCTCGTCCAACCCGTCGAGCGCCTTCAGATTGCACATCACAAAAGGCCACTCGCCGCGCATCTTTTTCGCGTCCGAGGCCATCACGTCGAGATTCGCGCCCACGAGCGGCGCGAGGTCCGTCTTGTTGATCACGAGCAGGTCCGACTTCGTGATGCCGGGGCCGCCCTTGCGCGGAATTTTCTCGCCGCCCGCCACGTCGATGACGTAAATCGTCAGGTCCGACAGTTCGGGGCTGAAGGTCGCCGCGAGGTTATCGCCGCCCGATTCGATGAACACGATGTCCGCGTCCGGAAAGCGCCCGAGCATGCGGTCGACGGCTTCGAGGTTGATCGACGCGTCCTCGCGAATCGCGGTGTGCGGGCAGCCGCCCGTTTCGACGCCCATGATGCGCTCGGCCGGCAAGGCGCCCGCAACCGTGAGCAGGCGCTGGTCTTCTTTCGTGTAGATGTCGTTGGTGATGGCGACGAGATCGTACTGATCGCGCATTGCCTTGCAGAGCATTTCGAGCAGCGTGGTCTTGCCCGAGCCCACCGGACCGCCGACGCCCACGCGCAGCGGCGGCAGCTTTTTCGTGCGGACGGACGAGTGGGTGGTGTGTTGAGGTGCGTTCATGATGGATCGTTTTATGAGCGAAAAAGCCGGGAATACTGCGACTCGTGACGCGCTGACAGAATGCCGAGCTGCGGCGCCAACGTGTTGATGTCTTCCGGCGACGTCGCGAGCGTCCGCGTGACCGCTGCATCGATGGGCCCGCGCAATGCGACGATGATGCGTTGTCCCGCAAGCTGCCCGAGCGGCACCGCCTTCAATGCGGCGGCGGCCTGGTTTTCGACCCAGCTGAATGCATAGGCGGCAAGCGCGGCGTCGACGGCGGCGTCATGCGCATAGGCCGCGAAGGCGAACGCCGTGGGTTGCGCGAGCGGCGAGATCGCGGCGAGCGTCGCGCGCCGCGCCGCATCGCCCCATTCCAGCGAGACGCACAACTGCCGCAGCGACCAGCCCATCTGCTCGGTTTCGCGCCGCAACTCGGCGGATTCGCGGCTCGCGAGGAATTCGTTGTTCGCTTGCGCGAGACCGGCGCTGTCGTGGCTGCGCCAGCGTTCCGTCTGATGCGCGAGGAACGGCAGCTCACCACGCGCGAGCACGTCGGTGAGGCCGCTTGCAATCCAGTCGCGGGCCGAATCGGCGTCGGTGATGAGTTGCGCCTCGATTGCCGCTTCGAGTCCCTGCGAATAACTGAAGGCGCCGATGGGTAGTGCCGGCGACGCGAGATGCAGCAGCGCCGTGAGTTCAGCGATGCGCATGGTGATGATGCGCGTGGCCGCAGGATTCGTCGTGCACGTGGCCTTCGTGACTGTGATCGTGCGAATGCCCATGATGCTCGCCGAACACCTGCTGCGCCAACGCGTAATCTTCGGCGAAGGTCTCGTCGTGCCCATGCTTGTGGCCGCCGCCATACGCGCCCGTTTCGGGCTGAAACGGCATGGCGGCCTGTTCGACCGTCGCGCCGATGCGTTTCAGCATGTCGGCCAGCACCGGATCGTATTCGAGCTTCAGGTAATCCGCGCCGACTTCCACGGGCGTATGACGATTGCCGAGGTGATACGCCGCGCGCGTGAGCGTCAGCGCATCTTTCGCGCGGACCACGAGCACCGTTTCGGGCGCGGCGACGACGCGCACGAGGCCGCCGTCGTCGGCGACGAGCACATCGCCGTCGCGCAGCACGGTGCCGCGCGGCAGCAGCACGGCCACGTCCTCGCCGTTATCGAGCGTGGCCGCGAGGCGGCTCTTGCGGCGCTCGTCGAAAGCAAGCGTCAACGTCGGCGCGCGCTTCACGAGCACCGGCGCGAGCTTCAGATGAGGCGCAATCAACTTGTCGAGTGTGCGCATGATCAGAACAGGAAATAGCGTTGCGCCATGGGCAGGAGTCTGGCCGGTTCGCAGGTCAGCAATTGACCGTCGGCGATCACCTGATAGGTTTCCGGATCGACGCTGATCGACGGGCGCCACGCGTTGTGAATCATGTCCGCCTTCGTGATGTTGCGGCAGTTCTTCACAGCCACGATACGCTTGTTCAATCCGTAGCGCTCGGCCACGCCCGCGTCGGCGGCGAGCTGCGAAACAAATGTCAGCGACGTGCGCCCCAAGGCTCCGCCGCGGGTCGCGAACATCTCGCGGTAATGCACCGGCTGCGGCGTGGGAATCGACGCGTTCGGGTCACCCATCTGCGCCATGGCGATCATGCCGCCTTTGAGGATCAGCGACGGCTTGATGCCGAAAAACGCCGGCTCCCAGAACACGAGATCGGCCCGCTTGCCCGGTTCGATGGAACCCACCTCATGCGCGATGCCGTGCGTGATGGCCGGGTTGATCGTGTACTTGGCGACATAGCGTTTGGCGCGGAAGTTGTCGTGACGCGCGTTGTCCTCGGGCAGCGCGCCGCGCTGCACCTTCATCTTGTGCGCAGTCTGCCACGTGCGGATGATGACTTCGCCCACGCGGCCCATGGCCTGCGAATCGGACGACAGCATCGAGAGCGCGCCGAGATCGTGCAGGATGTCCTCGGCGGCGATGGTCTCGCGGCGAATGCGCGATTCGGCAAACGCAATGTCTTCCGCAATCGACGGATCGAGGTGGTGGCACACCATCAGCATGTCGAGATGCTCCTCGAGCCTTCGCGGTCGAACGCGAGCGCGTCGTTCACTTCATAGAAGTGGTAATGCGAGCCGATCTGCACCGGCCGGTCGCCGGTGTTCGACACGACGACGGTGACGGTCGCGCGGCCCGCGTTGAGTTCGTGCTCGCCCTCGTCTGTGAGGAGTTCGCCGGGAATCATGGGGCGTGCCTTATGGAATCGGATGATGGACGGTGACGAGCTTCGTGCCGTCCGGAAACGTGGCTTCGACTTGGATGTCGGGAATCATCTCGGGCACGCCTTCCATGAAGTCGTCGCGCGTGAGCAGCGTCGTGCCGTAGTGCATGACCTCGGCGACAGTCTTGCCGTCGCGCGCCGCTTCCATGAGCGCCGCGGTGATGAAGGCGACCGCTTCCGGATAGTTCAGTTTGAGGCCGCGCGCGCGGCGCCGTTCGGCAAGCAGCGCGGCGGTGAAGATCAGCAGCTTGTCCTTCTCGCGAGGTGTCAGCTTCATCGAATGGGTGCGGTGGGTTACGCCCGGTCCGGGCAGACCGGGCCGCGACAATGATAGGCGTTGCGGGCCGCCGCGGCGACCCGTGCAATGCCGGATAAGACAGGCGACGCTATCAAGTCCGGCTAACGACGCGCTTACAGATCGGCAGGCAGCGCCGCGCCGAACCACTTAAGACAACGACACGAAATGACGCGTCGTGGCACGAATCAGTAGGACGGTGACATGACCCGGCTGCGGCCGGCTTTGTGCTTGATGGCGTCGACGGGCGCGACGGCACGGCTGTTGATTTGCTCGTTCGTCGGCGGCCGCGAACTGACACCGGGGGCGTAAAAAATCCCTTTCGCCACCTCGCGGCGCGCGTCCTCGTCGAGGTGCATCCGGATTCCGTCGATTGCGCGCGCGAGCCACGCGTCGGCAATGACACGATGCTCGTCGTGTGGCCGGTCGGTCGGCGCAGGTGTCGCATTGCCCGATTGCTGGTCGCGGATCGTCATCGAAATCTCACTGGAAATGGTACAGACATGACGCACGTAACAAACTGCGTAGAAACCGGCCGCAAACTCGCGCCCGTCATGGGTTTGCGGTGTACCACCAAAAAGTGTAACTGGCCGGTGCCTAGGGGCAGGTGAATCGCCCGAAGTCCATACGGAATGCGGCTTTGCCACGCGTTACAGAATGCACCATGGGGTGTCCAGCGCGGCTCACTCGGCAGAGATCATGAAATCGACGTGTACGGCGTCATACGGGAACTCGATTGCGCCGTCGGCGTTGCGGTCGATCACACCCGCATCGAGCAACGCGTGGACGTCGTGCTGTATGGTTGTGTCATCGCGGGCGAGCCGTTGTGCGATGTGACGGATGGACAGTGGGCCTGCGCCCGTCATCGTCCTGATGATGTTCCAGCCCTCTGGCGTGAGAATCTGGAGCAGCAGCTCCAGCGAATCAAATGTGATGTGTTCGCCCGGCGCTTTGCCGTTCATCGCGGCGGCAAAGCGTGCGTTCAAGGCATCGTGCGAAGCAATTCCGAGGGTGACTGTCTTCATGATGTTGCTCGGGCTTGCATGAGTATCATTCAACCGCCAACTTCACCCGCAGGAAAAAACGCTGGCGCAGCAGATCGCGGCCAAGGCTGCATCAGAAGGGGTTACGAACGCGGACGGTTCCCCCGATCAGCGCGGCGCAAATCGAGAACGCGATGCGCGGGGCGGACAACAGTCAGTATGGTGAGTTTGCATCGACGGGCGTTGTGGGGGCCGCTGAACACCAACACGCCTGCGAACGCAGTTTATGACAGGACGGGCGTGAAGCTGGTGACGGACAGCACCGGCAACTATCTGGTCCAGGACTGTTGATTTCCACCGAGTCTTAACCCCCTACGGCCCTAAGTGGGTCAGTTCTGCGTGGACATCAACACGCTTCATTGAAAGTGGAAACTTATCTGGACCGCTCCGGACCGCTTTGGCGCTTGTCGGCGCGCTGATTATCATACTGCCAACTAAATCTAGGGAAGCGTCCTGGTTGTGGGTCGGCCTCCTGCTATGCGGCTTGTTTTAATGGCAATTGGAGGCTTCGCGTCTCGAGCACACATGCTTGGTCTAAAGCCATCCGACAACTCATACGAAAAGGCGGGAAAAACCTATGGGACGTAGAACGAAGATGAGAAGCCGAAGTCCTGGCAGCGAGACAGGCTTGCTCCGGAATTTGCCTGGACATGTACAACCGGCAACTGCATCAGGACGGCAAGGCGCAGGAAAAGACACTGGCCAAGAATATCGCGGCCAATGCGGCGGCGCAGGGCATGACGAATGAGGACGGCTCCACAATGAACCGAGCGTGGTGCCTGTGTGGTGTTCGCAAAAGCCTGCGAAATTTCGCAACGACAAGGAGGAAGAGGACGAACAAATTGCGACGCGCGTGCGTTGCAGCTCGCGACGAGCGGCCTTGCGCGCATTCAGCAAGACCGCCCGTCGGCGCTTCGGCGATCAGACTTGAGCCTGTCCGCCGTCGACGAACAACTCGGCGCCGTTCACGAAGCTCGCGTCGTCGGAGGCGAGGAAAAGCGCTGCACCGGCGATTTCCTCCGGCTCGCCGACCCGCCCCATCGGAATACGCGAGGCGAGATAGTCGAGCAGGCCTTGCTGTTGCGCGGTGTCAGGGCCGGCCAGTTCGACGAGGCCGGGCGTTCTCGTCGCGCCCGGGCTGATCGTGTTCACGCGGATCTGGCGATCCTTCAGGTCGAGGATCCAGCTGCGCGCAAAGGCACGGATCGCGGCTTTCGACGCCGAATAGACGCTGAAGGCGGCGGTGCCCTCGATGGTCGTCGTCGAGCCGGCGAGAATCACGGACGCGCCTTTGGCGAGCAGCGGCAACGCCTTTTGCACGGTGAAGAGCGTGCCCTTCACATTGCGGTCGAAGGTGTCGTCGTAATGCGCCTCGGTGATCTCGCCGAGCGGCAGCATCGAGCCGCCGCCCGCGTTCGCGAAGAGCACGTCGAGACGCCCCTTTTCGCCGCGAATCTGTTCATACAGCGCGTCGAGCTGTTCGAGCTTCGACGAATCGACGCGTACACCCGTCGCGTTGCCGACCGCCGCGACCGCCGCATCGAGCTCCGCCTGCCGGCGGCCGGTGATATAGACGTGCGCGCCTTCCGCTGCAAAGCGCTTTGCGGTGGCGAGTCCAATGCCGCTGGTTGCGCCGGTGACCAGGGCGATTTTGCCTTAGAGCTTGCGTGCCATGATGTTGCTCCTTTGCTGTCAAGTCGCGTTGACCGGGTTGGTGTTGCGATGTGAGGAGAATATCGACGCCCGCGTCGTTTCGAAATAGAATCGATGTCGCGCCAGCTGGCGTTGACCGAGTTCGGCCGCACGATCTGCGAGAAGGCCGGCGACGTGTACCGCCTCGCCGAAGACGCCGAAAATGCCGCGCGCGAAATGTCGGCAAAGCCGCGAGGGCTGATTCGTCTCGCGGTGCCGATGTCGTTCGGCGTGCGTTGGGTGGCGCCGCTTTTGCCGGACTTCTTGCGCCGCTATCCGGACGTGTCGGTTGATCTGCACTTGTCGGACGCGACCGTCGATCTCGTCGCCCAGGGCTTCGACGCCGCGCTGCGCATTGCCGCGCTGCCCTCGTCGCTGGTGGCGCGGCGCCTGTGTGTCGTCTCGCAGCTTCTGGTGGCGACGCTCGGCTATCTGCAACGCTGCGGCCGGCCTCTTCATCCTCGCGAGCTCGCCGCGAGGCCGTGCCTCTCCTACGCGTACCGCGCGCAGCGACGTCTGGCGCTTTACCAACGATGCGGGCGAAGAAGAGGCCGTCACGCCGGCCGGCCCCTTGCGGGTCAACAACGCGGACGCGCTGCTGCCGACGCTGCTCGCCGGGCTCGCGATCGCCGAGTTGCCCGACTTCATGGCCGGCGAATATCTGGCCGACGGACGGCTGGAGACGATCCTGAGCGGTTGGCATCTGACGCGAGGCGGGCTGTATTTCGTCACGCCATCGGCAAGAGCACGGCCGGGGAGGTCGCGGCGCTGGCGGACTACCTCGCCGCACACCTGAGCGCGCCCGCGTGGCTTGCGCCGCAATAGCCGCAGGCGCATGCTCGTGTGTCCGTCGAGCCGAATCAACGATTGGTCGAAAAAACGCAACAATCGTTCTCAACCGGCGCTCTTCCATAACGCGGGGCGCGTCCGTATTCTCCATCCACCGTGTAGCGAGGTTCGCATCGCAGTTGGCCAGGCAGTCAGCGCGGATCGTGCTGGCTTTCGTAACATTGGCGCCGGATCATGTAGCCGGCTATCGCCCGACAACCTGAAACAGGAGAAACGACCATGCCGTACGTCACAACGAAGGACAACGTCGAGATTTTCTACAAGGACTGGGGCCCGAAGGACGCGCAGCCTGTCGTCTTCCATCACGGCTGGCCCTTGTCTTCCGACGACTGGGATGCGCAGATGCTCTTCTTCGTGCAGAACGGTTATCGCGTGATTGCGCATGACCGGCGCGGCCACGGCCGCTCGTCGCAAGTGTCGGACGGTCACGACATGGATCACTACGCCGCGGATGCGTTTGCCGTAGCCGAAGCGCTCGATCTGCGCAACGCCGTGCATATCGGCCATTCCACGGGCGGCGGCGAGGTGGCGCGTTATGTGGCAGCACGGCGAGCCCGCCGGCCGTGTCGCGAAGGCCGTGCTGGTGAGCGCCGTGTCGCCGCTGATGCTCAAGACCGAGGCGAATCCGGAAGGCCTGCCGCTCGAGGTTTTCGACGGCTTTCGCAAGGCGCTGGCCGACAATCGCGCGCAGTTTTTCGTCGACGTTCCGGCGGGCCCGTTCTACGGCTTTAACCGGCCGGGCGCGACGGTGCATCAAGGCGTGATCCAGAATTGGTGGCGTCAGGGCATGATGGGCAGCGCGAAGGCGCACTACGAAGGCATCAAGGCCTTTTCGGAAACGGATCAGACCGAAGACCTGCGCGCGATTTCAGTGCCGACGCTGGTGCTGCACGGCGAAGACGATCAGATCGTGCCCATCGCGGACTCCGCGCACAAGTCGATCAAGCTGTTGAAGAACGGCACCTTGAAGACGTATCCGGGCTTCTCGCACGGCATGCTGACGCTGAATGCCGACGTGCTCAACGCGGATCTTCTGGCGTTCGTGCGAGGGTAAAGCACGAACGCGCGCCCCCGCGCCCTTGCGCCCCGGCGTCGCTGGGGCGCTATTCCTCACCCTCGTCGCGCCCCGCACCGCCGCTGCGCTGCACCTCGCGCTCGGTCAATTCGCGGGCGCGCTCTTCCAGCTTGCCTAGCAGGCGGTCCAATTGAGCTGCTTCTTCGTCGGTGAGACAGGCGGCCAGTTCCATGTTGTAGTGCTGGCCGCCTGCGTGCGCCCGCGCGTAGGCGGCCTCGCCCGACTCGGTCAGATTCAGGCTCAGAATCCGCTTGTTCTCACGCTGACGGGCACTGGCCAGCAGGCCGCGCTGCACGAGTTGCGCCACACAGCGGCTCGCAATGACCGTATCGAGGCTCGTCAACCCGGCCAGCTTCGAGAGACTGAGACCCGGATGCTGTCCGACGAACGCGAGAATGCGCCAGTCGCGCCGGCTAATGCCGATCTCGCGGCGAAACATCAGGCCGACGCCTCGTATGCCCACGCGCGTCAGCTTGTGGATGCGATAGAGCAGAAACTCGTCGATATGGCCGGGATGCTTGATGGCGCCCGACGAAGCAACAGGATCCGGCACGGTGCGGTCCTCGCGCGTGATTGAGGGCGACATCCATTATCGGCGATTGTGCGTGCGCACATACTTTTGACTAGGTCAAACGTGCGCAGCGCCTCTAGGATCGAAGCCGCCACAATCGACCAATCGAGCCTTCGACGGCGCTTTCCACAGGCACGCCATGACCGCCATTCGTAACGTACTTTTCATCATGTGTGACCAGCTGGGGCGCGATCATCTCGGCTGCTACGGACACCCTTACCTGCGCACCCGCAATATCGACGCGCTCGCCGCGCGCGGCGAGCGCGTCGATCACGCGTATGTGAGCTCGGGCGTGTGCGGGCCGTCGCGCATGTCGTATTACACCGGCCGCACGATGACGAGTCACGGCGCGAACTGGAACCGCGTCCCGCTGTCGATCGGCGAGATCACGCTCGGCGAGTATCTGCGCCGCCATGGCCGCTCGCTCGCGCTGGCGGGGAAAACGCACGTGATGGTGGACAGCGGCAGTATGGCGCGCCTCGAAATCGCGGGCGACAGTCCTTTGGGCGTGCGGCTTCGCGCCGGCTCCTTCGTCGAACTCGACCGCTACGACGGCCATCATGAGCCCGGACGCGAGAGCGGCCACCCGGCCTGGCTGCGCGCCAACGGCTACGCCAGCGAGCGGCCGTGGAGCGATTACGTCATCAGCGTCGAGGACGATCGCGGCGAGGTCCGTTCCGGCTGGAAAATGCGCAACGCACGTTGGCCTGCGCGCGTCGAAGAAGCGCACTCCCAGACCGCGTACATGACGAATCAGGCGATTCGCTATATCCAGGAGCAGGGCGACGAGCCGTGGGCGTTGCATCTGTCGTATGTGAAACCCCATTGGCCGTACGTGGCGCCGCGCCCGTATCACAACATGTATTCGCTCGACGAATGCCTGCCGCTCGTGCGCAGCCGTGCTGAACTCGACAATGCGCATCCGGTGACGGCCGCCTATCGGCAGCACGAGGAGAGTATCAACTTCTCGCGCGAGGAGGTCTCCAATACGGTGCGGCCGGTGTACAGGGGCTTATCCAGCAACTGGACGATCATCTCGGCCGGGTCTGGGAAACGCTCGACAAACTGGGCCGCTGGAAAGACACCTTGATCATTTTTACCGCGGATCACGGCGATTTTCTCGGCGACCACTGGCTCGGAGAAAAGGAGCAGTTCTACGACACTGTGCAGCGCGTGCCGATGATCGTCCACGACCCGTCCGCCGCTTGCCGATGCGACGCGCGGCAGCGTGCAAGAGCGCTTCGTGTCGTGCATCGACGTGGTGCCGACCGTCCTCGACGCGCTCGGGTTGACGGCCTACCGCGAGCGGATCGAAGCGGCATCGCTGCTGCCCCTCACGCGCGGCACGCTGGCCGACAGCGGCGACTGGCGCGATTACGTGGTCTCCGAGCTCGACTACAGCTTTCGCGGCGCGCGCCTCGCGCTCGGCCGGGCGCCGCACGAATGCCGCGGCTGGATGGTGCGCGACGCGCGCTACAAGTACGTGCATCGTGCATTGGGCCGGCTTTCGTCCGCAACTGTTCGATAGGCAAGCCGATCCAAACGAGTTCGTCGATCTCGGAGCGGATCGCACGCATGAATCCGTGTGCGCGCGCATGCACGCGCGGCTCGTCGACTGGCACGGCTCGCTCAAACAGCGCGTGACGATGACCGACGCCGACGTAGAGAGCCACACCAACACGCACAAGGAGTGGGGTGTGCTTTTCGGCGAGTGGTAACGGGTAGAGGGCCGCGCGGCCGTGCGCCGCCGCTTCGGCAAGTGGCGCCCGGCCAGCCCTCGATCCATGCATACCGGTCGCCCCCGACAAGAACCGGCACCGACAAGCCAACGCAACGCGTAGCTGTATGCGCTGCGCTTTCTGCTCGGAGCCGCGGAGGCCGGTTTTTTCCCCGGCGTGGTGCTGTACCTCACCTACTGGTTCCCGAACCGGCAACGCGGACGCATCATGAGCCTCTTCGTGATGGCGGTGCCGCTCGCGGGCATTATCGGCGGCCCGCTGTCCGGCCTGATCATGAGCGAACTACATGGCGCGATGGGCCTCGCCGGCTGGCAGTGGCTGTTCCTTGTCGAAGGCGCACCGGCGATCCTACTCGGTCTCGCCGCGTATTTCGTTCTGGACGATCGTCCCGCGGATGCCCGCTGGCTCAGCGACGCCGAGAAAGCGCGGATCGCGGCGGCGCTCGCCGACGCCCCGAAGCAGCACGGCGGCGGCGCGCATGGACCCGTGCGCCTCGCGCAGGTGCTGACCAACCCGCGCATCTATCTGATGTCCGCGATCTACTTTTCCGTCTTCCTCGGGCTGAACGCCATCGGCTTCTGGATACCGACGCTGCTGCGCCAGGTCGGCGTCCACTCGATCAGCCACATCGGCTGGCTGAGCGGCGGCATCTCGGCGTGCACGGCAGTCGGCATCGTGCTGATCGGCCGTCACTCGGACCGGCGGATGGAGCGGCGCTGGCATGTCGCCGCGAGCGGTCTTGCCGTGAGCGCGAGTTTTCTGCTGCTGCCGCTGGCCGCGCATAGCGTCGCGCTGACGGTCGCGGCGCTGGTGGTCGCCTCCGTGAGCATTTACTCGACGCTGTCGCTCTTCTGGACGATCCCCACACTCTATCTGCAGAAAGACGCCATGGCGGCGGGCGTCGCCACCATTACGGCGATTGGCGCGATCGGCGGTGCAGTGAGTCCTTCGCTCGTTGGTCTGCTGAAGACGTCGACGGGCAGTGTGTACGCGGGATTGGCCGTGGTCGGCGTGGTGCTCGCGCTCGGCATGCTGGCGTTGCTGCGCGTGGTGCGGCCGCAGCCGGCGAGCGCGCCGCGGCAAGTGGAAGCGGCGGCGGGCCGTTGAGGCAGGGCGAAGGAACGTGTATTGCGCAAAAGATGCGCCGCGCCTAAAACGGGCGGCTGGATCAGCGCGCCGGAATAATCAGTACGTCGGCACCGACGGATCGACCTGACGCGACCACGCGTCGATTCCGCCTTGCAGATTGAAGACGTTCGCGTGGCCGCGCGACTCGAGGAACATCGCGACCTGGGCACTGCGCGCGCCGTGATGGCAGATGCAGACGATCTGCGCGTCGTCGTCCAGTTCTTCGCTGCGCGCGGGAATCTCGCGCATGGGAATGGACACGATGCCGGGCATGGCGGCCGTCTGGATTTCCCACGGTTCGCGCACGTCGAGCAGCACGGGAGCGGGGCGCGAAGTGTCGGCGAGCCATTCGGCGAGCGCCGGAGCGGTCAGGTTTTGCATCAGCGGGACTTCCGTTCAGAGGACGGCGCGGTGCGCGCGCCGTCCATGAAAAACAGGCGGATCAGAACTTGAAGCGCGGCGGCTGCACGGCGTTGACGAGCGGCTCGACATACGTTTCGAACACGTCGGCAATACGGTACTGTTTTTCGTCGATGCGCGTGATGATCTGCGCCTTCATGACCGGCGCCGTGCCGACAAACGCAGCCAGACGGCCGCCGATCTTCAGATGCTCCAGAATTTCCTGCGGCAGCACCGGCAGGCCGCCCGACACACAGATCACGTCGTACGGAGCAGCAGCGGCCCAGCCGCGCGCGGCGTCGCCGGTCGCGACTTCCACGTTCAGCACGCCATTCGCGATCAGGTTGGTCTTGGCCAGTTCCGCGAGTTCCGGTTCGATGTCCACCGTCAGCACATGTTGCGCGCGATGCGCGAGCAACGCCGCCATGTAGCCCGAGCCGGCGCCGATTTCGAGCACGCTTTCGTGCTTCTTAACCGCCAGTTCCTGCAGCACGCGCGCCTCGACGCGCGGCGCCAGCATGTGCTGGCCGGCCGGCAGCGGCACTTCGAAGTCGGCGAAAGCCAGTTCGCGGTACGCGGCGGGGACGAAGTTCTCACGCTTGACGATCGACAGCAGATTCAGCACGTCCTGGTCGAGCACTTCCCAGGGGCGGATCTGCTGTTCGATCATGTTGAAACGCGCTTGCTCGATGTTCATGGTGGGTTTGCGGTTCTGGTTTGGCGAGTGTGGCGATTTTTCCGCTGCGCGGGGGCCGGGCATGGGGCCGGCAGGGCGTGCCAGCGCAGGGTAACTGCAGAATTGTACCAAATGGCGCCGGGGTTCCGGGCTTGGGCGGGCGGTTGGCCGTGGCGGCTCCGGTTCGTCTTGCCCCGTGTTTATCCCTAGCAATCCGGCCTTGCAGTTCGGCGCGTCTTCGCCCAAAAAATGTAATCGATTACATTTGCGGGACCTGATTGCGTGTCCAAACCGACGTCAAAAGCGAAGCCTGCCGCAGTGGCCGGGAGCCGAGCGGAGCCTCTGGCGCGGCCCGACGCCCGGCCCGAGCCGCGGGCTGGCTTGCGCCGGCAGCCGCGGCCGCAGCCGCGCCCGCCCGAGCCCGCCCGGCCCGCTGCCGAAGACCTGTCGATCGCCGGCGTCGCGAGGCAAGCCGGCGTTTCAGTCGCCACGGTGTCGCGCGTGCTGAACGCCCACGAGAACGTCCGGCCCGCGACGCGCGACAAGGTGCTGGCCGCCATCGACGCAAGCGGCTACCGCGTCAACGAACTCGCGCGCAATTTGCGCACGGCGGAAAGCCGCCTGCTGCTGACCATGGTGCCCGACTTCGGCAATCCGTTTTACGCGGAGATCGTGCGCGGCATCGACAGCGTGGCGCGCCAGCACGGCTACTTCATGCTGTTGTGCGACACCGGCGCGGACGCCGGCCGCGAGCGCAGCTACTTCGACCTGCTGCGCCGCCGCCGCGCGGACGGCGCGATCTGTCTCGACCCGGCGACGATCCAGCAGGCGCTCGGCGAAGCGTCCAGTGCGCTGCCGTGGGTCGCCTGCTGCGAGTTCGATCCGTCGATGGGCGTGCCTTACGTCGGCATAGACAACTACCGGGCCGCCGGCGACGCGGTGCGGCATCTGCTCGCGCGCGGTCACCGGCGCATCACGCTCATCAATTCCGACATCGACTATCTGTACGCGCGGCAGCGTCAGCAAGGCTATCTGGACGCGCTGACCGAGGCAGGCATCACGCCGCTCGACGGCTGGCGCATGAACCTGAACAGTCTCGACTACGAGGCGGGCACCTCGGCCGCCGCCGTGCTGATGCAGACGACGCACGCCCAAAACGCCGCGCCGACCGCGATCTTCGCCGTCTCGGACACGCTCGCGACCGGCGTGCTGCATGGCCTGCGCAGCATCGGCAAACGCGTGCCGGACGACGTCGCCGTGGTCGGCTTTGACGACATCTCGATCGCGTCGCAAGTCGATCCGCCGCTCACCACCATCGCGCAGCCCATGCGCGAGCTCGGCGAAACCGCCGCGCGCCTGCTGTTGCAACGGCTCGCGAATCCGCTCGCGAACGTGCCGGGCGTGCTGCTGCCGCACCGGCTCGTGATTCGCGAGAGCACCTGAACCATGAGTCTCGCGATCCGCTTCGACGACATCCGCAAGGACTTCGGCCCCGTGCGCGTGCTGCACGGCGTGAGCTTCGATCTCGCGCCGGGGCGCATCTACGGTTTGCTCGGCGAGAACGGCGCGGGCAAGTCGACGCTGATGAAAATCCTCGCCGGCTATGAAACCGCGACTTCGGGCACCTTGCTCGTGGATGGCCGCGTGCAGCATTTCAGCGGCTCGCGCGAGGCCGAGTCGCAAGGCATCGTGCTGATTCACTAGGAGTTCAATCTCGCCGAGCATCTGACGATTGCGCAGAACATGTATCTCGGCCACGAGAAGCGGCGCGGCTGGTTCGTCGACGCCGCCGCGATGCGCGCCGAAGCCGTGCGCTATCTTGCGCAGGTCGGGCTCGACAAGGCGCCCGATACGAAGGTGCGCGAGCTGATCGTCGCGGAAAAGCAGATGGTGGAGATCGCCAAAGCGCTGTCGCGCCGCGCGCGGCTGCTCATCATGGACGAGCCCACGGCGACACTCACGCCCTCAGAGACCGAGCGTCTCTTCACGCTGATGGCGAAGCTGAAGGCCGACGGCGTCACCATTGTCTACATCTCGCACAAGCTCGACGAAGTGGAGCGCATCACCGACGAGCTCATCGTGATGCGCGACGGCCGCTTCGTCGCGCGCAATGAGACCGCGGCGCTCGCGCGGCAACAGATGGCGAACCTGATGGTCGGCTGCGACGTCTCCGACATGTTCCCCGGCAAGATCACGGTGCCCGCGACCGCGCCAGTCGCACTGAAGGTGGAAGGGCTCACGGTGCCGGACTGGGTCGACGGTTTGAGCTTCGACGTGCGCGCCGGCGAAGTGCTCGGCTTCGCGGGGCTCGTCGGCGCGGGCCGCACGGAAGCGTTCGAGGCGATCATCGGATTGCGCAAGCGCACGGCGGCGCGCATCGAAATCGCGGGCCGCCCGGTCGAGCTGAAAAGCCCGCGCGACGCGATGCGCCACGGTCTCACGTATCTCAGCGAAGATCGCAAGGGCAAGGGCCTGCACGTGAATCTGAACCTGCAGGACAACCTCACGCTGATGACGCTGGAACGTTACGCGCATCCGCTACTCGATCTGAAGGCGGGCCGCGAGGCCTTGAAGAGCGCCGTCAGCGAATTCGGCATTCGCACCGGTGACCTGACGAGCCGCGCGCGCATGCTCTCGGGCGGCAACCAGCAGAAGCTCGCGCTCGCCAAGTTCCTGCAGCCCGAGCCTGACGTCATCGTGCTCGACGAGCCGACACGCGGCGTCGATGTCGGCGCGAAACGCGACATCTATTTCCTGATTCATCGCCTCGCCGCGCAAGGCCGCGCGGTGATCGTCATTTCATCCGAACTGATCGAGCTGATCGGCTTGTGCCATCGCGTCGCCGTGATGCGCGCGGGACGTCTGCAAGCCACGCTCACGCTCGAACACCTGACCGAAGAGGAGTTGATCGCCCATGCGACCGGCACCCACTGAAGCCGCGCAATCCGGCCGCGCTGCGCTTCGCGCAGCGTCTCTATGCGCTCGGGCCGTTCGCCGGTCTGATTGCGCTGTGCGTCGTCGGCACGCTGCTCAACCGCGACTTCGCGACGCTCGACAACATGATGATGAACGTGCTCACGCGCACGTCGTTTATCGGCATCATCGCGGTCGGCATGACGTTCGTGATCATCTCGGGCGGCATCGATCTTTCTGTCGGCTCGATGGCCGCGTTGATTGCGGGCAGCATGATCTGGCTGATGAACGGGCTCGCGGCGGGCGTCTGCGGCCATACGTTCGCGCCGCTCGCGATCGTGCTCCTCGGCATTGTGTTCGCGCTCGTGCTGGGCGGACTGTTCGGCTGCGCGCATGGTCTTCTCATCACGAAGGGACGCATCGAGCCGTTTATCGTCACGCTCGGGACGCTCGGCATCTTTCGCGCAGTGCTGACATGGCTCGCCGACGGCGGCGCACTGACGCTAGATAATTCGTTATCCGATCTTTATGGACCGGTCTATTACGCGAGCCTCTTCGGCGTGCCCGTGCCGATCTGGGTGTTTCTCGTGACGGCGGCAGGCGGCGCGCTGATTCTCAATCGCACGGCA
This sequence comes from uncultured Paraburkholderia sp., assembly GCA_940746715.1. Lineage (GTDB taxonomy): Bacteria > Pseudomonadota > Gammaproteobacteria > Burkholderiales > Burkholderiaceae > Paraburkholderia. Next base: position 196,947 of record CALNWN010000003.1, read on the forward strand.
TTTGGCCGGCATGTGCAGGCCATCGGCTCGAATGAACAGGTCGCGCGTTATGCGGCGATCCGCGTCGATACCGTGAAGATCATCACCTACGTGCTGCTCGGCATTTGCGTCGGCGTCGCGATCGTGCTGTACGTGCCGCGTCTCGGCTCGGCGACGCCGACCACGGGCTTGCTGTGGGAACTGGAGGCGATTGCCTCGGTGGTGGTGGTGGGCGGCACGGCGCTCAAGGGCGGCGAGGGACGCGTGATCGGCACGGTGATCGGCGCCGTTCTGCTTTCCGTGATTGCCAATATCCTGAATCTCACCAGCATCATCAGCGTGTATCTGAACGCGGCGGTGCAGGGCGTGGTGATTATTTTCGTCGCGTTCGTGCAACGCGGACGTCGGTAGCCATTCGCAGTGAAACAACGGCAGGGGCGCCCGAGCGCCTCATAACAGCAGATAGGAGACGCAACCATGAAGCAGGTCATTCGAGCGATCGGCGCCGGCATGCTGGCGTTAGGCATATTGAGCACCGCAGGCGTGGCGCGCGCCGACGACAAGGTCACGCTGGGCGTCGCGATTCCAACCGCCGACCACGGCTTCATGGGCGGCATCGTCTGGTGGGCCAACAAGGCAAAGGCGGACCTGGAGAAAGCGCACCCGAATCTCAAGGTGATCGTGAAGACCGCGGCCGGCGCGCCCGAGCAGGCGAACCAGTTGCAGGATCTCGTCACCGTGAACAAGATCAATGCGCTCGTGATTTTCCCGTTCGAATCGGCGTCTTTGACGCAGCCGGTCGCGCAGGTCAAGAAGAAAGGCGTGTACGTGACGGTGGTGGACCGCGGCCTCACCGACACCAGCGCGCAAGACGCGTATGTGGCCGGCGACAACACCGCGTTCGGCAGAATTCCGGCCGAATATCTGGCGAAGGCGCTCGACGGCAAGGGCGACATCGTCGCGCTGCGCGGCATTCCGACCACGCTCGACAACGAACGTTGGACCGCTTTCACGGGTGTGCTGAAAGGCTATCCGAACATCAAGATTCTCGACGCGAAGTACGCAAACTGGAATCGCGACGACGCCTTCAAGGTGATGCAGGACTATCTCACGCGCTTCAAGCACATCGACGCCGTCTGGGCCGCCGACGACGACATGGCGGTCGGCGTGCTCAAAGCGATCGACCAAGCCAAGCGCAACGACATCAAGATCGTGTTTGGCGGCGCGGGCTCGAAGGGCATGGTCAAGAACGTGATGGACGGCGCGCCGCTCATCAAGGCCGACGTGTCGTACTCGCCGAAATTCATCTACGACGCGATCAAGCTCACGGCCGAGGCGCGGCTAAAGGGCGAGAAATTGCCCGCGACGACGATCATTCCGTCGGTGCTGATCACGAAGGAAAACGCGAAGGACTTCTACTTCCCGGACTCTCCGTTCTGAGCATGAGTCGCAACGCGCGCTCTCGTTAAAGGAACCACACGATGAGAACCATCAAAGGCCCGGCGATTTTTCTTGCTCAGTTCATGGGCGACGAGGCGCCGTTCGACAATCTCGCGCATCTGGCCAGCTGGGCCGCGGGTCTCGGCTTCAAGGGCATTCAGGTGCCGTGCGATGCGCGCCTGATCGATCTCGAGCAGGCCGCTTCGAGTCAGGCGTATTGCGACGAGCTGCGCGAAACAGTGGACAACGCGGGCGTGACGATCACCGAGCTGTCGACGCATCTGCAAGGGCAACTGGTAGCCGTCCACCCCGCGTATGACAGCCTGTTCGACGGCTTCGCGGCCCCGCACGTGCGCGGCAATCCGGCGGCGCGCACGCAGTGGGCCGTCGAGCAACTGAAGCTCGCGGCGAAAGCGTCGCAGCGTCTGGGGCTCGACACGCATGTGTCGTTTTCCGGCGCGCTCGCGTGGCCGTATCTATACCCGTGGCCGCAGCGTCCGGCCGGTTTGATCGAAGCCGCATTCGACGAACTCGCGCGCCGCTGGACGCCGATTCTCGACGCGTTCGACGCCGCGGGCGTGAACGTCTGCTACGAGCTGCATCCGGGCAGAGGATCTGCACGACGGCGTGACCTTCGAGCGTTTCCTCGCCGCTGTGAAGGATCATCCGCGCGCGAACATCCTTTACGACCCGAGCCATTTCGTCTTGCAGCAGCTCGACTATCTCGCGTTCATCGACATCTATCACGAGCGCATCAAGGCGTTTCATGTGAAGGACGCGGAGTTTCGGCCGAACGGCAAGCAGGGCGCGTACGGCGGCTATAGCGGCTGGGTGGAGCGCGCGGGGCGCTTCCGCTCGCTGGGCGATGGGCAGGTCGACTTTCGCGCGATTTTTTCGAAGATGGCGCAATACGATTTTCCCGGCTGGGCGGTGCTCGAATGGGAATGCGCGCTCAAGCATCCGCACGACGGCGCACGCGAGGGCGCGCAGTTCATTCGCGAGCACATCATCCGCGTGGCCGAGCATGCATTCGACGACTTCGCGCAAAGCGGCGCCGATGCAGCGCAACTGAAGCGCCTGCTCGGCATATGAAGCGAAGCGCAAACATCAGCGGAAGGAGAGAATGCGATGCCCTACAGAAAACTGAGGCTCGGCATGGTGGGCGGCGGGCAGGGCGCCTTCATCGGCGCGGTGCATCGGATCGCCGCGCGCCTCGACGGTCGTTTCGAACTCGTGGCGGTCGCGTTGTCCTCCGACCCGCAACGTGCGTGCGAGAGCGCCGCCGAGGCGGGCATCGCGCGCAGCTATGACGACTGGCGCGAGATGGCGCGCGCGGAAGCGGCACGCGATGACGGCATCGACGCCGTCGCGATCGTCACGCCGAACCATCTGCACGCACCGGTCGCGACTGCGTTTCTCGAAGCCGGCATCCATGTGGTGTGCGACAAGCCGCTCGCCATCTCGCTGGCTGAAGGCGAGGCGCTCTCGCGACACTCGCGCGCGAGAAAAACCGGCTTTTCGCGCTCACGCATACCTATTCCGGCTATCCGCTCGTGCGGCACGCGCGCGAAATGATAGAAGCGGGCGAGCTCGGCCAGATTCGCGTGGTGCAGGTCGAATACGCGCAAGACTGGCTCGCCGAACCGGTCGAAAACGGCGGCCTGAACAAGCAGGCGGGCTGGCGCACGGACCCGGCGTTAGCGGGACCGGCAGGCTGTCTCGGCGATATCGGCACGCATGCATACCATCTCGCCGCTTTCGTCACCGGCATGACGCCTGTAGCGCTTTCCGCCGAGTTGCACACGTTCGTGCCGGGCCGGCGCATCGACGATCACGTGCAGGCCATGCTGCGCTATGCGAACGGCGCGCGGCATGCTGTGGGCGAGCCAGGTGGCGAGCGGCGCGGAAAACGCGTTGCGTCTGCGCGTGTACGGGACGAAAGCGGGTCTCGCATTCGATCAGGAGCAGCCCAACGAACTGTGGTTCACGCCGCTTGGCGGCACAGCGCAGCGTTTGACGCGCGCCCGTGTGAGCGGAGCCGCCGCCCACGCGACGCGGGTGCCGCCGGGCCATCCCGAAGGTTACCTAGAGGCGTTCGCGCAGTTGTATCGGGACGCCGCGTTGCAGATCGAGGCGCTCAACGAGGGCCGCGCGTTGCCCGCCGAAAGTCTGTTGCTCACCACCGTGGATGACGGCGTGGCGGGCTTGCGCTTTATCGACGCCGTGCTCGCGAGCAGCGCGGCGAATGGACAGTGGCGCGACATCACGCCGTAAGCGTTCTAGCTTCCTTTGCTTTTTCTGATCTGCGCTTCGAACGCCACATCTAGCTTGCTCGCCTTGCGCGGCTTTTGCGGACCGTAGGCGCCGACGAACTTGACGAACTCGTCGAGCGCGAGCGGATCGGACACCTTCTTGTCCGTGCCGCCCGATTTGTCGACGAGATAAAAGAGGCCGCCGGAGAGGCTGATAGCGGCGAACTGCGGATTGCCGCTGCGCGTTTTCAGCCGCTCGACAGCGTGGATGGCTCGCGTGGTGCGCATGATGTGGGACTGCTGGTCGGTTAAAGCTACTACTTTAGCAATTCGCACAGACCGCCGCCGCAACGGCGGTCGCAGCGTCGAGCTTACTGACTGAGATACACGAACTTGCCGTTGCGGATGATGCCCATCACGCTCGCGCGCTGATCCAGCCCGACGTGGTCCTTCGCGCTCGTATTGACGACGCCGTTCGGCACGACCAGTTCATGCGCGTGTTCGAGCTCGTTGCGCAATGCGACGCGGAAAGACTGCGTCCCCGGTTGTGCCGTCTTGAGCGCGCGCGTCACGGCATCCTGCAGACGCGGGTAGACGCCGGCGGCATCGCCCGCGAATTGCGTCACGCTGCCCGGACCGTACTTCGCTTCATACTCGTTCGTGAAGGCGAGCGCCGCCTTCTTCGCGGGATGATCCGCGGGCAGCGTGCGCGCGACGACGACAGGCTGCGTCGGAAACAGCGTGCCTTCCACATCCTTGCCGACGCGCTTCAGGCTCTCCACTTCCTGCAAGATCCGCTCGACCGACTGCAGAATGATCCGGCCCGGCTCGGTCAGCGAACGCACGCGCTTGCCATGCCGCGTGAAGATTTCCACGCCCAGCTCGTCCTCCAGCTCGATGATCGCCTTCGATACGCCCGGCTGGCTTGTATACAGCGCCTTGGCCGCTTCCGTCAGATTAAAGTTCTGCCGCACAGCCTCGCGGACGAAGCGGAACTGGTGCAGATTCATATATAACCTCTCCGCATATCAAAAGAATTTTTTAGTCGTTTGAAATATAAGGCCAGTTTATTACGATCTGTCCATCTTTTTCAAAATGGATATCTGTATTTGTTATAAGCAAATGAGAGATAGGTCTAAACCCTGACTCGAAGTGGCTGACAAACACGGACGTTCAGAGCGCGGCGGAACCGGACCGCTGTGGGTAACGCAAAAAAATTGGGGTCCCCGAATGTACCAATACGATCAGTACGACCAGACCATCGTCGATGAACGGGTCGCGCAGTACGCCGATCAGGTTCGCCGCCGCTTGTCGGGCGAATTGAGCGAAGAGGAGTTCCGTCCGCTGCGTCTGCAGAACGGTCTGTACTACCAGCGCCACGCGTACATGCACCGCATCGCGATTCCCTACGGCAATCTGCGCAGCGACCAGCTGCGCATGCTCGCCACCATCGCGCGCGAGCACGACCGCGGTTACGGCCATTTCTCCACGCGCTCGAACATCCAGTACAACTGGATCAAGCTCGAGGAAACGCCGGAGATTCTGCGCAAGCTCGCGTCGGTGCAGATGCACGCCATTCAGACCTCGGGAAATTGCATCCGCAACATTACCGCCGATCAGTTCGCGGGTGTCGCGCCCGACGAATTCGTCGATCCGCGGCCGTGGGCGGAAATTCTGCGTCAATGGTCGACGTTCCACCCTGAATTCCTGTGGCTGCCGCGCAAGTTCAAGATCGCCGTGTCCGGTTCGCATGAAGACCGTGCCGCCGTGCAGATTCACGACATGGGTGTGTACGTGAAGCGCAATGCGCAAGGCGAGCTGGTGGTCGACATTCTGGCGGGCGGCGGTCTGGGCCGCACGCCGGTCGTCGGCGCGGTGATCCGCCGCGATCTGCCGTGGCAACACCTGCTGACGTACAGCGAAGCCGTGCTGCGTGTGTACAATCGCTACGGCCGCCGCGACAACATGTACAAGGCGCGTATCAAGATTCTCGTGAAGGCGCTGCCGCCGGAGAAGTTTGCCGCTCAGGTCGAAGAAGAATGGCAGCACCTGAAGGACGGTCCTTCGACGCTCACGCAAGCTGAACTGGATCGCGTGTCGCAATACTTCCAGCCGCCGGTGTACGAGAAGCTCGCCGACACGGACGCTTCGTTCGAAAAGCATCTGCTGGAAAACCGCGCGTTCGCGCGCTGGGTCGAGCGCAACGTGCGTCCGCATAAGGTGTCGGGCTACGCGGCGGTCACGCTGTCGCTGAAGAACGGCATTGTCGCGCCGGGCGACGCCACGGACGCGCAAATGGAAGCCGTCGCGGATTGGGCCGACGCCGCTTGCATTCTGGCAAGCGGCGCGCGACGCGCTCGTCGCCTCGCGCGGCGCCGATGAACTCGGCGTGTGGCTCGCGCCGGACAGCGAACCGGCTGACATTGCCGGCGACCTCGACAAGCTCGCGCTCATCGCCGTGGACTTTCCGGTGTTTCGCGACGGCCGCGGCTACAGCATCGGCCGTTTGCTGCGCGAGCGCCATGGGTACAAGGGCGAGTTGCGCGCAATCGGCGACGTGCTGCGCGACTAGGTGCGCCTGATGTTCCGCTGCGGCTTCGACGCCTTTGCCGTGCGCGAGGACAAGGACATCGCCGACGCAATCAAGGCATTCGACGACTTCACCGTGCAGTACCAGGGCGCATTCGACGAACCGTCGCCGCTCTTCCGCCGCGCTGCGCTGTCAGCGTCGTCTGCTTCCGCAAAGGTCCTGGCATGAGCGCCGCCTTGCCGCAATCGCTCGCGCCGGAACTCGCCGCGAAGGTCGAGCGCCTGAACGCGCTGCTCGATTCGATCGCCGCGCGCCACGCTAACGTGAAGCTCGCGAGCAGCCTCGCCGCCGAAGACATGCTGCTCACGCACGCGATTCTGTCGCGCGACGTGAAGATCGGCATCTTCTCGTTGAACACGGGCCGCCTGCATGCCGAAACGCTTGGCATGATCGATCGCGTGAAAGAGCGCTATGGCTACGAGATCGAGCAGTTTCACCCGCAGGCTGCCGCGGTCGACGAATACGTCGCCTCGCATGGCCTGAATGCGTTTTATGAAAGCGTCGACCTGCGTAAGCGCTGCTGCGAAATCCGCAAGGTGGAGCCGCTCAATCGCGCGCTGTCGGATGTCAGCGCATGGGTGACGGGCCAGCGTCGCGAGCAGTCGGTGACGCGTGCGGAACTGCACGACGCCGCGCGCAACATCGCGAAGTTCAATCCGCTGACGGACTGGACGGAAGCGGAAGTGTGGGACTACCTGAAGGCGTTCGACGTGCCGGTGAATCCGCTGCACGCGCGCGGTTATCCGAGCATTGGCTGCGAGCCCTGCACGCGTGCGGTGCGCCCCGGCGAAGACAGCCGTGCGGGTCGCTGGTGGGAGTCGCGCGATACGAAGGAATGCGGCCTGCACATCACGACGATTACGCCGATTGCGGTGGACCGCAGCGAGAACGCTCCGGCCTGAAGCATGGCTGATTTGTGCGGCGTTGGCATCGTGTTGAAGACTTGCCTTTGCGTCTTCGCGCCGCACATACCGGACTGAATCTCTGAGCTTTCACGGGCAACCGCTCGGCAAGCGAATCAACGAAGGACCCAAACATGAGCACCACGCTCGATTCCACTGTCAACGCTCCGCTTGCCAACACGGCGAACCGGATGGATCACCTCGATTGGCTCGAAGCCGAGTCGATTCATATCCTGCGCGAACTGGTCGCCGAATGCAGCAAGCCCGCGCTGCTGTTTTCGGGCGGCAAGGATTCGGTCGTCGTGCTCGCGCTCGCGATGAAGGCGTTCGGCATCGGCGCGAATCGCAAGACCGTGCTGCCGTTCCCGCTCGTGCATATCGACACCGGCCACAACTACGACGAAGTGATCGACTTCCGCGACCGTCGCGCGAAAGAGATCGGCGCTGAACTGGTGGTCGGCCATGTTGAAGATTCGATCAAGCGCGGCACGGTGCGTCTGCGTCGCGAAACGGATTCGCGCAATGCGGCGCAAGCGGTGACGCTGCTCGAAACCATCGAAGAGCACGGCTTTACCGCGCTGATCGGCGGCGCGCGCCGCGACGAAGAAAAGGCCCGTGCGAAAGAACGCATTTTCTCGTTCCGCGACGAGTTCGGCCAATGGGATCCGAAAGCGCAGCGCCCGGAGCTGTGGAGCCTGTACAACGCGCGCCTGCATAACGGCGAACATCTGCGCGTGTTCCCGATTTCGAACTGGACCGAGCTCGACGTGTGGCAATACATCGCGCGCGAAAAGCTCGAACTGCCGTCCATTTACTACGCGCACCGCCGCGAGATCGTGCGCCGCAACGGCCTGCTCGTGCCGGTCACGCCGCTCACGCCGATGCGCGAAGGCGAAGTCAGCGAAACGGCTGTGGTGCGTTTCCGCACGGTGGGCGACATCAGCTGCACGTGCCCGGTGGAAAGCGATGCGGACGATCTCCAGAAGATCATCGCCGAAACGGCCGTGACAGAAATCACGGAGCGGGGCGCTACGCGGATGGACGATCAGGTCTCCGAAGCCGCGATGGAACAGCGCAAAAAGCAAGGTTATTTCTAAGCACGCCGAAAGAGGAACACGAACATCATGAGCAGCATTCACCAACCTGAAGACCTCGGCGTGCTTCGCTTCATCACCGCGGGCAGCGTCGACGACGGCAAGAGCACGTTGATCGGCCGCCTGCTGTACGACAGCAAGGCTGTGCTGTCCGACCAGTTGTCCGCACTGTCCCGCGCCAAGAACAAGCGCACCGTGGGCGACGAAATCGACCTCGCGCTGTTGACGGACGGTCTCGAAGCCGAACGCGAGCAGGGCATTACGATCGACGTCGCGTATCGCTATTTCGCTACGGCGAAGCGCAAGTTCATCATCGCCGATACGCCGGGGCACGAGCAGTACACGCGCAACATGGTGACGGGCGCGTCGACCGCGCATGCGGCGATCATTCTCGTCGACGCGACGCGCGTGACGTTCGTCGACGGCGTCGCGCAACTGTTGCCGCAGACCAAGCGTCACAGCGCGATCGTCAAGCTGCTCGGCTTGCAGCATGCGATCGTCGCGATCAACAAGATGGATCTCGTCGACTACAGCGAGACGCGTTTCAACGAAATCCGCGATGCGTATGTCGAACTCGCGCGCCAACTCGGCCTGTCCGACGTGCGTTTCGTGCCGGTGTCGGCGCTGAAGGGCGACAACATCGTGACCGCGAGCGAACGCATGCCGTGGTACGCGGGCGAGCCGCTTCTCGATCTGCTCGAAGCGTTGCCTGTCGAAGTGGCGACGGGTGAGGCGCTGCGCTTCCCGGTGCAATGGGTTGCGCGCCAGGACGGCAGCCAGGCCGACGATTTCCGCGGCTACATGGGCCGCGTCGAATCGGGCGAAGTGAAGGTGGGCGACACCATCGTCGTGCTGCCGGCCAATCGCGAAGCCACGGTTGCGGAGATTATCGCGCCGGTGGTGGGCGGCACGGCTGCGGTCGACCGTGCGTTCGCCGGTCAGACGGTGACCATCCGCCTCGCGGAAGACGTGGACGTGTCGCGCGGCGATACGTTCGTGCTGCGCGAAGTGGCACCGGAACCGGCAAAGAAGCTCGAAGCCGATCTGTGCTGGTTCGACGACACGCCGCTTTCCACGCAGCGCAAGTACCTGCTGAAGCAGACCACGAACACCGTATTCGCGCGCATTGGCTCGGTCAAGGAAGTGCTCGACGTGCATACGCTGTCGCACTCCACCGAACGCCGCGAACTGGCGATGAACGACATTGGCCGCGTGGCGCTGACGCTGCAAAAGCCGCTGGTATGCGACGTGTACGACGCGCATCAAGGCACGGGTGCATTCGTGCTGATCGACGAGGCGACGCATCACACGGTCGCGGCCGGCATGATCCGCGGGTTTTCCGCGTAAGCGCTGCCCGGTTATCGCGCGCGGCGTGAGCGCACTGAACAACAGGCTTGAGCAAATGGGCAAGGTTTATCTGATCGGCGCGGGACCCGGCGCCGCCGGTGCGCGGCGCGCGGCTTCTCGCGACCGCCGACGTCGTTCTGCATGACGCGCTCGTCGAGCCGGCCATGCTCGACTACGCGCCGACGCACGCGCGGCGCATCGCGGTGGGCAAGCGCTGCGGGCAGTTGTCCACGGCGCAGCAGTTCATCAACAAGCAGATCGTCGACGCCGCGCTCGAACACGAAGTCGTGGTGCGCCTGAAGGGAGGCGACCCCATGCTGTTTGGCCGCGCCGACGAGGAAATGCGTGCGCTGGAGGCGGCGGGCATCGCGTATGAGGTGGTGCCTGGCATTACGGCCGCGCTCGCCAGCGCGGCCTCGCTGAAGCGTTCATTGACGTTGCGCGGCGTGTCGCGCAGCGTGGCCTTGGCTACGTTCAGCCGCGCGCCGGGCTCGGACGAAATACGCGAGCAGGTGAATGCGGATTCGCTCGTGTTCTACATGGGCCGTGACAGCGGGGTGGAGATTGCCCAGCAACTGATCGACGCGGGCAAGCCGGTTACGACGCCTGTCGCGATTGTCGAGGCTTGCAGCACCGAACGCGAGCGGATGTTGACGTTGACGCTGGAACAGCTCGCTGCTGGCGAAGCGCAGAGATGGGTGAATGCTTCGCAGCCTAGTTTGCTGATGATCGGCGAGGCGTTCGCGGAGCGGGAAGGAGCGAAGGACGTGGTCAGGTCTGTCGTGGGTGGGGTGTTGGTGGCGGCTTAGAAAAACTCAAACCCGCCGCAAACAATACCCCACGACAGCATCAAGCACAGCGTCATCCTCGCCCACCGCGCCAGCGCAGCGAATCTCCACCGCAGGCAGCGCCTCCCGGCACCGCTCGATCAAATCGGGCAAGTCCTTCCTGATATGCCCGCCTTGCCCAAAAAACACGGGCACGACGGTAATGACATCGCAGCCGTCGGCCGCGAGCTGGCTCACCGCGGTGGGCAAGTCTGGCTCCATCAACTCCAGAAAAGCCAAGCGGACATGCCCATCGTCGCCGCCCGAGCCGCGCGCGGCGCGCAGCTTCGCAGCGAGCCGCTCGAACGGCTCACGCCAGCGCACATCGCGTGCGCCGTGACCAAACAGGATCAACCCGTGCGTAGCCATCGCGAAGGCTCCTAATGGCGATCAACCCACTTCAGCCCGACTAGGCCGAGCACCAGATAAACCAGTCCCGGCGTCGCCGCCGTCAAGGGCGCGGGCCACGTGTTCAGCGTGCCGATATGCGAGAACAGCGTGTTGAACAACTGGAAGCTCATGCCGAGCATGATCCCGCCGAACACCTTTATGCCTACTACGCCGGCTCGCGTATGCAGATACGCAAAGGGCAGTGAGAGCACCAGCATCACAAACACCGCAAACGGGTACAGCAGCTTGCGCCATAGCGCGATTTCATAGCGCTGCGTGTCCTGATGGTTCTCGGTCAGATGCTGGATGTAGCGGAACAGGTTGAACATCGACATGCGATCCGGCGACACCAGCAGCACCGACAGAATCTGCGGCGTCAATTCCGAGCGCAGCGAATATTTAGGCAGCGCGACCTGCTTCGCGCGATACACCGGGTTCAGCGCGTCGGCCGGCGTGCCCGCAGGCGGCGGTACGTCGATCAATTGCGTATCCGTTACACCCGTCAATTGCCAATGACCGGGCGGCTGATAAACGCCGCTCTTCGCAATGCGCACGTTAGAGAGCCGGAATTTCGAATCGAACTCGTAGATCCGTACGTTGCTGATGGTCGCGTCCGGCTTCAGTTCGCCGACGTTGACAAAGCGCGTGACCTGCTCGCCGTCCGCGCGCGCGGTCAACGTGTCCTTCACCCACACGCCCGACTGGAAGTTGCTCGACACCGACGACCCCAGCGCCTCGAGCCGCACGCGCTCCGACAACTGATCGGTGTACGGGCCGATCACCTCGCCGATCAGGTAGGTGAGAAACACCAGCGGAATGCCGATTTTCAGCAGGGAGCGCAGCGCCTGATTGGTAGCGAGTCCCGACACGCGGAAAATCGTGTACTCCGAATTCGCGGCCATTTGCGCGAACACATAAATCGCGCTGATCAACGCGGCGACGGGAATGATCTCGTAGAAGCGCGACGGCGTCTGCAGCGCGACGCGCAGCACCGCGTACTGGAATTTATAGTTGCCGTGGCCGACCGAATTCAGTTCGTTGATCAGGTCGAAGAAGAAAAACAGACCCGAGAACGCGAACAGAATGAAAATGAACGTGAGGTAGACCTGACGCGCAAAGTACCTTTCATAGATACGCATTGGTCACGCTCCCTGCGTACGGTTGAACATGGCGCGCGTGAAGAGCGGCCGGTTGCGCACGCGCAGCCAGAAAATGAACGCGACAACGCCCGCCACGATCACATGCAGAATGACGAGCCCGAGGCCGAACGACATCTTGCCTTGCTCGATCCACGACTGCACCACGTTCAACAGGTTCGAATACGTCAGATAGATCAGCACGGCCATCACGAGATTGATGGTGCGGCTGCGCCGCGGGTTCTGGTGCGCAAGCGGAATGGCAAGCAGCATCAGATTGATGGCGATGAGCGGCAGCCCCGCGCGCCACGCGAATTCGGCGAGATTTTCGTTGGTGGGATTGCGCAGCAGCGTAAGCGTCGGCGTGCCCGTGGTGGTCGGCATGTTGACGATCGGCTGGCTTTCGATTTTCACGCCGTAACGCTCGAACTCCATGATGCGGAAATCCGGATGGCCCGGTTCGCCTTCATAACGGCGGCCGTTCTCCAGCACGACGAAGCGGTCGCCGTTCTTGTGCGTTTCCATGTGACCGTTCTTCGAGACGACCACGTTGACCTTGCCGTTTTCCGTGCTCGTCACGAATACGTTTTCGACATGCCCCTGGTCGGGCGACATCTTCTCGATGAAAAACACGCGATGCGTGCTAGCGGATTCGCGGAACTGGCCGGGCGCGAGCAGCGAAACCTCGTCGCGCTGCTGGAAACGGGCACGAATCAGCTTGCTTTGCTGATTGGACCATGGCCAGCCGACGAACACGAAGAACATGATGAGAATCACGATCGGCGTGGCGAACATGCCGATCGGCTTGATGAATTGCGTGAGACTCACGCCCGAGGACAGCCACACGACCATCTCGGAGTCTTTGTACCAGCGCGTGAGCACGAACAGGATCGACACGAACAGCGTGGCGACGAGCATGATGGCGAGATAGCCGATCACGGTCAGGCCGATCAGGACCAGCACGTCGCGCGGGTCGATCTCGCCTTGCGCCGCGAAGCCGACGATGCGGATCATCATCGTGGTCAGCACGAGCGTGAGCAGAACCATGAACACGGCACCAGCCGTATACGCTAGTTCGCGCTGGAGGGAGCGTTCGAAGATCATTATTGATGACGAGAGGGGGCGCTCTCAGCGACGCGCGGGTTGCTTTCCGTCACGCCTCCGGTGCAGCCGCCGCGGGAAAAATAGCGGATAATTGCGGCTTTCCATCCTAAGCCCAGATTTTATCCGAGGACAAGCGCGATGGACTTTAGCATAAAAGCCTGTGATTGGACCAAAGGCTCGACAAACGGTTTCCTCACCGGAAAATCGGATTGCATCGTAATCGGCGTGTTCGAGTCGCAAACGCTCTCGGGCGCGGCACTTGAGATCGACGCGGCCACCAAGGGCCTCCTGACCCGCATCATCAAGGCGGGCGACATGGACGGGAAAGCAGGCAGCACGCTGTTCCTGCATGAAGTCTCGGGTATCGGCGCATCGCGCGTGCTGCTCGTCGGGCTCGGCAAACAGGACGCTTTCAGTCAGAAAGCCTACGGCGAAGCGGTGCGCGCAGCATGGCGCGCGCTTCTCGCCACCCGGATCGTGCAGGTCACCTTCACACTGGCGCAACTGCCCATCCTCGAGCGTTCGGCCGACTGGGGCGTGCGCGCCGCGATTCTCGCGTTGCGCGAACTGACCTACAAGTTTACGCAGATGAAGAGCAAGCCGGACAACTCGGCGCGCGCGTTGAAACGCATTGTCTTCAGCGTGAATACTGGCGACGAGAAGGCCGCCAAGCTTGCCGCGCGGCAGGGCGCCGCGCTTGCCAACGGCATGGATCTGACGCGCGACCTCGGCAACCTGCCGAGCAACGTGTGCACGCCGACCTATCTCGCGAACACCGCGAAAAAGCTCGCGAAAGACTGGAAGCTGAAGGTTGAGGTGCTCGGCGAAAAACAGTGCGAAGCGCTCAAGATGGGATCATTCCTGTCGGTCACGGCCGGTGCGGTCGAGCCCGCGCAGTTCATCGTGCTGCAGTATCAGGGCGCCGCCGCGAAGGCCGCGCCGGTGGTGCTGGTGGGCAAGGGCGTGACGTTCGATACCGGCGGCATTTCGCTCAAGCCGGGCGAAGCCATGGACGAAATGAAGTACGACATGTGCGGTGCCGGCTCGGTGCTGGGCACGCTGCGCGCGGTCGCCGAAATGGGCTTGAAGATCAACGTGGTCGGCATCATTCCGGCCGTCGAGAACATGCCCTCGGGCACGGCGACCAAGCCGGGTGACATCGTCACGAGCATGAAGGGACTGACGATCGAAGTGCTCAACACGGACGCCGAAGGCCGCCTGATTTTGTGCGACGCGCTCACTTACGCCGAGCGCTTCAAGCCCGCGGCGGTGATCGACATTGCCACGCTCACAGGCGCGTGCATCATCGCGCTCGGCCATCACAACAGCGGCCTGTTCTCGAAGGACGACGCGCTTGCGGGCGAGTTGCTCGATGCGTCGCGCGAGGCGTCGGACCCGGCGTGGCGCCTGCCGCTCGACGACGAATATCAGGAGCAGCTCAAGTCCAACTTCGCGGACATCGCCAATATCGGCGGGCGTCCGGCGGGCAGCGTGACGGCAGCGTGCTTCCTGTCGCGCTTCACCGACGCCTATCCGTGGGCGCACCTCGACATCGCCGGTACGGCCTGGAAGAGCGGCGCGGCGAAGGGGGCGACGGGGCGGCCGGTGCCCTTGCTCGCGCAGTTTCTGATCGACCGCGCCGCGGACGGCCGCCCCGCGGATAGCCGCCCCGCCCAATGACGCATTGCAGTAAGGTCGCGCGCGCCGGAATGTTTGCCGTGTCGGCGAAAAGCGCACAGCGGAGCCGCCGATGACTCGAATCGATTTCCACTCGAACGTCGGCGACTCGCTGCTGTACGCGTGCCGCCTCGCGCGCAAGGCATACCAGGCGGGGCAGCCCACCATCGTCGTCGCGGAGCCGGAGCGGCTGCGCGCGTTCGACGAGCAGTTGTGGACCTTTTCGGCGCTCGACTTCGTGCCGCACTGCATGGCGGGCACGCCGCTCGCTGCACAAACGCCGATCGTGCTGGCCGCGAATCTCGACGACGTCCCGCATCACCAGGTTCTGCTCAACCTGGGCGCGAGCGTGCCCGCGCAATTCGCGCGCTTCGAAAGATTGCTCGAAGTGGTCGGTAACGCACATGACGAGCTCATCGCCGGCCGCGAGCGCTATCGTTTCTATCGCGATCGCGGCTATGCTTTGAACAACTACAAGCAGGGCGGCTAGGCTTTCGTCCTACCTCGCGTTGTGCTTCGTGTTGCGGTCTGGCGAGGCGCTCGACGCACACGCGGCCCGCTTTTGCTACGACTCAAACACGGAGGGCGCACGTGTCCGATCCCAACGATAACTCGATCCCCATCCTGCAAGAAGTGCTCGTGCCGGGTCACGCGGCACAGCGGCGCTGCGCCGGCCTCGACTTCCGCCTCACCGGCCTCGACTCCGGCCGCTCGTCCGGCTGACACGCCGCTGCGCACATCCGAGGAGCTTCGCGAGCCCGGCTTGCAAGCAGAGCCCGAACTCGCGCCGCAGCCGGTGCTGTCGCCGGAAGAAACGCTGGCTCCCGAGCCCGTGCTCGCACCGGAGCCCGCTGCGGTTCACGCGCAGCCCAAGATCCATTCCGACGATGCCCACCGCGCAGAGGAAGCCGAGCACGCGCATGACGAGGTGCTCGCGGCATCGGCGCGGGTGTTCGACCGGACCGAGCCGCCGCCGCTGGAAGCCGGCGCCACGGTCCCGCCGGACATCGCGCAGGACGGCGGCGAGCAGATTCCTGCCGCCATCGATGCTGAGCTGATCGCCGGACGTCTACGCGAACGGTTTGCGGGTTTCCTCGCGGGCGACGGACGCGCCATCGTCGAAGCGCGCTGCCGCAGCGCCGTGCAGGAGCACACCACGCGGCTCGTCGATCAGATCACGCGCGAGGTGGTGTCGACACTGGAAAAAGAAATGACCGGCTGGGTACGCGAAGCGGTTGAAGCGGAGATGGCGCGGCGAAGCTCTGGCGGGTGATGGTCCCGTATTGATTGCGACTTGGCTGCTTGGAAAGCACAGCTCACGCGCGGCCAGACGCATTCGCTCGGCGCAAGCTCGGCTACTTTAACGTCAACACCCAGCTTGCCAGGGTGGCGGCTTGCTCGGGCGTGAGCTGCGTGTTGGCGAGCATCGGCACCTGGCCCCACACGCCCGTGCTGCCATCAAGAATCTTGTGCTTCAGGTAGGTGGCGGCGTCCTCGCGGCCCGAGTATTTTGCGGCGACGTCGTGCAGCGCCGGCCCCATGAACGGGCGCGCCACCGAGTGGCAGCTCATGCAGTTCTGCTGTTGTGCAAGCGCGAGCCCGGTCGCCGCTTCCGCATGCGCCGTCGCGCTGACGCCGATGGAGAGGGCGGCGGACACCGCAGCCGCTGCAAGCACCGCATACGACATTGATTTCATTCTAGTCTCCGCCGGTGCAGTTGCCCGACTTGTGGTGCCAGCATTATAAAAGGAAAGGGGCACACGGTTTTTCGTGCGCCCCTTTCGCTTTTACGTAGGCATGGCGGCCGGATTTTTGCAGACCGCTGCTTGAGACTGCTTCATAAGACCGCTGCGCCATGCCGCCGCCTTCGCGGAGCTTGTTCGCCACGCCTTGCGAGGACTCCGCTCGTGTCAGCCCGTGACCGCGCCCTTGTTGGCGGGCAGCGCGAGAGCCGAGTACTTGGCCAGCACGCCGCGCGTGTAACGCGGCTTCGGTTGCTGCCAGGCGGCGCGGCGGCGCTGCAGTTCGGCGTCGTCGACGTTCAGTTGCAGCAGCAACCGGTGTGCGTCGATGGTGATCGAATCGCCTTCCTGCACGAGGCCGATCGTGCCGCCCACAAAAGCTTCCGGCGCGACGTGGCCGACCACCATGCCCCACGTGCCGCCCGAAAAGCGCCCGTCGGTGATGAGACCGACGCTTTCGCCCAGGCCCTTGCCGATGATCGCCGATGTCGGCGCGAGCATTTCCGGCATGCCCGGACCGCCCTTCGGCCCGAGATAGCGCAACACGACGACGTCGCCGGCGACGATTTTGTCCGCCAGAATCGCTTCGAGCGCGCTTTGCTCGTCGTCGAATACGCGCGCCGGACCCGTAATCACCGGGTTCTTCAGGCCGGTGATTACGGGTCCGCACCGTCTTCCGCCAGATTGCCCTTCAGGATCGCGAGGTGGCCTTCCTTGTACAGCGCCTGTTCGATCGGAAAATCACCTGCTGATCCGCGCGCGGCTTGCCCGGCACGTCTTTCAGTTCCTCGGCGAGCGTCTTGCCGGTGATCGTGATGCAGTCGCCGTACAAAAGCCCCGCGTCGAGCAGAATCTTCATGACCTGAGGAATGCCGCCGGCCTTGTGCAGATCCGTCGCGACGTACTGGCCCGACGGCTTCAGGTTGCAGATGACCGGCACCTTCTTGCGCATGCGCTCGAAGTCCTCGATGGTCCACTCCACTTCGGCGGCGTGCGCGATCGCCAGATAATGCAGCACGGCGTTGGTCGAGCAGCCCGTCGCCATGATCAGCGCCACGGCGTTTTCAATCGATTTCTTCGTGATGATGTCGCGCGGCTTGAGGTCTTTCTTGACCGCTTCCACGAGCACCCGCGCCGATTCCGCGGCGGAGTCGACCTTTTCCTGGTCGGGGTTGGCCATCGTCGACGAATACAGCAGCGACATGCCTAGCGCCTCGAACGACGAGCTCATCGTGTTGGCCGTGTACATGCCGCCGCACGAACCCGTGGACGGGCATGCGTTTCTTTCGACCCCTTCGAAATCTTCCTGCGACATGCGGCCCGCCGTGAATTCGCCGACCGCCTCGAACGACGACACGATGGTCAGGTCGGTGCCCTTCCAGTTGCCCGGACGGATCGTGCCGCCATACACGTAGATGCCCGGCACATTCATGCGCGCGAGGCCGATCATGCCGCCGGGCATGTTCTTGTCGCAGCCGCCGATCACGACCACGCCGTCCATCCATTGACCTTGCACGCAGGTCTCGATGCAGTCGGCGATCACTTCGCGCGACACCAGCGAGTACTTCATGCCTTCGGTGCCCATCGACATGCCGTCCGAAATGGTCGGCGTGCCGAAGGTCTGCGGATTCGCGTCCGCGCCCTTGATCGCGGCGACGGCGGCATCGGCCAGACGCTGCAGGCCGGCGCACGGCGTGATCGTCGAGTGGCCGTTCGCAATGCCGATCATCGGCTTGTCGAAGTCTTCCTTCTGATAGCCGAGCGCGTAGTAACATCGAGCGGTTCGGCGAACGGGCCACGCCCTGCGTGATGTTCTTCGAACGACGGTTGTATGGCATGGGGAGCTCCAGTCTGTTTGCTTTGCTGGTCGGTCCAGTGTAGTTCGGACGCGTCGGGCCAGAATGCTATTTTGCGATATGCGTGTCCAATATATTATTGACGGCCAATTAGGTCGTAAAATGTATTAATAATGCTGCCAGCCGTTCCCGACCTGCGTCAGTTGCGCTATTTCGTGACCGTCGCCGAAGAAAAGCACTTCGGCCGCGCAGCCGCGTGCCTCTCGATGACGCAGCCGCCACTGTCGCAGGCGATTCGCGCGCTCGAGGAGACGCTCGGCGTCGAACTGTTCGCGCGCACCAAGCGCTCGGTCGAGCTGACGCGCGTCGGCGCCGACCTGTTGCCCGAAGTGCAGCGCCTGCTGGCGGCCGCGGAAGGCCTGCGGCCGCTTGCGCAAAGCCTCGCGCGCGGCGAGGCGGGCGTGCTGCTGTCGCTGGCGTTCGTGTCGACGGCTGACTACGGCTTGCTGCCACGCCTGTTGCGCGACTTCAGCGCGCGTCATCCGCGTGTGCGGCTCGAATTGACCGAGGCCACGAGCGACGTGCAGGTGGACGAACTCATGGCCGGGCGCATCGACGCCGGACTCGTCATCGCGCCGCTGCCGTCGCGGCATGCCACGCAGTTGTCATGGCTGCCGATCGAGCGCGAACCGCTCGTCATTGCAATGTCGACGGAGACGGCGGCGCGCGTGGCGGCCGCCGCGGGCAGTGCCGCCGACCCGCGCGCAGAATGGCTCGACGCGCCGGGAGCCTGCGTGAAGTTGCCGATGCGCCGCTCGTCGTCTTCCCAAGACGTTTGGCGCCGGGCTTTTATGACATCATTATGGATTGCTACGGCGTGGCGGGGCTCGCGCCGCGGGTCGGTCAGGAGGCGATACAGATGCAGACCATCGTGAGCCTCGTGTCGGCGGGCATGGGTGTCGCACTGGTGCCGCAATCGCCTGCGTAACCTGCGCCGCACGCGCGTCGTGTACCGTGCCGCTGCGGAGTCCGTGCCCGCTATCGAGACAGGTCTCGTCTGGCGCAGCGCTGAAGTGAGTCCGGTGCTCGCGGGCTTCATCGACATTGTGCGGGCTCATGCCGCGGCTGTGGCGGCGCAGCCGGCTACCTCCGCCATCGCGGTGCAGCCGACGGCGTCCCATGTCGCGGCGCAGCCAGGCAGGCCCGAAAATTAGCGCGGCGGCCGCGAACGCATTGCGCGCTGAGCCGCCAACGCAGGCGGCGCGCGCCGCTCGTCGTCCATACAAACAAGCTTCTGAACCCGAACTGCCCATAACAACACGATGCTCATTCACCCGAACTTCGACCCCGTTGCCATTCATCTGGGGCCGCTTGCCGTGCGCTGGTATGGACTGATGTACCTTGTCGCGTTCATCGCGGCGATTGTCGTCGGCCGGCTCCGGCTGCGTTTGCCGTACGTCGCGGCGCAAGGCTGGACGGCCAAAGACATCGACGACATGCTGTTTTACGGCGTGCTCGGCACGATTCTCGGCGGCCGGCTCGGCTATGTGCTGTTCTACAAGGCTAGCTTTTACTTTGCGCATCCGCTCGATATCTTCAAGGTCTGGGAAGGTGGCATGTCGTTTCACGGCGGCTTTCTCGGCGTGACCTTCGCGATGGTGCTGTTTGCGTATCAGCGCAAGCGCTCGTGGCTGCAGGTCACAGACTTCGTCGCGCCGATGGTGCCCACCGGCCTCGCGGCGGGGCGGCTCGGCAACTTCATCAACGGGGAGTTGTGGGGGCGCGTGACGGATCCGTCCGCGCCGTGGGCGATGCTCTTTCCCGGCGCCGCGCCCGACGCCGCCGCGTGGCTCTCCGCGCATCCGCAACTGGCCGCGCAATGGCATCTGAACGAAGTGTTCGCGCAATATCACATGCTGCCGCGTCATCCTTCGGAGTTATATGAGATCGCGCTCGAAGGCGTCGCGCTTTTCTTCGTGCTGTTTTTCTTCTCGCGCAAACCGAAGCCGCTCGGCGCGATTTCCGCGGTGTTCCTGATCGGCTATGGCCTCGCGCGCTTCACCGTCGAATTCGCACGCGAGCCCGACGACTTCCTCGGACTGCTCGCCATGGGCCTTTCGATGGGCCAATGGCTCTCGCTGCCGATGATCCTCGGGGGCATTGCCATGCTGGTGTGGTCGTATCGCCGTGGCCGCAGCGAAACGGCGCACGCGCTGCCGTAACGCGCGGCGCGTTCCGCGCGCAAGCGATTGACAGCAAAACGCCACCGCGTGAACTGCATGCGGTGGCGTTTTCGTTGGATGCTACAACCCGGCGGGGTGCCCGCGCGTCACTTCATTTGCACCGAGCCCGACACGTTGACCGTCACCGTCGACGTCCCGCCTTCTATCGACACCGGCGCCGCCATCTTCGCGTCGGCGCCCATGGCGCGCGCGCTCATCATCATGACGGGCCGCGGCATCACGCCGTTGTGTCCGACGTTGACCTCGCGAATCGAATAGCCGCTGTAGCCGAACGCCTGAGCGGACGAAGCCGCCTGCTCGCGGAACGAGCGGATCGCCTCGCCGGTCAGCTTCTGCTCGGCGGCGCGCTGGGCTGCGGGCGACAGCGAGAACTGGACGTTTCCCACCTGCATGATGGAAGCCATTTGTCCCGCGAGCTTCGACGCCGCGGCGAAGTCGTGCGACTCCAGCACGACTTCCGTGCGGCCGCGCCAGGCGGAGATGCGCCCGTCGCGGTCGGTGGACGGATAGATCGAGAACGAGCCCGTGCGCGCGGTCACGCCGCTCACGCCCTTCGCTTTTTGCAGCGCCGAATCGGCGCGCTGATTCAGCGTTGAGGTCAGCGCCGACGGATCGCTCGCCTCCTGCTCGTAGAACAGCGTAATGTCGACGACGTCTTGCGGCACGTCCGCGCTCGCCTGCGCATTCAGCGACAGCACGCCGGCCGGTTGATAGGGCGCGACGCTCTGCGCGCGCGATGGCGGGCGAGAGCGCGAGCGCAGCACAGACAAGCGCGAAAGCGAGTGCACGTGCGGTGTGTTTGGTTATTGTTGGACTCCTTGCTTGAACACGATGGCGCGCGAAAAACGGGAGAGGTTCGCGAGAAGTACGCGAGGCTCCCGCGCGATGCAACGGCGGCGCAGCGTTGCCCGAGCCGTTTGCGAGTCCGTTAGGCGCCTGTAACCTGAGCTTGGTTCCCTAATTTAACGTGGCTGCAACCTTTCCTCACCACGTCGCCCGCGTCCGATCGCAGGAGCGCCAAAGCACTGCCAGGAAAACTCGGCCGAATTCAAACAAGCCGCTTCGTGATGAAGCGCCACTCCGCTTCAGTCACAGGCGTGATCGACAAGCGGTTGCCTCTTGCCAGCACGCGCATGTCTTTCAACTCTTCGTGTTCGCGCAAGGCCACGAGCGGAATCAGCGGAATCTTCTTCTTGAACACGACGTCGACGAGCAGCCAGCGCGGCGTTTCCTGCGACGACTTGGGGTCGTAATACGGACTCTTGCTGTCGAACTGCGTGGGGTCCGGATACGCCGTGGACGCGACTTCCGCGAGCCCTGCGATTCCGGGCTCCGGACAACTCGAGTGATAGAACAGCACGCCGTCGCCGATCTGCATGGCATCGCGCATGAAGTTGCGCGCCTGATAGTTGCGCACGCCGGTCCATGGCAGCGTGCGGTGCGGGGCGTTGGCGAGATGGTCGATGCTTGCTTCGTCCGGTTCGGACTTCATTAGCCAGTAGCGCATGAATCGAATTGAACGTTGAAAGTTAAGGATTTGAAGAAGCAGGGGAAACCGCAGCAACACATAGCTGCAAAACAGACACGCAAAGCGCAAGACGCAGAACGCGACGCACAAAACAAAAACGGCACCGGACGCAAGTCCGATGCCGTTCCAAATAAGGTCCCCGCCTTAGCCGCTAGGCCGGCATCCTGAACCGGGGGTTCAGAATTGGTCGCAGTTAGCAGCACTTCGGGTACATTAGACAGAGTGACGCGCACGCCCGTGCTACAAATTTCCGCAACCGTACACATGGCATTGGTTCAAGGAATATATGACCTTGGCGAACCAGGCAGGGAAGCTAAACCGATGAAACTGAAACCATTGAATTCAAACGTTTGCGATGCGTGGTTCGTGCATGCTTCACGAACGCTGCGCTTGCGCGCTTCCGCTTGAATCCCCGACCGGTCGCAAGACCGGTCAGCACTACTCGCAACCGCTGGTTACTGCACGCTGTACTGCGCGATGACAGTGCCCAGTTGCCCGTTCATTTGATGCATTGTACGCCGGATTTCCTCAGCAGGAAATGCTTCACCGTGACGCACGCTTTGTTGCAGCTTAAGCAGTTCGGATGCCAGCGACAGCGCAGCCATGACGGCAATGCGGTCCGTGCCGCGCACGTTGCTGTTATTGCGGATCTTCGACATTTCGGCGTCGACTCGCGCGACTGCCTCGAGCAGCGCGCCTTCCGTTTCCGGCGAGCAGGCGAGACGATAGGGCACGCCGAGAATCGATACTTCGATCTGCTTGGTGGTCATGCATTTTCTCCGTGGCGAGTGGCGTCGCTCTCCGCTTCCACTTCATGCTGAGCGGGCTCGAGCAGATCGAGCTGGTTGTCCGGCTCGTGATGCGCGCGCGCACGCGGCAATTTCTCGAGGATCGCGTTCAGACGCACCTGAGCGTCGTCGATCTTGGCCGACAGCGCGTCGCGCTCCGCCTGGAGTGCGTCGCGTTCCTCGCGCAGCAGTGCAAGTTCCGTGCGCGTGGCTTCGGCTTCGGCACGCGATTGGGCGAGTTGCTCTTCGAGCGCGACGCGCGCTTCATTGTGGCGCTGGCTGATAGCGATCAGCTTGCCGATATTCTGTGAGAGTGTTTCGAGTTCGGTGAGCATGTGCTGCGTCCTCTAAAGACATCGCATTTTAGCGCGGAATGTCGCACGTTCCGACAATTGTCTCGTTTCGAGACGTAACAACACCGCTTTTTGCAGGCTTTTTTCAACTGAAGAAGAAAAACTACTCGTGTACCGGAGCGTGCGTCGGACAATAGCTCGACCCTGTCCGAATCAAACGCACGCGCGGCACGCATTCTTGACTCGCTCAGAGGGCGCTCATACACTGGCCGCATCTGGTGCCCGCGCGCATTCACCGTGCGCGCAGTTAAACGGGAAGCAGGGCGCGCGGTTCACCTGAACGCGCCAACCTGCGCTGCCCCCGCAACGGTAAGCGACCGCATTCGCGTGCTGCGTATTGCAGTTCAGTACTGCAATACGCAGCAGAGCAAAGCAGTTCGCGCTTTGCAGTTCGATCCCCATCGCGTGTTCCGGTTCAACTCGCGAGTGTGCCACTGCGCGTCACGCGTGGGAAGGCGGGATTGAAGGTCGTCAGCCCGGATACCGGCCAGAGGGAGGGGCGCGAAGCGCGAATGTCAAAAGCGCACGCCCGTTACGCGACGGCCTGCGGGGAAGCGGGCCGCGCATGCCATCCATGGGAAATCTCATTCCATGCTGTCCCCCATCGCCCGCTCGGTGTTGCTCGCTTCTGCAGGGCTGCCGCATTTCGCGCATGCGCAGGCCGCCGTGCCTGCAGGTGCCGACTCTTCGTTCACTGTTTTATCGTCGGTTGTCGTGACGGCCGAGCGCGGTCCGCAAGCGCTCGCCGACACGATTCCGCAAACGTCGCTCTTCGATCAGCAGGACCTTGCCGACACCACCGCGACGGATCTGCCCGGCCTGCTGCAGCTCGCGCCCGGCGCGCAAATCTCGCGTACGGGTGGGCCCGGTTCGACGGCGAGTCTCTATTTGCGCGGCGCGTCGTCGACGCAATCGCTGGTTCTGATCGACGGTGTGCGTGTCGATTCAGTGAGTCTCGGCGCCGCGCAAATCGCGCAGATTCCGCTCGACCAGATCGATCACGTCGAGGTCGTGAACGGCAACGTGTCCGCGCTCTATGGTTCGGGCGCGATTGGCGGCGTGGTCCAGGTGTTCACGAAAGACGGCGGCGAGCATCCGCCGCGCTTCAATTTCTCCGTGGGCTACGGCAGCTATCACACGCAGACACAGCAAATCGGCGCGAACGGCGCATTGGATAAAGACGGCCGCACGACCTTCAGCATCTCGCTTGCGCGCTCGAAAGACGACGGCTTTTCCGCGCTCAATCCGCGCGGGGCGCCTAATGCGAATCCCAACGCGAACGGCTATCTGAACGAGAGCATTTCGGCGTCGCTGCGTCACAAGTTCAGCGACAAATGGGACGCGGGCGTCAGCTATTTCCAGTCGAACGGCAACAACAGCTACGACAACGCGTATGGCGCGCCGACCGATCTGAACAACCTGTACACGAAGGTGCGCCAGGTGTCCGCGTTTGCGAACGGCAAGCTGACCGACTGGTGGACCACGCACTTCATCGTCTCGGAAGGCGACGACCGCAGCGTGTCGAACACCAACGGCGTCTACAGCGGCCGCTTCGATACCGACAACCGCCAGTACACCTGGCAGAACGATTTCGCGCTCACCGCACAGCAGAAGCTGCGCGTGGGCTATGAGCATCTGGATCAGAGCCTCGATTCCGACGCGTTTGCCGCGCCCACTCGTCGCGTGGATTCGGGTTTTGCTGGCTACACGGCGCGCTTTGGACGCAACCAGGTCCAGGCGAACGTGCGACGCGACCAGTACTCGGATTTCGGCGGGGCGAACAGTTACTATCTCGGCTACGGCTTCGACATCACGTCGCACTGGAAGGTGAGCGCAAGCTACTCAGATTCGTTTCGCGCGCCGAGCTTCGACGATCTGTACTATCCGCTAAGCGGCAATCCGTCCATCCAGCCCGAGCGCAGCCACTCGCTGGAAGCGGCGCTGCAGTACGCGTCGAATGCGCTGGGCGTCATGCGTTTAAGCGCTTTCCAGGCGCGTTATTCGAACATGATCGACTATCAGCAGGTCACGCCGGGAATCTACCTAGCCGAGAACGTGGGGCACGCGAAAGTGCAGGGACTCGAAGGATCGTGGAGCGGGCATGTGGGCAAGACGGACGTGCGCGCGTCGCTGACGCTGCAAAATTCCGTCGACCTCGACAACGACGTGGATCTCGTGCGGCGTGCGCGGCGTTTTGCGTCGCTCGCCGTGAATCGCAGCATCGCAGGGTGGCGCGTGGGCGGCGAGTGGATCGTGAGCGGCCCGCGCGAAGACAGCAGCGGCAAGCTGGGCGGCTACGGCATCGTGAATCTGTCCGCGCGCTACAACATCACGAAGGCCTGGTACGTCGCCGCGCAAATCCAGAATCTGTTGAACAAGGACTATGAAGCGGCCTACTCGTATAACTCGCCGCGGCGCGGTGCGTATGTCACGGTTGGCTGGCAGCAGCAGTAGGCCGTGCACCATGCCGGGCGCGCGCCGATGAACCGCCATTCCGGTTCGCTGCCCGCCACGCTCCAACCGATGAGCGCGAAGCGCGCCGCCGCTATCTGGCTCGTGCTCGCGCTCGCCGCGCTGGTCGTGCTGATGGCGTCGCTCGCCTTGGGCAGCGTGGCGCTTGCGCCGTCGAGCGTGATCGAGGCGCTGGCGCCGCTGCATGTCCTTTTACGAGGCGACGCGGTCGCGCAGGCGCTCGGCGTCGCGGTCATGGGCGCCTTCACGCATACCTTCTATTCAGGCGAAATCTGGTGCGTGGCCGGTCCGAACGGCGCGGGCAAAACGACGCTGCTGTCGACGCTTGCGGGTTTGAGACAACCCTCGGCGGGGCACGTCGGACTCGACGGCGTGCGTCTTGCCGACTGGCACGCCCAGCTACTCGCGCAGCGTCGCGCGCTCATGCCGCAAAGCGCGCCGGACACCTTCAGCGCAAGTGTGCTCGACATCGTCATGCTTAACCGCTTTCCGCATCTGACCGGCTGGGGCTGGGAGCGGGAGGCTGATCGCGAGGCCGCGCGCCGCGCTGGATGTGCTCGGCCTCAGCGATCTAGCGGCGCGCGACGTGTTGTCGCTCTCCGGCGGCGAACGCCAGCGCGTGGCGCTCGCCGCCGTGTTGTGCCAAGAGGCGCCGCTCTTGCTGCTCGACGGCGAGGGCGCCGCCTATGCCGGCCCGGTGTGCGACGTACTCACGCCCGCATTGACGAGCCGCGTATTCGGCTATCCGCTGATCCTGATTCGCGACGGCGACCACGAGGCGCTCATTCCCGCACCGCGTCCGCGTCACGAATCGCCTTCGGTTCATGATGTCCCGGCACGCGGATAAACAGAACACGACCTCATTTATTGGCAGGCACTCATGACATTCACGACAGGCTTGGCCGCGTTGCCCGAAGTCGAACCGCTCGATCAAAGCTTGCGCGGCGAACTTCAGCACATCATCGATACGAAGACGAAGCCGCCCGGCAGTCTCGGCCAGCTCGAAACGCTCGCGCGTCAAATGGGCCTTATTCAGCGCAGCATGCGTCCCGCCGTAAAACGGCCGGTGTTGATCGTGTTCGCCGGCGATCACGGCATTGCCGCCGAAGGCGTGAGCCCTTATCCGCAAGCTGTGACCGCGCAGATGGTCGCGAATTTCCTCGCGGGCGGCGCGGCGGTCAATGCGTTCAGCCGCGTGGCGGGCGTCGAACTCGAAGTGGTGAACGCCGGCATTGCGACGCCGCTGCCGCGCACTGACGGGCTCGTCGACATTCCGGTTGCGGCGGGCACGCGCAACTTCGCGCACGAACCCGCGATGACGCACGACGAGGCGCTGACCGCCATGCAGGCGGGCGCCGCGCGCGTGCGGCATCAGGCGGCGCTCGGCAGCAATGTGATCGGTTTCGGCGAAATGGGCATCGCGAATACGTCGGCGGCGGCGTGTCTGATGAGCCGCCTGTGCGGCGTGCCGATCGACGACTGCGTGGGCCGCGGCACCGGTCTCGACGACGCGGGGCTCGCGAAAAAGCGCGATGTGCTGGCGGCGGCGCTCGCGCGTCACGACTCGTGTCATGCCGCATTCGATGTGCTCGCAACCTTCGGTGGCCTTGAAATCGCCATGATGGCCGGCGCGTATCTCGCGGCGGCGCACGCGCGGATGACGATCGTCGTCGATGGCTTCATCGCCAGTTCGGCGTTGCTGGTTGCCGACGCGATCGCGCCTTACGTGCGCGAATACTGCGTGTTTGCGCATGTTTCCAACGAAGCGGGGCACCGGCGCATGCTCGAGCATTTCGGCGCGAAGCCGCTGCTGTCGCTCGACATGCGGCTCGGCGAAGGCACCGGCGCGGCGCTCGCCGTGCCGGTGCTGCGCGCGGCCTGCGCGTTCATCAACGAGATGGCGAGCTTCGAATCCGCAGGCGTCGCGAACCGCGAAGCCTGAGCGGGGACACGCGCCACCTCTTTCCAAACCTATGCACGCGACAACGCACCCATGAACCCGCTGGCGGAATTGCGCTATTTCTTCACGGCGCTTGGCTATTTCACGCGTGTGCCCGTGCCGCGCTGGGTCAGCTACGAACCGCACTATCTGAGTGCGGCGGCGCGTTATTTTCCGCTCGTCGGCGTATTGATCGGCGGGGTCAGCGCACTGGTCTATCTGGCGGCGCTGCGCGTGTTTCCGGCGGGCGTCGCGGTGTTGCTGTCGATGGCGTCGTCGCTGTTGATGACCGGCGCGTTTCATGAAGACGGTCTGGCCGATTGCGTCGATGCGTTCGGTGGCGCCTATACGCGCGACGACGTCTTGCGCATCATGCATGACTCGCGGATCGGCGCATTCGGCGCGATCGCGCTCATCATGGCGCTCGCGCTGAAGTGGCAAACGCTCGCCGCGTTGCCGCCGCTGCGCGCCGCCAGTCTGATGATTGCGGCCCATGCGGCAAGCCGCGCGGGCGCAATCAGCTATCTCGCGACGCTCGACTACGTGCGCGCCGAAGGCAAGGCGAAGCCGGTTGCGCAGCGTCGCGGCCCGGCGCTGCTGTGTGCGGCGATTTTCGGATTGCCGTGGCTGTTATGGCCGGATGGTCCGCGCGGGCTCTTCATGGCCGACTGGCGCTTTGCCGGCGCGGCGCTTGCGCTGCTGTTCGTGCTGCGTTTTGCAATGGGCCGCTATTTCACGAGGCGCATAGGCGGCTACACGGGCGACTGCCTTGGCTTTGCGCAGCAGATTTTCGAACTGGGCATCTACCTCGTGGGGCTCGCATGGATATCGTTCTGATTCGCCATCCCGCCGTCGCGCTCGACGCGGGTGTCTGCTACGGGCACAGCGACGTGGCGCTCGCCGAGGCCGCCGACGTGTCGTCGGCCGCGCTCGCGCTGCGGCTGGCGGCCTTGCAGGTGCCGGCGCCGCGCGTCGTCATGTCCAGTCCGCTGACGCGCTGCTCTGCGCTTGCCGTCGAAATGGCGAACGATTTCGGCTGCGTGCTGAGCCACGACGACCGGTTAAAGGAAATGAATTTCGGCGATTGGGAAGAGCGCCGCTGGGACGCGATCGATCGCGAACTTCTCGACGACTGGGCTGCGAATTTCGAACACGCGAGAGCGCATGGCGGCGAGAGCGTCGCGCAGTTCGTCATGCGCGTGCGGGCGTGGTTCGATGCGTATACGCAAACTCGCGAGCTCTCGCCCGCCTATGTGGTCACGCATGCCGGCGTGATGCGCGCGATTGCGTCACTGGCGCTCGATCTGCCGCTCGAACGCTGCTTGCGCTGGTCGCTCGAGACGGGCGGCATGGTCTGGTTGCGCCGCGGCGCCGAAGGACAGCCGTGGTCGCTCGTGAAGTGGAATGCGTGAGCGCTTGTACGCTTCGTGCGCTGCGCGGCGCCTGAGTCACTGAGCGGTCGGTTTTCTGCGCGAGCGCGAGAGTTGCAGATCCTCGCACATCTGCTTCGCGCCTTGCGCTATGCGCGGCGAGGGCCGGTTGATGAGATCGCCGTCGATGGCAAACAGGTTGTTGTTCGCCACCACCAATAGACGCGGCCACGCGCGCCATGCGCCAAGCTGCGGCAACGTGGTGTCCGGTTTCGTCGCGCCGGGCGCCGCCGTGACGATGGCTTCGGGATTCGCGGCGAGCACCGCTTCCGTCGAAACGGTCGGCACGAGTGGTTGCAGCGCGGCGAACACGTTGCGCCCGCCGCATAGCTCGATCACGTCGCTGACCATGTGCTCGCCGTTGAGCGTCATCAACGGCTGATCCCACACCTGATAGAACACGCTCACGGCAGGCCGTTTCGCGTACTGCGCGCGCAGGTTCGCGATGTCGCGGCGATACGCGGCTGCGGCCGGATCCGCGGTGGACGACGTGCCGAGCAACTGGCCGAGTTTCGTCAGCGAGACGGCAATATCGTCCAGACGATGCGGCTCGCTGAAGAACAACGGTATGTGCAATTCGCGCAGACGGTCGAGTTGACGTTGCGCATTGCCATGCCGCCACACCACGATCAGATCGGGCTTCAACGCGACGATGCGTTCGAGATCGAGCGACTTGTTGTCGCCGACGCGCGGCAGCTGTTTCGCCTCGGGCGGATAGTCGCTGTAGGACACGGCGCCCACCATCTTCGATGCGCCGCCGGCCGCGTACAGCAGTTCGGTCACGTGCGGCGCGAGGCTGATCACGCGTTGAGCCGCGGCGGGGAGGGTGACGGCGGCGCCCGTGTCGTCGGTCACGATGATGCCGGCGCGCGCCGGCAAGCTGGCGGTAATGAGGCCGGCAGCGAGGGCGAGGCGCAAGAGGCGCATGAAGCGGATGAAGCGCATGAAGCGCACGGATGGAGTCATCGGGTCGGACGTCGAGTGTTTGCGTTGAGCGTTTCAGTGGGCGCTGCGCGGCCGTTTTGCGCGGTGATCCACGGATCAGCGTGCTCCCGCCGCGCCGATCGTTTCCATCGCGGCACGCAAGCTGTCTTGCAGACGCGCCCATTCCGCTTCGCTTTGAGGCAAACCGAAACGCACGCTGCCCGTGGCGGCGAAAAGCCGCGTCCACACACCGCGCGTGGCCAGCGCTTCATGCAGGGCGGCGGCGCGTGCATCGTCGGTCCATGCGAAAAGCGGCGTGGCGCGTGGGCGAATGCCGTGGGCTTCCAGCAGCGCGACGAGGCGCGCGCTGTCTGCGGCGAGCCGCGAGCGCATCTGCTGTTGCCAGGCGTGATCCGCGAATGCCGCTTTAACCGCATGCCGCGCCGGGCCGCTGACGGTCCATGCGCCGAGCGCGAGCCGCAAGCTTTGCAGCATGGCGGGCGATGCCAGCACGAAGCCGGCGCGCACGCCCGCGAGCCCGAAGAACTTGCCCGGCGAGCGCAGCACGATGAGACCGTCGCGATGGGTGTGGGCTGCAAGCGAAGCGGCGGGCATGGTATCGGCGAAGGCTTCGTCGACCAGCAGTGTGCCGCCGCGCTCGCTCAGTTGCGCATGCCACGCAAGCAGCTTAGCCTCACTCAGGTGGTCGGCGGTCGGATTGTTCGGATTCACAACGATTGCATGCGTGAGCGCCTCGGGCAGGACGTCCCACGAAATATCGAGCGCTACGACGCGATGTCCGGCACGCTCGAATGCCGGCGCGTATTCGCTGTACGTGAGCGGTGCGACGCCGACTTGCGCGCGCGGCAGCAAGGCCGGCAGCGCACGGATTGCCGCTTGGCTTCCTGCAACGGGCAACACGTGCGCCGCATCGGGCGCGCCGTAATAACGCGCGGCGCACTCTGCGAGGCCGTCGCCTTCGTCGGGCAGACGGCGCCACGCATCGGCGGGGACGGGCGGCACTGGATAGCCGTGCGGATTGATGCCTGTCGACAGATCCAGCCAGTCTTCGTACGGAATCCGATAGCGCGCGGCGGCTTCGTGAAGATTGCCGCCGTGCATGATTGACGCGTGAAACGATGTAGACAAAGTCGTCGCGGGCGAGCCCTGCACAGGCTCCGCATGGCGAGACGGGCGCGGCACGGCGCTTCGCTCAGACATGCAGCGGCACGCTCAGCAAGGCCAGCACGATCAGCACCGCGAGCCACAGAATGACGGTGCGCTCGACCAGCATCAGCGCGGCCGTAATGTGCGCGGCCTTCGCGGGATGGCCGAAGCCGAGCGTGGGCTGATGTTCGAGCGCGCCGTGATAAACCGCCGGTCCGCCGATCAGCACATTCAGGCTGCCCGCGCCCGAGGCCATCACCGGCCCGGCATTCGGGCTGTCCCAGCGCGGCGCCTGCTCGCGCCAGCAGCGCCACGCGGTGCGCGTGTCGCCGAGCAGCGCGTAGCTCGCGGCGGTGAGGCGCGCGGGCATCCAGTTGAGCACGTCGTCGAGGCGCGCGGCCGCCCAGCCGAAGCGTAAATAGCGCGGCGTGCGATAACCCCACATTGCATCGAGCGTATTGGCGAGGCGAAAGCCGAGCGCGCCCGGCCCGCCCGCAATTGCAAACCAGAAGAGGGCGCCGAAAATGGCGTCGTTGCCGTTTTCGAGCGCCGATTCGACCGCCGCGCGCGACAGGGCGGCTTCGTCGGCATGCGCTGTTTCGCGCGAGACGATGCGTGCAGTCAGGAGGCGCGCCTGCCCGAGGTCGCGCTGCGCGAGCGCCCGCGCAATCGGCTCGATATGGTCGTGCAGGCTGCGTGCTCCGAGCGCGAACCACAGCAGCGCGACATGTACAGCGCAGGCCGCAAAAAACGGCAGCACGGCCACGAGCCACGAGGCGCCGAGCACCGGCGGCAGCACAGCCAGCGCCCACGCGAGCAGGCCTTTCAGCCGCAGGCGTCGGCCGCGGTTGTAGTGCGCTTCGAGGCGCGCCGCCCAGTTGCCGAAGCCGACGAGCGGATGCGCGCTGCGCGGCTCGCCGATCCAGCGGTCGACGGCCACGCCCGCCGTTGCCAACGTCACGATAAGTGGAAGCGACAGCATCACGCGCCGCCTGCGGGTTTGAGCGCGAGCGGCAGGCCCGCGACCATCATCGTGGCCTGGGTGGAGAGCGCCGCGATGCGCTGATTGAGCCGCCCGAGTTCGTCGACGTAAAGACGCGTGGCCGCGCCGAGCGGCACGACGCCTAAGCCGATCTCGTTGCTGACCGCGATGATCTTGCCGCGAGCGTTCGCAAGCGCGGCCTCGAGCGCCTCGATGTGCGCCTGATATCTAGCGGGCGGCAGCGGCTCGCCGTTGGCGGGACACAGCAGGTTCGCGAGCCACAGCGTCAGGCAGTCGATCAGCGTGCAGTGGCCACGCGCGTCGACCTTCGACACCGCGCCCGCGAGGTCGAGATCCGCCTCCAGCAGCCGCCAGTGCGCGGGGCGTCGCGCGCGATGATGCGCGATGCGCGCGTTGAATTCGGCGTCGCCGGTCACGCGTGCAGTCGCGATATAGGTGACGGGCAGCGCGCTCCGGGCGGCAAGCTGCTCCGCGTGCACGCTCTTGCCTGAGCGCGCGCCGCCGAGAACGAAGGTGAGGTCGCGGGAAATCATCGCGTGATTGTACCGGCGTGCACGGCGGCCCGGCGCGATGGGATAATGCCGCGATCCGCCCATCACTCCTGCCATCGTCGAGTCCAACGTTTCCGTGAGCACTCAACCCGTTCCGCCTGATTTCCCCCGTGACGCGGTAGCCGTGCCGCGCGGCACGCTGATGATCCAGGGCACCACGTCCGATGCCGGCAAGAGCACGCTCGTCGCCGGCCTGTGCCGGCTCGCGCGGCGCGCGGGGGTGCGCGTCGCGCCCTTCAAGCCGCAGAACATGGCGCTTAACAGCGCGGTCACTGTCGACGGCGGCGAGATCGGGCGTGCCCAGGCGCTGCAGGCGGTGGCGGCCGGGATCGCCGCGCACACCGACCTGAATCCCGTGCTGCTCAAGCCGACGAGCGATCGCGGCGCGCAGGTGATCATCCACGGCAAGGCGCGCATGAATCTCGACGCCCGCGCCTATCACGACTACAAGCCCGTCGCGTTCGAGGCGGTGCTGCAATCCTATGCGCGGCTGCAAGCAGCGTACGACACGATTTTCGTCGAAGGCGCGGGCAGCCCGGCCGAGATCAATCTGCGCGAGCGCGACATCGCGAACATGGGTTTCGCCGAGGCGGTGGATTGTCCGGTCGTGCTGGTGGCCGACATCGACCGGGGCGGGGTATTCGCGCATCTGACGGGAACGCTCGCGTGTCTGTCAGAAAGCGAGCAGGCGCGCGTGCGCGGCTTCATCATCAACCGTTTTCGCGGCGATATTGGACTGCTGAAGCCGGGGCTCGACTGGCTGGAAGCGAAGACCGGCAAGCCCGTGCTCGGCGTGGTCCCTTACCTGCACGGCCTCACGCTCGACGCCGAGGACATGCTGCCGCCCGAGCTGCGCGCCGCGCAGCGCGGCGACGCCGCACGCACGTTGCGGGTGGTCGTGCCGGTGCTGCCGCACATCAGCAATCACACGGATTTCGACGCGCTACGCGCCCATCCGCAGGTCGATTTCCGTTACGTGCGAAGCGGCATGGCGCCGCCCCCCGCCGATCTGATCATCCTGCCGGGTTCGAAAAACGTGCCGGGCGATCTGGCGTTTCTGCGCGCGCAAGGCTGGGACGCCGTGCTGCAACGGCATTTGCGCTATGGCGGGCGGGTGATCGGCATCTGCGGCGGCATGCAGATGCTGGGCCGCGAGGTGGCCGACCCGCACGGCGTGGAAGGCGCGCCGGGGACGTTCCCGGGACTCGGCTGGCTCGACTACTCGACTGTGCTGACGCGCGACAAGACGCTGAAGAACGTGACGGGCCGCCTGGCGCTGCCGGGCTCGCCGGAAGTCGCGGGTTATGAGATCCATATGGGCGAGACGCGGGGACCGGCCCTGGAATCGCCGGCATTGCGGCTTGAGCGAGCCGACGACGAGCGTCCCGACGGCGCAATTTCCTCCGACGGCCAGATTCTCGCCACCTACGTGCACGGCCTGTTCGATACGCCGGCCGCCTGTGCGGCGCTGCTGGCATGGGCGGGACTGAGCGACGCCGAGGCGATCGACTTCCCCGCATTGCGCGATGAATCGCTGGAACGGCTCGCCGACACGCTCGCGGAGCACCTCGACCTGGCGAAGTTGATGGCCGCGGTGAGTTGATCGCTGCCGGACCGCGCAAGTATTACTTCTTATCAGGAAATAATCAAAGCTGGATTCAAGTTTTTCGCGTGTGACGGTTCGAATAGAGTGGCGGACATTGACCGGCTGGGTATCGAGCCGTCTTCCACTTCTCACAAAGGAACCGTCATGAATTCGAACCGCTCCGCCGATCTCGCGGCGCTCGTCTTGCGCGTCGCGCTCGGCGTGCTCTACCTCGCGCACAGTCTGTAGAAGATTTTCGTGTTCACGCTGCCCGGCACGGCGCAGTTCTTCGCCTCGCTCGGCTTGCCCGGATGGCTCGCTTACGTGACGGCGTTCGTCGAGCTGATTGGCGGTATTGCGCTCCTGCTGGGCGTGCAGGTGCGCTGGGTCGCGCTCGTGCTGCTGCCTTCATGCTCGGCGCCATGTCCGCGCATTGGCATAACGGCTGGGGTTTCGGTTCGCCGCACGGCGGCTGGGAATATCCGGCATTCTGGGCGGTGACGCTCGTCGTGCAGTCGTTGCTGGGCGGCGGCGCGTTCGCGCTCGGCGGCCTGAAGGCGCCGAGCGCAGCGGTCGCCTGATTCATTCGTGCCAAGGCGAGGTTGGGGCGGCGCGGTCGCCGCCACCAGCCGCAAACCCTTCACGCGACGCAGGATGAAAAAAGCACGCGGCCCGAGGGCGCGTGCTTTTTTTCATTACCGGCGCGACCGGTTGCGCCTTTCGCGTCTGTTGCCCTTTGGCAGTCTGGTCAATACAACACGATCTGCGTGCAGCGAAAGAGCGCGATGGTCTTGCCGTTCGGATCGGTGACAGTCGCGTCCCAGACCTGCGTGCTGCGGCCGAGGTGCACGGCTTTCGCCACCGCGCGGATTGTGCCTTCGGTTGCCGTGCCGAGGAAATTGCTTTTCAGCTCGACTGTCGTGAAATTGCGCGCCGTGTCCGGGAGATGCGCGAGGCACGCGTAGCCGCAGGCGGTGTCCGCGAGACCGATCACCGTGGCCGCATGCAGAAAGCCGTTCGACGGTGTATTCCGGGCGGAGCTTGCTCATGGATTGCGCTTCCTCGAAAGATAAATTCGCTGACGGACGACGACCGATTAGCCGTTCGGGGGCTTCGGCCTCGCTGGATTTGTCGATATTATCAACGGCTGGATCGGCGCGCGGACTCCGGGCGCAGCGAGTCGGCGCGCCGGCATGACAGCGGCGCCCGCCTCGGAACGGCAAGGGCCAGACAAAAAAGCAGGCAGAAAGCGGCAAACCGGCTGGCATCGCCAGCCTTCTTTCCGGGAGTATTCATGACGGTAATCGTGGTGGCAAATCCGAAGGGCGGCGTGGGCAAAAGCACGCTGTCGACGAATCTGGCCGGCTATTTCGCCGCAAACGGCGAGTGGGTGGCGCTCGCGGATCTGGACAAGCAGCAGTCGGCGCACGCGTGGCTGTCGTTGCGGCCCGACACCTTGCCGGCCATCGAGACCTGGGAAGTGAACCCCGAGACGCCCGCCAAACCGCCGAAGGGCCTGGAGCACGCGATCATCGACACGCTTGCGGGGCTGCACGGCAATCGCATGAACATCGCGCTAGAGCTGGCGGACAAGGTGATCGTGTCGCTGCAGCCGTCCATGTTCGACATCCTCGCCACCCAGGACTTCCTGGAGCGGCTGGCCAGGGAAAAGGCGGTCAGGAAAGGCGCAATCGAGATCGGCGTGGTCGGCATGCGGGTGGACGCCCGCACGCGCTCGGCCGAGCAACTGCACCGTTTCGTCGAAGGATTGAAGCTGCCGGTGCTCGGCTATTTGCGCGACACCCAGAACTACGTGCAGCTCGCGGCGCACGGCCTGACGCTGTGGGACGTCGCGAAAAGCCGGGTGGAGAAGGACCTGGAGCAGTGGCAGCCGATCATCGAGTGGACGAACGGCGCCGCGAGAAAAGGCTGAGCGGGGGCTAAGCCGCGCTTGCCCGACAGGCAGACGAAGAGTCGGACGGTGGTTCGAAGCGGGACCCGGAGCCAACCCCGGGCGCGCCGGCTCAGGTCCAGTTCTGCGCGGGCACGTGATCCCGGCTGCCCTTCATCTTGTTGTTTTCGTCGACGAACACCAGATCCGGCTTCCAGCCAGCCTTCAGTTCCGCCTCGTCGACCATGGCGAAAGCCGCGATGATCACCAGATCGCCCAGCTGCGCGCGCCGCGCCGCCGAACCGTTCAGCGAAATCATGCCGCTGCCGCGCTCGCCCTTGATCGCATAGGTCGAGAAACGCTCGCCGTTGTTGATATTCCAGATGTCGATGCGCTCGTTTTCGACAATGTTCGCCGCTTCCAGCAGGTCTTCGTCGATCGCGCATGAGCCTTCGTAGTGCAGCTCGCAATGCGTGACCGCGACGCGGTGAATCTTCGACTTCAGCATGTTGCGTTGCATGGCTAGTCAATCCTTTGATTCTTAGGCGATGTCCAATCGCCTAAGACAATTTCAGATTTCGAGGTTGTCGATCAGACGGGTCGCACCCAGCTTGGCGGCCGCCAGCACGACGAGTTCCGCGTTCGCGTCTTGCGGACCCGGCGGCAGCAGATTCGAGCGCTTGCGCATCGCGACGTAGTCGGGCTGCCAGCCGCGCGCGGCGAGCGCTGCCATCGCGGCCCGTTCGAGCGACGCGAAGTCGCGCTCGCCCGCGAGCACAGCGTCGCGCACGCGGTTCAGTTCGGCGGCGAGCATCGGCGCTTCGGCCCGCTCGGCCGCCTCCAGATAGCGGTTGCGCGAGCTGAGCGCGAGACCGTCGGTATCGCGCACGGTTTCAGCGGCAATGATGTCCGTCGGCAACGCGAACTGGTGGCACATGCGGCGCACGATCATCAACTGCTGGTAGTCCTTCTTCCCGAACACCGCGACGCGCGGCTGCACGCACGACATCAGCTTCATCACGACCGTGCAGACGCCCTGGAAAAAGCCCGGCCGGAATTCGCCTTCGAGGATGTCGCCCAGATCGTGCGGCGGATGCACGCGGTACTCCTGCGGCTCCGGATACAGATCGCGTTCGGTCGGTGCGAACAGCACGTAGACGTTTTCTTTCTGCAGCTTCTCGATATCGGCTTCGAGCGTGCGCGGATATTTGTCGAAATCCTCGTTCGGTCCAAACTGCAGACGATTGACGAAGATGCTCGCCACCACCGGATCGCCGTGCTGGCGCGCGAGCCGCATCAGCGACAGATGCCCCTCGTGCAGATTGCCCATGGTCGGCACGAAGGCCGTGCGATTCTGGCCGCGCAACTGGTCGCGCAATTCATGGATCGAGCTGATGACTTTCATGATCGGACGGGGATTCCTCGCGCGGCGCGAGACTCGGTTGACGCAACGGCGCTGGCCGATTGCGCGGCCCGCGGCCTCACTGGTAATGACAGGTTCGGAGCGCGGGATTGTAGTGGATTTGGCGGCGCTACGCACCGAAATGACGCCTGAAGAGCGACTCGGGAGCGCGCGGCCGGGCGGTGTTACGCCGCCGCAGGAACGCCTCGCGCGGCGGTGAGGCGCCTCGCTTCGGCTTCTCGCCGGCGCTCAGGCCGGCAAGTAGGCGAGGCGCACATAAATCGGTGCGAACGGCTCGGCCTGGGTAATTTCAACGAGCGATTCCCTGCACAGTTCGAGTACCGCGATGAAGTTCACGACGACGACGGGCACGCCCTTGCTCGTGTCGAACAGGTCGGAGAACTCCATGAAACGCGCATTCTGCAACTGCCGCAGGATCGTGCTCATGTGCTCGCGCACGGACAGTTCCTCGCGCGAAATCTTGTGATGCTGAACAAGTTTCGCGCGCTTGATGACGTCGGCCCACGCGGCGC
This sequence comes from uncultured Paraburkholderia sp., assembly GCA_940746715.1. Lineage (GTDB taxonomy): Bacteria > Pseudomonadota > Gammaproteobacteria > Burkholderiales > Burkholderiaceae > Paraburkholderia. The sequence continues at coordinate 235,032 of CALNWN010000003.1, forward strand.
GCAGGTCTTCGCTGTTCACGTCCGGGAAACGCGGCGTGATGCTTTGCTCGATGTAGACCTCGGCGCGCAGGAAGTCGCGCCCGAGTTGCGGCAGCTGGTCGATGCGCTGCGCAGCCAGCTTCATCTGCTCATATTCCAGTAGGCGGCGCACGAGTTCGGCGCGCGGGTCTTCGGCTTCCTCGCCGCTGTCCGCTTTCTTGACGGGCAGCAGCATGCGCGACTTGATCTCGATCAGCATGGCCGCCATCAGCAGATATTCGGATGCGAGTTCGAGATTGGTCTGGCGCAACTGGTCGACGTAGCCGAGGTACTGCACCGTGACATCCGCCATCGGGATGTCAAGCACGTTGAAGTTCTGCTTGCGGATCAGGTACAGCAACAGATCCAGCGGTCCCTCGAACGTTTCGAGGAACACCTCGAGCGCGTCCGGCGGGATATAGAGGTCGGTGGGCAGCTTGAAGAGCGGCTCGCCGTACAGGCGCGCGAACGCAATGCCGTCGACGGTGTCCGGCGTCGAATCGGTGGCGGGCGCGGCGTCGGACGAATCCGGCGGCGCGCCGTGTGCCTCGTCGGCGTGACTCATCGGTTGCGGCGCGGCGCTCAGAAGTTCTGGTAGTACTGGTAAGGCGTCTGCTCGACGCGCGAAGCTTTCTGCTCGGCGCGCTCTTCCAGGTCGATCGGCTGCTTGTCCCACAAGAGCGCCCGGCCGCGGCGTTGCTCGGCTTCAAGGTTGGGCTTCTGCTGCTTGAGCTGGTTCAGGAACTGGGTGATGTCCGATTGATACATGGCTCGACGTCCGTGGTGGGTGAAATGGCGGCTTGCCCGGCCTTGGTGCGCGGGTGCCGCGACTTGATTTCGCGATTTTAGCGCATGCGCCGCGCGCGGTCGAAAAACCCCGTCGGCGGCGAACCCTTCGGCCCGTATGTTTCGCGCGGCGGCCGTGGCCGGAACCCGCGCGCAATATGGTGCGTCAAAGGCGGGCGCGTTGGGCCGCGGGCCGGCGGGGCGTTCGCGGGTGCGTTAAGAGATAGCGCGGTCCCGCCGATGTGGTCAAATAGCGAGCTTCGGCGGCGCTGCGCGCCCGAACGACAAATTCATCAACCATGGCCGGAGGTCCTGCTTGGCGGGGTGTGCGATCGAAAAGCCGCATGAGCGGCGCGGCGAAGCCGGCGGGCGGGGCAGAGCGCCGCGGCCGGCGGATGTCGGCGCTGCGGCGCTGCGGCGCTGGCTGCGCGCCTCGCTTGCGCTCGGCATCCTGCTGTCCTTGTTCGCCGGCGGCCCCGCTCACGCGGCGCGCGCGGCGGCCAGCTACAAGGTCGACGTCGAAGTCACGCCGCGTTCGCTGCGCAAGCTCCTCGACGAGCATCTGGACATTGCGCGCTTCGCGAAGCGCCCCGACATCAGCGACGACCAGTTCGAATTTCTGATAACGGCCACGCCGCAGCAGGTACGCGATCTGGCGGCGACGCAGGGCTACTTCACGCCCGTCGTCCGTACCGACGTGCGCACGGTGGACAACACGAAGCACGTCACAGTGAGCGTGGACCCGGGGCCGCAAACCATCATCAGCTCGATTTCGCTGTCGTTTCGCGGCCCCGTGTTGACCGAGGATCCGGCGCAGGAAAACGCCGCGCGCTTCGCGTTTTCGCTGCATGAAGGCGATGCCTTCTCGCAGGGCGACTGGGACGACGCCAAGAACGCGTCGCTGAAGGCTTTGCAGGCCCGCCGCTATCTCGGCGCGAAGATCTATCACTCCGAGGCGCGCGTCGATCCGCGCACGCACGAGGCGAAGCTGTCGGTCGTCTATGAAAGCGGCCCGACCTTCACGATGGGCAAGCTCGATGTGTCGGGCACGCGGCGCTATCCGGAGCAGATCGTCGAAAACGTCAATCCTATTTCAGTGGGCGACATTTACGACGTGCAGCGCATTACCGAATTGCAGCGGCAGTTGCAGAACACGCCGTACTACGCGAGCGTCGCGATCGACGTGGACAGCGACCCGGCCAAGCCCGTCGACACGCCGGTCCACGTGAAGGTGTCGGAATATCCGTACAACAGCATTCGCGGCGGCGTCGGCTATTCGACCGATAACGGCGCGCTGGTGCAGGGCGCGTACTCGTATCTGAACACGTTCGGCAAGGCCTGGCCGTTCACCGTCGACGGCCGTCTGGATCAGGTCCAGCAATACGGCCAGATCCAGCTCGCGATGCCGCCCGGCCCGCGCGCGTGGACCAACAGCGTGCTTGCCTCCTACACGACCACAGACGTTTCCGACACGCGCATCTACAGTATCCGCGGTGGCGTGCAGCGCGCTCGTACGTCGCAATTCATCGACTACACGTACGCGATCCTGTTCTACCAGGACCGGCTGGATCAGAACGTCGGTGCGCCGACTACGAGCCGCGCGCTGGTGCCGTCGTGGTCGTGGACCCGGCGCAATACCGACGACCCGCTGTTCCCGCGCAAAGGCAACCTGATTCATGTGGAGGCCGGCTTCGCGGTGAAGGGCGCGCTGACCGATCAGACGTTTATCCGCGGCTACGCGCGCGGCCAGCAGTATCTGCCCATCGGCAAGGAAGATCTCGTGGTGTTGCGCGCCGAGCTGGGCGGCGTGTTCACGAGCGGCAGTTCGAGCGGCATTCCGGCGTCGCTGCTGTTTCGCGCCGGCGGCTCGAATTCGGTGCGCGGCTATGGGTATCAGAGCATTGGTAACAACGTCCAGGGCTCCGTGCTGCCGACCAAGTATCTCGTGACGGCGTCGGCGGAATACCAGCATTGGTTCAGCCACGACTGGGGCGCGGCCGCGTTCTTCGACGTCGGCACGGCCACCGACACCTGGGGCGAGAAGGTGTTTTGTCCGGGCGTGGGCGTCGGCGCGCGCTGGCGCAGCCCGGTCGGTCCCGTCAACGTGGATCTGGCCTACGGCATCCGCAACAGAAGCGTGCGGCCCTATCTGACACTGGGGATCGCCTTCTGATGGACATTTCTCTTAACCCGAACCGCGCATGACCACGGACGTTTCCGCTCAACCTCCCGCGCCGCCGCTTGGCAACGAGCCGCCCGGCGCGCCGGAAGCGGGGCCGCCGGGACCGCCGCCGCCAAAGCGCCGCGGCGCCGCGCGTCTGCTGCTGAAAACGCTCGGCTGGACGGTCGCCGTGCTGGTGCTGCTGGTCGCGCTGGCGCTCGGCCTGCTGTACGGCGCGCTCACCACCGAGCGCGGCACTGCGTACGCATGGCAGGCGGCGGTCAAGCTGCTGGGCGGCAAGCTGACTGGCACGCTCGAAGGCGGCGCGCTCGCCAACGGCGTGCGGCTGCGGGCTGTGCGCTGGCGCGCGCTCGACGGCAGCGGCACGGACATCCAGATCGACCGGGTGTCGGGCCGCTGGGAGCTCACGCGCGAACCGTGGCGCTTCACGATCGACTATCTCCATGTCGGCACGGTGGATGCGCGCATCGGCGCGTCGTCGCCGGGCAGCAACGAGCCGCTCAAACTGCCGCAAGACCTGCGTCTGCCGATGCAGCTCGAGATCCGCGACGTCCAGGTGGACAGGCTATTGCTGCGCCAGGGCACGTCGACCAGCGAGTTTGCGCACTTTGCTTTTCACGGACGCAGCGACGGGCGTCATCACGAGGCTGCCATCGAGCGGCTCGACACGCCGTTCGGCGCGGTGACGGCGTCGGCGAAGCTCGACGGCGTGAAACCCTTTCCGCTGACCGGCGACGTCGGTTATTCGGGCAAGGTCCGCGACGAGGCGGTGCAGGTGGGCGGCCATCTGGGCGGGTCGCTCCAGAATCTCCTCGCCGAACTCGATGCAAGCGGCATGAAGCTCGCCGGCCACGCCGAGGTCGAGGCCACGCCGTTCGCCGAGGTGCCGCTCAAGCGCGCCACGCTGACCTTCGATCACGTCAACCCGCAGGCGTTTGCGCCGGGCGCGCCGCTTGCCGATCTGTCGGTGAGGGCGGAGTTGCAGCCGGTGGGGCAGGCGGTCGGCAGCGGCGGTCTCGACGGCGCGAAAAGTGGCCCCGGTGCGGCCGGCGCCAGCGCCAGTTTGCCTTCCAGTTCCGGTGCGGCCGTGACTGCCAGCGCCGCCGAGCGCCGCGCGCAGGCGCGGGCGGCAAGTTCCGCCCGCCCGCCCGCCGCTGGAAAAACCGCCGCCGCCCCGTTTACCGTAGCAGGCCACGTCTCGATCATCAACGCGCGCCCCGGCGCGATCGATCAAAACCTGCTGCCGCTCATCGACGCCAACGCGGACGTGCGCCTCGACGCCGAGGCGCAACGCATCTCGAATCTGGCCGTCCGGCTGGTGAAGAGCGCGACACTCACGGGCGGCGGCACGCTGACGGGCAAGCGCGGCCAGTTCGATCTGCAGGTCGCGGGGCTGGACCTGAACAAGCTCGAGGCGGCGGTGCGCCCGACGCAGCTTGCCGGGCCGATCGCCATCCGGCTGAACGACGATATTCAAAGCGTCACACTCGATCTTGCCGACCCGAAGGCGGCGCTGCGCGCGCAAGGCAAGCTCACCGTGGACCCCGCGCGGCTCAGTTTCAACGACGTGCGCATTACATCGGGCAAGGGCCGCATCGAGCTCTCCGGCGCGCTCAAGCACGACGCGAACTCGAGCTACAACCTGAAGGCGCAGCTGACGGACTTCGACCCGTTGACGCTGACGTCGCAAATGCCGTCGCGCAAGCCGGTCGACGGGCCTTCCGTGCCGCAGAGCGCGGCCCCGGCCGACAAAGCGGCGGCGGCCGTCGCGAACACCGGCAAGGCCGTAGTGAAGACGGAGGTCATGCAGCGCAAAAAAACAGCGCCGAAACGCACGGCGCCGCCCGCGCGCAAGATCGAGGCGAAGGTCAACGGCACCTTGTCAGCCACCGGCATGCTGACTCCGGCTTTCACGACCAAGGCCGAATTCCGGCTCGGCCCGAGCGTCTATGACGGCCTGCCGCTGACGGGCGGCGGCACCGTGCAACTAGCTGGCTCGCGCATCCTGCCGAGCCGAGCGAACCTGTCGGTGGCGGGCAACCAGGTGGATCTTGAGGGCAGCTTCGGCGCGCGCGGGGACCGCTTGCGCTTTCATATCGACGCCCCGGCGCTCGAGCGCCTCGGCTTCGGCCTCGCCGGGCTCATTGCCGCCGACGGCGATCTGACCGGCTCGTTCGATCATCCGAATGTCGTGCTGAACTACAAGGCCGACAGCGTCGTGCTGAGCAGCAACCGCATCGGCGGCCATGTGGAAGGGCACGCCGAATTGCGCGACGGCGCGAACGGTGCGCTCGTATTCGCGACCGACGCGCGCAACGTGAGCGCGGGCGGCGTGGATCTGGCCACGCTCACCGCGCGGCTTTCCGGCACGCGCGCCAATCATTCGCTCGAAGCCGCCGCGACCGGCAAGCTGCAGGACCGGCCGCTCGATCTGACGCTCGCGGCGAACGGCAAGCTCACCGAGGCGCGCGACGGCACGCACTGGGACGGTACCGTGACGCGTCTGCAAAACCGCGGCACGCCGGCGCTGAATCTGGAGTCTCCGCTCGCCGTGAGCGCCGGGCCGCGCCGCCTGACGCTCGGCGCGACGCGGCTCACGCTCGAAGGCGCGGTGCTGAGCCTGAAATCGTTCGCGTTCGACCACGGCCGCGTTCAATCGGCGGGCAGTCTGACCGGCATTTCGCTCGCGCGTCTGCAGGATTTGCGGCGCGAAATCACCGGCGCGCCGCCGGCCGTCAAGACCGATCTGATTTTCGACGGCGACTGGGACTTCGCACTCGGCAGCACGGCGAGCGGGCATATCCAGATAAAGCGCCGCAGCGGCGACGTCACGGTCGAGATCGGTCGCGGGCTGGCGTCGCTCGGCATTACCGATATCGGCGCGCGCGCCGACTTCAGCGGTGGCAACCGGCTCAACGCGACGCTGCATGCGCAGGCGAGCCGCATCGGCGTGATCGATGCCGACGCGCACACCACGCTCGTCGCGCGCGAGGGCTTTCTGACCGTCGACGAGGAAAGCGCGCTCACCGGCAATGTGAGCGCCAATGTGCCGTCGCTGAAGACGACCGGCGGGCTGTTCGGCCCGAGTTATCTGCTCGACGGCCATCTCGCGCTCAGGCTCGCGCTCGGCGGCACCGTCGCGAAGCCCAATCTGACCGGCTCACTGCTCGGCGACGACCTATCCGCCACGCTTGTCGATCAGGGCGTGCAGCTGAAGGACGGCATTGTGCGCATCGCGCTGTCGCACAATCTCGTGGACTTCCAGCAGGTCGAATTCCACGGCGCGAGCGGCACCTTGCGAGCCACGGGCCGGGTGCGGCTCGACGGCGCGGAGCCGGATCTGACTGCGAGCATCGTCGCGGACAAGCTCGAGCTTTTTGCCGCGCCGGACCGCAACCTGTCGCTGACCGGCAGCGCGACCGTGGCGAACGCGGGCGCGCAGGGCGGCATGGCGATCAACGGCAAGTTCGTCGTCGACCATGCGCTCTTCGACATGCCCGAGCAGTCGGCGCTCAAACTCGGCGACGACGTCGTCGTCGTGCGTCCGGACGGCACGGTGGCCGGCGAGCGGCCGCAGCCGGTGCCCGGCAGCAACAAGCCGATCGGTCCGTTCGCGCCGCGTGCGAACATCGACATCAGTCTCGGCGACAACTTCCGCTTCCGCGGCCAGGGCGCCGAGCTCGGTCTGACCGGCACCATCACGGCAATGAGCGCGCCGAATCTGCCGCTGCGCGCGGTCGGCAACGTCCGCGTGACGCCGGGTTCGACCTACACCGCGTTCGGCCGCAAGCTCAACATCGAGAACGGCTTTTTCACTTTCAACGGACCGGTGGCCAATCCGGGCATCAACATTCTGGCGATGCGCCGCAATCAGCAGGTGGAAGCCGGCGTGCAGGTCACGGGCACGGTTCAGTTTCCGGTCGCGAAGCTCGTTTCCGAGCCGAACGTGCCGGACAACGAAAAGCTCTCGTGGCTGCTGTTCGGCCACGGCACGGATCAGGGCAACAACCTCGGCCAGCAGAGCACGATGACCACGGCGCTCGCATTGCTCGGCAGCGCGAGCGGCAAGCGGATTGCGCAGACGTTCGGTCTCGACGAGTTTTCGATTGGCTGCAGCGAAGTCGGGCTGACCGATCCGCAGGTGGTGATGGTGTCGAAGGCGATCAACGAATGGCTGGTGATCGGCTACGAACAGGGCTTGCAGTCGGCAAGCAATGCGATCAAGGCGACCATCAACCTGACGCGCTACTGGTCCGTCGCAGCTTACGGCGGCACGTTCGACGGCATCACGCTGCTCTACACGCGTCGTTACGACAGGATCAAGTGGTGACGTTTTGCGTGGGTGAAAAAACGACACGCCTTTTCAGGGGCGTGCCGTTTTTTGTATTGCAAAGGGAAGCGGGGCGCTCCCGCCCCGTTCGCAGGAGTTACTTGACTCGCATGCCCGGCTTCGCGCCGCTGTGCGGCTCCAGCACGTAGAGCCCCGGCTCGGCTTTTTCATCCGCCGCCGACGCTGCCAGCACCATGCTTTCGGACAAGCCGAACTTCATCTTGCGCGGCGCCAGGTTCGCGACCATCACCGTCAGCTTGCCGATCAGCTGCTCGGGCTGATACGCGGACTTGATGCCCGAGAACACGTTGCACGTTTTCTCCTCGCCGACGTCCAGCGTGAGTTGCAGCAGCTTGTCCGAGCCTTCCACCGCCTTGCAGTCGACAATTTTCGCGACACGCAGATCGATCTTCGCGAAGTCGTCGATCGAGATGACGCCGGGCGATTCGTCCTGCGCCACGGCAGCGGCCGCAGCGGCCGTTGCGGCTTTTGCGGCCTTCGACTTCGTCTTCGCGTCGGCAGCCGGTGCGGCCGTTTCCGGCGTGGCTTGCAGCGACTCGCGATTGGCGGCCAGCAGCGCTTCGATCTGTTTCGGATCGACACGCGTCATCAGATGCTTATAGGCGTTGATGGGACGCGCCGAGCTGAGCGGCACATTCGCGTCGGCCCATTGAAGCGGCTCGATGCCGAGGAATGCCTCGACCGATTCCGCCAGCTTCGGCAGCACGGGTTTGAGCGCGACCGACAGCAGCCGGAATGCCTCGATGCTCACGCTGCAGGTTTCGTGCAGCGCGACCGCGTTGGCCGGATCTTTCGCCTGGTCCCACGGCTTTGCGGTGTCGACGTAAGCGTTGACCGCGTCGGCCAGTTCCATGGTGTGACGCAGCGCGCGGTTGTACTCGCGTGCCTCGTAGTTCGCGGCGATTTGCGGAATGGCGTCGCGCAGCGTGGCGAGGAGCGGATGCTGCATCGCGCTGTCCTGCACGCGGCCGTCGAAGCGCTTGATCAGAAAGCCCGCGGCGCGGCTCGCGATATTCACGTACTTGCCAACCAGATCGCTATTCACGCGCGCCTGGAAGTCATCGAGGTTCAGGTCGAGGTCTTCCATCGTGCTGTTCAGCTTGGCGGCGAAGTAGTAGCGCAGCCATTCCGGATTCAGCCCGGTGTCGATCACGCTCTGCGCGGTAATGAAGGTGCCGCGCGACTTGGACATCTTCGCGCCGTCCACGGTGAGAAAGCCGTGCGCGAACACGTTGGTCGGCGTGCGGTGGCCCGAAAATTCGAGCATGGCCGGCCAGAACAGCGTGTGGAAATACAGAATATCTTTGCCGATGAAGTGATACTGCTCGGCCGTGGAGCCCTTGCGGACCCACGGGTTGAAGTCGAGACCGCGCTTTTGCGCGAGGTTCCTGAAGCTCGCGTAATAGCCGACCGGCGCGTCTAGCCACACGTAGAAGTACTTGCCCGGCGCGCCCGGAATCTCAAAGCCGAAGTACGGCGCGTCGCGCGAGATGTCCCAGTCGGCGAGCTTGGCTTCGCCCGCGTCGCCCAGCCACTCGCGCATCTTGTTGGTCGCTTCCGGCTGGGCGAGGCCGCCCACCCACGCGCGCAGGAAGTTCTCGCAGCGGGGATCGGAGAGGCGGAAAAAGTAGTGCGTCGACGTCTTGCGAACCGGCGTGGCGCCCGAGACGACCGAATACGGATTGACGAGTTCGGTCGGCTGATAAGTCAATCCGCATAATTCGCAACTGTCGCCGTACTGGTCTTTCGCGCCGCATTTCGGGCATTCGCCCTTGATGAAGCGGTCCGGCAGGAACATTTCCTTGACCGGGTCGTACGCCTGCTCGATGTCGCGCGCCTCGATCAGGCCGGCTTCCTTCAAGGCGAGGTAGACGTTCTCGCTGAGGACGCGGTTCTCTTCGGAATCGGTGGAATAGTAGTTGTCGAACGAAATGCCGAAGCTGTCGAAGTCGCGCTTGTGCTCCTGCCAGACGCGGTCGATCAGCTGCTTCGGCGTCACGCCCTCCTTTTCCGCGCGCAGCATGACCGGCGTGCCGTGCGTGTCGTCGGCGCCCACGTAGTAGACCTCGTGCCCGTGCATTCGCAGCGCGCGGACCCAGATGTCCGTCTGGATATATTCGACCAGATGGCCGATATGAATTTGCCCGTTCGCATAGGGAAGGGCCGACGTGACGAGAATCTGGCGGCGGCCCGACGGCGCGCCTGCGGTGAGATCGGTTGCGGGTGCTGACATAAGGATGGTGGGAGCCTGCGGTGGGACGAAAAGTCGATTCTAGCAGGGCGAACGCCCGCCGGGCGCGGGCTCGCGCGGACCCGGGGCGGTGCCGCGCCGCTTGCCGTTGCGAAAAGCGAGCGCCCAAAAAAAACCGGGGCGATTAACCCCGGAGCAACAACGACAAGAGGAGAATGGTGACGCGGCGGCTTCGCCAGCCACGTACCGTAAAGACAGACAGCGGATTTCCGCGAGAGTTCGAAATTTTTTTCGTTCCCGGGCGAGATTTTCTGCGCTGGATGTTTTACGGCGTTGGCGTCACCCGGTGCGCCGGCGTTGACACCGCCGCTGGCGGCCACCGGGCAGGCAGCAGCCGGTTCGGGCAAGGCGCCCGGCGCCGCCTGGCACTCTGCCAGCTCGCGGCGGCCCGGCGCGCTTGACGCCCCGCACGCCGCTTTCCTCCGCGCTGTCCTTACTGCGTCGTGTGCTGAGCTGCGTCGTGTGCTGAGCCGTGGCGCGCAGATAGATTTCCACGCGACGGTTGGCGGCTCGGCTGGCTTCCGTGCTGTTGTCGGCGATCGGCTGGTTCTGGCCCATGCCCTGCGCCGACAGGCGCTGCGGCGCGACGCCGCGTTGCTCGAGGAAGCCCACCACGCTTTGCGCGCGATTGACCGACAGCGTCTGGTTGTAAGCCGGCTGACCCGTGCTGTCGGTGTGGCCGACGACTTGCGCGATCACTTCCGGATTCTGCTGCAGCGTCTTCGCCAGCTGATCCAGCACCGGCGCGAACGAGGGCTTGATCGCGTAGCTGTTGGTGTCGAAGGTGACCGAGCTCGGAATGTTGAGCTTGAGCGAGCCGTCCGGCTGCTCGGTGATCTGCGTGTCGGTGCCCACGCCTGTGCCGACGGCCGTGTTAGTACCCTGTTGCGAAGCGCAGCCTGCCAGCACGGAGCCGGCAACGGCGAAAACGGCTAGGCGAGTCATGATTTTTGCATTCATTTTTGATTCCTCTTGAGTGAAGCGAATGACGCGCACGAAGCGCGCAGGTAAAGCATTGCGCAACGTCAAGCCTCGGCGGCGAACGTTACGGCAGCAAAGCTGACTGCTCGCGCCGGGATTGATCCGCGAACACAGCCCGCGGGGAATTCCCGGCGAAAAATTTCGGTGAAAACGCGCTGGCCCGTCTTCAGTCCCGGTCCGACAGTGAAGAAGGGTCTTACGGCACCGCTTCGCCCGAGCCACTACAATAAAGGCTGGCGCGCAGCGATGCGGCCCCACGGCGGTCCGCCTGCCCGAAGGGTGCCCGGCACGCCTGGTTTTCGCAATGCTGCCTAACAATTTCTTGCAAATTCCGGCGCGTGGCCGAGAGTTCGATCCCGCCGCGCCGCCGGTGTTCCCCTCGGAGTGTCAATGAGTATCGATCGGGCATTGGTCGACGCTGCGCTCGCAGCCGTCACTGACCCTAACACTGGCCGGCCGTATGCCGCTGCCAGAAACCTGAAGAACGTCGCCGTGGAGGGTGACACGGTTAGCGTCGCGGTGGTACTCGGCTATCCGGCCACGCGCCAGTTCGAAGCGATCCGCAAACAGTTCGACGACGCGTTGCGGACCGTGCTTAGCGTGCAAAATACGCGCGTCGAGGTCTCGCAGGAGATCGCCGCGCATACGGTGCAGCGCGGCGTGAAACTCTTGCCGAACGTTAAAAATATTGTTGCCGTGGCGTCGGGCAAGGGCGGCGTCGGCAAGAGCACGACCGCGGTCAATCTGGCGCTCGCGCTGGCTAGCGAGGGCGCGTCGGTCGGCATACTCGACGCGGACATTTACGGGCCCTCGCTGCCCGTGATGCTCGGCATCGAGGGGCGCCCGGAATCGCCGGAGGAAAAGACCATGAATCCGATGACGGGGCATGGTCTGCAGGCCAACTCGATCGGCTTTCTGATCGAGCAGGACAACCCAATGGTGTGGCGCGGCCCGATGGCCACCTCGGCGCTCGAACAGCTGCTGCGGCAGACCAATTGGCGCGATCTCGACTACCTGATCGTGGACATGCCGCCCGGCACCAGCGACATCCAGTTGACGCTCTCGCAGCGCGTGCCCGTGACGGGTGCCGTGATTGTCACCACGCCGCAGGACATTGCGCTGCTCGACGCGCGCAAGGGCCTGAAAATGTTCGAGAAAGTGGGGATTCCGATTCTCGGCATCGTCGAAAACATGGCCATGCATATCTGCTCGAATTGCGGCCACGAGGAGCACATTTTCGGCGCGGGAGGCGGCGAGCGGATGGGCAAGGAGTATGGCGTCGACCTGCTCGACAGCCTGCCTCTCGACATTGCGATCCGCGAGCAGGCCGACTCCGGCCGGCCGACGGTGGTGGCCGATCCGCAAGGGCGGATCGCGGATATCTATCGCACGATTGCGCGCAAGGTGGCCGTCCATATCGCCGAGCGGGCGCGCGACATGAGCTCGAAGTTTCCCAACATCGTCGTGCAGAACACCTGACGAGCCATGCGCACGCTGCGCCGCGGGCCGGCTGGCCGCGCTCCGGCGCGGTCGCCGGCGTCTGATTCCGCCAGGTCTCGCGGTATCATGTCGACTTCACAGGTTCGGCTCGACGGCCGCAGGGGCGGGCGCCAGGCCGGCAAGAGGATCGCATGGGAAAACGAATCGACGGGCAGGCGGTGCATGCGTTCATCGTCCTGACTGCCAGCAGCCTGCTGTTATGCGGCTGCAGCGCCTTCCTGAGACCACAGGAAAAGCGCGCCGACGCGCAGTTGCTGCCCACCGTGGGCAATCAGGCGCGCGGCCTCGTGACGTTCATCGAGCGCTCGGACGGAGTGCAGGTCTCCTACAATCTGGCGGGCTTGCCGCCCAATAGCGACCACGCGCTGCAAATCCACGAGCGCGGCGACTGCAATGCCACCGACGGCTCGAGCGCGGGCCAGGTGTTCTCGCCCGCCGCCGAGCGCCTGAAAGCAGGTGCGCGCGTGGAGGGCGACCTCGGCAACATTCACGCGGACGCGAACGGCGTGGCAACCGGCTTTATCGTTGCGCCGGACGTCTCGCTCGACGGCATCCGTTCCGTTTTGCAGCGCGCGGTGCTGCTGCATCACGACGCCACCGATCCTTACGCGTACCCGCAGCACGGCGCCGGTCCGGCGCTCGCTTGCGGCGTGATCCGGCAATGAGCGGACGCGCCGGCGGCCCGGCGGTTGGGCCCGCGTTTTGGCCGCTTGTTGCCACGCTTCGTGCAAGATCGTCCGTTCGCGGTCCACATCTGCAGCAGCCTCGTCGTGATCGCGTAAAATAAGCGCCTTTCGTCGCGCCGTCCGGCTGGCGGCATCGCGAGGCGCGCCAGCGAGCGGTTGCGCAAACGGCTGCGCTCGTGCACCTCGCCGGGGTTTTGAGCCGACGCGCGCCAATCCGGCCGCAAGGTATCCGGCACGCGCCGGGTTGTTATCCGTCACACATCTGTTCTCACGTCGAGCAGCGTTCACCTATGACCATCAAATCCGACAAGTGGATCCGGCGCATGGCCGAGTCGCACAAAATGATCGAGCCGTTCGTGCCCGATCAGATTCGCGTCTCCCAGGACGGCCGGAAGATCGTCAGCTACGGCACCTCGAGCTACGGCTACGACATTCGCTGCGCCGACGAATTCAAGATCTTCACGAACATCAACTCCACCATCGTCGATCCGAAGAATTTCGACGAGAAGTCGTTCGTGGACTTCAAGGGCGATGTCTGCATCATTCCGCCGAATTCGTTTGCGCTCGCCCGCACGGTCGAATATTTCCGCATTCCGCGCTCGGTGCTGACCGTGTGTCTCGGCAAGTCCACTTACGCGCGCTGCGGCATCATCGTGAACGTCACGCCGTTCGAGCCGGAATGGGAAGGCCACGTCACGCTCGAATTCTCGAATACGACACCTTTGCCTGCGAAAATCTACGCGAACGAAGGCGTCGCCCAGGTGCTGTTTTTCGAAAGCGACGAGATTTGTGAAACGTCGTACGCGGATCGCGGCGGCAAATATCAAGGTCAGCACGGCGTCACGTTGCCGAAGACGTGACGTTGGCAGCGCATTGACCCACCAGCTATTCGGGTGACCGCTGCGATTTTCAGAATGCAGCGGTCGTTCTTTTTGGAGAATCGCCCATGAAGTTCCGTTTTCCCGTCGTCATCATCGACGAAGATTTCCGCTCCGAGAACATCTCGGGTTCCGGCATCCGAGCTTTGGCCGAAGCAATCGAGAAAGAAGGCGCGGAAGTGCTCGGGTTGACGAGCTACGGCGATCTGACTTCGTTCGCGCAGCAGTCGAGCCGCGCGTCGTGCTTCATCCTCTCGATCGACGACGACGAGCTGCTGCCGTACGTCGAAAACGTCGTGGTGGAAGGCGAGACGCCGGAGCTGGCGGCTGCCATCGTCGCTCTGCGCGCGTTCGTGACCGAAGTGCGCCGCCGCAACGCGGACATTCCGATTTTCCTCTACGGCGAGACGCGCACCTCGCGGCACTTGCCGAACGACATCCTGCGCGAGTTGCACGGCTTCATCCATATGTTCGAGGACACGCCGGAGTTCGTCGCGCGCCACATCATTCGCGAGACGAAGGTCTATCTCGACTCGCTGTCGCCGCCGTTCTTCAAGGAGCTCGTGAAGTACGCGGACGAAGGTTCGTACTCGTGGCACTGTCCCGGCCACTCGGGCGGCGTCGCGTTCCTGAAGAGCCCGCTCGGACAGATGTTTCACCAGTTCTTCGGCGAAAACATGTTGCGCGCCGACGTCTGCAATGCCGTGGACGAACTCGGCCAGCTGCTCGATCACACCGGGCCGGTCGCGGCCTCCGAGCGCAATGCCGCGCGCATCTTCAGCGCGGATCACGTGTTCTTCGTGACCAACGGCACGTCGACGTCGAACAAGATCGTCTGGCACGGCACGGTCGCCCCGGGCGACATCGTGCTGGTGGATCGCAACTGCCACAAGTCGATCCTGCACGCCATCACGATGACGGGCGCGATCCCCGTGTTCCTCACGCCGACGCGCAACAACTTCGGCATCATCGGTCCGATTCCGCGTTCGGAATTCGAGCCGGAGAACATCCGCAAGAAGATCGCGGCGAATCCGTTCGCGCGCGAAGCGCTGGCGAAGAACCCGAACCTCAAGCCGCGCATTCTGACCATCACGCAAAGCACCTACGACGGCGTGATCTACAACGTCGAGATGATCAAGGAGATGCTCGGCGAATGGCTCGACACGCTGCACTTCGACGAAGCCTGGCTGCCGCACGCCGAGTTCCACGAGTTCTACCAGGACATGCACGCGATCGGCTCGGGCCGCCCGCGCATCGGCGCGATGATCTACGCGACGCACTCCACGCACAAGCTCTTGGCCGGCATTTCGCAGGCGTCGCAGATCGGCGTGCAGGATTCGAAGAACAGCCGCTTCGACAAGCATCGCTTTAACGAGGCGTATTTGATGCATACGTCGACGAGCCCGCAATACGCGATCATCGCGTCGTGCGACGTGGCGGCGGCGATGATGGAAGCGCCCGGCGGCACGGCGCTCGTCGAGGAGTCGATTGCCGAAGCGCTCGACTTCCGCCGCGCCATGACCAAAGTCGACGCAGAATACGGCGACGACTGGTTCTTCAAGGTGTGGGGTCCCGAGCAGTTCGCCGAAGAAGGCATCGGCTCGCGCGAAGACTGGATGCTGCGCCCGGACGAATCGTGGCACGGCTTCGGCCCGCTCGCCGAGGGCTTCAACATGCTCGACCCGATCAAGGCGACCATCGTCACGCCGGGTCTCGACATGAACGGCGACTTCGGCGAGACTGGCATTCCGGCGGCGATCGTCACGAAGTATCTGGCCGAGCACGGCATCATCGTCGAGAAGACCGGGCTGTATTCGTTCTTCATCATGTTCACCATCGGCATTACGAAGGGCCGCTGGAACTCGATGGTGACGGAGCTTCAGCAGTTCAAGGACGACTACGACAACAACCAGCCGCTGTGGCGCGTGCTGCCGGATTTCGTCGCGCTGCATCCCACCTATGAGCGTGTCGGCTTGCGCGACCTTTGCCAGCAGATTCACAGCGTCTACCGCGCGAACGACATTGCGCGCCTGACGACGGAGATGTACCTGTCCAGCATGGAACCGGCCATGAAGCCGTCGGACGCATTCGCGAAGCTCGCGCACCGCGAGATCGACCGCGTGCCTATCGACGAACTGGAAGGCCGCGTCACGTCGATTCTGCTCACGCCGTACCCGCCGGGCATTCCGCTGCTGATTCCGGGCGAGCGTTTCAACAAGACGATCGTCAACTATCTGCGCTTCGCGCGCGAGTTCAACGAGCGTTTCCCGGGTTTCCACACGGACATCCACGGGCTCGTCGGCGAAATGATCAACGGCCGCATCGAGTATTTCGTCGATTGCGTGCGCGTCTGACAATGCGGCCGACGGGGTTCCTCGCGCTCGCTTTCACAGGGGCGCTCTTGGTGGGCGCCGTGCCGCTCGCGGCGCGCGCCGAAGTCGCCGCCGCCGACCCGATCGACGCGGCAATGCGCACGTGTCTCGCGCGCAGCGACATGTCGTCCACAGCGGGGCAGGTGCAGTGCATGGAGACGGCGCGCATCGGCTGGAAGACCACGTTGGACAACGCCTGGCAGCAGTTGCAGCCGGAGCTGCCGCCGGCGCGGCGCAAGCAGTGGCAGAAGAGTCAGGCAGCCTGGCAGGCTTCGCGAGATGCCGAAGGGCAGCTGCTCGCGGCGGTGTTCGCCACCACGCGCGGCACGATGTATGTGCTCGCCGAAGCCGATATGCAATTGCAGCCGGTGCGCGACCGGGCGCTCGTGCTACGCAGCGCGGTGGCCGACGCGAGTGCAGGCGATCCTCCGCAGACGAAGCGTCTGCGCGCCTGTGCCGCCGACGCGCGTTGCGAACACGCAATGTTCGACATGAACCGCTACTACCGCCGTCTGCAAGCGAAAATGCCGGTGCACGCGCGCGCCGCGCTCACGCGCGCACAAAAGGCGTGGACTGCTTATCTGAACGCGACCACGCCGCTCGTCGACGAGCGCGGCCGCATCGACATCATCGGGGCACGCGTGGCCACGCTCAAGCGCCTGTCGGAAACGGCCGGCAACCACTAGATCCGCAGCCGAACGCGAGTATTCAAGTCAGCGCATAGCTCTCGGGCTGCGGACCCGGCAACTCGAGCGCCGGCTCGCCGCGCAGATCGCGCATGGCGTCTTCGATCATGACGGACATGGTGTTCAGAGCGAGGTCGTTGTCGTCGGTGCCGAACGGCTCTTCGATTTGCGACGCAATCGCTTCGTGCGCCATGAACGTGTACGCGACGAACACCGAGAACACCGGCGTGAAAATGCCGATGCTGTCGACAAGCCCGAACGGCAGCGACGCGCAGAAGAAGTACACCGTGCGGTGGATCATCACCGAGTAGGCGAACGGCAGCGGCGTGGACGCAATGCGCTCGCATCCGCCGATCACATCCGACAAGCCATTCAGATTCCGGTCGAACGCGAGCACGGCCATCGGATCGATCGCGCCGGTCTGCGCCTGACGCTGCACCCATTCGCCGAGAAACAGCATCAACGTGGCCGGTTTATAGCGCGATGCCATGACGCGCTCGAACAGCGCGGGCGGCAGGCGCGCGGCCAGGTCTTCGCGCGGATCGGTCTTGCGAAGCTGATGGCGCAGCGCGTGAGCGAGCGCGCCGAGCGCCGCGCAGAATTCGACCAGCTCTTCTTTCGGCAACGGGCGCGTGCGCAAGATGAGCGCCTGCCGCGTCAGCGAACGCGAGTCGTTCAGCAGCTGGCCCCACAGCTTGCGGGCTTCCCACCAGCGGTCGTAGCTCGCGTTATTGCGAAAGCCGAGAAACACCGCGAGCGCGATGCCGACGAGCGAGAACGGCGCGGTCGTGTTGAGGTTCAGCGAGATGGGCAGCAGATGATCGTGCGCCGCGACCGCGATCACGGCAATCGCGAGAATGAGGGCGAGCCGCGGAAGCAGCTGCGGAAGGACCGAGCCCCGCCAGGCGAGCAGCATGCGGAACCAGTGGAGATGCGGGCGAATGATCATCGGTGTGCCTGGCCGTAAGCGATGGAGATTCTATTATCGCTGCTCGAGGCGGCCCTGCTTCGATCTGCCGCGCAATGCGAAAGGTGCAATGTAAAAAGGCGCAATGCAAAAGGCCACGCTTTCGCGTGGCCTTCCTGCAGACATCGGTTCGAACTAGTCGCGAGCCGATGAAGCCGCGCCGTGGCTGAGCCAGTCGAGCACGGCGGTGGCGTCGTCGTCGGCGCCCTGACGCACTTTGGCCACGGCTTCCGCGACGTCGGCGCTCGGCGCCGCGCGGCGAATTGCCACGCCGACCGCAAGAATGTCGATCATCACGAGATGCAGGATCCGCGAAATCATCGAGAGCTGCGACTCGCGAATCTCGATGTGATCGGTTTCGAGCGCGACCGTGGCGCGTTTGGCCAGAGGCGTATTGCTCGATGTGATCGCGATCACTTTCGCGCCGGCCTGCATCGCGACGTCCAGCACGCGCAGCAGTTCGGGCGCGCGGCCCGACTTCGAGACGGCGACGATCACGTCGCCCTTGCCGAGCAGCGCCGCCGACGCCGCCTGCATGTACAGGTCGCCGTAGGCAATGGTCGGAATGCCGAAGCGGAAGAACTTGTAATGCGCGTCCTGCGCGACGATGTTCGAATTGCCGAGCCCGTAAAACTCGATGCGACGCGCGCCGTTCAGCAGGTCGATGGCGCGCTCCACGTGCTCGAAGTTCAGATGCTCGCGCAACTGCAGAATCGCCGACACCGTGTTGTCGAGCACCTTGGCGCCGAAATCGGTCGCGGTATCGCCGAGATGCACCTGGCTATGGCTGACCGGAATCGTGCCGGTCAAACCGGTGGCGAGCTTCAGCTTGAAATCCGACAAGCCCTGGCAACCGAGCGAACGGCAGAAGCGGATCACCGTCGGCTGACTCACGTCGGCCTTGCGCGCGATGTCGACAATCGGATCGTTGATGATCGAGCGCGGGTGGTTCAGCGCGAGGTCGGCGACGCGGCGCTCGGCCGGCGTCAACGCGTCGCGCATCTGGCGAATCCGCTCGAATACCGCCGACGAACTGTCGCCCGCGCGGTTCGACAACTGCTCCGCGAGAATCGCCGAGACGCCGAGAAACGCCGAGACGCCGAGAAACGCCGGATATTCCGCGGTAATCACATAGGTCGGCACGTTCTGCAGATAGGCTTCGAAGCGGCCCTTCGCCTCGAAGCGCTTGCGAAACGACGAGCGCGCGAAGAATTCGCCGAGGCGCGGTACGACGCCGCCGACGATGTAGATGCCGCCGAGCGCGCCCAGCGTCACCGCGATATTGCCCGCGAAGGTGCCGAGAATGCCGCAGAACACGTCGACGGATTCGGCGGTGAGCGGCTCGCCGTCCAGCGCGCGCCTGACGATCTCGCGCGTGTCGACGTTCGCCGCCACGCGCTTCTTGTCGCGGCCCGCGAGCGCGCGATAAATCACTTCGAGGCCGGGGCCCGCGGCCACGCGCTCGAACGACACGTGCGACCACTTCTTGCGCGCGTAGTGCAGCACGATGTCTTCGCGCTCGTCGGCCGGCGCGAAGGTGGCGTGGCCGCCTTCGCTGCCGAGCGCGATCCAGCGGTCGTCGGCGGGAATCAGGCCCGACACGCCCATGCCCGTGCCGGGGCCGAGCAGGCCGATCACGCTGTTCGGGCGGCGCGTGCCGCCGCCGACCTGCACGCGCTGCGCGTCGGTGAGGCCCGGCAGGGCCATGGCAAGCGCGGTGAAGTCGTTCACGACGAGCAGCGTGTCGAAGCCGAGCGCGCGGCGCGTGGCTTCGATCGAGAAGGTCCCGTCGTGATTCGTCATGCTGACCTGGTCGCCGTCGACCGGGTTCGCAATCGCAATCGCCGCATGATTCACGCGGCCGATCTTCGTGTCCTTCAGATACTTCTTGATGACGTCGGCAACACCGGGGAACTCCGCGCACGGATAAACCTGCACCGAGCCGATTTCGCCCGGTCCCGTTTCCAGCGCGAAGCGCGCATTGGTGCCGCCGATGTCGGCGAGAAGCCTCGGTCCGTCGGCGTGCTGGCCCGCGCCCGGAGCAGCCTTAGTTTGCACACCAGTAGACATCGAGTCTCACTCCCTTGTCGTTTGCCAACTGCGAGATGGCATTTTTTTGTAGCGAAGAGGCGGCGGCGTTCAGCACGTCCATCTTGCGCGGTCCTGCGATCAGCAGAAACAGGTGCTTCACTTCCTTGAGCGCCGACAGCGACCAGCTCACGCGCGCATGTGGCGCGCTGGCGGGATGCACGGCGACAAAGCGCTCGGCGGTGGTGATCGCGTGGTCCCATTCGGGCGCGTCGGTGAAGATCGACGCGGTGTGGCCGTCTTCGCCCATGCCGAGAATGGCGATGTCGGGCACGTTCGCAAAACGCGGGTCGGCGTTGAGCGTGGCGACGTGCGAATGCAAATCCTGCGACGTGTCGACGAGCGGCCAGAAGGTGGTGTTTTGCGCGGCGTTCTGCAGCAGCGTGGCGTGCACGAGCTGCGCGTTGCTCGCGCTGTCCGTCACGGGCACCCAGCGGTCGTCGACGAGCGTGACGGCCATGCGCGGCCAGTCGAAGCTTTGCGTGGACAACGTCTGCAGGAACGGGCGCGGGCTGCTGCCGCCGGACACGGCGAGCAGAGCCGGGCGCGCGCCGGCGTTGGACATACCGGCTATGGACGCGCCGGCAATACCGGCGTCCGACGTTGCCGCCTGTGCGGCCAGCGACGCATGTAACGCGTCGCCGACAGCCTTCGCCAACGCGTCGGATTGGGCGCGTTGATCGTCGAAAGCGTGAAGCTCGATCACTTCTTCTCCGTGCTGCTTTTTTGTTAGCGCGGCGACTATCCGCCGCGAATCAATTCTCTTCTTCGAGCCAGCAGGTGCCCGTGCTGCGCGAGCATCGCGCTTGCGGCAGCAGGACCCCACGTGCCCGACGCATACGGCTTCGGCGGTTTGTTCGAAGCCTTCCATTCGTTCAGGATCGGTTCGACCCAGCGCCACGCGGCCTCCTGTTCGTCGCGCCGCACGAACAATGCAAGACGGCCGTTGATCACGTCGAGCAGAAGACGTTGATACGCTTCCATCTGCCCTTCGCGGAAGAACTGGTCGAACGCGAGGTCGAGGTGAACGCTTGCGAGATTCATGCCTTCGCCCGGCTGCTTGGCGAGACAGTACAGGCGAATCGTCTTGTTCGGCTGCAAACGGATCACCAGACGATTCGCGCCCGCTCGAAGCGCCGACGCGCCCAATGCCGAATGCGGCACCGGGCGGAAATTCACCACGATTTCCGCGACGCGGTCAGCGAGCCGTTTGCCGGTGCGCAGGAAAAACGGCACGCCGGCCCAACGCCAGTTTTCAATCTCCACCTTCGGCGCGACGAAGGTTTCCGTCGTGCTGTTCTGCTTCACGCCGGGTTCCGTCGCATACGCAGGCACGGCATTGCCGCGGATCACGCCCGAATGATACTGGCCGCGCACCGCAACCTTGCCGATGTCGAGCGGATTGATGGGCTTTAACGCCCGCAGCACGCGCAGCTTTTCGTCGCGCACGGAGTCGGAGTCCATCGAATGCGGCGGCTCCATCGCGACGATGGAAAGCAGTTGCAGCAAATGGTTCTGCACCATGTCGCGCAACGCGCCCGTATTGTCGTAGAAATCGCCGCGTGCTTCGACACAGAGTTCTTCGGCGATCGTAATCTGGATGCTCTCCACCCACTCGCGGCGCCACAGCGGTTCGAAAAGCGCATTGCCGAAGCGCAGCGCCAAGAGGTTCTGCACGGGCTCTTTGCCGAGGTAGTGGTCGATACGGTAGATCTGCGCTTCCGCGAAGATTTCGCCGACCGCGTCGTTGATGGCATTCGACGATTTCAGGTCGTAGCATGCCGGGCAGGTCCTTCACCGCGTCGCGCAGCAGCACGAAGTCGTCGGGATTGCCGAGGTCGATCTTCGCGAACTCGATGCGTTCCAGAAAGCTCGCCCATGCCGCTTCGTCGACACCGTGCTTCGACACATGCGGCTTGACGTGCTCGTTCACCCACTGAAGGTATTCGCTGCGATCCGCCACGTGACGCGCCACCGCGACGATCTTGCCGCTGTCGGCCAGCATGCCGCCCGCACGGTGTGCTTCAAACAGTGCGGGGAGAATCTTGCGCATCGACAGATCGCCGGTTCCGCCGAAGAGAACGAAGGTGAAGCTTGAATCGGTTTGCATGAGTCTCCGTCGATGTCCTGGGGCCGCCGCGCTGACCGTTCACTGCCCGGAAAGGGCGACCGTAGTCCGATCAAATATTTTTTGACACTGAATTGTAGTTTAACTACAATCCAAATCAAGAGGTAGCGCTAATTCGATGAAAAAAGCGTGCGCTGGCAGGTAGGCTGCGCGTTTCGCGAATCGGCAGGCGCCCCCTGCATGTTAACGGACAACGGGACAACGCCTGCCGGCATCGGCGAACTGGTTGCCCGGTTGACATGTAAGGCACCTCGAGTCTGCCGCGCGACGCGGGCGGGCAAAAATCAAAAGAGGAGACAGTCTTTGCATCCCGAACCACTCATCTCTTGAGCTTCCAGCGGCCGGACATCGGTCCGCCGGCACATGCGCAGCATGCGCCCGACCGTGCTCGATCGCCCAGTGTTTTGCCTGTTTGAACCAACCACAGCACCCTGGCGACATCAGGGGCCATTTGTTTTTTGTTCAGGTGTCTGGAGGAGATAAGCAATGAAATTTCGCGCGATCATGGGCGCTCTGTGCGCCGCAGGTCTGATGTGTGGCGTCTCGGCCGTGCAGGCGGCCGAGACGGTCGAAGTGTTGCACTGGTGGACCTCGGGCGGCGAATCGAAAGCCGTCGGCGTCCTCAAGGACGACATGACGAAGCAGGGTTACACGTGGAAGGACTTTGCGGTTGCGGGGGGCGCCGGCGCGGCTGCCATGACGGCACTGAAGACGCAGGTGATCGCGGGCAATGCGCCGAGCGCCGCGCAGATCAAGGGCCCGCTGATTCAGGACTGGGCTTCGCAAGGCGTGCTGGTGCCGATCGACTCCGTCGCCGGTGATTGGAAGAAGAATCTGCCGCCGGAAATCGACAAGATCATGCATGCGGACGGCCACTACGTCGCAGCGCCTTTCTCGGTGCATCGCGTGAACTGGCTGTACATCAACAAGGCGGCGCTCGACAAGGCCGGCGGCAAGGTGCCGACCACGTGGCCTGAGTTCTTCGCGGTGGCCGACAAGATGAAGGCGGCAGGCATCCAGCCGATCGCGATGGGCGGCCAGCCGTGGCAAGACCTGACGCTGTGGGAAGACGTCGTGCTGTCGCAAGGCGCGGACTTCTACAAGAAGGCGCTGGTCGACCTCGACGAAAAGACGCTGACGTCGGACAAGATGGTCGGCGTGTTCGACACGGTCCGCAAGATCCAAGGTTACTTCGACGCGGGCCGCACGGGCCGTGACTGGAACCTGGCAACGGCCATGGTCATCAACGGCAAGGCCGGCATGCAGTTCATGGGCGACTGGGCGAAGGGCGAATTCGCCAACGCCGGCAAGAAGTCGGGTTCGGACTACATCTGTGCCGCGGTGCCGGGCACCGAAAAGTCGTACACGTTCAACGTCGACTCGTTCGTGTTCTTCCAGCAGAAGGGCCAGAAGGCGGCAACGCCGGGCCAACTGGCGCTTGCCAAGACGATCATGTCGCCGGAATTCCAGGAACAGTTCAGCCTGTACAAGGGCTCGATCCCGGTGCGTCTCGGCGTGTCGATGGCGAAATTCGACGACTGCGCGAAGAAGTCGTACGCGGATGAGCAAACCGCGATCAAATCGGGCGGCTACGTGCCGTCGCTTGCTCACGGCATGGCTCAGCCGGACGCGGCAGCCGGCGCGATCTCCGACGTCGTCACGAAGTTCATGAACTCGCAGCAGGATTCGAAGAGCGCGGTTGCGGCGCTCGCGAAGGCAGCGAAGACCAAGTAAGTGAAGTAGCGAAGGGCGCGTCCGGGTATCGGCGCGCCCTTCGCGCCGTTGGTCGCGTGAATTCGCGCAATGCGGTATGCGTTCCTTGCACTCGCGCGCATCCGATGCACGCGGCTTCACCTGACAGTTCCAGCAGGAGTCGAGTAGTGACTGCTTCTATCAGCGGAAACGGGAAAACGGCTACCGTCGCCCGCCGCGCGTCGCCCATGGCGGCCCTTGCCGATCGCTTCATCCCGAAGCTGGTGCTCGCACCCAGCGTCGTGATCAGCCTGATTTTCGTCTACGGCTTCATCGCCATTACCGGCTATCTGTCGATGTCGAACTCGCGGCTGATGCCGCGCTACGACTTCGTCGGTTTCGACCGTTATCGCGAACTGTTCGATAACGACGTGTTCTGGACCTCGGCTGCGAACCTCGGCTGGTTCGGCATTCCGTTCATCTGCATCTGCATCGGCCTCGGTCTCTTTCTCGCGATCCTGCTCGATCAGCAGATTCGCAACGAAGGCGCGCTGCGTGCGGTGTTCCTGTACCCGATGGCGCTGTCGTTCATCGTGACCGGCACGGCGTGGCAGTGGATCATGACGCCGAGCATCGGCCTCGAAAAGGTCTTTCACGACTGGGGCTGGACGAGCTTCCCGTTCGGCTGGCTCGGCGACCCCGACAAGGCGATTTTCTGCGTGGTGATCGCGGCCGTGTGGCAATCCACCGGCTTCGTGATGGCGCTGTTCCTTGCGGGCCTGCGCAGTGTGGACGGCGAAATCTTCAAGGCGGCGCAAATGGACGGCGCGAATCTGCCCACCATCTACCGCAAGATCGTGATTCCGAGCATGCGTCCGGTGTTCTTCTCCGTGCTGCTGATTCTCTGCCACATCACGATCAAGACCTTCGACCTCGTCGTCGCATTGACGGCGGGCGGTCCGGGCACTTCGTCGTCGCTGCCGGCCATTTTCATGTACACGTTTTCGTTCAATCGCGGGCAGCTCGGCGTCGGCGCGGCATCGTCGATCATGATGCTCGCCACCGTCGTGGCCGTGCTCGTGCCGCTCATGTATCTGGAATCGAGGAGCACCCGCAATGCAGCCTAGGATGACGATCAGCCGTGCCGTCATTTACGCGGCGCTGATTCTGTTTGCCCTGTACTTCCTGTTTCCGCTGTACGTGATGCTGTCCACGTCGTTCAAGGACATCGACCAGCTGCGCACCGGCAACCTGCTCACGCCGCCTTCGCACTGGACGGTCGATCCGTGGATCAAGGCATGGAGCGGCGCCTGTACCGGCGTGCGTTGCGACGGCATGCAGCCGTTCTTCATGAACTCGGTACGCATCGTGATTCCGGCGGTGCTGATTTCGTCGATCATCGGCGCGTTCAACGGTTATGTGCTCACGCACTGGCGTTTTCGCGGCGCCGATCCGATTTTCACGATGTTGCTGGTCGGCTGCTTCATTCCGTTCCAGGCGATCCTGCTGCCCATGGCGCGTTTCGAAGGCGCGCTCGGCCTGTCCAACACGACGACGGGTCTCGTGGTGGTGCACGTGATCTACGGTATCGCATTCACGACGATGTTCTTCCGCAACTTCTACGTGAGCGTGCCGGCTGAACTTGTGAAGGCGGCGCGCATCGACGGTGCGGGTTTCTTCACGATCTTCACGAAGATCCTACTGCCCGTGTCGCTGCCCATTTTCATGGTGTGCCTGATCTGGCAATTCACGCAGATCTGGAATGACTTCCTGTTCGGTATCGTGTTCTCCGGCGTCGATTCCATGCCGATCACCGTGGCGCTGAACAACCTCGTGAATACTTCCACGGGCGTGAAGGAATACAACGTGGACATGGCCGGCGCGATCATCGCCGCACAGCCCACCTTGCTCGTCTACATCGTGGCCGGGCGCTATTTCGTGCGCGGCTTGACGGCCGGCGCGGTGAAGGGCTGAACCATTCGAAGCGGGCAGCGCTCGAGCCACTCAGCGCTGCCGTCAAACAGACGTTTTCAGGCAGTACCAGAGACTAGAGGATTCACAGCATGGCAAGCCTTTCCATCCGTGACGTGTACAAGACTTACCCGAACGGGGTGCCGGTTCTGAAGGGTGTCAACATCGACATCGAAGACTGTCAGTTCCTGATTCTCGTCGGCGGCTCGGGCTGCGGTAAGTCGACGCTGCTCAACATGATTGCCGGCCTCGAAACGGTGACCAAGGGCGAGATCCAGATCGACGGCAAGACGGTCAACAACCTGTCGCCGAAAGATCGTGATATCGCGATGGTGTTCCAGTCGTACGCGCTGTATCCGTCCATGACGGTTCGCGAGAACATTTCGTTTGGCCTGAACATTCGCAAGGTGCCGAAGAGCGAACAGGCGCAGATCGTCGACCGCGTGTCGAACACGCTGCAGATCACCCATCTGCTCGACCGCAAGCCGGGCCAGCTCTCGGGCGGCCAGCGTCAGCGCGTTGCAATGGGCCGTGCGCTCGCGCGCGACCCGGTGATGTTTCTCTTCGACGAGCCGCTCTCGAACCTGGACGCTAAGCTGCGTATCGAGATGCGCTCTGAAATCAAGCTGCTGCATCAACGCCTCGGCACGACGATCGTCTATGTGACGCACGATCAGATCGAAGCCATGACGCTCGGCGACCGCATCGCCGTGATGAAAGACGGCATCGTGCAGCAATTCGGCGCACCGCAGGACATTTACGACTCGCCGTCGAACCTGTTCGTGGCCGGCTTCATCGGCGCGCCGCCCATGAACTTCATTCAGGGCAGGCTCGTGGAACAGGGCGCGGGCGTGGGCCTCGAGCTGGATACCGGCGTGACGCGCACGGCGCTCGTGCTGCCGTTCGACTCCGCGAAGGTCAAGTCGCACATCGGCCGTGAGGTTATTCTCGGCCTGCGCCCCGAGCGCATTACCGATTCGCGCGGCGCGCACGGCGACCACGGCAAGCTGCAGCAGATCGAAGTGAAGGTCGACGTGATCGAGCCGACCGGGCCGGACACGCTTGTGTTCGCGCAGGTCAACGGCAAGCGCGTGGTGAGCCGCGTGCACCCGGCGTCGAATCCGCAGCCGCTGACGAACACGACGCTGCTGTTCGATACGTCGAAGGCGGTGTTGTTCGATCCGTCGAACGAAGAGCGGATCGCCTGAGTTCGGCTGACTGCCGAACAGGCCCGCTGCGTCTCTCAGTTTGAAGCGAAAAGCCCCTTGGGTCGCGAGACCCAAGGGGCTTTTCTTATGCGCTTCTTTCCAACGGCCTCGGCTCTGAAGCGTCAAACGTCAAACGTCCGGCAGGCGCAAGTCCGGATTGTTGCGCACAAGGTCCGTCACCCATTCGGTGAACGCGCGCAGCCGCGAGCTGAGATTGCGGCGATGCGCGTACAGAATCGACAGCGGCGTGCCAGGGCTCGTGTAGTCGGTGAGAATTTCCTTCAACGCGCCGCGCTCGATCAGATGCGCGACCATGAAGCGCGACGGTTGAATGATGCCGTGGCCGAGCGCGCCCGCGCGAATGTAGACCGAGCCGTCGTTCACCGCGAGCACGCTTTTCATCGCGACTTTCACGATTTCGCCGTTGACCTCGTACTCGAACGGAAAGGTCTTGCCCGGCGCGCCGACACGTAGTTGACCGCACGGTGCTCGCTCAATTGATCGAGCGTGGTCGGCGTGCCGTATTTCTCCAGATACGCGGGCGACGCGCACGTGACGATTCGCGCATGGCCGATGCGCCGCGCGACGAGGCTCGACTCTTCGGGCGTGCCCATGCGGATCACGCAATCCACGGCGTCCTGGATCAGGTCGATGTTGCGGTCGGCGAGACCGAGCCGCACGTCGATTTCAGGGTAGCGCCGGTAGAAGTCGTCGAGCGCGGGCAGCAGGAGCGCGCGGGCGAGCGTGCCCGAGGAGGTGTCGACGCGAATCGTCCCTACCGGATTCTCACGCTTGTTCGACAGCGACGACTCCGCGTCGGCGACTTCCGCGAGAATGCGCACGCAGCGCTCGTAAAAGAGCGCGCCGTCTTCGGTCACGCTGACCTGGCGCGTCGAGCGGTTCAGAAGCCGCACGCCCACGTGTTCTTCGAGCGCCTGAATCGTGCGGCTGACTTTCGCCCGCTGCAGGTCGAGCGATTCGGATACTTTCGTGAAGCTGTTTGCCTCGACCACACGCGTAAATATCTCCATCGCTTCGAAACGGTCCATGTTTGGCCTTGTATGTAATGAGCGGAAATAGGTTTCGACGTGAAGTGTATAGGCTCACATGGATGTTGTCCGCAAGGGGCGGCCAGGCGGGGCGGCGGGTGGGGCCGGCCGGGCCCGCTCAGGTGCCGCTCACGTGCGCTTCGTTGCACTCAGTCCCGCTCAGGCGCACCCAGCGGAAACAGCGGGCGGTAGGGCCGCGCTTCGTCGACCGCGCGGGCAAACGACGGGCGCGCCAGCAAGCGCTCGCGATAGGCGCGCACCTGCGTGAACTTTGGATCGATCGCATGCGTCCAGTCGGCATAAAAGAGCGCTGGCGCCGCCGCGCAATCGGCGAGGCTGAACGTGCCGGCGGCCCATTCGCGATCGGCCATGGTTTTGTCGAGCCACGCGTAGGCCGTGTCGAGCATCGCGCGCGCTTCGGCGACGCCGCGCGTGTCGCGCTCCGCTTTGGGGCGCAGGCGGTCCGTCACGATCTTCTGCACCGGCGTGGAAATATAGTTGTCGAAGAAGCGGTCCATGCCGCGTACGTCCAGCGCCGCGCGGGCGTCGGCGGGCACGAGCGCAACCGGCCCCGGATAGTGGAGACTGAGATATTCGATGATGATGCTCGCCTCCATCACCGTGCGCCCGCTGTCCACGAGCACCGGAAAGCGCCGGATGGGCCAGAGCTCGGCGAATTCGGCCATGATCCGCGGGTCGTCGTGCGCGAGCAGGCGGAACTCGAACGGCGTGCCGTTCTCGTACAGCGCGATCAGCGCCTTCTGGCAGTAGGAGGAGAAAGAGTGGGCGTATAGCTTCAGGCTCATCGTGATCACCTTCGACGGTTAAACGGCTGTTGCGGCCCGGCAGGGCCGTTCAAGTCACGACGAACGGGCGCGGCCGAAATCGACACGCGGGCGTCGCAACCAGGTGGCCGCGGCGCAAGAAAGACGCTAATGCGGCAAGCGCACGTTGAGGCGGAAGGTCGCAAGCCGCGCCAGCAGAATAAAGCCGGTGGCGATCAGCACGCTGTACACGGTGTCGAAATTCACGTAGTCGAGCAGCACATACAGCCAGCAGCCGACGAACGCGCACGTCGCGTAAGGCCGCGAGTCGCGCAGGATCAGCGGCACCTTGCACAGCACGTCGCGGATCACGCCGCCGAACACGCCTGTCGCCACGCCCATCATCACGGAGGTGAACCAGGGCATTTGCGCGTCATGCGCAATGGAAGTCCCTGAGATGCTGAAGAGCCCGAGGCCGATCGCATCGGCCACCAGCAGCACGCGCTCGGACAGGAGGCGCGAGGTCATCTTCAGCAGCGTGGGGGCAAACAGCGACATCGCAAAAATGGCGATCAGATAGTCCTGATGCTCGACCCAGTAGAACGGCCGGCGCTCCAGCAGCACGTCGCGCAGCGTGCCGCCACCGAAGGCCGTGGCGATCGCCACGAGAAAGGTGCCGACGGCGTCGAGGCGCCGCGTCCTCGCCTCGATGAAACCGGAAATGGCCGTACGCGAAGATCGCCAACGCCTCCATGATGGAGAGCGCCAGCGTAAGTCTGGGATGGATCACCGCGACTCCGCCGTTGGCCGCGCTTGAGCCGGCGCGGCGCCGGGTTGCAGCAGCACCACGACCGCGCCCGCGCCGCCGTCATGCGGGCGCGCCTGGCAGAACGCGATCACTTCGTTTTTCTGCACGAGCCACGCGCGCACTTTGCCCTTGAGCACGGGTTCCTTGCCGATCGATCCCAAACCTTTGCCGTGAATCACGCGCAGACAGCGCAAGCCGCGCTTGACCGACTCGCGGATAAACTCGGCCAGCGCCTCGCGCGCTTCCTCGCGCCGCATGCCGTGCAGATCGATTTGCGCCTGCACGATCCAGTCGCCGCGCCGCAGTTTTCGCACCACTTCCTGGCTGACGCCGGGGCGGCAATAGGAGAGCGTTTCGTCGGTGTCGAGCAGCACCTCGGGGTCGTACTCGTCCGAGATCGCTTCGTGCAGCACCGCTTCCTCGTCGAGCCGGGTCTGCACCGGCAAGGGCGGTGGAGGGTTGCGCGGCAACGAGGCGCGCGGCGGCACGGCGAGCGGCGCCACCTCGCCGATTTCGCGGCGAAACAGATCGGCGTCCGCGGCCGCTTCGCGCCGGGCGGCCGCCGCGGCGGCGCGCTCCCGCTCGCGCTTTTGCGCATCGACCTTCAACGCATCGCGCAGCGCGCCGAGGCCGGCAAGGCCCGCGGCCGGCTCGCGCGCGGCGGGGGCGGCGGCGCGGGGGCGCTTCGGTTCGTGCGGATGAGGGTGATTCTTCGGCATAGCGTTAGTGGACGCGGAAAAAAGCGCGGAATGAGACGCGGACTGACACGCGGAAAAACACGCCGCATAAATCGCGGCATAAATCGCTGCGATCCGGTCATGCGGCGTCTCACGACCATGATGCGGCTCCGAATGAAAAAGGCCGCCGGCTAGCGAGCCGCGGCCTTTTTTCGAGCGACCGGCGGGCACGGCCCAGCCGCCATTTTACCGTTGCGTGGGCGCGCGAGCGCTTTGCATCAACGCTCGGCTTCCTGGCTCATGGCATGTTCGCCGGCCATTTCGTTGATGGTTTCCAGATAGCGCTGCGCGTCGAGCGCGGCCATACAGCCCGTGCCCGCGCTGGTGATGGCCTGGCGGTACACGTGGTCCTGCACGTCGCCGGCGGCGAACACGCCCGGCACGCTCGTCGCAGTGGCAAAGCCGTTCAGGCCGCCTTTCGTGATGATGTAGCCGTTCTTCATCTCGAGTTGCCCTTCGAAGATGTCCGTGTTCGGCTTGTGACCGATCGCGACAAAGAGGCCTTGCAGCGCGATGTCCGTGGTTTCGCCGGTTTGCGTGTGCTTGACGCGCACGCCGGTCACGCCGGACTGGTCGCCCGTCACTTCGTCGAGCGTATGGTTCCATTTGATTTCGACGACGCCTTCCTTCTCTTTCGCGAGCAGGCGGTCGATCAGGATCGGCTCGGCGCGGAACTTGTCGCGGCGGTGGATCACGGTCACCTTCTTCGCGATGCCCGACAGATACAGCGCTTCTTCAACCGCCGTATTGCCGCCGCCGACCACGGCCACGTGCTGCTGCTTGTAGAAAAAGCCGTCGCAGGTCGCGCAGGCGGACACGCCCTTGCCCATGAAGGCTTCCTCGGACGGCAGGCCGAGGTACTGCGCCGAAGCGCCCGTCGAGATGATCAGCGAATCGCACGTATATTCGCCGGAATCGCCGATCAAGCGGATCGGCTTTTCGTCCAGCTTCGCCGTGTGAATATGGTCGAAGATGATTTCGGTGTTGAAGCGCTCAGCGTGCTCCAGGAAGCGCGCCATCAGTTCCGGGCCTTGCACGCCGTTGGCGTCGGCGGGCCAGTTTTCGACGTCGGTCGTGGTCATGAGCTGGCCGCCTTGCGCGAGGCCCGTGACGAGCACCGGCGCGAGGTTGGCGCGCGCCGCGTAGACCGCCGCCGTGTAGCCGGCGGGGCCGGAACCGAGAATCAGAACCTTGGCGTGTTTCGTGGAAGTTGCGGGCATGATCGAATCCTTTTACGGCGCACTGCCCGCCCATGCGGGCAGTGCGACTTGGCTGAAACTGTAGATGGGCATCAGTCGGGCATTATAAAGGGCAGGGCGGCGGGCTGCTCCATGAAGCTTTCCGATCGCGCCGATAGTCCGGCGCCCGGCTTAAGCGGCAAGCGCGTGTGGCCAATCGGCCAGGTTACCGTCATTTACAGCTTCACGCGGGGCACTGCGTTTACAATAGGTCGGATCGAAGTTCCGGGTCGCCGGGGCCGTGACCGCAGCCGCGTCGAACGAGGCCCGGCACACCGGATCGGCCACACACGCAACAGGATCAATGGCAAAAGCTCCTTATTCCGCGAGCGCGCAGGCATTGCCGCACCGCATGTCGCGCCTTTTCACCGAAATCCGCTGGATCCTGCAGGTCGCGCTCGGCGTTTTCCTGCTGATGGCGCTTGTCAGCTACAGCCGGCGCGATCCGAGCTGGACGCACGCCGCGCAGGTGGACCACATCGCCAACGGGGCGGGCCGCGTCGGCGCGTGGACCTCGGACATTCTGCTGCTGCTGTTCGGACTTTCTGCCTACTGGTGGATCGTGCTGCTCGGCCGGCACATCTCCGCGAACTACAAGCGCATCACGCGCTACGAGGAATTGCAGGAGGACGCGCCGCGCGACGCCAGCTGGCTCGCCGCCTTTGCGTTCCTGCTCGTGCTGCTCGCGTGCGACGGCATCGAGGCATTGCGTATGTGGTCGCTGAAAGTCCAGTTGCCGCGCGCGCCGGGCGGCGTGATTGGCGAGGCGGTCGCGCGCGGGGTGTCGCATGCGCTCGGCTTCACGGGTGGCACGCTCGCTTTGCTGATTGTGCTCGCCATCGGGTTGTCGCTGTATTTCCGCTTTTCTTGGCTCTCCGTGTGCGAAAAAATCGGCGAGTCGATCATCTCGGCCGTGACCTTCGCGAAGCTGCGCCGCGAGGCGGGGCGCGACCGCAAACTGGGCGAAGCCGCCGCGGTCAAGCGCGAGGGCAAGGTCGAAAAGGGCCGCGTGCGCATCGAGGAACACGAACCGGTCGTGATCGTGCCGCCGGTCGTCACGCCGGCAAAGTCGGAGCGCGTCGAGAAGGAACGACAGGTGCCGCTCTTCACCGACCTGCCGGGCGACTCCACGCTGCCGCCCATTTCGCTGCTCGATTCCGCGCCGGCTGCGCAGGAAACCATTTCCGCCGATACGCTCGAATTCACCTCGCGTCTTATCGAGAAAAAGCTGAAGGACTTCGGCGTCGAAGTGAGCGTGGTCGCCGCGTATCCGGGCCCCGTCGTCACGCGTTACGAGATCGAGCCGGCCACCGGCGTGAAGGGCAGCCAGATCGTCAATCTGGCGAAAGACCTTGCGCGTTCGCTGTCGCTCGTGTCGATCCGTGTGGTCGAAACCATTCCGGGCAAGAACTACATGGCGCTCGAATTGCCGAATCAGCGCCGTCAGACTGTGAGTCTGTCCGAGATTCTCGGCTCCGCGGTTTATGCGGACGCCGCGTCGCCGCTCACCATGGGCCTCGGCAAGGACATCGGCGGCAAGCCAGTCTGCGCGGACCTCGCGAAAATGCCGCACCTGCTCGTGGCCGGCACGACGGGTTCGGGCAAGTCGGTCGGGATCAACGCGATGATCCTGTCGCTGCTCTACAAGGCGAGCGCGGATCAGGTTCGTATGATTCTGATCGACCCGAAAATGCTGGAAATGAGCGTCTACGAAGGCATTCCGCATCTGCTTTGTCCGGTCGTGACGGACATGCGCCAGGCCGGCCACGCGCTCAACTGGGCGGTCGCCGAAATGGAGCGCCGCTACAAGCTGATGAGCAAGCTCGGCGTGCGCAATCTCGCGGGCTACAACAACAAGATCGACGAGGCCGCGAAGCGCGAGGAGAAGCTGCCGAATCCCTTCAGCCTCACGCCGGACGATCCGGAACCGCTCACGCGCCTGCCCAATATCGTGATCGTGATCGACGAACTCGCCGATCTGATGATGGTGGTCGGCAAGAAGGTCGAGGAACTGATCGCGCGGATTGCGCAAAAGGCGCGCGCGGCCGGCATCCATCTGATTCTCGCCACGCAGCGTCCGTCGGTCGACGTGATTACCGGTCTCATCAAGGCGAATGTGCCCACGCGCATGGCCTTTCAGGTGTCGTCGAAAATCGACTCGCGCACCATTCTCGACCAGCAGGGCGCCGAATCGCTGCTCGGCATGGGCGACATGCTCTACCTGCCGCCGGGCAGCGGCTTGCCGGTGCGGGTGCACGGCGCGTTCGTGTCGGACGAGGAAGTGCACCGCGTCGTCGACAAGCTCAAGGAGCAGGGCGAGCCGAACTATATCGAGGGCATTCTCGAAGGTGGTGTGACGGGCGAGGGCGACGAGGGCTCGGCGGGCGCGGGCGGTGCCGGTTCGGGCGACGGCGAGTCGGACCCGCTCTACGACCAGGCGGTGGACGTGGTGCTGAAAAACAAGCGCGCGTCGATTTCGCTCGTGCAGCGGCATTTGCGCATCGGCTATAACCGTGCCGC
Source organism: uncultured Paraburkholderia sp. (assembly GCA_940746715.1). Taxonomy (GTDB): domain Bacteria; phylum Pseudomonadota; class Gammaproteobacteria; order Burkholderiales; family Burkholderiaceae; genus Paraburkholderia. The sequence goes on from CALNWN010000003.1 coordinate 268,893, forward strand.
GCGTTTGCTCGAGCAGATGGAAAACTCGGGCGTCGTCTCGGCCATGTCGTCCAACGGCAATCGCGAGATTCTTGCGCCGGCGCGCGAGGCGGAGTGAGGCGCGCGGCCTGCGCCTCGCGGCGGGAACGCGGGCGGCTTTTTGCGGCCTATGTTGGCAACCTAAACCTTGCCGCTTGCCCGAGTCGCGTGCCGAGTTGCGTGTTTTTGCCGCTTGTAACGTTGGTTTCGAAACGTTCGCTTCTAAGGTTCGCTTAAGACTGACTGCCTAAGCTCCGGGACAAAAGCTGCCGCAGTGGACCGGAGCGCGACGGACTTGCGCGTTCGCACGGAACCCTGAAATCACGGGTTATGTGTTACGCCCCGCCTCTCGCCTGGTTCGCCAGCGGCCGGCAGCCAGCAGCAACACCGCCCCATACACGTGCCGCAGGTACCGCGGCCGCTCGATAATTCAGATCAAGGGAGAAAAACACATGCAGCTATTCGCGCAGCAGCACGCACCATCCAGCAGCGCCGGCCGTCTGACAGGGACGCTTGCACGCAGCTTTGCACGCCGGATCGGCGCCGTGGCGATCGGCGCGTCGATGCTCGTCGCTTCGCAGGCTTTCGCGAGCGGCACCGAGCAGTTGAAGGCCTTCGTCGCGCAGGTCCACTCGGCGCGCGGCACCTTCGTGCAGCAGGAAGTGCGCGCGCCCAGCAAGGCACAGGCGGCGAGCGGCGCAAGCGGCGTGCTGTCGACGAACGGCGGCAGCAAGAGCAGCACGTCGAGCGGAACATTCACGTTCGCGCGTCCCGGCAAGTTCATCTGGCAATACGAAAAGCCCTACGCGCAGCTGCTGCAAGCAGGCGGCGACAAGCTCTACGTGTACGACAAGGACCTGAACCAGGTCACGGTGCGAAGCCTGGGCGGCGCGCTGGGTGCGAGCCCGGCCGCCATCCTGTTCGGCAGCAACGATCTGGACAAGAACTTCACGTTGCGCGATGCGGGTGTGAAGGCCGGCATCGCCTGGCTCGAACTGACGCCGAAAACGAGGGACACGCAATTCCAGCGCGTCGGCATCGGCTTCAAGGACGGCAATCTGCAAGCCATGGAATTGCACGATGTGTTCGGCAACGTCACGCTGCTGACGTTCTCGAACATCCAGAAGAACCCGCCGCTCCCTGCCGACGCGTTCAAGTTCACGGTGCCGAAGGGCGCGGACGTGATCAACGGCTAAGGCGCCGCTCTACGGTTGGGCTTGACGAGGGAAGCCGCGCTGAATGCGCGGGCTTTTTTTGTGGCCGAATTTTTTGGCGCCTCACGTGCCCGCTCAAGCGCCGTCCGCGTCGACGCCGCCGCGCCAGGTGTCCGCGTGAGCCGCATGCGCGGCCTTCATGTCTTCGAGAAACGCTTCGACAATATCCGTTCGATGCTGCCGTGCCCGCGTGACCATATGAAACGCAACGCGATAGCGCATGAGCGCCGGGTTCAACGCCGCGAGCAACCCTTGCTCGACGAACGGCGCCGCGAAATGCCCCGGCAGGTAGCCCAAGTGATGCCGGAAAGCACGAGCATGGCGACGGCTTCCATGTTGTCGGCGACGGCGGTGATGTTGCGCGGCGCCTCCGAACCTTCGGCCTCGGGCAACGGATAGCTGCGCCACGCCCATTCGTGCGCCGTGGCCTGCTCGGGCGTGACATCGCCGGCACGGGCAAAGAGCGGATGCCCTTTCGCGCAGTAGGCAAACTGGTCTTCGGCGAACACTTCGGTGTAGTCCAGCGACGGCACGCGATGCCAGAAATAGCCGATGCCGATCTGAATGCGTCCGTTGAGCAGCAGTTCCTCGAGTTCGCCGGGCGAGCGCACGAGAATCGAAAAGCGCACGGACTGATCGCGCGAGCGGAAGCGGCCAATCGCGTCGCTGATGCGCGCACTCGCCGACACGGGCGTGTGCCCGATCATGCCAATGTCGAGCGTGCCGACGAGCTTGCGCCCCACATTGCGCGCCTGCACGCCGAAGCTCTCCACCGCGGCGAGCAGCGCGCGAGCGGCGTCGACGAATTGCTCGCCGCGTGCGGTGAGGCGAAAGCCGCCGCGGCCGCGCTCGCAGAGCCGGTAACCCAGGCGCGTTTCGAGCGTGGCCAGTTGCGTGCTGATGGTGGGCTGGCCCACGTTCAGCGTGGCCTGTGCCGGCGAGACGCCGCCTGCGTCGACAATGGCGAGGAATACGCGGATGAGCCGCAGGTCGAGGTCGGTCAGTTGGGAGAACATGCGTCAGGATACATCGCCTGTGATCGATGTGAAGGTTTTTGCGCGGCTATTTCAAGTTCGCGGGAACTGCTCAAGGATAGGACTCGGTCCGGCCAGGAATCGCCAGATTGCTTTGCGCAAGCACGTTTCTGGCCAGTCGACCGATTCCCGCCCGCAAGGCGCCTTTTCATTGCCGAGCCACGATGAATACTTCTTCCTTCATTTCTCCCGAAGCCGGTGAGCGGCCGCAGCCGCTGTCCGGCAATGCGATGCCGCGCTGCGGCGGAATCGCGACGATGATGCGTTTGCCGAACGTCGGCTCGGCCGCGGGATTCGACGCCTGTTTCGTCGGCGTGCCGTTCGATCTCGGCACCTCGAACCGCACGGGCGCGCGCTTCGGGCCGCGCCAGATCCGCAGCGAATCGGTGCTGCTGCGGCCGTACAACATGGCGACGCGCGCGGCGCCGTTCGATTCGCTGCGCGTGGCCGATCTCGGCGACGTCGCGATCAACCCGTACAACCTGCACGACTCGATCGCGCGAATCGAAAGCGCTTACGACGAAATTCTCCAGCACGATTACAAGCCGGTCACGCTCGGCGGCGATCACACGATCGCGCTGCCGATCCTGCGCGCGATTCATCGCAAGCACGGCAAGGTCGGGCTGATTCACGTGGACGCCCACGCCGACGTCAACGACACGATGATGGGCGAGAAGATCGCGCACGGCACGCCGTTTCGTCGCGCGGTGGAGGAGGGTTTGCTCGACTGCGAGCGCGTCGTGCAGATCGGTCTGCGCGGCACGGGTTACGCGGCGGAGGACTTCGACTGGTGCCGCGACCAGGGCTTCGAGGTCGTGCAGGCGGAGGCGTGCTGGAACCAGTCGCTCGCGCCGCTGATGGCACGCGTGCGCGAGCGCATGGGCGACGCGCCGGTGTACATTACGTTCGACATCGACGGAATCGATCCGGCCTTCGCGCCCGGCACGGGCACACCGGAAATCGCCGGACTGACGGTGCCGCAGGCGCTCGAAATCATTCGCGGCGCGCGGGGCCTGAATATCGTCGGTTGCGATCTTGTGGAAGTCGCGCCGCCGTACGATCCGTTCGGCACGACCGCGCTGCTCGGCGCGAACCTCGCGTTCGAGCTGTTGTGCGTGCTGCCGGGCGTCGAATACCGGAGTGCCGCGGCGCGTTAGCCTGACGCGTGAAGCGAGCGCCGCAGCTATGCTGCTTGCAACAAAAAGGCCTGCATTTGCAGGCCTTTTCGTCACAGAAGTGGACCGCGTGCTTATGCGTAAGCGGCCTTGCGCGTGGACACGAACGCGAGATAGCACACCGCGCCGATTACCAAAGAGGGCACTGTCGCGCCGAGATTCGGCAGCCATTGGTTGATCGCCTGATAAGCGGCGATGCCGATTGCCCACGCGATGAACGCGCTCAGATGCCAGCCGCCCGAAAAACCATAGCGGCCGCGCACGTCGGCGAGCACGGCCGCTTCGATGCGGCGCTTGCGCACGACGAAATGGTCGACCAGCACCACGCCGAAGAGCGGCGCGAACACCGAGCCGATCAGCAGCAGGAAGTTCTGATATTTCGCCATCGGCACGGCGAGCGCGATCAACGTGCACAGCGCGCCGAATGCCGCCGAAAGGATCGGCACGCTGCCGCGCGCCCAGAACGTGCCGGTCGCCACGGCTGCCGAATGAATGTCGGCGAATGCATTGTCCACTTCATCGATCAGAACGAGCAGCAGCGCGAGGCCGCCGCCCGCCTGTGCAAGCGCGCTCGTGAGCAGCGCATCGCCGCCGCCCGCGGCGAGGCCATAGATCGCGCCCAACGCGTAGAACCAGATGTTCGCGATGCCGAAGCCGAGCAGCGTGCCGCGAAACGTGTCGCCGGCGCGGCGGCCAAAGCGCGTGTAGTCCGCGATCAACGGCAGCCACGAGAGCGGCATCGCGACCACGAGATCGATCGCGCCGCCGAACGACATCTCGCCGGTGCCGGGGCGGCGCATCATCGCGGCGAGGTCCTGCTGCGCGAGCAGATTCCACGTGAGCCATGCGCGCCCGCGAGCAGCAGCCAGATGCCCCATGTACGCAGAAAGCGCCGCACGAACGAGAGCGGCCCGCTGATCGCGAGCAGCGTCGCGAGCAAGCCGAACGCGACCGTCCAGACGAGCGGCATGGAGAAGCCGAACGCCTGCTTCGCGAGGGCGTCGGCGGAATCGCGCATCACGATCACTTCGAAGGCGCCCCAGCCGACTAGTTGCACCGCGTTTAGCACCGCGGGCACCGAGGCGCCGCGCACGCCGAGCGTCGGACGCAGCGACGACATCGCGGCGAGGCCGGTGTCCGTGCCGATCACGCCGGCGAGCGCGAGCAGGACCACGCCGATCGCACTGCCGATCGCGATGGCCAGCAGCGCGTGCGGCAGCGACAGCCCCGGCACGAGCAGCGCGCCGGCTTGAGCGACGAGCAGGCCGATGCCGAGCGAGAACCAGAGCGCGAACGCGTCGCCGGTGCGGAAGGCGCGGCGCGCGTCGGGCACCGGCGTGAGCGGTGCGTAGGTGGAACCGGCGTCGCCGGTGAGCGGGTCTTGTATCATCGGGTCGTGTCCCTGAGTGATGTGTCTGTTGCCGATTCTGTTGCTGCTCGCAGCGAATTCGCGCCCGGGCGAGAATGCGTCGCGCTCGCCGGGGCGCCGTCACTGTCATAATGCAGGACGTTGCCCGCGCGTTGCTCGCGCAGGCTTTGCGCTTATCCGGCAGCCCGCCGCCTCTGGACCCTCGCGGATACATGCGCGCAGCGCGTCCGGAAAGCCGAGATTGTCCCCAAAACGTCATGTTCGAAGAAACCCGTGCCAATGTTCCGCTCGCCGAACGCCTGCGGCCCCGCAATATCGACGAAGTGATCGGCCAGAAACATCTGCTCGGTCCGAACAAGCCGCTGCGGGTCGCATTCGAATCCGGCGAAGCGCATTCGATGATCCTCTGGGGCCCGCCGGGCGTCGGCAAGACGACGCTCGCGCGGCTCATGGCGGACGCGTTTCACGCGCAGTTCATTGCGCTCTCGGCCGTGCTGTCGGGCGTGAAGGACATTCGCGAGGCGGTTGAAACCGCGCAGATTCATCGCGCGAACGGGCATCAGACGCTGGTGTTCGTCGACGAGGTGCATCGCTTCAACAAGAGCCAGCAGGACGCGTTCTTGCCGCACGTGGAATCGGGGCTGTTCGTGTTCATCGGGGCGACCACGGAGAATCCGTCGTTCGAAGTGAACAGTGCGTTGCTCTCGCGCGCCGCCGTGTACGTGCTGAAAGGTCTCGACGAGGACGAGTTGCGCGAGCTGCTCGAGCGCGCGCAGCACGAACTGGGCGGCCTCACCTTCACGGACGAGGCGCGCGACGCGCTGATCGGTTCCGCCGACGGCGACGGCCGCAAGCTTTTGAACAACCTGGAAATCGTCGCGCGCGCGGCTTCCCAGCAGAAGAAGACGGAGATCGACGGCGCCTTGCTCGGCAGCGCGCTCGCGGAAAATCTGCGCCGCTTTGACAAGGGCGGCGACGCGTTCTACGACCAGATCAGCGCGCTGCACAAATCGGTGCGCGGCAGCAGCCCGGACGGCGCGCTGTACTGGTTCTGCCGCATGCTCGACGGCGGCGCGGATCCGCGCTATCTGGCGCGGCGCATCGTGCGGATGGCGTGGGAGGACATCGGTCTCGCCGACCCGCGCGCCGCGCGCATCGCGCTGGATGCCGCCGAAACCTACGAGCGGCTCGGCACGCCCGAAGGCGAACTCGCGCTCGCGCAGGCGATCCTCTATCTGGCGGTCGCGCCCAAGTCGAATGCCGGCTACAACGCCTACAACGAAGCGTGGCGCTTCGTCAGCAAGGACAAGTCGCGCGCGGTGCCGGTGCATCTGCGCAATGCGCCGACGAAGCTGATGAAAGAGCTCGGCTACGGTCACGAGTATCGTTACGCGCACGACGAGCCCGATGCTTACGCGGCCGGCGAGACCTATCTGCCGGACAACATGCGCGATCCGCATTGGTACACGCCGACGCCGCGCGGACTCGAAGGCAAGATCGGCGACAAGATGGCGCGTCTTGCGGAACTCGACGCGCAATGGCGCAGCGAGAACAAGCCGAAGAAAGGCTGACGCCGCCCGCGCCATGCGCGCGTAGTGCCGCACCCGCGTTGCTGCTTCGATCCGGCCGCGCCGGTGCGCTAAAATCCCACCTTCACACAACGAATACCCGCCCCATCCCATGCTCGACATCCAGTTGCTGCGCAAAGACCTCGACGGCGTCGCGAAACGCCTCGCCGACCGCGGCTATACCCTCGACGTCGCGGCTTTCACCGCGCTCGAAGCGGAACGCCGCGATACCCAGACCCGCACCGAAGAACTGCAGGCGCGCCGCAACAGCCTGTCGAAGCAGATCGGCGCGATGAAAGGGCGGGGCGAGGACACGTCGGCGCTGATTGCCGAAGTGGGCGGCATTGGCGACGAGATGAAGGCGTCGGCGGCAAAGCTGGATGATATTCAGAAGCGTCTGTCGGATCTTTTGCTAGGCGTGCCGAATCTTCCGCATGAGAGCGTGCCGGTGGGCCGCGACGAAGCGGATAACGTCGAGGTGCGCCGCTGGGGCTCGCCGCGCCAGTTCGATTTCGAAGTGAAGGATCACGTGGATATGGGCGCGCCGCTCGGCCTCGATTTCGAGACTGGCGGCAAGCTCTCGGGCGCGCGTTTCACGATGCTGCGCGGGCAGATTGCGCGGCTGCATCGCGCGCTTGCTCAGTTCATGATCGAAACGCATACGCAGCAGCACGGCTATACGGAAATCTACACGCCGTACATCGTGAATCCGGAAATTCTGTACGGCACCGGCCAATTGCCCAAATTCGCGGACGACATGTTCCGCGTGGAAAAGGGCGGCGGCGAAAATACGGTCACGCAATATCTGATTTCGACGTCGGAAATTTCTCTGACTAACACGGTGCGCGAGAGCATCGTCGAAGCGAACGCGTTGCCGATCAAGCTGACCGCGCATTCGCCGTGCTTCCGTTCCGAAGCGGGCTCGTATGGACGCGATACGCGCGGCATGATCCGTCAGCATCAGTTCGACAAGGTTGAGATGGTGCAGATCGTGGCGCCGGAAACGTCCTATGACGCGTTGGAACAGATGGTGGGGCACGCGGAGACGATTCTGCAGAAGCTCGAACTGCCGTACCGCGTGATCACACTGTGCACGGGCGACATGGGCTTTTCGGCGACCAAGACGTACGACCTGGAAGTCTGGTTGCCGGCGCAAAACACCTATCGCGAAATTTCGAGCTGCTCGAACACCGAGTCGTTCCAGGCTCGCCGGATGCAGGCGCGCTATCGCAACGCGCAAGGCAAGCCGGAACTCGTGCATACACTGAACGGCTCGGGGCTCGCGGTCGGCCGCACACTCGTTGCCGTGCTGGAGAACTTCCAGAACGCGGATGGATCGGTCACGGTGCCGGCCGCCCTGCGGCCGTACCTGGGCGGCGTGGAGCGTCTGGAGGTGCCGGCGGCGTAAGTTGCAGGGCGGCGGCGCGGCGGCTCCGCTGATTGGCGGCAACGAATGGTGGTAGTGAGTCCCTCCGAAATTTTTTACGAGGGACTTGGAAATCCAGAACAGCTGTTCTATAATCTTTCTCTACCAAGCAACGACCCGCTTGGATCTGACAAAACCGCTTGGCTTAACAACCTGGCGGCGAGTCGGGAAACACGGAAAGGTGGCAGAGTGGTCGAATGCGCCGGACTCGAAATCCGGTGTACTTTTAGGGGTACCGTGAGTTCGAATCTCACCCTTTCCGCCAAATTCAGAAAACAGGCCCTTTGTTGGGGCTTGGTTTCGTTTCTACGTCCCAAGTGCTAAGCCTCCTGATCAAGCAGGCGTTTGGGCCCGGCAATGGTATTTGCTGGCGATTGCCATTTTCTCTGCGGCGATCACTCGTTTTGGAGGTGCACTCATGGCACAGAAAAAACATCTAACGGAGCTGTATGGCGTCCGGCTAGCGCCGAGAGTCATGGTGCGTCCGAAGGCTTCGGTGAGTGTCGCCACTGAGAAGGAAAAGTCGGACGTACTGCTCTGCACGCCGCGAAATTTCTGAGCACCGTGAGGTCCTGATCGCGCTAAAGGATCGTTGAGTGCTCGATCTCGACTATGTCATCACTATTCACGACGAAATTTTGGCCGAGCTCGGGGGCTTGGCTGGTTTCGCTGCAGCGGGGCGAGGGGAGTCGAGGCGGCTCTGCAGCGAATCGAGAATCACGCGCACTACAACGGTCTCGACGACGTGTTCGGCATCGCCGGCCATGTACGCCGTCGCGATCGCTAAAGGTCATGTATTCAACGACGCCAACAAGCGCACTTGACTTACGTGCTGTTTGACGTATCTGGAGCGTGAAGGTTTCGAGATTCCGCGGACCGCGGATCTCGAGGAGGCCATGGTCGCAATTGCAGACAACACCATCGACTACGAGATTTTCGCGTCGTACTTAAGCGCCGTTTGGAGCCTGTCCAACCCTTCATCCGAGTACATCGAAAAATAGAGCGGCTCCGCCATTTACTGCTTCCGCGCAAGTCGAGGAGAACTCACGCCCCTTCTGCCCGACCCCTCCCCGATCCTCTGTACAATTGGCCGTTCGATTGAACATCGACCTACCTTCGAACCCATCGACCGAATTCATGGCCATTACCTACAAGACTCCCGACGACATCGCCAGGCTGCGTATTTCGGGCCGCCTCGCGGCCGACGTGCTGGCCATGATCGGCGAGCACGTGAAGGCCGGTGTCTCCACCGACGAACTGGACGCACTGTGCAACGACTACATCGTCGACACGCTGAAGTGCATCCCGGCCAACGTCGGCTATATCGGTTTTCCGAAGACGGTATGCACGTCGGTCAATCAGGTGGTCTGCCATGGCATTCCGAACCGTAACGAGGTGCTGAAGGACGGCGACATCATCAACATCGACGTGGCGATCATCAAGGACGGCTATTTCGGCGACACGAGCCGCATGTATTGCGTCGGCGAGCCGAGCACGGTGGCGCGCCAACTGATCGATACGACCTATGAAGCGATGCTCGCGGGCATCCGCGAAGTGAAACCTGGCGCTACGCTCGGCGATATCGGCCATGCGATCCAGAAGGTGGCGCAGCGCGACGGCTTCTCCATCGTGCGCGACTATTGCGGCCACGGCATTGGCAAGGTGTATCACGAAGACCCGCGTCCTGCATTACGGACAGCCGGGGCAGGGCGTGCGTCTGAAGCCCGGCATGGTCTTCACCATCGAGCCGATGATCAACGCGGGCCGCGCCGGCACCACCGTCCTGCGCGACGGCTGGACCGTGGTCACAAAAGACCGCTCGCTGTCGGCGCAATGGGAACACATGATCGCCGTCACCGACGACGGCTATGAACTCCTCACGCCCTGGCCGGACGGCACCGGCCACTACGCGGCGCCTTAGCCCGCGAGGCTTGCATCGCCATCCGGTGGACAGCTGCGCGCACCCCGCGCCGGGTGCGGCAAATGCTGCCAACTCAATGCGCGCTTTGCGAGAACCGGTTCGCGCGATAAGATCGCCCGGCAAAGAATGATTTGACTCGCGCGCCGGTTCGGTTAAAGCTACGCCTTAAGGCTTCAAGGGGTTTTCGTCTGCATGAGTCCGTCATTGACCGTTCGCCGTATTGCCGCCGATCAGGGCGCCGTATTTCGCGAACTCCGTACAGCGTCGCTGCGTGAGGCGCCTTATGCCTTCGGTGCGACGCTGGAAGACGCATTGTCCGCGGATGCCGCCAGCTTTGACGTCATCGCCGCGAAGCACGCGGTTTCTCTTACGGTCAGCACTTTTATCCTCTATACCGAGGGTCATCCGGCCGGATTGATCGAAGCGCATTTCGAAGATGCCGTGCCGCGTCGCGCATTCGTGTGCGAGTTGTGGGTCGCGCCGGCGGTGCGCCATCTGCGCGGCGGCGAGTTGCTCGTCGACACGGCGAGCGGCTGGCTTGCGAACGAAGGCGCCACGGAAATCTACGCATGGGTCGCCGACTCCAATCGCAATGCCATGCGCTTTTACGAAGCGCTCGGCTTTGGGCCGACCGGCGAACATCGGCGCATGGCGCGTGCGCCCGAGCAGGCCGAAAGCCTGCTGATTCGCCACGTGCCCTCCACGACCCTGCGGTCGACTCGTGATTCACCGGGCGGCGCGGACGTTTGCCGCCCGTTCCCTTCGCCTTTTCCACTCGTATCCCGACAGCGATTGCGCGGCGTCCATCGCCGCGCAGTGCGGCGTGCCCGGTTTTGCGCGCGCAGCTTGCGGATATCGACTGCACTGTCGGGCAAAAAATCTCGCCGCGCCCACCTGGACGGTCGGACCTTCGCGGCCGATCGTGAAGCCGCCGAGAATCGCCAAGAAACGACACGGCGATCTTGCCGAGCAGGATACGAAACGACAGCAGCCGCGAGCAGTATTCGCCGGGCTTCGCATGAAGCGTGGCGATCACCTGCGGGATGCTGCTGCCTTCCGCGCCGCGAAAGAACTTGCGCGTGAGCCACACGGCGAGCGCCGCGACGGCGGGCGTGATGACGAGCGGCGCCCACACATGCTCGCGCTGTACCGCGCGGAATTCGCCGTAGCCCCCAGTCAATCAGCCGCGCGTAGAGCACCGCGACGAGTCCGACCGCGATCGCGCCGAGCCAGAAAATGCCGTATTGCCGCCAAAGGCGTCGGGCTCGACGCATGATCCCGGAAGAAAGAAGAGGTTGCGCTCGCGGCATGACTATCTAAAAAAGCAAAGGACGAAGTATAAGGCGCGCGGATCGCGCAAAACCGCATGAAAGCATGTTGAAATATAATAGAAGACAAATTGTAATGTTTGGATTGTAAAACGCCGTATTATTTTCCGGGCGCCGTCTTGCCTGGTTCAGCAAAGACTATTCCTTTCGTCGGCTAAAATGTTTTGACGTCGGAACAACTAAAGGCCCTCAATGAAGCGAGTCCTTATCGTCAAGGTCACCTCACTCGGCGATATCGTCCAGGCGCTGCCCGTCGTGGCGGATATCAAACGCGCGTTTCCTGGGGTTCAGGTAGATTGGGCCGCGGACGAGGCATTCGCCGAAGTGGCGCAATGGTGCGAGGGCATCGACCGCGTGCTGTTCGCGCCGCTGCGCCGCTTCAAGAAAGCGCGCCGCTGGGCCGACTTCAAGGCGATCGCGGCGTCCATCGCGGCGCTGCGCGCACATCGCTACGACTACATCATCGACATTCACGGCGTGTACAAAAGCGCGATCATCGCGTTTCTTGCCCGTTCGTCGCGGCGCATCGGCTATCAGTCGCAGGATCTGGGCGAGCGCGGCGCCGCGTTCGCTTATACACGGCGCTTCGGTCCGCGTCCGGAATGCAATGCGTGGCATGGCATGCGCATCAGCGCGGGCGAGGCCCTGGGCTACAAGGTGCAGGGGCTGGCTGTCTACGACCTGAAACTGCCCGAGCCGGCAAAGCCGCCGTTCGGTGGCGAGCGTGCGCCCGTCGCCGCGCTGTTCCACGCGACGTCGAAAGACGACAAGAAATGGCCGCTCTCGCATTGGGCGGTGGTCGCCGCGGAACTCGCGCAACGCGGTTTCCGGGTGGTGCTGCCGTGGGGTTCCGAAGGCGAGCGCCGCGAAGCGGAACAGATTGCCGCGCAGGTGCCGGGCGCGAGGATTCTGCCGAAAATGAGCGTGACTGAAATCGCGCAGATGATCGACGCGTGCGCGCTGGTGCTCGGCACCGACACCGGTTTTGTCCATCTTGCCCATGCACTGCAAAAGCGCACGGTGATGGTCTTCGTGGCGACCTCGCCGGCGCATTGCGGCGTGGATGCGCCGTTCCGCTCGATCTCGGTCGGCGACGGCTTTTCGGTGCCGCCCATCAGCGACGTGCTCGACGCGATCGACTACGTCCATATGGAGCCGCAGGCGCTCGCCGTGCACCAAGGGCTCGGCTGCGGCTTGAGCAGGGCTCGCCGCGCAATCGTTTGCTCCAAAGAAAAGGGCGTGACGCGCAGGGTGCCGAAGCGAAGAACCGGCCCTGTCACGTGACGCCCAGAAACGCCCGCGTCGGGGAACGTCGGGCGAAGAGAGTACGGATTGCCGCGCAAACATTCGGCGCGCGCAAGATGCCCGTTACACGCGTTTGCTGGTGGCAGTGCCTCCTTGCAGTGCCGCCCGCGGTGCCCCCATTACACGGTTGTTAAATCTGTCGCTTTTCGTTGGCCGTCACATGCGTTGCGCGGTTTGCGCTCGTTACTCGCGCCGGCTGGCCGGGGCGATGCGAGTCGCCGCCCTCCGTCCATCTGCGCAACGCACGCCAACGTGTAACACCGGCGTGATCTTCCCTTACAACTGGCCGTTCTTGCGTGCGGGCGTCGTGTTCAATCGAGTCATTCGGGACATAACTCGAATAATCTGACTCGACGGAGAACAACATGAAACGCTTGATCCTGACCCTGATCGCCGGCGCCGGGCTACTACTACGGCGGTGGCGGCTATTACCACCACGGCTACTATTACCGCTGAGATCGGTCAGGCCGCTGAGTCGTCCGAGCAGACGGCCTGTCGCCAGGCGCGCTGCAAGAAAAGTGTCGAGGCCTCAGGCAAGCAGCGTTTCGAACGCGACGACTGCCGTGATGGCCGCCGCGTTCGCCGCCAGCGCCTCGACCACAATGCCTTTCCAGCTGGCGGGTCGAAAACGCAGCGCGAGCAGCAGCGAACACAGAAGCGCGAGCGCAATGATCATCACGACGTCTGCATTGTGAAGATGAAGATTCATCCGGGCCTCCCTGCTTGCCATAGGGTTATTTCAATTCGAGTATAGGCAAGTCAAAAAGCCGCGCAAGGCAAGCCGATGCCGTCGAGAATCACGCGGATCAGGTTATCGGGCGTCGCGCAGGCGGCGTGGCGACGACCGGGCGTGTCGGCGGCGTGATGGTGAAATTGCAGCCGGCAACGGCGAGCAACGCGATGAGAGCGGTGCCGCGCAAGGGCAGCAACCATGCCGGGCCGCGGCATGCGCCGCATTCAGTGAGAAGGTGAAGGACGCGCGTGCGGGTAAGCATGATGAACCACGAAAAAGGCAGAACGTCTCTTGATGGTAGTCAAAAACCGCGCGGTTTCAATCCGCGTTCATCCCTGTGCGAGCAGGCATGCATTCAAGAAAAAAGGCGAACTTGCCAATGAGTTCGCCTTCGCAATTCGCCATGCATGAGCGCGCGCAATCACGGCGCGGGTTTGCTTCAGTTCAATGCTGCCGCGCTGCCTTGACCGCCGCGAGCACCTGCTCGGGCGCCGTGCCGCCGGGATGATGGCGGCTCGCGACCGAGCCATCGAGCGTCAGATACGAGAACACGTCTTCGCCGATCAGATGCGCGACGTTCGGCAACTCGGCGCGCATTTCGTCGAGCGTAAGATCCGCGAGATCGCAGCCGCGATCCGCGCAGATGCGCACGGCGAGCGCGACGGCTTCATGCGCGTCGCGGAACGGCAGGCCGCGCTTGACCAGATAGTCGGCCAGATCGGTCGCCGTCGAGAAGCCTTGCAACGCGGCGTCGCGCATGGCTTGCGGCTTCACCGAAATGCTCGCGACCATTTCCGCGAAAATGCGCAGCGTATCGGCCACGGTGTCGACGGTGTCGAAGAGCGGCTCCTTGTCTTCCTGATTGTCCTTGTTGTACGCGAGCGGCTGGCCTTTCATCAGCGTGAGGAGCGCCATCAGATGGCCGTTCACGCGGCCGGTCTTGCCGCGCGCGAGCTCGGGCACGTCGGGGTTCTTCTTCTGCGGCATGATCGACGAGCCGGTGCAGAAGCGGTCGGCCAGATCGATGAAGCCGACGCGCGGGCTCATCCACAGCACGAGTTCTTCCGAGAAACGCGAGATGTGCGTCATGACCAGCGCCGACGCGGCCGTAAATTCGATTGCGAAGTCGCGGTCGGATACGGCGTCGAGCGAGTTCGCGCAGATACCGTCGAAGCCGAGCGTCTTTGCCACTGCATGACGGTCGATCGGATAGCTCGTGCCGGCGAGCGCCGCCGCGCCGAGCGGCAGGCGGTTCACGCGCTTGCGGCAATCGAGCATGCGCTCGGCGTCGCGCGTGAACATTTCGACGTAGGCGAGCAGGTGATGGCCGAACGTGACTGGCTGCGCGACCTGCAAATGCGTGAAGCCCGGCATGATGGTCGACGCGTTCTTCTCCGCCATGTCGAGCAGCGCTCTGCGCAGCTCCTTCAGCAACTCGCCGATCCGGTCGATCTCGCCGCGCAGCCACAGGCGGATGTCGGTCGCGACCTGGTCGTTGCGCGAGCGGCCCGTGTGCAGGCGCTTGCCCGCGTCGCCGATCAACGCGGTCAGGCGCGCCTCGATGTTCAGGTGCACGTCTTCCAGATCGAGTTGCCACTCGAACTCGCCGCGCTCGATTTCACCCTTGATCTGCGCCATGCCGCGTTGAATCGCGGCGAGGTCGTCGGCGGCGATGATCTTTTGCGCGGCCAGCATCGAGGCGTGCGCAAGCGACCCTTCAATGTCGACGAGCGCCAGACGCTTGTCGAAGAAAACCGACGACGTGTAGCGTTTGACGAGCTCCGACATCGGCTCCGAGAAGCGAGCCGACCAGGCTTCGCCTTTTTTGTGCAGTTGGGACGTCATGGTGTTGAGCAGTTAAGCAGCGGTTAAAGGGCAGTGGAGCGGGCGATGAAGAGGCTGGCGGCGCGGATGCACGTGGCACGACCGTGCGTCCCGCCGGAGCGAAGAAAGAAAACAATTTTAACACTGGCGCGATGCCCGCCCGATGACTGAAGGGCGCGGCGCTGGCGCGAGCACAAGGCGCCGCGACGCCGCCGCACGCGCTTACTCGCGCACCAGCACGACCAGCTTTCAGATCTTCGCGATGCGCGGGCTTGAATGTGATCTGATCGTAGACGAGCCGGCCTTCGCGCGGATGGTTGAACTCGCGCCGTCCGCCTTCGCGGCCGCCCATGTCCTGCGACGCCCAGAAGCGCGCGAACGCGTCGCTCGCGGCGCTCAGCGAATCGATCAGCGCACGCGGTGGGCGCGTCGTTCAGATGACGGATCGAATCCGCGCGAAATTCTGCGGCCAGCCGCCGCGCGCGTTTCCCAGTCGACGATCAGGTCGCGCGCCGCCGGTTCGGTAAACGTATAGCGCAGCAGATTGCGGTCGTGCGCGCCGTCCAGCCAGCCGACGAACAGTGCGGCCGCGCGCTCGTTCCAGGCGAGCGCATTCCATTGACGGTCGAGCACATAGGCCGGCGCGTTCACGAGCTGCACGGTGTGGAGCAGCGTGGCGGGCGCGTCGGCGGCGGCCGGATCCGGCTCGGCCGGATCGCGCTGCGCCGCCAGCTCGAACAGATACGCGCGTTCGCGTCGGCGGAAGCGGAGACCGGCCGCCCTTGCTCGATCCACGTGTACCAGGTCGGGCTCACGCCGCAGAGTTGCGCCACTTCCTCGCGACGCAAGCCAGGCGTGCGGCGGCGCGGGCCCGGCGGCAGTCCGACCGCTTGCGGCGACAGGCGCTCGCGATGCGCGCGGATGAAGTCGCCGAGCGCGCGGGCAGGCGTGGCGTCGAGCGGCGGCGGGTGGCCGGCGGAAACGGGCGGGCTCATTCGCGTGGTCATTCGATTCTTGCGGCGCGTGAGGAGGGTGGTATAGATACCAGAATAATTGCTTAACTTGTACTGGTACCGAGCGGGCTCTATTTTGTAGCGGCGTAGCGGCATGAACGGCAGGCCGCGCTGCCGGGCGCTACACGCGGAGCCACACGACACTTCGTCCCACGCAGACAACCGGAGCTATCCATGAAGCATCACGATCAGGTCGCCGACGCCTTTGGCTCGACCGCCGCCTATTTGACGAGTCCGACGCACGCAACCGGCGCCGATCTGCGCACGCTGGCCGAGTCGATCGCCGCCACGCCCGGCGCGACCGTGCTGGACATGGGCTGCGGCGCGGGCCACGCGAGCTTCGCGGTCGCGCCGCACGCGAAAGAGGTGATCGCCTACGACATCGCCGCGCCGATGCTCGCCACCATCGAAGGCGCGGCGAAGGAGCGCGGCCTCGCCAACATCCGCACGCAGCAGGGCGCGGCCGAAAAACTGCCGTTCGACGATCACACGTTCGACTGGGTCATCAGCCGGATGAGCGCGCACCACTGGCATGACGTGGCGCCCGCGCTTGCCGAAGTGCGGCGCGTGCTGAAGCCGGGCGGCAGGGTGTTGTTCATCGACATTGCCGGCATCGACCATCCGCTGCTCGACACGCGTATTCAGGCGATCGAATTGCTGCGCGACGGCTCGCATATTCGCGATTACCGTGAGGACGAATGGATAGCCATGTTCGAGGCCGCGGGTTTCGAGGCGTCGATTCGCGAGCGCTGGCGCATCGACATCGAGTTCAGCTCGTGGGTGGCGCGCATGCGCACGCCCGAGCCGCGCGTTGTCGCGATTCAATCGCTGTGGCGCGGTTCGCCGGATGAGGTAAGGCAGTTTTTGACGTGAAGGAAGATGGGTCGTTCAAGCTGGATGCGGTGATGATTGAGGCGGGGGTTGAACCGTGCGTTGATCGCATGCAACGCCACGCCGCAAAAAACAAAAGCCGACCGCAGTCACCCGACCGCGCCCGGCTTCACCCAAACACGCAGAGCGAGCGGCGCATACAAAAAGCGCCGCCCCCACCAACCGCTAGCCCGTATTCCGCAACCCCGCCGCGATCCCGTTGATGGTCAAATGAATCCTGCGCCGCACGCGCGCATTCGTATCGCCCGCGCGATGACGCTTGAGCAGTTCGACCTGCAAGTGATTGAGCGGATCGAGATACGGAAAGCGGTTCTTGATCGACCGCGCGAGCAGCGGATTCTCCGCGAGCCGCTCGCGTTTGCCGGTGATCTCCGACAACACCTTCGACGTGCGCTCCCATTCCGCGACGATCCGCTCGAACACGTGCTTGCGCAGCTTCTTGTCGGACACGAGCGCCGCATAGCGCGAGGCGACCGCGAGGTCGGTCTTCGCGAGCACCATGTCCATGTTCGAGAGCAGCGTCGAGAAGAACGGCCAGCTCTTATGCATTTTCTTCAGCAGCGAAAGACGGCGTCCGCGTTCGGCGTCGCTCGGCGCGCTGTCGAGATAGGCGGCGACCGCGCTGCCGAAACCGTACCAGCCGGTCAGCAGCAGCCGGCATTGGCCCCATGAAAAGCCCCATGGAATTGCGCGCAGATCTTCAATCTTGCGATGCTTCGGGTCCTGCAACTTACGCGACGCCGGCCGGCTGCCGATGTTCAGCTCAGCGATCTCCGAGATCGGCGTCGACTCGAAGAAATACTCCTTGAAGCCGGGCGTCTCATACACCAGCGCGCGATACGAAGCCATGGTCGCGTCGGACAACTGCTGCATGGTTTCCTCGAAGGCGGGCAGATCGGCGGGCGCATTGCCGTGCGGCAGCAGCGACGCTTCGAGCGTGGCGGCCACCACCGTCTCCAGATTGCGCCGGCCGATTTCCGGATTGCCGAACTTGCTCGCGATCACTTCGCCTTGCTCGGTCAAACGGATCTGACCGTCGACGGTGCCAGGCGGCTGCGACAGAATCGCCTGGTAGGTCGGGCCGCCGCCACGGCCGACGGTGCCGCCGCGTCCATGAAAGAGCCGCAGCGTAATGCCGCGTTCGTTGAAGAGCGACACCAGCGCGAGTTCCGCGCGGTACAGCTCCCAGTTCGACGTGAGAAAACCGCCGTCCTTGTTGCTGTCCGAATAGCCGAGCATCACTTCCTGCTCGTTGCCCTGGTGCTCGATGATCGAATCGGCGCCCGGCAGCGCGAGCAGATCGCGCATGATGTGCGGCGCGTTGCGCAAGTCGGGAATGGTTTCGAAAAGCGGAATCACCATCAGCGCGGCTTTGGCCGGATTGTCGGCGTTGCCGAGCTGGCCTTGCAGCGTCGGCGTCTTGTCCGCGGCTTTGGCTTTGGCCTTTTGGGCGGAAGGCTCGGCCTCGCCGGATTTGTCCGCCTTCGACGTCTTCACGGTTTTGTCCGCTTTGACGGGCACGGAAGTTTTCTCGGCCTTGATGGCTTTTGCCGCGTTGGCGGCCTTCGCGCCAGATGTCGCGCGTTTGGCTTTGGCCGGCTGCGCAGTCTCGACAGTGGACGATGCGGCGGCCGGGGGCGCGGCGTCGTCAATGGGAGCGTTGGGCGATGCAGTGTTGCGGCGGGTGGAGCGCGCCGATCCGGAAGACGTCACGATGGGTTTCCTCAGGGAAGCCAGGGTCTGTTAAGTGATGAACTGCGACTGCGGAACTCGAAACTGCACTGGAACTGCAACGTGAACTGCATGAAGCGGTATGCACCGATGGCGATACGCCGGAGAGGATGGCCGCGCCCGCACGAAGTCTGCATACGGCGCATGTTGCGCCGCGATGCGCGAACGACCGTGCGTGAAGAGGCCGCGGCGAGACGGCCGCGAGGCAGCCGCACGACACCGTGGACCGCCGCGCATGGCGCGAGGCCCGTCTCCTCCATCGATACCGCGTCGGCACGGCGCCCTCTGAAACCCGACGCGAGCCTTGATCCGTAAGGGCGGCAGGCGGGTGAAGCGAGGGGAGAACGCAAGGGCGCATGCTAACATTCCTTGTTATTCCATCCCGTCATTCAATCGCAAGCTAATGAACACCGAGACGTTTGCCGCGCCACCCCACACGCTTGTGATTGCTTCGCGAGAGAGTCGCCTTGCCATGTGGCAGGCGGAGCATGTGCGATGTGCGCTGCACAAATTATATCCATCTTGCGACGTAAAAATCCTCGGAATGACGGCACGCGGGGATCAGATTCTCGATCGCACGCTGTCGAAGGTGGGTGGCAAGGGGCTGTTCGTCAAGGAACTGGAAGCCGCGCTCGCCGACGGTCGCGCGGATCTCGCCGTGCATTCGCTGAAAGACGTGCCGATGGAATTGCCGGCGGGCTTTGCGCTCGCCACGATCATGGAGCGCGAAGATCCGCGCGATGCGCTGGTCTCGAACGATTACGACTCGCTGGCCGCGCTGCCGGCTGGCGCCGTGGTGGGCACCTCCAGCCTGCGGCGCGAAGCGATGCTGCGCATGCGCTATCCGCATCTCGAAGTGCGGCCGCTGCGCGGCAATCTGGACACGCGTCTCGCCAAGCTGGATCGCGGCGATTACGCGGCGATTATTCTCGCGGCGGCCGGTTTGAAGCGCCTCGGTCTTGTGGACCGCATCCGCGCGCTGCTCGATCCGGAAGACAGTTTGCCCGCCGCGGGGCAGGGCGCGCTCGGCATTGAAATTCGCGCCGACCGCGCGGATCTGGCGGCGTGGCTTGCGCCGCTGCATCACGAGCATACGGCGGCGGCCGTCGAGGCTGAGCGCATGGTGTCGCGCGCGCTCGGCGGCAGCTGCGAAGTGCCGCTCGCTGCGTATGCCACGTGGCATGACGGCGCGCTGCATCTGCGCGGCGCCGTCGCTACGCCCGACGGCCAGCGCGTGCTGAGCGCGCAGGCGTCGGCGCCCGCGCCGACCACCGAGCGCGCCGTCGCCCTAGGCCGCGAAGTGGCAAGCGCGCTGGAACAGCAAGGCGCGATGGAGATTGTCCGCGCGCTGAGCACCGCGAGCGGTCCGGCCGCATCGAGTCCCAATGCGGGCGCAGATGCGGGTGAAGGCGCCAGTCAAGGCACCGACAAGGGCGCGGCGGACAGCACGGCGTCCGGCGACTGATGGCGGCCGACATTCCGCGCAACGCGTCGTCATCACCCGCCGGGAAGGCGGCGTTCACGGTCGTCATTACGCGACCGGCCGGTCAGTCGAATGAACTGATTGCGCGGTTGGCCGCGGCCGGCGTCGCCACGCTGGACTTCCCGCTCATCGACATCGCCCCGGTTGCGGACGACGCGCCGCTGCGCGCCGCGCTCGGTTCGCTGGAGCGTTACGCGCTCGTCGTGTTCGTGTCGCCGAATGCGATCGATCACGCGTTCGCCAGAAGCAGCGCGATCTGGCCGCATGCGCTGCCGGTCGGCGTGGTCGGGCCGGGCAGCGTACGCGCGCTCGCGCGTCATGGCGTGAGTGCGCCCGCGCACCAGGTGATCAGCCCGGCGGCGGGCGTGGATGACGACAACGGCCGCTTCGATTCCGAAGGCCTCTTCGCCGCCATCGACGCAGCGCTCGGCGAGGCGAATCTGGAAGGCAAGCGCGTGCTGATCGTGCGCGGCGACGGCGGCCGCGAGTGGCTCGCGGATCGTCTGCGCGAAGCAGGCGCCGAAGTGGAGACGGTCGCGGCATACCGGCGTCTCGTGCCGGAGCCGTCCATCACCGCGTGGGCGCGCGTTCATCAACTGCTCGCCGGCGAACCGCACGCGTGGCTGCTGACCAGTTCCGAGGGCGTGCGCAATCTGCACGAACTCGCGCAAGAACACCTTACCGCCGACGAAATCGCGCAGTTGAATCGCGCGACGCTCGTTACGCCGCATCCCCGTATTGCGCAGACCGCGCGAGCATTGGGTTTTGATAGGATTACGGTGTCCGGCGCGGGCGACGAGCGCATCGCCCAAGCCTTGCTCTCCACTCTGCCGACCGAAGTTCAACCGGTACCGTCCAATCCGGCTTATTCACCGGCTCAATCACGCATGACTGAAACGAACGCATCCACGAACGCTTCACCCCAGCCGGCCGCGACTGCAAGCTTGCCGCCGAACCCACCCTTCACGCCCTACGAAGCGCAAAAGCGCCGCAGCGCGAGCGGACCGCTGCTGTGGTTTGTCGTCGTGGTTCTGGCTTGCGCCGCGGGCGTGGGCGGCTATGCGCTCAATCGCAAGCTCGAGCGTACCGAGCAGCAGATCGCGCAACGTCAGCAGGCCAACGACACGCAGACCAACGAACTGCGCATCAAGACCGAGCAGGCGCTCGCCACGGTGCGCCAGTCCGACGCGCAGGTCGCGCAACTGGAAGGCAAGCTCGCCGACGCGCAGGCCGCGCAGCAGGCGCTGCAACAACAGTACGCGGATCTCGCGCGCAATCGCGACGACTGGACGCTCGCCGAAGTGGGGCAGATGCTGTCCGCCGCGAGCCAGCAATTGCAGCTGACCGGCAACACGCAACTCGCGCTCTTCGCGCTGCAAAGCGCCGACACGCGCCTCGCGGCGTCGGACAGCCCGCAGGCGGGGGCGGTGCGCAAGGCGATCGCGCAGGACATCGACAAGCTGAAGGCCGCGCCTTCAACCGACCTCACGGGTCTTGCCATCAAGCTCGACAACGCGGTGGATCAGATCGACAGCCTGCCGCTCTCGGGCGAGGTGCAGATCGCGCATGCCACGCCACACGCGGCGACGTGGGCCGACACGGCGAAGGTGTCGGCGGCCACCGGCGAGCCGTGCTGGAAAGTGTGGTGGCGCGAAGTGACGAGCGGCATCGGCCAGCAGTTGACGAGCCTCGTGCAGGTGCGCCGCATCGACAATGCGGACGCGATGATGGTCGCGCCCGACCAGGGCTATTTCGTGCGCGAGAACGTGAAGCTGCGTTTGCTGTCGGCGCGGCTCGCGCTCTTGTCGCGCAACGAGACCACGCTCAAGTCCGACCTGCAGGCGGCGCAGAATGCGTTGACGCGTTATTTCGATGCATCGTCGAAGAAAACGCAGAATGTGGTCGATCTGGTCAAGCAGGTCGAGGCCGGTTCGGCTGCCGTCGAATTGCCTAATCTGAATACGAGCCTGCAAGCCGTCAATCAATACCGGAGCCGAGGTTAATCATGGCGATCCGGGGACTTCTATGGCTCGCGTTGCTGTTCGCCATCGCGGTTGTGCTCGCGGTGGTCGGGCGCTTCGACATGGGACAGGTGCTGCTGGTGTATCCGCCGTACCGCGTGGACATGTCGCTGAATCTGTTCGTGGTCGGGCTCGTGGTGCTGTTCATTCTGGTGTATGCGCTCCTGCGTATTGTGCGCAATATCTGGCGCATGCCACAGCGGGTGGCCGCGTATCGTGCGCGCGCGGGTCGCGAAGGCGCACGCGGCGCTGCGTGAGGCGATCGGCAATCTGTACGCTGGGCGGTTTTCGCGCGCGGAAAAGGCCGCGAAAGACGCGCTCGCGAATGGCGACAACAAGGGCGCGGCGGGTCTGATCGCGGCGACGGCGGCGCATCGCATGCATGAATATGCGCGGCGCGACGAATGGCTCGCGCAGATCGACAGAGCCGACTGGCAGGACGCGCGTCTCATGGCCACCGCCGACATGCGCGCCGACGGCCGCGACGCCGACGGCGCGCTGGCCGTGCTGAAGGAAATGCAATCGCAGGGCGGCCGGCGCATTCACGCACAGCAGATCACGTTGCGCGCGCAACAGCAATTGAAGAACTGGGGCGAAGTGCTCAAGCTCGTCAAGACGCTGGAAAAGCGCGAGGCGATTCACCCGGCTGTGGCTGTGCGTTTGCGTCAACTGGCAGCGGAGAATCTGCTGCGCGATCGTCGGCATAACGCGGATGCGCTGCTCGAGCTGTGGAATTCGTTGACGCCGACGGAGCGCCATTCGCCGCGTCTCGCCGATCTCGCCGCGGAACTGCTGGTCGCGCTGAATCGTCCGCAGGAAGCGCGCAAGATTGTCGAGGACGCGCTTGCGCAGAACTGGGATGCGCGTTTTGCTGCGTCGTTATCCGGACACGGCGGGCGGCGACGCGTTGCCGCTGATCCAGAAGGCCGAGGCGTGGCAGAAGGATCGTCCCGAAGATGCGGACTTGCTGTTTGCGTTGGGGCGGCTTTGCCTGCATCAGCAGTTGTGGGGCAAGGCGCAATCGTTCCTTGAGCGCGCGTTGAAGCTCGCCGATAACGAGACGCTGAAAATTCGCTCGCATCGCGCGTTGGCTCGCTTGCATGAGCAACTCGGGGATGCCGAGAAGGCGAGCCTGCATTATCGCGAGAGTGCGTTGGCGATGAATATCGTTTGAGGTGGTTCTGCTTGTTTTGACTGATGGCCGCAGCTTGTGCTGCGGCCATTTTTTTTGGTGCTGCCGCGTTAGTGTGGTGCGGTGTGCGGCGGTTGGGCGATGTGCGCGGGCACGGTGAGCGCGAGCTTGGTGAGTGCTTTTTTGCGGGGCGCGGCGGTGGTTTCGTTGTTTGCTGGGGCTTTTGCTTTCTGCGATGCCTCGGCGAGTAGCCTGGTCGCGTGGTGCGCGGTGAGGCGGCTGTGTGGGACGCCTTTGGCGTCGAGCGCGATTACCTGGAATAGCTCGCGGTCGCATTCCAGTTCCTGTTGATATTGCTCTGCTGTGTCCAGCAGGAGTTCGAGAAGCGTCTGACGGCGACGCCGTTCGTCGCGTGAAATGGCAGGATTACTAAGTATTGAGGACGCGAGTGTAATCAAGGTGTCCAGTTGAGCTACCTGCCGGTCGCACAGGTCGAATGCGGAGAGGGCGAGTTTTTCGTACTGGAGGGCGTCGACGGGTGCGCGTTGGGCTTGTTGGTTTTTGATGGGTTTGGTCATGTGCGATCTCCCTGTGATGCTTTTGGATCGCCCGGACAACCGCTTTTTGGGGAAGGGTGAGCGGGCACGTGACGGGGTTAGCAGACTGGCGTTCCAACAATCCGGCGAGCCTCGCGGCTCCCCCACCACAGCCCGCCCATAGAAATATGGACGTGCAGCAGCGGACGCACGACCCGCCTGGGCGGGTGTGCGGTTGGAACGTCAGGCTGCTAAACCTGGTCGCCAGGTGTTTTCCGGCGACTTGATAATTATAAAGGCGTGGCTGTCTCGGATTTGGTTTTCAGCGGTTGAATGTTTGCGGCTTGTGAAGAGTTGACAATGCGGGTCGAGAGGGTGGACGGGCGGGAGATATGTTCTGGATGCGGAAGGCTATGAGCTTGCGAGCGATAGAAATGAACCGGGGCAGCTAGACCAAAGTCCCCTATCCGAATGAGGATGCCGCGATGGGATTGCAAGGAGTTGGAAGCGGCGCGTTAATCGCGTTCGGAGTTGTAGTGTTGGCAGTTGTTGGGGCTGCGGCGTGCGTGTGCGGTATGGTCTACGTTTTTGCTGCTCCGGCTGGCAGGCGAGGGCGGTCTTTGAGTGTATTGAAGACTCTCGGGAAATGTCTTTTCGCCGTTTTCACGGTCGCGCTAGTGGTTGACTACGCGCTAGACGTCAGGCTACGGTCGAGGGCGCACGACTGTGAAAGAAAACCCTCGGACGACGGGAAGTACATTGCTGAGCTGTGTCTGCTGCGCGACAACGGGCATGACGCTGATTATGTTGGTCGCGTGTATGACGCGAAGGATGGTGAGTTAGTTGTGGAGCGGACGTTCGATGCTGCTGAACCCGAGTTGTCCTGGCTTAATGGGCAAGTTAGCTTTATGCGCGTTGGGGAGAATTACGATGTGGTGCGGCTTGCCGGCTTCGTGGGTGGAACGGCTGCTGGCCGCGGCGCCGTAGGACTATTTACATTGGTTTGGCGCGGCGGATCACGACTAGGGGGCTTCGGTTCCGGAAACTCGATACGCATTGTGGATAGGCGCCTCGCGACCCACACCCGCCGCTCGAGCTTGTGGAATGTCAACGACGGCTCCCAAGGCACATGAGACGTGCCTCTCCGCGCAGGTGCAGGTAGCGACTTACTAAACGACTCGATCCTGATGTTTCAGGCACCGTGGTGTCGTAGGGCTCTATCGCCTAGTTAGCAGGCGCTGGAACAAAAAAGGACTGAAGCCCTTTCAAGATATCTTCGACATCCTTCGCCTCGGCGCTCGGCGCCCGTAACGTCCTTACGCCTGCTGCGCTCTTGTGAGCAACGTCGCCCCTGCTCTTACCATAACTGTTGAGGGCAAAGGCCAAGGCCGCGTCGATCTCATCGGGCATCTTGCCACTGAACAACGCGAGGTGCTTGAAGGAGCCCTCCTTTATCCCATTGTTCTCCGAGATGAATTTCTTGGCGGCTCTGACCACGCCGATAAAATAGCCCTCCCAGCCAAGAACCTCGAATCTCATCGCTCTCTCGTCAGAGCCCAGTTCTAAAACCCTACCCATTACGAAGATTGACGCGTTAGCCTGTATACTCTGCGCACCAGAACGATATGCAGCCTCTATCCGATTGATTCCCTCTGACGCCTTCGTCTCCAGAAACTCTTCTATCTCTGCGTGAGCCAGCAATCGAAACGCAGCCAACCGATCGAGGTCGGCCTGAAATCCCGCCGGGTCGTTGGCTTCATTCGAAATCTGATCGTCAAGAAACTTGGCACGCAGGCCAGCAATTCTCTGCTTGAGATTCTCAAAATGTGCGCACGGCATCTGGTTGCGGTCCTACACGATTCGCCAAGTCGTCTCGTCGTATTTCCGCCCAATGACGGCCGCAAGCGCCATCCCCCAGATGGAAATGCGACGGCGAGTCGCGTCAACGGTTTTCGTGGTCTTTTCTACAGCGTCCTTGAAATTTACCTGAAGGCAGACGGCTTTGAAGCTTTCAACGACTTCAGCATTCTTTGGCAGCGCCAACTCGGCAACATCTTGATCGGCAAAAAACCTAACAATGCAATCAAACACCGCGCGATTGATCACCCTTTCGTACTTGTCACCCAACCATTTCTTAAAACTATCGGCGCCAAAAATAGCTGCGGTGACATCAAGCGCAGCGTCTAGACGTTCATAAGCAGCATTTGCCTCCACGCTACGGGCGGCCCAATCTGACTCGTAATATCGTGTTGTCTCGTCAAGGAAATTCTTGAAGTCACCTCGATACTCAGTGAGCGCCCTGTCAAACGCAAGAAAGCGTAGAACGAGCTCGGAGTCCCGCATACGCTTGTCAAGACCTTGACCGAAGACTTGATGGAACGTGACGCTCTGGACTAAGTAAGTCTCGATCGAATCAAGGAGCTTATTCCCGACTAACGCTTTTCTCAACTCTTGAGGGGAAAGAGGAAGACTGCCGCTGTTGAGACGGTAAAACGTTGCATACAAGAAGTCGTCATCACTCCAATTTTTTATGACTGTCGCGCGGATCGTGCTGTTATCTAACGATTCTTTATCATTGGCAGGTAAATCGTCGTAATGCTTGTCGTTCAGGTCGGCACGCATGTCCAACCCTTTGAGTCGGTATCCACCAGCCAGAAACTCATTAATTGAGACTAATCTCTGCTTTCCGTCAATGACGATAAAACGGCCACGATGGCTTTTGTTTTCTGCCAAAACGATGTTCGGGACGGGCATGCCAACAATAATCGATTCAATTAATCGACTTTTTCGCGTGTCGTCCCAAGCTGCGCGCCGCTGGAAAGTCGGCTGCAGATCAATATTCCCTTTCCTGATCTGATTGTCGATAGTCTCGATCGTCCAGTCTGCGTTCATGACCACGGCATCTTTGAACGAGACGGTCTTGGGCAAATCGTCTTCGTCTTCCTGCTGATCGTCCGGAATTTGGGATTCGCGTTCCATGTATGCACGTGCCTTGAATAATCGGGCGTTTACCCGGAACCGTCCATTTTAGCGCCGTCTGTAGAATGGCGTGGCCGAGCCTGAGCGATGCGTTGCGCCGTAGGGCCGTTGCGTCAAGATGCGTCAAAGCTGACACCGGATTTGACCGCTTCAGCCCTGGTAAGGCGAATAGCGTTGTCGTGCTGTGCATCAAACATAGATACAAGAAGCGGTTACGCTGAGCGGAGACTGCGTTTGAGGACGGGCGTGTGTTCTTCTTCGCATAGCGAGCAGGCCACCGGGCAACGCCCGGTTGGCCGCGGCGCCGTTGCCGAACTGTGCGCACGCCGGATGTCGACGGCTCCTAGGTTCGGCCAGCGGATGAGCGCTCTCGACCCGGTGCGGCCGGTCATCGGGCGATGGCCCTAGTGTCCCGTTCTGACGAATTGCGGTCAATCGCCTGTTGACTTGGGAAGGTGATCGGCCGTAGCTGACGTTCGCATCTCAAGGAAACGACGGAATGTCGCTAGTCGTTATACCAAGGGTTGAGGCAGGCGCTTTCCTGGGCGACGAGGCCGCGCTCAAACTGATCTTGCTGGCGCTACGCAACGTCGTTGCCAACTGTACCGGTTCTCAACATGATTGGAAAAGCGCGATGACGCAGTTCACACTGCTTTACCCGAGCGCTTCATCATCGGGCTGTGAGTCTCAACGCGCCTCACACACAACTTCGGATATGTCCGGGATGGCTGAGTCTAATTCGACTCATCGTTCGCGGGCGAACCTGCACCCGTCTCCAACGTAAACTCGACGTCGACCACGCCGCCCTTGGTAGAAATGGTAGCTTGCTCATTCGATACGCGCTGCTTTGTATGGCATTTGAGCCATGACTGGCCTCCACTTGAATAAAACGTCTTCGCCCGCTGGCAAACCCACGCCAGCTCGGTACTGCGCTTACCGTTCGGCCGTATCGAAACGACTCCAGTGCTCACGGTCGGCCCTTGGCTCAACGCCGGCTCGAATTCCGCATGGCCCAACCCCATGGGCTGCCAATTGCAACCACCTGGCAGATATCGATCAAGAAAAAACCGCACCGAGAACTCGGTCTGACCAGCGGGAACCTGTATCGAATCAATGACCGCTTGCGGAACATCCGGCGCGCCAAGCATCCGATTCGCGACGGACTGTGTGTTGCATTGTTTGATTGTTGTACCGTAAGACAGATCGAACCATATTTCTATGCCGGGATCTTTGTGGCCGCTTATAACGAGACTACTTCTGGGTGAAGCATTAACCTCGGGCTTGTCAGTAGGTCGATTGTGCTGTGCTTCTTCATGTTGTCTGAACTGCATGATTGATGGCTGCGATTGGCCGGCTATCGCATGCCCCAGAAGCGACAATGTGATACAGGTCTGGACTTCGAATTGTCTCCATGCCATGCGCCTTCTCCCCGATCAGTCTCGTTCGTTTCCTGCATGCACAGCGCCTAACATGGCGTATCTCGAGCGCTCGATTCGACCAAATCCGAACTGACAAGCTTCAACAAGAAACGGTTTCACAGACCTTCTTGATAAATTCTTCCCACCTTAATAGACAGAGTTCATCATAACCTTGCAGATTCCACCAATTTCTGAATATCGTTGCGCTCGACTGTAGACGGCTCTGCTCAAGCGGGCGCGAAACTACCTCGCGGTACTCGTGGGCGAGCCAGAAACCTGCAAGACGCGCCATTTCGTCAGAAATCTCGTCCTCGCGGCCCTCAAGTCATAAGATGATGCCGGCGAACCGAATGGCCGTTTTCCGAAGTGAAACCGACGTCTGAATGCCCGCATGAAGGCGTGGGCGAATGCCCCCTGATGGCCGATTCTGTTGAAAAAGTCGTGTTTAGGTTCGGGGGCGCAGTTTTCTTACAGAGCGTTTCGAGTTGGAGAATCCAGCGAGACGGCAGTCTTGCAACGTGCGATGCTCCCCATCGCTCGTCATGTAGCTGCCTGGTTGCTCTGCTTACCTTCAGGCATGAGCCATTTGGCCATTCTTCGCAGATTTTGAGCAGTTGCTGCCATTAGAAACTCATCATGCGCACCGCTTGGACCACGCAGCCGCAAGCGATCGAGTTTGAGGATGCGCTTGAGGTGAGCGAAGAGCAATTTCCACCTTCTTTCGCTGCCGACGCGACTGTTTGTATTCTGGGGTTGCCGCGATGCGCCTCGCTTGATCACGTGCGGTTTCATGGACGCTTCTCACGACCTTGCGGAACGGTGTATTCGGACAACACCGATCCTTCATCGAACAGCCGTGACAGTCCATCTGGCTCGATCGGTAGACGATGGTGTCGGCTTTCGTGACGCGTGTGCGGGGATTTCTGAATGGACGCCAGTCGCTGCGTAGCGCTTTCCCCGCAGGACATCGATACTCGTTGGCCTGCTCGTTCCAGATAAATTCGCTGCGGGAAAACGTATTGTCCTTCCGCGTTGTTTTATCCCAGACCGAGACGTGTGGTTCAATCTGTTTCTCATCAACCATCCAGCCGAGCAGCGCCGCTGTGCCGTATGCGGTGTCACCTACCAGTCTGCGAGGCTTCAGGTTCCGTTGGTGTTCGACGCGATCGATCATTGTCCTGGTTGAGTCGACCTCTTGTGACCGGTTCGCCGGCGTCGCTTCAACATCGACAATGATGCCTGCCTGCAGATCAATCAGGTAATTTGTCGAGTAGACAAAGAATGCGGGACCACCCGGAGCTGCCGTCCATCGTGCACAAGGATCGGTCAGTGATATCTTCTTAGGAGGCGTTGGAGAGACTGCTGGCTCGGACGTATCTGTTCCCACCGGATTGGCTTGTTCCAGTGCATCAAGATATTCCCGCACAGCGCGGCTCTGCCCCTCGACACGACCCCAGTCGATAGGCTCTGTTGCCGGTACTCCGTGCGCAGGACTCGCGTCCGCCTTGATGATGCTTGCGTCAATGGCGAATCCCTCTCCCTTGACGAGGCCCTCCGCCATGCAGCGACTCAGCACTGATTCGAATACGTGACGTAGCAGATCGCTATCGCGGAAGCGCCCGTGACGGTTCTTTGAGAACGTCGAATGCTCCGGTACGGCATCCTCCAGGCCCAAGCGGCAGAACTACCGGTATGCGAGGTTAAGATGCACCTCTTCGCATAGGCGTCGCTCGGACCGGATGCCAAAGCAGTAACCCACGATCAACATGCGAATCATGAGTTCCGGGTCAATCGATGGACGGCCCATTGGGCTGTAGAACGGCGCGAGGTGCTGGCGCAGATCTCGCAGATCGAGGAAGCGATCGATGCCTCTCAACAGGTGCGATTGCGGGACGTGGTTGTCGAGGTTGAACGAGTAGAAGAGCTTGTCCTGTCCGCTATCCAGTCGACCCATCATGACGATTCGCTCCCGTCGCTTGATGTTTCCCAGGATAACCAACATTCCGCATCTGCGGCGACTTTTTCAACAGAATCGGCCGATTGCTGCCGATGCTCACGATAAATGCCTCAGGAAGCAGCACTGGCAACAAGTTGCGGGTTGCTGGCGAGGTGTGCGGCTTAACCCTACCAGAAGTCGCGCGGGCTTTCGCTCGCGGTCAGCAACCGATTCCTGTCGATTAGGAACCGCCGCCCAACACCGCCTCGCCCCTCACGACGAAATCCACCTCCGCCCGATAGGCCACGCCAGCACCTTCCTATAGACCGCAACGAGACCACGAGTCAGCGCCGCGCCGGACATTCCCCACAGCGGAGCAACCACCGCATAAGCCACGCAAGCGACAACAACGGCGCCAGCCATATCCAACGGAAAATGCACCCCGATGAAGATACGCGCCCAGGCCACCGCAAGACCCGCCAGCAGCACGCCAGCCCGTAGCGCCGCTCGCCTGCGAGCAGCAACGTCAAGGCGCCACTTGCCAACACGGTGCCGTGGTCGCTCAGAAACGATGAATCCGGTGCGTGCTCGATAAACGTATGGCCCAAGCCGATCATGAACGGCTGCGGATGCATCCACCCAAGACCGATCAGCTGATTGATGCCGAGCGCCAGCAGCACGACGCAGCACACCCGCACTGCGGCGGCGCGTCGGTGCTCGCCGCCCGCGAGCCACAACGCGGCGAGCACGAGCGGCACGAGGTAAATCACGTCATCGGCGATAAAGCGCGCCGCGTCGATGAGCCAGACGGGCGTCGACGGCGTCGCGTTGATCGACAGAAAGAGTGCGCGGTTCAGCGCTTCCAGTGCATTCATCGGTCTAGATCGCAGTGAAATTGGCCGATCTTAGCCGTCAAAGCTTATGAAATGCTTAGGGCGCCACTTGTACGCTCGCCTGCCTGGAGGTCACGCATCGTGCTCAAGTCGCCGCTACGCCATTCGGCACGACGATCACAAAGCGAGTGAACGCACGCTCATCGAGCGCCGTGGCCGGACGCGCCCGTCTGTGTGCGTAAACGCGATGCCACGTAAACCCCGTCTTCAGTTCAACGCCCCCGCGCCGTAAAGATCGACAAGGCCTGCTAACCAGGCGGACCCGACAAGTCGGCTCGCAAGCCGCGCTTTGATATGAAGAAAACCACACTTGGGGTGGCATGAAATCGTTCTATCGGTTAAGCGTCGGGAAGCGGCTGAGCGTTCTGATCGCCAGTGCTGCGCTCGGGTTGTTCCTGGTGTCCGGCCTCGCGTTCCATCAGATTCAGCGCGTTTATGATTCGGCATCCTATGCAAGTGTAAATACCGTCCCAAGCCTGCGGGTTCTGGATGAAGCACAGGTCACCGTCGGCACAATGCGCGTGCTCGCCTATCAACACATGTTGAGTCCGGATGCGACCGGAAAAAGCGCGATCGTGGCGAAGATTGGCGCCCAGCGCGAGCGCATCGTCGATGCCCTCAAGCGCTAGAGCCGTTACTGTCCGACGACCGCGACCGCACGATGCTCGCAGCAGATCGCGAGCTGCTCGCAAGCTATGAAGCGCTGCGCAACAAGGCGCTGGAGCTGTCCAACTCGGATGCGTCCGCAGCGTTCAAGCTCGGGCAGTCGCAGATGATGCCCGCAGCGGACAAACTCAACGCCACGCTGATGGATCATCGCGCGTACAACGTCCAGCTCGGGCAGCAGGGCAGCGACGAGGCGGCGCGGACCGTCAGCCGCGTGCTGTGGATGGTCGCGATTGTGGCGGCATCGACGGTGGTCATGGTGTGCGGGCTCGGCTTCGCGATTGTGCGCCATCTGTTGCGCGAGCTGGGCGGCGAGCCATCGTGTGCCGTGGAAGTGTCGAAGCGCATTGCGGCAGGCGATCTCGCCACCGAAGTGCGCCGCAAGCCCGGCGACGACGCGAGCCTGCTCGCGGCGATCGGCGCGATGCGCGACAACCTCGCGTTGATCGTCGGGCGCGTGCGCAACGGCACGGAGGCGATTGCGAGCGCGTCGCGGCAGATCGCCGCCGGCAATCTCGATCTGTCGTCGCGCACCGAGGAGCAGGCGTCTTCGCTGCAACAGACGGCCGCCTCGATGGAAGAGCTCACGACGACGGTCAAACACAACTCCGACAGCGCGTCGCAGGCCAACGAGCTCGCGTCGGCGGCGTCCGGTATCGCGGCGAAGGGCGGGCAAGTCATGTCGCAAGTGACCGGCACAATGCACGCGATCAGCGAGGCGTCGAGCAAGGTGGCCGAGATCATCGGCGTGATCGAAAGCATCGCGTTTCAGACCAACATCCTCGCGCTGAACGCGGCGGTGGAAGCCGCGCGGGCGGGCGAGCAGGGCCGCGGCTTCGCGGTCGTCGCCTCCGAAGTGCGCAGCCTGGCGCAGCGCAGCGCGACTGCTGCGAAGGACATCAAGACCTTGATTACGGACTCGGCCTCGCGCGTGGAGGCGGGCGGGGCGCAGGTGGGACAGGCAGGGGCGACCATCGAGGAAGTCGTCGTCAGCGTGCGGCAGGTCGCGCAGCTTATTGCCGAGATTGCATCCGCGGGACGGGAGCAGGGGAAGGGAATCGAGCAGGTGAATCAGGCCGTTGCCCAGATGGATCAGGTGACGCAGCAGAACGCGGCGCTCGTGGAGGAGGCCGCGGCGGCGGAGAGTTTGCGGCATCAGTCGCAGGAGTTGGAGGAGGTGGTTCGGGTGTTCAGGATGGGGTAGGGCGTGGGGGCGGGCGGCGGGCGGTTTGTGATTGATGGCAGCGGAGCCTGACAGGACGTTCGTGGTCGCCGGAAGCGGACGCTCGCAGCGTGCCCAGACTTTGCAGAATGTTGGTGCCTCAATGGCCGTTCTCCCGCGAGCGATTCGCCGGTGGCACCGCCTCAGCCCGGCCTTCTACGGTCGTTCGACCGCGCTCTTAGGCGGATATTCGAACGTCAGCTCCGCTCATCTACGAGACTCTGCCGCGTCGAAATGTCTCGTCCGGCGTTGGCGGCGTTCGCGCTCGCGTCACCTATTGACTGGGAGGTCGCAGTACAGGACTGCTTTCCTCGATAACAATCAGTCTTCCTGCGCAAGCCGAAACAAGACGTCAGCGAGGGCGCGAATCTTGGACTGTGCGGCTCGTTGGGATGGATAGACGACGAAGTACGACAAGCCGTTTTGCGCCACGTCGATAAAAGGCGTCACCAGTGTCTCCGCCCGCAGGCGGTCCCTCGCCATCCGGGGATCGCCTATTGCAACTCCATGCCCTTCCGCCGCAGCGGTGAGCGTCAATCGAGGGTATCGAAAACGAGTCCACGGTTCGCGTCGATGTGCCGTGCCCCCACGCTTTCCAGCCAGCATCGCCACTCCTCATGGCCGTGCCCGGGATGGAGCAATGTGACATGAGCAAGGTCGGCGGGTGAGCTAAGCGATGCGGCCATTTCGCTTGTGCACATGGGTGTGAGTTGCTCGGCAAACAACGGAACCGCATCCATACCCGGCCACTGCCCGGTTCCACGAACAACGATGGCGTCGACGTCAGGCGTAGTGAAATCCGGCGCGTCGTCCGCCGATGTGGAGATGCGGAGTTCTGTTCCAGGCAACGCGTGATTGATGTCTGCCAGCCGTGGGAGCAACCAACGAATCGCGAACGTGGATGGCAACCGCAGGGTGACGACAGACGCCGTCTTGGCGTGAAGGTCTGCGTGTTGAACCAGTTGCGTGAGTACGTTTACGGCCACGGGCAACAGTTCGGTTCCTTCCGCCGTCAGCGTCAGCCCCGACGCATGGCGCGCGAAAAGTGCACACCGGTAGTGTGCTTCCAGTTGCTGGATCTGACGGCTCACCGCGCCCTGCGTTCGACACAGATGGTCCGCGGCTTTGCTGATGCTCCCGAGTTGCGCCGCGGCGACGAATGCCTGGAACGCTGTCAGCGGCGGCAGCGCCCGCGTAAGGTCGGCCAATGGATATGCATGGGTTGCATGCCCGGGTTGCGGATTTTTCGATTGTTTGCTCATCGGTGCATCGCTATCGTGCCTGTATCGGATGCGCATCCGCTCGAATGCGCGGAGTGGTCAACGAATGATCGGAGAATGAAGATGGCCTCATCGTCGGAAGCACTATACACGCGGCAGGTTAGCAACTATCTCGGGGAGTTGGAGCGCGGCGATGTCGCGGCGATCTGTGTGTTGTTCACGCCGGACGCCCAGATCTTCTCGCCGTTTCTCGGCTGGATGCGCCCTGCGCCATTCTTTGCGAAGGTCAACGCAGCGTCTGGAGAAAGCAGAATAACGCTATCGACATCTGCGTCAGCCCGATGGGGGCCCGACGTGCGACCGGTTACTTCGTCTATGACTGGGGGCTAAAAGATGGGTCCGCGGTGCGTTTCGAGTGCGTCGATGTTTTTGAATTCGACGACAATGGGCTCATCGAGCGGATGATCATCGTCTACGATACCCATCCGATTGGTGACAAATACGCGTAGCAGAAAGGATGTGCCTGCGTCGGACGGCAAACCATGACGGATGTTGCGCAACACCGCTCCATACGACCTTGACCGTCCGGGATGAACGGCATGCTGTGGGTCAGAATGGCGGAATGGAAACAAAAAAGTCGGCAATGCGTTTTTCCCCGGACACACGAATGCCACTTCGTTGTCGCATCGACGGCGTGATACAGCCGTTGTCATCCTTCTGGTCGATGTCGAGCGCGGCGCCGCGTCTGTAGAGTGGGTGCATGTGCCGCCGTTCAATGAGCGGTGCATGTTCAGCCTTCGTCCCACAGGAGCCCGCCTCGTCATGACTTCCCAACCCACCTTCATTCAGGTCGGCGTGCTCGCCGACGGCTTTGCGCCCAATAGTCACATTCTTGCGCCCGTCGGCGATCTCGAAGGACGCACATTGGTGTTGACCTTCGCAGATGGAGGCGTCGACACTCTGCATTTCGGCACCGCGCAATCGGTGGAGGTCGAACGTGTCCCGCCGGGGGCCGCGCGACCGGCACAACCGCGCGAGCGGCACGCGTGCCGCGTGACCTCGTTGCGCGCGGGCATCTACTTCGTGGATTACATCGGCGCCGACGAGCCGCTCCTGGATAAGGAAGGCCAACCGCGAGCGTCCAGCACCAGCTATGTGCTGGACCTGAGCAAACAGCTTTGCACCGTCGTCGTAGGTGTGCTGCCGGGCGAAAAAGAAACGCGGATCGACGCATTCACGCGCGTCGAGCGCGGAATGGAACTGACGGGCGTGCAGGCGCAGATACGTCACGGCCGGATCGGTGCCGATGTTGGCGCCCACGGCGCCGCGCTCCATGAGCCGACGACGGAGTTGATCGGCATGCGCAACCTGTACATCTACAGCGCGACCGAGCGCTACGAGCACATCTATCTGAACGACAATTTCTACGCGTGGCAATGTCTGTCCGGCGTGGAGGCGGGGCTGGGCGATGTTGACCGTTGCCACACAATCGGTATCGACACCGCGCTGTATCTGTTCATCTGGCGCGAGAAGATCGTGCCGACGCTCGGCGTCGTGATGATCGACCTCGAACGCATGAAGACCGACGGCAAGATCTTCGGCTATCACGGCAGCCGCTTCGACGCACTCTCCAATTTCCCGGTCGGTGCGCACGCACGGGTACTCAACGTCACGCGGTATCCCGAATGAACACGTCGTCCTGACCGGTGGGCAAGCGGCACCAGTACGCGCGCTGGCCTGCGAAATGCGCCACAGCGCGAGGCGATCCGTCGGCGAAGGGAAGGGGATTTGCCGATTAGGGCTCACGGCCTCGAGGCGTCGGTCATTACTATCGATCGGGCAAAGCCTCGACTGGCTCATGAAGGAGACGTCATGATCTGTGACCCCGGTATCCGTCCCTGCCCCGTTCTGCGGCACGCAAAGCACGAGGATCATGCGCTCGAAGCCGCGGTGGCCACACTCGCCAGACTCGTGCGGCCCGGCGCGACTGTGTTCTACCGGATCGGCAGCGATCGCGAGCCATCGGGATTCGAACTGTTCGGCCTCGCGGAGGGCATGCATCGCACCTACCTGCAGCGCTATTGCCTGCTGGACCCGTTACATCCGTCGCGCTGTGTCCAACAGCAAGGCAGCGTGCTCACGCTCGCCGGTGAACTGCCCGAGACGCTGCGCACCAGGTCTGTCTACTGGCAGCGCTTCTTGCGGCCTCATCACGTGGTCGACGTGATGGAAGTACTCTTGCGAGCCGATGGCCATGTCGTCGGTGCATTTTCGCTGCTGCGCTTCGCGCCGGAGGCGCCCTTTTCCCGAACGGAGGTGGAAAGCGCGAATGCGCTTGCGCCGTTGCTCGAAGTCGCACTGGCTTCCAGGCTGCGCCGCGAGCCTGCGCTGCGTTTCTCCGAAGCCGGACCGCAGGCGGCGAACCGTGCGGCGCGGCTTACGCACCGCGAGGAACAGGTCGCGCGGCTGGTGCGTAACGGGCTCTCCAACAAGCAGATTGCCCGCGATCTCGCGCTCGCCCAGTCCACGGTCAAGACGCACCTGTTGCGCATATTCCGCAAACTCGGCGTCTCGAGTCGCACCGAACTGGTCGGTGTGCTGTTCCACTGACGAAGCCCGCTGCCATGACCGGTATTGCTGCTTCGCGCGCAATGGAGCCTGTCTCGTCCGGGAAACCGACCACTGGCCGGGCAGATATTTGAGCTGCCCGCGCCGGTGAGCAGCCCGTGGCGGTTGAGATGCAAATTTCCGCGCATCTGCCGATTTGCGCTAACGCGCGTAGCGCCGGTTCTTTACAGTCGGGGGCAGCGGTCGGCGTCCGATCCGCGAACGCTGCCGGCCAAACGTACACCGGGCACGCCATTTCACCCCAGAGTCGAGAGATCAACGATATGAGCAGCGATGCGAAAGTCGCCCTATGCGACGCCGTCCGTGCATTCGTCGGACGGGAACACGGCCTTTTCATCGACGGCGCCCTTTGCCTCGCGCATTCGCCGCGCCGGTCGAACGTATTCGATCCCGCGACGGGCAATGTGCTGACCACCGTGCCGGATGCCGACGCGACCGACGTGGACAGGGCCGTGACTAGCGCTCGCGCCGCATTCCAGTCGCGCGTATGGCGGGGGCTGCGGCCCGCCGACCGCGAGCGCATCCTGCTTCGTTTCGCGGATATGCTGGAGGCGCACGCCGAGGAGCTGGCGCAACTCGAGACGCTCAACCAGGGCAAGTCGATCAACGTCGCTCGTGCAATCGACGTGGGCGCGACGCTGGACGTGTCGATTCCGTTTCCACCCGGCGCTCGCTATACCGCCTTCACGCGGCATGAGCCGGTGGGCGTCGTGGCCGGCATCGTGCCGTGGAATTTTCCGATGATGATCGCGGTCTGGAAGCTGGTTCCCGCGCTTGCGGCTGGGTGCTCGGTCGTCATCAAGCCGTCGCCCGAAACGCCGCTCACGGCGTTGCGGCTGGCCGAACTTGCCATCGCGCGGGTATCCCAGCGGGCGCATTCAACGTGGTAACAGGCGGCGCCGAATGCGGGGCGGCGCTTGCGGCGCATCCCGGTATCAACAAGATTTCGTTTACCGGTTCGACGCCCACCGGCAAGCGGGTCGGCACAGCGGCCGTGCAAAACATGACGCGCTTTTCGCTCGAACTCGGCGGCAAGAATCCGGCGGTGATGCTGGCAGACATCGACGTCGATCAGGCCGTGCAAGGTGCGCTTGCTGGCGGGCTCCTTAACCAGGGGCAGGTGTGCGCGGCAGTGTCGCGGATCTATGTGCACCGCAGCAAATATGCGAAGGTGGTCGAGGGGCTCGCCGACAGCGTGAACGCCATGACGATGGGCCCCGGCATCGACCCGTCTGCGCAGATCAACCCTCTGGTTTCCGCGCACCACCGCGCACGCGTGGAAGACCACCTCGCGCGCGCCCGCGCCGAGGGGCTGCGATTTCTGGCAGGCGGCGCGCGGGTCGAAGAGCCCGGCTATTACGTGCGGCCCGCCGTAATCGCCGATGTTCCGCCCGACGCCGCTATTGTGCGCGACGAAGTGTTCGGCCCCGTGCTGGCGCTCGCACCGTTCGACGATGTGGCTGAAGCCTTGCGTCTTGCGAACGAGAGCCCATACGGACTCGCCGCAAGCCTTTGGATCAACGACCTGCGCGCGGCGATGAGCCTTGTTCCACAGATAGAGGTGGGTACCGTGTGGGTGAATTGCCATGTGCCGCTCGATCCCGGCATGCCGTTTGGCGGTTACAAGCAGTCGGGCATCGGGCGCGAGTTTGGCCGGCATGCGATCGAGGGTTTCACCGAAACGAAATCGGTCTGCATTGCACACTGAAGCGCGTGGCATCGGCGGTACGAAAATTCCGAAGACCTTGTCGCAATCCGAATTTTGATCGGGCACGATGCTTTGTGTTTCGCAGGAGAGGATCATGGAATTCCGGATTGCCGCCCTCGCCGACGCCCACGATCTGTCGCATGCCGTCAACGGTTGGGAGCAGGTTTACCGCCAGATCACGCCCGGTCGCTTCGAAGGCACGCTGTTCCAGGTGAACAGTCCCGGCTTCCAGTTTTTCCAGGAAGCGACCAACCGGCGGGTCGTGCAGTCGGGCGTCTCGCCGAACGGCCTCTCGTCTATCGCTGTGCCGCTGACCGCGCCCATGTAGGGCACGTTTCAGGGGCAGCGTGTCGATGGCTACGCCATCATGGCACTCGGCACGCGCGAGGAGTTTCGCCTCTATACCCCGGAGTCGATGCATTACGCCGTTGTCAGCCTCGCGGCCGGAACGATGGAGGAGCTCGTCGGAATCACTGTCGGCGACGCTGCCGTGCGTCAGTTGAGGAAGCATGTGTTGCCCGTGCCCGGCGAACGCGTTGGCATTCTGCGTGAAGGTCTGACGCGCTATTTCGAGGCCGCGGCCCGCAATCCGGCTGGCTTCGTCAACCCGGCGGCCACACGACTTTTTCAGGATGAGGTGGTGAGCCTCATGCTCGGTCTTCTCGAGGCCGCCACCGATGAGACACGCGACCTGACGCACAGCACCTACAGTGAAATCGTGCGGCGTTGCGAACGCCTGATTCAGGACCAGGCCGAAGAGCCTCTCACGGTGCTGGATTTGTGCCGCCATCTGCGCTGTAGCCGGCGCACGCTTCAGACCAGCTTTCAGCGCGTCGCCAATGTCACTCCGGTCGAGTACCTGCGCTCCATCCGTCTCAACGCGGTTCGCCAACTGTTGCGCTCGACAGCGGCGGGCGAATTGCTGATTGGCGATGCCGCCGCCCGCTGGGGATTCACGCATCTGAGCTACTTCGCGCGGGAGTATCGCGACCTCTTCGGCGAATTGCCCTCACAGACGCCGAGAAAGAATTGACGCGATGCGCAACGCGCCTGTCGAAGCCCTCGTTGGGCGGTGAACCGCGTGATCGAGGCGCTTGGCTTCCTCAGCATTGCGACAGGCGTGGCGCAATGCAGTGCCGCTTCTCATTTCTCGTGCACGGCCGGCTTTGTATGAATGCCGGCTCGCTCGTGCCTCGCTCGATCGCGCTACGTCGTCGTGCGTCCGGCTCTTACGAAAGCACGTAAACCCGAGGCGTGCGACGTCTTGCCAATCTGTGCTGCCGGACCCGATTTTTGGCTTCATACAGTGCCATCGACACGGCGGGCTACCGTGCGGCCCGGTCGGGCCGCCCATGACGAGCCCCGGTGCCGTGCACTACGACAGCAGACAGGCAATTCCATCGGGAGCGAATCAAATGAGTGTCGCAATGGACCCTACACCGTCGACCGAGCTACGCAAGGGCGCGCTCGGCCTCGGCTTCATCGTTTTCTTCGTCATCTTGGCCGCGGGCCCGCTCGTCGCAATTGCGGGCGGTTTCCCCATTGGCATCATGCTGGGCAACGGAGCCGGCACACCGGCACTGCTCATTGCTACGGTGCTGATCCTGCTGATGTTCGCCGCGGGCTACACCGCGATGTCGCGCTACGTCACGGACGCCGGCGGGTTCTATGCCTTCACGGCCCGCGGGCTGGGCGGAATCGCGGGCGGTGCTGCGGCGTTTCTCGCGCTGCTCGGCTACAACACGATGCAGATCGGGCTCTACGGAATGTTTGGTGCAGTGGCGTCCGGCTTTCTGTCCGCGCGTCTCGGTGTCACCGTGCCGTGGTGGGTATGTTCGCTCGTCGCTTTGGCCAGCATAGCGGTGCTCGGCTACCGGCAAATCGACCTGTCGGCGAAGCTGCTGTCGCTGCTCGTGTTCGGCGAATACATTGTCGTGCTGATTCTCGACGTGGCGATCCTCAAGTCGGGCGGCGCGCACGGCGTCACATTCGCGTCGTTCACGCCGCACGTATTTCTGAGCGGCACGCCTGCCATCGGATTTCTGTTCTGCTTTGCCAGTTTCGTCGGCTTCGAAGCCACCACGATCTATAGCGAGGAGGCGAAAGACCCGCGCTGCACGGTGCCGCTTGCCACGTATATCTCGGTGCTGCTGATCGGCGGTTTCTACGCGTTCTCGCTGTGGTGCATGGTGATTGGCGCGGGCGCCGACGAGATCGTGAAAACCCTGAACGGACTTTCCGACCCGACAACGTTTCTCTATTCGCTGTCCGATCACTACGCGAGCCATGCGTTGACCGACGCGATGAGCGTGCTGTTCATCACGAGCGTCTACGCGAGTCTTCTCGCCTTCCACAATTCGGCGGCGCGCTACTTCTATGCAAGCGGGCGCGAAGGTCTGTTGCCGGCATCCCTCGGGCATACGCATGTCGCGCACAGCAGCCCACACGTCGGCTCGGTACTGCAGACCGTGATTGCCGCGTGTGTCGTCATCGCGTTCATCGTCGGCAAGTCGGATCCCGTGCTCACGTTGTTCTCGTGGCTGACGAATCTTGCGACGCTTTGCATCATCGCCTTGATGGTGCTGTCGTCCGCGGCCGTGCTTCGGTTCTTTACGCGGACGGCGAAGCGAGAGGAAGGCGCGTTGCGCGTGTTCGTGTTTCCGGTGCTCTCGGGCATTGCACTCCTCGGCGTACTCGTGCTCGCCATCATCAACTTCCCGGTTCTGACAGGTGCTAGCGTCGGGTTCTCGTATGGGCTCACCGTGTTGATGCCGGTTTTTGCGATTGCCGGAATCGCCTCTGCTCGCCGGCTCAAGAGGCGCAATCCCAGTGCGTTCGACGCACTGGGCAACTCGCGGCTCTAACCCACCGCTCTAACCCACCGCGTAGCGACTGATTCGTTCCCGCTGCTTGTACGCCAGATGAGGACGCTCTGCGCCGTTCAGCGGGATGGGCTTTGCCCGCGGTTTGTCGCACCGGAGATCGAATTTCATTCGGGCTACAGGATTCTTGATAAAGCAGAGGTAGAAAGTGAAAGGTAAAGCGAGATATGCCGCCGTGCGCGCCATGCTGTTCGGCGCGGCGGTTCACGACGCACACGCGCAAAGCAGCGTGACGTTGTATGGATCGGTGGATGCGGGGGTTCTCTACTCGACCAACCAGCAGGTCACCGACGCGAGCGGTGCCGTGCACGGCGGGCATGCGGTACAGCTTGGAGGCGGTTATCTGATGCCGTCCAGGTGGGGGCTCATGGGGAACGAGGATCTGGGAGGAGGCTTTAAAGCGATGTTCGCGCTCGAGAACCAGTTCCTGACCGGAAACGGCGCGATGCTGCAGAACGGCGCGCTCTTCAGCCGCCAAGCGTGGGTCGGTCTGCGAGACGATCGGTACGGCACCCTCAGCCTCGGTCGGCAATACGATTCGTACTCCGACTTTCTCGGGGTCTATGCGTCGAGCAACGCGTGGTCGACACTCTACGGGTCGCACTTTGGTGATGTCGATAACCTCAATGAAGCGTTCAACATGAACAACGCCGTGAAGTTCACAAGCGTCGACTTCAGCGGGTTCACTTTCGGCGGCACGTTCAGTCTGGGCGGCCAGGCCGGCAATTTCAGCGCACGGCGCGGCTATGCAGTTGCCGCGGCCTATACCCATGGCCCCGTGTCGGTGAGCGCCGGTTATCTCGCTCTCAACAATCCGCTCGATGTCGCGCTCGGCGGGACCTCCGGCTACATTGGCGACTTTGCCTGCAGCAACGCGGCGGCGATGTACTGCAATCTGCAGAATGCCCGCACCATGAAGGAGGTAGGTGTTGGCGGATCGATTACGTTAGGCGAGGCGATGGTCGCGCTCGTCTATACGCACACGAAGCTCGAAAAAAGCGCGTACTTCGCGAGCAGCGCACGTCCTGACGGAGCAGACGTGACTTTCGATATCGCCAAATTGAACACCACGTACAACCTGACGCCGGCATGGACGCTTGGAGCTGCGTACATCTTCAACCACGCGCGCGTTGAAGGCGGCGGTTCGACACGCTTGCATCAGGTCAACCTGGGCGCGACCTATGCGCTGTCGAAGCGCACGGCACTGTACGGCGTCGCGATCGGGCAGGTAGCCTCCGGGCGGGGACTCGGTATCGACCCTGCGACCGGCGGCACGGCAAATTACGCGCAGATTCCGAACCTCGTGAACAGCAATTCGAATCGCCAGCTCGCGTTAATGGCGGGACTCAGGGTGATGTTCTGAGACGGCGGATCCCGCGCGGGAAACAACGAGGCGAGCAGAGCGCTTTTGTTTCGGTCGAGCGGCTGCCGATTTGTGATAACGGCGTGGGTTCTGTCTGCTTAAGATCGTTTGCCATCAGGATTGTGCGGGTCGTTGCAGGCCCGCATGCTTTCGAAACAGACGGGATGCGCAATGCACACGGACGAAACGCCGACGTACTACACGGCAACCAGGAAATACGATTTGAGTTTCCAGTCGCTCGACGGCGATATTGAAACAGACGTGGTGATCGTCGGCGGCGGATTTTCCGGGATTCACACGGCGCTCGAGCTGGCAGAGCAGGGTGTGACCGACACCGTCGTTCTCGAAGGGCGCTACCTGGGATATGGCGGCACGGGACGCAACGGTGGACAGGTCATGGCCGGGATCGGACACGATCTCGATGCCATTAAGGCCGATGTTGGCGAAGAGGGCCTGCGGGCGGTATTCGCGCTCAGCGACCTGGGACCGCAGATCATGCGTGACCGCATCGCCAAATACAACATCGATGCGGACTTCCGCAGCGGATACGGCTATCTCGCCTATAACGCGCGCCAGGCGAAAACCCTGCGCAGCTGGGAGAAGGAATTCAAGTCGCTTGGCTCGCCGTACGAAATACGTTTTATGGAAGGGCGCGACGTCACGCAGATCGTCGGTTCCGGCGTCTATGAGGCCGCGCTGCTGCATATGGGAGGTGGGCATGTGCATTCGCTCAATCTGTTGCTTGGCGAGGCCAAGGCGATTTCGGAAATCTACGGCGTCAGCATTTTCGAATACAGCCCGGCGCTGGAGATGACCTATGGCGACCGGATCCGAGTCAGAACAGCAAAGGGATCGGTAAGCGCGCGCAAGCTGGTGTGGGCCGTAGACGGATTCAATAACCGGATCGAGCCGGAGTTGCATCGCAGCACGATCAACGTGTATGCATTCAACTCGGTGACAGAACCGCTGAGCAAGGAACTGATCAAGCAGATCAGCCCGATTCGCGGTGCGTATAGCGATATCCGGCCGATCATCAATTACTACCGGGTGACGAACGATAACCGGCTGATGTTCGGTTCGTCGACGCAGGTGATTGAACGCGTACCCGCCGATCTCAAGCAATGGAACCGGCGCTTGATGCTGGAGGTATTTCCGTACCTGCACGACGTCCGTATCGATCTCGCGTGGGGCGGTCCTATGGCTACAACGCGCAACCTTTTTCCACAGATCGGCTCTTTGCCGGAACACGGCAACGTCTTCTTCGTACAGGGCTATTCAGGCTTCGGCGTCACGCCGAGCCAGATCATCTGCAAGATTTTTGCGGAGGGTATCCTCGGCGGCTCGGAGCGGTATCGACTGATCAGCGCGATAGGTCGCGCGGAAATCAGCGGCAAGGACCGCTATCGCGCGTTGCTCGTCAGCCTGGGCAAGGCGCTTCACCAGATCTCCGGCTACTGGAATGGACGCCGTTGAGTTCCATTCTCTTTTCGACACAGGATTTTTTATCATGAGTCTGACCATCATCGATCGCGGTATGACGATCGCACATCTTCATCCGTGGGGCAGTCTGAGCAAGCTCGGTGCCGAGATTCTTGAGGGGGGAGACGTAGAGGCGTATGGCGACGCGACGCACGGCGCGCCCACCGATCCCATCAACGCGGGCTATTTCGGTACGTCGAAAGGCACATACCGCCTCGTGTACCCGTTCAGTGAACAGGCAACGATCCTGCAGGGAGAAGTGCGTATCACGGACGAGTCGACCGGGCAAAGCGCGCTATTCCGTGCCGGCGATT
Source organism: uncultured Paraburkholderia sp. (assembly GCA_940746715.1). Taxonomy (GTDB): domain Bacteria; phylum Pseudomonadota; class Gammaproteobacteria; order Burkholderiales; family Burkholderiaceae; genus Paraburkholderia. The sequence goes on from CALNWN010000003.1 coordinate 313,323, forward strand.
CCTGGTTTGTGGAAAAGGGAACGCCTACGCTATGGGAAGTGTTAAGCGACAGCTTTACGAAACACTACCTGGCGTTTTCGTGATGGCGCCTCACCCTCACCTCCCAGCCGCATGGCAAAGGGTTGTGAACAGTAGAAGACAGACTGCGAATAGCGTTGTTCTCATGTCGTGTCCTGTGCGATTGGCGGCGCAGCACCGCAACGGCGCCATCCATAAAAACAAAGCCCCAGCGGCACGTCGCCGCTAGGGCTTCAACATCAGCAACCTGCTTCAACTCACCGGTTGACGATCCGCGCCGGCACGCTGATCGCCAGCAAACCGCCCAAGACCATAAACGCCGCGAGCATATACATGCCGGAATCGTTAGCGGCGGTCGCCTGCTTAAGCCAGCCCACAGCATACGGACTCAGGAACCCGGCGAGATTGCCGATCGAATTGATCATCGCGATGCCGGCCGCCGCGCCCGTTCCCGCCAGAATCGCCGTCGGCAAACTCCAGAAGAGCGGCAACGTAGTCAGAATGCCCATGGTTGCGAGCGTGAGAGCAGCCATCGCCAGCAAGGTATTCTGCGCCCAGACCACCGAGAGCACGAGCCCGATCGCCCCTGCAAACGCGGGCAGTGCGATGTGCCAGCGCCGCTCGCGCGTGCGGTCCGCGCTGCGCGTGACGAGCACCATTGCGATCACCGCCGCCGCGAACGGAATCGCCGAGAGCAGCCCAATCGCAAACGCATCCTTCACGCCGGTCGCCTTGATGATGGTCGGCAACCAGAAGCTCACGCCATACAAACCCATCACGAACGAAAAGTAAGTGAGGCTCAGCATCAGCACGCGGCCGCTCGTCAGCACTTGGCGGATCGGCATGTCGTGCTTGGTGGCTTCTTCGGCGGAAACGTGGCGCTGCAGGAGTTCCTGTTCTTCCTTCGTCAGCCATTTTGCTTTCGCAATGCGGTCGTCGAGCGCGAAGAACACCAGAATGCCGACCAGCACCGAAGGCACGCCTTCGAGCAGAAACAGCCACTGCCAGCCATGCCAGCCGTTCACGCCGTTGAACGTCTTGAGGATATAGCCCGAGACCGGCCCGCCGATCACGCCCGACAGTGCAATCGCCGTCATGAACCACGTCGTCATGCGCCCGCGCCGATGCGCCGGATACCAGTAGGTGAGGTAAAGAATAATGCCGGGAAAGAAGCCCGCTTCGGCAATGCCGAGCAGAAAGCGCATCACGTAAAACATGGTCGGCGTGGTGACGAACATCGTCAACATGGAGATCACGCCCCACGACACCATGATCCGCGCAATCCACACCCGCGCGCCCACCTTGTGCAGGATCACATTGCTTGGGATCTCGAAGAAAAAATAGCCGACGAAGAAAATGCCTGCGCCGAAGCCGTAAACAGCATCGCTCAAGCCGAGGTCGCTCGTCATTTGCAGCTTCGCGAAGCCGACGTTCACGCGGTCCAGATACGCGACCACGGAGCAGAGCATGAGAAGCGGCGCGAGCCGCCAGTTGACCTTGCGGTAGGTCGCCTCCTCGAACGTGGAAGGCGGCGCACCCGCGCCGGGATGGTGGAGCGGATCTGCGGGACTAGCCATGGTGTCTCCTCTTTTCTTGTGGAATTGAAGTACCGCGTCGATCGATTCTAGCCGTGCGGCGCGGCTCGCACGTCAATCAGATACCGGGGGAAAACACTGAGCCCGGCAAGCGCCGGGCATGAACGGCGCTTGCTCAGGAGCGCATCGGCAAACGCAAGCAAGCGCCGGCGGAACGCGCCATGCACCGCTACACGCAGCGCCCGCCGTCCACTTCCAGACACACGCCCGTGAGAACTCGGCTTCGTCCGAAGCCAGATACAGCGCGGCGCTGGCAATGTCCTGCGGCGTCGAGAAGCGGCCGAGCGGAATGCCGGCGAGAAAGCGCTTGCGGTTCTCAGGCGTATCTTCGACGCCCATGAATTCCGACAGCAGCGCCGTTTCGCCGATCACCGGATTCACGCAGTTCACGCGGATGCGGTCGGGCCCGAGTTCCACGGCAAGCGACTTGCTCGCGATGATCACTGCGCCCTTGCTGCCGTTGTACCAGACGAGCCCCGGCCGCGGCCGCACGCCCGCCGTGGACGCGATATTGATGAAGCTGCCGCCGCCTTGCTCCCGGAAATACGGCACGAACTCTTGCACGCTCCAGTAGATGCTCTTCACGTTCACCGCATAGACGCGGTCGAACTCCGCCTCCGTGACTTCGAGCACCGGCTTGTTGCGATGCGTGGTGCCCGCGTTGTTGACGACGATCTGCACGCTGCCGAAGTCTTCCAGCGCCGCCTCGCGCAGCTTCTGCCAGTCCTCGCGTTGCGCGACGTTGCCCGCGACCGCAATCGCCTTGCCGCCCGCCAGCGCAATCTCGCTCGCGACGCGCTCGGCGGCCGGCCCGTTCAGATCGTTGACCACGACATTCGCGCCTTCGCGCGCGTAAGTCTTCGCGATGCCTTCGCCGAAACCCGAGCCGCCACCCGTGACGATGGCGGTTTTACCTGTCAACCGCATAATGTCTCCGCTGTTTATGTTGTGACGTTGTATGTTGTGACGTTGCGACTTGGTGAACCATGAAGCGACAACCCGCGCACGACCTAGCCGTGCCGGATCGCAATAGTCTTCAGCACGGTGAAGCCATACAGCGCCTCGAAGCCTTTCTCGCGCCCATGGCCCGAATGCTTGACGCCGCCAAACGGCAATTCCACGCCGCCGCCCGCGCCATAGTTGTTGATGAACACCTGCCCCGAGCGGATGCGTCGCGCAAGACGCATCTGCCTTGCGCCGTCGCGTGTCCAGATGCCGGCCACGAGGCCGAATTGCGTGCCGTTGGCGAGTGCGAGTGCTTCGTCCTCGTCGCTGAAGGACATGGCGGCCAGCACGGGGCCGAACACTTCGTCGCGCGCGAGACGGTGGCTCGCGGGCACATCGCGCAACAAGGTGGGCGCCTGATAGAAGCCGCTTTCCGGCGCTTCGGGAATCACTTCGCCGTGCGCGGCCATCGCAATGCCGTCGTGCTGCGCGTCCGACAGAAAGTCCCGCACGCGCCGTTGCTGCTTCGCGTTGATGAGCGGCCCGCAATCCAGGTCGGCATGCGAAGGGCCGACGCACAGCGCATTGAAAGCACCGCTCAGCCGGTCGAGCAGCGGCTCGTAAATGGCGCGATCGATCATCACGCGGCTGCCCGCCGAGCACGTTTGCCCGGCGTTCTGCACGATGGCCGAGACGAGCACGGGCAGCGCGGCGTCGAGATCCGCATCGGCGAAAACGATTTGCGGGGACTTGCCGCCCAGCTCCAGCGTGACCGGCACGTGGTTCTCAGCGGCCATTTGCGTGACGAGCTTGCCGGTTTCGGGCGAACCGGTGAACGAAATATGGTCGATGCCCGGATGACGCGCGAGCGCCGCGCCGGCGTCGTGTCAATAGCCGGTGACGACATTCAGCGCACCCGCGGGCAGGCCCGCTTCGGCCGCCAGTTCGGCGACGCGCAGCACCGACAGACACGCGTCCTCGGCAGGTTTGACGACGCAGGCGTTGCCCACGGCGAGCGCCGCGCCGACGCTGCGTCCGAATATCTGCATCGGATAGTTCCACGGCACGATGTGGCCGGTCACGCTGTGCGGCTCGCGGATCGTCATGACCGTGTAGCCGGCTTGGTAGGGCAGCGTTTCGCCGTGAAGCTTGTCCGCCGCGCCCGCGTGGAACTCGAAGTAGCGCACGAGCGCCGCGGAATCCGCGCGCGCCTGCTTGAGCGGCTTGCCGGTGTCGCGCGCTTCGAGCTGCGCCAGTTCTTCCTGATGCGCGGCGACGAGCATGGAGAGCCGGTACAGCACGCGTCCGCGTTCGGCCGCGCTGGCCGCGCCCTAGGCGCCTTCAAAGGCGCGGCGGGCGGCGTGCACGGCGGCGTCGATATCCGCCGCGGTGCCGCGCGCGAGTTGAGTGAACGGCTTGCCGTCCGAGGGATCGAGCACGGCGATCGTCTCGCCGCCTGAGGCAGCGGCCCACTCGCCGCCGATGAAATGCCGGGCTTCTTGCATGCAGACTCCTTGAGAGGTCGCGCAGCCTGCGCACGTTCGAACCAGCACGGAACCGAACGCCGTTGCGCGGTGTTCACAAACGAGAGACACAATCGAGAGACGCCAGACGATTATCGCGCCGATCCGCCGCGGGATGCCATCGGCCGATTGGCTATAATGGCGCATTCCGCACTGTCCGGCCGCAGCGCACCGTTCGAGGCGAGTTTCGCCGTATCGCTATCGCTTCGAGCCCGCGCGCCGCATGCCGTGCTCCGAATTCCATCTGACCAGAGAGCGCTCATGAGCTTCAATAACGTCCCCGCAGGGAAAGACCTTCCGCAAGATTTCAACGTCATCATCGAAATCCCGGCGCAAAGCGACCCGGTGAAGTACGAAGCCGGCAAGGACCTGGGCCTGCTCGTCGTCGACCGTTTCATCAGCACGGGCATGCGCTATCCGGCCAACTACGGCTTCATCCCGCAAACGCTGTCCGGCGACGGCGACCCGGTCGACGTGCTGGTCATCACGCCGTTCCCGCTGCTGGCCGGCTCGGTGGTGCGCGCACGCGCGCTCGGCATGCTGCAAATGACCGACGAATCGGGCGTGGACGCCAAGCTGATCGCCGTTCCGCACGACAAGATCTGCCCGATGACCGCGAGCCTCAAGTCCATCGACGACGTGCCGGCTTACCTGAAGGACCAGATCAAGCACTTCTTCGAGCAATACAAGGCGCTGGAAAAGGGCAAGTGGGTGAAGGTCGAAGGCTGGGCCGACATCGACGCCGCGCACAAGGAAATCAGCGAAGGCGTGGCGAACTACAAGAAGTAACTCGCCGATTTAAGTCGCCAAGGCGTCGGTCGGGCCGAGTCATCGGTTCGTTGATCGTGACGCATGCAGCAGAAAAAACCGCGCGAGCCTGCCAGGGTCGCGCGGTTTTTTGTTGCGCCCCGGGCACGGCTGCCCGCAAAGCAGCGTCCAGCGTGGTGCACGCCCATATAGCCGAAACGCATCGCGCGGATGAACCAAAGCCATTTTTATATCCAGGTGTAAACCCTTAAGATTCGTGGCTCGTGGTCGCCCCAGCAACCACTCACACGCCCGCTTCAGGAACCCACCGTCCGGATGATGAACCGCAAGTCCCACCCGCCGTCTTTCCTGCCCCGCTGGTCGAATCGGCTGTATGCGATCGCCTCGGCGATCTATCGCAAGCGGCCGGTGTGGATGGTGTCGTTTTCCGCCAGCGAGGCGAGTCTCTCCGAAGGCTTGCGGGCCGCGTGCGCGTCGACGGCCATGCTCGCGGTGGGCAACCTGCTGCACGACCCGATTTTTGCGTGGGCGGCCATCGGCGCGTTCTGGACCTGTCTCGCAAATGCCGGCGGTTCCAACCGCGCGCGCTTTGCGTCGATGATGGGCTTCGCGCTGCTTTCCACGCTATGCGGCGGGCTCACCGCCTTGGCGTCGGCGAGCGAAACGGCGGTCGCGGCGCTCGCGGTTCTCGTCTTCACGAGCCTGGGCGCGTTCGGCCGCATCTGGGGCGCGGCGACTTCCAAGTGACGATTCTCGCCGCCACCGCCTGCGTCGTGATGGTCGACCGGTCCATGCGCGACGTCCGCGAAGGGCTCGCGTTTCTCGGCGTCTATCTGCTCGGCTGCCTGTTCGCGGTCGCGCTGAGCCTGACCGTGTGGCGCATTCATCCGTTCGGTGCCAGCCGTTCTTCGTTGCGCACGGTGTATTGGCGGCTCGCGGACATTGCCTTCGACAGCGCCCGTCTGCTTCAGCAGCGCAGCACGCCGCGCGAGTGGGGCGACCCATGCCGCGCAGTTTCGCGCCGATGCGCGCCGCGCTCGAGCGCTCGCGCAAGGCGCTGGCCCGCGTGCCGGCCACACGCACCGGCGCGCGCGAGACTTACGACACGCTGCTCGGCTTGCTGACCGAAGGGGAGGCGTTGTTCGCCTATCTGATCGCCGTCTCGGGCGCGTGCGAAAAGATGCCCGCCGGCGCGAACAATGAGCCGCGCGCGCCCGCCATACCGTGCGGGCGGCCCGTCTGCTCGCGGGCATGGGCGAGCTGCTGCGCAACATCGGCGTGGACGCGAACGAAGCGCGCTGGACCCATCTCGCCCGGCTGCAGATGCGTTTGCGCCGGCTCGCGCGGCGTCTCGAACCTGCGCTGATGGAGCCGGTCAAGCTGAAGTCCGATTTCGAACTGGTCGATTTCACGCCGCTGCAGGCGCCGCCGCGGTTCGCCCAAAGCGTCGCAGTCACGCTCGCGCGAGTGTGGTCGACGCTCAAGGCGAATCTGTCTTTCGAGTCCGTGGGTTTGCGCCACGCGGCGCGCGTCGGCGTCACGACGACGGCCGGCTTTCTGGTGATTCGCGCGCTGGGTTTGCCGTTCGGCTACTGGGCGACCATGGCGACGCTGCTGATTCTGCAGCCGTCGATTGCCGCGACCTGGCCGCGCAGCATCGAGCGCGCGGCGGGCAGCATCGTCGGCGGCGTGCTAGCGGCTGGCATCGGCTATGCGATTCATTCGCCGCTCGGCATTTCGCTCGCGGTCTTCCCGCTCGTCATGGCGACCATGGCATTGCGCCCCATCAGCTACAGCCTGTTCGTGCTGTTCCTCACGCCGACGTTCGTGTTCGTCGCCGACTTCGCGACGCCGGGCGCGAGCGAGTTCGCGTTTGCGTTGACGCGCCTCGGCAACAACGTGCTTGGCTGCGTGCTGGCGCTCTTCGCCACCTTCTACCTGTGGCCGACGCGCGAGAAAACCGACTACCGCGCGTATCTCGGCGACGCCGTGCGCGCCAATCTCGCCTACCTGCTCGCGGCGCTGGATTCGCCTCGCCGGAACGAAAAGGAGGTGGAGCGCCTGCGCAGGGCGGCGGGCTCGGCAGCAACAACGCGGAGGAAGCGATCGCGCGCGTTCGACTGGAAAAGCTCGAGGACTCGATGGTCGACACGGTCACGCTGACGGTGCTGAGTCTGCTGCGCAAGATGGCGGGGACGGCGACGCAGCTGCGGCTGAGCGCCAACCGGCACGAACTGCACGATATGGACGCGCAGCTGCGCGCATGGGGGTCACGGCGGTGAGCGCCGATATCGAGGCCGCGCTGAATCGGACGATTGTGCCGCTGCGGCACGAGCTGCCCGCGCGCGAGCGCCTGAGCTCGCTCGAAGCGGACGCGGTGGGCGAGCTTGCACTGATGCAGCGTCTGCTCACCGAACGGATGCGCGAAGCGCGCGGTTAAGCGGCTGCGCTTACGACGCATCGCCTTGTTCCGCGATGTCTTTATGCTCGGCCGCGAACTCGGGCTCGGGCAACGGCAACACGGATTCTAGGGTCCGTCCGCCGGCCGCCAGCGCGCGCTTCTGCACAGGCGTGAGCCGCTTGACCCAATACTCGGCACGCGAGGCGCTCGCGCGGTCCGTCAGTTCGAACGACGCCAGCACGCGCACGGGTTTGCGCGAGCGCGTGTAACGCGCGCCGAGGCCGCTCGCGTGTTTTTCGAAGCGCGCCTCGACGTCGGTGGCAATGCCCGTATAGACGCTGCCGTCCGAGCATTCGAGCAGATAGAGAAACCACGCCATGGACGTGCGTCAGCCTTTGAACGGATTATGTTCGCGCAGCTCGTCCACATCAGGAAGCCGCGTGCCATTTTGTGCTCGCTCTGCGCGCCGCCTTCGAAAGCGCCGAGCTTTTCTTCGATGCAGAATTCGAGCGGCTGATAGTACGCGGTCTCGAAGTGCAGGCACGGCACGTGTTCGAGCGCGCCCCGGTAACGGCCGTACAGCGTGCCGCTGGTTTTTGTGTCGCGCTTATAGACCACGAGCGAACTCGCAATCGGCTTGCCCTCGTATTCCGCGATCACGAGCAGTAGGTTCTCCCGCATCGACGCGCCGATCATGCGGAAAAAGTCGAGGTTCAGATACGGGCTCGAAAAGTGCTCGCGGTAAGTCTGCCGGTAACACTTGCTGAAAAAGCGCCAGTCCGCGTCCTGAATGTCCTTGCCGCGGATGCGGCGCATCGCGATGCCGGCGTCGCGCACCTTTCGGCGTTCCGCGCGAATGTTCTTGCGCTTCTTCTGTTCGAGCGTCGAAAGAAAGTCGTCGAAGTCGCGGTAGCCGTCGTTCAACCAGTGAAACTGCACGCCTTCGCGCTGCATCATGCCCATTTCGGTGAGCGCGTTGGCCTCGGCTTCGGTCGGAAACAGCACATGCAGGGACAACACGTCGGCCTGCTCGGCGAACGCCATCAAGGTGGCCGCGAGATGCCGCAACGCGTGGGCGTCGGCGGCAAGAAGACGTGTGCTTTGCACGGGCGTGAAGGGCACGGCGCACAGGAGCTTGGGGTAATAGGGCGGCCCGTTGCGCTTGTAGGCGTCGGCCCAGGGGCCCAGGCCCAGTCGAACACATACTCGCCGTACGAGTGGCCCTTCAGATAAACCGGCGCCACCGCGAGCTTGCCCGTGAGCGTGACGAATTGCGGCGCCCAGCCGGTGTCCGCGACCGCGCAACGCGTGGCGTGCAGCGCGCTCAGGAATTCGTGCCGCAAAAACGGCGTGGGTTGCGGCTGCCGCGCGAGGAGGGCGTTCCATTCGGCGGCGTCCACCTCGGAAGGCGACGCCAGAATGCCCGTGCGATAATCAAAGCGTTCCTGATTCAATCTGTGTGACTGTTCCAATGAGCGACGCGGTTCGTCAAGCGCGTACTGCGTCGTTCGTTTATCCGAGTTGTCCGTTCCGTCGAGCCAATAACACGCCGCGTGACAGGCAAGCTCTCGCTTGCCCGTCGATCCTGCCATGAAGACACGAATCGCTCTTGCTCAAATCAATGTCACCGTCGGCGACTTCGCCGGCAACGTCGCGAAGATCGTCGCCGCCGCGCGTGACGCGCACCAGGCCGGCGCCAGACTGCTGATCGCGCCCGAACTCGCGCTGTCCGGCTATCCGCCCGAAGATCTGCTGCTGCGCCCCGCGTTCTACACCGCGAGCGACGCGGCGTTGGCGGACCTCGCCGCGCAGCTCAAGCCGTTTGCGGGGCTGCATGTGATCGTCGGTCATCCGCTGCGCGATGGGGCAAACAGCGGGGCAGGCGGCGCGAACCAGGGTCATGGTAATGCAAACAGGCCGATCGAGCGCGGCGTGCCGCCGGTCGACACGTTCAATGCGGCCTCGCTGCTCGTCGACGGCAGGATTGCGGGCACTTATCGCAAGCAGGATCTGCCCAACACCGAGGTGTTCGACGAGAAGCGCTATTTCGCGTCCGACCCACAGCCGTTCGTGTTCGAACTCGACGGCGTGAAGTACGGCGTGGTGATCTGCGAAGACGCGTGGCACGCATCGGCCGCGCAAATGGCGAAAGCCGCGGGCGCACAAGTGCTGCTCATTCCGAACGGCTCGCCTTTCCACCTGAACAAGGAGGCGGTGCGCTTCGACATTCTGCGCGCGCGGATTCGCGAAACCGGGCTGCCAATGGTCTACGTGAACATGGTCGGCGCACAGGACGAGCTCGTGTTCGACGGTGGCTCGTTCGTGCTCGACGCGCAAGGCGAACTTGTGGCGAAGATGGCGCAGTTCGAAGAGGCGACCGCGTTCGTCGACTTCGACAACGGCGCGCCGCTGTGCGGCGAGGCGAGGCGCGCAGCGAACGCGGACACCGGAGCGAGCAGCGCAATCGCGCCCGAGCTTTCGCTCGAGGCGCAGGTCTACGCGGCGCTCGTCATGGGCGTGCGCGACTACGTGAACAAAAACGGCTTTCCAGGCGCGATCATCGGACTCTCGGGCGGCGTGGATTCGGCGCTGGTGCTGGCCGTCGCGTGCGATGCGCTCGGCGCTGAGCGCGTGCGCGCGGTGATGATGCCGTCTCGTTACACGGCCGACATCTCCACCACCGACGCCGCCGATATGGCCCGCCGCGTCGGTGTGCGCTATGACGAAATCGCGATTGCGCCGATGTTCGACGCGTTCCGCAGCTCGCTCGCGCAAGAATTCGAAGGACGCCCGGAAGACGCCACCGAGGAGAACATCCAGGCGCGCATTCGCGGCACGCTGCTGATGGCGCTGTCGAACAGGTTCGGCTCAATCGTGCTCACCACCGGCAACAAGAGCGAGATGGCGGTGGGCTACTGCACGCTCTACGGCGACATGGCGGGCGGCTTCGCGGTGATCAAGGACATTGCGAAAACGCTGGTTTATCGCATGTGCCATTACCGTAATCAGGCTGCGAGCTTCGAGAAGCAGGACGTGATCCCCGAGCGCATTCTGACGCGCGCGCCGTCCGCGGAATTGCGCGAGAACCAGACCGATCAGGACAGCCTGCCGCCCTATGACGTGCTCGACGCGATCATGCGCATGTACATGGAAGAGGACCGCTCCCTCGCCGAAATCGTCGCGGCCGGTTACGCGGCCGAAGACGTGAAGCGCGTCACGCGGCTCATCAAGATCAACGAGTACAAGCGCCGCCAGGCGCCGATCGGCATTCGCGTCACGCATCGCGCGTTCGGCCGCGACTGGCGTTATCCGATCACGTCACGCTACACCGAGCCGGTGGCGTGAGCCGCCGCGGCGGCGTGCCGATGCGCGCCGGACTGCCGCAATGCATCCGGCGGGGCGTAGAATAAAAATCATCCCTTTTCCTTTCACTCTTCCAGTCACGAGACGAGGTTCGCCATGAAGCGCATCACCGCAGTCATCAAACCGTTCAAACTCGACGAAGTGCGCGAGGCGCTCGCAGAAGTCGGCCTCACGGGCCTCACCGTCATCGAGGTCAAAGGCTTCGGCCGGCAGAAAGGCCATACCGAGCTCTATCGTGGTGCAGACTATGTGGTCGACTTCCTGCCGAAAGTGAAGATCGAAGTGGTGGTGGCGGACAACCAGTGCGATCAGGTGATCGACGCAATCATCGGCGCCGTGCGCACCGGCAAGATCGGCGACGGCAAGATTTTCGTCGCGGACGTCGAGCGCGTGATCCGCATCCGCACCGGCGAGGAGAACGAAGCGGCGGTCTAAGTCATTCGCGCACCGAAGCGGTGCGCCGGCGCTTCGTAAAACTTGCGCACCAATAAAAAACGGTGCGATACCCTTGCGGACATCACACCGATACGCGCCTCTCGCAGCAGCGTGAAAAAGATTCTCTTGAAGAACATCTAAGCCCCGAAGGCAGCGCCTTCGGGGAACACCGTTTGATCAGAACGAGTGTTGAATACCTGCGTACACGCCGGTCTGGCTGTGGCCCGGCAACGGGTTCTCGTTGTACGAGACCGTGCCGTCCGAAGCGGTGATGTTGCCGCCGTTGCTTGCGTTGTTCGCGTCCAGACCGAAGTTAGCCGTCTTGCTGTTGCGCACGGTTGCGATCTGGATGTCGAGCAGCGTGCGCTTCGACAGGTTGTACGAACCGCCGATCGTGTAGATCGTTGCGTTGCCGCCGCCCTTGTTCGCGTTCACGTGGTAGACCGCCGCGATCAATGCAGCAGCCGGCGTGGCTTGCCACGTCACACCGCCCCATTCGTGATCCAGCGACGTCGGCGAGGTGCCTGCCGCGCTGGCAGTCGACGACGTGCGCACTGCCTGGTACGCGCCCTGGACCTTGAACTGGCCGAGGAACACGTTGAAGGCAGCCGTGTATTCACGCGATGCGCTGAACGGGTTCGTGAAGTTGCCGTTTGCCGAGTTGCGGATTTCGTCGTACATGCCGCGAACCTGGAACAGCGACGAGGTGTACGTCAGTTGCAGGCCGGCTTCACGGCCTTGCGGCGTCGTGCCGTTACCGTTCCAGTTCGTCGCGTTCGACAGCGCGTACTGGCCGTACACGTCAAAGCCGTAGAACTTCGGCGACTGGTAAGCGATGTTGTTGCTCGATTGCGGCCAGTTGCGGCCACGCACCAGCGATGCCGACGACCAGTTCGATTGACCGAACGGATCGAAGTCCCACACGCCGTTCGAGATGAAGAGCATGCGGCCCATCGTCAACGTACCGTATGCGCTGTTCGACAGACCGACCGTTGCCCAGCGATTGAAGAGACCGCCGCCGCCAGGACCTTGGCCGTTCATCGTGTTGAACGAGCCTTCCAACTGGAACATGACCTTGTTGCCGCCACCGATATCCTCGACGCCCTTCATACCCCACAGGCTGGTGCCCCAGTCACCGCTTTCCGCGCGGAAGCGGGAGGTCGAACCGGTATAGTTGGCGTTCGGCAGCCCGCTGATGTATTCGAGACCTGCGTCCAGGCGGCCATACAGCGTCACGCTGCTTTGAGCATGCGCAACAACACCGGCCGACATCAGCGCAGCGGCGAGCAAAGCTTTCTTCATCTTCTCCTCCATACCCTGTCAAAAAGTGAAACCCAGTACTGCGAATGGTGTTCGGACGCGAGCCGCGCCGAACAGAAATCGGTACCAGGGAGATTAGCGGGCGGATTGGTTTCCTGTCCTGACCTGCAGCCTTGGGGCTGTCTGGTGGTCATGCCGATCCCTCGCCGACCGGTTCTCCTCTGTGCTTTGAAGTAAAACTACTTTTAATGAACTTAATTTTGCTACTTTGGTTACTAATTTATCAAAAATAGACTTGAGTGTGAGAAGAAATTAGTACCGGCGTTGACCTGTGTCTCCAAATTGCAATACCGATGTGCGCAAAGACCCGTTGCACAGTTCGCCAAAACGGCGAAACCCCTTATACGACAAGGGAATCACGGATCGCGCGCAGCAAGATTAAGGATTGCCACTATTGACGCTTGCGATACGGCAGGTTAGGGCGAAAAAGACGGCCTAGGAGGCCTATGGGACGGTGTTTCGCGCGCCGAAACGCGACGATTACTCAGGTAACCGAAACAAAAAAGCGCTCGTAAGCGCCTTTAAAACTACTTCGACTACAGCCCTTATCAAGATACGTCGACGAATCTCAAATACCAGGTTGTGCGATATGTTGTGCTATTTGAGACTGCCGGAAAGGAACTGCTTCAGGCGCTCGCTGCGAGTGTTCCTGAAAACCTCGTCGGGGTGGCCTTCTTCTTCCACGCGGCCTTGATGCAGGAACATCACATGGTTCGACACGTTGCGCGCAAACGCCATTTCGTGCGTGACGACGATCATCGTGCGGCCTTCCTCGGCGAGCGTCTGCATGACCTTCAGCACTTCGCCGACGAGTTCCGGATCGAGCGCAGCGGTCGGTTCGTCGAACAGCATGACGTCCGGGTGCATGGCGAGCGCCCGCGCGATCGCCATGCGCTGCTGCTGGCCGCCCGACAGATGCGACGGATATTGCTTTTCCAGACGCGGCGCGAGGCCGACTTTTTCCAGGTACTCGCGAGCGCGGTCTTCCGCTTCCTTGCGCTTGAGGCCGAGCACATTGACGGGCGCCTCGACGATGTTCTCGAGCACGTTCATGTGCGACCACAGGTTGAAGTGCTGGAACACCATCGACAGTTTGGTCCGTACGCGCTGCAGCTGCTTCGGGTCGGACACGCGCAGCGCGCCGTTCTTCGCGATCTGCGTGCGGACTTCTTCGCCGTCCACGAAGATGCGCCCGGCGTTCGGCTGTTCGAGGAAGTTGATGCAGCGGAGCATCGTGCTCTTGCCCGAACCGGACGAGCCGATCACGCTGATTACATCACCGGCATTCGCCTTCAGCGAAACGCCCTTGAGCACTTCATTGTCGCCGTACTGTTTATGAAGCTCGTCGACGAAAAGCTTTTGCTTCGTGTTGTTCATCAGAATCCTTGGGCGTGCTTACGTGCCGGGCGCGGGCCCGGTTATTTGCCTTGCGGCCGCAGGTAAGCGAGCCAGCGGCGCTCCGCGCGGCGGAACAGCCACACGAGCGCGAAAGAAATGCACAGATAGAGCAGGGCGGCGATGCCGAATGCATTGAACGGCTGATAGGTTGCCGAGTTCACGTCGCGCGATCTTCAGAATGTCCGGCACGGTCGCGGTAAAAGCGACAGTCGTGGCGTGCAGCATCAGGATCACTTCGTTGCTGTAGTATGGCAACGCGCGGCGCAGCGCCGAGGGCAAAATCACGCGCCGGTACAGCGTGAACGACGACATGCCGTACGCGCGCGCCGCCTCGATTTCGCCATACGGCGTCGCCTTGATCGCGCCGGCGAAAATTTCGGTGGTGTACGCGCAGGTGTTCAGCGTGAACGCGAGCAGCGTGCAATGCATGCCGTCGCGGAAGAACGCGTTGGTCAGCTCGTGATTGCGGACGATTTCGAGGCTGTACAAACCCGTGTAGCACAGCAGCAGCTGCACATAAAGCGGCGTGCCGCGGAAGATGTACGTGTAGAGCCAGACGAGACCCGCGAGCCATTTCTTCTTCGAGACGCGCGCCACGGCGAGCGGAATGGACAGGCAGAAGCCGAGCCCGATCGACACGACGAGCAGCCACAGCGTGATGGCGAGGCCCGTGAAGCGGTAGCCGTCCGTGTAGAGAAGTTGCGCCAGTATTCCTGAATGATCTCGATCATAGATCCGCCTTTCGCACGCCGGTCGAGTAACGCTTTTCGAGGTACATCAGCACGAAGTTCGACACTGTGGTGATGACGAGGTAGATCGCGCCCGCAAGCAGGGTAAAGAAGAAGAACCGCAGGGTGCCTTTGCCCGCGTCCTGCGAAGCCTTGACCACATCCGCAAGACCGATGATCGACACGAGCGCCGTGGCCTTCACCATCACCTGCCAGTTATTGCCGATACCGGGCAGCGCGAAGCGCATCATCTGCGGAAACATGATGCGCGAGAACACCTGCCAGCTCGTCATGCCGTAGGCCGCGCCGGCTTCGAGCTGACCGCGCGGCACGGCGAGAAACGCGCCGCGGAAGGTTTCGGTGAAATAGGCGCCGGAGATGAAGCCGAGCACCGCGACGCCGGCCACGAACGGGTCGATGTCGATCTGATCCCAGCCGAGCATGTCGGTCAGATTGTTGAGCCAGATCTGGATGCTGTAGAAGAGCAGCAGCATCAGCACGAGGTCGGGCACACCGCGCACGAGCGTCGTGTAGACGGTGCCGACGCCGTACGACAGACGGTTCTTCGACAGTTTCGCCGCCGCGCCGAGAAGACCCAGCAAGAAAGCGAGCGCCAGCGATAACACCGCCAGCTTGACGGTTTGCCAGGTGCCGTTGAGAAGCAGCGGGCCGTAGCCTTGAAGGAACATAGGGGGTCCTTGACGATGCGTTTGCGACACACCGCGAAAGACGCGGGCGGCCTGGCGCCGCAAGTACCGCGAGCATGGCTCGCCGTGATCCGCGGCGCACAGCGTACCGCTGTGCAAATCATGACTGCATGGCCGTTGCCGAACCTGCAGCGCGCTTTTCGACTCTCTTTGAAACCAGACCGACTGTATTACGAAGCCTCGGACACGCCCATGCGGGCGAGCCCCGAGTCTCCTTTTTGCTGCATTCGACGGGAGCCCCTAGCCGGGTCCCTTAGCCCGGTACGCGAGGCGGTGGCCGCACGACGCGTACCCGCAGCGCTCAGTGTTCGGGATAGATCTCGAAGTCGAAGTACTGCTTTTCGAGCTTCCTGAACGTGCCGTCCTGATGAACCTGTGCGAGCGCCTTGTTGAACATCGCCTTCAGTTCGGGATCGTCCTTGCGCAGACCGATGGCCGTGCCTTCGCCGATGGTCTTCGGGTCTTGCACTTCCGGGCCGGCCCAAGCAAAGCCTTTGCCGCGCGGCGTTTTCAGAAACCCGGCGTCGGCCTGGATTTCGTCCTGCAGCACGGCGTCGAGCCGGCCGGAGGTGAGGTCGGCGTAGACCTGGTCCTGATTCTGATAGGGCACGACGGTCACGCCCTTCGGTTCCCAATACGCCTTGGCGTACGCTTCCTGGGTCGTGCCTTGCTCGACGCCGACGCGTTTGCCCTTCAGCGATTGCCCTTCAGCGAGTCGGCGGTGGGCAGAAGCGGCGAGCCGGTCCTGGCGATCATGCGGGCGGGGGCGTCGAACAGCTTGTCGGAGAAATCGATCTGCTCGCGGCGCTTGTCCGTGACGGTCAGCGATGACACGATCGCGTCGAACTTCTTGCCCTTCAGCGCCGGGATGATGCCGTCGAAATCCTGCTCCACCCACACGCACTTGACGTTCATTCTTGCGCACAGCGCCTTGGTCAGATCGACGTCGAAGCCAACCACCTGGCCGCTGGCCACCTTCGATTCGAACGGCGGATAGCTGGCGTCAACCCCGATGCGTACGGTTTTCCATTCTTTGGCCATGGCGCCGGTGGCCATGGTGGCGAGCGCTACGCACAGTGCGAGCTTCTTCATGTTTCTCCTGGGTCAAACTGATCGGCCTCGCGTCCGATCCCGACTGAGCCCGGCTTGTGGCCGACCGTCGCTATTCTAGGCGGTCAAAATTGTCGCGCCGCCGCGCTTTTTTGCCTGGTGCTCACCTGGTCTCGGCTTGCCGTCGGCCTGGTGTTGGCCTGCTGTCGGCGCGGTGTCCGGCTGTGCCGGGCGCGCATTGCGCCACGCCAAGCGTAGAAAAGCGCGATATTTTACCCGAAGAGGGGCCGGGCGCCAGTGCGCGATGTCCCCGCCGCGCCCACCCCGCGCTGCGGGCGTTGCGTATGCGCGACACATGCATGCGCCGCCGCGCTCAGCGGTGTGCCACGGTTGGGCCGGCAGGGTCGTCGGATTACGCGGATTTAGGAAACGATCCGGTGCGTTTGCGCCCGATTGTCCGGCGCGCGGCGAGCCCATACATTCTCGTCATCGCCAATTTGACCGGGAGTACGTCATGATCGAAATTCGCCGCTCCGCAGAACGGGGTCACGCCAACCACGGCTGGCTCGACTCGTATCACAGCCTTTCGTTTGCCGATTACCGCGACCCCGAGCACGTCCATTTCGGGCCGCTGCGTGTGATCAACGAAGACCGCATCGCGGGCGGGCAGGGCTTCGGCACGCACGGACACCGCGACATGGAGATCGTCACGTACGTGCTCGAAGGGGCGCTCGCGCACCGCGACAGCATGGGCAACGGCTCGACCATCCGTCCTGGCGACGTGCAGCGCATGAGCGCCGGCACTGGCGTGATGCACAGCGAGTTCAACGCGTCGCCGGACGAAGAGGCGCATCTTCTGCAGATCTGGGTGATTCCGCGCCGCGCGGGCGATCAGCCGGGCTACGAGGAAAAGCGTTTCGACGCCGCGGACAAGCGCGGCCGTCTGCGCGTCGTCGCCTCGCCCGACGGTCGCGACGGCTCGGTGACCATTCATGCGGACGCGTCGATTTACGCGGCGCTCATCGACGGTGCGGAAACGGCCGGCTTCGCCGTGCCTGACGGACGGCTCGTCTACGTGCACGTGGCGCGCGGTTCGTTGACGGTGAACGGCGAGGCGTTGCAGGCCGGCGACGCCGCCAAGCTCAGCGACACGGACACGGTGACGCTGGAAAAGGGCAGCAACGCCGAAGTGCTGCTCTTCGACTTGGGCCGGCTGGATGGCTGAAGCGAGGCCGTTGCGCGCCGCCTGTCGACAGATGGTTGAGCGCGCAACGAGTACGCAGCCGCTGCGCAGTCCGTGCATCGGGAGGAGCTGACAGCGGCGCTGCCTTTAGTATAGGGAAAGAAAACGCCACGGGATCGCAAGGTTCCCGTGGCGTTTCTGCTTTTACAGCGGAAGCCGCCGCGCCGTGATGTTCCTGCCAGCGCTCGCGCATCTTCTCGTGACGCGCTTCCATCTTCGCAAAGCGCTGCTTCAGCGCGGTGCTGACTGTGGTCTTCTGCTGATCGTTCAGGCCGTTGTAGAACTTGAGCCAGGCGTCCGTGGTTTGCTGGCGCAGTTGGGCGTCTTTCTGCTCGATCTGCTGATGAGTCGAGGCCATCGCGTTCAGATCCAGAATCGGCTGTTGCTGTGCAGCCTTGAACTGGCTCTTCATCTGCTCGTGGTTGGCCCGCATCGCCTCATGGTTTTGCTTCATGGTGTCGAGCGCGGCTTGCCACTGCTTTTCCTGGTCTGCTTTCAGCTTCAGCTGGTCGTGCAGCTGCGTGAGCTCCTTCATGAAGTGGCCGTGCCAGCCGCCGGGACCGCCGTGCGCCTCCTGAGCGGGTTGGGCGGCATAGGCGGCGCCCGCGCCGATGGCGAGAGCAGTGGCGGCAACGGCGAGAGCGCGCGAGATTTTTTGGGTGGACATGTAAGGCTCCTTGTAATGGAATAGCCGACGATGCATCCGATCCAGTTGACGGCCTGCATTCGGTAAGACACAGCGTAGAGAACTGCCTGCCGCGCTGTGTTACGCGCCTTCGCGCCGCTGTTACGGGTCACGTGCAGCTTTCACCGTAACACCCGGTAACCCTTGAGGCCTGCCTGAAATCGAAAACCGCTCCTGCCGCGCGTTAAACTTGCGCGTTAAACTTCATTCCATGGCTACTCAAATACTTGTTGTCGACGACGACGTCGAATTGCGCGATCTTCTGCGCGACTATCTGGCCCGCCAGGGCATCGAGGTGTCGGTGCTGCACGACGCCGGGCTCGCTCGAGCGCAGGCTCGAACGCGAGCGTCCCG
Organism: uncultured Paraburkholderia sp.; assembly: GCA_940746715.1. Classification (GTDB taxonomy): domain Bacteria; phylum Pseudomonadota; class Gammaproteobacteria; order Burkholderiales; family Burkholderiaceae; genus Paraburkholderia. The sequence goes on from CALNWN010000003.1 coordinate 331,856, forward strand.
ACCTGATCGTGCTCGACCTGATGATGCCGGGCGTGGACGGGCTCACCGCGTTGCGCAAGCTGCGCGCGTCGGGCGACGACATTCCCGTCATCATGCTGACCGCGCGCGGACGACGTCGACCGGATTGTCGGCCTCGAACTCGGCGCGGACGACTACCTCGGCAAGCCGTTCAATCCGCGCGAACTGCTCGCGCGCGTGCAGGCGGTGCTGCGGTGCCGCCGCACGCTGCCCTCGGCCGCCGCGCCGGAGCAGCGCGAGCCGTTCAGCTTCGGCCGCTTCACGCTCGATTTCCAGTCGCGCACGCTGCATCAGGAAGACAAGTCGCTCACGCTGTCGGGCAGCGAGTTCGCGTTGCTGAAGATTTTCGTCAATCACCCCATGCGCACGCTCACGCGCGAGCGTCTGCTCGAGCTGCTGCATGGTCCCGAATACGACGGCACCGACCGCGGCATTGACGTGCAGGTGTGGCGTCTGCGGCGCATCCTCGAAACCGACCCGTCCACGCCGCGCTTCATCCAGACCGTGCGCGGGCGGGGCTACGTGTTCGTGCCCGACGGCGAACAGCATGCGCCGGCCCATTGATTCGCTGTTCGGACGGCTGGCGTTTCTGGTCGTCGCGGTGCTGCTGCTGTCGCATTTCGCGTGGTACGCGCTTATGCGCCTCGAGCGCAGCCAGCTGCAAACCCGCTACGCCATCGAAGAAGCCACGTTTCTCGTCGACGCGGTGCGCCAGCACGTGGCCCGCAACCCGGACCAGCCGCTGCCGTCGCGCGTGAAGCTCGTTGATCCGGCGAGCCCCGAGGTGCCGCCCGACACGTCGGACATGCCGCCGCTCGAGCGCTTCATTGAAGACGTGCGCGACCGCATGCCGTCCGGCACGCAGGTGCGCGTCGGTCTGCCCGGCCGTCCGCCCACGCTGTGGGTGCGCGCGCCCGCCGACCGCAGCTGGATCGTCGTGCCGGTGCAGCCGTTGCGGCCGCCGCGTTCGCTCGACCGCACGGTGCTGTGGCTCGTCATCATCTTCTCGTTCGCGGTGATGGCCGCGCTCTTCGCCGCGTGGGTGCTGCAGGAGCCGTTGCGCTCGCTCGCGCAGGCGGTGGCGCGCTTCGGCCGCGGCCTGCCGGTGCCGCCCGTGCCCGACCGCGGGCCGCGCGAGTTGCGGCAATTGACGCATGGCTTCAACCAGATGGTGCAGGAAGTCGCGCGCACGGAAAACGACCGTGCCGTCATGCTCGCGGGCGTCGCGCACGATCTGAAGACGCCGCTTGCGCGCTTGCGGCTGCGCGCCGAAATGATGGACGAGGCGAAGATGCGCGACGGCGTCGTACGCGACGTGGATTCGATGACGCACATCGTCGAACAGTTTCTCGTGTTCGCGCACGACGGCGCGGATCGCAGCGAAGCCGTCGAGGTCGACGCGCAGTGCGAGCGCGTGGTGCGCAGCTATCGGGCGGTGGCCTCCGGCGCGCCCACCGTGCAAACCGAGCTGCGGGCGGGCCCGGGTTTCCTGCTGCCCGCCGCCACGCTCGACCGGATTCTGTCGAACCTGCTCGACAATGCGCATGCGTACGGCGCGCCGCCCATCGTGGTTGCCACCGCGCGCACCGCGGAGGGCTTTACGCTGTCGGTCAGCGATAACGGCAAGGGTATCGCCGCGCAAGACGTCGTCAATGCAAGCCGGCCTTTCGTGCGGCTCGATCCGGCGCGCGGCGGCAATGGCCACAGCGGCCTCGGGCTCGCCATTGTCGAGCGGCTGGTGCGGCGTGCGAGGGGCGAGTGGCAGATCGGCAACCACGAAGGCCGTGGCTTGCGCGTCTTGATGAGCTTTCCGTTTGCCGCGGTGCCTCAGGCGAGGGCGGCCTCGGAAACGGTCTGGTGATTCGGAGGCGGGCGCGGCGTGGGGTGGCGCTCGGCTGCGTCGCGAGTGGTTTGTTGGCCTGGTTCGCCGGCGCTCGCTTGTTGGCCTTCTTGCTGGCCTTTGATGTGGCTCCTGATGCGGCTCCTGATTGCCGCCGCGGCCACGACCACTTCAAACCCTCGCGTTCTAATCCGAGAACAGCGTGTTCAGCGCGTTCGCCGCCTCGCTGTCCACCGTATTCCACGTCGCGCTCTCGGCCTCGAAAATATAGTGGGTCGTATATTTGCCGAGGCGCTCGAGTATTTCTTCCTGAATGACTTCCGGCGCGACATCCAGCTTCAGATACCACGCGGTGGACGACAGCCGCGTCTGGAACGCGCCATATTCGGCCAGCAGATGGTCGAACGCGTCAGCGTCCTGATCGCGGCAGACAATGACCAGATTTCCCTTCATGCGAATCTCCCGTTAAAGCGGTAGCGACAACTCGACCTCAGTGTCTCGATCATACCTGCTCGTTCGCGGGAGGCCCGGCGCCCGGCTTGCGTGGCGTCAGACGGCGGACTCGCCGTCACCGGACGTTACCAGACGTTGGCGACCGTGCGCGCCGGCGGGGCGGTGTCGTCGGGCGGCAGCGCTTCCGTGCGGTCGCGGCCGCCGGTCTTGGCCGCATAGAGCGCCGTGTCGGCGCGGCTCATGATCCGCTCCGGGAGGTCGTCGACGGAAAGCTCGGTGATGCCGATGCTCACCGAGAGCGTGACCGAAGCCGGCAACTGCGCCGACGGCACGGCCTTCAGACGCAAGCGCAAGCGCTCGACCACTTCGCGGCCGCCGGCCAGGTCGGTGGCCGGCAGCAGCCCGAACTCTTCGCCGCCGAGCCGGCCGATCGCGTCGGCGCCGCGCAGTTCTGCGCGGCAGGTGTCGACGAAATGTTCGAGTGCGCGGTCGCCGGCGGCATGGCCGAAGCGGTCGTTGATCTGCTTGAAGTGATCGAGGTCGGCAATCGCCATGCACAGCGGCTGGTTCCCCAAATGCGCGCGGTCGATCTCGTGACGCAGCAGGTCGAGGAAATAGCGCCGCGACAGCGCGCCCGTCAGCGCGTCGTGGCGCGCCTCGGCCGACAGCAGCGTGTTCGCCGACTGCAGCTGCTCGGCGAGATCGCGCGTGGCCCGATGATGCCGCCGCTCCCGCACATACGACACGGTGATCACCCACGCGAGCGCCACGGTTCCCGCGAGCGTCAGAAACACCAGCAGATGATCGCGCTTATGGTTGCGCAAGAGCTCGGGCCAGGCCGACAGCGGCTCGACGAGATGCGCCGAAAGCCCCGAGTTCAGACCGCCGCGAGTTTGATACAGCGATGGCCCGGGCCGTCCGGTCGAGCCGAACAGCTGTTCGGCGATCGCGGGGGGACACCCACGGCGCCTGCTCGCGCATGAGGGGATCGACGCGGATCTCGATGTCCGGAAACGCGTCGCGCCGGTAAGTCACGTTGCACTCGGCGGTGCTCATTTTCGTGACGCGCGAGTTGGGCAGCGCGTGGCCTTCGAGCTTGCTGTCGTGCGCCATGATGATGACGCCGTTGTCGTCGGCGACGAAGGTGCCGACGTGCGCAACCCAGTGGCGCAGCCGCGCGATTCCCACCTTGGCGACGACCGCGCCCGCCAGCTCGCCGTCCGCATAGACCGGCACCGCGATGAAGATGCCCGGTTTGCCGCTCGTGCGGCCCACGCCGTACGTCTCCGAGAACGCGCCCAGCAGCGCGTTTGTGAGATAGGCGCGTACGCGCATGTCGACGCCGACGAAGGAAGCGCCTCGCGCCTGTGAGCCGCCTACCACGTCGCTCGAGGCGACGCAGATGCCGTTTGCATTGACGAGCCACACCTGATCGAGCCCAGAGAAGCCCTGCGCCCGGCGCAGAAAGGTGTTCACGGCGTTCATGCGCGGGTCTTTGAGCAACGCGGCGCGCAGCGCGGGTTCCGTCGCCTCGCCGTTCGCGGCATAATTCCGGGATTGCACCAAGGCGTTCTGGACCACGTCCATTTCGGCCATGGTTGCGGGGGGCCCGCGACATGGCAAGGTCGCTCGCGATCACCTCGGCCATGTTGTCGACGATCGACGCGGCCATCTGGCGTTGCGCGTGCAGCGCCGCGTCGAGCTCTTGCTGTACCATCCGGTCCGCGACCATGCCGGCCACGAACCAGCAAGCCAGTACGATCAGCATGAAGCCGATCGGGCCGGTTGCCTGGCGCAAGGTTGTCCTGTTCATCGACCCTCTGATCTGTCTGGCTGAGACATGCAACTAGCTTATTCGTGGCAGCGCCGCGGCGCCGATCGGTCCGACGCCTGGCCCCGCGTTTCGCTCGGGGTTGCGCCGCGCGGCTTCTGGCCGCTTCGGTTTTTGCCGTTATTGCAGCAGGCGGTCGTGTGCCGCCGCAGCGGCCCGGGATAAAACCACCAATAAAGGTGCATCTTTGAAAGGTGCATCTTTGTGGATTTTAACCGCCATGGGGCCAGACGGCATCGTTATTGGGGAATGAAATCCAAATTGTGGCGGCATCCATCCAGCTTTTAACGGCAGCCGCGCACATTTCTTGATGCGGCGCGCAGGGTTGCCCGAGGCGCAGGCGCCAATGATTGCGGCATGGCCAACTCTCTTCGGCGGAAGGCCACTGTCAGGGCATTGCGGGCCCGTTGTCAGGCGGCCACTGCAAGTTGCCAAGAATTGCCGTCAAAGGTTGTGCCTGAAACATAGGATGGTGTAGTGTCGTGCCGTCCAAAACAAAGGAAAGCTCGCCAGCCTACGGGCGGCGCCTGCGGCGACAGGACTCTGGCTTGACGATCGACGCTCCGGGGCGGCTTGCCCGGCGGCGCTTCCGTTTCCGGTCCACATGTCTCCTACGCTAACGATTTACCGCACACGCGTTTTGCCATGCCTGATTTCCGCTTTCCGGACCGATCTTCAGACCGCCGCGCGGCAGCCGCGGCCTCCTTCTCGCGTTCGAACGCCTGTATACATAAGGAGTGGGTCTGATGGATTTCAGCTTTGACCTGAAGCGCACCGCCAATGCGTCCGCATGGCGCGTGCTGCCCAATCGCTGGGACTTTGTCGCGTTCCCGCTCATCATCTGCATTATCGCGATGGCGGCGATAGGCTTTCACGAGACGCTCGCGCCGATGTCGACGCTGAAGACCCAGGCGATCTCGCTCGATCCGGCGAATCTGCCCGAGTACGCGATGCGCACCACCTTGCGCATGCTCGCGGCGATGGTCGCGTCGCTGATCTTCACGCTCGTCTACGGCACGCTTGCCGCGAAGAACCGCCGCGCCGGCCTCATGCTGGTGCCGATTCTCGACATCCTGCAGTCGGTGCCGGTGCTCGGCTACATCTCGTTCACCGTCACGTTCTTTCTCGCTCTCTTTCCCGGGCGCGTGCTCGGCGCCGAACTCGCGGCGATCTTCGCGATTTTCACGAGCCAGGCGTGGAACATGACGTTCAGCTTCTACCAGTCGCTGCGCACGGTGCCGCGCGATCTGGACGAAGTCTCGCGCGGTTTTCATCTGACGTCGTGGCAGCGCTTCTGGAAGCTAGAAGTGCCGTTTTCCATGCCCGGCCTCATCTGGAACATGATGATGTCGATGTCTGGCGGCTGGTTCTTCGTGGCCGCTTCGGAGGCGATTACGGTCGGCAACAACACGATTACGCTGCCCGGCATCGGCGCCTATCTCGCAGCGGCCATCACGGAGAAGAACCTGCACGCGATCGGCTGGGTGATTCTGGCGATGACCGTGGTGATTCTCGCGTACGACCAGTTCCTGTTCCGCCCGCTGGTGGCGTGGGCTGACAAGTTCCGCATGGAAAACACCAGTTCCGGCGATGCGCCCGAATCCTGGCTGCTCGACCTGATTCGCCGTACGCGCCTGATTCACCGGCTGCTCGTGCCGCTCGGCTGGATGTTCGCGAAGGCCGCGCGGGTGCCGTTCCGCCTGCCCGCGCTGCACGGGCCGCGCTTTCCGATTCCGCAGATCCAGAAGAGCTCGCGCGTCGGCGACATCGTATGGGGCGCGCTGGTGCTGCTCGGCACCGTGTATGTGGTGTATCGCGTGTTCATTTACGTGCGCACCGGCGTGTCGCTCGACGAAGTCGGCCATGTGTTTCTGCTCGGTCTCATCACGCTGTTGCGCGTGGTGCTGCTGATCGCGCTGGCTTCTGTGATCTGGGTGCCGGTCGGCGTGCTGATCGGCTTGCGGCCGGCGCTCGCCGAGAAGATCCAGCCGCTCGCGCAGTTCCTAGCCGCGTTTCCGGCGAACCTGCTGTTTCCGGTGTTCGTGATCGTGATCGTGCGCTTCAATCTGAACCCGGACGTCTGGCTCTCGCCGCTGATCGTGCTCGGCACGCAGTGGTATATCCTGTTCAATGTGATTGCCGGCGCGACGTCGTATCCGAACGACTACCGCGAGGCGGCCAAGAATTTTCACATTCGCGGCTGGCAATGGTGGCGTCAGGCCATGTTGCCGGGCATCTTCCCGTACTACGTGACGGGCGCGATCACCGCGTCGGGTGGCGCCTGGAACGCGAGCATCGTCGCGGAATTCGTGCAGTGGGGCGACACCAAGGTTGCCGCGCACGGGCTCGGCGCCTATATCGCGCAGTCCACTGCCGCGGGCGATTATCCGAAGATCATTGTCGGCATCGCCGTGATGTCGCTGTTCGTGACGTTGTTCAACCGCCTGCTGTGGCGCCCGATGTACGCCTACGCGGAAGCCAAGCTTCGGCTGGACTGAGGCCCCGCCGCTGCCGCTACGCACCGGCCCCGAGGGAGCACGAAGACCTGGGCGGCCCGGCGTTTTCCTGAGAATTGAAGGCATAACGCGATGCAAAATCCTAAAGCTGCAATGACCGCCGCGCCGATCCAGACGCCGCCGAAGCCGCCGCGCCTCGGCGAAGAAATCCTGCGCGGCAAGGACGTGTGCCGCGGTTTCAACAAGACGCAGGGCGAACTGCTTGTTCTCGACGACGCGAACCTGTCGCTGCGCGAAGGGGAGATCGTCGGGCTGCTCGGGCGTTCGGGCTCGGGCAAATCGACGCTCCTGCGCATCATCGCCGGTCTGATCGAGCCGACCGACGGCGAAGTCACGTATATGGGCAAGCCGCTCGACGGGCCGGCAAAGGGCGTCGCGATGGTGTTCCAGACTTTCGCGCTGTTCCCGTGGCTCACCGTGCTGCAAAACGTGGAAGCCGGACTGGAGGCGCAGGGCGTGGCGGCGCGCGAGCGGCGCGAGCGCGCGCTCGCGGCGATCGACCTGATCGGCCTCGACGGCTTCGAAAACGCTTATCCGCGCGAGCTGTCGGGCGGCATGCGCCAGCGCGTCGGTTTTGCGCGTGCGCTGGTGGTCGACCCGACGCTCCTGCTGATGGACGAGCCGTTCTCCGCGCTCGACGTGCTGACCGCCGAGACCTTGCGTACCGACCTGCTCGATTTGTGGACGCAAGGCCGCATGCCGATCAAGTCGGTGCTGATCGTCACGCACAACATCGAAGAGGCCGTCTTCATGTGCGACCGGATTCTGGTGCTGTCGTCGAATCCGGGCCGCGTGATCGCCGAAATCAAGGTGCCGTTCAAGCATCCGCGCAATCGTCTCGACCCGGCGTTCCGGCGGCTGGTCGACGAAATCTACGCCAAGATGACCGCGCGTCAGACCGACGAGAAGACGAGGAAGGGTCTGGAACTGCACAGCTGGTTGCCGCATGTGTCGACCAACCTGATGGCCGGTCTGATCGAGACGCTTGCCGCGGCGCCGTACCACGGCCGCGCGGACATGCCGGAAATCGCGCGTTCGCTGCACCTTGAAGTGGACGATCTGTTCCCGGTCGCGGAAGTGCTCCAGCATCTCGGTTTCGCGGACATGCGCGAGGGCGATATTTTCCTGACGCCGCCCGCGCGCGTGTTCGCCGGGTTCGGCACGCAGGAGCGCAAGATGATGTTCGCCGAGCATCTGCTGCGCCACGTGCCGCTTGCCGCGCGAATCAAGAAGGTGTTGAACGAGCGCCCGGGGCACCGTGCGCCGCGCGTGCGCTTCGAGCAGGAACTGGAGGACTTCTTGTCCGACAGCGCTGCGGAAGAGACGCTCGACGCGGTCATCAACTGGGGCCGCTACGGGGAGATTTTCTCGTACAACGACCAGACCGAAATCTTTAGTCTGGAAGACGTGGAGTCCTGATCGCGCGCCTGTTCATGCACCGGATCCAATGAAAACGGCAGGGGAGACCCTGCCGTTTTTTCGTTCTGCTGCGCGGACCTTGGATTGTCCGGCGTCGGGCGCCATGCGCCTCGCTGCTACTGCAGATTGCCCCAGCGCTCCACCGCGGGCTCGGCAGACGCCCATTTCCAGCCCTTGTCCTGCTGACACGCGCTGGCCGTGTACCAGTCTTCGTGCGCGTTGGGGCCGTCGCCGTCCTGCACCGAGAACACGAATTCCTTGCACAGCGCGAGCGCTGAACCGAACGCGCGCGTAACGCGTACTTGGCCGTGGCCGTTTTCGATGGGCAGCGTATATTTGACGGACCACGGCCGCGTTTCGCCGACCGGCATGGCGCCGGCCAATGCCGCGATCAGGTTCTGCTGGTCGCTGTGCATGGTGCGCATGTAGCGGCCGACGGCCTCGTCGGTTGCGGCTTGCACGGCGATACCGACGCCGATGCCCACCGCCGGATTCGAAGTGACGAGACCGGACGCCACACCGGCGGCCGCGCCGCTTGCCGCGCCGATCGACGAGCAGCCGCTCATCAGCACACTCGCGCCGATGCACAGCGCGTCGGCGAACGCCGTCAGGCTCACGCGACGAAGCGGCGTCGCAGCCGCGAGCGCACGCGCCATCATTGCAATGCGCCCCAGCGTTCGGTGGCGGGTTCAGCCGACGCCCACTTCCAGGTATCGCCGTCGCGGCAGATGGACGCAACGTAGAACGCGCTGCTTGCCGGGACGTTTTTCGTGGCGATGTGGTCGACGGAGAAAACGATCTCCTTGCAGTCGAGCGCGCCCGCGCTGATCGTGCGGCTGACCGTGACGCGGCCGTGCTCGTCGTCTTCGATCGGCATGGAATGGGTCACGCTCCACGGGGCGATCGCGCCGACGTCGAGCGGGCCGGCGATTTTCGCGATGCCGTCCTGCGTGTTCTTGTGGACGACGCGCTCCGAGTACTGCACGCCGGCGCGCGCCGCGGCCACCGCGCCGAGACCGATGCCGGTCGCGACGGCAGCATTGCTCGTGACTTTCGCTGCGAGCGCGGCGCCGGCGATACCAGCGCCGGCAGTCGCACCTTCCGTGTAGACCGAACTGCAGCCGGAGAGCGCCGACCCGAGCGCAACGGCAAGGGCCGCGAACGCCGTGGCCCGACGACGTCCACGCGCAGCCGGTTCCTGCAGGCCAGCTTCAACGCGCGACCTGAAGCGCAGTTTCAGGAGCGTTTCCAGGCGCGCTCCGAACCACGCGCCGCACACCGTTTTGTTTTGCATTCCCTGTCTCTGTTCTTGCAAGTGCCGCGGTTCGCGCAAAGGAAGCGTCGAACCGGCGGCAGATCGTCCCATCGTTAAAAATGGGCTGCTGCATTTTGCAGGATGCGTTTTGTAAATGGCAGAGGGAAAGTGCAAGCAATTGCAAAAGATGATGCGCGTCAAACCGATTTCTGCTCGGCCTGCAGGCTGGTTTGATTGATGGTGCGAACTGTTTGCGGAGGAAAGTTCTGCGCGTGCACGTCTAGTGTTCGGTATCTTCTTCCGTGCTTTCGTCGCCGTATGCGCTCAGGCGGTTGTAGAGCGTTTTCAGGCTCACGCCGAGCGCTTTTGCCGCGCGCCGCTTGTCGCCGCCGCAGTACTTCAGCGTGCCGAGAATGATCTGCTTCTGCGCGTCGGCGAGCGGCGTGCCGATCCACACGCTCATGGCATCGCCTTGCGTGACGGGCCGCTTCACTTTCGACGCGAGGTGCGGATGCGGCAGCTCGACTGTCTTCTCCGCGAGAATGAACGCGCGGTACACGGCGTTCTTCAGCTCGCGCACGTTGCCCGGCCACGACCACGTGCGCAGCGTTTCGATCGAGCGTTTGCTGAAACTCTTGTTGGTGCCTTCCTGCTGGTTGAGCTGCGCAAGAAAGTGCTGCGCGAGCAGTTCGCGGTCGTTCTCGCGTTCGCGCAGCGGCGGCGCGCGCAACGGAAAAACCGCGAGACGGTACATGAGGTCTTCGCGCAAACCGTTTTCCTTGACCGCCACGGCCGGGTCGCGATTGGTCGCGGCGATCACGCGCACATTGCCGCTGATCAGCTCGTTGCCGCCCACGCGATAGAACGTGCCGGTCTCGAGCGCGCGCAAGAGTTTCACCTGGCGCACGGGCGCCATTTCGGTGACTTCGTCGAGAAAGAGCGTCCCGCCGTTCGCATGCTCGAAGTAGCCGACGCGCCCCTGGACTGCGCCGGTAAAGCTGCCTTTTTCATGGCCGAACAACTCGGCTTCGATCAGTTCGTCGGGAATCGCGCCGCAATTCACCGCGACGAAGGGCGCCTCGCGGCGGCTGTTCTGGTCGTGGATCGTGCGGGCAATCAGCTCCTTGCCGGTGCCCGATTCGCCGATGATCAGCGCGGTTGCATCGGTGCTCGCGACGCGCTCGATCTGCTCGTACAGATCGAGCATCACCGGCGACGAGCCGTACAGCAGGCCGTACGATTTCAGTCCCGCGATGCCGTCCGCGACGCGCTGCTTCGCTTGGGCGGAAGCACTGCCGCCGGCGGACACAGTGGGCGAGTCCAGATCGATTGACGCCATAAACGGGGAAGTCCTGGCAAATGAGTTTCGTTGGTGCGGCGTGCAGGCCTGGGAACGAGACAGCAAAACTTCTATCTCACAAAGGTCAATTTAACCACTTTGACGGCGCTTCCTGCAATCTATGTGACAGCATTCGGGCAAGCGCCGCACAAAGTCGGTCGAAAGTGCTTTCGACGTCATCGCGTTGCGCCCCGAGCGGCCCAAATTTACCGGGCACAGCACTTGCTGTTCGCCGGCGACATGCGTGCGCCCGGCCATATAGTGCCGCCCCGCGTCACGCGAACATCTGAACCTGGACGAGGAGCGAAAGATGACTGACACGACGCAACAGCTTGCACTCGGCGGCCAGAAGATCGTCGAGGATCTGCGAGTGCTGTTGAAGGATTCGGAGGAAATGCTGCGGCTCGCCGCCAATGTGCCGGGCGAGGGCATCGGCGCGCTGCGCCAGAAGCTCGGCAATCACGTCGAGACGCTGCAATCCGCGCTCGGCGACGCGCAGGAGAACGCGCACCGGCGCTACCGCTACGCGACCATCAACACGGAACGCTACGTGCGGCAGAACCCGTGGAGTTCGGTCGCCATCGCCGCGGGCGTCGGCTTCTTGCTCGGTGTGCTGACCGCGCGCTGAGCACCGTTCGACCGGCTAGGCCTCCGCTATCGCGGCGGACGCGCGCCCGTGTTTACCTCCTGGCGCGTAATCACCGCAAGCCAACACCAGCCCAACACAAGGAGTTCATGATGGCTCGACCCAAAATTGGCATTTTCGGTGCGCTCATGGCCCTCGGCGGCTATCTCGCGGTGCGCTATGTGCAGCGCAGCCGCGCCGCCCAGTCGACGACGAGGCGCGAGTTGAACCGCTGGGAAGACGAGGGCGGCGCAGTCGTGACGCCGTCGGCGTCGTCCGCGCAGTCCGGCGGGGGCCTTACGGCAACCGCGGGTCCCGGCGCCCACGGCCCGAACGGCTCCGCCCACCCGGACGCCTGGCCTTTTCCGCACAGCAGCTGAGGCTGCTTTGCGGCCCCGCGCCGCCGCTGGCCCTTCCGGCGTGCGGCGCAGGGCCGGGACTGTTAAATTGTCTCAGTAAAGCCTTATAATAAGTAAATACACAACAATAGTGCCGATCATGCGCCCGAGTTTTCGTGTGCATTGTTGCAATATTGAAAGAAATCGGTGACTAAGCGCTGTACGGAAGTTGGCGTATGCTCACTTTGAGAGATAGATGCCGGCTGCCCGCGCGAGGTCGTCGCCGCTTTTCGGCATGCCCCGCCGCATGCTGTTCCTCCCGCGCTTGCAGGCTTTCGAGACGCGATGCCACATGTACTGATTGTCGATGACGACGCGAGTACCCGCGAGGCGCTTTCCGCCATCATCGGGGAAGACGGCCTCACCACCGCCACCGCGGGCGATCTGCGCGAAGCGCGCATTCAACTGGTCCGGCAGATGCCGGACGTTGTCTTTACCGACCTCAAGCTGCCGGACGGCAGCGGAGTCGAACTGTTCGAAGATCTCGACCCGCGCTCCGGCGTGGAAGTGATCGTGATTACCGGCCATGCCACCGTCGAGTCGGCGGTGAACGCGCTGAAGATGGGCGCCACCGACTATCTGGTGAAGCCGATCAACATGCAGCGCGTGAAGGCGATTCTGTCGCGCCTGCCGCGCGCCGGCGACCTGAAGGCGGAAATCGGCACATTGCGCGGCGAACTGCGCCGCATGGGCCGCTTCGGTCTGATGCTCGGCAATTCGCCGGCCATGCAGGAGGTCTACGACCAGATCGGCCGCGTCGCGCCGACGGCGGCCTCGGTGATGCTGGTCGGCGAGTCGGGAACCGGCAAGGAAGTGGCCGCGCAGACGCTGCACGAGCTGAGCCTGCGCCGCAAGCATGTGTTTCTGGCCGTGAACTGCGGCGCGATCTCGCCGAATCTGATCGAGTCGGAAATGTTCGGCCACGAGCGCGGTTCGTTCACCGGCGCGGACCGTCAGCACAAGGGCTATTTCGAGCGCGCGAACGGCGGCACGCTGTTCCTCGACGAAATCACCGAAATGCCGATCGAGCTGCAAGTGAAGCTCCTGCGCGTGCTCGAAACCGGCATGTTCATGCGAGTGGGCACCACGAAGGAAATCGAGACCGACGTGCGCCTCATCGCGGCGACCAATCGTGACCCGGAGCAGGCGGTGCTGGAGGGCAAGCTGCGGCTCGACCTCTACCATCGGCTGAACGTGTTTCCTATCAGCCTGCCGCCGCTGCGCGACCGAGGCAAGGACGTGGAGCTGCTCGCGCAGGCGTTTCTCGACGAACTCAACGAGCGGCACGGCACGAAAAAGCATTTCCCGCCTGCAGTGAAGGAGATGCTGCTGTCCTACCCTTGGCCGGGCAATGTGCGCGAGCTGAAGAACTACGTGCAGCGCGCGCACATCATGTCGGGCGTCGACTCGGACAGCACCGCTACCGTGCCGTTGCAGATCACGTTGTCGAAGCCCGCGGCGGGCACGGCGATCACGATTCCGTTCGGCACGTCGCTCGCCGAGGCCGACCGTCAGCTGATTCTGGCCACGCTCGAGCAGTGCGGCGGCGTGAAGACGCGTGCCGCCGAGATTCTCGGCATCAGCCTGAAGACGTTGTATAACCGCCTCGTGGAATACGGCAACGACGCGCGCGAAGAGGGCGATCCCGCCGACGAATCTCGCGCGCTGGGCGGCGCGGACGCGTAGCGGCGGAACCCGTCCTTCAGCCGGGAGCGCGGCTGCAAACCGCACAGACGGTAAATCGGCACAGGCCTTGCTGAATCCGAAAGGACATGCATAGCGAGGATCACCGACAATGCCGCAATCCGCCGCCGCTCCCGCGCAGCCCCTTCGCAAGTACGCGCATCGTCCGGAGCCGATCGAGCCACCCACCGCGCCGCCGACACCGGGCGAGCCCGACACCGTGCCCGATCCGAGCCCGCAACCCATCGAGCCCGTCGAGCCGCCGATCGGCGATCCGCCGCCGCAGCCCACGCAAACTCCCCAAGCCAGTCGGCGTCCGCCAATCTCTCTGCGCGTCTGAATGATCGCTGCTTGCGCCTCTAGCGTCGCGTAGGGATTTTGTGTACATGTTACAAATGCGATGCAGGTTTTACCGGCACTTTACCGTCGTCGCTACCGTCGTCGCTCCTAGACTGTGTTGATGCCGCTGTCGCCTGGCGGCGCGGCTTTGCCCGGAGGCATCGATCATGAGACATCCAGCGCTGCGGCGCTCCGCGCGCCATTCGAAGCGCGATGGCCGTCCTGCGAGCAAGGACGCTCCCGCTTCTTCCGCACCCGCTCCTGACTCTCAGGCCGCGCCCGGCGCGCCCGTCACGCCAGTGGCGCCTTCGGCCGCACAGCACCACGATCCTTCCGCGCAGAACCGCGTCGCGCCTGACGGGCCGCCCGACGGCGAGTTTAACTAGGGCGGCGTGCGTCAGGAAGGAATCGACTATCAGCGCGACCTCGGCTCCGAGCAGGACGCCTGAACCGGCCGACACCGGAAGTTCGTACTGCCGCGAGCAAGGCATCTTCCGTTGCAAATCGATTAACCGGAAGAAAATTCCGTGGATTGAACTTGCATCGCGAGTCCTTGCTCGTTCGTCACAATTGCATACATTTTTATTTTCCGTGCGCGGAAAAACGGCACGCGACTTGCGTGCAGTTGTTCTGGCACATGTCCGTATGCAACGAAACAACTGAACTAGGTGGAGCGCCAATGAGCAGACTGATCGTGGTATCGAATCGTGTTGCGCCGACCCAGGAAGGCCGGCCCGCAGCGGGTGGCCTCGCGATCGGCGTGCTGGACGCGTTGAAGGAAACCGGCGGGGTGTGGTTCGGCTGGAGCGGCGAGACGGTGAGCGAACCGTCCGCGCCCGTGATCGAGAAGCAGGGCAACGTCACGTACGCGACCGTCGGGCTGACCAAGCGCGACTACGACCAGTATTACCGCGGTTTTTCGAACGCGACGCTGTGGCCCACGTTCCACTATCGCAACGACCTCTCGCGCTACGACCGCCAGGAATACGCGGGCTATCAGCGCGTCAATGCGACGCTCGCGAAGCAGTTGAAGGAGTTGCTCAAGCCCGGTGACATCATCTGGGTTCACGACTATCACCTGCTGCCGTTCGCGCGCTGCCTGCGCGATCTGGGCGTGAAGAATCCGATTGGCTTCTTCCTGCACATTCCGTTTCCGGTTCCCGAAGTGCTGCGCACCATTCCGCCGCACGAAGAGCTCGTGAAGGCGATGTGCAGCCACGACGTGATCGGTTTTCAGACGGAAGCGGATCGCCAGTCGTTCGTCGATTTCATCGAGCGCGGCCATCACGGCACCTCGAGCGAAGACGGCATGGTGCACGCGTACAACCGCTTCCTGAAGGTGGCCGCGTATCCGATCGGCATCTATCCGGATGCGATCGCCAAAGCCGCCGAGCAGTTCACCGACCGTAAGCCGGTGCGCAGCCTGCACGACGGCATGCGCGGCCGCAAGCTGATCATGAGCGTGGATCGACTCGACTATTCGAAGGGTCTCGTGGAGCGCTTCCAGGCGTTCGAGCGCCTGCTGCTGAACGCGCCCGGCTGGCACGGACGCGTGTCGCTCGTGCAGATCGCACCGCCGACGCGCTCCGACGTGCAGACCTATCAGCGGATTCGCCAGACGCTGGAAGGCGAGGCCGGGCGCATCAACGGCCGCTTCGCGCAGCTCAACTGGACGCCGATCCAGTACCTGAACCGCAAATACGAGCGCAATCTGCTGATGGCGCTGTTCCGTCAATCGCAGGTCGGCTATGTGACGCCGCTGCGCGACGGCATGAATCTGGTCGCAAAGGAGTACGTCGCGTCGCAGGATCCGGCGGATCCGGGCGTGCTCGTGCTCTCGCAGTTCGCGGGCGCGGCCGAGCAGTTGCCGGGCGCGCTGGTCGTCAATCCGTTCGATCTCTCGCAGATGGCCGAGGCGCTGGAACGCGCGCTCTCCATGCCGCTCGCCGAGCGCCAGGCGCGGCACGCCGACATGATGGCGCCGATGCGCGAGAACAACCTGTCCGTGTGGCGCGATACCTTCCTCGGCGATTTGCGCAACGTGGCAACGGCGTCCTCGGTGACGGCCAAAGCGGTAAAGCTCGCTGACGTGACGGCGTCGTCGTAAGCAGTTCGGCGGTTGTGCGGCGTTTGCTCAGCCGCGTGAGCGGGTCACGTCGCAGCGGGCAAGAAGACTGGCGGCAACGGCAGAAAGGGCGCGCATCCGGTTCGCTAGGTCAGGCGGAGCGCGGGTCGACGCGTTGCACGACGCGCATCGTGCTGACCACTACGGCCACCGCGGAGAATCCGGCGGCGACATACAGCGCAATCACAGGCCCATTCTGCGGCGCAACGCCGAAAATCAGCGCGACGAGCGTCTGGCCGGTCAGGCGCGCGGTGCCCAGCATGCCGCTCGCGCCGCCGCTGCGCTCGCGCGGGGCGGACGACAGCATCGTGCGGTTGTTCGGCGACTGAAAGATGCCGAAGCCCGCGCCGCACAGCGCCATGCGCCACGCGATCTGCAACGCGTCGGGATGCGCGCCGAGCGTCGCCAGCAGGAGCAGGCCGACGGTCATCGCGGCGAGCCCCACGCAGCCCAGCCAGCCGGACGAGACTTTGTCCGACGCACGCCCGCAATCGGCGCGGCGACGATGATGATGGCGGGCCACGGCGTCATCAGCAGGCCGGTGTCGACCTGGGAGAAACCGAGCGCGTCCTGCAGCAGGAAGGGCAGCGACACGAACGCGAGCATCTGCGCGCAGAACGAACACACGGACGTGCCGATCGACAGCGCGAAGATCGGAATCCTCAGCAAATCGACCGGCAAGAGCGGGGCGGGGCGGCTCAACTGACGGCGCACGAAGAAGTAGCCGATCACCACCGCGCCGATCATTTCGGCGGCGACATAGCCGAGCCGTTCGCCGTGGCCGAGCCCGTCGACGGCGAAAATCAGCAGGCCGAACACGAGCGCGTTCATGAGCGCGCTCAGCACGTCGTAGGGCGATTCGTGGCCGCGGTTCATCGGCAGCGCCTTGAAGCCGCCGACAATTGCGGCAATGCCGATCGGCACATTGATCGCAAAGAGCCATGGCCACGGCGCCACGGCCAGCACGCCGGAGGCCACGGTAGGACCGACCGCCGAGGAGACCGCGACCACCATCGCGTTGATGGCGACGCCGCGGCCGAGCTGCGCCGGCGGATAAATCATGCGCACGAGCGCGGTGTTCACGCTCATGACGCCTGCTGCGCCGAAGCCCCTGTACGACGCGCGCAATGGCGAGCGTAGCAAGCGAAGTGGATAGCGCGCAGCCGAAGGAGGCCAGGGTGAACAGGATCAGCCCGGCGAGATAGATGCGACGGTAGCCGATGCGGTCACCAAGCGAGGCGAGAGGCAGCAGCGAAATGGTGATGGCAAGCTGGTAGGCGTTGACGATCCAGATCGAGCCGGCCGCGCTGGCATGCAGGTTCCGCGCGATGGTGTGCAGCGCGACGTTGGCAATCGCGCTGTCGAGCACCGCCAGCGTCAGCGCAAGCGCGATGACGAGCATCGCCCAATAGCGTTGCGGCGTCGGCAGGCCGTGTTCCGTGTTGGGCGCCCGCGCGCTGTCCGGGGCAAGCGTGTCCGCTGCGTCGGGCGGGGCTGTCCCGTCGTTGCGGGATGGTTGTGCGTGCATCGATTAGTCGAATTGCCTTGAGCGGTCCGCCGCGTGGCGGCGAGCCGCGGGTCATGCATGCCGTCGCAAAGCGGCTCGCGCGCGGCTCGCAGCGCTCGCGCCGATGCCGCGCTGCTTATCGGGTCGACCCGATAAGCAGCAAGCGCGTCGTTATTTGAGCTCGTACAGGCCGGTGTGCGTAGTCGAGTCGATCTCGTTCATGTGCGTCATGAAACGCGCGACCGCGTTGGTGGTTTCGGCGGTGATCGGCAGATGCGGCACCTTGAGCGCATGCAGCCGGAAAATATAGCGGTGCGTTCTGTCGCCGCGCGGCGGCGCCGCGCCGCCGAAGCCCACCGTGCCGTAATCGTTGCGCACCTGCAATGCGCCTTGCGGCAGCAGCGAGCCGTCGGCCTTGCCAGCGTTGCGCGGCAACGAGCGCGCGTCGGCGGGAATGTTCACGATCACCCAGTGCCAGAAGCCGCTGCCGGTCGGGGCGTCGGGATCGTGCACGGTAAGCGCGAAGCTTTGCGTATCGGCCGGCGCACCTTCCCATTGCAGCGCGGGCGAAATGTTCTCGCCGTCGACGCCGAACGCCTTGTCGTCGTATTCGTGCGCTTTCGGCATAAAGCCGTTGTTGGGGAAATCGTCGGACCACAGACGGAAATCAGCCATTGTGTGCCTCCCTTCTTGGCGGGTTTTGACGGCCGAAGCGAACGGTACGGCGCGCCGCATTCGCGATGCCCGGCGCGTGGGCGCCGCTTCGGGTTAGCCAATCGAGTGTATCACCGAGGGCTTTCGGTTCGCTCGCAGAACGCCCGCGTTTCGAGCGGCCTTAGCCGCGTTCCTCGAAGCTCGGCGCGTCGCTCTTCAGCCATTGCTCGAGCCGCGTCAGCACGCCCCCGATATCGCGATTGGCGCCACGCAAAGCGCATTCCCATATGACGCCGACGCGCCAGCCGCCGGCCAGCAGCGCGGCGTGGACCTTGTCGTCGTTCGCGCGATTGCGGCCGACCTTGTCGCGCCAGAATTCCGGGCGGGTCTGCGGCCATTTGAAAAGATTACAGTCGTGGCCATGCCAGAAGCAGCCGTGCACCAGCACGACCGCGCGGTAGCGGGGCAGCACGATGTCCGGGCGTCCGGGCAGATCGCGCGCGTCGAGCCGAAAGCGAAAACCCCGCCGATGCAGCAGGCTGCGGATCAGCATTTCTGGCTTCGTATTGCGGCCGCGAATGCCGGACATCATGCGGCTGCGCGTCGCGCTGTCGACGATATCGACCATGGCTAGCGACGCGAGTGTGCGCAACGGGAGCGCTCTGGCGTAGAGGGAAGGCACTTGGGTGGACTCATGCGGCTCCTCGTTAGGCAGCGATTGCCTGGCCGGGAGCACGATGCGCGCCACGTGGGGCGCGCCCGGTATTCAATGAAAACCGCCGCAGGCAAGCCGGCTCAGGACGGCAGTTGCCAGTTTACGCAAAATCGCGTGGGTTGCTGGAGTCGCCCGCGGATTACAAGTGTATTGCCCGCGGCATCGGAGGGGCGCTGACGCGGGCTCAAGATCGGCGTACCAGCATGCACAGACTTTGTAGCCTGCGCAACTCTGCGTCATAGCCCTCGAGCGTATGGCCGAGCTGCTGTCTGCGTGCGCTGCGCCGTTGCTCGAATCTCTGCTTCTCGTCGTTTGTCGGGACCCAGTAGATGCCAGTACGGGCTTCTTGCACGTGGCGAACGGTGCCGGCGTCGACGAGCTGGCTCAGTGAGGCCTTGATTTGTCGCGTGCTGCTGTTCAGTTGGCTTGCGAGGGCAACGCAGGTATAGCGGATGCCGGGCGTCATGATTGCGTCGAGGTTCGACGCAGTGAGCCTTTTGCGCTTTGTCGCCTCTCTGTTCTTTGCGTCGTTGTCCTTTTCCTTTTTACTTTCCTTTCCTGGCTCGTTCTCCATTAGTTGGCTATCCGAATCAAGAAGGTCGCGCTCGTCGGCGCTTGCCTTGATGTCGCGCGATAACGCCCGTGCAGTGCTGTCCCGTTTCATGCTCGACGCCTCTCTTCGTCCTGTTTTACCAGTGCTGGATCGTCTTCACATCGCGCGCTGGAATCTGCATCTCCGGGCGCGCCGATAAAGCCGCTTACTGCGTTTCGGCCGAGGGAACGCCGTCGCGCGCGGCGGCGACCGCGGCGTCGCGTTCCTTCGCCGCCGCAGCTTTCTGCCGCGAATACACGCGCTTGGCGGCGGCCACTTTTGCGTCATAAGTGCGGTTGGCCGCGGAAATGCGCTGATGCATCTGGACGATCTGATCGTTCGTGCCCGCCGGCGTCTTATCTACTTCCGTCTGCGCCCAGCATGCGGATGCAGCGCTGAACATGCAGAACAACAAAGTGGAAACGATCTTTTTCATGGACACTCCTGCTCGAAAAAAAAGCGGCCGCGTTAAGCGGCCGCGAAAGTCCACCACTCAGACCTTGGAAAGTGGCGGCTCGGAGTTTGTTACTCGCTGCAACGTGTTGGAAAGTTAATGCAAGCAACCCTGGGCGGGAAGAACAGGAATGGCGTACGCGTAAAGAAAAACCGAACACGGCTTGTTAAAGACGACGTAAATAGATGACGTCTTCCACATGGATGTGATGCGCAAGCTCCTGTGCCGCTTCTAGCGCTGTTCGCAGGCAATTAACGTGTTCACGGATGCGCGTCTTCCCAAGCTACAGGTCCGCGCGATACGTTTGCGACTGACAGTTGACAGGCGACTGATTGCTCGACGCGCTGATGTTGTCACGACCGCTGTCCATCACACCTACTCATCACAAACAGGGAGCAAGATATGCGTGCACTCACAGTGCGATCGTCGAGTATGCTGAACCTCGCGTTTGCCGCGGCCATCGTGGTGGTCCATCCGTCAGCGAGTCGCGCACAACAGGCGCCGCAGGTGCAAGAGGTGCAACAGGCGCAACACGCGAGCGCCGGCGCCTCGGCCAGTGCTCCGGGCAGGGAAGCGATTGCCCGGCTCACTAGCCACATCGTCAACGTCGACCCAGAGACGAGCCGTATCACCGTGCAAGGATCGCGCGGAGAGACGGTAATCATCGAGGTCGACCCCGAGGTCGCCGATGTGAGGCTCCTCAAGGTGGGCGACGAAGTTCACGTCGAATATAGAGGCGCACTGTTGTTGTCGGCGGAAAAAGTCGAGGCTAAGGGCGTGCGCTCGCGGCTCGAACAAGAGTCGGCCACGCCCATGTCGCATGGTATGTCCGTCAAGCTTCGCAACGTCGACGTGGTCGCGACGGTGCAAAGCCTCGATCGCAAGCGTCGCCAGGTGGTGTTGCGCGGGCCGACGCGCAGCGTTCTGCTGCAAATCGCTCGGGACGTACCGCTCGACAAGCTTGCCGTGGGCGACAGCGTGCATGCGAAATACCGCGCCGAAACGGCGGTTCTCATTACCCGCGACGGCAAACCGATTTGCTGAATGTGGCGATAAGCCGGCGCAGAGGACAAGCCGCCGGTCTCGCAGCTGCGCGAGTTAGAACAGTAACTCCGTGGATTGCAGAACCCGCCTTGCCTCCACGCTTCCTGCCTTGTCGCTATTGCGGATGGTTTCCAGAAGTATATCGATCAGGCAGTTCGCCGCCGCGCTGTGAGGATGCGCATTGCTCGAAACGATGCCGATGGAAGTGTCCTCGAGTTCTTCTCTCAGCGGAAAGGCGCAGAACTTGAAGCGCGAGACACAGAGTTCTGCCAGCGGCCACGGGAAAATACTCACTGCGTCGGTTCTTTGCAGCACCGACGCCGCTACCGTCAATGAATGGGTGAAGTGAATGTTGCGTGGTTCCGGCAAGCCGTTGCGATAGAACATTTTCTTTGAGAGGCGGCACTCCATGTCAGAGTCGAGACAGACCAGCCAGTCCGCATCCAGCAGATCGGCAAGCGAGCGGCACTGCGCGAGTGGATGCCCCTGCCGCGCAACGACGGTGAGTCCACAGGAGAACAGCGGGCGGAAGTTGAATTCCGTATTGACCGTGTCCGGCGCCTGCTGGCCGACGAATACTTCGACACTGCCATCGCGCAAGCGCGGATACGCAATAGACATGAGGCCTTCGAACATCTCCAGTTGCACATTCGGCATGCGCTTGCGGAACTGGATAAAGATCTCCGGGAGAAAACATAAAGCGATCTAGGGCGTGATCGCGACGGAGAGCTTGCCGCACGGTTCACCTCGCATTTCATTCAACGCGCCGTGAGCACGCTCGACTTGCGACACGATAAGTCTTGCATGGGTGAGAAGCGTATTGCCGCATTCGGTCAGCGTCGCCCCGACGACGCGCGCTGCAACAAAGGCGCGTTCACATAGTCTTCGAGATCTTTCAGCGCCTGGGTGATCGCGGAGGGCGACAGTCCCAGGGCGCGGGCTGCGCCGCGAACGCTGCTGGCGTCTGCAATGGCGACGAGCGCGCGAAGTTGATGATTCTTCATCGTGTCCTCACCGTTAAAAAATATGCGTTGCTACTCGATGAAGCCGTTCGACGATTGAATGGATCTTCTTCGACAATTTTGTCTTAGTTGTCTGTCGGCTTCAGGAGATGTTTAGCGTTCGCGTTCATGTCAAGCAACGCGGTGCAATTATGAGCGTGGCCAGGGGACGGTGCCATGCTCTCAGAAATAATGCTGAATTAACGTAATGTTATTGTTGGGCGGGACGGGTTCGCATGGCGATGTCGATCGCCGCGTCCAGTACGACAGGCCTTCTGCTTTGTACGCGCCAGAAGGCGACAAGCCGCCGGGCGGGAATATCCGCGAGAATTATGCGCTTTGAATTGCAGTTTGATATTAGATCTTCCGGAACATGTTCCGGCAACAGGGCAATAGATCGGCTAATGGATGCCATACGCAATGAGAGCTCCAGCGAGTCGCATTCAATCGACGGCCGTATCGGGCAGCCCAGCACGCGCTCCACATAGCGTCGCACTCCGAAATGACGGGGCGGCAGGATCAGCTTCAACTCCGAGAGTCGCGACATGGCCTCACGGCTGAGATCGGTTTTGGCGCTATGGTAGAGCGCGAGGCGTTCCTCGTGAAGCGCTACGCTCTGAAGGTCGGTGGTGCTCAGGTCCGTCGAATACGTGAGCCCCAGATCGGCCATGCCGCGTAAAACCATTTCGACCACGTGGCTGGAGCTGTCGCATTGCAGCGAAAGGCGCGTTTGCGGATAGATTCGCAGCAGTTCCTTGCTGAAACTGGGTATGAAGTGTCCGATCAACGTCTGCACGGTGGCAATGCGTAGCGACAGTCCCCAGCCCGGCCCGTGCGCGGCGGCGTGTGAAATGGACTCGTCGAGTGCATCGAGGAGCGGTTCGACGGTACGAAACAGGGCTTCGCCGTCCGACGTGAGTTGCATGCCGCGCCCATGACGCCTGAAGAGCGCGTGACCCAGTTTCAGCTCAAGCGACTGAATATGCCGGCTCAATGCCGGCTGCGTGATGCCCACAGCGTCAGCCGCCGCGCGCAGCGAATGGCACTTCGCCACGGCGACGAACATACGCAATTGCGTATCATGGCTTGCGCTGATCGTCATCGGGAGCGTTGAGGAGAACGTCTATGGTTCAATGCAGAATCCTCGCGAGAAACTCTCTCGCGCGATCCGTGCTCGGCGCGCCGAAGAACTCTTCTTTCGGGGCGTTTTCTACAATACGTCCGCGATCCATGAAAACGACGCGATGGGCGACCTTTCTGGCGAAGCCCATTTCATGCGTGACGCACATCATGGTCATGCCCTCCTGCGCAAGTTCGATCATCACGTCGAGAACCTCGTTGATCATTTCCGGATCGAGCGCGGAAGTCGGCTCGTCGAAAAGCATGGCGATCGGATTCATCGAAAGTGCCCGCGCTATGGCCACGCGCTGTTGCTGACCGCCGGAGAGCTGGCCCGGATATTTGTCTGCGTGCGTTCGTAGACCTACGCGCTCGAGCAGCCTCAGACCTCGCGCCGCCGCCTCGTCCCGATGGCGGCCCAACATCTTGATCTGCGCAAGCGCAAGATTGTCTGTGACGGAAAGATGGGGGAACAGCTCGAAGTGCTGTAACACCATGCCGACCTTCGCGCGCAGCTTCGAGAGGTGGGCACCTTTACCGCCGAGCGAAATTCCGTCAACCGCAATCTCGCCCTGCTGAATAGGCTCAAGACCATTGACCGTCTTGAGCAGCGTCGATTTGCCCGAGCCTGAAGGACCGCATATGACGACCACCTCGCCCTTGCTCACGCCCATCGAGCAATTGTCGAGGACCTAGAATTGCCCGTACCATTTCGACACGTCTTTCAATGCAATCATTTTGCAAGTCTCATCCGAACGCCGTTAGTGATTGCGATCAGCATGGTCGTGATCGCCCAGTAAGCCACGCCCGCAACGATCAGCATGGGGACGACGTTGCCGTCGCGCTCGCCGATCGCGGTCACTCGCCGGAAGAAGTCGCCAAGCGCGATCACATAGACGAGCGACGTGTCCTGAAAGATGACGATGCACTGCGTGAGCGCGAGTGGCACCATCGCGCGAAACGCCTGCGGCAGAATCACATAGCGCAGCGTCTGCCCGGACGTCATGCCGAGTGCGTGTCCGGCCTGAAGCTGTCCGCGCGGCAGACTTGCAATGCCCGCGCGAATGATTTCGCAAAAGAATGCGGCCTCGAGCAGCGAATAAGCGGTCAGTGCCGAAATGAGCCGCAAGTCGACCGTGGACGGCAGATTGAAAAGCGCCTTCAGCAATTGCGGCACGATCAGAAAGAACCACAACAGCAGCATGACGAGTGGAATCGAACGGAACAGGGAGACATACGCTTGCGTAAAGACACGCAGCGCGCGGTGAGTGGACAAACTGAATATCGCCAGCACTGTGCCCCAGGCGAGACCGAAGAGGATCGCCACCACGGTAATCTGCAAAGTGATCAGCATGCCTGATAACAGCACGTCCCTCGAATCGATGAGCGCTTGCCAGTCCATCTCGAACATATCAGCTCCCGATCATTCCAAGCAGCGCGGTGCGCCGGCGCACCCAGCCCATGCCGCGCAGAATCGCGAAGTTGAGTCCCATATACGCGAGTGTTAGCAGATAAAGGACTCATACGGCTGCGCGGTGTAGTCGACGAGTTGCCGCGCCTGACCCGACAGCTCCAGCAGGCCGATGGTGGAAGCCACAGCCGAGTTCTTGGATATGATCAGGAACTCGGAGGTCAGCGGTCCTAGGATCGTGCGAAAGGTGACGGGCAGCAGCACATGGCGATACGCCTGTGCGCGCGTGAGCCCGAGTGCGAAGGCCGCATGGAACTGCCCGACGGGGCGCGCCGATATTCCGGCACGAACCTGTTCGCAGATTCGCGAACCCGTGTAGACGCCGAGTGAAACCACCGATGCGAGCAGAAACTGCGGATGCGACGGCAGACTCTTGAACCAGTCGCCGGCAGCGGTGGGCAGCAGTTCCGGCACGACAAAGAACCAGATAAAGAACTGCACGATCAGCGGCACGCCGCGAAAGATTGAAACGTACGCGGCACTCGCGGCACGTGCGGCGCGGTTGGGCAATGTACGCAGGACGCCGAACACGGTGCCCATCGCGAGCGCAAGTGAAAAAGCGAGCAGCGTCAATTCGACCGTGTTGACGAGTCCGGACAGCAGCCAGTCGAGATAGGTAGCGGGCTCGCCGGTAGCAACGGGCTGCAGCAGCACGCCCCAGTGCCATCTGTAATCCATGAGTACCTCAGCCTGCGCGCGTCGGCGCGCGGTGAATGCATGTCGTCATCGTTGTTCGGTGCGGCTCAGGACGTGGGCTTGTCGTCGGGATGAGCGAACAGTGTCTGCATGCGCGGAGACAGCGGTAAGCCCAGGTTGACGCGCTTCGGGGAATGGGCTGCTGGAACCAGCGCTGGTACAGCTTTGCGGCAGCACCGGACTTCTGGGCATCGGCGATCGCTGCGTCCATGACGGCTTTCATCGCTGCGTCGTTCTTGCGCAGCATGCAGCCGTAGGCTTCATAAGTTTGCGGGGTGCCGACAATTTCGTAGTCCTCAGGATTGCGTGCCTTCGCGCGTTTGCCGGCGAGCAGCGCGTCGTCCATCATCATCGCTTTGGCGCGGCCGGTGGAAAGCATGAGAAACGATTCGGTGTGATCTTTCGCGCTGATGACGTCCATGTTCATCGACTTCTCGACATTCATCTTGCGCAGAATTTTTTCGGAAGTGGTTCCCGCACCGACAACCACCGTTTTGTCCTTTAGATCCGCAAAGTCCTTGATGCCGGATTTCGTGCGGACGAGCAGTCGCGTGTCGATCACAAAGAAGGTGTTCGAAAAGGACACCTGTTGCGCGCGCTCCGCGTTGTTTGTCGACTCGTGCATTCGAAGTCGATCGTGCCGTTCTGAAGCAGCGAGATGCTGTTTTGCGAGGTGATCGGAATGGTGTGTACCTTCAGGTCCGGAAGCTTGATTTCCGTCTTGATGCGCTCGACGATCAGATTGGCGACGTCGATCGAGTAGCCGATGGTAACCACACGTTCTTTGCTGACCTTGAGCAGCGTGCCTGTCAGTTCAGCTTCTGCCGCTCGCGCATCATTCGGCGCATGCAACGCTACAAGGCCGAACACGGCGAAGGCGCCGATCGCGACGCGGCGGCTCGATACGGCCCGGGCAGGCTGCTGTTGTTTCATGATGGTCTCCAGAACTTGCATGGTTGCGAGTCTCCCCGACAGGCGCGGCGGCGGACACCACGCGTCGATTCCTGCTTGCTGGCGCGGCTTCAGCGTGCGCCGGTAATCTGCGAAACGTCGATCACATACATCTGGCGAGCGCCCTCGTGAACCGAGTCGATGCACACGGCGAGCCCGTCGCGGTTGCAGCACGGGTGCAGATCGCAGCGGTTTTCCTTCTTCAGATCCGGCGGTGCATAGAATTCGCCGATCCCGTAGCGAAGACCTTCGCGCATGTCGTACAGAAAGAGAACGCGCGTGTTCGTTTGCGAGTCCGAATAGGTGTCGGACAGCAGCCAGCGCGTGTCGACGGGCGAAAAACTCATATGCCCGTTTTCGGTCAGCAGATCCCGGCCGATAACTTCCACGCGGCCGCGATCGCTGTCTTCATACAGGTGGTAGTGGATGCTGCCCGCGTGAGGGCCCCATACGACGATGTGCGAATCGTCTTGCCACAGCGGATGCGAGATCTGGTATTCGGACTTCTCATAGTCGAAGGTGCCGACCGCGGAAGGATCGAAATCATCCGCTAATTGCGGCAGTGGATGATCCGAGCATTCGAGCAGGCGCATGTCGGAGCCATCCGGGTTCATCGTGATGAGACGATGCAGGAAACAGGTTTCGTCTGCGGTGCGTTCGGTCCAGCGGTGCAGAAACAGCACGCGCGACGATGCCGGATTGATTTCTATGTGGCTCACCCAGTGAATGGCGTGCTCCATCGACTCAACATAGTGAAAGCGGCGCAAATCGTCGTAGCTGACAATCAATGCGAGTTCGCCTGTTGCGAGATCAAGGCGGTATATGCCGTCGTCTGCCGGTGCAAGTTGCAACGGAAACGGGCCGCCGTGCTCGCTGTAGCCTATGGTCTCGTGCGTGACATAAAGGCGCCGGTAATCGACACACAGGGCGTAGCGGCTATCGGGGGAACACACGTAGACCGGCGCAGAGCGCTGTTTTCTTGCCGCTGTCGATGTCGAAAACTGTCGCGCCGAAGCCTGGATAGCGCGCGGACAGGTCACCGGTGCGGGTGTTGTAGATCACCTTGCGGCCGGGTTCGCCGTCGAGCCACTGCAACTGGCAGCCCATTTGCCAGTTCCATGCAGTGGTCGTGTCGAGCGGATGAAACGACTCGTTTTCCTGAACATCGAAATAGCCGACTGCCGCTAGCAGTTCCGGACCAAGCGGTGCATCCATCATGGCGACTTCGTTGCCGAGCACGTAGCGTCCGGTGCGGTCCCAGACGCTCTTGTTGTAGTAGCCGAAGAAATGATGGCGCTCGCCGGTGCCCAGCCGTCGGATGGGACACAGGCGCCTGACAGATCGCGCATACAGCGGAAGAGAATCAACAGTGGGATGCGGCGAAGCGGTCATGAGCGGGCCGAGTCCGTGCAGGGAGGAAAAACGCCGGCGGGCTGTGCCGGGGCGAATGGTGGCTGAAGCATATCGCCGCATCGCAATGTCGGATAATTCATTTTTGCTGTACGACTATTCACTTTTGGTATAGTCGCGCCCCACGAGTCGATCGGATTCTCCCTACATGACACGGCCACTGAACTTCCAGCAAATACAGGCATTTCGCGCTGTCATGCAGATGGGTACGACGACCGCGGTCGCCGCCGCGCTCAATAATACCACCCAGCCCTCCATCAGCCGGCGTCTTGCCGAACTGCAGCGTTCCTCCGGGCTGAAGCTGTTCGAGATGCACAATGGGCGGCTGCGGCCCACGAGCGAAGGGCAACTGCTGTACAAGACGGTGCAGAAGCATTTCAACGGTCTGGAAAACATCGAATCCGTCGTGTCGATTCTGCGCAATTCGGGTACCGGCGCATTGCACATCGGCTGTACGCCCACGCTCGGCACCGGCCTGTTGCCGCAGGTCATCCGCGAGTTCCGTGTGCGCTTCCCGCAGGCGTATCTGAATGTGCAGACGGCCGCGACGCCCCAGTTGACCGACCTGCTGCGGCAAGACCTCTTCGACCTGATATTGACGACCGGCAAGCTCGACGAACTCGACTTCGAGACGGAGATCATCAAGACCGTGCCTGCGGTTTGCGTACTGCCGCTCGGCCATCGCCTGAAAGTGCGGCGGACCGTGCAGGTGGAGGCGCTGCGGGGCGAGCGTCTGCTCTCGCTTGGGGAGATGGACGACCTGACCATCGCGATCAAGGCCGTGCTGGACGCACACGACATGCCGACCGACTTCGCGATCCAGACCACTTCGTCGATCACCATCTGCGCGCTCGTAAGCGCGGGCAATGGCGTGGGCATCGTCAATCCTTATGTCGCCGGCACCTTTGCCGGCCAGTTACTGGTCAAACCGTTCGAGCCGGTAATCGACGTACCTGTGCGCATGGCGATGCCTGCGCACACGGCCCCGTCCCTGCTGACACGGCATTTCATCAAGGTTCTTCGCTCGCATCTGGACGCACTCGGCGGTTCCGCGCCCGACGTCTCTACACGCCGATAAAACTTTTTCGGTTTTTTGTTTTATTGGACCTATGCTGGTATCGACCACTGTCTTTCAGGGCGGCGGTTGACGCGTCTCGTGCCGAGCGCGGCGTCGATTGATGCCGCGGTCAGTGCAGAGCAATTACCATTCGAATAACAGGAGTCCTGTAATGAGCAATCAGCCTACGATCTTGCTGGTACATGGTTTTTGGGGCGGCGCCGCCCATTGGAGCAAGGTCATCGTTGAGCTCGCGTGGAGAGGTCACGAGTCGATTCGTGCCGTTGAATTGCCGTTGACGTCGCTTGCGGATGACGTCGAACGAACCCGCAAGATGATCGCGCAGTGTGCCGGCCCGGTTCTACTGGTCGGGCATTCGTACGGGGGGCGGTCATCACCGAGGCGGGCAACCATGCGAATGTGGCCGGGCTCGTGTATATCGCGGCGTTTGCGCCGGATACGGGCGAGAGTCCCGGCGCCATCACCCAGCAGCGTCTTCCGGATGCGGCGGCGAACCTCGAGCCCGACAGCGACGGCTACCTCTGGATCAAGCCGGCAAAATATCATCAGAGTTTCTGTCAGGATCTGGCGGCAGACGAGGTGCTTGTCATGGCCGTGACGCAGAAGGCGCCGCTTGCCGGAACGTTCGGAGACCCAATTACTTTTGCGGCATGGGCCACGAAGCCTTCCTGGTATCAGATCTCCAGTGAAGACAGAATGATCCATCCGGAGAACCAGAAGATGATGTCCGCGCGGCTGAACGCGAGGAAGATCGTGACGCTCGGCGCAAGTCACGCGTCGCTCGCTTCGCGGCCGGTGGAAGTTGCAGCGCTGATTCACGAGGCTGCGATCGACTCGGCAGGCTAGATGTTGCCGGCACGCGGTTCGGTCACGTGCTGACGCCCGATCGAACCGCGCGCTGCACGAATGGCTACGCGCGCAGGCGCGACGTGGCTCGCGCAGACTGAACGTCTCGCGCGAGCAGCGCTCCGATATGCGGCGTCATGATGTGCGCGACTTCCTGCATGACCGGCACCACCACACTGTTGCCGAACTGGCGATACGCCTGGGTATCGCTCACGGGAATCACGAAGTCGTCCGGAAAGCCCATCAGGCGCGCGCATTCACGCGGCGTCAGGCGGCGCGGTCGTTCGCCTTTGCCTTGCGCGAGCAGAATCTCGGAGCCGTCCTTGTGATAGCGCGCCGACAGCGTGCGCGTGACGCTGGCAGGCGTGACCAGCCCGAAGCCGAATCCATTGCCGGCCGCGCGATGTTTCTCCGCATAAGCCTGCAGATAGGCCCACAGGTTCGGCGTTAGCGTGTGTTTCGGCTGGACCTTGCGGCGAACGTGGTCGAAGAAACGCTCGCCGTCGTGCGGCAGCACCGGCTCGCTGCCGTCGGTTTTGTGCAGGATCGACGAGAGTCGCGGCCCGTTTGCAGGCAAGCGCAGGTCGTCGAAAGAAAATCCGGTCTCCTCGCGAAAGCCGACAATCACAATCCGCTCGCGGTGTTGCGGCGTGAAATGCTGGCCGTCGATGACCTTATAGTGAACGTCGTATTTCAATTCGTCGCGCAGTACTTCGAGAATGGTCCGCAGCGTATTGCCTTTGTCGTGCGACACGAGGTTCTTGACATTCTCGAGCAGAAACGCAGCGGGACGTTTTGCATCGATGATGCGCGCGACGTCGTAAAAGAGCGTGCCTTGCGTCGTGCACGCGAAACCGTGCGGGCGGCCAAGCGAATTCTTCTTGCTCACGCCCGCAATGCTGAAAGGCTGACACGGAAAACCGGCGAGCAGTACATCGTGCGCGGGAACGTCGTTCTCCGCGAAGGAAACGATGTCGCCGACGAACTGGTGTGCGCCGTCCGCGTCGCGATGATTCTGCTGGTAGGTTTTCTTCGAAAACTCATTCCATTCGCTCGTGAACACGCACTGGCCGCCATGCACTTCGAAGCCGCGCCGAATACCGCCGATGCCCGCGAACAGGTCGATGAAACGAAAATCAGGCTCGCTTCCGGCGAGCCCTGTGCGCGGCCCCGTCTTCAGCATTTCGCGCAAAGCCGCTTCCGCAATGCGGGGACAACTCTGATCGGTTTTCCAACGGCGAATGGTGCGAACGTTTTTTCCGCAGCGTGCCGCGATTTCCGTCTGGCTATACACCTGCAACGCTTGTGTGAGCAGGTCCTGCCGTGTGGCCAGAGTCATGTCGCGGGTCATATGGCTGTTTCGCTGGGAATTTTGGCGGACATTTTGACCGTTCGACAACCGCCTGTCCAGGAATTTTGGGGCGCAATGCGGCCCGCTTGCGCGGTCAGCCGCGAAATGCGCTTGTCACAGTTGGATGTGTACGCTTGCGCCGTGACGCGGAGTCCCTGCGTTGCGACGTGTTGAGGCCGCGGCGTGGTTTGCGGCCGTTTTTTTGGGGCACAAGGTTCGCGAAGACCGCGTGCTTAGGCTCCCGCGGCGCAGTCCTCGACAAAACCCCAAGGCGGCGTGTCAGGCCCGGTGGGCGGCGCCGGTTTCGTGCGTGGGCGGAAAGAGCGCGGCTGTAGCGGGCGCCAGTTCGTCCCACGGGACGGGCGGCTCGGCTTCGAACTGGTCGAGCTGCAGGAGAAGACTGTCGACCGCGCACAGCTGCGGGTGCGTCAGGTTGCCCATGTCGAGCAGCTTGTTGAGGCGCTCGCGCCAGTACGACGGCGGCAGGATGGGTCCGGCGAGGTCGCCTTGCAGGGACAGCCGCATGGCACGCGCGATGTGCATGATGTCGCCGTCGATCAAAGCCGCTTTTGATGATGCCGACTGGGTGATGGGTTTGGGGTCCATGGCTCCTCCATGGCCGCTATTACGGCGGGCTGGAGGGGAACTTTAGGGTTTCCGGCAAAAGATTTTTTCCGGCCGCCTTTCATCGGACGATATGCCGGGCATGCGCGTTGCTAGAAGCGGGCACTGGCGCAATCTCGCGTCGGCATTCCTTTTAAAGCGGAGTCGAAGATGAACAAGGACCAGGTAAAAGGCGTGGGCGAACAGGTGAAGGGGAAGATCAACGAAGTCGTGGGCAAAGCCACCGACAACCCCGGCAAGGAACTGAAGGGCGATCTGCAGCAGGGCGCGGGCAAGGTGCAAAAGACCTACGGCGACGCGAAGGAAGACGCGAAGGACGAGGCGAAGCGCAATAACCCGTAACGCAGTGTGATGAGTCTCGACGGAAAGGCGCCTCGTGCGCCTTTTCTTTTTTGCGGCCTTTGTCCACTGTGTGCGCGGCCTGGGAGTAACCCGGCTTTGGCGCGTCGAATGTGTCGCGCGCACCGCGACGCCTTTAGACTCAATATACCCTACATGGAGACCGCGCCAATGACACCGGAAAAAGTGCTTTCGATGTTTGAACGACAGTATCTGGAGGGCAAAGCGCCCATCGATATCGAGGAAACCTGCGCGAATTTCGCGGCTTGGCTCGCATCGGCGTGGGAGCAGCTGGAGGCCGGGCACCGCACGCAGCTGCTGACCGTGGGCGCCGCGTTGTGGCGCGAGGGTTATAACGTGCGGGCCGGCAGCGCGACGAAGGATTTGTGGTGAACCTCGCCTGAGGTGCGGACCTGCCGGCTCGCGCACGCGTTGCGCCGAGTCGGTTTATATTGGGCGGTCCGCATCGGGACGAGCCGCGCCGGCGAGCCGGCTGCGCTCATTGTCCCGATGTTTTTTCGTCCGCCATTCCGCACAGGGCTACCTCATCACATGACAGATCGTCCGCCTTCCCGATTACGAAAAAATGGCCTGCCGAGCATCCTGAGCGCCTTCAGCTTTACTCGCTGCCCACGCCGAACGGCGTGTGTCGATCATGCTCGAAGAAATCGGCTTGCCTTACGAGCCGCATCTGGTGCGTTTCGACACCAACGACTAGATGACGCCGGAATTCGTGTCGCTGAATCCGAACAACAAGATTCCGGCGATCATCGATCCGAACGGCCCCGACGGCAAGCCTTTGCCGCCCTTCGAATCCGGCGCGATTCTGATCTATCTCGCGGACAAGACCGGGCAGTTGATTCCGCAGGACGCCGCCGGCCGCTACGAGGCCATTCAATGGGTGATGTTCCAGATGGGCGGCATCGGCCCGATGTTCGGCCAGCTCGGCTTTTTCCACAAATTCGCAGGCAAGAAGTATGAAGATGAAGACAAGCGTCCGCGCGATCGCTATGTCGCCGAATCGAGGCGTTTGCTCGGCGTGCTCGAGCAGCGCCTGGAAGGACGCGAGTGGATTCTCGGCGATCAGTACTCGATCGCTGATAACTCGATCGCTGATATCGCGACGTTTCCGTGGGTGCGCAATCTGATCGGTTTCTATGAAGCCGGCGAACTGGTCCGCATCGAGGACTTTCCGAACGTGAGGCGCGTGCTGGCGGCGTTCGTCGCGCGGCCGGCGGTGATTCGGGGCCTGGATAGCCCGAAGCGGGGATAGTCGCGAGCGAGCGCGACGGCGCGGCGGCCGTGCCGGGCGCGCCGTCCGTGCTACGATTTTCCGCGACGAAGCGCCCGCCGGTCGGCCGGCGCACGCGACGAGAAGTGAGTTTTTACGATGCCCATCAACTATTTGCGCGGCTTCACGGCCCCCGAACGGACGGACGCGACCAATCGGCGTCTCGGCCGGTCTTTGGCATTCGTGGCGGGAGCGGCCAACGCGGGCGGTTTTCTCGCCGTCGGGCAGTACACGTCGCACATGTCCGGCATCGTGTCGTCGCTCGCGGACAATGTGGTGCTCGGCGACGTCAGCCTCTTCATTGCGGGGCTCAGTTCGCTGCTTTCGTTTGTGCTGGGCGCGGCGGCATCGGCGATTCTGATCAACTGGGGCCGCCGACGGGAGCTGCGCAGCGTCTACGCCACGCCGCTTGCCATCGAAGCGGTACTCCTGCTTGGTTTCGGATTCGTCGGGGCGCGAATCTCGAGCAGCATCGCGTGCTGTTTGTGCCGGTGACCGTCTGTATCCTTTGCTGCGTCATGGGCCTGCAGAACGCGATGATCACGAAGATCTCGCGCGCGGAAATTCGCACCACGCATGTGACCGGCCTCGTCACGGATGTGGGCATCGAACTCGGCAAGATGGTCTATTGGAATGCGCGGCCGCCTGCCGGTAAGGAACTGGTGCAGGCGGACCGGGAGAAGCTGGTTCTGCTGGGATCGCTGCTGCTTTCGTTTGTTCGCGGGCGGCTTGGCGGGCGCCGTCGGATTCAAGCATCTGGGCTTTGTGTCGACAGTGCCGCTCGCAATTGTCCTGCTGACGCTGGCGGCTGTGCCGCTGGTGGACGATATGCGGGGGAAGCGCGGGTAGGGCGGCAGCTGCCGGAGCGTGCGCCGCAACGACGAGATTGCGTTGACGCGGCGGAAGCGGGGTGGTCCCCCTGGCAGGAATCGAACCTGCATCTAGCGCTTAGGAGGCACTTGTTCTATCCATTGAACTACAGGGAGCGGATAGCGATAAACGGGGCGGACCGGACCCCTGATCTCGAACCGCCGCGCTCGTATCTCGCGGCAGCCGCTCGCGCATTCAGCGACGCGAGCGAGGGCCAGAGTATAGCAAAAACGTGGGAAACGGCGCCACGCTCCCGCTCGGCCCAGCTCGTGTCGCAGTTGCCTCAAAACCGCGTCGAATAAGCAACGCCCACGGTCTGCCCCCGCGCCGAGCGGCTATACATGATCGCCCAGTTGCCGAGCAGAGCGCCCGTGAGCGCGCCGGCGATGTCCGCGGCTAGGTCCTTGTAGGAAAAACCGCTGCTGCGACAGGTGCCGTCGATCCCTTCCTTGATGAGCCCGGGAATCGTCCCGATCAGCGTGCCGTAAATCACGGGATGCGCCGTGTCCCGCGTCAGATACGCGCCAAGCGCGCCGAACGGCGCCGAGACCGCGAAGTGCTCGAGCTTGTCGGTATGAAACCAGCCGTCCGATGTCTGCAGGCGGTACCCGCCGCGTCCGCCGCTGCAGTCAATGTCGGCGTGTGCGGCTGTGCTTGCTGCCAGCATCAGCGCAACGCAGATGCCGTGTCTCCATGTCGTCCACATGTTGTTATCCCCCTTGGTTTATGTTTTTTATGGAGACGCTTGTGGACCGGTATCCGCGCCGATGCGTCGCCATGGGTCTACGTTTTACGCAGGCGACATGAGTGCGGATGTGCGCTGAAAGACCAACCTTCGGCCATCTGTGAGGGCTGCGCCACACAGGCGAAGCGCCAGCCGGCGTATGCCTATGCGCGGCGCGAGGACGAAAAGGATGGGGGGAAAGAGAAAACGCAAAAGAGAAACGCGCGTCTCCCGGCGACCATCAAAGGACGACGAGGGCCATGCGCAAGAAATCGGTTCGACGATTGCGGGCCCAAAAAGCAAGCGGCCCAGCAGGCATGACCTGCTGGGCCGCGCAAACTAATCACGCGTTATGTCGATTCGGCTAAACGGTGCGGTATTCCGAACCGCTCAGCGACAGCACGCTCAGAACTCGACCACCGCGAACTCGGCCTTGCCTACGTCGCACAGCGGGCAGCGCCAGTCGTCGGGAATCGCGGCAAAGCGGGTGCCGGGCGCGATGCCTTCGTCGGGCAGGCCTTCCTCTTCGTTGTAGATCCAGCCGCAGATCAGGCAAACCCAGCTCTTGTAGTCAGTCACATCCATTACTTCGCTCACGACGCAGTCTTCTCTCTTCAATGCAATGATCCGCTCGGTCTGCCCCTTTTTGGGGCGCAGCGGCGACCCGCAATATTACCGGAATTTGTCAAATGCATCGGCGATCCGGTTTCCTGCTCGTCGAGGCGCGAAGCTCCGGCTGTGTCATGCACTGCGTGTATTCTGCTGACTCACGGCGGCTTTGCGTTGGTACGGCTCGCGTATGTCTCGAGTGTGGCTCGTGTATGGCTCGTGTTTCTAACCAGGAGAAGACGATGTTCAAAACGAAATGGTTCAGCGGCGGGTTCAGCGGCAGATTGAGCGGCGCGGCGCTGGCCGGATTGCTGGCGGCGTCCGGTGCGGCGTAGACGGCAAGCGTGTCCTTCGTGCAGCCGACAGACGGCGCGACCGTCAGCAACCCCGTCCACGTGGTATTTGCTCTCGACGGCATGAAAGTCGCCCCAGCCGGCACGACGACGGACGGCACGGGCCATCACCATCTGCTGGTGGACGGCAAGCCGCTCGCGAAAGGCGAGGTGATTCCTGCCAACGATAAATCGCTGCACTTCGGCAAGGGGCAGACGGAAACCGATCTGACGCTGCCGCCCGGCGACCATACGCTGACGCTGCAATGCGGCGACGGCGCACACCGCTCCTATGGTCCCGAACTGAGCAAGACGATCACCGTGCATGTGAAGTAAGCGCCGCTCGGCTCATGGTTTGCCGGGCGCTTACCCATAGCGCCCCGGCGGCGCTCTCAATGCCCGCGCCCCTGGCGAACGGCCGGCAGCGTGTTTCCTACGGCCGTCTGCGCCGGCCATCTCGAGCGCAGCCGTTCGTCCTATATCTTCAGGCATACAGGCAGCGGCCCGTGCGCCCGGTACAATAGCAGTTCCGAGTCATCGCTGTCTTCGCCAATTTTCCATGTCGCTTTACACCATTACCGGAGCCCAGCTGGCGTTCGGTCACGTCGCGTTGCTCGATCACGCCGACTTTTCTCTCGAAGCGGGCGAGCGGGTCGGGCTGATCGGTCGCAACGGCGCCGGCAAGTCGTCGCTGCTGAAAATCGTCGCTGATCTGGCCCGGCCTGACGACGGCCTCGTCACGCGCCAGCAGAATCTGACCACGGTGTACGTGCCGCAGGAACCCGAGTTCGATGCGGACGACACCGTGTTCGACGCCGTCGCGGCCGGCCTCACGCACGCCCGCGCGCTGCTCGACGAATACGACGTGGTCGCCAACCAGCTCGCGGATGAGCCCGAAGGCGCGCAGCACGACGCGTTGATGGCGCGCATGAACACGCTGCAGTCGTCGCTGGACGCGGCGGACGCCTGGAACTGGAGCACGCGCGTCGCCACCACGCTGCAGCAGATCGGCCTGAACGGCGAGGCGCGCGTGGGTTCGCTGTCGGGCGGCATGCAAAAGCGTGTCGCGCTTGCTCGCGCGCTCGTCGTGCAGCCCGACGTGCTGCTGCTCGACGAACCGACCAATCACCTCGATTTCGACGGCATCCGCTGGCTCGAAGAACTGCTCGTGTCGCTGCGCGCGGCGCTCCTGTTCATCACGCACGACCGCGCGTTTCTCGACCGTGTCGCCACCCGCATCGTCGAGCTGGATCGCGGGCGTCTCTTGTCCTATCCGGGCAACTTTTCGGCTTATCAGACGCGCAAGGCGCAGCAACTGGAGATCGAGCGCGTCGAAAACGAGAAGGCCGACAAGCTGCTCGCCCAGGAAGAAGTGTGGATCCGCAAGGGTGTCGAGGCGCGCCGCACGCGCAGCGTCGGCCGGATTGCGCGGCTCGTGGAAATGCGCAAGCAGCGCGCCGAGCGCCGCAACGTGCAGGGCAACGTCAAGCTGGACGTCGGTCAGGGCGAGAAGTCGGGCAAGATCGTTGTGGAACTGACGGATGTCACGAAGCGCTACGGCTCGCGCACGGTGATCGACCGGTTTACCGCGACTGTGATGCGCGGCGACAAGATCGGTTTTGTCGGCCCGAACGGCGCGGGCAAGACCACGCTGCTGAAGATCATTCTCGGCGAACTGAAGCCCGACGAAGGCACGGTGCGCGTCGGCACCAACCTGCAGGTCGCGTATTTCGACCAGATGCGCGCGCAACTGGATCTGGAAAAAAGTCTCGCCGATACCATCAGCCCCGGCAGCGAGTGGGTCGAGGTCAACGGGCAGAGAAAGCACGTCATGAGCTATCTCGGCGACTTCCTGTTCGCGCCGGAGAGCGCGCGTTCGCCGGTCAAGTCGCTGTCGGGCGGCGAGCGCAACCGTCTGCTGCTGGCGCGCCTTTTCGCGCGGCCGGCCAACGTGCTGGTGCTCGACGAACCGACCAACGACCTCGACATTCCCACGCTGGAACTGCTGGAGGAACTGCTCACCGACTACGACGGCACCGTACTGCTCGTGAGCCACGACCGCGCGTTCCTGGATAACGTGGCGACATCGGTGATCGCGTCCGAAGGCGGGGGCAAATGGCGCGAGTATGTCGGCGGCTTCACCGACTGGCAGGTGCAAAGCGAGCGCTCGCAGGAGCTGGCGCAGGAAGCGCAGAAAGACGCGGCCAAGGACGCAGCCAGAGAAGCAACTAAAGACGCCACTAAAGACACACCGGCCAAAGACACTTCATCTGCCCGCAATCCGCAGCGCGCCGCGAAGCTCTCCTTCAAGGAACAGCGCGAACTCGAGGCGTTGCCGGGAAAAATCGCCGCGCTCGAGGCGGAGCAGAAAGCCATCGGCGCGCAGCTTGAAGAAGGCTCCATATTCGCGAAAGACCCGCAGGAAGGCGCGCGTCTTTCCGAACGCTATGCCGCGATCGACGAGGAACTGCTGCTCGCGCTCGAGCGCTGGGACGAACTCGAAAACCGCCGCAAATGACGCGACGAACGCGGGCGTGCTACGCCGCCGGCGCGCCCGCTCGCGCAAGGGCGAAGCCTTGTCCGGATGGCCAATCGCGTGCGCTGTCAATTGCCGCCAGGTTCGAAATCAGTAAAATACCCCGCGAAAAGAGGTTCCCGGCGTTTTCACCGGCCGCGCCGCTGCCTCGTCAAGGGTCGGAAGCCGGCCGGCAGCGGGCCGGGATGTAGCGCCGAATAGACAATCCGCACGAAAGCCGGCGCGGCCATCGCACCGCAATCGCGTGGCGATCGAGCGGCTAACGACCGGAAGCCGTGCAACAAAACAGCCTGCCCGCCCTGCGGGCACCCCACCTAACCACGTTGTTTCGTTTCGCTTTTTTGAAAACTCAACCCATTGTCCACGGACTTATGAACAGGACCTGTGGACAACGATGAACCGACGCACCCGAGTCAACCATGTCTACGAAAAAGCCAAACGCCGCGTATAGCGAAGCGTCGATCAAGGTGTTGAAGGGTCTCGAGCCGGTCAAGCAACGGCCCGGCATGTACACCCGCACCGAGAATCCGCTGCATATCATTCAGGAAGTTATCGACAACGCGTCGGACGAAGCCCTCGGCGGCTATGGCCGGCAAATCACGGTCACGCTGCACGCGGATCATTCGGTGTCGGTGGAAGACGACGGCCGCGGCATTCCCTTCGGCCTGCATCCCGAAGAAGGCGTGCCGGTCGTCGAAATCGTGTTCACGCGCCTGCACGCGGGCGGCAAGTTCGACAAAGCCGCCGGCGGCGCGTACACGTTCTCCGGCGGTTTGCACGGCGTGGGCGTGTCGGTCACCAATGCGCTTTCCACGCGCCTCGACGTCACCGTGTGGCGCGACGGCAAGGTCGCTGCGCTGAGTTTTGCGCATGGCGACGTGGCCAAGCCGCTCGAAGTCCGCGCCGCGGCGAAAGGCGAAAAAAAATCCGGCACACGCGTGACCGCGTGGGCGGATCCGAAGTACTTCGATTCGCCGAATCTGCCGCTCGGCGAACTGCAACGTCTGCTGCGCTCGAAAGCGGTGCTGCTGCCGGGCGTCGAAGTGACGCTCGTCAACGAAAAAACCGGCGAACAGCAAAGCTGGAAATATGAAGACGGCTTGCGCGGTTACCTGCTCGAAGGCATGAACGGCAGCGACCTGCTGATTCCGCTTTTCGAAGGCGAGCGTTATGCCGAAAATTCGCGCGCGAGCGAAGAGACGTTCGCGGAAGGCGAGGGCGCGGCGTGGGTGGTCGCGTGGAGCGAGGAAGGCCCGCTCACGCGCGAGTCGTACGTCAATCTGATTCCGACGCCCGCGGGCGGCACGCACGAATCGGGCTTGCGCGAAGGGCTTTATCAGGCGGTGAAGAGCTTTGTCGAGCTGCACAACCTGCAGCCGAAGGGCGTGAAGCTTCTCGCCGAAGACGTGTTCGCGCGCGTGTCGTTCGTGCTGTCGGCGAAGGTTCTGGACCCGCAGTTTCAAGGGCAGATCAAGGAGCGCCTGAATAGCCGCGACGCGGTCAAGCTCGTCGCATCGTTCGCGCGGCCGGCGCTCGAGCTGTGGCTCAACCAGCACGTCGAGCACGGCAAGAAGCTCGCGGACCTCGTCATCAAACAGGCGCAGGCGCGCACACGCGCCGGCCAGAAGGTCGAGAAGCGCAAGAGCTCGGGCGTCGCGGTGCTGCCGGGCAAGCTGACCGATTGCGAATCGACGGATATCGGGCGCAACGAGTTGTTCCTCGTCGAGGGCGACTCGGCGGGCGGCTCCGCGAAAATGGGTCGCGACAAGGAATATCAGGCGATTCTGCCGCTGCGCGGCAAGGTGCTGAACACGTGGGAAACCGAGCGCGACCGTCTCTTTGCCAATAACGAGGTGCACGACATTTCGGTGGCGATCGGCGTCGATCCGCATAGTCCGGACGACAAGGTGGATCTCTCCAACCTGCGTTACGGCAAGATCTGCATTCTGTCGGACGCGGACGTGGACGGCTCGCACATTCAGGTGCTGTTGCTCACGCTGTTCTTCAAGCATTTCCCGCAGTTGATCGAGCGCGGTCACGTGTGCGTCGCGCGCCCGCCGCTTTTTCGCGTCGACGCGCCCGCGCGCGGCAAGAAGCCAGCGCAGAAGCTGTATGCGCTCGACGAAGGCGAGCTCGAAGCGATTATCGACAAGCTGCGCAAGGACGGCGTGCGCGAGACGCAATGGTCGATCAGCCGCTTTAAGGGCCTCGGCGAAATGAGCGCCGAGCAACTCTGGGATACAACGATGAACCCGGACACGCGGCGTCTCACGCCGGTCGCGCTCGGCGAGCTCGACTACGACACCACGGTCGCGCGCATGACCATGCTGATGGGCAAGGGCGAAGCGGCGTCGCGGCGCAGCTGGCTCGAAGAAAAGGGCAACGAGGTGGAAGCGGACATTTGAGCGGCATAAGCGCTCCCGCACGACACTTCACGCCAAACACGATACGGATTCCAGATGGACGACGATAACACTCTCGACCTTTTCACCGAGCCGCCGCCCGAAGGCGACTTCCTCACGCTCGGCAATTACGCGGAAGGCGCCTATCTTCAGTACGCAGTGAGCGTGGTGAAGGGGCGCGCGCTGCCCGACGTCTGCGACGGGCAGAAGCCCGTGCAGCGGCGCATCCTCTACGCAATGAACGAGCTTGGCCTAAGCGACAACGCCAAGCCAGTCAAGTCGGCGCGCGTGGTGGGCGACGTGATCGGTAAGTATCATCCGCATGGCGACCAGTCGGCGTACGACGCGCTCGTGCGTCTCGCGCAAGACTTTGCGATGCGCTATCCGCTTATCGACGGGCAGGGCAATTTCGGCTCGCGCGACGGCGACGGCGCCGCGGCCATGCGATACACCGAAGCGCGCCTCACGCCGATCTCGAAGCTCCTGCTCGACGAAATCGATCAGGGCACGGTCGATTTCATGCCGAACTACGACGGCGTCGAACAGGAGCCGCGCCAACTGCCCGCGCGCCTGCCGTTCCTCCTGCTCAACGGCGCGTCGGGCATTGCCGTGGGCCTCGCCACGGAGATTCCCTCGCACAATCTGCGCGAAGTCGCGGCAGCCACGGTCGCGATGATCCGCAATCCAAAGATCGTACACGCGGACCTGATGCAGCACATGCCGGGGCCTGATTTCCCCGGCGGCGGCCAGATCATTTCGAGTGAAGCGGAAATCGCGGCGGCGTATGAGAGCGGCCGCGGCAGCCTGAAAGTGCGCGCCCGCTGGAAGATCGAGGACCTCGCGCGCGGCCAGTGGCAACTGGTTATCACCGAATTGCCGCCGAACACGGCTGCGCAGAAGGTGCTCGAAGAAATCGAGGAGCAGACCAACCCGAAGATCAAGCTCGGCAAGAAGGCGCTCACGCCCGAGCAGTTGCAGGCGAAGCAAACCATGCTCAGTCTGCTCGACGCGGTGCGCGACGAGTCCGGCAAGGACGCGCCCGTGCGTCTTGTGTTCGAGCCAAAGTCGAGCCGCATCGATCAGACGGAGTTTGTCAACACGCTGCTCGCGCATACGAGCCTGGAGTCGAACGCGTCGCTGAATCTCGTGATGGTGGGCGGCGACGGCCGGCCGCGCCAGAAGGGCTTGAGCGAAATCCTGCACGAGTGGATCGCGTTCCGCTTCGCCACGGTCACGCGCCGCACGCGTCATCGGTTGACTAAGGTGGACGACCGGATCCACATCCTCGAAGGCCGGATGATCGTCTATCTGAACATCGACGAGGTCATCCGCATCATTCGCGAGTCCGACGAACCGAAGGTCGCGCTGATGGCCGCGTTCGGGCTGTCGGACCGGCAGGCCGACGACATCCTCGAAATCCGGCTGCGGCAGTTGGCGCGGCTCGAAAAGATCAAGATCGAGAAAGAACTCGCGGAGCTGCGCGACGAGAAGGCGAAGCTCGAGGAACTGCTCGCAAGCGAACCGGCGATGAAGCGTCTGCTCATCAAGGAAATCGAAGCCGACGCGAAGCAATACGGCGACGAGCGCCGCACGCTCATCCAGCAGGAAAAGCGCGCCACGTATGAGGCGCGCGTGATCGACGAACCGGTCACGGTCGTGGTCTCGCAAAAGGGCTGGGTGCGCGCGCTGAAGGGCCACGGTCTCGACACGGCCGGCTTCACGTTCAAGGCCGGCGACGGTCTGTACGCCGCGTTCCAGTGCCGCACGCCGGATACGCTCATCGCGTGGGGCAGCAACGGGCGCGTGTATTCGGTCGCGGTGGCGTTGCTGCCGGGCGGCCGCGGCGACGGCATGCCGGTCACGTCGCTGATCGAGCTGGAGTCGGGCAGCCATCTGATGCATTACTACGCGGCCGCCGCGGACCAAGCCCTGCTGCTCGCGTCGAGCAACGGCTTTGGCTTCATCGCGAAGGTCGGCGACATGGTGAGCCGCGTGAAAGCGGGCAAGTCGTTCATGACCATCGACGCGGGCGCCGCGCCGCTCGCGCCCATGCCGATGCTGCCGGACGCCACCCAGGTGGCGTGTCTGTCGTCCACGGGGCGCCTGCTCGTGTTCGGCATCGACGAAATGAAGACGCTGTCGGGCGGCGGACGCGGCGTCACGCTGATGGCGCTCGACGACAAGGAAACGCTGGTGCAGGCGCTCGCCATCAATGCGGCGGGCGTCATGCTGATCGGCGCGCGTCGCGGCGGCCGGCTGGACGAAGAAAAGCTGAGCGGCGCCGCGCTGGCCGCACACGTGGGCAAGCGGGCACGCAAGGGCCGTGCGCCGGAGAGCAAGTTGAAGCTCGAAGGCATGCGTCCAGCGCTCGCAACTGACGAAGTTTCATGTTGAAAACGGCCGGCGTCTGCTAGCATGCGAGGCGCTGGCCGTGCGCAGTAACGGCAGTAACAGTAGTCACAGGCGCAGCAAGATGCGGCAAATCCGGGGGCGGCCTCATGGTGTCGCGTGGAAGTGCCAGGTGGCGGCACTTCGTCGAGACATCAGGCGCGCTGCAATAACAACAAGAAAAACGACAGAAGCCATGAGCGTTCTGGAACTGCACGCAGGGCGTGTGGTCGAACGCGCTCAATAGCCGCTGCTCAAAGCGTTGGGCGTAAGCGGCGCGGCATCGTCGGAGAGGAAAACACAACATGAACAAGGCTATCGAACTCGCGCTCTTTCTACATCTGCTCCCAGTCGCGGTGTGGGTGGGCGGGATGGTCTTCGCGCATTTCTGCTTGCGCCCGGCAATGGCCGATCTCTCGCCGTAATTGCGCCTGCCTTTGTGGGAGTCGGTGTTCGGCCGATTTTTCAATTGGGTCGCGGCTTCGGTGCTCGTCATTCTGCTGAGCGGCGGCTTCCTGCTGATGCAGTTCGGCGGCGGTCACGCCACGTGGCCATTGCATGCCATGGCCGGTCTCGGCA
Source organism: uncultured Paraburkholderia sp. (assembly GCA_940746715.1). Taxonomy (GTDB): domain Bacteria; phylum Pseudomonadota; class Gammaproteobacteria; order Burkholderiales; family Burkholderiaceae; genus Paraburkholderia. The sequence continues at coordinate 375,280 of CALNWN010000003.1, forward strand.
TCGTCATGATGCTCATTTTTGGGCATATCCGTTTTGCCGTGTTTCCGCGCATTCGCCGCGCCGTGCAAGCGCAGAAATGGCCTGACGGCGCGCAGGCGGTCGGCACGATCCGGCGTCTCGTGCTGGTCAACATCGTGTTGGGTGTGGTGACGGTCGGCTTCGCCGTGCTGTCGCGCGGATTCTGACGCGGCCCGTGAGCGACCGCGGCGCCGCGGACGTTGCGCGCGTCACCAAAGCGTCGCCCGCCAGCGACACTAAGCCCGCGCCCCATACGCAAGCCACAGCCGGCACACCACCGCCACCGTGCCGTACACCGCGTAGACCGGCAGCTTGAGCTTGCCGAAGCATATCGCTGAAAAGAACGCGGTGATCAGATAGACCGGCTGCAGCGGCACACGTCCGGCGATACGCAGCACGGCGACAGCGAGGAACGCGGTCGTGACCGCGCGCAGAATCCGCATGCCGTGTTCGAAACGCGGGTTCATCTTCAACTGATGCAGATGCCGCTGCGCAAGCACGACGAGGCAGCCCGACGGCACGAACAGCGCCAGCGTGGCGAAGACCGCGCCCGGCCAGCCGTCGACGAGATAGCCGAAGAACGGCACCACATTCAGCAGCGGTCCCGGCGAGATCGGCGACAACGAAAAAGCCAGCGTGAAGTCGTTCTCCGAGATGCCAATCGTCGGCGTGACGAACAAGGTCTTCAGCACCGGCAAGGCGGAAAAGCCGCCGCCGAAGAGCGTCATGCCCGCGCCCGCGAGCCGCGGCCACAGCAGCGCGAGATCGAAGCGATGCGGCAGCGGCAGCGCGAACAACAGCACGAACGCGCACAGCATGCCGAGTATCTGCCAGTCGCCGCGCGCGAACGACACCGCGAAGCGCGTGCTGCGCACCGGACTGACACCGCCCAGCCGGTGCCGAAGGCCGCGCTCAGCATCAGCACATAAGCGGCGGGGCTGTGTGCGCAAAGAAAAGCGCGAAGCAGCCGACCACCGCCGCGGTCCATTCGAGCTTGCCGCGGTTGGCCGGCTGCGCGACTTCTTGACGCAGCGTGCGCAAGGTGGCGTAGCGATTGCGCAGGCCGGTCAGCAGATCGTATTCGACGAGGTGCGTCATTTCGCGCTCGCGGCCGAGTAGCTTGCCGATCAGGCCGGTCGCCACCGCGAAGAAGCTCAGCATGGCGAGCGAGATGAAACCCGCCATCAGCAGATAGACGTTGCGCGTGTGGTTGTAGTCCGCGAATTCTTCCGCTTGCGACAGACCCACGAGCACGCCGAGCGGATAGCCGTCGATATGCCGGTAGGAGACGATGCGCGTGACGTTGTCGATGGAATCGACATACGTGCCCGAAACATGCTCCGAAGTCGGATAGGAGCCGCTTGCCGAAAAGGTGCCCGTCGCGTTCACGACATTGCCCGTGCGCCGCGCGAGCACCGTGCCGTTGTCCGAGATCACGGCAATCACGCCTTCGCGGCCGATTGCCGCGTTGTTGTAAAAGTCGCTCGTGAAATAGCTCGGATCTTCGGACACCACCACGACGCCTGCGAACGAGCCGTCCGGATGATTGAGACGGCGCGTCATCTGCAGCGTCCAGTGACCCGACACGCGGCCGAGCACCGGCTTGCTGATATACAGCTGATCGTCGTTTTCGTGCTCGTGGACCTTGAAGTGCTCGCGGTCCGACAGATCGATGCGTTTGGGATTGAGCTCGGCCGTGTTGGCGATCAGCTTGCCGTGCTCGTCGATCAACGACACCTGCACGAGCGTCTTGCTTTGCACGACGCCTTTTTCGACGGTGCTGGCAAGGTCGAAATGCCCCGGCGTTTTCTCGAACTCGTATTTGACGAAGCGGGTGATCTGATCGACCTGGTGAATCGCCTTGATCGTATGCTGTTCGAGCGCCGCCGAAAGAATCGCGGCAGATGCCATGGCTTCGCGGTAGGTGGCCTCTTTTTCGACCGAAAGACGCGCGAAGATGACCGTCCAAAGCAGGATCAGCACAAGTACGCCGAGCGCGGGAATGGCGAGCAACGCGCGCCGTCGCGACGCGGCGGGATCGCGGCGGCCGGGAGCTTCGCGCTGATCGGAGAAGCGGGGTTTGCTCATCAGGCGGCCCGTACCCAGCTGCCGGCCGGTTGCGAACACGAGAGCGTCGACTGCGCTGTTTTCATGGGTGGCTGCATGGAGTTGCCGGAACTGCTGCGCAAGAAGAAGGGGCGTGGCTGGGCGCCTGATCGTTCGCACCGTGTCGGGTACGTTTCGATATTACTTAATGCCACTGGATTAAGGAAGGGTCCGGGCATCGGGTATACGCGGGCGCTGTCTGCGGCCTTCGGCACGCTGTTTTGCAGCCTGTTTTCAGGGCTTTTTGAGGCTCCGTCCGCAAGTGTGCCGCGAAGTTCGCCGCAAAGTCCGGCGCATGCACTGTCAGGCGGCGAACCGGCGCATGCAGGCGATCGTACGCGGGCGGTCGTGAGGTTCGGATGGTCCATCGAAATTCGGCGTTCCGGCATGTCGGCTTATGCGTGCGTGGCCTTCGTCAGGCAGGATTCGTTATGCAAGTTGCATCGCGCGAGCGCGGCAAGCGGCGTTTTGTGGCTAAACGTGTTTAAGCGTGGCTAAATGAGGCAAGTCGCGTGCGGCTTACGTGACCGCTTTGCTATTGCTTCAGCAGGCCCGGCACAAAGCAAGCAAACGATGGGCCGGTCACGGCATCCGGAACGTACCGTCACCGACGATCCGCCGATCCATGTCTTGCCGTTTGCGTCGTCATAGCGAACGAAGACCTGGCCGGCGCGCCCAAGCGCGGTACCCTGGCGTGCCGTATAGCTCGCGCCGGGCCGCAGATTCTGCGCGCTCAGCAAGCCGGCCAGCGCCGCATTCGCACTGCCCGTCACCGGGTCTTCGCCGACGCCGAACGCACCGCCCGTCATCAGGCAGCGCACTTCGAAGGTGGCGGGGCCGCCCGCCTCGTGTGGACCATACGCGGCAACGCCGAGCGCGCCGACCGCTTCCACGATCTGCGCGAGCGCCGCCGCATCCGGTTCGAGCGCGAGGCAATCGCGCGCGGAATTCATTCCCACGACGAGCCACGGCGCGCCGTTGTCGACGGCACAGGGCAGGGCGCTGAAGTCGATTGCGTCGCTACGCAAAGCCGTAGAAAGTGCAGGGAATTGTCGTTCTGACAAAGGTGCGATGCGCGCGGGCGGCGCGGCAAAGGCCCACGCGTCGAGTCCGTCGTCCGGCTCACCTGCGGCGCACTGCTGCAATTGCACGAGCCCCACGCCGCATTGCTGGATGAGCCTGCCCGGCTGCTTCGGCTGATAACCGCTGTCGAGGAGCGCATGCGCACTGCCGAGCGTCGGGTGACCTGCAAACGGCAGTTCGCCGTGAGTCGTGAAGATGCGCACGCGATAGTCGGCGGCCGGGTCGGTCGGCTGCGACAGGAAAGTTGTTTCGGACAGATTGGTCCAGTGCGCGATGGCCTGCATCTGATCGGCGCTGAGCGCGTCGGCGTCGAACACGACGGCGAGCGGATTGCCTTTGAACGGCACCGACGTGAATACGTCGACCTGTTTGAAACGAACGGTGTTGGCGGGCATCGGGCGCGGTCCGGCGATTCCTGTGGTTGATATGGTTCGCGGATTCTATCCGCTGCAGCCGGAACGATCCACCTCGCCACAAATGCAAAACGCGCCGCGGGTGCCTGCACCTCGCGACGCGTTCTGTCTGGCGCCCGGTCGAGCCGGGCCAAGCCATCGTAAAACCGGGTGAGTCTGCCGGACGCCAGGTTATTCGACTTCGGCGATCATCTCGATCTCGACGCATGCGCCGAGCGGAATCTGCGCGACGCCGAATGCCGAACGCGCATGCTTGCCGCGCTCGCCGAACACATCGGCGATCAGTTCGGACGCGCCGTTCGTGACGAGATGCTGTCGGTGAAATCGAGCGTGGAGTTCACGAGGCTCATCAGCTTGACGATGCGCTTCACGCGGTTCAGGTCGCCCACATGGGCGTGCAGGGTGGCGAGCAGGTCCACTGCAATGGAACGCGCGGCAAGCTTGCCTTCCTCGGTGTTCAGATCGGCGCCGAGCTTGCCGGCCCAGACCTTGCCTTCTTTCTTCGCGATGTGGCCGGACAGGTACACCGTATTGCCGCTTTGCGCGCTCATCACATAAGCGGCTGCCGGCGCGCCGGCGATCGGCAGTTCGATGCCCAGTTCCTTGAGCTTGTCGTACACATTCGTTTGAGCCATGTTGACCTCGGTCGGTAGTGAAAAACGGAGAAGCGGAGAAGCCGGACGCGCGGGCTTACACCTTCGCGCGGATCAGCGCGGCGAGGCGCGCGGCGCCTTCGTCGATCTTTGCAGGCGGCACCGTGACGAACGACAGACGCAACGTGTTGTGCTGCGCCTCGTTCGCGAAGAACGGACCGCCCGGCACGAATGCGACATTCTGCGCGACGGCTTCTTCCAGCAGCTTCATGCTGTCGATCTGCGCGGGCAGGTTCACCCAGATGAACATGCCGCCTTCCGGGCGATTCCACTTCACGCCTTCCGGCATGTAGCGTTCGAGCGCGGCCAGCATCGCCGCGCACTGCGCGCGATAGAGCTCGCGGATGGTCGGCACGTGCGTATCGAGAAAACCGTCCTTGACCACTTCATGCACGATGCGCTGCGTGAAGCTCGGCGTATGCAGATCGTTGGCCTGCTTGGCCTGCACGAGTTTGAAGATCAGCTCTTCCGGCGCGATGATGTAGCCGACCCGCAGACCCGGCGCCAGCACCTTGGAGAACGAACCGAGGTGGACGATGTGGTCCGGCGCCATCGACAGTATGGTGGGCAGCGGTTTGCCCGCGTAGTCGAGTGCCCCGTAGGGATCGTCCTCGATCACCGGGAACGGCGCCGTCTTTGCGAATGCGGCGAGCGCGCGGCGGCGCTCGACCGGCAGGCGGCGCCCGGTCGGATTCCGGAAATTTGGTTGTGCGTACAACAGGCGCGCGCCGGCGGTGAGTTCGGGCGTGAGTCCTTCGGGGATCAGGCCCTGCTCGTCGGTTGGCACCTGGACGTAGCGCGGCTCGTACATGGAGAACGATTACAGCGCGCCGAGGTAGGTCGGCGTCTCGACGAGCAGCGGGCTTTGCGGACACACGAGCACCTTGCCGAGCAGATCGAGCGCCTGCTGCGAGCCGGTCGTGATCAGCACCTGCCTGCGTCGCGCGGATCTGCACGCCGTTCACAGAATAGCGTTGCGCGACCCATTCTAGCGTTGCGCGACCCATTCGCGCAGCGGCGCGTAGCCTTCGGTCGCGCTGTACTGGAGCGCCGCGGCGGACGTGTCGCGCAGAATGCGGTCGGACGCTTCGCGCATGCGTTCAGCCGGGAAGGTGGCCGGCGAGGGCAGGCCGCCCGCGAACGAAATGACTTCGGGCCGTTCCGTGACCTTGAGAATTTCGCGGATCGCCGAGCTCGTGAGCTCGCGTGCGCGTTCGGACAATTGCCACATGGGGGCTTTCAGGTCGCTTTGGTCCATGGTCTCCTCTCTCTGGTGTCTCTGGAACCGGTCAAAACTTCGATTATCGCGCGAGTCGGCGACCCGCGCGCGCTGCTTATTTAAGGGTGCGTAGGCGCCGGGCGTTTCGAACTCGGCGATCAGCGCCGGCGGGCCGTCCGTCGCCTGCAACTGGATCAGATGCGCGGCGCCCAGCCACTGCAATTGCGCGGCCACCGTGTCGGCTTGCGGATGCAGGCCCTTCAACGATTTGAGCGCAATGCCGCTATCCGGCAGAAGCGCCGACGGGTGCCGCGCCGTGTCCCACTGAATCAGGGACGGCAGCACGCCGTCGCCGGCGCCTTGCCAGGCGGGGAAGGCGCCGTCTTCCGGCACCGACAGGCCCCACGCGAAGTCGCCGCGCGTGAGCGGCACGATCGGCGGAATGCGCGACGGGTATTGCGCCTGCCACGTCGGCAGATGCTTCGGACGGTCGACGCGAACCACCCAATGCGACAGATACGGGCCGCTTTCGAGGCGCGCGGGTCGCCGGGTCGTCGAGCGCGAAGAGGCGCGGGCGCGGCGCGGCGTCCCGGGCCTTGCCGGCCGCGTCGGCTTGCGGGTCGATGGCGATCACTTCCAGATAGGCGCCGCCCCACAGGTTCAGGAGCCGGTTGTGCGTGCGCATCGACGGATGCGCGCCGCCGCCGGCCGGCTTTGCGCCCAGCAGGTCGGCGACGTACTGCGTGCCCTCGTCGAGGGTGCGGGCGGAAACGACGAGATGATCGAGACGAAGCGGATGTGCGGTCATTGCGGATCGAGGATACGGGTTTCTACGGTAGGCCGGCCCCGCTCCGTGTGCCGCTTGCGACGGGCGCCGGGGTCGTAAGCATAACCGTTCGCGCAGGCTGATTCGACGGACTGGCTGATGGAGCGGCGGCGCTTCTCCGTTGGCGTCTTTCCTCGCGGACGGCCGGCTGGTCACCGGCCGCTGGCCGCGCTTGCCGCCGGTACGGCTCATTTGCCGCCAATCCAACTCATGGGCGGGCTTCGGCCACGGCGACTGGCCGCCCGAACCTTCCATGGTGACGCCCCGGCGAGCCTAGCGGAAAGGGTGGCCACGTTTCACCCGCCAACGCGTCTTCGTCGCAAATGTAACGGCGGGGACCGGCATAGTAACGGTACAATCGATCTGATACCGTTCGGTACAGTTGGAGCCCGTTATGTCCGTCCCGCTTATGCACATTCCCGCCCCGCACGACACAGCGTCGCTCACGCTCGTCGAGCAGCTCGTCCAGTGGGCGCGCCGCCGGATCGAGGAGCGCGTGTTCCGCCCCGGCATGCGCATGCCGTCCATCCGCAAGCTCGCGCTCGACAAGGGCGTGTCGCGCTTCACGGTGGTCGAGGCGTATGAGCGGCTCGTCGCGCAGGGCTATCTGGAGTCGCGGCGCGGCTCGGGTTTTTTCGTGCGCGAGCGTCTGGCGGGCGCGGCGGGGGCTGCGGTGGCAGACCTGCGCCCGGCCGTACAGGCGAGCGCGCCGGCTACCATCGACCTGATTTCTCGCATCTACGTCAAACCGGGCGATTCGGTGATCGTCGGCGATCCCGCATGGTTCCAGATGTTCGGGCGTTTCGCGTCGCAGGGCGCGCGGCTCATCGGCATGCCTTACACACCGGACGGTCCCGACCTCGACGCGCTCGAATCGCTCGTGCAAACCTGGCGGCCCAAGATGCTGGTGATCAACTCGGTGCTGCAGAATCCGACCGGCACCTCGCTCACGGCCGCGCAGGCGTTCCGGATCTTGCGGCTTGCCGAGGCTTACGACTTTATCGTCGTGGAAGACGACATTTACGGCGATTTGTGCCCGCCGGGCTATCCGGGCACGCGGCTCGCAAGCCTCGACCAGTTAAAGCGTGTGATCTACCTGGGCAGTTTTTCGAAGACGCTCGCGCCGAACCTGCGGGTCGGTTTCATCGCGTGCGCGCCCGAGGTGGCCAAAGCGGTCAGCGACCAGAAGATGCTCGTCGGCATGACAAGCCCGGAGCTCAACGAGCGCGGTGTTGTACAAGATCCTGACCGAGGGCCACTACCGGCGCCATGTGGAGCGGTTGCGGGTGCGGCTCGACGGCGTGCGCGAAAAATCCGTGCGGATGCTGGAAAAGACCGGGCTGAAGCTCTTTCTGACGCCCACGGCGGGCATGTTCGTGTGGGCCGACACGGGCGTCGATGCCGACGGGCTCGCCGCCGCGGGCCATGAGGCCGGGTTTCTGCTCACGCCTGGCAGCCTTTTTTCGCCGCAGCAATCGCCGACCACGTGGATGCGCTTTAATGTCGCCAATTGCGGCGATCCCGAGCTGGCGACGTTTTTTGTGCCGTTATCTCGACGGCGTTGCGCGCCGCGCCTCTTGAAACCGCGCAGGCTTGCCCCCACGTCGGTGGACGATCTGGCGGTCCAGCGGTCCAGCGGTCCGCCCGGTGGCCGCGGCGGGTCGCTCTCGCGCCCCCACGCGTCCTGCTGCCGCGTCCGAACCGCATTCCACAACCTGATTCGCCAAAACCGATTCGCAACAGAGAGGAAGTCCGACCATGGCACAAGAAACCATGAGCTTTCAGGCGGAAGTGAAACAGCTTCTGCACCTGATGATCCATTCGCTGTACAGCAACAAGGAAATCTTTTTGCGCGAGCTGATTTCCAATGCGTCCGACGCGGCCGACAAGCTGCGCTTCGAAGCCATTGAAAACAGCAGCCTGTACGAAAACGACCCGAATCTGCGCATTCGCGTGTCCTACGACAAGGAAGCACGCACCGTCACGATCGACGACAACGGCATCGGCATGAGCCGCGACGAGGCAATCGCGAACCTCGGCACGATCGCGCGTTCGGGCACCAAGGAATTTTTCGGCAAACTCTCCGGCGACCAGCAGAAGGACGCGGCGCTGATCGGCCAGTTCGGCGTGGGCTTTTATTCGGGCTTCATCGTCGCGGACAAGATCACCGTGGAAACGCGCCGTGCCGGCTTGCCGGCCTCCGAAGGCGTGCGCTGGGAAAGCACGGGCGAGGGCGATTTCGCCGTCGAGCAGATCGAGCGCGCCGCGCGCGGTACGACCATCACGCTGCACCTGCGTGCTGATGAGGACGACCTGCTGTCGTCGCATCGTCTGAAGTCGATCATTCAGCGGTACTCGGATCACGTTGCGCTGCCCATCCTGATGAAAAAGGAAGAGTGGGACGCGGAAAAGAGCGTGATGGTCACGAAGGACGAAGACGAGACCGTCAATCAGGCGAGCGCGCTGTGGACCCGCGCGAAGAACGACATTACGGAAGAGCAGTACAAGCAGTTCTATCAGCACCTGTCGCACGATCACCGGGATCCGCTCACGTGGACACACAACCGCGTGGAAGGCCGCAGCGAGTACACGCAGTTGCTGTACGTGCCGAGCCACGCGCCGTTCGACTTGTGGAACCGCGATCACCGCGGCGGCCTCAAGCTCTATGTGAAGCGCGTGTTCATCATGGACGACGCGGAGCAATTGCTGCCGTCGTATCTGCGTTTCGTGAAGGGCGTGGTCGATTCGAGCGACCTGCCGCTCAATGTATCTCGCGAAATCCTGCAGGAAAGCCGCGACGTCAAGGCGATCCGCGAGGGCGTGACCAAGCGCGCTGTCGATGCTGGAAGAATTGGCCAACTCGGAGAACGAAGCCGACCGCGAGAAGTACGCCGGATTCTGGAAAGAGTTCGGCCAGGTGCTGAAGGAAGGCATCGGCGAAGACTTTGCGAACCGCGAGCGGATTGCGAAGCTCGTGCGCTTTGCTTCCACGCATACTGAAACGCCCGAGCAGAACGTGTCGCTTTCGGACTACGTCGCGCGCATGAAGCCAGAGCAGACGAAGATCTATTACGTGACCGCCGACACGTGGCAGGCGGCAACGCACAGCCCGCATCTCGAGGTGTTCCGCAAGAAGGGCGTGGAAGTGCTGCTGCTGACCGATCGCGTTGACGAATGGATGCTGTCGTTCCTGACCGAATTCGACGGCAAGCCGTTGCAAAGCGTGTCGCGCGGCGACCTCGATCTCGGCGCGCTGAACGATGAGGAAAAAGAGGCGCAGGAAAAGGTCAGCGAAGAGCTCAAGCCGCTCGTGGTGCACAGCGAACTAGGCAACGGCGACGACATCCACATGGTGCGCTATGTGCAGCGGCTCGCTGCACGTGTGCGCAAGCAGGGCGGCAGGCTCGTACTGTGCGTGAGGAAGTCGTTGCACGCGCTGCTCAAGCGCTTCTACGAGGACTGCGTGTCGATCGAGGACGGCCCGCTCGGCGCCCCGAATTACAGCTTGCCGATCATGAGCCTGCCGCTGGTGCTGGATCTGCAGCCGCAGCAGGTACGAGGCGATGCATACCTGCACGCCGATCCCGGCAAGGTCGCCGTGTGGCGCGAGCGGCTGCGCGGGCAGCAATCGCAGGCAAAGGTGCACGTCGGCCTGGTGTGGGCCGGCAGCCCGACGCATCGTCGTGACGACAGGCGGTCCATTGCCCGCGCAGCACTTGAACCGCTGCTGTCGCTCGCCGACGTTGCGTTCTATTCGCTCACGCCGGGCCGCGCGGCCGACGTGGCTGTCATGAATGCACAGGGTTATTCCGTCTGCGACATGACGGCGTATTACCCGACAGGGTTTGACGACGTCGCGGCGCATCTCTGCGCGCTCGATGCGCTTGTCACGATCGACAGTGCGCCGCTGCATCTGGGCGGCGCGCTCGGGCGCCCCGTGTTCGGAATGCTCGATCACGTGTCGCATTGGGCCTGGGGCAATGACGAGACGCAAGCCTGGTACGACTCGCTCGAACTTTTCCGGCAGCCTCGGCCTGGGCAATGGGCTCCGGTGGTCGAGCGAGTGACGGCGCGTCTGAAGGCGCTAATGGCTGCGGGCGCAGGCAACGTCAATCCGGGCCCGCCTGCGCATCCCGTCGTGAACGGTTAGCGGCGACACACAGCCATGACTCATCAAGGCTTATCGGATTCGTCCACCAATGCGACCACCAATTCGACCACCAATCAGGCACTGCCGAATGATGCAGACGCACTACATCAGCTCGGCCTTGCCTATTTTCGTGAAGGCGCTATCGACCGCGCGTGCGAGCAGCTCGATCAGGCATTGCATGCCGCGCCGCAGCGTGCCGATTTCTGGGAGCACCGTGGGTTGCTTGCCGCGCTAAGCGGCGAGCGGATCGCGGCTGAGGCGTACTACTATCGGGCGTTGAGCATCAGCGGAGGCAGTGCCAGCCTGCATCGGAATCTGGCGGATTGCCTGAAGCTTCCGGTCGGCTCGACGAGGCGCGTCGGCACTATTTGAACGCACTCTGTTTCGAACCGACGTTGCACCATGCCGTTCGCGCGCTCGCGCAGATCTGTCCGGAGCAGGAGCAGCATGCCGAAGCGGCCGACTTCTGGCTGCGTGCACGGGCGCTCGACACCTCGAACATCGCGGACGCGTTTGCGCTGATTGAGGCATTGTCAAAGGCCGCGCGCGATGCCGACCTCGACGCCCTGTTGCCTGCCCTGCGCGCCCGCTGCGCCGCAGACGCCGCCGCGCTCCAGCAGCTTGCCTTTGCGCTGAACAGCGCCCAGCGTTTTGCCGACGCGCTTAGTGTCGCAAGACAGGGACTTGCAGTCGATCGGCAGGACGCATGGTTGCATCACAATGCATCGTTCGCGCTCAATATGCTCGGCGAATTCGAAGACATGCACATGCACGCCGCCGAGGCCGCGCGTCTTCTGCCGGGCAACGCGCTGATGCAGTTCAATCTCGCCGCGGCGCAACTGCGCGCGGGCGATTTCGAGCGAGGCTGGATACAGTACCGCTGGCATGACGCATTGCCCGAAAACCACGACCTCGTTCGCCCGGATTATCCCGAATGGCAAGGCGAGCGGGTGTTCGGCTGCCGGTTTCTGCTGATCGGGGAGCAGGGGCTCGGCGATCAGATCCAGTTTCTGCGCATGGCCCACTGGCTGCATCGGCGTGGCGCCCAGGTAGACGTTTGGGTCGACGAGCCGCTGGGCGAAGTCGCGCGCCATGCCGCCGGCGTGCACGCGGCGTGGACCACGGCGCCGCCCGGTTCTTACGACTTCTGGTGCCGCATGCTGCGCATGCCCGCACAGATATCTCGAGCTGCCCATGTTGCCGCTCGCCGGTCTGGGTGCTGGTGCCGACGTTCACGGATTGGCGCTGGATGGTCGCGCGCGACGATAGCCCGTGGTATCCGTCAATGCGCCTTTTCAGGCAGCGCGAGTTGAACCAATGGGAGCCGGTGCTGGCTGACGTCGCAAAAGCGCTCAAGGAGTACGTCGAACGGTGAACCGGATGCGTGAGGTTCATCCGGCTTCAAGTGTTGATGCGGGCTGGAGCCGGCCCAGGCCAGGCCTGGCCTGGCCTGGGCAACCGGCGCTCTTTACTTCTTGCCCATCAAGGTGTCCATCGTCTCCCCACGCACGACGATTTCCGTGCGACGGTTGAGCGCGCGTCCCTCAGGCGTGTCGTTGCTCGCCACCGGATTGTTGTAGGCGTTGCCCTTCGTGCGGATACGCTCCATTGGCACGCCGCGTGCGACGAGCGCGTAGCTCACGGCGACCGCGCGTGCTTCGGAGAGCTGCTGGTTGTATTCGACCGTGCCGACGTTGTCCGTATAGCCTTCCACGATGATCGGTTTCTTGCTGCGCTTGAGCAGCACGGCGGAACGGTCGACCACCGCGCTCGCGTCGGGGGCGCACTTCCGACTTGTTGAAATCGAACAGCGCAGTTTCAGGCAGCTTGACGGCGACGCCGTTCGCGACAGGCGCGACCTCGATGCCCGCGGCCTTGTTCAACGACATCTCCGTATCGCGGTTTAGCGGCGCCGTGCAGCCCGCCATAAACAGCACCGACATTGCGCAGGCGCTGGTAGCCAGAAGTTTTTTCATGTTTGTCCTCTCGTTCGTTTGCCGATCGGAAGGCGAGCCCATCGACAGCGGGCAATCGCCGGTTCGTAAAGCACGGAGGTTTTATCGCGAGCTGCGGTCGGCGGAGAATCGGACCTTTCCGAAATAGGCGGCTCCGCCCAAGCTTTTGATAGCGATCAGGCGGTCATCATCCAATGCCGGAAAAGGCGCCCGTGGGCGTGGTAATGGTCTGACAGGCGCGCCGTTATAATCCGATCCCATGCCTATCCGTTTCGATGCCGCCGACGCGCACTGGCGCGTCGCTCCCTTGCCCGGTTTGAGCGCCCCGCAGAAAGACTGGTTGACCCGCGGCGGTTCGTTGACCGCGCATCTGCGCGCGCTCGGCGCAGTCGCCGTGCGCGTCACGCGTGAAGCCGTGGCGTTGCCGTGGGCTGACGAGTACGCGGCGCTCGGTCTTCGCGCGCGCGCGCCGGTATGGGTGCGCGAGGTCGTGCTGTCCGTCGACGGTGTGCCGTTTGTCGCCGCGCACAGCGTTGCGCCTCTCGCCGCGAGCGTCGGCGTGTGGCAGGCCACGCGGCGCTTGCGCACGCGCCCGCTTGCCGAACTGCTGTATAGCGGCAGCAGCGTCGCGCGTTCGGCGCTGGTCAGCCGCCGCGTGACCGCGCGGCATTCGCTGCACAGGCTGGCCGCCCGTGAAGTCGGCGGAATGCCGCCGCATGCGATGGTCGCGCGCCGCTCGGTGTTCGAGCGGCATGGCGCACCGCTGATGGTCACCGAATGCTTTTTGCCGGCGCTATGGGTGCAACTCGCGTCACGGTCGCAGGCGGCGGGCGAAGTCGGCACCCGTTTGGATGCCGCAGAGCCCGCCCATTCCGCCGATCTTGCGCATGCAGTGCACTCGCGCCATCGCGCGCACGGTCGCCCGCTGGAGCACACGGCCTCACGCGCACATTCCACGGGGCATCCCCCCGCCCCTGCCACTGGCGAACGGAGCCGCTGATGTTGCGCGGCTTCCCGCCTGTCGTCGCCGCCGACACGCATACGCTCGTTCTCGGCAGCTTTCCCGGTGAGGCGTCGCTTGCGGCGACGCAGTACTACGCGCATCCGCGAAACCAGTTCTGGCGGCTTCTCGGTGCGGTGCTCGACGAGCCGCTCGCCGAACTCGTCTATGAAGAGCGGCTGCGGCAGCTGCTGTCGCACGGCATCGGCGTGTGGGACGTGCTGGCTGCCTGCCATCGCGAGGGCAGTCTCGATGCGGCGATCCGCAACGCGCAGCCGAACGACTTCGCGTCCTTGCGGGACCACGCGCCGTTGCTCAGAAAGGTCTGCTTCAACGGCAAGACGGCGGGCCGCTTCGCGCCGGTGATCGGCGCGGCGGGCTACACGACGCTCGTCTTGCCGTCGTCGAGTCCGGCCAATGCTATGCTCTCGTTCGATCAAAAATTGCGCCTGTGGCGCGACATCCTTACATGACGAAACTCATCAAGCGCGCTTCGGCTGAAGCGCGTGCATTCCGCAATCGCACCGCCGACGGCGCGGGCAAACGGGGAGCGGTGCGCAACAACAAACGCGCGGCGCGCGAGGACGACCTGCACGACGCGCCGCAAATCGACACGCCGCGCAAGCCGCGCTTTGCGCCCGTCACCTTCTCGGAAGAGGGCGGCGTGCGCTATCTGCATTTCGGTACGGAATGGGTGCAAGGCGCGATGCGTCTGCGTAAGCCGGATCACATCGAACTCGAATACGCGCAACAGATGATGGCCTGGCTGCTCTTCATCGAAACGCCCAGGCGCATCGTGCAGCTCGGTCTCGGCACCGCTGCGCTGACGAAGTTCGCGCACCGCTTCCTGAAGCGCGCGAAGGTCGAGGCGGTCGAGGTCAACCCGGCGGTCGTGGTGGCCGCGCGCACCATGTTCGAGTTGCCGCCGGACGACGCGCGCCTCACGGTGCATGAGACCGACGCGTGGGACTTCGTCAACGACCGCGCGAACCACGGCACGATCGGCGCATTGCAAATCGACATTTACGACGCGACGGCGCGCGGCCCGGTGCTCGACAGCGTGGGCTTTTATCGCGCGGCGCGCGCGTGTCTGACGGACGCGGGCGTGGTCACGGTGAATCTCTTCGGCGATCACCCGAGCTTCGTGCGCAACATGAAGCGTCTGAACGAGGCGTTCGACGGCCGTGTGGTCGCGTTGCCCGAAGTGCACGACGGCAACCGCATTGCCATCGCGTTCTCGGGCACCGCGCTCGAGGTGCCTTTCACGGCACTGCAGGCGCGCGCGAAACTGATCGAAAGCGAGCTCGGCTTGCCGGCGCGCAAGTGGATCAAGGGGCTGCAGGAGTCGACGGGACAGACGGGCGCGTCGTTCGCCATCTGATCGAGGCGCGCATCGAGCGGCCGGGCCGGCATCGCCCGGCTTGATGAAGGAACGCCCCTAAGCGGAAAACGTGAAGCCAAAACCGTCGCATCCACGCGACGGCACGCCACGTCCTATCCATCGCGCATCGAGGCGGTGCTGCGCGCTTCCGCCGTCTCCTGCGAAGGCCGCCCGGGCCATGAATGAAGGCGCTCGCGCCCTCGCTACCGCGCCGCGCGGCAGCATCCGCCGCGGCACTTCTTCGCGAAACACGCTCCGCTGAAACGCCGTGCGGCCGGCTTGAGCAGCCGCGCCGCCGCCTCGGGTCGTCCCTGCTTGACCGCACGTTCGCGGCTCCTATACTCTTTCGAAGCTTTCGGGGCACTCGTGTCCCATGCGGGGCGATCCTCCGCGGGCGTGCTACCGCGAGGCGGCTCTCCGCTTTGGGGGTCCACCACCCGTCGAACACGGGCCAACATTTCAATAATAGGGAAGAGGAGACGCCATGGCTCACGACGCCGACGCGAACAAAGCCAGCAAGCACTGGCTCTGGTTGTTGCTGTTGCCCTGGATCGCCATGGTCTGGGTGCCGTCGTATAACAAGGTCGAACCGATGCTGTCCGACTTTCCGTTCTTCTACTGGTATCAGCTCCTGTGGGTGCTGATCAGCGCGGTCATCACGGCGATCGTGTACTTCAAGACCAGGACGCGCTCGTCGGGCCGTCCGCAGGGGGACGCACGATAATGAACGCCATCGCAACTTTCGTCTTCGTTCTGTTTTTCATCGGCGTCACGATTCTCGGCTTCATCGCGGCGCACTGGCGGCTCGGCGACCTCGCCCATCTCGAAGAGTGGGGCCTCGGCGGCCGGCGCTTCGGGACCATCGTGACGTGGTTCCTGCTGGGCGGCGATCTCTACACGGCCTACACGTTCATCGCCGTGCCGGCGCTCGTGTTCGGTGCGGGCACAACGGGTTTCTTCGCGCTGCCTTACACGATCCTGATCTATCCGTTCGCGTTCGTCGTATTTCCGAAGCTGTGGAGCATCGCAAAGCGTCAGGGCTATGTGACCTCGGCGGACTTCGTGTCGGCTCGCTACGGCAGCCGCATGCTCGCGCTCGCAATCGCCGTGACCGGCATCGTCGCGACGATGCCCTACATCGCGCTGCAACTCGTCGGCATCGAAGTGGTGATCGGCGCGCTCGGCTTCGACACGAAGGGCTTTGAGGGCTTTGTCGGCGACCTGCCGCTCATCATTGCATTTGCGATTCTCGCGGCCTACACGTACACGTCGGGTCTGCGCGCGCCGGCCATGATCGCGGTGGTCAAGGACATCCTGATTTTTACATCACGATCTTCGCCGCGATCATTGTGATTCCGCCGCAACTGGGCGGCTTCGGCCACATCTTCGGCGCTGTGCCGCCGGCCAAGCTGCTGCTGAAGGCGCCGGACGTGTCGAGTCTGAACGGCTATAGCGCGTATGCGACGCTTGCGGTCGGTTCAGCGCTTGCGCTCTTCCTCTACCCGCACTCGATCACGGCGGTGCTGTCGTCGAAATCGGGTAACACGATCCGCCGCAATATGGCGATGCTGCCGGCTTACTCGCTGGTGCTCGGCCTGCTCGCGCTGCTCGGCTTCATGGCGCTCGCTTCGGGCGTGAAGGACATGCCGGAATTCGCGCCGTACTTCAAGGCCTTCGGCCCGAACTTCGCAGTGCCGGCGCTGTTCCTGCATTTCTTCCCGTCGTGGTTTGTGGGCGTGGCGTTCGCGGCGATCGGCATCGGCGCGCTGGTGCCGGCGGCGATCATGTCGATTGCGGCAGCCAACCTGTACACGCGCAACATCCATAAAGAGTTCGTCAACCGCAACATGACGCACGACTAGGAGACCAACGTCGCGAAGCTGGTCTCGCTGATCGTGAAGGTCGGCGCGGTGGCGTTCATTCTCGGCTTGCCGCTCACGTATGCCATTCAGTTGCAGCTGCTGGGCGGTATCTGGATCATCCAGACGCTGCCGGCTATCGTGCTCGGACTCTACACGCGCGTGCTCGACTATCGCGGCTTGTTGCTCGGCTGGGCGGCCGGCATCGCGACGGGCACGTGGACGGCGATTTCGCTCAAACTCGCCGGCTCGATCTTTACGATTCACCTGTTCGGCATGGCCATTCCGGGCTATGCGGCAGTGTGGTCGCTGATCGTGAACCTGGTCGTGGCGGTCGTGGTGAGCCTGCTGGTGCGCGCGTTCGGCATGCAGCGCGCCGAAGACCGGACGCGTCCGGAAGACTATCTGGACGTGGTCGAAAGCTAAAAGTCTGCGCAACAAGACGAACGCCCGCGGAGGAAACTCCTCCGCGGGCGTTTGTATTTACGGCGCACTCCAGGGCACGATAGCGGGACTTCCTACGAACGCGTTGTCCGCTCCCGCCATGGCTTCTGCTGATTCCCGCCCCGTCGTTCCGCGCCGTTCGGCGGCGAGCCGCATGGTTCGCGCGGTCACATCGCCGTATTACCGCTATCGGCACGCAAAAGTCCTGCACAGTCTGCGCGTCGGACTCGCCATGCTGTTCTCGATTCTCGCGACCACCGGTATCGACATTCCGCACGGCATCTGGTCTTCCGTGACGTTGCTGGTTGTGATCGGCGGATTGCAGCATCACGGCAATATCCGCAAGAAAGCGGCGGAGCGGGCGGCGGGCACGCTGCTGGGCGTCTCGATCGGGCTGCTGCTGATCGTGCAGCAGAATTTCATCGGCTCGCTGCCGCTCACCTATGTGCTGATGTCGATCGTCGCGGCTATCTGCGCATGGTTCGCGATCGGATCGTCCGGGTATATCGGGCTCCTGACGGCTATCACCATGTGTATCGTCGCGGGGCACGGCGACAATCTGATCGACGTCGGCCTCTGGCGCACGCTCAACGTGCTGATCGGCATTGTGATTGCGCTCGCCTTTTCGTTCGCGTTGCCGTTGCACGCCACTTATTCGTGGCGCTACGGGCTGCGCCCGCATCTACACGCGTTTGCTGGAAGGCGAGACGATCAGCGAAGAGGAGCAGGTGAAGCGCTTTCTCGAGATCAACCGGCGGCTCGTGCCGTTGCGCTCGCTGATGC
Organism: uncultured Paraburkholderia sp.; assembly: GCA_940746715.1. Taxonomy (GTDB): domain Bacteria; phylum Pseudomonadota; class Gammaproteobacteria; order Burkholderiales; family Burkholderiaceae; genus Paraburkholderia. The sequence goes on from CALNWN010000003.1 coordinate 393,170, forward strand.
CTTCGGTGGCGAAGGAAATCGACGTGCCGCAGGCGAAGCTCGAGGTTGCACCGTTCGGTGCTCAGTTCGCTGGAACTGCTGGCGACGGGCGCTAATGCAGGCCGACGCCGCCGCCCGCACCGCCTACGCGCACCGATGCGGCGCCGAGGTGCGGGAAGTGCGCGGAATTCTGCTGGCGATTGCGCGCGGCCTGCGCTTTGGGCGCGCGACGCATTTCGGGATTCCGGCGAGTGATGCGGTGGCGGCGGGTGCGGCGGTGGGTGCTCCGGTGGGTGCGGTTCCGGCGACTTGCGCTCCCGCAGCGGGCGCTCCGCCTGCTTTAGTTTCGGAGGCGGGCACTCCAGCCGTGCCGCCGCCCGCGCCCGCCGACACCGCACTCACGCTGCCGCCCCATCTGCAAGGACCGTATTGGCTCGGGCAGCGCCTCGCTGAGCAGGTGGAGCGCTTGCGCGCGGCGCTCCTCGAAACGGAGCCTAACTATAGAATATAGAGCGGCGCTCGCGGGTTTTGCAGAAGGTTTAGGCGGCCCTGCCGCTCACCGACGTGTCACTAGGCGGCAGTGTCACCATCCACATCAGGCCGAAACGGTCTACCACCATGCCGAAGCCCTTGCTCCAGAAGGTTTCGCCCCACGGCATGACGATCTGGCCGCCGTCGGCGAGCGCGTTGAAGTATTTTTGCGCCGACGCCGGGTCGTCTGCGGTCAGCGAGAGACTGAAGCCGTTCAGCGGCTTCGCGTCCTGATCGCAGTGGCCGTCGGACGCCATCCATTGGGTGGAACCCATCTGCACGTTCGCGTGCATGATTTTCTCTTCGATGCCGGCACGCGGCGGGTTCTGCGCATCGGGCGGCGCGTCCTTGAAACGCATCATGAACGTGACTTCGGCGCCGAGGTGCTGGCGGTAATAATCGAGCGCTTCTTCGCAACGCCCGTTGAAGAATACGTACGGTTGAACTTCCATCGTCGTCTCCGAAATATGGATCTGGAACGCCCTGATGCCGGACGGCAAGACAAACAGCGGGCGTGCAGACCATTTTAGGCAACGGCGTTCGGGCGATTGTGACTTTGTGTCGTTGAGAAAAGACGGACTGCGGGAGAGCGTGGCGCGACAAGCTGGGGCGAAGAGCTGGTGTGACGAGCCGGCGAAAATCAGCGCCTGAGCCGCGAAGCAAACGCTCACGGACGCGCTCCGACCCGTCCACACGGTAAACGGCGCGCGGCCCCGATCCACAAGATTCGGGGCCGCCTGGTCCGCTCGCACCATGGCCACGTGCCATCGCGGCCATGGTTGCCTCACGCAGCGGCAACAGGAAGCGCCTCGGCGCTTAACGCAACGCTTCGATCAGCTTTTCCAGCTTGATTGTGTCCGCGGCGAATGCGCGGATGCCTTCGGCGAGCTTTTCCGTTGCCATGGCCTCGTCGTTGACGAGGAAGCGGAACGACGGCTCGTCGACCGGCACGCGCTCGATGTTCGCGTCTTTCGAGCTGTCCGGCGAGAGCTTGCGCTCGACCTTGTCCGTGCTTTCATGCAGCTTTTGCAGCAGGTCCGGGCTGATGGTCAGCAGATCGCAGCCGGCCAGTTCCAGAATCTGACCGGTGGTGCGGAAGCTCGCGCCCATCACCTCCGTCTTGTAGCCGAACTTCTTGTAATACGCGTAGATGCGGCGCACCGACTGCACGCCGGGGTCGTTCGCTCCGCCGTCTTTCGCTTCGTCCCACGCGCTGCCGGCATTTTTCTTATACCAGTCGTAAATACGGCCTACGAACGGCGAGATCAGCTTCGCGCCTGCCTCCGCGCACGCCGCGGCCTGGGCGAGCGAGAACAGCAGCGTCATATTGCAGTTGATGCCTTCCTTTTGCAGCACCTCGGCGGCGCGCACGCCTTCCCACGTGGAAGCCAGCTTGATCAGCACGCGTTCGCGGTCGATGCCGTGATCCTTGTAAAGCGCAATCAGTTCGCGGCCCTTGGCGATCGAACCCTGCACGTCGAACGAGAGACGCGCGTCGACTTCGGTCGACACGCGGCCCGGGATGATCTTCAGAATTTCGGTGCCGAATGCGATCAGCAGCTGGTCGATGATCGCGCCCAACGGCTTGGATGCATGATCTTTCACCGTCTTTTCGAGCAGGGGACGGTAGTCGTCCTTCTGCACGGCCTTCAGAATCAGCGACGGATTGGTGGTCGCGTCCTGCGGCTTGTACTGCGCGAGCTGCTGGAAGTCGCCGGTATCGGCCACGACCGTGGTGTATTGCTTGAGTTGATCGAGTGCGGTTGTCATATTCGTGCCTTCAGGGCGCATGCGCCATGGTTCAGGAGAATGAGTTGCCGCCGAACTGAAAGACCGCTTCAGGTCCGGTGGCCGCGAGCTACGCTGCAGCGCCTGCCCGGGTTGCCGCGGGCTCGGCATGATCTTGCCGGGAAACGCTGCCGGATGCTTCTATTTTATGGCGGATCGCCTGATGCAGTATTGACAGCACGCGCTGCCGATCCGTTCACGGTATTTCAGGCGTCGGGCGGCGGCGCCGGCAGTCCACCGCGGCGGCCAGTCCTGCAGCCCGCCAGTCCGCGCGGCCCGGCCGCGCCGCCTCATGCTCGCCGGGCATTCAGCACCACTTGCGTTACCACGCCCGCAACCAGACCCCAGAATGCCGAGCCGATGGACAGCAGCGTGAGTCCCCCGACGCTGTCACCATGAAGGTGACGAGCGCCGCTTCGCGCTGCCTCGCATCCTGCATCGCGTTGGTCAGGCAGCTCATGATCGACCCGAACAGCGCGAGCGCCGCCACCGAGACGACCAGTTCGCGCGGGAACGCCGCGAACAGCGCCGCAATCGTCGCGCCGAACACGCCCGTGATCAGATAAAAAATGCCGCACCACACGGCAGCCGTGTAGCGCTTGTCGCGGTTTTGGTGCGCTTCGGGTCCCGTGCAGATCGCCGCCGTGATCGCGGCAAGATTGATGCCGTGCGAGCCGAACGGCGCGAGTAGCAACGACGCGATGCCGGTCGTCGAAATCAGCGGCGCCGACGGCGTGGTGTAGCCGTCCGCGCGCAGCACCGCGATGCCAGGCACGTTCTGCGACGCCATCGCGACGACGAAGAGCGGAATGCCGATGCTGATGCTGGCGGCGAGCGAAAACGCCGGCATCGTGAGCACCGGATGCGCGAGCGCCACTTGGAAGTGGCTGAAGTCGAGCAGCCCAAGTGTGCCTGCGGCGAGGGTGCCGGCAATCAGCGTCAGCGGAATCGCGTAGCGCGGCGCGATGCGTTTGACGATCAGGTAGGTCAGAAACATCGTCAGCACGAGGGCGGTCTGGAACTGCGCGGCGCGAAATATCCTCAATGCCGATCTCGAACAGGATCCCCGCCAGCAACGCGGCGGCGATGCCTGCCAGAATTTTCTTCATCAGCGTGTCGAACCAGCCTGTCAGGCCGACAAATGTCAGCAGCAGCGCGCAGACGATAAACGCGCCGATCGCCTCCGCGTACGGCACGTGCGGCAGCGAGGAGACGAGGAGCGCGGCGCCGGGCGTCGACCACGCAATCACGATCGGCGCGCGAAAGCGCAGCGAGAGGCCGATCGTGCAGAGCGCCATGCCGATCGACAACGCCCAGATCCACGACGAAATCTGCGCATTCGTCAGATGCGCGGCCTGGCCGGCCTGAAACATGAGCACGAGGGAACTGGTGTAGCCCGTCATCATCGCGACGAAGCCGGCGACGACAGCGGACAGCGAGGTGTCGGCGAGAGGATTGAAACGGCCGGGCGGGATGCCGGCGGTGGTCAGTTCAGGCGATGACGAGCGGCGCATGCAAATACTTCTTGTCGTTGAGGGTGGGGCGGGGAGGGCTATTTGCTCAGCATGCGCATGGCGGCCTCGAGGCCGGCGAGCGTGAGCGGGTACATGCGGTGGCCGAGCACTTCGCGAATCGCGCTGACCGACTGACGATATGCCCACAAGCCTTCCGGTTCGGGATTGAGCCACGCATGATGCGGAAAATGGTCCGCGAGGCGGCGCAGCCACACGGCGCCCGCCTCGGCGTTGTTGTATTCGACGGAGCCGCCGGGCTGCAGCACTTCATACGGGCTCATGGTTGCGTCGCCGACGAAGATCAGCTTGTAGTCCGGCGTGAACTTGTGCAGCACGTCCCACGTCGGCGTGCGTTCGGCATGACGGCGGCGGTTGTTCTTTCACAGGAAGTCGTACACGCAATTGTGGAAGTAGTAGAACTCGAGGTGCTTGAACTCGGCCTGCGCGGCGGAGAAGAGGCTCTTCCGTGCGCTTGATGTGATCGTCCATGGAGCCGCCCACGTCGAGCAGCATCAGCACCTTCACGTTGTTGTGGCGCTCCGGCACCATCTTCAGATCGAGCCAGCCGGCGTTCGCGGCGGTGCTGCGGATCGTGTCGGGCAAATCGAGCTCTTCGGCCGCGCCTTCGCGCGCGAAGCGCCGCAAGCGGCGCAGCGCGACCTTGATGTTGCGCGTGCCGATTTCCACCTGGTCGTCGTAATCGTGGTAGGCACGCGCCTCCCACACCTTGACGGCCGTGCGGTTACCCGCCGAATCCCCGCCGATGCGCACGCCCTCCGGGTTATAGCCGCCATTGCCGAAGGGCGAGGTGCCGCCCGTGCCGATCCATTTGTTGCCGCCTTCGTGCCGCTCTTTCTGTTCGTCGAACAGTTGCTTCAGGCGTTCCATGAGCTTGTCGATGCCGCCCATGGCCTCGATCTGCGCCTTTTCTTCCGGCGACAGGTCGCGTTGCAGCTTCTTCTTCAGCCAGTCGAGCGGCACTTCGAAGGCGAGCTCCGAGGTTTTTGCGACGCCGTTGAAATAGGCGCCGAACGCTTGGTCGAACTTGTCGAAATACTGCTCGTCCTTCACGAGCGTCATGCGCGCGAGGTAGTAGAAGTCGTCCAGCGACGGCGCGATCACATTCGCCTTGAGCGCCTCGAGCAGCGTCAGATATTCCTTCACCGACACGGGCAGCTTCGCGGCGCGCAGCGAGTAGAAGAAGTCGATCAGCATGCTGGGTCCTCTGCGGCGCGAGCACTCAATGGGAAGTCAACGGTTGTTGCGGTTCATGAAGATGAGCCGCTCGAACAGGCTCACGTCCTGCTCGTTCTTCAGCAGCGCGCCGGCGAGCGGCGGAATGATCTGCTTCTGGTCCTCCGAGCGCAGCGCTTCAGGCGGGATGTCTTCGGCGAGCAGCAGCTTGAGCCAGTCGAGCAGTTCGGACGTGGACGGCTTCTTTTTCAGCCCCGCCACGTTGCGCAATTCGAAGAAGCTCTGCATGGCAGCGGCCAGCAGTTCCTTCTTGATGCCGGGGTAATGCACCTCGACGATCTGCTGCATCGTGGCGGGATCGGGGAACTTGATGTAGTGGAAAAAGCAGCGGCGCAAGAACGCGTCGGGCAGCTCTTTCTCGTTATTCGACGTGATGATGACGAGCGGCCGCTGCTTCGCGCGCACGAGTTCGCGCGTCTCGTACACGTAGAACTCCATGCGGTCGAGTTCGCGCAGCAGGTCGTTCGGGAATTCGATGTCGGCCTTGTCGATCTCGTCGATCAGGAGCACGGTTTGCTCGTCCGACTCGAACGCCTGCCACAGCACACCCTTGACGATGTAGTTGCGGATGTCCTGGACGCGCTCGTCGCCGAGCTGCGAATCGCGCAGGCGCGACACCGCGTCGTATTCGTAGAGGCCCTGCTGCGCCTTGGTGGTGGACTTGATATGCCACCGCAGAAGCGGCATGCCGAGCGCCGCGGCGACTTCTTCGGCCAGCATGGTTTTTCCGGTGCCGGGTTCGCCTTTGATGAGGAGCGGGCGCTTGAGCGTCATCGCGGCGTTGACCGCGAGCTTGAGGTCGTGGGTGGCGACGTATTGCGATGAGCCTTCGAAACGCATGGCGAGGTGCTCTCTGGCGAGGGAAAAAACCCAGTCCCAGTATAAGTCAGAAGCCCTGTTGGCCTGAAACGGGCTCGCGTAAGGTTGCAGCCGCGTTGGCCGCGGTGCTGTCTGCCGTGCTATCTGTCGGCTGCCTGTGCTGCTGCGCTGGTGGCACGAAGCCCGCGCGCAAGTGGCGGGCACGTGGTAAGCGGGCGGCGCCGCACGCGGCCGGCCGCGGCGAGCCGGCGCCCGCGCTCCGCGCGGTGGACGTTCGGCGCGGCGACGCGGTACAATTAGCCCGATTTTTTTGGCCTGCGTGGCTCCCTATAAGAAAAACAGAAAAACGGCGCGGGCCGTTGCCTTTTTGGGTGCCCGTTTCCCCTCAAGCCAGGTTACATGCTATGAACAAATTCGTCGGCAAACACGTCGTGATCGCAGCGCTGTCGGTGCTCGCGGGCTATGCGGCCAGTGCGCAGGCAGCGGATGTCGTCGGCAACGCGAAAGCGGGCCAAGGCAAGGTCGCGATGTGTATTGGCTGTCACGGCATCCCTGAATATCGCACGGCTTACCCGGAGGTGTACCGCGTGCCCATGCTGGGCGGCCAGAATCAGGCGTACCTCGAAAACGCCCTGCGCGGCTACAAGAAGGGCGACCGCCACTTTGAAACGATGCACGCCATCACCGCGTCGCTATCGGATCAGGACATCGCCGACATCGCTGCTTACTACGCAGCGCAAAATTCCTCGTCGAAGAGCAATCCCGACAAGTAACCGGCTGCGGTTATCGAACCAGTCAACGGCTACTCATTTCGCGGGACAGGAGAATTCATGAATAAGCCCCAACAGGCACTCCACACGGTGTTCAAGGCTGCATGCGCGTCGGCGGCAGTATTCGGTCTGGTTGCAGCGAGCGTCGCCCATGCGGCCGACGCCGGCAACGGCAAGGTGCTGTCTGAGAGCCACAACTGCGCGGCATGTCACGGCCCGAACCTGAACAAGCCGGTGGGCCCGGAATATCCGAAGCTCGCGGGTCAGCATTCCGACTACGTCTACTGGGCGCTGCGGCAATATCAGATGGGTAACGGCAACCCGCACATGGGCCGCAACAACGCGATCATGCAAGCCCAGGTACAAAGCCTGTCGCAAAGCGGCATGAAAGACCTCGCGGCTTATATCGAATCGCTGAAGGGCGATCTCGTGCAGAAGAAGTAAGCGCGCCACGTACCGTCGACATTGACCGCGCTGCTGCGCGGTTGCGCCGGCCATTGCAAACACCCCCGCTTAGTGCGGGGTGTTTTGCTTTGAGGCGCGGCTTTATGCCTGGCTTTTATGCCTTGGATGTCGCGCGATCCGGCTAGTCCCGCGTCGCGCGGCGATCGATCCGCTGCAGATAGGCGTTGGTGTCCGGCGGCAGGCCGGTGCGCTGCGCTTCCCAGATGGTTTCGCCGAGGCACTCCATGATCGCGTGCTGCGCGTCGTGCGTCGAACCGAGCCGGGCGGCGAGGCGCTCGTGCGCGGCGCGGATGCCGGGCGGCTGGTCGATCGACAACTGTTCGCTGATAGCTAGGTGCATCGACAGATGCAGGAACGGATTGGTCTGCCCGCGCTCGGGCGAGTAGTCCTGCGCCTGAGCCGCCTCGGCGTCGGTCAGTTCGGCGTGATACTCGGGATGCTCGGTGATCCAGTCGGCGGCGATCGCTTCGAGCGGCGTCAGGATTTCGCCCTGTCGCTGCTTGCGCCAGGTCTCGGTGAAGAATTGACGGACTTCGTCGCGGCTGGGATTGAACATCGTGGGATCGGTGTCTTGAGTGGAGAGTGGAAGCATGCCGCGCACGCGGGCGGCGGCGAGTCGCCCGAGCGATGCAGCCACCCGGCGCCGCTCGCGAGGCCCGCTGCTTCAGGCGCAACGCACTATTTTACGCGCCGCTGCGGTGGCCCGCTGAGGGTGCTCGCGCTCACAGATCGGGCGGCGGCGTCTTCGGCCGGAACTCGCACAGCGGCTCGATCACGCAATGCCAGCACTCGGGCCGGCGCGCCTTGCATACATAGCGGCCGTGCAGGATCAGCCAGTGATGCGCGTCCTGCCTGAATTCGGCGGGCGTGAATTTTTCGAGCGCGGCTTCGACCGCGCGGACGTCCTTGCCGGGCGCCAGTCCCGTTCGATTCGCAACGCGAAAGATGTGCGTGTCGACGGCGATAGTCGGATGTCCGAATGCGGTGTTCAGAATCACGTTGGCTGTCTTGCGTCCCACGCCCGGCAGGCTTTCCAGCGCCTCCCGGTCCTCCGGCACCTCGCCGCTGTACTGGTCGAGCAGAATGCGGCAAGTGGCGATCACGTTCTTTGCCTTGTTGCAGTACAGGCCGATCGTCTTGATGTAGTTCGCGACGCCTTCCTCGCCGAGTTCGAGCACCTTCTGCGGCGTGTTCGCGACCGGAAACATCTTGCGCATCGCTTTGTTGACCGACACGTCCGTGGCCTGCGCCGACAGCAGCACGGCAATCAGCAGCTCGAACGGCGTGGTGTACTCGAGCTCCGTGGTGGGATGCGGATTGAGGCTCTGAAGCGTTTCGTAGATGGCGCGGCGTTTGTTCGCGTTCATGCTGAGCGGGCGAAGGCGGTTGCGGTTAGCGCGGGTTGTGCGTGTCAGCCGGGGTGGGCGGTGTATGAGCGTTGACGGTGTCGGCGGCCTCGGGGCTGTGGTTGCGCGCAAGGCCCAGACGGCGGCGGGCTTCGGCGGCGTCGATCTGCGCCTGCACGTCGGCGCTGACATGCTCGGTATTCAGCGGCCCTTGGCCCTTGGCTGCCAGTTCTTCCTTCTTGCGCGCACGTTCGAGCGCGGCCTGAATGATCGCGCGTTTCTTCGCCTCGGCGTCGTCGGCGGCGGGCGATGCCGCCGAACCTGCCGGCGAGCTTGCCGCATTGCCGGCTGAGTATCCGCTGCGCCACTGGCTGCGGCGGCGCTGCTTCGCCGCGCCGCAACACGCGCTTCCGCGGCTTCACGCTCGCGCGCGAGACGCGCCTCGCGCCGGTCATGCCGCTCGCGCGCGGCGTCGGCCTGCGCCTCGCTCCACGCGTCCCAGCCGGTCGCCTCGCCGGTGACGGGCGGCATGGAAATGCAATCGACCGGGCAGGGCGGCACGCACAGGTCGCACCCCGTGCACAGTTCGGCCACGACCGTGTGCATGTGTTTCGGTGCCCCAACTATTGCGTCGACCGGACAGGCCTGCATGCACAGCGTGCAGCCGATGCAGATCTGTTCGTCGATAACCGCCAGCGGACGCGGCCGTTCGACGCCATTGGCGGGATTAAGCGCAATCACCGGCTTGCCGAGCACGGCGGCAAGCCGCGCGACGCCTTGCTGACCGCCCGGCGGGCACTGGTTGTAGTTGGCTTCGCCGCGTGCGACGGCCTTCGCGTACGGACGGCAGGCCGGATAACCGCACTTGGTGCATTGCGTCTGGGGAAGCAGATCTTCGATGCGATCTGCGAGTGTCTTGATCTCTGTCACGGTCACGATGTGGGGCCAGGCGGGACTCGGCGGGCGGCCGCACAGCTTGAACTAAATAGCATATTATCGCCGATTTCCCCAATTGCCATCGGCAATCCATGTGCCATAATCGAAGCGCCTTTTTCGAAAGACCGCAGAAGGGTTTTCCCCCAACCAGCCCGTCCAGTGCTGTCGGTGCAAGGCCCGAGGAGAGGCCGGCGGTGCGATCCGGATAACGCGGCTCACGAAGACCATGCCACCATGAATCAGCCGAAAATCAAAAGAGATCCTGAAGGCACCCGGCGTCGCATTCTGCTTGCGGCCGCCGAAGAGTTTGCAAATGGTGGGCTATTCGGCGCGCGCGTCGATCAGCTCGCCCGCCGCGCGGAGACAAATGAACGCATGCTCACTACTACTTCGGTAGTAAGGAGCAGCTATTCACGGCGGTATTGGAGCACGCGTTCAGCGCGCTCAACGAAGCGGAGCGCACGCTCGAGCTGAACGGCATTGCGCCCGTGGAAGCCGTCACGCGTCTTGCGCATTTCGTGTGGGACTACTACCGCGATCATCCTGAGCTGCTGCGTCTCGTCAACAACGAGAATCTGCACGAGGCGCGTTATATGCAGAAGTCGACGCGCATCCGCGAGATGATTTCGCCGAGCGTGGCGACGATCGGCGGCATTCTCGAGGCGAGGCCAGCGCGCCGGCCTGTTCCGTACCAATGTCGATCCACTGCGTCTATACGTGACGCTTTCGGGCATGGGCTACTACATCGTGTCCAACCGCTACACGCTCGAAGCCACGCTCGGCCGCGATTTCAGCAGTCCCGCCGAGCGCAGCGAAGTGATCCAGATGAACACAGAACTGCTGCTGGCCTATCTGTTGCGCAAGTAGCAGGGCGGCGTGGTGCCGGCTTCCTGGGTTGAGCGCGGTTGAGTCGCGCTTGAGTCGCGCGCTCGGCCAGGACGCTTCGTGCTCGACAAATGAAAAACGGCCTCCGCATGGAGGCCGTTCTCGTTGTTACGGGCTGCTTCGGTTGTTTGCGGGGTGCGCGCGGGTTGCCCATAATCGTCGCGTGGCCCGCATGCAAGCAGACCGCTTACACCTCGGCCTTTTCCTTCACCGCCTTGGCCGCCTTGTTGTGTTCGAGGATGAAGTCACGCAGCTGCGGATAGATGATCGTGCGCCAGCGGCGGCCCGAAAAAATGCCGTAGTGGCCGCACTTTTCCGCGGGGAAGTGACGCTTGTTCTTCTCCGGAATGCCGGTGCACAGCTCGTGTGCGGCATAGGTCTGGCCGTCGCCGGAAATATCGTCCAACTCGCCTTCGATCGTGAAGAGCGCCGTTCTCGTAATGTCCTGCGGCCGCACGCGTTCGCCGGCCACGTCCCAGGTGCCCTCGGCAAGGCTGAAGTCCTGGAACACGACGCGGATCGTGTCGAGGTAATAATCGGCGTCCATGTCGAGCACCGCGTTGTACTCGTCGTAGAAGCGGCGATGCGCTTCCGCGTCGTCTTCGTCGCCGCGCAGCAGGCTTTGATAGAAGTCCCAGTGCGACGCCGCGTGACGCTCCGGATTCATCGCGACGAAACCGGTGTGCTGTAGGAAGCCCGGATAGACCTTGCGGCCCACGCCCGGATAGTTCGGCGGCACCGTAAAGATCACGTTGTTCTCGAACCACTCGTAAGAGCGCTGCGTGGCGAGCGAATTCACCGACGTTGGGCTCTTGCGCGCGTCGATGGGGCCGCCCATCATCGTCATGGTGCGCGGCGTGTCTTCGCCGCGGCTCGCCAGCAGCGAAATGGCCGCGAGCACCGGCACGGTCGGCTGGCAGACCGAGATCACGTGCAGATTCTTTGCACCGATATGGCGGATGAATTCCTGAATGTACGCGACGTAGTCGTCGAGATGAAACTCGCCGTCTTCGAGCGGCACCATGCGCGCGTCGATCCAGTCGGTCAGGTAGACCTTGTGGTCCTGCAACAACGTGCGCACTGTGTCCCGCAGCAGCGTGGCATGGTGGCCCGACAACGGCGCGCACAACCAGCACGACCGGCTCGTCTTTCAGCTGGCTTACGGCCTCGCCGTCGTCCGCGAAACGCTTGAAGCGCAGCAGGCGGCAGAACGGCTTTTCGATAATCGTTTGCTCGATGATCGGAATGTTGTGGCCGTCCTTGACGATCTGATGGAGATTGAACTCCGGCTTCTCGTAGTCCTTGCCGAGCCGGTAGAGCAGTTCGTAACCGGCCGAAAGGCGTGTGGCGCCGGGCACATAGGCCAGCGGGCTGGCGGGATTCGCGAACGATTTGGACGCGGCCTGGGCCCAGGCGGTAAGCGGGCTCAGCATAGCCCGCTGGAATTCGTGCAGTTGATAGAGAGCATGTGTGCTCCGTTTTAAGCGGTTCGCATGGGGCTTCGCAAACACGCGTGTGGCGTTGCGGCAGGCCATATTGGTTGTTGGCACATTGTTATTGGCCGACAGACGGGTCGATCATATAGAAACAAGTGTGATTGTGCAATGCAGCAATTGAGTGATGTCGATCCGTAAAAGTGTCATGGAATCATGCTACTGGCGATGCTGCCGTGCCGCTATCCGGGCTTGCCGCAGCCTTAGGTTCAGCATGATCCGTGCCGTTATGGGAAGGCTGCCCCGTCGCCCGCGCCATCGCCTGTTCGTGCTTCATCAGGTTGAGGCCCGTGTTGACGAGCGCCACGTGCGAGAACGCCTGCGGGAAGTTGCCGACGAGGCGCTTTTGCGCCGGGTCGTATTCCTCCGCGAGGAGCCCCACGTCGTTGCATAGGCCGAGCAGCCGCTCGTACATGGCGATAGCTTCGTCCAGACGGCCCTGCAACGCCAGGTTATCCACCATCCAGAACGAACAAGCTAGAAACGTGCCTTCTCCGGGCGGCAGGCCGTCGTCGAATTCGGTGGTGCGGTAGCGCATCACGAAGCCGTCGTGCATCAGGTCCCGCCCGATCGCCTCCACGGTGCCCTTCACGCGCGGATCGTGCGGCGGCAGGAAGCCGACGAGCGGCAGCAGCACGCTGGCGTCGAGCTGGTAGCTGCCGTAGGCCTGAGAAAACGCATTACGCGAAGGATTCCACGCCTTCTCGCAGACTTCCGCGTGGATCTGCGCGCGGATGGCGCGCCATTCGTCGAGCGGCCCTTCGAGATTGAACATTTCTGCCGATGCCAGCGCGCGGTCGAACGCGACCCACGCCATGACCTTCGAGAAAGTGAAATGCTGCCGCCCGCCGCGCGTTTCCCAGATGCCTTCGTCGGGTTGCTGCCAGATGGTGGCGAGGTGCCGCAGCAACTCGCGTTGCACGTTCCTCCACGCCGTGTCGTCCGCCTGCAGGCCGCCCACCCGCGCGAGATGCAGCGCGTTCATCACTTCGCCGTAGACGTCCAGCTGGCGCTGACCGACCGCGTTGTTGCCGATGCGCACCGGCTTCGCGCCGCAATAGCCCGGCAGCCAGTCGACCTTGGACTCGAGCAGGCGCCGCTCGCCGGCCAGCCCGTACATGATCTGCAACTGGTCGGGTGCGCCCGCCATCACGCGGCCGAGCCAGCTGCGCCAGGCGCGCGTCTCGTCGTAATAGCCGCCGCGCATCAGCGCGAGCAGCGTGATAGTGGCGTCGCGCAGCCAGCAGTAGCGGTAGGTCCCAGTTGCGCGTGCCGCCCAGCTGTTCCGGCAGCGACGTGGTGGGCGCAGCGACGATGCCGCCCGTCGGCTCATACGCGAGCGCCCGCAGCGTGATCAGCGAGCGGCGGATCGGCTCCGCCCATCGTCCTTCGATGGTGCCGCGCGCCGTCCATTCGAGCCAGTGATTCTCCGTACGCGCGAGCGCCGTATGCGGATCGCGCGCGGGCGGCAGCCGCAGATGCGAGGACGCATAGGCGAGCGAAAAGGGCACGCGCTCGCCTTCGCGGACGGTGAATTCGGCGACCGTTTTCATGTTCTCGCCGCGCAGTTCGACGGGCGTGCGCAGCACCAGCTCCATCTTCATGCGCACGGTGCCGCGCTTGCCGACGACGGATGCGCACCATTTCCGACCAGCCGTTGCCCGGCGGCATGAAGTCGACGAGGGTGACGGCGCCGTCCGCCGTCTCGAAGTCCGTTTCGAGGATCAGCGTTTCGCCGCGATAACGGCGCGTGATTCTGGCGGGGGTGTCCGTGTCGGGGCAGATCAGCGCGGCCAGCAGAGCCAGTCGACGGAACCTTCGCGGGAGACGAGCGCGGCCGTGTGGCCGTCGCCGATGAGCGCATAGTCTTCGATGAGTGCGGGCATGGCCGTGCGTATCATCTGAAGGACATTTCAGTAGCAGGATCGGCGAAATCCGCCAAGCCCCATTGGTTGTGTTCTTTCGGGACTCGCGCGATGTCGTTTGGTTCACCACCACACAATGCGGCAAAACGCGGGTTGTAATTGTCGAATTGCTGCCTATAATCAGTAATCCAGCCGACGCCTGAAACTTCCGGGTTTGCGAACCCGGCTCACTCATCGCGCATGCACACGCCGTTTGGAGGACGAAAGCCATGCTGAATCCGTCAAAATCCGACTGCATCACGATTCTCTCCGCCGCGAGCGAACTCGCGGACGACTCCATGCTTCCGCTCGATCATGGGCGCCTCGGTCTCACGCTCAACGGCATGCAGGCGGCCGCGAGCTTTCTGATCGAGCGCGCGTGCTTCCGGCGCTATCAGGAAGGTGACGGCCATTATGCCGTCGGCGCGCTGTCGTTGCAGGGGCGTTGGCGCCTAGAACAACTTTCGAACGGCTGACCGGGCGCTCGCCGCAAGGGCGTGCGTATCCGGGGCCGAGCCCGGATGCGATGCGCCGTCTGAACCCATGGTATCTATCGCGAACGCGCGGCAATGACCGGCACGCTTGTGCCGGCGAGCATCTGCCTGCGTGCAGGTTCTTTCGTCTACCCCTTCTTCGCTGCCTGCGCCCTTCGTGCGCCGCGGCACACCTGTGACAAGCTGATCCGCAGCATTCACGCCTCGTTACCGCCGACCCAACGCCGACGGCAGCCGGGCCGTCCTGCGCCCGGCTGCCGTCGTTAGAAGTGCGACGAGCCCATGCCGAAAATGCCGATGATCCCGATGATGATCAGATAAAGCGCGACGATGTAATTCAACAGCCGCGGCATCACGAGAATCAGAAGGCCGGCAATCAACGAAACCAGCGGACCCAGGCTGAGCGTGATGTTCATGAAGACTCCGTAGTGTGGTGAGACGCGGTGAGAAAAGCGCAGGCGGGGCTGCTTATTGCTACCGAGGCAACTTGCCATGCCGCCGGCCGTCGCGCGACCGGCCCGCTGCCGCAGCGCCGGCCGCTTCACTGCATGATCCATTGCAACGCTTTTATACTTGCTCGACAAGAACAACGCTCGAGCGCCGCGCGGCAGACCAGAGGCACGATTACAACCGCTTTACGCCATTTATCCCTGTAGAGGAGGTCGTATGCTTCGTCGTCACCGGGCCGCTGGCATGCCGCGCGAGGTTTTAACCGGTCTTCTTCGTATTTCGAGGCTGATTCCATTTCACGGCGTGCGCGCATGGTCATTCGCATGCACTCCGCCCGCTCGATCATAAAAGGTTTCGCGCTCATGGTCTCGATTGTCGCTTCGCCCGCGTTTGCGCAAGATGCCGGTGCCGGCGCGGGTGCCGTTCCCGTCGACGGCGTCTACGACATGCTGGTCGGCACCTATACCGGTGGCAAGAGCGAAGGCTTGTACGTCTTATCGCTTCGACACGAAGACGGGCGACGCCACGCGCGTGTCGGTCGCGCAGACGGTGCCCGTCGTATCTGGTGGTCAGCCGCGACCGCCGCTTTGCTTTGTCTACGCGGTCAACGAGTTGCCCGGCGACAACGGGCCGGCCAGCCAGCGCGGCGGCGTCAGCGCATTCCGCTTCGACGCCGCGAGCGGCCAGCTGAGCTTCCTCAACAAGGTTTCCGCCGATGGCAACGACCCGTGCTACCTGAGCCTTTCGCCGGACGGCAAATATCTGCTCGTCGCGAACTATTCGGTGGCGGCCGATCCCGGCGGCAGCTTCGCCGTGCTTCCCGTGCAGGCCGACGGCCAGTTGGGTGCGTCGGTGCTGTGACCGTGCATCACGAAGGCGGCGGTCCGGTGAAGGGGCGCCAGGACAATTCGCACGTGCATTCCACCGTGTTTTCACCGGACGGACACTATCTCTTCGCGCAGGATCTCGGAGCCGACAAGCTGTACTCGTACCGCTACACGACGGACGGCAGCCGCGGCCTGTTCGGCCCCACCGACTGGCGCTACACCCAGGAGAAGCCGGGCACGGGCCCGCGGCACCTCGTGTTCGGCGCCGACGGCAAGCACGCCTATCTAACGAGCGAACTCTCTGCGACCGTCAGCACGTTCGACTGCGCCGACGGCAAGCTCACGCAGGTCCAGACCATTTCGCTGACCGAGCCCGGCTTCAAGGGCGCGGTGGGCGCCGCGGCGATTCATCTGTCGCCGGACGGGCGGTTTCTCTATGCCACCAATCGCGGCGACGCGAACGAGATCGTGATCTTTTCCGTCGACCCCGCCAACGGGCATCTCCGGAAGATCGGGCATCAATCGAGTCTCGGCAAATCGCCGCGCGAGTTTGCGATCGATCCGACCGGCAAGTGGCTGATCGTCGGCAATCAGAACAGCGATACGGTGTATGTGTTCAGGCGCAATGAGCAGAGCGGTCTGCTCGAAGCGAATCCGAAGCGCATCGAGATCGGCTCGCCGGTGGACTTCAAGCTGGTGTCGCCGTCGTGAGCGAGGCTTGCGCTTGCTGAATGAAAAACGGGCCGCGTTTAGCGGCCCGTTTTTTGGTGGCTGGCGTGGTTAGTGCGGTTGGTGCGCTCCGCCTGCCTCGCGTGCTGAATGCGACGGTGTGCTGCGCCGGCACTCGAGTCGACCGATGCGCGCGTCGAGCCGCATGTCGATCCGGCCCGCGGACTATTCCGCGGGCACTGGCGCCAGCACCTCGCGGCTACCGTTGATTCCCATTGCCGACACGAGCCCCGCCGTCTCCATCTGCTCGACGAGACGCGCCGCACGGTTATAGCCGATGCGCAACTGCGCTGCACCGACGAGATCGACGCGCGCCGCGTGCGCACCACAAACGCCACGGCTTCGTCGTAAAGCGGATCGGCTTCGGCATCGGGGAGTCGCCGAACAGGTCCTGCGCGGCGCCGCCCTCGGCGGCCGGACCGTCCAGGATGCCTTCCTCGTATTGCGGCTCGCCGAACTGCTTCAGATACTCGACGATCGCGTGCACTTCCTCGTCCGCGACGAACGCGCCGTGCACGCGCTGCGGGTAGCCCGTGCCGGGCGGCAGGAACAGCATGTCGCCTTGGCCGAGCAGCGACTCGGCGCCCATCTGGTCGAGAATCGTGCGCGAGTCGATTTTCGACGACACCTGGAAGGCGACGCGCGTCGGAATATTGGCCTTGATGAGCCCGGTGATCACGTCTACGGAGGGCCGCTGCGTCGCCAGAATCAGGTGAATGCCGGCGGCGCGCGCCTTCTGCGCGAGCCGCGCGATCAGTTCCTCGATCTTCTTGCCGGCCACCATCATTAGATCGGCGAGTTCGTCGATCACGACGACGATGAGCGGCAGCGGCGCGAGCGGCTCCGGCGCTTCCGGCGTCAGCGAAAACGGATTGCCAAGCTTCTTGCCTTTCGCTTCCGTATCGCGAATTTTCTGATTGAAGCCTGCGAGATTTCGCACGCCGACTGCGGACATCAACCGATAACGCTTTTCCATTTCGCCGACGCACCAGTTGAGCGCATTCGCGGCGAGCTTCATGTCGGTGACGACCGGTGCGAGCAGGTGCGGAATGCCCTCGTAGACCGACAGCTCGAGCATCTTCGGATCGATCATGATGAGGCGCACTTCCTCGGGCGTCGCTTTGAAGAGCAGCGAGCAGATCATCGCGTTGATCGCCACCGACTTGCCCGATCCGGTCGTGCCCGCGACCAGCATGTGCAGCGCCTTGGCGAGGTCGGCGACGACCGGATGACCGGTGATGTCCTTGCCCATCGCCAGCGTCAGTTGCGAATGCGAGTTCTGATAGACGCTCGCCTCCAGAATTTCGGAGAGGCGAATGGTCTGGCGCTTCGCGTTCGGCAATTCGAGGCCCATGCAGGTCTTGCCGGGAATCGTTTCGACGACGCGGATCGACGTGAGTCCGAGGCCGCGCGACAGATCCTTCATCAGGCCGACGATCTGGCTGCCGCGGACGCCCAGCGCCGGTTCCACTTCGAAGCGGGTGATGACCGGACCGGCCGACGCGCCGACCACCGTCACCGGAACCTTGAACTCCTGCAGCCGCTGCTCGATCAGGAGGCCGGTTTCGATGAGCTTTTCCTCTGAGACCGGCTCGACATGGGTGTCCGCGGGCGCGAGCAGATCGAGCGTGGGCAGTTCCACCATGGAAGCAGCCGGCGCATGAAACTCGAAGCCGTTGGTCGGGCCGTGACCGCGCAGCGGCGCGCGCTGCGCGGCGGGTTCGGGCGCCGGATCGGATTGGGGCTCAGGATTCGATTGTGCGGAAGCCTCAGCGGGCGAGACTGGGAGCGCTGCGTGTGCAACCGGGGGCGGTTGGACGGGTGAAACCGTCGGCGCGGCATGGAAGTCGGCTTGCTCGCGCGGCTCGGCATGGGCCGGCGCGTGCGCTTGCGGCCCGAGACCCGGGAAACGTACCACGTTCGATGATGCCGGCAGCGTGGCGCCTGGCGTCGGCGCGGCCGCGAGACCGGCCGCCGCGGGGCCGTCGCTGTCGGCGGCAGACGGCGCTTCGTCATCCGCGAGGGCAGGCGGCAGGGGCGGCTCGCTATTGGCCGGCGAGGACGACGCGGCTGCGCTTGCGGCCGCCGTTGTGTTGGCGCTGGGGGCGTGCGGCATCGGTGAGTCGTTGTCCGATGCTGTCAACTGCCGCTCGTCCGCGGGCGCCGCGGCAGACGCGTCGGGTTGCGAATCGCGGCGCGCAGTGGCATCGGGGGCAGCGCTTGCGACGCCGCGCTCGTCTTCTTGCGGCTCTTCCGACAATGCAGGCCCACCTTCTTCCCACGGCGGTGTCTGCGACGGCGCCTCCGTTTGCTCAAACCGGCTCGCGAAGATTCCGAACGGGGTGCGAGCCAATGTCGGTGGGGCGGCGTGCGCCGTTGCACCGGCCGCCGATGTGACCTTCGGTGTGGGCACAGACGCAGGCTCGGACGCAGCGGCTGCGGTCGGTCCGGCGGCGTCAGGCACCGTTTGCGCGGCGGGCGCGATCGCGGCTGGTGGCGCGGGAGTCTGCGCGTCGGGCGCCGCACGAATTGCAGCCGTATCCGTCAACGTGCCAGTCGGCGCTTGAATCACAGGCGGCTCCATCGGCCATTGGACGACTGGCTCCGCGCTGCTTGCCGCTGACGGCTGCGGTTCGCTCAACGCCTTGTGATCTGGTGTTTCGACAGCCGTTTCCGGCGACGTTCCGCCCGGCGCTGTAGGCGCAGATTCAACAGTCGGCGCAACCGGAGCATAAGCGGCATCATGGCCCACGGCTTGATGCTTCGCCGTTTCGCGAGCCGCCGCGTCCATGTCCGGCGATGGCGCCGCGACCGCACCGCTTGGCCAACCCGTCTCACTTGCAACGCCGGCCGCATCCGATGGCGGAACGCTTACGCCCGCGATCTTCGCGCCTTCCGCGCTGGTGCTGCGCGCGAGGCTGATGCCGGCGATATCCGTCCAACGCGCAGCGTTTTCCGCAATGCTGCGCAGCGTTTCCTGCACGCTGGCGGGCGGCGTAACTTTCTGCGCGTCGGCCATGTGCCGCGTATAGCTAGGCGCTGGCGAGGACGGACGACGGGCGCCCGAGGTCATAGCGGTCGCGTCGTTTGCACCCGGAGCCGACGGCAAGCCCTGTGCGGACGATGCCGCGCGATCGAAGGGCATGGCAGCACGGTTGGCCGCAGGACGTCCATGAACAGCCGCACCCGAGGGCATCGCGCCAGTCGCCGCGCCCGCGCCGATTCGGGACGCGGCATGAGCAGCTTTGGCGCCCGTTCCCACAGCGCCGGCAGCGACTCCCGCCGCGCCCACAGCAATGCCCGCCGATCCGCCGTGGCCAGGCTCCCGCGCCAAGCGGTCGACAGCGGGCGAGCCGGTTCCGCCAGCACCGGCTTTCGCTGACGGCCTCGCGGTGGACGCCCCGTCCGTGGATTCGTCTCGCGCAGCCATCCCGCCGGCGCGACGGGCTCGGCCGGCGCCCATGTCGATTTGCCGGCGCCGGACCCGTGCATCGGGGCAGGCGGCGGTGTCTGCCGCGCAGGCGTCGCGCTACCCGTGCGCAAAACCGGCTCGACTTGCGAAGGCTGAGCGCGGCGTCGCACCTCGGCCGGCGCGCCAGCCTTGCGCCGCCGCCCGGGTCGCGGTCTCGCGGGTCCCCGTATCGTGGCGAGCAGCCGCTCACGTCGCGCCCGAACTTGCACTGAAACCCGTACCCAACCCTGCGCCGTGATTGGCGCCCGAACCGGCACCACCCGCAGCGTGTCCTTTGACAGGCGGCCGCCAAACGGTCGGCCGCGCATAGCGCCCCTTGCTTTTGGGCGCCATCGTGTTGAGCGGGCTGGAAATGCGCGGCGGCGGCGCGCCGTCATCGACGGTGCGATGGCGGCGTGCCTCGTCGTCGCGTTTGGCCAGACCGCGCGAAGCCAGTCCGAGACCGAACGCGCCGTCGGCCCAGAGCAGAAATTCGCGCCAGTGAAAGCCGATCAGCCACGGCAGGCTGACGACGAAGAGCGCGAGCGCCGCGAGCGGCGTGCCGATATGGCCGAGCAGATGGCCGAGGCCCGCCGCGAGCGCGTGGCCGATTGCGTTGCCTCCGCCGGCCGCGCCGGTCAGCGACGCCTCGAGCGTGCAGCTCGCCAGCATCGCGCAGACGAAGCCGAGCCACAGCCGGATGGTGCCCGGGCCGCGCAAACCGGCGCCGCCCGGCAGCATCGACTTGATGAGCCGCCAGATGAGAGGAATGAACCAGACGGCCGACCCGCCGAACCAGCCGAAAACTACCGTGTGCATACTAGACATCGACGAATGACGGATTGGCGAAGACGCAATCCGTCGAGTTTAAACCGGCGAAGCCGAGGGCTTCGAAGGCGGGCGCAAGTATGCCTGCGACCTCGTGCAAAGCGTGCCGGACCATCCGTGTGCCGTTGCGCCTCGCCGCTTGTTTGCGACTCATTTACCACTCATTGACAACCGTTTGACCGCTCACTTGCCACTGCCGCCGCTGCGCTCGAACACGAGCGTATCGCCGTTGTCGAGCACGAGCTGCATCTGCTGCGGCGCGTGCATCTGCACGCCGGTACGTTCGATATGCGTGAGCGCATTCAGATACGCGCTCTCGATCTGTCCGCCCGCCGTCGCGCACGCCATGCGCGTGCCGCCCAGTGTGCCGAACGAGAGCTTGCCGTCCTTGAGCGCGTACGAGCCCATGTAGCGGTTGCAGCCGGAAAAACCGCTCGCGTGACGCTGGCCGCCGGCCGTCGACAGTGTGAGCGTGATCGGCGCGCCGAGGTTCGCGAACGGAACTGTGCGCGCGCGGCCGTCCGCCTGTTTCCATGCGGTGAGCGTCCAGCTGGTGTCGTCGAGCAATTGGGTGGCGGCCGGGTTGAACGGGTCGGGCGCGGGTGCTTCCGAGTCCGGATGTTTCAGTATCGCGCAGGCGCCGACGAGCACCGCAACGCCGAACGCGGCGAGGGCCGTGCGCGCGTAGGGGGCGAGGCGCGCAAGACGTCGCGTGGACAAGCGTGGTTGCATGGCGTCGTTCCTCTTCAAACTGGCAAAGGCGTAAGGGTAACGCACTCGGTGCGCCGCGCGCGAGCCGCGGCGAGGGGCACACATGTTAACATCGTGCTCTACCCGATCCCCACCCTCATCCGACTTTTATCTGGAGACCCCATGCAGATCGGCCAACGGATCGGCACGCCCCTTTCTGAATCCGCCACGCGTGTCATGCTGCTCGGCGCGGGCGAACTCGGCAAGGAAGTGATCATCGCGCTGCAGCGGCTGGGCGTCGAAGTGATCGCCGTCGACCGTTATCCGAATGCGCCGGGCCATCAGGTCGCGCACCGCTCGCATGTGATCGACATGACCGACCGCGCCTCGCTGCGCGCGCTCGTCGAACAGGAACGTCCGCATCTGATCGTTCCCGAAATCGAGGCCATTGCCACGGACGCGCTGGCCGCGATAGAGAGCGACGGCATTGCCGAAGTGATCCCGACCGCGCGCGCCACGCAGCTCACCATGAACCGCGAGGGCATCCGCCGCCTCGCCGCCGAGGAGCTGGGCTTGCCGACTTCGCCGATTCGCTCGACGAACTGCACGCCGGCATCGCCAAAGTCGGCTACCCGTGCGTGGTGAAGCCGGTCATGTCGTCGTCGGGCAAGGGGCAGTCGGTGCTGCGCAGCGAAGCCGACGTCGAGCCGGCCTGGCAATACGCCATGGCGGGCGGCCGCGTGAATCATGGTCGCGTGATCGTCGAGGGTTTTATCGACTTCGAATACGAGATCACGCAGTTGACGGTGCGCGCAGTCGCCCCCACGAACGGCGAGGTCGCCACTTACTTCTGCGATCCGATCGGGCACGTGCAGGTGGCAGGCGACTACGTCGAATCCTGGCAGCCGCAGCCGATGAGCCCGCTCGCGCTCGAACGCTCCCGCGAAGTCGCCCACAAGGTGACGGCCGCGCTCGGCGGCCGGGGGCTCTTCGGCGTGGAACTTTTCGTGCGCGGCGATGACGTATGGTTCTCGGAAGTGAGCCCGCGTCCGCACGACACGGGGCTCGTCACGCTGTGCTCGCAGCGCTTTTCGGAGTTCGAACTGCACGCGCGCGATTCTCGGCTTGCCGGTGGATACGTCGCTGCGGGCGCCGGGTGCGTCGGCCGTGATCTACGGCGGGCTCGAAGAGACCGGCATTGCGTTCGAAGGCGTCGCCGCGGCGCTCGCCGTGCCGAATGCTGATCTGCGGCTCTTCGGCAAGCCGGAGAGCTTCGTCAAGCGGCGGATGGGCGTGGCGTTCGCCACCGGCGCGAATATCGACGAAGCACGCTCGCGCGCAAAAGAGGCCGCGGCGGCGGTGCGTCCCGTGTCGGGAAAAGCCGCGTCGTGATGTGGGTGGCGTTTGCCGGCGAGGCGCGCAGCCTGAGTGATCCGAGCCCGTCGAACAGATCGCGGGCCCATTGAAGTCGAGGTGGGTATGGTGCAGGAATCGCGTAACGAAGCGCCGCGCCATGCCGCATTGCGTCGGCGGGCCTGAAGATCGTGCCGGTGGTCGGGCACGTGGCCGCCGCGCCGACCGATGCCTGTGCCGACGTCATCGACCCTTGATCCGCAACGAGCGAGGCATTCCATGAAGAAATGGCTGCTTGCAGTGAGCCTCGCGGCAATCTGCGGCGGGGCATTCGCCGCGCCCTTGCATCTCGACGACGTCCAGACCAAAAACCGTCAAACACGCAAGTACACCTGCGCGACCGGCAGAATTCTGCATGTGACTTACTGGAACACGGCCAACGGTCAGAGCTTCGCGCTCGTGCCGGTGAAGGGCAAGCAATTGCTGTTCGTCAATACGATTGCGGCGTCCGGCGCGAAATATCAGGCCGGCAGCTATACGTGGTGGACCAAGGGCCCGCGCGCCGATCTCTACGACGCCACCGCGGGCGAGAATGCGCCGCTGGTGCTGTCCGACTGCATCACGCTCAATCGCTGAATGCCGCGCGGCGGCTTCGAGGCTGCCGCGAGTTTTGTCTCCCGCCGCGCGGTATGGTCAACCTGCGCGCATCATTTTCCCCCGAGTAGTAAGCTGTCCGCAGTGGCTTACTGCCTGCTGCCGCGACCGTCGCCTGCCGCTACTGCCGTCTTTGCTGTCGTTGCTGTGTCCCTGCTGGTTCTGTCGTCCGTTTCCGCTCACCCACGGCGAGGCTTTGCGCCCGCGTCCGTCCCATCAAGCGAGACCCTCCATGAAAGCATCGGACCTGTTCGTCAAGTCGCTGGAAGCCGAAGGTGTCGAGTATGTGTTCGGCATCCCCGGTGAAGAAAATCTCGATCTGCTCGAATCGCTGCGCCGCTCGAAAATCCGCCTGATCCTGACGCGTCACGAACAGGCGGCGGGCTTCATGGCGGCCACCTACGGGCGCCTGACGGGCCGCACGGGCGTGTGTCTCGCGACGCTCGGCCCGGCCACCAACTTCGTGACGGCCGCCGCCTACGCGCAACTGGGCGGCATGCCGATGCTGATGGTGACCGGACAGAAGCCGATCAAGTCGAGCAAGCAGGGCCATTTCCAGATCGTCGACGTGGTGCGGATGATGGAGCCGCTCACCAAATACACGCGCCAGATCGTGTCGATCGCGAATATTCCGGCGGCCGTGCGCGAGGCCGTGCGCCAGGCGGAAGAAGAACGCCTTGGCGCCACGCATCTGGAACTGCCCGAGGACGTCGCTCACGAGGAAGGCGACGGCAAGCCGATTCCGAAGAGCTACAGCCGCCGCCCGATCGCGGAGCAAAAGGCGGTGGCGCGCGCCGTGGAGGCGATTACGCGCGCGAAGCATCCGCTCCTCATGATCGGCGCGGGCGGCAATCGCAAGACCACGACCAAGATGCTGCGCGAGTTCGTGGACCAGATCGGCATTCCCTTTTTCACGACGCAGATGGGCAAGGGCGTGATCGACGAATCGCATCCCATGTGGCTCGGCAATGCGACCTTGTCCGACGGCGACTTCGTGCATCGCGCGATCGATCACGCCGACTGCATCATCAATGTCGGGCACGACGTCATTGAAAAGCCGCCGTTTTTCATGCGCAGCGGCGACGCCGAGAAGACGGTGATTCATGTGAACTTCCTCGGCGCGGAAGTCGACACGGTTTATTTCCCGCAGATCGAAGTGGTCGGCGACATTGCCAACGCAGTCTGGCAACTGAAGGAAAGCCTGAAGGAGCGCCAGGAGCATTGGGACTTCGCGCGTTTCAAGGAGATCAAGGAGCATTTCGAGGCGCATCTGGTGAAAGGCCAGCACGACGACCGCTTTCCGATGTATCCCGTGCGCCTTGTCAACGACGTGTACGAGACCACGCCCGCGGACGGCATCGTGTGTCTGGACAACGGCATGTACAAGATCTGGTTCGCCCGTTACTACCGCGCGCACGAGCCGAATTCGCTGCTGCTCGACAACGCGCTCGCTTCGATGGGCGCCGGTTTGCCGTCCGCGATCGCCACCAAGATCGTGCACCCGGACCGCAAGGTCATGGCCGTGTGCGGCGACGGCGGCTTCATGATGAATTCGCAGGAACTCGAAACGGCAGTGCGTCTGGAGCTCGATCTCGTGATCCTGATCTTGCGCGACGACGCGTTCGGCATGATCCGCTGGAAGCAGGAGAACATGAACTTCCCCGACTACGGCATGACGCTCGCCAACCCGGATTTCGTCGCGTATGCGCAGAGTTACGGCGCGAAGGGGCACCGGATCGGCTCGGCGGCGGAGTTCGCGCCTCTCGTGCGCGAATGTTTTGCGACGCCCGGCGTGCATGTGATCGACGTGCCCATCGACTATTCGGATAACGAGCGCGTGCTGAATCGCGAGATCAAGCGGCTCTCCGCGCAATTGTGAGCGGCGTGGGCTCGCGTGCGGGCCGCGGCTGCCGCTGTCATCTATCGGAAGGAGAACGCGTCATGCTGAACCAGACCTACCCGTACTACCTGGCGAACGAAGCGGTGGCTGCAAACACGGATCTCGAAGTCACCGACAAATTCAGCGGCGAAGTGGCGACGCGCGTCGCGATGGCCGACGCGGCCGCCATCGACAAGGCCATTGGCTTCGCGGTGGCCGCGCTGCGCGCGTTTCCGCCGTTCAAGCGCCAGGCGGTGCTCGAACATTGCGTGAAGCGCTTTCGCGAACGTTACGACGAACTGGCGCTCGCGCTGTGCATCGAGGCGGGCAAGCCGATCAACGATTCGAGGGGCGAAGTCACGCATCTGATCGACACGTTCAAGGTCGCGGCGGAGGAGGCGGTGCGCATCGACGGCGAGATTGTGAATCTGGAAATTTCGCCGCGCGCGAAGGGCTACCACGGCTATGTTAAGCGCGTGCCGATCGGGCCGTGCTCGTTCATCTCGCCGTTCAATTTTCCGCTGAACCTGACCGCGCACAAGGTCGCGCCGGCGATCGCGGCGGGCGTGCCCTTCGTGCTCAAGCCGGCGAGCCGCACGCCGGTCGGCGCGCTGATCATGGGCGAGATTCTGGCGGAAACCGATTTGCCGAAGGGTGCGTTTCCATCCTGCCCGCGCATCGCGACGGCGCGGACCTCTTCACCACCGACGAGCGCTTCAGGCTGCTGTCGTTCACGGGCTCGCCGGCAGTGGGCTGGGATCTGAAGAAAAAGGCCGGCAAGAAGAAAGTGATTCTCGAACTCGGCGGCAACGCGGCGGCGATCGTCGACGGCGATCAGGGCGGCAAGCTCGACTACGTGGTCGACCGGCTCGCGTTCGGCGCGTTCTATCAGTCGGGGCAAAGCTGTATCGGCGTGCAGCGCATTCTCGTGCACGCGAGTCTCTACGATGCGCTGCGCGAGAAGCTGATCGCCAAAACGAAGTTGCTCGTGATGGGCGATCCGAAGGACGAAAAAACTTTCGTCGGGCCGATGATCTCCGAATCGGAGTCGAAACGCCTCGCCGGCTGGATGGAGAGCGCCGTGCAGGCGGGCGCGAAGATCGTCGCGGGCGGCAAGGTGGAGGGCGCGATGTTCGAGGCCACGCTGCTCGAAGGCGTGAAGCGCGACACGGACCTGTATCGCAAGGAAGCCTTCGGACCGGTCGCCATACTCGAGCGTTTCGCCGATTTCGACGAGGCGCTCGCCGCCGTCAACGACAGCGATTTCGGCCTGCAGGCGGGCGTGTTCACCGATTCGCTCGCGCATGCGCACCGCGCGTGGGACGAACTGGAAGTCGGCGGCGTGGTGATCAACGACCTGCCGTCGTTCCGCGTGGACAACATGCCGTACGGCGGCGTGAAGGAATCCGGTCTGGGGCGCGAGGGTGTGCGCTACGCGATCGAGGACATGACCGAGCTGCGGCTCATGGTGATGCGCGAGACGTGGTGAGGCAGGGCGCGACTCCGCCTGCGTCGGCCGCGCCCGGCCGCGCAAAAAAGGCTCGCGCTGACTTTGTCATGCACCTGTCGTTTGCGCTCAGTACGCTCGCAGCAGATCGCACAGGTTCGGCGGGGCGATTCGACCGGCGCCGCGCAGCGAACGGCTGCCACTAGTGCCGCCCAGGCAGAAAGCCCGTGCATGCGCCATGAGTGTTTTTGCTGAAATGCTACAATACCCCCCTTTCCGGCGGATGTTTTCGCCGGCCGGAGCCGGCCGCATCCTTTCCCGCAATAGCACAACGGGTCCGTGCGGAACGCCGTGGCTCCGCCTTCATCCTGATGCCTTCGGCGGTTCCGACCGCTGCCGCGCGCACGCGCCAAGCGCCGACGCATTTTTAGCGAAAGCCACCATGTCCGACACAGCCGTCACGCCCAGCACTGCGACTTTTGATCAATTCGGTCTCGCGCCCGACATCCACTTCGAACGCGTTACGCGTGTCGAGCATGACGACCGGGCGGCCCTCGTCGGCGTGACCGCGGTCGAGCTAGGCTTTGAGCGTGGGAGCATCGACGAACGGCGCGCGGCCCAATTCCGGACGAATGGCCGGCTTTTTCATGGTGATGATTTCGCGCTTGAGCTTGACGAGCATGCGCGTGAACGGCTGTTTCTCCGACAGGCTTTCCTTGAATTGCAGGTTCGCGAATTTGCCCTCGAAGAGCGGATCGTGACGGATGTAGTCGACGAAAGCGTCTGTGTTCTCGCGCGTGCCGGCGACGAACAGATTGATGCCTTCGGGCGCGAGCAGGACGGTGCCGCGCAGGCCGAGCGCGTTGCAGCGTTCCGTGACGTGCGGGCGCCAGGCGGCGGTGTCTTCGATGGTCGCGAAATGATACGCGGCGAGATTGACGATACTCATGGGTGCAAAGCGGTAATAAGTGGCGGCGTGGGGGCCGGCCCGGCCCGGTTGCGGCGCGGATTCCGCCGCCGCAGGGGCGCAAGCCGGAGAGCCTGAGGTTTCTTCTGGCCTGAGGGCATTCCGATGCCCTCAACGCCGGTTCTGCCGCCACGTCGGATTCGGCGAAACCCCTATTATCCCTCAAGCCGGCGGTTTCCTTGAGTCGGCCGAATGGCCAGTCGGTTGCGCTAGCGCAAGCGGCGGCAGAAATTCAGCGGATCTTTTCCGTACGCGGCCAACAAAGTTCGAAAAAATGCCGTGGATGCGGCGCAGCGCGGCGGCGTCCTAAGCCGGACGGCCAGGCGGGTTTTTGCGCTGAAATCTGCGGGAGGGTGGAGTTACAATGTCGCCCATGTCAGATCCCCGCTTCGTCCATCTCCGCCTCCACTCCGAATTTTCGATCGCCGACGGCATCGTGCGTCTTGACGACGTCGTCAAGGCGGCCGCCAAAGACGGTCAAGGGGCGCTCGCCCTGACCGACCTCGGCAACGCGTTCGGCCTCGTCCGTTTCTACAAGGAAGCGCGCGGCAAAGGGGTCAAACCCATTGCCGGCTGCGACGTCTGGATCACCAATCCGGACGACCGCGACAAGCCTTCGCGCCTGTTGCTGCTGGTGAAGGACCGGCGCGGCTATCTGAACCTGTGCGAGTTGCTGAGCAAGGCGTCGCTCACGAACCAGTATCGCGGCCGCGCGGAAGTCGAGGCCGGCTTGCTCGAGTCGGGGCTCGGCGAAGGCCTGCTTGCATTGTCGGGCGCCCAGCAGGGCGACATCGGCCTTGCGCTGGCCGCGGGCAACCAGGAGGCGGCGAAGCGCAACGCGCTGCATTGGGCGAAGGTGTTTCCGGGCGGCTTCTATATCGAATTGCAGCGTTGCGGTCAGCCGGGCGGCGAGCAGTACGTGCAGCAGGCGGTGGCGCTGGCGGCGTCGTTGAAACTGCCGGTGGTCGCCACGCATCCCATGCAGTTCATGACGCCCGACGACTTCACCGCGCACGAAGCGCGCGTGTGCATTTCCGAAGGCGACATTCTCGCGAATCCGCGGCGCCAGAAGCGCTTTACGCCTGAGCAATATTTCCGCACGCAAGACGAGATGGCCGCGCTTTTTGCGGATATTCCGTCGGCGCTCGCCAACTCGGTCGAAATCGCCAAACGCTGCAATCTCACGCTCGAACTGGGCAAGCCGAAGCTGCCGCTCTTTCCGACGCCCGACGGCATGTCGCTCGACGACTACCTCGTGCATCTGTCGAAAGAGGGCCTGGAAAAACGCCTCGAGCAGTTGTACCCGGACGAAGCGGAGCGCGCCGCGCAGCGCGAGACGTACTACCAGCGGCTCGAATTCGAGTGCGGCACGATCATCAAGATGGGCTTTCCGGGCTACTTCCTGATCGTCGCGGACTTCATCAACTGGGCCAAGAACAACGGCGTGCCGGTCGGGCCGGGCCGGGGCTCGGGCGCGGGCTCGCTCGTCGCCTATGCGCTTGGCGTGACCGACCTCGATCCGCTGCGCTACAACCTGCTGTTCGAGCGTTTCCTGAATCCCGAACGCGTGTCGATGCCCGACTTCGACATCGACTTCTGCCAGCACGGCCGCGACCGCGTGATCCAGTACGTGAAGGAAAAGTACGGCGCCGACGCCGTCTCGCAAATCGCGACCTTCGGCACGATGGCGGCGAAGGCGGCGGTGCGCGACATCGGCCGGGTGCTCGATTTCGGCTACATGTTCACGGACGGCATTGCGAAGCTGATTCCGTTCAAGCCCGGCAAGCACGTCACGATTGCCGACGCGATGAAAGAAGAGCCGCTCCTGCAGGAGCGCTTCGACAATGAAGACGAAGTGCACCAGCTGCTCGAACTCGCGCAGCGCGTGGAAGGCATGACGCGTAACGTCGGCATGCACGCGGGCGGCGTGCTGATCGCGCCCGGCAAGCTGACCGATTTCTGCCCGCTCTACACGCAAGGCGACGAGAGCGGCGTGGTGAGCCAGTACGACAAGGACGACGTCGAAGCCGTCGGCCTCGTCAAGTTCGACTTTCTGGGTCTGACCACGCTCACCATTCTCGACTGGGCCGAGCGTTATATCCGCCGTCTCGATCCGTCGAAGAAAGACTGGTCGCTCGGGCAAGTGCCGCTCGACGATCCGGCATCGTTCTCGATCCTCAAGAAAGCGAATACGGTCGCCGTATTCCAGCTGGAAAGCCGCGGCATGCAAGGCATGCTGAAGGACGCGCAGCCCGACCGCTTCGAAGACATCATCGCGCTCGTCGCGTTGTATCGTCCGGGGCCGATGGACCTGATCCCGAGCTTCTGCGCGCGTAAGCACGGCCGTGAAGTGGTCGAGTATCCGGACCCGCGTGTCGAACCTGTTCTGAAAGAGACCTACGGCATCATGGTCTACCAGGAGCAGGTGATGCAGATGGCGCAGATCATCGGCGGCTATTCGCTGGGTGGCGCCGACTTCCTGCGCCGGGCCATGGGCAAGAAAAAGCCCGAAGAAATGGCCCAGCATCGCGAGCTTTTTGCGGAAGGCGCGGCAAAGAACGAGCTGACGCGCGAGAAGTCCGACGAAATCTTCGACTTGATGGAAAAGTTCGCGGGCTATGGCTTCAACAAGTCGCACGCGGCCGCTTACGCGCTGCTCGCGTACTACACCGCGTGGCTGAAGGCGCACCATCCGGCGGAATTCATGGCGGCGAATATGTCGCTCGCCATGGACGACACGGACAAGGTCAAGATCCTGTTCGAAGACTGCATCGCCAACAAGATGGCCGTGCTGCCGCCGGACATCAACCTGTCGGCGTATCGCTTCGAGCCGGTCGCGGAAGCGGACGGCAAGCGCTCGAGGACCATTCGCTACGGCCTGGGCGCGATCAAGGGCAGCGGTCAGAATGCGATCGAAGAAATCCTGCGCGCGCGCGAAGACGGTCCGTTCATCGACATCTTCGATTTCTGCAACCGGATCGACCGTCGCGTCGTCAATCGCCGCACGGTCGAAGCGTTGATCCGCGCCGGCGCGTTCGACAGCTTGCATCAGAACCGCGCGCAGCTGATTGCGTCGGTGTCGCTCGCCATGGAAGCCGCCGAGCAGGCGAGCGCCAATGCATTGCAAGCGTGCCTCTTCGATATGGGCGACGCACCTTCGCAAGGGCACGAACTGGTGGACGAACCGGAGTGGCCCGAAAAGAAGAAGCTCCAGGAAGAAAAGGCCGCGCTCGGCTTCTACCTGTCGGGCCACCTGTTCAACGCCTACAAGGACGAGGTGCGCCGCTTCGTGCGCCAGAAGATCGGCGAGCTGAAAGAAGGGCGCGACAAACTGGTGGCGGGCATCATCGCATCGCTGCGCACGCAGATGACTCAACGCGGCAAGATGCTCATCGCGCTGCTCGACGACGGCACCGGTCAATGCGAAGTGACGGTGTTCAACGAAATCTTCGAAGCGAACAAGCAGTTGTTCAAGGAAGACGAGCTGCTCGTCGTGCAAGGCCAGGCGCGTAACGACGCGTTCACGGGCGGCATCCGCTTCACGGTGGAAACGGTCATGGATCTGGGCCGCGCGCGCTGCCGCTATGCGGAGGCCGTGAAGGTGAAGATGAACGGCAACGCGGACGCGCAGGCGTTACGGCGCGTCCTCGAAGCGCACAGCGCGGGCAAGGACGAGCCTCAAGCAGCGCCGGCGCCGGCGCCTGCCGCTGCCGCGCGCGGCAGCGGCAGCGGTCGCAATGGTGGTCAGGGCGGCGGCTTTGGCGGCTACGGCGACAACAACGGCCGTCAGCGTCAGCCCGTGCACATCCCCAATGGACTCGCGGTTCAGGTCGTGTACCGCAGCGAGAATGCGGAGGGCGAAATGCGTCTTGGCGACGCGTGGCGCGTCAAGCCGACCGACGAACTGCTCGCCGACCTGCGCGGCCAATTCGCCGGCAGCGCGATTGAGATTGTCTATTGAGCAGCGACCGGAGCAGCGGGCACTGGGGCCGTGCCGCTCTTAATCGGACTTGACTGCGGGACTTCACCGCGGGACTTGAAGCGCGACTTCATGTGCGATTTCAAACGCGACTTGGAGCGCGCTTCTAGTCCAACTTCGAGCGCGACGTTTCCGTGAGTCGCGTAAGCTTCAAAAACCGGTAGTACACGGTTTCAGCATTGAATAGGGCGATCATGAAACCAGCGCGGCCGTCGAGAAAACCTCGTCGCAGCAAATAAGTTCGCACGAACGCCCAGGCACCGCGAAGCAGCGCCTTGCCGAAGCTGCCGCGTTGGCCTGCCGCATGACGCTGCAGCGCGCCGGCGGTCGAATAGGCGTCGAGCTTGCGCAGCACCGCCTCGAAGTTCTCATACGAGTAGTGCATCAGCTTGCCGGTCAGGCGTTGGGCGGGGGTGTCGAATACAAGCCGTTCGTGAACGAGGTCGTCGGAAAAACGTGCGGCGCCACGTTTGAAGAGGCGCGGAATCCAGTCCGGATACCAGCCGCTGTGATGAATCCAGTGTCCGCAAAAACTCGACAGGCGGTCCACCGCATAAACATCCGCCGTCGGTGCTGCGAGCGCCGCGCGAATGGCGGCCGCCAGTTCCGGCGAGACGATTTCGTCGGCGTCGAGCGACAGAATCCAGCTTGTGCTGAGCGCGTCCACCGCGCGGTTCTTTTGCGGGCCGAAACCCGGCCAGTCGCTCTGCTCGATGACGAGGGCGCCGTGCGCGCGGGCAATGTCGGCGGTGCCGTCGGTGCTGCCGCCGTCGATCACGACGATCTGATCGGCAAAGGCCACCGACTGCAGGCATTCGGCCAGCCGCGCCGCCGCATTTTTGGTGATGATAGCGACGCCGAGGGTGGTTGGTTGCATACCTGAAGGGCTGATTGCGAATGGCGTAAAGACGAACGACGGAGCGAAGCGCGCGACGAAGCGCGGCGGGTCGCGCAAGTATACACACGCGGCTTACTCTTTCCGCGTGCCCCGAAGCTGGCGCTAAAACGTCAGCCGGCCATCAACGTCAACCGTTTACAATGCTCCTTTTCGATCTTCGCGCCGCGGGCAGCCGGTCGCCGGCGCGAATCTCGTCCCGCATTTCCAGAGGATTCCTTGAGCGTGAAGCCAACGTTAAGCAAACCCATCGGTGGAGGTGAAGCGTCGTCGCCCGCCGTCGTTTTCCGGCGCCTGTGGCCTTTCGTCAAGCCGCTTCTGTGGGTGATCGTCGGGGCCATTATCGCGATGGCGGCCAGCGCGGCCACGGACGCCGCCATCCCCGCGCTGCTCAAGCCGCTCCTCGACAAAGGTTTCGGCGCCCATGCGAGCGACAACGCGAAATGGTTCGTGCCCGTCGCCGTGATCGGCCTCGCGCTGATCCGCGGCGTGGCGCAATACGCGTCCGGCTATCTGCTCGCGTACGTCTCCAACAAGATCCTGCTCGAATTGCGGCTGCGCATGTTCGACCGCATGATTCACACGAGCGTCGCCTTTTTCCAGCGCGAAACGGCCAGCACGGTCATCAACGCGATTGTCTTCGAGGTCAATCAGATCCTCAACGTGCTGCTGAGCGTGATGGTCACGCTGGTGCGCGACTCGCTCACGGTGATCTTTCTGCTCGGCTATCTGTTCTATCTGAACTGGCGCCTGACGCTGATCGTTGCCGTGCTGCTGCCGGGTATCGGCTGGCTGGTTGGCAAAATCAATCGCCGGCTGCGGCGTCTTAACCGCGAGCATCAGCTGTTGACGAACGAGCTGTCCTATATCGTCGAGGAGACCGTGGGCGGCTACAAGGTCGTCAAGGTTCATAACGGCGAGAAGTACGAGATTGACCGCTTCACGTCGATGAGCAAGCGCCTGCGCGGCTACGCAATGCGCATGACGGTTTCCGGCGGCCTTGCTCAGCCGTTGACGCAGTTCCTCGCGTCGATTGCGCTTGCGGTGGTGATCACGATCGCGATGGTGCAGTCGTCGTCGGATCAGACCACGGTCGGCGGCTTTGTCGCGTTTGTCACGTCCATGTTGCTGATCATTTCGCCGCTCAAGCATCTGATGGACGTGAACCAGCCGCTGCAGCGGGGCATGACGGCGGCCGAACTGATCTTCGGTCTGATCGACGAACCCGCGGGGCCCGCGGGCGGCGGCAAGCCGCTCGAGCGCGCGCGCGGCGAAGTCGAGTTCCGCAACGTCTCGTTCACGTACAGCACGAATGCCACGCACAATCGCCATACGCTCGACCAGGTGTCGTTCAGGGTGGCGCCGGGTGAAATGGTCGCGCTCGCGGGCCCGTCGGGCAGCGGCAAGACCACCCTCGTGAACCTGCTGCCGCGCTTTTTCGATCCGACCGGCGGCGAGATTCTCGTCGACGGCGTCGCGCTGACCGAATACGACCTGCACGCGTTGCGCAGCCAGATCGCGATGGTGAGCCAGGACGTCGTGCTCTTCAACGACACGGTGGCCAACAACGTCGCGTACGGTCAGACCGCGGATCGCGACCGTGTCGAGGCGGCGCTGCGCGCAGCCAACCTGTGGGACACGGTCGACGCCATGCCCAACGGCATCGACACGCTCGTGGGCGACAACGGCATGATGCTGTCCGGCGGGCAACGGCAGCGTCTCGCGATCGCGCGCGCCATCTACAAAGACGCGCCCATCCTGATTCTCGACGAAGCCACCTCGGCGCTGGATTCCGAGTCCGAGCGCCACGTGCAGGCCGCGCTCGAAACGCTGATGAAGGGCCGTACCACGCTCGTCATCGCGCACCGGCTGTCGACCATCGAGCGCGCGAACCGCATCCTCGTGATGGAGACCGGGCGTATCGTCGAGCGCGGCAGCCACCGCGAGCTGCTGGCGCAGAACGGGCCGTATGCGCATCTGCATCGGATTCAGTTTCAGCAGAACGCCGCGTGACGGGATGGCGCGGCGAACGCGGTGGCGCAGCGGAACGGGGGCTGCGCGCCGCTTCTCCCCGCGCGAGACGCCGATGCAGTGAAATCCGCCGAGCCGCCATCTGGACTTTCCGCCTCGCTAACTAAAATCTGCCGCCAGGATGTGGAGCGGGGCAGGCCCGGGCACGGCACGGCTCGACAGCAAACAGCACCGGCCGCCCGCACCGCGCTTACAGATTTCCCCATCGCGCCCATCGCGCGCCCTTCCCCGCTGACTTCCCCGCTGAACTCCCTTACCGCCTCTTGTAAAACCGTCCTTTAGTCGGTTTTTCGGTACAGTGTTGTGTTTTTGAAGCGTTTTGTTTGCGCTTTTCTCACGCTGGCCGCATCCTGATGGCCTTGCACCGTCCCGCGCCGCGGAGATTCCTCTTTCACATGCATCACGACGACAACCTCAGCGAGCCGCTGGTTTCCATAGCACTCGCAACGTACAACGGCCGCACCTATCTCCCGGAGCTGCTCGCTTCGCTCGAGGCGCAAAGCTGGCCGAATCTCGAAGTGGTGGTTTCCGACGACGCTTCCACCGACGGCACGCCCGAACTCCTCGCCGCCTATGCCGGGCGCGTTCCGGTGCGGCTCGTGGCGAGCGGCGAACGGGTCGGCATCGTGCGCAATTTCGAGCGGGCGCTGGCCGCTTGCCGCGGCGACTATGTTGCGCTCGCCGATCAGGACGACGTGTGGGCGCCGGAAAAGATCGCCGACCTGATGCGCGAGTTGCGCCAGGCCGAGCAGGCGCGCGGGCGGGCCACGCCGGCGCTGGCTTTCTGTGACATCGAACTGGTGGACGCGAAGCTGTGCTGCGTGTCCACGTCGCTTTTCGACACATCACCGCAAAATCGCGCCGCGCCGAGCGTCTGCGCGATTTCCTGCTGAGCAACCACGTGCCGGGCTGCGCGATGCTCGTCAATCGCGCGACGCTCGAACGCGCGTTGCCTTTCCCGGCGGGCATCGTCATGCATGACTGGTGGCTGGCGATGGTCGTCGCGGCGTTCGGCGAGATCCGTCATGTGGCGGCGCCTCATCTGAAATATCGTCAGCACGACGGCAATGCGGTGGGCGCGAGCGCGACCAATCAGCGGCCGACGAGCGCCGCGCGCGGCGAATGCAGCGCCGCGGCAGCACAGCGGCGGGGCGCGAGCAGGCGGCGCCAGATCGACGGCATCGCGGACCAGATCCGCCTCTTTGCGCGGCGCTTCGGCGCGGAACTGCCGGCCCACGCCCGCGAAGACATGAATGCGTTTTCGCGCGGCATCGAAAACTGGCGCGGCGCGGTCGAATTCGTGCTGATCAGCCACACCGGCGAGACCTTCCTGCGCGCACTGAAGATGATGCGGCGCTTGCGCAAGAGCGTGCTGAGCTTCGGCGTGGAGGCGTGCTGTCCGCCTTTCGCGCAGCGCTTGCGGCGCCGGCGCAGCGCGTCCTGACGGTGGCCGCGAAGGCGCCCGCTCATCCAAGGTCTCCGACAGAACGCGGCGCTGCTCAGACTCGCGCCAAGCCTTATCCCCGCCGCTTGCGCAAGGTCCGCTTCAGCCACAATCCGGGCGCATAAACTGCCGGACAGCTGGCATACAGAAACATCCGGATGCGCAGCCCGAGTTTGACGCCCGCGCTCCGCGCGAGCAGCCTTGCGCGCTCGGCGAGACTTCCCGCCTCGAACATCGCGCGAATGAACTGCTCGCGGGCGAGCTTCGGCGCCATGGCCGTGCGCATGCGCTCGCCGATGCCGGCAATCTCCGCGTCGCGCTGCAACTGCGCGAGTTCCGCGAGTCCATAGCGGTTGCTTTGCCGCATGCGGGCGATGAGTTCATCCACCGATCCATAACGGCGCTTGCGCGACAGCCCGCCGCGCCGGTAGCGCACGAGCGGCTCGCGCAGGCTCAGCGCGCCGCCGGACAGGATCGCGCGCAGCACCATGATCTGATCTTCGGCAGCGGCGCCGGGCAACATCGGCCCGAAGCGCTCGAAGAGCTGCCGCGACCACGCATGCGCCGCGCCGATGAGCCACGGGCGCGCGTTCAGCCAGTCGTCGACGCTGCGATAGCCGTCCAGTTCCGTGGGACTCATGCGCTCGTGGATATTCCCGGCTTCGTCCATGTCGGCGAGATCGGTCGCGATCAGATCCGGCCGCCGGTCGTGCGCGAGCCAGAAGTCGACCACCCGCTCGCAGCGGTCAGGCGCCGAGATGTCGTCCCCGGCCGCGACGAACAGCAGCTCGCCGTTTGCGATCTGCGTGAGTTGCGAGAGGTGCGCGCTGATGCCCTGATTCGCCTCATTGTGGCGCACGACGACGCGGTGCGGTCCCTCGTAACCGGCTACGGCCGCCTGGATGGCGGCGAAGGTCGAGTCGCGCGAGGCGTCGTCGGAAATAATGATTTCGAGCGGCTCGTAGGTTTGCGCGAGCGCGTCTTTCACGGCGTCGGCGATCTGCTGTTGCTGGTTGTAGGCGATCAGCAGCATCGACGCGAGCGGGCGCTGCGTGGCCGACGCGGTGGACGCGGCAGGGGAGGACGGGAGCGGCGGACTATCGGTCATGAATTCGGCAAAGGTGCAGTTGGGCTCGATTCTAATCGGTGCCGGGGCGGCTGCGTCATGCCGGGCGCCGGTGCGCATCCTTTACAATTGCGCTAATTCGAAAACCGGCGCGCGGCGCACCTGCCGCCGGGACGCCTCATTCCATCACCGAGACTTCTTCTTTGTCCGAGCCGATCCGCCCACCCCTCACCGACATTGCGCTGACCGCCCAGGCGCTCAGGAACAGCGGCGGCGCCGAGCGCTACACGCGCGACGTGATCGCCGGCCTGCATCGGATGGGCGTGCGGCCTACGCTCTTTGCTCGCGAGATCGACCGCGCGCTACCCGAGGCGGCGTGGGTCGACGCCCAACCGCTGAACGTGCGATGGGCGCCGCGCAAACTGCGCAATCTGGCATTCGACTGGCGCCTCGAGCAGCGCCTGAAGCGCCGCCGTCCCGCCTGCGTGTTTTCGATCAATCACTCGACGCATGCCGACGTCGCGCTGTGCGGCGGCACGCATCCGGGCTCGCTGGAAGCGGCAGGCCGCGCCGCGCGCCGCAGCGACCAGTGGCAGATCGAGCTGGAGCGGCGCGTCTACACGCACGCGCGCTCGATCGTCGCGCATTCGCAGCTGATGAGCCGCGAGTTGCAGCGCTTTTACGGCGTGCCCGCCGAACGCATCGACGTGATTTATCCGCCGGTCGACACCGAGCGCTTCCAGCCGCTGTCCGATGATGCACGCGCCGCGGTGCGCCGGCACTTCCATCTGCCGGAAGACCGCGTGATCTTCGTGTTTTCGTCGACGAGTCATGAGCGCAAAGGCTATCCGCTGCTGGAGGCTTTTTTTTCGCAGACCACGCTGCCGGTTTGCCTCGCGGTGGCCGGACGGCCGGTGCCGCGAACCGGCGAGACGATTCGCTACGTCGGTTATTGCAACGAGATCGAGAAGCTGTTCGCCGCGGCGGATTTCACCGTGGTCGCGTCCGCGTATGAGCCGTTCGGGCTCGTGGGCGTGGAGTCGGTCATGTGCGGCACGCCGCCTGTGATTGCCGACAATGTCGGTTCGGCGGAAACCGTGAAGGGCGCCGCGAAGATCGAGTTTTCGCGGCAGGAGGCGGGCAGCTTCGAGCGCGCGATTCATGCGGCGGTCGAACGGGTGCGGCAAGGCGGCGCGAGAATCGCGGACCCGCTCGCGAGCCTCGTCTACGACCCGAGCGTCGACGCTCACGTCGCCGTTTTGTATGAACTGTTCAGGCGCTGAAGCGTGCAGCGCAATGCATGCGGTGCCCTGAGGCGCACCTGGCCTTTCTAATGTGCCGCGGCCTCAAAGCGCGCGCCGCTCGCCCTGCAATTCGCCCGATTGCTGCAGTTCGCGTTTGCGCGAATCGATCACCGCGAGGAAGGTCGCGACCAGCAGCGCGAGCAACACCGTCACCATGATCGGCACGAGCACGTCGATGGTCAGTCCGAAGATGACCGTGCTCGTCGCGACCGCCAGCCCGGCGTAGGAGGCCGCGCGGATCGCCGCGTCGGTCGAATGGCGGTGACGCCAGAAATAGACTGACATCCCATAGTAAAAAAGCAGCAGGCACGCCACGCCCACCGCGCCCATTTCGGCGAGCGTGGAGAAGAAGTCGCTATGCGCGCGCTCGTTGACGATTTCGTTCTTCACCTCGCCGCGCCTCGCCATCGCGCCCAGTTCGTTCACGAGGTGGCCCTTGCCAATGCCATAGACGGGGTGATGCTCGAAGATCATCCGCGACGCGTTCCATAACTGCAGGCGCAGGCCGACGGACGTGTAGTCCTCGCCTTGATGCAGCATCGAAAAGTCGGTGGTGGCTTCGCTGATGCGTTTCTGGATACGTTCGGTTGAAAGCAGCGCGCCGGCCGCGATCACGATCGCGACGCTCGCGACCAGGAGGCGTTTCTTGTGTGCAAACCACTGATACTGCATGCCGAGCAGCACGACGAACACCGGCACGGCCAGCCAGCCACCGCGTGTGCCCGACAGATAGGACGCGTAGCCGCCCGCCGCGAGAGCGATGAGCCGCACGCCGGCAATGCGCCAGTCGCGCGGACCGTCCCAGCCGAGCGTGAACGCGGACAGGAAGGCCAGCAGTAGCGCGGTATCGCCGAACGGAATGGCGTTGGTATAAGAATTGTTCAGACGATTTGCGTCGGTCCAGCCACCAGCCGGCTGATCGACGACGGCCCAGATTCCCACGGCTAGCGCGCCCGTCGCACAGCCCCAGCCGATCATTCGCAGATGCCGCGACGGCAACTGCCGCAGCAGCAGGAACACCGGCAACGCGAGCACGAAGCGCGACAGCGCGTCGAACTGCCTCGGCAGCCAGTAACTCAGCACCACTTGCTGCACGCCGATTCCGACGACGAACGCGAGCATGCCGATAGTGAACCACCGGTAAGTGCGCAGGCCGGAGAAATAGCCGGGCGTGCGGCGATTTGCGACGGCGGCGCCCAGCGCGAGCGCGAGAATGGCGAAGAAGCAGTAACCGGTGCCGCCGCGCCAGACGAGATTGACCGCGGGCGCGAGAAACAGCAGGGCGGCGGTGAGCCAGACCAGACTGGGTGCAAAAATCATAGGGCGACTTTTTGTATTGACACTACCGTTCCGGGTGGAACTGCGAAGGGCCGGATCCATCGTTGGGTTTTTTAAGACGGTAGGGCGATTGCGATTATAACCGTGTACTGCCTTGCAAAAAGCTTGCGTGGCGCTAGGTGAAACCA
The DNA here is from genome assembly GCA_940746715.1 of uncultured Paraburkholderia sp. Lineage (GTDB taxonomy): Bacteria > Pseudomonadota > Gammaproteobacteria > Burkholderiales > Burkholderiaceae > Paraburkholderia. The sequence continues at coordinate 432,808 of CALNWN010000003.1, forward strand.
CCCGCAACGCCGTGGCGGCCCCGGCGCGGCGCCCCATGTGCCGCGTTTGTCGTGCGCGAAGGCGCAGGCGGTACAATCCCCGCCACACTCATGGCCGGCGCGCGGCCGCAACCGCGTGCGCAACCCGCTCAACGGACAGAACCGATGTTCTCAATCATCATCCCAACCTGGAACAACCTGCCTTATCTGCGCCTCGTGATCGAGAGCCTGCGCCGTCATTCGACGCACGCGCATCAGATCATCGTGCACGTCAACGACGGCTCCGACGGCACTCTCGCCTGGGTACGCGACGAGGGCATCGAGCACACGGCGTCGCCGGGCAACATCGGCATCTGTCAGGCGGTGAACATTGCGGCGGCGCGCGCCACGCGCGACTACATCGTCTATATGAACGACGACATGTACTGCTGCCCAGGCTGGGACGACGCGCTGGTGAAGCGCCGGCCGCACATGCCCGCCGACAATCTGTTCATGCTGTCGGGCACCATGATCGAACCGGTCGATTCCGGCAATCCGTGCGTGGTCGTGCAGAACTTCGGCCGCGACGTGGAGACGTTCCGGGCCGACGAACTGGTCACCGCGACGCCGCGGCTCGTGCGCGCGGACTGGCGCGGCGCGACATGGCCGCCCACGCTCGTGCATCGCGACTGGTGGCACAAGGTCGGCGGTTACAGCAGCGAGCTGAGTCCCGGCATGAGCAGCGACAACGATTTTTCGATGAAACTGTGGGACGCCGGCTGCCGCGTGTTCCTCGGCGTCGGCGACAGTCTGGTTTATCACTTCCAGCAGAAGAGCACCGGCAAGATCGTCAAAAATGATGGCCGCCGCCAGTTCCTGAACAAGTGGGGGATGACGCAGGCCACCTTCGACCGCTATTACCTGCGGCGCGGCACGGCGGTGGTCGGCGGGCCGGCGGTGAGCGAGCCCGATCGCACCGGACGCTTGCGGCGGGCGCTGCTGAAGTCGCGCATCAAGCGCGCGTTCGGCTGATGGCCTTGAACTGAAGGCTTTGAACTGAGGCTTTGAACCGATATGTGCGGCCTGCGCGGGCCGCAAAACACGTCGCGTCAAACCCCGCCGGTGATGAGCGGCAGCACGGTCAGATCCGGATGCGTGCCCTCGACGATGCTGCGTCCCACATGCACGCCCTCGTAAAGCGCGTCGTCCCTGCTGGCGAAGCTTTCTTCGCCGTCCGCGTGGAAGGAAACGGCGTGTCCGGGAATGGACGGGTCGGCGCCCGGATGACAGACGTAATCGACGTACGTGTAGCGATTCTTCGCTGGGTTTGCGGTATTCGGCGGCGCGTTGAACTCGTTAGTTTCACCCGGCGCTTTTTTTGCATGGGCGCCACGTGAATCTCGAATCCCTAGTAATCGACCATTTCCCAAGGTGCGGTTTCGTCGGCCATGGCCGCCTCCGTCTTCGTCGCGCATATCAAAAAGTCTAGGTGATTTCGTCGGGAAGCGCGCTGCCCGACGGGTACTGCAAAACCACTACGGCTTCACTGCGCCGAGTTGCCTGAGCAGCGTCAGGTTGTCCTCCAGGTGCCAGTTTTCGATGATGCGCCCCTCCTTCACGCGATACAGATCGAAAGCCTGGAAATCGACAGGCTGGCCTTCGCCCTTGAGGCTCTGAAACTGGCCGGTGAAATGTCCGCGGAAGTGCAGGTGAACCGAAGCGCGGTCGCCGGCAACGACGAGGTCGTCGATTTGCGCGCGAAGATCGGGCACCACCGCACGAAACGCCTCAGATGCCTTCAGCGGACTTTCGGGGCCTTGCGGACGGCCATCGGGCAAGGTTCGGTCGACGAATGCCGGCGAGAGCGCGAGCTTCGCGTAGGACTCGTCGCCGGTGTCCCAGAACGCCGCGTAGCGGCGCGCCGCGAGCACCACGGTGGCGGCCCTGGCGGAATGGCTGTCGGCGGCGAGATGGTGCGGCGCGGGCAGACCGGCATCGGCGGCCTGCGCGTTCAGCGCAATGGCGAGAGTGGCGAGCGTGGCGGCGGCAAGGGCGGTGGTAATCAGCGCACGGCGCGTGATCGAGGACAGCGGGAGAGTGGACATAGGGCGCTCCGGAGAGAAGTTGAGGACTGGTCGGCATTCTCCGGATTACCGTGGGTTTTGTTAATGCGTCTTCCGCTTAAAGCATTTTCTCATGACGCTTGAAAATGTCTGCCGCCAACCCGTCACCTTGCGTGAGTTTTCTCGAGTCCGAACAGACATCGGCCAATTGGCCACCGTGATCGCCCGACACGCGCCGTCATATAGAATGACGCGCTTTGCCTGCCAGACACTTCGCCTATGTGGTTCAAAAACCTGCAGCTTCATCGTCTTCCCGCGCCGTGGTCTGTCACGGCGGAACAAATGGAAAAGTGGCTCGCGCCGCCCGCGTTCGCGCCGGGCAATAGTGTCGAAATGCAAAGCCACGGCTGGGCATCGCCGCGCGATAACGACTCGCTCGTGTATGCGCTCAACGGCCAGATGCTGCTCACGTTTCGCGCCGAAAAGAAGCTGCTGCCCGCTTCGGTCGTCGCGCAGGTGACGAAGGCGCGCGCGGCGGAACTCGAGGAGCAACAGGGTTTCAAACCCGGTCGCAAGCAGATGCGCGAACTCAAGTAGCAGGTGACCGATGAACTGCTGCCGCGCGCGTTCAGCATTCGCCGCGATACGCGCGTGTGGATCGATTGCCGCAATGGCTGGCTTGTTATCGACGCGGCGTCGCAAGCGGTCGCCGACGAAGTGCGCGGCCTGCTGGTGAAGTCGGTCGATCAGTTGCCGCTCGAAACCGTGCGCGTCCCGCAATCGCCGGTTGCGGCCATGACGGAATGGCTGCTTTCGGGCGACGGTCCCGCCGGCTTTACCGTGGACCAGGACACGGAGTTGCGCTCGCCGACGGAAGGCAACGCCACGGTCCGCTACGTCGGACATACTTTGGATGCGGAAGACATGCGCCGTCATATCGAGGCCGGCAAGCAATGCATGCGGCTCGCGATGACATGGAAGGACCGCGTGTCCTTCGTGCTGACGCCTTCGCTCACGATCAAGCGGATTGCGCCGCTCGACGTATTGAAGGAAGCGGGCGATCCGACCGCGCAAAACGACGACGAACGCTTCGACTCCGACTTCACGTTGATGACCGCAGAGCTGGACAGGATGCCCGGCGATCTGCTGGATGCGTTGGGTGGGGAGCAGGGGGAGGGTATGTTGCGGGCGGCTTGAGGGGAGCCCGCCGGGTGATTTCTGGTTTTGCTCGTGCGGGGACGGTTGGCCTGCGTTGATGGATGTTTTTGATTGGCCCGCATGCGCGGGCCTTTTTTCGATGACCGAACCCCTTGTCCAGTCATCGATTCACGTCACTCGCCTCCCGCGCCCGGCTTGCGCGGCATCCCCTCACCCGCATCAGGCAAACCCTTATCCCAACGCCGCCATCGCCTGCTCGATCTCCTCCTTGCTCAGGTCGCGCTTGTGTGTCGCCAAAGACCAGTTATGCCCAAACGGGTCTTTCAACTGGCCGTAGCGGTCGCCCCAGAACATGTCGGCGACCGGCACCTTGACGGTCGCGCCGGCATCGACAGCCTGCTGGAAACTGGCGTCCACATCTTCGACATAGTGGTGAATCGTCACCGGCGTGCCTTGCAGATGGTTCGGGCCGAAACACTGGTGTTCGGGCCATTCGTCGGTGAGCATCAGCATCGAATCGCCGATTTTCAGGCACGCGTGCATCACCTTGCCGTCCGGCCCCGGCAGGCGGAACTGCTCGACGGCGTTGAAGGCTTTCGTGTAGAACGCAATGGCTTCTGCGGCGTTCGCGCAGATCAGATACGGTGTGAGCGAGTGCATCCCGTCCGGGATCGGTTTGACAGCGGGGCTGGTCATGACGGTGGCTCCTTGAAGTAACAGGTTCGTGGATTGAAAGTCCGACTGTTTCAGCCAAGCCTTCAACGTTACGACGAGCACCGCGCCGCCGAATCGACACTCCGTAAAAAATATTTTCGAGCATGCACGGCCGGCTAATGCACGCCGCGTGGCAGTGCCCTTTACTGTTGACCGCGAGCTCACGAGCCCTCGAGACCGCTAGCCGCGACCCCGCCAGTCAACCCGTCAGCCCGCCGGGCTATCCTCGTCAGCAGGCGCGGCGGGCGCCGGTGCGGAACCCGGCGCGGGCGCCGCCGCGCCCGTCGGCGCGCCGAGTATGCTGATCTGGAACGTCGGCGTGCCCCCGAGCGATTGCAGCGTCGCGTCCTCGGGAATGTGCTCGAGAAGCGGCAGGATCACCGAGCCGCCGATGACCGCGCGCCGGCTGTTGTCGGCCGGCCGCAGTCCCCAGACGTCCTGATATACCACCTGCACGGCGACGCCGTTGCGCGTGGTATTGCCGAGGTAAAGCATCACGTGCCCGCCGATATAGATCAGCGTGCGCAGCGGCGCGCCATGCTCGGCCAGATAGTCGAGCCGTTGCGCGGGCGTGGAGGCCCGACAGGTCGATCATGCGCCCGGCGCTCATCTGCGTGGACGAATGGCGCGGCAGCCACACGCCGAACGCTGCGAAGATGCTTTGCAACTCCGATGAACAGTCGTTGTAGAGGCCGCTGTTGTCCCAGCCGTAGGGCCGGCCGATGAGCGCTTTAAGGAGCGTCGCCAGGTGGCGCGGCGTGGCGGCGAGCGGCATCGGCGCGATCTGCGTGTCGTCGAGTTCCGCGGTGCGGATTAGCGCCTCGCCTTCGGCGTCGCGCGCGGGCACGAGGATCGTGCGCGACGTTGTCGGCGGGACGGCGGCATCACTGCCGAGGTCGCCGTTGTTCGCGTTCGCCGCCGCCTGGAGTGCAGCCGATGGCCCGCCACGCCTCGCCACACCTCGCGCAGCATTGCCCGGCGAGGCCGCCACCAACGGCAGCAGCGTCCCGGCGCGCGCCTCGAAGCGAAACACGCCGCGGCTGTCGCGCACCGGCACGAAAGCGCCGATTACCGCACCCAGCGATTTCGCGCTCGCGGCACGCCATGCATCGACGAAACGCTCGCTCGCCATGCCGACGCCGTCGCTGCGCACCCAGCCCTGGACGTCGGGCGTCTGCGCGTAACGCCATGCGCCGTCGACGCTCGTGCCGAGCACATACAGCGGCGTGCCGGGCCGGACAGCCGAGATCTGCAGATTGTCGAACGGATAGCCCTCGCCGGCGAGGCGGTGATCGTAGAAGGAAGGGTCGGTGGTGGGCAGCTCGCGCACCATCAGATTGGCCGTCGCGACGGCCCGCCGCAACGGCTGATAGGCCGGCGCCTCGGTAAATTGCGCGACGTTCATGTTTCGCGCGATGGCGTCGATCCACGCCTTGTCGTGCGGACGGAAATTCTCGCCGTAACCCATGGCCGCACCGCTTTTGCCCGTGTTGTCGAACCTGTCGATGCGGCGTTGCTGCAACGCGGCGATATCCGCGCCTTGCTGGCGATACACGCGCATCGTCACATACGCGGAATTCCACGGCGACGGCGCGCTCGTGCCCGTGCCGAAGTAGCGTGCGTAGAGGGCCTGAAAATGCGCCTGCTGGTCGGCAGGACTCAGGAACGGCTGGTCGTAAGCGCCGAGCGGAAAGAGCGCGACCGTGTCGACGGGCCCGCGCGCGTCGCGCGTCTGGGAGGGATTGCTGCACGCAGCAAGCACGACGAGCGACGCCGCCGCTACGGACGCCGCGACGCCGCGCCAGCCGCCCGGGAACGCAGGGGCAACGCGTGAATCGCGGAGAGGCGGAGAAGGCGCACGACACGGACAACGCGAGCGGATCGAAAAACGCGGGCAACGCGCAAAGGAACGGCTAAACGCATGAGTTCGGCAAAGAGATTCCAAGGGCACGATGATACGGCGTTGCGCGTTCCATTACACTTGATCGGGAGCCAAACCAACGTTTTTCCACACACGAGGGAGCACGGCATGCAAACGAGCGCACGCAATCAGTTCGCAGGCGAGGTAGTCGAAATCACGCACGGCGCGGTGAACAACGAGGTCACGCTGCGCACCGCGGACGGCCTGGAAATCGTCGCGATAATGAAAGCGTCGAGCGGCTCGGCCTCGCAGCGGGGAAAGCGGCGAGCGCCATCTTCAAGGCATCGAGCGTGATTGTCGGCGTGGAGTCGTAGTGGCCGCATTCCAGTGATTGCGAAAGCGGCTTGCTTTACACTGGACCGCGCGGTTGCATCGTTTGTTGTTTTGCCGTTTTTTGGCCTTTATCACGGACCTGCCATGTTCGACGTCTCCTCCGCCTCGCATTTGCCGAAGGCCGCGCATTACGAAGAGCTTGTCGCGCAGGCGCGCGCTCCTCGCCGACGAAACCGACTGGATCGCCAACGCGGCGAATTTCTCGTCGTTCGTCTTTCATTCGTTGAGCGATCTGAACTGGGCAGGTTTCTATTTTCACGACGGCCGCGAGCTGGTGGTCGGCCCTTTCCAGGGCAAGCCGGCGTGCGTGCGCATTCACCTCGGCAAAGGCGTGTGCGGCACCGCGGCGCAAACACGCGAAACGCAGATCGTGCGCGACGTCCACGAATTTCCCGGCCATATTGCGTGCGATTCGGCGTCGCAATCGGAAATCGTCGTGCCGCTCGTCGCGCCGGACGGCACGCTGATCGGCGTGTGGGATGTCGATAGTCCGGTTCTCGCGCGCTTCGACGAAGAAGACGCGAAGGGCATGCAAGCGCTGTGCGCGGTGTTCATCGAGGCGGCACTGCCGCGCGCGTCGTAGTCACAGCACACACGGCTCGTTTCAGAATAACAAAAGGCGGCGCGATGCAAGCTCAGTTCCCACTCGCAGTAGAAACGCCCGACGCCGCACCAGCCGCCAATTTTGCCGTCGCACCAGCCGCCGCTCCCTTCGGCATGTTCATCTGCGATGGAAACGGCACGTTCCAGACCGTCAACGCGGCGCTGGAAAAGCTCACGGGACTGAGCGCCGATGAACTGGTCGGCCGGCGCGGTTTTGAATCGCTGCATGATCCGGCCGAACTCGCGAGGCGCCGCGCCGAGCTGCCGTGCCTCGCGGCGATCGGCGCCCGCTACGAGGGCGAATGGACTTACCGGCGACGCAGCGGCACGCCGGTGCTTGTCGTGCTGGCGCTATCGGCTTTATCGCCCATGTCCGGCGCCGCGGCGCGCCACCCAGGCGAGGCGCTTTATGTCGGTGTGGTCGTCGACATGACACGCTACGCGCAATCCGAAGCTCGCCTTTGGTACCTGTCGCATCACGACGGCGTGACCCGTCTGCCGAATCAGACGCTCTTCACCGAGCGCCTCGAGCTGACCATCGCGCGCTGTCAGCGCAGCCACAGTGCGTTCACGGTGCTAATCGCGGAGCTCGGTCACTTGCGCAAGCTGCGCGACGCGCTCGGCCGCATTGCCGAGCCGATCGACTATGGCGGCACCGCGCTCAATATCGCCGCGAGCATCGGCATCGTCGCCTATCCGGACGACGGCGGCGATGCCGCCGCGACGCTGATGCGGCGCGCGGGCGTCGCGTTGTCGGCGGCGGCCGCGGTGCACGGCAATGCGGTCCGCCGTTTTTCGACCGCGCTAGAAGGGCAGGCGGCGCGCCGCTTCCAGATCGAGACGATGCTGCGCGAAGCGTTGCAACGCCAGCAATTGCATCTCGTGTATCAGCCGCAGGTGACGCTCGCCAACGGACGGATCGCGCAAGTCGAAACGCTGCTGCGCTGGAACCATCCGCAGCGCGGCATGATCAGTCCCGCGGAATTCGTGCTGGTCGCCGAGGAGTCTGGATTGATCGAGCAGATCGGCGAGTGGGTGATCCGCACCGCATGCCGCGAGGCCGGCAAGCTGCTGCGGCTGACCGGCAAGCTGCCGCGTGTGGCGATCAATGTGTCGCCGCAGCAGTTTCAGCGCGCGGATTTGTTCGAGACGATTCGAGAGGCACTCGACGATGCCGCGCTGCATCCGTCGTACCTCGAAGTGGAAATCACCGAAGGCGCGTTGCTCGGCGACACCGAACAGGCGCTGCACACGCTGCACGCTTTGCGCGACCTAGGCGTGGAGATTGCCGTCGACGACTTCGGCACCGGCTATTCGAGTCTCGCGTATCTGACGCGTTTTCCGTTGAACCGTTTGAAGATTGACCGCTCGTTCGTCACGCGCATGAGCGGCGATCCGCAGTGTCTTGCACTGGTCGGCGCGATCATCGCGATGGCGCACGCGCTCAAGCTGCGCGTCACGGCGGAGGGCGTCGAAACGCCCGAGCAGGCCGCGCAATTGCAGGCCCTCGGCTGCGACGAGGCGCAAGGCTTCTGGTTCTCGCGGCCGGTGACGGCTTCGGGGCTGCGGAATCTGATCGGGCCGTTGGGCGCGGGGTAAGCGCTGTGTGTTGTGAGGATGCTCGCGCTGAAACGGCGCATGACTACATCAGAACAATGTCGTACTGCTCCTGACTCAGATTCGATTCGACCTGCAACGACACGGGCTTGCCAATAAAATCGATCAGCATCGCGAGATGCTGCGACTCTTCTTCCAGAAAAAGATCGATCACCTGCTGCGACGCCACCATGCGAAACTCGCGCGGATTGAATTGCCGCGACTCGCGCAGAATCTCGCGCAGCACGTCATAGCAAACGGTACGCGGCGTCTTCACCTGGCCCTTGCCCTGGCAAACCGGGCACGGCTCGCACAACACATGCGCGAGCGATTCGCGTGTGCGCTTGCGCGTCATCTCGACAAGCCCGAGCTGCGAAAAACCATTCACCGTGACCCGCGTGCGGTCGCGCGACAACGCGCGCTTCAGTTCGCCCAGCACCTGATCGCGATGCTCGACATTCTCCATATCGATGAAGTCGATGATGATCACGCCGCCAAGATTGCGCAGGCGCAACTGGCGCGCAATGGTGTGCGCCGCTTCGAGGTTGGTCTTGAAGATGGTGTCGTCGAAATTGCGCGCGCCGACGTAGCCACCCGTATTCACGTCGATGGTGGTCATGGCCTCCGTCTGGTCGATCACCAGATAGCCGCCCGACTTGAGATCCACCCGGCGCGATAGCGCGCGCTGAATCTCGGCCTCGATGTTGTACAGGTCGAAGAGCGGCCGCTCGCCGGTGTAGTGATGCAGTTTCGCGGAGACGGCCGGCGTGAACTCGGCTGCGAAATCGGCGAGCATCTGATAGGTCTCGCGCGAATCGACCTGAATGCGCGACGTCTCGTCGTTGACGAAGTCGCGCAGCACGCGCTGCGCCAGATTCAGGTCCTGATAGAGCAGACTGGTCGGCGGCATGCGCTGGCCTTGCGACAGAATCGTCGCCCAGGTCTTGCGCAGATACGCGACGTCGGCGGCCAGCTCTTCGCTCGTCGCGTCTTCGGCGATGGTGCGCACGATGTAGCCGCCTTTCTCGTCGGCGGGCAGCACGGCGGTCAGCCGCGCTCGCACAGCCTCACGTTCGGCTTCGCTCTCGATCTTCTGCGAAATGCCGATATGCGGCTCCTGCGGCAGATACACGAGCGTGCGCCCGGCAATGCTCACTTGCGTGGAAAGCCGCGCGCCCTTTGTGCCGATCGGATCCTTCACGACCTGAACCATGAGCGTCTGGCCCTCGAACACGATCTTTTCGATGGGCTGATGCGGGCTCTGGTGTTGCGGTTCGCCGGCAATGCGCGGATGCCAGATGTCGGCTACGTGCAAAAACGCGGCGCGTTCGAGACCGATGTCGATAAACGCGGATTGCATGCCCGGCAACACGCGCACGACCTTGCCGAGATAGACGTTGCCGACGCGGCCCCGCGACAGCGTTCGTTCGACTTGAAGTTCCTGGACGGCGTCTTGCTGGACGAGCGCGACGCGCGTTTCCTGCGGCGTGACATTGATCAGGATTTCTTCATTCATGGTGTTGTTCTAGAAGTCGATGCGCGTTGCACGCAGAAGGGCAGCGGTTTCAAAAAGCGGCAAACCCATGATACCTGAATAGGACCCGTCGATATGCTCGATAAACTCCGCGGCGCGTCCCTGCACGCCGTACGCGCCCGCCTTGCCGAGCGGCTCGCCGCTTGCCACGTAGCGGCGAATCGCGTCTGCGTGCAGCGCAGCAAAACGCACCTTCGACACCGACAGCGCCGCGAGCGGCAACTCGCCTTGCGCGTCCACCACGGCGACGGCGGTGAGCACTTCGTGGTCGCGGCCCGCGAGGCGCGCGAGCATCGCCGCGGCGTCGTCGGCGTCGAGCGGTTTGCCGAGGATCGCGTCGTCGATCGTGACCGTTGTATCCGCAACCAGAATCGGCCGCGCGACACGGCCGCCTGCCACGAGGCGCGCACGCGCAGCGCGCGCCTTCGCCACGCACACGCGCCGCACATAGTCGTGCGCGCGCTCGCCGGGCAGCTCGGCTTCGAGGGCTTCGGCGTCTTCATCGGGGCGCGGCAGCAGCAGTTCGAAGCGTACGCCGATCTGTTGCAGCAACTCCTGGCGGCGCGGACTTTGCGACGCGAGATAGACGAACGGATGCAGCGAAGCGGCGGACGTTGGCATGAAAGAAGTCTCTTTGAGGTCTCGTTGACACGGATTGGCATGAGCACGGCGGCGCACCCCGGCGAGGCCCAGCGTGGCGGTCTCGTGCATGGCGCAATTACGCACGCGACGCGCGGTTCACGCGGGCAGGCGAAATGAAAGCGTGGCGCCCGCGCGCACCCGCAGCGTCACCGTGAACGGCCGCGCCGCGCCTGCCGAGGCATGCGCCGCATGACCGCCGGTGTTCGCTCACGCGTGATGATAGGGGTGATTTTGCGTGATGGTCCACGCGCGGTAAAGCTGCTCGGCGAGCAGCACGCGCACCATCGCATGCGGCAACGTGAGGCTGGAGACGCGCAGCAGCATGTCGGCGCGCGCCTTCAGTTCGGGGTCCAGTCCGTCCGCGCCGCCGATCAGAAACGCGACGTCGCGGCCGTCCTGCTGCCAGCCGGGCAGGGCACCCGCAAGCTGCATCGTGGTCCAGTCCTTGCCGCGTTCGTCGAGCGCGACGATGCGCGCGTTCTTCGGCAGCGCGGCCTCGATCTTCACGCGCTCGGCGGCCATCACGCTTTCGGCCGGCCGGCCCGACGAGCGCTGCTCGGGCTTGATCTCCCGCAGCTCGATGCGCAGTTCCGGCGGCATGCGTTTCGCGTGTTCGTCGAAGCCGGTGGCGATCCAGTCCGGCATCTTGTGGCCGACGGCGAGAATGTGCAGTTTCATGAATGCTCGCAAGCTCGGGCCGCGGACTTGTGCCGCGAGCCGATCAGCCGCTTACTTGCGGCGCGCCGCGGTCTTGCGCGCGGGTTTCTTCGCGGCCGGCGCTTCTTCGTCCTCTTCGTCGGGCTCGCTCGAGCGCGCGCTGCCGAACGGATCAGGCGTGGACAGCTTGATGCGCACCGGCTTCTCGCCCCAGATTTCCTTGAGGTTGTAGTACTGGCGCAGCGCCGGCTGCAGGATGTGGACGATCGCGTCGCCGCAATCCACCAGCACCCATTCGCCGATGTCCTCGCCTTCGGTGCTGACGATCTCGCCGCCGGCTTCCTTCACGCCTTCGCGCACGCTAGAGGCGAGCGCCTTGGTTTGCCGGTTCGAGGTGCCGCTCGCGATGATCACGCGATCGAACAGCGCGGTCAGATGGCTGGTGTTGAACACCCTGATGTCTTGCGCCTTGACGTCTTCGAGAGCGTCGACGATCACGCGTTGCAGTTTGCGAATATCCATGAGGTTACCGGTGGTACAAATGATGTTGAAGGATGTAGTCCCACACCGCGGTGGGGACGTGGCTTGCGGCCTCGCCGTGCTGCTCGCCGCCCGCATGAGCAAGCCGCTGGCTCACCTGCTCGCGCAGATGCGCGCGAATGTCGGTGGCCGAGACATTGAACGCAAGCGTCGTGTCGATCAGCAAGTGGCCGCAAGGCGTGGCTTGCAGAAGCTCGGCGCTGGCGCGGCGCGCCTCAATTTCTTTGGCGACGGCAGGCGCGATCGACGCGAGGTCGAAACCCGGCCGCGTGGCCGCGCAGATGTGCGCGAAGTCGAACAGGCGCCGCCAGTCGCGCCAGGTGTCGAGATGCACCAGCTGATCCGCGCCGATCAGCAAGGCAATCGATGCGTCGCTGCCTTCGCGCTCGCGCCAGCGCTGCAGCGTGTCGACGGTGTAGATTGGGCCTTCGTGCTCGATTTCGTCAGTGGCGACGCGCACCGTCACGCCTGGCAGCTTCAGTTCGCTCGCCGCGGCGCGCGTCATGGCGAGGCGATGCACGGCCGGCGAGACGTCCGCTTTCTGCCAGGGCTGGCCGGCCGGCAGCAGCACCAGTTCGGTCAGTTGCAGCACGTGGGCGAAACGCCGCGCGAGCGCGAGGTGGCCGTCGTGGATCGGGTCGAAGGTGCCGCCGAGCAAACCGATCCGGCGAGGCAGCGCAACGGGTTGAGCGATCGGCTTCAGGTCAGAATCCTTTGTCGTGGCGACGGGTCGGGCAGTGCGCGCGTTCGGGCGCCCGAAGCGCTCACACCCACTCGCGCGGCACGAGAAAATCGCTGTAAAGGCGCGCTTCCGGCGTGCCCGGCTCGGGCTGCCAGTTGTAGCGCCAGTTCACCACAGGCGGCATCGACATCAGAATCGATTCGGTGCGTCCGCCGCTCTGCAGCCCAAACAGTGTGCCACGGTCGAAGACCAGATTGAACTCGACGTAGCGGCCGCGCCGGTAAGCCTGGAATTCGCGCTCCGCCTCGCCGTACGGCATGTTGCAGCGCTTTTCGATGATCGGCAGATACGCTTTGAGAAATCCCTCGCCCACGCTTTTCAGCATCGCGAACGATTGATCGAAGCCTGGCGCCGAGTAGTCGTCGAAAAAGATCCCGCCGATGCCGCGCGGCTCGTTCCTGTGCTTCAGAAAGAAGTACTCGTCGCACCAGCGCTTGAACTTCGGGTAGAGGTCCGCGCCGTAAGGCGCGAGCGCGTCGCGGCAGGTGCGGTGAAAGTGCTGCGCGTCTTCCTCATAACCGTAGTAGGGCGTCAGGTCCATGCCGCCGCCGAACCAGAACGCGGGCGCTGCGCCGGCCTTCGTTGCGACCAGCAGGCGCACGTTCATATGCACGGTCGGGCAATGCGGATTGTGCGGATGCAGCACGAGCGACACGCCCATCGCTTCGAAGCCGCGCCCGGCCAGCTGCGGACGTGCAGCGCTCGCCGAACCCGGCAACGCGTCGCCGCTCACATCCGAAAACCCGATGCCCGCGCGCTCGAAGAAATGGCCGCCTTCGAGAATCCGCGTGCAGCCGCCGCCGCGCAGCTTTTCGCCGGGCGCGCGCTGCCATGCGTCGGTGGCGAAGGGCTTGCCGTCGAAGGCGCCCAGCGCGTCCGCGATGTCGGTTTGCAGGCCTTGCAGCCAGGTGCGCACGGCCTGTGCGTCGTAGCTCGAATCGGTCATGGATGCAGGTGCTGAGGGCGGCACAGGGTGCCGCGGTTCGTCGTGAAGCGCCGCGTGGCGGCTGGCCCGGGCGGTTCAATGCAAAGCGCGGCGGCGCAGCGAAACACGCGCCGCCGCCAACCCGCAGTGTAAACGCCGTGGCCGCGGCAGTCCGGGCGCGGCGGCCCGCTGCCTCAGTGCTTTCCTTCGGTTTTCGCGTCGTGCTTGCGGTTCAGCGCGCGATAGCCGATGTCGCGCCGGTACTGCATGCCGTCGAAGGAAATCTGGTTGATCGTTTCGTACGCGACCGACTGCGCGCTGCGCACGGAATCGGCGAGACCCACCACGCACAGCACGCGCCCGCCCGACGTGACGAGCTTGCCGTCTTTCAGCGTGGTGCCCGCGTGAATGGTGACCGAATACGCCGTCTGAGCGGGAATGTCGTTGATGCGGTCGCCCTTGCGCGGCGTGTTCGGGTAGTTGTGCGCGGCCAGCACGACGCCGAGCGCGGTGCGGCGGTCCCACTCCAGTTCCACCGTGTCGAGCGTGCCGGCAATGGCCTGTTCGACCACCTTCGAATAGTCGCCTTTCAGACGCGCCATGATGGGCTGCGTTTCCGGGTCGCCCATGCGGCAGTTGAATTCGAGCGTCTTCGGATTGCCTTGCGCGTCGATCATCAGGCCGGCGTACAGGAAGCCGGTGTAGCGAATGCCTTCTTTCTCCATGCCGCGCACCGTCGGCAGGATGATTTCGCGCATGACGCGGGCGTGCAGTTGCGGCGTGACGATCGGCGCGGGCGAGTACGCGCCCATGCCGCCCGTGTTCGGGCCCTGATCGCCGTCGAGCAAACGCTTGTGGTCCTGGCTCGACGCGAGCGGCAGCACGTGCTTGCCGTCCACCATGACGATAAAGCTCGCTTCCTCGCCGGCGAGGAATTCCTCGATCACGACGCGCGCGCCGGCATCGCCGAGCTTGTTGTCCGACAGCATCATGTCCACCGCGGCGTGCGCTTCTTCCAGCGTTTGCGCGACCACCACGCCCTTGCCGGCGGCGAGGCCGTCGGCCTTGATCACGATCGGCGCGCCCCTGGCGTCGAGGTACGCGTGCGCGGCGGCGACATCGGCGAAAGTTTCGTATTCGGCTGTCGGGATCGCGTGACGCTTCATGAACGCCTTCGCGAAGTCCTTCGAGCTCTCGAGCTGCGCCGCTTCTTTGGTCGGTCCGAAAATCTTCAGCCCGCGCGAGCGGAACAGATTGACGATGCCCGCGGCGAGCGGCGCTTCCGGCCCTACCAGCGTAAAGGCGATCTGCTCTTTCTCGACGAAATCGGCGAGCGCGGCCGGCTTGGTGATGTCGACGTTGCGCAGCCGCTCGTCCTGTGCGGTGCCGCCGTTGCCAGGTGCCACGTAGACGAGCTGGACCCGCGGCGATTGCGCGAGCTTCCATGCGAGCGCATGTTCGCGACCGCCGGACCCGACGACGAGTAACTTCATGTGAATCCCCGAGACTTAAAAACCATAAACGGCGCGCCGTATGAGGTGGCGAGCCGTGCAATAACAGTGAGTCCCGCCATGTTCGCCGCCCGCCGAGGCGGGCAGAGCGCAGGGCGAACCCGGATGGAGGCGGCGCTTGCCCGACGCGCCAGGCCGGCTACGCCCGTTCAGCAGCAACGATGAAGCGCACCGGCGGGGCCCGGCCACGAGAGCGGCTCGGCCGGTGTCATGACCTGACGGCTTCATTCGTCGGCGATCGCGGCGTTTGTATAGACTTCCTGCACGTCGTCCAGATTTTCCAGCACGTCGAGCAGCTTCTGCATCTTCACGGCGTCGTCGCCGGTGAACTCGACTTCCGTCTGAGGTTTCATCGTGACCTCGGCCACTTCGGCCTTGAAGCCCGCGGCTTCGAGCGCGGCCTTCACCTTCGGGAAGTCGTTCGGCGGGCACAGCACTTCAATGCTGCCGTCTTCGTTCGTCACCACGTCGTCGGCGCCGGCTTCGAGCGCGGCTTCCATGAGCTTGTCTTCGGGCGTGCCCGGCGCGAACAGGAACTGGCCGATGTGATCGAACATGAACGACACGGAGCCGTCCGTGCCCATGTTGCCGCCGTTCTTCGAGAAGGCGTGACGCACTTCCGCCACGGTGCGCGTGCGGTTGTCGGTCATGGTGTCGACGATCACCGCCGCACCGCCGATACCGTAGCCTTCGTAGCGGATTTCTTCGTAGTTCGCACCGTCGACACCGCCCACGCCGCGCTGGATCGCACGGTTGACGTTGTCTTTGGGCATGTTGGCGTCGTACGCCTTTTCGACGGCGAGCCGCAGACGCGGATTCGAGTCGATGTCGCCGCCGCCCATGCGCGCCGCGACCTGAATTTCCTTGATGAGCCGCGTCCAGACCTTGCCGCGCTTGGCGTCGGCCGCTGCCTTCTTATGCTTGATGTTGGCCCATTTCGAATGACCCGCCATACCTTTCTCCGTCGCGCGCGCCAGCGGGGCGCACGCATTGTGCAATTGTCGTTGCGATTTTCCGGGCGCGAGCAGAAAGGGGCGCCTCGATGTCAAATTCGCCGCGCCTCACGTTGCACGCTAGGCCGCTCTGGGAGCGGATTCGAATTTTATCACGCCGCGGGGGCGCGGCAGAGACCGGCGTGGCTCGAAACTGCACGAAAAGTTTGCGTTTGCGGCGCGAATCGCGCGCCGCATGGCCGTTTTTCAGACAACCCTCAGTTCTTGGTTCCGAACAGCCGGTCGCCTGCGTCGCCGAGGCCCGGCACGATGTACACGTGTTCGTTCAGATGCGAATCGAGCGACGCGACGAAAAGCTTCACGTCCGGATGCGCATCCTGGAACACCTGCACGCCCTCCGGCGCGGCGACGAGCGCGAGAAACAGGATGTTCTCGGCCGCCACGTTGCGGCGCTTGAGTACGTCGACCGCGTGCACGGCGGAATAGCCGGTCGCGACCATCGGGTCGCACAGAATGAACACCCGGTCTTCGAGGTCGGGCAGGCGCACGAGGTACTCCACCGGCCGGTGGTCGTCCGAGCGGTACACGCCGATATGACCGACGCGCGCCGACGGCACCAGCTCCAGCAAGCCGTCCGACATGCCGATGCCCGCGCGCAGCACCGGCACGATGGCGAGCTTCTTGCTGGCGATCACCGGCGCGTCGATTTCGACGAGCGGCGTGTTCAGGCGGCGCGTGGTCATCGGCAGATTGCGGGTGATTTCGTAACCCATCAGCAGCGTGATCTCGCGCAGCAGCTCGCGGAACGTGCGCGTGGACGTGTCCCGGTCGCGCATGTGCGACAGCTTGTGCTGGATCAGCGGGTGATCGAGGATGAAAAGATTGGGAAAACGGCTGTCCTGGGTCATGGCGGGCGCACAAGCGGCGGGAAAAGGCAAATTCGGGCAATCCGAGGTCGATTCAAGCTCGCTTCGAGGTCGCTTGGGAATCGGTTCGGCGCGCCGCCCGGCCGGCGACAATAAGGTGCGACGACCGGCGAACGCGCCACCGAGCAAGTTTACCGAAAGAGTGGCGTCCGAAGATACCGAAGATTGCAGCGACCCGGCGCAGCCCAGCACCGATTCTTCTAGAATCGGGGGAAACTTTGCAATCATCGGCAACACGCCAGCGAGGAGAACACATACATGGACATGGGAATCGCGGAGCGCACGGCGCTCGTTTGCGCGGCGAGCAAGGGCTTGGGGCGCGGCTGCGCCGAGGCGCTCGCGGCTGAAGGCGTGAATCTGACGATCGTCGCGCGCACTGCCGCTACGCTCGAGGCGACGGCCGACCAGATCCGCCGGCAAAGCGGTGTCGAAGTGAAGACGGTGGCCTGCGACATCACCACGCCCGAAGGCCGGGCCGCGGCGCTCGCCGCGTGTCCGCAGCCGGACATCCTCGTCAATAATGCGGGCGGCCCGCCGCCCGGCGATTTTCGGCAGTTCACGCACGACGACTGGATTCGCGCGCTGGAAAGCAACATGCTGACGCCGATCGAACTGATCCGCGCGACCATCGACGGCATGAGCGCGCGCGGCTACGGGCGCATCGTCAATATCACGAGTTCCGCGGTGAAGGCGCCCATCGACGTGCTCGGCCTCTCCAACGGCGCGCGTTCGGGGCTGACCGGCTTCGTCGCGGGGCTTGCGCGCAAGATGGCACCCACCGGCGTGACGATCAACAATCTGCTGCCGGGCATGTTCGACACGGACCGGATCGCCGTGACCATGGCGGCCACGGCAGAATCGCACAACATTTGCGTCGACGAAGCGCGCCAGCAGCGCATGAAGGCGATTCCCGCCGGCCGCTTCGGCACGCCCGACGAGTTCGGCCGCGCCTGTGCCTTTTTGTGCAGCGTGCACGCGGGCTACATCACGGGACAGAACTGGTTGATCGACGGCGGCGCGTATCCGGGTACTTTCTAGGCGCGCACTTTTTAGGCACTTTCGAGGCGCGTCAGCGGATCTTCGCACCCCTGCGGCAGCCATTCCCGCCGCAAACAACAACGACAATCACAACGGTTTCAGGAGTCTTACGTCATGACCACCCGCATTGCGCTGATCGCGCACGATCACAAGAAGGACGATATCGTCACGCTGGCCGGCGAATACGTCGACACGCTCCGGCGCTGCAACATCATCGCGACCGGTACGATCGGCGGACGCATCAGCGACGCGCATGGCCTGCAGGTCGAGCGCATGCTGTCGGGCCCGCACGGCGGCGACCTGCAGATCGGCGCGCAACTGGCGGAAGGGCGTGTCGACATGGTGATCTTTCTACGCGATCCGATGACGCCGCAACAGCACGAGCCGGACATCAACGCGCTCTTGCGCGCCTGCGACGTGCACAACATTCCGTGCGCGACCAATATTCGACGGCGCGCATGATTCTCGACGTGCTTACGTTGCGGCTCACGCAGCAGGCCTGAGGCGGCGTGCTTCGAAGTCATCGGCGAGAAGCATAACCAGATCGCATTCCCCATCAAGGAGACGTTGAATGGTCAAAGCAATCCGATTCGATAAAACCGGCGGCCCGGAGGTCATGAAATGGGTCGACGTCGAAGTAGGCGACCCCGGCGCGGGAGAAATTCGCATTCGTCAGACGGCGGTCGGGCTCAACTATATCGACGTGTATTTCCGCACCGGCCTGTATC
Source organism: uncultured Paraburkholderia sp. (assembly GCA_940746715.1). Taxonomy (GTDB): domain Bacteria; phylum Pseudomonadota; class Gammaproteobacteria; order Burkholderiales; family Burkholderiaceae; genus Paraburkholderia. The sequence continues at coordinate 451,350 of CALNWN010000003.1, forward strand.
CGCTGCCGCTGCCCGGCGGCCTCGGCATGGAAGCCGCGGGCGAAGTGACGGCGGTCGGTGCAGGTGTGAGCAACCTGCAAGCGGGCGACCGCGTCGCCTACGTGGCGAGGCCGCCGGGTGCGTATGCGCAGGAGCGCGTGCTGCCGGAGGCGCAGGTCATCAAGCTGCCGGACACGATCAGCGACGAACAGGCGGCGTCGGTGATGTTGCAAGGCCTCACCGCGCAGTATCTGCTGCGCCGCACGTATCCGGTAAAGGCGGGCGACACGATCCTGATTCAGGCCGCGGCGGGCGGCGTCGGCCTGCTGGTGTGCCAGTGGGCAAAAGCGCTGGGCGCGACGGTGATCGGCACCGTCGGCTCGGACGAGAAAGCGGACGTCGCCCGGGCGCACGGCTGCGATCACGCCATTGTCTATACGCGCGAGAACTTCACGAAGCGCGTGCGCGAGATCACCAACGGCGCGGACGTGCCGGTTGTATACGACTCGATCGGTAAAGACACGTTTACCGGTTCGCTCGATTGCCTCGCGCCGCTCGGCATGTTCGTGAGCTTCGGCAATGCGTCTGGACCGTTGCCGCCTATCGACTCGTCCGAATTCGCCGGACGCGGCTCGCTGTTCTTCACGCGCCCCACGCTGTTTACGTATATGGGCAAGCGCAGCGACTACGAGGCGATGGCCGCCGAGCTCTTCGACGTGCTGAGTTCCGGCAAGGTGAAGACGAGCATCAATCAGCGCTACGCGCTTGCCGACGTCGGTCAGGCGCATGCGGACCTCGAAGCGCGCAAAACCACGGGCTCGACCATTCTGCTGCCGTAGTCTTCCTGCGCTTTCGTCGTCCCACCCGGGGCCGTTCCATCTGGCGATGGAGCGGCCTTCGTCTTTTCTGCATGCTGTTTACACGATTTTTATACGGCCCCCATCAGCTTTGATCAGGCCTTTACGCGCGTGCGCCTATCGTTGCAGCTATCCAAAGTCCGTCAATGGAGAACAAAAATGGATGTGCTGTACGTCGGGGCCATCGCGCTCTTTACCGCGCTGACCGTTGCACTGATTGCCGGCTGCGAGAAGCTGCTGCTGACTCGCCGCGGACAGGGAGCGCGCTCATGAACTGGATGCTGTGGATGTCGGGCGCGGCGACCGCGCTGCTGTTCGCATACCTAGTCTATGCGCTGTTGCGCGCGGAGGACATCGAATGAATGCGAACAATGTCCTGCAGGCCGGACTCTTCATTGTCGTGCTGCTCGCGGCAGCGGTGCCGCTGTCGCGCTATCTCGGCGGCGTCATGGACGGCAGCGCGCGTGCTTCGCTTTGGCGGACCGGTCGAGCGGCTCTCTTGTACCGCATGGCCGGCGTCGATCCGTCGAGCGAAATGAGCTGGAAGCACTATGCAATCGCCACGGTCGCGTTCAACGCGCTCGGCGTCGTCTTTCTTTATCTGCTGTTGCGCGTGCAAGGCATGCTACCCGGCAACCCCCAGCAACTCGGCCCGATGACGGTGGACGGCGCGTTCAACACCGCGATCAGTTTCGTGACCAACACCAACTGGCAGGATTACACGCCCGAGCAGACGGTCGGTTATCTGACGCAGATGCTCGGCTTCACGGTGCAGAACTTCCTGTCGGCGGCGACCGGCATCGTGGTCGTGATCGCGCTGATTCGCGGCTTCGCTCGCCATACCGCGCAAACCATCGGCAACTTCTGGGTCGACCTGACGCGCGTCACGCTCTACGTGCTGCTGCCGATGTCGGTCGTCCTTGCCGCGCTGCTGATGAGTCAGGGCGTGATCCAGAACTTCAAGGCCTACGAAAACGTGCCCACCTTGCAGACGACGAGCTACGCCGCGCCCAGGCTCGACGCGCAAGGCAATCCGTTGAAGGATGCGAAGGGCAACGCGCTGACGGTCGACACGCCGGTCAAGACGCAGACCATTGCGATGGGCCACGGCGCTTCGCAGGAAGCGATCAAGATGCTCGGTACGAACGGCGGCGGTTTTTTTAACGGCAATTCGGCGCATCCGTTTGAAAATCCGACGCCGTTCTCCAACTTCCTGCAAATGTTCGCCATCCTGATTATTCCGGCGGCACTTGCACTGGTGTTCGGTCGCATGATCGCGGACCGCAAGCAGGGCGTCGCGGTGCTTGCCGCGATGACGCTTGCGTTCGCCGTGTGCGTATTCGGCGAGATCGGCGCGGAGCAGGGCGGCAATCCGGCGCTCGCGGCGTTACACGTCGATCAGTCGGCGAACGCGATGCAGTCCGGCGGCAATGCCGAGGGCAAGGAGACACGCTTCGGCATTGCCCAGTCGGGCATCTTCACGGTAGCGACCACGGCGGCCTCGTGCGGCGCGGTCGCCAATATGCATGACTCGCTCACGCCGCTCGGCGGCCTCTATCCGCTTCTTCTGATGCAGCTCGGCGAAGTGATCTTCGGCGGCGTCGGCTCAGGGCTGTACGGCATGCTCGTGTTCGCGCTGCTCGCGGTCTTCGTGGCGGGTTTGATGATCGGCCGAACGCCTGAGTATGTCGGCAAGAAGATCGAAGCCTATGAAATGAAGATGGTATCCATTGTCGTGCTGTTGACGCCGCTGCCCGTGCTGGTGGGCACCTCGATCGCAGTGCTGAGCGACGCGGGCAAGGCGGGCATTGCCAATCCGGGCGCGCATGGATTCTCCGAAATCCTCTACGCGTTCAGCTCAGCGGCCAACAACAACGGCAGCGCGTTCGCGGGCCTCACCGTGGGCACGCCGTTCTACAACTGGCTGACCGCGAAGGAAGCCGGCAACATGGTCGACCTCGACTCGAATCCGACCAAGCTGATCGAGATCGTCGAAATCGGCAAGCAGATGCTGATGCAGTCGCGGCTCGCTCACCACGTTCTCCATCGCGAACGACCTCGCCAAGTACTTCGCAATCATTCCGGCTGCGTTCGCGACCACGTATCCGGCGCTCAATGCGCTGAACGTCATGCATCTCGCGACGCCCACGTCCGCGATCATGTCGGCGGTGATTTTCAACGCGCTCATCATCGTGCTGCTATTCCGCTCGCGCTTAAGGGCGTGCGTTATCGCGCGCTCGGCGCGGCCGTGCTGTTGCGACGCAATCTGCTCGTGTACGGACTGGGCGGAATTCTGGTGCCGTTCGTCGGCATCAAATTGATCGATATGGTGCTGGCCGCATTCGGCTGGGTTTGATAAACGGCAAGCTACAAGGAAACAATCATCATGAAGAATCTGTTGCGTCCGTTGATCGTCATTTTTGCGGTGCTGAGCGCCGTGACGGTTCTGGCTTATACGGCGTTGATGACCGCCGTCGGCCAGACGCTCTTTCGCGACGAGGCGAACGGCAGTCTGATCGAACGGGACGGCAAGGTGGTCGGCTCGAAGCTGATCGGCCAGCAGTTCGACGCGCCGCGATACTTCTGGGGACGGCTGTCGGCGACGAGCCCTATGCCGTACAACGCGCAGAATTCGGGCGGCTCCAACTCGGGCCGACCAATCCCGCGTTGCTCGACGAAGTGAAAGGCCGCATCGACGCATTGAAGGCTGCGGGCACCGACCTGTCGAAGCCGGTACCGGTCGATCTCGTGACGTCATCGGGCAGCGGTCTCGATCCTGAGATCAGCCCGGCGGCTGCCGCGTATCAGATCGAGCGGGTGGCGAAAGCGCGTGGGCTCGCGCCGAACGAGGTAGAGGCGCTGGTCGACCGTTATACGAGCGCGCGTCAATTCGGCGTGCTGCTGTCGTTCCTGAGCGTGGCGGCGTTCGACTTCTTCTTCGTGCCGCCGCGCCTGTCGCTGTCGGTGTCGGATACGCAATATCTGCTGACGTTCTTCGGCATGTTGCTGACCTCGCTCGTCATCAGCCATCTCACGTCGAGCTTGCGGCGCGAGGCGCGGGTCGCGCGGCGCCGCGAGCAGCGCACCGGTGCCATGTATGCGATGGCGCGCGAGCTCGCGGCAGCGCTGACCACGGAGCAGATTGTCGGCATCGGCAGCCGTCACGTGGGCGAGGTGTTCGGCGCGCGCGTCGCGATCCTGCTGCCTGACAGCGCGGATCAGGTGAAGCAGAAGATCGAGGACCCCGACGCCGCGATCACGCTGGAAGGGGATCACCTCGACACCGACGTCGGCCAGTGGGTCTACGATCATCAGAAGCCGGCCGGTCATGGCACCGACACGCTGCCCGCCGCCGCCCTTTATCTGCCGCTCAAGGCGCCCATGCGCTCGCGCGGCGTGCTCGCCGTGGTGCTGCGTGACGAACGCGAACTGAACGCGCCCGAGCAGCAGCGCATGCTCGACGCATTTGCGGCGCAGATCGCGCTGGCGCTGGAGCGCGTGCATTACGTGGACATCGCGCGCGACGCACTCGTCAGTATGGAATCCGAACGATTGCGCAACTCGCTGCTGTCTGCCATTTCACACGATTTGCGCACGCCGCTCACGACCATCGTCGGGTTTTCGTCGATGCTGGCGCAATCGCGCGAACAGAGCGGCGACACGCGGCGCGACGATGAGCTCGTGGAAGCGATCCATGAAGAAGCGCTGCGGATGACTGGCATCGTCACGAACCTGCTCGACATGGTGTGCCTGCAGGCGGGCAGCCTGCAGCTAAACCGCCAATGGACGCTGCTTGAAGAAACCGTGGGCGCCGCGCTGCGCGCCTGCAGGCGGGTGCTTGCAGGCCACCCGGTGCAGGTCGATCTCGCCGCGGATTTGCCGCTCCTGCATCTGGACGCGGTGCTGATGGAGCGGCTGTTCTCGAACCTCTTCGAGAACGCGGCCAAGTACACGGCGCCGGGTACGCCGATAACGATCGGCGCGCAACGTTTCGACGCGGACGGCAAGTCTTTCGTGCGCGTCACCGTCGACGATAACGGACCGGGCCTGCCGGCCGGCCGGCATGGAAACGCGCGTGTTCGAGAAGTTCACGCGCGGCGAGAAAGAGTCGGCGAAGCCCGGCATCGGCCTTGGTCTCGCAATTTGCCGCGCGATCGTGGAAGCGCACGGCGGCAGCATCGGTGCTGTGAGTCGTATGCCGGCTTCCGCGGCGGGAGGCGGAGCGCAAGCCGCGTGCCGCGTGGAAGGCGCGCGTTTCTGGTTTACGCTGCCGGCGGAAACGCCGCCCGACGTGTCGGACGCCCCGGATGCATTGGAGGACGAAACCGCCGACAATCTGTCTGCGAACCCGCCCTCCCATCAGCTGGCCAAACCCGCCCATGAGTGACCCGAGCATCACCGTTGTTCTTATCGAAGATGAAAAGCAGATTCGCCGATTCGTGCGGACGGCGCTGGAAGGCGAGGGCATCGTCGTGCACGACGCCGAGACCGGCAAGCCGGACCTCGTGATCGTCGATCTCGGCCTGCCGGACACGGACGGGCTCGACGTGATCCGCGAATTGCGCGGGTGGAGCGAGCTGCCGGTGATCGTGCTGTCGGCGCGCACGCAGGAGAGCGAGAAAGTCGCGGCGCTCGACGCCGGCGCCGACGACTACCTGACCAAGCCGTTCGGCGTGTCGGAGCTGCTCGCGCGGATTCGCGCGCATCTGCGGCGGCGCAATCAGGGCGGCGCGAGCGAGTCGCCGCAGGTTCGCTTCGGCGCGGTGAGCGTGGATCTCGCCTTGCGCCAGGTCACGCGCGAAGGCGCGGCGGTGCATCTGACGCCGATCGAATACCGGCTGCTTGCCACGCTGGTGCGCCACGCCGGCCGCGTGCTCACGCACCGGCAACTGCTGCGCGACGTGTGGGGGCCGTCGCACGTGGAAAGCCACCACTATCTGCGCATCTATATGGCGCATTTGCGCGGCGGCCGGCAGGATCGCGGCGGCGTCGTTATAATTACGTTTCGTAAGGAGGGCCTTACGCTTTTCACAAACTGGGACGGCCCCATCTGATCATGGAGCTGTTTCATGTCCTGGATTCTTCTGTTTATCGCCGGTTTGCTCGAAGTCGCCTGGGCGGCTGGTCTCAAGAGTTCCGAAGGTTTCACCCGGTTGTGGCCGTCCGTCTTCACGCTCGTCACCGCCACCGGCAGCTTTGTGCTGCTGGCCATGGCAATGCGGCAGTTGCCGCTCGGCACGGCTTACGCGGTCTGGACCGGCATCGGCGCGGTTGGCGCCTTCATTTTCGGCATCGTGATGATGGGTGAAGCGCTGACGGTCGCTCGCGTAGCGAGCGCGGCGTCGCGCTGGAATCGTTGCAGGACGGCCAGCCGCAAGTGCGTCAGACGCTCGATCGCGCGGGTCATTTCCTCACGCTCGTGTCGCTGCTGACCGCGCTGCTAGCGGCCGTGGCGATTGCGATGGCCGCGCACCCGGTATATGCGCCGGCATCTGGACGGCTGTGCGGCGATGCGCTGTCTCGGCGTCAGTCAGGCGACGCTGCGCGCGCTGTTTACGCTCGAATTCGTCGGCGTGGGCGTCGCGGGCGGCGCGCTCGGCGTGGCGCTCGGTTTTCTCGGCCACCTCGCGCTGCTGACGTGGCTCGGCAGTCTCATCGACGTCGAATTGCCCTACCCGACAGTGTGGCCCGCGCTTCAAGGCATCGCCGCCGGACTCGTGCTGCGCCGCGAGTGGGGCGAAGCGGGGCGCACCGCGTGGGCCGCGTACGCGCTCGGCATCGTGTTGTTTGCCGCGCTGCTGATTGTCGCGGCGGGCGAACTGAAGCTCGGCGGTATCGTCGCGGGCGGCCTGCTGGTGTTCGCATGCATCGCGAGCGCGCTGCAGATCACGGCGCTCGGCATCGGCCTCATGTGCTTGCTGTTGATCGCGATGACGCGCAACGACCTTGTCGCCGGCTGGCGCAAATCCACGCCGCCGGATGCGCCGAACGAGTTCATCATCGACATTCAGCCCGACCAGCGCGAACCGGTCACGCACTATCTCGACACGCGCGGCGTGTCCGGCACGGTGCTGTCGCCGATGGTGCGCGGCCGACTCACGGCGATCAACGGCAAGCCGGTCAATCCGGATTCGTTCAAGGGCGACGACGCGAAACGGCTGGTGGACCGCGAATTCAATCTGTCGTACACGACGCAGTTGCCGGACGACAATCGCATCTCCGCCGGCACGTGGTACGGCGACGCGAAGAAGCCGCAGATTTCGATCGAAGAAGGGCTCGCCAAGCTGATCAACGTAAAACCCGGCAACGTGCTGCGCTTCGACGTTACCGGCCTGCAGATCGACGCGCCGGTCACGAGCGTGCGCAAGCTCGACTGGGGTTCGTTCAAGGTCAACTTTTTCGTGCTGATGCCGCCCGCCGCCTTGCAGGATTTCCCGGCGACGTTCATCACCAGTTTTCATTTGCCGCCGGAAAAACGCGCGACCATCGACAGTCTGATTGCCGCGTATCCGAACCTCACGGCCATCGACACGGGCCCGATTCTCGCGCAGGTGCAGCGGGTGCTCGAGCAGGTGATCGGCGCGGTGCAGTTCCTGTTCGCCTTCACGCTCGCGGCGGGCGTGCTGGTGCTGTACGCGGCGCTCGCCGGCACACGCGACGAGCGTATGCGAGAATCCGCGCTGCTGCGCGCTGGGCGTGTCGCACGCGCAGGTGCGCACGGTGCAGATTGCTGAGTTTGTCGCGGTCGGCGCGCTCGCCGGATTGATGGCCGCGGTCGGCGCCCAGATCATCGGTTGGGTGCTCGCGACGCACGTGTTCCAGTTCTATCTGGACTTCGACCCCTGGCTGCTGCCGGCCGGCGTCGCGGCAGGCGTGGCGTGCGCGGCTGTTGGCGGCTGGCTCAGTTTGCGGCATGTGTTGTCGCGTCCCGCGTTGCAATCGCTGCGGGACGCCTGATTATTTTCCGGTCGGTGAGTGTTGATGAACGAGAAGGATGACGAAGTATCCCCGGCGCAGCCGACGGCCTTCGAACTGGTGGGCGGCGAAGCGCGCGTGCGCGAACTCGTCGACCGTTTTTACGACCTGATGGATCTCGAACCCGAGTTTGCGGGCATTCGCGCGTTGCATCCCGAGTCGATGGAAGGCTCGCGCGACAAGCTGTTCTGGTTTCTTTGCGGATGGCTCGGCGGCCCGGATCATTACATCAGCCGCTTCGGGCATCCGCGTTTGCGCGCGTGGCATTTGCCGTTCGCGATCGCCTCGAGCGAGCGCGACCAATGGCTGCGCTGCATGGCGTGGGCCATGGAAGACGTCGGGCTCGCCGAGCCGCTCAGGGAGCGCCTGCTCGGCTCGTTCTTCGAAACGGCCGACTGGACGCGCAACCGCAATGGCTGACGCAAAGCGCGCGGCAGAGGATCGCAGCGCTTATGGCGCGCTGGATCGTGAAGCGCGCGAGGTGCTCGACTGCTGGTTCGGCGCGCCGGATGAGCCGGGCTTCGGCCAAGCGCGTAAGCGCTGGTTTTCCGCCGACGAATCGTTCGACGCGATGCTGCGCGAACGTTTCGGATGCCTGATCGATGCCGCGCGCGACTCGCGCCTCGACAGTTGGGCCGCCACGCCGCTCGGCGCATTGGCACTCGTCATCGTGCTCGATCAGTTTTCGCGCAACTGCCATCGCGATACGGCGCACGCGTTCGCCGCCGATCGCAAAGCGCTGCAGATCGCGCAGCAGATGGTGGCGAGCGGAGCGGACCGGCGGTTGCCGGGCGTGCATCATCGCGCGTTCGCCTATTTGCCGTTCGAACACGACGAAGCGCTGGCGGGCGAAGCGGGCAACAAAGGGACAACAAAGCGGGTGATGAAGCGGGCCACTAGGCGGGCAACCAGGCGGCCAACTGGGCGGGCAACTGAGCGCGCGGGCGCTAGCGCGCCGCGTCTAATTGCGGCCAGCGGCTCCCGCTCCCGCCGGCTTCGCCGCCGGCGTGCGCCCGAACACGCGCAGCAACTCGTCGGTATCGCCCGGCCGTGCTTCCGTCCAGAAGAGCCGCCAGTTGCCGGCCGGCAGGAAGGCTTTGCTGCGGCGGCTTTCGACGATAAGCCACGTGCACTCGCTCGTGCGCGTGTTTGCCGTCGGGTGATGCTCGATGCCCGCGAAGTAGTCGAGCATCGGCGCCTCCGATTCGCCCAGTCCCACGCTGGCCATGCAGTCGCCGTCGTTCCATTCCGCGCTCAGGGCCGCGCCGAGATTCTCGAACACCGAGTGATAACTCTTCGCATAGTCGAGCCAGGGCAGCAGCAGCGTGCTCACGAGTCCCCACGCTACGATCGCGCCTGCGCACCAGGATCGCGCCTGCGCACCAGGAGAGCGCGCCGCGCCATTTGCCCGCGTACTTGAAGACGGGCAGCAGCCAGAGCCAGCCGAGCGTCATCAACAGCGCCGCAGCAATCAGGCCGGGTTTCACCGGCAGCACCCGGTCGAGCGGCAGCCATCGGCCGAGCCGGTGCAGCGACGCATGCGCATCGACCGGGCCGCTCATGATCGACCACAGGATCCACGCGAGCGCCGCCGTGCTGCCGAACAGCACTCGGCTCGTCATGTCCCACACCGTGGCGAGCCGCTGCGGCAGCCGCTCGACGCCTTGCATCGCGAGCAGGGCAAGCGGCGCGATAAACGGCAGGATGTACAGCTCGCGGATCGTCGCCGAGTTTTGCAGGACGGCGAAGCCGACGCCCGCGAAGATCGCCGGCAACGCGACGCGCGGATCGCGCCAGCGCCGCCATGCGCCGCCCGCGAGTGCGGCCAGCGCAAGCGGCACCGCCGGAAAACCGACCGTGAGCACGGTGCGCAGCACGAAAAACCGGCTTTCGCTTTCGGAGCCGAGCTCGGCGACCGAAAAACCGAAAAAGCGGCCGACGTTGTTGTCCCACAGCCAGACCTTGAAGAGCGGCTCGGAGCGCAGATAGAAGAAGATCGGCCAGATCAGCAAAAACGGCGCGCAGACGAGCGCCGCCAGGCCGAGCGCAGCGGCGAAGCTGCGGCTTCGGCACGCGCGATACAGCACCAGCGCCGCGCAGGTGGTCGCGCCGAACACCAGCGGCACGAACAGACCCTTCGCGAGAAACGACACGCCGACGCCTGCGCCGAACATCGCGGCGCCGTTGAGAATCGCGTGCCGGCGTTCGCGAGCGGTGTCGGCGGACAGGCGGGCGAGGTCGCCGTCGTCACGAAGATGCGCGAGAGCACGAGTTCGAAGAGCCCGCACAAGCCGACGGCCGCGCCGGCCGCCATCAGCGTGCCGCCGAAGAGCGCCACGGTGCCGATCACGCGCACGTCGAACCAGCTCGGCGCATCCACCGCGCGGCGTGCGATGCGGGCGGTGTAGCAGACGGTCAGGCCCGCGAACAGCGCGCTCGCGAGCCGTGCCGCGTCGTGCAGCGGCAGATAGCGGCCGAACATCCAGGCGAGGCCCGCGGCCAGCCAGTCGTAGACCGGCGGCTTTTCGACGAACGGCTGGCCGGCGTTGGTGGGCACGACGAGATCGCCGGTGTCGAGCATGTGCTTGACGATGCCGAACGTGTAGGTTTCGTCCTGCTTCCACGGATCGTGCCCGAGCGTGCCCGGCAGCAGCCACGCGCAGAGAATCGCCAGCGGGACGAGCCACAGCAGTGGACGCGCCGTGCTGAGCACGCCAACGTTCACCGCCGCGGCTTGCGCGATCCGCAGCCGGCGAGTCGAGACCGGGCTTGTCGGCTGCGCCGGATGCCTGGGGTTTAGAAGCCTGGGTGGGTCGGGCAGTCGCCGCCGCTGCGGCGGTCTGAGCGCCGGCGGCAGACACGCTATTTGGGCTGTTCGGGCCGTGCCCGGCGGCGCTCGCCGCCCGCGCCTCGTCTGCGCTGTCGATGAGGCCGCCCGTGGCGGACACCGCTGCCGCGGCGTTCCCCTTGCGCCACGGTGCGGAAGACTTTTCTTGCATGAAACGATCTCTGGTCGCGGTGCGCAGCATCAGCTTCGCGCGCACGATGTTCTAGCTTGCGTCGCGCAAGGTCGCGCGATCGTCGCGATTGTAGTCTCTCATTATTACGGTGGATTACAAGCGCGGATACGCATAAACGCGGCGATCGGGCGTGTCGCCGTCATATCGCGGCGATTCAGGGGGCGCCGGTCATGCGTCGATGGGCAAGGGCAAGAGAGCAGGCGCGGCGGCGCGAGCCGAAGCTGGAAGGGCGGCTAGCGGCCGCCGGACACGTCGAGCAACGCGCCGGTGACGTACGACGCGGCGTCGCTGAGCAACCAGACGATGGTCTCGGCGACCTCGTCGGCGCGGCCCGGGCGACCCAAGGGCGTGACTGCGCCGAGCTGGGCGGCGCGCTCGGGCTTGCCGCCGCTCGCATGAATTTCGGTATCGATGAGGCCAGGCCGTACCGCGTTCACGCGCACGCCGCGCGGCCCGAGTTCCTTGGCGAGCCAGAGCGTCAGGGTGTCGACTGCGCCTTTGGAGCCCGCGTAGTCGATGTACTCGTTGGGCGACCCCAAGCGCGCCGCCGCCGACGACACATTCACGATCACACCGCCCGCGCCGCCGCGATCCGTCGACATGCGCCGCGCGGCTTCGCGCGCGCAGAGATATGCGCCCAGCACGTTGACGTTGAACATGCGCGTGAGCCGCGCGAGATCCATGTCGGCGAGCGGCATGGACGGCGCCACGATGCCCGCGTTGTTGACGAGCGCGTCGAGCCGGCCGAACTGTGCCTGAACGGCGTCGAACATGGCGAGCACGTCGGCTTCGCTGGCGACGTCGCCGGCAATGGGCAGCGCGCGTCCGCCGGCTCGCTCGACTTCGGCGACGGTTTCTTGCGCCGCCGCCAGGTTCTGCGCGTAGTTCACGCCGACCGACCAGCCACGCGGGCCGAGCAGGCGCGCGGTCGCGCGGCCTATGCCGCGGCTGCCGCCGGTGATCAGAACGGTTCGGGTCATCGCAGCCTCGGCGTACAAGTAGAGTAAGCGCTAAAAAGGGGCCGGCGGGGCGCCGGTTCTTACGCGGCAGCCGTCAGTCAGACGGCTTCGCGCCTGATTGCCCACTTGTCGGCGGCGGGCGGCTGATAGCGTTGCAGCTTGCCGATCAGTCCGGCGGGATCAGCGTCGATCTGCAGGATGTCGAGATAGGTATGCCGCATGAAGCCTTCCTCCACCGTGTGCTGCAACAGCTTGATCAACGGATCGTAAAAGCCGTCGATATTGAGCAGTGCCACCGGTTTCTGGTGGTAGCCGAGCTGCGCCCACGTGTACACCTCGAAGAATTCCTCGAGCGTGCCCGCGCCGCCCGGCATTGCGACGAACGCATCGGACAGGTCGGCCATCATCTTCTTGCGCTGATGCATGTCGGGCACGACGTGCAGCTCCGTAAGACCGTTATGGCCGACTTCCTTGTTGACGAGCAGCTGCGGAATCACGCCGATCGCGCGGCCGCCTTCGGGCCATGACCGTGTCGGCGATCACGCCCATCAGACCCACCTTGCCGCCGCCATAGACGAGCGCGCGCCCGAACGCGCGCGGCGCCGCTTCTGCATACAACGGTTTGACTCCATTCGAGGAGCCGCAATACACACACACCGACTTCATGGAAACACGTCCTATTCGTTGCGAGGCGCGGCGCCTTCCTTCGGCGGCAAATAGTCGTAGAACTCGCGCTTTTCCAGCTTGCCCGACACGAGGTCGTCGAAAATCTGCCGCGAGCGGCCGCGCAGATAAGGCGCCATCAACGACACGATCTGCACGCTCACCTGATGCAGCTCCGCGCGGATCGCTTCCTGCTCGTTGTATTTGCGCGGATTCATGACGAACTGATACGACAGCCAATACGTTGCGATCACACCGATATTGGTCGCGATCACTTGCAGTTCCTGCGGCGTGGCGACCATTTCGCCGTCCGCCACGAGCTGATCGCAGAACTGGCTCGCAAAGCGCACCTTGTGGCTGATGATCTGCTTGAAGTGCGTTTCCAGCGTGCGGTTGCGCGCGAGCAGGTCGTTCAGGTCGCGATACAGGAAGCGGTAGCGCCACGTGAAATCGACCATGTACTGCAGATACGACCACATTTCGTCGATGGTCGCGCGGTGGTCGTCGGGAAAACGCAGACGCTTTTCGATCTCCTGCTCGAACTGGCTGAAGATGCTGTTGATGATGTCGTCTTTGTTGCGGAAGTGGTAGTACAGGTTGCCTGGACTGATTTCCATTTCCTCGGCGATCGTCGTCGTCGTGACGTTCGGCTCGCCGATTTCGTTGAACAGTTTCAACGACAGTTCGAGTATCCGTTCGCGCGTGCGGCGGGGAGGTTTGGCTTCCATGTCGTCCGGCCCTGGTTACGCCGGGTTGGGCGCGCGGCGGCGTGCCGCTGCTGTATGGACCACCCGGACGCGGTTGCTATTTTAAGACTGCCGAACAATTATAAACCGAGCGTTCTAATCCCAAGCGGATACTCAGGGTTTTCATTGTTCTGGACGACGTAACGCATTTCGCATGCGACTTTGCGCGCGTCGCGTTTTGGCCGTCGCCGCTGCGGGTTAAAACCAGGCCTTCACCCAGCGCACGACGAGCGGGCCGACGATCAGCCCCCACGTCATCAGGCACATGCCGAGCGCGACCATCACCGCGGCGCTGCCGAGGTCCTTCGCGCGGCGCGACAGCTCGTGCCGCTCGAGCGAAATCCGGTCGATGGCGGCTTCCACGCTCGAATTGAGCAACTCGACAATCAGCACCAGCAGCACCGAGCCGAGCAGCAGCACGCGCCCAACCGGCTCGACCGGCACCAGCAGCCCGCACGGCAGCAGAATCGCGGCGAGTGTCAGCTCCTGGCGGAACGCGCTTTCCTCGCGGATCGCGACGCGAAAACCCGCGAGCGAGTTTTTCATCGCGTGCCAGGCGCGAGTGAGGCCGCGATTGCTCTTGTACGGATTGAAGGGCAGCGGCGCGAGCGGATCGTCGGGGCTGAGCGGTTCGTGCTGCATTTCGTTCGACGCGTGCGCGGGGTGGGCGCTGGCTTCGCCATGTCCGCCATTTCCGCTGTGGCCATTCAGGCCGTGTCCGCCGGCATGAGCCGGCCGGCGGCATCGCGGACGTCATCGAATGGCTCGACGCCCGCGCTATCGTGCTCCGTGTGACGAGCGTCGCGGGCGGGCACGGCGCGCAGCCCGCCGTTCGAGGACGCGCGGCTCGCGTGGGAGGATCGGCTTCGCATGGGCAACCCGGCGCGCCGCGTCACGCGGCTGCGCTTTCCTCGCGATAGGACGCGCGCGGCAGCGGCTTCAGATGCGAGGCGAACTGTTCCGAGGCCGCCGCCCACGAGAAGCGCTCGGCCCACGCACGCGCATGCGCGCGGTCGATCTTGAGCGCTTCGAGACACGCCTCGCGCAGGTCCTCGTTCATTGCGCCGGCGCCGCCGTCGCCGAGGACGTCGATCGGACCGGTGACCGGATAGGCCGCCACCGGCGTGCCGCACGCGAGCGCTTCGAGCAGCACGAGCCCGAACGTGTCGGTGCGGCTCGGGAACACGAACACGTCCGCGGCGGCATAAACCTTCGCGAGTTCAGCCTGCGTCAGCACGCCGAGATAGTTCGCCTGCGGATAGCGCGACTTCAATTCGGCGAGCGCCGGGCCTTTGCCCGCGACCCATTTCGAGCCCGGCAAGTCGAGCTTCAGGAAGGCCTCGACGTTTTTCTCCACGGCCACCCGCCCCACGTACAGGAAGATCGGCCGCGCGGTGTTGAGCACCTTGGAGTCCATCGGATGAAAAATGTCGAGGTCGACGCCGCGCGTCCACAGCACGACGTTCGTGAAGCCGTACTTCTCGAGGTCGCTCTTCACGACCGGCGTGGGCGCTATCACCGCGAGCGACGGCTTGTGGAACCAGTGCAGGAACCGGTAAGTCGCGGCGAGCGGGATGCCGAGCGCGCCTGCACGTACTCGGGAAAGCGCGTGTGATAAGCCGTCGTGAAGGGCAGCTTGTGCTGGATCGCGTAGGCGCGAGCGGCCATGCCGAGCGGACCTTCGGTGGCGATATGCAGCGCGTCGGGGCCGAACGCGTCGATACGCTCGCGCAGCTTGCGGCGCGGCAGGAGCGAGAGACGAATTTCCGGGTAAGTCGGGCAGGGGATCGTTCTGAATTCGAGCGGCGTCAGGAGATCGACGCGGTGGCCGAGTTCGCTGAGTTCGCGCGTGGTGTTCTTGAGCGTCCGCACGACGCCGTTGACCTGCGGTTCCCATGCGTCGGTGACGATCATGATCTTCATCGATTCGTTCCTCGCTTGTGTTCTCGATTGTGTCCCCGATCGTGTCCTCGATCCGGACGACAGAAGTTGAAAGGGTTAAGCGGTCGCGCGGGCCTTCTGCACACCCGCTTGCGGAGAGCGCATCACGGTCCAGTAGATCACCTTGAATTCGCCTTCATACGTTTCGACGAGCGCCGACAGGCTTTCGACCCAGTCGCCGTCGTTGCAATACAGCACGCCGTCGATATCGCGTATCTCGGCTTTGTGGATGTGCCCGCAGACCACGCCGTCGCAGCCGCGGCGGCGTGCTTCGTCGGTCATCACGCGTTCGAACGACGAGATGAAGTTCACCGCGTTCTTCACCTGATGCTTCAGGTATTGCGACAGTGACCAGTACGGAAAGCCGAGCCGGCTGCGGATCCGGTTGAACCAGCGGTTCAGGATCAGGATCATCGTGTAGAGCGTGTCGCCGAGATAGGCGAGCCATTTGGCGTGCTGGATCACGCCGTCGAACAGATCGCCATGCACGATCCACAGGCGCTTGCCGGCGAGCGTCGTGTGAAATGCCTCGCCGCGCACGTGGATGTCGCCAAACGCGAGGTCGCAGAACTGGCGCGCGGCTTCGTCGTGATTGCCGGGAACATAGACGACCTGCGTGCCCTTGCGCGCCTTCCTCAGCACCTTCTGCACGACGTCGTTGTGCGCCTGCGGCCAGTACCAGCCTTTCTTCAACTGCCAGCCGTCGATGATGTCGCCAACGAGGTACAGATACTCCGATTCGTTGTGACGCAGGAAATCGAGCAGATAGGGCGCTTGGCAGTCGCTCGAGCCAAGATGGATGTCCGAGAGCCAGATCGTGCGGTAGCGATGCGGCTCGGCGTGATCGTCGTCGTGCTGGCCCGTGTGGCTGTCGAGCGGCAGCGGCGCGACCGGCAGCGGCAGGCCGTGGCTATGACTGAGTTCGGGGCGGAACGCGACGAGGTCGACGCTCGGGCCGGTCTGGCGGAACAGGGAAGTCGCGGACGTTCTGGAGTCCATGGCTCACGCGTCGAGTTGCAGTGCCCGTATTGGGCCTACGGCGCGTGACTATGGCGTGACAGTCACAAGAAGTTCTTATTACTGCGGGAAGCGGCGGACGACCCGGTCTGGCCCGCGCGATGCCGGCTCGCGAGGCGTCTAGGACACGACGGTCATGGGCGGCACCTCGCGCGTGACGTCGATCACGCGGGTTCCGGCAAGCCGGTCGTGCAGGAACTGCCGGCTCGCACCGAGGCGGCCGGTCGCCGCCCACAGCACGAACCAGATTCCCGCAATGGCGAGCGTCTGCGGCAAGCGCAGTCCGAGGAGCGGATGCAGCGCGAGCGGCGGCAGAAACCATAGCCACGCCAGCAGATAGCGCGCGATGGCGCGCCACGCGGAGAGTGGCGCGCCATCGGCGGCGACCACGCGCAGGCGCCAGGTTTTCATCGGCAGGGTCTGGCCGCTGTGGGTCCAGAACCACACGAAATACAGACCGACCACGAGTCCGATCCACGCCGCAAGAAGGTTGTGATGCGTGAGCCCGTTGCGCTGCTGCGTGAGCGTGCTGAACAGATAACCCGCAACGAATACCACGCCGAACAGCAGCAGCGCTTCGTAAAGCAGTGCGGCGAGGCGGCGGCGAACGGAAGGCGGCTTGCGGGGCGACGACGGGGGTGGTGGCGGTGGCGGCACCGCGGCTCGTGCGCCGGCGCTCGCGCTCGACGCCGGATCGGCATTCGTGTCGAGTGGGGAAGTCGCGCGCGGTTCGGACACAGGCGAGCGCGGCTTATGAACCATTGAAGATGGACGGTGCTTCCGCCGGCGACACCGGCAGCGAGGCCGGGCTCGGCAACGACGCGGCAGCCCCCGCGCTCGCCGACGGCGTGCCGCTAGCGGCGGCGCGCTCGCGCGCATTGACCAGCCGGTCGAGTCCCTTGATTTCGCTCCGACCCGACGGCGGCGCGCTGACCACGCTCGGACGCCGCTTATGCTCGCTCGCGGCGAGCCGCTGCTTGGTTTCCTCGGGCAGTTGCTGATAGGCCTTCCAGGCATTCTGGCGCGCTTCGCGCGGCAACTGTTTGGAGACCTGATAGTTCTCACGCGCGACACGCCGCTGGTCCGGCGTCATGCGGATCCATTCGGTCATCCGGTCGTGCAGGCGTTTTTGCCCTTCCGGCGATAACTTCGAGTAACGCGACGCGATCTTCAGCCATTTGCGCTTGCGCTCGTCGCTGAAGGAATCCCACTGCGCCTCGAACGGCGCAAGGGCGATATGTTCGGCCGAGCTGAGGCGCGAACACGCGAGCGGGCTGTTGCTGCCCGGCAGGCTCGGCAGCTCCACGCCGAGTGTGGGCGCGGGCGCAGGCGCCGCGCCGGTGCCGTTCGCGGCAGGCGCGCCGGCGGGCGAGGGGCTCGGGTAAAAGCGCGGATAGGTGGCGGCAAACGACACGAGCGCCGCTATCGCACATCCGAAAACAACGGCCAGACCGCGCTTGTAGCTCACCCGAACGATCTCCCGCTCAGTGCGCGCGAAAGATACGCGTTGAAGCCGTGGTCGAGATAGGCATTGAGCGGCAGGTCGTCGCTTAACATGGCGGCATCGATATCGGCGAGTTCGGCCGTGCGCTGCTGATCTTCCCAGTACGCAATGCCGACAAGGCTCACGACGAGCGCGGCGAGCGGCCACGCGAGCGCGAAGCGGCGCTGTGGCCGCGGCGCCGCCAACAGGCCGGCGGGAACGCCGGCGAAGGCCGGCACGAACACCGGCGCGCTGACGGTTTCGGGCTTCTGGCGTGCAAGCGCGGCACGGCGGGCGGCGGCCAGCCGGTCGACGGCGACGGACGGAATGCCGGCCGCGTTTTCGTCGAGCGCGCGGCGCACCTGGCGGGCGAACTCGAGTTCTTTTGTTTCGAGGGAGCTCATAGCGTGATTCCTTTGGCCTTGAGCGCTTGCGCCAGCGTGTGCGTGGCCCGCGAGCAGTGCATCTTCACACTGCCCTCCGAGCAGCCCATTGCGGCGGCAGTCTCAGCGACATCCATATCTTCCCAATAACGCATGAGAAACGCCTCCCGTTGACGTGCCGGCAACTTTTGGATTTCGTCGTCGATTATTTGTAGGACCTGTTCGCGCTCGAGTTTGCGCTCATTGCTCTCGGCGCCTGCGGAGCCCTGCTCGAGCTCGAAGGTTTCGAGCGGGTCGAACTCCTCGTCGTCGGCATTGCCGAGCGACGAGAACAGGCTCACCCAGGTATTGCGTACTTTGGCACGCCGGAAATAGTCGTGCGTCGCATTTTGCAGAATACGCTGAAACAGCAGCGGAAGCTCGGCGGCGGGACGGTCGCCGTATTTTTCGGTGAGTTTGATCATCGCGTCCTGCACGATATCGAGCGAGGCGTCGTCGTCCCGCACGGCGTAGACCGTCTGCTTGAATGCGCGCCTTTCGACGCCCGCCAGAAAGTCGGCGAGTTCCTTGTCTGATGCCATCCGTTGGGGGTCGGCGCAGCGAGCGTGCGCGTAATCGCGGTCGAAAAATGTCGTAAAACTCGCGGATGCTAACAAATTTTTGCCTAACCAGGGGCAAAAGGTGGGCCGGACCGGGTCGTCGCGAGCCGGGGCGTCGGTCAGAAACGGCCCTTGCCGGCGGGCGTTCGGGCAATATTTGCTTGACCGCGCGGGCGTCTGACGCTATCATTATTAGTTCGCAACATAAGTGACTTGTCTCATTGAGGTGTGGCCCAAGAAGCTCACCTGTCAACTGGACGCGCCGCTTGAACCCGAGCCACAAGCCCGGCAGAGAGCACCCGATCAATTTTTTGCCGAAAATTCGAAAGGTGAATTGAATGAATATGCCCAGCGCGGAATTCTCCACGTCGGATACCACTCCACACCACGAAGCTGACTCTATCGGCGCCACCGTGCTTATGAAGGCACTGGCCGACGAAGACGTCGAGTTCGTCTGGGGTTATCCCGGCGGCTCGGTACTCTACATTTACGACGAGCTGTACAAGCAGGACAAGTTCGAGCACATCCTCGTGCGCCACGAGCAGGCCGCGGTCCACGCAGCGGACGCCTACGCGCGTTCCACCGGCAAGGTCGGCGTGTGCCTCGTGACCTCCGGCCCCGGCGTTACCAATGCGGTGACCGGCATCGCCACCGCCTACATGGACTCGATCCCGATGGTCGTGATCAGCGGCCAGGTGCCGACTGCCGCGATCGGCCAGGACGCGTTCCAGGAGTGCGACACGGTCGGCATTACGCGCCCCTGCGTGAAGCACAACTTCCTCGTGAAGGACGTGCGCGACCTCGCCGCCACCGTCAAGAAAGCGTTCTACATTGCTCGTACCGGCCGTCCCGGCCCGGTGCTGATCGACATTCCGAAAGACGTCTCGAAGGCGCCGTGCCAGTACGAGCCGATCAAAACCGTGTCGCTGCGCTCGTACAACCCGGTGACCAAGGGCCACTCCGGCCAGATCCGCAAGGCGGTGTCCTTGCTGCTGTCGGCAAAGCGCCCGTACATCTACACCGGCGGCGGCATCATTCTCGCGGACGCGTCGCGCGAGCTGAACCAGTTCGCCGATCTGCTCGGCTACCCGATCACGAATACGCTGATGGGTCTGGGCGGCTACCGCGCGAGCGACAAGAAATTTCTCGGCATGCTCGGCATGCACGGCACGTACGAAGCCAACATGGCGATGCAGCACTGCGACGTGCTGATCGCGATCGGCGCGCGTTTCGACGACCGCGTGATCGGCGACCCGTCGCACTTCGCGTCGCGTCCGCGCAAGATCATCCATATCGACATCGATCCTTCTTCCATTTCGAAGCGCGTCAAGGTCGACATTCCGATTGTCGGCGACGTGAAGGAAGTGCTGAAGGAGCTGATCGAGCAGTTGCAGACGGCCGAGCATGGCCCGGACACCGCGGCGCTCGCCGACTGGTGGAAGGACATCGAGGCCTGGCGCGCGAAAGACTGCCTCAAGTTCGACCGCAAGAGCGACATCATCAAGCCGCAGTACGTGGTGGAAAAGGCGTGGGAGCTGACCGACGGCAATGCGTTCGTCTGTTCCGACGTCGGCCAGCACCAGATGTGGGCCGCGCAGTTCTACAGATTCAACAAGCCGCGCCGCTGGATCAACTCGGGCGGCCTCGGCACCATGGGCTTCGGCCTGCCGGCGGCGATGGGCGTGAAGATGGCGCACCCGGACGACGACGTGCTCTGCATCACGGGCGAAGGCTCGATCCAGATGTGTATCCAGGAACTGTCGACCTGTAAGCAGTACGACACGCCTGTGAAGATCATCTCGCTCAATAACCGCTATCTGGGCATGGTGCGCCAGTGGCAGCAGATCGAATACAGCAAGCGCTATTCGCATTCGTACATGGATTCGCTGCCGGATTTCGTGAAGCTCGCCGAGGCGTACTGCCACGTGGGCATGCGTATCGAACGCACGGCCGACGTGGAGCCGGCGCTGAAGGAAGCGCTGCGCCTGAAAGATCGCACGGTGTTTCTCGACTTCCAGACCGACCCCACCGAAAACGTCTGGCCGATGGTCCAGGCCGGCAAGGGCATCACCGAGATGCTCATGGGTTCGGAAGATCTATAACGACGGCTGCTAGCGCCGCTTCGTCCGCCTGCGTCTTCAAAAAAGACGCAGGCGGACGAAGCGGCGCCGAACCGTTCGCAGACATCGACACAACATCTGGAAGAAGCGAAACATGAGACACATTATTTCCGTCCTGCTGGAAAACGAACCGGGCGCGCTCTCACGCGTGGTGGGTCTCTTCTCCGCACGCGGCTACAACATTGAAACCTTGACGGTGGCTTCGACCGAAGACCGTTCGCTGTCGCGCATGACCATCGTCTCCATTGGCTCGGACGACGTGATCGAACAGATCACGAAGCATCTGAACCGCCTGATCGAGGTGGTGAAAGTGGTCGACCTGACAGAGGGCGCCCACATCGAGCGCGAGCTGATGTTGATCAAGGTGAGGGCGGTCGGCAAGGAACGTGAGGAAATGAAGCGGATGTCGGATATTTTCCGCGGCCGCATCATCGACGTCACCGAAAAGACCTACACGATCGAACTGACGGGCGCGAGCGACAAGCTCGACGCCTTCATCGAAGGGCTCGACGCCACTGCGATTCTCGAAACGGTCCGCACGGGCAGCTCGGGCATCGGCCGCGGCGAGCGCATTCTGAAGGTGTAACGCGCGGCGTCCCGATCCGGGCCGGACGGGGCTCATTACCATCCGGCCTTGCAGCACAACATTCGCAGTATCGAATCTCTCTGAATCATCGAATTTAGCCAAGGAACCGACATGAAAGTTTTCTACGACAAGGACGCTGATCTCTCCCTCATCAAGGGCAAGCAGGTCACCATCATCGGCTATGGCTCGCAAGGCCATGCGCACGCGCTGAACCTGAAGGAAAGCGGCGTGAACATCACGGTCGGTCTGCGCAAGGGCGGCGCATCGTGGAGCAAGGCTGAGAATGCCGGCCTGCAAGTGAAGGAAGTGGCGGAAGCCGTGAAGGGCGCGGACGTCGTCATGATGCTGCTGCCCGACGAGCAGATCGCCGACGTGTACGCGAAGGAAGTCCACGCGAACATCAAGCAGGGCGCGGCGCTCGCCTTCGCGCACGGCTTTAACGTGCACTACGGCCAGGTGATCCCGCGCGCGGATCTGGACGTCATCATGATCGCGCCGAAGGCGCCGGGCCACACGGTGCGCGGCACCTACTCGCAAGGCGGCGGCGTGCCCCACCTGATCGCAGTCGCGCAGGACAAGTCGGGCGCGGCGCGCGACATCGCGCTGTCGTACGCAGCGGCAAACGGCGGCGGCCGTGCCGGCATCATCGAAACGAATTTCCGCGAAGAAACCGAAACCGACCTGTTCGGCGAACAAGCTGTGCTGTGCGGCGGTACGGTCGACCTGATCAAGGCAGGCTTCGAAACGCTGGTTGAAGCCGGCTACGCGCCGGAAATGGCGTACTTCGAGTGCCTGCACGAACTGAAGCTGATCGTCGACCTGATCTACGAAGGCGGCATCGCGAACATGAACTACTCGATCTCGAACAACGCCGAATACGGCGAGTACGTGACGGGTCCGCGCATCGTGACGGCTGAAACGAAGAAGGCGATGAAGGCTGTGCTGACCGACATCCAGACGGGCGAGTACGCAAAGAGCTTCATCATCGAAAACAAGGCCGGCGCTCCGACGCTGCAATCGCGCCGCCGTCTGACGGCCGAGCACCAGATCGAGCAGGTCGGCTCGAAGCTGCGCGCCATGATGCCGTGGATCGCGAAGAACAAGCTGGTCGACCAGTCGAAGAACTAAGAAGTCCGTTTTATCGCACGAAGCCGGCGCGGCGCACCGCCGCAGGCGTCGGTCATGCAAAAAGCCGCCCAAGGGTGCTGAACCCTGGGCGGCTTTTGCTATCCTACGGTTTTACAAAAACACTGAAGCCATCCATGAATTACCCACATCCGATCATCGCGCGAGAAGGCTGGCCGTTCATCGCCATCGCGGCCGTCGTTGCATTACTGGTTCACGCTTTCGCGGGGTTCGGCTTTGCTTGGATCTTCTGGCTGATCCTGATCTTCGTCGTGCAGTTTTTCCGCGATCCGGCGCGCCCTATCCCGACGCAGGCGAACGCCGTGCTGTGCCCGGCCGACGGCCGCATCGTCGCCGTGGAAACCGCGCATGATCCGTATGCCAATCGTGAAGCGCTGAAAATCAGCGTGTTCATGAACGTATTCAACGTGCATTCGCAGCGCTCGCCGGTCGACGGCGCGATCTCCAAGGTCGAATATTTTCCGGGCGCCTATCTGAACGCGGCGGTGGACAAGGCCTCGCTCGAAAACGAGCGCAATGCGATCGTGATCGAAATGGCTGGCGGCCAGACGGTCACGTCAGTGCAGATCGCCGGCCTGATCGCGCGGCGCATTCTTTGCTATGTGCGTGCAGGTGAGCCGCTTACGCGCGGTCAACGGTATGGCTTTATCCGCTTCGGCTCGCGCGTCGAGGTGTATTTGCCGGTGGGCAGCCGTCCGCGTGTGTCGATCGGCGAGAAAGTGTCGGCGTCGTCCACGATCCTCGCTGAACTCTGAAGCGGCACAAAGGAGGTTGTCCGAATGGCCGCATTCAAACCGCGCCGACCGCGCAACAGTGGACCGCTGCCGCGTCCGTTCCGCCGCAACAAGCCGATCGTCGCGGAGTCGCCGGCCGTAGACAGCCGGCGCGCGCAGCGTCAGCAATTCCTGCGAAAGCGCGGCATTTATCTGCTGCCGAACGCCTTCACCACGGTGGCGCTCTTCTGCGGCTTCTTTGCCGTCGTGCAGGCCATGAACGTGCGCTTCGAGGTCGCGGCCATCGCGATTTTCGTCGCCATGGTGCTCGACGGCATGGACGGTCGCGTGGCTCGCATGACGCACACGCAAAGCGCGTTCGGCGAGCAGTTTGACAGTCTCTCCGACATGGTGTCGTTCGGCGTTGCGCCGGCGCTCGTCATGTATGAGTGGATCCTGAAAGATCTCGGCCGCTGGGGCTGGCTCGCGGCTTTCGTCTACTGTTCGGGCGCGGCGCTGCGGCTCGCGCGTTTCAATACGAACATCGGCGTGGTCGACAAGCGGTTCTTCCAGGGCATGCCGAGTCCGGCGGCCGCGGCGCTGATCGCAGGCTTCGTGTGGCTCGCCACCGACAACCGCGTGCCGCTCAAGCTCGTCTGGCTGCCATGGGTCGCGTTTGTGCTGACCATCTACGCAGGCGTGACCATGGTGTCCAACGCGCCGTTTTACAGCGGCAAGGCGCTCGACGTGCGGCATCGCGTGCCGTTCGGCGTGATTCTGCTCGTGGTGGTCGCGTTCGTGCTGGTGTCGTCGGATCCGCCTTTGATGCTGTTCGGCCTGTTCGTGCTGTACGGCCTGTCCGGCTATGTGTTCTGGGGTTATCAGGCGCTGCGGGGCAGGGCGAATCCTGCTCGCTCGGTCGCGCACGACCGGTAGCCGCCGGCGTCGCGACAGTCGTTGTGACCGTCGTTGTAACCGTCGTCCCAGCAGAGCCAGGCACTCAACAACGGCGTCCCTTCGGGGCGCCGTTTCTTTTTGGCAAGCACGCTTGCTTGACAGTTTGCCAACCCGTGCGAAACGTTCGCGAAGCGCTTGCCAGGCAGGCCCGGCGCCAATTGCACGGCAGGTGGAATGCCGCTATAGTCGTTGGATGACTGCGTCCACGTTCCTTTTTCCGTCGACGCTGCGGCTATGGAGCCAAGCCGGCATAAAACTGCGCTGACGGGCCTGCCAGCCCCGCGGCAACCACGCTAACCGGCCATGCCGCTGTTCGCCTCGCTATGCTCGAGCGCCGTCCGCGATGTTGACATGCCGTTGACGTGATGCCGAGGTGTCACCGCCGTGGCGCTGGGCGCGACCGCATCCCGATTCCCTATCCGATTTCCCCAATTAAAGTACTCCGCAGGAGACTCGACATGTCCGACAAACTGATCATATTCGACACTACGCTGCGTGACGGCGAGCAATCGCCCGGCGCGTCGATGACGAAAGAAGAAAAAATCCGTATCGCGAAGCAACTCGAGCGGATGAAAGTCGACGTGATCGAAGCGGGCTTTGCTGCGAGCTCAAACGGCGACTTCGAAGCCATTCACACCATTGCCGAGCTGATCAAGGACAGCACCATCTGCTCGCTCGCGCGCGCGAACGACAAGGACATTCAACGTGCGGCCGACGCGCTGAAACCGGCCGAGCGTTTCCGCATTCACACGTTCATCGCGACCTCGCCGCTGCACATGGAAAGAAGCTGCGCATGACGCCGGACTAGGTGTTCGAGCAGGCGAAGCTGGCCGTGCGCTTCGCGCGCAAATTCACGGACGACGTCGAGTTTTCGCCGGAAGACGGCAGCCGCTCGGACATGGATTTCCTGTGCCGCGTGCTGGAAGCGGTGATTGCCGAAGGCGCGACCACCATCAACATCGCGGACACGGTCGGTTACGGCGTGCCGGAGTTGTACGGCAATCTCGTCAAAACGCTGCGCGAGCGCATTCCGAACTCGCACAAGGCGGTGTTCTCGGTGCACTGCCTGCCATAACGATCTCGGCATGGCGGGCGGTCGCCAATTCGCTGGCGGGCGTGCAGATCGGCGGCGCGCGTCAGGTGGAGTGCACGATCAACGGTCTCGGCGAGCGGGCGGGCAATACGTCGCTCGAGGAAATCGTGATGGCCGTGAAGACCCGCAAGGACTATTTCGGACTCGAACTGGGCCTCGATACAACGCAGATCGTGCCGGCATCGAAACTGGTGTAGCAAATCACCGGTTTCGTCGTGCAGCCGAACAAGGCCGTGTGGTGGGCGCGAACGCATTCGCGCACGCATCGGGCATCCACCAGGACGGCGTGCTGAAGGCGCGCGACACGTACGAAATCATGCGCGCGGAAGACGTGGGTTGGAGCGCGAACAAGATCGTGCTCGGCAAGTTGTCGGGCCGCAATGCGTTCAAGCAGCGCCTGCAGGAACTGGGCATTGCGCTCGACAGCGAGGCTGAACTCAATAATACCGCATTCGCGCGCTTCAAGGAACTGGCCGACCGCAAGGCGGAGATTTTCGACGAGGACATCATTGCGATCGTCACCGAGGAATCGGCTGAGGCGCAGGAGAAGGAGCACTACAAGTTCGTGTCGCTGTCGCAGCATTCGGAGACCGGCGAGCAGCCGCACGCGAAGATCGTATTCGCAGTGGACGGCAAGGAAATCACCGGCGAAGCGCGCGGCAACGGTCCGGTGGACGCCACGCTCAACGCAATCGAAACGGAAGTGGGCAGCGGTTCTGAGCTGCTGCTTTACTCGGTGAACGCGATCACCACGGGCACGCAGGCGCAGGGCGAAGTGACCGTGCGGCTGTCGAAGAGCGGGCGCATCGTCAATGGTGTCGGCACCGATCCGGACATTGTCGCCGCGTCGGCGAAAGCGTATATCTTGGCGCTCAACAAGCTGTATTCGAACTCCGACAAGCTTAACCCGCCGCGCTCGGAGTGAAGCCGGGCGTGGGGGCGGGCTGGAGCAGCGGGGCACGGTCTGACGGCTTGCAGTAGCAAGCGGCGCGAACCGGCAAGCGGCACAAAGCGGCACCAGTGGCACCAGCCAGCACCAGCCAGCATCAAGCCCCGCGCCTCAAACAGCGCGGGGCTTTTTTATGCGACGGGCGCGTCCTGTTTGCCCGCCGCCGTCTCCCCACGTTACTCGGTTGCCGCGCGTCGCATCGACCAGCCGCGCGCCGCGCGCGCCTGCGTGCGGACCTGATGCCGCACTTCCACCGCGATGCCGCGGCGGGGCGCCTCGTCGACGAAGCTGTCGAGCATTTCACGCACGTCGTGATCGACGAAATCGGCGCGCGTCGCATCGACGATCAGCGTGGCGCCGTCCGGAATCTGCTGCAGGTAGTGCTTGAGCGGCACCTTGCCGAGGAACGACACATCTTTGCGAAACGACAGCAGATAGTGATCGCCGTGTTGCGCGAGCACGATAGGACGCCGCAGGTTCGCATACAGCGCGAGCAGCACGCTGCACAGAATGCCGAGCACAATGCCGATCAGAAGGTCGGTCGCCAGCACGCCGACCAGCGTGACGATAAACGGCGCGAACGGCGCAAACCCCTGCCTCGCGACCGCGACGAACAGCGACGGCTTGGCGAGCTTCAGCCCCGTGAAAATCAGGATCGCGGCAAGACAGGCGAGCGGAATCAGGTTGATGATGCTCGTCAACGCGAACACGCTCACGAGCAGGAGCACGCCGTGAATGATCGCCGACAGCCGGCTTTGCGCGCCGGCATGCACGTTCGCCGAGCTGCGCGGCAGGCCGCCGATCGCGCCTGCAATCAGGTTGCCCACGCCTTGTGCCTTCAGCTCGCGATCCGGCGGCGCCGGGCGGCGTTCGGGGTCGATCTGCTCGACCGCTTCCAGGCTCAGCAAGGTTTCGAGACTCGCGACGATCGCGAGCGTGATCGCCACGCGTCACACGTCCGGATTGACGAGTTGGGCGAAATGCGGGCCGAAGTCGGCCCATTCGAGCGCGACGCTCAAGGCCGCGAACGATTCCAGCAACGGCAGCGCGACGCGATGTTTGGCCGGCGGCGCGAGCATAGTCAGGAGCAGCGTCGCGCCGATCCCGAGCAGCACGACCGCGAGCGGCGCGGGCACGATGCGCACGAGCGCGAAGCGGCGCATAGGACGCGTCTCCCAGGCCAGCAGGATGGCGAGCGACAGCAGCGTGATGACGCAGGCCACCGCCGAGACCGCGCCGAACGGCGCCGCGATCGTGCCGCCCGCTGGCAACGCGCCTTTGGCTGGCCCATTCACGAGCCCGAGCGCGAGCGGAAACTGCTTGACGATCAGCAGGATGCCGATGGCGGCAAGCATGCCCTTAATGACGGGCGACGGCACATAGGCTGCAAAGCGGCCGGCCTTCAGCATACCGAAGCCGAACTGGATCGCGCCGGACAGCAGCACCGCCGCGAGGAACGCGGAAAAGCTGCCGAGCTGCGCAATCCCGTCGACGACAATCACGACGAGACCTACCGCCGGTCCGCTCACGCTCAGCCGCGAGCCGCTCAGGACCGCGACGACCAGCCCGCCGACGATGCCCGAGACGAGCCCGGCGAACGGCTCGACGCCGGATGCATTGGCAATGCCGAGGCACAGCGGCAGCGCTACGAGAAAAACGACAGTGCCCGCAAGCGCGTCGCGCTGAAATGTCGAAAAGAAAGCTCGAAGATTCATGGTGTCGGTGCAGAAATAAATGATGCCTGTGTAAGACGAAGGCTGAACCGGATCGGTGGCGCCCGGTGGGACATCCAGGCACATCCCGGCGCAGCGATGGCAGCGAGGCGCTAAGCGCTGTGGGCGGCTGTCTCGCAGGTCATCGCGTCGTCGGCTTCGTAGCCGGACGTCAGCACCTTGAGGCGTCCGTCTTCGAGCGCGAAGATCCAGCCGTGCACGAGCGGCGCGGGCTCGGCGTCGCGCACGATCGGATGCGCGCGAAGCTGGCGCACCTGTTCGAGCACGTTGAGTTCGGCCAGCCGGTCGACGCGCTCGCGTTCGCTCGCTTTTGCGTCGAGCTCGTCGCGATGCGCTCTCGCGAGCGAACAAAGCGGCGCGATGCGGCAGTTCACATGCGGCAGCCCCGGATCGGGCGGCAGGAGCGACGCGCGCACGCCGCCGCAGCCGTAATGTCCGCAAACGATCACGTGTCGACTTTCAGCACGCGCACCGCGTATTCGAGAACGCTCGCGGAGTTGTCGTCGTCGGAATGAAAGAGGTTGGCGATGTTGCGGTGGACGAACAGGTCGCCCGGCTCGCAATGCGTGATGGTTTCGGCGGGCACGCTGCTGTCCGAGCAGCCGATCCACAGCACGTGCGGGTTCTGACCGCGCGCCAGATCGCGGAAAAATTCGGGGTTGCGCTCGGCGGTGTCGTGCGTCCATGCGACGTTGGCGACGAGAAGGCGTTTA
Source organism: uncultured Paraburkholderia sp. (assembly GCA_940746715.1). Classification (GTDB taxonomy): domain Bacteria; phylum Pseudomonadota; class Gammaproteobacteria; order Burkholderiales; family Burkholderiaceae; genus Paraburkholderia. Next base: position 479,982 of record CALNWN010000003.1, read on the forward strand.
GGACGATTCATCGATAGCGGCTCCATGAAGGGGCGCATCGTCCGGTGCAGGAATCACGGCGGTGCCGTGTGGCCGCGCTTCTTTTTGGGCGACGACCAGCACTGGATCGATACTTACAAAAGTCTTTCTATCAAAAAATTAATCGTCTGTGTGTGAAATAAAATTCGTCGCGATGCGAAATAAATAAAAAAAGCCGCTTCGCGAGCGCGGCTTTCGGAGGTGCGCGTAGATTAAATGACAGCGTCGGCTAGAACAGGTTCCGGCGATCTGGATCATGCAGCGGATCGGGCGTTTTCTGCGTAAGACGCAGCACACCCTGGTCGTCGAAATAGAAGCTGAACATCATGTACCAGACATTGTCCTCGAGATAGCGATAGGTCCAGACTTCGCGCTTCATCAACGGGAAGTAAGACGTTTCGACCGGGCGGCCGAAATTCACCAGCACGTCGCCCTTCGTCCACTTGTCGACTTCGGCGCGATAGAACTCGTTCGGCTGCAAGACTTGGCGCACGTTGACGATCTTGCCGGAGGCATCGATGTCGGCCGCGGTGGTGGTTTCACCCATTGGCTGCGTGGGCCACATCAGGCGCTTGCCGCCGTTCGGCAGGGCGTAGCTTTCGCGCGGCGGGCCGAGGCGCGCGATGATTGTCGATTCGTCCGCGCCGGCCTGGTACTGCTGCCAAGGCTGCGCGCAGCCGGCCAGCGCCAGCGCGCTCAGGCACACGAGTGCCGCGCGGCGCAGGCGCCCGGCAGGTCCCGCAGCCGGCGCCTCCGTCGAGGCCGCCTTGCGGTGATGGCGGTTGAACATGAATTCCTCCAGTGACTTTTCAAGTAGCGGTTTTTATCGTCAACACAGAGCATTTTGACACGCGGCGCAATAAAAGATTTGCCCGTTCGCGCGCCGGCCGGCGTGCACGGTAGCGGCTCGCGCGGCTTGCTTATTCCGTCGCCCGCGCCCTATGATCCGCGCTTTGACGAACCAGACGGAAACGGGCGATGGCGAAGTGGCAACGGAAGACGGCAGCGGTCTTGGCGGCAATCTCGGTGGCAGTGATGGCGGCGGCCGGCGGGGCTCGCGCGGCGCAGACCGTCCAGACGGCCCAGACGGCCCAGACGGCCGCCGCGCCTGAAACGGCGCAGAAGCTCACCGGCGCACCGATCCAGCTTGCGCTGATCGAAGGCATGTCCGGTCCGTTCGCGAACGCCGGCGCGGCGGTGGAGCGCAATCTGCGCTTCGGCGTCGAACAGGTCAACGCGCGCGGCGGTGTGCAACTCGCAGACGGCGCACATCCGCTCGAGCTGGTCGTGCTGGACAGCAAGGGTGGCACCGAAGAAGCGCTCACGCAACTGCGCGCGGCCGCCGATCGGCACATCGGCTATATCCTGCAGGGCAACAGTTCAGCGGTCGCGGCAGCGCTCATCGGCGCCATCGACAAGCAGAACAGCCGCGAGCCGGGCAACCGCGAGCTGTTCCTCAACTATTCCGCTGACGACCCCGCGCTGACCAATGCCAGCTGCAGTTTCTGGCACTTCCGCTTCGACGCGCACGCGGGCATGCGCATGGACGCGCTTGCTGACGTGATCCAGCGCGACAAGGCGGTGAAGAAGGTCTATCTGCTGAACCAGGACTACAGCTTCGGGCAGACGTGAGCAGTCTCGCGCGCTCCGCGCTGCGGGCGAAGCGCCCGGACATCGCAGTGGTCGGCGACGAGTTTCATCCGATAGGCCGCGTGAAGGACTTCGCGCCGTACGTCGCGAAAATGCGCGCGAGCGGTGCCGATGCCGTGATCACGGGCAACTGGGGCAACGACCTGACGCTGCTCGTGAAAGCGGCGCGCGAGCAGGGTCCCGACACGAAGTTCTACACGTTCTATGGGAACAGTCTTGGCGCGCCGGCCGCGCTCGGGGAGGCGGGCGTCGGGCGCGTGATCGCGGTGGCGGACTGGCATCCGACGCGGGCGGCGCGGCCTCGGATGCGTGGTACCAGGCGCGCGCTTCCCGGCTGCGCAGGACGACTATCCGGTGCTGCGCATGCCGTTGATGATCGAAACCCTGGCCGCGGCGATGAACCGCGCGAAAAGCGCCGATCCGAGGGCGGTCGCGCGCTGGAAGGCATCCGGTTCGACAACGGCTTTCACGCGTCGTGGATGCGGGCGGACGACCATCAACTGATCCAGCCCCTTTACGTGATGGAAATGGACAAAGCCGGCACGCGCGGCGTGCGTTTCGACAACGAAGGCTCCGGGTTCGGCTTTCGCACGGTGCCGCCGACTGTCTGCAAGATGAAGCGGCCGTAAAGGCGCATCGGTGCGCGCCGACGTGCCGCGACGCCGCTGCGCGCGCGGATGCCATTTCGCCCGGCGCGGCGGGGTTCGCGGCGGGATTGCGCTGTGCTACAATACGCGTCCCGTTGCGTTGCCGGCAGTACACGAGCTGTCTGAAAAGCGGTTTAAGAGCAGTTTGGAAGCAGTTGTTTGAAAGCAGTTTGCTGCGCCAGTTTGCACGGGTAATCCACGGCACGGCCTTTCTTCCGTGACCGCCTGTCTAGTTCTCAAGGAAATCGACATGTCCGCAGTTGATACAAGCAAGAAGTCCGAAGTCGTCGCGCAATTCGCACGCGCAGCCAACGACACCGGCTCACCCGAAGTTCAGGTCGCGCTGCTCACGACCCGCATCAACGAACTGACCGTTCACTTCAAGGCACACGCGAAAGATCACCACAGCCGCCGCGGTCTGCTGCGCATGGTGAGCCGCCGCCGCAAGCTGCTCGACTACCTGAAAGGTAAGGACGCGGACCGTTACCGCGCTCTGATCGAGAAGCTGGGTCTGCGTAAGTAATCGGCCAGTCGTTCAGCAAGATGCCTGTGTCAGTTCCGCTGATGCAGGCATTTTGTTTTTGCGCGGCGTGCTTCGCGTGAGGTGCGCCGCCGGCCTCGAAAGCGGCGTATCGGTTCGCGCGGCGGGCTCGCAGCAGTGAAGGCAGTAACAGGCAGCACAAAATAGCAGCAGAACGCAGCACAAAGCAGTAGACAGTAGAAGAAGCAGAAATAGAAACATGGCCGGGCTTCAGGGCGGAGCTTTGTGTCATTCCAGCGGTTCGCGCGCCTCGCCGGCCTTCTCGCACTACCGGCGACGCAGCATGCGGCTCTCTGGAATGGCATAACACACCTCTTCCCATGCGGCGCCGGTCCTGGCGTTGCCGCGCCGCTTCTGTTCCGCGCGGCATTAGATGAGGAAAAGCAATGACTATGTTCAGCAAGGTCGTCAAAGAATTTAAGTGGGGACAACACAACGTTCGCCTCGAAACCGGTGAAATCGCTCGCCAGGCGAGCGGCGCCGTCATCGTCGACGTCGAAGACACCATGGTTCTGGCAACCGTGGTCGGCGCCAAGACGGCGAAGCCGGGCCAGGACTTCTTCCCGCTGACCGTCGACTATCTCGAGAAGACCTACGCTGCGGGCAAGATTCCGGGCGGGTTCTTCCGCCGCGAAGGCCGTCCGTCGGAAGGCGAAACGCTGATTTCGCGCCTGATCGACCGTCCACTGCGTCCGCTCTTCCCGGAGGGCTTCTACAACGAAGTGCAGGTCGTCATCCACGTTCTGTCGCTGAACCCGGACATTCCCGCCGACATTCCCGCGCTGATCGGCGCGTCGGCGGCGCTCGCGGTGTCCGGTCTGCCGTTCAACGGACCGGTCGGCGCAGCGCGCGTGGCTTACATCAACAATGAATACGTGCTGAACCCGACGCGTCCGCAAATGAAGGACTCGGCGCTCGACCTCGTGGTCGCCGGTACGGAACGCGCGGTGCTGATGGTGGAATCGGAAGCGCCGCAGCTGAGCGAAGAAGTGATGCTCGGCGCCGTGGTGTTCGGCCACGAGCAGATGCAAGTCGCGATCGACGCAATCCACGATCTGGTCCGCGAAGGCGGCAAGCCGGAATGGGATTGGCAGCCGGCCGCGAAGAACGAGCCGCTGATCGCGCGCGTGACGGAACTGGCGCAAGCCGATCTGCTCGCGGCTTATCAGATCCGCGACAAGCAGGCGCGTTCGACCAAGCTGAAGGAAGTCTACGCAGCGGTTTCGGCGAAGCTGGAAGAAGAAGCCGCGGCAAGCGGCACGGTGGCGGCCGACAAGGCGACCGTCGGCAATGTGCTGTTCGACATCGAAGCGAAGATCGTCCGTACGCAGATCCTGAACGGCGAGCCGCGTATCGACGGCCGCGACACCCGCACGGTGCGCCCGATCGAGATCCGCACCGGCGTGCTGCCGCGCACCCACGGTTCGGCGCTTTTCACGCGCGGCGAAACGCAGGCGCTGGTGGTGGCCACGCTCGGCACGAAGGGTGACGAGCAGAACATCGACGCGCTCGAAGGCGAGTACCGCGAACGCTTAATGCTTCACTACAACATGCCTCCGTTCGCGACCGGCGAAACGGGCCGCGTCGGCTCGCCGAAGCGCCGCGAAATCGGTCACGGCCGTCTGGCGAAGCGCGCGCTGGCTGCGTGCCTGCCGAGCGCCGACGAATTCGGCTACTCGATCCGCGTCGTGTCGGAAATCACGGAATCGAACGGTTCTTCGTCGATGGCTTCGGTGTGCGGCGGCTGCCTCGCGCTGATGGACGCCGGCGTGCCGATGAAGGCGCACGTCGCCGGCATCGCCATGGGCCTGATTCTCGAAGGCAACAAGTTTGCTGTGCTGACCGACATCCTCGGCGACGAAGATCACCTCGGCGACATGGACTTCAAGGTGGCGGGCACGGAACAGGGCGTCACCGCGCTGCAGATGGACATCAAGATCCAGGGCATCACGAAGGAAATCATGCAGGTCGCCCTCGCGCAGGCGAAGGAAGGCCGCATGCATATCCTCGGCAAGATGACTTCGGCGGTGTCGGGCGCGAACACGCAATTATCTGAGTTCGCACCGCGCATGATCACCATCAAGATCAACCCGGAAAAGATCCGCGACGTGATCGGCAAGGGCGGTTCGGTGATCCGTGCGCTGACGGAAGAAACGGGCACGACGATCGATATTTCCGACGACGGCGTGGTGACCATCGCAAGCACCAGCAGCGAAGGCATGGCCGAAGCGAAAAAGCGTATCGAGAACATTACGCTCGAAGTCGAAGTGGGCCAGGTCTACGAGGGCACGGTGCTCAAGCTGCTCGATTTCGGCGCGATAGTGAACATCCTGCCGGGCAAGGACGGTCTGCTGCACATCTCCGAAATCGCCAACGAGCGTATCAAGGACATCAACGACTACCTGAAGGACGGCCAGCAGGTGAAGGTCAAGGTCATCCAGACGGACGAGAAGGGCCGCGTGCGTTTGTCCGCGAAGGCGTTGCTGAACGACGCCGCAGTAAAGCGGTAGTGGCACAACGGCCGGCAGCGCGAAGGCGCGCCGGCCGTTTTTCATGGTGGACACAGGGTGGATTGCGTTGCGGATGGCTGTGGGTCGCGCAAACGGTACGCTGCTTGCATCGGGCGGTTGGCGAAAATCGGGTAGCGCGCGTGATTGCTCCAATCGGGCGACAATGCGCATGAGGTCCCGCTCAGCGGACCGCCTGCAGAACGCGCGGTACGCAACGCAATCCAATCTTGGAGTTGACGCAGATGAAAGCGATCGAAATCACGGAATTCGGAGCGCCGGAAGTTCTCAAGCTCGCGGAGCGGCCCACGCCGCAGCCCAAAGCGGGCGAGGTGCTGATCAAGGTGGCGGCTTCCGGCATCAACCGTCCCGACGTGTTTCAGCGCAAGGGCGCCTATGCGCCGCCACCGGGTGCGTCCGACCTGCTGGGGCTGGAAGTGGCGGGGGAAATCGTCGGTGGCGACATCGACGAAAAGAACAATCCGTTTGGTTTGAAAATCGGCGATCGCGTCTGTGCGTTGCTGGCGGGCGGCGGCTATGCCGAATACGCCGTCGCGCCGTTGTTGCAGTGCCTGCCGGTGCCGGCCGGTCTGTCGGATGTCGAGGCCGCCTCGCTGCCGGAAACGTTCTTCACCGTGTGGAGCAATGTGTTCGACCGCGCGCAGCTCGGCAAGGGCGAGGGCGGTGCGAACGAAACGCTGCTCGTGCAGGGCGGCTCGAGCGGCATCGGCGTGACCGCGATCCAGATCGCGCACGCGCTCGGTTTCCGCGTTTTCGCAACCGCCGGTTCGGACGACAAATGCCGCGCGTGCGAAGCGCTGGGCGCCGAGCGTGCGATCAACTACAAGACTGAAGATTTCGTCGAAGTCATCAAGTCGCGTACCAACGATCGCGGCGTCGACGTGGTGCTCGACATGGTGGCCGGCAGTTACGTGTCGCGCGAGCTGACGGCGTTGGCAGACGGCGGCCGTATCGTGCTGATCGCGCTGTTGGGCGGCGCGAAGGCGGAACTCAATCTCAACGAAGTGCTGCGTCGCCGCTTGACCGTGACCGGCTCGACGCTGCGTCCGCGGCCGGTGGAGTTCAAGGCGAAAATTGCCGCGCAGTTGAGGGAGCAGGTGTGGTCCCATCTGGAAGGCGTGCGAATCAAGCCGGTGGTGCATCGGATATTTCCCGCCGCGCAGGCCGCCGACGCCCACGCGCTGATGGAAAGCAGCACGCATGTCGGCAAGATCGTGCTGACCTGGGGTCAGGACGCTTGATGCGAGCCCGTTGCCGACGGGAGCGGGTGTCAACGTGTGTGTTTGACCCGATCTCCCCCACGCAGTAAAATTACGCGTTTTGCGCGCGCCGCATGAATCCGAAAGGCGGACGCGCCGCATGAATCCGAAAGGCGGACTGTAAGCGCAACGAAGCAGGCGCAAGCGAGGCCCGCCGTCAACAGAAGACGATAGATGTCGACACAACGAGCCAAACTGGTAGTGGGTAACTGGAAGATGCATGGGCGCCTCGCCGAGAACGCCGGGCTGCTGCAGGCCGTGGCGAAAGGCGCGGGCGAACTGCCGGCTGTGGTGCGCGTAGGTGTGTGCGTGCCGAGCCCGTATCTCGCGCAAGCGCAGTCGTTGCTCGAAGGCAGCCGGGTGGGGTGGGGTGTGCAGGACGTTTCCGCTTTTACGCACGGTGCCTATACCGGCGAAGTCGCTGCGCAAATGGTGACGGATTTCGGCGCCACGTTTGCAATCGTCGGGCACTCGGAGCGCCGCGCCTATCACCGCGGGAGCGCGGAGTTCGTTGCGGTCAAGACGCAGCGTGCGCTCGGGGCGGGCTTGACGCCGATCGTGTGTGTCGGCGAAACGCTGGAAGAGCGGGAAGCGGGCGCGACGGAGCAGGTGGTCGGCGCGCAGCTGGACGAAGTGCTGGCGAAACTGTCGGCGCAAGAAGCGGCGCGTATCGTCGTCGCCTATGAGCCTGTCTGGGCTATCGGCACCGGCAAGAGCGCAAGTTCGGAGCAGGCGCAGGCGGTCCATGCGTTTCTGCGCGCGCGTCTCGCGGCAAAGGGTGCTGAGGTCGCGGGCGTGCCGCTGTTGTATGGCGGCAGCGTGAAGCCGGACAATGCGGAAGAGTTGTTCCGTCAGCAGGATATCGACGGCGGCCTGATCGGCGGCGCGTCGCTGAAGGACCAGGATTTTCTGGCGATCTGCAAGGCGGCGGCTGCAACGGCAGCCGCGAGTTGAGCAGAGCGCCGCGTCGGGGATGACCCATTCCGGGTCTCGCAGTTTGCGAGTCTCGGCTCAATAAAGACTCAGGTGAGTGTATGCTGTATTTGAAAACTTTGATTATCGTCGTTCAGCTGTTGTCGGCGCTCGGGGTCATCGGCCTCGTCTTGCTGCAACACGGCAAAGGCGCCGATATGGGCGCGGCATTCGGCAGTGGCGCGTCGGGCAGTCTGTTCGGTGCGACGGGTTCGGCAAACTTCCTGTCGCGCACCACGGCCGTGCTCGCCGCCGTGTTTTTTGTTACAACGCTGGCGCTCACGTATCTCGGCGCATATCGCGTGAAACCGTCTGCCGGCGTGCTGGGCGCGGCGGTGACCGCGCCGGTCGCCACTTCGGCTGCTCGCACTGAGACCGCGTCGGCTGGTGGTTCGGCAGCGCTCGCGGCATCGGCTGCGTCCGTGCCTGCTGCCGACGTGCCGAAATAAATTTTCGTAGAAAGTGCGTTTGTGCGTTGAACAATCTGTTTAAAGCAGTTACAATTTAAGTCTTGAAGCGATTCGCGGGTTTTACAAGTTGTTTTCCCGGATTGCATACAGTGCCGACGTGGTGAAATTGGTAGACACGCTATCTTGAGGGGGTAGTGGCGAAAGCTGTGCGAGTTCGAGTCTCGCCGTCGGCACCAAATGTTATCTAAATGCCAGCCGCTTGCTTCGCTTCGGCTGGCATTTTCACTTCTGGCGCGCCGTTTGCGTTGGTCTGCGGCGTGTACGTCTCAGAAGTGATTTCTCGTCAAGGGTGCTATGCTCCTGACGGCACTCAGAACCAACCGATTGAGGATAGTCTTGAACCTCGCAGCCTATTTCCCCGTCTTGTTGTTCCTCCTTGTAGGCACCGGTTTAGGCGTAGCACTGGTCAGTATCGGCAAGATCCTCGGTCCTAACAAGCCCGACACCGAGAAAAACGCACCGTATGAGTGCGGCTTCGAAGCATTCGAAGATGCGCGCATGAAGTTCGACGTGCGCTATTACCTCGTCGCCATTCTTTTCATCATTTTCGATCTTGAAACCGCGTTCCTGTTCCCGTGGGGTGTTGCCCTGCGCGACATCGGCTGGCCTGGCTTCATGGCGATGATGATTTTCCTGCTCGAATTCCTGCTGGGCTTCGCCTATATCTGGAAGAAGGGCGGCCTCGACTGGGAATGATGGTTTAATCGCCGGTTTGCGGGGGTGGCCAAAGCTTGCCGCCTGTCTGGAGTGGAAAGCAAATGAGTATCGAAGGGGTCTTGAAGGAAGGGTTTGTCACCACGACGGCTGACAAACTGATCAACTGGACGCGCACCGGCTCCCTGTGGCCGATGACGTTCGGCCTGGCGTGCTGCGCGGTCGAGATGATGCATGCGGGCGCGGCCCGTTATGACCTCGACCGTTTCGGCGTGGTGTTTCGTCCGAGTCCGCGTCAGTCGGACGTGATGATCGTCGCCGGCACGCTGTGCAACAAAATGGCGCCAGCTCTGCGCAAGGTGTACGACCAGATGGCGGAGCCGCGCTGGGTGATTTCCATGGGTTCGTGCGCGAACGGCGGCGGCTATTACCACTACTCGTATTCGGTGGTGCGTGGCTGCGACCGCATTGTGCCGGTCGACGTCTATGTGCCGGGTTGCCCGCCCACAGCGGAGGCGCTGGTTTACGGCGTGATCCAGTTGCAGGCCAAGATTCGCCGCACCAACACAATCGCCCGTCAATAAGGCAACGCCTCCCCACAATATGGCAAGCAAACTCGAGACCCTGAAAGCGAACCTCGAGGCGGCCTTTGGCGGCCTCCTGCTGAGCACTACCGAGGCAATCGGTGAGTTGACGATCGTCGTGAAAGCAAGCGACTACCTCAACGTGGCAACGCGTCTGCGCGACGACCGCTCGCTCGGTTTCGACCAGATGATGGACCTGTGCGGCGTCGACTATCAAACGTATGCTGACGGCGCTTACGACGGCCCACGTTTCGCGGCCGTCCTGCATTTGTTGTCGGTGCAGAATAACTGGCGTCTGCGGCTGCGCGTGTTCGCGCCGGACGACGACATGCCCATTCTGCCGTCCGTCGTCGAGGTCTGGAATTCGGCGAACTGGTACGAGCGCGAAGCCTTCGACCTGTACGGCATCGTCTTCGAAGGCCACCCGGACCTGCGCCGCATTCTCACCGACTACGGCTTCATTGGTCACCCGTTCCGTAAAGATTTCCCTGTTTCCGGATACGTCGAAATGCGTTACGACCCGGAAGAAAAGCGCGTCGTCTATCAGCCTGTGACGATCGAGCCGCGGGAAATCACGCCGCGCGTGATCCGCGAGGATCGCTATGGCGGTCTGAAACACTAAGAGAACGCCATGGCAGAGATCAAGAACTACACGCTCAACTTCGGCCCGCAGCACCCGGCAGCGCACGGCGTGCTGCGCCTCGTGCTGGAGCTCGACGGCGAAGTCATTCAGCGCGCCGACCCGCATATCGGCCTTTTGCATCGCGCTACCGAGAAGCTTGCCGAAACCAAAACGTTCATCCAGTCGGTGCCGTACATGGACCGTCTCGACTACGTGTCGATGATGGTCAACGAGCACGGCTATTTGATGGCCATCGAAAAGCTGCTCGGCATCGAAGTGCCGGTGCGCGCGCAGTACATTCGCGTGATGTTCGACGAAATCACGCGCGTGCTGAACCATCTGATGTGGATCGGCGCGCACGCGCTCGACGTCGGTGCAATGGCCGTGTTCTTGTACGCGTTCCGCGAGCGCGAAGATCTGATGGACGTGTACGAGGCGGTGTCCGGTGCGCGGATGCACGCGGCGTACTACCGTCCGGGCGGCGTTTATCGCGATCTGCCTGACGCAATGCCGCAATATAAGGCGTCGAAGATTCGCAATGCGAAGGCATTGTCGAAGATGAACGAGAACCGTCAAGGTTCGCTGCTCGACTTCATCGACGATTTCTTCACGCGCTTTCCGACGTACGTCGACGAATACGAGACGCTGCTGACCGACAACCGCATCTGGAAACAGCGTCTGGTCGGCATCGGCGTAGTTAGCCCCGAGCGCGCTCTGCAGCTCGGCATGTCCGGCGCAATGCTGCGCGGCTCGGGCGTCGAATGGGATCTGCGCAAGAAGCAGCCGTACGAAGTGTACGAGAAGCTCGATTTCGACATTCCGGTCGGCGTGAACGGCGACTGCTACGACCGCTATCTGGTTCGCGTTGAAGAAATGCGCCAGTCCACGCGTATCGTGAAACAGTGCATTGAGTGGCTGCGTAAGAATCCGGGTCCTGTGATGATCGACAATCACAAGGTTGCGCCGCCGTCGCGCGTGGGCATGAAGTCGAACATGGAAGAATTGATTCACCACTTCAAGCTGTTCACCGAAGGCTTCCATGTGCCGGAAGGCGAGACCTACGCCGCGGTCGAACATCCGAAGGGCGAGTTCGGTATCTATCTGATCTCGGACGGCGCGAACAAGCCGTATCGCCTCAAGATTCGCGCGCCGGGCTATGCGCACCTGTCCGCGCTGGACGAAATGGCGCGCGGGCACATGATCGCCGACGCCGTGACGATCATCGGCACGCAGGACATCGTGTTCGGCGAAGTCGATCGCTAGGACGTAATCATCGGCGCGCGTTTTCGGGTAGGTCGCAAGCGCGCGTCAAGCAAAGGAACGCCGGGTCTGTCGCAGCACGAAGTGAGCGGCAGGTTTTCGTTCGGTAGGAATTGAAAGAGTCGTGTCTGAAAATGATCTCAGCTGAAGGCCTGAAAGAAATCGATCGTGCGATCGCGAAGTATCCCGCCGATCAGAAACAGTCCGCCGTGATGTCGGCGTTGGCCACTGCTCAGGAAGAGCATGGCTGGCTGTCGCCCGAACTCATGCAGTTCGTCGCGGACTATCTCGGCATGCCGGCAGTCGCCGTGCAGGAGGTGGCAACCTTCTACACGATGTACGAGACCTCGCCGGTCGGCAAGTACAAGATCACGCTCTGCACGAACCTGCCGTGCCAGCTCGGCCCGGACGGCGGCTCCGACAGCGCCGCTGAATATCTGAAGCAGAAGCTCGGCATCGACTTCGGCGAAACCACGGCCGACGGCAAATTCACTTTGAAAGAAGGCGAATGCATGGGTTCGTGCGGCGACGCGCCGGTGATGCTGGTGAACAACCATCGCATGTGCAGCTTCATGAGCCGCGAGAAGATCGACCGGCTGCTCGAGGAACTTTCGAAATGACGTCTTTACACGATCGTCACATCAAACCGCTGATTCTCGCTGGCCTGAACGGCGACAACTGGCATCTCGAAGACTATGTGGCGCGCGGCGGTTACGCCCAGCTGCGCCGTATTCTGGAAGAAAAGATTCCGCCCGAGCAGGTGATCGCCGACGTCAAGGCGTCGGGTCTGCGCGGCCGCGGCGGTGCGGGCTTCCCGACCGGCCTGAAGTGGAGCTTCATGCCGCGTCAGTTTCCGGGGCAGAAGTACCTGGTCTGCAATTCGGACGAAGGCGAACCGGGCACGTTCAAAGACCGCGACATTCTGCGCTTCAATCCGCATTCGCTGATTGAAGGCATGGCCATCGGCGCGTACGCGATGGGCATTACGGTCGGCTACAACTATATCCACGGCGAAATCTGGGAAGTCTACAAACGCTTCGAAGAAGCGTTGGACGAAGCGCGCCGCGCCGGGTTCCTCGGCGAGAACATCATGGGTTCGGGCTTCTCGTTCGAACTGCATGCGCACCACGGTTACGGCGCCTACATCTGCGGCGAAGAAACTGCGCTGCTCGAGTCGCTGGAAGGCAAGAAGGGCCAGCCGCGCTTCAAGCCGCCGTTCCCTGCGAGCTTCGGCGTGTACGGCAAGCCGACCACCATCAACAACACCGAGACGTTTGCCGCGGTGCCGTTCCTCCTCGCCATCGGGCCGCAGAATTATCTGGAAATCGGCAAGCCGAATAACGGCGGCACGAAAATCTTCTCGATTTCCGGCGACGTCGAACGTCCGGGCAATTACGAGGTTCCGCTCGGCACGCCGTTCGCCACGCTGATGGAACTCGCCGGCGGCATGCGCGGCGGCAGAAAGATCAAGGCGGTCATTCCTGGTGGGTCGTCGGCGCCGGTGATTCCCGGCGACGTCATGATGCAGACTGATCTGGACTATGACTCGATCGCGAAGGCGGGCTCCATGCTCGGCTCCGGCGCGGTCATCGTCATGGACGAGACGCGCTGCATGGTGCGCTCGCTGCTGCGCCTGTCGTACTTCTATTACGAAGAGTCGTGCGGTCAGTGCACGCCTTGTCGTGAGGGCACGGGCTGGCTGTATCGCGTCGTGCATCGTATCGAGCATGGGCTCGGCCGTCCGGAAGACCTGGATCTGCTGAACTCGGTCGCGGAAAACATCATGGGCCGCACGATTTGCGCGCTCGGCGATGCGGCGGCCATGCCGGTTCGCGGCATGCTCAAGCACTACTGGGACGAATTCGAATATCACGTCGCTCACAAGCATTGCCTTGTCGGCGGTCATGCGGGTGCTGCGGCGGCAGCCGAAACGGTGGCGGCCTGATTGAGCTTGAAATGAGCTTCAAAGTGAGCTTGAGGTTGCCCGAGGCGCGAACCTAAAAGCGCTCGGGCAAGCGCCCGGGCAGGCAACACGCCGGGACAGCTACGCACCAGAACACGTCAACCACGGGATTCATTGCAGAAGCTGCGATGAACGGGGCGAACGATTGAGCGGTAACAGGTTAAGGAAGATTGACCATCATGGTTGAACTTGAAATAGACGGCAAGAAGGTAGAAGTGCCCGAAGGCAGCATGGTGATCCAGGCTGCGCATAAGGTCGACACGTACATTCCTCACTTCTGCTATCACAAGAAGCTGTCGATTGCGGCCAACTGCCGGATGTGTCTCGTCGATGTCGAAAAGATGCCGAAGGCCGTGCCCGCATGCGCGATGCCCGTTTCGGCCGGCATGGTCGTGCGCACGAAGTCGGAAAAAGCAGTGAAGGGTCAGCAATCCGTGATGGAATTCCTGCTGATCAACCACCCGCTGGATTGCCCGATCTGCGATCAGGGCGGCGAGTGTCAGTTGCAGGATCTGGCGGTGGGCTACGGCAAGTCGTCGTCGCGCTATAGTGAAGAAAAGCGTGTGGTGTTCCACAAGAACGTCGGCCCGCTGATCTCGATGGAAGAAATGTCGCGTTGCATTCACTGCACGCGCTGTGTGCGCTTCGGCCAGGAAGTGGCCGGCGTGATGGAACTGGGCATGCTGGGCCGCGGCGAGCATTCGGAAATCACGTCGTTCGTCGGCAAGACGGTGGACTCCGAACTGTCCGGCAACATGATCGATCTGTGCCCGGTCGGCGCGCTGACCAGCAAGCCGTTCCGCTACAGCGCCCGTACGTGGGAACTGTCGCGCCGCAAGTCGGTGAGCCCGCACGATTCCGTCGGCGCAAACCTGGTGGTGCAGGTGAAGAACAACCGCGTAATGCGCGTTCTGCCCTTCGAAAACGAAGCGATCAACGAATGCTGGATTTCGGACAAGGACCGCTTCTCGTACGAAGGCCTGAACAGCCCGGAGCGTCTCACGCAGCCCATGCTGAAGCAGGGCGGCAAGTGGGTCGAAACCGACTGGCAGACGGCGCTCGACTACGTGGTCAAGGGTCTGAAGGGCATCAAGGGCGACCACGGCGCAAACGCGCTGGCCGTCCTAGGCAGCGCCCACAGCACGGTTGAAGAACTGTTCCTGCTGAAGCAGCTGGCGCAAGCGGTCGGCACGCCTAACGTCGACTTCCGTCTGCGTCAGTCGGATTTCTCGGCTCCGGTCAACGGCGCGCCGTGGTTCGGCACCACGATTGCGGACCTGTCGAATATCGACTCCGCGCTCGTGATCGGCTCGGACCTGCGTCGCGATCACCCGCTCTTCGCCGCGCGCCTGCGTCAGGCCGCGAAGGGCGGCGCGAAGCTCACGCTGGTGCAAGCCAGCGGCGGCGACGCGCTGATTCCGCAAGCACAACGTATCGCCGCTGCGCCGTCGGCATGGCTCGAGGCACTGGGCGGCATCGCATCGGCGGTCTCGCAGGCGAACGGCACCGCGTTGCCGGAAGCGTTCTCCGGCGCACAAGCCACGGAAGCCGACAAGGACGTCGCGAAGTCGCTGGCTACGGGCGAACGCCGCCTCGTGCTGCTCGGCAACGGCGCGGTGCGTCATCCGGATTTCGCGGTCATTCATGCGGCGGCTCAATGGATCGCCGACGCAACCGGCGCAACGCTCGGCTTCCTCACGGAAGCGGCGAACACGGTCGGTGCGCATCTCGTCAATGCATTGCCGGGCGAGGGCGGTCTGAACGCCCGCGAAGTATTCGAGCAGCCGCGCAAGGGCTATGTGTTGCTGAACTTCGAACCGGAATTCGACACGGCCAATCCGGCGCAGGCGTTGGCCGCGCTCAAGCAGGCGGAAATGGTCGTCGTCATGTCGCCGTTCCAGACGGGCGCCGAATATGCCGACGTGCTGCTGCCCATCGCGCCGTTCACCGAAACGGCCGGCACCTTTGTGAATGCGGAAGGCACGGTGCAGACGTTCAACGGTGTGGTGCGTCCGCTCGGCGACACGCGTCCTGCATGGAAGGTATTGCGCGTGCTGGGCAGCCTGTTGGGCGCGTCCGGTTTCGAATACGACACGGCGGAAGAAGTGCGCACGGCTGCGCTCGGCGACGGCGAACTGCAAGCGCGTCTGTCGAACCGCACGAGCGTGGCGGTTGCTCGCGGCAAGGCGGCGAAGGCAGCCGAAGGCAAGTTCGAGCGTATCGCCGACGTGCCCATCTACCACGCCGACCCGCTGGTCCGTCGCGCCGAGTCGCTGCATCTGACCGCCGCGGCGCGCGCTGCGAACAAGGTCGGCCTGCCGGCGGCGCTGTTCGACAAACTGGGTTTGAAGGAAGGCGACGCGGTTCGCGTGCGCCAGGGCGAGCAATCGGTGCAGTTGCCGGCCGTGCGCGATGCGAATCTTGCGGAGACGGTCGTCCGCGTGTCGGCGGCTACGCCTGCCGGTGCAGCGCTGGGCAGCCTGTTCGGTGAACTGGTGGTGGAGAAGGCGTAAATGAGCTTGTTCGATACGATCAACTCGGGCGGCACCCAGCTTCTCGGTGTGGCATGGCCCACGGTGTGGACGCTGGTGCGCATCCTGGTGGTGGCCGTCGTGATCCTGCTGTGCGTGGCTTACCTGATTTTGTGGGAGCGTAAGCTGATCGGCTGGATGCACGTGCGTCTCGGCCCGAACCGCGTCGGCCCCGCGGGTCTCTTGCAGCCAATCGCCGACGTGCTGAAGCTGTTGTTGAAAGAAGTGATCCAGCCCGCGCAGGCAAGCCACTGGATCTATCTGATCGCGCCGATCATGGTGGTGGTGCCGGCCTTCGCGGTCTGGGCGGTGATTCCGTTCCAGGCGGGCGCGGTGCTCGGCGACATCAACGCAGGCCTGCTGTATGCGATCGCCATTTCGTCGATCGGCGTGTACGGCGTGATTCTGGCCGGCTGGGCGTCGAACTCGAAGTACGCGTTCCTTGGCGCCATGCGAGCCGCGGCGCAGATGGTGTCATACGAAATTTCCATGGGCTTTGCGCTGGTCGTCGTGCTGATGACGGCCGGCACGCTGAACCTGTCGGACATTGTCGGTTCGCAGGAACGCGGCTTCTTCGCCGCGCACGGCCTGAACTTCCTGTCGTGGAACTGGCTGCCGCTCCTGCCGATGTTCGTCGTGTACTTCATCTCGGGCATCGCCGAAACGAACCGCCACCCGTTCGACGTGGTGGAAGGCGAGTCGGAAATCGTCGCGGGTCACATGATCGACTACTCGGGTATGGCATTCGCGCTGTTCTTCCTCGCCGAGTACATCAACATGATCGTGATCTCGGCATTGGCGTCGACGCTGTTCCTCGGCGGCTGGAGCGCACCGTTCGGCTTCCTGTCGTTTATCCCGGGTATCTTCTGGCTCGTCCTCAAGGTTTTCCTGCTGCTGTCGGTGTTCATCTGGGCGCGTGCCACGTTCCCGCGCTACCGCTATGACCAGATCATGCGTCTCGGCTGGAAGATTTTCATTCCGGTTTGCGTGGTATGGCTGGTGGTGGTCGGCTTCTGGATCATGTCGCCGTGGAATATCTGGAAATAAAGGGCGGATGAACTCATGACCGCAATCCAAAACTTTTTCAAGACCTTCTTCCTGACGGAACTCGTCAAGGGCCTCGCGCTGACCGGACGTTATACGTTCCAGCGTAAGGTCACCGTGCAGTTCCCGGAAGAGAAGACGCCCATTTCGCCGCGTTTTCGCGGACTGCATGCGCTGCGCCGTTATGAAAACGGCGAAGAGCGCTGCATCGCGTGCAAGCTGTGCGAAGCGGTGTGCCCGGCGCTCGCCATTACGATCGAGTCCGAAACGCGCGAGGACAACACGCGCCGCACCACGCGTTACGACATCGACCTGACCAAGTGCATCTTCTGCGGCTTCTGTGAAGAAAGCTGCCCGGTCGATTCGATCGTCGAGACGCACATTCTCGAGTATCACGGCGAAAAGCGCGGCGATCTGTACTTCACGAAGGAAATGCTGCTGGCCGTCGGCGATCGCTACGAAACGGAAATCGCCGCCAACAAGGCTGCCGACGCGCCGTATCGTTAAAGCGTCAAGTGAAGCGGTAGTGCGGCAGTCGCGTATCAAGTCAATGCAGCAGTAACACGGCCTGTTGTCGGGCCGAACGCCGCGGCGTGAATGCCGCGGCATGGCGCACCTGTGCGGCTGTTCTGGCGGTTTCGATGCTGTTGCCAGCGCGCTTGCCCGATGCACGTGCCAAAGAAAATGCCTGACGATGGCCTAGCGATGAACCGGTAATCATGGAATTCACAACCGTACTATTCTACATCTTCGCGCTGCTCCTGGTGGTTTCAGGGCTGAAGGTGATCACCTCGCGCAACCTGGTGTCGTCCGCACTGTTTCTCGTGCTGGCGTTTTTCAACGCGGCCACCATCTGGATGCTGCTGCAGGCCGAGTTCCTCGCCATCCTGCTGGTGCTGGTCTATGTGGGCGCGGTGATGGTGCTGTTCCTATTCGTCGTGATGATGCTGGACATCAACCTCGACGTGCTGCGCAAGGACTTCAAACGCTTTGTGCCTATGACCACGGTCGTCGGCGCGATCATCGTGCTCGAAACCGCGCTCATCCTGTGGCACGGCTACGGTGCGACCAGCACGGTGGTGCGCGACACGACCGCCGCTGCGAGCGGCATGGGCGACTGGTCGAACACCCGCCTGATCGGCAAGGTGATCTACACCGACTACATCTTCGCGTTTGAAATTGCCGGCCTCGTGCTGCTGGTGGCGATCATCGCGGCGATCGCGCTGACCACGAGCCACAAGAAGGACAGCAAGCGCCAGACAATCAGCCAGCAGGTCAAGGTGCGCGCGCAGGATCGCGTGCGCGTCGTGAAGATGCCGTCGGAAAAGAGCGCGGCGACTGTCGCGGCGGAAGAAGCCGCAGCAGCGGCAGCGGCCGAATCGGCGTCTGCGAAGAACAGCTGAGCGGACAGGAGATAGAAATCATGTTGACCCTTGCCCATTACCTCGTGCTCGGCGCGATTCTCTTTGCGATCAGCGTCGTCGGCATTTTCCTGAACCGCCGCAACGTCATCATCATCCTGATGGCGATCGAATTGATGCTGCTCGCGGTGAACACCAATTTTGTCGCCTTCTCGCATTATCTCGGCGACGTGCATGGCCAGATTTTCGTGTTTTTTGTGCTGACAGTGGCGGCAGCGGAAGCGGCGATCGGCCTCGCCATTCTGGTGACCCTGTTCCGTAGTCTCGACACGATCAATGTCGAAGATCTCGATCAGCTCAAAGGTTAATCTCAGGAAAAGCGGTTATGTCCACGATACTTAATGAAAACCTGCTGCTGGCGATTCCGCTGGCACCGCTGGCCGGCTCACTGGTCGCGGGGCTGTTCGGGAAGGCGGTAGGGCGCGCGGGCGCGCACTCGGTCACGATTCTCGGCGTTGCCATCTCGTTCGTTCTGTCGATGATGGTGTTCTTCCAGGTGCTGGACGGCGCGAGCTTCAACGCAACCGTCTACGAATGGATGATGATCGGCAAGACGAAGTTCGAGATCGGCTTCCTCGTCGATTCGCTGACGGCCATGATGATGTGCGTCGTGACCTTCGTGTCGCTGATGGTGCATATCTACACCATCGGCTACATGGCCGACGACGACGGCTACCAGCGTTTCTTCTCGTACATCTCGCTCTTCACGTTTTCGATGTTGATGCTCGTCATGAGCAACAACTTCCTGCAGCTGTTCTTCGGCTGGGAAGCGGTGGGTCTGGTGTCGTATCTGCTGATCGGTTTCTACTTCACGCGCGAGTCGGCGATCTACGCGAACATGAAGGCATTCCTCGTGAACCGCGTCGGCGACTTCGGCTTCCTGCTCGGTATCGGCCTGCTGTTCGCGTTTGCCGGTTCGTTGAACTACGGCGACGTGTTTGCCAAGCGCACGGAGCTTGCCGCACTGAGCTTCCCAGGCACAGACTGGGGCTTGCTGACGGTGGCCTGTATTTGCCTGTTCATCGGCGCAATGGGTAAGTCCGCGCAGTTCCCGCTGCACGTGTGGCTGCCCGATTCGATGGAAGGCCCCACGCCGATTTCCGCGCTGATTCACGCGGCAACCATGGTGACGGCCGGTATCTTCATGGTCACGCGCATGTCGCCGCTCTTCGAACTGTCGGACAGCGCGCTGTCGTTCGTCACGGTGATCGGCGCGATTACTGCGCTCTTCATGGGCTTCCTCGGGATTGTCCAGAACGACATCAAGCGTGTTGTGGCTTACTCCACGCTCTCGCAGCTCGGCTACATGACGGTTGCGCTCGGCGTCTCGGCTTATCCGGTCGGCGTGTTCCACCTCATGACGCACGCGTTCTTCAAGGCGCTGCTGTTCCTCGGCGCGGGTTCCGTGATCATCGGCATGCACCATGATCAGGACATGCGCAACATGGGCGGCCTGCGCAAGTACATGCCGATCACGTGGATCACGTCGCTGATCGGTTCGCTCGCGCTGATCGGCACGCCTTTCTTCTCGGGCTTTTACTCGAAAGATTCGATTATCGACGCGGTTAAGCTGTCGCATCTGCCGGGTTCGGGCTTCGCCTATTTCGCCGTGGTGGCAAGCGTGTTCGTCACCGCGCTGTACTCGTTCCGTATGTATTTCATGGTGTTCCACGGCAAGGAGCGCTTCCGCGATCCCAATCCGGACTCGCCGATGGGCGCCGAAGCCGCGGCACATGGCCATGGTAGCGGCCACGACGCGCACGGCCATGGTCACGACGACCACGGTCACGCGCACGAGCCTCATGAAACGCCGTGGGTGGTGTGGGTGCCCCTCGTGCTGCTGGCCATTCCGTCCGTCGTGATCGGTGCGATTGCGGTCGGTCCGATGCTGTTCGGCGACTTCTTCCAGCACGGCGTGGCGTTCGAGAAGGTCATCTTTATCGGCGAAAACCATCCGGCACTGCATGAAATGGCGGAAGAGTTCCACGGCTGGGCGGCAATGGGCCTGCACTCGGTGGCCGGTCTGCCGGTCTGGCTGGCGCTCGCGGGTGTCGTGGTCGCGTGGTTCCTGTATCTGGTTCGTCCTGAACTGCCGGCTACCATCAAGCGTGCGTTCGGGCCGATCTACACGCTGCTCGACAACAAGTACTACATGGACAAGATCAACGAAGTCGTGTTTGCGCGGGGCGCGGTGGCAATTGGCCGTGGTCTCTGGAAGGAAGGCGACGTCGTCGTGATCGACGGTATCGTCAACGGCAGCGCACGCTTTATCGGCTGGTTCGCCGGCGTGATCCGCTTCCTCCAATCCGGCTACATCTACCACTACGCGTTCGCCATGATTATCGGCATGTTGGGGCTCCTGACCCTGTTTGTAACGCTCGGCGGCAAATAAGGCGAGGGACACTAATGCACGCTTATCCGATTCTCAGTATTGCCATCTGGTTACCGATCCTTTTCGGCCTGCTGGTTCTGGCCATCGGTTCCGACCGCAACCCGGGCCCCGCGCGCTGGGTCGCACTGATCGGCTCCGTCGTAAGCTTCATCGTCACGATTCCGCTGATCACCGGTTTTGATTCGAGCACCGCCGACCTGCAGTTCGTCGAAAAGGCGAACTGGATCGAACGATTCAATATCACGTATCACCTGGGCGTCGACGGCATCTCGATGTGGTTCGTGGTGCTGACCGCACTGATCACCGTCATCGTCGTGATCGCCGCGTGGGAAGTCATTACGAAGAACGTCGGCCAGTACCTCGCTTTGTTCCTGATCCTGTCGGGCATCATGGTCGGCGTGTTCAGCGCGGCCGATGGCATGCTGTTCTACGCGTTCTTCGAAGCGACGCTGATTCCGATGTACATCATCATCGGCGTTTGGGGCGGGGCGAACCGCGTCTACGCGGCGTTCAAGTTCTTCCTGTACACGCTGATGGGCTCGCTGCTGATGCTGGTCGCGCTGCTCTATCTGTACATCCAGACGGGCACGTTCGACCTGGCTACCTGGCAGCACGCGCAAATCGCGATGACGCCGCAGATCCTGCTGTTTATTGCGTTCTTCATGGCGTTCGCCGTGAAGGTGCCGATGTGGCCGGTGCACACGTGGTTGCCTGACGCCCACTTGGAAGCGCCGACGGGCGGCTCCGTCGTGCTGGCCGCCATCATGCTGAAGCTCGGCGCCTACGGTTTCCTGCGCTTCTCGTTGCCGATCACGCCGGACGCAAGCCACTTTCTCGCGCCGGTCGTTATCACGCTCTCGCTGATCGCCGTAATCTACATCGGTCTCGTCGCGATGGTGCAGGCCGACATGAAGAAGCTGGTCGCTTATTCGTCGATTGCGCACATGGGTTTCGTTACGCTCGGCTTCTTCATCTTCAATCAGCTCGGCGTGGAAGGCGCGATCGTGCAGATGATCTCGCACGGTTTCGTGTCGGGCGCCATGTTCCTTAGCATCGGCGTGTTGTACGACCGCATGCATTCGCGCCAGATTGCGGACTACGGCGGCGTCGTCAACGTCATGCCGAAGTTCGCGGCTTTCGTGATGCTGTTTTCGATGGCCAATTGCGGTTTGCCGGGCACCTCAGGGTTCGTCGGCGAATTCATGGTGATTCTCGCCGCCGTCCAGTACAACTTCTGGATCGCGGCCGGCGCCGCCGTGACGCAGATCCTGGGCGCAGCCTACACGCTGTGGATGTACAAGCGCGTGTACTTCGGCGCGGTCGCCAACGACCACGTGAAGAGCCTGCTCGACATCGGCCGCCGCGAATTTTTCATGCTGGCAGTGCTCGCCGCACTGACGCTCTTCATGGGCCTGTATCCGAAGCCCTTTACCGATGTGATGCACGTATCCGTGGAAAACCTCCTCTCCCACGTTGCGCAGTCGAAGCTGCCGTTGTCTCAGTAACGCAGAGCGGAGGAATCAAACACCATGCAAAACGCCCCTATGACTGCTCTGTTGCCCGACGCGCTGGTGATGCTCGCCGTTGTCGTCGCGTGGCTCAACGACACGTTCGTCGGCCAGGCCGGTCGCCGTACCACGTACTTCATCGCGGTCCTGTCGACGCTCGTCGCCGGCATCTGGTTCGCGGTGAATGCGTTCGACCCGTCGGTGCACTACTTCTTCAGCCGCATGTACGTGGTCGACTCGTTCGCGAATCTGATGAAAGCGGTGGTGACCCTCGGCTATACCGTCACGATAGTGTATTCGCGCCGCTACCTCGAAGATCGCGGGTTGTATCGCGGCGAGTTCTTCCTGCTCGGCATGTTCTCGCTGCTCGGTCAGCTCGTCATGATCTCGGGCAACAACTTCCTGACGCTGTACCTCGGTCTGGAGCTGATGTCGCTGTCGCTGTATGGCGTGATCGCACTGCGTCGCGAGGCTGCGCCGTCGAATGAAGCCGCCATGAAGTACTACGTGCTCGGCGCCCTGGCTTCGGGCTTCCTGCTGTACGGCATTTCCATGCTGTACGGCGCGACCGGCTCGCTCGAGCTGAACGAAGTCTTCAAGGCGATCGGTCAGAGCCACTACGACCCGAGCGTGCTGCTGTTCGGCGTGATCTTCATCGTCGCGGGCGTCGCATTCAAGATGGGCGCTGTGCCGTTCCACATGTGGGTGCCCGACGTCTATCAAGGCGCGCCCACGGCCATGACGCTGCTGGTTGGCGGTGGTCCGAAGGTCGCGGCATTCGCGTGGGGCCTGCGCTTCCTCGTGATGGGTCTTCTGCCGCTCGCAGTCGAATGGCAGGAAATGCTGGTGATCCTCGCGGCGCTGTCGCTCATCGTCGGCAATATCACCGGTATCGTGCAGCGCAATGTGAAGCGTATGCTCGCGTACTCGGCGATCTCGAACATGGGCTTCGTGCTGCTCGGCCTGCTGGCCGGCGTGGTCGACCACAAGACCACCGGCGCGGCGAGCGCGTACGGCTCGGCGATGTACTACAGCATCGTCTATCTGATCACGACGATGGGCACCTTCGGCGTCATCATGCTGCTCGCGCGTAGCGAATTCGAAGCCGACACGCTCGACGACTTCAAGGGCCTGAATCAACGCAGCCCGGTGTTCGCGTTCGTCATGATGGTGATGATGTTCTCGCTCGCAGGCATTCCGCCCGCAGTCGGTTTCTACGCGAAACTCGCGGTACTGCAGGCCACGATGAACGCCGGCCTGACCTGGCTGACGGTGCTTGCCGTGATCACGTCGCTGTTTGGCGCGTTCTACTACCTGCGTATCGTGAAGCTGATGTACTTCGACGAGCCGCAAGACAAGTCGGCGATCACCGCGGACACGGGCACCCGCGCGTTGCTCGCGCTGAATGGCGTCGCCGTGCTGGTACTCGGCATCGTGCCGGATCCGCTCTTGAAGGCTTGCCTGCAAGCTATCCAGCACACGCTGTCGTTCTGATGTCCGCCGCTGGCTGGTTTATCGTGCTGTTGGCGCTCGTCGGCGCCAACCTGCCGTTCCTGAATCAGCGACTCTTTGCCGCCGTCCCGCTGAAGGCGGCGAAGAAAAGCGCCTGGCTGCGCATTGCCGAACTGATCGTGCTGTACTTCGTGGTCGGCGCGCTCGGTTTTCTGCTCGAAGCGCGTGCCGGCAATCGGTTCGAACAGGGTTGGCAGTTTTACGCGATCACGTTCGCGCTGTTCGTCGTCTTCGCCTTCCCCGGCTTCACTTTCCAGTATCTCCTCAAACGCCGCTGACGGCGTCACGCCGTCGCGCACCAAGCTGTTCCGAGGTCCGCATATGGCTGAACTTCCCGATCACGACGCCGTCCTTAACGAGACCTGTGTCGACAGTAAAACGGTCCATCAAGGACCGTTTCTGACGCTCAAGTGCGACACCGTTCGTCTGCCGGACGGCAAACATGCCACCCGCGAGTATGTGGAGCATCCGGGTGCCGTGATGGTGATTCCCCTGTTCGACGACGGCCGTGTGCTGCTGGAAAGCCAGTATCGCTATCCGATGGGCAAGGTTATGGTCGAGTATCCGGCCGGCAAGCTCGATCCGAACGAAGGCGCGCTCGCTTGCGCGATTCGTGAATTGCGCGAAGAGACAGGCTACACGGCGCGCGAGTATGTGTACCTGACGCGAATTCACCCGATTATTTCCTACTCGACCGAATTCATCGACATTTATCTCGCGCGGGGTCTCACGGCCGGCGAACGCAAGCTCGACGACGGCGAGTTTCTCGAAATGTTCACGGCGACGGTTCCCGAAGTGTCGGACTGGGTGCGAACCGGCAAGATCACAGACGTCAAAACCATAATCGGGACGTTCTGGCTCGAGAAGGTGTTGTCGGGCGCTTGGCCGATGGCGCAACCGCAATAAATCGTGACATCCGCCGACACACAAGTGTTGCGGCATCAGTGAAGCCCCTGCCGGTTTTGACCGTCAGGGGCTTTGTCATTGTTGGGCGCGGCAAACCTTCCACATTTCTCATGGCGTCTGAACGAATGCGTCTTTGTCTTATGCCATTCGACAGTCTCGCGTCATTGTCGCGCTCACTTTAGTATGGAACTCTGGCAAACCGCTTCCTCGCCAGATTACTTTGCATAACGAAGTATCTGAACGCGAGCTACTCGCTAACCAGGTTGTCAAGTGACAACCTGGTTAGCGAGTACTACATTGGAGGACAGGATGGTTCGTGGAGTCCACGCTAAGAAAGAGATTGAGGCCGCGTTGGCGTATGCCGAGCGGCGCGGGTGGCGCATACAAGGCGGAGGCAAGGGTCACGCGTGGGGAAAAATGTATTGCCCTTATAAAGACGCGGAGTGCCGTTGCGGAGAGTTCTGCATCTCAAGTGTATGGAGCACGCCTAAGAATGCTGTTAATCATGCCAGGCACTTGCGGCGTGGTCGACAACTGCACGGCGCACCGTTCGCACCGGCATTGAGTTGTAAAGTCCTGGAATTGAGTAGGAGTAGCACATGGAATATACGTTCACGTTGAAGTACAAGCTTGCTGCGCAAGACGGCGATCTTGACGCGATTGTCGAGCGACTGGGCGAAGCGGGGTGTGACGACGCCACAATCGGCGTGGGTCAACCGGGGCGGCTCGCGCTGGTCTTTTCTCGAGAAGCGGCGTCCGCGTTCGAGGCGCTGGTCAGCGCGCCTTGCGACGTCAAGAATGCGGTGCCGTCGGCACGGCTTGTCGAAGCGGGCCCGGATTTCGTGTGCCTGACAGACGTGGCCGAGATTGCCGGCGTGTCACGGCAAAACATGCGCAAGCTTATGCTGAGTCATGCAGTTGAATTCCCGTCGCCGGTACACGAGGGAAGTGCGTCGGTGTGGCATTTGTCGGACGTGCTGGATTGGCTGGATTCCCGTTGGATACGACATCAAGCCAGACGTTTTCGATGTCGCGAAGTCGGCCAAGCAGATCAACCTCGCCAAAGAAGTGCGCGAGCTCGAGCCGCGGCTCAGCCGTCGACTCGAATGCCTGGTCGCGTGAGCGCTCAACAGCGAACGGTGCTAGGGGCCCGATGGGCACCCCGTGAGTGCGCAGTTTTTCGGAAGCCCTAAGGTGGTAAGTCGCACGTAAGTCGGGCTCGTCCGGTCATATGGCGTTCGGCAGGCGTTTGCGTAAAGCGTTAAAATCGCCCACCACGCATGATCTTCCGGCAGCGTCTTAATACGAACGACCGTTCACAAATTTTCGTTTTGCGCTAAACTGGTAAGCAAACCCCTGATTCCAAATGAAGTCCTCGATTTACAGTGTCCGCACGGCCATCGGTTTGAAGGCTGGTTTGCTTCGGCTGATGACTTCGAATCGCAGCAGTCCGCGAGCTTGTCGAATGTCCGATCTGCGGAGCGAAAGAGGTGAGCGGTTCGCCGTCGGCTCCGCGCCTGAATCTCTCAGGTGCGGTCGAAACGAAAGCGCCCGCGGCCTCCGGTGACCTGCAGGCGCGGGCCATGCGTGCATTGCTCGAGGTACTGGAAAAGACGAAGAACGTGGGCGACCGCTTCGCCGAGGAAGCGCGGCGCATTCACTACAACGAAGCGCCGGCACGCAATATTCGCGGCGTCACGACGCCGGAAGACGCGCGAGCTTTGGTCGAAGAAGGCATCGAAGTGATGCCGCTGCCGGTCCCGGCTGCCTTGAAGGAACCGCTGCAATAGCGCAGTGGCTCACTGGCGATGGGTGGTAGCGGCCAGGAGACACTGCGTATGAATCTGGACTATTCCCCCGCTGAGAAGGCGTTCCGCGCCGAGATCCGCGTTTGGCTCGAAGCCGGTCTGCCTCGCGAACTGAGCGAGAAGGTACTCAATCACAAGCGTCTGAATCGCGAAGACTTCGCAAGCTGGCACAAACTGCTGGGCGCGCGCGGCTGGTCGGCTGTGGCCTGGCCGAAGGAATACGGCGGCCCCGGTTGGGACGCGACCCAGCGTCATATCTGGGACGAAGAGTGCGCGCGTGTCGGCGCGCCGACGGTCTTGCCATTCGGTGTCTCCATTGCGCCGGTCCTCATGAAATACGGCAATGAGGCCCAGAAACGCTACTACCTGCCGCGCATTCTCGACGGTACCGACTTGTTGTCAGGGCTACTCGGAGCCCGGCTCCGGTTCGGACCTCGCGTCGCTGCGCACGCGCGCTGAACGGGTCGGACATCACTACGTGGTCAATGGGCAGAAAACGTGGACTACATTGGGGCAGCACGCCGACATGATGTTCTGCCTCGTGCGCACGGACAGCGGCGCGAAGAAGCAGGAGGGGATTTCGTTCCTGCTTATCGACATGAAAACGCCCGGAATCACGGTCCGTCCGATCGTCACGCTCGACGAAGACCATGAAGTCAGCGAAGTTTTCTTCGAAGACGTAAAAGTGCCCGTCGAAAATCTGGTCGGCGAGGAGAACCGCGGCTGGACATACGCGAAGTATCTGCTCGGGCACGAGCGCACCGGCATCGCACGTGTCGGGCAGTCAAAGCGCGAGCTGATTTTCCTCAAGCGTCTCGCGCTCGATCAGAAAAAGAACGGCAAACCGCTTTTGCACGACCCGGTGTTCGCCGCCAAAGTCGCGAATCTGGAAATCGAACTGATGGCGCTGGAAGTCACCGTGCAGCGCGTGGTAGCCAACGAGGCAGGCGGACGTGGGCCGGGGCCCGAGGCGTCGATGCTCAAGATCAAAGGCACGGAGGTGCAACAGGCGTTGACCGAACTCATGTTCGAAGCCATCGGGCCGCTTGCCGCACCGTTCGACGTGCCGTTCCTCGAAGGCAAGCGCCAACACAGCCTTGCTGGCGACGACGATGCGGCGCCGTTAGCCGCGTATTACTTCAACTTCCGCAAGACGTCGATCTACGGCGGCTCGAACGAAATTCAAAAGAACATCATCGCCCAGATGATTCTCGGACTTTGAGGAGCGGCGCATGGACTTCACCTTCAACGACGAGCAACAGCAGTTTGCCGACGCGCTGCGCCGCTATCTCGACAAGAGCTACGGCTTTGAAGCGCGCCAGGCGATCGTGCAGTCGGATACCGGTGTTTCGGAGGCCCACTGGGTAGCCTTCGCGAGTTGGGACTGACGGTATTACCGGTGCCTGAAGCTCACGGCGGCTTCAACGGCGGACCGGTCGACATGCTGGTCGTCATGCAAGAACTCGGCCGTGCTCTGGTGGTCGAGCCGTATTGGGCGAGCGCCGTGGGCATCGAGGCCGTGCGCCTCGCCGGCACAGGGCAGGGCGAAGATGCATCGCTGCTCGAGCGCGCGGCTCAAGGCGAGATCAAGCTGGCGTTTGCATTCCACGAGCCGCAGGCGCGCTACGACCTGTTCGATGTCGCAACCACTGCACATACGAAGGCGAGCAGCAGACGCTTAGCGGAAAGAAGTCGGTGGTGCTGCATGGCGCGCAGGCGGATTACTGGATCGTTCCGGCGCGCGTGAACGGCGAAATCGCGCTATTCGTCGTTGCGCGCGAGGCCGCTGGTGTGAAGATCACCGATTACCGCACCATCGACGGGCAACGTGCTGCCACGCTGGAGTTTGACCGCACGCCGGCACGCCGTCTGAGCGGCCCCGGCACTCGGGCGCGGCGGCTCTCGAGCACATCGCGGATTACGGCACGCTGTTGCTGTGTGCGGAAGCCATCGGCGCACTCGACGCATTGAACACGGCAACGGTCGACTACACCAGGACGCGCCAGCAGCTCGGTCAGCCCATCGCGCGCTTCCAAGTCTTGCAGCACCGTATGGTCGAGATGCTGATTCACGCCGAGCAGGCGCGTTCGCTCACCTACCTGGCCGCCATGCGCTATTCGAGCGAAGATGCCGATGAGTGCCGCCGCGCAATCTCCGCGGCGAAGGTGCGCGTGGCGCAGGCCGCACGGTTCGTCGGCCAGCAGGCGGTCCAGTTGCACGGCGGAATGGGCGTCACGAACGAGGTCGCCGCCGCGCATCTGTTCAAGCGTCTCGCTATCATTGAAGCGACATTGGGCGATGTCGATCATCATCTCGCACGCTTTGCCGCGCTGCCCGGGTTTGTCAGTACCGAAGTTTGATTGGCCGATTGAATCGACAGCAAGGAGACAAAGAGATGGGTTTGAGTTACGAGGACATGACGGTTGGCTCCACGACCGAAGTCGGCAAGCACACTTTCACGCGCGAGGAGATCATCGAGTTCGCAGGGAAGTTCGACCCGCAGCCGTTTCATGTCGACGGGGCCGCGGCTGAAACCTCTCCGTTTCGCGGATTGGTGGCGAGCGGCTGGCATACCTGTTCGGTCATGATGGGCATGCTGGTCCGCAACGCACTCGCGGGCTCGACGTCGATGGGCTCGCCCGGCATCGACGAAATACGTTGGCTCAAGCCGATGCGCGTCGGCGATACGATCACCATGACGAATTCGGTGCTCGACAAGCGCGTCTCGGAGAGCAAACCGGATCGCGGCATCGTGTCCACGCAATGGGCGGGCATCAATCAGCATGGCGAGACAGTGATCACCGTGCGCTCCAAGGGCTTGTTCGGTCTGCGCAATCCGGGCGCCGCGTCATGACGACGGAAAGCGCGTCGCTTGCTGCGGTGTTTCGCGACGCGGCGGCATTGCATGCGCTCGTCGGCGGGGCGCCGCTGCTCAGCGACTGGATAACGATCGATCAAGCGAGCGTCGATCGTTTTGCCGAAGCCACCGGCGACCAGCAATGGATCCACGTCGACCCCGAGCGCGCGAGTCGCCATTCGGCGGCGCCATTGCGCATGGCTTCATGACGCTTTCGCTGATTCCTGTGCTGCTGCAAAGAACCGTACGGATCGAGCAACGCATGGCCGTGAACTATGGGCTCAATCGCGTCAGGTTTACGTCGCCCGTACTGGTGGGCGCGCAATTCGCGGTGGCGTCCGTCGTGGATATCGAGCATGCAGGCGTGCAAATAACGTGGCACGTCACGTTGGAGCGGCAAGGCAATGAGCGGCCGGTGTGCATTGCCGAATTCATCACGTGCCATTATTTCTGACGCGCTCCGCCGCCAGCGTTAGACGGACGACGGCTAGCCGCATGTCACCGTTTCGTCGCACCTGCGCCCAGACATCTCCGGTCAGGCCCGCGTCCGCGCCGTCGCGCCACGCCCAATGCCCTACTTATGCCTTAATGCTTCGCGTATTGTGTCGCGCCGAACAGCATTTCCTTGGCCTTGTCGTCCATCAGCGGCTTGCGAGCCGACGCTAGCACGGCGACGCCGCGCACCACCGCCGGACGCCCGGCGATTTCCTCATGCCATCGTTTCACGTTCGGAAACGCGTCCAGTTCGATGCCTTGGTTTTGCCACGAACGCGTCCAGGGAAACGACGCAATGTCGGCGATCGTATACTCGTTCCCGGCAAGGTACCGCGTCTTACCGAGTTGCTTGTCCATCACGCCATATAGCCGCCGCGTTTCATTGGTGTAACGGTTGATCGCGTACTGGATCGGCTCGGGCGCGTAAATGCGGAAGTGGTGCGTCTGCCCGAGCATGGGCCCGAGACCGCCCATCTGGAACATCAGCCATTGCAGTACCGAATAGCGGGCAGCGGGATCGGTTGGCAGGAAACGGCCGGTTTTCTCGGCGAGATAAATCAGGATCGCGCCCGATTCGAACAGCGCGAACGGTTTGCCGTCCGCGCTGCGTGGGCCGTCGGAATCGGTAATCGCCGGAATCTTGTTGTTCGGGCTGATGTCGAGAAATTCGGCTTTGAACTGATCGCCGGCGCCGATGTCGACTGCGTGCACCGTGTACTCGAGACCTGTCTCCTCGAGCATGATATGGACCTTGTGGCCGTTAGAGGTCGCCCAGCTATAGACGTCGATCATCCTCGCTCCTTTCGTTCGTTACCGCGGCACCGCGAGGGCGCCGCGCTTCGCGAAAATTAGAGCATAGATCGCACGATGCTGCTGGCGAGCTGGCTGCAACTACGGGCGCTGCAAGACCGAGCTTGCCGCCGACAAAACGCCCATCAAGTTCTGTCAGCAGTGCCTCAAACGCGCGTGACCGGCGTCTTGACACGATCCGCCGCGCCGGGCTCCATGTAACGCGCGAGTTCGAGCTTGGCAATCGCATTGCGATGCACTTCGTCCGGGCCGTCGGCGAAACGCAGCGTCCGCGCCGACGCATAAGCGTACGCGAGCGGGAAGTCGTCGCTGACACCGCCGCCGTGTGCCTGGATCGCCCAGTCGATTACCTGACACGCCATGTTCGGCGCCACGACCTTGATCATCGCGATTTCGCCGCGCGCAGCCTTATTGCCCACGGTGTCCATCATGTACGCGGTTTTCAGCGTCAGGAGCCGTGCCTGTTCGATCAGGCAGCGGGCCTCCGCAATGCGCTCCTGCGTCACGCCCTGCATGGCAACCGGCTTGCCGAAGGCGACGCGTTGCAGCGACCGTTTGCACATCAATTCGAGCGCGCGCTCTGCAAGGCCGATCAGACGCATGCAATGATGGATCCGTCCCGGTCCGAGGCGGCCCTGCGCAATCTCGAAGCCGCGCCCTTCGCCGAGCAGCATATTGGTCGCCGGCACGCGCACGTTGTCGAGCGTGATTTCCATATGGCCATGCGGCGCGTCGTCATAACCGAACACGGAGAGCGGACGGTGCACCGTGATGCCGGTGGCGTCGGCGGGAACGAGGATCATTGATTGCTGTTGATGGCGCGGCGCCTCGGGATCGGTCTTGCCCATCACGATATAGATCTTGCAGCGCGGATCGCCCGCGCCCGACGACCACCACTTGTGACCGTTGATCACGTAGTAGTCGCCGTCGCGCACAATGCTGGTCTGGATATTGGTGGCATCCGACGAAGCGACTTCGGGCTCCGTCATCAGGAATGCAGAACGAATGTGCCCTTGCAGAAGCGGTTCAAGCCATTCGCGCTTGTTCACCTCGCTGCCATAGCGCTCGATCGTTTCCATGTTGCCGGTGTCGGGCGCCTTGCAATTGAACACCTCCGGCGCCCAGGGCACGCGCCCCATGATCTCGCACAACGGCGCATATTCGAGGTTGGTCAGCCCGGCGCCGCGTACGGAATCCGGCAAAAACAGATTCCACAGGCCCGCGTCGCGCGCTTGTGCGCTTGCCGCGGTGCCGTCGACGACACGCTTCATGATGCCCTGCAGAATCGCCGCGATGCGAAACATGTTGTACGCCTGGTAGAAATTCCAGTCGCCGCGAATCTCGAAACCTGTGCGCGTGCAATATTGCTCGACGTAGTGCTGCTCGTCGGGGATGCCGAGCGCCGTTAAGTCAAGACCCGCGATGCCGTGGAACTGCGCGGGATCGACATGCCACGCCATGCAGTGATACGCGAAATCCGCGAGCGGATCGCCGAGCGTCGACAATTCCCAGTCGAGTACGGCCAGCACTTTCGGTTCCTTGCGATCGAACATCAGATTGTCGAGCCGGTAATCGCCATGCACGACGGACACGCGTTCGCCGCTTTCGGCGGGCATATGCTGCGGCAGCCATTCGATGAGACGCTGCATCGCCTCGATCGGTTCGATTTCCGACGCAAGGTACTGCTTGCTCCAGCGGCCGATCTGACGCGCGAAATAGTTGCCCGGCTTGCCGTAGTCGGAAAGCCCCACGCTCGCCGGGTCGACGCTGTGCAGCGCGGCGATCACGCGGTTCATTTCATCGTAGATCGCGGCGCGTTCAGCGGCGCTCATGCCGGGCAGCGACGGGTCCCACAGCACCCGGCCCTCGACGAACTCCATCACATAGAAGGCGCGGCCTATCACGCTTTTGTCCTCGCACAGCGCGAGCATTCTGGCGACGGGCACGTCTGTGTCGGCGAGCGCATGCATCACGCGGTATTCCCGTTCGACGGCATGCGCGGACGGCAGCAATTTCGCCGCCGGCCCGGGCTTCGCGCGCATCACGTAAGCGCGCGAGGGCGTGACGAGCTTGAAGGTGGGATTCGACTGCCCGCCGGCGAACTGCTCGACCGTGAGCGGCCCCGAAAAACCATCGACATGCTGCGTCAACCACGCGCCGAGCGCTTCATGGTCGAAGCGCTGCCATTCATTGACGGGGCGCGTGCCCTCGAACGCCGAGTAATCCGCCCGCTGTTCCAGTTCGCCGCTTTCTGACGCTTGCACCATGTGTCTCCTCCGGTTCGGGTTCAGCTACGCGAGTATTGGATGAATTGTGCGTAGAGAATTTCCATCGTCGTATTGCGGATGTCGCGATGCAGCGGCGACGGCGGGGAATAATTGATCGCGCGCAGCACCCAGTCGCGCGGTGCCGAGCCGACGTCGAGCGCGTTGATGCAGCCCGTCGCCTGCGCGAGGTGGCCGAAGAATGTGCGGCCGCCGGCGGTGAGCGCATGCGAGAGAATCGCGCGATTCACCCCGCCGTGCAGCACCAGCAACACGGTGTCCCACGAACTGTCCTCGCGCAACGCGGCGACGGCGGGCAGGACGCGATCGAACAATTCGCCGATCGTCTCGCCGTCGAGAAAGCGCGTGCTTTCCGGCACGATACCGTCGAACACGCCGAGAAACGCCGCTTCGAGATCCTGCAACGGAATCTGCCGCAGCTTGCCGCCGCGAATCTCGTGCCACGCCGGCTCGATCTCCACTTCGATCCGCTGACCGGTCTCGGCCAGCACGCGCTGCGCGGTTTCGACGGTGCGCGGCAGTCCGCTCACGATCACACGGTCGAAGCGCACCTGCTGTTCGGAGAACACGCGGCCCGCCGCGCTTGCCTGCTCCCGGCCGTTGGCGTTCAAGGGCACGGTTTCAGGATCGATTGTCCGGCCTGAGTCGTCGAAGTACGTCACATCGCCGTGACGCATCAGATAGATGCGCCGGCGCTTCGGTAGCTGATAGGCGGGCATGGTTCCTCGCTTACTTGTAGACGGGCGGGCGCTTCTCGAGGAACGCGGAGATGTCCTCCAGCCCGTCGCGATGATGCAGCGAGGCGACGAAGTTATCGCGTTCGGCAACGAGATGCGTGGAAAGCGGCTGCGTGCCGGCCGCGCAGACGAGCGTCTTGATGCGCGCGGCCGAATTGGGCGAGATCTTGCCGAGCTCGTCCGCCCATGCGACGGCGGCGTCGCGCGCGGCGCCCGGCTTCACGAGCCTGTTGACGACGCCGAGTTCGTGCAAACGCGCGGCGCCGATCGGCTTGCCTTCGATCAGCACTTCCGTGGCCAACTGGCGAGGCAGCGCCTGCGCGAGGAACCACGAGCCCCCGCCGTCGGGTGTGAGGCCGACGCGTGCATACGACATCACGAATTTGGCGTCTTCGGCCGCGACGCCGTCGACCGCGGCAATCACCGGTTTCGACGACAGCCGCAACGCCGAGATCCACTCGGCCAGCAGGTCGATGCTTTGTGCCTGCACAGAAGGATCTTTCGCGCGGTTTTCGAGCAGGCGGTTCAGGTTGCCGCCCGCGCAAAAAAAGTTGTCCGCGCCCGCGATGACCACGGCGCGAATGGACGGATCGCGTTCCACTGAATCGAGCGCTTCGATCCCGGCCGCATACATGTCGGGGTGCAAGGCGTTGCGTGCGCCGGGGTTCGACAGCGTGAGGACCAGTGTCGATTCGCTTTCTGGCGGGCGCGAGGTGAGCAGTTCGGCGCTCATGATGGTGTCTCCGTATCGTTGTCTGCGGCGTCGCACTGAGTGAGCGACAGGCCGAGTTGCGCGCGGCGCGCGAGCCACGGCGACGGCCGGTAGCGCGGCTCGCCGAGCACCTCGAACATATTGCGCAAAATGGTGAGGATGGTTTTCGCGCCGAGCGCGTCGCCGAGCGCAAGCGGCCCGCGCGGATAGCCGAGGCCGAGCATCACGGCAAGGTCGATGTCTTCCGGCGACGCAATCTGCTTTTGCGCGATGTCGCAGCCGATGTTGACGATCGTCGCCACCACGCGCTGGGCGACGAAACCCGTCGAGTCGCGAATGACGGTGACCGGCACGCCGTCGGCGGCAAAGAGCGCGTGGCCGGCATCGCGCGAGGCGCGCGTGGTGGCGGGTGTGGTCATCAGCGTGCGGCGTTGGGCGCCGACGAGCGGAAACAGCGCGTCGATGGCGACAACGCGGCTCGCGTCGAGCGCTTCGTCGACGGCGGCCGTGGTGGCGTCGTGGCCGAACGGTGTGACGACAATCAGCGAGTCGGCGGCGGGCGTCGCGCCGTCGTCGAGCTTCACGCCAGCTTTGCCGATGAGTTCCACGACGGCTTCGTAAGCTTCCGGGTAGCGCTTGCTGACCCAGACGCTCGCCGGCAGCGCAGTGGGCGCGGGGGCTTCCGCGGCCGCCTGCTGCTTGCCGTCCGCATAGCGATAGAACCCTTCGCCGGTCCTGTGGCCGAGCAGTCCGCCCGCGAGCCGCGTGCTGGTAATGGGCGAGGGCGTAAAGTGCGGCTCCTCATAAAACTGATGGTAGATCGACTCCATCACCGGGTGTGAAACGTCGAGCGCGGTCAGGTCGAGCAGCTCGAACGGGCCAAGGCGAAAGCCTGCTTGCTCGCGCATGATTCTGTCGATGTCGACGAAACTCGCCACGCCTTCGCCGGCCACGCGCAGGCCCTCGGTATTCATGCCGCGGCCCGCGTGATTGACGATGAAGCCCGGCATGTCTTTCGCGCGAACCGGCGTGTGGCCAATGCGGCGCGCGAGGTGCATCAACGCGTCGCCTGCCTCGCGGTCGCTGCGCAGGCCGTCGATCACTTCGACGACTTTCATGAGCGGGACCGGATTGAAGAAGTGATAGCCGACCACGCGCGACGGGTCGCTACAGCCCGCGGCGATCGCCGTGATGGACAGCGACGACGTGTTCGACGCGAGCACGCAACGTCCGCTCACCACGGTCTCAAGTTCGCGAAAGAGCGCCTGCTTGACTTCGAGCTTTTCGACGATCGCCTCGATCACGAGATCGCAATCCACCAGTTCGCTGATCGAATGCGCGGCCTTGACGTTGGCGAGCGCGGCGAGCGAACGCGCGTCGTCGAGCTTGCCTTTGGCGGTGAGCCTGGCGAACGTGTCGGCGAGGTAATCTCGCGCGGCGCCGATTGCAGCCGGATTCGGGTCGTAGAGGCGCACGGTGAGACCGGCGAGCGCCGCGATCTGCGCGATGCCGCGGCCCATTGCTCCGCTGCCGACAATGCCGATAGTCTCGATGCTGAAATTACGAGAGGTCATTGTGTTGCTCGACTCCATGGTTATTTTAGAATAGCACGCTCGTGCAAATTACCTGACGGTTGCCGGGCGGCTGCCGCATCCGTTGATCAGCAGTTCAGCAGTTTCATCTACGCAGGAAACAAGGAGACAACGATGATCAAGCTCTGCGGCTTTGCGCTTTCCAACTACAACAAGGTGAAGTCCGTTCTGCTCGAACACGGCATCGAGTTCGAGGAGGTGTTCGTCGAGCCGAGCCAGGACGAGGCGGTGCTCGCTCACTCGCCGCTCGGCAAAGTGCCTTATTTGCAGACGGAACAGGGCGATTTGTGCGAATCGCAATGTATCGTCGAGTATCTCGCCGCGCGCTTTCCCGACAGGCAGATTTTCTCCGCGGATCCTTGGGAGGCGGCCAAGGAGCGCGAGTTGATCACGTTCGTCGACGTGCATCTCGAACTGACGGTGCGCAATCTGTATAAGGAAGCGTTTTTCGGGGGCACGGTGAGCGACGCGACCAAGGGCCGGGTCGAGAAGCTGCTCGCGCATCACATCGCGGGCTTCAGGCGGATAGCGAAGTTCGCGCCGTATCTGCGCGGCGAGCGGTTCAGCGTCGCGGATGCAGCCGGCTACGTGAGCTTGCCGCTCGTGGGCATGGCGACGCAGGCTGTCTATGGCCGCGATTTTCTGCTCGACGCCGGTCTGGACTGGAAGAGCTATGTGAAAGCGATCAATAGCCGGCCAGCCGCGCAGCGCGTGACCGAGGACCGCAAGGCGTATATCGCGGCGTCGCGTCCCGCCTGACTGGAGGCGCCGACCGAGGCGCCGCGAAATGCAACACGAAACGCAACGCGCGACATGAAGCGAGCCGCGGCGCCCGGCACACGCGCTGACCGCTACGCGCGATGACGAGGAACGTGGGCTCGTTCGCAGCATCGCGCGCGACATGCTAGAGCCGCGCCAGCCGCTCGAGCGCCGTGGCGAGCGTGCTTTCCTGCTTCGCAAAACAGAAGCGCACCACGCCCGACTCGTGCGCCTCGTGATAGAACGCTGAGACCGGAATGGCGGCGACGCCGATTTCGCCGGTCAGCCATTGCGCGAACTCGGCTTCGGGCAGATCGCTGATGGCGGAATAGTCGACGCACTGAAAGTACGTGCCCGTGCAAGGCAGCAGCTTGAAACGGGAAGGGGCGAGGCCGGCGCGGAAGAAATCGCGCTTCTTCTGATAAAACGCCGGCAGTTCCAGATACGGCGCCGGGTCTTTCATATACTCGGCGAGACCGATCTGCATCGGCGTGTTTACGGTGAAGACGTTGAACTGATGGACTTTGCGGAATTCCGCGGTCAGCGCGCCCGGCGCCGCGACGTAGCCGACTTTCCAGCCCGTTACGTGATACGTCTTGCCGAAGCTCGACACGACGAAACTGCGCTGCGCCAGCTCCGGATAACGCGCCACGCTTTCGTGCGGTGCGCCGTCGTACACCATGTGTTCGTACACTTCGTCGGAGAGAATCAGCACGTTCGTTCCGCGCACGATGTCTTCGAGCTTGCGCATGTCTTCGGCGCGCCAGACGGTGCCGGTCGGATTGTGCGGCGTATTGATCAGCAGAAGCCGCGTTTTCGGCGTGATTGCGGCGGCGAGCCTGTCGAACGGGATCGCGTAGTCCGGCGCCTCGAGTGTGACGAATACCGGCTTGCCGCCCGCCAGTTCGATGGACGGAAGATAGCTGTCGTAGGTCGGCTTGACCACGATCACTTCGTCGCCCGGATGGACCGTGCATAGAATCGCGGTCAACAGCGCCTGGGTCGCGCCCGCCGTGACGGTGATTTCCGTGGCGGCGTCGTAGCGGCGGCCGTACAGACTGGCGATCTTGCTGGAGATCGCTTCGCGCAGCGGCGCGGCGCCTGCCATCGGCGGATACTGGTTGTGGCCGTCGCGCATTGCGTTCGCGACCGCCTCCACGATGCGCGGATCGCAGCCGAAGTCGGGAAAGCCCTGGCCGAGGTTCACCGCGCCTTTCTCGGCGGCGAGCGCGCTCATCACGGTGAAGATCGTGGTGCCGACGTTCGGCAGGCGCGAGGGAAACGAGGGACCCATGGGCGTGTCGTGCGGTGCATTCATGGCGCTGTTCTGGCAGGACGGGTGAGTGGGCGAAGGCTCGTTTGAAATCGGCGAAGCCTGATTGTAGGGAATCGCGGCGCTGCGTGCGCGGCCGCGGTGCAGCGCAGGCCCGAAGCCTGGGGTTATACCGGGCTTTCCACGGCTGCGGCCGGGCTCGTCGAACCGCGAGGTGCATTGTCGGCAGGGTCAGCCAGCGAGGCGGCGAACGGCGCGGGCTGCGCGATCTGAAAGCCGAAATCGCGCGCGATCCGTTTCGCGAGTTTCAGCACGGCGCGATCTTTCGAAATCAGCCAGTGCGCCTGTGCGGCATGCGCGAGTTCGAGGAATTTCTGGTCGTCGCGGTCCTTGCATTTGGGCAGCGGCAGCGCGTCTTCGGGCTGCGCAGCAGGTTCGACAAGCTGCGCGAGGCGCGCGAGCACGGCGAGCGCGGCGGACTTGTCCACCTTGCGTTCGACGAACTGCGGATCGTCGAACACGAGAATGTCGATCCAGACATTGGAATCGAGAACGACGCGCAAAGCGCCGCGTGAGGCATGGGAACCGGGCATTCGTTACAATCTGGCTTTCGTCTTTGACCGCTAGGCACGGCGTGCCTGCAAGCCTCTATGATAATCGTTCTGTCGCCGGCGAAATCGCTCGACTACGACACCCCGCCTCACGTCAAGAAGCACACGATTCCCGATTTCGTCGACGATGCCGCCGAATTGATCAGCGGCTTGCGTCGTTTGTCGCCGCAACAGATCGCCTCGCTCATGAGCATTTCGGATCAGCTGGCGCACCTCAATTTCGAGCGCTACGCAAAATGGTCGCCGCGCTTCGGCACGGACAACGCGAAGCAGGCCGTGCTCGCGTTCAACGGCGACGTGTATGAGGACTTGAACGCGAAGACGTTGTCGTCGGCCGATCTGGATTTTGCGCAGAACCACGTGCGCGTGTTGTCCGGACTCTATGGGCTGCTGCGTCCGCTCGATCTGCTGCAGCCGTACCGTCTGGAAATGGGCACGCGCCTCGCCAACCCGCGCGGCAAAGACCTGTACGCGTTCTGGGGCGAGCGCATCACGCAAGCGTTGAATGTGCAATTGAAGAAGCGCGCGGCGGGTTCGCGCGTTCTGGTGAATTGCGCGTCGAGCGAGTATTTCAGGTCGGTCAAGCCGAAGCTGCTGGAAGCGCCGGTCATCACGCCGGTGTTCGAGGACTGGAAGGGCGGCCGCTACAAGATCATCAGCTTTCATGCAAAGCGCGCGCGGGCTGATGGCGCGCTATGCCGTCGAGCATCGCCTCGACCAGCCGGAACAGCTGAAGGCGTTCGACTCCGAAGGCTATGTGTTCGACGCTCAAGCCTCGAACGATTCCACTTACGTATTCCGCCGCCGCGTCGCCGAGTAAGCGGTATGCCGCCCGGCGGAGCGCCGCCCGGCGGTTTGCCGCACACCCTGCAGGGAATCACATCATGACTTTATCGATTACGAGCAATTTCGACGCGGGCGCAATCGAGGTGCTGTCCTGCGCGCAAGCCGCGGACATCGGCCTGCGCGTCAGGCCTGACAGCCATGCCGAATTCGCGCAGTGGTTCTACTTCCGGCTCTCGGGCGCGGCAGGCGAGCGCTGCGTGATGACGTTCGAAAATGCGGCAGCGTGCGCGTTTGCGGAAGGTTGGCGCGACTACCAGGCCGTCGCGAGCTACGACCGCGTCAACTGGTTTCGCGTGCCGACGTCCTACGACGGCCGCGTGCTCGCCATCGACCACACGCCGGAGTTCGACCGCATTTACTACGCGTACTTCGAGCCGTACAGCGAGGAACGTCACGCCGAGTTTCTCGGCGCCGTTCAGCAGATGCCGCACGCCGCGCTCACCGAACTGGGCACGACCGTCGAGGGCCGGCCTGTGTCGCTGCTCACGCTCGGCACGCCGCAAAGCGGCGACACGCCGAAGAAGAACGTCTGGCTGATCGCGCGTCAGCATCCCGGCGAAACAATGGCCGAGTGGTTTATCGAAGGGCTCGTGAAGCGGCTCGTCGGCTGGGGCGATTGGGCGGGCGATCCGGTTGCGCGCAAGCTGTACGATCACGCCGTGTTTCACATCGTGCCCAACATGAACCCGGACGGCAGCGTGCACGGAAACCTGCGCACGAACGCGGCGGGCGCCAATCTGAACCGCGAGTGGATGGAGCCGGACGCCGCCCGCAGTCCCGAGGTCCTCCTGGTGCGCGACGCGATTCACGCAACCGGCTGTGATCTGTTCTTGGACGTTCACGGCGACGAGGCGCTGCCTTACGTGTTCGTGGCGGGCTCCGAGATGCTGCCGGGATTCACCGAACGGCAAGCCGAGGAACAGAAAGCCTTTATCGAAGCATTCAAACAGGCGAGCCCTGATTTTCAGGACAAGTACGGCTACGCGGCGAGCAAGTATCGCGAAGATGCGCTCAAGCTGGCGTCGAAATATATCGGCAACGAATTCGGCTGTCTGTCATTGACGCTAGAAATGCCGTTCAAGGACAACGCCAACTTGCCCGACGAACGAGTGGGCTGGAACGGCGAGCGCAGCGCGTCGCTCGGCGCGGCGATACTGCAGGCCATCTTGTGGCATCTGGAGAGGTTTGCCTGATGGGTGGCGGCAAACAAAAGGCACACATGGCTTGCGTGTGTGCCTTTGTGTTGCCGTGAGCGCGCGCCGCGGATTTCGTCCCGACACGCGCTGAAGTGCGCACTCTGGCGGTATTGCCGGCGCCCGCAATGGGTCGGGCAGTGCCAGCGTTACCGGCCGCGCGTGGTGACGCGCGTTCTCTCGCCTAGTGCTTCTTCTTCGCCGGTGCTTTTTTGCTGGACGATTTGCTCGAAGTGCCTTTCGACGACTTGGCAGTGCTTTTCTTTGCACCTTTGCTGGTTGCCGCCTGTTTGCCCTTGCCGCCACGATGCTTGCCCGACGTCGCACGCGACTGTGAATGTTCCCCGCTGCGCGCCCGGGCGGGCGGCACCGGGTCGTTCCAGCTGAACGCGAGCATTTGCGAGCCGACATAGCCGCAACGGAATTTCAGGTCGGCAGCGTCGCCTCCGCCGTTCTGACGGATGCCGAGCCCTTCCACCGTGACGATGTTGTCCACCTTGACGCGCTGCTTGCCTTCGTCGAACGAATCGTTCCACGGTGTGATCGAGGCGTGCGCGCTGTCGAAGGAACTGGGTGGGAATTCGACGTGATCAAAAGCGGTCGATGTGCTCGCGACGAAATTGCCATGCGCGGCGCAATCCGCTACCAGCGGGTCGGCGTGCATTTCATTGACAAATTTGTTGACGAGATCGTTGTGCTGTTCGAGTTGGTCGGCGAATGCGGGCGCGGTGCAGACAAGCGAGAGGCTTGCTGCCAATGTTGCCAACCGGCCGACCAGCCGCAGCAATCGGCGCGGTGCGTTGGTGCAATCCATCAAGTTCGTTAGACGCTAATGAGACGTGAGGCACGTAAGATGCTTGGCGACATGGTTGAGTTCAATCGTGCCGCAACTATTTTTTGACCGCCGTTTGGCCGGGCTCTGCAGAGGCTCGGCGCGTGTTCACATGCACGCCGCGCTACGCGGTCGCTTTGACACGAGCGGTGCGTTCGGGCTTGTACAGCGCTCACGTGCGCGGTCCGCCGAGCCGGTATCGCCGAACATCATAAGTGGTGACCCATGCGGGGCGGTAGACCGCGATCAATGCCGTCGACATTCCCGTGAACCATGCCTCGCCCGTGGCCAGTAATAAAAGCACGCTGAGCGCGTAACCTGCGGGCACGACAGTCGGCGAGCCGTCGGCAAGTGCAACGTGAACGCCGAGCGCCGCCGCCGTGAGCGAAACGGCAATTGCCGGCGACACAAAGCCCTGCCCGAAGATGAACATAAAGAGATTGCGCGGCAGCCACGCAATGCTGGCCCGCTGAAGCAGTGTCGAGATGCCGACCGGCACCGCGCCGAACACGAGGAAAGTCAGCGCGATGCCTTGCCACGGTGCATCGAAGATCAGGCCCGCGAGACCCGTGACACTGCCATGGCAATGAGCGCGAGTGCCCAGTCGAACAGCGTGACGACGAGCGTTGCGCCGAGCAGATGCATGACGGTTCCGTCGTCGAGCCAGGCGTTGCTTGCCCACAGCACCGACACGGCGACGATGATGGCCAGCCAGACATGCTGCAATGTGCCGTCCTGAAGACGTTTGAAAGGATTTTTCCACAGCGCAAGCGCGACCACTATCGCAGTGACGATCCAGCCACCGACAAGAGGAAACCCATGAGTCTCATATTACTCGTTGGACGACAAAAGGTGTGAGCGGATTCCGTGCCAGCCGGTACACGCACTGGCAGAAACCGCGCGTCACGCTGCCGGCGCGCGCGTCGTCACATCACGAGGAACCTTCCGTGGACGGGTTCAGACGGAAGCTTCGCGGCAGGCGCGTCGTCGTGGGCCGTGCCGGGCTCGGCTGCCATCGGCAGAGGCGCTGCCGTGTCGTTAGCCGACAACGGGTATTCGAAGCGCCGCTGAGAGGCGCGCCGCAGCGGCACCAGGCCGGCTTGACCCATGACCGGCCGCAGCAGGTTGTCCCCCTTATTGCGCAGTACTTGCAATTGGTTCGTCAGCCAGCCGTTGTAAAGCGCGACCGCGGCGGCGCGATTCGGTGCGCCGAGTTGCTGGAATATGCTCGTCAGGTGGATCTTGACGGTGCCTTCGCTAATGCCGAGCGTGCGTGCAATCATCTTGTTGGTGCTGCCCATATGAACGCAGCGCATGATCTGCTCCTGGCGGGGCGAGAGTCCATTGGACAACCGCGCGCGGCTCGGCGGCGGGTTCTTTTCGTCGAACGGCCGGATGGCGGTGTCCGCGGGCAGCGGCGGATTGAGCGGCAGCGCGCCCGGCGGCACATAGTGCCCGCCCAGCAGCACCATTTCAAAGGCGCGCACGATCCAGGCAAGGATCGGTTTCGCGGGCCACGACGCCACGCACACCCTCGTCCATCAGCTCGCCCACTACCTTGGGCGAAATCTTGTCGGTCAGCACTGCGATGCGCAGATCCGGGTAGTGACTGAGCAGATGCCGGACGTCCTTGACCGACATCCAGTCCTGCCAGTCGATGACAAGCAGATCGGGCCACTGACGCTTGAGCGTGCGTTCGACCTGGCGCCAGTCTTGCCCTTCGTTAAAGCGTGCCAGCCGGTTGATCTGCCGCAACAGCGCTTTGAGGCCGTCGCGTCGTTCCGCGTCTGAGTTGAGTATCGAGAATCGCATGCATGTCTCCAGATGAATCGGGCGAATTGGCGCAATGCATTCGCGAGGCGTGTGGCCTGGCGTTGCGATGCGTCGCCATGACTATGATGACAAATTTCCTTCGTTTTGACGGCCTGTCCAAAGGCATAGGAGGCATCGGGCATAAAAAAGCCCCGCGCGCGGCGGGGCTTTCCAGGAAGCTGCAATGCGCCGATGGCGCGCCTGTCTAGTGGAAGTGCGGCTGGGCCGGCTCGGCATCTTCCGGCATTTCGGCATGGACGATTTCGCCGAGCGGGTCGGCGTACAACGGCACGCCGCAGTCATCGCAATATTCGGGCTCGAAGCGGCCAGCATGACGCCGCACGTCGGTCACGCCGGTTTCCTTGAGCAGCGCGACGATTTCCTCGAGCGGAGCGTCCGGGGCGGCGGTTTCCTGCGGCTCTTGGTCGATGCCGGCCTCTCCGTTTTCGCGGCCGTATAGCGGCCACACGACGCCGTAGATGACGTCATTGCTGCCGCGGCGCGTGAAGCCGACGCGGTATTCGTCAATGCGACGCTCGCCGAAGCCGGCGACCACCGCGCGCAGGTCCTGCGGCGCTGCGCCAATTGTGTCGAACAGATAACGCACGGCGGTCCGCACGGTGTGGGGACGCACGCGTTCGTCAGCGTCACGGCACGCGGAATAGTAGGCATCGGGCAAGAGACACTCGAACTCGCAGCCCGGCAGCACGAGCGACAGATTGGCGCCGCCTTGCGTTGCCCACTGCTCGAGACATTGGCCGCGCTCGATACGGTTGCCGTGTTCTTCTTCCTGCCAGCGAAAGGTCGGCTCGCCGAGCGGCGCGGCGACTACCGCGAGCAGGAAGCGCGGGTCGGCGAGAATCGGCGAGGTTTCCGGCAGTTCGCCGAAGTTCAGCTTGAGACTGCCGCCGGCCATGGCGGCC
This sequence comes from uncultured Paraburkholderia sp., assembly GCA_940746715.1. Taxonomy (GTDB): domain Bacteria; phylum Pseudomonadota; class Gammaproteobacteria; order Burkholderiales; family Burkholderiaceae; genus Paraburkholderia. Next base: position 524,009 of record CALNWN010000003.1, read on the forward strand.
TGCGCGAGCTGCTGGGCAATGCGCCAGGTTTCGACGTGATGGCGCGGCAACTGGTCGATGCTGTACAAAAACGGCGCCATGGCGACGCGCGTATTGGCCGCGAGCACATGAGCCTGCAGATGCGCGCGCAAGGCGTCGGCGGCGTCGGCTTTCAGCGGACCGGACGGGATCATGTAGCGGGTCCACGCGAGGACCGGCGCTGCAATCAGCAATGCCTCATACGACGAGCCTTCGTGCTCGATGACGAACGACTCGCTGTGCGTTTCGGCCATGTCGGCGAGCGCGCCGTAAGCGTCGGGATGATTCTGCTGCAGATGGTCGAGCGCGGCGTCGAGTGTGGTCTGGTTGCCGTTGCGCACGATCCTGGCTAGCAGCGCGTCGAGTTTCGCTTCCCAGAAGCGGTCCTCGGTACGGCTGCCCGACGCGAAAAGCGCGAGCGAAAGACCGACAAGCTTGTCGGCATCGGGGGGGAGACGTTTGGCGATTCGCGAGCGCATAAATCCGGAAGGTTGGGGTGTGCACATAACCTTATATTCTAGTCGTTTCCGGGGCGCCATATTGTTTGGCGCGCAACGCCGGATCGATTAGGACGTTTCAACACCAAAAATCAGACTGGTGGCGTAGGTCGGACGAACTTCGTGTCCCGACTTCGTCAAATAATATAAGACGACAGGTAGGCAGAAGTCGCTTCTATATACTGAGCGCTTTTTACGGGCGCTAGGGCGGCGTCCGGCCTTGCCGCCACGGTCTGGCGCAACAGGAGATTCATGGTGAAATCCGACCAATTGATTGAACGTCTGGCCGCGGTGTTCGCGCTGATTATCCTGGTGGGCGGCTCCTTGCTGGTCCTCGCTCCGTTCACCACGGCTTTGCTGTGGGGTGCGATCCTCAGCTATAGCTCCTGGGGGTTTTACCGGAGGCTGACCGCGGCAGTCGGCGGCAGGCGCAAATGGGCCGCAACGTTGATCGTGTTGATCATTCTGATCGTGGTGCTCGGGCCGTTCGTCTACGCGGGCTTTGCGTTTGGCGCGCACGTCCATGACATCGTGGCGCTTGTTCAAAGGCTGTTCGAAGCCGGGTTGCCGGATCTGCCGCCCTGGGTGGCGCGAATTCCCATGGTTGGTTCGAGCATCGAAAGTTTCTGGGAGACGCTGACAAGCAGCAATTCCGAGTTGATCGCGCAGTTGCGCACACTGGCCGCGCCAGCCGGCAAGTGGATTCTTTCTGCGGCGATTGCCGTCACGCACGGTCTTGGCCTGCTCGCGTTAAGTATCGTGCTGGCCTTTTTCTTTTACACCGGAGGCGAGGGCGCGGGCGCGTGGCTGAACGCGGGCATGCGGCGCATCGCCGGTGAGCGCGCCGATTATCTGCTCGCGCTGGCAGGCAGCACTGTCAAGGGTGTGGTCTACGGAATCCTTGGCACTGCGCTTGTCCAGGGAATTCTGGCGGGGTTTGGCTGCTGGATCGCTGGCGTGCCGGCGCCTGCATTACTGGGGCTCGCGACGTTTTTTCTCTCGGTGATACCAGGCGGCCCGGTAATCGTATGGTTGCCCGCGGCCATCTGGCTCTATAACGGCGGGGGCGACCGGCTGGGCCATCTTTCTCGTCGTGTGGGGCGTGCTGGTGGTCGGCATGTCGGACAATGTGATCAAGCCGATCCTCATCGGGAAAATAGCGACATGCCGTTGATTCTCGTCATGTCGGGAATTCTCGGCGGCGCGTTCGCGTTTGGCTTCCTCGGGGTGTTCATCGGACCGACGTTGCTGGCGGTTGCGTACACGGTGCCGCACGACTGGACCATCGGAGGAGCGCCTGCTGCAGGTTCATTGACACCGGACGTTAAACTGCCTGTTGGCGGAGAAATAGGGCGTATCGAAAAGGCGCCTTGAATAAATGCGGATTGGGGCTTGCAACCCGTCGCCGGGGTCGCTAGAATCTCGCTCTTTCGTGCTCCGGACGCCGGGGCACGGGAAGCGGGAGAGCCAGTAGTGGCAAGGCTTCCGGCGGTGGCAGCAGGTTCAGTCAGTAACAAAAACCTGTTGACGGCGCGGCGGAAGTTCTTCATAATCCTGCTGCTGATGCAGCGACGCAGAACGAAGCGGTGCCGCGTGGTTGGAATCAGGCGCTGCGGAGTATGCGAACCGATCTTTAAAAACTAACAGCCGATAAGTGTGGGCGCTTGATGCACGACGCTCTCCGGGGTCTGGCGGTAAAGCGAAAGTATCAAGTCTCACACAGTAATGAAAGGAAGGTTGCCTGACTC
>CALNWN010000004.1 GCA_940746715.1 uncultured Paraburkholderia sp.
ACAGGACCGTGAAACGACTCCACGCCGATGATAGTGCGGATTACCCGTGTGAAAGTAGGTAATCGTCAGGCTCCCCAGCACTGTCAGAAACCCCACCCCACACAGGTGGGGTTTCTGCGTTTACGGCCGGCGCGAACAGCGTCCCGGAACGACAGACCCCGAAGCGTCAGGCGCTACACGCCCGATCGCCGCATCGCTCACCGCTCATCGCCACCGCCAGTACGCAGCGCCCCCGCATACCCCGTCAGTTCCAGATACGCGCGCCCGACATCGACGCCCGCGCGGCTCATCCGTGCCGCGCCTTCCCAGTACACCGCCCCCCGTGGACTGACGCGAGTCGAGTTCCTGATCGTCCATCAGCGGATCGAGCTGCCAAGTCAGCGGGCCGGCCCTGACCGTCATCGCGACGGGATACGCGGTGTTCGTGCGCGGTGAGCGCCATGTGCGCCGCGGCGTGAACTCTGTGCGATCTGCTTGAATCAAGCCGGTTACTGACGCTAAAACCCCACGTCGGCTTTCGCTTATCCGCACCATTCATCTGCTCCTGCCTCTTCTCCCCGTTCCCTCCTGCTTAACATCACCCTAAAAATACTGTATAAATATATAGGAAACTCGTCGTCCCCGGTTGCTCGTGGTTGAGCAGGGCGGAACGTTCTCAATTGAACGAGTGTGTCTATAGCAGCAGCGATTCAGCTTGTGACAACTCCGCTGTCGTCGCAATTGCGGCGTCAAATGTGGCAGGGCAACGAACTTGCCGAGGTGGATGCGCGTGTGGTGCCGAGCGGCTACACCGCGCTGGATCAGGTATTGCCCGGGAAAGGCTGGCCGGCCGGTAGTCTGACGGAGTTGCTGGTCGAACATTGGGGGGCGGGCGAGCTGCGTTTGCTGGCTCGCGCGCTTTGTCATCTGACGAAGCAAGCCGGACGGCATGTAATGCTCGTGGCGCCTCCTTATCAGCCATGCGCCGCGGCATTGAAGGCTTGGGGCGTCGACGTGGAACGGGTCCTATGGGTGCGCTCGGACGAAGACAAGGCGCTTTGGGCCGCCACTCAGGCATTGAAGCAGGGTGGCATCGGCGCGGTGCTGGTGTGGTTGTCGAATGCGCGCGCCGATAAAGTCAGGCGCTTGCAGGTTGCGGCTCAGGAATCGACTTCACTGGTATTTTTGTTGCGGCCTGTGGCGGCCGCTGCGCAATCGTCGCCAGCTCCATTGCGCATGATCTGTGAGCCGCTTTTGCCGGCTAATGCCGAGACGATCAACCGTCGTCAGTGGTTGCAGGACATTGGCTTGTCGATCGACATCTTCAAGCGCCGCGGGCCGCCACTCGCTGAGCCGCTTCGTCTCGTTCTGCCTCTGCAGGACACTTTATTACCGGCGAACGGGGCAGGCAGCGGTCAAGGATTAGAGACTCAACATGTTGTGGATCGCCGTCGCATTGCCTCTCTTGTCGCTGGAAGCGGTAAAGCCGCTGACATCGCTTCCGGATGGTTCGTCCGCGAAGCCGAATCGGTGTGAGCCGTGCCGCGACGCAAACTCGCCGCGTGATGCTGGAAACATCGCCGACGCGCACTGCTATGCGCTCGCCGACCACGCACACATTCTGCTGCCGGACGTCGATGCCTTGCGGGCCGGCGTGCAATCCGGCCACTCGCGTTCCTATGCACTGGCATTGGCGCCGGAGCTCAAGCTGCTGACTGCCGACGCCGGCCGCGAAATTCAGGCCTTCGAAGCCATCGCGCTTGCGCTCCTGACATACACGCCGAAGGTCTCGCTGGCCGACACGCACACCTTGCTGCTGGAAGTCGGCTCGGGCTTGAGGTTGTTCGGTGGCTTGCGAACCTTGTTGGCGCGCGTGTCGGCCACGGTCGCTGAATTCGGCTATACCGCGCGCGTCGCCTGCGCGCCCACGGCGTGGGGCGCCTGGCTATTGGCGCAGGCACGTGCCAACCGGCAAGGGCGTCGCTGGCATGTGGTGAAAGAGGATTCGCTCGCGCGTGTACTCGACCGTTTGCCCGTCTCGCTGCTGCCGGTTGCGCCCACTTATCGCGATGCCTTCGCGCATCTTGGATGCGCGACCCTCGCCGAATTGAGGCAATTGCCCCGCGCGGGCGTAGTCCGGCGGTTTGGCAGCGGCATTCTGGATCTGCTGGCACAGGCGTATGGCGCGCGCCCCGACCCGCGCGAATCGTTTCGGGCGCCTGCGTCGTTTCATGCGCAGCTGGAATTGCCGTCGCGCGTCGATAATGCGGATGCGCTCCTATTCGCCGCGCGCCGGCTGATCGTGCAGCTGGCCGGTTGGCTCAGCGCGCATCATGCGGCGCTGAGCGGTTATACGTTGCTGCTCGAGCATGAGCTGGCGTCCCGCCATTCGCCGAAGACATCGAGCCTGAAGGTCGCGTGGGCCATACCGTCGCGTGATGCCGAGCATCTTATCTGGCTGCTGCGCGAAAAGTTGAATCAGACGGTTCTCGCGGCGCCTGTCATCGAATTGAAGCTTGTCGCGGATCAGATCGCCGAGTATGCAGGCCAGTCGGACACCTTGTTTCCCATGCCGGAGTCGGACGGTGAGTCGATCGCACGGCTGCTCGAACGCCTGAGCGCTCGCTTGGGGCCGGAAAACGTATTGCAGATGTCGGTGCAGGACGATCATCGACCGGAACGCGCAATGCGTGCCGAGGCGTACCAGGCTCAGGCGTTTTCGCGCAAGAAGCGTTCGCGGGCGTTGGCCCGGCCCAGAACCAAAGCGGATAAAACCTGGCTAACCGATGAATTGCGCAACGCAGCGGGCGAGGGTGCGTCGCCCGCTGGCGCGACCGACACGAAAGCGGACGCTGAGGCTCCGGCCCAAGCTCAAGCCCAAGCCACCCCGCGCCCATTCACCTCCACCGACGCAGAAGCCGCCACTACCTCCACCCGGCAACACGCACATCAACAACCCCAGGCATCGCCAGATCTTCCCGACAGCATCTTGCCTTCACAGCCACGTCCTGTCTGGATGCTCGACAAACCCGTGCGCCTGATGATGCGCGACCAGCGGCCAATCTATCGCCGGCCGCTGAAAATGCTGACGCGTACCGAGCGGATCGAGGCCGGCTGGTGGGACGGCGATCTCGTCGAGCGCGATTATTACGTCGCCGCCGCCGATCGCGGCCATATGTTCTGGGTTTATCGCGAACGTATGACCGGCGAGTGGTATTTGCAGGGTCTGTTCGGTTGAACATCATGACGGCATCCGCATCAGGACTTTCTCCGCCGCAGCCGCCCGCCAAGAATCTGCCGGCGTATGCGGAGTTGCATTGCCTGACTAATTTTTCGTTTCTGCGCGGCGCCTCGCATCCGCATGAACTCGTTGAACGGGCCATGCTGCACGGCTACAGCGCACTTGCCATTACCGACGAATGTTCGCTGGCGGGCGTCGTGCGCGCTCATACGGCGCTCAAGGAAATGGAGGCAGAGCAGGATCGTTTGCGCAAGGAAATCGAGGAAAAGCTGAAGGCGGCCGGGGCGAGCGAAGCCGGCCCGCTCCCGCAAGAAGCGTTAGACGCAGCGGTGCAGCAGGAGGCGCTCGAAAACTGGATGTTGAAACCGCTGCCGCAACTGATCATCGGTAGCGAACTGAATCTCACGAGTGCAGATGGCGAGCCCTTCTGCACCCTCGTTGCGCTTGCAACGAATCGCAACGGTTACGGCAATCTTTCGGAACTGATCACGCTCGGCCGCTCGCGCGCGGAGAAGGGTAGCTACCGGCTCGGCCCGGCGGATTTCACCGATTCGTTGCCGCATCTCGAGCATCTGCGAAGCCTGCCCGATTGTGTACTGATGCTCGTGCCGCAGCGCACGGCCACGCTGTCGCATACGCTGCATTGCGCACATTGGCTCGCCGCGTTTGCCGGAAACCGGGCGTGGATCGCGCTCGAAAAACATTCTTTGCCAGGGCCGCGGCTCGGCGGCCAATTCGATCGTCTGCTACTGCCTGCATGTGACGGAAATCGACCCCGTGCACATGAACATGCTGATCGAGCGCTTCATCTCGCGCGCGCAACGAACCGCCTGATATCGACGTCGACTTCGAGCATCAGCGCCGCGAGGAAGTGATCCAGTACATCTACGCGAAGTACGGGCGCCATCGCGCGGCGCTGACCGCATCGCTCATTACCTATCATGTGCGCAGCGCACTGAAGGACGTCGGCAAGGCGCTCGGTCTCGAAGCGTCGCTGATCGAGCGCATCAGCAAATCGCAGCAATGGTGGGACGGCCCGGAGGCGGTGGCCGGATATCTGAAGGAAGCGGGCTTCGACGCCAACTCTCACATCACGAAGAATCTGATCCGTCTCACGAAGGAACTGCGTCTTTTTCCGTGTCACCTGTCGCAGCATGTCGGCGGCTTCGTGATCGCGAGAGACAAGCTCTCGCGGCTCGTGCCGATCGAAAACGCGACCATGAAAGACCGCAGCGTGATCGAATGGGATAAAGACGATATCGACGCGCTCAAGCTGCTGAAAGTGGACGTACTGGCGCTCGGCATGTTGTCGACCATTCGGCGCGCTGGAATTCGTCGCGCTAAGACGCGGTTTTCCGCGGTTCCGCGTGCAGGACATTCCGCGGGAAGACCGCGCCGTCTACGAAATGTGCGGCCATGCCGATACGGTCGGCGTGTTCCAGATCGAATCGCGGGCGCAGCAAAGCATGCTGCCGCGCCTCAAGCCGAACAAGTATTACGACCTCGTGATCGAAGTGGCGATCGTGCGGCCGGGGCCGATTCAGGGCGGCATGGTGCACCCGTATTTGCGTCGCAAGCAGGGCCTCGAGCCGATCGACTATGCGAAAGACGAGTTGCGGCCCGTGCTTGAGCGCACCCTCGGCGTGCCGATTTTCCAGGAACGGGTCATGCATCTGGCCATGGTTGCGGCGAAGTACACCGGCGAGCAGGCTGATCAGTTGCGACGTGCAATGGCGGCCTGGCGGCGCACCGGCAACCTCGCGAAGTACCAGAAGGATTTGAGCGACCGCATGTCGGCGCGCGGCTACGAGCCCGAATTTATCGAACGGATCTGCCAGCAGATCGAAGGTTTCGGCGAGTACGGTTTCCCGGAGAGCCACGCGGCGAGCTTCGCGCTGCTCGTCTATTTGAGCGCGTGGTTAAAGCGCTATGAGCCGGCGGCATTTCTTGCCGGGTTGCTCAACAGTCAGCCCTTGGGTTTCTATTCGCCGTCGCAACTCGTGCAGGATGCGAAGCGCCACGGCGTCAAGGTCTTGCCGCCCGACGTGACACTGAGTGACTGGGAATCGACCTTCGAGAAGCGCTATCGCGAAGGGGAGCGCGTTCGGGCAAGCGAGACCTGCTTGCATCGTCAGCAGGCCGTAGTGTCCGCGCAGCAGTTGCGCGATCTGTCGCTGCGTCGCCTGAGCGTGAGCAGAACGATCCGGCGCGCCGCCCGGCGGTTGAGCGCGCGTGTGTTTCAACCGCCCGGCACCTATGGCGCGCGCGGTCCCGCTGTGCGCATCGGCATGCATCTGATCAAGGGACTCGCGCAGGCGGCCGCCGAGCGCATCGTGGCCGCGCGCCGCGATGCACCGTTCAGCAATGTCGACGATCTCGCGCGCCGCGCGGCGCTGACGCGGCGCGATCTCGAAGCGCTCGCGGCGGCGAATGCGCTGGCGAGTATCGCGGGTCATCGGCGGGAAGCGTGGTGGGCTGTGACCGCGCAGCACATCGTTCCCAAACTGCTGCGCGACGCGCCGATTGCCGAAGCGCCGCTCCTGTTGCAGGCCGACGAGGCTCGCGAAATCATCGACGATTACGCGAGTCTCGGGCGCACGTTCAATCGCCATCCGCTCGCGCTGTTGCGCGCGCGTCTTGCCAGACAGCGTTTTCGCACGGCAGCGGACCTCGCGGCGTGTCAGCACGGCACGCTCGCGCGGGCATGCGGCATCGTCAACGTGCGGCAACGGCCGGGCACCGCGAACGGCACCATCTTTGTTTCCATCGAAGACGAAACCGGCTCGATCAATGTGATCGTCTGGCCCTCTCTGGTGGAAAAGCAGCGCAAGGCGCTGCTCGGCTCCTCGCTGCTCGCGGTCTACGGAGTCTTGCAGCGCGACGACGGCGTCGCGACCGGCGGCCATCCAGGCGAAGCGAGCGCGCTCGCGAATCAGGCCGGCAAGACGAGACGAAAAAACAAGGGCGAGGTGGTGCATCTGGTGGCGCACCGTCTGGAAGATCTCAGTGAGTGGCTCGGCGACCTGGCCACCGCGAGCCGCGATTTCCATTGATGCCCGCTCGGCCTTCGCTTGCGGCTTTTCACAACCTTGCTCTGCGCGCCGTCATGCCGGCGTATCCCCGCGCCACGGAAAGGCGGCCAGCACCTCGCGGATCGCGGCATCGAACGGCGTGAGCCGCGCGTCGAGTTGCAGCGCTTCGCCGAGGCGCACGGCGATTTCGTACTTGGTCATCGGTTCGTCGCCCGACCAATGCACGATGCCGCGGATCGCATTGCCCTTGGCGTGGCGCTCGAGCATTTGCCGGATCACGAACGCAACATCGGGCGTGAAGGTCGGACAGCGGATCGCCCACGCGTCCATGGAAGCCGCTTTGCCCTCGGCCGCGGCGGAGGCGGCAATCGCCGGCACGAGGCTCGTCACGGCGGATTCCGCCCAATCGACGATAGGCCCGTACAACAGCGGCAAGCGCAGCACGCAGCCGAAGTCGGTCGTCGCGGCCAGCGCGCGCTCGCCTTCCAGCTTGCTGCGCCCGTACGCGTTGAGCGGCGCGGGCTCCGAATCCGGCCGATAGGGCGGACGCGTGCCGTCAAAAACGTAATCGGTGGAAATCGAGAGCGTCCACGCGCCGCGCCGATGCGCGGCGGCAGCAATCGCGCGCACCGCGTCGACATTGAGCGCGCGGGCTAGTTCCGGATGACGCTCGCACACGTCGGGGCGGCGCTCGGCAGCGGCGATCACAAGCGCATCCGGTGCTTCTCGGTCGATAAACTGCTCCATTGCCCGCGCATCGCGAACATCCAGCACGACAGTGTTCGGCGTTGGGCGGCTGAACGCGGTGCCGACGACCTGCCAGTCAGGCTGTGCGGCCAGTTCGTCGACAATAGCGCGGCCGAGCAGGCCCGACGCTCCAATCACGGCGACTTTGAACATGATCGCGTCCGCCTAGCGCGGGGCGCCGCTGCTTATGCCGCGTGCAGCATCCGGCAACACGCCTTTGACTGTGTAGCCGGCCTCATCTATGGCGGTCTTCAGGGCCTCGACAGATTGCGTCGATTCGACGACGACCCGGCCCGCCGCGAGGTCCACCTGCACTTGCGCCGCGTCGTCGTGCTCGCGGATAGCGTTCGTGACCGCGGCCACGCAATGCTGGCAGCTCATGCCTTCAACCTCGAATTCAGTTTTCATCGGAATTGCCCTGGGAAATGACGTTGCGACAGTTGAATTATGCCTGTCGGACCGGATTTAAGTGGCTGACCTTCCCATCATGGGAAGGTGTACGATCGGCGCAATCAATCGGGAAACATGATGAACATTGGCGAAGCGGCCCGCGCGTCGGGCGTCACGGCGAAGATGATTCGCTACTACGAAAGTGTCGGTCTGCTGGCGGCAAAAGCTCGCACGAGTGCGGGCTATCGGGTTTACGGCCCGCAAGAAGTGCACTCGCTGCGGTTTATCCGTCAGGCGCGCCGGCTCGGTTTCCTCGTGGAGGATATTCGGCGGCTGCTGGCGCTCTGGCACGACCGCACGCGTGCGAGTGCGGAAGTCAAGGCCATCGCGCTCGATCATGTGGCGGAGCTCGATCGGCGCATCGCGGAACTCACCGAAATGCGCGACACCCTGGCGCATCTCGCCAACCACTGTCACGGCGACGACCGCCCGGATTGTCCGATCATCGAAAGACTCGCGGACGCGGACGGCGTTTCTGAAGATGAGGGCGCGAACTGCGGAAGGCATGCGTAGGAGACGGAGGCTGGTTGACGGACGACGGAAGGTGCAACCGCCTCGCCATGCACTTTTGTTGTGCATAATCGGGCGACATGTACTCGCGGCTCTTAAAAAATATTCGAACAACGCAATGAAAACAGTGACTTGGATGCACATCTATGGTGCGTCATTCCAAAATGGAATGCCCATCATGCGAGCATTTCACTGGCGCGGGTGCACCATGAGCCTATAATTCGTGTTAACCTTTTTATAGGAAATCCCTGCCCAATCCACCGGGGATTCATTCTGATCCTTGGAGAACATCATGTTTGCATACATCCTCGAAAAGCTGAGCACCTGGTTCGAAACCGCTGAGCGCGACCGCCGTGAAGCCTATCTGGCCTCGTCGTCGGACATCGTCCAGCTGGAACAACGTATCCGCTCGCTGGAAACCAACGGCTACTCGCTGTGAGTTTCACCGGCTGCGCAGACCTCGCGGTCGGCGTAGCCAGGTTGCAGTACCGGGTAGTTCAGCGTTGAGCCCCGTTGTTGCGTGGTTTTGTCGCATCTGGGCGCTGGAGATTCGCCGCCGGGCGTCCAGACACTCGATATGGCGAAACCGACTAGCCTCCGCGCGCGTGTCGCGGTAAGGTAAGACGTTTTCCGCGCAATCCGTCCTTGCCGACTTAAACCGGTCCGCCCATGTCTTCGACTCACCCGTTCAAATCCGCGGCAGCGCTCATCGTCGTTTCATTGGCCACGGCCTGTGCCGGGTCGAACGTGTTCGCCGCTTCGAGCAATACCCGCAAGCCCGCGATTCTGGATACGCAGAGCGGGATCAGCGACGGCCAAAGCGGCAGGGTCTTGCAGACAGCGCCGCTATCGCGGCAACCCATCGCGACACCTGCCGAACTGGCGCCGAACTCGTCGTTGCCGATCGTCGTCGCGCCTTATATCCAACTGCCTGTCGGCGGAACCCCGGCGCAGCCCCAAGGCCAGCCCGTGCTGGCGCCGCGCCATCAATAGCGCACGGCGGGCGGCCTCACTGCCGGTCGGTTGCATGCCGACGCGCGCCGCGGCGCTGTCATTCGGGTTTGGGCTCATGGCGCGCCCCGCGGCGGGCGACGACAATCTTCAGGCGGTCCCTCTCGTCCACAGTCCGGCCTGCATGGTAGCCGGCTTGGGCGCCGCATCGAACGACAATACAAAAGGAGACGACAAATGCCCTCTCACTGGATGTGGCGTGCCGCTGGCGTGTGCGCCGCGATTTTTGCTGTGGCGTCAACGCTACCGGGCATTCGTATTGATGGGCCGCGCGCCGCAGATCGTCGTCGCGGTATTGACCTCGAAGGCGGACAAGATCAAGACGCTCGCGGACTTCGGGGGCGAAGGTGGGCGTGAGCGCGCTGGGTTCGTCGACCGATCTGGTGCTGACGGTCGCCTTGCGCAAGGCCGGCGTGCAGCGCAGCGACATTGCGGCGATCGGCGTGGGCAGCGGTGCAACGGTGCTGGCGGCGGTCAGCAACGGACAGATTGACGCACTTTCCAATGTCGATCCGATGATGACGAAGCTCACGCGCAGCGGCGCAATCAAGGTGCTCGTCGACACGCGCACCGTGAAGGGCACGCAGGAGGTATTCGGCGGGACGATGCCCGCCGCCACGCTTTATGCGCCGGAAAGTTTCATCCAGAAATATCCGAAGACGACGCAGGCGCTCGCCAATGCAATCGTGCGCGCGGACCGTTGGCTGCAGACCGCAAGCGATGCCGACCTGCCTGAAGATGGTGCCGCCGGCGTATCTGCTCAACGACTCCGCGCTTTACGTGGAGGCCTTCCACAACGTGCGCGACGCCTATTCGCCCGACGGCCTGATGCCCGCCGACGGCCCGGCGACTTCGCTGCGCGCGCTGGCGTCGTTCGATAGCCGGCTCGATCCGAAGAAAATCGACCTGAACGCGCGACCTACACCAACGACTTCGCGCGCAAGGCCGCGGCAGAGCTGAAGTAAGTGCGCGGTAAGGGCACGCGCCCGGCCGCGCGTGCCCTCGGCGCGGCTCAGTCGCCACGGTACTCCACGTTGAACTGCGCAGCCTTGTCCTCGCCAAGCGTCTTCACGAGCCAGGGCATCTGCTCCTTCAGCATTTTCGGCAGCGTGTACGGCGGATTGAGGATGAACATGCCGCTGCCGAACAGGCCGAAGCCGTCTGCCGGCGGATTGCTGACGGTCAGGCTGACATGCAGCCAGTTACGGTCCTGCAGCTTTTTCAGCTGTTCGGGAAAGCGCTGCGACTCCGGCCGCTTCACCTGCGGATACCAGACCGCGTAGGTGCCGGTCGGAAAGCGTTTCAGACTTTCTTCGACGCAGCGAAGCGTGCGCGCGTAGTCGCGCTTGTCCTCGTACGACGGATCGAGCAGCACCAGCGCCCGGCGCGGCGCCTGGGGGAGCAAGGCGAGAATGCCGTCGAAACCGTCGCCCGCGTAAAGCATCGCACGACGGCCCGCATCGCGGAAATTGTGGCGCAGCACATCGATCTCCGTGCTGTGCAGCTCGAAAAGACGCATCCGGTCCTGCTCGCGCAACTGCCGCCAGGCGATGTACGGCGAACCGGGGTAAAAGCGCAACTGGCCGTCGGGATTAAGTGCGGCGACTTCGTCGACATACTCGGCGAAGAGGGTAGGCAGATCGTTGCGCTCCCAGAGCTTTGCGATGCCGGTCTGGAACTCGCCCGTCTTGACTGCGTAGCCTTCCTTCAGCGAATAGACGCCCGCACCGGCATGCGTGTCGATATACCAGTAGGCTTTGTCCTTCTGGCCGAGGTAGCGCAATAGCTGCAACACGACCGCGTGTTTGAGGACGTCGGCGTGATTGCCTGCATGAAAGGCGTGGCGATAGCTGAGCATATGAGAAGACGCTGAAAGAAGGCGTGCCGTTCGGGCCGGAACCGGCGATGCGGATGCAATGCCGCTGCACGGCGGCACGAGCGCCGCAGCGAAGCGCGGTCGCGTATTGTACGCGACGTACACGGCGCGGGCGGCTGCGGCGCGCCATGACTTGCCGCGCGGCGGCCTTCCCGCCAGCTCGTCGCGCCGCGTCATGATCCGCCACGCTGAAGCCTTCGCGCCATCTTCATGCGCCACGCGAGCACGATTACGACGCGGTCCCGCCGCGGGTGTGTGCGCGAAGCGGCAGCCCGGTGCAGTGCAGTGGACTGCAGCCCAGTCAGTCGTACGTGTCGCCGATAATGCCTTCGATCCTCTCCTTGATCTCCGGCGTGATCCGGTCGGCAACCTCGGCGGATTTCATATTCTCGCCGATCTGCTCGACGCGCGACGCGCCGGTAATCACCGTGCTGACGTGCGGGTTCTTCAGAATCCATGCAATTGCAAGCTGGCCCACCGCGCAGCCGAGTTCGTCGGCCACTTCGCCGAGCTTGCCGACCACATTGTTTTTGCCCTCGTCGGTGACCTGCTTGCGCAGCCAGTCATAGCCTTGCAACTGCGCGCGGCTGTCCGCCGGCACGCCGTTGCGATATTTGCCGGTTAGGAGGCCCGATGCGAGCGGACTCCAGGTGGTCAGCCCCAGACCGATATCCTCGTAGAGGCGCCGGTATTCCTGCTCCACGCGCTTGCGATGAAACAGGTTGTATTGCGGCTGCTCCATGACCGGCTTGTGCAGATGGTGGCGCTCTGCGATCTCGTAAGCCGCGCGGATTTCGTCAGCGCTCCATTCGGACGTGCCCCAGTACAGCGCCTTGCCGCGCGCGATCATGTCGCTCATTGCCCATACCGTTTCCTCGACGGACGTGTTCGGGTCGGGACGATGACAGAACACCAGATCGACGTAATCGAGCTGCAGACGTTTGAGCGATGAGTCGATTGCGTTCAGCAGATATTTGCGGTTCAGCGTGTGGTACTGATTGGGCGCCTCCTCGAGTCCCCAGAAAAACTTGGTGGACACGACGTAGCTCACGCGCGGCCACGCGAGTTCCTTGAGCGCCTGACCCATGATTTCTTCGGATTTGCCGCCGGCATAGACTTCCGCGTTGTCGAAGAAGTTGACGCCCGCGTCGCGCGCGGCCGCGAGCGATTCGCGCGCCGCGCGATGATCGACCTGATTGCCGTACGTAACCCACGAGCCGATGGACAGTTCGCTGACCTGCAGGCCCGAGCGGCCTAGACGCCGATAATTCATGCAATTCTCCTGATAGTGAAGCGACCGGAACCCTGCCAGAACGCCTAGTTTAAAAATAGATAAGCCCTGGCGTGCTTTTTACCGATCCATCCCACAGGGTTCATGCACAATAGCAGTATTGGCCGCAGTGCAACATTCGGCCGAACGGTATAGGACAGCCCCTAAGGGCGCCTATGCCGTTCGGCCGACTTCACGCTGCGCGCGGCTCGTGGTCTCATTGCTCATCAACTGCATGGAGGTTATGGATGTCGTCACTGAACACAACTCTGAATGGCAAGGTCGCGGTGGTTACCGGCGCCGCAAGCGGCATCGGCAAGCAGATTGCGTTGACCCTTTCAGCTGCGGGCGCGGCTGTCGCGATTGCCGACCTGAATCAGGACGGGGCGAACGCCGTCGCTGAAGAAATCACGAAGGACGGCGGCAAGGCGATCGGCATCGCAATGGACGTCACCAACGAAGACGCGGTCAATCAGGGCATCGACAAAGTGGCGGCGGAGCCCGGTTCGGTCGACATTCTCATTTCCAATGCCGGCATTCAGATCGTCAATCCGATTGAAAACTACTCGTTTTCCGACTGGAAGAAGATGCAGGCGATTCACGTGGACGGCGCCTTCCTGACCACCAAGGCGGCGCTCAAGCACATGTACAAGGACGACCGCGGCGGTATCGTCATCTACATGGGCTCCGTTCACTCGCATGAGGCGTCGCCGCTCAAGTCGGCCTACGTGACGGCCAAGCATGCGCTGCTCGGGCTCGCGCGCGTGCTCGCCAAGGAAGGCGCGAAACACAATGTGCGTTCGCATGTCGTCTGTCCCGGCTTCGTGCGGACTCCGCTCGTCGACAAGCAGATTCCCGAGCAGGCGAAGGAACTGAACATCAGCGAAGAAGAAGTGGTCCAGCGGGTCATGCTGGGCGGCACCGTCGACGACATTTTCACCACCGTGGAGGACGTCGCGCAAACCGTGCTGTTCCTGTCCACTTTCCCGACGGCGGCACTGACCGGCCAATCCTTCATTGTCAGTCACGGCTGGTACATGCAATAAGGAGGCGCGCATGGCGCAACGCAATCTCAAGCAGGCGCGCCTCGGTGCGCCGGGCAGTGAGGAAGGCGCGGCCGCCGGCGCGGCGCCTGCCACGGCGGCTGGCACGCGGGTTCAATTGCCGGACTACGAAACGGTCGCGCTCACGCTGCAGGGCGGCGGCGCGCTTGGCGCCTACCAGGCTGGCGTTTTTCAGGGGTTTCACGAGGCCGGCATCGAGCCGAACTGGCTGGCGGGCATTTCTATCGGCGCTCTGAATACAGCGATCATCGCGGGCAATACGCCGGAAAAGCGAGTGGAGCGGCTGCTGCAATTCTGGGAGACCATCTGTCAGCCGGCGTTCGGTCCGCCGCTGCCGGCGTTTATCGGGCACGCGTTCTTCAGCTCCAGCGACGCCGTGCGCAAGGCTTTCACTGCAACTCAGGCGATCGGCGCGCTTGTCGAGGGGCAAAAGGGCTTCTTTGTGCCGCGCTTTCCGCCACCTTTGCCGACGGTGTCGGGGCCGCCGCAAGCCGCCAGTTACTACGACACGGCACCGCTCAAAGCGACGTTGGAAAGGCTATGCGACTTCGACCGCATCAACTCGCGGGAGGTGCGCGTATCGGTAGGCGCGGTCAATTGCGGCACGGGCAATTTCGCGTACTTCGACAATACGCATACCACGCTGAGGCCCGAGCACTTCATGGCCTCCGGCGCGTTGCCGCCAGGCTTTGCCGCGGTCGAAATCGACGGTCAGTATTACTGGGACGGCGGTTTGATGTCGAACACGCCGCTTTACGAGGTGGTGCAGACTACCCCGCGGCGCGACACGCTCGCGTTCCAGGTCGACCTGTGGAGCGCGATCGGGCCGGTGCCCGACAACGTCACCGACGTGCAGGGGCGGATGAAAGATATTCAGTATTCAAGCCGCACGCGTCTCGTGACCGACATGCTGCAACGCTCGCAACGTTTCCGGCACGTTTTGCGCGAGGTGTTGGACCGCGTATCGCCGGACGAGCGCGACGACCCATGGTGCCGGCTCGCGGAAGACCTGTCGTGCTCGAAGCGCTACAACGTGATTCATCTCATCTACCGGCAGAAGGAGTACGAAGGGCACTATAAGGACTTCCAGTTCGGGCTGTCGACCATGCGCGAGCATTGGCAAAGCGGCCTGGATGACATTCGCCATTCGCTTGCCCAGCCCGATTGGCTTGCCATGCCGGATAACGATGCCGGCTTCGTCACGCACGACATCCACCGCGACTCGCGCTGACAGGCGACCCAGCGAATTCCGAGCTGCAAAGAGAAACGGCGCCCTCGAAGGGGCGCCGTTTCACCATCCAGCCTAAGCAAAGCGCGCGTGAGCGCTTTGCAAAACGCTTTACTTCAACACATGTGCAATCGCGCTCGCGACCGCGTCGAGGTTGCGCGTGTTCAGCGCAGCCACGCAGATGCGGCCGGTGCTGACGGCATAAATGCCGAATTCTTCACGCAGACGGTCGACTTGCGGCGCCGTCAGGCCCGAGTACGAGAACATGCCGCGTTGTGCATTGACGAAGCTGAAGTCGCGATCCACGCCGCTTGCCTTCAGACGTTCAACAAGACCGTTACGCATTGCGCGGATGCGGTCGCGCATTTCGGCCAGTTCCGTTTCCCACGTGGCGCGCAGTTCCGGCGAAGCGAGCACCGCGGCGACCACCGAGCCGCCATGCGTCGGCGGGTTGGAGTAGTTCGTGCGGATCACGCGCTTGAGTTGCGACAGGACGCGGGTCGCTTCTTCCTTGCTGCCGGTGACGATGGACAGCGCGCCGATACGCTCGCCGTACAACGAGAACGACTTCGAGAACGACGACGACACGAACACGTTCAGTTCCGAAGCGGCGAAGAGGCGCACGGCTGCGGCATCTGCTTCGATGTTGTCGCCGAAACCCTGGTAGGCGATGTCGAGGAACGGCACCAGATTGCGCGCCTTGACGACTTCGACGATCTGCTTCCATTGGTCGACGCTGAGATCCACGCCCGTCGGGTTATGGCAGCACGCGTGCAGCACGACGATTGTGCCCGCTGCGTAGCTGTTGAGCGCGCTCAGCATGCCGTCGAAATTCACGCCGTGCGTCGACGCGTCGTAGTACGGGTACGAGACCACCTGGAAGCCCGCGGCTTCGAACAGCGCGCGGTGGTTTTCCCAGCTCGGGTCGCTGATGGCGACCTTGGCGTTCGGCTCCAGACGCTTCAGGAAGTCGGCGCCGACCTTCAGCGCGCCCGTACCGCCCAGTGCTTGCGCCATCACGACGCGGCCCGCGGCGATCAGCGGCGAATCGTTGCCGAGCAGCAGCTTTTGCACGGCTGCGTCGTAGGCGGCGATTCCTTCGATCGGCAGATAGCCGCGCGGCAGAGCGGCTTCGACACGCGCCTTTTCCGCGTCGCGCACGGCGCGCAGCAGCGGAATCTTGCCTTCTTCGTTGAAATACACGCCAACGCCGAGGTTGACCTTGGTGGGGCGCGTGTCGGCGTTGAAAGCTTCGTTCAGGCCCAGAATCGGGTCGCGGGGAGCAAGTTCGACGGCGGAGAACAGAGACATGGTGGGTGGCCAGCAGTAGTAAAAAGAGGGCGGCTACGAGCTTGCGCGACCGTGCCGGCTGCGTTTATGCAAAACGCAAGCGCCGGATGACGCAAAACGCGGACGACTGCAAGCGAGCGCAACGTCGCATTGTAACGAATCTGCGACCGTTTTTCGGACGATAGCCTCCATTGGGGGACTTATTTGCTTGAAAAAGAGGCAGCGTGTCGCTAAATCGCTAAAGGGACCGGCGTGTGCGCCGCTGCGATCCTACGCGGATCCGTCCAGTCCGTCCCCCGATCCGACTTTGCCCAACCCGTTAGAATAGTTTTTTGCCCAAGGCCGCTGCCGCCCCCATGTCCGAACAACATCTGACAGAAGCCGAAGATACGCTCGACGAATCCAAATTCGTCCGCTTCGAAGGCTCGCCGTTCCAGCTTTATCAGCCGTATCCGCCCGCCGGCGACCAGCCGACGGCAATCGAAACGCTCGTCGAAGGTGTCGAGGACGGTCTCTCGTTCCAGACGCTCCTCGGCGTCACCGGTTCGGGCAAGACCTTCACGATGGCCAACACCATCGCGCGGCTCGGCCGCCCGGCTATCGTGTTCGCGCCGAACAAGACGCTCGCGGCGCAGCTCTACTCGGAGTTCCGCGAGTTCTTTCCGCGCAACGCGGTCGAGTATTTCGTTTCGTACTACGACTACTACCAGCCGGAAGCGTATGTGCCGCAGCGCGACCTTTTCATCGAGAAGGACTCGTCGATCAACGAGCATATCGAGCAGATGCGTCTGTCGGCCACCAAAAGCCTGATGGAGCGGCGCGACGTGGTGATCGTCGCGACCGTGTCGGCCATTTACGGTATCGGCAACCCGTCCGAATACCACCAGATGATCCTGACCCTGCGTACCGGCGACAAGCTCGGCCAGCGCGACATCATCGCGCGGCTGATCGCGATGCAGTACAACCGCAACGAGGCGGACTTCCAGCGCGGCTCGTTCCGCGTGCGCGGCGACACGATCGACATTTTTCCGGCCGAGCATGCAGAAATGGCGGTGCGCGTCGAATTGTTCGACGACGAAGTGGAAACGCTACAACTCTTCGATCCGCTCACCGGACGCGTGCGTCAGAAAATTCCGCGTTTCACGGTCTATCCGTCATCGCATTACGTGACGCCGCGCGACACCGTCGTGCGGGCGGTCGAAACCATCAAGGCCGAGTTGCGCGAGCGGCTGGAGTTCTTCTACAGCGAGGGCAAGCTGGTCGAGGCGCAGCGGCTCGAGCAGCGCACGCGTTTCGATCTGGAGATGTTGCAGGAACTCGGCTTCTGCAAAGGCATTGAGAACTACTCGCGGCACTTTTCCGGCGCGGCGCCCGGCGAGCTGCCGCCCACGCTGGTGGACTATTTGCCGTCGGACGCGATCATGCTGCTCGACGAGTCGCACGTGCTCATCGGCCAGTTGAACGGCATGTACAACGGCGACCGCGCGCGCAAGGAAAATCTGGTCGACTACGGCTTCCGTCTGCCGTCCGCGCTGGACAACCGGCCGCTGAAATTCAACGAGTTCGAGCTGAAGATGCGCCAGGTCGTGTTCGTGTCGGCCACGCCGGCGGACTACGAAAAGAAGACCTCCGGGCAGGTGGCCGAGCAGCTCGTGCGTCCGACGGGGCT
Organism: uncultured Paraburkholderia sp.; assembly: GCA_940746715.1. GTDB lineage: Bacteria > Pseudomonadota > Gammaproteobacteria > Burkholderiales > Burkholderiaceae > Paraburkholderia. The sequence goes on from CALNWN010000004.1 coordinate 17,368, forward strand.
CGTCGATCCGGAAATCGAGGTGCGCCTCGCGCGCACCCAGGTGGACGACGTGCTCGCCGAGATCAACGAGCGCGTCGCGGCGGGCGACCGCGTGCTGGTCACCGTGCTGACCAAGCGCATGGCAGAGCAATTGACGGAGTTTCTGGCCGACCACGGCATCAAGGTGCGCTATCTGCACAGCGACATCGATACGGTGGAGCGCGTCGAAATCATCCGCGACTTGCGGCTCGGCACATTCGACGTGCTCGTCGGGATCAATCTGCTACGTGAGGGGCTGGATATTCCCGAAGTGTCGCTTGTCGCCATTCTCGACGCGGACAAGGAAGGCTTCCTGCGCGCCGAGCGCTCGCTGATCCAGACCATCGGCCGGGCGGCGCGCAACGTGAACGGCAAGGCGATTCTTTACGCGGACAAGGTGACGGATTCGATGCGCCGTGCCATCGACGAAACCGAGCGGCGGCGCGCGAAGCAGATCGCGTTTAACCTCGAGCGCGGCATTACGCCGCGCGGGGTGGTCAAGCGCATCCGCGACATTATCGACGGCGTGTACAACGTCGACGACGCGCGCGCCGAGTTGAAGGAACAGCAAACGCGCGCCAAATTCGAGGACATGTCCGAAAAGCAGCTTGCCAAGGAGCTGAAGCGCCTCGAAAAGCAGATGATGGAGCACGCGAAGAACCTCGAATTCGAGAAGGCCGCCCAGACGCGTGACCAGCTCGCGTTGCTGCGGCAGCGCGTGTTCGGGGCGAACGTCGGCGATCATGTGTCGGGCGTTGAATAACCGCGAATAACGTCGAATACGCGGAATGAAGTGCGGGCGAGAAACGCGAGCGAGAGGTAACCCGCAGCTTCCCGCAGCGCACCGCGCAGCCCCGGCCGCTCCCCGACGCCAGGAAGGCGCGGCAATCCGCCGCGCCTTCCTGGCCCTTCATTTCTGGGCGTCCCAACAGCCGCTCCAACAGCCGCCTCGTCGCCCGTCCCTCACCCACACCGCGTTCCTTAAGACACCCTTAAGACCCTGTTGCCATAAGGCCTGGCGTGCGTTCGTAATTGTTCCGGCCGACGAACAATGATAAACTCACCCAATATTGAGAATGGTTTGCATTAACGTTCAACTATGCGATCTGCTTCGGCTTGTCGCCCGGCGCACTGTTCCAATCGAACCGAATCGAGTCAGATAAAAACAAGGAGTTTCAATGCGGAGTTCTTCATTTGTGCGTGGCGGCGTCGCGGCGGCGGCTGCGGTCGCGGTACTCTCTGCAACGGCCGCGGAATACCCGATCGGCAAGCAGCAGATTCAGGGCGGCATGGAAATCGGCGCGGTGTATCTGCAGCCGATCACGATGGAGCCGGAAGGCATGATGCGCAAGGCGTCGGACTCGGACATCCATCTGGAAGCGGACATCCACGCAGTCAAGAACACGACCGGTTTCGCGGAAGGCGACTGGATGCCGTATCTGCAAGTGCGCTACGAGCTGACGAAAGCCGGTTCCAAAGACGCGCAAAAGGGCGACCTGATGGCGATGGTCGCCAACGACGGTCCGCACTATGGCGACAACGTCAAGCTGCAAGGCCCGGGCAAGTATCACCTGAAACTGATCGTCGAACCGCCGATGCAAACCGGCCACATGGCATTCGGCCGTCACGTCGACAAGGAAACCGGCGTGGGTCCGTGGTTCAAGCCGATCACGCTCGAATACGACTTTACGTTTGCCAGCATCGGCAAGAAGGGCGGGTACTGATCTCCGCGACTCTGTCGCAACCTGCGGCGGAGGAGTGAATGAGTGAATGCAGCAGGCGGCGCGAACTTCATGCCTCGCGCCGCGTTTTCTGGAAACGCCAATGAGAATCAACCGAAAGATCGTGGTCCTCGCGTCGTCGATTGTGCTGGCGGGCGCGGCGCATGCAGCCGATCTGCCGACGTTCAAGCTCGAAATGAACGACGGCAAGCTGACGCCGGCGCGCATCGAAGTGCCGGCCGGGCAGCGCATCAAGATCGAGGTGCGCAATACCGGCAAGGGCGCGGCCGAGTTCGAAAGCGTGCAGTTGCGCAAGGAAAAGGTTCTTGCGCCAGGCGCGGACTCGTTCGTGGTGATCGCTCCGCTTTCGCCGGGCGAGTACAAGTTCTTCGACGATTTCCACCAGCAGGCGCAAGGCGTGATCGTCGCGAAATAGCAGGTATGCGAGGCGGCGCGGGGCCTTGAGCCCACCGGCGCCGCGCGGCAGCAGTAGCAGAGCAGAAGGGAGTGCTTGATGGGTCAGATTCTATTCATCGTGTGGCGGGAAAGTGTCGAGGCGTTGCTGGTCGTCGGCATCCTGTACGCGTGGCTGAAAAATGGCGACGACGATGCGCGCCGCGGTTTGCCGTACCTGTGGGGCGGCGTCGCGGCCGGCCTGATCGCGGCGGTGGCGCTCGGCGCGGCGCTCGTCGGCTTCACGGAAGTGCTCTCCGGCGACGCGCAGGATTACTTCCAGACCGCGATGGTGCTGGTCGCCTGCGTGCTGATCGTGCAAATGGTGCTATGGATGAAGCAGCACGGACGGTCGCTCAAACGCGACATGGAACGCTCGCTGCAGCAAAGCCAGCGCGACTCGAACTGGTGGGGCGTGGCGCTGCTCGTCGCACTCGCCATCGCGCGTGAAGGCAGCGAGACGGTGATCTTCCTGTACGGCCTCGGGTTCGGCCAGTCGGGACACGTGGACAGCGCCCAGATGCTCGCCGTCGTGATCGGCCTCGCGCTCGCGCTCCTCACGTTCTATGTGCTGCAGCTCGGCGGCAAATTCTTCTCGTGGCGGCTCTTTTTCCGCATCACCGAAATCATGCTGCTGTTCCTCGGCACGGGTCTGTTCCAGACGGGCATCGACAAGCTGATCGACAAGGAATTCCTGCCGACCCTCGTCGATCAATTGTGGAATACCTCGGCCATCCTCGACGATTCGAGCACGTTCGGCTCGCTCGTCGCGACGCTCACCGGCTACCGCGCGCATCCCGCGCTGATGAACCTGCTGGCATACGCGGTGTACTGGGCGGTCGTCTATCTGCTGCTGCGGCGCGCGAACCGCAAGCCGGCGCAACAGGCGGCAGGGCGCGCAGCATGAGTACAGTGATGACCCGTCCGGGGCGTCTCGCCGCGGCCGGGCAGTGGATGCAGCGTCACGGTTCGGTGATCCGCGGCATCCAGTGGGCCGTGGTCGCGGTCTACGCGCTGCTGATCATCGTGCCGGCGGTGATGCCGCTGCCGGACGACAGCGCGCATTTGTGGAACAACCTGACGCTTGCCGCGCAGTTCGTGTTCTGGGGCATCTGGTGGCCGTTCGTGCTGCTCTCGATGGTGATGCTCGGCCGTGTGTGGTGCGGCGTGCTGTGTCCGGAAGGCGCGCTCGCCGAATTTGCCAGCAAGCACGGCCGCGGCAAGGCGATTCCGCACTGGATGCGCTGGGGCGGCTGGCCGTTCGTCGCGTTCGGCATCACGACCATCTACGGTCAGATGGTGAGCGTGTATCAGTATCCGAAAGCGGTGCTGCTCGTGCTCGGCGGCTCGACGGTGGCGGCGATTGTGATCGGTCTGCTTTACGGGCGCGAGAAGCGCGTCTGGTGCAAGTACCTGTGCCCCGTGAACGGGGTGTTTTCGCTTCTGGCGCGCCTCGCGCCGTTCCACTACAAAGTCGACGAAGACGCGTGGCGCCGTTCGTACAAGAACGGCGAGCACGGCCATCGCGTGATTCCGATCAATTGCGCGCCGCTCGTCCCCTTGCGCAACATGAAGGGCGCCGCCGACTGCCATATGTGCGGCCGTTGCAGCGGCCACCGCGACGCGATTGCGCTGACGTGGCGCGCGCCGTCGTCGGAGGTCGTGGAGCTCGGCGACAAGCACGCGAGCGCGTGGGACACCGCGCTGATCCTGTACGGCCTGCTCGGCATTGCGATCGGCGCGTTCCATTGGACCGCTTCGCGCTGGTTCATCGATCTGAAGATGTTCTTCGCGACGTGGCTGGTCGACCACGACATCACCTGGCCGCTACAGACCAATGCGCCGTGGTTCCTGTTCACGCATTACCCGGAACAGAACGACGTGTTCTCGTGGCTCGACGGCACCATGGTGATCGGCTACATCCTCGCGACGGCGCTCGTCTACGGCACTGCGCTGCTCATGCTGCTGATGGGCGCGACGCGCATGCTCGGGCGTTTGAGCAGCGTGCGCCTGCATCATCTGACGCAAGCGCTGATTCCGCTTGCCGGCGCGGGCGTGTTCCTCGGCTTGTCGGCGACCACCCTGTCGCTGCTGCGGGCCGAGCATGTGCCGTTGTGGTGGGCGTCGGACGTGCGCATCGGCATTCTGGCGATCGCGAATCTGTGGAGCGCATGGCTTCTATGGCTCGTCACGCGGCGCTACAGCGAGCGCTTCGTGCGACGCGGCCTCGCGATGCTCTGGTTCGCCGCGGCGCTCGCGGTGGTCGACAGCGCGTGGTGGCTGATGTTCTGGGGCTGGGCGTCGAAGTAAAGGCGCGAATCTGTTCGACGCAAAAGCAGAAGCCGTGGAGATGACATCCTCTCCACGGCTTTTTCATTCGCGTGACGGCACACGGGGTTTCGTGTGGCGCATCGGCGGGAACCAAAAAAAGCGGCCTGGCTGGCTGCGACGGCTGGCTTGGTGTCTGCACGAAGGGGTCTAGTTCTCGCGTGCAAGCCGTCGTGGCTGGCTAATGCCCAACACCTCTCAGAGGAGGTGGTCCCCACAATACCCGGTACTCCAGTTCGTTCGTTACTTCGTCAGGATCAGCTTGCCGAGACGCGTGGCGCGTAGCTGATACGTCTCGCCGTTATGCACGATGCTGACGTGGCTGAGTCCTTGCAGCAAAGTCTCGCTGCGCACCACGCGCTCGGGGCCGACTCCGCGGAACCGCTCGCACGGCTCACAGCAGGTTTTGCGGCGGCTGCGGCCGTGGCCGGTTTCGGGCGGCTGGTCAATGCGGCGGCCGGGCGGCGCAGGCTGAGCGTAGAAGTGCGAGTGGTATCTGTCATGCGTCTTAGCCGTTGCTTGATTCGATGGGTGAATTATAAATGATAAACATTCCTATTTACAAGGGGCAGAAATTCATCGGATCAAACTTTCGATAGCTGCGCAAGCGGGGGAACAGAAGCGGGCCGCGCAGCGAACGGATTACAGCCGCGCATGCACACGGAAGCAGCGGGCCCGCGCCGCCCATTTGAACTTGCGGAGGCGGCGCGGGGCATCGACAGCAACGCTCAGTGCAGCGAACCGGGCTCCTGCTTCGCCTGCACATACTGACGGATCAGGCGCACGGTATCGATGTCGTTCTCGCGATACGCGGACTTCACGATCTCCTGCGTCTGCACTGCGTCCTGGTCGTTGGAAACCGGCAGCGTGGTCGCGTATTCGAAGCGCAGGAACAGTTGCAGTTCGTCCGGCTGCTCGATAGTCATGGTCAGCGAGCCGCCGACGTAATTGCCGTCGGCGGATGTCGTAGCGCACGCTTTGCCTTTCGTGCAGGGTGACGCGGTCGCGGACCGTGGCCTGGCCGTAATGCAGTTCGCGCTCGAGCGTATTGCCCTCGCGCGAAAGGATCGTGCAGCTGTCGAGTCCCATCACGAACAGTTGCGGCTGCTCGGCGCGCAGCACGAGCCCTTCCCACAACTGCTCGCGGGTCATCGAGTCGACGAAGGGATTCAACGGGTCGTTGATCTGGATGAGGTGTTCGAAATTCAAGGCGACAGCATCCTATGAAAGCGTTGCAAACGTGATGGCGACCCGCTCAGTTTCGCGCGCCTCGCCTCTCGTGCGCAAGTCAGACGGCGGTCAGGCCGGAACGAATGGCGATCGAGCGCGTGAGGATCTTGTGAACTGGGCACGCATTCGCAATTTGCAAGAGCCGTTCCCGTTGCTCGTCGGACAGCTCGCCGTGCAGTGTGATCTTGCGGTCGATGGTCGAGCCTTCTTTGCCGGTTTCGATGTTGAGCGTGACGTGCACTTCATCGAGCGGCCAGCCTTTGCGCTGCGCGTACATTTTCAGCGTGACCGACGTGCACGCGCCGAGGCTCGACAGCAGCAACGAGACCGGCGTGGGGCCGCGATCGCCGCCGCCGAGCGATTCGGGTTCGTCGGTGAGCCAGGTGTGCTTGCCGTCATCGAAATGGACCTGGTAATTCGTCGAACCGATATGGGCGGTGACGGTGGCTTCTGCCATGCGCGCTCCTTGAGCAGGGACGGAAATTGCCGCGCAGCGGCTCTACAGCAATGAAGCTTGAAAGAGGGGCGCGCGGCGGGAGTCGCTATTGTGAACGAAGTCGGCGGCGTTTGTGCCCAGCGGCACGGCATGCGCTGTTGCGGCGGCGCCGGGCGAGGCCCGCGCGCTTGTTATCCGTGTGAGCGGCGAGCGGCCGCCCGCCGCTCAGGCAGATGCTTTCCCCACACTCCATTCAGTGCGTGATTGCGCCCATGCGGTCGGCCTGATAATCGACGACCGCCTGGCGGATTTCGTCTTCGGTATTCGTGACGAACGGGCCGTAGCGCACCACGGGCTCCTTCAAGGGCACGCCGCCAAGCAGCAAGACCTCGAGCGGCTCCTCCCCGGCTGCGAGCGTGACCGCGTCGCCGTCATTCCGAAACACGACCATCTTGCGCGCGTCGATTTCCTGACGCGCGTCGCCTTCGCCGTAAAAGCCCTTGCCCGAGAGCGCATATGCGAACACGCGATAGTCCGTGGGCACCGGCTGGCGGATCGTTGCGCCGGGCTGCAGCGAAAAATGCTGATACAGAATCGGCGCGCGCGTTTCCACCGCGGCTTTCACGCCGAGCGCCTCGCCGGCGATTACCTTCACGCGCACCTTGCCGTCCGCCGACGTCGCCACCGGAATCTTCGCCGACGGCACTTCTTGGTAACGCGGCGCGATCATCTTGTCGCGGCGCGGCAGATTCACCCACAGTTGCAAGCCGTGCACGCGTCCGCCCGTCCGCACGAACGACGGGGTCCGGCATTTCGCTGTGCACGACGCCCGCGCTGGCCGTCATCCACTGCACATCGCCCGCGTGCAGCGTGCTGGAGTGTCCGGCGGAGTCCTTGTGGCCGAACTGGCCCTCGAGCACATATGTCACGGTCTCGAAGCCGCGATGCGGATGGTCCGGCGCGCCCTTGGCCTCGCCGGGCGCGTAGTCGACCGGTCCCATTTCGTCGAGCAGCAGAAACGGGTCGAAGTCCATCAGCATGCGGGTGGGAAACGGGCGGTGGACGACGAAGCCGCCGCCTTCAATCATCGTGCGAACGGCGGGATACGTGCGTTCGATCGTGTGTGTCGCGGTCATCAATATCACCTCTAAAAGTCGGGAATAGCGTTATTTTTGAAACATGGGGCTATTATAGGGACCGTTTTTCGGGGTGCCAGCCGCCATCACGCAATGGATTGTTCTATTACTGGAACGATGAATGAAGATCGATTCACACAACCTGAATGACCTGATGTATTTCTCGCAGGTCGTCGAACATGGCGGTTTCTCCGCGGCCGAGCGCGTGCTGGGTATTTCCAAGTCGCGTCTGTCGCGGCGCCTGACCGAACTCGAGGCGTCGCTCGGCGTGCGGCTGCTGCAGCGCTCCACGCGCAAACTCGCACTCACGGAAGCCGGCCAACTGTTCTACCAGCACTGCCAGGCGATGCTCAACGAGGCGCAGGCGGCCGTCAACGTCGTGCAGCAGCTGCGCTCGTCGCCACGCGGCACGGTGCGCGTGAGCGTGCCCGTCACGATCTCGCAGACCATTCTGTCGACGATCCTGCCGGAATTCATGCACCGCTATCCGGAAGTGCGGGTCATCATGCGTGTGACGAATCGGGTGGTCGATCTGTTCGAAGATTCGATCGACGTCGCGTTACGCGTGCGCTCGGATCCGCCGGAAAACGCCAACATTGTCGTGCGCCCGCTGTGGCGCACGCAGCAGATGCTGGTGGGCGCGCCGAGTCTGTTGCAGCAGAACGCGCCGCCGTTGCAGCCAAACGACCTGTCGCGTTTCGAAACGCTCGACGTCCCGACGAGCGACGGACGGCACGTCTACAAACTGATCGCACCCGACGGCAGCCGCCACGCGCACGAGCACGAACCGCGTCTCGTGACCGCAGATCTCTCGACGATTCGCGAAGCGGTACTCGCAGGCGTCGGCATCGCCGCGTTGCCGGAGATGATGTACGGCGCCGCCTTGCGCGCGGGGCAGTTGTCGCCCGTCATGCCCGGCTGGACCTTTCCGGCGCCGCAGTTGTACGCCGTCTTCGTGTCGCGGCAGGGAATGGTTCCGGCCGTGCGCGCTTTCGTCGACTATCTGGTCGAGATGCTCGATCCCAATGAAGGTAAGCACATCATGCGCGAATGCCCGGTGCGGGCCGAATCGGCTGTCTTGCGAACCTCGGTGGCGGTCGCCTCCTAGCAGATCGCGCGCGTTGCGGCATCGCTTTTAGCATTGAAGCGCGGCCTGTCATGAGTACTTTCAATGAGCGTTTGCTTGAATGCGCGAGCTCGTGGCGCTATATTGAAATCCCTTCGCTAAGGAGTCTCTTATGCGAAAACTCATGGCCGCTATCATAGCGAGCCTGATAGGGCTGACCGCGCTGTCCGTGTCGAGCACGGCTGTCGCATGCGGTGATCCGAGCCAGCAGTCTTCGACCGATGGCAAATGATCCCGCCGCCCGAAGGCGCCGAGCGCGCACAAAAAAAGCCTTCATCGTCAGATGAAGGCCTTTTACTTTTCAGCCCCTGTTTCAAGGGCTTTTCTTCTTTTCGTGAAGCGGCGCAGCCGGCACCGGCGACAGCCGCGAACCACTCACTTGCCTTTGGGCTGCGTGACGAAGCCGATCTTCGTCAGACCGCCTGCCTGCGCCGCCGACATGACTTGCGCGACTTTTTCGTAAGGCACTTTGCGGTCCGCGTCGAGATGCAGTTCCGGTTGCGGATTCGCCTGCGCGGCCTCTGCAATTTTTGCGCTCAACTGCGCTTCGTCGACTTTCTTGTCGTTCCACAGCACGTTGCCGTCCGCGTCGACCGCGACGGTCACCTGTGCGGGTTTCGTGTCTTCCTTCTGACTGCTTGCATGCGGCAGATCGATTTTCACCGCGTGGCGGATCACGGGAATCGTCACCATGAAAACGATCAGGAGAACCAACATGACGTCGACAAGCGGCGTCATATTGATTTCGTTCATCAGGCCGTCGTCATCGTCGCCGGCGAAGGGGCTCATTGCCATCTCTGTGCCTCGTCGTTCAGTGGGCGCTTCAATTGGCGCGCGTGGCGAGACGCAGCTCGTCGCGCTTGGTGGACGACAGGCGCGCGCCCGTCACGAAGAATGCGTGCAGGCCATGCGCGAAGCGGCTCAGCTTGGCGACGATCGCCTTGTTCGCACGCGTGAGAGCGTTATAGCCGAGCACGGCGGGAATCGCAACGAAGAGACCGAATGCGGTCATGATGAGCGCTTCGCCGACCGGACCGGCAACCTGATCGATCGACGACTGGCCGCTCGTGCCGATGGCGAGCAGCGCGTGATAAATGCCCCACACGGTGCCGAACAGACCGACGAACGGCGCCGTGCTGCCGATCGACGCGAGAATCGCCAGGCCGCTCTGCATGCGCGCGACGCTTTCGTCCATGGTGTCCTTCAGGCAGCGCGTGACCCAGTCGGACACATCCATGCGGTCGTGCAGATGCGGCTGCGTCTGGTGATGATGATCGGCCGCTTCCTGACCCGACAGCGCAAGGGCGAGGAACGGGTTGTCGTGCGGCGTGGACGAGCCGGCGCCGAGTTTCTTTACGCCGTCGGCGAGGTCGTCCGAATGCCAGAACGCCTGCTCCGCATTCTTCGTGAGGCGGTTCAGGCGCATCACGTTCCAGCCTTTGATGACGATCACGCTCCACGACATCACCGACATCACCAGCAAGGCGAGCGCGATGCCGCGGGTGACGAAATCCCCTTGCGCCCACACGTGCGCCAATCCGTAGTTTTGCATTGCCATTCCTTTATTTTGAAATCCGCTTCAATCTTCCAGATTGAAGTTGTAAGGCTGAGTGTAGGCGGCCCGCACGGGCTGGCCGTCCTCGAGATAGGGCTTGCACGCGCTCGCATGCGCGGCGGCGAGCGCGGCGTCGTCGAGACGGCTGAAGCCGCTGCTCTTCTTCAATTCGATGTTCTCGAGCTTGCCGGTGAGACCGACCACGAACTTCACATACGCGGTGCCGGTTTCGCCGCGACGCCGCGACAGCGCCGGGTAGTCGGGCTTCACGATGTTGCAGTCGAGGTGCGAGACATTTTTCGGCGCAGCGATGTCCATTGTCTGACGGCCGATGGCCGGTGTGGCCGGCGTGGCCGGCGTCGGCGGAGCGGGTTGCGCGGCCACGACGGGCGCAGGCGCCTCGCGCAACGGAGCGGGAGCGGGCTTTTGCGCCGGCTTCGGCTGCACCTTCGACTTGCTGCGAATCGGCGGCGCGGGCGTGGGCGGCGGCGCGACCGACTGCACCGCGGCCGGCGCAGCAACCGGCGCGGGCGGCAGCAATTGAGCGGTCATCACGCGCGACTCGAGCGCCGGCTGCACCGGCTCATGGCGCAGCGTCAGGATCACGGCGAGCAACACGACGTGAACCGCCGCAACCAGGGCGGTTGCAGTCAGAACGCGGGGATTCATTCGAGTGGACGAAGCCGGCCCGGCGCCGGCTGAAACGGTATGCGAAGCCTGCATTGTTAGCGTGGCAGCGCGCTGTCGATGCAGCATGCGCGACAAAACATCGTCATGGTCGGAAGATCAGCAGCGAAATACACAAGGTGGTCACGAAACCAATCAGCAATTCCATCTGAACTCCTTTGACGAACGAGCGGTAGCTGGCTGGTAGCAATAACTGGCTTGCTGACGGCAGTGGATTAACGCACTGGCGGTGGGTCGGCCAGCAAGGCAGGGGAGCGGAAGCGGCGCTGCAGGCGAACATGCGGCCTTGGGCCGCATGTCGGAGCCTCGCTTAAGCCGCTTTGCGTTCGTAAAACGTCACCGGCATAGGCATGGGCTGCTGATGATGCTCAAAGCCGCAGCGGCTTGCGCATACGGCCGCTTTGCATCATCACGTAGCGCACCGAGTCCGCGCATTTGCCGCAGCAGGTGGCCACACCGAGTTCGAACTGCAACTCGTCGAACGAGTCGACGCCTTCCGCGATCGAGGCACGGATCTTCGGTCAGAAACAGACTTGCAGACACAGACAATCATGGCGTGGCGTCATAGCTAACGTTAATGCGAATTATTATCATTTTGTTTTAGCCATTTGGCAAGCGCCGTGGACGGTTTTTTGTAACAAAACCAGACTCTTAGAAGGGTTTCGGCGGTTGAGCGGCGGCTCCCGGCGGGCGATGTGCAGCGCCGGCGAACTCGTCAAACGGCATCAAAGCGGGCGAAATCGCGCCCGGGAAATCGCGCAGCAGAAGGCGCTCAGACGGGCTGCAAGCCCAGCGCCGCCGTGCGGCGCGAAGGAATCAGCACGCGTTCGACATGAGCTTCGATGTTGAGCAGCGTCGCGACAAGTTGCCGCAGATGTGTGCCGTCGTCGGTGGAATAGAAGCGGGGCAGCGGGGCGCCCGCCACTGGCGGTGCCGCGCGCATGCCGTGCTGCTCGAGCACGCGCTCGAGCTGACGGGCAATGGCCACACTGGTGTCGACGAGTGCCATCCGGTCGCCGACGATGTCGCGGATCGCCGCGTCGAGAAACGGATAATGCGTGCAGCCGAGCACGAGCGTATCTGCGCCGGCCTCGAGCATCGGCTGAAGATAGCTGGCGAGCAACGCGCGCAGCTCGGCCGAACCGACGTCGCAGCGCTCGACCGCCTGCACGAGCCCGTGACCGGGCTGGCAGATAAAGCGGCAATCGGCAGCGTAGCGCTCGAGCAGTGCCTGGAAGCGGGCGCTGCGCAGAGTGACCTGCGTGGCCAGCACGCCGGCTACCCGCGTTCTGGACTGAAGGGCGGCCGGCTTGATGCCCGGCTCGACGCCGACTAGCGGAATAGGCAGCTTTTCGCGGACGAGCGCGATGGATTGCGCCGTCGCCGTGTTGCAGGCCACGACTAGCGCTTTGGCGCCCTGCTTGACGAGCCACTCGCCGATGGCCAGCGTGCGGTCGGCGATGAAATCGTCGTCGCGCTCGCCATACGGCGCGTACAGCGAATCCGCGACGTACAGCAGCGCCTCGTCAGGCGACTGCGCCCGAACCGCTCGCAACACCGACAAGCCGCCGAGACCCGAGTCGAAAATGCCGACCGGCGCGCGCGAAGCGGCGCCGGGAGAAGCGATTGATGCATTCGGAGACGATGATTCTGCGGGCATAGGCGAGGGAGGCACTGCGGCGCGCGTTCAGGCAAATCGTGGCAAGTCGTGTGAATCAGGGGAATTCGTGACGAGCGAAGCCAACAAGTATATCGCCAGCGCGGCGCATGCTATATCCCGCAAGAGGAGCATCATGCGCCGGCGCGGGCCTCGCCGGCTATCCGCTCAGGACTCCACCGAGCCCATGGCGCTTTGCTGGTAGTTCTGAATGCCGACCTTGTCGGTCAGGTCGAGCTGTGTTTCGAGCCAGTCGATATGTTCTTCGGTGTCGTCGAGAATCTTCACGAAGGTTTCACGCGAGATGAAATCGCGCACCGACTCGCAATAGGCAATGGCTTCCTTGCAGGTGCTTTGCGAAATTTGCTCCAGCTTCAGGTCGCATTCGAGAATCTCTTTGGTTTCCTCGCCGATCAGAAGCTTGTGCAGGTCTTGCAGATTCGGCAGACCGTCAAGCATGAAAACCCGTTCGATCAGCCAGCCAGTCGGCGTGCTTCATTTCGCCGATCGACTCGTCGTATTCATGCTTGCCTAGTTTCTCGAGACCCCAGTGCTTGTACATCCGCGCGTGCAGGAAATACTGATTGATCGCGGTCAGTTCGTTCTTCAACTGGGCGTTGAGATACTCGATAACTTTCTTGTCGCCTTGCATGATCTTTCCTTTATGGGAACTTCAATTTTTCAACAACAATAAACGCCATGCCTGAAAAAGCCAAGCGAACAGAACATCTTTCGACGTCGTTCCGGGCGTTGCGCGCTACGCGTGCCGTTCCATGAAAAAAGCCGGGACCGCGGCCCCGGCTTGTCATGACACGCTATACGCGTCAGCAGCGAATCAGGCCGTTGCGACCGGAATCTTGCCGATCTTCGCCTGCCATTCCTTCGGGCCGGTCTGGTGCACGGAGGTGCCGTTCGAATCGACCGCGACCGTGACCGGCATGTCCTTGACGTCGAATTCGTAGATGGCTTCCATGCCCAAGTCTTCGAATGCGAGCACCTTCGCGCTGCGAATGGCCTTTGACACGAGATACGCGGCGCCGCCCACGGCCATCAGATACGCGGCCTTGTGCTTCTTGATGGCCTCGATGGCGACGGGGCCGCGCTCGGCCTTGCCGATCATCGAAATGAGGCCGGTTTGCGCGAGCATGGTTTCGGTGAACTTGTCCATGCGCGTAGCCGTGGTTGGGCCTGCGGGGCCGACCGCTTCGTCGCGCACCGGATCGACCGGACCGACGTAATAGATCACGCGGTTCGTGAAGTCGACCGGCAGCTTTTCGCCTTTAGTCAACATGTCGGCGATGCGTTTATGCGCGGCGTCGCGGCCCGTCAGCATCTTGCCCGACAGCAGCAGCGTCTGGCCCGGCTTCCACGAAGCGACTTCTTCCGGCGTCAGCGTATTCAGGTCGACGCGCTGGCTGGTTTCCGTGTTCGGCTCCCACTGCACCTTCGGCCATGCGTCGAGCGAGGGCGCTTCGAGCTTCGCGACGCCCGAGCCGTCCAGCGTGAAGTGGGCGTGGCGCGTGGCCGCGCAGTTCGGGATGATCGCGATCGGCTTGGAGGCGGCGTGCGTGGGCGCAGCCATGATCTTCACGTCGAGCACGGTGGCAAGACCGCCGAGACCCTGCGCGCCGATGCCGAGCGCGTTGACCTTCTCGTGCAGCTCGACGCGCAGTTCTTCGATCCAATCCTTCGGGCCGCGCGCGATCACGTCCTGAATGTCGATCGGGTCCATCAGCGATTCCTTTGCCATGACCATCGCCTTTTCAGCCGTGCCGCCGATGCCGATGCCGAGCATGCCCGGCGGGCACCAGCCGGCGCCCATGGTCGGCACGGTCTTCAGAATCCAGTCGACGATCGAGTCCGACGGATTCAGCATCGCGAACTTCGACTTGTTCTCCGAGCCGCCGCCCTTGGCCGCGACTTGCACGTCGACCTTGTCGCCCGGCACGATCTCGTAGTGGATCACGGCCGGCGTGTTGTCCTTCGTATTCTTGCGGGCGCCTTCCGGCGGGCTCACGATCGACGCGCGCAGCACGTTGTCCGGATTCAGGTAACCGCGGCGCACGCCTTCGTTGATCATGTCCGTGACGCTCATCGTCGCCGAACCGGACTCGCTCGCCCAACGCACGTCCATGCCGACCTTCACGAATACCGTGACGATGCCCGTGTCCTGGCAGATCGGGCGCTTGCCTTCGGCGCACATGCGGCTGTTGGTGAGGATCTGCGCAATCGCATCTTTCGCGGCCGTACTCTGTTCGAGTTCGTACGCGCGGCCCAAGGCCTGAATGTAATCGAGCGGATGGTAGTAGCTGATGTACTGCAGCGAATCAGCAATGCTCTGGATCAGATCTTCCTGTTTGATGACGGTCATGGCTAAGCTCGGTGGGGACAGTGGCGCTTTGTTCTGTTCGCAGGCTGTGCGGTCAGTCGTGCGCTTTCAGGGGAGAGGAACCGGCGGAACCCAGCGGCTGCAAGTCCGCGGGTTCCTGAAAATGGCTGGGATGCGTGTGCGTGGTCAGGCGGTCGACAAAAGCCATCACGAGCGCGGAGACAAGGAACGCGACGTGGATGACGACCTGCCACATGATAGTGTGCGTCGTGTTCTGGTCCGGGCTGATAAACGTTTTCAGGAGATGGATCGACGAGATGCTGATGAGCGCCATGGAGAGCTTCACTTTAAGCACGCCGGCGTTGACGTGGTCGAGCCATTCCGGTTCGTCCGGATGACCCTCGACACCGAGCCGCGACACGAAGGTTTCATACCCGCCGATGATCACCATGATCAGCAGGTTCGAGATCATGACTACGTCGATCAGGCCCAGCACGACGAGCATGATGTTGGTTTCGTTGAGCGTCATGGACGCAGTGACGAGATGCCAGACTTCCTTCAGAAACAGCACGACGTAGACAGCCTGGGCGACGATCAGGCCGAGGTAGAGCGGCACCTGCAGCCAGCGGCTCATGAAGATGATGACAGGCAGCGGACGCATGGGGTGGCGTTGGCGCGCGGAGTCGGGTCGCGAAGCGGACATAGGCAGGAGTCGGATCTAACGCAGGTGACGGAACAGGGGCCAATGTGCCGGGTCCGCGTGCGGATCGCGCCCGTGGATCGGCACGCAAAGCGAGGCGCGGACGAAGCGGCGCGGGCGGACGGCAGTGCAGCGAGCCGCCGGCGACGCTCGTGTCAAGCGCGCTATTGTACAGCGTCGAGCGGATTTGTTGCGGCGCGGCGGGCAGGGCGGCTAGGGCGGCCGCGCGGTGGTGAACTCTACGCGCGGGCGGCTCTGAGCGCAGCATCAGCGTAGCGATTCAAACTGGAATCGGAGGAGGTAGTTCAGTTAGCATTGTATTAGGCGTTTCAACGCAGCATTCAATCCTGCATGGAATGGCTGCATGATGGCGAGCGCCTCCATACGCGGGTGCAGCAATAGCAGGCGGGCCTCGTCGAAAGCGTCGTACGAATCGCGTTAGGGTTTTTGCGGGCATGCCCGCGCGGCTCGCGTAAGTGGCCGGTAAGTTGCACCGCTTATGGTTGAACACGAGAGCGGACGTGGCCTCGTTTGCATTCATGCTGCATTGCCGCATGGGTGAGGATGGAGGCAGCGCGCCGTCAATCGCAAGGCGATTGCGGCGCTCAACATGACATGGCGCATCCACGGTGCGCCGGCACAGGTTTTCATCTTCACCAAGGGGTTGTCGATGTCTGCGATTGAATCGGTTCTTCAGGAACGCCGTGTTTTCCCGCCCTCCGCTGAAACAGCGGCCGGCGCCACGATCTCCGGCATGGACGCTTACCATGCGCTGGCCGCCGAGGCCGAACGCGATTACGAGGGCTTCTGGGGGCGTCTTGCCCGCGAAACGCTCAGCTGGAACACGCCGTTCACGAAGGTGCTGGACGAATCCAACGCGCCGTTCTACACGTGGTTCGAAGGACGGCCAGTTGAACGCGTCGTACAACAGCATCGACCGTCACGTGGAAGCCGGCAACGGCGGGCGCGTCGCGATCATCTTCGAGGCGGACGACGGCACCGTCACCAACGTCACCTACCAGGATCTGCTGCAACTCGTATCGCGCTTTGCGAACGCGCTGAAAAAACGCGGCGTGAAGAAGGGCGACCGCGTGGTCATCTATATGCCGATGTCGATCGAAGGCATTGTCGCAATGCAGGCCTGTGCGCGCATCGGCGCGACGCATTCGGTCGTGTTCGGCGGCTTCTCGTCGAAATCGCTCAACGAGCGGCTCGTCGACGTGGGCGCGGTCGCACTCGTGACGTCCGACGAGCAGATGCGCGGCGGCAAGGCGCTGCCGCTGAAGAGCATCGCCGATGAAGCGCTCGCCATGGGCGGCTGCGACGCGGTGAAGAGCGTGATCGTCTACAAGCGCACGGGCGGCAAGATCGCATGGAACGAAGGCCGCGATCTGTGGATGCACGAATTGTCGCAAGCCGAGTCCGATCAATGCGCGCCCGAATGGGTCGGCGCCGAGCATCCGCTCTTTATCCTGTACACGTCCGGCTCGACGGGCAAGCCGAAAGGCGTTCAGCAAAGCACTGGCGGCTATCTGCTGTGGGCCGCGCAGACCATGAAGTGGACGTTCGACTGGAAGCCGTCCGACGTATTCTGGTGTACGGCCGACATCGGCTGGATCACCGGCCATAGCTACATCACGTATGGTCCGCTCACGCTCGGCGGCACCCAGGTCGTGTTCGAAGGCGTGCCCACCTATCCGAACGCCGGCCGCTTCTGGGACATGATCGCGAAGCACAAGGTGTCGCTGTTCTATACGTCGCCCACGGCCATCCGCTCGCTCATCAAGGCCGCCGAGGCGGATGAGAAAGTGCATCCGAAGAGCTATGACCTGTCGACGCTGCGCATTATCGGCACGGTCGGCGAGCCGATCAATCCGGAAGCATGGGTCTGGTATCACGAGAATGTCGGCGGCGGACGTTGCCCGATTGTCGATACGTGGTGGCAAACCGAAACCGGCGGTCACATGATCACGCCGCTGCCGGGCGCCACGCCGCTCGTGCCGGGTTCGTGCACGCTGCCGTTGCCGGGCATCATGGCCGCGGTTGTCGACGAGACGGGCCAGGACGTGCCCAACGGGCAGGGCGGCATTCTCGTGGTGAAGCGGCCTTGGCCTTCCATGTTGCGCAATGTCTGGGGCGACCCGGACCGCTACAGGAAGAGCTATTTCCCCGAGGAGCTGGGCGGCAAGCTGTATCTCGCCGGCGACGGCGCCGTGCGCGACAAGGAGACCGGCTACTTCACGATCATGGGCCGCATCGACGACGTGCTAAATGTGTCCGGTCACCGTCTCGGCACGATGGAGATCGAGTCGGCGCTGGTGTCGAATCCGATCGTCGCCGAAGCCGCGGTGGTGGGTCGCCCCGATGCGACGACCGGTGAAGCGGTGTGCGCGTTCGTCGTCTTGAAGCGCGCGTCCCGAAGGCGAGGAGGCGGTCAAGCTGGCCAACGAACTGCGCAACTGGGTCGGCAAGGAGATCGGTTCGATCGCCAAACCGAAGGACATCCGCTTCGGCGAGAACCTGCCGAAAACGCGCTCGGGCAAGATCATGCGCCGTCTGCTGCGTTCGCTTGCCAAGGGCGAGGCGATCACACAGGACGTCTCCACGCTGGAGAATCCGGCCATTCTGGATCAGCTCGGCGAGTCGCTGTAAGACTGCGCGCGCGGTTGCGGTGCCTATGAAAGGGCGGGGCGTGTCGAGCTTCGCGCCTTTCGCCCGGCGCCGCCATCCGGCATCGCGCGGACAATCCTAATTGCCTGTGCGGTGTCTTTTTGATACATAGGCGCATGGCCGCGCCGCACTCCATCCCTCACGCCACGCACAATCCTGCGCCCGAACCGCCCGCGGTCTCGGAGGCGTTGGCGCGCGCTCACCGGAAGTACTGGCGTTTTCGGCGTGCCGGCGGGCTTTCTGGTGGCGATCGGCGTGAGTCTGCTGGATCGCAAGCCGGATGCTTATACGAAGGCGCTGGTGGACTACATTCGTCATCCATAGACAGGTTTCTCATGAGGGTCTGGCGGACGGCGCGAAGTTTTTTTGCTATAATTAGGCTTCCCGCGGAGAGATGGATGAGCGGTTTAAGTCGCACGCCTGGAAAGCGTGTATAGGTTAATAGCCTATCGGGGGTTCGAATCCCCCTCTCTCCGCCACCCTTCCAGCAAGTCTTTTCGGCTGCTGAAAACTACGCGCAGAGCCATACAATCGGCTCCGCGCCATAGGATTTTCAGCGTGCGAGCCGAACCGGTCCAGTTTTCGCCGGTAGATCCCCAGAGTCATCTTGCAGTCCGCATGCACCAGAACCGCCTGCGCATGCTCGAGCGTCCCCCGCGTTGCCGACGCATGTTGCGCCCAGATCGTGATCGATGAATGATTCCGCGATCTTCGTTTCCGCCGACACGCGGTTTCGGAAAAGCGGTTCCGGAAAATTACCCCACGTCGCGGCTCCCGCACCGTCGACTCCAACACATCCACAGAACCCTCCAACTCACGAATTCCGACTGATTGATCGTGCAGATGAATGAAGCATCGGTTTCCTAACCGCGCGTCTCACCCACTGCCGCATCCCCCAAAAACCACTGCGCCCCTCTGCTTCTTAGCTTATTCCACGTGCTTCACTTAACGACGCACAAATCGTCAGTTCAGCTTTTGGCGCGGCGCTGCTTGAATAGGACCTCAGCCATCTTCGGAGAGAGTCCATGTCAGAAGTGCAGTCCGCGCGTCGTGAAGCTTCCGTCAGCGACGGAAATGCAGCTAAAGCGTCGTTGAACATTCGCCGGGTGGCGGGCCGCATCGGTGCGCAGATCGAGGGCGTCAGGCTCTCGCCGGAACTCGATCAGGCGACGTTCGAGGCGATCGAAGCGGCGCTCTATACCCACAAGGTGCTGTTCTTTCGCGGCCAGCAGCATCTCGACGACGCGAGCCAGGAAGGCTTTGCGCGGCGTTTCGGCGATACGGTCGCGCATCCGACCGTCCGGTCTCATGCCGGCGGCTCCGATCTGCTCGACCTCGACTCGGCACACGGGGCGCGCGCCAACTCATGGCACACCGACGTCACGTTCGTCGACGCCTATCCGAAAGTCTCCGTCCTGCGGGCAATCACCATTCCGCCGGTCGGCGGCGACACCGTCTGGGCCAACACGGCCGCCGCATACGAGCGCCTGCCCGAGCCGCTGCGCGCGTTCGCCGACCACGCCCGCGCGATTCACACCAACGCTTACGACTACGCTTCGGCGCACGCGGATGCAGACGATACGCAGCTCAAGCGCTATCGCGAGCTCTTCATCTCCAAGGTCTACGAGACCGAGCATCCGGTGGTGCGCGTGCATCCGGTGACCGGCGAACGCACGCTCGTGCTCGGCCATTTCGTGCAGCGTTTTACCGGGCTGTCGACTCAGGAATCTACCGCTTTGCTGCAGGTCCTGCATGAGCACATCATGCGTCTCGAGAACACCGTGCGTTGGCAATGGGCGGAAGGCGACGTCGCGATCTGGGATAACCGCGCGACGCAACACTACGCGATCAACGATTACGGCGACTCACGCCGCGTCGTGCGCCGCGCGACAGTGCAAGGCGACGTGCCGGTCGGTATCGACGGCAGGCGCAGCGTGGCGCTCAAAACCCCCTTTTAACCGCGAGCGCCGCAGGCGCCGGCTCTGTTACTACTTCGATCCTCTTTCGATGACTCTCTCGCGTTTAATCAGAAGCGTTGTGATCGCATGCGCCTGCGGCCTGGCCGCCGGTGCAGCATGCGCCGACAAACCCGCGACGATCCGCATCGGCATCGCGCAGCAAGGCAACGGCGATCCGCCGACGTTCGGCGGATCGGCGGCCGCGACAGTGCAGCAGCAACAGCTGCTCGAAAAGGAATTTTCCGCCGACGGCATCAAGGTGGAGTGGCTGTTCTTCAAGGGCGCGGGGCCGGCGGTCAACGAAGCGATCGCCGACCGTTCCGTCGACTTCGCGTTTCAGGGCGATCTGCCGTCTGTTCTCGGCCGCGCAAACGGCCTGAAAACACGCATCCTGCTGGAATCGGGCGTGCGTGTCGGTGTGAAGATCGGCGCGCCGCCCGACTCGGACGTTCATTCGATCAAGGACCTCAAAGACAAACGGGTCGGGCTCTTTCGCGGCACGAATCTGCAGACGGTCGCGGACAATGCGCTCGCGAAGAACGGTCTCGATGAGCGTGAATTGCGCGTCATCAACCTCGATACGGCGAGCGCGCTCGCCGCGCTGGCATCGAAAGGCATCGACGCGAGCTTCAACGACTACCAACTGTACAAGCTGCGCGACCAGGGCCTCGCGCGGATCATCTACGAATCGCAGGACGACGGCCCGCAATTCACGCGTCAGGCGCACCTGCTCGTCACCGACGATTTCGAGCACGCCCATCCGGACATCGTGCAACGTGCGGTGACCACGTTCGTGAAGGGCGCGCAATGGTCCTCGGATGAAGCTAACCGGCAGGCGCTCTTCAAAGCGTGGGCGCGCAGCGGCGTCAGCGAATCGTCGTGGAACGCGGAGTTTCTGCCCGGCACGCTGAAGTCGCGAAATTCGCCGCTGATCGATCCGTTCATCGTCGCACGCTACAAGGCAGTCGCGCAGGACGCGCTGAAACTCAAACTGATCCGTCAGCCGGTGCAGGTCGACGGCTGGTTCGAGCGCGCTATCTGGAAAACGCGCTGCGCACGCTGAAACTCGAACGCGAATGGACACAGTACGACGCGGCAGGCAAGCCGCTCAGCTAACCGGAGAGCGCCGATGAGCAACACCATCACCCTCGATCTCGATGCAGCCCTCGGCCACACGCGACGCCGACGCGGCGTTGGCGCGCGCTCGGCTGGGCGCTCGCGCCATGGGCGCTGCCCGCCGTACTGTTCGCGCTGTGGTGGATCGGCTGCGAGCGCGGCTGGATTGCGCCGCAGATCTTGCCGCCGCCCGCGCGCGTGTATGCGACCTTCGTCGATCTCGTGCAGAGCGGCGATCTCTTGCACAACACGCTCGTCAGCCTGCAACGCGTGGTGTGCGGCTTCGTCGCGGGCACGCTGGGCGGCCTCCTACTCGGCTCGGCGCTCGGCCTCTCGCGCAGCTTCGAGGCCTACGTGTTGCCGGCTTTCAACGCGGTCGTGCAGATTCCGGTGCTCGGCTGGCTGCCCTTTCTGCTGCTGCTCGTGGGCGTCGGCGAGCCGTTGAAGTACATCCTGATCGCGCATGCCGCGCTCGTGCCGGTCACGCTCAGCACGCTGCAGGGCTTTCGCGGCGCCCCCGTTACGCTCGACGAAGCGGCGCGCGTGTTCGGCTACACGCGCTGGCAACGCATCGTGCATGTGGTACTGCCCTCCGCTGCGCCGACGCTCGCAACCGGCGTGCGGCTCGCGTTCACCAAGGCGTGGCTCGCACTCGTGGTGGTCGAACTGGTGGCGTCGTCGGAAGGACTCGGCTATTTGATCGTGTATGGGCGCCAGCTATTCCAGCTCGATCTGGTGATGGCGGCTGTCGTCGTGGTCGGAGCGATCGGGTTCGCGATTAACCGTGCGCTCGACGCGCTCGAACGGCGGCTGCGTCGCGGCTTGCCGTCGGCGTTCCGCTAACAGGGAGATTCGTGGGCCATGGCCAGCTTCAGCGACAGGTTCAAAGCTCGCAACGCGCCGCCGCGCTGCGATTGCGAGGTCAAACACGCTGTCCCGCGAAAACGGAGTCTGCCCGACTTGCGCGGCCTCGTGCTGCCGGCGGCCGCCCTCGCGATCTGGTGGGCCGTCAGCGCGTTGCATGCAGGCAAGGCGGTCTGCTCATCACGCCCGGGCAGGTCTGGCAAACGACATGGCAGCAGGTGACGAGCGGCGCGCTCGCCAAGGCGCTCGGCACGGTGCTCGGGCTCGCACTCGGCGTCGCGCATCGCGGCCCGCGTGATCGGCCCGACGAGCTTCGACACGTTCAAGCAGATTTCGCTATTCGCGTGGATCCCGCTGATTTCCGTGTGGTTCGGTCTCGGCGATGCGGCGAAGGTCGTGTTTCTCTCGCTCGCCGCTTTGCTGCCGGTCGCCGCCCATACCTGCGACGGCATTCATGCCGTGCCGCGCGCATACGTCGAAGCCGCGCGCGTCTTCGCTACACGCGCCGGCAACTGGTTTGGCACGTCATCCTGCCGGCCGCGCTGCCGTCGATTTTCACGGGCCTTTATCTCGCGCTGATCTATTCGTGGCTCGCGACGCTCGGCGCGGAATATCTGCTCGTCGCGGGAAGCGGCATCGGCAACACGCTGATCGACGGCAGCGAGAACTTCCGTATGGATCTGGTGTTGTTCGGCATCGTGGTAGTTGGCGTGGTGGGCTCGTTGCTGAGTGCGCTTGCGCGTGCGGCCGAGCGCGCGGTGCTCAAACGCCGCGGTGTCGCATTGATTAAGGAGAGCGTCTGATGACAGCGGTAGTATCCGAAGGCGTGGAGATCGACCACGTCAGCAAGCATTACGCGGCGCTGCCGGTGCTCGACGATATTTCGCTGCGCATACGCGCGGGCGAGTTCGTCAGCGTGCTGGGTGCGAGCGGCTGCGGCAAGTCGACACTGCTGCGGCTGATCGCGGGGCTCGACACCGACTACACCGGCGAAATTCGCGTCGCCGGCGATCGCGTGCGCGACACGTCGCTGCAACGCGGCATCGTGTTTCAGGATCATCGGCTGTTTCCGTGGCTCACGGCAGCGCAGAACGTGCTCGCCGCGTTACGCAACGCGCCGTTGTCGCTCTACGAAAAGCGCCGGGCGGTGGCTGAGCACATCGCGCTAGTCGGACTCGAAGGTTTCGAAAACGCGTATCCGCATCAGCTGTCGGGCGGCATGGCGCAGCGCGTGGCGATCGCGCGCGTGCTCGTCAACCGGCCGCGTGTGCTGCTCCTCGACGAGCCGTTCGGCGCACTGGATGCGCTGCTCGAGCGGTTCCTCGGGCGCGTGAGTACTGACGGACGCCGCGCCGCCGTACGTGCGCAGAATCAGCCGCTCGTCGGCGAGCGCGCGCAGATCGCGGCGCACGGTGGCCTCGGACATGCCGAAGTGTTCGCAAAATTCGGCAACTTCTGTCATTCCTGACAGAACGGCCTTGAGCATGGCCTCCCGGCGGCGGGCTACTTTCATGTGGTGATCGGTATCGGGTTCAAGGTGCCGCCTGCAGGTGCGGCGGGCGGCGGCGCGGACGGTCCGGCGCGAGGGTAGTTTATCCATTTCCCGATTGCGCTGTCGCAGCTATGCGCCGACGCGTGCCCGCTGCCCGCTCATGCCGCCTGACGCTCCCCGGCCGATGCCCAGTCTTCGCTGACGCTCACGTATTTGATGCGCTGGCGGAAGTACGTGTAGGCGATATGCAGGCGTCCGTCCGCGAATTGCACAATGGACGGATAGGAGAACTCGCGGTTCAGCTTGTCCGTGGAGTTGTTCGTCATGCAATAGCCGTCGCCGGTTTCCAGATTGCGCATGACCGGCCACGTGCGGCCGCCGTCCATCGAAACGGCGAGCGTCATCGGCGCACGCGGCGCGCCCCAGAACGCCGTGCCGCGCGCCGAGGCGGCTTGCGTGGCGAGCGTGCCGCTGTCTTCCGAATCTTCAATGTCGTCGTAGAGCGAAGCGCGGCGGCCCGTGCTCTGCAACTGCGCTGCTGTTGTTGAAGACGAGCGCAAGGTGGCCGTTCGCCAGCGCCACGAACTGGATCGACGAATTGTTGTTCGGCAGAGCGAGCGGCTCGGGCTCGCTCCAGGTCATGCCGTCGGCGGAACGGCTCACGTGAATGTGATCGGCCCAGCGGCTGCGAAAGAGGGCGACGAGCGAGCCGTCGCGAAGCGGCTGGATGTTCATGTGGACGCAGCCGACGCTGCCCGGCACATCGTGCGCGGTCCATGTCGCGCCGCTGTCAGTGGAGCGCATGACGGCGCTGACGTCGTCGTTGCCCGACCAGCGCTCGCCGGGCGCGACGCGGCACAGGAACACGGGGCACAGCCAGGCGCCGTCGCGCGCGACGACAATGGGTTGCCGCACGAACGTGCCCGGCAGGTCGAACAGCGTGTCGATCGGCCCCCACGTATGGCCGTTGTCGTTGGACACGCGGCGCCGCACGATCGACGTGTTCTGATGCCCCGACAACTGCGCCGTGTAGATCAGCCACAGCTTGCCGTCCGGTGCGGCGAAGAGGACCAGGTTCTGCTCGGAGCGCGCCGGGTCGTCGGAAAGACGCACGGGCTCGCTCCACGTCGAACTGCCTCGCGCGAGCCGCGACAGATAGATCGAAATGTCGGGCACGCCTTCCTGCGTACCGCCGAACCATGCGCACAGCAGGTCGCCGTTGGCAAGCGCCAGCAGGTTCGCCGCGTGATTCTGCACGGTGGCGGCGGGCAGATAGGCGTCGATGCACGCGGCGTCGCCGCGAGCTTCGTGCAGTCGGCCCGGCATGGTCGTCGCCTCGTCGGGCATGAGGGAATGGCTGGTCATGATGAAATCCTGCTACGTTGAATCATGGTAACGGGATGGCGCGCGGCTCACGAGTCCGTATGCGCGACGCGATGTTCGATCTGCGAGCCGTTGCCGCTTGCCGGATAAAACAGCAGCTTGTCGATGACCATCACGACGGCGGGCGTAAGCAGCGCGATATACATGTTGTCGGTACCGAGCGGATTGCCGAGCAGATACCAGATCGTCGTGGCGAGCGTGGCGAGCACGAGTGCCCAGATTGCGCCGCGTTTGCTGTTGAAGAAGGGCAGGTAGATGCCCATCAGCGCCACGACGGTCACGGTCAGGCGCAGCGCACGGGTGAAGAACGACAGCGCGAGAATCTGCGGCACGAACAGCACGAAGATGAGCGGCAGAAAGCCCACCACGAAAGAGATCATGCGCGTTGCACGCAGCTCGCGCTCCGGCGACGGACGATAGCGCGGCACATAGAAGTCCTTAACGATAAGCGAAGCGATGGCGAGCGCAACCGTGCTCACGCTCACGAAGATCGACGCGACGAGCGACACGGTCACCACGCCGGACAGGAGCGGATACATGTGCTGAAGGAAAATCGGCAGCGCGTACAGGCTCTTGATGTTGGGAAACAGGAACTTCGCCGCCACGCCGAGAAAGCCCAGCGCGATCGCGATCGGCACGCACAGCGCGCCGGCAATCAGCGTGGCGTTGCGCGCCTCGTTGGCCGACTTCGCGCCCGAGATGGCCTGAATGATGAACTGCGTCGAGAAGATCGCGCCCGCCGTGCCGATGATCCACGCGCCGATCGTTCCGCCGCCGAGTGCACCCTTCCACGTGAAGTATTGCGCGGGCATCTGCTGCATCATCGGTGCAATGCCGTCTGTCATGGACAGCGCGACCCACACCAGAATGCCGATGCCGAGCAGTTTGACGGCGCTGTGCAGGATCGTCACATACGCGACGCTCTTCAAGCCGCCCCACGTGAAGTAGATCGTGCTGACAATCGCGGTGATGAACGCAGCCGTCGGCAGATTCACGCGCATGACCGTCGAAATCGCGGCGGCGCCGCTCACGTAGTTGCCGACGTTTACGATAAAGAGCGCGTAAATCATGATCGCCGAGACGACGAGCTTCGCGCCCTTGCCATACTTCTGCGCGATGAAGCCCGAGATGGTGAACTCGCCCGAGCGGTACAGCCGGCGCGCCATGAAAAGACCGAAGAACACGAAACCGATCGAGGCCGAGATGACCGACCACGAAGCGGCAATCCCTACATTGAAGGCTTCCTGCGAGGTGCCGATGGTCGACTTCGCGCCGATGTACTCCGACATCAACAGGATCGCGATGACGACGGCGGGCGTCGAGCGGCCCGCCACCATGAACTGTTCGGTGGTCTTGCTGCGCAGCCGGATGCTGATCCATGCCGTGACCACGATATACACGACCACCATCGCAATGATGATGGCGGTGTCCCACACGCTAAAGTGATTCATCAACGTCTCCGATTTGTTGTGTGCGGCGCGCGGCCGGACAGGACGTCGGGCTGTCAGGCCGTCTGGACGGCGCGGCGCGTGGCCAGGTCTTCTGCCTGTTTCAGCGCTTCGAGCATGCTGCGTTCGTCCGCGATGCCCTTGCCGGCAATGTCGAATGCGGTGCCGTGATCGACCGAGGTGCGGATCACCGGCAGGCCCACCGTGACATTCACGCCGGCTTCGAGGCCCATCACCTTGACGGGACCGTGGCCCTGATCGTGATACATGACGACGACCACGTCGAAATCGCCACGTCCGGCACGGAAGAACAGCGTGTCGGCAGGCAGCGGTCCTTCGACGTCCCAGCCGCGCTCGCGCAGCACGGCGACGGCGGGCACGATCTTCTCTTCTTCCTCGCCATAGCCGAAGAGGCCGTTTTCTCCGGCGTGCGGGTTGATGCCGCACACGCCGATGCGCGGCTCGTCGATGCCCGCGCACCAGGGTTTCGTGCGCGCGTTCGATCGTGCGCTGCACGAGTCCCGGTTCGATGCGGCGGATCGCGTCGAGCAGGCCGATGTGCGTGGTGACGTGAATCACGCGCAGCTTTGGCGCGACGAGCATCATCGACACTTCGGGGATGCCCGTGAGATGCGCGAGCATTTCCGTGTGGCCCGGGAAAATATGGCCGCCCGCGTGCAGCGCTTCCTTGTTCAGCGGCGCGGTGCAGATGGCGTCGAGTTCGCCGGCCGAAGTGAGCTCGATCGTGCGCGCGATTTACTGATACGCGGCGTCGCCGGCGACAGCCGAGAGCTTGCCGTAGGGCAGATCCGCCGGAATCAGTCCGAGGTCGATGCAGTCGACTTCGCCGTACTGGAAGCGCGCCTCGGCGGGCGACGCGATCGGCCGCACGCTCAGCGTCACGCCGGCGCACTGGCCCGCATCGACGAGGCGCTTCGAGTCGCCGATCACGAGCGGACGGCAGCCGTCGTACACAGACTCGTGCGCGAGGCTCTTCATGATGATTTCCGGGCCCACGCCGGCGGCATCGCCCATCGTGATGCCGATTACGGGACGATAAGTCATAGCTTCCTCTTCGCTGGATTGACGCGGCGCTTGCGCGACCGCTTGCTGCATGGCGGCGAGCCGTTGCCATGCGCGGTACAGGGTGTCGGGCTGGCCGAAGCCGCCCGCCTTGGTGACAACGGGTAACGTGCGGCCCGCATGCGCGGCACTGAGCAGGGGCACGCCGGTCTCGATTTCTTCGATCACGCTCAACGCGTTGACCTTCATGGCCGACAGCAAGGCACGCGCTGTCTCGCCGTCGGTCGCGATCAGCGCGCCCGCATGAGCGGCGGCCGGGGCGAAGCGTTCGGCGAGTTGCCGTGCGATGTGCGCGCCGTCGTCGACAGCCGCGCGTTGCGACTGGCTCACGGCGACGATCACGTGACGGCCGCGCATCAGCGAGTGCGTGACGCGCGTGGTCAGCATCAGTGCGGCCGGGCTCACCGGATCGAGCAGGTCCGCGGCATCGACTTCGAAGAGATCGAGCGAATCGCCCGCCTCGCCCCGCAACAGCGCCACCTGCCGATGCGATACGCTCGACATGCTGCCGACCACGGTCATCACGCCACGCGGATGAGCCGTGCCGCCAGGTAACGCAAACGCGCGCGTCAGCGGCGTGGGTTGGTGCGCGGATGTGTTCGTTGTTCCCTGTTCTGGCTGGCGAGCCGCGAGCGCCTCGATCAGCGGCGCGTCGAGCCCCGCGGAGCCGACCCAGAACACGCCGTCGAGCGTAGCCGACGCTGCGGCGATGCAGGCGAGGTCGGCATCGGTTTCGCTGTCGCACACCACGGCTTGCCGTTGCTCGACGAGGCAGGCAGAAAGACGCGACTGCAGCGATGTCGCGCCTTCGCGCACTGCAGCGAGGCCGATGGTCGCGACCCGCAGACCGGCGGCGCCGAGCATCGCCTGAAGGTCGGCCTTGCCCGCCATGCCTTCGTTACGCCATACCTCGGACTCCTCACCGGCGTGCCGAACACGAATTGCCGCGCGCCGCGCGTCGTGCGTCCGGCTTGCGGAAAGGCGGGCGCCACTACCGCCATGCCCGCGACGCTCGCGAGTGCCGCCACTTCGGCTGCCACGTTGCCGCGCAGCGTCGAGTCGATCTTCTTGTGGATGCGCCGGCCCGCCGAATGCGCGTGCCATGCTTCCTGATTGGCACGCGCGGCGTCGGCGGGCAGGTGGCGGCGCGTGTCCGTGTCGATGGCGAGCACGTCGATCTGCGCGGCATCCATGGCTGGCGCGGGTCCGAGGCTCACGACGCTCGTCAGGCCATGACGCGCGCAGGTCACGGCGCAGTCGGCCGTGCCCGACAGATCGTCGCCGATGATGAGAAGCCGCGCGCTTCCCGCGTCAGGCGAGCTCATGGCAGCAGGCGGCGATAGATCGCCTTGATGTCGTCGAGATTCAGCGGCTTCGGGTTGTTGCCGAGCAGCCGCTTGACTTTCGACGCCGCCACGGCGAGCGCATCCAGATGCTCTTCGGCCACGCCGAATTTGCGCAGGTCTTGCGGAATCGCGAGCGCGGCGGTCCATTCGCGAAGACGCGCGAGGAGCGCGTTCGCGGCCGCGTCGTCGCTGTCGTCGTGTCGCGCGAGACCGAGCGCGTGCGCGACATTGGCAAGACGCCCGACGATCGCATCGAGGTTGAATTCCATCACATGCGGCAGCAGCATCGAATTCGCCACGCCATGCGTGATGTTGAACATGCCGCCAAGCGGATAGGCGAGGGCGTGCACGGAGGCGGTGCCGGCGGCCGTCAGCGCGAGGCCGCCGTACATGGAACCGAGCAGCATGGCTTCGCGCGCCTTCAGCGAGTGGCCGTTCTCATAGGCTTCGATCAGGTTCGCGCCGATCAGCCGCATCGACTCCATGGCGTACATGTCGCTGACCGGATTGGCCTTGGTCGAGATATACGATTCCAGCGCGTGGATGAACGCGTCCATGCCGGTTGCCGCGGTGATCGGTCTGGGCAGATCGAGCGTGAGCGTGGCGTCCAGAATGACGAGCTGCGGCAGCAGATGGCGGCTAACAATGCCGACTTTCAGTTCTTCGTCGGGCAACGTCACGATCGCATTCGGCGTGACTTCCGAACCGGTGCCGGACGTGGTGGGCACGAGAATCAGCGGCACGCCGGCCGACGCGATCAGATCGATGCCGAGCCAATCGCGCAGCGGCGCGTGATTCGTCAAGCGCACGGCAAAGAGCTTCGCCGCGTCGAGCACGCTGCCGCCGCCGATTGCCAGCACCGCGTCGGACGCAAAGGGCGCAATCTGATCGCGGTACACCGTCTCCACGTTTTCGATGGTCGGCTCCGGCTGCACGTCGCGCACCGTCAGCACCTCGATATCCTTCTTCGCCAGTGTTTCGACGACGCGCGCCGCCACGCCGTTGGCTTCCATCGCCGGCTGGGTGATGAAGGCAATGCGGCGAACCGGCCGGTCGAGCAGCGCGAGTTTTTCCGGCAACTGATCGAGGCTGTTCGGCCCATGCACGATATGGTTGACGGTCTGGAAGTGATAAACGGAAGACATGGGGTAGATCCTTGTGCTGTCGGTCTTGTCGGTCTTGTCGGTTCGGTCGGGCGGTGCTGGCGTGGCCGGCTCGCGGATACTGCGCGAGCGCTTTCGCAAGACGCTCGCGCGCGGCGTCGTCGAGTGGTTGGGCGGGCGCGCGAGCCGGGCCCGCCGGCATGCCGAGCATCGTCGCGGCGGTTTTCAGTACGACGGGCATGGTGCCGAGCGCGAACACGTCGCGCAGCGCCCGCAGCGATTCCTGGGCGCGGCGCGCCGCATCGATCTCGCCCGCGTGGAAGTTGTTCCAGATCGACATGACGACGCCCGGCACCGCATTGGTCGTGGCCGCGACGGCGCCGTCGCCGCCCGCGATCAGCGTCCAGAGAATCATCGAGTCGGTGCCGGTGAACACGGCGAAGTCGTCGCAGCGCAAGTTGATCAGCTGCAGCAGGCGGTCGAAATCGCCGCCGCTGTCCTTGATGCCGCGAATATTCGGAATCTCGGCGAGGCGCCGCACGGTGTCGACATTCAGCGTGATGCCGGTCTTGGCCGGGATCGTGTAAAGCATGACGGGCAGCGACGTGCCTTTCTCAATGCGCTCGTAATGCGTGAAGAGTTCCTGCTGCGTCGCGCCGTTGAAGTAGGGCGTGATGACCGAGACAGCATCCACGCCCACGTCCTGCATCTTGTGATTGAGCGCGATCACCTCGCGCGTGGCGTAGGCGCCCGTGCCGGCGATGACCGGGACGCGCCCGCGAGCCTGATCGACCGCAATGCGCGCAATGCGCAATTTTTCGGCCTCGTTCAGCGCGATGAATTCGCCGTTGGTGCCGAGCACGAAGAGGCCGTGCACGCCCGCGTCGATGAGACGGTCGACGAGCGTGCGCAGACCGGCTTCGTCGATTTCTTCGTCGGCGGTCATCGGGGTGATCAGCGCGGGAACGATTCCCTTGAATGTGACTGACATGCCAGAACTCTCCACGATGCTCGCCGGCCGGCTCTTCGCGTCGGCGAGACTCAGGTTAATACGGTCCTTTTGCCGCTGCTTCAGAACTTGTGGCGCAAGCCGAGCGCCGCCACGATCTCATGCGAATTGCTCGACGCGCTGACCGGCCACAACGCGGCCACGGCGGTTTTTCCGGTCGAGTCGGTGCCGCTCGCGCGTTGATAGCCGGTGGTCAGATAGACGTCGGTGCGCTTGGACAGAAAATAGTCGGCGCCGGCGTTCACCTGGTTGTAGTGTGCGTCGCCTGCGCCATGGCTGCGTGTGTAGTTGTACGCGAGCCCCACGAGCAGCGCCGGTGTGAACTGGTAGCTGAAGTTCGCTTCGGCGTTATCGAATACGGCCGTCGCGCCGTTATAGCGGGCAATGGGCGCGGATGCCGCGCCGGAGCCCAGATCCTCGAAGCGCGAATTCGAGTAGACAAGGCCGAACTTCGCCGCGCCGAACGTGTAATTGCCGCCCACGGACGCGACGCGCTGCGTGCGGGCCGACGTGTAGCCCGAATAGATCGGCGTGTTGTTCGGCGAAATGGCGGCGGCGCCGGCGGTCCCGTCCCACAGTGCGGTGTTCGGGCGCGAGCGGTCCGCGGTTATAGCCGGCGGCGATGCTCCAGATGCGGTTGTTGAAGTTGCCTGCCGTACCGCCGAAGCTGAACAGCGCGCCCGCGCGGAATCCGCCGTAGTCCTGCGAGATGTACTTGACGCTGTTGCTGATGCGCGCGTTGACATAGAGGTTGTCGGTGTCGCCCGGATGTGCGCCGATGCCGCCAGCCCACTGGTTCGCGGCAATCAGCGGGCCGACGAAATCCGCGGACGGCTCGTTCTGCCTGCCGAGCGTCACCGTGCCGTAGGGCGTGTTCATGCCGACCCAGGCGGCGCGGCCGAACATGCGGCCGTTCTGGCCGAGCGTGCCGGTCGTGCCGCTGAAGCCGTTTTCCAATGTAAAGATGGCTTTGAGACCGCCGCCCAGATTCTCGACGCCCTTCAGCCCCCAACGGCTGCCGGATTCGACGCCGCTCGACATCTGCCAGGCTGTGCCGCCTTTCTGGTTGTTCGTGTACATGAGCGATGTGTCGATCAGACCGTACAGCGGACGCTGCTCTGTGCATGAGCCGATACGGCGAAACCGAGCGTGCCGAACAGCGCGAGGGACCTTCTCATTCGTTTTGTCTCCAGTCGTTTGCGGGTTTGAGCGGATCGATCATTTGGCGTGGGCCGCGTGGGCGGCAGGCCGTGTTTGTTTGACCGTTGCAGTCATTCTATGCCGCACGTTTGATCGAACCAAGCAGGAGTTAATCCTAATTTTGATCGAGTCGATCGTTTTCGGAGGATGGAGGGCGGGAGAGAGGGGCGCGAAGCGCCGGCCCTGACTGATGAGTCAGACGTCAGCGGTGTTGCTGGATGGGTTCTGTCGATGAGGTCTATGCCGGGACTGCGTTTGTCTCGTCGCGATCCCATGGAGGAATCCCGCCGAACGCATCGACCAGGAAGTCGATCATCACACGCACGCGGGCGCTCAGGTGTCGACGGCTCGGATACAGGGCGAGTATGTCGATCTCAGGCAAGCGATAGTCGGGCAAGACGTGGACGAGCGTGCCGGCACGCAGATCGTTGCCGATCAGGAAGGTGGGCTGCCCGATCAGCCCGTGCCCGGCGAGCGCCGCTGCGCGCGCCGTGTCGCCGTTATTCGTATGCATGCGGCAGTCCACCTTGACCGCGTGCGTCTTGCCCGGACGTGGAGATTCTCGTCAACAATCTCGGCATCTTCGAGCCGAAGCCGTTTGAAGACATCCCCGACGCGGACTGGCAGCGTTTTTTCGACGTGAATGTCCTGAGCGGCGTGCGTCTCGCCCGGCTCTTTTTGTCTGCGATGAAGCGGGCCAACTGGGGACGCATCATTTTCATCTCGAGCGAAAGCGCGGTGCAGATTCCGGCTGAAATGATCCGCTACGGGATGACGAAAACCGCGCGCAGCTGGCGGTCGCTCGCGGACTCGCGGAAGCCGTTGCCGGAACGGGCATCACGGTCAACAGCGTGCTGCCGGGACCCACGAAATCGCGCGGCGTGGGCGAGTTCGTGGAGACGCTGGCGAAGGCCGACGGCAAATCGTTTGAGGCGTTCGAGAAGGAGTTCTTCGAAAAGGTCCGTCCCACCTCGCTCATCAAGCGATTCGGTTCGCCGCAGGAAGTGGCGTCGCTCGTGGCCTATATTGCCAGTCCGCTTGCGTCGGCCACCACCGGAGCCGCGTTGCGCGCGGACGGGGGCGTAATCAAGAGCGCTTTCTAGCGCTGCGCCGGCATTGGGCCGGCTTTTGCGCACCTTTTGCGCAGCTTTTGCGGCCCGGGCACGCTGAAAACTGCTACCGCTTCAGCGTTGCCCGCCCTATAACTCTCACTAGCAGGGCGATTATGTGTGTCGAGGGTCCACGAAACTCGCTGACACCTGCCACTTCGCACGCCAACTCGCACTGGTCCACCCGGTGCACTGCTCGCCTCATCTGTCAAATCACCCACCGGAGTCTTTCGCTCGTCCAGTCATGGCCGATCGTGCCATGCGTGCGCGGGCGAGTGACGCGTCGCACCCATGCAGGTTGAACGTAATGAAGGAGTCAACGTGAAAACACGATTTGTCGTCGCCTGTGCGACAGGCCTGTTCGTGACGAGCGGTCTCGCGTATTCGCAAGGAATGCCGGAAACGTCACAGCCGGTCCAGCAGGAAAACGCCGCGACTCAAAACGCCGCGCCCGACACGACGTCGCAGTCATACGGCGGCATGCCCGGCACGCAGATGCAAAGCGGCACGAGGCGCGCAGAGCGCTGCACTGACGGGCCGCAATGCAATATCTTTTTCGGCGGGAGCTGAAACGAATTGATATCTGGCAGGCCACCGCGCGATCCGCGATGGCCGGGGAGGTCGACAGATGATTTGTCTTTCTCAAGGCACTATGTTTGGGCGTTGAATCGCGAATGTGACAGCGACCTGAAAGGAGAGAGCCGCTGTGTGCCAGATGGTGTGCCAGATGAAGGTTGAATGGCAGTCAGCCCTCTGAAGCTCTGCGTCATTCACCGTTGCTGACGGCTGCTTTCGCTTTCAGTACTGAACCGCCTGATTGCGTAGCGGTCTTGCCGTTGTCGCCATAAGCCGTATCGGTCTGTACTTGCGTTGGTTGCGTCTCATGCGTCACTGTCTGCTTCATCATCAGCTCGGTCAGAGCTTTGTCTTCTGCATCGCCTTGCTCGGCATTCGCCACTGGCAGAACGGCGAGCATCGCAACGAACCATATAAGCGCTTTCATGATGCGTCTCCGAGAAATGTTTTTTTGCAGTACGCGGGTTCCTCCATGGATAACGGATAGGACAACTATAGTTTCGTGCGTCGCCGACTCAAGGTGCGTTTGACTTATGGGAGAGGGCAGGTTTCATCTGAACGTGGGTAAGTTGCAGGCTTACGTCGGGGTGTTGCAAGCTGCGAGGGTGGGGCAGGGATCATTGGGGCTGGTTGGTGCCCTTTTGCCGGCGGCGGTTCGGGGGTTGCGAATGGCGCACTATTTGCACACCAATGGGTGATTTGCTTTCGTAAAAACGTATCTCGAAGGCACCCGACCTGAGGCCGACTTTAACTTCATTTGTTAATCGGGGCGGCGCACCCACCACCGTTTCCAGATTCGATCGTGATAGTCGACGAGCCGCTTTTCGCCTGCGATGTACGAACGCAGCGGGCTCGGAAACGGATGAACCAGCGTGCAATGCACCCAGGCAAATCCGATCGCATCGAGCGTGCTCGGTACATCACCGAACAGATAGGTTTTGTGGCTCAAGAACTCGGCCACTGCACGCCACGCTTCGACCCCCATCTGGCTGATTTCATCGTAGGTGTGTCGCCCGACGCCTTGTGCCCACACTTGTTGCATCACTCGCCGACGCGCCAACGCCAATGGAATCGGCGCAATCAATGGAAGCACGTGCGAGCCGACGCCCGGTGTGCATCGTCTCGCATACTCAACCAGGAAGGGACGATAGATAGCCATATTGCTGTCTATGCCCCAGCGGAAGTACACCCCGATAAAATACAGATCGCTTTCGAACAGCGACTTGAAGGCTAGCAGTTGCGCAGTTTCGAGCGCACTCAAGTGGGTGTCGTTCAGCGCCTGCGGATAGCGACGCTGTAACTCACGAATGATAAAACTGGAGTCCGCAATCAGCTCTCCGTCTATGGAGACGACGGGCAGCTTCCCCTTCGGCATTCTGGCGCAGTTACCGGTTCGCGTCTCGTAGGGCAGGCCCGACATGCGCAGCCAGGTCTCCAGCTTTACGACAAAGGGGCTTATATCGGGCGACTCATCGCTCGATCCATATCCGAACTTGTAGACAAATGATCGGCATTTGTCTTCCTCGACAAGTCCTGCGACCCACGATTCGATTGCTAGTGATAGCTGATTCAATCACTGATCAGACCGGTGCGTCACGTTGCGCGCTGCTGGATGCGGGCCGGCTCATGCAAACCCAGAGCATTCGCAATACTGCCTGTGGCGCCAGTAACTGAGCGGGCCCATTGAGACGCGCCGCGAAGTTATGCACTTGCCTCGACGCCCAATCGTCTTGTGCCGCTGCTGCAAATGCCAGTCGCTCGAGCACGTTGAATTTGCGGCGGCGAGCCATGTCGCGGACAAAGAAGCGGTGTCCGTACAGTCTGCGTGACACCGTCCTCGTGTAGCAACCGAGTGCACCACGCAGGGGTCGATCGTCGCGCAAGGCCGGCGTGAGTGCGTCGACCAACCATTCAGCCGTCTGA
The DNA here is from genome assembly GCA_940746715.1 of uncultured Paraburkholderia sp. Classification (GTDB taxonomy): domain Bacteria; phylum Pseudomonadota; class Gammaproteobacteria; order Burkholderiales; family Burkholderiaceae; genus Paraburkholderia. The sequence continues at coordinate 53,024 of CALNWN010000004.1, forward strand.
AATGCGAAACCACAGCTGACGCCGGGCAACGAGTCAAGACTCATCAATGCGTCTCCTACGAATGCGATGTTGCGCGCTGACGCTCGCCGCGACAAATTCGGGTAGTCTTTGACCATCAAAACCCGCCCCGCTGGAATCGCCGTGGATAAATCAGGAGCATCGGGAAAGCTCACGATGGCCCGCGTCAGCGAGTCGCGTGGCGACAGGTGAAATTCTTCAAACGCATCTTTGGTGGACATATACGCGACGACCGTTATGCCATCGTCGTTCGGGAAAATGTAACCCATTTTAGGCCCGCGCATCCATATCTGCGAACAGGTACCACGCACGAGGCGCACTCCGCGATAAGCAGCGGAAGCGGCGAATCGCGTATTCGGCGTTGAAACGGCCTTGACTCCCGCGATCGTTGCGAGCGGAGAACTCCTGCCGTCCGCGCCTACCACGAGCCGCGTTTGAAGTACCGCTGAATCCATGCCTGCCAGCTCTACACGCTTCACTTCTCCCTGTTGCTCGACGAGCCGTTGCACGTGACAGCCGAGGAAGCTCGTGACACTTGGGGTCGTAACGGCGAGGCGGCGAAGAATCGGGTCGAGCGTGCGGCGCTGAACGTTGTACCCAAACAGCTCCATACCGTCTTTATCGACGGGGGACAGATTGCCGATCCAGCCATAGCGTGTCCAGATATTGATGTTGTTGCGTATGGCGCCAGCCTCCTCAATGAGGCAATCAAGACCGAGACGACGGATGGTGGGTGTGGCACTAGGCTGGATGAAGTGCGTGCATAGCTGCTTGTATGCATCCTCCTTCGCGTGATGCTCCACCAGAGCTACATGTAGGCCTTCCAGCGCAAACAGGCGCGCCGCAGTACAGCCGGCGATACCCGCACCGGCGATTACAACGTCGAAGCTTGAGTCGGCGTGTTTGTGGCGCGCGGCTGTCTCACTGCTTAAGGGTATGGAGCGGTTCATCCATTCCTCCTGTTGAACATCCGAGGCGCACATCTGTACAGGCCTCACGAAGTATAGGTATGGCTTGTCGCTGCGGGCAGTCCCGAAATGACAATATGCGACGCATATGCGCCATGCAGTCAGGACTGCGTTGAATTTCGGCGGACTTCGACTAATGTGGTACGCGGTGGAGACGCTCTGACGTATTGCTCAAGACTTCGCGCTTCCTCAAAACAGTCGGACGTGCATCCATTCAGGCAGCTTCTGATGAACTTCCATGAGCGCTAGCAGTTCTGCGCGCGACGACGCGGGCGACCCGCATGCCGCAGCTCACGACCACACGGGCAGTGCACTCCCGCAGGTGGACGTGCGTGTTCGTGCGCTTGAATCCCTGCTGGTCGAGAGGGGATATATCGATCCACATGCTCTCGACGTACTGATCGAAACATACGAGCGTAGGATTGGACCGCGCAACGGTGCCCGCGTGGTCGCAAAAGCGTGGTGCGACCCCGCTTATAAACGATGGTTGCTCGACGACGCGACCGCGGCGATCGCCTCGCTTGGCTATGAAGGCCGCCAAGGGGAACATATGGTCGTGCTGGAAAACACTACTCGCGTGCATAACATGGTGGTCTGCACGCTGTGTTCGTGCTATCCGTGGCCGGTACTTGGGCTTCCCCCGGTTTGGTACAAGTCGGCGCCGTACCGGGCCCGAGCGGTGATTGATCCGAGAGGTGTACTAAAGGAATTCGGTTTTGAATTACCAGCTGAAGTCGAGATTCTCGTGTGGGATTCGACTTCTGAGGTTCGCTATCTTGTTCTGCCCATGCGGCCTCTGGAAACTGCTGGTTTTTCTGAGGAAGCGTTAGCCGGGCTCGTCACGCGTGACTCGATGATCGGGACCGGCCTCCCGAAAACGCCGGAATCTGCGAGAAATCCGTCATGAACGGTGCGCAAGATGTCGGCGGCATGCAATCATTCGGCCCGATCCGCCACCAGGCAGATACATCGGTTTTTCACGCTGACTGGGAGCGGCGCGTACTGGCAATGACATTGGCGATGGGTGCCGTGGGTAAATGGAACATCGACATGTCTCGTGCCGCGCGGGAGGGATTGCCGCCAGCGCAATATCTGGCAAGCACCTACTTCGAGATATGGTTCGAAGCTCTGAAAACGCTGCTCATGGACACCGGCTTGTTGACGGCCGCGGAAATCGCAAGCGGCGTGCCGGATGATCGCGGCAACCCCGTGCCTCGTGTCTTGATGGCTAACGACGTGGCTGCCGCGCTACGCCGGGGCAACTCTGTAACTCGACCGGCGGTCACCGAGGCGCGCTTCAGGGTCGACGACGAAGTACTGACCCGTCAGCTGAACCCTTCCACCCATACGCGATTGCCGCGCTATTGTCGAGGCAGGCGAGGTCGGGTTATCGCGGTGCACGGTCCGCACGTTTTTCCAGACTCCAATGCAATTGGGCGAGGTGAAGAGCCACATTGGCTCTATACCGTTCGGTTCACTGCGGCAGAACTTTGGGGAAAGGATACGACTGCGGCAAGTGTTTGTGTGGATTGCTGGGAACCCTATCTGGAGTATTCAAACGTTACGCCTATCTGATATGCCGCATACCCGCTCGAGTTCTCGTGAACTGCGCGACGTCTTGCCTGCCTTGCCTTCCAGCGACGCGGAACCTGCTTTCGGTGCGCCATGGCAAGCCCGGGCGTTTGCCATGACGTTGAGACTGCATGAGCTTGGCGTGTTCACGTGGGCCGAGTGGGCGGAATGCCTGGGTCAGACCATCCGCGAGGCGCAGGCTGCTGGCGAGCTGGACTACGGGGACACCTACTACTATCACTGGTTGGCGGCATTGGAGCGCATCAGCGCGAACAAGGGATTGGTGACCGACCGCAGTCTCGCGCAGCGTGTAGTAACGCGCATCGTTGAACGCGGATTCGGCAATGCCTAGATAAACGTGTGTGAGAATCAGTTGTGCGAGCAACGGGCGAAGGCGGGCGAACGGAGTGGACAGCGGCCCGGGGTCCGCGAGTATTTCGTGGTCCTCTACTCGCACCTTCTCGAAAGTGACCGTGCCGCTATCGGTTTGCCGCTGCCCAATGCTGTTCCAGTCGTCGGCAATCGAAATGCCCTGACGTGCGCTCGGCACTGCTGCGACGAGGAGTGCTCCGCTTCCGGCATCACGCGCGGATGCAATCATCATCTCGGAGTCGAGCGCGCCTGAACAGAAGCTCTTCTGTCCGCTGAATTCGTGCCAGCCATCCTGCGGGCGGCTTATCGTGCGCGTGTCGAGCGGATTGAGTGCGTTGCCCCAGAACCAACGGCGTCTCGCCGTCTGTTCGAACCATGACTCCCATTGCGAAGCACGTCCGAAGAGACGCGTTGTCGCGAGCATCAGATGATGAAACACGAACACGTGCGCGAGCGAGCTGTCGGCTGTACCCAGGAGCCGCACAACGTCGAGCGTGACTCGCCAGTTTGCGCCTATCCCGCCATATTCCAAAGGAATGCTAAGTGCCAGAAGAACGCATCGCGTTCGGCCTTGGGCGTGCCGCCGCGCGCGTCGCGCTCGACTGCGGTAGCCGCGAAGTCTGCGGCAAGACGCCGCGCCTGCTCGAAAACCGCGTCGCGTGCGATCCGTGCTTGCGGCACGGGCGCGCCGCGGCTTGAGTTGTCCTGATGGGTCGGAGTTTCTATCAGAGTCATTGGCGTACAGGTTGGGTACGGTCGACCGGACGTGAAGCAACTGCACGGACGAGCGCGCGATTGCTGCCTCTGCAGCACATTGTGAACATGTCCCTGTGTTTGCGAGCGACTTTGTTTCAATAACCAAATTCAGATTGCTGCTAACGCTGCAGCAACGACGGCCACCGTGCTGATGCTGCGCGCCGGCAAGCATTCTGTAAGAGCTCTAACTGAAAACTGCTCCTCACGCAGCAGCGATGCAGCCAATGTGTTGGCGGGCGTTCATCGCAGAAACGCATAAGGTTCGGGCCATTTCAGATAACGACGCCAAGCCGATGCGCCACCCCTTACCGGAGCGCGCGAGACGCCCATTCAGGCGGGACGTTCTGCGCGGCGCACCTGGCTTGGCATGCTCTTCGCATTGAAGTCGGTACTGGCGATTGCCCGTCTTACACAATGAGGACTACCTGAATGAGCAAAACATTGAAAGTGGTAGCGGTGTCGGGAAGCCTGCGGCGCCCATCGCGTACCTCAGCGCTCGTGAAGCAACTGGTGCACTCTTTAGCTTCGGTCTTGCCCATCGACTCGCATATTGTGGAACTGAGCGATATCGCACCGAGGCTCACGGCCACGCTCGATCGAACCGAATTGTCCGCCGATGTTCAGGCTCATATTCATGCGATTGAATCCGCGGACCTGCTGGTCGTCGCGAGCCCCGTTTATCGCGCGTCGTATGCGGGACTCTTCAAGCATCTATTCGATCTCGTGCATCACGAGGCGCTGATCGATGTGCCCGTGCTGCTTGCTGCGACAGGCGGCAGCGAGCGTCACGCGTCGTGATCGATCATCAGTTGCGGCCGCTTTTCAGCTTCTTTCAGGCGCGCACGTTGCCCGTCGGCGTCTATGCCTCCGAGCGCGATTTCGATGCGTATGCCGTCGCGAGCGATGCGTTGCACGAGCGGATCGCGCTCGCCGTCTCGCGAGCCTTGCCGTCGTTGCACTTTGCCGTGTCTGCAGACGAGAGCACCACGCTCGCCGTGTAATTAACATTTTTTTACCCTATCCCGAGAGGATCGATTCATGACCGACACTGTTTCCCGCGACGAGGCCGTCAAGTTTGCCTACTGGGTGCCCAATGTGAGCGGCGGGCTGGTTGTCAGCACGATCGCGCAGCGCACCGACTGGAGCCTCGAATACAACCAGAAGCTCGCGCGCGTCGCCGAGGAGGCCGGCTTCGACTATGCGTTGAGCCAGATCCGCTTCACGGCCGGCTATGGCGCGGAATACCAGCATGAGTCTGTGTCGTTCAGTCAGGCGCTTTTGCACGCCACGACCAAGCTCAAGGTGCTCGCCGCCATCTTGCCGGGGCCATGGCATCCGGCTGTGGTCGCGAAACAGCTTGCCACTATCGACCATATTTCGAATGGCCGTGTGGCGATCAACGTGGTCAGCGGATGGTTCAAGGGCGAGTTCACCGCTATCGGCCCGTGGCTCGAACACGATGAGCGCTACCGCCGTTCCAACGAATTCATTCGTGCGCTGAAAGGGATCTGGACTCAGGACAATTTCACCTTCAAGGGTGACTTCTATCGCTTCAACGACTACACGCTGAGCCCAAAGCCCGTGCAAAAACCGCATCCGGAAATTTTTCAGGGCGGCAGCTCGCGCGCGGCGCGCGAGAACGCGGCGAGCGTGTCCGACTGGTACTTCACGAATGGCAATACGGTGGAGAATCTCAAAGCACAGATCGACGACATTCAGCAGAAGGCGGCACGCAACGGACACAGGGTGCGTATCGGCGTGAACGCATTCGTGATTGCGCGCGATACGGAGGAGAAGGCGAAGGCCGTGCTCGACGACATCATCAGTCATGCACACGTCGAGGTGGTGGAGGCATTCGGCGACGCGGTCAAACAGGCAGGCAAGGCGTCGCCGGAAGGCGAGGGCAACTGGGCAAAATCCACGTTCGAAGATCTGGTGCAGTACAACGACGGATTCCGGACGAATTTGATCGGCACGCCGGAGCAGATCGCACAGCGCATTGTGGAACTGAAGTCGATCGGCGTCGATCTGGTGCTGGCGGGCTTCCTGCACTTTATCGAGGAAGTCGAATACTTCGGCAAAAAGGTGCTGCCGCTCGTCCGTGAGCTCGAGGCCGCACGCAACGTGAAGGCAGCGTGAGCATGAGCATCGCGCATGGTTCCGCGGATGCCGGCGCGCGGCCTGAGCACCTGGCCGCTTCCGCATTGTTGTCGCTCGAGGGCATCTCGCTCTCGTTCGACGGCGTGCGCGCCATCCACGACCTGAGCTTCGACGTCGCTCAAGGTGCGATCTGTTCGCTGATCGGCCCGAATGGTGCAGGCAAGAGTTCGCTGCTGAACGTGATCAACGGTGTGTATGCGCCCGAGCGCGGCACCATCCGCTTTGCATAACGAAGTTATCGACGCATGAGCGCATATCGCGCTGCGCATGCCGGCATTGCGCGGACCTTCCAGAACATTGCGCTGTTTCGGCGCATGAGCGTGCTCGACAACGTGCTGACGGGGCGGAGCTTGCATCGGCGAAGCACCTGGTTCGAGCAAACCTTCGGTATAGGCCGCGCACGACACGACGACGTGCAGCAACGCGCGTGCGCCGACCGTGTGATCGAGGCACTCGATCTCGTGCGCTTTCGCGACACGCTCGTCGGCGCACTCTCGTACGGCCTGCAAAAGCGCGTCGAGCTTGCGCGGGCGCTGGCCGCCGAACCGCAACTGCTGCTGCTCGACGAACCCATGGCCGGCATAAACGCGTCGGAAAAGCAGGAGATGGCCACGTTCATCGCCGATGCGAATGCACGGCTCGGTGTCACGGTCGTGCTGATCGAGCACGACATCGGCGTCGTGATGGACATCTCCAGTCACGTCGTCGCGCTCGATTACGGCAGGAAGATTGCCGACGGCACACCGGCGGAGATACGTGCCGACCCGGCGGTGCTGGCCGCCTATCTCGGCACCCGACATTGATGAGAGGTTGATCCGATGGATTTCTTTTTCGAAGTGCTCGCGGGCGGACTGCTCGCCGGCGTGATGTATTCGCTCGTTGCGATCGGCTTCGTGCTGATCTATAAGGCGTCAGGTGTTTTCAACTATGCACAGGGTTCGCTCGTGCTGTTCGGCGCGTTGACGTGCGCGTTGACGTTCGTGAGCCTCGTCGAACGGCAGGTTACGCCCTGGCTCGCCTTTGCAATCACGCTCGCTGCACTGGTTGCGATTGCGCTCGCCGTGGGCCGGCTGGTGTTGAGACCGCTCGTGAACAGGCCGCCTATCGTGCTGTTCATGGCAACGCTCGGCCTCAGTTTCATTCTCGAAGGTGCGGCGCAACTGCTGTGGGGCGCGCAGGTACATGGGCTCGATCTCGGCATCGACGACAAGCCGTTCGCGCTCGCAGGCGTCATGGTCAGCCAGTTCGACCTGTTCGCTGCGGCGACGGTCGCCGTGCTGGTCGCGGCGCTTTCGCTGCTCGCGCGCTATACGCGTTTCGGCCTCTCGCTGCGCGCGGTCGCCGACGATCCGCTCGCGGCTCTGGCAGTGGGTGTCAAGCTGCCGTACATCTGGGCAGTAGTGTGGGCGCTTGCGGGATTGACGAGCCTCGTGGCGGGCCTTCTGTGGGGCGCGCGGACTCGTCACGGCAGCGGTCGGCGCGCTGTTCGGCTTGCCTGCCCTGAGAATCAAGGGCTTTTATCTGATCGTATCGTCGCTGGCCGCGCAGTTTTTTGTGGAATGGCTCTTCACCAAAGTGAGCTGGTTCTCCAACGACGATACGTCCGGTGTGCTTTCGGCGCCGCGCCTCGCAATCGGCAACTGGCACATTGACTCGCCGTCTTCGCGCTATCTGCTCGTGCTCGGCACAGTGACAGTCTTGTTCGTATTCTCGTGGCGCGTGGTGCGCAGCGAGCTCGGGCGACCCTGGATGGCCGTACGCGACATGGACACTGCTGCAAGTGTGATCGGCATTCCGGTTGCTGCTTCGCGTCTCCTTGCATTCGCGCTCAGTTCGTTCGTCATCGGCATCGCAGGCGCGCTGTGGGCGTTTGCCTATCTCGGCACGGTCGAGCCGCACGGCTTCGATCTGAACCTGTCGTTTCAGGTGCTGTTCATCGTGATTATCGGCGGAATGGGCAGCATTGCCGGCAATCTCCTTGGGGCAGCGTTCATCGTACTGCTGCCCATCCTGCTCTCGAATGCTTCGCGCGTGCTGGTGCACGTCGGGATCGAAGCGGGGCAGTTGCAGAACCTGCAGAAGATCGTTCTGGGCACTTTGATCATTGCTTTTCTCGTGCGCGAGCCGGATGGGCTTGCACGGCTCGTGCGGTCTTCGGTACTGCGCCTGAGCGCCCGCTGGCGCCCGTGAGGCGGAAGGACACGATTCAACTTTCATTTCGATTGACTCATACAAACAGGGGGTTAAAAACACATGACCATGCAGATTTCAACGTGACGCGCATCGCTGCTAGCTTGCTTGCGGCCGCAACGATCGGCATTGCACTCGCGGTAAGTGCCGCGCCGGGCGCACAAGCCGCGTGCGAACAATACTTTCCGTTGCAAAGCTATCGCGTCGTGCCGTATGCGGCCGGAGGCAGTGGCTTTTTCGGCGGCTTCATCGACTATCTCCAACTCATCAATGCACGCGACGGCGGCGTGAACGGCGTAAAGCTGTCGTGGAGCGAGTGCGAAACGGAATATGTCGTGGAAAAGGGCGTCGAATGCTATGAACGGCTCAAGCATGGCCTGAACGGTGCGCTGGCCGCGGCGACCAATCCGTTGTCGGTCGGCATTGCCCATGCGACGCTCGACCGTTCAACCGCCGACAAACCGCCGCTCATCACGATCAACCACGGGCGCACCGATTCGACCGACGGCGCCGTGTTCCCCTACGCGTTCCCGCTGCAACTGAACCCGTACAGCGAGGTGTCGGCGATAGTCAACTACATCGGGCAGCAATCGGGCGGACTGGCTGCGCTCAAAGGCAAGAAGATCGTGGTGCTGTACCACGGCTCTCCGTATGGACGCGAGACCATCACCGTGCTCGACATTCTCGCGAAACAGTATGGCTTTTCGCTGACGCAAATCGAAGTCCCGCACCCGGGTAACGAGCAAGGTTCGCAATGGCTGACGATCCGGCGGATCAACCCCGACTGGGTGATTCTGCGCGGCTGGGGCGTGATGAACCCGGTCGCGTTGAAGTCGGCACAGAAGGTCGGCTACCCGGCGAATCACATCATCGGCAATATCTGGAGCAATTCGGAAGAGGACGTGCGACCCGCGGGCGATGCGGCCAAAGGCTTTCTGTCCATCACCACGCATCCGTCCGGCGCGGACTATCCGGTGCTTCAGGCAATCGACCAGTACGTCATCAAGCCCGGCAACGGAAACCTGAAAGACGCGGCGCGCTTCGGGACGGTCTACTACAACCTGGGAGTGGTCAACGGCATCCTCAATGTGGAAGCCTTGCGTGTTGCGCAAGCGCGTTTTGGCAACAAGCCGCTCACGGGCGAACAGGTTCGCTGGGGCTTTGAGCACCTGAATCTCGACGACGCGCAACTCAAACAGCTTGGGGCGTATGGCCTCGTGCAGCCGCTCAAGCTGTCTTGTGCGGATCATGAGGGCGGCGGCGCGGTGCGCTTCCAGCAATGGGACGGCACGAAGTGGAAGGTGGTCAGCGGCTGGGTGCAGGCCGACCGCGCGGCGCTGCGGCCCATCATCGAGAAATCGGCGAACGCGTACGCGAAAGAAAAGGGCATTACGCCGCGCGATTGCAGCAAGGAAACAGGCGCATGAGCGCCGCGCCGATTTCAGGTCGAGGCGATTCACGTCGCCTACGGTGGTCTCGTGCCCGCCGTGCGCGGCGTTTCGCTGAGCGTGCCGGCTGGCGGCATCGTGGCGCTGCTGGGAGCAACGGCGCCGGCAAGACTACGACGCTCAAAGCTATTTCAAGCCTGATTCGTGCCGAACGTGGCGAACTCACGTCGGGGCGAATCGTCTACGAGGGCGAGGCAATCACACATGCCGATCCGTAGCGACTGACACGGCGCGGTCTGGTGCAGGTGCTCGAAGACCGGCGATGCTTTGCACACCTGACGGTCGAGCAGAACCTGGGTATCGGCGCATTCGCGCGGCGAGCCTCCCGCCGGTCGATCGATGCCGGGCTCGAGCGCATTTACGCGCTTTTCCCGCGTCTGAAGGAGCGCCGGCGCATGCTCGCCGGACACACGTCTGGCGGCGAGCAGCAGATGGTCGCACTCGGCCGCGCGTTAATGGCGCGGCCTTCGTTGCTGCTGCTCGATGAGCTGTCGATGGGGCTCGCGCCTCATGTCGTCGACGAAATCTTCGAAGCCATCGCGGCGTTGAACAGGAATGACGGCGTGAGCATTCTGCTCGCGGAGCAGAACGCATTCAACGCTCTGCGTTATGCGCGAAGTACGGCTATGTGCTGGAAAGCGACCGTGTCGTCGCTGAGGGGCGAGCGGAGGGCTTGTTGAGCCTCGACATACTGCGCGATGCCTACCTTGGCGGAAGCAAGCCACCGCTGCCGGCCGCGGCTGCGGCGAATGAAGACGGGCTGGCGAGCCGCGTCGAAGGGTAGTCGGTGCCAGGCTTGAGCAGCCATCGACCATTGGCCTATTGAGTGGCGCAGGCTTTCAAATGGGGGCCGCGAACCTTCAACGGATCCCTATTGGCATAAATCGCACACAGATCCGCAATCCACGTCCTATAGTTGTTCAGCGCGGTTAGAAACAGAAACGACGGCGAGGGCCGGTCCGGGCAATGCCGTACCGCCTCTTAGCTGGCCACAGGACGCTGGCTCGATGATCAGGAAGGGGAAACGCAAATGGCATCTTCCCGTTTTGCGATGTGCGTGTCATATGTTCTCTTTGGTCGGATTTATGCGGTTGCGCTCGCGTTGGCACTGGGCGCGGCAGTGTCCGGTTGCGGCGGCGACACGCTCGCACCCACTGAGCCCGCCTTCGCCACCGCGGCGCGCCCCCAGATCAACGCACTGCTCGCAGACACGCTCACACCCGGTGCCGTCGTTTATGTGCAGTCGCCGAGCGGCAATTGGCTCGAATCGTTCGGAACGGCAGTGCGGGGCACCAGCACGCCGATTCCGACCGACGCGCATTTTCGGGTGGGCAGTGTGACGAAAACGTGGACCGGCACAGTGATTCTGCAACTCGTGCAGGAAGGCAAGCTGGCGCTGAGCGACCCCGTGAGCAAGTACATTGCGAACGTGCCGAATGGCGACAGCATCACGATAGAGGAATTGCTGAGCATGCGCAGCGGCCTCTATAACTACTCAACAAGCCTCGCATTCAATCAGACGCTCGACGCGCAACCGGACAAGGTATGGACTACCAAAGAGTTACTCGATATCGCGTTTAGCCAGCCCGTGTATTTCGCGCCCGGCGCGGACTTCCGCTACTCGAATACGAATACAGTGCTGCTTGGCCTGATTATCGAGCAGTTGACGGGTATGAGTGCCGCCGACGCAATCAAGGCGCGTCTTTTCACGCCGCTTGGTTTAACTGAGAGCTATCTTCCGCCTCAGGACGACACATCGTTGAGGACACCGGCGCCGCATGGCTATCAGTGGGGCACCAATGCGGAAACGGCGGAAAGCGACGCATTGTCCCCCGCACGTCAGGCGGCCGCAAAAAATGGAACGCTGCAACCCACGGACGTCACGTCGGTGAACACATCGTGGGCATGGACCGCTGGCTCGGGCATTTCGACCATAACGGAACTCGCCGCCTATGTGCAGCGCATGGTCGGCGGCGGCTATCTGAACGCCGATCTCCAGGCGCAACGGCTCGCCAGCTGCCAGTCTATCCAGCCGTCGAATCCGGGCGCTGCGAGCTACTGCCTCGGGCTGGCGAAGTTCGGCACGTTCTATGGACACACCGGCGAAATACCCGGCTTCAATACGTTCATGGGCTACGATCCGGTGACCAAGACGACAATCGTCACATGGGCGACGACGGCTGCGGCGCCGGACGGCACGGCGCCCGCTAACGGCATCGCGCGGATTCTGATGGCGGAGCTCAGCAAGGCAGCGGAGGTGCCGAGCGAAGGGCGGCCTTAATTCGCAAGCGGGCCTGCTGTGCCTCGCGCTGGCTCTATCGTTACGCGCGTGCGATGAACGGATAAGTGAACAAACCAAACTGAATCAGGTTGAGCCCGAAGTGAGTCAGCGTCGCGGCCTGCAAACCTCCGGCGCGATAGGCAAGACCCGAGCCGAGTCCGGCGATGGTTGCAAGCACAACCAGTGTTGCTCCGCCCTGGAAATGTAACGCGCCGAACAGAACCGCGCCCACGACAAGCGCGACCCATTGAGCATGAGGGCGATCGGCAGCCAGGCGAGCGATGCCGCCCTGCACATAGCCGCGAGCTAATCGGCTTCTGGCTGGTGCTGACGTATCCGTGGATTAGGCCCGTGCCGGCAAGCAGTGTAATCGGTATCGTGGCGAGTGCCTGCAAGGCCCCCAAAGCAAACGCGAGCCCGTAGCCAAGGGCCAGCAGGCCGAGCGTCAAAAGACGAGGTCCCCGGACAACGACCGATACAGCAGCAAGAAAAATGGCAACCCACGGCAACGCGTGCATTGAGACGTCCGGAAAAATTTAACGGGTTCTACCTGATACGCATGGGTTTGACGCAGCCGTGCGATGGTAGCCGAGGTACGCGTTGTATCACAACGTATCCGGACTTAGGCCCGATACATAACGTTGCACCCGCGAGCGCTGCGTACATAAGCTGGATACGTCCGCCTAAGCTGGATACGTCCGCCGCGTTTAATACGTTCACGCGAGTCGAACGCGCATTGCCGCCGGAAAGCGCAAACGTAGCCAGCTTTGCGCCACGCGAATGGTTCGAGGCTTCGACTGCCGCCTCAGTATTTCACAGCTCTCAACACAAAGGAAAATGAGCCATGTCTGAACAGATCAACACCCGGCGCCGTCGTCTGCTTGGCACCACCGTCGCGGGCCTCAGCTTGATGGAACTCGGTTTGAGCGGCCTCGCCAATGCACAGGCCGTCGGCAGCACGTCGGCTTCGCGGGTTGCTTCATTTGCGAACCTGCGGCAAGTCAATGCCGGCACGCTCAACGTCGGTTATGCCGAAGCAGGCCCGCAGGATGGACCCGTTGTCATTCTGCTGCACGGTTGGCCCTACGACATCTACAGCTTCGCCGAAGTGACACCCTTGCTCGTCGCCCAGGGTTACCGCGTCATCGTGCCGTATTTGCGCGGCTACGGCACCACGCGCTTTCTGTCGCCGGATACGCCGCGCAACGGGCAACAGGCTATGGTTGCCGTCGATGTGATTGCATTGATGGATGCGTTGAAGATCGACAAGGCGATTTTCGGCGGATTCGATTGGGGCGGGCGCACGGTGAATATCATTGCGGCGCTTTGGCCGGAACGTTGTAAGGCGATGGTGTCCGTGAGCGGTTACCTGATCGGAAGCCAGGCAGCCAACAAGGCGCCGCTGCCGCCGAAGGCGGAGTTCGCGTGGTGGTACCAGTTCTATTTCACGACCGAGCGCGGCTATGCGGGCTATGAGAAGAACCGCAACGAGTTCAACAAGCTGATCTGGCGTCTCGCTTCGCCCAAATGGAATTTCGACGACGCGACGTTCGATCGCACGGCTCAGTCGTTCAGCAATCCCGATCATGTCGCCGTGGTGATTCACAACTATCGCTGGCGACTCGGGCTTGCAGAGGGCGAGTCGCAATACGACGAACTGGAACAGCGTCTTGCCAAAGCGCCGACCATTTCAGTGCCGACCATCACGATGGAAGGGGACGCGAACGGCGCGCCGCATCCCGAACCCGCAGCTTATGCGAAGAAGTTCACCGGAAAGTATGCGCATCGCAATATCGGCGGGGGCGTGGGTCATAACCTGCCGCAGGAAGCGCCGAAGGCATTTGCGGATGCGATTGTGGATGTGGCGCGGTTTTGAGCGGGACGGGGCAGGGGCTCGCGCGTGATGTCGCGTGACATCGGAGGGCGCCGTGTCGGATTCGCGGCGCTGTGGTTAGCCTTTTCGTCGGTGTGGGCTTAGTTGTCGCGTGTCGCTTTTATCTACAGTCGGAAGGTTCGGCGTCGTTTTGCTCAGATGGAGGTTCGACCGTACGCTACCGTGCCTTTTCTCAGCCGACGGGTCGTGCGTGTTGCCGATGCTCGACCCGCATGCGGCCGGGGGGCTCGAAGTATGTGCCGAATCTGACGAGTCCCGCTTTCCGGAGGTGACAGGTCATCTCGAAACTTACGAGCACGCCGGGATCGTCGTTCTCGAGGATATCGACATCGATTTTGCGAATACGGGGCTCGTACTTGAGCAGCGTCGCCTCCATTTGCTCCTTAAGCAGGTGGGCAGACGCCGGCAATGCCCTGTAGATGTTGGTCAAATCCGGCAGGCCATAGTCGGGCAGGTGCTTGAGCGCACCCGTGCGCGTGTTGAGAATGCGCCGCACGTTCTGTTGCACGCTCAGGCATTCGAGCGTCCGGTCGTCGTGGGCGTCGAGCGGCTCGCCGCCGATCTGGCCGAGCAGCATGTCATAGAGAGAAGGGCCGGCCGCCATGGCGTCGCTCCGCTATGCAACGAGCGGTGCGTGCGCTTCAGCGTGCGCCGCTTCGTCGCGGTCAACGAAATCGATCGTCAGGTCGCGCTCCGCCGAGCTCGACAACGCGATCGTCGCTGGCGGGGTGCCGCTCGCCATGCGCGCCAGCAACTCGCGCGACACGGCCGGCAGGATGCGCTGGTTGAGGAACGCGTCGACGTTGCGCGCGCCGGATTCCCGAGCGAGACACAGTTCGGCCATCGTCTCAATCAGCGACTCGTCGCAGGTCAGTTCGATGCCGTGCTGACGGCGCAGGCGATCGGCGACCTTGCCGAGCTTTATGCGCACGATGGACGCGAGCGCGGCCGCACCGAGCGGTCGGTGATCCGCGTCTGGAAGCGAGCGAGCAGCGCCGGCTGAAAGTGCGCGACGAGTTCCGGACGGATGATTTCGAGCAGCGCGGCCTGTGCAATCTCAGGATTGTCTGCCGTCGCTTCCTGTGCGTCGACGTCGGCAAAGATCAACGGTGCCTTGCCTTGAGCGTTAGCAAGTGCGTGCCTCGCCTGAGCTAGTGAAGCGTGGTCGCGTCGAGCCGGTTCTCGTTCACGGTACTCGTGCAGCGCCTGAACGAGCTTCAACTCGCTGGCATAGCGCGACTGCAAATCGGGAGTGCGGCTAAATACTTGGACTGGGTTATGCTGCCATTCCTAGACTCTCCCGGTATTCGAGCGGGCTGAGAGAGCCGAGCGAGATTTTGATCCGCTTTGCGTTATACCAGCGGATGTAGGAGTCGAGTACCTCGATGAATTGCTCAACGGTCGTAGCTCGCCAGTCCCGTGGATGGAACCACTCGGTCTTGAGCCGTCCGAAGAAACCTTCACAGGCCGCGTTATCGGGCGAACATCCTTTGCGTGACATCGAGCGAACTAGCTTGGCTTCGCGGATCCGTGAGAGCCATCCAGGCCAACGATAGTGCGCTCCGCGATCGGAATGAACCACAGGCCGTTTACTGCTGCTGGCTATGGTCTCGATACCCGCCTCAAGCATAGTATTCACAAGCTCGGCATCCGGCCGCGTGCCGATTGTCCAGCTCACCACAAGACCATCGAAGCAGTCGATCAATGGAGACAGATACACCTTGCCAGCCGGGATCTGGGAATTCGGTAAGGTCGGTCAACCACTTTTCATTCGGGGCGACTGCACGGAAGTCACGATTGATGAGGTTCTCCGGCGCTGGACCTATTTCGCTGCCGTAGGACCGGTAGCGACGTCGTCTGGACATGGCGGCAGCCAGGCCTTCCTGCTTCATCAAACGTCGCACCACCTTCTCCGAGATAACGAGCTCCTGCTTTCGCAGAGCCGCGTGCATCCGTCGGTAGCCATAACAACGGTGATTGAGTTCGAAGATGTCTGCGATGACACGACGCGCGCGAGCATACTTGTCAGCCAGAAGCAGACGTGTACGATGATAGAAGTAGGAACTGCGAGCACGACATCCTGAAGAAGGCGAACAGCTCTGGTAACGCGTAGGTTTGTTTCAGGGCATCAACCAGCATCGTTTTCTCCCGGTTGCTCAGGAGTTGCGGGGGATGCCCATCCCTTTTTTATTAGTTCGTTCGCCTTCTTCAGGATGTCGTGCTCTAGCTGCAGCTGCCGGATGTCGCGTCGAAGCTACTCGACCTGCTGTTCCAGTTTCGCACGCTCCTGGTCCGGTGCTGGCTTCTTCTGGCGTTTCATGGATGCTGGGGCTTGACGACCGAGTAGCTGGTTCTTCCAATTGTAAAGCGTAGGCCTGCTCACACCTGCTTTCTGGGCGACTAGGCGCGCGCTTTCCTCCCCGGTGCACAGTTCGATGACTGCCGCCTGCTTCGCTGCCGGCGATTTCGGGATGCAGCTCTTCGATCTAGGCGGCGAGCGTCCCGCGACTCGGATATCCCAACGCCCTCAAGGTCGCAGCAGCACACCGGTCATGATCTAAGTAATGGTCGACGGCCACGTTCTTCTGTTCGGCCGAATATATCGGCCTGGAACGAACATAACCGGTCCGTAAATCGTGACATCGTTCGTACTCGAGATGCCACGATTTCAAAGAATTCCTTGTCGGATATCCCAGCTGCCGGATGGTTGCCCCGACGCGCTTACCCAACTTCAAATAGAGCAGAACCGCTCGCATGCGATCTTCGTATGAGTACATGAACTACCTTCAGGTAGTCCAAGTTTTCGTCCGCACCCCCTCCGCGTGCTGCTGTCCAAATACCGCAGCTACACGCCCTGCGAAACCTGCGCGGGCGCGCGGCTGAAAACCGAATCGCTGCTGTGGCGGCTCGGCAGCAAGGTGAATGCGGACGAAGTCCTGCCGCCCGCAGCGCGCTTCATGCCGCGTGGCGTCGAATGGAACCGCACGCAGCTCGAGGCGCTGCCGGGCCTGACCGTGCACGACCTGATGCTAATGCCGATCGAGCGCATTCGCCGCTTCTTCGACGACATCACGTTGCCGAGCGCGTTGCTCGACGACGCGCTGAAGCTGCTGCTCGCCGAAGTGCGCACGCGCCTCAAGTATTTATGCGACGTCGGGCTCGGGCAAGTCCACGCTGTTGCAAGACGTGCTGTACCCGGCCATGGCGCGGCATTTCGGCCTCGCCACCGAATCGCCGGGCGCGTTTCGCAATTTGACCGGCGCCGACAAGGTCACGGACGTGGTGTTCGTCGACCAGTCGCCGATCGGCAAGACCGCGCGCTCGAACCCGGCCAGCTACGTGGGCGCGTTCGACGAAATCCGCAAGCTCTTCGCGAAGGCGCCGCTCGCGCAACAACGCGGCTACGGGCCAGGCATGTTCAGCTTCAACTCGGGCGACGGCCGTTGCCCGACGTGCGGCGGCTCCGGTTTCGAACATATCGAAATGCAGTTTTTGAGCGACGTGTACCTGCGCTGTCCGGATTGCGACGGGCGCCGTTATCGCGCGGAACTGCTCGAGGTGAAGATCGAGCGCGGCGCGCCGGCGCGCGCGTTGAGCATTGCGGACGTGCTGGAGCTGACTGTCAGCGAGGCCGCCGCCTACTTCGCGAACGACGCGGACGTCTTGCGCGTGCTGCAGCCTATCGTCGACGTCGGGCTGGAATACGTCAAGCTCGGTCAGCCGGTGCCCACGCTGTCCGGCGGCGAAGCGCAGCGTCTCAAGCTCGCGGGCTTTCTGGCCGAATCGGCGCAGGCGCGAAGCAGGCGGTCGCCAAACGGCTCTTCATGTTCGACGAGCCCACGACGGGCCTGCATTTCGACGACATCGCCAAGCTGATGCAGGCGTTCGGCAAACTGCTGGCAGGCGGCCATTCGCTGATCGTGATCGAGCACAACCTCGACGTGATCCGCGCGGCCGACTGGATTATCGACCTCGGGCCCGAAGGCGGCGACGGCGGCGGCCGCGTGCGGTGCGCCGGCACGCCGGACGAGGTCAAGGCCTGTCCGGAATCGCACACCGGCGAAGCGCTGCTGCAGTACGACCGCACAATGAACGCGGTGGCGGAACCGGCGAACGCGGCTTCGCACGGCATCCCGTTGCAGAAGGCGCTGAGCGCGGCACGGGCGCGGCGCGCTATCGAAGGCGAGGACGTGGTGCGCATCGTCAATGCGCGCGAGCACAACCTGAAAGCGCTGGACGTCGACATTCCGCACGGCAAGTTCAACGTCATCACCGGCGTGTCGGGATCGGGCAAGTCCAAGCTCGCGTTTGACATTCTTTTCCACGAAGGGCAGCGCCGCTATCTCGAATCGCTGAATGCGTACGCGCGCTCCATCGTGCAGCCGGCCGGACGCCCGGAAGTCGACGCCGTGTACGGCATTCCGCCGACCGTCGCGATCGAGCAGCGGCTGTCGCGCGGCGGCCGCAAGAGTACCGTCGCGACCACTTCCGAGGTATGGCATTTCCTGCGCCTGCTCTATGTGAAGCTCGGTTTGCAGCATTGCATTCATGACGGCACGCCGGTCACGTCGCAAAGCGTCGAGTCAATCGCGGCGCAGTTGCTGCGCGACCATAAGGGGCAGCACGTCGGTTTCCTCGCGCCGCTCGTCGTCAACCGCAAGGGCGTCTACACCGACCTTGCGAAGTGGGCCAAAGCACGCGGCAATACGCATTTGCGGGTGGACGGCGAGTTCGTGCCGGTCGACCCGTGGCCGAAGCTCGACCGCTTCCGCGAGCACACCATTGAATTGCCGGTGGCCGACCTGATCGTCTCGGCGGACAACGAAGGGCAACTGCGTGAGGCGCTCGACCAGACGCTGGAAATCGGCAAGGGCGTGATGCATCTGCTCGCGCCGCTCGACGGTTTGCATGATGCGATGAACGGCGGCCTGCCCACCGCGAAGCTCGGCGCCGTGAAGGTGTTGTCCACGAAACGAGCGTGTCCGGTTTGCAGCACGAGCTATCCAGAGCTCGACCCGCGCATGTTCTCCTATAACAGCAAGCACGGCTGGTGCACCACTTGCGTCGGCACGGGCCTCGCGCTCACGCGGGAGCAGCGCGCCGCGTATGACGACACAATTGTCGTCGACGACAATCGCGGTCGCGAACAGAGCTTGCCTTCGGAGGAGCAGGAACCCGAAGGCCTAGTGGACGAACCGTGTCCGGATTGCTCGGGCACGCGTCTGAATCCGACCGCGCGAGCGGTCACGTTCGACGCGCATGCCATTACCGACGTCGCGCAATGGACGGTGTCGGACACGCGTGCGTGGATAGACAGTTTGCAAATGACCGGGCGCGACGCCGAAATTGCGCGCGACGTGGTCAGCGAAATCGGCAGCCGTTTGCGGTTCCTCGAAGAAGTCGGGCTCGGTTATCTGAGCCTCGACCGCGCTGCGCCCAGCCTGTCGGGCGGCGAGGCGCAGCGCATCCGGCTGGCCGCGAATTGGGCAGCAATCTGCAAGGCGTCTGCTATGTGCTCGATGAGCCGACCATCGGCCTGCATCCGCGCGACAACCAGATCCTGCTGAACGCGCTGCGCAAACTGGGCGACAAGGGCAATACGCTCGTGGTGGTCGAGCATGACGAAGACACGATCCGGCGGGCCGATCACATCATCGACATCGGGCCGGGGGCCGGCAAGCGCGGCGGCACGTTGATCGCGCAAGGCAGTGTGGCCGATCTGTCGGCGCAGCCGGAGTCGTTGACCGGGCAGTTTCTCGCCGCGCCGATCGTGCATCCGCTCCAGCCGCGCCGCAAGGTCGTCCCGCCGGGCAAGCGCACGGCGGCGGTGCCGGAGAACTGGCTGACCGTGCACGGCGGCAAGCTGCACAATTTGCGCAATGTGACGGTCGGCATTCCGCTGTCGCGGCTCGTCGCGGTGACAGGCGTCAGCGGTTCGGGCAAGTCCACCCTCGCGCGCGACGTGCTGATGGCGAATCTGCTCGACGCAGTGGGGCGCTCGGTGTTGTCGTCTCCGGCCACGCGGCGCGCACGCGCGGCGGCGGCTGAAGAAAAGCCGGCCGCGAACTGCCGCGCCAGCGTGCTCGCGCGCAGTGCGCCGCTGAACGTCACGCATGCCTGGCAAGGCTGTGATTCGATCACGGGCTGGGAAAGCATCGACCGTGTGCTCGAAGTCGATCAGACGCTGATCGGCAAAACGCCGCGCTCGTGTCCCGCAACGTACATCGGCGTATGGGACGCTATTCGCAAGCTGTTCGCCGGCACGCTGGAGGCGCGGGCGCGCGGCTACACCGCGTCGCGTTTTTCGTTCAATACGGGTGAAGGCCGGTGCCCCGCGTGCGAAGGGCAGGGCGTGCGCACCATCGGCATGAGCTTTTTGCCGGACGTGAAAGTGCCGTGCGACGTGTGCCATGGGCAGCGCTTCAATCCCGAGACGCTTGCGGTGACGTGGCGCGGCAAGAATATCGGCGACGTGCTGACCATGGAAATCGACGAGGCCGTCGAGTTCTTCGCGCCTATTTCCAACATCGCTCACCCGCTGCAGTTGATGAAAGACGTGGGACTCGGCTACCTCACGCTCGGCCAGCCGTCGCCTACGCTGTCGGGCGGCGAGGCGCAGCGCATCAAGCTCGTCACCGAACTGAGCAAGGTCCGCGACGACATCACGCGGCGCGGTCAGAAAGCGCCGCACACGTTGTATGTGCTGGATGAGCCGACGGTCGGCCTGCATATGGCGGACGTGGCGAGGCTGATCCGCGTGCTGCACCGTCTGACGGACGGGGGACACAGTGTCGTCGTGATCGAGCACGACCTCGAAGGCGGTGTGGGCGGGGGCACGGTCGTCGCCGCTACCGACCCCGAGGGCATCGTCCGGGTCCCCGAAAGCCATACGGGGGCTGCGCTGAAACCGGTGCTCGAGCGCGCCGGGAAGGGCGGAGCCGGCGGGGTGCGTGATGAGCCGGGCGAAGGCACCCACGGTTAGCGCCCACTTTACGAGCGCAGGGAAGGCAGGCCCACATCCCGATCAGGGACGCGGGCCTGCAAGGCTGCATTGGCAATAAGCATGCGGGCGATTCAAGGATTCCTGAATAAGAAATTCAATTAAAAGGGACAATGCGGTGCGTCTGGTTGTTCAGCTTTGAAACATTTCTGAACATCGCCCAGAAGTGCCTCAATGCGTACCGCATTGTGAACCGCCCGCTAGCTAGGGGAGGCGCGCAGCCGCGCCGGACATGGCTCTTACGGCGCATCTTCCCGAAGCGGTATGTTTTTCCGCCGCGAATTCACTCGCTCCTATTTATTACTTGCATCAAATGAGAATAGTTTTCGTCGTACTTTTAATCGGATGCTATTTCCATTGTTTTCAAATTTACTAATGCGATTCATTCGGCTAACATCGCTGATAATCCGTGAAGCGGCGTTTGCCGATGTCAAATTGCGATTATCAATTCGCTGATATCGTCGGACAACGCGCGTCCTCGTCCAACCAAGTAGACATTTTGAGGAAGACATGTCCCACATTCACGTCGACTCCGCGAGGGTTACCTGGTTACATACGCCGAGCGTCAACGTCCGCACCACGGCGCGCCGAATTGGTGTGTTGCTGTTCGACGGCTTCTGGCTGCTAGGGCCTGGCACGGTTGTCGAAATGTTCCAGACCGCCAACGAACTGGCCGGCAAACGGCCCGGCGAAGAACCGCCCTATGAGGTGCAGTTCCTGTCGCTCGACGGCGGCAGCGTGCCCAGTTCATCGGCCGCGCGCATCTGGACCGATCGCATCGACACGCGCTTTGGAACGGGCTTCGACGTTCTGTTTATCGCCGGCGGACACGGCGCGCACCAGGCGGCCCGCGACCAGCGGCTGCTCGGCTGGCTGCGCTCGGTGCAGGCGCGTACTCGCGCAATCGAAACCATCGGCGAAGGGCGGCTCGTGCTGGAGGCCGCCAATCCCGGCGATCCCGAGGCGCTGCAGATCGGCCGCTATGGCCATGGCGCGGCGGACGCCATTCTGAGTGCGTTCAACGACCGCAACGACTGCGCGCGCAGCGCGCTCATGTTCATCAAGCGCGATCTCGGCGCCGAACTCGCGCGCAGCGTCGCCGAGCGTGTGATGCCGGGCATGGCCGCAACGTGGGTGCCGCTGCCCGCGGAGGGCGGGACATTGAGCGTCGCCGAGAAGATTCGCGCGGCGGCGCGCTGGATGGAAGCGAACTGTGACCGGCCGGTTTCCGTTGCGGACGCGGCTCAGGTCGCCGCCATGAGCGAGCGCAATTTCCTGCGGCGCTTCAAGCATGAAATGCACGTCACGCCGTCCGGCTATCTGCTGCAGGTGCGGCTGCGCATTGCGTGCAACTTCCTGACCGAGACCGAACTGCCGGTCGACAAGATCGCGCGGCGCAGCGGCACCGGCAACGGCGACCGTCTCGCGAAGATCTTCCGCAAGCGCATGGCCTTGTCGCCAACCGAGTACCGCGCCCGTAGCCGGCTTGCCTCGTCGGAGCTCTGACACCCCCCGCGCCTCCCGGGCAGGCGCGCGTAACGACCGCCACCCGCGCGCCGCGGTGGCATCGGTCTTTGTCGGGCAGCTTCTTACGGGCACAGTGGCATGGGCAACTAGGTGTTGGCAACGGCACTACCGGAAGTGAAACTCATCGAGCCCGAGGTGTTTGGCGACGAATCCGGTTTCTGTTACGAGAGCTTCAGCGCGGACGAGTTTGTGCACGACGTCGCACACGGTTTCGACTTCGTGCAGGACCGGCATCTGCGCGCGGTGCATGGCGTGCTGCGCGGCCTGCATTATCAGGTGCAGCGCCCGCAAGGCCGCCTCCTGCATGTCGTGGTGGGCGAGATTTTCGACGTCGCCGTGGACGTGCGGCTCAATTCGCCGAACTTCGGCAAATGGTGCGGCGCTTATCTGAGCGCCGACAATCATCGGCAGGTGTGGGTGCCGCCGGGCTTCGCGCATGGCTTCGTGGTGCTGTCCGACGTGGCCGAATGCCTGTGGAAGGCCACCGAATACTGGTTTCCGGAACTCGAGCGCTGCATCGTGTGGAACGACCCGGATATCGGCATTGAATGGCCGAACGACTTCCAAGCCGATTGTCGGCGCGAAGGATGCTGCCGGGCGGCGGCTGTACGAAGCGGAGAACATGCCGTAGAGGCATGGGGGTTCAGGCGCGCTTATCCGCGCCTCCGCCGCCACAGCGCACCGCACACCACACCACACCGCCTCGATAGCGCCCGCCGCCGTAGCGCCTCAGCCGCGCCGCCGCAGCGCCCCAGGCACCCCACTGCACCGCAGTCATCGCAACCCCGCCTAACGCGCCGCCACCACCGAGCCGATACTCGCGGCGACCACGAACAACGTGCCCGCGATCTGCAACACGCCCATCGGCTGATGCAGGACGATGAAGCCGGCCACCGCGCCAATGGCCGGCTCGACACTCATCAGGACGCCGAATGATCCGGCCGGCATATGGCGCAGCGCCACCATTTCCAGCGCGTACGGCAGGAGCGGAACCAGGATCGCAAGGCCCGCCGTTGCGGCGAGTTGGCCGGCTGCGAGATGCGTGCCGCTTTCCGCGAGACCGAAGGGCGTGGCAACGAGCGCCGCCGCAATGAGCGAGATCGACAGACCCTCCAGACCGGCAAACAGCCTGCCGGTCTTTTTCATCAGCACGATGTAGCTGCCCCAGCCGCAAGCCGCCGCGCATGCCAGCAAGACGCCGAGGGGCTCGCCGACCCAGCCGGCGTGATCGCGCGACAGCAGCACCACGCCGGCGATCGCGAGCGCCGGCCATAGCAGCGCACGGGTGCGGCGCACCGCGAGCGTGGCGACTGTCAGCGGACCGAGAAAGTCGATCGCCACCGCCAACCCGAGCGGAATGCGCTGCAGCGCCGCGAAAAAACATAACGTCATGCCGGCCATCGCGGCGCCCAGCGCGCCCGCGGCCAGCCAGTGCGCACGCGAGTAGCTGCGAAAACGCGGGCGCACCAGCACGGCGAGCACGAGCGCGGCCCAGCAAAGACGCAGCCACGTCGTGCTGAGCGAACCGTAGATGGCCATTGTCGGTGCGGAAAGGGCGGCGCCGAACTGCACGCTCGACATGGACAACAGGCACAGCAACGCCGCGCCCGCGGCGGCGCTGGCCGGCTTCGCCACGGCGTGAGTCGGGTCGGCCGCGCACTTGATCGTCGTGTCCTGCATGGTGCCTCTTTGCTTTGTATAGCGGTGAAAACGTCCACCTATCTTATCGGCTCCCTCGCTACTAAGATAAGTTGATATTTCTTATGGCGACTTCAGGAATCGTGATGACCCGTGACCTCGACAGCAGTCTGCTTCGCACCTTCGTCACCGTGGCCGAGACGGGTGCGGTCGGCGTGGCCGCGAGCCGCCTTGCGCGCACCCAAGCGGCTGTGAGCATGCAGTTGCGCCGTCTCGAGGAAGATCTCGGCCAGCGCCTGATCGACCGTTCGCCGCGCGGCGTGCAACTGACCGAAGCGGGCCATCTGCTGCTGCCGTATGCGCACGCGATCCTCGGTGCGGGCGCCGATGCGCGCCGCGCGCTCTGCGCGGGGCAGGTGTCGGGCACGGTGCGGCTCGGCATGCTCGAGGACATCGCGGTGGGTCGTCTGCCGCGCGCGTTGCGGCGCTTTTCCATTGCCTATCCGCGTGTTGCGCTGGAAATCGTCGTGGACAGCAGCACGGCATTGTCGAAGCGACTCGCGGACGGCGGTCTGGATGTGGTGGTCGCCGATCCCGCGCTCGTCGCCGGCACGCCGCTCTTCACGTGGACGCAGCCGCTCTTCTGGGTCGGCGCGCGCGGCTATGTGCGCGAAGCGGAGGGGGGGCCGCATTGCCCGTCGTTGCGTTCGGCGGACCGTGCCTCTGGCAGCAGCATGTGCTGACGGCGCTGCGCCGCGCGGGCATCGGCTGGCGGATCGTCTGCACCAGCACGAGCTTGCCGGCGGTGCAGTCGGCGGTGGAAGCGGGGTTGGGCGTATCGGTCTTGCTCGAAGGCAATATTCGTTCGGAGTCCATGAAGATTCTCGGCCGCGCCGACAGCTTGCCCGATGCGCCCGCCGCGGACTTCGGCCTCTTCATGCGCGAGGTCGCCGGCGCCTAGGCGGCTGCCGTGCAGACGTTACAAGGCTTTCTCTGCGAGGAACTGCATCTTGGCTTGCCTTCGCACACGCACGAGAGCGAATCGCGAGTGGAATCGGAGCAATGACGGCGGGGGAGGGGCGGGCTGAGATAGCGTCGAGCGGTGCGGAACAGCGCCGCGGTGTTGCGTTGACCATGACGGCACCAGGTTTGACGCGCCGCACATGCTGCGTTGCGGGAAGCCCGCCGCGCGAGCGGCAACTATTGCAATACACCGTGGCAGCTATTGCAACAGGTCGCTCGCACGCGCGCCGGGGCGGGTATTCCTCCGCTTATACGGTCGATGCGGTCGTCAACGCCGCATCACGCCCATCAGCAAGGTGACGAGGAAGATCACCACGAAGATGAAGAACAGCACCTTGGCGATCTCGGTCGCGCCGGCGGCGATGCCGCCGAAGCCGAATACCGCGGCGATGATGGCGATGACGAAAAAGATTGCTGCGTATCGAAGCATGAGGCCTCCCACCGATGAATTGCTGGATTGACGTTAAACGGCGACTCGCGGGCGGCACGGCATGGCTTTCCGCGAGCGATGTGCCGGCGAGCGAAGTCGAGCAATAGCTGTGCCCATGCACGGCGCGGGCAGGCGGAGGCGCCCGCGTGGCAGCGAAGGGAGCGATCGCCTCGCACTGTCGCTTGACTGCAACAACGCGCCGCGCGGCTCGTCGCGCCTGCCGAGCCGTATCGCGCTTGCGGAACAGCGCGTCGAGGAGCGCGGTACCTCATCCACTACGCAACCGGAGAAAACGCCTTTTCACCGACGGCAACGTTTGCGCACGCCAATAAACGCGTCGATTAAAACATTTCGCGTGCACCCCATAATCGCTGCCCCGCGACAACATGCCAGCCCTGCCTTTAAATCGTTAATTAGGCTTTAACAGAATTTAACCAAATCTAAAGCATTTCGCATTTTTGGGCGGCGAAAATCGCCGCTCTGCGTCAAAAGCGGCGTGAAAAAAATTGGCGTGTGCGCTTGCCAAGTGCTTCCCAAAAGCGCCAGAATGCGCGCTAGACGGATGCTTCGAGCGCTTTGCCGCCGTAATGAAATTCAAGCGCGAACCGGACAAATGCCGAATTGCGCGCAGATGATGTGTGCGATATGTGCGATGTGCGAGGCAAAAAAGCCTATTTGTTGAATCAACAATAAATAGAAGTATCGGGGTGCGGCGGATTGCAATGGTTCGTCATGCCGCAACCCGCAGGGCGTCACGCATAAAATCAAATACGGGCCGGGGGTGGCTATGTCAACGAAAGTATTGTCGATTTTCGGCACGCGGCCGGAAGCCATAAAAATGGCGCCGCTCATCAAGCAGATGGAGGCCGATGCGGGAATCGACTCCGTGGTGTGCGTCACGGGCCAGCATCAGCAGATGCTCGACCAGGTGCTCGAGCTCTTCGCCATCGAGCCGGATCACAATCTCGCGGTCATGACCGCGAACCAGACGCTGAACGGCTTGGCGTCGCGTCTGATCGCCTCGCTCGACGAGGTGCTCGCGAGCGTGCAACCCGATCGCGTGCTCGTGCACGGCGACACGACCACGGCATCCGCCGCGGCGCTCGCCGCGTTTCACCGCCGCATTCCGATCGGCCACGTCGAAGCCGGCCTGCGCACGCGCGATCTCGCGCAGCCGTGGCCGGAAGAAATGAACCGCCGCGTCGTCGACGTAATGAGCGATCTGATGTTCGCGCCGACGCCGAGTTCGAAGGAGCGGCTCGCGGAGGAGACGCTGCAGGGGCGTGTCGTCGTCACCGGCAATACCGTGATCGATGCGCCGAATCTGACGCCGGCGCGGATCGACAGCGACCCGGCCTTGCGCGCTTCGCTCGACGCGCGTCTGCCGTTTATCGACGGCACCCGGCCCATGCTGCTCGTCACCGGCCACCGGCGCGAGAGTTTCGGCACGGGCTTCGCGAACATCTGTGCGGCGCTCGGCGATCTCGCCGAGCTTGGCACCGTGCAGATCGTCTATCCGGTTCATCTGAACCCCAACGTGCGCGGCCCGGTGCAGGCATCGCTCGGCGCGCGGCGCAATGTTCATCTGATCGATCCGCTCGACTATCTGGGCTTTGTGCGCCTGATGCAGCGTGCCTCGCTGATCCTCACCGATTCGGGCGGCGTGCAGGAAGAAGCGCCCGCGCTCGGCAAGCCGGTGCTCGTCATGCGCGATGTGACCGAGCGTCCTGAAGCCGTCGCGGCGGGGACGGTGCGCCTCGTCGGCACGCAGCGCGAGGCGATTGTGCGCGCCGTCAGTGCACTCGTGGACGACCCGCGCGAGCGCGAACGTTTCGCACATCGTGTGAATCCGTATGGCGACGGCGAGGCGTCCCGGCGCATCGTGGCCGCGCTGACCGGACGTCCGTTCGACGAGTTCGCTAGCGAACTCGCCGGCTGATGCGACGGCGCAGCGCGTCGCCGCGACCGAGTACGCGAAGTAAGGAAGCGCGAGCGCGCAGGCGGTCTTTGCCAAGGACACGCAAACACGGCACGCAAACGACGGCACGCAAACATAGGTCGCGGTTTCAGGGAAGCCGCGCGCGTGCCGACCGATATCACGGACAGGACGACTGACGAAATGGGGCATGCCCCGCGGCGGCCGTCGAAGTCCGGCAGATTGCGCAGCCCACGGCAGACCGCGGCAGCTTGCCGCCTTACCTGGCGTTCATTCAACCATGCCGGGCAACGCCGGCTTTGCCGCCCGCAGGCCCATCCAGACCAAGACAACATGATGCTCACTACCCAGCTAGGAATCCAGGCCCGCGAGGCCCGCCCAACCCGCCGCGCCGGCTTCCGAGGCTCGCGGTTGACCGCGTGCGCCGGGCTGCTGCTGTTCGCGTTCAGCGCCCACGCCCAGCAACCCGCCGACATCGCCGGCAGCTTCGCGCAGCCCGGCCACGGCCGTCTTGCAAGCCGCAGCATCTCGCTCGCCGAACTCGGCATGCGCGAGCCGCTCGTGCTGCGCGCGCCCGATGCCCGCCAGGAACTGTATCTGCCAGTGCCGGCCGGCGTGCCGCTCACGGACGCCAGTTTGCAGATCGACGGCAGCTATCTGCGCGGCAACGGCAGGCGCACCACGATGCTCGTTTCGCTCGACGGCTCGCCCGTGCTCTCGCGCAGCCCGGCGCAGGAACAGGGCGACGGCTCCGCCACGCTCGGCGTGGACGGCGCTCCACGGCCGAGCGGCTTCGTGCGCGTGGGTCTCGACTGGTCGTCGCTGATCAACGACAACATCTGCGCGGACCAGACCGCGATCGGCAATGTCTGGCGCATCGCGCCGACTTCGCGCCTCACCTATCGCTACGATCCCGAGGCGATTGTCGATCTGCGCGTGCGCGGCGCGTGGAGCGCGTTGCCGCACAAGCCGGTCGTGATGCTGGGCGCGCGCAGCGTCGCCGCGCCCGCGTTCAACGCCGGCTGGCGCGTCGAGGCGCTGTTTGTTGCAGGGCGACGGCCGCGCGCCCGCCACGCGCGCGTGGCCCGCCGCCGGCGACACGGTGGATCTCGCCGGCATCGACGTGCCGGCGCCGCTGCGCGCGATTCCCGCTTTTGCCGCGCTTGCCGCGGGCGGCTCGCACAAGCTGGCGAATCCCGCCGAGGCCGGCGCGCTGGTCGCGCTCGCGCCCGGCGCCGCGTTTGCACCCGACGTGATCGTCGCCGACGACACGCTGCGCGCGACCTTGAAGACCTCGCTCGACGCATTGCGCGAACAGGTGCAGGCGTCTCGCCCGCAGCGGCCGATGCCTTCGACGCCTGGCGCGCGGGCGCCGTCGATCCGGTGGCGCAGCCGCTCGCCGCCGGCGAAGTGCGCGTCGCGCATGTGGGCGGCCAGACGGCCATCGTGGTCGGCGACAACGACGGCGTCGCGGTGCTTGCGCATACCTGGCGTCCCATCGACGTCGCGAGCCGCCTCGTCGTCCATCAGATCGACAATGCGCCGGATACGCGCGGCGACCAGATCGCGCTGTCGCTGCTCGGCGGCGAGCCGCGCACGCTCGACGTGCAGGTGCGCGCGAGCTGGGACGCGAGCTTCGATCTCGGCGCGGCCTCGGGTAACGGCAAGCTGCCGGATGCCATCGTGCTCGACGTGGCCGCGGCGCCCACGCTCGACAACTCCGGGCAGACCGCCTCGGTCTATTTCAACGACGTGCTGATCGGCTCGCAACTGCTCAACGCGAACTGCAAGCCGCAACGCATCACCGCGCATGTGCCGCGTTTCGCGCTCGCGCCGCGCAACCAGGTGCGCGTCGAGTTCCAGCGTCAGCCGGAAGGCGGCTGCCGCGCGCGCGATCAGGGCCATCCGATCGCGGTTCTGCCGAGCAGTCATTTGCGTCTTGCCGACGCCACCCTCGGCGACGATTTCACCGGCATGGTCGCGCGCTTTGCGTCGCAAGCCGAAGTCATCGTGCCGGCCGCCTATCTCGGCAACGCGACGGAGGCGCTGCCCCGCATCGCGCGTCTCGCGAACGCGAGCGGCATTGCGCCGACGCGCGCGGGCTTCAGCGTCGCGCGTGACGGCGATGCGGTGAAGCCGCAAGGCGCGTTTCTCGCCGCGGACGTCGCGCTCGCCAACGAAAAGAGCATCGCGCGTCTGGCGAAGGACCGCCTGTCGTTCACCGATCCGTCGGGCAAGATGCTCGCGGACCTGTCGGGCCTGAACCGCGTCGGCGTGATTGAGGTGGTGAGCGCAGGCGGCGTGCAGGGCGTGTCCTACCGCACCGTGGGCGACACGCCGGCGGTGTTGCCCGCTTCGCTGCAGCTCTCGCGCGGCGACGTCACGATTGTCGACGGCAGCGGCACGCTGCGCCAGTTCGATACGCGTCATCCGGGGCAGGTGGTCGACGCGAGCGACATCGACGGTCCGTGGATCATGCAGAGCTGGGTGCGCTGGGGCGTGCCGGCCGCGCTGATCGGCCTGCTTCTCGTGCTGCTGCTGATCGCCAACATCGCGCGTCGCAGGAACCGGGACAAGTCGTGAGCATCGCGTTGATCAAATGGTATGCGCGGGCTACGCGTTAGCCCACTACTACCACGGGCTCGAATACGTTGCCGCGCTGGTGGCGTTCCTGATCGTGCTCTCGAGTATCGACGATCTGTTCATCGATCTCTGGTACTGGAGCCGCATGCTGTATCGCCGCCTGACGGTGGAGCGCACCTATAATAGGTTGCTGACGGCGGCGCAGCTCTACGAGCGCGAAGAGCAGCCGCTCGCGATCATGGTGCCGGCGTGGCACGAGTACGACGTGGTCGCGGCGATGATCGAAGATCTCGTGCGTGTGATGGATTACCGCAACTATGTGGTGTTCGTCGGCACGTATCAGAACGATCCGCAGACCATCGCCGAAGTGGAGCGCATGCGCCGCCGCTACAAGCAGCTGCGCCGCGTGGAAGTGCCGCACGACGGACCGACCTGCAAGGCCGATTGTCTGAACTGGGTGATTCAGGCGATCTTCGCTTACGAGCGCGAGGCGGGCATCGAATTCGCGGGCGTGGTGTTGCACGACAGCGAAGACGTGCTGCATCCGGTCGAATTGCGCTTTTTCAATTACCTGCTGCCGCGCAAGGACATGATCCAGTTGCCGGTCGCGTCGCTCGAACGCAACTGGTTCGAGCTCGTGGCCGGCACTTACATGGACGAGTTCGCCGAGTGGCACGCCAAAGACCTCGTGGTGCGCGAGAGTCTGGTGGGCTCTGTGCCGTCGGCGGGCGTGGGCACGTGTTTCTCGCGGCGTGCGCTACTGTCGCTGATCGCCGAGACCGACAATCAGCCGTTCAACACTGAAAGTCTCACCGAAGACTACGACGTGGGCGCGCGTCTCGCGAAAATGGGCATGCAGTCGATTTTCGCGCGCTTTCCCGTGCAGTTCGCGACCCGCCGCAAGGCATGGTTCGGCTTCGGCCCCGAACGCGACATCACCGTGACGATGCCTTTGTGCGTGCGCGAATTTTTTCCCGATACGTTTCGCACGGCCTATCGTCAGCGCGCGCTGGACGCTCGGCATCGGCTTGCAAGGGTGGAAGCAGACGGGCTGGACCGGTTCGCTCTTGAATCGCTATCTGCTGTTTCGCGACCGCAAGGGCGTCGTTACCGCGTTCGTCGGCATCATTGCGTATGCGCTCGTGGTCCAGTTCCTGCTGTTCGCGGGCGCGAGTCTTCTCGGCCTGATGCCCGAACTGATCGCCTCGCCGTTCGCCGACTCGCCGTGGCTGCGTGCGCTCTTGTGGGCCAACGCGGTGGCGCTCGTATTGCGCGTCGTGCAGCGCATCTACTTTGTCACGCGTCTGTACGGCTGGGAGCACGGCGTGTTGTCCGTGCCGCGGATGGTGGTCGGCAACTTCATCAATTTCATGGCCGTTGCGCGCGCGTGGAAAATGTTCATCGCGCACCTCGCGACGGGCAAGCGTCTCGCGTGGGACAAGACCATGCACGACTTTCCGTCGGCGGATGGTTTCAACAATCGCCGGCAGCGTCTCGGCGAACTGCTGCTGTCGTGGCAGGCCATCGATCCCGACAGGCTCGAAGCCGCGCTCGGCGAGAGTCACGCGCGCGAGGCGCCGCTTGGCCGCGTCCTGATGGCCAAGGGCTGGCTCGACGAGGAAACGCTCGCCGAAGCGATCGCGTTCCAGACCGATCTGCCGCGCGGCCGGCTCGACCTCGACCGCCTTCGGCAGGACGCCGCGTGTTTGCCGCTCGAGACGATTGTGCGGCACCGCGTGCTGCCGCAAACCGACACCGCGCAGGGCCGCACGATTCTCCTGACCGCCAGTCCGCTCGTCGACGAGGTACTCGCTGAGATGAGCGCGCTGATCGACGGGCCGGTGGTTGAGCAGATCGTGCGCGAGGGCGAAATTGCGGCGGGCTTGCGTGCGCTGCGCGGGGTGGACATTTCGGCGCCGTCGGAGGCGGGCGCGAGCGCGCCCCACGCGCCAGCGCGCAGCGTGCCGCTGATCGGCGATCTGCTGATCGAACACGGGCACGTGCGCCGTGAGGACTTCGAAGCCGCACTGCAGCACTATCGTCCGGACCGGCATGGCCGCATCGGCGACTATATGGTGGCGCGCGAGGTGATCTCGCTTGCCGCGCTCGACAACGTAATCCAGGAACAGCGCCGCCTGCAGGCCGCGTTGGTGGCGACAGAATGATCGACACGATTCTCAAGCTGCGCATCGACGCGCCGCGCACGGACGCGGCTCCCATTTCGCCGCGACCGCGGATGCCGGTTATGCGGCGATGCATGCGCATCGCAACCGCGAGGCCGCGCAGTATTTCGAGCGGGCCATCGACGCGAGTGCGGCACCCGTGCCGGATAGCGAAAGCGTCGCCATGCCGACGCCCGCCGCCATGGCCACCTCGGCACCCACCCCGACGCCCGCGCAACTGAACGACCTGCGCAGCGCGCACGCGGACGTCACCCGCAACTGGGGCTTCAACGTGTCGCTCAATTATCGCGGCGCGGGCATGCAGCCCGGTTATGCGTCGTCGCCGACGCCAGGTACATCGAACAATTGGCAGGGCGGCGTGGAAGCCTACTGGCGGCCGTTCGGCAGTCTCGGCGAGCGGATGTTAGAGGTCTATGCGCGCGGCTACGAAAGCTTTGGCGTGAAGAACGGCGGCGCCACCGGCGTCGATACCTTGCAGGCGACCCTCGGCGCGCGCGAAACCGTTCACGCAGATCGACGCGATCGTCGCGTTCGAGCGCATCATTCCGATCGGCTCGCGCGTGAATCCGGACTGGCTCGCGCGGCTTGCGTATTCCGGCGGCTTCGGTACCGAGCGTCGCGTGGATGTGCCTGCATGGTGGACCGCGCGCCTCTACGCGGAGACGGGCGCCTATCTGAACGCGGGCTCCGTGTATGCCACCACCAACCTGCAGATGGGCCGCACCTTCCGCATGGACAGCTATAGTCCGAAATGGACGGTGTTCCCGTATCTGGTGGTGGGTGCGGACTACGATTCGAGCATCGACCACAGCATTCCGCTCGGCGCGGGTGTCGGCATCTCGACGCGCTACTGGTTCCGCGACAGTCAGTACGATGCACCGCGCTCGTTTGTCGATCTGTCGGTACAGTGGTACAGTACCGGCTGAAAATTACCGGCGACGATCGCGCCCGCGGCGTTTTCTTCGGCGCTGTGTTTGCGTATTGAGCCGGCGCGTCTCGGTTTCGAAGTACTGAGGGTGCATGTCGAAGGCTGACGACAAACAGGTGTCCGATTCGCCAGACGGCCGCGCGCAGGCGGCGCGGCCGGGCTCGCCGCGCTTTCTGCGCTCGGCGGCTGTGCAACAAACCCTGCCGGCGACGACAGCCTCGCGCAGCAGCAGCGCCCACAGGTTTTCCTTTGCGAGCGTCACCTCGACGAGCGGCCACGGAAAGATGCTCAGCATGTCGGTATGCGCGAGCAAGCCGAGTACGACCGCGAGCGAATGCGCGAGATGAATGGTGTGCGGCACGCGCATGCCGCACTTGCGAAACAGGTTGTCCGAGATCGACTCGCCGCTTGCGGGGTCCCAGTTCAGCACCCACTCGGCGTCTTCGAGTTCGAGCAGCGTGCGGCAACCGGCTTTCGGATGATCGCGCCGCGCGACCACCGCCGAGTGCGTCGAAAAGAGCGGCGTGTTGTGAAACTCCGAGGCCGGCGACGCCGGCGGCGGACGGCCGATCGAAAAATCGAGGCTGCCGTCGCACAGGCGCGGTTGCACGACCGCGAGCAGGCCTTCGAAGAACTCCAGTTGCACTTCCGGCATGCGTCGGCGAAAGCGCTGCACGGCGGGCGGCAGGAACGTGAGCGCGACCCACGGCGTGACGCCGATCGACAGCTTGCCCGCCGCGCCGCGCATCGCCTCGATTTCCGCCTCCGCGCTGCAGCTGTCCGAGCACGACGCGCGCGTGCACGGCGAGCGTGCGGCCGAACTCCGTGAAAGCGACGCCGCTCGCGCTGCGCACGACGAGCGGCGCGTGCAGGTCCGCCTCCAGTTCGCGCATGGCCTTGGTGACGGCAGCGGGCGAGAGCCCGAGTGTGCGCGCGGCTGCCCGGATACTTCCGGTATCCGCAATCGCCGCCAAGGTGCTGAGCTGATGGAGTTTCATTCGAGGGTTTTCACGTAAGGTGGCAACCAGCAGTTGCTGCCGTGACGATTCTACGCCTGCCTCTCAAAAAAACGCGTGGCTATGCTGGGTCAATGCATTCATGTGCATTGATAAAAGGAGACGGATTGTGAACACCATGGTCATTCCCGCAGGCATCGCCGAACTCGAAGACGAGATGACCGCGCTGCGGCGCCGCATCCACGCGCATCCGGAGCTCGCCTACGAGGAACACGCCACCGGCGACCTGGTCGCCGAACGCTTGCAGGAGTGAGGCTACAGCGTGCATCGCGGGCTCGGCCAGACCGGCGTGGTCGGTCAGTTGAAGCTCGGCCGCGGCACGCGGCGCCTCGGCTTGCGCGCCGACATGGATGCGCTGCCGATCCACGAAACGACCGGGCTGCCGTACGCGAGCAAGGTGCCCGGCAAGATGCACGCATGCGGTCACGACGGCCACACGGCCATGCTGCTCGCCGCCGCGCAGCATCTGGCGCGCGAGAAGTGCTTCGACGGCACGCTGAATCTGATTTTCCAGCCGGCCGAAGAGGGCCTCGCGGGCGCACGCAAAATGCTCGAAGACGGGCTCTTCGAGAAATTCCCCTGCGACGCGGTGTTCGCGATGCACAACATGCCGGGCTTTCCGACCGGCAAGTTCGGATTCCTGCCGGGTTCGTTCATGGCTTCGTCGGATACGGTGATCATTACCGTGACCGGGCGCGGCGGTCACGGCGCGCCTCATAAGGCAGTCGACCCGGTCGTGGTCTGCGCGCAGATCGTGCTCGCCTTGCAGTCCATCGTGTCGCGCAATATCGCGCCGCTCGACATGGCGATCATCACGGTCGGCGCCATTCATGCCGGCGACGCGCCGAACGTGATTCCCGAAACCGCCGAAATGCGCCTGTCGGTGCGCACGCTCAGGCCTGAGGTCCGCGACCATCTGCAGGAACGCATCACGGCGGTCGCGTACGGACAGGCGGCCGTGTACGGCGCGCGGGCGAAGGTGGACTATCAGCGCCGCTATCCGGTGCTCGTCAACGACGTCGAGATGACCCATCTCGCGCGGCAGGTCGCGCTCGACTGGCTGGGCGAAGACGGCGTCATCCCCGACATGCAGCCGCTCACCGGCAGCGAGGACTTCGCGTTCCTGCTCGAACGCTGCCCGGGCAGCTACCTGATCATCGGCAATGGCGACGGCGAGGGCGGTTGCATGGTCCACAATCCGGGCTATGACTTCAACGACGCGTGCCTCGCGACCGGCGCGGCGTATTGGGTGAGGCTCGCAGAGACCTTCCTCGTCTGACGCGGCGGCTCGCAGCAAGCAAAAGCCGCACAACGGCACGGGCAGCACGGACACCAGAAAGATCATGGAGACACGGATGAACTATTCAGCCGCACCGCAACCCGCCGCGCGCAACGCGTCGAGCGAGGACGAGGCCCTGCGCCACGCGCGGGCCACGCGAAGGCGATTGCCGCGATCACGCTCGGCAACGGCCTCGAGTTTTTCGACTTCACGATTTACAGCTTTTTCGCGACCATCATCGGCAAGCTGTATTTTCCCGTCGAAGGCCAGCTCTCGCGCAGTTGATGCTGGCCGTAGGCACGTTCGGCGTGGGCTTCATCATGCGCCGGTGGGCGGCGTCGTGCTGGGCGCTTACGCCGACCGCGCCGGCCGCAAGGCGGCGATGAGCCTCACGCTGTGGCTCATGACGCTCGGCTCGGCGATCATCGCGTTCGCGCCCACCTATGCCGCGATCGGCGTGGCGGCGCCGTTGCTCGTGATCGTCGCCCGTCTGACCAAGGTTTCGCGTTGGGCGGAGAAGTCGGCGCGTCCACCTCGCTCCTGATGGAGTACGGCAGCGATAAGACGCGCGGCTTCTATGGCAGCTGGCAGTTCGTGAGCCAGGGCCTGAACACGGTGTGCGGTTCGCTGCTGGGCGTGGCGCTCGCCGCGGCGCTCGAAAGCTGAGGCTGGCGCGTGCCGTTCGTGATCGGCATGGCGATGGGGCCGATCGGCATCTATATCCGGCGTCATCTGAACGAGACGCTGCCCGGCGTCGAGGACGGCAGCACGCCCGCGAGCGCTCACGCCGAGGCCACGCTGCCGGTGCGCAAGCTTTTTCGCGACCATGCGCGCGTGATCACCACCGGCGTCGTCACGACGATCGGCGGAACCGCGGCGAATTACATCGTGCTGTTTTATCTGTCCACCTACGCGATCCGCATTCTGCATCTGCCGATGTCGTCGGCGCTGTGGGCGGCATGGACGGCCGCCGCGGTGACGGTGGTGTGCTCGCCGTTCGCGGGCGCGCTGTCGGACCGCGTCGGGCGCAAGCGCGTGCTGTGGGTCTCGCGCGTGTTGCTGATCGCGGCCGTCTATCCGGCCTTCATGATGATCAACGCGTCGCCGACCGTGCCCGACGGCGGGTTTGACCGAATACCGGGCGGTTTCCAGCGCGGGCGCCACGGACAACTTCTGGAGCTGGCGCGATCTGATGTATCGCTTTGCTGCGCGCATCACGCCAGAATGATTGGCGAGCGTCGCGCAATGGCTGTACATCGAAATGCTGAAAGCGGGCTATACGTCCGTGTGCGAATTCCACTACTTGCATAACGCGCCTGACGGCAATCGCTACGCGAACCAGGCGGAACTCGCGCAACGCGTGGTGGGCGCGGCGTCGGCGGCCGGCATCGGCATGACGATGCTGCCGGTGCTGTATCAGTACAGCGGGTTCGGCGCGCGTGCACCGCGCGAGGACCAGCGCCGCTTTATCAACACGCCCGAAAGCCTGCTCGAACTGCTCGCCACGTTGCGCGCGGCGCGGCCGGAAAGCGCGGTCTTGCGCTATGGCGTCGCGCCGCATTCGCTGCGCGCGGTGTCGGAGGAGTCGCTGCGCGCATTGCTCGGCGGCCTCGATCGCAGCGCGCCGGTTCATATCCATATCGCTGAGCAAACCGCCGAAGTCGACGCGTGCATCGAGACCGAGGGCGCGCGTCCGGTGCAATGGCTGCTGGATCATTTCGACGTTGACGGAAGATGGTGTCTCGTGCATGCCACGCATGTCGATGCGAACGAGACGCTTGCGCTCGCGAAGAGCGGGGCGGTTGCGGGCCTGTGTCTGACCACGGAGGCCAACCTCGACGACGGTATTTTCCCCGCGCACGACTATCTGAATGCCCATGGGCGCATCGGCGTGGGCTCGGATAGCCATATCGGCGTCGACTGGCGCGCGGAGCTGCGCCTGCTCGAATACGGTCAACGTCTGGCGCGCCGGCAGCGCAACGTGCTGGCGTCCGCAGAGACGCCTTACGTGGCCGATCATCTGTACGAAGCGGCGCTCGACGGCGGCGCGCGGGCAACAGGTCGTCCGACGGGCGCGCTGCAAGCCGGCCATCGCGCGGACTGGTTGGTGCTGGACGCCGATCACACGAGCATTGCCGGGCACGCGCCGCATGCATGGCTTTCCGGCGTCGTATTCTGCGAGCATGGCGAGACGCCGATTCGCGACGTGTATGCAGGTGGCGAGAAGGTGGTCGAGAATCGCCGGCATCGCGACTAGGAGGGCGCTTACGCGAGTTATCGCGCAGCGCTCGCCGAACTGCTCAAATGACATGAAGCTTACGGGTCGCGTAGCCGCAAGCTTCTTTCGATCCAGGACTGAAATGACTGCTCCGACTACACCGCCGGTTTTCACGCTGCATCGCGGAAGCCTGCCGATGCTCATCTCGATCCCGCATCTGGGTACCCGGATTCCCGCCCGTATCGCCGCGACCATGAAACCGGTCGCGCAGCGCACCGACGACTGCGACTGGCACCTCGACCGGCTCTATGCATTTGCGAAGCGCATGGGCGCGTCGATTCTCGCGCCTGCTTATGCGCGCTACGTGATCGATCTGAACCGTCCGCCCGACGGTGCAAATCTCTATCCGGGTCAGGACACCACGGGCTTGTTACCGGTCGATACGTTTGACAAGGAACCCTTGTACCGCGAAGGTCACTTGCCCGACGACGCAGAAGTGGCCCGCCGTCGCGACGCTTACTGGACGCCGTATCACGACGCGCTCGCGAGCGAGATCGCCGCGCTCAAAGCGAAGCACGGCAAGGTGCTGCTGTGGGAAGCGCATTCCATCCGCTCGCGCGTGCCGCGTTTTTTCGAAGGGCGCTTGCCCGACTTCAACTTCGGCACGTCGAACGGCGCGAGCGCGGTGGCGGGTTTGGCCGAGGAATTGGCGGCGGTGGTCGAGCGGCACGGCGGCTATTCGGCTGTGGCCAACGGGCGCTTCAAGGGCGGCTACATCACGCGGCACTATGGTCAGCCCTCGCAAGGCGTGCATGCGGTTCAGCTAGAGTTGTCGCAGATCACGTATATGCAGGAACAGTTGCCCTACGCCTACGATGAAGCGCTCGCCGCGAAAATCGAGCCTTTGCTCGAGCAACTCGTCGCGACGGCGTTGGAGCGCGTCAAGGCTTCGTGAGTGCCGCCCTAACGGATTAGCGCGCGCTCACAATGAGTGCGGCGGCCACGCATTCGCATTGTGCGTAGGCCGCCATAACGGCAAGCCGCCAACGAAAAAGCCTCGCCAGAAGCGAGGCTTTTTTATGCGCGCGAGGCTTTGCGTCACCGTCAGCCGCCGTTACGCAGTGCGTCAACTTAACGATCAACGTACATCAACGTCGATCAACGGCAGTGACGTTCCCAGTGATGATGCACGCGCACCTTCTTGCACACCGGATGATGGTGATGAGCGGCTTGCGCGGGAGCGATTGCGCTGAAAGCAGCGGCGGCAGCGGCAATGGCCAGGACGATCTTCTTCATTACAAAACCCTTAATCAGTGTTGTGGAACTTTCGGTGCAGCACGACGTATGCCGCACGGTACGCAAGCATGCCACATTGACGCGCGGCGCGGAGGAACGCCGCCGCCGCGCCAGTGTCCATTGCGTGGGCGCGTCGCGCGCAAACGCCGTGTGGACCGAGGTCCGGTCACGCGTGCCAATATACAGTAGGCAGCGATGCCGCGCGACGCGCGCTGCGCCGCTTGCACGCGAGGCCGTGCAGCGGCTACCCTTTCAGAACGATGGCGCTCGCCGCAGCGTCATCTGTATATCGGGCAAGGTGAAAGAAGACTCAGGATGGAAGACCCGGCGATGGAAGATTCCGACGAATTGCTGCTCCCTGTCTGGCGCGCGAACCTCGTGCTGCTCACGCGCGAGGTGGGCGCCGCGACTCGCCTCGCACGCATGATGACGTTCTCGGCGAGCTATCTGAAGCTGATGTTGTCCGGCCAGCGCGAATTCAGCGAGGAATTCGTGCGCGGCATCGAAGCGGTGACCGGCCTGCCGAATGGCTGGATGAACACGCCTCATACCGAAGACGAGATTCCGGCCAACGCGCGCGCCGCGATCGACAACGAAGAACCGCTCGCACGCTTTCGCGGCACCGCGCATCCAGTGAGAAAAAAGACTGTGCTGCGACCGCCCGAGCCGATTTTTGGTCAGAGCTCGCCCGCTAAACGGATGGAGGACAAAACACTCGACGCCGAAGCGCATCGGCGTCAGGCGTATTTTCGCAAGGTGGGCGAGCTTGCGGTCCAGGAAGTGCGGCGATTCGAGCGGCATCTCACGCATGCGCCGGTCGAACAGGCGTCGTTGCGCGCCAAAGTGGAGGACGTCATCGCGGCGGCCGATCTCGACGATCCGATAGGAGCCGATCTCGCCGGGCGGCTGGAGCAGATCGAAAAGCATCGCCATTTGCTGCTGCGGCATGTGGAGCGCCTGCAGGCGTTGCTCGCGCAACTCGGCGAGAGCGACTGATGAGCGGCCGCGTCGGCGGTGTATTCGCGGGACCACACGGGAAAGCGTGTTCATGACGCGTTGCATGAGGTATGTGCTCGCGGCCGCGCTCGTTCTGGGCGCGGCAACGGCTGGCGCGTCAGCGGAGGACGCGGCCTTGGGTCCATCCGCCGACGACCGCGCGCCATACACCACCGAGCGCGACGTCCATCTCTTCACGATCCAGAAAGACGGTTCCGTGGAGGAGCACGACGACAGCGTGTTGCGCGCGAACACAATGAGCGGCGTCGACGACATCGCGCAACGTTACGTGTGGTTCAACAGGGATATCGAGCACGTGCAACTGGTCGCCGCCGAAACGATAGATCCCGACGGCGCGAGCCACGCGGTCGGTCCCGAAGCGATCCGCGACATTCAGGAGCCGCGCTCGGCGGGCGCGCCGAGCTTTCAGGACGGCGTGTTGCGCACAGTGATTTTTCCGGGCGTCGAGCCAGGGTCGCGCGTGCATCTGGCGTTTCGCAAAACCCGCGCAAAACCGTTGCAGGCGGGCACCTTCGCCTACCTCGTGGAGCCGACGCGCGAGCCCGTCGACGATCAACGCCTGATCTTCGATCTTCCCGCCGACGTGCCGCTATATGCCGACGCGCGCAGCTACACGGCACTGCCGCCGGTCACGGCGAATGGCCGCACGCGTTACGAATTCCGCTACACGCATGGGCCGTATGCGCGGCTCGAAGCGGGCGCCGTCGGCTACGCGAACTGGGGCGATCGTCTGATGGTGTCGACCGTGCCCGACTTCGCGACTTTCGCCGCGCGTTATCGCGGGCCCGCGACCGACGCCACCTTCGGCGATCCGGCGATCGTGCGGCTCGCGCAGTCGCTCACCGCGCGCCGCCGATCCGCGTGAGAAGGCGCACATCCTGTATGACTGGATGCGCATGAATATCCGCTACGTGGCGCTGTTCCTCGGCGAGACCGCGGCGATTCCGCACAAGGCAGCCGACATCCGCGTAATCGTTATGGCGACTGCAAGGACCACGTCGCGCTGTACAGCGCGTTGCTCGCTGCCGTCGGCATTCGCAGCGAGGCCGTGCTGCTTAACCTCGGTCCCTACTACAGGCTGCCGGATGTGCCGGGCTACGGCGCGAGTGCAATCAATCACGCGATTGTCTGGATTCCTGATTTATCTCTCTACGCGGACACGACCGCCGGCGGCGTCGGCTTCGGCTATCTGCCGGCCGCCGTGATGGACAGGCCGGTGCTGCTGGTCGGCGCAGGCGTGCTGTCGCGCACGCCTGCCACGCAAGTGCGCGAACGGACGGCGCGCGTGCAGATCGACGTCGATGAAAACGGCACTGCGAACTACGCGTATCGCGTGGAAGACGCGGGCTTCACGGCCGAGATCGAGCGCAATATCTTTCGCGCGCGTCGCGCCAGCGCACGCAGCAGATCGCCGGCAATCGTCTGTTGCAAACGGGCCTGCATGGCAGCGCGCAATTGCAGACCGGCGACGTCGCCGCAACCGACGGACCGTTCGCGACATCGATGCAGGGCAAGGTGGAGCACTTCGTCTGGACGGACGGCACGACCGCCGTGCCGACGCTGACGAGCTTCTCCGGCGGCATGGGCTCGCAGGTGCAGGCATGGCTCGCGGAACCGGTGCGCACGCAGCCCTGGGCATGCATCGGCGGGAACTTCGACGAGACGCTGGACATCGTGCTGCCGCGCTTTGCGCAGATCACCGACATCCCCGCCGATACCGACGTGCAGAACCGCTTCGTCACGTTCTCGTCGCGCTATGTATTCGACCCGGCGGCGCGTGTGCTGCAGATCAGGCGGCAGCTTCGCGCCGCCTTCGGCCACCAGATGTGCTCCTCGGAAGAGTTCGCGGCGATGAAGGACGGCCTCGTGCGGATCGAGCGAGACCTGGACGCGCAAATCGTCGTCAAGGCCGCGCGGCCGCACGAGGCCGCAGGCGCGAACTAGCCGCGCTCAGCTGACATACTCAGTTGCCACAATCCGGTGTGACGCTCAGGTCCCGCTCTTCGTCACGACGGGCACCCAGGTGCCGTTCTTCACCTGATATAGCGTCGATGCGCCGCTTTTCAGCGCGCCGGTGCTGTCGAACGAAATCTTGCCGGTCACGCCTTCGAAGTCGATCGATTTGAGCACAGGACGGTAGTCGTTGGGCGACGTCGATTTGGCCTGCTGCATGGCTTTGATTGCGGCCCACGCGCCGTCGTAGCCGAACGGCGCGTACGACAGGATCTCGCCGCCGAAGCGCTTCTTGAACTTCGCCGAGAAGTCCTTGCCGCCCGGCAGTTGCGCGAGCGGACGGCCGTGTTCCCAGGCCATCACGCCTTCGGCTGCGTCGCCCGCGAGCTTGATGAACTCTGGATCTTCGACGCCGCCGCCCACCAGCTGCGCCGTCACGCCGAGCTGCTTCATGCGCCGCGCGAAGCCGGCCGCCTGCGTGTCGAGCCCGCCGAAAAAGATCAGATCCGCGTTCGCCGCCTTGATCCTGGTGATCTGCGTGCTGAAGTCGACCGCGTGATTGTCGGTGTACTCGCGCGCGACGATCGTGCCGCCGTGCGCCTTCACGGCCTTCTCGAATTCGTCGGCCTCGCCCTGGCCGAAGGCGGTGCGGTCGTCGATGATCGCGATGCGCTTTGCCTTCGTCACCTGCACCGCGTAGACGCCCGCGTTGCCGGCGTTTTGCGCGTCGGTGGAAATCACCATGAAGGTGTTGGCGAAGCCGCGGCCGGTGATGATCGGGTTGGTCGCCGCGGGATCGATCACCGGAATGCCGGCCTGCTCGTAGACCTGCGAGGCAGGAATCGTCGTGCCCGAGTTGAAATGGCCGACCACCACCGAAACGCCGGAGTCCACCAGTTTCTGCGCGACCTGTACGCCGACACGCGGGTCCGCCTGGTCGTCCTGCGAGACGATCTGGAATTGCGCGAGCTTGTCGCCGATTCTGATCTTCTGCGCGTTGGCTTCCTCGATGGCAAGACGCACGCCGTTTTCGAGGTCCTTGCCGTAGCCGGCGTTGGCGCCTGTCATCGGTGCGGCGAAGCCGATCCTGACCGGCAGGTCGTCGGCGAAACTAAAGAGCGGCGCGACGGCGAACGCGGCGCCAACGAACAGGGCAAGCGGTTTGAGCGTGTTGCGGTGACTCATGGTCTCTCCTTACTTCGACAGTTCAAGTGATGAGAGCAGCAAGGTGATGACGCGGGTGGGGCGCTCGACAGGCACGCGCTTTCGCGCGGGCTCGAAGGCCCGCGATGGACGCTGCCGGAACGACTGCCGTGTGATGCGCACGCCGGTCATGTGGCGCGAATATAGGAAGCCAATATCGGGTTGTCTTGGCAGTTCGCGGCGCCTCTAATGAGCATTTCGGCATAGGCGATCCGCGTCGGTGCGGGCGCTGTGCCGTTTCCTCGCGAGTGAATGCGGATTGGCGCACATCCGCGCGACAGGCGGCTAAGCTCGACGTTGAAACAGGGGGTGGGAGCCTGTGCGTGAGACACGGCTATGAGAGACGTGCGGACACGATGCCCGCATATTTCGGGAGTCTTCGGCGCTTTAGAAAGAAGAGCGAAACCACGCGCGAGGCCATGCCCGCGCGTGGAGCCAGCCAGTGAGGCTAACGCGTTTTAGCGCTCGCCTTGCTGACGCAGCACTTCTTCGCGCAGACGCAGGAGTGGCGCTTTCGTTTCCTCGTCGGCCCATGTGTCGAGGTCATCGATTGCCCGCTGGCAGCCGTCGAGCACGAGGTCGAGGTCCACCGGCACGCCGTTGTTCAGCGCGAATTCGATGGTTTCGGCAAACTGCTGGCACTCGTCCTCGCCGTACGAAATGTCGAGGTTGTCCGCGATCACTTCGGCGATGTTGCTGCGCGCGACCGCCGGCGAGTAGTACAACGCGATATCGAGCCACTGCGCGGGATCGAAGTCCGGCTGGTCGAACTGGTTCTCGAAGAACTCGATGGCTTCCTGTTCGTGCACTTCGTCGGCGTCGACGCTCATGCACAACTGCTCAAAATACTCTTCCCGCTAGTTGCGGATATAACCGTCCATCGATGCCTCGTCTGCTGAATGCCGGATACCTGTGAAAATGGCCGGGCGAGGCGCTTGCCTCGCGCGGCACGCATTTATAGGACGGCGGCGCGGCCCGCGAGGTTCCGTGCGGCGCGACGGCGTCGGCGGCGGCCCGCGCCGCATCGCGCCGGACCGCGCGGCTAGGCCGTCTCGGCCACCCACGCGTCGAACCATTCGCGCGGTTGCGCGATTTCGTTTTGTGCGGCCACCAGTTCCAGTTCGTAGCGCCCGGCTTGCCAGGTCGTCTTGACGACCGCGTTGACGGCGGCGAGCGTGTGCTCGAAGGCGGCGCGGATCGTATCGCCGAGCAGCGTACGCGCGACGAACACCGCGCTCGTCAGATCGCCCACGCCGACCGGCTGGCGCGCGAACGGATAGAGCGGGCGCTGGCCCATCCACGCTTCGCGTTCGGTCACGACCAGCATGTTGAAGCGGTCCGCGGGACTGTTGCGATCCAGCAGATGTTTGACCAGCACGAGCTTCGGTCCGCGCGCGATGATCTCGCGGCAGGCGGTGACCG
Organism: uncultured Paraburkholderia sp.; assembly: GCA_940746715.1. Classification (GTDB taxonomy): domain Bacteria; phylum Pseudomonadota; class Gammaproteobacteria; order Burkholderiales; family Burkholderiaceae; genus Paraburkholderia. The sequence goes on from CALNWN010000004.1 coordinate 97,335, forward strand.
CTTCCTCCAGCGTTTCGATTTCGCGGCCCACGAGCCGCTGCAACTCGGTGTGGTTCGGCGCCATCGCGTCGGCCATTTCCGGCATGGTGTCGACGAGAAACTCCTGGATGCCTGGTTCCGGCTTGCAACTGCTCGCGGCGCCCATCACCGGATCGCAGAAGTACCAGGCGCGCGGGTTCGCGGCCTTCACGGCCTTGACGATTTCGAGCACCGACTGCGCGTGCTCCGGCGTGCCGAGATAGCCGGACAGCACGGCGTCGCAGCGCGGCAGCATGCCGATTGCGCCGATGCCTTCGGCGAGTTCTTCCATCTGCGCGGCGTCGATCGCCGTGCCGGTCCAGTGGCCGTACTGCGTGTGATTCGAGAACTGCACCGTGTTCAGCGGCCACACGTTCACGCCAAGCCGACGCATCGGGAACACCGCCGCGCTATTGCCCGCGTGCCCGAAAACGACATGTGACTGAATGCTCAGAACGTTCTTCGTCATGGTATGGCTCGCGCAGGCGGACGTGCGCGACAGGTGAAAACGGGAGGGATGCGCGGCAAGGGTGCCTCGGCATGAGCCGGCCACCTCGCGCGCAAGGCTGCTTCACACGTTGCAAGAACAATGCACGGTCTGCATCGTGAGGAAACAATACATGAGTTTGCCGCAAGGCGGGTGATCCGTCCCCGCGCTGTTGCGCCGAACCATCACCTGCAAGGCCTCAGACGAGCTCGCGATAGAGCGCCAGATAGCGCTCCGCCGACGCGCCCCAGCCGAAGTCCTGGCGCATCGCGCGCCGTTGCGCCGCTTTCCATTCGGTGCGCCGGTCCTGCAGCGCGAAGGCGCGGCGGATGGCGGCCGTCAGGCCGCGCGGCGTGAAATCATGGAAGACGAACCCGGTGGCGAGATCCTCGGCGAGATTTTCAAGCGATGCATCCACCACGGTGTCCGCGAGTCCGCCCACGCAATGCACGAGCGGCAGCGCGAGCCGTAGGCAAGCGCGTACAGCTGCGTGAGGCCGCACGGCTCGAAGCGGGAAGGCACGGCCACCACGTTGCTGCCCGCGATGATCGTATGCGCGAGCTTTTCGTCGAAGCCGAGTTCCACCGCCACCGACTCCGGATGCGTCTGCGCGACGCGCTTCAGGTCGTTTTCCAGCGCCGGGTCGCCGGTGCCGAAAACGACGAGCTGGCCGCCGCGTTTGACGATCTCCGGCACTGTTTCGAGCAGCAGGTCGAGGCCCTTTTGCTCGGTGAGGCGGCTCACCAAGCCGAACAACAGCGCATCGCTTTTCTGCGCGAGACCGAAGCGTTTTTGCAACGCCTCCTTGCACGCGAGCTTGCCGGCGAGGCGCGTCGCGGTGTAGCGGTGCTCGAGGAGCGCGTCGTTCGCGGGGCTCCACACCGTGTAGTCGACGCCGTTCAGAATGCCGCTCAGGTCGTGGGCGCGGCTGCGCAACAGCCCGTCCAGGCCGCCGCCTTGCGCGAGCGTCTGGATTTCGCGCGCGTAAGTCGGGCTCACGGTCGTGATGCGGTCGCTGTAGTAGAGCCCCGCCTTCAGGAACGACAGTTGTCCGTAGAATTCGACGCCCTGCATGCTGAAGAAATCGTCCGGCAGGCCGAGCTGGCCGAACTGCTGCGCGGGAAACACACCCTGATACGCGAGGTTGTGCACCGTAAAGACGCTGCGCGCGGGCGCGCGGCCCTGCTGCCGTTCGGCCGCCTTCAGATAGGCGGCGAGCCCGGCGTGCCAGTCGTGCGCGTGGACGATCTGCGGCGACCAAGCAGGATCGAGCTGCTGCGCGAGTTGCGCGGCGACCCAGCCGAGCAGCGCGAAGCGCTGCGCGTTGTCGCCATAGGGCACGAGTTCGTCGTTCAGATACGGATTGCCCGGCCGGTCGTACAGCGTGGCCGCACGAATCATGTAGACGATGAGTCCGTTGGACGGCAGCGTGCCCTGTTCCAGCGTGACCCCCGGCGCATCGAAGCGGCGGCCCAGCTGCGCGACGGGACGCACGTCGTGCAAACCGGCGGCGACGGCCGGAAAGCCCGGCAACAGCACGCGGACGTCGGCGCCGCGCTCGACGAGCGCGGCCGGCAGCGCGCCTGCGACGTCGGCGAGACCGCCCGTTTTCAGGAAGGGATACAGCTCGCTGGCGACGTGGAGGGCGCGAATCGTCATAGGCTCGGTCCAGTTCCTTGAATGCTGTCGACGGTGTAGGGTCGCGGGCGGCGAGCGCGCGTTTACTTTACGTCTCCTGCCGCAGCGACTCGGGCGTGACCAGCACGACGCCGTCGTCGGTGCGGTAAAAACGCTCGGCGTCGCGCACCGGATCTTCGCCGATCACCGTTCCGTCCGGAATCGAACAACCCCGGTCCACGACCACTTTCTGCAGGCGGCAACTCGCGCCGACGGTGACCTGTGGCAACAAGACTGCCTCATTGATGTTACAGAACGAACTCACCTTGACGTTCGACGACAACACCGAGCGCGAAATCTGCGAGCCCGAGATCACGCAGCCGCCGCACACGAGCAGGTTGTTGCCGGAGGCCTTGCAGGCCCTTCATGTCACGCACGAACTTGGCGGGCGGCAGTTGCTCCTGGTCGGTCCAGATGGGCCAGCTGCGGTCGTACAGGTCGAGCGTCGGAATGGTCGAGGCGAGGTCGAGATTGGCGGCCCAATAGGCGTCGATGGTGCCGACGTCGCGCCAGTACGGCTCGACGTTCGGGTCCGACGACACGCACGACATGCTGAACGGATGGGCGATCGCCGTGCCTTGCGTCACGACGCGCGGCAGGATGTCCTTGCCGAAGTCGTGGTCGGTATCCACGCTCGAGATGTTTTCCTCGAGCAGCGAATACAGGTAGTCGGCGTTGAACACGTAAATGCCCATGCTCGCGAGCGCGGTGTCCGGGCGGCTCGGGATCGACGGCGGGTCGGCCGGCTTTTCGACGAAGCCGGTAACGCGGCGGTTTTCGTCCACGGCCATCACGCCGAACGCGACAGCGTCCATGCGCGGCACCTCGATGCAGCCGACCGTGCAATCCGCGCCGTTCTCGGCATGGTCCGCGATCATGCGCGTGTAATCCATCTTGTAGATGTGATCGCCCGCCAGCACGACCACGTACTTCGGCCGGATCGAACGGATGATGTCGAGGTTCTGGAACACCGCGTCGGCCGTGCCGCGATACCAGTGCGCGCCTTCCACGCGCTGTTGCGCCGGCCACAGGTCGATGAATTCGCCGAACTCGCCGCGCAGGAAGCCCCAGCCGCGCTGCAGATGGCGCAGCAGCGAGTGCGCCTTGTACTGGGTAACGACGGCAATGCGGCGGATGCCCGAGTTCAGGCAATTGGACAGCGCGAAGTCGATGATCCGGAATTTGCCGCCGAAATGGACCGCCGGTTTGACGCGCTTGTTGGTGAGCGGCCCGAGCCGCGTGCCGCGGCCGCCGGCGAGCACGATGGCGAGAGTGGTGCGTTGCAGATCGTTCAGCTGTGCCGGAGTATGCATGTTCGTCTCCTGTCGACCGCCGTTGGCGCTTCAGCGCCTACGGCGGTCCCATACAGTTTTATCGTGTCGGCCGGCGTCGGCGTTTTGGTTGGCGCCTGCGCCGGTTACATGTACCTTGTCCGTGGTGCCTGCAATGTGTGCTGCTTTACTTTCCGCGATGCTGCTGGTCGACCGCTTCTGCATTGACCGAACTTGTCGGCCCGCGGCGCTGGCGAGCCCGTCCCGTAGTTCTAGCACTGAATTGGCTCGCGCGGGCGACGTTTGTTGGCCGCAAGCCGTCCGTGCACCCAACTGCGAACGATCGGCCCTCTCGCGCCGACCCTCCGTGCGCCACGACACAGAGCGGGCGAGCTTCGGTGCGCAATATGCGTGCCACCGGGCGTGCATCCATAGGGCGCGGCCGTGGCGGTGCCTTCTTTGGCGCGTCGCGTGCATCGCACGGCGCACGGCGGCCGCTTTGGCCGCCGGTTTGGGCGCTGCGTTCGCCGCCTAGCCGCCGCTGTGGTCGCTTTCGCGGCTTTGCACGCGTCGCTGCGTGCTCGCGGCGGGCGTCCTAGAATCGGTCGCGACCGGGCGGCGTGCGAGACCTGCGTACGGCGAGCTTTCGATGCGCGCATGCCGCCGCCCATCGGCATCCTTTCCCCGGCTCCTTTCGCAGACAATGCCCATTAGCTTTCGCCGTCTTTCATCGCTAGTCACGCTCAGTGCGGCCGCGTTGTTCACGCTTCCCAACGCGCTCGCCGCTTCGCCGGCAGTGCCGGAAGCGGGCTCGCCGGCTCAACCGGCGGTCGCCCTGTCAATCGCAGCCGCCAGCGGCACAGCCGCGGCCCCGGCCCCCGCCCCGGCCGCCACCGACGCCGACGCCGGCCCGGCCTACGGCTCCGAATTGCAGGGCTTCGCCTACCCCGCGCCGGTCGGCCAATACCCGTTCACCTCGCAAGGCATTGCGCTGCACATGGCCTATATGGATGTCAAACCGGCGCACGCGAACGGCCGTACCGCTGTGCTTCTGCACGGCAAGAATTTTTGCGCGGCGACGTGGCAGGGGACCATCCAGCGGCTCAGCGAAGCCGGCTATCGCGTGATCGCGCCGGATCAGATCGGCTTTTGCAAGTGCTGATGTATCCGCGCGACACGCAGCAACTGGTGCTCGTCAATCCGATCGGGCTCGAGGACTGGAAGGCGAAGGGCGTGCCGTCGCTGTCGGTGGACGACTGGTATCGGCGCGAATTGAAGACGAGTGCCGACGCATTCGCTGCTACGAGCAGTCGACCTATTACGCCGGCCAATGGCGCGCGGACTACGAACCGTGGGTGCAGATGCTCGCGGGTCTATACCGTGGACCGGGCAAGCAGATCGTCGCTTGGAATTCCGCGCTGCTTGACGACATGATCTATACGCAGCCGGTGGTCTATGAGTTCGGCCAGTTGAGCATGCCCACGCTGCTCCTGATCGGCCAGAAGGACACCACCGCAATTGGCAAGGATGCCGCCTCACCGGAGGTGCGCGCGAAGACCGGCCACTATTCGGAGCTGGGCAGCGCCGCGGCGAAAGCGATCCCGCACGCGACGCTCGTCGAATTCGCCGATCTCGGTCATGCACCGCAGATGCAGGACCCCGAGGCGTTTCACAAGGCGCTGCTCGACGGATTGGCGGCCGTGGCGGCCGATCGCTGAGTTCGCCAGACGTGAAGGGGTTCCGGCAGCCCCGACCTGATGAACTAAAGAAGGGCGGCGCGTGGCATGCGCTGCCCTTTTTTACGCGAGCGGCGCTTTACTTCGCGCCCGCGAGCTCCTCGCGAATTTCCGCCCCGATTTCAAACGAGCGCAGCCGCGCCTCGTGGTCGTAGATCTGCGCGGTCAGCATCAACTCGTCGGCGCCCGTCTGCGCGATGATCGACTTCAAGCCGTCGCGCACCGCACCGCATCGCGATCGCCGATCGCCGTGCAGGCGAGCGAATGCGCGACCGAATTCAGTTCCGCTTCCGAAGCGGCCAAGTGCTCCACCGGCGGCTGCAATTGCCCGGGTGTGCCGCATCGCAAGTTGATGAACTGCTGCTGAAGCGACGTGAAAAGGCGTCGCGCCTCCTCGTTGGTCTCCGCTGCGAAGAGGTTCACGCCGACCATCGCATAGGGCTTCTCGAGCGTCTCCGAGGGACGGAATTGCGAGCGATAAACCTGCAACGCCGTCAACAGGTAGTCCGGTGCGAAATGCGATACGAACGCAAACGGCAAGCCGAGCGCCGCCGCGAGCTACGCGCTGAAGAGCGACGAGCCGAGCAGCCAGAGCGGCACATGCAGGCCCGCGCCGGGCACGGCGCGAATGCGCTGGCCCGCGACCGGATCGGCGAAATAACGCTGCAATTCGACGTCGTCGGGGAACGAGTCCGCGCTGTTCTGCAGATCGCGGCGCAGCGCGCGAGCCGTGGTTTGATCCGTGCCGGGCGCGCGCCCGAGTCCCAGGTCGATACGGCCGGGATAAAGCGATTCGAGCGTGCCGAACTGTTCGGCGATCACGAGCGGTGCATGATTCGGCAGCATGACGCCGCCGGAACCGACGCGGATCGTCTTCGTGCCGCCCGCCACATAGCCGATCACGACCGAGGTCGCCGCGCTCGCAATGCCGGTCATGTTGTGATGCTCGGCGAGCAAGAAGCGGCGGTAATTCCAGCGTTCCGCATGCTGCGCGAGATCGAGCGTATTCCTGAAGGCATCCGCTGGCGTGGCGCCCGCAATGACGGGCGAGAGGTCGAGGACCGAAAAGGGGATCATTGTCTGTTGGCTTGCTGTTTCTGGCGCTTTCACGCGATGGGGCATTCTCGCAAAGCTTCCGGCTTTCTGCTGACGGCGCCGACATGCCCACGTTTGCGGCAAGGGTTTATGAGGGTCGGCGTGCAGCATGGACCGCGGGAGCCGCACCGTTACATGCAAGTCCGATATAGATATGGCTGATCAATATTTAACAAGGGCATGCCCCACTGCTACCGTGAGCGCCTCTGCCGCACGGTGCATCGCGGAGCTGGCAACCGAGCACCATTCGGATGCTGCACCTTTCTGGACCATTGCGGCCATCGCGGCGTAAGTACGCTCGCTGACAGTGCACGAGGCTTCGCGCGCGCCGATCTTTCGAACTATTCTTCCAGGTTACCGATGACTCAGACCCTGCGCACAGACCGGCTGCGTGCGTTCGTTGGCCGCATCGCCACGCTGGTCGACGACGGCACGCCCGAAGCGGCGCTGCTCGATGCGGGCGCCTGCGCGCTGCGCGAACTGATTGTGCTCACGACGACTGGCTGCCCGACGCATTCGCGCAACCGCACCCGGAGCGCTACCAGCAGTACCTGTTGCACGCGGACTCGCGGCAGCGCTTTTCGATTGTGAGCTTCGTATGGGGACCGGGCCAGGCCACACCGGTGCACGACCATACGGTGTCGGGCTTGATCGGCGTGTTGCATGGCGCGGAAATTGCGCAGCGTTACCGTGTCGCGGCCGGTGGCGAAGTCGTCGAAGCGGGCGCTCCCGAGCGCCTCGCCGCCGGTGCGGTGGATGCCGTGTCGCCGCGCATCGGCGTATTCATCGCGTGAGCAATGCATTTGGTGACCGTACGTCGATCAGCATTCACGTGTACGGTGGAAATATCGGCGCGGTCAGCCGTTCGGTGTATCCGGGCGGCACCGGCCGCAAACAGTTTGTGTCCGGCTACTCGAACGACGTGTTGCCAGAACATCTGGAATGTGTCGAAGGAGTCCCCGATCTCATGACTTTCGTGAAAGATTTTCGTACCCGGTCTTATGCAGACGTGCGCCGCGCATTGCTCGAACGCGAGGAAATCGCGTTCGTCGATGTTCGCGAGGAAGATCCGCACGCGCGCAGTCATCCGCTCTTTGCCGCGAATCTGCCGCTCTCGCGGCTCGAACTGGACGCGCCGGTGCGCCTGCCGCGCCGCGACGTGCCGATCGTCGTGCTCGACGACGGGGAAGGGCTCGCCGGGCGCGCCGCGGAGCGCTTCGAGAGCCTCGGCTATACCGACGTCGCCTTGCTCGAAGGCGGCTTGCAAGGCTGGCGCAAAGCCGGCGGCGAGTTGTTCCAGGACGTCAATGTGCCGAGCAAGGCGTTCGGCGAACTGGTGGAAAGCGTGCGCCATACGCCGTCGCTGCCCGCGCAGCAGGTGCAGGCGCTGCTCGATCGCGAAGAGAACGTGGTCGTGCTCGACGCGCGCCGTTTCGACGAATATCAGACCATGAACATTCCCGGCAGCATCCGCGTGCCGGGCGCGGAACTGGTGCTGCGCGCGCGTGAGCTCGCGCCCGACCCTGCGACGCGGATCATCGTCAACTGTGCGGGACGCACGCGCAGCATCATCGGCGCGCAGTCGTTGATCAATGCGGGCGTGCAGAACCCGGTTGCCGCGCTGCGCAACGGCACCATCGGCTGGACGCTCGCGGGGCAGCCGCTCGCGCACGGCAGCTCGCGCCGGCCGGACCCGGTTGTCGACGACGCGCTGCGTCTTGTCGCCGCCGACGGCGCACGCTCCGTCGCCGACCGCGCCAAAGTGGGCCGTACGTCGCGCGATGAGGCGCGCCGCTGGGCCGACGAAGCGGTGCGCACCGTCTATCGCTTCGACCCGCGCACGCCGGAGGAATACGAAGTGGGCCATGTGCCCGGCTTTCGCTCCGCGCCCGGCGGCCAGCTCGTGCAGGAAACGGAGATGTTCGCGCCGGTGCGCGGCGCGCGCGTGATCCTCGCGGACAGCGACGGCGTCCGCGCGAACATGACGGCGTCCTGGCTCGCGCAAATGAACATCGAGGTGTACGTGGTGGACGGCTTGACTGCCGCCGACTTCGCGGAAAAAGGCGCGGCGCCCGCGGCGCGCTTTGCGCCACAGCCACCCGACGCGGATGAAATCTCGCCGGCCGAACTGGCCGCGCTGCTTCAGTCGCCTAGCACCGTGGTACTCGATTTCACGAGCAGCGTGAACTATGTGAAGCGTCACATTCCCGGCGCGTGGTTCGCGATCCGCAGCCAGTTGCAGACGGCGTTGCACAAGCTGCCGGACGCGCGCCGCTATGTGCTCACATGCGGCAGCAGCCTGCTCGCGCGCTTTGCCGCACCGGAAGTGGCGGCTCTCACGGGTAAGCCCGTGCAGGTGCTGACAGGCGGCACGGCGGCGTGGATAGAAGCGGGGCTGCCGGTGGAAAGCGGCGAGACTCGGATGGCGTCGTCGCGCATCGACCGGTACCGCCGTCCTTACGAGGGCACGGACAACGCGCGCGAGGCGATGAACGCCTACCTGGAGTGGGAATACGGCCTGGTTGTGCAGCTCGCTCGTGACGGCACGCATGGGTTCCATGTGATCTGACGGCGGTTGCTTTTTAGTTGAGCGTGCCGACGGGCGGCGTGTCGGCGGCGACGATTTCACGCAGCATGTCGAGTTCGCGCTGGGCGCTCACGCATCCGGACGAGGTGGCGGCGATGCAATCGCGCGTCACGGGTTTGCCGACCGATGTGTTGAAGACGGTTTATCAGCGCGGCCAAGTGCATCCCGTCGCAATCGACGACACGGTGGTGGCCGCGCAGCAGCGTACCGCCGACAGCTACGAAGCGGCCAACGTGATTCGCGCGCATCTGGATGTGCGCGCAAGCTTCGACCGCAGCTTCCCGCTGTCCTGACGCGTTTTGCAATCCCGCTGAAATCTCACAGGAATCGCGCTGAATCTCCACTGCACTGCACGGCACGCGGCGAAATCCTCTGCAAATTCGGTGTAAACGCGCTCTCATCTAAAGCCGCCGATCCCGTTAGATTAACGTCACTTGGAAGGCTTAATGAGGGGACCAGGGCGACCGGACAAGCAGCGGTTCGTCATTCCGGCGATGGCACGAGGTGAGCGGCCAAGGTCGTTCATCGCCACGCCGGAACGGGACCGCTGCGCGTCGTTCCTCCTGCAGGCCGCCCGGCCTGTCAACCTTCTTCCAGCGTACTGACCGTACCTGCCGTTAGCACGGCTTGAATGCCGCCTCGCATGGGCGACGCTTTGCACAGCGTCGCCTTTTTGCTTTCTGTTGCGTCTGTTGCTATTTGCAATAAATTGGGCGCAGAGCGCGTCAGCGTCGAAAAACCCCTTTATGTGCGGCGTTTTCTGCCCGCGCAGCCAGTATCGGCGCGTTGTCGCGGGCGGCGCGTGCGCTCGCGGTTTTCGCCTCGCGCGGTTATCCTGTAACGTGCCCCCAAGGCAAGTTCTGTGGGGAATCACTACACGACCGATGCAGGCATTCGCGCCCGCATCGCTACAGGAAATTGGCTGTGAGCCTGAAACTACCTATTGTCGCCATGCTGGCCGCGTGCATCGCGCTCACCGCGTGCGACGACCAACAGAGCGAGCGCACCGTGCAAAAAATCAAGGACATCTTCAACGCCGTGAAGCCCGACGCACTGCTGCTCAAGAACATGACGCCCGGCGTCACGACCGAAGCGCAGATCCGCGAGCAGATGGGCAAGCCCGAAACCGAACGGACCTATACCGACGGCTCCAAACGTTTCGAATATCCACGTGGTCCGCAAGGTTTGAATACGTACATGGTGGACATTGACCGTGACGGTAAACTGCAATCCATCACGCAGGTGTTGACCGCGGCGAATTTCGGCAAGATCCGCATCGGCATGACGGAGGACGAGGTGCGGCGGCTGCTCGGCAAACCGGGCGAGGTCGCGGTCTTTCCGCTCAAGCCGGAGACGGTGTGGAGCTGGAAGTGGCGCGAAGGCGGCGTGACGGAAGAAGGCATTTTTAACGTGCACTTCGACCAGAATCACCAGGTGTACAGAACGTCGCGTTCGGACGTCGTGCGCGGGCGCTAGAAGCAACGAAAAGCAGAAAGACGGGGGCATCATGATACGTCGACGTCGATACAGCCGTATCGGGCTGGTGTTGGGAGGCGGCGCGGCGCGCGGCTGGGCGCATATCGGCGCGATTCGCGCGCTGCACGACGCGGGCATCAAGCCCGACGTGGTCTGCGGGACCTCGATCGGCGCGCTGGTCGGCGCCGTCTATGCGAACGGCGACATCGACTGGCTGGAAGAGTGGGTTTCGCGGCTCACGTGGCAGACAGTCGTGCGCCTGCTCGATCTGCGCCTGTCGGGCGGCTTGCTCGGCGGGCGCAAGGTGATCCAGCTGTTCGCCGACAAATTCAACGGCCGGTCCATCGCGCAGCTGAACATGCCGTTCGCGGCGGTCGCCACCGAACTCGACACGGGCCGCGAAAGCTGGCTGCAGGACGGCAGCGTGGTCGACGCGGTGCGCGCGTCGATTGCGATTCCCGGCATTTTCACGCCGGTGTGGCACAACTGCGTATGGCTCGTCGACGGCGGCCTGAGCAATCCGGTGCCGGTGTCGGTCGCGCGCGGCATGCGGGCGGACTGCGTGATCGCGGTGGATCTGAACAACGACATTCTTAACGGACGCGATTTCGGCGGCGCGGTGGTGGACACGCCCGCCCTCGATCCGACCGCCCCGACGCCCGTTTCGCTGCGCCGTAACGGCAAGCCGTGGCCGCGCTGGCTCGCGCCGGCCGAGGAGCGTGTCACCGACGACGTGCGCGTGCCGCCCGCGCCGAGCGCCCGTGTGCCCTCTCCATGTTGAGTTCGATCGCGCAACATCATGCAGGTGCGGATCACGCGCAGCCGCCTTGCGGGCGAGCCCGCGGACATCCTGATCCAGCCGCGCCTCGGCGGCATGGGCATTTTCGATTTTCATCGCGCAGCGCCGGCCATCGAGGAAGGGCGCGCGGCGGTGGAACACATGCTGCCGGCCATTCGCGCGCGGCTCGCATGGACTAGCTACAACGGCGCGCCGGGTCTTGGTCGGGCTGCGGTTCTCGCGCGCGCTTCACGTTGCGCGAAGCGCGCGCCGTCTATCGAAAAAGCGACCTCAAACTTGCGAAATCGCTGCCGGGCGTGCCCGCCGCGCTTGGCATGGCTTGGCGGGAGGCCCCGCAACATCAGGCGCTGCAGGCTGCACCGCGCGTCATGAGCCGCTTGTTGCAACGCAGCAAACTTCGCGCCTGGCTTTGAGAATTTAATTTTCGCTTGCGAGACTCCGCGCCATGCCTGATGAGCCGGGGTGGGATGAGCCGGCTGCATCCAGGCACCTTCAAACGAACCTGGATGGAGACACACGTGGTGCTATACGGTTTTGGTCCGGTGTTGCTGGCCGGCACGATCCAGACCGTCGAACTGTCGGTCCTGTCGCTCGCGGCCGTCGTGCTGCTCGGGCTGGCGGGCGCGGCGGCGAAACTGTCCCTTAACCGGCCGTTGCGCGCGCTCGCCACCGGCTACACGACCTTGATTCGCTCGGTGCCCGACCTCGTGCTGATGCTGCTGTTCTACAGCATCCAGATCGCGGTCAACAATCTGACCGACGCGCTCGATCTCCCGCAGTTCGACATCGACCCGTTCGTGGCCGGCGTGCTGACACTCGGCTTCATTTACGGCGCGTACTTCACCGAGACGTTTCGCGGCGCGTTCCTCGCCGTGCCGCGCGGCCAGCTGGAAGCCGGCAGCGCCTACGGCATGAGCGGCGCGCGGGTGTTCGCGCGCATTCTCTTTCCGCAGATGATGCGTTTCGCGCTGCCCGGCATCGGCAACAACTGGCAGGTGCTCGTGAAAGCGACGGCGCTCGTGTCGATCATCGGTCTCGCGGATGTCGTCAAGGCCGCGCAGGACGCGGGCAAAAGCACCTTCAACATGTTCTTCTTCATCCTGATCGCGGCGCTCATTTATCTCGCGCTGACGACCGTTTCGAACCTCGCGCTGATCTGGCTGGAACGCCGCTATTCGATCGGCGTGCGGCACGCGGAGCTTTAAGACCATGATCGACATTCTCAACGAATTCTGGCGCGCGTTTCTCTACTGGGACGGCCAGCGCATGTCCGGGCTCGCGGTGACGCTGTGGCTGCTGGTCGCCTCGGTCGGCATTGGTTTCTGTCTTGCGATTCCGCTCGCGGTGGCGCGCGTGTCGAAAAAACGCTGGCTTTCGACGCCGGTGCGTCTTTACACGTATGTGTTTCGCGGCACGCCGCTGTACGTGCAACTGCTGCTGATCTATACCGGCATGTACAGCCTCGAATTCGTGCGCTCGCATCGCGCTGCGCCGCGCGTTGCCGTTGTACAGTAACGAGGTGATCCTGATGCTGCACGCGACCACGGTCGCGTTCACGGCCACCGTGCCGGATATTCTGAAGGTGGCGCGCGACGCGAATTCGGCGACCTATCAGTCGTTCGACGCATTCGGCCTCGCGGCGCTGATTTACCTCGTGGTGTCGTTTGCGCTCGTCGGCTGTTCCGCCGCGCCGAGCGTCACTGGCTCGGTTATCTGGCGGTGCGCACGCACTGAGCGCGCCCGTGTTCGCAGCAGGCGGCGCACAGATGCGCGCCGTCGCACGTTGATCCGTATTTTGAAAGGAAGAGCATCTTGCTCCATACCACGCAAACCCAGGCTTGCAAGCTCGCCGTGCAGGACATCCACAAGCGCTATGGCGATAACGAAGTGCTCAAGGGCGTGTCGCTGAATGCGAACAAGGGCGACGTGATCAGCATCATCGGCGCGAGCGGCTCGGGCAAAAGCACCTTCCTGCGCTGCATCAATTTTCTGGAGCGGCCGAACGCGGGGCAGATCGTCGTCGACGGCGAAGCGGTCAAGACGAAGACCGACCGCGGCGGCAATCTCGAAGTAGCCGATCACAAACAGTTGCAGCGCATTCGCACGAAGCTCGCGATGGTGTTTCAGCACTTCAATTTGTGGGCGCATATGAATGTGCTCGAGAACGTCGTCGAGGCGCCGATTCACATGCTCGGCGTGCCGCGCCGCGAAGCGGAAGACCGGGCGCGCGAATATCTGGAGAAGGTGGGCCTCGCGCCGCGCGTCGAAAAGCAGTATCCGTCGCATCTGTCGGGCGGGCAGCAGCAGCGTGTGGCGATTGCTCGCGCCCTCGCAATGAACCCGGATGTGATGCTGTTCGACGAGCCCACTTCCGCGCTCGACCCCGAGCTCGTCGGCGAAGTGCTGAAGGTCATGCAGAAGCTCGCAGAAGAGGGGCGCACCATGATCGTCGTCACGCACGAAATGGGCTTTGCGCGCAACGTGTCGAATCATGTGATGTTCCTGCATCAGGGCCGCACAGAGGAAGAGGGCCTGCCCGCCGAGGTGTTGAGCGCGCCGCGCAGCGAGCGGCTCAAGCAGTTCCTTTCCGGCAGCCTCAAATAACGCGCCGCGCACGAGCGTCCCAACTCAACCGATGGCCCGCACGTCCAGTCCCGCACGCACCACGCAGGTGGCAATCGTCGCATTGCCGCCCGTGTCGATGTCGGGCGTCGGACCGATTGTCGACGCACTGAATCTGGCCAATGAAATCGACGGCCGCGCGCTGTACCGCGTGCAGGTCTGCTCGTGGGACGGCCGCGCGGTGCCGCTTGCGGGCGGCGCGCAATGGCCTGCCGATGCCGCGTTCGGCGACGCGATTGCGTGTGACTGGCTGATCGTGGTCACCGGCGGGTCGGGCAACGCACGCCGCTCGTCACCGGCATCCACCACGGCGTGTGGTGGCTCGCGATGGCGGGGCAATTGTCCCGCCATCGCGTGAGCGTCAACTGGGAGACGTATCAGAAGTTCGCCGAGCAGTTCGAGCGTTCCATCGTCACCCAGCAGATTTTCGAAATCGACCGCGATCGCGCGACCTGCGCGGGCGGTCAGGCCACCGTCGACTTCATGCTCGCGATGATCGGCCGCGAGCACGGTCCGGAACTCGCGGACCGTATCGCGGACACGCTCGGCGTGTGCGGCGTATTGCGCGTCGGCGAGGAGCGTCAACGCATTCCGTTCGTGACCGCGCCGGGCGAGCGCCATCCGCGCCTGAACGATGCATTGCTGCTGATGGAAGCGAATATCGAAGACCCGCTCACGACGGACGAAATCGCGGGTCTCGTCGGCGTCTCGCGGCGGCAACTGGAGCGCCTGTTTCGCCAGTATCTCGGCTCCATGCCGTCCAAATACTATCTGGGCCTGCGGCTTTCCAAAGCGCGCACGCAATTGCAGCGCACGAGCAAGTCGGTCGTGCAGATCAGCCTCGCGTGCGGGTTTTCGTCGGCGGCGCACTTCTCGAATGCCTACCGCGAGCGCTTCGGCGTGACGCCGCGCGAGGATCGCCGCAACTGGATCGACCGGCAGACCGGCGCAAGCGGCGCCGCGGCGAGCGAGCCGCGCGCGGGCGCCTTGATCGAGCGGCCGGATTTCGCGGATTGAATTGCGCGACGCGTCGCCGCTGCGCGCGTGACGATGGAACCCCACAGAAAACGTCGCCTATGCGCAAGACGCCGCGCGCACGGTTTCCTACACTACGTGTATTACCTCTCACCTGTAACGAGGATTTGCCATGAACGACCTGATAGTGACACGCAAGACCTTTGACGAAGTCATGGTGCCGGTGTTCGCGCCCGCCGCCTTCGTGCCGGACCGCGGTCTCGGCTCGCGCGTCTGGGATACGCAAGGCCGCGACTATATCGACTTCGCCGGCGGCATCGCCGTCACCGCGCTCGGTCATGCGCATCCCGAACTGCTGAAAGTTTTGCACGAGCAGGGCGGCAAACTCTGGCACATCGGCAATGGCTACACGAACGAGCCGGTGCTGCGCCTTGCCAAACGTCTGGAAGATCTGACGTTCGCCGACCGCGCGTTCTTTGCGAACTCCGGTGCCGAGGCGAACGAGGCCGCGCTGAAGCTCGCGCGCCGCGTCGCGTTCGATCGCCATGGCGCCGACAAATTCGAAATCGTCTCCTTCACGCAGTCGTTTCATGGCCGCACGTTCTTCATCGTCAGTGTGGGCGGGCAGTCGAAGTATTCGGAAGGCTTCGGGCCGGTGCCGCAAGGCATCGTTCATTTGCCGTACAACGACATCGAGGCCGCGAAACAGGCCATCGGCGCGAAAACCTGCGCGGTAATCGTCGAGCCGATCCAAGGCGAGGGCGGTGTGATTCCGGCCGATCCCGCGTTCCTCAAGGCGCTGCGCGAAGCGTGCGATCAGCATGACGCACTGCTGATTTTCGACGAGGTACAAACGGGCGTCGGCCGTAGCGGCTACTTTTACGCCTACCAGAACACGGGCGTCACGCCGGATATTCTCACCACCGCAAAGGCGCTCGGTAACGGCTTCCCGATCGGCGCCATGCTGACCACGAACGAACTGGCCGCGCATTTCAAGGTCGGTGTGCACGGCACGACCTACGGCGGCAATCCGCTCGGCTCGGCCATCGCGGAGAAGGTGATCGAACTCGTCAGCGATCCGAAACTGCTCGAAGGCGTGCGCACGCGCAGCGACGTGCTGAAAGACCACCTCGCGAAGCTCAATGAACGCTTCGGCCTCTTCAAGGAAGTGCGCGGCAAGGGCTTGCTGATCGGCGCGGAACTGACGGACGCTTACAAGGGCCGCGCAAAAGATTTCGTCATGGCCGCGGGCCAGCACGGCGTGATCATGCTGATGGCGGGACCGGACGTGCTGCGCTTCGTGCCGTCGCTGATTATGCCGCTCGACGACATGAACGAGGGCTTCGAGCGGCTCGCCAAAGCCATCGCCGAAGCGACGTCGAAATAAGCGGCCTCAAAACCGGCGGTGCGTTTCAGCGCACCGCGCCGACTGTTGGTCCCTCCATGCGTCACATTCGACAGGAACGATGATGCTCTTCGTACGCCCCGGCCGCCTCGCCGATCTCGATGCGCTCGAACATATGGCGTGCACCGCCCAGCCGGTGCTGCATTCACTGCCGCACGACCGCCGCGCGCTCGAAGCACGCGTCGCGCTGTCGGAAGACTCGTTTCGCGCGGACCTCGACTTTCCGGGCGAGGAGTTCTATCTGTTCGTGCTCGAAGACAGCGAGACCGGCAAGCTGATGGGCACGGCGAGCATCGTCGCGGCGGCGGGCTACTCGGATCAGTTCTATGCGTTTCGCAACGACGCGCTGATTCATGCATCGCGCGAACTGCACGTGAACCGCAAGATTCACGCGCTCACCATGTCGCATGAACTGACCGGCAAGAGCCGGCTCGCGGGCTACTACATCGACCCGTCGCTGCGCGGCGACGCCGCCGCGCATCTGCTGTCGCGCGCGCGGATGATGTACATAGCCGCGAATCGCAAGCGCTTTACGTCCGAGGTTTTTTCGCTGCTGCTCGGTGTGACCGACGACAAGGGCGTGTCGCCATTCTGGGAAGCGGTGGGGCGCAAGTTCTTCGGGCGTGATTTCGCCGACATCGAAATCGAGTCGGGCGGCCGCAGCAGAACGTTCATTGCCGAAGTAATGCCCACCTATCCGATCTATGTGCCGTTGCTGCCCGAAGCGGCGCAGCGCGTGCTCGGCGAGCCGGATGCGAACGCGTTGCTCGCGTATGAAATCCATCTCGAGGAAGGCTTCGAGACCGACCGCTTCATCGACATTTTCGACGCCGGCCCGGTGCTGACTGCGCAGGTAGACCGCAGTGCGTGCGTGACGCGCAACGAAACGCGCGTCGTGCGCGAGAGTGCGGCGCCCGCGAGCGGCTCGGCCTTTCTGATCGCGCACAACGGCGCGGACGGCGAGTTCCGCTGCGTGCTCGGCGATCTGCCGGCCGGTAAAAATGAAGGCGCGCCGCTCGCGCAGGCGGCACGCGCCGCGCTCGGCGTGCAGGACGGCGACGCGGTGCACTGCGTGCCGCTGCACGAGCGGCAAGGCGACAAGCAGGACCAACAATCGGGAGACGCGCAATGATCGTCGTTCGCGTTGTGCAACGAGGCGATGTGGACGCTTTGATGCGGCTCGCGCAGGAAACCGGCCCAGGGCTCACCACCTTCAAGCCGGACCGCGAGGCGCTCGCCGCGCGTGTCGAACGGGCGCGCCGCACTATGGAAGACAAAGCCGCGCCGCATGAGGCGGGCTATTTCTTCGTGATGGAAGATACGCAAACGGGCGATGTCGCGGGCGTCTGCGGAATCGAAACGGCGGTCGGCCTGCAGCAGCCGTTCTACAACTATCGCGTGAGCACGGTGGTGCACACGAGCCAGGACCTCGGCATCTGGACGCGCATGCGCGCGCTCAATATCTCTCACGATCTGACGGGTTACGCCGAGGTCTGCTCGCTGTTCCTAAGCCCGCGTTATCGCACGAGCGGCGTGGGCGGCTTGCTGTCGCGCTCGCGTTTCATGTTCCTCGCGCAGTTCCGCGAGCGCTTTCCGCAGCGTTTATGCGCGGAATTGCGCGGCCATTTCGACGAGCAGGGCATGTCGCCGTTCTGGCGCGCGGTCGGTTCGCACTTCTATCAGATCGACTTCAACGCCGCGGACTACCTGAGCTCCCATGGACGCAAGGCGTTTCTTGCGGAGCTGATGCCGCGTTATCCAGTGTATGTCGAGTTGTTGCCGAAAGAGGCGCAGCAATGCGTCGGCCTCACGCACAGCGACACGATTCCGGCGCGCCGCATGCTCGAAGCGGAAGGGCTGCGCTACGAGAACCACGTGGATATTTTCGACGCCGGGCCGGTGCTCGAATGCTATATCTCCGACTTGCGCACGGTGCGAGAAAGCGTGGTCGTGCCGGTGGAGATTGCCGACGTGCGGGCGGGTGCGCCGCAGGATGCGCCGCGCTCGATGGTGTCGAATACGTCGCTCGGCGATTTTCGCGTGGGCGTGGCCGCAGGCGTGCCGCAAGACGGCGTGTTCCGCATGCATGCGCTGGAGGCATCGGCGCTCGGCGTCAAGTCAGGCGACCCGGTCCGGGTACTGCCGTTGAAACACAAACAGGGATGGTCATGAGCGAGCTTTTCATCGACGGCGAATGGGCCGCCGGCACAGGACCCGCATTCGTGTCGCGCAACCCGGGTACGGGCGCGACGGTATGGGAAGGCAATAGCGCGTCGGCCGAGGACGTGGACCGCGCGGTGCACTGCGCGCGCCGTGCGTTTGCCGCATGGTCGGCGCTCAGTCTCGACGACCGTTGCGCGGTGGTCCGCCGCTTCGCGGCACTCGTCACCGAGCGCAAGGAAGCGCTTGCCGAAGCGATCGGCCGCGAGACCGGCAGCCGCTGTGGGAAGCGCGGACCGAAGCGGCGTCGATGGCCGCGAAGGTCGAGATCTCGATTCAGGCCTACAACGAGCGCACCGGCGAAAAACGTTCGGCAATGGCGGACGGCACCGCGGTCTTGCGGCATCGTCCGCATGGCGTGGTCGCCGTGTTCGGGCCGTATAACTTTCCCGGACACCTGCCTAACGGGCACATCGTGCCGGCGCTGATCGCAGGCAATGCGGTGGTGTTCAAGCCCTCGGAACTGGCGCCCGGCGTTGCCGCGCTGACCGTGCAGATCTGGCGCGACGCGGGCTTGCCGGCGGGCGTGCTGAATCTCGTGCAAGGCGAGAAAGACACGGGCATTGCACTCGCGAATCACCGGCAGATCGACGGACTGTTTTTCACCGGTAGTTCGGACACCGGAACATTGCTGCACAAGCAGTTTGGCGGACGCCCCGAAATCGTGCTCGCGCTCGAAATGGGCGGTAACAATCCGCTCGTGGTCGGCCCGGTCGCGGACGTCGACGCCGCCGTGCATCACACGATCCAGTCGGCGTTTCTGTCAGCAGGGCAGCGCTGCACGTGCGCGCGGCGTATCTTCGTGTCGAACGACGCAGCCGGCGAGCGCTTTCTCGCGCGCTTCGTCGAGGTCGCGTCGCGCATCGGTGTCGGCGAATACAACGCGCAACCGCAGCCTTTCATGGGCGCGGTAATCTCGGCGCGCGCAGCTTCGCGGCTTGTCGAGGCGCAGGAGCGGCTGCTTGCCGGCGGCGCGCGGGCGTTGCTGAAAATGGAGCAGCGCGATCCGAAGCTCGGTTTCGTCACGCCGGCCATTCTCGATGTGACCGCCGTTGCGAATCTGCCCGACGAGGAGCACTTCGGACCGCTCGCGCAGATCATCCGTTACGACAGCTTCAACGAAGCGCTCGAAAAGGCCAACGACACGCAGTTCGGTCTCTCCGCGGGCCTTCTCGCCGACGACGAAGCGCTGTGGACGCATTTCCAGCGCACTATCCGCGCGGGCATCGTCAACTGGAACCGGCCGACCAACGGCGCCTCGTCCGGCGCGCCGTTCGGCGGCCCGGGCCGGTCCGGCAACCACCGGCCGAGCGCCTATTACGCGGCCGATTACTGCGCGTATCCGATGGCTTCCGTCGAAAGCGCGCAACTGCAAATGCCCGCGAGCGTCTCGCCGGGCCTTCAATTCTAAGGATCGACGATGCAAGCCACTGAAGCTAATTTCGACGGCCTGGTCGGCCTGACGCACAACTACGCGGGGCTGTCGTTCGGCAATGTCGCGTCGCAGAACAACGAGAAGTCCGTTGCGAACCCGAAGGCGGCCGCGAAGCAAGGCCTGCGCAAGATGAAGCAGCTGGCCGATCTCGGCTTTCACCAGGGCGTGCTGCCGCCGCAGGAGCGTCCGTCGATGCGTCTGTTGCGCGAGCTCGGTTTTTCCGGCGACGACGCGACTGTGATTGCGCGCGTCTCGAAGAACGCGCCCGAGTTGCTGGCGGCGGCGAGTTCGGCCTCCGCAATGTGGACCGCCAACGCGGCAACCGTGAGTCCCTCAGCCGACACGCAGGACGGCCGCGTGCACTTCACGCCGGCCAATCTGTGCAGCAAGCTGCATCGCGCGATCGAACACGAATCGACGCGCCGCACGTTGCGCGCCATTTTCAGCGACGCCAACCGCTTCGCGGTGCACGAAGCCTTGCCCGGCACGCCCGCGCTCGGCGACGAAGGCGCGGCGAATCACACGCGCTTTTGCTCCGAATACGGCGCACGCGGTGTCGAATTCTTCGTGTATGGCCGCAGCGAATATCGCCGCGGGCCGGAGCCCAGGCGCTTCCCGGCGCGGCAAACGTTCGAGGCGAGCCGGGCGGTCGCGCATCGCCATGGGCTGCTCGAAGAGGCGACGGTGTATGCGCAGCAAAGCCCCGAAGTGATCGACGCGGGCGTTTTTCATAATGACGTGATCGCGGTCGGCAATCGCAATACGCTCTTCTGCCACGAACTCGCGTTCGTCGAACAGAACGCCGTGTACGACGAATTGCGCGGGAAACTTGCTGGCCTGAACGCCGAATTCGATGTGATCCAAGTGCCGGACGCGCAGGTGAGCGTCGCGGACGCCGTCTCGTCGTATCTGTTCAACAGCCAGTTGCTGACGCGTCCCGACGGCAAGCAGGTGCTGGTCGTGCCGCAGGAGTGCCGCGGAAACCCGCGCGTGGCGGCGTACCTCGACGACCTCACGTCGCACACGGGTCCCATCGACGAGGTGCTCGTGTTCGATCTGCGCGAGAGCATGAAAAACGGCGGCGGTCCGGCGTGCCTGCGCCTGCGCGTGGTGTTGAACGACGCGGAACGCGCGGCGGTCACGCAAGGCGTGTGGATCGACGACACGCTGTTCGGCCGGCTGGATACGTGTATCGAAAAGCATTATCGCGACCGTCTGGCGCCGGCCGATCTTGCCGATCCGCAACTGCTCGCCGAGTCGCGCACCGCGCTCGACGAACTCACGCAGATTCTCGGACTCGGATCGCTCTATGACTTCCAGCGCTGAGCGCGGCGAGGCGAGCGCGATGCTCGCGGATTTCCTCGCCTATACGCTCGCCGGCACGCGGCCGGCTGGGAACGCGATGCAAGGCACGTGCGCCGGCGGCGTGCGCTGGTCATGGCAGGGCGACGGCGACGGCGTGCTGCTGATGGAGCCCGCCACGCTTGCTGCGAACGCGCCGAGCGTGCTCGCGTCGGCCGGCGTGCACGGCGACGAGACTGCGCCCATCGAATTGCTTTCGTATCTGGTACGCGACATCGCGCTCGGCGAGGCCGCGTTGAGCTGCCGTCTGCTGGTGATTCTCGGCAATGTCGATGCGATGCGCGACGGCTGCCGTTATCGCGACGACGATCTGAACCGCCTCTTCAGCGGCCGGCATCGGCAATTGGCGGCGAGTCACGAGGCGCCGCGCGCGGCCGCGCTGGAGCAGGCGGCCGTGCAGTTTTTCGCCGCGGCTTCAGAAGAGCCCGGCGCGCGCTGGCATATCGACATGCACACGGCGATCCGCGCGTCCGCGTTCGAGCGCTTCGCGCTGCTGCCGCATACCGGCAGACCGTTTTCACGCGCGATGTTCGAGTGGCTCGGACAGGCGCAGATCAGTGCGGTGCTGCTGCACACCACGAAGGGCAACACCTACTCGCATTTCACCGCGCAGACGTGCGGCGCCGACGCATGCACGCTGGAACTCGGCAAGGTGCGCCCGTTCGGCCAGAACGATCTCACGCGCTTTGCGGGCGCGGACGCGGCGCTGCGTCAACTGATCGCCGGGACGAATGGGCGCGAAGACGGCCCCTTGCCGCGCGCTTTCACAGTGATCGACCAGATCACGAAGCAAAGCGATGCGTTCGAACTGCTGGTCGCGCCCGACGTCGCGAACTTCACGCCGTTCGGGAAAAACACCTTGCTCGCACGCGATGGCGACTATCGCTACATCGTCCGGCACGACGAGGAGCGCCTCGTGTTTCCGAATGCCACGGTCAAGCCCGGCTTGCGCGCCGGCCTGATGGTGATCGAGACGACGCAAGACACGCTCACCGCGCTGGTTTGACGGCGCTGACGTAGAAGAACCTCGGCGCGTGCACCTGCGGTGTTTGCGCCAGCGCGACATCAAGTTGCAGCTTTGCACGCCGCGCGTGCCGTGTACCGCGCGAGCGAGCCGTCCCGAGCTGCCCGCAGGCGCGGCACCCGAGCCTGTACAATCCCCGCCTCGCGCTGCTGCGCTGCACCACAGCGGCCGCGCGAGTTTGAATCGCATTTTTGGCGCGGCAATCATGCCAGTCCGGATTCGGCTCCGTCTTATTCAATACCGTAGAGGAACACCCGTAATGAAGATGAATTGGCGAAACACGGCTGCGCTCGCGCTCTTCGCGACGGCAACGGCCACGGCAGGCTCGGCCATGGCGGCGGACATCAAGGAAGTGCGTTTCGGTGTGGAGGCGTCTTATGCGCCATTCGAATCGAAGTCGCCGTCGGGCGAGCTGCAGGGTTTCGACATCGACGTCGGCAATGCCGTGTGCGCGAAGCTGAAGGCGAAGTGCGTGTGGGTCGAGAATTCGTTCGACGGCCTGATTCCTGCCTTGCAGGCGCGCAAGTTCAACGCGATCAACTCGGACATGACGATCACCGACCAGCGTCGTCAGGCGATCGATTTCACGGATCCTATCTACACGATCCCGAATCAGATGATCGCGAAGAAGGGCAGCGGTTTGCAGCCGACGCCCGCGTCGCTGAAGGGCAAGCATGTCGGCGTACTGCAGGGCACGATTCAGGAGACGTACGCGAAGGCGCGCTGGGCGCCGGCCGGCGTCGCCGTCGTGCCGTATCAGACGCAGGACCAGATCTACGCGGACCTCGCCTCCGGCCGGCTCGACGCGTCGTTCCAAGACGCCGAAGCGGCGTCGAAAGGCTTTCTGAAGAAGCCGCAAGGCGCGGGATTCGAGTTCGCGGGTCCGGCCGTCAGCGACGAGAAGCTGCTGGGGGCGGGCGTCGGCTTCGGCATCCGCCGCGGCGACAAGGCGCTGAAGGATGCGCTGAACCAAGCGCTGAAGGAACTGAAGGCAGACGGCACGATCGACCGCTTCGCGGCGAAATATTTCGACGTGAAGGTGGTGCTCAAGTAACGCCCCACGCGTCGACGCGTGAAAACACTGAACGGCCGCTCGATGCGGCCGTTTTGCATGGTGCGCGTGTTTGCTTCCCATCGCGATCATGTCATTTGCCCGCGCCCAAATATTTCCAGATATTGTTTTGTGGACATGTGCGCGCAAGACAGGCTGCGCTAAAATCGCCGGGCGCGCTGCGTCACGCTGCGCGCCGTCGCAAACGATAAACACATGGCACGCGTAGCGTGCTGCGATAACCACAAGACAGCAGCAAGCGCCGGGGGCGCCTCGCGGGGGACCAGAATGAGCACCATTGCAGTCGAGAATCCGGGCCGTACGGGGGCCGTGGACGATGCGCAGTTGAACGCCAGCTTCGCGCGGCAGCCCATCCTGAATCGGGACGGCATGCTGTGCGGCTACGAGCTCAAGATTCGCGCGCTGGAATTGCCGCCCGAGGCGCCCGCCGACCTCGACGCCGACGCCGACCACACCGACGAACGCGACGCGCGAGCCGGTCGCGCGCCCACACCAGCAGAGTGTGCGGCGCGCGCCGTCATCCGCGGGCTGGTCGAGGGCAACAATGTGCGCGGCGCATTGACCGGACACCCGGCGTACATCGACACGAGCCACGATCTGCTGTTCGACAACGCAATCGAGCGGCTGCCCACCGAGCGCTTCCTGTTCGAATTGCCGCATGACATCCACATCGACGAAGAACTGATCGCGCGGATCGTGCAACTGCATGGCCGGCGCTATCGTTTCGTGCTGGACGACGTGACGCAGCCGGACGAGACCTTCGCGAAGCTCCTGCCTTACGCGGAAGCCATCAAGATCGACATCACGCGTGCGCCCGCCGCGCTCTTGCCCAAGTTGACGAGCGTGCTGAAGTCGGCGGGCAAGCTGCTGATCGCCTCAGGGCTCGACGCGCAAGCCGACTTCGAAACGGCGCACGGTTTAGGCTTCGACCGTTTCCAGGGCTATTTCTTCGCGCGTCCGCAAACCTCGATGACGCGCCGTGTCAGCGCGCCGCGCCACGCGCTGCTGAACCTGTTGCAACTGCTCGCGGGCGATCCCACGGTCGCGCAGCTCGAAGCGGAGCTCAAGCTCAATCCGGTGCTGGTTATGCATCTGATGAAGCTTGCAAATTCGAGCGGCTTCGCGGTCGGCTATAAAGTGACGACGCTGCGCGAGGCGATCAATGCAACCGGCACGGACCGCATCGCGCGCTGGACGCAGCTGCTGTTGTATGCGGACGGCCGCAAGGTCGCGCTCGAAGACGATCCGCTGCTGCAGCTCGCGGCAACGCGCGCGCGTTTCATGGAACTGGCGATCGAACGCCTGCCCGACGCCGGCCGCGACGAAGCGGACGCGGCGTTTCTGACCGGCGTATTTTCATTCGTCGACGCGGTGTTCGGCGGCTCGCTCGAAAGCACGCTGAACGTGCTGACGTTGTCGCGCCCGATCCAGGCGGCGATTCTGCAACGCGAAGGCGTGCTCGGCCAGTTGCTCGCCGCGGTCGAAGCGCTCGAAAACGGCGCGTGGGACACGCTCGCCGCATTGTGCGCGACGCTTGCGCCGTTGACGGTGGAGGAGGTTGCGCAAATGGGGCTCGCGGCCGGCGCGTGGGCGGGCGTCGCGGACCGTAGCGCGGAAGGTCTGGAAAGAATCGAGGACTGAGGCCGCAGTCCGCATCGAAGCGAATCAGACGGGAAAAAGCCGGCATGGAATACATGCCGGCTTCGAAAAATCACCTGCTCAACAATCTGGCGTCGGGCAAACACAGAATCCGGAGACTTGCTGTCGCGATCAACGATCACGCCACGTCTTTAAATCGTCTCCATTTCCCGCATCTGCCCCAGGCCGAAAAAACGGCCTGACTCCCTGGCCAGTTCATTCAGCACGCTCATCTCTTTCTGTGAGATGCGGCGTGGCTCCTGCGTATGAGACCAGTCGCCGTAGAGCAGTGCGACAGTCTGCTCCGTTTCATCCACCACCGGCAACAGCACGAAGGCGCGGGCGTCGTCGAATGAACGGCGGAACCACTCGGGCAGCCGCGCGACCATTTTCGGATCGCGCGCATTTTCGATGAAGATGCCCACCGAATTCGCGATGGCCAGATGGAACACGTCGGGCTCGAAGGCCGAGCCGAAGGTGAGCTTGGGCAGCGCCGCGTCGATTTTCGGGCCGAGGCCGAGACGTGCCCGGAAAGTACCGTTGCTGTGCTTGACGAACACCACCGTGCGCGCGAAGCCGAGCGCCGCGAGCACCGTTTCCGATGCCATGCCGAGCGCGGGCGCGAGCGAGCTGTTATCGGGCAGGTTGCGCAAATCCTCGACGCCTGCCGCGATGCGCGCCTCGCGCGCAATCGCGTCGGCGTTCGCGCGCAGTTCGACGATTTCGCGCATCACGCCGTCGCCGCCTTCTTCGCGGGCGAGCGCGACGCTCATCTCGAGCAGCACTTCCGGATCGGTGTTGAGCGCGCGGCTATATTCCTGCGCCAGTTCGGCGATGCGCTCCTCGCGCTCGAAGTCGGGCACGTTCTGCTGCGTGAGGACGTCCGCGACCGCCGTCGAGTAATTGGTGATGGCGCGCAGCCACTGCACCTGGCGCGGCTGCTCGGTGTCCTGCGGATCGAACTCGCCCATGCCCGAGCGGATCATGTCGGGCAGGCGCCAGCGCACGGCGGCTTCCTCGCCGATTTCGTCGAACGTCACGCCGAGCACGAGCACGCACGCGTCGGCTTCGAGCGTGCCGCTTTCGATGTGACGGCGGATCTGATCCCATTCCGCGTCGAGATAGAACACCACCAGCAGCTTGCCGATCTGGCGCATCAGCGTGCAGACCACCGCTTCCTCGCCGGCGCGCAGATCGCCGCGCTCGGTCAGCTTGCGCGCGACGCAGCCCGAGAGCAGCGTGCGGTTCAGTTCGAGCTTCGCGTCGATGCGGCGCGGCGCGCTGTGATGAAAGTGATCGACAATTTTCAGGCCGACGACGAGATGGCCGACGGCGTCCATGCCGAGCACCATCAGCGCGCGCGACACCGTCGTGATATTGCCGCCGAATGCCATATACATGGCCGAGTTCGCGAGCCGCAGCACTTTTTGCGTCAATGCGAAGTCCGACAGCACCACCTCCACGAGGCCGGTGAGGTCGAGGTCGTCGTTGTTCATTGCCGCCATGGTGGTGCGCAACGACTGCGACAGCATGGGGAAATCGCCGCGCTCGCTCATTCGCGTCCAGAGCCGGTCGAGCACCGCCGCCTTTACCATGTGAGTCCCGCAAAAGCCATACGTGTTCCAATGAATGCCATGCCGGCGCGAAGCCGGCTGATGCCGCTCTTTGAGCGCCTGATCTGCACGCTAGGCCGTGTGCAGATAAAGCGAGCGCGCTTCGAAACGCTGCGCCAGTTCGTCGGATTGCAACGCCTGGCAGACGAGCCATCCCTGTATGTGGTCACATCCCATCTCAGTGAGCAGGCTGCGCTGCGCTTCGGTTTCGACGCCCTCGGCGACCAGTTCGAGGTCGAGCGTCTGGGCGAGGCCGACCACCGCGCTGACGATCGCTTGGTCGTTTCGGGAGGTTAGCAGATTCTCGACAAAACTCCTGTCGATCTTAAGTTTTGCAAGGGGAAACCGGTGCAGGTAAGCCAGGCTCGAATAGCCGGTGCCGAAATCGTCGACGGCAAAGCGGATGCCCATGGCCGTCAGGTCCTCCAGCAGCACCTTGGCATGCGCCGGGTCGTGCATCAGCAGGCTCTCGGTGATCTCGAACACGAGGCGCCGCGGGTCGATGCCGGTCAAGTTGATCGCCTCGCGCACGGCGGTGTCGTTCGCGTGACGCACGTCCGGATAAAGCGCAATGCCGATGCTCGCCGACAGATGCACCTGCTGGCCGTTAAATACATACGGCTGCTGGATCGCGGTCAGGAGGCGCCGCGCCAGCGCTTCCGCGGCCGCCGCCGCGTCGGTGCGGTTGGCGGCCGGCTTGACGAGAATCGCGAACTCGTCGCTGGCGACGCGGGCCACCGTCTCGTCCGGGCTCGTCATGTTCAGAATGCGCCGCGCCGTGTCGCGCAGCATTTCGTCGCCGGCGTCGTAGCCGAGCGCGCGGTTCACCCGCTGATAATTGTCGATGTCGAGCAGCAGCGCGTCGGCCCGCTTTTGCGCTTCGAGCAGCGCGGGAATCAGCGCGGACTGGTTGGCGAGATTGGTCAGCCGAGCGAGATGCAGCGCCTGGATGAGGCGCTCCTCGCTCGCGCGCCAGGCCGACACGTCGAAGCCGGCGATCGCGAAGCCTTCCATGCCGTGATGGCTGCTGCGCACCACGCGCAGCTCGACGGTGATCGGATAGGTCAGCGACTTGATGAGCCCGAGGGTCGCCTTCTCGACATTGCCGGTGGTGGAGGCGCGCGCGAGCAGCGCGTCGAGGCGCGTGGTATCGGTCTGCGCCACCAGTTCGTGCAGCGTGATTGTCTCGAGATACTCGCGGTGATAGCCGATAAAGCGCAGGCTCGCGTCGGACACGTAGATGATAACGACCCGCCGCCCGAAATCTTTAGCGGCTGCGCGAGAAAAACATCCGGTAAGGGAAATCAGCGCGCGACAGCCGCCGGAAATGGCCGATTCAGGGTTGGTCCGGCGCGGATTCGGTTAAAGTGCGGTTGCCCGACGTCCGTTAATACGGCAAACCCCTGTGCGTTGGCGGCGCGCCGCTGCCGCTCAGGCCTTCGAAAGCTGCACCGATGATCCATGTCTGAACTTCATTTGGTCCGGGCCTCCGCCCGGCGCATCGAGGTGCGCGACGCGACCGGCGACGATCCCGACGCGGCTACGGCCGCACAGTTCGTCTATCTCGGCCGGCAACCGATCCTCGATCGCGCGGGCGCGCTCAATGCGTACGAACTGCTGTTCCGGGCCGGCGCCCAGAACTATGCGAAAGTCACCAACGACGCGCAGGCGACCGCGCAGGTGGCGGCGCGCGCGCTCGGCGGCATCGGCGTGCCCGCCGTGCTCGGGCGGCATCGCGGCTTCGTGAATATCGACCGGGAGCTGCTGTTCGACGACATCGTCCACGTGATGCCGCCGGAGCGGTTTGTGCTCGAAATCCTCGAAACGGTCAGGTTCGACGCGCAACTCGCGCGCCGGCTCGGCGAGCTGCGGCGCGGCGGTTTCCAGGTCGCGCTCGACGACGTGACGCAGCTCTCCGACGAACTGCTCGCGATGCTGCCGCATGCGGACATTGTCAAGATCGACTTCTTGCAGACGGCGCGCGCATCTGCCGGAACTCGCCGCCGCCATGCGCGGCCGGGGCAAGACGCTGATCGCCGAAAAAGTCGAGACGCGCGAAGACTTCGCGCTCGCCCGCGATCTCGGCTTCGACCTGTTCCAGGGCTACTTCTTCGCGCGGCCGCAAGTGCTGGCCGCGCCGCGCAACCGCTCGCCACGTCCGGGCCTGTTGCGCCTGCTCGCGCTGCTGTCGCGCGACGCGGGCATCGTCGAGCTGGAAGCCGAGCTGAAGCTGAACCCGAGCGTCGTCGTGCAGTTGCTGCGCCTCGTCAATTCGAGCGCCTTCGGTCTCGGACGCAATATCGCGTCGCTGCGCGAGGCGATCATTGCGACCGGCACGCGGCAGATCGCGCGCTGGGCGCAGCTGCTGCTTTACGCGGACAGCGGCGAGCTGCCGTGGCGAGCCGATCCGCTCGTCCAGCTGGCGGGCACGCGCTTGCGCTTCATGGAACTGGCCGCGGGCTGGCTGCGTCCCGCCGACGACGAATTCGCCGACGCCGCGTTCATGACCGGCATCTTTTCGCTCGTGCATGTGCTGCTCGGCAGCACGCCGAAAGCGGTGCTCGAGAAGCTCGGCCTCGCGCCGCAGATTCGCGAGGCGATCGTCGAAAAAGGCGGGCCGCTCGGCACCCTCTTGCGTATCGCCCAGGCGGCCGGCGAGGGAGGCGACGCAGCGTCGATCGCGCGCAGTGCCGATGCGCCGCCGGAATTCGCCGCGCTCACGCCCGAGATACTGGCCGCGCTGAATCTCTCCGCGGCGGCGTGGTTCGGCGCGCATATCGAGGAAGCGGCGGCCTGATTGCCCGCCTGTCGATTCGCGACGATGTCGGCATCGGGATGCCTGCCGTCTGCCATCTGCCGCTTCTCGCACGTATTTTTCGCGTACGTGGTCCAATAGAGCGCAAGGCTGGCCGTTCATGGTTCGGTGCGGCGCGTTAGGCGCTTGCATGCTGCTCGAACATCGGTCAATGCCGCTGAACGGTACAGCCGTGAATTCCTGCCGGAAACCGGTATGCATCGACGCTCAAAGGATCGCAGATGAAGAGAAAGCTTATGCCGGCGGTGCTGGCCGCCGCTGTGTCCGTGGCGTGCGCCGCCTATTCGTTGGCCGCGCACGCGACGCTGAAGCCGGGCGACACGGCGCCGCCATTCACCGCACAGGCGTCGCTGGGCGGTAAGACGTACACCTATTCGCTTGCCGACGAGCCGAAAAAAGGGCCCGTGGTGCTGTACTTCTACCCGGCCGCTTTCACCAAGGGCTGCACGATCGAGGCGCATGAATTCGCCGAAGCCGTCGACGAATACAAGAAATATGGCGCGACGGTGATCGGCGTGTCGCATGACAACATCGACACGTTGAAGAAGTTCTCGGTGAGCGAGTGCCGCAGCAAATTCCCGGTGGCGGCGGACGCGCAGTCGAAAGTGATCGGCGCCTACGACGCCGGCATGCCGATGCATAGCTCGATGGCCAACCGCGTGTCGTATGTGATCGCGCCGGACGGCAAGATCATCTACGAGTACACGAGCCTTTGGCCGGAGAAGCATGTGGAGAACACGCTCAAGGCCGTGAAGGATTGGGCCGCGACGCACAAGCCGTAACGCTTCTGGTCGAGAGTTCGCGATGCCGATTCTGGTTGGATTATTCGCGCTGATCGCGCTCGTGTACGGCGTGGTGCGCGCGTTCGACGCGTTGCAGGCGGCTTTCGGCACGGCGGTGGCCGTCGGGTGTCGCGGTTCTGGCCGCGTTGCTGCTGATCGCCGCCGTGGCTCACTGGCTGCGTCGCCGCAAGGAGGTCGCGCCGAATGTTCGCGACGGCAACTGGACGCACCGGCTGGACGGCACGTGGGGCTCGGTACGGCTCGCCGCGGGCAAGCGCTTTTGCGAAGTCCGGGTTGGCGCGGAGCAGGGCGCCTATATCTTTGCCGATCTGCTCGCCGCCGAGGTGGCGCGTCACGAAACGCAATGGCAGCTCGCGCTGAAGGTCAAGGACGCCGCGCGTGGCGTGTGGCTGTTGCCGATGCAGAGCGAGCGGCAGGCAAGGCAATGGCAACGCATTTTTCTGCTGGCGATGGAGCAGAAGCTCTAAGGTCGATTGCGCGGGCGGCATGAAGTCGAGCGGGCGAGCTTTGCCGATCGGCTTGCTTCAAAGCCCGCCGCGCCCTGGCGCTTGCATCACATTACGTCAGATCGCGCGGCATGCGTCCCGTTGTGCCCTATCGCGTCCCACGGCATCAGGCCGACGGCGCGATACCGCGCCTGCGCGCCTTGCGCGACTCCCAGCGCACGCGCATCCGGTCCATGTACAGATAGACGACCGGCGTGGTGTAGAGCGTCAGCATCTGGCTCATGATCAACCCGCCGACAATCGCAATGCCGAGCGGCGCGCGCAACTCCGCGCCTTCGCCGCGTCCGAACGCGAGCGGCAGCGCGCCGAGCATCGCGGCGAAGGTGGTCATCATGATCGGGCGGAAACGCAGGAGGCACGCCTCGTGGATCGCGTCGCGCGACGAGCGGCCGTGGCGCGACGCCTCGATCGCGAAATCCACCATCATGATCGCGTTCTTCTTCACGATGCCGATGAGCAGAATCACGCCGATCAACGCGATGATGCTGAACTCCGTCTGAAACAGGAGCAGCGCGAGCAGCGCGCCCACGCCCGCCGACGGCAGCGTCGACAGAATCGTGAGCGGGTGGATATAGCTCTCATACAGAATGCCGAGCACGATATAGACGGCGGCAAGCGCGGCCAGAATCAGGATCGGCTGATCCGACATGGACTGCTGGAACGCCTGCGCGGTGCCCTGGAAGCTGCCGTGGATGGTTGCCGGCATGCCGATCTCGGCCATGGTCTGGTAGATCGCCTGCGTTGCGGTGGACAGCGACACGCTCGGCGGCAGGTTGAACGAGATTGTCGAAGCGACGAACTGGCTCTGGTGATTCACCGAAAGCAGCGTATTGCCGGGGCCGAAGCTCGCGATGGCGGAGAGCGGCACCATGGTTTCCTTCGACGTCGACACGGCCGCGCCCGACGACGCGCTCGACTTGCCGCTCGACGCAATCGAATTGATCGCCTGGTTGCGCGCCGAATCGGCGGCAATCGCGGCGGCGCTCGACGCTGTCGTACCTCCCGTGCCGCCCGACGACGCGCTGGCGGACGATTTCGTCGTCGACGTGGTTGCCGTAACCGTGCCCGCGGGTGCATTGGTGGTCTGCGCGCCGCTTGCGCTGCCGCCCGACGTGCTGATGTACACCTGCTTGAGCATGTCCGGGCTTTGCCAGTACTTCGGCGCGACTTCCATCACGACGTGATACTGGTTGAGCGGGTTGTAGATCGTCGACACCTGACGCTGGCCGAACGCGTCGTACAGCGTGTTGTCGATTTGCGCCGGCTTGATGCCGAGCCGCGCCGCGCTCGCGCGGTCGATCGTCACCATGGCTTCCAGCCCGCCTTGCTGCTGGTCGGAATTCACGTCAGCGAGTTCCTTGCGGGCCTGCAGCGCCTCCGTGAGCTTCGGCACCCACTGGTACAGGTCTGGTGTCGAATCGGCGAGCAGCGTGAACTGATATTGCGCGTTCGACTGCCGCCCGCCCACGCGTATGTCCTGCACCGCCTGCAGGAACGTGCGCGCGCCCGCGACGTCGGCAAGCGGCGCGCGCAGTTGCTGGATCACCTGATCGGCGGAAATCTTGCGCTCGCTCTTCGGTTTCAGCGAGACGAACATGAAACCCGAATTGGTCTGCCGGCCGCCGGGCCGCCGCGGTTAAAGCGTTCGCGCGCACGGCGTGCCAGCGAGTCGAACGCGAGGTAGATCACCGGCGTGGTGAAGAGCGTCAGCAACTGGCTCACGATCAGACCGCCCGCAATCGCGATACCGAGCGGCCGGCGCAGCTCCGAGCCGGCGGCGCCGGTGCCGAGCATGAGCGGCAGTGCGCCGAGCAGCGCCGCGAGTGTCGTCATCAGAATGGGCCGGAAGCGCAGCAGACATGCCTGATAAATGGCATC
The DNA here is from genome assembly GCA_940746715.1 of uncultured Paraburkholderia sp. Taxonomy (GTDB): domain Bacteria; phylum Pseudomonadota; class Gammaproteobacteria; order Burkholderiales; family Burkholderiaceae; genus Paraburkholderia. The sequence continues at coordinate 129,849 of CALNWN010000004.1, forward strand.
GCACGGCGCCTTGCCTTCCTCGCGCTCGGCGTAGAGCGCGAAGTCGATCATCATGATCGCGTTTTTCTTCACGATGCCGATCAGCAGCACGATGCCGATGATGTCGAGATCGTGGCCGGTAATCAGCAGCGCGAGCAATGCGCCGACACCCGCCGACGGCAGCGTGGACAGAATCGTGATCGGGTGAATGAAGCTCTCGTACAGCACGCCGAGCACGATATACATGGTGACGATGGCCGCGAGAATCAGGAACAGTTCGTTCGAGAGCGACGCCTGGAAGGCGAGCGCCGCGCCCTGATAATGCGTCTGGAACGACGCCGGCAAGCCGATGTCCTTCTCCGCCTGCTCGATGGCCTTCACGGCCGCGCCGAGCGACGAACCGGGCGCGAGGTTGAACGACACCGTGGTCGCGGGGAACTGGCTCAGGTGCGTGACGAGGAGCGGCGCCGGCTTTTCGATGAACCGCGCAATGGCCGAAAGCGGCACCTGCCCGCCGGACGACGTGGAAGAGGGCAGATAGATGGAATTCAGCGACTCGGTGTAATGCTGCATGGAGGGCTGCGCTTCCAGAATCACGCGGTACTGGTTCGACTGCGTGAAGATGGTCGAGACGATGCGCTGGCCGAACGCGTCGTAAAGCGCGCTGTCCACGGTGGCGGGCGTAATGCCGTACCGCGACGCCGTGGCGCGGTCGATCTCCACATAGACCGACTGGCCATTGTCCTGCAGGTCGGTCGCGACGTCGGCGAGTTCGGGCGACTGTTTCAGCCGCTCGACGAGCTTCGGCACCCACGTCGTGAATTCGCCGATGTTCGGATCTGTCAGCATGAACTGATACTGCGTGGGGCTGACTGTCTAATCGATGGTCAGATCCTGCACCGGCTGCATGTACAGCGACGCGCCGGCGATATGCGCGACGTCCTGCTGCAACTTGCGGATCACTTCGCTCGCGGTGTTGCTGCGGTCGTCGCGCGGCTTCAGGTTGATGAGCATGCGGCCGCTGTTCAGCGTGATATTGCTGCCGTCCACGCCGATAAAGGACGTGAGGCTTTCCACGTCCGGGTTCTTCAGAATCTGCGCGGCGAGCTCCTGCTGACGCTCGGCCATCGACGCATACGAGACCGACTGCGGCGCCTGCGTGATCGCCTGGATCACGCCCGTGTCCTGCACCGGGAAGAAACCCTTCGGAATGAACACATACAGCAGCGCCGTCAGCGCAAGCGTCAGCAGCGCGACGACGAGCGTGGAGCGCTGGCGATCGAGCACCCACGTGAGCGCGACGGCGTAACGGGCGATCACCCAGTCGATCGCGCGGTGTGCGCGCCTCGAAGCGGTGGCTCTCGTGCGGCGGCGTGTGGCGCAGGAGCTTCGCGCACATCATGGGCACGAGCGTGAGCGACACGACCGCCGAGATCACGATGGTGACGGCCAGCGTGATTGCGAACTCGTGGAACAGGCGGCCCACCACGTCGCCCATGAAGAGGAGCGGAATCAGCACGGCGATCAGCGAGACGGTCAGCGAAATGATCGTGAAGCCGATCTGCTTCGAGCCCTTTAGCGCGGCTTCGAGCGGCGATTCGCCTTCTTCCACGTAGCGCGCGATGTTTTCGATCATCACGATCGCGTCGTCGACGACGAACCCGGTCGCGATGGTCAGCGCCATCAGCGAGAGGTTGTCGAGCGAAAAGCCGCACAGGTACATCACGGCGAGCGTGCCGATGAGCGACAGCGGCACCGAGAGACTCGGAATGATGGTCGCGTAGACGTTGGCGAGAAAGAGGTACATGACCAGCACGACGAGCACGACCGACATCGCCAGCTCGAACTGCACGTCGCGCACCGAGGCGCGGATCGTAGTGGTGCGGTCGGTGACGACCTGCACGTCGAGCGCGGCGGGCAGCGCCTGCTGCAACTGCGGCAGCAGCTTCTTGATGTTGTCCACCACCTGGATGTTGTCCACCACCTGGATCACGTTCGCGCCCGGCTGACGCTGCACGTTCAGGATGATGGCCGGCGTGCCGTTCACCCACGCGCCGAGCTTGGTGTTCTCGGCGCCTTGCACGATGGTCGCGACGTCGGTCAGCATCACCGGGCGGCCGCCCTTGTAGGCTACCACCGCGCTCCTGTAGGCGTTCGCGTCCGTCAACTGGTCGTTCGCGTTGATCGTGTAGTTGCGCATCGGGCCGTCGAAGTTGCCCTTCGGCGTATTGACGTTCAGGTTGGAGATGGTGGTGCGCAGGTCGTCGAGATTCAGGCCATAGGCGGCGAGCGTACGCGGGTTCGCCTGAATCCGCACGGCCGGCCGCTGGCCGCCCGACAGGCTGACAAGACCGACACCGGCGACCTGCGAGATTTTCTGCGCGAGACGCGTGTCGGCCAGATCCTGGACTTGCGTGAGCGGCAGCGTTTTCGACGTGATCGCGAGCGTGATGATCGGCGCGTCGGCGGGATTGACCTTGGCATAGATCGGCGGCGCGGGAAGGTCGGACGGCAGCAGGTTGCCCGCCGCGTTGATCGCGGCCTGGACTTCCTGCTCGGCGATGTCGAGCGGCAGATCGAGGCTGAACTGCAGCGTAATGATCGACGAACCCGCCGAGCTTTGCAACGGCATCTGATTGAGCGACGGCATCTGGCCGAACTGCCGCTCGAGCGGCGCGGTGACCGACGACGTCATCACGTCCGGGCTCGCGCCCGGGTAGAACGTCTGCACCTGGATGGTCGGGTAGTCGACTTCGAGCAGCGCGGAGAGCGGCAGAAAGCGCAGTGCGACGAGGCCGACGAGCATGATCGCCGCCATAAGCAGCGCGGTGCCGACGGGACGCAGAATAAAGGCGCAGGATGGATTCATGCGGTAAGTGCCGTGCCTTTATTGCGAAGCTTGCGCCGCGTGCTTGCCGTGGTGGGCGCGCGCCCGATGCGCCTGATGGGCCCGATGCGCCCGCTGCGGCATACGCTGCCGCGTCGCTTGCGCCTGAAGCAGCGCCGGCGTCCCGGACGCCGGAAGCGCCCCGCGGCTTGTCGGCCGGAATGGTGATCTTCGCGCCTTCCTTCAGGCGGTCCGAACCGTCGATCACGACGCGCTCGCCGACTTGCAGGCCCGACTTGATGCTGGTGCGTTCGCCGTCGACGGGACCGACCTTCACGGGCCGCACGGTCACCGTATTGTCCGGCTTCACGACGTACACGAACTGGCCCATGGAGCCGTTGAGCACGGCGGAGGTCGGCACGATCACCGCGTCCTTGATGGTATTGACGAGAAGGCGTGTGTTGACGAACTGATTCGGGAACAGCAGGTTCTTGCTGTTCTGGAATATCGCGCGCAGCTTGACGGTGCCGGTGGTGGTGTCGATCTGGTTGTCGAGCGTCTCCAGCGTGCCGCCCTCGAGCGACCTGGTATTGCTGCGGTCGTAGGCGGTCACGGAAAGCTTCGCGCCGGTTTGCGTCTGTTCGAGAATCTGCTGCAGGTTGTCTTCCGACGTGGTGAAGATCACGCTGATCGGCTGCAACTGCGTAATCACGACGATGCCGTTGGTGAGGCTCGGCGTCACGTAGTTGCCGGGATCGACTTGGCGCAGGCCGACGCGCCCCGACACCGGCGCGGTGATGCGCGCGTACACGAGGTCGAGCCTGTAAGTGTCGACGTTGGCCTTGTCGGCCTTCACGGTGCCTTCATACTGACGCACGAGCGACGCCTGCATATCGACCTGCTGGCTCGCAATCGAATCTTGCGACAGCAGCGTCTGATAGCGCTTCAGGTCGAGGCGCGCGGTCTGCAGCAGCGCTTCGTCGCGCGCGAGCGTGCCTTGCGCATTGTCAAGCGAGATCTGGTAGGGGCGCGGGTCGATCTGGGCGAGCACGTCGCCCTTCCTGACCATCTGGCCTTCCTTGAAATACACGTCCTGCAAGGTGCCGCTCAACTGCGGCAGGACGGTCACGTTGGCGAGCGGCGTGACGGTACCGAGCGCGGTCAGCACGACCGGCATCTCGCCTTGCGCGGCGGTGGCCACATGCACCGGCTGCGGCATGTTGGCCATGGCGCCGGGGCCGCCGCGGCCCGGCCGGCCGCTGTGTGCGCCGCTTGCGCCCGGTGCGCTGCCGCCCGGTGAGCCCCACGGATGCCAGCGCCACAGGACGAAGCCGAGGATCAGCAGCGCGAGGACAATGAGCGCGACATTGCGGCCGCGGTGGCTCCTGAGTGCACCGGGCGGCGAGTCGTGCCGCTCCGGCCGATGCGGGCCCGAGGGTCGCGACGGACGGTCTGGCGCGTCTTCGAGCGACCTGGGAGGAGCCGGATCGGCGTGGCGTGAAGTTTCCGAATGCTGTTGTTGTTCGTCCATCGGTTCGGTCAGTGACTGGCTTGGAAATGAGGCGTATGCGCGATTGTGCCGCATCGACGCAAGGCGCTTGCCCGGGCGGACGCCGCGCCTTTCAGTTGTCGAGGCGGCGCGCCGGTGTGCCGCCGATTTCGAGCACGATGCGCGCGACGCAGTCGAGCAGATCGGGCCCCGCGCGGCTGATGAGCCAGTCGCGCGGGACTGGTCGGCCGAGCCGCCGCAATTGACGGCGTAGCGTTCGCCGGACGGGCCGGTGAAGCCGAGCGCGATTGCGTTCAGGCCGTCGTACCACTCGCCGGTGGCGATGGCGAAACCGCGCTCGATGGTTTCCTGCAGCGCCGCTTCCAGCCGGCCGCCGACGTGGCCCCAGTCGTCGCCCTCGGCGGCCTGAAGGCCGGTCAAGAGCTTTGCGCGATCCGCTTCGTCGAGCGCGGCCAGATAGGCGCGGCCGATTGCGGTGCGGCAGAGGCTCATGCGCGCGCCGACTTCGAGACGCGACACCAGCACGGCCGAGCGCGGCCGGATCACGTAGATTACAACCATGTCGAGGCGGTCGCGCACCGCGAGATGCACCGAGAGCCGCGTACGCTCGGCGAGCTCGATCAGGAACGGCCGGGCGCGCGCGGATGTCGAAGTTGCGCAAGAAGCCGTTGCTGAGTTCCAGCACCGACGACGTCAGCACGAAGCGTTCGCTGTCGGGCAGCCGGAACAGAAAGCCGGTGCCGACGAGCGTCGCGGTGATTCGCGATACCGTGGGTTTCGGAATGCCCGTGATTTCGGTGAGTTCGCGGTTGCTGAGCGGCGCGTCCGCCGCGGCAATGGAGCGGAGCACCGTCAGGCCACGTGCCAGCGCGGTGACCTCGTCGCCGGAGCCGTCTTTCTCTTTGACGGGGTCGGCGGCGGTGCGGATTCGCGTTCGTGGGTTCATGGATTTTTGGAACGATATTTCAGATTACTCACGTCGGCGCGCGGGCTCCGGCATCTTTTTTGTGCATGCCCCGCGGCCTTGCAGCCGTGGCCTGGCGCCCGAATTCTTCCTATTATTCATTGTATCGGAATAATTTTCCTCGGCGGCCCGAAGCTGTTCAAATTTTGCTTGACTTAGTCAGCATAACCATAAAAAATGAAACCTCATTTCGAAAGAAGGTATCAGGCTTCGCACTTTCGTGCCGGTAACCCGGCCTTTGTGCGACGTGCGGAAGTTCGGTGAGTATTGTCCCGGTCCGCGGCGGCAGTCGGTGCCTTGCACCGCATATACCTGTGGTCGCCCGCCTGTTTTCGAAATACCATCTCTCAGGTTCTAGCACGGCCCTCGGAATGGCTAGAACTTTTCAAGGCGGAACGTTAAATTCGCCATTCGGGTACAACAAAGTCTGCAGCATCCGGAATATTTGGTGTGCGGCGCACAATTTGTCGCAATATGGCGCCTATATTGTCAAGTCGTCGCCGGAGTAAGGGGCTCAAGGAGACCATACAAAGGCCGCGACGTCGCGAGCTGTCAACCGAACGCGAGCATGCCTTGGCAGGAACAGCTAGTTTAGGTGTGCAGCTAAACTAGCCGATTCGCCTAATGATGTCCTAGGTTCCTGAGCCGGGGCTATGACCCCGCACGTTATCGCGGCATACAGCCGAATTTAACCTTGATTGTGAGTCGCAAGGGGTATTCCTATTCACTGAGTCTTAAGGTGCGTACGTCGGCTGCTGGAGAGAAGGTCGACTACTGGGCAGCCGATTCACTTCAGGCCTACGTGACGAAGCTCTACAGCGACGCGGGACTGAATGGCGCTGCACCACATTCCGGCCGACGGTCCTTTGCATCCCGCCTTGTCTATCGCGGTGCAGATGTGGAACCTTCGATGTGACTGCATCGAAAGTCGCATGAATGCATTTGGTCAAGTAGTCGCGGCTCAAGCCGATATCAGGGAATCCGAGGATAAAAATGGATGTGTTGTTTTCCGCCAATGCGGCAGTACAGGAAGTCGTGCCGGCGGTGGTGCAGCGTCACCGCGCCGCGGGTGTGCTCACGTGGGCGCTCCTGCACAAGATTGAGGCGGAAGTGCTCGCGCAGGTAGCAGGGACCGGCAGGCACAGCACACGCATTCTCGACTTGCTTCGTGCGCCTGCCGCGCTCGACTATCCGAAGGACGACCGACCGGTGTCGTTCGAAGGCTATGATTTTGTTCCAATTGTTTTCGGTGCGATTGATGACGCATGGCGCCGGGTTCACTAATGACGGAAAGCATGGCGCGCGATAGGTTTCCAGTTGGACACGAACGGTACGGACGGGACACAGCCGCTGCTCTGCATGTGGGACATACGCGATGCGCAAACCGGAGAGCTACGGGGCTGATACGTCGGTAACTCAAGTTTGAAATATCTGCAGTCAACCTCATTTAGGGCTGAACTATCGCGCCCGCTGGGGACGCCGCACAGCGGCCAACGTCCCTGATCGATCGACCCGCAATGCATATCGCGCATTCTTGGGAGCAGACACGCGACGTACAAACTTACCGGTTGCGCCTGCGTTTCGCGTGGGGCGAGTAGCCGCCGCTGGCAGCGTAATAGCGATCGGTTGCTCAAGAGCCTAGTGAGCGTCAACTACTTCAACCGGGTGGAGGACGCAACTTTCGCAACCTCAACCTGCTGGATTGCCCTGCGTACTGACCAGCATGCCGGGTGATGTGGCGGGGGCTCGACCTCAGTGCCGTTCCCAATGCCGATTGAGACGTAGCAAATTTACGCAGTTCAGTGGCAATGGGCTGTGTTTTTATACAGTATAATTGCCCTCACCTGATAGTAGCGGGGGATGGCTTGATGATGGACACGTCGTTGATCGAAATCCGCACATTTAGCAGCCCAGAAGAGATTCGGGAACTTCCGAACTTCATCGAAGATAACCCGATCACAAAAGCCAGCTATAAGCGGCTGATTGGTGACTATCGCTTTGGAGAAGAGGTTTGCTGCTGCGTCCAAAAAGACAATGGGAACCTTTGCCGAGAAGGGCATAAGCGGGGATGGGTCGCTGAACTGCAAGATGGGTCAGCGACGATTATCGGTAACCACTGCGCTCAAGAAAAATTCGGCGCTGACTCTCGTCTTATCAAGGATCAAAGTCAATACTTAAACGAAAAGCGTCGTCGTGAGCGGCTGGCCGGAATACTTGTCCAGATTGGGGAAAAGGCGCAGCTTCTTGAGCGCCTCGATCAACTTCGCACTAGCTTAAAGAGCCTCGAAAAGCGGACTCAGGCTTTCACTGCCGAGTTGAGTTCGTCTACCATGCGCCGCCTGCAAGACATGGCGAGGACGGGACAATCCAGAGTGACCTTCACGGCCGTGAAATTCCGAGCATACATCGACGATAACGGTCAGAGTAAACGTGAGCGGAGCACGTTTGAGCAATCGTTGGGCTCTCTCGATGGACTGGACTTGATCCAGCCGTGGTCGTATTTCACAATCTACGATGCGATAAAGGACGTTGGGCACGCCCACGAAGAAGCCGAGCAGCTTGGCCCCAAGCCTAAGAGCGCGGACGTCGATTCATTGGCTAACCGCCTGAACGAGTACGATCGCATACTCAAGGACGTGAATCGTCTACTCAATCTTGAGGCGGTTTTCTTCGCCAACAATTTTTTGCCGCTTTGTTTTCTTGAGACTGACAAGACCGAGCGGTATAAGGCCGCAAGAATCGCCATGCGTCGGTCCGGAGTCGTCGGGGGCAAGGATGAGGCCAAAGCATGGCTCGCGGCACAAGAAAAGGCCATCAAGCAGCAACTTGGTATTGACGTGATCGAAATACGCTAGAAGCGCTATCACCCACTACTCGCATTCGATGGCGGATGGCTGCCGACTGGCCGCTTCGGTGAGACTGTGGCGGACCTTGAAGGGACAGTCGGTGATACATAAAGGTAAGCATCTGATTTGTAGCGTTCCCCGCCTTGCGTAGAAGATGCAATCATCGGCTGCGACGGACACGAGTGACCGACTGTGTCCACAAACAGCGGAGAATGGACACGGTGTCTCAGACAGTCGAGTTACCCGTATGGCGCCAGAACCGACGGCATCCATTGGAATGGAAACGATCGGTCTTCGAGCAGACGTTTGAACCCGGCGCCTCGGGGCCGCCCGGATCGCCCGCGACAACCACGTCAACGACATAAAGCGGCCGTTTATCCACATCAAAACTTCCAGCTTGTTGCATCGCTTCTGCTAGAACGGCCATGGAATCCGTTGGAACTCAGCGAGCTTCTGCGCGCCGAACGTGGGCTCAACTTGCGCGGCATAGGCGATGAGGCCCCTCAAGTGGTTTTTGAAACCAAGCACAGCCGAGAAGTTCTTACGCCGTGCGTGAATAACGGGGCCTACTTCAGGATGCAGGCAGAAATGTAAATGCTGTTCGAGGCGCGATCTATATTCCCGGCACAATCTCGGTGTGCTTTGGTCGACGTTTAGCCCAAGCACAATTTTCCTGGCACCCGGCGAGGCGATCGCAGTCTTCGCTGTGTTCGGCGAGAGCTCACATTGTCTCATCGCTGAATAGACCTCTTGAATCACCTTTTGAGCGTTTGATCGCGAGAAATTTCGACTGGTTGTCGACAGAGCAATATCGTCCGCATATCGGGTATAGAACATGCCGTACCGCATCGCGATTTCGGCGACCTTCGTGTCGAGTCGCCGCGAGCACAGGTTCGCGAGGAGAGGGCTTGAAGGTGCCCCTTGCGGCAGCGTACCTTGACGCCGGTTCTGGTATGTTTCGATAGTCGGGTACTGGCGAGCAGTTGCGGGCGTTCGTGCGACAGTACCTTCGTGTCGGTTGAGCCGGAACGACTCTCGTGCAAAGGCGGGCCATCTCGAACGAAACTAAGGCCGGATAACCTGCTTCCCTGAAGATTCTATAAACCGCGCGCTCCGAAATTGCTTCGAAGAAATTCCGGATGTCCAGTTTAATAAGCCAGCGGCAGCCGCAATGAATGCCGATCTCTTCGAGGGGGCGGCTGTTTGGCGAATAGGCAATGCTGGCAGGATGCGTTGGCAAGTGTGACAGGATTCTGTCGTGAATAAACCTCTGTACTATGAGCAAGTCTGGTGCTGGCACGCAGATCGTACAGAGCTGCAGGCTTTCACCGGCTCTTGCTCGTTTCCTGATTCGGAAAAAACGATAAGGTCGTTTTGCTTTGTCGTCTTTTCGGGTTACATAAGCTCGCAAAGCCGCGTAGTTGACATTGCTTAAAACAGACAGGTGCCGAAGCGTGAACACGGGAGTAAGGTCACGGTTTGCACGGGTAATCGCGTCGCCGTAGCGGATTGCCTGATTTAAAATAAGAGGACTTATCCCCTCCGTGAGACCAATTTGTCGATAGTGCTGAGCACGCCAGATAGTCATCTACTTTGACACCCGAAGGGTGAGAATCGTCGCGGTCCGCAGCAAGGCTAGCGCAGTGGTACACAGCGTTGCGGATCGCGACGATGCTTACACGTTTGCGCCTGCCGCCTCGAAGGAGCACAAGGTATGTGTCCCGTGGCCACCCTAAAAAACAAGGCAGTCGCCGGGCATGTTGCCATGCCATCGCTAGATGACTAGTCCGGCGCCCTCAGCGACTGTGGATAGTACGGCAAGTCGTCCTCGGTGTGTAGTGTTTCCTGTGAGGTTGACTGTACACGCAGACGTCGAAGTTGATTGATTCCGTCGTCTGTTAGCCGATGTTGTTCACTTACCCAACCGTAGTGAATAGCAGCCTTCAGCAGGCGGCGCACGTCAAATCTGCGGAGATTGGTCCGAGCTGATATTGCGCTTTCATTTCGCGGCGACCGCGAAAGCGAAGCGAGTACAAGCACGAGCTTCTGGGCGTCGGGGTCGAGCCTACCAAGCCAGGAGGATGCGGCCAAGCGCGATTGGCCCATTTTGGCCAATTGGACACTGGTATCTACTTCATGCAGTCCGGTCGGGAGTGCATCGGCGACATCACCGATCGCTCGCCCCGGAAACAGTGGCTTCCATGTTGCGCTTGCTTTGTGAAGAATGGCGGGGACGTTGTTAGGTAAGCCATGTGAGTAGGCAATCAAAACCCCCTCTCCGCCGAAACCAAAAGCGTTTGGCGCTGCCGCGGGATTATATCTCGTGCATAAATTCATCATGCGCTGTGCATCCATTTCATCGAAAGCGGTCGATATAGTGGGGCAGCTCAGTGACCAGAGAACTTTAGGCTTCATAGGGTGAGATGTCAGGAGCTTCTCACCACTGGTTGTCGACGCGAACGCGATAACTTGACAGGAAACGAGGTGCGAAGAGAACCAGCTTTTCACCGACGCGACACGCCAAAGCGACGAGAGGAATGTGCTTGCTTGTCTACCCGTTCCGATCGTATCTGTTAGAACGAAGAAGGCGCGGACTCTATGTCTTCGAATATCTTCGGCGGTCGGATGAAGGAGATATTTAGATGGGTTTGCTCGCGCCAATGATGTAGCGATCGTCGCGATTGCGCCCTCACTGCCAACTTCCTGTGCATAGGCCCGGATGCTTTCCACGGGCTGGAGCGCAGCCCCATGCGCACGCCTAGGCCTCGAATTCTTCTCTTTGTAGAAACGTTGGAGGTGGCCACCTGGATGACGCAGTTCACGCTCAACAAAGAGGGCGACGGGATCATTGATTTTTGCCGCTTCTAGATCGACATTGGCCCGTAAGGAGGACGTGAACTCCACTGACGAGACCCAGAGCGAATGGCGTCGAGCAACAGGACTGCGTCAGACTGATCCGGGATGGCGAATTGGCTAATCCAGGCTAGCGCTTCTTCTGTCTGAGACAGTTGCATGTTCTTGTTGAGTTTATGGAGAAGACAGCTCAGTGGCTGCGAACTAGGTTGCATCGCCACGTCACCGAGAAGGCAACTTTTCGGTACAGACCTTGATTTTGCCACGAAACCAGGCACCGGCCGCGGGGTGTGGCACGCCTACCCCCCTAGTCGGACGATGAGATATTGGGTGAGCAGGGCACGAATATTTTCTCTGCCTACCGGGTTCGCGCTATGAACGTTGAAATGAAAATGGGGAGGAATGTAGGCGCCTGCCGCAGCGACATCCAGTTCGATGAGTCGTTTGACGACGAGCATCGCCGTATCATCTCCTCCCAGGTCGTGATCGAACGAAATCTCGTCCGGGCAACCGTTCGTTTCGATAATCGAGATCGCCGTGGCCGAATCCCGAGCGATAACCCAGTCGGGTGACGCCGGGTTTCGTATGTCGTCAATGAAGAGCCGGTATGTCATCGAGCTCGGCAATCAGGTCGTCAGTCGATGACATAGAGGATATCGCATCGGCAGATCGACCTGGCTTTCCGTGAGTGCGTCGTCCAATGTCGTGACCTGGAGTCTCAGACGGCTACAGCTTATAGTCCGGCATCGACCAGCGCCCGCATCAGATCCGCGCCAAGTCGGACTCGGTCCTGCGTATCGAGTTGGTCACCGCCTGCGTTGACGACCTTAGTGACCTTCATCAGGAGGTCCGAACCAATCGAAAGATCGGTGCACACGCGGGCGAACGCCTCTGCTTTTATTGGATCAGCTGGGGCTCGAAGCTGCAGTCCTTCGGGAACGCACTGAATTTCTGTTCCGCTCGCCTTCAGACGCATCCGCCGGGGCTCTGTTTCGTACCCAGTAAACCATGGCTCCTCGACTGCGCTCGGCGTGCTGCTCGCGTGCTGGATCGCCGAGAGGTAGGGGTCCCGGTAATAACTGTTCATCTGGCTCTTGTCCAGCATGCAGACACTGTATCCAAGAGCGCCGTTAAGGCCGACGTAGATTCCAGAATTCCCCGCGCGCATCACCGGATATCTTACAAAGTACCAGCGCCAATCAAGTCCTTCGGCGTCGACCGTCCTGGCAAGCCACCCCGAGGTGAAGGACTCGAGCGCAGATCGGTCATCACCCTCGTATTCGGCAAGGGCGTCCAGAAGGTGACCTAGGACTTTGCGCGTCTCCGACAGATGTGCTCGACTCGCGCCGGTGAGCAACTCCCTCCACTGGGAAGAGTTGGAGCTCGAACCGAACTGGAAGAACCGTCGGTTGCGCGACCGCGAGTAGTCATCTGCGGCCAGCAACGCTGCAGTGAGACGGGAAAAATTCTGGTTGACGAAGATCTTGTGAAACGCTTTGGCCCGACGTTCGAAGACGGCCTCGTCCAGATCGAAAGCGGCCAGACACCCCCGCAAAAGCGGGTGGTCCTCGAGGCGAAAGAGATGTCGTGTGAGCGAGGGAGCACTCTCGAGCATCGCCGCTTTTAATCGCTCATCGCTCACCTGCGCCTGATTGAAAGCAGAGACGCCGTCGAGCTTGCCGTCGACGATAAGGGCCCGAACGTCGGCGAGAAGGGTCGGCATGTTGTCGGATCGAAGCTCGCTGCTCGATGCTTCGATGAGATTGCGCAGCACACGTAGCCTCCGCGCGAAATCGGTTGTGCCTTCCAGACGATGAAGCACGACCGCGTAGAGAAAGAGCACACGTGGCCAGCTAAACCGCATCTGCCCGAGGCAGCACGCCGAAAACAGGTTGGTCGTCGCAGTGCTCGGCAAGCCGAACAGAACCACCTTCCGGGTATCATCGGAATCAACGGGCGATGGCCTCATCGAAAACGCCTCAGAGAACACTTTGTCGATGTCTGCATCGACCCAGGTGTCAAAGCATCGGATCAGGAAGTTCGCATGTATCTTGGCATTTGCGTTACCTGCACCGTAGATGCTCTCCGCGAGCGAAGTGAGATTGCCGGAGGCAAGCCGGCCTTCGTGACATGCACATACATCTGTGACAAACTGCAAGTAGCGCATGAACAGGTCGTCGACGATGTCATCGCTTCCGTCTCGGAATGGCCATAGCAAATCTGCCCAGGAGCCATCGACCTTTCGTCCGAACTCGTCAACGCGATCCGGACATGACCCCTCAAGGACCCGCTCGAACGTCGCCTTGAAATTCTCAAACGTCGTCAGCGGTTTCCCGCGCGAGTTCATTTTGATGTAAAGGTCTTCGCTCAAGCCCATTTGATCGATCGGCAGCAGATGAAACGATATCGCCGGGGCATCTGCATCTACGAGCCGGTTCCATGCGATGGAGCAGCCAACGGAGATGAAACGCTCGTGGATGGCTTCGAGCATCACCAGCATTGACTGGATCGTCGGGTCGTACTGCCACGTGTGCAGGAACCAGCCTTGGTCCTCGAGCCACGCGCACACCTTTACGTCGACGAGTGGTTTCGATTTGACCAGGCATTCGCAGAAGCGCCGGGCGCTCGGTCGTGTGGCATACGCGAACTGCTTCCAGCCGTGCTCCTGCTCGAGTCGATCCGCGCGCCATGCGAGGTACCAGTGCAGGAGGAAAAGCGTCGTCAGGCGTTGCTGACCGTCCAAAGGACGAAGCGTTCCATCCACCACGTCGCCGTACACAAAATCGAGGCTAACGGCGTTCCCGGTCTCCAGGGCGTTCTGCAAGACATCCAGAAAGTTAGCACGGATCCGTGCGACTCCGTCCCTGCGCATAGTCACGCTGGATGATGGGAATTTCAATACGTTGCACTACCGGTGAGTTTGCCGCTCGACGTGCGAAAAGACCGTTGTAGGATGTGACGTAACTTTTCATGACAGAGGCACCTCTGGCTTCAGGTAAGCGCCGACGCCGCCGGCGCTAGAGAGAATAGCGTTCAGGTAAGCGTCTCGGTCCCGCGTCCCCCAGAAGTGGACCTGCTGTGCGTCGGCATCTGTATAGTATTTGAGGAACACTTGGCGCGTACAGATAGGGATGTAGGCTCCTTTCCGGTCGAGCCCCAAAATGTGCCTCCGCTTGACTTCAAACACGGCGTTGTTAAGTGCGCTGTTGTGTCCGCTGGCGAGCAGTGCAAGGTTCGATAGCGAATGTACCGAGTGAGAGGCGGCTGCGGTTGAGCCGTTCGCGAGTGTGAAGGCAGCCGTCACGTCTCGTGCGAGGTCTTGGAATACTTGTCTGTCGAACTGGTCGCCGACATCGTCGATTCTGCGGACGAACTTGTCGCGGCTATCCTCTTCGATTGACGGAAGATCCAGAAGTGCTTCGCGATGAAGTCGCAACCACTCCTTCCACTGCTCGGCCTTTGTGAGCAACTCGGCGTTCTGAGCGTGAATGTGCTCAAGTGACCACGCGCCGCTGCGATGAATACGGAACGGATAGCGCTCGGAAGAGTCATTTTGACGGCGTACCGTCTCGACGTTCATCAAAAGTAGAACGCGCGCACACTTGTCCTTGTGAGTGTCGCTTTCGTAGCCCAGAGCTGCCACTTCCGACGGCGTAAGGTCTAGGGTGTCGCAAATCCGCCCGTCGAGGATGGCTCCAAAGTCGCTCTTCGTCTTGCCGTCGGCGAGGTCGACGAGATCGCTAAAGCGTTCTCCCACGGCCACGAGGTAGCCGATTTTGTGATAGTGGTCACGGTTTTCATACCAGCCGAGCACCATTGCATGCAACTCGACGACTCGATTCCAGACGTCACTCGGTTCGCCTTTTTCCATCAATTGTCGCAATACGTCAAAGGTGTAAAAGCGGGGCCGTGCGCGACCACGCGGATCCCCAGCGATCGTGTCTAGCAACAGATTGATTCTCGTGGGGTTTTCTTCGGAGGCCTCGTCTGCGACAAACGCCCAGACGTCGGGGTGCTGGAGATCGCGCTCGATACTGTCCCATTGCGCGGCGATTTCGTGGCTCCTGTCGGTCTTGCCAACACCGCCCCGGCTGCGGGAAAGTAGAAGCGCCTTGAACAGCTCCGCGTCGGTAAGCGGTATCTTTCCGACGTTCAGACGCGTGAACAGCGTGGTTGAGTCTAGGTCCTTCGGAGCCTCATACCAGATGACACGGACGCTCTCGAACAGGTGGCCGTAGAACTTGTTGGCGACGTACTGTCGACGTGGGCCGTAGGCGTCAAACCAGGCGCGGATGCACTCGTAGGCGCGATGAAGATGGAAGTAGTCGATGTTGCTGTCAGCGCGATCACCATCTAGCTCTTTAAGGTAGCCCTCGCTTCCTGACCGTGTATCGAATAATGGAATAGGGCGCGCCCGCGTTCTGAAGCCCTTCACGCTGCATGAACACGAAAATCAGAAAGAGAGTGGTAAGACGCTGCTGGCCATCAACCAGTTCCCAGGTGGTCTCGCTGTCGCGCTTGACGACCACCGGCTGCAGACTATACGGCTCGCCCTTGCTTTCCCATATGTCGTTGAGAAGACGGTCGACCTCGAGGCTACCCCAACGATACCCGCGCTGATACCTCGCGACGCGGAATGACCCCGCGATGTCACCTACTAGGCGGAGTTCCAAAAGTGCACCGTCTATCGACATGTTTTTAGACCTTCAGGATAAGGATTTCGAAATGAAGTAACCAAAATGCGTTTAGCCAACCAGATCGATGGTGGTGAGGAACCAGAAAACGAAACTCTTAGAGGCCAGTCGACAGGAAGAGTTTGATCTGCTTTGGCCTGTCCACGATATCTGTGTCGCACATATACCGCGCTCGGTACCGCGGTTTTCCGTCCACGGAGCGCATCGTCACTTCACCTTCGGCGACCAGAGTGGCCAAGGCCCCCTTGTACATAGACGCGGTCGCGGGGGAGCCGTTACAGGTTTCGGCGAACACTTGCGAAAATGTTTTGAGTGTGGACTGCGTAAAGATGCGTTTCGCGAGCTGAGCTACCAGTTCCTTGTCGGACTTGTCGCGGGCTATGTCGTCAAACCGGAATCCTCCGTCGAAGTCCTGGAGGAAACCCATGGTTTGCGGGGCGAGCATATCGAGGCCTGCACCCCCATAGTGCACGAAGTGGTTACTGTGTGTTGCCAGTGAACCTGCTTCATGACGTCCTGTGCACGGTGATGCTGCGATAGGTGTACGAGCCAGTATTCGCCGTGACCTGCTCCTGTGCCGCGAATGAAGAAAGGAGTGAAGAAGCCTGCTCCGCAGCCGTCGACCAGCGCTTCGTAAAGTGCGGCCTGGATGAACCTTCGCCAGTCTGCCTCGTTGTTCTTTGATTTCCTCGATTGACCATCCGCCCAGCCGTTTGAAGATGTCGATTTGCAGAGTAGCTGAGATTTTTTGGGCAAGCTCGTCATTTGTGTACGTCGCGAACGACGCCACATGAAAGGTCAGGACGACCTCCGCGTCACGGGCGTGCGCAAAGATCTTGCGAATGAGTGATGCGGGGACTTCTGCGTAGCCGTATTGGTCTAGGAAGAATAGGGCGGTCCCAGAGCGCGGGGTATGCTGAGCTACGCGCGCGAGCACCTCGTCGACGGCGGAACCGAACTCTGCGTGCACCATATGGATGGTGATACCGATGGCGCGTTCGTAGCCCTCCTGAAACAACACTTCGCGCAGATGTCCGAGCGCTTTCTTATCCTTGTCGATGAAGACGAACTGGACATCAAGCAGCACGGGTTTCGGCTGCTCTTGGTTGATCTTGAACGACGCTTCTTCTACCACCTTAAGCATGCGCACGGGCGAACCTGCCACGAGCTCGCCGGTTCCCTTCATGTGATATCGTCCGCCACCGCAGAATCCGTCAACCAGCGTTATACGGATGCGCTCGCGTCCGCGTGCATTGAGCAGGCGTTGCTGGAAATAGCGGATCAGATAGTCAACCAGTACCTGGTGTTTCGTCAGGCTGTGCGGCTCGAGCTCGGCGGGGCCATTGCTCCAATCGTAGTGACGTTTTGCCAAGGTGAGTTTTTTCGGGAGGGTTTGACGAGTTAAACGACAGTGCGCGGAAATTGATCCCAGTGCTTGCCGGCCAGAACTCTCCCCGCCTTGCTCTTTCCGATCGCTGCGACTGAAACTTTGGTTCCATCCTGCCGAAAGAGACGGATGGGTGTGCTCTTTTTCAGGACGTCAGCCACCAGGTCAACGGGGGCCCAGTGTCCCCATTGTTTAAAGTGGAAGGCCACCTTTGCGCGAGCACACTGACGCTGCAGCGCAGCTGGCCAGGCCGGATCCATCGGCCTCGAGTGGGGGCCTGATTCGCCACCAGCGATAACCCAGTCGACACGATTACCCCTCTCGTTCCGGGTCAGATGTGGTGAGAGGTCGACGGCCGACAGGAGCGGTTCGCAGGAAAGAAATCTTACCGAAGGCGATGAGAACTCCAGTAGGTGCTTGATTCTCTTGTTTGCCGTCGCCTGATCCTCGACCGTTGCGCCGAGCCAGACGTTTTTGGGGAACTCGTAGCCTTTAGGCAACTGCTTGCGGACCAGGTGGATTCTCTTTGTGAGAAGTAGCCAATCAAGGTTTGGCGTCTGTGCGATCAGGTCAAGCAGTCGTCGCCGCTCTTCGACGAGGTCGGGCCGGCTCTCGAAGACGTCAGCCATTGAGGCACAAAACACGCGCCTACGAACTCTGTCCCTGGCTGCGTCCTTATCCCATTTGAGGGGTTTTTTCCAATGGGCGTCACTAAAAAACGCCTAGGGGTATGGGGACCCCACAATCCCTCGCCGAGGCGTTTTGCCCAGGTTTCTGCGTAGCAATGATCGCAGGCCGCCGAGACCTTGACACAACCCCACCACGGGTTGAAGGTGTGATGCGTCCATTCGATGCGCGAATCTTTTCCCATTGCCTGCAGCGTCAGTAAACTGGTGCTGTATTGTACTCCGGCGGATCCAATGCGAGAGCACGGGTTGAGCCGGGCAGACCGACGGTCAACTCCCGAAAGCACGATTCGCGTTTAAACTGTGTATCGCTTGCTTTGCTCCAATCGAAGACTTCGTCGCACGGAGCGGCAAACTCCGCGGAGTTCATTCGCGGCGCACATAACCAGAATGTGAGAGGGCACCTTGAAAGCCGAGGAGAAGGTCGTGCCGGACCCAGTCGATGGGCTGCCGGCTATGGTTGTGGGACGTTGGGTAACAGAAGAAAAACATCGAATTATCGCGCGATACATTGATGCTTCGTGGGCGGCGAGACAAAAGTTCACGAGCCAACGCACCTACATTGACCTTTTTGCCGGGACCGGGCGGGTCAAGATCAAGCACACGCAAGCGTTTCAGGACGGCGGACCGCTAGCCGCCTGGCAGATCGCCCACCAGCGACGTGGTGCGTTTTCGGATTTCTTCATTGCGGATGCGAACCAGGATTTTCTGGCTGCGTGCGATGCTCGCCTACGGCAGCGCGGTGCGCCATTGAAGTCCAAGGTTGGCCGTGCGGACGAGACGATAGACTGGGTCTTGCCGCAACTCAACAAAAGGGGCTTCCACCTCGCTCTGCTTGACCCGTTCAACGCTGGGCATCTCCACTTCTCGATAATCGAGAAGCTCGCCACGATGCCTACCATGGACATTGTGGTTCATCTAGTACTGGTGATATCCAGCGCAATATCGCATCGGGTCTTGAGGCGGCGCACTCGCCGCTCGACAACTTCGCCCCAGGCTGGCGGCACGTCGTGCAGAGGCAGAGCTCAAAGCGTGCAATGCGGGACGCCTCCATCGGATACTGGAAGAACTTGGTGAGCCGCTCTGGCATGCGGGTTTGCAACAC
Source organism: uncultured Paraburkholderia sp. (assembly GCA_940746715.1). Lineage (GTDB taxonomy): Bacteria > Pseudomonadota > Gammaproteobacteria > Burkholderiales > Burkholderiaceae > Paraburkholderia. The sequence goes on from CALNWN010000004.1 coordinate 148,700, forward strand.
CATGTACCCAGTCCGGAACAGTAAGGAATCGATCATGTATTGGCTGTGCTTTATCGCGAGGCATCCACTTGCGGACAAGCTCTGGCGCGAGGCTTGTCACCTGGAAACCCGTAGTTTGTTCTGATCAGACACTCGCTCCCCGAGCAGGAGGCAACGAGTTCGCGGCGATCCTCTATGCGCGACGGCAAATGGAAGCGTCTATTTGTGCTGCTCGTCGGATTTGTCGATGCGATTCTTTCTCAGTCGACGGGGATGAGGCAGGACTCCCTCGGCCCAGACCGAGGTCCCAGATTCAGCACTTGACCAAGTTGAGCGTGTAAGTACTGAGTTGAGTGCCCGGAGAGGAACATTTGCCGCATCGGCGGCACGATAGGGTCGAAGCAGCACTCATACGGTTACAATCTGGGCACGCAAGTTTCCCGCTTCTATGAGGATCGCATGGCAACCACGAAAAAAACCAACCACGAAATCGAAGAGCGGTATGCCGCTGAAGATAAAGAGATATCTCAAGAGAGAAGTGATTTTTTACTTCCTCAAATTTTAGACTTCGTACAGCAAAAACAATGGATGAATTTACAACCCGAATACCAGCGACGGCAGGTTTGGGATAAGAAAAAGCAGTCTCAATTTGTTGAGTCATTGTTGATGAATTTGCCAATTCCTCCGGTTTTCTATTCGAGCCTGAATATAATCGCTATGAAGTGATGGATGGTCAGCAGCGACTATCTTCCATAGTTGTGTTTTATGCAAATCGCCTGAAGCTAACGGGACTGGAGCATTGGGCTGAGTTAAATGGTCGATTCTATGCAGATCTCCCGGTGAAGGTGCAAAGAGGGCTTGATCGGCGACGCATTTCCGCGGTGGTTCTTCAAAGCGCTTCATCCTCGAATAATGGGGAGGAGCTGCGCCGAATAGTGTTCGAGCGACTGAATACCGGTGGTCAGAAATTAAATGCACAAGAGCTTAGAAATTGCGTGTTCGCGAGCCCTTTCGCCTCACTTCTTGTAAAGCTTGCGGGATTCTCATTATTCAACGATCTTTGGGAAATTCCGCGATACGATGATCACTTGATAGACGATCGCGCAAGTAGTGCTCTTGCGGAGAATCCGTTTTTCAAAAGAATGATTGATTGCGAGCTTGTTCTGAGATTTTTTGCATTTCGCAACAAAAAAGGCATTAAAGGCTCGGTCAAATCCATCCTTGATAATTGGATGCTTCAAAATCAGAGCGCGGATGCGAGCGTGCTTGCCAGCATGGAGCAAGATTTTAAATCTCGAATCGAGCTCGCGCATGATTTATTTGGTTTGAGTGCGTTTAAGATAAAAGACAAGGACGAAGGGAGGGAAAAATCCTCCCAGCCTTTTCATGATGCAATCGTTGTTGCTTGCGACCGGCAGTATCAGAATCGCGACCGCTTGATTCAGAGAAAATCGTCACTTAAAAAAGGTATTCGTGAAGTTTTTGCGGACGATGATAATTATGAGTTGATCGTTGGCCGGGCAAATACCGCGGATGCAATAAAGAAAAGGCTTGATTTGGTCGAAGAATGTTTTGTGGATGTGCTATGAAGGGCGTCGTTGCTAAAAGAGCATCCGCTTCGAAAGTCACGTTCGACTCTCTCATTGAAGCTGGTGTAGCATGGTTAGCATGGATCGATGGAGCGAGCCGTTTCGAGGCTATTCTCAAAACTCGGATCCCATCGGAGAGTTTGGATGCGAAGGAAAAGACGGTCATCCAAGGGAGGTTAGGAACGACCTCCCCGGAAAGTCAACTTTTGTTGAATTCATTCTACGTCACAATGGTGGCTGGATTTGAAGAATTTCTTCGCTCAGCGATTCGAGATCTCACCAACGAGATTTCCAGACAGGGCTTGAGATATGATGAGGTAGATAGCGCAATTATTCGAATGAATATTAGGGAGTCGGCAAAGCTCCTTAGAAGAATGGATTCTCCACCTGACTATCTAGCATTCAACGAAGTTGATCTATGTCGCGGAATTGGTACGTGCATTCCAGGCTCAGGCAAGGTCGAGCTTAATCCAGGTGCACTCGCAGAAGTTGATGGGTTAATTAAATTAGAAAATTTCATGCAGCGTGTTTGTCACGCTGGGCAAAAACCTTACTTGGGACTATTTCGGGGAGCAGCAGGTCGTTAAGAGCGCGATGAAGTTGGAGAAGGAAAAATCCCGACATGTTGGCATGTTGGCATGTTGGTGAGTGAGGAGCTGGAGTTGGTGGCGAGTTATCGAAATCGGATAGCGCATACGGGGGCATGCCGCAGACGTTACTTCGCAAATACTCGAAGATCATCGCAAACTACTAAAGGCCTTGGCCGATGCTATCGACAGCACCTTAAATTAGTTCCTGCGCTACAAATCGCCATGCAGATGTACGCGAATTTGCCGAGCTGCAGATCTCGATTTGGTACGTCTCTGCATCATCATGGCCGATCCAGTGCTCCTTCGCGACTTGTTTTCATCGTTGCCGGAAAACCCAGAGCAGTGTCGGAAAACCAAACATTCGCTGGCGCTAACCGATTGGCTTTTGGCTAACGCACCCGAATATTTGCGCTCCATCGCAGATCTGCTCCAGACGCGGTTGCAGTCAGGTGAGCGCTAAGTGGCTGTTGTAGCAAATGTCGGTAAAAAGGAGCCGCGGGCGGGCGCAGAAGCGATCTGGCGCATCGGCCCGTACGTTGTTGTTCATGGTACGGCCAAATCGTTGTTTAGCGGTGCGACCTGCGCGACGGCAGTTGCCCGAACGCCGCACTGACCTAGCGGGCACGTTTGGCATCTTCGCCGTGCAGGTAGGTCGACGTCGTCGCGATCGACGCATGCCGCAGGTTGTCGCGCACCGCGACGAGTTCGACGCCAGCTCCGAGTGCATGGGTGGCGTGCGTATGCCGCAGCCAGTGGGGGCTCACATGCCGCAATTTTGCAGCGAGCGCCGGATTCCGCATTTCCACCTTATCCGCGGCCTCCTCACAAAATTCTCCTACCACCTGGCGCAGCCGCGTCGCGCCGATGCCTCCGGGCTGGCCTTCACCACCATGCGCCGCTACGTGGCGCGCCGTGCCCAGCGCCCCACCAGCGGCGTGGCCGGCTGCCAGCGGCTACGTCGCACGGGCAGGCCCCGTGCCTTGAGCGACTGCCGCAGTGCATCGCGCGCGAGCGGCGGCAACGCCACGAAGCCCGGTTTCGCGCCCTTGCCGGTGACGTCGACCCACCAGGTGCCGCGCGCCTCCGCCTGAATGTCGCCGAGCGTGGCGGCCACCGGCAGCTCGTGCGCGCGCAGGCCGGTGGCGTAACCGAAATCCAGTACGAAACGCAGGCGCTGCGCGGCCGAGACCGTCCAGCCATGACGCTCGAGCCGTTCGGCGAGGGCGCGCACGGTGGTCCACTCGCGACCGGTGAGTGAGCGTGCCGCATCGAACGCAGTACGGGCGGCGCCGCCCCGCATGGTTACGCCGGCAAACGGATTGAGGATGACGTAGTGCTGGTCGACCAGCCAGGCAAAGAGCGCGCGCAGGACGGTCAGCGCCCAGGCGGCCGAGCGCACGGACAGCCCGCGTGCGAACGGACGCCACGCCGGTGAAGACCGCCGACAGGGTGGGCCGATCCAGCGCGCCGCGGGCAAGGGACGGCGCAGGAACGCGCGGTACGCGATGGCGTCCTCGGTGGTGAGCGACGAGAGTGATTGCCGGCGCTCGACCACGGCCCAAAGCAGCAGCCTTTCGGCCTCGCGCCGGTAGGCGCGCGCGGTGTGGGGCGAATCATGTAGCGCCAGCCACGCGCCGATCACTTCGGCGTCACTGGTCGCGGCGAGGCCGCACGTTTCGCGCGGCGCGCGGAACCGCCCTTGTGAGCCATCCAGCGCCGCGGGCAGCGCGGCGAGGGACCAGGTGGCTGCAGCTGGCCGTCGGCCCGACTGCGCGCGGCGAGGCGGCCCAGCCGGGCAGTGAGTTCCGGGTGCGTCTCGAGGAAAGCTTCGACCGTCTGCGCGCCGACGCTGCCGAGCCCCGGCACCGTGCGCCACCAGCGGCGCCGGCGCCGCATGAACAGCATCAGTTCCGCGAGCGAGCCGATCTCGGCGGCTGCCACAGCGCGCGGGCCGTGCGCGGGGCGAGCCACCGGGCCAGGGCATCCGCCGGCTGCGGCGTGGGGATGGGGGTGGCGCGCGGGCTGCGTGAAGAGCGGGATGAGGTCGTCGCGCTGGCGTACGCGGGCGCACGCGATGCGCTGGTGGCGAATGCGGGCAATCAGGGCGCGCGAGGACTGGCCGTCGGCCCGCACGTGGGCGAGGTAGCGCGTGACGGCTTCGCGCGCGGTAAGGCCTTCTTGCCAGGCGCGCAGCGCGGCGAGCGCGGCCAGGCCGGGCAGCTCGAGTGGGTCCGGTGGGTCGGTCAGCGCGGCGGGCGTTTCACGCGAAGGCCGGCACGCCGGCCGCGCGCGGGACAGGCGCGGTTTTCATGGGAACAGTTTAGGTCGTGCAGATTTGCGATAAGGTTATTTATCGCAAACGCACTGTCCGGCCATGCACCCTGGCTGAGGTCGCGACCGCCGCAAGCCGCGCGCCGGTCAGCACCCGAAGCCGGGCGTGTGCGGCCGCGGGTCGAGGCGCCATCACGCGCGCTGCGCTGATCGCGGCGCACGTCGTCTGTCTACCCGTTCACTGCCCCATGGGTGGCCGCCCGGGGATCTGCTGCGAGAACCGGTAGTGACGCTGTGATCGTCCCGGCATAATGACACCCGGTCGGACCGGTATCGAGCGGGGTCCGGTCGAGTTCTGCCGCATTTCTTCCGGCGGTAAAATGCGGGGCGAACTGACGAGTCGACCAAATGGAGAAGCGGATATGACATCGGGATGGTTGCCGCTGGTGCAGCAGTTCGACTGGTGGGGCACGTTCAGGATGGCGCTGGCTTCGAGTGTCATTAGCTCGATCGTGAGCATCGGCTGGAATTCACATCGGGACCGACGTGATCACCGGCGTGAACGACGCGACGCTGCCCTCGAAGTCGCGCTCTCCCTTGAAAAGTACGCGCGTACGTGCCGCGCCATGATACACAGGGCCGAGTGGGCATCAGCAGAAGCGATTCGCACTGGTAGCAGGCAACCGACGGTCGGCGTCCATGTCCCTGAATTCTCGTTTCCGACGGTCGAATGGAAGCGGCTCAATCACAAGCTCACGTCCGTGTTGAGGGACTTTCCGGCGACACTCCACCATGCCCGGGAGTATGTCAGTTCGACCTGGGAATACACCCTTCCTCCGGATGTTTGCGACGACGTGGCGTTCGAGTGCGCCAGGCTGGCGAAACAGGCGCTCGACCTGGCGCGCCTGACCCGTCAGAGGCACCGCGCCGCACGATGGAGGCCTGCCAACGCAGACGCCGGTCTCGAGCGACAACTGGACGAAAGCATCGCCGTGGGAGAAGCGCGCCGGAAACAGGTGCGGGAACGAGGGGCTGGTACTCTATCGAGCGAGCTGGCTCCGCTGGCCGGTGACGCGCTCCGAAGCAGCGTGTGACCGGAACATCATCGCTGTGCTGGAAGTCGGCCGTCGAGACACGCCTCGGGGCGCCAGGCGTCATCCGGCAGACAGGAAGGTGCAGTATCTGGCTCGCGACGACTTACTGTCGGGCGCATCGACGGCGCGAACTGCCGGCTGTAAGCCGCAGTATTCCCGTTGACGCCGCCTGGCAACATGGTGACTGCACTGACCGGGGAACCAGTGGACGACGAGGGATAGACATTAGACCGTCGACCCCCGTTTTTCGGGCACCACGGATATGCTGGAATGAAGAGGCGGAAAGTTGTGGCTTTCACTTCTGGACACCTTGGGCGGCAGCGATCGTACTCACTTGCGCAACTGATTTCAGCCGGTCGTTCGAGTCATTTTTCCGGCCTCGCTCCAGAAACCGCGACGGGCCTTCACGCAGTTGATAAACACCAAATATTCGGCTGCGATGGATGTGGACACCGGGCTGGTGCACTATTGGCACCAGGGCAGGGTAGGGGAGCGGGTCATCACCAACGCGCGGGCAATTCGTCGCGCAGCGCCGCTGTCCTGGAGTCGATCCGCTCCCCGTCAGCTGACCTTCTCTGAACCGGTCAGCCAGCTAGAAGCCCCGTTTTACGGGCCGAGTGCCACTAAGCGGCCGTTGGCGGCCTCACCCAATCGGCCACTTGCGGTCGTTCGACCGCGCTCTCGAGCGGACATTCGAACGTCAGTTCCACTCAGCTATGAGACTTTGCCCCGTCGAAATGTGTCGTCTTGCTTCGGCGGCCCGATTGAGGATGCGCAACGTCGTCATCAAAGATTTGAACACTGGTATTGGCGGTGTTCGTGCTCGCGTCACCTGCTGACTGGGACGACGCAGTACAGGACTGCTTACTTCGGGCCGCAGCGAGTAACCGTGACTCCAACCATCCAGGCAACCAGCATCGACGACGGCTTCCCCGAACTCAAAGCCGACCCCAGCGATGGGTGCGGGCTCCCGTATACTTCCGCAATCACGAGTCTTGCGCCCCACGTTTTTGCTCGCAACAGGAACGAGGATTGGAACAGAACCAGTCCGATCAAACATCGGCCGGGTTCTACCAGTTCATGTTTTTCCTGAGTGATGCGCAACGCCGAGGAGGCAACCTGCGATGCTTAACGTTGAGCCGCGGCCATCGCGAGCGTGATCAGGACAGATTGGGCCATTTCTCGAGCACGCATGCGATAGCCATCGGCAAGACAAGGCTCGCTATGCTGCCCACCGCGCCGACCTTGATCACGCCTTTCGCCAGGCTGCGCATTGCGTCCAATTCCTCGCGCGCCTGCTCGGCCTCCCTTTGCAGCGACATGGCATGCGGCATCAATGCTTCACCAAGCGCGGTTAGCTGCATCCCTTTAGTGTGCCGCTCGAAAAGCGGAGCCCCTACTGACTCCTCAAGTCGCTTGATCGATCTGCTTAGCGCTGGCTGGGTCATGTTCAGCGCTGTCGCGGCTCGTCCTAGGCTACCTGTGGAGACGATCGTGGTGAACATCATCAACTGCTGCAGATTGAAACTCATCGCGGCGAACCAGATTGAAAGGGGTTTAAGGGATCGAACAAGTCGCAAGCTGTCCACACCGTAGGTGTCTTCCCTAGAAGCGCCCCCAGCGCTTGCTCGCTGCGCCTGTTGAAGAGCCGGTCATTACAGCGCATAGCCTTGATCAGCACGGCGGGCAGCAAAAAAGCCAATCTGGCAACCAGATTGACCCATGCCTGAATGTAATGACTTTGACCATTTTTGGCAATTTTCAATCAATGCACCGAATTTCATACTGCGGCTCATCTAATCACCGCCAGTTTTTGTGGCGAACCGCAGAGGACTCGAGATGCAGCGAAACACAAGTGGGCAGCCGACCGTTCGCGATGCCGTCGTGGACTTGAGGCGGCGCCTCGGAATGACGTCCGTGTTTGCCAATCCCGGCTCAACCGAGCTGCCCATGTTCCGCGACTTCCCGGAGGACTTCCGGTACGTGCTCGGGTTGCAGGAGGCTGTTGTTGTCGGTATGGCAGACGGATATGCCCAAGCGACCGGCAATGCCGCTCTGGTCAATCTGCATTCGGCGGCCGGCGTCGGCAACGCGATGGGCAACATATTCACGGCCTTCAAGAACCGGACGCCGCTGATTATTACTGCTGGCCAGCAGGCCCGTTCGATTCTGCCGTTCGATCCGTTTCTGTCGGCATCGCAAGCAACCGAGTTGCCGCGCCCCTATGTGAAGTGGAGCATTGAACCGGCTCGTGCAGCGGATGTTCCGCTTGCGCTTTGCGCTTGCCCGTGCGTACCACGTCGCGATGCAGGAGCCGCGTGGCCCGGTGTTCGTTTCCATTCCGGTCGACGACTGGGATCAGCCGGCCGACGTCGTCGAGGTGATACGGGTCAGCACCCGGTTCCGTCCCGATCCGGTGCGGATCGCGGAGATCGGTGACGCGTTGGACAAGTGCAAACGGCCAGCCATCGTCGTCGGAGCAGAACTCGATCGTGCCGATGCCTGGAGCGAGGCAATACAGCTAGCAGAGCACCACAATGCGCGAGTTTATGTTGCGCCAATGTCATCGCGCTGCAGCTTCCCTGAAGATCATCGACTTTTCGCCGGATTCCTTCCGGCGATGCGCGAAAAAATTGTTCGAATGCTGAATGGGCATGACCTGATCTTCGCCGTGGGGGCGCCGGCTTTTGCGTATCACGTCGAAGGCAGTAGGCCGCATGTGCCTGATGGCGCGGCGTTGTACCAGCTTATCGACGATCCGGCTACCGCGGCTTGGACACCGGTCGGCACGTCGGTGGTGGCGAACATTCGCCTGGGGCTTGTAGACCTGCTCGCCCGTCCGGCGCCGCATGGCCGGCCGCTACCGGCTCCTCGCGAGGTCGTCGAGCGAGCCGAGCCCGCGGCAGTCATGTCGGTCGCCTATGCGTTGCAGACGCTGTCCGAGGTCCGCAACGCAGCGGATATCGTGGTCGAGGAGGCGCCCAGTTCGCGGCCCGTCATGCAACGTTATCTGCCGTTCACGCGCAGTCAGACGTTTTACACGATGGCAAGCGGTGGTCTGGGCTACGGAATGCCCGCCGCAGTGGGCGTGGCCTTGGGCAAACCCGGCAGCCGCGTGATTGCTCTCATCGGTGACGGCTCGACCATGTATTCGCCGCAAGCGATCTATAGCGCGGTCCAACTCGATCTCCCCGTCACCTTTGTCATTCTGAATAACTCCCGCTACGCCGCCTTGCAGGAATTTGCGCCCGTATTTGGCTTCTCCGCGTCGGACCCGGTACAGGGCACTGATCTTCCGGGGCTGGATTTCGTTTCTCTGGCCAACAGCATGGGTTGCAAAGGCGTTCGAGTTAGCGATGCTCTGTCGCTGAAGTCGGCTCTGGAAGACGCGTTGTCTTCAGGCAAAACGAGTCTTGTAGAAATTGTCGTGGCCTGACCGTGAGTCGGTGGTTCGACAGACTGCCTTTTCAAATATATTTCAGGAGACCGTAATGAATCATGTGCCGATGTTGATCAACGGCGAGCGCACGATGGCTCGCGATGGGGCGACATTCGAGCGCCGTAACCCGCTCGATAACACGGTTGCATCGACGGCACCAGCCGCCACTGTCGCCGATGCGCAAGCCGCGGTGCACGCTGCGGCCGCCGCGTTTCCCGCATGGTCGGTGATGGGCCCGGGCGAGCGACGCGCATTGCTGAATCGAGCCGCAGATGCACTCGAAGAAAAGGGCGACGCTTTCGCGCTCGCAATGGCCACAGAAACAGGAGCGTCCCGTTTGTGGGCAGATTTTAACGTCAAACTTGCTGCGGACGGGTTGCGCGAAACCGCTGCGATGACCACGCAGATTTCAGGCGAGGTGATTCCCTCAGACGTGCCTGGCAATCTCGCGCTTGGGGTTCGTCAGGCCGCCGGCGTCGTGCTCGGGATCGCACCGTGGAACGCGCCTGTCATCCTTGGCGTGCGAGCCATCGCGTTGCCGCTGGCTTGCGGTAATACCGTCGCGCTCAAAGGCTCCGAAATTTGCCCCGCGACCCACGGCCTTATCATCGAGGCGTTACAGGACGCCGGACTGCCACGCGGCGTCGTCAACTTCGTCACGAATGCGCCAGCAGATGCTGGCGCCATTGTCGAAGCGATCATTGCCGAGCCAGCGGTGAGGCGTGTCAACTTCACCGGTTCGACCAGCGTCGGCCGCATCATCGCGACCCAATGCGCGAAATATCTGAAGCCCTCGGTACTTGAACTCGGCGGAAAGGCCCCGTTTCTGGTTCTTCACGATGCCGATATTGACGCTGCAGTTCAAGGCGCAGCATTCGGGGCGTTTGCGAATTCCGGTCAGATCTGCATGTCCACCGAACGCATCGTCGTCGACACGAAGATCGCCGATGAATTCGTCGCGCGACTGGCCGAAAAGGCGAAGAGCCTGCCGCTTGGCGATCCGAGAAAGGGCCCGGCCGTACTCGGCTCCGTTGTAGACATGGCGACCGTCAGGAGGTGCAACGACCTGATCGACGACGCGCTGGCGAAAGGTACGACGTTAGTGTGCGGAGGAAAGTCGGAGGCCACGCTCATGTCAGCCACGTTGCTGGATCACGTCACGGCGGATATGCATATCTACCGGGAGGAGTCGTTCGGGCCAGTCAAGGCGATCGTCCGCGTCGATGGCGACGAAGAGGCCATCGCATGCGCAAATGACAATGAATATGGTCTGTCGGCAGCAGTCTTCAGCCGTGGCGTTGCGCGTGCCTTGACGGTAGCGAAGCGTATCGAGTCCGGGCTTTGCCACGTTAATGGGCCGACGGTTCACGACGAGGCGCAAATGCCGTTTGGCGGGATGAAGTCCAGCGGTTTTGGGCACTTCGGTGGCAAGGCTGGGATCGCGGAATTCACCGATTTGCGCTGGATCACCGTGCAAACGACGCCTCGTCACTATCCGTTCTGATGGCTGCCACGGTCGAGGCGCGTCTATCCCACGGTCGCTGAGACGGGCCTCTGGCTCATGGGCGATGAACAAAATAACAACTCTATACCGATGAGAAGCATTCACTCGGGGAAAGATGAACGATCAAATTAAGGAGACTGCAATGCCTATTGTCGATTTGGAGTTGTCATTCGATGGCGTCTATTTCGAGTCGGACCAGCACGTCAGAGAACGGATGGCCGGGAACTGCGATTCAGACTTCATTCGTCTGGCTGGGGAGGCGAAATGAACGATCGTGATGTCCGTCTGCCGACCGTAGACATAGGCCGCACCCTTGATGAAGGACCGTTCTCAGCATTTCAGCGAATGGTCGTCTTGCTCGCCGCGCTTGCGATCGTGATGGATGGATTCGATGGGCAACTCATCGGGTTCGCCATTCCCAGCTTGATCAAGGAATGGGGCATCACGCGCAACGCATTTGCGCCCGCCGTTGCTGCCGGCCTCGTCGGCATGGGTATAGGCAGCGCGTGCGCAGAGCTGTTCGCGGACAGGTTCGGTCGGCGCTGGGCAGTCATCGGGAGCGTGCTGGTATTTGGTTTGGCGACGAGTTTGATTGCGCTATCGCCGGACGTTATGACCATTGCAATTCTGCGCTTCTTCGCGGGACTGGGTATCGGCGGTGCACTGCCGAGCGCGACGACCATGACAGCGGAATTTACGCCTGCTCGCCGCCGGACGCTCGCAGTGACTGCAACCATCGTTTGCGTACCGCTGGGGGGCATGCTTGCCGGACTGTTCGCGAGTGTCGTGCTTCCTCATTATGGCTGGCGCGGACTCTTTCTCATTGGAGGCACACTTCCCGTTGCACTGGCGGCCCCGCTGTATTTCGTCATGCCGGAATTGCCGCGTTTCTTGCCCGCCATAGCGAGCGTTGTAATGAACTGCGTCGCCTGCTGACCCGCATGTCCCGCTTGATTCAGTCGGATGCTGTGTTCGCTGACCAGAAGGAGCAGAATGCGGTACAGCGTCCGAGCTTTCGATCTCTGTTCGCAGACGGTCAGGGCCGTGACACGATTGCAATCTGGATCGCTTTCTTCATGAATCTGATCGCGGTTTACAGCGCATTCAGCTGGCTGCCGACGATGCTTGCTGGCGAGGGTCTCAGCCCTTCCGTGGCAGGTTCCGGTCTTACCGCCTACAACCTGGGCGGCGTTTTCGGAGCACTGGGCTGCGCGGTGGCGATCGGTCGGTTCGGGTCGCGCTGGCCTTTACTCGTGTGCTGCCTCATGGCCTCTGCGAGCGCGCTTTTCCTACGCGGTCTTGACGTCTCCGCCCACACGACGTTGCTTGTGTTCGGAATTGGTTTGCACGGCCTCTTTGTGAACGCAGTTCAGTCGAAGATGTACGCCCTTTGCGCCTACGTCTATCCGACCGAGATACGTGCGACTGGGACCGCCGCGCTCGCATTCGGGCGGCTCGGAGCGATTCTTAGTGCGTTCGCGGGGGCATTCGTGATCACGCAGGGAGGAGCATCTGCGTACCTGGGCATGCTTGGCGGCGCGATGTCGATGGTTTTTATCTGCCTGATGATCGTGCGTCGCCATATTCCGCCCATCAATCGCGCCTGACCACGGCGCGTCTCGTGTTTTTCGCATCACGATTTAGACTGACAGTACCCCAATCACGACAACAGAATTTCCCGGCATTTTCTGCGTCAGCGACTATCGTGACGAAGCCAGACGGCGGTTGCCAAGAATGGTGTTCGACTATCTGGAAGGGGCGGCGGACGATGAATCGGGACTGAGGCATAACCGTTCGGCGTTCGACAAATTGCAGTTTTTGCCACGCCGACTGTCGGATGTCAGCACACGCGAGCAGTCCGTGCCGCTTTTAGGCCAGCAGATTCCATTACCGCTGGTGATCGCGCCAACGGGCCTCAATAGCGCATTCTGGCCCAAGGGCGACCTTGCACTTGCGCGTGCGGCGGGCAAGGCCGGTATTCCATTTGCGCTATCGACGGCTTCCAACATGTCCATCGAAGAGGTGGCGAAAGGGGCCGACGGAGAACTGTGGTTTCAACTGTACGTCGTTCATCGCAACCTCGCGAAGAGCCTGGTCAATCGTGCCCGCTCGGCTCGCTATTCGACCTTGATCCTCACCACCGATGTCGCGGTCAACGGCTTTCGCCGACGCGATCTTCGCAATGGCTTTGCCATGCCGTTCAAGGCAAGTGCACGTGCGGCTGTCGACGGACTATCGCACTCGCGTTGGCTTTGGTCTTATCTGATGAACGGCATGCCCGAGTTGAAGAATTTCGCTACGGACGATGCATCGGACACGGCCTCCCAGGCCGCGATTCTTCGCAGGCAGATGGATGCAAGCTTCAGTTGAGATGACCTGCGCCGTTTGCGGGACGAATGGCCAGGAAAACTCCTTGTCAAGGGGATCGTGACAGCCGATGATGCCGTGCGGTGCGTCGAGCTCGGCGCATGGCGAGTTCATCATGCTGGGCACGTACTCGGTGGTCGTCGTGCAGCGTCTCGGGTTGTCCGCTTTGCTTGCCATACCTTTGGCGATCGTCGTATGCGCTACTGCCGGATGGACCGTCGAGCGCCTGCTGGTTCGTCCTTTGTATCAGCGGCCATTCGATACCTTGCTCGCAACCTGGGGCGTTTCGATCCTTCTGCGCGAAGGCGTGGTCGCATTGTTCGGAAAGGGTTATCAGGACGTGACAGGTGCGGATGGCGCATCGATCGATGTCTTGGGCACCCCGTATCCGGCATTCCGGCTTGCGATGATGCTCGCGGTGAGCGTGGCATTCGCCGGCCTCGCAGCGTGGTACACCCGCAGCCAGACGGGCGCGCGGATTCGAGGCATGGTCGCGAATCCCCTTCTTGCCAGGGCGGCCGGCATCAATACGACCCGACTGGCCAGTGGCACTTTCATAACGGGTGTGGTTCTGGCCGGGTTGGCGGGGGTGCTTCTCGCACCGATCGTGCGGGTCGAGCCATACATGGGCCTCGACTATCTGCTCAACTCGTTTTTTGTGCTCGTGGTCGGCGGCCTGGGCAGCCTGCTCGGTCTCGCGGTAGGCACGCTCGTCATAGGCGGAACGCAGGTCGCGGTGTCGAGTTTCATCGATCAGACGTCGGGTTATACCGCTGTTCTGATCCTGTCCATCTATTTCTTGTGGAGTCGCCCAAATGGCCTCGTCTCGCGCCGTTGATACCTCCCTCCAGGTTGCCACGGCGGCGATTCTTCTAAGCTTGCCGCTGTGGGCCGGTGACTACAGCGCAAACCAGATCGGGCTTCTGTTGCTGTATGGAATGGCAACCCAAAGCGTTGCTTTGTGCTGGGGGAATTCGGGTTTTCTGCCGCTGGGCCAAAGCCTGTTTTTCGGGCTGGGCGCGTATGTCAGCGCCTTTGTATTGCGCTCCGCAGCCGCGGCCGGTGGCGAATGGCAGATCTTTCTGCTTCCGCTTGCAATTGCAGTACCGGCGACCCTGGCCTATGCAATCGGATTTATCGTCTTTGCGCGCCGGATCGACAGTGGGCCGTTTTTTTCGTTGATTACCCTTGCGTTATGCATGTTGGGGTTTCTGCTAGCCAATCAATGGAGCAGCGTAACCGGCGGCTTCAATGGGCTCACCGATATCACTGACTTGCCGATGACCGACAGGTATGGAAATCTGTATTACGTGATCGCGGCCGCTGCAGTTGTCGTCACGGCACTGATCACCTGGTTGAACCGCAGACCGATCGGGACGCTCTGGGCAGCCATCCCGGAGAATGAAGACCGCCTCCAGCTTTTTGGGTTCGCGACACACAAACTGAAGGCTGCCGCTTTCGGCCTCTCGGGCGCGATCGCGGGTTTGGGTGGCGCTCTGTATGCGCCTCACGAGGGTCTTGTCGGTCCTCAGGCGGTCGGTGTGGCGTTGTCAGCTCAGTTTGTCATCTGGGCGGCCGTCGGGGGAAGCGCAGTCCGTTGGGAGCGCAACTCGGTGCCGTCGTGATCGGACTACTCGCAGCGATCTGGCGTGATCTGTTCGCCTATTGGGAAGTGCTGGTCGCTCTGATTTTCATCGGTGTGGTGCGGCTATTTCCCGATGGCCTGGCCGGCGCGGCCGCTACGCTTGCCCGAATGGCGGGTCTGCGTGTCGCGAGCACCATTCCGGAGAAACGGATAGATGCTCCCGACATCGCCACGATCGACATACGACCATCACCATCTTCGCTGCTTTGTTTCAGGAAGGTGGAAGTCAGCCAGGGCGGCGTCAATATTCTCAACGGGCTCGATCTCGACGTGGGAACCGGGGTCGTCAATTGTTTCATTGGCCCCAATGGCGCCGGGAAAACGTCGACATTCAATGCAATGACGGGCCGCTTGCCCGTCCGTTCAGGTGAAATCCACTTTCGCGGGGCCGAGATTTCGTCCTTTCAGGCCTGGCAGGTCGCCAGACTGGGAATCGGCCGCAAATTTCAGATTCCCACGGTTTTTGCGCAGTTGTCCGTCAACGAGAATCTTCAGATCGCCCTCTGGGCGAATCGGATACGTCCTCAAGAGATGTTGACTGCGGCGCCTCTGCATTGGAATTCGCTTCAACGAGTTCGCACGCTTGAAAAATTCGTGTTTCTTGAATCGAATATGGCTGTTCGTGCGGGCGATCTTTCTCAAGGGATGCGTCAGATGCTGGAGTTCGCGATGGTGGCGATCACCGAGCCGCGTCTTTTGCTCCTTGACGAACCATGCGCCGGCCTCTCGGCGCACGAAACCCGTCACATGATGGAAGCGATTACGTCGACCGTGGACGAACTGCAGGCGTCAGCCATCGTGATCGAACATGACATGAGCGCACTGGAAAAGATCGCCGGCAACGTGGTGGTCTTGCATCAGGGAAGGAGCCTCGCGGTCGGATCTCTGTCGCAGATCAAGATGTCGGCAGACGTCAAGGCCGTCTACTTGGGAGGAAGAAAGTGAGCGAACGCGGGCGACAGGCAATGTTGAGGTTTTCGTCGATCGTCGCGGGCTATGGCGACACGATGGTGCTCAAAGGGATCAGCGGCGAGGTGGCCGCGGGTAACGTCCTGGGTGTATTCGGCCGCAATGGCGTGGGCAAGTCGACACTCATGCGCGCGTTGACGGGCGTCATCCAGCCCACGTCCGGTGCTGTCATTGTCAACGGCAGTGAAGTTGGCAAAGTGCCGTCGCATCAACGGCGACGTTTAGGGATGAGCTACGCGCCGCAGGAGAGGGTTGTCTTTGACAATTTGAGCGTCGCAGACAACCTGACACTCGGATTCAAGACCAGAAGTCCGCAAGCATACGACGACTTGTTCCAGATTTTCCCGCGTCTGAGAGAGCGGTTGTTCCAACCGGCCGGGAAGCTGAGCGGTGGTGAAAAGAAGTTGCTTTCCTTCGCGAGGGTCATCGCAGAGCGTTCGCCTCTCACGCTGATCGACGAGCCGTCGGAAGGTGTTCAGCAGGAAAACCTGGAGCGGATGGCATCCGTTATCCGGTCTCGAATCGCAGAAGGGGCGGCGTTTGTGGTTGTCGAACAGAATCTGACGTTTCTCACTTCGATCGCCGACAATTTCATCGGTTTGGATCACGGAGAAGTCGTGCTGTCAGCCTACTCGATCGATATGTCGCGCGACCAGCTCGAAGCCGTATTGGCGGTTTAGTTTCTCGTATCAGACAATTCGTCGCGTCGTGCGTACCCGAGCGTCGACCGTGCCGTTCAATCGTCATAACGGCGCGGTCGTTCTGGCCGCGGCGACGGAGGCAGCAAGCTCCGCGCGGTTGGAGAATCCCTTCTTGTCCATAATCCACCGCAAATGGGTGCGCACGGTCGACAAGCTGATGCAGAGAAGGCGGTCGATATCCTGATCGGTACAACCCTTTGCGACAAGCTGGGCGATCTCGCTCTCACGGTCCGTGAGACCCGTCGCACTACCTGCCCGACGTTTGATGGCGCGGCAAAGGAACGGCTCGAGCGCATCGAGCACGAGTTTGTCGCGTATCTCAAAGTCAGGTCGATTCTTTGCCCGCCAGATTCTCAGATCGCTGAGCTGGCGTTCGCCGTCGAAAACAAACACGTTGATCCGGTGATGCAAACCATCCTGCGCGAGAAACGTGTTATAGAACTCGCTTTTCTCTAGTGCAGGCCGGTCCATCACCTCTTCCACCAAGGTGGCCCTGCGCCTCTTGCAGAGCTGCGCCGTCATGGGGTCATTGTGCTGGTACCAGCTTGTGTAGCGACGCACGTGATCCGAGTCGACATTGACCGCGATCGGGTCGACGTAGACCGATTTTTCGGCATCCCAGTTGTACGAGACGCAGAAATCGGATCGCAGCAGCCGGGTCAAGTCTGGCAAAACAACGCGCCTCACATCCACCATCGGTCCGAGCTCTTCGAGCCGTCCGATGATTTCCCCGAAAAGTCGGAGTTCGTCGAGCGTAAGGTCGTGAACTTGTGGCTTCAAGGGTGCCTCATCGGTGAGAGGAATCAGGAGACAGCATGCGCGCCAGCGTTGAAAGACTGGTTCGCATTACATAACAAGCATAGCAGGGTAAAAAATCCTGATCAGCAACGATCTTCGCTGCCTTTGCCTGTCCGTTGTATTCAGGCTGCAGTCGGGTCCACTGCCTATTGCAGTTCGAAAGGGATGCTTGCGAGGGCGCCTGAATTTCGTGAGCGCGGGCCCAGCCCGGGTGTCCGTGTCGATATTTTTAACGATGGGGCTCAAAAAACGCTGCTCATAGAGTAGACGCGCGGTGGGAAGCGGACGTGCTGAGACTGTTCGTTGTAGAGGCAAGCTGGAGGATTACCCGGAGACGCCTGCCCATTGACCAAACGATTCCGATGCATTTCCAGCGGGACGTTTTCCTCAGTCATTTTCGTCAACGAAACTACGCCATAAAATTAGGAAAGCGATATGAATATGGTCATCAAGCGAAGCATGGTGGTGTGCGCCGCGGTTGGGTGCGGAGTGGCACATGCACAGTCGTCAGTGACGCTGTACGGGCTGGTCGATGCCGGCATTACCTACACGAACAATGCGATATCGGGCACAGGACATGGCGCGCTTGTGCAGTTTACGTCTGGGTCTTCGCAGGGAGATCGCTGGGGTGTGACGGGGAAAGAGGACCTGGGTGGCGGGCTGAAGGCGATCTTTACGCTCGAAAGCGGCTTTCAACTTTCCAACGGGGCCTTGGCGCAGAGCGGGCTGTTGTTCAATCGTGTAGCTTTCGTGGGCCTTGACGGGCGCTTCGGGACGTTGACGCTCGGGCGGCAATACGACTTCATCGGCGATATTTTCCCGGCGTACTCGATCGCAGGAAACACGGCAGCGGGTATCCTGGGGTGGGGAATCCCGGCGTACGCTGCCGGCGGGTACACGCTTGATAACCGACTGTGGGACGATAACATCAATAACTCGGTGAAGTATCTTTCGCCAACGATTTCGGGTTTCAGTGCCGGCGCCATGTATGGTTTCGGCAATGTTGCCGGCTCGTTGGGCACCAACAGTTCGATGAATTTTCTGCTGAACTACAGCCAAGGCGGGCTCGCCGCATCGCTGTCGTATTTCACGCAGCATAACGCGACGAATTCCGCGAATTTGACGGAATACGCAGGCGGTGCAACTTACAGCCTAGGGAAAGCCCAGATATTTGGCGTAGTGACCGATGTCCAGCTGAGCAGCGGCACCAAAGCTCGGGCGCTGACCTACGACGGTGGCATGACTTACTTTGTCAGGCCCGATATTTCGCTTGGAGCAGGGTTCCAGTTTCAAGAGCGCAACAATGGGGCCGGCAGTGCGAATCAGGTGACCATCGGGGCGGATTACTTCATTTCCAAGCGAACAGACGTTTATTTCGTCGGCGCGCTCGCGCATGATCATGCACACGGCGCTCAAATCGAAGCAGCGCTCGGATTTTTGTGCCGAAGGACAGTTACCTGTCGAAGCAGTTTCTCGAGCGCGAGAAGGAGCGCCTCTGGCCGCGAGTCTGGCAGGTCGCCTGCCGTCTAGAAGAGATTCCCAACGTGGGCGACTACGTGACCTTCGACGTGGCCGACGAATCGATCATCGTGGTGCGAACGGCGGGAGATCAGATCAAGGCTTTTTTCAACGTCTGCTAGCATCGTGGCCGACGCCTGACCAACGGTTGCGGCAAGGCGGCGAAATTTCACTGCGCCTATCACGGCTGGCAGTGGACCGGCAAGACTGGGAGGGATGTTCGGAAATGACCGATGGCGATCTGCGTCTGACGGATGTGCTGGTCGATACGTGGGGCGGTTTCGTGTTCATCAATATGGATCCGGATGCGGAGCCGCTCGCTAAATTTCTCGACCCGGTGCCGGAAATCACGAACTGCTTCGAGTTCGAAAAAATGCGCTACCGCTGGTACAAGTCGATCCGTCTGCCGTGCAACTGGAAGGTTGCACTCGAAGCGTTCAACGAGGGTTACCATGTAGCGGCAACCCATCCGCAGCTGCTCGACGTCGCCGGAGATGACGTCACGCGTAGTTTTTCCTATGGCCGACATGGGATGTTTGGCTATTCGACGGCGACACGCATGATCGGCGCGCCGTTGCCGCGAACCGGCAAGCCGATGCCGGAAGACGTGCGCTAGGGGCTCGTGAACTTTTTCCGGGTGATGGGAAGAAACCCTGAAGGCAATCAATACGGCGCGCGATTACGAAGCCTCGAAGCGCCTGATGACCGAAATGTCGCCCTCGGGCAATCAGTTCGAAGTGCTTGGGAAAGCGATGCAGTTCCAGCGCGAGGCGGCCATCGCGGAGGGCGCGGGCTGGCCCGACATCAGCTTCGAGCAACTGGGCCGCGCCGGTGCGGACTGGCACGTGTTTCCGAACCTGGTGTTTCTGCCTTACCCGGACGGCGCGTTGTTCTATCGCGCGCGGCCGGATGGCGACAACCCGGATTCGTGCATCTATGACATCTGGTCGCTGCAGCGCTTCGCGCCAAGGCGCTGAGCCGCCGCTCAAGCGCGAGTTCTATTACGGCGCCGACGACTGGAAGGAGAACGCGCAGGAGAACTTCGGCCTGATCCTGTGGCAGGACTTCCAGAACATGACCAACGTTCAGCAGGGCATGAAGTCGCGCGGCTTCAAGGGTTCGCGTACCAATCCGCTGCAGGAATCGTCCGTTTCGAACTTTCATCGCGCGGGAGGAGTGATGTCGGCGAACTGGGACGCGACTTACGACTTCGTGGTGGTCGGCAGCGGCGGGGGATCGATGCGCGCGGCGCTTGCCTGCAGGTCGATGGGCAAGGAAGCACTGATCATCGAGAAACAGGCGAAGGTTGGCGGCTCGACCGGATATTCGGGCGGAGTCTGGTGGCTCCCGAACAATCACGTGATGAAGCGCCACGGCGTGAGCGATTCCTATGAGCGCGCGCGCCAGTACTTCGATGCCGCGGTGACGTATCGGGGCCCAGGCACCTCGGACGCGCGGCGCGAGGCTTACCTGCGCACCGGCCCGAAGATGGCCGAGTTTCTTCGAGCAACAGGGGATGCAGTTCGTGTACGCGGACGGCTGGTCCGATTACTACGACACGCTGCCAGGTGGTGAGCTGCGGGGCCGATCGCTGCTGGCCAAGCTGTTCGACGTGAAGGAGCTGGGCGAGTGGGCGCCGCGCCTGTCGCGCTACAAGGGCCCGTCGATGCCGGCCAACTCGGACGAGTATCCGCAACTCTTCCTGATGAAGCGCACGTGGGGCGGCAAGCGCAAGGCGATGCAGCTTGGCGGTCGGATGCTGTATCAGAAGATCACCGGCAAGGAGCTGGTATCCAACGGCGCGGCGATTCAGGGGCGCATGCTACAGATGGCGCTGCGCGCGAACGTGCCGATCTGGACGGAAACGCCGGTGCGCGAGTTCATCGTCGAGGTACGCGGCGGCCGCGAGTTGCGCGTGCGCGCTCGCGAGGGCGTGCTGCTCAATACCGGCGGCTTTTCGCGCAACGCGGAAATGCGCCGTCAGTACCAGCCGCAGCCGTCGTCCGCCGACTGGACCAATGCGAATCCGGGCGATACGGGCGAAATCCTGCAAGCCGCGATAGCGCTCGGCGGCGCGGTGGACTGCATGGAGGAAGCATGGTGGGTCGTGACGTCGCTCGGTCCCAACGAGGAACTGCCCGAAGGCGCACGCGCGCCGGACGGTTCGCCGCTGCCGTTCATGCATCACCTCGACCTGTCGTTGCCGTTTTCGATCATGGTCGATCAGGACGGCGAGCGCTTTTGCGATGAAGCGGGAGCGTACATGGAAATCGGTCAACGCATGTACCAGCGCCATCGGCAGACGGGTAAGGCGGTACCCGCGTGGGTCGTGATGGACAGCCGCCAGCTAAGTACTACCCGTGGGGCACGGCGATGCCGGGCCAGATTCCGCAACAGTGGCTCGACAGCGGCTACATGATCAAGGCCGACACGCTCGAAGAACTGGCGGCCAAGTGCCGGATCGACCGCGCGGGTCTGCTGAAGACGGTCGAGCGCTTCAACGGCTTCTGCGAAACGGGCGTCGACGAAGACTACGGTCGCGGCTCGCGCGCATTCGATCGCTGCCATGGCGACCCGACCATCAAGCCGAACCCGAATCTCGGTCCGATCGAGCAGGGGCCGTTCTACGCGGTAAGCATGTATCCAGGGGACGTGGGCACCGCAGGGGGGCTCGTGACCGACGAATACGGGCGCGTGCTGAAGGACGATGGTTCGCCGATCGCGGGGCTGTACGCGACCGGCAATTGCACGGCATCCGTGGTTGGCCGGTGCTATCCGGGTGCCGGCAGCAGCATCGGCGCGTCGTTCGTGTTCGGTTACATCGCGGCGCTGCATGCGAGCGGCGCGCAACAGATCTTGTGACACAGGAGAGTAACGAATGAATGCCTATCAGCCGCCCAGCAGCGAAGTCCTGGTCGACATCTACAGGCGCATGGCTCTCATCAAGCAGAACGATGAGCGCTTTCGTGCCGTGATCAAGTCCGGCAAGCTGGTGATGCCGTATTACTCGCCGCGCGGTCAGGAAGTGATTCCGTCGGCGATGTCGGTGTGTCTCACCGACGACGACTACATCTGCACGATCTATCGCGGCGTGCACGACATGATCGCCAAAGGCGTGCCGCTCAACGAGCTGTGGGCCGAATTCGGCGGGCGAGTGACGGGCACGTGCAAGGGCAAGGGCAAGGGCGGCCCGATGCACGTCACCCATCCTGCGTCCGGCGTGATGGTGACGACCGGCATCGTAGGCAGCTCGATGCCGATTGCGAATGGGCTTGCGCTCGCCGCGCAGATTCGCGGCGAGCCGCGGGTGGCCGTGGCCTATTTCGGTGACGGCGCGTCGAACATCGGCGCGTTCCACGAGTCGCTGAATATGGCGTCAGTGTGGAAGTTGCCGGTGATCTTCGTGTGTCAGAACAACGGCTATGCCGAGCACACCAAATATGCGTATGGCACCTCGGTGGCGAATATTGCACAGCGCGCGGTCGCCTACCAGATGCCTGGCATCACCGTGAACGGCAACGATCCGATCGCGATGCACAAGGTGGCGCGCGAAGCGGTCGAGCGCGCGCACAATGGCGGCGGCCCGACGCTGATCGAAGCGAACACGTTCCGCTTCCAGGGCCACGTGTTCGGCGATCCGGACGCCTATATGGACAAGCACGAAAAAACGGCTTGGGTCGCCAAGGATCCGGTGCCGCTGTTCCGCCAGTGGCTCATCGACGCCAAGCATGCGAGCGAGGAGCAACTCGCCGCGATGGAAGCCGCACACGAGGCGCAGATCGATGCTGCGGTGGAATTCACGCTATCGAGCGAGTATCCGGATGTCGCGGAACTTCGCCGCGACATTTTCAAGGACGAGGTGCTTGCATGAGCCAACTGCCCACCAACATCAACACCATCCAGGCGGTCAACTTCACGCTCGACGACGCGATGGCCGCGGACGCCAACGTGATCGTGCTGGGCGAAGACGTTGCCGACGGCCAGGAAGGCGGCATTGTCGGCGTGACCAAGGGACTGTCGTCGAAATACGGCACCTCGCGAGTGCGCTCGACGCCGATCTCGGAGCAGGCCATCATCGGCGCGGCTGTCGGCGCTTCGATGGTCGGCATGCGTCCGGTGGCGGAAATCATGCTGATGAACTTCACGACCGTCGCGATGGACATGATCGTGAATCACGCCGCGAAGCTGCGCTTCATGTCGGGCGGCCAGACCAACGTGCCGATCGTGATCCGCACCATGACGGGTGCGGGCTTTGGCACCGGCGGTCAGCATGCCGATTACCTCGAGGCCTGGTTCGCGCACGTGGCCGGCATCAAGGTGGTCGCACCGTCGAATCCTGCCGATGCGTATGGCCTGATGCTGTCGTGCATCCGCGATGACGACCCGTGTCTCTTCATCGAGAACATGCCGACCTACTGGAACCCGGGCAGTGCGCCGGAGCGCGGCGTGGCGATTCCCCTCGGTAAAGCCAGCGTCGTGCGCGCAGGCACGAACGTCACGTTGATCAGTTACAGCCGCCGTGTGCAGGAGGTCATGGCTGCTGCCGAGGTGCTCGCGAAGGACGGTATTGCCTGTGAAGTAGTCGATTTGCGTACGGTTTCTCCTTTGGATACCGAAACGATCCTCACGTCGGTTGCAAAGACGGGGCGGGCGGTCATCGTACACGAGGCCGTCAAGCCGTTCGGCGTCGGTGCGGAAATCGCGTCGCGTATCTACGAAGCGCTGTTTCGCGAACTCAAGGCGCCGGTGCAGCGTGTCGGCGCGCAGTTCTGCCCGGTACCGTTCTCCAAGCCGCTCGAAGACGCGTTCGTGCCGGGCGTGGCCGAGATTGAAGTGGCAGTTCGCGCGACGCTGAAGTGACTGGCGCACCCACCCGGAATTTCCATCACCAATAGAGCAAGCTCATGACCACACAAGTTTTGCTGCCCAAACTGGGTTTCTCGATGAACGAAGGCACGCTCGCCGAATGGCTGGCGGAAGACGGCGCAACCGTGAGCGAAGGGCAAATGCTGTACGCGCTCGAGAGCGACAAATCGATTCAGGAAGTCGAGTCGCCGGCGTCCGGCACGTTGCGCATCGTCGCCCAGGTTGGCGAAGTGTATGCCGTCGGCACCGTGCTGGCAGAAATCGTCTGATCGGCTGCAACGCCGTTCCGCTATTCACGAGTCGTTCGAAGAGGCATCCGCGATGAGCGTCGAATCCGTTGCTAACCGATCCCAGTCCAATCCGAATACCGGTGTGGCCGAACCCGTAGTCCCCGCATTCGGGGCGAATTTGCCGCCTTGGCCGCAGGTCGATTTCGCTGAATTCGGCGAGGTCGAGGTCAAGCCGGTGTCGCGCATCCGGAAGCTCACAGGCGCGTTCCTGTCGCGCAACTGGCTGACGATTCCGCATGTCACTCACCATGACGACGCTGATATCACGGCGCTCGAAAGCTATCGCAAGTCGCGCAATGATGCGAATCCGGCAGTAAAGCTGACGCCGCTCGTGTTCCTCATCAAAGCCGTGGTCCGGGCGTTGCAGGAGTTTCCGCAATTCAACGCGTCGCTCGACGGGGACGGCAAGAACCTCGTTCTGAAGGAGTACTTTCACATCGGGGTCGCCGTGGACACGCGCTTCGGCCTGCTCGTACCGGTGCTGCGCGATTGCGACAGGAAGAGCGTCGAAGAACTCGCGGCGGAACTGGCGGCGATTTCGCAGAAGGCGCGCGAAAAGGGCCTGTCGATGGCGGAGATGTCGGGTGGTTGCTTTTCGATCAGTTCGCTCGGCGGCGTTGGCGGTACCGGCTTCACGCCTATTGTCAGTGCGCCCGAGGTGGCGATCCTCGGCGTGACCCGAACCCGGCTGGCGCCCGCACCGGCGGATGACGGCGGGTCAGCTGGCGCAAGTTGCTGCCTTTGTCGCTCAGCTACGACCATCACGTGATCAACGGAGCCGATGCGGCGCGCTTCGCCGCGTTTATTGGAACCGTACTCGCTGATCCGCAGGCACTCGCAGCTTGACAGGCAATCCGACAAAACAACGACGGGACTGAGATGAGAACCCTTGGCGAGATGATCGAGCGAAACGCTCGTTTGCATGCCGATCACACAGCACTCGTATATGCCGACCGGCGTTTGACACACAGTCAATTGGCTGAGCGCGCACGCCGCTTTTCAGGAGCGCTCTATGAGCGCGGTCTGCGGCGCCAGGACCGGGTTGCGATCCTCGCTATGAATTGCGCGGAGTATTACGAGAGTTACCGCGCGTGCGAGTGGGCGGGCTTTATTCTGGCAACTGTCAATTTTCGGCTGGCGCCCGCGGAGATCCTTTACATACTCAAGGATGCGGCGCCCAAGGCGCTCGTCTTCGAGGCTCAGTATGCCGAGGTCGTAAATGGACTGCGTTCGCAGTTGCCGGAAATCGAGCAGTACATTTGCATCGGCGACGCGCCGCAATGGGCCGTTTCATTCGAGGCAGTGGTGGAAGCCGGCCCAGCGGAAGGGCCGCCGATCCGCTCGAACCCCGACGATTACGCGTATCTGATGTAAACGAGCGGTACCACTGGGCGCCCCAAGGGCGTCGTGCGCACCCACCATGCGATGTGCGTCACAGCCGAAAGCTGCGCACTGGTGACGGAGTTTTCCGGCAATACCCGCGTGCTGCAGACCACCCCGGCGTTTCACGTCGGCGGGATCGGCTTCGTCAATGCGGTGGCCTGGATGGGTGGCACGACGGTCGTGCATCGCACGTTCGATCCGAAGCAGATGCTCGAAACGATCGCCGAAGAACGCATCACCTTCACGTTCATGGTTGCGGCGATGTTGCAGGCTGTTCTCGACGTGCCCGAATTGTCGAGCTATGACGTGTCGAGCATCGAAAACATCGTCACTGCAGCCGCACCAGTGCCGCCGCCGCTGCTTGCGCGCGGCATTCAGGTGCTCGGCCCGGTGTTTTCGGTCCAGTATGGGATGACCGAGAGCAACGCGTGCTGGCTGCCCGCGCACGAGGTCAAGCCGCTCGGGGCGCCCGAGCACGTGCGGCGTCTCGCTTCGGTCGGGCGTCCGTGCCCCGGCATCGAACTGCGCATCGTCGACGATCACGGCGACGATCTGCCGCGGCCTGATCGCGAGCTACAAGTGTCCGAAAGCGATTGCCTTCGTCGACGAACTGCCTAGGTTGCCGACGGGCAAGATCAGCAAGGTCAGTCTGCGCAAGCAATTTGCTCAGTGAACGCCACGCGCTTCATCTGGAGAAAATCGACATGGCCAAATGGCTAAAAAGCTCGGAGTGCGTGACGTTCGAAGTAGCGGAACGTATTGCGCGCATCACGCTGAACCGTCCGGGCAAGCGCAACGCGATCAACAATCCGCTCCTGCAGGAACTGAAAGCGGCGTTGCTCGAAGCCGACGACCTCAAATCGGTGAACGTGATCGTGCTGGCGGGAGCGGGTCGCGACTTCTGCGCGGGCTATGACCTCGTCACCACCTATTCGGACCGGGCCGCGGACGCCGTCGATCCGGGCGACTATCGTGGCACGATTCGCAGTTTCGATGACGACTGCTGGTCGATGGAGCGGCAGTCGGAGACGGTCAACCTGATGGCCGAAATTCACAAGCCGATCATCTCGCAAGTACATGGCAATTGTCTGGCGGGCGGTACCGATCTGGCGCTCGCGTGCGACATGGTGCTCGCTGCGGACAACGCACGGATCGGTTTTCCCGCCACGCGAGCGAACGGCTCGCCGCCCACGCATATATAATTCTATCACGTGGGCCCGCAGTGGGCGAAGCGTCTGTTGCTGTCCGGCGACTCTGTCACCGGCCGCGACGCGGCAAAGATCGGTCTCGTCATGGACGCGGTGCCCGCTGAGCAGCTCGAAGCGGAAGTCGCGGAGCTGGCGCGCCGTCTTTCGTTCGTCGACGCCGACCTGCTGGCCGCGAACAAGCGCATCGTCAACCTCGGTCTGGAGCTTGCCGGTTCGCGCACGCTTCAACGTCTCGCGGTGGAGAACGACGCGCGCGCTCATCAGAGCCAGGGCCCGCGCCGCGCGCAATTCAAGGCGGACATGGAAGCGGTTGGGCTCAAGGAAGCGCTCAAACGTCGTGATGAACCGTTCGGCGACGGCATGATCCGCCTGCACGCCCGCGGCAGTTGAAACGGGCAGTCGAGCCGTAGTCTGCTGCGACGATTCCCACCCAAAACGAAGATCCGAACCTCATGGATGTCGAACTCACACTGAATGGCGGCGTCGCGACCCTACGCCTGAACCGTCCCGAGAAACTCAACGCGCTAACGCCGGAGATGCTCGAACTGATCCTCGGCCACCTCGATCGCATCGAGCAGGACCCGGAAATTCGCGCGGTGATTCTTACCGGCGCGGGCCGCGCATTCTGTGCCGGCGCCGACATCAAGGGCAGCGGCGCCGCGCCGCCGCGGATGACTGTGGCGCACGCGCGTGCTTCGATGGCGGTGTACCAGAAGGTCGCACTGCGCCTGTACAACCTCAACAAGCCGATGGTCGCGGCGGTGCGCGGCGTTGCGGTGGGAATCGCGTGGAGCTTTGCGCTGTGCGCAGATCAGCTGATCGTTGCCGATACTGCGCAGTTTATTCCGGCATTCCTGATGCGCGCGACGCTACCCGAGGGCGGCATGGTGCACCTGCTCGCGCGTCATTGCGGCGAGTTCCGTGCCAAGGAAATCATGTATCTGAATCGCCGGCTGAGCGGCAGGGAAGCGCTCGATATGGGACTGGCCAGTCATCTCGTCGAGGACGGCGAGCTCGATGCGGCCGCTGAAAAGCTGGCGGGCGAACTGGCGGCGGGGCCGACATTTTCGCTGGGGCTGACAAAGCAATTGTTCAGGTTGAACACCGGCAGCATGGAAGAGTTTCTCGCCTAGGAACTCAATGCGGTGGCGCTGGCGGTGAACTCCGAGGATGCGGCGGAGGGCCGCCTCGCGGCGAGAGAAAAGCGTCCGCCTGCCTTCAGGGGCCGCTAGACGGACCGGCACGAGCGCGGTGCCGCGACGCGACGGAGCATTCAAACGAGGGCGCAAGGGATTCAGGAGTCAGGCATGCATTTCGGTTTCAGCGAGAAAGACGAAGCGTTTCGTCAGGAAGTTAGACAGTTTTTCCAGCACCATGCACCGGCCGATATTTCGCGCCGCTGGCGCATGGGCGTGCATCCGCCTGCGCGCGATGACATCCGCACGTGGCAACGCATTCTGTACGAGCGCGGCTGGGGCGCGCCACATTGGCCGGCCGAACATGGCGGCACCGATTGGAGCGCACTTCGCAAGCACATTTTCATGGAAGAGCTCTACAACGCCGACGCGATGGATTACGGCTGGCAGTCGACTCAAATGGTCGCGCCGGTGATTATCGCGTTCGGCTCGGACTGGCAGAAACAGCGCTTTCTCGGGCCGATCCTGCGCGGCGAAGAGTTCTGGTGCCAGGGGTTTTCGGAACCGAATGCCGGTTCGGATCTGGCCGGACTGAAGACCGTTGCTGTGCTCGACGGCGACGAGTACGTGATCAACGGCCAGAAAATCTGGACCAGTGACGCGACGATCGCCGATTGGGGATTCTTCCTCGTCAAAACCGATACGACTGTCAAGCCGCAGCGCGGTATCTCGTTTCTGCTCGTCAAGATGGATACGCCGGGGATCACGGTGCGCCCGATCGTTTCGATCGAAGGCGGCAAGGGACTCAACGAGGTATTCCTGGAGAACGTGCGCGTGCCGAAGACACATCTCGTCGGCGAGGCGGGGCTCGGCTGGACCTATGCGAAGTATCTGCTCGAAAAAGAGCGGGTTTCGGGCTTGCCGCACAGCGACGCTGCCGCGGTGCGGGTTTGCTCCAGCGCGTTGGGCACCGACTCCAGTCGAAGGCGCCGGCCGAGCGAAGGGTTCGGGTGGTTGGTGCAGTCGCCGACCGCAAAAATGTCCGGATCGGAGGTGCGCGTGTGTTCGTCGACCACGATGCCATTGTCGACGGTTAGGCCCGCTGCCTGCGCAAGTTCGGTAGCGGGTTCGAGTCCCACGCCGACAATCACCAGATCCGCGGCGACCCGTGTGCCGTCCGCGCAGCGTACGGCGGCCACCGCGTCGCCGGACAGATCGAGATCGAAGCCACTCACAATAGCATTCGTGCGGATGTCGACGCCGGCTTCGCGGTGCACGTTCTCGTAGAACGTGGAAAGCTCGGGGCCGTAACGCGCGCGAGGACGCGCGGCAACGCTTCCAGCACGGTGACGTGCAAGCCGCGCTTCACCGCCACGGCGGCGACTTCCAGCCCGACATAACCGCCGCCGATGATCACGAGGCGCGAGCCGGGATGAAACTGGTTTCGAATCTGCGCGACGTGATCGAGGGTGCGAAGGTAGTGAAAGTTCTGCAGCTTCTCGATGCTTTCGATATCCGGCAACGCGAGGCGCCGCGCACGGCCGCCAGTGGCCAGAACCAGCTTCGAATAGCCGATTTCATCCCCTTTGGAGAGCGTGACCCGCTTCGCGCAACGGTCGATACGCTCCACGCGCGTGTTCGGAATGAACTTGACGCGAGCCTTTTCGTACGTCGACAGCTGTTTCAGATACAGCTGCTCGGCAGTCGATTCGCCGGACAGGAAGGCCTTTGAAAGCGGTGGCCGTTGGTAGGGCAAGTGTGGCTCTTCCCCCACCATCACGATGCGCCCGGTCCAACCCTGTTCGCGGATCGCGGTCGCGCATTCTCCCGCAGCGTGACCCGCTCCGACGATCAGCGCGGTGTTTTCTGCGTCTACAACTGTCATAAGGCGAACTCCGTGTCACACGACCGCGTGCTCAGCGCGCGCCGCACTTGTATTGAATATTGTTCTAAATTCTGAACGATGCTCGCCGCAACTGTCAATCCTCAAGAACCCCGTGGTGCCGATTGGGAACTGACCATTGCCTCGATGCCGCCAACCGCGAAGCGGATCAAATAGATGCGCATGCGTTCGATGCGCCGCGCGCTGTGTGCGCGTTCGAGAGCGAGCGTCCTGTGCGTACAGCTCGTTGAGCACGAGATGAAACACGGACTCGACGAAGTGTTGCACGAGCTCGACGGTTTCATGCGTGGCGCCTGGAAGCGCCTTGGCGAAGGCCTCACGATAGCGCGCCGCCGCCGGCGCGTACTGGTCATGGAATGGCGCCGTGAGATCTGGGCGCTCGAGCAGGCGGCCGATCTGGGTCAGCAGGCGCAGGTAGTTGCGCCATTTCGGATCGCCGCTTTTCAGATGCGTAAACGCGGGCGTGGAAAGCGCGCTGACGATCAACTCGACGTTGGGCGGCTGGTCTCCCAACGGGGCGAGCGCGGCCTCGAGCGACTCGATCACCTGTTGGCTGATCACGGCTGCACGGCGCCCGATCGCCTGCTGGAACAGTGCGTCTTTGCTGCCGAAGTGGTAGCGCGCGAGACTGAGCTCCATCCCGCAGCTCTGCATGATGTCGCGAATCGAGGTGCCGAAGTAACCGTGCATCGCGAACAACTGCTCGGCGGTATCGAGAATGCGCTCCGGCGTCGTGCTGCGCGCGGCGGCGCGCGGCAGCCTGGAGGCGATCGCGGGGCTTCGGTCGGCGTGCGAGATCCTGGACGGCATGGGTTCCCTTTGATGGCGGGTCGCGCGCCAGACGCGCACGAGATGTGTCGATGCGAATGATAAAACGTTCTTGCACAATCGTGCAAAATGGAACATAGTTCGAATATTGGCACATCGTGATGAGATTGTGGTGCCTGCAAACGAACGATTAACGGAGACAGAAACCATGGTCGATGCATTGCGACTCGAGGACTTCGACGACCCCGCGTTCAACCCGTTTTTTGAGGACTCGCTCGCTTATGGCGCCGATGCCGATCCGTATCCGCGGATTGCAGAGCTGCGCGAAGAGGCCTCGGTGCGGGAGGGCGACTACCGCGTGTTGATGGGCGGGATGGCGGACCTGACGATGGCGGACGTCGCCCACTATTCCGTATTCGGCTACGACGAGGTTGCCAAGGTGCTCGGCGATCCGGCCACGTTCTCGAACAGGTCTTACGAACGCAATCTCGGCATCAGCTTCGGGCGCAGCATCTCGACGATGGATGCGCCAGAGCACCCACGTTACCGGCGCATTTTCCAGAAGGCCTTTTTGCCGCACACCGTGGCGGCTTGGGGCGAGACGCTGGTCGATCCGGTGGTGAGCGAGTTGATGTCGAAGTTCGTGGATCGTGGACATGCGGATCTCGTTAGGGAGTTCACGCTTCACTACCCGTTCAACATCATCTACCGGCAGTTGGCGTTGCCGCAGGAAGACGTGAAGGTCTTCCACAAGCTGGCCATTGCACAGACACTGGTTTCGATCGATGTCGCGCACGGTGTCGAAGCATCGACGAAGCTGGGCGCCTATTTCGCGCAGCTCATCGAGGCGCGCCGCAGCAACCCGGGCGACGATCTGGTGAGCGCGCTGGCTTCCGCCGAGGTGGACGGCGAACGCTGGCCGGATGAGGTCGTCATCTCGTTCCTGCGTCAACTTGTCAACGCTGGCGGGGATACCACCTATCGCGCCACCAGCGTGCTACTGCTCGCGTTGTTGCGCGACCCAGCGCAGCTCGAAGCGGTGCGCACCGATCGCGGGCTGGTCGCGCAAGCGATCGAAGAGGCTCTGCACTGGGACGGTCCGGTGCTGATGCAGTCGCGCATAGCGATGCGCGACGTCACGCTCGGCGGCGTCGAGATTCCCGCAGGCGCCTTTCTCGACATTGTGGCGGGAAGCGCCAATCGCGACCCGAGCCGCTTCGCGGATCCGGACAAGTTCGACATTTTCCGCAAACCGGGCCACCGCCATTTTGCGTTCGCCTACGGCCCACACGTGTGCATCGGTCAGCATCTCGCGCGTGTCGAGATGACCCGCGCTCTCAACGCGATTCTCGACCGCCTGCCCAATCTTCGCCTGGACCCGGATGCATCAGCGCCGCTGATCAACGGGATCATGATGCGCGTTCCGCATTCGATTCCTGTGGTGTTCGGGTAATCGGACAATGCCGGCGTCGCGCGTCGCGCGCTGCCGGCCGACAAGCAGGTGTTGCTGGTCCGCGTACGGGTTACGCGGATTGGCGGGCATGATCGGGTGGAGAACGGATTAATGACGCAGTTTGACTTTATCGTGGTTGGGGCGGGCGCCGCCGGTTGCGTGCTCGCTAACCGTCTTTCGGAAAGCGGGCGCCATACGGTGTTGCTCATCGAGGCCGGGCCGGAGGAGAGCAATCCGTTGATCAGGATGCCAAAAGGCTTCGGAAAGCTGCTGGACGATCCTGCGCATGCGTGGTTCATACCGGTACAACCCGATGACGGTAACGGGCACCGCAATGAGATCTGGCTTCGCGGCAAAATGCTCGGCGGCTCCAGCATCAACGGCATGGTGTATATGCGAGGCCATCCCGAGGACTACGACGGTTGGGCCGAACTGGGTGTCGAGGGCTGGGGCTGGAACAACCTGGCGTCATGCTTCAGGCAAATCGAAGACCATGCTCTCGGCGCAGACGAACTGCGGGGCGCGGGCGGGCCGCTAAAAGTGTCTACCTACGCACAACGCAACCGGATCGGTGAAGCGGTTCTCGAAGCGTGCCGGTCGCTCGGCATCTGGCGGGTGGACGATATTAATCGACTCGACCACGAGGGCGTTTCCTATCTGATCTATACGATACGCAACGGTCGCCGGCAAAGCTCGGCCCAAGCCTTTTTGAGGCCAGCGAGAGCACGCCCGAACCTCACCGTCGTCACGGGCACGCAAGCTACGCGAATCCTGTTCGAGGGCACGCGCGCCGTAGGCGTGCAGTGCGAGAGCGCAGGACAGCAGATTGCTTACAAAGCCCGCCGCGAGGTCGTTCTGTTGGCTGGCGCTATTGAGTCGCCGCGGCTTCTGCAACTGTCGGGGATCGGCGAGCCACGCCATCTGCAAGCCCTCGGCATACCCGTGGTGGCGGCGAGCCCGGGAGTCGGACAGAACCATGCGCGAGCACTATCTGTACATGGTACAGGCGCGCATGCACCACTGGCGCGATTCGCAGAACCGGCAGTTCATCGGCATGCGACTGTGGCGCAATGCGCTGCAATATTTCGTGTTCCGCCGTGGCGTGATGTCGCTCGGCTCATACCAGGTCGGCGGCTTCGTGAAGACCGACCCGAATGCAACGCGTCCCGATGTGCAATTGATGATGGCGCCTTACTCGATGGATTCCGGCGCCGCGGGCTACGCGTTCGAGCCGTTCCCGGGCATGCAGCTATTCAGCTATCCGCTTCGTCCACGCAGCAAGGGGCATGTCAGGATCGAGTCCGCGGATCACCGCGTGCCGGCACAGGTCGCCGCGAACTACCTCGCGGACCCGTACGATCAGCAGATGTCCGTCAACGCATTCCGGCTGATGCGCAACGTGCTTGCCGCCAAACCGCTCGCGTCCCTGCTCGTGGGAGAGACGCGCCCCGGCCCCGCGGTTCAGTCCAACGACGAGATTCTCGACCTGTACCGGCGCGAAGGACAATCCGGCTATCACGCTTGCGGGACCTGCAAGATGGGATCCGACGCACTTGCCGTACTCGATTCGCGGCTGCGCGTGCGCGGTGTCGAAGGCTTGCGCGTGATGGACCTTTCGGTCACGCCCACGATGATTTCCGGCAACACCAACGGCCCGATGATGGCGATGGCATGGCGCGCCGGCGGCCTCATTCTGGAGGACGCGCGATGAGCCGGAAACAGGTACACCTACCGGAGATACCAAATGGACTTTGGCAGTGCAGGCAGAAACGAAGCGCGATACGATCGTTCAACAGGCGCTCGACCGCGCCACGCGGGAAGGCGGCGAGATCGGTGTTCAGGTGGCGGCCTATCTGAATGGCAAACTCGTGATCGACGCGTGGAGCGGCGTGGCTGACCCGGCTACTGGCCGTCAGGTGGACGGCGACACGCTCTTCAATGTGTATTCGGTAACGAAGGCCGTGGCCGCCACTGCGTTGCATATTCTGGCGGACCGCGGACTGATCGAATAC
This sequence comes from uncultured Paraburkholderia sp., assembly GCA_940746715.1. Taxonomy (GTDB): domain Bacteria; phylum Pseudomonadota; class Gammaproteobacteria; order Burkholderiales; family Burkholderiaceae; genus Paraburkholderia. Next base: position 182,183 of record CALNWN010000004.1, read on the forward strand.
GATGCGCCCGTCACGCGTTACTGGCCGGAGTACGGCGCGCGCGGCAAGGAGAAAACCACGGTGCGCGATGTGCTGACGCATCGCGCATGCGTGCCCCAGATGCCCGACGGTGTGACACCGCAGCTCATGTGCGACTGGCAGTGGATGACCCGCGCCATCGCTAACATGGAGCCGCTTGCGGAACCGGGCACGAAGACGCTTTACCTGTCGATGACGTTCGGCTGGATCGTTGGCGAGCTGGTGCGGCGCGCCGATCCGAAGAAGCGCACGTTGGGCCGCTTCGTCAAGGAGGAGATCGCGATGCCGCTCGGCATCGAGGATCTTTGGATTGGCATCCCTGACGAAGTCGAACCCCGCATCGCACGTCAGACAGACGCGATGGTGCCGGTTCCTGCCGAATACCTGCCACCACTGTTCCTGCGTTCGATGCCACAACAGGTAGCGCTGACGCCGTCAGTGTTCGAGCGCTCCGATGTTCGGCGCGCAGAGGTGGCGGGTGTCGGCGGTATCTTCAATGCGCGTAGCGAGGCGCGCTTCTGGGCGATGCTTGCATGCGGCGGCGAACTGGACGGCGTGAGAATTCTCTCGAAGCAACTGGTTGCGACGCTTAACACGCCACGTGCGAACAGCGAAGAACCGGACCCCGTCATGTTCGGCTTTCCGATTCCGATCACGATCGGCGGCTTCTGGTTTGGCGGCGATCATCCGCCGGTGACGGCGGTACGCTCGCCGCGGGCCTTGTGCCATCCGGGGCAAGGCAATTCGATCGGCTGGGCGGACCCGGATAGCGGGCTGGCGGTCGCGATCTGCCATAACAAGCTGTTCAACCCGACCTCGGCGGAGGAGGATCCGCTGCTGCCGATCGCCGTGGCGATTCGCGACGCATTGGGTCTGCAGTAAAGGGCGGCATGATCATGGATATCGCCTATTTGCAGCAATGGACCGGGCGCGCGGAGGAGGTGCGCGACCAGATCACGTTCACGCCCATGGCGGCGCTCGGCGCCATGCTTGATCGCAGTGATCCGGCTCCCACTCCCGGCGTTGAGTTGCCGCCGTTGTGGCACTGGCTTTATTTTTTGCCGGTTCATCGTCAGTCGCAGGTAGGGGTGGACGGTCATCCGAAGCGCGGCGGGTTCCTGCCGCCGGTCGACTTGCCGCGGCGCATGTGGGCCGGCAGTCAGCTTGAGTTTCTGCGTGCGCTGAAAGCAGGCGATCCGATCACCCGGCTTTCGTCGATCGAAAGCGTCGCACACAAGCAGGGACGTACCGGCGATCTGGTGTTCGTCAAGGTCAAGCATCAGGTCAGCGATGCGGATGGCCTTGCGATCGTGGAACGCCAGGATATCGTGTATCGCGATCATCCGGCCGCGAGGGAGAGGGCGGCGGCTTCACAGGCCGCGCCCGTTGGCGCCGAATGGGCCCGCGAGATCAATCCCGATCCGGTGCTGTTGTTTCGCTATTCGGCGCTGACGTTGAACGGCCATCGTATCCACTACGACCGGCCTTATGCGACCGGCGAAGAGGGCTACGAGGGACTCGTCGTGCATGGCCGCTGCTCACCACGCTATTGATGGATTCGCTGCGTTCCGAATTGGCGGATGCGCGAGTGACGGTGTTTTCGTTTCGAGCAGTCAAACCCGTGGTGGACACTTCCCCTTTCTACGTCTGCGGGAAGCGAGATGAAGCTGACCCGAACAACGTGAGTTTGTGGATCGCCGGCAGCGACGGATCGTTGCATATGGAAGCCTCGGCCGTGCTCGCCTGATGGTTGGCCATGGTCAACTGCCAGGGTCGCTCAGGCAGCTGACAAGGCTCTCAAGTGGAGATTTATGCGTTCGTTTCTTTTTGTGCCGGGAAGCAAACCCGAACGATTCGCCAAGGCGCTCGCGGCCGGCGCCGATGCGGTGATCGTGGACCTCGAGGACGCCGTTGCGGACGTTGACAAGACGTCGGCGCGCGCCCGGGTTGCGGAGGCGGCCTGCGTGTTTTCGGCGTCGCCGGTACGCGTACTTTTACGCATCAATGCTGCCGGTACGCAGTGGTTCGACGACGACCTGTCGCTCGCGGGACTCGATGGTATCGACGGCATCGTTTTACCCAAAGCGGAGAAGTCGGCTGCGCTGGCCGCGGTTGCGGCTGCCACGGTGAAACCGGTGTTGCCGATCATCGAATCTGCCGAGGGCGTCTGGAAAGCATTGGAAGTGGCGCGCATGCCGGGAGTAGAGCGCCTGATCTTCGGCTCGGTCGATTTCGAACTGGATGTGGATTGTGACGGCTCATGGGACGCTTTGCTGCATGCGCGCTCGCGGATCGTCCTTGCCTCGCGTATTGCCGCAATTCAGTCGCCGGTCGACGGCGTGACGGTCGCAATCGACGACGAACGGCAACTCGCGGAGGACTCGTCGAAAGGACGCTCGCTGGGTTTCGGCGGCAAGCTTTGCATCCATCCACGCCAGGTTGCAGCGGTGAATGCGGCGTTCAGCCCGAGCGCGGTCGAACTAGCCAAAGCGCAGCGGATCGTCGACGCGTATGAGCGGGCGGAAGGCGGAGCCGTGTCCGTCGATGGACGGATGGTGGACTTGCCGGTGTTGCTCAAGGCAAGACGCATCGTGAACTGGTCGCAAGACGTGCGCGGCCGAGTAGAAGGCTGAGAAGTGCGGCGCGTAAGCGCCGCCGTGCCCGCGCGTTGCGAGCACGGGCATGGCGAGGTCTTGCTTACACCGGGTCCCACGGCGTGAGCGTCATCGAAGGGACGTTCGGGAAGAAGCTTGCTTCGAATGCCGGCATCACCTGTTCAGCAATCGCTTCAGGCGTCCAGCCGCCGTCCCGATGCAGCGAGCGGATCATGCGGATCTGGTTGAAGAAGTAGATCTCGTTGGCGCGCACGCCGAAAATCTGGCCCGAAACCTTCGCGGCCTGATCTGAAGCGAGGTAAACCGCGAGGGGTGCAATCTTGCGCGATTCCATGCGCTTGAGAACCTCGACGCGCGCTTTTTGTTCCGGCGTGTCCGACGGGATGGAGGCCGTCATTGCGGTCCATGCCCACGGAGCGATGCAGTTGGAGCGCACATTGAATTTCGCCATGTCGAGGGCAATCGACTTCGACAGACCGACGATACCCATCTTGGCGGCCGAATAGTTGGCCTGTCCGATGTTGCTGATCAGACCCGACGTGGAGGTCATATGAACGAAGCTGCCACCGTTTTGTGCCTTGAAATGCGGAGCCGCGGCGCGGGCTACGAAAAACGAGCCGTTAAGGTGGACGTCGACTACGGCCTTCCATTCGTCGGGGCTCATGTTGAAGAACATGCGGTCACGCACGATGCCTGCGTTGTTGACCACGCAGTCGATACGGCCGAACGTGTCCATCGCGGCCTGCACGATCTTCTGTGCCGAATCCCACTCCGCGACGCTGTCCGTCGACGCAACCGCGTGGCCGCCCGCCTCCTTGATTTCCGCGACGACGCCGGCCGCGGCGAATTCACCGGTTTCGGCGTTGCGCCCCAGGTCGTTGACCACCACCTTGGCGCCGTTTGCCGCGAATTGCAGCGCGAAATCGCGCCCGATGCCGGCACCCGCACCCGTTACCACTACCACCTTGTCTTTGACGAAATCGCTCACTCTTGTCTCCGTTCGATACAGGTGTTGATGTAGAAAAGCTCGCCTCGTTATAATAGCAAAAACTGAACTACGTTGCATAATATGAACGATAGACGTTAGCAGGAAGCGCGGCGATTAGTCCATTGGAAGTCCAATCAAATGAAAGGAGACGCTAGATGAATCATCCGAAAGAGTGGACGGTGCCGGATCATGTCCCGCCAGAACTGGTGGCCGATTTCGACTATAGGAATCCGCCAGGTGCGCAAGATGACGTCCATCTGGCGTGGAAGATGTTGCACGCCGGCCCTGATATCGTCTGGTCCCCTTACTATGGCGGGCATTGGATCGCCACGCGGGGGGAGGACATCGAGACTATGCAGAAGGACTCTGTCCGCTTCTCGCATCGCAGTGTAAACATCCCGCCGCTCAGCGAGATGCAAGTGGTTTCGCTTGAACTCGACCCGCCCGAACATACTTCATACCGCAATCTGATCACGCCCGCGTTTCTCCCGCAGGCCATTGCGTCTCTGGAAAACGACGTGCGTAGCCTGGCCGTCGAACGGCTCGAGAAGCTCGCGTCACGCGGCGAATGCGAATTCGTCTCCGAGTTCGCGAAGATCCTGCCGATCGTCATTTTTCTGCGTCTCGCGGATCTTCCGTTGAGCGATCGCGAACAGTTGCTGGAATGGGCAGAGTGGGCCGTGCGCGGCAACGTCGACGAGCGCAACGAATCGCAGCACCGGCTGATTGGCTATATCTCCACTTGGGTGGAAAAGCGCAAGGCAGAAGCGGGCGGTGATCTGGTCAGCCTGATCGCCAATGCGCAGATCGAGGGCAAGCCGATCAGCCCGGAGCGGATGTTCGGGATGTTCATCGTGGTGCTGTTCGGCGGCCTCGATACGGTCGCCTCGATGATGGGCTTCATCGCGCGCTTTCTCGCCGAGAATCCGGCGCACCGGCGGCAGCTGATCGATAAGCCCGAACTGATGGTTTCGTGCGTCGACGTAGCTGATACGGCGCTTTGGCGTGGCCAATACGGCGCGGCTCATCACCCAGGACATGGAATACAAGGGCGTTCAGTTCAAGAAGGGCGAGCAGATCCTGCTGCCGAACTCGCTGTTCGGCCTGGACGATCGCAAGTTTAGCGATCCGCTCACCGTCGATATGACGCGCAAGCCGGTGCTACATGCGGCTTTCGGCAATGGACCGCATCGCTGCCCGGGATCATTCCTGGCTCGCACCGAGATCAAGGTGTTCCTGCAGGAATGGCTTAAACGTATTCCGGATTTCCGCATTCGCGAGGGCGACAAGCCGCGATGCGGTTCGGGTTCGGTCAACGGCATGCTTCATCTGCCGCTGGTCTGGGACGTCGCTTCCTGAAACATCCCCACCATCAACGACCTATCGACGATCATGAAAAGGTGGCAATGCATTTTTTGCGGGTTTTACTACGACGAAGCAGAGGGACTTCCGGCGGAGGGTATCGCGCCCGGCACGCGATGGGAGGACATCCCGGATAACGGTTGGACAACGCACGGCGCAAGGCCGTGCGTTGCATCGCGAGGCGTCAAACTCGCTCGAACACCGCAGCAATGCCCTGGCCGCCGCCAATGCACATGGTCAGCCGTAACGGCCTTTGCGGCGCGAAAGTTCGTGCACGAGGGTCGTCATGATTCGCACGCCGGTTGCGCCAATCGGATGGCCGAGCGAGATTCCGGAGCCGTTCACGTTGAGCCGGTCGGTATCGTGCCAGTTCCAGCCTTTGAGCACCGCAAGCACCTGACACGCGAACGCTTCGTTGACCTCCACGAGATCCATTTGCTCGAGCGTGAGACCTGTACGAGCCATTAGCTTTTGCACCGCCGGCACCGGGCCGATGCCCATGCGTAACGGCTCGCAGCCTGTCGCCGCCCATCCGGTGAGCCAGGCGATCGGTTCGAGGCCGAGTGCTTCGAGACGGTCTTCCGCCACCACGAGGCATGCGGCGGCATCGTTCTGCTGACTGGAGTTGCCCGCGGTGACCGTGCCGCCGGGCATCAGCGCGCGAAGCTTGCCGAGGCTTGCCATGCTGGCGTCGGCTCGGAACCCCTCGTCTCAGGAAAACAGCACTGGCTCGCCCTTTTTCTGCGGCACGCTGACTGCAACGACTTCTTCGGCCATGCGGCCCGATTCCCACGCTGCTGCCGCGCGCTGATGACTGAGTAGCGCGAACTCGTCGGCGGCCTCACGGCTGATGCCGTAGTCGTTCGCGAGATTTTCCGCGGTCTCGATCATTCCCGAGATGTAGCCGAAGCGCGCTTGCGGTCGCGAGCGCTCGCGACCGCGCGCGAGCCGGTCGTGAAACTGGACGGAGCCCGAACGGGCGCCCCAGCGCATGTCCGTGCTGTAGTACTCGATATTGCTCATGCTTTCGACGCCGCCAGCGAGCACGACGTCCGCCGCCCCGGTCTGCACCATCATCGCCGCCGTAACGAGCGCCTGCAGTCCTCCACCGCAGCGCCGGTCGAGTTGCATGCCCGGCACCTCCACGGGCAGGCCGGCCTGAAGTGCGATCCAGCGGCCCACGCAGGGCGTCTCGCTGTTCGCATACGATTGCGCGAACACGACGTCGTCGATGCGCGCGGGGTCCAGTCGCGCTCGTCTGATCGTTCCATTCGCCACGAGTGCCCCGAGGTCTTCGACGCTAACCCCGCGCAGACTACCGCCGAAGGTGCCTACGGGCGTTCGTGCCGGGGAAACAATTGCCGCGCGTTTCATGTGAGGTTTCCTTGCAGAGTCTGAAAGTTCGGATTCGTCTGCTGTTGGGCTCCGACGGCAGGCGCCGCGCTGGCGGGGCGATTGGCAGTCTGGACGCCCGTTATCTGATCGAGAGCGCTGCGATGCTCCGGATGGGCGATGGCCAGCATGCGTTCGCGCCTTTGCCGCAGCGTCAGCCCGCGCAGATCCGCTACGCCATATTCCGTCACCACGATGCCAGCGTCGCTGCGTGGTGTGCTGACCGGTCCGTTCACGCGACGATGCGGGTGGCACCTCTGCCCGCCGTGGAGGGGAGGGCGATGACGGGCACGCCGCCATGCGAGCGCCGCGCGCCGCGCAGGAAATCCAGCGCACCGCCTACCGCGCCTACATATACGCCCCCAGCAAGTTCGGCATTGATTTGACCGCTCAGATCGACCTCGACCACCGAGTTGATGGCGACAAAGCGGTCAATGCTCGCGAGCACGTCCGGGTCGTGGGTGTAACGCGTCGAGCGAAACTCGATCGCAACGTTGCGGTGCGCAAACGCGTGGATGCGACGTCCGCCCATCATCACGCCGGCAATGGTCTTGCCGGTGCCGATGGTCTTGCGCGCATTGTCGATCACGCCCCGCTCCATCAGATCGGCGACTTGGTCGCCGATCGTGCCGGAATGAATGCCGAGATTGCGACGGTCGGTGAGGCAAGCGAGGATCGCTTCTGGAATTGCGCCGAGGCCAAGTTGAATGGTCGCGCCGTCCTCGATCAAACCGGCCGTGTGCTGTGCGATGGCCAGATCAGTGGCGCTGGGTGAGTTGGACGAAGCTTCGGGCAGAGCGCGTGAGGTCGGAACACTAAAGTCGATGTCTTCATCGCGAAGGTATCGCTCGCCGTACGTCCACGGCGCTTGTTCATTGAGTTCAGCAATCACGGCACGCGCGCGTGCGAGCGCCGGGATCAGATACTCATGAGCGATGGACAGGCTGTAGCGGCCGTGCGAGTCGGGCGGCACCAATTGCAACAGAAGGACGTCGATCGGAAACTGTCCCGACTCGATCATCTGCGGAAACTGCGAATAGTGGCACGGCAGGATATCGAGCACATCGGCCTTGGCCAGCGCGCGGTTCGAGCCGGTGCCGCAGTAGGAAACGAACTCGATGCAGTCCGCGTGCTCCGGGCGGCACGTGTCGAAACTGCGGGCGCCCAAAAACACCCGGAACGCGCCGATTCGATGCCGTTGCTCGAGCAGTTCTCGCGTGAGAGGAACGGGCTCTGCGTTCGCCTGACCCCATGCGACGGTATCGCCTCGACGAATGATCGACGCGAAATCGACGGCGCGCGCCTCTAGCATTAAGGGCATGATGTTGTTCGCATCAGTTGGTAAGTTGCTCGACGGCATTGGCGCCGTCGCATGGCGCTCGTGCGGCGCCCGAGTTGACGAACTCTGCGATGTGTTCCGCGCCGTAGCCGGCGCTGCGCAATACGACGTCCGTGTGTTCGCCAAGGCGTGGGACCTCGAGCGGCGACGACGCGGGCTCCATACGAAAACGAATCGGGTTCGCGACGTGGCGGCGACCGGACCGATCTGTCTGGATCATTTCGCGCGCGCGGGCATGCGGATGATCTAGCGCTTCGGCGAGTGAGAGCACCGGCGCCACGCTGACGTTTCGACCTTCGAACCAGTCGAGCCATGCATCGAGGGTGCGAGTCACAAACGTTTGCGTAAGGAATGTCCGCACGCGTAGCTGGCCTTCACCGGCCGGGCCGATTGCGTCGGCGATCAGGTCGGGACGCCCTAGTGGCGTAAGGAGGTTGATAGCAAAGCTGTGTTCCCGACCCCCGAGGCAGAGCCATTTGCCATCGGCGGTCTGATAGGTGTCGAGCCGCGCGAGGCCGTTCTCGTCCCCAATCACCTGTTGCGATTGAGCGTCCGGCGCGTTGAGCAGTCTGCCACTCAGGTAGGGTTGCGCGTTCAGTGCCGCATCGAACAGCGACATGTCGATGTAGTCGCCGCGACCCGTTTCGCGAGCTCGCAGCAGCGCCATCAGCACACCCGACAACGCCGTCAACGAACCGGCCAGCGCGGCGAGCGACGGCCCGGTGGCAACCGGCATGCCGCGGCCATCTTTCGGCAGCGTACCCGCCAGCGACTGGACTACCGGATCGTGGGCCGGCAGTTGCGACAGTGGCCAAGTCTGGCCGAATGCGGTAATTGCGCAATATACGAGCCGTGGGTTGGTTCGCTTGACCGTGTCGTAGTCGATGCCGAGGCGGGCGGCCACGCCCGGTCTCGACGATTCGATGACCACGTCGGCCTCGTCGATGAGCCGCAGCGCGACCGCGAGCCCGTCGGAATGCTTCAGATCGAGCGCGGCGATGCTCGCGCTGTTTTTGACCACCCGGCTGGAATCGCCGATCGAGTGGCCCACCAGCAGGGTATCGCGCTCGCTTCCAGCAGGCGTTGCTTGATCGCCGGATGGACCGGCGACTCTTGAGTGAGCATGAATCGTGTACCCATATTGATGCCGTCCGCGCCGAGCGCGAGAGCCGCCATCAAGCCACGTCCGTCGGCGAATCCTCCGGATGCGAGAATCGGCACCTTCAGCTTGTCGGCCGCGGCTGGAATCAGGATCAGGCCGGGAATATCGTCTTCGCCAGGGTGCCCGGCGCATTCGAATCCGTCGATGCTGACGGCGTCCGCGCCGAGCGATTCGGCCTTCACTGCGTGGCGCACCGTGACGCACTTGTGGACGACCTTGACGCCGTGAGCCTTGAACTCGGCGATGTATTTCGCGGGATTGCTGCCTGCTGTTTCCACGACCTCAACGCCTTGAGCCATGATCGTGCGGACATACGCGTCGTAGTCGAGGCCGACATTGGCGCCGAGCACGGTCAAGTTGACCCCGAAGGGTTTGTCCCGTGAGCGAGCGCACCTTGTCGATTTCACGCGCGAGCGCATCGGCGCTCGCATGGGTGTGCGCGGAAATGAAACCGAATCCGCCCGCGTTACCGACGGCCGCCGCCAGTTCGGCGCGCGCTATCCAACGCATGCCGCCTTGAATGATGGGATATTGAATGCCGAGCAATTCGGTGATTCGATTGACGTAAGGTTTCATCGCGCGCCTGTTGGCTAAATGATTGGATAGGTGAGCAAAGCACCGGAGCAGAGATAATTGACATGCTCGGTCCGCCACGGCAGAAATGTCGCGTTCTCAGCGGCGCAGCGCTTTCAACAATCGCGAAACTGCGGTTTGCGTTTTTCCGCGAAGGCCGCCATGCCTTCCTTGCGGTTTTCGGTCGCGAACGTCGAATACGCGATGCGTCGCTCGAACAGAATGCCTTCCGCGAGGTTCGATTCGTAGGCACGATTGACGCACTCCTTCGCCATCGCTACGACAGGTTGCGAGAACCGGGCGATCTCATCGGCCGTCTTCAGGGCTTCCTCGACGAGCGAGTCGACCGGCACAACCCGGCTCACGAGGCCGGATCGTTCGGCTTCGACGGCATCCATCTTGCGGCCGGTCAGGATCATTTCCATCGCCTTCGACTTGCCCAGTGCGCGCGTAAGACGCTGGGTGCCCCCGGCGCCGGGGATCGTCGCGAGCGTGATCTCGGGCAACGCGAAACGGGCATTGTCCGCGGCGAGAATGAAGTCGCACATCATGGCCAGCTCACAGCCCCCGCCCAACGCCAGTCCGGCGACAGCTGCAACGACCGGCTTGCGGCGACGCGAGGTGCGCTCCCAGTTCGACGTGATGAACTGATTCTTGTAGACGTCCATATACGTCCACTCGCTCATCATCTTGATGTCGGCCCCGGCGGCGAACGCCTTTTCGCTGCCGGTCAGGACGATCGCACCGATCGCGGGGTCGGCCTCGAAGCCGTCGAGCGCGGCCGTCAGTTCATCCATCAGCTGGTTATTCAGCGCGTTATAGGCTTGCGGCCGATTTAGCCGGATCAAGCCGGTCTTACCGTGAATTTCGACGATTATCGTCTCGTAGGCCATGGTCTTTCCTTGCAAAAATCGGGGTAAACATTGAAGCCGGCATCGAAGCCTGACTTGCCCCTGATCGATGCCACTGGGCTGTTGCGTCCGGAGCGGCGGGCGACGCTCCGCATGTTGTCAAATTAACGAACGCCGTTTATGATTCTGAATGCGCCCCCAGCTTTGTCAATCGAGCCGGAGGTCGGATTTGCTAATGGAAAACACCGCTAGGAGACAGTGAATGACGACTCGTCACGAGGACGGACAGATCCGCGTTGAAAAGCGCGGCAACCTGCTCTTGATGGGGATTGACCGGCCCGAAAAGCGCAACGGTTTCACCCCGAAAATGTTTGCTGAACTCGCGAGGGCCTATAGGCAGCTCGAGCAGAGCCAGGACCTTTTCTGAGGTCTGCTCTACGCGGAGGGTGATCACTTCACGGCTGGGCTCGACATGCCGAAGATCGTGCCGTTGCGCCGTGAGGGGAAACCGCTGCTCCCGGAGGGCGAGGTCGATCCGTTCAACCTGCGCGCACCCTTGCGCACCAAGCCCGTGGTCATCGCCCTGAAGGGCATTTGCTTCACGGTGGCAGTCGAACTGATGCTCGCATCGGAAGTGGCCGTGGCTACGGAAAACTGCCGTTTTTCCCAGCTTGAAGTGAAGCGGGGGATCATGGCAGGGTGTGGTGCGACGTTCCGAATGGTTCAGCGCGCCGGCTGGGGCGACGCAATGAAGGTGCTGCTTACCGGCGACGAATTCACCGCTGACGAAGCGCGGCATATGCACTTCGTGCAGGAAGTGGTGCCCGTGGGTCAGGAGTTCGACAGGGCGCTCGAGATCGCCGCGCGGATTGCAGCGCAGGCGCCACTGGCCGTGCAGGCAACGATGCAGAACGCTCGCGTTTCTCTGGGGCAGGGCTGGCAGGATGCCTACGCGACGATTCAGACCACCCAGCAGTATCTGTACAACACCGAAGACGCCAAGGAAGGCGTTCAGTCCTTCGTCGAAAAGCGCACCGCAAAGTTTGTCGGACGCTAATGCAGTGAGCCCGCAGCGGCCGTTGCGAAATCAGGAGCCGGTTTGATATGAATAAAGGGGCGTTGGCGGGAGTTCGCGTACTCGATCTGAGCCGTATTCTCGCGGGACCGTGGGGCGCGCAGATGCTGGCGGATCTCGGCGCGGAGGTCATCAAGGTCGAGCGTCCGGGCAAAGGCGACGATTCCCGGCAATTCGGTCCGCCGTTTCTGATGGATCGCGACGGCAACACCACGCGGGAGTCGACTTTTTTATCAGCGCGAATCGGGGCAAGAAGTCCATCACGTGCGATATCTCGACGCCGGAGGGCCAGGCGCTGATCCGTTCGCTCGCCGCGCGCTGCGACGTCCTGCTCGAAAATTACAAGGTCGGTGATCTGAAGCGTTATGGGCTCGATTACGATAGCCTCAAACTGGTCAGTCCGCGTCTGATCTATTGCTCGATTACGGGCTTTGGGCAGACGGGGCCGTATAGCCCACGTCCTGGCTACGACTCGATCTTTCAGGCGATGGGTGGCCTGATGAGCGTGACCGGAAATGGTGATGACGTGCCGGGTGGCGGTCCGATGAAAACCGGCCCCAGCCTTGCCGATATTTTGTGTGGTCAATATGCGGCGTCTGCAATTATTGCCGCGCTTTATCACCGCGATGCGGCGCAAGGCGGCAGTGGCGAAGGACAATAGTTCCGGTGCGCGGATCGAGACATCATGATCGTTGCCGGCAACAACGAGCAATATGCGCGCATGTGCAAGGTACTCGGACATCCCGAACTGGCCGATGATCCTCGCTTCAATGCGCTTGACAAGTCGACCCGCGAGCAGCATGGCGACCATCGTGCCAGCCCCGCCAGGCGCTGTCACGAGGCCCGTTGTGATCACGGGATAGTTCATCAGGTTTTGCAGCATCGGAGGTAGAAGCGCTCATGTCGCATAAAGAACTGCTCCGATGACGAAGATAAAGAAAACTCCCGTTGCGAAGTTTCGATCCCGTAACAGCCGATATTTGAAGAAAGAAGCTTCACCGGCCGTCGCTGTGTGAACGAGAAAAAGCGCGAAACTGACTGCCGCGATTAGCGCTTCTGTTGCGATTTCTCGTGAGCCGAACCAGTCAAGTTGCTCACCGCGGTCAAGCAAGGCCTGGAAAGCTGCAATGGCGATTCCTAACGTCGCGAAGCCGAAGGCATCGAGCTTTGCCTGGCTGTTTGCCGGTCGCGCCGGCAGGAACGTCGCGATTCCGAACAGAGCCAATGCGCCGACCGGCACGTTGATGAAGAACAAGTTGTAACTGTCGGTCAGCCAGCCACCAAGCGTAGGACCAAGAATCGGGCCGACCATCACCCCCATACCCCAGACCGCCATTGCCGGTCCCTGTTTTTCGCGGGGATTGATGTCCAGCAGGATTGATTGAGATAGTGGTACGAGTGACGCGCCGAATACGCCCTGAAGCAGCCGGGACGCGATGATCTGGGAAAGTGTCGCTGACACTCCGCATAGCGCGGACGCGACCGTGAATCCGGTAACTGCGATGATGAGCAGCCGTTTGACGCTCAGACGATCCGACAGCCAGCCGGTAAGCGGCGTAGTAATGGCCGCTGCAACGATGTAAGACGTGAGCACCCAGGTAATCTCGTCCTGCGATGCGGACAGCGAGCCTTGCATGTGCGGCAGCGCTACGTTCGCAATCGTACTGTCCAACGTCTGAATGACGGTGGCGAGCATGATCGAAATGGTGATCATGGGCCGGTTGATTGACGGCGTGGCGAACAACGGCGGGGAGGCGTCAGACATTGCTTACATCCGTTTGTTCATTAATAAGCATGCTTACTATCGGTTTAAAAAAAGACGGCGAAAAAAACCTTGGCGCGGCTTCCCGCAGCCAAGGCCAAGCTCGACACGCTCTCGCGAAGTGTGCCAGAGGAGAAGCATTTCCCGGCCGATCGATTACGACCGTGCGCGATTCCTACGAAAGCTGATACGGATCGACTCGAGGCCCAGCAACGAGCAGATCGAATCTAGCCGTTCCTTCGGTTAAAAAATGCAACCGATCGTTTCATATTTCGTATTGCGTTCGAAAATTCGCACTAAAGCATTGACTGTCCACCGTCCACGCCGATAGTCTGCCCGGTGATGAAACTAGCGTCGTCGCTGCACAAAAATGCAACAGATCGTCCAATGTCTTGCTGCGGATCACCAAATCTGCCGAGCGCAATTTCTGACAGATAGCGAACCCGTTCCTGCGGATTGGCTTCAAGGTAGGCGTCTGCGGCAGGTGTGAGGGCCGCCGGGCAAATGACGTTGACGGTGATGCCATAAGGGCCCCATTCGCGTGCGGCGACGCGAGAAAGTCCTCGAATGCCTTCCTTGGCTGCCGCATAGGCTCCGAAGCCCTTGAGACCTTCTATACCGGTACGCGAAGCGAAGTTGACGATGGCACCACGGTTTTGGGATTTCATCTGGGGCAGCGCTGCTTGCATGAAGTACAGCGTGCCGCACAGGCCGGATTCAAGTGTGGTGCGCCAATCGTCATCGGTGACAGCTTTGAGTGGGATGCCCGGGTTACTGGTTTGCGCGTTGTTGACGAGCGCGTCGATGCGGCCAAAGCGCTCAACGGTGAGCTCGACCGTGCGCAAGGCGTCCGTTCGAGTGCGCGTATCGCCAGGCACGACGAGGACCTGCGCTCTGAACGCACGCAATTCTTCAGCGGCCCGGGCGAGCTTGGCCTCAGTGCGACCGGTCAGGACCAGATTCGCTCCTTCGTCGGCTAGCGCCCGGGCTATTCCGAGTCCGACTCCTTGCCCGCCACCGGTCACGATGGCGACCTTTCCGGACAGCTTGTTTGAACGCATAGTGAACTCGAGATTGAGGTTGATTGCGGTATTCGATGTGTCAGTGTGGTGCGTGAGATATCAGAAAGCGCTGCTCCAAGTACTTTGCGATTTCTGAACATTGTTCAACTATATCTCATCTTGAGGCATGGTGACGTGTTAGCGTATTCCCGGATCCGCGGAAACGTGCGAGTTTCCGATCGTTGTAAAACTATGTGAATAGTTCCCGTATAATCGATACAGCCAATTCATAAGGAAAATCATGTTGAAAGAGACTTCAGCGCCGGCCGACCGGGATGTCAGTGGGCCGCGCTCGCTGACTCGGCTCCTCGGCATTTTCGATGTGCTGGCGAAGGCCACGGATGGCATGTCGCTGGCCGAACTGAACGTTGCGCTCGAGTCCCCAAAGAGCAGTCTGCTCAACCTGCTGAGGCCGCTCGTGGCGGAAGGGTATTTGATGCACGATGCTGGCCGCTATCGCCTCGGGCCATCGATTTTCCATTTGTCCGCCGGCGTCATGGCCGCGTGGAATTTCTCGAAGGTGCTGCATCCGTTCCTCGTGGACCTGTCGAAGAGCACCAACGAAACCGTCTATATCGGTGTGCTCGACGCCGGAACCAAAGAGATCACCTATGTCGACGTGATCGAAAGCGACCAGTCCGTACGTTATTCGATGCATGTGGGCATGCGTCGCCCTCTGTATTGTACGGCGGCGGGCCGCGTGCTGCTCGCGCATGCGCCGGAGTCTTTTCTCACTGATTACATGAAGACGGTGAAGTTCGAGCGCCGCACGCCGCAAACCATCGCAACGAAGAAGGCGCTGCGTGACGAACTCGATCACATTCTCGAGACTGGCCTGTCGGTGAGCCGCGGCGAGTTGCTGCCGGATTCGGCGGGCGTCTCGTCGCCGGTTTTTGGGCCGAACGGCAACGTGATCGCTGCGATGGCGATCGGTGCGCCGCTCGAGCGCTTCGATCGTGAACGTCCGAAACTGGAAGAGCAGATGATCCGGGTTGCGCAGCGCGCGTCGGCGGTGGGTCAAGCCGAAGAAGAGTGACGCATCAGGCGAAGCGCCCTGCGGCCATTGCCTGGTTGTAAGCGGAGTTTCGGGGCCGCGATGATGCGTTGCACCTACGTGCAACGCATCGTTCGCTTTATGAACGGCGGGCGCGATGTTTCGGTAGCGTATAAGCGATGAGCGCGCCCACCGCCGAGCTGGCGGCAATGTAGAGAAATACAGAAACATATCCGCTGTCACGGGGAAACAACGCGTCGCCGTTTCCCGCCGACGCGTTGCGAAGTAGCAGGAACACCGCTTGGGCGCCTACCGCAAAGAAACACGAGAAGAACACGTAGAGCATGCCCGTCGCCTCACCTGTCTGATGCGCGGGCGTTGCCTCGACAATCTGGTTATAGAGCGCCGTGCTGGCGAACGCCAGGCCAAACGAGCACAGCGCCGCCCCGGGCACGAATAGCGACAGACTGCCGTGTAGCAACACCATGGAAGCCCATGCGGACCCCAGGATGACCATGCCGGTTACGGCAGCGCTGCGCGCTGTGTAGCGGGCCGCTACGCGACCGCTCCACGGGCTGGCGATCAGTGCGACGATGTTGATGCTGAACATCAGCACGCCCGCTGCCGTTGTGCTCAAGCCGAAGCCGGCCTGCGTGCCGGCCGGTTGCTGAGCGAGCAGCGAGAAGACTTGACCCAGCTGCATGGCACCCGCCGCGAGGAACACCATGCAGGCATTGGCAAGTACGATTTCGCGTGTTTTCAGCAGCTGTACATTGATCAGCGGATGCCGCGCCTGATGTTGATGGCGCACCCACAGTGCGAGCACGATCGTGCCGCCAACGATTAAAACCCACGGCCGCACATCGCTGATGCCCCAACTGCGGATATGCTGCACCGCGAATAGGATCGCACAAATGGCAGGAGCGGCGGTGTCCAAGTGCGCACCGCAACCGCAGCCAGCACGCACAGCCCGACTTTGAACCAGAAGCCGCCTTGCCAGGAATAGTGGTCTACGACGGCGCCAGCGCAAATGTAGACCGGACCGGCCGATACCATCCCCGCTGCATTGATCAGGCCGACGGCAGCCGGCAATCGCGCTGCAGGAACGTTTTCCCGAACCGGGCCGATTGAGAGCGGCGTGATGCCGGCTGCGACCGATTGCATCGCGCAGCCGGCGACGAGCATGCCGACGTTGGTCGCGGACGCGGCCACGACTGCACCGGCGGCTGCGACGGACATCACTACGAGCAAAATGCGCCGGTAGCCGAGGAGATCGCCGAGGCGTCCGCTTACCGCGGCAAAGACCGCCGAAACGAGCCAATAGGCGGTGACGGTCCAGCTGACGGAGTTCGACGCGGGGAATGCCTTGTAGAGGGTCACCAGCACCGTATAGATAACCGTGATACCAGACGATGCCGCCACTGCCGCAAGCAGTATCGCCACCGTGAACCCGCGTGGTGGACCGGCTAGCGGTTAGGCTCTGTTTGCCTGCTGTTGGGCGAGTGCTTCCGCTTGCATCGAACGTCTCCGATGATATGTAATGATCTGGTATTCTGATATTAGAACATCGTTTTTAAAACTGTTTGTGGATTGGCGCAGAAGGAACTGTCGGCGTATGGAACGCGCGATGCAATATCAAATCGATATCGCCGCTTTTGAGTTCGATATGAGAGTTTTTCGACCGATGGCCTGCGTCGATACTTCTCACAAGGGCGCACGTTCAGCAGCGCTCCCAACCATCAGGAGACAGTCAATGCAGACGTATCAAGGGAAGATCTACGACGCCGACACGCACTTCTACGAAGTCGAGGATGCATTCAGCCGCTACTTGCCGGAAAAATTCAGGAAGGACTGGTCGTTTTCGAGCCGGGTCACGGCAGACGGCAACCGCTGTATGTATGTCGGCGAACGCAAGGTGGAGATCAGCGAAGGCTACACGTCGGCCGAAGGGCACGTGCCGCCGCCCGGCAAGCTGCACGAGTGGCTCCGCGCGATGAAGGACGGCAAAGACAACGTCGATATGCGCGTTCCGCCGACGCCGGACATGTTCAATCGCGATGCGCGCCTGAAGAAGATGGATGAATTCGGTGTCGAGGCTTGCACCATGTACATCGGCGAAATGGTCGCGTGCATTTCCTACCTCAACGAGCCGGTCGCGGCGAATGCGGTCCTCCATGCATATAACCGCTGGATGCTGGAAGATTGGGGCTTCAGCTACAAGGACCGCATCTACACCACGCCGGTCGTCACGCTCGACGATCTGGACGCAGCCGTAGCCGTAGCCGAAGCTAAATGGCTCGTGGCGAACGGCGCACGGGTAATCCTGATGCCGATGGGACCGTTCAACGGACGCGCTCCCGCCGATCCGTACTTCGATCCGTTCTGGTCGATTCTGAACGAGGCCGGCGTTCGCGTGACGTTCCACGTGTCGGAAGCGATTTACATGAAGGATCACATGGCCGTGTGGGGCGAACCGGTGCAGCAATCGCGCCAGCGTCAAACGGCCTTCGTGTGGATGCACGGCTACGGCGAACGGCCGGTGATTGAAACGATGTCGTCGTTCATTTTCTATAACTTCTTCGAACGATTCCCGCGCGTCAAGCTGTGCAGCGCGGAAAACGGTGCCGAGTGGGTGCCTTCAATGCTTGTCAAAATGGACAAGTGCCACGGGATGGCAAAGAATGGTTATTGGCCGTGCGGCCAGCTGAAACAACGCCCCAGCCAGATCTTCAAGGAGAACGTCTTCGTGGTTGCGTATCCGGAAGACGATATCGCCCAGATCATTGCGCAGACCGGTTCCTCGGACTTCCTGCTGATGGGTTCCGACTATCCGCATGCAGAAGGCGTGCCGGAACCGAAGGACTTCGCGTCGGAAGCTTGCGGTACGCTTTCCGAGGAAGACACCCGCAAGATCATGTACGACAACGGCCGCCGGTTCATTCCGCTGCACGTATAGTCGAAGCGGGTGTGACGGGCGGGTGAGGCCTGATGCCCACCCGCCGCCGCACATCCGCGCGAACCTAAGATGTGGTGACGGAGGCTCGCGGTCCGCCGTCCCGCACGATCTTTTCATTGTGAACAGGTTAGCCATGAATATTTCCGACTATAAGGCGCTATTGCTCACCCGCGACGGTGGCGTCCTGACCGTGACGCTCAACCGCCCCGATACGTTGAATGCGTTCGACGAGCAGATGGACATCGAGATGTCCCGGCTGTTTATCGATGTCGCGCAGGACGACGAGACGCGTGTCGTCGTGTTGACCGGTGCTGGGCGTGCCTTCAGCGCGGGCGGCGATATCGAGCATATGCAGCAGGTCATCGACAACCCCGCGCTGTTTTTCGAAGGGATGCAGCGCGCGAAGAAAATCGTTTTCTCGATGCTCGACTGCCCGAAGCCGGTGATCGCGAAAATCAACGGGCACGCGATCGGGCTCGGCGCGACGATCGCGCTGTTCTCGGATCTGAGCTATGCGGCCAACCACGCAAAGATCGGTGATCCGCACGTCAAGGTCGGATTCGTCGCGGGAGACGTCGGCGCGGTCATCTGGCCGCAACTGGTTGGCTATGCGAAGGCAAAGGAGTATCTGTTGACTGGAGACCTGGTTACCGCGGAAGAGGCGGCTAGACTAAGGCTCATCAATCGAGCGGTGCCGGCAGACGAACTGGATGCCGTCGTCGACGAAATGGCCAGGCGTCTTGCAAACGGAGCGGCACGCGCGATCCAGTGGACCAAGGCATCGATCAACATCGGGCTGAAGCAACTGGCGCATTCCATTCTCGATGCGTCGATTGCGTATGAAGCGCTGTCCAACCTGACGGAGGACCATCAGGAAGCGGTCAATGCGTTTCGCGAAAAGCGTGAACCGGTGTTCAAGGGACGGTAAGTTTTCGGGCGTTCCACACGAGCGGAATGGTGGCGGGGCGCCGCAACGGAGTGATCAGATATGCAACGGGTCGTAGTGGTGACAGGTGGTTTTGGCTCACTTGGGCGTACGGTGGGCCGAATCTTTTTTGAGAGCGGTTGGAAGGTCGTGCTGATCGATAAAGCGCTTGCGCCTGAGAACGCGAGCGCGCAGCAGTTGCACGCGTCCTGGCTTCGCGGCGGGGTGGACCTGACGGACCTTGATGCGACGCGCTCGGCTCTGTCGGCGGCAGTGGAGCAGCTAGGCAAACTGGATGCAATCGTGAACGTGGCGGGTGGCTTTCGCTGGGAAACGCTGGCGGACGGCAACCTCGAGACATGGGATCTGATGTACCAGATGAACGTGCGCACGGCGGCGACGGCATCCAAAGCTGCGCTCGATCATTTTGCCGGTGGCTTAGATGGCGGGCGCATCGTCAATATCGGAGCAGGCGCCGCAGTGAAGGCGGGCATGGGCATGGGTGCGTACACCGCGTCTAAATCAGGCGTGATGCGTTTGACTGAGGCGCTTGCCGAAGAGCTCAAGACCGCCGCATTACCGTCAATGCGGTGCTCCCCGGCATCATCGATACACCGCAAAACCGCAAGGACATGCTGGACGCGGACTTCTCGCGCTGGGTGCAGCCGGAGGAAATCGCCAACGTGATTCTGTTTCTGGCGTCGAGCGCCGCGTCGGGCGTTACGGGTGCGTTAATTCCGGTAACCGGGCGCTTGTAACGGCGTGCCAGCGCGCAACAGCGGTTGACACCCGCTAGGGCGTCAACTGCAAAAAAGCGCTTCAGGTAAGCCGCGCGAGCGAATCGTTACTGAAGCCGAGAAACGGCTCGCCAAGGCGCGCACGCCGCGCCCAATTCGGATCGTGCAGCAGCGAGCGTCCTACTCCGACAAGATCGAATTCGTTGCGCGAGAAGCGCTCGAGCAGCGGCGCAAGGTCGGGTTGCGCTGAAGTTTCGGCACCGGCCATCGAATCGTAGTAGCCCTTGTTAATCCCGTACCACCTACCGCCATCGACAGTTTGCCGGTCACCTTCCTCACCCAGCCAGCGAGATTCATCTCCGAGTCAGGGAACTCGGCGCGGTTGAAATAACGGGTGCTAGCCTCGAAGATGTCGACTCCGGCGGCAGCCAGCGGTGCGAGGATCTGCTCCAACTCATGCGGATCATTGGCCAGACGGGCGCGAAAATCCTGCTGCTTCCATTGCGAAAAGCGGAAGGTGATCGGCATCGATTCGCCAATCGCCTCGCGGATCGCGCGAACGACCTCCACGGCGAACCGGCTGCGCGCAGCGAGATTGTTGCCCCAACGGTCAGTCCGCCGATTGGTTTCCTCCCACAGGAACGCATCGATCAAATAGCCGTGCCCTCCGTGAATGGTAATGCCGTCGAATCCAGCAGCTTTCGCGTACCGCGCGCTCCGAGCGTATGCGGCGATGACGTCCGCGATTTCCGTATCGGTCGTTGAGCGAGTTTCCGGCATGACTCGCTCGATATAGCCCGCGTCGAGCGATGTCAGGCGTCCTGCCGGTCCCCAAAGCCCGAAAGGACGCAGCGGTTCGGCGGCCGGGAAGGGGCCCGTATTCGCCTCTTTCATCGGTCCCATGTGCCACAGTTGCGGAAAGATGATGCCGCCACTCGCATGAACTTCGTCCGTCACGCGTCGCCAGGCACTGACCGATTCGTCGCCGGTCAGCACCGGAATCGAGTTTTCGCCCAGTCCGGCTTCGCCCAGCGCTGCCGGATGATCGACGCCGACACCTTCAGTAATGATCAGGCCCGTCTCGCCCTCGGCACGGCGCTTGTAGTACGCAGCGACATCACTGCCGGGTAGCCCGTTGGGTGAAAAACCGCGCGTCATCGGCGACATGACGATACGGTTGGCAAGCGTGACGCCTCGTACGGTGAGAGGCGCAAACAGCGATCGCGTATCCATATTCGTTCATATAATTGACTTATGTGCGAATAATGATACGCGATGCGCTGGCGATAAAAAAGCACTTTGGCGCGGCGTTGCACGCCGCATTGCTCGCCGATACGGCCATCACCGGCCTCGAACCTTATCGTGCGATCCCCGATATTTCCAGGCCGTCAAAATGACCCGATGAATTCGCTCCGCCCGGCGTCTGCGTTCTGCTCGCGTAACTTGTATCGCGAGGTGGACTTCCGGCGCGCCGGTGATGAGAGTCAGCAGATCGCGCGCGGCGTTGGCGGGATCGTCCACGTCGATGATGCCGCCGCCCGCCGCCGATTCGAGCGCGCTGCTGAGCGGCTCCAGCATTGCAATCGTGGCTTGCATGAACTGTTTCGCGATGTCCGGAAAGCGGATCGCTTCTGAGATCACCAGCCGGGACGTGTGCATGCTTTCCGGTATCGCTATGTGCTCGACAAGTGCGTCGATCAGGGCTGCCAGATTCGTCGAAAAATTGCGGTCCGGCTCGAGATGCTGGGAAATCTTACCGCGCAAGTCGGACATCCCGCGCCAGACGATAGCGCGAAACAACTCCTCCTTCGTTCCGAATTGGCGATAAACGGTCGTTTTACTGACGCCCGCCAGCGAGGCGATTTCTTCGACTCTGGCAGCGCCGAAACCTTCTCGCATAAAAACGGATTTGGCGGCATCGAGGAGACGTTCGCGCAGTTGCAGCGCATCGTCGTGGGTGGGTCGGCCGGCCGTGCGTTGTTTGCCCGCCGCAGCGAGCCGCGAAGCTCCTTCAAGAGCCTGAACTGCCATAGGTTTGGACATCGGTGAGGGCTGGGTGACGAATACACGGCGCCAGTATACTCACGTGCCCCAGAGGGCGCCAGTCAAGGCGCCCCCGGGGTTCCGGACGCGTGGGGCAGAGGCTCAAACGTTGATCATCCCGCGTACATACGACTCCATCGTGCCTGCGCACGAAAGTTTGTCTTCGCCTTCCTCAAGATCCGCATAACGGCCAATCTGCCGGACGAGCGGTCCCTGGAGCCCGTCGGTGTTACCCGCCGACGAGAAGTCGAGCGTGATCTTATCGCCGGTGATGAAGCCGCCCCAGTATCCTTCCGCCAGCAAGTCGAAAAACGCGAACCGCCCTTCGACCACACCGTGGCCATCGACGGGATTCAGCAGTTGCTCACCTGCCTTGTCGAGAACGAACGGAACGATCCACGGGCAGATCGCGTACCCTTGTGCAACCTCCGACCATGGGCCGGTTCCAATCATCTCGGTCATCCCATAGCTATTCTGCACGTTCTCCGCGCGAATACCGTAGAAGCGGATGATCTGTTCCCGGTAGTCGGCGGGCGCCGCGGTGCCTTTCAAGCCGCCTCCGGTCGTGATCACGGTGTCGGGGTGGCAGATTCCATCCGCGATGCCGCGTTGGCGGGCGCGCTCCACTAGGGTCCAGTGCAGCGACCAGTTGCCTTGCACGAGCACCGGAACGTCCCGGCGGGCCAGCAGTTGATCGAGAAACCGGTCGATCATAGCGCCGGTGTGGCGCTGGCGCGCCACCGCCTGCTCCTGAAATGCCGCGACCTCGCTTGGCTTGGCGGAGCCATCGGCCATCGCGCGGCGCATCCGGCCCATCGAGATCGTTGCGGACGCCAGCACCGGTTCGTCGAACATCAAGGTGGTTTCCGCGCCCAAGCGCTTGGCCGCATTCAGTACCGGCTCGATGTGCCGATGCGCGCCTCCCGGCGGCATCATCAGGAATACCGGGCGTTTGCCGAAATCTCTGCGAATCAACGCGTTGCCGTACACACCCAGCTTCACGCAGGACTCCGTGACATTGTCGAGATCGGCTCGCGTCTGGCTGACAAAGCTGCACTTGCCCGACGTGCCGCTGGAGCTGAACACATGATGACCCGCCGCGCGCAGGCGGTCCATCCATGCGTCGACGTTCTGCACGCCGTTGACATCCACTTCGCCAACGGGTTTGCTCGACAGCGTTTGCAGCCAGACCGACAGATGCTTCCAGCGGCCGTTGCCGATGAACTGCTCAGGGTAGCTTTTGTAGATCTGATGCGCGAACAGCAAGGGCACCATGTCCGCGTGACGGTTGACGTCGTCTACACCAACATCGTCCGCTCTGCGGCGCAGCAACCTGATCTGCTCACGACGCTCGGCGAAGCGCTCTTTCATGGCGGCGAGCTGCAGCTCGCGGAGGTTCGCGGGGTGTTTGCGGAACGGGTCGGCGTCACCATGGAGCATTGCATAGAACGGATCCAGAGCGGACATGCGGTCTCCTCTGCAACGAATCGCTGCGACTTTTACTGATCGAAGTTGGTGGAACTCGAAACTTCAAGCCATGTTTCGAGGTTGTGCTGTACCGACGCCAGCTTTTTGCGGACGACGTCGACGGCATCGGGCCCGAGCGGCAGGCGCAGCGGCGGCGTGTCCGCGCTCACCGCCCGCACGATGGCCGCGGCAGCCTTCGCCGGATCACCGGTCTGAGTGCCATGGTAGCTGCTCATATACCGGCGCATCTTGCCAACCGTGTCAGCGTAGACGGGCTGTTCGTTCTCGCTCCACTTCAGCGATACGCCAGCGAAGTTGGTACGAAAGCCGCCCGGTTCGACCACGGTCACGCGAATGCCAAACGGCGCCAGTTCCTGAGCCAGCGACTCCGAAAGCCCTTCTATTGCATGTTTCGACGCGCAATAGAAGCTGCAGCCCGCGATGCCGATCACGCCGGCGACCGACGAGAAGTTCACAATATGGCTGCGCTTACGCTCGCGAAAATGCGGCAACACCGCGCGAATCACATTGGCCGTGCCAAACACGTTGGTATCGAATAGTTGACGCGCCTCAGCGTCGGCAACTTCTTCGAGCGCGCCGAACAGGCCATAGCCCGCATTGTTGACCAGTACATCGATGGCGCCGGCGCGCTGCAGTGCCTGCTCGACGGCGTGTGGGATCGCTGCCGCGTCGGTGACATCCAGAAGCAGGCAGTGTGCGCGGCCCGGCGCGAGATTTTCAAACGGGGCGATTTGCGCGTCGTTGCGCACGGTGCCGATCACCTTATCGCCGCGAGCGAGAACCGCTTCGGCAAGGGAGCGGCCGAAGCCGGACGAAACACCGGTGATAAACCACACGGCTGGAGTTGTCGTTTGTTCAGTCATGGTTAAGTGGATTCCGTAGAGGGGGAGTGGGGCAAATTCATCGGGTGGCGCGCTTCGGTCATGTCCGCGACCTCGCCGCGGACGTAGGCGTCGATGGTGCCCGCGCAGGACAGCTTGTCGTCACCACCTGGAAGGTCCCTGTAGCGAACCACATCGCGAATGATCGGCGTACGCACCCCGTCGATCCCATGACCGAACTCGACGGTGACCTTGTCGCCGCTGATGACGCCGCCCCAGCGACCATCCGCCAGCAAGTCGATCATCGCGAGTCGCCCTTCGACAACGCCTTTGCCATTTGGCGGGTTGAGGAGTTTCTTCACCCTTGGAGTCGAGCACGAGCGGCACGAGCCATGGCGGTACAGCCCATGCCTTCGCGTCATGGAACCACGGGCAAAAGCCGGACACTTCGCCCATGCCGTAGCCGTCGTTGAAATTGGTCGAGTTGAAATTGAAGAAGCGCTCACACTGCTGCTGGAAGTCTTCGGGCAGATGCGCGCCTTTTTCCGCCACCGATACTGATGATGGTGTCGGGATGGAAGTCTGCGTCCGCAATGCCGCGTTCGCGGCCCGTGGCCACGATCTGGTACAGCATGCCCAGCATGCCCATGATGAACATGGGCTCCCGGCGCCGATCGAGCAACTGATCGATGAAAAGCCGGAAGTCGGCTTGTACCCGCTCGGTACGTTCGCGGTTTTCTTTCTGGAACGCCTCGATCTCGCTCGGCAGTGCGGTGCCGTCCGCGATCGCCCGTCGCATGCGTGCCATGCGGGTCGTCTGCGCCGCGCTTTGCGGCACATCGACATATAGTGGAGGTCACCCGGCATGGCGATCGATTCGGCGAACTTTGCCATGCGTTCCGTACCGGTTAAGAGCCGGAAGAAGGCGTCAACAGAAACACCGGGTAACGCCGCGACGGATCGCGCATACCGCTCGCGGCCCAACAAATGCCCTGCGCGAGCAGTCGCCATCCAAGTTCGTGGTCGGCTTCACTCTGGTAAATGAACGACTGTTTGCCCGACGTCCCACTCGAACTCATCACATAGTGTCCGTTGCGGCGCAACTGGTTGATCCAGTCGTCGAGATCGCCAATTGCTGCATAGTCGAGTGCGTTGATTTTTTCCGTCGTGAGCGTTTGCAGCCACGCCGTGAGATGGCGCCACTTGCCCTGCTCGATGAAAGAATCCGGATAGCTTTTATATACGGCGTCGGCGAAGAGCAATGGTACGGCATCGCTCAGGTTCTTCACTTCGGTTACGCCGGCTTCGCTGGCTCGCTTGTCCAGAATGCGAATCTGCTGCCGCCGCTGCGCGAAGCGCTCGCCGATGGCCTGCAGTTGTAACGCCTGCAGGTTCCCGGGTGCGTTCCGGAATGGATCCGCGACGTTCGTAAGCGGCAGCAAAGCGGAAAGGGCCTGAGTCATCGTGTTTCCTCCGGGTTCGGGCCGGACTCTTCCGATACCCATTTCATGAATCGATGGATCGGGAACATGCCATCGTGGGGATAGCCGCCGACACCATCGGAGATCGACTCGCCCAGCGCCACCATGCGCTGTACACCGGCACACGCGAGCGCGTCGCGTACCTCGATGACCCGGTGGGGCGGATAGATGCCGACCGTTTGGGTCGCCACCGTCGCGTGCCGGGCGCCGTCGCGCAGACTCGTTACGGGGACCACGTTGACGGTCTTGCAGATCGGGTGGAAGTCCACCATTTCCTCTGATCGAACCACCAGCCCCTTGCCGTCATAGCCACCGAACACACGATAGAGCGGCTCCATTTCGCGCAGCACGTCCACGGCCTCGCGAATGTCGCCGGGCACCAGCGGGCCCTGGCCATCGCCGTAGCGAAAGTCTTCGCCGAGCGCGAGCGCGAGATGTTCGCAGTAGCGGTCGGCGTCGTCTTCGTCGCCTTCGATGAATTGATACCGGCTTGCGTTACACGCGTCTTGGTTGAACGACAGCACATCGGCCGCGCCGGCACGCGCGACCTCGCGAAGTACCTCGTCGGATGCGAAAGCTTCGCGGCCGATCAACGAGATCGATACTTTGGGATCGAACGCGACCAGTTCGAGCCCGGGCCCCGCGTAGCGCATCGCGTGGCGAACCGCGCTGTCGCCGCCCCATACGACGATTTTGTCGAAGTACTGCGGACGATAGAGAATCGACTCGACATTTTCATCGCCACCGCGCCAGTACGCGGCCGAGAAATGAGCGGATGATCGAGGTCGATTTCGGCCATCGTGCGCAGGATCGCAGTGGCCGTGAACAGATCGTTCGAAGGCAGCTTCAGCAGGTGGACGCCTTTCGTAAGCGCTGCGCGCATCACCGTCATCGCGGCAACCATCGGCGAGTTGCCTGCGAGGATGTGCACGAGCCGCGGTGGAAACGCGCGCAGACGGCTAGGGCGACCGCGCAGAGTGCGGGCCACCCAACCATCGACGAGGCGCGCGTCGCCAAGACTCACGCGCAGTTCGTCCTCGATTACTTCGCGTGTAAAGAGATTCGGAATATCTCGATAGCAGTTTTCGAGGATCCGCCGCCCAAGCGGACTCACCTTGATCATCGATTCGAGCGCGACCTGCATCAGCGGATTGACGTCGAGGTGCAAACGCGGGCCTAGCTCGACCAGGAAGTCGATGATCTTCGCGACAGGGAACTCGAAAGCGGGGCCGGACTCGGCGCGCGGCCACACCAGATCGTCGAGTTCGATCTTCGGGGTGCAAAAGCCTTGGCCCATGTCACGCGACACGTGCCGGATCGCGCTGCCGGTGACGGTGCGCCCGCGGTACACATGAGGAACCGGCAGCGGGGCGAAACCGGGCTCCTGCGCCAGCTCCCCGGTTTGCATGGTTGTTTCGGTATGCTCCATAAAAAAGCTCCTTTTTCGATGGCGGTGCAAACTGACTCGGGCGTGCGGACCTCACTCGTTGCCGAGGCTATGTCGCTTGTCAGCCCAAATTGACGATCATCCGGTCGAGCAGCTTTTTAACGGTTTCGACCTCGTCGACCGTAAAGCCACGAAGCTGGCGATTGCTTGTCTCGACGATGTGCGGCAGGGTTTCGCGCAGCAACGCGCGGCCGTTGGCGGTCAGCGCGAGCTCGATGGAACGTCTGTCGGAAATACTGCGGATTCGCTCGACCAAGCCTCTGTTTTCAAGCGAATCGAGCTTGCGGGTCATGGTGCTGCTGTCAGCGAGGAGCACGCGGCACAGCGCGCTGGGAGTGCGCGCACGCTCGTCGTACAGCGCCTTCAGGATTCCCCACTGTATTGCCGGAAGCTCGCTGGCGGCGAGCTTCCGGTCGATTTCCGCGCCGAGCAGAAGATGCACCAGGTTCATCTTGAATGCGACGCTTTCTTCCGTACGGTATTGCTCTGGCGCAAGTACGGGTGCGGGGTCGGTGCCGGTTGGCCGCCGTTGAAGCGTCGGAGAGTCGAATAGATGCATCGGTTGCCTGCGAAAAAAGTGTCTGCATTTTGCAGGCAGCTATATGCACATCATTCAAAATATGCAACGATAGTCCAACTGTGGTTTTCCCCATGTTGCGATCGCAAGGCGGTCTGCGCGACGATGCGCTCGCGTCTTTGATTTGAGATTTTCGAGGAGGAGCCTTGTCTGAATCCGGTGTGGTCAGCGATATGGCGTTGCCTGTCACGGTCGAGGAAGTGACGGCGGACTGGCTTACCGCGGCGTTAGCATTCCGCTATCCCGGCGTGGAAGTCGCATCATGCACGCACGTCGATGTGTTGCCGGGCACCTCGACGAAAGTTCGCGTGGCGCTGCAGTACAACGCCGCAGGACAGGCGATCGGCTTGCCGTCGCGTCTGATCGTCAAGGGCGGTTTCGAGGCGCACAGTCCTTCGATGAGCGAGATGTACCACAACGAAATGCGCTTTTATCGCGACGTTCTGCCATTCATAAACATGAACGCGCCAAGATGCTTTTATGCCGGCGCGGATCCGCACGCCTGGCAGTCGGTCGTCGTGATGGAAGACCTGAGCGAGCGTAACGTTCGGTTCTGTCGCGCCCAACAGTCGCACGACTACGAGCAGGTCGCGTCGCGGCTGGGTGCGATGGCCCACTATCACGCGCAAACATGGAACAGTCAGCAATTCCACAACGGCGGTCGGCTTGAATGGGTCGGAGAGCGCTTTTCGGACTGGTCGTTGGAGTACCAGAACCGCTATCTCGAGCCGGATGTCTGGGCCCACTACGTGTCGCTGCCGAGAGGCGCGGCGGTAAGCCGGTCTCTGCACAATCGGGACTGGATGGTGGCGGCACTCGGCCGCATTGCGCGTGAACATCAACGCAAGCCGGTGTGTCTCATTCACGGCGACACACACCTCGGCAATCTGTACGTCGACGCCGACGGAGAGCCGGGCTTCTTTGATGCTCAGGTTAGCCGTGCGCCTTGGAGCCTCGAAGTCGCCTATCACATAGGCTGCGCGCTCGATATCGAAAACCGCCGCTCCTAGGAGCGGCCGCTGCTCGAGCACTATCTCTCTCAACTGACGATTCGCGGGATCGAAACACCCGCTTTCGACGAGGCCTAGCATGACTATCGACGCGATCTCGCGTACGGCTACTTCATTTTTGCGATCAACGAAACCCGCTTCCAGACGGAAGCGGTGAATACCGCGTATGCGGCACGCTTTGGTGCGGCTTTGCTGGATCACGGCGAGGTCGGCAAGCCAATCTGATCCAGCACCAATAATGCAACCATATGTTGCATTATTGGTGCTGCGAGACTAAGCTCGCTCATAAGCGGCGAGCTGGCTCGTTATTGCTTGAATGGCAACGAACCGTGCTCGCGCGAATCCTCAAGACGACGCCAGACATAAATCAACCGGTTACCGCATGCCTGCTCCGAAAGTCTTTCATCAACGTCTAAGCGGCAAGACCGCGATCGTGACCGGCGCCGGATCGCTCGGTCAGGGTTTTGGCACGGGCAAGGCCATTGCCTGTCTTTTCGCGGCGGAGGGGGCGTCTGTCTGCCTCGTCGATCAGCAGTCCGAGCGGGCGGCGGAAACGCTTGCGCTGATCACGGAAGCGGGCGGAAAAGTGTTCGTATCGACCGGCGATATCACGGATGGCACCGTCTGTGCGCGCATTGTCGACGAGACCGTGGAGCGGTATGGCGGTCTCGACATTCTCGTCAATAACGTGGGGATATCGGGAGCGCCGGGACGCCTGCAGGACATCGACGAGGCATCCTGGGACCGGGTGATCGACGTAAATCTGAAAAGTGCGTTCCTGATGAGCCGAAGTGCGACGCCGAAGATCGTCGCTCGTGGGGGCGGCGCAATCGTCAATATCAGCTCGGTCGCCGGCATCCGCAGCCATGGCTCGGCTGCATATGGTTCATCAAAGGCTGGACTGGTCGCCTTTACGCGCGAACTTGCGGTGATGTATGGCCGTGACCGGGTTCGTGCCAACGCGATTGCTCCGGGGCATATCTTTACGCCGATGGTGGAAAGCATGCTTGATGACAAGGCGCGTGAACGCCGCCGCAAGATCGCGCCTTTGCCGCTGGAAGGGGACGCGTGGGACATTGCGACGGCCGCGCTGTTTCTCGCCAGCGACGAATCGCGCTTCATTACCGGCACCTGCTTACCGGTGGACGGGGGTGTGACCGAGGTCGCCGCCCTTGCAGCCTACGATCTGGTTCAGCAATAGTCGAGGATTCGCCGAGCGTTTGGCTGACGACGCCCTCGGCGGGCGTTAGTCCAACGGGCGTGGCGACGTTACAAGGGCAAGGAGACAATAGGGATGGCGGCAGAGAGTCAGCAAGGGTACGGTCCGCGAGAGTCGATGGAATACGACGTGGTGATCGTCGGGGGCGGTCCTGCAGGGCTCTCGGCAGCAATTCGCCTAAAGCAGTTGGCGGCTCAACAGGGCGCAGAGATCGGCGTGTGCGTGCTGGAAAAAGGTTCGGAAATAGGCGCGCATATCCTCTCGGGGGCGGTGATGGACCCGCGCGCGTTGAATGAGCTGATTCCGGACTGGAAAGAACAGGACGCGCCGCTGAACTTGCCTGTGACCGAAGACAGGTTTCTGTTCCTGTCGGAAACCGGTGCGAAGCCCGTGCCGAACTGGGCGTTACCGGGCAACTTCAAAAACCACGGCAACTATGTGATCAGCCTCCAAACGTCACGCGTTGGCTAGGTCAGCAGGCGGAGGCGCTGGGGGTCGAAATCTTCCCGGGATTCCCGGCCGCGGAGATTCTTTACAACGACGACGGCTCGGTGAAAGGCGTTGCCACCGGCGACATGGGCATCGGCAAAAATGGCGAGCCCACCGAGAATTTCCAGCTCGGTATGGAACTCCACGCGAAGTACACGCTTTTTTGCGAAGGCTGCCGCGGTCACCTGGGGTGCCAGCTCAACGAGAAATTCCAGCTCGGCAAAAATGCTGACCCGCAGGTCTATGGTATCGGCATCAAGGAGCTGTGGGAGATCGATCCTGCGAAACATCAACCGGGCTTGGTCATTCACACTGCAGGTTGGCCACTGGAATCGGACACCTACGGCGGCTCGTTTTTGTACCACATCGATAACAACCAGGTGATGGTGGGCTTCGTCGTTGGTCTTGCGTATCGGAACCCCTATCTTTCGCCGTTCGAAGAGTTTCAGCGCTACAAGACCCACCCCGAAATCCGCGAGTTTCTGGAAGGGGGAAGCGGGTGTCGTATGGTGCGCGCGCGATTACCGCCGGCGGCCTGATGTCATTGCCAAAGCTGGACATAGCCCATTGTCCAATGGCTTTCAGATAGCGTCGCATCAGGTCGCACGCGTGTATCTTGCGTCCCAGAAATATCTCTCGCGTGATTGCGGCATGATGCCGCCGCACCCGTTCCACAATGTTAGAACGTTCGTTATACGAAAGTTTGTCATATCGACCACGGAAACGTGCCATGCGTAGCAGCACGTCCGTGAACAGCACCAGTGACACATCCCCGCTAAGGCGTGCCAGTTCACGATGGAATCTCTGTAAGTCGGCGCCAGAGGCCGTTGCATCGAGGTTCGATTCGAACAACAGAATCGCCTTTAGGGCTTCCCGGCCGACATCAGTCAATTGATCAATACATCGACCCAGCACCGCTAGCTCGATATCCAATCGAGTTTTCAGAAGGTCGGTCATGGGGTAATGGTGTGATTCCAGGAATACGCCGCAACCATAAGTGGCCCGGTTCAACTTCGGGCGGGTGACCACTAAGACCCCTCCTGGGCCTCGCTTCATTATTGCTTGCGATTGTGCTTCGAGGATGCGGATAGCCTCTCGAAGCACGCTCCTGCTGACGCTGTAGCGTGCCAGCAAAGCCTGTTCAGACCCTAAGTTGCGTCCGATGGGCCAACCAGCCACAGTTATTTCGTGAGAGATGTTGCGTGCCAGAATCTCTCCGAGTTTCATCCCGGAGCCATCAAGTCGAAGTTTCAGGCCCGAGCGCGCGGCCCACGTCTCTGCCAATCGTCGTTGCTCCTTGGTCAGCCGCGCAAGGGCCGGCTGATCTGCAGTGCCCTCGCCCCCTGGCTGGAGAATGTGTTCGTGCGATGGTTCGATTTCCGTTGGGAGCCCACGCGCCCGCGAGGCAAGCTGGCGAAAGTAAGCGACGTCATCCGCTGGCACCACAAGGCTAAGCGACACCAGACCTCGTGATTTCAAGCGAGCGCGGTGCTCTTTGACCCGTTCATTGACCTGCTTGCTCATGTTGTACCCAGAAAGGTTCATTGCGTGACCACTCATTGTTACACGTAACGCTTAAGTGACGTCGGCGCTGAGTGGCTTTTTTCGCGGGAAATTGACGCTTCTACGGGCAAATTCAGATGAGGTAATCGGTGCACTCGTTGCCTCATTTGGCGATTCAATTCGTACAATGACTAAACCGATATGGCGTGAATGTCGGAAGGGATCTGTTGCGGCACACGCTCCGCTCGGATACATCCGCGTGATGCGAAAACGAGCTCCAGGACACAACCGAAATGAGGTTTCATTAATGGCAGAGCAACCGGCAGAGTGCGTCAAATTGCAAGATTACTTCGCGGCGCGCCACCCACAGGGCGAAGTGTGGTTGACAGGGTTCAAAGGGGTGTCCTCAGGCTACTCCAACGAAACCCGTTTCTTCACGCTGAACATCCGCGAAGGCGGCCGCACAACGACGCGAGACCTGGTCGTCCGCTGGGCGCCTGTCGGCGCGAATGCGCAATTCGCTGATTACGACATTTCATATTAATACAAGGCCATGAAAGCGCTGGCGGGCACCGCCGTTCGTGTGCCTGACCTACTGCTATTTGAGGAGGACCCCAACGTGGTAGGAGGGCCTTTCTTTACCATGGTCAAGGTGGAAGGTGACATCACATCGGACTACCCTCCGGGTTACCACGGTGCGGGGTTTCTGTTCGATTCCAGTCCCGCCGATCGGGCGCAGGTGTGGTGGCGTTCCCTGGAAATTATGGCCAA
Source organism: uncultured Paraburkholderia sp. (assembly GCA_940746715.1). Taxonomy (GTDB): domain Bacteria; phylum Pseudomonadota; class Gammaproteobacteria; order Burkholderiales; family Burkholderiaceae; genus Paraburkholderia. The sequence continues at coordinate 214,842 of CALNWN010000004.1, forward strand.
GCTGCATGCTGTCGACTGGCGCCAACCTGCATTCGATTTTATCGAGAAACCGGCCGACGCACGCGACGCACTTCAGCGGCGGTTAAACCTGTTCCGTCGGCTTGCCGACTGGAGTTCATCAAGGCCGCTAAAACTTGTAGAGAAAGCGCTGGTATGGCTGGAGACAAATATGCCGGAAGTCTCTCGCATGAGCTTGTGCTGGGGTGACGCCTGTCCTAGCAACATCATATTCCGCGATCACGAGCCGGTGGTGGCCCTTGATTGGGAGTTGCTACACCTAGCAGTACCCGAAGGCGATCTGGCTTACTTCATTCTTGTGGATGAAGTAGCCTACCACGCTCACGGCTAGTCGAGACTACAAGGCCTGCCTGACCAGGCGCAGACCATTGCTCGGTATGAGCAACTCGCAGGTCGCAAGGTCGAGTCGTTGGACTACTACCTGGTCATGCAGGGCGTCTGGCTGGCAATCATGATGGCTACTTCTGTCGCGGCTGCACAGGTCAAAGGCATCACAGAGTTCCCTCCTGACTATGCGACCAACAACGTGTCGATGCACCGCCTGGAGCAACTGCTGGCACAAGTCGTGTGAATCTTCGCCTGTAGCTGCAGGGGCAGATCGTTTCCATTGTTTTCCCTCTAGCTGAAGAAAGGTTTCCATTATGAGTATTAGCGTTGCCGACGAATGGATGTGCCATCAGACTGTGTCGACGTTCGATCATGTGGAGAACAGTGACCCGCAATGGGCAAAGCGCGTCTGGCTTGCCGCGTTCGAGAAAACCGGTAAGTTCGTGTTTGGATTTGGTATGGGCAAGTACACCAACCGCAATGTTATGGATGCGTCGCTGTGCATCGCGGTTGACGGGAAGACTCAATACAACCTTAGGGCATCGCGGGTGTTGTTTCCGGATATCGAAACCTACAAGATCGGGCCCATGGCCTATGAGATAGCGGAGCCGCTCAAGTCTGTTCGCGTCATTGCTGGAGAAAATGACCATGGGATTCGCTGCGACCTGCTCTTCATGGGTGAAACGGAAATCTACGAGCAAACGCCATCTATGTTCCGCCGACGCAATGGGCGACTGATCAATCACATGATTCGCTTCTTCCAGACCGGCAGCGTCGAAGGATGGATCGAGGAAGGGGTGTGCCATGAAGTCAGGCGCGAGGAGTGGTGGGCGTCTCGCGACCGTTCTTGGGGGCTGCGTTCGAATACGGGCGAGTTCGTCACCTCCGATGGTATCAGCAGCAATCTGTTAGGCGGCATGCAACCCCCAGGCGAGGGCGTTACCTATCGCTGGAGCTACTTCACGATGCAGTTTCCCAACTGGAACACGTCCTTCGAGTTCGCCCAGACCCCTGAGGGAAAGCGCCTGGGACCGGCCCTCGGCCATTTGCAGCACGCCCGCCATACCGGCCTCAAGGACCAGAAGATCATCAACGTCGATCACTATTGGGACTTTATGCCCGGTTCGGACTTCCGCTTGCGAGGTATTCGCAGCATCGTTCATCTGGATGATGGATCGACAAAGGAACTGAAGATGGAACCGATCGGCTTCTGCTTACGTCGGCCGGGGGGGGGGGGCGGTAGCTATGCGGGCTACCAAGGTTGGGCTCAGGGAATCTGGAAAGGGTCGCTGTGGGTCGATGGCGACAAGACCGACCTGACCGACGAGGCCATAATTAAGGAACTTCACTTTACCGATGATTGCGCGCTGAAAATTACATGCGACGGCGAACAGGGCTGGGGTTTGTCCGAGCCGTTGATTCCCGGCATCGCAGAACTGCTTACAACCTGAGTTCAGCAATAACCGACTATCAATACGGTAGGGGTCCGGGGCGGTGACGCTGTCACAATCGAATGCTGCCGGCGTCCAATTTGAAAGGGAAAAAGCGCATGTCCTCGATTCGCCGCGAACTTTTGGAGCTCATCGTCAAGCCGGATGAGGCGTTCAATATGCCGAGTGCTGATCTCGCCCCGTTGCAGTTGCAGGCGGCCCAGGAATTATTAGACGAGAAATACGAGAAAATTCCTTTGCTGCGTAAGCGTGCCGATGACGCGGGTGTCGATCGAATTCGATCTTTCGATGATATTGTTCCGTTGTTGTTCGCTCATACGGTCTACAAATCCTATCCACAATCCTTCTTCGATCAGGGGCGCTGGGACCGCATGCTGCAATGGTTGCAGACCATTTCGGTCCAGAAGGTCACGGATGTGGATGTCTCAGGTGTCACCAACGTCGATGAGTGGATCGAGCGTCTCCACGATGCCGGCCATATGGTATTGGCAACAAGCGGCACATCGGGGAAAGTTTCCTTTCTCAACCATACCAGAGGAGATCAGGAAATGAAGAAGCGCCATTTCCGCTATGCGGTGGGTTGGCCCTTGGTGGACATGGTCAATAGTGCGCAACGTCCCATGTTCTGGCTGGGGCCTGCGCGCGGCCCAAACAGCGCCATCGAGTCGCATGTCATCAACTCGGCCAATTTCGGTAAAGCGGGCGCGATTTACGCGCTAACCGAGGAGCCGCTTCGTATCGGTGACGTCAGCAAGGCCGCATCGTTGCGCAAGCGGATGTCGGAAGGTACGGCCGAGCCGCGAGAGATTGAGGCCTTACAGACACATAACGCGGCAAAAGCGGAGCGGGCGCAGGCTGCAATGCGCAAGATAGCGGACATGATTCTTGATATGCGCCACGAGCCCATTTATGTGGCCGGGCTATGGGCGCAACATATGGTGGTTATGGAACGCGCCCGTGAACGCGGCATTCCTGATGGTGACTTCCATCCTGCAACGGTTATCCAGGCAGGTGGTGGTGTCAAGGGAGTCGCCTTGCCCCCAGACTATCAGGAACAGGTTGATCGCTTTTACGGCAAGGTGATTCGTCCTGGGGCGTATAGGATGACCGAAATGGCGCAGATGCTGCCTCGGTGCGAAGCAGGCCGCTATCACCGTGCTGCCGGCCAGATCATATTGCCGCTGGACGCGTCCGGCGAGAAGCTGCTCAAGCCTGGGAGCGTCGCGAACGGCGCTGTCGAGGCTCGCATGGCATTTCTCGATCTAGGCTATGAGGGTCGGTGGGGAGGCACGATCACAGGTGACAAAGTCACGATCGACTTTTCTGATCGCTGTCCGTGTGGCCGCCATGGGCCGACCATTTTGGACAACATTACCCGCTTTGCGCAGCAGCCTGGCGAAAATGATCACATCGGCTGCGCTGGTACCATCGATTCTTATGTCCGTGGGATGGTGAATGCATGAACGCCTCTTCGAATACGGCCACAATGCCTATTTGCCATGTGATTCAAGGCGCAGTCATCACGAATGCCGAACGGGAGTTTTCTACTCCCCAAGTGAGCTTCTCGACACCAAAGCTGATTCTGGATTCGCTGGTCTGGTCGCGCCAAGAGCCCGTGCCCGCGCTGAACGTGCCTCTGAGCGAGATCATGGACCTGCTCGTAGAAACTGGGCGCTGGATCACTGCCGATCCACAGGGTCTGATGGCGGAAACTCTGGAGCTTTCGGCGCGCACCAGCGTTCTACCGCGGGATGTTCTGGCGCGTTCATATCAGTTCTTGGGAGGAATGTTCAATCGGGAGAGCATGGAGTTTCAGGTGCGCCACGAGCTGGGCTGTCCCGACGTTCTCGACGGCTGGCGTGAGATCACCGATGCGCCCACGGGGCGGCGTCATCGCATCCGCGCCTTCCCTCCAAGGTTGGTACATATTCTTGCCGGAAATGCGCCGGGGGTTTCCGCTTTGTCGATAATTCGGGGGGCCCTTACCAAGGGCGTCCATCTGTTGAAAATCCCATCGAACGACCTGTTCACGGCAACGGCGATCTTAAGGGCCATGGCAGCGGTGGCACCGGGGCGCGCGATCCTACCGCTGATCGCACCGTTTCGCGGCAAGCTGCGCGCCTTCGATCCGTGGCTGCCAGCTGCGTATGTGGAATCTCTCGGCTGTACGCCCGCGTCGCTTGAAGAAGTGCTGCGCGAGTCGCAAGTCGTTTTCGTCGTAGCGGGCGTGACCTCACAGAATCAAGGCTTTCTGACACGCGAACAGTTCCAGTCGATGCCACGTGGGGCGGCGTTGGTCCTCGTTAGTCGTGCGGGTGTCGTGTTTTGACGCGATGCTGGATGCGGCCGCGGAAGGCCAGATTAAAGTCGCTACTGACGTGTTCCCCGAGGAGCCATTGCCGAAAGGACATCGTGCGCGGTCGATCGACAACTTACTGCTTTCGCCTCACCAGGCGGGAGCGTGGGATGCAGTTTTGCGCGAAATCGGTCGACGGGCTTTAGCGGATATCGAGTTGATTGCTCGCGGCTTGCCGCCGGTGATGTGCAAGATCGCGCAGCCCGAGACGGTGGGCCTGATGCGCAGCAAACCGGTCGACAGGAGCTGAACAGCGCCATGATTGCCGAAATCTCACATTTGCGCCCGACGCCCGATGAGAACACGCGTCTCGCTCGCTGGAGTGGGGCGAGTTCCACGGTTGGCAGGCGATAGTGATGACGCAGGGGAATCTTGAGTTGACGGTTGTTCCATCGATCGGTGGCCGTCTGATGAGCATTCGGCTCGATGGCGTCGAACTGGCTTTTATCAACAGTGATTTGGCGGGCCGGGCACCGGACGGCAGCGCCGAGCAATGGCGGACATTGTGCGGCGAGTGGGGATTTCCGCTTTGGGGCGGCGGGAAGACCTGGGTTGCTCCCGAAGCTAGTTGGCCTAGTGGCGCGCCGCACCGAGATCTGGACAGCGGTCCATATGACGTGGTTCGCACCTGGTGCTGGACGGAATCAATGGGCGTCGAGCTTCAGAGCAGCTTATGTCGCCAGAGTGGAATTCGTGTTATCAGGCGCATTGAGCTGTCAGCCGCGACGGGCGTCTGGACCACGTTGCATCGCCTCGTTAACTGCTTCGCCCGCACCATTGAATGCGGCATCTGGGATGTGCTGATGTTGCGTCGTCCCGGCAAGGTCACCTTGCGGCTCGGCGCGGAGGTCGATCAGTGGCGCGAGCGTATTGTGCCGTTCCCGGACAAGGGTCCGGTCGGCGACATTCGCGATTCACGTTTCGTCGAAGTCGCTAACGGAGAGCTATCGACGCCATGCGACGAGGCCGTGGAGTTGAAACTTGGCGTCATGGTGAACGAAGGTGTTATCAAAGTCGACTTGAACTTTCCTGAAGGGCGACGTCATCTGGTCCGGAGGTTCGCAATTGTCGACGGGGGCATCTATTCGCATGGTGCCCCCCGTAGAAATATTTAATGCGCCCTTGTTGCCGTATTTCGAAATTGAGTCGCACGGAGCCGCGTGCAGTTTGGGCCCGGACGCAGCATGCGAACTTCTGGTAGAGGAATATGCATCCTAGTGTCATCCCGAGCCTGATTTAAAGGGTAAGTTAATCTAGGAGTTCGCCGGCGATATGCGTGGCATGGAAGCCCCACGGAGCCGATTTCCGGGGATTAAGTTTGGGCGGACGGTAGTACAGTTAGTAATGCAAACTATATTTAATGGAGACAAGAATGCAGATTAAGCACCTGAGTATGCTTGTATCGGGCGCAATGCTTGTCGCGGCTGGCGGCTGCGGGTCCGGATCGGATCTTTCACCCACCCCGACGCCTGACACCAGAGCCGAGGCGCTGCTAAAGCAGATGACTTTCGCCGAGAAGATCCAGCTGGTGCATGGCGCCGGGCTCGGCAGTGGCACTCTCTCGGCGGGGCCGATTTTATTCCAAGGATACCACGACTGGGTATTCCGGATATCACCATAGCTGATTCTAGCGCTGGGGTGAATATCGCCAATTCCGGTGCGACTGCGTTTCCATCTCCGCTGGCACTCGCGGCGAGCTGGGATCCGACCCTTGCTCATGACTATGGTTCGCGGGTGGGTGCAGAACTTCGGACGCTCGGCTTTGTGGAAGGAATGGGAGGGGCCATTGCTTTGTCACGTGACCCGAGGAACGGGGTCGCCAACGAGAACATGGGTGAGGATCCCGTGCTAGTGGGACTGATGAGCGCGCAGCGCTCCGTTGGCACGCAAGAAAACAAGGTGATCGCGACAGTAAAGCAATCAACGTAATGTGTTCGTATAACCAGATCAACGGCCAGCAGGCATGCCAGGATCCGTATACCTTCAACGCGCTGAAGACGGGCTGGAAATTCCCGGGATTCACCCAGAGCGACTGGACCTTTGGGGTGACTGACACGGTGGCCGCTGCAAACGCCGGACTGGACGAAGAAGAGCCCGGTTCGACCGACGATTCGTTCCCATCCCGCCGCGGCACATTTAGCCACTTCAATCAGAGGCTGGCAGCCACCGTGCAAGCCGGAACTGTCAGCCAGTCACGCGTTGACGATATGGTAAGGCGCAAGCTGCGTACGCTTTACGCGGTCGGGATTATGGACTCGCCCCCAACCCCCGGAGGGACGATCGATAGTGCGTCCGGCAATGCTCTGGCGCAACATGTCGAGGAGCAATCAGTCGTGCTGCTGAAAAACAGCACAGCGGGCGTCAATCCAACCGCACCATTGCCCCTAAACGCAGCTTCCGTGCGCTCGATTCTCGTCGGCGGTCATGCAGACGTCGGCGTGATGTCGGGCGGGGGGTCGGGCGGTGCGCCGGCGCAAAGCGGTAACCCGGTGACGTGCCTGAAACCAGGTGCGACTACTCCCGGTGTCCCTTTCTTCTCGGCTTGCGCGACGTATTACAAGTCTTCACCGGTGGCTGCTATCTAGGCTCTTGCGCCGAATGCAACGGTGACCTATCTCGACGGTACCAACGCGGCGGCGGCTGCTTCGGCTGCGGCGGCCGCCGACGTCACGATTGTCTTTGGCACTCAGTGGGCTGGAGAAGGCATGGACTTGCCAAGCCTTAGCTTGCATGATCAGAATGCCGACCCCGTGAACCAGGCATACGACCAGAATGCACTGACCGCGGCTGTTGCGGCCAAGGCCAAGAGCACAGTCGTTGTTCTCGAAACCAACTCCGCCGTCACAATGCCGTGGATCAACAACGTCGGTGCGGTCCTCGAGGCATGGTACCCGGGCGTACAAGGCGGTCCTGCGACTGCGAACGTACTGTTTGGAGTGGTAAATCCCTCCGGCAAGTTGCCGGTGACTTTCCCGGTGCAAGACCAGGATATGCCGCAGGCGGCCATTTCAGCCAGCGCTACCTCGGTGACGTTTTCAGAAGGGCTGAACATGGGTTACAGATGGTATGACGCCAAGGCTATCCAGCCTCTGTTCCCGTTCGGACATGGCCTTTCATATACAACGTTTTCGTTCGCTAACGCGGATGCGGTCAGCAATGCAGACAGTGTCACTGTGTCCGTATCTTTGAAGAATACGGGCAAGGTCGACGGGGCACAGGTCGCAGAAGTCTATGCGGCTTTGCCGACGAGCGCGGGCGAACCTCCTCAGCGCCTGGTTGGATGGAAAAAGGTCACGCTTGCAGCGGGGGCAACTACGACTGCGACCATCACGATCCCGAAATCCCGTTTTGCAATCTGGAACGTGAACAGCGCGAAGTGGCAGGTTCCTTCTGGAACAACCAAACTGATGGTTGGTGGCTCCTCACGTGACTCTAGCGCCGCAACTGCTTCCGTGGTCTTCTAAAATCGCAACGTGAACCGCACCGGATTTTGTGGAGGCTCCGACTCTTGAGAGAAATGGTATGGACGCCTCCCTCCCGCATCGCGAGGCACAGGCCTTCGACGTGAGCGCGCTCATAGCGCAAGATCACATGAATCTTCACGGCGAAGCGGAGGCTAGCGATGAATCTGACACCCGTTGGAATCGACATTGCAAAGACTGTTTTCCAAGTGCATTTCATAAACTAGGACACGGGCGAGGTCGTGAACAAGCCAATCAGGCGCGCTGCGTTTCTTGAGCATTTCGCGAACTCGGCTCCCTGCCTTATCGGAATGGAAGCGTGCGGTGGAGCGCATCACTGGGCACGCAAGCTAGTGGAGATGGGGTATCAGGTCAAGCTGATGCCAGGGGAATTCGTGAAGGCGTTCAACATTCGCAACAAGAACGACGCAGCGGATGCCCGAGCGATCTGGCTTGCTGTGCAACAACCCGGCAAGGCGGTCGCGGTAAAGACCGAAATGCAGCATGCAGTGCTGGCGCTGCATCGAGCGCGGGAGCAACTCGTGAAGTTCCGGACAATGCAGATCAACAGCTTGCGCGGATTGTTAGCCGAGTATGGCGAAGTGTCGGCCAAAGGGCGAGCTTCGCTTGACAAGGCAATACCCGAAATTCTTGCGCGGGTTGCGAGCGCGTTTTCCGCCCAGGCGGAGCTCGACCGCCGTTTCAAGTCCTGAAGGCCTTCGTCGATCAGCATCGCGACACCTTCGGGGTCGAGCCGATCTGCAAGGTCTTGCGGATTGCCCCGTCGGGCTACCGACGCCATGCTGCGCAGCTTCGTGATCCGGCGCGGCGCTCTGTTCGCGCAATCCGCGATGAACGTCTGCGGCCGGAGATCGAGCGTGTGTGGCGAGCCAACATGCAGGTCTACGGCGCGGATAAAGTCTGGAAGTCAGATGAACCGGGAGCGTATCGCGGTGGCGCGCTGCACGGTCGAACGGTTGATGAAGCAGCTGGGTTTGCGCGGCGTGATGCGAGGCAAGCGTGTTCGCACGACTGTTCCTGATGCCATAGCCCCGCGCCCACTGGATCGGGTCAATCGCCAGTTCAAGGCGGCACGGCCGAACCAGCTCTGGGTTTCGGATTTCACCTACGTTTCGACGTGGCAGGGCTGGCTGTATGTGGCCTTCGTGATCGACGTGTTCGCTCGCCGTATTGTCGGCTGGCGCGTCAGCACCTCGATGACCACGGATTTCGTTCTGGATGCACTTGAACAGGCGCTTTACGCGCGGCGCCCGGGCGACGACGGAACCTTGATACACCATTCGGACAGAGGGTCCCAATACGTCAGCATTCGCTACAGCGAACGGCTGGCCGAAGCCGGCATCGAACCGTCGGTCGGCAGCCGGGGCGACAGCTATGACAACGCCCTGACTGAAACGGTGGTCCCAACCACGTGGCTTTGCCGTGGGCCGATCTGGACCACGGACCTCTGCTTTGGCTGACGCTCACCGTGGTTTTGTATGTCACTGCACAGTCGGCATACGAACGGCCTGGAAAGCATCCTTTTGCCAACCCGGTACTTTTGTCCGTAGCAGTCCTGATCACCTTGCTTCGCGTGTCGCATTAGCCAGACATTGCCATACGCCCGTCGGAGAGCATTGCCGGGGTGCCTTCGCTGACCGCAGTGCTGGTCGTGATGACGGGCATCACCGGCGCAGCACTGGGTGTTCCGCTACTGAAACTGCTGGACGCGACCGATCCGCAGATTGACGGACTTTCAATGGGCGTAACGAGCCACGGCGTCGGGACTGCATGTGCATTACAGCTGTGAGAAGAAGCCGGTGCGATTGCAGGGCTCGGGTTGTGTCTTAACGGCATCCTCACCGCGTTCATCTTGCCGCCGTTTTTCCCACTGCTCATACGATGAGGCTCATGCATAAAGCCGGGTAACTCTTGGGGATCGAGGCTCTATTTCTTACGGAATGCATACAGCGGAATTGCGATGCTTTTTGGCTTCACATCGGCGATTCGACGTGTCGCGGCTAGTGCTCCAATGTGCAGTAGCAGATCTTCAAAGTTAGGGTCTTGGAGATTAAAGACTCCCCTGGATCTGCCGATAGCACATCTGGAGGATGTGATCCGCATCATCCGTTGTCTCGTTTTCCTAAGTAAATGGACTCAACACAGGAGCTACTTATGCTGCAATTCATCAAGTCCCTGTCGCGTGATGAACGCGGCGTCAGCGCACTCGAGTACGCCGTGCTCGCGGGCATCATCATCGTTGCGGTCGTGGCCGTGGGCACCATATTCAGCCCGGCTCTCTCCAGCGTATTTACTACTCTGACGAACAAAGCGACAGCTACAATGTAATTTCACCGCGATGGAATTGGCGGGAACATCCATTCGCTATTGTTCCCGCCGCTTCTCTCGCGCAAATGCATGGCTGAACCTGGGCAAACCAACATGCTGTACACGGTAAAGCTGGCGACCTGCCTTGCGTTGTCTTCACTGGCGATCTCGGATCTGCTGTTCCGGCGCCTGCCCAACAGTGCGGTGCTCGTCGTCGCCGGTCTCTATTGCGTCGCCGCAGCGCTCGTTGGAATCGGCGTTTCCACATTTTTCAGCCACCTCGGCATGGCGGCGAGCGCATTCCTCTCGTCCGCGCTCCTGTTCCGGTTCGGATGGATTGCAGGCGGTGACGTGAAGCTCGCCGCAGCGGTCTTTCTGTGGGCGGGCCCGTCACTCGCGGCGCCCGTCTTCGTCATCGTGTCTGTTTGCGGCCTGATACTGGGGCTTGCCATCATCGCGGTCGATCCCCTCTACCGCCGCATTGAAGCGTTGCACTGGCCGTCATGTCTGTCCCACGCGCGCGGTGTGCCGTACGGCATTGCGCTGGCGCTCGGTGGGGGCGCGGCAGTGTGGGCACCGCTCGCGCTGAGCACGCCCATCGTCTAGGACATTTCGCCGCCATGTCGCGAGTCATCAAATTTGCCGGACTGGTCGTCGTCGCGATCATTGGTGCGCTCGTTCTGCGCACGCTTTATATCTCGGCGTCGCAACCGGGTGCCGCGGGTTCACGCGGGGCACAGCGCATTCGCGCCGCTGCCGCGGATCTGCCCGACGGTCTGCTGCTGCGCGATAGCGACCTCGTCTGGAAAAGCGTGCCGCGCGGACAGGCTCCGGCGGGTGCGCTTATCGAAGGGCAGGCGGGCAGCGGCGACGCCGACAGGGATCTCAAGGGCGATCTGTTGCGTCATGCCGTACGAGCCGGCACTCCGCTCGGTCCCGGCGATGTCATCTCGCCTAACGCGCCGGGCTTTCTCGCCGCCGCGCTCAAGCCCGACATGCGCGCGATCTCCGTTGCGATCGACGACGTAACGGGCAATGCGGGGCTGATTCAGCCCGGCGACTACGTGGACGTGCTGCTCACGCAAACGCTGAGCGACTCCGAGAAGAACACCGCCGAAGCGGGTCGAGCTGTGGAAGCGGAGACCGTGGTCAATCGCGTGCGTGTGCTCGCGGTCAGTTCCGCGTTTCAGCGCCCTAAAGACAACGCCACGCAAACCGATACGCGTGCGCGGACCGTGACCTTCGAGGTGACGCCGCACAACGCCCAGGTGATTGCAGTAGCGACTCATCTGGGCACGCTGTCGCTCGCATTGCGCAGTTTCGCCACCAGGGACCGTCACGAGCCGCCAGCCGATACGACCGCGCCGCAAACACCGCCGATATGGGGCGGGGACGTGTCTCGCGCGTTGCGTGCAGCGCAAATGACCACGAAGCGCGCTGCCGTGGTGCGCTCGGCCGCACCTGCCGTGATCGTCTATCGCGGCTCGAAGTCGAGCGAGGCCTCCGGCGCTGCGTCAATGGGTGGCCCAACGGGGGTGCCGGGACTGCCACCGTTGCCGCCTGGCCAGCCGCCACTGCAATCGTCCGTCGCGCAGCCCGCACGGCCGCTCGAAGCGGCGCAAACGGGGACTGGCGGGCAGCCGCTCGCTCAGTAGCGCAAGCGCTGGCGACGCTCGCGGTATAGGCGGGCCAAAAGGGGCTCGTCTACACGAAAGGTGTGCACGATTCATACACGAAAGGCTATGTTGCACGTTGTTTTCTCATTCCATCGCACGCGGCGTCGCTTCGCAGCGACGCTCGTCGCCTGCGCTGCCATCCTGTGCAGCCTCGCATGCATGAACGGCGCGTATGCAGCGGATGGCCGTGCGATGCTGGTCGTGCCCGCGGGCAAGGGCGAGATGGTGAAGCTTCCCGCGCCGGCCGTTGCGGTGTTCGTTGCGGATCCGGATGTGGCCGACGTGCATGTGCCGACGCCAGAAACAGTATTCGTGCTCGGCAAGAAAGCGGGCACGACGACGCTCTTCGCACTCGGGCCGAACAACCGGACCATTCTTCGCGAGAACATCGAGGTCAATGTCGATACTCAGTCGGTGCAACGCATGCTCGATACGCGTTTCCCGCAACTGCATCTCACGCTCACCAGTGCGCCAGGATCGCTGATGGTTGCCGGCCGCGTGCCGAGCGCGGCAGATGCCGACGCGGTCGTCGAGTCGCTCAAGCCGTCCCTGCGCGACAAGGAAACGCTGGTCAACCGCCTCGCACTGGATCATCCCATTCAGGTCAATCTGCGCGTGCGGATTACTGAAGTAGACCGAAACATCACGCAGGAACTCGGCATCAACTGGAGTTCGCTCGGTTCGGTCGGCAACTTTTTCGGTGGGATTTTCAGCGGCCGCCAGTTGTTCGATAGCGTCACCAATCGATTCCTCCTGTCGTCGACCGGCGCGTTCTCGACAGTGGCCGGCTTTCATACGAAGAACGTCAGTGTCGAGGCGGTGCTCGATGCGCTCGATCAGGAAGGGCTCATCACAATGCTCGCCGAGCCGAATCTCACCGCGATATCCGGCCAGACCGCGAGCTTTCTTGCAGGCGGAGAATTTCCGGTGCCGGTCGCGCAGGACACGACGGGGGCCATTACTGTCGCCTTCAAGCCGTACGGCGTGTCGCTCGACTTCACGCCGACGGTGCTGGCCGATAACCGCATCAGCCTGAAAGTACGTCCGGAAGTCAGCGACATCGATCCGAGCAATTCGGTCACGCTGGACAGCATCAAGATTCCGGCGCTGACCGTGCGCCGGGTCGACACCACCGTCGAGCTGTCGAGCGGGCAAAGCTTCGCCATCGGCGGTCTGCTGCAAAGCAAGACGAGCGACATACTCGCCGAGCTTCCGGGTCTCGGCCGCCTGCCGATACTCGGCAAGCTATTTTCGTCCAAAAACTACATCAACAACAAGAGCGAAGTGATCGTCATTGTCACGCCTTATATCGTGCAACCCACCGGTCCCGGACAACTGCGCCAGCCGCTCGAAGGCGTGACGCATGCAGCCGGCGATGTCGAATACGTGCTGCAGCGTTCGCTCGGCATTGATCCGCTGTCCGGCGACGCTCCGCGTCTCGTCGGGGCAGCGGGCTTTGTTTACTGAACCGGGAGTCATGCCATGATTGCGCGCCTTGTCTCTTTCGCCCTGCTCGCCGCAATAGCGGGCTGCATGTCGGAGCATCCGCCGCTCGGCATGCCGGATCCGTCGGTGATCGGGTTCGACGGCTCGCACGCCGTGCCGCCCGACTGCGCGAAACTCGAGCAGCGGTCTCACCTGGTCGATGCGGGATTCGGGCGTCCCGGTGTGTCTTTTGGCTGTGCCACGTACACCAACCTGGCGGTCATGCTCGCACGGCCGGCGGACCTTGTCGCGCCGATTCCGTATGCGGGGGCTGACGCAGCGCTCGGAGCGAGCGCGGTGCGCCGTTACGAAGAAGGGCGCGCGACTCCGCTCAATTCGACCTCGACAACCAACAACGTGGTTCATTGATCGCGGAGCATGCCAGTGAGCGCCATCGAATCGTTCCTCCGGATCGCGAGCAGCAGCGAAATCAACGCTGACGATCTGCTCGCGGTCGTGTCCGATCGCGACAGTGAGATCGCGGTGAAGAACCTGATTGTCGATCAGTCGATAGAAAGCGCGTGCGTGCGCAGAGGAACCATCGACGACGCGATCCAGTTGCTGAGGAATCTTGATCGTTCGCCGAGGCAACTGATCGTCGACGTGTCCGGCTCCGAGATGCCGATCAGCGATCTTGCGCGTCTTTCCGACGTCTGCGACCCGTCCGTCGCTGTGGTGGTAGTGGGAGAGCGCAATGACGTGGACCTTTATCGCAGCCTGCTTGGCGCTGGTGTCCACGATTATCTTTTCAAGCCGCTCTCGGTCGGCCTTCTGCAGCGCGCGCTGACGGCGCGCGATCCGGCTGCCGCCGTGCGCACCGGCAATGCCGTCAGCTTCGTCGGTGCCCGTGGGGGAGTCGGCACGACCACGATCGCAGTATCGCTGGCGCGCCATCTGGCCGACGTCACGCGTCGACGCATCGCCTATGTCGATCTCGACTTCCGTGGCGGAGCCGCCAACTCGATGTTGGGACTGACCACCAATAACGGGTTGACCGAACTGTTGCAGAACCCGCAGCGCATCGATGCGCCGCTCATCAGCCGGATGCTCGTGGCGAAGAGCAATCAGCTTCTCGTCCTCTCGTCCGAACGGCCCTACGGCAACGATTTCGTGTGCCGTCCCGGTGCGGTCTACGAGCTTGTCAATGCGCTGAAGCGCCATTTCCATTACGTGATGCTCGATTTGTCGGGCGTCGCCGGAACCATCGCTGAAGAGGCGCTCGCCGCGTCCGCATTTGTCTATATCACGTCGGACCGCTCGGTGCATGGAGCCCGCGAAACGGCGCGCCTGCTGCGGTTTGCCGAAGACCGCGACAGCGATCCGACGATCACGCTGCTGCTGAACAATCCGCACGAACCCGTGGCGGGCCGGGTCGCCGCCGCCGACTTCAAGCGCGCGCTCGGCCGTGCATCCATGTACGAGTTTCCCTACGAACCCAGGACGCTCGCGGCCGCGGAGAATCTCAGCGAACCGATTGCGTCCGGCAAGCCGACGCCTTTTACATCGGCGGTGGTCGGGCTCGCCAACATGTTGACCGGCCACACGGAGACGGCGCCGCGCAAGCGCTGGTATGAGCGTCTTGTCGGCAACAGGGGCGGGACATGACGTTTGGCAAAAGGACCTACGCCGCCGTCGTGCCGCCCTTGGCCGATAACGAAGCGGCCGCCGAGGCAGGCGCCGGCACAAGCGCGGAACTCCCGCAAGCCGGGGCGACGCCGCTGCGCGCGGCCGCGCCGATCGACAGGCATGAAGCGCTCATCCGCTCGGACAAGTTCAAAAAGATCCGCACCGTCGTCTTCGCGTCAATGAACATGTCGGCCGCGTTGATGATGTCGCGCGAGCAGGTACGCGCGGGCATCGAGCAGATTGCCGCCGAAGTGGTCATGGGCGAGTGGCTCAATGTGACGACGGCCGAGCAAACGCTGATCGTCAATGAAATACCCAATGACATGTTCGGCGTCGGCCCAATCGAGCCGCTGCTCGCCGACGAATCGGTGACCGACATCCTCGTCAACGGGCCGGATCAGGTCTATGCGGAGCGGCATGGCCGCCTGGAACTGAGGCCGCTCAAGTTCCGCGATAACGCGCATGTGATCAACGTCGCGCAGCGCATTGCCGCCGCAGTGGGGCGCCGCGTGGATGAAAGCAGCCCGATGGTCGACGCACGTCTCGCCGACGGCAGTCGCGTCAACGTCGTACTGCCGCCCATCGCGATTCGCGGCGCGTCGATCTCGATCCGCAAGTTCGCGAAGCGCAACATCACGCTCGCGCGGATGGCGCAGCAGGGCAACATGTCGCCCGCCATGACGCGCATGCTGAAGATCGCAGGCGCGTGCAGGCTCAATGTCGTGATCTCCGGCGGCACGGGGTCTGGCAAGACCACGCTTCTGAACGCGCTGTCGCATCATATCGACGAGCATGAGCGGATCGTCACGATCGAAGACGCGGCCGAGCTTCAATTGCAGCAGCCGCATGTCGTGAGCCTCGAGACGCGCCCGGAGAATGCCGAGGGACTCGGCTCCGTTTCGCAGCGCGATCTGGTGCGCAATGCGCTGCGGATGCGCCCCGACCGCATCATCCTCGGCGAAACACGCGGGGCGGAGGCGTTTGACGTGCTGCAGGCAATGAACACCGGGCACGACGGCTCGATGACGACGATTCACGCAAACACGCCGCGCGATGCGATCACCCGGCTCGAGAGCATGGTGATGATGGCAAATGGCAATCTGCCGCTGCTGTCCATACGCCAGCAGATCGCGAGCGCGGTACACCTGATCCTGCAGATCGAACGGATGCGTGACGGCATGCGTCGCGTCACGCGCATCACGGAGGTCGCCGGGATGGAGGGCGACGTCGTCATTACTCAAGACCTCTTCACGTTCCGCTTCGACACGACCGTATATCAGGACGAGGTACGCGGCGCGTTCGAGTCGTCGTCGCTGCGCCCGGTCTTCTCGGCGCGAGCTGCCTACTATGGGCTCGAAGATCAACTGCTCGAGGCGATGCGGCCATGACGCCCGCCGATGTCGTCGCCGGCGCGTTTTTCGCGATCCTGATCGCGGGCATGATGGTGTCGTCGCTGCGCGATCTGGCACGGCGCCGGACAGCGCCACGCATCCGCAGTCGGATCGACGAGATCGGTGCCGACGTCGCCCGGCAGCGCAAAGCGGGCCGCCGTGAGCCGGAGCAGGAGCTATTTAGCCGGCGGCGCCACCCCGGAAATGGTGGAGCTTTGTTCTCGTGGTTGCAGAAGCATGCACAACGCGTGCGCGTGGTGAGCGGCGCGGGCGGCTTCCGGCTGATCGCGGCTGTCGCGATTGCCGCCTTCATCGCTGCGCTCGTGGGTGTCAAGCTGGCTTCGGGTCCTGAATGGGCAGCGCCCATCGCTTTCATCGGTCTGCCGCTCCTTGCCGTGCGCGCGACGTATCGTTTTCTGATCGAGCGGTTCCGCACGCGTTTCCTGACCGCTTTTCCCGACACGCTGGATCTGATCATTCAAGCGGTGCGGGCCGGCATTCCGGTCGTGCAGGCCATCAGCACGGTGGGCCGCGAGACAGACGAGCCGGTGCGCTCAACGTTTCGCACCATGGGCGATGCACTGCGCCTCGGTGCAGATCTGCCCGACGTGCTCGACCAGGCCGTGAAGCGGCTGCAGATCGCCGACTTTGCGTTCTTTTCCGTCTGTCTGCTGCTGCAGCGCGAGACGGGCGGCAACCTCGCGGAGACGCTGGAGAATCTCGCTTCGATTATCCGCAGCCGGCGCGATATCCGCCTGAAGACAAAGGCGCTGACCGCCGAGGGCCGGCTTGCGACCAACATCATTTCAGCTGTGCCGTTTGCTATCACGGGCATGTTGTACATCGTCAACCGGCCCTATATCGAGCTGCCCTTCATTACACCCGCCGGGCACAAGATCGTGACGCTTTCCGCAGTACTGCTGACGATCGGACTGTGGATGGTGCGGAAAATCTCGCAACTGGATACCTCGCGATGAACATCCTGGATGCCGGTACGCTTACCAACCTCGCGCTGCTGATCGTGCTGGTCGGCGCCGTTCTCCTCATTTTTCTTCGCACCGGCAGTACGCGCCATCGGATTGCGCAACGCCTGCGGCAAGCCGCCGTGCACCGGGTCGCCGATCCGGCCGCGGAAGAGCGCACGCTCGCGAACATGCGGCAGCGGCTGACGCGGCGCGTGGCACTGATCGGCGAACGCGTGCCGGTTCTGAATTCGTTTCAACGCGAGAAGCTCGCCGAGCAGCTCGCGACTGCCGGCTTTCGCGACCGGCGCACGGTGGCGGGACTGGTGGGCCTGAAAATCGTCGTGGGTTCGCTGCTCGCAATCGTCGCCATCGTGTTCGGCGCGCACGTGCCTCGCGTCGGCGAATACTTTGTCTTTCGGGTGCTGATGCTGGCTGCGGCTTTCATCGTCGGCATGATTGTGCCGGAGTACGCGCTTGGATTTCTGATCAGCCGTAGGCAGAAAGCGATCTCCTCGTGCCTGCCGGATGCGCTCGATCTGCTCGTGATCTGCACCAATGCAGGCAACAACCTCGTCGTCGCGATCAAGCGCGTTGCGCACGAACTGTTGCCAATCTGCCCGCCGCTTGCAGACGAGCTTTCCGTCGAGCCGACGAGTTGCAAATGGGCACCGACAGCGCCACGGCGCTGCGCAATATGGCCGACCGTATCGGTCTTGCGTCGGTGCGCGGACTCGTTACGACGCTGATTCAATCGCAGCAGTACGGTACGTCGATCACCCAGTCGCTGCGAATACTCTCGCGCACGGAACGTGCCGCCCAGATGTTTGCGCTCGAAGAAAAGGCAGCAAAGCTCGCCCCGAAGATGACCCTGCCCATGATGCTGTTTGTGTTGCCGACGGTGGGCCTGATCGCGGCCGGCCCTGCCGTCATTCAACTCATCGCGGTGTTCAAATGAAACACGTCATTTCGTCTTGCCGTTCGCTCGCTGTGGCATCGGCTGTCACGGCCTTTGTCCTTGCAGGCTGTGGAAGCACGGGCGCTATCGATTCGCGGCCGCTATCGGCGCAACAGAAGCTCAGCCCCGCGAGCGATCTGCACATTGCCGACAGCGCGCTGTCGGCGGGCAATACCGAACTCGCGCTGATCTTGTACGACAAAGCCTTGCAAGCGAGGCCTGACTCGATTGAGGCGCAACTGGGTCTGGCCGATACCGTGTATCAGGCCGGCGACCTCGAACGCGCGCGTGCTGTATGCGCGCACGGCGGCCGCCGCACCGTCGAATCCGAGGTCGAAGCTCGGTCTTGCCCGCGTTGCGCTGCGGCAGCGCCAGCTGGATGATGCGTCTGCACTTTACCGCTCGCTCGCGGCGCAGCTTCCAGACAATCCAGTCACGGCCGAGGGTCTCGGTACGGTGCTTGATCTGCAAGGCCGCCACGATGAAGCGCAGGCCGTCTATCGCGCCGCGCTGCGTGCGCACCCGGAAGTGCAGGGCTTGACGACCGATCTCGGTCTGTCGCTGATCCTCGCTAACAAGCCACGAGAAGCCGCGAACGTGCTGCTTGAGATTGCGGGGCTCGCCAATGCGCCGCCGCAAGCGCGCCAGAACCTCGCGCTCGCGTATGCGCTGCTCGGCAACAGAAGTGCCGCGAAACAGATACTGCAAGCCGACCTGCCTCCTGCATCGGTCGAGGACAATCTGCGCTTTTACGAGACTTTCCGCACGAAACTCGGGCCGCCGACTGAAGCTGCAGCAGCCGCGCGTCTGGGCGCGGTGCCCGCGGAGCGCGTGGCGCGTGACACGGAGACTGTGAAATGAAGGCACGTGGTCCTCGATCCCTTCGTGAGGAAAGAGGCATTGCCGCGCTCGAGTTCGTGCTCGTGCTTCCTTTTCTGCTCATGGTGCTGTTCGGCATCATCGATGTGAGCATGATTCTGTGCGACAAGGCAGTGATCACGAATGCGAGCCGTGAAGCGGCGCGCGCGGGCATGGTGCTGCGTGTGATGCCGTTGACCAGCACGCAGATCCAGAACATCGCGCTCAGCTACACGCAAAATAGCCTGGTGACAGGAGGGCCGGCGACCTCCGCGAGCGCCGTCGCGCAAGTCGGGACTCGGACATCGGGCTCGCCCCTGACGGTAACGGTCAAGTACCAGTACCAGAGGTTCGTGCTCGGTTCCATCTTCAGCGCGCTCACAGGCCCCGTTACGATCAGTGCGATCACGGTGATGAACTATGAGTGACCGGATCATGCCCCGCCGGACCCCTCACGTGTATCGGCGAAATCGCGCGTTGTCACCACAAACGCGTCAGCGAGGATCGGTTGTCATGTTCTTCGTCGCCTTCCTGATCCCTTTGCTGATATTCGCCGCGTTCGCGATCAACATGGCGCACCTGAGTGTGGTGCGTAACGAGCTGCAGAATGCCGCAGACGCCGCAGCGCTTGCGGGCGCGTCGCACTTCATTGCGAATGGCGCGGGTACGCTTGACTGGGCCGGCGCGGCGTCCGCGACGACCGCCGCCATCGCGCTGAATGCGTCGGACAGGATCCAGTTGTCGAGCGGAACCGTGACAACGGGCTATTGGAACCTCGCGGGTTCTCCGTCGACTTTGCAGTCAACCACGATTGCACCGGGCGCCAACGACGCCCCCGCGGTGCAGGTCAAAATAAGCCGCAGCGCGAACCAGAACGGCGGATTAGTCAGCCTGGCCTTCGGCGCACTGTTAGGCGTACCGAGCGTGCCGGCAACTGCCACGGCGATCGCGGTCGCCGCTCCGCCGGGCACGGTGGCAGGAGGACTCTTTCCTGTCGCACTCGGGCAATGCCTGTATCAGACGTATTGGGATTCGAGCACCAATCAGCCGAAAATCGATCCTTCGACCGGCAAGGCATACGAATTTCAGATTGGCAGCGATTATGCATACGGCGGTGGCTGCGATGCGGGTCAATGGACCTCGTTTACCAGCGTTGCGAACGACGTGCCGACGATTCGCGGACTGATTGAAAACGGCAACCCTACCTCACTCAGTATTGGTGACAACATCTACATTCAACCGGGCGCAAAAACCACGCTGTACAGCTCGGTGCCGAGCAAGACGCTCATCTACGTTCCCATTGTGAGCAAGATCGTCACGAAGACGTTTCAGCATATCGTCGCCTTTGCGGCGTTCTACGTCGACTATGCGGTGGGCGGCAGCGGCAAGTACATTTCGGGGCATTTCCTGACCGGCTACAACATACCGCAGTCTTCGGGCGTGGGTCCGGGCTATGGTGGGTATGTGCCGCCGCGTCTCGCTTTTTGACAAGGAGTTTTTTGAGGGCAGTCGACCAACGGTCTCCTCAGGCAGATTGCGGGGATCTCCTGAACGCTTGGTCGAACCGTTCTAGTGCTTCGTTTCGCTCCCGACCACCGCATGACTACAGCGAAAACTCGTCGAACACGAGATGCCGCAGCCATTGATTGCCCGGCTCGCGATGATTCTTCGCGTGCCACAGCACGTTAATGGCGATGTCGGGAATCTTCACAGGGCAGGGCGCCTGTTCGAGCCCAAACGGAGCCAGCGTCTTTGCCGCGTACGCTTGCGGTACGACGGCAATCAGGTCGGTCGTCTGAAGGATATGGCCGACGGCGACGAAGTGCGGCACACGTAGCCGCACGTTTCGCAACACGCCGGCGCGCTCGATCACATCATCCACCATGCCGTGGCCCGTGCCTTCCGCGACGATCGACACGTGCTCCGCCTCGCGGAATGCGCCGAGTGTCATTCCGGTCTTCGCAATGGGATGACCCTTGCGAAAAATGCACACATAGCGTTGCTTGAAGAGACGGCACTGAAAAAAGCCTGTCTTCAGATCGGGTATGAAGCCCATTGCCAGATCCACACGCCCCGCCTCCATTTCTTCCTGAAGCGTTTCGGACGTTCTGCGCACCGTGCTGACGGTGACGTTCGGCGCGGCTTTGCCGAGCCGCTTCATGAGCGCCGGCAGGAAATAGATTTCGCCGATGTCCGTCATGGCAACCGTGAACTTGCGCTTGCTCGACGCGGGATCGAATGTCGTGGTGGCGTTCAGCGTGTTGTAGATCGCGCCCAACGCATAGCCGATAGGTTCGGCGAGCGCCTCGGCGAAAGGCGTCGGGATCATTCCCTTCGATGTCCGAAGGAACAGTTCGTCGCCGAGAAGGCGGCGCAGCCGGTTCAACGCGTTGCTGATGGCCGGCTGCGAAATGCCGAGCGTGCCCGCGACGGCCGACACGCGCCGCTGCCGCAGCAGTTCGTTGAAAACCACCAGCAGATTCAGGTCGATGTCGTGAAGCTCCATGGCTTGTCTCTCGTGTTTTCCCGACGCTGGACATTATCACTGCCAGTGATGAGACATATCAAGCAACTTCTATTTATAAGTTGGCCAGTCGCATCATGTGCTTCATCAAGACCAGCCCGGAGACACTGGCGCCATGAAGGTAACTATCGTGCCGCTGCAACGCGCGCTGGATGCGCGTGCCGGAGACAATCTGCTCGATGTTCTGCGAGCCAACGAAGTTCCTGTTTCGTATAGCTGCATGTCGGGCCGTTGCGGCACATGCCGTTGCCGCGTCGCCTCGGGCCGGGTGCTCACGGCCGGCAATGCGGAATCCAATGCGCCGGTCAACAATGGGGAAGCGGTGCTTGCCTGCCAGACGACGCTCGTCGAGGATTGCGCAATTGAAATTCCGGAGATGGACGAAATCGTCGTTCATCCCGCGAAGATTCTGAAGACGACTGTGCTCTCCATCGAGAACCTCACGCACGACATCAAGCGTCTGCGGCTCAAACTCCCCAAGGCATTCGAATTTTCCCCCGGTCAGTACGCCAATCTTCAGTTCACGCCTCAGCACGTACGGCCGTATTCGATGGCGGTGACGCAGAATCCCCACGAACTCGAATTCCACATTCGTGTCGTGCCTGGCGGCCGCGTGACTTCGTATGTAGCAAACGACCTGAAGGTCGGCGACAGCGTGCGCGTGAGTGGGCCGCTCGGCACCGCGTATCTGCGCCGCAAGACTGCTAGCCCGATCGTCTGTATTGCGGGAGGAACCGGGCTCGCGCCGATTCTCGCCATTCTGCGGGGCATCGGGCAGGCTGAGATGGCTAACGACGTGCATGTCTATTTCGGTGTGCGATCGAAAGCCGACGTTTACGGCGAACCTTGGCTTACCGAATTGCAGCAGCGCGTCAAACGCATGCGATTTCACGTCGTGGTCGCGTCGGGCAAAGCGGCCGACGACTACCGCAGCGGCGTCGTCACGCAGGCCGTCAGCGACGACTGGCGCGACATGAAAGGCTGGAGTGCCTACGTCGCGGGGGCGCCCGTCATGGTCAATGCCGCCTCGCTCCTGTTGCGGCAAAAAGGCGTGGCACCCGAGCGCATCTACGCGGACGCATTTCATGCAAGTGGCGTTTGAGCGACCCGTAGCACGCGAATCATTATCTCTGGAGACACACATGATCGAGGCCACCGTTGCTTTCCGGCAGCCGGACTGGAAAGACCCAGGCAGTAGCCGTATTCCGTTTTCGGCCTACACGGACGAAGCAATCTACAGGCGCGAGCTTGAGCGCTTCTTCTATTCGGCGCATTGGTGTTATGTCGCGCTGGAAGCAGAGATTCCGAATCCGGGCGACTTCAAGCGCACTGTCGTTGGCGAGCGCTCCGTGATCGTCACGAGGGCGGCGGACGGCGAGATACATGTCGTCGAAAACGTCTGTGCACATCGCGGCGTGCGCTTTTGCCGGGAAAAGTCAGGCAACCGGAAGGACTTCACCTGCCCGTATCACCAGTGGAATTACGACCTGAAGGGCAATCTTGTCGGTGTGCCTTTCCGGCGCGGCGTGAAGCTCGACGGCAAGGTCAACGGCGGCATGCCGTCCGATTTCGATCCGAAGGAGCACGGGCTGGCGAAGCTGAACGTCGCTGTGCGAAACGGCGTGGTGTTCGCGTCATTCGATCATGACGTGCCGTCGCTCGAAGATTATCTCGGCCCGACGATTCTGCGTTATTTCGACCGCGTATTCGATGGGCGCAAGCTCACCATTCTCGGTTACAGCAGACAGCGCATTCCCGGCAACTGGAAGCTGATGCAGGAAAACATCAAGGACCCCTATCATCCCGGCCTCTTGCACACGTGGTTCGTCACCTTCAGCCTCTGGCGCGCGGACAACAAATCGGAACTTCGAATGGACGAGCATGGCCGCCACGCCGCGATGATTTCCACGCGCGGCACCGGCGGCAGGGGCGACGTGACAAGTGGCGTGTCCAGTTTCAAGGAACAGATGACCTTGCACGACGAGCGCTTTCTCGATGTTGTCAAGGAAGAGTGGTGGGGCGCACCGACCGCGGTGATGATGACGCTTTTCCCGAACGTGATCATCCAGCAGCAAGTTAATTCGGTATCCACACGGCACATTCAGCCCAACGGCCATAACTCATTCGACTTCGTGTGGGACGCACTTCGGCTTCGAAGAAGATAGCGAGGAGATGACCAGGCGCCGGCTGCGCCAGGCGAACCTGTTCGGGCCAGCCGGTTTCGTTTCCGCCGACGACGGCGAGGTAATCGAATTCTCGCAGGAAGGTTTCGAACAGAAGCCGTTTCATCGAACTATCGCGGAACTGGGCGGGCGCGACGTGAGCGACACTGACCATATGGTGACCGAAATGGTGACCGAAACGCTGATCCGCGGCATGTATCGCTACTGGCGCAGCGTGATGAAGGCTTGAGATGCTGGACTTCGCAACCTATCAGCAACTGCTCACCCTCTACGCCGATTATGCCGCCGCACTCGACAACAACGAATTGCACAAGTGGCCGGAGTTCTTTACCGAGCAGTGCGTGTACAAAGTGCAGCCTCGCGAAAATGTCGAGCGTGGCTATCCGCTTGCGACGCTCGCATTCGAGAGTCGCGGAATGTTGGAAGACCGCGTCTATGGCGTGACGGAGACGATCTTTCATGATCCGTACTATCAGCGTCATGTGGTGGGCGTGCCGCGCATTCTGGACGTGGGCGCCGAGCGAATCCGCGCCGAGGCCAACTATGCGGTGTTTCGCACGAAGCCCGACGACATCTCGAGTGTGTTCAACGTGGGACGCTACATCGACACGATTCGGCGAACGAACGAGGGTCTGAAGTTCGAGTCGCGACTCTGCGTATTCGGCAGCGAAATGATTGCCAACTCTCTCATCTATCCCATCTGAGGCCACCCATGACACAATGGACCAAGGTTATCGAGCTGGTTCAAGTGACCAGCGATGATGTCGTCGCGGTGCAGACGGCCGGCAAGGAACTGGCCATTTATGGCGTAGACGGCGAGGTATTCGCCACTGACAACATCTGCACGCACGGCCATGCGCGCCTATGCGACGGCTTCCTCGAAGGGCACGAAATAGAGTGCCCGCTCCATCAGGGGACGCTTCGATATTCGCAATGGACGCGCGATGTGCGAGCCGCTCACGAGCGATATCAGGACCTATCCGGTGAAGATCGAGGCCGGGAGTGTGTTCGTGAACATCGACCCGCAATCGTAGGAGACACACATGACTGTGCAAACCCGGCATGAAGACCGTGCGGCCTATTACGCGCTGATCGCGCGGCAGCGACTCGCGCCGCTGTGGGAATCGCTGCACAACCTTGTGCCGAAAGCGCCCCGGCCGCAAGCGCAGGCCGCCATCTGGAAGTATGCGCAGATCCGCGACCTGGTGATGCAGTCGGGCGCCCTGATCAGCGCTGAAGAGGCAGTCCGGCGCGTGCTCGTGCTCGAGAACCCTGGGCTCGCTGGCAAGTCGAGCATGACGCCGACACTGTATGCGGGGCTCCAACTGATCCTGCCCGGCGAGATTGCACCGAGCCACCGGCACACGCAGTCCGCGCTGCGTTTCATCGTCGAGGGGCGCGGCGCATGGACGGCTGTCGATGGCGAACGCACGACCATGAAGCCGGGGGACTTCATCATCACGCCGTCGTGGACATGGCACGATCACGGCAATCCGTCGGTCGACGAGGGCGGCGAGCCGGTGATCTGGCTGGACGGCCTCGACATTCCGCTCATTGCGAATCTCGACGCCGGCTTCGCCGAGACGTATCCGGATTCTACGCAACCTGTCTTGCGTGCAGAAGGGGACAGCTTCGCACGCTTCGGACATAACATGATGCCCGTGCGTCACCAGTCGAGCGGAGCATTCTCACCTATATTCAGTTATCCGTATGAAAGGAGTCGTGAGGCACTGGATACGCTTTATCGCCGCGGCGAGCTCGACGCATGGGACGGCGTCAAGCTGCGCT
This sequence comes from uncultured Paraburkholderia sp., assembly GCA_940746715.1. Lineage (GTDB taxonomy): Bacteria > Pseudomonadota > Gammaproteobacteria > Burkholderiales > Burkholderiaceae > Paraburkholderia. Next base: position 240,234 of record CALNWN010000004.1, read on the forward strand.
ACGTCAATCCGGTTACTGGCGGCTGGCCGATGCCGACCATTGCCGCGTTCATGCAGTTCCTGCCCGGGGATTTGCAGGCAGGACGTATCGCAGCACTGACGCGACCGTCTATTGCGTTGTCGACGGTGCGGGGGCGGCGCGCATCGGCGACAACACATTCGCGTTCGCGCCTCACGATGTGTTCGTCGTGCCGTCGTGGCAACCCGTTGCACTCAAAGCATCGAGCGACTGCGTGTTGTTCAGCTATTCGGACAGGCCGGTACTTTCAGCATTGAATCTGCTGCGCGAAGAACGCGCGTAAGCACGCGGCTGGTGACGGCGCGTGCCGCTTGCAATGTGTAGGAACCGATCTCTTTCATTTTTTCAATTCAGCGAGCTCTCTCATCATGTCTTTCGTCTTTCCTCCTGAAGCGCCTGTCAGCCTGTATGTTGCCGGCAACACCGACCGGTTCGCGGTGCGCCGCGTCTACTGTGTGGGTCGCAACTATGCCGCGCATGCGCGCGAGATGGGCTTCGATCCGGATCGCGAGCCGCCGTTTTTCTTCTGCAAGCCTGCGGATGCAGTCGTGCCTGTCGTGTATGGCGAAACACTGAGGCTCGATTATCCGCCGCAAACGCGCAACTACCACTATGAAGCGGAACTGGTGGCCGTGATCGGCAAAGCAGGTTCGGATATCGCGGTCGAGCAGGCGCTTCATCATGTGTGGGGCTATGCAGTCGGGCTCGACATGACGCGCCGCGATCTGCAGATGAAGATGCGCGAGATGGGGCGCCCATGGGAAATCGGCAAGGCGTTCGATCGTTCGGCGCCGATTGGGCCGGTCCATCCTGCGACCGACGTCGGGCATTTCACTGCAGGCGAGATCTGGCTCGACCTCAACGGCGTAACGAAGCAGAAGAGCGATGTCTCGCATCTCATCTGGTCGGTTGCGGAGACTGTCGCGGATCTCTCGAAGTACTTCGAACTGCAGCCGGGCGATGTGATCTTCACCGGCACGCCGGAGGGCGTCGGCGCGGTGACCAAAGGCGACACGATGACGGTGGGCGTGGAGCGTCTCGGCCAACTGACCGTTGCGGTCGTCTGAGCGGGAGGCGGGCGTGATGCAACTGCATAGCTTCTTTAACAGCTCGACCTCGTACCGCGTACGCATTGCGCTCGCGCTGAAAGGCCTCGACTACGACTATCGGCCGGTCAATATCCGCGCCGGGGAGCATCATGAGGCGCGCTATGTCGAGCAGGTCAATCCGTCGGCGGCGGTGCCCGCTTTGCAGGACGGTGACTTCTCGCTCGGGCAGTCGCTTGCCATCATCGACTATCTCGACGCGCGTTATCCCCGAGCCGCGGCTGATTCCTGTCGAGCCTGCGCTGCGGGCGCGCGTGCTCGAGTATTTGCAGACCGTGCTGATGGTCTCGTCCGAGCAGAAGGGCGCGTGGTACATGCACTGGGTGCACGAAGGGATGAAAGGCGTCGAGCGGATTCTCGAGCGTCATGGAAGCGGCGCGTGGTGCTTTGGCGACGCGCCCACGTTTGCCGACTGCTGTCTGATTCCGCAGATGGCGAATGCACAGCGCATGGGCTGCGATTTGGCCGCCTATCCGCGAAGCGTCGCCGTGTATGAACATGCGCTCACGCATCCCGCTTTCGAGGCCGCAAAGCCGCAAAACCAGCCGGACTTCGTGACGGCATGATCCGGACGCTGCGAAAAAGCCAGGCGTCAGCTTTCGTCAGCGGGGGCCGCGAGTTCTTCTTCCAGTTTGTCGAGCAACAGGAAGATATCGGAGAGGTTTTTCTTCAGCGCCTTCAGCTCCGTCGGCGAGAGATTGCCGATTGCCACAGCTTCGAAGTGTTGAGCGATGGGCACGAGTTGCTGGAGCAGTTTTTCCCCGGCATTCGTCAGGCTGATCGCAACGGTGCGGGCGTTGTTCTCGAGCCGGCTGCGCGAGACGAGCTTCGTCTTCTCCATCGTGCCGATCAGCCGCGATAGCGTGGAAAGCTCGATGGTGGTCATGTCCGCGAGATCGTTCAGGCGCTGTCCCGGCACCTCGTGCAGCGCGGCCATGACACGGTACATCGGCAGCGTAACCCCGTAGGAGGCGATGCGGCGCGAGAACAGGTCTCCCATGCGAACGCCCACGCAGTTCAGCAGATAGGGGAAGGATTCGGTGAACTTGTACACGGTGTGGCCCTCGATATCGATTGGCGGATTCTATCAAAGCAACAGTTTCGGCTTCGTTGGTTTCATTGCTAACAGTTGCTAATGAAACTATAGTGGCTGCAACAGGGTGATGAAGCCCGATATTTCAAGGAGACGTCATGGACACCACCGCCGTATCGCCAGCACTCGCTCCGCCGGCCCGGGCGCCGATTGCCACTTCCTTTTCGGGCCGCGATGCGACGCATCGCATCCACTGTGACAGTCGTGACCGCTTCGGATGGCGAACGTCGTCACGGAATGACGATGACAGCCGTCAGTTCGTTGTCGATGGAACCGCCCTCCATGATCGTCTGCGTGAACCAGAACACGTTCCTGCACGACATCCTGATGTCGGCCAGGCGCTTCTGCGTGAACGTTCTCAAGCACGACTAGGTGGATGTTTCCGCCGCATTCAGCGGAGCCGCGCCTGCGGCGCAACGTTTCGATGTGGGCGACTGGAAGCGCATAGCGGAAGGCGGCGTCGACTATCTCGGTACCGCGCAGGCCAATGTGTTTTGCATCAAGGTCGTGGCGGTTCCGTTCGGCACGCACACTATCTTTATCGGTCAAGCGGATGAGGTGCTGCTAAACGAAGACGACCGTCCGCTTCTATATAGAAACGCGCTTACTGCTGAGTGACACCAACGCAGATCGGCCCGGCGGATCGATGCACGCGGGCGGGGATCAGATATCTGGAGGGACATCATGTTTGTTGCAGAAAAAGAAGAACAGGCCGGGAATCAGGCGGGGCAGCCCACGGTCGAGCAGATCCGTGCCGGCGTATCCGCACTCGGCGCAGTGCTGAAATCTCGCGCGCAGACGGTTGAGGCCGAGCGCCGCGTGCCGATGCAGAACATCGAAGCATTGCGCGACATCGGCTATTTCGATCTCGTGAAGCCGAAGGCATTCGGCGGGCTCGAATACGACTTCTCCGCGCTTGTAGACCTGAACGTCGATCTCGCGAAAAGCTGCGCTTCCACGGCGTGGGTGGCGGGGCTTCTGGCGGCGCACCAGTGGCTCGTCGCGTCGTTCGCTGAAGAGGCGCAGCAAGATGTGTGGAGCAGCAATCCCAATGCGCTTGTTTGCGGATCGTATGCGCCTGCGTGTCAGGCACAGGCAACCGAAGGCGGTTATCTGCTCAGCGGACGCTGGAGTTTTGCGAGCGGCTGCGAATGCGCGCAGTGGTCGCTGTGCGCCGCGGTGATTCCCGCCGAAGGCGACAGGGATAAGCCGGCGCCGGCGTTCCTGCTCGTGCCCGACTCCGACTATCAGATTGAGGACACGTGGCATGTAGTGGGACTCGCGGGCACCGGCAGCAAGACCCTGGTTCTCGATAACGTCTTCGTGCCGAAGCATCGCCTGCTGTTCTTCTCGGAGACCACCAGTGGGCAAACGCCCGGTGCGCGCGTCTATAGCGGGAGCCCCAGTTTTTCCATTCCGATGTTGAGCGCGATTCCGTCGTGCCTTGCATCGGTTGCGGTTGGGGCCGCACAGGGTGCGTTCGACGACTACCTCGAGCGCACGGCGCGCCGCGTGACACGAGGCGCAGTGGCCGGTGCACAGAACCGCATGGCCGAATTTCCGACCATCCAGTTGCGTGTTGCCGAGGCCGCAGCGAATACGGATGCCGTGCGCAAGATCTTGCTAAGCGACCTGCTGGAACGCGAAGCCACTGTTGCTCGGCGCGAACGCGTGTCGGTCGAGGAACGCATCAGGAGCCGGCTCGGACAGGCATTCGCCGTGTCGCTCGCGCAGCGAAAAGCAATCGCCATCAACGTGACGGCGAGAATGACGATCCAGTCGGTCAGTTCCATCGAAAAGCGTTCCCCAAGTCAGCCTGTGACTATAGGAATGCCCTCCGGCAGGAACCATAGGACGACTCTCAAATGCCGCGCATGCCTCGCATAGCCGCGCGCGGCGCTTGAAGCAGCTCAAAACCGGCTCAAAGCTCGATGCGCGTGCCGAGCAGAACGAGGAACTGACGCAGCCATTCGGGATGAGCAGGCCACGCGGGCGCCGTCACGAAGTTGCCGTCCGTGATGGCGGCGTCGACGGGAATGTCGGCGTAGTCGCCGCCCGCCAGCTTCACTTCGGGCGCGCAGGCCGGATAGGCGGAAATGCGCTTGCCGCGGATCACGTCGGCGGCGGCGAGCAGTTGCGCGGCGTGACAGATGGCGGCGACCGGTTTGCCGGCTTCGGCGAACTGCCGCACGATGTCGATCACTTTCGGATTGAGCCGCAGATACTCGGGCGCCCGCCCGCCGGCAATGGCGAGCGCATCGTACTGGCGTGGATCGGCATCGTCGAACGACGCGTTCAGCGCGAACAGATGGCCCGGCTTTTCGGTGTAGGTCTGATCGCCCTCGAAATCATGAATCGCAGTCTTGATCCGCTCGCCGATCGCAGTCTTGATCCGCTCGCCGGCTTTCCGGTCGGGGCACACCGCGTCGACCACGTGCCCGACTGCCTGCAGCGCCTGAAACGGCACCATCGTTTCGTAATCCTCGGCGAAATCGCCGGTGAGAAACAGAATCTTTTTTGCCGCCATCGTATGCCTCCGGTTGATCAAGGGAACAGAGAACGCTGGATTGCGCGTGGCCAGTCTACCGCACAACTTTTGACGGAATCGCGACCTGGCGCTCAAAGCGGCTGTGTCGATCTATGCTGCATGAAAGCGTTGCGCGGCAACCAGCGGCAATCAGCGGGAGCAAGCCGCAACAGCGTATGATGAGCGCGTTTTCGTCAGCATTGCCGCGTGGCGGTCCAAACACACACATGACTTCATCCATCCGTTCGCCGTTGCTGCGCCGTGCCGCCGTGGTCCTGTTCGTCTTCGGCGGTCTTGCGGCGTGCCAGAAGAACGATGCGTCGGCGGGGCAGGTTGCCGGCAAGCTCAACGACGCGGCGCAGGCTGCGTCCCAGAAGCTGGATCAGGCCGCGAGCTACGTGGGCCAGAAGGTCGACGAGACCAAATCGGCCGCCCAGCAGAACCTCGAATCGGCGTCGGCGCCGTCGGTCACGATCGACCCGAATGCGCTCGCTTCCAGCGCGCAGGCCAATTTGCAGAACGCCGCCAGCGCGGCGCAGGCACAGCTCGGCAAAGCCGCGTCGCTCACGGGCCAGAGACTCGAAAACGCAGGGCGCAAGCTCCAGCAATGGTCGGCGCAAAACACGGCTTCGTCGACGAGCGCGGCTGCTTCGTCGTCCGGCTCAAGCTACGGCGGCGATGCGCAAAAGCAGATGGACAAATGAGATGGGTATGAATCCTCTGACCGCGCTGCGTTGCGTTGCGTCGGCCAGAGCGTGCCTGCGTTTGACAGCCGCATTAAATATAATTATTGTGGTTACACATTGTCGTTGCAGGACGGGTTGTCGTGAACACGAGTAGCCGGTTCGCATTTGCGGTGCACGTGCTCGCGCTGCTGTCGTTGCAGGAGGGCACGCCGCTTTCGTCGGACATGATTGCGGGCAGCGTGAATACGAATCCCGCGCTGATCCGGCGGCTTTTGCCTATGCTGGCCCGCGCGCCGGAGCAGATTTCGCTGCTCGACGTGTACCGTGCCGTGGACGACGCGCAGCTCTTCGCGCTTCATCGCGAGGAGCCGAATCTGGCGTGCATGGTAGGGCGCAATATCCAGGTCGTTTTGCGCGGCATCATCGACGAAGCGCAGCAGGCCATGGAGGCGTCGCTCGCTCAGCGCACGCTGGCCGATGCAACCGCGGATCTCGAGCGCGCGGAGCGCGCGAGGGAGCGCAAGCGCCGGCCGCACGCGTGAGGTGGTGCTTTGAAACGAAGGCGCGGGCGTCGGCTTTGAACGGCGTAGCGGCAGGCAACATCGGCGAATAGATTGCATTGACGCACGGGGCTCCGGCCCCTCTTTTTTCCCCTAAATATGTAATCGAAGTGGTTACATATAAACAATGACAGGAGCATAGAAATGAGCAAACAGTTGAAGATCGCCTTGTTCGGCGCCACCGGCATGATCGGCTCGCGAATCGCGGCGGAAGCGGCCCGTCGTGGACATCAGGTAACGGCGCTTGCGCGCAACCCAGAGCGTGTGCCGGCCGACGTGCCGAACCTGAAGGCGGCGCAAGCCGATGTGCTCGACGCGGCAAGCGTCGGCGCCGCGGTGCGCGGTCACGACGTGGCGGCAAGCGCGTATGCGCCGCCGCACGGCGACGTGGGCGCGCTCGAGAAGGCCACGCGCGCCCTGGTGGAAGGCGTGCGGGCGGCGGGCCTGAAGCGGCTGGTGGCGCTCGGCGGCGCGGGCTCGCTCGAAGTCGCGCCGGGCAAACAGCTCGTCGATAGCGAAGGCTTTCCGGACGCCTACAAGGCTGTCGCGCTCGCGCACCGCGACGCGCTCGGTTACTACCGCGGCGTGGCTGATCTCGACTGACGTTCTTTTCGCCGGCCGCGCTCATCGCGCCGGGCGAGCGCACCGGCGTTCCGCACCGGCACGAACTCGCTGATCGCCGACGCAGAAGGCAACAGCCGCATTTCCGCCGAAGATTACGCAAGCGCATTCGTCGACGAACTGGAGCAGGGCCGATTCATCCGGCAAATTGCGACGGTTGCTTATTGAAGCGAGAGCGGGCGCGTTGTGGCGCGGCGCGCGGGCGCCGCGGACATGAAATCATGCAAGCGTCCTAACAATCCGTTACGCATGTCCGGTTGCCGACGCGCAAACTGAGGCTACACTGGCGTCTCCCGTTTTCTCACGGATCGCCATGCAGTCATGCCCGTCGCGGCGTGAATCCGAGGCTGCGCCGTCAAACGGCGGGTTGGCTTCGGTTCACGCTGCATTTCTTCGTTGTTTCGCAAACCTCAGAGGGTTGCTCTGTCGCCGCGTAGGCGCGCGCGCCTCGCGCGGGTGGGTCCAGCGCGTGGCCGGTCGCCCTCTGCATTGCACTTGTCGTCTGCGCCGCCGGGCTGCCCGTCGGCGCGCAGGCCGCCGGCACTGGCGCGAGCGCGCCCACCAGCACGCCGGTCATTCCGGCGTTGCAGAGCCTCATCAACAGCGCGACAGTCGCGCCCGCTTCGGAGGCCGTCCGGCGCGTCCGAAGCGGAGGCGGCGTCCGCGCCGTCGCCTGCGAGTCAGGCCGAAATTGCACGTTCGCTCGACAGCGTGATCGCCACGCTCGAAAACGACCGCCAGCGCACCGCGCTCGTCGCCCAACTGAAAAAACTGCGCGACGTGTCGCGAACCGTCGGCCCGCTCGCGCCCGTGCCCCCGCAGCCGAGCCCCGGCTTGCTGGGCGCGATCGCGTCCGGCATCGCGTCGTTCGAATCCGACGTGCACGAGGGCCGCACGCCCGTGCGCTACTGGAGCGGCCGCTTCAACGCGGCGGGCAACGAGCTGTACACGATCATTTCGGGCTAGGGCCGCGAGAGCCTCGGCCGCATTCTTCTTTCGATGTTCGCGATGCTGGCCGGCTGGGGCGCATGCGCCGCCGCGCTGATCTATGTGCAGCACCGGCTCTACCGGCGCCTTGGCATCGTGATGGGGCTGAATCCGAACCCGACCACACGCGAGCTGCTGGTGTTCGCGCTGCGGCGCGTGGGACCGTGGATCATCGCCTTCGTCGCCGCCCTCCTGTTCGTGCGCGCGATGCCGGATGCGCTCGGCCGCACGCTCGGCATGGTGGTCGCCTATGCGATCGTCGCGACCGTGTTCATTGCATGGCTGCTGTGGATTCTCGTCGACACGGCGATTACCGAGGCGCTCAATCCCGGCAGCGCGCGCAACAAGTCGCGCAACCCGAGCACGCGGGCGCGCACCATGTTGCCGCTCGTGCGCAACGTGCTGCTCGTCAGCATCATGACGATCGCGGGCATCGTCACGGCGGCGAATCTCGGCATCAACGTGACGCCGCTGCTCGCGGGCGCGGGCGTGATCGGCCTTGCGATCGGCTTCGGCGCGCAGTCGCTCGTGACCGACCTGATCACGGGGCTTTTCATCATCATCGAAGACACCATTTCGGTCGGCGACTGGATCGACGTGGACGGCGGCCATGCCGGCACGGTCGAGCATCTGTCCATTCGTACCGTGCGGCTGCGCGACGGTCAGGGCGCGATCCACGCCATTCCGTTCTCGCAGATCAGGATCGTGAAGAACCTGTCGCGCGACTTTGCCTACGCGGTGTTAGAAGTACGCATGTCGTTTTCAACCGACGTCGACCAGATCACACAGATGATCCGCGAAGTCGGCGCCGAGCTGATGGCCGACTTCCGTTACCGGCGCGAGATGCTCGGGCCGATCGAGGTGTGGGGCCTCGACCGGTTCGATCCGAACTGGATGGTCGTGAAAGGGCAGATCAAGACGCGGCCGCTGCAGCAATGGAGCATGGCGCGCGCGTTCAACCTGCGGCTCAAGCGCAAGATGGACGAAGCCGGCGTCGAGATTCCGGTGCCGCAAATGCGCTTGTACACGTCGTCGAAGGATAGCGAGGGGCAGCCTTGGCAGGACGACATGGCGGAGGTTGCGGCACACGAGCATGGCCACGAGCACGTGCATGCGCGCCCGCATGCGGAGAAAGCCGTGCCGATGCGGGGTTCGCATTCGCCTGTCGCGATGGCGCGCGACAGGCGAATGAACCGCGTCCAGCGACGCCGCCGACCGCGCCCATTCCGCCGCAGGTTTCGACGGCAGGCGAGGGCAAAAGTTGATGATTTGGGTGAAGGCGGTCGGTAAAGGCCGCCGATGAAGACAGTCGGCGAGGACAGGCTCTGGCGTGGTGGGGCTTCTCTCGGGCCTGCGCTCTTTGCGCTGAGCCGCGCTCAGATAAACGCCGATTCGACCGGCACCACGTCGTTCACATGCCTGCCGATCTGCGCGCCAGGCACCCCGTAGACATGCAACGAAACAGCGGGCGCACCGCTGGCATTTCCCAGCCGATGGATGCTGCCGCGGCCGCTTCGCACGAACGACACCGCGCCGCGCTCGCGCGCCTGCGTGCGCGTGGCGCCCGCGCATTTCTTCGGGTCGTTCCACTCGAAAACCGTTTCGCTCAATGTGCCGTCAAGCACCGCGTAGCTGCACCACGTGTGATGAGCATGCACGGGGCTCCCCTGACCCGGCAGCCAGACCAGCGCGGCGATTGCATAGCGGCCTTGGCGGTCGGCGGCGAGTAGATGACGCCGGTAGGTTTCCAGCGATCCTTCGCGTTGCGCGGGCGTGAGCAGCGCGGCGTGTGCGGCGGCTTCCTGGAGCGCGACTCGCATGCTGCGTGCGAAGAAGCTCGAATGCGACGGCTCGGGCAAATGGCCGCAGGCTTCGAACATCGCGTCGAGTGCATTGCACAGCCGGGCGAAAGACGTGTGCTGCGCGGCTCGCGGCATCACCTCGCGTATGTCGCCGGGCTGGGCGCCAGCTTGAGCGCGAGGTTGGCCGCGAGCTTGGTCCAGGTCGGCCAGGTCCAGATTCAGGAGGCGGGCGGAGGAATCGGCGTTGTGGTCCACGGTCTTTGAACGGCAAGCATTGCCGCGTTTTTTCGGTCTAGGATTTATACCGTTTTGTCCGGAGAAAGAGTTTCCATATAATTCCCTCACCAATCTGAAAAGTAGAATAATTTGCTAAAGGGGTGAGACGATGGGAATGGATATCATCGACCGTAAGTTGCTCGAGCTGTTGCAGGAAGACGCGACCATGACGATTGCCGAACTGGCGCAGCGCGTGAATCTGTCGCAAACGCCGTGCTGGAAGCGGCTGCAGCGGCTCAAGGAAGCTGGCGTGATCCGCGCGCAGGTGGCGCTGTGCGATGCGCGCAAGCTGGGGGTCGGCACCACGGTCTTCGTTGCAGTACGGACGAATCAGCATACGCAGGCGTGGGCGCAAACCTTCACGCAGGCGGTGCAGGACATTCCCGAGGTGGTCGAGGTCTACCGGATGAGCGGCGAGACGGATTACCTGCTGCGCGTGGTGGTCTCCAACATCGACGACTATGACCGCGTGTACAAACTGTTGATCGCCGCCGTGCCACTGTACGACGTGAGTTCGAGCTTCGCAATGGAGCAGATCAAGTATTCGACGGCGCTGCCGGTGCGCTATAGCGTGTGACAGTCGCTCGTCAACAAGATTGACTTGCCTTGCGCCTCACATGGGCTAGATTCGAACCACCTACTCGTCGCGGCGCAGAAGGGGGACAGCCACGACTCCCTGGGAAATCCAAGGCACCGAACTCGTCACCTGCAATTGCTCATACGGATGCCCGTGTCAGTTCAGCGCGCCGCCCACCCACGGCTCGTGCGAAGCGATGGGTGCGATCTCGATCAGCAATGGTTATTACGGCGATGTGCGGCTCGACGGTCTGAACCTCGCGGTGGTGTTCCAATGGCCCGGGCAGATTCACGAAGGCAAGGGCGAGTGCCAGCCGATCGTCGACGAACGCGCCAGTGCGCAGCAACGCGAAGGCCTCCTGAAGATCATGACGGGGCAGGACACCGAACCGTTCGCCACCATGTTTGCCGTGTTCGCTTCCACGATCGAGCTTGCCTTCGAGCCGATTTTCACGAGGATCGACTTCGACGCGGATGTCGATGCAAGAACGCGGCCGCATTCATGTCGAGGGCGTGTTCGATGTCGTCGGCGAACCGCTTCGCAATGCGGTGACCGGCGATGAGCACCGCGTGCGGATCGATTTGCCGCACGGCTTCGAATACGAACTCGCGGAGGTCGGCTCCGGCACGAGCCGCTCGCAGGGCAACATCGCACTGGATCTGAAAGGCACCTACGCCCAGTTCGCGCGACTGCATATGAATAACCAGTGATCCGCCATCGCGTTGCCGCGTGAGCAACATGAGCGGCATCCCGATCGAGAAGGTCATCGGAAACGAGCGCGTCATCACCGCGCTCGGCCTCGTCGCTGTCGTCGGCTGGTCATGATGGCTCTATCTATGGACGGGCGCAGGCACCGGCATGTCCGCACTGGATATGACGGCGCTCACGCTGTTTCCGCATCGCCTGAAGGATAGTGCCGGCGGTATGGAGACGCCGCTGTCCGCGGCGATTCTCATGTGGTGGACCATGATGATCGCGATGATGACGCCGGGCGCGGCGCCGCTCATCCTGTTGTATCGACGCGTTTTGCGGCATCACGACACGGCCGGAAGCCATTCGTCGATTTCCTCGCTGCTGCTCCTGGCCGGTTATCTGACGGCATGGCTGGCATTCTCGATTCTCGCGGCAACCTTGCAGCAGGTTCTGCAACCGACCGGTCTTATTTCCGACATGATGCTGTGGTCGAAGAGCGCGCCCTTGTCCGCATGCTTTCTCGCCGTGGCCGGTTTCTACCAGTTTTCGCCGCTCAAGCGCGCCTGCCTCAGGCAATGCCGCTCACCGGTCGCGTTTCTTACCGCGCATTGGCGGCCAGGCCTCGCGGGCAGCTTTCTGCTCGGCATGCGTCATGGGATCTACTGCGTCGGCTGCTGCTGGCTGCTGATGACGCTGTTGTTTGTCGGCGGCATCATGAATCTGGCCTGGATCGCCGCGCTGTCCCTCGTCGTGCTGGTGGAAAAACTCGCGCCTCGGGGCAAGCAAGCGGGCCGCCTGCTAGGCGTCGTGCTGATCGCCTGGGCAGTCGTCACGCTGCTCGTGTGACCGCGCGGTGCTTAGAGGATACTGCCCTAGATCAGCTCCCGCAACTTGTAGTACCACATGCCCAACACCAGAGCCCGCGTGCGCAGCGCCTTGCCGCCCGGGAAGCGTCGATGCGGAATGCGGCTGAACACGTCGAATCGGGAGGCGTCGCCCGCAATCGCGTCGGCGAGAATTTTCCCGGCCATGCCCGCGAACACGAGGCCGTGTCCGGAGAAACCCTGCACGTAATAGATGTTGCCGGCGATCCGGCCGAGATCGGGCGCGCGGTTCATCGTGACGTCGACAAAGCCGCCCCACGCATACTCGATGCCGACACCGGCGAGTTGCGGGAAGACGCCTGTCATGCGGGCCCGCATCCGCTCGATCAGATTGCGCGGCGTGGTGGCGTCGTACGTCTCGCCGGCTCCGAACAACAGCCGGTTATCGGCGCTGAGGCGAAAATAGTTGAGTATCAGATTGTTGTCGGACGCCGCTTCCCGGCACGGTATGAGCTCGTCGGCGCGCGCGGGAAAGCGGTTCGGTCGCGACCATGTAGGTGCCCACCGGCATGATGCGCGCCTCGATCTCCGGTGCCGGATGATCGCCGAACTCGCCGAGATAGACATTCCCCGCGATCACCACGCGCTCGCACGACACTTCGCCTTCCGCCGTCTTCACGACGGGCCGGGGGCCGTGTTCGAGCCGCGACACGGCTGAATTCTCGAAGACCCGGACTCCCGCGCGGCGCGCCGCTTCGCCAAGACCGAGGCAATACCGCAGCGGATGCAGATGGCCGGACGCGGCGTCATACACGCCGGCATAGCCGCCGCCGATCACGCACACGTCCGCCGCCAGCTTTTCCTGCAGCGGCGCGCTCGGCTGCGCACGGGTGACGCTCGCCTCGTAATAGGAGTCCTCGACGACACCGAGCTCCTTGTTCAGCAGCGACGACATGAGCAGCTCTCCATGTATCTGTTCACCAGGGAACCCGCACGTTGAAGAACTGCCACGGGTCCTCGTCGCAGGGCGTATCGAAAAGCGGCGAGCGCTGCTCGAGCGGCGTCCACCTGTCGTAGACGCCGACCATCTCGCCCAGATAGGGGCGGGCGACTCGCATCACGGTTCGATAGTCGATGTCGTCCGGTTCCACCACGCCGGCCCGCGGATTGTCGAGCGCCCAGACGATTCCGGCACCACCCACCTGAAGGCTCGTCGCCGCGTTGTGCGGCGCGAGCCGCCGCGCTTGCGGCGTGGTGAGCCGCGAGCCGTACCAGTAGACGCCTTTTTCGTTACCCATCAGCAGCACGCCGAGTTCGTCGGCGCCGTCGACGATTTCGTCGTGCATGATGCGTTTGTTGTCCTGCAAGCGCCAGCCCCGCCCGGCGAATTCTTCGATCGACAACATCGCGTCGTCGCAGGGCCGGTACGCGTAGTGGACAGTCGGCCGATAGACGACCTCGCCGTCCACGCGCAACGTCAGGTGGTCCGCGATGGAGATCGACTCGCCATGCGTGACGAGAAAGCCCTGATAGCTGCCGGCGAGCGGCGTCCAGCTCCGCACGCGTGTGGCGAGCCCCGGACGTTCGAGGTAGGGTAGATCGCCGCGTCGCTTCCAAAACCGTGGCGCTGCGCGTCGGCGGGCCAATGACGCTCATGCGTGCCCCAGCCGAGTTCCGCCGGCTGCATGCCTTCTTCGACGAAGGCATCGACGGACCAAGTGTTGACGAACTCGTTGCGCGCCTTGCGACGGTCGGAGAACTGCGAGTCCTGTTCCGCGACGTGAATCGACTTGATCGCGAGGCGCTGCGCGAGCGCCGCCCAGTCTTCGTAGCTCTCGAGCGGGCCCGGCTGGAGGCCGCTGCCGGCCGCCATGTCGACGAGCGCCTGTTTCACGAATGCCGAAGCGAGGCCGGGGTTCGCGCCTTGAGTCACTATCGCGGTCGGACCGTCGCGCTTGTCGAGGCGGAAAGCCAGCAGCGCCTCGCGCAAAGCATAGTTGCTGCGCCGGGACGGGGAGCGGTTGGGATTAGTCGAGCCGCCTTCCCATGGTTCGATGGATGTATCGAGATACAGCGCGTCACGCGACCAGCAGAAGCGGACCAGCGATTCGCTCGACACATTGACGGACAGATTGAGCAACAGCGTGTCTTTCGTCACATAAGGTGCAAGCAGTGCCTCGAAATTGTCCTCGGAGAGCGCTTCTTCGACGACGCTCACGCCGCATTCCCGCGCGATTGCCGTGTCGTTGCCCGGCGGACAGACGACGGTTACGTCTTTCTGGCCGACCTCGATGTGTCTTAACAACACCGGTAAAAGTGAACTCGCTATGCTGCCGAATCCGATGATCACAACGCCGCCTTTGCAAACGGCGTGCTTGGTCCAATGCACCTGCGCGCTCATTTTTCCTCCCAGCTACGGCGCGCGATTGCGCGCTTTCGCAGTGCGGGTGTCGTGCTATGTGATGGTTACTGCCCGCATGAGTTGGTAAGCATTAGTCGTGCCGCCTCGCTGATCAGGCAACTCCGATGGCAGCGGGCACAGGTGTCTTCGCTCTGCCGACTGCAAGGGAAGTGCAAGGCGTCCCGGCGTAGAATGCCGCCTTCTCCGCTATCTTCCGCGATTGCCTCGCGATCCGAGCCGTCTCATGAACAAACCGCCGCGCAAGAAAAACCCGACCTTCGGCATTGCCGTATTTATCGTCGTCGCGGTACTGCTGGTTATCGCCACGCTGTTGTACAACGCGATCAAGGAGAAGCGCGAATTCGACAGCGAAAACGCACAGACGACCTCCCTCTCGTCGGGCGCGGCTGCGGTCACGGCGACGAGTGCCGCTGCTACCGCTGCGAAACCCGCAAGCGGCATCGCGCAGTGAGCTTGTAGCCGTCGCGCTGTATGAGTGCCGGCGATGTGGGCGACACCACCGGCGCGACGCATTGCAGGGACATCGCAGGACCTGACGGGCGCCGGCCGCATGCGGCGCGACCGCGTTATTCATCGGGCAGGCGAATCACACTCGCGTCTTTGCGAATCAGCGCCGCGGCCGCCAGCATCTGCTTGCATTGATGCGCGAGCAGCTTCATGTCGTGCACCGCATCGGCTGAATAGTCTTGCGACTTCTCAGCCTCGACCACCATGGTATCCAGCTCGCGTGTGAGCTGTTTGATCTGCTCAGGCTGGTCGGCGGGCGGCGCAGTGCCCGCCTCCGCCTCCGTGAGGTTATCGCGCACGAGGCTCAATGCGCGTTGCAGCGGCTGCAACGACACGCTGTCCGGCTGTTGGGCGGAGGTGCGCAAGAGCGGCGCGGCCGCGGTGATCTGCGATGCGAGCACATGGCTGCGCACGAGCAAGCCGTTCAGCTCAGGCACGAACTTCTGCGCTGATTTCGGCTCCAGCATCATCCGTTGAAAGGCCTGGCCCAGATTCGCGAACGCGACGTGCACATTTTTGCGCGCGAGGCGGTAGCGATAATCGCGATCGAGCGCGGTCGCGGCGGCCGCGGCTGCGGGGGAAGCGCCGGCGACGGGCTTCGTCGTCGCGCTGCCGTTCGTGGTGACGGTCGCCACGGCCGCGGCGCTTGTTGTCGCGCTCGTTGCCGCATTCGCTGCTGTGTTTGCGGCGGGCTCCACGTCGGCACCTAGGCTTGTGACGAAGAGCGCGTTGGCTTGCGAGACGGCTTGATCGCCTGTCACAGCGCCGGCGGCCACAGGCGCGCGCGACGCAGCTGGCGCCGGCTTCGCGAAGTCAATTGCCGGATCCGCCATGGCCGCGACCGGTGCCCGCGCGCCCGCTTACGTGACCGTAGCGACCACGGCTGCGGCCGGTTTGCCGCTCCACCACCAGCTCGCTTCCAGAAACTGCCGCGTTGCGCTGATCACGTTGTTGACCAGCTTGCCCATCAGACGATATTCCCAGTACGGGAAGAGGTGGCTCGCGGCAATTGCGATCGCGCAGCCCACCACGGTATCGATCGCACGTTCGCCGATGATGCGCATGCTGCCCGGCGCGAGCAGATGGAACATCAACAGCACATAGGACGACGTGAACACCACGCTCGCCGTGTAGTTGAACAGCAGCAGGCTGTAGCTCATCACCATGGACGCGAACATCACCACCAGCAGAATGTGCGGCTCCTTCACGAAGATCATGAGCGCGATGCTAGCCGCGCAGCCGATCAACGTGCCGATTATCCGCTGCCCGTTGCGCTGCTTGGTGAGCGAATAGCCGGGCTTCAGAATGATGACCGTGGTCATCACGATCCAGTACGCGTTGGTGAGCGGCAGCAGACGGCCGAGCCAGAACCCGACCGCCACCGCGATCGTCACGCGCAAGGCGTGGCGAAAGCTCGGCGAGGCCATCGTCAGGTTCGAGAAAATCTGGCCGAACGGCACGCGGCGGCTCGAGACGAAGCGGTTCAGCGCCTGGTCGAGGCGCAGTTCCGTCTCCGTGGTGGCCGGCTCGCTCGAAAGGCTCTTGCGCATCTTGTCGATCAGACGCGTGGCGCTCCAAATGCGGCGGAATGTGGACGAGACAGCCGAATAGGCTTCGGGATTCTTCGCCGGCAACTCGTGCTTGCGCATCAGTTCGATTTCGAACTCGATAGCGCGCAGCTCCGCCTTCACGTTCACACGCGCCCGCGGCGCATGGTTCTGCAGCACGGCGAGCCCGATCTCCTCCAGATCGGCGGCGGCCTTGCGGATGAGGTCGCGGTAGAACACCAGCAGATCCGTGCCGCCAAACGTGTTGCGCACGAGCGGCTAGTCGGTGTGCGCGCCCACGAACAACTCGTGCAGATCGACGGTGTTGATGAACAGGTTGAACAGCATCGCGCGACGCGGCTCCAGCTTGCCGCTTTTGAGCTTCGGCAAATTGCGCAGCACGATGTCGCGCGCCGCGTCCTGCCGGTCCACCGCGGCGATCTGCTTGTCGACGAGATTGCGATAACACTCGTCGAGATCGTTATCGAGGTCGTAAAAGGCGGCACGCGCGAGCAGGTAGTCGGCGCAGGCAAAGACGCTTTCGGCGAGCGCCTGCTGCTCGATGCAATGCATCATCCAGCGGCTCACGGCAGTGGACCAGTACGTGTACCAGAGACCGCCCACGAGGATCCACGACGCATTCACGAGCGCCTGCACCGGCGTGAAGTGCTCCTCCAGCGTCATGATCATCATGAACAGCGTGGCAAAGCTGATCTGCGGCCAGCGGTTGCCGTACACGACGATCAACGAAAGGAGGAACGTGAGCGGTACGACGGTGCACCAGAGCGCGACCGGGTTCACAGTGGCAAGACCCGTGGCGAGCGCCGACAAAAAACCGATCACCGAGCACGCCAGCATCTCGTTGTGCTTGTACTTGAGCGCCCCCGGCATGTCGACGACGCATGCGCCGAGCGCGCCCGTCGCAATCGTGAAGCCGAGTTCGCGATTGTGAAAGACGATCAGGCACAGCACCGCCGGTAAAGACACGCCGACCGCGATGCGCAGGCCGCCATAAAAATACTGGCTGTAGAGGAATTTTTTTATTTCAACCGAATAGCGCATCGACTGCCTGATTTCATTCACTGACAAAAAGCGGTTGAAGACTCAACGTCGGGCACAACGTCGGACGGAACCTCGGGCACGAGCTCGCGGACAGCCCAAAAACTGCCGACGAGTCTAACTGATTTTGCGTCTGATCTGACCTCGTCCATTCGGCCAGGTTCTGCGCCGCGAGCGGCTTTGTTATGCTGTCGCTTCAATCTCTGCCGCGGCTCGCGCGTTCGTCGCGAACGCGGCAAAGCCACACCGCCTCGTCAGGACCCATGCTCCAGCTTTTTTACTCGAACCGCTATGAAACGCTTGTCGGCGCGCTGCTCGACGACCTCGCGCAAGCGCCGGCCGACCCGTGGACCGCGCAGCCCGTGATCGTTCCCAGCGCCGCGGTGCGGCGGCGGCTCGAGCTGGACATCGCCGCGCGTCAGGGCGTCTGCGCGAACGTCAGCTTCGGCTATCTCGCGCAATGGCTGTGGGCGCAAATCGGCGGCGTGATCGAGGTGCCGCGGCATTCGCCGTTCGCGCCAGACCGCCTCGTGTGGCGCTGCTACCGGCTGCTCGGCGCCGTAGACCCCACATTGCCGTGGAACGCATCGCCGCGTTTGCGCACCTATCTCGACGCAGCCGATCCGTCCATGCGCTACGAGCTCGCGCGCCGCGTGGCGACCGTGCTCGACCACTATCTGACGTATCGCCCTGAATGGCTGTTGCAATGGCAGAAGGGCGGTTCGATCTTCGCGAGCGGCGCCGCCGACGACACGGGCCCGCGCCTCGTCGGCGCAAGCGAGGCAGCACGCGAGGACGAGCGCTGGCAGGCGGCGCTGTGGCGCGCCGTGCTCACAAAACTGGCCGAGCTGGGCGGCAACGCGCAAACGCCAGCGGCCGCGCTGCCGCCCGCCTACCGTTTTCTCGACGAAATCGGCACGCTTGATCTCGACGCGATTGCGAAAGCGAACTGGCCGGAAGCGGTCAGCGTGTTCGCGCTGCCCACCATGCCGCCGTTGCACGTTGCACTGCTGCGCGCGCTGTCGCGTTGGGTCGACGTGCGTCTATATGTCATGAACCCGTGCCGCGAGTTCTGGTTCGACGTGGTAAGCGAAGGCCGCGTGCAGGCGCTCGACGCCGCCGGTCAGCTCGACTATCAGGAAGTGGGTCATCCGCTCCTTGCGGAATGGGGGCGTCAAACCCAGGCGCAGTTGCACATGCTGCACGAGCTCACAGAAAGCGCGGCTTCAGGCGAGACCGGCGACTTCACGGAGAATCCAGAACGGAGCTGGCTCGCCGCCGTGCAAAACGGCATTCTCGATCTGCGTTCGGAGACGGAGGCGGACGAGTTGCCGCTGGAGCCGGGCATTGAAGTTCACGTATGTCATAGCCTCTCGCGGCAGCTCGAAGTGCTGCACGACCGGCTGCTTGGCTGGTTCGACGAATTCGACGATCTGCAGCCGTCCGATGTTCTTGTTGCCGTGTCGGATCTTGCCGCCGCCGGTCCATTGATCGACGCCGTGTTCGGCACGACGCCGGCTGGCGACACGCGCCGCATCCCGTATCGGATCACGGGCCTGCCGCCTTCGCAGGCCAATCCGGTCGCGC
Source organism: uncultured Paraburkholderia sp. (assembly GCA_940746715.1). GTDB lineage: Bacteria > Pseudomonadota > Gammaproteobacteria > Burkholderiales > Burkholderiaceae > Paraburkholderia. The sequence goes on from CALNWN010000004.1 coordinate 259,126, forward strand.
GGCTGCTGCTCGACTGGCTCGCCCTGCCCGAGCGCAGTGTCGGTGCCCCCGATCTGATCGAGTGGCTGCGCGTCGATGCGGTGGCCGTGCGCTACGGCATCGACGCCGGTTCGCTCGAAGCCGCCCAGGAATGGCTCGCCGCAGCCGGTGCGCGGCGCGGGCTGTCGCCTGCCGAGCCGAGCGGCGAACACGTGCCGGTGGCGCGCCACACGTTCGCCGATGCGCTGACCCGTCTGTACCTCGGCTATGCGATGCCGGACGGCGGCGAGCCGGTGGACGCATGGCTGCCGGTCGAGGGCGCTGACGGCTCGGAGGCCGAACTGCTGGGCCGTCTGTCGCGCTTCGTCGACGATATCGACAACTTCGCCGCGCGTTGCGCAAGCGAACAGACGCCGGCCGAATGGACGCAACTGCTGCTCGAAACGCTGGCGCAGTGTTTCGACGGCGGCGTCGAGTTTGCCGAATCGCTTGCCGCCGTGCGCGACGCGATCGGCAAGATGGGCGACGCCATGCAAGCCGGCGCGCATGACGTCACCATGCCCGCCGCGGTCGTGCGGGGCGCGCTCACCGAAGCGCTGGACGATCCGGCGCGCGGCGGGGTGCCTTGGGGCAGCGTGACGTTTTCGTCGCTGACGAGCTTGCGCGGCTTGCCATACCGCATTGTCTGTCTGCTCGGTATGGACGACGGCGTGCTGCCGAGCCTCGCCTGGGCCGACGAGTTCGATCTGATGGCCGCTTTCGGCAAAGCGGGCGACCGGCAGCGCCGCGACGACGAGCGCAATCTGTTTCTCGATCTGCTGCTCGCCGCGCGCAGCCAGCTCTTTATCGCTTACACCGGGCGCAGCATTCGCGACAATGCGCCGTTGCCGCCCGCCGCGCTGGTGGACGAACTGCTCGACTATCTGGCGCAGGTGTCGGCGGGCGAGGGCGCGAGCCCTGCTGAAGTCGAGCGCGCGCGCCGTGCATTCGTTGTCGATCACCCGCTGCAGGCCTTCGCCTCCGAATACTTCGCCGCCCAGCCCGAGCTCTTCACCTACGACGCCGATCGCGCCGAGCTGGCTACGTTGCTGGCCGCGCCGCAGCAAAGCCGCGCCGCGCCTTTCTTCGACCGGCCATTGCCGCCCGAAGATGCGGCGCCCGTCGCCTTCGACGACTTCGTGCGCTTCTGGCGTCATCCGGCGCGCGCGCTGCTGCGCGACCGTCTCGGCATCGTGCTGTCCGACGCGCAAGGCGAGCTGCTCGACACCGAGCCGTTCGAGCTCGACTACGCGGGGCGCGATGCACTGGCCGAGCGTCTGTTGCCCGTGCTGCTCGACGCCGACAACGAAGAAGGCGATCTCACGTTCGACCGCGTGCGGCGCTTGGCCGAGGCAAGTCCGGAACTGCCCGGCGGCGCGACCGGCGCCGTGTGGCGCGCGCGAGAACTGGGCGCGCTGCGGCAATTGGCCGACAGTGTGCGCCGCGAGGTTGCCACAGGTGTCGAGCGCCTGCCGTTCGTGCTCGACGTCGTGCCGCGCTGGCCGGATCGCGCGGACATCGCGGGCGAACTTTTCGGCCCTCATGACGAGGCGCTTCGTGAAGCCGCCGAAGCGCCGCTGAAACTGCACGGCACCTTGAATCTGCTGACGGAAACCGGACAGGTGATCTTTCGCTACGCTAAACCCACCGCGCGCGACTACCTCGCTGCGTGGCTTGCGCATCTCGCCTACTGCGCGGCGCTGCCGCGGGGACCGCGCCGCACCGTGTGGCACGGCAGCGGCGAGAGCTTCGAGTTTGCGCCGGTCGCCGCGCCGCTCGACGAACTCGGGCCGCTGGCCGCGCTGTTCAGGGCGGGGCGCAGGCTGCCGTTGCGCTTTTTCCCAAGGAGCGCGTGGGCCAAGGTGAGCAAGAGCGACTCGGCGGCGCAAGGCGTATGGATCAACGACCGCGTGCGCGGCGAATCCGATGACCCGGCCTTGCGCATTGCGCTGCGCGGCACGCCGCTCACGCTGGACGAACCGTTCGGCAGCCTCGCGTCGATCGTGTTCAAGCCGCTCATGCAGCATGTGCGGAGCGTGTCATGAGCGCGCCGCATCGTCATGCGCTGGCTGCCGCGGAACTCGATGTCTTCGCGTGTTCGCTCGACGGCGTCAATCAGATCGAGGCGTCGGCGGGCACCGGCAAGACATGGAACATCTGTGCACTCTACGTGCGGCTGCTGCTCGAAAAGAACCTGAATGCCGATCAGATTCTCGTCGTCACGTTTACGAAGGCCGCGACTGCCGAACTGCATGAGCGCATTCGCGGACGGCTTGCCGAGCTGCATCGCGCAATTGAACTCGATGACGACGGCGGCGACCCCTTCATCCGCCGGCTCTTCGAAACGACGCTCGCGCCGGAGCGCGGCATCGACCGCGAGGCCGCGCTGAAGGTCGTGCGCCGGGCGCTGCGCACGTTCGATCAGGCGGCGATTCACACCATTCACGCGTTCTGTCAGCGCGCGCTGCAGGAGGCGCCGTTCGCCGCGGCTATGCCGTTCGCCTTCGAGATGGAAGCCGACGACGCCGCGTTGCGCTTCGAAATGGCCGCCGATTTCTGGCGCGAGCAAATCGAGCCCGTTGCGCATGCGCATCCCGCATTCGCCGCGTGGCTGGTGGGCAAACGCGCCGGCCCCGCGTCGCTCGACGAACAGCTCGCGCGGCGCCTGAAAAAGCCGCTCGCCCAGTTGCGTTGGGGAAACACGGGCGCGCAGACGAGCGCCGATCCGCAAACCAGTTTCGACGCCGCGTGCGAACTGTGGCATGCGGAGCGCGATGCAATTGTCAGCCTGCTCACGGAGGCGCAGGACCGTCTCAGCAAGACCACGCACAAGCCCGGCCATGTGAGCGCCGCGATTGCCGCATGGACCGAGTATTTCGCGCAAGGCGATTGCCATGCGCCGCCGCGGGCCGCGCTGAAATTGACGGCTTCGGCGCTGAAGAAGGCGACCAAAGTCAAGTTCGATCAGCCGGAGCACGCGTTTTTCGAGCACGCCGAAGCGCTGAGTGCCGCCGTAGTCGCGGCGGAAGCGGCGCAACGCGCACGCTGGCTCGCGCTGATGCAGAGCTGGCTCGACTATGCACCCGTCGAACTGGTGGCGCGCAAGCGCACGCGCCGCGTGGTGTCGTTCGACGATCTGCTGTCGAACCTGTACCGGGCTCTTGCTGCGCATCCGTGGCTCGCGGATGCATTGCGCGCGCGTTATCCCGCTGCTTTGATCGACGAGTTCCAGGACACGGATCCGCTGCAGTTCGCCATCTTCAGCCGCATTTTTGCGCCGGCGGGGCCGCTCTTTCTGGTCGGCGATCCGAAGCAGGCCATCTACAGTTTTCGCGCGGCCGACCTGCACACGTATCTGGCGGCGCGCGCGTCGGCTTCGGCGCGCTATACGCTCGCCGTGAACCAGCGTTCCACGGCGCCGATCGTGGAGGCTTGCAATCGCATCTTCGAAGCGAATCCGCAGGCCTTTGTGCTGGACGGGCTCGACTATCAGCCGGTGCGCGCCGGCGAGCGGCGCAGGCCTCTTTTCTCCGATCGCGACGGCGGCGCGGGCGCAGCTGATTTCCGCATCTGGATGCTGCCGCCCGGCGAAAACGCGCTGACCAAGCGCGACGCCCAGCGCGAAGCGAGCGAGGCGTGCGCGGCCGAGATCGTGCGGCTTCTGCGCGGCGCCCGCGAGGGCACGGTGACGATCGGTGACGCGCCGCTTGCGCCGGGCAATATCGCGGTGCTCGTGCAGACGCACAAGCAGGGCAGTCTCATCAAACGGGTGCTGGCGGCGTGGGGCGTCGGCAGTGTCGAGCTCGCGCAGGCCTCCGTGTTTGCAACGCTCGACGCAGAGCAGATCGAGCGCGTGCTTGCCGCTGTCGATACACCGGGCGACTTGCGCCGCTTGCGGGCAGCGCTCGCAACGGACTGGCTCGGGCTCGACGCCGCCGCGCTCTGGCGTCTTGAGCAGGCCGCCGACGCGCCCGCTGTCGCCGACGACCCCGAGCATGCCGCCGACGCGATGGGCTGGGTCGAGCGCTTTTCGCGCTACCGCACGCTCTGGCATGAGCGCGGTTTTGCCGTCATGTGGCGCACGTTGATGCGCGAACTGCGGGTCGCGCAACGGCTCGTCGCCGCGCCGGACGGCGAGCGGCGTCTCACCAACGTCAATCACCTCGCGGAACTCGTGCAGGCGCGCGCGGCTACGCATCAAGGCATCGCGCCGACCTTGCGCTGGCTCGCCGCGCAGCGTGCCCAGGGCGGCGGCGAAGAAGCGCAACTGCGGCTGGAGTCCGACCGCAATCTGGTGCAGATCGTCACCGTGCACAAGTCGAAGGGGCTGGAATATGCAGTCGTGTTCTGTCCGTTCCTCAACGACGGCGGATTGCGCGAGCCGCCGTCGTCGGGTTTGCCGGACGCACGCGAGTATCACGATCCATGCGGCGACGCGGTACTGCATTACGGGTGCGACGACGAAGAGGCGGACCGCGCCGCGCGTCACGCCACGCGCGAGCAGGCGGCCGAGCGGGCGCGGCTCGTCTACGTGGCGCTGACGCGCGCGGTCTACCGCTGTTATCTCGTCGCGGGCACGTATCTGTCGTCGCGCTCGACGAAGGAGTCGCGGCGCAGCGTGTTGAACTGGCTCGTGGCCGACGCGGGCCATGACTTCGACGACTGGCTCGCGGAGCCGCCCGGCGAAGCGGAGTTGTCTTCGCGCTGGCGGGCGCTGGCGGGCGGTCCGATAGCCGTGCAGCCGTTGCCGAAGGTGGAGCGCCGCCAGCCGCTCGAGAGCATGCAGGACCGCGGCGCGGAAAAGCGCGCGCGGACGCATCGCCGGCCCTTGCGGGATCAGTGGCGTATGGCGAGCTTCAGCGGTCTGATCGCTGCAGGCAGCAAGGCCGAGGAGGCGCAGCCCGCGCTGGAAGAAGTGCGCCCCGATCACGACGAAATAGCCGATGCGCTGGTCGCGACACCGCAGCCCGTCTCCGCGCCTGCGGCGCAGACATCGTCACTTGCCGCGGACGACATACTGGCGTTCCCGCGCGGAGCGGCGGCGGGCGAGTGCCTGCATCGAATGTTCGAACTCGCGGATTTCAGCGATCCGCGCAGCTGGCCCGATGCGATCCGCGGTGCGCTGCGCGAGCGTCCCGCGCCGGCGTCGCCTGAACTGGCTCCGCGGTTGCCGGCGATGATGTACAAGCTGCTTGCGGATGTCGTCAGCACCGAACTCGTGCCCGGCATGACGCTCGGGCAGCTGAATCCGTGGCGGCGTCTGAACGAACTGGAGTTTCTGTTCGCCGCTCCATCGCTCGATTTTGCCGCGCTGCGTGGGCTGCTGGTCGAGCACGGCTATCCCGACGTCGCGCTCGAGCCGGGTAGGCTGCGCGGCTTCGTCAAAGGATTCATCGACATGATCGTCGAGCACGACGGGCGTTTCTGGATCGTCGACTGGAAGTCGAACCATCTGGGCGATACCGCGCAAGATTATGCCGCCGCGCCGCTCGAAGCGGCGATGGCGAGCCACGCGTACCACCTGCAGGCGCTGCTTTATACCGTCGCGCTGCACCGCTATCTGAAGACCCGCGTGCGCGACTACTCGTACGAGACGCATATCGGCGGATACCTGTATCTGTTCGTGCGCGGCGTGCGCCCGCACTGGCGCGACGCCTATGCGGCGGCCGGCGTGCATGCGAGACGGCCTGCGTTCGAGCTGGTTGCGTTGCTCGACGCGGCGATGATTGGAGGCGGCGTATGAGCACGCTCGATCAGGCGCCAGCGGCGCCGCTGCAACTGGAGGACATCGGTGTCAATCTGCCCGCGCCGGCTGATTTCAGCATTGCGCTCGCGGAGGGATTTGCGCGCCGCATAGGCGCATTGGCGCGACGCGCAGGGGCGTCGGGCGAGGCGGTGAAATGGGCGGCGCGCGCGGCTTTCGCGGCGAGCCGGGCGACGGCGGAAGGGCACGTGTGTGTGCCGCTCGCGGCGCTCGCACATCGTTTCGACGCGTCTGCAGCCGAGGTTCGCGCGGCGCTGTTCGCGAGCGGCATGGCGAGCGATGGTGCGCGCACCGCTGCGGCGCTGCGGCCGCTCGTGATCGACGGACAAGGGCGCTTGTATCTCGCGCGTTACTACGATTACGAACGGCGTCTCGCGCGGGCGCTGGTCGCGCATGCGGGGGCGGGCGCGGTTCAGGGTGGGCCGGAGGTCGCGGCAGAGCGGCTGACCGGACGTGCCGGCAACGTCGCGGGGGCGCGGCGGGAGCGGATGGAGGGCGCGGGAGGCGCGGAGGGCGGCGTTGCCGGCGAGGAGGCGGCGCCCGTCAGCGCCCAAAGCAACGCCAACGCCGAAGCCAACGCCCCACAAACGCTCCACCAGCGACTCCTACGCTACTTCGGCCCTCCGAAGGACGACGAGGTGGACTGGCAGCGCGTGGCCGCCGTCATGGCGCTGTCGGGCCGGCTCACGATCGTGAGCGGCGGTCCGGGGACAGGCAAGACGACGACCGTCGTCGGTGTGCTCGCGTGCCTGCTGGACGCGCGCGCCGATTTGCGAATTGCGCTCACCGCGCCCACCGGCAAGGCGGCCCAGCGCATGCAGGAGGCCTTGCTCGCGCGCGCCGGCGATCTGCCGCCGGAGCTGGCCGCGCGTTTGCCGCAGACTTCGTACACCTTGCATCGTCTGCTCGGGTCCGGGCCGGGCGGGCGCTCCCGGCATCATCGCGATAACCCGTTGCCTTACGACGTCGTGGTGATCGACGAGGCGTCGATGATCGACGTCGCGATGGCCGCGCACCTGCTCGACGCCATTGCGCCGCACACGCGACTCGTGATGCCCGGCGACAAGGACCAGCTTGCAGCCGTGGAGGCCGGTGCCGTGTTTGCGGAACTAAGCGCGCGGCCTGCGTTCACGACGCTGGGCGTGCAGCGAATTGCAGGCGCTCTGGGTATCGACGAGGCGCGGTTCACGCAGTCGCTGCCACGCGTCGCACACGCTTATGACGCATGGCCCGAGCGCTTCCGGCAAGATGACGCCGCCGATCCGCGCCTTTCCGACAGCCCGTCCGACGACCTGTTCGCGAAATCCGACGCGACCCGCGCGCTCGACGCAGCACGCAACGCAGACCTCTTCGACGCCAACGCCAACGCGGGCCCCAGCCCCAGCGCCAGCGCCGCCGACGCCGCGAGCCCGCCGCCGCACCAGCCGCCAAGCCCACTCGCGGATTGCGTCGTCTGGCTGGAGCGCAATTATCGGTTCGGGCTCGAATCTCCGATTGGCCGCCTTTCGCTGGCGATTCGCAATGGCGCGGCGAGCGCCGCACTCGAGGTGCTGCTCGCCGACGCCACTCGACATGCCGCCGCGCTTCACGACGACGCGCACCCGACGCTGGCCGAACGCACCGTCGAGCGCCTCGCCGCCGGCTTCGCGCCCTACGCGAATGCGCTGGCTGCCGCGCTGGCCGAGGCGACGCCGGATCCGACGCCGCTCTTCGACGGGCTCAATCGTTTCCGCGTGCTGTGCGCGACCCGCTCGGGCCCGCGCGGCGTCGATCAGGTTAACGCGCTGATGGCGGCGCAGGTGCGGCGCGCGGCTGGCGTCACGCTCGCGGTCGGCGCGCAGTGGTTCGCCGGGCGGCCCGTCATGGTCACGCGCAACGACTATGCGCTGGGGCTCTTCAACGGCGACATCGGCATTGCACTGCCCGGCGCGGGCGGCTTGCTGCGGGTCTACTTTCGTACCGGCGACGGCAGTCTGCGGGCCGTGTCGCCGGCCGCGCTGCCGCCGCACGACACCGCGTTTGCGCTGACGGTTCACAAGTCGCAAGGCTCGGAATTCGAGCATGCGGTGCTGGTGCTGCCGTCGACATTCAGCAGGGTGTTGTCGCGTGAACTGGTCTACACGGCGATCACGCGCGCTCGCGAGCGCGTGGAAGTGATCGGCGCGCGCGCGGTGCTGGCTCAGGCGATTGCGACGCCCACACAGCGCGACTCGGGTCTCGCGGCGAGAATCGCGGAGGCATCGCGTGGCCGTTAGGGTGCGGGCGTGCGCGCACGGGGGGCGAGGCGACGCGACGGGACGCAATGCGTGAACGGCTGCGCGAGGGCTTTGCGTCCCCCAGAGCTTCATGGCGCCGCGCTCGCGCTGCATCAGCTTGCGCTCGGCGCCGTTTCCGCCTGCTTTTCTACACGGCTACGCATGGTTTTGCGATAGCGCAGCGTCCAGAGAGCCAGCGCTCCGTAGATGCCGTAGCCGATAAAAGGCGATACCGCGAGAAACCGCTCAATCGGCCAATTGAGCGCCAGCCACGCGCGCAGCGCCATTTCGCCCGTTAGCCCGATGCCCCAGACCAGGGTCATCAGCCGCATGCCGCTCGCCACTGCGGGGCGCTCGCGCCACAGCGTTTCAAAGCGTTCGGCGCCGCCTTCCATTTCCCGAGCGACCGTCGCGCGTGCAAGGTAGAAGACGAGCGGCCGGCGCGATCCCAGCGACAGCAGGAAGGCAATGCCGACCGCACCGGACACGAGCGACTCGCGCAACAGCAGCATGCGGGGGGCTGCCGCCAAGCGCCATCGCCCCGATCGATAGGACAATGCCGACGACCACCATCACGCTGAGCGCGTCGACGCGGCGAAAGCGGACCAGTTCGATCAGGCTCCATGCCACCGGCGGTGCCGCGGAGGCGAGCAGAGCGCGGGTCTCGCCAAGATGCGGCAGCGCGAGCCGATACGCGAGCCAGGGCAACAGGAAGTTGACGGCCATTTCGACCACAAAACCGGGGCGAAGCTTCATGGAAAAATCCGCCGAAAGAGAAAGAGCCCAGTATCGGCCATTGCCCGGCGCGGGATCAACCCGCGGGCCGGTTTGCACGCGGCACGCAAGCGGCGGTGCCGTCGCTCGGCTGTGTACACTGGCGGCATCATGACATCCCGCTATCCCATTCCGTCGAACGAAGTCGAACTGACCGCGGTGCGCGCGCAAGGCGCCGGCGGTCAGAACGTCAACAAGGTGTCGAGCGCCATTCAGTTGCGCTTCGACGTGCGGGCTTCGTCGTTGCCGGAAGTGCTCAAGATGCGTCTGCTTGCTCTGTCCGACCGGCGCATCACGCGTGACGGCGTGGTCGTCATCAAGGCTCAGGAGCATCGGACTCAGGAGCTGAACCGCGCGGCCGCGCTCGCGCGGCTCGACGAACTGGTGGAGAGCGTCAGCGTGACGCGCAAGCCGCGCGTTGCGACACGGCCGACGCGCGCCTCGAACATGCGGCGTCTCGAAAGAAGTCGCGGCGCAGCGAGATCAAGTCGGGCCGCGGCAGGATCGACGATTAGCGAGGCCGTCCGCCGGCGCGCGGTCCGCCCGCAGGCCCGGCGGGGGCTGTCGGGCCTGCGGGGACGAAGTCGACGCACAGCACATGGGTCTTGCCGTCGCGCTCGAAAGCGAGCGCCGCGGTGTAACAGTCGTCGCCGTCCGCCAATGAATAGTGCGGGCCCATCATCGCGACGCGTCCGCGCGCGGCCAGCGCATGCTTCAGGTAGGCGCGCCGCGACCAGTTGCTGCGCGAGCGCCGGCACCGAGGCGGCCGTGATGGAGGCTTGAGTCTGCTGCCCCTGCTCGTCGGTGATGAATACGCAGCGCGCTTCGCGCAGATGCCACACTCGTTGCGCTGCCTGCTGAAGGTCGCCCGTTACCTTGTACGCCTCCGCGGCGGCCGCGACTGCTTCGGCGAAGCCTTCGAAGCCGAGCTGCTTGTGGCGCGCGTGCGCGCGCTCGTAGTCGGCGAACTTGCTCCACATCGACTCGATTTTCGCGGGCACGTTCGCGACGGCGGCCTCGATCGAACCGTTCGGCTGGCCGAGCCAGAAACCCTGCACGAAATCGACGTCGGCCTGCATCAGGATCATCAGCTCTTCGTCCGTTTCGACGCCTTCCGCGAGCACCAGCGTGCCCGACTGATGCAGCATCGCGATCAGATGGCCGATCATCGAATCGTCGCCTTCGCGTTTGCCCGCGCGTGCGACGAGCGACCGGTCGAGCTTGACGATGTCCGGTCTGAAGCGCCAGACGCGGTCGAAGTTCGAGAAGCCGGTGCCGAAGTCGTCGATTGCGATCAGGAAATCGCGTGGCTGCGACGCGGTGAGCATGCTGGCGACGGCGGATTCATCGTCGGCGGGCTGCTCGAGCACCTCGATCACGATGCGCTCTTGCGGCAAGCCGAAATGCGCGGAAAGCTCGTCGATGAAGGTCCGCTGCGGCCAGCCGGTTTCGAACACCTGCGGCCGCGTGTTCAGAAAGAGCCAGCCGGTCGCGATGCCTTGCTCCATGAAATTCGCGACGTGCAGGCAACGCGCGATGCGATCGAGCTCGCGCGCGTCGGCGGCCGAGCGGGTGCCCGAGAACAGCACTTCCGGCGAGACCGGCAACCCGACCGGATCGAAGGCGCGCAGCAGGGTTTCGTAGCCGACCACGCACTGATGCGTGACCGAGAGCACCGGCTGAAACACGCTGTGCAAGGTGAGCGCGCGCCACGTCGCGGTCCATCCGGACTCGTCCCGGACGAGGTGCGGAAGGAGGCCGCTCAGACTCAGTTCGCTGACGGGATGGCGTAAAGGCGGGCATGAGAGCGGACATGGTGGCATCGCGGCAATCGGGTGACGGGGCGCGCACGCGAACTCGGTGCACAGCGGATGCGCAGCGGAATACTCAAGCGGAACGCCCGCACGGCGAACCGGATTGAACCCTGGAACGCATAGAGCGGTGCCAGCCATGCGGGACTCCAGCGGAGTGGTCAAAATGAGTCTAGCAGCTTGCAATTCGCATGAATGTGCGGGTTGTCACAGAGGCGCGCAGCGGCGGTGCACGCATGGGACTGCGTTGCCGCGGGCGGATGAGGGAGCACGCCGTCTCGCGTGGACTCGCCGGTGCTCGCTGCGATTCCCGCTTGCATCGATCCGCGCCGCTCGCGGCAGGCCGCGACCGGGCTATATGTAAGCTTGCATGAGGCGAGGGTAGCAGGGCGGCCCGTGAATGCCCGCCAAACTCCAGGCGGCGGTGCTCAGACGTTAGCGCGGCGGCCTCTACGGTCCCTGGGCCGGGCGACGGGCCGCGCGTGCGCGGCTGCCTGCAGCATCGGCGTGCAGTGGCTATGCTGCTGCTTTTCGCAAAACGGAGAGAAAAGGATGTCGGAAATCGCGGTGGTCGCCATTTCAGTAGCGAAACCCGGCTACGAAGAGCAGTTGCGCGAGGCGCTGGAAGGGATTGTCGGACCGACGCGCAAAGAGCAGGGCGCGCTTCAGTACGACCTGCACCGCGACGTGCAGGAGCCGCGGCGGTTTGTGTTCTTCGAGCGATGGGAAAGTCAGGCGGCGCTGGCCGCTCACGCGCAATCCGCGCACATCATGGCCTATAAGCAGGCGGTGGCCGATTGGGTCGAACACGCGGAAATTCGCGTGGTGTCGAAAATTCTGTAGGTTTTGGGGCGCTCGGAAGAGCGCCTTGGAATTCGCCGCGCTTGGCGCGCGGCGAGATTGCACGGTCAGCGCCGCTGGTATGCCGGTGGCCGCGATCGGCGCGCGGCCACTTTCAATGCATGGCTTGCGGCACGTCCAGAATCAGGATGATGGTCCAGTCGGCGTCGCCATCGTGGTGATACTGGCGCTCCGCGACGATGAACGGCTGCTGCTTGCCGTCCGGGCCGAGAAACAGCACGTCGCATTCCATCGGCAGGCATTCGACGGGCGGCAGCGCCAGAAACGCTTCCTGACCGCCGCGCGGCATCAGTTTTTCGATTTTGCGGGATGCTGCTTCAGTCCATTCGATATCTAGCTGGATGTTGCTCATGCTGTCCTCCGCACCAGGGTGCGCACGGGTTTAGGGGTTCCGGCGGGGCGCCGGTCGGTGCGCGACTTTAGCATACCGGGCAGCGCATCGGGCAATAAAAAAGCCGGAACCGGCGCGGCCGGCTTCGGCTTTTCCCCTACGCGGCGAGGCCGTGGGCGCAGGTGCGGGGCGCCGCGAATGTCTGGCGACGCGCCCGGCCGACCGGCCCCCGGGATTGCGGGGATTGCACGGATTGCGTTTACGAGCTCGATGCGTCGGCCTTGGCGCCCTTCTTGTGGTGATGCGGCAACGCTTTGTGATGCCTCATCGGCGCGGCAGGTGCGGTTTCCATCGTTTGCTGGCGGTTTTGCAAATCTTGCGCGCGTTGCTCGACGTCGGCGGCTTTGGCCGGGTCGGTACTCATGGTGACGCCGCCCTCCTGCGCATACGCCGCGCCGGTCACGGCACCGAGAGAAATCAGAATCGCGAGGGACACTTTCTTCATTGCTACCTCCGCAGAGTGGTTGTGGACCCGAGTACTCGTCTGTCCAATCGGAAAGACGAGTGCATTCTAGTCAGCAATACGCGCTCCTGCGGGCGTTTTGTAACGGCAAGCGCCATTGGTTACATCTAGACGTCGCTCTGATCCACTGGGCTTAAGCAGATGGCGAAGACACCATCGAAGCCCATGCGACTGTCAGATCACCTGTCAGATTCGTTCGCATCGCTAAGCAAAGTGCCGGTGGGACACACGTCCGTTTCAGAACAGGCCAATGGCGCTGTACACGGTGCCCCCGCCCAGCAGGATGATCGCGGTGCGCGGCGCGAAGCGGGTCGGCGCGCTGGTCTCTGCCTGCGGCTGGGCGAGGCTCAGCAGCGGGGCGGTCAGCCAGCCGGTCGAAAGCAGCCAGAAAAGGGCAACGGTGCAGAAGACGAGAGGCCGTCGGGCGCGCTTCCATATCAGGATTGCTGCAAAAAAAGCGCCAATAAAGTGAATAGAATCAATTTAGATGGGGTAACGTATGTCTTTCGGGATTAAATCTTCGGGCCTGCTATCGCGCCGCAGCGGTTGCACCGTCGGCTCGCAGGCAGAACGCTAACATGGGTTCTGACGGGGGTCCCGAAACATTAGACCAGGCAGCACCTGGCGGAATTCGGCCGTACGGGTTACGGCCAGCTTCCAGCCACGGGCGGGTGCCAGGCGCGTCGCTGGTGGCGCGGTGACGTGTTGGCATAAATGTGTCATGGCTGCACTTTAAGAAAGAAGTAAGATGACCACGTATTCCAACGAAGCGGTACTCGAAGCGCTGCGGCGAGCGCAATATCGTCAGGTGCCATGGGCGAAGCGCCCGGGCGTTTTCCAATATCTTCGCGCGCTCGGCCTGATGGACACCGTTCGGCAACGCACCGTCGCGCCGGCGCCGGGCTTTCATGCCCCTGTCGACATTGCCGTCCTGACCGACCGCGGGCGCGCGGAATTCGCGCGGCTCTCGCACGACGAAAGTCTCCTTTTGTGGACCGCGCAGCGCATGAGCGACTATGTTCTCGCCGCGGCGGAAACGGACTCCGCTGCGTCGCTTGAAGCGCGTACCTAGCGCGGCGCATTCCATTCCTCTAGCCAGACAGCACAAAGCTGTCCGCCTCCACGAGGCTTGTTGGCCCCGCTTCGCGACACGGCTAAAAAAGCCCGTATCGCGAGGATACGGGCGTACCGGAATTACTGCTGCCACGCTGTGCTAATGGCGTTAGGTCTGACCGATGCGGGCAGCCGTGGTTCCCCGAGATTTCGCCCTGTCTTTTGCAACGTCACCTTGCAGTGTGCCCACGACCGTTGCGCGGTGCGCAGCCCCGTAGCGCGTCTAACCGCGGCCAATCACGCCTAACGGCGCCGCGACGGATCGCCATGCGGCGGTTCCGGCCGCGTGCGCACGTTGCTCGCGATATCGCCGCGCAAGTCGCCGCGCGGCGCGGGCGGCGTGAATTCGCGGCTGCGCTCGGCGCTTTGCTGCCAGGCCTCGACGGAAGCCGCGCGATCCGGCCGCCAGTTCCAGCCTTGCGGGCGCTGTTGGGCGAGCGCCAGTGCGGCCATTGATGAAAGCACAATGCCGCACAGAAGCAGTGACATTGGTTTCATGCTGAGCTCCCGTCCAGGCCCCCTCGACATCAGGCCTGTTTGCATACGTATAAGGTATGCGGGGGCAAGAAAGCACGCTGTAAGTAATAGTAAATGGATGTTTCACCCGCAACTCATGGGTCGCGAGGGCGTCTGAGGCGGCACGCGGGTACGCATGAAAGGAACGGCGAGGCGTGGAGAGGTGCGCAGCTGCAGCGCGCGTCGGCGAACGTCAGGGGAAAAGGTGCGACCGGCCAGCGCCAGGCGGCGAACGTCAAGCAGAGATCGGCAACAGGCCGTCGAAAGAGAGCCGCCGGGCAGGCGCCAGGCGCGTCCAGATGAACCTCCGGGCGCCCGCAGGCGCCCGGAGACAATACGCTTTGTTCAGGCCATCTTGACCGGTGCGCGCCACGATTCCGGATTGGTCCAGAACGCGCCGCGCAGACGGTCACGGCTCGGCGGTGCCGGCGGTTTCGCGGCGGTCGCGCCAATGCGGCCGCGCCGCGAAATTTCGCGGCCGCTCGTGCCGAGTCGCTTCACAATTTCGGCGAGCGTACCATCGGCTTGCCACTCGTCGAAACGGCGGCGGCAAGTCGGCGGCGACGGATAGCGGCCCGGCAGCTTGGACCAGCCTTCGCCCGTCGACAGCACCCACAGCACGGCGTTGACGACCGCCCGTGCTTCGACGCGCGGCCGACCGCGGCGCTCGCTCCGTGCTGGCTCCGCACAGAACAACGCCTCGACCAGCGCCCACTCGTTGTCTCTCAAATCGTCGAACAGCATCATGTTTCACCTCAGCGAAGCTAACTCCGGTGCGCTGCCCCGCGCCGCGCACTCTCCATGCACTCGATAGGCGAGTGCCAAGGGGGTCGGGTTTGCCACGGTCTGCTATGCAGTCAGAAGTCATGGCGCCGACCTGTGACCAAGTCGATGCAAGATGTGTGCCAAGTTGAGTCCAACCGCCTGAGAGCCCCGTGACAGCGGGCCAGCGCTGGCGCTAGCTAGGACCGTATGAGAATCCAAAAAAGCTATCTCGCAAATCGGGACAATCACCAATCTTGTGCAGCAAGGCCCGCGCGGCGTGCGTTTGCGCCTCATTGCTGCATTGCAGCGAGTGCGCGCGGCCGCGGTGCAGGCGGCTGTCTGCGCGTATAGTGCACATCAAAATGGGTTATTGATGAGCGGAATAAATGAACGTGACGTTGCGCCAGCTAAGGGTTTTCATCGAGGTCGCGCGCCTCTCCAGTTTCAGTCGCGCGGGCGAGGAAGTCGGGCTGACGCAATCCGCGGTGAGCCGTTGCGTGCGCGAGCTGGAAGGCGAAATCGGCCTGAAGCTGATCGACCGGACGACGCGCGAGGTGCAGCTCACCGACGTCGGCGGCAATCTGGTTTCGAGCGTGTCGCGTCTTTTAGGCGATCTGGACGACGCCTTGCGCGAAATCCGCGAGATCGGCGAGCAGCGTCGCGGACGCGTGGTCGTCGCGGCCAGCCCGACTGTCGCATGCCGGCTGATGCCGCGCGTGCTGGCGGCATGCGGGGAGCGCTTTCCGCACGTGGCGCTCGGGTCGCGCGACGACGTGCAGAGCGACGTGCTGCGCAAGGTGAGGTCCGGCGAGGTGGATTTCGGTGTGATCATCGGCCCGTTCGCCGCGGAGGATCTGTCGAGCGAATCGCTGATGACGGATTCGTTCTGCCTCGTGTCGCGCGACGATCATCCGCTCGCGCGCCACAAGGAGGTCGGCTGGGCGGAGCTCGAAGGCGAATAGCTCGTGATGCTCGACTACGCGTCGGGCAGCCGGCCGATCATCGACGCCGTCATGCACGAACACGGCGTGAACGCCACGGTGGTGCAGGAGCTCGGGCATTCGGCGACGGTGTTCGGGCTCGTCGAGGCCGGCATCGGCGTGAGCGTGCTGCCGTGGCTGGCCTTGCCGCTACCCGCCGGCGCTGCGCTGACCGCGCGGCCGCTGGTGCCGCGAGCCGAGCGCACCGTCGAACTGGTGCGGCGGCGCGATCGCTCGCTGTCGCCGGCGGCTCAGGCTGTGTGGGATCTGATCCGCGAACTGCCGGCGCGGGCAGAAGACCTGCTCTGAGCCGGTTAATGGCCGCCCAGCGCGCCTTCCCGGTGCGCGGCTCGACGTCGCATCGTCGGACGCTGGGCTAAACTGCCGCCTGCACGCCTTGGCGATGTGTGCCGTTTTGCGGCGCGCTCGCCGACGTTAGCCTTTTAGATTTCAGCCTTTTACTCACCTGGAAGCCTCGATGAGCGAACCGGAACTCTCCGTGCCCTTCATCCCGCATGCGCGCGACGCCGTGCGCACGCTGCGTGCGTCGCAGATTCGCGAAGTGGCCAATGCCGGCTTCTGTGTGGCCGACATGCTGCCGTTCTGGTTCGGCGAATCCGACCGCGTGACACCGGCCTTCATCCGCGACGCCGCCAGCGCCGCGCTGCAGGCCGGCGCGACGTTCTACACGCACAACCTGGGCATCGCGCCGTTGCGCACGGCGCTCGCCGATTACGTGAGCGGCCTGCACGGCGACACCTCGCCCCGGATCATATCGCGGTGACGAGCGCGGGCGTCAGCGCGCTGATGCTCGCCGCGCAACTGGTCGTGGGAGCGGGCGACCGCGTGGTTGCCGTCACGCCGCTGTGGCCGAATCTCGTCGAAATTCCGAAGATTCTTGGTGCGCATGTAGAAACCGTCTCGCTCGACTACGGCGAGCACGGTTGGCAGCTCGACGTCGAGCGCTTGCTGGCCGCGCTCACCCCGGACACGAAGATGCTGTTCGTCAATTCGCCGAATAATCCGACCGGCTGGGTCATGACGCGCGAGCAGCAGCGTGCCGTGCTCGCGCATTGCCGGCGGCACGGCATCTGGATCGTCGCCGACGAAGTCCACGAGCGCCTCTATTACCCCGACGGTCCGCTCGACAGCCATGGCGCGGCACCGTCATTTCTCGATCTCGCCTCGCACGACGAGCGGGTGATCTGCGTGAACTCGTTTTCCAAGGCGTGGCTGATGACAGGCTGGCGCCTTGGCTGGATCGTCGCGCCGAAGGGCCTGATGGACGATCTTGGCAAGCTCGTCGAGTACAACACTTCATGCGCGCCGGGTTTCGTGCGGCTGGCGGGCATCACCGCCGTCCAGCAGGGCGAGTGCTTCACGCAGGAGCTGGTGCGCGACCTGAAGGCGTCGCGCGATCATCTGGTGCGGGCGTTGTCCGCCGTGCCGGGCGTCGATGTCAAGGCGCCGCAAGGCGCGATGTACCTGTTCTTTTCGATGACGGGCGCCTCGCGCAGCCTCGAACTGTGCAAGGCGATGGTGCGCGAAGTGGGTCTCGGCATCGCGCCTGGCAGCGCGTTCGGTCCCGAGGGCGAGGGGTTTTTGCGCTGGTGCTATGCATGCGACATCGCGCGGCTCGACGCCGGTGTGGAGCGCCTGAAGCGTTTCCTGGCGCAGCACGGGACACTTTAGTCGGGCCCGGCCAAGGCGCGCGGGAACCTCGCGCGCCTTGGCGCGTCCGACCGGTGCGACGGCGTCTTCGGGGCGCGCGCCGGCTCAAGCGTTGCTCGCCCATGCGCCGGGCATGTTGTCCGGCGGTTTGCTTTACGCACCGGATGTTTTTGCGTAATATGGCGCTCAGTCACGCGATTCCTGTCCGGAATATCGCTGCTCCGTCCGGCTGGGTTTGGCTCGATAGTATGTTTCGCCTCCCCCCGGTGCGTGCTCCCATCAGTATGACCGATCAGAATCGGGCGAGCGTGTCTTCAGTTCCACATCGTCTGTTTGATCCGGTTCTTTGAACACAGGGTCTGACCTAGCTGCATGAATACCCAAGAGGCGAAGATCGTCCTCGAGACAGCCTTGATCTGCGCGCAGGAGCCATTAAAGCTCGGCGATTTGCGCAAGCTCTTTGCCGACGGCGTGTCGGCAGACACCGTTAGGACTCTGCTCGAAGACCTGAAACAGGATTGGTCGGGGCGCGGTGTGGAGTTGGTCGGGCTGGCGTCGGGCTGGCGGTTTCAAAGCAAGCCCGCGATGCGTTCGTATCTGGATCGTCTGCATCCCGAGAAACCGCCGAAATATTCGCGCGCGGTGCTCGAAACGCTGGCGATCATTGCATACCGGCAACCGGTCACGCGCGGCGATATCGAAGAGATTCGCGGTGTGACGGTGAACACGCAGGTCGTCAAGCAACTCGAAGACCGCGGCTGGATCGAGGTGATCGGACATCGCGACGTGCCGGGGCGTCCGGCGCTCTATGCGACCACGCGTCAGTTTCTCGACGACCTCGGTTTGCGCGCGCTCGACGAATTGCCGCCACTCGCGGACCCGTCGGCGCAACTGAACGCGGACCTGCTCGGACAGCATGCAATCGAGTTTTCCGACGCGGAGAGTGGCGAGACGCCGGCATCGCATGAAGCAAGCGATGAGAACGCGCCTGAAGCGGCCGACATGACCGCGGCGGAAGCGGCAGCCGGCGCAGAGGCGGGAACGGAAATCGCTGCACCAGAGGCTGAGGCCGCCGACCATTCGGCGCACGAGCAGGCTGACGGCGCGCAAACGGGCACCGCAGCCGGGAGCGTCGGCGAGTCCGGAACTGCCACCCATGCGGCCGTCGAGCCGCAACCGGAAGCAGTAAAAGAAGCGGAGCAGGCGGAGCCCACGGAAAACGCCCCCGAGGCAGGCAGCGAAGCGGCAAACGTTGCACCGCTGCCAGGCGCCGGGCAATCCGAGGCCGAAGCGGAAGCGAAATCGGGAGCAGATCGCGATGCGCTCGCCGAGGCCGGTCCGGCCGATCTCGCAACATCCGCGCACGGTTCGGGCGACCTCCGCGGCACGGAGCACGCGGCCGGATCGAACCCGACCCGAGCGGCGCACGACGAGGAAGATCGTCGCGATGCCGCACAGGACGCAGGCATTCTGACCGACGACGAAGCCGAGTCGCGCAGCGCCTGACGTAACCGAACATTTTTTGCCGCGCCTGCAAGGGGCGCGCGACCTGACATTTTGAGGTTGTTTTGACACATACCCACGACACCGATTCGTCCGAATCCGAGCGCGCCGTGCCGTCGGCGCGCGCTGACGAAACGCGCACCCAGCAAGCGTCGGCAGGCGAGGGCGAGCGCCCGGCGCAGACCACGGAAGCAGACGGCGAGGACCGTCCGCGTCGCGGGCTGCGTCGCGGGCCGCGCAGTCTGATTGCCCGGCGCCGCGCCGGCGCGAAGACGAAGGCCGCCGAAGGCGCGCCGCTTGAGGCCGCCCCGGTCGCGGGCGAAGCTCCGCCTGACGGCGAAGTGGCGGCGCAGGCGCGCCCGCCGCGCAAGGAAGCCGGCGCGAAGGGCCAGGGGTCGCGCCGCAATGCCGGCGGTGCAAAACGTGAAGGTCAGCGCGAAGGTCAACGTGACAGCGCGCCGCGCGCTGGCGGTCAGCGCCAGAATCGCCGTGGCGGCGAAGCGCCGGCGGCAGCGGCCGCCGGCGCACAGGACGACCTGTTCTCGTACGTCACATCGCCGGCTTTCGACGCCGACAACAGCACGACGGGCGGCGTGCGCGCGCCTATGCTGCGCCGGGGCAAGCCGGCCGCGGCCAAGCGCGTCCTTTCCGCCGCCGACGACGCGCCCAAGCTTCACAAGGTGCTGGCCGAGGCCGGCATGGGCTCGCGCCGCGACATGGAAGAGCTGATCGTCGCCGGCCGGGTTTCGGTGAATGGCGAACCGGCCCACATCGGCCAGCGCATCATGCCGACCGATCAGGTGCGCATTAACGGCAAGCCGGTCAAGCGTAAGCTCGCCAACAAGCCGCCGCGCGTGCTGCTGTATCACAAGCCGACGGGCGAGATCGTCAGCCATGCCGATCCGGAAGGCCGTCCTTCGGTGTTCGACAAACTGCCGCCGATGAAAACCGCCAAGTGGCTCGCGGTCGGCCGCCTCGACTTCAATACCGAAGGTCTGCTGATGCTGACCACTTCCGGCGATCTCGCGAACCGTTTCATGCATCCGCGCTATAGCGTCGAGCGTGAGTACGCGGTGCGCGTGGTCGGCGAACTGGCGGAAGGCATGCGTCAGAAGCTGCTGAACGGCGTCGAGCTCGACGACGGTCCGGCGAATTTCCTGCGCATCCGCGACGGCGGCGGTGAAGGCACCAATCATTGGTATCACGTCGCGCTCGCCGAAGGGCGCAACCGCGAAGTGCGCCGCATGTTCGAAGCCGCCGGCCTGATGGTCAGCCGTCTCATCCGCACGCGTCACGGCCCGATTTCGCTGCCGAAGGGCCTGAAGCGCGGCCGCTGGGAAGAGCTCGAAGACAATCAGGTGCGCGCGCTGATGGCATCTGTGGGCCTAAAGGCGCCGAGCGAAGAGCGCGGTGGCCGCAATGCCGCGCCTGAGCGCAAGCAGCCCGATCCGATGCAGACGTCGATGGGCTTTATCAGCCGCGAACCGGTGCTGATGTCGCATCACCGTTTCGAACAGCAGCCGCGCGGTCAAGGCCGGCGCGGTGCGGCGGGCGGTGGCTTCGGCGGCGGCGCCGGTGCGGGCTTGGGCGGCAGCTACGGCAATCGTGGCGCCGGCCGGAGCGCGGGCGGGTTCGGCGGCACGGGCGCACCGCGCGGTGGCCGCGACGTCGACGGCAACCGCGCGCCTTGGAGCGGCGGCAATCGTGCGCCGGGCGGCAACCGCGGCAACGGCGCGCCGCGCGGCCGTTCGCGGGGGCGTTGATCGCACGTGTTGATCGTGCGCGCGAAGGGTCGGCGGCTTGCTTGAGCCGGCATCTAGTCGCTTGGGGGACGAGCCGCGGGCAGGCGCGGCGATGAGCTGACCGAGGGCTGCCGCGCCTGCCGGCGCCGTAAGTGAACCGAGCGCAGACGGAAGTCGGGCCAGATTGCGCGGGCGCCGTCTTGCAAAGTCCGCAAACGCCGCCATTGTCGAAACATCGTCGAAAGATCGCCATGAAATCAAGCGGAAATGCGCTTGGCGCGGCGCTTTGCGGTTTGCGTTTGTCCTGAAAATGGCTACAATCGCCTCTGGGCGTGGGGCTTTTCATGTGCGGCTCAGGTGCGACCGCCGGTAATAAGATGATGGGCGTTCAGCCCATTTTTTGCCGCTCAGTTCATCGTGGTTCGGCATCCCGGGTAGCACGAACGTGCGCCGGCTAGGCGCGCGGCCCGCATTGGTTGTTTGCAGAACAAGCGGCAGGCTCGCTGTGCGAACATCTAAGAGGGCACTGTGCAACTGACGGAACTGATTGAAACCACGGTCGTGGGACTCGGTTACGAGCTCGTCGATCTCGAGCGCACTGGGCGCGGCATGTTGTGTATCTATATCGACCAGCCGGCCGGCAGCATCGCGATCGAAGACTGCGAGAAAGTCACGCGTCAGCTCCAGCACTTACTGACGGTCGAAAATATCGATTATGAGCGGCTCGAAGTATCGTCGCCGGGCCTCGACCGTCTGCTGAAAAAACTGGCGGATTTTGAACGCTTCGCAGGCAGCGAGGCGGTAATCACATTGAAAAAGCCATTGGACGGACGGAAATCGTACCGGGGTATTTTGTATGCTCCGCAAGGCGAGACCATCGGTCTGGAATTTGAAGGGAAGGAAGGCGCCGCGATGCTCGATTTCACGCTCGCGGACATGGACAAAGCACGCCTCGTTCCGAAAGTTGACTTTAGGAGCCGCAAACAATGAGTCGCGAAGTGTTGATGCTGGTGGATGCGCTGGCACGCGAGAAGAATGTCGACAAAGACGTGGTATTTGCCGCGCTCGAAGCGGCTCTCGCTTCGGCCTCCAAGAAACTCTTCGAAGAAGACGCGGACATCCGCGTCCATATCGACCGTGAAAGCGGCGAGCACGAAACGTTTCGCCGCTGGAAAGTGGTGCCGGACGAAGCCGGTCTGCAGGAGCCGGATCAGGAAATCCTGCTGTTCGAAGCACGCGAGCAGAAGCCGGAAATCCAGATCGACGAATACATCGAAGAACCGGTGCCGTCCATCGAATTCGGCCGTATCGGCGCGCAGGCCGCCAAGCAGGTGATCCTGCAGAAGGTGCGCGACGCCGAGCGCGAGCAGATCCTGAACGACTTCCTCGAGCGCGGCGAGCACATCATGACCGGCTCGGTGAAGCGCCTGGATAAGGGCAACTTCATCGTCGAAACGGGCCGTGTCGAAGCGCTCCTGCGCCGCGATCAGCTGATTCCGAAGGAAAACCTGCGCGTGGGCGACCGCGTGCGCGCCTACATCGCGAAGGTCGATCGCACCGCGCGCGGTCCGCAGATCGAACTGTCGCGTACGGCGCCCGAATTCCTGATGAAGCTGTTCGAAATGGAAGTGCCGGAAATCGAACAGGGCCTGCTCGAAATCAAGGCGGCGGCGCGCGACCCCGGCGTGCGCGCCAAGATCGGCGTGGTCGCGTACGACAAGCGTATCGACCCGATCGGCACCTGCGTCGGCATTCGCGGTTCGCGTGTGCAGGCGGTGCGTAACGAGCTCGGTGGCGAAAACGTCGACATCGTGCTATGGTCGGAGGATCCCGCCCAGTTTGTGATCGGCGCGCTCGCGCCGGCTGCAGTCCAGTCCATCGTTGTCGACGAAGAGAAGCATTCGATGGACGTCGTCGTCGACGAAAACGAACTGGCGGTCGCGATCGGCCGCAGCGGCCAGAACGTGCGTCTTGCCAGCGAACTCACCGGCTGGCAGATCAACATCATGACGCCGGACGAATCTGCGCAAAAGCAGAATCAGGAACGCGTTGTTCTGCGCGACCTGTTCATGGCGCGTCTCGATGTCGACGAAGAAGTCGCCGACATCCTGATCGACGAAGGCTTCACGAGCCTCGAAGAGATCGCTTACGTGCCGCTGAACGAAATGCTCGAAATCGAGGCATTCGACGAAGACACCGTCCACGAACTGCGCAACCGCGCGCGCGACGCGTTGTTGACCATGGCGATCGCGAATGAAGAAAAGGTCGAAAATGTAGCGCTCGACCTGAAGAGCCTGGACGGCATGGACGCCGACCTGCTCGCAAAACTGGCCGAACATCAGATCCAGACGCGCGACGAACTCGCCGAGCTGGCGGTGGATGAACTGGTCGAGATGACCGGAATGGAAGAGGATGCCGCTAAGGCGTTGATCATGAAAGCACGTGAACACTGGTTCCAGTGAGAAATGACCATGGCGCACTAAATTGAACGCGGCCGCGAGGCTGCATGACCCGATGCTAACCGCAAGGAATCGGTCCTTGCATTAAGAGGAATGAATGGCGAGTAACAACGTAGCCCAATTTGCCGCGGAACTGAAAATGCCTGCAGGCGTGCTGCTCGAGCAGCTGCAGGCGGCGGGCGTCACCAAAGCGAGCGAAGCCGACTCCTTGTCCGAAACGGACAAGGCGCGTCTGCTCGACCACTTGCGCAAGTCTCACGGCTCGACTGATGCGGACAAGCGCAAGATCACGCTGACGAAACGGCATACGTCGGAGATCAAGCAGTCCGATGCGACGGGCAAGGCTCGCACCATTCAGGTCGAGGTGCGCAAGAAGCGCACTTTCGTCCGCCGCGACGAAACCTCCGCTGAAGGCGGAGAGGCATCGAATAATGTGGCCGAAAGCACGGACGCCGAGGAGCTCGAACTCCAGCGCCGCGAAGAAGAAGCGCGTCATGAAGCCGAACTGCTCGAGAAGCAGGCTCAGGAGCTGAAGGCGCGTCAGGAACAGCTCGAACGCGAAGAGGCCGAGCGCCAGGCGCGCGAACAGGCGGCCGAAGCGGCCGTCGCGAAAGACACCGAGCAGGACGACGAGCGCGCTGCGGCTGAGCGCGCGGCTCAGCGCGAAGCGGCGAAGAAGGCGGAAGACGCGGCGCGTCAGGCTGCCGAAAAGGCGCGCGCCGAGCAGGAAGAAATCGCGAAGCGCCGCGCCGCGGCGGAAGCCGAAGCGCGCGCGATCCGCGAAATGATGAACACGCCGCGCAAGGCGCAGGTGAAGGCGCCGGAACCGGCGCCCAAGCCCGCCGAGCCGGCCAAGGCCGCGGAAGCCAAGGGCACGCTGCACAAGCCGGCGCGTCCGGCTCCTAGCGCCGCACGCAAGCCGGCGGCAGCGGCCCCGGCCGCGACCACCACCACGCCGTCCGCCGGCGACAAGAAGAAGCCGGGCGGAAAGGGCGGCTGGCAGGACGACGCAGCCAAGCGCCGCGGCATCAAGACCCGCGGCGATACGAGCGGCGGCGTCGACCGAGGCTGGCGCGGCGGCCCGAAGGGTCGCGGCAAGCATCAGGACCAGGGCACCACGTTCCAGGCGCCGACCGAACCGATCGTGCGTGAAGTGCACGTGCCGGAAACCATCACGGTCGCCGACCTGGCGCACAAGATGGCGGTGAAGGCGTCGGAAGTCATCAAGTCGATGATGAAGCTCGGCCAGATGGTCACCATCAACCAGATGCTGGACCAGGAAACGGCGATGATCATCGTCGAGGAACTGGGCCATCACGCGGTCGCGGCCAAGCTGGACGACCCGGAAGCCATGCTGGTGGAAGGCGAAGTGTCGGATGCGGAAGCATTGCCGCGTCCGCCGGTCGTCACCGTCATGGGTCACGTCGACCACGGCAAGACGTCGCTCCTCGACTACATCCGCCGCGCGAAGGTTGCGGCCGGCGAAGCAGGCGGCATTACGCAGCACATCGGCGCTTACCACGTCGAAACACCGCGTGGCGTCATCACGTTCCTCGACACGCCGGGTCACGAGGCCTTTACGGCCATGCGTGCCCGCGGTGCGAAGGCAACGGACATCGTGATTCTGGTGGTTGCAGCCGACGACGGCGTGATGCCGCAAACGAAGGAAGCGATCGCCCACGCGAAGGCCGGCGGCGTGCCGCTCGTCGTCGCGATCAACAAGATCGACAAGCCGGAAGCGAACCCGGAACGCGTCAAGCAGGAACTCGTCGCGGAAGGCGTCGTGCCGGAAGAATACGGCGGCGATTCGCCGTTCGTGCCGGTGTCGGCAAAGACCGGCTCGGGTATCGACGACCTGCTCGAAAACGTGCTGCTGCAAGCCGAAGTGCTGGAACTCAAGGCACCGGTCGAAGCGCCGGCCAAGGGTCTCGTCATCGAAGCGAAGCTCGACAAGGGTAAGGGTCCGGTCGCCACAATCCTCGTGCAGTCCGGTACGCTGAACCGCGGCGACGTGGTGCTGGCTGGCAGCGCCTACGGTCGCGTGCGAGCCATGCTGGACGAAACCGGCAAGCCGACCAAGTCGGCGGGTCCGTCGATCCCGGTCGAAATCCAGGGTCTGTCGGAAGTGCCGCAAGCGGGCGAAGAAGTCATCGTCATGCCGGACGAGCGCAAGGCGCGTGAAGTCGCGCTGTTCCGTCAAGGCAAGTTCCGCGACGTCAAGCTGGCGAAGCAGCAGGCCGCGAAGCTCGAGAACATGCTGGAACAGATGGGCGAAGGCGAAGTGCAGTACATGCCGCTCATCGTCAAGGCAGACGTGCAAGGTTCGCAGGAAGCGCTTGTGCAGTCGCTGCTCAAGCTCTCGACCGACGAAGTGCGCGTGCAGATCGTGCACGGCGCCGTCGGCGGCATCAGCGAATCCGACGTCAACCTGGCAACGGCTTCGAAGGCAGTCATCATCGGCTTCAACACGCGGGCGGATGCGCAGGCTCGCAAGCTGGCCGAGGCCAACGGCGTGGACATTCGCTACTACAACATCATCTACGACGCAGTGGATGAGCTGAAGGCCGCGATGTCGGGCATGCTGGCGCCGGAGAAGCGCGAAGTCGTGACGGGTACCGTCGAAGTGCGTCAGGTCTTCAAGGTGCCGAAGATCGGCGCAGTGGCAGGCTGTATGGTCACGGACGGCTTCGTCAAGCGCTCGTCGTCGGTGCGCGTGCTGCGCAACAACGTCGTCATCTTCACGGGCGAGCTGGATTCGCTCAAGCGCTTCAAGGACGACGTGAAGGAAGTCCGCCAGGGCTTCGAGTGCGGTATGTCGATCAAGAACTTCAACGACATCGTCGAAGGCGATCAGTTCGAAGTCTTCGAAGTCTTCGAAGTCACCGAAGTCGCGCGTACGCTGTAATTCACGCGGCAAGGGTTCCAGGGGCGGAGCGGGCATCAACGCCCACTCCGCCCGTTGTTTTTGGGCCTGCCGTTTCGCGCAACCCGTGCGGTTGCGCTCCGCGAACGCCGCGCTCGTTGTAGCCGTGCGGCCGCGAACTTTTTTGCATCCGTCACCACGGATCACACAACACCATGCCTAAGAAACGTTCTTCACCCAATCGCAACGTGCAGATCGCCGATCAGATCCAGCGCGATCTGTCGGAACTGCTGCGCGAGGTCAAGGATCCGCGCATCGGCATCGTCACGATTCAGAGCGTCGAGCTGACGCCGGACTATGCGCACGCCAAGGTCTATTTCACGACCTTGACCGGCGATCCGCAGCAGACGCTCGCGGCGCTCACGCACGCGGCCGGCCATTTGCACAATCAGTTGTTCAAGCGCCTGCACATTCATACGGTGCCGACGCTGCATTTCCATTACGACAAGACGATCGAGCGTGCCGTCGAGATGTCGCGTCTGATCGACGAGGCGAACGCCAGTCGCGCGAAAGAGGACTAACGCTTCCCGCGCACGCGTGCGCCCATGTGCGTCGCGCGTGGCCGCGGCAGGGCTCGGGAAGCACCACTAACGCCGCGCGCTCCACTGTCCGCGGCGCTGCGCCCAGCGCTCGACGCCGATCCGCCTCACTACCCAACCTGTCTTCCGACATGACCGCGCCTCAACGCCCCCGCGTGCCGCGTCGCGCGCTCGACGGCGTGCTGCTGCTCGACAAGCCGCTCGGCCTGTCGAGCAACGACGCACTGATTCGCGTGAAGCGCCTCTATCTGGCGAAAAAGGCCGGGCACACCGGCACGCTCGATCCGCTCGCGACCGGGCTGCTGCCGCTCTGTTTCGGCGAAGCCACCAAGTTCTCGCAAGATCTGCTCGAAGCCGATAAGACCTATGAGGCCACCATGCGTCTCGGCATTCGCACGACGACCGGCGACGCCGAAGGCGAGCCCGTCGACATCCGCGCGGTGACCTGCGACGAAGCCGCGGTGCGGGCCGCGCTGCCTCGGTTTCTCGGCGGCATCGTTCAGGTTCCGCCGATGTATTCGGCGCTCAAGCGCGACGGCAAGCCGCTCTACGAATACGCGCGCGTGGGTCAGACCGTCGAGCGGGCAGGGCGTGAGGTCACGATCCATGCGCTCGAACTGCTCGCTTGCGCGCTGCCGGATGTCACGTTTCGCGTCACGTGCAGCAAGGGCACCTACGTGCGCACGCTCGCCGAGGACATCGGCGAGGCGTTGGGCTGCGGTGCTCATCTGGTGGCGTTGCGGCGCACCGGCGTCGGCGCGCTGACGCTCGAGCATTCGGTCACGCTCGACCAGCTGTCGGACGCCACGGAAAGCGAGCGCGATGCGTGGCTGCAGCCGGTCGACGCGTTGCTGTCCACTTTTCCGTCCGTGCATCTCGACGAGGACGCGACGCGCCGCTTTATGCATGGTCAGCGGCTGAAGCTTTCGGAACTCGATCTGGGCGCTGACGCCAGGAACGCGTCGCGCGTGAGAGTTTACGCGGCGGCGCAAGGCCGCCTGCTCGGTGTTGCGAAGTGCGGGGACGGCGTGCTCGCCCCGGAACGGCTGGTGGTCACGGCGGCCAATTAGCGGCTCCCGGCGCGGTGGCGGCGAGCGTAGCAAGTCGCGCAAACGTTCGAAAACCGCGCGCGGGCCGATTGCAACAAAAAAAGCGGGACCGCCCAACAAGCGGTCCCGCTTTTCATGTCCGACTACACGAGACTACACGCCACTGCGCGCCAGTCGCGCGACCAGTCGCGCGACTAAAACCCAAACTCAATGCGCCGCCGCAGCCGTGGCACCGGCGTCGCCACCTGCTCTTTCCGGCTTCGTGATCCAGATCAGCGCGATCAGCGCGACGAAAATGCCGGCAGAGACGAAGAACAGATCATTCACACCCAGCTGCGCAGCCTGCTGCGTCGCCATCGAATTGAAAAGTCCATACGCTTGCGGCTGACTGAGACCCGCGGCGCCCATTTGCTGGATCGATTGATCGAAGAGCGGGTTGTAGGCGTTCGCGCGCTCGGTAAGTTGCGCATGATGCATGATCGAGCGATGGTTCCACGCCGTCTGGAAGATTAACGTGCCGATCCCGCCGCACATGATCCGCACGAAGTTCGACAGACCCGAGGCCGCCGGAATCCGCTGGCCCGGCAAGCCCGACAGCGTAATCGACACGAGCGGAATGAAGAACCCGGCCATGCCGATGCCCTGAATCAGCGTGGGCAGCAAGAGCGAGTAGGTATCCACTCCGGTCGTATAGCGCGAGCGCATCCAGAAACACAGTGCGAACACGAGGAACGAGAGCGTCGCGATGTAGCGCGGATCGGTGCGCGGCAGGATCTTGCCCGTGATCGGCGAGAGCAGCACGGCGAAGAGTCCGACAGGCGCCATCACGAGACCGGCTTCAGTGGCTGTGTAGCCGATATCAGAGGGAGCAGCACGAGGTTGCCGAAGTACAGACCGTAGCCGATCGACAGCGCGATCGTGCCGCCCGTGAAGTTGCGCTTGCTGAAAAGCGAGAGATCGACCACCGGATGCTCGGCCGTCAATTCCCACACGATGAAAAACGCCAGCGCGATCACCGCCACGAGCGCCAGCACGACGATCGTGGTCGACGAAAACCAGTCGAGGTCCTTGCCCTTGTCGAGCATGATCTGCAGCGCGCCCACCCAGACGATCAGCAGGCCGAGGCCCACGCCGTCGATCGGCGCCTTTCTGATGACGGAATCGCGGTTGCGAAAGATCATCCACGTGGCGACGGCCGCAATGGCGCCGACGCGAATGTTGAAGTAGAAGATCCACGGCCACGAGATGTTGTCCGAAATCCAGCCGCCGAGAATCGGGCCGGCGACCGGCGCGATCAACGTGGTCATCGCCCACATGGAGAGCGCCATGGGCGCCTTTGCGCGCGGATAGCTCGCGAGCAGCAGCGTTTGCGAGAGCGGAATCATCGGGCCGGCCACCGCGCCTTGCAGCACGCGCGAGGCGAGCAGGAAGGGCAGCGTGGGCGCGATGCCGCACATCCACGACGAGATCACGAACAGCACGATCGACGCCATGAAGAGGCGCACCTGGCCGATGCGCTCGGTGAGCCAGCCGGTCAGCGGCACCGAGATCGCATTGGCGACCGCGAACGACGTGATCACCCACGTGCCCTGATCCGACGACACGCCGAGGTCGCCGGAAATGGACGGAATCGACACGTTCGCAATCGACGTATCGAGCACGTTCATGAAAACGGCGAGCGACACCGCGATGGTGCCGATCACC
Organism: uncultured Paraburkholderia sp.; assembly: GCA_940746715.1. Classification (GTDB taxonomy): domain Bacteria; phylum Pseudomonadota; class Gammaproteobacteria; order Burkholderiales; family Burkholderiaceae; genus Paraburkholderia. Next base: position 288,427 of record CALNWN010000004.1, read on the forward strand.
AGTTGCGCGCCCTCGAGCGGCGGATGAGGAACTTGCGCCTGAGCCATTCAGTGAAACCTTGTATGAGTCGCCGCGCGGCTTACATCAGTTTTGCAGCCGCGGGCCGGGCGGTGCCGGACTGCACGGCCTTTTGCGTGCCGGCGTTCGGACCTGCGTTTTCCGCGATGATGCGGGCGATTTCCGCGTCGGCCTCGTCGCCGTACTTGGCGAACACGTTGGTCTGATAAACGGTGTTCTGCGCGTCGCCCAGCTGGCCGCCGTTTTCGTCCTTGATGCTGACGTCGGCCTGCATCGACAGACCGATGCGCAGCGGGTGCTTTTCAAGCTCCTGCGGATCGAGCGCGATACGCACCGGCAGGCGCTGCACCACCTTGATCCAGTTGCCGGTCGCGTTCTGCGCGGGCAACAGCGAGAACGCGGAACCCGTGCCCGCCGAGAAGCCGACCACCTTGCCGTGATAGACGACCGACGAGCCGTACACGTCGGCCGTCAGTTCGACCGGCTGGCCGATGCGCATGTGCTTCAGCTGCACTTCCTTGAAGTTGGCGTCGACCCACACGCCGCCGAGCGGCACGATCGCCATCAGCGGAGTGCCCGGCGACACGCGCTGGCCGACCTGCACTGAGCGCTTCGCGACATAGCCGGTGACGGGCGCGGGCAGCGTGTTGCGCGCGTTGTTCAGATAGGCGTCGCGGACCTTGGCGGCCGCGGCCTGCACGTTCGGGTGATTCGCGATGGTGGTGTTCGCCGTCAGCGCGCGGTTCGACGCGAGCTGTTGCTGGGCAGCGTCGACGGCGGCCTGGGCGCTCTTCACGGCGTCGCGTGCATGCGAAATTTCTTCCAGCGAGACAGCTCCGGTCTGGGCCACCGTCAGACGGCGCTTCAGGTCGTCCTGCGCGCGCGACAGGTCGGCCTGACGCTGCGCGACCTGCGCCTGGTACTGGTTGTCGTCCGCGAAGAGGCCACGCACCTGGCGCACGGTCTGCGCGAGATTCGCTTCGGCCTGTTCGAGCGCGACGCGCGCGTCGGCGGGGTCTAGCACGACGAGCGGATCGCCGGCCTTGACGGTCTGCGTGTCGTCCGCGTTGACCGCCACGACCGTGCCGGTCACCTGCGGCGTGATCTGCACGACGTTGCCGTTCACGTAGGCGTCGTCGGTGTCTTCGTGAAAGCGCGCCACGAGGAAGTAGTAGAGGCCGTACGCGATGGCCGCGATCAGGATCACGATGACGAGCAGCGTCATCATGCGCTTGCGTTTGCCGTTGTTCGCCGGTTGTGCCGGCTTGTTCGGCTGGGCCGGTTGGTTCGTAGCCGCGGGCTGCTGGGGGGTGTTCATTGATGTGCTCCGGGTTCTCTCAAACGTCGTCGTTTATTCGGATGTTCGTGTGTGCTTTGTTGCAGTCGGTCCACGTGCGCTTCGCGCCGCCTATTTTGCCGACGTGGTCGCGGCGGGCGCCGCTGCGGCCGGCGCGGTGCCGTGCTCGTCAGTCGGCACCACAAGGCCCGTCTGCGTTGCGTCAAAACCGCCGCCCAGCGCCTTGATGAGGCCGATCTGCAGATCGCGGCGGCGCATCTTCAGCGTCGTGACCGTCTGTTCGGCGGCGAGGCGGTTCTGGTCGGCGGTCAGCACCTGCAATTGCGGCGACAGACCCGCCTTGTAGCGGATCACGGCGAGCTGATACGCCTTCGTGGAGGCGTCGAGCGCGCGCTGGGCGTCGCCTGCTTGCTGGTCGATCGAGCGGATCGACGAGACTTGCGTCGCGACGTCCGACAACGCGTTGATCAGCGTCTGGTTGTAATTGGCAACGTCGAGATCGAAGTCGGCGTAACGGCCCTTCAACTGAGAGCGGAGCGCGCCCGCGTCGAAAATGGGCAGATGGATTGCCGGGCCGAACTGCATCTGGCGGCTGCCGACCCGCAGAAAGCGGCCCCAGCCGAACGCGTCGAAGCCGAAGCCCGCGGCGAGGTTAACGTCGGGGAAAAACTCGGCCTTGGCTTCCTTCACGTCGTGCATGGCCGCTTCGACCTGCCAGCGCGCGGCCACAATATCGGCGCGGCGCGCGACGAGATCGGCGGGCAGGTTGTCGGGCAACGCGACCGTGCCGCCGACGCCGAGCGCCGGCGGCGCAATCTGGAGACCGCGGTCCGGACCCTTGCCGAGCAGCGCGCCCAGCTGATAGCGCACCACCGTGATCTGACCTTCGAGATCGGTCAGGTTGGACTGGCTCGTCGCGATATTGCCGTTCGCGGTCTGGCGTTCGACGTTGGTGTCGAGACCGGCCGCGACACGGCCGTTCGTGATGCGGCCGATCTCCTGACGATTCTGGATCTCGCGCGCGGCGATGTCGCGCAGCGCGTACAGCTGCGCAAGCTGGTTGTAGGTGCTCGCCACCGACGCCGCGAGCGTCACGCGCGCCTGCTGCATGTCGGCCTCGGCCGCTTTTTCCTGCGATACGGCCTGGCCGAGCCGCTGACGGTTCTTGCCCCACAGGTCGAGATCCCACGAGGCGCTTGCCAGCGCGTTGTTCTCGCTATACCAGGAACCGCCGTACGGAGGCGGGTAGAGCGCGTTGCCCGAGAGCAGCTCGCGCGTCCACGAATAGCTGTCCGTGACTTTCGGGTACAGCGCCGAGCGCGAGCTTTCTATATAGGACGAGGCCTTCGCGAGGCGCGCCTGCGCGATCGACGGGTTCCCTTCCAGCGCTTCGGCAATCAGTTTCGGCAGCTGAGGATCGTCGAACTGGTTGGCCCAGTCAAGCGAGGGCCACTGGCCCGCCTGGCCCGCGAGGCTCTGCGTGGACTCGTACTGCGCCGGCGACGAAATCTGCTTGTCGCTCTTGACACCGAAGTAGTTCGCGCACCCTGTGAGGGCGAGCGCTGCCGCCGCGGCGGCGACAGCGGCCCGGCTCGAAAGCGCGGACGCGGACAAGGAAAGGGATTTCATCGCTCGACTCTTTGAGTGGAATGTAATGATGGACGCTGCAAGCAATTTTTTAGAACTTGCTCTCGGAATTACTTGCCGCATCACGGGTCAATGCGGTGCATTCGCCGGAATTGATGAGCACCCGGCGCAGCATGCTCTTCAGAAAACCCACTTCTTCCGGGGTGAAGCCGGCGAGCAGGCTGTCCAGCACGCTGGTGAATATCTTCGGCATTTTTGCCGCGATGGCGTGGCCTTCCGGCGTGAGCGCGAGGCGCACGGCGCGCCGGTCCTCATTGCTGCGCACCCGCGTGAGCAGCCCGCGCTTTTCCAGCCGGTCGATGAGACGCGTGACGGCGCTCGCGTCGATACCGTATTCGCGCGCCAGTTCGGCCGCCAGCAGGCACTTGCCGCTCGCCACCATGAACAGGATGCTGCCCTGCTGGCTGGTGATGCCGAGTTCCGCCATGCTGCGCTGGGTGACCAGGTTCGACATGGTCGACTTTACGCGCGAGAGCAGGTAGCCGACGCTTTCGCCAAGCTGGTACTCGCTGATCTCCGGCGCGGGTGTGGGGGACGGCTCCGTCATGACTCTCGTGCGAATGCAATGGTTGACTAGGCACGATTATAAGAGTTGGATGATTGACGCGGCAAGCGTTATTACAGCTTAGGCAAGGAATTTTCCGCACTCAAGAAAGAATCGGCGCGTTTTTGCGCTTGGCGTGGGCCGCTGTCGGCATCGCGGCGCGGAATAGGGGGCGGCGGCGTCCGCTATCGGGGAATACCAGAAAGCGTCACCAGTGCATGCTATAATGTTAGGTTACCAAAAGTGCGCTTTGGGCTTGTCGTACATTTGTCCTCGTATTGCCTGGTAGAAGGGGGTGAGCGGCAGGGGTAAGCGGCATGAGCAAGCGGCGCACTCAACTGTATCCAGGTTCCTATGACCCGCGCCCTACGCAACATCGCCATCATTGCCCACGTCGACCACGGCAAGACCACGCTCGTCGACCAGCTCCTCCGTCAGACCGCCACGTTCCGCGACAACCAGCAGGTCGCCGAACGTGTGATGGATTCGAACGACATCGAAAAGGAACGTGGCATCACGATCCTCTCGAAGAACTGCGCGGTCGAATACGAAGGCACGCACATCAATATCGTCGACACCCCGGGCCACGCCGACTTCGGCGGCGAAGTGGAGCGCGTGCTGTTCATGGTCGACTCGGTGCTGCTGCTCGTCGACGCCGTGGAAGGCCCGATGCCGCAAACGCGCTTCGTCACCAAGAAGGCACTCGCGCTTGGCCTGAAGCCGATCGTCGTGGTCAACAAGGTGGACCGTCCGGGCGCGCGCGTGGACTGGGTGATCAACCAGACGTTCGACCTGTTCGACAAGCTCGGCGCAACGGACGAACAGCTCGACTTCCCGATCGTCTACACCTCGGGCCTGAACGGCTACGCGGGCCTCACGCCCGACGTGCGCGAAGGGGATATGCGCCCGCTCTTCGAGGCGGTGCTCAAGCACGTGCCGGTGCGCGCAGCCGACCCGGAAGGTCCGCTGCAATTGCAGATCACCTCGCTCGACTACTCGTCGTATGTCGGCCGTATCGGCGTGGGCCGTATCACGCGCGGCCGCATCAAGCCGGGCATGGCGGTCGCCGTGCGTTCGGGTCCTGACGGCGCGATCCTGAACCGCAAGATCAACCAGGTGCTGTCGTTCAAGGGCCTCGAGCGCGTGCAGGTCGACTCGGCTGAAGCAGGCGGCATCGTGCTCATCAACGGTATCGAGGAAATCGGCATCGGCGTGACCATCTGCTCGCCGGAACAGCCGGAAGCGCTGCCCATGATCACCGTCGACGAACCGACGCTGACCATGAACTTCCTCGTCAATTCTTCGCCGCTCGCCGGCCGCGAAGGAAAGTTCGTCACGAACCGTCAGATTCGTGACCGCCTGATGAAGGAACTGAACCACAACGTCGCGCTGCGCGTGAAAGACACCGGCGACGAAACCACCTTCGAAGTGGCAGGCCGCGGCGAGCTGCACCTGACCATTCTGGTCGAGAACATGCGCCGCGAAGGCTACGAGCTGGCCGTGTCGCGTCCGCGCGTGGTGATGCAGGAAATCGACGGAGTGAAGCACGAGCCGTACGAAAACCTGACCGTGGACATGGAAGACGCGCACCATGGCGGCGTGATGGAAGAGCTCGGCCGCCGCAAGGGCGAAATGCTCGATATGGCGTCGGACGGCCGTGGCCGCACGCGTCTCGAATACCGTATTTCGGCGCGCGGCCTGATCGGCTTCCAGTCGGAATTCCTCACCCTTACGCGCGGCACGGGCCTGATGAGCCATACGTTCGACTCGTACCAGCCGGTCAAGGAAGGCGCGGTCGGCGAGCGCCGCAACGGCGTGCTGATTTCGCAGGACGACGGCGCGGCTGTCGCTTACGCGCTGTGGAAGCTGCAGGATCGCGGCCGCATGTTCGTGTCGCCGGGCGACGCGCTGTATGAAGGCATGATCATCGGCATTCACAGCCGCGACAACGATCTCGTCGTGAACCCGATCAAGGGCAAGCAGCTCACCAACGTGCGTGCGTCGGGTACCGACGAAGCCGTGCGCCTCGTGCCGCCGGTCCAGTTGTCGCTGGAATACGCGGTCGAATTCATCGATGACGACGAGCTCGTCGAAGTTACGCCGCAATCCATCCGTCTGCGCAAGCGCTATCTGAAAGAGCACGAGCGCCGTGCCGCAAGCCGCAAGGGCGCTGTGGACTAAGCGCGCGCCGGCGTTTTTGTTTCGCCGGTTGTCCAGAAGCGACCCGAAGCCACCTTCGGGTGGCTTTTTCATCTCCGGCTATGCATTAAACGTTATAGGAATTTCGCGCTGGTTCGCTGTTCGTTTATATGCGTTTGCCCGTTACTTGTGCGGTGCTTCCGCGCTTTTCGTCACCCGTTGGTCGCCGTTATTAGCAGAAGACTGTTGCGGATTGCGGCAATCGCCGCGAAAGCCCGTCGCGCCGGGCTCGGGCGGCAATTCGCCTGCTATCTGGACTATCCGTTATGTGATATGCTTTTTAGGTGCAAGTTTTAGGTCCTTCCAAGCAAGACTTGATTCGCGCAATCCGCTAAACGGTCAGGCCGTGTCGCGGAAGGTTCTGTAACCCGCTATTTCTCGAGAAACTCGAAGAAAGGTGAGCGTAAAAATGATGAAGCAATTCCAGTCGAACTCTTATCTGTTCGGCGACAATGCTCCGTACGTAGAAGAAATGTACGAAGCATATCTCGACAATCCGGCGTCAGTGCCCGAGAACTGGCGCAGCTATTTCGACGCGTTGCAGAATGTTCCTGCATCGGACGGCAGCAATGCCAACGACGTGGCCCATGGCCCGATCGTCGAATCGTTTGCGCAACGGGCCAAGGCCAATGCCTTCATCCCGCGCACCGCAACCGGCGGCGAAGACCTCGCTACCGCGCGAAAGCAAGTCTATGTGCAGTCCCTCATCGGCGCATATCGCTTCCTCGGCTCGCAATGGGCCAACCTGGATCCTCTGAAGCGCCGCGAACGTCCCGCCATTCCCGAACTCGAACCTGCGTTCTACGACTTCACCGAAGCCGACATGGACCAGGAGTACAGCGCCACGAATCTGTATTTCGGCTTCGAGCGCGCGTCGCTGCGCGAGATCGTCAAGGCGCTGCGCGACACGTATTGCGGCACGATCGGCGCCGAGTACATGTACATCAGCGATCCGGAGCAGAAGCGCTGGTGGAAGGAAAAGCTCGAGTCGATTCGCTCCACGCCGAATTTCTCGAACGAGAAGAAAAAGCACATCCTGAATCGCCTGACGGCCGCTGAAGGCCTCGAGCGCTTCCTCCACACCAAGTACGTCGGGCAGAAGCGCTTCTCGCTGGAAGGCGGCGAAAGCCTCATCGCGTCGATGGACGAAGTCGTGCGTCACGGCGGTGCCCGCGGCGTGCAGGAAATCGTCATCGGCATGGCTCACCGCGGCCGCCTGAACGTGCTGGTCAATACGCTCGGCAAGATGCCGGCCGACCTGTTCGCCGAATTCGAAGGCAAGCACGTCGACGACCTGCCGGCCGGCGACGTGAAGTACCACAAAGGTTTCTCGTCGGACATCTCGACGGAAGGCGGCCCGGTTCACCTGTCGCTCGCGTTCAACCCGTCGCACCTCGAAATCGTCAACCCGGTGGTCGAGGGTTCGGCGAAGGCGCGTATGGACCGCCGCGGCGACGACAGCGGCCTGCAGGTGCTGCCGGTGCAGATTCACGGCGACGCCGCTTTCGCGGGCCAGGGCGTCGTGATGGAAACGCTGAACCTCGCACAAACGCGCGGTTACGGCACGCACGGCACGCTGCACATCGTCATCAACAACCAGATCGGCTTCACCACGTCGGACCCGCGCGACTCGCGCTCCACGTTGTACTGCTCGGACGTCGTCAAGATGATCGAGGCGCCAGTGCTGCACGTGAACGGCGACGATCCGGAAGCAGTCGTGCTGGCCACGCAACTGGCTATCGACTTCCGGATGCAGTTTCACAAGGACGTCGTGGTCGACATCGTCTGCTTCCGTAAGCTGGGTCACAACGAGCAGGACACGCCGGCTGTCACGCAGCCGCTGATGTACAAGACCATTGCAAAGCACCCGGGCACCCGCGCGCTGTATGCCGAAAAGCTGGTGCAGCAAGGCGTGATCACCGCCGAAGACGCGGAGGAGTACGTCAAGGCTTACCGCAAGGCGATGGACGAAGGCCATCACACGGTCGATCCGGTGCTCTCGAACTACAAGAGCAAGTACGCGGTGGACTGGGTGCCGTTCCTGAACCGCAAGTGGACCGACGCGGCCGACACGGCCGTGCCGCTCGCGGAACTGAAGCGCCTCGCCGAGCGCATCACCACGATTCCGGAAAACTTCAAGGTTCACCCGCTCGTCGAGCGCGTGATCAACGACCGACGCGCCATGGGCCGCGGCAAGGCCAAGCTCGACTGGGGCATGGGCGAGCACCTCGCGTTCGCGTCGCTGGTGGCCTCGGGCTACGCCGTGCGTCTGACCGGCCAGGACTCGGGCCGCGGCACGTTCACGCACCGTCACGCGGTGCTGCACGACCAGAACCGCGAGCGCTGGAACGACGGCACCTACGTGCCGCTGCAGAACATCGCCGAAGGCCAGGCGAAGTTCACGGTGATCGACTCGGTGCTGTCGGAAGAAGCGGTGCTCGGTTTCGAATACGGTTACTCGACCGCTGAACCGAACACGTTCGTCGCGTGGGAAGCGCAGTTCGGCGACTTCGTGAACGGCGCGCAGGTCGTGATCGACCAGTTCATCTCCTCGGGCGAAGTGAAGTGGGGCCGCGTGTCGGGCCTGACCATGCTCCTGCCGCACGGCTACGAAGGCCAGGGTCCGGAGCACTCGTCCGCGCGTATCGAGCGTTTCCTGCAACTGTGCGCAAACCACAACATGCAGGTCGTTCAGCCGACCACGCCGGTGCAGATTTTCCACCTGTTGCGCCGTCAGATGATCCGCCTGTTCCGCAAGCCGCTGATCGTCGCAACGCCGAAATCGCTGCTGCGCCACAAGGAAGCGGTGTCGGATCTGTCGGAACTGGCGAAGGGTTCGTTCCAGCCGGTGCTCGGCGAAGTGGACGAGGCCATCGACGCGAAGAAGGTCAAGCGCGTGCTGGTGTGCTCGGGCCGCGTGTACTACGACCTCGTCGCGCATCGCCGCGAAGCGAAGTCGAACGACGTCGCGATCATTCGTATCGAACAGTTGTATCCGTTCGCGCACAAGCAGTTCGAAGCGGAAATGAAGAAGTACGACAACGCGACCGAAGTGGTGTGGGTGCAGGACGAGCCGCAGAACCAGGGCCCCTGGTTCTACATCGAGCATCACCTGAAGGAAGGACAGAAGCTGGCATACAGCGGCCGTCCGGCTTCGGCTTCGCCGGCAGTGGGCTACTACGCGAAGCACTACGAGCAGCAGAAGGCGCTGGTCGAAGGCGCTTTCGGCCGCCTCAAGAGCGCGTCGATCGCTAAATAAAGCAATGAGACGAACCGGGAAAGCGCGTGGCGCTTTCCCGTGCCGCGTTGTGCCACCCATCGAGGGGCAGGCACGGCACGCAGGGTTCGCAGGCGGTCGTCGTTCACCGCGCCGTCACCCGGATACGTATTCAGGATATTCATAATGGCTATTGTTGAAGTCAAGGTTCCCCAGCTGTCCGAGTCGGTCTCGGAAGCCACGATGCTGCAGTGGAAGAAGAAGCTCGGCGAGGCTGTTGCTCAGGACGAAATTCTCATCGAAATCGAGACCGACAAGGTCGTGCTCGAAGTGCCGGCACCCTCGGCCGGCGTGCTCGCGCAAGTCATCGCGAACGACGGCGACACCGTCACGGCCGATCAGGTGATCGCCAAGATCGACACCGAAGGCAAGGCGGGCGCCGCTGCCGTCGAGGCCGAAGTGAAGCCGGCTCCGGTCGCCGCTCCGGCACCGGCCGCTGCACCGGCTGCGCAAGCTGCATCCGCGGCGGGTGCGAACACCGCTGCTTCGCCGGCTGCCGGCAAGCTGATGGCGGAGAAGGGCCTCTCCGCCGGCGACGTCGCCGGCACGGGCCGCGACGGCCGCATCACCAAGGGCGACGTGCTGACGGCTGGCGCGCCGGCTGCCAAGGCTGCGGCGCCGGCACCGGCTGCCGCACCGAAGGCGGCCAAGCCGTCCCTGCCGGACGTGAAGGCGCCCGCATCGGCTGACCAATGGCTGAAGGACCGCCCGGAACAACGCGTGCCGATGTCGCGCCTGCGTGCGCGTATCGCCGAGCGTCTGCTCGAGTCGCAGCAAACCAACGCCATCCTGACCACGTTCAACGAAGTGAACATGGCGCCGGTGATGGACCTGCGCAACAAGTACAAGGACAGGTTCGAAAAGGAACACGGCGTGAAGCTCGGCTTCATGTCGTTCTTCGTGAAGGCGGCCGTGCATGCGCTGAAGAAGTTCCCGCTCGTGAACGCGTCGATCGACGGTAACGACATCGTCTATCACGGCTACTTCGACATCGGTATCGCGGTCGGTTCGCCGCGCGGTCTGGTCGTGCCGATCCTGCGCAATGCGGATCAGCTGAGCCTCGCCGAAATCGAGAAGAAGATCGCCGAATTCGGTCAGAAGGCGAAGGACGGCAAGCTGTCCATCGAAGAAATGACGGACGGCACATTCTCGATCTCGAACGGCGGCGTGTTCGGCTCCATGCTGTCGACGCCGATCATCAACCCGCCGCAGTCCGCGATTCTCGGCGTGCACGCCACGAAGGAACGCGCGGTCGTGGAAAACGGCCAGATCGTGATCCGCCCGATGAACTATCTGGCGCTGTCGTACGACCACCGCATCATCGACGGCCGCGAAGCCGTGCTGTCGCTCGTCGCCATGAAGGATGCGCTGGAAGACCCGGCGCGCCTGCTGCTCGACCTGTAATCACGGGTTCATCGCGGGTTCGCAAGGCGCCGGCTTGCAAAAAGCGCAAGCCGGCGCCACTTGCAGATCTCAGGCAAGCGGTCTTTTGCATTCCGCAGTACTGGAGCGAGACGCGCCACGAAGCGTGGCCGCGCCGTTCCGTCATCAAAAGGATTGTCATGTCCAAAGAATTTGACGTCGTCGTGATCGGCGCAGGCCCTGGCGGTTATATTGCCGCCATTCGCGCAGCGCAGCTCGGCAAGACCGTCGCATGTATCGAAAAATGGAAGAACCCGGCCGGCGCGCTGAAGCTCGGCGGCACGTGCCTGAACGTGGGTTGCATTCCGTCGAAGGCGCTGCTCGCGTCGTCGGAAGAGTTTGAAAACGCGTCGCATCACCTCGCCGACCACGGCATTTCCGTGGAAAACGTGAAGGTCGACATCTCGAAGATGATGGCCCGCAAAGACGGCATCGTCAAAAAGATGACGAAGGGTATCGAATTCCTGTTCCGCAAGAACAAGATCACGTGGCTCAAGGGCCACGGCAAGTTCACCTGCAAGACGGACGCCGGCGTGCAGATCGAGGTGAGCGGCGAGGGCGAAACCGAAGTCGTCACGGCGAAGAACGTGATCATCGCGACGGGCTCGAAGGCGCGTCATCTGCCGAACATTCCGGTCGACAACAAGATCGTCGCCGACAACGAAGGCGCGCTGTCCTTCGACTCCGCTCCGAAGAAGCTCGCCGTGATCGGCGCAGGCGTGATCGGTCTGGAGCTGGGCTCGGTGTGGCGTCGTCTCGGCGCGGAAGTGACCGTGCTGGAAGCGCTGCCGGAATTCCTCGGCGCGGCCGACCAGGCGCTCTCTAAAGAAGCGGCCAAGCAGTTCAAGAAGCAGGGCCTCGACATTCATGTCGGTGTGAAGGTCGGCGAAGTCACGACCACCGCGAACAGCGTCACCATCAACTACACGGACAAGGACGGCAACGCGCAGAAGCTCGAAGCCGACCGCCTGATCGTGTCGATCGGCCGCGTGCCGAACACAGACAACCTCGGTCTCGAAGCGATCGGTCTGAAAACCAACGAGCGCGGCTTCATCGACGTGGACGATCACTGCGCGACGGCCGTGCCGAACGTGTACGCAATCGGCGACGTGGTGCGCGGCCCGATGCTCGCGCACAAGGCCGAAGACGAAGGCGTGCTGGTGGCCGAGATCATCGACGGCCAGAAGCCGCATATCGACTACAACTGCATTCCGTGGGTCATCTACACCGAGCCGGAAATCGCGTGGATTGGCAAGACCGAGCAGCAGCTGAAGGCGGAAGGCCGCGAGATCAAGTCGGGCCAGTTCCCGTTCATGGCCAATGGCCGCGCGCTCGGCATCAACAAGGCGGATGGTTTCGTCAAGATGATCGCCGACGCGAAGACCGACGAACTGCTCGGCGTGCACATCATCGCCGCAAACGCGTCGGATCTGATCGCCGAAGCCGTGGTGGCCATGGAATTCAAGGCCGCGTCGGAAGACATCGGCCGTATTTGCCATCCGCACCCGTCGCTGTCGGAAGTCATGCGCGAAGCGGCGCTCGCCGTGGACAAGCGCGCGCTCAACATGTAATCGCGCACGCCTGACTGAACGCACTGGCAATTTCGGCATCACAAGGCGGGCGGGTTCGTTCCCTCCCGCCTTTCTTTTTGCAGCAACACAATGAACGTCACCGAATACTACGAAAAAGAACTGCAGACGCGGGGTTATCAATCGGACCCGGCGCAGTGCGCGGCGGTGGACCGTCTGCAGCGGTGCTACGAAAAGTGGGTCGAGTACAAGTCGCGTCGCTCGAACGCGTTCAAGAAGCTCATCAATCACCCGGACCAGCCGCGCGGCGTCTACATGTGGGGCGGCGTGGGGCGCGGCAAGAGCTTCCTGATGGACAGCTTCTACATGATCGTGCCGGTGCAGCGTAAGACGCGGCTGCATTTCCACGAGTTCATGCGCGAGGTGCATCGCGAGCTCGAGGAACTGAAAGGCCAGGCCGATCCGCTCGACGAACTCGCGCGCCGCGTGGCGAAGCGCTACCGGCTCATCTGTTTCGACGAATTCCACGTGTCGGACATTGCCGATGCGATGATCCTGTACCGCCTGCTCGACAAGCTGTTCGAAAACGGCGTGCAGTTCGTGATGACGTCCAATTACGACCCCGACACGCTGTACCCGGACGGCCTGCATCGCGACCGCATGCTGCCGGCCATCGAGCTGATCAAGCAGAAGCTCGATGTCATCAACGTCGACGCGGGCATCGACTACCGGCAACGCACGCTCGCGCAGGTGGAGGTCTATCACACGCCGCTCGGCGCGGCCGCCGACAAGGCGTTGCGCGACGCGTTCGCGCGTCTTGCCGCCGTGCCTGACGAGAGCCCCATCCTGCACATCGAAAAGCGCGAGTTGAAGGCGCTGCGCAAGGCCGACGGCGGCGTCTGGTTCGATTTTGCGACCTTGTGCGGCGGTCCGCGTTCGCAGAACGACTATCTCGAACTGGCGAGCCGTTTCCACGCGGTGATCCTCTCCGCCGTCCCGCAGATGTCGGCGCGCATGGCGTCGGAGGCGCGCCGCTTCACGTGGCTGATCGACGTGTTTTACGACCACAAGGTGAAGCTGCTGATGTCCGCCGCAGTGCCGCCCGAGCAGCTTTATGTGGACGGCCCGATGGCCAACGAATTCACGCGCACGGTGTCGCGCATCGTCGAGATGCAGAGCAAGGAGTATCTGGACGCGCCGCGCCGGATCGTCGATACGTCGCTGACGTGAGGGGCGGGACGCAGGCGAACCACGGGTGCTTTTGCGATAGATCGTGGCGTCTTCGGGTAGCGGACTAGCCCGACAGGCGCATTTTCAGGATTCGGATTGCTCCGATGTTCTGGTTTCAGGCGACTGGCTATCTTTGTCGGGTATCTGACAAAGGAGAAGCCATGAACCTTTACCGCGACATCAATGACGAAGAGTGGCAACGCATCGCGCCGTTGCTGCCCGAACTGCGCCCGCGCTCCGAATTGCGGGGCCGCCCGCTGGCCAACACGCGCTCGGTGCTCAACGGCGTACTGTGGGTGATGTACAGCGGCGCCACGTGGTCAGCCATGCCACGTAAATACCCGTCGTATCAAACCTGTCATCGCCGATTCAAGGCGTGGTACCAATCCGGCGTGCTGAAACGCGTCATGAAGCAGCTCTTCGGCGCCGCGAGCGAGGAACTCTGCGCCATGATGGAAGCTCGCATGCGCACGCATCTGAGCGCGGAACAGAAAGGCGTCGTCGCCGCGGAGAAGGCGGCCGCTCCGGTGGCGCCCGCGGTTTATAGTCCGCCGCCAGCCAAGCCGCTGCCGTCGTCTCCGTTTGCTTTCACGTCGCCCTTCAAACACGCTGCATGAGGACGCGAATCACGCGGCATCGCGTAGAAAAAACGGCCGCACGATCATATCGTCGGCCGTGTTTCTGTGTTAAGCTAGCACGCTCGTCGGTGCGGCTAATGCGCATCCGTCATTGCTGGCGGACCCACGTTTGCGAGCGGCCGAGCAGCGCCACGCCAATATATCCACGCACAACCAGTTTGTTCCCGCCGTCTTCCAGGTGCATCTTGCACTTGTAGACCTTGCCGTTTTCCGGGTCGAGAATCTGCCCGTGATCCCGGGCATCGCCGTCCTGCTTCATGTCGTTGATGATCGTCATGCCGAGAATCGGCTGATCCTTGCGCGCATCGGTGCAGGCGGTACGGCGGCGATCCGGCTGGTCATTCGGGCCGAGCCCCTTGATGACCTTGCCGCTCAGCGTGCCGTTGCCGTCCTGGGCGATCTGCACGAGCGCCTTGGGTTGGCCGGTGTGATCGTCGATGGTCTGCCAGGTGCCAACGGGCGTGTCGGCTTGCGCCATCGCGCTGACGGCGCTCGCGAGCAGGACGCCCGCAAGAGCGGCATGTTTCGCTGTACGAAGCGCGGCGGCGCTGGCACGTTGGGTGAACTGCATCATTGTCTTCCTCCTTGATAAAAGACAGCGCGATCATGGTCGCGCAGCGTTATTGGCAGCGCGTCAGGCGTTTGCCTTGCGTTGCCGCGTGATGCCTCGGGGTTCTCCTTGCGCGCCGCACACGGGGTCCGGTTCGCGGCTCTCGCACGGCCGCTTCATGTGATCGATGCAGAATACGTGAAGTACGCGCAAAAATGCGCCCGCGGTTTGATAGTGGAACCTCTAATCGGGCTGCGGCACTTCCGGCTCACCTCGTTCAGTTCAACTGATAGGAGAACGTCGCATTGATCCGCGGGCTGCGCGACGCGCTCTCCACCGGCGCATCGCCGATGGCCTTCGCCACGGACAGATCCAGGCTGTAATACTTCGCGTCGCTGATGCGAAAGCCGAATGCAATTGACGCAAGCCGCGACGGCGACGGCGTGCCCGCATGGAGATAGATGCGCGCCATATCGAAGGAAATGTAAGGCGTGAACGTGCGCAAGTAGGTAAAACCGGGCGTGAACGCGCGGTTGATCTCGAACATCGCGCCCCAGCCCGAATCGCCGGACGCCTCGCCCAGTTGGTACCCTTGCGCGAAACGCTGCGCGCCGAAGGCGATCTGCTCGGAGGTCGGCAGCGAAACCGGGCTGTACTGCCCTGTCAGCGAAATAGCCGTACCGATGTTGAACGGCCACTCGTTGGTTTGCGAAAAACTTGCCCCCGTGCGCACGAAGTTGATCGAAGCGGGATTGTTGACGCTCGCGCCAGGCACGTTCGAATCGCCCGATTTCGACGCGCCGAGAATGTCGAACGCCTTGGCCACGTTCAGGCTCGCGCGCCGCACCTGACCGGTTTGCACGCTGGTGTAGTCCGCCTGCAACTGCATCACGCGCACCTGCGAGCGCAGCCCGATCTGCGCGCCGGTTTGCTGATTGTGATAGCGGTCTTCGTCGTGCGATGCATAGACCGACGCCGTGCCGATTACACTTTGCGTATTGCTCAAGAGGATCGGATGGGCCAGCGAGCCGCCGATTTTGTCGTTGATCACCGTGCGCTCGACATAGGACGGCAAGCCGGGATTGTTGACCCGATTGCCGCGATAGTGCGATGCGTCGAGCTTCGAAATAAGGCCGTTGCTGCCGATCGGCACGGTGGCATGCGCGGCCAGATAGGTGACGTTGTCGCGGCCTTTCGGCAGCAGCGCCGATACGCTCAGTTGCTCGCCGAGCGCGGTCAGGCCGTTCTCGGTCGCAGTCAGCAGACCTTGCACGCCGGGATGGTTGAAGTCGATGCCCGTGCTGACGTCGAAGGGCTTGCGTTCGACGTTGAGTCCGAGCGTGGTTGCGCCGTCCGTGTTTTGCGGCGGCGGCACGTTCGCGGCGACCTTCACGCCGGGCAGGAGGCCCAGCACGTTGATGTAGCGCTCGAAGGGCGCGCGGCGCAGCGGCCGGTCTGCGGTGATGTGATCGGCGATCGCGCGAATCCTGTCTTCCGCCGCGCCGGCCTTGCCGGTCACCTTGACGGCGGACACGTAGCCTTCCACTACCGTCACGCGCACGACGCCGCCCTCGAATGTCTGCGCCGGGATGAATGCAAACGAGAGCGCGAAGCCGCGCTCCTGGTAGAGCTTCGTGACGCCGTTGGCCACCTGAATCAGATCGCCGATGGTCGTGTCCTTGCCGACGAGCGGCGTGAAGCGCTGGGCGACTTCGTCGAAGGGAAGGGACTTGACGCCTTCGACCTGCACGCGCGACGGCGTCAGATGACGCGCCAGCAGTTCCTGGAGTTGAGGCGCTTGCGACGCGACTTGCACCGTCACATTCGGGCCCTTGTCGGGCGCCTTGATCTGCGGCAGCGAGTCGAGCGGTGTGCCGCCCAAGGGGTTGCCGCCGGCCACTGCCGGCGGGCGCGATTGCGCGTGCGCCGGCGCTTGCATTGCGCTCGCGGCGAACGCCGCGAGCACGAAGGCCCATGTGCTGCCGTACCCGAGTTTCATCGGATTATCCTCGTATGCCGTCTTGTTTTACGTGCGCCTGTGTCGTTGCGCGGCATGGCCTTGCCGCCGACGGCGCCCGCTTATGTATGGCCGGACGGATAGTGCCGTCCCGTCATGTATTACGTCATGTCCTGCGTGAAGCTTGAATGTAGTGGGCAAGCGCACGGCGCGCACAGCTGCAAGCGGTGAATCGTTCCAGCCGATGCGATGCGCGCCGCGTCGATACCGTTTATCCGGACTACTTACGATTCACCGGCACAAGGCCGCCGAGCAACGTGGTCAGGCCGCTCGCCGGACTGCTGCTCGTCGAACCGCTCGAGGAAGTCGAGCCGGCGGCGCCGCTCAATGTGCCCGTCAGTTGCCCGACGAGCGCGGTGACTGGCGCGAGCGCCTGAGCCGCCGGCACTGCCCGCCGCGCCCGCCAGCGCGCCGGTCAGCGATTGCAGCGACGAAAGCGGCCCGGCCGCGCCGCCCGAACCGCCGGCTGCTGACGTCAGCGAGCCGAGCGGTGCGCCGCTGAGCCCCGAGCCGACACCGGCGAGCGGTGTGCCGCCGAGCAGCGTCGAGACCGAGCCGAGCGGATCCCCGCCGAGGCCGACACTGGTGAGCGTGCTTTGCAGCGGGCCCAGCGGGTTGCTGTTCGACGGCGCACCGTTGGCCACGCTGAAGGTCGTACTGCCGACGAGGCTCGTGATCAGTCCTGGAATCGGCACCATGCCGTTCGGGCCGTTTGGATTGACGAGGCCGCCCGCGTTCGTCACCGTGTTGCCGAGCGAGGCGACGAGCGCGCCGGCATCGGCGCCCACCGGATTGCCGCTTGCCGAGCCCGCCTGCGTGCCCGCCGAACTCAACGCGCCGCCGACCTGAGCCAGCAGCCCGCCGACGGGTGCGCCAAGGCCAGTCTGCGTGCCGACCGCCTGGGTGACGAGACCCGCAGTCGTAACGAGCGGCGTGATCGCGGTGCTGAGCGGCTGCGTGATCTGTTGAACCGGCGCCGAGCCGAGTGCCGACAGGATTCGGCGTCGTACCGATCTGGCCGAGGCCGTTGCTGAGCGCATTGGCGCCCGAGTTCAGCGTGCTGCTGGTGCCCGACACGGCATTGCCGAAACCTTGCGTGACCTGCGGGCTCAAGCCGGGAATCGTCTGCGCGGCGATCACCGAGCCGAGGTCGCCAGTGGTCCTGGCTGCGCCGGTCACGGCGCCCGAGCTGCCTGTCGTGGTCGTGGTGGTGCTGCCGCTGCCGGTCGATCCGGAGTCGCTGCCGCTACCGGTGCTCAACGTCGGCGGCGAGTTGACGGTGCTGCCGCTGCACGCGGCGACGAGGCCCGCGACGGCCACGGCGATCAGCGGAGCGCGCAGCGACATGAAGGCCGTCGCGACGGGGATGGCGGTCAAGCAGGCGGGGTGTGGACATATGTGCTCCTCAATGCCTTCCGGCAATCGTGTTTGCTGTGCTGGAGAGCGCCGCCTTTTCGATGTGGGGCGGCGCGCCGTATTGAAAGCCGTATAAGAAAACGCGCATTCGAAGCCGGCCCGAAGGCCGCCCTTGAACATTGCCGCGGGCGTTGCATAGCGGGCCTGCGCGGATGCGCGTCAGTCGCGGGGGCATCGCGTGAATCTGCGTGGCTCGCGTGAATCGGGTCACGACGCGTGCTCCGTTTTGCGTTCGCTGGGGCGCGCGCGGCTGCGCTTACTTCTTCGACAATCCGCCGAGCAGGCCGCCGACCAGCGAAGTCACAGGCGCGAGCGGATTGCTCGTAGTGGTATTGCCCGAATTGCCCGTGAGGGATACGCCGGTCGGCGCGGCGCTCGTGGTGCCCGAGGTTGCCGCGGCGGTCGGCGCCGTCACGTTGCCGATCGCACCAGTGACCGTCGACAGCAAGCCCGTGACGGGCGCAAGCGGGCCGCTGCTGCCGCCCGCCGCGCCGCTGAGTCCGCTCGTCACACTGGACAGCACACCGGTGACGGGGGCGAAGGGGCCGCCGCTGGTACCGCCCGTCAGCCCGCCCAACGCGCCCGTCAGCGGCGCGAGCGGATTGCCACCAGTGCCGCCCGTCACCAGCCCGCCAGCCGAGGCAAGCGTCGTGCCCGTGTCCGTCACGGTGCGGCCGAGTGCGCTCGCGACAGGATTGCCGCCCGTCGCAGCCAGCAGCGTGCCGGCTTGCGCGAGTCCGCCGCCGAGCGTCGACAGCAGCGTCTTGACCGGCGCACCGAGGCCCGTGGTGCCGCCGACTGTCTGCGTGGTCGATGCGACCATCGACGTGATCGGTGTGATCGCGGTGCTCAGTATTTGCGTGACCTGCTGAACCGGGCCCGTCGAAAGCGCCGTGCCGAGCACGCTGCCGCCATTGGCAAGCGCGCCGCCGACGGTGGTGACGGCGCCGCCCAGCGGCGTCGTGATTGCCGACAACGGGGCGAGCGGCCCGCTGCCGAGGCTCGTCACTAGGCTGCCCGTATCCGCGACCGCGCCACCCACATGTCCGACGACGCCGCCAAGGCTCGACACAGTCGTTCCGACGGGATTGCCGCCCGTGCCGAGCTGGCCGAGGCCCTGTGTAACGCCGCTGCCCAGCGTCGACACCGCCGCCCCGACTTGCTGTACGACGCCGCCCGCAGCCTGGGTGGTCTGCGGCCTCACGCCCGGCAGCGTCTGCGAGCCGATCGTGGTGCCGACGCTCGAGACCGTCGAGCCGACGTCACCTATCACGCCGCCCGAATTGCCCGCGACCGTGCCGACCACATTCGCGACCGGAGTCGTGGTCGGGTCGCTGCCGGGGTCCGTGTGCGTATCGGGATTGGTGTTCGTGTTGGTGGTGTCCGTATTCGACTTACTGCCGGAACCGGCCGAGCCCACGGAGCCGCTGCCGCTTGCCGTCGACAGCGTGCCGCCCGCCGAGCCGCTGCCTTTGCTGCGGTGCCCGAGCTGAGACTTCCGGAGCCTCCGCAGGCGCCGAGAGAAAGCAGCGCTGCCACGCCCGCCGCGATCAGCGTGGCGCGCAACGTGACGCTGGCCGTCTTCCTGTTGTGTGTGGTGTGGGTGGTGCTCGTGGTGTTGGTCGTTTGAATGTGCATGTCGCCCTCGCATCGCATGTGTTGTGTGCTGCTGCGGGCTATCTCCGCAGGACCCATGCCATTTCGACTGATCAATAGCGATGATTTTCGAATATGTGCCGCAAGGCCTTATCGAATAAGGCGCTGCGGAATTTGATGGAGTAGACGCTAAATCAGAAAGCGGCCGAAATGCGCGGCGGCATAACGGCGCAGGCTGCGTAACGTAACGGCCCGCACTCGCCGTTACGGATTTCGCCGTAACGCAAGCGCGCGCGGGGCGGGCCGCCGCTTCAAACGTCGGGTTCAAACAAATAATTAGTGCAACGGTTCAAAGTTATGGTTAATACTATGTGCTGCAACGCACGAACAACCGTTAACCTATGTGCATAAGAGAACAAACAGACGGACAGGCATGTCCGCGGGCAAAGGACAATTGCTTAAATAAGATTGTTCGGCTATAAAACGCGAAAGTCGCGCGTGTACACGAGGAGGTGGGTTATCGAACGATATGCAAGCATCCTTCTTACTTCTTTTATTCATGCTCTGGTGTGCGTGTGTCGCTATTAGCGATTACCGCAGCCGGCGTATTTCCAATGCACTGGTCATTACTGGTTTGATAGCGGCGTTTTTGTGTGCCTTATTGGACATGGGTCCATTCGGCTTATCCGCGGCTCAGGCGGCGGCGGGTGCGGCCGTCGGCCTTGTCGCGCTGTTGCCGTTCTTCGCATTCGGTGTGATGGGTGCCGCAGACGTCAAGGTATTCGCGGTGCTCGGCGCATGGTGCGGCATGCACGCGCTGATCGGGTTGTGGGCGGTGGCAAGCGTCGTCGCCGGGCTGCATGCGCTGTGCGTGCTCGTCGCGACGCGCACGCACGTGGCCGCCTTGCTCGCACGCCGAGCGCCGACTTTCGAATTCGCAGGCCGGCGCGCGACGCCGTTCGCCGCGTGTCTCACCGTGCCGTTAATGGTCTGGCTTGCCGCACAGATCGCCGCGCAGATCCTTGCCGGAGGCGGCCCGATGAGCACGCCTTGGCAAGCCGCGGACAACAAGCCGCGCACGAGCCCTCACGCAAAGAGCCGGCCTTTCCGGCGCGCTGGGCGCACTCAGCGCGCCGCCACCCCGCGATCGAGTTCGCGCCCGCTATTCTTTTGCGTGTTCTATGCGCTCGTGACCTTCTGTCTGATCTTCGTCGCGCAGCAGAGCCTCACGCTGGCAAGCGAGGAGGGCGCGCGCGCCGCGCTGAACTATCAGAAAGCGAACGACGTCACCGCCGCGATCAACCTGCGCGAAACGCGCCGTGCGATGCTGCGCGAACGCATCGGCCGGATGGCGGTGAAGATGACCGGCGTGATGATCCTGACGCTGCTTCCCGCGCTGATGATCGTCACCGCCGGGCCGGGCGTGTTGTCGGTGTCGCACTCGCTGAAGGCGATGCATCGGTAAGGAAAGAGCCATGCAATTGATCAAGATTCCGAAATATTCACCGAAACATGCAGCACGTGGCGCTTGTGCTGCCTGCGCGCTCGTCTTGCTGAGTGCGTGCGCGTCGCAGCAGTCCGGCTACGGCGTCGGCTCGCAGGCCGAGCGCCAGGCCTTGCTGCAGCAGGCCAATCGCGATCCGGCGCCCGACACGCCGGGCATGTATCTGGGCCTCATCGACCGGATGCAGTCGCAGGGGCTTTACTTCGCGTCGCTCGCACATATCGACGCGCACGAAAAACAGTACGGCGCCACGCCCGATTCGATCCTGCTGCGCGCGGATGCGCTGCGCATGACCGGGCAGCCGGAGGCGAGCGCGTCCGCCTCTACCGGCAGTTGCTGCCAACGCCGCTGGCGGCGCGTGCGCATCGCGGGCTCGGTCTGATTGCGGGCGCGCAGGGCGACTTCGGACTCGCCGCGAGCGAGCTGCAACAAGCCGCGCAGCTCGCGCCGACCGATGCGACGGTGCTGTCCGACCTCGGCTACGCGCGCCTGCGTGCGGGCGACGTCGCCCGCACGCAGGCGCGCGTGCCGTTGATGAAGGCCGCCGAGCTCGATTCGGCCAGTCCGAAGATCGTGAGCAATATCGCGCTTCTTCTGCTCGCGAACGAGCAGGCCGCCGAGGCGCAGGCGCTGATGAACCAGCAGAAGCTCGCAGTCGACGTGCGCGCGGCGATCCGCAGCGACGCGGCCGCTGTGGCCGGCGGCGGCCACAGCGGCGCGCGTTCCGGCGCGACGGGCCTGCCGGGTCCGCAGAGCCTGCTAGCCGCGCGCGGGCACCGTCGCGAGCACGCAGAACACGATGGAACCGGCGCCGCGTCTCTTGCAACGGTTCGCACAATGACTGGCGGCACGGCCGCGGAGGTAGCGTGAAAACTAACGAAAGAAACCAGATGCCCTGGCGGCTCGCGGCGCGTGTGCTGATGCTCGCGCTGGCGGCGGCGTCGCGCGCACCCAGCGCGGCGCGATTGCCCTGCTTGCGGCAGTGTGGGTGAGCCTCGCGGTCATCGCGCTCGGCGCCGTCGATATCGGTCATTTCTATTACGCGCGCCGCGATTTGCAGCGCACCGCCGATCTCGCCGCCGCTGCCGGCGTTCAACTGATCGGCAGCGCGGGCGGCTGTGCAGCGGCCGCGAGCTCGGCCCAGCTCAATGCGACCGCCAACGGTCTGCCGGCGACGGCACGGTCCAGACGACTTGCGGCCGATGGGACCCGTCGGCCAATGCGGGCCAGTCGTACTTCGTCGCCTCGGGCACGCCGCTTAACGCCTTGCAGGTGGTGGTCAGCCGGCCGGTGTCGTTCCTGTTCTTGGTCGGCCAGACGCGCGAGCTGAGCGCGAGCGCCGTCGCGCAGGCCACCAACATTCGCTCATTCTCGCTGAGCACGCCGGTGGCGACCCTTTCCGGCGGTCTGCTCAACGGGCTGCTCGGCAGCAATGTCAATCTCGACGTCGCGTATTACCAGGGGCTCGCCACCGCGCAGGTAAAGCTGTCGGATCTCGCCGCCGCGTTGGGCGTCGCCTCGATGTCGCAGTTGCTGCAGGCACAGGTGACGGCCGCGCAACTCGCGACCGCGATGGCGACCGCGCTCAGTCAGGGCAACGTGGCGAGCGCGATCAGCGGACTGAACACGATTGCGAGCGCCTCGACGGGCTCGACCAAAATCAATCTCGGCGACACGGCGGGCACGAGCGGACTGCTGGCGGTCGGCCCTCGCCAATCCGGAAGCGGCGGCCACAGCCAGCATCAACGCGCTCGACGCGCTGATGATCGCCGCCGAAATCGCGCATGGCAACTCGGCGGTGAACCTCGGGACCGCGCTCAACCTGAGCCCGCTCGCCAACGTGACGGCGCAGGCGCGGATTCTCAGGCCGCCCGTGATCGCCGTGGGCGAGGCCGGCACCAATCCGGACGGCAGCTACCGCACGAGCGCGCATTCAGCTTCGGTGCAGCTTTACTTGAAGGTGCAGCTGGTCAATGTCAACGTCGGGCTCGGGTCGGGATTTCCTTCGCTCGTCAACGTGAGCCTTCTCAATCTGCCTGTCTATCTGGAAGTCGCGGACGGTACCGCCGGCTTGCAGACCACGCAATGCTCGACGCAGAAGTCCACGAGCTACAGCTGGATTTCAGTCACGCCAGATCTGGTGTCGCTCTGTGCGGGCGGCGATGCGTCCAGCAACTTCGCCAACACGACGGCCACCACCTGCTCGAAGCCCGCCTCGTTGACGTCGGTGAGCGTGCCGTTGCTGAGCCTCGGCGTGATAAACGTCACGCTCGGAACCAGCTCACCCTCGAACGGCTGGAATCTCAGCATGAAGGCCGCGCCGAACGTGCTGCGCTTTAACAACGTCACGGGCGACAGCGACGACTATCAGAGCACGAACACCAATGCGCTCGGCTCGGCAACGAGCGGGCTGCTCGGCCAGCTCGCGGGCAGCCTCGGGAGTTCGATGCACGCCACGGCGCTCGGCGCCGATATCACCGTGCTCGCTGCGCCGCTGCTGAGCGTTGCCGGGCTGCTTGCGCCCGTACTGAATTCGCTTGACCTGCTGCTCGTTCCGCTGCTGCAACTGCTCAGTGTGCAGCTCGGCGTGAGCACGGTTCACGACCTCGGACTTGCCTGCGGTCAGGCACAACTGGTTTATTGATTCGGCGACCATGAGAACCACCACCAAAATCGAGGAACTCGATATTTACGTCTGGGAGGGCAAGGCCGACATCGTCGACCGGGTCGCGCGCTGCATGGCGAGCTTCGACGTCGAAGTGATCCGTGCCGACGACATCGCGATTTCGCCCGAGCGGACGGCGCTGCGACCTTCGCTCGCGATCATCAGCGTGTCGGTGATCGACAACGGCGCGTTCATCCTGCGCGACTGGCAGGCTGCACACGGCATTCCGGTGGTCTGGGTCGGCGCCGCGCCGCGCGACCACGATCCCTCCATGTATCCGGCCGAGTACTCGCACATCCTGCCGCTCGACTTCACCTGCGCCGAGCTGCGCGGCATGGTCACGAAGCTAGGTGCTGCAGATGCGCGCACAGCGCGAAGACGCACGAGTCCGACGCGATGATCGCCAACTCGGAGTGCGTGCAGGCGCTGTTGCACGAAGTCGATACATTCGCCGATTGCGACACGAGCGTGCTCGTACACTGCGAGACCGGCGTGGGCAAGGAGCGCATCGCGCAACTGCTGCACGAAAAACATAGCCGCTACGGTAAGGATCCGTTCGTCGCGGTGAATTGCGGCGCGATTCCCGACGGCCTGTTCGAGTCGCTCTTTTTCGGGCACTCGAAGAGCTCGTTTACCGGCGCGGTTCTCGCGCATAAAGGCTACTTCGAGCAGGCCGACGGCGGCACGCTCTTTCTCGACGAAATCGGCGATCTGCCGCTTTACCAGCAGGTCAAGCTGTTGCGCGTGCTGGAGGACAGCGCGGTCACGCGCATCGGCTCGGCAACACCCGTCAAGCTCGACTTCCGGCTCGTCGCGGCGACCAATAAGCATCTGCCGCAGCTGGTGAAGGACAGCAGCTTTCGTGCGGATCTGTACTACCGGCTCGCTGTGATCGAGCTGAAGATTCCGTCGCTGGAAGAGCGGGGCGCAGTCGACAAGATCGCCATCTTCAAGGCGTTCATCGCTCAGGTGGTGGGCGCCGAGCGGCTCGCCGGCCTGCCGGACCTGCCGTATTGGCTCGCGGACGCCGTCGCCGACACGTATTTTCCCGGCAACGTGCGCGAGCTGCGCAACCTCGCCGAACGGATCGGCGTGACGGTGCGCCAGATCGGCGCGTGGGACGCCGCGCGCCTGCAGCGGCTCCTCGCGCTCGCGCGCAGCAGCCCGTGCCTGCGGGAAGCGCGGCCGAGGTGCTGGTGGACCGCAGCAAATGGGACATGGCCGAGCGCAACCGTGTCATTGCGGCACTCGACGCCAACAGCTGGCGGCGTCAGGACACGGCGCTCTATCTCGGCATCAGCCGCAAGGTGCTGTGGGAGAAATGCGTAAGTACCAAATTTTGGACGAAGAGCCCGAAACCCGTGAAAGTGAGTAATAATGAGACGATTGGGAACTAAAACAAAAACTGTCGAAGCAGGAATTACATGGACCACAAGTCGAAACTACGACAGATTGCCGTTGCCGCGATCATGACGTTGGGGGTAGCACAAGGCGCATGCGCCCAGGCCCTGCCTGAGAACAACGGAACCGCCGGCGTCGTTTCCCAGCCCGGTACCACAGCCGCGCTGCCGTCCACGCCGTTGCCGGCGCAGACGCAGGTTCAGACTTCGGCGCTCACGCCTGAGGAAGCGAAGCAATCCGCCGCGGGCAACGTCGCGGAATTGCAGCAGATGATCAAGGGCTCCGACCTGAGCGAGCTGCGCACCACGTACAACGGCAGTTACGGCGCAAGCTTGCTGTTCCACGGCAAGGAGATGACCTAATACGTGGCGCTCTTCCAGCAGAAAAACTTCTGGCGCGTCATCAAGACGCAGGACGCGGCGCGCGCTGAAATGATCTACCGCGACTTCGTGCGCCAGACCGTGCAGCTCTCGGACGTGGAAATTCGCCGCACGCAGCTCGAAGCGCAAAGGCGTTCACGGAGCGCATGATCGCGCTCTCGCAAAGCCGTGCCAACCGGCTGCAGGCGGACCTCGACGTCGCCCGCCAGCAGCAGACCATTGTGGAGAACCAGCAGCAACAGACCCGTGCCGAAGCCGTGGCGCTGGCCCAGCAAAAGTCTGCGGCGCAGAGGAGCAACTGCGTGCCGGCCGCCCAGCGCCAAGTGCGCGAACTGCAACGGCAGCTGGAAAGCGGCTTGCCCGTGCATTGAGTCGGACAGTCTGACTACTTCACGCGAGCCCGGCGCGACGTTGCCCAAAACGCCGACCGGACCGGGCTAGCGACACACTGCATATATGCAACCGCAGCGCGGTTCGCGCATAGTGCGCGCGATGCGTTGACGGCTCGCCCGCCTGTTTTCGCCGCGCGCTAGCGCTGCTTCTTTTCTTCCACCGGCTGTTGCGATTGCGGTTTCGACGCCCGTTGTGCGTCGTCGTGGACGGCGATCGGGTCGCTCGCGGGGAAGCTTTCTTCGAGCGCCTCGTCGAGGCGGCTATCGGTGGAGTCGAGCGCACGCTCCGTCTGCTTTCCGGCGGACGGCGGCGCCGTGTGTTTCTTGCTCGTCATGGCGGGCTCCCAGTGGACACATTCGACGATTCAGCATAGCGCAAACGCTGCGCCAGCGGCATTGGCTCGACGGCATAAGACGCGCACGCGCCTCGCCACGCGAGACGACAACGGCGCGCGGGGCACTCACGGGCGCGAACTGCGCAATCATCGAATCAGCAGAAACTTCAAACGTGAGCACGCCGGCTCGTTTTCCGTGTGTCGAAGGCCGCGCGGAAAACAACAATCAACGGCCGGTTGCGTGGACCGGTCCATCGGACCGCCGGCGGCAAGCGTGCAGGACAAGCTTCGGGAGGGGCGCGAACTCAATCGACCAACTCAATCGACGAACCACGAGGCAGCGAAAACCATGAACAGGAAACCCGTGCGCCCGAAGCGTTTCAACGCTTCACACGTGGTGGAAGCAGAGTTGGACCATCTGGATTGGGCAACGAAGCAGCCGGCGCAGCGGATGCTGGACGCCGGCCACTGGCGGCGCCGGCTGTTGGCGGTCAAGTACAAGTTCGAGCTTCATGTTGAGCCAGCTGCTTACTCGTGCCCGCCGTTGCCGCTGCCGCCGTGATTGCCGTGGTTGCCGCCGTCGCCACCCGTGCCGAACAGACGCCGCCGGCGTGTCACGACCACCGGAGCGTCCGACGCACCGCCGCGTTCCGGTGCGGGCCGGTTGGACGGCGCACCGTACGATTCCCGCGGTTCCCGGGGTTCACGCGGTTCGCGATGCTCGCGCGAACCGTGAGGCCCGCGAGTAGTATGTTCGCCATGCGACGGGCGGCCGGCGCGCGGAGCCGGACGGGTTCCGGTATCGAGCTGGATTGTCGAGATGGCGCGCTTGTAGATGCCCTGCAGGCCGACGGGCGTGCGCAGCATCACCAGATATTGGTCGAACGACTCGATGCACCCCGTCAGGCGGATGCCGTTGACGAGGTAGATCTCAACGCGCTTTCGTTCTTTGCGCGCAGCGTTCATGAAGTCGTTTTGCGGATGCGATTCTGCGGAAGCCATGGACAATTCAGGTTAGAAAGACGGTGGTTCGCCGCGATTCTACCCTGTGTGGGGGCAGAACGCGTCGGCGGGCGAACTGCGTCCACTATAACGGCTTGCGCTCACATAAGCACCTAGTAACTAGGGGCTGTAACGTTGAGTTACCGGATCAGCCGACCATTGGCCGGCTTCTTCGGCCAAGAGCAGGCGCTTCCCGACGCCGATGGCGGAAAAAGCCGGCCCCGGGAGGTGCATTGTCGGAATAAATCACCGGGCTCGTGCATTAAGACAGGGACGGCATCGCACAGTTGAACCGCCCACTCTGGCCCAGATGGAGACTCACATGAAATCCACCCGCATCCTCGGCATGATCCTCATGCTGTTCACTCTCGCACTGGGCTCGCTCGCCACGAGCGCCTGCACGTCCGCGACCGACAGCAGCGCGTCCAGCACCAGCGGGAGCGGCGGCAGCGGCAGCGACGGCGGCTACTGAGCGTTTGCGCTCAGGGTGAGCTTCGAAGCCGAAGTGATTGCGTGGCTCCCGCAGCTGCGCCGCTATGCGCGCGCTGACGGGTGACCGCGCGTGGGCCGATGACCTCGTGCAGGACACGGCGGAGCGCGCGCTTGCGCGCTGGACGGCGTTCCGGCCGAACAGCAATCTGCGCGCGTGGCTGCTCACTGATGTCGCGTCTGTCGCGCGCGCGAGCATCTGCGTGTGTTGCTGGAAGGGCCCGCCGAGGGGACCGGCGAAGGGACGAGGCAGGGGCCGGCGCGCAAGCCGCCGCTGAAAGTAGTGAGAAATCCGCGATGAATAACGACCACGATGCCAGCTTGCCCGACGGGGTGGACCTGCGAGCGCTGTCGGCGTTCGTCGACGACAAGGTGTCCGCCGGCGAGCGCGAGCGCATTGCCGCGCTGCTCGCGGAGCATCCGCAAGCCGCCTGGCGCGCGCAAAAAGCCGCGCTGCGCGTGTTGTGCGGCGCGCCGCAGGCCGATACGCCGCGCACTGCCGCGAGCCACGCGCCGCTTCCTGGCCGCGACCCATCCCCCACCGCCGACGACCGCGCCGTCATCGTGCTGCGTCCGCGCACGCCGTGGTGGCGGCAGGTCGGTGTCGCCGCGCCGACATTGCGTATGCGGTCTACACGCCGGAACGGCGACATCCCGTGGAAGTGGCGGCGAGCGAGGAAGAGCATCTGATCAACTGGCTCTCCAGGCGGCTGAACCGGCCGCTTTCGGTGCCGTCGTTGCAGGAGTATGGTTACTCGCTGGTGGGCGGGCGGCTGTTGCCGAGCGACGCGGGGCCCGCTGCGCAATTCATGTACGAGAATCGCGCGGGCGCGCGCCTCACGCTGTACGTGACCGGCACGGCGCGCGACGAGAACGCCTTCCGCCTGCTGCACGACGGCAACCGGCGCACCTTCTACTGGATCAGCGACGGCATGGGCTATGCGCTGTCGGGACCCATCGCGGAAGGCAAGCTGCGCTCGATCGCCGTGGACGTGTGCAGCGCGCTCGGCGGCAAGCCGGAAGCGTGGCAATAGTGACAATAGCCACGCGCCCGACAGCGCCGCGCACGCCGCAGAGGACCAGCCCTTGAGCCGCCAGTTGCCGCCGAAGCTTTCCGCCGCGCAGTTCGACGCGGCGCTGGCCGCGTGGCGGGCGATCGTCGGCGAGCAGCATGTCGTCGATTCGGCGGCCGGACTTTCGGCCTATCTCGACCCGTTCGCGCCGGGCGAGCGCGCGGTGCTGCGCGTGGCCAATCAATATCGCATTCCGTTGTGGACCGTTTCCACCGGGCGCAACTTCGCGTACGGCGGGCGGTGCGGCGCCGCGTCTGACGGGCTCCGTCGTGCTCGACCTGCAAACGGGGATGAACCGCATCCTCGAAGTGAATGAGACGCTCGCCTATGCGCTCGTCGAGCCGGGCGTCAGCTACTTCGATCTGCACGCGCATCTGAGGGAGCGCGGCTACCGGCTGTGGGTCGATCCGCCGGCGGCGTGCTGGGGCAGCGTGGTCGGCAATACGCTCGAACGCGGCTTCGGCTATACGCCGTACGGCGACCATGCAGCCACGCAATGCGGGATGGAAGTGGTGTGCTCGCCAACGACGACGTGCTGCGCACCGGCATGGGCGGCATCGACACCAGCACCGCGTGGCAGCTCTATCAGCCGGGCTACGGACCGTCGTTCGACGCGATGTTCATGCAGTCGAACTACGGCGTCGTCACGAAACTCGGCGTGTGGCTGATGCCGGCGCCGCCCGCCTATCTGCTCGGCGAAATCCAGTTTCGCCACGAGACGGATCTGGAAGCCATCGTCGAGATATTGCGGCCGTTGCGGCTCGACGAAACGATCCGCAATCAGGCGGTGATCGAAGGCGGCTTGCGGCGCGCAGCCGGGCTGTCGGCGCGCCGAGAATGGTACGACGGTCCGGGCGCGATGCCCGAAAACGCGGTGGCCGCTATGCTCGAGAAGCTGAACGTCGGCCTCTGGAACCTGCATTTCGCGCTGTACGGCACACGCCGGAGCTGATCGACGCGCTATGCGATCGTCCAGCGGGCCTTCGCGCGCGTGAAGGACGCGCGGCTTTACGCCAGACGTTATTCGGGCGACGCGCAGCCCGTCGCGTGCGGCGACCGCAATCTTGCCGGCATCCCGGCGATGAGCGCGTTTCGCATGCTCGACTGGCGCGGCGGCGCGGGCGCCCATGTGGATTTCGCGCCGGTGTGTCCCGCGACCGGGCGCGATGCGCTGCGCCAATACTTCATGGTCAAGGCGCGCGCGGCGGAATACGGCTTCGATTACTACGGCGGCTTTACCGCCGGCGTGCGTCATCTGCACCACATCTTCGCGGCGATTTTCGATCGCGACGACGCAAGTCAGGTCGAGCAGGCGGGCGCGCTGCTGCGCTCGCTGATGAGCGACGCGCGCGCGGCCGGCTACGGCGAATACCGCGCGCATCTCGCCTACATGGACTTTGCCGCCGCGCAGTACAGTTTCAACGACGGCGCATTGCTGCGGCTCTCGGAAACGATCAAGGACGCGCTCGACCCAAACGGTATTCTCGCGCCGGGCAAGCAGGGCATCTGGCCGGCGGCGTGGCGCGATCGGCGCGGTTATACATGAGCGCGTGAGCGCAACGGGGCACGCATGGGGTAAGCGGAGGACCAGTATGGACCGGCGCAGTTTCATGATGACGAGTGCATGGCTTTCCACCACGACGGGCTGTGCGTGGGCCTTGCCGTGGGCTGGGCTCGCGCACGCCGCGGCGCGCGGCGGCACCTTCGCCATTGCCGATTCGAGCTTGCCCGCGAGCGCCGCGTTCGCCCGTTATACCGCCGCGATGAACCTGCCCGTTTTCGAAACCGGCGACGACATTGGCCTGCTGTGGCACCTGAGGCTTCTACCGCTGCTGAGTAAATCCGCCGATGCCAGCGCGACGCCGTGGCTGATAGGCGTCACGCGCGCGTCGGACTACTTCGTGCTGAAGGAACTCGCCACTCGCGCAACGCATCGGCTCGAGCACAGCCACGAACAGGACGCGCAGTCCGCCCAGTCCGCTCACATCAGCTTCGTGCTGGCCCCGCGTTAGAATTTATAAGCCTTTTTTTCGGGTCGAACGTCGAGTCGTCGAATGTTTTCGGCGTAATCGTTTCGAAGACGATCCTCTCGAAGATGCGGCCTTCGTTGTCGTAAGACTCGACGGTGCGGAAATACGGGTGCCGCAAATCGAGCCCGAGCGTTTCCTTCTTCGCGTAGAGCTGCGGCTGGCCGGTCGGCGTCTCGAAGGTCAATGCAAGCACGCGCACGCCGTCGATTGTCTTGACTTCGATCTGCGTCGAGCGCGGCAAACCGGCTTCGATATATTTCTTGCCCTCTTCGAGATACTGCCGGGCGATGTATTCGGTACCGAGATCGCGCACCTGGTGATTCGACTGCGAGCGGGCGAGGGCGCCGTTCAGCGACGTCCAGAGCGGCATTGCGTTCATGATGCCGCCGAGGTGGCCGTACATTTCGTCGGTGCGTCTGGACTCGTCATAGATGATTTCCTGGCCCGCGTGCGCGCCGTCCGGCAGCCATTTTGCGTAGATGCGCAGCGGGTCGTGCGCGACGCGCACCAGCATGTGATCGGGCTTGTCGGGCCACTGGCCGCGAATGCGTTCGGAGCGCTACATCGTGAACTCATACGACGCATAGCCGTTCGGGCCTTCCTTAATATAGCGCGGCAGCGTGAGCGGATCGAGCGACTTGAAAAGCGCGACCAGTTGCGCGTCGTCGAGCGCTTCGAGCGCGCCGCCATTTGACCTGCTGATCGAGCGTCAGCTTGCCGACCTGCGAGGCCGGCGTGGACGGCGGCTTGACCGCGCTCGCTGCTTCGAGCGGCGGCGGCTTGTCGTCGTTTTGCGCGAACACGGGCGACGTGCCGACGCCGAGCGCCGTGCACGCGATGAGCGCGCCAATCCGCGCCACGTCGTGCCGGAGCTTGCGTCGCCGACCCGCCGACGCACCCGCGGCGGCTTTCGCGTCGGGACGCACGGAGCGAAACCGGGACAGGCGTGCGAACAGGCAATGCGTCATCGAATTCTCCCGAAAGGTGGCGCAAGACCCCACGCAAGCGCCTTGCCTGTCAGGCAGACTTTCGCTTCGCGAGTTCCTCGTCGCGCAGCGCGCGGCGCAGAATCTTGCCGACGTTGGTTTGCGGCAGCTCGTCGCGGAATTCGACCACTTTCGGAATCTTGTAGCCCGTCAGGTTCTTGCGGCAATGCGCGATCACCTGCTCGGCGGTCAGCGACGGATTGCGCTTCACGACAAACACTTTCACACGCTCGCCCTGGGCTTCGTCGGGCACACCGATTGCGGCGACTTCGCGCACGTCGGGATGCGCCGCAATCACGTCCTCGATCTCGTTCGGATACACGTTGAAGCCCGACACGAGAATCATGTCCTTCTTGCGGTCGATGAGGCGGACGAAGCCGCGCGAATCCATCACGCCGATGTCGCCGGTCGCAAGCCAGCCTTCGTCGTCGATCACTTTGGCGGTTTCGTCCGGGCGGTTCCAGTAGCCCTTCATGACCTGCGGGCCCTTCACGCACAGTTCGCCCGCTTCGCCGATGTCGGCCCAGCTGCCGTCGTCCTTGCGAAAGCGCACTTGCGTGGACGGCGCGGGCAAACCGATCGAGCCTTCGAAGTCGCGCAGATTCGAAATGTCGACGGGATTCATCGACACGATCGGCGAGCATTCGGTCAAGCCGTAGCCTTCGATAATCGGCTTGCCGGTCACCGCCTTGAAGCGCTCGGCCACCGACCTTTGCGTCGCCATGCCGCCCGCCATCGCGAACTTCAGGTTGGAGAAATCGCGTTTGCAGAACTCCTCGTTCTCGAGAAACGCGTTGTACAGCGTGTTGACCGCCGTCATGCCGGTGAACTTCTCGTGGCGGATGATCATCATCACGCGCTTCATGTCGCGCGGATTCGCAATCAGGATGTTGCGCCCGCCGAGCCCCATGAAGATGAGCGCATTCACCGTGAGCAAATAGATGTGATAGAGCGGCAGCGGCGTGAGCACGGTTTCTATTTCGCCGCTCAGTTGTCCTTCCGACCACGCCTTGGCCTGCAGCAGATTCGCGATGATGTTGCGATGCGTGAGCATGGCACCCTTCGCGACGCCCGTCGTTCCTCCGGTATACTGAAGAAATGCAATGTCGTGATGCGTCAGCCGAAACGGTGTGACGGGCCGCGTATAACCGACGGCAAGCGCCTTCAGGAGCGGCACCGCTTGCGGCAGATCGTAGGCGGGCACCATCTTCTTCACGTGACGCAGCATGAAGTTGAGCAGACGTCCCTTCACACAGACGTCCCTTCACATTCAGGCCGTCGCCGAGCAGGTCACCGAGTCCGGTCACGATCACGTTTTGCACCTTCGTGCCCGGCAGCGCGTCCTGTACCGTCTTCGCGAAGTTCTCGAACACGACGATGGTTTGCGCGCCGCTGTCCTTCAACTGATGCGCGAGCTCGCGCACCGTATAAAGCGGATTGACGTTGACCACCACCGCGCCCGCTTTCAGCACGCCGAAGAGCGACACCGGATACTGGAACGTGTTGGGCAGCATGATCGCGACGCGCTCGCCGGGCGCCACGCCGATACTCTGCAAATACGCAGCGAACGCGCTCGCCTTGCGGCCGAGTTCCCCGTAAGTCATGCTTGCGCCGACGCTCACGTAGGCGACGCGCTCGCGGAACCGCGCGATGCATTCGTCGAAGAACTGCACGATCGACTCGTATTGGCCGACGTCGATTTCATGCGGCACGCCGGCTGGATACGACGCGTACCAGATGCCGTCGGTGTTCGGCGCGCGCATACGCTTGCCCGAGCTTGCGGTGGCTGTCGTAGGCGAGCACGTCCTGCGCTTCGCGCGAAATGTTCCAGCGCTTCGCCATCAGCTCGCAGTGCTCGCCCATCGAAAGACCGGTGCGCGGCTCGACGTTGCGCGGCAACAGCGGCTTGAAGAACATGCCGGGCCGCAGCTTCGCGAGCGCGCCGACGCGCTGGCCCGTACTCCTGCCGCGATTCGCTTCGAGCAGAATCTTGCGCATGTTTTCGTTCACGCCGATAGGCGCGTCCGATGTCGTATCCACACCGCCCGCGATGCCCACGTCGATCTGTCCCAACGCAATCTTGTTGGCGACGAGTATCGTCGCTTCGAGCCCGGTGCCGCAGGCCTGTTGCACATCGTACGCGGGTGTTTCCTTCGCCAATGTGGTGGACAGCACGGATTCGCGCGTCAGATTGAAGTCGCGCGAATGCTTGATGACCGCGCCCGCCGCCACTTCGCCGAGGCGTTCGCCATGCAGCTCATAGCGGTCGATCAGCCCTTGCAGCGTGAAGGTCAGCATGTCCTGATTCGACGCGGTCGCATAGGCCGTGTTCGAGCGGGCGAACGGAATCCGGTTGCCGCCGAGAATCGCGACGCGGCGCACGGGTGGCAGCGGGTGGGGCATGCCTGGCTCCTTTGCTTGTTCCTGGTTGCTTGTGCCTGATTGCGTGTTCCTGATCGTTTGTTCCTGAGCGGGTGTCGCGTGCCGGATCAGCACGGCGGGTCGACACGGCGGCGGGCGCGGCTGCCGCGCCCGCGTCTAACGGAGGGTCACGTCATTGCAGTCTCCATTGCATGCGGGCGCGCAAATGCGGCTTTTCTCCGGCGATGTCGCGCACCTCGATATCGCGTTCGATCAGCGACGACGACGCGCTCCACAGCGACGCTTCGCCGGGCAGCAGCATCGGCAGCTTGAATTCGGCGGCAAGCGTACCTTCGGCAAGCGGCTTCGGCGGCTGCAACGAGGAGGCCGCGCGCGCAAGCGTCCACATGCCGTGCGCGATCGCTCGCGGAAAGCCGAATGCCTTCGCCGATAGTGCACTCAGATGAATCGGGTTGTAGTCGCCGGAAACGCTCGCATAATCGCGGCCGAGCTGCGTCGCGAGCTGCCAGCGCGCGACGCGTTGCAACGCGGTGGTGTCGACCTGCAGCGGATCGAGCTGGCCGCCGCCGGCCGGCACGCCGCGCTTCAGGTAGACGCTGTCGCCGTCCCACACGGCTTCCCCGCGCCGGTAGATGCGCGTGTGCAGCAGGAACGCCTGGCCCTTGTCATGGCGCAGCAGCGCGCCGAACTCCACTTCGACGCGCAGCAAGTCCTTGTAGGCGAGCGGCCGGCGCAGACGCACGTGATTGGCGAGATGCAGCAGGCCGACCGCGGGCCAGGGAAACGCCGGATCCGTCAGCATCAGCAGATGCAGCGGAAACGCGAGCACATGCGGATACGTGAGCGGCACGCCGTGCTCGGGGATGAAGCCGCACACGCGCGCCGCCACGCCGGCCCGGGATCGAGCGCGACAGCGGGGCGCACGAGACGCAAGGCGGGCAGCTGCGCCGGACGTCCGCGCTTGACGATGCCCGACAGCGCACGTGCGTAGAGCCGCGCCGGTGTGGGCAAGGTTTCCACGACCACAGTCCTCGGCCGCGCTCCGTCGCGCCGCGCGAGTTCGGACGTGTGGTTGCCGCCGAACGGATCACCGGGTTCTTGCATGCTCAGGCTCCGATCAGGCTTTGACCGCACACGCGCACCACTTGCCCGCTGATGCCGCCCGAGCCGGGATGCGCGAGCCACGCGATGGTCTGCGCGACGTC
This sequence comes from uncultured Paraburkholderia sp., assembly GCA_940746715.1. Taxonomy (GTDB): domain Bacteria; phylum Pseudomonadota; class Gammaproteobacteria; order Burkholderiales; family Burkholderiaceae; genus Paraburkholderia. The sequence continues at coordinate 323,651 of CALNWN010000004.1, forward strand.
GACCGGCTGACCGCCCTGTGAGAGCGAATTCATGCGGTGGCCGGCTTCGCGAAGGGTAAACGGCATTTTCGCGGTCATCTGCGTTTCGATGAAGCCCGGCGCGACCGCGTTGATCGTGATGCCGCGCGCGCAACAGCGGCGCCATGCTTTGCACGCGGCCGATCACGCCGGCTTTCGAGGTCGCGTAATTGGTCTGGCCGGCATTGCCCGCTATGCTGCTGATCGACGACACGCCGATCAGGCGTCCGCCGTCGCGCAGAATGCCGGCCGCGAGCAACGCGTCGTCAATGCGCTCCTGTGCGGAGAGATTGATGTCGATCACGCTTTGCCAGGCCGCGGCCGTTATCTTCGCGATGGTCTTGTCTTTGGTGATGCCGGCGTTGTGCACGACGATGTCCACGCCCTCGTCGTCGAGCGCGGTGGCGATCTGCGCGGGAGCTTCCGGCGCGGCGATGTCGAAGGCAAGCGGCGTGCCGTTCAACTGGCGCAGGGTCGCGTCGAGCGCGTCGCGCGCAGACGGAATGTCGATCCCGATCACGTGCGCGCCTTGCGCCGCCAGCACCCCTGCAATCGCCGCGCCGATGCCGCGCGCCGCGCCCGTCACCACCGCGCGCCGGTTCGCGAGCGGCGCGTACCAGTCGAAGGGCGCTGAGTCGACGGCGTCGGCACCGTCGGCGGAAATCTGCACGACCTGACCCGACACGTAGGCAGAGCGCGGCGACAGGAAGAAGCGCAGCGTGGACTCCATCCGATGCTCGGCGCCCGCGCCGACATACACCAGATTCGCTGTCATGCCTCGCCGCGCCTCCTTGCCGAGCGAACGCACGAGGCCTTCGAGCGCGCGTTGCGCGGTCCACTGCCGCGGACTCGCGCAGTCTTGCGGCGGGCGGCCGAGCACGACAATGCGGCCGCACTTGCCGAGCGAGCGCAGCGTGTCGTGGAAAAACGCATGCGGCGGTTCGAGCTGGCCGCTGTCCTCGATACCGCTCGCGTCGAAGATCAGCGCGGCAAGACGCGCGGCCGAGCCGGAATCCGCGGGTTCGAAACGCCCCGTCATCAGACCATGGCGATGCGCGAGCGGCATCCACAGGCCGGCGCTTGCATGCGCGACGCCCGTCACGCCGATGCTCGCCACCAGATTCGCGAGCGCATCCAGCAGACGCGGTTCGCGTCCCGCCCCGATTGCAATGAGCCCCTCGAACTCGGGGCGGTCCGCGCGGTAGCGGCGCAGCACCTCGGGCTTCGGAAGACCCAGCGAGCGCGTAAGGCGCGCGCCGAACGGCGAATTGACGAAGTTCAGGTAAGAGTCGTTCATATTGTTCGTGGCTCCGCCGGATACGCCTGCACGTCCGTCAGGGTGTACTCAGTCTGCGGCCAGTGTGCACCCAGTTTCGCGCGCCGGCGTGTTTCGGAGCGAGCTTTTTTCATGCGATGGCGAACTCGCGTTCCCGCTCACAGCGCCGCTTCGAGCGCGTTGTCGAGCGCTTCCTGGCGGTGCCGCAGATGGGCGAACATGTCGAAGTCGGCGGAAAAATCGTCGACTTTCACGACGAGCGCGGCATACCGCGCGTAATCGTCGAGCACGCGCCGCTCGTCCGCATCGATCAGACCTTGCTGCAGCGCGGCGTCGGCCCATGCGGGGAGTTGCACGGCGCTCTGCAGCATGGGTTCGAGGCGCCGCGCCTTGACCGCTTCGCGAAGCTTCTGCTCGATCTGCGTTACGCGCGGGTTGAGCGCGAAGACGAGTTCGCCATAGCCGAGCGCGTCGACATCCGGATGCGGCACGTACGAATCGGCGACCAGCCGGTCGCGCGCGGCGCCGGGCGTCTGCATCAGCTGCGCGATCTCGCTGCCGAGGCGGTCCGACGGCTCGCGGTACGGCAGACCGAACGGGAAGGCGAGCACGCGCACCAGCCCCGCGGCGAGGCGATTCGGATAGTTCGCGAGCACGCCGTCGAGTGCCTGTTGCGCGCGATGAAGCGAGTCTTCGACGCCCCAGCGCACGAGCGGCAGATCGTCTTCCTGACGGCCTTCGTCCTCGAAACGCTTGAGCGTCGCGGAGATCAGAAAGAGCTGCGAGAGCACGTCGCCAAGGCGTGCCGAGATGCGTTCGCGGCGTTTCAGATCGCCACCGAGCACGAACATGGACACGTCCGCGAACACCGTGGCCATGCGCGTCGCGGCGCGATAGTAGCGGTGAAGCGGCGCATGGGCCGCACGCGGCGTCGCGATGAAGGCGCCGCCGCTCAGACCGTACACGAGGCTGCGCACCACGTTCGACAGCGTGAAGCCGAGGTAGCCGAAGAACGCGTCGTCGAAATCGAGCAGCGCTCGAGCGCGGTCGGCTTCGCGCGTCGCGCTCATTTCCTTCAGCACATACGGATGGCAGCGGATCGCGCCCTGGCCGAAGATGATCAGGCAGCGGGTGAGAATGTTCGCGCCTTCGACGGTGATCGCAATCGGCACCTGCTGGTACGCGCGCGCCAGAAAGTTCGACGGCCCCATGCAGATGCCTTTGCCGCCGGCTACGTCCATGGCGTCGTTGATCACGGTGCGGGCACGCTCGGTAATGTGATATTTGGCGATTGCCGAAATGACCGAGGGCTTTTCGCCGAGATCGACGGCGTGCGCCGACAGGCGGCGCGCGGCGTCCATCACATACAGATTGCCGCCCATGCGGCCGAGCGCTTCCTGCACGCCTTCGAACTTGCCGACGGCCGTGCGGAACTGGCGGCGCACCGCGGCATACGCGCCCGTGCCGCGCACGGCGATCTTCGCCATGCCCACATTCGACGACGGCAGCGAGATCGCGCGCCCCGCCGCGAGACATTCCATCAGCATGCGCCAGCCGTTGCCCACTTGCGCGCGTCCGCCGATCACCCAGTCGAGCGGAATGAAGACGTCTTTGCCCGAGTTCGGGCCGTTCTGGAACACGGCGTTCAGCGGCCAGTTACGCCGGCCGATGTTCACGCCCGGATGATCGGTCGGAATCAGAGCACAGGTAATGCCGGGTTCGTCGTTCGCGCCGAGCAGATGGTCCGGATCGAGCGCGCGAAAGGCGAGGCCGAGCACCGTCGCGATCGGCCCGAGCGTGATGTAGCGCTTGTCCCACGTCACGCGAAAGCCGAGCGTCTCGCGACCCTCGAACATGCCCTTGCAGACGATGCCGACGTCCGGAATCGCTGCGGCGTCCGAACCGGCATAAGGGCTCGTCAGCGCGAAGCAGGGGATTTCCTCGCCGCGCGCAAGACGCGGCAAATAGTGGTTCTTCTGCTCGTCGGTGCCGTAATGCATCAGCAGTTCCGCGGGGCCGAGCGAATTGGGCACCATCACCGAGACGGCGGCCGAGCAGCGCGTTGCGAGCTTCATGATGACCTGCGAATGCGCGTAGGCGGAGAACTGCTTCCCGCCGTACTGCTTCGGAATAATCATGCCGAGAAAGCCGCGTTCCTTGACGAACTGCCATGCTTGCGGCGACAGATCCTGCCACACCATGGTGGTTCCCAGTCGTTCGCGAGATCGCACAGCTCTTCGCATTCGTTGTCGAGGAAAGCCTGCTCTTCGGCGCTCAGGGTCGCGGGGCCGTAGCCGAGCAGCGTGTCCCAGTGAGGGCGGCCCGAGAACAGTTGTGCGTCCCACCAGACGGTGCCGGCTTCGATCGCGTCGCGCTCGGTCGGTGACATCTCCGGCAGGATCTTGCGGAAAACGTCGAGCACCGGCTTGGCGAGCCACGCGCGCCGCAGCGGCTTCACGGCGAGCACGAGCGCGGGCAGCACCAGCACGATGGCGAAGAGTGTGGTTGCCACGGCGCCCGCTGTGCCGCTCACGCGCACGGCCACGATCCACGCGATCATGAAGGCCAGCCACCCGGGCGCGCGCCTGAACGTACACGAGCGCCAGCATGCCCACCACCAGCAGCAAGACGAACCACGACATGACGTTTCCTCCCTGATTCCACGGTACGTGCGAACGCCTCCACGGCGCGTGGACGGTTCGCGTTGTTCTTGATCTTGTGCGAGCAGGCTTGCGTCGATGGGCGCTGCGCCTGCCGCTGTAAAGTCTGTCAAGCGGTCCGTGTGGGCGGCGTTCTTACGTCGCGCCGTGCAACGCCTGCGGCAGCACGGCACGGGCGTCGAGCGCGCCGCCGCGCGGCTCGCCGTCGAAGCCTGCTGTCGCGGACGAAGCGCGCGTGCCCGAGGCGGCCGGCGCAAGAAACGCGTCCGCTGGGCAGGCCGACAGGCCCGAGCCGCCGGCGTCGCGAAGCGTTTCATGGGCTGCAGCCGCTGCCTTGTGCTCGCGGTTTGGCGCGGCGCCGTCGGAACCGGCGCTTGTGTCTGCACCCGTATCGGAGTCCGTCGCGTCGCCGAGCACGGCCGCGAACATCGCCAGTTGCGAGGCATCGGGCAGCGGCGCCTTGAGCGCGGCGACCATCAGCGAGGCGAGGCGGGCGATCAGTTGCAGGTCGTTCATCGACTTGCCCTGCGAGAACTCGGCGATGAGGCTCTCGGTGTCGGCGCCCGCCAGCACGCCCGACAGCGCGCCGATCGCGAAGTGCAGACGCCAGCCCAGTTCCTCGCGCGGCAGATGCGGCAGCGCGCGCTGGAACGCATCGAAAAAACGCACGGCCACTGACGCATAGTGCGCGTTCAGAAAGTCGCGAATGAATGCCGACGGATCCGTGTAGGCGCGGCCGAGCAGTCGTAGGAACGCCTTGCCGCCGACGCGCGGATCGCGCGAGAGCCGCAGCGCCGGAATGAACATCGCGCCGAGCACGTGCTCGCAGGTGAGCCGCTCGCCGAGCATATGGTCGAAGCGCTCGAGCAGCTTGACGCGCTCCTCGTTGAGGTGGTCGAGCCGGCGCGACAGCATTGAGTGAATCAGCGATTCCTTGCTGCCGAAGTGATAGTTGACTGCCGCCAGATTCACCTCGGCGCGCGAAGTAATCTGGCGCAGCGACATGGCCTCGTATCCGCAATCGATGAAGAGCGTCTCAGCGGCGTCGAGGATGCGTGACTTGGTATCGCCGGCGTGCCGGCTCGTTGTGCGACCCGCCATGTTGCGTCTCCAGTTGCCGGGCGCCCGGCCCGCAAACAGGCGATTCAAATGTGAATTTGAAACAGCCGTTTTTTCAGGATAAGAAGGATGATGAAGCTGGGCAAGGGTTGGTTGTCGATTAACTCCTCTAGAAGACCTGAAGACAAACCGCACGTCTTGCGCGCGGAAACAAAAAGGCCGTTCCGACGAATCGGAACGGCCTCGTATGAATGAATAACCGGTTTGGCCCTGCGCGTGTGCGCTATGTACTGTGCGGCATGCGCTTCGTGCCGCGGCGGTTCTTGCCGCCTTTTGTCTATTGTGTGCCCGATAACCGCGCGGCGAAATAGCCGTTTAGTTCGAACGCTTAAAGCTGTTGGCCGACGGGGCGGCCCGGCACATGTTCGCCCACGTGCGCGGCCGACTGCGTCATGTCGATGCCGCGGCGTTCGCGGCTAAACGGAATCAGCGCGCAGATTACGAGCGCGACGATGCCGATCACGACCGCCATCACAAGCGCATAGTTGTTGCCGTGGGCTTCGGCGGCGCTCGCCTGCAGCAGCCCGTTCACCGACGCGATCAGATTGCCGAGCTGATACACGAGACCCGGAAAGGTCGCGCGGATTTCGTCGGGCGAGATCTCGTTCAGATGGACTGGAATCACGCCCCACGCGCCCTGCACGGAGATCTGCATGAGGAACGCGCCCACCGCGAGCAGCACCGGCGTGCTCGAAAAAGCCCACAGCGGCAGCACCGACAGTGCGATCAGCGCGGAAATGAAGATCGCGCGCTTGCGTCCGATCTTCTCCGACAACATGCCGAAAAAGAGCCCGCCGCAGATCGCGCCGATGTTCAGCGTAATGGTGATGAGCGACACCGTGTGCGCATCGAAATGATGCTGCACGCGCAGGAAAGTGGGGTACAGGTCCTGCGATCCGTGCGAGAAGAAGTTGAAGGCGGTCATCAGCACGATCGCGTAGAGCGACAGCTTGACGTTCTGCTTCAAGGTGGCGACGAGGCCGGGGCGCGCCTGTTTCTCCAGGGTTTTGAAGGCGGGCGATTCCGGCACGTGCGCGCGGATGTACAGCACGAGCAGCGCGGGCAGCACGCCGACAAAGAACATGCCGCGCCAGCCGATGTATTGATAGAACACGCCGAACACCACCGAAGCGAGCAGGTAGCCGCTCGGATAGCCGGCTTGCAGCAGGCCGGACACGATGCCGCGCGATTTGGGCGGCACGGTTTCCATCGTCAACGCGCCGCCCACGCCCCATTCGCCGCCCATGGCGATGCCAAAGAGCGCGCGCAGCACGAGCAGGATGGCGAGGTTCGGCGAGAAGCCCGACAGCAATTCGAGCAGCGAGAAGCAAGCGATGTTGACCATCAGCGTGGGCCGGCGGCCATAGCGGTCCGCGAGCCAGCCGAAAATCAGCGCGCCGAGCGGGCGCATCATCAGCGTCAGCATAATGCCGAATGCGACTTCCGGGATTTTCGTATTGAATTCCGCAGCAATGTCTTTCAATACGAACACCATCAGGAAGAAATCGAAGGCGTCGAGTGTCCAGCCGAGATAGGCGGCGATCGTGACGTTTCTCTGTTCGCGTGTCCAGCTCATTGTTTGTTCTCCTCGTCTCCACTTGGTTTTCATTGACACGCAGGCGATGCCCGTGCCGGCAGACCCGTGCCACGGCCTTCGAGCGCGAGTGTACGCCCACCTTTAAGCGCCTGCAGGAATCAGCGCAGCGTTATTGGTGTTAATCCTGCAGCAATAAACGTGCTGAATGGGAGATTCAAGGGAAATGTCGGCCAGGCGTTGAATCGGGTAAGCGGAACTTCACTGTTTTGCGAAGCACGAAGTCGGCTTTACCGATGCGCGAGGCCGCAACGGTAGAATGCGATGGATACCGACTGTCGGCGGCTGCCAACGAATGAGCCCGAAATGCGATGACTGATACGACACCCCCGACGACACCCCCGGCCTCGGCCACGGCCTCAACCGCGCCCGCGGCAATCCAGGCGCCGTTCTCGATTCTGTTCGTCGACGACGACGAGATGTCGCGCAATCATTTCGCGCGCGCCGTGGGCAACGAATATCGCGTGCATCTTGCGCAGGACCCCGACGAGGCGATGGCGCTGCTGCGCGAACTGGGGCCGGACATCGCCGTGCTCGTCACCGACTTTCGCATGCCGGGCCGCGACGGCGGCCATCTGCTGCGCGAGGTCGGTGAGGCGTATCCGCAGATCGTGCGTATTCTCGTGACCGCCTATGCCGACAAGGACATGCTGCTGCAGACCTTCAACACCGGCGACCTGTTCCGCATCCTCGAAAAGCCGCTTCGCGTGGAGTCGGTGCGCGAGGTGCTGCGCCAGGCGGTGGCGCGCTACGCCGAGCGGGAGACGCGTCAGCAGCGGCTCCTCGCCATGGACGAGACCCTCGCGTTTCTTGCCCACGAGCTCAATACGCCGCTTGCCGCCATCTCGCTCTTTGCGCGTTCGGTCGAAAACGACGTCGCCGAGGAATACGACCCGCAGCGTCAGCGCGAGATCGGTCTCGCGGCCACCTCCATGCTCAACAACGCGCAGTATTGCCTGACGCTGATCTCGTCGTTCTGGGCGACCGTGCATAAAAGCGGCGGCCCGCAGTCCGCGACAGGCAGCGCGGTGCGCGAGGTGAAGGCGACGCGTCTCGTCGCCACCTTGCTCGACTCGTATCCGTTTGCGGGCGCGCAGCGCGAATGGGTCGACGTCGAGGCGCGTGGCGATTTTGTCGTTCACGCCATGCCCAATTGCGTCGCGCTGGTGCTTTCTTCGCTGATGTCGAATGCGTTGCGCGCGCTCGAGGGCTGCCGGTCGCCCTCGCTGCGCGTCGAAGTGGTGTGCGAGCCGGAGCCGGAGATTCGCCTGCACGACAATGGTCCCGGCATCGCGCCCGAGGTCAAGGCGCGCTTGCTGCTCGATCCGGTGACCACCCACGCGGGGCGCGGCGGTCACGGCATGGGCATGATTTTTGCAACCGCATCATGCAGTCGTTCGGCGGCGGGCTGCGGATCGAATCGACGCTCGGCGAGGGCACACCGTGACGATGCGCTTTCCCGGACTCAGAGGCCGCGTTCAGGGCGGCGCGCGCGATGCGGCGTCGGACGGCCACGCCGCCTGATCGCGGGGTTGGGAGCGGACGCCTTTTTAATGCTCACGCATCGCGAGACCGCTCGGGCTTGCGGAGTCGGCGTTTCCGGTCTGCGGCGCCTGCTTCGGCGGTTCCAGCGGTTCCAGCGATTCCGGCGGTCCCGCGCTGGCGTTGCCCCGCGCTCGTGAGCTCCAGATAGCGATGCAGCGCCTTTGCGCCGATGTTGCCACTCGCGCCGAGCAGCAGATGCAGCGCGCCGTGTGCCGCGTCCAGATCGCCGTTCGCGGCATGCTCACGGAGCTGCGCAATCAGCGCGCGAAGCTGCTCGATCCCGCTTGCAAAGGATGCGTCGAGGAGGCAGAGCGCGGCCAGTTCTCCGAGGTGATGCCGGTCGAGCAGATCGCTTTGCCCCGCGGCGACGGGCGCGTCGGCCCATTCCACCTCGGCCGGCGGCGCCGCCAACGCAGAGAGTCCGGCCGAAGCCGAGGGTCCCGGCGTTCGCGACAAGGCCGGCGCACGGCGCGCCTCGCTCCCCGCGTCATGGATATTGCCGGCACCGCCGCCTTGCTGCGCAAACTGCCTCGTGAGGCACGCGTACAGCGAACCGACCTGCACGGGCTTGACCATCACCTCGTTCATGCCGATGTTCATGCAGGTCTGCACCGAGCCGACGTCCGACTGGCTCGTCAGCGCGATGATCGGCACGTTCGCGTAGGCGTCGGTGCGCGCGCGAATCGCTGCCGCCGTTTCGAGGCCGCCCATGCCCGGCATGTTCATGTCGACCACGATGGCGTCGATGGCGGTCGCTTCGTCGAGCCGGTCCAGCACCGCCTGCCCATGCTCGGCTTCGACGACACTCGCACCGAAGCGCTCCAGATACGCTTTCGCGACGAGCCGGCTGTAGGTGTCGTCGGCGAGAATCGACTTGCCGGAGAAGTCGTCGAAGCGCTGATTCAGACCGCCGGTTGCCGTTCTCGAAGAGCGCCTGCAATGACCGCGAAGAGTTCGATCACGCTGCACGACTTGCTGATCATGTCGTCCATGCCGGCGCGCCGCGCCAATACCCGCGCGATGTTGCCCGGCTCGGACGTGTACGCGGCGACGAGCACGTTCCAGTTCGGATGATCGCGGTCGGCGCGCAGTTGCTCGGTGGCGGTGTAGCCGTCGAGCACCGGCATGTTGACGTCCATCAGCACGAGGTCGTAAGTGGCCGCGTCGCGCAGCATCGTCAACGCGACATGGCCGTTTTCGGCCTCGTCCACCTCGGCGCCCACCTTCGACAGGCTGCGCCGCGTGCGGGTACGCTGCGCGGCGGCGTCGTCGGCGAGAAGAATGCGTTTGCCCTTGAGCACGGCCGTGGCGCGCTCGTGCGCGGCCACCTCGCTTTCGCTGACAGGCGGAAATTGCAGCGTGAATTGCGTGAACTTGCCCGGCTCCGACTTGCACGCGATGCTGCCGCCGAAGGCGCGCATCGCGCGCTGGCAGTAGGCGAGTCCGAGGCCCGTGCCGGCCGAGTTGCCGGCCGTGCGAAACGGCTCGAACAGATGCGGCAGGATTTCCGGCGCAATGCCGCTGCCGGTGTCGCGCACGGTGACGGCGTGGCGGTCCACGGTGAGCGTCGCCGCAGGCAGCGGCGCGATGTGATGCAGCGCGTTCTTGATCAGGTTGAAGAGCGTGAACAGGTAGACGGTCTCGTCGACCTTGAAGGTGAAATCCTCGAGCACCACGAGGCGCACCTTGCCGCGCTCCTTTTTATCGGCAAAGCCGTATTCGTCGAGCGCCTTGCGGGTGGTCGCCGCCGCGCTCAGGTAGGTGAGGGAGTCCGAGCGGATCTGCTTCGCGCTGACTTCGTCGAGCGTCATGGCGATCACGCGCAGGCCGCGCTCGATCGACAGCTGCGCATGCGCGAGATGCCGGTACAGCAGCGCCGCACCCGCGCCCGACAGCGCGGGCACGCGGCCGGCCTCCGTGAGCGCCGGCAGCGTTTCCTCGACGCGATCGAGCACATGCTTGAGCTGGCTGAGCGGGTTGCGCATTTCATGAGCGATGGAGCCGGCGAGCGCCTGCAACGCCCGGTTCTTCTCGACAAAAATACGCCCCTTGCTGATGGTGTGGGCGAAAAGCATGCTGCACAACACGACGACCGGCAGCACCGCGAGATCCGACTGGTTCGCGGTGCTGAGCACAATGGGAGCCGGCGGGCGGGCTGCTGCCGCCAGCCCGCCCGCCAGCATGCCGACGCCGATACAGCCCATCAGCAGGAATGGATTGTCGATGCACAGCGCCATGATGAAGATCATCATGACCTCGGTCATCATCCACATGGTGGAGAACGCGTTCCTGATTGCGAGGAATGTGCAAACGAACGGCAGCACGTAGATGAGGCACACGTGCCAGGATATCAGCAGGTACTGGTTGAAGCGCCTCGGCCAGCGCGCTTGGAAGATCAACGGAATGCAGATCAACGCAGCACTCAGGCGCAGCGGCAGGTTGTCGTACTGCTGCGGCAGGATGTAAGTCCAGACGAGGTAATAGGCGGGGTGGCACACGAGGCCGAGTACGCCTCCCCATCGAATTGCAAACCGGCTTCGTTCCAGCACGTCCTGCATGCTTTCGCGCGGTATGGTCATCTGGCCTCCAGTGACATTGACGACCCGGTCTATTCATATTTGCGGTCACGCCCAGATCGAGATTGATCGCCGAGCCGTCCTTGCCGTGAAAAGGTCCGACGAGAATCCGTACTTTTTCAACAGGCCATGAGTATAGGAGACGGACCATACAGGCGGGCTGCCGATAATGAAGTCGGAAGCGATACCTTCCTGCCAGGCGGCATAGCCCTCGGCAAAACAGGTGTAGCAGTCGCGCGTGCTGGGCAGCCTGAACGGGAACCTGGAGTCGAGGCCGGCCGGGCCGCGCGCTAAACATTCAATATATAGCGTATGTCCGCGAGACGCGAGTTCCGCCTCCACGCTCGCGGCGCGCGGGTGCGAGTCGTCGATCCAGAAGCGCGCCCGCTTCAGGTCCGCGGCGGTGAGATAGGGCACGCTGGTGCTGCTCGCGAGGATCGCGCCGTCGAACTGCGGCAAGGGTCTGTCGGGGCTGAAGGTATGCACCGAGACCTTCGTGTGTCCGAGCAGGTCGGCGGCCATCAGTTCGCGCGGGGCTTCCTTGTACAGCAGGTACTTCGCCACCGTCGTGCCGAGCCTTCCCGCCGCGCCGAAGAGCGCGAGCTTCGTCTTGCCGAACTCGAGGTCGAGTTCATTGCTGCAGTGAATGGCCCAATCTTTGAGCATCGCCGCGGTCGCCGCATGGCCGGTGGTGATGTGAGGCGGCTTGATTTGCCGCGGCAACGCGCCGTAGTTGCAGGCGTAAGGCGTGGAGGCGCCCATCGCGACCATGTTCAGGCCGGCCTGCCTCGCCAGTTCCAGCGCGGTGAAGAATTGCGTCTCGCGAAACCGCTTGATGCCGCGCGGACTGCCGAGCCAAAGCTCGAGCGGCACTGGGCAGGCAATATTGGCGCCGATCATCTGCGAACCCGAATAGATCGGCGAGGCAATGAAAGGCGGCGTGCGCCAAAGCTCTTCTTCAAATGACGCGTTGCGGGTTTTTACATTGTGAAAGGAGAAAGACAGCGTATCCCAGTCTGTAGCGTGAAAGAGAAAGCCGACACCGCCCTGGCGCGCCGGCAGGTTGTCGCGGATCTGCTCGGGGTGCAGGGTGTGCTTGAGCGTCAGCGGCGCACCCGACAGGGGTAGCCGCGATGCGCTGCGCCCGTCTTCGGTGATTGATCGTTCGTTGTAAAGAGACGTTGCCATTTTGATTTTTCCTTTGGTTTCCTGTGGTTGACCCGCGCCGTGAGTCAGCGCGGCTTCGCCGGGCGGCGTTTGACCGGCGATCCATCAACTCTAGAGAAATCCAATAGTTTTTGTCCGTGTGTTCGTGCGCATCGTCCGCCGCGCGGGGGATGGCGGGGAGGCCGGCCGTCGCCCAGCCGCGCAGAAAAACCCCGGCCGGAATGTGCCTTGCTGCCGATCGGAATACCGGAGCGGCGTTCGCGCATGGCGCGTCAGCGTGCGCCGCTTGTTGAAAATCCGACTCGTCAAATGGAGGATCCCATGACGCATGAAGCGTTTCAGTCCTGTATTTCAGCGTGCGACGCGTGCGCAATCGCGTGCGGCCACTGCGCCGGCTCCTGCCTCGCGGAAGAGGGCGTGGCCGACATGACCGGCTGCATCAAACTCGACATCGATTGCGCGGCGGCGTGCCACTTCGCGTCGGCGGCCATGGCGCGCGGCAGCAGCGAAGCCCGCACGATCTGCCGCATGTGCGCGGACATCTGCGAAGCCTGCGCCAACGAATGCGGAAAACACGAGGCGCAGCATTGCAAGGATTGCGTGGCGGCTTGCTGCGCTTGCGCGCAAGCATGCCGGGCCATGGCTTCGTGATCCGCGTGGCGAGCCGCACGCGCTCGCCGCGGCTTACAAGCCTGAAAAACGCGTGCTAGACTTCACGCCTATGTACGACTGGCGCAAACTCTTCATCGTTTTCCTGCTGGCACTGAGCCTCCCGGTTCAGTCGTTCCCGGCCGTCACGATGACATGCGCCGCGGGTTCGGCTCGCGAAAGCAAGCCGGCTCATCAGCACGTCGTACAGCCTGAGCAGGTCTCGCTGCACGCACACTTGCATCAGCATGCGGCGCCTCGCGTCGATCATTCGCAGGCGGACGGCCACCAGCACGGCGGCGCGCAGCACGCGCATGCGTGCTCGACCTGTGCGTCGTGCTGCTTTGGCGCGGCGATGCTTTCCGTTCCCGCGTTGCCGTCTTCCACCCGCATCGTCGATTCGTTCGAACCCGCGCCTCATCCCACACCCGCCGCGTCGTTCCTGACGGGCGGTATCGAACGGCCGCCCCGGTCCATTCCCGTCTGATCCCCGCACCCGCAGCAAGGCGCTGCGGCAGGACCATTTTTTTCCGCAAGACCGCCCAACGGTCTGCTGATGATTCACGACGAGAACTTTCATGCGAACCATTCGTGCAGCGCTCATCGGCGCGAGCGCGGCGTTGCCGCTGCTCGCGCAGGCGGCGCAAAGGCCCGACCCCGCGGATGCCGGTGCGTCGGTGCCGGCCATCAGCGCGCCGTCCGCATTCGACGGCTACACACCCCGTATAACGACCGCGAAGGCTCGAGCTGGCAACAACTGAACAGCGCGGTCGCGCCACAGCGGCCGGTCGCCGGCCACATGCACGGCGCGCAGCCGGGCGAGGCATCGGCCGCCAAAGGCGGTCATCAACAAGAGGGCGAATCGAGATGACGCGATACCTCATGCACCAGCGCCTAAACTGCATCGCGATCGCGGCGCTCTTCCTCACCGGTTGCAGCACTTTTTCAAAGGACGGCGGTTTCGACAGCGTGTCCTCGGTTGCGGCCGAGCGGCTTCACAAGGACGCCGTCTACGTGAAGACCGACGAGGACCGCGACGCTGTCCTCAGGCGCACGCAGGAACTGCTGGCCGCGCCGCTCGGCATGGACGACGCCGTCCAGCTGGCGTTGCTCAACAACCGCGGGCTCCAGGCCGCGTACGCCGAGCTCGGCATTTCCGAGGCCGACCTCGTGCAGGCGGGGCGTTTGCCGAATCCGGGCTTCACCTTCAGCCGCACGCATTGGAGCGACGGCTTCGGCATCGGCCGGACTTTATCGATGGGCGTATTGGGGGTGCTGACGCTGCCGGTGGCGACACGCATCGAAAGCCGGCGCTTCGAAGAGACGAAGCTCGAGACCGCGAACGCCATGCTCGCGGTGGCCGCCGACGCGCGCCGGGCCTACCGTGAATGCGGTGGCCGCGGAGCAGGCGGCGCACTACGCGGCGCAGGTGAAGGACGCGGCGCAGGCGGGCGCGGAGCTCGCGCTGCGCATGCGTCAGGGGGCAACTTCAGCAAGCTCGATTACGCGCGCGAGCAGGCCTTTTACGCGGAAGCGGCCGCGCGGCTGGCGAAGGCGCGGCAGCAGGCGGTTGCGACTCGCGAAAAGCTCACGCGGACCATGGGCTTATGGGGTTCGGCGACGCAGTACACGCTGCCGGAGCGGCTGCCCGATTTGCCGAAGGACCGGCCGCAACTGGCCGGGCTGGAAAGCTTTGCGATAAAAACCGCCTCGACATTCAGGCGGCGCAACTGCGCACGCAAAGCGTCGCCGCCTCGCTTGGCTTGAGCCGGGCAACACGCTTCGTCAATGTGCTCGATGTCGGTTATCTCAACAACTTCGAAAGCGACAAAGGGCATGAGCGCGGCTACGAAATCAGCGTCGAGATTCCGCTGTTCGACTGGCACGGCGCCAAGGTGGCGCGCGCCGAAGCGATCTATATGCAGTCGGCGAGCCGGCTCGCGCAGACCGCGATCGACGCGCGCTCCGAGGTCCGCGAATCGTATGCCGCGTATTTGACGAGCTACGACGTCGCGAAGCACTATCGCGACGAGGTCGTGCCGCTTGCCAAAAGCATCTCCGACGAAATGCTGCTGCGCTACAACGGCATGCTTGCGAGCGTGTTCGAGCTGCTCGCCGACTCGCGCGATCAGATCGCGGCAGTTAACGGCTACATCGACGCGCTCAAGGATTATTGGCTTGCGACCGATCTGGAGCAGTCGCTGGGCGGGCGGCTGCCGCCGCTGGAGATGTCGCCGCCGCCTGGCGTGCCCGCTCTGTCCGCTGACCCTGCCGTGCCCCCCGCGCGCGAGCCGCAGGACTCAGCCGTTGCCGCGCCGCCCTCACAACCCATCCACGCGCACGGCGCGTCCGCGAATCCAGAAGGTGAATGAACATGCTCTCTCGTCGAACGTTTCCCGGCGGTTCCGGCGCCGCGCTGGTCGGCGCGGCGCTCGTCAGCAAGGCCGGTGCGGCGTCGCTGCCCGAAGCGCCCATCATGCAAACGACGGCGACCCAGCCGCCGCTCGCGCCGCCCAACGGCCGGCCGTACACGCCGGTGGCCACGCTGAACGGCTGGACCTTGCCGTGGCGCATGAAGAACGGCTGGAAGGAATTCCATCTGATCGCCGAGCCGGTCGTGCGCGAGATGGCGGTGGACCGCGACTTCGTGTTCCTGATGTCGGCGTATGACATCGATCCCGGCAGCTTCACGCCGCGCGTCAACGAGATGACCGACTTCAACATGTGGACGTGGAATGCGCGCGTGTTTCCGGGCATCGACCCGCTGCCCGTGCGAGCCTGCGACCGCGTGCGCATCCGCTTCGGCAACCTCACGATGACCAATCATCCGATCCATCTGCATGGCTACAGCTTCGAGGTGGCGGGCACCGACGGCGGCTGGATTCCGCCATCCGCGCGCTGGCCCGAGGTGACCGTCGACGTCGCGGTCGGCCAGATGCGCGCGATCGAATTCACGGCGGACCGGCCGGGCGACTGGGCCTTCCATTGCCACAAGTCGCATCACACGATGAATGCCATGGGGCACCAGGTTCCGAACCTGATCGGCGTGCAGCAGAAGGACCTCGCGAAGCGCATCGGCAAGCTGGTGCCGGACTATATGGCGATGGGCGGCACGGGCGGCTCGATGGGCGGGATGGAGATGCCGCTGCCCGACAACACGCTGCCGATGATGACCGGCACGGGCCCGTTCGGCGCACTCGAAATGGGCGGCATGTTCAGCGTCGTGAAAGTCCGTGAGGGGCTCGGCCGCAACGACTATCGCGACCCGGGCTGGTACCGGCATCCGAAAGGCACGGTGGCTTTCGAATACGCCGGCGAGCTGCCGGCCAGTTGATGTCGCCATGCGAGCCGGGTGTCGGCCAGGGCTCGCTTTCTGATCATTTTGCTTTGGAGAAACGCAATGAAGAACGCAACGGCTTCGGCTGTCATGGTGTGTGCGCTGGCTGTCTGCACGAGCGCTTATGCAGGCGGCAATACGCATGAGATGAGCGATGCAGCCGGTACGAGTAATGCAAGCGGCATGAACATGGCCAACGGCGCGACGAGCCGCATGTCGCACGGCGAGATCCGCAAGGTCGACAGCGCCGCCGGCAAGCTGACCATCAGGCACGGGCCGCTCGAGAACCTCGGCATGGACGCGATGACGATGGTCTTCAAGGTCAGGGACCCGGCCATGCTGTCGCAGGTGAAAGCGGGCGACAAGATCGATTTCGTCGCCGAGGAAGTGGGTGGCGCGCTCACGGTCATCGAGCTTCACAAGTAAGCCTGCAGCGGCAATAAATTTTTCGTGCGATGGAATAGCTGCGCGGGTGCGCTGTTTACGCCTATGACAGTGCCGGTTTCCCGCAGCTATTCACCACGAGGCCGCTTTGAGTTCTACGACGATTCAACCCGCGTGGGTCCGCATCTCACACTGGGTCAATGCGCTCGCCGTCATGCTGATGGTGACGGGCGGCTGGCAGATCTACAACGCTTCGCCGATCTTCGCGGGCTGGCGGTTTCCCGCCGCGATGACGCTGGGCGGCTGGCTCGGCGGCGCGTTGCAGTGGCATTTCGCCGTCATGTGGATGCTGGTCGCGAATTTCGCCGTGTATGTCGCGCTCAACCTCGCTTCGGGTCGCTTTCAGCGGAAACTGCTGCCCGTCAGCGCCGGGTCGCTCGCGAGCGATCTTCTCGACGCGCTGCGCGGCAAGCTGAAGCACGACGACCTCGCGCGCTACAACGCCGTGCAGAAGTTCGCCTATCTCGTCGTCATCGCCGATATCGCGCTCGTGATCGTGTCGGGACTCGCGATCTGGAAGTCCGTGCAATTTTCCTTGCTGCGCACGCTGATGGGCGGCTACGACAACGCTCGCGCCGACTTACCCCGAGTCGATGATCACGCGGCCGTTTCCGTTCAACGCGTTTTACGACGTCGACGATGTGCCCGAGGTGGATGCCGCGAGCTACCGCTTGCAGGTCAGGTCAGCGGGCTCGCAAACGGCAAGCGCGTGTGGGACGCTCGACGAACTGCGCGCGTTGCCGCAGGAAAGCCAGATCACGCGCCATATCTGCATCGAAGGGTGGAGCGCGATTGGCCGCTGGGACGGCGTGCGCTTCGCCGAATTCCTGAAGCTCGCCGGCGCGGACCTCACCGCGAAGTATGTGTCGCTGCATTGTGCGGACAACTACTGGACGAGCATCGACATGCCGACGGCGCTGCATCCGCAGACGCAGCTCACGCTCGCTTACGACGGCGAGACGCTGCCGCCGAAATACGGCTTTCCGATGAAGCTGCGCATCCCCACCAAGCTCGGCTACAAGAATCCGAAGCATATCGCCGCGATCAGCGTGACCAACGACTATCCCGGTGGCTATTGGGAGAACCAGGGCTACAACTGGTTCGGCGGTTCCTGATGGGCATCGGGCTGGTAGCGGTTTTGTAATGCGGGTTTTTAATGCGGCTTTGCGGTGCAGCCTTGCTGTGCCTGTTTTGCTGCCTGTTTTGCAGTCTGTCAACCGTTTCTCATGGAGCGTTCATACATGTCAATTCGCCTGAAACTCGGCCTCACGCTTGCGACGCTGGCTTTTGCCGGCGCCGCGCTCGCACAAACGCCCGCCGCGAAGCCGTCGCGTATTCGCGGCGATATCGTCTCGCTCGACGGCGATGTGCTGAAGGTGCATCGCCGCAGCGGCGACACGGTATCGATCGAATTGAAGCCGGCTGTCACCGTGTCGGCCGTCAAGTCGATGCAGCTGTCCGACATCAAGCCGGGCTCGTTTGTCGGCACCGCGGCGACGACCGGCACCGACGGCAAGCTCACCGCCACCGAAGTCGTGGTGTTCCCCGAAGCCGCGCGCGGCAGGTATAGGCAAGCGCCGCGCCGCCGGAGAGCCGCACGCCGATCCCGTCGATCACCGTGTACAGCGCGATGGTTGCGCCGGTGGTGAGCGCAGCCAGCACGCCCGCGCGCGACACGCGTCCCGCCTGCAGCGCAATTGCGATGATGCCGCCGGAGATCATCGCGATCCCGAGCGCGTGCAACGGGCCGGTCATCTCATGCGCGAACAGCGCCGCGCCGAGCGTGACGAGCAGCGGCGACGAGCCGCACGACCGGATACGCCCGCGCCAGGAGGTCGCCGCGACGATAGGCATGCACAAGACTCGCGTTATAGCAGATATGCACGAGCCCCGATGCGACGACATACGGCCACGCCGCGGCCGCCGGCAGCGGCGTGAACACAACAATGAGCGTGCTGACGGCCGCAATCGCGACGCTCATCCACGTCATCGAGAGGAAGCGGTCGCGGTTGCCGTGCAGCAACGCGTTCCAGCTGGCGTGGAGGAGGGCCGCAACGAGAACGAGACCGCCCGGTGTAGCTGAGCATAGAAAGGAAGCCGGTCGGGTCCCGGCCTGAGGTTGTAAAGGCGTGCTGACGCGCGTAAGCGCCGGAGCTTCGATCTTAAACGGAATCGCCGCCATTGCGCAGACGCGGGTCGACTGGCGCTCGACGCCCGACACGTGTCGCAATCGGCACTATCCACGTCGCATTGCCGCAAATCCGCTGCGGCGTTCGTGCCGTAAAGCTGTGAGTCGGTTTCCGATCAGTCATTCCTTTCACAGCCCGATCTTTGCTATCCGGAGGAACGGACCGGGCGGGCAGCGTGCGTGGCCGCTGCCCGCCCGGTCTCATGCCTATGCGCAGACACATCACCATCCGCGGCGGATTGGCCGCGACGATCGCCGGTTACACGCTGCTGCTGATGCTGGTCATCGTGGCCGGCATTGCCGGGCTTTATGACAGCAGCAACGCGCTGCGCGACATGTATCAGGACGACACGGCGTCGCTGCTGCATCTG
Source organism: uncultured Paraburkholderia sp. (assembly GCA_940746715.1). Taxonomy (GTDB): domain Bacteria; phylum Pseudomonadota; class Gammaproteobacteria; order Burkholderiales; family Burkholderiaceae; genus Paraburkholderia. The sequence continues at coordinate 342,594 of CALNWN010000004.1, forward strand.
AAGACGAGTTCCGAGCGTCTGCTGCAACTGCGCGGCGGTCTCGGCGAAACCGAGCAGATCATCAGCGCGGGCAAGCCGGCTAAGGATGCCATCGCGCGACTGCATGTGCTGCTCGATTCGAGCAATCGCGAACTGGAAGCTTACCGGGCGCTGCATGTGCCCGACAGCGTCGAAAAGCCGCTCGTCGACGCCATGGATGCAAAGCGTCGGCACCTGCTCGCGCAGGTCTTCCAACTGGCGCTCAAACAGCTCGACGACGACAACCTCGTCGATTTCCTGACGACGCAGCGCGAAGCGCCCGCTGCGCTCTTTGCCGACTATCAGGCCGCATTGACGGCGCTGGAGGACTATCAGGTGGAGCGCGAAAAAGCACGCTTCGAGCACGCGGAGGCGCGTTTTCGCGTGATGTTGTGGGCGCTCGGCATCACGGGCGGCGTGGCGCTCGTGATCGGCGTGCTCGCTCAGCGCCCGCTCGCGCGCGCCATCGTCCAGCCGATCAACATGGCGGTCGATCATTTCGGCCGCATCGCGGGCGGCGATCTGACGGGCGCGATCGCGGTGCAGCGCGATAACGAAATGGGCTATCTGCTCCATGCGCTCAAGGGCATGCAGAACAGCCTCGTCCAGACGGTCCAGAAAGTTCGCACGAGTACCGAGGCGATCGTGCACGACGCGCGCGATTGCGGGCGGCAGTGTGGACCTGTCGACGCGCACCGAGCAGCACGCAGCCTCGCTGCAGCAGGCGGCGGCGAGCATGGAGCAGCTGACCGCCACCGTCCGCCAGAACGCCGACAATGCGCGCCGCGCCGTCGAACTTGCGACGGGCGCCTCGGAGATCGCGTCGCGCGGCGGACAGGTGGTCGACCAGGTCGTCGCGACAATGGACGCCATTTCGGGAAGCTCGGACCGGATTGTCGGCATCGTGAGCGTGATCGAGGGCATCGCGTTTCAGACCAACATCCTCGCGTTGAATGCGGCGGTCGAAGCGGCCCGCGCCGGCGAGCAGGGCCGCGGCTTCGCGGTGGTCGCCTCCGAGGTGCGCAATCTCGCGCAGCGCTCGGCTGCGGCGGCGCGCGAGATCAACGAACTGATCGGCGACTCGACAGTCAAGGTCAAGGACGGCAGCACGCTCGTCGGCCGCGCGGGCGCGACGATGGAGGAAGTGGTCGAAGCGGTGCGGCGCGTGACGGCCATCATGACCGAGATCAGTCTCGCTTCGAGCGAGCAGACCGCTGGCATCGAACTCGTCAACACGAGCGTCACGCAGATGGAGGAAATGACGCAGCACAACTCCGCGCTGGTCGAAGAGGCGTCGGCTGCCGCGCTGTCGCTCGAAGAGCAGAGCCGCGAACTGAACGATGCAGTGGCCGTGTTCCGTTGAAGGAGGACCGGGCGGCGGGCTGTGAGGGAGGCCGGTGTGCCGCGCTCTCGTGTTGCTGGATGCTTATGTGCTGGATCGCGATGGGCGGCGTGGTGCGACGTGCATGCAGGCGGCGGCCCATACCGCATTCATGCCGATGCTATGCTTTTGAGTCTGCTGCGTGCCGCGCCGATGGCACGAACGCAGCGAGGAGACAAGGGCTTCGCGCATCGCGCGAACACGGACAAGGAGGATCTGCGGTCATGAACGAAGAGCGAGGCCTGGCACCGGACAGCACCGCGGCCCGCGTCGCCCTGTGGCGCGCGCTGCATACCGAGGCGGACGCCGCGCCGCATGTTTTCGACGATCGGATCGGGCTGAAACTGCTGTCTTCCGGCGATGATTGGCGCGCGCGGCGACATGGACCCGCAGTTCACGCGGCCGTTTCGCGCGTCGATCGTGGCTCGGGCGCGCTTCATCGAAGATCTGGTTGCCGGGCAGGCCGCGCGCGGAATCGATCAATATGTGATTCTCGGCGCCGGTCTCGACAGCTTTGCGCAGCGCAAGCCCGAGCTCGCTGCGCGCCTGACTGTGTTCGAGATCGATCAGCTGGTGCCGCAGGCGTGGAAGCGTCAGCGGCTCGTCGAACTCGGGTTCGGCATTCCGCGCTGGCTGCGCTTCGTGCCGGTCGATTTCGAGGCCGGCGAAGCGTGGCGCGAGCCGCCTCGTGGCGGAGGGCTTCGACAGCAGCAAGCCGGCAATTGTGGTCTCCACGGGCGTGAGCATGTATCTGACACGCGACGCCAACGCGGCCACGCTGCGTCAGGTTGCGGCTTTCGCGCGCGGATCGACGCTTGCCATGACCTTTCTGTTGCCGCTGCATCTGGCGGACCCGAGGTGCGCCCGGGGCTGGAAATGGCCGAAAAGGGCGCCCGCGCGAGCGGCACGCCTTTCGTGAGCTTCTTCACGCCGGAGGACATGCTGGCGCTGGCCCGCGAAGCCGGCTTCACGCAGGCACAGCATGTTTCGGCGGCCGACCTGACACGACGCTACTTCGCGGACAGGACCGACGGTTTGCGTCCGCCGAACAATGCCGAGGAACTACTTGTTGCAAAGGCCTGATGTGGTTGGCGAGGGACGCCGCGCTACACGCGGCGTGCAAAGTCCCGTGCCTTACGCCAGCAGCCGCAAGACGAGCCCGGCCGCGCCGCACACCAGCACCACCGGTATCACGCCGGCCTTGAAGCGAAAGAGCGCAATGGCAGCCGCAACGCCGATGGCGAGCGACAGCCAGTCGAAGCTCCCGTGCAGACCCTTCGGCCACAAGACGTGCAACGCAAAAAAGACCGCGAGATTCACGATGACGCCGACCACCGCCGCGGTAATCGCCGTCAGCGGCGCGGTGAATTTCAGATTGCCGTGCGTGGTCTCGATGAACGGCCCGCCCATCAGAATGAACATGAACGAAGGCAGAAAGGTGAAGAACGTGACGACCGTCGACGCGACGACCGCGGACAGCAGCTGCGCGTCAGGACCGAATATCGCTCTCGTCCATCCGCCGACAAAGCCGACGAACGCGACCACCATGATCAGCGGGCCGGGCGTCGTTTCGCCGAGCGCGAGACCGTCGATCATCTGAAGCCCCGTCAGCCAGTGCTGATGCTCGACCGCGCCCTGGTAGACGTACGGCAAAACGGCATAGGCGCCGCCGAACGTCAGCAGCGCAGCCTTGGTGAAAAACCACGCCATTTGCGCAAGTGCGCCATTCCAGCCGAAGAGCACGGCCAACGTGCCGATTACCGCGAGCCAGATGGCGACGAAGCTCGCGAGCACGATGAAAAAACGCTTCCAGGTGAAGAGCGCGTGCCGGGGCGTCGGCGTGTCGTCGATCAGCGCGCGGCCATGAGCCCCGGCGGCGGCGTGCTTTCCGCCGATCGCGAAGGTGCCCGGCGCATATTTGCCGCCGACGTAGCCGATGATGCCGGCCGCGAGAACGATCAACGGAAAGGGCACCTCGACGACGAAGATCGCAAGGAACGCCGCGGCGGCGATCGCCCATAGCCATGCGTTTTTGAGCGCGCGCGAACCGATGCGATACGCGGCGAACACGACGATCGCGGTCACGGCCGGCTTGATGCCGTACAGCACGCCGGCCACCGCCGGGACGCTGCCGAAGACCAGGTAGACCCACGATAGGGCCATCAAAATAAAAAGCGACGGCAGCACGAAAAGCCCGCCTGCGAGCACGCCGCCCCAGGTGCGCTGCATGAGCCAGCCGATGTAAGTGGCCAGCTGCTGCGCCTCGGGCCCGGGAAGCACCATGCAGAAATTGAGCGCATGGAGGAAGCGCTTTTCGGAGATCCAGCGCTTTCTTTCGACGAGTTCCTGGTGCATCAGCGCGATCTGGCCGGCAGGGCCGCTGAAGCTCATGAAGCCGAGCCGCAGCCAGTACCAGAATGCAGTGGTGAGCGGAACGGGCGCGACGTCGTCTTTCATTGAAGTGGACCGGTTGGTTTTTTATGCTGCGGGTGGCGGGATTGCCCTGGTCGGGCGCGGTGCCGGGGTGACACCTCTCGACACCTCGCGACACGCTCCCGACGCCGGATGCGACGCAGTCTAGCAGTTACCGGACTCCGTGCGGGCCGGCTTGCAGGCGTGCCGCGAGTTGACGCGCCTTGATCAGTGCCTCGGTGATGGCAGCCGTCACCTTCTCGCGCGCAGCGCCGTCCCGCTGACGCAATGCAAACGACGGATGATACGTGGCGATTCCCCAGCCGCCCTCGAGCTCGAACGGGTCGCTGAGATAGTCGCTCAAGCTCGCTTTTTCACGCAACAACGCATTGAGCGCGGTTGCCCCGAGCACGACGACGACCGATGGCCGGACCGTGTCGAATTCATGCGCGAGCCAATGAGAACAGGCTTCCACTTCACGCTGCGCGGGGGTTTTATGCAGCCGCCGCTTGCCGCGCGGTTCCCACTTGAAATGCTTGACTGCGTTGGTCAGATAAAGCTCGTCGCGCGTGAGCCCGGCGCGCGCGATGGCGTTGTTCAGCAGTTGTCCCGCCGGACCGACGAAGGGCTCGCCGCTCAGGTCTTCCTGATCACCGGGCTGCTCGCCGATCACCATGATAGGCGCGGGCCGCGGCCCTACGCCGCCGACCGCTTGCGTCGCATGCCGCCACAGATCGCAGCGCCGGCACGCATCCAGCGACGACGGCTGATCGCGCGCCGGCTGCGCTAATTCCGCTTCGACAGAGATGGCCTTGCCGCCGAGTGCGGTCACGCCGCTCGCTTGCGCCACCCGCCGCGCGCCGGTCCTCGCTTCAGTGACCATGGCGGGGATCAGACGGCCCTCCGGCAGGCCTTTCCAGAACCGCACCGGCATGTGCTGCTGGAGCGCCACCTCGTTCAGGCGGGCAGGGTTGAATGTACTGCGGTAATACGCGAGCCACAGGGATTCGGCTTCGTCGTTTGTCTCTGAATGGTGCGGATCGCGCAACGCGTGGCGCGCCTCGACATGCAGCTGCGAGCCGTCCCAGAACGCGGCGCCGTGAGGCGTCGCGATCATCCACGACGAGCGCCCCATGCGTTGCGCGACATGCTCGGCGGCCCAGCCGAGCATGTCGCGTTCCGGCTCGTACCATGCGATGTACTCGGGCCCCGAAGCGTCCGATTGCTGCTTGCGAAAGTGCACGTACGCAATCATGTCGTGCCTGGCGCGCCGCACGCATTTAGCCATGAGTTAAAGCCGCGCACCGTCGACATCGGCCGGCGACGTGACCGCGCGGTCGCCGTGTTGCCAGCGCCATAACACCTTGTAGAGAAATGCCCAGCGCTGCGGCTCCCGGTACAGCGCGGCGTCGTGCAGCAACGCCGCCAGGTCCTTCGACACACGGACTGCGGGCGCTTCCGCCGCCGTCGCTGACGCATTGCCCGCGGTCTTGCTGTAGTCGAAAGCCGTCTGCCCGGCTAGCGGCTTTGCACCGGCGCTTTCGCGAATGCGCCACTCGATCGCCTCGGGCGCGAGCCCATGAGCGAGTGCAGCCAGTGAAGCGGCACGCCATGCTTCAAAGTGGTTGTCGATTTCAATGCGACGGAGCACGGCGTTTCACCACAGCTGCATTTGCACGGATGGTGGCGTCAAAACCCGCCGCAGATGCGCCGACGGCGCGTCATGCATGGCCGCGCGATAGTCCTGCGTGACGACGAACGGCTTGATTTTTTCCAGCGGACAACGCAGACGCACAAGGTCTTCATAGCGCACGCGGCGCGAACGCCGCAATTCGACGAGCCGTTTTGCATTGCGCATGCCGATGCCCGGCACCCGCGCGATCATGCGCAGCGGCGCACGGTTCAGGTCCACCGGAAACTGCTCGCGATGCGCGAGCGCCCATGCCAGCTTCGGGTCCATGGCGAGCGGCAGATTGCCCGGCTGCTGGAACAGCTCGCCGACGCTAAAGCCGTAGCCGCGCAGCAGAAAATCTGCCTGATATAACCGGTGCTCGCGCAGCAACGGCGGCGCTTCGCCAAGCACGGCCGACGGGCTGTCCGGAATCGTACTGAACGCCGAGTAGTACACCCGCTTGAGCTTGTAGGACCCGTACAGCGTTTCGGCGGTCTGGAGAATCGTGCTGTCATTCGTCTGATCGGCGCCGACGATCATTTGCGTGCTCTGGCCGGCGGGACTGAACCTGGGGGCTCGCGTGTCGCTCAGCGCTTCCTCTTGCGCGAGGCGGATCGACCCCATGGCAAGCTTGATGGTGCGCACGTCCTTTTCCGGGGCGAGCCGCGCGAGACTCACCTCCGTTGGCAGTTCGATATTCACGCTCAGCCGGTCCGCGTAGCGGACCGCCTGCGCGATCAGTTCCGGATCGGCGTCCGGAATGGTTTTCAGGTGAATGTAACCGCGAAACTGGTGATCGACGCGCAATGACTGGGCGACCCGAACCAGTTGCTCCATGGTGTAATTCGAAGACTGGATAATGCCCGAGCTCAAAAACAGCCCGTCGATATAGTTGCGCCGGTAGAAGTCCAGCGTGAGATCGACCACCTCCTCAGGCGAGAAGCGGGCCCGCGGCACATTGCTGGAGCGCCGGTTGACGCAGTACTGGCAGTCGTACAGACAGAAGTTGGTGAGCAGGATTTTCAGGAGCGACACGCAGCGCCCGTCCGGCGTGAAGCTGTGACAAATGCTCGCGCCGGTGCTCGCACCGAGGCCCTGCGTGCCGCGCGACGCCCGCCTCGGCGCGCCGCTGCTCGCGCAGGATGCGTCGTACTTTGCTGCGTCCGCCAGGATTTCCAGCTTTTTTTGTAATTCCACGTTGTCGCCAATACTGTATGGATGTACATCATTCTACGTAGGCGGTCGGCAAGCGCAAGCGTTTTTTTGAAGGCTCGGCAGTGCCACGTCAGCATGTGCTGCGGGCCGCGAGTCAGTTCAATGCGAAGGAGGATCCGTGTAGATGTCGGCTTTCACCACGCAGGAGCGAGATGCCTGAACAACTGTGGTTGCCCGGGCTGGAGGCGCCGCCCACCCCAACAGACGGTCTGTTTTTCGCGGTCTTTCCGGACAGTAACACGGCGGCCGGTATTTCAAAGTTCGCGCAGCGGCTTTGCGGGGAAGCGCGCGCCCGCGGCAGGCCGCTTGCGGCCAATCGTTTGCACGTCACGCTGCGGCATCTCGGCACTTTCGCGGGCGGGTTGCCGCCGGCTCATGTTGAGGCGGCAATGCAGGCCGCGGCGTCTATCCGCATGGCGCCGTTTACCGTGGAGTTCAACACGGTCGCGAGTTTCGCTTCAAAACCGCGCCCGGGCCCATTGGTTCTGACGGGAACCGATGGCGTCGTCGATCTTCATGCTCTGCATGACGCGTTGCATGACGCATTGCGGAACTGCGGCATTGAGAATGACAGGAGTTCCGCGGCGGGGGCATTTACGCCGCATGTGACGTTGGCTTACGGTCTGCCCTGGGCGGCCGCGCACCCGGTCGAGCCGGTTTGCTGGAATGTGCGCGCTTTTGCGCTGATACACAGCTTGTTGGGGCGGGTCCCGGCATGTTGTGCTTGCGCGCTGGCCGCTCGAAGGCGTTGAGCCCTGATGCGTCACGCGCGAGCACGGCCGGCTGGCGTGATCGCGCTACCACTGCGCGGCACCGGAACGGCTGCGGTGTGCCGGTATGCCAAGCCGGGAGAGCCATCGGGCACTCCCTGATAGAATGCTTGGGCCGCAACGTAGTGGATTGCAGATGAGATTGCTTGATGCGTTAGTCGAACAGCGTATTGCCGCCGCCGCACGCGGCGAGTTCGACGATTTGCCGGGCGCGGGCGCGCCGCTCAGCCTGGACGACGATGCACTCGTCCCGGAAGAAGTGCGCGTGGCTAACCGGATTCTGAAAAATGCGGGTTTCGTGCCGCCTGCGGTCGAACAGCTGCGCGCGCTGCGCGACCTGCAGACCGAGCTGAACGCGGTGAGCGACAACGCCAGCATGTGCGCCTGCAGGCGCACATGCTGGCGCTCGACATGGCGCTCGAATCGCTGCGCGGAGGCGCGTTGGCGCTGCCGCATGAACATTGCCGCCGCATCGCTGAGCGACTGTCCGAGAGGGCTTCGAATGGCGACGTATCCCACGGAGAGGGCGCCGAACCGGTTGCCTCCGCCGCGGCGTTGGCTGCCGCGAGGTCGCAGTGAGCGAGCCCGTCGCCCATTGCGGCGTGCCGCAAGCCGATCCGGATGGGCCCGAGGCCGGCAAGGCGTCGGCGGTGCCGCGTGCCGTGCAGGGGGGCGCTGAAGTTGTCGTCGGCGAGGCCACAGCGTCCGCCGAACCTATCTCCGACCGCGACTGCCGCTTCATGGCGCTGGCTCAGGCCGCCGCCGAAGAGGCGCGCGCGGCCGGCGAAGTGCCCGTCGGCGCCGTGCTCGTGCGCGGCGACGAAGTGATTGCCAAAGGTTTCAACCATCCGATCGGTGCGCACGATCCTTCGGCGCACGCGGAGATGATCGCGTTGCGCGCCGCGGCGCAGATTGTCGAGAACTATCGCTTGCCCGGCTGCGAACTGTATGTGACGCTCGAGCCCTGCCTGATGTGCGCGGGCGCAATCATGCACGCCCGCATCGCCCGCGTGGTGTTCGGCGCGCGTGATCCCAAGACGGGCGCGTGCGGCAGCGTCGTCGACGCCTTCGCGAACCCGCAACTGAATCACCACACGGAGGTCATCGGCGGCGTGCTCGAAAGCGAATGCGGCGCGGCGCTGAAGTCGTTTTTTGCCGAGCGGCGCCGCGCCAGCCGCGAAGCGCGGGCTGCGGCGCGCGCGGGTGTCGATACACCGGGCGGGCATCATGAGCAAAGCGATCCGGACAAGCCGCTCTGAGCAGCAAACCGGCCCAACGTTTTCCCAACAAGACAAACAGCTCCCGCCGATGACCGTCCACCGTACCTTCGATCTGATCGCACCATCCGGCTATCCGCACGACTCGGCCGTGCTGACTCGCGCGCTGGAGCGCCTGCGCGCACAAGGGCATCGCGTGGAAGGCGTGGAAGCGACTCAGCGCCGCTATCAGCGCTTTGCCGGAACCGACGGCGAGCGCGCGGCGGACCTGAACCGGCTCGCCGACGCATCGCGCCCGCTGCCGGATATCGTGCTCGCCGTGCGCGGCGGATACGGCGCGGGGCGCATCCTCGCCGAGCTCGACTACGCGGGCCTGCAACGCCGGCTGGCTGATCAGCCGGTCGCGCTCGTCGGCCACAGCGACTTCACGGCGATTCAGCTCGCGCTCTTCGCCCGCGCCGGGCTCAAAACATTCAGCGGACCGATGCTGATGAGCGACTTCGGCGCGGAACACGTCAGCGAATTCACGATGCAGCACTTCTGGGCGGCGCTGACCGAGCCCTCCGTGACGATCGCGCGGAATGTGCCGCAGGCGCGCGCGGTGGACGTCTGCGGCACCTTGTGGGGCGGGAATCTGGCGGTGCTCACGTCGCTGATCGGCACGCCGTATATGCCGGCGGTGCAGGGCGGGGTGCTGTTTGTCGAGGATGTGAACGAGCAACCGTTTCGTATCGAGCGGATGCTTTATCAACTGCATCTGTCGGGCATTCTCGATCAGCAGCAGGCGCTCGTGCTCGGCGATTTTTCGGGCGGCAAGTCGTTCGACTACGACAACGGCTACGACCTCAACGCCATGATCGACCAGATGAGGTCGGTGAGCGGCATTCCGATTGTGACTGGCTTGCAGTTCGGTCACGTGCCGGACATGCTGACGCTGCCGGTCGGAGCCGACGCGCACCTCGTCGCCGATGCAAACGGTTTCAGGCTGACCGTATCCAACTATCCATGCCTGCGCTGATAATGCAGGACACGCAAGCGGGCTTCGGCCCGCTTTTTTATTGGCCTATGAACGCAACTAACCGGTGAGATTCGAACGCCCGTTCGAACGATAAAGGCAGCCCGAGCCCCTGATTTTGTCGACAAAAGCGGCCACCGCAAACCGCCAAAAATCCAGATCGCTTCCAGCTCTCCCGATACCAGCAAGGCTTGCAGCCGCCGAGCCAGCCTTCGTGCTCCACCTCGCCAGCAAAATTATCGACGGCGCGGACAAAAATTGTTGACAATCTTTATGTCCATTCTATTATGACCAACATATCGAGACGCAAATCATGTCCGCCACCGAATCGACCAGCGCAAATAGTTCGAAGCCCGAAGCAATTGCCGAGCGCATCCGCGCCGCGATTCTCGAGCATCGGCTGGCGCCAAGGGCCAAACTGACGGAAGCGCAGTTGTGCGAAGTATTCGACGTGAAACGCGGCCCGATCCGACAGGCGCTCGCGCAGCTTGCGACGGACCGTCTGGTGGACCTCGAACCGAACCGCGGCGCGTTTGTCGCGAGTCCCTCGCTTCAGGAAGTGCACGAGGTGTTCGAGATGCGCCGCATCATCGAGCTGGCCGTCGTCGAAAAGATTTGCAACGGGCACGGCATGCGCAGGCTAAAGAGCATCGGCAGCATGATCGGCCGCGAGCGCAAAGCCTTCGAGACGCGTGATTTTTCTTCGTGGATTCGTCTGTCGGGCGAGTTCCACACGGAGCTGGCTCAGCTCACCGGCAATACGGTGCTGTGCGACTGCCTGAACGGACTGGTGGCGCGCTCCACGCTGATTTCGGCGTTATACGAATCGCTTGGCCGCAGTCCGTGTTCTTTTGAGGATCACGAAGCAATTCTCGCCGCGCTCGACGTGGGCGATGCAAAAGCGGCGGCGGCATTGATGTCGCGCCATCTGCAGAGCGTCGAGTTGAAGATGCTGGAGCGGCCCGCGCGCGGCGCAGCCGACCTGCATGAGGTGTTCGGCTCGCTGAGCGGTGCAATGAGTGGCCCGAAGATCAGCGCAAAGAGCATTTAAACAGGCGGCGCAATGAACGGCGCCTGCAAAGCGTCATCCGAAGAAGCATCCGTCAAGTCGTCCAAACGCAAGTCCGCGCCAAGCTGAGGCACGCGGCCGGCGTGCGCCCGTTGCTGGTGCGCGCCGCACTGAACTGAACCGAATCCAGCGAGCGTTGCGAGGCGGCCCGGCGAGGGCGTTGCCGGCCGGCGCGCGCACGTCCGTCGCCCTGGCGCCGGGCGAGACTGTCAGCAGCCCCCATTGCCGGAGATCCGCGGAAGCCCGGCAATGCGATAACCACAAGTACTTCAGTACGGAGACAACCGCGGCGTGGCCATGGCGGCGGCTCGCTTCTCTTCCGTTCGAGCGGAACAGAGGCGCGCGGCGCGCAGTAAAGACGCAACTGGCATGGCCAATGCAATGCCCTTCGATTCGCAATCGACGGTCCCATCACAAGAAGGAATCATGGCTCAGTTCAGTGCAGCGCCCGGCAGTTCCGCAATCCCCCCTATGCAGACGGCGACACCTCCGGCGAGACAGCGCTGCCGGCCGGCTACAGCGAGCGCTTGTACAACGCGGACCTCGCGCCGTTGCGTCACCAGACCTGGGGCGCCTACAACATCTTCGCGTTCTGGATGTCGGACGTGCACAGCGTGGGCGGCTATGTGTTCGCCGGGAACCTGTTCGCGCTCGGCCTGACGAGCTGGCAGGTGCTGATTGCGCTGCTTGTCGGCATCACCATCGTCAACGTGCTGTGCAACATGCTCGCGAAGCCGAGCCAGGCGAACGGCGTGCCGTATCCGGTGGCGTGCCGCGCGACCTTCGGCGTGCTCGGCGCCAACATTCCCGTGGTGATTCGCGGCCTGATCGCGGTGGCCTGGTACGGCATCCAGACCTATCTCGCGTCGAGCGCGCTTGTGATCGTCGTGTTGAAGTTCGTGCCGCAACTCTTGCCGTACGCAGACGTGCATCGCCACGGCTTCATGGGACTGTCGACGCTCGGCTGGTGCGGCTTCATGCTGCTGTGGGTGCTGCAGGCGCTGGTGTTCTGGCACGGCATGGAAACGATCAAGAAGTTCATCGACTTCGCAGGCCCGGCGGTGTATGTCGTGATGTTCATTCTCGCGGGCTATATGGTGTATCGCGCAGGATGGCGCAACATCGGCATCAACCTGGGCGGCGTCAAGTATCACGGCATGGAGGTGCTGCCGGTCATGATTACGGCAACCTCGCTCGTGGTGTCGTACTTCTCGGGGCCGATGCTCAATTTCGGCGACTTTTCCCGCTACGGCAAGAGCTTTCGCAGCGTGCAGCGCGGCAACTTCTGGGGCCTGCCGGTCAACTTCCTCGCGTTCTCGCTGGTGACGGTGGCCACGCTGCCAGTGTTCGGCCAACTGATCACCGATCCTGTGGAAACGGTCGGCCGCATCGACTATCCGACCGCCGTGATTCTCGGCGCGCTGACGTTCACCGTTGCGACCATCGGCATCAACATCGTCGCGAACTTCGTGTCGCCGGCCTTCGACTTCTCGAACGTCGCGCCGAAGCTCATCAGCTGGCGTGCGGGCGGCATGCTGGCGGCGGTCGCGTCGATCTTCATCACGCCGTGGAATCTCTTCAACAATCCAGCTGTGATTCACTACACGCTGGACGTGCTCGGCAGCTTCATCGGACCTTTGTACGGAATCCTGATCGTCGACTACTACCTCGTGAAGCGTCAGAAGGTCGTGCTCGACGATCTGTACACGGTCGCGCCCACGGGTTCGTACTGGTATCGCAACGGCGTCAATTATCGGGCAGTTGCTGCGCTTTTGCCCGCGAATTTTTCGTGGTTCATCGGCGCGGGTCTTGGCGCGCTGTTCTATCGCGTGCTGGCACGCTGAGGGTCGGCAGCTAAGGGCAGTGCCGCTGCGCTGCTCCTGCAGAGGAAAGAGGAGACGAAATGCGTATCAAACTGATCAACCCGAACACGACGCAGCGCATGACCGATGCAATCGGCCGCTGCGCACGCGAAGTCGCCGCGCCGGGCACGGAGGTGATCGCGGTGAGTCCGACGATGGGCCCGCCGTCCATCGAAGGCTATTACGACGAAGCGCTCGCGACACCCGGCCTTCTCGCCGAAGTCGCGGCGGGCGAGCGCGAGGGTTGCGACGGCTACGTGATCGCGTGTTTCGGCGACCCAGGCCTCTACGCGGCGCGCGAGCTCGCGCGCGGACCGGTGATCGGCATTGCGGAGGCGGCCATGCATGCGGCGAGCGTGCTGGCGCCGGGCTTTTCCGTCGTCACGACGCTCGCGCGCACCTGTGGCATGGGCGTGGCATCTCGCGGAGCGCTACGGCATGAAGCGTTTCTGCCGCAACATCCGCGCGACCGACGTCGCCGTGCTCGATCTCGACAAGCCGGGCTCGGCGGCGCGCCGCATCATCCTCGACGAATGCCGGCGCGCGTTGGCCGAAGACGGCTCGGATGCGATCGTGCTCGGCTGCGCGGGCATGGCCGAGCTCTGCGCAGAAATCGAGGACGCGCTCGGCGCGCCCGTGATAGAAGGCGTGACGGCCGCCGTCAAATGGACCGAAGCGCTCGTCGCCCTGCGGCTTTCCACGGCCAAGCGCGGCGACTACGCGCGGCCGCTCGCAAAGCGTTACGACAGTGCGCTGGAATCGTTCAGTCCGTCGGCGGCGGAGCCGAACGCCGTGGCGCCGCGTGCAATCAGTGCCGATTCGCTGCGGGTAAACACCAGCCAGGCCGAGCCGCACATACATTCAGTCTGACACGCACTATCTGCGCGGCTGTATGGGCGCGTCGGGGTGTTTTCGCTACACTGGTCCAACTCGGTGCGGGCTGCGCGACGGGCTTTCCGCTGCGCCCACGTATTGTCACCACGCATTCGTCAAACCATGCCACTCGACCCCAACTATCCACGCGATCTGATCGGCTACGGCCGCCACCCCGTGCAGGCGAACTGGCCCGGGCGAGCGCGCGTCGCGGTGCAATTCGTCCTCAATTACGAGGAAGGCGGTGAAAATTGCGTGCTGCACGGCGATTCCGGCTCGGAGCAGTTTTTGTCGGAGATTGTCGGCGCGGCTGCCTATCCGGCTCGTCACATGAGCATGGAGTCGATTTACGAGTACGGCTCGCGCGCCGGCGTGTGGCGCATTCTGGGCGAATTCGAGAAGCGCGGCCTGCCGCTCACGCTCGACACCAACGACATGCGTTTCGCGAGTCCGCAGGGCTTTAACACGGCGGACCATTTCTTCACGTATTTGCGCGACGCGTTCGACGTGCTCTACGAAGAAGGCGACGAAGCGCCCAAGATGCTGTCGGTCGGCATGCATTGCCGGCTGCTCGGACGGCCCGGGCGGTTCCGCGCGCTGCAGCGCTTTCTCAACCACATCGAGCAGCATGACCGCGTGTGGGTGACGCGGCGCGTCGATATCGCGCGGCACTGGCGCGAACATCATCCCTATCAGCAAACCAACCGCAGGGCAGCGGCATGAAGGCGATGCAATACACACTGGACCAACTCAATAGCCTTTCGACCGACGCGTTCGTCGCGGCGCTCTCGGGCATCTTCGAGCACTCGCCGTGGGTCGCGGAAATCGCCGCGCGCGAGCGGCCGTTTGCGAGCCTCGACGAATTGCACAGCAAGATGTCGAACATCGTCGAGAACGCAGGCGAAGAGAAGCAGCTTGCACTCATTAACGCCCACCCGGAACTCGCCGGCAAGGCAGCGGTGCGCGGCGAACTCACCGCGGAATCGACGCGCGAGCAAAGCGGCGCGTGCCTGTCGCAATGCACGCAGCAAGAGTTCGACAAGCTGCTCGCGCTGAACGCCGCCTATCGCGAGAAGTTCGGCTTTCCCTTCATTCTCGCGGTGCGCGGCTATGACCGTCACGGCATCATCGCGAACTTCGAGGCGCGCGTGAACAATAGCCGCGCCGACGAACTGCGCGCGAGTCTGGATCAGATCTACCGTATCGCACGTTTCCGGCTCGAAGACCTGATCGACGCGTGATGAACGCGTGAGCACCGCTGCGCCGGTGCGCGGCGCGCGCTCGGCTTCGGCTTCGTGCCGGAAGAGCGGCTCGGCCGCGGTGCCGTGCCGGCGATGACGCTTGCCGAAAACGCGCTTTTGACAGCGCATCGTCAGAAGATGGTGAGCTCGGGCTGGATCCGGGCGGGCGCGATGCGCGCGTTTGCGAAGGGCTGCATCGAAGCCTTCGACGTGCGTTGCGGCGGCTCCGAAGCGCTCGCGCAGAGTCTGTCGGGCGGCAATCTGCAGAAGTACATCGTGGGCCGCGAGATTCTCCAGGCACCGAAGGTGCTGGTGGTCGCGCAGCCGACATGGGGCGTCGACGTCGGCGCTGCGGCCCTCATTCGCCAGCAACTGCTGGATTTGTCGGCTCGCGGCGTGGCGATCCTCGTGATTTCGGAGGAGCTGGAAGAGCGCTCTTCGACATCTGCGACCGCATCGCGGTGCTCGCGGGCGGGCAACCGGTGGCGATCCGCAATCACAGCTTTGGTCCGGCGTTGCAGGCGGGCGTCGACGTTCAGGTCACGAAGACGCTGTTCGTGAACGCGGACATCAAGAAAATCTGGATGCACACGGATGCGTCGCTCGGCGGCCAGCCGCTTGGCCGCGTGAGTATCGATCCGGTGGTGGTGGGGCTCGGCGTCGGCATGCGCTTCTGACGAGGCAGCTCAGCGCATCAAATAAGCCTGCAGGCGGCTGTGCCGGGACGTCTGAAGCGACGCCCCGGCGAATCTCTCACAGCCTGTCGTTCTGAAAGCGCATGGCCGTGCCTTCTGCTCGATGCGCGTCCACACGGCGCGCTTTTCTTCGTCGCTCATGAACACCCAGTTGAACACTTCGCCGGCCGTGCGGCCGCAGCCCTTGCAGACTTCGTCGAAAAGGGTCGAGCACACGCCGATGCAGGGGCTGTCGGGAAGAGCATGAAGATTGGAAGCCATCGGAAACCTTGCAACAGGAAAGCGGAGTTCCGCTATGTTAACCGATACGCGGCGCGAGCCCGGGTGCGCAATCGCCCGCGCAACTTCACCGCGCAATGCTGTAACCGATCCGCGCGATCCAGTGCTGACGGTTGTTGTAGTCGAGCAGATCCTCGCCGTAGCCGTTGAAATAGCCGATCCACAGATAGCCGCCCCACGCGCTGCCGATGAGCTTCGCGAGCGGATAGGTGAATTGCGTGTCGACGCTGCCGTACCAGTGCTTCGTGCCTTTGCGCAGCGTGGTGGCGAGTTGCCAGCCGTCCGGGCTGCCGTATTTGACGAGCAGGTCGACATAGCCTCGATAGGCCGCAATATCCGGGTTGTTCTTCGTGCCGAGGGTGTAGTAGATCTTCGGCGACACTATCAGATGGTTGGCCGTCAGATCGCCGAATTCCCACGTGGGGCGGATAAACGGCATGTTGATGCTGCGCGAATCGTTTCCTCCCTTGCCATTCGATTCATGCGCGACGCCGGCGGCGAACCCCATCCTCGTGAAGAACGGGCTGCGCCAGCCTGTGTCCGGCACGTAGTAGAACAACTGCGGCGAGTACGTCGTGTCGCGGAACGGCCGCGAATCCGCGGAGAGGTCCCATACCGACGTCTGCGTATAGGCGAAGTACAGGTTGTCGGTGAAAGCTTTGGAGCGCAGGTCGTCCGGAATACGCAGGCGATACTTGAAGCTCAACTGCAGCCGCGCATTGGTGTCGCCGTTGTGGCCGGCGGCAAAGTACATCGGCTCGTAGTAAGAGAGGTGGGCGAACACGCCGCGTCCGGTCGTCGACAGCGAGTCGCCTGGCGGCGAGATCGCGTCGCCCGAGGGGCCGTCGAGCACCGCCGCCGTCGCCGCGGCCTGCGCGGGCGTGCTCGCGTGTGCCTCGCTGCGCTCGGCCTGTGCGATCGCGTCCTGGTCGGGGCCGCAATTGATTACGACGAGCGCGGGCGAAGCGTCGAAACCAAGCGGGTCGATGCGCACTTCGCCGGGCGCCGCGTCCGGCCAGGACGCCGTAAAGCGCACCTTGCGGAACTGGCCCGGCCGCAGACGCAGCGTGTCGGGCACGCCCGCCTCGCGTACGCGCCAGCCGCGCATCAGCCGGGCATCGGATGCATAGCGGATCAGCGGCACGACGGCGAGCGGCAATTGCAGGCTCAGCACCACCTAGCTTGCGACCAGCAGTTGGTTCGAGCCTTCCTGGCCGAACATCGTCACCGCGACGAGCGCCGGTCCGATTGCGAGTGCGCGGGTGAGCAGCGCGCGCTTCCAGCGCGGCAGACGTAGTTGCAGAAAGCCCTCCATCACCGCCTGGCCCGCCAGCGTCCCCTTGACGGTCGCGCTGAGGCCGCACGCGAGCAGGGCGGCCGCGAACAGAATGCCGGCCCAGCGCGTGCCGAGAAGCGGCGCAATCAGACGATGGGCGTCCGCGAGATCCGTGACGTCGCGGTGGCCGCTCGAATAAAACACCGCCGCCGCGACGATCAGTAATGCCGCATTGATCACGAAAACAAACAGAAGGGAGCCGATGGTGTCGATATTGACGACATGCAACGCGGCCCGAATCTGCGCGTCGCTGTGGTCGGGCGCATGGTGCTTGACGAGCGACGAGTGCAGATAGAGGTTGTGCGGCATCACCGTCGCGCCGACGATGCCCGCCGCCAGCCACAGCATGCCCGCATTGCGCAGCAGCGCGGCGCTCGGCGCGGTGCCGGCGAGCGCCGCGTGCCAGTCGGGCCGCGCGAGCGCCAGTTCGATCACGAAGCACAGGCCGACGAAGCCGATCAGCGAGGCGATCACCGCTTCCAGCTTGCGGCCGCCTTTCTGCCGGAGCGCGAGCAGTGCGAATGTGCATACCGCCGACATCAGCACGCCCACCGTCAGCGATACGCCCAGCAGCAATTGCAACGCGACGGCGCTGCCGACCACCTCGGCGACGTCGCAGGCGATGATCGCCACTTCGCTCGTCAGCCACAAAAAGATAGTGCGGCGCCGCCCGGAACGCTCGCGGCAAACCTGCGCGAGATCGCGCCCGGTGACGACACCGAGCCGCGACGACAGCCATTGCAGCAGCATCGCCATCAGGCTCGACAGCACCACCATGCCCAGCAGCTGATAGCCGTAGCTGGCGCCCGCGCCGAGCGCCGTCGCCCAATTGCCGGGATCGATATAGCCAACGGCGATCAGCGCGCCCGCGCCGACGAACGAGAACCAGTGCGCAGCGCCGCTTTCGGGCAGACGTCGACGGCGGTTTGGGCGCAGCGCGAACGGATTCGTGTTCATGGATGCCTGAGGTCAAAGACGGCCTGGTTTCGCAAGGCTTGTGCCCGGTGGGACGGTTGGCGGCCGGCCAACGTGTCGGCGTCATGCGGCGGACGATATGGGGCTACGGTTTGCCCGGCGGCGTCACACGGTTGCCGGCGAGCCTGAACCGGCCAACCGAGCCAACGAAGCCCACGCCCGCGGCCCACGCCGCCGTACGTGCTGTCAGCTATTGTGCTCCGTCGTCCGGCTTCGCGCCGGCTCGCGATCCGCGCGCGAACCTTGCTGCAAGCCTGCATCGAGCCAGCACGCGCCCGACACTCGATACCCACCGGACAGCCGGCCAAAGCGCCGCCCTGCCGACGCCCGGCCCGCCGGGGTTTTTTCAGGTAGACACGCGCCGATAACCCGCTAAAATTGCGCCCATTTTCCGGCGGCGCGGCTTGCGCTGTACCGTTTGCGCGACACTGCGGCATTTTTTTGGTCCGCGCAATAATTAATGGTAGTTTTCGGGTTTTTCAGGGGAGCCGCAGGCGCAGCATCGGCGTTGCATCGCGGCGTGCGTGAGGACGGCCGGCTCGGACCGGTCTGGATCGGAGAACGGAATGAAAAGACGGGTAGTGGGGCAAGTGGCTGCGCTGGTCTTGTGCGCGGCGCCGTGGCTGACGGCGGCAGCGAAAGATACGCGGCTCAACGTGTATAACTGGTCCGATTACATCGCCAAGGACACCATTCCGAACTTCACCAAGCAGACCGGCGTTCAGGTCAAGTACGACAACTACGACAGCGACGACACGCTGCAAGCCAAACTTCTGACAGGCAATTCCGGTTACGACATCGTCGTGCCGACCAGCAATTACGCCGGCAAGCAGATCGCAGCAGGCATTTTCGCGCCGCTCGACAAGTCCAAGCTGCCCAACCTCAAGTATCTCGACCCGTCGCTGATGGCGCTCGTCGCCGGCGCGGATCCGGGCAACAAGTTCACGGTGCCCTGGGCCTACGGCACGACCGGGCTCGGCTACAACGTCACGAAAGCCCAGCAGATCCTCGGCAAGAACGTGCCGCTCGATAACTGGGACATCCTCTTCAAGCCGGAAAACATCTCGAAGCTGAAGGCCTGCGGCGTCTCCGTGCTGGACGCGCCGGACCAGATGTTCACCGCCGCGCTGCATTACATCGGCAAGGACTCGATGAGCACGAACCCGGCCGACTATCGCGCCGCGCTCGCCATGCTGAAGAAGATCCGTCCGTATAT
Source organism: uncultured Paraburkholderia sp. (assembly GCA_940746715.1). GTDB lineage: Bacteria > Pseudomonadota > Gammaproteobacteria > Burkholderiales > Burkholderiaceae > Paraburkholderia. The sequence continues at coordinate 361,840 of CALNWN010000004.1, forward strand.
CACGCAGTTCAACTCGTCGGGCTATATAAACGATCTGGTCGGCAGCGACGTGTGCTTCGCGTACGGCTGGTCGGGCGACGTCGTGATCGCGAAACATCGCGCGCTCGAGGCGAAGAAGCCCTACAAGATCGAGTATTACATTCCGAAGGGTGGCGCGCCTGTGTGGTTCGACGTGATGGCGATTCCGAAAGACGCGAAGAACAAGGAAGCCGCGCTCGAGTGGATCAACTACATCGAAACGCCGCAAGTGCACGCCGCGATCACCAACGCGGTCTACTATCCGAGCGCGAACCTCGAAGCGCGCAAGTACGTGGACAAGGACGTTGCCAACGATCCGGCCGTGTATCCGCCGCAAGACGTCATCAAGACGCTGTTCCTGTTGAAGCCGCTGCCGCCCGAAGTGCAACGGCTGCAGACGCGGCTCTGGACCGAGTTCAAGTCCGGCCGCTGACCCGCGGCCGGAATGAACGGGTCGGCATCATCAAGAAGCCCTCGGTTGTTCACCGGGGGCTTTGTTCGTCAAACGCCGGAGTAATGCATTGTGATGAGTAGTGAGCAGTCGGGCGCGCTGGACCGGACGGCCGTGCCGCCCGCCGGCGCCAGCGCCGCGGTCAACGACGCAGCGGACAATTTCGTGCAGGTTGTCGACGTCGTGAAGAAGTTCGGCGAGACCGTGGCCGTGAAAGGGGTCAATCTGTCGGTCAAGAAGGGCGAGCTGTTCGCGCTGCTCGGCAGTTCCGGCTGCGGCAAGTCGACCTTGCTGCGCATGCTGGCGGGGCTCGAAACCGTGACCTCGGGCAGGATTCTGATCGACGGCGAAGATCTCGCGCAACTGCCGCCGTATCGGCGGCCGGTCAATATGATGTTCCAGTCGTACGCGCTTTTCCCGCACATGACGGTCGAGTCGAACGTCGCCTTCGGTTTGAAGCAGGAGGGCGTGCCCAAGGCGGAACTGAAGGAGCGCGTGCAGACCGCGCTCGAACTCGTGCAAATGGGCCGCTTCGCAAAGCGCAAGCCGCATCAGCTCTCCGGCGGCCAGCAGCAGCGCGTGGCGCTGGCGCGCTCGCTGGTGAAGCGGCCGAAGCTGCTGCTCGACGAACCCATGTCCGCGCTCGACAAGCAGATCCGTCAGCGCACGCAGATCGAACTGGTGAACATTCTCGACAAAGTCGGCGTGACCTGCATCATGGTCACGCACGATCAGGAAGAAGCGATGACGATGGCGAGCCGCCTCGCGGTCATGAGCGAAGGCGAGATCGTGCAGCTCGGCACGCCGCACGAAGTGTATGAGTATCCGAACAGCCGCTTCTCGGCGGAGTTCATCGGCTCGACGAATCTGTTCGAAGGTCATACAGTCGAGGACGAGCCCGATCACGTGTTCATCGAAACGCCCGATCTGACCTGCCGGCTCTATGTGAGCCACGGCATTACCGGTCCGCTCGGCATGCCGGTGACGATCTCGGTGCGGCCCGAGCGCATCGCGCTCACGCGCAAGCCGCCCGAAGGCGCGTTCAACTGGGGCAAGGGCGTCGTCTCCAATATCGCGTACATGGGCGGCTACTCGCTGTATCACGTGAAGCTCGACGGCGGCAAGACCGTGATCGCCAACGTGACGAGCCTCGCGCTCACCGAAATCGATCCGCCCACGTGGGGCGACGAGGTATATGTGCGCTGGAGCGCATCGGCCGGCGTGGTGCTGACGTCATGAGGCGCCCGTTCAATTTGTGGCTCGACTGGCCGGTGCGGCGCTTCAACCTGAGCGGGCGCACCGCGGTGGTGGCCGGCCCGTTCGTCTGGCTGCTGCTGTTTTTTCTGGTGCCGTTTCTGCTGGTCGTCAAGATCAGCTTTGCCGATTTGCAGCTTGGCATTCCGCCGTACACGGAGCTGACGAACTTCGCGGACGGCGCGCTCAGCATCAAGCTCGATCTGTCCCATTACGCGTTTCTCGTCACGGACAGCCTGTATTTCGCGACCTATGTGAATTCGGTAGTCGTGGCGGCGATTTCGACGCTGCTGTGCCTGCTGATCGGCTATCCGATGGCGTATTACATAGCGCGTTCGAACCCGGCGCGCCGTAATCTGCTGATGATGGCGGTGATGCTTCCGTTCTGGACGTCGTTCCTGATTCGCGTGTACGCGTGGATCGGCATTCTGAAAAACAACGGGCTACTGAATAATTTTCTCATGTCGGTGGGGCTGATTCATTCGCCGATCGAGCTGTATCACACGAATACCGCCGTTTATATCGGCATGGTGTATTCGTATCTGCCGTTTCTCGTCATGCCGCTCTACGCGCATCTCGTGAAAATGGACATGACTCTGCTGGAAGCCGCTTACGATCTCGGCGCAAAGCCGTGGAAAGCCTTCTGGCAGATCACTTTGCCGCTTTCGAAGAACGGCATTATCGCGGGTTGTCTGCTGGTATTTATTCCGGCGGTAGGCGAGTACGTGATTCCGGAATTGCTCGGCGGCGCGAATACGCTGATGATCGGCCGCGTGATGTGGAACGAGTTCTTCGATAATGCCGATTGGCCGATGGCTTCGGCCGTGACGTGTGCGATGGTATTGCTGCTGTTGGTGCCGATGGCGTTTTTCCAGTATGCGCAGGCGAAGGCGATGGAGGAAAGACGCTGATGAAGCCGAACCGGATTCTGCAGTTCACCGCCTTGGCATTGGGCTTTCTGTTTCTGTATGTGCCGATTGTCAGCCTGATCGTCTATTCGTTCAACGAATCGCAGCTCGTTACCGTCTGGACACGTTTTTCGACACGCTGGTATGCGGCGCTGCTGCACGACGACGAACTGATTGCCGCCGCCTGGCTTTCGTTGAGGGTGGCCGTGCTGACGGCGTTTGCGTCGGTGATTATCGGCACATGGGCGGGTTTTGTGCTCGCGCGCATGGGGCGTTTTCGCGGTTTCACGCTGTATACCGGCATGATCAACGCGCCGCTTGTGATTCCCGAGGTTATTCAGGGTATATCGCTGCTCTTGCTGTTCATCGAAATGGCGAAATGGCTCGGCTGGCCGGCGGGGCGCGGCATTTTCACGATCTGGATCGGCCACGTGATGCTGTGCATTTCGTACGTGGCGATTATCGTGCAATCGCGCGTGAAGGAATTGCATCCTTCGCTCGAGGAAGCTGCGCTCGATCTCGGCGCGACGCCGCTGCGCGTCTTTTTCTCGATCACCTTGCCGTTGATTCCCTAGGCGCTCGTGTCGGGGTGGCTGCTGTCTTTTACCCTGTCGATCGACGATCTGGTGTTGTCCGCATTCCTGTCGGGGCCTGGATCGACGACATTGCCGCTCGTGGTGTTCTCGCGCGTCAGGTTGGGCTTGAATCCCGAGATGAACGCGTTGGCCACCTTGTTTATTGCGGTCGTAACTGTCGGAGTAATTGCGGTGAATTACTTCATGCAGCGGGCCGAGAGAAAAAAGATGGGCGTGATGGCGTGAGTTTGATGAGGCCTTTCCTTGATGTCCGCGTTGAAATGAAGGAAAGGCCGACGATTTAAAAATAGCCCTAAACCCGGTAGCCAATTCTGACGCCGCCCCAATGCCGGCCCTGCACAAAAATCGGCGCGGACGCATCCTTCATCAAAACAAACTCTCCGCCGCCCATATCGCGCCGATACGTTTGCAGCAGAAACTTCTTGGTATGCGAGCCGGCGGCAAGCCCGGTCCGGTCGTTGAACATGCGCCGGTTGCGGCAATTCGCCATATTCCACACCACATCGTCACGCTGCGGCAAAGAAAACTTGAGATTGTGCGTCGGCAGATAACCGCGCACGTCGATCGCCGCGCAGAATGCGACTCGCGGATCCAGGTCCAGTAACGGTTCCTGAATCGCCGGGAGGACGCGGTCGGTGAAAGCCGTGAAGCGCGTCATGAACTGCTGCGGATTGCTGCCTGGCACGGGCACATAGTGTTGATCGAAGAGATCGTCGAGCGAAATTTCGCCGCGCGACAGCCGCCTCGAACGCCTTGCTCACCGCCGCGGCCGCGTCCTGCACGGCCTCGATAAAGCGCGTGTCCGCGGTTTCCACGCCTGCCGCCGCGGTCAACTCGATCAGGGTCTCCGAGACGCCGAGCAGATTGCCGAGCCGATCCTTGGCCTGCACGAAGTTTTCACTCGAATCTTCGACGCCGCTCGCCATGTCCAGCACCTGCGCCTCGAGTCCGCCGCATTGCGATTCGATCTCGCCGGTCAGGGCGGCAATCTGCTCGGCCTCGTTGTTCAGATGCGCGATGGCGTCGCCCGTCGCATGCACGACCTCGCCGATCTTGCGCGTGCCCTCGCGCACCCGATGCGCTCGCTCCGTGTTCACCGAACCTTCGTTGATCAGTTGCTCGGTCTGCTGCGTGAGCTGCGCGAGCGTCGCCTCGATCTGGCCCGTCGCCTGCGCGGTTTTCGCCGACAGGTTCTTCACCTCGGCCGCCACCACGGCGAAGCTGCGCCCGGATTCGCCGGCGCGTGCGGCTTCGATCGCTGCGTTCAGCGCGAGCAGATGTGTTTGCCGCGCGATCAGCGAGATTTCCTCAGAGACGCGGCTGACATGGGCCAGCGCGCTGCGCAGCGCGCCGATCTGACTTTCGATCACCGTCAAGCCTTCCACCAGCCCGTGGATGTCGGCGAGCGACGCCTGCACGCCGGTCGCCGCCTGCGCCGACACGTCGCGCATGCCGCGCATGCCGCGCGCGGCAGTTGCTATCCGGTGATTGCCCGCGAGCGTCTGCGCGGCCGACTCGCGCAGGGCACGGCACACCTCCGCCTGATGCTGGACGCGCGTGGCGACTTCATCGACGTGGCCTGACACATCGCAGATTTCGATACCCAGTTTGCCCGCCTGCGCGGCGATATCGCCGACCACCCCTTGTGAACGGGCCGGCCGCCGAAAGCTGAAACGCGACATGAACGTCTCCTTGATGACGCTAGCAACGCTGCCGCAGCGCACTCATCGCGCGCGAACACAGCGTCTTCTCGATGCGTTTACGGCTCGCTTTCGGCCGACTTGATACGGGGTATCCCGCAGTCGTTATCATGTGCGCTCCGGCGCCGCGGCCGACCTGAAGAGGCGAGCCGCCGCGGCCATTCCCGAGCAACGGTAACGATGATCGAATCTTTCGCGCGCGTTTCGGGCTGGCAACAGCTCTATCATCTGTGGCAGCTGATCGTCATGCTCTGCCAATTTCTCTGGAGCCTGCTGCGGTTTCTCGGAGGCGGCGGCTAGCGCGCGTCTTGACGCCCCGAGGTCCACTTTCGCGCCAGCGCGCGGCGCGCGCCTTCATCCCGCCAGCGCAGGGACAGCGGTTTTCCCCGCGTCCGTGCCGAGAAACGCGCGCAGGTCGGCCAGCACGCGCTCGGGCGCTTCCTCCATCGGAATATGACCGAGGCCCGGATACATGACCGACTTTGCGCCGGGAATGCGCTGGGTGAATTCAGCGGCGTGCGCAGTCGGAATCCAGCGGTCCTTCGCGCCCCACAGCACGAGCGTCGGGACCGTCAGCATGCTGAGCACATTCGTGTCCAGTTCGGCGAAGTCGAGCGTCGGCACCATTTTGCCGATCGCGGTGCGCGTGCCTTCGCCGTGAAAGAACTCGACGTAGCGCCGCAACGTGAGCGCGTCGATTTTGCGCGGATCGCCATACACGTTGCGCACCGCGCTTTTGATGATCGCCTCGGGCAGCCAGCGCGGCGAACTCGCGCGAACCAGCGCGCTGTTGAAGAGGCCGATGTAGATGGGAAGCCGCATCGGAAAGCCCGCGGAGTCGATCAGCACAAGCCGCTCGACGGCCTTGCGATGCCTCACCGCGTAGTCCAACGAAATCAACCCGCCGAGCGAATTGCCGATGAAGGTCGCTCGCGCAATGCCGAGCGCCTGCAAGAAGGTGTCGATGAAACGCCGGTAGGTCGGCAGGTTCATCGTTTCGATCGCGCCCGTGCTCGAGCGCAGCGGACCTGTCACACCGAACGGCGGCAGGTCGAGACGGATCACGCGGTAAGCGTGCTTGAGTTCATCCGCGACACGGTCCCATGTGTGCAGCGACGACGCGAAACCGTGAATCATCACGATGCCGCCGCCCTGATCGCTGCCTTCGTCGACGTAATGCACGTCGGCGCCCATGATGCGGATGAATTTCGAGCCGCTTTGCGTATAGCGCCGCCGCAACTCGTCGCGCGGTACGCTCGTGATGCCGAGCCGCGCGGCGAGCGGGCGGGGTGGCAGCGGCGCAGTGGAGCTATTCGACGACCCACATTCGATGCTTGCCATGTTTTTGTCTCCCTTGTTATTTGAATCAGAGTCCTGATAGAAATGCGAATGGACGTGCAACCGGACCACTCGAAACCGGTACTTCCGGCCGCCCCATCAAGGCAAAAAGCGATAGTCGCCCGGCCACAGCGCGGTGACTTTGCCGCTTTGCGTCTGATACCAGCTATGGCAGCCGCTGGACCACACCGAGCACCGCATGTCCTTTTGCAGGCGCGCGTTGTAGCCGCGTTGCACGTCGGGCCGCAGGTTCATCGCGCGCGCGTTGCGCTCGCGCAGCACCCGCAGGCAATCGGCGATGTACTGCACTTGCGACTCGATCATGTAGATCATCGAGTTGTGGCCGAGCCCGGTGTTCGGCCCGACGATCATGAAGAAGTTGGGAAAGTCGGCGACGCTTACGCCGAGGCAGGCTTCCGGGCCGTCGCGCAGCCACAGCGCGCCGAGGTCCGCGCCGCCGACGCCCGTCACCTCGAAGGGCGGGCGCACGCCGTTGACCTGAAAGCCTGTGCCACAAAGATCGCATCTACGGCATGATGCGCGCCGTCCTGCGTGACGATACCGTCCGCGACGATTTCGCGGATGCCGCTAGTAATCACATTCACGTTGGGTTCAACCAGCGCGCGATAGTAGTTGCTCGACAGCAGCACGCGTTTGCAGCCGAGGCGGTAGTTCGGCGTGAGCTTGGCGCGCAGCTCCGGGTCTGTCACGCGCCGGCGCAGATAGCTCGTGCACAGCTTCATCGGCCGCTTCATGAGTTGCGGAGTCCTGATGAATGCAATGGCCTGTGACTCGAGCTTCCAGTAGATCGCGCTGCGCACGAACCGCTGCGTGAAAGGCAGGTGCTCGAAAAGCCAGCGCGCGCGGGCCGATGGGCTTATCCGGCTTCGGCATGATCCACGGCGCCGTGCGCTGGAACAGATCGAGCCGTGCGACCTGCGGCTGGATTTGCGGCACGAACTGGATTGCGCTCGCACCCGTGCCGATGACGGCGACATGCTTGCCTTCCAGCGCATACGCGTGGTCCCAGCGCGCGGAATGGAACAGCTTGCCTTTTTGAAGCTGTCGAGACCGGGAATGCCGGGCATAGCAGGGCGCGACAGCGGACCGCTCGCACCGATCAATACGTCGGCTTCGATGTGCTCGCGCGCCCCGCCCGCATCGAGCTCGATTTGCCACACATGACGCGCTTCGTCGAAGCGCGCGGCCACCACGCGCGTGTTGCAACGCACGTACGCGTCTACGCCGTACTTGCGCGCGCAATGCTTCAGGTAAGCGAAAATTTCGGCCTGGCCGCTGAATACGCGCAACCACGCTGGGTTCGGTTCGAATGAAAACGAATAAAGATGCGAGGGCACGTCGCAACCGGCGCCCGGATAGGTATTGTCGCGCCACGTGCCGCCGATATCCGCGGCGGCTTCATAGATCGTGAAGGACGTGATGCCCATTGTTTGCAGCCGCACGGCCATGCCGATGCCGGAGAAGCCGCTTCCCACGATCGCAATGCGGGGCGTGACGGCTCGTGGGGATTCGGCGGATAAAGCGGATGTCACGTCGGTCTCCTGCAAAGGGTTCGGGCGCTGTCGGCGCGCACGGCAGGCAGCTTAGCCGTCGACGGTAGCCGCTCAAACGTAACGCGCAGAGTAGACAACTGTACACATCGCGTCAAGATCGTTTAGAGTACCTTTATTAAACGCGCGTCCCGCGCGGTGATTCAAATTCCACCATCAAGGCCATGAGATCGGTATTGGAAGGAGCTCGAAAGCCGGAGCCCGACACAGCGGGCGCGCACGAGTTGCCGGCGGGCAAGCGCAAACTGATCGAGGCGGCTTTGCGCCTGACCGCGGGCGGACGCAGCTTCGCGAGTCTCGGCCTGCGCGAGCTCGCGCGTGAGGCAGGCCTGAATCCGAACACGCTCTACCGTCATTTCGACACGCTCGACGATCTCGCGCGCGAAGCGGTCGACTCCGTCAGCCGGCGCTTGCGGCCCATGCTGCGCCGCGAGCGCCGGCTCGCCGCGCACGACGAGCCGCATAGCGTGCCGCGGCGCGCGTGCGTTGCGTTCTTCGTGTTTGCGTTGGAAAACCGCGAGGCGTTCCTGAGCGCGTTGGCGGAATATCACGGCACGTCGCCCGCGTTGCGCGAGGCGGTGCGCGCGACGCTTCACGCGGTGTCGGCGGAAATGGCCGACGACGTCGTGCAATTGCAGCTCATGGCGGCACTTCCGCGGAATGTCGTCGATGAAGTCTGCACGCAGGTCGTGCTGCAACTGTTTCATCTGTCCGCGGAGTACCTGGATGCCGACGCTGCACGCCGCGACGCGCTCGTCGACTATGCCGAGCGTTTTATCGTGCGGCTCTTTGCCGGCTCGGTGCTGCTCGCGCAGCATGAAGAGGAGCGGGCGCCGGTTTCGCGGCGAGCGTGATGGGCTGAACGTGCAGGCAAAAAAACAGGCTCCGTGGCGGAGCCTGTTTTTTGTCCATGTCAATGCGTGGTTTGAGCAAGTGCGCGAAAACTCAGGTATCGTCGCTCCACCCGCCGGAATCGTCGTTGCTGCCCATGTCGATGCCGCCGTTGTCGGTCCAGTCGTTCGACCCCTGACCGAAGTCGAGGCTGCCGCCGTCGCCGCCGTTACCGCGGCGGCGCGCTTCATCGTCGACGATCACGTCGCGCTCCACCACGCGTTCGCGCCCGGAGTTCAGCGCTTCACCGAGCAACACGCCGGTCAGCAATCCGCCCATGCCGCCGCCGAAACCGCCGCCTTGCTGCACGACGACGGGCGGCTGCTGTTGATACGGTCCTTGCTGCGGATAGGGCGCTTGCGGCGGATTGCCGAAGCGCTCGGCTTCGCGTGCGTACGGCGACTGCTCGCTGCCCGCCGCGGCGGCCGCGTTCGGATCCGGCCGGCCTTCGGCGCGCGCCCGCAGGCTGCCGATGCGCTGCTCCAGTTCGTCGAGCTGATAGGGCGGCACCGGATTCTTGTTGTTCGACAGCGTTTCGACCAGCGTGCGCAACTGGTCTTCGGTGGCTTCCACTTCCTTTTCCAGCGCTTCGTGGCCGGGCGCGGTGGAGAGCTCCGCGTCGAGTTTCAGCGAACGCACGGTGTTGAGCAGGTCCGTTGCACGCTTGAGTTGCGCGCGACGCTCGTCGTCCGCGCGCGTGTCGTCCTGCGTGCGGACGCGGCGCAAGGTCCAGCGCAACACGAGCGCGATCACGCCGACGAGGATCAGAATGCCGACCCACATGCCGATGCCCGGACCATGGCGCTCGGGCGCTTTGGGCACGAATCCCGGCTGTTGCTGAACGGCCGGTGCGTTTTGCTGGACGAAGGGATTATCGGCGCGGCTCGTCGATTCTGCGCCGGCGTTGCCCGCGCGTTCGGCGTCGCGGCGAATGCGTGCCTCGACTTGCGCAAAGCGCGTGGGATCGGTGAAACGGATCTGCGGGTCGAGCGTTTTGGCCTGTTGAAGCTGCGCGAGCGCGTCGCCATAACGGCCTTCGCGGTCGAGCACCTGGCTGTACAGGTAGTGCGAGCGCGCATTGTTCGGATGCGCCTGCAGCACTTCGGAGAGACCCGCGTCGGCCTGCTGCCAGTTGCCTTGCGACATGGCGGATTCGATCTGCTGAACCGTGGGTACGGCAAACGCCGCCGCCGACACGAGCATCAGCGAGACGAATGCGCTTGCGATCAGTTTTTTCATGTGCGGACCGGGCGCGAGGCGCCCGTCTCCTTCAGTCGAGTGCGACGGCCGGCGATCCGGGAACGGCCCACCGTCATGCACTACTCACGCAATTACTGGGCCGGCGTATTGAGCTGCTTTTTCAAGGCTTCCAGGCGGTCGTCGACCGACGGGCCGCGGTTCAGATCCGCCAGCTTGTCGTCGAGCGCCTTGCCGCTTTTCACGTCCGCGGAATTCAGGCGGGCGTCGGAGCGGGCATTTGAGAGCGCGACCTTGTCTTCGAGCTTCTGAAAGTCTTCGGACAGGTTTTTTCCGCCGATACCGCCGAGCGCCGTTGCCGCGACGTCTTTCGCCTGCGCGATCTGCTGCTTGGCTTGCAGGATGTTGGACTGCGCATTGAGGTCGTTACGCCGCGCGCGCATGTCTTCGATCTGGCTCTTCAATTGCACGACGGAAGGCTCCAGCGTGGCCAGTTCCTTGGTCAGCGCGTCGCGTTCCGCCTCGGCAGTGGCTTGCGCGCCGAGCGCTTCACGCGCGAGCGCTTCGTCGCCGGCTTGCAGTGCGCGCCTCGCACCGTCTTCGTATTTCTTCGCCTTGTCGGCGGCAACGTCGCGCTTGCTTTGCTGCGTGGCCACCTGCGCCTGAATCTCGATCAGTGAATTTTCGGCCTTGCCGATGCTCTCGTCGAGTTCGCGCACGATCTGGCGCGAGTCGCGCGACGGTTCTTGCACGGAGTCGGCCGCGTCGTTCAGGAGACCTTTTAGCGTGCGCGAAATGCTGTCAAAAAGCGACATGAAAACCTCCAAAGAATGGTGTCGGCGCTGAATAATTTCCGCATTCAACTGCTTGCCACTGCTACTTTACGCCTCCGCGCGACAGGCCGCGCAGCGTTCGGACCGCAGGTCGGGGCGTGCGCGCCAAATGCAATAGCGGATGCGCAAATTGTCCGGCTCGTTCGCGCATGCATTGCCTGATGAAGCGTGCGGGCTTTGATAATCGACATGCGCGTGGCGCCCTCGGCAGCTTGCGGATATTACACCACGGGCTCTCTTAAAATGCCCTTAAAGGGCGCGATGCGATGTGATGCGCGGGCAAGGCGAGTGTGCGAGCGGCGAGTGTCGCCGGCGTGAATTGCGCGCGGCGCGCGAGTGCAAATGTACGGACGACGCATTCGGCTGCAGGGCGCCGCGTCGCGCATCGGCATGGTACTGCGATTGCGTTTCGCTCACGCAAAGAGCTACGCGAAGCGGCCGCCCTCGGGACCCAGGTCGCCTTCCGTGTCATCGTCGTCGCGCACAGTGTCGAGGCGCGGGCGCTTCAACACGCTCTTCACGTGCGTCCGGGTGCTGACCGCCGCGGGCGCGGTCTCTTCGGCGGCCGCCGCGCGGCTGCGACGATTCGTGCGACGGCCTCGGCGGTCGCGACGGCGTCTTCGTCGACTTCGGCGGTCAGGGCTGCCAGCACATCGGCGGGCAGGAGCGGGACAGTGGGGGAAGCGGGCGGCATGCTGTCGGCAGGCGCTTTGACGGCCGACGTGGTTGGCTGGCGCATCGCGCGGCCGTCCGCGCCGCTTGCTGCACCGGCATGCTCATTCGCCTGCAAGGGTGCGTCCGCGTCGCTGCCCGCACGCGCCTGCAAGGCTGCAGGGCAGTGATGCGGGTGCGCGCGCGTGCGCCGTGTCGAGCGCATCCGGCGCGCGCGGCGCGTTGAGCCGGTCGACGATGCTCGCCGCTTTCACCTGCTCGCTCGTCGCGCCGAAACTGAGCACCGCACGCCGCATGAGCTCGCTGACGCTGATGCCCAGTTCGTCGGCAGTGGCGGCGATCGCGCGCTTCTGCGCGGGCGTGACGAATACGACGATGCGTTCGCTGGGCTTTGTCATGATCGGCTCGGATACTTGTTGGCATGACGCTTCGCGGCGCGCATCGCGTGCGCCCAATCCATCATATGACGAGTTGCGCCGATGGGAAACGGGCGCGTCGTGAAAATGCCGTGACATCAACGGCTTGTCGCGCTTTTTGTGGGTTTGTCCACAGGCCTTTCAACATTTTCTGTTGATAACTCGGGCAGTGTGCGCAAGCGCATCGAAAGCTTGCCGAATCTACTCGGACCTGCGCCGCAGAGCCCCGCGCGAAGGGAATTCTTACAAAAAAACTGCGTTGAGCGCCGCTTGATTTCTTTAAAATGCGCTGTTACGTTGCGCCGGTCACTGTCCCGGGCGCGCCGTGGCGACTCGCGGGGGCAAAGAGTCGCGCGGCGGTTTGCGTCCCGGACAACGCCCGCTCAGGATTCATGCGCGCCTCATGCGCGAGAACAAGGCGCTGAGTCACGCGCCCACTATTCCAGACATGCCCATCATCAAACGACCGCATTCTTCGCAATCTCCGGCCGGTCAAGACCGGGACTCCTACCGCCGAACTGAGGGACGCAACGCCGCTTCGCGCGACGCCGGCAAAGGCGGCCGCTCGCTCGGCGCGAGCATCGCCATCTGGTTCGCGAGCTTAATTGCGGTCGTTGCCGTGGTGGGCGCGCTGATCGTCGGCTATGCGCTCGTCGTGATGGGGCCGCAGCTGCCTTCGCTCGACGCGCTGACCGACTATCGCCCGAAAGTGCCGCTGCGCGTCTACACGGCGGACCATGTGCTGATCGGCGAATTCGGCGAGGAACGGCGCAGTCTCGTGCGCTTTCAGGACATTCCGGATCAGATGAAAAAAGCGGTGCTCGCCATCGAAGACTATCGCTTCTACGAGCACGGCGGCGTCGACTTCCTCGGCATTCTGCGCGCGGGCTTCGCGGACCTCGCGCACGGCGGCGCGTCGCAGGGCGCGAGCACGATCACCATGCAGGTGGCGCGCAACTTCTTCCTGTCGAGCGAGAAGACTTACACGCGCAAGATCTACGAAATGCTGCTCGCGTACAAGATCGAGCGTGCGTTGACTAAGGACCAGATTCTCGAGCTGTACATGAACCAGATTTATCTGGGCGAGCGCGCTTATGGCTTCGCGGCGGCGGCGCGCGTGTACTTCGGCAAGGATCTGAAAGACATCACGCTGGCCGAGGCGGCCATGCTCGCGGGTCTGACGAAAGCGCCGTCCGCGTATAACCCGGTGGTCAACCCAAAGCGCGCGAAGATCCGTCAGGAATACATTCTTCGGCGCATGCTCGAACTGCGCTACATCAGCCAGCAGCAGTACGACCAGGCGGTGAAGGAAGAGATTCACACGCGCAATCCCGGCAACGAATACAGCGTGCACGCGGAGTACATCGCCGAAATGGTCCGGCAGATGATGTACGCGCAGTACAAGGACGAGACCTACACGCGCGGCCTGAACGTGACGACCACGATCGACTCCGCGGACCAGGACGCCGCCTATCGCGCGGTGCGCAAAGGCGTGATGGATTACGAGCGGCGCCATGGTTATCGCGGACCCGAGGGTTTCGTGCAACTGCCGGCGGCGGGCGACGACCGCGACCAAACTATCGACGACGCGCTCACCGACCATCCGGATAACGGCGAGATCATCTCTGCCGTTGTGACGGATGCGAGTCCGAAGCAGGTGAAGGCGCAACTGGTCGACGGCACGCAACTGACGATCAGCGGCGAAGGGCTGCGCTTCGTGGCGAATGCGCTCAGCGCGCGCGCCGCAGCCGCCACGAAGATCAAGCCCGGCTCGATCGTGCGCGTCATGAGCGACGAAAAAGGCAACTGGCAGATCACGCAGCTTCCGCAGGTGGAAGGCGCGCTCGTGTCGCTCACGCCGCAGGACGGCGCGATCCGTGCGCTCGTCGGCGGCTTCGACTTCAACAAGAACAAGTTCAACCATGTGACGCAGGCATGGCGTCAGCCGGGTTCGAGCTTCAAGCCGTTCATCTATTCGGCCGCGCTCGACAAGGGGCTCGGGCCGGCCACCATCATCAACGACGCGCCGCTGTACTTCCCGTCGAGCACGCCCGGCGGCGAAGCTTGGGAGCCGAAGGACGACGACCAGCCCGACGGCCCGATGCCGATGCGTCTCGCGTTGCAGAAGTCGAAAAACCTCGTGTCGATTCGCATCCTGTCGTATATCGGCACCAAGTACGCGCAAAACTTCGTTACGCAGCGCTTCGGTTTCGACGCCGACAAGACACCGCCGTATCTGCCGATGGCGCTCGGCGCGGGACTCGTCACGCCGTTGCAGTCGGCGGGCGCGTACTCGGTGTTCGCGAACGGCGGCTATCGCATCAACCCGTATCTGATCAGCGAAGTGACGGACGCGCGCGGCGAGCCGCTTTCGAAGGCGCAGCCGCTCACCGCGGGCCGCGACGCGCCGCGCACACTCGAGCCGCGCAACGCGTACATCATGAACAGCCTCTTGCACTCGGTCGCGACGGCGGGCACCGGCGCGGGCACCAACGTGTTGCATCGCTCGGATCTGCAGGGCAAGACCGGCACGACCAACGACGCCAAGGACGGCTGGTTCGCCGGCTATCAGCAGTCGCTCGTCGCGGTGGCGTGGATGGGTTACGACCAGCCGAAGACGCTCGGCAGCCGCGAATTCGGCGCGCAGCTCGCGCTGCCGATCTGGGTCGAGTACATGCAGCGCGCGCTGCGCGGCGTGCCGCAAAGCGAGCCGGCTCAGCCTGACGGCGTGACGACCGTCGACGGCGAATTGTTCTATTCGGATATGACGCCGGGCAATGGTTTTGTCGCGAGCATCGGTCTGGATTCCGCCAATGCGACAGCGGGCGTGAGCGATGCTGTCGGCGGCGTGGGGCCGGCGGGCATGACGCCGCCGGCGGTGCCACCGCCGAGCGTGTCGTCGAATGAGAAAAAACAGATCATGGATCTGTTCGAGTCGAACAAGCCCTGACGGCAGGAACGCGGGCGCGCCGGCGGAGCTTGCATACACCGGCGCCGCGCTTCATAAAGCCCTACGCTTCAAGCACTTGAATGCGCGGTCCCGAGGTTATCAACAAGGCTGTCAACAAAAACTGGGAATAACCTCGGCGAGCGCACAGGTTGTGTGCGCTGTCCAACTGACACGTCGACGGTGTCATGCATCATTTCGCACCGCGCCGCATTACTCCAATTCGCTCAACGGCTTAGCCCGCTTGTCAGAAGGTTTTCAACAGGCTCTTCAACATCGGTTGGGGATAACTGCGAAGCGAGTCGTGGGCGCAACGGTCCGGGCGTCAATTCCGCTGGGTCAATTCGGCGGCATCAATTCAGATCACCAGATTTCGCTTTCGTTGCTTCCGAGCCTGTCTGCGATGCTGTCTCTGAAGTCGCCCGCGGGCGCTGCTTACCGTCGGCCTCCACCGGCAAACTTCCCATCGCCTGAAAGAGCGCCGCCGTATCCGCGAGCCGCGCGCTCGTGAAGCGGATCTCGTCGAGCTGCGCATTGCGAAACTGCTGCTCGCTCGCGCGCGCCGACGAGAGCGGAACAGCGCCGAGCCGGTAGCGGCCCGACGTTTCATCGAAAATGCCCTGCGCCGAACGCGCCGCCGTGTTCGCGGCGTCGAGCGCCTGTGCGTCATGTTCGAGGGCGGCGAGCGTGTCGGCGACATTCTGGAACGCGGCGAGCACCGTTTGCCTGTATTGCGCGACGCTCGCCTCGTACGTGTTCATGGCCGCGCGGCGCTGCGCCGCCAGCGCGCCGCCGTGAAAGAGCGGCTGCGACAGCGACGCGCCGATGCTCCAGATGGCGCCCGCGCCCGACAGCGCGACTGGCCAGCTAAAGCCGCCTTGTCCCATCGACGCGCTTAGCGAAAGGCTCGGAAACATCTGCGCGGTGGCCACGCCGACATCGGCGGCGGCTTTCAGGGCCGCGTCGGCGGCCTGGATGTCGGGGCGCGCGCAGCAGCTCGCTCGGCACGACGACCGGCACCTGCTCGGGCAAATGCAGCGCCGCCAGTTCGAGGTCGTCGGGCGCGGCGTCCGGCGTGCGGCCGAGCAGCACGGCCAGCGCGTGACGCGTGCTCTGCCATTGCTGCCTGAGCCCGGGCAGACTCGCCGACACGCTCGCCGCGCTTTGTTGCGAGCTCAACTGATCGGCATGCGACACCGCACCGAGCGCATAGCGCCGCGCGGCGTCGCGAGCCTGATCGTTGGCGAGCGTCACGAGCCGTTCTGTTGTGTCGATCTGGGCGCGCAACGCGGCGCTCGTGATCGCGGCGCTCACGATATTGGCGGCGAGCGCGCGCCGCGCGGCATCCAGTTGATACGCCTGCACGTTCACGCGCGGCCAGCGCGGCATCGGCGAGACGCGACGCGCCGAACAGGTCGATCGTGTAGTGCGCCTGCAATTGGCCCACGAAGATGTTGTAGAGAAACGTGTTCGAGCCGATCTCGGGAATAGCCAGCGCGCGGTTGCGCGTGGCCTGGCCGCCCGCGTCGATGGTGGGTAGCATCGAGCTGCCGACTTGCGCGCGCAGTTGCTCGCGCGCGGCGGCGAGCGTCTGTTCGGTGGCGGCAAGCGACGGGCTGTTGCGCAGCCCTTCGTCGACGAGCGCGTTCAGCGCATCCGATCTATAAAGCGTCCACCATTCGGGCAGCGGCTTCGCGCCGACCAGGAACTGCTGCGCGACTCCCTGTGCAGCGACCGTTTGCGCGCGCTGCGGCTCGCTGCCGTAGTGGACAGGCTGCGGCAGCGCCGGCGGCTCGCCGTTCGGTCCGAACGAGCAGGCCGCCAGCGTCAGCGTGGACGCGGCAAGCGCGGCGCTCCACGCGAGGCGTGTCGGTGCGAGAACCGAAGCGCTGCGGCAAAGCCGCGAATCTGCGAAGTGGGTCATGCTGAATTTCCCGTATGCACGGCGCCGGGCGCGGACGGCGTCGGCGGCTCGCGTTCGTCGTTGCGCACTCTGAACGACATCGCGTAGAGCGCCGGCAGATAGAACAGGGTGAGGATGGTCGCGCTCGTAATGCCGCCCATCAGCGCCGTGGTCATCGGTCCGAAAAAGTTCGAGCGCAGGAGCGGAATCAGCGCGAGCACGGCGGCCGCGGCGGTCAGTGTGATGGGCCTGAAGCGCCGCACGGTGGCGCCGACAATCGCGTCGAAACGCTTATGCCCGGCGGCAATGTCCTGCTCGATCTGGTCGACCACAATCACCGAGTTGCGCATGATGATGCCGAACATTGCAATCACGCCGAGCATCGCGACAAAGCCGAACGGCTGGCCGAACAGCAGCAGCGTGAGCACCACGCCGATCAATCCGAGCGGCGCGGTGAACACCACCATCAGCACGCGTGCGACGCTCTGCAGTTGCACCATCAGCAGCGTGAGCACGGCAACGATCATGATCGGTATCTGTGCATTGATCGACGTCTGGCCCTTGCCGCTTTCCTCGACGGAACCGCCAATCTGGATCCGGTAGCTGGATCCGGTAGCCGACTGGCAGGCTCGCGCGAATCGGCGCGAGCGCGCGGTCCACGGCATGCGTCACGTCGATGCCTTGCGCACCCGGCGCCACGTCGGATTGCACGGTGATGGTCGGCTGGCGGTCGCGTTCCCAGATCACGCCGTATTCCAGATCGTTACGCAGATGCCCGAGCGTGCCGAGCGGCACCGCGCCGTTCGGCGTGGGCATGGCAAGCGTGACGAGCTTCGCCGGGTCCACGCGCTCGGCTTTCGGCGCGCGCAGATCGACGCTGATCAGCTTGTCGCGCTCGCGGTACTGCGTGACCGTATAGCCGGAGAGCGTCATCGCGAGGAAGCTCGAAATGTCGTCCGAGCTCACGCCAGGCTCGCGCGCCTTTTTCTGGTCGACCTCGAAGCGCACGGAGCGCTCGGCCGGTTCGTCCCAGTCGAACTGCACGTTGCGCGTGCCGCGGTCCGCGCGCAGCGTAGCGGCGACGCGTCCGGCGATCGCGCGTACCGTCGCGATGTCGTCGCCGCTCACGCGAAACTGCACGGGATAGCCGACGGGCGGACCGTTTTCGAGGCGCGACAGGCGCGTGCGGATCGCGGGGAAATGATTGCGCAGCTCCGGCTCGAGCCATTGCGCCAGTTTCTCGCGGTCTTTCACGGACTTCGCGGTGATCACGAACTGCGCGAAATTCGGCTGCGCCAGTTGCTGATCCAGCGGCAGATAAAAACGCGGCGCGCCGCTGCCGACGAAGTCCACCGAGTGATCGATCTCGGGGCGTCCCACCAGCGCCTTCTCGAGCCGCTTCGCCTCGCGCAGCGTGGCCTCGAACGACGCGCCCTCGGGCAGGCGCACATCTACGAACAGCTCGGGCCGGTCCGAGCTCGGAAAGAACTGCTGCGGCACGAGCGAGAAGCCCGCCATGGCCAGCAGGAACAGCACGACAGTCACGGCGAGCACGACGAAACGCCGCTCGATACACCAGCCGATCCAGCCGCGCAGACGCGTGTAGAAGCGCGTGTCGTAGATGTCGTGCTCATGCTCGTGTGCCTCTGCCTTGCCGGCG
Organism: uncultured Paraburkholderia sp.; assembly: GCA_940746715.1. Lineage (GTDB taxonomy): Bacteria > Pseudomonadota > Gammaproteobacteria > Burkholderiales > Burkholderiaceae > Paraburkholderia. Next base: position 380,195 of record CALNWN010000004.1, read on the forward strand.
TCGTACGCCACGCGCTTGCGCTCGGGCAGCAGGTAGGTGATAGCCGAGCAGCGGAATCAGCACGACGGCCGCGAGCCACGACGCAATCAGCGCGATAGCCGACACTTCGAAAATGGAGCGCGTGTATTCGCCCGTGCTCGACCTGGCCAGCGCGATGGGCAGAAAACCCTACACGGTGACGAGCGTGCCGGTCAGCATCGGAAACGCGGTGCTGGTATATGCAAACGCCGCGGCGCGCGTGAGGTTCCAGCCCTGTTCCAGCTTCACCGCCATCATTTCCACGGCGATGATCGCGGTCGTCGACCAGCAGGCCGAGCGCGAGCACGAGCGTGCCGAGCGAGACCTTGTGCAGTCCGATGTCGAACAGATACATGCACAGCGCGGTGACGGCCAGTACGACGGGGATCGAAATGACCACCACCATGCCGGTGCGCACGCCGAGCGAGACGAGGCTGACCACCAGCACGATCGCGACGGCTTCGGCCACGGCTTCCAGAAAGTCGTCAACGGAATGGGCGACCGCGTGCGGCATGCTCGAGACTTCCGTCAATTGCAGGCCGGCGGGCAGGGCGCGGCGCAGGCGCAGCATCTGAGCGTCGAGCGCCTTGCCGAGGCGGATCACGTCGCCGCCCGGCTGCATCGTCACGCCGATGCCGAGCACCGGCTTGCCGCCCGCGCGCATCTGCGTGACGACGGGGTCGTCGTAGCCGCGCCTGATGGTGGCGATATCGCCGAGCCGGAACGAGCGGCCGTTGATGCGGATCAGCGTGTCGGCGAGCGCGTCGACGTTTTGGAACTGGCCGGAAGGGCGCACGAACACGCGGTCGTCCGTCGTGGTCAGCGTGCCCGCGGGCGACACCGCGTTTTGCCCGTTGATCGCCTAGCCGAGCTGCTGCGGCGATATGCCGAGGCGCGTGAGCTGCGTGTTGCTGATCTCGATGTAGATATGCTGGTCGGGATCGCCGAAATAATCGATCTTCGCGACGCCGGGCACGCGCAGCAGCACGCTGCGTAACTGGTCCGCATAGTCGTGCAGTTGCGCGGGGGAAAAGCCGTCGCCTTCGAGCGTGTAGATGTTGGTGTAGACGTCGCCGAATTCGTCGTTGAAGAACGGCCCCTGGACGCCTTGCGGCAAGGTGGCCGCCATGTCGCCGACCTTTTTGCGCACCTGATACCAGGTGGCGGGCACCTCGCTGACCGGCGCGGAGTCTTTCATCGTGAAAAAGATCAACGACTCGCCGGGGCGCGAGTAGCTGCGCAGAAAGTCGATGGCGGGCGTTTCCTGCAGCTTGCGGCCGATGCGGTCGGTCACCTGCTCCTGTACCTGCCGCGCCGTTGCGCCGGGCCAGAAGGTGCGCATCACCATCACGCGAAACGTGAACGGCGGGTCTTCGGACTGCGCAAGGCGCGTGTACGCGAGGATGCCGAACGCGGTGGCGAGGGCGATCAGAAAAACGACCAGCGCCTGATGGCGCAACGCCCATGCGGAGAGGTTGAAGCGTCCTTCTTCAGCCGTCGTGCTCATGAAGCAAGGTCCTCGGGATGCAGCGGCGCGATTGCGCGGACCTGCTCGCCCGCGCTCACCGTGTGCACGCCTTGCAAGACAACCTGCTCGCCGTCCTTCAGGCCCTGGCTCACGACGATCGCGCGCTCGTCGTAGCGCGCGATCGTGACGCGGCGCAGTTCCAGCTTGCTGTCCGCCGCCCGCACGACCCACACCGCCGGCTCTTTGCCGTCGTGAAAGAGCGCGGTGGCGGGCAACACGAAAAAGCCGTGCTGAGCTTCAGCGCCGCTTGCCGCTGATGACGAATGCGCGCTGAGGGCGATGTCGGCTGTCATGCCGAGGCGCACGTCCGGCCCGGGGTTATCGAGCGTGAGCTTGGCGCGGTAGGTGCGGCTTTGCGGATCGGCGGCGGGCGAAAGCTCGCGCACGCGCGCCTTGAATGTGCGGCCCGGCAGCGCACCGAGCGTGACCTTCGCCGTCTGCCCGAGTGCGAGGGCCGCGAGCGCGCTTTCGGGGGCGTCGCAGACTACGTCGAGCTCGCCGCTCCACGCGAGGTTGTAGACGGCCTGGCTCGCCGACACGTTCTGACCCGTGTCGGCCTGCTCGGCGGTGATGACGCCCGTGTGATCGGCGACGAGCGTCGTGTAGTGCAGCTGGTCTTTCGCAAGCGCCGCCTGCTGTACGGCCTGATCCCGCTGCGCGGCGGCGGACGCATAGGCGTTCGTGGTCTGCTCGAGTTGCGCAGGCGCAATCAGATTTTCTTTGGCTTGGGCGCGGTCACGCTCGAGCTGCTGTCTGGCGTACTGATAGCTGTGCTCCGCGGCGGCGAACTGGCTTGCGCGCCGGCTGCGTTCTTCTGCGCATCAGCGGGATCGAGCCGGGCGACGATCTGGCCGTTCTTCACGACGTCGCCGAGGCGCACGCGCCGCTCGACGATCTTGCCGCCGACGCGAAACGACAGCGGCGTCGAGTAGCGCGCCTGCACTTCGCCGGGCAAGGACATCACGGGCGCCGTGTTGCCGTCCGCATGAACCGCGACGGCCACAACAGGCCGCGGCTCGGGCGCCGCCGCCTCTTTTTTCGAACATGCATTCAACACAAGGACGCCCGCGAGAGCAAGCGCCAGAGCCGCGTGCCGCGGCTCGGGATGCCGCACGAGACGACGAACCTGCCGACGCATCGCCAACGATGCGGGAAAAGCGGGACGCTTCACAATGACCCCAACAGGAAACAGCGAAGAATGGCGGCGAGCCGCAACGGCCGCCGGCGAGCAGCCGCGGGGCCGATCATGCAACTGGCATACGCGTCTGACTTCCAATGATGGATCGCATTCTAATACAAACCTGTATCTGAATGTCGAGGTGAATCGGAATTCTTTTCGGTGCTAGACTTGCGGCCATGAAACGGCAACGACTGACACGCGAGCAGAGCAAGGACCAGACGCGGCAACGTCTGCTCGACGCTGCGCAAGCAATTTTTATGAAGAAGGGCTTTGTCGCGGCGAGTGTCGAGGACATCGCCGGAGCGGCGGGCTATACGCGCGGCGCGTTCTATTCGAATTTTCGCAGCCAGAGCGAGCTCTTTCTCGAGCTGCTGCGGCGCGATCATGAAACCATGCAGGCCGATCTGCGGGCCATTTTCGAAGACGCTGCCACGCGCGAACAGATGGAAGAGCGCGTGATGCGCTACTACAGCAATCTGCCTCGCGAGAACAAATGCTTTCTGCTGTGGGTGGAGGCGAAGCTGCTTGCGGTGCGCGACGGCCGTTTCAGGCTGCGTTTCAATGCTTTCCTGCACGAAAAGCTGGAGCAACTGGCGGCGTATGTCCGCGAATTTTCAGAACGGGTCGGCACGCCGCTGCCGCTGCCGGCTGAGATGCTGGCCATGGGCCTGATGGGTTTGTGCGACGGCGTGCAGTTCTTCCATGCGGTGGATCCGCAGAACGTGCCCGGAGAAATGGCGGAAGCGGTGCTGACGGGTTTTTTCGCGCGCGTCGTGTACGGACGCAGCGCCTGAGGCGCGCAGGGCTGGCGGCAGCGCCGGAGCGGAAGCGGGGGCGGGAGCAGCAGGGTGCCCGCCCCCGCGTCATCGGGCAAGCGCGCCCGAATCAGTTCGTGGTGAGCTGCGTGCAGCTATCGGCGACGGGGCTCGCGCAGACGAACGAATACCCGCCGCTGTAGCGCAGCACTTCCTCGCCCGCATGCAGGACGACCTTGATGTCCGGGCAGCGCTCGTAAGCGATGAAGGCCGAGCAGGCTGCGGCGGACCAGCAGACCAGAGAAAACGCGATTTTTTCGAGAAGCTGGAAACGATGTGTCATGGCAATCGGCTGGCAGTGAATTTCTTCCTGGCGACATCTTACCAGCCTCTAAAGGTTTATACCCAGTCAAACTCCGTACTCATGCGTGAAGCTGTGGTATGGGCGCGTCGGTCAACCTGACGCGATTGCCATGCACAGGTCAGGGTTGGGACAGGTCGGGGCGATACAATCGATTCGTTGGGCGAATCCGCGCGAGCCTCGCCGCGCGGGTGAGACAGGCGGCAGCGCTGCGCCGGCCCGGCATCTCGAGGCAGGAGTCGTCTCATGAATCAATTGCAGTCCATGCGCATGTTCGTCAGAGTGGCGGACCTCGGCAGTTTCGTCCGCGCGGCCAATGCGCTGGATCTGTCCACCGCGGTGGTCACTCGCCATGTGGCGGATCTGGAAGCGCGTCTTGGCACGCGTTTGCTCAATCGCACCACGCGCCGTCTTTCGCTGACCGAAGCGGGCGCGACCTATCTGGAGCGCGTGCGCCACATTCTCGACGATCTGGAAGGCGTCGAGCAGATGCTGGCGGCGCGTCATCATGAGCCCGTCGGGACTTTGCGGATCGTGGCACCCATGGTGTTCGGGCTGCAAAGCCTCGCGCCGGCGGTGCAGTCCTATGCCGCGCGCTATCCCGAGGTGGTCCGACGTGACGCTTGCAGACCGGCAGGCGGATCTCGTCGAAGAAGGTTTTGACGTCGGCATCATGGTCGGGCGTCCGGCGCGCAGCGCGAGCATCGTGACGCGGCGGCTCACCACCTGTCAGTTGACCGTCTGCGCGACGCCGGACTACCTGGCGCGGCACGGCCCGACGATCTGCTGGCGCATCCGTGCCTGAGCCGGCCGCCGGAGCAGGGCGGCGAGGAGCGGCTCTTCAGCGGACCCGACGGTCTGGTGCGCGTGAGGACCGCCAACGCGATCGCCGCGAACAACAGCGAAATGCTGCGGCAGTTCGCGTTGCTCGGCATGGGCGTCGCGATCCTGCCGAGCTATCTGATCGGCCGCGATCTGGCGTCCGGCCGGCTTGTCGAACTGCTCGGCGATTACCGGCTGCCTGAGATCGAGATCACGATTGCCTATCCAAGCCGCCTTCACTTGCCGGCCAAGGTGCGGACTTTCGTCGATCACCTCGTCGAACATTTCGAGTCGGACGTCACCGCGCCGGCCCGCGATTCGCGTCATGCGAGGCACGCGCCTGTGCTTGCCCGTTCCGCAGCCCGCCGCTCGGGCGCCCGAGCGGCGGCCGCCGCGCCGTTGCCCGCCTGACAGCGGCGCGGCTCAGATCCAGAGATCGTTGACGGCCGTGCGTTCGTTGGTGTCCTCGCCGGTATTCTTGACGCCGCGCGGCTCGATCAGCAGCAGCTTGACCTCGCCTTCTGCGAACGGCTTGTGCTCGGTGCCCTTCGGGACGACGAACATCTCGCCCGCCGACAGCGTCACGAAGCCGTCGCGCATGTCGATGTGCAGCCGGCCGTCGAGCACGATGAAGGTCTCGTCGGTGTCGGCGTGCTGATGCCACATGAAATCGCCTTCGATACGCACGATCTTGAACTGGTAGTCGTTCATTTACCGCCTTTGACGAAAGGCAGCGGCTTGCCGCCGAGCGCCTCCTGAAAGAGCGCCGGATCGACATAGATCATGCGGTAGCGGAAGCCTTCGCCGGTGCCGGCCTGGCCGTCGTGCGGCTCGTCCGGATGCAGCACGATGGTGCCGCCGGGCAGGCTGTGGCGCAGGCTGCCGCGATAGCGAAAGCTCTGCACGCCCGCGAGCGTGCGGCCGATCGCGTAGGTATCGTGACGGTGCATCGCGTAGCCAGCGCCGTGGAAAACGCTTCGATCCGCTCGATGCCGCCCGCGCCGTTCATGCCACCCGCGCCGCCCACAGCGGTCGAATGCGGCGAGCGATAGATCCAGTCCACGCCGTGCTTTTCCACCGACGCCGCGAGGCGTCGCGGCGCGTGTGCGTGCCCGCTCACGCGCTCAGGCCCGGCCCTAAATTACCTCCGATCAGACGCGTGACGGCATCGACGTCTGCGTAGTCCTGCTCAGGCAGGCCGTCGAGCATCGACAGCACCTCGTTGCTCGCGCCCGCCTCGCGTGCCGCGTCGACGAGCGCGTCCTTGTTGACCGGGAAGCGGACTTCGCTGAGCACGTCGGAGATCTGGAGGTCGATGGATTCCCCGGAATGGACGATGCCGTCATGCAAGCGCTCCTGCTGGTACGGTTAAAGTAAATGAGGGCCGCGGCTGGCACTGCACGCGCTGACGTAACCCGACCCAGCGCCGCGCCTTGCTGCCGGAGCGCGATACCGAGCCGGTTCGCCGCACTTGCCCCCTCGATCGCGGCCGACCGAGAAGGTCACGCGAGCGACATCGCGCTCAGGTCTGCAGATGCTCGTTGCGCGCCGCGTACCCCCGCTCGGGATGCCGCGACTTCGGCAAAACGATATGCTACCATTGTTGTGGGCGATTGTCGTCGGTGACGGCCACGTCGGGCGCCGCCGGGGCGACTGGCGCGGCGTTCGCGCGGGCGGCGAGCGTGTTCGCCGGCATGCTCTCCTGCGCGGTGTGAACCGGCGCGGCAAAGCACGAAGCGGACAGCGTCACCATGGTCAACAGCGTCGAGATTTTCATGCCCGACCTCCTCAGCTCATGCGGCGCTCAGAGTTCAGCAAGGGCTGTGCCGTCCTCGCGTCGAAAGGAAAGCGCAAGCCGCGCGAGGCCGGGCTGCGAGGCCGCGCGCTTTCGTCATGCGCGGTGCGCAAAACTTGCAACGCACCTCGAGACCCCTCATTGTAGATCGCCGATGATGGCGCGGGAATGGCAGCCAGATAGCGGCAATCTTCAGGCGTTTGGGCGGCGCGAGTGGGCTTGCGGCGCGCGCTCTGCGCGACAGGCGGGCCGGCTCGCGCGCACGAGCCGCGGTGCGCCGCGCAGGCGGTGCCGCCTCGAAGACGCCCCGGCCGGCTCACGGCCACGCGCAGTGGCGGACCGCGCTGGACGTACCGGCGTGTGCGCCCTCGCATCTAACGCAGCCTGTTTCAGCTCCTATTTCAGCACTTCAAAACGCGTCCACGGCCACGAAGGCCGGTCGCGCATATAGCCGTTCAGCCAGTTCCACTGCGGATGCCGTTTCATGAACGCCTCATGAACGCCTGCGCGTCGAAAGGCCGCCGCACGGGTGACCCCCAGCGTGCGCTGAACGCCATGTCGCGCGCCATTTCGCTGTCGGCCACTTTGCCGTCGTTTGCGCCCCACGGATTGAACGGCCCGTGGTCCGAGCCGCCGAAACGCGCGTCGTCCAGTTCCAGATGCCCGCAGATGGTGCGCGAGCACGGGTTGTCGTTGCGATCCAGATAGACGTCGTGATGATCCGCGATCATCGCCTTCGCAAGCTCGGCGTCGATCTTGCCGCGGTGTATCTCTTCGAGCTGCATGAAGCGCAGCCGCCGCGCGCCGTTCTTGCGCACGTCGGTATAGTCTTCGCCTTCGCCGATGCATTCCTGATTGCGGATCTTCAGATCGGTCGCCGTGTTGTAGCCGCTGTAAAAGCCGTCCGTCGTGCTCTCGAAGCCCGAGTAGTGCAGCCCCAATTCGTAGCGCGCGATTTCGCCGGTCTTGATGTCCCCGAGCAGCCAGCTGTTCGCATAGCCGCCGTTGTTGGCGAGCGCGAACATTTCGCACCATTCGCCGATGCTATTCGCATACTGCGACGCCCGCCGCGAGCGGTAAAACTCGGGCGCGCCCGCCGCATAACTCGGGCGCGCCCGCCGCATTGTAGCCGACGAAGTTGGAGATGGTGGTTTCCGTCACCATGAGGCCGGCGGCCGTGATCCAGAAGTCGGTGAGGCTCGAAATGCAGCCCGGCAGGCCCTGCATCAGAATCCGGTTGCCCTGATCCGGCGCGATGTCGAACACGACGTTGAAGGCGTCGCCGGCGGCGTAGCGGTCCCACGAGTTGTGCGCCATCACGATGCGGCCGTCGCGCGTCGCGTTGCCGGTTGCAATGAACACGCTGCAATGATGGCCGCGCCGGCCCCGCCAGGGTTTCAGCCCGAGGGCGGGCTTCTGCTGCGCCGCGTGCGCCGGCCACCAGCTTTGCAGCAGATCCATATAGCCGTTCCACGCCAGCACTTCCGCGAACGGCAGCTTCACGCCGTCGGCGATGCCCTGGATTTCGTCGGCGAATTCGGTGTCGAGCTTGTTGCCGAACTGCGAAACGGCGGCCTCGACAAAGGTGTCGAAATCCTCGCCGGTGTCCCACCTGGTAAGGTAGCGGGCGGTGCGGATCGCGTTGCGGATTTCCGCCGCGAGCAGCTGGCCGTGCTGTTCGCCGCGGTCGTACGGCTCACCTTCGATATGCACAAAAATCCAGCCCGCCTGGTCGCGGCGCACGGCATCGAGGGACGGTTCGCTCATTTTCGCTCCGATGGGATAGGGGCGAGCGGCACTCCGGCGCGCCCGTCCTAGCGTAACCTCGCGCTGCCGGCACAAGGCCGCGGCGCGTTTCTTATTGTAGAAAGTTTGCGCTGCTTTGCCCGAGCGCGACGCCTATGCAGCGTGCGCCGCGGCGCCGCCCTCAGCGCGTCGGATTCATGCGGAAATACGCATCGAGCAGCGACGTTTTATAGACGACGCCCGTGAGCCGCGGATGCGCGGCGCTTTCCACGACCGGCAGGCGCTCGCCCTGGAACGCCATGAAGTGCTGCAGCGCGACGCCCAGCGGCATGTCCGGCGTGAGCACGTCGAAATGCGGCTGCAGGTAGTCGGCGGCGGTTCGTGTCGAGGTATCGCGTTTGTCGAGCAGATCGGAGGTGATGTCCTTCAGTGTGACCACGCCGAGAAACGCGCCCGATTCGTTGGCCACATAGAGATACTTCACCGGATATTCGAGGAACACACGCGTCATGTTGTGCACCGTCGCGTTGGGCGGCACCACCGTTTGCGCCGGCCGGATCAGCTCGCGCATCTGCATCGCGCGCAGGCGCGTGCGTTCGAGCTCTTCCTGATTGCGGCGCAGCGTGATTTCATACATCGACGCCTTGCCGATCGCGCGCGACACGAAGTACGCGACCACGCATGACAGCATCAGCGGCAGCACCACCTGGTTAGCTGAGCGTCATTTCGAAGATCATCAGAATCGCCATGAGCGGCGCCTGCGTGGCGCCCGCGAGAAACGCGCCCATGCCGACCATCGCATACGCAAAGGGCGCCGAGGTGCCGTGCGGCCACAGCACGTGCATGCCCTGGCCGAAAGCGAACCGACCACCGCGCCGACAAACAGCGTCGGCGTGAAGACGCCGCCCACGGCGCCCGAACCCGCGGTGGCCACGAGCTTGAACACCAGCACGACGACGAGCGCGGTCCACGTCCACGGCGAATGCAGGATCGAATTGACGACGCTGTAGCCGTTGCCCCAAACCTCGGGCGTCCACACGGACAGAATGCCGACCACGAGCCCGCCGAGCGCGAGCCGCGCGGGCAGCGGCAACGACAGCTTGCGAAACAGGGCCTTGGAGCCGTCGAGCAGCCGCAGAAACTGCGGCGCAACCGCGCCGCACAGCAGACCCAGCGCGACGAAGAGCAGCACCTCGATGCCCGCCACCGGCGGAAACACCGGCATCTCGTACGCCGGCTTGTAGCCGGCAAACTCGCGCATCGTGATGTTGGCGACCACGGCCGCGACCACCACGGGCCCGAAACTTTCCATTGCGATGGAGCCAAGCACGATCTCCGTGACGAAGAACGCGCCCGCGATCGGCGCGTTGTACGCCGAGGTAATGCCGGCCGCCGCGCCGCACGCGACGAGCAGGCGCAGACGCGGCGGATCGAAGTGCACCCAGCGTCCGATCAGCGAAGCCGCCAGCGCGGCAAGCTGCACCATCGGACCTTCGCGGCCGATCGAGCCGCCGCTCGCAATCGTGAAGAGCGACGAGACGCTGCACCACAGGCTCAGCTTGACGGGTACCACGCCGTCGCCGATCGCTACCGCCTCCATTATAGTCGACGTGATTGCATTTGTCCGCGTGACGCCGCGCGACCAGCAGCAGAAAGCCGGCGATCAGGCCGCCGGCCGCCGGCAGCCAGATGCGCACCGTCCACGGCAGGCTGCGCGCCATTTCCACGAAACTGCCCGACTTGCCCGCCACGGCCAGTTGCAGCACCTCGATGCCCATGCGAAAGGCGATGGTGGCAAAGGCGCCGCCGACGCCGACCGCCCAGCTTGCCGGCATGCCGTCGCGCAGAGCGTTGCCGTAAATCGCCGGCCACGATGCCGACGATCAACGGGCTCAAGCCGAGGCCGGCAATGGCCGGCATTTCAGCGATCCGCGTGACGGCGGCGAAGAGGGCGACGAACAGAATGCCGTTGAGCTGGCCGCGGGCGGACGATGCTTCGGCGGTGGTGGCGGTAAGACGGGCGGTAGTCATGGTGGCAGCCTTCGCGACTGACGGATTCGATGGGCCTAATCCTAAATTAGATATATGAATATGAAAAATCTTGATTTAAAATGGAAACTATCCGTCTAGCCGATAGTTCGAAGAGATGACCCCGGATCAACTTATAACGTTTGCAGCCGTCGCGGAGCATCTGAACATCAGTCGAGCCGCGCTGGCGCTGCATCTGTCGCAGCCGGCGGTGTCCGGACAGCTGCGCCAGCTGCAGGACGAGTTCGGGGAGCCGCTTTACCAGCGCGACGGCCGCGGCATACGGCTGACGCCGGCGGGCTAGCAGATGGCGCAGTACGCGGCGCGGCTGCGCGACACGTGGCGGCAGGCCCACGCGTACCGGGACGCGCTGCGCGGCCTCGAGCACGGCACACTGCGGATCGGCGCGACCACAACGCCCGCCAGCTACCTGCTGCCGTATCTGCTCGCAGATTTTCACAGGCGGTATCCCGAGGTCACGCTGCATACTGTCGACGGGAATACCACCGACATCGTCGGCGCGCTGGGTTACGTGGACATCGCGCTGATCGAGGGGCCGGTGGGCACGGACCTGCCGCCCGACACGGCCGTGCACGCCTGGCGGGATGATGAAATCGTGGCGATCATGCCGCGCTCGCATCGGCTCGCGGGCGGCGGGGGAGTGGGAGGTGCGGAAAGCGGGGCGGGCAAGGAGGCGAAGGACGCCAAGGCGGGGAGGCCTCCGGGCTGGATCTGGCCGCGCTCGGCGCCGAGCCGCTGATCGTGCGTGAGGCCGGCTCGGGCGTACGGCAGATCGTCGAGCGCGCATTTGCCCGCGCGGGCGTGCCGATGCGGGTGGCGTGGAAATTGCCGGCGTCGAGGGCGTCAAGGAAGCCGTGCGGGCAGGCATGGGCATCGGCTTCGTCTCGGCGATCTCGATGCGCCATGAGAACGGTGCGTTGCGCGTGTTTTCTCTGGCTCCGCAGCCGCTGACGCGTCGACTCTCGATCGTCGTCCCGCACGCAGGGACGCCGTCGCGCGCGGTCCAGCAGTTTCTGACGATGTGTCTCGCACAGGGGGCATAGACATCGTGCGGCTCGGCCCGACGCGACTTACCGCTCTCACCGCACTCGCTTGGGGATTTCCACTATGGCGTCTCACCCCGACGCGGGCGCACCATTCGGACATCGCAAGCGCTTCGGCGCTTTTTTGAAATTCGCCATTGGAACCGGTTCCAATGGCGAATGAGTGAAGAAACGGTAGTCCAGACATGACAAATGCAGTGGAAGTAGCAATTGTCGCGAGCGCCTTCGGCGCCGACGCTGTGCGCACGGCCGGTCATCGAAAGTGGGCGGAGGCGAGCCGGCGCGCCGGGGCTGCCGGGTTCGAAGTGCGTCGCGAGTTGTTCGGCTACCAGGCGGACGCCGCGCCGACGCGCCTCGCCGTGCTCGGCAAGCACATTGCGCAGCTCGGCTTGTGGTCGGTGTACTCGACCCCGGCGTCGCTCTATACGGCAGACGGGCAGCTCGACGCCGCCGCGCTGCGCCGCACGCTCGACGAAGCCGCCGCGCTCGGTGCGCGCTTCGTGAAGCTTCAACTAGGCGGTTTTGCCGATCACGCGGACGGCCACGCGATCGCCGGGCAGTTGCGAGGTGCAAACGTGCGGCTCGGCGGCGAGCCACCTGTCGGTTGCCGATTACTCCGCGGACTATGTGCTGCCGGCGCGTCATCTGCACCTGACCGGCGTCGCGCCGGCCATTTCCGCGAGCTCGCGGGAACTCGCCTTCCATCTGGCACATGAAATGCGTGCAGCCGGAAAGACGATTTCGTTCGATCCGAATCTACGCCCGGCGCTGTGGCCCTCGCGCGCCGCGATGGTCGAGGGTCTCAACGCGCTCGCCGACTGGGTGCTGCCCGGCATCGGCGAGGGCGAGATTCTGACCGGCTACACGCAGCCCGAGGACATCGCCAGCTTCTATCTGGAGCGCGGCGCGCGCGGCGTGATCGTCAAGCTTGGCGCCGCGGGCGCGTACTTCCGCACCGCCGACGGCGCCGCCGCCATGATCGCCGGCCAGCCGGTCGCTAAGGTCGTGGATACGGTCGGCGCGGGCGATGGTTTCGCCGTCGGCGTGATCAGCGCGCTGCTGGAAGGCAAGCCGCTGCGGGAGGCGGTCGCGCGCGGCAACCGCATCGGCGCGCCTGGCGATTCAGGTGATCGGCGATTCGGAAGGCTTGCCGAGCCGCGCCGAACTCGACGCGCTGGAGCGCGCCGATCCGGCAAGCGTCGCGCAGGCGGCCTAAGGCGTTGTAAAGCGGCGGCGCCTGACCATGGCGGCGCGCATTCATCACAGCAAGAGCGCTGACAAGCGATGCACAAGCCACGCAGAAGCGCCGCACCAGCCCCATTCATCATTGTTCCGGGAAGAAGCCCGTAAAGGAGACACCCCATGACCTCATCTCTCGCGATCCGCCGCTGGTGGACGATCATGCCGATCGTCTTCTCACCTACAGCCTCGCTTATCTCGACCGCGCGAACTACGGTTTCGCTGCGGCCGCCGGCATCAACCAGGACCTCGGCATCAGCAAGGGACTGTCGTCGCTGATCGGCGCGCTGTTTTCCTCGGCTATTTCTTCCAGATTCCTGGCGCGATCTACGCCGAACGCCGCAGCGTCAAGAAGCTCGTGTTCTGGAGCCTCGTTCTGTGGGGCGGCTGCACGGCGCTGACCGGCATGGTCAGCAATTTCCTTCGCTGATGGCGATCCGCTTCCTGCTCGGCGTGGTCGAGGCCGCGGTGATGCCCGCGATGCTCATCTTCATCAGCAACTGGTTCACGAAGAGCGAGCGCTCGCGGGCCAACACGTTCCTGATTCTCGGCAATCCGGTGACGGTGCTGTGGATGTCGGTCGTGTCCGGTTATCTCGTGCACTCGTTCGGCTGGCGCAACTTGTTTATCGCGGAAGGCGTGCCCGCGATCCTGTGGGCCGTGTGCTGGTGGTTCATCGTCAAGGACAAGCCGCAGCAGGTCACCTGGCTCACGCAGCAGCAGAAAGACGACCTCGCCGAAACGCTGCGCGCCGAGCAGGCCGCGATCAAGCCGGTGCGCAATTACGGCGAGGCGTTCCGCTCGTCGGCGGTGATCAAGCTGTGTGCGCAGTACTTCTGCTGGAGCATCGGCGTTTACGGTTTCGTGCTGTGGCTGCCGTCCATCCTGAAGAACGGCTCGACGCTCGGCATGGTGGCAACCGGCTGGCTGTCGGCGCTGCCGTATTTCGCCGCGACCATCGCGATGCTTGCGGCGTCTCGTGGGCATCGGATAAACTCAACCGCCGTAAAGTGTTCGTCTGGCCGTTCCTGCTGATCGGCGCCATCGCGTTCGCGGCGTCGTATGCGCTCGGCGGCACGCATTTCTGGCTCTCGTATGCATTGCTCGTGATCGCGGGCCCCCGCGGCATCGTATGCGTTCATGAGCGTGGCGCTGCTCGCCTCGGTCATCCTGACGCTGATCGTCAAACCGCAGCAGCAGACGGCGCATGCGGGACACACGCTCGCCACACCGTTGCAAGGAAAATAAGCTGATGAAGAAGATCGTCGCGTGGAAGTCGCTGCCTGAGGACGTGCTCGCGTATCTGCAACAGCATGCCGAAGTCGTGCAGGCGGATCCCGCCCGCCATGACGCGTTCGTCGCCGCTTTGCGCGAGGCGGACGGCGGCATCGGCGCGAGCGTCAGGATCACCCCGGCCATGTCGAGGGCGCGACGCGGACGCGGCTCAAGGCGCTCTCGACGATCTCCGTCGGCTTCGATCAGTTCGACGTCGCCGATCTCACGCGGCGCGGCATCGTGCTCGCGCACACGCCCGACGTGTTGACGGAATCCACCGCGGACACGGTGTTTGCGCTCATCCTCGCGTCCGCGCGCCGGGTCGTCGAACTCGCCGGATGGGTGAGGGCGGGGCACTGGCAGCACAGCATCGGGCCGACGCAATTCGGCGTGGACGTGCAGGGCAAGACGCTCGGCATTGTCGGTCTCGGGCGCATTGGCGGCGCGGTCGCGCGGCGTGCCGCGCTCGGCTTCAACATGCGGGTGCTGTACACGAACCGCAGCGCGAATCCCGAGGCTGAAGCCGCTTACGGCGCGCGCCGCGTCGAGTTGCCGGAGCTGCTCGCCAGCGCCGACTTCGTCTGTCTGCAAGTGCCGCTCACGGCGCAAACGCGGCATCTGATCATCTGATCGGCGCGCGCGAACTCGCGTCGATGAAGAAAAGCGCCATCCTGATCAATGCGTCGCGCGGCGCGATCGTCGACGAAGCGGCCCTCATCGAGGCGCTCGGCAACGGCACGATCCACGGTGCCGGTCTCGACGTGTTCGAGCAGGAGCCGCTGCACGCCGACTCGCCGCTTCTGAAAATGGCGAACGTGGTCGCGTTGCCGCACATCGGCTCGGCGACGCACGAGACGCGTCATGCGATGGCACGCAACGCGGCGGAAAGTCTCGTCGCGGCGCTCGCCGGCACGCTCACGACGAACATCGTCAATCGCGACGTGCTGCGGTGAGGAGCGTGGCGATGAAGCGTGTGCCGGACGGGTGCTGTGAGAGGCATGGCATGGCGAACCATGGGTGCGCATCATGAGCGCTACGCCGACGTCCCGAAGCGCGCCGCGCCGCGCGACGATCACCGACGTCGCGCGCGAAGCCGGCACCGGCAAGACCAGCATCTCGCGCTACCTGAACGGCGTGATGAGCGTGCTGTCGCCGGAGTTGCGCGCGCGCATCGAGGCGGCGATCGAGCGGCTCGACTATCAGCCCAATCAGATGGCGCGCGGCCTGAAGCGCGGGCGCAACAGGCTGATCGGCATGCTGCTCGCGGACCTCACGAATCCCCTTATACCGTCGAGGTGCTGCAAGGCGTCGAGGCCGCCTGCCACGCGCTCGGCCTGATGCCGCTCATCTGCCACGCGACGAACGAAGTGGAAATGGAGCGGCGCTATCTGCAACTGCTCACCACGTATCGCGTGGAAGGCGTGATCGTCAATGCGCTCGGCGTGCGCGAAGAAACGCTGCGGCCAGTGGGCGGCGGCGGGATTCCGGCGGTGCTCGTCGACCGTTCCGTCGAAGGCCTCGTCGCGGATATCGTCGGACTCGACAACCGCGCGGCGGCGGAGCTGGGCACGCGGCATCTGCTTGACAGCGGGTTTCGTGATATCTGGTTCGTCGTGCAGCCGTTCGAGCAGGTGAGTTCGCGCCGGCTGCGCGAGGCGGCGTTTCGCGAGACGATGCAGGCGCAGGCCGGCTCGGGCGCCGGCGGCGCTGGCGTCGCTCGAGGCCATACGCTCGTGCTGAATCTCGCCGATGCCGCGCAAACGGAACAGGGCCGAGCGGAGCTGGACCGCGCGATCGAGGCAGCGAACGCGACGGAGGCGACGGATCCGACCGATGCGGCCGGTCACCCTGCAGGCGCTGGCGGCAATGCGTCGCGCGTCGCGGTGTTCGCCGCCAATGCATCGGTCGCGCTGCGTCTTGCGCTGCATCTGAAGGCGCGTTACGGCGCCGCCTAGCAGACGCGCGTGGCGCTGCTTTCCATCGACGATCCCGATTGGGCCGAACTGACCGGCATCACGACGATCCGTCAGCCGACTTACGACATCGGCTATCGCGCGGTCGAGTTTCTGCATGAGCGCATCGAGGGCGTGCAAACTTCGGCACGCGATTGTCTGCTGCCGGGCGAGCTGATCGTGCGCGCGTCGACAGCGAGCTGAGCGGGTCAGCGTGCGGCGGCTGACACGGGCGCCGCTCGTGGCCAGCGGTCACGCTCCGCTTTTGCAGCCGCGCAAGCTTCACGTCCCATTCCCCGCGATCTGCGATCATTCGGCCTGCGGCGCGCAGCCGGTGCGCGCCGGTCATCGCAAGGAAACTCATGGTCGTTACACCGCTTACCCTGTCGAGCCTCGCGCTCGCGACCCTGCTGGTCGCCGCTTTGCCTTTTCTCCTTTACCGCCGCTTGCGCCGGCCGCTCGCGCTGGAGCCGCGCGCTGCGATTGCCGGTATCGCCGTTTTCGCGCTGTTCGCCATGGTCATCGAGCGCGCGCTGAACGATTACGTGCTGCATCGGAATGAGGCGACGGCGGCTTTGCTGTCGCATCCATTCGCTTTCGTCGTCTATGGCGCGCTGATTGCTGGCATCTGCGAGGAAGTGGGCCGGTTCATCGGCATGCGGCTTCTGATGAAGCGTGCTGCGGCACGCGCGGCAGACAAGCCCGCGCCATACCCGCAGCCGCGCGCACGGACGACGGCACGGCGCTTGCCTACGGCCTCGGGCATGGCGGCGCGGAAACGTGGCTCGTCGGCGTGCTGGTGCAGATTCAGTGGATCCTGTTCGCGGTGTTCGAAAACCGCGGCCAGCTCGACAGCTATCTGAGCAATCTGCCAAGCGAATCCGTGATGCGCATCCATCTGATACTCGCGAGCCTGACGCCGCAGACGGCCGGCATTTTCGCGCTCGAACGGGTGGCCGCGCTCGTGTTTCAGATCGGCTTGTCGGTGCTGATGTGGCGCGGCTTGCGGGCCGGCTGGCGCGCAATCCTGCCGCTCGCGCGCACTGCACGCGCTCGTCGACGTGCCCGCCGCGCTGTTCCAGGCGCAGCTCGTGCCGCTCGCGGCCGTCGATGCGGTCTATACGCTCGGCGCCGTCGTCGTGGCGGGGCTGCTCGTCAAAGCGTTCCGGCGTCCTCAGGCGGATCGCGTGACGCAACCGCTTCGCTAGCTAATCGCCGGGGTAGCGGGGTTTGCGGCAGGTGCGTTCATGGCCGCTGTTTTACAATCGGCGGCCTGCCACTGCATGCCTATAACTTTCGGCCCATCCATGGAAGCTGACCAATACGACTGCGCGAGTCCCGAGTTCGAGGAACTGGCGCGCGTCATCAGCGATCTTTTTCCCGAGCGGACGCAGTTCATCCAGCGCGCGGCCGAAGACGGCACGCCCACGCTCGCCATCCACTGGGTAGCGATGCGTTTCGGCGCCACCGCCCGGCGCATCGTGATGACGGTGGAGATCGCGCCGGCCGCGCTCGCGCGCTACCGGGCGCTGCCCGCGCGGCTGCGTGGCCGCAGCTTTGCGGTGCTGCGCGCGTATGTCGAGGCCAGCATCGGCTCGCTGGAAGAGCAGTATGCGAACGGCGAGGCGGTGCCGCGCGAAGTCACCGTGGACCTCGGCGACGAATTCGCGTGACGGCGCCTCAATCGGCGAAGCGGTAAACCTTGGCGAAGCGGGCGGCCTGCACGACGCCGTAATCGCCGGGCGCGTACTGCATGATCCAGTCGCCCACGGCGCCGCACAGCACGTCGTCGCCGCTCGCGGAGCGGGCCAGTGAAAACGCTTCGTGCATCTGTTTCGCGAGCACGACGGCAGGACGGTTGCGATACGCGCCGGGCTCGCCGTGCGCGAGTGTTGCATCCGCGGGGACATATTTGGCGTCGAAGCGTTCGCGCGACACGACCCAGCGGTCGCCGGTCGAGCCGGTGATCAGCGCGTCGCCCGGCAGATAGCGGTTCGGGCCTTCGAGGCTCATCAGTTCGCCTTGCGTCGCGGCGAATTCGACGGTGACCGTTTCGTCTTTGACGACGCGCCGGGCGGCGGCGTCCTGGCTCAGGTCGAGGTTTTTCAGGTCGTTCATGAAGCGGGCAGAGGGTGTGTTGACGGCGGCGTCGTGACGTGGCGTTACCGATCGCGGACCAGCATCATGCCAGATTGCATCTTACGAAGCGGCTGTTTTGCGGCGCGATGCACAGCGATGCCGACTTATGCGACGCGCAGCACAGCACAGTACACCACGGCACTACTCCGCCTGAACGCCGCGTGCAGCGTGCAGCGTGCCGCCGCAAGCATCATGCAATGCGGCGCACACGCGGTCTCTTACGGCTTCACCGTCGCATCGCTGGCCGGCGCCGGCGCCGCCTTGCCGCCCTTGCCCCTGCCATGCTGACGATGCCCGCCCTCTGCACCGCCGTCGCGCCGAACGTGGTATCCGCGAGTTTCTTCTGTTCGGGCTAGAAGCTGTTGTAGAGCGGATCGAACGCGTCCACCAGCTTCTTCATGCCGTCGGCATGCGCCTGCGCAATGGTCGCCGCGTACTGCTTCATGTCGTCGAGTGCGGAGACGTTGGTCGCGGCGCGGCGTTCCTTGAACAGCTCGCCCATTGTCTGGCCGTTGCCGCGCATCAAGTCGGCGAAGGCCTTCCATTGCGATTCCTGCTCCGGCGTGATCTTCAGCTGCGAGTGCAGATAGGCAATGCGGTCTTCGACGTTGCGCTCGTGTCCGCCCTTCGCGGCGGGCGCGGACGCGGCCGTGCCCGAGGGCGCCGCAGCGGGCGCCGAAGCTTGTGCGAAGGCGCCGCTCATGGCGACTGAACAGGCCAGCAAGACTAGTGCTTTTTTCATCGAAACTCCTGATGTCTATTCGAATTGAGACGGATTGGAATAGTGCGTGCGGCGAGCGGTCCGCCTGCGCCGCGCCGGGTGGCGCGCCAACTGACGCGCGGCGGCGCTATCATGGCGGATCGCTCGATCCAGCCGTCGGCGCTATTAGTATCACGATATCCCTACAATGCGGCTCTTGTGCGACAAACGCTTACAACAGAAACGAGCAGGAAAAAAGCGGGTGGATAAATTCGTCAGCATGGAGATCTTCGTGGCCGTGGTCGAGGCGGGCAGTCTCACCGCGGCGGCGGAGCGTTTCGACATTTCGTCGGCGATGGTGGCAAGCACATCCGTTCGCTCGAAAGCCGGCTCGGCACGCACCTCCTCACGCGCACCACGCGCCGGCAGAGCCTGACGGAGATCGGCCGGCAATACTACGAGCAGTGCCGGCGCATTCTCGCCGACGTGAAGGACGCCGAGTCGCTCGCCGAGGCCATGGCGGCGGCGCCGCGCGGCGTGCTGAAGGTAACGGTGCCGCTTACTTACGGCGTCGAGGTTTTCTCGCCCGCCATGACCGACTACCTGAGCGCGTGGCCCGAAGTCACGCTGGAGCTCGATCTCTCGAACCGGGTGACCGATCTCGTCGAAGAGGGCTTCGACGCCGCCGTGCGCATCGGCCATCTGCCGGATTCGAGTTTCGTCGCGCGTCCTTTGAAGCCGTACCGCATGCGGGCCTGCGCGTCGCCGGCGTATCTTGCGCGCGCGGGCATTCCGCGCACGCCGGCCGACCTTGCGCATCACGAATGTCTCGGCTTTCTGCATTGGGGCCGCGAAGGCATATGGCGCCTCGGTAACGAAAGCACGGCGGAAAACCAGTTGCGCGCCGGGCGCTTTCGCGCGAACAACGGTCAGGCGCTGAAGGTCGCTGCGTTGCGCGGTTTTGGTCTCGTGCTGCAGCCCGAGGCGCTGCTTGCACGCGAGATCGCGAGCGGAGAACTTGTTTCCGTGCTGGAAGAGCATTTGCCCGAAGGGACCCCCGTGCATCTCGTCTATCCGCGCGACCGGCGCGCCACCCCCCCCCAAACTGACCAGTTTCATCGACTTCGTGATCAAGCGCTTCGGCGCCTGACGACCCGCCGCCGCGCACTGAAGACGCGCGATAATCCGCACCATTGCGACCACTCTTTCTTCCTTCGATGAGACCTCCGCGCCTCGACCAACTCGACGATCTCGACCGCAACCTCGTGGCGCTGCTGCAGGCCAACGCGCGCGAAAGCGTCGCCAATCTCGCGCGCCAGCTCGATGTGGCGCGCACCAACGTGATCGCGCGAATCGCGCGACTCGAGCGCAGCAATGCGATCGCGGGCTACAGCGTGCGGCTCGGCTAGGACGTGCTCGATTCGAGCATCTATGCCTACGTGGGCATCATCATCGCGCCCAAACATGGACCCGCGGTGCAGAAGCGCCTAGGCAAGATGCCCGAGGTTCAACTGCTGTGCGCGGTGAGCGGCGAGTTCGATTACGTCGCCTGGCTGCGCGCGGATTCGCCCGATCGTCTGAACGATCTGCTCGACCAGATCGGCGGGATGGAGGGCGTCGAGCGGACCACGACCTCCATCATTCTCGCGCGTAAGATCGACCGCGGCATGGTGTGATTTGCGTGGCCTGTCAGCGCGATTTTGATGCGGTTTCGACGTTTCGTCGGCGTGGCTCGTCGAAACGTCGAAGTTGTTGGTCATTACGCAGCATTTTGCGCGTATGAACTGATTTTGCTTCTCCCTACACTGTCGATCGAGGGTTCAGCCCGCCGCGCGCCGCCGTCCATGGCGGCGTACTTGAAGCTGGAGACAGCGCACGGAATCAAACCGAAGGAGGCGCTCCCGCGCTCACTCAGGTCGACAAAGGAGAAGAACATGAAAGTAGCCATCGTTGGTGCCGGTCTCATCGGTCACACCATTGCCCATATGTTGCGCGAGACGGGCGATTACGACGTCGTCGCATTCGACCGCGACCAGCACGCGCTCGACAAGCTCGCCGCGCAGGGCATTGCGACCCGCCGCGTGGATTCCGCCGATGCCGCCGCGCTGCGCGCCGCCATTCAGGGTTTCGATGCGCTCGTCAACGCGCTGCCGTATTACCTCGCGGTGAACGTGGCGGCCGCGGCGAAGGGCGCGGGCGTGCATTACTTCGACCTGACCGAGGACGTGCGCGCGACGCACGCGATCCGCGCGATTGCCGACGACGCCGAGCACGCGTTCATGCCGCAGTGCGGTCTGGCGCCGGGCTTCATCGGCATTGCCGCGCACGAACTCGTGAACCGCTTCACGGAAATTCGCGACGTCAAGATGCGGGTCGGCGCGCTGCCGCAATTCCCCACCAACGCGCTGAAGTACAACCTGACGTGGAGCGTGGACGGGCTCATCAACGAATATTGCCAGCCTTGCGAAGCCATCCGCGACAGCCGCACGCAGTGGGTGCAGCCGCTCGAAGGCCTCGAACATTTTTCGCTCGACGGCACCGAGTACGAAGCCTTCAACACGTCCGGCGGGCTGGGCACGCTGTGCGAAACGCTGTCGGGCCGCGTCGAATCGCTCGATTACAAGTCGGTCCGTTATCCGGGCCACCGCAATCTGATGCAATTCCTGCTTGAAGACCTGCGTCTTTCGAGCGACCGCGATACGCTCAAGAGCCATCATGCGCCGCTCGGTGCCGTCCACTGCGCAGGACGTGGTGCTCGTGTTCATCACCGTGAGCGGCATGCGCGACGGCCAACTGGTGCAGGAAGTGTTCACCCGCAAGATTTTCGCGAAGACGGTCTGCGGCGTGCCGATGAGCGCGATCCAGATCACCACGGCAGGCGCGATGTGCGCGGTGCTGGATCTGTTCCGCGAAAAGAAGCTGCCTCAACGCGGCTTCGTGCGTCAGGAGCAGGTGTCGTTGCGCGAGTTCCTCGGCAACCGCTTCGGCCAGCTTTACGAAGGGCAGACGCTGGCGTCGCTGCAAACGGCGGCGACCGTTTGACGAAGCGTCGCCGGGCAAACGGAGAACGCCCCGCATGCGGGGCGTTTTTCATGCAGCTTCTTTCCTGACGCAATCAGACAGGCAACGGCGGCGTCATGCCCGAGGCCGCTTGCCGCTCGCCGACGATCCGCGCGAGCAGCGCGTCGTGATCCGCCGCGGCCGGTGCGGTGTTGTCGAACATGAGCAGATCGTTGCACATGTCGCCGCTCGGCACGAAGCGCCGCTGACGGTATTCGTCCCAATGCGCAAGCTTGTAGGCGTCGTTCGGATTGCCGCGCGCGACGATCCGCCGGTGCGCCGTTTCTTCCGACACATACACCCACACCACACGCACGCTGACGTCTTCGCTAACGCCGAGCCACGCGCGATCGAACAGCCGCCGTTCGCGGACTTCGCGCGACAGCGGCCCGACCACCAGAGCGCTGACGCCGAGTTCGAGATTGTCGCGCGCAGTATCGATCAGGCCGCGATACTCCGGCTCGCGCAGATGCTCGAGGAAAAGCGGGCTGTCGCGATCGTTCGGGTCGCCCGTCAGCATGCCCATCGCCGCGGCGCTGTAGCCGCCGTACAGCGTGTCCTTGTCGAGCAGACAGAACGGTGAGGCGGTGGCCTTCATCAGCGGACCGATCAATTTCTTTGCCAGGGTCGTCTTGCCGGTGCCCGCATGACCGCAAATAAAAACGAGGCGGCTCACGAGCGATTGTCCTTTGCCCGAACCGTCGCGCGATGCGACTCACGCGCGCGCTTGCCGGTGGCCTCGCGCAACATCGTATGGGCGACGCCCGATCCCACTGCCGCGGCAATGGCCGGCATCCAGGCGATCCCGGTGCTCCAGGTGAAATGCCACATGGCGGTCTCCTTGCTGTTGTCCTTTGCACCGATCATGAAGAAGAAGCGGGTGACGCGCAAGAGCGGGCGGCGGGCAGCACTCACGCCGGCCCCCAAACGCGCACGCTCGTCACGGCGCGGCCTTTAACAATTCGATACATGAGAGCCGCCCGCAGCCCTTAACATGACGGTTGCATATTCCATTCATGCAGAAGGGCCCCGCCAGCCGCGCATGCGCCGGCACGCGGCCCGCTCTGTTCCGCTTTCAGGGTAACCAACATGCTGATCAATTGCGCCGCCTATCAGGACGGCCGGAAGCTGGCAGACATCGACATCGATAGCATCAGCGACTACGTCGCGCGCCCCGAGTGTTTCGTCTGGGTCGCGCTGAAAGACCCCGCCCCCGGCGAACTCGCGGTGATGAAGCACGAGTTCGGCCTGCACGACCTCGCGATCGAGGACGCGCAAAACGGTCATCAGCGCCCGAAGATCGAGGAGTACGGCGAGTCGCTGTTCGCGGTCATGCACACGGTCGAGATGGACGAGGACGGCGAACTGCTGATCGGCGAGGTGGACGTATTCGTCGGCGCGAACTATGTGCTCTCGGTGCGGCGCGGCACGCGCGCGGGCTTTCAGAACGTGCGGGCGCGCTGCGAGCGCGAGCCGCAATTGCTGAGGCCGGCTCGGCATTCGTGCTGTATGCGCTGGCCGACGACATCGTCGATCGCTATTTCCCGATCATCGAGGCGATGAACACCAAGATCGAAGACCGCATTTTCGAGCGCAACAACTCGGCGGCGTCGCGCGCGATCATTCAGGATCTGTATTCGCTCAAGCGCCGCCTCGTGATTCTGCAGCATCACATCGCGCCTCTCTAGGAAGCGCTCAGCAAGCTTACGGGCGGCCGAATTCCGAGCGTCTGCGAAGGCATGCAGGCTTACTTTCGGGATGTTTACGACCACCTCGAGCGGATCGTGCGCATCATCGACGGCCGGCGCGAAATGGTGGTGACCGCGGTCCAGGTCAACCTCGGCATGATTTCCCTCGCGGAAAACGAAGTGACCAAACGGCTCGGTTCATTCGCCGCGCTGTTCGCGGTGCCGACCATGACCGCGGGCATCTACGGCATGAATTTCCAGAACATTCCGGAACTGCATTTCCAGTACGGCTATCCGCTGTGCCTCGCCATCATGCTGAGCGTCGACCTCGTTCTCTACTGGCGGTTTCGCAAGGCTGGCTCTGAGCGCCACGCCGCGCTTGCACGCGACGCAATAAAAGTCCAGCATAGGCGGCCCGCCGACGGCAGACATTGCAGTCGGCGGCAAAACCGTCACGCGTGAACGAGGCGAGGACCCATTGCCACCCATCTTCTGCCGCAGCGCACGCCGGCGCGCCGCATTTTTTGCGGGCCGGTGCAGTGCAACACTGCAAATCGTTGACAGTCTGGTCAAGATGCGCTGAGAATGAGTCCCGCAAACGTTTGCGCGTAACTAAAAATACGGCTCGACCTGAGCCCGACAAACTCAGGAGATATGCATGAGCAATCGCATTCGCCGCCGCGTTCGCCGGCTACCGCAGCCGCGAAGCGCTGCTGCACGACCTCGACACCCATGAAGCAGGGAGCTTGTCATGACCGATCAATCGTTGCGCAACACGCCGGGCGCGAAACACGGCGCACAAGAGAGCGGCGCCGCCGTCAATGCGAACGCCGCGCCGCCGGCCGATCCGTCGGCACCGCTCGCGAGCGGCAAGCCGGCCGGCACGCGGCTAGGGTTCTCGAACTACCTGGGCCTCGCCGGGGCGCTGGTCGGCATGATCGTGCTGTTCTCGCTCCTGAGTTCGCACTTTCTGACGTACGACACGTTCAGCACCATCGCCAACCAGATTCCGGATCTGGTGGTGATGTCGGTCGGCATGACGTTCGTGCTGATCATTTCGGTGCTGGCGGCCGGCCTCGCGCAGATCGGCGCGAACGAGCCGACCAAGCGGATGATCACCGGCGCCGTGATCGTGGTGGCGGTGGTGCTGGATACCTACCGCAGCCGCCGCAAGCGCGCCTGACATCGTCACGGTAACGCGCGCCGGGCGTTCGAGGGCGAATTTGCGGTAAAGCGTAAGGAATGGATGGGCAGGGCGTGTCTTCGATGAGGATGTCCCGAGGTCAGCAACCGGCGTGACCGGCGGGAAAAACAGGCAGGAGAGCAACAGGTTATGGCGACGATCAAGGATGTAGCAGCCGTGGCGGGCGTGTCCTTCACGACGGTATCGCACGTCGTGAACAACTCGCGTCCGGTTTCGGCCGACGTGCGCGCGAAGGTCGAGCACGCCATTCGCCAGCTTCACCATGTGCCGTCGGCAGTGGCCCGTTCGCTGAAGGCGCGCGCCACCGCGACCATCGGACTCGTGGTGCCGAACAGCACCAACCCGTACTTCGCGGAACTGGCGCGCGGCATCGAGGACGGTTGCGCCCGCAACGGCTACTGCGTGTTTTTCTGCAATTCCGACGACGACCCCGCGAAGCAGCGCAACTACCTGCGCGTGCTGCAGGAAAAACGGATCGACGGGCTGATCGTCGCTTCCGCCGGCGACGACGCGGTGCTCGCGCAGACGCTCGCGGACGCGCGAGCCGCTCGTGATCGTCGACCGCAATATCGAGGGCGTGAATGCGGACCTCGTGCAGATCGATCACGAAAAGGGCGTACCTGGCCACGCGTCATCTGCTGGAGTTGGGGCACGTGCGGATCGGCTGCATTAGCGGCCCGGTCGATACGGCGGTCAGCGCGATGAGCGAACGCGGCATCGAGATTCCGCCGGACGCGATCGTCGAAAGCGATTTTTCCGGGACCGGCGGCCACCGCGCGGCCGCGCAGCTCTTCGATACGGTCAAGCCGTCGGCGATTTTCGCCTGCAACGACATGATGGGCATCGGCGCCTTGCGCGCGGCGGCGGAGCGCAATATCAGCGTGCCGCGCGACTGCTCGATCATCGGTTTCGACGACATTGAACTGGGACGCTTCACCTATCCGGCGCTGTCGACGGTCGGGCAGTCGGTGCGCGCGCTCGGCGACATGGCGGCGCAGACGCTGATCGAGCGTATTGCCGGGAAGACGGCGGCGAGCACGCGAGCCGGCGGGCGCAGGCGTGTAGTGTCGCCGCGGCTGATCGTGCGCGAATCGACGTCGACGTGGGCGGGCGCGGGCAAGCGCCATCTGGCGGCGTGAACACGCGGCCGCGGCCTGCGGACTTCTTGACCGGCTTGACCGCACCATGCAGCAGCATCGGCAAGCCGAACTGAAAAGCAGAACAACTGGAGAATTGAGTGGCAAGTAACGAAACGCGCGCTCGCGTGGCGGTGGTCGGCAGTCTGAATATGGATCTCGTGGCGCGCGCGCCGCGTCTGCCGCATCCCGGCGAAACGCTGGCCGGCCGCACCTTCGCGCAGGTCGCGGGCGGCAAGGGCGGCAACCAGGCGGTGGCGGCGGCAAGGCTCGGCGCGCAGGTGTCGATGCTCGGCTGCGTCGGCGCCGACGCGAACGGCGCGCAACTGCGCGCGGGGCTCGAGGCTGAGGGCATCGACTGTGCAGCGCTCGAAACCGGTCGCGAGCCGAGCGGCGTGGCGCTGATCGTCGTCGACGATGCCAGCGAACGCGATTGTGATCGTGGCCGGCAGCAACGGCGAGGTGACGCCCGAAACGATTGTGCGCCACGAAGCGGTGCTCGCCGCTGCCGATGTCGTGATCTGCCAACTCGAAACGCCGCCGGCCGCGGTTCACGCGGCGCCCGCCACTGGCCCGCTTTCCGCCGAGTGGCTGCCGCTTATCGACTGTCTGATTCCGAACGAGCTCGAAGCCGCGACGCTGACCGGCTTGCCGGTGGGCTCGCCCGAAGAAGCGGCGACGGCCGCCGTGCTGCGCGCGGCTGGCGCGCGCAACGTGCTGGTGACGCTCGGCCCGCGCGGGGTGCAGGCGGCGCTCGAAGGCGCGGCGCCCGTGCTGTACGACGCGCCGAAAGTCCAAGCCGTCGATACTACGGCGGCGGGCGACACGTTCATCGGCGGTTTCGCCGCCCAACTGGCCGAAGGCGCGGGCGTCGATGCGGCCATCCGCTTTGCCCAGCGGGCCGCCGCACTCTCGGTGACCCGCGCGGGCGCGCAGCCGTCCATCCCCACGCGCGCCGAACTCGACGGCTGACGCCGTCGTCGCCAGCCCTTCCGTCCTGCAAAGCCAGCGCGGCGAC
This sequence comes from uncultured Paraburkholderia sp., assembly GCA_940746715.1. Lineage (GTDB taxonomy): Bacteria > Pseudomonadota > Gammaproteobacteria > Burkholderiales > Burkholderiaceae > Paraburkholderia. Next base: position 406,903 of record CALNWN010000004.1, read on the forward strand.
GACGCCGCGCTGGCCACATTTCTTTGGCTCCCGCCGCGGCTTCAGTCCGCCCGGCGGGACGCGTCTCTGCGCAACCCGATCCTCAGAATTTTGTAGGTATTTCCAGTCGGCAGCGCGACATTTCGTCAGACCATATAAAACATTCAAGTCCGCATGAGGACTGCCGTAAACGCGGCTGTCAGAGCGCCGATGCAACAGACTCACCAACGGTGCCGGAAGCACTTATCAGACCTTTCTGCTGCGACGCAGCCTCTCAAGCACAAGACAATGTATGTTGAAAAGGGCATTTCCATTAAGGCCCGCATCGGCCTCACGATGGCGTTTCTCGCCGCGCTGCTCGTGGCTATCGGTGTTCTTGGTCTCTTCGGCATGGGTCGTTCGAACGACGCGTACGAGGAGACCTTCACCAATGCGATGCCGAGCGCCGTCGACATCGGCAACGCCGAGCTGTACGCGGCCCGCGAGCGTCTCGCGCTCGATCGCGCGGCGTTCATGATCGGCGCGAAGGCGCCCGGCGGCCCGACTTCGGGCGCGCCGATTCCGGCTTCGCTCGTACGGCCTTCGCCGGCGCGTGTCGCACATGGCGACTTCTTCCGCGTGCTGGTTGGAACTGGAGATCGCGTTCCGCTTCGCGGAGGCCATCGAGCCGCGCAACCGCGCCTATGCGCGCGACGAGGTGCTCGCGCTGGTCGGCGTCGTGCTGCCGGCCATCGAGATTGTCGACAGCCGTTTCGCCGAATGGCCGAACGTCGTGCCGCTCGCCCAGCGTGCCGACGCGCAAAACAACGGCGCGCTCGTCACCGGTCATCCGGTGGCGTATGCGGGGCTCGCACGCGGCTTCGACTTCGTTTCGCCGGAACTGGAACTGAGCTTCGACGGCCAGTCGCTCGTGCCCGACGCCACCGGCAATCCGGCTGGCGATCCGCGCGAGCTCCTTGTATGGTTCGTCAACCATTGCGCCGCCATGGGCATCACGATCGAACCGGAATGGACGCTCACCACCGGCTTCTATGTCGGTGCGCACAAGGTGGGCAAGCCGGGCATTGTGCGCGGCCATATCGACGGACTTGGAGAGGTCGAGATCGAACTGACCTGACGGCGTGACACAGTGTCATGTGACACGGTGCGGAGCTTTTCTCGCGCTGTGCTTGTAACGGCGCACTACAAACGAAGTATCGAACGGCTGCCCACGGGCGGCCGTTTTACATTTCGCGCATGGGAGGCGAGTCCTTAGCCGTATACCCTATTGAACGGATTGCGCGCCGCGCCGTTATCCAGTTAACCGACGCGTTGATGCAAAGCATGTGAAGCATCGTGTGATTGCAAGGCAGGCGAGAAGATGCGATGGAACGAAACGTCGCGTACAGGGACGAACGACATGAACGCGCAGCACGAAAGTGCGCCGGCGAACCCTGCGTGCAACTTTGTCGATCGACGTGTAACAGATGCGGGGACATGTCGGCCAAACGCATGTCAAAGCGTTAGAGGGAAAGGGGCGAAAGCACGAAAGAGCGGGGACGTAGCGCGCAAATGCGCGATGTGCCGGCGAAACCCGGCGTCGAGGTACGCGACGTGCGTGTGCGGACAGCGCGTGAATGTAGGTGCGGGATGACAGCCGGGTAAGAGATCGTGAAGCACAGGCGTGAAGCGGCAGAGTAAGCAAGCAAAGTAAGCCAGCGAGGGCACCGTTCGACGCGCAAGATTGTAGGTCGTCGAAAGGGCTTTCCAAGTGATGAATGTCGGGAGGCGGCTACGGCGCGATTTTCGCAACGTAGTTCGTGAAAAAAAATTTAAAAGGGTTTAGGATGAATTCGAGCGATGTCGTTTCCGAATAGCGCGCCGCGCACGACATCGGTCTAGACTTCGGCGAGGAGGTAGCATGGATATCTACAGCAGTTTCGCGACCCGCTTCGAGAAAACGCGAGAAGATGAACTCTCGCTCGAGGAGTACCTCGCGCTCTGCAAAGACAATCCCGCCGCGTACGCCACGGCTGGCGAACGCATGTTGACGGCAATCGGAGAACCCGAACAGATCGACACTCGCAACGATCCGCGCATGTCGCGCATCTTCGCGAACAAGGTCATCAAGGTATACCCCGCATTCCGTGAGTTCTACGGAATGGAGGAGGTGATCGAGCAGGTGGTCGCCTACTTCCGGCACTCGGCCCAGGGGCTCGAAGAAAAGAAGCAGATTCTGTATCTGTTGGGCCCGGTCGGCGGCGGTAAATCGTCGATCGCGGAACGTTTGAAGCAACTCATGGAGCGCGTGCCTTTCTACGCGATCAAGGGCTCGCCCGTGAACGAATCGCCGCTCGGTCTGTTCGACTACGACGAGGACGGTCCGATCCTCGAAGAGCAATACAGCATACCACGCCGCTACCTCAAAAGCATTCTGAGCCCGTGGGCGGTCAAGCGCCTGCACGAGTACAACGGCGACATCCGCAAATTCCGCGTGGTGCGGCGCTATCCGTCCATTTTGCGGCAGATCGGCATCGCCAAGACCGAACCGGGCGACGAGAACAATCAGGACATCTCCTCGCTCGTCGGTAAGGTCGACATTCGCAAGCTCGAGCAGTATGCGCAAGACGATGCGGACGCCTACAGTTATTCCGGCGGCCTGTGTCTCGCGAATCAGGGCCTGCTCGAATTCGTCGAAATGTTCAAGGCGCCGATCAAGGTGCTGCACCCGCTCCTGACCGCCACGCAGGAAGGCAACCTCAAGGGCACCGAAGGCTTCGGCGCGATTCCTTTCGACGGCGTGATTCTCGCGCACTCGAACGAGTCGGAGTGGAAGGCGTTCCGCAACAACCGAAACAACGAAGCATTGCTCGACCGGATCTTCGTCGTGAAGGTGCCGTACTGCCTGCGTTATTCCGAAGAGATCAAGATCTACGAGAAGCTGTTGCGCAACTCGTCGCTCTCCAATGCGGTATGCGCGCCTGGCACGCTGAAGATGATGGCGCAAATGTCGGTACTCACGCGCTTGCAGGAGCCTGAAAATTCGAGTCTCTTCTCGAAGATGCAGGTCTACGACGGCGAGAATCTGAAGGACACCGATCCGAAGGCGAAGTCGTATCAGGAATATCGCGACTTTGCGGGTGTGGACGAGGGAATGACCGGCGTGTCGACGCGCTTCGCGTTCAAGATTCTGTCGCGCGTGTTCAACTTCGATTCCACCGAAGTCGCGGCGAACCCGGTGCATCTGATGTATGTGCTCGAACAGCAGATCGAGCGCGAGCAGTTCCCGCCGGAAACCGAGCAGAAGTATCTGTCGTTCATTAAGGACGTGCTGGCGTCGCGTTACGCGGAATTCATCGGCAAGGAGATCCAGACCGCTTACCTCGAGTCGTACTCCGAATATGGGCAGAACATTTTCGATCGCTATGTGACGTATGCGGACTTCTGGATTCAGGACCAGGAATTCCGCGACCACGACACCGGCGAGAGCTTCGACCGCGCGGCGCTCAATGCCGAGCTGGAGAAGATCGAGAAGCCCGCGGGCATCAGCAACCCGAAGGACTTCCGTAACGAGATCGTGAACTTCGTGCTGCGGGCGCGTGCTGCGAATGCAGGGAAGAATCCTGCATGGATCAGCTACGAAAAGCTGCGCGTGGTGATCGAAAAGAAGATGTTCTCGAACACGGAGGAACTGTTGCCGGTCATTTCGTTCAACGCCAAAGGTTCGGCGGAAGAACAGCGCAAGCATGAAGACTTCGTCAACCGAATGGTGGCGAAGGGCTATACGCCGAAGCAGGTGCGCTTGCTATGTGACTGGTATCTGCGCGTGCGCAAGTCGTCATGATCCGCACTGCGTGCCGCTCGCGCGGCCCAGCCGCGCGAGCACCCTGCGAGCCGCAAGCTGCATGGACATAGCATCGGACTAGCAGCGTGCGTCTCGCGCACCCGAAATGCGCGCGGTGGCCTCGGATAACAGCAAGCGCAGAGCGCTTGCTGTTATCCGAGGCCACCGCGTGGGACTGGAGTCGGCGCACGAGCGCTCACTCCGTCCACATTGGAGACCGGGCGTGCTTCATCAAATCATCGACCGCAGGTTGGCAGGCAAGAACAAAAGCATTGCAAATCGCGAGCGTTTTTTGCGCCGCGTCAAGAACTACATTCGTCGCGCCGTTTCGGAAGCGGTGCGCGACCGCAGCATCAAAGACATTCAGAACACCCAGAGCATCACCATTCCGCACAAGGACATCGCGGAGCCGTCGTTCCGGCACGGGCCGGGCGGCCGGCGCGAAATGGTGCATCCAGGCAACTCCGACTACATCCGCGGCGACAAAATCCAGCGTCCGCAAGGCGGTGGCGGCGGGGGCGGGGGCGGCGGCAGTCAGGCGAGCAACGAAGGCGAGGGTCAGGACGACTTCGTGTTCGAACTGAGCCGCGAAGAGTTCATGCAGTACTTCTTCGACGACCTCGAGCTCCCGCGGCTTGTCAAAACGCATCTGCTGGCCGTACCCACGTGGAAAAGCATCCGCGCCGGCTGGGCGGCGGAAGGCACGCCGAACAATATCGACGTGGTGCGCTCGCTGCGCAGCGCGCTTGGCCGCCGCATCGCGCTCGGGGCGCCGCTTGTCAACCAGCTCCACGAAATGGAGCGGCAGCTCGAGGCGCTGAAAGCGGATCCCGACGACCGCCGCGACGAAATCAAACTGCTCGAAGACGAAATCCACCATCTGCGCGGGCGCATCTGGCGCATTCCGTTTATCGATCCGTTCGATCTGCGTTATGTGAATCGCGTGAAGCAGCCCACGCCGTCGAGCCAAGCCGTCATGTTCTGTCTGATGGATGTGTCCGGCTCCATGGACGAGCAGCGCAAGGATCTCGCCAAGCGTTTTTTCATCCTCCTATACCTGTTTCTCAAGCGCAACTACGAGAAGATCGAGGTGGTGTTCATTCGCCACCACACGCGCGCGGAAGAAGTGGACGAGGACACGTTCTTCCATTCGACGGAGAGCGGCGGCACGGTCGTGTCGAGCGCGCTCGAGCTGATGCAGAAGGTGATGGACGAGCGCTATTCGCCGACTGAATGGAACATTTACGGCGCCCAGGCGTCCGACGGCGACGACTGGACCGACGACTCGCCGAAGTGCCGCAAGATACTCGCGGATGACATCCTCGATAAGGTGCGCTATTTTGCGTATATTCAGGTCACGCCCGAAGAGCAGAACCTGTGGCTCGAATATGCGCAGCTGGCCTTGAGCCAGCCGCATATGGCAATAAAGAAGGTCGAAACCGCGGCTGACATCTATCCGGTGTTTCGCGAGTTGTTCGAGAAGCAGGTGGCGTCGTCATGACGACAAAGCATTTGCACAACGAAGCGCGCGGCTACCAGCCGGAGCGCGAAACAGGCGTGCCGCAGCGTGAGTCGGGGCATGCCGAGGCCGCGGCGGACGAAGTGGGCGCCGCGCAAGCCGGAGCAGTCGACAACGCAGAAGCACGGGGACACACCGGAACGCCCATCGAGGGGCAAAGGGAAGTCCCACCCAGTATGAACGTAGCCGATAGACGGCCTCTGCCGTGCCCGTCCGACTGGACGTTCGAGTTGATCGAGGAGTACGACTCGCATATTGCCCGTGTTGCGGAGCAATATGAGCTCGACGTGTATCCCATCCAGCTCGAACTCATCAGCGCTGAACAGATGATGGACGCCTACGCGTCCGTCGGCATGCCGGTCAATTACCGGCACTGGTCGTTCGGCAAGCACTTTCTTGCCACCGAGAAAAGCTACCGTCGCGGGCAGATGGGGCTCGCGTACGAGATCGTGATCAATTCGAACCCCTGCATCGCGTATCTGATGGAAGAAAACACGATGACGATGCAGGCGCTCGTCATCGCGCACGCCGCGTACGGGCACAACTCGTTTTTCAAGGGCAACTATCTGTTCCGGCTATGGACGGATGCGCACGCGATCATCGACTACCTTGTCTACGCGAAGAACTACATCGCAGAGTGCGAGGAGCGCTTCGGGCTCGATCGCGTCGAGGAACTGCTCGATTCGTGCCATGCGTTGATGAACTACGGCGTGGACCGCTACAAGCGTCCGCAGAAGCTCTCGCTCGAAAAGGAATTCGCCGCGCGCCGCGAACACGAGGCGTATCTGCAGTCGCAGGTGAATGAGTTGTGGCGCACGCTGCCCACGCGGCATACGCCGCTGCCCGAGGAAATCGAAGAGCGCTATCCGCCCGAGCCGCAGGAAAACCTGCTGTATTTCGCGGAAAAAAACGCGCCTTTGCTCGAGCCGTGGGAGCGCGAGGTGATCCGCATCGTGCGAAAAGTGGGGCAGTATTTCTACCCGCAGCGCCAGACCCAGGTGATGAATGAAGGCTGGGCCACGTTCTGGCACTACACGCTGCTCAACACCATGTACAACCAGGGCAAGCTGGAAGACGGCTTCATGATGGAGTTCCTCCATTCGCACAGCAATGTGGTGTACCAGCCGCCCGTCACGAAGCCGTATTACAGCGGCATCAATCCGTACGCGCTCGGTTTTTCGATGATGAGCGACATTCGCCGCATCTGCGAAAACCCCACGGACGAAGACCGCAAGTGGTTCCCGGAGCTCGCCGGCAGCCCGTGGCTTCCGGCCATGCACTATGCAATGCGCAATTTCAAGGACGAGAGTTTCGTCGCGCAGTATCTGTCGCCGCACCTGATCCGCGAAATGCGGCTCTTTTCGGTGCTCGACGACGACATGCGCGACGCGCTCGAAGTCTCCGCGATTCACGACGACAGCGGCTATCAGTATGTGCGCCAGGCGTTGTCGCGGCAGTACGACATGCATCATCGCGAGCCGAATATTCAGGTGTGGGCGGTGAACACGCGCGGCGACCGGAGCCTGACGCTGCGGCACTTCATGAGCGATAACCGCCACCTGTCGTCCGACAGCGACGAGGTGCTCAAGCACATGGCGCGCTTGTGGCAGTTCGACGTGTATCTGGAAAGCGTCGACGAAAACGGCACGGTCAGGAAGCGCTACGAATGCCGCTATGTGCCGCCGGCCGTGAGGGCGTGACGGCGGCTGTGCCGTAAAAGCCGGCCGGCGACTTGCACGGCCACCCGCCGAAGCATGGCCAAGCCCCCGGAAGCGCACGCTTACGGGGGCTTTTTCATGGCATGGGCCAAGTGGGCCAGGCAGACCAAGCGGAAGCGCGTTTTTCAGTAATTTTGACCAAACTGCTGAAAAACGTGTTGTCGGACCGTTTTTCAGTAAAATATAAAAAATTACTGAAAATGCCATGTCGCCCTTTCCCCTTTACGAGCAGCACGAGCAGGCCTACTGCTCGCAGTTCGCCAACGTCGAGCAGGCCGCCGCCACCCAGGACAGGGTACTGATGGGCGCGCCGGGCACGATCATCGAGCACAAGCGGGGCGGCGCCGTCTATTACGCGCGCCATACATGGGCCCGGAAGGGCGCCGGCAGGAAGAGAGCCTGGGCGGCCCGCAGGGCGACCCCGAGGTCGATGCGCGCGTGGAGCAGGTGCGCCGGCGCATCGAACTGAGCAAGGATCTGATCGGCCGCATCCGCGATCTGAGCAAGCTCGGCTTCCAGCTCGCGGACAACAAGACCTACGCGACGGTCGGCGTGCTCTATAACTACGGTCTCTTCGAGGCGGGCGCCGTGCTCGTCGGATCGCATGCGTACGCGGTCATCCTGAACTCGCTCGGCATCAGGGCCGTGTCGTACGAGACCGAGGACATCGACATCGCGCGCCGCCATCAACTCGCGCTTGCCAATCCGCCGCAAGGCGGGCTGCTCGCGATGCTCAAGGAAACCGGCATCAACTTCATGCCGGTGCCTGCCCTGAAACGCGGCGAACCGTCCACCTCTTACACGGAGGCCGGCAAGTCGCGTTTTCACGTCGATCTGCTGGTTCCTTCGCGCGACGACACGTTTCCCACCGTGCCGGTGGCCGAGCTCAACGCCCATGCAACTGGCTTGCCTTACCTTGCTATCTGCGCTCGGCAAGGCGCAATCAGGCACGCTGATCTCGCGGCATGGCGCGGTGCCCGTGCGCGTGCCCGAGCCCGCGCGTTTCGCGATCCACAAGCTGCTCGTCTCGCGGCTTCGTACCAATGCGCTCGTGAAATCGCAAAAGGACGTGCGTCAGGCGTCGGTGCTGCTGGCCATGCTGGGCGAGCATCGCACGGGCGACATCGAAGACGCCTGCGCGGAGCTGCCACGCTCCGCGCGCGCTCGTGCGCCGCACGCTGCCCGAGGTCGAGGCGCTGATGAGCGATGCGCATGAAGCCGGTCTCGCGGAACTCGAAAGCGGGCTCGCGGGTTGAACGAGCGGCCGGCCGCAGCGCCAGACACAGTCGTTCACAAACTGTCCCAACTTTTGCTTGCGATTCTGTAAAATTCGCGCACGCTGAAAATCGCGTGATGAAGGCGGCGCCACGACCGCCACCTCCGTTCAAGAGACAAGGGACACAATATGACCGACCTTACAGACCACAGCGTGGCCTCCGCCCACGACACACGGCGCCGCATTTTTGCGATCGTCGGTGCCGTCATCGGGGAATCTCGTCGAGTGGTTCGACTTTTATGTCTACTCGTTTTGCGCGCTGTATTTCGCGCCCGCGTTTTTTTCCGAGCGGCAACACCACCACGCAGTTGCTGAACACCGCCGGCGTGTTCGCGGCGGGCTTTCTGATGCGGCCCATCGGCGGCTGGTTCTTCGGCCGTCTCGCCGACAAGCATGGCCGCCGCACCGCGATGATGGTGTCGGTGTTCATGATGTACGGCGGCTCCCTCGTGATCGCCGTGCTGCCCACCTACGCGCAGATCGGCGCGCTCGCGCCTACGCTGCTGCTGGTCGCGCGGCTGTTCCAGGGCCTTTCGGTCGGCGGCGAATACGGCACCAGTGCAACTTATATGAATGAAGTCGCGCTGAAGGGGCGGCAGCCGGTTGCTTGTTCGCATACATCGCTGCAAGCAGAAAAGTAGTGCATCGCGCCGAAAAAATATTCGGTAAAAAAAACGGAAAAAATGTCTGCTGTATGAAAGCCGCTGAAAGGGAATAATTTATGCGGCTTTGCCGGTCAAACGCAGCAAAGCCGCTTCCAGACACGGGCTTAATTTCAGCCGACTGACGGCTCGCCTTCGCCCGGCTTCTGGCCGGGACGGTCGGCCGGCGACTGATTGCGCCCTTCATCGCCGCGTGGCGGCAGCTTGCTCTTTTCGTTGTCGCTATGGACTGCGGGGTGCGGATGAGCGATGTCGTCCGGCTTTTCGTTGCTCGGCTGCTTGGGCTCGGCCATGGCTTTCTCCTCGTTTGAACATGTTGCTGAGGGAGCAAAGCCCGGGCCTGACGCCTTTATTTACCTTTCACCCGGGCTTTCACCCGGCCTGGGCGGCGCCCGTCAGCGAAACGATGAAATCCAGAAAGGCTCGCACCTTGGCCGGCGGATGATGCCGCGACGGGTAGAGCGCATAGAGCTGATAGACCTCGTCGCCCCAGTCAGGAAAAAGCTCGACCATTTTGCCGCTCCCGAGCAGCGACTCCGCGCCGAGCGCGAGTATCTGCGCGACGCCCTGGCCCGCGGTGCACACGCTGTGCAGCGTGCCCACGTCGTTCACGGTCAGGCGGCCCTGCGGTGTGATGACCATTTTTTTGCGGCCGCGATGAAACTCCCAGCTGAACGGGTAACCGGTGAGCGGATCGCGAAACTTGATGCACGCGTGCTGGCCGCTTTCCAGTTCAGCAGGGTTCGCCGGGTGCCCGTGCTTCTTCAGATACGCGGGCGCCGCGACGGTGAGAACGCGCGTGTCCAGCAGCTTGCGCGCGATCAGCGACGACGCCGGCGGCTCGCCAAAACGGATCGCGACGTCGAAACCGTCGCTGACCATGTCGCCCAGCTGGTCGCGCGTGATCAGTTCGAGCTGCAGATCAGGATGCCTGTCGACAAAGCCGCCCAGCCGCGGCCCGAGCACGAGGCGCGAGAAGAACGGGTCCATGTTCACACGCAGGCGTCCGCGCACGGCAGTCGCGCCTTGCGCGGCGGACGCAGCGGCTTCCTCAAGGCCGCTCAGAAGCGGCACGATCTGCTCATAGAAGCGCCGGCCTTCGTCGGTGAGCGTGACCGAGCGTGTCGTGTGGTCGAACAGGCGGATGCCGAGTCGCGCCTCGAGCCGCGCCACCGAACGGCTCACGCCCGACTGCGACACGAGCGCTACGCCTGCCGCCGCGAAACTTCCACAGTCGACGATGGCTGTCAGCACGCCCATGCCGTTCAGCATGCGCTCGTCAAATGGCATCGGATAGTCCTTTCTTATGGGTAAACGCCGTACATGCTAACGCGAAACGCCGCGCGGCGAGCCCGGCCACGAAGGCTCGTGAGTGAATCATGCGTGCTGCATAGGGAGGCGGCGGAGCGGGGCGCGGCGGCGCCGTTCAGGCGCGTTTACTGGGGAACTGCGGCTCAACGACCGGCGCCCTGGCTCGCCGGCGCTCGTACCACCGGCGCGCTATCGAGGCGTCGGAACACGCACGCCGACATCAACGTGATCGCGCCGACACACACGAAGCTCAGCCGGAAGCCGAGCGCGGCCGAGCCCCATTGCGCGGCGAACAGGTTCACGAGCCCGCCGCCGAGCGACACCCCGAGGCCGATCGCCAGCATCTGCACCATCGAAAAGAGGCTGTTGCCGCTGCCGGCGTCCTCATGGGAGAGCCCCTTGAGCGTGACGCTGTTCATCGCCGCGAATTGCATGGAATTCGCCGCACCGAATACCGCGAGAATGGCGATCTCGACAATGAGCGGCGTGCCGCGCGAGATCGACGCAAACGCCACGATCGACGAACCGACGATGAGCGTATTCACGAGCAGGAACAGGTCGTAGCCGTAGCGCCGCACGAGCGGCGCGATCCAGCGTTTCGCGACGGTGCCGGCGAGCGCCGCGGGCAGCATCATCAGGCCCGAATGCAGCGGCGTGTAGCCAAGCTGCAGTTGCAACAGCAGCGGCACGAGAAACGGCACCGCGCTCGAGCCGATGCGGCACACCAGGTTGCCGATCAGGCCCACGCTGAAATTCGGCTCGCCGAACAGCGACAGTTTGAAGAGCGGGTTACGCCGCCGCTTCGCGTGCGGGATGTAGGCGAGCGCGCTCACCGCCGCGAGCGCGAAAAGCGCCGCCGACCACGCCGCCGCGTGCGTCGGCACGGGCGCGTCGACGACCAGCGAAAATGCGATCATCGAGAGCGGCAGCAACCCGCAGCCGACGAAGTCGAACGGCGGCGCCTGCGTCTTGCCGTGCGCGGGCAGCAAGCGCTGCACCGCGTAAAGGCCGGACACGCCGATCGGCACGTTGATCAGGAAGATCCAGTGCCACGTGATCGCCTGAACGAACCAGCCGCCGAGCGTCGGCCCCGCGATCGGACCGAGCTGACCCGCGACCGAAATAAACGCGAGTGCGGACACATAGTGCTCGCCGGACACGCTGCACAGCACGGCGAGGCGTCCGATCGGCAGCAGCATCGAGCCCATCACGAAAATCAGGATTGCGGCGAAATACACGCGCCGCGTGCCGAAGCGGTCGGCAAGCCAGCCGGAGGCGGGCGTGAGCATGGCCATCGTCAGCGTGTAGGCGACGACGATCGGCTGCATCGCAAGCGGTGCGACGTGCAGGCGGGCAAGGCGGTGGACGGCAACGCGGTGTTGACGATCGTCGTGTCGAGCGACTGCATGAAAAAACCGGCAGCGACAATCCACAGCAGCGCGGTGTGCGACGAATTCCTGGACATGTGATGGCAAGCGGCCGGCGCGCGCCGGTGAGCGAAGTTTGTCAGCGAACGCTTCAATGATACGGCATTGGGCGATGCGGCAAGCTTAGTGGGGAGAATCGCGGAGGGAAAGGCGCGCAGCAATAACAGGCGGCAGAGCGACGCGCCAGGCGGGAAAAAACACAGCCGCCGCGAACTCATTCGCGAGGCGGCTCTGCGAGTGCTGCTGACTTTATGGAATCGCCGACGCGCTCATTCAGGCATCTTGCGGAACGAAATCGCAAAGCGGTTCCACGCGTTGATGGCCGAAACCAGCAGCGTGAGGTCGACCAGTTCCTCATCGCTGAAGTGCGGGCGCACGGCTTCCCATACGGCGTCGGGCACATGGTCGTGCGAGATGAGGGTCAACGCTTCCGTCCATTCGAGCGCGGCGCGTTCGGTCCGTGAAGAAGGGCGTTTCGCGCCATGTGACGACCGTCGCCAGACGCCGCTCGGTTTCGCCGCCTTTGCGCGCGTCGGTGGGTATGCATGTCGACGTTCCTCGAGGCCGAGCATCGCCTTGAGGCACCAGGACCGGCTTTGTAGAAGTCGAGACGTTGTTGCATGATTCACTCCTTGCGTTGGTTGGGGCGCATCCGGCGATGCGATGAGTGAATACTAGTCGCCGCACTGGCTTTGCAAAATGGCCATTTACGGCGTTTTTTGGGTGACCACTTTGCGGGCGGGGCAACGTGGCTCGCCGCCCCGTCAAGCGTCCTTGCTCGCTGTAATGGCATCGTTGCCGCGCTGGCGTCGATTCGGTAAGGTGGGTCATCACCTTATCGAGAGTTCTCGCATGACGTCCGCAGCCGCGCCTGTTCTGCCACCCGGTTCGCCGGTCATTTCCACCGACGTGCTGATTGTCGGTGCCGGCCCCGTGGGCCTCTTTGCCGCTTTCGAGGCCGGCGTGATCGGCTTGTCCTGCCATATCGTCGATGCGCTCGGCAAGATCGGCGGCCAATGCACCGAGCTGTATCCCGACAAGCCGATCTACGACATTCCCGCCATTCCGTCATGTACGGCACGCGAACTCGTGGACCGTCTGCTCGCGCAATGCAAGCCGTTCGACGTGCCCATTCATCTCGAAGAGCGGGTCGAATCGGTCGAGCAGGGAAGCGCTGGGCGATGGACCGTGCGCACTGATCGAGGCCTCGTGTTCGACGTCGCGGCCATCCTGCTCGCCGCCGGCAACGGTGCGTTCGTGCCGCAAAAGCTGGCGCTCGCTGAGGCGGTGCCCCTCGAATTGCGCCCTGTGCATTACAGCGTGCAGCGTCTCGCGGATTTCGCCGACAAGACCGTCGTCGTGGCGGGCGGCGGCGATTCCGCGCTCGACTGGGCGCTCGCGTTGCGCAAGGTCGCACGGCGCGTCACGCTCGTGCATCGGCGCAACGGTTTCAGCGCAGCGGACTCGAGCGTGGAGCTGATGCGGCGTGCGGTGGAGGCGGGCGAAATGGACTTCGTGGTCGGCGCGATTTCAGGGTTGAAGGTGGACAGCGACGCGTCAGGCAGCGCGCTCAAATCTATCACATTGCGACATATTGAAGGCGCGACCGAACTGCAGGCCGACCAGCTCGTCGTGTTGTATGGACTGGTCGCAGATCTGGGCCCGATAGCACAGTGGGGCTTGAGCATTCACGGCGGCCGTGTCGATGTCGATACCTCCAACTACGAGAGCTCGCGGCCCGGCATCTTCGCGGTCGGCGACATCGCCAATTATCCGAACAAGCAGAAACTCATTCTGTCAGGCTTTCATGAGGCGTCGCTCGCGCTGCGGAAGGCCTACTCCTATGCGTATCCCGAGCGCAAACGCGTGCATGTGCATTCAAGCTATGACGCGAAGCTCGCCGAGAAAGTGAGCGCGGCCGACTGACGTAACAGGACGCTCCGGGAGGACCTGGCATGACCCGGTAGCGATCGCGCGATCGCTACCGGGTCTTTTTTACATCACGGAGTGCTATTTTCCTGCCGGTTGGCTGGCGGCTGCCGCCGCGCTGGCCGCTTTCTGTTTTTTCTTCGCTTCATGGTGGCCGATCGCACAGCCGGCTGCGGCGCCGGCCACGCCGTGGCCGCCCGCAACATGTCCGCCGACGCCGCCGACAACCGCGCCTTTGGCGCAGCCCTCGGCATGCGCCGCGGTGTGGATGAACGCGAATGAGGCGACGAGCGCCATGGCGAGAGTGGCATGTTTCAAGGCAAGCTCCTTATGCGGGGTCGATGGTGTCTCGGGAAGAGCAATCCCGGGACCTGACGCGTTCAGCCGCCTGAAAGGTTCGTTTCTTGCTGTCCGATGAGCGCTGCTTGACCCCTGTGTCGGGCACTCCGTGCGGGACGAACGCCTTCGTGCTTCGGCCCCAAGTCTCGAACACGTCACCGGAGCAGAGCGGCATGCGATGCATCAGGACCGCGCAAACAAACGTGCAGCAGGCACACACAACCAGGCGCGCGTCGCCGCGTCGGCAGCTTTCAGCGTGTTCTGCGCAAGCGTTGTTCTGTCGTCCGAAGCTTGCGCCGAGCCTGCACCGCTCGCTTATTTTCTGCACACCGCAGGGCCCGCGGCATCACCGACGATGCGGCTCGGCTGGGTGCTGACGGCAATCGTCGTGCTCGTCGTGCTGATCGTGAGCGGACTGCTAGTCGGTGCCGTGCTCCGCAAGCGCCCCGCTGCGCCGGCGGAAGCAATTGGGCCGGAGGCGGGCGGCTTGCGCTGGATCTACGTGGGCACCGGTGTCTCGTGCATTGCGCTGCTCAGCATGCTCGTCTACGTATGATGACGCTCGAGTCCGTTGCTTCGCCGGCCTCGCACGCGCGGCTTGTCATTACCGTCACCGCTTACGACTGGTGGTGGAAAGTCGATTACACCGACGACGCCAACCCCGCGCGAAACTTCAGTACGGCGAATGAAATTCATATTCCTGTGGGTGAGCCGGTAAAAGTGCTGTTGAAAAGCGCCGATGTCGTGCACGCGTTCTGGGTGCCGCAGCTGGCCGGCAAGACCCAGACCATTCCTGGCCAGACAAACGAGCAGTGGATTCAGGCCGATCGTCCCGGCATCTATCGCGGGCAATGCTCGCAATTTTGCGGCGCGCAGCACGCGCATATGGCTTTCGAAGTGGTCGCACAAAGTTTCGCTGCGTTCGATGCCTGGCGCGACGCGCAAGGCCGCAGCGCCACGCAGACGGACGCAGCGGCGCAAGACGCTCATGTGATTGCCGGCAAGAAACTGTTCGACGAGCGCTGTGCGGGCTGCCACACGATTCGCGGCACGGACGCGCAAGGCTCGCAAGCACCCGATCTCACGCATCTCGGCTCGCGGCGCCTGATCGCAGCCGGGGCGCTGACCAATACACCCGAACATCTGCTCGACTGGATCCAGCACGCACAGCGGATCAAACCCGAAGCCTTGATGCCGAGCATCGCATTGACGACCAGCGACGCCGCCGCGCTGTCCGCCTATCTTGCGACGCTGCATTGAGAAGGGGCGACCGTCAGCTTGCCTAACCGTCTAACGTAAGGAGCGCATTTCGATGTCCGATCATGCCGCCGCTTCTGCCCCCGGCGCGCCGTCTTCGCAGGCAGCAGCCCATGCGCCGCGCCTCGCGCGCCAACCTCGTCGCGGTCGCGTCGGGCCCGGCAGCGCCGAGGAAAACGCCTGCGCGAGATCTGGGAGACGCTGCCCGGCTGGCGCGGCTGGCTTTCTTCGGTCGATCACAAGACCATTGGTTTGCGCTATCTGGTGACCGCATTCATGTTCCTGCTGATGGGCGGCGTCGAAGCGCTCATCATGCGCGTTCAACTTGCGCGGCCCAACGCGACGGTTCTCACGCCAGAGCAATACAACCAGCTCTTCACGATGCACGGCGTGACAATGATCTTTCTCTACGCGCTGCCCGTGCTGTCCGGCTTCTCGAATTACTTGTGGCCCCTCGTGCTCGGCGCGCGCGACATGGCATTTCCGCGGCTCAACGCGCTGTCGTACTGGATCTTCCTGTTCGCGGGCATCTTCCTGTTCGCGAGCTTTCCGACCGGCCAGGCGCCGGACGCCGGATGGTTCAATTACACACCGCTTTCCGGCCTCGAATACAGCACGGGACCCAACATCG
Organism: uncultured Paraburkholderia sp.; assembly: GCA_940746715.1. Lineage (GTDB taxonomy): Bacteria > Pseudomonadota > Gammaproteobacteria > Burkholderiales > Burkholderiaceae > Paraburkholderia. The sequence continues at coordinate 422,774 of CALNWN010000004.1, forward strand.
ACGTCTACGCGCTCGGCATGGTGCTGCTCGGCATCTCCACGACGGTCGGCTCGATGAACTTCGTCGTGACCTTGCTGCGCATGCGTGCGCCGGGCATGTCGCTCGACCGCGTGCCGGTCCTCGTGTGGGGCACGTTGACGGCATCGGCCGGCAACCTGCTCGCGGTACCGTCGGTGAGCCTTGCGTTTTTTCTGCTATGGCTGGACCGCCGCATCGGCACGCATTTTTTCGATGTACTGAACGGTGGGCGACCGCTGTTCTGGCAGCATCTGTTCTGGATCTTCGCGCATCCTTGGGTTTATGCGGTCGTGCTGCCGGCCATGAGCATCGTCTCGGACGCGTTGCCGGTGTTCTGCCGGCGCCCGCTCGTCGGCTACGGACCCGTTGCGCTCGCAACCGTCGCGACGATGGCAATCGGTTTCGTCGTGTGGATTCACCACATGTTCGCGACCGGCATTCCGGCGCCCGCGGTGCCTACCTCGCTAAAGCCGCGGACTGCGCCGGCTGCCACACTGCCGCGCCGCGCGTCACGCGCCCGGGAGCCAAGCCCGCGCCGACGGCGCCGTTCGCGGGCGGCCTCGGCATGGGCTCGCCGTTCGGCACCATCTATTCGTCGAACATCACGCCGGATCCGGCCGCGGGTATTGGCCGTTACAGCTACGACGATTTCGCGCGGGCGTTGCGCGAAGGCGTAGCGCCGGGCGGCAAGCGGCTTTATCCGGCCATGCCGTATCCGTCGTTCTCGAAGATCACCGACGACGACATGCACGCGCTCTACGCGTACTTCATGCACGGCGTGCAGCCCATGTCGACCCCCGCGCCCACGACGCGCCTGCCGTTTCCGTTCAACCAGCGTTGGGCGCTCCTTTTCTGGGACTGGGCGTTCGCGCCGAGCGGCCAATACAAACCCGATCCTGCCCACGACGCCCAATGGAACCGCGGCGCCTACCTCGTGCAATCGCTCGGGCATTGCGGCGCGTGCCACACCGCGTGGTCCGGCTTTCGACGAGCGCGGCTACAGCCACTCCAGTTCGACCTATCTGACGGGCGGCACCAACGACCACTGGTTCGCCCCAATCTCACCGCCGATCCGGGCTCAGGCCTCGGCCGATTGTACGCCGACGACATCGCCGCTTTCCTCAAAACCGGTCACGGCGGCGGCCTAGTGACCTTCGGCAGCATGGTGCAGGTTGTCGAAGACAGCACGCAGTATCTGAGCGATGCGGACCGCGCGGCCATCGCCGGCTATCTGAAGAGCTTGCCGCCGCGCGCGCCGAACGGCCATTTCAACACGGACTCGCAAGCTGCGCACCAGACCGTGCGGGCGCTCAGGACCGGCGACGTCGAGCGGCCGGGCGCCGGCATCTATGCGACATACTGCGCGCGCTGTCATCAGATGGATGGCGCGGGCGTGCGGCAAAAGTATCCGCGTCTTGCGGGCAATCCCGTCGTGCTCGGGCCGTCGAGCGCGTCGCTCGTGCGGCTTCTCGTGGAGGGCGGCGAGAGTCCGCGTACGCAGGGCGGCCCCGAGTCGCACAAGATGCCGTCTTCGTAGACCGGCTCACCAATAACGAAATGGCGCAGGTGCTCACGTTCGTCCGCAATACATGGGGCAACGCGGCCGCGCCCGTGACCTCGCGCGACGTGTCGAAGGTACGCGCGGCTTTGGGCAAGTAGCGCGCGCGACCGCTTCGCCGGTTTGCTGACCGGCACATCGTTTGCTTCTCCATGGCATCGGCGGATGGCGACGGAAAGTCGCGAGGCCCTCGTCCGGGCGGCGCGAAGAGCGCACGCCGCCGCCGCGCGATGGCAGGCAAGGGCCGGCACAGCCACCGCAAGGCGCTCAATGAGCGCCGTCCTCGCGCCGCACAACAAAAGGCGCACAAAAAACCATGAGGGCAACGCGCCGCAAAGGAGGACACAACAATGATGGACGCGATCTATCTGCTATTCGTGCAAGGGCGAGATCTCGACCCGCTGCAGATGAGCGTGCGCGCGCTGGTGATTTTTCTCATCGCGCTTGTGTTGATCAGGGTTTCCGGCCGGCGCTCGTTCGGGCAACGCTCGCCGTTCGATTCGGTGGTGGTGATTCTCCTCGGCGCGACGTTGGGCCGCGCGATCGTGGGAGCGTCGCCGTTCGTCGCGACCGTGCTGGCGTCGCTCATCATTGTGGTGTGCCACCGCCTGCTCGCGTGGGTCTGCATGCGCTGGCATACGATCGAGCGGCTCGTGGGCGGAGTCGAGCGCGAGGTGTACAGCAACGGCGCCTTCAACGAAAACGAACTGCGCGCCGCGCTGATGACCTCGAACGACGTGCGTGAAAGCGTGCGGCAGAAGCTCGGCTCGCGTTCGCTCGACAAGGTGGCGGCGGCGATTCTCGAGCGTAACGGCGAGGTGAGCGTGATCCGCAAGGAGCCGTGACTATTGCGCAGGCGGACAGGCGCCGGGCAGGCGAGGGTCGGCGTCGGCGTCGGCGTCGGCCTCAGCCGCGGCCCCCGCGCGAGATTTCCTCGCCGGCGCCGTGCGGCAGCTGCAGCGTGACCGGAATCGACGCGAATGAGCACAGCCCCACGACGAGGAACGCCGGCCAGAAATCCGACCACATGATGGCTTCATGGCCGTTCAGCAAACGCGACACTTGCAGGACGATGCCGCCGACGGTCACGCCGAGACCGAGCGACATCTGCTGTACGACACTGCCGAGGCTCGTCGCGCGGCCGACGTCGCGGCTCTCGATTTCCGCATAGGTCAACGAATTCAAATTCAGACTCGTGAATTGCAGCGCGGGGAAAAAGCCGCCGAGCAGCACGACCACCCAGATGATCCACGTCGGCGTGCCGGGGAAAAAGAGTCCGCATGCGGCGATCGAAATGCCCGACAAAGCCGCGTTGACGACCAGCACCGAGCGAAAGCCGTAGCGATGCAGTACGCGCGACGCGACCGTGCGCATGAACATGCCGCCGAATGCCGACGCGCAGGTAATCAGCCCGGATTGGAATGCGCTCATGCCGTGCCCTTCCTGCAGCATCAGCGGCAAGAGGAACGGCAGAGCGCCGAGGCCGATGCGAAACAGCGAGCCGCCGAGCACGCTCGCCTGAAAGGTCGGTACCTTGAAAAATCGCAGATCGAGCAGCGGCAGCCGCGCGCGCTGCGCATAGGCGACATAAAGCAGGAGCAGGACGGCGCCGATGCCGCACATGCCGAACGCGTCGCGATTGGCAATCAGTTCGCCGCCAACGAGCGACAAGCCGAGCAGAAACAGCACCGCGCCCGCCGCCGACAGAAAAAAGCCGATCCAGTCGAGCGGCCCGGGATCCGGTTCGCGCGTGTTCGCGATGTGCCGGTTCATCAGATAGATGCCGAGGATGCCGATCGGCACGTTGATGAAGAAGATCAGGCGCCAGTGCAGGTAGGTCGTGATGAAGCCGCCGAGCAGCGGCCCGGCCGCCGGGCCGAGCATGGCGGGCACGCTCAGATAGTTCATCGCGCGGATGAAATCGGCTTTGTGCACCACTCGGAAGATGATGATCCGGCCGACCGGCACCATCATCGCGCCGCCGACGCCTTGCACGAAGCGCGCGAGCGTAAAGGTGGCGAGGGAATTGGACGCCGCGCACAACAGCGAGCCGGGCACGAAGATGCCGATCTCCGTGCGAAAGACGGTGCGCGCGCCGAAGCGGTCGGCCAGCCAGCCGCAGACCGGAATAAAGACGCCGAGCCCGAGCACGTAGCTCGTGACCGCGATTTTCAGCGTCACCGGATCGCGCCCGAAGTCGCGCGCCATGGCCGGCAACGCGGTGACGATGACGTTGGCATCGACGCTTTCCATGAACATCGCGCATGCGACGATCAGAGGCGCAATCAGGGCTTTCTCGGCGACGGTCATGGAGTGGGGCGGAGGTGGTCTGTCGCCGGTAAGGGAAATAAGGGAGGCAAAAAGTGAGGCGACAGACAAAGGGTCATTATTGCACCTGTACGGTGCGGTTTGTTAATACTGCGCCCGCGCATGCGGCCCTTTTGAGCTCAGTCCTGCAGGCAAGCGGCCACGCCAGTGTGATTCTCACGCCACATATTAGTTTTTTGTTGCGTTGCGCAATGAGAAGACTATAGTCTGGTTATTCTCTAGGTAGAAACCCCCTATATAGGAGCCCGACCATGAACACTGCAACGAACGCCGCATCCGCCCGTAACACCGTCGCCGCTAACGGCAACTGGCTTGCCAAGCTGCGCGCGCTGGTCCTCCACGCCCTGAACCTGCATCTGCAAAACTGCGCTGTGATTGCAGAAGCGCACCGCCGTCCGCAGTAAGCGCGAGGCGCGCCGCAAGTCCCGTTACGGGCCGGCGCGCACGCAGCCAACCGTCTTTCTACGAAGGCGAATGTAAGAATAAGGCGGCTCGAATCTGACAGCAGTAAGTGTGAAAGCAACAAGCGGCGCATTCGGCGCCGCTTGTGTTTTGTAATCCCGCCCGTGCCGCCGGGCTCCGGGTGCAACTCGTCGTGCCGTGCCGCCCAAGGCTTCATTCGCCCGAGCGACGCGCCACCCGGGCGAGCGTTTGCCGCATTTTCGCGGCTCGCGCCGAAAGCGCTTTCATCACCAGCGCCGTCGACACGAGGCCGACCAGATATAAACCGGCCATCATCCAGTCCTGTTCCGCCATCATCGTTTCTCCCGCCAAGTGCCTCCTTCTTACGATCAACGGATCGCATCTCCCGAGGCTATTGCTTGCGATTACGGCAGCGGCGGCAAAAAGCTTGAGCGGCGTCCGTTCGCACCTCGCGAAATCGCCGGCTCGCCCCCGGCACGCATGAGCTCATGCCGAAATGTTCGTTCGCCGCGCATGATTAGCGTTTAAACTTCACCCCCCTGAGTTTCAAGGTCGGCCCCCCCCAGGGCCCCGGGTTGCGCCGGTTGCGCCGTAAGGGCGCGCTTTTACCGGCCATCGGCCCAGGTTAAACCCCGGCGCAATGGCCCACACTGTCAACCTTTTGATTGGCATGCCGTTATCCAGTTGTAATCACCGAAAGGCGGCCTGGCGGCAGACGGCCCGTCGCCGCGACAGCTGACAGCTCCACGCAAGGCCTGCATTGACCATGCCATCGATATAAGAACAAATTCGACCGGCTAGGCGCGATTTTCGTCCGGGCATCGAAGGCGCCCGCCATCAGGGGATTGGTCTCGCCCGTGCTCGCGCTCGGCATCTGCGGGCTGCTGCTGGTCGTGCTTCAGCATCTCTCGCAGGCGGTCGATTACCGCTTGGTGATGCACGAGCTGCGCCGCCTGACGGCGCGCGAATGGACGGCCGCGCTGGGCGCCACCGCGCTCAGCTATCTGGCGCTTGTCGGACGCGATGCGGTGGGCCTGCGCTACCTGGGGCGCGAGCGTGCCGCGAGCGGCGCTGTGGATCGGTGCTACCGCCGGTTCGGCGCTCGGTAACGCCACCGGCTTCGGCGCGTTGACGGGCGGCGCGGCGCGCCCGCGTCTACGGCGCGGCGAGCATCACGCCCGCGCAGATCGGCCGCATGACGGTCTTCACGAGCGTCTCGCTCGCGCTGGCGCTCGTCCTGATGACGGCGCTCGGCATGGTGTGCGTGGCAGGCCTGCTTGCGCCCATGCTGCATCTGTCGTCCACAACCGTGCGCTGCGTGGGCGCGTTGCTGCTCGCCGCGCTGGTTCTGCTGGCGGCCGCATGCCGCGTCGAGACGCGCGCGGTCCGCACGCGCTGGCCGTGGCTTGCCTTCGACATTCCCGCGCGCCGCGACCTGCTCGAGCAAGTCGGCCTCGCGGTCGTGGACGTGGTCGCCGCCGGCCTCGCGCTGTGGGCGTTCCTGCCGCATGCGGACGTGAGCTTCGTCACGTTCATCACCGTCTATGCCGCCGCCATGCTGCTCGGCATGATCGGCCACACGCCGGGTGGCGTCGGCGTGTTCGAAGCGGCCATGGTGTTCACGCTGAACGGCAGCGTCGCCACCCAGCAGATGGTGGCTGCGCTGCTCGCGTATCGCGCGATCTATTTCGGCGCGCCGCTCGTCGTCTCCGCTGCATTGCTCGCCGGTTTCGAGGGCCGCGCGCTGAAAGGCCGGCTGCCGTTGCGGCAGGCGGCGGGCGCGTCGAAACTCGCGCCGCTGTTCCTGAGCCTCGTCACGTTCGTGGTCGGCGGCATGCTGGTGATTTCCAGCGCCACGCCCGCGTTCTGGCAGCGCCTCCATATTCTTCGCGACGTGTTGCCGCTGTGGGTGCTCGAAAGCTCGCAAATGCTGTGCAGCGTGCTCGGCGTGCTGCTGTTGTTCGTCGCGCGTGGCTTGCTGCGGCGTCTGGATGCCGCGTGGTGGATGACCTTGCTGCTGGCGGTGCTGAGCCTCGCGTTGTCGCTGACCAAGGGGCTTGCATTCGTCGAAGCGGGCGTGCTGTGCATGCTGATCGTGCTGTTGCTCGCGACGCGCCGGCGCTTCAATCGCCATTCGTCGCTGTTTGCCGAGCGGTTCACGGCCGGCTGGCTCGTCCTGGTGGCGATGGTGCTGATGCTCGCCACGTAGGTCATGCTGTTCGCGTTCCGCGATGTTCCCTATACGCGCGATCTCTGGTGGCAATTTGCCTTCGACGAACGCGCGCAGGAGCGCAGCGACGCAGGGCTCGCATTGATGTGCGACAAGAGCTTTTTGCTCTCCGAGTCGCGCGAGGCGTTCCTGATGTACGCGAAGTACGGCCGCACGTGGGCCGCGCTCCACGATCCGGTCGGTCCGCGCGAGGAGTGGGCGGGTCTCATCAGCAAGTTCGTCGCGCTCGCGCACGGCGGACGCGCAGCCTTCTATCAGGTGCGCGCAAACGCGTTGCCGCTGTATCTCGACGCGGGCCTGTCGCTCATGAAGCTCGGCGAGGAAGCGCACGTCGTGCTCGACGATTTCGACCTCAATGGCTCGCATCGCGCGCATCTGCGCTATGCGCTCAAGCGCGGCGAGCGCGACGGCTTCACCGTCGAAGTGATCGATCAGGCGGACGTGCCGGCGTCGCTCGAAACGCTGCGCGGCATTTCCAACGGCTGGCCGAACAGCCGCGACGCGCGCGAAAAGAGCTTTTCCGTCGCGGCTTTCACCGACGAATACCTCGCCGCGCAGTCCGTCATGCTGGTGCGCCAGAACGGCGAACTGGTCGCATTCGTCACTTTCATGACGACCGACCTGAACACCGAAGCCACAGTCGGCGTGATGCGCCACGTGGAAAGCGCGTCGCCGTACGCCATGGACTGTTCACGCAACTGGCCTTGCATCTGAAGCAGGCGGGCTTCCGTTCGCTCAGTCTCGGCATCGCGCCGCTCTCGGGCATGCAGCCGACGCCGCTCGCGTCGCGCTGGCACCGGGTTGCCGGCATCGTGTGGCGCTTCGGCGGCCGCTTTTACAACTTCCGCGGACTACGCGCTTTCAAGAGCAAGTTCCAGCCGCATTGGGAGCCGCGCTATCTCGCGGCGTCGGGTTCGGTGGGCGTGGTGTTCACGCTCGCGGACCTGTCATTGCTGGCAGGAGGCCGGCGTTCATGACTTTGCGTTCGTTTTTGAGGCTCGCCGTCGTGGCGAGCCTCGTGACTTGCGGCACGCTCGCCAACGCGGCGGCCACCGCTTCCTCCACCACCATTCCCGGCGGCCGTTACGGCAACGTCACGGTGACGCAGCCGGTGGGGCCGCTGCGCGGCTTCATCGTGCTTTATTCGCAGGCGAGCGGCTGGAGCGCAGCCGATCAACACAGCGCGGATGAGCTCGCCAAGGCCGGTGCATTGACCGTCGGCGTGGATACCGCGCGGTATGCGGCGAACCTCGCGAGCAACGTCGGGACCCCTCCCGGGCAGAAGAAAGAAGCCTGCCATCAACTCGTGGGCGACGCCGAAGCGCTGAGCCATCAGCTCGAGCGGCAGTCGCAGTCGAGTCATTACTTCGCGCCGATCGTCGCGGGCACGGGGCAGGGCGCGACGCTCGCCATGCAGGTGCTCGAACAGGCGCCGTCGAACACGATTGCCGGCGCTGTCGTCGTGGATGCGGAGCGCACGCTCGATCCGCGCTTCCAGCCATGCCCGCCCGATCCGACGATTATTCGCGACAAGATTCCGGGCTTCGTCGAGAAGGCGACGACGGGCAGCGCCGACCGCGCGCGTCTCGTCGCGTTGATCACGCCGCATCTGCAGACCGTCTCGACGCATGACGACGATCTCTCCGATCTGCCGCTCATCGAATTGCCCGCGGCGCATCCGAACGGCCTGCTGGCCATCGTCATTTCCGGCGACGGCAGCTGGCGCGACCTCGACAAGACCATCGCGCAGGCGCTGCAGAAAGACGGCGTATCCGTAATCGGCTGGGACAGCCTGCGCTACTTCTGGAGCGAGAAGCCGCCCGCGCAAACCAGCCGCGACCTCGCGCGCGTGATGCAGACCTACAGCGCGCGCTGGCACGCCGAGCACTTCGCGCTGATCGGCTATTCGTTCGGGGCGGACGTGATGCAGTTCGCGTATAACCGCTTGCCGGAGGCGTTGCGCGCGAAAGTGTCGCTGATTTCGCTACTCGGATTCGCGCCGGATGCCGACTTCCAGATCCGCGTGGGCGGCTGGCTCGGCATGCCTGCGAGCGACAAGGCGTTGAAAGTGCGCCCGGAACTCGCACGCGTGCCGCCTCACATCGTGCAATGCATCTACGGCGAAAACGAAGAAGACACCTTGTGTCCGGCGCTGACGAAGTCCGGCGTCGAGGTGATCCGCACTTCCGGCGACCATCACTTCGGCGGCGATTACAACGCGCTCGAACGGCGCATTCTCAGCGCGTTCAAAAAACAGAGCGGCGTGCACGACTGATTCAAACGGCGCGTCGTGCGCCGTTTGCTTTGCGGCTAGCTATGCTCGTGACTCGCTCACACGCCGCGCAGCGTGGCCGAACACACACGTTGCCGCGTGCGTTCAATCCAGCGCTTCAAACCTGATCCACGCAGAACGACACCCGCAGCTTTGCGTGGCACCGTACGCGGCGCCTGCGCGCGTCAACGGGCCTTGCGCACCCGATCGCGCTTTGCGAGCGCTATCGCACATATAGCGGCGCTGCCGGCTTTTATGATCCTTTCAAATCCTTCAGATTCGGCCGACCATGTCACCTCCCGGTCAGTCAAGCTGCAAGGCGCCGTTCCGTCCATTCTGGTTGTGACATTCTGCTGCGATAACGCAACACGCCGTCGCGCAGCGTCGCTGTGCGACGGCGTGCTTTTCGACATGACGGGCAGTGGCCATCGCACGGTGAGCGCCGTGCGCGGCGTGTCCGTGCATGCGCCACGCGAGGCCGTGAATGCTGGATTTCCTTTTCTTCGACACTGCCGCGCGCGAGCCCGAGCGGCGCGCGCTGTGGGTCGACGAACGACTGTACTGCTACGGGGATCTCGCTGCGCGTGCCGGGCGCGTCGCGGCGGGGTTGAACTGCGTGATGCCTCGCGACGGCGCGCGCCGCTGTCTGCTGTTCGCCCACCGCAGCGTGGCCGCGTATGCCGGCTTGCTCGGCATCATGAAGGCGGGGCTCGCGTACGTGCCGCTCAATCCGACGGTACCCGCGGCGCGCATTGCCGCGACCATCGAGCAGTCGAAGGCGCCGGTGCTGCTCGTCGACCGCCGCTGCGCCGCCCGGCTCGACGAAGTGCTGGTTGCTGCTAGACGAATGCCCAGCGGTCTTTTTTATCGGCGACGAGGACGCGCCGCAAAGCACGTGCGACTCCCGCCAAGCGCGTTGCGCGGATCATTGGCCGCGGCTGCCCGACATGTCGAATGCGGCGCGACCCGCCGCTTCCCGCACGCCGCACGATCACGCCTACGTGCTCTTCACGTCCGGTTCGACCGGCGCACCGAAAGGCGTGCCGATCTCGCATGCGAACGCCTGCGCCTACGTGGCCGGGCAACTGCAGTTCTCGGCCGCGAGCCCGATGCGCGCCACGCGCAGTTTTGCGAGCTGTCCTTCGATCCTTCGGTGCACGATATGTTCGTGTGCTGGGCAAACGGCGCGTGCCTGTATGTGCCCGCAACCGTGGAGCCGATCTATAACGCGGGCTTCATCCGCGAACACGCAATCACGCATTGGACCAGCGTGCCCTCGGTGGCCGCCTTCATGCAGCAGTTGCGCAAGCTCCAGCCCGACGAATTTCCGAGTCTGCGCGTGACCTGCTTCGGCGGCGAGGCGCTGCCGCGTTTCGTCGTACAGGCGTGGCAGCGCGCCGCGCCGAACAACCGGGTTTTCAACGTGTACGGCCCGACCGAAACGACGATCGCCTGCGCGGCGTTCGAAGTCACGCCGCGATTTCTCGCGGAATCGACCGAGGCCACGATGCCGCTCGGCGAAGCCGTGCCCGGTATGGACCTGCTTATCGTCGATGCGGCGCTTTCGCCCGTCGCGCGCGGCGAGAGCGGCGAACTGCTGATCGGCGGGCCGCAAGTGGCGGCGGGCTACCTGCGCGCCGACGAGCCGAATAATCGCCGCTTCGTCGAGCGATCCTATGCCGGATACCGCTCGTCGCGCTGGTATCGAAGCGGCGACGCCGCGCGCGAAGTCGCCGGCCATGGCGTCGTCTTTCAAGGGCGCCTCGACACGCAGATCAAGATTCGCGGCAACCGGGTCGAGATCGAAGAAGTCGAGCAGGTGATCCGGGCCTGCAGCCGCGCCGCGTTTTGCGCGGTGATTCCATGGCCCGTCGACGAAACGGGGCGAGCCGACGGACTGATCGCGTTCCTCACCGGCACGCCGGTCGACACGGCGCATGTCGTCTCGGGCTGCCGTCAGCGGTTGCCGGCCTACGCGGTGCCGCAGCGCGTGATCGCGCTCGACGCGATGCCGCTCAACGCGAACGGCAAGATCGATAGAAGGGCGTTGGCGACCCATTGCGTGAGCCGCAATGCGCTCCTCACCTGAGAAGCAGACAGTCTGCGCGACGGCGACGTTCGAGCGCCGCGCGAGCATCCTCACATCCGGGGAAAAATGAATGAAACAACATGTGCGCCGCATTCTTCAGCAGACAGCCTGCCTCGACGTCGCAGTCGACATGCTCGGCGATAACGACGATCTCTACGCCGCCGGCTTGTCGTCGCTCGGCACCGTGCGCGTGATGATGGCCGTGGAGGAAAGCTTCGCGGTCCACATTCCGGCCGCGCTGATCACGCACGCCATGTTCGCGAGCATTGCCGCGCTCGCCGGCATGATTGCCCAGCTCGTGCCGGAGGAGTCGCTTGCGGCGCGTCCCTGAGGCGGCGCGCCCGCGACCCGCCACGACGATCATGCCCACGATGACACCGGTGACGTTCGACGGCTGCTTCGGCTGGCTGCACCGGCCGCGAGGCATGCGCGCCGCCGATTGCGTGGTGCTGTGCAATCCGTTCGGCTATGAGGCGCTGTCCGCCTATCGCAGCTCGCGCGAACTCGCGGACGCGCTGGCCGCGCGCGGGGTCGCGGCACTGCGCTTCGACTATCCCGGCACGGGCGACTCTAGCGGCAACGAGGAAGATCCGCTGCGCTGGCGCGCGTGGCTCGACAGCATCAAGGCGGCGGTGGCCCTGCTGCGCGCCGAGAGCGGCGCGTCGCGCGTCACCTTGTGCGGCCTGCGTCTTGGCGCGACGCTCGCCGCGCAGGAACTGGGCGGCGTCGACAACCTAGTATTGTTGATGCCGGTCATCTCGGGCAAGGCCTACATCCGAGAACTCGAGCTTCAGCAGCATACGTGGCTCGGCGCGCAACGCGCGCTCGGACTCGAGCTGGAGGAAGAGCCGTGCGGCACCGTCGGCGCCCATGGCTTCAGGCTGTATCCGGGCACGCTCGCGCTGCTCGCGAACGTCGATCTGGAACGGCCCGCCGAATCCGGCGATGCACGGGGCGGCGAGCGACTTGCCCGCCGCGTGCTGCTGCACGACATGAACGATAGCGCGCGCTTGCGCAGACTCGCGGCCCGCTATGAAGCGCTCGGCGCGCACGTGGAGCTGCAGCTTTTCGGCGAGTACAGCAAGCTTTTGCTCAATCCGAGCTACAGCGAGCCGCCGCGCCGCGCGTTCGACCACATGTTGCACTGGCTCGGCACGACGGTGCGAACGGCGCCGACCGCGCCGATGGCGTCGGTCGCGTCGGTCGCCCAAGCCGAGGTCGTTGACCTCGCGGCGTCCGCGAGCATTGTTTTCGCCGATGGGCGCGAGACTCCTGTGGTGTTCGGCGGCTACGTCGGCGTGCTGTGCGAGCCGCAGCGCGCACTTCATGCAGCCCCGGCGGTGCTCTTCGTCAACTCGGGCGGCGTGCACCGGATCGGCGACAGCCGCTTCACGGTGCTGATGGCGCGGCGGCTCGCCGCGCACGGCGTCGCGTCGCTGCGCATGGACCTGAGCGGCCTTGGCGACAGCGTGCGTCGCGACGCGGCGCTGACACTCGACGCGGTCTATTCGACATACGCGATCGACGACGCCTGCGCGGGCGTCGACCGGTTGACGGCCGCCGGTTATCCGAAGATCGTGATGGCGGGCGTGTGCAGCGGTGCCTATGTGAGCCTGCATGCGGCGCTCGCGCGTGCCGCCAGGCGCGCAGTATGTCGCGTCGAGCGAAGTGTACCGGCGCGCAATGCGCAATCCGCGCAAGTGGCTGCGTCTGTTGAGCGGCCGGGCGAATGCGCGCGCGATCATGCTCGAACTCGCGCGCCGTCTTTCCGCGCGCGTCGCCGCGCGCGCGGGCGCCGTGCTCGAAGGACTGCTCGGCGCGCACGCCGGGCGGCGCGATCCGTCGACTCATGTTCGAACTCGAGCGCAAGGCCGTGCAAACCGCGCTGCTCTATGGCCCGCTCGACGAGGGCCTCGACGAACTCGACATCCACTTCGGCCCTGACGGCATTCGGTTGCGCAAACGAAAGAACGTTTCGGTGAAGAAAGTCGGCAAGGTCGATCACGCGCTCTTTTCACGCGGCGCGCGTGACGTGATGATGGCGCAGTTCGAGCTGTTCCTCCGCGAACGCGTACTTGGGGCGCGCAGCGAATCGGCCGCGGGTGCGCGCGGTGCGCGGGCTGTGCAGCCAGGACCGGAACCGCGGCGGCAGCCCAGGCCGCAGCGCCCGTGACGCGGGGCTCGAGGCGCGTCACGGGCGCGCCATTGACAAATCGTGACAAGTCAACGATGATCGGACGCATGAACTGCCTCGACATCCGTATTGCGCTGATTATTAGCATCATTCATCGAATGGTGGGTTAGCGCGTCTTCTGATTGCAGTCACACATAACCCGCCCCACGAGGCGGGTTTTTTATGTCCGCTTGCTCCGCCTCCTGGTCGACTTTCGATGCTACGTCCTTGCCGCACAGGAGCCTGCCTTGCTGTTACGCGAACCCGCACCGCTTGCTGAAGCCGTCGACACTGTCGCACTTCGTCACGACTACCTGAAAAAAACCCTCACCGCGCGCGTCTACGACGTGGCCCGCGAGACCGAGCTCGAACGCGCGCCGCATCTGTCGACGCGTCTGCGCAACCCGGTGTATCTGAAGCGCGAGGACAACCAGCCGGTGTTCTCGTTCAAGGTA
>CALNWN010000005.1 GCA_940746715.1 uncultured Paraburkholderia sp.
TATGAGCTGGCGGTGTGAGCCGCTTTCTTTGCCTACTTTCTTTGCGGCATGCAAGGAAAGTAAGTGCCGCCCCGCACAGGGGCAACGCCAATAGACCACCGTGAACTCAAGGAAAGGCCAAGGGGGTAAAAAAACAGCCATCCAAAAAAACAAAAAACCCCTCATAGCGCCCCCGCCCAATTTGTGCTTTACCTTTTGGCACACTCATAAAAAAACCGCAGCACCCTAATCGGACCCACGAACAGGCAGGCTGAAGGCAGAACAGGAGCGGTCCGGTTTCCCCCCACAAGGAGACGACTTCATGGCGATCAGCATTAGTCTGAAGGTGAACGGCGCGCCCATCAGCGCTTCAGTCGAGCCCGGCACCCTGCTTGTTCAGTTCCTTCGCGATCAACTCCGCCTGACCGGCACGCACGTCGGCTGCGATACCGCGCAGTGCGGCGCATGCACCGTCCACCTCGACGGCCGCGCGATCAAATCGTGCAACATCCTGGCGGCGCAGGCAGACGGCACCCAGGTGACCACCATCGAAGGCCTCGCCAAAGACGGCGCGCTGCACCCTATGCAAGCCGCCTTCAAACATTGTCACGGCCTGCAATGCGGCTTCTGCACGCCCGGCATGGTCATGAGCGCCATCTCGCTCGTCACGCGTCAGCCGGACCTCACCGACGATGACGTGCGCGCGCAGCTCGACGGCAATCTGTGCCGCTGCACCGGCTATCACAACATCGTGAAGGCGGTGCTCGAAGGCGCCGAGGGCATGAAGTCGTCCGGTGCGGGGAGCGCAACGGCAAGCGCAGCGACAGGCACAACCCCAAGCGCCACCGCGCAAGCCACTGCCTGAGGAGCCGATCATGAACGCACCCGACACGCCCAACCTGATCGGCGCTTCCGTCGAACGTAAGGAAGACTATCGATTTCTGACCGGCAACGGCCAGTACACCGACGACATCCTGCTACCCCAGCAGACCTACGCGGTATTTCTGCGCTCGCCGCACGCGCACGCCAGGATCAGCAGCATCGACACCACCGCGGCGAAGCAGTCGCCCGGCGTGGTCGCCATCTTCACCGGCAAGGACATGGCGGCGGAAAACGTGGGCGGCCTGCCGTGCGGCTGGCTCATCCACAGCACCGACGGCAAGCCGATGAACGAGCCGCCGCATCCGATCATCGCGCATACGAAAGTGCGGCACGTCGGCGATCAGGTCGCGCTCGTCATTGCCGACTCGATCAAGGCCGCGAAAGACGCCGCCGAGCTGATCGAAGTCGACTACGACGTGCTGCCCGCCGTGGTCGACACGGTGCACGCAGCCGACCCCGGCCAGCCGGCTGTGCACGACGAAGTGCCGGACAACGTCTGCTACAATTGGGGCCACGGCGACAAAGCGGCCACCGACGCCGCCTTCGCCAAAGCCGCGCACGTCACCACACTCGACATCGTCAACAACCGCCTCGTGCCGAACGCGATCGAACCGCGCGCGGTCAACGCGAGCTATTCGCCGCAGGACGACAGCTACACGCTCTACGTCGCGAATCAGAATCCGCACGTGGAGCGCCTGCTGATGGCTGCGTTCGTGCTGTCGTTGCCGGAGTCGAAGTTGCGCGTGATCGCGCCGGACGTCGGCGGCGGCTTCGGTTCGAAGATTTTTCTATACGCGGAAGACGTCGCGCTGACATGGGCGTCGAAGAAAATTCGCCGTCCGGTGAAGTGGACGGCCGAGCGCTCGGAAGCCTTTCTGTCAGACGCGCATGGCCGCGATTATGTGACGAAAGCTGAACTCGCGCTCGACGCCGACGGCAAGTTCCTCGGCATGCGCATTCACACTATCGCGAACATGGGCGCGTATCTGTCCACCTTCGCCTCCAGCGTGCCCACCATCCTGTACGCGACGCTGCTCGCCGGCCAGTATGCGACGCCCGCCATTTACGCGGAGGTGAAGGCCGTCTTCACGAACACGGTTCCCGTCGATGCCTATCGCGGCGCGGGCCGCCCCGAAGCGACCTACGTGGTGGAGCGGCTCGTCGAAACGGCCGCGCGCGAGATGAAGATCGACCCGGCCGAGATTCGCCGCCGCAACTTCATCCGCGAATTTCCGTACGCGACACCGGTCGGCCTCACTTACGACACTGCCGACTATGAAACCATCCTCGCTCGCTCGAGCTCGCCGATGTGAAAGGCTTCGAAGCGCGCCGCCAGCAATCGGAGAAGAACGGCAAGCGGCGCGGCCTCGGCTATTCCTGCTATATCGAGGCATGCGGGCTCGCACCGTCGAACATTGCCGGCGCGCTCGGCGCACGCGCGAGTCTCTTCGAGGTCGGGCAGATCCGCGTGCATCCGACCGGCTCCGTCACCGTGTTCACCGGCTCGCACAGTCACGGCCAGGGACACGAAACGACCTTTGCGCAAGTGGTCGCGGACCGGCTCGGCATTCCGCTCGAAAGCGTCGAGATCGTGCACGGCGACACCGGGCGCATTCCGTTCGACATGGGCACGTATGGCTCGCGCTCCATCGCGGTCGGCGGCTCGGCGATCATGAAAGCGCTCGACAAGATCGAAGCCAAGGCGAGGAAGATCGCCGCGCATCTGCTCGAAGCGGCTGCGGAAGACATCGAGTTCAAAGACGGCGTGTTCCGCGTGGCCGGCACCGATCGCACGAAGGCCTTCGCCGAAATTTCGCTCGCGGCCTATGTGCCGAACAACTATCCGCTCGAAGTGCTGGAGCCGGGCCTCGAAGAAAGCGCGTTCTACGACCCGAGCAACTTCACGTATCCGTCGGGCGCGTACATCTGCGAGATCGAGGTCGATCCGGACACGGGCGTGTGCCAGATCCAGCAGTTCACAGCCGTGGACGATTTCGGCAACGTGATCAACCCGATGATCGTCGAAGGCCAGGTGCACGGCGGCCTCGCGCAAGGCATCGGCCAGGCCATGCTGGAGCGCTGTGTGTACGACAAGGAAAGCGGGCAGTTGCTGTCCGGCTCGTATATGGATTACGCGATGCCGCACGCGTCGGACTTGCCGAACTTCACCGTGGAGACCGCGAAGGGCACGCCGTGCACGCACAATCCGCTTGGCGTCAAAGGTTGCGGCGAAGCGGGCGCGATCGGCTCGCCGCCGGCCGTGATCAACGCGATCATCGACGCGCTCGCGCCACTCGGCGTGACCGACCTGCAGATGCCCGCCACGCCGCATCGCGTGTGGTCGGCCATTCGCATGGCAAAGCAGGCAGCCCTTTGAGATCCTGAGCGGAGCATTCGACATGTATTCATTCGAGTATCAACGCGCGACGGACCCGCAAGCGGCCGCCGCAGCCATTGCCGCCGACAGCGACGCGAAGTTTCTCGCGGGCGGACAGAGCCTCTTGCCGACCATGCGGCTGCGACTTGCGCAGCCGTCGCAATTGATCGACGTGACGAGCATTCCCGCGCTGAAGTCGATCACCGTCGACGCCGGCATGGTGAAGATCGGCGCCGCCGTTTGTCACGCGGATGTCGCGGAGCACGCCGAATTGCGGCGCGTGCTGCCGGCGCTCGCGGATCTCGCCGCGCACATCGGCGACCGCCAGGTGCGCGCTCGGCACGCTGGGCGGCTCGCTCGCCAACAACGATCCGGCCGCCTGCTACCCGGCCGCGTCGATGGGGCTCGACGCCACCATCGTCACGCAACGCCGGCGCATTTCATCCAGCGACTTCTTCGTGGGCATGTACGAGACCGCGCTGGAACCGGACGAGCTGATCGTCGCCGTCGAATTTCCGGTGCCCGAGCGCGCGGCGTATGAGAAATTCCGCAACCCCGCCTCGCACTTCGCGCTCGTCGGCGTGTTCGTGGCGAAGTTCGCCAGCGGCGTGCGCGTGGCGGTGACGGGCGCGAATCTGAACGACGACATGCACGCGAGCGCCGAGTATCGCGCGCATCTGATTCCGGTACTCGCGGCGCGCGCCGTGGCGAGGGCAAATAGTTAGCCATCCTTTGTATAGACAGCCGGCGCGAGCCTGCACGCTCGCGCCGGCTGCATTCGCTCAAGCGCATCGCTGAGCGCGCGGATCCTAGGAACGCCATGCATCCCGCTTCCATCGACGACACCCTCGCGCAACTCGCCGCGCAAGACTACTTTGCGAGCCGCGAATTGGCGACGGCGTTGTATCTCGCGCTTCGCATGGAGCGTCCGCTGTTCGTCGAAGGCGAGCCTGGCGTCGGCAAGACGGAACTCGCCAAAGCGACGGCGGGCATGCTCGGCACGACAATGCTGCGGCTGCAATGCTATGAGGGCCTCGACACCGCGAGTGCGCTGTACGAGTGGGACTACCCGCGCCAGATCATGGCGCTGCGTCTTGCCGAAGCCGCAGGCGAGCGGCCCGATAACGACACCCTGTATCGCGGCGAATTCCTGCTCAAGCGCCCGCTGCTGCAAGCGTTGATGCCCGACGAAAATCATCCGGGCGCGCGGCGCGTGCTGCTGATCGACGAAATCGACCGCGCGGACGAACCGTTCGAAGCGTTTCTGCTCGAACTGCTGTCCGACTTCCAGGTGTCCATTCCCGAGTACGGCACAGTGCGCGCGGCGCAACCGTCGCTCGTCGTGATGACGTCCAACCGCACGCGCGAAGTACACGACGCGTTGAAGCGCCGCTGCCTGTATCAATGGATCGGTTATCCGGACCGCGATCGCGAGCTTCAGATCGTGGCGGCGCGCGCCTCACACATCGGCGGAATTGCAGCGGCGCGCGGTCGATTTCGTGCATCGGCTGCGCGGCATCGACCTCTTCAAGGCGCCGGGCATCGCCGAAACGATCGACTGGTGCCGCGCGCTGGAAGCGCTTTCGGTGACGGAACTCGATCCGCAGTCGGTGCAGAACACGCTCGGCGTGCTGCTCAAGTATCAGGACGATCTGGCCCGGGTCGACGCGGCGCAGATCGCAGCATGCCTCGCCGCGCCGGGATAGCGAGCATGACGACGCCGACTCGCGGTGAAGGCTCGAACGACGGCGAGGCCACGCGCGCTGAAAGCGCGACAGCCGCGATGAACGCCGCCGCCGCGCCGCTCGAAACCGACACGCCCACGCTCGCCCGCAACGTCGTGCATTTCGTGCGCCGTGCTGCGGGGCGCGGGCCTGCCCATGTCGCCCGCCCATGCGGTCGACGCGCTCGCCGCCTTCGCGCTTTTCTGGCGCGATCCGGACTGGGAAGGCAAGCTGCGCGCGCTGCTTCTGCCGAAGGTCCGCGACGGCCTGCCGCCGCCGAAACGCAACAACCGTCTCGCGGACGCGCTCGCGGTCCGCGCGCCGCCTTCGCCGCACACGCGCAAGCCGCAGGAAACCGAGCAGCAGGAATTGCGCGCGCATCTCACGTTCAGCGCGGAAGAGCGGCTGCGTCATCGCGACTTCGACACCCTTTCCGCCGACGAATGGCGCACGCTGCGGCATCTGATTCGCGCCCAGCGTCTGCCGCTTGCGACGGAACCGACGCGGCGTCTGAAGGCCGCGTCGCACGGCACGCATGCGGACTTGCGCGCGAGCGCGCGACAAGCCGTGCGCGCGGGCGGCGACTGGACCGTGTGGAAATATCGCGCGGCGGTGGAGCGCAAGCCGCCGCTCGTGCTGCTCGACATCCCCGGCTCGATGAGCAGTTATTCGCGCGCCGTGCTGTACTTCTGCCATGCGCTCGTGCAGTCGCGCGAACGTCTGCAGGTGTTTCTGTTCGGCACGCGGCTTACCAACGCGACGCGCGCGCTGCGCGAGCGCGACCCCGACGTGGCCATTGCGGCGCTCACCGAGCAGGTTGTCGACTGGTCGGGCGGCACGCGCATCGGCGCGGCGCTCGCGGAATTCAACCGACGCTGGGCGCGCCGCGTGCTCGCCGGGCGCGCCACCGTCCTGCTCGTGACCGATGGCCTCGACCACGAAGCGATCGACGTGCTCGACACCGAAATGGCGCGCTTGCGCCGCTTCGCGCATCGAATCGTATGGCTCAATCCGCTGCTGCGTTTCAGCGGCTTTTCTCCGAAGGCGCGCGGCGTGCAGGCGATCCTGCCATATGTTGACGCGCATCGCCCGGTTCATAATCTGGAGAGCCTCGCCGCGTTCGGGCACGAGACCTCGCGCAACTTACGCGCGCGCCGCGCCCGGGCGTTCTCGCCACGCCAACCGCAGGAGCAAGTTCATGGAACTGACCGAAACTCATACGCTGCCGGTTTCCCAGCAACGCACGTGGGAGGCGCTGAACGACACGGAGATTTTGCGCGGCTGCATTCCGGGCTGCGAAAGCATCGACCCGGACGGCGAGAATGCCTACCTCGTCGCGCTCAGCGCCGCGGTCGGCCCGGTCAAGGCGCGCTTCAAGGGACGCATGCAACTCACCGATATCGACGCGCCGAACGCGTACAACATCGTGTTCGAAGGCCAGGGCGGCGCAGCCGGCTTCGCCAAGGGCAGCGCGCGCGTCACGCTCGAAGCCGACGGCGACGCGGCGACAAAACTCAGCTACACGGCGAGCGCGCAGGTCGGCGGCAAGCTGGCGCAAATCGGCTCGCGGCTCGTGGACGGCGCGGCGCGCAAGATCGCCGGGGAATTCTTCAAGCGCTTCGGCGCGCAGCTTAGTGGCCAAAACGCGGGTCCCGCCGAGTCTGATACCGCCGGCGACGGCGCGGACACTGCAGCCGCCGACGCCACGGGGCACAATACCGCATCGGCCGGGACCGCGGACGGCGAGCCCGGCGGCGGTGCAACGAAGAGGAAGAAATCATGGACAGCGTGGATCTCGAAGTCCTGAAGTCCAGCGCACGTTGGCTTGACGAAGGACATCGCGCGCTACTGGTGACGGTGGTCAAGACGTGGGGCTCGTCGCCGCGGCCCGAGGGCGCGATGCTCGCGGTGCGCGACGACGGACTCGTGGTCGGCTCGGTTTCGGGCGGCTGCATTGAAGACGATCATTGATCGCGTGCGGCAGAGGGGCATCGAGCAGACGCATCCCGAAGCGGTGAAGTACGGCATCACGGCAGAAGAAGCGCATCGCTTCAGACTGCCTTGCGGCGGCACGATCCAACTGGTGCCCGAACCGTTGACGCACGCCGAACTCCGCCATGCGGTCGAAGAAGGACGGCTCGTCGCGCGCGAACTCGACATGCGCTCGGGCGAGGCGCGGCTCGGCAAGGCGCTGGCCACCGACGGCGTGGATTTCGACGGCGAGCGCCTTTTGACGATTCACGGTCCGCGTTACCGGATGCTCGTGATCGGCGCGGGACAGTTGTCGCGCTATTTGTGCAACATCGCCGTGGGGCTCGACTATCAGGTGACGGTTTGCGACCCGCGCGAGGAGTACACGGAAGAGTGGAACATCTCCGGCACGAAGATCGTGCGAACCATGCCGGACGACACCGTGCTCGACATGAAGCTCGACGAACGCTGCGCGGTGATCGCGCTCACGCACGACCCCAAGCTCGACGACCTGGCCTTGATGGAAGCGCTGAAGACGCCGGCGTTCTATGTCGGCGCGCTGGGTTCGCGGCGCAATAACCAAGCGCGCCGCGAGCGGCTCAAGGAATTCGATCTGAGCGAAACCGAGCTGGCCCGGTTGCATGGGCCCGTGGGCATTTATATCGGCAGCCGCACGCCGCCCGAAATTGCCGTGTCGATTCTCGCGGAAGTGACGGCGGCTAAAAACGGGGTGTCGCTGCCCACGCTGCTTCAGGTGGAAGGCGCAAAGGCCGCGCGGGAGATCGCGGCGTCGGGCGGGGCGGCTTGCAGCCCGTAGGGGCGTCGCGTCCGAGCGCTCGCCGCAGCGGCGCGCACTCGAGGCGCACCCAAGCTCACATCAGGCCGCACACCACGGCGGCGACGATCGATCCGCCCACCAGCACGACGCCCACCACGCGGCGCTTGTTCAGCTCGGTCCACAACAGCACGCCCGTCAGCGAAAGCAGAATCAGCGAGCCCGCGATCGTGTCGACCAGCAGCATCCAGCCGATGCTCAAGCCGACGCCCTTGTGCAGGTTCGTCATGGTCGCGAGGAAGGAGTTTTGCGTGCGTTTTACCGCGACGAAACCGTTGCCGACCCAGTACTCGGCTTGCACGTTCTGCGTCGGCGCGGTGAACGCCACCTGCCAGAATTCCGGCTGAACCGTGCTGCGGTCGCCCCACGCGACGGGATGCGCCGGCTCGCGTTTCATTCTGCCAGGCTTGCCGTCTATTTTCAGCTCGCCTTTGAGTCACTTCGCCATGTCCATCGGCGAATGGAACGGCTTGTCGGGCACGGCCATCTGCAATTCTTCGACCTGCGGCTGGCCCGTCGGCACCTTCATCGGACCGGCGCGATGGTTCAGCAGGAAGCCGGTCGCGCCGAACATCAGTCCGAGCACCGCGCCCCGCAGGCCGACCCATCCATGCACCTTGCGCAGCCATTTGATGAAGTTCGCGCGCCGCGAACGCTGACGCCGCACCGCCTGCTCGGCGCCGTCCATCAAATGACGGCCGGGCGGCTCGTCGTGGACGACGTAGCGCGAGGTGCCGTCGGCAGCAGGTTTCATATCGATCGATTCAGGCGCGTTCACATCCATGCTCCGGTGCAGCAGGTTAAGCCGCCGCCCGCGCACAGACGGGCGCGCGCTCACTAACCGGCAGCGGACGAATTCGAAAAAAGGAAAGCGGACGGCCCCGGCCAGCGGCGCGGAGCCCTTCCGTTGAGAGGCTGGCTGGCAGTCACAGAGGAGGAGACATGTGACAGGAAGCTGGCGATGCCCTTCAATTGAGAATGGCTATCATTACACAATTGGCGGGTTTGCTCAATCACGGTGGCGCGGTGGACGCACCTTCACACCGGCCAGAGCGGCCCTTCCTGCATCGCGCCGAGCTGCTCGCGCATTTCGAGGATGCGGTCTTCCCAGTACCGCTGCGTATTA
The DNA here is from genome assembly GCA_940746715.1 of uncultured Paraburkholderia sp. Lineage (GTDB taxonomy): Bacteria > Pseudomonadota > Gammaproteobacteria > Burkholderiales > Burkholderiaceae > Paraburkholderia. Next base: position 8,895 of record CALNWN010000005.1, read on the forward strand.
AACCAGGGAAACGCCGCCGGAAACGCGGGGTCGTCCCAGCGGCGCGCGAGCCACGCCTGGTAATGAATCAGCCGCAGCGTGCGCAGCGCTTCGATGAGATGCAGTTCGCGCGGCTCGAAGTCGCAGAAGTCTTCGTAACCGGCGAGCAGATCGGCGAGCGCACGCGACGCCTCGGCCCGCCCACCCGGCAGCAGCAGCCACAGATCCTGCACGGCCGGGCCCATGCGGCTGTCGTCGAAGTCGACGAAATGCGGGCCCGCGTCCGTCCACAACACATTGCTCGGATGACAGTCGCCGTGCATCCGCAGCAGGCGGATTTCGCCGGCGCGCTCGAATGCGCGCTCGACTCCTTCCAGCGCCAGATTGACGACGGTTTCCCACGCGCCGCGCACGTCGTCGGGAACGAAGCAGTGCGCGAGCAGGAAATCGCGCGGCTCATAGCCGAAAGTCTGAATGTCGAGCGCAGGACGCTCCGTGTAGTTCTGCGTCTGCCCGACCGCATGAATCCGGCCGATAAAGCGTCCGAGCCACTCGAGCGTATCGCGGCGATCCAGGTCGGGCGCGCGTCCGCCGCGGCGCTCGAAGATCGAAAAGCGAAATGAGATGCAGTTCGCGCGGCTCGAAGTCGCAGAAGTCTTCGTAACCGGCGAGCAGATCGGCGAGCGCACGCGACGCCTCGGCCCGCCCACCCGGCAGCAGCAGCCACAGATCCTGCACGGCCGGGCCCATGCGGCTGTCGTCGAAGTCGACGAAATGCGGGCCCGCGTCCGTCCACAACACATTGCTCGGATGACAGTCGCCGTGCATCCGCAGCAGGCGGATTTCGCCGGCGCGCTCGAATGCGCGCTCGACTCCTTCCAGCGCCAGATTGACGACGGTTTCCCACGCGCCGCGCACGTCGTCGGGAACGAAGCAGTGCGCGAGCAGGAAATCGCGCGGCTCATAGCCGAAAGTCTGAATGTCGAGCGCAGGACGCTCCGTGTAGTTCTGCGTCTGCCCGACCGCATGAATCCGGCCGATAAAGCGTCCGAGCCACTCGAGCGTATCGCGGCGATCCAGGTCGGGCGCGCGTCCGCCGCGGCGCTCGAAGATCGAAAAGCGAAACCCGTCGAAGCTATGCAGCGTGCGGCCCTCGAAGACGCGCGCCGGCACCGCGGGAATTTCGCGCGCGGCCAGTTCGGCGACGAACGCATGTTCCTCGAGGATGGCGACGTCGCTCCAGCGCTCCGGGCGATAGAACTTCGCGACGACGGGCGGCCCGTCTTCGATGCCCACCTGATACACGCGATTTTCGTAGCTGTTGAGCGGCAGCATGCGCCCGTCGGTGCGTACGCCGACGGTGGCCAGCACGCTGTCCAGCGCGTCGAGCACGATTTCCGGCTGGAGCCGGGCGAAAGGCACGGCGCGCGCGGCGCCGTCCTGTGGATCGAGAATGTCGTTCATGCCCGCATTGTGCGCCGCGCCGCCGTCAAAGACGAGTGCGGCGCAACCTGCGGCGCGCGTCCCTGAGACAAACAGCCGACGCGCGAAACCACAACCGCCTTAATGCATTTGCGCGCTTGACGGACGCACGAGTTCGCCGGTGTCGATCAGGTCTTCGAGGAAAAAGGGTTCGGTGTTCAGTTGCGGCAAAGCGCCGGGCTCACCAGTATACCACGCCACCATGGCCATGTCGCCGAGAATGCGCATGACGATTCCGCGCGCCTTGCGGCACGGCGATATGCACCGATCGGACAATGGAACCGATTTGCATGATGTTTCCCCGTTCTCCCATAGCCGGCTTTATGGATTCGTGCCGGTCAAGGTGATGATAAAAGCGCCGCTTCGCGGTAACGTTGCGTACGCACCCAGACTGCTGCGCGTGAATACGCGTGAGAGCTACGAGTCATTGTTCCCGTTTTGCGGGGCCCTTTGAAAGCCCGAAGTGAAGGCGTTTCGCCCGTCGTTTCGGCTGATTCGTCGCGACGCGCGGCATCGCAACGAGACCATCATAAACCCTGCTGGCCGCAGATATCAAAACAAGGAGCCTCGGCCGGGCTAGCGCCGCTCAGCCACGCGTGGTGCTGATTTTCAGCGTATCCTTAACTGCTATGCATGCGCGGCGCCAGCGCGAAGCTTCGTGGATGTCCGCAGCGGACGGATACTTCGCTCGTGCTTCGGCTCTGAGCCGCGTGCGCCCTGCCTATTCCGCTTTTTCTTCCTTGACGTGCCCAACGCCACCGACACCTCTTACCTGGAACGCGGCAGCCGCGCCTACTGGCGCGCGAGCATCGGCCTTGCTGTTCGCCGGCTACGCCACGTTTTCGCTGCTGTACTGCGTGCAGCCGCTGTTGCCGTCGTTTTCGGCGGCATTCGATGTAACGCCCGCGCAAAGCAGCCTCACCGTTTCGCTGTCGACTGCGGCGCTCGCGTTCTCCATCTTCACCGCCGGCTTTGTTTCCGAAGGCTGGAGCCGTCACAAGCTGATGACGCTGTCGCTGACCGTCTCGGCGCTGCTGACCATCGGCGTGGCGATTGCGCCGCAGTGGCATCAGTTGCTCGTGCTGCGCGCGCTCGAAGGTCTCGCGCTCGGCGGCGTGCCGGCCGTCGCCATGGCCTATCTCGCCGAGGAAGTGCACCCCGACGGCCTCGGCCTTGCAATGGGTCTGTTGTCGGTGGCACGGCAATCGGCGGGATGGCCGGACGAGTGATCACCGGCGTGGTCGCGGATCTGTTTTCGTGGCGCGTCGCGATCGGCACGATCGGCGTGCTCGGCATTCTGTCGATGCTCGTGTTTCGCGCGCTGCTGCCGCCGTCGCGTCATTTCGTGCCGCGGCGCGGGCTCGGCTTCACGCATCATCGCAGCGCGCTGCTGCGGCAGTTCACGCGGCCCGGCTTGCCCTTGCTGTTCCTGCTCGGCTTCGTGCTGATGGGCAGCTTCGTCACGCTGTACAACTACATCGGCTACCGGCTGCTCGCGCCGCCGTATCGCCTGAGTCAAACGGCGATCGGCGCGATCTTGTCGTGTATCTGACGGGCGTGGTCGCGTCGCCGTGGTCCGGACGCATGGCCGACACGTTCGGGCGCGCCCGCGTGCTCACCGCCAGTTTGCTGCTGATGGGCGCAGGTCTCGCGCTCACCCTGTTAAGTCCGCTTGCGGCGATTGTCGGCGGCATCGCATGCGTGACGTTCGGCTTCTTTGCAGGTCACGCGGTGGCGAGCGGCTGGGTGGGGCGTCTCGCGAAAGAGGCCAAGGGCCAGGCCGCCGCGCTTTATCTGCTCGCGTACTACATCGGCTCCAGCGTGGTCGGTTCATATGGCGGCCACATGTGGGCCGGTTGTGGATGGGGCGGCGTGGCAGGACTGGTTGCGGCGCTGCTCGTGATCGGCATTGTTGCTGCCCTGAGGTTGCGTCGGCTGGACCTGGCTCACAGTTGAGCCCGACTTCAGTGGCGGTGGTCAATCGCGAGAATCCGCGCTGCATCGAAAGTCGATAAAAAGAAAGGACTGCGTAAGCAAACGCTTCACTTTTTAACGCGTGCTTTGCTGCGTCGCGACAAGGACGCCAAGCCTTACAGGCGCTGGCTTCTGCGGCTTGCGAATAAGCGTTGGCACGCTCGTCGACGCATCAACGCCGCTTCAGGCGTCACCTATACTCAAATCGCGCGTTGGCAGCGCACGGCTCTGAGACAGAGCCGCTGCTTTCGCGGCTGATACAAAAGGAGACGAGTATGACGACCTACTTCACGATTGGCGACTTCATTCTGGTCATTCCGATGGCGCTGGCGGGGGCGCTGTTCGTGGGCGCGCTGCCTTGCAAGACGGAATTGCGGCACAACGCGCTGCGCGTGCTGGGTGCGCTGCTCGGTGTCGTGTTCGCCGTCGTGCTGGTCGAAGGCTTGCACGCGCTCGTCTAGCGAAAAAGCCGCCTGTGCGGCGGCTTTCTTTTCATCTGCGTGGCGGCAGCGTCGCCGGAATCAGATCGCCTGATCCGTCGACGGTTTCTCCCACAGGTTGATGCCGCCTTCCGTTGCATAGCGGTCGATTTCCGCGAGTTCGTCTGTCGAGAACGCCAGGTTCTTCAGCGTGCCGACGTTTTCGCGCACCTGTTCCGCCCGGCTCGCGCCGATCAGCACCGACGTCACGCGCGGATCGCGCAACGCCCACGCCAACGCCATTTGCGCGAGGCTTTGTCCGCGACGCTGCGCGATCTCATTGAGCTTGCGCACGTGCTCGATATTCTCCGCGCTCAAATGCTCCTGCTTGAGCGACCCGCCGCCCGGCTTGTTGACGCGCGCGTCCTGCGGCACGCCGCTCAGATACTTGCCGGTGAGCAGACCCCCTGCGCGAGCGGCGTGAACGCAATCGTGCCCGCGCCGACCTGTTCCGGCGTGTCGAACAGTTCACGTTCAATCCAGCGATTGAGCATGTTGTACGCGGGCTGATGAATCAGCAGCGGCACCTTGTACTCGGCCAGCAGCTTCGCCATTTCGAGCGTCTTGCTCGCTGAATACGACGAAATGCCGATGTAGGGCGCCTTGCCCTGCTGCACGGCGCTCGCCAATGCGCCGGCGGTTTCCTCGAGCGGCGTGTTCGCGTCGAAGCGGTGCGAATAGAAAATGTCGACGTAGTCGAGGCCCATGCGCGTGAGGCTCTGGTCCAGACTCGCGAGCCCGTACTTGCGCGAACCGCCGCCTTGTCCATACGGACCGGGCCACATATCCCAACCGGCCTTCGACGAAATCAGCAGTTCGTCGCGATAGGGCTTGAAGTCGTCCTTGAAGTGGCGGCCGAAGTTGGTTTCGGCGCTGCCATACGGCGGCCCATAGTTGTTCGCGAGATCGAAATGCGTAATGCCGAGGTCGAAAGCAGTGCGCAGAATTTCGCGCTGCGTGGAAATCGGCGTCGTGTCGCCGAAGTTGTGCCACAAACCGAGCGACAGCGCGGGGAGTTTGAGACCCGTCTTGCCGCACACGCGGTACTGCATGTCCGAATAGCGTTCTGAAGCTGCTTCGTAAGCCATTGCTGGTGTCCTTGAGGATGATGTCGCCCGGTCAAGTCGGGCTGAGGCAATCGCATGCTGCGGGAGGCGTGCTGCCGTGAGTTTGTTTTTATGTGCGGCCAGACCGCTATGGTAGCCAATCGACGCAAGCCGTGCAGGCCAAGGCCCCGCGGGATGGACGCGGGCTAGCACCTCCCCTACACTTTCGCCGATCAGCTTTATGGAGCATTAAATGACGAAGGCGATTTCGATTGCACTGATTGTGGGCGGCGTATTGCTGCTGTATTTCGGCGGGCAGGCGTTCAACTCGGTGAGCAGCGACGTCTCGCGCGTCTTTACCGGTTCGCCGTCGAACAAGGCGATCATGCTGATCGTGGGCGGCGTGGTGGCCACGCTCGCGGGCATTACGGGCATGGCGCTGTCGGGGCGCAAGCGCTAGACGGTGAAGGCGGCGGTGCTGTCACGCGCGCTGCGTATGCGCATGTCTGCGTGTTCGGCTTGCACCGCACGCGCCGCAAAAAGAAGTAGCAACCGAGAAGGTAGCCGCTGAGCGCAGCCGCGCTCAAAAAGCAATTTCAGGTTTCGCCGCCGACCGCGTTCCCGGCAACGGCACATTGCTCGCGCCGTGATAGGTGAACACCAGCGAGAACTTCACCTGATCGCTCAGATTCTTGCCCGCCGAGTGCAGCGTGTTGCAGTGGAAAAACACCACGTCCCCGGCTTTCAGTTCGGGCGATACGGCCGCGCGAATCCAGGCCTGGTTTTCCTCGAGGTCGGAGCGGAAGAATTTGGCCTCGTCAAAGCGCTCGCCGGTGAAGGCGGCGCTATGCGAGCCGGGCACGAACCACAGCGCGCCGTTGTCGACGGTTTCGTTGCCGAGCGCGAGCCATACCGAAACCAGATCGTCGCACTCGAACGACCAGTAACGCACGTCGCGGTGCCAGCCGGTCAGGCTGCCGTACGCCGGGTGCTTCGTCATCATGCAGTTGTGATGCGCGCGCGACAGGCGCGGCTCTTCGCCGAAATACAACTCCATCCAGCCGCGAATTTCCGGCGCGGTCGCCCAATCTGCGAAGCTGGGGTCGCGCCCATAGGCATCCAGCAGGCGCCGCACGGTATGACCGCCAAGCGCGAGTTTCGACGACGGCGCACCCGGGTATTGCAGATCCGCTTCGAACTCGATCGGCGCGGCGGCTTCCTCCAGCTGACGTTGCGCGACCTGTTTCATTTGCTCGCACCGTTCGGCCGACACGAGGCCCGGCACGACGACAAAGCCCTGCTCGCGCAGCGTGTGGATCTGCTCTTTCTTCGAATGGAGTGACATTGTGTTCCGTGACCGTCGACTAACCGATCTTCGATTGTAAAACGGGCGCGATCATACCGCCTGCTGTTTCGCCTGCGCGTCGCGCGATGCGCTTGATGCAGGTCTGCAAGGCTCGCACTAATTGCATGCGGCACGGCGCTTGCGCCTGCACGCCGGCTGTGCAACGGCGCACAAAAATCGTCCGCGAAGACAGACGCCCGCTGGGGCGCCGGCTCTCGCCCAAGTCCAGGAGAACCCCGTAGAAACCCTGATGCGCAGGGTAAAAACCGACTTTCGGGCGTCACGATTCACGTGTAGCCTGCACGCATGTTGATCGCTATTCCGCCTGCTTTCGCGCCGCACTGGCCGTCGAGCCTGAAGGCGCTGTCCGCCGCGCAGTTTGTCGCCGCGCAGTTCTCCACCGAATCCCGGGCTCCCGCGCCGTTCGCCGCGAGAGCGCCATTGGCATGCTTGGTGCTGCTACTGGCGCACATTTCATCGCGCGACACGCTGCCTGTTTTTGAAGCCATGCATACTCTTCTGAGCACCCGTTTTACCCGAGCCGCCCTGAAAGCCGCCCGTCCGGCGCGCCGTCATGTCGTCCGCGCCCTGCGTCATCACGCCACGCGCACGCGCGCGTTGGGCGAACAATGGCGCGATGCCAAAGCGGTCGACGGCATTCGCACCTGGTTCAACAGTTTCTTCTCGGCGTTGCGCGCGCGGCAGTTCGCGCCGCTTCTCGCTGCGCACGCTGCTGCGCAAGCCGACGCCGCTGCGTCTGAGCGCCACGCAGCGTGCGTGCCCCAGCCGCCGCCAGGCCGCAAAGCGCGAGCCGCCGGTCCGCGTCGCATGTCGACGAACGGCACACCGGCTGGTTTGCGTTCGCAAGTCGTTAAGAAGCGCTTTGCCTCGCGCGCGTGATGGGCGCGCCGGCTCGCGCGGCTTACGGCGCCAATTCCGGGCGTTGCCAGACGCGAAGCGACACGAAACCAGGAACCCATAAAAAAACCCCCGCCCGGCACGAATGCCGGCGGGGTTTTTGGCACTCAAGCGGCCTGCGCCTCGCGTTAATCCGCCAGCGCGGCGACCGGTTCGGTACCGGCGGCTTCCGCGAGCGCCAGCGCCTTGTCCGTGGCTTCCCACGTGAATTCCGGCTCTTCGCGGCCGAAGTGACCGTAAGCCGCGCTCTTCTCGTAGACCGGACGCAGCAGGTCGAGCATCTGGATGATGCCCTTCGGACGCAGGTCGAAATGCTCCTGCACGAGGCGCGTGATGGTCGCATCCGACACGCGGCCGGTGCCGGACGTGTTGACCATGACCGAGGTCGGCTGCGCGACGCCGATGGCGTACGACACCTGGATCAGGCAGCGCGACGCGAGGCCCGCAGCGACGATGTTCTTCGCCACATAGCGGCCGGCATACGCTGCCGAGCGGTCCACCTTCGACGGATCCTTGCCCGAGAACGCGCCGCCGCCGTGCGGTACCGCGCCGCCGTACGTATCGACGATGATCTTGCGGCCCGTCAGACCGCAGTCGCCCTGCGGGCCGCCGATCACGAACCGGCCGGTCGGGTTCACGAGGAACTTGATGTCGCCCTTGATAAGCTCGTCCGGCAGCGTCGGCTTGATGACTTCTTCGATCACCGCTTCGCGCAGCGTGGTCAGGTCGATATCCGGCGAATGCTGCGTGGAGAGCACCACCGTGTCGATGGAATGCGGCTTGCCGTCGACATAACGCACGGTAACCTGCGACTTCGCGTCAGGACGCAGCCAGGGCAGACGGCCGTCGCGGCGCAGGTTCGCCTGGCGCTCGACCAGACGATGTGACAGGTGGATCGGCAGCGGCATCAGCTCAGGCGTTTCCTCGCACGCGTAGCCGAACATCAGGCCCTGGTCGCCGGCGCCCTGGTCCAGGTTGTTGTCGTGCGCGCGGTCCACGCCATGAGCGATGTCCGGCGACTGCTTGTCGTACGCGACGAGCACCGCGCAGCCGCGGTAGTCGATACCGTAGTCGGTGTTGTCGTAGCCGATGCGCTTGATCGTGTTGCGCGCGATCTGAATGTAGTCGACGTTCGCAGTCGTGGTGATTTCACCCGCAAGCACCACGAGACCCGTGTTGCACAGCGTTTCCGCCGCGACACGCGAGTATTTGTCCTGCGACAGGATGGCGTCGAGAATTGCGTCCGAAATCTGGTCCGCGACTTTGTCGGGATGGCCTTCGGAAACGGATTCGGAGGTGAAGAGATAGTCGTTTGCCACGTTGCAGACTCCTGTTTTGTGGTTACGGTTGATGGTCACGTAGCCAGCTCCGGGAATCTGAAGCGGCGACGCTTTAGCGGATTACCTTACCGACCGGCGCGAATCATATGGTCCGCGCCGCCTAGCTTCGCCCCGCAAGTTGTCTATTAACTCGGCGAAGCCCTTATTATAGCGACTTCCAATGATTGTCACAGAGTGTCCACGAGTGCGGTATTACGTCAACTTCTCTGCTTTCCTTAACCGCGTCACGCCTCGCGCCCTGGAGGCGGCATGCTGAACCGCTTCGGCCCCCGGCTCGCCATCGGCCTGTTGAAACTGTTTGCCTTGCTGCCCTATGGTTTCGTCGCCCGTCTCGGCGACGGACTCGGCTGGCTGCTCTATCAGATTCCGAGCCGGCGCAAGCGCATCGTCCACATCAATCTGAAGCTGTGCTTTCCCGAGTGGAGCGACGAGCGCCGCGCGGAAGTCGCGCAAAAGCATTTCCGCCACGCGATCCGCAGCTATCTGGAGCGCAGCGTGCAATGGTTCGGCTCGGCGAAGAAGCTCGAAAAACTGATCCAGGTGGACAGCGCGATCGACCTAACCGACCCGAACTTGCCGCCCACGCTCTTTCTCGGCTTTCACTTCGTGGGCATCGAGGCGGGCTCGATCTTTCTGAATTACTCGCTCAAGCGCCGTTGCGGCTCGCTTTATCAGCCGATGTCGAACCCCGAGCTCGAGGAAGTCGCGAAGGCGGCGCGCGCGCGTTTCGGCGCCGACATGGCAAGCCGCGCCGACAGCGCGCGCATCGTGCTGCGCTGGCTGCGCGAAAAGAAGCCGGTCATGCTCGGCGCGGACATGGACTACGGCGCGCGCAATTCGACCTTCGTGCCGTTCCTCGGCGTGCCGACCTGCACGCTGACGGCGGTCGGCCGTCTCGCCAAAGTCGGGCACGCGCAAGTGGTGCCGTTCATCGGCGAAGTGCTGCCGAACTACAAGGGTTATCGCCTGAAAGTGTTCAAGCCGTGGGACAACTACCCGACCGGCGACGACGACGCGCGGCGCATGAATGCGTTCCTGGAAGAACAGATTCCGTCGATGCCCGAGCAGTATTACTGGGTCCACAAGCGCTTCAAGACCCGGCCGCCAGGCGTGCCCAGCGTTTACTAGCGCCACGGTTCGGCGCACTGGCAGACGTGTCACTTACAATAGCGTGATGAAACTGAAATTCACCAAAATGCACGGCGCGGGCAACGACTTCGTCGTGCTCGACGGCTATACGCAACCGGTCAACCTGACGCCGGCGCAGGTGCGCGCGCTCGCGGACCGTCACTTCGGCGTCGGCGCCGACCAGTTGCTGCTGGTCGAAAAACCCACGGTGGACGGCGTCGATTTCAGATATCGCATCTTCAATTGCGACGGCGGCGAGGTCGAGCATTGCGGCAACGGCGCGCGCTGCTTCGTCAAGTTCGTGCGCGACAGCGGCCTGACCGATCAGCGCAGCGTGCGCGTGCAAGTGCAGAAAGGCACCATCACGCTGACCATGCAGGAAAACGGCAAGGTGCTCGTCGACATGGGCGCGCCGGTGTTCGAGCCGGAACGGGTGCCCTTCGCCACGAAAGGCCTCGAAGGACGTCGCGAAGGCGCGGACACCCTTTGGCCTCTCGACGTGAACGGCACCACGCGCTGGATTTCCGTCGTGTCGATGGGCAATCCGCATGCGGTGCAAGTGGTGGACGACGTCGAGGCGTTTCCGGTGCTCGTCGAAGGCCCGGTGATCGAGCGGCATGCGCGCTTCCCGCAGCGGGTGAACGCAGGCTTCATGCAGATTGTCGGCCGCAGCGAAATCAGGCTGCGCGTCTACGAGCGCGGCGCCGGCGAAACGCTGGCGTGCGGCACGGGCGCGTGCGCGGCCGTGGCCGCGGGCATTCGCCGCGGGCTGCTCGACGCGCCGGTGCTGGTTCATACGCATGGCGGCACGCTCACCATTTCGTGGGACCGCAACAAGGCAAGCGAACCGCTCCTGATGGCGGGCCCGGCCACCACCGTTTTCCAGGGCGAGATCGAACTGGCCGACTGAACGTACGCGTTCAAGCGGGCCTGAACGATTCATTAACTCATTGACCGACGCGTCGCATGAAGGCGTCGTCCCGTAGTCCTTTAGCCGAAACCATGAACGATCGCGAAGTCGCCGAATATCTGCTCGCCAACCCCGAATTCTTCGCCGAACACGCGGAAGTACTCGCGACCATCAGGCTCGCGAACCCGCATGGCAAGGCCGCGGTGTCGCTGCAGGAGCGGCAGATGGAAATGCTCCGCGACAAGAACAAGCACCTTGAACGCCGTCTCGCCGAACTGCTGCGCTACGGCCACGAAAACGACAGCATCGCCTCCAAGTTCAACCGCTGGACGATCCGCGTGATGGCGGAACGCGATCCGTACGCGCTGCCGCGCACCATCGCCAACGGTCTGCGGGAAATCTTCGACGTGCCGCAAGCGGCGCTGCGCGTCTGGGACGTCGCCGAGCAATACGCGCAGGCGGACTTCGCGCGCCACGTCGGCGAAGAAGTGCGCATTTTCGCGAACAGCCTGGCAGCGCCTTACTGCGGCGCGAACACCGGCTTCGAGGCGGCGCAGTGGCTCGTGCCGGCAGCCGGCGCAGGCGACGAGAGCCCGTCGGGCGGCGCCGCGCCGGAGCCGGCGCACGCCACGGAGTCGATTGCGCTGCTCGCCTTGCGCGCCCCCGAAGCCTGCGAAGAAGCATCCGCTTTTGGCCTGCTCGTCATGGGTTCCGCCGACGCCCGGCGCTTTCACGACGGCATGGCTACAGACTTCCTCACGCAGATCGGCGCGATCGCCAGCGCTGCGCTGAGCCGTCTGTTGCCGCGCTGACCTAGCGAGCGCACGTGTCAGTCGTCAGCCACCCTTAAGCGACCTCCCGCCAAACCTCGCCCATCGTGACCGAAACCGACTTCATCGCCGCGTATCTGTCGAATCTCGAGCACGAGCGGCGGCTGTCGGCGCACACCTTGCGCGGTTATACGCACGAACTCGACGAATTGCGGCTGCTCGCAAAAGGCCGGCCGCTCCAGAGCCTGACAGCCGTCGACATCCGCGGCGCCGTGGCCCGCGCGCACGCGGGCGGATTGACGGCGCGCTCGATCAGCCACCGTCTGTCCGCATGGCGCGCGTTTTACCGCTGGCTCGCGGGCCGCGTCGATCTGCCGGCCAATCCGGTCGCCACCGTGCGCACGCCCAGGCAGGCCAAGGCGCTGCCCAAGGCGCTTTCCGTCGACGACGCGAACCGTCTGATGGAAAGCCCGCCCGCCGCATCGGCGGAAGGTTTGCGCGACCACGCGATGCTCGAACTCTTCTACTCGTCGGGCCTGCGTCTGTCGGAACTGGTCGGTCTCGACGTGCGTTTCGCGGACGCCGACGGTTATCGCTCCGCCGGCTGGCTGAAGCTCGATTCGGCTGAAGTGGAAGTGCTCGGCAAGGGCAACCGGCGCCGCATCGTGCCGGTCGGCAGCAAAGCGCTCGAGGCGCTGAACGCGTGGCTCGCCATGCGCGACGAGATGGTGAAGCACGATCCGCATCCGCTTTTTCTGTCGGCGCGCGGCAATCGCCTGTCGCCGAACGTGGTGCGCGAGCGCGTGAAGCGCGCCGCGCTCGTCGCCGGCATTCCCGCCAACGTGCATCCGCATGTGCTGCGGCACTCTTTTGCCACGCATGTGCTGCAGTCGAGCGGTGACCTGCGCGCCGTGCAGGAACTGCTCGGCCACGCAAGCATCACGGCGACGCAGGTGTACACCGGGCTCGACTTCCAGCATCTCGCGCACGTCTACGATCAGGCGCATCCGCGCGCCAAAAAACGCGACTGACGCCGCTTTTTTTGCGGCTCGACAGTCACCGCCCCCGCTTCATCCGCCGCGTGCGCAGCCAGCCGCGCGGCCTATTGCCCTGCTGACACTCTCATGAATACCGTTACGCTGAAACCGTCGAAAGAAAAATCGCTGCTGCGCCGCCATCCGTGGATTTATGCAAACGCGATCGACCGGATTGACGGCCATCCCGCGCCGGGCGCAACCGTGCTGGTGCGCGCGCACGACGGCCGGTTTCTCGCGCGCGCCGCCTACAGCCCGCATTCGCAGATCCGCGCGCGCGGCCTAGCTCGACGCGGACGCCTTCAAGACGCTCAGGCGTCTCTACGAAGAAGGCGAGCGTTTCGATCTGATCGTGCTCGATCCGCCCAAATTCGCGCCGTCGCGCGAACATGTGGACCGCGCGTCGCGCGCCTATAAAGATATCAACCTGACCGGGCTGAAGCTGCTGCGCCCGGGCGGTCTGCTGTTCACATACTCATGCTCGGGCGCGATCGACTCCGAGCTGTTTCAGAAAATCGTGGCGAGCGCCGCGGCGGACGCGCGCGTCGATGCGCGCATTCTGAAGCGCCTTGGCGCGGGGGTGGACCATCCGTTGCTGACAGCATTTCCGGAAGGCGAATATCTGAAGGGCCTCCTGTTGCAAATCGCCTGATCGCCTATAACTTCACGGTTATTTCGCGCCGAAGCGCGCGCGGCGGCGGCTGCCGAATGCCGCCTGCCAGCGCCGCGTGGGCAGATATGTTTCAATAACCGGTGGACAGGCTGCGCGCCGCAAGGCTGCCGCGCCCGGCTAATGCATACCCTTCTTATGCATACGATTACGCATCGTTTCACGACTCAATAGGCGAACAACATGATTCCAGTCACCATCCTGACCGGCTTTCTCGGCAGCGGCAAAACCACCCTGCTCAAGCGGATCCTGAACGAAAAGCACGGCATGAAGATCGCCGTGATCGAAAACGAGTTCGGCGAAGAAAACATCGACAACGACATCCTCGTGCAAGACACGGGCGAGCAGATTATCCAGATGAGCAACGGCTGCATCTGCTGCACGATCCGCGGCGACCTGTCGCGCGTGCTCGGCGATCTGGCCGCGCAGAAGCAGTCGGGCAAGCTGGACTTCGACCGCGTGGTGATCGAAACCACCGGTCTCGCGAATCCCGGCCCGGTCGCCCAGACCTTCTTCATGGACGACCAGATCGCCAACGAATTCCTGCTCGACGCGATCATCACGTTGGTCGACGCGAAGCACGCGAATCATCAACTGGATGAACACGAGGTCGTGCAGCGTCAGGTCGGTTTCGCCGACCGGCTTTTCATCACCAAGTCCGATCTCGTCGACGAACAGCAGCTCGCCGATCTGCGCCACCGCCTGCTGCACATGAATCCGAAGGCGGCGATCAAGGTGGTCAACTTCGGCGAGGCGGACATCAAGGAAATCTTCGACCTGCGCGGCTTCAACCTGAACTCGAAGCTCGAGATCGACCCTGACTTTCTCGCCGAGGACGAACACGCGCACAGCCACGCTCATGCGCACGACGAGCACGGCCACACGCACGACCATGATCACGACCACGCGAATTGCGACCATGATCATGGCCATTGCGACCACGAAGGTCATGACCACGGCCATCGTCATCACGCGCATCACGACGACAAGATCAAGTCGTTCGTGTACCGCAACGACCGTCCGTTCGATCCGAACAAGCTCGAAGATTTTCTCGGCGGCATTCTGCAGATCTACGGCGAGCGCCTGTTGCGCTACAAGGGCGTGCTGTATATGAAGGGCGTCGACCGCAAAGTCGTGTTTCAGGGCGTGCATCAGATGATGGGCAGCGACCTCGCGGCCAAATGGCAACCGGCCGAGAAAAAGACCAACAAGATGGTCTTTATCGGAATCGAATTGCCACAAGACCTGATTACCGACGGCCTCGACGCCTGTCTGGTCTGAGCGCCGCTGCGCCGAAATCATCCGGCGGTACGCCAATGGTCTGTGAAAAGGTGCGGCGGCTGGTGCGGCTAAGTGCGGCTGCAATTGGAGTTGCAAGGACGCCGCCGCGGCAAAACCGCCGCCGCGAAATGTGCGGTGGCGCACACGTATGAAAAACGCGTGAAAACCCTGCTGTATTAGTGCGCGCCTAACCATCGCTTTTTGACCGTTCGCGCGTTATATTTTCGGGATACCGGTGCGCCACAGAGGGATTTCCACCGGTTGCGGCGCCCGATTGCGATTCAGTTACAATACGTGCCCACTGGAGAATGAGAACGATTTGCCCGATCAGTGCGCGGTCATTACATATTGCGCGCCGGGCCTGAAGCGGCGCCGGAAAATCTTATCCGGGAACTCGCCGACAATGCCCGTAGCAGCCAGAGGAGACTCGCTGCCCCGGAGCAAATACCTCAGGAGCATTTGAGAACCGGTTTCCAGAGGAGTTCGGCCCCGCATTGGCGTTGCGACGCCCGAGGCGGGCGTGAGGCGCTTCGGCGTCACGACAAGCATCGTCCGTGCCAGCCTTGTGCCGCGCGCCCCAGGCGCCTTGCGGGCAATACGAAAGTGCGGGCACTATGTAAGAGTTTTGCCTCACATTGAAGAAGTAAGCCAGATGACGACGAAACGACTCTTGACCGAAGCCGAAATCCTGAAGATGAGCGACAAGGATTACATGAATGAGGATCAGCTCGCTTTCTTCAAGAACAAGCTCGAACAGCTGCAGGCGGACATTCTCCGCAATGCCGGCCAGACGACCGAGAACCTGCGCGAAACGGTAATCGTGCCGGACCCGGCCGACCGCGCAACGATCGAGGAAGAGCATGCCCTCGAGCTGCGCACGCGCGACCGCGAGCGCAAGCTGCTGAAGAAGGTGCAGCAGTCCATCGCGCGCATCGACTCGGGCGAGTACGGCTGGTGCGAGGAAACAGGTGAGCCGATCGGCATTCCGCGTCTGCTCGCGCGGCCCACGGCCACGCTGTCGCTCGAGGCGCAGGAGCGCCGCGAACTGCGCCAGAAGCTGTTCGGCGACTGAACGCCGGCGGCGCGGCTTCGGCGCCGTGCCCACAAACGCTGCTTCGTCGAGAGGCGCACGGTGATCCGTGCGCCTTTTTTCTTTTGTCCTATGCCGTTTGCCGGCTCTTGATATGCCCGCGCGCGCCCTAAAATAATTCCGACATGCGCTGCACGAGCGCGGGAGGCGGCTCACTCTTCGCGTCGCGCGCCGTCCGCTTCCAGGCATTCATGCGGTCGCGCATCGCGCTGCCGCGTCCTACCCGCTTTGCAAAGAGGAACGCATATGGAGCAATTTCACGGCACGACGATCGTCTCCGTGCGCCGCGGCGACAAAGTCGCGCTCGGCGGCGACGGCCAGGTGACGCTCGGCAACATCGTCATGAAAGGCGGTGCGAAGAAGGTCAGGCGCATTTACAACGGCAAGGTTCTGGTGGGCTTCGCGGGCGGTACGGCGGACGCCTTTTCGCTGCTCGACCGCTTCGAGGCGAAGCTGGAAAAGCATCAGGGCAATCTCACGCGCGCCGCGATAGAGCTCGCAAAAGACTGGCGCACGGACCGCATGCTGCGCCGTCTCGAAGCCATGCTGATCACGGCAGACGCGACCACCACGCTCGTCATCACCGGTAACGGCGACGTGCTGGATCCCGAAGGCGGCATTTGCGCGATCGGTTCCGGCGGCGCCTATGCGCAGGCGGCCGCCAAGGCCCTCGCGGACAACACGCAGTTGTCGCCGCGCGAAATCGTGGAGAAGTCGCTGGAAATTGCCGGCGACATGTGCATCTACACCAACCACAACCGCGTCATCGAGACGATCGAGTAAGGACTCACGATGAGCACCATGACCCCAGCCGAGATCGTCTCGGAACTCGACAAACACATCATCGGCCAAGGCCGCGCGAAGAAAGCGGTTGCCGTGGCGCTGCGCAACAGCTGGCGCCGCCAACAGGTCGAAGAGCCGCTGCGCCAGGAAATCACGCCGAAAAACATTCTGATGATCGGACCGACCGGCGTCGGCAAGACCGAAATCGCGCGGCGCCTCGCCAAGCTCGCGGACGCGCCGTTCATCAAGATCGAGGCCACTAAATTCACCGAAGTGGGCTACGTCGGTCGCGACGTCGACAGCATCGTGCGCGATCTGATCGAAATTTCGGTCAAGCAGACGCGCGAATCGGAAATGCGCAAAGTGCGGACCAAAGCCGAAGATCAGGCCGAAGACCGCATTCTCGACATTCTGCTGCCCACCGCGCGTCCGGTCGGTTTTGGCTCGAGTTCGAGCACCGCGGATACCGCCGACGAAGGCAGCACCACGCGCCAGACGTTCCGTAAGCGTCTGCGCGAAGGCCTTCTCGACGACAAGGAAATCGAGCTCGACGTCGAGCAGCCGCAAGTCGGCATGGACATCATGGGGCCGCCGGGCATGGAAGACATGACCGAGCAGATCCGCTCTATGTTCGCCAACATCGGCGGCGGCAAGAAAACGCGTCGCAAGATGAAGATGAAGGAGGCGCTCAAGGTGCTCACCGACGAAGAAGCCGGCAAGATGCTGAACGACGAAGAGGTGAAGACCAAGGCGGTGCAGAACGTCGAGCAGAACGGCATTGTGTCCCTCGACGAAATCGACAAGATCGCCTCGCGCAGCGAAGCCGGCGGCGGCGAAGTGTCCTGTCAAGGCGTGCAGCGCGATCTGCTGCCGCTCGTGGAAGGCACCACGATCAACACCAAGTACGGCATGGTGAAGACGGATCACATTCTGTTCATCGCGAGCGGCGCTTTTCATCTTGCCAAGCCGAGCGATCTGATTCCCGAGCTGCAAGGCCGCTTTCCGATCCGCGTGGAACTGGATTGGCTGTCGGTGAAAGACTTCGAGTCGATCCTCGTGTCGACGGACGCGAGCCTCGTCAAGCAATACAGGCATTGCTCGCAACCGAAGACGTGCACCTCGAATTCGCGGACGACGGTATTCGCCGCCTGGCGGAAATTGCTTATTCGGTGAACGAAAAGACTGAAAACATCGGCGCGCGGCGTCTCTATACAGTCATCGAAAAGCTGCTGGAGGAAGTCTCGTTTTCCGCCGGCAATCATTCCGGCAAGACGGTGCAGATCGACGCAGCGTATGTGGATCGCGCACTGAACGAAGTAGCCGAAGACGAAGATCTGTCGCGATACGTGTTGTAATCTGGAGCCTGAACGGCGAAGCAAAAACGGGCTGCTTTTAAAAGAGCAGCCCGTTTTGTTTTGCCTTTTGTTTTGCGTTGTGTTTGGCCATGCAACGCGCCGCGCCCGCCAGAACCGCTTGCAATCCGATTCCGGAGAAAGGCAAAAACAAACCCGCCGCCTACTGCTTGACCGGCCGCTTCGCGAGCTTGCGCTGCAAGGTCCGGCGATGCATGTTCAACGCGCGCGCCGTGGCCGAAATATTGCCGCCGTGTTCGGCCAGCACGCGTTGAATGTGCTCCCACTCGAGACGCGCAACGGAAAGCGGCGTGGGATGTTCGATCGCCTCTTCGGCCTGCAACGCACTCGCCTCGCTTTGCAGTGCAGACAAGATCGTTTCGACGTTGGCGGGCTTTGCCAGATAGTTGTCCGCACCGTCTTTGACCGCCTGTACCGCGGTGGCGATGCTCGCATAGCCCGTCAGCACCAGCATGCGCGCGTCGGGTTGCAGGTCGCGCAACGGCGCGACGAGCGTGAGGCCGGAGTCGTTGCCAAGATGCAGGTCGACGGTGATCTGGCTGAATTTCTGCTGGTTGGCCAGCCTGATGGCCTCGTCCGCGTTGTGCGCTTCGCTCACCGTGAAGCCGCGCCGCGTGAAACCGCGCGCGAGGATGCCGGAGAACACCTCGTCGTCGTCGATCACCAGAAAATTCATTTCGCTCATGCCTGTTTCTCCGTATTGGATGGCGCGGCGCCTTGACGGCCCGGACCGGAAATTTTGCGCTCGGTGAGCGGCAGCCGCAAAACCGCGCGCGTACCGCGGGGC
The DNA here is from genome assembly GCA_940746715.1 of uncultured Paraburkholderia sp. Classification (GTDB taxonomy): domain Bacteria; phylum Pseudomonadota; class Gammaproteobacteria; order Burkholderiales; family Burkholderiaceae; genus Paraburkholderia. The sequence goes on from CALNWN010000005.1 coordinate 27,284, forward strand.
CTGGTTGGACTGACGTCCGTCAATTCGATGGACCCTTTCAGACGCGCCGCCGCCGAAAACGCCAGATACAGACCGACGCCGTGCCCGCCCTGCGTGCTCTCCACGGGCATGGTTCCGAGCGAGCCGCGCAGCGCAGCCGGAATGCCTGAACCCGCGTCGCAGACTTCCAGTTCGATCTGGTCGCCGCGCGCCGCCAACCTGCACGACAGCGTGACGTGATCGCGGCTCGCGCGCGCTGCGTTGTCGAGCAGAATCGTCAGAATCTGGCTGACGGCTACCGTGTCGTCAAGGCTGACATCCGCGGGCGGAGCGCCGAGCCGCTCGAACTTCACATGCGGATGGCGCAAGCGCCATTGCTCGGCGAACGATTCGAGCCACTCGTCCACCGGCTGACGTTGGGAGCTGGTCGTTGCGCGGCTACGCAACCTAGCGAGCGCCGACGTGCACAAGCTCATCTGTTGCTCGAGCAGTTCGAGATCGGCGCTGTACGGCGCGAGCCCCTTGTCGGTGCGCGCCGCGTCGCGGAGTTCTTCGGACAGCATCGCAATTGTAGACAGAGGCGTACCGATTTCGTGAGCGACGGTGGCGGCCTGGACGCCCAGCGCGACCGCGCGTTCGTCCTGGAGCAAGCGCTGCTGCGCTTCCCCGAGCGCTGCGTCACGTAGCCGCAGGGCTCGCGACATGCGCGCGACGAACCACGCGATCAGCCCGACGCTCACCATGAAGTTCACCCACATGCCGGCGCGGTAGTAGTCGAACAGGTTCGCGGGATTGTCGAGATTCAATGGCACCGAATCGAAGCCGAGCACGGCGTAGCAGGCCACGGCAAACGCGGCGAGCCAGGCCATGAGCTGCCACGGCAGGACGGCCGCCGCAATCGCGAGCGACGGCAGATACAGCGACACAAACGGATTCGTGGTGCCGCCGGACAGAAACAGCAACGCCGACAATGCGCCGAGATCGACCCAGATCTGGCCGAACAACTCCATATTCGACTCGGGCCGCTGCTGCGCGACGCGCCACCATGTGAGCCCGTTGAAAATCACCTCGAGCGCGATGACGAGCAGCATGGCCGGCAACGGCAAATGCACGCCGATAAAGATCTGCACGAACGCGATAGTCAACAGCTGCCCGATGATCGCGAGGCTGCGCAGCCAGAACAGATGGCCGAGATTGACGCGACCGATGTTAATTATACGATGCATGACTTCAGTTTACCCGTTCGGATGCTTCCGAATGATGCCGCCGCCGCGCGGCGCTACCATAGTCGCTTTGTCAGCGCGAGGCCGGTCGTTCGGCTGCAATCAACCATGGTCAACCCCGACATCTCGTCAGCTTTCCTTAACTTTATGCGGCAAGGTGCCGCGGCTCGCCGCAGCGGCGCGCGGGAGTTCGAGGCCGAGGCGCTTCGTGCTGCCGCACAGCTCCGTCCGCTCGACGACGAGTCGCTCGCCTCGCTCACGCACGCACGCACGCACGCGTTGATTGAACAGCAACGACATGGCGATGCAATAGAACTGGCCGCCATTATTGCGCAACTCGACGAGCACAACGCCCATGCGCACTTCCGTCTCGGCTACGCATTGCAGATGGCGGGCCGGCACGGCGACGCCCTTGCCCCGTATCGACGCGCGCTCGCACTAAATCCGGCGCTGCCCTCGCTGCGCTGCAATCTCGCGGGCGCGCTTGCCTTCACCCATCACGGTCTGGACGAGCAGATCGCGCTGCTCGAAGAGGCGGTCGAACAGGATCCCGCCGACGGCAATGAGTGGATCAATCTCGCGGGCGCCTATCGCAAGAACATGGATTTGCCGCGCGCTCTGGAAGCCGGCGAGCGCGCCGTGATCTGCGCGCCGCTCAGCCCGCTTGCGCACAACAACTATGCGCTGACGCTACGGGAAGCGCAACGCTGGGACACGGCGCTGCAAGCCGCGCAAACCGCCTGCGCGCTCGCGCCCGCCGACGCCTTCATGCGCTCCAATCTGGCCATGCTGCAACTCATGCGCGGCGATCATGCGAACGGCTGGCTCTCGCATGAAGCACGCTGGAGCGGCTCGGCGGAACTGCACGGCCATCGTCCGGCCCTGCCCGCGCCCACGTGGCGCGGAGAGCCGCTCGCCGGCAAGACGCTGCTCGTGTGGGGCGAGCAAGGCATGGGCGACGTGCTGCAGTTCAGCCGCTACATTCCGCTTGTGGCCGAGCGTGTGCATCGCGAAGGCGGCCGCCTTGCATGGAACTCGTTCCCGCAAATGGGCGCGCTGCTCGCGCGCAGCCTCGGCGGCCATGTCGATCATTATTCGGCGGGGGGCGTGGTCGAAACGCTGCCGTCGTTCGACTTCGAGATTCCACTGCTGAGCCTGCCGTTGATTCTCGGCACGCGCGAGGCGACCATTCCCGCTTCCACGCCCTATCTGCACGCGGACGCTGGTGCCCTCGCGCGCTGGCGCGAGCGGCTCGCCGGCGAGCCGCGGCTGAAGGTCGGGCTCGCATGGACCGGCAGCCACGGACACCAACGCAATCCGTTTCGCCGTGTCGGCTGGGAACGCTATGCGACGCACTTCGCCAACATGCGCAACGTGGCGTTCTACTCGTTGCAGCCAGGCGCGGGCGCGGAGGTCGCGGCAGCAAGCGCCGCCGGTCTGCCCATGAACGACTACACCGCCGAATTCGCAACTTTCGACGACACGGCCGCCTTTGTCGGCGCGCTCGATCTGGTCATTACCGTTTGCACCTCGGTCGCGCATCTGAGCGTCGCGCTCGGGCAGCGCACCTAGGTGCTGCTCGACGTCAATCCGCATTGGGTGTGGCTCGTCGACCGACGCGACAACCCGTGGTACCCGAGCGCGACGCTGCACCGGCAACCGCGGTTCGGCGAGTGGGAGCCGGCGCTTGCGGAGCTCGCTCGCGATCTGGATGCGCTCGCGGCCCGGCACGCCGCCGCGCCGCGCTAGCGTGGGTAGGCCTCAGCGCCCAGAAAACCGCTCACGGCGAACCTGCGCCGGGCTCAGGCTGAGCCGCCCGGGCGATTTCCGCGGCGAGGCACTGCGGGCACAGGCAACGGCCGGCCGGTTCCAGCCGGTCGCGCGGCAGCGCCGGCATCTGGCGGCACCAGCAGTCGAACGGCTCTTTTTGCATCGCGCAGTCGAACGCATTGCCGCAGCGCGGGCAACGCGCGCTGCCTTGTGAGCGGGAGGCGGACGGTTTCATGACAGGCGGGCGTGCTCGCAGGACATCGACGAAGAAATGATGCCACGGCTCGCGTCCTACTGTGAGTCGTCCATTCGGCCAGTTCACAGGCGCGCCGCTTGCGCGCTACGCTTTGCCATCGGATGGCGCTGCAAACCGCGGTGTCGCAGTGCGGAAACCGCGCGTTGCGCGCCGCCGCCCACGCGTGTCGAAAACCCTGTTGCAGTGCGCCAGTCCTGTACAATTCGCCCTGTTTCAACTGTTCCGTGCCCGAGCCTGCCGCCATGTCCGAGCTTCCCGACCTTTCGCAGATTGCGCCCACCCTGAAGGCTGAAATCCTGGCCGAGGCGCTGCCTTACATTCGCCAGTATCACGGCAAGACCGTGGTCATCAAATACGGCGGCAACGCCATGACGGAAGAGCGGCTGAAGCAGGGCTTTGCGCGCGACGTGATTCTGCTCAAACTGGTCGGCATCAATCCGGTCATCGTGCACGGCGGCGGTCCGCAAATCGACCAGGCGCTGAAGAAGGTCGGTAAGCAGGGCACGTTCATTCAGGGCATGCGCGTCACCGACGAAGAGACGATGGAAGTCGTCGAATGGGTGCTCGGCGGCGAAGTGCAGCAGGACATCGTCACGCTGATCAATCACTTCGCCGGTCACGCTGTCGGCCTGACCGGCAAGGACGGCGGCCTGATCCACGCGCGCAAGATGCTGATGCCGGACCGCGACAATCCCGGGCAGTATGTGGACATCGGCCAGGTGGGCGAAGTCGAGGCAATCAATCCGGCCGTGGTGAAGGCGCTGCAGGACGACGCATTCATTCCGGTCATCTCGCCGATCGGCTTCGGCGAAGACGGGCTGTCGTACAACATCAACGCCGACCTCGTGGCAGGCAAGCTGGCGGTCGTGCTGAACGCCGAAAAGCTTGTGATGATGACGAACATCCCCGGCGTAATGGACAAGGAAGGCAATCTGCTCACCGACCTGTCGGCGCGCGAAATCGACGGCCTGTTCGCCGACGGCACCATCTCGGGCGGCATGCTGCCCAAGATCTCGTCCGCACTCGACGCGGCGAAGAGCGGCGTGCGCTCGGTGCATATCATCGACGGGCGCATCGAACATTCGGTGCTGCTGGAAATTCTCACCGAACAGCCGTTCGGCACGATGATCCGCTCGCATTGATTGCTGCGGCCGACCGGCATATGAGGCGCGCCGCTGCAACGCCGCCTCGGGTGCCCGCCGCTTTTGCCGCCTCTTGCCCCGCCCCGTGGGCCGTGCGGCGTCTGCGCCGCGCCGGGTCGGGCGCCGGGTCCGTGTCGCGCCAGATCAGGCGCCCGGTTATGCCCCAGTCGCGACCCGTCCCATTCACAGCCCGGTAGCATGCTAATCGCGGCGCCCGGCGCCTGAACCGCCCTCTTTCCCATGCGCACTCCGACTTCCCGGCGCCGTCGTCCGCACATCGCAGGTGGTCGCCCTGTTTGGCTGTTCGATCTCGACAATACGCTGCACCACGCGTCGCACGCGATCTTCCCCGCAATCAATCAGGCGATGACGCAGTACATCATCGACGCGCTCCAGGTGGAACTCGACGAAGCGAACCGTCTGCGCACCGGCTACACCCAGCGCTACGGCGCGGCGCTCCTCGGCCTCACGCGCCACCATCCGCTCGACGCAACCGACTTCCTCAAAGTCGTACACACGTTTCCCGATCTCGGCTCCATGATTCGCCACGAGCGCGGCGTCGCGCGTCTCGTGGCCGCGTTGCCGGGCCGCAAGATCGTGCTGACGAACGCACCGGAAGCGTATGCGCGCGCGGCGCTCGCGCAACTGCGCATCGAGCGTCTGTTCGAGCAGGTCATCGCAATCGAGCACATGCGCGACCGGCGCCGCTGGCGCGCGAAGCCCGACCACGCGATGCTGCGCAAGGCGATGCGCGACGCGCATGTGTCGCTGAAGGACGTGATTCTCGTCGAAGACACGCGCTCGCACCTGAAGAACTACCGGCGGCTCGGCATCCGCACGGTGTGGATCACCGGCCACCCTGCCGCGCAAACCGCATGCGGACGGCGTGCCCACGCGGCTGCCGGGCACGGGCCGGCCGCATTATGTCGATCGCAGCATTCGTTCGTTAAAATCGCTACGACTGAGCACCCGCTCGGTTCGATTGAAGCGCCAGCAGACGGGACGACAGCCATGCAGCCGATCGACAAGCCTGACGAAGCCCTAGCCGAACACGAACCCGCTGCGCCGGCTGTCCCGCGCGCGCAGCGCCTGAAGCCCGGCGAGCGCCGCGTGCACATCCTGCAGACGCTCGCCGCGATGCTGGAAGCGCCCAAAAGCGAAAAGATCACGACCGCGGCGCTTGCCGCGCGGCTTGGCGTGTCGGAGGCCGCGCTCTACCGGCACTTCGCGAGCAAGGCGCAAATGTTCGAAGGACTAATCGAGTTCATCGAGCAGACCATCTTCGGCTTGATCAATCAGATCATCGACAAGGAAAACAATGGCGTGCTGCAGGCGCGCGCTATCGCGCTGATGCTTCTGAATTTCTCCACGAAAAATCCTGGCATGACGCGCGTGCTGACCTGCGAGGCGCTCGTCGGCGAACATGAACGGCTCACTATGCGCGTCAATCAGATGCTGGAGCGCGTGGAAGCTTCGCTCAAGCAATGCCTGCGCCTCGCCGCAGTGAATGCCGGCACCTCCGCGCAAGACGCGCCGGCGCCCGTACCGGCGGACTACGATCCCGCCATCCGCGCGAGCCTGCTGCTCAGCTATGTGATTGGACGCTGGCATCGCTTTGTCCGCAGCGGCTTTGTGCGCCTGCCCGCCGACGAGGCCGACCCGCAATTGCGCGTGATCCTGCAGTAGTGCGCTGGACGGCGCACCGACAGTCTGCCAGACGCTGCCGCGCGGAATTTTCCGCTATACTTTGCGCCTGACTGCGGCGCTGCATCTGTCTCAAACCCTCTTCTGGTATCAGGCGCCGCGCTCCAGAACTGAATACGTCATACGCGCCGATTTGCTGACTCGATTGCGGGCGCGCGAACCAGTGGAACAACTCCCCGGTTCACTATAAATGCGGCTAAAGAGGTCGTCAGCCGCGCACAAGTCGTTTTCCTCCGTGCTTTGCCGACGCCGTCTAGCCGCCCTGTATTTGTCAAATAGCGGAATGAATGGAATCGATCGGTATCGTCGCTCCACAAAAAATGCATTTCCCCGAGCCGTTGCGTCTGCAAAGCGGCAGCTCGCTCGCGGGCTATGACCTGATGGTCGAGACCTACGGCACGCTCAACGCCGCGCGCAGCAATGCGGTGCTCGTGTGCCACGCGCTCAACGCGTCGCATCACGTGGCGGGCGTGTATGCGGACAATCCGAAGGACATCGGCTGGTGGGACAACATGGTCGGCCCGGGCAAGCCGCTCGATACCGACCGGTTCTTCGTGATCGGGGTCAACAATCTCGGCTCGTGCTTCGGCTCGACCGGCCCCATGAGCATCGATCCGGCCACCGGCAAGCCGTACGGCGCGACGTTCCCGGTGGTCACCGTGGAAGACTGGGTCAATGCGCAGGCGCGCGTCGCGGATCAATTCGGCATCCAGCGCTTCGCGGCGGTCATGGGCGGCAGCCTCGGCGGCATGCAGGCGCTCGCGTGGAGCATGATGTATCCGGAGCGCGTCGCGCATTGCATCGTGGTGGCGTCCACGCCGAAGCTGTCCGCGCAGAACATTGCATTCAACGAAGTGGCGCGCTCGGCGATTCTGTCAGACCCGGACTTCCACGGCGGCAACTACTACGCGCACAACGTGAAGCCGAAACGCGGCTTGCGCGTCGCGCGAATGATCGGCCACATCACCTATCTGTCGGACGACGACATGGCCGAGAAATTCGGCCGGTCCTGCGCCGCGCGGAAGGCGCGCTCGACGCCTACAACTTCAATTTCGACGTGGAGTTCGAAGTGGAGTCGTATTTGCGCTATCAGGGCGACAAGTTCGCCGACTACTTCGACGCGAACACGTATCTGCTCATCACGCGCGCGCTGGATTACTTCGATCCTGCCAAGGCTTTTGAGGGCGATCTGACAGCGGCCCTTGCACACACCACGGCGAAATATCTGATTGCGAGTTTCACAACCGACTGGCGTTTTGCGCCGGCCCGCTCGCGCGAGCTGGTCAAGGCGCTGCTGGACCACAAGCGCACGGTCACCTACGCGGAAATCGACGCGCCGCACGGCCACGACGCCTTCCTGCTCGACGACGCGCGCTATCACAACCTGATGCGTGCCTACTACGAACGCATTGCAAACGAGGTGAACGCATGAACCAGCGAGCACTCGACTATCTGGCGCTGCGCCCGGACTTCCGCGCCATCCCCCGCTGGGTGGAACCGCGCGCCACGGTGCTGGATCTGGGTTGCGGCGACGGCTCGCTGCTCTCGCTCCTCAACGAGGAGCTCGATGTGCAAGGCTACGGCATCGAGATCAACGACGCCGGCGTGCTGGCCGCGACGCAAAACGGCGTCAACGTGATCCAACAGAATCTCGAAGACGGCCTGCGTCTTTTCGAGGACGGCAGCTTCGATTTCGCAATCCTGTCGCAGACGCTGCAAACCATTCATCAGATCGCCGCGATTCTCCGCGAAACGGTGCGCGTCGGTCGCGAATGCATCGTATCGTTTCCGAACTTCGGCTATTGGGCGCATCGGCTCTCGGTGCTGCAAGGACGCATGCCGGTGTCGAAGTCGCTGCCCTATCAATGGCACAACACGCCGAACGTGCGCGTGCTGACGATCAAGGACTTCGAAGCGCTCGCGCCCGAAGTCGGCATCGAAATTCTCGACCGCGTCGTGCTGCACGACGGTCAGACGATGCGATGGGGGGTGAACTGGCGTGGTAGTCTTGCGGTCTATCGTGTCAAGAAAAGCTAACGCAACTTATTCACATGTCGAACCCGCCGCACGAGGCGCCCGCACTTACCGCTCACCAAGAACATCCCGGCTGGCGCGCGTTTTTCAATACGCGCATGCTGATCTGCGTCTTTCTCGGTTTTACGTCGGGATTGCCGCTGTTCACGCTCGTCTATCTGGTGCAGGCCTGGTTGCGCTCGGAAGGCGTCAATCTGAAGGAAATCGGTCTTTTTGCGCTGATCCAGTTTCCCTATACGTGGAAATTCGTCTGGGCACCGCTGATGGACCGCTACGTCCCGCGCTTGCCCGGCTGGCGCCCGGGTAGGCGCCGCGGCTGGATGCTCGTCACGCAGATTCTCGTCGCGGGCGCGATTGCCGCGTTGGGATTCGTCTCGCCGCGCGACTCCATCTGGACGGTCGCCGCATTGACGGCGCTCGTCGCATTTTTCGGCGCGAGCCAGGATATTTCCATTGACGCCTACCGGCGCGAGTTGCTGAGCGACACGGAGCAAGGTCTCGGCAACGCGGTGCATGTGAACGCCTACAAGATCGCGGCGCTCGTTCCCGGATCGCTGGCGCTTATTCTGTCGGATCATTTGCCGTGGACGACAGTTTTCATGGTGACCGGCGCCTTCATGCTGCCGGGAATCGTCATGACGCTCGTAGTCCGCGAGCCCGAAGTGCACGGCACGCCGCCCAAGAATCTGCGCGAAGCGATCGTGCAGCCGTTCCGTGAATTCCTCGAGCGCGACGGCTGGCGCGGCGCACTCTTCGTGCTCGGCTTCATCTTTCTCTACAAGCTCGGCGACACGATGGCGACCACGCTGTCCACGTCGTTCTTTCTCGACATCGGCTTCTCGCGCACGCAGATCGGCGTGATTGCGAAGACGACGGCATTCGGCGCGAGCCTCGCGGGCGGCATTGTCGGCGGCGTGTGGCTCATGAAAATCGGCATCGGCCGGGGCTTGTGGATTTTCGGCATTCTGCAGATGGTGTCGACGCTCGGCTTTGCATGGCTTGCGCACCTCGGACCCGCTTCGCCCGGCTTGACGGCGATCTACGACATCGCTGTCGGGATCAGCGAAGGCACGACGAAACTGCTGTCGTGGGTCGACATCGACTGGTCGGTGCAGTTGGAGCCGCGCTCGGTTGCGCTTGCGCTCGTCTACGGTTTCGAGACCTTCTCCACCGGTCTGACGATGGCGGCCTTCACCGCGTACATCGCCAGCACAACCGATCCGCATTACACGGCCACCCAGTTCGCACTGTTCACGAGCCTCGCCTCGGTGCCGCGCACACTGGCCTCGGCGGCGAGCGGTTATGTGGTTGCGAAAATCGGCTGGTTCGACTATTTCATCGTCTGTACCGCGCTCGCTGTGCCGGGCATGTTGCTGCTGTTGTGCATCGCGCCGTGGAGAGTCCGGTCGTGAAGGCGCTTTTTGAACAACAGCCGTCGTGCTTGCGCGCCGGCTTCGTCAGGCGGCGCGACGCTGCCGCAGCGCGCTCGGTGCCGTGCTGGGTGCAGCTTGCCTGAGCTCTCGGCGGTTTGCTGATGCCGTCCGGTGCTTGCGGCGGCGACCGCAGCAGCCGCTAACAGCGCCACTACGGCGACGTCTGCGAACACGGCCAATCCTGCAACCGCGGCGCCGCCGCAAGCACCGGCGGCAACTGCGAAATCCGCGGCGGCGGCTGCCAGCGCCGAAAGCGCGCCGCCTGCCGCACCAGTGGCGAACAGCGCAGCCAACTCCGGCAGCGGGCACCTCGCCGGGATCATCGGCGCAGCCCTCCCCGAGCGCGAAAGCGGCAGCGACGGCAGCAACGTCGTCGCCCGCGGGCGCGGCCAGGCCGCCGGTCGCCGCACCCGCGTCCGCGCAATACAGCCCCAACAACCAGTTGCGCTACGGCGGCTATCTGGTGTTCCGCAACCTGATTCCATCGCCGATGCTGGAGGCTCAAGCCGCCGAAGAGTTCAGCCAGATCGCGTACGGCGCCGAGCACGCTAACCGTCTCTACGGCGAAACGGACGCGCACGTCACGCGCGTGCGCTCGATCGTCGACAAGATGGTGCCCTACTCGCTCAAATGGAACGAGCGCGCCAAAGGCTGGAAGTGGGATATCGCCGTGGTGCGCTCGCCGGACATCCGCATGTACTGTCTGCCGGGCGGCAAGATCGTCGTGTACGGCGGACTGCTCGACCGCGCGCGTCTGAACGACAACGAACTCGGCATGCTGATCGGCCACGAGATTGCCCACGCGCTGCGCGAACATGCGCGCGAGCGGCTCGGCCAGTTGCAGGCGAGCCAGCTGGATTCGTCGGGCACCATCCCGCAGCTGTTCGGCCTTGCGGACCTCGGCATGGCGCCGCTCGGCATCGGCTCGCGGCTGCTCGAAATGAAGTATGAAAACACGGACGAAACGGAAGCCGACGTGATCGGCAGCGACATCGCCTCGCGCGCCGGCTTCGATCCGCGCGCGGCGGTCACGCTGTGGGACAAGCTCGCGCAGGCCACGCGCAGCAATCAGCAGGGCTTTATCTACGTGCATCCGTACCCGCCGGCGCGGCGCTAGGACATCATCAAGCGCCTGCCGGACATGCTGCCGCTTTACGCGAAGGCCATCGGCAAAACCGTGGATGCGCTGCCGGACTACGCCGGCATGGGCCGTCCGCGCCACAAGCTGGCGCGCGATCGAGAGGACGCGTGCGTCTCATCGCGCGCGACTGAACCGCGGGGCGGCGCTCGAAAGCCGCCGCCCCGCCGCGCGAAACCTGAAGCTCACTTCTTCACGTCGTGGTCGTAGTCGACCGTCAACGGCGCGTGGTCGCTGAACTTGATGTCGCGAAACACCTCGGTGCGTTTCGCCTTGCTCGCGATGCCCGGCGTCGCGATCTGATAGTCGATCCGCCACCCCACGTTCTTCGCATACGCCTGGCCGCGATTGCTCCACCACGTGTATTGCTCGGGCCGCTGATCGAGGGTGCGGAAGACGTCGACGTAACCCACTTCGTCGAACAGTTTGGTGAGCCACGCGCGTTCTTCCGGCAGGCAGCCGGAGTTCTTCTGGTTACTCTTCCAGTTCTTGATGTCGATTTCCTTGTGGACGATATTCACGTCGCCGCACACGATCACTTCCCGCTCGCGCGCGAGTTCGGCGAGATGCGGCATGAACTCGTCCATGAAACGATACTTGGCCTGCTGACGCTCTTCGCCGCTCGAGCCTGACGGCACGTACACGGACACGACGGACAGCTTGCCGAAACGCAGTTCGACATAGCGTCCTTCGGCGTCGAACTCCTCGCTCCCGAAGCCGATCACGACCTCGTCCGGCTCGTGCCGCGTATAGACGCCGGCGCCGCTATAGCCCTTCTTGACCGCATGCTGGAAATAGCCGGTGAAATCGTGCGGCGCCATGAATTCCGGCGTCATGTCGTCCTGCGAACATTTGATTTCCTGCACGCACAGCACGTCGGCATTCTGTTCGCCGAACCAGTCGAAGAATCCCTTCTTTGCCGCTGAGCGGATGCCGTTCAGGTTGGCGGTAACCACTCGCAACATGTCGTTCCTTTGTGTTCGCTTGGTTTCAGATTCGTGTTCGGGATGCCTGGCTGACGAAGCCCGCGGCTATTCGACCTTGACGCCTTTCAGCGATTCTTTGGCCGGTGGATAATCGAGCTTCAGCCCCTAGAAAGTGCGCAACAGCAACTCGGCCACCATCACGTTGCGGTGCGTTTTCGAGTCTGCCGGAATCACGTACCACGGCGCGTATTCGGTGGAAGTCGCGGCCAGCGCGTCGCGATAGACGGCCTTGGTATCTGTCCCACTGCTTGCGCGCCTCGAGGTCCGACACGTCGAATTTCCAGTGCTTGGTTTCATCGTCGATCCGCGCCTGCAGCCGCTCGCGCTGCTCGTCTTTCGAAATATGCAGCATGCACTTGATGATGGTCGTGTCGCTGTCGGCAAGCAGTTCCTCGAACTGGCGAATGTGGCGGCAGCGCACGTCGAATGCCTTTTCGTCGATGCTGCCGAGCACCGTCGGCACGAGCAGATCTTCGTAATGGCTGCGGTTGAAGATGGTGAGTTCGCCCGCCGCAGGCGCTTGCGCGTGCACGCGCCACAGGAAATCGCGCGCGAGTTCGTCCGGCGTGGGCGCCCTGAACGGCGCGATGCGCAGGCCGAGCGGATCGACTTCGTGGAACACGGCGCGAATCGTGCCGTCCTTGCCGCTCGTGTCCATGCCTTGCAGCACCAGCAACACGCGACGTTTTCGTTGCGCATGCAATCGTTCCTGGAAGACGTCGAGTTCCGCGCCGATTTCCGAAAGCCGCAGGCGGTCGGAATCTTTCGTTCCCGTCGAAAAAGGCTTCGCGGCGGGGTCGAAGTCGTCGAGAGAAAACTTGCTTTTCTTCTTCCCGTCGAAGTAAGGCACGCGGAAATCGTCGAGATCAGGTTGCTTCGCCATCCACACACTCCGTAATCGGCGCTCGGGTCCGCCAAAGCGAGCTTGCAAATGAAACGGGCCGTTGCCCGCACTTTCGTTTCCGGCAACAGCCCGCGGGCGCCGAAGCGCGAGCGCTTCGGCTATCTGCGTTCAAGCGCATGTCGTCAGCTCACGGGCCAGGCTTGAACCTGGCTGCAAACTGAGTTCAACCAGGCATCAGCCCAGCTTCTTCTTCAGCAGTTCGTTCACCTGCGACGGGTTCGCCTTGCCCTTGGTCGCCTTCATCGCCTGGCCGATCAGCGCGTTGAACGCCTTCTCCTTGCCCGCGCGGAATTCCTCGACCGACTTCTGGTTCGCGGCCAGCACTTCATCGATGATCGCTTCGAGCGCGCCGCTATCCGAAATCTGCTTCAGCCCCTTCGCTTCGATAATGCGGTCGGCCGCGGCTTCGTCCGTCGCCTTCTCTTCCCAGATGACGAGGAAAATCTCCTTCGCGATCTTGTTCGAGATCGTGCCGTCGGCAATGCGTTGCAACAGCAGCGCGAGCTGCGCGGACGACACGGGGCACTCAGCAATTTCGAGGCCTTCGCGATTCAGTTGCGACGACACCTCGCCCATCACCCAGTTCGCCGCGACCTTCGCGTTGGCGGCACCGAGCTTCTCGACCACCGCTTCGAAGTACGCGGCCGTCGCCTTGCTCGACGTCAGGACGTTGGCGTCGTACGGCGTCAAACCGTATTGCGAGACGAAGCGCTGCTGGATCGCCTCCGGCAGTTCCGGCATTTCGCGCTTCACGCGCTCGACCCACGCCGCGTCGATCACAAGCGGCATCAGATCGGGATCGGGGAAATAGCGGTAATCGTGCGCGTCTTCCTTGCTGCGCATGGAGCGCGTTTCGCGCCGGTCCGGATCGTAGAGACGCGTTTCCTGCACCACCGTGCCGCCGTCTTCGATCAGTTCGATCTGACGACGCACTTCGTATTGGATCGCCTCTTCGAGGAAACGGAACGAGTTCAAATTCTTGATCTCGGCGCGCGTGCCGAATTCCGCCTGACCGAGCGGGCGCACCGACACGTTGGCGTCGCAGCGGAACGAGCCTTCCTGAATATTGCCGTCGCAAATGCCGAGCCAGGTGACGAGCGTGTGCAGCGTCTTCGCGTAAGCCACCGCCTCCGCCGCGCTGCGCATTTCCGGCTCGGTGACGATTTCCAGCAGCGGCGTGCCGGCGCGGTTCAGGTCGATGCCCGTCATGCCCGCGAAATCTTCGTGCAGCGACTTGCCGGCATCTTCCTCGAGGTGCGCGCGCGTGAGGTTGACGACCTTCGAGGAGGCTGCCGTGCCCGCTTTCTCGTTGGCCGGCACCTGGATCGTCACCTGGCCGCCTTGCACGACGGGAATCTCGTACTGGCTGATCTGATAGCCCTTCGGCAGATCGGGGTAAAAGTAGTTCTTACGCGCGAAGATGCTGCGCCGCGCGACCGTTGCGCCGATTGCGAGACCGAACTGGATCGCGCGCTCTACGGCGCCGCGATTCATGACCGGCAAGGTGCCCGGCAAGGCCAGATCCACGGGACAGGCCTGCGTGTTGGGCGCGGCGCCGAACTGCGTAGGCGCGCCCGAGAAAATCTTGGATTGCGTGGACAACTGCGCGTGGGTCTCCAGACCGATCACGACTTCCCATTGCTTGGTCATGGTGCTCACACTCCTGCCGGTGCCTTGCGGTGCCAGTCGGTCGCGCGCTGGAACGCGTCGGCCACCTGCAGCATCCGGGCTTCATTGAAATAGTTGCCGATGATCTGCAATCCCACCGGACGCTGCGCGTTGGCGCCCGCGCCGAAGCCGCACGGCACGCTCATGCCCGGCAAGCCGGCGAGGCTGACCGACAGCGTGTAGACGTCGGCGAGGTACATTTGCACCGGGTCGTCGCCCTTCGCGCCCAGATCCCACGCCACCGACGGCGCGACCGGTCCCATGATCACGTCGCACTGTTTGAACGCTTGCTGGAAATCCTGCGCGATGATGCGGCGAATTTTCTGAGCCTGCAGGTAATACGCATCGTAATAGCCGTGCGACAACACGTAGGCGCCGACCATGATGCGGCGCTTCACTTCGGGCCCGAAGCCTTCCGCGCGCGACTTCTTGTACATGTCGAGCAGATCGCGGTATTCCGCGGCGCGATGGCCGAAGCGCACGCCGTCAAAGCGCGACAGGTTCGACGAGGCCTCCGCCGGCGCGATCACGTAATAGACCGGGATGGACAGCTCGGTTTTCGGCAGCGACACCTCGACGAGCGTGGCGCCGAGCGCCTCGTATTGCTTCAGCGCGGCGTCAATGGATGCACGGACGTCGTCGGCGAGACCGGCGCCGAAATATTCCTTCGGCAAGCCGATGCGCAGGCCGGCGAGCGGCTTTGCCGCGTCGCCTTGCTGCCAGGGCTGGCCGAGATAGCGCGTGTAGTCTTCGTCGTCGCGCACGAGGCTCGTCGAATCGCGCTCGTCGAAGCCGGCCATGGCGTTGAGCAGCAGCGCGCAATCCGCGGCGCTTTGGGCCATCGGCCCACCCTGATCCAGTGACGAAGCGAACGCGATCATGCCGTAACGCGACACGCGGCCGTAAGTCGGCTTGATGCCGGTGATGCCCGAGAACGAGGCCGGCTGACGGATCGAGCCGCCCGTATCCGTACCGGTTGCTGCGGGCGCGAGGCGCGCAGCGACAGCCGCAGCCGAACCGCCCGACGAACCGCCCGGCACCGCCTGACGATCCCAAGGATTTTTCACCGCGCCAAAGTAGGAATTTTCGTTCGACGAGCCCATCGCGAACTCGTCCATATTGGTCTTGCCGACGCACACCATGCCGGCGTTGCGCAGACGCTCGACCACCGTGGCGTCGAACGGACTTTCGTAGTTCGACAGCATTTTCGAGCCGGCGGTGGAGCGCCAGCCCTTCGTGACGAACACGTCCTTATGCGCGATGGGCACGCCGGTCAGCGGCCCGCCGTGGCCCGCGTGAAGCAGCGCGTCCGCGGCTTTGGCCTGCGCAAGGGTGAGGTCCGGGTCGACCTGGATGAATGCATTGAGGCCGCTCGCCGCCTCTATGCGTTTCAGATAAAGCTGCGCCAGCTCGACTGCGGAGCATTCCTTCGCCGTCAACGCGGCGCGCAGTTCGGTCAAACTTTTTTCATGCATTGCGTGATGTCCTGGAAAGCGCGGCAGCGCGGATCGCGCTGCCGTGGAGGCGTTCGATTGCCCGCCGGCGAACCGGGCCGAGGTATCGGCGAAAAGCGAACCTGCGAGCGCCAGCCCGAAAGCGGCAAGCCGCCCGCGCAGCCTGCCGGCCGGGCGGGGCTCGCCGCGCGCGTATTACTCGATCACCTTCGGCACGAGATACAGCCCGTCCTGCACAGCCGGCGCGGGACGCTGGAAAGCCTCGCGGTCGATCGTTTCGGTCACCGCGTCGTCGCGCAGGCGCAGCGCGACGTCTTCGATCTGCTCGATCGGATGGGCAAGCGGCGCGATGCCCGTGGTGTCGACCGCCTGCATCTGCTCGACGAGGCCAAAAAACTCGTTGAGCTGGACAAGCGTGTGTTCGGCGTCGGCGTCGGCCAGTTCGAGATGCGCGAGATGCGCGAGATGCGCGATGCGCTTAACATCGGTCAGGGTCAAAGCCATGCAGTCACCGGAAAAAGTGGCGGACCGCCGCAGCACAAAAAGAGCGCTGCGACAGCGAGTTACGACGCTGGAGGAAGACCTCGAAAAAGGGGCCTGCGGCGGCAAAAAGTGCCGTCCGTTTCCTTCAAAACATTCAAAATTATAAGGTATCATTACGCGTTCGACCCAAACCCGGACCGACTTACCAAGGCCTTTCTGGACATTTCGTGAAGATGGTTCGGATATTTCTGGCCTCGCTTTGCACCGGCCTCCGGTAGACTCCCTCGCAGCTTCAAGTTCCTGTGGCGCCGCTTCGCCCGGTTGAAGCTGTTATTTTTTTCCGCTGCCGCCCTGCGCAAACGTTGCGAGGCCCGGCCCCAAGCGAGACAGGATTTTGAATGTTCGGTTTTTTGCGCAGCTACTTCTCCAACGATCTGGCGATTGACCTCGGCACCGCCAACACGCTCATCTACATGCGTGGCAAAGGCATCGTTCTTGACGAACCGTCGGTCGTGTCCATCCGCCAAGAAGGCGGACCCAACGGCAAGAAGACCATCCAGGCAGTCGGCAAGGAAGCCAAGCAGATGCTCGGCAAGGTGCCGGGCAACATCGAGGCGATCCGTCCCATGAAAGACGGCGTAATCGCCGACTTCACGGTGACCGAGCAGATGATCAAGCAGTTCATCAAAACGGCTCACGAATCGCGCATGTTTTCGCCGTCGCCGCGCATCATCATTTGCGTGCCGTGCGGTTCGACCCAGGTCGAGCGCCGCGCAATCAAGGAAGCCGCGCACGGCGCGGGCGCCTCGCAGGTGTACCTCATTGAAGAACCTATGGCCGCCGCAATCGGCGCGGGCCTGCCGGTGTCGGAAGCCACCGGTTCCATGGTGGTCGACATCGGCGGCGGCACGACCGAAGTCGGCGTGATCTCGCTCGGCGGCATCGTCTATAAGGGCTCGGTGCGCGTGGGCGGCGACAAGTTCGACGAAGCCATCGTCAACTACATCCGCCGCAACTACGGCATGCTGATCGGCGAGCAAACCGCTGAAGCCATCAAGAAAGAAATCGGCTCGGCCTTCCCGGGTTCGGAAGTGAAGGAAATGGAAGTGAAGGGCCGCAATCTGTCGGAAGGCATTCCGCGCAGCTTCACCATCTCCAGCAACGAAATTCTCGAAGCGCTCACCGACCCGCTGAACCAGATCGTGTCGTCGGTGAAGATCGCGCTCGAGCAAACGCCGCCGGAACTCGGCGCGGACATCGCCGAACGCGGCATGATGCTCACGGGCGGCGGCGCCCTGCTGCGCGACCTGGATCGTCTGCTCGCGGAAGAAACGGGCCTGCCGGTGCTCGTCGCCGAAGACCCGCTCACGTGCGTCGTGCGCGGCTCCGGCATGGCGCTCGAGCGCATGGACAAGCTCGGCAGCATCTTCTCGTACGAGTAAGCGAGCGAGTTCGATGTCAGTAGCGCGGATCTGGCAAACGGCCCCATGCGGGCCGGTTTGCCATTGGCTCGGCCGCCCAGCGTCCGCACGCTGAACCGCGTTCTCAGCGCGCCGCCGCCTCACCCAACCGCTTACGCCCCCGGCGCCGACCATGGAATACAGTCCGCCGCCCCTGTTCAAGCAAGGCCCGTCCGCCCTCGCACGACTCGTGTTTTTCGTCGTGCTGGCGCTCGCCCTGCTGATCTCCGACGCACGCTTCAAGACGCTCGAAATCGTTCGCGGCGTGCTCGGCGCGGGTCTTTATCCGTTGCAACGCGCGGCGCTCGTGCCGCGCGACGTTTTCATGGGCGCCGCTGACCTCGCGGTGACGAGCGCCACGCTGCGCAGCGACAATGAGAAGCTGCGCACCAAAAACCTTCAGCTCTCGCAGCAGGCCAATATGTCGGCCGAACTTTCCGCCGAAAACGCGCATTTGCGCGCATTGCTGCAGCTGTCGCAGCGTGCGACCACGCAGTCGCTGCCCGCGGAAATCCAGTACGACACGCGCGATCCGTTCACGCAGAAGGTCGTGATCAACCGCGGCGCGCAGCAAGGCATTCAGAACGGCTCGCCGGTCGTCAATGAAGACGGCGTGATCGGCCAGGTGACCCGCGTGTTCCCGCTGCAGGCGGAAGTCACGCTGCTGACCGACAAGGACCAAGCCGTGCCGGTGCAGATCGTGCGCACCGGTTTGCGCAGCGTGATTTACGGCACACCGAAGGGCGACACGCTCGACCTGCGCTTCGTGCCCATCAGCGCCGACGTGCAAACGGGCGACGAGCTCGTCACGAGCGGCCTCGACGGCGTCTATCCGCCGGGGTTGCCCGTCGCCAGGGTGGTGCGGGTCGACAGGCAGGCGGACACTGCCTTTGCGCGCGTGGTCTGCCTGCCGATCGCGCCGGTGCGCGGCGCGCGTCAGTTGCTGGTGCTGCATTACGTGAACGACGTGCCGCCGCGTCCTGTCGAAGAGCCGGAAGTGTCCGCGAAAGACGCGAAGGCAAAGAAGGGCGCGAAGTCAGCCGACAGCAAGGCCGCCGCGGACAAATCCGCAAAACCGGGGGAAAAGCTGGCGGAAAAGCCGGCCGACAAGGCGACGGGCCAAGGCACGCAACCGGCACAAACGGGTAAAGCGAGCGCCGCCGACCAGAAATCCGCGGCATCGAAAAAATCCGCTGCTGCTGAAAAAGCGAAGCCGCAAGCCGCGCCGGGGGCAAAACCATGAACCGCCCGCAATACATTCTGCAGCCCGTCAATCCGTACTTCATCGCGTTCAGCCTCGCCGCGGCGTTCCTGCTGAACCTGATGCCGTGGGGGCGCCTGATCGGCGTGCCGGACTTCGTCGCACTCGTGCTGCTGTTCTGGAACGTCCACCAGCCGCGCAAGGTCGGAATGGGCATCGCGTTTCTGCTCGGTCTGCTGATGGACGTGCACAACGCAAGCCTGCTCGGCGAGCATGCGCTGGCGTACACGCTGCTGTCGTATGGCGCGATCACGATCCACCGCCGCGTGCTGTGGATGTCGCTCGGCGTGCAGACTTTCGCGGTCATGCCGCTTCTCGTCACCGCGCAACTGGTGCCGTTCGTGATCCGTCTGCTGACGGGCGCGGCGTTTCCCGGCTGGGGTTATCTGATCGACGGATTCGTCGAAGCCGCGCTGTGGCCGGTCGCGAGCGTGCTGCTGTTGATGCCGCAGCGCCGCACCGCCGACCCCGACGATACGCGGCCCATTTAACGCGGCGCCGCGCGCGCAGGCCGTTGCCATGAAACGCACCTCTTCCGCCCGCTCGACGCCCATCGCCGTTCATGCCTTCCGGCCTGGCCCGGATCAGGCGCACACTCATGATGGCCGTCGTCCGGCCTTTTGCTGAAATCGCATGACCGAATTCAAGGACACCCAGCAACAGCTCTCGAAGTTCCGCCTGCGCATCGCGGCGGCGGGTCTGTTCGTGTTCGTCTGCTTCGGGCTGATCGGCTTTCGTTTCCTGTTCCTGCAGGTGTGGCACTACAGCAAGTACTCGCTGCAGGCCGACGAAAACCGCATTTCCGTCGCGCCCATCGTGCCGAACCGCGGCATCATCACCGACCGTAACGGCGTCGTGCTGGCCAAGAACTACTCGGCGTATACGCTCGAAATCACGCCGTCCAAGCTCAACGCGCCGCTCGAAAGCGTGATCGACGATCTGGCCACGGTCGTCTCGATCGACGCCCACGACCGCCGCCGCTTCAAGAAGCTGCAGGAAGACTCGAAGAACTTCGAAAGCCTGCCGATCCGCACGCGCCTCACCGACGACGAAGTCGCGCGCTTCACCGCCCAGCGCTTCCGTTTTCCCGGCGTCGAAGTGCGTGCGCGCCTGTTCCGCCAATACCCGCTCGGGCCGACGGCCGCGCACGTGATCGGCTATATCGGCCGGATTTCGCAGCGCGACCAGGAACGCATCGACGACGCGAGCGACCAGAACGACAGCGATCCTGAACACTACGATCCGCGCCTCGACGCAAACAATTACAAGGGCACCGACTACATCGGCAAGATCGGCGTCGAGCAGAGTTACGAGACGGAGTTGCACGGCCAAACCGGTTTCGAGGAAGTGGAAGTCACCGCCGGCGGCCGGCCCGTGCGCACGCTGTCGCGCACGCAGGCCACGCCCGGCAACAACCTCGTGCTGTCGCTGGATATCGGTTTGCAGCAGATCGCCGAGCAGGCGTTTGCGGGCCGCCGCGGCGCGCTCGTCGCCATCGAGCCGTCCACCGGCGACGTACTCGCCTTTGTCTCCGCGCCGAGCTTCGATCCGAATTCGTTCGTCGACGGTATCGATCAGCAGACGTGGGACGAGCTCAACAACTCGCCCGACCACCCGCTCCTGAACCGGCCGCTGTACGGCACCTACCCGCCGGGCTCGACCTACAAGCCGTTCATGGCGCTCGCCGCGCTGACGCTGCACAAGCGCACGCCGGGCTGGGGCTTCCAGGATCCGGGCTCGTACACCTTCGGCGGCCACACGTTCCGTAACGACGTGCGCTCCGGTCAGGGCTGGGTCGACATGAACCGCGCGATCGTGGTGTCGAACGACACGTATTTCTACATGCTCGCGCACGACCTCGGCGTGAACAACATCGCGAACTTCATGAAGCCGTGGGGCTTCGGCCAGATCACCGGCATCGACATCGCGGGCGAGGCGCGCGGCATCCTGCCGTCCACGGAATGGAAGCGCAAGGCGTACCGCAAGCCCGAACAGCAGAAGTGGTACGAAGGCGAAACGATCAGCCTCGGCATCGGCCAGGGCTATAACTCCTTCACGATTCTGCAACTCGCGCACGCCACGGCCACGCTCGCGAACAACGGCGTCGTGATGAAACCGCACCTCGTGCGCGACATCGAAAATCCGATCAGCAAAGAAACGCGCCCGGTCGTGCGCGATCCGAGCGACAAGATCGCGGTCAAGCAGTCGGACATCGACATCATCAAGCACGCCATGGAAGGCGTCGTGACAAACGGTACGGCGTCCAAGCTGTTCATCGGCGCGCCGTATCTGGCGGCGGGCAAGACCGGCACGGCGCAGGTGTATTCGCTGCAGGGCGCCAACTACAAGGGTCACGCGATCGCCGAACATCTGCGCGACCACGCGCTCTTCATCGCCTTCGCGCCGGCCGAGCAGCCGAAGATCGCGCTCGCGCTGATCGTCGAGAACGGCGGCTGGGGCGCCGAGGCAGCCGGCCCGATTGCGCGCAAGGTGCTCGACTACTACCTCGTCGGCAAGAACAAGCCGGGCGCCGCCGCGGCGGCCGTCGCGGCGGCGGCATCCGCTACCGAGGATGCGTCCGCGCCCGAAGTCGGCACCGCGCCGGCGCCACAGGAAGCCGGGCAGCCGGTCAAGATCGCGGCGGGCTATACCGCTCTGCCGATGCCGGGTGCGGCTGCGGCGGCATCTGCCGCATTTGCCGCGTCCGCGGCGGACGGCGCGTCGGGGGGCTCGGCGGCGGCAGCTTCGGCGGCCGTCCCTGCGGCATCGAAACCGATTGCGCCCGCCGCAAACACCGCCTCAACGCGCAACCCGCCCGCAGCGACAACAGGCGCGGCGGCAAGCGTCGCAGCAACCACAACAGCAGCAGCCGCAACCGCGCCAAACCCGCCGGCGCCTGCGTCGGCCTCGGCGGCAAAGAACGCGACCCCGCGCAAACCCGGCGCCCCGCGTCAGCCGAGGCCCGCAAGCGAGCCCGCGCGGCGGCCGCCGCGCGCCCAGCAGCGAATGCGGCCCGGAACTCATCGCGCGATAGCGGCACTGAGCCCGCGCCGCCACGCCAGCCGGTTTCCGGCGGCATCGACGAATAAGGAGAAAGGCATGCAATTCGACAAGCGCGCCTGGCTCGACCGCATCAAGGGGATGTTTGCGGGCTTCGACCGCCCGCTCGCACTGATCGTGTTCCTGCTGCTGTGCGTGGGCATCGTGACCTTGTACAGCGCGAGTCTGGACGTGCCGGGCCGCGTGGAAGACCAGTTGCGCAACATCATGCTGACGTTCGTGCTGATGTGGGCGCTCGCCAACGTGCCGCCCACCACGCTGATGCGCTTCGCGGTGCCGCTCTATACATTCGGGATCGCGTTACTGGTCGCGGTCGCGCTGTTCGGCCTCACGCGCAAGGGCGCGAAGCGCTGGATCAACGTGGGCGTCGTCATCCAGCCCTCGGAGATTCTGAAGATTGCGACCCCGCTGATGCTCGCCTGGTACTACCAGCGGCGCGAAGGCGTGATGCGCTGGTACGACTATCTGGTCGGACTGCTGATTCTCGCCGTGCCCGTCGGTCTGATCGCCAAGCAGCCCGACCTCGGCACGGCGGTACTGGTCTTCGCTGCTGGCTTCTTCGTGATTTATTTCGCGTGCCTGAGCTTCAAACTGATCGTGCCCGTGCTGATTGCGGGCGTGATCGCGGTGGCGTCGATTGCGGCGTTTCAGGACAAGATCTGCCAGCCCGAGGTGCAATGGCCGCTCATGCACGACTATCAGAAGCACCGTATCTGCACGCTGCTCGACCCGACTTCCGATCCGCTCGGCAAAGGCTTCCACACCATTCAGGCCGTGATCGCCATCGGCTCGGGCGGCCCGCTCGGCAAAGGCTGGCTGAAGGGCACGCAGGCGCATCTGGAGTTCATCCCCGAAAAACACACGGACTTCATTTTCGCTGTGTTCTCCGAGGAGTTCGGGCTCGCGGGCGGCATTGTGCTGCTGACGCTTTACATGCTGCTCATCGCTCGCGGACTGTATATCGCGGCCAACGGCGCGACGCTCTTCGGGCGCCTGCTCGCCGGCTCGCTGACCATGGCGTTCTTCACCTACGCGTTCGTCAATATCGGGATGGTGAGCGGCATCCTGCCGGTGGTCGGCGTGCCGTTGCCGTTCATGAGCTACGGCGGCACCGCGCTCACGACGCTCGGCGTGGCAATCGGCCTCATCATGAGCGTCGCGCGTCAAAAGCGGTTGATGCAGAGCTAGCGCAGCGCGAGTAAGCGCGCGACGGGCCGTACCCAACACAAGGGGCACATCGTGAGGTGCGCCCCTTTCACTTACTGCGGTTTCACTTCCTTTTGATCGCGCAACTGCGCGCTCAGCTGCTGATACTTGAGGCGCGCCGCCGGATCGCCCTGCGCGGCGGCCGCAGCGTAATAAGCTCGCGCCACATTCAGATTCTTGTCCACGCCGTCGCCGCCGCGCTCGTAGAAAGAGCCGGTCACGTACTGCGCGGTCATGTCGCCGCCTTCCGCGGCCTTTTTGTACCAGACGAACGCCCGTTTGTTGTCGCGATCGGTGCCGCGTCCGTCGAGGAACTGATTGGCGAGCGCGAGCTCCGCCTGCACGTGTCCCTGCTGCGCCGCCTTGAGAAACCAGCGGTGCGCCTCGACCGGGTCGCGCCCGACAAACTCGCCATCGTCATACATCTTGCCGTACACGTATTGCGCGTGCGACATGTTGGCGTCGGCGGCTTTGCGCAGCCATTTCTTGCCTTCGTCGACGTTGGTTGCGGTGCCTTCGCCATTGAGCAGCATCATAGCGTAATTGAACTGCGCGAGACGGCTGCCGCGCTCGGCGGCTTTGCGGAACTCGGAAAGCGCCGCCGTCAGATTGCCGGCGTTGTAGTCGGCGACCGCGGTTTGCGTCTCGGGGTCGTTCGGTTTGGCGACGCGCTCCTGCCCATGCGCCGCCATACCCGTCGTCAACGCCGCCGCTACCGTTACCCGCGCGACGACGCCTTGCATCAGCCACTTCATGCTCTCACCTCCTGCAACGCCTAGCGGGTTGCGCGCAACATCCACATGACGTCGGCGGCCAGAGCGATAAAACAAAAACCGGCGTCGCGATGCTGCCTTGCGCTCGCGGCGTCCATCGAAAAAATGCTGGCGGCAATGCCCGCCGTATCCGCGGCGCTGACGATGCGCGCCATCGCCGCCTGCACGTCGGCGTGCTTCGAATCGCCGAGATGACCGAGGCTCGCGGCGAAATCGGCGGGTCCGACAAACAGGCAATCGACGCCCGGCGTCGCCGCGATCTTTTCCACTTCATCCAGCCCGCGCGCCGACTCGATCTGCACGATGGTCGCGATCTGCGCATTAGCCGTCTGCACATAATCGCGCCGCATGCCGTATGCCGCGGCGCGCACGGCGCCCGCGACGCCGCGCAGACCGTTCACCGCCTCGGCGCTCGGATATTGCGTGAGCCGCACCGCGTGCGCAGCTTCGTCGGCGGACTCGATATTCGGAAACATCAGCGTGCGCGCGCCGGCATCCATCACGCGCTTGACGAGCCACGGCTCGCGAGCAGGCAGACGCACCACGGGCTCGCTCGGCAGATGCGCGGCGGCAATCGCGCGCAATTGCGAAGTCACGTCGCCGCTGTCGTTGGGCGCGTGTTCCATGTCGATCAGCAGCCAGTCGAAGCCGGCGTGCGCGAGCGCTTCCGCGGCGGCGTCGCTGCCGAGCGACAGCCACAGGCCGAACAGCGGCTCCGCTTCTTTCAGACGTTGCTTGAGGGGATTCGTGAAGGTGCTCATGGCCGCGCTCCGTGACGTTGAAATGCGTCAGGGTCCGAGAAGCGGTTCAGCGCCCCTCCCCGATGAGCGGGGCAATGTGCCGCGCCCGGACGCGGGCGGCCTTTCTGCCTGCTGCGGCGCAATGCGGTGACCGGCATGTCTCGCTCCGTGTGGTTATGAAGCGATCATACCGTGACAATAACGCGGCGGCTGCGCCGCGCGCGGGGACGCTAGTCGCGGACCACGTCGGCCCAGCAGTTCGGCGTCTCGTACAGGCGCACCTTATGGAGCCGCAGATTCACGCCGTAGTGCGCGTCATAGACGTTCGCGAGGACCTCGAACGCGACGGCCGCGAGATTTTCCACCGTCGGAATGCGGTCGAGCACGAACGTCTTATGGCCCGCCATGGTTTCAAGGAAGCCGCGCACCTGCGAGTCGCCTTCGTAGACGAGGAACGCGTGGTCCCACTTGTCGACGAGATGCTCGACAGCGAGCGACTTCACATCGGCGAAGTCCATCACCATGCCGCGATCGGGCGCGCCTTCGGTGTCGACGAGATCGCCTTGCAGCGTGATTTCGAGCACATAGCGATGGCCGTGCAGATTGCGGCATTGGCTGCGGTGATCGGGAATGCGGTGACCCGCGTCGAATTCGAGTTTTCGTGTAATCGTCAGCACGGCAAATCAGGGAATATTCAGATACTTGTGAGTCTGCATCGACAGGCGCCATTGCGGATGGCGTTTGCACCAGTCGATGGCGAGCCTAGTGTTGATGTCGCGCGACGGGCCGTCCATGGGCTGGACGAGGAAATACTCGAAGTCGAGCTTCGCGTAGTCGGACAGGCGCTGGTTGTCCTGCGGAATCACGACCTTCAGTTCATTGCCTTTGGTCACGACGAGCGGCGCGTCGGCCTTCGGGCTCACGCAAATCCAGTCGATTGTCTCGAGCACCGGCAAAGAGCCGTTGGTTTCAATGGCGATTTCGAAGCCGGCCGCGTGCAGCGCGTCCACGAGCGGCGGGTCGATCTGCAACATCGGCTCGCCGCCCGTGCACACGACAAAGCGCTGGCCCTCGCCTTCCGGCCATTGCGACGCGATCATCTGCACGAGGTCTTGGGGCGTGCGGTACTTGCCGCCGTTTTCACCATCGGTGCCGACGAAATCCGTGTCGCAGAAGCGGCACACGGCCTCGGCGCGATCTTCCTCACGGCCCGACCACAGATTGCAGCCGGCAAAGCGGCAAAACACGGCCGGACGCCCGGCATTCGCGCCCTCGCCTTGCAACGTGTAGAAGATTTCCTTGACCGCGTACGTCATGCTTACCGCTTGTGCCTTGTCCTTGTACTCGCGTACCTTGTATAGCTTGTGTACCTACGAATCATTGCCGAGCCGCGCCGCTGCGCGGGTTGTTCACACCGGCTCGGCTACCTTTTCGCCCGCGAGCCAGGCTTCATAGCCACGCTTGCGCAAGCGGCAGGCCGGACATTCGCCGCAGCCGAAGCCCCATGCGTGCAGCTCCGCGCGCTCGCCGACATAGCAGGTGTGCGTTTCCACGCGCACCAGTTCCACCAGCTCGTCGCCGCCCAGCTCGTGTGCGAGACGCCACGTGTCCGCCTTGTCGAGCCACATGAGCGGAGTTTCGAGCACGAAGCGCGAGTCCATGCCCAGATTCAGCGCGACCTGCAGCGCTTTCATGGTGTCGTCGCGGCAATCGGGATAGCCCGAAAAGTCCGTTTCACACATTCCGCCGACGAGCACCTGCAAACCGCGCCGATAAGCGATCGCCGCAGCAATCGTCATGAACATCAGGTTGCGACCCGGCACGAAGGTGTTCGGCAAACCGTTGGCCGTGGCCTCGATCTCGATTTCGCGCGTCATGGCGGTTTCGCTGATCGCGCCGAGCACAGACAGATCGACCATGTGATCGTCGCCGAGGCGCTCGCCCCACGCGGGAAACGTGCGCGCCACCGCGTTGCGGAAGCCCTCGCGGCACTCCAGTTCGACGCGGTGCCGCTGACCATAATCGAAGCCGAGCGTCTCGACCGTCTCATACCGCTCAAGAACCCATGCGAGGCACGTGGCGGAATCTTGGCCGCCGGAAAACAGCACCAGAGCGCTACGTTTAGCGTCTTTGCGGATCACCGTGAAACTCCGTGAATGATGAGTGCCGCGTCGCGCTGCGCGAGGTGCGCCATGCAAGCAACGCGGCGCGGCGCGAGCCGGCACTGCTGCCGGCCCAAAGCAGTATAGGCCGCGCCTCTGGCTGCAAAGCTGCTGGGCCCTTATACCGTTGATCGTCGGGCGAGGGGTTTCGTGCGGATCGCGGACTGACCGCGCGCCCATGAACGCCTCATGAACCCATTCGGCGGGCGCCGCACTCTCATGCAAGTCCTTGAACTGGCGCGATTTTATCACGCGACGCCGATCCTGCGCCGGGCGCGCCCGGCGCAGGATCGGCAAGCACCGAACCAACAAACCGCACCGCAAAAGGAAAAGCCCCAGGAATCTTGCGATTTCCTAGGGCTGAATCCTAGTGGCCTGGGACGGAATCGAACCATCGACACGCGGATTTTCAATCCGCTGCTCTACCAACTGAGCTACCGGGCCAACGAAGAGAAGAATAATATCAAAGGGTCATCTAGTAGACAAGCCCCTTCTCTAAAAAATCTGCATACGCGATTCTCGCCCACCGCGCCGCCGCGCTCACTCGCCTTTGTTCTTGCCGAGATCCACGCCGAGCTGCTTGAGCTTGCGATACAAGTGCGTGCGTTCCAATCCCGTCTTTTCCGCGACCCGCGTCATGCTGCCGTTCTCGCGCGCGAGGTGATACTCGAAGTACGCGCGCTCAAATGCGTCGCGTGCATCGCGCAGCGGAATGTCGAACGAGATGGATGCCGTTTGCGCCGCGAGCACGCCGCTGCCGTGGCCGTCGGCGGACAGCATGGGCAACGCCGCAGCAGAAGCCACCGTCGACGAATTCATCGGCATCGCGGATTTCACGGCCGCGCCGCCCGGCGCCACGGCCGCGGTGCCGCGCGCAAGACCCTGCTCGACGGCCTTCAGCAGCTTCTGCAACGCGATCGGCTTTTCCAGAAAGTTAAGCGCGCCGATCTTGGTTGCCTCGACTGCCGTGTCGATGGTCGCGTGACCGGACATCATGATGACCGGCATGGTGAGCTGCCCTTGCGCAGCCCATTCCTTGAGCAACGTGACGCCGTCGGTATCGGGCATCCAGATGTCGAGCAGCACCAGGTCCGGCGCCTGACGCAAACGGAACTCGCGCGCCTGCTGCGCGTTTTCCGCCGCCTCCACGACATGTCCCTCGTCGCTCAGGATCTCCGAGAGCAATTCCCGGATGCCCATTTCATCATCTACCACCAGGATGGTTGCCATTTACGCTGCCTTTGTCTGCACTGTTGCTTTTGTCTTTCCCTGCGACGTGCCGCCATGCGCAGGACGCGGTCCCGCTTCGGGAGCCGCGGCGTCGTCTGCCAGTTGAAGGAAGAGAATCGAAATCTGCGCGCCTTCGATCAGATCGCCCGCTTTCATGCGATTGCGAATGTCGATGCGCGCGCCGTGTTCGTCGACGATCTTCTTGACCATCGCAAGACCCAGGCCCGTGCCTTTGGCCTTCGTCGTCACGTAGGGCTCGAATGCGCGCGTGAGAATGCGCGTGGGGAAACCCGGACCGTTATCCGACACTGTCAGACGTACCGCGACGCGCGCCTTGCCTTCCGCGTCGGGGTCTCCGTATTCTACTGTCCTCGTCTCGAGCAGCACACGCGGGCGCTCGACCTCGGCCACCGCGTCCTGCGCATTCTGCAGCAGGTTGTGGATCACCTGCCGCAATTGCGTCGCATCGCCGCGAATGGCCGGCAGTTCGGAGAGCTCGACCTGAATGGCGCCCTTGCCTTCTTCGATGCCGTAGAGCGTCAGCACTTCGCTCACCAGATCGTTCAATTGCAGGTGCGCGAGCACGGCCGGCGGCGTGCGCGCGTAGTCGCGGAAATTGTCGACCATCTGCTTCATCGCGGCGACCTGATTGACGATCGTGGTCGCGCCGCGCTTGAGCACATCCGCATCCGACGGCGCGAGCTTGTCGGCCAGCTTCATCTGCAAGCGCTCGGCGGAAAGCTGGATCGGCGTGAGCGGATTCTTGATCTCGTGCGCGAGCCGCCGCGCGACCTCGCCCCACGCGATGGAGCGCTGCGCGGAGATCACGTCGGAGATGTCGTCGAACACGACCACGTAGCCGGACGTCTGCAGGTCCTGCGCGTTCGGATCGGTGGCGGACAGGAGGCGCGCGCCGCGCACGAGCAGCGTGAGCGGCTCGGATTCGCCCGCCACCTGAATCGAAAACTGCTGCTGCCAATGGCCGCCGTCGTCGTGAGCGTCGCCGCTCGCCGCTTCGCGGTCCGCAAACGCCTTGCGCACCATGCCGCCGAATTCGCTCAGCACGCCGATCTTTTCGAGCGCCCAACCGAGCACCTCCTGAAACTGCTGACGGAAGATGCGCTCCGCGCCGCGATTGGCCGTGGTGAGCCGGAACTGGCGGTCGAATACGAACACGCCCGCCGTCAGGTTCGCAAGAATGCTCTCCAGATAGGCCTTCGAATGCTCGAGCGCGATGCGGTTGTTTTCGACCGCCGCGCGCGCCTCCGACAACTGCCGCGTCATCGCATTGAACGACTGCGTGAGAAAGCCGAGTTCGTCGCGCGATTTGATCTCGCGCTTGGGCGTGTAATCGCCCTCGGTGATTTCCTTCGTGCCCTGCGCGAGCAGAAACAGCGGCCGCGCGAGCTGATTGCCGAGCGCGAGCGCGAGCATCATCGCGATGAAGGTGGCGAGAAAGAGCGCGAGCGTCAGCGTGCCGATGTACATCTTGCGCAAACCGGTACGCCCGAGCGCTTTCTCCTGATACTCGCGATACGCGCGCTGCACGGCGTCGGCGTTACGAGCGAGCGACTGCGACACCGGCTGCGTCAGTTGCAGAAAGCGCTCCGTGGGTTGCAGAAGCGCCGCGTTCGAATCGGGAATGCGCTGCACGACGCGCAAGCGCAGCGCGCCCTTGCTGCCGTGCGCGCGCGGATCTCCGTCAACTTCGCCTTCAATCGCCGCATAGCCGCGGCCGCGCGCCTGGTCGATCATCAGCTGGGTGGGCAGGTCGTTCGGCACGAGCGTCGCGAAATTGCTCGACGCCTGCGCGACCACGTGCATGTCGGGCGTCGCGCCGGACATGCTGCGCGTAGGCTCGACGATGGTCGCGTCCTGCACGCCGAACTGGTCGCGCAGACGCAGCAGCGTGAGCGTCGTGCCGGCGGCGTCCGCGCTCGCGAGCTGCTCGGACATGAGCCGCGCCTTGGTTTGCAGATCGGACAGCGACGCGTCCAGCATGCCGCGGCCGAGATTGAGGCCGGACGTGAGCGCGGTTTCCACATTCACGTCGAACCACGATTCGATACTGCGCGACACGAACTGATACGAGACCACATAAATGATGCCGCCCGGCACCACGCCGACGAGCGCCATGAAAAACGCCAGCTTCGCGAGCAGCCGCGTGCCGAACTTGCCCTTGCGCAATCGCACAATGATGATGACGACGAGCGTCGCCACCACCAGCAGAAAGATCATCGCGACGACGAGATTCGCGGCATAGAGCCACTGGTAATAGCGGTCGAAGAATTCGGTGTTCGCGCTCGCCGCCGCGAGCAGCACGAGCAGCAGCACGGCCGTCACGGCGACCGTGGACACCAGCACGCGCACGACGATGCTGCTGACGCTGGTGGCGGAGCGCACTTTATTTAGCACGTTCGGTCACCGTAAAGGTAAAGCGCTTCCATTCGGAAGCGAGGTTCCAGTCGCGGTTGTTCACCGCGTCGATCTGGAACGGCTTGGGCATCAACGCGATGTCGAGCTGCATGCGCACCGAGGCGGTGTACGTTTCGCCGACATGCACGTCGTTGCGGTCGATCACGTGCCACGACGACACATGCTTGATGACCGCGAGCGCGTCTTTGAGCGTGGAGAAGCCGAGTTGCAAACCGCCGGACGACACACTTGACACGCGATATTCGCGCGTGAGCGGCTGAAACGACAGCCGCAGGCTTTGCGACACGTTGACCGGCTGCTCGTCGAACCAGTACCAGCGCGGCCGGCTCAGTTCGAAATCCGTCGTGAAGTACAGCGGAATGCCTTTATTGACCGCGTCTTCGAGGTTGGTGTTCAACTCGAAGTCGAAACGCGCGTCGAGGCTCCAACCGGTGTTGTCGGCTTGCAGCGAAGCGCGTTGCACGGCGATCGAGTCGGCGTGCGCGGCGCCCGGCAGCGCGAGCGAGACGGCCAGCGCGACCCAAAGCACGGCGGCGAGCCGAAGCGGGAAGAAGCGTTTGATGGTCACCGTTTCTGAAAGCGCGCGTAGAAAAATCCGTCGTGGTCTGAGTTCGCGCCGGCGCTGGGCTCAGCGAATTCTCCGGCATGAGAACCGGCCGATGGGTCGGCGGGCGCGCGGGCGACTGAGGGTAAAAGTTGCCCCGGCGCGTCCAATCGTACCGCATCCTGATGCTTGTTTCCAAACCACCGCGCCTGCAACTCGCCTTCTTCCGGAAAGATCGAGCACGTAACGTAGAGCAATTCGCCGCCAGGTTTCACGAGCGGCCAGAGGGCGTCGAGAATGCGCCGCTGTTCGTCGACGAGCGCGGGAATATCGGATGCACGGCGCAACCAGCGAATGTCCGGATGATGCCGCACGATGCCCGACGCCGAGCACGGCACGTCGGCGAGAATGCGGTCGAACGGCTGGTCGATGTCGTCGTGCCATTTGGACGGCGCACCGGCGTCGCCGATCCGCACCTCGGCTTCGAGTTTCAGCCGCTGCAGGTTTTCGCCGATGCGCCGCGCGCGCGACACGTCGCTTTCGAGCGCCACCAGTTGCAGGTTCGCGAGTTCCAGCAGATGCCCCGTCTTGCCGCCCGGCGCCGCACACGCATCGAGCACGCGCATGCCGTCACGCACGCCGAGCAATTGTGCGGCGAGCTGCGCGCCCGCGTCCTGCACCGAGATCACGCCCTCGTTGAAACCGGGAATACGATCGACCGGCATCGGCGTCGCGAGCTTCACCGCGTATTCGCCGACTTTGCTCGCCGCAATGTGATGCTGCTCGAGGACGTGCAGATACGCCTCGACCGTCGAATGACGCGCGTTCACGCGCAGCGTGAGCGGACCTTGCGTGTTGCCGGCCGCGAGCACGTCTTGCCATGTGTCGGGCCATGCGCGTCTCACCGCGTCAATCCACCATGTCGGGTAGTTCCAGTGCGCGACTTCGTCGGCTTGCGCTTCTGTCAGCAGCGCGTCCCGCTCGCGTAGGAAGTTGCGCAGCACCGCGTTGACGAGTCCCTTCGCAAACGAGAATTCGCGGCGCGCCGAAATCGCCCTGACCGCCTGGTCGACCACCGTGAACGGCGTGTAGGCGGCGCTCGCTTCGTCGTCGATCAACAGGGCGAGCGCGCAGGCCAGCACATGACCCACGTGCGGCGGCGGTGCTTTCTTGACGAGCCTCGCGATCAGCCACTCGGCCGTGCCGAGACGCCGCATCGTGCGATACGCGATGTCCTGCACCGCGCCGCGCGCGGCAGCGGCACTGCCCTCGGGCGCGGACACGAACACGGATTGCAGCGCGGCCGGCAACGCCGCGCCGAGGCGCACGGCGCCGACGGCCTGCGCGGCGCAGTCAAGCGCAAAGCCGAGCGATTCCGGCGCGAGATGCAACACGGACAAGCGGGATTCGCGCGGACGCGCCGGCGAAGAAGCAGAACGCGAAGAAGGCTTTGGGATCATGGGAAGACAAAGGCATGCCGCGCGGTAGGCACGGCACAATGAACACACATTGTAGCGTGGCGCGGCGCGCGGGCCGCGAGCGGGCGTGTGCAACGCGCGTGGCCGCGTCCGGCAAATAAAAAGGGCAGTTCGTGCCTGCCCTTTTCTGTCAGCCCCTACCGGGCGACGGCGAGCTTCTTCAAACAGTCAACGTACTCCGCGTGATCGAGGAGTTCAAAGCAAAAGTACGTGTTCGTACCTTTCTCTGAGACCGCTTGCCATAAAAAATCTAGGGCGAGCCGATTGCATCGCTCAAGATATTCAGCCCATTCCATCGCCGTTCTTGGGGAATAGTCGGCAATCAGGTCTACATAGGGCACGACTTGGTTCGAGTCAATGCGTACGCCCTCGATTCCCAGAACTGCCATTCCAGCGGTTTGCGCGGCAGCGACGAACCGCTGTGCGTCGTCAGCCTTCAAAAATATCTCACCGCCAATTCGCACTTCGGCGCGCCCATTGAATGATGCGTAGATTTCGTCTTCCTTCGTCATTTCTGCCCCCCTAAAACGGGTTTTGCCAGTTTGGATCATTCCGATTTGAAACCTGAACGACCGTGCCGTTGACGTCGTTACGCACGACATATGAGCCATCTTCCCGCACATATGCGGTCGCCGGGTCATCGCGCCGGCCACTGCCGTCTTCGAGGTTTCTCGTATCACGAGTTTTTGTGGTGCGAGCGGGGTTCTCGATTGTGTCCTCCACGTCCTTTTCGGTCCATCCCCGCTTTTTCATCTGTTTGGCAATTTTGGCTTCGATCACTGTCTGGACCAACGAAGGCTCAGCATCGCAACTCTTTGTATCCTTTACGAAATACGGCTTGATAAGCGTGATTCCCGTAATGCTCCATCGGACAGGCGGAATCCAGCATTCAACGCGGACAGGTTCTAGTCCGGCTTCTTGCACAAACTTCAACCCCCGCACCCAGCTCACCAGATTGACGGGTGGCCCAGCAGGCGTGATTCTGTCTTCGTAGTTGTCCAACCATTGGTCAATCTCGTCGCTGCGGATCGCAGTTTCCGGCCCCAGGTTTGTGGAAACCGTGCCGACTCTGGACGAGATCCTGCCATCTGGCGAATAGTTATACGTTACCTTCAGGAAACGCTTCACGTTGCCGTTGGCAGGGCTCGCTTGTTCGTCGTACGAGAACGCATTTAGCCGTCCCCGTGCATCGTAGACAGGGTTTGCCTGAAATCCGGGGCCCAAGATCAGAATCGGCCTGTGCGCTTTATCACGGAGACCGACCAGGTACCGACTGCCTCCCATTCGGTCATCGATCGAGCGAAGATTTCCGGTGACGTCTTGCGTTATGCCCCATTTGCCAGTCAAAACGCCGCCGTCTTTCTGTTGAACGAAGGTGACTTGGTTAGACGCGTCATACACCATCCCAAAGGTGCGCCACTGGCCCGATAGATGAGCATCAAAACCATTCGCCCCCGTCACGTCATCGGTCGGCCCTTCGCTAAAGCCCGTCAGATTGCCGTTTTCATCGTAGATATATGCACGAATCCGTCCTGCGGAAGCGATCATCGACGGACGCAAGCTCAAAGAATCGGCATAGCGGATCGAGATTTTGGCTGTTCCAAATGAGCCGCGTTGGATGACGGTTGTAGGACGGGCAAGTTCGTCGTAAGCGTATTCCGTCGCGCTCACATTTGACGCTCTGCTGGTGAGCAGGTTGCCGACGGCATCCCACGTTTTTGCCGAACCTGCACTGGTACTAACTGGTCGCTGCTGTCCGGCAATCGAGGAGAAATTCAGCGTCGTGGTTCGCTGGCTATCGCTGACGGTCGTCGAGCCAACGTTGTAAACCATCTGCAAGTTGCGGTTGGTATCGGGGTGGGACACCGCGGTCGCACGGCCATTGGCGTCATAGGTCCAGGTTGCAACCCGGGAGCCGGATTCATCAATTACGTCGGTCAACGCACTGGTAAAGCGGGCGTCGTTATAGATATATCGCCGCACATTCCCGTCTGGCCAGGTCACCGAGATCAGATTGTCGTTGGCGTCATACCCATATCGGGTCACCCCGCCACTGGGGTCTGTCATCTGGGCAATTCGCCATTGTGAATCGTAGCTTAAGCTAAGCGTGAGATCGTAAGACGGGGTTTATACCCAGCGCATGCCGATTTATTGAAATCAGCAGTCCCGACGATGGGGCGATGTCGCGAGCCGTATTTGAATCGCTATAGCTAAGTGTGGTGGTCACACCCCCTTGAGTTTTTACGGAAAGCAACAGTCCCGCAGAGGAATACGATTCAGCGGTGCCGCTCAGTAGATCGGTAACGGTCCAGGAAGATGCGCCCTGCACCAGCGATAACGGTTCACCGTCCGTAGCGCGCCACGCACCGCCGAGCTTTTTGAACGTCACCGGGTCGCCATTCTCGCGGTATGCGACGATCTACAGTGTGCCGCTGTTTGCATTAGAAACGTTCAACTGCCGCTGCCAGTTGTGGAACCAGAGCGAACCCAGACCGGCGTCGGGTCTCGCCACCGGCCTTGCTCGATAGACCCGCTTGAAGAACATCGGTACGTCATCGCCGCTAGAGAAATCGGTTTCGCTAAGCGTGGTGGCGCCGGAGCCTGCGTGAATAGGGTCCGGCAACGGGGCAGGTTTTCTCCGGGGGACTGTCTGGCAGCGTTCCACACCATCTTTTGATTCTCGCTGGCTCATTGACGCAGTAGTGGGTGCTTAAATTGATTACGGTGTTGCCCCACGCGTTTGCATAACAACTTGGAGTTCCCTGTATAGCGCCCGATTTGACATAAAGTCCAGCGCAAACTCCATCCCCGTTCTCCGCGTTAGCGCCGGACGCGGACAACAACATCAATACCATCACTAGTCGATACAGAACTTTGACTAAGTCGCCCTGAGAACCCGAATCTTTCATATCGCGCCTTTAATTGTTGGTTTTGCCAGGTTCGGCGCAAGCATCTTTAAGGATATCGAAAGAATTTGAAATCCGACAATTGCAAAAAGTCTGATTGTGCTGAGGTCGGTCATCCCGGCCTTACTAGGATGATTAGACGGATCAACAAGAGAACTTGAAATGATGCGGGTATTTCAGAGGGGATGATTCGTTCAACGATTCAGCGATCGAAGCTGAAGTTAGTGCAGCAAGTAAAAAAGGCGAGTCCGAAGACCCGCCTTGAACCGACGCTTGAGCCGCGCGCTCTGCCCTTATTCGAAGCGCCCGGTGCGCGCCATTTCCATCAAACGCGCGATGCGTTCTTCCGTCGCCGGGTGCGTTGAAAACAGATTCGCGATGCCGCCGCCCGACAGCGGGTTCATGATCATCATCTGCGCGGTGGCGGGATGCTGTTCGGCGGCGGGGAACGGAATACCGCTCGCATAACGATGAATCTTGTCGAGCGCCGAAGCGAGCGCTTGCGGGTCGCCGGAAATCTGCGCGCCGCCGCGGTCCGCCTCGAATTCGCGCGCGCGCGAAATCGCCATCTGGATGAGCGCGCCGGCGATCGGCGCGAGCAGCGCAACGGCAATGCCCGCGATCGGATTCGCCGGACGCCCGTTTTCGTCGCGGCCGCCGAAGAACATAGCGAAGTTCGCGAGCGCGGAAATCGCGCCGGCCATGGTGGCCGATATCGTCGAAATAAGAATGTCGCGATGCTTCACGTGCGCGAGTTCGTGCGCCATGACGCCGCGCATTTCGCGCTCGGACAGCACGCGCAGAATGCCGGTGGTCGCGGCAACCGCCGCATGCTCGGGATTGCGGCCGGTGGCGAAGGCGTTCGGCGCGTCTTCGTTGATCAGATAGACGCGCGGCATCGGCAAGCCGGCGCGCGTGGAGAGCTCCCGCACCATGCGATAGAACTGCGGCGCGCTGGTTTCGTCGACTTCCTGCGCGTTGTACATGCGCAGCACCATCTTGTCCGAGAACCAGTACGAGAAAAAATTCATACCGAGCGCAATGACGAGCGCGATCGTCATGCCGCGCGAGCCGCCTATCACTCCGCCGATCACGATGAAAAGGGCCGTGATCGCGGCCATCAACATCGCGGTTTTGACCCAATTGAACATGTCTGCCACTCCTTGCCCTAACGCGGGGTTCATCTCTGTGCCGCATCATCGCGGCGCCTGATTGTAAGCTAAATGTTAGATATGGGCGCGCGCGGAAAATTCAATCATCTTGATGCAGTGGCGAGCTTGATCCCCAGCCCGACAAAGGCACTGCCGACGCCGCGATCGAGCCACTTCTTCACCGACGGCTTGCCGGAGAAGCGCTGCGCCACACTGCCGGCGATCCACGCGACGAAGCTGTTCCAGATCATGCTCATCACCACGAACACCGCCCCGAGCGTGAGAAAGGCGAGCGCCTTCTGCTCCGTGCCCGCGGCCACGAACTGCGGGAAGAACGAAACGAAGAAGAGCACGACCTTCGGGTTCAGCACATTAGTCCAGAAGCCCTGCAGGAAAAGCTGACGCAGCGACTTGGGCGCGCCGGCCGCGCGTGCTTCGCCGCGGGCTTCGTCGGCGGCAGGCTTCGCGAAAATGAGGCGCACGCCCAGATAAATCAGATAAATCGCGCCCACGAACTTGATGACGGTGAAGGCCGTGGCCGACGCGGCGAGCAGTGCCGTCAAGCCGAACGCGCAAGCGAGCGAGTGCGCGCAGCAGCCCGCCGAAATGCCCAGCGCGGACATCAGCCCGGCGCCGCGGCCCTGCGCGACGCTACGCCCGACGATATAAGCCGTATCCGGCCCGGGCGTGACATTCAGCAGGAAAACGGCAACGACGAAAAACTCGAAATGGGTGATGCCGAACATAGGAATCCTCGAAAAACTGGCTGCGCAACAAGGATTCTAACGCGCGGCGTGCGACCAGCGGGGCCGCTCGCCATCGGCCGAACGGACGATGGCGGAGCGCCGCCGCCCTGTGTTAATTTGCCGCCGGAAGCTGGAAACGCTGACCCGGCGCGAGCGCAAAGCCGGCCAGGAATTCGCGCACCGGCAGACGCTTGCCGCCGGGTTTTTGCAATTGCGTGAGACGCAGCGCGCCTTCTCCGCAGGCGACGAGCACGCCTTCGGGCGAAACGCCGGTGAGCGTGCCGGGCGCCGCGGCGCTTTTCGCATCCTCGGCGGAGGCTGCCCAGATCTTGATTGCCGTGCCGTCTTCAAGTGTCGCCACGCCGCCCGGAAACGGGTCGAATGCGCGCACCTGACGCGCGAGCGCAGCGGCCGGGCGGCGCCAGTCGAGCGCGGCTTCGTGCTTGCCTATTTTTTCGGCGTAGGTCACGCCGTCGGCGGGTTGCGGTGTGGAACTCAGCTTGCCGCTGCGTTCGAGCTCGACGAGTGCCTCGACGATCAGCTTCGCGCCGTCTTGCGCCAGGCGGTCGTGCAAGCTCGCGGTGGTGTCGTCGGCGGAAATGGGCGTGCGCGTTTTGGAGATCATGGCGCCCGTGTCGAGGCCGGCGTCCATCTGCATGAGGGTGATGCCGGTTTCCGCGTCGCCTGCCTCGATCGCGCGGTGAATCGGCGCCGCGCCGCGCCAGCGCGGCAACAGCGACGCGTGAATATTGATGCAGCCGAACGGCGCGATATCGAGCACTTCCTGCGGCAGGATAAGGCCGTAAGCGGCCACCACCATCACGTCGTGCGGCGTGGCGCGCAACTGCTCGATGGCAGCCGCGGCCTCGGCCGGATATTTGCCCGCGCGGCGCAGCGACGGCGGCTGCGCGAGAGCGAGCCCGTGCTCCACGGCATAGCGTTTGACGGGACTCGCCTGCAACTTCATGCCGCGCCCCGCCGGCCGGTCGGGCTGCGTGAGCACGAGCGGCACCGGAAAACCGGCCCCGTGGATGGCGGCGAGCGCAGCGGAGGCGAATTCCGGCGTACCGGCGAAGACAACGCGCAACGAATGACTCATGAGCGGGAATGGCGGCAGATAGCGGAAAGGGCGCGCATCACATTGCGTGGGCGAGCTTCTTCATCTTGCTCTTGATGCGCGTCTGCTTCAGCGGCGACAGATATTCGACGAACACGCGGCCCATCAGGTGATCCATCTCGTGCTGGATGCACACGGCGAGCAAGCCCTCGCAGTCCAGCTCGAACGTTTCGCCCTTCTCGTTCAGCGCGCGCACGCGCACTTTCTCCGCGCGCTCCACATTGTCGTAAATGCCGGGCACGGAAAGACAGCCCTCTTCCGAGAGTTTTTTCTCGTCGCTCGACCAGATGATTTCGGGGTTGATGAAGGCGAGCAGTTGATCGTGCGCGTCCGACACGTCGATCACGATCACGCGCTCGTGCACGTCGACCTGGGTGGCCGCGAGGCCGACGCCGGGCGCCGCGGACATGGTTTCCGCCATGTCCGCGACGAGGCGGCGGATACGGTCGTTGACCTCTTCAACCGGCTTCGCAACCTTGTGCAGCCGTTTGTCCGGGTAATTGAGGATGTTCAGTAAAGCCATGATTTCGAGTGTGAATTTCGGCGCCGCTGACCGTGGGAAGGCTCGCGTTGGCCATTCGGCCAGGTTGTCGGCCCGTCGCAATACGCACACGATAGATGGTGTCGAACCGGTTCGATTCAACGCGCGCCGCGCGCAGACGACGAGCCCGCGCGGGTGAGCGCGGCGCTGCAGTTATTTCGGATGATGAAAATTTTAGCATGGCGCCCGCCTGCCCGCTGGCCCTGTAGGAGGATCGACCCGCAATGCACACCTTGCCTTCAACGGAACTGGAACTTGCCGCGTGGCTGCGGCTCTCTCACGCCGGGACTCAAACCCGCGGCGCCTGCGCCTGCTGCTGAGCGCCTTCGGCCTTCCCGCAGCGATTCTGCAGCAGGAGCATGAAACGCTCGCCGCGATTGCCGGCGAGTCTGCGGCACGCGCGGCGCTGGCTCCAACGGGCCCTGAATTCGACGCCCAGCTCGATGCGGTGATCGCCTGGCGGGAGCTGCCCGGCAATCAGATCGTGACGCTCGACGACCCGGCTTACCCGCCCGCGCTCCTGACCATGCCCGACCCGCCGCCGCTGCTATATATATAAAGGAAAGGGGCGGCTCGAGCTGCTGCACAGGCGCGCGGTCGCGCTGGTGGGCAGCCGCAGCGCGACGCCGCAAGGTCTGGAAGACGCCGAACGCTTCGCGCGGACCATCTCGGCGGCGGGTGTGACGGTCGTGTCGGGACTCGCGCAAGGGATCGACGGGGCGGCGCATCGCGGTGGGCTCGACGATATCGGCAGTACGGTCGCGGTAATCGGCACGGGCGCGGATCTCGTTTATCCGTCCGCGCATCACGCGCTCGCAAGGCAGATTGCCGCACATGGCGCCATTCTGTCGAAATGGCCGCTCGGCACACCGGCGCGCGCCGCCAACTTCCCGCAGCGTAACCGGCTGATCGCCGGACTGGTCAGCGGCGTGCTGATTGTCGAGGCGGCCATGCGCTCGGGCTCGCCCATCACCGCGCGGCTCGCCAACGAGATGGGCCGCGACATCTTCGCGTTGCCCGGCTCGATCCACGCGCCGCTGTCGCGCGGGTGTCATCGGATGATCAAGCAGGGGGCGAAGCTCGTCGAGACGCCTGACGAGGTGCTGGAGGAATTGGGATTTGCGAAGCCTGCGGCGCGGGCGGCCGCGGGCATTCGTGGGCGGAGGGGCGGGACCGGCGCTTTCGCCGACGCGGTGTCCGGTACGCCCGACAATGCGTCTCGCAATGTGTCTGACAGCGCATCGGCACGCTCGGCGGTCAGCGCCGGCAAATACGCGGACACGGCTGCCTACGCGCCGGCGGAATCGCAGCCGGCAGCCGCGAGAACGCACGGCTCACGCGCGCTGGCCCCGTCCGAGCCCGACGCGCAGCGCCTGCTGGCCGCGCTCGGACACGCGCCCACCAGCCTTGAAATTCTTGCAACGCGCACCGAGATGGACTACGCCGTCCTGCAGACGACGCTGCTCCAGCTCGAACTGGCCGGCCATGTCAGCGCGCTGCCCGGCGGCCGCTATACGAGGGCAAGCCACGGCTAAGGCTCGAGGGCAGCTCGAGGGCGGCTCGGCGCTCCCGGCTCGACCACTGCCGCAGACCGGCCATGCTACATTCGCGCCAAAGCATTCGATCAAGCAACTGAGGAACCACCATGCCCGCGCTGAATCTCGACACCGATCAAGACCGGATCGCCGAGCGCGTCAACGAGCCCGACACGCTGTTCGTCGCCTGCCTGTGCGCGGAGTGGTGCGGAACCTGTCGCGAGTACCGCGAGGCATTCGACAAATTGGCCGAGCGGCATCCGGACATCTGTTTCGCGTGGATCGACATCGAGACGCATGCAGATCGATTCGACGATCTCGACGTCGAGAATTTTCCGACCATCCTGATCGAAGACTCAGTAACGACACGCTTTTTCGGCACTGTTTTGCCGCAGACAGCTATCGTCGAGCGGATGTTGTCGGACCTGACCGCGCTGCCGGGCGTGGTCGGCGCACCCAAGCTGCGGCCGGCGCTGGCGGCCGCGTGATCGCGGTCTGATCGCCGTCTGATCGTCGCGCGTTGACCCCGTGTCGACCGATTCCGCCACTCGTCCGACAACCGCCAGCGCCTCGCCCGAGGGGTCGCCACAAGCTCGGCGGCATGGCGGTTGCGACCGGCGCACCGCGCGTTTGCCGCAGCTTGCCCAATTGCTGAGCGCGCAATTATGATGGCGCGCTTTTATGGCACTTGACGCGCCGCTTTGGCGCCGTGTGCTATAAAGCGGTCGTTAATGGGTAGCAAGGTCGCAAACGAGGGTCGCGCCGCCTGGGCGCGCTCAAGACCACCAACCCGGATATACCAACCTCACATCGAGTCATGTCCAAAGCACTGATCATCGCCGAAAAACCTTCCGTCGCGAACGACATCGCGCGCGCTTTGGGCGGTTTTACCAAGCATGACGAATACTACGAGAGCGACGAGTACGTCCTCTCTTCGGCAGTGGGCCATCTGCTGGAAATCGCCGCGCCCGAAGAATACGAAGTGAAGCGCGGCAAGTGGAGTTTCGCCAATCTGCCCGTCATTCCGCCGCATTTCGATCTGAATCCGATCGCGAAGAGCGAGTCGCGCCTGAAGGTGCTGACCAAGCTGCTCAAGCGCAAGGATATTGACCGCCTCATCAACGCATGCGACGCGGGGCGCGAGGGCGAGCTGATTTTCCGTCTGATCGCGCAGCACGCGAAAGCCAAACAGCCGGTGCAGCGCCTGTGGCTGCAATCCATGACGCCGGCCGCGATCCGCGACGGCTTCGCGCGTCTGCGCAGCGACGAGGAAATGCAGCCGCTCGCCGACGCCGCGCGTTGCCGCTCGGAGGCCGACTGGCTCGTCGGCATCAACGGCACGCGCGCCATAACCGCGTTCAACAGCAAGGGCGGCGGTTTCTTCCTGACCACCGTCGGGCGTGTGCAGACGCCCACGCTGTCTATCGTCGTTGAGCGCGAGGAGAAAATTCGCCGTTTCGTGCCGCGCGACTATTGGGAAGTGAAGGCGGAGTTCGTCTGCGCGGCCGGTTTCTACGAGGGCCGCTGGTTCGACCCGAAGTTCAAGCGCGACGAGTTCGATCCCGAAAAACGCGACTCGCGTCTGTGGTCGCTGCCCGCGGCGGAAACGATTGTCGCGGCCTGCCGCGGCCAGATCGGCACGGTCACGGAGGAGTCGAAGCCGTCCACGCAACTCTCGCCGGCGCTCTTCGACCTCACGAGCTTGCAGCGCGAGGCGAACGGCCGCTTCGGCTTCTCGGCGAAAAACACGCTGGGTCTCGCGCAGGCGCTCTACGAAAAGCACAAGGTGCTGACGTATCCGCGGACCGACGCGCGCGCGCTGCCCGAAGACTATATGGAGACGGTCAAGCAGACGCTCGGCATGCTCAATGAGAGCAACAACTACCTGCCGTTTGCCAAGCATGTGCTCGACAAGGGCTGGGTGAAGCCGAACAAGCGCATCTTCGACAATTCGAAGATCAGCGACCACTTCGCTATCATCCCGACGCTGCAGGCGCCCAAGAATCTGTCCGAGCCGGAACAGAAGCTGTACGACCTCGTCGTGAAGCGCTTCCTGTCCGTGTTCTTCCCCGCGGCCGAATTCCGCGTGACGACGCGTATCACCGAAGTCGTCGGTCATCACTTCAAGACCGAAGGCAAGGTGCTCGTCGAGCCGGGCTGGCTGCAAATCTACGGCCGCGAGACCGGTGGTGAAGATGCCAATCTCGTGCCAGTGCAGAAGGACGAGAAGGTCAAGACCGACAAGATCGCCGCGCAGCAGCTCGTGACGAAACCGCCGGCGCGCTACAACGAAGCTACCTTGCTCTCGGCGATGGAAGGCGCAGGCAAGCTCGTCGAAGACGACGAACTGCGCGAAGCCATGGCTGCGAAGGGACTCGGTACGCCGGCTACGCGCGCCGCCATCATCGAAGGGCTGTTGGGCGAGAAGTATCTGATTCGCGAAGGCCGCGATCTGATTCCGACCGCGAAGGCGTTCCAGTTGATGACGCTCCTGCGCGGCCTCGGCGTGAAGGAATTGACCGCGCCCGAACTGACCGGCGAGTGGGAATACAAGCTGTCGCAGATGGAGCGCGGCAATCTGCCGCGCGACGCGTTCATGCAGGAAATCGCCCGCATGACGCAGACCATCGTGAAGCGCGCGAAAGAAGACGACTCCGACACGATTCCGGGAGACTACGCGACGCTGCAAACGCCGTGTCCGAATTGCGGCGGCCAGGTGAAGGAGAATTACCGCCGCTTCGCGTGTTCGAAGTGCGAGTTCTCCATTTCGAAAATTCCGGGCGGCCGCCAGTTCGAGATCGAGGAAGTCGAGGAACTGCTGAAGAACAAGACCATCGGGCCGCTGTCGGGTTTCCGCAGCAAGATGGGCCGGCCGTTCTCGGCGATCCTCAAGCTTTCACTCGACGACGAAATCAAGAACTACAAGCTCGAGTTCGACTTCGGTCAGGACGCGGGCGGTGAAGACGGCGAACCGCCCGACTTCTCCGATCACGCGCCGGTCGGCGCGTGCCCGAAGTGCAAGGGCCGCGTGTTCGAGCACGGCATGAGCTACGTCTGCGAGAACTCGGTCGCGAATCCGAAAACCTGCGACTTCCGCTCCGGGAAAGTGATTCTGCAACAGGAGATTGCGCGCGAGCAGATGGCCAAGCTGCTCGAAGAAGGACGCACCGACCTGCTGACGAACTTCAAGTCGTCGCGCACGGGTCGCAACTTCAAGGCGTTCCTCGTCAAGCAGAACGACGGCAAGATCGGCTTCGAATTCGAGAAGAAAGAGCCGTCGGCCAAGACGGCGGCGGCGAAATCGGCAGCAAAAGCCGGCGGCGCGAGTTCGAATCCGATGACGAGGAAGCACCGGTCGCGGTGAAGGCGGCGCCGGCCGCGAAAAAGGCCGCCGCAAAGAAAGCACCCGCGACAAAGACGGCAGCGGCAAAGAAGGCGCCGGCCAAAAAGACGGCGGCTCGCAAGACCGGCTCGTAATCGGTTGGATAGGAGCGCGAGGCGCGGCGGGCCTGCCATGGTTCCGCGCACAGCGCTGCGCTACACCGCTCCCAACAAAAAAGCGCGAGTCACCTATGAGGGTGACCGCGCTTTTTTATGCATTAGGCAACGCGCCAGATCCTGCGCGCACTGCCCCGCATCCAACCTGCCCTTACCGCGGCGTCAACGCCGCGGGCCGCGAGCGGTTTGCCGGCTTGGCCAACGACTTCGGCACCGGCGAAAGTTCGCTGTCCAGGAGACGCGATAGCGGTTCGGCGCCGTCGAACGCTTCGGGCGGCATGGAAGCATCCG
This sequence comes from uncultured Paraburkholderia sp., assembly GCA_940746715.1. Classification (GTDB taxonomy): domain Bacteria; phylum Pseudomonadota; class Gammaproteobacteria; order Burkholderiales; family Burkholderiaceae; genus Paraburkholderia. The sequence goes on from CALNWN010000005.1 coordinate 71,593, forward strand.
CTGCTTCGAACGACGCCGGCGACGCCGGATGTCCCACGCCGTCCTTGATCCACTGCTCGCCGAGCAGGCTGTTCGGCGTCTGGCTGAAATGCTCGACCAGATGATCGATGAACGTGCGCACCTTGGCCGGCAAATGGCGCCGGCTCGGATACGCGATGTTGATCTCGACTTGCGGCAAACGGTAATCGCCTAGCAGACGGACCAGCCGGCCGCGCGTCATGTCGCGTCCGATCAGATAGCTCGGCAGAATCGCGATGCCCATGCCGAGCAGCGCAAACTGACGCAGCATCTCCGTATTGTTGGCGACGATCACATTCGACGGACGCACCCGAACTTCGCCTTCGGGACCGGTAAACACGCGCTCGTCGCCCCAATACTCGGAGGGCAGACTCAGGCACGGATGCTCGAGCAGATGCTCCGGGCGCGTGGGCGTACCGTGCTTCTCCAGATAAGCCGAGGTGGCGCATACGGTCATGCAGCCCGTGGTCAACCGCCGCGTGACGATGCTCGCGCTACGCATTTGCCGCGCGATCACCACGCCGACGTCGAAACCTTCTTCGACCAAGTCGACCTGGCGGTCGACGAGCGTTACGTCAGGAATGACTTTCGGATAACGCTCGGCGTACGTTTGCAGAACGGGCGCGAGGTTATGCAAGCCGAACACGACCGGCGCGACGATGCGCAACGTGCCGACGGGTTCGTGATTGCGCGCGACCACCATCTGTTCGACGTCTTCGAGTTCGTCGAGAATCTGGCGCGCGCGTTCGAGATACACCTGACCGGATTCGGTTAGCGACAAACTGCGGGTTGTACGGTTGAGCAGTCGCGTACCAAGACGCCCTTCGAGGTCGGCAACGTGACGGGTGGCAACTGCGTTGGAGATATCCATCGCGCTCGCAGCGCGGGCAAAACTGCCGAGATCCGCCACTTTGACGAAAACTCGCATCGACTGCAAATGATCCATATGACAACTCCTGCCGTGTTACGGCTTCCTGACAATTGGTGATAACCATTGGAAGCGAACTAGGGATTCTCCTACGACTCGCGCAATCGTGCAGAAGTTGCCCGCAAAAGCGGAAATCTCGTCAATTTTCGTGCGACTGCGCGCCCAAATGTGGGGCAAGACCGCGGATTGTTCCACGAGAACGAAACAATTTGCTGCGGCGCAGCTTACGGCGGGGTATTGTCCGAACAGATGCAATGTGGGTCGCGTCCGCGCGCTTTGGCCGCGCATCTGGCAAGGACGGTTGCCGCAAACAAAAGCCGCCCGAAGGCGGCTTTTGTAAGCGTAGTGAGTACTCACATGGTCAGGCTACCAGCTTGCTCTCCAATTGACTCTTTGCCTGCGTCAGCGCAGGCGGAAGGCCTTGCTGCAACGTGTCAAAGAGCTCGCTGTGCAGCGCGAGCTCGGCGCGCCAGGCTGCGTCGTCGACGGAAATGACCTGCTCGAACTGCTCGCGGCTGAACTCGAGACCGCTCCAGTCGATGTCCTCATAGTGCGGCGACACGCCGAACGCATGCTCCTCGCCCTGCGCGGTGCCCTCGATGTGGCCGACCATCCAGCCGAGCACGCGCATGTTCTCGCCGAAGCCCGGCCAGACGAATTTGCCGTCGGCGCCCTTGCGGAACCAGTTGACGCAGAAGATTTTCGGCAGCTTCGCGTTCAGTTGCTGCAAGCGTTCGCCCGTTCTCAGCCAGTGGCCGAAGTAGTCGCTCATGTTGTAGCCGCAGAACGGCAGCATCGCGAAGGGGTCGCGGCGCACCACGCCTTGCTGGCCGGCGGCCGCGGCGGTCGTCTCCGAACCCATGGTCGCCGCCATGTAGACGCCCTCGACCCAGTTGCGCGCCTCCGTGACGAGCGGCACCGTGGTCGAACGGCGTCCGCCGAAGATGAACGCGTCGGGCGGCACGCCCGCCGGGTTTTCCCAGTCGGCGTCAATGGACGGACATTGCGACGCCGGCGCCGTGAAGCGCGCGTTCGGATGCGCGGCCTTGCGGCCGGTTTCCTTCGCGCTTGCCGGCGTCCAGTCCTTGCCCTGCCAGTCGATCAGATGCGCGGGCGGCTCGTCGGTTATGCCTTCCCACCAGACATCGCCGTCGTCGGTCAGCGCGACGTTCGTGAAAATCACGTTTTCCTTCAACGTGGCCATGGCGTTGAAGTTGGTCTTTTCGCTCATGCCGGGCGCGACGCCGAAATAGCCGGCCTCGGGGTTGATCGCGTACAGGCGGCCGTCCTTGCCCGGTCTGATCCACGCGATGTCGTCGCCGATGGTCGAGATTTTCCAGCCGTTCAGACCTTCAGGCGGGATCAGCATCGCAAAGTTCGTCTTCCCGCACGCCGACGGGAACGCCGCCGCTACGTAATGCTTGCGTCCCTCGGGCGAGGTCACGCCGAGAATCAGCATGTGCTCGGCGAGCCAGCCTTCGTCGCGGCCCATTGTCGATGCAATGCGCAGCGCAAAGCACTTCTTGCCGAGCAACGCGTTGCCGCCGTAGCCCGAGCCGTAGCTCCAGATTTCGCGCGTCTGCGGAAAATGGACGATGTACTTGGTCGGATTGCACGGCCACGGCACGTCTTTCGCGCCCGCTTCGAGCGGCGCGCCGACCGAATGCACACAGGGCACGAACTCGCCGTCTTCGCCGAGCACGTCGTACACCTTGCGGCCCATGCGCGTCATGATGCGCATGTTGGTGACCACGTAGGGGCTGTCGCTCAGCTCCACGCCGATATGCGCGATGGGCGAGCCGAGCGGGCCCATCGAAAAAGGCACCACATACATGGTGCGGCCGCGCATGGCGCCGTCGAACAGACCGTCGAGCGTGGCAAGCATTTCATCCGGCGCGACCCAGTTGTTGGTCGGCCCCGCGTCCTCGCGACGCTCCGCGCAAATGAAGGTGCGATCCTCGACGCGCGACGTCGGAAGGATCGGACCAGGCGAGATATGAGTTCGGACGCTTCGCGGGATTGAGCTTTCTGAGCGTGCCGGCTTCGACCATCTGCGCGCACAGGCGGTCGTATTCCTCCTGCGAACCGTCGCACCAGACAATCTTGTCCGGCCTGGTCATGGCGGCAACGCGCTGGACCCAGTCGATCAGTTTCCGATGTCTGACCCACGCAGGCGCTTCTACTGACGCTTGGGCTGTGGGATTCGCCTCGAATAATGGAAGATTCATCGACTTGTCTCCGTTTGTAGGGATTGGAAAACGGTACAAGCCCGGCGACGCTGCATGCGAGAGGCATTGAACTGGTTGCGCCAGTTTTTACAAACCGACGCGCAATTGCGCAGGTCATCACGGGCTTCAATGCAGTTTGTCCGGCAAAGCCACATGGGACGGGCGTCTGCAACCGTCTGTAAAGCGGCTTGCCTCAACACGCAACAAACTGTTAAAAACGATGTCAATCGGCCTTGCCGTAGCGCTGTCGTTCTACGCGGCAGTTTCTACGGTAAGCCATTCAGCCAGACCGGCATGTGACCCGGGTCACATGGTGGGACAGTCAGCATAACACTCCGTTCCGCACCGCTATGGTGCGGCGCAAGATACATACCATGAAGATTGCCATCCTCGACGACTATCAGGACGCCGTACGTAAGCTCGACTGCTTTCAATTGCTGGCCGATCATGAGGTCAAAGTTTTCAACAACACCGTCCGGGGACTGGGTCAGCTGGCGAGCCGTCTGTCCGAGGTGGACGCGCTGGTGCTGATCCGCGAACGCACTCGCATCAGCTCGCAACTGCTCGATAAACTGCCGCGTTTGCGCATGATCAGTCAGACGGGCAAAGTGTCGAGCCATATCGATCTCTCCGCCTGTACCGAGCGCGGCATCGCGGTGCTGGAAGGCAGCGGCTCGCCCATCGCGCCGGCCGAGCTCACGTGGGCTCTCATCATGGCGGCGCAGCGGCGCATTCCGCAATACGTGGCGAACCTTAAGCAGGGCGCCTGGCAGCAGTCCGGGCTGAAGACCTCCGCGTTGCCGCCTAACTTCGGGCTGGGCCAGGTGTTGCGCGGCCAGACGCTCGGCATTTGGGGCTATGGCAAGATCGGGCGGCTAGTCGCCGGCTACGGCAAGGCCTTCGGCATGAATGTGCTGATCTGGGGCCGCGAGCGTTCGCGCGAAGCCGCGCGTCAGGACGGCTATGGCGTGGCGGAAAGCCGCGAAGCGCTGTTCGAGCAGAGCGATGTGCTGTCGCTGCATCTTCGTCTGCACGACGACACGCGCGGCATCGTCAAGCAGGAAGACCTGATGCGCATGAAGCCGACCGCCTTGCTCGTGAACACGAGCCGCGCCGAGCTGCTCGACGACAACGCGCTCGTCAACGCGCTGTCGCACAACCGGCCCGGCATGGTCGCCATCGACGTGTATGAAAGCGAGCCGATCCTGCAAGGCTACAGCCTGCTGCGCATGGAGAACGTGATCTGCACGCCGCATATCGGCTACGTGGAGCGCGAGAGCTATGAGCTGTACTTCAGCGCCGCGTTTAAGAACATTCTTGCTTTCGACGCCGGCGACACCGCCAGCGTGGCCAATCCGGAAGCGCTGCAGGGCGGACGCCGGCACTAGCGGGTTTGGCGCCGAGCTCTGCGCCAGGTTACGCGTCGAGCGCCGGCGCGTTCAGGTCAAGCGGCAAATTCAAGCAGATCGGGCATGCGCTCGAGGAAGGTCTCACCGTCCGCGCGGCCGAGGTTGTAGGCATGCACCATCTGCGAAGGGCTCGTATAGTCCCAGCTCGAAATCGGCACTTTGCGCGACGGCTGCACATAGAGCCGTTGCTGCACGCCGTGCGGGACGACGAACATCTGCGGCCGCGGATAAAGGCGGGTGACCATGACGAGCACGTTGCCGGGCGCGTCCGCGTCGAGCGCGCCGACGGGCACGTGACCATGCCGCCGTCGAGCACGGGGCGGCCGTTACGCCGCAAGACTGGCGTGAAAGGCGGCGCGCTCGATGATTGCAGGATCAGATCGGCGAGATCTTCGACAGTCGCACAATCTTGCGCGCACGAATTCGGGGTGAAAACCGAGCGTCTGGCCGAGCGTGGGGTGCAGCGTCTTGCGCACATATTTTTCGATGTTGTACGCGATAAGCCCCGCGGCGACCGCGCTGCGCGCGCCGAGCCAGCGCGGCAGATGCGACACGCCGATGCGAATTTCGGGCGCCTCGGCAAGCGACGAAAATTTCTCGCCGTAGATGTCGAGCAGTGCCTGGCGATAGATGCGGTAATGCGGAAACACCGACTGACCGCGCAGCAGATTGCCCCAATACGCGTTGCGCGAGTTGTGATGACGCAGCGCGTTTTCGTAGTAGCGCATGACCCACTCGGAATCGCGCGTGTAGAGCATGCACGCGGTGGCGGCGCCCGCCGAAATGCCAGTGATGACGCGCGGACGGATGCGCAACTCCGGCTGCACGACGTCCCAGAAACCCGCCTGCCACCAGCAGCGATTGCCGCCGCCTGCGAATACGACCTGATCGAACATCCTCTTTTCCTTGACTGCTTTGTCATGTGCCGCGAGGCGGCCGGTTTGCCGGGTTACTCGAGCAACGCGTAGGTCGTGGTCGCGTGGACGGCCATCGCGCCGGTCTCGTCGAACAGTTCCACTTCGCCGAATACGAGATTGCGGCCGAGGCGCAGCACGCGCGCCGTGACGAGCACGTCGCCTTTGCGCACCGCGCGCATGAAGCTGATGTTGAGCGACACGGTGGTCATCGGTTTGAAACCGCCGAGCGCGGCCGAAATGGCGACGATCATTGCGGTGTCGGCAACCGCCATGAACACCTGACCGCAGATCACGCCGCCCGAATGACGCAGGGCGCCGGCAAACGGGAGGAGCAGCGTGGCGCTTTCTGCGTCGGCCTTGACCGGAGTGAGCGCCAACTCGCGCACCCACGGCGCCAGAACGCGGTCGAGCAGTTCGATTGTTTCTTTGTCGTCCATGGCGATTCCCGTCGAAAGCCGCGCGGAGCAAGAGCGGCAAATGTCCGCGACATGATACCGGGACGCCGGACGCGACGTCTTTTTGAAGACAGTCGCTTTCGTTGAGGAGTTACTCCAGCCTGAGGTGGCGTTTTTTTAAGAAATCTGCTAAAGGGGCTTGGCAAGGTCGGCAAGTTACTGCACAATTTCGCTTCTGTTGGGGCGTTAGCTCAGTTGGTAGAGCAGCGGACTCTTAATCCGTAGGTCGAGTGTTCGAGTCACTCACGCCCCATCAAAGAATTTTAAAAGGCCGGTCAGCGAAAGTTGACTGGCCTTTTTGCTTTGCGCCTCACCCGCCGTCTCCCACCCCACCACACAATTCCCATCCTTGGGTTACCCATCCGTAACAAATTATTGCGAACGATTATCATACATGAAATGATGCTGATTCTCATTTGAGAACAAGACGATGGGCCCATCACCCTTCGCGGCAGACCCCGGCAGTCCACCTGTCGATGCCGCCACGGTACTGGCGTCCGTCGAATCAGAACAATAGCGACAACGACAGGGTATTGAGATGTTCCGAAACACGCCTCTCGCGGCGGCCGTTCTGGTCGCGTTCGCGGCGCCGCTTTACGCTCAAACGACAGCAACGCCCGCGACCGGCGCGCAGCCCGCTTCATCCACTTCCGCGTCCACTTCCGCCGCGAACCAGACCGCCGATAGCGCCACGCTGCCCGCCGTCAAGGTGACGGGTCAAAGCGGCGCGCCCGCGGAATTCGCGGCTGATGTCTCGATCGTCGGCGCCAAAGTGCCGACCGCGCTGCGCGACATTCCGCAAGCCGCCGTCGTGGTGCCGAAGTCAGTGCTGCAATCGCAGGCCGCGAGTTCGTTCACCGACGCGCTGCGCAACGTGCCCGGCACCACCATCGGCACCGCGGAAGGCGGACAGATCGGCAACAACATCAACCTGCGCGGTTTCTCCGCGCGCACCGACATCTACCTCGACGGCTTCCGCGACCGCGGCCAGTACTATCGCGACACGTTCAACCTCGAATCGATCGACGTGCTCTACGGCCCGTCCTCGCTCTACTTCGGGCGCGGCTCGACGGGCGGCGTCATCAACCAGGTCAGCAAACAGCCCACGCTGAAACCGCGCGGACGTGTCCGTGCAAGCCGGCACGCACGACCGCTACCGCACCACCGTCGACCTCGACACGCCGATCACGTCGACTTCCGCCTTCCGGATCAACGCGTTCGGTCAGGACCGAGGCGCCTCGCGCGACGTCATGAAGAGCAAGGACTACGGCGTCGCGCCGAAAGTCAAATTCGGCATCGGCACGCCGACGGAAATCACGCTGTCCGCGCTGATCCAGCATAACCGCGACCAGCCCGACTACGGCATGCCGGCGCTCAACGGCCATCCGGCGCCCGTCAATCGCGGCACGTTCTACGGCTTCACCGACGACCGCACGATCCAGGACGTTCAGACGCTCAACGCGCGCATCGAACATCGCTTCAACGACAGCCTGAAACTGCGCAACCAGACGCAATTCAGCCACTACAGCACCGAAGCGCGCGCGACCAACGCGGCGTCGGTGCTGACGGGTCCGCTGCCGACATCGACGGCACTGACCAATGGCAACTATACTAGCATCGATCCGTCGAAACTGTTCGTGAAGCTGCAAGGCAAAGACCGCAATATCAACGACCACTCGGTCTACAACTCGACCGATATCGAAGCAAAGTTCAACACCGGCTTCATCAAGCATGACGTGGTCGCGGGCGTCGACCTGAGCCACGAGACGTACAGCAACCAGAGCTTCGCGACCACCACGCCCGGCCTGCCGTCGAACACGATCGCGATCGTGCCGCTCGTCGACCCTTCGTACACGACGCGTCCGTCGAACGCGAAGACCGTTGCGACGAACCTCGCGGAGTCGAGCGCGAACGGCATCGGCGTATATGCGAACGACACCGTCTCCATCGGCGAACACTGGAAGGTGGTGGGCGGCGTGCGCTGGGACACAATGGCCGCGTATCACGCGAAAAAGTACGACGTCCAGTTCAACGTGCTGAACATCACGGACAAGAACTACTACGACGCGCTGATTCCGTCGGACGGCGGACGCGCGGTGCCGTGCAACGGCCGCACGTTCCTCGCGACGGTAAACTACCGGTTCTTCTGATCGCCGCAACGGCGATCGACGCCACGCACGCCGCGCCCCTTGCCGCTGCCCGCTCCGTCGGGCAGCGAAAGCGCGCGGTTTCGCAGGAAACTCGAACGATGATTGTCTCCATTCCCGACGTATTCACCCCCGCCGACGCCGCCGCGATGCGCGCGCATCTGGAAGCGGCCGCGGACGCATGGGTGGACGGCCGCGCAACGGCTGGCTATCAGGGCGCGTCCGTCAAGCGCAACCAGCAGATCGCGGAAGGCTCGCCGATCGCGCTGGAAATGGGCGACAGAATCATCGCGGCGCTCGAGCGGCATCCGCTTTTTATCAGCGCCGCGTTGCCGAACAAGGTTTATCCGCCGCTCTTTAACCGCTATGAAGGCGGCATGCATTTCGGCAGCCATGTCGACGGCGCCATTCGCCTCATGCCGGGCAGCGGCGCGCGCGTGTCGAGCTTCTTCTGGGTGCAAAGCCTCGTGCGCGACGATACGCAGCGCGCGATGCTGTTCGACCTCGACGGTGCGATCCAGCGGCTGAACGCGTCCAATGCGGACGACGCCGCGCGCCGCACGCTCGTCGGCTGCTATCACAACCTGCTGCGCATGTGGAGCGAAACCTGACGCACCGGCACGGCGGAATAGCTCTGCATGCTGGCTAGAGCGGCGCGCATTTTTGTCCTACGCTTTAAGCGCGACGCGTGGCGCATCGGCGTGTTTCCGCACCACAGCAATCGGCGAAGACGCCCGCAATCACCCGTGCGCAAGGTCCTCCCGCGCCAAAGACACCGAACCGGCTGGAGGCTGATCGTGAGTCAAGCAATCGCCTGATCAAACAGTCAGGCCGCCCGGGGATCGCCGCTCCGAGAATCGGCGCATTGCCCGGCGCATTCCCATGGAGGAAGACGATGTCGATTCGACTTGGAGAAGAAGCTCCGGATTTCACCGCCGACACCACCGAAGGCACCATCCGTTTCCACGAATGGATCGGCGACCAGTGGGCTGTTCTGTTTCCACATCCAAAGGACTTCACGCCCGTCTGCACCACCGAGCTGGGATACATGGCCGGCCTCAAGCCGGAGTTTGAAAAGCGCAACACGAAAATTATCGGCCTGAGCGTCGACCCGGTCAGCGATCATCAGAGATGGGTGAAGGATATTGAAGAAACGCAGGGCCACGCCGTCAACTACCCGCTCATCGGCGATGCCGACCTCAACGTCGCGAAGCTCTACGACATGATTCACCCGAACGCGAGTGGCGGCACCCGCACCGCGGCGGACAATGCGACGGTGCGCTCGGTGTTTATCATCGGGCCGGACAAGAAGGTCAAGGCCATGCTCGTGTATCCGATGAGTTCAGGACGCAACTTCGACGAAGTGCTCCGTCTGCTGGATTCGTTGCAACTGAACGCGAAGCATTCGGTCGCCACGCCGGTGAACTGGAAGCCGGGCGATGATGTCATCATTCCGACGTCCGTCTCGAATGAGGATGCCGCGAAGAAGTACCCCGAAGGCTTCAAAACCTTGAAGCCGTATTTGCTGACCGTCGCACAGCCGCGGTGAGATCGGCGGCGCCGTGAAGCCGGGCGCGCCCCGCGCCCGGTACACTTGACGATGCGTGCCACGGAGAAAAACCTTGCTGATCTTCCGCCAACTGATCGACCCGCAATCGTCCACCTACACCTATCTACTCGCCGACAGTGCGACGGGCGAAGCAGTCCTTGTCGATCCGGTATTCGAGCAGGTGCGCCGCGACACCGCGCTGATCGAGGAACTCGGGCTGCGCCTGCTTTATACGGTCGACACGCACGTGCACGCCGACCACGTAACGGGCGCGTGGATGCACAAACGGCGCTCGGGCAGCCAGATTGCGATATCGGCAGCAAGCGGCGCGGAAGGTGTCGACCGCTATCTGAACCACGGCGACCGATGCGAGTTCGGCACGCGCTACCCGGAGGTGCGCGCGACGCCGGGCCACACCAACGGCTGCATCAGCCTCGCGCTCGACGACGGCACGATGATGTTCACCGGCGATTGCCTGCTGATTCGCGGCACGGGCCGCACCGACTTCCAGCACGGCGATGCGCACGCGATGTTCCGCGCCATCCACAGCCAGATTTTCAGTCAGCCCGACACGTGCCTGCTGTATCTGGCCCACGACTATCGCGGCTTGACGGTCACGAGCGTCGGCGAAGAGCGGCGCTTCAATCCGCGCCTCGGCGGCGAGCTGTGTGAAGACGATTTCGTCGGCTATGTGACGAATTTGCGGTTGCCGCATCCGAAGCAGATCGACATTGCGGTGCCGGCGAACCTGAAATGCGGCGTCGCGGCGAGCGACCCCACGCAAGCGGCCGAACCGGACTGGGCGCCGCTCGTGTACACCTTTGCGGGCATCTGGGAAATCGGCCCGCAATGGCTCGAAGACAATATGCGTTCCGTGCAAATCGTCGACGTGCGCGAGCCCAACGAGTACAACGGGCCGCTTGGCCGCATTCCCGCAGCGCGGCTCATTTCGCTCGGCAATCTGGCCGCCCGCACCGCGGAGCTCACGAAAGAGCGCCCCATCGTGACCGTGTGCCGCGCGGGCGGCCGGTCTGCACAAGCCACGGTGATCCTGCGCCAAGCAGGTTTTAACGACGTGGCGAACCTCGCGGGCGGCATGCTGCGCTGGCGCGCGGAGGGCCGCGTGGTCGAAAACGGGAGCGAGTAGGCCACGCTACGATTTCGTTGCGTCCGCATCCAACTGACATGCGGACTCATGCGGTGCCGACCTGTGCCCCGCACACCGCAGACCGTTACTTCGCGGAAACGTCGATATCGCCGAGATATTTCGCAGCGAGCGTCTTCACCGTGCCGTCGGCCTGCACCTTCGCGATGGCCGCGTTCAAACGGTCTCGCAGTGCCGTATCGCCCTTGCGAATGCCATACGCGATGCCGCTGCCGAGAATCTTGTCGTCGCGCACCGGCTATCCGACGAACGCGTAGTCCTTGCCGCTCGGCTTCGACAGAAAACCGGTTTGCCCCGCGGGTGCGAGCACGAGTGTTGCATCGAGGCGCCCCGCGACCAGGTCCGTGTAAACCTGGTTCTGATCCTGATACGAGACGACGGTGACGCCGGCGGGCTCCCAATGCGTCTTCGCAAACGTCTCCTGAATCGACGCCTGCAAGCACGCCCACACGCTTGCCCTTCAGCGCTTCGGCCGTCGGCAGCAGACCGCTGTCGCGCTTCGCGATCAGTTGCGTGGGCACGCGATAAACAACCGTCGTGAAGTCGATGGTCTGGCGGCGCTGCTCGGTGGCGTTCATCGCCGAATTGATCGCGTCGAATTTGCGGCCCTGCAACGCGGGGATCAAACCGTCGAATGACGTCTCGACCCATTTGCAGGTCATATGCGCGGCTGCGCACACGGCCTTGCCAACGTCGATGTCGATGTCGAGACCTTGCAGCTCGCCGTTAGGACCTTTGGATTCAAACGGCGGATACTGCGCTTCGAGCCCGAAACGCAGCGTCGATGTATCAGCGGCAACGGCAGCGGACGACGCCGCCAGCGACGCGAACGCGCAGGCCAGCGCCAGCAGAGGCTTGAGCAGTTTCATGGCAAGTCCCTTTCCTTCGGTTGAGTAGTAGTACGAACACGCAGCGTGTGAATGTGCAATAGCGCGACGATGATACTGCGTTCAAAAATGCCGCCGTCGCGCGAGTGTCCAGCCAGTGTCAGATCTCGCACAGACGGCGCGCGCCTTCGATCAGCGTAGCGTCGTCCTTCGAAAAACTCAGGCGAATCAGGCCTGAATCGGTGCCGTCGCTGTAAAAGGCGGACAGCGGGATCGTCGCGACGCGCGCATCGCGAATCAGACGCAACACGAAATCGCTGTCTTTTTCGTCCGAGAAACCGCGAAAGCGCGCGAGCATGAAGAAGCTGCCCTTGCTCGGCAACAACTCGAAGCGCGATTCGCGCAGCCCATGCGCGAGCAGATCGCGCTTTTGCTGATAGAAAGCGAACAGGCCGAGGTAGCTCTCGCGATTGGCCAATGCGTCGACGAACGCGTATTGCATTGGCGTATCGGCGGAAAACACCATGAACTGATGCACCTTGCGGATCTCGTTCATCAGTTCGGCGGGCGCGAGGCAATAGCCGACGCGCCAGCCGGTGACGTGATACGACTTGCCGAACGACGACACGATGACGCTGCGCTCGGCCAGCTCGCTGTGGCACGCCATGCTCTGATGTTTCGCGCCGTCGGACACGACGTGTTCGTAGACTTCGTCGGACAGAATCACAATGTCCGTGTTGCGCGTGAGCGCCTTGAGACGCGCGATGTCCGCTTCGCCGAACACGGTCGCGGTCGGATTGTGCGGCGTGTTGATGATAATCATGCGAGTCTTCGGCGTGATCGCCGCGGCGACCTCGTCCCAGTTCACATGAAAGTCGCCGGGCGACAATTTGATCGGCACGGGCGTTGCGCCTTGCAGCCGCACGATCGGTCCGTAGCTGTCGAACGAAGGCTCGAAGTAGATCACTTCGTCGCCCGGGTGAACCAATGCGCTGATGGTCGAATAAAGACCTTCGCTCGCGCTTGCGATGACCGTCACTTCGCTCGCGGGGTCATAGCGCACGCCGTAGAGCGTCTGCACTTTGTCCGCAAGCGCTTCGCGCAGCGCGGCGATGCCGGACATCGGCGCGTACTGGTTATGGCCGGCGCGCATGGCGTGCGCGACGCCGTCAATCAGCTTTGCGTCCGGCGCGAAATTCGGCGCGCCTTGCGACAGATTCAGCGCGTCATGTTGCGCGGCCAGTTGGCCGATCACGGTGAAAATCGTGGTGCCGACGTCAGGCAATTTCGAGCGGGCTTGCACGGCGCTCTGCATAAGGCTTCTCCCTATCTCCATCCGGCGGCGGACTGGCGGCGGCACACTACGCGTGCCGGCCATTCCGGTCGAGTGCCGGTTCAGTGATTAGGCATCAGCCAAAGAAGCATCACAATCGAAACTTTGTCATGCCGCGCATGCGTTTATTTCATGGCTTGTGCGAAGGCGCAGCGCCGCGGGCGGGCGGGCGGCTGGCAGGCACGTTGGGCAGAAGAAAAGGCGGCGGGACATCGGGGCGGCATGACGGGATGTGATGCGTCGTCCGCCAGCGCATCACGCGTCGTCCATCAACCGCACCTTCACTTTCTTGCCCTTCACCTTGCCGGCGCTCAGCTTGCGGACTGCTTCACGGGCAATGCTGCGTTCAACCGCCACATAGGTCGACATCTCCGTCACGTTGATCTTGCCGATCTGCGAACCGGCGAAACCGGCCTCGCCCGTCAGCGCGCCGAGCACGTCGCCGGGACGGATTTTTTCCTTGCGGCCGCCGAGAATCTGCAGCGTTTCCATGGGCGGCAAAAGCGGCTCATTGCTCGTTGCCGTGAGTTCGGACAGCTTGTGCCACTCGACCTCGCGCTTTTGAGCCTGCTCGATACCGCCCACACGCCCCATTTCGTCCATGCTCGCGAGGCTCAATGCCCAGCCTTCCTGATCGGCGCGGCCCGTGCGGCCGATCCGGTGCACGTGCACTTCAGGATCCGGCGTCACGTCAACGTTGATCACCGCCTCGAGTTGCGCGATGTCGAGGCCGCGCGCGGCGACGTCTGTGGCGACCAGCACCGAGCAGCTGCGATTCGCGAACTGGATCAGCACCTGATCGCGTTCGCGCTGATCGAGTTCGCCATGCAACGCGAGCGCATGAAAACCCTGCGCGCGCAGCACGTCGAGCAGATCGCGGCACTGCTGCTTCGTGTTGCAAAACGCGAGCGTGCTCACCGGACGATAGTGGTTGAGCAGCAGCCCCACTGCATGCAGACGCTCGTCTTCGCTCACTTCATAGAAGCGCTGGCGGATCTTGGAATCGTCATGCCGCTCGGCCAGCTTCACTTCCTTCGGATTCCGGAGGAATTGCTGGCTGAGCTTGACAATACCTTCCGGATACGTCGCCGAGAAAAGCAGCGTTTGCCGCTCCTTCGGGCATTGCCTGACGACGCTTGCGATGTCGTCGAAGAAACCCATGTCGAGCATGCGGTCCGCTTCGTCGAGCACGAGGGTATTGAGCGATTGCAACGGCAGGCTGCCGCGCTCAAGGTGATCCATGATGCGGCCCGGCGTGCCGACCACGATATGTGCGCCATGTTCGAGACTTGCGGTTTGCGGCCGCATCGGCGTGCCGCCGCACAAGGTCAGCACCTTGATGTTTTCTTCCGCGCGCGCGAGACGGCGGATTTCCTGCGTGACCTGATCGGCGAGTTCACGCGTCGGGCACAGCACCATGGCCTGCATGGCGAACTTACGCGCGTCGAGAACCGCGAGGAGGGCGAGCGAAAACGCCGCGGTCTTGCCGCTGCCCGTTTTTGCCTGCGTGATCAGATCGTGGCCGGCGAGCGCAATGGGCAGACTCGCGGCCTGAATGGGCGTCATCTCGACGTAGCCGAGCTGCGTGAGATTCGCGAGCGCGGCGGCCGGCAGCGGCAGTTGGCTGAACGGCGCGCCGGCCGTGATGGGACTGTTCATAAGATGATGACTCGTGATCGGCTCGTGGCCGAAAGAAAAATACGGGCGAGTGACGCTTATTCGGCCATGAGCCCGAGTGACGGACGGCCTTCCATCTGCTCGTACAGCACCGAGCCGTCGTCCCCTTCGAAACGTTCGACGTAATTGCGCGCGCCGCACAGCGGGCAACGGAAAAGCAGCCTCTGCCCCTCGTTTTTGATGACGACGTCCGACTGCTCCCACTGCGCGCCGCAGGACTGATTTCTGCATGTAAACACGTTGCTTCTCCAACTGGATTCGATTGTTGATTCGGCTGGCGGCATAAACCGAGATGCCGCATTAACCGAGATGCGTGCCGCGCGCGGCGCGCTCACGTCCATTTCGCTCAGACCCTGCACGATGCCGCAGTCTTCGACTGCCTGCTCGCCATGACATTGCTCGCGCAGCGCTTGCAGTTGCGCTTTTAACTGCTGCAATTCGTCGATACGCGTATCGACGTGCGCAACATGCTCGTCGATCAGGTCGTTGACGCCGCCGCAGCCGTTGGCCGGCGCGTCGGTCAGACTGAGCAGCGCGCGGATTTCGTCGTGCGTCATGTCGAGCGCGCGGCAATTGCGAATGAAGCGCAACCGCTCGACGTGCTTCACCGTATAGCTGCGGTAATTGGCCTCGGTACGCTCCGCTTCGGGCAACAGCCCTTCCTCTTCTCGTAGAAGCGGATGGTTTCGGTCGTGCAATGGGCGATTTTCGCCAATTCGCCGATTTTCATGGACCCTCCGATACCGGCCTTGACCTTGTAGTGGCTTCAAGGTGTTTACTAGACCACAAATCCAACGAGGAAGCCACCATGCAGCACGCGCACAAGGCGAACGCCGACCGCGGTGAACAGAACGAAACCGGTGCCGATCAGCAAGAGCATCGCCATGAAAAGCCCGCGCACGACCCTGCATGCGGCCGCTGCTGCGGCGCGGCCGGCCCTGCCCCGATGCCGCGCTGCGAGCCGATTTGCCGCCGCCATCCGAAGCCGTGAACGGCGACGTGCGCACGGCAATCCGCATCATGCAAATGGATTGTCCGACCGAAGAAGCGTTGATCCGCAAGAAGTTGAGCCGCATGGCGGACGTGCGCAGCATGGAGTTCAATCTGATGCAGCGGGTGCTGACCGTCGTGCACGCGCCCGCTGCGCTCGACCCGGTTCTCGGCGCGCTGCGTTCGCTGGACTTCACGCCGGAAATCGCCGAGGCAAACTCGCACGGCGCGTCGAAGACCGCGCACGACGGGCCACGTGCGCCGGGCAGCGCAGGCTCGGCGCACCCGTCTGGATAGCAGCCCAGCGCTCGCGGTCGTCGCCATCGGCTCCTGCGGGCTCACAACCTACCGCAAGGGCTGGCTCGCCCTTCGCCATGGCAACCTCAACATCAATGCGTTGATGAGCATCGCGGTGACCGGCGCGCTGACCCTCGGTCAATGGCCGGAAGCGGCGATGGTGATGGTGCTCTTCACCGTCGCCGAATTGATCGAGGCCAGGTCACTCGACCGCGCCCGCCATGCCATTCAGGGATTGATGCAACTCACGCCCGAGCAGGCGAGCGTGCAGCAACCGGGCGGCGGCTGGCGGCCCACGGCCATCAAGGCCATCGCGCCGGGCGCGCTGGTTCGCGTGAAGCCCGGCGAGCGCATCGCGCTCGATGGAGAAATCGTCACCGGACGCACGAGTGTGGACCAGGCGCCCATTACCGGAGAAAGCCTGCCCGTCGACAAGAACGTGGGCGACGCGGTGTTCGCGGGCACCATCAACCAGACCGGCTCGTTCGATTATCGCGTGACGGCCGCAGCCGGCAATACGACGCTTGTGCGCATCATCCATGCGGTCGAGGAAGCGCAGGCCACCAAAGCGCCCACGCAACGGTTCGTTGATCAGTTCGCGTGCATCTTCTATACGCCGCTCGTGTTCGCCGTCGCGCTCGCGGTGGCGCTGGTGCCGCCGCTCGTTTTCGGCGAAATGTGGCAGACGTGGATCTACAAGGCGCTCGTGATGCTCGTGATCGCGTGTCCGTGCGCGCTCGTCATTTCGACGCCGGTCACCATCGTCAGCGGTCTCGCGGCGGCCGCGCGCAAGGGCATTCTGATCAAGGGCGGCACTTATCTCGAGCAGGGCCGCAAGCTGCGCCGCCTCGCGTTCGACAAAACCGGCACGATTACGCACGGCAAACCGGTACAGACCGACTTCGCTATCATTGCCGACGCGGATGCGGATACGGATGCGCGCTCCGACACCAACATCAATGCCGGCACTCGCGCCGCACTTTGCCGCGCGCTCGCCGCGAGTCTTGCGGCGCGCTCGGACCATCCCGTGTCGATGGCGATTGCGAACACCGCGCAAAAAGACGGCGTCACAACGCTTGCTGTGGATTCATTCGAAGCACTCGCCGGACGCGGCGTCCGCGGCGAAATAGACGGCCTCACCTACTGGCTGGGCAATCATCGGCTGGCCGAAGAACTCGGACGCTGCTCGCCTTCGCTCGAAGCACGGCTCGACGCGCTCGAGCGCCATGGCAAAACCGTCGTACTCCTCAGCGATGCCCGACGCGTGCTCGCGCTTTTCGCCGTCGCGGATACCGTCAAGGAGACAAGCCGCGCCGCTATCGCCGATTTGCACCGCATGGGCACCGGCACGGCCATGCTCACCGGCGACAATCCGCACACGGCCGTGGCAATCGCCGAACAGGCGGGGATCGACGAAACGCGCGGCAATCAGCTGCCGCAAGACAAGCTCGACGCTGTCGCGCAATGGTCTGCTGAAGGCGCGAGCGTCGGCATGGTCGGCGACGGCATCAACGACGCACCCGCGCTGGCGCGCGCGGACATCGGCTTCGCGATGGACGCAATGGGCACCGGCACCGCGATCGAAACCGCGGACGTCGCGTTGATGGACGACAATCTGCGCAAGGTCCCGCTCTTCATCCGCCTGTCGAAGGCGACGCATGCGGTGCTCGTGCAAAACATCGCGCTCGCGCTCGGCATCAAAAGCGTCTTTCTGGTGTTGGCCGTGATGGGTCTCGGCACCATGTGGATGGCCGTGTTCGCCGACGTCGGCGCGAGCCTGCTGGTTGTCGCGAACGGCTTGCGGCTGCTGAGAAAATAAACGCGGGCGCTCTCCCGCGCAGCGTGATGCGCGAGGCGTCGAAAACGGGCTAGTGCGCGAACGAGCGGTTGCTGGTGGCAGAATGCGCGCCGATCGCAGCCTTCAAGGTATCCGAAGGCCGCATCCCGAAGAGCTTGCGATAATCGGTCGCAAACTGGCTCATGTGCCAGAAACCCCAGGCGGCCGCGACGTCCTGCACCGAGCGCGAATCGCGCGATGCGTTGCAGAGATCGCGCCGCGCGCCGTTCAGGCGGATCGCGCGCACGTAGTGGGCGGGGGCCATACCGAGCACGTCCTGAAAGCAGTACTGCAACGTGCGCCGGCTGACATGCAGCCGCTCGCACAGCTCGGGCACGCCGACCGCGCGGTCGCGGTTGGCGAGCACATAGTCGCGCGCCTCGGCGACGATCGACTGGCGGCGCACGCGCGTCGGCATCGCAAGCGGTTCACGCGACGCGGGCAATGCGCCCGCATCGAACAGCGAGGCCAGCACCGCGGCTTGCAAGCTCGCGCGCGCGGGCGAGGACAAAGGCGCGCCGCTCGCCGCGCTCTGCACGAGAAGCTCACGCAACGAAGCACATAAACGCTCCTTGCGCTCCATGCCGACGGGCACGACCTCAGTGTGCGTCAACTGCTCTGCCAGCACGACGTGTTCGACATCCGCTGCATAACGGCGCAACACGTCACCCTTCACGACCACGCCAAAAATCTCGTAGCCCGCCGACGTCAGCAGTTCGAACTCGATGCCGCCAGGACGAAACGCGAGTGCATCGCCGGCAATGATCTGCGCGTCGATGCGGCCCGAGCCCGCACGGCACGTCGGAATGCCGAACCAGTACGCGTCTTTTTGCACCTCGCAGGTTTGCCGAAGCGTGTGGCTCGTCGTTTCGACGAACACCTGCATGTGAGCGAGACACAGCTCCGTCAAGCCGCCGACAAAGCTGCCTGCGGTCAGCTGGTCGTAGGTCTGATGCCAGCCGTGAAGGTTGCGCGCCTGCTCGTCCGCATCGTGAGCAATACGGGTCTGCACGCGGAAGCTCGGTTGCGGCGCGCGCGCTGAAGCTGCAGGGTTCACTGAGCTTGCGAGGGTGTCGCTGAAGGTTTCGATCGTCATGGCGAATCCGCGCGATGGATTATCGAAGAGAAAAACAAAGCAAGTCCCATGCCGATCGTGCGCGGCCGATCATCGCGCCGATTGCTCCAGCATGGGCCAGGCCCCTGTTCAATTCGTGAACAGCAACAACAGCACTGCTCAGAAACGACGCGCCCGCCTGTTGCCTGGTCGAGCCTCGACCCCACGCCGCGGTGCGCCCGTGCCTGCCGCGCGTGCACGGCTCACCAGCCAGGTGCATTGGCATGCTTCTGGCTCTAAGGGTCTCGCGGCCAGCTTCAACGGATTGCAACCGAGCGCGACATCGCGCCGACTATAGCCCATTCAAACATGTGAGGAGCACTGAGATGAATCACGCGGAGATGCAGTTTCTGACGACCGAATTCCCGTACAAAAAGCAGTATGCGAACTTTATCGGCGGCGAATGGGTGAAGCCGGTGAGTAGCGAGTACTTCGACAATGTGTCGCCGATCACGGGCGAGCCGTTCACTTCCATTCCACGCTCGCGTGAGGCCGACGTCGAACTCGCGCTGGATGCCGCGCACCGCGTGAAAGCCGCGTGGGGCAAGACCTCGACGACGGATCGCGCGAACATTCTGAACCGCATTGCCGACCGCATGGAAGCGAACCTGCAGCGCCTCGCGGTCGCTGAAACGATCGACAACGGCAAGCCGCTGCGCGAAACGATGGCCGCCGACATTCCGCTTGCTATCGACCACTTCCGCTACTTCGCCGGCGCCGTGCGGGCGCAGGAAGGCTCGATCTCCGAGATCGACGACGACACGGTGGCCTATCACTTTCACGAGCCGCTCGGCGTGGTCGGTCAAATCATTCCGTGGAATTTCCCGATTCTGATGGCGGTGTGGAAACTCGCCCCCGCGCTCGCGGCCGGCAATTGCGTCGTGCTCAAACCCGCCGAGCAAACGCCCGCGTCGATTCTCGTGCTCGTCGAACTGATTCAGGACCTGCTGCCCGCAGGCGTGCTGAATGTGGTGAACGGCTTAGGTCTGGAAGCAGGCAAACCGCTCGCCTCCAGCAAGCGCATCGCAAAGATCGCGTTCACCGGCGAAACCACCACCGGTCGCCTGATCATGCAGTACGCGAGCCAGAACATCATTCCGGTCACGCTTGAACTGGGCGGCAAGAGCCCGAACATCTTTTTCGCCGACGTCATGAGTCAGGACGACAGCTACTTCGACAAAGCGCTCGAAGGCTTCGCAATGTTCGCGTTGAATCAGGGCGAAGTGTGCACGTGCCCTTCGCGCATATTGATCGATGAAAAGATTTACGACCGCTTCATGGAGCGCGCGTTGAAACGCGTCGCGGCGATCACGCAGGGTCATCCGCTGGATACGAAGACGATGATCGGCGCGCAAGCTTCGCAGGAGCAGTTAGAGAAGATCTTGTCGTATGTCGATCTCGGCAAACAGGAAGGCGCCGAGTGCCTGATCGGCGGCGAACGCAACGTGCTCGGCGGCGAACTGAGCAAGGGCTATTACGTGAAGCCCACTGTGTTCCGCGGTAACAACAAGATGCGCATCTTCCAGGAAGAGATCTTCGGGCCGGTCGTGTCGGTCACGACGTTCAAGACCGAAGAAGAAGCGCTCGAAATCGCCAACGACACGCTGTACGGTCTCGGCGCGGGCGTCTGGACACGCGACGGCACGCGCGCCTATCGCTTCGGCCGGCAGATTCAGGCAGGCCGCGTGTGGACCAATTGCTATCACGCATATCCGGCCCACGCGGCGTTTGGCGGCTACAAGCAATCGGGCATTGGCCGCGAAAATCACAAGATGATGCTCGACCATTATCAGCAGACCAAGAACCTGCTCGTGAGCTACAGCGAGAAGCCGCTCGGTTTCTTCTAAGCGCGCAACGGTTGCGGTTGTGTTCAAGCGGGCCGCCTTGCGCGGCTCGCTTTATTTCTGCGAGAATATACGATGGCCGACAAACAAGAAGTGGCTCGCGTAATTGCAACGCCTGCCGCAATCGAGCTGATTGACAGATTGCGCGCGGAGCATGGCGACGTGCTGTTCCATCGATCCGGTGGATGCTGCGACGGCAGCGCGCCGATGCTGTTTCCGCGCAGCGAATTCATGGTCGGTTCGTCCGACGTGAAGCTCGGCACGCTCGCAGGCGTGCCGTTTTACATGAGCGATTCGCAGTTCGAGTACTGGCAGCACACACAGTTGATTATCGACGTGGTGCCGGGCAACGGCGGCATGTTCTCTCTGGAACGCCCGACGGGTTTGCGCTTTCTCACGCGCTCGCGTCTATTTGACGACGACGAGAACGCGTGGCTCGAATCGCACCCCGTGCAACGCGCCGATGCGTGAATGCGCTTCTAGGTTGCGCTGGCGGTTGCGCCGGGGCTGGGCGGTGTGGGGCTGGAGTTTGCCTCGCCGCCGATCACGGGCGCTGCTGGCGCAGCGGGCAGCGACGCGTCGCTGTCATCTTTCAGTCCGACGCCGGTGAGGCCGAGACGCCGCGCATGCGTGAACAGATAGTGCAACTTGTGGGCAGCCAACGGATAGTCGAGTCCCTCCGGACGCACGTTGGAAATGCAATTGCGCTGCGCGTCGCTGCATCCCACTTTCGGCGCATACGTGAGGTAGATGCCGAGGCTATCGGGCGAACTGAGGCCAGGCCGCTCGCCAATCAGCATCACCACGATCTTCGCGTGCAGCAGCTCGCCGATCTCGTCGCCGAGTGCAACACGCGCTTGCCGCGCGACGACGATGGGACCGATCTTCCAATCCGCGAGTTGCGGCACGGCGGCTTGCAGCAGCGGAACGGCCTGCTTCGATGCGGCGAAGGCCGACAAGCCGTCGCCAATCACGAACACGACATCCGGCGATTCGTTCGCTAACTGCGCGAGTACGGCACGGCTCTCGTCCGACAGGCGCCGCCCGAGATCCGGGCGCCGCAAGTAATGCTCGCGATCGGGCGCGGCGCTATGCACGTCGAGCGTTGTGAAGTTGAGCGCATGCAACTGCTCATGCAATGCCTCGGTGTCCAGCGGATGATGCACGGCGTCGCGCGCATGCGCATGCGCATGCGAAAGATTGAACGCGAGCAAAGGCACAGTCGGCACGCTGTTGCCCGCGCGGCCCAACGCAATGCGCGCATTGGTGAGCTGGCGCAGTGCATTCCACGGGTTCTTGTCGACGAAATCGCTCATGCGATGCCCATCCAGTCGCGCGCGCCCTCGAGCAGCGGTTGCTGTGTCGATGCGCTGAGCAGCGCGCCGCGTGCGTCGGTGATCTGCATCGACTCGAGCCATTCCTCGAATTCGGGCGCGCGGCGCAGGCCGAGCACGTCGCGCACATACAGTGCGTCATGAAAAGACGTGCTTTGATAATTGAGCATCACGTCGTCTGCGCCCGGAATGCCCATGATGAAGTTGATGCCCGCGACGCCGAGCAGCGTGAGCAGGTTGTCCATGTCGTCCTGATCGGCTTCCGCGTGGTTCGTGTAGCAGATGTCGCAGCCCATCGGCACGCCGAGCAGCTTGCCGCAGAAGTGATCTTCGAGACCGGCGCGCGTAATCTGCTTGCCGTCGTACAGGTATTCAGGGCCGATGAAACCCACCACCGTGTTCACCAGAAACGGGTTGAACTTGCGCGCGACCGCATACGCGCGCACTTCGCACGTTTGCTGATCGACGCCGAAATGCGCGTCCGCGGAGAGCGCGCTGCCCTGCCCCGTTTCGAAGTACATCAGATTGCTGCCGACTGTGCCTCGTTTGAGCGACAGTCCCGCTTCATACGCTTCCTGCAGCAGCGCAAGCGAAATGCCGAAACCGGCGTTGGCTTTTTCCGTGCCTGCAATCGACTGAAACACGAGGTCGACGGGCGCGCCTTTTTCGATTGCGGCAATCGTATTGGTGACGTGCGTGAGCACACAGGATTGCGTGGCACCTAGTAGCGCTGACGAAAGTCGTCGATCATCAGCAGCAGCTTCGTGATGGCGGCGAGATTGTCGCTGGCCGGATTGATGCCGATCATTGCATCGCCACAGCCGTACATGAGGCCGTCGAGCATGGAGGCAGCAATGCCTTTGACGTCATCCGTCGGATGATTGGGGCAGACGCACCGACATGCGGCCCGGCAGGCCCACGGTATTGCGAAAGCGCGTGATCACCGGACGTTTGCGCGCCGCCGCGATCAGATCCTGATTGCGCATCAGCTTCGAAACAGCGGCCACCATTTCCGGCGTGAGACCCGCGGCGATACGTGTGAGCGCGTCCCCATCCGTCGACGTGCTCAAGAGCCAGTTGCGAAAGTCGCCCACCGTCAGATGCGAAATTTCGGCGAATGCTTGCGGCGAATGCGTGTCGATCACAAGACGCGTGACCTCGTCGCTTTCGTAGGGAATCAGCGCTTCATTCAGGAAGTTGCGCAACGGCACCTGCGCCAAGGCCAGTTTCGCGGCGACGCGTTCCTCCTCGCTTTGCCGCCGCGACGCCCGCGAGCTGATCGCCGGAACGTTGCGGGCTCGCCTTCGCCATGAGTGTTTTCAGATCGGCAAAGCGATACGTTCGGCTGCCGATTGTCTCCGTATAGCTCATCTTTTACGACTCCAGCTTGCGACTGCAGCCGCTGCGCGTGCAGCGGCGTGGTCCGTCATTCTTCGAGCAAGGCGTCCGCCGGCGCAGTCTCGCGTTGATGGCGCGTCAACAGAAAATAGACGTAGCCGAGCGCGAGAAAGATGGCGAACACCACTGCCACCAGAAAGTTGAAGTACACCATGGTCGCCAGACAGATCACCGCGGCAACCAGCGCGAACGCCGGAAACAGCGGAAAGAGCGGCGCGCGGAAAGGACGTTCCATGTCGGGCTCGGCGCGGCGCAGCTTGAAAAGCGACAACATGCTGATGATATACATCACGATAGCGCCAAACACGGACATCGTCACGATGTTCGCGGTGAGCGTCTGGCCGCCGAACTGGATCAGCTCGTCGCTGTAGATCGCCGCGATGCCGATCACGCCGATGGCGAGCACCACCAGCGTCAGAATGCCCGCAACGTAGGCGATGGGAATGGAACGCTTCGAGTTTTTCGCTTCTTCGGCGGCCATGGCGACGCCTTCGATCGCGAGGAAGAACCAGATCGCAAACGGAATCGCCGCAAACATGCCGTTGAACGAGCCCATGCTGAACGTGTCCGCGCCGGCCCAGCCGCCCTTCGTAAAGTTGGACCATTGGAAGCCCGGCGAAACGACGCCCATGAAAACGAGCAATTCGAAAATGGCGAGCAGCGTGACGCATAGTTCGAACGCGGCCGTAATTTGCACGCCCACAATGTTCAGGGCCATGAAGACGAGATACGCGCCCATTGCCGCGTGCTTCGGTTCGAGCGCCGGAAACTGCACGTGCAGATAGGCGCCGATCGCGAGTGCGATGGCCGGCGGCGCAAACACGAATTCGACGAGCGTGGCCGCGCCCGCGAGATAACCGCCGGTTGCGCCGAACGCGTGGCGCGCGTAGGCGAACGGACCGCCCGCGTGCGGGATCGACGTGGTGAGCTCGGTGAAGCTGAAAATGAAGGTGGTGTAAATCGCGGCGATGAAGACGGCCGTGATGACAAAGCCGAGCGTACCCGCGCTTGCCCAGCCGTAACTCCAGCCGAAGTACTCGCCGGAAATCACGAGGCCGACCGCGATTCCCCATAGTTGCCACGTGCCGAGCGTCTGCTTCAACTCGTGATGCGTGACCTTACCGACGTGCTGACTGTTGGACTCTGATTTCATCGGACGCTCCGGAGTTTTCCGCTTGCTCGACGCCGCAAGGCTTTGCGGTGAGTGGACGGGCAGGCTTTCGCCGATAGTAGTGAGCCATTATTCGGGGGTGGTATCGAAAATTGGCAAAGTTGGAGGGTGCTTTTTGCAGGAGGCGCTTAATTGGGAGCGTGAGGTTTGCGCTTCCGATTCGCAGAATTTGGTAAACGGGCGCGTGATATTTTTGTTTTTGTTTTCGCTCCGCAAAACTAATGACTTCCCACACTCGCGACAACATGAACGATCCAACCAGTCGGGCACGCTACGAGACGCGCCTCGGCCGCGTGCTCGACCACATTTACGATCATCTGGACGAGCCGCTCGACATCGATCGGCTCGCGGAGATTGCTTGCCTGTCGCCCTATCACTGGCAGCGCATTTATCAGGCGATGTACGGCGAGACGGTGGCCGCCACGGTTCGGCGCTTGCGGCTACATCGCGCCGCCGGTTATCTGGCAAACGGAACGCTGCCGATTGCGGAAATTGCATCGGGCTCCGCTTATAGCAGCCTGCAATCGTTTTCTCGCCCGTTTCGCGCGGTATTCGGCGTGCCGCCCGCGCAGTACCGCAAACAGGGCACACACAGCCGGTTTCGTCCGGCGCTTTCGGGAGAGAAGCAAATGACACTGCGTGAAGTGGAGATCCGTCGCGTGGAGCCGATAGAAATTTTGTCGGTCGATCACGTTGACTCGTATATGCAGATCGGCAAGGCGTTCGACGCGCTTTTTGGATGGCTGGCTAAAAACAATTTGCTCGCTGCGGACATGCGCATGATCGGCGTTTACTACGACGATCCCGGAACGGTGGATGAGAACGCACTGCGCTCGAAAGCGGGTGTGCTGTTGCCGGGTCCGCTACCGATGCCGGTGACGGTGAGCCCGCCGGTGTCGATCGCGCATGTGCGCGGCGGCGAGTATGCGGTGTTGCGGCACACGGGGCCGAGCGATATGCGTGCGGCTTACGAGTGGTTGTATGGGACGTGGCTTGTGCAGTCAGGGCGCGAGGCGGCGGATGCGCCCGTGTTCGAGGAGTATTTGAACAGTCCGAAGACGACGGCGCCCGCGGAGTTGGTGACGGAGATCTGTTTGCCGCTTCGGTGAGGGTTGCTTGCGGGTTGTCTGGGGGTTGGCGATGCGTTGCGTGTTCAGGTGGCGCGGATGTCGGTGCTTGTTCTGGTTTTTATAGGCTTTGTATACGTATACGTGGTAATATTTAACAAGTGGTGCTCTGGCTTGTGGACAACTGCGAAGCTCTCTTTCGCATCAAGGGGTTGCCGCGGCGATAACCTTGCGGGGTAAGCGTGGATATCAGGCTCGGGCCGAGGGGAAGTTTTTATGCAGCTCACTGCGCGATCTGGTTATCAAGGTTTGCCCCACATCGTTTGAACCGGGTTTTACAGGGGTTGTGCAGAGGATGGTGGGGATAAGTTGGGTTGGGGGCACTAGTGGGCCACATTTCGTGCGACGGACGCTGTCTATGCAGAAAGTCCACGGACGCGCCCCAGCGTCATGTGACATCAAAAGCGCGCGAAGAAATCATGCTTCGTATCCGTTCGCTCGATCTTCGTCCCTGCGTCGATATACACGTCGACCCGGCTATAGGGATGCTTGACATTCACACCGTCGTGACTCGCGAAAGGCAAACTGACCTCAATCCACCCATGCCGCGATGCAAACATGGGCGTGTAGAACTTTTCAGTCTGCCCGGGTGCCAGTTCACCGCGAGTGATTTGATCATTTTCGTTCAGGAAATAGACCACCGGCTTCTGCGCGTCCGCCGAGTAGTGCAGCACGATCACCGGCCGGCAGAAAAACCATGCGGCCAACGCGAATGCGCACAGCAGGACAATCCATTTAAGTCGTCTAGAAAGCATCTGTTAGTCGGTCACCGGGAGCATTGATGCGGCCTCTTGGCCGCAGCGTCACCTGCGCCCCAAGGCATGGGAACGGCAGCTATCTTGCGAAGCAGAAGGTCGGTCGTCAATTCGTTTGCCCCATGATTTTTTCCGAGTGGCTCGACGCCCAGCTAGAAGCCTGCCGCTCGAACCACTCCAGCGCGCCACAGCCTCAAAGGTATTGGCGGCGTTGAGTCGTGCCAGGCGCTTCTTGTCTTTCTTGGCCTGGCCGGGATCGATACCGTCCGCGAGCCTCGTCGCGCTTCCTGCGAGCATGAGCGAGGGTCACGTCGGGATAAACGCCCAACGCCAGGCGCTTCTCGCGGTCGTTGAATCGCTATTTCAGACGCCAATACTTCCCGCCAGCTGGAGAAATCTCCAGGTACATCCCGCGGCCGTCCGAAATCCGATACGTCCGTTCCTTGGCTGCTGCACGGCGAACTTCTAGATCCGTCAGGGACATGGGGTACTCCCGGTCCAAAGAGGCATAAATTTTCGCGAATGGCGAAAAATGCCTCGATGTTCCCTAACGTGCGCCGAAATACCCTTGGCTGTCAAGGAAACCCATGGGATGCGGAGAGAAACAAAAAACCCCGCAAGCCTTGCTGGCTGCGGGGTTTCGGGAACACATGGGAACTGCTGAGAACATCCAATGGTGGAGCGGAGGAGGATCGAACTCCCGACCTTCGCATTGCGAATTCGAGGTTAGATTCCCTCCACCGGTAGAACGCAACACTCAACAAGAGACCTGGTTCCACCGACTCTGTCGCTCAGTCTCTTTGGTGCCCCCGATACTTTGTAGGCGAATAGTACTAATTTTGTCACCCAGTAGCAAAACTGTGTCGTCAGTTGCAATTACTCTGGCGGCCTACGCTACTGAAGGGAAACAGAATTCGTTAGGCTGGCCTCCTTTATTAATCAATAATTTGCCAACTTTTTCGGTCCGATCGTTCCCGCCAGCCGCACCGAATTGGTTGGACTGCCCGGATTTGTGTCGCGAATTCGTTAGACTGAGTCACCTGCCGTAAAAACGCGCTGATTGCGCGCGTGCAGCCGCACACCAGCGTTTCTCAGGCGGGTTGGATGCCCGGCTGCCAACGTGCTCCAGATCACTATCCCACGTATGGAGCGCGTGATGAATAACGCCCGCCACTGTGTCGCGTGTGGCAGCCTCTTCCGCCCACTGCCTCACGTCCCCAATCACAACGTTACTGTTCGGCCTCGAACTGCCAGCGAGAGCGATGCAGGCGCTGGCAACAGCAGCACATGCGCGCCGACGCAGACTATCGCGAAAACCAGCGTCGTGCGCAGGCGAGCTGGCGTGCTCGCAATCCAGATTACTGGCGGCAGTACCGAGCGACCCATCCCGCCTATCGCGAACGAAATTCGGCCTTGCAACGCAAGCGTAACGCGCAGCTACGCTCGGGCGTGGTTGCAAACATGAACGCGTCCCACATCGCTCCACCCTTGGCGTCCGGCTTCTACGTGCTGCGCCGCGCATCGGAGATAAAGATTGCAAAGATGAACGCGTGCATCGTCCATATCACCGTGCTGTCACCGCCCGGAGGGCCATCGGCTCCTGATTGCAAAGAGATGATGTGATCGACAACCCTGTTCCGCCTGCTACTTTTCTATCTGTACCCGCTCTCAACCGATCGTCGGACGCGATCCGCGATGTAGTTTTTTAAAGTCGAAATCTGCCGTGGTCGATGCGACCGAGCCGGCAGCTTCCGAGAGGGGGGAGTGATTCTGCCTGGAGCAGGACCATGTCACCCGATAACACAGGCGATGTAGCGGTCATGCAGGCTCCGACGGTCCGGGCCGTCGAGTATGTCAGGATGTCGACCGAACATCAGCAGTACTCGACGGAAAACCAGCGTGACAGAATCCGGGAGTATGCAACCCGACATGGCATCGAGATCATACGCACGTATGCTGACGAGGGGAAAAGCGGTCTCAGGATCGACGGCCGGCAGGCGCTTCAGC
Organism: uncultured Paraburkholderia sp.; assembly: GCA_940746715.1. Lineage (GTDB taxonomy): Bacteria > Pseudomonadota > Gammaproteobacteria > Burkholderiales > Burkholderiaceae > Paraburkholderia. The sequence continues at coordinate 100,120 of CALNWN010000005.1, forward strand.
AACTGATCCGTGACGTAGAAGGCGGTAACGCCAACTTTCAGGCGATTCTCGTTTATGACGTGAGCCGCTGGGGACGATTCCAGGACGCAGATGAAAGCGCCTATTACGAATACATTTGCCGACGCGCGGGCATTCAGGTTGCTTATTGCGCCGAGCAGTTCGAGAACAACGGCTCGCCGGTCTCAACCATCGTCAAGGGAGTAAAAAGAGCGATGGCTGGCGAATACAGTCGCGAGCTTTCGGCGAAGGTGTTTGCAGGCCAATACCGCCTTATCGAACTGGGGTTTCGGCAAGGAGGGCCAGCGGGTTATGGACTGCGTCGCGTGTTAATCGACCAACATGGTTTAATGAAGGGGGAGCTCACTCGAGGTGAACACAAAAGTCTGCAGACCGATCGGGTCATCCTAATGCCTAGCCCTGATAGCGAGATCTGCATCGTCAACCTCATCTATGCATGGTTCATTGAAGAGTCGCTCAACGAGTATGAAATTGCGGCTCGACTCAACGGCATGCGCGTACGCACAGACCTTGACCGGGAATGGACGCGGGCCACCGTACGGGAGGTGCTCACTAACGAAAAATATATTGGAAACAACGTCTATAACCGCGTTTCTTTCAAACTTAAGCAGATGCTCGTAGCGAACACGCCGGACATGTGGATCCGAAAAGACGGCGCGTTTCAGTCAATCGTCCCGAGCGAGACTTTCTACACGGCCCAAGGGATCATGCGGGCACACGCTCGGCGCTATTCAAATGAGGAGTTGATTGATCGGCTCCGCAATCTCTATCGCAATCGTGGCTACCTTTCGGGCGTCGTCATCGACGAGACGGAAGGCATGCCGTCGACTTCCGTTTACATGTACCGCTTCGGCAGCCTTATCCGCGCCTATCAAACCGTCGGCTTTACACCTGGGCGCGATTACCGCTATATCGAAACCAACCGATTTCTGCGTCAGTTGCATCCAGAGATCGTCGCGCAAACTGAAAGGAAGATTGCCGATCTCGGCGGCGCGGTCAGACGCGATGCTGCTACCGACCTCCTTAACATTAATGATGAATTCACCGCTTGTCTCGTACTGGCCCGGTGCCAGACCCAGGTAGCAACTCACAATCACTGGAAGATCAGGTTCGACACGAGCCTACTGCCCGATATCACGGTCGCCGTGAGGCTGAATCACGACAATTCCGCCGCACTTGACTACTACCTGTTGCCGCGTCTCGATTTCGGTCAAGCTCGAATTCGCCTGGCCGACCGAAACCCCATCGAGTTCGAAAGCTACAGGTTCGATACGCTTGAGTATCTATACGGCATGGCAGAACGCTCAAGGTTGAGGAGAGTAGCGTGAACCAATCGCGGCATACCGACCAAGTCCGGATGATCCCAATAGACAAGATTGAAGTTATCAATCCACGGGCGCGCGATAGCCATACGTTTGGCGAGATTGTTAAAAATATCCAGACCATTGGCCTCAAAAAGCCGATCAAGGTCACACCGCGCAACGGCACCGGCGACGCAGAAAAGTACCTCCTCGTGTGCGGCGAAGGCCGGCTCAAGGCGTACAAGTCACTCGGTGAGGCAACTATCCCCGCGCTGGTCGTTAATGTCAGCGACGAAGATGCGTTCATCATGAGCCTCGCTGAGAATATCGCCCGGCGCTGCTACCGTCCGCTTGAGCTACTTGCCGGGATCCGGCGGTTGGAAGAGCTCGGCTACAGCGCAAGAGCAATTGCAGAGAAAACCGGTCTCAAACCGGACTATGTTGCCGGAATCTTAAGGCTGCTTCATCAGGGCGAGGAGAGATTGGTGATAGCGGTGGAAGCCGGTCGCATTTCACTAACTGCGGCACTAACGATAGCCGGCGCTGGCGACAACGATGCAGCTGTTCAGGCAGCACTTCAGGAGTGCACCAGTCCGGAAAATTACGTGGCCGGCCCTTGATGGCAGCTCGGCGCATCATAGAGCGAAGAAAAACGCTCGGACGCCCCGCTAACCGGATCATGTCACCCAAGGCTAGCGAGGTGACCACCTCAAGTCTTCTGCGGGCATATCAAACCGAGGTTTCTCGCCAAAAAGCGATGGCACGGAAAGCAGGGTTCGCGCAGCAGCGCCTGGTTTTCGTCGTTGGCGCGCTGCGGCAACTGTACACCGATGAAAATTTCATCAATCTCTTGCGTGCAGAGGGGCTGGCAACGTTGCCAAAATACCTTTCTGAGCGCGTTTGGTCCAGCGGGAGCCCCGTATGACGGGCGTTACACTTGCATTCATTCCTGAGCCCTTGTTGGTGCCCGTTAACGACATCCTTCCATCAAGAAAGCTGTCGGCAACCATCTTTGGATCTGGAAAGTTCAAGCAGATCAAGGCGTCCATCCAGGAAGTAGGACTTATAGAACCGCTGTCAGTGACTCCCGCAGATAAGATCACTGGACAGCATGTCGTGCTCGATGGCCATTTACGTTTGCTGGCCATGCGGGAACTGGGGTTTTCGGATGCTGCGTGTCTGATTGCTACAGATGACGAAAGCTACACATACAACAATCACGTGAACAGGCTTCCAACGATTCAGGAGAACTACATGATTCGCAGAGTAATCGAACGAGGCGTTTCTCCAGAACGCCTCGCAAGAGCGCTTGCGGTGGATGTGACCTCCATCGTGAAAAAACTGTCGCTCCTCGACGGTATCTGCGCAGAGGCGGCCGAGCTTCTCGGAGACCGTCAGTTTTCCGCGGAACTGTCAAGGGTGCTGCGGAAAATGAAGCCGACACGGCAGGTTGAATGCGTGGAACTGATGATTGCAGCAAACAGCGTAACCGTCCGGTACGCCGAGGCGCTTCTTGTTGCAACGCCCGCCACCGGCCTTGTCGCCGGCAAAAAACCCAGGAAACTAACGGGAATCAGCGCCGAGCAAATGCTGAAGATGGAGTCCGAGATGAGCAATCTTCAGGAACAATACAAGCTTGTGGAGCAGACGTACGGCCAGGACGTGTTAAACCTGGTGCTTGCCAAAGGATACCTTGCCAAGCTTCTCGAGAACGAATCCGCCCGTCATTATTTGCAGAGACACCAGCCCGATCTATTCTCCGAATTTGAATCCATCGTCGCCACGATCTCGCTCGATCACAAACAGCTTGCGATCAATACTTGAACGTTCGCATCGTGGACTTCTATCCATCGTCCCACATTTTGCAGACCACCACACGCTCATACTTACTGCGCGGATTTCTTGGGAGGTTTTGAGCGCGCCAGCTTCTTGCCTGAAAACGAGTACCAACTGCCGTTCGCGCTCAGCAGTACAGCGCTGTCTGACCAACGAATGTCGTCCACATCGAGCTTGTTACTGATCGGCAACACCACAGGTGGTCTTTTTCGGAAGTCATATAACGACACAGAGGGGGTATCTGAGAACCCGCCAATGAAGTCCTCGACGACTATGCGCGTGGCGGGTTTGTCCGTCCCGGTGGAGTCTGTGTAGTAGGGTGTAGTGAGATCCATAAAGCTGGTCGAACTGCGCACCGTTCAACGAGGCATTGAAAGTAACGCCGTCTGTCTTCACGTGCTCCACCTTCACAATAGGCAGCGTGCCAGCAACTGTCTGAATGGAGTCGCGCTCTCCACCATCCGTCTGTGCGTAAGAAGCTGCACAGCAAAACGACAAAAGAACCCCGATCAACGACAACTTGAACAAATTCATCTCCTAAAAAGTCGGATTCGTCCCGCCCACCGCGGTCACGAGATCCAGCAAGGGGCGTACGTCCGCAAGCTTAGTCGGGTCACAGGCGAAATTCTTGAAGCTGACACCGTTGTCGATCAACTGACTCAGCCACAGTCGATGCGCCTTCACGTAATTGCCACCGTTATCCTCTGCGCGTTTGGCGGCCGCAGAGGCACCGATCTGTGCGATCAAAAGAGTTTTTGCCCCTCGAGCGATCAACCTGGGCGGATGGCCGGGTGTGGCTTGCGAATACGTATCATCGGCAGCAATAGTCCCGGCAAGATATCTGTTTGCATCGCCTGATCCAAGGTGATGGGACAGATATAGGATCTTCGCTCGCTCGCCGTCGTTCAATCCGGAGAAATTGTATCCGTTTGACTGGAGTGCACGGAAATTCGACATGCCATAGTCGACGGCTGCCATGATCGCGGCCTCAGCATTCGACCTGAAATCAAGCAGCTCGGCTTTATGGGCGGGGACGACGTGATATTTGCCGTGCGCATCCTTCGTTACCCACCCGTTCGCTTCTGCCTTTTGGTTAAGGAACATTCCGGGGCGGACTGCCTCGCCGAGCCACGTGCCGGCCAAGAATTGCGTCAATCCCCGGGCGCTTGAGCCCGATGCTGCGGAGGTAGGGTTCCATTCACCTGTCGACACTTTGACGATTTTTGTTTTGATCTTGCCGTGGATTTTGACTTTTTTCTCGACCGCGACTACCAGTTTGGCCGCCGCAATATTGATGACCGAAGCAACGGCTTGCGGTTTAAATCCACTCCTGGTGCCAGCGGAAATGATGTAGTCGCGAAACTTGGCGTTTGGCCCCAGTCGCAAGTTGTCGTTATTTGGGCATTCCACAACCACATTTACAACCGGATTGCCGGCGCTATCCCGGTTTTGCTGAGTCTCGCCTGGCGGCAACGGTGCCGCCTCGTGATGATCGGTTCCGCCCTGATGCAACCGCAGCGCGGCGTCGAGCTTCACTTTTGGACTGCGAAAGGTTGCCTGATGCACGCCTGCGGGCGGAGCAATCTCTGCAACCTTCTTCGTCCCGCCGTCAATCTTTGCGACAAAGACGTGGACTTTTTCCGATGCCTTTTGCGTTTGGATGGGTGAAATGAGACCCTGCTTATCCGTCACATGCTCTTGAGAGTCAGCCCCTGCAACCACCTTGGTCTTAAGGTCAGGAATTGGCGCGCCATTGGCATCGGTTATGCGGATCCACAATTCGCTAAAGTACGATTCGGCATCCTGCTCTGGTCGCTCGCGCAACACAAGTTTCTGGCCAGGGTAGATGAGTCTGGGGTTGTCTATCTTGTTCAGTTTCACAAGATCGCTGACCGTAACTCCGTGTCTCTGAGCGATCGTGCTAAGACTATCGCCAGGTTGGACCGTGTATTGATTATCTTCCGCCATCGTTACGCAACCCCATCTTCTTCGTCGAATGAACCACTGGGAGCCTCTGCTTCACGATCAATATCTGCATCGAATAAAGTGCCCCATTCGCCTTGCCCATAGAGCACCGTTACCGCCTCTGCGTTCTCGGATTTATCTTGCGTTCCGATCCAGAGTCCGAGGACAGCCCCGCCAGTACGCGTTGCAAGCGGACTTTCCGTCATCGATTGAACGAAACACAAATTTCTGGCTGAACTGTGCTGGGCCAGATTGCGGTAAATCCGGCAGCGAATAGTTCGTGCGCGCAGGACCTTCAAAGGAATGCTGGCTGCCTTTGATGTCGACCGTGCCCGGTGCATGGATCTGGATGTTGCCCCCTCCGATTCTGATATAGGCACCGCCGGAAGTCAGGAGAATCCCGTTGGCCGAAGCGACCTCGATCGTCTCGCTCGTCGAGAGTAACTTCAAGGTCTTCTGGGCAGTCACTTCCACGTTGTCCGAGTGCGCCCGGATCTCTACTTTGCCTTTCGCCGCGAACAGCTTCATTCCCGAGTTTTGCACGAACAGGCTTATCTTCTCGGTCACGCTGGCAAGCAGCGATTTCCCCGATGCGATATGCGTGCTCTGGCCGCTCACCAGATTGATGTGCTGATCCGCAGAATTTGTGCCGACTTTTGCGTCGATGTCGCAAACCCTGCAGGGGTCGCAAACAACATGATCGGCTCCTTGAATACGTTCGCATTGCCGGTCCCGCCGCCCGCGGTGTTGCCGCCTGTACCCACCGCACCGGAAACGCTATTCTGGGTCGCATCCGTAAATGCTTTGAGCGATTCGTACCCATCCTTAAGACTCCCGGCCTGATTAGTCTCACTCGACTGCGACAGCGATTCCATCACGCTTTCCGAATTGACCAACTGGGCGTTTGCGTTGCGAACGTCGAGCGGCTGGGTTGCCGCGCCGGTGGTGGGATGGGTCGAAATGTAAAGCCCCTGACCGGCCCTGACCGCCCCGTAGGCGTCCGACTTGAGGTCGAACCCGCTCCCAAGATATGCGCCTCGGGTGTTGCCCGTTTGACTGACCAGATATCCAAGATGCAACTGCGCATTGGTACTGCTGCTATACAACTGGACACGGTTCTGTCCGGTCGCATCGTCCATCACCATCTGGTTGAATCCGCTGCCGTGGTACTCCTTCGACTTGTATCCGGAGAGAATTCCGTTCGAATGCCAGTCCGGGGTCTTTGAGCCGTTGTAGAGGCGTCCCGTGACGATAGGTCGATCGCAGTCGCCATCGACAAACGACACAATGACTTCCTCGCCGATGCGCGGAACGTGGACTGCGCCGTAGCTACCGCCAGCATTTGAATGCGCAACGCGCATCCAGCAAGAAGCGGTTTCGTCTCCCGGGTTCAGCCGATCCCAGTGCATCCGAACCTTGATCCGGTTTAGTGTGTCTGTAAACACTTCCTGGTTGGCAGGCCCAGCCACGGTCGCTGTCTGCAGATGCATCGGCGGTTTGGCATGTTCCAGCGGACTGCGGTAGGGCACTGTCCGGCGCTGTGCCTCCACGCTCGCCATAAAGAAGCCTTCACTGCCATCGCTTGATTTGATGATCAGCGCCTGCATACCATACTGTGCTCGTGCGGCGGCCAGAGTGCTATTCAGGCTATGCGGGAAGTCGGTTGTACCGCTGGAGACAGGCAAATTGTTCTCGATCGTCCATTCGACGCCAATCACCGCAAACTGCCGTTCCTGCTGACTACCAAGGCTGTGGTCCGGGTGATCGGCGAGTTCGAACCACCGACCGGCATCGATGCGTCGGACCGCGCCCACGCCCTGAAATCGCTTGGCCCGTGATTCCCACTCTTCCATGCGCACCTTGGAAAGCTGGTCACCGCGCGCCTGCTCCGCATAGCTATACGCACCAGTGTATTCATACACCTCGCCTTGTGACGGCAGGTTGCCTTGCGTAGTCAGCGTGGGGATTGTCGTGCCTTCGGATTTGCCGCCGATGACGGCGCCTTGTAGTCGAACGTGCGCGTCGTGAGGGTTGTGCTCTGGAGCGTGCGGGTACCGCTCCATTGCACGAACGCGTCGGTCTCACTGCCAGTGCCGGATCGGTAGAAGTCGACCGCTTGCGGCGACAGTGGCTCCAGCACATCGAGATTATCTGTGACTACCAGCGTATGCGATTTCCCGTCTCCAGCCTGCTCAAAATAGCCGAATAGCCCCTCGGCCTCCATCAAGCGATGACAGAAATTCCAGTCGTCCTCGTATTGAACGCAGAAGGAGCGTTGCGGCAGCGGATTGCGCAATGTAAAGCGAAATGCACCCTGAGCCTGCGGATGCATATTGAAGACATCGGTTAGGATTTCATCAACAGACTTATCCTGCCAGATGCGCGCGTCTTTTCGGAAACGCAGAAAATGCATCCATGATGCAAATCCGATCTGATAACTGGTCAGGGCGCTGTCAGACCCCAGGCGCCGCGCAGTATGCACGTAACCATGGTGCTGAGCGTACGACTGATCGGATTGCTGCATCCATAGAGTTACAGGCTGAGCGATCAGTTTTTTTGAGTTCAATTCCATCACTGGTCGAGACAACGTCCAGCGTGAACTCGTAGTGACGGCCAATTCGAGAATTCCCTACAAGGCGTTGCGGTAGCAACACATTTTCACCAAGCAGGCTATCCAGTTTCAATAGCCGGTCACTCTGTGCGAGTCCGCCGGTAATCGCCCCAATCAGGTCTTGCGCTCCCATACCGCCTCTTTTTATTCAACACGCGCCCCCGCGTCATCGCGCAATTCTACATAAAATAATATAAATATCTCAATCTGGATTCGGAAAACAAATGTTAAATCGGCACAGGCTTCTTCTCGGCTCATGCCAGATGAATATCGGAAAAAAATTGCATCACGCTGACAGCGCGCGGCAACGTGGCTGGTATCAAACGGCCGTTCGGAGGAGTCAAAAAGCCAGCTTTTTCTTGTAATTATCCGATTCCATCCTCTTCAGTTACTGTTTATAGTGCTGCGCTTAAGCAAAGTCGGGGGTGTTCCTTGATTCGATACAACATTGTTGACGGCGACAAGACGACCGCAGACGGGATTGCGATCGCGTCATCTAACAGTTGCCTTAATATGGGGAAAGCTTTGGTCATGCTAGGTGACTATGCTGAATGCCCTAGGTGCAACTCGAAGGGCCGCATCGTCGGAGACGGGCCTAGGCGGCCGACCAAGCTCATGGGCAGACAGCCGGCGCTGAATAACGATCTCTGCATGTGTTCCTGTGAAGAGAAGCCGCGCCTGATCAATTCGCTCTCGAGCCTGTGGGAAGAGGTCGGCTCCGATGAGGCCGGCAAGCAGAGTTCCTCTGCAAGTGCGGGCATCCCCGGGGCTGAGCTCAGGCAAGGCGGCGAGCCGCAATTAGGGCGGCGCTTCCAGTTCGTAGATAGTGAGACGCAGGAGCCCCCTTGGCAAACCGTCGATACGTCGCCAACGTTGACGGGCAGACGAGCCATGGCGTGACGGATGAAAGCGGTTTTGCCGATATCGACGGCAGGCCGGGTAGTGATATCCAGGTTCACCTCGTGTTCAAGGCGCCCACTGGCAATCTCAAGATTCAGGAAGGTTAATCATGTCGGACTATCACTATGCCCCCGAACACTGGTCGCAGGGCGATCCCGTGTCCAACTATAAGGGCGGACAGATTGTCGCGGTAGTAACCGTGAATGCCGGGCCGCGACCCGACAAGCCATCATCACTGTGTTGAAGAAATCAGGCTACACACTCGTAGAGCGTTCGTCTTGGGGCGCAAAACCTCCAAGGGACGCCTTAACCCCGTCCAATTGGGATTACAGCGATGTGGTCATCCATCATGCCGGCCACAGTTATTCATGCGCCGTCAATGAGCAAGGGGCCATCGAGCAGATGAAGAAGGCTCAGGAATACGACATGCGTGGCTTTTATGACATCGGGTACCACTATGCCGTCTCGTGCAACGGTGAAATTTTCGAAGCCTGGGACGTGCGCTTCGTTGGGTCGCACGTGATGGGAGATAACACGGGAAAACTTGGTATCGTCCTTCTTGAAAATCTTGCTGAGGCCGGCGAAGCGTGGCAACAGGAATACAGCCGGAAGTCGCCGTGGAAAAAACTTAAGGGGTGTTGGACATTGGGCGCGATGCGGTAGCGTTCGATCACGAAATGCCGACAAAGGCGCAGATGGATGCCCTGACCACGCTTATTAAAACGCTGAAAGAGTTTTTCAATCTCAAGGCCCTAGGTGGTCATCGTAAATATCAGCTACTTGCTCCAGGGCACGAGGGGCGGGCATGCCCAGGAAAATATGGCATGCAAGTGGTAACGCAGATGAGGAGCACATTCGGCTTGGCTGCTCCATCAAAGTGAAATCTCCACCCCAAGCGCATTATTGATAATGAAGGTATGGCGCTCAAGCTGTTGCTGGATCCGTTCACACCGCTCGACGTCAGGAAGATTTGCGCGAATGGGAAGCTTTGCCTTCCATTCCACCGAACCCAGCCACTCGCTACTTCCCGGGTCGGGCCCATGCCCCTGTCCATCGGAGATGTCGAAATAGTGCTGGCCCACGTAGCTAAACCATTCTACGCTGCACACTTTTGACTTGGGCGGCGTCGGGATGTTTGTGTTTATGGCAATCCAGGCAACGGCTAGAAGCGCAACCACACCAATGACTTTTTTCATGTTTGCATGCTAATTTCAATATTGAAGTGGGTAGCCGTAGTCTGGTTAATTGCTTCCCTGATTGTAGCCTCAATAGGATTGCTCTTTAAGCCTCAAAAATCTGACATTGCTATCGTTTTTGGTAATCAAGTCCATGCGGATGGTAGCCCATCGAACAGGCTATCGGCAAGACTGGACCGGGCGCGCCAATGTTATGACAACGGGCTGTGCAGTCAGATATTTGTGAGCGGTGGTTTTGACAAACAAGGTACCGACGAGGCGCTGGCAATGGAAGATTACCTCGCCAGACGAGGCATTCCGAGGGAGCGGATAGTCATGGACAACATGGGTCTTGACACATGGGACACTGCCAGAAACGCTAGCGCCTATATGAATACGCGCCATTTGAAAAGTGCTCTCGTTGTCACGCAGTATTTTCATGTCGCACGCGCTGCCCTCGCCCTAAAGAGATTTGGAATCAACCATGTCGCCGGTAGCTATCCGCGGTTTTTTGAAATCCGCGATATTTACTCGACTATCCGGGAGGCTCCTGCGATCGTTTGGTATAGCGTTAGAAAAGACTTCCGGGGACGTCCACACAGCGACGCCGATCGCATCGCACGTAAGCCTCCGAAGTGAGTTTGATCGATTCGCAAGGTGAAGACCGCGCCGTCGTCGAAAGTAACAAGCGGATGCTCACTGGACTTGCCCCTGCGTCTCCGCGCACCACCTCACACTTGAGTTGATGAATCGGTCCTGCGCCTGAATTCGCGTGGCGAGCCATACTTCAAGGCGCTATGAGGATGCTGCTCGTTGTAATGCTCGAACGCGACAGCGAGATTACTTGCTGCAGTACCAACCTGATCTACTGGCTGAACTCGAAGCAATAGTCGCAACTGTATCGGTCGAGCAGCAGCAATTTAGCGTTGCGACATAGGCAACGCATTCTGCCATGTCGTTGACCTTCCTGTTGCTGCATGGTGCAAGTGATTCAATACGGGCTTGCAAGTGTGCATTGAATATCTTTGTTCCCAACAATTTACCTGTTGAAAAATTCACTAATCTTTTGTAAAAAATTGCCGATAAACAGAGTCCGATATCTCGTGACCATTGCGATGGCATACGCTGTGGCCATTTTCCACAAAGAGGCAATGTTTGAACAATAACCTGAGACTGTTGCTTCGCCGCAAGGCGGAACATGGAAAGCCTGAGCATACGTGGGCTGCTAAGCGGTTTTTTGATCTGTGGTCCATCTGTGTTGCAGTCTATATATGGTTGACCGCTGCAATTTTATATTTGACCGCTATAGTGGCGGCGCTTGGATCATCTGCTGCCAATCCAGAAATACCAATGGAAATCCAAGATTATGCCGTCATCGGTGTGAGTGCATTGATGTTCATCATGACGTCTGCTGTATGGCACAGACTTCCAGAAGTACTAACCGACTTCTGTCGTCACCTTGAAGATTTCGTCGGGCGACCAATTGTTATCGTGCAGGCACTTTGCCATATTCTAATTCCGGAACGTTTCCGGTACGTCCGAAAGTTTGTTGGGTGGATGGCCGTCTCTGGCGTATTTTCAGTGATACTATGGGGTGTCAGAATGACGGCGCAATATGCCCCGGCGATCCCTCACGGGTTCAATGCTGGAACTGCGCTGTCGCACTTCATGACGCCGAGAATGCTTGTCTTTACATTTGGTGTGCTTCTAAATGCGACAATCGCCGCGATAGCGATCCGCTTTGGGTTTGCCAGAAAGTGGCGTGTAATTTTCGCCAAACCAAAGTATAACGACTCGAAAGAGTTAAAGCTTCCGAGCAATGCAACATCGCCAGCCTACCGACTGGTTCACGCGTCGGATCTCCACATAACTGCGTGTGAGCAGACGGGCATGATTGAAACCGGAAAGCTGATCCCGGATGAGTCATTGCATACTGTGTTCCCGTGCCATCGAAAACGATGCCACGGATTGCGACGCTGTATTGCTAACAGGTGATATTACCGATAATGGCGCAGCGCAATCGTGGGAGCGCTTTCTAAGAGTATTCCCCGAAGACTTGCGTAGTAAGGTGATCTTGTTACCGGGAAACCACGATCTCAATCTTCAACAAGGCGGTGCGAAGCAAGGCAATTATGTTGAGCGATGCTTAAACTGGATGACCCTTGTGGTACTTCTGAAGGCGGAGCGACTCGATAGCTTTGGACGTCGCATGCGCCAAATTCGCGCAATGTGCGTTATGACAGAGCTCATGGGCGAACGCGCCTACCTTATCGATAAACGAACAAAAAAATTAACTACACTTAACGATTATTTTTTGAGTCATTCTGCGGCGATTGATGCTCACGTTGCTAGTAGCAAGGGGCCGCGAACAACGATGACTCAAATTTGGGACGATATGTTTCTGATGGTAGTGCAGTCCGGCAATCCGAAGATTGGTGTGATTCTTCTCGACAGCGTCAAGGCGGCCTCAGTTAACATGACAAATGCGATTGGTGCGACGCCGTCAAGTGCGATTTCGACATGTGAGTCCCTGATGGCGGAGACGGCTGATAAGTTTGAGTGCTTTGCGATCGCATTACATCATCACCTTGCGATACCATCGGGCAACAACTGGCGAGACAGATTCAAGAGTGCATTTCTGGCGTTCGAAAATGCAATTGAGTTAGTAGAGATGCTCACGAGGCGCGGAGAACCTTCAGTAGTGTTTCACGGCCATCGCCATCGAGAACATATGGGGGTCGTCGAGAACAGCGAAATCTCCGTGATTGCTGCCGCATCGGCGACGGTTGGCCCACAGGGCCGAGTTGGCCACGGAAGTTGGCGGGTTGTCGAACTGGCTATTGATAGAGGGGCATGTCGCCTGAATGCGTTGCCGTCCGGTCGCAGAGTTGTGCCCTAAATTTCACATCGACGAGCCCCCAAGCCCCGCACTGGAGCCCGTGGGCGCTCGAGTGATCATAGAACGCTTGAATCTGCAAATTTGTGTCGGCTGACTTCGTGGGTACCCGGGCAACAGTTAGTCGACGAAATGGTCATCGTGATGATCTTTCATCGGCGAGGCGCGCGTACTGCGCAAGGCCCCCGCGGATGCTGCAGCATCTCCAAACGGCGAAGCGAGCTCATAGAAGCGCTTCACACATGAGCGTCAAGGCAAATCCTAGCGCGTCCGATGCGTTTTCCTGGCATCCATCCATGCAAGCCAACCTTTGCGGTAGGCTTGCGCGTCAGCTAGGGCGTGATGTTCGCGATTTTTGATGTCGTAATGCGCCATTACTTCCCGGTGATAGACCGTCGTATCGATCAATGGGCGAAGATCGTAATAGCTCATTTTTAGATTACGGGGTCGTACATCTGCCAGCAGATGCAGCAGGAACTTGAAATCCGTTGCTGAATCGCACGCCACCTGCAGCGACCGCGGAGCATCCGCAAACCAGTTGATCAAACGCTCGCGCGCAACAGATGTTGGAACCGGGTCTCCCTGCAGCAGCGGTAGCACTACTCGCTTTGTGAAGCCCGAACAGTCGTCAAGGTGCCACGTTCCGACAGTTCCACGTAGAATTCCCGTTGGCCGTCCTCACTGACCATTCCAAGGCTAATCAGCTTCGGCGTGTGCTGCCGTAAGCCAGTATATTCGGTATCTAAAAACAACAACATCTGTCTGCCTCAGCGTTGTTTGCCACCATCGTCTGTCTGAGCCACGGACCCGCGATTTTTCGAGTTCGCCAAGTGGCCCAAGAGCTGAGGACCGAGCGCGGCAACGTCGGTGGCGGAAAACCTCCAGATCGTGCGTCCATCAACTGTCGGACCACTAACCGGCCGTAGCTTCCCGGACTTGAGGAGAGCATATGCTCCTTTACGCGATAGATGTAGTGCCGAACGTGTTTCAGCCAAGGTCAGCCACCGCGCCTTTTCCGCGCAAAGCGAATTAAGTGTATCTCGACGTACCGTTCCAGAGATGCGGCCAGCCGTAGTCGAGTGAATTTGACCGCTCAGCATTCCCCGGTTAATGAACGAACACACAATGTTGCGTTTGACGCCGAGTTCCCGTGCCGCGGTGGTAAGGGGAACCCATTTATGCTCCGTACGCGTCGACTCCGACAGTCGGCGGTTCCGATCTGCCAGTTGCCCCGACCACTCTTTCCGAATATACGAATCGAATTCGTGGCGAAGAAAATCAAACTGTTTGTCTCCGAAGCGTTTATATAAAGCGGTGTAAAAATACCCAAAGCGCTTGGTTAGTCGGGCTGAATATGCTGCGCTGCATCCTTTTGAAATTAGGCGACCAAGCAGACTGTGATAACCAACGGGCCAGTCGATAAGTGCATCTCCTGCGGCTTGGCTGATCGCGCGCGCAACCGACATTTTGTGAAGGTCCGCTATTTTCGTCGGCCTACTTCCGTCGTTACATGCATATCCGCCGAGGAAGGTGCATAGGGTAAGAAGATCCCGCGCGCAGAGACGGTCAAATGGCGACGACAGAGCGCAAATTTGGCTGGCACCGGGAGCATCCTCTAGCACGGCGCACACGAAACGGCTAACTGCGATGCACCCGACCGGCGCCGGCACAATCGGCATTCCACTGAGCGACGCACCACAGTTGCAAGCCGCGATGTGACTTCTTTTCCAAGACAATGGTTGATGACAGTTGCCGCACAAATCCAGCAGTTCTGCGCGATGAGATGGACAGGCGGCAACAATCTCAACATCCCATGAAGCCCGCCAGTATGGATCGCTGGCGAGGCAAGCAGGGCAACATCTTGGCCGCCGACCATTCCAGAATTGCTGTTCGAGACCGCCTGGATCGTCCGCTTTCAGACTTGGAAAGCGGGTAATTGCTCCACGCAGTCCGGTCACCGACGTTCCGCCAAGCATGGCACTTACGCGTTCCAATCCGTCGCTCCCCGCTGCCCTCGCCGCCAGAAAATCGAGGTCGTGCATGGATGTGAAGCCATTCCCTTCGGCCAGCCGAAGCAGGTCCCCGGTGGCACTCTCGTTCTGAAACGGTTTTGGGCGAACAAGCAGCAAGTTCACGATGTTCCTCGGGCGCAATGCGCGATTGACTGCGCGGAAATGAAACAGGTGTCGAGTTTGATGATGTCTGCAGGCTTGCGAAAAAGGCGAATCTCGTCTGTCGCGATCGCCGTAACGACTCGCTCCAATAGCGCTCCCTGACGACGAGACAGAGCATCGAGCGCAATGACTTTCATCGATGTTGGGTATGACGTTGCCATGTCGCATAGCCATTGTATAAAGCGCTGCAACTCCGAGGCCGGCACCCAGCGATCGTCGATCATAGGGAGAAGCAGCCTGCATCGAGACAGCAATTTTCTCTGATGCGGCGTAGCACCGACAAGTCGCTCCACCTCCTTAAAACTGTGCACCACTGGCGGTGAAACCCGGAGACGTTCTACGAAGCTGGCCATACAGGTTTCGTTCGATTCGGCCTGGGTCTGGACACTCATAGTTTTCGCGTACTCAATGGCGGGAGCCCGAAGCACCGGTTTACCTTCGCTGCCTAGTGCAACCGCCGAAGGGCTTATTGCCAAGCCGGCACCGTGCGAATGCACTGTGAGGCTCGACAAGTATTGATCGATTGCGGCACCAAGAAACAACGGTAACCTGAGCGCACCGGACAAGCGTGCGATACACCAGTGTGGTTGTCGATTTCTGAGTCGCTTGAGCGACACCAACGGCATGCCATCGTCGCTTGGCGGCAGTGACCCCCAGCACGTGTTGATTTCATCGAACGTCGTGCGCGGCCAACTCCGGAGCACGCGAGCAGCGACCGAGATCGCTTTTCGCTCCTGCGTGCTCTCGCCATCCTTCGAGACATCAAAGCTATAAAGGCCCGAGCAGGTGCTTGCAAAAAATCTGCACATTGCGAGCCATTCGAGCGCACTGATATTTGCCAGCTCGGCGCAAAACCGCTGCTCCATCAGAAGGTCCGCTCTGGAATATCCTTGCAATCTCGCGACGAGCAGCTGCGTGAGCAGCGAAACTTCAATCGGCGCCTGTTCAGACTTCGCATTGCGCAAATCGAACCCACACTTGCAAGTGGAGACATTGTATCGATCCCAAGTAAGCAACTGGGCGCACAAGGGACATCTGTCGATAAGTCACAAGCGGTAATTTTCACAGATCACGACCGCACGAAAATTCCATACCGCCTTGAATACCCCAGTCTCATTGATACAGGCAGGACAAAACGCTTTATATCTTTCTCGATAGAAACATGCTCTGGCGAACTGACCAGGGCGATTCGTCCCGTCACTAGTCACGCGAGTTCGCCCAATGAGTTCGCACAGCTCGTGCGCATTGAGGCCTATTAAGCTGGCGAAGCGCTCGACGCCGCCGGCCGCGCCCAGCTCGCGTTTCACTAGATTTACAAATTGCCCTAGCGTCGCCTCATCCGTGTACCCGTTGGCCTCGCCAAGCCTTACGAGATAGCTCCTGAAATCCTCATCCGGGGTTGGCGTTGGACGACGCAGAAAGCGCCTCAAGGGCAGAAACCGTTCAATAGCCAAAGAAGGGCTCCCCTTGCATCGTCAGCGGTCGATTGACGAAGCGGTGATCAAATGGGTTATGGCTCTCTTTTGCATCCGGCCATATTCCTTCGACAAAAGCACGTCCGAGCACGCCGTGGTCGAACTCCGTCCTTTCCTCTTCGAGGGCAATCTGGACTGCCACGCTCATTAGCATCATGACGTAACCCATGAGCCCAAACGTCGCGAAGTGAATTGCTTCGATCATTCTTGCATCGCGCGCAAGCTCGTCAGAGGGAGGAACGGGGAGTTCTTTCCAGAATGAAAGTATGAGGCCGTTGAAGATGCGCCGCGCTGGCTTGTTGCTTACGGAAAAGGGCTCCAGCGAAATCTGTCGTGAAAATCGGCGGCGAAGCTGCTCATTACTTTGAAGAATTCTCGCGCAACGGCGAAGTCCCATCAAAACGAATGGAACCTTCGTTTCATTGATGAGATGCTTTAGCCAATCGGCGACTTTTGTTTCGATTTTCTCGCTGGAGTGATCGATGAAGTGTTGGAATTCATCCAGAATCATCAATTGGACGCCGCAATTCTTGAAAAGGGTAACGATGCGCGCTGTCATCGTCTCCGCGGAACCTCGGGCAAAGAGCGGGTCGCCCATCTCAAGAAGGATTCGCTCTGCCACATTTTTGATTGTTGGCTGCGCGGGTAGCTCGAGGTGAAGCACGCGGATTTCTGTCCCTTCGTCGGTGTCACGCGGTGGATAGTGCTTCGCATATTCCTTCCGCAGAGTCGACTTGCCACTGCCCGACACACCGATGATCAGCAGGCATCCTGGTTCTTCGAGTCCGAAGCGCCCCGTCCGGTGACACAGTCGAATTGCAGCAGTCCCCGACATGAATGCCGGATGTTTGATTAGTGTCTTTCGAACCGAAGCTACCAACGCATCTTTGCTTTCATCGGGAATGTCGTCCCGTGCAGGGCAGAAATCATTATCCGAGCGGTCATCATCGTGGTCGTCGGAAGAGGTGCAAGCCGTGTTAATCATGACGAGCTCCGCAGCGGGGCGTCTAACCGGCCCGCTTGAAATGGCAGAAGTTAGGCATCTGGGTCGCCGTGGGGCAATCTAAACCGTTCCGCGCCTCACTGGAAATAAGGGAATGTCTGTCTCATCGTCCAGATTGATGTCCGGCGGGTCGAGGATGCCGTCCAAGTCCGCTTCTGATTCAAGTGGTAGCTGTCCTTGGCGCGCCTCTTCGCGCTGCATCAGTACCTCCCGCTCGCTATTCGCGGCCTTGCCTGGCTTGGGCCTCTTTTTTTGTTGGGCAGCTTTCCTGCAAGAGCCGGGCGGTATAGTCGCGCAGCGCGGATTTCGCAGCGAGTAGCGCAAGGTGCCGAGGAGAATTCTTATAGTCCTTGTTCGCCTTGGAAGACATCCACCGATGTTGCTCGGCGGTTACCCCGTCGGCATATCCCTGCAACGTACATTTCGCTTCGACGTACTGCTTTTCCTCTTCATCAAAGACAAAAATGGTCCCGATATCATCGGGATCAGTGCGCACCGTAACCTTGATATTGCCTAGTCGGAACTTCAGGTCCTGAAGTGCATGAGACGCGTACTGAAGTCCATGCACCCCCACTCCATGTTTGCCGAGCGTGCGCGTCGTGGAATTTCCGAGGTAGACGTTCATCACGTCGATCGACGGCGGAAGGCGTCGGGGATACTTTGCGACGCCCTCATCCCATTTTTGTTTGGGTGTGGTCTGAATTCCTCGATGGAACGCGTTGGAATAGATATCGATGCACCAACGGTGTACGATCTCCTCTAACGCCTCTAGCGTCAACACCGCTGTACGTTCTGAATCGTAGGCGTGGCGCTTGTCATACTTCGAGAAAGTGGTTCCAGGTTGCATGTGAACCAGCCCGTAGTTCAATGTCTTCAGGACACGCTCGATACGCCCCTTCATTTGCGGCGCCCGTGTCGGGCAGTAGATGACATGGATTCCAAGTTCTGCGCATGCCGCTTCGAGATCCTGGGCGTGGAACTCAAGGCCGTTATCGCACATCAGCTGGTCGATCAGTCCGTAAGCGTCCCACTGCCCGCTTACTTCGGGGAACCGATCTTTAACGTAGGTCTTTGGCAAGATTGCGTGCTTCAGACATCGCAGGACGGATCGAACGCTTGGTTTGCGAAACGAAATATGAATACCGACGATCATTCGCGAGTACGCATCGATCATCACCGTGATCCACGGCCGTCCAAGCAAAAGGCCCGTACTGGAATCGGTTACCAAAATATCTAGGGGAGTGTGATCAACCTCCACCCGCTCGAGCGGCCGTGTGCAGGCCGGCCCTTTTCCGTAGATACGCGTTGCTTCCTGAGCGTATCGCTCTCCATACCGGGCTTTGAGTACTGCGTATCTGTCGATTCGAGAAAGCGCTCGCCGAAGCATCCGGTGGGTGGCGCCAGGCAATGCGTCCTCCGGCGCGCGTCGCCGGTTCTCCTTCTCAATCTCGTGCTGAACCCAGTCACGGACCTCGCAAAGTGACTCCCTTTGAGGAGTAAGGTAGATCTTCTCGATTCCTTCATCAATCAGTTCGTTAAGCTTATCGGGCAAGAGCGACGGCTTTTTCCCTCGTAGCTCCCATTTATCGATCAACGCCCGAATGTCGAAGTCTGCCCAAACCCAGGAGCGTCGCCAGCTGTAAAAGCTAGCCAAGCACGGCGGCCTTTCGCCACGAGTTTCCGGGTCCAGTTTTTCCCAAACGCTTCGCAGCAGATCTGAAAGGAGCGCGCGAGGAACACTCATTCGGCCGTCTGGGCAGATTTCGCGCAGAAATTTGAATTTGCGCAGTGCGAGACGTTGGATCTTCTCCGGAAAGTCGGCAAGACCGCGGTCCACAGCTGCCCGCTGCTCCGCCTGAATTTTCTGACCATCCAGCTGCGCCGCATCCACGAATATCAGTCGACCCTTTGCATACTGCGATAGGAGCTCATCCACATTGCGCACCAAAAGAGAACCGTCGCTACACGACGTTAACCCGACGTTGCGACCACTCACTTGAGTGATGCGATAGGCAGTCCCATCGAGACGCAGACATTCGCCGTTTCTAAAGGAATAGCGCGTCATCATCGGCCTCCTCGAATGGTCGACACTGTCTCGTGGTTGATGACCGAATCGAGGTCGCAGACAAGCGACCTGCGCGCAAGCAGTCGACGTACCAACGTCTCGTCGACACCTGCGGCGAGTATTTCTCCAAGCGTCAGGCCCGTCGTAATGCCGGGGAGCCGAAGATCGCCATCTTCTGATTTTCCCCTTCGAGGCCGCGTAACAGCTCGCGTATCTGGCGGAGCCTGATTGGCCTTAGAATCTGCGGTTCGCTCAAAACAACGAGGCGCTGCCCCCTGGAACTGAACCACAGCCTGAGAGCTTCAAATTTCTCGGCTGTTCGCATTTCCGCGACTTTTTCGGATGGCTTGACTTCCACGAGCCAGCGTCGGCCATCAGTCCAATCGACTCCGAAGTCTGGCGTGTATCGGCGCGGTCGGCCATTCAAAGAATATTCGATTGTGACTGGCTGCTCCTCAAACGTTCGAACGCCGCGAGCAAATTCGAAGAGAAAGAGCGCATGGAATTCGAGCAAGCTCTCGCAACGCACCAGGCGTCGGTTTTTCGAGAAAAGAACTTTGCCCGGAAACCGCGTCCTGATGGTGTGACGGGATTCCTTGTTTGGTGATACGCCGGGCGGGTTCGGAGGTACGGTGAATCTGATCCATGCTTTTTGTGCATCGTCGTGCTCCGTAAATGCGGAGACGCGCGTCCATAAGCCGCGCCAGCGGTGGCGGGAGCGGACGCACGCGTTCCCCGCAATGAGTCAATGCGGTGTATGGTCAATAACACCAATTTGAAGGCGTAATAACGCCCCCACACCGGTGCTATTCGCGGTGCAAGTGCCCTGAACCAGGGCGGCCGCCAACTTGACCTTGGGAGAAAACGCGCACGATACTTAAACCGCTCGAGGTAGAAGTATCTTTGTTTCTCCTAGGACGGAGCAGGCCACAAGGTTTGTCCCATTTTACGTTTCTGTTCTACATTTCCAAATCCTCCTTCGGTTTGCGGCGGACCCGAACGGCTCCATAGTGCGGTCGCGCTGCCATTTCTTCGTCCATCCGGACGATCGCACGCAGGGTCGCTACTGGGTCGGCAACAGCCTTCCGATCTTCCGCTGCAGCTCTGGTAAAGCCTGTACTCATCTGTCGGCAGATCCGCCGGGATTACGAACCGCCGCGGCGAGTCCTGCAATTCCCTCTCCATCTCCCGTCGATCGACATCCGCAAGCGGAAAGCCTTCACTAAGCCTTGCCAGAAATTCTGCGCTGGGCGGCTTCGTGCCTAACTCGAGCGCGGAAACATACGCCTGCTCATAGCCAAGCTTCTTTGCGAGCTCAGTTTGCGAAAGCGCGCCGCGAAATCGCAGACCGCGGAGGAAGACGGCAAAGGGGGTGCTCATAGGCGCAAGCCAAGTTGCGGTTGTTCCTACAACACTAGACAAGATTTAACCGGCGGTCAAATCTAAATTATTGATTTTAAAACAGATATTTTTATATGAGATTGTCTGAAAGGTTTGCTTTCTGACGTTGGAAGCAGCTGGCTGCTCACCGGCTCGTCCGTCTGTCGGCGTCATGCCGAGGCTTCTGGCGATCCGCGGGGCGCGAATTCAACAATACTTGGATGTGCACGAAAGCGATCTGTTGTGCGAGGGAGTTAGAGCGGGACTCGTGGACACATGAGCAGCCCCGACGGGGAATCGCCGGGACTCATGAGGCTTTACTCTATCGGGCGTTCATCGCATCAATGCGGCATGACCTTAACCGGCGGAAATGGCTGCCGCCGGGCCGTACGGTTTTGACAGAGATGAACTTCCGCTGGAGGGTCTTGGGCGATGAAACGCGACATAGACCTGATCCGCGAACTGATGCTTCTCCTCGAGGATTGTCCGATTCCGGCTTTCGGAATTGAGTGGCTGGCTCCCGAGACGGTTGAGGTGGCCGGTCGCAGTGCCGCGGAGATCGGCTATCACCTCTCCCTGCTCGAACAGGCCGGCGCCGGCGTGCCGTCGATCACCGACGTGCAGCCGCTGCACGTCGCGGCGTGGATCGAGCTTCAGACGCAGATGTCATCGGCGCCAACCGTCAAGCTGCGGCTCTCGGCGATCCGCCACCTGTTCGACTGGCTGGTGACCGGCCAGATCGGGCCGCGCACAGCCCCGCCGCGTCGGTGCGCGGCCCGGCCCGTTGCACGAAAGAAGGCAGGACGCCGGTGCTGGATGCGACCGAGGCGCGGCAGCTGCTCAACAGCATTGATCTGGGCGATGCCCGCGTGTCTCGGGCGCCCCGGCCGCCGCCTGGTACGGCGGCCGGAAAACAGGATCGGGTTGAGCGACCGGGCGCTGATGGTGTTTTCGTTCGCGCGGGTCGGTGCGGCTCTGGCGATGCGGATCGAGGATGCGCCTTTGGGTGTGGCTGCGCGAAAACGGCGACAAGGCGCATACGATGCCTGTCATCCAGCGCTCGAGGCGTACCTGCTCTGGAGTACCTGAGCGGTATCGGGCTGGCCGCCGATCCGAAGTGGCCACTCTTTCGCACGGTTGCGCGGGGCACCGGGCAGATGAGCGCGACGCCGCTGCCGCAGACCAACGCTCACGCGACGGTGCGCCGGCGCGCGGCGGCCGCGAACATCGCCACGGAGATCGGCAACCATACTTTCCGCCCGACTGGCATCACCGCCTACCTGAGCAACGCCAGCACGCCAGAGAACGCCGCGGCGATGGCCACTCACGCGTCGATGCGCACTACACAGCTGTTTGATCGCCGTCGCGTCGATGGTAGTCTCGACGAGGTAGAGCGAATCCGGTTATAGCTCTTACGAGAAAGCGTCCTCACCAGTCGCTACCTTACCGGGAGTAGCATGCGCAAGTTTTTCATCCGAGCTTCCAGGCGGGTAGCGGCTTGCGGATCAACTGCGCGAGCTGCTGCAATCCGGCCACGCAATTCGTGAAAAGATTCATTCTTGCCAGCCGCGATCTAATCCTGACTATTGCGCCATGATGCTTGTTTCGCAAACGAAGTTGCTCGCCTGCTCGCATAACGCCGGCGATGATGGCCGACTTGCCGGGCCGCACCACGGCGTCCTTTGTTGCCTTCGTCTGTAGGCCGTGGCGAACGATCAGATTCTTAATTTGATAGAGCATCGACTTTGTCGCGTGTATCCCGGACAGGGTAAGGTCGTCCACGTAAAGCGTCATGATGACGACCTTCTCGGCGCAAAGTCTTTCGATCTGGGCGAACATCAGTCGGTGCGTAAAGTACGACAGCAAAGGGCTGATGCAACTACCCGTGGGCAGATGCCCGTCCGCCGTGCAAACGTTGGCCCAACAGCTGCACAACGTCATGCGAGCACCCAAGATCCCTGTGAAAGAATGCTTTCACGTGGTGATACGTCGTGTTTTCAAAGAACTTCCTGATATCCATTGCAACCACGGCCCCCCACTTGGGAGATGCGCCTAGGCATTCGTCACATGGGAACGTTTTTTGTCGCCGAATGCAAAAACTCCGGGCGTTCGATGCTGTCAAGGTATCTGGCGATGCGATAGTGGATCTTCAGGGTCCTATCTGTTGGTTCCTGAATGTGTCGCGCGTCTTTCCCGGGTCTCGGATGATCGTCGAAGCGATTATACGACGGATTCATGCAAATAGCCTCAATCTCCTGGACCGGGACATCGACGCCAGAATGGCGAACGCTCGATTGGATAGCGGGCGGACTGATTCTTGCGGAGACGAGCCCGCCCCAAAGCCTTCTCACGTTTGTGTGACGGAATTTTCATCGGCATCAATCCAGTCCATGACATTCAGCACCTTCGACGCTATTGCGACGCGAAACTTGTCGCTGCGGCGATTTGAGTCGAGTTGCTCTGAGAACAGCATCAGGCTTGACACTGGGACGTCGAATACCTTCGCATAGCGTTCGAGCAGGTCGACCGTGAGCGCATGCGCCTTCTTTCCGGACTCGATCTCGGACAGGTAGTTGTTGGAGATCTCTAGACGGCTTGCCAACTGCTCTTGAGTCATCCGGTGATATCGGCGAAGGTGGCGTAGAGCTTTGTGCAACATTTGGGCACCTCCTCGTAAGACAAGGACTAGGCAGGGGTGCCAGATATCAACCTTGCCACTTGTCGAACAATCTGACGATCGATACCGCAACGCGCAGAAAGCTCAACAAGAGCAACCACGTTTCACGACACATAAAGGCTTGCCGAAGCTTGCCCGACTTATGCTCGTTCGACGTTTCCTCTGGCTGCCGCCCCTGGTTGGGTATGGTCTTTTTCACCATATTGCACCTCTCGTTACCCCGAAGCCGAATTGCTTCGGTACCAGTACGTAACGAAAGCGAAGGGGGCGGCGTTTCCCCTACCTATCCGTTTTCCGGCCGCCGTACCAGGCGGCGGCCGGGGCGCCCGAGACACGCGTCCCGGGCAAAGGTTGGAGAGTTTCCTCTCCGCAGGCCCATCACAGCGGCCCAGGCAATACGCTGGCTTTGTCTTCAACACCAACCAAGCTCAACAATAGCACAAATTCGCTGGCAGCGAAATCTTATTTGGGGCAGTTGCTATGCAGTTAGCCAAGGTTATCGCTAGCGCGGAAGCAATGCCCTGCGCCCGCGTGCGCACGTCGATGACGCCTGGATTCAAGACCGACGCTTTCCCCTTGGGCAGCCGTCGATGAAGATGTCGACCCGCCACGCGCAGTGTGGTTAGGCCCGGCGTCACGCCGTTCCTTGCCAGAATATTGCTGGTCGGAACTCGACAACCTTCAAGACTCTGTGCCCGCTTTCAAGCGGTGGCGACAAGAACATTTAACTTGCGCAGAACCGTACCGGGCACTTCGTCGAGAAAACGGTGGTTGGTGAACACGTACCTTTGCGCGCCAACTGACCGTCAGATTTGCCTTCAATCTGTTAAGATTCCCATCAATTTTTCAACGTCCGGCAACTGTCAATGAATCAACGGATCGGCTATGCCCGCGTTTCAACAGATGATCAGAACCTGGACCTGCAGCGTGATGCACTTCGCTTGGCGGGGGTTGGATCCATCTACGAAGAGGCTGCCAGCGGCAGGGATGCCGCTAGGCAGGAGCTTGATCACTGTTTGAAGGCGTTGAGAGCGGGCGACACGCTTGTAGTCTGGCGATTGGATAAGCTCGGGCGTAGCCTCCCGGACCTCGTAAGCATTGTCGCTGGGTTAGAAGGAAAAGGGATCGGCTTCGAAAGCATCATCGAGAAGATCGAGACCAGTAGTGCGGCCGGGAAGCTGGTCTTCCATGTTTTCGCGGCGCTGGCGGAGTTTGAGCGCAACTTGATTCGGGAGCGGACACGGGCTAGCTTAGTCGCGGCATGAGCACGCGGTCGCTCTGGAGGGCGTAAGCCAAAGCTGGAGGCACCACAAATTAGGGAGATCAAGCGCCTTCGCGCCGGGGCGTCGAACAAGTCCGACTTAGGCGACGTTCTCCAGACCAGCAACATCCACATCCTGACTTGCGACGCGGGGCGGGTGACGCAGACGCTCGCCGCCCTCAAGGCCAGTCCGGCGACAGCCAAAGCCAAGGCCAAATTCATCCTCGCCACCGACGGCGCGGACTTCGAGGCTGAAGATCTGACCAGTGGCGAGACCGTCGCCTGCGCTTTCAAGGACTTCCCCGATCACTTCGGTTTCTTCCTGCCGCTAGCGGGCATTAGTACCGTGCGCCAGATCACCGAAAACGCCTTCGACATCCGGGCGACCAGCCGCCTAAACCGCCTGTATGTCGAGTTGCTGAAAGACAATCCGGGATGGGGCACGGCGGAGCGCCGCCACGATATGAACCATTTCATGGCGCGGCTGATCTTCTGCTTTTTCGCAGAGCACACCGATATCTTTGTTGGCAAGGGGCGCTTCACCGAAACTGTGGCAGTGATGAGCTCCACCGACTCGTCGAACACGCACGAGGTCGTCGCCACGCTGTTCCGCGTCATGAACACCAAGCGCGAGGACCGGGCCGCCGCCAAGATTCCCCGATGGGCCGAAGGTTTCCCCTATGTCAACGGGCAATTGTTCTCTGGCGGCGACGAAGTGCCGCGATTCAGCAAGATCGCTCGGTCTTACCTATTTATTGCACGTCGGCCGATTGGACTGGACCAAAATCAACCCGGACATCTTCGGCTCGATGATCCAAGCCGTTGCCGAGGACAAGGAACGCGGCGAGTTAGGGATGCACTACACGAGCGTCCCCAATATCCTGAAGGTCCTGAATCCGCTGTTCCTCGACGACTTGCGGACGAAGCTGAAGGAAGCAGGCGATAGCGTTCGCATGTTGCTCAACCTGCGCAAGCGTCTCGCTAGGATCAGGGTTTTCGATCCGGCCTGCGGTTCGGGCAATTTTTTGGTCATCGCCTATAAGGAAATGCGCGCCATCGAGGCCGAGATCAACCGGCGGCGTGGTGAGCAGGATCGCGCATCAGAAATCCCGGTCACCAACTTTCGCGGGATCGAACTGCGCGACTTTCCGGCGGAGATCGCCCGCCTCGCACTAGTCATCGCCGAGTACCAGTGCGACGTGCTGTACCGGGGGCAGAAGCTGGCTTTGGCTGAGTTCCTGCCCCTGCGCAGCGAGAGCTGGATCACTTGCGGTAACGCGCTGCGGCTCGATTGGCTGAGTGTCTGCCCGCCGAGAGGCACCGACGTGAAATTTCGGGCCGACGACCTTTTTGAAACCCCGCTCGATCAGGCACAGATCGACTTTGAGAACGAGGGCGGCGAGACCTATATCTGCGGAAACCCGCCGTACCTAGGGAATACTTGGCAGTCCGCAGAACAGAAGGCGGAAATTCGCGATGTTGTGAATGGTCGCACCCTTTCTGCTGGATTTCTCGACTATGTGGCGGGCTGGTTCGTCAAGGCGGCGGATTACATCAAGTGCGCGGGCGGCGTAGCAGCATTCGTCAGCACGAACTCGATATGTCAAGGGCAGGCCGTCCCAATTCTCTGGCCGATGGTTTACGGTACCGGCGGCGACATTCTTTTTGGCTACACATCTTTCAAGTGGGCGAATCTGGCAAGCCACAATGCAGGCGTGACCGTCGCTGTTGTCGGCATTGGCGCACCAGGCAATGAGCCGCGCCGTTTGTATGAGCATCAAGACGATGGCAGCGTTGTGCTGCGCGAGGGCGCGTCTATCACCCCGTACTGTCTATGGGTTCTCCCGTCATCGTTGAAAAGCGCGATGTACCTTTGTCGGAACTGGCTGTGATGGAATTCGGCAACAAGCCAAGTGACGGTGGCAACTTGCTGCTGAGTCGCGATGAGCTGCAATCGTTAGGGTTGACTGAGGCACAACGAGAAAAGTTCATACGCCGCATCTACGGCTCCCAGGATTTCATCAACAGTGGCACGCGCTTTTGCATCTGGATCGAAGACGGGCGTTTGTCAGAGGCACAAAAGATCCACGCATTGAACGAACGCATTGAGGCAGTTCGTGTCTTGCGTTTGGCAAGTCCCGACAAGGGGGCAAGGACCGTTCTTGCCAAACGTCCCCATCAGCTCAAGTTAATGCGAATCGGCAACACGCGCACCATCGTCGTGCCAAGTGTTTCGTCGGAGCGCCGTCCATACTTGCCAGTCGGTATCGTTGATGAGCACACCACGCTCACCAACCTTGCATTTGGTCTCTACGACGCTCCCCTCTGGAACCTCGCCATCATCGCCAGCCGTCTGCATTTGACCTGGGTCGCCACAGTCTGCGGCAAGCTGAAAACTGATTTCCGATACTCCAATACTCTGGGCTGGAACACTTTCCCGCTACCCGTGCTGACCGAGAAGATGAGGGCCGACTTGACTCACTGCGCCGAAGACATCTTGCTGGCGCGGGAGCGGCACTTCCCGGCCACCATCGCTGACCTCTACGATCCCGACAAAATGCCCACGGATTTTCAGGCGGCGCATGATCGCAACGACGAAGTGCTGAGCGCATCTACATCGGCCGCCGCTTCAAGAACGACACCGAGCGGCTTGAGAGGCTGTTCGACCTTTACGCCAAGATGACCACAGCGGCTGGACCGCGCAAAGGCAAGAAGCCAAATGCGGGAGCTGAGGCATGATCGCAACGACGAAGCGCTGGGGCGCATTTAGATTAGTCACCGCTTCAGCAGCGACATGAAGCGGTTGGGGAATTGTCTGCGCTTTGCGCGGACAGAACGGTAACGGTGAGTGCTTCATAATGAATCGATTTGAATGTGACAAAGAGAAAGCACGTGCAAATTACACCAAACATGGCGTTAGATTTACTGATGCCGGCAGGGCGTTCAATTCACAATATTCGTTGACAGCGCGCTCACCGCAATCCGTTGAGTTGACGGAAGAGCGTAATCTGTCAATTGTCAAGCTGGCGGATGGACGTGTTATCGTTGTTGTTTGGACGCCCCGCAATGAACATGTGCGGATCATCAGCGTCCGCCATGCACGGAAGAAGGAAAAGGAGGCCTTGAATGCCTATCTCCAAAGTCTTCAATAATAAGGACGATATTCCGGATGAGGACATTGATATGTCTGAGATCCCCGAATTGGGCCCCAATTTTTTTGCGGACGTGATCCTCACTCGCCCTGGCGAAAATTTGATTAACAGGGTTCGGTCTTCACGAAGAAATATCCCGTCGGTCTCTGTCACCTATGCTCAGAACGGCGCATCGACCAAGGTCAACGCCCTCGGGATGCGTCCGATGCAAGAGCGCGCGTATGAAAAGCGCGGGGAGCAATACCTGCTCATCAAATCGCCGCCCGCGTCGGGCAAGAGCCGCGCCCTCATGTTCATCGCGCTCGACAAGTTGCGGAACCAAGGCTTGAGGCAAGCCATCATTGTGGTACCCGAGAAGTCCATCGGGGCCAGTTTTAGCGATGAACCGCTCTCTCGGTCCGGATTCTGGGCGGACTGGCACGTGGAGGCCAAGTGGAACCTGTGTAACGCGCCGGGTAACGACAACGGAGGCAAGGTGAGATCTTTGGGCGCGTTCCTCGAAGGCGATGACAAGGTGCTGGTCTGCACCCATGCGACCTTCCGCTTCGCGGTCGATGCGTACGGCGTGGAGGCGTTTGACGATAGACTGATCGCGGTGGACGAGTTCCATCACGTTTCGGCTAACCCGGACAACAAGCTGGGCGCGCATCTTGGACAATTTATCGCCCGTGGACGCACGCACATCGTCGCCATGACTGGTTCCTATTTCCGGGGCGATGCCGAAGCCGTGCTGGCTCCATCCGACGAAGCGAAGTTCGATACTGTCACCTATACCTACTACGAGCAGCTCAACGGCTACGAATACCTCAAGCAGCTCGACATCGGATATTTCTTCTACAGCGGTTCGTACGTCGACGACATCCTCAACGTCCTCGACACGGAAGAGAAGACCATCATCCACATCCCCAGCGTCAATTCGCGCGAGAGCACGAAGGACAAGATACGTGAGGTGGAGCACATCATTGAGGCGCTCGGCGAATGGCAAGGCATTGACGCTGCAACCGGATTCCAGCTTGTTAAGCGTCCCGATGGCCGCGTGCTGCGTATCGCGGATCTTGTCGATGACACTGCCACCAAGCGCGACCGGGTATCCGCTGCACTCAAAGACCCGGCGCAGAAGAACAACCGCAATTACGTGGACATCATCATCGCGTTGGGCATTGCAAAGGAGGGCTTCGACTGGATTTGGTGCGAACACGCGCTGACTGTTGGCTACCGCGCCAGCCTGACCGAAATCGTTCAAATCATCGGGCGTGCCACCCGTGACGCGCCCGGCAAGAAGCGCGCAAGGTTTACCAACCTGATCGCTGAGCCGGACACTACCGAGGCAGCCGTCACCGAAGCCGTCAACGACACGCTGAAGGCCATCGCCGCAAGCCTGTTGATGGAACAGGTATTGGCGCCGCGCTTCGAGTTCAAACCCAAGAATCCGGACAACGTTCCGACGCCAGACTTCTACTACGGCGAAGGTGGCTTCGACCCGGCCAAGTGCAATGTAGGGTTCAACGACCAGACGGGCCGGTCCCAGATCGAAATTAAGGGGTTGGTCGAGCCGAAGAGTCCCGAGGCGACGCGAATCTGTCATGAAGACTTGAACGAAGTCATCGCTGCCTTTGTGCAGGACAAGTCCACCATCGAGCGCGGCCTATTCGATGAAACGCTGGTGCCGGAAGAACTGACCCAGGCCCGAATGGGCAAGATCATCAAGGGCAAGTACCCAGAGCTTGACGCCGAGGATCAGGAGGCCGTGCGCCAGCACGCTATCGCCGCCCTCAATCTCACGCAACGGGCCAAGCAGCTTGTTACCGAGGGCGATGGGCAGGGCGACGCAGCGCCCAACACTGCCCTTATCGACGGTGTGCGGCGCTTTGCGATGGACGTGCGCGGACTGGACATCGACCTCATCGACCGCATTAACCCCTTCGGCGAAGCCTACGCCATCCTCGCCAAGACTATGAGCGAGGACAGCTTGAAGCAGGTAGCTGCGACCATCTCTCGGCCAAGCGCACGAGCCTGACGCCGGACGAGGCGAAGGAGATGGCTGTGCGTGCCGTGCAGTTCAAGAGGGAGCGCGGCCGCATTCCGGCGCTCGATTCCCAAGATCCTTGGGAGCGACGCATAGCCGAAGGCGCAGCCGCCTTTATGCGCTTCAAGGCGGAGGGACGTTATGAGTAACTTCGATCTTGATGAACTCGCTGCGGAGCTGGCCGAGTTTGCTCCCTCCGAGAAAAAGGGCGGACGCCCAGCCAACGAAGAGCGTGTCATCGCTGCCTTCGAGGAAATACAACGCTCCACAGAGCAGCACGGGGAACATCGCGACATATTCGAGCGCCTTTACGCCGTCCGACTGGATCGTTTGCGCGCACTCCCGGATTGCCGTACCCTGCTGGAGCCGTTGGACTATCAGGGCTTGCTTGCTGCTGCGCCGACCGTCGCTGCTTCGGCGCAGGAAATCGACATTAACGACCTGGCCGCCGAGCGGGCAGGGGACGCCGACGCAGGCGACATCACGATCCTGCGCCATGTGCGAACCAGCGCTGACAAGCGCGCGGCCGAGGAGGTTGCGGATCGCAAGCCCTGTCTCGACTTTGAAGCGTTCAAGCCTCTGTTTGAGCGCGTGGCGACGGAGGTCAAGACTGGCTTGCGGCAGTCACAGCCCATAGAGGCGGGCCGCCGCACGATTGAGGCCGGGGACTTTTTTGTCCTTGATGGCATCACACTGTACGTCGCCGAGGTCGGCGAGCCGTTGAAAACCACCGCTAGGGAGGTGGGCCGCCGCTTGCGCCTCATTTTTTCCAACGGCACAGAGAGCAATCTGCTGCTGCGCTCGCTCCAGCGTGCGTTCTACAACGATCCCGCTGCGCGGCGCTTGGCCTCACCCGAGAGTGGGCAATTATCATTCGGCGGCGAACTTGAGGCCGATGATGTTGAAAGCGGCACGATCTATGTTCTGCGGTCACTGTCCGATCATCCCTATGTTGCGCAGCACCGCGACATCATCCACAAGGTGGGTGTGACCGGCGGAAGGGTAGCGACGCGCATCGCCAACGCCGAGAGCGAAGCGACCTATCTGCTGGCGAAAGTCGAGGTCGTTGCGACCTACAAGCTCGCGGGGATCAATCGCAGCCGGATGGAGAAACTGTTTCACAGGCTTTTCGCGCCCGCGCGGTTAAACATCGCCATCAACGACCGCTTCGGTCGACCGGTGCAGCCCGAGGAGTGGTTCCTCGTTCCGCTGTTCGTCATCGATGAGGCTGTCGCGCGGATTAAGGATGGCAGAATCACCGGCTACATCTACGATCCCAATGCTGCGAAGCTTGTGAAGTCAATAAACGGCTGAATCGCATGATTGTCTGTAGCCGCCGGCTCGGATCGACGCCAGGCGGGAGGTTGCCCCGTGTCGTCATTCGTAAAAGCGGAGGTCGGTCGAGAACTTGCTATTCGGCTACAGTTCGACCGCGTTCACGCCAAACGCGTGTCCAACTTTCACGAATTACGCACCTATCTAAGGGCGACCACTCAGACGCGATATCAATCCCCGAGGCGAGCCGGCGAGGGCGTGAAAGGCCAGCTTCGTTCACTGAACGTTTCAAGCATTCGCAAACAATGGCTTCCACTCAATTTCTTTCTTCCCAAGGCGGACTCGGCCCCCGGTCCAAAACAGCGGCATCGTTGCCTTAGGTACCGAATGTGCCAACACTATTGTCAAGCCAAGTCCATCCATCCCTAGAGCACAGAGATTGATGCGTTCGTCTGGCCAGTGCTCAAACTTCCAGCCCTGCGTCTCAACCATCTTTGAGACGTAAGTGCGCCAAAGTTGTGCGCCGATCAAGGTGGGATGTTCTCTCGCCTCCGATAGCCGCTGTCCCCAGACATCATGCTGAAGGATCCATGGCACAATCGATTTCCGAATTGTCTCCCGATACTGCCGCGAATCCAGGCTTAAGGCGCCAGCAGTCTCGCCATCATGGGCTGTAAGCACTTGGGTAAGTGTGTCAGGTCGTGAAGGCGAAAGCTTGGCGGAAATGACGTCGCTGCTGCGGAGTAGGTAGTGCTCTAGGAGCTGCTGACCATAGTCGACCGTTACACCAAAGGCAAGTGTTAGCTGGAGGTTTTCAGTTTTTCAGCATCGGATACTGCACCCGCCTTCGGTGCACGATCGGGGGCGCCGTCCTAGCAAGCTGTCAAGCACGCCGATAATCTCCGTTGCGGTATACAAACCGTCTTCTACGAGAATTACCGCATCTCCGGCCGTGCTTCGCTCAATGGATTCTGTTACATCGCATATGATCGCGTTCGGATATCTTTTGCGGAGCAAATTTGCAACGACTCCGCCACTTTTGCCTGCCTTTGTCGAAAACACTCCGAATCTGGTCCGCTTGTCGTCAGCGACCGTGAGGCGATTACATATCGCACTCGAAAGCTTCGCCTCGGGCCAAAAACGTAGCAGCTTCAGTAGGTGAACCCCGATCCATTCGAGACCACCCAAGTCGTTGAACTGCTTCAGCCAACCGGCAACGTCTACGTGGGAGTGAGCCCAATGCGACGCAATTTCGGTAGCGCGCTCTCCAGCCCCATTCCTGTAGCGGCGATTGAGTCCTCGTACCGAGGATCCTGCGAAAAGCCTTTCAGTGTTGTTGTGACATATAACCCAGACCTATCCAGAGTATTCTTCTGGATCTGCGCGCCATTGATGAGGATGACAATAGAAGCGTCAACTTCGGCGATTTTTCTCCTCGCGTCGTTGGTCGCCCGAGAGCGATTTTCCCTGTGGCACGAGTCTTCCGGCAAGGCGCAGACGACTATTTCGGCGGCCTCTTTCCATCCAATGGCTGCGTAACGATCAATCGTCTGGACCACGGTTGGTTCTTGGGATGCTAGGCAAAAAATGACCAAGCGCATAAATCACCTTGACAGCAATGCGTCTAGCACGAGGCCAAATGGCAACTTAAGGTCTCGCAGCTCTTCGTACGAAAGTTGTTGGATCACCGCTGCTGCGATGGCACGTGCACGGATCACATCGACCGACGTGTCATCGCTTCTACGTTCGATAGCTTTGGCTGGCGGAAGCAATGGCTGCTTTGGCGCGAGCCTACCGGCCGGCGAACTGGTTGATTTCTGATGAGGGGGCAACGTCGTTATTCGGGATTCTTGAGCGTCAGTGCCACTGCTTAGCAAGGAGATGAGTGCGGTAATGCCGGCGGCCGGAATTGCTTGGACTAGCGGCGCAACTTTTGGAGAAAACGGTTGCAGTTGAAGATGTACGGATAACGTTAGGCCATGCTTGGCTTACGTTCTCCCCCATTTTTTCAGCATTAGCTAAGGCAGTTTGTGCCTGCGGTTTAGTCTCAGGCGAGCAATCGGAGACGAAAGCACGCGCTAAGCCATCTATCGCAGCGGATTCAATGACGGGGACAGACGTACTGTCGGAGGACTGGGCAAATTGCTGTTGAGGGATGCCCATACTGTGGCGTCATTCAGCGCTACAGCGATGCGTCCGCCAATCAGCGGATTCGAGAAAAAATCCCATGCGCGCTTGGCTTCCGTTTGGCCAATTACTACCCATCCATCGCGCATGGCCTAGCATGATTGGTCCACCACATAGAACACGTTGTCGCCGCCGTGGATGGCGGTCTTGCCAAGCCACCTCACGTAATCGCCCAAATATTTTTCGCAAAATCCCTTGAGCCCGCCATAGCCTTGAAATCCCTTAGCGCGACGACCTTACATATGGCAGAGCCTAAGGCTGCGCCAAAAACGTATCTGTTCACCGATTCCCCGCTACTGATGACTGCGGCGAGGTCCGCAATGCCGAATTCTGGAGCCTCGCCCGGTGCAAACAGATCTGTCATTCGTCCCCCAATAAGCAAAGTCCCTGTTAAGCATAAGCTTACAGGGACTCCGTTCGATCGAGATTGTCTGGTCTGACGTAATCAAATTAGACTACATTGTTGTCGAAAATTAGCAGCAAGCCAGCGTCGACTACGCAGACTTACGCGGCGAGAATCCGATCTGCCACTGGCAACTTTTGAGTAACTCCCCAATCCGTAGCGATCGATCGCTACGGCGTGCCCTTTGAATTCTAACGTCGATAGACTTGGCATGCAACAGAATCCAACCTATTCGCCGTCGCACATTCCAGCGGTGTGCGGCTTGTCGGCGTCACATGGATATTGGGGGCAGTTCCAAAAAACATACCCCCATGGGAAGGCAGCCCGCGGATCACGCCAGTCTCTTCGCCAGATCCTCGGCGCGAGGATGATAGTATCGCATCAACATGCGCGGGTCCTTATGGCCCGTTATCTTTGTCAGTTCGTGCATGGGAAAGATCGACGCCAACCGGGAAGTCGCCTCATGTCTCAGGTCATGAAAGCGAAGGTCCGTCAGGAATTTGCCGTCCGGTCTCAGGTTGGTGGTAGTGGACTCATCGACGTAAAGTTGCGGGCGCGCGCCACTGCGCGTTCGAAAGCCCTGGTAACGGCGCCACTGCGAATCTCGAACACGCGTTCGGCGTCGTCCTTGCCACTTTCGGTCGTATCATCCTTGGCGTAACCTCGAGCATTTTTCAGCGCCTGAAGCACCTCAACGGCGCGGGAAGACAGTGGCACGTCTCGGGCGTCTCCGTTCTTTGTCGACGGTAGGTGAACGACGCGGCGATTCAGGTCAACGTTCACCCACAACAGGGACACTATCTCCCCCGGCGCATCGCAGTTTCCACAGCCAGCCAGATGATGGACGGCAGCAGCTCCGAGCCGCTAGCCTTGGCCACCCGTTCGAGCTCACCGTCTTGCGCACCACGTTGCGACTCTGGTTCTTCTCCGCCTATCGCATTGACAGATGCGACGCTGACAGCAATGCTGTCGAGTGCGAGCGTTGTTGGGCTGCGGCTTGCGCACCAGTTCGACCGGATTGGAAAGGCTGTCCATACCCCATTCTTTGCGGGCGATGTTGAACACATGGGATAGCACCGCTAAGCGGCGCAGGACTGTCGCAGGTTTGTAATCCTTCAGCCATTTATCGCGGAGCTTCGCTACGGTCCGCGCTGCGGACCGTAGCTAGCGGCCGCTTAGCTAGGTCAACGGCTTTGCAAGCCTTAAGGACTCCTGCGCCGCCCCCTTCTTTGACAGCGAGATTTCTTCCTCGTAGCGTTGAAGCACCTCATAGAGTGTTGTCGCCTCGGCCTCACTACGGCTCACCCATACCCCGCGTGACATTTCCGATTCGATCATGCTGGCCCAAGCTTCCGCCTCGGCCTTGGTCGTGAAGGTTTTGCTTTGCGCCGGATAGCCGCGTCGGCGGACCTGCGCCTCCCATTGGTACTGTCCACGCTTGCGGATTGTTGGCATTTCGATGCTCGCTCGAACCGAGTGTGGCGAAATTGTGGCAAATAATTGAAAAAGACGCTATATGCCGCATCGTTGTTGGAAACATTTTTACATTCGCAATGCGAAGGTCAGGAGTTCGATCCTTTTCCCAACGGGATTTTTTAGCGCTGAGCCGGACAAAAACCGATGCTACCCCGACGTCCAAAACCTTTTCACCCTCCGGGGGGCGCAGCTGCCCAGCGTTGCGGCCGAGTCTAGGGAACCGCGGGTAGAAATCCGGGACACGCGCACACCTGATGCTCCTCCACGAGGTTGACTGAACCGACCTCCATAGCGATATTGCCCACACCCAAATGCGAAAAGGGTTACAGGCTTTCACCTGTAACCCTTCGAGTTCCGCAATTGGGCAATTCGAGCTAACCACAGCGGAATCACACCCTTCTAAACATGTGGCGCGGACCTAACCTTGAGTGCTGTCTGATGATAAGCACGAAAATCTAATCAATTCCGTACATTCGAGTCCAGCTAACCTAGCGTTAGTCCAACGATTTCCGTTTCCCTGCACTACCACATAAAATCAAACATCAATATTCCCCGCCCTCAACGCATTAGACTCAATAAACGCCCGTCGCGGCTCCACATCATCCCCCATCAGCGTCGTAAAGATTCCATCCGCCGCAATCGCGTCCTCAATCTGCACGCGCAGCAAACGACGCACCGCCGGATCCATCGTCGTCTCCCACAGCTGCTCGGGATTCATCTCGCCGAGACCCTTATACCGCTGCTTGGAAACATTGCGCTCAGCATCGGCCAGCAGCCACTTCATCGCCGACTTGAAGTCGCTCACGGCCATACTGCGCTCACCGCGCTTGATTACCGCGCCGGCCCCGATCAGCCCCTTGAACGTATTCGCGGTATTCACCAACTGCTGATAATCGGCGGTCAGCTGAAACTCTTCGTCGAACACGGAGATTTTCTGATTGCCGTGATGCGTGCGCGCCACCTTCAGCGAACGCAATTCACGAACCGGGTCATACATCGTGGTCACGGTCACTTCAGGCTTCAAGGCATCGTCACGTAGCTTCGCTTCCAAAGCCTTTGCCGATGCCTCGGCAGCGGCCTCGCTCGAAAGATCGATCGCCACGCCATCCATCACCGCCTCCAGCGCGCCCGCGTCGTACAGGCGGCTCAACCGGTCCACCACCGCCTGCACCAGCAGATACGCGCGGGGCAACTCGCCCAACGCGTCGCCGGTAATCGCCGTGCCGTTTTCCGAAGGCAGCAATTCCGAACCCTGCAGCGCGAGCTTCAGAATGTGCGCATTGACCTCGGTCTCGTCCTTCAGATACCGCTCGTCCTTGCCCGCCTTGATCTTGTACAGCGGCGGCTGCGCGATGTAGATGTAGCCGCGCTCGATCATCTCCGGCATCTGACGATAGAAGAACGTGAGAAGCAGCGTGCGGATGTGCGCGCCGTCCACGTCAGCATCGGTCATGATGATGATGCGGTGATAGCGCAGCTTTTCGAGGTTGTAGTCTTCCTTGCCGATACCGCAGCCGAGCGCCGTGATCAGCGTCACGATCTGTTCCGACGAGAGCAGCTTGTCGTAGCGCGCCTTCTCCACGTTCAGCACCTTGCCGCGCAGCGGCAAGATCGCCTGGAACTTGCGGTCGCGGCCCTGCTTCGCCGAGCCGCCTGCCGAGTCGCCCTCGACGATATAAATCTCCGACTTCGCCGGATCCTTCTCCTGGCAATCCGCGAGCTTGCCCGGCAGACCAACGCCGTCGAGCACGCCCTTGCGCCGCGTCATCTCACGCGCCTTGCGGGCCGCGTCGCGCGCGCGCGCTGCGTCGACAATCTTGCTGCAAATGATCTTCGCGTCGTTCGGCGTTTCGAGCAGGAATTCTTCGAGCGCCTTCGCCACCACTTCTTCCACCAGCGCGCGCACTTCCGACGACACCAGCTTGTCCTTCGTCTGCGAGCTGAACTTCGGCTCCGGCACCTTCACCGACAGCACGCACGAAAGGCCCTCGCGCATGTCGTCGCCCGAGGTCTCGACCTTCGCCTTCTTCGCGACTTCGTGATCGGCGATGTACTTGTTCAGCACCCGCGTCATGGCCGCGCGCAAACCGGTGAGGTGCGTGCCGCCGTCGCGCTGCGGAATATTGTTCGTGAAGCACAGCACGTTTTCGTTGTAGCTGTCGTTCCACTGCATGGCCACTTCCACGCCCACGCCGTCTTTCTCGCCGGTAATGTGGAAAATCGTGGGGTGCAGCACGCTCTTGGTCTTGTTGATGTACTCGACAAAACCCTTCACGCCGCCGACGAACGCAAAATCTTCTTCCTTGCCCGAGCGCTGATCGAGCAAGCGAATCCGCACGCCGTTATTCAGGAACGACAGTTCGCGAATGCGCTTGGCCAGAATGTCGTAGTGATATTCGACGTTGCCGAAAATCGTCTCGTCGGCCATGAAATGCACTTCGGTGCCGCGGTTTTCGGTGTCGCCAACGACCTGCATCGGCGAGGTCATCACGCCGTCGATCTCTTCGAGCACGCGGTTCTGCGGCACGCCACGGTGAAATTCCATGAAGTGCTTCTTGCCGTGGCGGCGCACGGTAAGGCGCAGCCACGCGGAAAGCGCGTTCACGCACGACACGCCCACGCCGTGCAGGCCGCCCGACACCTTGTAGCTGTTCTGGTCGAACTTGCCGCCGGCATGCAGCTCGGTCATCACGATTTCGGCGGCGCTGCGCTTCGGCTCGTGCTTGTCGTCCATCTTCAGGCCGGTCGGCACGCCGCGGCCGTTGTCGGTGATGGAGATGGAGTTGTCCGCGTGAATGATCACCTGGATGTCGTTGCAATAGCCGGCCAGCGCTTCGTCGATCGAGTTGTCCAGCACTTCGAACACGAGGTGGTGCAAACCGGTGCCATCCGATGTATCCCCGATGTACATCCCCGGCCGCTTGCGCACCGCCTCCAGACCTTCGAGGATCTGAATGGACGAGGCGCCGTAGCTGTTGTCGGGTTGCGTATTGTTCGTTTCAGTCATGGATTTTTTCCGGTTCTGCATTACTGCTGGGTTGCTGCTCGGGACTTTTCAAAACGCCATAAAAACGCCAAAGGGGCGCTGCGCCCCTTGGTGTGTTCCTGGTATTGGACGCGTCAGATGCGCATCGGCATCACCACGTATTTGAATTCGTCGTTCTCGGGAATCGTGATCAGCGCGCTGGAGCTGGCGTCGCCGAGGCTCACTTGCAGCATGTCGACCTTCAGGTTCGCGAGCGCGTCGAGCAGATACGTGACGTTGAACCCGATATCGACGCTGTCGCCGTCGTATGCGATTTCCAGTTCTTCCTGCGCCTCTTCCTGATCGGCGTTGGTCGACATGATCTTCAACTGGCCCGGCTCGATGATGCAGCGCACGCCCTTGAATTTGTCCGACGTCAGAATCGCCGCGCGCTGCAGCGAACGCTGCAGTTCTTCCCGGCCGATCACGAACTGATTCTTGTGCGACTTCGGAATCACGCGCTGGAAGTCGGGGAACTTGCCTTCCACCAGCTTCGACACGAGTTCCACCTGGCCGAACGTGAACTTGACTTGCGTTTGCGCGATGTCGATCTTCAGCGTGTCGTCGATATCTTCCAGCAGACGCTGCAGCTCAAGAATCGTCTTACGCGGAATGATCACTTCCTGGCGCGCGAACGAACCCTCGATCTTCATGGACGAGAACGCCAAGCGGTGGCCGTCTGTCGCCACTGCCATCAGCTGGTCGCCGTCCACCACCAGCAGCATGCCGTTCAGGTAGTAGCGAATGTCCTGCTGGGCCATCGAAAAATGGACCATGCCGAGCAGCTGGCGGAACGTCTTTTGGGGAACCACGAGGCTCGCGCCGTAGTCTTTAGCTTGCGCGACGGTCGGGAATTCGTCAGCGGCGAGTGTTTGCAGCGCGAAGCGGCTCTTGCCGGATTGCACCGCCAGACGCTTGTCGTTCAGCGTGAGCGTGACCTCCTGCCCGTCGGGCATGGCGCGCAGAATGTCGAGGAGCTTTCGCGCTGCCACCGTGGTCGCCACGGATTCGCCGCCCACGCCGAAGTCGGCGCGCGTGGTGATCTGCAACTCCAGGTCGGTTGACAGGAACGACACGTCCGGGCCGTTCTTGGTAATCAGCAAATTGGCGAGGATCGGCAACGTATGGCGGCGTTCGACAATGCCGCTCACGGTTTGCAGCGGCCTGAGGAGGTTATCGCGTTCGGTCTTGACCAGTTGCATAGAGTTCCTTCGTTGATATAACGGCCTGCGCGCCTTCGAGCCGTTCAAGGCATTTCCGGCACCCAGCCGTGGCTCCCCGCCGGCGCCGCGCAGCGCCCGTCACGGCGTGAAATCCGCCCGCGGCCGCGCCGGGCGGTTAAATCTGTATTGTGCCTGAAAAAGGAACCGCCTCACTAAATTGGGGGCGACTTTGGAAATAAACAGGTCGATTTCTCCGCCCGCGCCGCTTAACCCTTCAGCGTCTGCTCCAGCACGTGCAATTCGTGATTCAGCTGCGCGTCCTTGCCGCGTTCGTCGGCGATTTTGCGCACCGCGTGCAGCACCGTGGTGTGATCCCGCCCGCCGAACAGCTCGCCGATTTCCGGCAGACTTTTCTGCGTCAGCTCCTTAGCGAGATACATCGCGATCTGCCGCGGCCGCGCAATATTCGCCGGACGCTTCTTCGAATACATGTCCGCGACCTTGATGCTGTAGAAATCAGCCACGGTCTTCTGGATGTTTTCCACCGAAATCTGCCGGTTCTGCACCGTCAGCAGATCTTTCAGCGCCTCTTTCGTCAGCTCGATGGTGATCTCGCGGCCATGGAACTTCGAGTACGCGAGAATTTTCCGCAGCGCACCTTCCAGTTCACGCACGTTCGAACGCAAATGTTTCGCGACGAAGAACGCCACATCCTCGTTCAGACTCACGAATTCCGACTGGGCCTTGCGCATCAGGATCGCCACGCGCATTTCCAGCTCGGGCGGCTCGATCGCCACCGTCAGGCCGGAGTCGAAGCGCGAGATCAGGCGGTCGTCGATACCGGAAATTTCCTTCGGATACGTGTCGCTGGTGATGATCACCTGCGCCTTGTTGGCGACGAGCGCCTCGAACGCGTAGAAGAACTCTTCCTGCGTGCGCGACTTGCCCGAAAAGAACTGAATATCGTCGATCAGCAGCAGATCGAGCGAATGGTAGTAGCGCTTGAAGTCGTCGAACGCCTTGCGCTGGTACGCCTTCACGACGTCGGACACATATTGTTCCGCGTGGATGTAGCGAATCCGCGCGCCGGCTTTGTCCATCAGCAGCTGGTTGCCGATTGCGTGGATCAGGTGAGTCTTGCCGAGCCCCACGCCGCCATACAGGAACAGCGGGTTGTACGAGATGCCCGGATTGTCCGCGACCTGGATCGCCGCGGCGCGCGCGAGCTGGTTGGCCTTACCGGTCACGAAGTTGTCGAAGGTCAGCACCGGGTTCAGCTTGGAGCGCTCGTACATCGAGTCGGTCTCGGCGCTGCCGTTCGCGCCCGCGCTTTGACCCGGACGCCACGTGCGGCGCGCCGCCGCGGCTTCGTTCGCGTCGAGGCTCGGCAGGTCGAGGTCGGCGGCGTCTTCCGCTGCGCCGCGCGCGTTGGCGTTTTGCGCTGCCAGCGCGGCGTTCGCTGCATTGACCGCGTTCGCATCCACGGCCGCGCTGCCGCCCGAGTGGCTACCCGAATGGTCACGGACGGGCGCCGAAGACGCACCCCCGCGCGCCGGAGCCGGCGCGGCTGCTGCGGGCGCGTGCATGCCCGCTTTGGGGTCCAGTACGAATTGCACGTCGATCGGGGCATGCCAGAAATCGCGGGCCATATCCGCGATGCGGCCGGAGAACTGGCTCTTGACCCAGTCGAGCTTGAAGCGGTTCGGCGCGGCAATGCTGAGCGTGTTCGCAGCGGCGTCGAAGGCGACCGGGGCCAACGGTTTGATCCACGTCACGTACTGCTGGGGCGTGAGCTCACGCTCCAGCAATGCGGAACAGTGTTGCCAGAATTCGCTCATCAAGATGCTGTCGTTATGGTGTGCACGAGGCTCGCCGCTGCCCCGTCGCGCGCGCAACAAGGCCCGGAGCAGCTAGGCGTAGCAGCCCCAGGCGCTTGTGCCACAAGGGTTTGCGGGGCAAGCGAGCCGGAGCGGCGTGCATCATTTTTGGGAAGTGAGGCGAGATTCTAACGCCAAATCGGAGCCGGAAGTGAGTTTATCCACAGGGCCGGATCATCCCGGCCGACGCGCGCCGCGCGCGGGCGGCCCCGGCTAAGCTATTGACGGTCAACGAAAAACCGGTTTAAATAGCGAGTTACGCGAAAACCAATTCAGTAAACCTCCGGCCATTGCGCTTTCAGCGATGATCGCGCGGTTTTTTTCGATCAAGTGAGAGAAACATGAAACGTACTTACCAACCTTCCGTTACCCGTCGCAAGCGCACCCACGGCTTTCGCGTTCGCATGAAGACCGCTGGCGGCCGCAAGGTCATCACCGCACGTCGCGCGAAGGGCCGCAAGCGCCTCGCCATCTAAGGCAGGCGAGCGGATTGCGCGCTCTGTCTGCGCGAGACGTCGTTGCTCCGGGCTTGACTGTGGCAAACAACATGCGCGGCACGCCTGACAATCGCGGCCAGGCGGAAGCGGAACCGGCAAAGGCGCCGCAACAGGGCTCCGTACCGTTGCGAACGCAAGCCGCCTTCCCCAAAGCCGCAAGGCTACTGAAAACGGATGAATTTTCATCCGTTTTTCGTTTGCGCCCTTGGCGCCGCACCGCGCACTTCGTCGTGTACGGCCGGCCCACTGGCAATGACGCGCGCCTCGGTCTCGTGATCGGCAAGAAGTATGCGCCGCGCGCGGCCACGCGTAATCTGGTGCGTCGAATCGCGCGGGAAGCTTTCCGGTTGCGTCGCGCGGAATTCGGCGGTTGGGACCTGCTGCTGCGTCTGCACACGCGCTTCGACAGGAAGGTTTTGCCGAGCGCCTCGTCGCCGCCGCTGAAGGCGCTGTGCCGCAGTGAAATCGAGGCGCTGCTCGACAAGGCAGAGCGGGAAATTGCCCGTCGCGAGGCGCCGCCCGCACAAGCGCCGAAGACGGAATGACGCTCAGGTGACCGCCCGCTGTTTCGCCCGGGCCGCCGTCGCTGCGGCAGCCTTTGTCGGCGGGCGTTGTCCGGTACTCCACGTTGCGCGGCGCCGTCCGGCCGCATGAGCCATGCAAACGGTACTCATCGCTTTATTGCGCTTTTACAAGCTTGCCGTGAGCCCCATGCTCGGCAACCGGTGCCGTTTTTACCCTTCCTGCTCTGATTACGCGCGCGAAGCAATCCAGTATCATGGCGCCGCGCGCGGTACTTATCTCGCCGCCAAGCGCCTTTGCCGCTGCCACCCGTTTTCCGCGGGCGGCATCGATCTCGTCCCGCCTCCCACTTCTGAAAAGCGCTGACGCGCCGTTCCATCGACACTGAGACAACGCATGGATATCAA
Organism: uncultured Paraburkholderia sp.; assembly: GCA_940746715.1. Taxonomy (GTDB): domain Bacteria; phylum Pseudomonadota; class Gammaproteobacteria; order Burkholderiales; family Burkholderiaceae; genus Paraburkholderia. The sequence goes on from CALNWN010000005.1 coordinate 142,867, forward strand.
ACGCACCGTCCTATGGGTCATCTTCTTCATGTCAGCGGTCATGCTGTTCGACAACTGGCAACGCGACCACGGACGCCCGTCGATGTTCTTCCCGAGCGCCACGCCGACCAAAACGGCCGGCAGCGCCGCACCGGGAACCACGACGCCGGGAACCCAGCCCGCCGATCTGCCGGCCACCAACGCTGCGGCGCCGGCCAACACGCCGGCGGCCGCGCAATCGCAGCTCGTCAAGTTCAGCACCAACGTCTATAGCGGCGAAATCGACACGCGCGGCGGCACGCTGTCCAAGCTGTCGCTCGTCAAGCAAAGTGACGGCAAGCAGCCCGATCTCGTCATCACGCTGTTCGACCGCACGGGCAATCACACGTATCTGGCGCGCACGGGTCTGCTCGGCGGCGATTTCCCGAACCATAACGACGTCTACACGCTGATGCCGAATCAGCAGACCGAGCTGAAGGGCGACCAGAAATCGTTCAGCCTGAGCTTCGAGTCGCCGGTCAAGGGTGGCGTGAAGGTCATCAAGACCTACACGTTCACGCGCGGCAGCTACGTGATCGGCGTCGACACGAAGATCCAGAACGTCGGCACAACGCCGGTGAGCCCGTCGGTCTATATGGAGCTGGTGCGCGACGATCAGCCGGTGGAAACGCCGCGCTTTTCGCACACGTTCATCGGACCGGCTGTCTACACCGACCAGCACCACTTCCAGAAGATGACGTTCGGCGACATCGACAAGAACAAGGAAGACTACGCGAAGCAGGCCGACAACGGCTGGATCGCCATGGTGCAGCACTACTTCGCGTCGGCGTGGATTCCGCAGCAGGGCGTGAAGCGCGACATCTATGTCGAGAAGATCGATCCGGCGCTCTATCGCGTCGGCGTGAAGGAGCCGGTTGCGGCCATCGCGCCGGGCCAGACGGTCGACGTGTCCGCGCGCCTCTTCGCCGGTCCGGAAGAAGAGCGCATGCTCGAAGGCATCGCGCCGGGTCTCGAACTGGTGAAGGACTACGGCTGGGTCACGATCATCGCGAAGCCGCTCTTCTGGCTGCTCGAGAAGATTCACAGCTATGTCGGCAACTGGGGCTGGGCGATCGTGCTGCTCACGCTGCTCATCAAGGCGGTGTTTTTCCCGCTGTCGGCGGCAAGCTACAAGTCCATGGCGCGCATGCAGGCGCTGCGCGAACGCTTCAAGGGCGATCCGCAGAAAATGAACGCCGCGCTGATGGAGCTGTACAAGACTGAGAAGGTGAATCCGTTCGGCGGCTGTCTGCCCGTCGTCGTGCAGATTCCGGTGTTCATTTCGCTGTACTGGGTGCTGCTGTCTTCCGTGGAAATGCGCGGCGCGCCGTGGATTCTGTGGATTCACGATCTGTCGCAACAGGATCCGTACTTCATCCTGCCAGTGCTGATGGCCGTCTCCATGTTCCTGCAGACGAAGCTGAACCCGACGCCGCCGGACCCGGTTCAGGCCAAGATGATGATGTTCATGCCGATCGCGTTCTCGGTCATGTTCTTCTTCTTCCCGGCCGGTCTCGTGCTGTATTACGTGGTGAACAACGTGCTGTCCATCGCGCAGCAGTACTACATCACGCGCATGATGGGTCAGTCGAAGGCGAAGCCGGCCTGAGGTTGGCCTGAGTTGAGCTGAAAGCACGCGCGGCGAATTCCGCCGCAAAGAGAAAGCCGCCCGGTTTATCGAACCCGGCGGCTTTTTTCATGGCCAAGGCCAGTGGAAACGACACATCCGTTATTCTTCTTCGGTATCCTCACCGTAGAAGCGCACGATCATTTCTTCGACGAGAAACCGGTCCTTCGGCGTCAGCGACTCGATCTTCGAGGCCAGCTCGATCGTCTCCTGCGACGGCGGGTACTTCTCGCCGCGCGCCAGCGGTCTCGTGCTCGCGCCGGGCGAAGGTCCTTAGTGGAGCCAATGCTCCTTCACGTTCAACCAATCGGCCAGCGTGCGCAGCTTGTCGGGCTTCGGGATCGTCGTGCCCGTGAGCCACTTGTGCGCGGTTTGCGGCGTGACCGAACGGTCGCCGCGATAGCGAAGGTTGAACTGCTCCGCGAGCTTGGTCCCGCCGCGAATTTTCAGCGGCTCCAGGCTGTCCTTCAGCCTCTTGGCGAAGGCGGCTTTTTCTTTGGGGGTCGGCATGGGCCAGATTGTGCAATTCAGCGTCCTCCCAGTTGACAACCGAACAGGCTCATGTTTAGCGTATTTGAGATAAATTTAGCTTGACGTGCCGAAGGGGCATACGGTTCCGCCGGATGTCAATTTTTGCGAAATTTCCATATGGGGCTTGAGCCGGAGCGATTCGCGGCGCGCCTCAGGTTTTGGACTAGTCCTAATGGCGTAGTAACAATCCTAGCTTGCTTAGGATCAATCTTAAGCGCGGCATAGGCAGCAAGAAAGCCGACGCGCGAGCGGACCGCCGACAGGCTCACACCGGCGCGCGCGTTACAATGCCCGGCGCCGCGCGGTTCCGCGCGGCGCTCTGCCCCATTCTTCCGATCTCGCCGCCTCTTCTGTCATGCTGACCACCGACTCCGATCCCATCGTCGCCATTGCCACCGCGCCCGGCCGGGGAGGCATCGGCGTCGTGCGCATTTCGTTCGGGCGCGCGGGCGAGGCCGCGGCGCACCCGCTCATGCAAGCGCTCACCGGTCAGACGCTCACGCCTCGCCACGCGAGCTATGTGCCTTTCCTCGACGGCAGCGGCAACGCGCTCGATCGCGGCATCGCGCTCTACTTTCCGGCGCCGCATTCATACACCGGCGAACACGTGCTGGAGTTGCAAGGCCACGGCGGCCCCGTCGTGCTGCAACTGCTGCTGCAGCGTTGTATCGACGCTGGCCGCGCGTTCGGTCTGCGGCTTGCCGAGCCCGGCGAATTCACCCGCCGCGCGTTTCTCAACGACAAGCTGGATCTGGCGCAGGCCGAAGCGGTCGCGGATCTGATCGAGGCGAGCACGGAGGCCGCGGCGCGCTCGGCGGGCCGCTCGCTCGAGGGGGCGTTTTCGCGCGACATCCATGCACTGGTCGAGGAAGTCATCACGCTGCGCATGCTGGTCGAAGCCACGCTCGACTTCCCCGAAGAAGAGATCGACTTTCTCGAAGCCGCCGACGCCCGCGGCAAACTCGCGCGCATTCGCGAGCGCCTCGCGAGCGTGCTCGCCGAGGCGCGGCAAGGCGCGCTGCTGCGCGAGGGGCTCTCGGTGGTGCTCGCGGGACAGCCGAACGTCGGCAAATCGTCGCTGTTGAATGCGCTGGCAGGCGCCGAGCTCGCCATCGTGACGCCGATTGCCGGCACCACGCGCGACAAGGTCGCGCAAACCATTCAGATCGAGGGCATTCCGCTCCACGTGATCGACACGGCAGGCCTGCGCGATACCGAAGACGAAGTCGAGAAAATCGGCATTGCGCGCACGTGGAGCGAGATCGAGCGCGCGGACGTGGTGCTGCATCTGCTGGACGCGCGCACCGGCATGACTGCTGAGGACGAAGTCATCGCGAGGCGTTTTCCCGCCGGCGTGCCGGTCGTGCGCGTGCTGAACAAGACGGATCTGGTGGGCTTGCCGCCGGAAACGCGCGCGCTCGACGCCGACTTCGACCTCAGCGAAGTGCGGTTGTCGGCCAAACAGGGAGACGGCGTGGGGCTGCTGCGCGGCGAACTGCTGCGCATTGCCGGCTGGCAGGCGGGCGCGGAGAGCGTTTATCTGGCGCGCGAACGTCATCTGATCGCGTTGCGCGCGGCTGAGGAGCATCTCGCGACAGCCGCCGCGCATGCCGACCAGAACTCGCAGGCGCTGGATCTATTTGCCGAGGAACTGCGGCTCGCGCAGGATCAGTTGAACTCGATTACAGGCAAGTTCAGCTCCGACGATCTGCTCGGAGTGATTTTTAGTAGGTTTTGTATTGGCAAGTAATGCATGGCGCGGGGAAAATTATCACTGTGCCTGAAGCGCAGACGTGTACGAGCTCGTAGACGAGAAGTCCGCGTCGCATCCAGGCCGCGCAGCTCGCATTGTAGACCATCACCGCTCCGATTCATTGGTACACAAAGCGCAAACGGTTTAAACTCGCGCTGTCGCATACCACGCAACCGAGCATGCCCCGCCAAGCCGTCCCCTCACCGAATCTCAAGTCCGCGCGCTCGAACCGCACGCCGCCCGCTACAGCGTTGACCGACGGCAACGGCCTCGTCATCGAAGTCATGACGACGGGCACCAAGGTGTGGCGCTTCCGCTACTCGCTGAACGGCAAGCGCCAGCCGCTCGCGACCGTCGGCGACTATCGGATGATTTCGCTGCGGGTGGCGCGAGCCAAGGCGCAGAAGTACGCCGAGCTGGTCGCGCAAGGCATTTCGCCGGTTGCGAGCGCGCGTCGCGACCGCGGTGCCGAAGCGAAAGCCGACGTTCTGCGCGAAGCCGCTGCGCTCTACATGGTCACAGAAATGGCCGGCAAGTCCGACGAATATCGCCGCACCACGCGGCGCGCTCGACAAGGACGTGTTGCCCGCAATAGGCGGCTTGCCCGTCAAAAGCGTGACGGCCGAGCACGTGGTGGCCATTTGCGACAGCATCAAAAGCCGCGGCTCGCCGAAAATGGCGCTGCACACGCGCAATGTGATCAAGCGCCTCTACGAGTACCTGATCGCGCGCCAACTCGCGACGGCCAATCCCGCGGAAGTCGTGCCCGCGCGCTCCATTGCGACCTTCGAGAGCCGCACTCGCGTGCTCTCCGGCGACGAAATCGGCGCGACGCTGCATGCAATCGGAATCGACGTGGGAGGAATTCGACCTCGAGAAGGCGTCGTGGCGCATTCCGGCCGCACGTCTGAGGCAGGACGCCGACCAGCTCGTCTACCTGCCGCAGCAGGCAGTCACGCTGCTGCGCGAGCTGCATCGCGCGCGAGCAGCCACGCGGTTTGTGTTTCCGAGTGTGCGACGCGACGACCGGCCGATCGCGAAGAGCACGCTCAACCAGGCCGTGAAGGCGCTCGGCCTCGACGTCGAGCACTTCGTTCTGCACGACTTCCGGCGAACGGCGTCGGCCCATCTGCGCGAGATGGCGCGGCACGCACAAGAGGACAAAAGTTCAGCGCAAACGCGACAAAGCGCGCGCCACGCGGAAGCCACAAGCGCTGCGACCGAAGCGCGGCAAATCGCGCAGCGCTGGGCCGACTTCGTCGACGCCCAGCTTGACGCAGCGCGCAAGAGAGCGAGTCGCGCAAGCTGAACTGGCCCGATCCGGTGACGACATGGCAGCAGTGGCGGGCACCGCTTGTTAGGTACACAAAGCCATGCAGACACATCGCAAGCCTTTGTACTTGCAAGGAAATCGCGCTCGTTCATAAGGTTACTAAAACACCGCACAGAACCGAAAGCACCGCGCCAGGCCCTGGCTTCACGCCGCACTTTTATCCTGCAATCGATCGCCTACACTGGAGCAACGATGCAACCTTTCCAAGGAGGCTGCCATGTCCGAATCGTTGATCGCTTACCTGCTTGGGCCGACCGTGATGGTGCTGGTCGGCGCGGCAATCTGGGCGACGTCCCGTTATCACCACAAGGCGGGACCACAAAAGCTCGAGCGCTGGCTCGACACGCATTACGACGAGTGGCTGCACCACAGGCACTGAGCGGCAGCGCCAGGCGGCGCCTCAAATGAAAAGGCCGTCGCGGCAGGCGACGGCCTTTCTGTCTGTAGCGGGTACTGGTCATAGCAGTAGCCGGGCGGCGGGCCGTCGTAAGCCGGGGCCGGCTGATACGCGGGCTGCGCGTACACCGGTTGTGCATAAACAGGCTGCTGATAAGCCACCACCGGCGCGTGATTCAACACCGAGGTCACCACCGCGCCCAGCACCGCGCCGCCGATCAGCGCACCGACCAGATCGGCCATGCGCCGACGCCTGTCCTGCGACGCTCAAGCTGCCCACCATCACCAAAGCCACTGCTAACTTTTTCATTTTCCGCTCCCGCCGTTGAGGCATGGAACGAATTGTCGGCGAGACGCACAGAAATAGATGCTGCAAGTGGTAACGACGCATTACGGGTGTAACCGCCGCGGCGGCCCGCACGGTCACCGGCGGCGCATCAACGTTGCCACGACGCCGCGGGCACCGGCGCATCGCCGTAATACTTGCGGCGCGCGTCGCGCAGCATATGTGCTTCTATTGCGCGCTCGTCCACCAGCGCCTTCAGCGCGGCCATCACGATTGCCTTGTCGTCCACTTCGAAGAACTCGCGCAGCGCCCCGCGCGTATCGCTGCGGCCGAACCCGTCGGTGCCGAGCGTCACGTAACGGCGCGGCACATAACCGCGAATCAGTTCGGGCACCGCGCGAACATAATCCGTGGCCGCAACAACCGGCCCTCGAGTATCGCCGAGCATCCGCGTGACATACGGCACCTGGTGCGGCTCCTCGCCGTAGCGGGCGAGCCGATCCGCCGCCATGCCGTCGCGCTGCAGTTCGCTGAAGCTCGTCACGCTCCAGACCGCCGCGTCTATTTGCCAGTCGTCCTCGAGCATGCGCTGCGCCGCGAGCACTTCGCCGAGAATCGCGCCGGCGCCGAGCAGTTGAATCTGCGCCGCCGCGCGCTCGTCGGAACGAGCGGCGAGCGGATATAGGCCTTTGAGAATGCCCTCGCGCACGGCGTCCACATCGCCACCAGGCGCGCCAGGCTGCGCGTAGTTCTCGTTCATCGCCGTGACGTAATAGAACACGTCGCGCTGGCGCTCGCCCATCTCGCGCATGCCTTCGTCCACGACCACCGCGACCTCATACGCAAACGCGGGGTCGTACGCGCGGCAATTCGGAATTGTCGATGCCGCCAGGTGGCTCGTGCCGTCCTGATGCTGCAAGCCCTCGCCGCCGAGCGTGGTCTTGCCCGACGTCGCGCCGATCAGGAAGCCGCGGGCGCGCTGGTCCGCCGCCGCCCAGATCAGGTCGCCGATGCGCTGAAAGCCGAACATCGAGTAGTAGATGTAGAACGGCAGCATCGGCAGGTCGTGCACGCTGTAGGACGTGGCCGCCGCGATCCACAACGACACCGCGCCCGCCTCCGAAATACCCTCCTCCAGAATCTGGCCCTGCGTGTCCTCGCGGTAGTACAGCATCGAGCCGAGGTCCTCGGGCTCGTACAACTGGCCGAGCGGCGAATAGATGCCTACCTGGCGGAACATGTTGGCCATACCGAAGGTGCGCGCCTCGTCGGCGACAATCGGCACGATGCGCGGGCCGAGCGCGGCGTCCTTGAGCAGCGCGGTCAGCATACGCACGAGCGCCATCGTCGTGGACATCTCGCGGCCGTTGGCGTCCAGCGCGAACTGGCTCCAGGAGGACATCGGAGGGACGATCAGCCCCTCCGATGCAACTCTCCGCCTTCTGGGCAGATAGCCTCCAAGAGCGGCCCGGCGAGCATGCAGGTAGTGCATTTCCGGGCTGTCTTCCGCGGGTTTGTAAAACTTCAGCTGTTCGACGTCCGCGTCCGTGAGCGGCAGGCGGAAGCGGTCGCGAAACGCCTTGAGGTCGTCGTAATCGAGCTTCTTCTGTTGATGCGTAGTCATGCGGCCCTGGCCCGCCGCGCCCATGCCGAAGCCCTTCATCGTCTTCGCGAGAATCACGGTCGGCTGGCCGCGGTGCGCAAGCGCCCTAGCGTAGGCGGCGTGCAGTTTGCGTGCGTCGTGGCCGCCGCGCCGCAAGCGGTCGATTCTTCGTCGCTCAATTGCTCGGCGAGCGCAGCGAGCTCCGGGTTCTGGCCGAAGAAGCGCTCGCGGTTGTAGGCGCCGTCGTTGGCCGAAAAGGTCTGAAACTGGCCGTCGACGGTCTGCGCGAACGCGCGCAGCAAGGCGCCGCTGCGGTCGCGCGCAAACAGCGCGTCCCAGTCCGAACCCCAGATCACCTTGATCACGTTCCAGCCGGCGCCAGTGAAATGCGCCTCGAGTTCGTCGATGATGCGGCCGTTGCTGCGCACCGGTCCGTCCAGACGCTGCAAATTGCAGTTGATCACGAATACGAGGTTGTCGAGCCCTTCGCGCGCGGCGAGCGACAACGCCCCCGTCGACTCGGGCTCGTCCATCTCGCCGTCGCCGAAAAAGCCCCACACCTTGCGGCCTTCCGTCTGCGCGAGCCCGCGATTCGCGAGGTAGTGCATGAAGCGCGCCTGATAAATGGCGTTGATCGGGCCAATGCCCATCGAGCCGGTCGGAAACTGCCAGAAATCCGGCATCAGCCACGGATGCGGATACGAACACAGCCCCGGCCCGCCAATCTCGCGACGGTAATGCCGCAGGCTCTCCTCGGACAGGAAGCCTTCCAGATACGCTCGCGCATACACGCCCGGCGACGAGTGCGGCTGAAAATACACGAGGTCGCCCGCGCCCTCGCCTGATCCCGCGCCTTTTTCCGAAGCCGACGCACGAAAGAAATGGTTGAAGCCGACCTCGAACAGATCCGCCGCCGACGCGTAGCTCGCGATATGCCCGCCGAGTTCGCCGTACGCCCTGTTCGCGCGGACCACCATCGCAAGCGCATTCCAGCGCAGCGCGGCCGCAAGCCGCTCTTCGAGCTCCAGATTGCCCGGATAGCGCGGCTCGTCCTCCGGCGCGATCGTGTTCCGGTACGGCGTAACGTTGTTGCGCGCCGCTTCGACGCCGAGCGACATGACCGGAAATTCGAGCGGCAGGCCGCCGGCCTCGTGCACGCCTTTTTTCACATATTCGGCGAGTTCGCGGAAATGCGCGTTGCACGGCGTGAGTTCCGACCACGTATTGCAGATGCCGATGACCGGACGTCCGTCGAATTCGTCGTGCGGGATGCCCTGGTTTTTCATCCACGAGCGATGCAGAAAACCGTCGCGGTCCTTGAGGCCGAACCACGCCTGGCTGCGCAGCGGCTTTTTAGTCTGGTTGGAATCAGCCATGAAATCTCCTGTTGGCAAACGTGTAGAGCGGGCGCGTAATCGGAATGTTCAGTGCACGCGCTTGCTGCGGCGGAACTGGTCGAACAGCACCGCGAGCAGCAGAATCCCGCCGCGAATCAGGTATTGATAGAAAGTCGGTACATTCATCAGGCTCATGGCGTCCTGCACCGAGCCCATGATCAGCACGCCCACCAGCACGCCGGAAATCGTCGCGACGCCGCCCGTCAGCGACACGCCGCCGAGCACGCACGCGGAAATCACGCCGAGTTCCAGGCCGACCGACGTTTTCGGATCGCCGAGACTCATACGCGACGCAAGCATCACGCCCGCAAAACCGGTGACGAGACCTTGCAGCACGAACACCGTGATCTTGATGCGTGTGACGGGCAGGCCCGCGAGCAGCGCCGCCTCGCTATTGCCGCCGACAGCCAGCACGTTCTTGCCGAACACGGTTTTCTTCAGCAGGAAACCGAACAGCACGAAGCCGATGATGTTGCTCCAGATCGGATACGAGATACCGAGGAACGAGCCGCCGCCGAAGTCGAAGAATCGTTCTTCGGAGATCATCACCGCGTCGCCGCTCGACGTGATGTACGCGAGGCCGCGCACGACTTCCATCATCGCGAGCGTGACGATCAGCGAGTTGATCTTGTAGCGCGCAACGAGCACGCCGTTCACGAGCCCGACCACGCCGCCCGCGACCACGCCGAGCAGCACGCTATGCGTGGCCGTGATGAGCGTGGACGCCACGACGCCGGCGAACGCCACGATCGAGGCGACCGACAGGTCCACTTCGCCGAGCGCGAGGACGAACATCATCGTCACGGAGATCGAGCCGATCAGCGTGACGGAAAGCAGCAGGCCCTGAATGTTTCGCGAGCTGAGGAAGTCGGGCACGGTGAACGACAGCACCGCGAACAGAATGACGAACACCATCACGATGCCGGACTTGTTGATCAGATCCCACGTGCGCGCGGCGCGCGCTCAGGCCCGCCGAGGCGACGGCCGGCGTGGAGGATTCGGTTGAAGGTGTATTCATGATGTGTGTTCCGTTTCAATGCCGCTGTTTCAGCAGCGCAATTCAGTTGCGTTCGGTTCGGCTGGCGATCGGCGAAGGCTAGAGGGCCGGCATGTCTGGCGGGGCAGGGCGAGCTTGATGAGCGCGTCGGGCGTGGCCTGCGCTTTCGGCAGGTCGCCGACGAGGCTTCCTTCCTTCATCACGATCACGCGATCCGTCACGCCGATCACTTCCGCCAGATCGCTCGACACGACGATCACCGTGCGGCCCGCTTCGGCGAGTCCATACAGCAGGCCGTAAATTTCGCTGCGCGCGCCCACGTCGATGCCGCGCGTGGGCTCGTCCATCAGAAACACGTCGATCTCTTCCGCGAGCCAGCGCGACAAAATCACCTTCTGCTGATTGCCGCCCGAGAGCGTGCCGATCGGCGTCTCGCCGTTGCGCGTCTTGATGGCGAGCTTGCCGATGAACTCCTTCGCGGTCTGCGCTTCCTTGCGGCCGTTGAGCACGTTGAAACGGCTGAAATGCCGGCGGCAGCTGATATTGAGGTTGTCCGATACCGAAGCGATCGAGACAATGCCTTCCTGCTTGCGGTCTTCGGGACAAAGCGCGACGCCGGCGCGCACCGCGTCGCGCGGCGTGGCAAAGCGCACGGGCTTGCCTTTGAGTGTGATCTCGCCGGCGGTCGGCTTGACCGCGCCGTAGATGAGCTTCATCAACTCGGAGCGCCCCGCGCCCACGAGCCCGAAGAAACCGACAATCTCGCCCTTGCGCGCGGAAAAAGTGGCCGGCTCGCGCAGGCCCGGACCCATCACGCCTTTCACGTCGAGCTGCACGTCGCCGAGTTCGCGCGTGCGATAGCCATAAACGTCCGCGATAGAACGGCCCACCATGCAGCTGATCAAACGATCGCGGTCGAGCCCGGCGCCCGCGTCGAATGTATCGATGCGCCGGCCGTCGCGGAACACGGTCACGCGGTCGCACAACTCGTAGACCTCGTCCATGCGATGCGTGACGTAGATGATCGCGCGGCCTTCGGCCCGCAACGCGCGGATGATCCTGAACAGCTGCGTGGTCTCGCGCGACGACAGCGAACTGGTCGGTTCGTCGAACGCAATCACGCGCGCGTCGCGCATCAGCGCCTTGCCGATTTCGATCATCTGCCGCTGGCCGATGGATAGATTTTTCACCTGCTGCGACGGGTCGATTTTTTGCCGAGCCGTTCGAGCTCGTGCAGCGCGCGCGCCGCCAGCGTCTTTTCGTCCAGCACACCGAAGCGATTGGGCAGCGCGCCGAGCATCAGGTTTTCCGCGACCGTGAGCTCGGGCACGAGATGCCGCTCCTGATAGATAATCGCGACGCCCGCCGCAATGGCCGCCTTCGTCGTCGTGAACTGCTGCTCGACGCCGCCGAGCGATAGCGTGCCCGCCGCCGGCTGATTGACGCCGGAGAGCACCTTCAGCAGCGTCGATTTGCCGGCGCCGTTTTCGCCCATCAGGCCATGCACTTCGCCGGGCCGCACTTCCAGCGACACCTGATCGAGCGCGAGCACGCCGGGAAAGCGCACGGTAATGCCGTCCAGTTGCAGATACGGCTCGGCGGACGCGAGCGCAGGCGAGGGCGCTTGCACCGGCTCGGCAGTACCGGCGGAAGACGCAGTGTGTGGGGACATCATCGAAAAACCTCAGTGGTGAACAGGCTGTGCGGGCCGCTCCCGCTTCACGCGAGATCCGAATTGGCGAATTGCGGCGCGGCCCGCCGCGTGCGAAAGCGAAACGCGGCTTAAATACCGAGTTCCTTGCGCACGTCCTGCCAGTTGCTGCGCACCATCAGCTTGCCGGTGGTTTGCGTGTCGGCCGGCGGCTGCTTGCCGTTCTTGATCCATTCGACGAGGTTTTCCGTGCTCTCGCGGCCATGCATCGTCGAGCTGACGGCGATCGTGCCGTAGAAGCCGGTCGGCTCCTTCTTCTGGAATTCGGCAAAGGCTTCGCCCGCGCCGTTGATGCCGACGCCGATCACGTCCGCCGCCGGAATATGCAACTGCTCGGTGGCGCGCACGCCGCCCAGCACGCTTTCCTCGTTGAGCGCGAAGATCACCCACTTCTTGATGTTCGGATGCTGCGCGAGCACAGGCGACGACGCGTTGAAACCGCCTTCGTCGTCGGTCGTCTTTTGCGGCGCGTCGAAAATGTTCTCTTTCTTAAAGCCGCCGGCGAGCAGCGTTTGCGTCGCGCCGTCGGTGCGCAGCTTCGCGGTCGACAGCTCGTAGTTCGTGATGCGCAGCGCGCCGACTTCTTCCGGCTTCCAGCCGCGGCGCTTCATTTCCTCGGAAATCACCGTGCCAACCTGATTGCCGATCTTGAACGCGGACATGCCGAGGTGCGGCACGTTGGCGAGCGGCTTGCCGCTGGAATCGACCAGTTGATCGTCCACCGTCACGAACTTCATGTTGTAGCGCTTCGCGCGCGCCTGAATTGCCGGTCCGAGGCGCACGTCTGGCGCGCAGATCACGAAGCCCTTTGCGCCTTGCGCGCCGAGATTGTCGATGGCGGACAGCACTTTTTCACCGTCCGGCGTGCCGATGTTCACCACCGAAAAGCCGTCCTTCTGACCGAGGGCGGTCGCGGCTTTCTGTTCGTTGATGAACCATGCCTGTTCCGGCATCTTCACGAGGAAGCCGACTTTGAGCGGCTGGTCCGCATGCGCGGAAAGCTGCATCGCGAAGGGCGCGGCAAGGGTGGCCGCGGCAATCGCGGTCAGCGTCAAACGGCGAAGCTTGCTGGTCATGTCTGTCTCCTGAGGTTGAAAAGCTGCATTGATTTCGTTTATGTGCAGCGAGGCGATACACGGCGTTAGCCGGGACTTGAAAACCGGGTGAATGGATCGATGCCGCCGGCGATGTGCATGTGCGTCACCGGCTCAGCTCGCGACGTAAGCCGTTTTCACGGCCGCCCAGAACGCAGCGTCGGTCGAGCCGTACGCGGACGCCTTGCGCCCGCCGCCCGGCGCGTGATGCTCGACTGCCGTCGTCGGCAGATTGATCGTGACGAGGCCGCTGTGCACATGGCGGCGGAAATGCCGCGCGCGCGAGAGCGAGCGCGTGCAGATGCCGGCACACAGGCCGAAGGCGGTGTCGTTCGCCAGATGCAGCGCGTGCTCGTAATCGTCGGCGCGCAGCACGACGGCGAGCGGTCCGAAGATTTCGTCACGCGCAATCCGCTGTTCGGCCTCGCCCGCGAACAACGCGGGCTCGAAGAAGTAGCCGCGCGTCGCGCGTTCGAGGCGCCGGCCGCCGTGCAGCAGCTGCGCACCTTCTTGCGCGGCGATGCGCACATAGTCGAGGTTGCGCTCGAGCTGCGCGGCGTTCGCGACGGGGCCCATGTCGGTGCCGTGCTTGAGCGCATGGTCGACGGTGAGCTTGGCGAGCTTCGAGCGCAGCGCATCGACAAACGGCTCATACATCGCGCGTTCGACGATCAGCCGCGCCGCCGCCGTGCTGCGCTGGCCGGTCGAGCCGTAGGCGCCGGTCAACGCAGCATCGACGGCGGTGTCGAGGTCGGCATCGGCCAGCACGACGAACGGATTCTTGCCGCCCATCTCCAGCTGCACGCGCGCCTGCCGGGCCGCGGCGGCTTGCAGCACACGCGTGCCGGTTTCCGCAGAGCCGCTGAAACTGATACCCGCGACGAGCGGATGCGCGACGATCCGCGCGCCGACCTGCCGGCCGCTGCCCATCACCAGATTGAATACGCCCGCCGGCAAACCGGCGCGGCTCACAATGGAGGCGAGCGCCGCCGCGCAAGCCGGCGTCGACTCGGCGGGCTTGAAGACGACGCAATTGCCGTGCGCCAGCGCCGCGCCGATCTTGGCCGCGGCAATCGCGAGCGGCGCGCTCCACGGCGCGATGATGCCGACCACGCCGAGCGGCTCGCGCGTCATGTCGATTTCGACGCCGGCGCGCGCCGAGGCGACCGGCTCCGAGTACGCGCGCTGGGCATCGGCGGCGAGCAGCTTGAACGTCTGGCCCGCGCGCGTGGCTTCCGCGAGCGCCTCGGGCAAGGTCTTGCCGACTTCGCGCGCAAGCAGGCGGCTGAGCTCGTCGCGGCGCGCGAGCATTTCGCTGCCGATCGCGTCGAGCGCGTCCGCGCGGCGCTGGCCCGAGCTCAGCGACCATTCGCCGAAGGCCGCGTTGGCGGCTTTAATCGCGCTGTCGGTCTGGCGCACGTCGGCCCGCACATATTCGCCGACCGGGTCGTCCAGATCCGAGGGATTCAGCGAAACGCCCGTGGTCGCGCCCGTCTCCCAGCCGCCATTGATGTAATGGCGCAGCGGGCTGGCAACGAGCGGGACGAGCGGATCGCGGTTCATCGACGGAAGGGCGCCACGTGAGATGCATGAAAGTCCACGAATGGTATGAGCGAGTATGAGCGGCCGCAATAACTTTCCAATCCCTTTTTGAGCTATCCCGATAACAATTCCGGTATGGCATCATTCAGCCAACGACAAGAGACGTTGGAGACAGGCCATGACGCGTAGCTACTCGAACTGGTTCGTGCGGGCGCGGCTGAAGACGCGGCAGTTGCTGCTGCTCGCCGCCATGGAAGAAGAGGGCAACGTGCGGCGCGCCGCCGACGTGCTCGGCATGACGCAGCCGGCGGCTTCGCGGCTCCTCAAGGAGCTGGAAGACATGCTGGGCGTGAGCCTTTTCGATCGCACGCCGCACGGCATGCATGCAACGCTGTACGGCGAGGTGATGATCCGCCACGCGCGCATGGTGCTGTCCAACCTGAGCCACGCGCACGACGAAATCTCGGCGCTGCGCGCGGGGCTCGCGGGGCAGGTGCGGATCGGCGTGATTGCGGCGGCGGCCATGGTGCCGCGCGCGATTGCAAGCGTGAAGGAGCGCTATCCGCAATTGCAGATGTGGGCGGAAGTCGAAACATCTGACGTGATGCTGCCACGGCTCGCCGAGGGCGAGCTCGACATCATGATCGGCCGGGTGCTGGAGCGGCAGAACCAGTTCAAGACCGAAGTCCGCTATGAACCGCTCGCCGACGAGCCGCTGTGCGTAGTCGCGCGGCCGGGCCATCCGCTCGAAAACGAGACCGGGCTGACCTTGCGCGGCATCGTCAACGCGAGCTGGGTGCTGCATCCGCCCGGCAGCGTGCTGCGGCATCGGTTCGATCTGATGTTTTCGCAGATCGGCCTGAATCCGCCGCAAAACGTGGTGAATACCAACAACTTCCTCGCGATTTCCAGCCTGCTGCTGCAGAGCGACATGTTGGCGGTTTTGCCGAACGAAGTGGCGGGTCAGTACCAACAGTACGGCGTATTTAAGCGTCTGCCGATCGATTTACCGTGCAGGATGGACACTTTCGGTATCATCACGCGCCAGTCGCACCTCTTGTCGCCGGCGGCTTCCGTCGTCCTGGAGCGCTGTGGGAGGCGGCCGGCGAGGTCTACGGCGCGCCGTCGGAGGCGGCCGTGGCTCGATAAATGCTCCGTCCCGTGTATAAGGCAGACGCATCGGAGCGCGGGAGGGACGCGACATGTACAACAAACACGGAAAACGGCAGCGCGCCGTCGACGACTCATTTTCCGTTCGCTCCGGTGGAGCGAGCGTCTGGTTCAGCAACGGCATGGCTCTCAAATCGACGATTTACAAGGCGGAACTGCAGATCGCCAACATGGACCGGCACTATTACGCCGATCATTCGCTCACCATCGCGCGTCATCCGTCGGAAACAGACGAGCGGATGATGGTGCGCGTCGCCGCGTTCGCGCTCTTCGCGCAGGAACGGCTCGAATTCTGCAAGGGCTTGTCGGACGTGGACGAGCCGGATCTCTGGCAAAAGGACCTGACGGGCGCGATCGAAACCTGGATCGAGGTCGGCCAGCCGGACGAGCGGCGCATCGCGAAGGCGAGCGGCCGTTCCAACGACGTGGTCGTGATCGCCTACGGCGGCCGGACTTCGGATATCTGGTGGCAGGGCGTGCGCAACAAGGTCGAGCGCATGCGCAATGTGACGGTGTGGTCGCTCGGCGAAAATGTGGCGGCCGAGCTGGGCTCGCTCGCGGAACGCACGATGCGCCTGCAATGCACGGTGCAGGATGGCGAAGCGTGGCTCGGCAGCGCCGAGGCCAACGCGGTCAAGATCGACTGGACGGTGTTGAAGGCGCCCGCGAACGCCTGAACTGTGGCGCCTGAACTGTGGCGCCTGACTCTGCGCCGTGGAAGCCTGAGCCGTGCAACCCTGAGCCCCGCTCCTGCGAGGATTACCAGACCCGGGCGAGACTGTCACAGCGACGTCACGCGCGCGGCCTCCGGCGGCCCCTTCAATTCGACCATGTTGCCCTCCGGGTCAAACAGATACAGCGACGGCCCATAGCCGTCCGCGCCATAACGCACCCCTTCTTCGCCGAGACGCGCGCCGTGTGCGGCGAGGCGCTTCGGCGTCGAATGGTTCGACGCGCAGACTGCAGCAAGTCGATCAGCGAGCGCCCCGCGCGCAGTTGCGTGAGACCGAGGTCGCGCTGCTCCTTCTCGAGACTGCAACCGAGCACGTCGCAGTAAAAGCGCGCCATGGCGTCGACATTGGCCACCCGGATCACCACATGATCGATCTCGCGGATATGAATCTTCATTCTTCATATTTGAAGGCCTCCTGAGGCTGGCGTTCTGACGGTGAACAGCCAGTTTAGGAGAAAGCGGGGCCGGCGTTGACAGAGCCCCAATCGGCCGTGCGAAAAATGTACAGACGAAAAAAAGCCCGCTCTATGTGGAGCGGGCTGAATCCATATCAGGAGGAGACATGGAGGAGACAGATACTAATATACACACGCGCTTGGTGCGACGCAATAACTTTTTAGGGGAAAACCCGATATCGTGGAAATTTGTCGCAGCTTGAGGCAAAACGACCAGTTGGCGGGCGCTCAGGGCCGCCCGCTGCCTACGAGGAAGCGGCAATGACACAGCAAGATCCGGAGCGTACCGTGTCGGGATGCGGCCTACATTGGTGAGCATGGAATAAGCTCATCGACAGCACTATCGGGACATCATCATGAACCGCACACCTCATCCCGCAGAAACCGACATCACCCGCCGCAGCGCCGCCTGGCGTTCCGACGACGAACGCTGGGAAGCCGTCACGCGCCGCGATCCGCTCGCGGACGGGGCTTTCTTCTACGGCGTGAAAACCACGGGCGTGTTTTGCCGCCCGTCGTGCGCGTCGCGCGAGCCGCGCCGCGAGAACGTCGCCTTTTTCGCCGATGCCGCCGCGGCCCGCGCCGCCAGCTTTCGCGACTGCAAGCGCTGTCAGCCGGGCGGCTTGCCGCGCGAACTCGACATCGTCAACCGCGCCTGCGCGGCGCTCGACGCCGATCCGCAGCAGCGCCTCACGTTCGCGCAATTGAGCGAGGCCGTGCATGTGAGCCCGTTTCATCTGCAGCGGCTGTTCAAGCGGGTGGTGGGCGTGTCGCCGCGTCAATACCAGGCCGCGCGGCGCCGCGTTGCGCGATGCGCTCAGGAGCGGCGCGGACGTCACGCGCGCCACGCTGGACGCCGGCTTTAATTCGCCTTCGCGAATGTACGACAGCGCATCGGCGGAATTGGGCATGGCGCCGTCCGAATACCGCCGCAAGGGCGCGGGGCTGACCGTGCGCTACGCGAGCGCGCCGACCGCGCTCGGCTTTGTGCTGGTGGCCGCGACGGACAAAGGCATCTGCAAGATCGGTTTCGCCGACGACGCCGCTTTTCTGATCGACGGACTGCGCGGCGAGCTCGCCAATGCCGAACTACTGGAGGATGGCGAGCGGCTCGCGCCGTTCATCGCGCAGATCGACGCCTATTTGCGCGGCACGCGCCAGCATGTCGAGCTGCCGCTGGACATCGCGGCGACGGCATTCCGCCAACGGGTGTGGGACGCGCTGCGGCGCATTCCCTACGGGGAGACGCGCAGCTATTCGGAGATTGCCGAAGCCGTCGGTGCGCCGCGCGCCTTGCGCGCCGTGGCCAGCGCGTGCGCGACCAATCCGGTTGCGCTGGCCATTCCGTGTCATCGCGTGGTGCAAAAGGGCGGGGCGCTCGCCGGCTATCGTTGGGGCTTGCCGCGCAAGGCCGCGCTGCTCGAGAACGAGGCGCAGCATGCACACAACGTTTCCGCCGACGATACCGGCCGCGCCGAGACCGGCCGTGTCCAAACCGCTTCCATCCCAACCCTCGCCGCCAAACTGGATCACGCTGCGTGAGCACGCTCGACGACGTCACCACCCTTGAACTTCCCTATAAACCACCATTCGACTGGCCGCGCCTATTGCGCTTCTTCGGCGGACGCGCAACGCCCGGGGTGGAAGCCGTGGAAGACGGCGCGTACCGCCGCGCGATCGAATGGGCCGGCGAGAGCGGCACGTTGAGCGTGCGCCCGCATCCGCGCAAGCGTTGTCTGGTGGCGAGCATCGAAGGCCCGGTCAGCCGTCACGCCGATGCGCTCGCCGCGCCGATTGCGAAGATGTTCGACCTGAAGGCCGATCCGAAGAAGATCGGCGCGGCCCTCGCCGAGGACCCCTGGCTCGCGCCGCTGATCGGGGCAGCGCCCGGACTGCGCGTGCCCGGCGCGTGGTCCGGCTTCGAACTGGTGGTGCGGGCGATCGTCGGCCAGCAGATCAGTGTGAAGGGCGCAACCACCATCATCGGACGATTGGTCCAGCGGGCGGGCGAGCGTATCGAAGGGCATGCGCATGAGAACACCGCGTGGCGCTTTCCCACGCCAGAAGCGTTGGCGCGCGCCGACCTCGCGCAAATCGGCATGCCGGGCAAACGCGTCGCCGCGCTGCAAGGATTTGCGCACGCCGACGCCAACACGCTGCGCGCCGCGTTGCTCGCGCTGCCGGGCATCGGCCCATGGACCGTCGAATATGTGGCGATGCGCGCATGGCGCGATCCCGACGCGTGGCCCGCGTGGGACCTCGTGCTGATGCAGTCAATCTGCGCGCGCGATCCGTCGCTCGTGCGGCCCACGCAGCAGCTCACCCGCACCGACGCCTGGCGCCCGTGGCGCGCTTATGCGGCGATGCATCTGTGGAACGAGGTGGCGGACCGAGCCGGGGCCGCGCGCGGCGGTTAGGCGCGCGGGGGCTGTCGTTCAGCTCTTTGGCCAAAGGCGATGCTGTGCCGAGGTCTAAAACCCGCAGCCTTGCACGCCGGTGAAAATCCGGCTGCCGAAACCTCCACAATCAATGCCCGGAATAACTTGGAAACCGTGTGGCCAAATCCGGACTTGCGGCGGGCAAACACACGTGCCGGCGGGCCTGCAAAGGCCCGCCGAAGCGGCCTCAAGCAGGCGCGGTGGCGAGATGTTAAAGTGCCCGCTACTGAAAATTTTGCCGAACGTTGCCGACCGCACCAGACTGCCAGCCGGCAGCCACGCGGCACATGACGGCCGACAACGCCCGACCCGCATCAATGCCAAACACGACCTCATCCCGCACGACCGACGCGTTTTCGCACCACCTGTCCGCGCTGACTTCCGGGCCGCAGCGCGACGCGCTGCTGCGCGGCCTGCGCGGCATAGAAAGAGAAAGCCTGCGCGTCACGCATGCGGGCCAGCTCGCGTTGACGCCTCACCCGCGCGCGCTGGGTTCGGCGCTCACGCATCCGTCGCTGACCACCGACTATTCGGAAGCGCTGCTCGAACTGATCACGCCGGCTGAGCAGGACGTCGCGCTGACGCTCGAGAAACTGGATACGCTGCATCGTTTCGTCTACGCAGAACTCGGCGACGAGATTCTGTGGAACAACTCGATGCCGGGGCTTTTGCCCGACACCGACGAAGGCATTCCGATTGCGAACTACGGCACGTCGAACATCGGCAAGCTGAAGTACGTGTACCGCGTCGGCCTCGCACTGCGCTACGGCCGCACGATGCAATGCATCGCGGGCATCCACTACAACTATTCGCTGAACGAAGAAGTGTGGCGCCTCCTGCACGCGGACCAGCAATCCACCGCGAGCGCCGTCGATTTTCAGTCCGACCGTTATCTCGCGCTGATCCGCAATTTCCGCCGCACCAACTGGCTGCTGATGTATCTGTTCGGCGCGTCGCCCGCGCTCGACCGCCGCTTTTTACGCGACCGCAAACACACGCTCGACACCTTCGACGCCGACACCTTGTACCGCCCGTATGCGACGAGTCTGCGCATGAGCGACCTCGGCTACTCGAACACCACCGCGCAAGCCGCTCTGCACGCCGACTACGACACACTGCCCGGTTATCTCGACGCGCTCGCCAAAGCCGTGAGCCAGCCGTATCCCGCGTATGAGGCGATCGGCACGCAGCGCGACAGCGAGTGGGTGCAGATCAACACGAATGTGCTGCAGATCGAAAACGAGTTTTACTCGACGATCCGTCCAAAGCGAGTGACCTATCCCGGCGAGCGTCCGCTACATGCGCTCGCCGCGCGCGGCGTGCAATACGTCGAGGTGCGCTGCATGGACATCGATCCGTTCGAGCCGGTCGGCATTTCGCTGGAAACGTCGCGCTTTCTCGACGCCTACCTGCTCGTGTGCGCGCTCGACGACAGCGCGCCGCTGCCGCCGCCCGCGTATTGCGAAGCCAACCAGAACTTCGCGCGCGTCACGACGGAAGGGCGCAAGCCCGGCGTGGAACTCGTCCGCGACGGCCAGGCTGTTGCGATGACCGAATGGGCCGACGAACTGTTCGCAAAGATCGACGCCGCGGCAGCCGCGCTCGACGGGCTGCACGGCGGCGACGCGCACGCGCGCTCGGTTGCCGTGCAGCGCGCGAAGCTGGCCGATCCGTCGCTGACGCCGTCCGCACGTGTGCTGCAGACGATGCGCGACAAGCAGCAGAGCTTCCTCGAATTCGGTCTTGAACAGAGCAAGGCGCACGCGGCGTATTTCCGCGCGCATCCGCCCGACGCGGGCACGGCGAAAGCGTTCGCGGATCTCGCCGCGCAGTCGCTCGAGGAACAGGCGAAGTTGGAGCGCGAGGAGGTCGGCTCGTTCGATGCGTTCGTGGCGGCTTATCGGGCGTATACGTTGAACCGGTTCAGCTTGTGAGCGCAGCGGCTCGGGCTCATTTGCCGCCCATTTGCGGCAGCACAGTAAAGCGGCTCCCGTAGCCGCTTTTTTGTTGCCCGCTGGACCTCGCGGTAACCACTACGCAAAACGTCGGCGAGCCCCGGCCTCGCCGGCAAATTATTCGCGCATTTCCACGTTTCTCTGATCCGGACGAAACACGCTCCGCACAAGACGGTCCAAACTTTTACGACACGCTAGCGAGAGGGAGATCAACGTGATGAACAAAGGTCTGTTGCCCATACTGCGCGACGCCATCGCGGCCATTGCGGCCATGGCCGCGGCCGGATGCTCGACGCAGGGACAGGTCGATCCCGACGTCATGCAGATTGCAACCACGCCGCTCACGTGCTCGAACAAGGCCGAGTGCGACCTCTGTTGGCAGCGCGCGCAAACGTGGGTGGCCAGCCATTCGAAGTACGAGGTGGAAGCCGCCACCGACACGCTGATCCAAACCGCCGGCCCCGACGGCGGCAAGCGCGCGCTCGCGTATCAGATCACCCGCACGCCAAATCCGGACGGCACCGCGACAATCGGCTTTGCTGCGCATTGCGACGGATCGCTCGGCTGCAAGCCGAACCCGCGGGAAGCGGGTGCCGACTTCAAGCAGTACGTGCGCGGCAGAGCGGCCGGCACGCAAGGAACCGACGCGAAACCGTCGCAGCCGGCGTCCATCGCCATGCACCCGGAGGCGCTGCAAGGGCAGCCGGCCGCGCCGTCGGCCGGCGCGGCGGCCAGTCAGTAAGCAGCGCGTGGCGCGCTCAGTGCCCCATCGAAGGACCGACGCCCTTGCGCGGTTTTGTGATCCACACGAGCACGGCGAGCACGAGGAAGGCCGCGCACGAAATGCGAAAAAAATCGTTGGTCGCCAGCATATAAGCCTGTGCGGTCACCGCCTGGTTCAACTGCGCGGTGATGCTGTCGCCGGACAGACCCACGCCGGCCAGCGCATTCGTGTACGCGTCGGTGTTCGCGGCGTAGACGTTGACGTTATCGACCAGCAGCGCGTGATGGCGAATGGTGTCGTTTTCCCAAAACGTCGTGCTGATCGCGGTGCCGATTGCGCCGGAC
The DNA here is from genome assembly GCA_940746715.1 of uncultured Paraburkholderia sp. Lineage (GTDB taxonomy): Bacteria > Pseudomonadota > Gammaproteobacteria > Burkholderiales > Burkholderiaceae > Paraburkholderia. The sequence continues at coordinate 164,974 of CALNWN010000005.1, forward strand.
AGCGTCCGGAAAAAGTTCGACAGGCCGGATGCGTTCGCGAGCCGTTCGTCCGGCACGCTCGATAACGTGATGGTCGTCATCGGCACGAAGAAGCAGGCCACGCCGATGCCTTGCACGAGACGCGGCCAGATCAAGTGGTTGAACGGCACATCGAGCGTGAAGGTGGAGTTCCACAGCGACACGAACGCAAACACGATGAACGCGAAGCTCGCGATCACGCGCAGGTTCAGCCGGTGCATGTTCTTGCCGATCAGCGGCGAAAGGAACAGTGCGAGTATGCCGACCGGCGCGGTGGCAAGACCCGCAAGGCCGGCGGTGTAACCCATCACGGTTTGCAGCCACAGCGGAAAAATCACCACCGAGCCGAAGAAGGCCATGAATCCGAACGAGATAATGAGCACGCCGAGCGCGAAGTTGCGGTCCTTGAACAGCGACAGATCGACGACGGGTTCTTTCTCGGTCATCTCCCACACCAGCATGAACGCAATCGAGATCACCGCGATGACCGCGAGCGTCACGATGAACGTGGAGTTGAACCAGTCGCGATCCTTGCCGAGGTCGAGCACCATCTGCAGGCACGCCACGCCGATCACGAGCAAGGAAAGGCCGACCGCGTCGATGCGCTGCTGCGCGGTCTTCGTTTCGCGCCCGCGCAGCAGCACGAACGCGCAGCCCGCGGAAAAGAGGCCGATCGGCACGTTGATGTAGAAGATCCACGGCCACGTGTAGTTGTCCGTGATGTAGCCGCCCATCACAGGCCCGAAGATCGGCGCGCAAATCACTGTCATCGCCCACAGTCCCAACGCGAGCCCGCGTTTCTCCGGCGGATAGGAGCGCATCAGAATGGTCTGCGAGAGCGGCACCATCGGCCCGGACACGAGCCCCTGCACGAGCCGGAAGATGATCAGCGACTCGAAGTTCTGCGCGAAACCGCACAGCGCCGAGGCGATCGTGAAGAGCAGCACGGACAGCGTGAAGAGCCGTACTTCGCCGACACGCCGCGCGAGCCAGCCTGTCAGCGGCACCGCGATCGCCGAGGCCACCGAATACGACGAGATCACCCACGTGCCCTGGCTCGTGGCCACGCCGAGACTGCCGGAGATGGTCGGCACGGCGACATTCGCAATCGATGTGTCCAGCACCTCCATGAAGGTGCCGAGCGCCAGTCCGACGGTCAGCAGCGCGAGCGCGCCGCCGGTAAGCGGCGCGGGCTCCGCCGCGGGCGGCGTGGCGGACGAGGCGGCCGGTTGTGCTGCGGGTTCGGCAGCGTTGGTAGCCGTAGCGGCCATGATTGTTCTCCTCAGCGCGGAAAAATTGTCGCCAGGTGGATCGCTTCAGTTGAAGGGCCGGTTACATGCCCCATCACACTCTGCCCAGACAGAGATTGGATTGCAACTGCGTCCTCAAGAGGCATCAGTCAGTTAATGCTTGCCGTTTTCCGGGGATGAATCGTCGAGTTCGGCATCGGACGGGTCGGCCTCGGCACACAAACCGCAGCCCGCGTTCGAGCCGGCGTCGATCCCGTTGGCAATGAAACGGCCAAGCAGATCGATCAGCGTCGCGAGGTCGGCGGCCGAGAAGCCGCGCAACTGCTCGTTGAGCACGGCGGCGCCAATGCCGGGCAACTGGCGCGCCGCGTCCTGCCCTTGCGGCGTCAGCTCCAGCTTCACCATCCGGCGATCCGCGTCGCTGCGCGTGCGCAGCAAAAAGCCTTTCTTTTCAAGGCGGTCCAGCAGACGGGTCATCGACCCGCTGTCGTACGACATGACGCGTGACAGCTCGAACGGCGTGTTCGCGCGCCCGGCGGCGAGCATCAGGATCACGCCGATTTGCTGCGCCGTCAGCCCCCGAGCGGTTTAACGGTCCGGTCGGTGCGCTCGACCAGCACGTTGCGCGCTTTCGACAGGTTTTCGACAGGTAATAGCCGAGGCTCGTATCGAGCCGGATTTCGTCGGCTTTGTAAGGACCGTCAGCCATCTTGAATTCGGGGACATAGCAGCAGGCCGGAGTGGCAGGCGCGCGGGCCGCCGAAAAACAACACCGCGGCCGTGCATCGCGCACAGTATCTTGAAATTTACTTGCATAGTCAATATTATATTAAGCAACGAGTTGCGCGATCCGCGACACTCGAGACTATGTTCTGACCGCTTTTTTGTCCGCCGCCAGGCCGGCGTGACCTAAGGATGTTCCGCCCATGCTGTACCTGAAAAATACCCTCGGCGGCCTCAGCCGCTCTCTGACCGATTCCGCTTTGCACAGCTTCCAGGGCCCGCATCGCTGGTGGAAGCTCGCGTTGTTTGCCGTGCTGTTCGTGCTGCCCGGCGGATCAGTGGGGGTCGCGGTACTGGCGTGGTTCGAGCATCGTCGGGGCACAAGGGCGCGAAGGGGGCATCCGCGGAGATCGCCGCGATTCCGGTCCGCGCGGCAAGCGCTGCGGCTGATCTGGCGGGAGGCATGAGCGGCCAGGGTGGAGCTGAACCCCCGCCCGGTAACAGCGCGTAACCTTCGCGACACCGTCGGTAACACACCTTCTTCGCTGCCCGCATTAACCTTTCTGTTTCCCGCGCCCAGCCGGCTCATACGCTAACATGCCGGCACACGTACAGGCGGCGGCGCCATCGGCGGCACGTGGCGTCCAGAAGGAAACAATGCATGCAGTCTGACCGAATCCCGTCCGCGCGGACATTTGCGCCTCGCGTCCTGACTCTCGCGGTAGCGGTGGCCGTTGCCGGCCTCGTCGCCGCCTGCGCGGTCGGTCCCGACTACAAGCGCCCCGCCGCCGGGATTCCCGCGTCCTACAAGGAAGCTGCGCCCGGCTGGAAAGTCGCGCAACCGGCGGACCAGCAGGACCGCGGGTCCTGGTGGACCCTCTACCAGGACCCGCAGCTCGACGCACTGGAAGAGAAGCTGAACGCCGCCAACCAGACCATCGCGCAATATGCCGCCGCCTACCGGCGGGCGCGCGCGCTGGTCGGCGAGGCGCGCGGCCTACTTTCCGACTGTTGGCGCGTCGGCGGCCGCCACGCGCTCGGGCAACGGTGCTTCGTCGAGTGGGGGTTCCACCACGGTTAGCAGCTCGGGCGTCTACAACAGCTACAGCCTGCAACTCGACGCCACCTGGGAGCTCGACCTGTGGGGCTCGGTCGGGCCGCTCGGTCAACGCGCAGAAGGCCGGCCAGCAAAGCGCCGCCGCCGATCTCGCCAACGCGCGTCTGTCGGCGCAGGCCACGCTCGCGCAAACCTATTTCTCGCTGCGCGCGCTCGACGCCAACCAGAAACTGCTCGACGAGACCGTCGCCGCCTATCAGCGCTCGCTGCAACTCACGCAGAACCAGTACGCCGCGGGCGTGGCCGCGCGCTCGGACGTGATCCAGGCGCAAACGCAGTTGCAATCGGCGCAGGCATCCGCGATCGACAACGGCGTGCAGCGCGCCCAGGACGAGCATGCCATTGCGGTGCTCGTCGGCGAACCGGCCTCCAGCTTCTCCCTTCCGCCCATGCCGCTCACCGCGACGCCGCCCGCCGTGCCCGCGCAGGTGCCGTCGGCGCTGCTCGAGCGGCGGCCCGACATTGCGTCGGCGGAACGCAAGGCTGCGGCGGCGAACGAGCAGATCGGCATCGCGATTGCCGCGTTTTTTCCGTCGCTGACCTTATCGGCGAACGGCGGCTTCCAGAGCTCGGTTTTCTCGCAATTGCTGACCGTGCCGTCGCGCTTCTGGACCGTCGGGCCGCAACTCGCGGCGACCCTGTTCGACGCCGGGCTGCGCCGCGCGAAAACCGAAGCGGCTCGCGCGGCTTATGACGAGAGCGTCGCGACATATCGCCTGGCGGTGCTCACGGCGTTCCAGGACGTCGAGGACAACCTCGCGTCGCAACGCATCCTCGAACGGGAAATCCTAGTGCAGCAGCAGGCCGTGGAGTCGGCGCGCCAGGCGCTCGCCATCGTGACGAACGAATACAAGGCGGGCACAGTCGGCTTTCTCAACGTGCTGACCGCGCAAACCACGGCGTTCACGGCCGAGCAGAAGCTGCAGACTATTGCGGGGCAGCGGATGGTGTCGTCGGTCGGACTGGTGAAGGCGCTCGGCGGCGGCTGGGACGTCTCGCAAATGACCCGCGAAACCGGCGACGTCGCGGCGCCTGCGCCTTTGCCGTCATCGGCTTCGGCGCCAGCGGTGACTCCGGTTGCACAATCCGGCGAAGCCTCGCCGCAGATCGACGCGCAAAGCAAATAGATCGCGTGGCGTCGCGTGCAGCCCGCGAAAACGCGCGTGGGCGCGGCCTTCAATGCACGAACGACAACATCACCGCGTTCGGCCCGCTCGGCCGTCCGAGCAGATTCAGCAGTCCCGCCAGATTGTCGCGCGCCTCGGGCGCGGAGCTCGCCGTTCCGTGAAACGACGTGGAAGCCGGCGAGACGACGCCGCGCCCGCTCAGCATCAGCGGTCCTTTGACGGTCCGCAACTCGAGTGTCGACGACACGCCTTCCGCCTGAAACACGAGCTGATACGAACCGAGCGGCTTCACGGGCGATACGCGTGAACTGACGTCGTTCAGCGCGACAGTCAGCTGGCCGAACGCCTCGCGATTGAAGCTGCGCCAGTCGGACCAAAAAAGCCGCACATCGCCTTGCAGATCCAGCGTGTTGAAAGGCGCGCCGAGCCCGCTCAGCAGCGAAGCCGGCACTGCGATCGTGCCGGGCGTCACATTCGCGCTGCGCGGCGTCGCGTCGATGGTGATCGGGTCGGGCATCGCCTCGCTATGGCGCATGGTCATGCGCACGCGGCCTGTGAAGAGCGGCCAGAACGCCGTGTGCCATTCGATCCGTCCGCGCAGCAGCGTCGCGGCGCTCATGTCGGAACCGGCGGCCAGCATCAGCGTGGCGGAACCGTGCCAGAGCGACCCCGCCGGGTTGACAAGGTTCACGTGCCCGCCGCTTTGCCGGGCGAACTGCGGCGTGATCCACGCGGCCGGCAACATCGCGAGCATCACGGCCAGGCTGGACAGGACGGCGACCAGCAGCCAGGGCAGCGCGGCGCGCAGGCGCCGCATCCAGTAAGTCATGCGAGGTCCCGTGGCAGCGCGCTCATTTGGCCGTGGATGGCTGCAGCGACGCCGTCAGATCCACCTGGCCGTCTTCCTTCAGCGCGGTCACATGCGCTTCCGCGACCTGCACCTTGAACTGGCGGCGCACGTCGTCGACCCAGGCCGTCCACGCGGGAAACGACGCGTTTTTCATCTGCACCTGCACCGCGTTGCCGATCACCTGGACCCGCGTGGCCGCGAGGCCGTGGTCGGCCAGCGACGCGGAGAGCGCGTCCTTCAGCGCGCCGCCCGTCGGCGCCACGCCCTGAGCCGCCGCGGCAAGCTGGCGCGCTTCGTTGGCTTGCGCCGTCATCTGCGCGAGCTGGCGCTGCAAGGTGGGCAGCGATTCACGCAGCCGCGCGCGCCCTTCCTGCGCGGGTGCCCACAGCACCGACCACGCAATCACTACCGCGAGCAGCGCGCCGCCCCACGTCAGCAGCACTTTTTCGCGGTCGGTGCGCTGCTCCCAGAAGCCGGCCCAAGTTTGAGCGAGTTGAGCTTTCATTGTCCGTTCCTGATGGTCCACTTGCCGGTATTGCTGTCGACCGCGCCATTGAGTCCGTTGCGCGCGAGGCGCTTGCCGAAATCCGCATCGAGCTTGACCTCGGGCTTGAAGGTGACGTCGAGCCGCCGGTCGTGATAATCGAGCGCGGCGATGCCGTTGACGGGCACGGGCGGCAGCGACCGCGCGAGGCCATCCGCGAGCGACAGGAAGTCGTCGGGCGACAGCTCGCCGGCAGCCACGCGCAACTGCTGCAATTGACGCGACATCTGATCGGGCGCATCGAGCACGACGGTCGTTTTCGGGAAGGCGTTGAGCAGCAGCTCGGTCATCTGCGTGTTGATGGCGTCGCGCTGACGCGAAAGCATCAGCCACTGCACATTGGCACCGACAATCGCGACCAGCAGCGCGCCGATCGCGAGCAGCACGGGCAGGCGCAGGCGGCGCAGCGTCGCGCGGTCGAGCCGCCACGGCTGCGACGCGAACTCGAACTGACACAGATCGAAGCGGCACGCGAGCGCGCGGCGCGCGAGCTGCTCGAACGGCAGCGGACTTGCGCCGTGCACATGCGCGGCGAGCCGCGCGGGGCTGCTCGCACCGAGGCTCGGCTCGTTGCCCGGCACTTCAGTCAGCATGTGGAGCGACACCGGCATGGCACCGGCGAGCGCTGCAAGCGTCGCGTTCACCGCGCTCGCGGGCACGGCGAGCCCTTCGCCTTGCGCGCCGCGCGCAATCGCCAGTTCGACGCGCGGCGGGCCGCCTGGCGCCGCGCCTTCCAGCAGCATGGCCGGCGCCGTTTGCACGACCGCGCCGAGCACGGCCGCTACCATCGGCACGACTTCGGATGGGGCGTCGGCAGATGCGTTGGGCGCGCTTGCCTTCGGCGGGGCATCGCGCAGGGAAGCGCCCGCGCCTGCCAGCGCCAGCTCGGGCGCGCTCACCGTCTGTGTCGCTTCTTCGGCCACCTTGACTGGCGCGGACGGCGGCGCCTCCGGCAGACAGCGCGTGACCGGCACTGCGCGCAGACTGCGGTGACCCGCCGCGGAAAACGCCTCGCAGATGAAGCGGAACCATCCCCGATCGATGATCGCGAGCACCTGCCGGCCGCCTGGGCCCGGTTGCGGGTCGACGGTGATGTGGCAGGTTTGCGGGTCCTGGATCAGCTGATCCTCGACGATGTTCGGCAACGCCTGGCGCAGCTTCGGCCCGCGCAGCGGCGGCAGCGTAGCAGGCATCATCAGCAGGTCGCGTGCGGCGACCATCAGCACCGTTGACGCGGCGCGCGGCAACAGCGCGAGCGCCGAGCGCCCGGCGCGCTGCGTGCGTCCCGACTTGTCGAGCAGCACGAACGGCAAGTCCGGCAGCTGCCATTCCTGCGACGGCACCGCCGGATCACGCGGCGGCAATAAGACGATCAGCGTGCTCAAAGGCCACTCTCTCTGGGAAAGGCGTTGTTCATAGTTGGTCTTGCACCCGCACGATACGCGTAGTGTGAGTCAAAGCGTCGCGATAGACGAGGGTCGTGCGATCCACCTCGGCGCGCTCGTGCTGCACGCGGCCGTGAATCAGGAAGTAATTGGTGTTGACGTCGAACTGGTTCGGATCGATCGACACCTGCTGCACGCCCGCGCCGCGCAACGCGAGCTGGACGTCGCCGACGTTATGAAAAAACACCGTCTGCCGGCGCGCGACGAACGCCTGCGCCGAAGATAGGCTCATGCCCGGCACAACCGCCGCGACCACCTCGGCTGATGCTGTATTCATGTTGACCGCCGTCACCGTGGGTAGCACGGTAACAAAGGGCCGCAGGCGCGCGACCATCTCCGGCGTGTAGCCGGGAATGTCGAGCAGCGAATCGACGCTCGTCATTTGCAGCGGCGCGTGGGCGGCGCTGTCCTCGCTGTCTTCTATGCCGGGTTTGTCGGTGAAGCCGCCGCCCGTTCCACCACCCATTGCCCCACCCATCGCGCCGCCCTGGATGGCCGGCGTGGACGTCGCGCCGGACGTGGACGTCACCGTCTGAAACCGCGTGGCCGATTGCACCAGGCTCGCGCGCACCTGCACCGCCGTGTTCTTCGCGAGCTGGCTGTTCACGCCGAGCGAGACGAGGAGCCGCTGATACGCGCCGATCTGCTCCGCGTCGAGCTGCATGACGCCGGGCGCCGGGCTCGCCACCAGGTTGCGCAAATTGAACTTCGCCTGAGCGTCTTCAATCGATCCCGACAGGTAGGTCGCCGCGCCTTGCTGCGCGCGCACCTCGCCGATCTGGCCGAGGAAGTCGGAGAGCCGCGTCTTCGCGATCGGCACGCCCCACACGCCGCCGAGATACGTGATGCCCGCCGACGTATCGCCTTCCGAGCGAAGAATCAGGCGCGTCCAGTCGAGCGCGCCGCGTGCGACCCATTGGGCCTGCGCGAGCAGACGCTGGTTCTCGATCCGGCGAACCTGGATCTGCTGACGCCACAGCATGCCGGAGACGAGGATCGCCGACAGTGCGACCACGAGCAACGCGCTGATGATGGCCGCGCCGCGCTGCTGTGACGGCCGCCGCTGTTGCGGCCGTTGCGCCGGTTCCGGCAGTTGCGGCTGTCGCGCGCGCCTCCCGCAACTGCGCACCGCGCCGCGCGGGCCGCGTTCCGCGCGCAGCGCCATTGCCGGACGGCAGGCATGAAAGCAGGAGGATCTCATCTCATTCTCCAATCAGAAAAACGCGCGTGATGGGCCGCGCGAGCGACTTCGCGCCCACACTCACTTCTAGGCCGGTCACCGAACGCGGCAGCGGCGCGTTGCCGAGCTGCGGCACCTTCAGGTTGTTATCGGCCTCGGTGATCGCACCTTGCACGTCCTTCATCTGCGTGGTCCAGTCGACGCGCGGCACGTAAAGGCGCGCGGAAATCGCGCCGACGCCGCCCATCAGCGGGACGGCCGACCAGCCTTCGCCTTCTCCGCCGCGCGAGGCCGCGCGCAGATCGCCGACGTTGGCTAGCGGCGGCGACGCGTAACGGACCACGCGGCCCTCGGTGACGCGGTAACGCACCACCTGCAGACGCGGCGCGGACCCTGGCAGGTGCATCTGCCGCACGATCTGCAAGGCGCCGCCCGCGAGCGACACGGCGGGCTGGCCGGATTCGTCGTCGGAGGCGGCCTGGCGCGCGTCGATGCGCATCTGGTCGAACAGCTGTGCGAAGACGCGCTCGTCTTCCATCGCGTTCGTGATGGTCTGCCGCCCGCGGATAATCTGGTCGAGCCCGCGCCACGACAGCACGGCGATCACCGCCATGATCGCAATCGCGACCAGCAACTCGATGAGCGTGAAGCCGCGGGCGCCACTGCGGCTCGAGCGGCTGGAGCGACTCGAGCGGCTTGCGTGGCCGAAGCGACTGAAGCCGCGCTCAGAGCGAACGATTCGTTTCATTCGCGACCACCGTAACCATCTGAGCGAGATTGCCGGAGCGTCCGGGCATCGTCACCATCACTTCCACGCGACGGAACACCGGATTGGGCGTCGCCGTCACCTGCTCGGTACAGATCAGCTGCAAATTGCCTTGCGAGCAGTCGAAGCTGGTCGAGCCGACATTCGGCCATGCATGCGTGAGACGCAACTGCGCAAGCGTGTTGTCCGCGCTCCAGCCGGCAAGCAGCCGCCGGTGAAGGTCGGCCTCGCCGCTCGCCAGCCTGCCGACCGCGCGCAGCGACGCGGCCAGCGCGACCGCGATGATGGCGAGCGCGACCAGCACCTCGATCATTGTGAAACCGCATTCGCGGTGCGCGGCGCCGCGCGGCGCCGTGCTGCTACGACGACGCATGTCAATGCACCTCGTAGCGGCCATTGCCGGTGCCAACGATCGTCGCGCGGCCCACGGCGGAGAAGAGCGTGACGCGCACGGGCACGTCGATCGCCTCGATGCCGAACACCACGCGGCTCGCCTGCGAGCTCGAGCCCGGATAGTCGATCGTCACGCCGGTCACGCCGCCTTCCCACTGGCGCGGCTTGAGCAGGTCGTCGCGCAGCGGACGCCAGCCGTCTTCCGTGCGCATGTCGAAACGAAAACCGCCGTCGAGCGGCTGCCACGCGATGGGGCGCGCACGCACCTGCGCTTCGTCGCCGGCCGATTCGAACAGCAGCGCGAGGCGCTGCGCCTCCTCGTTAAGGTCGGTGCGCGGGTTGCGCGTCATGGTCAACGCGGTGAGGGAAACCAGTAAGCCTGCAATCACCAGCACCACCATCATTTCGGGCAGCGTGAAGCCCGCCTGATGCCGGCGTCTCGCGCCTGCGTTCAGGCTTGCCATGGCGCCGGCCTTCCCGCGGCCTCCGCCAACCGTGCGCGCAAACGCCTCCGGCGCGCGGAGCGGCGGGCAGGTCACGACACGCGTGTTGCTAACGTCTATTGCCACGAGCCCACGTCGGCGTCATTACCTTCGCCGCCTGCCTTGCCGTCCGCGCCGTAGCTGAACACGTCGATCTCGCCGTGCACGCCCGGGTTCAGGTACTGATAGCTGTTGCCCCACGGATCGTTCGGCAGACGCTCCAGATAGCCGCCGTCCTTCCAGTTGTTCGGCACCGGATCCGTCGCCGGCTTTTCGATCAATGCGCGCAGGCCTTGCTCCTGCGTCGGATAACGGCCGTTGTCCAGACGATAAAGCTTGAGCGCCTGCATCACCGTGCCGATGTCCTGCTTGGCGGCGACGCGCCGCGCTTCGTCGGGACGGCTCATGATTTTCGGCACGATCAACGCGGCCAGAATGCCGAGAATCGCGATCACGACCATGATTTCGATCAGCGTGAAGCCGCGTTGACGACGGCTGCGCAGACCCGCGATTGCTGTGCGGCGAGTGGTCGACAGTTGCATAGCTTGCTACCTCTTTCAGATAAATTTTTGACTGCGGGCGTCCGCGTCCAGCAGTTTCGATGCCATTGAACACGCCCTGCCGGTCATTTTAATGTCATGCAGTTGAAGGGTTTCAACACAACGCAATTTTCACAATAGTCCGTACAATGATGCGCATGAACGCCCTCCAAATCCGCCTTGTGTCGCTCGCGCTGTTCGCCGTTTTTTGCGCGACGCTGACCTACTGGGTCATCACGCTCACCACGATGTCCGGCGCGCCGCTGCCCGCAGCCGCCGCGCACCCGCAGGTCTCGACCGAGCAGGCGGCCACGCTGTTCGGCGGGCAGCTCACGCGCACGGTCAACCAAGACGTGCATCTGTTCGGCATTCTCGCGCTGCGCGAAGGCGCCGCGGCCATTGTCAGCGTGGGCGGCGAGCCGCCGCATGCGGTGTCGCTCGGCAGCACGCTGATGCAAGGCGCGAAGCTCTCCGAAGTGCGCGCCCGTTCCATCGTGATCGACCGCAACGGGGCGCATTCCGAAGTATTCCTGCCGGCCAACGCAGCGGGCCCGACCATCTACGTTCGCTAAAGCGCGGCGGCTAGCGCGGCCGCCCTCCGCAAATCACTGCACCAGGTTGTTCAACTCGATGATCGGCAGCATCACCGCCAGCACGATCACCAGCACCACGCCGCCCATTGCCAGAATCAGGAGCGGCTCCAGCAGACTCGTCAGGAACATCGTGCGGCGCTCGAGCTCGCGCGCTTCGCCTTCGGCGGCACGGTCGAGCATGGTCGTGACGTCGCCCGTCGCTTCGCCGGAACGGATCAGGTGGACCAGCACCGGCGGAAACGTCTTCGTATTGCCGATCGCGCGTGACAGCGACGTGCCTTCGCGCACGCGCACGATGGCGTCGTCGATGTTGCCGCGCATCGCCGTGTTGCTGAGCGTTTCGGCGGCGGCTTGCAGCGCGCGCAGAATCGGCACGCCCGCCGCCGTCAGAATGCCGAGCGTGCTCGCGAACCGCACGGTGTTGTAGCCGCGCACGAGCTTGCCGAGGAGCGGCGCGGTGAGCAGCCACCGGTCGAACGCGAGGCGCGGACCGGCTTGCCGCAGCGTGGAGCGCACCACATAGGACAGCACCGCGACGGCGATCAGCACGGCCCACCACCAGTTCCGCACGAAGCCCGAGAGCGCCATCATCATGATGGTGAGGAAGGGCAGTTGCTGCTTCGTGCTCGCGAACACGTTGACCACCTGCGGCACCACATAGCTGAGCAGAAACATGACGATGCCGAACGCGATGATCGTCACGATGGTCGGGTAGGTGAACGCGAGCACGATCTTCTGCTTGAGCGCGTTGCGTTGCTCGATGTAGTCAGCGAGCCGCGAGAGCACGAGGCCGAGCTTGCCGGTGTGTTCGCCCGCCGCAACCAGCGCGCGGTAGATCTCGGGGAAATCTTTAGGATACTGCGAGAGCGCATTCGCGAGCGAATGGCCGCCGAGCACTTCCGCGCGGATCGCCGCCATCAATTCGCGGATGTAGTCGCGCTCCGATTGCTCGGTGAGCACGGCGAGCGCTTCGTCGAGCGGCAGGCCGGCAATCAGCAGGCTCGCGAGCTGCCGCGTGAGAATGGCCTGCTCGCGCTGCGACAGCCGCCGCCCCAACGAAAGCCGCTGATTGCGCTCGCCGCGCGTGCGCGTGGCCGCCGGTTCGACGACCAGCGGCGTCAGCCCTTGCGAACGCAGATTGGTGCGGGCGCCGCGCGCGCTGTCCGCGTCGAGCACGCCTTTTTGCGCCTTGCCCGCCGCGTCGATCGCCTCAAAACGGAATGCCGGCATGCGCTTACGCTCCGCCCGTCACGCGAATCACTTCTTCGAGCGACGTGAGTCCCGACGCGAGCCAGCGCTCCGCGTCCTCGCGCAGCGTGTGCATGCCTTGTGCGCGGCCGGCGGCGAGAATGTCGGCGTCCGATGCATTGCGGTGAATCAGCGAGCGGATGTCGTCGTCGATCAGGAGCAGTTCGTAGACGCCGCGCCGGCCCGCATAGCCCGATTGGCCGCACTTGTCGCAGCCGACCGGATGCCAATGGACGCGGCCGTCTTCTTCCGCGCGCTGTTCGCGGCATACCGGACACAGGCGCCGCACGAGCCGCTGCGCCAGCACGCCCAATAAGGACGACGCCAGCAGATACGGCTCGACGCCCATGTCGGTCAGACGCGTGACGGCGGAGGCGGCGTCGTTGGTATGCAGCGTGGCCAGCACGAGGTGGCCGGTGAGCGAAGCCTGCACGGCAATCTGCGCGGTTTCGAGGTCGCGGATTTCGCCGATCATGATGACGTCCGGATCCTGCCGCAGAATGGAGCGCAGCGCCCGCGCGAAGGTCATGCCGATCCGCTCGTTGACCTGCGTCTGGCCGATGCCCGACAGGTCATATTCGATCGGGTCTTCCACCGTCATGATGTTGGTGGTCGCCGTCTCGAGCCGCGACATCGACGCATACAGGGTAGTGGTCTTGCCCGAGCCAGTCGGGCCGGTTACGAGCACGATGCCGTGCGGCCGGCCGATCAGCTTGTCGAACCTAGCGAGCGTGTCCGGGCCCATGCCGAGCGCCTCGAGGTTCAGGCGCGTGACGTCTTTTTCCAGCAGACGCAGCACCGCGCGCTCGCCGTGGCCCGTGGGCAGCGTCGAGACGCGCACGTCGACCGGACGGCCGCCCACGCGCAGCGTGATGCGGCCGTCCTGCGGCAGACGTTTTTCTGCGATATCCAGCTGCGCCATGATCTTGATCCGCGAAATCAGCGCGCCGTGCAGCGCTTTTTTCGGGCGGACGACGTCGCGCAGCGTGCCGTCGACGCGAAAGCGCACCACCGACGCGTTCTCGAACGGTTCAATGTGAATGTCCGACGCCTGTTCGCGCGCGGCCTGCGTGAGCAGCGCATTGATCATGCGGATGATCGGCGCGTCGTCTTCCGATTCCAGCAGGTCTTCCACTTCGGGAATGTCCTGCATCAGGCGCGACAGGTCGACTTCGCCTTCCACCTCGCCGACCACCTGCGCCGCGCTGCCGTCCTGGCGCGCGTAGGCCTGGTTGATCGCCTGCGCGAGTTCGTCGGCGGGAAGACGCGCCACCGAGACCGCGCCGAAATTGCGCGCGACTTCGGCAAGCGCGGCTTCACTCGTGCGCTCGCTGATCCACACTTCGAGGCTGTCCGCGTGCTGATGCGCGACGAGGATCTGGCCGCTGCGCGCGAAGCCGTACGGCACGAGGCGCGCAGCGATGGCCGACGGTGCCGCGCGTTCCGCCTGCCCGATCACCTCCGCGGATGAAAGACCGGCGGCCGGCTGTCCGGCGCCCGCCGCTCCGGCCCGCGACGATGCCGGCGACGTTGACGCTGACGGCGGCATGGACGGCGTATTCACGGCTTCACTCCTGGCGATGCGGTGGACGGCGCGACCGGCACCGGATTGCTTTGCACAGCGCCGTTCACGGCAGGCGCGGCCGGCACGGTGGCGGGCGCTGTCGTCGGCGCCGCGTTGGACTGCGGCGTGGACAGGCGCGGATGCATCTGCTGACGGCGCATCTGGTCGAGATCGAACAGATTCAGCGTCGAACCGCCCTGGCTCGGGCCAACCGGCTTCGGCGGAACCACCGGGTCGTCGTTGTCCTTCATCAGGTTGTTGTCCTGACGGTACGCGCCCTGCACACCTTGAATATAGTCGTAGCGATTCGACGTGACAGCCTGCGCCGTATCGCGATCGCTGATGATCACCGGACGCAGGAACACCATCAGATTCGTCTTGTTGCGATTCTTCTGCTCCGAGCGGAACAGCTGGCCGATCCACGGGATGTCGCCAAGCAGCGGCACCTTGCTGTTGCTGACCTGATAGTTGTCCTGCATCAGGCCGCCGAGCACGATGATTTCGCCGTTGTCGGCGAGCACCGTCGACTGGATCGAGCGCTTCGTGAACTGCGGGCCGGCCGGGTTGGTCGCCGCGTTGGTGGTGCCGTTCACGATGGCCGAGTCTTCCGTGTACAGCTGCAGCTTGAGAATGCCGCCGTCGGTGATCTGCGGTTTGACGTGCAGCGTGAGGCCGACGTCGACGCGGTCATACGTATTGAATGCCGAGCTGGCGTTACCGCTGGTCAGGTTCGAGTACGAACCGGTCTGGATAGGCACGTTCGTACCGACGACGATCTTCGCTTCCTCGTTGTCGAGCGTAATGAGGTTAGGCGTGGACAGCACGTTGGCGTCCGCCGTCTGCGACAGTGCCTGGAGCAGCGCGCCGAGACCTTGCGCGCCGAAAATATTGTGAATCCAGCCGATGTTCAGGCCCTGCTGGATACCCTGCGTGCCGAGCGCCGTGGCAAGATCGCCCGTCGTGCCCGCCGCCGCTGCCGTCAGGTTGATGATGCTGTTGCTCGAACCGGTGGCGAGGTTGGTGCCGGCAAAAACCGAATTGTTCGCCACCTGCCATTGAATGCCGAGATTACCGCTCGTGTTCGAATTAAGCTCGACGATCAGCGCCTCGATATAGACCTGGGCGCGACGCGCGTCGAGCTGGTCAATCACCGCGCGCAGATTGCGGTACACCGGCTCAGACGCGGTGATGATCAGCGAGTTGGTCGCGGCGTCCGCTTGGATCATGCCGCCCGGCTGATTCTCGTCGTTCTTGTCCTTGTCGTTGCCGAGGAACCCGCCGGACTGACTGGCGTTGTTCGCGCCATAACCACCGCCGCCGGACCCGCCCATCGGCGAGGACATGGAACTCATGTTCAGGCCGCCCGACGGCAGCGGCGGCGGCGTGCCGGCCGTGCCTGTCGAATTGTTGCCGCCGATCCCGCCGCCGCTGTTCTGGTTGAACGAGTTCGCCTCATTGCCGCCGGTCGCGGAGCCGCTTTCACCGCCTTTGCCGAGCATGCCGCGCAAGGTCTTGGCAAGCCTGGTCGCCTCGGCGTTGCGCAGCGGCACGACGTGCATGTTGCCCGGCATGCTGGTCGGCGCGTCGAGTTCGCGCGCGAGCGTTTTCGCCGCGGCAAGACGCGCGGCGTTCGAGGCGCGGATCAGCAGCGAATTGGTGCGCGGATCGGCGGTGATTGACACTTTGAGCGTCGCATCCGTGCTGCCGATCGCGCCGGGGTCGAGCATCTTGTTCAGCTGCGCCGCAATGTCGAGCGCGTTGGCATTCTTCAGTTGTACGACCGACACCGACTGACCCGCCGCCGTGTCCACCCCGGCGATGATCTGCGCGATGCGCCGGACGTTGTCCGCGTAGTCCGTGACGACGATCGTGTTGTTGGCCGGATAAGCGGCCACGGTGTTATTCGGCGAAATCAGCGGACGCAGCACCGGCAACAGGTTATTCGCCGATTCGTTCTTCAGCACGAACACCTGCGTGACCACCTGGTCGCCGCGCGCGATCGGCGCATTGCCGACGTAGGTGGGCACGCCTTGCAGTTTGGCGTCCGCCTCGGGCACGACTTTCAGTACACCGTGATCCTGGACGAGGGCGAAGCCCTGCATGCGCAACGCCGATTGCAACGTATTCAGTGCCTGGTCCTCGGGCACCGCGTTTTCCGACACCAGATTCAACTGACCTTTGACCCGTGGGTCGACAATGATTGTCTTGCCGGTCGCCGCGCCGATCGCCTTCGCGACCTGGTCGATATCGGCGTTGACGAAGTTGAGTGTCACCTGTGCCTGTGCGGTCTGCGCGGTGATCAGTCCAGCCAGCAGCAACGCCGTTGCGACGCGACGCAAAGCCATACGATTTCTTCTCATGGAATGTAATGTCGATGCCGGCAGCGCGAGCCGCCGGCGGTCATGCAGCGCGGACAGGGGAGTAGACCGCCGGTCTGCCGGCGGGCCAGGTGGGCGAATCCGCCCTAAAATGCTGGCCATCCGATAAAAGAAGGAACAGTAACAGTTTTTCATGTCGGATTTGTCACAAATGGAAAGGCCGAGTGAGTTTTCGCGAGGGAGCGCGCCCGCGTGCAGCGCGTTTGAAGGCAAAGCGCCGCCTGTTGAAAGCCGCAAGAAAACCCTGTGTTTTCGCGCGCTTAGGTTCCGCTTATGTCTCGCTTATGTCTGTTAGCCAACCTGACGGGTCTCGACCTGCCGGTATCATACGAGCCGTTCACAAGCCACAGGTTCGCCGTCGCGGACACGGGTTTTCCCGTAGGTCCCGCCAATGTCCCGGCCAAATTGCGCTTGCTGGCTTCGGCCGGCTGAACAATGGCTCATAGCAGGCCTTACTATCCCTTACCCTTGCGGTTTGCCTAGTCGTCTTGACCGATGAAACGAACCTTCGTCACCTTTCTGGCAGGAATTACCGTGTTGGCCGCAGCCGGGCCGGCACGCGCCGATTGCTTCGACGAAGCCGCGAAATATCAGAAAGTGAACCCGCTGATTCTGCGCGCGATCGCGTGGCAGGAATCGCATAACCGTCCCGACGCGCAGCACAAGAACGCCAACGGTTCGACCGATTACGGCGTC
This sequence comes from uncultured Paraburkholderia sp., assembly GCA_940746715.1. Lineage (GTDB taxonomy): Bacteria > Pseudomonadota > Gammaproteobacteria > Burkholderiales > Burkholderiaceae > Paraburkholderia. The sequence continues at coordinate 181,887 of CALNWN010000005.1, forward strand.
ATGCAGATCAACTCCATTCATCTGCCCACGCTGGCTCAGTACGGCATCTCGCAAGGCACGCTCATGGAGCCGTGCAAGAACGTCTACATCGCCGCATGGCATCTGCGCCGGCAAATGAACAAGTACGGCAATACCTGGCAGGCTGTGGGCGCGTATCACTCGGAGACGCCCGCGTTGCGCGACAAGTACGCTCAACAGATCGCCGCGATTCTGCGCAAATGGAACCTGATGCCGGCGGCACACTGAAGCACCGCGTGAATTTGCCGGTTGCGGCCGCCGTCCGCTTGGCCTTGCCGATTTGATGCACAATGCGGCTTCGTGCTACTGCTCGCGCTCGACCGTCGTTGAACTCACGCGGCGACGCGGCGCCCGGCATGCCTTCCAATCCTCCCGATTTCCCGTACTGCGATGAACCAGCCGCCATTGCCCGTCACCATGCTCTCCGGTTTTCTGGGCGCCGGCAAGACCACGCTCCTGAACCACATCCTCGCGAATCGCGCCGGCCTGCGAGTGGCGGCGATCGTCAACGATCTTGCCGCCGTCAATGTGGATGCGACGCTCGCGCGCAATGCGGCGGCGGCCTCGCATCCGGAAGCGGAGCTGATCGAGCTCGCGAACGGCTGCGTCTACTGCACGTTGCGCGACGATCTGCTCGCCGAGGTGCAACGGCTGGCCGCTGAAAAACGCTTCGACGCGATTCTGATCGAGTCGGCGGCTGTGGCCGAGCCCACGCAGATCGCCGAGACTTTTGCGGACGCCGAGCTTGACGACGATTCGCTTTCCAAAGCGGTGCGGCTCGACACCACGGTCACTGTGGTCGATGCGCTCAATTTCCTGCGCGACTATGGCTCAGCGGAGGCGCTCGCCGAGCGGGGCATCGCCGCGACGGAAAATGACGACCGCACGGTGGTGGAGCTGCTGATCGAGCAGATCGAATTCTGTGACGTGCTCGTCATGAACAAGGGCGACCTCGTCAGTGCCGACGAACTCACGCGCCTGCAACGCCTGCTCGCCCGGATCAACCCGCGCGCCGTGCAATTGGTGAGCCACTTCGGCGCCGTGCCGCTCGAGCAGATCGTGAATACCCAGCGCTTTCACTTCGACGAAACCGCGAATGCGCCGGGCTGGCTGGCGTCGCTCGATCCGCAGAACCGAAGCGAAGACGAGCATGGCCACGGCCATCGCAGCGACGCGGACGAGTTCGGCATCGGCAATTTCGTTTATCGCGCGCGCCGTCCGTTTCATCCGGAGCGCCTGTGGGCGCTGCTGCACGAGGAATGGAAGGGCGTGTTGCGCAGCAAGGGCTTTTTCTGGCTTGCGACGCGCAACGACATCGCCGGGTCGCTGTCGCAGGCGGGTGGCGCTTGCCGGCACGGTCCGGCCGGCATGTGGTGGACGGCCCAGGATCGCAGCGAATGGCCGGATGCCGACGACGAACTGGCCGCCGAAATCGCCGCCGACTGGTACGGGGCGCCGGACGACTCGAGCATCGGCGACCGCCGGCAGGAGCTGGTGATGATAGGCGTCGGCATCGACCCCGCGCTGTGGGCGGCGAAATTCGACGCGTGCCTCCTGACCGACGACGAATACGCACGGGAACCTCAAGGCTGGCAGCAGTTCGCCGACCCCTTCCCGGCATGGGGTTTCGACGAAGACGATCATGATCACGAGCACCATGGGCATGGGCACGCTCACAGCCACCATGATCACGACGGCCACGCCCACAGCCACACTCACAGCCACGGCGAGACTCCGCATCGCCACGACTAGGCGGTAGCGCCGTCAGCCGCATCGGCGGCGGCAAACGCAAAGCGCCCGTGGCACACGGCCCCACGCCGCGCATTCGCTCGATCCCAGCAAACAGACGAAAAAAACCCGCCGTTGGCGGGTGTCAACTGCCTGCAGTAGTCTGCTCAGCGCTTGTTGACTGCGTCCTTGAACGCCTTGCCCGCCGTGAACTTGACGGTCTTCGCGGCCGGAATCTTGATGGTTTCGCCCGTCTTCGGGTTGCGACCCGTACGCGCTGCGCGCTTGCCCGAACCAAAGCTGCCGAAGCCGATCAACTGGACCGCGTCACCCTTCGACACAGACTTCTTGATCACTTCAAGCAACGTGTCCAGCGTTTCACCGGTTTGAGCCTTGCTGGCGCCCGTCTGTCCTGCGACGGCGTCGATCAGTTCCTGTTTGTTCATTAAGGTTCCTTTCTGAGTTTAGGTTGACACGAACAGCGCGAACGCGCCGATTATACGTGCGCGCCGCGCCGTCGAGCAGCTGGGGCTCCGGAGCCCCTCCGGATCGAAAGCGCCGGACAGCGAGTGTCCGTCGGCCGTGCTGCCGCTCCCTTCGCGGCGCTTGCTATGATAGCGCAGCACAAACCCAATCAGGACAAGGGTTTCGAAGAATTACGCGGTTTTGGAACAGATACAGCAAGGAAACGGCACTTTTTGCTGATCCGCCCTGGCTGGCAAACCCGAAACCCAGTGTGGACGGGGCTTTGACGTTGGTTTTTGCCAACGCTCGGCGCGTCTTTTTCGCCGCCCGGCGAGCCGCGCGCGCTGGCGGTAACGTTGCACCCGCATTCCGGGGCGTCACTTTGCGTCGCGCATGACCGATCCGCTGATCCCAGCCGTGCTCTCGTTCCGGGACAACGGCACGCCTTTTTCGCCGCTCTACGACGACATCTATCACAGCGCCGTCGGGGCGCTCGAGCAGGCTCATTACGTTTTCCTGCGCGGCAACGCGCTGCCCGAACGCTGGCACGGCCGGCGCGTCTTCACCGTGCTCGAGACGGGCTTCGGCATGGGCATCAACTTTCTGATGACGTGGGCCGCATGGCGGGCGGACTCGTCGCGCTGCGAGCGGCTTCATTTCGTTTCGACGGAAAAGCATCCCTTCGCGCTCGCCGATCTGCGGCGGGCCTACGCCGCGATCCTCTCCGATCCGGCAATCGCCGCGCTTGCCGACACGCTGGCGAGCGAATGGCCGATGCTCGTGCCGGGCACGCATCGGCTGGAATTCGACGAAGGGCGCGTCGTGCTCACGCTGGTTTTCGCCGACGCGCAGCAGAGCTTGCCGAACCTCAGGCTGCGCGCGGACGCGTTTTATCTGGACGGTTTCGCGCCTGCCAAAAATCCCGAGCTGTGGACGCCCGCTGTCTTCAAGTCGCTTGCGCGGCTGGCGGGCGAGGGCGCGACATTCGCCACTTACAGCAGCGCCGGCGACATCAAGCGCGCTGACGCAGGCCGGCTTCGAGTACAGAAAGGTGGACGGCTTCGGCTGGAAACGCGCGATGCTGGTCGGCCATTTCGCGCCGCGCTGGCGCGTGCGCCGTCATGAGCCACCCGTGGCGCTCGGACCGCTCGCGCCCGGCGAACGGCCCGCGGTGGTGATCGGCGCCGGCCTCGCGGGATGCGCGCTCACAGAGCGGCTCGCGGCGCGCGGCTGGCGCGTGACTTTGCTGGAACGGCATGCGTCGGTTGCGCAGGATGCATCGGGCAATCCGGCCGGCGTCTTCCACCCGATGATCTCGCGCGACGACAGCGTCGCCTCGCGCGTCACGCGCGCGGGCTTTCTGTACGCGCTCAGGCGCTGGGCGGCATTGGAACGGCTCGGCCACGCGCCGAAGCGCGGCGGCCCAGGTCTTTTGCAGATCGCCGAAAACGAAGACGAAGCGCGCGATGAGCGAAGCCATCGCGGCGTTGTGCTACCCGCCGGAGTTCGTCAACCTCGTCTCCGCCGACGACGCCCAGAAACTCGCCGGTACGCCGCTCGCGTGCGGCGGCTGGTTTTTCCCGCACGGCAGCTGGATCGACCCGGCGTCGCTCTGCGCCGCCCAGTGCGCTGCCGCCGGCGGCCTGCTCGAGCGGCGCTTCGGCGTGAACGTCGCGCGCATCGAGCATTCCGGCGATCAGTGGACGGTGTTCGACACGGCGGGCGAGGCGCTCGCGCGCGCCGGTCGTGATTGTCGCGAGCGCTCACGAGGCCGCGCGCGTTGCCGGCTTGCGCCATGCGCCGACGCGCAGCATCCGCGGCCAGCTCACCTTGCTGCCGCCGGGCGCCGCGCCGTCGCTGTCGTTGCCCGTGATCGGCGAAGGTTATGCGATACCGCTGCCCGACGGCGTCACGCTGACGGGCGCCACTTATGAGCTCGACGACGTGGAGACGTCGCTTCGTCCAGCGGGTCATCTGGAAAACATCGAGCGCGTCGCGCAGATGCTGCCTGCGTTTGCGCGCTCGGCCGCTTATCTCGATCACCCGGATCACGCCGATGCCGCGGCCGTCACGGGCCGCGTCGCGTTCCGCTGCGTGACGAGCGACCGCATGCCGATGATCGGCAACATCGCCGACGAAACACTCGCCGCGCGCGACGCCGAACGCTTGCGCGGTGCATGGTCGCTGGATCTGCCGCGTGCGCCGGGGTTCCACAGCGCATTCGCCTACGGTTCGCGCGGTCTCGTGTGGGCGGCGCTCGGCGCGGAACTGATCGCTTCGCAGATCGAAGGCGAGCCGTGGCCGCTCGAACGTGATCTAGCCGAAGGCATCGACCCTGCGCGGTTTCTGCTGCGCGCTTTGCGGCAGGGAAGCGTCGTCGGTTAACCGGCTGCAGCGTGCGCCGCGGTTATCCACCGCAAATTGTGGATAACCGCGCTGTTTACCGCTGCAACTCGTGTGGAACCGTTGTGGACGTAAACGGGGTAACTCGAACGCCGCAAAATTTCGCCAAAAGTTACCCGCGTATACGAGTCGTCGCCGCACACGCTGTGCGTGCGGTTATGAAGTCTGCAAAGTGCTGATTCGCTTCGGTAAACAGCGGTTATCCACAGAAAAGCGGGCAGCTTGTTAACTGCTACTACGTATACATACAGTAAACGCGTAAACAGCAAGGCCTGAGCGATACAGTGCGCCACCGCACAGATCACGCGACGCCTGAAACCCTCGTGCTAAGTGCTGTCCTGAAAAACACATGCGAGCGGTGCACACTTCTCCTAGGTTCACCGACTGCGCTCGCGCAACAGGCCGGCAATGCCTGCGCGGTCGGCCGATAAAACGGGTGGTTTTTCCGCATCTCACGAAGATAAAGTACTTTTTGCCGTTTTGCCTGCATGTTCGTGTGTTTTCGGTTGAAGCCGAAAAAGCTATGGCACAATCGCCGTTCTTTTCCGCGTGGTGCCTCGCCTCAGGCGGTACCCGCTGCTACGGAACAGTGCCGTTCAATCAGACTCTGATTCAACGTCGACGGCGTTCTTTCACCGTGCCGTGCCGGCTGCGATGGCCGCACCCCTGAATGCGTCGGGATCCTTGCGACTGCGGCGCGTTCGAATCATCCGATCGTTGAAAACTCGCAACGTGGATCACGCGAAGCGATGAACGCCAGTGGAACGTCTCGTGCGTCCACCCACTCGCCGGTGTTCGCGCCGGCTCACGCTGGTTCGTGTCATCTGCCGTTGCTGCAAAGGAGAACCCATAACGATGAATTCGGCGTTTTCATTTTTTCCAGCCTGCCCGCTCGCACCCGACGCCATCTTTTGGGCTGGTCTCGCCTTGCTCGCTGCGGGCTTGTGCGGCGAGCTGTGCTATCGCGCGTGGCGTTTGCCGCGCATTTCCGGCTACGCGGTCATCGGACTGATTGCCGGCGCGGCCGGTTCGGGCGTGATCGACGCCGATTCGGCCAAGGCCGCGCGGCCCCTGCTCGATGTCGCGCTCGGCCTGCTGCTGTTCGAACTCGGCAGCCGGCTCGATCTGCGCTGGATCCGCCGTAACCCCTGGCTTGTGATGTCGAGCGTCGCCGAAGCCACGCTCACGTTCGTGCTGGTCTTGCCGGTGTTGCTGTTCCTGAACGTCCCGCTGATGGTCGCAACGGTGCTCGCCGCCATTGCCATGGCGACTTCGCCCGCCATGGTGATCCAGCTCAAGACCGAGCTTCGCGCAGAGGGCCAGGTCACGCAGCGTCTTTTGACGCTCACCGCCTTGAACAGCATGTATGCGGTCGTGATCGAAAAGCTCGTGTCGAGCTGGCTGCATCAGGAAGCGTACGGCAACGTGTTCGCGACCATTCTCCAGCCGCTTTATCTGCTGGTCGGCTCGCTCGTGCTTGCGTATCTGCTGGCGCGCACCTGCACGTTCTTTTACAGGCGGCTCAACATGCAGGACGAGCATTCGTTCGTCGCGCTATTCGGCCTCGTTTTGCTGGCTATTGCGGTGGCGCATCTGTTCAAGCTGTCGACCATTCTCGCGCTGCTGGCGGCCGGCATCATCGTGAAGAATCACGAAGCGCGGCCGCAGTTGTGGCCTCAGCACTTCGGCACCGCCGGTTGGCTGCTCACCGTGATTCTGTTCGTGCTGACGCTGACATCGTTCGAATGGAAAGACATTGCGCTCGGCGGCGTCGCGGCGCTGGGCCTGATTGTTGCGCGTCTGGCCGCTAAGCTCGTCGGCGTGCTTGCGTTTGCGAAGCCGAGCGGGCTGAACTGGAAGCAGGGCATGGCGCTCGGTTTGTCGCTCTCGCCCATGTCGGCGCTGGCTTATCTGCTCGTGGACGACACCTACAGCCTGTATCCGAATTTCGATCCACAACTGCGGGCCATCGTCATGTGTTCGATCGTCGTGCTGCAGATTCTCGGGCCGTGGCTCGTTTATCGCAGCCTCGCGCTGGTTGCCGAACGGCGCGAAGAGTAGGCGCTTCGGTTCTCAAGCCGCGCGTTATTCACGTTATTCGCTTCAAATAACGGCCGGGCCTCCGACAACCGCCCGGCCGACCTCACTCAGGGGACGCCATGTCACTCGAACCCTTCATCGATTCGAAGCCGTTCACTTTCGGTGTCGAACTCGAGATGCAGATCGTCAATACGCATGACTATGATCTGACCAAAGCCGGCTCGGATCTGCTGCGCCTCGTCAAGGATCAGAAGATCCCCGGCAATATCACGCCGGAAATCACCGAGAGCATGATCGAACTCTCCACCGGCATCTGCACGAATCACGAACAGGCGCTTGCCGATCTGCGCAAGATTCGCGACACGCTCGTTTCGGCAGCCGATCATCTGAACGTCGGCCTGTGCGGCGGCGGCACGCACGCTTTCCAGCAATGGAGCGAGCGGCAGATCGTGGATACGCCGCGTTTTCAGTATCTTTCCGAGCTGTACGGCTATCTCGCCAAGCAGTTCACGGTGTTCGGCCAGCACGTGCACATCGGCTGCCCGGACGCGGACAGCGCGCTATTCCTTTTGCATTCGATGTCGCGCTTTATCCCGCATTTCATTGCGTTGTCCGCATCGTCTCCTTTCGTGCAGGGCGTGGACACCGGTTTTCATTCGGCACGCCTGAATTCCGTGTTTGCCTTCCCGCTGTCGGGCCGCGCGCCGTTCGTGCTGACGTGGGACAGCTTCGAGGAATATTTCTCGAAGATGGTCCACACGGGCGTGGTCAACAGCATGAAAGACTTCTACTGGGACATCCGGCCCAAGCCCGGCTTCGGCACCATCGAAGTACGCGTAATGGACACACCGCTTTCCGTGGATCGCGCCGCGGCCATTGCGTGCTATATCCAGACGCTCGCGCGGCATCTGCTGCTCGACAAGCCGGTCACGCCGTACGAAGACGATTACCTCGTCTACACGTTCAACCGCTTCGAGGCCTGCCGCTTCGGCCTCGCCGGCACCTGCATCAATCCGCAGACGGGCGAACGCAAGACCATTTCGGAAGATATCCTCGAAACGCTCGACCGGATCGCGCCGCACGGCGACGCGCTGGGTTCGGGCCATGCACTCGCTGAAATCGGCGCGATCGCACGCGGCCAGATCAACGATGCAACGTGGCTAAGAGGCGTCGTCGAAAAGGAAAAATCGCTGCATGAAGCCGTGCGGCAACAGTGCCTGAAGTGGCGAGCCTGACCGATCGGGCGTCTTCGCTTGTGTTCAACCGTAAGAAACCCGCCACGCGCGGGTTTTTTTCGTCATTAAAGTTTCCAGTTCGGGGCCCTTAAGGTTTTTCCAATATGTACGTATACAAACGTAGTAATAGTTAACAAACAGCGCCGCCGGCTGTGGACAACTGAATAATTCCCTGCAAAGTCAAGGCGCTGCGTAAACCATAAGTGGACCGGTGAGCAGTGGGTGGGCGGCGCTCGACGAGGACAACTTAAGGACTGTTAAGCGTGGTACTGATGCTTATCAAGAATCGGCGCACATGTCTTCCCCGATGTTGTCCCACGGTTATCCAAAGATTAGATTGGATAACTTAGCTGTACGATTCGCCGCTCTCGCATAGAATGTCGTCTTAACTGCTTTGGCTTGCAAGGCGGTGAATTTTTGAGATAGTTGAGACCGTCTCGTCCTGTTTTGGGCGGGGCTACCCCACACAGGCTACGGGCGTTCCCGGCAAGCAATCGGCCGGCACCGCACAAAAGCTGTAAATAAACCAATCGAAGATTATGAGCGAAGGCGTATACGGAGAACAGGCAACCGGGCGAGTCACCCACAGCCTCTTGCGACTCAGCACGGCAATGCGAAGCCAGGCTTGGGAACGGGCCGAAGGCGCGGGGCTCACGCCCACGCAGGGCGAGATCCTGATTCTGTTGATGCAGCGAAAGGGCCCGATGCGGCTCGGGGAAATCGCGCGCGAAACGGCACTGACCGCGGCGACCACCAGCGACGCCGTCAGCACGCTGGAAACCAAGGGGCTGGTCGAAAAACGCCGCGCGCTCGATGACGGCCGCGCGCTCGCCGTGCGCCTCACCGCTCGTGGCCGCACGGCTGCGAAGCGCGCCGCGCAATGGCCGGACTTCCTCGCGAAGGCAGTCGGCACCTTGCGCGACGACGAGCAGGCCACGTTTTATCGCACGCTGCTCAAGACGGTTCATCAACTGGAAGCGCAGGGCACGATTCCGCCGCACCGCATGTGCCTGAGCTGCACGCATTTCGAGCCGAGCAAGAATCCGAAGAAGGCGCCGCATCACTGCAAGCTGCTGGATCTGAATATGGCGGACACCGACCTGCGTTTGGATTGCGCGGTGCATGAAACCGCGGATGTCGCCACCCAGAAAAAGACCTGGAAGATCTTCGCCCAGTAAGGCGGCTGCTCACCGGGCAATCCGCTACACTGCAACCGGCAGCGGCAGACGGCATGTGCCGTCTGCCGCCTTTCCGGCGCCGCGTAGCGGCAGTCTGCAGTCAACCTGAAGGTGACAGGCTGATGAATCAGGAAGTTCTGGCCATTCGCCACGTGCACTTCGAGGATCTGGGCAGTCTCGAGCTGGTGCTCGGCGAACGCGGGCGCCCGGTCCGTTATCTCGACGTCGTTGATGGTGGTGCTCGGCGGCCCGATCAGCGCGACCGACGACGCGCTTTATCCCACGCTCGTGCCGCTGCTTTCGATGATCGAAAAGCGCATCGAAGCAGGGCTTCCTACACTCGGCATCTGTCTCGGCGCGCAACTGATCGCGCGTGCGCTCGGCGCGCGGGTGTATACGGCTGGCCGTACCGAGCTCGTCTGGGAGCCGCTCACGCTGACCGATGCCGGTCGCGCCTCGCCGGTGCGTCATCTGGATGGCGCGCACACGTCCATGCTGCATTGGCATGGCGACATCTTCGATCTTCCCGCGAACGCGACGCGCCTCGCCTCCACGAGTGCATGCGAGAACCAGGCTTTCACATGGGGCCGCCATGTGCTCGCGCTGCAATGTCATCCGGAGATCCGCACGGATCGCTTCGAGCCCTGGCTGATCGGCAATGCGGGTGAACTCGTCGGTCATGGAATCGACGCGCGTCAACTGCGCGCCGAGACAGCGCAATTCGGTCCGGTTCTGGAGGCCGCGGCTTGCCGCATGTTCGGCGAATGGCTGGATCAGGTCGAAGCGAAACCCTGAGCGCGTCGCGTCTGCCGGGCCGCGGGCTGCCTGCAGCAAACGACTCACGGTGCTATGCTCGATCGCTCTCGGGTTTCTACTGGGCGGTGATCCATGAGCGCGCTATTTTCTCCACTCACGCTGCGCAGCGTGACGCTTCCGAACCGCATCGTCGTATCGCCGATGTGCCAGTATTCCGCCGAACGCGGTGAGGCCACCGCTTGGCACATGATTCACCTCGGCAGCCTCGCCTTGTCCGGCGCCGGCATGCTGTGTATCGAGGCGACGGCGGTCGAACCTGACGGCCGCATCACGCCGGGCGATCTCGGCTTGTGGGACGATGCGACCGAGGCCGCGCTCGAACCGGTGCTTGCCGCGATCCGCAAGCATTCGCATATCAACGTGACGATGCAGTTGTCGCACGCGGGGCGCAAGGCGTCGAGTCATGCGCCTTGGGAAGGCGGCCAGCTGATTCCGGTATCGCAAGGCGGCTGGTTGCCGCACGCGCCGTCGGCATTGCCGCACAAGGCCGGCGAAGAACCGCCGCTCGCGCTCGACACGCCGGGGCTCAATCGCATCCGCGAAGCCTTCGCGGCGTCCGCGCGGCGCGCGGTGCGCCTCGGCATAGACGCAGTGGAAGTGCATGCGGCGCACGGCTATCTGCTGCATCAGTTTCTTTCGCCGCTCGCCAATCAACGGGACGACGACTACGGCGGTTCGCGCGAAAACCGCATGCGCTTTCCGCTCGAAATCTTCGACATCGTGCGCGCCTCTTTTCCCGCCGACAAACCCGTCGGAGTGCGTGTGTCCGCAACGGATTGGATGGAAGGCGGCTGGTCGCTCGACGACACCATTGCGTTCGCGCACGAGTTGGAAAAGCGCGGTTGCGACTGGATCGACGTATCGTCCGGCGGCGTCTCGCCGTTGCAGAAGATTCCGCTCGAGCCGGGCTATCAGATTCCGTTCGCGAAGGCTGTCAAGAAAGCGACGGGCCTCACCACCATCGGCGTCGGACTGATCACGGATCCGATTCATGCCGAGCAGCTGATCGAAGAGGGCGATGCCGATCTCATCGCGCTGGCTCGTGCGTTGCTGTACAACCCGCGCTGGCCGTGGCATGCGGCCGCGCAACTCGGCGCGACAGTCGAGGCGCCGCCGCAGTACTGGCGCTCGCAACCGCGCGAGCAGAAGGCGCTGTTCGGCGAGATTTCATTCGGGCAACGATGAAGCAGCACACGCGCGTCGCACACGCTCACGCGGCATATGGTTTTGACGGTTGAACGAAGCCGTCTTGACCGTGTAGGATGCCGGATGTGGCGCATGTGCGTCGCATTGTAGACGCGGCGCTCGCAGGGCGCCGCGTTTGCTATCCAGCGCCAAAAAAATCAGCGCGTCAGACGCGGGCGTTTCCGACGGCTGCCGGACTTCATCCCCAGTTCTTCACAAGGATTCATTCAATGAGTTCACGCAGGATCGCCGTGCGTCGTTCCGGTGTGCACGGCAAAGGCGTGTTTGCGCTCGAACCGATTGCGGCCGGCGAGCGGCTAATCGAATACAAGGGCGAGCGGATTTCCTGGAAAGAAGCGTTGCGCCGTCATCCGCATAATCCTGATGAACCGAATCACACGTTCTACTTTGCGCTCGACAGCGGCAAGGTGATCGACGGCAAGGTGAACGGCAACAGCGCGCGCTGGATCAACCACTCGTGCGCGCCGAACTGCGAAGCGGAAGAGATCGACGGTCACGTGTATGTGCACGCGCTGCGCGACATCGCCGAGGGCGAGGAGCTCTTCTACGACTACGGCCTCGTGATCGACGCGCGCCAGACCAAGAAGCTGAAGAAGGAATACGAATGCCGCTGCGGCTCGCGCAAGTGCCGCGGCACGATGCTGGCGCCGCCGGAGAAGGAGAGGGGCGCGGATAAAGCGGCTAAGCCGTCCAAGTCCGCGAAGTCTGAGAAATCCGCTAAAGCGGCGAGGAAAGCCAAGAAGAAGTAACGCGCGAGCAGCGTGGTTCGTCATGCGAATGACGCCCGCGCAGCCCGCCGGGCAAAGCCTGCGTTATAGATCGACCGGCGCCGAGTGCGCCGGTTTTTTTCGTGGCCTTGCTTCAGGTCGTTCGCGTCCTTCGGCACAGCGGCTTTCACGAGCGGAATGCGCACGATAAAGCGCGCCCCTCCCTCCGGCGCGTCTTCGTAATGCACGCTGCCGTGATGCAGCGCCATGATGTCGTGCACGATGGCGAGGCCGAGACCGGCGCCGCCGTCCACGCCGTTATCGCTCTGACCGTCGCCGCGGAAGAACCGCTTGAACAGATCGGCCTGCTGCGTATGAGGCACGCCCGCGCCATTGTCTTCGACCACGATCTCGGCCATGCGCACGTCGTCCACCATGGTTTGCGACACGGTGACCGTGATGCGTCCGCCGTCGAAGTGCGACGGTGGCACATACTTCAGCGCGTTATCGAGCAGATTCGCGATCACTTCATGCAGCAACACGGGATTGCCGCGCGCGATCAACGGCTGATCGTTGGCGGGATCGTCGAGCCGCTGAAAACCCAGGTCGATGTGCGAGGCCAACGCGCGCGGTACCCATTCCGCGCCGGTGTCGAAGGCGAGCGCCGCCATGTCTACATTGACGAAGCGCGCGGCCTGCTCGGCCGGTTCCGCCCGCGCGAGCGACAGCAGCTGATTCGACAGACGCACCGCGCGATCCGCGGCCGCGCGCAGCTCACGCACCGCGGCGAGCGTCTGCTGCGGGTCGCGCGCGACGGCGGCCTGCTCCGCATGCAGCTTGACGGCCGTGAGCGGCGTGCGCAGCTGATGCGCGGCATCGGCGATAAATTTGCGCTGACCGTCGAGCGCGGTCTTGAGACGGCCGAGCAGCGCGTTGACGGCGCCGGTCAGCGGGCGGATCTCGACGGGCACATAGGTTTCGTCGACCGGCTGGGGCATGATCGAGCGCGCGGGAAAAAGGCAGGCGCGAGGCGCCCTGAAGTTTCACCGGATGCCGGCAACTCGCGCACGCGGTGCGCTGCGCCGGCCCGGCGCCGTCGGGCCGCCAGCGGATGGCGGCCTTCACGACGATTATGTGGCCTGGCGGATTTTCTGCAACAGATAACCGAAACCGCGCACGGTGACGATTTCAACGCGGCAGTTTTCGAGCTTCTTGCGCACGCGGTGCACATAGACCTCGATGGCCGTGTCGCCCAGATCGCCGCCGAAATGCGTCAGATGGTCCTGCAGTTGCGCCTTGCTGACCACGCGGCCATGGCGCAGCAGCAGCATTTCGAGCACGGCGAATTCGCGCGGCGAGAGTTCGAGCGGCTTGTCGTCGTTGAAAATGCGGCGATCCACGCCCGACAGGCGCACGCCGCCGAGCGACACTTCCGGACGCGGCATGTCGCCGTGCGGACCGCTGCGGCGCATCACGGCACGAATGCGCGCTTCGAGCTCGGTCGGCTCGAACGGCTTGAGCATGTAGTCGTCCGCGCCGGAATTGAGGCCTTGCACCCGGTCGTTCAGTTCGTCGCGCGCGGTGAGGATGATCACCGGATTATGGCGATTGCTCTGACGGAAGCGCGAGAGCAGCGTCATGCCGTCGATGCCCGGCAAGCCGAGATCGAGGATCACCAGTTCGTGGCGGTTTTGCGTGAGGGCCTGTTCGGCGAAAATGCCGTCGTGGACCATGTCGACGGTGAGGCCGGCTTGTTCGAGACTGCTTTGGATGCCGCGTGCGATGGGACGGTCATCTTCGGATGGGACGGTCATCTTCGATCAGAAGGAGTCGCATGGATTTCGCTCAAGTACAATGGGTTTAGGCGTTCGGGCAAGCGGTTCGCCGGGGCGCCTGCTTCACAGACTGGTTCGCCCGTCTGCTACATCGAGCAGCTTGCTCGCGCCCTCCGGATAATCGAAGCCATGTCCGAGATCAGCATTCAGGAACTCGAAGCCGCGATCAACTTCTGGCGCGCCCGCTCACCCGCGAGCGGCGACGAACTCGTTCTGTGCAAGGAGGCAAGCGCGCTCTCCAAGCCGTATGCGCTCCTGATTGTACATTCAGGAGTGAGTGGCTGGATCATCGTGCTACCTCGTGTGCTGTGCGGGCGCCGGGAGGCGGGCGCTGCGTTCATTTTTCCATAGGCGCACATGTAGTCGGCGAACACGGGGTTTGATCAGCAGCGGCACGTGGCCGAACAGATCGTGGAAACAGTCCGGCATTGAAATGCGGCTTGGAGCGCGTGACCGTGCAAGTGTAGAGCCTGTTCATGTGGTGGGAGCGCATGTTGGGTGCGTTGCGGCCGCGCTATGTGATAATTGCGCATAAAGCATCGATTCAATGCGAATTTCCTACATGCTAGATCTCGACCATTTCGATCTCGCGCTGCTCGACGTACTGCAGCGCTTCGGCGCGCCACGCATCAGCAGCTTGCCGAACAGGTGCCGCTGTCGCCGTCGCAGATTGGGCGGCGCTTGCAGCGGCTCGAGCAGGTCGGTGTGGTGGACGGCTATCGCGTCGTGCTGCGGCCGGAAAAGCTCGGCTTGGGCGTCACCGCTTTTACAAGCCTGAAGCTGAAACATCACGGCGACTCGATCATCGAGCAGTTCCAGCAGCAGATCGACGTGTTGCCAGAAGTGCTGGAATGCCACGCGGTGGTGGGCGACGCCGACTATCTGCTGCGCATCGTCGCGCCCGACCTCAACTACCTCTCCACCTTCGTCATGAAAAAGCTGATGCGCGTGCCGGGCGTGGATAGCGTGCGCTCGAACATCGTGCTCACCACGTTCAAGCGCAACGGGCCGCTGCCGCTTGCGCATCTGTCGCCGGGAACGGCCGCGGGCTGAGTCACCCGCGAGCGGCCGCAATGGCGCGGATTTGCGCTGATCGGCGCGGCTATGCGGCCCGCTTCGGCTCGCCGTTCGGGTTGCTCAGCAAATCGACATAGGCCACCGCCACGAGATCCGTTTCCGGCACGCCGAGGCTCGCGAACATCGCATGCGCTTCCGCGTGGCCGTGTTCCTCGTCGTCGTCCTGTCCGAGCATCACTTCGAGTTCGACGAAATCGCCAAGGCCGTCGACGCGGTCCAGATGAATGCGCGTGCGCCCCGCGAGATAGACGTGCCGTTCCCTTGGTGACGATGCCGCGCGTGGTCAGCGCCGTGGCCAGCAGCGCGTGCATGGCTTCGGGATTCGTCACTGGGCTGCGCGTGTAGTAGGAGGCCTTCGGCCCGTCGCGGTCGTCGCGCTGGTAGAAGATCAGTTCGGCGGGCGTGCCGTCGTCGAACTGGCGCAGCTTCAGGCGCCCGCGCGGCACGTCGTAGAAAAAGTCCTGCTGGCGGAAGATCAGCGGCGCGTCCGGCGCGAGCTGCGCCGCGCGTTCGCGCAGCTGCTCGAAATGCTGGGCGCGGGCTTTTATTTCGATGTTGCGTGCCATGTCGGGCTCCTGTCGGCAATGGGATGGCCGGCGGCTTGCGTCGTGAGCGGCGAAGCTGCCGGGAAAGACAGAGTCGGTTGGAACGGAAAAGCGGCGAGACGGGCGCATGAGCGAACCGCCAATCTAACAAAAACTGCGTGACGCCACGCTTTCATGCAGCAGCGAAGCGTAGGCGCGGCATCGCGCGCGCCGTCATGAGAACCGCTCATATCGCGGCGCGTCATGCTCAGACGATCTTCAGGGCGTCCTCGGGGCGTCCGTCAGCTGGTCCATTGCAACTCGATCAGCTTGAGCGCAGCGGCTATCGCCGGTTCGTCCTTGCGTTCGGCAAGCGCGATGAAGCTCAGTTGCGTCGGCACCGTAACGCCTTCCATGATCGTCAGGGCATGCGCGTGCGCCTCGGCAAGCGCAATCGCGTCGCGCGCCAGCGTCAGTCCCACGCCGGATTTGACGAGATCGAGCATGGACGGCTCCTGATCCACTTCCGCGACCTTCACCGGCTTCACGCCGGCCTCGCCGAATGCGCGCGACAGCAGCCGGTTGTGCGCGGAGGCAGGCGGCGTCCAGATCCACGGAAAGGCGGCGAGCGAGCGCCAGTCGCGCGCGCCTTTGACGCGGTCTTTCCAGCCGGCCGGCGCCAGCACGCCATTCTCGTGGCGGAAGATCGCAGCAGCCATCCCGGATGATGGTCCACAACCGAGAGGAACAACATGAGCGAGACATATTGCAGGACGAAACCGTCCGCGCGGGTGCCGGCGTGCGTACGCTGGCGCATTTCATCAACGGTAAGGCTATCGACGGAACCAGCGGCCGTCACGGCGACGTCTTCAATCCCGCACTCGGCGAAGTGAGCGCGCGTGCCGCTCGGCAGCGTGGCCGAAGTGGACGCCGCGGTTGCCGCCGCCTATGCCGCGTTTCCCGCGTGGAGCGAAACGGCGCCCATCAAGCGGGCGCGCGTGCTGTTCAAGTTCAAGGAGTTGCTCGACCGCCATCATGACGAGCTTGCGGAGTTGATCACGCGCGAGCACGGCAATGTGTTTTCCGACGCGAAGGGCGAGGTGATGCGCGGCATCGAAGTCGTCGAGTTCGCGTGCGGCATTCCCAATCTGCTCAAGACCGACTTCACCGACCAGATTGGCGGCGGCATCGACAACTGGAATCTGCGCCAGCCGCTTGGGGTGGTCGCCTGCATTACGCCGTTCAATTTTCCGATGATGGTGCCGTGCTGGATGTTCCCCGTCGCCATCGCCTGCGGCAACACGTTCGTGCTGAAGCCGTCGGAGCGCGACCCGTCGGCGTGTTCAACGTCGTGCACGGCGACAAGGTCGCCGTCGACGCGCTGCTCGTGCACCCCGACGTCAGCGCGGTGTCGTTTGTCGGCTCCACGCCGATTGCCGAATACATGCACACGGAAGGCACGAAGCACGGCAAGCGCGTGCAGGCGTTGGGCGGCGCCAAGAATCACCTCGTCGTGATGCCCGACGCCGATCTCGACCAGGCCGTCGATGCGCTGATCGGCGCCGCATACGGTTCGGCGGGCGAGCGTTGCATGGCGATTTCCGTGGCCGTCGCGGTCGGGCATATCGCCGATGAGCTGATCGAGCGGCTCACGCCCCGCGTGAAGAGTCTGAAGATTCTGAACGGCATGGAATCGGCTGCCGAAATGGGACCGTTGGTGACCGCCGCGCGGCTCGCAAAGTGCTGGGCTATATCGAAGCCGGTGTCGCCGCGGGTGCGAAGCTCGTCGTGGATGGCCGCGCTCATCGGGTCGACGGACACGAGAAGGGGTTCTTTCTCGGCGGTACGTTGTTCGACAATGTGTCGACCGATATGAAGATTTACCGCGAGGAAATTTTCGGGCCGGTGTTGTGCGTGGTACGCGTGCCGGATTTCGCGTCGGCGGTAGAGCTGATCAACGTCAACCAGTTTGCGAACGGCGTGTCGTTGTTCACGTCGGATGGCGGGATCGCGCGCGCATTCTCGCGGCAGATCCAGATCGGCATGGTCGGCATCAATGTGCCGATTCCCGTGCCGATGGCGTGGCATTCGTTCGGCGGCTGGAAGAAGTCGCTGTTCGGCGATCACCACGCGTACGGCGAGGAAGGCGTGCGGTTCTACACGCGCTACTGCGGTTCTACACGCGCTACAAGAGCATCATGCAGCGCTGGCCTGACAGCATCGCGAAGGGCGCCGAGTTCACCATGCCGGTCGCTAAGTAGTGCTCATGATGTTGGCCTTCGGCGACGCTCGCGCAGTCCTTCGCGCGGTACGCCGAAGGCATCGATAAAGCCGGTTGCCGCTTGCGGCCCCGCCGGCAAAAATGATTAGGAGACTGAACGATGAGCCACGTGCAAGCCGCGTCTTCGGAGCGGCGTCTCGAAGGCGGGTTCGACTACATCATTGTCGGCGCGGGGACGGCGGGCTGTGTGCTCGCCAATCGCCTGACCGAAGATGCCGACGTGCAAGTGCCCTGCTCGAAGCGGGCGGCAAGGACGACTATCACTGGATTCATGTGCCGGTCGGCTATCTGTACTGCATCGGCAATCCTCGCACTGACTGGCTTTACAAAACGCAGGCGGAGCCGGGCCTCAATGGGCGCGCGCTTTCGTATCCGCGCGGCCGCGTGCTCGGCGGTTGTTCGTCGATCAACGGCATGATCTACATGCGCGGCCAACGCGAGGATTACGACGAATGGGCGCGCGTGACGAACGACGCGTCGTGGTCGTGGAAGGCGGTGCTGCCGGTCTTCAAACGCAGTGAAGATCACTACGCGGGCGCGAGCGAAGCGCATGGCGCGGGAGGTCCGTGGCGCATCGAAAAACAGCGCCTCAAGTGGAAGATACTCGAGGAGTTTTCGAAGGCCGCGCAACAAACAGGCATTCCCGCCACCGACGACTTCAACCGCGGCGACAACACCGGCGTCGGCTATTTCGACGTCAATCAGAAGCGCGGCATCCGCTGGAACGCGTCGAAGGCATTCTTGCGTCCGGCAATGCGGCGGCCGAATCTCACCGTCATCACCGGCGCGCACACGCAGCGTGTCATCTTCGAGGGACGCCGCTGCACCGCCGTCGAATATCGCGGCGATGGTATCGACTACGTGGCGAAGGCGCGCTGCGAAGTGATATTGAGTTCGGGCGCGGTCAACTCGCCGCAACTGCTCGAGTTGTCCGGCATCGGAAACGGCGCGCGTCTGCAGAGCCTGGGTATCGGCGTGGTCAACGATCTGCACGGCGTCGGCGAAAATTTGCAGGATCATTTGCAACTGCGCATGGCCTATCGCGTCGACGGCGTTCGCACGCTCAATACGGCGTCCGCGCATTGGTGGGGCAAGCTGATGATCGGCATGCAGTACGCGCTTTTTCAAAGCGGTCCCATGTCGATGTCGCCGTCGCAACTGGGCGCGTTCGCGAAGTCCGATCCCGACGATCGCTCGCTCACGCGTCCCGACCTCGAATATCACGTGCAGCCGCTTTCGCTGGATCGCTTCGGCGAGCCGCTGCACCGCTTCAATGCATTCACCGCGTCTGTGTGCCTGACCGATTTCGCCGATGTGTTGACGGTCGAACTCTCCTATGGCCGCAAGCGCGCGCTCGAAATCGCGACCACGCTCACCATGGAGCCCGAGCTGATGATGCTCGACGAACCGACGCAAGGCATGGGCCACGAAGACGTCGACCGCGTCACAGCGCTGATCAAAAAAGTATCGAGCGGCCGCACGATCCTGATGGTCGAACAGAATATGAACGTGATCGCCGGCATCTCCGACACGATCACCGTGCTGCAACGGGGCGAAGTGCTCGCCGAGGGCACGTATGCCGACGTGTCGAAGAATCCGCATCGTGATGCAAGCCTACATGGGCAGCGCCGACGCGGCGCTCGCCGGAGCCCACGCATGAACACAATTGCCGAGCGCGAAAGCCTCGAGGTGAGCGGGCAGGCCGCGGGCGCGCCTGCACTCCAGATCGCGGGACTGCAAGCCTGGTACGGGGAATCACATATCCTGCATGGCGTCGATCTGACCGTGGACCGCGGCGAGGTCGTCACGCTGCTCGGCCGCAATGGCGCAGGGCGTACCACCACCTTGCGCGCGATCATGGGCCTCACGGGCCGGCCCACGGGGTCGATCCGCATTGGCGCGAAACGATCAATCTGCCCACGCATCGCATTGCGCATCACGGCATTGGTTACTGCCCCGAAGAGCGCGGCATTTTCTCGAGTCTCTCGTGCTAGGAAAACCTGTTGCTGCCGCCGCCCGTCGGCGACAAGGCGCACATGATGTCGATCGAGGAAATCTATGCGATGTTCCCGAATCTGCAGGAACGCCGCATGAGCCAGGGCACACGTCTCTCGTGCGGCGAGCAGCAGGTTGGCGCGTATTCTGCGCACGGGCGCCAACCTGCTGCTGCTCGACGAGATATCCGAAGGGCTCGCGCCTGTCATCGTGCAGGCGCTTGCGCGCATGATCGTCAACGCTCAAGGCGCGCGGCTACACGATTGTGATGGTCGAACAGAATTTCCGCTTTGCCGCGCCGCTTGCCGATCGCTTCTACGTGATGGAGCACGGAACGATCGTCGAACACTTCGGGGCTAGTGAACTCGAAAGCAAGATGCCGGTCCTGCATGATCTGCTAGGCGTGTAGAGAGAACGCCCCATTGCCTCTGATAACCACAAGCGAAGAACCAGGAGACACGAATGAAAAAGAACCCACTCGCGCGAATTGCTTTAGTCTGTTTCGCGGTCGCGGCCGGCGCCGCCATCACCATGAGCAGCGCGCAAGCGGCAGACGATGCAGTGAAGATCGGCTTCATCACCGATATGTCGGGGCTTTACGCGGACATCGACGGCCAGGGCGGTCTCGAAGCGATCCGCATGGCCGTGGCCGATTTCGGCGGCAAGGTCAACGGCAAGCCGATCACGGTGCTGTATGCGGACCACCAGAACAAGGCGGACATTATTGCAGCGTCGCGTGCGCGCGAATGGATGGATCGCGACGGTCTCGATCTGCTGATCGGCGGTACGAACTCGGCAACGGGTCTTTCGATGAACACCGTCGCGGGTGAAAAGCACAAGGTGTACATCAGCATCGGTGCGGGCGCCGACACGCTGACCAACGAGCAATGCACGCCGTACACCATTCACTATGCGTACGACACCACCGCGCTCGCAAAGGGCACGGGCTCGGCAGTGGTGAAGCAGGGCGGCAAGACGTGGTACTTCCTGACCGCCGACTACGCGTTCGGCAAGGCGCTAGAAAAGAACACGTCGGATGTGGTGAAGGCGAGCGGCGGCCAGGTGCTGGGCTCGGTGCGTTATCCGCTGTCAGCGTCGGACTTCTCGTCGTTCCTGCTGCAGGCGCAGTCGTCGAAAGCGCAGGTTCTCGGTCTCGCGAATGCAGGCGGCGATACCATCAACTCGATCAAGGCGGCAAAGGAATTCGGCATCACGAAGACCATGAAGCTCGCTGCGTTGCTGATGTTCATCAACGACGTGCATAGCCTCGGTCTAGAGACGACGCAGGGCCTCGTGCTGACCGACAGCTGGTACTGGAACAAGGACGCGAACACGCGCAAGTGGGCGCAGCGCTACTTCGACAAGATGCGCAAGATGCCGTCGAGCCTGCAGGCCGCTGACTACTCCGCGACGATGAATTACCTGGAGGCGGTGCAGGCGGTCGGTTCGACCGATGCCGACAAGGTGATGGCGCAACTCAAGAAGACGAAGATCGACGACTTCTATGCAAAAGGCTACATCCGTCAGGACGGCAGCATGATCCACGACATGTACCTGATGCAGGTGAAGACGCCGGCGGAGTCGAAAGAACCGTGGGACTACTACAGGATCACCGCGACGATCCCCGGCGAGCAGGCGTTCACAACAAAGGCGGAAACGCGCTGCGCGCTGTGGAAGTAAGCGCGGCGTGATGGCCTGACCGACGGCTGGCTGTCCGCGGGCAGAGAGCCGTTCGTTTGCGTTGTTCCGTTTGTTTCATATGGCGCGCGGCCGGCGTCATGCGAGTGCTGTTCGCGTGCCGGCCCGATTGTGCGCGACCGATCTCACCTTGACGATGGGTGAAGGCTTCAATGGACATTTTTGGCATTCCGCTTCCCGCGATGCTGAGCCAGTTGCTGCTCGGACTCGTGAACGGCTCGTTCTACGCAATTCTGAGTCTGGGACTTGCGGTGATCTTCGGCTTGCTGAACGTGATCAACTTCGCGCACGGCGCGTTGTTCATGCTCGGCGCGATGCTCGCGTGGATGGGCTTCTCGTACTTCGGCGTGCCGTACTGGCCGATGCTGATCATTGCGCCGCTCGTCGTCAGTCTGTTCGGAGTCCTGATTGAACGCTCGATGCTGCGGCTCTACAAGCTCGATCATCTGTACGGACTGCTGCTCACGTTCGGGCTCACGCTCGTCGTCGAGGGCGTATTCCACTCGATCTACGGCTCGTCCGGGCAGCCGTATGACGTGCCGTCGGCACTGTCGGGTGCGACCAACCTCGGCTTCATGTTTCTGCCGAACTATCGCGCGTGGGTCGTGGTGGCTTCGCTCATTGTGTGCTTCGCGACGTGGTTCGTCATCGAAAAGACGCGGCTCGGCGCCTATCTGCGCGCGGGCACGGAAAACCCGAAGCTCGTCGAGGCGTTCGGCATCAACGTGCCGCTGATGATCACGCTCACCTACGGTTTCGGCGTCGCGCTCGCTGCACCCGTGATCCAGGTTTCGCCGCTGATGGGCCAGCCGATGATCATCACCGTGTTCGCCGTGGTCGTGATCGGCGGGATGGGGTCGATCATGGGCTCGATTCTGACCGGCTTGATGCTCGGCGTGATCGAAGGACTGACGCGCGTGTTCTATCCGGAAGCGTCGGCGACCGTCGTGTTCGTCATCATGGCGCTCGTGTTGCTGGTGCGCCCGGCGGGTCTCTTCGGCAAGGAAAAATGATGCAGAGAAAGTGCTCTACGGTCTGCTGCTCGTGCTCCTCGCGGTGCCCGTGCTTGGCATCTATCCGCTCTTCGTGATGAAGGTGATGTGTTTCGCGCTCTTCGCCGCCTTCAACCTGTTGATCGGCTACACGGGGCTGCTGTCGTTCGGGCATGCCATGTTTCTCGCGTCGGCGGGCTATATCACCGGTTACGCGATGCAGACGCTCGGCTTTTCGCCGGAACTGGGTGTGCTCGCTGGCACGGCTTGCGCGACGCTGCTGGGCCTTGTCGTCGGCATCTTCGCGATTTGCCGCCAGGGCATCTACTTCGCGATGGTGACGCTCGCGCTCGCGCAAATGGTCTACTTCGTGTTCCTGCAGGCGCCCTTCACGCATGGCGAAGATGGCCTGCAAGGCGTGCCGCGCGGCAAGCTCTCCGGCCTGCTGGATTTGACGTCCGATGTCGCGCTGTATTTCGTCGTGCTGGCGATCATGGTGCTCGCGTTCCTGCTGATCGTGCATTCGCCGTTCGGTCAGGTGCTGGTGGCGATCAAGGAGAACGAGCCGCGCGCCGTGTCGCTCGGTTACGATACCGACCGCTTCAAGCTGCTCGCCTTCATCCTGTCGGCGGGGCTCGCGGGCTCGCTTAAGGTGGTGGTGCAGGGCTTCGAGACCCTGAGCGACGCCTACTGGACCATGTCAGGCCTCGTCGTGCTGATGACGCTCGTCGGCGGAATGGGCACGTTGTTCGGGCCGCTGCTCGGTGCCGCGTTGATCGTGGCGCTCGAGGATCGCCTCGGCGACATCGGGGGCGCGCTGGCTTCCACGACAGGCGTGGAATGGTTCCGCTCATTGGGCGAATCGGTCACCATCGTGACGGGCATCATCTTTATCGCGTGCGTGCGGCCGCTGCGTGCGTGAGGCAAAGTCGAGCGGAAATGCTTCGGCATCCGATTGAATTTTCGCTGCTAAGCAGCATGGGCTGCAAGGCGCACTTAGGCCCTTATTTGTGTATGGTGCCGCAATGCAGGCTCAGTGCGCCCCAATTCAGTGCCGCAGTGCACCACTAGGGTAATTGCTAGTTGTGGCATGCCGGGTGCTCATTTAATCTTCATGCAGTTCTGATGCACCCCGAATTTGCAGGTGGAGAACGAGGAGACATGAGGCACTAAGTGCCCACACGAAAGCGCTGTTGGATTGATATCCAACAGCGCTTTTTATTTGTCGCTTTCCATTTGCATCATTCAAATCTTTTGCTAACGCGGTGACGGTTTCTATATCGCCGGTAATTAGCCCTTTTCCCTCGTTGCACCCCTTCAAAACGCTTGCGGCGTGCGGCTTCCGTCCGCTACACTCCTTATTCATCGACCGCTGGGTCGGGATTTAATTCACGAATTTAATCTGAATTGTTTTACGGGGCGTAGAGGAGCGGGATGAAGTCGGCATTGCGTTGGATCAGCGCGGCATTGGTTGCCGCCGGAGTTTCGGCTGCATGGAGCACGCATGCATTCGCAGATGTGAAAATCTGCGTCACTGTCTCGGCAACCGGTCCGGCCGCATCGCTCGGCATTCCGGAAAAGAGCACCATCGCGCTATTGCCGAAGGAGGTGGCCGGCCAGAAGGTCGATTACATCGTGCTCGACGACGCGACAGACTCCACCCAGGCCGTCAGGAACGCCCGCAAGCTGACGAGCGAAGACCACGTCGACGCGCTGATTGGGTCGACCGTCGTGCCGAATTCTCTTGCCTTGATGGACGTTGCCGTGGAAAACACCACGCCGGTCATCTCGCTTGCCGCAGCTGCCAGCATTGTGGAGCCCATGGACGCGAAGCGCGCGTGGGTCTTCAAGACGCCGCAAACGACATTCTGATGGCCACGGCCATCGCGCAGCACATGTCCATCACGGCGTGAAGACGGTCGCGTTTATCGGCTTCTCGGACGGCTATGGCGAAAGCTGGTTCAAGGAATTCAGCAAGGCCGCCGACCTCGCGAAGATCAAGGTGGTGGCAAACGAGCGTTTTGCGCGTAACGACGCGTCGGTTACCGGCCAGGTGCTGAAGATCATGTCGCAGAATCCGGATTCGGTGTTGATCGCCGGCGCAGGCATGCCCGCCGCGTTGCCGCAGAAAACGCTCAAGGAGCGCGGCTACAAGGGCAAGTACTATCAGACGCACGGCGTCGCGAATAACGACTTCCTGCGCGTGTGCGGCAAGGACTGCGAGGGCACGTATCTGCCGGCGGGTCCGTTACTCGTCGCCGAGCAGTTGCCCGATTCGAATCCGGTGAAAAAGAGCGCGCTCGCCTACAAGCGCGCTTACGAAGCCGCGTATGGCGCGGGCTCGGTGTCGACATTCGGCGGCCACGCATGGGACGCGGGCTTGCTGCTGCAACGTGCGATTCCTGTCTCGCTGAAGAAGGGGCAGCCCGGCACGCCGGCCTTCCGCGAGGCGCTGCGCGCGGCGCTCGAAGCCACGAAAGACCTGCCCGCGTTGCACGGCATCTTCAACATGAGCGCGAACGACCACGCCGGCCTCGACCAGCGGGCGCGCGTGATGGTGCAGATTGTCGGCGGCAAGTGGAAGTTGTCCGGCGACTGAGCGAAGGCGAAGCGATAGGTGACTCAATACAAAAAGACGCGTGCAGTTGACGCGTCTTTTTGTATTGCGCGCCTAGCGGCGAAAGTGTGGTTGTACGGCTTCAGGAGAAACCCGCATTTGGGTTGCAGTCTATTGACCGTCGGCGCGGCACGACGCAATACTACTAACATATTAGTTTTTTACGCGCGCCAGTTTAAAAAGGCATCGCAGGAATTGCAGCAGTAGGGAGCAACGTACAAGCGGCGAAGGCGCGCGCGTCGAGCAGGGAAAACCATGCTTGGCACGCCCGGACCCTATAACTAGATTCAGACACCCGACCAACGAGTCGGATTACAGATACGCACTTCGAAGCGTTGGAGACTTGCAATGACAAAGACAAAGCAATGGGTACGGACGGGCATCGCGATGGCATTGATGTGCGGTGCGGGCGCCGCATTCGCTCAGGTGAAGATCGGCGTGACGCTGTCCACCACGGGGCCCGCTGCATCGCTCGGGATTCCTGAAAAGAACACGATTGCGTTGCTGCCAAAGGAGATTGGCGGCAAGACGGTGCAGTACATCATCCTCGATGACGCGTCGGATACGGGCAAGGCCGTGCAGAACACGCGCAAGCTCATCGACGAAGACCATGTCGACGCGATTATCGGCTCGACTGTGACGCCCAACTCGCTCGCCATGCTCGATCTTGCGTCGGAAGGCAAGACGCCGGTCATTTCGCTCGCTGCCTCGGCCGCGATCATTTCGCCGATGGACGCGAAGCGCGCCTGGGCCTTCAAACCGCCGCAAAACGACAGCCTGATGGCCGACGCCATTGCCGACTACATGGAGCATCACGGCGTGAAGACCGTCGGCTTCATCGGTTTCGCGGACGCTTACGGCGATAGCTGGAACAACGTGTTCACTGCCGCGGCCGCTGCGCACAAGCTGAAGATCGTGTCGAACGAGCGATTCAATCGCACGGACGCTTCGGTGACGGGGCAGGTGTTGAAGACGATGGGCGCGAATCCCGACGCGGTTCTGATCGCCGGCTCGGGCACGCCGTCCGCGCTGCCGGCCAAGACGCTCAAGGAGCGCGGCTACAAGGGCAAGATCTATCAGACGCACGGCGTCGCCAACAACGACTTCCTGCGTGTGTGCGGCAAGGACTGCGAAGGCGAGATCCTGCCCGCCGGCCCGATTCTCGTCGCCGATCAATTGCCGGATTCGAATCCGGTGAAGAAGTCGTCGCTGGCTTATAAGGCGGCCTACGAGAAAGCCTATGGCGCGGGTTCCGTGGCGACCTTCGGCGGCCACGCATGGGACGCCGGCCAGATGCTGCAGCGTGCGATTCCGGAGGCACTCAAGACCGCTCAGCCGGGCACCGAGGCATTCCGCGTGGCACTGCGCGGCGCGCTGGAAAACATCAAGGAGCTGCCGGTCTCGCACGGCATCATGAACACGACCACGACCGACCATAACGGCCTCGACAAGCGCGCACGCGTGATCGTGGAGATCGTCGACGGCCAGTGGAAGCTGCAGAACGACTAATACAAAGCGGTACGCGCCTCTCGTGAAGTGCGGCACATGACGCCGCACTGCCATTCTGTTCGCGGACAATGGCACCGACCGCCGCGCCGTGCTCCGGCGCGGCGGTCGTCCAGGCATTGCAGTTGGATGGACGGCGGCAGGTTGCGCCGCCATGACTGTTTCCAGTTTCGATTTTGACGCTTCAGGACGAGGAAGTATGGATCTATCAATTATCAATTGCGGCGATCCTCGCGCAGGACGGCATCACCACGGGCGCGATCTACGCGTTGCTCGCGCTGGTGCTGGTGTTTTCCGTCACGCGGGTGATCTTCATCCCGCAGGGCGAGTTTGTCTCGTATGGCGCGCTCACGCTCGCCGCGTTGCAAACCCAAAAATTTCCAGCCACGTGCTGGCTGCTGATGGCGATGGGCGCGGCGTGCTTCGTCGTCGAAGTTGCGGGGCTCGCGCGGCACGCCGAGCGGCGCCGGCATGCGGCCCGGACCCTGGCCGTGCTGGCCGGCAAGTATCTGCTGTTTCCGGTTGCTGTGTATGCGCTGACGAAGGGCGTTTTCCTGCAGCCTTTGCCGATGATCGCGCAGATCGCCCTGACGCTGTTGATCGTGATTCCGATGGGTCCGTTCGTCTACCGGCTCGCGTATGAGCCGATTGCGGAGGCGACTTTCAACCTGGGCAGTCTGTCGATCTCGGGGCAAAGCCTCTGGGTGGTCGGCACGGCGGTTGTGCTGATCGGCGCGCTGTATCTGTACTTCGACCGCTCGATTTCGGGCAAGGCGTTGCGCGCGACGTCGGTGAACCGGCTGGGGGCGCGGCTCGTCGGTATCGGCACGACGCAGGCGGGGCGCCTTGCCTTCACGCTCGCGGCGGGGCTTGGCGCGCTGTGCGGCATCCTCGTGGCCCCCCGCTGACCACCATCTACTACGACTCGGGGTTCCTGATCGGTCTGAAGGGCTTCGTGGGGGCGATTATCGGCGGGCTCGTCAGTTATCCGTTGGCGGCCGCCGGTTCGATTCTGGTCGGCCTGCTGGAGTCGTATTCGTCGTTCTGGGCGAGCGCCTACAAGGAAGTGATCGTGTTCACGCTGATTATCCCGGTGCTGCTCTGGCGCAGTCTTGCCAGCCCGCACGCCGAAGAGGAAGAGGAGTGACGCGATGAAACGGATCATGAAAAACAGGTTCTTCTGGTTGTTCCTCGTGGTGCTGTTCGCGCTGCCGGTGTTGCCGCAGCCGATTCACGTGCCCGAGTACTGGGTGACGCTGCTCAACTACATCGGGCTGTATTCGATCGTTGCAATCGGACTTGTGCTGCTGACGGGTATCGGCGGCATGACCAGCTTCGGGCAGGCGGCGTTTGTCGGCATCGGCGCTTATGCGACGGCGTACCTCACCACGCGGTTTGGGGTCTCACCGTGGCTCGCGCTGATCCTCGGCCTTGTGACGATGCGCCTGTCCGGCCACTTTTTGCCGCTTGGCACGATAGCGTGGGGGCTCTCGCTGTTCTATCTGTTTGGCAATCTGGAAATGCTCGGCAAGTACGACGGCATCAACGGTATTCCGGTGCTGAACGTGTTCGGCATCGACCTGGAGTCGGGGCGCCATATTTATTACCTGATCTGGCTCGTGGTGTTGGGCGCGGTCGTGTCTGTTCAGAATCTGCTTAACAGCCGGCCGGGGCGAGCGATTCGCGCGCTGCGCGGCGGCGGCATGATGGCCGGAAGCGATGGGCGTCAACACGGCGTGGATGCGTATCGTGATCTTCGTGTACGCGGCCGTGCTGGCTTCGGTGTCAGGCTTTCTGTACACGCATCTGCAACGGGCGGTGAATCCAACGCCGTTCGGCCTCAATCATGGCATTGAGTTCCTGTTCATGGCCGTGGTGGGTGGTGTGTCGCACGTCTGGGGCGCCGTGCTGGGGGCGGCAATTCTCACGGTGTTGCAGGACTATCTGCAAACGCTGCTGCCGAAGTTGCTGGGCGAGAACGGTAACTTCGAGGTGATCGTTTTCGGCATTCTCATGGTGCTGTTGTTGCAATACGCGCGACAGGGCGTCTGGCCGTTCGTCGCACGTTTCTTTCCGCGTGGCCCGCGCGCGCATCTGCCGGACCACGCGGATGCGTTGCCGCATCGCACCAAGCCGACAGCCGGCGAAAATCTGCTGACGGTGAACAAGGCGCGCAAGCAGTTCGGCGGTCTGGTCGCGGTCAACGACGTCAGCTTCGAAGTGACTTGAACAGCATATGTACGACGAAGCCGGCAGCCTTGCGCTCGGCCAGCAGCGGATCCTCGAAATCGCGCGTGCGCTGTGCTGCGATCCCACTTTGCTGCTGCTCGACGAACCTGCGGCCGGCCTGCGATATCAGGAAAAGCTGCAGCTGGCCGACCTGTTGCGCCGGCTGAAGGCAGAAGGGATGAGCGTGCTGCTAGTCGAGCACGACATGGACTTTGTGATGAATCTGACCGACCGGCTCGTGGTCATGGAATTCGGCACACGTATCGCAGAAGGCTTGCCGCAGGAAGTGCAGCAGGATTCGGCGGTGCTCGAGGCGTACCTCGGCGGGGTGGAGTAATGGAGAAGACCATGAATGCAACAGGACCGATTCTCGACGTGAATGCGCTTTCCGTGCGCTACGGCAAGGTCGAGGCCCTCCATAACGCGGCAATCAAAGTACGGGCTGGGCAGATTGTGTCGGTTATCGGCCCGAACGGCGCGGGCAAATCCACGCTGCTCAACGCGATCATGGGTGCGTTGCCGCCCACCGGACACGCGAAGGGCGCGGTCGTCTATCAGGGCGAGGATGTGAGCGCGGTGGCGGTCGAAAAGCGCGTCTCCCGCGGTATGTGCCTCGTGCCCGAGAAGCGCGAGCTGTTCGCGTCGATGACCGTCGAAGACAATCTGGTCTTGGCGCGTACCGACGCAAGCGCGTGGGTGAGCGCAATTTTCTGGATCAGATGGAGCCCGTGTTCGAGCTTTTTCCGCGTCTGAAGGAGCGCCGCAAGCAGGCGGCGGGCACCTTGTCCGGTGGCGAACGGCAGATGCTTGCTGTCGGACGCGCACTAATGGGCAAGCCCGACCTGTTGATGCTGGACGAGCCGAGCTTGGGCTTTGCTCCGCTGATCGCGAAGGAGATCTTTCACATCATCAGCACGCTGCGTCAAACGGAAGTGGCCACCCTGCTGATCGAGCAGAACGCTCGAGCCGCTTTGCAGATTTCGGACTACGGCTACGTGCTGGAAACAGGGGAGCTGGCGCTGGAAGGTGAGGCGGCGGATCTGGCGCAGAATCCTCGGGTGATCGAAACGTATCTCGGGTTGGCGAAAAAAAGCGGCCTGAAACTGATCTGGGTGGCAGCTCGAAGCGGCGTGTTTCACGTGAAACACGCCGCTTTTTTGTTCATAGGCCATTCGGCCGAATTCGTGCCAAAACCGAACCCGTTATAATTCGCCCATACATTTTCCTTTGAAGGCTCACGCGACGATCTGGCGTGAGATCC
Source organism: uncultured Paraburkholderia sp. (assembly GCA_940746715.1). Lineage (GTDB taxonomy): Bacteria > Pseudomonadota > Gammaproteobacteria > Burkholderiales > Burkholderiaceae > Paraburkholderia. The sequence goes on from CALNWN010000005.1 coordinate 211,698, forward strand.
GCGATGCTTTTTCCCACAGAATTTGACGTAATCGTCGGCGGCGGCGGTCATGCCGGCACGGAGGCCGCTTTGGCCTCCGCGCGCATGGGCAATAAGACGCTCTTGCTGACACATAACATTGAAACGCTCGGTCAGATGAGCTGCAATCCGTCGATCGGCGGTATTGGCAAAGGCCATCTCGTTAAAGAGGTCGACGCGCTCGGCGGCGCCATGGCGGCCGCGACGGACGAGGGCGGTATCCAGTTCCGCATTCTGAATTCGTCTAAAGGGCCGGCTGTCCGTGCGACGCGTGCGCAAGCCGACCGGCTGCTTTACAAGCAAGCGATTCGTCATCGACTCGAGAACCAGCCGAACTTGTGGCTGTTTCAGCAGGCCGTGGACGACCTGATGGTCGAAGGCGACCGCGTTGTCGGCGCAGTCACCCAAGTGGGAATCCGCTTCCGCGCACGTGCGGTGGTGCTGACGGCGGGCACTTTTCTGGACGGCAAGATTCACGTGGGTCTGAACAATTACACGGGCGGTCGCGCGGGCGATCCGGCGGCCGTGTCGTTGTCGGCGCGCCTCAAGGAGTTGAAGCTTCCGCAAGGGCGTTTGAAGACAGGAACGCCGCCACGTATTGACGGCCGCACAATCGATTTCTCGCAGCTTGAAGAGCAACCGGGCGATCTCGATCCGGTGCCGGTCTTTTCGTTTCTCGGCCGGGCGGAGCAGCATCCGCGGCAAATGCCGTGCTGGGTCACGCACACCAACGAGCGTACGCATGACATCATCCGCGGCGGACTGGATCGTTCGCCGATGTATACGGGCGTGATCGAAGGGGTGGGGCCGCGCTATTGTCCGTCCATCGAGGACAAGATTCACCGCTTTGCGTCGAAGGAATCGCACCAGATTTTTCTGGAGCCGGAAGGCCTGACCACGAACGAGTTCTACCCGAACGGGATCTCGACGAGCCTGCCGTTTGACGTGCAGCTCGAACTGGTGCGCTCGATGCGTGGTCTGGAGCACGCGCACATCTTGCGTCCCGGCTATGCCATTGAGTACGACTACTTCGATCCGCGTGGCCTGAAGGCATCGCTGGAAACAAAGGTGATCTGCGGCTTGTTCTTTGCGGGCCAGATCAACGGCACCACCGGTTATGAGGAAGCGGCCGCGCAAGGGTTGCTTGCCGGCATCAACGCGGGCTTTTTTGTTCAGGGGAGGGAGGCGTGGTGTCCGCGTCGCAATCAGGCCTACCTCGGTGTGCTCGTCGACGACCTGGTAACGCGCGGCGTCTCTGAGCCGTATCGCATGTTCACGAGCCGGGCAGAATATCGGTTGAGCCTGCGCGAGGACAACGCCGACATGCGGCTGACGGAGATCGGTCGCGCGCTTGGCGTTGTGGACGACGTCCGGTGGGACGCATTCAGCCGCAAACGCGACGCTGTTTCACGTGAAACCGAGCGCCTGCGAACGACGTGGGTCAATCCCAAGACCCTGTCTGCTGACGAAGCCACTGCCTTGCTCGGCAAGCCAATAGATCACGAGTACAGCTTGGCGGACCTGCTGCGTCGCCCGGGCGTCAGCTATGACGGCGTTTGTTCGCTGCGCGGTGGGGCTTGTGGTGCGCCCGAGATTTTGGCGGAAGATGAAGTGTTGTTGGCTCAGATCAAGGAACAGATCGAAATCGGCATCAAATATCAGGGCTATATCGACCGTCAGGCGGGCGAGATCGAGCGCAACGAAGCGCACGAAAGCGCGCGTCTGCCCGAAGGTCTGGACTATGCGGAAGTGAGAGGCCTGTCATTCGAGGTGCGTCAGAAGCTGACGCAGTTCCGTCCCGAAACTATCGGGCAGGCTTCGCGCATTTCGGGGATCACGCCGGCAGCCATTTCGTTGCTGATGATGCACCTGAAGCGCGGGCTTGGACGCCGTCCCGCGGAGCCGGCCGAGCCGGGCGCCGACACGACGCCGGTGGCTCAATGACCACGAAGCAGAAGGGAAGCGACCGCGAAGCGTTGGCGCAACTTCTCGCAGAGGGCGTGCGCCAGCTCGGCCTCGAGCTAAGCCATACGCAATTGGCAAAGCTGCTCGACTACGTCGCCTTGCTGGGCAAATGGAACGTCGTCTACAACCTGACGGCCATTCGCGATCCGCGGCAGATGCTGATTCAGCACATCCTCGACTCGCTCTCGATCATGCCGCATCTGGCCGAGCGCAATCCACGCTCCGTGCTTGACGTGGGCTCGGGCGGCGGTTTGCCCGGCATCGTGCTGGCGATCGTGCGGCCGGATTGGGCTGTCACCGTGAACGACATCGTTCACAAGAAAACGGCCTTTCAGGCTCAGGCCAAAGCCGAATTGGGGCTCGGCAATCTGTCGGTGGTGACAGGGCGCGTGGAGACTTTGCAACCGGGCGCCGAAGAAGTGTCGGCAAAGTTCGACGTAATCGTCTCGCGAGCATTCGCAGAACTCGCCGATTTCGTTACACTGGCCCGTCATCTCGTTGCAGAGCGCGGTGCAATTCTCGCCATGAAGGGCGTGCGTCCGGACGGCGAAATCGAGCGTCTGCCGGCTGGCGCCCACGTGGAGCAGGCCGTGCGGCTCGATGTGCCGTTCCTCGACGCCGAGCGTCATCTCGTCACGGTTCTTGTGGACGAGGCCCGCCAGGCGACGCAGTCGCATCCACCGCTTCACGATTGACCACGTAATCACATCTTCAAGCAGCAAAAGGGACATTCCAACGATGGCAAAAATCTTCTGCGTTGCGAACCAGAAAGGCGGCGTCGGCAAGACGACGACGACAGTTAATCTGGCGGCCAGCCTGGCAGCGCAGGGACAGCGGGTCCTTCTCATCGATCTGGACCCGCAGGGCAACGCCACTATGGGCAGCGGCATCGACAAGGCCGCGTGCACCAACACCGTCTATGAGGTGCTGGTGGACGGCGTCTCGGTAGCCGAGGCACGGATGCGTCCCGAAGCGGTCGGCTACGACGTGCTGCCGGCCAACCGTGAACTTGCCGGCGCCGAAGTGGAACTGGTCAGCGTGCAAAACCGCGAGCGTCAGTTGAAGGCCGCGCTTGCCGCGGTCGAAAGCGAGTACGACTTCGTGCTGATCGACTGCCCGCCGGCTTTGTCGCTGCTGACGCTCAACGGCCTCTGCGCCGCGCACGGCGTCGTCATCCCGATGCAATGCGAGTACTTCGCGCTCGAGGGGCTGTCCGATCTCGTCAATACGATCAAACAGGTGCACGCGAATCTGAATCGCGACCTGAAGGTGATTGGTTTGTTGCGCGTCATGTTCGACCCGCGCATCACCTTGCAGCAGCAAGTCTCGGATCAATTGAAAGAGCATTTCGGCGACAAGGTGTTCGACGCGGTCATTCCGCGCAATGTGCGGCTCGCCGAGGCGCCGAGTTATGGATTGCCGGGCGTGGTCTTCGACAGGGCGTCGCGCGGCGCGCAGGCCTATGTCCAGTTCGGCGCGGAAATGATTGAACGGGTGCGCGCACTGAGTGACGCGCCCCAGGCATCCTAAGCGGATCGAGGAAGCACGATGAATGCAGTAGCACGAAAGAAGGGATTGGGACGCGGCCTGGAAGCATTGCTCGGCGGCAGCGCCGACATCACGGAAGCGGTGGCGATAGAAGGCGCACCGAACGTGTTGCCTCTATCAAAAATGCAGGCCGGCAAGTATCAGCCGCGCACGCGGATGGACGAAGGCGCCTTGCAGGAGCTGGCAGCCAGCATCCGCGCTCAAGGATTGATGCAACCGATCCTCGTGCGGCCGGTCTCGGCGGATAAATACGAAATCATCGCGGGCGAGCGGCGCTTTCGCGCGGCGCGCCTCGCCGGCCTCGAAGAGGTGCAGGTCCTGGTGAAGGACGTGCCCGACCAGGCCGTCGCGGCGATGGCGCTGATCGAGAACATTCAGCGCGAAGATCTGAATCCGCTGGAAGAGGCGCAGGGCATCCAGCGTTTGCTCGACGAGTTCAATTTCACGCACGAACAGGCGGCGGAGTCTGTCGGCCGCTCCCGCAGTGCGGTTTCGAATCTGCTGCGTCTCCTGAACCTCGCTACGCCGGTTCAGACGATGCTGCTCGCCGGCGACCTCGACATGGGCCACGCGCGAGCATTGCTCGCCGTCGATGCCGCGACGCAGATCACGCTGGCGAATCAGGTCGTCAACAAGCGGATGTCGGTGCGCGAAACCGAGAAACTGGTGACGGCGACCACGAAGGCCGCACCGGCCGTGAAGGCGCGAGCCAATCCGGACGGCGGGCGCGACACGCGGCGCCTCGAGGAAGAGTTGTCCGATCTGCTTGCGGCGACCGTCAAGATCAAGCTCGGCCGGCGCGGCCGCGGCCAGGTTCTCGTCGACTTCGGCGATCTGGACGCGCTGGAAGGCATTCTGGTGCGCTTGCGCGGGAATGCCACTGCCTAGAGCGCAGATCGTTGCAGACTCATCGAGTGAGCGGTGCAGAAAAAATCGTCTGCATTGTCCAGATTATCGTGGAATCCTAACTATCTGTTGTGGCGATGACACTCCGCCAGCTCGAACGAAGGGCAGGGCATACCTGCGTGCGAGCGCACCGAAGAAGCGGCCAGCAGCGCCGAAGTAAATGCCCAATCGGTGTTTGTTGCATTTTCGAGACGGCTGTCGCAACGATTTTCACGCCTGGCTGCGAGACAAAAACTTGCCAGTTTGCGCACATGTTTTGCCTCTCCCCGACAGCCTTACAGTTGACGTGTTGCCGTCGGCGATGAAGCCTTTTCCACATCGCGAAGCGTCGTTTCGCACTGTTTATTGAACGGCCTAAAGTCTTGAATTGCCTGCAACTATCGCTTACAATCGCCCAGATTTAATTGCACGGCAACCCCGTAAGCGCAGCGAAAGCCCGCTGATCGGAACGAGACTTTCGGAACACTGCGATGGCGGTCAAAGCGTCGAATCAAGCGCCAAAAAATGGGCGCGACGAACACCGCGATGAGCGCACCGTTCCGGATGCCTCGACCGCTCAGTCAGCCGCGCGCGAAGAATCGTGGGACGCCGAGCAAGATAACAATATCGTTCCGCTCACCCGGGCCGAGGTTGAAAAGCTGTTTGGCCCCAATGTGAGTCGTCCATCGCGCGTTACGCCGTTCAAGGTTGTGGCAGCGCAAATGGTTTTGTCCCTGATTACAACGTTGGTGTGGTGGCTGTTCTATAAGCCGCCGGGCGCTGCTGCGCTGTCCGCGTTCTTGGGAGGAGCGATCTGCTGGGTGCCGGGCGCATTGTTCGCGGCACGGCTGAGAACGCTGAGCGGCGCCGAAACAGTGATGAGCTGGGTGCTCGGCGAAGCGCTGAAGATGGGCGCCACGATTGCGATGTTTGTAGCCATCGCCTTCTGGTATCACGACGTACGCTGGGTTCCGCTGCTCGTGACCTATCTCGTCGCGCTCAAGACGTACTGGATTGCCTTGGCCTGGCGCTGAGGATGCAGCAGGTAACACCAAAGATTTAAAGCCGGCGCATGGCGCCGGTGAAGGCGTGCGGATATGACACGGTCCGCACCCGGCGCGTTCCCGCAATAGAGCATGCAGCGGGAGCGGCCTAAGACGATTTTCGACAATTTGGGTGGCTTTAACGATATGGCAGCTAGCGAAGGCACGCGCGCAATGGATCCGTCCGAGTACATTGCGCACCACTTGCAGAACTTTTCCACCGCGCACCAGACGTCGATTTTCGACATCCACGTGTGGAATCTGGACACCCTTTTCTGGTCGATCGTTTGCGGTCTGGCCACCATCATCGTCCTGCATCTCGCTGCCCGCAAGGCAACGTCCGGCGTGCCCGGCCGTTTCCAGTGCGCGATCGAAATGCTGGTCGAAATGGTCGAGGATCAATCGAAGTCGATGATCCACGGCACGCGCACTTTCATCGCACCGCTGGCCCTCACGGTCTTCGTCTGGGTCGCGCTCATGAACTCGCTCGACTTTATCCCCGTCGACCTGCCGGGCCATGTGATTGGCTGGCTGGGTCTGTCCGAAGCCATCCCGCACCACCGTATCGTCCCGACTGCCGACCTGAACGGCACGATCGGCATCGCGCTCGGTGTGTTCGCGCTGATGATTTACTACAACTTCAAGATCAAGGGCGCCGGCGGCTTCGTGCACGAACTGCTGTCCGCTCCGTTCGGCGCGCATCCGCTGCTGTGGATCCCGAACCTTGCACTGAACATCATCGAGTTCGTCGCGAAGACGGTCTCGCTCGGCATGCGGCTGTTCGGCAACATGTACGCGGGCGAACTGTTGTTCCTGCTGATTGCCCTGCTCGGCAGCATCTGGAGCTTCGGCGCGGACACGACGGTGCTTGGCTTCATCGGCCACGTGATCGCCGGCAGCGTGTGGGCAATCTTCCACATCCTGATCGTTCTGCTGCAGGCGTTCATTTTCATGATGCTGACGCTGGTGTACATCGGCCAGGCACACGACACGCACTAACCCGCGCTGTCGTAGAAAGAATCGTAGTTTTTAAATCCCAGTTTCAACCAGTTCTAAAAGACTTTTCACAAAGGAGTGATCATGCAAGCTTTCATCGCCAACATCCAGGGTCTGACCGCCATCGGTATCGGCATCATCATCGGCCTGGGTGCAATCGGCGCCTGTATCGGTATCGGCCTGATGGGCGGCAAGTACATCGAAGCATGTGCTCGTCAGCCGGAACTGATGAACCCGCTGCAAACCAAGATGTTCCTGCTGGCTGGTCTGATCGATGCGTCGTTCCTGATTGGCGTTGGTGTGGCAATGCTGTTTGCGTTCGCGAACCCGCTGCTGTCGAAGCTGGCAGGCTGAGGTTCCTCGGAAGTTTGCGCCTGGGCTATAACTAAAGGCGCAGGGCGGAACGGGCACTTGGGCGCTGATCGAGCACTGAATCGATGAGCGCCTTGCCGTTTCACTTTCCGAACTAGCAACGTTTAAGGAAACACCGTGAATCTCAACGCAACCCTGTTTGCGCAAATGGTCGTGTTCCTGATCCTCGCGTGGTTCACGATGAAGTTCGTGTGGCCGCCGCTGATCAACGCCCTCGACGAGCGCTCGAAGCAGATCGCTGACGGTTTGTCTGCCGCTGAAAAGGGCAAGGCGGAACTGGAAGCCGCTCACAAGCGCGTCGACCAGGAACTCGCCCAGGCACGCAATGACGGTCAGCAACGTATTGCTGACGCAGAAAAGCGCGCTGTCGCCGTCGCTGACGAAATCAAGGCTCAGGCGCAAGCCGAAGCCGCCCGCATCATCGCGCAAGCGAAGGCCGACGCCGAGCAGCAAGTCGTGAGGGCGCGCGAAACGCTGCGCGGCGAAGTCGCCGCACTGGCAGTGAAGGGCGCTGAACAGATCCTGAAGCGCGAAGTCGACCAGGCAGCACACGCTGACCTGCTGAATCAACTGAAAGCCGAGCTCTGATCATGGCCGAACTTGCAACCATCGCCCGTCCGTACGCAGAAGCGCTGTTTGGCGTGGCCGAAGCTGGTGACATCGCCGCTTGGTCCACGCTCGTGCAGGAGCTGGCACAGGTTGCGCGTCTGCCCGAAGTGCTGTCGATCGCCTCGAGCCCGAAAGTGAGCCGTGCCCAGATCAGCGAACTGCTGCTGGCTGCGGTCAAGTCGCCGCTCAAGGACAACGCGCAAGCGAAGAATCTGGTGCAAATGCTGGTGGACAACCATCGCCTGCAATTGCTGCCGGAAATCGCCGCGCAGTTCGAAGAGTTGAAGAACGCCCGCGAAGGGGCGGTCGATGTGCTGATTGTCAGCGCATTCCCGCTCGAAGGCGCGCAGTTGAACGACCTCGTCGCAAGTCTCGAACGCAAGTTCAAGCGCAAGCTGAAGCCGACGGTCGAGGTCGACTCGTCGTTGATCGGCGGCGTGCGCGTGACGGTCGGCGACGAAGTGCTCGATACCTCGGTCCGCGCGCGGCTTGCCAGCATGCAAACGGCTCTGACGGCCTGAAGCGCCTCGCACCAGGCGGCTGGCACGCAACAGAATTGACTATCAGGAGCGAATAATGCAACTCAATCCCTCTGAGATCAGCGAGCTGATCAAGAGCCGGATCCAGGGCCTTGAAGCGAGCGCAGACGTTCGCAACCAGGGCACCGTGATCTCCGTGACCGACGGTATCGTGCGTATTCACGGTCTGTCGGAAGTGATGCAGGGCGAAATGCTCGAATTCCCGGGCAACACGTTCGGCCTCGCACTGAACCTCGAGCGCGACTCGGTCGGCGCCGTGATTCTGGGTGAGTACGAGCACATTTCGGAAGGCGACATCGTCAAGACGACGGGCCGCATTCTGGAAGTGCCGGTGGGTCCGGAACTGCTCGGCCGCGTGGTCGACGCACTGGGCAACCCGATCGACGGCAAGGGCCCGATCAATGCAAAGAAGACCGACGCAATCGAAAAGATCGCTCCGGGCGTGATCTGGCGTAAGTCGGTTTCGGAACCGGTCCAGACCGGTCTGAAGTCGATCGACGCGATGGTGCCGGTTGGCCGTGGCCAGCGTGAGCTGATCATCGGCGACCGCCAGTGCGGCAAGACGGCAGTCGCAGTCGACGCGATCATCAACCAGAAGGGCAAGAACCTCTTCTGTATCTACGTCGCGATTGGGCAGAAGGCTTCGTCGATCATGAACGTGGTCCGCAAGCTCGAAGAAACGGGCGCGCTGGAATACACGATCGTCGTCGCGGCTTCGGCGTCGGAATCGGCTGCCATGCAGTACCTGGCACCGTACGCCGGCTGCACGATGGGCGAATACTTCCGCGACCGCGGTCAGGACGCGCTGATCGTTTATGACGACTTGACCAAGCAGGCTTGGGCATACCGTCAGATCTCGCTGCTGCTGCGCCGTCCGCCGGGCCGTGAAGCCTATCCGGGCGATGTGTTCTATCTGCACTCGCGCCTGTTGGAACGTGCTGCTCGCGTCTCGGAAGAGTACGTCGAGAAGTTCACCAACGGTGAAGTGAAGGGCAAGAGCGGTTCGCTGACAGCACTGCCGGTCATTGAAACGCAGGCAGGCGACGTGACCGCATTCGTTCCGACGAACGTGATCTCGATTACGGACGGCCAGATTTTCCTGGAAACCGACCTCTTCAACGCAGGTATCCGCCCGGCAATTAACGCCGGCGTGTCGGTGTCGCGCGTCGGCGGTGCGGCTCAGACGAAGGTCGTGAAGAAGCTGTCGGGCGGTATCCGTACCGACCTCGCGCAGTATCGTGAGCTGGCAGCGTTCGCGCAGTTCGCATCGGACCTCGACGAAGCAACCCGCAAGCAGCTCGAGCGCGGCCGCCGCGTGACGGAACTGCTGAAGCAGCCGCAATATCAGCCGCTGCAAGTGTGGGAACTGGCTATCTCGCTGTTCGCCGCGAACAACGGTTACCTCGACGATCTGGAAGTGTCGCAAGTGCAGCCGTTCGAAAAGGGCCTGCGCGAATATCTGAAGTCGAGCTACGCTGACCTGGTCAAGCGCATCGAAGACAACAAGGAACTCTCGAAGGACGACGAAGGCCTGCTGCACACGGCTCTCAAAGACTTCAAGAAGTCCGGCGCTTACTGATCCGCGAGTGATCCGCAAGGCATAAACGGACCTTGAAGCGGCGCGGGCTGCATGCGAATGCTCCCGCGCGGCTTCGGTCGCTTTGCATGGGTCCGGGTGAGCGCCAGCGCAAATCCGGGCCGACAAGGAGCAAGCAATGGCTGGAATGAAGGAAATTCGCGGCAAGATCAAGAGCGTGCAAAACACGCGAAAGATCACGAAAGCGATGGAGATGGTGGCTGCATCGAAGATGCGCCGCGCTCAGGAGCGCATGCGCGCTGCTCGCCCGTATGCCGACAAGGTCCGCGATATCGCTGCACACATGAGCCGTGCGAACCCCGAGTATCGTCACCCGTTCATGGTGTCGAACGAAGGCGCGAAGACGGCGGGCATCATCCTCGTCACGACCGACAAGGGTCTGTGCGGTGGCATGAACACCAACGTGCTGCGTGCGGCGCTGCAGAAGTTCAAGGAACTGGAAGGCCAGGGCAAGACGATCGAGGCAACCGCGATCGGCACCAAGGGTCTGGGTTTCCTGAACCGCTTGCGCGCCAAGGTGGTATCGAATGTCGTGCATCTGGGCGATACGCCGCATCTTGAAAAGCCGATCGGCGCGGTGAAGGTGCAGCTCGACCTGTACTCGGAAGGCAAGATTTCGGCGGTGTATCTCGCATACACGCGCTTCGTCAATACGATGAAGCAGGAGCCGGTGATCGAGCAACTGCTGCCGCTCGCGGCAGATCAGTTCGAGCGCAAGGAAGAGCAGGGCGCGACGCCGAGCACCCAGCGGGACTACATCTACGAGCCGGACGCTCAGGCAGTGGTGGACGAACTGCTGGTGCGTTATGTCGAAGCGCTGGTCTATCAGGCCGTCGCGGAAAACATGGCATCGGAGCAATCGGCCCGCATGGTCGCAATGAAGGCCGCTTCGGACAATGCGAAGTCGGTCATCAACGAACTGCAGCTTGTGTACAACAAGAGCCGTCAGGCCGCGATCACGAAAGAACTGTCGGAAATCGTCGGTGGCGCGGCGGCAGTCTGACCTTCAGGTCAGGCACGCCGCTTCGTGTGCGCCCGTGTGGCGCACCGTCTGGGCAACGGTCTGGGCGATCCCATCGAAACAGCGCCTTTGCGCGAGTGAAGAATTGAGTATCTAAAGGAAAAGCGATGAGTACTACTGTTTTGGTAGAAGGCAAGATCGTACAGTGCATCGGCGCGGTGATCGACGTGGAATTCCCACGTTCGGACATGCCGAAAGTTTACGACGCGCTCATTATCGAAGGTTCGGAACTGACCCTCGAAGTTCAGCAACAGCTGGGCGACGGCGTCGTCCGTACTATCTGTCTGGGTGCATCGGACGGCCTGCGCCGTGGCACGGTCGTGAAGAACACCGGCAAGCCGATCAGCGTGCCGGTCGGCAACCCTACGCTCGGCCGTATCATGGACGTGCTGGGTCGTCCGATCGACGAAGCTGGCCCGATCGCAAGCGACAACATGCGCTCGATCCACCAGAAGGCGCCGGCGTTCGACGAACTGTCGCCGTCGACGGAACTGCTCGAAACCGGCATCAAGGTTATCGACCTGATCTGCCCGTTCGCAAAGGGCGGTAAGGTGGGTCTGTTCGGTGGCGCCGGCGTGGGCAAGACCGTGAACATGATGGAACTGATCAACAACATCGCGAAGGAACACGGTGGTTACTCCGTGTTCGCCGGTGTTGGCGAGCGTACCCGCGAAGGGAACGACTTCTATCACGAGATGAAGGACTCGAACGTTCTCGACAAGGTCGCGCTCGTGTACGGCCAGATGAACGAGCCGCCGGGCAACCGTCTGCGCGTCGCGCTGACCGGCCTGACGATGGCTGAGCACTTCCGTGACGAAGGCCTGGACGTGCTGTTCTTCGTCGACAACATCTACCGTTTCACGCTGGCCGGTACCGAAGTGTCGGCACTGCTCGGCCGTATGCCGTCGGCAGTGGGCTATCAGCCGACGCTGGCTGAAGAAATTGGCAAGCTGCAAGAACGTATTACGTCGACCAAGACCGGCTCGATCACGTCGGTTCAGGCCGTGTACGTCCCTGCGGACGACTTGACCGACCCGTCGCCGGCTACGACGTTCGGCCACCTGGACGCAACTGTCGTGTTGTCGCGTGACATCGCTTCGCTGGGTATCTACCCGGCAGTGGACCCGCTCGATTCGACCTCGCGTCAGATCGACTCCAACGTGATCGGCGAAGAGCACTACTCGATCACGCGCGGCGTGCAGCAAACGCTGCAGCGCTACAAGGAACTGCGCGACATTATTGCGATTCTGGGCATGGACGAACTGGCGCCGGAAGACAAGCTCGCCGTGGCGCGCGCTCGTAAGATCCAGCGTTTCCTGTCGCAGCCGTTCCACGTTGCTGATGTGTTCACGGGCTCGCCGGGCAAGTACGTTCCGCTGAAGGAAACGATCCGCGGCTTCAAGATGATCGTTGAAGGCGAGTGCGACCACCTGCCGGAACAAGCGTTCTACATGGTCGGCACGATCGACGAAGCCTTCGAAAAGGCCAAGAAGATCCAGTAGGTCGGGTGTAACGAAGAAGGCGCTGGCGCGCGTGAGAGCTGCCTCAACGGGGGCCTTTCGCCTGGCGGGCGTCTTCATTACGCTAAACCCAGCCTTGCATGCGACGAGAGCCAGGCGCAAGCCCTAACTCTGGTCGCCACAGGAGTCGACACATATGGCAACCATTAAAGTAGACGTCGTCAGCGCAGAAGAGCAGATCTTCTCGGGCCAAGCGAAGTTCGTCGCGCTGCCGGGCGAAGCAGGTGAACTCGGCATTCTGCCGGGCCACACGCCGCTCATCACGCGGATCCGGCCGGGCGCGGTGCGTATTGAAGCTGAAAACGGCGAAGAAGAGTTTGTGTTCGTCGCCGGCGGCATCCTAGAAATCCAGCCGGGCGCGGTGACGGTTCTCGCCGACACGGCCATCCGCGGCAAGGATCTTGACGAAGCCAAGGCCGAAGACGCGCGCAAGCGTGCTGAAGAAGCGCTGCAAAACACGGGCTCGAACCTCGAATACGCGACCGCCCAGGCGGAACTGGCGTACGCGACGGCTCAGCTCGCTGCAATCCAGCGTCTGCGCAAGCTGCGCAGTCAAAATTAAGCAAGCCGGTATCAGAGAGAAAGCAACCCGCGTGGCTGCTTTTTTTGACCTCGTCTTGACGTTTACGGAAAGGTCGGCGACATTGTGTGTCCGTCATGCGCAGCCTCCACGGCAGCCCGCGGCCGCCTCAGTCGCGGCCACAGCCAGCCGCCGACAGGCTCTGATCCGCTGAGGGTAAGACTTGATGCCGGGCGAGCGCGCGCCAGTGGCACAATCGGTTTCAAACTCATTTCAATAGGGCGATCTGCTCACGGAGACAGCACCATGGCAACGCAAGTGTCAGGCGAAGGCGCAATCATCGAGCCGAAAAACGGGCTCTCGTATGTCCGCGGATCGACAGACATTCCGCTGAGCCAGGCGACGATCGGCGAATTTTTGCGCGGAGACTGCCGGGCGTTTCCCGGACCGCCCGGCCGTGGTGTTCCGCGAGCAGCAAATTCGCTGGACATGGAAGGAGTTCGCCGAGGAAGTCGACTTCCTGGCCGCCGGGTTTCTGGCGCTGGGCATCGCGAAGGGCGACCGCGTCGGGATCTGGTCGCCCAATCGCGTCGAATGGCTGCTGACGCAGTTTGCGACCGCGCGCATCGGCGCGGTGCTGGTGAACATCAATCCGGCATACCGGCTGGCCGAGCTCGAGTACGCGCTGAATAAAGTCGGCTGCAAGGCGATTGTCGCGGCGGAGCGTTTCAAGACGTCGATGTATCTGGAAATGCTGCAGCAACTGGCGCCCGAGCTCGCGTCACAAGCGCCCGGCCAACTGCACGCCGCACGATTGCCCGCCTTGCGCTATGTGATCCGCATGTGCGACACGGACACGCCGGGAATGCTCAGCTTCTCCGACGTGATCGAGCAAGGGCGCGCCACGCTCGACGTCGCCAGGCTCGATGAAATCGGCAACACGCTGTCCTGCCACGAGGCGATCAACATCCAGTTCACCAGCGGCACGACCGGGAATCCGAAGGGCGCGACGCTCACCCACAGCAACGTGGTCAACAACGCGCGCTATATCGCGATGGCCATGAACCTGAGCGAGCATGACGCGCTGTGCATTCCCGTGCCGCTCTATCACTGCTTTGGCATGGTGCTCGCCGTTTTGGCCTGCGTCTCGGTGGGCGCCAGCATGGTGTTCCCGGGCGAGAGGCCTTCGACCCGGCGGCGCTCGCCGCCGTCGCCGACGAGCAGTGCACGGCTTTGCACGGCGTGCCCACTATGTTCATCGCGGAGCTCGACCATCCGAACTTCGCTTCATACGATCTCTCGCATTTGCGCACGGGCATCATGGCAGGATCGCCCTGTCCCATCGAGACGATGAAAAAGGTCGTCTCCAGAATGCATCGAGCGAGATCACGATTGCCTACGGCATGACCGAGACAAACCCGGTGTCGTTTCAGAGTTCGACCACCGATCCTCTCGACAAGCGCACCACGACGGTTGGCCGGATTCAGCCGCATCTGGAGGTCAAGATCGTTGATCCGCTCGGCAATATTGTGCCGGTGGGCGAAACAGGCGAGCCCTGCACGCGCGGCTATTCGGTGATGCAGGGCTACTGGGGCGACGAGGAAAAAACCCGCGAGAGCATTGTGGACGGCTGGATGCACACCGGCGATCTGGCGACGATCGACGCCGAAGGCTATTGCAATATCGTCGGCCTCCTCAAGGACATGCTGATTCGCGGCGGCGAGAACATCTTATCCGCGCGAGATCGAAGAATTCCTGTTTCGCCACCCGAAGATTCAGAGCGTGCAGGTGTTCGGCGTGCCCGACGCAAAATACGGTGAAGAAGTGTGCGCCTGGGTGGTGCTACGCTCAGGCGAACAGGCGACAGCGGAGGAAATCCAGCAGTTCTGCCACGGGCAGATTGCCCACTACAAAGTGCCCAGGTACATCCGCTTCGTCGACGAACTGCCGATGACGGTGACCGGCAAAGTGCAGAAGTTCGTCATGCGCGAGCGCATGATCGACGAACTCAGACTGCAGGAAGGCAAGACCGCTTGAACCGCGCGGCGGGAAAAAGGCAGACGGTTGAATAATCGACAAACAAGAAGGGCTGCCTGAGGGCAGCCCTTCTTGTTCGCGCAGACATTTCCGCGACGTCAACGCACGCATTATTGCATCTAAAAGATGCCATTTTGCACTGCGCAAACGTTTGGCAAGACGAAAAAAAGCGGGCCTGGAGCCCGCTAAAAACCACACGCTACGGGGTTAGCGCGAGGAGACCAAAATAGGAACCGCCTGAGACGACGACCCGGCGTCGACTACGGTCCCAGCAGGGATGCCCCTTCACAGGGCTTCGGCATACGCCGACCGGCAAGTGCATCGTATCCGCTCACACCACGCACCCAGCCACATCCGTGTTGAAACCGTTGAGGGCATTGTGGGCGAATTAACCTAGGAGCGCCGTAACAAAGTGTTTCAGGTTGTAACGCACGCCAGATAAGGCGCTGCGGGATTTATTGCGGAAAGGAAACGTTGAATCCGCAAGTTTTACCTTTGACTGGGTGGCAATTTAATACGCTCGTTTAATGATATTCGCGAAGCATAGTGCCGCATAAACTGTTAAGTCGATTCCGCATGAAATCGTTGCGTGATCATCTTTCTGACAACAGAGCGCAGCTGTTACACTGCTTCGAGCGTTGCCGGGCTCTTCCCCGTGCAGGTGCAGAAGTCCGAATGCGGTGCAACAAACACCGCGCGAACCGCGCACACACGAGGGCCCGTTCACCGCTCGGCGAAAATTCGCCTCCACAGAGCTGATGCCTGAACTCGTCTGCCTGCGGTACACAATGCAGCCGGTGGAGTCCATCCGCGCAGCCGCGAGTCTGCCTGAGCCCCTCAGCGCTTCAGGAATGCCCTCGGCCCAGGCGGATCAGTTCACTTCAACCACTTATCCGACACCGCCTGATATTCGCCGGTGGCCCGCGCCAGGTGAAGCCACTGGTCGACGTATTGCTGGACGCCACATCGCCGCGCGGCAGCAGCCACGCTTTCTCGCCGTACTGGAACGGCTTGTCGGGATGGACCGAGCAAAGGCCTGGGTTGAGCTTTTGCTGCAGCAGGGTTTCCGACGCGTCGGTCACCATCACGTCCGCCTTGCCGGCGAGGATCTGCTTGAAGATCGTCACGTTATCAGGATAGACGGTCACGTTCGCGTGCGTGAAGAACTGCTTCGCGAACCGTTCGTTGGTGCCGCCGGGATTGACAATGACGCGCGTGGCGGGCTGGTCGATCTGCGCCACGGTCTGGTATTTGTTGACGTCGTCGCAGCGGACAATCGGCGTCTTGCCGTCGACCATATAAGCCTGAGTGAAGAACGCGCGCTTTTGCCGCTCGAGCGTGGGTGACGACACCCCGCCCACTCCGATGTCGCATTTGGCGACGAAATCGTTCATCAGATTCGACCAAGAAGTCTTGATGTACTCCGCCTTGACGCCGCAGCGACTCCGTCATGTCGATATCGATGCCTTCGAATTGCCCATCTGCCTTGTAAAAGGAATACGGCTTGTAGTCCCCGGTGGTACATGCGCGCAACGTGCCGCGAGCGAGAATGTCGTCGAGCCGCGACGCCGTTGCGGCTGTGCCGGACGCCTGCGCCTGTGCCGCGCCGCTATGGATCAGAATGCCCGCCAGCGCGCCGAGCAGTGCGAGTGCAACCTTCTTCATTAAGTCTCCTTGGTGTGCGTTGTTGCGTAAGTTCGTCGGATGATAGCCTGGCAATTTGCCGTTGAACATCGGCCGTTCGGCCAGGTTGCCCCAAGGCGCGGGCCTGCGGACAATGACCCTGAACCTCACGCACTCGCCCTATTGCCGGCATCAGCGGAATGCGGCGGGCGCCGTCCGGTAAAATGCCCCTTTGCTCTCAGTCGCACGCAACGTGGCCCATAACCTCCTGAACGACACTTTCCTGCGCGCGCTGCTGCGCCAGCCCACCGACTACACGCCCGTCTGGTTGATGCGGCAAGCCGGCCGCTATCTGCCGGAATACAACGCGACGCGTGCGCGCGCGGGAAGTTTTCTCGGCCTCGCGAAGAATCCGGCGTTCGCAACGGAGGTCACGCTGCAGCCGCTCGAGCGCTATCCGCTCGACGCCGCGATCCTGTTTTCCGACATCCTGACCGTGCCGGACGCAATGGGTTTGGGGCTGGAGTTCGTGGCCGGTGAGGGTCCAACGTTCGCGCGGCCGGTGCGCACTGAAGACGACGTCGCGCGCCTCGCCGTGCCGGACATCGGGGCCACGTTGGGCTACGTGACCGACGCCGTGCGCGAAATCCGCCGCGCACTGACCGACGCCCAAGGCCGCCAGCGGGTGCCGCTCATCGGCTTTTCCGGCAGCCCGTGGACCTTGGCCTCCTACATGGTGGAAGGCGGCGGCTCCGCGGACTTCCGCACGGTCAAATCCATGCTGTATGCGCGCCCGGACCTGATGCATCGCATCTTGGAAGTCAACGCGAGTTCGGTCGCCGCGTATCTGAATGCACAGGTCGAAGCCGGCGCCCAAGCCGTAATGATCTTCGACACGTGGGGCGGTGCGCTCGCGGACGGCGCCTATCAGCGCTTCTCGCTGCACTACATTCAGCAGGTCGTGAATCAGTTGAAGCGCGAGCATGACGGCGAGAAGGTGCCGGTCATCACATTCACGAAGGGCGGCGGTCTCTGGCTCGATGAAATTGCCGAGACGGGTGTCGACGCAGTAGGCCTCGATTGGACCGTCAACCTGCAGAAGGCGCGGGAGCGAGTCGGCGGGAAGGTCGCTTTGCAAGGCAATATCGACCCGTCCGTCCTGTTCGCGCCGCCCGCGTCGATCCGCATGGAGGCGCGTGCCGTGCTCGACACCTTCGGCAATCACCTTGGGCATGTGTTCAACCTTGGCCACGGCATCTCGCAATTCACGCCGCCGGAGAACGTCGCGGAACTCGTCGACGAAGTGCATCGCCACAGCCGCGCCATTCGCAGCGGCGCGCATGCATCGAAGTGATGTTGCAACTTCTACCGTTTATTGTTGCGCCGCAGCGAACTGGGCTCTTCACCTAAGGGAAACTTCGCAGTACGCGGGCCGTCCACAGGCACTCTTGCAGTTGTCAAGACTTGACTTATACACATTCATCACGTTGCGGCGCGCTAGAACGTTTAGTCGTGTCTGGACCCTTGCACAGTGCGCGCGCATTTGATCTCAGCCTTGTCTGGCAAGGCTTTCGCGGCTTCCGCGAGGAATGTGCGGAACCCCACAGAAGGCCTCTGCGTCGCGGTTTTCCGGGCCGTCGGAGCGAAGTTCTCAACAAAGTTATCCACAGGCGTACGGGGTCGACAGCAATTGTTCAGCCGAATCCAAAACTTAGCGTCGAAATTGAAGTTTTACTTTAACTTCAGCGGGGCGACTCATAGTCGGGCGACGCGGCGCGTCGGCTGCGGCGCTATGACGCGATGGGCGCCCGCGATGACCGAAGCGGCGGCATGACCGGCATGTTTGTCCGCGTCGCATTGGATCACCCGTTGCCGACGCTGTTCGATTACCGCTGGACTGCGTCGGAACCGGCGGTGCCGGGGGCGCTGGTCAGCGTGCCGTTCGGCAAGCGCGACGTGGTGGGCCTCGTGTGCGAAGTGGCCGCTCACAGCGAGGTGCCCACCGATCGGCTGCGGGCGGTGAATGCCGTGTGCACGGCCTGTCCGCCGCTTTCGTCCGAATGGCTCGCGCTAGCTGCTTTTGCCGCCGACTACTATCAGCGCGGCCTTGGGGAAGTGGCGCTGCCGGCGTTGCCCCAAGCGCTGCGCGACGCCGCGCGATGGCCGCGTCTGCTGGCCCCGGAAGAACGCTACAGCTTGACGCCGCAAGGCCGCGCTGCGTTGCCGGACGCTTTGCCCGCGCGCGCCACGGCGCTGCGAAACCTCGCCGAGGCGCTCGCCGCTGCAGACTTTCTCCTCGCCGCCGACGCCCGCGCGTTGCACCCCAAAGCCATTGCGACACTCGCCGCATGGCAAGCGGAGGGCTGGGTCGCGCTCGATCTCGTGGATGCCGCCGCGGCGTTGCCCGCCACCACGTCCGGTGCAGGAAAGCCGCAGACGCTGCCCACGCTCACCGACGAGCAGTCGGCCGCCGTCGAAGCCATTCGCGACGCGCGCGGCTTCGCGCCGTTCCTGCTGCATGGCGTGACGGGCAGCGGCAAAACGGAAGTGTATTTGCGCGCGCTCGCCGCCATTCTCGCTGCCGACGCCAACGCGCAGGCACTCGTGCTGGTGCCCGAGATCAATCTGACGCCGCAGTTCGAAGCGGCATTCCGCGCCCGCTTCGCGGCGCTCGCCGACACCGCGATCGTCACGCTGCACAGCGGCCTCGCCGAGGGCGAGCGCGCGCGCAACTGGTTCGCGGCGCACGCGGGCCGCGCGCGCATCGTGCTCGGCACGCGTCTCGCGGTGCTCGCGTCGCTGCCGCGGCTTGCCGTCATTGTGGTCGACGAGGAGCACGACCCGGCTTACAAGCAGCAGGAAAGTTTGCGCTATTCGGCGCGCGACCTCGCCATTTATCGCGCGAAGCAGCTTGGCTTGCCGGTTGTGCTGGGGTCGGCCACGCCGTCGCTGGAAAGCTGGTGGCAGGCCGAGCAGGGGCGTTACAGGCGGCTCACGCTGTCGCGCCGCGCCGTCGCCGACGCGGCGCTGCCCACCGTGCGCCTGATCGATCTCGAGGACGAGCGCCGGCGCGGACGCGCGTCGGTGGAAGGATTGTCGGGCCCGTTGATCGCCGCGCTGAAGACGCGCCTCGAGCGCGGCGAGCAGAGTCTCGTGTTTCTGAACCGGCGCGGCTACGCGCCGCAACTCGCCTGCGACGCCTGCGGCTGGGTCGCCGGTTGCCCGCGTTGCAGCGCGTATGTGGTGCTTCACAAGCCCGAGCGCGCGCTGCGCTGTCATCACTGCGGCTGGGAGTCGCGCATTCCGCGCTCGTGTCCCGAATGCGGCAACGTGGACATCGCGCCGCTCGGCCGCGGGACGCAACGTGTGGAGGAAACGCTGGCGAGCGCGGTGCCGGGCGCGCGCGTGCTGCGTATCGACGCGGACAGCACGCGCCGCAAGGGCAGCGCAGAGGCGCTCTTTTCAGACGTGCACGCAGGCGAAGTCGACATTCTCGTCGGCACCCAGATGATCGCGAAGGGACACGATTTCCAGCGCGTGTCGCTTGTCGGCGTGCTGAACGCCGACACCGCGCTCTTTTCCCACGACTTCCGGGCGAGCGAGCGCCTCTTCGCGCAACTGATGCAGGTCAGCGGCCGCGCGGGCCGCGCCGGCCTGCCTGGCGAGGTGCTGGTGCAGACGCGCTATCCGCGCCATGCGCTTTATCACGCGCTGGGGCGCCACGATTACGTCGGGTTCGCCAACTCGACGCTCGCGGAGCGGCGTGACGCTCACCTGCCGCCCTTCGTCTATCAGGCGCTGCTGCGCGCCGAAGGCCGCACGCTCGAAGCCGCGCTCGCCTTTCTGCAGCAGGCGGCAGCCGGGCTGGCAGGCATTCCGACTGCCGAACGCGTGACCGTGTACGACGCGGTGCCCCTCACCATCGTCAAGGTGATGCACGTGCACCGCGCGCAATTGCTGATCGAAAGCGCGTCGCGCGCCGCGCTGCAGGCTACGCTGCGCGCGTGGCAGCCGCTCTTGCGCGGCTTGAAAGGCGTGCTGCGCTGGAGCCTCGAAGTCGATCCGCTCGACATCTAGGTCCCGCACGGCGTATCGAGCCCGTCAGTATCGGCACCGGCTGCGGGCTGTCCGGGCGCGCCCGCACGGTATTCGAGTAGCTTGCGGCGGAGGCCGCGACGCGCGTGGCGGTGCGCGTCCCCAGCACGGCCGACGCACGCGAGGCCACATGAACGCCGCGCACCGCAAGTTGCCGGTAGCGCGCGGAAGATCGACAGTCGCTGGAGCAAAGCATGGTGGACCTCACGGTATTCGCCTGTTCACGTCCCGGGAGGCGGCCGTCGACGAGCGCGCATCGAGCTCACCGCAGCTCTGAAGAGCTCAAAAAAGCTCGCCCGGCTCACCGAACCGCCGCCTTGCTCAATCGTTCAACGCAGCCTGCGCTTTCCCCGCCGATGCATGTCCCTCGGACGCCTCGCGCTTGCCCGACCTGGCCGTTGCGCCGCGGATAAACAGCACGGCGCACGCTGCGCACATCACCCAGATGCCCAAAAAGACGAGCCACTTTTCCATTTCGCTGTCCTCAACCCCGTGCTGTTGTTGTGCGCGCCTTGACGCCGCGCCCGCTATGACTTCTATAACGGCGCGCCGTCCGGTTTGATAAGGGCTCGGGGCAAAAGAAATGAGGCCAGGAAAATACCGATCCTTACTGAGAGGCGTACGATTCGGCCAACTTTTAGTCTTTCACCAGCATTGCGTTGGGTCTCCGAAGAAGGAAACATGGCTAGCACCACCCTTGGCGTCAAGGTCGACGACTTCCTGCGTTCACGGCTGAAAGATGCCGCTACCCGCCTCGAACGCACTCCGCACTGGCTCATCAAGCAGGCGATTTTCGCGTACCTCGAAAAGATCGAGCAGGGCCAATTGCCGCCGGAGTTGCCCGGCGCGGTGGGCTCGGCCGATATGGCAGACGGCGCAGCGGTCGAACACGACGAGGACGGCGCAGCGCATCCGTTCCTCGACTTTGCGCAGAACGTGCAACCGCAATCGGTGTTGCGCGCGGCGATCACGGCGGCCTACCGGCGGCCGGAGCCGGAATGTGTGCCGTTCCTGCTCGAACAGGCGCGTTTGCCGGCGAAGCTCGCGGGCGATGTCGAGGCGCTCGCCGGCAAGCTCGTCGAGACGCTGCGCGGCAAGAGCCGTGGCGGCGGCGTGGAAGGTTTGATCCACGAATTCTCGCTGTCGAGCCAGGAAGGCGTCGCGCTGATGTGCCTCGCCGAAGCGCTGCTGCGAATTCCCGACCGCGCGACGCGCTGATCCGCGACAAGATCAGCAAGGGCGACTGGAAATCGCACGTCGGCCAGGCGCCTTCGCTGTTCGTCAATGCGGCGACTTGGGGCTTGATGATCACCGGCAAGCTCGTCACGACCAACAGCGAGACGAGCCTGTCGTCGGCGCTTACGCGTCTGATCGGCAAGGGCGGTGAGCCGCTGATCCGCAAGGGCGTGGACATGGCCATGCGTCTGATGGGCGAGCAGTTCGTCACGGGCGAGAACATTTCGGAAGCGCTGGCAAACAGCCGCAAGTACGAAGCGCGCGGCTTTCGCTACTCGTACGACATGCTCGGCGAAGCGGCCACCACCGAGGCCGACGCGCAGCGCTACTACGCGTCGTACGAACAGGCCATTCACGCAATCGGCAAGGCGGCCGGCGGCCGCGGCATCTACGAAGGCCCGGGCATCTCGATCAAGCTGTCGGCGCTGCATCCGCGTTACTCGCGCTCGCAGCAGGAGCGCACGATGAGCGAGCTGCTGCCGCGTGTGCGTTCGCTCGCCATCCTCGCGCGCCGCTACGACATCGGCCTGAATATCGACGCCGAAGAAGCCGCCCGCCTCGAACTGTCGCTCGATCTGCTCGAAGCGCTGTGCTTCGACCCGGACCTGGCCGGCTGGAACGGCATCGGCTTCGTGGTGCAGGCTTACCAGAAGCGCTGCCCGTTCGTGATCGAATACATTGTCGACCTCGCGCGCCGCAGCCGTCACCGCATCATGGTGCGCCTCGTGAAAGGCGCGTACTGGGACACCGAAATCAAGCGCGCGCAATTGGACGGCCTAGAAGGCTATCCGGTCTATACGCGCAAGGTCTACACCGACGTGTCGTATACCTCGCCTGCGCGAAGAAGCTGCTCGGCGCGCCCGACGCGGTGTATCCGCAGTTCGCCACGCACAACGCGCACACGCTGTCGGCGATCTATCACCTCGCCGGCAACAACTACTATCCCGGCCAGTACGAGTTCCAGTGCCTGCACGGTATGGGCGAGCCGCTGTGCGAAGAGGTGACCGGTCGCGACAAGATGAACCGTCCGTGCCGCGTGTATGCGCCCGTCGGCACGCATGAAACGCTGCTCGCCTATCTCGTGCGGCGTCTCCTGGAAAACGGCGCGAACACCTCGTTCGTGAATCGCATCGCCGATGAAAACGTCGCGATCAAGGACCTGATCGCCGACCCGGTCGACGAGGCGTCGAAGATCGTGCCGCTCGGCGCGCCGCACGCGAAGATTCCGCTGCCGCGCAATCTGTATGGCGCCGAGCGTCTCAATTCGATGGGCCTCGATCTGTCGAACGAGCATCGTCTCGCGTCGCTGTCGTCGGCGTTGCTCGCGAGCGCGAACCATCCGTGGCGCGCCGCGCCCATGCTCGCCGACGATCAGATCGCGCTGGGCAACGCACGCGACGTGTGCAACCCGGCGGATCATCGCGACCTCGTCGGCACGGTGGTGGAAGCGAGCGCGGAACATGTGAGCGCGTCGCTGGCGCACGCGGTTGCCGCCGCGCCCATCTGGCAGGCGACGCCGGTCGAAGCGCGCGCCGACTGCCTCTCGCGCGCCGCCGATCTGCTCGAGGCGCAAATGCATACGCTGATGGGTCTCGTCGTGCGCGAAGCGGGCAAGTCGCTCGCGAACGCGGTGTCGGAAATCCGCGAAGCGATCGACTTTCTGCGCTATTACTCGGCGCAGATCCGCAGCGAGTTTTCGAACGACACGCACCGTCCGCTCGAACCGGTGGTGTGTATCAGCCCGTGGAATTTCCCGCTCGCGATTTTCATGGGCCAGTGGCCGCGGCCCTCGCAGCCGGCAACACGGTGCTCGCAAAGCCCGCTGAGCAAACGCCGCTGATCGCCGCGCAAGCCGTGCGCATTCTGCGCGAGGCCGGCGTGCCGGCGGGCGCGGTGCAACTGCTGCCCGGCGACGGCGAAACGGTCGGCGCCGCGCTGGTGGCCGACCCGCGCACGCGTGCCGTGATGTTCACCGGTTCCACGGAAGTCGCGCGTCTCATCAACAAGACGCTCTCGAGCCGTCTCGACCCGGAAGGCAAGCCGATTCCGCTGATCGCCGAAACCGGCGGTCAGAACGCGATGATCGTCGATTCGTCGGCGCTCGCGGAGCCAGGTGGTGGCGGACGTGCTGCAGTCGTCGTTCGATTCGGCCGGTCAACGGTGTTCGGCGCTGCGCGTGCTGTGCCTGCAGGACGACGTCGCGGACCGCACGCTCGAAATGCTGACCGGCGCAATGCGCGAACTGAGCGTCGGCAATCCGGACCGGCTGTCGACCGACGTCGGCCCGGTCATCGACGTGGAAGCGAAGCGAGGCATCGACGCGCACGTCGCCGCGATGCGCGAGAAAGGCCGCAAGGTCGAGCAACTGCCGCTGCCGGAAAGCTGCGCACAAGGCACGTTCGTGCCGCCGACGCTGATCGAACTCGACAGCATCGACGAATTGAAGCGTGAAGTGTTCGGCCCGGTGCTGCACGTGGTGCGCTATCGCCGCAGCCAGTTGGACACGTTGCTCGAGCAGATTCGCGCCACGGGTTACGGCCTGACGCTCGGCATCCATACGCGAATCGACGAAACCATTGCGCACGTGATCAGTCGCGCGCATGTCGGCAGCATCTACGTGAACCGCAATGTGATCGGCGCGGTGGTCGGCGTGCAGCCGTTCGGCGGCGAAGGACTGTCGGGCACTGGTCCGAAGGCCGGCGGCGCGCTGTATCTGCAGCGTCTGCTCGCCACGCGTCCGGCGGGCTTGCCGAAGTCGCTTGCGCAGGCGCTCGTCGCCGATCTCCCGCAAGCCGCGGAAAAGGGCGACAATCCGTCCGCCGCGCTGACGGCGCTGCGCGACTGGCTGATCGCCGAACGCGAGCCGCAACTGGCCGCGCGCTGCGACGGTTATCTGTCGCACATACCGGCGGGCGCGACGGCGGTGCTGTCGGGACCGACGGGCGAGCGCAACACCTACACGCTGGGCGCGCGCGGCACGGTGCTGTGCATCGCGTCGACGGCAAGCGGCGCGCGCATGCAGTTGGCGGCAGCGCTGGCTACGGGAAATCGTGCGTTGTTCGAAGGCGCTGCCTGGGAACAATTGGTGGCGCAGTTACCCGCGTCGCTCAAGTCGTATGCGAGCGTGCGCAAGAATGCCGACACGCCGTTCGACGCCGTGCTCTTCGAAGGCGACAGCGATGAACTGCTGACGCTCGTGAAGGAAGTAGCGAAGCGCCCGGGTCCGATCGTGTCGGTGCAAGGCGCCGCGTCGCGCGCTGGAGAACGGCGACGAAGACTACGCGCTGGAGCGTCTGCTGACGGAACGCTCGGTCAGCGTGAACACGGCCGCGGCCGGCGGTATGCGAATTTGATGACGATCGGCTGAGCGAACCTCACCGATTCAAGCGGTCATTAAAACGGAAGCGGTAACGGCGATCCCGGAAGCCGCTCCATCCACACCTGGTACCAAGGAGAAGATATGCAACACAAGATGAAACAGCTGGCAGGCGCAGCGCTGGTTGCGGCGATGTCGCTGGCGGGGACGGCCAACGCTCAATCCACGGAAGACGTGAAGATCGGTTTCGCCGGTCCGATGACGGGCGCACAGGCGCACTACGGCAAGGACTTCCAGAACGGCATCACGCTGGCGGTCGAAGATATGAACGCGACGAAGCCGGTGATCGGCGGCAAGCCGGTCCGCTTCGTGCTCGATGCGGCCGACGACCAGGCCGACCCGCGCACCGGCACGACCGTCGCGCAGAAGCTGGTGGACGACGGCATCAAGGGCATGCTCGGCCACTTCAACTCGGGCACGACGATTCCGGCATCGCGCATCTACGCGAACGCGGGCATTCCCGAGATCGCCATGGCGACGGCGCCTGAATACACGCAACAAGGTTTCAAGACCACGTTCCGCATGATGACGTCCGACACGCAGCAAGGCTCGGTCGCGTTCGCGGTGAAGTCGCTGGGCGTGAAGAAGATCGTGATCATCGACGACCGCACGGCATACGGCCAGGGTCTCGCCGATCAGTTCGAGAAGGCGGCGAAGGCGGCGGGCGGCTCGATCGTCGATCGTTGAATACACGAACGACAAGGCCGTGGACTTCAAGTCGATTCTGACCAAGGTGAAATCGGTCAGCCCGGATCTGATCTACTACGGCGGCGCCGATTCGCAGGCAGCGCCGATGGTCAAGCAGATGAAGGCGCTCGGCATCAAGGCGCCGCTGATGGGCGGCGAAATGGTCCATACGCCGACGTTCATCCAGCGCGGGCGATGCGGCGAACGGCACGGTGGCATCGCTCGCCGGCCTGCCGCTGGAAGAAATGCCGGGCGGCAAGGACTACGTCGCGAAGTACAAGAAGCGCTTCAACGAAGACGTGCAAACGTACTCGCCGTATGCCTACGACGGCGCGATGGCCATGTTTGCCGCCATGAAGAAGGCGAACTCGACGGACCCGGCCAAGTACCTGCCGCTGCTCGCGAAGACGTCGATGCCGGCGGTGACGTCGTCGAATCTCTCGTACGACGCCAAGGGCGACCTGAAGAACGGCGGCATCACGCTGTACAAGGTTGTCGACGGCAAGTGGACGACGCTGCAAAGCGTGGGCGGCAAGTAAGCTGATTTTGCAGCTTGTTTGACGTCGTGAGGACCCCGCTTCGGCGGGGTTTTTTATGGGCGCCAGCGGGCTTTGCAAAAGCGGTCCATTCAGCCTTCTCCCGAAAATGATTTGATCGACAATCACTTCGGGCGGGCGCGGGCATGGATCCGCGTCTTTATACGAGAGTTGTCGTATAAGTGGAGGCGCGGTTGTCGATAGGAAGTCAGTTCAAAGCAGTCAGGCGCGCGGTCATCGCCGCGCTAAGATCGGGCAGGTTCCAGCACGAGGCCCGCGCTGGCATCAATGGCACGCAGTACCGCGCGTCACCGCACCATAGTGTTCCCGCCATTGACGTGCACATCATCGAATCGGGTGGATGGTACGTGAAGTTTTATTTTGTGGGCGATCCGGACACTGGTTTATCAGTGTGCACCAATGAGCCAAACCATGAAAATGAAACTCTACGAGGAAGGCGAGCGGAGCAAGGCAATTTGTGGGCATTGCAAGCGCCTCGTCGGCACGACGTTTCGCCGGCGCGATGTGCCGTTCAGCGACGGCAAAGGTCAGGCGAGGAACATTCTTGCAGCGGTGTGCGACCTATGCGATGAAGTCGTCGCCGTTCCTGCGCAATCCACGCCGGCCATACGGGAAGCGCGGCACAAGGAAGTCAGGCCGATCGAAGCTCAACTGCCTGCCATTTATCTGGACGTGCTCGATCTGGCGGCATTCATGATCGATAGCGCCAGTTCGACGGAATTCCGCAAAGTGCTGATGACGCTTTATCTGCACCGGTTTGCTTCCGGCGAGTATCCGCGTGCCAGGCTGATCAAGGCACACCAATCCGCGATTGAACGTTTCAAGGAACGCCGGGGCGTGGCGCGCCGCCGGCTTTCCATGAAGGTAACGCCGCGCATCGCCGAGGACCTGAAGACGCTGATGCACGAGACGACACTGAGCCAGACCGAGGTCATCAAGTCCGTCATCTATCAGATTCAATCGGACGTTATTGAAGCCCAGAAGCCGGCTTTGCTGAAGGAACTGGGCGCACTGTCCGTCATCTATACGCGTAGCGCGCTTCGCGCGCATGGAGAGCCCCGCCATTTTCGTCAGCGGGGCTGGTTGCAGGTTCCTTGCCGTCGGTCGCCTTCACTCCCCCCGCAACTTCCTCCCCTGCTCCCGAATCTGTTCGAGCGTCGCGCCCGGCGTGCTCGCCTCCTGCGGCATGCGGATCTCGATCACCGCGGCGCGCTTCACCTCCAGTGAACGCCGCAACGCCGGCAGAAATTCTTCGGTGCGTTCAACCGTCTCGCCATGCGCGCCGAACGACCGCGCGAACGCCGCGAAGTCGGGATTGGTGAGCCCTGTGCCATGCACGCGATGCGGATAATGCCGTTCCTGATGCATGCGGATCGTGCCGAACTGACTGTTGTTCACGACGATGAAAAGCACATGCAGATCGTATTGCATCGCCGTCGCCAGTTCCTGCGCGGCCATCATGAAGCAGCCGTCGCCGGCGAGCGCGACAACCGCTCGCTGCGGATAAAGCGACTTCGCGGCAATCGCGGCCGGCACGCCATAGCCCATCGCGCCGCTGGTCGGCAGCCAGCTGCGAGCGGTACTGACGATACGAGAAGTGCCGATGCAGCCACGTCGCGTAATTGCCCGCGCCGTTCGTCAGGATCGCGTCGTCGGGAAGCTGCGCGCGCAACTGTTGAATGACTTCGCCCATCTGCACATCGCCGGGAATGGCGCGAGGCTTGCGCCAGTCCAGATACGCGCGATGCGCTTCTTCCGCCGCGCCCGCCCACGGCAGTCGATCGGCTGACGGCTTCAAGGCGGCAAGCGCCGCCGCGAGTTCCGGCATGCCGGAGACGATCGGCAAATCGGCGGCATACACGCGCCCGAGCTCTTCCGCGCCCTGATGCACATGAATGAGCGTCTGCCTGGTCTTCGGAATGTCGAGCAGCGTGTAGCCGTTCGTCGTGGCCTCGCCGAGCCGCGGCCCGAGCGCGAGCAACAGGTCGGCATCGCGGATGCGCTGCGCAAGCGCCGGATTGATGCCGAGGCCGACGTCGCCGGCATAGTTCGGATGCTCGTTATTCAGTGTGTCCTGATAGCGGAACGCGAGGCCGATCGGCAATTGCCAGTTTTCGACGAAGCGTTGCAAGTCCGCACAGGCGGCCGGCGTCCAGCCGCTGCCGCCCGCGATCACCATTGGCAGTTGCGCGCTCAAGCAGATCGCGCAGCCTGTCCACCTGTGCCGCCGACGGCGACGCGGCCACGCGCTGATAAGCGGGCGCGCCCGGCACGGCGTCGCACGCGTCGCTCAGCACATCTTCGGGCAAGGACAGCACGACCGGCCCCGGCCGCCCGGAAGTCGCCGTGTGAAATGCGTGGCTCAGATACTCGGGAATGCGCTTCGGATCGTCGATCTGCGCGACCCACTTCGCCATTTGCCCGAACATGCGCCGATAGTCGATCTCCTGAAACGCTTCGCGGTCCAGATGCTCGCGCGCGCATTGGCCGATCAGCAGAATCATCGGCGTGGAGTCCTGAAACGCCGTGTGCACGCCGATGGACGCATGCGTTGCGCCGGGTCCGTGACGAGCGCGACGCCCGGACGGCCCATCAGCTTGCCGACCGCTTCGGCCATGTTCGCGGCTGCGGCTTCGTGACGGCAGACAATCGTCTGAATGTGTCCGGTTTCGTCGTGCAGCGAATCGAGCACCGCGAGAAAGCTCTCGCCGGGCACGCAGAAAACACGTTCGACGCCGTGCGTGAGCAAGGCATCGACGACGAGGCGCGCGCCCGTGGTTCGAGCGGCGGCAGAATCGGAAACGGGAGCATTCGGCTGCGACATCGCGATGGAGCCTCCAGGCTGTGAGTACATGAGTGCGGTCAGATGCCGCCGGATCGACTGCAAAGTAGGCCGACCGGCGCTCTGACAGCTTACGCCGACAGTGCGTGCAGTGTCACGGCGCAGCGCAATGCATGATCACGCGGGAGACCCTGGTCGGCGCTTGCATACCTAAAAGCGCGGGCCCAAAAAGCAACGCGGGCCCGAGAGCCCGCGTTGCCATGCGCCGCACAATCATCCGGGCGCCGTCCAGCACCTCGCCAGACGAACGGACCGTCCTCAACACTCGACGATATTCACCGCCAGGCCGCCGCGCGACGTTTCCTTGTACTTCGTCTTCATGTCGGCGCCCGTTTCGCGCATCGTCTTGATGACGGAATCGAGCGACACGTAGTGGCTGCCGTCGCCGCGCAGCGCCATACGCGCCGCGTTGACCGCTTTCACCGATGCCATTGCATTGCGCTCGATGCACGGAATCTGCACCATGCCGCCGACCGGATCGCACGTGAGCCCGAGGTTGTGCTCCATGCCGATCTCCGCTGCGTTTTCGACCTGCTTCGGCGTGCCGCCCATGACCGCGGCCAGCGCGCCCGCCGCCATCGAGCATGCCACGCCCACTTCGCCCTGACATCCCACTTCCGCGCCGGAGATGGACGCGTTCAGCTTGTACAGAATGCCGATGGCCGCGGCCGTCATCAGAAAGTCGATCACGCCCTGCTCGATCACGCCCTGCTCGTTCGCGCCGGGCATGAAGCGCGTATAGTAATGCGGCACGGCCGGAATGATGCCGGCCGCGCCGTTGGTCGGCGCGGTGACGACGCGCCCGCCCGCAGCGTTTTCCTCATTGACGGCGATCGCGTACAGATTGATCCAGTCGACCATGGAAAGCGGATCGCGCAAAGCCAGTTCCGGACTGCCCGACAGCGCGCGATATAGCTGCGGCGCGCGCCGCTTCACCTGGAACGGACCGGGCAGATTGCCGTCCGCATCCGGATTGTTGATGCCGCAGCCGCGCGACACGCACGACTGCATGACCTCCCAGATCTTCAGGAGGCCCGCGCGCGTTTCCTCTTCGGTGTGCCACGCGCGCTCGTTATCCCATATCAATTGCGCGATGCTTTTGCCGGTCGATTCGCACAGCGCGAGCAGCTCGTTGCCGGTGCGAAACGAATGCGGCAGTTGATCCACAGCGCTGAGCACTCTGGTGTTCGGCGCGCCTGCCGTGACGACGAAGCCTCCGCCCACTGACAAATACGTCGACTCGCGCAACGTTTCGCCCTGCGCGTCGAACGCGCGCAGCTTCAGGCCGTTCGGATGTTCGGGCAGCGCCTGCCGATAGAAAGAAAAGTGCTCTTTCTGCACGAACGGCACCTCGTGCGTACCGAGCAAGGCGAGCTTGCGCGTGGTGCGGACTGCTTCGAGCCGCTGCGCAATCGTGTCGGGATTCACGGTGTCGGGCGCGTCGCCCATCAGGCCGAGCATCACGCCGCGGTCCGTGCCGTGCCCTTTGCCCGTTGCGCCGAGCGAGCCGTACAGATCCACCTTCACCGACGCGGTGTTCGCCAGCAGCCCGTCGCGTTCGAGCCCTTGCGCGAACATCAGCGCCGCGCGCATCGGCCCCGACCGTATGCGAGCTTGACGGACCGATGCCGATTTTGAAGAGATCGAACACGCTGACTGCCATTGACTGCTCCTGCTGATGAAGTTTTGGTTTAGCGCGCCGGCATCGGCAAACACACGGCGAGCCATGCCGGCGGCGTTGCTGCGAGTTGCAGCGCAATCGGCGTATAGCGTCCGTCAAGACGCGCCGCCAGGTGAAACAGTTCCGCCGCGTTCTTCGGATCCCACTGGCCCGAATAGCTGGGCAAGCCGGCTTCGCGACGTTTTGCGTCGAACGCAACGCTCGAATGCACGAACTCCTCGTGCGTCTTGCTGCCGTTCGCATACGGCGCGAGTCAGTTGAGCGCGGCTTGCAGCGACGCGCCGTTCGCGCCCTTTTCCGGCAGCCGGTTGCGGTTGTGGCGGCGCGCGGCGAGCGCGGCAGTCACGAGCGGCCGCAGATCGTAAGTGACATAGTGCAGCGCGTCACGCGAGCGCGGCGTCGCGCAGCAACGCGAGATCCTTCTCCGCTTCCACGCTCTGATCGTAGATGCCTTCGTGCGGCAGCGTACCTTCGGTGTGCAGCCTCGCTTGCGCATGCGGCGGGTCGTTCAGATGCGCCTGCACATTGCTCACCAAAGCCTTCACGCCAGGATCGGCGTTGGTGCGCTCGCTGGTTTGCCACGCGGGGGCCGCGCAGAAATTCATCTCTGCTTGCGCATACCGCAGCGGCAGCAGCACGGCGGCGCTGGCAAAGAGCCAGCCGCAAGCTTGCCGCCGCATGTGAACTCGCATTGCTTCGGCCGGGCTTTGCATCAATCGCACCTTTCGCACCATGCGAAACTCCTCGTTGGGCTGATTCGGTGTGAGATGTTAGCCGTTTGCGGCGTGAAGCGATAGAACCGCGCACCGCCCGCCTGTCACCGGCGGACGGCGCACGTTTAAAGCCAGTTTTACTCGTAATCCGCGATTACTCGTAATCCGCGACCGGCACGCAGGAGCAGAACAGATTGCGATCGCCGTACACGTTGTCCGCCCGGCCGACCGGCGGCCAGTACTTTTTCGCGATCAGCGTGGGCAGCGGATAGGCCGCCGTTTCACGCGAGTACGCGTGCTTCCACGCGTCGTCGATCACGACCGCGGCCGTGTGCGGCGCGTGCTTCAGCGGATTGTCCTCGCGGTCGGCGCGGCCTTCTTCGACCGCGCGGATTTCCTCGCGGATCGCGATCATCGCTTCGATAAAACGGTCGAGCTCTTCTTTCGATTCCGATTCCGTCGGCTCGACCATCAGCGTGCCCGGCACCGGGAAGCTCATGGTCGGCGCGTGGAAGCCGTAGTCGGCGAGGCGCTTCGCGACGTCGTCGACGGTAATGCCGCTCGTTTCCTTGATCGGACGCAGATCCAGAATGCATTCGTGCGCGACGAGACCGCCGGGGCCCGAGTACAGCACCGGATAGTGCGGCGCCAACTTCTTCGCGACGTAGTTCGCATTGAGGATCGCGGTTTCCGTCGCTGCCGTGAGGTTCTTCGCGCCCATCATCGCGATGTACATCCACGAGATCGGCAGAATCGACGCCGAGCCGTACGGCGCGCCGGACACAGCGCCGATTCCGTTCGGCGCGCGTTCGTAGCCCGACGAAATCTGGTTCGGCAGGAATTGCGCGAGATGCGCGCCGACCGCGACCGGACCGACGCCCGGGCCGCCGCCGCCGTGCGGAATGCAGAAGGTCTTGTGCAGGTTCAGGTGCGAGACGTCGCCGCCGAACTGGCCCGGCGCCGTCAGACCGACCATGGCGTTCATGTTGGCGCCGTCCACATAGACCTGGCCGCCGCGCGCATGCACGATCTCGCAGATTTCGCGCACATTCTGTTCGAACACGCCGTGCGTGGACGGATACGTGATCATGATCGCCGCGAGTTTGTCGGCGTGCTGATCGGCCTTCTTCTTCAGGTCTTCAATGTCGACGTTGCCTTGCGCATCGCAGGCGACGACCACGACCTGCATGCCGGCCATTTGCGCCGAAGCCGGGTTCGTGCCGTGCGCCGAAGCGGGAATCAGGCAGACGTTGCGATGCCCTTCGCCGCGCGACGCGTGGTAGGCGTGGATGATCAGGAGGCCCGCATATTCGCCCTGCGAGCCCGCGTTCGGCTGTAGCGAAACGGCCGCGTAGCCGGTGGCCGCGACCAGCATCGCTTCGAGCTGATCGATCATTTCGCGGTAGCCGACGGTTTGCTCGGCCGGCGCGAACAGATGGATCTGGCCGAATTCGGGCCACGTGACCGGCAGCATTTCCGAGGTCGCGTTCAGCTTCATCGTGCACGAGCCGAGCGGAATCATCGAACGGTCGAGCGCGAGGTCCTTGTCCGACAGGCTGCGCAGATAACGCAGCATTTCCGTTTCCGAATGATGACGGTTGAACACGTGGTGCGTGAGATAGGCGCTCGTGCGTTCGAGCGATGCCGGCACCGAAGGCGTGTTCGAAGCCGCCACTGCTGAGTCCAGCGCGTCGACTTGCGGCACGTCGCTCGCGCCAGCGGCTTGCGCGAAGACGGCGAGCAGATCCGCGAGGTCGCCGCGCGTGGTCGTTTCGTCGATCGACACGCCGACTTGCGTGTCGCTCACGCGGCGCAGGTTGATGCGCTTCGCTTTGGCCGCGTCGTGCAGCGCTTGCGTGCGCGCACCGGTGTCGAACGTGAGTGTGTCAAAAAACGTTTCGTTGACAAGCGAGTAGCCGAGCTGCTTCGCGCCTTGCGCGAGCAACGTGGCGATGCGGTTCACGCGCAGCGCGATGGTCTTCAGGCCGCGCGGGCCGTGATAGACCGCGTACATGCTGGCCATGATGGCGAGCAGCGCCTGCGCGGTACATACATTCGACGTCGCCTTCTCGCGGCGAATGTGTTGTTCGCGCGTTTGCAGCGCGAGGCGCAGCGCGGGGTTGCCTTGCGCGTCGACAGTCACGCCGACGAGACGGCCCGGCATCTGACGCTTGAATTCGTCGCGCACCGCGAGGTAAGCCGCATGCGAGCCGCCGAAGCCGACCGGCACGCCGAAGCGCTGCGTATTGCCCACCGCCACGTCGGCACCCCATTCGCCCGGCGGCGTGAGCACGGTGAGCGCGAGCAGGTCGGCGGCGACGACCACGTGGCCGCCCGCTGCGTGGATGGCTTCGGTGAGCGCGCGGTAGTCGCGCACGTCGCCGTTGACGCCCGGATATTGCAACAGCACGCCGAACGCGTTCGCGTTCGCGGCTTCGTCTGCGGAACCGACTTTCACTTCGATGCCGACCGGCGTGGCGCGCGTTTTCACCACTTCGATGGTTTGCGGCAACACGTCGTCGGCGACGTAGAACACGTTCGACTTCGGTTTGCCGACGCGTTGCAGCAGCGTCATGGCTTCGGCCGCGGCGGTGGCTTCGTCGAGCAAGGAAGCATTGGAAATGGCGAGGCCGGTCAGATCGACCACCATCTGCTGGAAGTTCAGCAGCGCTTCCAGACGCCCCTGCGAAATTTCCGGCTGATATGGCGTGTACGCCGTGTACCAAGCCGGATTTTCCAGCACGTTACGCAGGATCACCGTCGGCGTGTGCGCGTTGTAGTAACCCTGCCCGATGTACGAGCGGAACACCTGGTTCTTGTCCGCCAGCTCGCGCAAGGCGGCGAGCGCTTCCGCTTCACTTTTCGGCTGCGCGAAGGGGCCGAGCGGCAGCGGCTCGGTGCGGCGGATCGTCTTCGGAATGACGGCGTCGATCAGCGCCGCGCGCGACGCGAAACCGAGCGCTTCGAGCATGGCCTGCTGGTCGGCCGAATCCGGGCCGATGTGCCGTTCGGCGAAGGCGTCATGCACTTCGAGCACGGCAAGCGAGAGAGGAGTGCGGTTCATCAGACGATCAGGGTGTTCGAGCTTCATGGTGTTCCTGGCGGTGCGGCTGTCCTTCAGCGAAGGGCGCGCCGCACCTGACGGTTAGACGAGAGGTGAATCAGGCGCCGATCGACTTGGAATACGCGTCGGCGTCGATCAGGCGGTCGAGCGTGGCGTCTGACGCCGGCTTGATCTTGAAGAGCCAGCTTTCGTACGGCGCGCTGTTCACGGAATCCGGCGAGTCGCCCACGGCGCTGTTCGCCTCGATGACTTCTCCGGAAACCGGCGCGTAAATGTCCGACGCGGCTTTCACGGATTCGATCACGGCGACGGTGTCGCCCGCGGTGACGGTCTTGCCCAGTTCCTGGACTTCGAAGAAGACGATGTCGCCGAGCGCTTCCTGCGCGTGGTCGGTAATGCCGACCGTCAGCGTGCCGTCCGCTTCGGTGCGGACCCATTCGTGCGATTCGGTGTATTTCAGATCGGCCGGGATGCTCATCGGATGCTCCTATGCGGTGTGATTCGGTAATGTCTGGATAAGGTGACGCGCGCTGGTTGCCGGCGGCGGCTTAGCCCGCCGCGAGCACTTTGCCGTTGCGCACGAACGGCAGTTTTACCACGCTTGCAGGAACGGATTTGTCGCGAATCTGCACGTGGACGGTATCGCCCGGCTGCACGCCTTGCGGCACGCGCGCGAAGGCGATGGATTCCTGCATCGTCGGGGAAAACGTGCCGCTCGTGATTTCGCCTTCGCCGTGCGGCGTGACGACCTTCTGATGCGCGCGCAGCACGCCCGCGGCCTTGCCGTTTTCCTTCAGCAGAATAAGGCCGACGAACGCCGCCTTCGAGCCTTCCAGCTCGAGCTTGCTCTTGCCGACGAATTCGCGCGGCGAAGAGAGGTCGACGGTCCACGCGAGGCCGGCGTCGAGCGGCGTGACGTTGTCGTCCATGTCCTGGCCGTACAGGTTCATGCCGGCTTCGAGGCGCAGCGTGTCGCGCGCGCCGAGACCGGCCGGGCGCACGCCTTGCGCCTGCAGCGCGTTCCACAGCGCGACAACA
Source organism: uncultured Paraburkholderia sp. (assembly GCA_940746715.1). Taxonomy (GTDB): domain Bacteria; phylum Pseudomonadota; class Gammaproteobacteria; order Burkholderiales; family Burkholderiaceae; genus Paraburkholderia. The sequence continues at coordinate 247,280 of CALNWN010000005.1, forward strand.
TGACCGGCCGGCACGATGATCTCGAAGCCGTCTTCGCCCGTGTAGCCGGTGCGTGCAACCGTGAGTTCGCCGAACGGCGTGCCGTCGACGCGCGCCGCGGAAGGCTTGAGCGCCTCGGTGGCGGCACGCGTGGCCGGCACCGTTTGCCAGAACTTCTCGCGGGCGTTCGGCCCCTGCACGGCGACGATCGCGAGATCGCGGCGCGGCGTGATGGTCAGGTCGAAACCGCCTTCATTCAATTGCTTGAACCACGCGATGTCTTTCTCGGCGGTGCCCGCGTTGACCACCACACGGAAATGTTCTTCGCCGAAGTAATAGACGATCAGATCGTCGATCACGCCGCCGTCCGGGTTCAGCAGGCACGAATACAGCGCGCGGCCCGGCGTTTGCAGCTTGCCGACGTTGTTCGCCAGTGCGTATTCGAAGAAAGCGCGCACGCGCGCGCCGGTGAAATCGACGACGCACATGTGCGAGACGTCGAACATGCCCGCGTCGGTGCGCACCGCGCGGTGTTCGTCGATTTGCGAGCCGTAATTGACGGGCATGTCCCAGCCGCCGAAATCGACCATGCGGGCATTGAGCGCACGATGGGTGGCGTTGAGCGGAGTGTGTTTGAGTTCGGTCATGGGGCCTCGGGCGTCTCGCGAAACAAAAAAGGCCATACGGCGCCGCGCCGCGCGCCGTATGGCTGCGAGCGTGGTGCTGCATGGCCCCTCTGTCCTCGATACCTGAGAGATTGCGCTGCCGCGGCGAGGTTGACTCGTCGCGGTTAAACGCGCGCCCCTTCGGTGGGCAGCTTGCCGGGTCTGCGCAGCGCATGCGGTGCAGACGGCTACTGCCGCTCTCCAGAGTGCGAAAAACGCGCCCGGGTGGTGCCTGAGTATTGCGTGGCGCGGGTTTTTCGACGCGTTCGGTCCTTTTGCCTGAGAGTTTGCGGGTGTGCCCCTTCGGCGGCGCGGCCTGCGAATCCAGCGGCCAGCGCGCTCTCCCGACGCGTGCGGCGAATGTACGCGAGGCCCGTGGGCTTGTCAAATCAAGGGGGATTCGCGGCGAATCTGTCCTTGATGTGGGCCTTTGTCTGTCCCGCTGTTCGTCCGCGGACAGGCCGCCGCCGTGCTGCGCGGCCATTTCGTGCGCTTCACGCCGAATCACCTCGAGCCGATGATGCAGCTCGCCGCCTTGCGGGGGCGGGTAATAGCCGAGGTTCACGCGATTGTCGATACGGCGGCTCAGGTTGTCGATGCGGCCGTCGACCTGATGCAGCCGCTTGTCGGCGATCTGCTGCGGCGCGACCACGCAAGCCGCGAGGGAACTCAGCAAGGCGCATGCGGCGAGCGCGCGGATGGTACGTGGCATGGACTCTCCGTCAAGTCGTTGTCGTTTTTGGGTGCTGCAGACGTAGCAACGGCTCATGGCCGAATCGCGCTGACCGCTGAAGGGCGCTGATTTGTAACGTTATATTGCTTTCGGCTTTGTCAGCTATCGGGCGGTTTGGCCAGCGCGCGATTGTTCCGCGCGCGCCGGCGCTTACGGCAACTTAGCGGATGCGTTCGAACGGAAGGCGCACGCCTTCGTCGGAGCTGCGCGCCGCGAGTTCGATGATCGTCATGACATCGACGGCGTCTTGCGGCGTCACGGGGAACTTTGCACCGTGCTGGATCGCGTCGGCCAGAGCGATGTAGAAGTTCACATACTCGCCATTGCGTGTGGGCACTTCCCGCTCGATTTCGCGATCGCCGTCCAGCACGCGCAGCGTGCCTGCCGCGTTGCCCGCGGCAAAGCCGTCGTCGCCGGGACGCATGCCGGCTTTCAACTGGTCTTCCTGCGTGTCGAGTCCGTACTTCACGTAGCTGCCGCGCGTGCCGTGAATGGTGAAGCGCGGCGCGACGATCGCGGTCAGCGCGCTCGCGTGCAGCAGCACTTCGAATTCGCCGTAGCCCAACTGGATGTGCACGTAGTCGGGCGCGCTCGCCTGATCGCGATGCGTGCGCACCGTCGCCGAGACGGTTTGCGGCACGCCGAACAGAGCGAGCGCCTGGTCGATCAGATGCGGTCCGAGGTCGAACAGCAAACCGCCGCCGCGCGAGGCTTCTTCGCGCCAACGCTGACGCACCTCGGGCCGGAAGCGGTCGAAATGCGATTCATAGTGCGTGACGCGCCCCAGCTCGCCGCTTGCGAGCAGGTCACGCACGGTCAGAAAGTCGCCGTCCCAGCGACGGTTGTGGAACGGCACGAGGAGCTTGCGCCGCGCGAGCGCGATGTTGGCGAGCGTGCGGGCGTCGGCGGTAAGCGTCACCGGCTTGTCGACCACGACGTGCTTGCCCGCTTCCAGCGTGCGGCGCGCGAGGTCGAAGTGCGTGTCGTTCGGCGTGGCGATTACGACGCAGTCGATCTCGTCGAGCGCGAGCAGTGCATCCAGGTCGGCGACGACTTTGGCGTGCGGATAGTCGGCGAGCGCAGCCTCCGGTTTACCCGTTGCGATGGCCGCGACGCTCGCCCGGCCGCAGTGCTCGATCACCGGCGCATGAAAGGTCGCGCCTGCGAACCCGTAACCCATCAATCCAATCTTCAGCGATGCGGACATGCGTGTCTTCCCGGAAAAACGGCGCGCCGCCTGGCCACCGCGGCGGCGGCGCGTAACGCCGTTATTGTGGCATGGGGCGAAGCTGGCGTGCCTCGGCGGCGCGAAGCGGGTTTTGACCATGAGCCGCTGGTTGGACGCGTGAGCTGCGGGAAGCGCCGGCTGAATTTATCCGCGGATTTCATCCGTGTTAACATCGCTCCTCTCGCGCGGAACAGGGCGCCAGACGGGGCGCGCCAGACCCTCTTTCCTCGCCGCCGCATTTCAACCGCAACACCCATCCACAGACGATGTCCGCAGGCCTGAATCCCGCTCAAAGTGAAGCGGTCCGTTATCTTGACGGGCCGTGTCTCTTGCTCGCCGGCGCGGGCAGCGGCAAGACGCGCGTGATCACGCAGAAAATCGCGCACCTGATCGAGGCGAAGGGCTTCGAGCCGCGCCATATCGCGGCTGTCACTTTCACGAACAAGGCCGCGGCCGAAATGCGCGAGCGCGTCGGCAAGCTGCTCGAAGGCAAAACGCTGACGACGCCCGGCAAGGAAGGCCGCAAGGTGCCCGTCAATCAGTTGACGGTGTGCACGTTCCACTCGCTCGGCGTGCAGATTTTGCGGCAGGAAGCGGAGCACGTCGGGCTGAAGCCGCAGTTCTCGATCATGGATTCCGACGACTGCTTCGGCATGATCCAGGAGCAGGTCGGATCGACGGATAAGGGCTTTATCCGCAAAATCCAGTCGATCATTTCGCTGCGGAAGAACGGCCTCATCATGCCGGAAGAGGCGATTGCCATTGCCGCGAACGAGGACGAGCACCAGGCCGCGATCGTCTATCGCAACTATGTGGCGACGCTGCATGCCTACCAGGCGGTGGATTTCGACGATCTGATCCGCCTGCCCGCCGAACTCTTCGCGAAGAACGAGCAGGTGCGCGACCGCTGGCAGAACAAGCTGCGTTATCTCCTGATCGACGAGTATCAGGACACCAACGCGTGCCAGTACGAATTGCTGAAGCAGCTGGCCGGCCCGCGCGCCGCGTTCACGGCGATGGGTGACGACGACTAGGCTATTTACGGCTGGCGCGGCGCGACGCTCGAAAATCTCGCGCAGCTCGGCAAGGACTTCCCGAAGCTGCACGTGATCAAACTCGAGCAGAATTATCGTTCGACGGTGCGCATTCTCACGGCCGCGAACAATGTGATCGCCAACAACCCCCCGAAGCTCTTTGAAAAGAAGCTGTGGTCCGAGCACGGCATGGGCGATTCGATCACCGTGACCGCCTGCAACGACGAAGAGCACGAGGCGGAATCCGTCGTGTCCCGGCTGTCGGCGCACAAGTTCGAGCGACGCGCGAACTTTCGCGATTACGCGATTCTCTATCGCGGCAACTTCCAGGCGCGCATTTTCGAGCAGGTGCTGCGCCGCGAGCGGATTCCCTATGTGCTGTCAGGCGGCCAGTCGTTCTTCGACAAAGCCTAGATCAAGGACATTTGCGCGTATTTGCGCCTGATCGCCAACGCGAACGACGACCCCGCCTTCATCCGCGCGATAACGACGCCGCGCCGCGGTGTGGGCAATACGACGCTCGAGGCGCTCGGTTCGTTCGCGGGCCAGGCGAAAGTGTCGCTGTTCGAGGCCGTGTATATGGGCGGCATCGAGGCGCGCCTGTCGCCGCGTCAGATCGAACCCATGCGCGCATTCTGCGACTTCATGCAGCGCCTCACCGACCGCGCCGAAAAAGACGCGGCCGGCACGCTGCTCGACGAGTTGATGGACGCGATCCACTACGAAGCGTATCTGTACGATGCATTCGACGAACGGCAGGCGCAGGCGAAGTGGCAGAACGTGCTGGAGTTCATCGAATGGTTCAAGCGTAAGGGCACGAAGGCCGAACCGGACGATGTGGCTGGGGCCGCGAACGGCGAGGCAACGGGTTATGACACGGCGGACGGTCTCGCCGATACCGGCGAACCTGCTCGGCCTGATCCAGACGGTCGCGCTCATGTCGATGCTAGAAGGCCGCGAAGAAGACCCGGACGCGGTGCGGCTTTCGACCGTGCACGCGTCGAAGGGTCTCGAATATCCGCATGTGTTTCTGGTCGGGGTCGAGGAAGGCATCATGCCGCATCGCGGCGGCGCGGACGACGAACCGATCGACGACGCGCGCATCGAGGAAGAGCGCCGTTTGATGTATGTGGCGATCACGCGTGCGCAGCGCAGCCTGCATCTGAACTGGTGCAAGAAGCGCAAGCGCGCACGGGAGACGGTGGTGTGCGAGCCTTCGCGGTTCATCCCCGAAATGCTGCTCGACGATGCGCCGCCGCCCACGGCTGATGAGGCGCCGATGTCGCCCAAAGACCGGCTTGCGAGTTTGAAGGCGTTGTTGCAGAAGGCTTGAGGGTGGGGCACGAAAAAATCCCTGCCCGCGTGGCCGCGGTGCAGGGATTCCGGTGTCGTGTGGCGCAAGGCCGCGAATGTTCGCGCTGCGCCGTGTGATACAAGGGTGCGTTATTTAACCGCGCTGACCATGTAATCGACGGCGGCCTTCACGTCCGCATCCGACGCGTTCGAGCCGCCTTTGGGCGGCATCGCGCCCTTGCCGTGTAGCGCGTAGTTGTAGACGGTGTCCATCGGCTCCTTCAGGCGCGGCGCCCAGGCTTCCTTGTCGCCGAACTTGGGCGCGTTCAGCACACCGGCTGCGTGACACGCCTGGCAAACCTGCTGATACAAAGCCTTGCTCGCTTGCGATGCATCGGCGCTTTGGGTCGCCCCCGACGCCGGCGCGGCGGCTTGCGGAACGCTTGCCATGGCGGCTATCGCTGCGGTGGCTTGAGCCGCGCCCGCATCGGACGCGCCGCCTGCCGCTGCCGTTGCAGTTGCCGCGGACGCTCCGGCCGCGCCGGACGCCGCAGCCGTGCCCGATGCCGGTTGCGCCGGTTCCGGGAAGCTCGCGCCCGAGTTGTTTGCCATGTAGGCCACCGCGCGGGCGATTTCGAAGTCGCTGTAATCGTCGGGGCTCGTGCCGCCGCGCGGGGGCATTGCGCCTTTGCCGGTCAGCGCGGTGTGCAGCAAGGTGTCGAAGCCTTGCGAGATGCGCGGCGCCCAGTCGGCGGTATTGGTGAATTTCGGCGCGCCTGCTGCGCCCGACGCGTGACAGGCCGAGCACACCGCCTTGTAGACTTCCTCGCCGGTCTTGTAGACGCGCGGCGCGTTGGCGTCGCGAATCTCGACCTGGGCGATGGGCTTGATGCGGGAAGTGACTTCGGCTTCGGAGAGACTGTCGGTGCCGGCGCCGGTGCGCGTCGAATTGTCGACGTAATAAGCCAGCAGAACGATGATGACGATCGGCACAGCAAACCCGGCGATGACCGCGGCGATGAGCTGTCCTGGGGTTTTGATCGGGGCTCCGTGTGGTGCTTCGCTCATGCTTGTCTCGTCTCCGTGGGTATGTGGGCGGTACAGCGCGACGGCAACTTCTTGTTCTTTATCAGCCACGGACGATTATAGACGCAAGCTTTCGAAGGCGGCGAGAGGCGCGGCGAGCTGTTCAGCAGGCGTTTACCCGCATCGTGCGAAGTGGCGCAGACTGGCGGGAAAGCGGGGCGAGCTGTCTGCAAAGCCCGGAGAAAGGCCTTGAAGGCCGTCCGGTGGACGCTGTGGCCGAAACCGGGTATGCTTTCGGTTTCGCTTTGGCGCCGCTTTTATTCTGATTGCCGCGCTCGAGTGTCTCCGCTTCAGTGATTGTTGTTGTCTAAGCGCCCGTAGCTCAATGGATAGAGTACTGCCCTCCGAAGGCAGGGGTTGCTGGTTCGATCCCAGCCGGGCGCGCCAACTTCGCGGATCATCAAGGGTTTAGGCCACATCGCCTAAGCCCTTTTTATTTCCCCCAGTACTTCACCACACCTCATCCGCTTTAACCCCTTTAACCCCCGCAAGCTTGTTGCAAGCCCCCACACCCGCTAGAATCCCCCGGTCACTGGGGAGTAGCCTTCCTTCGCGCATCGCGTGAAGGAGAGCGCGCAACATACTTGGCCTGCGGGTCATGGCGCGTTCGGCCGGTCGGCTTGGCGAGACCATTGGCGCACAGCTTCGTTCTGGTCGGACGGGTAGCGGTGCGTCATGGTTCGTCTTACGTCCGACCTGGGAGCCGCTGTGAAACCTCAAGCTGTCGAAACCCGGTTTCCCTTCCCCAGCCTCTCGCGCACTTTTCCCCGCCGCGCATTTTCCGTCGATGTACGGAGCCGCGCATGACCGGTCTTCTCCTCGAACTGGCCGCCATGCTCGTCGTCATTCTCGTGGCGGCGGAGCTTTTCACCAACGCGCTCGAACATCTCGGCGAGCGGCTCAAGATCTCCGAAGGCGTCACCGGTTCGCTGTTTGCGGCGGTCGGCACGGCGTTGCCGGAGACGCTGGTGCCGCTGATCGCGATCGTCGGCGGGACGGCCGACCATGCCGCCAATGAGGAAATCGGCGTCGGTGCCATCCTCGGTGCGCCGTTGATGCTTTCCACGCTGTCCACCTTTTTGATGACGCTCGCGGTGCTGCGCTCGCGCGGCCTGGCCGGACGCGTCAGGCCGGAACGCTCCGGCTTCACGCGCGATCTCAACTATTTCCTGTTCGCCTTTCTCCTGGCCGCCGCCATGTATGTGCCGCACGAACAGCGAATCGTCCGTGCGCTCTTCAGCGTGGCGCTCGTCGGCGTGTATGTCGCATGTGGTGGCGACGTTTCGCGCGTCGAACGATCTCGTCGATGCCGGTCACGGCACCGAGGCGCCCGGCAAGATGATGCTCGCGCGCCTCGGCGTGTCGACCAACCTCGCGACCATCGCGGTCCAGCTGCTGCTCGCGGTTGCCTTGCTGGTGTGGGGCGCGGAAGGCTTCATCCACGGCGTGCGGGGCGTGTCGGAGGTGCTCGGCGTGTCGCCGCTGCTCCTGTCCTTGCTGATCATTCCCATCGCGACCGAATTGCCGGAGAAGGTCAACAGCATCCTGTGGATTCGCCGCGGCAAAGACACGCTCGCGTTCGGCAACATCACCGGCGCGATGGTGTTTCAGGGCACCTTGCTGCCCGCTATCGGCATTCTGCTGACGCCGTGGACGCCGCGCATCGAGGTCGTGACCGGTATCGTCATCACACTGGCCGCGACGGCGTGGCTGCGGCTCAACGCGCGCGAGCGGGGCGCGCCGGTGTGGGCGCTGCTGGTTGCGGCGCGCTTTACGCGACTTATCTGGCGATCACGTTGAGTCGCTGACCACCGCTCAATGGGCGCGCCGAGTGGCGACAGCGGCCGTGCGCTGCACCGTTCCGGCGCGTCGTCCTCGTGCCAGCGCCACACCAGCGCCGTGCTTCGTCGTGCGTCTTGTCCGGCGGATGACCTTCGGCCAGGCCAGGCGGCGCTTCTGGCGACGAACTCGCGAGCCTCAGTCAGGCTGCCGCGGCAGCGCGCTCTTTCTCGTACTTGATGAGCTTCAATACGCGCGAATTCGCGAAAAAGCGGATGTAGTTCGCCGTCGAATAGAAGATGTCCGTCTGCCATTCGCCGCAGAGCAGATCCTTCCCAGTAGGATCGTCCGCCGGTTGTACGATAGTGTCGGCCATAATGCGGTTAATGCCGGATACGTTCGGGCCGGACTCGTGCCACAGCGCGCTGTTCATGATCACGAAGTCGCCCGGACTCAACTCGGGCGTGATCTTCGGCCACTCGAAATCGAAACTGTCGGGATTGATTTCGCCGGCGTCGCCGAGCACACCCAGCTTGTGCGAACCTGCGTAAAAGGTCATGCCGCCGTTGTCCGCGTTCACCTCGCTAAGCGGCACGAACAGGCTGCACTTATTCAGGTTGCCGAGGTGATAGCAGCTGTCCTGATGCAGGAACACCTTGTTCGGACTGAACTTATCCTTTATCACGAAGCGGTGGTTGTACAGCGCCACGTGCTCGCCGAAGATCTGCTTACAGACCTTGGCGAAAGCAGGCTCCTTGTACATGACGGCTAGCTTCGGCGGCAACTGCTCCGTGAGCGAAACAGGATTTGCCTTGTTCACGGCGCGGCTTTCGGCGAGCTGTGCATCATAGAAAGTCTGCCATTCGCCTTGCCATTCCTGCACCACGGCTGGCGCAATCGCATTGCGCATCACGAATACGCCGGTCTCTTTGAATACGTCGGGATTAAACGTATCGGAAGCGATCTGATCGACGACCGCCTCGACGGATGCCAGAGTCTTTTTCATGTCAGAACTTTAGATGAACCGGAACGTCAGTTCGTTATCCTGTGTGTTTTTGAATTTATTGCACTTCGCCAGCACGTTGTACTTCAACGGAAAAAGTTCTCGCCCCGGCGATTCGAGAATGTCTATTTCCACAATATCGAAGTCGTGCAGCAGAACGTTCCAGCCGTGCTCCGTAATGCGCCAGCAATCCGGCGACGGTCCATGAATACGCCAGTTCAACGGCGCGGAAATCATCAGGTGGCCTTCGTGCCTGAGAATGCGACGAATCTCTTTAACGGTGTCGAATGGATTGAGCGTGTGTTCGATCACATCCATGCACACCACCACGTCGTACGCGCTTTCTGGAATCGCCGCGTTGACCTTGGTGATGTCGCCGACGATTGTCGGCTTGTAGGTGTCGACTACGTCGAAGGTATCAACGCTAAAATTCGTGAAGCACTGGCGCACCAGTGAGAGGTCCTGCGGGCCGACTTCGAGTAGTCTGCCTGTCTCTTCGGAAAGCCGGTCCGCAGTGCGCCGCACGAAGGCATCCATGTGTTCGCGCGTGAGCGGGAACGTGTCGTTGTCGAACTTTGATGGCGTCGCCATGGTGAACTCTCGCTGGTATAGGCTTCAATCGACAGTGCGCGCCGTGTAAGGCGAAGCGTCTTCTTCGATCGATGTTTGAATCTGGTGCAATACGGCAACACGCGCCTCGCTCACAGCCCGGCACGATTGCCTGAAATGATCGAGCTTCGCCTCCGCATCGGATGGAAAGCGAAGCGCCTTGCTCGACCAGCTTTCCTTGGGAAGCAGCTTGCAGACTTCGTGGTCTTCCTGGAACACCTGTCGGTTCATCCGGATAGTGGATTCGAAGAACGAGCCGAGCATCTGCGCGGCATTCGCATTCACGGTAGGGGACGCATACAGACGGCTCGTGAAGTGCGTCCGGTTCGCGCCATTGCAGGACGGGAAGAAGTTCTGCAACGAATACGAGTAGCCGTACGTCGAGGAAATCATCGTGAACGGGAAGATATACACGCTCATATATCCCTCGTACTGGTAGTCGATGTTAAACAGCTTGCGCAGGCGGCCCAATTGGCTAGCCGCGCGCGAATTGCCGAGCGGCGCGTACCAGATCGAGTTCGCGCCGTCGAACACGTTTTCGCCGTCGGCAAGCTGCAATGTGGCAAGCGTTTCCGTGTGCACGGCATCAATGTGATACGGCTCGAGCGCGTTCTCGACCGCGAGCGGCCAATAGCACTCGTAGTCGTAACGGTTCAGGTCCACGCGGCGATCCACATTGAACGAAATGTTCTCGAGAATTTCGGCCGTTTTCCCCAACTGTTCGTACAAGCCCATGCGCGGGCTGACGGCGAAGAACACGAAATCGCCGCACCACTCTCTACCTTTAAAGTCCTGAAGCGTGCCCGGTCGATGTCGCACGCCTTGAAGCGTTGCCTTTGCGGCACGATGACGCTGCCGTTCCTATAGGTCCAGCCGTGGTAGCCGCAAGTGGCCGGGCGATTGCCGTGCGCGTCCGTGTAGATCCGCGCGCCGCGGTGAGGACAGATATTGTCGAACGCGACGAGTTCGCCGCTATCGTTGAAGATCACGACTTCGCCGGACACGCCGTCGAATTTGATGAAATCGCCGTCATTGGCAAGCTCGCGGCGATGACAGGCCAGATGCCAGTATTCATCGAACAGGAGCCGGTCCAGTGTCATCTCACAGCCTCCTCGCGGGAGCGGCGTACACGACGGCGTCTTCCGGCACGGAGCGCATGACGATCGCGCCGGCACCTACCTTCGCGCGCGCCGATCTTGACGTTGGGCAGGATCTTGGCGCCGCTGCCGAAGAACACGCCTTCGCCGGTTTGCACATAACCGGTCAGATCGACGTGCGAACTGAGCGTCGAGTAGGCGCCGAGCTTGACGTCATGACCGACGCTCGACATCACGTTGATTGCGACGAAGTCGCCCACCTGGGCGTCAGCCGAGATCACCGCCTGAGGACATACCACCACGCCTTCGCCCAATACGGCGGAGCGCGCGACGACAGCGCGGGGATGCACGAGCGTAGCGAAAACGGCGCCGCGTGCGCGCAGACGCGCGACCACGTCTCGCCTCGCTGCCGGATCGCCGATTGCGACTACGACGGTTTCGCCGTCCTGCGCGCGATAGTCGTCGATGTCGCCACGCCATTCGAGCTGGTACGGATAACCTTTGAGCGCGGCCGGGCTGACGTCGAGAAAAGGGCTGATGGCAGGGCCACTGCCGGCGTCCGCCGCGTCTTGCGCCCAGTTGATGAGCTCGCGTGCAAAGGCGCCGCAGCCGGCCACGATCAATCGCTTCGTCATCACCGCACCTTGTATCCGCCGTCGACGACGAGCGTCGTGCCGGTGATCCAGCGGCTCGCGCCGCTCAGCAGGAACAGCGCGGATTGCGCAACATCGCCCGCCTCGCCGAAACCGAGCAGATGGCTCTTTTCATAAGCGGCCAGCGCTTCGTCGGGGCTGCCGCCCGTCAGGCGGTCGTGCATTGCGGTGTGTACCGCGCCGGCCGCGATCGAGTTGACGCGGATCTTGCGCGGAGCCATTTCGCAGGCGAGCGAGCGAACCATTCCGTCGATGGCCGCCTTGGCCGCGGAATAGGCCGTCATGCCGGCCTGGCCAGTCGACCCCGCCACCGACGACATGAAAACCAGCGAGCCGCCATTCGCGATCACGTCTTTCTTGCTGGCCGCGCGAGCAATGCCGAACCCCGCATAAACGCTGCTGCCGAACACCTGTTCCAGTTGTTCCTGTTTCGTGAGCTTGGCGGGACGGATCAACTCGACGCCGGCGGCATGGAACACGCCGGCAAACGTGTCGTGTGTCTGCGCGAGCTGGCTTACCCAGTCGGCGGTCTGATCGGCGTCAGTGAGCGATACGGCGGCCGTGGCGTGACCACTTCCCTCGAGGCCGGCGAGCGTCGCCTGAAGACGGGCCTCGTCGCGCCCAACGGCAATGACACGTCCGCCCAGGCTCGCGATCAGTGTCGCACTCGCCCGGCCAATGCCGGACGAGGCGCCAGTGACCAGGAAGAGGCCGCCGGCGAGGCAGTCTTTTGCGAAGAGAGTCATGTTTCGATGGTGTCCACGATAGCGAGCGGCCCGACCTCGAGCGCCGCCGATGCCCACGAATAACCGACGCCAAAGCCGAACATGCCGAGGTGCAGCGTTTCTTCTTTCAGGCGGCTTTTCAACTCGGTCGTCATGAGCAGCGGAATCGACGCGCAGCTCGTATTGCCGTACTCGCCGATATTGGTCGGAACGCGCTCGGCCGGCAGTCCGGCCTTCTTGCTCAGATGCTTGAGCATGAACAGGTTGGCCTGATGGAACAGAAACGCGTCGTAAGTTGCCTTGTCGCGGCCGGCAATCTCGAGCGTACGCGCAACGAGCTTCGGCACTGCGTTGAGCGTGAAATTGAAGATCTCGCCGCCGTCCATGAACAGGCATTCCGCCAATTTGCCCGCCATGCGTTCGTCGGCGGTTGTGTCGTAAGGCTTGAAGCCGCCGGAGGGCACAATCAGATTACGCACGCCCTGGCCGTCCGCGCCGATGATGAAATGCGCGGGTGCATCGCCCGGCGACGCCTCCAGCGCTGTCATCGTCCCGGCGTCGCCGAACAGCAGCGCGGTGGAGCGATCCGCCGGATCGACCAGCTTGCTGATGGTGTCGCCTACCGCCAGCAGAACGCGTTTTGCCGCGCCGGTCTGGATCAGGTTCATGCCGAGCCACAGCGCCTGCGGGTAGCCCGAGCAGCCCAGGTTGATATCCAACGCGAGGCACGAAACCGGCAAGCCCAAATCAGCCTGCAGCGCAAAGGCCGTGTCGGGCAGGCGATAGTCGGGCGTTTGCGAAACGAAGATCAACGCGTCAATGGACTCCGCCTGCCAGCCGAGCCCGGCAAGCAATGTTTCGCCGGCCTTGCGGCACAGGTCGCCAGCGCTCGTTTGCGCGTCTGCCCAACGGCGCCGGTTCACACCGATCATCTTGACGACATCACGGACGGCCGACGCATCAAACCTTTCCGCAAAGTGGTCGTTATCCACCTGCTGTGACGGCACGCACGACACCACACCTGCAATGCGGGCGCATCGCGTGTGTAACTCGCGGCCTGCGACGAAGTCCGGCGAACTCATGCTTGACTCCTCAGGCAGCCTTCTTCGCAGTGCTGATCAGCGCTTCGATGTCGGCAATGGTGTTGCAGTTGTTCAGCGCCTGGCCGCTCAGCATCACGCTGAAGCAGTCGTCGACGAGTGCAATCGTCGACACCACCGCGAGCGAATCCCAGTTGTGTTCGTGCAAATCGCGCTCCGGCGTAACGACGCTGGCGTCGACCTCGAGAATTTCGGCCATACCTTCGTAAAAGTGTTCCGTGTCTGCTCCTACTAGTAATTGAAAAGGCAGCCGGCCCATGAGTAGCCGCCGCCAAAGCCCAACAACATCAATCAGCTGCCGTGCCGCAGCATGCCGTCGTCCTTCATCTGTTTCAGCGCGAGCGGAACGGTCGATGACACGGTGTTGCCGCATTGCTCCACGACGATCGGAAATCTGCTTTCCGGGATCTTCATTTTCTTGCGCAGCGCTTCGAGCATGAAACGGTTGGCCTGATGCAGCACGAAGAAGTCGATTTCCTCGCGGTCCATGCCGGCCTTTTCGAGCAGCGACGTCGCGGCCTTGGGCACTTCCGCAAGCGAGAACGCCATCACCTCCGCGCCGTTCATGTACAGATGCTCGTCGGTGCGGACATTGCCGGACGCGTCTTCTTTCTCGATCGCGCTGCCGACGCTTTTCGGCTCGCGGAACAATCCCGCCTTCACGATCAGGTTGTCCGCGCCGCGGCCGTCGGTGCCGAACACGAATGGGCCGATCGACCCGCTGCCGTCTGTCGAGCCGACGATCGCCGTCGCACTCGCGCCGTCGCCGAACAGGGTGCGCACACTCCTGTCGAGCGGATGGATGTATTTCGAATAGGTGTCGGCGGTCAGCAGCAGCACGCACCGCGCGGCGCCGGTTTCGACGAGACCCTTGGCAAGCGAAAGCCCGTACACATAGCCGGAGCAACCGAGATTGATGTCGAGCGCGCCCGCGCGAGTCGCAATGCCGAGCCGGTCCTGCAATAGGCAGGCCGAAGTCGGCAGCACATAGTCGGGCGCCTGCGTACACAGTCACGAAATCGATGTCCTAGGCGCTCACCGCGTTCTGGGCAAAGAGATTGCGTGCCGCTTCGTAGGCGAGGTCCGCAGCGGTTTGTCCGGCCGATGCAATATGCCGCTCGCGAATGCCGGTCTTGGCGAGAATCTTGTCCGCCGACCATTCGGGATAAAGCGCTGCAAGTTCGTCGTTCGTCAGGATCTGCTGCGGCAGGTATCCGGCGATATCGAGGATGCGCGCCTGCACCCCACTCGATTGAACCGGGGACGTCATGACAGGCAGTCCGCGATAATGCCGACGATGCGATCGAGCATGCCGTCGGTGAGTGCCGGGAAAATCGGCAGACACAGCACCTGTTGCGCGGCCGCATGCGCGACCGGCAGATTTTCCCGGCGCGCGGACGGAAGCCCGCGATAGATCGGAAAATCGGAAATCAGCGGGTAGAAGTAGCGGCGCGCGTAGATGTCGTGGTCGCGGAACGTCTGGTACAGCACGTCGCGGCTGACCGGGAATTCCGGGCCGACCAGAATCGGAAAGTACGAATGGTTCGCTACCTTTTCGTGTCCCTGGTGAACCAGAGCTATGCCGAGGATACGTTGCGCTTCCGCGCTGTCGGCATTGATCGCGACGTCAGGCGCAGCGTATCCGCGAGTACAGTGCGGGTTTCCAGTTCCTCGGGGTTCAGTTCCGCGGCTTTGCGCAATGGCGGGAGCGCATCGTCGTAGCGGCCCTGACGGTGCAGCGCGATGTCGAGCCAGCGCCATGAGTTGCCGTCGGCGGGGAACGCTGGGTCAGCGACTCGGCGAGCTTCACGGCCTCGGCGATATTGCCTTTGTTGTATAGCGACGTGAAGCGACTGGTTTCCTGCTGGCTGATGCGGCGGCCCGCAGCGATGTTGGTTCTGGCGGCCGGCGTGTCTTGCGGCGGCTCGGCTTCCGGGGACCGCGGTTTCTCCGTTGCCACCGGAAACATCTGCACCGTCTGACCCGGATTCGCCATGCGAACGATCAGGCCGTCCACCGCCGGGCCGTTCAAACCCTGCTTCTGGCCCATCTCCAAGGCGAGCCACGCGGCCGCAGTTTCGCCCGCGTCGATCAACCCGCTGATGTAAGCCGCCCAATACTGGCCGTTGTGCGGTTGCAGGCCGAGACATTGCTCGAACAGCGGCAACGCGTCTGCCGCCTGCCCGATCTGGCCAGGCAGCACGCCGAGGTTGTACATGACGTCGGCGTGATTCGGCTTCGCGTCGAGAATGGCGCGATAGAGCGCTTGCGCATCGTCGAACTCGCCCTTGTGATGTTGCTCCAGCGCGGCTTGCAACACGAGCGCGATGTCCAGCTCGAGTTGCTGCTCGGGCGTCAGAATTTCAGCAGATGGCTGTTCGTACAGGAGAGTCATGGTCTCGGCGCAGAATCGTCTATGGAAGAAATTGTGCTGCGGGGCACAGCTTTCCGATGCGCGGAGATGACGGTGAAAAGGCCGTCTGTTTAGCGTATGGACGAGGGGCGCGAAAATCCGCCAAGCAAGAAAAAAGCCCGCGCGAGGCGGGCTGAGGAAGTGAGCGCGCCTCACTTCGGCGCGGACTTCTTGTTATTGTCGGGTTGGCCGGGGAAACCGGCTTTGCGGGGGCGCGGCAGCGCCGGGCTTTGTGTTTGGTGGTATTTGGCCGCGTTTTACAGGCTGGCCATGCGCTGGTACTCGCCGGCCGCTTTGGTGCGGCCAATCGCCGCTTCGAATTCCTCGTGCAGTTCTTGCTGCGTGAGTGCGGCGTCGGCGAGCAGCGCTGCGTCGATGGCCTGAATCTGGCGGATCATGTCGAGCGTCGCAGGCGTCTCGTCCGCGGTAAGCGACATGAGCAGCGGCGAGCGCATTTCCGTCAGACGCGCCGCATCTGGCCAGTCCGCAAGCGCAGCCGCCTGCTGGATCTGCCGCGTGATGGACAACACGCGTTCGACCAGTTCCATCTGGTTCAGGTTATGCGCCGTCATGGTTTAGCCCTTGTTGCTCGCCAGCGCGCCCGCGCTGTTCGTGCCGCCGAATAGCGCGGTCAGGTATTGCGAGTTGTTGTTCATGGTCGCCATCAGCGTGTTCAGGGCGGTGAACTGCGCCTGGTACTGGTTCGTCAACTGCGTCGTGTAGTCGGCGAGCGCGGACTGCTGCTTGGTGATGCTGGCGAGGTCGGCATTCAGCGCGGTGTTGCGCGTGTCGATGATGCCGCCTTTCTGCGTGAATGTGGTGATGCTGCTGTTCAGTTGCTGGGCGATGCCGTTGGTCGAGTTAAAGAGCGACGTGACCGTGGCCGGACTGCTCGTCAGCGCCGTGTTCAGCGCGCTATTGTTGACCACCAGGGTGCCGTCGGCGGGATCGTCCTTCAGCGTTATGCCGATCGCCGCCAACGTGGCGCCGGCGCTGCCCGAGCCGACCGAACCGCCGACAATCGTGGCCAGGTTGTTCTTGATCGTCTGAAGCGTCGAATCCCCCAGCAATGCACCTTGCGACGACACGCCGGCCGTGTAGGACGTGAGCGTCGACATCGTCGTCACGACAGTGTTGTACAGGCTCACGAAATTGGTGATGGTGGTGTTCTGCGCGGTGGTCAGCGTCTGCGTGGTGCCGGCTGCTGCCGTCGTCGGGTTCATCGTCACGCCGGCAATCGCGGTCGTCACGGAATTGCTCGAACTGCTCGCCGCGATGCCGCCGACCGTGAACTCCGCGTCCTGCGCGTAGCCGCTCTGCGTCCAGGCCTGGCTCGAATTCGCCGACACGATCGTCGAGGTGCCGCCCGTCGTGCTCGCAGTCGAGGTGACGCCGAGGCTCGACAGGCCATTGTCAGTGGTGATGTTGCTGGTCGAGACGTTGATGACGTTGGCCGCGCCGGTGTTGGCGGCACGCAGCATGAGGTGAGCGCCGTCCGTGCCGGTGACGATCGTCGCCGTCACGCCCGGGTTGCTGCTGTTTGCGTTGATTGCCGCGGCAATGCCGGAAAGCGTGTTGTTGCTGCTGTCGACGTTGATGTTCATCGACTTGCCGCCGAGCGAGATGGACAGCGTGCCGGTGCCCAGTTGCGTCGTGGCGCCGAAGGCTGCGGACGACAGGGCTTGCGAGCTCGCAATCTGCGTGACGTTGACCGAGTAGGTGCCGGCTACGGCGCCGACACCGGCCGTCGCGGTCAGCCCAGTACCGGTCGCAGTCGCCGAGAAGGTGCTCAGCGTGGTGCCGTTCGCCAGGTTGGCTATGCCCGACTGCAACGCGCTTAGCGCGGAACTCAACGCACCGTATGCGGAGAGCGTCGTGTTGTCGGTAGTCTGTTTTGCCGTAAGAGCCGCAGTTTGTCCGGCGATCTTCGCGTTCACGAGTGCTGTGACGAGCGTCGAGACGTCCATGGATGAATTGCCCGTCGAGCCGCTGATAATCGATTGAGCGGCCGACTGCAGCGCCGCGTTGGCGCTAGCCGTGGAAGACGAAGTTGAGATCGTGGACATGCAGAATGCTCCCGGCGTCTGGAAATCTGTATCAGATGGTGCGCGATGCTACATCATTGGAAGGCGGAAACGCACGGCGGGAGGCATGCCTCCCGCCGTTTTGAATCTGGCGATGCGCCCGCTCGCGCACGGCGCATCGCCTTTACCGTGGCGGCTCTTACTGCAGGAGCTTCAGAACTTGCTGCGGGTTGGAGTTAGCTTGCGCCAGGACAGAGATACCGGCTTGCTGCAGCACTTGCGCCTTGCTCAGGTTTGCCGTTTCTTGTGCGAAGTTGGCATCCGTGATTTGCGATTGTGCCGACGACAGGTCGGTCGATTCGGCTTGCTGCGAGGTAGCGATCGACGAGAAGCGATTTTGTGCCGCGCCGAGTTCAGCTTGCAGCGTGGACCGTCTGCAGCGCGTTGTCGATGGAGACCATCGCCTGGTTCGCGCCCGTGACCGTGCTGATGTCGAGGCCCGAAACCGTGGGCGGCGCGTTGATCGCGTTGATCTGGTTGACCGCTGCGATCGCTGCCGACGATGCTGCGCCGGTCGTCGGAAGCGCTGCCGAGCTCAGTGCCAGCGACGTGACGGCGGTGCCGGTGCCCGCAGCCGTGCCTGCGCTGAAGATTGCGCTTGCCACGCCCGACGTGATCGCGGTGTTGTTCTGGTCGGTGAAGGTGTATAGCCGCCCTTGCCATCCGACAGCACGTTGATCGACGTGATCGTTGCGCCCGAGCTGGTGTATGCGCCGGTTGCCGTCAGGCTGACGGCGATCGTGCCAACCGTTTGACCCGTTTGCACGAGACCGCCACCGATCTTCCCTGCGGACATCGGGCTCAGGTCGAGGCTGATCGTCTGACTGACGTTCGCGCCGACCTGGAACGACACGCTGCCTGCCGAGCCGTCCAGAATGTTCGTGCCGTTATACGTCGTTTGCGACGCGATACGGTTCACTTCAGCGATCTGCGCCGACACTTCCTTCTGCAGTGCGGCCTGGTCGCTCGACGACAGCGAACCGGTGGACGCTTGCACGGCCAGCTGGCGGATACGCTGCAGGCTGGAAGTCAGCGACGACAATGCGCTCGATGCGGTCTGGATCATCGACACGCCATCGTTTGCATTCGACACGCCCTGATTCAGGCCGTTGATCTGGCTCTGCATACGCGTCGAGATGGCGAGACCTGCTGCATCGTCAACCGCGCTGTTGATGCGCTTGCCCGACGACAGACGGGTGATAATAGCTTGCGACATGGCGCTTTGCGAGCCGTTGAGGTTCTGCTGTGCAACCAGCGAGTTGATATTGCTATTGATTCCGAGCATGGAAAATCTCCTAAATAAGCCTGAGCCCAATACGCCACATTGGCATCGGCGGAAGCTTCGTTCAGTGCTGGCCGCCTCAGTGAAGGTTGACGGCGCCCCTAAAAAAACTTGAGGGACTTTCTGAAATCGGGACTCGATCAGTTTGCCTGGAAGGCGCGCGGGCCGCCCCGCACAACGGTTCGCGGCCGATCCGCCCAGTGCGCTGCGGGATTTGAAAAGGCGGCGTATTCTCTTTTTCTCTTGAGATAAAGCCGGGAGAAATCATGCGGAAACGCCGCATTGGACACTCGCAATTGCAAGTCGCGCCGCTAATGTTCGGCGGCAATGTATTCGGCTGGACCGCCGACGAAGCCACTTCCTTTTCGATCCTGGATGCCTTCGTCGACGCCGGCCTCGACTTCATCGATACCGCCGACGTGTACTCCGCGTGGGCGCCAGGCAATCAGGGCGGCGAGTCGGAAACCGTCATCGGCAAGTGGTTCAGGAAGAGCGGCAAGCGCGACAGGGTCGTGCTCGCCACAAAAGTGTCGAAGCATCCGCAGCGAAAGGGGCTCTCGGCCGCGAATATCCAGGCGGCCGTGGAAGATTCGCTGCGGCGCCTGCAAACGACTACATCGACATCTACTTTTCTCACGACGACAGCGCAACGCCGCTTGCCGAGACGCTCGGCGCTTATCAGCGGCTCATCGAGGCGGGCAAGGTGCGGGTGATCGGCGCGTCGAACTACAGCGGCGCGCGGGTGGAGGAGGCGCTGGCGGTTGCGCGCCGGCATGGCTTGCCCGCGTATCAGGTGTTGCAGCCGGAATACAACCTCTACGACCGGGCCGGCTATGAAACCGATATCGAGCCCGTCGCGCTCGCCCATCAGCTCGGGGTGGTCGTCTATTGGAGTCTGGCGAGCGGATTTCTCTCCGGAAAGTATCGTTCAAAGGAAGATCTTGCTGGGAAAGTGCGGGCGGCACGCGTGGAGAAGTATCTGAACGAGCGCGGTTTGAGGATCCTCGGCGCGCTGACCGGGTGGCCGCGCGATGAGCCACGCCCGCGAGCGTCGCGCTGGCGTGGCTCATCGCGCGGCCGAGCGTGACGGCGCCGATCGCGAGCGCAACCTCGTTGCAACAACTGGAGAGCCTCGCCGCCGCCGTTCATCTCACGCTCACGGGCGCGGACATCCGCGAACTGGACGATGCCAGCGCCTGGACCGGGCCCGATGGCCTGGCGTAATTCCTAAACCCCTGGTAGGATGGAGAGTTTACTGATATAATCGCAAGTGAACTGAGATCTTTGCCTGTTTCGTCATCGGTTTCTCGTTGATGAAAGGTTGGCGAAACGGCAGCAGGCGCGGCTTTTGCAATACGTCTGTCCGCGTTCCGCGGTGAGCTCCCCACCTCTCTTTTCCGGCCTCCGTGGCCGCTTTGCCTCTCGTTTCATTCGTGGTTTGGCCGGGTTCTGTCCGCGTTTGCCTGTTACTGGCCATGAATCGAAACGACCGGAGGGCCGGCGCGTGAGCGGTCTCCCGCCACGCAATTAACCCGTATCCAAGTGATTGAGTCAGGAATTACATGACGACGATTCTTCTGAAGGAAAACGAGCCGTTCGAAGTGGCGATTCGCCGCTTTCGTCGCGCGATCGAAAAGAACGGCCTGATTGCAGAACTGCGTGAGCGCCAATCGTACGAAAAGCCGACCACGGCACGTAAGCGCAAGAAGGCTGCCGCTGTGAAGCGTCTGCACAAGCGCCTGCGCAGCCAGATGCTGCCGAAGAAGCTGCACTAAGCACGCTTTTTCCGCACGATCAGAACGGCGGTGTGAGCTTCGAAAGAAGCAACACCGCCGTTTTGCTATATGCCGTTCTGGGCTGCTCTTTGCCGCTCGTTGCCCACCAGGTGCCGGTTTCCGGTGTGTCGGAGCGGGCGGCATGGCGCCGCGCTCCGGCTATCGTCAAGCCGCGTTCTGCAGCTTGTGCGCGGACAGTCCGAACTGGCGCGCAATCGAATTCAAGCGCTCGTTCCACTCCCACGTGCCGAACACGTCGTGCACATTTTGCAGGCAGCTGAGCAGATCGACGGTTGGCTGATCGTACACATTGATGCGCGAGCGCAGCAGCGCTTTGCGAAGCGCGGCGATGCCGGCATCCATATAGGCGGGCGCCGCGACCGGCGTCTTGCCGACATAGCGCACGGGCACGCCTTCCATGGCCGTCATATAGTCGCGCAGTTTGATGAAATTGCCGACGGGGCAGCCGCCGCAGTAGCCGCGGTAGGCGCCGCCTCCGCGCGGCAGCAGAGCGGCGCGCTTTTGCCCGAAAAGATGACCGACGGCCTGGTCGAAAATGTCCTGATGGGTGAGGAAGGTGAGAGTTCTCATGGTTGGTCTCGCTATGCCACGCGGTCGTTACTCGTTGTTGAGCGCCTGGTTCCAGTATCCCGCCTGGGTTCGTCGGCGAAACCCCGACTAGCATGGCGCAATGCCTTCAATTCCGGGGTTTACGCGCTGTCCGCGGCGAGCTTTTCGCTGGCTCGCGGCAGCGAACGCTGTGGCGTTGTCACTCTTCGCCAGCGCTCTTGATTTGTATAACGGCCGGAATCGGCGATCAGCGCAGCAGGGCTTTACCCGATAGCGGCCCGAAGCCGGCGCGCGAAGATAGCGCGAGCTGACCGGACTTGCTCACCCGTGGCAAAGCGGCCCGGTCCGCGCGTGTTAGCGCGCTTGGCTCAACCCGCTTTACGCGAGCGGGTTTTCTTGGCCAGCGCCGCGCACCGTGCGCGGCACATGCAAGTCGTCTCGTGGTCGTTGACCATGCCGACCGCCTGCATGAATGCATAACAGATGGTCGAGCCCACGAACTTGCAGCCGTAGCGTTTCAGCGCTTTGCTGAGCGCGTCGGACACTTCTGTGGATGCCGGCGCCTCCTTGTACGACGCCCATTCGTTCTGGATCGGGGTGTTGCGACGAAAGACCAGATGAAGTTGGCGAACGACCCGTGCTCCGCCTGAATCTGCTGCACGGCGCGCGCGTTGGTAATGGCAGCTTCGATCTTCCCGCGATGGCGCACGATGCTTTCGTCCGTGACCAGCGCGTCAACCTGCTTCGGCGTGAAGCGCGCCACCTTGTCGATGTCGAAGTCGGCAAACGCACGCCTGTAGCCCGCGAGCTTGTTCAGAATGGTGGACCACGACAGGCCGGCTTGCGAGCCTTCCAGCACGAGCATTTCAAAGAGATGCTGGTCGTCGCGCGACGGCACACCCCATTCGGTGTCGTGATAATGTGCGAGCGCCTCGCTCGATACCCAGTTGCATCGCTGTGTCAATTTCGCGCTCCCCGTTGTAATGTCGCTCGCCAGCATAGCGGATCGGATCGGCGCCGCAAGCTAGCCGTTCGGCCAATTGCGGGATCGAAACAGACCTGCCACGCTATGCACATTTCCCAGGAAACGCATCTGAATCGATGAACAATGACCTCTTTCTGATCGGCGTGGACGGCGGCGGTGCCGGCACGCGAATCGTGCTCGCCGACGCACAGGGGCGCGAGCTGGCGCAGGCGGCGAGCGGGCCGTCGGGCCTGGGACTTGGCGTCGAACGTGCATGGCAGGCTATCGCGGCCGCCTGCGCGGACGCATTCTCGCAAGCCGGCGCCGCGTTCGACTGGTCGCGCTGCGTGCTGGGCTGCGGTCTGGCGGGCGTCAACAATAGCGACTGGCTCGCGGCGTTCCGCGCGCTGGCGCCGGCCCTCGCGGGTCTTGCCGTGGAAAGCGACGCCTACACCACGCTGCTCGGCGCGCACGGCGGCGCTCATGGCGTGATCGTGGCGCTCGGCACAAGAAGCGTCGGCGCGGCGGCAGACCGCGACGGCGGCGAATGCCGCATCGTCAGCGGCTACGGCTTTCCGTCTGGCGACGAAGCGAGCGGAGCCTGGCTCGGCGTGCGCGCCATTGTCCATGCACAACACGCGCTCGACGGGCGCGGCGCGAACGACGATTTCGCGCAGGCGCTCCTCGCCCACGTCGGCGCGCGCGATCGCGATGGACTTGTAGTGTGGGCTTTGCGAGGCCAATCAGACGGCGTACGCGAGCCTTGCGCGGGTCCTGATTGCGCATCGCGCGCATCCTTTTGCCGCGCGGCTGCTCGGCGAAGCGGGCGTTGAAATCGGCAAGATGATCGCGGCGCTCGATCCATCGGCGAGCTTGCCCGTTGCTTTGTGCGGCGGCCTTGGCGCGCCGTTGCGCGAGTACGTGCCGCAAGCGTACCAGCCGCGCTTGCGCGAGTCGTTGGCGGATGCGCACGGCGCTTTGCAACTGGCGCAACGCGAAGCCGCGCGGCTCGCGGGCGACGCTTGAGTGGATAGTTGCTCGGCGCCTGGCGGGCGCAGGCGGGGCTCAATACAGATAGCAAAGCGGCCGGCATAGCGCGCATTGTGGAAGCCATTGCGCGGAAAGCGCTCGGCTGCGTCGCGCCATCGACGGTAAAATACTGCCTTCGACGCTGCCCGCCACTTCACCATGTATAAAGTCATCGCCACGGATCTCGACGGCACGCTGCTCAATGCCGACCACCAGGTCGACCCGTTCACGGTCGCCACCGTGCGCAAGCTCGAAAGTGACGGCGTGCAATTCGTGATTGCCACGGGGCGTCATTTCTGCGACGTAGCCGGTATTCGCGACATTCTCGGCATCAAGCCGTATCTGATTACATCGAACGGCGCGCGTATCCATGCGCCGGACAACACAGTGATCCACGCAGACGATTTGCCGCCCGCCGTCGTGCAACGCCTCGTGCAACAGGAGATTGTCGGCGCGCACGGTCGCGTAATAGTCAACCTCTTCGCCGATCAGGCGTGGCTGATCGACCGCGACGCGCCCGAGTTGCTCAAGTTTCATCAGGACTCGGGGTTCACCTACGAGGTGGCCGAATTGCTCGCGCATGACGGCGCGGACATTGCCAAGGTTCTTTACATTGGCGAACCCGCGGATCTCGCGCAAGTGGCTGCGAATCTCGCTCGCGAATTCGGCGACGCGCTCTATGTGACCTACTCGCTGCCCGACTGCCTCGAAGTGATGACGTCGAATGTGTCGAAGGGGCGCGCGCTGCAAATCGTGCTCGGGCGCGTGGGCGTGGACGCCGCGCACTGCGTGGCTTTCGGCGACAACATGAACGATATCGACCTGCTCGAAACGGCCGGGCACCCGTTCATGATGAACAACGCGAATCCCGACCTGATGACGCGGTTGCCGAACGTGCCGCGCATCGGCAATAACTTTGAGGCGGGTGTCGCGCACCACTTGCGCAAGCTCTTTTCACTCGACGACGAACTGATGGCCTGAACCGCCAGCAGGCTCTATCGTTTGAAGAAAACCGGCCCGCAGTTGTTTTACGCAAAGGCGGGCCGGCTCGTCGGGCACTTCAATCTTCGGCAAAGCCCAGTCTTGCGGGCTCAGGCTCAATCGCGCCAACCGCCGCGGTCCTCGTAGCCCCAATGGCGGTCATTGCGGTCCCAGCCGCGCTCATAACGGTGGTCGCCGCGATAGTAATCGCCACGATCGTAGCGATGGCCCCAGCCGCCGTTACCGTAATACACCGGTTGCGGTGCCGCGTACACAGGCGCAGGGCTGGCGTAGAACGGCGTTGTCGCGCGGTGCGGCGCCTAGGTCGGGCGATATTCGGGGAAAGCCTGTCGCAGCGCGGTGCGGGGCGAGTCGGGCGGCGCTGGCTCTGTCGTGGCATTGCGCCGAAGCCGCGTGGAGGTGCGCGGCGCGTAATCGCGGCTTACATCTGTATAACGGAATTAATCAAGTTCAATGCCTCGGGCTCGCGCTATGAGGATCACCGGCGGCAACTCAGCCAACGGTGAGCGTGCACCAACGACCGAAGGCAACAGTACGCACAACGCGGAGAACGCCGCCCTACGCCACGGCGGATGAATGCGCTGCGCCAAAATAAAGCGGGCGCCGCAGCGCCCGCCTTTGATACTCAAGTCAACCAGCCGCCATTAGTCGAGCGCAAGTTTCTGCGCGCTGCCGCGGCGGCTTTCCGCGATCAGCGGATACAGCACGCCCGCGACCACGGCGCCGATAATCGGCGCGATCCAGAAGAGCCACAACTGATCCACCGCGGCGCCGCCGACGAAGAGCGCCGGACCCGTGGAGCGCGCCGGATTCACCGACGTGTTCGTGACCGGAATGGAAACGAGGTGAATCAAGGTCAGACAGAGCCCAATGGCGATGGGGGCGAAGCCGGCGGGCGCGCGCTTGTGGGTCGCGCCGAGAATGACGAACAGGAAGAAGCCCGTCATGACCGCCTCGCAGACGAACGCCGCCGCGAGCGAGTAATGGCCCGGCGAGCGCTCGCCGTAACCGTTGCTGGCAAAGCCGCTCGCAACCAGCTCGAAGCCGGGCTTGCACGACGCGATGAGCGCCAGCACCGCGGCGCCCAGCACCTGCGCGACGATGTACGGCAGCAGGTCGCGAGCCGGGAAGCGCCCGGCCACGGTCAGGCCGACGCTCACCGCCGGGTTCAGATGACAGCCGGAAATGTGGCCGATCGCATAAGCCATGGTCAGCACGGTGAGTCCGAAGGCAAGCGACACGCCGACGAAGC
This sequence comes from uncultured Paraburkholderia sp., assembly GCA_940746715.1. Taxonomy (GTDB): domain Bacteria; phylum Pseudomonadota; class Gammaproteobacteria; order Burkholderiales; family Burkholderiaceae; genus Paraburkholderia. The sequence goes on from CALNWN010000005.1 coordinate 272,635, forward strand.
TGATGCCGAGACCATGCACCGGGCTCGCGAAGTTCGCCGCAAGAACCGCGCTGCCGCAGCCCCCGCGCACGAGCCAGAAAGTGCCGACCAGCTCGGCGGCGAGGCGCTTTGACAACTGCATGATTGGTAATCCTAAAATAGTTGATGCCTGGAAGCAGAGAGGCAGGGCGCACAGCCGATCTGCGCGTGAGCCTGTGAACGTCCAATTCTAGGGAAAGAGTCGCCAATCGAGTGTCAAGAATTGTCAATACGGCCCGTTTTACCGATTATTCCGGGATAAAGCCGTTTTACAATTCACCCGGCTTTAATAATTATCAGAAGATAGCTTCCTAAATCCGTATTGTTATCCATTGTGAATTTTTATAATTACAGTTAGTCTGCGAGGCGAATGAGTTCTTAAAGGGGAGAACCGGAATGTCTCAATATGCAGACCTCAAGGCGCAGATCGCCAAATTGCAGGCACAAGCAGAAGAAGCCCGCCGCACGGAAATCGACAATGTGATAGCCGACATCCGCCAAAAAATCGCCGAATACGGCCTGACTGCCCAGGACCTCGGCTTTGCAGTGGCCGCCAAGCGGGGACGTCCGCCCAAGAAGGCGCAGCTGCCGGCTAAATACCAGGACCCGAAAACCGGTAATACCTGGAGCGGCCGCGGCAAACCGCCGAAGTGGATCGTCGGCAAGAACCGTGAACGCTTTTTGATTGGCGCGAGCTAAGTCGTTCGCAAGTGGGCGCGAAAGCAGATTGAAGGACGATCGGGAGTCGGGTTTAGCGGACTGTACCAATCGGACATGCAAGCGCATCCATGTCGCCATTAAAAAAGCCGCCTCGGCAAGGCGGCTTTTCTGTAAAAGAAGCGCGATAAGTCCGGCTTGCTGTTCGCGCAAACGATTCACAGGGAAAAAATGTCTGCGCGCGGGTGCGCGAATGGGAAAACATATGCGGTGAACCCGTGGGTATCGCACCTCGCCGCCGGCCCGTTTAAAGCGTCGCGCGCATAAGAGACCGAAGAGGCTGAAGAGGCCGCGCGGCCTTCACTGCCCCTTCACCGCTCTCCACTGCCCTTAACACACCGCGACCTGGCGAAGAATCGGGGGGCGCGTGGCTTCGATCAGCGCCGAATAGGCGTCCACGTAGTTGCGCGCCATCGTCTTCGAGCTAAAGCGGCGCTCGAACTGCGCCCGGATTTCCGCGCGCGACAGTTCATCCAGGCGTTGCAGCGCGGCCACCGCCCCTGCACGTCCTCGACGATATAGCCGGTCACGCCGTGGTCGATCACTTCCGGCACCGACCCGTGGTTAAACGCGATCACCGGCGTGCCGCACGCCATCGACTCGATCATGACGAGTCCAAACGGCTCGGACCAGTCGATCGGGAACAGCAGCGCCTTGGCGCCCGACAGAAACTCCGGCTTCTGCGCCTCGTTGATTTCGCCGACGAACTCCACGTGCGCTTGCGACAGCAGCGGCTCGATCTCGCGCTTGAAGTAATCCTGGTCCGCCTTGTCCACCTTGGCGGCGATCTTCAGCGGCAAGCCGCTTTGCGCCGCGATCTTGATGGCGGTGTCCACGCGCTTTTCGGGACAGATACGGCCGAGGAACGCGAGGTATTCCGGCTTCTTGTCCGCCTGAGGCGTGAGCAACTGTTCCGGCAGACCGTGATAGATCGTGTTCAGAGAATTCGCCTGCGGCAGCGGCACGCGCTGCGAATCCGAAATCGAGATGACCGGCGCGCCCGGGAACGCGTCGAACACCGGCTGCAGCTCCGGCAGATCGAGGCGGCCGTGCAGCGTGGTCACGAACGGCGTGTCCATGGTCGAGAACAGCGGGAACGGCATGTAGTCGAGATGGAAGTGCAGCACGTCGAATTCGTGCGCGACGCGGCGCACCTTTTCCATCATCAGGACATGGGGGGCCAGCGCGTCGCGAATCGTCGGGTCGAGCCGCAGCGCACGAGGCCAGCACGCGTCGAGCTTCGCGGAAGTCACCGAGTCGCCGCTCGCAAACAGCGTGACGTCATGGCCTTCGTTGACCAATGCTTCGGTCAGATAGGACACGACACGTTCGGTGCCACCGTAGAGTTTCGGCGGGACTGCTTCATACAGTGGCGCAATTTGTGCGATTCGCAGGCGTTTCTCCTGTTGGATACGGCTTCGCACGGCAGCGCTCGGGTAGAGCGGGGAGCGAATGCCTGACGGACGGTTGGGCGCGGTGAGCCGCCGCCCGGGGGTGCTCCGAACCTGCATCGGGTTATCCCTTAGCGTCATTATCGGCATCGGCCGCGGCAATTCGAGTTATTTTTCAAACGCTTAATGTTGTTACAGCGCGAAACATGGACCGTTACACGCGCCTTCGCAAGATGCGGCGGCCGCAAGGCGCGCGTTTCGTCCCGCAGCCTGGCGGGCGCAGAAAAACGCCGCGCTTCTGGGAAGCAAGCAGCGCGCCCGCTCGCTTCACACAAAATATTACGCAGTGGTGAAAAGACCTTATAATTCGGCTCACCGTTGGACGGTGCGAACCATGACTTCAAGAGACTCACCGTTTGGTTCACAAACGCCGCGCGCGCGATTCACCGCGGATAACGAGTCCCAGCGCGGCCGCTGCGCAGTCCGATTCCCTCCCGCGAAGCCAGCCATGTAGGAAAAACTCCTACACGAATGACGGATTAATCCGTCAAATAAGCTGGGTGTCTGTCCGATTTTGTTTCGCTCCCCCTTTCGAGACAATGCTTGCAAGACCAGAAACGAGCCGATTCGTGCGGTTTAAGTGCGCGCGTTCGAGCAAACGTTTCCGTAACGGCCTGACCAGCCAGATACACCCCGGGGGAATCATGAGCGCGACAAGCGATATGCTCAATGAGATCAGAGAAGTCAACCTGTCTTATCTCCTGCTCGCGCAGCGTCTGCTTCGCGAAGACAAGCCGATGGGCATGTTTCGCATGGGTATTTCGGACCAGCTAGCCGATGTGCTCGCCAATCTGTCGTTGGCGCAGACCGTCAAGCTCGCGGCGTCCAATCAGGTGTTGTGCCGTTTCCGTTGAGCGACTGCCGCCGCGGCTGCGGTAGGTCGCGTGACAGGCATGCTAGCCGTCGGCGCGACACCGGCGTTCATCGTCGAATTCGCGGGCGCGCTCGCGCGTGTGGCGACCGGTTTGCCGTCCGCGCCGAACTGCGGCGGCTCGCCGCGTGCCGCCAGCGGATCGAAACCGTCCGTTGGCGAAGAACCTGCACCTGCCGCCGACCCCGACACGCCAGCCGCTGCGCGGCCTGCCACGCTCGAAGGCGCGTTGGCCGCGACTGGCTGAACGCCCGCGCTGCCGCGCGCGCCGTTCTCTTGCGGTGCCGGGGCCACGGAAACCGGCACGACGCGGCGCGAAGCCGGCATCGTGTTGAGGCGGCCCGCGTCATTGGCTGGGTTGGCCGTATCGGCTGGGTTGGCAGGGTTCGGCGTGCTGGTGGCGCTCGAGCCGGCGCGCCCCGGCGCGGGAATGGTGACGACACCGTTTGCGTCCGGCTTGAAATCAGTGCGGATCATTTGCGGCGCGGCCGTCGCGGCCGGCGTCTCGCCCGCGCCCGCAATGACGATCGAGCCGCTGGCATTGGCGGCGCGGGTAAACGCATCGGCGTCGCGCGTGGACGAACCACGCGTCAGCGATTGCGCGGTGGCGGCGGCGTCGGCGTATGCGCGTTCGGCGGCGGCAGCGGCTGCTGCGTCCGCCACGGCACCAGGCAGCGCGGCTGCAAAGGGCCGCCGTGCGCCGCTCGACGACTTCGACTGGGACATGTGATGAGCCGCAAACATCGCCGCAGTGCGGCAGCGCTCGTCTACGACGCCCACGGCAGCGATCCCGCGCCGCGCGTGATCGCCAAGGGCTACGGCATGCTCGCCGAGATGATCGTGCAGCGCGCGAAGGAAGCCGGCCTCTACGTGCACGAAGCGCCCGAAATGGTTTCGCTGCTGATGCAGGTGGACCTCGACGCGCGCATTCCGCCGCAGCTCTATCAGGCGGTGGCGGAATTGCTGGCGTGGCTGCATCGGCTGGAAAGCGGGGAGGAGCAGGAGCCGCCGCAAGCGGCGCCCGGAGGTGCGAAGAGACGGGCCGGCGATGTCATCGACGTCGTGGCCGTGGATGTGGATGTGGATGGAGCCGCCGGCGGGCGTTGACCGGCAGTCCCTGAAGGCTGTCGGCGAGGGCCGCAGACGATGCAAGCACCGAGTCATCCAACCGCGCATCACGGCATCCCGCCGCCGGGCCAGCGTCCCCTCAAAACCGCATCATCAGTTTGAGCAACGCATTGACGCGCCTGCCGTACGGCGGCGCGATCCAGCCGCGCGCGTTCAGGCGCGCCTGCGTCAGGACCGGCTTCATCTTCGAAAACGTCACGAAGCCTTCGTAGCCGTGATAGGCGCCCATGCCGCTCGCTCCCACTCCGCCGAACGGCAGGCTCTCGCAGGCGAGATGCATTAGCGTTTCGTTGATCGCCATGCCGCCGGCAATGGTTTCGTGCGTGACGCGGTCGATGGTCGCCGCGTCGTCCGCATACAGATAAAGCGCGAGCGGGCGCGGCCGAGCGTTGATCCAGGCGATGGCGTCGTCGAGCGTGTCGTACGGCACGATGGGCAGGAGCGGCCCGAAAATCTCCTCCTCCATCAGCGCGCATTCGGGCGGAACATTCGTCACCGCGACAGGCGGAAAGCAGCGGCTTGCTGCATCGGGCGCGCTGTCGGTGAGCGGATGCAGTTGCGCGCCGGCGGCCTGCGCTTCGTCCGCGAGACGCTGAAGGCGCTCGAAGTGCCGCGGCGAAATGATCGACGTGTAGTCCGTATTGCGCGCGATGCCCGGATACATCTTCGCTATGCGCACGCGCGCCCGCTCGATAAAAGCCTGTTTCTTGCCGCGCGGCACGAGAACGTAGTCGGGCGCGACGCAGGTCTGCCCGGCGTTGAGCGTCTTGCCGGCGACGAGATTCTCCACGGCGTTGTCAAACCGCGCGTGCGCGCCGATGATCGCGGGAGACTTGCCGCCGAGTTCCAGCGTGACCGGCGTCAGATTCCCGGCGGCGGCGCGCATCACTTCATGGCCGATCTTCGTCGATCCGGTAAACAGCAGATGGTCGAACGGCTGCGCGCTGAACGCGGCGGCGAGCGCGGCGTCGCCGTTCACGACCGCGACGTGGTCGCGCGCAAACGTCTCGCCGATCAGCCGCTCGAACAACGCGGACGTGCGCGGCGTCAGTTCGGACATCTTGATGATCGCGCGGTTGCCGGCCGTCAGCGCGCTGATCAGCGGCCCGGCGGCGAGCAGCACCGGATAATTCCACGGCACGATAATCCCGACCACGCCGAGCGGCTGCGGCACGACTTTCGCTCGGGCCGGCAGCAGCCACTTGTTGGCGCTGCGGCGCTGCGCTTTCATCCAGCGTTTGCCGTGGCGCAGCGCCGCGTCGATTTCCTCCTTCACCAGCAGGAATTCGGCAAGCAGCACTTCCTCTTTAGCGCGATTGCCGAAGTCGGCGCTCATCGCGTCCGAGAGCGCGTCGCGGTTATCCAGCAGCACTTTGCGCAGCGCTTTCAGGTGCGCCGCGCGCGTTTCCCACGACGGATACGGCGCGCGCAGATACGCATGACGTTGATCACGAAGCAGCGCGGCAAGCGCGGCGACCTCGGGCAAATCGTTCTTCATGGTTCATCACTCCCTGATCTCCCTGATGATGGATGCACGGTCAGGCCGCGCTTATTGATGTTTTTGCGTGTTGCCGGTTGCGGTGCCGGGTTGATGCTCAGGCAGCAAAAGCCCGCTCAATGATGGCCGCATGATCGAACGTGGCGGGCAGCGTGCCGTAGACGCGGCCGCTTTCGCCGCAGCCGTCCGCGAGACGCGTGGCAATGAACGCCTCCGCGACAGCGGCGGGCGCGTGCTTCACGAGCAGCGTGGCCTGCGCGATCAGCACGATCTGCTGTGCGATGCGTCGTGCCGAGCCCTCGCGATGCTCGGCAGGTCCGTGCACGTCGCGGCAGTTTGCCGAGCGCGGCACGCAACGCCGGATGTGCGGCGGCGTCGGCCTGCCATTGGGCGAAGAGCGCCTGCGCCGCTTCGGGTTCGCGTTCCATCGCGCGCAGCATGTCGAGGCACATCACGTTGCCCGAGCCCTCCCAGATCGAATTGACGGGCGCCTCGCGATAGAAGCGCGCCATCGGGCCGGTCTCGACATAACCGTTGCCGCCCCAGACTTCCATCGCCTCGCCGATGAATTCGAGCGTGCGTTTGCACACCCAGTATTTGGCGGCCGGCGTGACGATGCGCCGCCACGCGCGCTCGGCGAGAGCAGCGGACGAACTCGCAGCGGACGTTGCCGGCGCGACGTCGGCGGATTGCTCGAATGCGTGCGCGAGCCGCATGAACAGTACGGTCGCCGCTTCGGATTCGAGCGCGAGGTCGGCCAGCACATTGCGCATCAACGGCTGATCGACGAGATTGCGGCCAAACGCGCTGCGGCGGCGCGCGTGATGGATGGCCTGCACGAGCGCCGCGCGCATCAGCGCCGCGCTGCCGATCACACAATCGAGCCGCGTGTAGTTCGCCATTTCGATGATGGTCGGCACGCCGCGCCCTTCGTCGCCGATCATGATGCCGAACGCGTCGAGGAATTCGACTTCGCTGCTCGCGTTCGAGCGGTTGCCGAGCTTGTCTTTCAGACGCTGGATCTGCACGGCGTTCTTGCTGCCGTCGGGCGTGAAGCGCGGCACGAAAAAGCACGACAGGCCGACGTGATCGTGCGTGCGGGCGAGCACCAGATGAGCGTCGCACTGCGGCGCCGAGAAAAACCATTTGTGGCCGACCAGCTCGTAAGCGCCGCCGCGACCGCCGGCGGCAATCGCGCGCGCCTGCGTCTGATTGCTGCGCACGTCGGAGCCGCCCTGTTTCTCGGTCATGCCCATGCCGATCATCGCGGAAGTCTTGTGCGCAAGCGGCAAGTCGCGCGGATCGTGCTCGCGCGCGTACTACGTACTAGTTTGTCGCGCAACGTGTCGAAGAGCTGAGGTTCGCGCTGCAACACCGGAATGCTCGCGAAGGTCATGGTCAACGGACATAGCGAGCCGGATTCGATCTGCGCATGCAGGAAGTAGCCGGCGCAGCGCGCGGCCATCGCTCAGGGGCGCGGATCGGAGAACGGCAGCGCATGCAGTCCCTCGCGGCGCAGCAGCGCGAGCAACGCATGCCACGCGGGATGAAACTCGAGGGCGTCGATCCTTTCGCCGCGCGGGCTGTGAGTGACGAGCTCGGGCGTGTGACGGTTGGCGAGCTCGGCGAGCGCAAGAGTCTCGGGTGTGGTGAGCGCCGCGCCGTGGCGAAGCAGCGCGTCGCGGTGCCATGCGGCGCCGTCGCGTTCCACGGCGGCGGACAACGCCGCGTCCGTGGAAAAAAGGTTGTAATCCGCGAGCGGCGGCACCTGATTGGCGACCTCGTGAGTCTGGCCGAAGCTATGGCGTTGCATCTGCTGTCTCCATTCGCCGCGTGTTCGCGGCACGCTCGCCGGCGCATTTTCAGCGCGCGGCATGGGCTCCTTTTCGCACCTTCATAACGTGTGCGGGCGCTTTTCCGGCGCCCTTCATGTCGGCTCGTCGGCCTGAATTCGCGCGACGCTGTTTGAATGCCGGCGAGCGGCCGTCCGGCGGGCGCGCGCGGGTCTTTCATCATAGGGGCGCGGGGGCGCTTAGGTTTAGAGTAATCGCTCTGACGCCAGGCCGCCGCGGCCTGCGAACGCTCCCTACAATGCGTGGACAACACACGTAGACAAGTGTGCACGAGACAGGGCCCGCCGACAACGCGGCCCATCAGGAGGAGCGATGGAATACGACTACATCATCGTAGGCGCCGGCTCGGGCGGCTGCGCGCTCGCATCTCGCGGACAGCTGTCCCGACGCGACGATTGCGCTGATCGAAGCCGGCCCGCACACGAACCGGAACCTGCTGGTCAATATGCAGGTGGGCGTGGCGGCGGTGGTGCCGAACAAGCTCAGGACGAACTATGGCTATCTGACGACGCCGCAGCCGGGCCTCGCCGGGCGGCGCGGCTTCGGCGGATCGAGTGCGATCAACGCGATGATCTACACGCGCGGTCATCCGCTGGATTACGACGAATGGGCGCAAATGGGTTGCGACGGGTGGGCGTGGCAGGAGGTCCTGCCATATTTCCGCCGCGCCGAGGCAACGAGCGCGGCGCGAGCGCGTGGCACGGCGACAGCGGGCCGCTGACCGTGTCTGACTTCGAAGCGCTTCGTGCAGGCCGCGATAGAGGCCGGCTACAAACCGAACGACGACTTCAACGGCGCGGATCAGGAAGGCATCGGCTTTTATCAGGTGACGCAGCGCGACGGCCGGCGCTGCAGCGTCGCGCGCGCCTATATCTACGACCGTGCGCGCCAATCTGCAGACTATCGCGGACGCCACCGTGCTGCGCGTGCTTTTCAGGAACAAGCGCGCGTGCGGCGTAGACGTGGTGCACGGCGGCCGTCGCGAGACGCTGACGGCGCGCCGAAGTCGTGCTGGCGGCGGGCGCCTTCAATTCGCCGCAACTGCTGATGTGCTCCGGCATCGGGCCGACCGTGCATCTGCAGGCGCATGGCATCGATGTTCTGCACGATGCGCCGGAAGTTGGCCAGAACCTGATCGACCACGTCGATTTCACGATCAACAAGCGCGTGTCGTCGATCGAGCCGACGGGCTTTTCGGTGCGCGGCATCGCGCGGATGGTGCCGCAGTTCGTCACGTTCATGCGCCATGGCCGCGGCATGCTGTCGAGCAATGTCGCGGAGGCCGGCGGCTTTCTGAAGAGCAAACCGACGCTCGCGCGCCCCGATCTGCAACTGCATTTTTGCGCAGCGCTCGTCGACGACCATAACCGTCACATGCATTGGGGCCATGGTTATTCGCTGCATGTGTGCGTGCTGCGGTTCAGCCGCGGCACCGTGACACTCGCGAGCGCGGACGCGCGCGAGGCGCCCGTGATCGATCCGCGTTTTTTCAGCGATGCGCGCGATCTCGATCTGCTGGAGGAAGGCGTGCAGATGGCGCGGCGCATTCTCGACGCGCCGTCGCTTGCGCTGTGCGGCGGGCGCGAACTGTACACGCGGCCTGGGCAGACCGACGAGCAGTTGCGCCAGACCATTGCCGGGCACGCGGACACCATCTATCACCCGGTCGCCACTTGCCGGATGGGCGGCGACGCGCGGTCGGTGGTGGATCCGCAATTGCGGGTGCGCGGTGTCGCGGGGCTGCGGATTGTGGATGCATCGGTGATGCCGACTTTGATCGGCGGCAATACGAATTCGCCCACGGTCATGATCGGCGAACGCGCGGCCGATCTGATCGCGGCAAGCCGGCGGGAGCCGCAGGCGGTGGAATTGCCTGGTGCGGCGGCGCCCACGGCCAGTGCGGTGTGAGAGATGGGGGGCGCTGGCTGCATGGACAGGCCGTGCCTGGCGTTGTCGATGGACGCGAGTCGGCGTCGTCCGGACCTCTTGCTGCTCCGGTTGACGATGCAGCAGTACGGCGCTTCACTTTGCGCAAACCGCAAACCGCAAACCGCAAACCGCTTTCGCGCGGCGGGCCCCACACACCTCATTCCGCCCGCGGCACCTGAAGCGGCGCGGCGATGCCGGTCAGGCCGAGCATCAAATCGTCGCCGGCACGGCCAGGCAGCGTCTCGCGAGCGACCTCCAGCCAGGCGCGCGGCATGCGACAGATAACCGTCGCGGCGCCAGCCAATCGCCATCTCCCACGGAATCTCCGGCTCGACCACCGGCCGGCATGTGAACTGCGCGGCATCGAGCCGCCGGCAGTAGGGCGCGGGCAACAGCGCAATGCCGACCCCGGCGAGCACGAGCGCCACCATAAAGTCCCAATGCCCGCTGCGTCCGACGATAGTCGGCGCAAAGCCCGCAGCGCGGCACGCGCTCAGCACGACGTCATTGAGCGCGAGGCTTTCGCCCTAGAACACGAACGGTTCGTCCGCAAGCTGCGCGAGCGGCACCTCGCGCAAGTCGTCCCAACGCGAGCCGATGCGCGCGACGAGCCACAGCAACTGGCGCGTGATCGGGGCAGCACGTCGATGTTGTGCGGGTCCACCGGCTGCAGCACACCGCCGAGCTCGAGTTCGCCATTGATGAGCGCTGTCCCGATCGCCCGCGAGCCCTGCTCGAACAGCTTCAGCTCGATTTTCGGATAGCGCTGCCGGAACGTGGCGATGGCCGGCGTGAAGAGCGAGCCGCCCATCGGCGGAATGCCGATGGGCAGTTCGCCCCGTCCGAGCGCGTCCAGGTCGTTCAGTTCTGCCTGCAACTGCGCGTGCGCGGCGAGCACTTCCTGGCCACGCTGATAGACGATGCGGCCCGCGTCGGTGAGCACCATCTGCCGCCCGTCGCGCAGGAGCAGGGGCGAGCCGATCTCGTCTTCGAGCGACTTCACCATCTTGCTGATGGTGGGTTGGGTGACGAACATCTGCTCGGCGGCGACGGTGAAGCTCTGCTGACGAACGACTTCGACGAAATAGCGCAGCGCACGCAGTTCCACAGTCGGCTCCCAGATTCCAAATTGGAATTAATCGGACGATTGTAAGTCATGCGATTTATGGCGGCGAGGGTGGGGCGCCGGCCTGTCGACATGGCTCAACGTGCCGCGCTTTATCAAGATGAGCCCTTCGCGGCGGGCGCTACCATCGCCGCTTTGCTAGCCCGCTCTGTCTTATGACGCCTGCTTCCGGCATCTGCATCGTGATTCCCTGTTACAACGCCGCGTCCACGCTCGTTCGCGCGCTGGAAAGTTGCCGCTGCCAGCCCGAGGCGGCGCGGATCATCGTGGTGGACGACGGCTCGAGCGATTCGTCCGCGGACCTCCTGCTCGAAAGCGCCCGCTCCGATCCGCGCGTCCAGTTGCTGCGCCTGCCGTGCAACGGCGGCGCGGCGCGCGCAACTGGGGCGCGCTGCATGCGTCGCACGATCTGCTCGCCTTTCTCGACGCCGACGACGAATACCTGCCCGGCGCACATGTCGGTGCGGCTCGACGTCGACTATGCCGGGTTCCCCGCCGACATCACCGCGCACCCCGACTTCGCGCAGCACGCCGCGACGCTCAGCAATACGGTGCCGAGCAGTCTCGTCGTGCGGCGCGCGGCCTATGCCGCGCTCGGCGGCTTTCCCATGGATGAGGCCTTTCGGCGCATTGGCGGCGAGGATGGGGCGTTTTCGTGGGCGTTGCGCGAAGTTTTCGGCAATCCGCGTCTGCACGACGCGAAGCGCGTGCGCATGCATTACCGCGCCGGCATACACGCTGAGCGCTATTTCCGCATCGCGTTCGGCTGGCAAACGCCCGATCCCGCCGACGTCGCCGACGCTTTTGCTTTTCGCAGCGGTTTGTCGATACGGCGCGAGCGGGCATCGGTCAATTGCGCAACGCGTGGCTGGCTGCGGCAGAAGTGGCGAACCCAGCAAACCCAGCAAGCCCAGCCGCGACGCGCTGATCACCTAAGCGCGATGTGAAAGCCGCTCCATAGCACCCACCCGCCGCACCGCGCGCCGGGAGGCTGTGGGCGAAACAGCCCCGACCGCGCTAACCCCAAGCCCCCGCGTCGCCCCAATCCCCGCGCCCCACAGTCATACCGATTTGCTACAATCGCCGTTCGTCTTCGAGGAGCGTTGCGACGGGTACCGCGAATTCCGCATATTCGCCGGCCGCCCGCCAGGCTCGAAGGCTTCAATCGGAGGGCTCGGATGCGCAATCGCGCTGTCCTAGCCACCGCATCGAACCGCGCTCACGTCAAATTTCTAGTCAATTTCTTAGAAAGGAGGGCGTGATGAACGCCGCAGTTATCGATTCCAAAAATTCCCAGGACTACCTCGTTGCCGACATGTCGCTTGCCGACTGGGGCCGCAAGGAACTCACCATCGCCGAGACCGAAATGCCCGGTCTCATGCAAACGCGCGACGAATACAAGGCGCAGCAGCCGTTGAAAGGCGCGCGCATCGCCGGTTCGCTGCACATGACCATTCAGACCGGCGTGCTGATCGAAACGCTGACTGCGCTCGGTGCCGACGTGCGCTGGGCTTCGTGCAACATCTTTTCGACGCAGGACCACGCGGCCGCGGCCATCGCCAAGGCCGGCACGCCGGTGTTCGCGTTCAAGGGCGAGTCGCTCGACGAATACTGGGAGTTCTCGCACCGCATTTTCGAATGGCCGAACGGCGAGTTCGCCAACATGATTCTCGACGACGGCGGCGACGCGACGCTGCTGCTCATTCTGGGCTCGAAGGCGGAGAAAGACCGCTCGGTCATCGCCAAACCGACCAATGAGGAAGAAGTCGCGCTGTACAAGTCGATCGAGCGTCATCTGGACGCCGACCCGACGTGGTATTCCACGCGTCTTTCGCACATCAAGGGCGTGACGGAGGAAACCACGACCGGCGTGCATCGCCTGTATCAGATGGAAAAGGGCCTGCCGTTCCCGGCGATCAACGTGAACGACTCGGTCACCAAGTCGAAGTTCGACAACCTGTATGGCTGCCGCGAGTCGCTCGTGGACGGCATCAAGCGTGCGACCGACGTGATGATCGCGGGCAAGATCGCCGTGGTGGCCGGTTACGGCGACGTGGGCAAGGGCTGCGCGCAATCGCTGCGCGGTCTGGGCGCGACCGTGTGGGTCACGGAAATCGACCCGATCTGCGCATTGCAGGCGGCCATGGAAGGCTACCGTGTCGTGACAATGGAATATGCGGCTGACAAGGCCGACATCTTCGTGACGGCCACCGGCAACTACCACGTGATCAACCACGATCACATGAAGGCAATGCGCCACAACGCGATTGTCTGCAACATCGGTCACTTCGATTCGGAAATCGACGTGGCGTCGACGCGCCAGTACCAGTGGGAAAACATCAAGCCGCAAGTCGACCACATCATTTTCCCGGACGGCAAGCGCGTGATCCTGCTGGCCGAAGGCCGCCTCGTGAACCTCGGCTGCGCGACGGGCCACCCGTCGTTCGTGATGTCGAACTCGTTCACGAACCAGACGCTCGCGCAGATCGAACTGTTCACGCAAGGCAACAAGTACGAGAACCGCGTGTACGTGCTGCCGAAGCATCTGGACGAGAAGGTCGCGCGCCTGCATCTGGCGCGCATCGGCGCACAGCTGACCGAATTGTCGGACGCGCAGGCGAGCTACATCGTCGTCGAAAAGAACGGTCCGTTCAAGCCGAATCACTACCGCTACTAAGCCCATGCGTCGCGGCACGCCCGCTTGCGCGCGAGCGGGTGGCCGGCAAGCATGACGGAATGACGACGGGGCGGCGCGCAGGCGCCGCTTTCTTCGCCATGTCCGCTTTCCATTGTTTAACGGACATTCTGCCTGCAAGGAGCTTTACATGACCGTGCTGCTGACCTGGCTGATCAATGCGCTGGCGCTCCTGATCATCACCTACCTCGTGCCGTCGATTCACATCCGCAGTTTCGGCACGGCGCTGATCGTCGCGGTCGTGCTCGGCCTGATCAATACGATCCTGCGGCCGGTGCTGATCCTGCTGACGCTGCCCGTCACGATTCTGACGCTCGGGCTCTTCATTCTGGTGGTCAACGCGCTGTGCTTCTGGCTGTGCGCGTCGCTGCTGAAGGGTTTCGAGGTGTCGGGGTTCTGGTCGGCGTTCTTTGGCTCGATTCTGTACAGCATCGTTTCATGGCTGCTGTCCGCGCTCATTTTCGGCAACCGCAGTCTCGGTTGACATACTGAATCATGAACCCGATCGAACTTTCATTCGAATTCTTCCCGCCGAAGACGCAGGAAGGCGTCGACAAGCTGGGGGCCACGCGCGCGCAGCTCGCGCTGCTCAAGCCCAAATTCGTGTCCATCACGTTCGGCGCCGGCGGCTCGACGCAACAGGGCACGCTCGATACCGTCGTCGAGATGGCGAAGGAAGGGCTCGAGGCCGCGCCGCACCTGTCGTGCATCGGCTCGTCCAAGGAGAGCTTGCGCGCGATTCTCAACCAGTACCGCGCGCACGGCATCCGCCATATCGTCGCGCTGCGCGGCGATCTGCCGTCCGGCATGGGCGAAGTCGGCGAGTTGCGCTATGCGTCGGAGCTGGTGAGCTTTATCCGCGCCGAGTTCGGCGACTGGTTCTGGATCGAGGTGGCCGGTTATCCGGAATACCACCCGCAGTCGCGCTCGCCGCGTCACGATCTGGAGAACTTCGCCCGCAAGGTGAAGGCGGGCGCCAACTCCGCGATCACGCAGTACTTCTTCAATGCGGACGCCTACTTCCGTTTCGTCGACGAGGCACGCAAGCTCGGCGTCGACGTGCCGATCGTGCCGGGCATCATGCCGATCACGAACTTCTCCCAACTCATGCGCTTTTCGGAGATGTGCGGCGCCGAAGTGCCGCGCTGGATCGCGCGCCGGCTGGAGAGTTTCGGCGACGACCGCGAGTCGATCCGCGCCTTCGGGCTGGATGTGGTGACCGATTTGTGCGCTCGTCTGATGGACGCGAAGGTGCCCGGCCTGCACTTCTACACGCTCAACGGCTCTGCGGCGACCAAGGCGATTTGTGAGCGGTTGAAGGGCTGATCGGCCGAAGCGCGGGCTGTCATACTTTTTGTTGGTTCTCGCCAGACTCGCCGCGCGGCAGATGTGCGGCGAGTCTGGCGGCTGTTTCCTCAACAGTATTCTTGCCGGGTTCAAAACCGGCCGGGCAGGTCGAATCCCCACGTCTCCCCCGACTGTCCTATCCTGAAAGTCATTCGAAAGAGCCCTCTAAATAACCTCGGAGGCGCGCCGGATGCGGCGTCGCGGATAATTTCCTTTGCTTGTGACACCGGGGAAAGCTCAGTAATATCGCGCTACGCTGGCCCTGAACCTGGAGGAAACATGAAGCAAAACAATCTGTTGCGCGCCGCGCGTGTTACGACGCTCGTTGCTGCTGCAGCGGCATCGATGCTGGGCGCGAGCGTCGCCCGTGCTGAGATTCCGAACAAAACCCTCGTCTACTGCTCAGAAGGCAGCCCCGCGGGTTTCGATCCGGCCCAATACACCACGGGCACCGATTTCACGGCCAACACGTTCACCGTTTATAACCGTCTGGTCGAATTCGAGCGCGGCGGCACCAAGGTCGAGCCGGGCCTCGCCGAAAAGTGGGACGTCTCCGCCGACGGCAAGACCTACACGTTCCATCTGCGTCACGGCGTGAAGTTCCAGACCACGTCGTTCTTCAAGCCGACGCGCGAATTCAACGCGGATGACGTCGTGTTCACGTTCGAGCGCATGCTCGACACCAATCAGCCGTTCCGCAAGGCTTACCCCGTGCAGTTTCCGTACTTCACGGACATGGGCCTCGACAAGCTGGTCACGAAGGTCGAAAAGGTCGATCCGTACACGGTCAAGTTCACGCTGAAGGAAGTCAACGCGCCGTTCATCCAGAACATGGCGATGGAATACGCGTCGATCCTGTCCGCCGAATACGGCGACCAGCTGCTGAAGGCCGGCAAGGCCGCGGACATCAACCAGTTCCCGGTGGGCACGGGTCCGTTCATCTTCCGCAGCTATACGAAAGACGCGACCATCCGCTTCGACGGCAATCCCGATTACTGTAAGCCCAACACGGTCAAGATCTCCAAGCTGATCTTCTCGATCACGCCGGACGCCGGTGTGCGCGTGCAGAAGATCAAGCGCGACGAATGCCAGGTGATGAGCTATCCGCGTCCGGCCGACATCGCGCCGCTGAAGTCGGAAGCCAACATTGCAATGCCGTCGCAACCGGGCTTCAACCTCGGCTATCTAGCGTACAACGTGTCGCACAAGCCGGTCGACAAGGTCGAAGTGCGTCAGGCGCTCGACATGGCGATCAACAAGAAAGCGATCATCGAATCGGTGTACCAGGGCGCCGGCCAGGCTGCCACGAACCCGATGCCGCCGACCCAATGGTCCTATGACAAGAACCTGAAGGCCGCCTCGTACGATCCGGAAAAGGCCAAGTCGCTGCTCGCAAAGGCCGGTTATCCGAACGGCTTCGACATCACTCTGTGGGCCATGCCGGTGCAGCGCGCCTACAACCCGAACGCCCGCCTGATGGCGGAAATGATCCAGGCCGACGGGGCCAAGGTCGGCGTGAAGGCGAAGATCGTCACGTATGAGTGGGGTGAGTACATCAAGCGCGCCCACGCTGGTGAGGACGACACGATGCTGATCGGCTGGACGGGCGACAATGGCGATCCCGACAACTGGCTCGGCACGCTGCTCGGCTGCGAAGCGGTGAACGGCAACAACTTCTCGAAGTGGTGCTACAAGCCGTTCGACGACCTGATCCAGAAGGGCCGCTCCACGTCCGATCAGGGCGCGCGCACCACGGCCTACATGCAGGCGCAGCAGATTTTTGCGCAGCAACTGCCGTTCTCGCCGATCGCTCACTCGACCGTCTACCAGCCTGTCAGCACAAGAAGGTGGTCGACATGCGCATCGAGCCGCTCGGCTATGCACGCTTCGACGGCGTCAGCGTCAAGTAAGGCACCCGGCCACGTGTCGGGCAAGTCGTAAAATTCGCGCAGTACGCTTTTCGCACGGTTAGAAAACTGGTCAATGGTCCGGCGACCGGGGTCACGAGCCCTCGTCGCAGGTTGCGTTTTTTCTTCATCAAGACCATAGGGACGAACCATGTTCCGCTTTGTTTTGCGCCGTATTGGCATGGTGATACCGACCTTCATCGGCATCACGATCCTTGCATTCGCGCTGATTCACCTGATACCGGGCGATCCCATCGAAGTGATGATGGGCGAGCGCGGCGTCGATCCGGCCATGCACGCCGCGGCAATGCACCGGCTGGGGCTCGACGAAGCGCTGCCGATGCAGTACGTCCATTACATCGGCCGCGCGCTGCATGGCGACCTCGGCACCTCGATCATCACCAACACCAGCGTCATGGGCGAATTCCTCGCCCGCTTTCCCGCCACCGTCGAACTGTCGATCTGCGCGATGCTCTTTGCGCTGATCGTCGGCCTGCCGGCGGGCGTGTTCGCGGCGCTCAGGCGCGGCACGGCGGTGGATCAAGGCGTGATGGGCACGGCGCTCACCGGTTATTCGATGCCGATCTTCTGGTGGGGCTTGATCCTCATCATGGTGTTTTCGGTCAAGCTCGGCTGGACGCCGGTGTCGGGCCGCATCGCGGTCGAATACGACATTCCGCACGTGACCGGCTTCATGCTGATCGACGCGATGATGTCCACCGACGAAGGCGCATTCAAGTCCGCATTGAGCCATCTGATCCTGCCGGCCATCGTGCTCGGCACCATTCCGCTTGCGGTCGTCGCGCGCATGACGCGTTCGTCGATGCTCGAAGTGCTGCGCGAGGACTACATTCGCACCGCGCGCGCGAAGGGTTTGTCGCCGACGCGGGTGATCGTCGTGCATGCATTGCGCAATGCGCTGATTCCGGTCGTGACGGTGATCGGCCTGCAGGTCGGCACGCTGTTTGCCGGCGCAGTGCTGACGGAGACGCTGTTTTCGTGGCCGGGCATCGGCAAATGGCTGATCGACGCAATTGGCCGACGTGACTATCCGGTCGTGCAGGGCGGCATTCTGATGATCGCTACGCTCGTGATCTTCGTGAACCTCGTCGTCGATCTGTTGTACGGCGTGCTCAACCCGCGCATCCGCCATACGAGGTAACTGGACATGGCAGACATTCAAAACACCGTTCCCCAGGCGGTGACTCCGCCGAGTGGCCGCGCCATCGCGGCCCGCGAGTTCTGGGCCAATTTTTCGCGCAATCGCGGCGCGGTCGGCGCCGGCATCGTCGTGTTGTTGATCGTCGTGGCGGTTTTCGCGCCGCTCATCGCGCCGCATAGCCCCATCGAGCAATACCGCGACTTCGTGAAGATTCCGCCCGCATGGCTGGAAGGCGGCAACTGGAAGTTCATTCTCGGCACCGACGAAGCGGGCCGCGACATCCTCTCGCGCCTGATGTACGGCGCGCGGCTGTCGTTCTGGATCGGCTTCATCTCCGTCGTGCTCGCTCTGATTCCGGGCATCGTGCTCGGGCTTATCGCCGCGTTCTTCGACAAGTGGGCCGACACGCCGATCATGCGCATCATGGACGTGCTGCTCGCGCTGCCTTCGCTGCTGCTCGCGGTGGCGGTCGTGGCGATCATCGGTCCGGGCCTCGTCAATACGATGCTGGCGATTGCGATCGTCGCGTTGCCGGGCTACGTGCGTTTGACGCGCGCGTCGGCACAAGGCGAGTTGCAGAAGGAATACGTGACGGCTTCGCGTGTGGCGGGCGCCGGCACGCTGCGCCTGATGTTCTCGCAAGTGCTGCCCAACTGCACGGCGCCGCTGATCGTGCAGGCCACGCTCGGCTTTTCGTCGGCGATCCTGGACGCGGCCGCGCTCGGCTTTCTCGGCCTTGGCGTGCAGCCGCCGTCGGCGGAGTGGGGCGCGCTGCTCGCTTCGGCGCGCGACTACATCGACAGCGCATGGTGGATCGTCACCATGCCTGGCTTGTCCATCCTGATCTCGGTGCTCGCCATCAACCTGCTCGGCGACGGGCTGCGCGACGCACTCGATCCGAAACTCAAACTGATGGCATAAATGAGCAATAACCTACTGACCATCCGCAATCTCGCGGTGAACTTCAACGGCTTGCCGGCGGTCGACCGTATCAATCTCGACGTCGCGCCGGGCGAAGTGCTGGGCGTCGTCGGCGAATCGGGCTCGGGCAAGAGCGTGACGATGATGGCGCTGATGGGCCTGATCGACGCGCCGGGCAAGGTCACGGCGGACGAAATCACCTTCAATGGACGCGATCTGCTGAAGGCATCGGCGAAGGAACGCCGCAAGATCATCGGCAAAGAGATCGCGATGGTGTTCCAGGACGCGCTGACCAGCCTGAACCCGAGCTACACGGTCGGCTATCAGATCAAGGAAGTGCTGAAGCTGCACGAGGGCCTGCGCGGCAGCGCGCTCGACAAACGTGCACTCGAACTGCTCGACCAGGTCGGCATTCCGGACGCGAAGAACCGCATCGGCGCGTTTCCGCATCAGATGTCGGGCGGCATGAACCAGCGCGTGATGATCGCCATGGCGATTGCCTGCAACCCGAAGCTGCTGATCGCCGACGAGCCGACCACCGCGCTCGACGTGACCATCCGGGCGCAGATCATGGAACTGCTGATGCGCCTGCAGAAAGAGCGCGGCATGGCGCTCGTGCTAATCTCGCACGACCTCGCGGTGGTGTCCGAGGTCGCGCAGCGCGTCGCGGTCATGTACGTTGGCGAAGTGATCGAAACCAACAAGGTGCCGGACATCTTCGCCGCGCCACATCATCCGTACACGGAAGCGCTGCTCGCGGCGATTCCGGAACACAATGTGGGCGCCGTGCGGCTCGCCGCGTTGCCGGGCATGGTGCCGGGCCGCGACGATCGTCCGAAGGGGTGCCTCTTCGCGCCGCGCTGCAAGTACATGGTCGACGACTGCAACAAGGGACGCCCCGCGCTCGCGCCCATGCCAGGCCACGCCGAGGTGGCGCGCGTGCGTTGCATCAAACCCCTGAACTTCGCCGGCGACGCGAACGTTCACACCCATGGAGGCGCACGATGAATGCAGTACCCGAAACGCGGCGCCAGTCGGACCATGCGGGCGATTACGTGCTGGTCGCCGACAAGCTCGCGCGTTACTACACGGTCAAGCGCGGCATGTTCGCAACGGGCACGGTGAAAGCACTGAACGGCGTGTCGTTCGCACTCGAGCGCGGTAAAACGCTCGCCGTGGTCGGCGAATCCGGCTGCGGCAAATCGACGCTGGCGCGCCAGCTCACCATGATCGAGTCGCCCAGCGCGGGCCGCCTGCTGATCGACGGTGAAGACGTGGCCGGCGCCGATCACGCGAAGATTGCCGCGCTACGGCGGCGCGTGCAGATGGTGTTCCAGAATCCGTTCGCGTCGCTCAATCCGCGCAAGACCGTCGAACAGACGCTCGGCGAACCGCTCGCCATCAACACGCAACTGAGCGCGACGGAACGCGCCGAGCGCATTGCCCAGATGATGCGCACCGTCGGCCTGCGTCCCGAACACGCGAAGCGCTATCCGCATATGTTCTCGGGTGGCCAGCGTCAGCGTGTGGCGATTGCGCGCGCGATGATTCTCGACCCGCAGATCGTCGTTGCCGACGAACCCGTGTCGGCGCTCGACGTGTCGATCCAGGCGCAGATTCTGAATCTGTTCATGGATCTGCAGCAGCAATTCAAGACCAGCTACGTGTTCATTTCGCACAATCTGTCAGTGGTCGAGCATATTGCCGACGACGTGATGGTGATGTACTTCGGCGGCGTGGCCGAACTGGGTGACAAGAAGCGGATTTTCTCGAAGCCGCGGCATCCATATACGCGCGCGTTGATGTCGGCGACGCCGTCCATCTTCGAGGCGGATCGCACCATCAAGATCAAGCTGCAGGGTGAAATGCCGTCGCCGCTGAATCCGCCGTCGGGCTGCACGTTCCATCAGCGCTGCCCGTATGTGATCGACCGCTGCCGCAGCGAGGAACCGAAGCTGCGTGAAGTGGATGGCCGTCTGGTGTCGTGTCACCGTGCCGAGGAGGTGGGGGACGTGGATGCCTGATGCGCTGGCGGCGCGTCGTCTTGCGCGCCGCTCGCGGGCGCGTGCACTGACCAGTGCCGCGCTTGTCGGCGTTTTCTGTTTTTGTGCCGGACTGCCCGGCGTCGCATATGCCGCCGGGGCCGCGGCCAATACTCCCACCGTATCCACCGAGGCAAACGCCAAAGGCGCGCACCCGACCGTTCCCGTGCCGCAGACGCCAGCACCGCCACGCGCCGCGCTGCCTGGCTTCAACCCGCCGCCCGGCACGACCGCGAGCGGTCCCATGCGACTACAACCGGCGCACATGCCGTTCTATGTCGCGACGCGCGGCACCACCACGCTCTACGTGCTCGGCACGCTGCACGTCGGCGATCCCGCCGATTACCCGGCGGCTCAGCCGTTTCGTCCTCCGATCTTGGGCGCCCTGGCGGCTTCGCCGACATTGGCGCTGGAACTCTCGCCGGACGAGCTGCTGGTTTCGCAAGACGACGTCTCGAAGTACGGCGTATGCCGCCGCGACTGCCTGCTTGGCTTGCTGCCCGACCCGCTGTGGCGCAAGCTCGCGTTCCGTCTGCGCGGCAACCCAGCCGCGCTGGATGAAATCAAGAAGACGCGGCCGTGGCTCGCCTCGCTGCTGGTGGAAACCTACGATTCGCTCAGCGCCGGTTTGCAGACCGAATACGGCACCGAGGCGCAATTGCAGAACGTTTATTTGCGCACGCGCGGCAAGATTGTCGGGCTGGAGACGCTGCCGCAGCAGATGCGGGCGTTCACCGGCCTCTCGCTCGCGCAGCAACGCGAGATGCTCGCGCAGGATCTGGTGCAGACGCCCGCGCAAAATGTCGAGGACGTGCGCACCTTGCATCGTCTATGGCGAGTTGGCGATGCCGACGCAATCGCCGCATGGGAAGCCGCGAAAACAGAGAAACTCGCGCGTGACAAGCGCGTGTCGGATTCAATTGACGACAGAATTGTCTACGCGTGCAACCGGCGCTTCGTTTCGCGGATGCTGCTGATCGCCGCGCCCAACAAGCCGGTGTTCGTGGCAATCGGCGCGTTGCATCTGGGCGGACGCAAAGGTGTGCTGCAGTTGCTGCGGCAGCATGGGTTTGTGGTGGAGGCGGGGTGAGTGCGGGTGTGAAATGCCCGGGGTGAAATGCCGACTCACGGCGCGGGGTCGATCGCGCTGACTACTCGCGCAACGATCTCGTCGGCAGTTTGCCTGTCGAGCGTCTCTACGTAGCGAGCAGAACCGTGCTCTACGCGCGCATTGATGTCAAAAGTGCGAACCTGATTGCATACCGCTATGCCGGTCGTATCGTGTCCGGAAATGTGGACGGCAAGGCCGGCGTAACGGATGAAGTTGCCACCTGTGGTGATAGGCACTGTCATGCAAACGCCGAGCGCATTGATTTCAGCGGGCGTGATCACGACGAAGCGGTGCCGGTCCTTCATCTCCTTGCCTGCTATGGGGTTCGGGTCGATCCAGTAGACGTCGCCGCGCCGTGGCGTATTCCGCTTGGCCATCATGTCAGCTCGCTTCCCATAGGGCCGCCGTCTCGTGCCCAGGTGGTCTCTGCGGTCAACTCCGCAATACTTTCAGAGCCTTCGAGCAATTCGGCAAGAGTGTAGCGTTTTGTCGCCGACGACGCGGGCCGGGCGATCAATTGTCCATCCTGGACCTCTAACGACATTTGATCTCCGGCGTCTACGTGCAGCAACTTGAGAAGCGCTGGCGGGATCGTCATGACGAGTGCGCCGCCTTGCCTGCGAATTTTCGATGTAACGGCCATGGTCTCTTCTCCGCTCGCTGCCGAGCCGTGAATGTGCAACAAATGTAGCACATTACTGCGACGCGACAGCCGGCCGTGCGGTACGTCAAACGCATTGAAGCGCGGTGTTTTCATTCCTGCTCCTCCGTTTGGAGAGCGCCCACCACCTCCCCCACCACGACCGCCCATTCCCCCAACACCTGCTGTCTGAAAAGCCGCATTCCCGGATACCACGGCGAGTCGCTGCGCGCTTGCAGCCAGCACCAGTCGGAATTGGCCGGCAGCAGCCACACCGGCTTGCCGAGCGCGCCCGCGAGATGCGCGACGGCGGTGTCGACGGCAATTACCAGGTCGAGGTTCATGATGAGCGCCGCGGTGTCCTCGAAGTCGCCCAGTTCGCCGGTGAAATCGTGTGCGCGCAACGCCTGCGGCGCGCCGGCCAGCTGCGCGTGCGCCGGGCCTTTTTGCAGCGGATACCAGCTCACGTTCGCGATATCGGCAAGCGGGTGGAGATCGGTGAGCGCCATCGACCGGTAGCGGTCGTTGCCGAATGTCGGACTGCCCGCCACACCAGGCCGACTTTGCGGTTTGCGCCGCCGCTCGCCGCGAGTTGGCTCGCCACGCTTCGACCTTCGCGTCGTCCGCAAACAGATACGGCAGGTCAGCCGGAATCGTGGCCAGTTCGGTCCCGACGCAGGAGGGCACGCTCATCATCGGCACCCAGAAGTCGTATGGCGCGTCCGGCTTGCCGGCGAACGCGCGATGCACGCCCGGCACGCGTTGGATGAGCCGCAGCAAAGGCTCGCGCACGCACACATCCACTAGCGCGCCGCGTTCGTGCAACACGCGCGCGTAGCGCAGAAACTGAAAGTGATCGCCGAAACCCTGTTCGCCGACGATCAGCAAGCGCCGCCCGTCGAGCGGCTCGCCGCGCCATTCGGCCACGCCCGCGACCGCCAGCGCGTCGTAGTCGCTCTTGCGCCAGCGCAGCGCAAACTCGGCCCATCCTTCTGTATAGTCGCCGCGCTTGAGCAGCAGCCACGCGAGGTTCTGATGCGCGTCCGCGTAATCGGGGTCTTGCGACAGCGCCTCGCGATAGAACGTCTCTTCTTCGTCGAGGCGCCACTGCGCACCGAGCGAACCGCCGAGGCACACCAGGTTCGTCGGATTCGCCTTGAGCGCAACGGCGCGCCGGTAATGCGCCTCCGCCCCGGCATAGTCGCCGCGCTTGCCGATCGCGCTGCCCAAGTTGACGTGCGCCTCGGCGTAATCCGGACGCAGCGCGCTTCGCCCGGGCCTAACCGGCGGCTCGCGCATGCAACCCCGTCTCCGTGACGATCATGTCGAGCGGAATGTCATGCGCTTCGCGCTCGAGCGCGGGCGTGCGGCATGCTTCATACGCGACACCTACCGTAATCGGCCTTGTCGCACAGGGCCAGCCGGCGAGCGTGCGGTCGTAATAGCCGCCGCCGTAGCCTAGCCGGTAGCCATCGGCGTCGAAACCCACGCAGGGCACGAGCAGCAGCTCGGGAATCACCGGGCGTTCCGTTGCCGGCTCGGCAATCTTGTGATGGCCGATCTTCATCGGCGCGTCGGGCGACCACGCGTGGAACTCGAGCGGCAAGCCGCGTTCCCTGATGATCGGCAGACTGGCTTCACGCGGCGAGCCGCCGGTCAGCCAGACGGAGACCGCTGCGCGCGCATCGAATTCGCCGGCGAGCGGCCAGTAGAACCCCACGCTTTTGACATCGTAATGCTTTAGCGCGTCGAGCACGCGGCGCCCGAGCGCGGCATTGTTCGTCGGCTCGGAAGCCGCTTGCAGCCTTGCTTCCAATAGCATTCGACGCAGCGCCTTTTTCGATTCGGCGGAAGGGTTGCATGCTATGCTTGGGTTCAATTCGCGCTCCAGAAACAACGATGTCAAAAAGTCTTTTTCGAGTATATCGCGCGGCCGGTATGGCGCTTGCCGCAGCCGCTCTCGTCGCATGCAGCACCGCGTCAGCCGTCAAGCCACTTCCCATTTCGCAGCTCACCAACGACGACCAGATTTTCGTCCAGTTGCGCGAGGCCGCCCGCAATAACGACGCGGCGCGCGCGGCGCAGCTCGCGAGCATGATTCCGGGCTATCCGGCGCCTTCGTATCTGGAGTATTTCCAGCTCAAGCCGCAGCTCTTCGATTCGGGCGGCCATGCGCGCGTCGACGCGCCGGTGCTCGCGTTCCTGCAGAAATACGACGTCAGGCCATTGCCGACCGCATGCGCAACGACTATCTGACGGTGCTCGGCACGCGCCACGACTGGCGCAACTTCGATCAGCAATATGCACGCTTTGTCCTGAACGACGACACGCAGGTGAAGTGCTACGCGCTCGAATCGCGTGCGTCGCGCGGCGAGAATGTCGCGGACGCGGCGCGCTGCTCGTCGATCCGAAATGGTACGGCGACGGCTGTGTCGACCTGATCACCATGCTCGGCGTCAGCAAGCAGTTCAGTACCGACGACATCTGGCAGCAAATCCGTCTCGCGTACGAACAGAACTACACGAATGTCGGCAGCAAGCTCGTCGACGCGCTCGGCGACCAGGCGCCCGATCCGGTGCTGTTCGGCCAGACCGCGAATACGCCGCCGTTGCTGCTCGCGCGCGGCGTTGGTGCCGATCCGCAATCGCATCAGCTCGCGTTGCTTGCTATCACGCGCATGGCGCGCAACGATCCTGCCATGGCGGCGGCCACATTTGCGTCGGTCGCGCCCTCGCTGAATTCGCCGGAGCGCGCCATCGGCTGGGGCACGATTGCCTAGCAGGCCGCCGCGAAGCAGATGCCGAGCGCGACCGACTGGTACCGCCTGTCGGCGAACGCGCCGCTCTCCAATCCCGCGTACGAATGGCGCACGCGCACGGCGCTTCTCGCCGGCGACTGGAATATGGTGCGCTGGTCGATCGAGCAGATGCCGGCGGCGCTGCGGTATCTGTCGCCGTTCCGCGACATCGTCGAGCGCGATGCGCAGTCGACCGGTCTGGACGTGGAATGGGCGTACGGGCTGATTCTCTAGGAATCGCGCTTTATCATCAACGCGCGTTCGGAAGTCGGCGCGGGCGGTTTGATGCAGTTGATGCCGGGCACGGCGCAGCTCGTCGCGAAAAAGATCGGCCTCGGCCCGATTTCGCGCGAGCAGATGAACGATATCAACACCAACATCCTGCTCGGCACGAACTATCTGTCGATGATCTACAATCAGTTCGATGGATCCGCCGTGCTGGCCACCGCGGGTTACAACGCCGGTCCGGGCCGTCCGCGCAACTGGCGGCAGTCGTTGCAGCATCCGGTTGAAGGCGCGATCTTCGCCGAGGCGATTCCGTTCCAGGAAACGCGCGACTACGTTAAGAATGTGTTGTCCAACACGGTCTACTACGCGGCATTGTTCGAAGGCCCGCAATCGCTGAAGGCGCGTCTGGGTTACCTCGCACCGTAAGCGCCGTGCCGCCGCTGCCTCGTGCGAGGCGGCGGCGCGCCTCGCCAGCCGTTGCCGCGGCTTCCACCAGGGAGTCGAAAATGCGACATAAAGCCATTGCGATCGTCGGCGGTTCCGGGTTTATCGGAAGCCATCTCGTCAACGCCCTCGTTGAAATGGGCAAAGACGTGCGCATCGCCACGCGGCGGCGCTACAACGCGCGCCATCTCACGCTGCTGCCCATTGACGTGATCGAAACCGACGTTTTCGATCCGGTGCAGCTTGCGCGCTTTGTCGAAGGCACCGACTGCGTCATCAACCTGGTCGGCACGCTGCACGGCAAACGCCGCACGCCCTACGGTCCCGAGTTCGCGCGCGCGCATGTCGAACTGCCCACGCGAATCGCCGCGGCTTGCGAAGGCAAGGGCGTGCATCGGCTGATTCATTTGAGCGCGCTCGGCGCGGACCCGAACGGCCCGAGCATGTACTCGCGCTCCAAGGGTGACGGCGAGAAAGCGGTGCACGCGGCGAATCTTGCATGGACGGTGTTCCGGCCGTCGGTGGTGTTCGGTCCCGAAGACCAGTTCCTCAACAAGTTCGCGTTTCTGCAGCGCATCTTTCCGGTGATTCCGCTGGCCATGCCGGACGCGAAGTTTCAGCCGGTTTATGTCGGCGACGTGGCCAAGGCCATTGTGAATGTGCTCGATCTCGATGCCGCCAACGGCAAGACCTATGAACTCGGCGGCCCGAGCGTGTATACGCATGAAGAGCTCGTCGAATATTGCGGCGGCGTCATCGGCCGGCACGCGAGCATCATCCGTCTGCCCGACGCGCTCGCGCGCATGCAGGCGATGACCTTCGAAATGGCGCCCGGTGAACCGGTTATCACGCGCGACAATCTCGACTCCATGAAAGTCGACAACGTGCTGAGCCGCCCGCTTGCGCCCGAGCTGGGCATCGAGCCCGCCAGCATCGAAACCATTGCGCCCGTCTATCTGACCGGCGCGTCGTCACGTTCGCGTTTCGATGCGTTCCGCGCGAGCGCGGGGCGCTGATCTCTTTTCACTTTTTCCACTCTTCATACGAACCGGCATGAAGCTGCTTATTGGTGACAAGAACTATTCATCGTGGTCGATGCGGCCGTGGCTGCTGCTGAAGCACTTCGGCATTGCGTTCGACGAAGTGCTGATTCATCTGAACCAGCCGGGCACGAATGCCGCGGTCCTCGCGCACGCGCCGAACGGGCCAGGCAAAATTCCCTGTCTGATCGACGATGCGGGCGAGGCGATCTGGGACTCGCTCGCCATTGCCGAGACGCTCGCCGAGCGTTTCCCCCAGCACGCGCTATGGCCGCGCGACGCGGCGGCGCGCGCGTGCCCGCAGCGTCAGCGCCGAGATGCACTCAGGCTTCGGCGAATTGCGCTCGAACAAGTGGATGAACATTCGCGCGTCGTTTCCCGGCAAGAATGCGAAGCCGGGCGTGCTGGCCGACATCGCGCGTATCGAGGCGATCTGGCGCGACTGCCTCGGCACCTACGGCGGGCCTTTCCTGTTCGGCGAATTCAGTATTGCGGACGCCATGTATGCGCCGGTGGCCATGCGCTTTAACACGTGGCAGCCGGCGTTGTCGGAGACGTCGCAGGCTTATGTTCGTCGGCTGATGCAAGAACCGGCGGTCAAAGCCTGGATCGACGACGCGTTGAGCGACACCTACGCCGTGCC
Organism: uncultured Paraburkholderia sp.; assembly: GCA_940746715.1. Lineage (GTDB taxonomy): Bacteria > Pseudomonadota > Gammaproteobacteria > Burkholderiales > Burkholderiaceae > Paraburkholderia. The sequence goes on from CALNWN010000005.1 coordinate 300,203, forward strand.
GTATCTCGACGAATGCCCATGAATATCTATGCAGTAGGCGGCGCGATTCGCGACGAACTGCTCGGCGTGCCGGTGCAGGACCGCGATTACGTGGTGGTCGGCGCGACGCCCGAGCAGATGGTCGCGCAGGGTTATCGTCCGGTGGGCAAAGACTTTCCGGTGTTCCTGCATCCCGAGACGCATGAGGAATACGCGCTCGCGCGCACCGAGCGGAAGACGGCCGCCGGCTATCACGGCTTCCAGTTTTTCTATGCGCCGGACGTGACGCTCGAGGAAGACCTCGCGCGCCGCGACCTGACCATCAACGCGATGGCGCGCGAAGTGCGCCCCGACGGCGAATTGACGGGGCCGGTCGTCGATCCGTTCAGCGGCCAGCGCGACTTGCACGCCAAAGTCTTCCGTCATGTCAGCGACGCGTTCCTGGAAGATCCCGTGCGCATTTTGCGGATCGCGCGTTTCGCTGCGCGCTTCGCGGACTTCACCGTCGCGCCCGAGACACTCGCGCTGATGCGCAAGATGGTCGCCGAGGGCGAAGTGGACGCGCTCGTCGCCGAACGCGTGTGGCAGGAGGTGTCACGCGGGCTGATGGAAAAAAAGCCGTCGCGCATGTTCGAGGTTTTGCGCGAGTGCGGCGCGTTGGCGCGGATTCTGCCGGAGATCGACGCGCTCTTCGGCGTTCCGCAGCGCGCGGACTATCACCCGGAGGTGGATACGGGCGTGCACGTGATGATGGTGCTCGACCACGCCGCACAGCAGGGCTACGCGCTGCCGGTGCGGTTCGCCGCGCTGACGCACGACCTCGGCAAGGCCACCACGCCACCAGACATCCTGCCGCGCCACCTCGGCCACGAAGGACGCAGCGTCGATCTGCTCAAGCCTCTGTGCGAGCGCCTGCGCGTGCCGAACCAATGCCGCGACCTCGCGCTGCTGGTCGCGCGCGAGCACGGCAACATTCATCGCGTGATGGAAATGGGCGCGGCTGCGCTCGTGCGGCTGCTGGAGCGCGGCGATGCGATTCGCAAGCCTTCGCGTTTCGCCGAAGCCTTGCAGGCGTGCGAGGCGGACGCGCGGGGGCGGCTCGGTTTCGAGGCGCGCGAATATCCGCAGGCGGAGCGTCTGAGAGTCGCGCTCGTCGCCGCGCGCGGCGTGGATGCGGGCGCTGTCGCGAAGCGGTTCGCCGATGCGCCGGCCGGGATTAAGGACGCCGTACACGAGGAGCGCGTGCGCGCGGTGGCGGCGGCGCTGGAGTGAGCGGCGGGGGCGGCTTGCTCCCGCCGGCTTCTACAGAAGTCTGGCGATGAGCGACAGCAGCAGTGTCGACATGAACGGGAAATGATATTCGCGCCCGAACAGACGCAGCGTCACGTCGCCCGGCATGCGCCCGATGCCCAGCTTGCGCAGCCACGGCCAGCAGGCCGACAGCACGGCCAGGGCGACAAAGGTGGTCAGCAGCCAGCGGATCATCGCGAGTATCCCGGCATCACAAAGTGTGCGAGCGGTCGCCGCTGGAAAACGCCTGCAGCTTGTCGTCGAGCCCGCGCGAGAACGCGATCACCTTGAAGAGCTCGCCCATTTCGGCCTCCGAGAGCAGCTTCTGCACCGCATTCGCCGCGGGCAGAAAGCGAGCGGTGTCTGCAGGATCGATTTGGGTAAGCGCATCGGTCATGCCCGCGTTCAGCAGGAAGCGCGCTTGCGATGTGAAGCCGAGCAGATCCGCGCCGGTCTCCACGCCCGCTTCGGCGATGCCGGTAAATTCCACGTGCGCGGTAATGTCCTGCAAGCCCGGATAGACAAACGGATCGCCATGCGCGCGATGCCGGTAGTGGCACATCAGCGTGCCCTGCGTGCGCTGCGGGTGGTAGTACTCGTGACGCGGGAACCCGTAGTCGATGAAAAACGCCGCGCCGCGCGCGAGCATCGTGCAAATGGTTCGCGTGAAGGCTCGCGCGGCGTCGTGCGTTTCGGCGATGTAATCGCCGCCGGCCGTGTCGATGTCGGATAGCAGCGCCAGATCGGCAGACGCCGCGACCGGACGGTCTTCGAAGGCGAACCAGCCGTCGCGCCAGATCACGCCGCGTTCGCGCCAGGCGCCGTCCGCGCAGGCGAAGAGCCGCACCGGCATGGCGTCCAGCACTTCGTTGCCGATCACCACGCCTTCGAAGCGCTCAGGCAGCGCGTCCAGCCAGCGCACCTTGCCGGCGAGCGCGGGGGCTGCGGCTTCGATCGTCTCGCGCTGGCGCTCGCGCAACTCGCCGGACAGATCGACGATGGAGTAGCTGTCGAACTCCGCGCCCGGCGCCGCGAGCGCGTTCAGCAGGCCGGCCGCGAGCTTGCCGGTGCCGGCGCCGAATTCTATGACGTCGCGCGTGCCGCTCGCCTGCAAGGCTTCCGCGATGGGGCGTGCGAGCATGGCCGCGAAAAGCGGCGAGAGTTCCGGCGCGGTGACGAAGTCGCTGCCGTCGTCGCCGCGCAGGCCGAACTTGCGGGCGCCGCCGCTGTAATAGCCGAGACCGGGCGCGTACAGCGCGCGCTCCATGTAGCGGTCGAACGGCATCCAGCCGCCGGCGTCGTTGAGCTCCGCGCGAATCCGGGCGACGAGCGCCTCGGACTGCGCAAGCGCGCTCGGGCCGGGAGCAGGTAAACTATCCGGTTGGTGAGCTTTCGGATTCATTCCCGCATTGTAAATGACCGCTTCTACGGACACCGCCGCCCGCGCGCCCGACGCGCTGCGCGTCGTGCTGATTACCGGCGCCGCGCACCGCATCGGACGCGCGCTCGCGCTCGGTTTTGCCGCGCGAGGCTGGGACGTCGCCGTGCACTATGGCGCCTCGCGACGCGAAGCCGAAGAAGTGGTCAGGGAAATCGCCGCGCTGGGCCGCCGGGCGGTGGCTTTGCCCGCCGAGCTGGGCGACGAGGCGCAGGTCGCCGGTTTGTTGCCGGCCTGTATCGCGGCGCTGGGCCGGCCGGCGTGCGTCGTCAACAATGCGTCGCGCTTCGAGGAAGACACGGCGCGCAACATCGGCTATGAGCTGCTGCTCAAGCTCACTGCAATGAACCTGGGCGCGCCGCTCGTGCTCGCGCGCATGCTGTACGACGCCACGCCGCAAGCCGCGCTGACGGACGAAACGCAGCGCAGCGTGGTGATCAACGTGCTGGACCAGAAGCTGTACAACATGAACCCGGACTACCTGTCCTACACGCTGTCGAAGGCGGCGTTGCAGACCGCCACCGTCGCGCTCGCGCAGGCGCTGGCGCCGAAGGTCCGCGTGGTCGGGCTCGCGCCGGGCCTCACGATGCAATCCGGCGATCAGACCGCGGAAAGTTTCGCGGCCGCTCACCGTGTAACGCCTTTGGGCCGCGCGTCGCGGCCGGAGGATATTGTCGCCGCCGCGCTGTATCTCGCGGATGCAACCGGCGTCACTGGAACGACGCTGGTGGTCGACGGCGGGCAGCACCTCGTGCCGCTGCCGCGCGACGTAATGTTTTTGACGGGCGCCTGAAGAAGGTCCGCGCCCTTTGCGTGCCACGCACGCTTTTTTCGACTGGAACGAACATGTTTGCCGCTCTTTCGCATCCCCGGCTCGCCGATTGCCGCCGGCTCTTTCTGCGCAATTACGAAGTGCACATCAACATAGGCGTGCACGATTTCGAAAAGCGCGGCGAACAGCGCGTCGTGATCAACGTCGAACTGTTCGTGCCGCTCGCGCTTTCCACGCCGGTGGAGGACAAGCTGGCCGAGGTCGTCGACTATGATTTCATGCGCTCCACGATTTCGCGCCGCGTCGAGCAAGGCCATATTCACTTGCAGGAAACGCTCTGCGACGACCTCGTGAAGACCATGCTCGCGCATCCGCAAGTGCGGGCCGCGCGCGTTTCGACCGAGAAGCCCGATGTTTATCCCGACTGCGACGCAGTGGGCGTCGAAGTTTTCCGCATAAGGAGGACTGAGGCATGAACGCGCCCGAAATCATCGACGACACCACTCCCGCCGCGCGCCAGAAGTCGCCGCTCACGCGCCGCGAGCAAAAGGAAGCGTACGAGAACAACAAGCTCTTCAAGCGGCTCGCGCGTCAGGTCGGCCAGGCAATCGGCGACTTCAACATGATCGAGAACGGCGACAAGGTGATGGTGTGCCTGTCGGGTGGCAAAGACAGCTACGCAATGCTCGACATTTTGATGCGGCTGCGCGAGCGCGCACCGATCGACTTCGACATCGTCGCGGTGAATCTCGACCAGAAGCAGCCGGGCTTTCCGGAACAAGTGTTGCCCGAGTACCTGAAGCAACTGGACATTCCGTTTCACATCGAGAATCAGGACACCTACAGCATCGTCAAGCGGCTGGTGCCGGAAGGCAAGACCACCTGCTCGCTGTGCTCGCGGCTGCGGCGCGGCATTCTGTGCCGCGTGGCGGGCGAACTGGGCGCGACGAAGATCGCGCTCGGCCATCATCGCGACGACATTCTGCAAACGCTGCTGCTCAACCTGTTCTGCGGCGGCAAGCTGAAGGGCATGCCGCCCAAGCTGCAATCCGACGACGGCAAGAACATCGTGATCCGCCCGCTCGCCTATGTGAAGGAAACCGATCTGGAAAAATACGCGGAGTTGCGCGAGTTCCCGATTATTCCGTGCAACCTGTGCGGCAGTCAGCCGAACCTGAAACGCGCGGAAATGAAGGCGCTGATTCGCGATTGGGAAAAGCGCTTTCCTGGCCGCATCGAGAACATGTTCAACGCGTTGTCGAATGTGGTTCCGTCGCATTTGATGGATCACAAGCTGTTTCCGTTCGCCGGCCTGCGCGCGACCCGCAAGGCGATATCGCCTTCGACGAAGAGCCGTGTTCGACGGATGCAAACGACGGCGCGCCGCTCGGCGCCGCGCGGCCGATCTCGATCGTGCAATTTGACGATCTTTGACCGGAATTCCTGCAAAAAAGGCGTTTGGGCACTTACTTTCGCTTGCAATGTGGCCGCTTTCGCGGCCATTTTCGCAAGAGGGTGCGTGATAGAATCGTCGGCTCCAAACTCGTCTATTTGCCGACGCCATGAACATCGTGATTTTGGCGGCAGGCACCGGTAAGCGCATGCGTTCCGCGCTGCCCAAGGTGCTCCATCCTCTGGCCGGCCGGCCGCTCCTCGCTCATGTCATCGACACTGCCCGCACGCTGAAGCCTACGCGCCTCGTCGTCGTTATCGGTCACGGGGCGGAAGCGGTCCGCGAAACGGTTGCCGCGCCCGACCTGCAATTCGCCGTGCAGGAGCAACAGCTCGGCACCGGCCACGCGGTCCAGCAGGCGTTGCCGCTTCTCGATCCGTCCGTGCCCACGCTCGTGCTTTACGGCGACGTGCCGCTCACGCGCGCGAGCACGTTGCAGGCGCTCGTCGAACGTGCGGGCAGTAACGCCTACGGCATGCTGACCGTCACGCTCGCGGATCCGACGGGCTACGGCCGCATCGTGCGCGACCCGCAGGGCAACGTCTCGCGCATCGTCGAGCAGAAAGATGCGAGCGCGGACCAGCTTCTCATCGACGAAATCAACACGGGCATTGTCGTGGCGCCCACGGAGCGGCTGTCGGGCTGGCTCGCCGCGCTGAAGAACGACAACGCGCAAGGTGAGTTCTATCTGACCGACGTCGTCGAAATGGCGATCGAGGCGGGCCTGGAAGTCGTCACCACACAGCCGCAGGACGAGTGGGAAACGCTTGGGGTGAACAGCAAGCAGCAGTTGGCCGAGCTCGAGCGGATTCATCAGCGCAATGTGGCCGAGGCGTTGCTGGTGGCTGGCGTGACGCTTGCCGATCCGGCGCGCGTGGACGTGCGCGGCACGCTGGAATGCGGCCGCGACGTGTCGATCGACGTGAACTGCGTGTTCGAAGGCCGCGTCATACTGGCCGACAATGTGACGATCGGCCCGAACTGCGTGATCCGCAACGCGAGCATCGGCGCGGGCACGCGGGTCGACGCGTTCACGCATATCGAAGGCGCGCAGGTCGGCGCGAAGGTCGTGCTCGGACCGTATGCGCGGCTGCGGCCGGGCGCGTCGCTCAGCGACGAAACGCATGTCGGCAATTTCGTCGAGGTGAAGAACGCGGTGCTCGGCCACGGCTCGAAGGCGAACCATCTGACGTATATCGGCGACTCGGACATCGGCGCGCGCGTGAATATCGGCGCGGGCACCATCACGTGCAATTACGACGGCGCGAACAAATTCCGCACGATCATTGAAGACGACGTGTTCGTCGGTTCCGACACGCAACTGGTTGCGCCGGTGCGCGTGAAGCGCGGCGCGACAATCGCGGCGGGCACGACGGTCTGGAAGGACGTCGAGGCGGACGCGCTCGTGCTGAACGACAAAACCCAGACCAGCAAGTCGGGCTACGTGCGCCCAACCAAAAAGAAGAATTGACAGCGAGGCGCGGACGGCGCGAAGCGCGCCCCGCAAAATTCCAGCACTCAATAGGAACAGACCATGTGCGGCATTGTTGGCGCGGCAGCGCAACGTAATATCGTCCCCGTCCTGATCGAAGGACTGCGGCGCCTCGAATATCGCGGCTACGACTCGTGCGGCGTCGCAGTGCTGGGCGACGGCGGTCCGGCGCGCGCGCGCAGCGTCGCGCGCGTCGCCGATCTCGATGATCAGGTGCGCGACAGCCACCTTGGCGGCATCACGGGCATCGCCCACACGCGCTGGGCCACGCACGGCGCGCCGGTGACCGACAACGCGCATCCGATCTTCTCGAAAGATGCGCTCGCGTTGGTACACAACGGCATCATCGAAAACTATGAGCCGCTGCGCGAGATGCTGCGCGGCAAGGGTTACACGTTTGTCTCGCAGACCGACACAGAGGTTATCGCGCATCTGATTCACAGCCTGTATCGCGGCAATCTGTTCGCGGCCGTGCGCGAGGCCGTCGCGCAATTGCACGGCGCGTATGCGATTGCAGTGCTGCATAAGGACGAGCCGCATACCGTGGTCGGCGCGCGCCAGGGTTCGCCGCTCGTGGTTGGGCTCGGCGAGGGCGAGAACTTCCTCGCTTCGGATGCGCTCGCGCTGGCGGGCAGCACGGAGCGCTTCATCTTCCTCGAGGAAGGCGACGTGTGCGAACTCACGCTCGAAGGCGTGCGTATCGCCGACCGCGAAGGCAACGAAGCGCGGCGCGAAGTGCGTCAGGTTGCGGCCTACGGCGGCGCGGTGGAACTCGGCCCGTATCGTCACTTCATGCAGAAGGAAATTTTCGAGCAGCCGCGTGCCATTTCCGACACGCTTCCGCAATCCGATTCGTTCGAGGCGTCGCTATTCGGCGAAGGCGCGGACAAGGTCTTCGCGGACATCGACAATCTGCTGATTCTCGCGTGCGGCACGAGCTACTACTCGGGTCTTACGGCGAAGTACTGGCTCGAGTCGATTGCGAAAATTCCGACGCAGGTCGAAATTGCGAGCGAGTATCGCTACCGCGAGTCGGTGCCGAATCCGAAGTCGCTCGTCGTGGTGATCTCACAATCGGGCGAAACCGCGGATACGCTCGCGGCGCTCAAGCACGCGCAGGAACTGGGGCATCGGCATACGCTGGCCGTGTGCAACGTCAGCACGAGCGCGATGGTGCGCCAGACCGAGTTGGCGTTTCTCACGCATGCGGGCCGCGAGATCGGCGTGGCATCCACGAAAGCGTTCACCACGCAGCTGGTTGCGCTCTTCGTGCTGGCCGTGACGCTCGCCAAGCTGCGCGGCCGCGTGAGCCCGGAGCAGGAAGCCGAATACTTCAAGCGGCTGCGCCATTTGCCGGCTGCGCTGAACAGCGTGCTGGCGCTGGAGCCGCAGATTATCGCGTGGTCGGAGGAATTTTCGCGCAAGGAACACGCGCTCTTCCTCGGACGCGGCATGCATTATCCGATTGCGCTGGAAGGCGCCTTGAAGCTGAAGGAAATTTCCTACATTCACGCGGAAGCCTATCCGGCGGGCGAGTTGAAGCACGGGCCGCTCGCGCTGGTCACGGAGGCGATGCCTGTCGTGACGGTGGCACCGAATGACGCACTGCTGGAGAAGCTGAAATCGAACATTCAGGAAGTGCGCGCCCGCGGCGGCCAGCTATGCGTTTTCGCGGATGCGGACACGAAGATCGTCAACGACGACGGCATCCACGTGATTCGCATGCCGGAGCACTATGGTCTGCTCTCGCCGATCCTGCACGTCGTGCCGCTGCAGTTGCTCGCGTATCACATGGCCTGCGCGCGGGGCACGGATGTGGATAAGCCGCGGAATCTCGCGAAGTCGGTGACGGTGGAGTGAGGGGTTGGTCGCGTGGGCGATGGAGTTAGGGTATCAAGCGAAAGCGCCGGCCATATAGCCGGCGTTTTTTTGCGCCGTCTTTATGCCTCGGTCGCTATGGAAACCGCGTCCCGAGGCCTCGCTCACAACTCCGGCCGGGCCAGGTCGCTCGTCGCGATGTGTTCGCCGTAGACCTGTGCGGCGGCGATGGCTTCCAGTTTGGTCGGGTAGGGGCCGCGAGTTCCGGCGCGCCGTCGAAAGGGAACAGCACGCGGCCGTCCGTCGTACGAACCACCTTCAATACGCCGAAGAAGCGCAGAAGAAGCGCCGATAGCCGGCGAGTCGGGACGTCGCCGAAATTTCGAAATCGTCCTCAGACGTTGCGGGGACGCTTGGGATGAATGCGGTCTTGCTCATACTGAGGACATCTCGTGTTCGGTAAGTCTGCGGTTGCCGCGGGCAAACGGCTGTAACGGACGGCTGTTTGTCGCGGCGCGACCGCCATTGTCTCAAATCCCAGGGAGACGGGCAGGCTCTACTGAGGAGAAACACGGCGAGCTGGGCGCTCCCCGAGTCAATTTTGCAACTAACGGACGAACTTTGATCGCATCAAAACCATCGCCTGCAGAGTGCCCGACGGCCCGGCAGTCCGCGACATCGCGGCTTTCCTGATCAACCCGAGGCACGAAATCCGCACCCTAACCACTAGATGCCTATTTTTAAGGCAAGGTTATAATGCACTGACTTTTTCCTCAGACGTTTGCCATGAGCCGGTTACTCTGCCTGATCCTGCTTTCGCTCGGCGTCGCGCAATTCGCGATGGCCGAGGAAAATGGCGACCGTCTGTCCGCCTATCTGACGCAGAAATTCGGCATCGCGAAAGAAAAGGCTGAAAAGATCTCGGATGCGGTGCAATCCGCGGCATCGAAATATTCGCTGCCGCCCGCGCTGCTGCTGGCCATTAGCTGCTGTTGGCCATTATCTCGATCGAATCGCGCTTCAAGGAAAAGGCCAAGGGCGCGAATGGCGCAACGGGGCTCATGCAGGTCGTGCCGAGTGCGCACCGCGGGCTTTTGCACAACGTAAAAGATCTCACCGAGCCGACGGCGAACATTGAAGTGGGCTCCGCGATCCTGTACGGCTACATGCGCTCGGCGAACGGCGACATGAACGCCGCGCTCAAGAGTTACGGCGGCTCGCAAGCCTACGCGCAGAAAGTCAGCTTGCGCGCGGGCGACTTCGCGAACGTCGCCACCCGGGAAGACTCCGCGAAAAATGCCGACGCCCAGGCGGGCGTCTGCGACGCGCGCGTGGCCGGTCGCTGCCCGGCCGCGTCGGGCAATTGGATGAATGCGTTTGCTGTTCCTTCCGCGAGTGCTGTGAGCACCAATGCTGGCGCCAGCGGCGCCGTAAGCTCGGTGGGACTGACGGCGACATCCAACTGAACGCGGGCGGTCACTGTTTTTTTGCCACGCGCCGCGTCTGTCCCGGACGCATTGACTCAGCGCTTCTCACTCCCGCTGATATCCTGCCCAGCCACACCTCGAAGACAGGCGCAATTCGCGCACGGTCGGCTTCGCTGCGCGCTTTTTACGCACGCGCGACAACCACTCTACAATGCGTTTCCTTGGCGGTTCGCCCCTCGTCTACGCAGCGTTTCTGATCAACCATGCCTACCTCGCTTTTCAAGACCACCGCCGCCTCGCTGTGCGGCCTCCTAATGCTCGCAGCATGCAGCAGCGCGCCGACGCCGAAGTTCCAGCAGGAGCTCTTCGAGACCGGCGCGAGCCCGTATGCGCGCAATTTCAATTCGAGCGTGACCGACACCTGCGAAGCCGCGCGCCGAGCACTGCTGAGCCAGGGCTATTTGACGACGATGACGCGCAACGACACCGTCGACGGAACCAAGAACTTCCAGCCGTCTGGCGACACGCACGTGGTCGTCGAATTTCACGTGGTCTGCACGCCCGGCGAAGAGGCGAGCAGTACGAGCATCGTCTACGTGAATGCGGTGCAAAACGGCTTTGCGCTGAAGAAGAGCGATACGTCGGCGAGCGTCGGGTTGAGTGTGCTCGGTTCGCTCTCGTTGCCGATCCGCTCGAACAGCGACGCCATGGTGAAAATCTCCAGCGAAACGATTCCGTCGGGCAAGTTCTACGATCGCTTCTTCGGTCTCGTCGATCATTATCTGCAGACGGTCGTACGGACTCAGCCTGTCGTCAACGACCGCATCGAGACGCATTTGTTGCCGGTTCCGGTGGAAGCTGCGCCGGTAACAGCAACAGCACCAGCAATAGCGCCAACAACAGCACCTGTACCGACACCCGCAGCGCAAACCCTTGACCTCACGATCGATAAAGCCGCCGCTCTCCCGCCCGCGAGCGAAGCGGGCACCCTCCGTTAAGTTCCTAGACGCTGCATTGCCACTGAACGCGGCGCGCTTCGCTTGCAAAAGCAGCGTGCAGCGGCAGTTCTCCTATGTCGTTTACTTTCTTCGTATACATACGTAGTAGTTAACAAGGGTAAGCCCGCTCTGTGGATAACCGCGGATTCTTCCGTTACATCAAGGTAATGGGAATCCGATAACCGCGCGGGACGGCTCTGTAGAAAAACGACCAGACCGGGATAAGTTTTGCGGCGTGGGACGCCGGGCCCGTCTTATCAAGATTCGGCGCACAGGCTGTTCCATGCGCTATCCCAACGTTATGCAAAGGCCGGTGTGGATAACTGGCGCACGCGCAGCACTCTGCGCGGGTGCCGCTTTCGTCAGTCGTTTGCTCGCGAGCGTACAGATGGCTTTGCGCATCGCGCGCAAATTGAAGGCGGACGGTACGAAGATTGCGTGTCTGTTTTTGCGAGCGCAACTGTTGCTATTTGGTCAAAACAGGTTTGGCAACGCCCGATCCAGGCATAGAGTTAAAATAATTTGTGAAGTTATTGGTGCAGTGCGGGGGTGTGGAATGAAGCGCAGATCAGCACGACAGTTAGTCCGTCTCCTTTCGGATATCCGACATGCTGCCCATTGCAGCACGTTGAGGGCGGCAGCCACTAACCGGGAGATGGCGCTTGCATCGGCCGAGCGGCACGAGGCATCCGGCGAAAGTCACGAAAGCGACGACAGCACGGACACGGCCCGCGAAGCACAGGCGAACAAACCGGCTGGGAGCAGGTCATGAGAGCCACGAGCGAACAATCGTTGCGTTTCCTCGTCGAGAAGTGGCTCGCACCGGCGCCTTCCGCGGCTGTTCACGTCACCGAATTCAGCCGCACGCGCGTGGGCGGCCGGCGCTATGTTCATGTGGAAACGTCGGCGGCAGGCGGCTCGCGCGGACTGTTCTTCTTCCGTCATGACGACGGTTGCTGGTGCGTGTTTCCGCCGACGGGCGACGCCCAGCACCTGTACGCGCATCCCTGGGGCCGCCTGAGCGCTGCCGGGGCCCGGACGCGTCGAGCGCCGGGCGCGGCCGTCGAGCGAGATGCCGCTCCTGGCAAATCCAGCCAGTCCCTTGCGGCAGCAAACCGAACTGCCACCGACATCGCGCCGGCGTGCGCGATAACCGTGCAACGACCGCGCCGCTTCGGGCACAATGGCGCGCAGTGGCCGGCCTTTCCCGTATCGACTGTATCGACTGTATCGACTGTCTCCGACACAGCGACCCCGCGCGCGGCGCCTGCCGCACCGCCCATGAGCCGGCCAACTCTCATGGCAACCCGATGGACGACAAAGACTGGATCGCCGGCGCCGCCAAGGCACTGGCGATCATCGAAGCATTCGACGAAGAACACGCGCGCATGACGCCGACCGCCGTCGCAGGCCGCGCCGGCCTGTCGCGCACCGCGCCGCGCCGCTATCTGCTGACGCTGCGCGAACTCGGCTACGTCGACACGGACGGCAAACTCTTCTGGCTCGCGCCGCGCGTTCTCCGGCTTGGTCAGTCGTATCTCGCTCCGCGCTTGCCGCGCACGGTGCAGCCCTTCCTGCAGCGCATCACGGCGACCCTTCAGCAGACGGCGCTCGTCGCGATTCTCGACGAACACGACGTGGTCTACTTGGCCCGCAACGGCGTCAATCGCGCGATGGCGGTCGGCTTCGTGCTCGGCTCACGCGCGCCGGCGCCTTTGTCGTCGGCGGGATTGGTGTTGCTGGCGTTCCAGGCGCCCGAGAGCATCGAGCAATGGCTGGCGTCGTACCCGATCAAGGTGTTCACGCCGCACACCTATTCCACCGTCGAACGGCTGCGCGAAGTGCTGGGCGAAATCCGCCGCAACGGCTATGTGGTCACCGACCAGCAACTGGAACTCGGCGTGCGCGGCGTAGCCGTGCCGTTGCGTGACCGGCACGGCACCGTTGTCGCTGCGATCAGCGTGAGCATGCCGATCGGCCAGGAGTCGGCCAACGCGGCGCTACACCGCGTTCTGCCGACGCTGCTCGAGATCGCCAGCCTGCTGCGCAACCTCGTCTGATGCGCGCCAGGTCGTCTCCCTGATATCGGGCGTTTGGGAGTGAAAGCATGCCGAAAGCAAGCTGTCTCCAGGAAAATACATATCCGGTTTTGCGCATGACAAACCGCCTACGCCAGGTAATACTCTCCCGCGGGGAGCGGTAAGGCTCCTGAGCCCTGCCTGCTTCACCGTGCAGCTATTTCATTCACACTGACTCAGTCGTTGAGGTTTGGGGAACAACACATGAAAAAAGTTATCGTCTCGCTTGCAGCTGCATCCATCGCGCTGGTCTCGGTTCAGGCTTTCGCACAAGCATCGGACGCAGCCGCTTCGGCCGCTGCAGCTAGCGCACCGAAGAAGCACCACATCAAGAAGCTGAAGTCGCACGGCAAGCGCGCTCCGGTCGCGGCAGCGGCATCGGCAGCCGGCACGAACGACAAGGGTTCGCAGAACTAAGAGGCGCGTGTCGCCAGCGAGCGCGGCTTCGCCGGTTGCAGGTGCCGCTAGCGCGCCTGCTTTTTAGCCGCCCCGGGTTAGGCGCGGTTTCAGCCGTGGCTCCTGGCCGCCTTTCTTGGCCGGCTTGTCAGCCGGATTCAAGGCGCGTCGCAAGCAAAAAGGCCAGAGCTCATGCTCTGGCCTTTTTGCATTCAGGCGGTTGGTCACGCCGGCTCGGCGCAATCGCAGCCTATGCGCGGACAGCAAGCGCGCATGCCGCGCCAGCACTCGTCATTCGCTAGCCACGCTTATCCAGCAAGACCGCGTTTGATGACTTCGTTCGGCAGCCCCGTCATGCCTTCCGGATGCGTGGCGGCGCGCTCTTTCAGCTCGGCAGCCAGATCGCCGTTCAGCTTGCACGCGAACGCCACAAGTCCCTGCGCCTGATCGAGCTTGCGCTGCTCCCGGCGATCGACTTTCGGCGCTGCAGCCGCGGCCTTGCCAAAGCGCTCGGCGGTGGACGGCTTCATTGCATTGTTCAGTTTGAGCGCCTTGTTCTTTTCAAGGTCGGTTTTTTTCATCGCCATACGTCAGGCCTCTGACAGATAAGTAATCCCGCATTGTACGCACGCGGCGTTGCGCCGGGCGAGCGCGCCGCGGCGCGTTTCAGGCCGAGGCGCCGGGCGCGCCGCATTCGCCGGGACCGCGCGCATCGGACTGGGCGGGCGTGGCGGCCTCGCTGTCCATCAGCGCTCGCATCCGTTGCCAGTGGGTGCCTTCCCAGAAGACGCGTGTCGGCATACGTCGCAGGTGACAAACTGCTTGTGGCGCTGCAGGACGCCGTCGGGCGCCCGGTCGCCGACTTCGTCGCGGGCGATGCGCCGAAGCGGCGCGTTGCACATCAGACAGAGTCGAAACGGTTGCGCGCTGCCGGCGAAATCCAGCCGTTCGAACACCTCGCGCAATTGCTCGCGCGGCCGCAGCGCGCGCACGTAGCAGCCATGCGTGATGGCGCGGCGTTTCAGCAGTTCGCGGTCGCACGTCAGCACGATGCGCTCTTCGGCGGCGGCCAGCGCTTCAATGTGGGCGTCGGGAAAATGGTTGTCGTAGAGCGTGTCGAAGCCCGCTAGCCGCAGCAGCGGGGCGAGCCCGCCGAGATGCGCATCCGCGGAAGCGCACGACGCGCAGCGGCCGCTCGCGCACGCGCAGCAGGGGGCGGATGTCGAGCGCTTCGAACTTCGGATACACGGCGACGCGGTCGCCATCCGCGAGCATATGGTTGAAACCGACCGACTCGCCGTTCACGAGGATCAGTTCGACTTCGGTATGCGGCACGCCGAGCGCCTCGATCGCGTGCTTCGTGGTCGCGTCGCGCGCGCAGGCATAGGCAAACGCGCGCCGGCGCAGCGGCCGGGCGAGAAAATCGTTCAGCTCCTCGTAGAAGCGGAAAGTCGCGGTGACCATCGTCACAGTATGGCACTGCGCGCCGTTGCGTGCCGGGCCGCGAGCGGCGCGCGTCACCGCGTTCGTGTGCCCGCGTTGCCGCGTTTTCCTGCATCTGTCGCATGGGTGTGCTTACTTTCACATCTTTAGAAGACGGAGCCACAGATGGACATCGGTTTTATCGGTCTCGGCGAGATGGGCGCCGCGATGGTTGCAAACATTCTGAAAGCGGGGCACCAGGTGCGCGTGTGGAACCGCTCGCCGGAGCGCGCGCAAGCGCTCGCGGACGCGGGCGCGCGAATCGTCGCGACGCAGGCCGACGCCTTTGCCGGAGACGCCGTGTTCTCCATGCTCGCCGACGATGCCGCGCTGCGCGAGGTCGTAACGGCGTCGTTGCTCGAACATGCGCCGCGCGGGCTCATTCACGTGAACATGGCGACGATCTCGGTCGCGCTGGCCGAGGAACTCGCGACCGCGCACGCGGCACGCGGCATCAATTACGTTGCGGCGCCGGTGCTCGGCCGGCCCGACGCGGCCGCGGCGGGCAAGCTGACGATCGTCGCGGGCGGCCCCGCGGAGGCGATTGACCGCGTGCAGCCGGTTTTCGACGCGATCGGTCAGAAAACCTGGCGCATCGGCTCGCTGCCGCAACAGGCGAATGTCATGAAGCTGGCCGCGAACTTCATGCTCGGCGCGGCCGTCGAGACGTTCGGCGAAGCCGCTGCGCTCGTGTCCGGCCATGGTCTCGCGATCCAGGATTTCCTCGATGTGATCACGAGCGGCATTTTCCCCGGCCCTGTCTATGCGGGCTACGGCAAGATGATCGCGGAAAACAGCTATGAGCCGACGCTCTTCAAGGCGCGCTTGGGACTCAAGGACTTGCGCCTGGCGCTCGCCGCAGCCGACGCAGTCACGACGCCATTGCCCATTGCGAGCGTTGTCCGCGACAGCCTGATCGAGGCGGTCGCGCACGGCGACGGCGAGAAGGACTTCGCCGTGCTCGGGCAGGTGGCGGCCCGCCGCGCCGGCCGCTGAGCATTGCCGCAAGCGCGGCGCGCGAGCGGCCGCGCAACAGGCGATAATGGCCGTCCCATTTTCTACACGGTGATGTGATGAGTCTGCATACCTGGTGGCTGTTTGTGGCCACTGTCTTTGTTGTGTGCGCCATTCCCGGCCCCAATATGCTGCTCGTCATGACGCACGGCGCGCGGCACGGCCTGCGCCGCACCGGTGCCACCATGGCGGGTTGCCTGTCGGCGCTGGTGCTGATGCTGGCGGTATCGGCGAGGCTCGGCGTGTTTCTCGAAGCGTGGCCGGCTCTTTTTAACGCGCTGTGTTTGATCGGCGCGGCTTATCTCGTCTATCTCGGCATCAAGGCGTGGCGCGCGCCCGCCGACGAGGCCGACGCGTCGCAAGTCGAGGAACTGGCCGCGAAGCCGGCACATTCGCGTTTCGCGTTGTTTCGCAACGGTTTTCTGGTGGCGGGCAGCAATCCGAAGGCGATTCTCTTCGCCGCCGCGCTGCTGCCGCAATTCATCGACGCCGCGCTGCCCAAGCTGCCGCAGTTCGGCATTCTGGTCGCCACGTTCGCGGTGATCGAAGTGAGCTGGTATCTCGTGTATGCGGGGTTCGGCACGCGCATCGGTACGCGGCTGAGGAGTCGCAGCGTGGCGCGTCTGTTCAATCGGCTGACGGGCGGCGTGTTTGTCGGCTTTGGCGCGATGATGGCGCTCGTCCGGCACTAACGTGGTCTGGCGCGGCCCATCGTGCCGAACAAGCACATGTGGCGAAATCGCAACAAGACGGGAGAACCCTGATTTTCATGTTGCGCCGCACCAAATCTTTTGCTATAGTTTGTCTTGTCTCCTCCATGTCTCCTCTGATATGGATTCAGCCCGCCAACTTAGGCGGGCTTTTTTTGCCCAAAATTTCCCCGTCCCTTTCCCGTCTTGCAAAAACACGAAGCCGGCTGGCCCTTGCGAGGGCCGCCGGTTTGCTGCGCCTGAAGCCGCAGCGCGTGCGTCGCAGGACGACGTCGTCTTCAGCGGGATGTAGGTGACCGACGCCACGAGACCCCAATGGTCGGTGATGTTGTAGGCGAGCCCCGCATTGAACACCGGCGCCCACGACGACGACGCCTTCGCCGACACCTGCGTCTTGCCCGGCTTCCCTGCGCCGGCGGCGAGGATGGCGCCGAGATTGTCCTGCGTCGATTGCACGAAGTTCTGGCTCAACTGAATGTCAGAAAACCAGTTGTACGACACGCCGACGCCTACAAACGGCCTGAACTTCGCTGTCGGCGTATTGAAGTAGTACTGAAAGAGCAGGGCCGGGCTCCACTGGCGCATGCTTTTCACGATCGGATTGGTTTGCGGATCGCCGATATTCTGCTGGCCGAGCGCGCCCGCCGGCCCAGGCGGCTTGATCGTGCCGTGACCGTAGATCTTGAACACGGGCGGCACGCCCGCCACGGTCGTCACCGCAATGTGATCGGTCAGGTAATGGCTCATGACGAGGCCGACCGTGTTGGCGGTGTTCGTCGAGAGACTCGTGCCCGCCGACGTGAACGAGTTCGGCAGGCGCAGCGGCGTGTTGATCGGCGTCGGCGCGACGTTGGTGGTTATCGGCGTGCTCGAATCTTTCGGCATGACGTGGAACCAGCCGAGCACGGCGACGTTGTCGCCCGCGTGCTGTGCGTGAGCGCTGACTGAGAGGCACGCGGCCAGTATTGCAAGACAGATTTTTTCATGGTGTTGCTCCTCCTTGAGCGGCCGTCGGGCGCAATGCGCGCGCGGCGGGCGTCGGCGGGTAGGCCGCGGGGCCGCGCGCGGAACAGGTGGTGCGCCGGTCGCGGGACATAGCGCAGCCGACGTGCTGCTGGAAGCAGGCGGACCCTGTACGCCGCAGCTCGACCCCGAGCATTGCGGCGCGTTGATCGGCCCGGGGTTATCGGATTTACCGCCGCCGCAAGCAATAAGAAACGGAGTCGTGGCAATAGCCACTGCCAAACCTCGAATAATGGCGTCCGCTATGCTGCTGTCTCCCTTCATGTATTTGTGCGAGCTAATTTCGCCGCGCGATTAATGCATGTCAATTGAATGAGCCGTCTAAAAAGCCCGATTCAAACAGCGGCATTTTGGCGAAGCGCGCGGTGTGCGGGCGCCAACGGCCCTTTTAAACAAAAATGCAGATTGCGACGGGAGGCGGCGCGTCGTTGTTTCCTTGCACGCCCTTGCCTGGTAAGCCTTGGAGCAAAATGGCTCCATGATCTTCGAACGACCGTTCGACAAAAATCCGGAGTTTCCCCGGGCGGAAAGTATGCCGCGCGGGCGTCGGCGGGAAAACTTACCTTAAAAATTCCGCAGCAGCTGTTTTCGATTTTTTAAGTAATGCGGGCTACTACTGATTATCTTTGCACAGATCGGGGCGGCGGGTTTAAAACAAAAAAGCCGGTCTTTAAGACCGGCTTTCGTGATGCTTGCAAACGGCAAATTGCCGCGCTATTCAAACTTTCGTTATCGTTTCAAACCGCTTTCCTCGGCAGCGCCGATCGCGAGGTTCATACACTGGATCGCCGCACCCGAAGCGCCCTTGCCTAGGTTGTCGAGACGCGCAACCGTCACGAAGCGCTCCGCCGTGCCGAACACGAAGAGATCGACGCGATTGGTGTCGTTGTTCGCCTGGACGTCGAAAAAGCCGCCGTCGAGATTCGCTTCCGCGTCGAACGGCGCGACGCGCAAGAACGCTTCGCCCGCGTAGTACTCGGCGAGCAGCGCCTGCACTTCTTGCGGCGTCGTTTTCTTCGCCAATTGACGCGGCGAGAAGTAGGTCGTGACCGCGAGACCCTTGTAGAAATCTCCGACGATCGGCGTGAAAATTGGTGCCGACTTCAAGCCCGTATGCGCCGCCATTTCCGGCAGATGCTTGTGCGTGAGACCGAGCGCGTAAGGACGCGGGCTCTTCAGCTTGCTGTTGCCGCCGGCTTCGTAGTCGGCAATCATCTTCTTGCCGCCGCCGCTGTAGCCGGTAATCGAATAGGCATGCGCGTCGAACTCCGGCGCGACTACGCCGCCTTCCACGAGCGGGCGCATGGCGAGCACGAATGCCGACGCGTGGCAGCCCGGCACGGCAATGCGCTTGGCCGTGCGCAGGCGTTCGCGCTGCGAGCGCGCAAGTTCCGGCAGGCCGTAAGCCCAGTCCGGCGACGTGCGGAACGCGGTGCTCGCGTCGATCAGCACCGTGCGCTCGTTCTCGACCAGCGAAGCCGATTCGCGCGAAGCAACGTCGGGCAGGCACAGGAACGTGACGTCCGACGCGTTGATGAGACGGCGGCGTTCCTCGATATCTTTGCGCTTCGCTTCGTCGATACGCAGAATTTCCACGTCGGCGCGCTGCGACAGGTATTCGAAAATCTTCAGGCCGGTCGTGCCTTCCTGTCCGTCGACAAAAACTTTTGTGCTCATCTCGATCTCACTGGGGAACGGCGGGCGACGCCGCGCGAAAACGCCATTTTAAGACCTCATCGGCATGCGGTGCGTAGGTGCTGGAAAACGGCGCAAAAACAGCGGAAAAACGACGATGCCCGCACGAAGTGACAGTGGCGTGACTTTGTCGGACGCGGGCTCGGGGCCTTGCGTGGGGGCGAGCGGGCGTCGCGTTGAGTCGCAGCACCGCATTCGCGATGAGCCGCGCCCGGCGCGACCGTCGGCGTGCCGGCCTACCGGCCGTAGTTCACCACGATCTTCGCGCTGCCGATCGCCGCCGTGCCGATCTCGTGATCGAACATCAGCGCCGGGCGGCCTTGCGCCAGACGGAGGTCGGCGGTATTCAGCGCATACACGGTGATCACGTAGCGGTGCGGTTTGCCGGGCGGCGGGCAGGGGCCGCCGTAACCGTCGACGTCGAAGTCGAAGTCGTTGCGGGCTTCCACGGCGCCGAGCTTTTTCAGGAAGCCGGACGCGCTCGCGTTTTCGGGCAGGCTGACGACCGTCGCCGGAATGCCCGCGACTGCCCAGTGCCACCAGCCGCGGCCCGGCGCATCGGGATCGAACATGGTGATCGCGAAGCTGCGCGTTCCGGCCGGCGCGTCGCGCCATGTCAGTTGCGGCGAGCGGTTGCCGCCTTTGCAGTCGTCCTGATCGAAAACGTGGTTTCGGCCAAGGCCTCTGGGCCATGCGCGAGCCAGAGCGCCAAGCCGAGCGTGGCGCAGACAAAAAGCGGCGTACTGGTAGACGGTGAAACGTGCAAAACAACCAGGCAACGCGAGCGCATGTGCCGGTTCTCCTGTGTCGATCGGAGTGGGCGCGCGGGCGCCGGCTCAGATCCCATGCAGCATCAGGTCGCTGCGAGGGCGCGGGGCGGTGGCCTCGCGGTGTTTATTGTCCCTATTTTGTGCCTCGACGTCGAATCAAGTCTAACATTAGCTCTACGATGCATCATTGTTGTGCGCGCAAGCGGATTGCGAGCCTAAAATCAGCTATGGTCGGAACAATTTACGCGATGTCGCCCGTGTCCTATTAGGTCGAACTAAACATTAAGAATAACAACGCATGTCTGAAGTTTTGGAGAGGGATTTTCTTGTCGAGGTGCGGGCAATGCAAGACGTAGTCAAGGTCGTCATCGCTGACGATCATCCAGTCATCCTATTTGGCGCCGAACAGGCCTTGCTCAAGTTTCCAGGCATCCAGGTGGTTGCGCGAGCAAGGCAGTCCACGGAATTGATCAAGGTGCTGCAAACAACCGCGTGCGACGTGCTCGTCACCGACCTCGCCATGCCGGGCGGGCAGTTCGGCGACGGCCTGCCGTTGATCGGCTATCTGCGCCGCAATTTTCCGAACCTTCCCATCGTCATGCTAACGATGCTGGAAAACGCCGCCCTGCTGCAACGGTTGCGGGAGCTCGGCGTGACGTTGGTTGTCAACAAGTCCGACGACCTGAGCCATATCGGGCTCGCGGTGCGGCACGTGAGCCGGCACCTCGAATATCTGAGCCCGTCGGTGAAGGCGTCGCTCGACGCACTGCGCATGAACGCCGGCGGCAAGAGCGACGAAGTCATGCTGTCGAGGCGCGAACTGGAAGTGGTGCGCCTGTTCGTGTCGGGCATGACCATCAAGGAAATTTCGGAGCAACTGAACCGCAGCATCAAGACGATCAGCACGCAGAAAAACACGGCGATGCGCAAGCTCGGCATCGACCGCGATTCGGAACTCTTTCAGTACGCGCAAAGCAACGGCCTGCTGAACCTGTCGTCACATTCGGCGGAAGATACGGGCGATCTGGCGTAGCTCCCTCGCCACAGCGCGCTGACGGATAAGTCGCCAAGCGAGCCGCTAGCCGCTGGGCACGGTGCAGCAAAAAGGCCGCCTGTCGCGAGACAGGCGGCCTTTCTGTTTGGCCGAGGCGGAAGACCCGAGCCGGCTTATTGCGGCGTGGAGGTGGCGCCGCCGTGCGCCGCCGACCATTCAGCCGGCGCGTGCAGGAATTTCTCGACTTCGTCGAGCGTCTTGCTGTCGAAGTACTTGTTTTCCTTGGCGACACGCAGCACGTCCCACCAGGTCGCGAGCGCGTGCAGATCGACGTCGATGTCTTTCAGCACCGACACGCTTTCCTTGAAGATGTTGTAGTGGAACAGCACGAAGCAGTGATTCACCGTGGCACCGGCGGCGCGCAGCGCGTTGATGAAGTTGATCTTGCTGCGGCTGTCCGTGGTCAGGTCTTCCACCAGCAGCACGCGCTGCCCTTCGGTCAGAAGACCCTCGATCTGCGCATTGCGGCCAAAGCCCTTCAGCTTCTTGCGCACGTATTGCATGGGCACCATCAGGCGGTCGGACAGCCAGGCGGCGAACGGAATGCCCGCGGTTTCGCCGCCGGCCACGGCGTCGATCTGCTCATAGCCGACGTCGCGCAGAATGGTGGTTTCCGCCATTTCCATTAGGCCGCGGCGCACGCGCGGGTAGGAAATCAGCTTGCGGCAATCGATATAAACCGGGCTCGCCCAGCCGGACGTGAAAATGTACGGTTTCTCCGCGTTGAAGTGCACTGCTTGTACTTCGAGCAGCATCTTGGCGGTGGTGTCGGAGATCGTCTGGCGATCGAAGCCTGTCATGGGCGGATCCTTGGGGTTGAGCGGGGAGAAGCGGGCGCTGGGCCCGGTGGCGAGCGGGACATGCCGCGCCGTGCTGGGCGGAATGTGCAGCCGGCCAGTGGAGGCTGGCCGGTTTTGCTGTTTGCTGCGCGCGTAGGCCGACATTTTACCCGAAACGGGTCCTTCCGAGGAGGCTGTCGTGCGGGTGGGCGGCGAGTCGCGGCCGCCCTAGCGTCGCCGTGTGAGCGTTGTGCCTACAGGCCGGGCGGGGCTGTTGGGAAGCTCAGCCATGTTTGGGCGGCGCGTGGCGCCGCTCCAGTCGCGCGTCGGGATTGGCTTTTTGGCTAGCTTGTGAGCCGCCTGGGCCGCCTTTACACTCACGCGAATTTCTCCGACGCCGGTTGCTGCCGCCGTCGGTCGAATCACGGACTGCTTCCCATGACGCCCGCTTCTTCCGCCGCCGACACGCCCGCCTCCGCCCGAAACGGCTACGCCGCCCGGGCGCTCGCCGCGTCCGTGCTCGGCTATGCGATGGACGGCTTCGACCTGTTGATTCTCGGATTCATGCTGCCCGTCATCGCGGCGGATCTGCATCTCGGTTCCGCGCAGGCCGGTTCGCTCGTCACGTGGACGTTGATCGGCGCCGTGGCCGGCGGTTTGATTTTCGGCGTGCTGAGCGACTATTACGGACGCGTGCGTATGCTGACGTGGACCATTCTGGTCTTCGCCGTGTTCACGGGGCTTTGCGCGCTCGCGCAAGGCTATGCCGACCTGCTGGTTTACCGGACCGTCGCCGGCATTGGGCTCGGAGGCGAGTTCGGCATCGGCATGACGCTCGTGGCCGAGGCGTGGCCGGCCGCGCAGCGGGCGCGGGTCTCGTCGTATGTCGGCCTTGGGTGGCAGCTCGGCGTGTTGGCGGCCGCGTTGCTGACGCCGCTTCTGTTGCCGCTCATCGGCTGGCGCGGCATGTTCGCGCTGGGCTTGCTGCCTGCCGTGGCGTCTTTCTTCTTGCGACGACGCGTGGAGGAACCGGCGCTTTTCACCGAGCGCGCGGCATGCGCCGGCTGCCGCTGAAATTGCTGATAGCCGACGCCCGGACCGCGCGCGCAAGTTTAGGCGTCGCGATTCTTTGCTCGGTCCAGAACTTCGGCTATTACGGGCTGATGATCTGGCTGCCGAGCTATCTGTCGAAGACATTCGGCTACTCGCTGACCCGATCCGGTGTCTGGACGGCCGCGACCGTCGTTGGCATGGCCTGCGGCATCTGGCTCTTCGGCGTGGCGGCAGACCGTTTCGGCCGCAAGCCGGCCTTTCTGTTCTATCAGCTCGGTGCCGTGGCGATGGTCTTCGTCTACGCCCATCACCGCGCCGCCGGCGGCGCTGCTCGTCGGCGGCGCGGTGGTGGTCGGCGCGCTCGCCGCGCGTTATTCCTTTGCCGTGGCGCTGATTTTTCTCGCGTCGATCTATGTGCTGGATGTGCTGGCCACGCTCCTTCTCATTCCCGAGCGGCGCGGCGCCGAGCTGCACTGAGCGTTGCCGGCCGGCGCGCGAGAATGCGGCACCGCAGCATGACTGGCGGCTGTTTCGCCGATGGCGAGGCGCATTAACCAGTCGGTCCATGGACACGCGCGGGGTGTACACTAACCGACCCGCGTAGCACTCCGCACCGTCCCGCCCTCCGCCGAGGACCGACGCCGCGCCTAACCGGCGCACGCGAAAAGCGCCTCGGTCGATCATCCATTCGATAGAACGAAGCGCCGCCGGGCGTGGGGTGTGCCGGCCCAAATTTCTTACGTCTCGCAGGCAAAAAATGGACGAACAACTGAAGCAAAGCGCTCTCGCCTATCACCAGAATCCGAAGCCCGGCAAGATTTCGGTCACGCCGACCAAGCCGCTCTCGAACCAGCTCGACCTGTCCCTCGCGTACTCGCCGGGCGTGGCAGCCGCCTGCATGGCGATCTACGACGAGCCGCTCGACGCGCAGAAATACACGTCGCGCGGCAACCTCGTCGGCGTGATCACGAACGGCACGGCGGTGCTCGGCCTCGGCAACATCGGTCCGCTCGCGGCCAAGCCGGTGATGGAAGGCAAGGGCTGTCTCTTCAAGAAGTTTGCCGGCATCGACGTGTTCGATATCGAGCTGTCCGAATCCGATCCCGACAAACTCGTCGAGGCGATCGCGATGCTCGAGCCCACGCTCGGCGGCATCAACCTGGAAGACATCAAGGCGCCCGAATGCTTCTACATCGAGAAGAAGCTGCGCGAGCGCATGAAGATTCCGGTCTTCCACGACGATCAGCACGGCACGGCGATCATTGCGTCGGCGGCGATCCTGAACGGCCTGAAAGTGGTCGGCAAGCAGCTCGGCAGCGTGAAGCTGGTCTGCTCGGGCGCGGGCGCGGCGGCCATTGCGTGTCTGGATCTGCTGGTGAACCTCGGTTTGTCGAAAGAGAACATTCTCGTCGTCGACTCGAAGGGCGTGATTTACGAAGGCCGCGGCAACCTGGATCCGTCGAAGGAACGCTATGCGGCGAATACCGAGGCACGCACGCTGGCTGACGCGATTCGCGGCGCCGACGTGTTCCTCGGCTGCTCGAGCGCGGGCGTGCTGAAGCCGGAAATGGTCGCCGAAATGGGCACCCAGCCGCTGATTCTCGCGCTGGCCAATCCGGAGCCGGAAATCCGCCCGGAAGAAGCGAAAAAGGTGCGCCCGGACTGCATCATCGCGACCGGCCGTTCGGACTATCCGAACCAGGTCAACAACGTGCTGTGCTTCCCGTTCATTTTCCGCGGCGCGCTGGATGTCGGCGCGACCACCATCACGGAAGAAATGAAGCTCGCGTGCGTGCGCGCGATCGCCGAGCTGGCGGAAGAAACCGATCAAGGCGATGAAGTCGCGAAGGCGTATGAAGGACATTCGCTCGAATTCGGTCCGGAATATCTGATTCCGAAGCCGTTCGACCCGCGCCTCATCATCAAGATCGCGCCGGCCGTCGCGCAAGCGGCCATGGATTCGGGCGTCGCGACCCGTCCGATCAAGGACATGGACGCGTATCGCGAGGAACTCGGCACCACCGTGTACCGCACGGGCATGGTGATGCGCCCCGTGTTCGCGGCGGCGAAATCGGAGCCGGCGCGCATCGTCTTCGCGGAAGGCGAGGACGAGCGCGTGCTGCGTGCCGCGCAATTCGTGCTGCTCGAAAAGATCGCCAAACCGATTCTGGTCGGCCGTCCGTCGGTGATCGAAATGCGTCTGAAGAAGATGGGCTCGAAGCTCAAGTGCGGCGAGGACGTCGAGATCGTCGATCCGGAAGACGATCCGCGTTATCAGCAATGCTGGCAGGCCTATCACGAACTGGGCGCGCGCGAAGGCGTCACGCCGGACGTCGCGAAGGCGGCCATGCGCAAGTTCAACACGCTGATCGGCGCGATCTTGGTGCGTCTCGGCGAAGCGGACGGCATGATCTGCGGCATGATCGGCCAGTACCACACGCATCTCAAGTTCATCGAGCAGGTGCTGGGCAAGGCGGACAACGTGCAGAACTTCGCCGCCATGAACCTGCTGATGCTGCCGGGCCGCAATCTGTTCATCTGCGACACGTACGTGAACGAAGTGCCGACCGCCGAGCAGCTCGCCGACATGACGATGCTCGCGGCGCGCGAAATCGAGAAATTCGGCATCACGCCGAAGGTCGCGCTACTGTCGAACTCGAACTTCGGCAGCGCGCCGTCTTCGTCGTCGCAACGCATGGCGGCGGCGCGCAAGCTGATTACCGAACGCGCGCCGGCACTCGAGATTGACGGTGAAATGCACGGCGACGCGGCGCTGTCGGAAGTAGTCCGCAAGGCCGCTTTCCCCGGCACGACGCTGTCGGGCGAAGCCAACCTGCTGATCATGCCGAACGTGGAAGCGGCGAACATTGCGTACAACCTGCTGAAGATGGTCGGCGGCGAAGGTGTGACGGTTGGCCCGTTCCTGCTCGGCGCAGAAAAGCCGGTCCACGTGCTGACGCCTGCTGCAACCGTGCGCCGGATCATCAACATGACGGCGGTCGCTTCGGCGAATGCGCGCAAGTCGGTGAACAGCAGGTAATCGGCGCAGCGTCTCACGCGGGCGGACCGGCTGTCATGGCCGGTGGCCTGCGGCGGTCATCTTCGCGGTAGGCCTGCAAAAATAAAACCGCCGCGGAATTCGCTTCCGTGGCGGTTTTTTTCGCGAGCCGTACGCCGCGCGCCAGGTGCGGCGCGCGGCGTACGTCCTGGGGCGCGTCAAGCCGCGTGCTGCGTCGTTCCAGTCTGCGGCGAGCGCCAGCGCGCGAGCAGATCGTTCCACTTCACGCGCACGCCCTTCAGGTTGTTTTCCTTGATGTGCCCAAAGCCGCGGATGCCGTCCGGCAGATTCGCGAGTTCGACGGCCAGATCGCGGTTCTGCGCGGTGAGCCCGCCGATCAGTTCGCGAACCAGCGCTTCATACTCGCCGATCAGCACGCGCTCGGTGCGACGCTCTTCCGTTTTGCCGAAGATGTCGAGCGCCGTGCCGCGCAGGAACTTGAGCTTCGCGAGCACGTGCATCGCGCTGAACACCCACGGGCCGTACTTCTTCTTGATCAGATGACCTTGTGCGTCCTTCTTCGAGAACATGGGCGGCGCGAGGTGGATGTGCAGCTTCCAGTCGCCCTCGAAGCTCGCTTTTAGCCTCTCGATAAACGCGGGGTCGCTGTAAAGGCGCGCGACTTCGTACTCGTCCTTGTAGGCCATCAGCTTGTGCAGATTTTTCGCGACGGCTTCTGTCAGCGGCAACTGGGTGTCGGCGGAATCGAGCGCCGATTCCGCCGCCCGCACTTGGGAGACCAGCGCGCGATACCGCTCCGCGTAAGCGTTGTTCTGCCATGCCGCGAGGTAGGCCGCGCGTTTGTCGATCAGCGTGTCGAGCGCCTTGGGCGTATGCAGCGAGATGATCTTGCCGCCCGCCGCATCAGCCGCTTCAGCCCCGGCACCCGCGCCTTGCGACTGCGCGAACTTGCGCACGGCCGCCGGATCGTGTGCTGCCCGACGGCCCCATTCGAAGGCCGAACGGTTCTTTTCGACCTGTACGTTGTTCAACTCGATGGCGCGCATCAGCGACTGATAGGTGAGCGGCACCCAGCCGCGTTGCCATGCATAGCCGAGCACGAACGGGTTCGTGTAGGTGGCGTCGCCGAGCAGTGCGACCCCGAAGTGGTTTGCGTCGACGGTATCGACGCATTCTTCGCCCGCGTCCGCGCGGACGTCCGCCTCGGTGCTGCTGCCGGGGAAGCGCCAGTTCGGGTTCTTGATGAGCTCGGCCGTCGGCGTATGCGCGCTGTTGAGCACGACGCGCGTCTGGCCGGCTTGCATGCGCGACACGCATTCGTCGCTCGCCGTCACGATGGCGTCGCAGCCGATCACGAGGCTCGCTTCGCCCATGGCAATGCGCGTGGCGTGGATGTCGCCGGGCTTGTTCGCGATCTGCACGTGGCTCATCACGGCGCCGCCTTTCTGCGCGAGGCCGGTGACGTCGAGCACGGTGACGCCCTTGTTTTCCAGGTGCGCGGCCATGCCGAGCAGCGCGCCGATCGTCACGACGCCCGTGCCGCCCACGCCGGTGACAAGCACGCCGTAAGGACGGTCGATGGCGGGCAGCGCCGGCTCCGGCACGGGCGGCATGGCGTCGCCGACAATGCCCGAGGCCGTTTTCGGCTTGCGCAACTGACCGCCTTCAACGGACACGAAACTCGGGCAGAAGCCGTTCACGCAGGAAAAGTCCTTGTTGCACGTGGACTGGTTGATCTGCCGCTTGGTGCCGTATTCGGTGTCGAGCGGTTCGACCGACAGGCAGTTCGACTTCACCGAGCAGTCGCCGCAGCCTTCGCACACCGCTTCGTTGATCACGACGCGGCGGGCCGGGTCCGGATAGGCGCCGCGCTTCCTGCGGCGGCGCTTTTCGGTCGCGCAGGTCTGGTCGTAGATCAGGATCGTGGTGCCCGGAATCTCGCGCAGCTGACGTTGCACTTCGTCGAGCTTGTCGCGATGGTGAATGTCGATGCCCGGCGCGAGGCCGACGTTGCCCGAGTATTTCTCCGGCTCGTCGGTGACGATGACGATTTTCGACGCGCCTTCGGCGGCGAGCTGATGCGTGATCTGCGGCACGGTCAGCATGCCGTCGACGGGCTGGCCGCCCGTCATCGCCACCGCGTCGTTGTAGAGCAGCTTGTAGGTGATGTTCGCTTTCGACGCGATCGCCGCGCGAATCGCCAGCAAGCCCGAGTGGAAGTAAGTGCCGTCGCCGAGATTGGCGAACACGTGCTTGTCGTTCGTGAACGGCGCCTGGCCGATCCACGCGACGCCTTCGCCGCCCATCTGGCTGAAGGTGCTGGTGCTGCGGTCCATCCACACCGTCATGTAATGGCAGCCGATACCCGCTATGGCGCGCGAGCCTTCGGGCACATTCGTCGACGTGTTGTGCGGGCAGCCCGAGCAGAACCACGGCTTGCGCTCGACTTCGACGTGCGGGCGCGCGAGCGCCTTTTCCTTGGCTTCGATCACGGCGATGCGCGCGGCAATGCCGGCGCGCACGTCCGACGGCAGATCGAACTTTGCGAGCCGCGCGGCGATTGCTTTCGCGATGATCGCGGGCGAGAGTTCGTAATGCGCCGGCAGCAGCCAGTTGCCCATCGGCACCGACCATTCGCCGCCCGCGCCGTCTTTCTCGTCGAACTTGCCGAAGACGCGCGGACGCTGCGTGTCCGGCCAGTTGTACAGCTCCTCCTTGATCGCGTATTCGAGAATCTGACGCTTTTCCTCGACCACGAGAATTTCGTCGAGGCCGCGGGCGAAGGCTTGCGCGCCTTGCGCCTCGAGCGGCCACACACAGCCGACCTTGTAGAGCCGAATGCCGATGCGCGCGCAGGTTTCGTCGAGACCGAGATCGGTCAGCGCCTGACGCACATCGAGATAGGCCTTGCCGCCCGTCATGATGCCGAAGCGCGCATGCGGCGAATCGATTTCCACGCGGTCGAGCTTGTTCGCGCGCACGTACGCGAGCGCCGCGTACCATTTGTAGTCGAGCAGACGCGCTTCCTGCACGAGCGGCGGATCCGGCCAGCGGATGTTCAGACCGCCCTCGGGCATCGCGAAATCTTCCGGCAGCAGAATCTTCGTGCGATGCGGGTCGATTTCCACCGAAGCCGACGACTCGACCACGTCGGTCACGCACTTCATCGCGACCCACAGCCCGGAATAGCGGCTCATGGCCCAGCCGTGCAAGCCGAAATCGAGGTATTCCTGCACGTTCGACGGAAACAGCACCGGCAGGCCGCACGCCTTGAAGATGTGTTCCGACTGATGCGCGAGCGTCGAGGACTTGGCCGCGTGATCGTCGCCGGCCAGCACGAGCACACCGCCGTGCCGTGACGATCCCGCCGAATTGCCGTGCTTGAAGACGTCGCCGGAACGGTCGACGCCCGGGCCTTTGCCGTACCACATCGAAAACACGCCGTCGTATTTGGTGCTGGGGTACAGGTTGACCTGTTGCGAGCCCCAGACGGCGGTGGCCGCGAGATCTTCGTTGACGCCAGGCTGGAACACGACCTGATGCGCGGCGAGATGCTGTTTCGCCTTCCACAGGGATTGGTCGAGTCCGCCGAGCGGAGACCCGCGGTAGCCGGAGGTGAAGCCGGCGGTATTCAGGCCGGCGGCGCGGTCGCGTTCCTGCTGCAGCATCGGCAGACGCACCAGCGCCTGGATGCCGCTCATGTACGCGCGGCCGCGTTCGAGGGTGTATTTGTCGTCGAGCGTGACGGAAGATAGCGCGGCTTCGAGCGAGGCTCGCTGACCAGCGTCTAGCGGGGCATTCATTATGTGTACTCCTCCACCCAGTTTGGGATCGCCAGAACTTTTGGGTCAATGCGTATGGCCGAGGTCGCCATATTGACGTATTTTAAGTGATGGTAGCACTGGTGAAAACCCGCCGCATCGGGCGGAAAGCCTTTTGCGCCATGCCCGCCAGGCCAATGTTTCGACCGGTTGCGCCTTCTTGCAAAGTTCGCCCGCCGCGCGCGCCCCGTCGGTGTAACAAGCTGTAAAACCTACAATTTCGCGGAACCGCAATTGAGATGTCTGGCTAACACCGCACCTGTGAGCAATGTCTGTGTAACGTGCCGCATGTTCCGGCGCTTCAGGACAACAGGGCAGTTAGAAAAGGAGTACGCATGAACACGAGAAACATCCAGACCTTCCTGATGGTGTCGGCCGCTTTTTTCGCCATGAGCGCGCCGGTGCGCTCGAACGCGAGCACGGGGGGCGCCGTCTAGCGCGGTCACCCGCACGGCGCTGGTTGCGCCGGCGCGCATTGCCATCAAACGCATTGCGCGCGAGAGCGCGTCTCGCAAGGAAGACCAGAATTCATGACGCGCTGCTGATGCAGCGTGTCGATGGTTGACCCGCCGCTAGACAAGGGCGAGGATCGTGAGATCCTCGCCCTTGTCGTTTTATCAGTGCCTATGCGCGCTTTTGATCATCCGCCATTGGCGGCGGACGCCTTACCGTTTCACGCCTTGTCCTGCACGACGCCCCGGCGGATCTGATCCAGCTCGATCGATTCGAACAGCGCCTTGAAGTTGCCCTCGCCAAAACCCTGATTGCCCTTGCGTTGGATGATCTCGAAGAAGATCGGGCCGATCTGCTTCTCCGTGAAGATTTGCAGCAGCAGATCGTCCGGCGCGCCGTCGATCAGGATCTTGCGCTTGCGCAGTTCCTCGAGCGGCTCGCCATGATTCGGCACGCGGCGGTCGACCAGTTCATAGTAGGTGTCGATCGTGTCGAGCAGCGAAATGTTCGACGCGCGAAGGCCGTCGACGGTACGGTAAATGTCGTTGCTGCCGAGCGCGATGTGCTGGATGCCTTCGCCGTGATACGCGTCCAGATATTCCTGGATCTGGCCGGCGGTTTCCGAGCCTTCCTCGTTGATCGGAATGCGGATCTTGCCGCACGGCGATGTCATCGCTTTCGACTTCACGCCCGTCACCTTGCCCTCGATGTCGAAGTAACGCTCTTCGCGGAAGTTGAAGAGGCGCTCGTAGAACTCCGCCCATTCCTGCATGCGGCCACGGTGCACGTTGTGCGTGAGGTGGTCGATATAGGTGAGGCCGTGACCGACGGGATTGGGATTCGCGCCGGGAATCGGCTCGAAGTCCACGTCGTAAATGTCGATGTTGCCCACGCTGCCGGGCGCGGCGCCGTTCTTGCCGCGCCAGCGGTCGACGAAATAGATCAGCGAATCACCGATGCCCTTGATGGCCGGAATGTTCAGTTCCATCGGGCCCGTCTTGTTGTCGAAGCCCCACGCGCCTTTTTCGACGGCCTGCTTGTAGGCCTTCGCCGCGTCCTGAACCCGGAACGCAATCGCGCAGATCGACGGGCCGTGCAGGCGCGCGAAGCGTTGCGCGAACGAATCCGGCTCGGCATTGACGATGAAGTTGATTTCGCCCTGCCGGTAAAGCGTCACGTCCTTATGGCGATGACGCGCGACAGCCGTGAAACCCATCTGCTCGAACAGCTTGCCGAGCGCTTTGGGATCGGGTGCCGTGTATTCGATGAATTCGAAGCCGTCGGTGCCGACGGGATTGTCCCAGGTTGGAACCTGCATTGTCTGTCTCCATGTCGAGGGCGCTTTGCGCCGGAATCGCGCGCGCGGGATGGGATAGAGCGCGATCGAATGAAGCCAGTGTAAAGGCCACATCGCGCCGGAAACTTGCGAACTTAATTGCCAAGGCGTAGCGTTGCGCTATTTTTCTGGCTCAATTTCCTCAGACGGCGGCAGAAAGTGGCTCATATCGAGATAGATGCAATCGACCGGCGGATTCTGGCGATCCTTCAGGAGAATGGCCGATTGTCGAATCAGGAGATCGCCGAGCGGATCAATCTCTCGCCGAGTCCGTGTTTGCAGCGCATACGACGGCTGGAAGAGAGCGGGGTGATTCGCGGCTACGTCGCGCTGCTGGACGCGCAGCGCCTCGGGCTCGATCTGCTCGCGTATGTCAATGTCCGGCTCGAAAAGCGCGGCGGTTCGGCGCTCAGCCCGCGCGGCGAGGCGACCCATGCCGACCTGTTCCGCGCGGCCGTCCAGACTTGGCCTGAGGTGGTGGCTTGCCACGCGATGACGGGCGACATGGACTATCTGCTGCGGGTTCAGGTCGAGGACATGGCGCACTTTTCGCGCTTCGTGCAGGATCAGTTGCTGCATCATCCGTCGGTGATCGACGTCAAAACGAGCTTTTCTCTGGAAACGATCAAGGAGACGACGGCGCTGCCTATTCTGTAGAGATGTTGTGAAGACGCGTGGTTCACGGCGCTCAAGGTCCACGCGGTAAACGAAAAAGGGCAGCCATGCGGCTGCCCTTTGTTGTTGCGCGGGTGCTCCGGTGCCCCGATGTCGCGCTCGTTATGCCGCCGCGGCCGCCGGCATGAAAGACTCGAGCAACCGCGACGCGCGGCGCGCCTAGCGTTTGAGCGCATAGTCGAACACCGCGGCCTGTTCCTGCAGCATTTCCGTGATGATGCTGGTTTGATCCGCGGGCGGCAGCGTCAGATAAGCGTCCGCTTCGCCGTACGCATATTCGATCTTCATGCCGGCCTTCTTCGCGATGTGCATCATGGTCGAGTTGCGCGACAGGCAGTGCATGTAAAGCGTGGTGACGTGCGTGTTGCGGCTGCGAATGGCCGCGCGCTCGAACATTTCCGCCTTGTCTTGCGGCGCCGAGGCCGTGATCGCCGAAGAAGGCACCACCCAGTGCTCACGCCTTCCTGGCGGCGCGTGTAGACGTCGCGGGCCATGCGCAGCGCCATTTTGCGTCGGCGGCATGCAGACTGCCGCAATGTTTATGGTCGAGTCCCTGCTTGCTGTGCACGAAGACTTCCCAAATCGGCCATTCCTTGTTCATCCTGATCTCCTGATTCGTTGCATGGCGCGCCGCGTGGCTCAGGCGGCGTGCTGTTGTGCGCGTTGGCGTTGCTTTTCGGCGTGGGCGAGCGCTGCTTCGCGAACCCAGGCGCCCTCGCTGTGAGCTTTGACGCGCGTGCCGAGACGCTCGCGGTTGCACGGGCCGTCGCCGTTCACGACACGCCAGAACTCTTCCCAGTCGATATCGCCGTAGTCGTAATGGCCGCGCGCCTCATTCCATTTGAGCGCCGGGTCGGGCAGCGTGACGCCGAGCACCTTGGCCTGGTCGACGGTGGCGTCGACGAATTTCTGACGCAGGTCGTCATTCGAAATACGCTTGATGCCCCATTTCGACGACTGACTGCTGTGGATGGAGTCCTTGTCGCTCGGGCCGAACATCATCAGCACGGGCCACCACCAGCGGTTCACGGCCTGCTGCACCAGTTCGCGCTGGGCTTCGGTGCTGGACATCATGGCCATCAGCGCGTCGAAACCCTGTGGCGCTGGTGGAACGACTCTTCCTTGCAGATGCGGATCATCGCGCGGGCGTACGGGCCATAGGTGCAACGGCACAGCGGAATCTGATTCATGATCGCCGCACCGTCGACCAGCCAGCCAATCACGCCCACATCTGCCCACGTGGGCGTCGGGTAATTGAAGATGCTGGAATATTTGGCCTTGCCGGCATGCAGCGCCGCGATCAGCTGATCGCGCGACACGCCGAGCGTTTCCGCCGCGCTATATAGATAGAGGCCGTGGCCGGCTTCGTCCTGCACCTTGGCGAGCAGAATCGCCTTGCGCTTGAGACTCGGCGCGCGTGATCCAGTTGCCTTCGGGCAGCATGCCGACGATTTCGGAATGCGCGTGCTGCGAAATCTGACGCACCAGCGTTTTCCGGTACGCCTCGGGCATCCAGTCCTGCGGTTCGATCTTGCCGTTGGCGGCCATCACGGCGTCGGACTGTGCCTGCTCCGGCGAGGCCGCGCCGGATTCCAGCGGTGCCACGTTGCCGGGAATATCCAGGGATTGCGTGTACATGGGGACGCTCGTCTGCATGAGTTGTCTAGTTCGCACAGTATTAACAAACCGACCGGTCGGTTAATAAATTTTTTGAGACGCCGCGCGCGGACCGATAGGTCGCGAGGCGAGGTTGGCGATGCATCTGCTTTCCGCCGAAGCCCCGCGCCGACGCTTAACCTATAAAATTGCGAGTTGGCCGCGATTGGCGGTCCCTCCTGCATCCCGGTATTTCATGTTACGTCTTAGCGAAATCAAACTCCCGCTCGATCACCACGAGAGCGCTCTCGAAGCCGCCGTCCGCGCGCGGCTCGCAGAACTCGGCGTGCCGCGCGACGGGCTCGTCCGATACACGGTGTTCCGCCGCGCGCACGATGCACGCAAGCGCGCCGACATCAAGCTGACTTACATCGTCGACGTCGAAGTCGCGGACGAAGCGGCGGCGCTCAAACGGATCGCCGACGTGCCGCATTGCGGCGTGACGCCCGACATGACGTACCGGTTTGTCGCGAAGGCGCCGGCGCAGCTCACGGCCCAGCGCCCGGTGGTGATCGGCATGGGGCCCTGCGGGCTGTTCGCCGGGCTGATCCTCGCGCAAATGGACTTTCGGCCGATCATCCTTGAGCGCGGCAAGGCGGTGCGCGAGCGCACCAAGGACACGTTCGGCCTGTGGCGCAAGTCGGTGCTGAACCCGGAATCCAACGTGCAGTTCGGCGAAGGCGGTGCGGGCACGTTTTCGGACGGCAAGCTGTACAGCCAGATCAAGGACCCGAAGCACTACGGCCGCAAGGTGCTCGACGAATTCGTGCGTGCCGGCGCGCCGGAAGACATTCTGTATCTGAGCCGCCCGCACATCGGCACGTTTCGCCTTGTCAGCATGGTCGAGAAGATGCGCGCGACCATCCACGAACTGGGCGGCGAGGTGCGGTTTCAGACTCGCGTGGACGATATCGAGATCGATCAGGGAAAAGTGCGCGGCCTCAAGCTGTCGACCGGCGAAACGCTGCGCTGCGACCACGTCGTGCTTGCCGTGGGCCACAGCGCGCGCGATACCTTCCAGATGCTGCATGACCGCGGCGTCTATATTGAAGCGAAGCCGTTCTCGCTCGGGTTCCGGATCGAGCATCCGCAGGGTGTGATCGACCGCAGCCGGTTCGGCAAGTTTGCCGGCCACAAGCAACTGGGCGCTGCGGACTACAAGGTTGTGCATCACTGCAGCAACGGGCGCGCGGTGTACAGCTTCTGCATGTGCCCGGGCGGCACGGTGGTCGCGGCGACGTCCGAGCCGGGCCGCGTGGTGACCAACGGCATGAGCCAGTATTCGCGGGCCGAGCGCAATGCGAATGCAGGAATCGTCGTGGGTATTACGCCCGACGATTATCCCGGCGGACCGCTTGCCGGCATTGCGTTTCAACGCAAGTGGGAAGAGCGGGCGTTCGAACTCGGCGGCGGCAACTATATGGCCCCCGGCCAGCTCGTCGGCGACTTTATTGCCGGGCGGCCGTCCACGTCGCTCGGCTCGGTGGTGCCGTCCTACAAGCCAGGCGTGCATCCCTCGGATCTGAGCACGGCATTGCCCGACTACGTGATCGAGGCCATCCGCGAAGCGCTCCCGCAGCTGGAAAAGAAGATCGCCGGCTTCGCGATGCACGACGCGGTGCTGACAGGCGTCGAAACGCGGACGTCGTCGCCGATCCGGCTGCGCCGCCGCGACGACTATCAGAGCATGAACGTCGAGGGGCTGTATCCAGCGGGGGAAGGCGCGGGGTACGCCGGTGGGATTTACTCGGCTGCCATCGACGGGATTGAAGTGGCCGAAGCGGTGGCTTTGAAGATGACCGGGGCATCAGCGGCCGGGTAAGTTCGCGGGCGATGCTGCCGGTTTGCGGGTTCAGCGCTGTCAGTTGCTGGTCGTTCGCCGCCCTGCAGGCGCGGCTGGCTGTGGCTGCCTGCGGCGGGCGACGTGAATCGTGCACAATGCCCGTTTTGCTCTGAGTCAGATACTGGAATGCCCATTCGCTCCCTGGTTGCCGCATGCGGCGCGGCGCTGCTTTGCCAGTTTGCCGTTTCTGTTCCCGCGGCGGCAGCCGACACCTCGGCGCATTGGGTCGCCGCCTGGGCCACCGCGCTGCAGCTTATTCCGCAGCGTGCCGATTTGCCGCCGCTTTATCGCGCGCCGGAAGTGGCCGGACGCACCGTCCGTCAGATTGTTTATCCGACGCTGTCGGGGAAGTCTGCGCGGATCCATCTCAGCAACGAGTACGGCAAGACGCCGTTGGTAATCGAGGAACTGCGCATCGCGCGGTCGGCCGGCGGCGCTGCGGCGTCCGCTGGCGGCGGCGCGCGGGTAACGTTCGGTGGGAAAAGCAGTGTGACCCTCGCGGCGGGCCGCGAGCTGGACAGCGATCCCATCGCGATGGACGTCGCGGAGGGCGCGCCTTATGCCGTCAGCGCCTTTGTGGGGCCCGAGCAGCGCATGGAGGCGTGGCACCGGGTTTCCAGTCAGCTCAATTATGTTTCCGCGCCCGGCAATCACACGCAAGACACGGCAGCCGCGGCATTTCGCGCGCGCTTCACGCAGTACGCGTGGGTGACGGGGCTGTCCGTCGACGCGGCGCCTGAGGCGACGGCGATTGCCGCGATCGGCGACTCGATCACCGACGGCATGCGCTCGAGCCTGAACCAGAATCGCCGATGGCCCGACGCATTGGCCCGGCGGTTGGCGAGTGCGGGCAACGGGTCGACTGCGGCTATCAATTTAGGCATCAGCGGCAATCGGCTGCTGAACGA
Organism: uncultured Paraburkholderia sp.; assembly: GCA_940746715.1. Classification (GTDB taxonomy): domain Bacteria; phylum Pseudomonadota; class Gammaproteobacteria; order Burkholderiales; family Burkholderiaceae; genus Paraburkholderia. The sequence continues at coordinate 336,635 of CALNWN010000005.1, forward strand.
TTCGCCTTGCTATGGCGAAGCGCTCCTCACGCGCTTTGGCCGGGATGCGCTCGAGCGGCCCGGCGTGAAGTCGGTGATTGTGCTGATCGGCATTAACGATATCAATTTTGCGGCGATGCCGGCGCGCGGCGGCCTTGACTGCGACTTCCCGCATGCTTCGGTGACGGCGGCTGGGCTGATCGCGGGCTATCAGCGGTTGATCGCGGGCGCCCGACACGCGGGGGTGAAAGTGTTCGGCGGAACCTTGACGCCCGCGGCGCTTCCGCCCGAGCGGGAAAATATTCGACTCGCCGTGAACCAGTGGATTCGGTCGAGCCATGCTTTTGACGGCGTGGTGGATTTCGACGCGGCCCTCCGCGATCCGGCCGCGCCTGATCGTCTACAGCGCAAATTCGATAGTGGAGACCACATCCATCCGAGTGACGCCGGTTACGCCGCCATGGCCGACGCCGTTCCTGTCGAGGCGGTGACAAATTTGGCGCACAAGTGAGCTGGCAAAAAGTTTTCGTCAAACCCTTGCCATGAGGCTGTGGGTGACCTAGTATCTCGCTCCTCGTTGTGAACGAGGGCCGCGGCAGAAAACCAGCGGCGGTGGCAGCAGGTTCAGTCAGTAACAAAAACCTGTTGACGGCGCGGCGGAAGTTCTTCATAATCCTGCTGCTGATGCAGCGACGCAGAACGAAGCGGTGCCGCGTGGTTGGAATCAGGCGCTG
>CALNWN010000006.1 GCA_940746715.1 uncultured Paraburkholderia sp.
TACCTGGAACACGTTCTTGGCCAGGTCGATGCCAATTGTCGTAATCTGCATGGTGACGCCCCTTCCGGTTCGAGTGGTTGATGACACTTCCACTCTGGCACATCGATGCCGCTGCTGGGTGGGGGCGTCCATCCCATTGCTTGCGGTGACCTTCGTGATTGGCCGCAAAGTGCCGATCGATCCCGTGCTCGCGATACTCGGCGATCGCGCATCGGCTAGCGCCTATGCGGCCGCGCGCGTGCAGCTCGGTCTCGACAAGCCGCTTGCCGAGCAATTCCTGATCTATGTGAATGCGGTATTGCATGGCGACTTGGGCGTCTCGCTGCTGACGGCCAATCCAGTACTCGACGACATCCGGCGCGTGTTCCCCGCCACGCTCGAACTGGCCACGCTGGCGACCATCGGCGGCGTATTGGTCGGCGTGCCGCTCGGCGTCGTCGCCGCCACGCGCCATAACCGCTGGATGGATCACGTGGCGCGCTTCGTGGGGCTGATCGGCAGCTCGGTGCCCGTATTCTGGCTCGGGCTGATGGGGCTGTTGCTGTTCTATGCGAAGCTGCATTGGGTGTCGGGGCCCGGCAGGCTCGACCCCGTGTTCGACGGCATGGTGCGCTCGCGCACGGGGAGCCTGCTCATCGATTCGCTGATGGCCGGCGAATGGAAGGTGTTCTCCAATGCGCTGTCGCATATCGCGCTGCCCGCCGCGATACTCGGCTATTACTCGGTCGCGTACCTGAGCCGGATGACGCGCTCGTTCATGCTCGATCAGTTGAATCAGGAGTACATCACGACGGCGCGCGCGAAGGGCGTTCCCGAGCGACGCGTCGTATGGGTGCACGCCTTCGGCAATATCGCCGTGCCGCTGCTGACGGTGATCGCGCTGTCATACAGCTTCCTGCTGGAGGACTCGGTGCTGACCGAAATCGTGTTCGCGTGGCCGGGCATCGGCTCCTATCTGACGGGCGCGCTGCTCAATGCCGACATGAACGCCGTGCTCGGCAGCACGCTCGTGATCGGCGCCACTTTCATCGCGTTGAATCTGCTGACCGACGCGCTCTATCGCGTGTTCGATCCGCGCGCCCGCTAATGCAACGGAGACTATTCACGTGCGTCCTCCTCTTGAACGTTCGACGCAGGACTGGCCGATGAATGCCCCGCGCCTCACGTGGAAAGCGTGGCTGCTCACGGGCACGCCCGCGTCGCGCAGGCAGGCCGCGCTGGGCCTCGCCTATCGACGCTGGCGCCGTTTCGCGGGCGATCCGCTCTCCGTATTCGGTTTTGCCATTCTGCTGGTGCTCGTGATCGTCGCGGTCATCGGACCGTGGATCGCGCCGCACGATCCGCTGCGTCAGGTGCTGTCGGACCGGCTGCTGCCGCCCGGCTCCGCTTCGCACTGGCTCGGCACCGACCAGCTCGGGCGCGATATTCTCGCGCGCATCATCTACGGCTCGCGCCTGACTCTGTCTATCGCGATACTCGTGGTCGTCGTGGTGGTGCCGATCGGCCTCATGATAGGCACCTCGGCGGGCTTCTTCGGCGGCTGGGTCGATAACGTGCTGATGCGCGTCACCGACATTGCGCTGGCCTTTCCGAAGATCGTGCTCGCGCTCGCCTTCGCCGCGGCGCTGGGGCCGGGCGTGATCAATGCCGTGATCGCCATCTCGATCACCGCGTGGCCCGCGTATGCCCGTCTTGCGCGCGCCGAGACCTTGAGGCTCGTACAGGCCGACTTCATCCAGGTCGCGCGTTTGCAGGGCGCGTCGAATCTGCGCATTTTACTGCGCTATGTGATGCCGCTCTGCCTGTCGTCAGTGATCGTGCGGGCCACGCTCGACATGACCGGCATCATTCTGACCGTCGCCGGTCTCGGTTTTCTTGGGCTCGGCGCACAACCGCCGAGTCCCGAATGGGGCTTCATGGTCGCTTCCGGCCGCAACGTGCTGCTCGATTCGTGGTGGGTCGCCACGCTTCCAGGCTTTGCGATTCTGCTCGTGAGCCCCGCGTTCAACCTGCTCGGCGACGGATTGCGCGACGTGTTCGATCCGCGCCATGGAGACTGACATGGACGCTCCGCTGTGTGAAATCGACGATCTGCGCATTGCCTTTCGCGCACACGACGGCACGCTGAATGAAGCGGTACGCGGCCTGTCGCTGAGCTTGAAAAAAGGCGAGCGGCTCGGCATCGTCGGCGAATCGGGCTCGGGCAAGTCGACCATTCTTCGCGCGCTGAGCGGACTCGCGCCTGTCGCCGAGGGCTCGGTGCATATCGCCGGCCCGGATCGCGACACGCGCGGGCGCCATGTGCAGATGGTCTTTCAGGACCCCTACGGCTCGCTGCATCCGCGCTTCACGGTCGACCAGACGTTGCGCGAACCGCTCAACATCAACCGGATGGGCGAACAGGAAACGCGCATTCTCAATGCGCTGCGTGAAGTGAGCCTCGATCCGTCATTCCGCTTTCGCTATCCGCATCAACTGTCGGGCGGTCAACGGCAGCGGGTTGCCATCGCGCGTGCGTTGATTGTCGAGCCGCGCGTCGTGCTGCTGGACGAACCGACGTCCGCGCTCGACGTTTCCGTGCAAGCCGAGATTCTCAACCTGCTGAAGCGCCTGCATCGCGAACGGAATCTGACGATGATTCTCGTCAGTCACAATCTCGCGGTGGTCGGCTTTCTGTGCTCGCGCGTGGCGATCATGCGCAATGGAGAGATCGTCGAGGAACTGCCCATTGAAAGCGTTCGCGCCCAGCAGGTCCAAAGCGACTACTCGCGCAGCCTGTTGCTCGCGACAGGCGGTTATCAGCGCAAGGCCGCGCAAGCGCTCGGCGTGGACGCGTCGCCATGATAGGGCGACGCTTGAAAGGCCGCCGCCGGAAGCGCCGGCAAATCGCTACGGCTTGCGCGCCGGCGCACTGTTGTCGGGCGCGCCGCGAGTGTATGGCTGCGTTGGCAGCGGCCGGTTGTCCGTTCCCTGGTCCTGGCGCTTCGTATCGTCGCTGGCACTGTTCTTTTTCGCGGGGGCGGCATCGGGCGCCATGCGACGTAAGGTCTGCAATTGCAGCAGCTTCAGGAGGCGGTCGCTCGCCTGCGCTGTGTTCATGCCCGCGAGGCATCCCGCGCAAGCGAGACCCTCCGCCATGATGGATAGTCGGATTCGCGTAGCCATGCACGTCTCCCTGCTAGCGCGTCCTTGCGGCCCTCCTTGCGGCCCGCATGCACAGCGCCTGCTGGCCGACGATGTGTCGCGTGGACGCGCTCACTCATGATACTGCCGCGACTGCGATGTCGCACGCTACAGGGGGGTGTTTGTCCTGATTGCCTCGGTTTACGCTGCTGTGCCGTAATGCGGATAGGGTCGCTCGCCGAAGGGGCGGAGCAGGAACGTTGCCAGTTTCCTGTTGCTGCGCATCGCGACGTTTCCCCTCCGACACATTTGCTCGATACCACGTCTATTCACAAGGAGCCCAACCCGCAGTCCATGCGAACAAGAGCCGTGCACCGGCCGCCGCCGCACCGCAGAGCATGAACTGCGGGCGAGCAACACCGGCATGCACGCCATAGCAGTGACCTCATGCTTGCCGACAAAGGAAACAACATGCGTTTTGCGAAGACTTTCACCCCTATCGCGGTTGCAGTTGGAGCACTTCTCGCAGTTGCACCGCTCGCCTCCCGCGCGGATACGGTTGTAAAAATCGGCTTTGCCGCGCCGCTCACCGGCCCGAACGCCAGTTACGGAAAAGACTTGGAAAACGGCGTCAAAATGGCGCTCGACGACGCCAAGGCGCAAGGCATCAAGATCAACGGCCAGCCCGTGTCGTTCCAGCTCGTTGCCGAGGACGATCAGGCCGACCCGCGCGTCGGCGTGCAGGTCGCGCAAAAGCTGGTGGACGAAGGCGTGTCCGTCGTCGTCGGCCACTTCAACTCCGGCACGACCATTCCCGCGTCCGATCTCTACGAAAAGGCGGGCCTGCCCGTCATCGATCCGGCGGCTACCAATCCGGTCATCAGCGGCCGCGGCTACAAGAACGTCTTCATGGTGATCTCGAGCGACGCGCAAAACGCGGGGACCGCCGGCGCCTATGCCGTCACCACGACGAAGGCCAAACGCATCGCCGTGATCGACGATCGCACGACGTTCGGTCAGGGCGAAGCCGATGAGTTTGTGAAGGCGGTGAAGGCGCACGGCGGCGATATCATCGACCGCGAATACACGACCAATCAGGCGACGGACTTCAAGACTCAGCTCACGAACCTCAAGAGCAAGAACCCCGATCTGATTTTCGTCGGCGCCCTGAATCCGCAGGCGGCGGGCATCATGAAGCAGATGAACCAGCTCGGCCTCAAAGCGCAGTACGTGGGCGGCGGCGTGAAGGACGTCGACTTCATCAAGCTCGCGGAGAACGTCTCGGAAGGCGCAATGGCATGGGAATACGGCCGTCCGCTCGACAGCACGCCCGTAGGCGCCAAGTTCGCCGAGCGCTTCAAGCAGAAGTTCGGCGAGGACGTGCTTTCGTATGCGCCGTTCGGCTACGACGCGGCGTGGACCGCCATCAAGGCCATGCAGGCAGCCAACTCGACGAAACCGGACGACTATCGCGCAAAGCTGCAAAGCATCAGTTTTGACGGCATTACCGGGCATATCGAGTTCAACGCGAACGGGCTCGCTGAAGAACGGCTCGTCCACGCTGTATCAGGTCAAGAACGGCCAGTGGGTAACGGTCAAGACGGTGAGCGGCCTGTAAGCTAAGCGTCGCGGAGTTCCGGCACCGGCGTGTGCAAGCGCCTCTCGCAAGCGTCAGCCGGTGCCGGGCTCGACCGCGGCGAGGAATGCAGCGAACAACGCGACGAGCAACGCGGCGGCGAGCGCCGAATGCGCTTACCGCTGCGCTTGCGGGCACTCCGTCCGATACCAGAAATCCACCTGCCGCTGCGCCGCCTCCAGATCCGCCGGATAGTAGGGATCGAAGCGCCACTCCGGGTGGTAGCCCGCCATCTCCAGCGCCGCCAGTTCGCTCATGCTGCGCTCGTGTGTGACGGGCGCCTTGTTTCTGATGTCGGTGAGGTCGCGGCATTGGGTGGGGCTCAGGTGCGTCTGCGGGCCTCGCTGCATGCCACCTGCAACACAGCCCGCGAGCAACACCATCGACGCCGCCAGAATCGGCCCTATCTTCGTCGCAATCTTCATTCCGTACCTCTTACCAGGCGGAACAGCGAATTGTGTGCCTCAGGGCTCCTGCGCGCGCGTGGCGCTGCGCAAAATTTCGGCCAGCTTCTCGTTTTCGTCGATGCGAGCCTGTTCGAGCGCCCTCTCCACGTCGTTGTCGGCGCTGCCTTCCTTCGCGGCGATGTCGCGTTCCTGCGCGGGCAGCAGCGCCTGGCGGTCATTGTGCTCGTAGATCAGCTCGATGTTCTGGCCGACCACTTCGCCTTCCGAATAGCCGAAAATCCGTTCCGCGCCCGCGTTCCAGCTCACAGAATCCTGAATCACGCTCGGCGGCGAATACGTTTCGAGCGCGCTGATGCAGCTCCGCGTACGAGAAGTTGCGCTGCGCCGGACTCGCCGGTTGCCGCGAAAGCGGCAGCGGAACCGCCCGCTCGTCGCTCGCGCCGACGTCGGACTGCAGCAGCGGCGGAAAGCCCATTGCCGGCTTGGCACGATGCGTGACGGCGCGCGCACGGTAGATGCGCCACTTTTTGTCGACGACGACGAAGAGATCGTCCGCCGCATCAGCCGACTCCGCCGTGCCGAGGAACAGGTAGCCGTTCGGGCGCAGTGCGAAGTGGAAGAGTTCGAGAATCTGCCTCTGCACCGCGCGCTCGAGATAGATGAGCACGTTGCGGCACGAAATCAGATCCAGATGCGAAAACGGCGGATCGCGCAGCAGACTATGGGGCGCAAAGAGAATGCGCTCGCGCACGGCCTTGGTCACGACATAATGCGCGCCTTCCCGCGTGAAATAACGCTGCAGCAGCGGCGCCGGCACGTCGCTCGAAATGGCGAGCGGATACGAACCCGTACGCGCGGGCAATCGCCGCTTCGTCGATATCCGTCGCGAATACCTGGATGGAGCGGCACGATGCGGCATTCTCGCGCGCCTGCGCGAGTTGCAGCGAGATCGAGTAAGCCTCCTCGCCGGTCGCGCAGCCCGCCACCCACACCCGCACCTGGCCGTCCGGCGGCTGTTCGGCGAATAGCGAGGCAATCACTGCACGACCAAGATATTCGAACGCGTCCGGGTCTCTGAAAAACTGGGTGACGCTGATCAGCATGTCGCCGAGCAGTGCAATGCGCCTCGTCGGGCGTTGCGCGCAGGAAGTCGCGGTATCCCATCAGATCGCGCTGGCCGTTCACCTGCATGCGCCGCTCGATGCGCCGAAGCACGGTGGATCGGCACACGGTGATCGTTCACGACACCGGGCCCGGCATTGCGCCCGAGATGCTGCCGCATCTTTTCGAGCCGTTCCGCACGGCGGGTAATTCAGCCGGCACGGGGCTCGGGCTCGCTTACTGTCAGCGCGCGATGCGCGCGTTCGGCGGCAGTATCCGCTGTCGCTCTGAAGTCGGCCAGTTCACGCTGGAGTTTCCGCCCGTCTCCGAAGCCGAGGTTGCACGGCACGAGCAGGAAGTCTTCGAACACGCCGCGCCGTTCCTTCAAGGCAAACGTATCCTCGTTGTCGACAACGATGCGGATCAGCGCAAGCGCGTTCAGCGAGCGCTGTCGAAGGCAGGCGCGTTTCCGCGCGAAGCGGCCGACGGCGAGGCGGCGCTCGCCGCGCTCGGCGAGCGGCAGCCGTGGGACCTGGTGCTGATGGACATCAACATGCCGGCGCTGGACGGCTACACCGCCACCGAGCGCATTCGCGCGGACCGCCGCAATCCGAACTGCAATGTGATCGTCGTCGCGTACACGGCGGAGCCCGGCAACGTGGCCCGGGTTCTGGCACGCCGCGCCGGCATGGATGAGTTCGTCAGCAAGTCGGCGAGCATGGTCGAGTTGATCGGCGTGCTGCGCAAGCTGTTCGAGAACGGTCATCAGCATGGACGCAGCCAGCGCTTTGACGGCTTCGCCGGCAAGACGATCCTGCTCGCCGACGACGACACGTACAGCAGACTCGTCGCGAAAGGCTACCTCGAACGATTCGGTGCAACGGTGGTGGAAGCCGAGCATGGGCCCGCTGTGCTCGCCCGCCTGCAGGAAGGTGTTGCAATCGACGCGATCGTGATCGATATGAACATGCCTGGTATGGGCGGCGTGGAGACCGCGTCGCTCATCCGCGCGCGTTCCGATGCGTATGCGGGCGTGCCGATTATCGCGTTGACGAGCCAGACCGACATGGAGGCGGTGGAACGGTGCCTCGCCGCCGGCATGAACGAGGTGATGACCAAGCCTGCGCAGATCGGCGCGCTGTATGCGGCGCTCGCGCGGCAGTTCGCTCGGCATCGGGCCCAACATGCGCCTGCAGACGCAGCTTTGTCACACGAGGGCGCGTTGCCGGCCAGCAAGTCCACCCCGCTCAGCGAAGGCCCGCTGCTCGACGAGAAACATCTTCAGGAACTGGTCGCGCTTGATCTGCTCGACCAGACGTTCCTGAATGGCATCGAGCAGATTCGCTCGACGGTGGCGACGCTGGCGACGAGCGTCGCGGCGCGCGACCTCGATTCGACGAGTGAGGCGCTGCACGTGCTGCTCGGCGTCAGCGGCAATATCGGCGCCCGGGCGCTGCATCAGTTCCTGCGCCAGATTTATCCGCGTGTGGTGGAAGGCGAATGGCCCGCCGAAGCAGACTGGCTCGCACGAATCTGCTCGTTGAGCGACCGCTCGGCCCCGGCGTTGCAGACGTATTTCGCATCCGCGAAAGCGCCCGAGCATCAACGCAAGACGACGAGCGATTGATTGTTTTTCGTCGGCGGTGAGGAGCCGCTGTGCTCGCTGTCTTGCAGCACGATCCAGCATGCCTTTCGACTCATGGAGCCAAAGATGACTGAAACGATAGCGGTGCGGCGCATCCCTGCCGACGAGGCAATAAGTTACGTGGAATCGCTCGCCGATCTGCTGATCGACTGCGTGGAGGGCGGCGCGTCGGTCAGCTTCATGTTGCCGATTTCGAAAGACACCGCGCGGCAATTCTGGCACCACGTCGCCGATGGCGTGATCCGCGACGAGCGAATACTGCTCGTCGCCGAATATCCTGACGGCAAGCTCGTCGGCACGGTGCAGCTCATCACGGCGCAGCCTGAGAATCAGCCCCATTCGCGCGGATGTCGCGAAGATGCTCGTGCACCGTCAAGCGAGACGTCAGGGCGTTGCCGCGCGGCTCATGGCCGCCGTGGACGACGAAGCGCGACACGCCGGCAAATCCGTGCTCGTACTCGACACCGTCACGGGAGGAGATGCCGAGCGGCTCTACGAGCGCGCGGGCTGGCAACGCGTCGGCGAAGTGCCGAATTATGCGTTGATGCCCGATGGCCGATTTTGCGGCACCACCTTCTTCCACAAGCAACTGGCCGCATAGACACTCGAAAAATACACTCAACGCACCACAGCCTTTTCACTCTTCAAACAGATCAGGACCGAAGACCTCGTAATGAATCCGCGTCTCGGGAATATCCATCGCGCGCAATGCATCGTGCTGCAGGCGCATGAATTGAATCGGGCCGCAAATATAGTAATCCGCGTCCGGAAGCAGAATCAGGTCGCGAAGTTCGTTGAGATCGATGAAGCCGGCGCGGTCGTAGTCCTGCCCTGCTACATCGCCCGGCAATGGGTTCTCGTAGTAGACCACCGCCTTGAAGTTCGCATACGTTGCCGCGGTTTGCCGAAGCCTGTCGCGCATTGCATGGACCGCGCCATTGCGTGCGCCGTGCACGAACACGACCTGTCGCTGCGGGTCCTGAATCGCGCGCTTGAGCATGCTCACCATCGGCGTCAAGCCGACGCCGCCGCTGATCAGCACGATCGGCGTTTTTGCATTGACGTCGATATAAAACGTGCCGTACGGCGCGGCGAGTCTGACTTCGTCGCCAACGTTCACGTGCTCATGCAGCAGCGACGACACATAGCCCGGCGGCCGCGAGGCATCGCCCTCTTCGCGTTTGACCGAAATACGATAGCTGCGCCCGTTCGGCATGTCGGACAGACTGTATTGGCGAATTTGTTGCAATTGCAACGAAGGTACTTCCACGGCAATGCTGATGTACTGGCCCGGCTCGAAGTTGACCACGGGCTGCCCGTCGGCGGGTTCCAGCACGAATGAGGTAATGACGCTGCTCTCGGGCCGCTTTTCCTTGACCACGAACTTGCGCCAGCCGGTCCAGCCGCCAAGTTGTTGCGTCGAGTTCTCGCGCAGCTCGCTTTCCATGCCCATCAAGAGATCCGCAAGATTGCCGTAAGCCTGCGCCCAGGCCGAAATGATCTCTTCATTGGCCGCATCGCCCAGCACGTCCTTGATCGCGCCGAGCAGATGTTCGCCGACAATCGGGTAATGCTCGGGCCGCACGTCGAGGCTCGCATACTTGTTGGCGATGTTTTTAAGCACGGCTGCGAGGCTGCCGGGGTTCTCGATGTTCTCGGCGTACGCATAGACGGCACGCGCAAGCGCCTGCTGTTGTTGGCCCTGATCCTGATGCGCCATGTTGAATACGTTTTTCAGTTCAGGATGAGCGTCGAACAGCCTCTCGTAGAAGCGCTCGATGATGGGCAATCCATGCTGCGCCAGCACGGGGGCCGTAGCTTTTACAACACCCTTCGTTTTCTGCGTAAGCATTTGCCGCTCCTTTCATGCGATATGCGCGTTGCACACGCGCGCCATAGTCCATGAACAGGTGGATGCAGCAAACCGCGTGACAGGTCCAGCGTCAGCGCATGCACGCATACGGCGTGACGCCCGACGCATGAACGCCGGGACTCTGCGGACATGACATGTCGCGTCGAGAGACTGGCTGGATAGCCCTGCAACATTGCTTCTATCCAGCCAGCGCAGCGAAGCGAGCGAGGGCGCTCGCCGACGTTTTATGGAAGCTTGCCGAGGCAGGCGCTGAACTCATCCTTCGAGAAAGCACGCAGTGTCTGCGTTTTGACATTCCCCGCTGAACCGAGGGCGAATCCGAATGACATGAAGCTCTGCTCATCCGGCGCCTCGACGATGGTCACAATGTCGTATTGCCCCATCGTCCAATAGATCTGCTTCATTTCACAACCGAAGCTTCTGGCCATTTCCGCCGTCTGACCGGCGCGCTGCGGACTGTTTTTTTATGTTGCGTATGCCCTGGTCAGTGAATTGCGCAAGGACCACATAAGTCGCCATGACGTTTCCCCTTTTCCCGTTGCATGCCTCCGACCCGGACGCGCCGGACGGGCCTCCGGCGCGTAAGCCCAGTATAGGCAAGGCATCTAGTGAAAAATCGTCGATCGTTAGTCATCAGGTACACTAACCAGTAGCCGTTTTGTCGAGAATATGCTGCACGACGCAGCAGGCGCAACACAGGGAGACGGTTCCAGCCCCTTCATTACAAGTCTTTAATTACCGACAAAAGAATGAATAGCTTCGATACAACCTTCGAGACGTATCTTTCAAACGTTCACTTCGGGTTCTTCGCGACCCACGCCATTGAAACAGTCGCCGATCTGTACACCTTCAAGGGTCTGCTGCTCATTCCCGTGTTGTGGTGGATGTGGTTTCAATCAGGCGAGCAAAGCAAATGGCGCCGTGAAATGGTCATTGCAACGCTACTCAGCGGCCTCGTCGCGCTGTTCGTCGGACGAGCGTTGACGCACTGGCTGCCGTTCAGAGTACGGCCTGTCTACAGCCCCGAACTGCATTTGCACTTTCCGACCAGCGTGTCGAAAGACGTGTTGCTGACATCGTGGAGTTCATTCCCGAGCGACCACGCGATGTTGTGGATGGCAATCGCCACAGGCATCTTTCTTGTGTGGAGGCGAATCGGCCTGCTGGCGCTGGCGTACACCGTGCTTTTCATCTGCCTTCCGCGCGCCTATCTCGGCTTTCACTATCCCACCGACCTGCTCGTCGGCGCCGCAATCGGGATTGCAATCGCCTACGTCATGACACGCGAAGCCATTCGCGCGCGCTCCGCGGAGCCGCTATTGCGATGGATCGAACGCTACCCCGGACCTTCCGCGATGCTGGCCTTTGTTCTATGCCTCGAACTGGTCACCCAGTTCGACGAACTGCGCAAGCTCGCGAGCAGCGTCCTGAAACATATCTAACGTGTTCTGGGCGCTTTAGCTGCCTATCGAAACATAGAGCAGCACCATGGGCGCCTTCGATCCACCGGGCGTCGGCGCACGCAGCGGCACGCCATAGGTGCAGCGAACATCCATGAAGCGCGACCATTGGAAACGCACGCCCGCGCCGATGCTGACGAGCGACCCGTGGCTCGCTTCCGCGCGCTGATCGATACGATTCCACGCATGGCCAGCGTCGACGAACACAAAAGGCTGCGCGGCCGCGCTGCTCGCGGTGAACGGCAAAGCAGGCGCGCGCAATTCGGCCTGCACGTTCCAGCCGCGATCGCCTAACACGACATACGGCTCATAGCCTCGCACGCTCGACTCCCCGCCCAGGCCCATTTCCTCGCTCGGCAATAATGTATTCGGCGTCCACTGGAAGGTGCCTCGCCCGCTCAAGGTGAAGCCGCCGCCCAGCGCAAACGCGCGCTGCGCGGCGAGCTGCAGATACGCGTAGCGGGCCGTCGCGCCTTGCCGCGCGGCGCGAAAAGCGCTGTCGGTATTCGAGCCGTCCAGTCCGCCCGGACTTGCCACGAGCGTCGCCAAGGCGTGCGTCGCGCCTCTATCGTCCGGCTGGCTGAGATCGTACGCGAGCACGAATTGATGCACGTGCGTGTTCGAATTGAAGACCTGAAAACCGCCGAACTCCAGATCGTTGTTACTGCGTTTGAAGTCGTAGCCGAACTGTACGAGTTGCGCGGTATCGCCTGTCGCTGGCAAACGCCAGTCGTAGCGCACGCTGATCTACGCGGAGATGCCGGTTTGCCCGTAACTGTCCGGCAGACGCGGCGTGCTTTGCGCATAGACGCCGAACAGTTCGATGCTGTCGTGCCACGGCAGCGGCGCGATGTAGCTGAGCGCATGGGCCATGAAGCGCGCGCGGTTCGGGCGCCCTTCAATGTCCGGATTGCCGCTGAAGAAATCGTTACTCGCCGTGAATTGATACGCGACGTGCTGATCGAGCCCGAACAGGTTGCCATAGTCGATGCCGGCGAAGAAGCGGTCGCGGCCGAGTTCGCGCACGCCGGCGTTCTCGTAGCCTGCGTTCATACGCAATGGCAGGCGGTCGTCGGTTTGCAGGATCACGTCGGTTGAATTGGCGGCCTGGCCTAGTGCGAAAACCGCATCCACGCGTCGGTACGGATTCGCGTTGAGCACCGCGAGACCCAGCGACACCTCGGACTGCAGAATCGGGGCGCCCGGCTGGAGCGGCATCTCGCGTTTGAGCAGGTCGTCGGAGAAGTAGCGGTTGCCGCTCGTGCGCACCTCTCCCAGCCGAAACTCCGCGACCGCGATATGCACGACGCCCGCACTCACGTCCTGCTCGGGCACGTACACATCCACGAGCGGCTTGCCGGCGGCGCGATACCGCTCGACCACGGCGCGGCGAATCTCGCCAAGGCGTGCAAATGTGAGGGGCTGGCCGAGATCGCTGTCGAACGAATGCAGAAAAGCGGCGTTCAGTAGAGGCAGGCCGTGCGCGGCGATACCCGGCTGTGTGGCCGCGCCACGTGCGCTTGCGCCCGCGGCCTCGAACACCAGTCCCTCGAGCCGGCTCACTGCAATCTGCGTGGAGTTCGCGTCCGAGGGCGCCGAAGGTTGCGACGGCGCAGTGCGCGGCGTGGGGGCGTGGGTTGCGGGGCGACGTCGCGCCACGCCTGCGCGAATATAGCCGAAGCGTGCAGCGCCGCCATCACGCACAAAGCGAGCATAACGCCACGTCGTCGACCGCACGCGCCGGTGCATCCGCGAATAAAGCGCGCCGCTTAATGCGCAAGCTGCGAGCGCAACACAGGATGCGTCGCGCCGGCCGGCATCGCCCACACGCCGTTTGCGCCGAAGTCGTAGCCCGTGAAGCTGGCCGGGTCGCTCATCTGCGCCGTGGTCAGCCCGTTCGACGGCGGCAGGCTGCCGCCGGTCGCGAACGACTGGCTGACGGTTCCATCATTGATACCGACGAGCCCGCCGCCATAACCGGTCGAGAACACCGGCCTCACGCTGCCGGTTGCATACGACTGCGTAATCGACCCGAGGTTGTAGCCGACGAGCCCGCCGTTCGCGTCCGAGCCCGAGATCGCCGCGCTGCTCCATGAGCGCTCGACGCTGCCTTCGTTGCGCCCCACCAGTCCGCCGAAAGTCGTGCCGTTCTGGTAGACCTCCATCGCGACGCCGGTCGAGTGGGCGTTAGCGATCACGCCCTGATTGACGCCGGCCAGCAGGCCGCTGCCGAGAAAGCTCGTGCTGACACGGCCGTTTTCCACCCCTACGTCGCGCAGCACGCCGCCCGTCCCCACCACGCCGAACAGTCCCGACGAGTAGTCCTTGCTGAAGTCGGCGATCTCGATGTGCGCGTTGTTCACGTTGTGCCACATGCCGTCGAACTGGCCGGTGAAGGGCGTCGCGTGATTGCCGATTGGCGCGAGCGTGTAGCCGGTCGCGTCGATGTCCGTGCCGAGCGCGTAGTTGCCGGCGGAGGTCCTGCGCAATGTTCTGCAGGTCCGTCACATTGTTGACGAGCTTGTAGGCCGTGATCTGCGTGAGCTGCCCGCTGCCCGGCGCGGCCGTCCACGCGGGATTGCCGAGCAGTGTGCCGGCGCTGTAGCTCCCGTTCATGTCGTAAAGCGCATTGACGAGTCCGGTGCTGCCCGACCAGTCGATCACGCCGCGATTCGCGACGCTGCCGCCGTTGTTGAGGCTCGCGGCATCCGCGCGCAAAGTCAGGTTGCCGCTGCCCTGGTTCGCGATGGTTGCGCCTTGTGCGATGCTCAGGTTGCGATAGGCCGCGAGCGCCAGCGACGCATTGCCTTGCCATGCAATGCCCGAATTCACGTCGATGTCGCCGGAACTGCCGTTTGCGCCGGTGGTTTGCAGTTGACCGAAGTGCCGGTGCCGAGGCTGGTCGAGAGAGCGCGCGCCGCGCTGTTGTCCACGGTGAAGGCTGGCGTGGCGATGTTCCATTGATTAGCGTGCACCGTCGTGCCGCCAGTCGGAAACGCGAGCGTGTCCGCGCTCATGTCGACAGTGCCGCCGGTTGCATCGATCAGGCCGCCCGGTTGCAACGTGCCGTGCGCCGCGACGAGCCACACGTGGCCGTCGCGCGTGGCGGTGCCGGTCGCGCGGATGGCCTCGTGATTGCCGGCGAGCGCGTAGATGTTGCCGTCCACGGCTTGCAGGCTGACCTGCGCCGCCTGAAGCAGGCCGCCGTTCACGATAGTGGCGCCCGCGCCTAGTTGGCTGGGCTGCACGAACACCTGCCTGCCCGACGACGAATCCTGCAGCAGCACCTGCTGCCCCGCCGCCAGTTCGACGGTGCCGTTCGTCGCACTGATAGTGCCGGCATTGCCCACCTGCCGCGCGATGAGGAAGATATCGCCGTTGCCGGAAGCAATCGTGCCGAGATTCACCACGCCCGCGCGCGAATTGCCCGACAGGGTGAGCGGCTGGCCGTTCATGAAGGCGTCGGTGTCGGCGACATCGAGCGTCGACGCGACGAAGCGTCCGTTTGTCGACACGACGCCTCGCGGTCCGACGACGATACCTTGCGGGTTGATCAGATAGACGCTGCCGCTTGCGCTCAGCGTGCCGAGAATTGCCGACGGCGAGCCGCCAGTGACGCGGTTGAGCGTCGCGCCGTTGCTGTTGGCAAACACCACGCGGTTGCCGCCGCCAATCGAAAAGCTGTTCCAGTCGACCACACCGCGGCCCGAGCCCTGACTGATCGTCAGCGTGGTGCCGTCGCTGCTGAACGATCCGTTTCCGCCGACGAAGTGTCCGCCCGCGGGCAACGCGCCCGCGGCGCGCGCATCGAATGAAGCCGCGCAGCACAGCACCGCCGCGGCAAGCGGCATGAGCGCAAAACGCGCCCCGCGCCGACGTGAATTGTTGTGGTCGTATGCTGCCGGCGGAATGTTGTTCATCACGTCTCCTGTCCCACGCGAGGCGCGCCGCATGCTGAGTTGGCATGCGGCTCTCGCGCGTCGGTCCAACTGTGCGCACGCCCGTATTATTGCAGCCGGTTTCTGGAGCACGATGAGCACCGCGAAGCGCGATTATCGACGTATTGCGCCTAAAGGTCTGCGGAATTGGCCAGGGCATAAGCGACGAAGTGCCGCAATGGGGTGCGAACCCATGGTTTCCCCAATAGCAGCGAGGCAGCGGGCACATGACGATTGGCTTTCGCTCCGCTGCGGCAGCGCGATGCCTCAATCTCACTTACGATCTAAGCACACGTCATCTCGAAGCAGTAAAACAGTGCGATTGATAACGCAATGAGCAACAACGATATTGCCGATCAGGTTCCGGCTCTCGTATGGACCGCCGATGCAGGCGGTATCGTCACCTATGCCAACATCGCTTGCCGCAAAATACCTCGGCAATCCCTTCGCGCCGAACACCGCGATTCACTGGGACCAGTTCGTTCTGGAAGACGACGTCAAGAAAGTGCTCGACGCATGGCGCAGCGCGCTCACAGCGGGCGAAAGCGCCAAGGTAAATGCGCGCCTCGAACGTTTCGACGGCCAATACCGCTGGCACAAACTGCGCATTCAGCCGATTTTCGACGACGCGCGCGTCGTCAGCGGCGCGTGCGGGATCGCCATGGACATCCACGACTTCGTCAAGGCAGGCGAAGCCTACGAAGTCGGCGAACGGCGTCTGCGCTTTGCACTCGACGCGGCGCGCGTCAGCGCGTCGGCGCGTGGGAATGGGACATGGGCAGCCGCACCGCGCGCATCAGGGCTCAGCTCGCGCAAATCTACGGGCTCGAACGGCAGGAAGCCGAAGTGCCGTTGCAATGGCTCTTCGACCGCATTCCAGAGAGTCATCGCGCGTGGTTCGCTCGCGAGCTGACAGCCCGCTTGCACGAGTGCGTGCCCTTCGAACTGGACTTTCCGATCGAACTCGAGGACGGGCGCCGTTCGTGGCTGCGCACGCGCGGCGAAACGGACTGCGGAAGCGGCACGACAATCGAACGCGTATTCGGCGTCACGTATGACATCACCGAGCAGCACGACGCGCAGATCGAGCGCGAGCGCAGCGAGCAGCGCTACCGCGCGCTCGTCGAAGCGAGTTCAGAACTCACGTGGATCGCGGATGCAGCGGGCCATACGAATCAGCTCGGCAACTGGCACTCGTTCACGCCGCAGGACGGCCTCACCGCGGGCTGCGAATGGCTCGATCTCGTTCACCCCGACGACCAGGCCTGCGCGCGCGACGTGGTCGAACATCGTCAAGGCGCAAATGCCGGGCTCGATGACCTTCCGGCTGCGGCGGCGCGACGGCAGCTGGCGCACCATGTCCGCGCGCGCCGCGCCTTTGCGCGACGACGACGGCACGCTGCGCGAATGGTTCTGCATGGCGACGGACGTGACCGACGAGCGCGCCGCCGCAGCCGCGCTGGAAGAGCGCAATCTGCGTCTTCAGGTGGCCATGCGTGCCGCGCGCATGACCATCGGGTATCTGTCGCTCGATTCATGGACAGTCTGCTGGGACAGCGTCGACGCGCTGCCGTACGACGCGGCGCTGCATCGCGTGCATGCCGAGGACCGCGCCGCCGTGGACGCTGCGATGCGGCGCGTCGCCCTGACCGGCGAATTCGACAAGCCGCTCGAATTCCGCATCATGATGCACGGCGAGGAAAGCTGGCTGCAGAGCCAGGCGGTATTGCAACGCGACGCCGACGGCAAACCGTGGCGCGTCATCGCGAGCGCAGTGGACATCACGCAGCGCAAGACGCTGGAACTCGCATTGCGCGAAACCGATCGCCGCAATGACGAATTCCTCGCGATGCTCGCGCACGAACTGCGCAACCCGCTCGCACCGATGCGCAATGCGATTGCCCTGCTGCGCCGCGACAGAGAATCCGGCATGAATTCATGCGAACTGGTCGGCATGCTGAGCCGGCAGGTCGATCATATGGCGCAACTCGTCGACGATCTGCTCGAAGTGTCGCGCATCACGCACGGGCGCATCGTGCTTCGGCGCGAGCCGGTGCTGCTCGGCACAGCGATTTACGGCTCGCTGGAAACCGTGTCGTCGATGGCGGCCTCGCGCGGCCAGCACCTCACGGTCAAGCTGCCGCCCGCGCCCGTCTGGCTGCATGCGGACCCGCTGCGCCTCTCGCAGATCCTCGTCAATGTATTGAACAACGCCTGCAAGTACACGGATCCCGGCGGCAGCGTGTGCGTGACCGCGCTCGCCGACGAACGCTTCGCGGCGGTCACCATTGAAGACAACGGCAGCGGCATTTCGCCGGATCTGCTGCCGCACATCTTCGACCTCTTCGCACAAGGCGAGCGCACGCTCGACCGCGCGCACGGCGGGCTCGGCATCGGCTTGTCGCTGGTGAAGAAGCTGGTGGAACTGCACGGCGGTTCCATCGACATCGCGAGTCCCGGCCCGGGCCGCGGCGCCACGGTGTCGATCCGGCTGCCGCTTTTGCACGCGCCCGAAGCGCCCACGCCGTTGCACGACGAACCGTCCGCGAGCGGCACCTCGCATGGCGAGCGCGCTGCGCTCAATGTGCTGATCGTCGACGACAACAAGGACGCCGCGGATTCGCTGGCCCTGCTATGCGAGAGCGAGGGCTATCACGTCAGCGTCGCGTACGGTGCGCACGATGCGCTCGCGAAAGCCGAGGCCGAGCCCGTGGATGCCGCGTTGCGCGTGGCGATCACGTTGTGGCATTGGCCCGCCGCCATCGGAACGATCACGACGGTCGCCGCGCTGGTCGTATGGCTCGTCATTCTCGTCGCCTACGCGCAAAAGTGGCGCACGCGCGCCGCCGACGCCCGCGCGGAACTGCAGCATCCGGTGCAGTCGTCTTTTGTGGCGCTCGGCCCTGTGTCGAGCATGCTGGCCGCGCAGCTTCTGCAGCCGCACGCGTACCGACTCGCGCTTGTGTTGTTCAGCGTGGCCGCGCTCGCGCAACTCGCACTCGGCGCGTATCTGCATGGACGGCTCTGGCAAGGCGGCCGCAAGCCGGAACTCATTACGTCCGCCATTTATCTGCCCACCGTGGCGCCGAGCTTCGTGGCCGGCACCACAGCCGCGGCTTTCGGTTTTCATCAGTTGGGCGGGCTCTTCTTCGGCGCGGGCGCGCTGTTCTGGCTTGCAATCGAATCGCTGATCCTGCACCGTGCCGCGGTACATGAATCGCTGCCCGAAGCATTGCGTCCGACGCTCGGCATCCAGCTTGCGCCGCCCGTCGTAGGCGGCGTCACCTACCTCGCGTTGACGAGCGGCGCGCCCGACCTGTTTTCGCTGATGCTGCTCGGCTACGGCCTCTATCAGGCCTTGCTGCTGTTGCGCCTGCTGCCGTGGATTCGCCAGCAGCCCTTCGTGCCGGGTTACTGGGCTTTCAGCTTCGGCGTGGCCGCATTGCCGGCAATGGCGCTGCGCATGGTGGAGCGAGGCGCGACGGGCGCAGTGGAATGGGCCGCGCCTGTTCTGTTCGTGGTGGCTAATGTCATCGTCGCGATGCTGGCGATAAAGACGCTGGAGATGCTCGTGCGAGGCAAGCTGGTGCCGCCGGCTTCGGCGCCCTCCAGTGAACCGCAGGCAGCGAGAGCGTCGGCTGATTCGGGAATGGTGCGCGCTCGGCAGACCGCAGGGGTTTAGCTAGCCGGTATGTGCTGGCAGCCCGTGGCCGACCATAGGGCCGCGGGCTAACGAATTAAAACGTGCCTGATAGTCTTGTTGCGGGAGCCAGGCGTCGGCCCCGCTTCACGCCGCAGCGAAATTGCACCACGAGCGGGCACCGCCGCACTGCAACGTTGCATCCGCGCCTGGCCGCCAGGCGTCTGCTGACACAAAGCCCTGTTTTCAGGGGCTTTGCGCATGGCACGGTTCTCGCTGTACTTCGTTCAGGAGCCGGCGCTACGTCCGGTTTGGCAGTCACAATTTGCAATGGACGACTAGGGTTCCGGTTTGCGCCGCGGCATCGCCGCACGCAAACGCTGGTCCGAGAGTTGTCGACCTCAGGCGAGGTTACACGGCGGGATAAAAGCTCGGGAGAGAACGCGACACGTCGCGCCGCTCCTACCGCTATCAATCCGCCACACTGGGGTCATCCATATGCGCAAACTTCGTTTTCTCGCCAGCGTTGTCGCTGCTTTCGCGGTTCTCTCCTCCTCCCCCTCGTTCGCTGCCGGCCGGACCGACTTCAAGGTCTGCTGGACCATTTACGCCGGCTGGATGCCGTGGGGCGAAGCGAAGATGCAAGGCATCGTGTCCAAATGGGCGAAGAAATACGGCATTCATGTCGATGTCGTGCAACTGAACGACTACGTCGAGTCGATCAACCAGTACACCGCCGGCAAATTCGACGGCTGCACGATGACTAACATGGATGGACTGACCATTCCCGCCACCGGCGGCGTGGATTCGACCGCGCTGCTCGTCACCGACTTTTCGAACGGCAACGACGGCGTACTGATCAAAGGTTCCGGCAAGAAAGTCGCGGATCTGAAGGGACAGTCCGTCAATCTGGTCGAGTTCTCGGTTTCGCATTACCTGCTCGCGCGCGCATTGGAAACCGCAGGCCTCAACGAACGCGATCTCAAGGTCGTCAATACTTCGGACGCCGATATTTCGGGTGCGTTTGCGACTCCCGCAGTGAAGCAGGCCGTCACGTGGAACCCGATGCTTGCCGACCTGAAAGCCAAGCCGAATGTCACGGAGGTCTTCGACTCCAGCAAGATTCCCGGCGAGATCATGGACATGATGGTCGTCAACACGAAAACGCTCCATGACAATCCGGCTCTCGGCAAAGCGCTGACCGGCGCCTGGTTCGAAATGCTTGCGCTGATGCAAGCCAACAACACGGCCAGCGCAGCGGCGTTGAATTCGATGGCCAAGGCGTCGGGCACCGACCTCGCCGGCTTCAAGAGCCAGCTTTCCACCACTGAACTCTTCTATACGCCGAAGGCCGCACTCGCCTTCGCGACCAGCGCAAACCTGCCGACCACGATGACGCGCGTCGCGAAGTTTTCCTTCGACCACGGTCTGCTTGGTCAAGGCGCGGCCGACGCCAACGCGGTGGGCATGGAATTCGGCAATGGCGTGGTCGTCGGCAACAGAAACAATATCAAGCTGCGCTTCGATCCTTCCTATGTCCGGATGGCCGCGGACGGGAAGCTCTAAGTCAGATACCTGAACCACAAGGTTCCGTCATGCGACTGATCAATCGATATCCGGGGAGAAGTAGCGCCCTGATGCTGCTGCTCATGCCATTCGTCGTACTCGTGGTGGTTTATTTCACGAGCTCGTCGGCGAGACTCGCCGTGAACCCGGACGACAAACTGCTGCCCAGTGCCGCCCAAATGGCCGACGCGGTCAAGCAGTACGCGTTCACCGAAGACAAGCGCACCGGAGAACATCTGCTGTGGACCGACACGCGTTCCAGCGTGCGGCGCCTCGCAATCGGACTCGCGGCGAGCGCGGTGATCGCATTGGCCGTCAGCATCGCGACCGGCAGCATTCCGGCCGTCACGGCAGCACTGTCGCCGTTCATCACCGTGATTTCGATGATTCCGCCGCTCGCGCTGCTGCCCATTCTGTTCATCGTATTCGGTCTGGACGAATTGTCGAAGGTCGTGCTGATCGTCATCGGTATTACGCCGATGATGATTCGCGATCTTCAGCAGCGCGCCCGCGACATACCGAACGAGTTGTTGGTCAAGGCGCAGACACTCGGCGCGACGAGCTGGACGCTGATACTGCGCATGATCGTTCCGCAGCTATTGCCGCGTCTTCTCGTCGCGTTGCGTTTATCGCTTTGCTCGGCCTGGCTGTTTCTGATTGCCGCCGAAGCCATCGCGTCCACCGACGGCCTCGGCTACCGCATCTTTCTCGTGCGCCGCTATCTGGCCATGGACGTGATTCTCCCGTACGTCCTCTGGATCACGCTCCTCGCATGGCTGATGGACGAAGCATTGCGGCGCCTCACGAAATGCGCCTTCCCGTGGTACGGCGGAGGCTCGCGATGATCGAAGTACGCAACGTCTGGAAAGAATACGGCGAACAGGTCGTGCTCGAACGGCTCGATCTGAAAGTTGAAAAGGGCGAGTTCTGCTCGATGGTCGGTGCATCGGGTTGCGGCAAGTCGACGTTCCTGCGGCTTCTTCCCGGCCAGGAGCGCGTGACGCGCGGCGAGATTCTGCTCGATGGCAAAGCGCTGCCCGGAGAACCGGATGCGGATCGCGGCGTGGTGTTCCAGCGCTACTCCGTATTCGACCATCTGACCGTGATGCGCAACGTGCTGCTCGGGCTTGAGTTACCGCAGGCCAGATGGACTGGCCGCCTGTTCGGAGAGCGCCGCCGCTCAGCCCAGGACGAGGCGGTTGCAATGCTCGATAAGGTGGGACTCGGCAGTTCGCTCGACAAGTACCCACATCAATTGTCGGGCGGCATGCAGCAGCGGCTTGCCATTGCGCAGGCGTTGATCATGAAACCGCGCGTGTTGCTGCTGGACGAACCCTTCGGTGCGCTCGACCCGGGCATTCGCAAAGACATGCACGAGTTGCTGCTGAATTTATGGCGCGAATCCGGCTTGACGATCTTCATGGTCACGCACGATCTGAAAGAGGGCTTCGCGCTCGGCAGCCGCGTCGACGTCACTGACGAAGGAACACTGAACTTCGTTACCCACAACTCCACCGCCGACGATTACGTCGAGTTGTATGCGCCGATGAACACGCTCGTGATCCTCACCGCGATCCAGCATCTTCTGGACCCGCACCCCGAATATGTGCCGAAGCCCGTCAAGCTCACGCTCAGTGCCGCGGACGCGAGCGTCGCTGAACTGTGCCGCACTTCATGCGATGAAAACGTCCGTGGGTTCATCAATACCGAACGTTTCTTTCTCTGACCGGAGCACCCATGACGATAAAAACGCTCACCGAAAGCACGCTCGATCCGGCTAACGCCATTTTCCGCGAAACGCTGGCCGCCGGAGAACCCTGGCTAAAAGAACTCAGGACGGGGCAGACACTGCGCATTCTCGACCTGGAAGGCAATCAGGCCGTCGACACGCTGTTCTACAGCGCCGCCGATCCGCGCGAACGATACGACGCACAACGCACGCTGCGGCGCCAGCGCAGCCTCTATCTGACGACCGGAACGGTCTTGTATTCGAATCTCGGCAACCCACTGTTGACGATCGTCGCTGACACGTGTGGCCGTCACGACACGTTGGGCGGTGCCTGCGCGCAGGAAAGCAATACCGTGCGTTATGCGCTGGAAAAGCGCTACATGCACAGCTGCCGCGACAATTACCTGCGAGCCTGCGCGCACGACGGCCGTTTGTCGAAGCGCGATATCGGCGCGAACGTCAACTTCTTCATGAACGTTCCCGTCACGTCAAGCGGCGGACTGACTTTCGAAGACGGCATCTCTGCACCCGGCAAATACGTCGAAATGCGTGCGGAAATGGACGTGATCGTACTTATCTCCAACTGCCCGCAGCTCAACAATCCCTGCAACGCCTACAACCCCACACCCGCGGAGCTATTGATATGGAACTGAGGACATTGCGCCGCTGGTTATATGAAGTAATGCGTATCCGCGCGGAGCGTTATTGGCCGGCAAGTTCTTCAACCGCGGTGTCGCACCAACCAGTCAAACACTAGGCAACCGGCCGCATTGTCTGCCGACCTGCCGTGGACGGCCACGGCATGCACGCTCACGGCGGGACGGCCCGCCCATGTTTTTGTGCCATTCCATGTTCGACAAAGTCCTCATAGCCAATCGCGGCGCCATTGCCTGCCGCATTCTGCGCACGCTGCGCGAACTCGATGTGGCAGGCGTTGCCGTCTATAGCGAAGCTGATCGCGCAAGTCTGCACGTGACCCAGGCCGCCAGTGCCCACAGTCTTGGCGAGGGCGCTGCGGCAACGACCTACCTCGACATCGCGAAGATACTTTCGCTCGCGCGCGCCGAAGGCGTACAGGCCATACACCCGGGTTACGGCTTCCTGTCGGAAAACGCGGCATTCGCCGAAGCCTGCGAAGCCGCCGGCATTGCTTTTATCGGACCGACGCCGAAACAGTTGCGCGAGTTCGGACTCAAGCACACTGCACGCGCGATTGCCGCGTCGCAAGGCGTGCCGATGCTGGAAGGCACGGGCCTTCTCGACGATCTCGCCGACGCACTCGATGCGGCAGCGCGAATCGGCTACCCGGTCATGCTGAAGAGTACGGCGGGCGGCGGCATCGGCATGCGCGTCTGTAGCAGTCAGAAGAACTGAGCGCGCGCCATCTCGAAGTTCAGGTTTTCGGCGACGGCAAGGGCGATGCAATTGCACTGGGCGTACGCGATTGCTCGGTCCAGCGGCGCAACCAGAAAGTACTCGAAGAAACGCCCGCGCCGAACCTGCCTGACGGAATGGCCGCTGCGCTATGCGAGGCGGCACTCAAACTCGCCAAGGCCGTTCATTACCGCTCGGCCGGAACCGTCGAATTCGTCTACGACGCCCTAGCGCAAAAGTTCTATTTCCTTGAAGTCAACACGCGGCTGCAAGTCGAGCACGGCGTGACTGAACAGGTCTGGAAAGTCGACCTCGTGCGCTGGATGATCGAACTCGCGGCGGGCACACTCGCGCCGCTTTCCGTTCTCGCGAGCGGCCTTCAGCCGGAAGGGCATGCAATCCAGGCACGCCTGTATGCGGAAGATCCGGGCCGCGACTTCAAACCGAGCCCCGGACTTGTGACCGATGTGGCCTTTCCCGCAGCGGACGCAAAGAACCTGCGCATCGATACGTGGATCGAAGCGGATTGCGACGTGCCGCCCTATTTCGACCCGATGCTCGCGAAGCTGATTGCGTGGTCGCCGACCCGCGATGAAGCGCGTCGCGCACTCGCCGACGCACTCGGCAGCACGCGGCTGTACGGTGTGGAAACGAATCGCGACTATCTCCGGCAGATCATCGACGACACGCCGTTTGCCAGCGGCGAACCGTGGACCCGCTGCCTGGAAACGCTGCGTTATCGCGCGGCGACTCTGGAAGTGCTGAGCGGCGGCACGCAGACGACCGTGCAGGACTATCCGGGCCGGCTCGGCTATTGGGCAGTCGGCATTCCTCCCTCGGGGCCCATGGACAGCCGCGCATTGCGGCTCGCGAATACGTTGCTCGGCAATGAAGCCGGCGCGACCGCGCTGGAAATCACCATGAGCGGGCCGACGCTTCGTTTCAACACGGAGGCCGTCGTCGCGATCACCGGTGCCGTGTTGCCCGTCACACTCGACGACCAGCCGATTCCGATGAATACCGCGGTGCTCGTGCCCGCAGGCGCGACGCTCGTGCTCGGCACCATACGAGGCGCGGGCGCGCGGGCATACCTGTCGGTGCGCGGCGGATTCGACGTTGCGACGTATCTGGGCAGCCGCAGCACCTTCACGCTGGGACAGTTCGGCGGCCACGGCGGCCGTGCGCTGAGAGCGGGCGATGTGCTGCATCTATATCCGCTGACCGACCGCACGAGCGGCACAAGTTTGCCGACGGCACTGACGGCGGCGCTGCCGGACGTGCGGGTGCTGCGCGTCATTTACGGTCCGCACGGCGCGCCGGAGTACTTCTCGCCCGATTATGTGACGCGCTTTTTCGACACCGAATGGGAAATCCATTTCAATTCGAGCCGCACCGGCGTGCGTCTGATCCGACCCAAGCCCGAGTGGGCGCGTGAGGACGGCGGCGAAGCGGGCCTGCATCCGTCGAACATTCACGACAATCCCTATGCTGTGGGAGCGGTCGATTTCACCGGTGACATGGCCGTCATTCTCGGCCCCGATGGTCCGAGTCTTGGCGGCTTTGTGTGCCCGGTCACGATCATCGAGGCGGACCTGTGGCAAATCGGTCAACTCAAAGCCGGCGACAAAGTGCGCTTCGTGCCGGTGCGCATAGAGGCTGCCCGCGCAGCGCCTCCATCTCGAGACCACATTACTCGGGGCTCAATTCACAGCGGCAGGTGTCGACGCAGCACAATTGCCGCTGGCGTACACGCTGAGTTCGCCGATCGTGCTCGACGTGGGCGCCGGCCGCGAGCGCCTGCTTGCGCGCCTGTCGGGCGACACGCATCTTCTGTTGGAAGTGGGTCCCGCGGAGCTGGATCTCGAACTGCGATTCCGCGCGCATGCATTGATGCAGTCGCTTGAATCCCTGCGGCTTGACGGCGTAATCGACCTCACGCCGGGTATTCGCTCGTTGCAGGTTCACTATCGGCCCGATGTTCTCCCGCTGAATACACTGCTGGAGACGGTTGCGAACACCTGGAAAAAAGTACTGCTCATAGAAGATCTGCGAGTACCGTCGCGCATTGTTTATCTGCCGCTCTCGTGGGACGACCCCGCTTGTCAGCTCGCAATTGACAAGTACATGACCACCATCAGAAAAGACGCGCCGTGGTGCCCCAGCAATCTGGAGTTCATTCGCCGCATCAATGATCTGGAATCGATTGACGCGCTCAAACAGATCGTCTTCCAAGCAAGCTATCTGGTGATGGGTCTGGGCGACGTCTACCTCGGTGCGCCGGTCGCCACTTCGCTCGACCCGCGTCATCGGCTGGTCACGACAAAGTACAACCCGGCGCGGACGTGGACGGCGGAGAACTCGGTCGGAATCGGCGGTGCCTATCTTTGCGTCTACGGTATGGAAGGGCCCGGCGGCTATCAGTTCGTGGGACGCACGCTGCAGATGTGGAATCGCTTTCGTCAAACAGCGGACTTTGCCGGCGAGCCGTATCTGTTGCGCTTTTTCGATCAGATCCGCTTCTACGAAGTACCCGCTGACGAACTGCTGAGGATTCGCGAGGACTTTCCGCTTGGCCGTTACCCGCTGCGGATCGAAACGACAGAGCTGTCGCTGACCGACTACCTGGGCTTTCTCGAGCGCGAAGCGGACAGCATCGCTCAATTCCGTTCGCGGCAGCGCGCTGCATTCCAGGCGGAGCGGCAACGCTGGCAAGGTACCGAGAATGTCGACGCAGCAATGGATGCACCCATTGCTTCAGACGCGGCGAGCGCGCCTCTTGCCGACGACCAGATCGCCGTCGACAGCGAGATCGCGGGCAATCTCTGGCAGGTACACGTGACGCCGGGCCAGTCCGTGGCGGCGGGCGACGTGCTGCTCATCATCGAATCGATGAAGATGGAATAGCCGTGACCGCGCAATGCGCGGGCATTATCGACGAAGTGCACGTCGCGCCCGGCTCGCCGGTGAAGGCGGGGCAGCGTGTGGTCGTAATGAGCCGGGGGTGATTGTGCGCCGTATCCTTTTCAGCTCGCGTACTTTGCAGCAGAACCTTCTCGGGAATCTCGCATGACTTCTTTCGACCTGCGTCTTTCGACCTTGCGCGATCATTATCGCAGCGGCGAGACGACGCCACGCGCGATGATCGCGCAAGTACTCACGCGCGCCGCATCGTTGAATGACGAATATCGTCTGTTCATACGGCTACTTTCCGAAGCGGAACCGAACCGTATCTTGCACGCCTCGACGAATTTAACGCGGACTCCTTACCGCTTTACGGCATTCCATTCGCCATCAAGGACAATATCGATCTTGCCGGAATCCCGACCACCGCGGCGTGTCCCGCATTCGCCTATGTGCCCGCCGAATCGGCGACGCTCGTAGCCCAATTGATTGCGCTCGGCGCGGTGCCCATCGGCAAAACGAACCTCGATCAGTTCGCCACCGGTTTGAACGG
This sequence comes from uncultured Paraburkholderia sp., assembly GCA_940746715.1. Classification (GTDB taxonomy): domain Bacteria; phylum Pseudomonadota; class Gammaproteobacteria; order Burkholderiales; family Burkholderiaceae; genus Paraburkholderia. The sequence continues at coordinate 26,947 of CALNWN010000006.1, forward strand.
CACGCGGTCGCCGTACGGCAAATGCCGCAATAGCGTGCTGCCCGACTATCCGTCGGGCGGTTCCAGTTCTGGTTCGTCGCTGGCCGTCGCACTCGGGGTGGCGAGTTTTGCACCCGGCACCGATACCACCGGTTCAAGACGCGTGCCCGCCGCGCTCAACAACCTCGTCGGACTGAAAGCGACCAAAGGTCTGCTTTCCACTACGGGCGTCGTACCGGCGTGCTGAACGTTGGACTGCGTAACCTATTTCACCGCGACGGCACAAGAAGCGAGCTGTTTGCACTCACTGCATCAGCCGATCCCGCCGATGCCTATAGCCGCGCGAATCCGCAATGGAACGATGCGAGCGCATTCGGCAGGCCGGCGAATTTCCGCTTCGGCGTGCCGCAGCAACTGGAATTTTCCGGCTGCAACGAGAGCCCGGAACTCCTTGCTCGCGTGCGATCGACGCTCGAAGCGATCGGCGGAGAACCAGTCGAAATCGACTTCGAGCCGTTTCTCGAAGCGGCGAGGCTCCTCTATGAAGGACCGTGGGTGGCCGAGCGCTACAGCGTGGTCGGCCCTCTGATGGAAGCACAACCCGATGCAGTGCTGCCCGTCATTCGCGATGTACTCGCGAAAGCGCCGGGCGCGAGCGCTGTGGAGCTTTTTCGCGCGCAGTATCGGCTGCAAGAACTCAAGAAGCAGTGCGATGCCATTCTTGAGGGACTCGACTGCGTGCTCACTCCCGCCTTCCCTCGCCCGGTCACGCTTGCCGAACTCGAAGAGGACCCCGTTGGCGCGAATTCGCTGCTCGGCCATTACACCAACTTCATGAATCTGCTCGACTATGCGGCCGTCGCGGTGCCTGGCGGGTTCATGGAGAATAGACTGCCGTGGGGCGTGACGCTATTCGGGCGCGCATTCACCGATCAGTATCTGCTCGGCGTGGCGGCGAGCCTGCAGCAAGCGCTGGGCTTACCGACAGTCGGCGGCAATTCGTGCGACTACCCGTTGCCTGCCGCGAGAGGGCGCAACGATCGCGTGCGCATCGTAGTGTGTGGCGCGCATCTGGAAGGGCTGCCGTTGAATGGGCAGTTGACGAGGCACGGCGCACGCCTCGTCGAAAGAACAACCAGTTCGCCGGATTACCGGCTCTATGCACTGCCCGGCGCAGGCATTCGTCGCCCGGCCATGGCGCGCGTGCGAGAGGCAGGCGCGGCGATTGCCGTAGAAGTATGGGAGTTGCCGAGCATGGAACTCGGCTCGTTTATCGGCGCAATTCCCGCGCCATTGGGACTCGGAAAAGTGGAACTCGCGGATGGGACATGGGAGACCGGGTTCATCTGCGAGCAGAACGGTTTGCATGATGCAGTGGATATCACGCATGCAGGCGGCTGGCGTACGTGGTTAGCGGAGTCGGGAGGCTGAGTTGATAGGCGGATTCCATGGCAATTGGCCGGATTCTACTTCTCCGCGACAAATTGCTCCGGATTCCTCTGTTCCGCGCCGAATGCGTTTACGCAGAACTGAGAGAGGAGCGGGCATCGCTCGCTCCTCTTGAGGCATCCGCGCCGCCGGCTCGCGCTCACATCACTTGCGCCCCTCCACGGTGATCGACACATAACGATCCTGTTGCAGACACGCAATCAATGCGCGCGCGTCGCCCTTCGCGCAATGCGTTCGCGGCTCGCTCGAGCCGACGCCCTTCGCGTGAATGATGCTGCCGTCCAACCCGTGTGCCACGAGATAGTCGCGCACGGTGTTGGCCCGCGCGAGCGACAACGGCCCGTTGACCGATTCGGGACCGAGCCTGTCGGTATGGCCCACCACCGTGATGGCACTCACCTGCTCGTGCTGACGGATGCGCGTGGCGATCTCGTCGAGTCTGGCTTTGGCGGCCGGCAACATGGACTCGGGCGACGACTTGCCAAACGGAAACAGCGCGTCGCTTTCCAGCGAGAAGTTCTCCAGCGTGGCGGCCTGAGCCGCAACCGCACCGGTTTCGGCGGGCGCTTTGTTGCTCACCGCCTCGCCGCATTTGAAGTGCAGAACGCGCGGGTCGCTCCGTTGGTCGTCGGCAATACGAACCACATCGATCTTGTCGATCGCCTGAACCAGCTTGTCGCCGCAGATGCGCCGCGCGACATCCATGCAGGTCGATGCGCCCTCGAACAGTCCGTGGCACTCGGCGCGGTATATTCTCGCGCCGTTGCGCCAGTCGACCGAATAGGCGTTGTAGGTCGGACCGCTCCCTGCCGTGCATCCGGTCACGACGAGCACGGCGGCAGACAATAGGCTTGCAAAAAAGAGTCGTTTCATCAGGTACTCCATAGACTGTGTGTAGCGAAGAACGCAGGAGGCGCCGCAGCGGCCCTGCCTTCACGACTTACCATTGCATGGCCGCGCCGACGCCAACCGTCGTGCCGCCGGGACTCATGCCGACGCCGGCCTTCATCTTCAGGTTCTCTGTGAGGCGCGCCGTACCGCCAATCGCCACCGCCTGATAGCCGCGGAAACCCGCCGTGCCGATACCGAGCGACAGCGTCTTGTCCTTGTCGTCGACTTCGGGAATCATCGTGAGCGCGGTTGCTGCCGCGATGCCCGAGTAGGCGTTGCGCGCCGTCGAGTTGATGCCGTTCTGCAACTCGTTCATGCGTGCATCCGTGTAGGCGTTGGCCTGGGAAAGCGCCGCGTTCAGCTGCTGAACGTTGACGGCATCCGTCGGCGCCGTGCCGGCGGCGACGTTGATGACCTGCCGGTTCGTCCCCGCGGAGCCGACTGCCACTACATTCGCGCGGCCGCCGTCGTTACTGTCCGCGCCGAGCGCGGTGGACCCGGCGCCCGTCGACGTTGCTCCTGCGCCCACCGCGGTCGAACCGGTGCCCGACGCGGTCGATCCATTGCCGACCGCCGAGCTGTTCGTACCGGACGCGACGGCGCCCTGGCCACCCGCCGACGAGTTCGACCCCGAGGGCGTCGGCGGCGCCGGCGTGCCGGGCGACGACGAGAAACTGCCGCCGTTGTTGACCGTCTGCTGATTGATGAGCGTCGTCAGGCGGCTTGCCACTGCATCGAGCTGCGATACGTTGACGGCGTCCGTGCCGGCTTTGCCCGCCGCAAGGCCGGTGATCTGCCGGTTGCCGATATTCACCTCGCCCGCCGACGACTGCGGACTGCTCAGCCCATACGCGATGTAATTGCTCAACGCGCCGACCGTCGTCACTGAGCCGGCGCCCAGCGCGAGCGCGTCGATTGCGCTGCTGTGCGAGCCCGGGCCTATTGCGATGGAACCCGCATTCGCCGCGCTCGCATTCGCGCCCTGAGCAATCGCGTCGGCCTGCGCCGAACTCGCCGCCTGGCCAATTGCGACGCCGCCCGGCACAGTCGAGTCGACGATGGCGCCATTGCCCATGCCCACACCGTTGTCGCCGTTGACCACGGTGGTCGGGCCAACCGCAATCGACTCCGCGCCGACCGCGAGCGAATCGGCTGCGGTCGAATTCGCGTGGAAGTACAGCTGTCCGGTCACCGCAAACGACGACACCGCGCGGTCCGACACGGAACCGGAGCCAATCGCGACGCCGCCCGCCACCGATGCACTCGACAGCGCACCCAGCGCCACAGCATTGTTCGCAAGCGCAGCCGCGCCGTTGCCGCCCGCAAAGCTGCTCGCGCCGCTCGCCGTGGCCGCGACACCAGCCGCCAGGGCGTTCGTGCCTGTTGCGCCGTCGTTGTTGTAGTTGCCGCCATGCGTGCCGCCGTCGTTGACGCTGTAGTAGTGCGTCTTGTCGGCGGCGACGGTGGTCGCAAGGCTGTCGATCGCCTGGTTGGTCTGGTACAGCTGCGAGCCGTTCACGGCGTCCGTGCTGCTCCCGCTCAGGCTGCCCGCCGCCACATTCTGGATCTGCCGCTCGGCGCCTGCCGCGCCCACGCTCACGACGCTGGTCGGATTTGCGCCCGCGAAGCTGTACACGGTCCCGTTGATCGTCGCGCTGCCGGTCGGCGTGGCAGCGCCGGTCTGCGAGCCCGAGCCGAGCGCGACATCGCCCGTGTTGTTGGCGACCGCGTTCGGCCCTATCGCGACGCTGTCGGTTCCGAGCGCCTGGCTGTCGGGCGCCGTCGAGTTCGCGTGGAAGTACTTGATACCGGGCGCGCTGCCGCCGCCGGTGATGGCAGTGATGAGATTCTGCACCGAGCTATAGGTGTTGCCGCCATAGCTGAGGCTCGTGGTCAGCGCGCCGGTCGTGCTGTTGTAGGTCGTGCCACCGCCGAGGCTCGACGCCACGCTGTTGCCCAGGTTCGTCACCTGGCCGCCAATCGTGTTGATGGCGGTATCGGCCGCGAAAAGCTGCGAGCCGTTCACCGCATCCGTGCTCGACGCGCTCACGCGCCCGGCGGCGACGTTGGTCAGCTGGCGGGGCGCCGCCGCGGTGCCGACGCTGACCACGCCCGCGGGCGCACCGCCTGCGTAGATGACACTCGTGCCGTTGATGGTGCCGCTGCCGGTCGGCACCGCGGCGGACGTGACCGTCGACCCTTGGCCCAGCGCCACATTCGAACCGGTGACGCCGCTCGCGATGCTCGCGCCCTGGCCGAGCACGGTGAAATTCGCCACGCCGTTATCCGTGGACTGATTGCCGACGACGAGCGAAGCCGCGCCGCTCGCCGAAGCGCCAAAGCCGCCCGCTGCCGCATTCGCACCGGAGGACACCGGTTGCGTCGACGTGACCGAGTTGTTGGACACGAACGGGCCGACGCTGCCGCTCGTCAGGCTGTCGACCGCCTGGTTGGTCGCATACAGTTCGCTGCCGTTCACTGCGTCCGTGCTCGTCGCGCTCACGCGGCCCGCGGTGAGATTCGTGAGCGTGCGCTCATTGCCCACCGAGCCGATGCTCACCGTGCTGCCGGGCGTCGTGCCTTGCACTGCGCGCGTGACGCCGCCCACGGTGACGCTCGCCGTATCGACGGGCGCTGCGGTCGTGCTGCCGGCGCCGAGCGCCACGGCGTTCGCATTGGTCGCCGACGCTCCTGCGCCCAAAGCAATCGCGCCGCCCAAGTTCGCCACGGCGGAGTTGCCGAGCGCAACCGCGCCCTGGCCGCTCGCCGTGTTGCCGTTGCCTTGCGCGACCGCGCCGTTGCCGCTGACCGTCTGCGCCTGACCGAGCGCGACCGCGCCGGTCCCGCTCAACACCTGAGAGCTGTGACCACCGGCAATCGAACCGGCACCGGCGGTCGCCGCCACCTTGTTGCTGTCGCCGATAGCCACCGTCGACGCAGCGAGCGCCTGCGACGTAAAGCCGATCGCCGTTGCATTGCCGCTGCTCGCGGCTGCCTGGTTGCCCAACGCAACCGCGCTGCTTGCCGACGCCGTTGCATTCGTCCCCATCGCGATGGCGTTCGCATTTGCGCCCGTGGCGGCTGAATCGCCAATCGCAATCGACGACGAGCCGCCCGAGCTCGCGCCGGAGCCGATCGCCACCGCGCGAATGCCCGAGGCCGCGGCGCCGCCGACGGCCGCGGGCGCAGACGAGCCGCCTTCCGCGACGGAATCGGCCCCGCCGAGTGCGATTGCATTGGCACCGCTCGCGCTCGAGCCGTTCATCATGCCGAGCGAATTGAGTCCCGAGGCGGCCGCTCCCGCTCCCAGCGCCACTGCGTTCTGCGCAGTGGCGGCCGCCACCGTGCCCGCGGCCAGCGACGACGCACCGGATGCTCTCACGTCCGTGCCGATGCCGACGGCACCCGCCGCCGTTGCGCCGGTGCCCGCGACGGTGCGCGCGCCCAGATAAACGGCATTGAGCCCGCTGGCGATGGACTGAAAGCCGACGGCGATGGAATGCGTCCCCGAGCCGTTGGCGATATAGCCAAGCGCAACGGCGGCGGCTCCACTGCCCACCGCTTGATAACCAAACGCAGCAGCATAGTCGCCGGTCGACGTCACGTCCGTGCCGATGGCAATGGACGACAGTCCGCTCGATCCCGTGCCGGCGGCGGTGCGCGCGCCGAGATACAGCGCGTTCGCACCTGTGGCACTGGCTCCCGAACCCACGGCGACACCGTTTGTTTGCGAGCCGACCGCGCCGCTGCCCACTGCCACCGCGCCCGACGCGGCGGCGCTCGAACTGGCGCCCATCGCGACACCGTTTTGTCTCCTGTGGCCTTCGCCGTCGGGCCGACTGCGGTCGACAGGTTGCCGCTGGAAACCGCGTCAACGCCAATACCGATCGCCCCGTTTCCGCTAGCCGTCACATCAGTACCAATGCCGATCGCGGACTGCGCGGTCGCGCCCGTGCCCGCAGCAGTGCGCGCGCCCACGTAAATGGCGTTGGTCGTCGATGCAATGGCCTAGAAGCCGAACGATATTGCGTTAAGTCCCGTACTGCTCGCGCCATAGCCGACGACGGTGGCGCCGCCTGCAGTCGCCGAGGACGTGAAGCCCACGCACGTGGTGCTGCCGCTATAAAAGTTGTAGGGCGCCGTCGAGCAGCTCGCCTGCGCCAGCGCCTGCGTGCCCCATCCGCCTACGCCCATGGCGAGCAGCATGGTGAGCACGCGAGGATTCGCACCGCGCGGCGCGAGCGACGCGCACTCGCCTCGCTCGCCATTGCGTCCATCGCAGACCGAGGCAGCCGCCCCTGATTTTCCCTTGCCGCGCGACGTATCCAACTCCGACGCCGCGACGAATGCACCCAGCGCCTTGTTCCAGATGGTCCGATATGCCCTGTTCATGTCGTTGTCTCTCTGAATAATCGAAATGCGAAGCTCGTAAGCACAGGCGTGCGCCCGCCTCCTGTTGCTTAGGATGCCTATTTACCGTGTTTAAAACGTCTGTCAGTGGCGAGTTGGCTTTAGCGCTGGGGTTCCCGAAGTCGCTTATGACCTTGATGAACGACGAGCCGTGAATGCGAGCGAAGAACGCTTCGTGCACACCCAGTTCGCGTGCATAAAGGAAATGCAGACCTCAATCGAAGAGCCGGCTTTCCGACGAGCTGACCGCTGAGACGATGAATAACCTGCCGCGTTATGAAGGCCCGAACGGACACGGCATAGCGGCTGCGATTGGGCGGAGAAGCGCCAACTGCCGGCCTTGATATTGTTTTTTTACCGAGCATGCGCCCGAACTCTTTCCGCCTCGGATACTCATGGTTGCCTGCCCCTGATGTCGCATCATTTCGTTTCGCCGGCACTTAATGGCTTCATGTCTTTGCCCTGCGCAAGCGCTGTTTTAATCAAATGAATGAGCACTATGTGAGACGAGGTTCGACCTGCTCGGGTTAGACGCGGTGCCTCTCACCAGGTGTTGCGTAAGAAAGGGAAAGATGCGTGCTCCCGGCAACTTTCTCATAACACTTTTTATTTGTCCACGGAAAGCCCGCGACTATTTCGGGGTATTGCAAGATTTAACAATTAAAGAAGCGGTCGGAATTGGGGCTCATTCACGAAACTGTCTCGGCGTTATGCATGGCGTTGGGGAATTGGCAGGGAAGCCTTGCGGTGAGTGGCGAGAGTGCGATGCGCGAGTACGGAATTGCTAATGCGCCCACGGTCGCCTTACAAAGTGCCCATTCGCTCCGTACGCACTTTTTAATGCATTTCCCGCTAAATGGCAGAGACGGACTAATACTTTTTGTCGCTGTTTTGCGCAACGTTCAAGCAGTAGTTTTTACAGCACGCTTCGCCCGGATAGGCGGCACGTTAAATTGACGGAAATGGCAATGATGCGAAAAAGAGTACACCGCGATGTCCGCGTAATGCGAGACATCGCGGTGGCTTCATGCCATGCTCGAAGCTGACTTTGACTTACCAGCGATAGCCCACGCCGGCGCCAGCGCCTACGGAGCCGTGGCCGGACACACCCGTCGTCACCGAGCCTTTGACCATCCATTTGGCGGTCGCGATAGATAGCCCGACGGCCATCGCGCTCTGTTCGCCGTAGGTTCCGGCACCCATCGCGACGACCTTCTCGCCGGGCAACACGGCTTGCGGCAGATTGGCCATTGCAATTGCGCTCGCCGAGCCGGCGTTCGCGTCGCGGCGATACTTCTGCATGTCGTCGCGAACGCTGTTCACTGCGCTATTCAATTGACGCACGTTCACAGCGTCGGTCGGAGCCGTACCGTCTGCCACGTTGGTGATCTGACGCTCAGCACCCGGCGCACCGACCGAAACCGTGTTGTCCCGGTCTGCAACTGAATTTGCACCTAGGGCAACCGAATTGTTCGCGGTGACCTGAGAATTCGCGCCCACTGCCGTTCCGTTCGCGCTGGTGACACTGGAACCATCGCCGATTGCGGTTCCATTCGTTGCCGTGACTTTGGAACCCGTGCCAATGGCCGTTGCGCGCGCGGCCGTGGCAGTCGAGTTCGTGCCGATCGCCGTTCCATCGTTGCCCGAAACATTCGAACCCGTGCCGATGGCAGTGCCGTTCTGCACGGAGACGACCGAGTTCGTGCCCACTGCAGTGCCGGTGGGATCAGCCGTCGTGCCGGTCGAGCCGGTTGTCGAAAGCGTGTTGACGGTGGTTGTGAGCGACGTGAGGTTATTGGAGAGTGCCGCAACCTGCGAGGCCACCGAGAAAAGCTGCGAGCCGTTCACGGCATCGGTGCTGGTCGCGCTGATCTGACCGGCGGCGACGTTTGTGAGTTGACGCGTTTGCGTCGAATTACCGATACTCACAACGCCGACAGGGGCAGCGCCCGCGAAACCGCCAAACGTCACGCCGTTCAGCGTGACGCTGCTCACGCTCGTTGCGGCTTGCGTTGTGGAACCTGCGCCGAGTGCGACCGAATTCGTAATGGATGCCTGCGCGCCCGTGCCGAGTGCGACAGAATTAACAGCCGACGCACTGGAAAGTCCTCCGATGGCAACTCCACCCGTTCCCAATGCCTTTGCTCCGGCGCCTCCGGCAAATGAGCCGTCTCCTACCGCTCCAGCGCCGTTACCAATTGCGACAGCTTCTCCGTTGGTTGCAGACGCAACGGCGCCAATGGCGATTGGCGACGCCGGTGTTGTGGAAGTTGCGAAGGCATTGGCGGCAATTGCAATTGCCGCGGAACCTGCAGAGCCGCCGTTGGCCACAGCACGGAGACCTGCAGCAAATGCGCCGGTACCCGTGGCGGATGTCTGATTACCGATCGCGGTGGTGCTGAATCCGGTAGCGGACGCCTGAGCGCCGATCGCAGTTCCTCCTACTGTTGCGCTTGCTCCGCCGCCATAGGCTACCGCGTTATTCCCAACTGCCGAAGAGTTCGCCCCCACAGCTGTTGCATTGATGCCGCTCGCCGTGACCGTATCGCCAAGCGCGGTTGCCGCTCCACCGTTCGCAGTCACATTAATGCCGACCGCCGTATTCTGGCTCGTGTTGTTGGCGTCGCCGGCCACAGCGGGATTTGTCCCGCCCGTGGTAGCAGACGGTGCCATCGCACCGCCAATTGTCGCAGTCGTTCCACCGACCTCGCCACCGACCGCAAGGTTATCCGCGTGTGCATATCCCGCCGACAGCATCAGCGCTGCGAGGACTGCCAGCGCAACCTTCGACTTCGCCGGAGCGCTGGCCTGTCGACGTTCCATTTGCACCGTGCCGCCTTGCACTCCGCAGTGCATGTCTGCCGCCGTTTCCAGCGCGCCAAACCCTCGATTCGAAACCACCCTGTGTCGGCTCATGTTCATTGCGTTTTCCGTTCTGACTTCTCTAGTGGACAAAAGGATTTCCTTTCGCTCTCTCCGTGGCGGCGTCTACGGCAACCTCGTGTGCCAGCGCCTCCGATGGCCCGCGTCCGCTGCCTGAATCGCCGCAGATCAGAGCCATTCCTTACCTGCGACATCCCATGTAAGTGCTGGAAATGCCGTGTAAGAGTCAGCGGAATTATGGGTAGCGCAATCCGCCTACTCGTTTGCCCGAGCGGCAAATTGCTTTGCTGGAGAGAAAATTCTTTCTTCATCCGCCATGAACCTGGTCGTCTAACGCCATCCCTCGCGAGTTCTCATGCGAAGCGAATCGGCGTCGTTCGCAACGAACATCGCAAGGCCGCGAGATTCAGCCCGAAATATGTATCTGTTATTCTTCGCGCCGCTGTTGGGTCTCTGAGCCGATATCAGCCGACGCTCAACCCACTATGTGGTCGTCAATCAACCCCGAGAATGTCACCCGCAAGGTGTGTCCCTTTAACGATGCCGCCTCTGAATACCGCCCTCGCAGGTGCCCATCTTCCTGTTGTGGACGATCAGCCGGACCAGCTTCGATTGTTAATTGACGTTTTACGAAATGCAGGATGCCGGATCAGCGTTGGATTCGACGGGTCGCAGGCCTATCAACGCGCGCTCGCCATTTCGCCCGATCTGATCCTGATGGACGTGCGCATGCCGCGCATGGATGGCTTCGCGGCTTGCCGGCTTCTGGCCGCAGACCCTCGCACGTCCGCGATTCCCGTCATTTTCCTCACGGTGGCCGGTGATCTCGACGAGCGTCTGAACGGACTGGAGATCGGCGCAGTCGACTATGTGTTAAAGCCATTCGACGCTGCCGAGGTGCTCGCGCGGATTCGCGTGCACCTTATGCGTGCAGGCGGCAAGCGGGAAGTTCAGGACGACGGGTTCGCCGTCGACACCACCGGCAACGGCGTACTCGTTGCGCCGCCATTCAGCATCTGTCGCAGAGACTGAACGATCCGCCGACGGTCGAGCATCTCGCGCGTTTGCTGGGAACGAATGAAAAGCGCCTGTCGCGCGCCTTTCGCGAGAACCTCGGCCAAACGGTGTTCGAGTACCTTCGGGAAGAACGCCTGCGGGTTGTGCAAACGCTGTTGAGCACGACGCCTTTGAGTATTGCGAGCATCGCGGAAGAGATGGGCTTTTCCAGCGCCGCGAATTTCGCCACGGCATTTCGCGAGCGATTCGACGTGACGCCGTCGACGTATCGCGAGGAACATCGCATTCAAGGCGCCGCGGACTCGAACCAGCCAGCCACCGATGCAGACTGACTTCATCATGCCGGCAGCTATGTGGCAGCGCGTCCTTTTCATGTGCTTGATGTGGTGGAGCACGCATGCTTTCGGCGCCGGCCTCAGCCCGACGAGCGGCGACGAACAACACGCGCTCGCGTTGGGCCGAATACAGGCGTTCGAAGATGTCAGCGGCAAGATGACATTGCAGGACATTGCCGCCCTCTCCGAAGACAACCCGCGCAGCTTCGTTACTGTGGGCGACAAACGCATAAAACCGGGCTTCACTCGCTCCGTATGGTGGCTGCGCGGACGCGAGCAACCGCGGCTCGATAGCCGTGCCGCTCGTTCTCGCGCTTCTCGGCACGCGCCTCGAACACGTGGACTTTTACGTGAAGCGCAGCGGTAATTGGACACCGTCGAATTCAAGTCCGGCCGATCCAGCCTCCTCGCAAGTTTTATCGCGCTATCCGCAAATGGAGTTCACGCTTGCGCCGGGTGAACGGTTGCCTGTTCTCATCCGCGTAACGAGCGACACCGCGCTCAGTCTTGAACCGACGCTTTATTCGGCAGCGGCGTTCGACGCGCTGGAAAAACGCGCCGCGCTGTGGGATGGCGGATTGATCGGCGGGACTTTGGCATTGGCGTGGTGCGCGTTGCTGATCGCCTACTTTTCACGCAGCGGCTCGTTTCTCGTGCTGGCGGCCATGTGCTTCATGACCGCGATGTTCGACGCGGCAGATCGCGGGTACACGAAAATCTACTTCTGGCCGCACGCAACCGACTGGAACTCCAGAAGCGTGACGGTGTTCGGATGCACGGCAGTGCTTCTGTTCATCGTGTTCATCCTGCGCATGGCAACCAACGAAAAAGCGAGTCTGCCGGCGCACTACATCCTGTTGAGCTTTGCGTTGCTCGAGTGCATTGCGGCCGCGGGGTCAGCATTCGGCAATCTGTTCGTCTTCGTGCAACTCGGCATGTACGGCAACGCCGCTTTCGGCATCGTCCAGATCGGTGTGGCTGCAACGCTCGCACGGCGCTCGACGCCGACTACGCGGATCATGCTGCTGGCAGTCATCTTCGCGCTATTCAATTTTGCGTTGCGCATGCTCGAAACACTCGGCTCATTGCCGCCGGGTCTCACCTGGTTGAAGTCCGATATTCATCCGAACCCGGTCGTCTCGGTGATTGGGCTCGCCACCCACCTGATCGTGCTGGCGGCATGGATCAACCACGTCGGCAAACAGCGTCTCGCGGCCAGAGCCGAACTTGCCGATTGGCAGAAAACCGAGCACGACCGGCTACGCGAGCAAGTCGAGCGGCGGACATTGGAACTCAATGAAGCGCTGCTTTACGCGGAAGAGAGAAAACCAGCAAAAAATAGAAACGCTTGGCTATGTCAGTCACGATCTTCGCGCGCCGCTCGCCACTATTTCCAGCTATGCACGGCTGCTGCTCAATGCGAGCGGATTCGAAGCAAAGTACTTTGATCCACGCCATTGAGCGCAGTGTGAATTACCAACTCGGTCTGATCGATGAGCTGATCGGCTATGCAAAGGCCGAACTGCAACCGCTGGATATCGCACCGACCGAAACCGACCTGCCGGCGCTGCTGGATGACATCGCCGAGTACGCGGTGGCGCTCTGCGCGCAATTGAACAACAGTTCCACTATCAGGCATTGACCTCGTTGCCCCGCCGGTTGACGATCGACGGCCGCCGCCTGCAACAGGTACTACTGAATCTTTTATCCAATGCCTCGAAGTTCACGCGCGACGGCACGGTCATGATGACAGTCAGAGCGCGCCGACGTGGCCGGCACTGGCACATGGGCTTCGAAGTCGCGGATACCGGCATCGGCATCGAGCTCGAAGAACAGTCGAAACTGTTCACCGCCTTTCGCCAGATACAGAGCGTGAACGGCAGCACAGGGCTTGGCCTTTTCATCGCGCAGTGCATTGTCAACACCATGGGCGGCGAGTTGCGCGTGGCGAGCGCGCCGCGTGCGGGAACGTCATTCTCGTTTGAACTCGTCGTTGCCATTGCCGACGATTGGGAGGCTTCCCCGCTGAACGTCGTACCGTATTCATCGAGCGGGGCTGCATCGCCGCGGCTTCACATCAGACGGCCGCTTGTCGACGCCGTTCCTCCTGACAGCGATCGTCGGCAATTGGCCGTGCTCGCAAGAGACGGGCGCCTTACTGACATCGAACAATGGATCGAGAACATGCTCGCGCTTCACCCGTCATGCGCGGCGTTCCTCACCGAAGTCCGCCATTGCGTGGAAGCGCTGGACTTCGCAGGCGTCGAAGCGCCCGCCCTCACACCGCACGAAACCACCAACGTCTCATGAAAGCGAGCACATGGCCTTATTGCGTTTAAACAATGAACACCCGCGCCCGCAGAACAATGGGCAACTGATGACAGGCGGAATGTTCCGGGCAAGGCGTGCGGGCCGGCGTAACATCATGACCGCGATGAAGGGCATTGTGCTCGCCGCGGCCGCCGGCCATGCGCACGCACAGGTGACCCAATCGGCACGAGACGCGACCGCGCAAGTCGACGCGGTCCGCGTCAGATGGCGTCGCTGTGGACCGACTGGACATGGCACACGGGCGCGTTAGCGGGCTTCGGCATCGGCGCGGGCATCCGCTATCAGAGCGCGCTGGCGGGTGCGCCCGACAACTCGCTGAGAATCGCGAGCTACACGGTGTACGACGCCGCGCTGCACTACGACACCCGCAACTGGCGTCTCGCACTGAACGCGGCAAACCTGTTCGACCTTCGCTATGTGAGCGGCTGCCAATCGTACGCTGTCTGCGTGTTCGGCAACGAGCGCACTGTGCTGGCCAGCGCCAGATACAACTGGTGATGAAGCAATGCGAGCTGCCGGCAGGCCCGGCACTCCCTTGGCGGATGTGCTGCAACACCTGACGCTGCGGCCGCGTCACATCCGCGCCACGCTGGCGGTGCTCTCCTCGACACTCGCCGTTCGCGCCGCGCCTTGTGTGCCACCGCGGATCGCACGCGCCGCGGGTTCCGGGCGATGAAAGAAGTACCCCTGGAACTTGGTCACGCCGAGCCGGCGCAGAAACTGCAACGTCGCGTGATTTTCGATGCCCTCGGCCACGAGGTCGATCGCCATGTCGGCGAAGATGGAGACTGCCGCCTTCACCAGCGCCTGGCTGATCGGACCGGAGACGATGTCGGACGTCACCGAGCGGTCGATCTTGATTCCGTCCACCGCGATCCGCTTGAGCACATCGAACGAGTTGTAGCCGGTGCCGAAATCGTCGAGATAAATTCGCATACCGTATGATCGAACCATGGCAACGAAGGCCAGTTCCTCTTCCGTCCAGTTGATTTCCTCGAGTTCGGTAATCTCGATCCACAGCATCGCCGCCACGTCGAGATTGTCGGACAGCCGCTCGATCAGCCAGTTGCGAAACAGCGGATCCGCAATCGACCGCGCGCCGAGATTGACCGACAGATACGGGCACGGCGTGCCCCGATGCTTGACGCGCAGGCCATACAGCAATGGCAGCGCCTGATTGAAGATCATCTGGTCGATCCTCGTCACCAGATCGAAACGTTTGGCGGCCGACAAAAACATATGAGGACCGACGGGCTCCCCGGACGAATCCACGAACCGCGCCAATGCTTCATAACCGAATATCTCGCCGTCCGCCGACACGATCTTCTGCAAAAACAGCTTGAAATAGCCGTTCTCGAGGCCCTCCTGAATGCGGTACGACCATCCGGTCGTCAGGCGGGCATCGACAATGGATGCCGCGTCGGGCCGATAAACGCAGACGCGATCGCGTCCCTCGCGTTTCGCGGCGCGGCAGGCGGCGTCGGCCCATGCAAGACACGCCGCGGCGCTCGCGGTTCCTGCAAGCACACTCGCAAGGCCGAGACTCACTCCGGGCACGAAGAGCCGCCCGTCGTGGACAAACCGATAGGCGTTCAACGCAGTGACGATGCGGTTGGCGACGGCCAGCGCCTGCTCTTCGTCGACGCCGTGCAACAGCAGCACGAACTCGTCGCCGCCGAGCCGGCTCACCGTATCCGTCGATCGGGCATGCTGGCGCAGCAGATGGGCAACTTCGGCGAGCAGCCGGTCGCCCGCGTCATGGCCGCATGCGTCGTTGACAACCTTGAACCGATCGAGATCGACATATAGCAGGCAAAGCGTCTCGTCGTGCCGACCCGCGCCGTCGACGGCCTGTTCGAGCCGCCGCATGAAGCCACGTCGATTGAGCAGTCCCGTAAGTTCATCCTGCATGGCTTCGAGTTGCTGCTTCACGCCCGCTGCCACTTCGAGGCCCTGTTCGATGAACGTTCGCACGACGGTCGGCGAAGTGGGCGCACGCACGATCTGCGCGGCTTTCAGCTCGCGGGTGAGAAAGAGATCGTAAGCACTGCCTTTGCCTACCGCGACGCGGTTGTGCGGGTGATCGACGTCTTCGTTGGTGCGGACCGGCGAGTCGTCGCGCACCATGTAAAAGCCTTCGATCAGCACATACGGCGCGGTGAAAGCAATGGTCTCGCCGCGCAATGGATCGACGGCAAAGAAGCCGAAGTCGGCGCGCTCCTCGCTCACTGCCTGCACCGATTTGCCTGCCGTGTCGAAAACCACGAGCTCCAGTTCCACGCCGAGCTGCTTGGCCAACGCGCGCGCGAGATCGACGGAGACGCCGAAGGGCTCGCCTGTCTGCGGGTCTTTGTTCGCGAGGATCGGATTGCCGAGATTGATCAACGCACGCAGCTTGTCCGTGGGCGCCAACGCGGAGACGACAGTTGGATCGATGTTCATGATGTGCTTGTTGCGGCCGCGCGTGGTGGGCGCCGTCTCAGGTTGAGTGACCGGCTCAGGGTTCGGGAATCGTGCTGATGTGCGCCAGCGCAGTCAGCGCCGGGCGGCTTTTTCTGTCCGAATGAGCCGGCCGGCGACCATGCTGCCACCTGACTGCCTCAAAACAATTCGATGGTAGGCCGTGGCGGATTCGAACCGCCGACCAACGGATTAAAAGTCCGCTGCTCTACCAGCTGAGCTAACGACCCGCCTCTGCGCGCCCGTCACCGCGAGCGTCTATCGGATCATGACGAAGCCGGTGCTGCCGCTGCTAGCCGATCTCGATGGTCCGGCTAGCGGGTCGCGGCGGCTCCCGCTTCGGTACAGTTAAAGTTAGCACGCCTTTGTCGAATTTGGCCAGTGCCCGCTCGGGGTCCGCCTCCTCGGGCATCGGGATCGTGCGCACGAACGTTCCGTATGCGCGTTCGAGCCGGTAACAGCCGTCCTCCTCGCTGTGCACGTCCTGCTTTTTCTCGCCGCGCAATACGAGCGCGCCGTCTTCCACACTGACGATCAGATCCTCGCGCGCCATACCCGGCAACTCCACCGTCACGCGCAGCACCTTGCCTTCATCGACCACGTCGATACGCGGCTGGAAGCGCGACGAACTAAAATCGCCGAACCATCGTTCGAGCGCGCCGCGGCCCGCAAACGGATCGTGAAAGAACTCCTCCACCGCGCGCCGCGGATCGCGTGGAAAAAGCCGCGAAATGTCAGGCCACGCGGCACGCCACTGCTCGCTCGCCGAGTTCTCGCGCGCACTGTCCGCCTCGGGCTTGCGGCCTGAGCCGCGGAGAAACTTGAAAGGGTTCCACTTTCTCGGATCGGTGTTCATCGCATCCTCCTTCGCGTTCGGTACGAAACCCGCACACACGGCGCAGACGCGCGCCTCGCGAAACCGGCGAAGATGGCGGCGCGGGGCCGCCATTCGCATTTCTCCTATTGTCGTTGTGCGTGCGCCGGGTCATCAACTCGTCCGCACTTCGATGCGGCGCGAACGGGCCTCGTCTTGACGCGCAATCGTGAGCTTTATCTACTGACAAACAAATCGAAACACGCAGCGCGTGCAACGCGACTGCTGAGCCGAAAATAAAATAGGTCGGCGCCGGACGAATTTCAAGTACGCTTTTTGCAGGCAATGCAGGCTGCACACGCGTCTTTATCGGTAGAAAAGCTTTGTTACAAGCGGGCTGCGCAGCCGGCTCTTGAAGTCGCCGAGCAGAGGCCTTATTTCGTTTTCCGCCGGCGCGCCGGCAACGGCCGCACCATTGCGTGACGTTCGAACACCTCGAATAGCTATGGAACTGACGCTCACTATCGACTCACGTCCCTTGACGCTGGAACTCGACGACGTGGTGGCCGGCCTGCTTGCCGTTCGCCTGAACCTGCCCTCGGACACCGACACGCGCGCCGCGCTGTGCCGTTATCTGAGTGATGCAGGCGGTCCGTGGATGCTCGACGAAAATCACATGCGCAAGCGCATTCTGCGGCGCCTCCTTATACTCGATATCGCCGATCCCGCGCTGGTCATACGCTATCTGACGATCGAGCAACCGCACTGACGGGCGCGCTGCTCCTCGAACGTCGGCCCTGTTTGTGCGGCGCGGCGACGGCGCGCGCCCGGTCCCGACGACGTGTCACAGCGCGGAGCGCGCCATGTCTGCCGAGCTGTTGCTCGCGCATTCCTGTTGCGCCAGTTCGATGCGGCATTTGCCGGCTCGTTTCGCGCGATAAAGCATTTCGTCCGCGCCGGCCAGCGCTTCGCCGATGCTCTCGGCTCGCGCGCAGTCGTTGACGCCGGCGCTAAACGCAAACGCCAGCTTGCCGTTCGCCCCGGGCACCGGGCATCTGACCGCAGCCAGCACGTTGCCGATACGTTGGGCCGCCTCGGCCATCGACGTCTGCGGAAAAAGGATCGCGAACTCTTCGCCGCCGAGCCGCCCGAATACGTCGCCCGCACGCATATGCCGCTGCACTTCCCCGCCGAACTCGGCGAGAACGCGGTCGCCCGCGGCGTTCCCGTGGCGGTCGTTGATCGCCTTGAAATCGTCGATGTCGATAATCGCGACGCTCAGTTCCCCACCTGTGCCACGGGCCACGCGCGAAAGCGCCTCGCCGCGCGCGATGAATGCGCGGCGCACGAGCGCGCTCGTCAGGTCGTCGAAAGTAGCAAGGTTCTCGACTTGCTGCATGAGCCGGTCGTTGGCCAGCATCACGAGCCCGATCGAGAGAACCGGCAACGAAAGAATGCTGATGCCAAGAAAGCCGAAATCGGGCGTGACGTGCGTCGGCCACTGCATCGACGGATCGGCGAAAAAGGCATTCAGCATGCCGCGCGCGAAATACACCGCACCGCCTATCAGCGCCGCGCAAAGCACGAGCCAATGACCGTACTGCGGCCGCCCGCCCACGCGCGAACTCCAGATGGTCCAGCCCACGGCGATGCGCGAATACGCGAGCACAAACGACATGACCGCGGCGCGGGCGTTGATGTCGGGCGAGATCCACGTCCAGTACACTAGGGCGCACACCGCTGCGCCCCATGCAAGGTGCTCACCGGCCGGCACCGCGCGCTTGCCGACGAAGGCGCGGCAGCCTTGCAGCATGAGCGACGCGCCAGCGAGCACGAACAGACAAGAAGCGAGCAAGACACTCGACGACGGGCGAGCATGCGTGACGAAGAGCATGCCCGATGCCGCCGCGAACAGGCAATGCGCCGCAAGCCAGCGACGCAGTCCGGCCACCTCGTAGCGTGCAAGGTAGCCCAGCACGGCTGCGCTGGAAAGGCACGAAACGAATACGGTGGCGAGTAGTGCAGCGGAACTGAACATGGTCTTCGGCGTTATTTTTGGCCCGCCTCTGCGGCGCGCGGCCTTTGATCTTTACATGGTGTCCGCTCCTACCGTCCACTGCGGCAGCCCTCGTACGGACAAACTTCGTTTTAATCGCTCATCGCGCTAACGTTCCTTCCTTCGACGAAATGCCCACCATGCCGTCAATCCCGTGAAGCACGCGACCAGCGCCATCATCACCCAGAAACCGTGATGGTTATCGGCAAACGGAATACCGCCCACATTCATGCCGAAGAAACCCGCAACGATATTGATCGGCATCGCGAGAACCGTCACGAGAGTCAAAGTGAACAGCGTGCGGTTATTCTGCTCTTCCAGCCGGGAAATGATCTCTTCCTGCAGGAGTCTGACGCGTTCGATCAGGCCCGCCATGTCGGAAAGTACCACGGAGAACTCTTCCGTCGACTCGCGCAAGTCCTGCACGTCCTCATGCTGAAGCCAGCGCGGCGGTCTCGCGAGCAAGCGGAAAATCGCGCCCGGTTCCGGTGCCAGCATGCGCTGCAAGCGCGTCAGCATGCGTCGCATCGCGCCCAGATCGAGCCGGTTTTGCGTGGGACGCTGCGAGAGAAAACGGTCTTCGATACGATCGACATCGGCGCTCGTGCGTCGAACGATCTGCACGAACAGATCGGCCTGATCGCGCATCAAATGAACCAGCAGTTCGACCGGCGAGCGGAATATTTCCCCTTCTTTTACGGACGCACGCAAGCGGTCCACTGAGCGCAGCGGCTTCAAACGCGCTGTCACGATGATTCGCTGATGCGCGTAAATCCATAGTGTGGCGATCTCCGAGGGGATGAACTCGAGATTGAACATCACGTCGTTGACCACCGCGCGCAGTGCGCCGTCCACCTGCTCGATGCGCGTGGAGTGCGAGCCTTCGCGCAAGGCATCGAAAAACGTCTCGGGCAAATTAAGTTGCGCGCGCATCCAACGCTCGCTCGCGCTGTGCGCAAGATTGAAGTGCAACCACAGGAATTCATCGACATGTGCGGCGGCGCCATCTTGGTGCGCGCGCAGCCAGTCGAGTGCGTCGTCGGCGGAAATGGGCCGGCCCGCTTGCGTGGGCGAAAAGACAAAGCCGCACACAATGCCGGACGAATCCGAGCCGTAGGTTTGCAGCAGGAGTTCAGATTTCATAAGTCTTTCAGGCTTGTTTTGCGCATCCCGTTCGTCACACGCGCAATTTACCAGCCGAAGATGAAGCGCCGATGGCCGCCATTGCGAATTCACGCGACCGCCATATTGCCTCAACTGGCAGCCCGCCATAACGATTTGCCATTGAGCGAATGCTTCATAGCGAATTTCAATCATCCGCAAACCTTTGCGCGCACTTCACCTGGGGGTAGCCGCCCTAAGACATGCTGCGAGTACGCCGTTATTGAGTTTGGCACCGGCGAAAATCGATTTCCGATTGTGTGCTGCCGACCCGGAATTTGCCCGGGCATCTGAAGCCTTCAAATAGTTCTCGGCCAGAAAGTGGCGACTGGAGTCCAGAATCATGAACTTTCATCATCTGTCGGAAAAGGCAAAGCTGACTGCCGCGTTTGGTTCGCTTGCGGTCGTCGTGTTGATCGTCTCCGCGATCTCGCTGATTGCGCTCAACGACGCGAACGAGCGCTTCGCCGGCTTTGTCAGCGGCATCAATGCGCGTGCGCAGATGGCGGAGTCGCTGCGCAACGCGGTCGACGCGCGTGCGATGGCGGTGCGCAACCTGGTGCTCGTTTCGTCGCCCGCGGACGTCGACATTGAAAAGGCCGCGGTGGTCGATGCCGAGAAGCAAGTGGAAGCGAGGCTCGAACAATTCAATGCGATGGTGGCCGAAGCGAAAGACATTAGCGAGAACGCCCGTTCGCTCGCCGGTGAAATATCGCGCATCGAACAGCTCTATCGCCCCGTCGCACTCCAGATCAACAGCCTGGCATTGAGCGGTCAGCGCGATGCGGCCATTGCCGACATCGCCGCGAAATGCCGTCCGTTGCTGACTGCGTTGACGAAGGCGACCAATGCATACCTCGACGTGACCCATGAATGCGCGAAAATGATGGTGCAAGAATCAGCCGAGCGCTTTGTGCAACAGCGCAATCTGTTGATCGCGTTCTGTATCGGCGCGATTGCCCTTGCAATTGCCGCCGGCTTCGTCATTACACGCGGCCTGATGCGCGCGCTCGGCGCCGAACCCGTGGCACTGGCCGAAGTCACGCGGCGCGTGGCCGAGGGCGATCTGCGCAGCGTGCCCGGCGCGAGTCAGGCGCCGGCCGGCAGCGTGCTGGCTTCGATGGGCGAAATGCAGTCGAGCCTCGTTCGCCTGATCGGCAATGTTCGCAATGCCGCCGACAGCATCGCGACGGGTTCCAGCCAGATCGCGTCGGGCAATGTCGATCTGTCCTCGCGCACGGAGCAGCAAGCGTCGTCGCTTCAGGAAACCGCATCCAGCATGGAAGAATTGACGACCACCGTGAAGCAGAACGCGGAGAACGCGCAGCAAGCCAGCACCTTGTCGGCCAATGCGTCCGAAGTAGCGATGAAGGGCAATGGCGTAGTCGGTGAAATGATCGGCACGATGGGCGAGATCAGCGCGAACTCCACGCGCATTGCTGAAATCACGGGCTTGATCGAAGGCATTGCGTTCCAGACCAACATCCTCGCGCTGAACGCTGCAGTGGAAGCGGCGCGTGCCGGCGAACAGGGCCGCGGCTTTGCCGTGGTGGCGAGCGAGGTACGCAACCTCGCGCCGCGCTCGTCGAGCGCGGCGAAGGAGATCAAGGACCTGATCAGCACGTCCGTGGAAAAGATCCGGGACGGTTCGTCACTGGCCAACAAAGCGGGAATGACAATGGCAGAAGTCACTCAGGCCGTGGCGCGCGTGACGGACATCATGGGCGAAATCGCGGCGGCGTCGGCGGAACAGAGTCGCGGCATCGAACAGGTGAACCTGGCCATCACGCAGATGGACGAAGTCACGCAACAGAACGCCGCACTGGTGGAAGAAGCGGCGGCGGCTTCGAAGTCGCTTGAGGATCAGGGCAAGCAGTTGAATCAGTCCGTGTCGTTCTTCCGCCTCGAAGGTGCAGAGGCAGCGGCACAGCATGCGTCCGGCGCTGTGCAGCCCGCGCAGCCGCGTGCGCGGGCTGCTTCTGTGCGCAAGACTTCTGTGGTGGATAAACGCGCTGCCGGGGCCAGCTTGCGGCCGGCTTCTGTGGCGACGGCATCCGCAGGGGCAACGGGTAACGGTGAGGGTTGGGATACTTTCTGATCGTCAATTCGAACAGCCAGCCACACGTACAGGGCGAGTTAGCGCTTTGGCGCCATGACAAGCTGCAGCGGCGTCTCTATGATCGGCGACAATTCGCTCTGTTTTCGCTGCTCGGTCACGGCTTTCAGCGCGACGTCCATGCCGAACACGGCCTGACGGTCGGCGAACTGATTGACGGTGGCGAGCACGTGGCCGTCCGCAATCAACGGTTTGATCGCATCAATCGCGTTATAGCCGGTGATGTACACGCTGCCGGTCCGGCCCGCGTCGCGCACCGCGTCGGCCGCGCCCATTGCCATGTTGTCGTTTGCGCATAGCAAACCGCGGATCTGCGGATGCTGCCCCAGCATTTTCGAAGCGATGTCGCGGCCCTTGCCATACTCCCAGTCGCCGGCCTCGGCCGCGACGACCTGCATGCCGGCAGCGCTCATCGCTTCCTTATAGCCTGCCGTGCGCTGCTGTGCGTTGCGATCCGCCGCAATGCCCTCGATGATCCCCACCTGATCGCCGGCCTTCAGCCGCTCGGCCAGATAGTTCGCCACCAGCATTGCGCCCTTGCGGTTGTCGGGGGCGACAAACGGCACGGAGATCTTCGCGGCGTCCTGCAAGGCCTCGTCGAGCGGATTGTCGATAGTGATGACGATGATGCCCGCCTTGATCGCGCGCGCGACCACCGACGTCAACCCCTTGGAGCCCGACGGCGCAATCACGATGGCATTCATCTTCGCGCCGATCATCTGTTCGACAATGCGGATCTGGCCTGCCGTATCGGGCTCCGTCGCGGTTCCGCTCACCGTCAGCACGAATTGCGACGCGTAGTGCTGCTGATAATTTTTTGCCGCGTTCGCCATTGCCACCGTGAAAGGGTCACTCAGCGACTTCAGCACGAGCGCGATCTTCGGCGTGCCGCCTTCCACGGCCGCCGCGCCGGCCGCACGCGTGAGACCGGCCGCAGCCAGTGCACCGGCGATCAGCACGCGGCGGCGCATTCTCTGCGTCATGGTTGCTCTCCTTCGTGGCAGCGCTCGTCGACTGCATGAACGCCAACGGATGAACGCGGACCGGCGGGCCCGCCAGCGGCTCGTCTCGTCGACATCAACGAGCCTTCAGTGCGAACAGTTCGGATGCGATCTGTTCGAATAGCGGCCGGCTCTCGACGTCTTCGCTGAGGCAACTATCCCTCAAGCCGGCCAGTTTTGCAGCGACCTCTGCTGACGCAAGCGAATCGCTCCAATCACAACGCGCCGTCAATTCCTCGAGCAGACAGCCATACGCCCACCTCTAGACGCTCCAGCGCCGCGCCCGCTTCGCGATTCTCCGTCGAATAGAAAGAAGCCGCGCCGAAGTCTCCTAACAATACACACGTGCCTGCCCATCGTGCAGAATGTTGTGCGCGTACAGGTCGCCATGCATGATGCCCCGCCGGTGCAAATGGCAGGCGGCCGATGCAATACCGTACGCCATCTCGACCACGTCGGCGGGTTTGAAGCGCGCAGCGGCGTCGTAAATGTCGCGCGTGCACGATTCGAAGTTCGGCGGCCCGGCCAGATTGCGGTACTGCGGCGCGATCAGTTCCATCACGAGTCCGTGCACATTTGCCGGATGGTCCTTCACTTTTCCGGCGACGGCGATCAGGTTCGGGTGATCGCCGGATTGGATGCAGGCCGCCATTTCACAGTCCGGCAAGCCGTCGCTCGTGACCGCGCCCTTGAAAAGCTTGACCGCGACAGGCCGCGCCGCACTCGCCGATGTGCGAAGTTCGGCGCGATAAATCACGCCTGAGGCACCCTCGCCGAGTGGCTCGTGCAGACGCAGATCGCTCCAACCGATCCCGGCTATCGGCGTATCGTCCAGCGCGGCCGCCTCCAGTGCCTCGCCAAATGGATTGCCCGCATAAGCGAGCCAGGCGAGGCGCGGCATGCGAAACAGCCACGCCGGCAGTTCATCGAGCCGATTCGCGGCAAGCCGCAGCAACTCGAGCCGCGAACAGGCGGCCAGTTGTTCGGGAAGACAACGCAGACGATTGCCCGCCAGCACCAACTTCTGCAGATCACCGCAATGGCCGATTTCGGGCGGCAGCGCGTCGATTTCGTTGTCCGTGAGAATCAGCCAGCGCAGGCGCGGCGGCAACGCATGCCCCACCACAGTGCGGATACGATTCGCCTTGAAGCCCACCATGCTCAATTGCGGACACTGCCCCAGCACCGGCGGCAATTCCGTGAACGGATTATTCGACGCAAACAGAATGCGCAATTTGCGTAGCCGCGCAAAGTCGTCCGGCAGTGCGGTCAGTGCATTACCCGAAAGATCGAGAACTTCGAGCGTGTCGGCGAGATCCAGAATCTCGCGCGGAAATTCGGTCAGCCCGCACGCGAGTTTCAAGTGGCGTGTGCCCGCCAATTGTCCCGCTTGCAGTTGTTCAAGTGTCGTTGTCACAGTGGTAGAAAGATCCGGTGGCCGGCTCGCATCGTGCGCGAAGGGTCGATTTTACTGAGTCGCGCGGCAGCGCGCTGCTTCACCGCCCGCCGCCCCTCGGAATCCTTCATACTTGACGACCAGACGGAGAGCAAGATTCGAAGTGTTTCCGCGCCACGCAACGTGCACACTGAAATCGTCGCGGCGCACACTTCCATTTGCAGGAGCAGACAAGTGACTTACGCATACAAGCTGATGGATTCTCCAGTCGGCCAATTGAAACTGGTTGCGCGCGGTGAACGCCTCGCCGCCATTCTGTGGGAGAACGACAAGCCCAATCGCGTGCGGCTACGTGAAGTGATGCATGACGACGACCGGCCGATCCTGCGTGAAGCCGAGCGTCAGTTGGACGAGTATTTCGCCGGCAAGCGGCAGACGTTCGATCTCGCGCTCGACTTTCAGGGCACCGAGTTTCAAAAGAAGGTATGGGCCGCGTTGCTGACGATCCCGTTTGGCCAGACGCGCACTTACGCCCAAATCGCCGCGCAGATCGGCAATATCAACGCGGTGCGCGCAGTCGGCGCGGCGAACGGACGAAACCCGATTTCGATCGTGGCGCCGTGCCACCGCGTGATCGGCGCGTCGGGCGAACTCACCGATTTTGCGGGCGGCCTGGCGAACAAGATGCTGCTGTCTCTGGAAGCGGGACAAACTTCGCTGGAAGCGGGCGTAGACCGGCGAGCGCAGGCCGTTAAGGATCCGGTCAAGGACCCGGTCAAGCCTGCTGACAAACGCCCACGGCCCGCGTCCGCACCTGTGCCCGCTCGCGAATTGCAAACCTCGTTATTCGACGATTGAGGGCACGAATCACCGCGTGGCCGAAACCGAAAGCAGGCTTGCCTGCAAGCCGTCGAAGAAAGCACGCGCCGCGATCATGCAGGAGCCTGCTACCAGCTCGCCATGATAGGCGCGCAATACCGCGGACGCGCCGCCGTCTTTCGCGCCGGCGGCAACGGACTCCTTCGCAACCGCGGCCTTCCCGCTAGCAAAGCCCTGCTTGATCGCTGCGAACGGATCGTCTGATCCGCCTGCGGCCGAGTCGACATCCAGCACCGAAGTCAGCCCCGCAGGCACCTTCGCGTTCAGCCAATACGCCTGCTCGATGCGTGTGTTGAAGAAAAGCACCATGGGATCGGCCGCGCCGCCGCACAGCAGGACCGGCGCCTTCGGCACCCAGTTGCGCAAGTCGTTGCGCCTGAACGCCTGCCGCAGCGGATGCATGGGATTCGCAGCCGGCGCAAGGCCGGGCGTTGCATCGGGGAAGGCGCCGTCGGGATGCGCGGCGGCGTCTTCCAGCAGCGCGCGGCGATAGCTGTTGCGCACGAGGTTTGCGTCGCCGAAACCTGCTGCGAACAGCGGCGCGAATGCCGGTGGCGTAAGAGACGGCGCTGCGGGCGGCGTCATCGACGCAAACTGCGGACCCGGCGGCGTGCTGCTGAAAAGATGCGACGGCGGCAAGCTGCCTTGCGAAAAGAGCGTATCGAGCGATTGCGCGCTCGGCAGCAGATTTGCTATATGAGGCGCGTAACGCAGCTTCAAAAAACTCGGCCGGCTGGCGATACAGGTTCTTGTAGGCCCGCTGATAACCTGTCACGGCCAATGTCGTGAAGAGCGTCGAGCCAAGCGCGACCTGCCCCGCAGTGATCGCGTCGGCAGTCGTGGCTAGTGCATAGGGCCCTGAACCGGGAGCGGAAGCCGTCACGCTGACGCCCGCTGCCTGCAGCGCTCGATGCGTCGCGGGCGCGACGAAGCCGCCCTGCGAATAACCGGTGATGAACAGCTTGCCGTTCTCGCGTGTGGCGGACGCGCCGTCGCCTTTCATGACGACGCGCGCCGCGTGCAGCGCGTCGATCATATCGGCGGATTGCTGGTCGGCGTTCAGATACGGGTGGTACGGAAGATCGGAGCCGGCATAGCCCGCGTAGTTGCTCGCCGCGACGATGTAGCCGTGAGCCGCATACATTACGGCTACGCTCAGGCCCTCGCCGGCGCCCTCGTTGTCCGGGTCGGTCCGCATGATGTCGGCGAGATTGTATTTGCTGTACGGGGTGGTGCCGTGCGCATACAACATCAGCGGACGCGGCCCGTTGCAGGTTGGGGACTCGCCTCGCGGGATCATCAGTGCACCGCTCGCGGTCGCCGCTTCGCCGGCGCCGCCGATGGTCCGGTAACGGAAATACACGACCTGCACGCCGCAGACCGGCGCGCCCGCCATCTGCATGAGTTGCTGCCCGGACGGGCTGGATGCCAGCACGTCCGACAGCGCCGCGGCGCTCAGCCGCAACGTGACCCGATGGTCGAGCAGCTGACCGCGCGCGGCACGCGTGATCGCAATTCGAGTCGGCCTGAGCCCTCGTGCCGATGGTCAACGCGACGCATGACAGGAAGGCGAGGGCCGTGGCGCGGATGGGCTGTGGCATGCGAGGCTCCGGGCGAAATCGCTAGGATAGCGCCAGGACAGCAAATCCTGGCGAGCCTCGCGATTCGTGATCAGACCGCGACCGCCAACTCGTGCGGCCGCTTCTGCGCGACCCGGCCAACGTTCACCGCATCCTCGTAGCCATCGCCCTGCACCTTAAAAGTATGAATCGACGCCTCGAGCAGCCTCGCCTGCTCGGTGCGTCTGCGCCACCGCGGCGGCCTGCTCCACCAGCGCTGCGTTCTGTTGCGTGACGCTGTCCATCTGCGAGACCGCGTCGCCGACCTGATCGATGCCCGCGCTCTGCTCGGCGGCAGCCGCGGCGATGTCGCGCATCACGCCCGACAGCTTCGCAATGGCCTCGCTCGCCGCATGAATCGTGGTGCCGGTCTTGTCGACCAGTTCGACGCCGTTCTCCACGCTGCCCACCGCACGGCTGATCAGCGTGCGGATTTCCTTCGCGGCTGACGCGCTGCGCTGCGCCAGCGTGCGCACCTCGCCGGCCACCACCGCGAAGCCGCGTCCTTCGTCGCCGGCGCGAGCCGCTTCGACGGCCGCGTTCAGCGCGAGGATATTGGTCTGAAACGCAATGCCTTCGATCACCGAAATGATCTCCACCATCTTGTGCGATTCCGTCGATATCTCCTGCATCGTCGACACCGCTTCAGCCGCCATCTGCCCGCCGTGAGTGACGATCTGCTCGGCGCTCGCCGTCAGCTGGCTCGCCGTCTGCGCGTTCTCCGAGGTTTGGCGGACCATCGCCGTCATCTGCTCCATGCTGGCCGCGGAGAGAAGCCGCCTGGCTCTCGGTGCGCGAGGACAGATCCGTGTTGCCCGCCGCAATCTCGCGCGCCCGTCGCCACTTTGTCGGCGGCGCCGCTGATCTGCGCGATGATGTTCGCGAGCGCGTCGCGCATCTGCCGCATGGTGTGCAGCAGGCTCGAATCGTCGCCTCTACGGATCTCGATCGGAATGACGAGATTGCCCTTCGAAATTTCGCCGGCCACCTGCGCGGCGTAGGCCGGATTGCCGCCAATGGTCCGTTGAATGCTGCGATTCGTGACCGCGATGAGCGCCGAAAGCAGCAGCGCAACCGCGCCGACCACCGCGCCGAGCACGTAGAGCGACTGCTTGAAGGCGGCGTCGATATCGTCGACATAGGCGCCCGTCGCGATGATCCAGTCCCACGGCGCATAACGCACGACGTAACCGATCTTGCCGACCGCGGCGGAAGGCGGGTTGCCCGGATGCGGGAACACATAGTCGACGAAACCGCCCTCCGGCGCTTGCGCCACCGTCGCGAAGGTCACGTAATGATGGCGGCCGTCTGCATCCTCGACGCCCGCGAGATCCTTGCCGTCCGTCGCCGGTTTCATCGCATGCATGATCATGCGCGGCTTCGAATCGAGCACGAGGAAATAGCCGTCCTCGCCGTAGCGCACGTCGCGCAGACGCTCGAGCGCCTGCTTGCGCGCGTCGGCTTCGCTGAGCGCGCCGCTTTGCGCGAGCGCCGCATATTCCTTGACGATGCTGAGCCCGACGTGGCCCACGTTCACGAGGTCGTGCTTGCGCTCTTCGATGCGCGTCTCGCGCGACAACCACGCCGCCGACACCGACACGGCGAGGAGCGCCAGCAGGCTCACGACGAGCGGCAACCAGAGCTTCTGCTTGAAATTGAATCGGTGCATGCGCGCGCCCCCTGTTTCGTCCGGTCAAGGAAAGCCGGTAATCGGCTGCGCGAACCGCCGACGGTTCAACATGCGCGCCGTGTCACACGACCACTTGACCTGTTTATCAGCAGCGATGCGGGCGGCATGTGTAGAGACAAACCCTCTCCTGGCATCTCCCGTTCGAACAGGCGAATTTCTGATCGCAACGGCGAGATCAGCCTGCGGTTTTCGTATGAAGCGCCCCCTTAGGTTCTGTCAAGCGCTGTCGTTTACATGGCATGCGGCGGATATGAATTCATTCGCGCCGCATAAGCGCAATACCAATAGTTCACCTATCCGTCAATTTCACCGACCGGACAAGAACACTAACAACATTGATTCCCCACTACAGATGAAAAAACTCTTCGCCACTTTCGCTATTGCCGGCACCTTGCTGACCACAGGCTATGCAACGGTTGCGCCGATGTCGCCGACCACGGCCATGAGCTCCGTCGACACGACAAAAAAACTCCTACGCGCTCATGACGGTTACGTTGCGCAACGCTTATCACACGAGCTATCAGCCGAGTCCGATCGTCGTGCACATGGAGCGCGGTGCCGCGGATAGCCGTTCCGACCGCCTCAATTTCAAGTTCGACGATCAGGCGACCACGACGAGCGACGCGGGCAATCACTATTTTGTCCGGCTTCCGCTTGCGCCCGACAAATACGTAATGCGCGGTATCACCGGACAGAGCGGCATATTCCCGTTCCATGGCATGTTCTTTACGCCGCTTCATGAAACCGTGGAAATCAAACCGAATTCGATTGTTTATTTGGGCCATATCGACGCCACCGTGGTCGAACGTAAAGACGGCGAATTGCGCGCGGGCCCGGTTATTCCGCTCATCGACCAGGCGGCAACCGGTTTCAGCGGCGGCACATGGGACATTAGCGTCAGCGACCAATTCGATCACGACGTGACGGAATTCAAGAAGGACTTCCCCGCCCTGACCAATGTCTCGATTGAGCGAGAGATCCTGCCGGCGTGGGACAAGCAAAAAGCGACCGAGTGGTGGGCCAACCACTAATTGCATAGCCCCCGCTGAACCGCGTGCGAGCGCCCGGGCGAATTCGTTGCGCGCGCACGCTTTTTTATTACGCAAGACGCAAACGCATAGTTTCAACTAAGGGCAAACCCGTATAATGACCAAAGTGGTCAGACAACTCGGGCGTCACGCCAGTCTGTCCCTTGCGCCATCCGGCGATCCAACCTTCATCGCTTTTCAGCCCAGATCCGTGACTTCCACTGCCGCTGCCCCCGCGCTGCCCTTCCGGAACGCCCTCTTCGCGATGCTCGGCATCGGTCTCGTCAACATGCTGGTCGCGCTCTATCAGACGGTGGTCAGCACCGCGCTGCCGTCGATCGTCGCGGAGCTGCACGGCTTCGAGTACTACGCGTGGATCGCGAGCGCTTATCTGCTGGCGTCGGTCGTGACGGTGCCGGTGTTCGGCCGGCTCGGCGACTACTTCGGCCGCAAACGCTTTGTGATCGCCGCAGTCATCACGTTCACCGTAGCCTCGGTGCTGTGCGGCGTCGCGAACGACATGCTGTTTCTCGTGATCGCGCGGGGCTTGCAGGGCGTGGGCGGCGGCCAGCGTGCTCGGTGAGCCGGCGGCCTCGCGGTGGCGGCCGCGCTTCGTCGACCTGCGGATCCTGATCGACGAAGCGTCGCGCCTGAAGCTGATCGCCGACATGAAACCGACGGGGCTCGACACGCTCGCCTTGATTGACACCGCGCGATGCGCTCGTGCAGTCCATTCACATCGGCGTGTGGCTGACGGCTGTCGCGGCGCTCGCCGCTGCCTTGCTCGTGCAGCGGATTTCGCACGTGGCGTTTCGCCGCGGCTAGAGGCCACGGGCCGGCCTGCTCCAGACGCTCAGCCGCTGGCGAAATGCATTGGCCTGCATTACTGCGGGCCGAGCTTCCTGATCAGCGCGTCGAGCTGCGCGAGTTCCTCTTCGGTCAGATCGGTCAGCGGCGCGCGCACCGGACCGGCATCATGCCCAACGAGTTTCGCGCCCGCCTTGACGATACTCACGGCATAACCCGCGCGGCGATTGCGAATGGCCAGATACGGCAGGAAGAATTCGTCGATGAGGCGTGAGGTGGTGGCGTGGTCGTCGACGGCAATCGCGCGGTAGAACTCCATTGCCGTCTTCGGAATGAGTTGAACACGGCCGACGAATACACCGGCACGCCCAGCGCCTTATACGCCGCGCATAGACTTCTGCTGTGGGCAGACCGCCCAGATACGAGAACCGGTCGCCCAGCCGGTGGCGAATCGTCATCATCGCTTCGATCTCGCCCACGCCGTCCTTGAAGCCGATCAGGTTCGGGCAACGGTCCGCAAACCGCTCGAGCATGTCCGCATTCAACTTTGAATTCGCGCGGTCACGATGACGCCGATGTTCTGCACCGCGTTACACACCTGCTCCACGTGCGCCGCAATGCCCTCTTGCGAGGCCTCGGTCAGATAGTGCGGCATCAACAACACGCCGCTTGCGCCGAGTCGTTCGGCCTCCTTCGCATATTCGATTGCCACGTGGGTCGGGCCGCCAGCGCCCGCGAGAATCGGCACTTTGCCTTTGCAGGTTTCAGTCGCCGTGCGGATCACGTTGGTGTAGTCGCTCTTGGTCAGCGAAAAGAATTCGCCCGTGCCGCCCGCCGCGAACAGCGCAGTGGCGCCGTACGGCGCGAGCCATTCGAGCCGCTTCGCGTAGGTGTCGGCGCGAAACTCGCCTTGCGCGTCGAAGTCGGTGACGGGAAAGGACAACAGGCCCTCGGATACGATCGCTTTCAGTTCTTGCGGTGAAGTCATGATGGATGGCGTGAATATCGTCAATAGTGAATGAGCGCGTGGCGCGCCTCAGAACATCAGCGCACGAGGCACGGGCGCTTGTTGTCGAACTTCCAGTTGGGAATCAGGTACTGCATCGCGACGCCGTCGTCGCGTGCGCCGAGGCCGTACTGCTGATACAGCGCATGGGCCTTTTCGAGCTCGTCCATGTCCACTTCGACGCCGAGACCCGGCTTCTGCGGCACCTTCACCTTGCCGCCGACAATCTGCAACGGCTCGCGCGTCAAACGCTGACCATCCTGCCAGATCCAGTGCGTGTCGATCGCGGTGATCTTGCCGGGCGCGGCGGCCGCAACCTGCGTGAACATGGCGAACGGGATGTCGAAGTGGTTGTTCGAATGCGAGCCCCACGTAAGGCCCCAGTCGTTGCACATCTGCGCGACGCGCACCGAGCCTTGCATGGTCCAGAAGTGCGGATCGGCAAGCGGAATGTCCACGGACTGCAACTGGATCGCGTGGCCCATCTGGCGCCAGTCGGTGGCGATCATGTTGGTCGCCGTCGGCAAGCCCGTCGCGCGGCGGAATTCCGCCATGACGTCGCGGCCCGAATAGCCGTTTTCCGCGCCGCACGGGTCTTCCGCATACGCGAGCACGTCGTGCTTGTCGCGGCACAGGCGCACGGCTTCTGCCAGCGACCATGCGCCGTTCGGGTCCAGCGTCACGCGCGCGTTCGGGAAGCGTTCGGCGAGTGCCGTCACCGCTTCGATCTCCGCGTCGCCGGACAAGACGCCGCCCTTCAGCTTGAAGTCGTTGAAGCCGTAACGGGCCTGCGCGGCTTCGGCGAGGTGCACCACCGCTTCGGGCGTCATGGCTTCTTCCGTGCGCAGGCGCTCCCAGTCGTCGCGCCGTTAGCGCCGCTCGCGTAGGGCAGGTCCGTCTTCTTGCGGTCGCCGATATAGAACAGATAGCCGAGCATTTCCACTTCGTCGCGTTGCTGGCCTTCGCCGAGCAGTGCCGCAACCGGCACGCCGAGATGCTGGCCGAGCAGGTCGAGCAACGCCGCCTCGAGCGCAGTCACGGAGTGAATGGTGGTCGCAGATCGAAGGTCTGCAGGCCACGGCCGCCGGCATCGCGATCGGCGAACTGCGTGCGCACCTTGTTCAGGACAGCTTGCAGATTACCGATCGACTGGCCGACGACAAACGGCCGCGCGTCGTCAATCGTCTTGCGGATATTCTCGCCGCCCGGCACTTCGCCGACGCCCACATGCCCGGCGCTGTCGCGCAGAATCACGACGTTGCGCGTGAAGAACGGACCGTGCGCGCCGCTCAGATTCATCAGCATGCTGTCGCGGCCGGCGCCGGGCACGACGCGCAGTTCGGTGACGGTGGGCGTATCGTTCGGAAGGGAAGGTTTCGTGGACATATGAACTGGACCAGGTAAGTGAATTAGGCGTGACGACGACGAGCAATCAGTGGGCGCTGCCTTGCAGCGGATCGCGCAGCACGTTGCCGTCGCCGCGGCGATTGCGGGCGAGGAAAGCCGCCGCGGCCGCGGCCGCGATCAGCGAGGCGACGCCGAGTCCATACAGACCGCCGGTAATGGAACCGGTGTGCTGCTGCAGATAGCCGAAGGTGGCGGGCGCGAAGAAGCCGCCCAGATTGCCGATGGAGTTGATGAGCGCGATCACCGCCGCCGCGACGCGTGCATCCAGATAGCCTTGCGGAATCGGCCAGAACAGCGACGACGCCGCCTTGAAGCCGATCGCCGAGAAGCAGATCGCGACGAACGACAGAACCGGATTGGCCGACGTCGACGCAAACAGACCGCACGCAGACCGCACGCCGCGATCACCAGCGCAACGGCGAGCCACGCCTGCTGGAAACGCCACTTCGCGGAAAGCAACGCGAAGCAGTACATCGCGACCATGGCAATGAGCCACGGAATGGCGTTGAGCATGCCGACTTCGAAATCGGAGAGGCCGCCGATCTTGCGGATGATGGTCAGCAGCCAGAAGGTGGCTGGGTAAATCGTCAACTGGATCGCGAAGTAGAGGCCGCAGAACAGCAGGATCTGCGGATCCTTCAGCAGCTTGATGGCCGGCAGATGCGCGCCGCCGTGCGCGACGCGTTCGCGCCTGCTCGGCGGCAATGGTGTCTTCGAGAACGCGTTGTTCGTCAGCCGTGAGCCCCGACGCGTCGCGAACGCGCGACTTCAGGAAGATCCAGCTCACCGCGCACAACACGATCGAAAACCCGCCTTCGATCAGGAACATCCATTGCCAGCCATGCAGGCCGAGTCCGCGAATCGACAGCAGACTGCCGGTGATCGGACCGGACACGACCGACGCGATGGCCGAGCCCGAGAGGAAAATCGCCACGGCCTTGCCGCGCTATTTTTGCGGCAGCCACTGCGTGAAATAGAAGACCACGCCCGGAAAGAAACCGGCCTCGGCGACGCCGAGCAGAAATCGCAGCACGTAGAACGAGGTCTCGCTGGACACGAACGCCATGGCCGCGGCCACGACGCCCCACGTGCCCATGATCCGCGTGAGCCACGCACGCGCGCCATACTTCTGCATCAACACGTTCGACGGCACTTCGAACAGCGCATAGCCGATGAAGAACAGACCGCTTCCGAGACCATAGGCGGCGGCGCCGATGCCGAGGTCTGCCTTCATGTGAGCGTTGACGAACGCCGATGTTCACGCGGTCGATGTAGTTCGCGATGAACATGATCAGGAAAAGCGGCAACACATGCCGCTTGACCTTTGAAACGGCTGACGCCAATGGATCGATTGCCGTGGTGAGAGCAGAGTTCAAGAAAGTCTCCTGTGTCGGCCGTCGGGGGAGCCGTGGTCTGACGTCTGCCGGGTAGCGCGCCGCATGGCGGCGGTT
Source organism: uncultured Paraburkholderia sp. (assembly GCA_940746715.1). Classification (GTDB taxonomy): domain Bacteria; phylum Pseudomonadota; class Gammaproteobacteria; order Burkholderiales; family Burkholderiaceae; genus Paraburkholderia. The sequence goes on from CALNWN010000006.1 coordinate 61,133, forward strand.
ATCCGGCACGAGATACGTTGTCTGACGACATACTACAACCGTTTTTCGGTGGCTTTCCAATGTGGTGTTTACCTGTTATTACGCCTTATCCTTGGGCTCAGCGGTCGCCTCGACTGCTGCCGAAGCCCCGCGGCGTTCGTCCCAAGCAAAATAAGACGTCCGATGTCCACATTCGTGATGCGCCCCGCTCGGGCCGACAAGCCATGTATTTTTACAACAGACGCTATGATGGCTGATGTCCAGACGTCGAGTGACGTCGCCCGCGCCCGCACGGCGCGCGTTTTCAGCCGATTACCAGCCAACCAGCCCGAGAAATGAGCAGCCTGACTGAGAAAGTGGTGGCCACCCTTTCCGATGACATCCGCCGCGGCGTCCTGAGACCGGGCGACCGCATCCCCACCGAAGTCGCGATGATGAAGCAGCTGTCGGTGAGCCGCTCCGTCGTGCGCGAAGCGATTTCCCGTCTGCAGGCGGCGAAAGTCGTGGAAACGCGCCACGGGATCGGCACCTTCGTGCTCGCCCCTGCCGTCGACAAGCCGATGGAACTGCCCGCCGCCGATCTGTCGAGCATGCTCGACGTCATGGTGATCATCGAATTCCGTATTGATGTGGAAGCGGCGTCGGCCGCGCTCGCCGCCGCCCGGCGCACCGAGCAGAGCCTCAAGCAGATGCTCGCGGCGCTCGCGCGCTTCGAGTCCGAACTCGAGCGCGGCAGCACCGACACGCTCGCACACGACGTCGAGTTTCATTTGCAGATTGCGCGCGCAAGCGGCAATCGTTATTTCTTCGACGTGCTGAGCCAGTTGGGAAGCGGAGTGAGCCCGCGCACGCGCCTCGGCTCGGCGGAGATCGCGGATCAGATCGAAAACTTGCGCAATGTGCTCAACGAGCACCAGCTGATCTATCGCGCGATCGAACGTCAGGATCCCGACGACGCCCGCGCGGCCATGCGTATGCACCTGAGCAACAGCCGCGAGCGGCTGCGCCGCGCGCATGAGGCTAGTGAGCGGGGGGAGTAGGCGACGTGGAACGCGTCCAAGCAAGCCCCTACCCCTCACCCCGCCGCCGCCTCGATCTCCACCCCATCAGCGCGGAACTCAGCGACTTACCGTGCGCATCGAGCGCCAGCGAACGCGTGACGCCGCCGCCGAGCGCATCGCCGAGCAGGAAGTTGAACGCCGCGATGGCGGGCAATTCGTAGCGCACCACGCTCCCCCGCACGACATCGGCGAGATGCGCCTTCACGCGCTCCGGTGTCAGCACGGCGCGCAAATGCTCGTAGTGCCGCGCGTCGTAGCAGATCACCGAGATGTTCAGCGTATTGCCCTTGTCGCCGGTTCGGGAATGAGCAAGCTCGCGCAGTTTCATTTCACGCCTCCACCATCGTGAACGCCAGCTTCACGTGCTCGCGCGGCAACAATACGGACTGAACAGCAACGACTTCGCGCGTCGACCGGGTAACGCCGCCGCCACCGGCCGGACCGTTCGTATACAGCGTCTCCACTTCATTGCCGATCCGCACGGCTTGTGTTCCAGCGACGCCGTGCGCCCGGTCACGCGTGCCCGCACTTCATACGGCTCGGCAAACTCAGCGGCGAGCGTCTCGCCGTGCAAGGCATTCACGCCGATCAGATCGAAGCGCAATTCATGCGTCTTTACGCCGGTCAACGCGAGCCGCTCGCGCACGATCCCGAGCGCGAGGCGAGCCCGCGCAACCGCGCCTGGACCCGCATACGAAATCTGCCCCTCGCCGATATAACCGTCGAAGTAGGCGACCGACACTTTCAGCGTGCCCGTCCGCGGCGTGCCGTTGCCGCCGCTCACGCGCACGCGGTCCGCGCCTTCCTGCTCGATGCGCACCTGCGAAAAATCGGCCACCACGTCGGGCTGCAGATAGCGCCGCGGATCATGAATCTCATAGAGCAGTTGCTCCTTGCACGTGGCTTCCGTCACGCGTCCGCCTGCTTTCGCGAGCTTGGTGATGACCACGGCGCCGTCCGGCCCCGCTTCCGCGATCGGAAAGCCGAGTCTCGCGAGCGAGGACACGTCCTTGAAGCCGGGATCCGCGAAATACCCGCCGGTGATTTGCCCCGCGCATTCGAGCAGATGGCCGATCACCGTCGCCTGGCCGAGCGCCGGCCGCGAGCGCCTCGACAATCGCACCGGCGCCGAGGTAAGCATTCGCGGAGACAAGCCGCGCGTCGTAGTCCGCGACACGCTCGCCGGATTCCTCGAAGCGATAGTCGCCGGCGCGGACCGCGTCGAGCACGTCGTCGCCCGTCACGGCGGCAATCTTGATGTCGCCAAGCCCGAGAGACAGCGCGATTTCCGCCGTCTTGCGCGCCGCCGCCAGCGGATTCGCCGCGCCCATGTTCGAGACGATGCGCACGCCGTTGCGCAGCGCCGCGGGCAGTACCGCCTTCATGCGCGTTTCGAGCAACGGGTCGTAGCCGAGTTCGGGGTCTTTGCTGCGCGCCTGTTGCGCGATGGCGATGGTGCGTTCGGCGAGGCACTCGAACACGAGGTAGTCCAATGCGCCGTGCTCCGCGAGTTCGACCGCGGGCTCGATGCGGTCGCCCGAATAACCCGCGCCCGCGCCGATTCGCACAACGCGTTGATGATGAGTGGCTGTCATGCTGCTCACACCTCTTTGCGTCAAGCTCAAAGTGAAAATATCCCCAAGGCGACGCACGCAATCGTCATGACGATGGTGGCGCCGAACAACAAGGGGAACGTGAATCGCTGATGGTCGGCGAGATCGATGCCGCATAAGCCGACCACGAGGAAAGTGGCGGGCGTCAACGGGCTGACCGGAAAGCCCGTCGTCATCTGGCCGAGCAATGCCGCCTGGCCGACGTGAACCGCGGGCACGCCCAGTTGACCCGCTACCTCCGCGATAACCGGCAGGACGCCGAAGTAAAACGAATCGGGATCGAACAGCATGCTAAGCGGCATCGACATGATGCCGAGTGCGACCGGAATGTGGCTAGCCATTGCCGGCGGAACGAAGCCGACCGCGGCTTGCGCCATTGCTTTCAGCATTCCGCTGCCCTGCATCACGCCAGTGAACACGCCGGCCGCGAGCAGGATGCCGGCCATCATCAACGCCGCCCGTGCGTGGGCATCGATACGTTTGCGCTGCATGTCGACGTTCGGGTAGTTGACCATCAACGCGACGCATAGACCCACCATGAACATGATGGCGGGCGGAATCTTCTCGCCCATCACGACCATCGTGCCGAGCACGACGAGCGTGAGCACGATGTTGAACCAGAAATTCTGCGGGCGGCGCAAGGCCTGCTCGTCGGGCGTCAGTTCGCGTTTGGGCATCGGCACGGAACCGCTTGCGGCGCTGAGGCCAAGCCGCTTTTCCTCGCGGCGTCCGAGCCAGAACGCGACGCCGAACACGAAGACAAGACCGATTGCCTGCACCGGAATGAGCGGATTGAACAACGACGAAACCGGCAGATGCAGGGAAGCGGACGCGCGGATCATCGGGCCCGTGCATGGCAGAAAATTGATGCCCGCCGCCATCGACACCGCCGCGGCCAGCACGCGCCGGTCCATTTTCAGACGGTCGTAGAGCGGCAGCATCGCCGGAATGGTGACGAGGAAACACACCGCGCCCGAGCCGTCGAGGTGAATCAGCAGCGCGAGCAGCGTCGTGCCCATCACGATGCGCCTGGGCCGCGTGCCGACCGCGCGCAGAATGCGGTCGATGATCGGGTCGAGCGTGCCCGCGTCGGTAACGGTGCCGAAGTAAAGAATCGCGAACACGAACATGCCGACCACGGGCGCGAGGCCCTTAAGCCCGTCGATCACGAACTTGCTCGTTTGAAAGCCGAATCCGCCGAGCAGCACGACGATGGTGGCGAGCCCCAGCAATGGCAGCATGTCCTTGTCTCCGGTGTTGTTTTTTACTGCGATCCAGCGTAATTTCGATGTACCGATAAATCAATTGAAATGAATTGATTGCAGCGATTACAAATCATCATGGATCTGAATCTACGGGACATTCGCGCTTTCATCGCCGTCGCGCAAACGGGCAGCTTCACGCAGGCGGCCGCGCGGCTGCATCTTTCGCAGCCGGCGTTGACGGTGCAGATCCGCCGTCTCGAAGAAACGCTGTGCCTGCGGCTTTTCGACCGCAATAGCCGCAACGTCGCGCTCACGCCCACAGGCCGCGATCTGCTGCCGCTCCTGCAAAAGTCGCTGCACGACATGGAGCAGGTGCTGGTCGACGCCCGCGCGCTGGGCGACGGCGCGAGCGGCACCGTACGGATCGCGTGCCTGCCGACCTTCGCGGCGAGTTCGCTGCCCGAGCTGGTGCAGGAACTGAAGAAAGCGGTGCCGCGTGTCGGCTTTCAGGTGCGCGATGTCGTCGCGAGCATGGTGTCAATACGCTCGTGCGCAATGAAGAGGCCGACATCGGACTGACGGGCGGCGAGCTCGACGACGCCAATCTCGAAGTGCTGCATGCGGGCATCGACAGGCTAGTGGCTGTTTGCCCGAAGCGGCATCCGCTCGCGAAGCGGCGGCGCATCGCGTTGGCGGATCTCGCCGCGACGCCGCTTGTGCTGACCGCGCAAGGCACCAGTGTGCGGGCGGTTGTGGACAGCGCGTTTGCGCAGGCGCGCTGCGTGCCGGAGATTTCCTGTGAGTCGACCTACATGATGAGCGCGGTCGCGATGGTTCGCGCGGGGCTCGGCGTGACGATCCTGCCGGCGTCGGCGCGCGAGGTGCGGGCCGAGCCGGAACTGGTGGCGCGTCCTGTCGACGATCCGGCATTCACGCGCCCTATCGCGCTCATCAAGAAGCGCGGGCGGACGTTGCCGCCTGTCACCCAGACTTTCGTTGCCATGTTGATTGGGAAGCTGGAAGCCGAATGAGCGGGGATCGCCGCGCTGTCCTCGCGTGAACAGGCTAAATTCCGTAGGTTTGTTGATTTGGGCGCTGCAACGCTGGCACGCTGTGTGGGCCGCAGCAGTGCCGGCTCTCGCCCCGCGCGAACAATACGGAGACAACCGCGATGCGCTCTTCCCCGCAAACCGACGACAACACGAGCGACGACACACTGGAACATTTCGAGGCCCACGGCGCGCCGCCGCTGCCTGCTTCGAACGAGTCGGGCTGGATCGGCCACGAAGGCGCGCGGATCTGGTACGCGTCTTACGGCACGGGTGCGCCGGTGATTCTGCTGCACGGCGGCCTCGGCCATAGCGGCAACTGGGGTTATCAGGTGCCCGCGCTGCTCGAAGCAGGCCACCGCGCGGTAGTGATCGACAGCCGCGGCCACGGCCGCAGCACGCGCGATGCGCGGCCCTACCAATATCAACTGATGGCCTCCGATGTGCTCGCCGTCATGGACAGGCTATCGCTTGCGCGCGCCGTCATGGTCGGCTGGAGCGACGGCGCATGCGTGGCGATGGTGCTCGGCACGGTCGCGCCGGAGCGCGTCGCGGGCGTGTTTTTCTTCGGCTGCAATATGGATCCGGGCGGCACAAAAGAATTTGTCGCGACGCCGGTGATCGACCGCTGCTTCAATCGCCACCGCCAGGACTATGCGCGGCTGTCCGCGACGCCGGATGACTTCGACGCCTTCGTCGCCGCCGTCAGCGAAATGATGAGGACGGAGCCCAATTACGCCGCGCGCGATCTCGCCCGCATCCGCGTGCCCGTGCTTATCGTGCAAAGCGAACGCGACGAGTTCATCAAACCCGAGCACGCGGAGTATCTGGCCTGCAGCATTCCCGGCGCGCAACTGCGGGTGTTGCCCGGCGTCAGCCATTTCGCGCCGCTGCAAAGACCCGCATTGTTCAATCAGACGATGCTCGCCTTCGTTGCGCGCGTGCTGGCGTGAAGGCGGTTTCAACAACGCATACATGCCTGTATGGCCGAAGCCCGCAATATTTCACGATGTGACACGCGTCCTTGCTTCGTAAAAAATCGTGGTGCGTAGCACAAATCCGTCATTTCGCAATGTCCGCCGGCGTTGCACATCGCAAAATCAAACGCGTAAACCGTTGATATTGCGCAATATTTTCGATTCGAACGAACTGCCTAACACCCGCTTGCGCGGCTGCACACTGACGTAGACTCTTTTACAAGAGCAGGCGATTTATGCGGTGCAGTCGAGTAAATGGGACAATACGCTGTCAGACGTTCCCGATACCTGCGCAGGAAGTCGCCAGAACACCGCGAATTTTTATTGGCAATTGGGAGACTAAAAATGAAAGGCTTTCGCTTTGGATCGGCCCAAGGAGCGTTCTACATTCTGCCCGGCCAGGACGGTTGGGAAGCAACCTACGGCAACGACAAACTGGGCGAGTTTTCGAGCCCGCAACAGGCGGCTGACGATCTCGCGCGCGGCTTGACCTGCCCGCATCTGTCGGAGGTCGACACGTCGACGCTCGAAATTCCCGAGAAACTGAGCGACTGGAAAATCGTTCACGTTTGAGGGACCGCATGACGCGCGTCCACGTGACAAAGCCGGAAACGACGATGGCGCTCGAAAGCGCCATCGTTGTGTTGACTGCTTACCTTCAAGCATGTCTGGGTGCATGCATCTGCGCGTTTCTACGCGCCTCGCACCGCACGCCCGTCAGCCCAAGGCCGACCACCTTACGCGATAGAGTCCACGATCTGGTTCAGCGTGGCGCTCGGGCGCATGGCTTTGCTCGTCAGTTCGACGTTCGGACGGTAGTAACCGCCAATGTCCACCGGCTTGCCTTGTGCTGCACGCAGTTCCTCGAGGATCTTCGCTTCATTCGCGGCCATTGCCTTCGCCACACCGGCGAACTGAGCCTGCAACGCGGCGTCTTCGGTCTGCTCGGCCAGTGCTTCCGCCCAGTACATCGCGAGGTAGAAGTGGCTGCCGCGGTTGTCCAGACCGCCGACCTTGCGCGCCGGCGACTTGTCGTTGTCGAGGAACTTGCCGGTTGCCTGGTCGAGCGTCTTCACGAGAACCTGCGCCTTCGGGTTGTGATACGCGCTGCTCAGATGTTCCAGCGACGCCGCCAGCGCGAGGAATTCGCCCAGCGAGTCCCAACGCAGGAAACCTTCTTCGACCAGTTGCTGAACATGCTTCGGCGCCGAACCGCCCGCGCCCGTTTCGAACATGCCGCCGCCTGCCATCAACGGGACGATGGACAGCATCTTCGCGCTGATGCCCAGTTCCATGATCGGGAACAGGTCGGTCAGATAGTCGCGCAGCACGTTTGCCGGTGACCGAGATCGTGTCCTTGCCGGCGCGGATACGTTCCAGCGAGAACTTCGTTGCCTCGACCGGCGTCATGATGCGAATGTCGAGACCGTTCGTGTCGTGATCCTTCAGATACTGCCCGACCTTCTTGATGATCTGCGCGTCATGCGCGCGTGCAGCGTCCAGCCAGAAGACGACCGGCGTGTTGGTGGTTGGTGGCGCGCGCGGTTCACGGCGAGCTTCACCCAGTCCTGCACCGGGGCGTCTTTCGTCTGGCACATGCGCCAGATGTCGCCGGCTTCCACCGGCTGTTCGATCAGCACTGCGCCGCTCGCGTCCGTCACGCGAACCACGCCGTCGGCCGGAATCTGGAAGGTCTTGTCGTGCGAGCCGTATTCTTCGGCCGCTTGCGCCATCAGGCCGACGTTCGGCACCCGTGCCCATCGTGACCGGATCGAATGCGCCGTTCTTCTTGCAGTCTTCGATCACGGCCTGGTAAACGCCCGCGTAGCAGCGGTCGGGAATCACGGCCTTCGCGTCGTGCAGCGCGCCGTCGGCGCCCCACATCTTGCCGGACTCGCGAATCATGGCCGGCATGGACGCGTCGACGATCACGTCGCTCGGCACGTGCAGGCTGGTGATGCCCTTGTCCGAGTTGACCATGGCCAGCGGCGGACGCTGCTCGTACTGAGCCTTGATGTCGGCTTCGATCTGCGCAGCCGTTTCAGCCGGCAGGTCCTTCAGGCGCGCGTACAGGTCGCCGATACCGTTGTTCGGGTTGAAGCCGGCTTGCGCGAGTGCGTCGGCGTGCTTGGTGAGCACGTCCTTGTAGAACACCGAGACCACGTGCCCGAAGATGATCGGATCGGACACCTTCATCATGGTGGCCTTCAGGTGGACCGAGAACAGCACGCCGGTCGCCTTGGCGTCGTTGATCTCTTTTTCGATGAAGCTGCGCAGCGCGTTCTTGCTCAGCACCGAAGCGTCGATAATCTCGCCCGCCTGCACCGGCGTCTTTTCCTTCAGGACCGTCTTCGTGCCGTCAGCGGCCGTCAGTTCGATCTTCACCGCGCCGGCCGCCGCAATCAGCGTCGACTTTTCGCTGCCATAGAAATCGCCGGCGCTCATGTGCGCCACGTGCGACTTCGAATCCGCGGTCCACGCACCCATCTTATGCGGATGCTTGCGCGCGTAGTTCTTGACCGACAGCGGCGCACGACGGTCGGAGTTGACTTCGCGCAGCACCGGGTTCACCGCGCTGCCCTTGATCTTGTCGTAGCGGGCCTTGACGTCTTTTTCCGTGTCGGTCGTGGCGACATCCGGATACGGCGGCAGCTTGTAGCCCTGATCGCGCAATTCGGTGATCGCGGCCTTCAGTTGCGGCACCGAAGCGCTGATGTTCGGCAGCTTGATGATGTTCGCTTCGGGACGCGTGGTGAGTCCACCCAGTTCAGCCAGATCGTCGGAACCCTTCTGTTCCGGGCTCAGGTAGTCCGGAAATGCAGCGATGATCCGGCCGGCAAGCGAGATGTCGCGCGTTTCGACGTTAACGCCAGACGAGCGCGTGAACGCCTTGACGATCGGCAGCAGCGAGTAAGTCGCCAGAGCCGGCGCTTCGTCGGTGAGGGTGTAGATGATCTTCGGCGGTGTGGACATGTTTGATGCTTTGCTAGGTGAAGTGAGAGACAGAGCGTGGGAAGCGCCATGCCAGCGAATTGCGACGAAGCAGCAAAACGCAGCGCGACCCGCGGCACTACTTTTTACGGCCCGACCGTGTGTATATGCGTGTTTTCCTCGCTCCGCTGCTAAACAAACAGGCCGAAGAGCCGGGAAAAACTAGCCGAGCGCCCGCCCGGCAAGGGTTTCAGCGATTTGTCCTATGTCCAAAGACATATGTCTTATAGATGACATGGCGCCAAAAAATTAGCCCGGGTGAGAATCGCTCTCAACCGTGGCGAGGCGGCGCGGAACATTTAATCAATCGCTTAACATGCGGGCGGAAAGCCGGTGGTCAACCGCCGACCGCATCGCGCTCCCGATAGCTCTGCGCCATTGCGACCACCACCTTGCGCGGTCCTTCGAATGGGTCGCGGGCGTGCGCCGTCAACATGTTGTCGAGCATCAGCACGTCGCCGGTCTGCCACGGAAACACAATGCGTTGCGCATCCAGCACGCCGCGAATCTGGCGAGAGCGCGTCGGCTTCGAGCGGCGCGCCGTCGCCGTAATACACATTGCGCGGCACGTTTTCCAGCCCGACGGAGTCGATCAGCGCGTCCTGCATGTCTTCGTCGAGTGAAGAAAGGTGGAATAGGTTCGCCTGGTTGAACCAGACCGGCTCGCCCGTGCGCGGGTGCCGCGCCACCGCCTGGCAGCGCTCGCGCGTGCGCAGCAGCAGTTCGCCGTCTTCACTGTCGCGCCATTCGCATTCGATGCCGCGCGCGCGACAGATGCGCTCCACCACGGCCGGATCGTCGGAGCCGAAGGCCTGTTCCCACGGCAAGTCGAGCCCTTGCCCGAAGTTGCGCACGTAAAGCAGTTCGCGGCTCGCAAAGCGCGCGACCAGCGCCGGATCGAGCGCGCGATACACGGCGCGGCTGTCGGCAATCGGCGTCGCGCCGCCGGAACGCGCGGCGAGCGCGCAGTGAAACCAGATGCGCAACGGCCATTCGCGCGTGTAAGACTGTTCGTTATGCAAAGGAATCGAGCGATGTGGCGGATATTCCGTCGACGTGTACACCGCGCCTTCCACCGGCTGCGCGGCGTCGAGGCGAATTCGTAACCGATCAGCGGATGCCCGAACGAAGCCGCGAAACCTTGAAACGTATCGATCGACTCCACACGGAAACCCGTGAACAGCACGCCGCCGGCACGCTCCAGCCTTTCACGACAATTGCGCGCAGCAACGGCGCCGCCTCGCTCAATGACAGGTTCGCGCCCGCGCGCGGCGAGACGACAGTCAGCAACCCTCGCCATTCTCGACGCCGAACTCACGCTCGGACTGCCGGTCGCGGCGACGGCGGCGACCGGCATCGACGCCATGGTTCACGCGATCGAGGCGTACACGTCCGCGCATCTGAAGAATCCCGTTTCGGACATGCTCGCGATCAAGGCGCTCGACCTGCTGTCGCGCAACCTGCTGCCTGCGTGCGAGGACGGCTCGAACCGCGCGGCGCGGAGGCCATGCTGCTCGGCGCGACTTTCGCGGGACAGGCGTTTGGGAACTCGCCGGTCGCGGCCGTGCACGTGCTCGCTTATCCGATCGGCGGCATTTATCACGTGCCGCATGGACTATCGAACGCGCTCGTGCTGCCGCATGTCTTGCGGTTTAACGCCGAGTCCGCGGCGCATCTTTATGCCGAACTCGCGGACGTCGTGGTGCCCGGCGTGTCCGGCAGCGCTCCTCACGAGACGAATGCGCTGATCGACAGACTTGAACAGATGATCGCCGCGACGGGCATTCTGGCGCGATTGCGCGACGTGGGCATCGCGCGCGAAGGGCTCCAGCGGATGGCCAGCGACGCCATGTTGCAGACGCGGCTGCTCGTGAACAACCCGCGGCCTGTCAGCGAGGACGACGCGCTCGCGATCTATACCGCGGCGTTTTGATCTGTCCGCGCGCCGTTACGTTAAACCGTGCGCGTTACGTAGCGTGTGGGCGGAACATCGGCGGCCGGCGCGCTCGGCGGCGCGCAGCGGCACGGCGGCCAATCCGGTCACCGGGCTCCTGACCGGCTTGACAGGCGGATCGAGCGGCGGCACAGCGTCAAGCACTAACCCGCTCGCGCCGGTGACCAACCTCGTCGGCGGATTGCTCGGCGGCGTCTCCCCGCAAAATAAGTAGTAGCCCGAAACGGTCGGGCGCACAACAATATAACGCCCGACCGCTTATGTCATGACGACGAGGATGACATGACCTCCAGCATCGATACACTCGCGCGTGTCGACGACCCGGCTCCGCGTTCCGCAACGCCCTTCACGGCGGGCCTCGCCGGCATGGCGGCCGGCCTGCTGACGCTGTGGCTGGTACGGGACAGCACCGTGGCGTGTCTCGCGATCATCGCAACGGTGGCCGCTTACGAACTGTTTGTCGCGCGCGTCTATTTGCGCCCGAGCGCGGGGCTCGCGACTCGGGGCATACGCACGCTCAGCATCGCGCGCGTCGCGATGCGCCTCGCGGCACTCGCCTGCGTCTATGCAGGTATAGGCACGATCTACTGGCTATTGCCCGAATATCATGGCGCGTTCTACAAGCCGTTCTGGTCGCTGATCGCGACACTCGCGCCTTATGTGGCAGTAGCCGCACCGCTCTACTTCGCGTGGATGGACACGCATCAACGCGAAGTAGACGATGTGTACCTGCTCCTCGCGCGTCTGCTGTTACGCGGCGAGCATCCGTCGAACTGGCGGCCCGTGCGCGAAATGCTGGCCGGCTGGATGGTCAAGGCGTTCTTTCTGCCGCTGATGACCGTCTATCTCTCCACCAACGCCGCTCAACTCGACACCTCCCTTTCCGCCGCACTGAACGCGCCGTTCTCTCTGGCAACGTTTCGCTTCATGTACGACCTGTCGTTTGCAATGGATCTGATGTTCGGCACAGTCGGCTATCTGTGCACGCTTCGCATCCTGGACAGCCACGTGCGCAGCGCCGAGCCGACCACGCTCGGCTGGCTCGTTGCGCTGATCTGTTATCAGCCGTTCTGGTCGTTGATTTCCAGCCAGTACATCCGTTATGAAGGTTCCGTGTTCTGGGACAGCTGGCTCGGCTCCATGCCGGCGCTGCGCATCATGTGGGGCACCACGATCATCGCGCTGTTGCTGTGCTATGCGTGCGCGACGATCTCTTTCGGATTGCGGTTCTCCAATCTGACCAACCGCGGCATCATCACTTCCGGCCCTTATCGGCTGACGAAACATCCTGCCTATATTGCCAAGAACGTGTCGTACTGGATGGTGTCCGTCCCCTTCATCGAACCCCTGGGTTGGCGAGCCGCGCTCTCGCATTGCGCGGCGCTCGTCGCCGTCAACCTGATCTATCTCGTGCGGGCGAAAACCGAAGAGAGACACCTGATGAGCGATCCGGATTACCGCGCATACGCCGAATGGATCGACAGAAATGGCCTCTTTGCCAGGATGGCCCGCGCGCTCCGCCAGGAGCAACAACCCGAATGCGCGAGGCTCTTTCGGCTCGCGGACTCAGTGGCTCGAACAGATTCGCAGGAGGCAATTTGACCGGACAAACAACTTTCAATAGCATCGTCAGCCACGCAACTCAGCGACTGCACTATTCGTACAGTCAAGCAAGCCGGCCAATGCTACAGATTCCCCTCTCCGATGCCGACTGGGCACGAGTCGAAAGTCTCTTTCCGGAGCATGTATCCACTCGCGGACGCCCCCGCCGCAGCGACCGCGAAATCCTCAACGCCATACTCTGGCTGCAGCAAACGAATGAAAAGTGGCACAGACTGCCCGGCACGTTTCCGCCGCAGCAGACGTGCTATCTGCGATACATGGCGTGGAAGAAGTCAGGCGTGCTCGATCAGGTGAATGAGCGTCTGCCCCAGTGCAATCGCCAGCACGCGCCGGGTTGCGACAGCTAGCTGGCTATGCGGCTGCGTGCGTGTGCGCTGCCACGGCGCGCGGAAAAGACACGCTGATGTGCACGCCCTTGCCGTTCTCGCCAGGTTCGAGCGTGATGTTGCCTTGATGCGCGTCGGCGATTTCGCGCACGATTGCGAGCCCGAGGCCCGTGCCTTCGGTATCCGTCGACGCGCGAAAGAACGGCTCGAATATGCGGCTGCGAGACTCGGCGGGAATACCTGGCCCGTCGTCGAGCACACTGACGGCGACGCTATCCGCATCGGCTTTCACCGCGACCGTAACGTGTCCGCCGCGACCCGTGTAGCGGATCGCATTTTCCACAAGATTGGCAGTGAGCGCCTGCAGCAGGCCGCGGTGTCCCGCCACCGGCGCGCTGTCGCACAGTTCTGCGCCGAGGTCGATGCCGCGCCCTTGCGCAAGCAGCGCGAGGTCTTCCACGACTTCCATGGCAAGCGGCACCATGTCCACGGTTTCGACGACAACCTGCCGGTTGTCCGCCGCCTCCGCTTGCGCGAGCAGCAATAGTTTGTTGGTGAGCCCGACCATCGACCGGTTACTGCGATGCATGGCGGCGAGCGCTTCGTCGAGTGCCGGATTCAGGCCGCTTTGCTGTCGCGCGAATTGCAATTGCGTGCCGAGCAACGTGAGCGGCGTGCGCAATTGATGCGCCGCGTCGGCGATAAAACGACGCTGCGCGGCAACCTGCACGCCGAGGCGCGCAATGCACTGATTGATCGCTTCGACGATGGGCCGCAACTCCGTATGCAAGCGGTCCACGCGAATCGGTTCAAGCTGCATCGGATCGCGGTCCGCGACCTCCTCTTTCACTTTCATCAGCGGACGCAGTTCGAACGTGAGGCCGATACACACGAGCGCAACGGCGAGCACGATCATTTCGATCTGCCGAACAAGTTGCGGCTGCCAGAGCTGCTCGGCCATGGCGTCGCGCGAACGCACGGTCTTGCCGACCGTCACGCGCACGCGGCGAGTCGCGCCGTTGTCGTACATGAGCCGCACGAGTCCGACAGCGCGCACATCCTGGCCGTAGAGCGTGGTGTCGTAGCGATCGGGCGTGTCGGCCGCCTGCGAGGGACGCGGCGGAAAGTCGGGCGTGCCCGCGAGCAATTGCCGTCCGTCGACATTCACGCTGTAGAACACCTGATCGCGATAGGGCGACGCAAAGATTTCCAGCGCGGCGGGCGGGACATCCACGCGCAGAAAACCGTCCACCCATTCCACCTCGCCCGCAATCATTCGCGCCGACGAAATCAGCTGATTGTCCTGCACGAGGTCGGCGGTTTGCCGTGCATTGTCGTATTGCGCCTTGCCGGTCACGAACACGTACAGTGCGAGCGGCACCAGCAACCACCACAGCAGACGGACGCGCAAACTATTGGTCATCTTCTTTCTTGCGCAGCAGATAACCGAGTCCGCGCAGCGTGACGATAGCCGCCGAACTGCCGTCGAGCTTCTTGCGCAAGCGGGAAATGTAGATCTCGACCGCGTCTTCGCTCGGCTCGTCGGCGAGTGTGAAAATCGCGTCGACGAGCGCCGGCTTGGTCACCGTTTTGCCGAGCCTCAAGATCAGCGTTTCGAGCACCGTGCGCTCGCGCGGCGTGACATTGAGCGGCGCGCCTTTGAGCGTGAACTGGCGCGTGTCGATGTCGAATGCCAGGTCGCCGCACACCACTTCGCTCGCCTTGGAGGGCGACTGCCGCCGGATCGCCACCTTGATGCGCGCAATCAGTTCGCGCACTTCGAATGGCTTCACCAGATAGTCGTCCGCGCCGGCGCCGAGCAGTTCCACTTTCTCGTCGATCGAACCGCTCGCCGTCAGAATCAGAACGGGCGTTGCGTCGCCTCGCTGACGCAGCCGGCGCAGCACGTTCTTGCCTGACAGCTTCGGCAGATTGAGGTCGAGCAGGATCACGTCATAGTGATTCGTCTGAAGCAGACGGTCCGCGGAATCGCCGTCCTGCACGGCGTCGAGCGCGAATGCCTCCTGCTCCAGCATCTTCGCGAGCCAGTGCGAAAGCGTGGGATTGTCTTCGATGAGCAGCAGCTTCATGGCGGAAACGGCGAAAGTCCAGGGCGTTGATTGTGCCGTAAAAAAGGGCCTTGCGCGTAGCGCGCGGGGTTTCCAGCAGGAAGAGTGCGCGTTTTTGCCCGGCGCCTTCCGCATCTTGTGCACGTTCTGCGGCTTCTGTACGACTCCCGGCGCGATGCACGCTTTCGGCGCTTCGGGGTTAACACTCATGATCTGCCTACATCGCCGAAAGCTGGCAGAAGGTTTCCAATTTCTATAATCGCCGTCATTCATCCAAAAAGCGCCGCCTGCAGCGTCGGGCGGCGACTAAACCCAAGAGACTGCCCCATGCGTACCTTGCGCCAGATTGCCGCCGTATCCGGTGTTGCGTTTGCCCTTGCCGCCGCCTCGGCTGCCGCTCACGCGGAGAAACTCACGATCATGGTCGGCGGCGCCGCCAAGATCATCTATCTGCCGGCCAAGCTCACCGAGCAACTCGGCTATTTCAAGGACGAAGGTCTCGACGTCGAGATCCTTTCGCAGCTGGCCGGCGTGGACGCGGAAAACGAACTGCTCGCGGGCGCCGTGCAAGGCGTGGTGGGCTTCTACGATCACACCATCGACCTGCAGAGCAAAGGCAAGGAAGTCGAGGCGCTGGTGATTTTCGGCCAGGTGCCGGGCGAAGTGGAAATGGTCTCCACGAAAGCTGCCGACACCTTCAAAAGCATGGCGGACGCAAAAGGCAAGACGCTCGGCGTGACGGGCCTCGGCTCGTCGACGAGCTTCCTCACGCAATATCTCGCGCAGCGCGCGGGCGTGCCGTCCACGCAATACACGCTGCTGCCGGTGGGCGCGGACAACAGCTTCATCGCAGCGATCAAGCAGAACCGGATCGACGCCGGCATGACGACGGAGCCGACGGTCTCGCAACTGCTGAAAACCGGCGACGCCAAGGTACTGATCGACATGCGCACGCTGGAAGGCACGCGCGCGGCGCTCGGCGGCACCTATCCCGCTTCCAGCTTCTACGTGCAGCGCGCGTGGGTCGAATCGCACAAGAGCGACGCCGCCAAGCTCTCGCATGCTTTCGCCCGGACGCTGAACTTCATCGCAACGCATAGCGCCGAAGAAATCGCCGCGAAGATGCCGAAGGACTACTACGGCAGCAACAAGGACCTGTACGTCGGCGCATTGAAGGCCTCCCTACCGATGTTGACGAAGGACGGCAAGATGCCTGCCGAC
This sequence comes from uncultured Paraburkholderia sp., assembly GCA_940746715.1. Classification (GTDB taxonomy): domain Bacteria; phylum Pseudomonadota; class Gammaproteobacteria; order Burkholderiales; family Burkholderiaceae; genus Paraburkholderia. The sequence continues at coordinate 77,201 of CALNWN010000006.1, forward strand.
GGCCCGGAAACGGTACTGCGCGTGCTCTCCGCATTCAATCCTTCGGTGAAGGGCAAGCACATCGACCTCGCGAAGACCTACACGAACGACTTCGTGGCCACACCGGTCAAGACCGCGGCGCAGTAACGTCAACCCACACCACGAGAACTACGAGGCTTAAGCCGATGAACCAACCAATGTCACGCGAGACGCCTGCGATCGAAATGCGCAACGTGTCCTGCCGTTTCATTTCTCCGGACGGCAAGGCAACCATTGCGTTGCGCGACTTCAGCATGTCGGTGGCACGCGGCGAGTTCGTCGCTATCGTCGGCCCCACGGGTTGCGGCAAGTCCACCACGTTCAGCATGATTACGGGCTTGCTGAAGCCCACGACCGGCGAAGTCCGCGTCATGGGCGCGCCCGTCGACGGCATCGACCCGCGCATCGGCTTCGTGTTTCAGGCCGATGCGGTATTCCCGTGGCGCTCGGTGATCGACAACGTCGCAGCCGGTCCGCTGTATCGCGGCCGCTCGAAATCCGCCGCCTACGACGAGGCCAACGAATGGCTGCGCCGCGTCGGCCTCGACAAGTTCGGCAAGCACTATCCGCATCAACTCTCCGGCGGCATGCGCAAACGCGTGGCGCTCGCGCAGACCTTCATCAACCGTCCGGAAATCCTGTTGATGGACGAACCATTCTCCGCGCTCGACATGCAAACACGCACGTTGATGCAGGACGAACTGCTGCAATTGTGGGGCGGCGCGGGCTCGGTGGTGTTCGTCACGCACGATCTCGAGGAAGCGATTGCACTCGCCGACCGCGTGTTCGTGCTGACCGCGCGCCCCGCCACACTGAAGAAGGTCTACGAAATCGATCTGCCGCGCCCGCGCACCACGTCGGAAGTTCGGTATGACCCGCGTTTCATCGAAATCTCGCGCGACATCTGGCACGACCTGCGCGAAGAAGTGCAGATCGGTTAATCAAGGAAAGGCAACCATGTCTACAACCCCTCAACAGACAATGCCCGCAGGCCTCGACCCGGCTTCGCTCGAACAGGTCGAACGGGTCGCGCAAAAACGTATCCGCCAACGCCAACTGCTGGTGATTTCGCTGCGTATCGCCGTGCTCGTGGTCGTGCTCGGCGGTTGGGAACTGGCCGCGCGACTGAAGTGGATCGATCCGTTCTTCTTCTCGATGCCAAGCGCGATTTTCGATCAGATCGTCGAATGGTTCGTGAACGGCACGTCGCAAGGTCCGCTTCTCACTCAGGTGTGGGTCACGCTGGAAGAAACCGAACTCGGCTTCATTATCGGCTCGGTCGCGGGCGTGTTCTGCGGCATCGTGCTCGGTCGCAACAAGCTGCTGTCGGATGTGTTTAGCCTGTACATCAAGATCGCCAACTCGATTCCGCGGGTCGTGCTGGGTTCCGTGTTCGTCATCGCGCTGGGTCTCGGCATGGCGTCGAAAGTCGCGCTCGCCGTGGTCATGGTGTTCTTCGTCGTGTTCGCCAACGCATTCCAGGGCGTGCGCGAGGCCGACCGCTACATGATTGCGAATGCGCAGATTCTCGGTGCGTCGCGCCGCCAGGTGACCACCTCGGTGGTGATTCCGTCGGCTTTGAGCTGGATTCTCGCGAGCCTGCATGTGAGCTTCGGCTTTGCGCTCGTCGGCGCAGTGGTCGGCGAATTCCTCGGCTCCAAGCAGGGTATCGGCCTGCTGATTTCCACCGCGCAAGGCGCGTTCAACGCAAGCGGCGTGTTCGCGGCGATGATCGTGCTGGCGGTCGTCGCACTCGCGGCGGACTATCTGTTGACCGCCGTCGAGCAGCGTTTGCTGAAATGGCGCCCCGCCGCCGTGTAAATTCTGCCAGCCTCGCCGCGTGAAGGCGCGGCGCGAACAAAACCAATGCCGTTCGGTCACCGACTGAACGGCATTTTTTATTGGCCGCGCCTTTGCCGCACGCCACGCGCATCAGCCCGCTGGCGCATGCAGGCCTTTTCCCGCAGCGCGTTTTGCGATACGGTTGCAACGCTGACGCCTCACAGGTTCAGTCTTGCACACATTCGACTGGAGCGATGCACATGGGCGACGTCCAACTCGGCAAAGCGGCACAACAGCAAGCACATGCGCAGAACGACCCCATCCGCCACGTGGTGGTCCTGCTCATGGAAAACCATTCCTTCGACCAGATGCTCGGCTGCCTCGACGAGGTGCACGAAGGGCTGGACGACATACGCAACGCGGCCTCCAAAACCAACGACGACGGCCACGGCCACACTTTCTATCCGCGCCCCACGCACTCGCGGCAAATGAAGCTGGATCCGGATCATGGGCACTCGGCGGTATTGAGCCAGATCGATGGAAACAACGGCGGCTTCGTGCGCTCTTTCGTGAACGACTACCCGAAGAGCAGTCTTGCCGCGCGGCAAGACATCATGGGTTACTATCCGCGCGGCTTCCTGCCGGCGCTGCATACGCTCGGGGAGCAATTCACCGTTTGCGACCGATGGTTTTCATCGTTACCGTCCGACATGGCCCAATCGCTATTTCGCGCTTACCGGCACCTCCAAAGGGCAGGTGGGCATGCCATCCGGTCTCGATGCGCTCAATCGGAAGTGGTACACGGAACAGGATCAGGATACGATTTTGACCGCCTGAATGGCGCGGAAAAAACCTGGCGCGTCTACTTCTACGACTTTCCCGCGTCATTGCTGTTGAAGAACCAGCGCAAAGCGAAGAACCTGGCGAACTACTGCTACTTCGACACATTCTTTCGCGATGCCGCGGGCCCCGCCGATGCATTTCCCGAGTTCGTGCTGATCGAGCCGAAGTACTTCGGCGAGGCGCAGAACGACGACCACCCGCCGCATAACGTGATGAAAGCGGAGAAGCTAATCGCGGATACCTATAATGCGCTGCGCTCGAACGAGTCGTTATGGCAAAGCACTTTGTTAGTGATCCTCTACGATGAGCATGGCGGCTTTTACGACCACGTGCCGCCGCCTCCCGATGCAGTCGCGCCCGACGAGCATACGAGCGCCTTCGACTTCAGGCAGCTGGGCGTGCGCGTGCCCGCCATTCTGGTTTCGCCTTGGTGCGACCGCGGCGTCTGTCACGCGCAATTCGATCATTGCAGCGTGCTCAAATATCTCTGCGACAAGTGGAATCTGGCGCCGCTCGGCAAGCGCGCGCAAGCGGCGGCCAGCGTCGGACTGGCGATCCGGACTACCGGCACTGCGCGCGCTGATACGCCGCAGTTCATTCGCGTGAGCAATCAATCGCTCATTCCGGATCACGGGGAACTGGAAAAGAAGTCGTCAAACAGCAATCAACTCGGGCTTCATCACTTCGCGGACTTTCTACATGCGGAACTCGACCGGCTGGCCACGGGCGCGGTCATGTCGGCTGCAAACATTGCACGCGCAGAAAGCCGTTGGGTACGGCTGAAAAGCGCGCTGGGTTCAGCGATGATCGGTTTCGGGCAGTGGCTCAGCAAAGACTTCTATCAGGCAAGGGACGAGCGGGAAGCGCGCACGAGTCACGCATTCACGCGGCTTTCGCAGCAGGCTGACGACACGGCGAACGCGCGCCGCCCGTGAGAAACGGATAGACGTAGGCACTTGGGGCGCGCGGAACTGGCCGGAACGTCGCTGCCCACAATGCCGTCTTTTATCTCAATTCCAGCAACGATGTTTACCAGAACGGACGATTACTCTCTCCAGTTTGCAAACCTACAATGCAATCACTGACTGCGAACAACAAGGTTCGTAGCGCAATAAACACCGAACTGGAGGTAGTTCATCATGAAATCGCTTATTCAAGCCGTTGTTATCGCCACTGTACTGGCCGCTCCTGTCGCTTCGTTTGCGCAGTCCAACCAGCCGGTGACCCGCGCTCAGGTGCGCGCCGAACTGATTCAACTCGAAAAAGCCGGCTACCAGCCGGGCCGCTCGGACCCCTACTACCTGGCCGATCTGCAAGCTGCGCAAGATCGCGTTGATGCGCAGAACGGCACCGCCCAGCCGGCAGTACCCAGCTACGGCGGTGTGGCAAACGGCTCCTCGCAATCGGGCCGCGCTACGTCCGCGAATGGCGCAAAGTCGGTTTACTTCGGCAACTAAGATCTGGCGTTCGCCGCCGGGCGCAATCCGTTTGATCCGTTGCAAATGAACTGGCCCGCGATCGGAACAACCGGTCGCGGGCCAGTTCGCTATCTGTTACCTCCGTCATCGGCTACCGATGACTTCGCCTGGATCCCTCAGGTCTAGGCGCTTTTTTGCCGTGCCGACGTATCTCGTTGCGCGTGCAACCAGTTGAGCGGCGAATCAGTCGCGAGCGATCAGATCGCCCACCTAGCCGCGGCCCGTGACGAGGCAACTCGACAGGAAATTTTCCCCCTGGCTGCTCGCACCGGCCTCGCCAAGGCCCTTCTTGAGCGCGCCCGCCTTGACGAGTTCCGCGCCCTGCTGGCACGTGATCGTGCCTACTTCACCGGCCTGCGCGCGCATGAGCGCGCGATCCGCCATCAGATAGCCGAGCAGCAGCACCTGAACGCCTGTCTCATGGGTCGTCTCCTCCTTCAAAGAGACTAACGCGAAGCCCGCGCGCGTGGTCTTAGGGGTTTCCCCATTCAGACGTGCATGGCAATGCCATTGAAATCGTGCGAATCAACTCGTGGTGCCGCCCTGACCGGCGCGCGCCGCTGGTGCGTCCGCGCCGGTACGCCCGGACTGCAGCCGCCGGATCGCCTGCTGTACGCGCCGCGTGTTCCGCTCGAACAGCAGATAGACCGCGAAAGCGTACGCATAGCAGGCGACCAGCATGCCCGCGAGCACCAGGACGCCATCTGCATCGAACTGGATACGCCGCCCGAAACCCACGGCAGCTACAAAGAGAATGAAAAATGCGTGAGGTACAGCGAATAGGAAAATCCGGAAAACAGTATCGCGACTCGCGACAAAGCCGCAGGAAGCAAGCGGACGTTTTCACGCAGCACGCAGCGCAGAAAGACAAAGCACGGCACGCCGACAATCCAGTCGTTGTCGAGCAGAAAGAGACGCGTGCAGACGAGTGCCGCTAAAAAGGCCGCGTCGCTCGCGAGCGTCAGCCACGGCAGGCCCGAGCGCGCGCTGTGCGCGGGCACGCGCTTTTCAAGCACGGCGAGCACTACGCCGAGGAGCCACAATCCGAAGCCACTCAGCAGCGAAGGAAAGGCGATCATCGTGCCGAGTGCAAACGCGGCAATCGCAAAGGCGCCGAGCCCGCGACGTCGACGCAGCAGCACTGCGCATGCAGGAAACCACAGGTAATACCAGAACTCGTTGGCGAGGCTCCATAACGGGCCGTTCGATCCGTATGTGCCGCACGACAACTTCTGAAGGAAGACCAGGTTGCAGGCAAGTGTCGCCGCACCGAGATTCGATGCGACGTTGATCTGTTGATCGAATGTGCCTTCAGTACCGAGGTAAAACGGCCCGCCTGCCAGTTCGAGACCCAGACGGTCCCAGAAGAGCGTGAGCAGCAAGGCCGGCAGGAGGACGATCCACAGGCGCGACAAGCGCTCGGTCAGATAGCGCTGCCAGCTCCATGTGCAGGCGTCGAGTTGGCGCAGTACCGAGCCGCCCACAAAATAGCCGCTCAGCAGGAAGAATACGATGACGGCCGTGTGCCCGTAATTGCTGACGAAATAAAACGCCTTGCCCGCGAGACCGATGTTCACGCTCGACCGGTAATCGACGAACATCAGATTGCGCAAATGGCTCACGCAAACGGCGCTCGCCGCCAGCGCCCGGATCAGGTCCAGCGTATCGCAATGTGGTTTACCGGGGGACGCCATCTGAACCTGGATCGGACAAGAAGTTTGTCGATCAAATTACGGTCCAGCATGCTTTTAATCCGTACGTTCGCCCACATACATGGCCGGTCAGAACCTCGCTTCGATGTCGTGGATACACTGCTCTATCGCTTGGCGCACCCGCGCATTCGACGGCACGACGAGCAGCGACGACGCAATGATCTGATACACCTTATTGCGCGACACTTTCGAAACCTGCTGCGGATCGAGCCACGCAGCGTTGTCCACGAGCAGCAGCAGCGTTTCGAGGCCGATCAGGATGGGCCACAAGCACGCCAGCCGCAGCCGCACGGAAAATGCCGGAATCGCGAGCGTGTAATCGAGCGCCTCGCGGAAATGATCGAGCGTCTTGCGCAACAGCTCGATCATCAGCGGACGCGCGCGCAAGGAATTGGCCGGCAGCAAGAGGTCTTGCGGACTCAGGCCGTGCTGCTCCAGCATGGTTTGTGGAAGATAACAGCGGCCAATTCCCAGATCCTTGCCGCAATCGCGCAACACGTTGGTCATTTGCAGTGCCTTGCCGAAGCGCACGCCGCGCGTCGCCATGATGTCAGGGCGCTCCTTGAGCGTGCCGGGCATGTGCGCGTAAGTCATCGTGGTCCAGAATTCGCCGACGCAACCGGCCACCAGATACGTATAACGGTCCAGCTCGCCATACTCGCGCAGCGCGGCAATGCGGCCCGAGCGTTCGTCGGGAAACGTGCGCAAGTCGAATTCCATGCCTTCGGTCAACGTCGAGACGATCTCGCGCACGGCCTTGCGGTCGGACTCGCTCAGTTGCGCGAGCACTTGCAGCGCCGGGCCGAGCGATTCGAGCAGCACCTTCTCGTCCGACTGGCTCTGCTGGCCCGCCACTTCCGCGGCCATGCGCTGGAACAGCGCGCCGTCGCTCGCGACGCCGTTGACCTGATCGCGTAACGAGAGCAGCAATTGCAGCCGCTGCCCAGGCTCAATCAGCGAGGTATCCGCGATGGTATCCGCGGCCCGCGCGAGCAGATACGCAAGGCCGATCGGATCGCGCATGCCTGCCGGCAACACGCGCAGCGTAAGGTAGAACGAGCGTGATACGCCTTTCAGGAGCGGGCCGAGAAGAAAGGCCCGGGTCGGAGTCGGCATGGTGGCGATGTCAGTATTGGCAAAATTCAGGCGGTGCCGAATTGTATACGGCAAGCCGCGCTAAGATGCGGGATAGCCTGAATCTCATGCCGACCATGACCAAAAACCAGAACTCGACTCTCGAAGCCACCGCCACGCGCGCTCGCCGGCCCAGCCTGCGGCTCACTTATGTCATCGGCAGCCTCGACCGCATCTTGCGGCGCCGGATGAGCGAGGCGCTCGCGCCGCTCGGCTTGACGCTCGCCCAGTTCACCGCGTTATCCGTGCTCGAGGCAAAGGGGCAGGCGTCCAATGCGCAGCTTGCCGAGCGCTCGTTCATTACGCCGCAATCAGCCAATGAAGTGATGAACGCGATGGCGAGCCGCAACTGGGTCAGCCGCGAGCCGGATCCCACGCATGGCCGCATCGTTCTTCTCCAGTTAACTGACGAGGGCCGCGCCGTGTTGCGTCAATGCGAGCAGGCAGTGAAAGCAATCGAAAAGCAGATGCTCGACGGCATCGAACTGGAATCAGCCGGCACAGTGCAGCGCCATCTGGAAACGTTCGTACGTAACCTGCGCGGATAGAGCCAACGCGCCGCTGGCATTTTATTCAGGATCGCTATCTACCCGCCGCCGGTGCTACCCGGCCTGCGCGCCAGATGCGACTTTGAAGCGCGCGCCTCGATCTCGCTGGGGTAGGCGTTTCCTGACAAGCGCCTCACCGCAGTGCGCCGTTAAGCAGCGTCGCGCGTACCTGTTTTGTACTTTCGGGCGCTTGCGAATACAACTTTTCAATTTCGCGCCGGCTGCATGTTGGCGCAGCGTCGTGCAACCGGCCGCTAGTCGCAGTTCAACCGCACACCATAATGACCAATCACGAATCGCCGCCCTCTCTTTCGCGCTAACGTTGAAACCGGCGTGCCCGGCCTCGACGAGATTCTCGGGGGCGGTCTCGTGCGCGGCGGCGTGTATCTTCTCGAGGGCATGGCCGGTGCCGGCAAAACGATTCTGTCGAGTCAGATCGGCTTTCATCGCGTAAGTCGCGGCGAGAAAGTGTTGTACATGACGCTCATCGCCGAATCGCATGACAAGCTCCTTGCGCACCTCAAGGGCCTCACTTTCTTCGACGAAAACGCCGTGGCCCAGCAGATGCTTTTTGTGTCGGGCTATCACGAGCTAATGCAGGACGGCCTAGACGGCTTTCTGAAACTGATTGTGTCGAGCATCTACGATTACCGGCCGAGCCTGATGATTATCGACGGCTTTCGCAGCGCACGCGAATTCAGCGAGACGGAGCTGTCGCTGTCCAAGTTCATTCATGAACTGAACGCCCTCGTCGCCGCAATGGACTGCACGACGCTGCTGCTCGCGCCGCTGTCCGGCAACGAGCCTCATCCGGAACACACGCTCGTCGACGGGCTCATCGAGCTGAACCGCTACAGCGACGGTATGCGCCGCGCGCGAAATCGAAGTGCACAAGATGCGCGCGCGCAACCACCTGATGGGCAAGCACTACTTTCGCATCGCCGAAAGCGGGCTGCTGATGTTCCCGCGCCTCGAAGCGCAGCACGCCGCTCCGAGCGGGCCGGTCGATCTGAAAACGCGGGTCAGTTTCGGTTTGCCGCATCTCGACATCATGTTCGGCGGCGGCCTGTCGCAAGGCTCGACCACGACTTTGATCGGACCTTCGGGCGTCGGCAAGACCATGCTTTGCCTGCAGTTTCTTGCAGCCGGCGCGGAGCGCGGCGAACGTTGCCTGTATCTCGGCTTTTACGAGGGACCGCAAAGACTGATCGGCAAAGCGGAGGCGGTCTCCATTGCGCTTGACGAAGCGCATCGGGATGGCCGGCTTGCGATTCAATGGCAGCCCGCCGTCGAACTCCCCGTCGACGAAATCGCCGCGAGTGCACTCGCCACCGCCAAGCAGATGGGCGCAACCCGCATGGTGATCGACGGCGTGGAGGGCTTTCGCGATTCGGCGCTGCGCGTCGAGCGCTTCGGCCTGTTTCTGAACGCATTGCTGCATCAGTTGCGCGAAGCCGGCATTACGACGCTCGTCACGGAGGAAGTGCCGCTCTACCCGGACTACGGCCATTCGCGAAGCACGCGTGTGTCGGCCCTCACGGAAAATCTCGTGCTGTCGTTACACGGAAACGGACGCGGGTCTGCGTCGCGCCATCTCTATCGTCAAACAGCGCGAAAGCGCGCATGACCCGTCCACGCACGAGCTGGTGATTTCGTCACAAGGGCTCGAAATCGTCGAAAGCCCGCTCAGCACCACGGTTTCCTCGGCGTCAGGCCTGTCCGCGACCTTGCAGCCGCGGCGACCGGCGTAGCGCTCATGAAAACCATTCTGGTTGTGGATGACGAGTTCGACATCCTCACGATGTGGCGGCTGCTGCTCGAACGTCACGGCTATACGGTGCTGACGGCGTCCAACGGCGCCGTCGCACTCGAGCAGCTACGCAGGACGCGGCCCGACATTATCGTGTCGGACTGCATGATGCCGGTCATGTCGGGCCTTCAGTTCTGCGCGGCGCTTTATGCCGACCCTGAACTGCGCGCCATTCCGATCATCTTGTGCAGCGCGGCCGCCGACATTCCCGTGCAGCCCAATCCGTCTATCGAATATGCGCGCAAGCCGATTGCATTCGACGCGCTGCTCGCCTTGCTTCAACGAATGTCAGTTTGGCGGCCCTCACGAAACCGCTTCAACACCGTCTCGCCGACGTCAAACAGACTCGACCACCAGCGCGCCGACGTTTGCAATCGCCGCATTGCAGCGCGCGGCGTCGCCTGCCATCTCAGTCAGATAAACCGCCACGAGTATCGGTCCGCGCCCCGGCCGCCAGAGAATGGCGACGTCGTTCGCGGTGCCATGATCGCCCGTACCGGTCTGTCGCCCACGCCCCAGTCTTTCGGCAGCTTTGCGCGAATTCGCGCGCCGCCGGTTTCGTTGGCCGCGAGCCACGCAAGCAACTGCGCTCGCGACGCGGAACTCAAACGCTCGCCGAGCACGAGTTCGCGCAGATTGCCGAGCATGGCATTCGGCGTGGTGGTGTCGCGCGGATCGCCCGGGGTCGCCTCGTTCAGCGTGGGCTCGTTGCGGTCCAGACGCGTGATGCCGTCGCCGAGGCTGCGCGCAAATGCAGTCAACCCGGCGGGGCCACCGAAAGTCTGCAGCAGCAGGTTCGCAGCGGTGTTGTCGCTGAGCGTGATCGCTGCCTTGCACAACTCCGCGATGCTCATGCCCGCGTTGCCGGTGAGCTCGCGCGTATGCTTCGACGTCGCGGGAGAATTCGGCACCAGTTCGCTTTCTGAGTAGACGATGCGCCGCTGCAAGTCTTCTTCGCCACGATCGACGCGCGCGAGAATCGCGCCCGCGGCGAGCAGCTTGAACGTACTGCACATCGGAAAGCGCTCGTCCGCATGCAAGCCGGCGTGCAGACCCGAAGTCGTATCGACGATCGACACGCCGAGCCGCCCGCCGCTTTGCGCCTGGATGTCCTCGAGCCGCGCGCGAATTGCATCCGCTCTGGCAAACGCTTGCCGCTGCCTTGCCGCGTGTGTCCCTTCGACCGTTTTCGCTGTCCTCGCCCAAGCACCGCTGTTGCCGAGCGCAACACCAGCTATCGAAACACTCAGCATCGCACCCGCGAATTTTCTTCTCGTGATCATTGCCGCTCCTTGTGTGAAGCCGCAACTATCGGTTTTTCGGCTCTGACTGACAAACGATGATAAGTTAATGCGCTCACAAGAAAAACTTATGCCTCGGCCATGAGAACCCATGAGACCTTATCTTCCGCTTAATGCGTTGCGCGCTTTCGAGTCGTCGGCTCGGCACCTGAGTTTCACTCGCGCCGCGCTCGAGCTGAACGTCACGCAGGCCGCCGTCAGCCAGCAGGTCAGATCGCTCGAGGAGCGCCTCGGCACCGTGCTGTTCAAGCGCCTGCCGCGCGGCCTCGCCATGACCGACGAAGGCCTTGCATTGCGCCCTGTGCTGACGGACGCGTTCGACCGCATAGAAGCGGTGCTCAAGCAATTCGAGGGTGGCCACTTTCACGAAGTGTTGGCGGTCGGTGTGGTGGGCACGTTCGCGGTCGGCTGGCTCATGCCGCGGCTCAAATGGTTTCGCGAGGCTCATCCCTTTGTCGAATTGCGGCTGCTGACGAACAACAACCTCGTGGACCTCGCGACCGAGGGCCTCGACTTCGCCATCCGTTTCGGCGACGGCACGTGGCCCGGTTCGCTCGCCACGCGCCTGCTCGACGCGCCGCTCGCGCTGCTTTGCACACCGGAAATTGCAGAGCGATTGTCGAAGCCAGCGGATCTCGCCGACGAAACGCTGTTGCGTTCATATCGCGCGGATGACTGGAGCAACTGGTTCGCCGCGGCCGGCATTCCGCCGCGGCCTATCCGCGGACCCGTGTTCGATTCGTCGCGACTGATGGTAGAAGCGGCGATGCAGGGTGCGGGCATCGCGCTCGCGCCCGCGCTGATGTTCGATCACGAGATCAATACCGGCCGTCTCGTGCGTCCGTTCGATGTCGAAGTGCACGCGGGCAGCTACTGGCTGACATGGCTGAAAGGCAAGCCCATGTCGCCCGCGATGATGCTGTTCAGTCAGTGGCTCATCAAGGAAGCGGCTCTTCACCTGCCGGATCAGCACAGACCGGTGCGACGATAGCCGTTCATTGCAGGGCGGTCGGCTTGCGGCGGAAACACGTTCCAGGAGCCGTCGTCGTGACGGAAGAAGAAGATGGACAGCAGGCCGCACGGACGTAGCGCCTCGACACGCACAAAGCGCTGATGCAGTGACGCGCGGTGGCAAAACTCGACCACGCGTGCGGGCATGGACGGAGTGGGCGCAAGCCATTTGTCGACGGCCCAGTGCAAGCTCTTTTCAGCGGCAGCCATGATGTTCTCCTTCATTCCCTCACCGATTTCGTTCACTGAATTCGCTCATCGAGCTCGTTCATTGAGTCAGGCAATCTGCGCGGCAAGGCGGCCCTTCGCGCCGCTTTCCACGAATGCCTTCACGAGGCACATCAACACGTGCATGCCGGTGCGTGGATGACGCAGGCTGCAATGCACCTGTCCGCTGCGGCTTTCGCCGAGCAGCACCCACGCGCAGAAGTGTTCGCAGTTGTTGGTCAGCAGGCGGTAACGGTTTTCGCCGAGGCGTGAACGGGCACGGCGCGCCGCTTCTTCGCCGATGTAGCGCGCAGGGCGTCGCGCGAATCGACAGCGGGTGGCCGGCGGCGAAGCGGTCGATTTCGACTTCTTCAACCGGGCCGCGATGGGCGGAGCCCGCAAAACCTGCGTAATGCACGACACGGCCATTGCCCACATAGATACCGTGATGTTCGTAGCCGGAACGCATGGAGACGAGGTGCGACCCGATCGGCAAGTCGATGGTGGATGACGATTCACCGCTGGCTTCGCTGCTCGTCTGAAGAGAGTTCGTGTTCATGGCTGGCCTCGTTTTGTTTCCAACACTGTTGCGAGGTCTTTTGCATCATCCGGGCCATGTGCCGAGAGCCTTTGTTTATAAGGCTTCCAGCGAACGGCAGCGGTTTTGTACAACACGAGTGTGGGCCGGGAACCGACAGAAAATCGCGTCCATGTGTTGGTGTCAGGCGCTCTTTTTCCGCAATGAAAAGCGGCGTTTCTGGTTGCTTTCCGGAAGACTCATGGCGGCCGAAAAAGTGTTGGGCGTCACACCGGTTGCAGTGTGCGCGTGTTGGCCGGCGCCCGACCTATCGGTGCACACGCTGGTCGGCGCGCAGCGTCGAGGTGGTCCGCATGGCCACGCCAGGCAATGCAATGCGGCAAAACGCATGACGTCGCGTGCGAATTGGCATAGCACTTGCACCATCCCCGTCCAGATCCCCTCAAGCCGTGCGCGTCGCGTACGCGGTCAACCGGAGAACGACATGTCTTCCATTTCCGTGAACGACCTTTCGCTCAACCTCGCGCTCGACCGCAAAGCCATGGCGGCAATTCGCGGCGGCGGAGCGCCCTGGGTGTATGGCTGGATTCAACCTTATGTGCGGGAAACGCCGAGCATTGGGCCGGTCGTGAACCTGTACGAGGTCTCGAACAACTTCTATGCTAACCAGATGATCAACCAGTTCCAGTCGGTCGACGTGCGCAATACCGGCGCAAACTCGAACATCAGTGTCTCCCCTGACGCACGCAGCCGAAACGATAAGGTGTAGCCGTTGTGATTTGCGCGAGCCAATTTCGATGGACGTCGTCGTCGCGTTCCGACGCGGGATGCGTGTGCAAAATCAATGAGGACGCGTGCCTCGACGAGGCCGACCTCGGGCGCTGGGCCGTCGCGGACGGCATGGGCGCGCATGCGGTCGGCGATCTCGCGAGCCGCCTCGTTATTGACGCTCTCAAGCGGCTCGCCCCCCTGTCAGCATGAAAGCGTTCATCGCGGACGCACGCGCCCATTTGCAGGTAGCCAATCGTCAGTTGAGAGAGGAAGCCGCACGCCGCCAGGTGCAGCGCATTGGCAGCACGGTCGTCGTGCTGCTCGCGTGCGACCGTTTTTGCGGCTATGTGTGGGCCGGCGACAGCCGCCTCTATCTGGTTCGCGACGGACAACTGCGCCAGCTCACGCGCGATCACAGTCAGGTGGAGGCACTCAAGTCGCTCGGTGTCCTTACCGACGAAGAAGCGCGCCATCATCCGGCGCAACATATAATCACGCGCGCTGTCGGCGCGACGGACCTGCTCGAACTCGACGACGATGCGATCGAGGTCGCGGACGGCGACATCTTCCTGCTTTGCAGCGACGGCCTGAGCAACGAAGTCGGCGAAGACGACATGTTAGCCGTGCTGAGCACCGCCGCGCACGGCAACGCGCCCGATCAACTGGTCAGCCTCGCGCTCGAACGAGGCGGCCGCGACAACATCATCGCGGTCGTGGTGCGCGCCGAAGATCCTTATGCCGCCGACAAAACGCTATTGAATCCCTCGCCATGACGCGCGAGACATGACATTGGGCTGCTGCCGTCGTTAACGGAAATGGCCGTCATGCGTCATTGTCATCTTCGTCCGGCTCTGCTGAGCCGTTTCTGCTCGGTGCGGCGAGGTTGCGATTGCGAAAGTCCTTCGAATGAAGCCCGTGTTTTTTCAGCAGCATTTGCAGATGCGAGCGGTTCATGTCGATACGCCGCGCCAATTCCGCCACCGTGCCGTTCACTTCCCGCAGCCCGCGTTCGAGAAAGGCTTTCTCCGCATCGTCGCTCGCGGCGCGTTTTGCATCGCTGAGCGACATCAGATTCGCCACGCTGATCGGCTGCTGGCCCGTGCCGTTGGCGAGGCCTTGCAAGGCCGCCGCCGAGCCGGGCGCAGCGGGCCGCATGTCGGTCGGCAAGTGGTCGATGTCCGCCATATCGCCCGCGAGGCACGAGATACGGTACATCACATTGCGCAGCTCGCGAATATTGCCTAGATACGCGTAGTTGAGCAGAAAGTCCCGTAAACGCGGGGTCAATCTCACCGGCCTGCGCTTCAGCGTGCCGGCCGCTTCATCGCCGAACCATGCAATCAGCAGCGGAATTTCGTCGCGGCGTTCGCGCAGCGGCGGCAGCGTGACGTGAATCACACTCAGCCGGTAGAAAAGATCCTCGCGGAACTTGCCCTCCTCGCTGAGCTTGCGCAAGTTCCGATTCGTGGCCGCGACAATGCGCGTATCCACCGCAATGGTTTCGTCCGAGCCCACGCGTTGAATCTCGTGCGCTTCCAACACGCGCAGCAATTTGACCTGACCCGCGAGCGGCAACTCGCCGATTTCATCGAGAAAAATCGTACCTGTATGCGCGCTTTCGAATTTGCCCTTGCGGTCGTTTGCCGCGCCCGTAAACGCGCCCTTGCGATGACCGAAGAGTTCGGACTCCAGCAGGTTGTCCGGAATCGCGCCGCAATTTACGGAGATAAACGGCTTGTCCGAGCGCGAGCCGTTCGCATGAATGACCTTCGCCATGAGTTCCTTGCCGGTACCGCTCTCACCGTCGATCAGAACCGGCAAGTCGGTCGGCGCCGCCTTCTCCGCAATTTCAAGCGATTCGAGCAGGCGCGGATTGTCGCCGAACGTCCCTTCGAAAATGAAGCTGCGCTCCAGCAGAGCCTGTCTGCGCGCACCGCGCGACTGCTCGGCGCGCTGTTCCGGCTCCGCCGCCACCGCGGCTTGCACGAAGCGCTCCTTGTGCGATAGCTGCATGACTTCGTCGCGCAGCGAGGTGGCCTGCCTCAGCAGTTTGTCAATGTCGGTACGTTCCAGCCGCGACGACCAGCGCAGCGTCGAGCGCAAAATCTCGATACGCTCGATCAAACCCGCATAGGAAATCGCCGGACTGATGTCTTCAATCTGGTCGAGTATCTTCATCATCACGCACTCAGTTGTTTCTGCACCAGTTGGTAGTACATGCCACCGCGCTGAAGCAGTTCTTCGTGACGGCCCTGTTCGACAATCGCGCCTTCATACAGCACAAGAATCTTGTCCGCACGCATGATGGTACTCAGCCGGTGCGCGATGATCACCGCCGTGCGCCCTTTCAATATGTCGTGCATATGGCCGAGGATGTTGCTTTCCGATTGCGAATCCAGCGCGGACGTCGCTTCGTCGAATACGAGCAGACGCGGATCGTGATACAGCGCCCGCGCAATGCAGAGCCGCTGGATCTGGCCGCCCGACAAACCGATTCCGCGCTCGCCGACAATCTGCTCATAACCGAGCGGCATTTTGCTGATGAACGCGTGCGCGTCGGCCATCTTTCCACTTCCTCTATACGTCGGCGGTCCGGCGCGTCGTCGCCGCTGGCGATGTTCTCGGCAATCGTGCCGGAGAACAGCAGATTGCTTTGCATCACGTAGCCGATTTGCGCGCGGTAATAAGCTTTGTCGACCACGCTGAGGTCATAACCGTCGATCGACATTTTCCCTTCGCTCGGTGCATAAAAGCCGACCAGCAGCTTCGCGAGCGTCGTCTTGCCCGAGCCGCTGCGCCCGACAATCGCCACCAGTTCGCCGGGCTTGATGTCGAAGCTGATGTTTTCAAGCACATAAGCGGAATCGTTGTCGCCATAACGGAAGTAGACACCGCTCAGGCTGATTTCGCCTTGCAGCTCCGGCAACATCACACGTGACGGCAGATCTTCAGGTTTCTGTTCAGGCTCGATGTCGAGCACATCGCCGAGACGTTCCATTGCCACGCCAGCGTCGTTCAGCATGCTCCACAAACCGACAAGCCCCATCAGTGGACCAAGCACGCTGCCCATGAATGCGTTGAAGGCGATCAACTGACCAATCGTCATCTCGCGCGCGAGTACGAGATTAGCGCCGACCCACAGAATCGCAATCGTAGTCGCTGCATTCAGCAACTGACTGCCGAGCCCGACGAGAATGTTGAAAGCGTGTGCGCGGTACTGCACTTCCAGTGCTTTTGCGTATTTCTTTTCCCAGCGCAAACGCACGGGCCGCTCGATGCCCATGCCTTTGACGGTTTCTACTCCTGCGAGCGCTTCCATGAGGAAGGACTTCGATTCCGTCGACGCAGTGAATACCTCTCGCGCGTAGTTCTTGATCTTCGGCGTGGCCAGCGCAGTCAGCGCCATGATAGGAATGACAAATCCGATCAGTACCAGTGTCATCTTCACGTTGTATACGAACACGATCGTGAAGTAGATAAACACCATGAGCAGATTCAATGCTGTTGTCACGGTGGATTCGGTGAGAAACGCGCGAATGGTCTGGTTCTCCTGAAAGCGCGCGAAAATGTCGCCGGTTTTGCGCTTTGCGAAGAACGAGAACGGTAGCGACAACGTGTGCTTGAAGAACTGCGACATCATCGCGAAGTCCATGTTGTGCACCATGAAATTCGCCAGATAAGCGCGTATCGACGCCATCAGCTGCGAGAACACATTGGCAATAATGAGCCCGCCTATCAGCAGATGCAGGAGGCTCACGTTCTGATGCACGATCACACCGTCGAGAATGTTCTGGATGATGAGCGGCGGAATCACGCCCAGCACCTGAATCACGAATGTCGCGAGAAACAGATGCCCGAGAATCTTTCTGTAGGGCTTCAGGTAGCCGACAAAACGTATCCACGGCGAACGCGCCGCCGACATTTGCACCAGATGCGGTCCGCCAGTAAACAGCAGGCACGTGCCGCTCCAGCCGCGTTCGAAGTCTTCGACTGTCAACTTGCGAAAGCCGAGTGCCGAATCGGCAAGCCACACGTACTCGCTGGACAGGCCGTACACCACGACTTCCGTTTGCTCGACGAGCGGGAAGCGCCGGATGACTTTTTCGCCGAACTCGGGCTTGCTCTGCAGATCAAGCATGAGCGGCAACTTGCGGCGTTGCTCGAGCCGCTTTTGCCGCTGCAATTCGCGGTCGCCGTAACGAATGCGCTCGTCCAGTACTTCGCGCAGTTTCGGATTGCGCTCGAGGATGAAATGCACGGTCCGCTCGGGAATGACGAGAAGCCGCGTATCTGTCGACGCAATCGCACAAGCCATCTGCTCCTGCCGCATCAAACACGCCTTCTCGCCAAATATCTCGCCTTCGCCTAATGTGGCGAGCGTATAGTCGCGCCCTTCCTCATGTCGAACGATCCGCACTTCGCCCTGGCGCACCACGTATAAGCGCCGGTCGTCGCGCGCGTCCTGCTTGAGAATTTCCTTGCCCGCGGCCACGCGCTTAACGCCGACGCTGCGCACATACTCTTCGAGTTCTGCCTTGTTCAGTTTGTCGCGCAAATCGAAGAGTTGCGCGACAAAGGCAAGCGCCGCCTGATTGCCCGTGATCACCGGCTCAATCGCGGCACGCGGAATGAACAGCAGTTCGGTTTTCGCGGATGCCCGTACCGACGCTTCATGCACATACGTGCGGAGCATGGCAATGTCGGCGAAGATTTCGCCCGACTTGCGCACGCCCATGCTCGTCTCCTTGCCATGCTCCTCGACAAAGATCCGGACCGAGCCCGAGCGAACTATGTACAGACCATCGGCTGTCTCGCCCGCGGAACACACGGTTTCGCCGAACGAGTAGTAACGCGCTTGCGCATATTCCACTAGACGCTCGATCTCGTCGCGCGAGAAGGGCGACAGTATCTCCACCGAAGCAAGGAATTCGGCGGCGGAAGGCGCGGTCTGGGGTGCATCCATAAGCGTGCTTGCCTCGGTTTTGCTTCTGATGGTGACGCCCGGTCAGCGCGCTTCGATCACATGCTCCTGCGCCCGCGCGATCAACCAGCTTTCGCGCAGCAGCCGCCGGACTTCGGCGGCCACGTCGGTATCGAGCATAGCCGGATATTTGGCAGTCACCGCAAAGATCTCGAAACACGAGCGATCCGCCGACGGGAACGGCCCGAGCAGATCGCCCACCGCGGCATTGAAAATCTTCGCCTCGATGTCGGGCTTCAACGAACCGCGCAGCACCTTGCCGATCACACCGCCCGCTTCGCGCGTATCGGCAATGGAATGTTCGCGTGCCATGTCGGCGAAACTGTCCGGATCGTCGTGCAGATACGAGATCATTTCCTTCGCCTTGCCCTCGCTGTCCAGCACGATATGACTCACCTCGATTGCATCGAACTTCGGTGAATTCAGCGCGAAGTATTCTCTGACCGCCGCGTCGTTGCCGACCTCGTCGAGCATCTTCTCCTGATAGAGGCCGTCTGTAATGAATGCCTCGAATTCGTCGAGGCTCACGTTGAGCACGTCGAGGTACTGGTTCATATCGGTCGCGCGATGCAGTCCCCGCACGCGGCGAAATTGATCGGCGCGCTCCTGGATTTCGTCGGCGGTGACGACAATGCCCTGCTTCTTCGCCGCATGCACGGTCAGCTTGTCACGCACGATCTGCTCGATCAAGCTTTCGAACTGCCCAGTCAGTTTCAGAAGACGAATGAACTCACCCACATCCACGACTTCATCGTCGATTCGCACTATCGCGGTCATGTTGTCCGCTCCTTTAATTAGTGGGTGATCCGCACAGTCAACCTGCCACCTGTCTGAACGGATCGAGGCCCAGGTCGATCAGCCGCCGCTCCCGCACCACGATTTCCGCGCTGGCAGTCATGCCGTAACGCAACGGATAGCGGGTACCGGCGATCTCGTAGTAGTTCTTCTCCAGTGTGACGCGGTCCTCGTAGACGGGCTGCTTGTCCTGCAGCGAGGGCTTGGTGGCCGGAGAAATGTAGGCGAGCGTGCCGCTGATCAATCCGTAGCGCTGATACGGAAACGCGTTGAACTTCAGCTTGACGGGCAGTCCCTCGTGCAGAAATGCGCGATCATGCTCGGCGATTTCGATCTTCAGTACCGGCTTCGCGTCTTTAGGCACAATGCCGCCAAGTGGTGAATTCGCCTGGATCTTGTCGCCTCGCTGGGTGGACGTGACATCGGTGATCACACCGGAAACCGGCGCGAGAATCAGCAGAAAATTGTCCTTGTCGATGTTCTCGAAACGGATTCGCGCGGCGGCTTCGGATACGAGCCGTGCGCTTTGAAGTTGCAGCCGCACCTTGTCTTCGGCGTCGGTGATGTCGCGCACTGCGGCGTCGTATTGCAGCTGCAGATCGGTGGTTTGCTGGCCGCTCGTTTCCAGCTCCGCATTCGCTTTCGCGTACTCGTGGCTCAAACGGAAGTCCAGTTCCGCGAGTTTCGACTGTGCGACGCGGTACGCGTTGTCTGCTTCCAGCGCCGCCGTTCGTTTCTGCTCCACCTGCAATTGCGCAATGCCGCCGCCACCTGGCTGCGCAAATAGCTGCGAATAGTGGTCCAGTTCCTGATGTGCGGCCTCGCGCACACGCCGCGCGTTGTCGAGCACACTGCGTGCTTCGTCGAGTTCGGCCTTCTGCCCTTCGGCGAGCTTGGTCGTGCCTTCGGAAACACGGTTTTCGTGCAGACGGGCCTCCACTTCCATTTGCGCCTTTAATGCAGCGGCTTTTCGCTCCATCAACGCTTTCTTCTGCGGGAACTGCTTCGAGTCGCGCTCGGCATCCTCGAGTTTCAGTTGCGCTTGCAACGCATTGCTCGCGGCCTCTATCGCGCCGCGCGCATTCAATCGCGCGAGTATGTCTCCTTTCGACACGGGCTGTCCTTCCGCGATATAGAGGTCGGCCAGCTCGCCGTCGATAGGTGCGTAGATGCGGCGCACTTCCGATTCGGGCGACAGCGTGCCCTGCGCGGTGACGATCACATCGGCGCGCCCGACGAACGACCACAGCAAGCCGGCCACGACGAGCGCGACCATGGTCCAGATCAGCGCACGCGCGATCCGCACCGGCTCGGCGGTGAGTATCGCGATGCCTTCCACGCTGTGGTCCTCCAGCGCTTCCGCCAGCGGCCTAGGGTGACTGTCGCGTTTCACTCTGCTCGCCTCCAATCAACGCCAGCTTCGCCCTCAGAAGCGAGGGGCCCAGCACCATTCGCAATTCGGTCAGGGAGCGCCGCTGCAACGTCGTCTCCGCTTCGATATCCGCGAGCAGGCGGTCGAAATCCGCGGGATGGTCCGCTTTCAGTTGCGAATAGATGCGCATACCTTGCTGCGCAGCCGTCTGTGCATCGGATAGGAGCCGCGCCTCATTGCGAAAACCCGGTGAAATGCCCGCCTCCAGACGCTGCGTGCCGCCAATCGGCCCGCTCGCGCGATACTGCTTCCACAGGCTTTGCGCACGCGTCAGCGCTTTATCATGCAGCGCGGCGACGTCTTTCTGGATGGATTGTGCGAACCAGACGTCCGTTGAAGGATCGAGGCTCGCGTAAAAGGACAGCAGACGCTGGTCGTAATCCTTGCCGCCGCGCGTTTTCTGCAGGTCGTTGTATTGATCGAGAAGCGCTTTCTTGTGGGTCGCTTCGGCAGCCAGCACATCGGACCATGGGCCGGCAGGCATCGACTGCAATGCGGCGAGCGCCTGCTGCGTATCACCGCGTTGCCATGCTGCTGTTACGGCGTCGTGCCGCTGGACCACGTCGGCGGAAGGCAGACGCGTCGCCGTAAGTTGCGCATATTGCGCCTGAAACGGCGGCGTGCTGAAACGCGCAGTCTTCATGAGCGCGAGCAACGTGCTCAACTGACGGCCGAGCGCCGCTTCCAGCACGGCACTGTATTGGCGCAGATCGTCGCGCACGCGGTCAAGGCCGGCGAGCCGCGGATAGCGTTGCGCGTAATCGTCGAGTACGGATGGCAGCGCCGCGGGCTTGTCACGCGCCAGCTCGGTGCGGATCGTGCCATCCAGGCGTTCGATCGCGGCAAGGTAAACCGAATCGTCGCTTTCCAGCTTGCGCAGATGACTCATCGCTTGCGCGTAAGGCTCCGTAAATACGGGCACATACGACGCGATTCTGTCGAGCGCGCGCTGGTGGCTCTTCGGGTCGTCCTTCCAGCGCTGCAGCAAACCGTCGATCGCGGGTTCGTCGTGATAGATGCGAATCGGCGCCTCCACACCGCCGCGCCCGGCGACGAAGCGCTCGAGATCGTACCCACTGCAGCTCGCCGAGCAGGGACGCTGTGTCCGCATTGTTCGCGGTCGACGACTTCATGTCCGCAAGCAGCGCATCCGCTTCCTGGAATTGGGCCTTCTGCAGCGCATTGAGCCAGCCGGGCAGCTTCGCCTTGAGCAGCGCTTCGCTGGCGAGCGCGCTGACTCTCGTGTCCGTGGGATGACTCGCCAGATAGCTCTTCGCGGACTGCACCGCGCTCGTATAGTCGCCGCTCGCCAGCAGATTCTTCAGCTCGCGCTCGGACGAGCCGCGCATGTAAAGCGTCAACGCGACGGCGGCTATGAGCACGACACCTGTGCCGCCCCACGCCGCGATGCGCCACAGGCTCGCGCGGTCGTCGCCGGCAAATGCCTTGCCCAGTTCCCTCGCCACGAGCCGCCAGCGTTGCGGCTTGCGTCTCGTTGCGCCGGCAACGCGGCCCGCACTCGAGCCGTTAGCGGCACTCTCCGCGGCGGGGCCGCCATTCGCGATTTTGGCCGCGCCGACCGCCGCTGCGCCGCCCGACGGCCCGCGTTTTGCCTGTACGGGCGCCGCGTGCGCGGCCTCGTTGATTTCGTCCTCGCGCTGCCGCGCCGGATCGACGCAGAAAATGTCGAGGAACGGATTCGCCGCGCCGACGAACGTCGTCTTGTCGGCGTCGGCGGCCTGGTCGGCGGCGGGATCGAGGAGCAGTTGCGTCACGGTCGGTTCGACCTCAGGCGGTGTATGCAACGTCACCCTGTAGACGAAGTGGTCTCCGCCAAATGCAACGACGCGCCATCTGCAAGCGGCAGCGCGGATTCGTCAAGCCGCTTTCCGCCGACGAATGTGCCGTTCGTGCTGCCGAGGTCTTCCACGTAAAGCTGCTCGCCCTTCAGATAGATGTGCGCATGCCGGCGCGAAATGTAGTTGACCTGATGCGGGTAGCGGTCCTTGTAGCGCGAGAAGACTTCGTCCGCCTTGCTGACCAGAAATGGAAAGGCCTGTACTTCAATAGGCTGAAGCCCGAGATCGTCTCGCTGCGGCACGAGCAGCAGGCGAGGCGCGCATGTTGCGCTGCTGCCCGCAACAATGCGAGCGCGCGGCTCGATACTCACGCGATAACACAGGTCGCCGCCAAAGCACAGTTCGTCGCCCGCACGCACGCGGGCCGGGGTCTGCCGCACCGGGATGCCGTTGACCGTGGTGCCGTTCTTGCTGCCCAGGTCCGCGACATAAGCCGCGCCATGTTCGATAAAGACGCGCGATGCGCTCGGCGGGGTAATCGTTGAACGGCGCTTCGCTGCGGCCAATGTCAAACAGACTGTCGACAATGCGGATCGCGTCCAGCGCCGGGCGCTGCCCGGACGCAACGGGAGCAAGCAGCACGTCGAAAGCGGTTTCGACTGTCGCACGCGTCTCAGCAATCGATGTTTCGCCGTCGGCCATTTTATCCGGATCACTAATCGTTTACCCGCTGCGGCGGGAGCGCAACGGACTCAGCACGAAGGACGACGGCGAAAAGACCTTGTTTTAAGGAGCGGTCGTAAACACGGCTCCTCAAAGATTGTAAGTCACGCATGGCGAGTGTCAATTGCCAGTCGTCGGTCAGTCGTCGGTTAGAGAGCCGCCCGGCGTGTTGCCCGAAGCCCACAAGAGACCTCGTGTGCGCGGCATGCCGGATTAGCTCAATGTTCCTTTACTTATGCATGGCTTCTGCACTACTTCTCTTTGACCTGTGCCTGCACGTCCACAGTCGGCCAGCCGCCGCCGAGTGCCTTGTACAGCAGCACCGTGTCGGACAAAATCAATTGATGATTGGCCAACAGCGACTGCTGGGCATCGAGCAGCGGGCGTTCGGTTTCGAATACCTCGAGTTGCGACACGACACCGAGCCGCAGTTGCGACTGAATCTGATCGGCCACGATCTGCAAACAATCCACCTGTTGCTGCAATTCAACCCTCTGCGCCTTGTGCGCATTCAGATTGACCAGCGCGTTTTCCACTTCCTCGAATGCGCCCATTACCGTCGCGCGGTACTGCTGCTCCGCGACCGTCGATTGCGCCTGCGTCACTTTCACGTGCGCACGCACACCGGGGTCGAGCAGTGGAATATTGATGCTCGGCATGAAGCCGAAGGTGAACGACTTCAGCAAGTCGGTCAGCGCGAAGCTCGCGGTGCCGCCGTGCCCGGTCAAACTGATAGAAGGCAATTGCGCGAGCTTGGCCTGACCGACGAGGTCATACGCCTCGAGCACACGGAACTCCGCAGCCACGATGTCGGGGCGCCGCGCAAGCAGTTGGGCGGGCAAGCCGTCGGGCACGCCCGGCAGCTGGACGCGTTGCTGCAAATGACCTTTAGGCAGGCGGAATTCGCCCGCGGGTACGCCTGTCAGCGTGCACAGCACGTTATTCGCGAGATCGCGCGAGCGCCCCAGTTCGAGCAACTGATTCGTCAGGCGATTGATTTCCGCCTGTTGCCGCAGAACCTGCGTCTGCGGGATCAGGCCGCTGCGGCGCTGGCCTTCGTAGATGGAGAGAATCTGCCGGTTCGCGGTGAGGGTTTTTTGCTGCTGGTCGATCTGGTCGTCGAATTGAAGGATCTGAAAATAGGTGCTCGATACGTTCGACACCAGCTCCAGATAACCGGCACGCCAGTCGGCTTCACTGGCATGGAATTCGGCCTTCTGCGCCTGCACGCCTTTTTCGAATTTGCCCCAGATGTCGATGTCCCAGTTCACCTGGGTCGCCACGTTATATTGCTTTGAGAACGTCTGGCCAGTGGTTTTCTGGAAATCGGCGCCGCCGCCGAGATCCATCGTCGGCAGGGCGCCGGCTTTGGCCTCGCCGATTTGTGTGCGCGCCACGTCGATACGCGCGGCCAGCACCTTGATGTCGAAGTTGCCGCCTATGGCCTTCGCAATCAGCGAGTCGAGCGTCGGATCGTTAAAGCCCTTCCACCACTCCGGCTCGATCGTGGCCGCCGCCGAGATGGGGGCGCCGTTCTGGCCGGTCCATGATGTTTTGGCCGGTGTGTCGGGCCGCTTGTAGTCCGGCATGCCGACATCGATACAGGCACACAGCGCGGCGGCGCATAGCGTTGCAGCGCACAGCCCGCGCAACGCTGCCGTTGTGGGGTGATTGAAGAAGCGCTGAACGATCTGTGAATCAGGCAACGCTGACACGATTTTCTCCGGTGACGCCACTTCACTGCGCGACGCAAGTCGCACGCTTTCAGTAAAGCACCTCCCGCGCCGCTTCACCATCGAAGCAGTGCATGAACATGGACCCGGGAGATGTGCGGTGAAGAGGTGTCGCGTGAAAAGAACGATTGGACGTGCGGACTTTTTGAGGATCGGCTGGCGGACGCGCGGGCCGGCTGGCCTTTGCGTCCGCCCGTGCCGCTTACGACACGTAGATGTTGTTGCTCGACGTCACATGCGGATCGATGGTGGTCGAGACGTCCGCAACGAAGGCGGCGTTGTTGCCGTTCGCGTTCTGGATGTTCATCGTCGTGCTGATGAGTTGCGTTGCATCCACCTTCTTGCTGTTGTTCGGCGCATAGACCGGGGCGAAGTTCAGATACGACGACGACGGATACAGGTAGCCGGTGCAGCCGCGCACAGCGCTCATCGCCTTGCTGTCGAGTTGTTCGTGATGGACAGGTCTTTGATCATCAGCGTGTTCATGGCAAATCTCCTGAAGGGAAGGTCACAGCGTTTCGGTTAGGTTCGAGCAACTTGTCTGCTCGAGCATCACTAACGCATGGGCTGTGCCAGTTTTATTTCCCGATCCTAAGAAATTTGCGAAGGTGCCTTGAATAAAGGCTTCTAGAGAAATGCGGCGCCGTTGATCGCGCTTGTGACGGCGCCCCGTCGTACGCCATATGATGGATTGCAGCCAACAACAGGCGTGAAATGGTTGGCTCCGTGATCTTCTTCGAGTACACGGGCGGGTTGTGCGGGATGTGCATGTCGTCGCCCATCAGAAGCTGCAACGTATGCTTGCCCGGCGGCAACTGGATCGTGGTTTCAGTTTCGCCGGCGCCGAAGTGCAGGTGATTGCGGTCCGAGGGTATCTCCTTGTCCAGCGGCGGCAAGTCGGTGTCGATCAGCAGATGATGATGTCCCGTGTTCGGATACTTGACGCCCTTCGGCGCCACGCCCATATAACGCAATCCGAACCACACGCGAAACGGCTTGTTGGCGGGAACCACCTGGCCGTCGTTCGGATAGCCGATATAGGCATACGCGCCGTGAGGCGAAGGCGCCCCGGCCGCCGCGGCGAAATCCGCCGCGCCCCATGTGGCCGACACGACCAGCGCCGCCACTGCGATGAGCTTGTACATGAAGGTCTCTCCGTCCTGAGCAGGCCGCAATGAACGCGCAGAACGCGCTAGTCTTTCTGCACGGTGATGGTGATCTTTTTCGAGTACACGGGCGGCGTATGCGGCACGTGATTGTGGTCACCCAGAATCAGTTGCAGCGTGTGCTTGCCTGGCGGCAGCTCGATACGCGCATCCGTCTCGCCTGCGCCGAAATGCAGGTGATTGCGGTCCGACGGAATTTCCTGGTCGAGCGCCGGCAAATCTGTATCGATCAGAAGATGATGATGCCCGGTGTTGGGGAACACGATGCCTTTCGGGCACACCCATGTTGCGCAAACCCATCCGCACCCACAGCTTGCCGCCGTGAATCACGGCACCGTCGGGTGGCCAGATGATGTACTCCTCCGCGCCCGGCGGCGATGCAGTCGATTCCGCGAAAGCCGCGAGCGGCAGCGCGGCGCTGGCAATGGCGACGGCGACGGCGAGCACCGTCCGCGAAACTGCACGCGTGGCGCACAGCCGCATCATGGCTTTCGAACTCGGGTTGGGAACAGCGGGGACGTTGGTTCTTCGCATGGCGCACTCTCCCGAAGAGCGGTCGTGACCACCTCGACTGCGCAAAGGCAGCGGGGGCGATGGTGCTGCGGTCGCGGGCGCGCGCGTGATGCGGCCGCCGCGTAGTTAAAACGACCGTGCCGCGTTGCTTGGTGAATTAGCTTAGGACGTAACTTGCCAAAAAGATACGCCATGCTCGTTAACCGTATAGCGCACTCGGTAAAAGTGTTGGTTGTGGCCCGCCACGCGCGTGCTATGGTTGTTGATACGCTGCAACGCGGCTGGTGAAAAGCGTGTGGATCCAACCCATAGCGGCGATGACGCGGTGCTCGAATGCCTATGTTCTGTCCGGAACAAACAGGATGCGAAGATGTGGCGAATATTCCTGCTGATGTGGATGGCCGGGGCCGTTCTGTTGGATTGCGGCAGTGCTTTTGCCGCAGCACCGCGTGAGAGCACAAGCGCGGCGAATGGGGCGGCGGCGGAGCCGGCGCTTTTAACGCTCTCACCCTTTGCCCTGCGGCATGCTGGCGCCTCGCCCATCGCGCTTGTCATCGGCAATGGCGCCTATGGTCTGCATTCCGCGAACGGTGCAGGTTCGGCGGACGGTATCGAGCGCAACGCACCGCGTGACGCAAAGGCCATGGGCGACCGCTTGCGTGCGCGCGGCTACGACGTCGACGTGCTTGTGAATGCAACACCGCTGCAAATGCGGCGTGCGCTTGCCCAATTCGGCGAGCGTCTGCGTGCCGGCGATGTCGGTTTGTTTTATTTCGCCGGGCATGGCATGCGCATCGGCACGCAAACCTTGCTGATTCCCGCCGGTCTCGACATCCGCTCGCCCGCCTCGCTGTTCCGCGAGGGCATCGATCTGAGCGACGTCTTCGAGGCCATGCACGCGTCGCGCAGCGGCGCGCTGAATATCGTGATTGTCGACGCGTGTCTCGACAATCCATTCACCGGCGAAGTCGCGGGCGCGTCCGCGCTTCCACCCAACACGCTCGTTGCTTATGCGACCGCGCCGGGCGGCTTCGCAGCGGACGGCAGGCGTCATGGCATCTACACGCATGCGTTGCTGCGCGCCCTCGACGAGACACCCACGCAGCCTCTCGAGACCGTGCTGGCAAGCGTTGCCGCAGAAGTCGAACAAGCAACCGGCGGCGAACAGAGACCGTGGATCGCGTCATCGTTGCCCGGTCATGGGGGGCCACGCATGCTGCCGGCAGCGCGGCCGCCGGGACCATCCCCAATGACGACACTGTCGTCGCATTGCACAGCCGAGGCATTTTGCCGAAGGACAGCAGCGAGCAATACGAAATCACCTTCTGGAATTCGATCAAGGACAGCAACTACCCCGCAGATTACGAAGCGTATCTGAAGGCCTATCCGAATGGGCGCTTCGCCACGCTCGCGCATGCGCGAATCGATCGGCTGCGGGCGGCGGCATCGAACGCCCCCGCAGCGACGGCGCCGACGCAGCACGCGGCGCCCTCGGTTCAACCTCCGCAGCAGAGCGCGCGGCCCGCGACACCCGCAGTGCATGCCGCGCCTGCCGCGCCCGCTGCCTCCGCGACGCAAGATCGCCGGCGCACCGTCACGACGCCGCCCGCCGCGAGCACGGCTGCGCCTGCCGCGCCGCCGGTGTCAGCGGCGGCGCAGAAACCCGCCGCGCATGCGCCGTCAGCCGGAGAAAGCCGCGACTGCGCGACGTGTCCTGTCATGATCGCGCTGCCCGCAGGGTCGTTTTCGATGGGCAGCAACAGCGACGACCCGTCGGAGAAGCCCGTCCATCACGTGACGATCGGCGCGCCGTTCGCTATCGGCAAATACGAAGTGACCGTCGAGCAATGGAATGCATGCGTCGCTGCGAATGCATGCCCGAAGCTCACCCCCGAAACGAATGGGAACAAGGCCGCTACCGCGCGTGATCTCAGTTGGGACGACGCGCAGCAGTACGTCAAATGGCTCACCAAAACCACGGGAAAACCGTACCGTCTGCCTACCGAAGCCGAATGGGAATACGCGGTGCGCGGCGGCACGGCCACCGCCTATTGGTGGGGCGACCAGATGCGCAAGGGCAACGCCAACTGCAAGGACTGCGGGGAGCCGTGGCACAAGGAGGGTCCCGAAACCGTGGGTTCTTTTGCACCGAATCCGTACGGCCTCTACGACATGAACGGCAGCGTCTGGGAATGGACCGCCGATTGCTGGCACAACTCCTACCAGTCCGCGCCCGCCGACGGCCGCGCATGGGACAGCCCCGGCTGCGACATGCGCGTGATTCGCGGCGGCTCGTGGCGTGAAGGCGGCGGCTACATGCTGAGCGCGACGCGCTTCAAATACAGCGCGGGCGTGCGCCAGTCGCAAGACGGTTTCCGTGTCGTGAAAGACCTGAAGTGATCTGCTGAACGAAGCTCGACAACGCGCCGAGCGCACATCACGGCGCGTGAGGCTTCGTGGTTATCGGCGCAAAATCCGCCAGGATTCTGTCGCGGCCGTATTTCGCGGCTATTTGCGCGAGTCGCGTGTCGAGTGCACGCAGATAATCGGCGCGCGGTTCCGCTTCGGGACGCGGCTTGTCGAATAGCGGCGCGGGCGTGATCAGCAGCACGACCATCTCGGAGCCGAACGGTCTGGCAATGACCCAGTCGCCCGCGCTGCCGACCGTCGCCGAGTAGTGCGGCGGTGCCTGGTTGTCCTTCGCGCGCGGGCTCGGCACCATATGAACGACATTGCCGTCGAGCTGGTAATAGTCGAGGTTCACATACGAGTCGTAGCCGGGCGTGCTGACATCGACAACCAGTGGATCGCCCTCGCTCAACTGGCCGCTCGGCGGACGCACCTGCAAGCCCGCGACGTGTCCGGCTTGCCAGTTCTGCGTCCAGTACGGCGCAAGCGCCTTCACGGTGTCGCATTTGTCGTCGGCAAGCGGCTCGACGTCGAGCTTCAGCGTGTCCACGCCAGGCAGCGCCGTCAAACCATCCTTCAGCCGGGCGACGCCATAGCGTTGCGACAGGTAGCCGCGAACGCTCAACGTGTGATCCTGCGTCGCGGCCGATAGCGCCGAGCACGGCACCTGAGCGAGCACCGGCGTGACCGCTGCCAGTTGTCAGCGCGGGCTTCGGCGCAGGAGGAGGCGGCGCGACGAATGCCGCGGAGGCATTTGCCGCCGATGCGTTTGCCGAAGGCAGATTCGCGCTCGCGGCGTCCGCTGTCCCGCTCGTCGCCGCAGCCACTGTTCCACTCGCCTGCGCCGGCAATGAAGCGACCTCGCCGCCCGCCCCCTGCGATGCGCCCGCGGCCATCTGCGCTTCGCTGTGACGGCTCGGCCCCGAACGCCACGCAAACACCGCCACAGCCGCCGCGCAAATCACCGCTGCGCCCGCGAGCCCTGCCTTCGCCAACGTCCCTGACTTCTCCGCGCGAGCCTCATTGTCGAACTCGGCGGTGAAGCGTGTCACGCTCGGCATGCGCGTGGCCCGGTCGAAGGAAAGCGCGGCGCGCAACGCGCGCCACTGCCTTGCATCGAGATTGGGCGGACGCTGCGGCTTGAACTCGGCGTTGCGCGCCTGAGTGGCCGACAGCCGATCAAACGGGTGATGTCCGGTGAGCAATTCATACGTGATGCAGCCAAGCGCATAGATATCGTCGCGCGGGTCGGGCTCGCGGTGCTCGATCATCTCCGGGCTCGCGTAGGCGGGCGTCAAGGCGCCGAGGCTGCCTAGGTCGAACACCGTCGCCGCTCTCTTCTTCCGGCCGCTGAAACACGCGAGCGATGCCGAAGTCGATCACCTTGACCTCGGCATTCGTCGTGAGAAAGACATTGGCGGGTTTGAAGTCGCAATGCACGAAGCCGCGTTCGTGCGCGTACGCGGGCGCGCTGCACATGCCGCGCACGATGGGCAGCGCGGCACGAACCGGCATGCCCTGATAGCCCGGTGTGCGCAACAACTGGCTGAGGGGCTTGCCGGACAGGTATTCCATCGTCAGATAGACGATAGGACCGTCGCGATCGAAGTCGTACACCGTGATGATGTTGCGATGCGCGAGCACCTGCGCCTTGCGCGCCTCGCGCTGCAACGCCACGAGCGAATTCGGATTGCCGCGGAACTGGACGTTCAGGACCTTGATCGCAAGATACGGTTTTCTGTCCGACGCCTCGAGCTTGCGCAGATCCAGCGCCTTGTACACCGTTCCCATTCCGCCGACACCGAGGCACTCTTCGAGAACGAAGCGGTTATTCAGCGTATCGCCGATGCCCTTGATCTGATCGTGTCCCGCCGCGTGGAGTCCGTTAGCTGTGCTTGCCGACGCGCCAGTACGCGCCGCACCGGCCGGGACCACCGAGGGAATCTCCACTGTGGTCTGTATGCCTGTCTCGTCGCCGCCGGCCGCGACATTCGACACGCGCAGCAACTCGATGCGCCGGCGCACTTCGATATACAGGTCCTCGGGCAGTGGCGCTTTGCGATGCGCGGTGCCGAGCATCTCCAACAGCTGCGTGGGGCCGAGGCCTTCGGTCACCAGCGTGCTGTCGAGTTGAGCGACGAACTCCTCGCGAGACAGCTCGCCGTTCTGGAAGTCGTGAATTACACACGCAAGGCTTGCCATGTTGTGCGAAATGCCGCCGCTGCCGTCCACCCCGATCGCATGCGAACAGGGGCTCTCCGGCCGATAGGAAAGCTGTCGTAACCAGTTACATGTGCCGCTTCGATACTAGCTCCCGCCCTGTGCTTTCGCAAACCAGGATTGCCCCGCGCGCGGCGCGAGTCACGCTGGTTGCGCTTGTCGCGCGCGATCCAACAGAATGCGGTGTGCTCGTGCCGCCGCCGCCCAGAATCAGGTGGATCGTGCCCTGGCTTGTGTCGAAGGTGGACGCGCCTGCCGAGATCGCCGACATCACCGGCTTCGGCTGCAAGGTATCGACCGGGTGGCCCGTCGCGATATCGGTGCCCTTGTGGTGATTGCAGTCGCGCACGGGGTAGCTGCGCTCGTAGTCGTGATCGTGGCCGCACAGCACGAGGTCCACGCCGTAGCGGTCGAAAAGCGGCAGCCACGCCTCGCGAATGCCCTTGTCGGAACCCGTTCCCCGTCTTCGAGGAGCTCAGTGCGTCCTGATGCATCTGCACGACGATCCAGTCGATGTCGTCGTCTTCGGCCGCGTGGCGCAAGGTCTTTTCGAGCCAGCGCGTCTGCTCGCCGCCGCTGTAGCCGCGCACATAAAAGGACGTACCCGGCTGGATCGGCGGATTGCCGGTGCTCGCGGCGGGCACCAGCGGATTCGGTCCGGCCACGAAGGCGGCGGCGTCCTGATAGACGACGTCGTCGGCATCGAGCGAAATGAACCGCACCGAACTCACGCGGAAGCTATACCAGCGGCCCTGAAAACGCGTGTGATTATCCGGCAGCGTATAGCGCGCGAGATACGACGCGAAGCCTTGCTCGCCGTTATGGAATTCGATTTCGTGGTTGCCGGGGCACGGCATCCATGGACGATTCGCCGCCGACGTCTGACAGTTGTTGCCGAAATCGCGCCACACGTCGGGCTGGTGCGTGGGGTTCAGATTCGCATAGCACAGGTCGCCGTTGAGCAGATGGAACAGCGGCTGAAAGCGCTCGACCGCCTGCACGGCGAAGCGGCTTTGCGGCGACGACAACACCCAGCCGGTGTTCGGTGTGGCGAGGTCCCCATAACTCGTGAAGCGAAACGGCGCGCGGCCGCGCGGCGCTGTGCGGAAGCTGCCGCTGAAGGGCTGCGCCGCGTTGCTGTCGTTCTCGGCCGTGACTTCGTATTCGTAGCGGGTGTCGGGCTTGAGATCGCGCAAACGCGCGTGATAGTTGAACACGACCTCGCCGTTCAGGCCGTCGGTGTAGGTGGTTTGCACGCCATGCAAGACGTGCTTCGCGTCGCCTGTGCGGCCAATGCGCAGGTGCGGCTTCACGGCGGCCCCGAGCGAAGCCCACGACACCGTCACTTCACTCGATGGATCGTTGCCCCAGGTCAGGTGGACCCGTTCGGGCGTGCCGTCCGGCGTGCTGCTCGCGGCGCGCGCCGTCGACAGCGCATTGGCGGCGGTAGCCAGACCGGATGCGCCGGCAAACTTCAGAAACCCGCGACGCGAAACGATGGAAGCGCCCTGATCGGCTGGCGAGGCCTTAGCGTTTTTTGTATTCGACATGTCTGTGTTTGTGGGTAGGAAGGACTGGCGGCTTTTGACCCGTGATCCTAGTCGCGAAACGGTGACAGTTGAATGAAAAGGCTCATCGCCAATACGCTCCCACTGATGGCCGGTACTAACGCGTTGGCGGCTGCGGGCTGTTGGCGGGATTCGTGTCGAACTTCGAAACGCTTTCAATGCCGTGTTCGCCGACGAGCTTCAATAGTTCGTTCTCCATGGCATCGGCCACCTGCTTGTCATAGATCTGTTCGCCCTTCACATAGACCGTGAACGATCGCAGATACTTGGCTTTCTTGGCGGGATTTGCGATCATGTCGCGCGTCCACTGATAAAGCGGGTACTTGTCGATGCCGAGTCGCTCGGCTTCGCTCACGTAGTCCGCAAAAGCGTCGTACTGGCATTTCACAGTCGCATCATGCCGATGCAAGACTTGCTCAAGCTTTACGTGCGCGTCGCCCGAAGAATCGGCGCGCAGCGCGTTCGCAAGTTCCTCCGACACGGTGAGCCGGAGTTGAAATTTCAGTGTCGAGTCCACTTGTGCCTCGCTGTTCAATCAAAACGGCGCCCGCGCACAAACGCCCTTTCGCGTGAAAGCAGCATCAGCAAGGGCGGGCATCAAGACCGAAGCGGCCGGCCCCTCACGCCTGGTTCAAGGACTGCGCAGACAGCCTCTCGTCGATACGTGCAATTTCGCTGCCTTGCACGGGTCGGCCGAGCAGGAAGCCTTGTGCATGCGTGCAGCCGGAGCGCCGCACGAAATCCAGTTGCTCCTCAGTTTCGATACCCTCGGCCGTGGTCGGCATGCCGATCTCGCGCGCCAATGCGACGATCCCTCGCACCACCGCTGCAGACTCGCGCCGATGCACGGACTCCTTGACGAACGAGCTGTCGATTTTCAGCTTGTCGAACGTGAAGCGCACGAGCGTGGACATCGTCGAAAAGCCGGTGCCGAAATCGTCGAGCGCGAGGCCGATGCCCAAGGCACGCAGCCGCGAAATATTGCGCCGCGTCACGATGTCGTCGTTCAGCAGCACGGTCTCCGTCACTTCGATGTTCAGGCGCTCGGGCGGCAGGCGCGTCTTGCGCAGCACGCCCGCCACGATGGAAGCAAAC
The DNA here is from genome assembly GCA_940746715.1 of uncultured Paraburkholderia sp. Taxonomy (GTDB): domain Bacteria; phylum Pseudomonadota; class Gammaproteobacteria; order Burkholderiales; family Burkholderiaceae; genus Paraburkholderia. Next base: position 110,788 of record CALNWN010000006.1, read on the forward strand.
GTCTCCTCGCGCAGTTGCACCGGCGACACGTTCACGGCAACCGGCGCTTTGTCGCGCCACATGACCGCCTCCTTGCACGATTGCAGCAAGGCCCACTCGCCGGGCGCGAGTATCAGTCCGGTGCGTTCCGCGGTGGGAATGAACGCGGACGGCGAGAGTTCGCCGCGCGTCGGATGAGTCCAGCGAATCAGCGCTTCGCGGCCCGTCACGGCGCCGTTCGCGAGATCCACAATCGGCTGGTACTCCATGCGCAATCCGCCGAACGTGCGCAATGCGCCTTCCAGGTCGCTGCGCAGCAGGCTCAGGCTTTCGTCGGAGACATGCTGCTCGGCATCGAAAATTACGTAGGCGCTCTTGCCGCTGCGCTTGACCGCGTACAGCGCACGGTCGACGCATGCTCCGGGTACAGCACGACGCCCACGCTCGCGCCGATATGCACGAGCGCTTCGCTCAATGAGAATGGCCGCGCCAGCGTCTTGACGATGCTGTCCGCGAGCAGGCGCACATCGCGCGACGGTTCGGGCGCTTCTGAAATGACCACGAATTCATCGCCTGCAAGGCGACCGACATCGTCGGACGCCGGCATCACTTCGCGCAGCCGAACCGCGGCTTCCTGCAGAATCTGGTCGCCCGCGGCATGGCCGAGACTATCGTTGATCGCCTTGAAGCCGTCCAGGTCGATCAGTAGAACAGCGAACAATCCGTCGCGTTGCGCAGCGCCGGCCGCCGTGCGTTCGAGCAGCAGCTCGTTGATGCGCGCCCGGTTCGGCAAGCCCGTCAGGCTGTCGTGATGCGCGAGCCGCTGACTGCTTTCGCGTGCGAGCAGCAGGGCCACGGTGTCGCGATTGCTACGCAGCACCACGGTCAGAAAACCAGCTGCGCAAAACGGCGCCTGAAACAGCAGCACGAGTTTTCCCGAGCCAGGCGACAGCGCGGCGCCGAGGCCGAGCAAACCGAGAATGAAGCCGATTTGCAGCATCACGAGCCGCGGCGTGGCCGCGTTACGTCCCGCCAGCCCGCCGACAACGCCGACCGCGCACACATTGCCCAGCAGAAAAAGCGTCGCGTCTGCGCTGATATTGCAGATCAGCGCGCCGAGCCCGAACAACGCGCTCCACAGAATGCTCGCAAACAGGAACGCCGCGGTGGGCGTAGGCAGATTCTGCGCGCTGCGATGGCGGCACAGCCAGATAAGCGCAAGACGCACGAACAGCAGCGCGACCACGGCGCCCGTCCACGTGGCGTACAGGAGGCTAGGGTGCAGATAGTAAGCGGTCGCGCAGACGCTGATTTCGCAGATGGACGCGAAGACAATCGATGCGGTGCGCGTGAAAAGATTGGCGAGGAGTATCTGCCGGTTTTCGGCGCTGAGGTTCTGAGCAGAAGAGACGATCCACCTGAAAAATGGAGACCTTGGTTCGCTAAAAACCATGACCTACGCATTTTTAATGGTGGGTGGATCGAAACCGGCAGCGTGCGGGCTGATTATTACGTAAACGTTGGTCAAAAGGTTAATTCCGCCAGGCGGTGGCGGCGAGGGACGCGCTGCCATCCTCGGTCTCGAACCGGTAGCTTTTGTCGACGCGAACCCAGGGCTGTTCCTGGCGGCGCCGCGCCAGTTCGTCGCTGCGCCGCGTCAGCTCCTTTTCCGCCTTCAGCAGGTCGAGGCGCGCTGCGAGCCATTGCTCGCGGGTTCCGGTGGTATGTGTCGTGGTCATGGCTCTCTCCGTCGGGTTGGCTTCGTCGTTCGGTCCGTTTGGATACGACGTACTGGTTAGCGGTCGTGCTAGATTAGTATCGGGATTCCTGACGGTGGGAGTGACAAGTGTGGCGCGATTTCGATGAAGACGGACCCGCTGATTCAGGCCGCGGCGCAGGCGCTCGCAGCCGGTGATCCGCTCAGCGCATTAAAGCGCGTCGCGCTGCGGGGCATCGCGATGGCGCAGCTCGGCGATCTGATCCGGGCGAAAGCGCGGCGCGCGCGTTCGGCGCGAGACACGCGGTGGCCCGCGCGCGGTGCGTCGTTGCAGAAGCGGAAATCGCGCTCGCGTCGCGCGATCTGGCGTGGCCGGCCAAGGCGCTCGGCGACGCACGCGCGACACTCGAAGCCTGCGGCGACCGCGCCAACGCCGCGCATGCAGGCTATCTCGAGGTCCGGCGACTGATGCTGATCGGCCGCATCGACGACCCGAGCGCATGCTTGACGCACTCGACCCCGAACCGCTGCCGCCTGCCCTCAGGGCCGCGCACGAGCTGGTCGCAGCAGGCGTCGCGCTGCGGCGTTTGGAAAATGCTTCGCACACCTTGAAACTGCCGGCCGCGCGTCTGATCGCAGGCGGCGAAGAGCGGCTCTTGCTGCTCGACGAGGTGGAAGCCTTGCTCGCGTCGGACGCGCTGGTGGTCGCCGCATGCCGGCACGTCGTGCAAAAGGCCGGAACGGTTGTCTCGCTGACACGGCGTCCGGTGCTGTTCAATCTCGCCTATCAGCTTGCGCAGGCGTGGCCCGCCGATGTGCCGCGCGACACGCTGATCGCGGGCGCTTTCAGGACAAAGCATGCCGATGACACGTATCGCGCGCGCTTGCGGGTCGAAATGAGCCGGCTGCGCACCATGCTGCGCGCATTTGCTGATGTCGGTGCGACGCGGCGCGGCTTTGCGTTGGCGCCGCATCGCGGCAACCAGGTTGTGCTGCTCGCGCGACCCGTCGACGAAGCGCACGCGGCGATGCTCGCGCTTCTCGCCGATGGCGAGTCGTGGTCGAGTTCCGCGCTCGCGCTGGCGCTCGGCGCAAGCCAGCGCACCGTGCAACGCGCGCTCGATTCGCTCGCGGCCGCGGGCAAGGCCCAGTCTTTCGGCCAGGGACGCGCGCGTCGCTGGATAGCCCCGCCCGCGTCCGGATTCGCGACAACCTTGTTACTCCCCACGCCGGTTACGCTCAATTAGGATGACAGCATGAACCGATCAAACGCCACCATCATCCGTGAATACGGCCCGTTTCCCGACGTCCAGCAAGTGGGCGGCGTCACTTACGACGGCCGGCAGGTCTGGATCGCGGCCGGCAAGACGCTGAAGGCGTTCGATCCCGCGAGCGGCGAAACGCTGTGCGCCATCGACATCGCCGCCGACGCAGGCACGGCCTTCGACGGCCAGCATCTGTCCCAGATCGCCGGGGGCCGCATTCACAAGATCGATCCCGCCAGCGGCCGCGTCCTGTCGACCATTCCGGCGCCCGGCGGCGACGGCGCTTCGGGACTCGCGTGGGCCGAAGGCTCGCTGTGGGTCGGCGAGTATCGCGAGCGCAAGATCCACCAGATCGATCCGCAGACGGGCGCGGTGCTCTCCACCATTCAGTCGAATCGCTTCGTGACCGGCGTCACATGGGTCGACGGCGAGCTTTGGCACGGCACGTGGGAAGACGACGCGAGCGAGCTGCGGCACATCGATCCGCGTACCGGCGAGGTGCTGGAAAGCCTGGAGATGCCCGCGGGCGTCGGCGTGTCGGGTCTCGAATCGGACGGCGGCGGGCAGTTCTTCTGCGGCGGCGGCAATAGCGGCAAAGTGCGCGCGGTGCGGCGTCCTCAACGCGAGACGGGCGAAGCCGAAGTCAGATAGGCGGCATTCGCGTCGAGCCCGACACCGCGGGTGTGCGCATCAGGCGGCCTTGCGCGCCTCGCGCCGCACGGCTTGCGGCGGCAGTCCAAAACCGCGTATGAACGCCTCGCGCAGATGGCGCCGGTCGCGAAAGCCGGTTTCTTTCGCAATCACGTCCAGCGGATGCCGGCTCTGCTCGATCATCAGGCGCGCGGCTTCGAGCCGCAGACTTTCCACGGCCCGCGCCGGCGACTGCCCCGTTTCCAGCGTAAAGACGCGGCTGAACTGACGCGGGCTGAGGTTCACCTGCTCCGCCAGTTCGTCGACGGTAAGCGGGCGGCTCAGGTTCTCGCGCGCGTAATTCAGCGCGCGCTGGATGCGGTCCGACTTCGGCGCGAGGTTGAGCATTTCCGAGTGCTGCGACTGGCCGCCCAAGCGCCGTTGGTGCATGACGAGCCTGTGCGCAACCGAGCGCGCCACCTCGGCGCCGAGATCCTTTTCGACCATCGCAAGCGCCATGTCCAGACCTGCAGTCATGCCAGCTGACGTCCACATCGGACCGTCGACGATATAAATGCGATCGTCTTCCACGCGAACGTCCGGAAAGCGCTTCTGCATTTCGCGCGCGTAGGCCCAATGCGTGGTGGCGCGGCGCTGCGCGAGCAGACCCGCCTCGGCGACCACGAAGCCGCCCGTGCAAATACCGCCGATGCGCCGCGCGCGGTCCTGTCCGGCGCAGAAACGCGAGTACGTCCTCAGGCGGTGGCACTCCCACTGGATCGTTGACGCCCGCGACGATCCACGTGTCGACCTAGCGGCGCGACCCGACCGGCCGCGTACTGATGCTCATGCCCAGCGACGAACGCACCTCGCCGCCCGCCGTCGAAAAATTCTCCACGTGGTAGAATGGTTCGCTTACCACGAGGTTCGCATATTCGAACGCCGCCTGAGTCGCGATCGCTATCACCTGAAAACCATCGCTCAGCAAATATCCGATGCGGTGCATGCCGATTCCCCATGTCCGAAAACATGACCATATATGTCATTTGCGCCGTCGCCAAAACAGACCAGAATTCGCTCACACCGTCACAACCCAATGCGAAGGAGCGACACCATGGCTGAAGCGCACAAAGGCACTGCACTGATCACGGGCGCGTCGTCGGGCATCGGCGCTATTTATGCCGACCGTCTTGCGAAACGCGGCTACGACCTGATCCTGGTTGCCCGCAACCGCGAACGCCTCGCCGCGCTGTCGAGCCGTATCACGACCGACACACGCTGCAGCGTCGAAATTCTGGATGCGGACCTGAACGACAAGGCGGGCCTTGCCGCCGTCTAAGCAAAACTGAAGGAAGACGCGAGCATAACGTTGCTCGTCAATACAATAACGCCGGCGTCGGCACGCATACGCCGCTCCTCGGGAGCGACGTCGACGCCATGCAGCGCATGATCGACCTCAACGTCAGTGCGCTGACACGGCTCACCTACGCGGCCGTGCCGGGCTTCGTCGCGCGCGGCAAGGGTGCGTTGATCAACATTGCGTCGATCGTGGCCATCGCGCCCGAGGTGCTCAATGGCGTGTATGGCGGCAGCAAGGCGTTCGTGCTGGCCTTCAGCCAGTCGCTGCATCATGAACTGGGCGACAAGGGCATTCAGGTGCAGGCCGTTCTGCCCGGCGCGACGGCGACCGAATTCTGGCAGACCGGCGACCTGCCGCTCGAAAACCTCGACAAGGCCATCGTGATGTCCGCCGACGACATGGTCGACGCCGCGCTGGTCGGCTTCGATCGCCGCGAGCTGGTCACCATTCCGTCGCTGCACGCGGTGCAGAAGTGGGAAGACTACGAGGCTGCGCGCCGCGCGATGGCCCCGCTGCTGTCGACCAATACGCCGGCCGCGCGCTATAAGGCCTGACCCGCAGCAACGAACAGCCGGGCCGCGTCAGATTGGATTGCACGCGGCCCGGCTCGCTGCCCGGTCCATTCAGGCATGCCGATGGCCGTGCCCGTTGCCGCTCATCGACTGCGGCTCGTCGTACTCCTCTGAGATGTCCTTGTTCGTGTAGTCGCCGAGACGGGAAGCGGCGAACAGGCTCAGCAGCCCGCACACGAACACATAGAAGGCGATGGCGTAGCCCGAGTGATAGTAAGCGAACAGCGCGGTTGCGATGAGCGGCGCCGGGCCGCCCGCGATCACCGACGCCAGCTGATAGCCAAGCGATGCGCCGCTATAACGCAGCCGCAGCGGGCGCGGCTTTAGCCAGCCGCACGCGCTGCAACGTGGCGACTTCCGACTGCAAATCCGCAGACCGCACACACCATGCATGGTAAAAAAGCGCTGTCAGCGCGACAATTCACACCCATTCTTACTAACGGGCGGCGCGCCCGACTCTGCCCCGCCGGAAACTCAAGCAGAACAAATGGCGGATAACGACTGACCTATCACGGAGCCGGCATGACCCTTCGTCCAACCTCCAGCATTCGCAGCTGGCACGCGCATGTCTATTTCGACGCGACGACTCGCGACAGTGCGTGGGCCTTCCGTGAGCAAATCGAAGCGCACTGGCAGGGCAAACTGCAAATGGGCCGCTTTCACGAGCGCCCCGTCGGGCCGCATCCGATGTGGTCGTATCAGCTCGCGTTCGCTCATGAGCAGTTCGGCGACCTAATCGGCTGGCTCACGCTCAATCACGGCGCGCTCGACATCTTTCGTGCATCCGAACACCGGCGACGCGCTGCGCGACCATCGCGACGCCGCGCTATGGATTGGCCGCTCGCACGAGCTCTCGCTCGGCGCGTTGATGTGACGAATCCGCCGCCGCGCGCCGCTCACATGTTCGTGTACGAACTGCACCAGCCGCGCGCCGCAACCTGTTTGTCGCCGAACAACGTGCAGCCGCCGTACGCGTCGGTGGCCTTGCCCTGAAACAGCGAACACGTGCCGCACTTCTGGTCCGCCGCATACTGCGGATACTTCGCCTTGTCGACCTTCGACGCGTCCTCTTTATAGCCCAGCGCCTGCGGATCGCTCTCGCTCAACGTATTGGCATCGGCGGCAAAGGCTGTGCGCGACAACACGAGCGAGGAGCCGACGCTCACGCTCATCAAGAGAAAATGGCGGCGCGAAGTTTTCATTGTTTTTCTCCGAGAGTGATGGTGGGGCGTGCACGAACGAGAAGCGCGTTTTATTCGCGACCGCTCAATCGAGGAATCGCGTGAATTGTTCAACCGGTTCGCGCTCCGTGCGCAGTGCATTGACGGGCGCGCTTTCGTCGGCGAAACCGAGCGACATGCCGCACACCAATTGCTCATTCGGCGGCAGCCCGAGTTGCTCGGCGATCACCTGATGAAACGGTGTGAACGCGGCCTGCGGACAGGTATCGAGGCCACGCCCGCGCGCCGCCGTCATGATGGCTTGCAGGAACATGCCGTAATCGAGCCAGCTGCCGCGTCCCATCACGCGGTCGATGGTAAAGAAAAGACCCACGGGCGCGCCGAAGAAGCGATAGTTCTGCGCGTGCTGCTCATGCATGCGCGCCTTGTCGCTCTTGCCGATTCCGAGCAGGCTATACAGATCTCAGCCGATCTTGCGGCGGCGGTCGATATAAGGCGACACCCATTCGCGTGGATAGTACGCATATTCCTCGCGATACAGCGTGTCGCGCTGCGGGTCGTCGTAGGCCGCCAGTAGCGCCTTCGAAAGACGCGTGAGCGAATCGCCCGTCAGCACATACACTTTCCACGGCTGCGTGTTTGTGCCCGACGGCGCGCGGCTCGCCACTTCGAGAATCGCCTCGAGGTCGGCGCGCGGCACGGGCGTTGGGAGAAACGCGCGGACCGAGCGGCGCGTGATCAACGCGGCATCGACCGCATCGACCGCATTGACAGCGTTGACAGCGTTGGCGGCGTTGGCGGCGTTGGCAGCTTGATAAGCGGCGTCATGAGCAGGACGGGTCATCGGCGGAATTCCGGCTGAAGCGGCATACGAATGGGCCGCAACGATTCTAGCGCGAGCGGCCGCTCTCACGCGGGCAGGCACGCAGCTTACTATCTGAATGCAAGCCGGAGCACCCGCGAACGCAACTGTCGTTTTGCGTTTATCCTCTTTGGACGCTTTTCGCAGTGTTCTCCATCGCAATCGTTTCGTTCCATTCCGGAGTTGAGCATGCAATACCGCAAATTCGGCCGCACGGGCCTGACCGTTTCCCGCTTGTGTCTCGGCGCACCATGACTTTCGGCCTGCAAACCGAAGAAGACGCTTCGCGCCGCATTCTCGACACGGCTGCGGATGCAGGCGTGAATTTCATCGACACCGCCAATGTTTATCCGCTCGGCGGCGGCGAGGACATTGCAGGACGCGCCGAGGAAATCGTCGGGCGCTGGCTGAAGGGCAAGCGCGACCGCTTCATTCTGGCCACCAAGGCCGTGGGCAAAATGGGCCCGTCGGCATGGGACCAGGGCGCGTCGCGCAAACATCTGCTCGACGCCATCGACGCCTCGCTGCGGCGTCTCGGCACCGATTACGTGGACCTTTACCAACTCCATTCCGACGACGCCAACACGCCCCTCGACGAAACGCTCGAAGCGCTGGATGTGATCGTGCGTTCGGGCAAGGCGCGCTACATCGGCGTGTCGAACTTTCTTGCGTATCGGCTCGCGCGTGCGCTTGGCCGCGCGGACGTGCTGCGCGTGGCGCGCTTTGTGTCCGTGCAGCCGCGCTATAACCTGCTGTTTCGCCAGATCGAACGCGAACTGCTGCCTCTCGCCGCCGAGGAGCAACTCGCCGTCACGCCGTACAACCCGCTCGCGGGCGGCTTGCTGACCGGCAAGCACAAGCTCGATGCCACGCCCACGTCAGGCCGCTTCACGGAAACCGTCGGCAAGGCGGGCGCGATGTACCAGGAGCGCTACTGGCATCAACGCGAGTTTGAAACCATCGAGCGGCTCAAGGCGATTGCCGCGCCGACCGGCAAGTCGCTCACGCGCATCTCGCTCGCGTGGGTGCTGGCGAATCCGCTCATCACGTCGGCGATTATCGGCGCGAGCCGAGCCGAGCCGAGCCGAGCCGAGCAACTGGCGGATACGCTCGCAGCATCCGAGTTCGTGCTGGACGACGACATCAAGAAGCAACTGGATGAAGCCAGCGTCGAATACCGTTGGGGCGATGCCGCTCGCTAGTTCGAGCGTCGCGGCACAGCGCGCGTGCTTGCTATCCGCAATGTGCCGAGATCAGCGCCCGTATCTCAGCACCGTGCTCGTGGCCGCAATCACATGATCCTTCATGGCGGCGAGGAGCGCGTCTCTCATCAAGCCGGCGGGCAGCGCATCGGGCGCGAGATCGAGTGCATAAACCTGCGCGATATAGTGATGCGGCACCTCGCCGACCGGCGGGCACGGTCCGAAATATCCGGGGCCGCCCGTCCGGTTCGTTCCGCCGATGCTGCCGGGCGGCGCTGCGTCCCCTGCACCGAGCGCTGTGACCGAAGGCGCAATGCCGTAGAGCACCCAATGCACGATGCCGAGCCCCTTCCGCGCCATCGGGGTCGAAGATCGTCACGGCGTAGCTTTTCGTGGCCGCCGGCGCGTTGCGCCATTGCAGCGCGGGCGACACGTTGCCGCCGCCGCAGTTGTTCGCACTGGCCGCGTGTGACGAGTCCAGCGTGCCGCCTTCGGCCAGACCGGGCGACGTCAGCGTGAACGCGGCGTCAGCCGCATACGCATTTAACTGCACCGCGGCGAACGCGAACGCGGCGCCTGCAACCAGGCAAGTCAGGCGCCGTAAAGCGCCAGGTTGAGGCTTTCGAGTCATCACTGTTTGCTCCGGCCATTCTTGCCAGTCGAGGTCACTTGAACTTGCCCGTGCGCGCATTCGCTTCGGGCAACTGACGCGTTTCGCGCACCGATCGCGGATGCCACAGCCGCGCGCCGCCCTCGATGCCGGCATCGTTCGAGACGGTGGCAACGTTGGCGGGCAGCTCGAATTTGAGGCGCGCCGCGTTGCCGCCGCCGATCCACAACTTGTCGTAATTCACGAGCGATTCGAGAATGCCGATCACCTTGTGAACGCGCCGGTTCCAGCGTTTATTCCCTGCCTTTTCGCGCGCGGCCTCGCCGATGTACTCGTCGTAAGCCACGCCTTTCTTACTGACCGGATGATGCGCAAGCTCGAGATGAGGCATCAGCTCGCCGTCGCGAAAAAGCGCCGTGCCCGCGCCGGTGCCGAGCGTCAGCACAAATTCGATGCCCTTGCCTTCTATCGCGGCAAAGCCCTGCATTTCGGCGTCGTTGATCATACGCACAGGCAGACCGCCGAGTTTTTGCGCGAGCAGGTCGGCGAGCGCAAAGCCGTGCCAGCCTTCCACGCCGAAATGCGGCGCCGTCAGAATGCGGTTGTCGCGCACCACGCCGGGAAAGCCGATCGACATCAGCTGCGCAGGCGCCTTCGCGATGAGCGGCTGGACGAGTGCGGCCAACGCGTCGACGAGTTGCTCCGGCGTGCATGGATGCGGCGTCGCCACCCGCACGCGTTCGGTTTGCATCTCGCCATTCGCGTTGATGATGGCCGCTTTCAGACCCGTGCCGCCGACGTCGATTGCAAGAATCCGTTCGTTCCTGGTTGCCGCTTTATCTTTGGATGTCGCCACGGTGCCCCCCGTTGGTGTGGTTGTGCTTGAGGTTTTACTTCTTTTCGACTGCATCGCGCTTCAGTGGACGCCACGCGCGGCCGTCGCGAGCGAGCAGCGCATCGGCCTCCGCCGGGCCTTCGCTGCCGGCCGCATAGCCGTGCACGGCAACCGCGCCGCCAGTCTTCGGATGCAACACGCCGTCCACCGCGCACCACGTCGCTTCAATGCTGTCGGCGCGCTGGAACAGCGTCTCGTCGCCGAGCATGCAGTCGTATAACAGCGTTTCATAGCCGACGTTCGCGCTTTGTGCGAAAAAGTCGCCGTAGTCGAACGAAGACTGCACCGGGCCGATCTGCATCACCGGGCCCGGCGTCTTCACATTGAAATCGAACGACGTGCCATGCGCCGGATCGATCCGCAAGGTCAGCACGTTCGGCGTAAGCGCGTCGACCGGCGTGTCGCGAAAGAGCCGAAACGGCACGGGTTTCAGCTGCACGGAGATTTCCGTGCGGCGCGCCGCAAGCCGTTTGCCGGCGCGCAAATAGAACGGCACGCCGGCCCAGCGCCAGTTTTCGATAAACACGCGCGCGGCGGCGTACGTTTCCGTCGCGCTGTCCGCCGCGACATCCGGTTCCTCGCGATAACCCACGCCCGCCGGACCTTTTTCATATTGACCGAAGACGACGTCGTCCGGCGTGAGCGGCAGGATCGCGTCGAAAATTTCCGCCTTCTTGTCGCGCACGGCTTCGGCGTCGAACGAATTGGGCGGCTCCATGGCGACCATGCCGAGCAGCTGGAACAGGTGGGGTTCGGACGAATCGAGCGGTCCACGGTGCCGCTGACATGATCGACGTCGACGTTGTCGAACAGCGCGCCCGTCGACGGATCGACGAAACGTTCATGAAACGCTTGCAACGCTCGCGCGGCCGGCTGTTGCCAGGCGCCGTTCCAGGTTGCTGCAATGCGCAACGCGTTGATCCAAAGCGCCTCTACTTCCACCGGTTTGCCGATGCGCGGCGTGACGACCCAATCGCCGACCTTGGCGTCCATCCACGTAAGCTGCACGCCCGGCACGCCTGCGCACAGCAAACCGTCTTCCGCGCACGCCTTGATGTTAAAGCGCGTGCCTTGCGTATAGCCGGCGAGGATCGCTTCGGCGGCTGCCTGCAGGCGCACTGTTGTCGCGGCACCCGCGTGATGCGTTGCCAGATAGTCGTGCACGGCGACGATGAACCACAGTGAAGCATCCACCGAGTTGTATTCAGGCGCGTCGCCGTAATCGGGAAACCGGTTGGGCAGCATGCCCTCGGATAAAGTGCCGGACCATTCGAGCAGAATCGCTTCCGCGGCGTCCAGGCGGCCCGACGCAATAAGCAAACCGCGCATTGCGACGAACGTATCGCGGCCCCAGTCCGTGAACCATGGAAAACCCGCGAGCAGCGTGCGGCCCTCGTTGCGCTGCACGACGTAGGCATCGGCGGAACGTTGCAGGCGCGAGCCGAGTGCATGGCGGCGCTGCTGTTCGAGTTCTTCCAGTTCGCCTGCGCGACTCGTTGCTGCGGCTTTTGAGTTTGCACGAGCCTCGTTCGAAGCGCTCAGGATCATCACCGCGTCAGCTTCTGCCAGATCGAAGCTGAATACGCCCGGCGTCGCGAGGTCTTCGGTGAAATCCAGGCCGCGCTCGCGCTCGCGAACGTAGCAGAAGTTGCGGTACCAGTCGGGCGCGTGCGTGTAAGTGCCGTTGCTCGCCGCATGAATACGCGGCAGGTCGCCGTAGGGTTGCCAGCTCGCGCCACTCGCGTCGTCGCTGATTTGTGCGGCGAAGTTGAACGCCGCGTTCTCGTGATGCAGCGCGTGATAGTCGCGGCCCGAGAGTAAAGGCCTGACTTTCAACGTGAGCGCGTCTCTTTGCGATCGCCCTTGCGTGTTTTGCCACCGCCAACGCAATACCGTTTCGCACGTTGCCTTGCTGACGAACACTTCCGCCGTGATCAGCGTCTGCGCATTGAACTCGAAACGCCAGGCCGGCCACGGTTTGGTGGTGAATTCGACGAGGTTCGCCGCGGCATCCGGATACAGGACGTCGGGCATATAGCGCTGCATGCTGAGCGGATAACGCTCACCGTTCGCTTCGAGCCATGCTTCGACGCCATTGACCAACACCACACGCCCGCCTGGCGCGCGCGTGGCCGTGAGCAGCAACGCGTAATAGCGGCGTGTGCGCAGCGTGCCCACGGTTCCCGACGCAAAGCCGCCGAAGCGGTCTGCCTCGAGCCATTCGTCTTCGAGGCGCGTCATGTCGAAAGGTCGGTCAATGCGTGTCATGGCGTGAGCAATCGTGCGGGAGAAGGCGCTGCCGTGTCCATTCTCCTACTTGTCACTTTCCGATTCCTTTCGAAGAACTCACAAATACGGGTCATTTTTTCCACTCGCAAACGTTTCACAATTATTTCTTGAAAGGGTTGGAGACTGCATCCGCTTTCACGAAACCGGATGTGAGACATGAGTAGAGATCAACGCTTTGTCGTCGCCCTCTTCGTTGCGCTCGCAACGTTCGCGCTGAACGGCTGCGGCGCGGATGACGCCGCGTCCGCGAATGCTTCGTCATCTTCCTCTTTATCGGCGAATGGAGGCGCGAGCGGTGCGCCGGTACCGGGCGCGGCATCGCCTGCTGCGCTGCCTGCCGCAGCCATGCCCGACGCGGCGTCCACGCTCGCCGCGAACCCCGCTCTCGCGTCCAACGCGATCGCACAGAACATGCAAGCCACGCTCGCCGCCGACAGCCGGCAAGTGCCGCCCGTCATGCGTTATGCGCCGGGCGACAGCGCGGACAGCAACTGACCGATTCCACCGGCGCGCGAGGCGCGCTATTCTCTCCCCCGCAGAAGGTAATATTCCATGACATCAAATAGCCGTCGCCGTTTCCTGCAGACCGTGGCTTCATCCGCCGGCGCTGCCGCCGCGCTGCCCGAGTCTATTCGCAATGCGCTGGCCGTTCCCGCGTTTTCGCGCACGGGCACCATTCGTGACGTCGAGCACATTGTCGTGTTCATGCAGGAGAACCGCTCGTTCGACCACTACTTTGGCCATCTGCGCGGCGTGCGCGGCTACAACGACCGCTTCCCGATCCCGCTGCCGAACGGCAAGCCGGTTTGGTATCAACCGTCGAAGGCAGACCCCACCAGGCCCGTGCTGCCGTTTCACCTGAATACGTCGACCACCAGCGCGCAATGCGTGGGCGACCTGGACCACACGTGGTACAAGACCCATGCCGCCATCGACGGCGGCCGCTACGATCAGTGGCCAGCCACCAAGACCGACATGACGATGGGCTATCACCTGCGCAGCGACATTCCGTTCCACTACGCGCTCGCCGATGCCTTCACGATCTGCGATGCGTATTTCTGCTCGCTGCCGGGACCGACGCACCCGAACCGCTCGTATCTGATGACCGGCACCGTGAACCCGACCGGCAAGTTCGGTGGACCGCTGCCGATCCGCTGAACGGCAATTACGGCACGAACATCCTGCAGAACTTCAGCAACTTCATCAACGCGCAGCCCGGCTCGCCGTTGTATGAGCGCGCGCAGACCGTGCGCACCATCGACGACCTGAAGGCCGACGTGCTCGCGAACAGGCTGCCGCAAGTGTCCTGGCTGTGCCCGCCCGCCGCGTACTCGGAGCATCCGCAGTACACGCCCGCGTATGGCACCGAATACACCTCGCAGATTCTCGACGCGTTGACCTCGAACCCCGAGGTGTGGAGCAAGACCGTGCTCTTCATCATGTACGACGAGAACGACGGCTTCTTCGATCACATGGTGCCGCCGCAACCGGCCACCACGGCTGCGCAAGGCAAGTCGACGGTCAGCACGGAAGGCGAAATTCACAACGTGGTCAATCCGGGGCGCGGCGGCAGCTATACCGCCGACGGCCTACCCTACGGCCTCGGCCCGCGCGTGCCGATGACCATCGTCTCGCCGTGGAGCAAGGGCGGCTTCGTGTGCTCGCAGGTGTTCGACCACACGTCGGTGATCCGCTTCATCGAAACGCGCTTTGGCGTGTATGAGCCGAATATCACCGCATGGCGTCGCGCCGTGTGCGGCGATCTCACCACGGCGTTCGACTTCCGCACGCCGGATTCGCGCATTCCGCCGCTGCCGGACACGAGCAACTACAAGAGCATCGCCGACAACCAGTGCGCGACGCAGCCCAAGCCGACGGTGCCCGCCACGCCCGGCGCAATCGATCCGCAAGGAAAGCGGCATTCGTTTCGCCCGCGCGTTGCCCTATGAATTGCACGTGAACGGCCACGCGGACCCGAAGCAAAACACGTTCGATATTTCGTTCGCCAATACCGGCGGTCAAGGCGCGCACTTCTATGTGTACTCGACGAACCGCACGGACGGTCCGTGGCGTTATACCGTGGAAGCTGGCAAGTCGCTCGGCGAATCGTTCGATCTGACGGCGACCAACGGCGCGTACGCGTTCGAAGTCTTCGGGCCGAATGGCTTCGTGCGCAAATTCGCGGGCAATACGCAGGCGGCGGTGCAGGCTGCGGCGCAAGCTGAGACCTAGGCCGCGCAGCTCGCCGGCGGCCATCACCACGACAAAGCGCCGCAGCCCGAAGTGAAGGTGCAATACGACGTCGCGAACGGCAACGTGTTCCTCAAATTCAGCAACAAGGGCGGCGGCCTCGCGCGTTTGACGGTGACCGACAACGCGTATGGCGCGCGTCCGCGCCCGGTGATCGTGCCGGCGGGCGCGCATATCGAGGAGGCATGGGTGCTGGCGTCGAGCCATCACTGGTACGACCTCACGGTGACGAGTAGCGACGACGACAGCTTCTCGCGTGGCGGGTCACGTCGAGAACGGCCGGCCGAGCATCAGCGATCCGGCTGCTATCGCGCCGGTGCTGGTGGCGAACCGACGTGTCGAACTGACGCGGAGAGCGTGAGACTCCGGTTGGACGCGCGCGATGTCGGCGCGTCTGGCCGGAGCCTCTGTTGCAGGCATGCTTCGCATGCCGCTTGCCATAACGCGCCCAGCAACACTCCCGTCCGGAAGGCGCGCGTTCCCGTCACACGACCCAGCGGCGCGCCCGCCGTCACGAAGCGAATCGCGCGGCGCATGTAGAGCACGCCTTCGGTGTTGCTCGTGAGCGTGGTGGTCTCGTCGGTCAACGGATCGACGATATCGAACAGCGGCTGGCCGACGCGGATCGTGTCGCCGATTTTCGCGCGATGCACGAGAATGCCGCTCACCGGCGCGTTGAACTGCTCGCTGCCGGCAAGCGGCGTGGCGGGCGTCAATAGCGGCGGCAGCGGCTTCGCTTCGAGCGCAATGGCTTTGCGCCACACCAGATAATCGACGATCGCGTCGGCATCCTGCTGTGCCGCTTCATACGAAACGTCGCGCTGACCGCGGCATTCCACCGTCACGGCAATGGCGCCGTTCGGCACCGGCTTGCTCGCAGGCATCTCCTGTTGCAACTGCCACCACAGCAGACTGTGCGTTTCGTCGAACGCCTCGCCGCCCGAGTTCGTCGCGAGCAGCGACGCCTGTGCGCCGAGATAGCGCGCGAACGGTTCGAACTGCGGCCATGCTGCCTCGCTCGTGTAGAGATGCATCGCGGCTTCGAGCGAACAGTGCAGATCGATCACGACGTCGGCATCGAACGAAAGCTTCAGCAGCGACATTTGCAGCGACTCGAATTCCGTCAGCGGCTTTTGCGCGGCCAGTTCATCGGCAATCAGGCGGCGCACGATCCGCACGTTTTCCGCCGCGTCCGAACCTAACACTTCACGCGCCTGCGCGACGAGTTTCGGAAACCGCAGGAAATGCCGGTTGAAATTCTTGCCGCTCGCAAGATCGAAGCGGCCGACAAACTGTCCGAGCACGTATTGCCCGAGGCCGACGGGATTCGCGACCGGCACGAGCACGATCTCCGCATTCAGCACGCCCTGCTTTTCGAGTTCGAGCAGACGACGCCTCAATAGCACCGTCGTCAGCATGGCGGGCGTTTCGTCGGCATGCAGCGACGCCTGAATATAGATCTTTTCCCCGCGGCCCGCTGCGCCGAAATGGAACGACACGACTTCGTGATGTGTGCCGACAGCCGGCGAAAGAAGCGGGTGCGATTGCTTGTTCATAAGGAGAGCCTGGAGTTAAACAGCGGAATAGCAAAACGCGCGCGCATCAATTGCCGTAGGGGTCGAAGTCGAAGTACTTCTTCGCGATCTGCGCGTATGTGCCGTCTTTCAGCATGGCGGCAATCGCCGCGTTCATCGACGCCTGAACTGCGGCCTCGTCCTTGCGCAAACCGATGCCTGTGCCGCGGTCGCCCATGGAAAGCGGTTCGCCGACAAATGCAAAGCCATGGCCGGCCGGCGTGCGCAGGAAGCCGAAATCCGCTTCCACCGAGCCGAGCAGCGCGCCGTCGAGCCGTCCATTCCGCAGGTCGGCGAAGACCTCGTCCTGGCTCTTGTACGCGACGACATGCGCGCCGAGCGGCGCCCAGTTCTTGAGCGCATAGCCTTCGAACTGCGTGCCCGATTGCACGCCGATCTGTTTGCCGGCGAGCGCCTGCAGGCCGCCGGCGAGCGGCGAGCCTTGCCGCGCGATCAGCCGCGATTTGAACTGGAAGAGCTTCGACGTGAACAGAATCTGCTGCTCGCGCTTTTGCGTGATCGCCATCGACGAAAGAATCGCGTCGATCTTGCGCGCCTGCAGCGCGGGAATCATCCCCGAAAATTCGAGCTCGACCCATTGGCAACGCGCGTGAATGCGGCGGCAGATTTCATTGCCCAGATCGACGTCGAATCCCTTGAGGCTGCCGTCGGGCGCCTTGGAGTCCATGGGCGGGTAGCTCGGGTCGATGCCGAGGCGCAGTGTGTCGGTTTCGGCGGCCAACGCACCGTTGCTGAAAATCAGCGCGGCGCTCAGCATCATCAGCGGAAGTTTCATGGGAGCGGAAATTGTCTGGAGGTGGACGGAACAGGGCGAGGCCATCGTATGCCGCCGCAGCGCTTCACAAAAGTCAGCTTCGGACTATCATGATCGTTTTTGCCGATCACGAATGCACGCGACGCGACACGCACGCGTGTATGGCCCCGATCACCACACGGACGCTCACATGGCGTTGACGATCTCCCAGCTGCGCGCCTTCAAGGCAGTCGCCGAGCATGGCAGCCTGCGCGCGGCCGCGCGCGCGCTCGGCGTCGCACAAAGCGGCATCACGCAGCAGGTGCAGAACCTGGAATCGATATTGGGCGCGGCGCTCTTTATCCGCACCAACCGCGGCATTGCGCTGACCGCGCTCGGTCAGCGTCTGCTGCAGCGGGCCGGCGCGATTATCGGCGAATGCGAGCGCGCCGTGCGCTTGCAAGGCCGGCGTTTTGTCGAGGCTCACCACGAGCGGCGCCTGGGTGCCCGTGCCATTGCCATTGCCTGCGAGGCGTGTCTGCAGGCTTTCCAGCAGGCGCTGCGCCTCGTCTTGCGCCAGGTCGATCCAGTACGGATCGCCTGCGCGGTCGTTGAGCCGTTCGGGGGAAAACTGCAGTTCTACGGCGACGCCCTTCCTGTACATGACGGCGTTAAACCAGCAGATTCAGCACGATGGCAGCGATCAGACCGGTGCCGCCGATCAGGCCGAGCATTTGCAGCAGAGTGAGGGATTTGCGCGATGCGGTGGGGAGTTGTTGCGTGGTCACAGGACGGTCTTCAGAAATCGAAAAAAGCGAAATGGTACACGGGTCGCGCCGCGGCGCATGCCGATTAGCGCAAACCCGCCTGCATCAGTTGGCCAAGCGTTGCCGCCTGGTTCCCATTATCGCCGACCGACCGGGCCTTATTACTCACGGGGCAGAGATGAATCAATTCCTGGCGAGGCGGAAAGCCACCCGTCCTGTGACGTTCAGGTTTTCGCCAACGGGCTGCCGTGACGCGAGTCCCAGAAGCGGATCAATTCCGTGTGCCCCGTGCCCGCGCCGACGATCTGGTCCGGTGCCCCGCATTCGCGCAGCAGCGCGCGCAATTCGTTGATGACCGGAAACACCTCGTGGTTCCAGTCCGCGCCCTGCGAATCGTGCGCGCGTTGCTCAGCCTCGACGATTTCGCGGTCTTCCTTGAAGATACGCTCGGTGAACCACACGAGCAGCGGCCACGCGAGATTCAGTGCGCCGGGAATGCCCGGCTTGCGGATCGACAGCAGCCCGAATGTGCGGTTAGTGCGCTGCTCACGGTCGAGCGGCACATAGACGATCCACAAATCCATCACCAGTGTGTTTTCCGACGTGCGGATCTGCAGCGTCTGATACGGATATTCGGTGCGGATCGTCATCACGTCCTTGTCGTTATCGCCGCCGCTCTTGCGGCTCTGACCGAACACGATTGCCTCGCCGATGGGCTGCTGGCCGGCCATGCGCGCGAACGTGTAGTCGACCTCGACCCAGCCTTCGCCGTGCCGACGCCCGAGCGAACGCGCGCGCATCTGCCCCATCTGGCGGCGGTGCAGAAACTGATGGTTCATGTCCATCAGGTTTTCGTGCATGAACGAGTAGTGGCAATTCACCGGACGGCCGAAGCGCCGCGTCTTGTACTTCTTGTCCGATATGGAGCCGAGCCGGGGCAGCGGACGCACCTCGGCCATGGCCGGGTCGCCGGGAAACACGAAGATCAGTCCTTCCACTTCACGGCACGGATACGAGCGCACGCCGTTCGGCAAACGCTCGCGCCCGAGATACGGCACGTCGATGCATTTGCCCGAGCAGTCGTAAGTCCAGCCGTGGTAGCCGCAACGAATCGACTCGCCGTCGACGACACCCTGGTGCAACGGCACCTGCCGATGCACGCAGCGGTCTTCGAGCGCGAACACTTTGCCGGACTCCGTACGCGCGAGCACGATCGGATCGCCAGCGAACGTCACCCCGTGCGTCTTGCCGCGCTTCACTTCGTGCGACCACGCGAGCGGATACCAGTAGTCGGGATGAATGCCGACGCGGCGCAAGTCGCGGACCGGCGCGTCGTTGGCAGCTTGGACCTGCGTGGGAGCGGTTTTCGGCGATGCCGCATGCGTTGGCGACGCCTCGACGGTGTTTTGTTCGAGCGGGGGAACAGCATGCATAGTGTGGAGCCTCCGTGCACGTGCGGATAGAGTAGGGGCCGCGTGGCGCGGCCGTTATCGTCGTCAGTCTACTCGAACCGGGCAGAGCATGGGTCCGGCGGGGTCAGAGCGCCGCGCCGGCTGGCTTGCGGACAGGCTGTGGCTGCAGGCGTTGTGTTGAGGGCATTGGGTCTACGCCTCGTCGCGGCTAACGAGGCCGGTGCGGCGCTGCACGCCCCAGGAACGCCCGCCGCGCAGGAAGTGCAGCCAGCCGAGCGCCGCGCCTGCGTGCCGCAACAGCTGGAACGTGAACGGCTCGGCCACCGCCGCCAGCATCGCCATCCCCATGCTGCCGCCGGTGCCCCGGCCGGTCCAGCGTCGGTAAAGATGGATGCTCCATAGATAGAAGGCGAGGTCGATCGCCGTCTTGAGGCCGATCACACCGAAGATCGAGACGACGATCGCGCCGTGGCCGCCGAGCAGAAAAGCCAGCAGCAATCCGAACGCGGTCAGGCCGTAGATGGGCTGCATGGTGTCGAGCGCCTTCACGGGCAGCATCAGCATGCCGAGCGTTCCATAACGCGGATTGCCCGTCATGTCGCGATTCCAGTACTGCGTTTGCAGGAAGCCCGCAAACCAGCGGCGGCGCTGGCGCAGGAAACCGCCGAGGGTGTCCGGCGCGTCGGTGTGCGCGTGCGCGTTGCCGACCACGCGCACGTCCCAGCCGAGGCCGCGATCGACGGAATAGCGACGCAGCCGGTGAATCAGCTCGTAGTCTTCGACGAGACACTGCGGATCGAAACCGCCGACGTCCAGCAGCGCTTCGCGCCTGAACGAAGCAAAGGCGCCGGAGACGAGCAGCAGGCTGTCGGCGCGCATCCATGCAAAACGCGCGATAAAGTTGCGCATGTATTCGTACGTCTGGAACCACTGCAGCACGCGGCCGGACGCCGACTTGCCGCACACCGGCACCAGAATGCCGGCCGCGGCCACGAGCTTCGGGTTGCTTGCGAAAGCGGCGCGCATGGCGTAAGTGGCGTCGTCGTCGAGAAGCGTGTCGGCGTCGACGGTCATGACGGTGTCCGTGTTCATCAGCGTGATCGCGGCGTTCAGCGCGCGCGCCTTGCCGCCGTGCGGCATGCGCAGCCAGAACAGATTCGGATGAAGCGCGCTCGGGGCGCTGAGCTTTCCCTCGGCCGGCGCGGTGAGGCCGAAGCGCTCCGTGAGCAGCGCATGCGTGTGATCCGTGGAACCGTCGTCGGCAATCACGATTTGCGCAGGACCGTGCATCTGCCGAAGCAGCGCCGCGAGCGTGACCGGCAGCACCGCCGCTTCGTTATGCGACGCCACGATCACGCCCATGCTGCGCAAACTGCGCTGATCGTAGTCGGGTTCGAGCGGCGGCGCACGGCGCATCAACGGTAAGGTTTTCCACGTGACGAACGCGAGCAGCAACGTGTCGTAGACGACGTAGGCAATACCTGTCGACCACGCCACCACGCCGTGCAAAAAGAAAGCACGCGCGAACAGCAATAACCATGCAGCGACGACCGCCGCATGGATCAGGGTGCTCAGCAATGTCGTGCCACGTGGCACGATGCGAGGCGATGCAAGCGCGAACGCCTGTTCCAGGATCTTTTTCAAAATGGCAGATGGCCCGTCTTAGCTGCGGTTTCAGAAGATGAACGAAACGGCGCTTACGGCACCATGCGTTTCAGAACCGACTTGCGATCGATCCACTCGTGCTTCAGCGCGCCGCCAATATGCATGGCGAGCAACGCGTACAGTGCATAGCCGAGCCACGTATGCAATGCGCCGAAGCGGTCATGCAGCGTCTCCTTCAACGCGGGGTCAAGGTTCATGACGTAGCCGATACGCGGCCACGTGAACAGATCGAAGAGCCGCATGGGATGCGTGGCCGCGTCCTTCCATGCCGAGTCGTGCAGCCAGCCCGAAATCGGCAGCGCGATCATCAGCAGATAGAGCAGGAAGTGCGCAGCATGCGCGGCCACTTTTTCCCACGACGGAAACTCGCGCGGCAGCGGCGGCGGCGTGTGCGAAACGCGCCATAAAATGCGCAGCAGCGCGAGGCCGAGCACCGTGATGCCGATGGACTTGTGCGTGTCGATCACGGGGCGCACCCAGTCGTCGGGCAGCGAGTCGGCGGACAGGCCGAGCGCGACATTGCCGATAATCAGCAGCGCGATGAGCCAGTGCAGCGCCATGGCCGTGCGCGTATAGCGGGAGGGCGCGGTTATGTCAGTGTGTTTGGCGAGGTGTTCGGCTTGCGTGTTCATCAGTCGTGCGCTCGGCGAGGAAGTCGTTGCAAAGTGTTTGTCATGGCGGTCTTCAGCGGCGCGCCATTTACGGACAAGAACTGCTGAGTGTGCCGTTTTATTCCATGATGCGTTTAATGATGTGTTTCGGTTTATTTCACGCGGACGGCCGGCGAGTCTGTGCTAAGGCGGCGAAATTCGCGAGGCAAGAAAAAAATCTCTGTGGCGTGCAACACGCGATAGACCGATTCAATTGGCATCGGCGGGCATCGCATCCTCTAATAAAAGCCCTGTGTTTGGCCACACTCGCGTATCCCACCGTCGCTTAACTGGAGACATTCAATGTCGCAACCCGAACCGAATGTAGACGAAGTGGTCAGAAGCATCGCTGAGGAAACCAATACGCCCGCGGAAACCGTCTCACAGATGTATCAGGACATCCTGGCCGACTATTGGCATCAAGCGCGGGTATTCGATTACGTGCCGCTCTTTGCGGCCAGAAAGGTGCGCGACCAGTTTCGTGACGGCTCGCGTCGCAAACATTGAGCATGCCCTTGTTCCTGTTCTTACCCGTTATGCATTGCGGCGCGGGGAGACCACCGTTTTAAGGCGACGGGCCATTCGTCGGTTGATTGAATGGACACTCGCGCCGCTCTTCGCAATACACCGCTTATTTTTTCCCGCTGCTAGACTGGACCCCGTTCGACCGACTGGGGGATGGGCATGCGTGTGGCAATCGTTGGCGCGGGAATCGCCGGACTGAGCACGGCGTGGTGGCTCACCAAAGCAGGGCATGACGTCACGCTGATCGAGCAGGGCTCGATCCCGAATCCGCTCGCCGCGTCGGGCGACCGGCATCGCATGATTCGCCGTGCATATGGCGACGCCGACGGCTATGCGCAGACAATCGCCGAAGCGTTCGATAGTTGGGACAGACTGTGGGACGATCTCGGCGTGTCGCATTATGCGAACTGCGGCGTGCTCGGCATTTCGCAGTTTGCGGGCGACGGCGCCGAGCAGTTTCGCCTCGGCCTCGAGCGCATGGGTTTCGACTACGAACGGCTCGATCCGCGAGAAGCCGCCGAGCGTTATCCGTTTCTCGACGCCACCACGTTCCGGTACGCGTACCTCGATCGCGAAGGAGGCGCGCTCTTCAGCGAGCGCATTGCGCACGATCTGAAAGCGTGGCTGCGCATGCACGGCGTCGACGTTCGCATGCATGCGAAAGCAGTTGCACTCGATCCGCAGGCGGCGAGCATCCACACCGAAGACGGCACGACGATCCACGCGGACAGGCTCGTCGTGACGACGGGCGCGTGGACGCTGCGCCTCTTTCCGTCACTGGCCGACAATCTCACCATTTATCGCAACGCCGTGGCTTATCTGACGCCGCCGGCGGATCTGGAGCACGCATGGTCGAACGCGCCGGCAATCGTCGATATTGGCGGTTCGAGTGACGGCTACGTGTTGCCGCCCATCGACGGCGTCGGGCTGAAGTTCGGGGCGGGCGCGTTGAAGCGAGCGGTGGCGGATGCGGAAACCGACCACGTCGCCATGCCCGGCGAAGGCGACCGCTTGCGGCGGCTCTTTGCGCCGCCGTTGAGCCGCATCGACGAATACACGGTGACCGAGGTGAAAACGTGCGCGTACACCTTCACGGCGGATCAGCGGTTTTTTCGAAGCGCATCGGCAAGACGCTCGTGGTGTCGGCATGTTCAGGACACGGCTACAAGTTTGGCGCCGCCGTCGGGCAGCGAGTTGCGCATTCGCTCGAAACCGGTGACGACAGCGCGCTCGTGCAGTGGCTCAGAGCCGAGACAGTGTAAGCACGCGCGCACGCTTGCATCGACGGCCCGAAGAAAGCATGGCTCCAAATTCGGGCCGCGCGCTGGAGCTAACAATAGCGGCCCGATTTTCTTATGCTGACGGTTTGCCTGCCGACATAATAAGGAGCCGCGCATGTCCGACACGATTCAGGTCCGCCCCGTCAAACGCGAAGATTTCGACGCATGGCTGCCGCTATGGGATGCCTACAACGCGTTCTATGGCCGCTCCGGCGAAACGGCATTGCCACGCGAAATCACTCAGCTTACCTAGAGCCGCTTCTTCGACGTTTATGAACCGATGCACGCGATGGTCGCCGAACGCGGCGATCAGTTGGTCGGCATCGTGCACTTTCTCTATCACCGCCATACGACGCTCGCGGGACCGATCTGCTATCTGCAGGATCTTTACACGCTGGAGGCGGAGCGCGGCAAAGGCGTGGGCCGCGCGTTGATCGAAGCCGTATATGCGCGCGCGAAAGCGGACGGCTCGCAACGCGTGTACTGGCAAACGCATGAGACGAATCACACCGCGATGAAGTTGTACGATGCTGTGGCGGATAAGTCGGGGTTTGTGGTTTATCGGAAGCAGGTGTGAGGCGGGGGGTGAGGGCGTTGGGCGACGGAATCGTGGCGGGCACCCAATCAAAAGATACGCGTCCCGTCAGCGGACGCGCCGCGACCATCCAGAAATCGCGCCCCTGTCAGCAACCGGCACGCCTGCGCTTTCATATGCAAGGAACCGCGCACTTTTGCAGGATGAGACTTTACGGAGGATGGGTTCGGAGCGCTGGTTTCGAAGATTAAGAGCGCGCGCAACACCGTCGAGAACCAGCGACTCATCACTACACCGCTTTAAATCGCAAAGAGCCGCTCGCGCGGCCCTTTATGTCATGCACTACTCCATGCCTCGCCCTACGCCTCAACCGGTTCGCCGCGTTGTCGCTCACTGCGGCTCGTCCGTGAGCTCGCAGCTTTGCCTTTGACACTGGCAACGCTAAACCTCGCTTTCACCGTCGCTTGCATAAACATATATGTCAACGCACGCGCCGACGTCGCCAACTGCCTTGAGAAACGATGGCGTGAGAGAAATCGGGTAAATAGCCGTATCGGGCAGCCAGAAGAGGCCGATGCGAAACTCTACCGCGTCCACCCTTGGAAACGTGACCAGGCGCCTCACCTCGGCGTCATAGGTTCGCAAGAAAGCAAGCGTCGCATCGACTTGGGGCATCGTCAGCGTCGTCAGTACCGTCGCCGTCGGCCGTCGCAGTTCCGTCCGGCGAGGACGGCTCGGACGTTGTACCGGTAGTCGGGCCGCTACAGTAAGCGGCAATTACTGAAGTATCTCCGCATGCGTAACCACCCATACCGCCAAAATCGGCGGACGCGGCGTTCAACGGGCATTGCGGATCAGCGGGATAAGCGCCAGAATTGGCGTACTTTGTGTCGCAATCTATTGCTGCATGGGCATGCGGTGACACCAAGCCCGACAAAAGAACCAAGAAAAACAGGACGAAAGGACGCATTAGCGCCCGACGCCCTGCAATGGCATCGGTGACTTGCATGGATTTCCTGAGGAAGGAGGCGAATTGCCTGACTAGCGCGAGGTTTGCGCCAAAGCAACGGATGAAGAAGTCACTTTTGCATCTGCCAACGCAGAAGAATTCCGTGCACCGGAAGGCATTGAGGACACCGCCATCTGTCTGCGGATCGCCGATATGTTGCCCGCTGCGTCGTAGTCGTAATAGGCAGTTGCGCCCGCGACCGAAACCGACGTGAGACGGCCTATCGCGTCATAGCCGTACGTAATGTCGTCGGCATGCGCCGTCATCGGCAGGATCGCCATATATGCCGCTGCACCCGCGCTCACAATTTGCCGCACCCGCCCCCGACCTTGCCGGGCAGCGACATAAAAACGAGCGGGTCCGTCCCCTGGAAAACTTATCATCGATATCCTTATTATTTGTATTAAGTAGCGTTACCAAAGAGTTAAACGATACCTAAGCGTAAGACGGATATCTATCTGACCGGTCTCTATTTAAGTAGTACTTCGCCTGCCGCCTGTAGGGCCTTTCCGACGCATTTTGAGCGCGATATCGATCCGCTTTTCTACGCCGCCCCAAAACAAAAAGCGCACCGCCCAGTGCGCTTTCCATCCCCGCAATTACGGCCTCACATCACCGCCCACCGAAACCCGCCCTCAAGCCTCCAGCTGCTCGAGCACCTTGCCCTTGGTTTCAATGCCAAGGAAATGAACCGCCACCGCCGCCAGAAACGGCACCGCCGCGAGGATATAAAACGCAAACTGCAAATTCCCGCCGATCATCGTCTTCGACACAATCGCCGGCGCAAAAATCGCCGCTATCTTGAGCCACGCGCCGCCCACGCCGCAGCCCATCGCGCGGATGCTGGTCGGATACAGCTCCGGCGTATAAACATAAGCCGTGATGAAGCCGCACGCGAGAAAGCCGAGCGACAACGCACAACACGCCGCCACCACATACACCGAAGAGTCGTGGAAAACGCCTGCAAACAGCAGCGACAGCGCACACGCCACGAATGACAGATTGATGATCGGCTTGCGCCCCACCTTGTCGACGAGCAGCGCGCACGTCAATGATCCCACCACGCCGAGCACGGAAGCCGCCACCGCAAGATTCAGCGCCAGTTGCAGCGGCGCGTGATAAACCGTGCGGTAGATGGTGGGCAGCCACGTCGACAGGCCATACTGAATGAAACCGCACGTGATCCACAGCATCGCGACGGCCAGTGTACGCTTCAGATACGCCGCGCCGAACAGATCGCTCATACGACGCTTGGGGTGCCGGTTAGCCATCGCCTCGAACTCCGCCGCTTGCGTGACGGGCGGCAGCGGTCCCTTCGCCGCGCGTTCGAACGCATGCACGGCGGCGTCGGCATCGGCCATGCGTTCGCGCTCGGCGAGCCAACGCGGCGATTCGGGCACGAGCTTGCGCAGCACGAAGAACAGAATCAACGGCATGCCGCCGATGAAATACATCGCCTGCCAGCCGAAACGCGGCACGATCCAGGCACCGAGCGCATTGGAAGCGAGCAGACCCACAGGAAACACGATTTCGTACAACAGCACGAAGCGTCCGCGCCCATGCGCCCGGCTGATCTCGTTGATGTACGTCGCGGCAACCGGCAATTCGCCGCCGAGACCCAAGCCCTGAATCACGCGCAACACGACAAACGCCGCAAAGGTCGGCGCAAATCCGCACGCAATACTCGTCACGCCGATGATGCCCGAACTCAGCGCAATGGCCCGGACACGTCCTTGACGCTCGGCGTACCACGGAAACACGAACGCACCGATCAACTGCCCGACCGAACCCGAGCCGATCAGAAAGCCGATCTCCCACGGCGTCAAATGCCATTTCGCGATCAGCACCGGCAGCGTGGCCGCTATTGCGATCACGTCGAAGCCGTCGAAAAACGTGGCAAGACCGATCAGGATACGCGCACGCACCTGCATCGCATTCTTCGGCAGCCGCTCGAGTCGCGCGATGATCGAGCCTCTTGTGACAGGGCCCGAAACACCGGCGCCGCTGCGGTCTCCAATAATATTGTCGATGGTTCTCATGCCGTTGTGCCGTCCGTAGGTGTGGTTAGGCAAGCGCCGTGGAGGCGTCGGTCAGTGTGGCAAGGTCGATAGTCAGACCTTGATTCATCCATTTGCGCGCGAGCTTCAGCTCGCGCGGCGTGTTGATGGCGATCACGCCGCGAATCGCGCCGTCTTCGAGATGGAACAGCGTCGCCCGTTTGGCCGCGAGATCGCCGCGCACGGCAAGCTCTGCATCGGCGGGAATGTCGCCGAGAATCTGCAGATTGACGTCGTACTGATCGGACCAGAACCACGGAATGTCCGTGTACGGTTCGAACGTGCCGAGCAGCGCTTTCGCCGCGGCAATGGCCTGGTTTTGCGCGTTGGCCCACGATTCCAGCCGCACGCGCCGCTTGAGCCAGGCGCTCGGATGGTTGGCCACGTCGCCGCAAGCGAAGATGCGCGGGTCGTCGGTGGCGCCGAAATGGTCGACCACGATGCCGTCTTCCACCTTCACGCCCGCCGCCTCCGCCAGCGCGGTATGCGGGGTGAGGCCGATGCCGGCCACCGCGAAATCGGCGTCGAGCGTCGAGCCGTCCCCGAAAGTTGCGCGGATGCGATTCGCGTCGTTCGGATGATCGTCGAGCTTCGTGAGCGCGGCATTCAGGCGCACGTCCACGCCGTTCGCACGATGCAGCGCCAGCAGGAAGCTGGACACGAGCGGCGGCAACGAGCGCGCGCAGACGCGGCGCGCCCTCCACGACCGTCGCCTCGACGCCGAGCTTGCGCGCGGTTGCCGCGACTTCCAGGCCGATCCAGCCGCCGCCCACCACCAGCACGCGCTTGCTTGCACGCAGCCGTTCGCCGAGCGCAACCGCTTCGTCGAGCGTGCGCAGATAGGCAATGTGCGAGGTCTTCACGAGCGAGTCGGGCAAGCGCCGCGCCGCCCGTCGCGATGACTAGGCGGTCGTATTGCACTTCGCGTCCCGCTTGCGTGCGAACAGTGCGTGCTTCGCGATCGATCGAGATTGCCGAGTCCGGCTGCCACGCTTCGATGTTAAGCGCGTCGAAATCGTCCGGCTTCACGAGGCGCACCGTGTCGATGTTCGCCTCGCCCGCTAGCACCGCCTTCGAAAGCGGGGGCCGCTCGTACGGCAGATGCACTTCGTCGGCGATCATCACGAGACGGCCGTCGAAGCCTTCCTTGCGCAGCGTCTTCACCACCCAGCCCGCCGCCTGGCCGCCGCCGATCACGACGATCGTGCGCGGCGGCTCGAGTTCGGCATACCCTGCGCCTTTGCAGTAGCAGCATCAGTCATTTTTGCGCTCCGTCATGAACTTGCCTTCCGGCGCCTTCGCGTTTTTCTGGCGACGCGTATTGCCGTCGATGCCGCCGTCTATCGCCCATTCGGCGAACACGGTCGGGCCAGGTTCAAAATCGCGCGGCTGCCATTCGGGCGTGAGTTGGTCCTCGTCGGCGTAATACTCGATCAGCCCGCCCGCGGGATTCTGGAAGTACCAGAAGTACGCCGACGAGACCGGATGGCGCCCAGGCCCAAGTTGCGTGTCCCAGCCGCAGCGGCTGATATGCATGCCGCCGCCGAACACTTCGTGAATGTCGCGCACGGTGAACGCGACGTGGTTTAAACCGCGCTTGCCGTTGGGCAGCGCGAGCAGAAAAATGTCGTGGTGGCCGCCGTGCGGCGCGCAACGCATGAACGCACCGCGGCCCGGATAGCGGTCCGACGTCTCGAAGCCGAGCAGTTCGTGATAGAACTTTTCCTGCTCGGCGAGTCGGTTCGTGAAGAACACGACGTGCCCGACTTCCACCGGCTCCGCGCGTTCGTAGATCGGCGAAGGCTGATCGACACGCAACGTCTGGCCCCACACGTTCGAAGGCGAGCCGTGAATGTCGAGCGCACGCTTGCGCGTCACTTCCACGCGGATCGCCATGCCGTTCGGGTCGATGCAGCCGACTGCGTCGTCGGTTTCGAAATGGCTTGGCTGGCCCGCGAAGCGGCCGCGCAGTTTGTCGAGCTCCGCCCGGGTCGCGACGCCCCAGGTCACTTCGCGCAGCGTCGGGCCTTCTTCGAACGCGGGCGGCAGCGACGGGTCGTTGGCGTCGACGGCCAGAACCATGCAGCCATTGAGCGTCTCGAAGCGCGCGTGCGTTTCGTCGTGCGCGACTTCCTTCAGCCCCCAGTCGGCGAAAAAGCGGCGACAGGTAGGCAGATCCGTCACGCCGTAGGTAATCTGTTCGATGCCGAGAATCGTCATGCATGGCCACGAGCACCGGGCCGAAGATTTCTTCCTGGCAGATGCGTGCGTCGTTGGTGAGGCCTTCAAGAATGGTCGGCTGATAGTAGGTGCCCTGTTCGCGGCCGTCGCCGACCGGGCGCTCGCCGCCGCACAGAAGCCGGCCGCCTTCTTGCAGACCCAGCGCGACGTAGCGTTCGACTGTTTCCCGATGCGCTTGCGTAATAAGCGGACCCATTTGCGTTTGCGCGCGCGAAGGATCGCCGACGCGCAGCTTGCGCGCGCCTTCCACGAGACGCTTCATGAACGCGTCGTAAATCGAGCGCTGCACGAAAAGACGCGAGCCGGCGATACACGCCTCGCCCGACGAACTGAAAATGCCGTACAGCACGCCGTTGACCGCATGGTCGAGGTCGGCGTCGTCGAATACGATGGTCGGCGACTTGCCGCCCAGTTCGAGCGAGACCGGCATCAGCTTGTCCGCTGCAATGCGCGCGATGCCGCGGCCCACTTCGGTGCCGCCGGTGAACGACACTTTCTTCACGAGCGGATGACGCACGAGCACGTCGCCGATCACCGAACCCTTGCCCGGCAGCACGCTGATCACACCCTTCGGCACGCCGGCTTCCTCGCAGATGCGCGCGAGCGCCAACGAAACGGGCGGCGTCACTTCCGCGGGCTTCAACACCACCGCGTTGCCGCCTGCCAGTGCCGGCGCGAGCTTCTGCGCGTCGGAGGCAATCGGCGAATTCCACGGCGTAATGGCCGCGATCACGCCGATCGGCTCGTAGGCGCTCATCGTCAGATAGTCGCCGCGCGAGGGCGTCACTTCTTCGTCGAGTGTTTCGAGGCACGCTGCGAAATAGCGGAACGTGTTGGCCGCGCTCGCCACTAGCACGCGCGTTTCGCCGATGGGCTTGCCGTTGTCGCGGCGCTGCAATTGCGCGAGCGCCTCGTGACGCGCCATGATCAGATCGGCGATGCGATACAGAATCAGCGCGCGTTGATGCGGCTTCAAACCCGACCAGTCGGCGCGGCGCCACGCGATATCCGCGGCCTCCACGGCTTCGTGGGCGTCGTCGGCTTGGCCGTCGTTCCATGTTGACCGACTGATCCGCCGGATACAGGCTTTTATACGGGTTGCCACGCCCTTGCCGCCATTCGCCGCCGATAAAAATATCGCCGGTCGGCACGAGGCTGGTATCGAAGTGAGTCATGTCGGTCATTCCGGTTGCTTGAGCGGTTGGCTTCGGTTGGCTTAAATCACGCAGCGCGCCGCGCGATTGCGTAGCGCACGAATCGCGCTGTACGCGGTCAACGCCGAAGTCTTCGGGTTGTCGGGCAGCGGCTTGCTGCACATTTCCAGTGACATTTCGCCGAATGCGCCGCGCGCGAGAATGCGGTGCACGTTGCGTGTCACATTGGGATCGGCGATCAGGCGGACAGTCGTGTGATCGAGTCCGAGGCCCGCCAGCGCAACGGTCGCGGCCACGTTGGCATTCTTCGGATAGAGGCGCGCCGCTTCGCGCGCTGCCTTCGAAAATCACCTGCTCTTCCTTCAGCGCGTTCAGATCGCAGACCTGTTCGGCAGGCGTGCCGAGCCAGCCGGTCGGCGGCTTGCGGCCCGTGTACAGCACTTCGTCGAGACCGCCGAGTTTGGCCGCGGCCAATGCATCCACGCCGCCGATGGCGCCGGACAGCAGCGTCAACGTCGCGTCGCCTTCGTCCGCCGCCGCCGACAACGCGTCGAGCAGCATCACGTCGGACAACGCGCCGATGGACGCCACCGCGCAATCGGTGCCGGCCTTGAGCAAGGGCACCACGTGATCGACGAGCGCGCTGTGTCCCGCGCATTCCAGCGCGAAGTGCGGCCGGCTGGAGAGCGCGGACACGGAGGCCACCACATCCACCGCGCCGCCGACCACTTCGCGCACCGACGCCGGCACGATGACGTGCGACACGCGCACAGCCGGATCAGCGGCGACCGAGCGATACACCGCCTGGCCGATCGCGCCGAAGCCGATCATCGCGATGTCGACGGGCGCGTGATGCCCCGCGTAGCCCGCGTCACGCATGTTCCAGCTCCTCTTTCTTGACGGGCGGCCCCGCGAACGCAGTGGCGAACGAGCCGACCGACAGCATGTCGACTTCCACGAGGACCGGTCCGGTTTTCGCCATGCCTTCGCGAATGATCGCGTCGGCCTGATCGAGCGACTTGATGCGGTAATGCGTAAGCTTCAGGCTTTCGCAGAACTGGGCGAAATCCGGCTGATGCAGATCGACGTAGCAGCGGCGACCGCCGTAGTGCGCATCCTGAATGTTGCGGATCACGCCGTAGCACTGATCGTTCATCAGCACGATCATCACGTTGGCGTTTTCCTAGACGGCTGTCGCGAGTTCGCCCACGTTAACCATCAAGCCGCCGTCGCCGACGAGGCACACGGTTTTCGCCGCGCTGCCCGCGAGCGCCGCGCCGATGCCCATCTGCATGCCTTGGCCGATGCCGCCACCCAACGCATGCACGCCTGCGCGCGGCGAGAAAATCTTCAGCATGCGGTTGCCCCACGTGCTGTTCGAAATAGTGACGTCGCGCACCCAGTTGTAGTCGCGGCCCACCGCCGCCTGCAGCGCGTCCACGAGCCGCTTGTACGGGCCGAGGCCCTTGCCCACATCGGCGACGGCGCTTTCGCGCGCGGCCGCGAGATCCGGTGCGAATGCCGGATCGACCTTGATGCGGCCCTCCAGCAGCGTGGCGAGTTCTTCCAGCACCGCACTCGCGTCGCCATGAACGAACATTTCGTTGCGATAGCCGCGGTTATCGGCGAGCGCGTCGGCGTCGATGCAATACAGCGGCCGCGGCAGCGCGAGTTTGTATTTCAGCGTCTCGTTGCCGCGCAAACGCGAACCGACGACCACCAATGCATCGCACGTCTTATAGAAGCTTTCCACGGCGGCATGCACGTTGAAGGCGCCGAGCGTCGCCGGATGATCTTCCGGCAGCACGCCGCGGCCCTGCACGCTCGTCACGACGCCGAAGCCGAGCGCGACGAGGCGCTCGACAGCATGCGTCGCATGACGCGCGCCGCCGCCGAGCCACAACAGCGGGCGCTTTGCCTTCGCGAGCTGCTCCGCGAGTTGGGCGACGCGCTCCGCGCAGTGCGTGAGCGTGGCGATGTGCGGAGCCGCCAGATCCGCGGGCCATTCTATTTGGGCCGCCTGAATGTCGATGGGAATCTCGACGCTGACCGGACCGCTCGGCGCCGTTTGCGCGACGCGCACGGCTTCGCGGATAGTGGGCAGCGCGGTTTCGACAGAACGCACGCGATACGCGGCCTTGGAGATGGACTGCAGCATCGACAACTGGTCCGGCGCTTCGTGAATGTAGGCGAGGTCTTTGTCGAGATACTCGGTTTCGATCTGACCGGTCACGTGCAACAGCGCGGTGCCGGCGGTGAGCGCCTCGACCATCGCGCCTGCTGCGTTGCCGGCTGCGGTGCCCGTGCTGGTGAAGGCCACGCCGAGGCCGCCGGAAACGCGTGCGAGACCGTCGGCCATATTCACGGCGCCGGCTTCGCCGCGCGCGCCGACATAGCGGATCTTACCGCGCTTGTGGATCGCGTCGAGGATCGGCATGTTGTGGATCGAGATCACGCCGAATGCGGTTTTTACGCCGCATTGCTCGAGAAAGGCGGCGATCAGCTCGCCAACGGTGGTTATGTTAGACATGTCGTGCAACGCCTCCAGAAACATCGATGTGACTGCCCGTCGTGTAGGACGACAGCGTCGTAGCCAGATAAAAGAGCGCTTGAGCGGCTTCTTCGGGTTTGCCGAAGCGGCCTAGCGGAATGTTTTTTTGCGCGCCAGCTCGGCGGTCCAGTCTTCCCAGCTCTGGCCCGGCCGCGCTTCTTTTGCGTAACGGCGGCGCCATTGCCCCGATTCGACAATGCCGATCAGAATCGAAACTTGATGAGGTTTTGCACGCCCGCACGCGCCGACGAAGTCGCCACCATATGTGGCTCCGGTTGCAGCGCAAGCAGCGAATTGACGCAGACAATCGCTGCGTTGCCCGTGCCTGCGGCATCGCGCAGCATCGGCAAAAACGCGCGGGTCGGGCGGATCACGCTGAAGTACTTGAGGTCGAGCTCCTCGCGCCAGGCTTCGTCGCTGGTGTCGGCGAAGGTGGACACGCGGCCCTGGCCCGCGTTGTTGATCAGCATGTCCGTGCGGCCAAAGCGCACTTGCACGGTCTCTGCAAACGCGCTGACGTCCTCGGTATTCAGCACGTCGCAGCGGCGCGCGAGCAACCGCGCGTCTGGATACTTCGCGCTAAGCGCGGCCTCGGCTTGCGCGAGGCGCTCCGTATCGCGGCCGCAAATCGCAACCGATGCGCCGGCTCGCAGGAACAGTTCCGCGCACGCGAGGCCGATGCCGGACGAGCCGCCCGTCACCACCGCCACCTGCCCGTTCAGATCGATTTGAATCATTTGAGCCCCAGTGCCTTCATGTATTTGCTGCCGGAATTCGACGCATTGCCGGGACGGTAATCGAGCCGCTGCGAGAGTTCGTCGGCCGCGCGGCGTACCTTGTCGACGAGGCCGCTGTCGAGCAGCGACGCGTCGATTTCCTGGCGCGGAATCGTCGTCGTGATCACGGCGACGATGCGTCCGGTGTCGTTGCGCACCGGCGCGCTCACAACCGAAATGCCGCGTTCGAACGACGACTCGCTGATCGCAAAACCGCGCCACGCGTCGTCGCGGATGCGTTCGTATAGTTCATCTACCGTGGCAGGCGTTTGCCGTGTGAACCGCTCCAGTTCCGGTTCTGGATAGAGCTTCTTCAATTCGTCGAGCGTCATGTCGCCCATCAGCACCTGACCGTGCGTGGTCGCATACGCAGGCAAGCGCGTGCCGACGTTGACCTTCACGGAACTGAAGATCGACGCGTGGCTTTGTGCCTTCGCGACAAAGACGACGTCGCGTCCATCGCGAATCACAATGTGCGTGGTAAGGCCCGTGTCGTCACGCAGCGCTTCGATGATCGGCAAGCCGAGGTCGGTCAACTCAAGCGAGCTTAGATATTCGAAGCCGAGACGCAGCACGGCCACGCCGAGCCGATAGTTGCGGTTCTTGTCCGCGCGCTCGAGAAAGCCCAGCGACTCGAGCGTTTGCAGCAAACGGAAAACCGTCGTGCGAGGAATCTTCAGGCGCCTCGACAATTCCGGGGCGCCGAGAACGGGCTCACGCGGCGAAAACTCGGTCAGTATTTTCAGACCGCGCTCCAGACCCGGCACGCGATAGTTGGTTTCGCTGCCGGTGTCGTTGTGGCTGTCGTTGCGCTCGTCTTCTGCGTCGCGCTCGTTGAGGGTCTCGGGCGTCATTTATTGGCTCCGTGGTCCGGCGCTTGCGCGGCAGAACGTGTCGATGATCGCGTTGTACGCGGCGCCGGCTTCGATATAGCCGGCGTGCCCCGCGCGCGGCACGACCTGCAGTGGCGTGCCCGCCGCGAGCGCGAGCCGCTCGCAGGCGGCGGGGGTCGTGATGGTGTCGTCGGCGCCGACCGCCACGTTGACGCGGCCCTTGCATCGCGCGAGGTCGGCGGCGAGATCCGCGTTTGCCAGCAGATGCGTGGCCTGCGCGTAGCCGTGGGGAATTACGCGCGACATGTTCCAGCGCACCCATGCGCGTGCTTCGTCGCTCGCCTGCGCGGAGAGCATATTGGCGCTGCGCTTGTCGGCGAAGCCTTGCGGGCCGAGTTCGTTCAGCATCGCGAGCCGCTGGTCACGCCTGGCTTCGCGCACTTCCGCGGATGCCGCGCCATAGCCGCCGGCGGGCGAGAGCAGCAGCCCTGCCGCACGCTCTGGATGGTTCGCGGCAAACGCCCCAGCGATGATCGCGCCAAGCGAATGACCCACCAACACGCAGCGTTCGATGTGAAGCGCGGCGAGCCATTCACCGAGCACGCTTGCGTAATCGCTTGCCGCGGGCGACGCCGCAGCAACCGGCGTCGACTCGCCGTAACCCGGCGCGTCCCAAGCCAGCACGCGACGGCTCGCGCCGAGCGCCTCGAATTGCTGCACCCACGAAGCCGCGCCCGAACCGATACCGTGCAGCAGCACGAGCGGCAACGCGTCGTTTGCGGCGCCCTCAGCGCACGCAGCACCCTCGACACTATTCGCTTCGCGATAGCTCAGCGTGCGTTGCGCTGCCAGCGCGATTTGCCGAGCGGGAAAGCGCGCAAGGCGTGCTTCGAGCGTGGCGTTCGCGTCGTTGAGAGCGGTGGCGGACATGATCTGCTTCGCGGGAATGTTCACAAGGAGGTAGGTTTAGCGCTTGAGCTTCGCGAGCGGCGAATCCGGCGGATACGTCGGTGTAATGGGCTTAGGAGAACCGAGCATCACGCACATCAAGGCATCTTCTTCGCCGACGTTGATTTCCGTACGATAGACGCCCGGCGGCACGGAAATCAGATCGCGCTCGCCGAGCACGGCCTCCCAGGTCTCGCCGTCTTTCTCGCAGATCACCTTCATCTTGCCGCGCAGCACGAAGAAAATTTCTTCGACGTCCATATGAATATGGCTCGGACCGATATTGCCGGCCGGAATCACCATCGTCGAAAACGTGAAGCTGCCTGCCGGCACCGTGTTCACATCTTTCGCGACGCCCGTGCCGATATAGCGCATCTGCGCGCGGCGGTACTTCGGGTCGTAATCGGCCTGAAACTTCAGCGCGTCCCAGTCGTAGCGACGCGTTTCAAAGCGTGCGACGCGGCTGTCCAGCCACTGCGCAAAGCTCGCGTCCGCAGGCTGATCCCACGATTTGCGTTCGATTTCGGCGTCCGCCATCTCTTTCTCCTTTGGATTCGACAAGATCAATTCATCACGAAGCCGCCGTTCACCGGCAGCAATTGGCCGGTCACGAAGCGCGCGGCATCGGACAACAGAAACAGCGCCGGTCCCGTGACGTCGTCGGGCACCTGCGCGCGCGCAAGCGCACGGCCTTGCAGGTAATACTGGTGACGCTCGGCGGGCACATACGCGGTCGCCTCGACTTCGGTGAGGCCCGGCGCGATCGCGTTGACCGTCACCTGATGCGCACCGAACTCCCGTGCGAGCGAGCGGGTCATCGAGATCACCGCACCCTTGCTGGCCACGTAGGCGAGCAGTTTCGGCGCGCCCCACATCGCCGTGTCCGACGCGATATTCACGATGCTGCCGCGCCCGGACTCGCGCAGATAAGGCAGCGCGGCGGTGCTCATCAGCCAGGTGCCGCGCACGTTGACGTTCATGACGGCGTCCCAGGTATCGACGGAAAGCTCGTCGGCGAGCTTGCCGCCGGAGTTCGTGATCGCCGCGTTGTTGATGAGCGCGTCGAGGCCGCCGAGTTGCGCCGCCGCCTGCTGCGCAAATTGCGCGATGCTCGCGGGATCGGCGAGATCGAGCGGCAGGTAGGTCGCCGCGTAGCCTTCCGTGGCAAGCGACGCCGCGAGCGCGCTTCCTTCGTCGTGCAGAACGTCGCCGAACACGACCTGCGCGCCGACTTGCACCAGCGCACGCACGAACGCTGCGCCGAGACCGCGCGCGCCGCCCGTCACGAGGACGCGCCGGCCATTGAGCGCAAGCGTGGCGTCGTTATGCATGGCCGTGGCCCGCGGTTTCGGTGTGCGCTGCGCCCGACTGCGCGGCCTGCGCCGCTTGCGCCCGATGCGCGTCGAGCGCGGCGAAGTCCTGCTGTGCGCGTTGCCGCAGCATGCGGCGCACGCGCGTCATGCCGACGTCGTGCTGATACAGGAACTCGTGCTCGCGCGCGTTCGGCGCCATGCTTTCGAGCACATAGCGGTCTTGCTCCAGCACCGCCCAATGCAGGCCTTCCAGGCGATTGCGATACATGAAGCGCCAGGCGTCGCGCTGCCAGCCTTGCACTTTGCGGGTCCGCCAGAAGTAAACCTGGCAATTGTTTTCGTCGACGGGAACGGCGAAGCCGATGATTCCGAAGTTGCCGCCCGGGCCGAACTTCTTCTTGTACGGAATCGCGAGACGCATCCACAGGCAGCCGGTTTCGCCCAGCTCGACCCAGTCGAAGTTGACGTCGCGCTGCCCGACCTTTTCGAACATCAAGCCGGTTTCGGTCTTGCGCACGCGCATGTCCGCCTGCTTGTCGCCTTCGGCCATGGAATGCGACGTCGCGTGCAGATAGGCGCCATGCATCGGGTCCATGACGTTGTCGATTGCGTACTGATAGTTGCACTTCCAGTTCGACATGCACAGGAAGCTCGCGTAATCCTCGCCGACCAGTTCTTCCGGCAGATTCAGCGGCGCGGGTTCCTTGTGCGCGTCGTCGCCGAACCACAGGAAGACCGCGCCCGCGTGTTCTTGCGCCGGATACGACTTCACGCACTTCTGACCTTCGAGCGGACACGCGGATACCGCCGGCACTTTGGTGAGGGTGCCGCTACCGTTGATCTCGATGCCGTGAACCAGCACGCGACGCTGCCGCCGAGATTCCAGCCCAGCGACAGACGCGCGCCGCGGTGCGGGCAGCGGTCTTCGAGCGCGTGGACTTTGCCTTCCTTGTCGCGCCACAGCATGATCTGATCGCCCAAGCGTGTGATGCCGATCGGGGCATCGCCGACTTGCCAGCTCGGCGCGACGGGATACCAGTAGTTGCGCAGACCGCGGTCCAGGTAGGACTGAATCGGATCGGCCGCGTGTTGCGTTGTAGTGGGGGACGTCATGAAGAGACTCCGGATGCGGATGCAGATGCGATGAAACGTGTTCGGAAAAGCGCGCTTATTCGGCGAGCAGGCGGAATTCGGCAGCGAGACGCTCAGCGCTCCATGCGTTGCCTTCCGGCGTGCGGAACCCGAGACCGTTCAAACCGTCGACGACTTCCTGCAACTCCGCCGCGCCCGCTTCGAACACTTTTTCGAGCGCGTCGCCTAAGTCGTTTTCGTATTGCGTCGGCTCGGCCTTGCGCGTCTGCCAGATGAAGTTTTCCGCCTCGCCCGGCTTCTCGATGACGCCCTTGCCGGCGACGTTGTTCGGCTGCGGCGCGAGCCACGGCTTCAGGAAGGGATTGAAGTTCACGGCTACCTCTCGCATGTCATTCCACCTTGATCTGGATTTCTTCACCGCGGCGAGGCGCACCGAATACATCTTCAGGTCGCGGCCGCCGGGCTCTTTCAGGCACTTGCCCGTCGGAATGTGAAATACGGCCTCGTACAGCGGGCATTCCACGGTGTCGCCGTCGATAAAGCCTTGCGTCAGCAGCGCGTATGCATGGGGGCAGACGTTTTCGAGCGCGTAGAGCTCGTCGCCCACCTTGTAGATGCCGATCTCGGTGCCGTCGAGCTTGAACTCGAGCGGCGCGTCTTCGGACAGATCGCCGGCATGTCCGGCGCAGCGCCATTGGTCAGTCATTTCTCGCCTTCTCCTGAAGCCTAATGTTCCATATAAGGAACATTAGTTCGTGTATGGATAATTATAGGAGCGGCTTTCTGGCGAGCAAATAAAAATCTCGCCGGTCAGGGAAAACACTGACTGCAGTCTTCACAACACTGCATTGCGCGATGCGGGGCGACGGCTGCCTGCGCCGGGAAGCCTTATCACACGGGCCTCTCAGGCGAACAAAGAGACTTCGGACTAGAAACGATTCGGGTTTGTACGGACACCGAAAATTTATTTTGACGGCGTGGGAAGTCACTATACCATTCCATAGGCGATACACATGCCCATAGGTGGAACATAAACGGCGCAGTTTTCCGGGCGAAACGCGAAGACTGCATCAACCCAAAAGCATGGGATCAGAAGCGGCGGAACCGGCGCGAGCCGCCCGTCGTGCGATCAGGAGAACCAACGGTGAAGCACATTATTGCGGCCGGCTTGACGGCCATCTGCGCGACGACAGGCGCATGGGCACAAAGCAGCGTCACGCTATACGGCAGCCTGGATGCCGGTATTGCCTACATCAGCAATGCGGGCGGCCACTCGAAGTGGATCGAGGAGCAGGGCAACATGCAGCCGGACCGCTGGAGCCTCAAGGGCGTCGAAGATCTGGGCGGCGGGCTGAAGACGGTCTTTCAGCTGGAGAACGGCTTCTATACGAACACGGGCGCGTTTGCTAAAGCGGGCACGCTGTTCAATCGCCAGGCGTTTGTGGGTTTGAGTTCGGACCGGATCGGCACATTGACCTTAGGTCATCAGACGCCGTTCAGCTTCGACTTGCTGGGCCCGCTGAGCACCGCCTATCTCGCCGCGAGCTGGTACGCGTTCCATCCGGGCAATATCGACGAACTCGCCGACACGGGCGTCGTGCCGTTCGACAATTCGGTGAAGTTCCGCTCCGCGAGCTTCAGCGGCTTTTCGTTCGGCGCGATGATGGGCCTCGGCAACACGACGAACTTCTCCACCGGCAAGACGCTGAGCTTTGCGCTTAGCTATGCGAACGGTCCGTTCAAGGCCGGCGCGACCTATGCGAACGAGCACAATCGCACGCCCTCTATCGTGACAACGAACATCACCAGTTTCCAGGGCGTGGCAGCGGCGAACTATACCGCGGACAAATTGCAGAACATGGGCGCGGGCGCGTCATATCAGTTCGGCAAGCTGCTCGTGCATGGCCTCTATACGCGGGTCAAACTGCAGTCGGCGGGACATTCGGACACCTATCAAAGCTACGACGTGGGCGCGAACTACCAGTTCACGCCGTTTAACAGCGTGTCCGGCGGCGCCGCGACCACCACGCTCGCCGGGCACCGCTGGACGCAGTTCGAAATCGGCGACGTGTATGCATTGTCAAAGACGACGCAGTTGTACGTGAACGCGCTCTATGAGCGCGCGGGCTCCAACACGGACGCCGCTTTCTTCACGGCGGGGGTGTCGAGCGGCCGGAATCAGACCATCGTTCTAACCGGCATTCACCACTCGTTCTGACGGCGAGGCCGGGCTAGCTCGCCGCGACCGGTTTGCGGCGAGCCTGCAGTGCCGTTGGATCGTCCGGCCGCGGCGGGTGGCCAAGGCGTTCGGACAACTCGAGCGCGGCCTGGCAAACTGCGGCGATGAGCGGCTCGCGCTCGTCGGCCTCGCCAAGGTCTGAGCGCGGAATCGTGACCGTCAAGGCGGCGGCGATCTTGCCGCTCTGATCGCGCACCGGCGCGCTCACCACCGAAATGCCCCGCTCGAACGACGCCTCGCTGAGCGCATAGCCGAGCGCCGCGCTTTCACGCACTCTTCCATACAGTTCTTCGACCGTC
Source organism: uncultured Paraburkholderia sp. (assembly GCA_940746715.1). Lineage (GTDB taxonomy): Bacteria > Pseudomonadota > Gammaproteobacteria > Burkholderiales > Burkholderiaceae > Paraburkholderia. Next base: position 151,274 of record CALNWN010000006.1, read on the forward strand.
GCCGGCGTACGTTCGGTGAAGCGTTCGAGTTGCGGCTCGGGATACAGGCGCCGCAATTCGTCGAAAGTCAGATCGCCCATCAGCACCTGGCCATGCACCGTTGCGTGTGCCGGCAAACGCGTGCCCACATGCACTTTCACTGAACTAAACATGGGCTCGTGCGTCTGTGCCTTGCCGACGAACACGACGTCGCGTTGATCGCGAATCAGCAGATGCGAACTCAAGCCCGTGGCGTCGCGCAGGCGTTCGAGAATCGGCGTGCCGACGTCCGTCAGTTCCAGCGAATTCAGATATTCGAAACCGAGCCGCAGCACCGCGACACTCAGGCGGAAATAACGGTCGCCGTTCACTCGCTCGAGAAAGCCGAGCGCTTCGAGCGTCTGCAATAAACGGAAGGTGGTGGTTCGCGGAATGCCGATGCGTTTGGAGAGTTCCGGCGCGCCGAGCACCGGTTCGCGTGCGCTGAATTCGGCGAGGATGCGCAGGCCGCGCTCGAGGCCCGGCACCAGATAGGTCGAGCCCGCGGCGCTGTCTTCGTCGTTGGCGGCTTCATGCACGGGCGACAGCGCGTCGTCGCGAAGCCGGCGCTGCCGCAGCACGTGGCCTCGCCTGCTTGCGTCCCACTCCGGTCTGGTCTTCTTTAGCCATCTTCGCTGCCGCTTTCTGCTGTTCATCGAGGTCAGATCAGCATCATAATGTCTTTGCGGTGCCAGGCTTTGATGATACTGTCGGTTTGAGTTCGCCGCGCTCGCGCGGATCGCCGTACTCGAAGGTGAGGAACGACCCGACGCCGTTACGGACCTGCCAGGCGAGCAGGCCTCACATCCAGCAAACATATCTTTCCCTTAAAAGTTCGTCGGGCAAAATATCAATCGCGAACGCTTTGACCCCTTCTGTCGCTGCAACTTCAGGTTGCACTGGCAACGCCCAACTAATTCACGCCGTCACTTGCATAAACATATATGTCAACGGTCGCGCCGACGTCGGCAACTGCCTTGAGAAACCATGGCGAGAGCGAGATCGGGTAAATAGCTGTGTCGGGCAGCCAGAAGAGGCCCATGCGGAACTCGACCGCGTCCACCCCTGGAAACCTGACCAGCCGCCTCACTTCGGCCTCGTAGCTGCGCAAGAAACGGAGCGTCGCATCAATCTGCGGTTCAAGGAGATTCTCGTCAATTGGCGACACCGCGATTTGTAGGGACGAGGACTGTCTGATGGGGCGGTATGCACTCCCACTCGGCCCGCGTCGAAATATGTCTGCCATACCGAACCACGGCGAGCACACCAGGAATCCGTCTACATCGAAGTCCGCGCCAGATCCACAAAAAATGCAACCAGGCATAAAGTTCATCGCCTCACAAATATTGAGCCTTCACCCGCGTTGCCCGGTCTCTAAAGATAGATCTTGTAGTACTCCGACGCAGTGTCTTTCGGCACCTGCCCGGTCCGTGGGTCTTTAAGCTCTTTGATCAACGAAGCGCCATCGTGCCGGTGGGGCCACCCGTCAACGAATGGTCTGTGACCATCCAGGAATCCTGGCGCTATCAGAAACCGGCACGCCTGCCCTTCCCTATGCGCCACGAGCCGCTCACCTTCCGAGGATGAAGCTCTCCGGACGGTGGATTCAGACCGCCGGCTTTGAGCCCGGACAGCGCGTGCGTATCACCGTGGAGTACCAGCAAGTCATCATTACGCGGCTTTAAATGCAGAAGGGCCGCATCAGCTATGGAAACACCACGATGTTGGGCTCAAGCAGCACAGCGCCGCGATAAGGCCGGATGGAACGGATTTGCGCTGCCGCACAAACAAGCCGGACGTCGAGTCCAATGTTAGGCTCCAGATCAAACGCAAGTAAACCGTCAGGCCGATGCCGCAAACTGATTTCCGAAACAAAGCTGTCATCAAGCCTGGCGTCGACATCAATGTTGGCACTGCGCACATCCAAGAGGGCGATCGTGACCGCGTAATCCGACCTCCCAATCCGCTCGACCGCCGGCCGATGCTCGCGGTGTAATACTTCAAGTATCACGTCGACAAACTCCAGCCGACGTGGATCGACGGGCCCAGTTGCCGGATCATGTCTTCTCATCCGCTTGGCTCGCTCCATGCTGATGGAAAGCACGCTCGCATCATGAAAGGAAGGGTATCTCCCGAAGACCTTCAGGAGAAACTCATTGTCTTTCACAACGGACCACGCAGAACCACTTACTTCGTCCACTTGTTTCGCCCTTTTACTGAACCGCCTATGGGATTGGGCAGAGTTCCACCCCGTCGTTGCGATCAAACCCTGGACCTGTGTTGTGGCCATGCGGCGTCGATTAACCGCATACCCTGCGAGGACGCTCGCTCATCCAGCAACTTCGCACATCCATTATCCATCGCACCGTCGTGAGCATTTATTTCTGCGTTCGGCTCACCAAATTAACGAGCTTGCTCGGCAAAATAAATGTCAAAGTAGAGCGGTAGATTGAGCGTGGACAAGCCAGCAATAACATCGGGCTCCAGACCGGGACCTCCATTCCCAGTACTAGAAACCCAGAAGCAGCTCAACCAACATTTGCAACCCATCTCTTGTAATGTCGCCACTTGAAGCTGCGCTTGCGCAGCAAAGTCCACAATAAACTTTAGGGGCTCGCCGACGTCTTTAGATGCTACAGAAGATTGGGTGCTCCAAAACCATGCGAATACTCCATTTCTGTCGGAGGTTGATGTCGGAGGCACCCGTGAGAATTCGCCTACTGAATAAAAAATCTCAGCAGTTTTCGGATACACAGAGAGCGTGACGAACGTTTCATCACACGTGGACGCGGAAGGGATATTCATTTTTGCCCCTTTGTCATATATCTGGCCATTCAGCGACTACCCGACACACGACAGCCGCATGAGCATGCGGCGAAATCAGCCACGACAGCAACATAAAGAAAAGCACAACGAAATAACGCTGCAGCGCGCGACGCGCTGCTAAGGCATCGATGACTTGCATTGAATTTCCAGAGGAAAGAAGGCGAACGCTTGGTAATTCCGACTTGCGCGTGAGGCGACGGCCTACATAGCCGCTATATCGCGAGATCGAGCGGCATGCGCAGTAGAACCTACGGAAGGCGCCAAAGATACCGACGTTTGCCTGCGGATCGCCGTGATATTGCCCGCCGCGTCATAGTCGTAATATGCGGTGGCGCCCCCGACCGAAACCGACGTGAGCCGACCCAACGCGTCATAGCCATACGCGATGTCGTCAGCATAAGCGGACATCGCGACGAGCGAGACATATACCACCATACCAGCGCTAACAGCGTACGCCAGCCACCCCCTGCCTTGCGTGCGGGGCGAGCTACGACGGACTCGCCAGCCGACAAATAAACCGATCACCGGTATCCTTTTTTATTGGTGTTTAGTTTCGCTAACGGCTTATACGATACCTAAGCGCACGGAGGGTTTCTATAAGACCGATCCTCGTTTAATTAGTATGTTTCCTACGCGACGTAGCACTAATCTCTGAAGCTGTCAGGTTTCGAAGTTGCGGCCTACAAATGACAATGACTCACATGACCACCATGCACCGCGACGTCTGGCAAGCGTTTTTGGGAACACCCTGCAACTTCGACCGACTGCAAAAATCGGAATCGTGCGGCTCGGGCAATGCCGATGGCCCTAACCGTTCGCCGGCGTCAACCGCCTCGTGACGTTGGCCGCGTGAAATCCGCATCACGGCGTCTTTGCGGTGCTATGCTTTGATGCGGTCCGCTGCGCGAGGCCTCGTTGCCGCGCCTTCGTACCGCTCAAGCGTCCGGAGGCCACGCTCATGTCCAATTCCGTGCAGATCCAGGTTGCCGATTCGCATCTTTATCCCGGGTACGCCGTGCATATCGCCCACTTGCCGGAACCCGCGCGGGCGGCCGCCGCGGTCGTCGAATTCGCCGACGGCTCCGGCGCCAATGCCACCTGCCATCTGCGCGCGCACGACGAACTGGAATTGACCATCGACGGCTACGCGACTCAAACGCGCCACCCCGTCAACGCGAGACATTGGCTGCTGCTCGCCGTCGATGCAACGCACAACAACAGTTGGCGCGTCAAGCGCCGCTTGCCCTAGCTGCCCGACACCGCATCACATCCTGCAGCAAGCCGGAGCGATCTTCCGGTGCAGACTTCCGCCGTACCTTGCGCAGAATCGTAGCTACCGCCGGCGCCCCGCGCATGGCCGCATTCGGCGGCTCCTGGCTGAATCACATCTTTCTCATCTCAGCCCAGGCGCCGTTTTATCCCGACATCCACAACAGTCCGGCGAAGAAAATGGTGTCCGTCGTCGAAGGCGACGATCCCACCGGCATGCGGCTGAAGCTCGCGGCAGACTCGCCGGCGTCGGCGCTCGACGGCCCGCCGAAGTTCGTCAACGACGGCGCATTCACCGCCGACGGCTACGCGGTCAACACCATGGCGCCGCCGTATCAGCCGAGCAACGTGCGCCCCGCGGAAGGCGGCGACCCGGCATTCGCGGACGCGGCGAATCCGCGCGTGCTGCCGCCGCAAAACTACGCGACGATCGGCGACCGTCTCACGGACAAAGGCGTCGACTGGGCTTGGTACAGCGGCGCGTGGCAGTATGCGCTGGAGCATCAGGACACGGCGCGGTGCCGGACTTTCAGTATCACCACCAGCCGTTCAACTACTTCGCCAACTACGCCCCCGGCACCGCTGCGCGGCGCAAATACCTGCGCGATGCGGGCCTCGGCAGCGATCCGTCGACCAACCGTCTGATCGCCGACATCGACGCGGGACGTCTGCCCACCGTCACGTTCTACAAGCCGCAGGGCGATCTGAACATGCATGCCGGCTATGCCGACGTCGAATCGGGCGACCGGCACATCGCACGCGTGATCGAGCATATCCAGCGAGGCCCGCAATGGGCCAACACGGTCGTGATCGTCACCGTCGACGAAAACGGCGGCTGGTGGGATCCGGTCGCGCCGCCGAAGAGCGACCGCTGGGGCCCCGGCTCGCGAATCCCCGCGCTCGTCATTTCGCCGCTCGCCAAAAAGGGCTACGTCGATCACACGGTGTACGACACCAACTCGATTCTTCGTTTTATCAGACGCGTGCATGGACTCGCACCGCTCGACGGCGTCGTCGCGCGCGACCGCGCATTTGCACGCAATGGTCTCGCGCCGCTCTGCGATTTGACGGCGCCGCTGGACCTAGCGTGAATGTGGTCGGAGAATGCGCCGCCGCGCGGCGCTTTCACGCGTATTTTTTAAAGCCCCGAAAGAGTCATACGTTTGCCTTGAATAACCGGTGCCGCGACATAGACTGATAAAGCAATTCTCAGCACTTTGCACGGAACTGATATGCGCCTCACTATCCTTATTAACGGTTCCGATCCCACCGTCAGCCACGACTATGCTGTTCTCTGGCTCGACACCGACCAACGCCGGTGGTCGAGGGAAGCGCATCAAGGGATCGATCTGCCCCCGTGGGGCGAATTACACGACGAAGACGGCGTGACGACACTGTGCGCGCCAAGTAATGACGCGCCGCTTTGCACGCTGCGCGGCCTGCACGTGGACCGCAAACAGCGCGTGAGCGCCGCACAAGGCGACGCCGCGTGGACCGCGCTGCGCAACCGCGGCCGACAAGCGGCTTCTGGCGTTTGCAAGCAGTGGACCGTCAAAACGTGCACGCTGAAAATAGCGTGTTCGGCAATTAATTCCAGCCTCTTTTCGTGCCCGGTCGAAATTCCCACGCGCGCGCCGCCCGGCCGCGCGCGGGATCCTTTCATTCGGGTATTTGCACGGGGAGCAAGAGCGCAGCGAACCGTTCCGCGCCGCGCACGCATTTAAGCGCGTCTTAAGTTTGCGTACGTAGAGTTGGAAATCCACGCATTCGGGTCGCTGCAAGGCGGCCCATTTTTTTGCCTGCGCGATTCTCGCAATCTCTGCTGTCCGACGGTGCGCGCAACGCTATACTTTGCGCCCCTTCCCTCCTGACCGTTCGACACATGAAGAAGTGGTTCGCCTGCCTGCTCGTCGCGTTTGTCGCTCACGCCAGCGCGGCGCCTTCCTGCACCCAGTTCACACCGAATGCGCAATGGCCGGTTCTGATCAATCAGAAAATGGCGCCGAAAACGCGCATACTGTGCTACAGCGATTTCGCCGTCATGCATTCGGGTATCACGCACGGTCCCTTGTGGTCCGCCGAACATCTGACGCGCGACCATATCGAAGCCGCGAAAGACATGGTGCGCACCAACAAGTTCTTCGAAGAAGAGCGCTTGCCCGACGGCGAAGGTGCGACGCTCGCGGACTACAGGCGCAGCGGCTTCGATCGCGGACATATGAGCCCTGCGGGCAATCGCTGGAATGCCGAAGCGATGGCGCAATCGTTTTCGCTCGCCAACATCGTGCCGCAAAATCGCGAGAACAATCAACGCTTGTGGGCGCGCATCGAAACGTCCGTGCGTAAAATTGCCGTTGCGTATGACGACACCTATGTCGTCACAGGCCCTATGTTCAGCGGCCAGCAACTGCAGACTATCGGACCCACGCGCGTGTTCGTGCCGACGCAGTTGTTCAAGGCGGTCTACGTGCCTTCGCGGCAACTTGCGTTCGCGGTCGTGGTCGACAATGTATCGACGAACTGCTACGAAATCAGGACGATTCACGAACTCGAGGCAGCCTCAGGCATCCGCTTTCCGGGCATTCCGGAGAACCTCAAAGATCAGCGACCGGGAGGACTCAAAGGTGTTTAAACCCTATTCGAACGACGACGACGTGCTCAACATCCAGGGCGACGCACTGACCGTGAGCAACGGCACGACGCGCGTCGTACTCAACGGCACGCTCGAACTCACGCAGGATCAGCGCGGGCTGAAGGCGGCGCTCGCACTCAAAGAAGCCGTGGATGCCATCGTCGCCGCATTGCAGGCGCATCCTGGGTTGCCCGCCAAAGTGAAGGACGAGCCGGATGAGAAACCGGGCGTCGTTCAAAACCCGTTTCAATGACGTTTAAAGGCGGCGGAAGCAAAAACACTTAAAGCGTATTCAGCACGCCGATATGTTTCTGCGGTTGCGCTGTCGTTACGTTTTGTCACTAGAGCATCGTTAACTGCTGTCTTCCGGGCTGCGTTAAACCGGCAGCGCTGAACAATTCAGCCGCGGTCAGGATCCACCAACAGGAATCCACCGGTTAAACAAGGAGTCAAACCATGAAGACGCTTTTCGCCGCTCTCGCTTCCGCTCTGCTCGTGTCGACTGCTTTTGCCCAAACGGCGGCACCGGCACCGTCCCAATCCGCGCAGCCCGCCCAAACGCAGCCCGCCGGCCAGGCGAATCTGAAGGCGAGCACCGCCGTACAAACCGGTGCATCGGATGACAGCGCGGCCACGGCCAAAGCGCCTTCCAAAGCCACTGCAAAGTCGCATGTGAAGACATCGTCGAAGCACGTCGCGAAGCATCATAAAGCCGTAAAGAAAACGCCGGCCGATTCGAGCGCAGCGAAAGCGAAAATGGACAGTACGCAGCAAACCAGCAATGCGCCGGTGAACGCCGACGGCGCCAAGACCGACACGACCAAAACACAATAACACGTGTACGGTTTCTGCGCGCACCGGTCACACGTGCACTAGAAGACAGAAGCCGATAATCGAAGCTGGGCCACGCCGTTCAGGGAGGGCGAGTCGCATGACTCGCCTTTTTTACGCGCTTTTCAGCGCCTGGAAATGGTCCTCGCGGCAGCCGTGCTGTACATCTGTGAGCGCTATTGATTCGAAGCGGCGTTCAACTGCGCGAGCTCCTGGAGCCTGCGGGCATCGACGATTTCTATTTCAGCGTAGCCAAGCTTCAACGCGCCCTGCGTTTCAAACTGCTTGAGCACCTGGTTGATGGTCTGCCGCGACAGCGCCAGCATCATCGCGAGATCTTCCTGCGGCACAGGGATCACGCGCTGCATAGCGCCCGCTGCTCCATACCCGCCGGCCATCAGCAGGAGCCGACGCGCGACGCGCTGCGCAGCCGGCAGCAACGCCGCTTCTTCTATCGCGTCGAAGGCGAGACGCAGCTTTTGCGTGAGCAGCAAGCCGAACGTGTGCCAATAGGCCGGCGTGCGTTCGAGCAGCGCCGCCAGTGCGGCGCGCGGCACATGAAACAGCTCGGTGTCGCGCTCCGCATACGCGTCGTGCGTTCGCGGACGATTGTCAAACAGCGCGATTTCGCCGAACCAGTTCATCGGCTCGATTACCGCAAGCAACGCTTCCTTGCCGCTCACACTCGCGGCGCCAATTCGCATCAAACCGCCAAACACACAATAGAGGCCGTCGTCGGAATCGCCGCGCATGAAGAGACGCTCGCCGGCGGCGAGTCGCTCCATGCGGCCTGCTTCGACCAATTGCGCCTGCAACGCGGCCGGGGCCGAGCGAAACCATGCGCTTTCGGCGAGCCGCGCGGCAAGCTGGGTGGAAGGAAGACTTGCGGTCATTGACTCGCGCCTGTGCCGATTGTCGGCTACTCGATGGTTTCAAATTTCGATCGCCGCGATTATGCTGGCTTTGACCGAGGAGCGGCATCCATGAGAACGCTGACACAACAGCTTACGCAATATGCGGTCTACCATCGCGACAGGCGCAATATCGCCACGCATTTCGTCGGCATTCCCATGATCGTGCTGGCGTTGGCCGTTCTGTTGAGTCGTCCCGCTCGGTCTGATGATGGCAGCGGTGTCAGCGCTGTGCATCGCATTCGGCCAGTGGATCGCGGCGCAGTCCGCGCTGGTCTGGCTCACAACGGGCGTTGGCCTCTTCGTGATCGGCTGGGTGTTTCAGTTTTTCGGGCACATGGCGTACGAGCATCGCAAACCCGCTTTCGTCGACGATGTGATCGGCCTGTTGATCGGCCCGCTTTTCGTATTGGCCGAAGCGCTGTTCGCCATCGGCTGGCGGCCCGCACTGCGGGACGCGATAGAACGCGAGGCCGGACCGACGCGCGTCAACCCGGACCGCTCCGCCGCGCATCGATAAGCGCGTGCCGCGCCGTGCGATGCGCGGCGCGGCTTCTCCGAACTCATCCGAAGCGCACGAACCGCATACTGTGCAGCGCTGTCAACGCGACGGCGATCCAGATGGGGACGTAGGTCGCCAATTGCGCGGCGCTCAACGTTTCGCCGAGCAGCGTGATGGAGACCAGCACGAGCAGCACCGGCTCGACGTAGCCGAGAATGCCAAACAGTGCAACCGGCAAGAGGCGGCTCGCGGTGAGATACGAAGCCAAAGCGAGCGTGCTCAGCGCGCCAAGGCCCGGCAGCAGCAGGAGCCACATGTCGAGCCGCCCGGAGATAAGTGCAAGCGATCCGCCGCTGACGATGAACGCAACTGCAGCAGGCAGCAGCAAGATCATCTCGATGGTGAAGACTGCGAGCGAATCGTAGGGAATCTTGCGCCGCAACACAAAGTACGGCGGATAGCCGAGCGCGACCCACAGCGTCGGCCACGAGAACGCGCCCGTCACCCACAATTCATGGCCGACGCCCACGGCCGCGCAGACGACCGCGGCCCACTGCAAAGCGTCGAGGCGCTCGCGATAGTAGAAGCGCCCAACCAGCACCATGACGAGCGGCAGCAGGAAATAGCCGAGCGACACTTCGAGCATGCGCCCATGCAGCGGAGCCCAAAGAAAGACCCACAGCTGCGCGCCGAGCAATGCGGCGGCCGCGATCATCGCGACGCCGAGCGCGGGCTGCGTCACCATCCGGTAAAGAAGCTCGCGCAAAATCGGCAGGCGTTTGCGCAACGCGACGAGCAACAGCGCGCCGGGCACCGTCCACACGATCCGCCACGCGAAAATGTCGAGGCCGCTGAGCGGCGCGAGCAACGTCGCATACGCCGACAGCAACGCGAACATCGCGTAGGCGCTCACCGATAAGGCAATGCCGCGCCTCGGCGAATACTGGTTCATGGTGCGGTCCGTTGCGTGATGCGTGGGCGCATCGCTGTGATGGTGGTCATTCGACGTGAAGGTCCGTGAGCAAGCCGCGCATTCTAGCCGGATTACCGGCGCGTCCTTCCTGCGCAGCGCGCGGTTTTGAGGCGCCAGATTGGCGCTGAGCGGCGGCCTAGCGGCGACAAATTAATGCGTGCACATCTCGCCGCAATGGACTAGAACATAACTTCACGCGCGCGAGACAAGCCGCGCGCCTTCATCGGCAACGCAGCACTGCATCGCTCAAGCGCGAATCTTGCTTCGGTAACTTGCTGCAGCGTTTGCAACATCCACGAGCCGGGCCGGCATGACCGGACACGCTTCCTTCGCGGCACGCGTCGATTTCTATCCCGCGTGCCGGCGTCCAGCCACGAATCCCGCTCATCGAATGTGACTACTGGAGCCAGCATGACCCAGCCAGCCCTCTCGCACGACACATCGCCCGACCTACGCTCAGCTTTCGCCGCCGACGTCCGCGCCGGCCTCTCGCATGCGCCGCAGAAGGAGTTGCCCTCCAAGTATCTGTACGACGAAGTCGGCTCCGCGTTGTTCGAAGTGATCACCGTGCTGCCCGAGTACGGCGTGACGCGCGCCGAGGAGCGGCTGCTCGCGAAGCACGCGGCGGACATCGTCGAGCATCTCCCGCACGATGTCACCGTCGCCGAACTCGGCAGCGGCAGCGGCCGCAAAACCCGCCGCATTCTTGAGGCGCTGTGTAAAAAGCGCCCTACTTTTTACTGCCCGATTGAAATTTCGCGCAGCGCGTTGCAGTTGTGCAGGCGCGAGCTGGGCGACATCGAACGTATTTCGATTGTGGGTTACGAGCGCGACTATCTGGCGGGCCTCGCGGAAGTCAGCAAGAAGCGCACGTCCGGCGAGCGCCTCCTCGTGCTGTTCCTTGGCAGTACGATCGGCAATTTCGGCAGACTCGCGGCAACGCGTTTTCTGCGCGACATCCGCAACATGCTGGCGCCCGGCGATGCCTTGCTGCTCGGCACCGACCTCATCAAGCCGACGCCCGTCCTGATCGCCGCTTACGACGACGCGATCGGCGTCACGGCTTCTTTCAACCTGAATCTGCTCGCGCGCATCAATCGCGAACTGGGCGGCGATTTTCCGCTCGATGCTTTCGAGCACGTCGCGCGTTTCAATCCGGACGCGCGCAGCATCGAAATGCATTTGCGTGCGAAGCGCGACGTCACCGCGCACGTCGGTGCGGCGAATTTGACTGTGTCGCTCGAGGCAGGCGAGACGATCTGGACGGAGAGCAGCCACAAATACCGCGTGGACGAAGTGCCGGCCATCGCCGACGACGCGGGTTTCGCGTGCAGCCATCAGTGGGTGGAAAGCGACTGGGGATTCGCCGAAAGCCTGTTGGTCGCGAGCTAAGGGCTGACGGTTTTTTGCGGGCTACGTTTTTCGACGCAGCCAATCGGGCGGCGCGTGTTCTTTTGAATCGCGCCGCTTTTTAGCGTCAGATGCACCGCGGTTGGATCTCAACGAACCTCAACGCGGGCCGTCCGATGTTTTGGCGACGCCGAGGCATTCTCCGCTCGCGCACCGCTCAATGCTGCTCGAAGCGCTCATAGCGCTTTTCCGTCGCGCGCTCTTCGCCGGTCACTTCGGTCACGCGCGCCGCCGGCGGCCCGTGCCGCAGCCACGACAGCATCCGGTCGACCTGATTGGCCGCGCCTTGCAACATGGCTTCCACGGAACCGTCGTCCAGATTCGCCACCCATCCTTTGATGCCGAGCGCGTGCGCCTGGCGCACCGTCGCGTGACGAAAGCCGACGCCCTGCACGGTGCCGCGCACGCGCACGTAATACGTTTCGATCCGCTCATCCAGATCCGGTGCCATGCCGTTTTCTCCTCGCAATCTTTCAAGCCGGCATTCTAGTCGGGGCGCGGCGAGCTTGCCTGGCGAACTTGCCTCGCGCCTGACGGCGCGACCTCGGCGACACCGGCCCCGCGCGCCACGTACAATCCCTCGACTGTCACGCAGGAAACGGAAACAGAATGACCGAACAGAATGGCGATCTCGTGCTCGTGACCGGCGCATCCGGCTTCGTCGGCTCGTCGGTGACGCGCATCGCGCAGCAGAAAGGCTTCAGGGTGCGCGTGCTCGTGCGTGCCACCAGTCCGCGGCAAAACGTCGAGTCGCTCGACGCGGAAATCGTCGTGGGCGATATGCGCGACGAAGCGTCGATGCGCAACGCGCTTCGCGGCGTGCGCTATCTGCTGCACGTCGCCGCGGATTACCGGCTGTGGGCGCCGGACCCGAGCGAGATCGAGCGCTCAAATCTGGAAGGCACCGAGGCCACCATGCGCGCGGCATTGAAGGAAGGCGTCGAACGCATCGTCTATACAAGCAGCGTGGCCACGCTCAAGGTGACGAGCTCGGGCCATTCAGCCGATGAAACCTCGCCGCTGAAAGCCGATCAGGCCATCGGCGTGTACAAGCGCAGCAAGGTGCTGGCCGAGCGCGCCGTGGAGCGCATGATCGCGGAGGACGGCCTGCCCGCCGTCATCGTCAATCCGTCCACGCCGATCGGCCCGCGCGACGTCAAGCCGACGCCGACGGGGCGCATCATCGTGGAAGCGGCGCTCGGCAAAATTCCCGCGTTTGTCGATACCGGCCTGAACCTCGTGCACGTGGACGATGTGGCGGCCGGCCACTTTCTCGCGCTCGAGCGCGGCAAGATCGGCGAACGCTATATTCTCGGCGGCGAAAACCTGCCGCTGCAGCAGATGCTCGCCGACATCGCGGCGCTGACCGGCCGCAAGGCGCCCACTATCAGCTTGCCGCGCTGGCCGCTCTATCCGCTCGCGGTGGGCGCCGAAGCTGTCGCGAAGTTCACGAAGCGCGAACCGTTCGTGACCGTCTACGGATTGAAAATGTCCAAAAATAAGATGTACTTCACTTCCGCAAAGGCCGAGCGCGAACTAGGCTACCGGGCGCGGCCCTACCGCGAGGGTTTGAGCGACGCGCTCGAATGGTTCCGCCGGGCGGGCTATCTGAAGGCGTAGCGCACGCATTTTGTTACAACGTCGCTGTGATTGCGAAAGGTAAAAGCCTGCGCGCAGCAGTTAAAATCGTAGGTCTTACCAGAGAAACCTCGCATGAACCTTCACGAACAGCTCGGCGCGCTGGAAGCGGGCGTCGATCAGCTCATTCAGGCTGTCGTGGCCCCGCAGGCCCAGAACATCCCCGAGACAGGCAACGAAAGCACGGCGCAAGAGGCGCCGGCGGACAAGTCCGTGCCCGCGGCGGAAACCGCGGCCGAACAAGCTCAAACGGCTGAACCGCAAGCCGGTGCGGCCGAAGAGGCGGCGGCACCCGCCGCGCCGCCGCTGCCTACGCTGGAAATCAATCGTCCGGCGCAGAACGAAATTACCATGACGATCGGCGGTCAAACCGTCGCGCTGCGTCCCGAGCAGGTCGGAAAGCTGATCGAGGAACTGTCGAACGCGCGCGCCTCCATGACCCCGGAACCACCGCCGGGCATTCCGCCAGGCTGGCGTTTCGTGTCGACGAAGAATCCCGTCATGGCTGTGCAGAAGCAGTCGAACGGCGACCGTTTGCTGGTCATGCGCCATACCGGCCACGGCTGGGTGCCGTTCACTTTTTCGCCGGATATGGTGATTCAGCTTTACATGATGCTCACTAACAAGTGAAAAGCAGTCCCGGACAGGCAGCAAAAAACGGCGCTCATGCGCCGTTTTTTTGACCGCGCGGCGCTGCCGCCGCCCTCGCCCTACAGAGGGCCGACGCCTCAGCGTTCCTGCACGGGCGCCTGAACCCGCGCCTTCCTTCCATTGCCCGCCCTTGCCGCGCCAATAGCGCACCGCCGAAGCGAACGTCGCGCCGACATAGAACAGCGCGACGAGCGGCAGAAATGGCGCCCACAGCGGCGAGCGACGGTAATAGCTCAGCCATCGGCGCGTACGCGCAGCACATGGCCGCCCAAGCGAGCCACGCCGGCCAGCCCGGCGGCACGAGGTAGATGATCGTCATGCCGGCGAGCGTGCCCGCCAGCAGCAGCGGCGAATAATGCAGTTGCGTGAAGGCCGTGCGCGCGATCATGTTCCAGATCTCGCGCCAGCTGTCGTAAGGGCGCAGCGACACGCTGCGCGCCGCCACGTCGAGCCGGATCGGATGATGCCCGGTGCCCCGCGATGTTTGATGCGCGCGGCAAGGCTGCAATCGTCGATCAATTCCGCACAGATCGACTCGATGCCGCCTGCTTCTTCCAGCGCGCTGCGGCGCACCAGCATGCAGCCGCCGTGCGATTACGCGGATTGTTGACCCACGCGAAGGGATACAGCTTGGCGAAGAAGAATACGAAAGCCGGAATCAGCGCCTTTTCCCAGAAGGAATAGCAACGCAGACGCACCATCAGCGAGACGAGATCACGTTTTTCCGCGTCCGCGCGGGCGACGAGCTGCGTGACGGCGTCCGCGGGATGGCCGATGTCGGCGTCCGTCAGCAGCAGAAAGTCCGCCGGCAAGCCGAGCGTACCCACGGCCTCGATGCCTTGAGACTGCGCCCACACCTTGCCCGACCAGCCGGGCGGCAGCGGCTTCGCGCCCAGCACCGTGAGGCGGTCGGGACATTGCAGTTGCAATGCCGCGGCGCGGGCGGCGTCGGCGGTGCTGTGGTCGTCCACCACGATCACGTGGAATTCGCCGGGGTAATCCTGCTCGAGCAGCGTCGTGACGGCTTGCGCGATCACATCGACCTCATTGCGCGCGGGCACCACCGCGGCCACCGTCGGCCACGCGGCGCGCGGCTCGACAGCGAGCGGCGCGGCCGGGCGCGCGCGCCAGAAACCGCCGCGAGCGAATAGCAGGCACAGCCCAGATCAGCAAGGACAAACAGGAAAGAGAAAACAGAATCACCGGCACCCAGCCCATTAAGCGTTACCCTCGATTTCCGGCAAGCATCGGAATGATTTTCGACGTGGGCGCGAAGCGCTCCACAGGACGACGTAGTTTAAGGGTTCCGCAAAACCGGTGCAGTGTGCAATTCTTGCCGCATAAATTGACGCGTAAGTTTCCGCAAAGTGGCAGGCGCGCCCGCCGCAACTGCCGCGTCCGCCCAACACTGCGGCGGCCTCGCCAAAGCAAAGCTGGCCTGATAGCGTTAGAATGCGCGTTTGGTTTTGCTGTACCGGCACGTCGCCGGAGCTCAAGACGTTAATTAATTAGATCGTCGCGGCGATAAAGTCAGAATTTCCGGCTTCCTCGAAACCCGCGTCAGTCGGAGTCCGCCAACTTATGCGAGTCATCCTTGCCCAACCCCGCGGCTTTTGTGCGGGCGTTGTTCGTGCAATCGAGATTGTCGATCGGGCGCTGCAGCAGCATGGCGCGCCCGTCTACGTGCGCCACGAAATTGTCCACAATCGCCACGTGGTCGACAATCTGCGCCAGAAGGGCGCGCGTTTCGTCGAGGAACTCGACGAAGTGCCGCAAGGCGCCGTGGCGATTTTCAGCGCGCATGGCGTTGCTCAAACGGTCGACCGCGACGCGGAAGCCCGCGGGCTCGACGTGCTCGACGCGACCTGCCCGCTTGTCACCAAGGTGCACGTGCAGGGGCGCCAATACGTGGCCGCCGGCCGCACGCTGATTCTGATCGGCCATGCGGGGCATCCGGAAGTGGAAGGCACGATCGGCCAGATTCCGGGCAAAGTGCTGCTGGTGCAAAGCGAAGCCGAAGTCGAGCATCTGGACCTGCCGGTCGACACGCCGCTCGCCTACGTGACGCAAACCACGCTTTCGGTGGACGATACGCGCGGCATAATCGACGCCTTGTTGCGCAAGTTCGCCGACATCGTCGGGCCGGACACGCGCGACATCTGCTACGCGACGCAAAACCGCCAGGCGGCGGTGCGCGAGTTGAGCAAGCAGGTCGACGTATTGCTGGTGGTCGGCGCCACCAATAGTTCCAATTCGAACCGGCTGCGCGAAATCGGCAGCGAAAGCGGCGTGGCGAGCTACCTCGTCGCCGACGGTTCGGAAGTGAAGCCGGAGTGGTTTGCGAACGCGCAGACCATCGGCATCACGGCGGGTGCTTCGGCGCCCGAAGAAATGGTCAAGAACGTAATCGATGCGCTGAGCGCAATGGGACCCGTCGACGTCACGACGATGGCGGGCCGTGAAGAGAAGGTCGAATTCAAGTTGCCATCGAAGCTGATGCAACCACTCGCCGCACGCGAAGTTTAAGGAGGACGTCTTGTCTATTCCGCTGCTACAGAAAGTCCGGGTCGGCGCATACATCATGCGTCAGCACCTGTCCGGCAACAAACGCTATCCGCTCGCACTGATGCTGGAGCCGCTGTTCCGCTGCAATCTCGCCTGCAATGGCTGCGGCAAGATCGACTATCCGGACCCTATCCTGAATCAGCGCCTGTCGCTGGAAGAATGCCTCGGCACCGTCGACGAATGCGGCGCGCCGGTCGTCTCCATTGCAGGCGGCGAGCCGCTCCTGCACAAGGAAATGCCGCAGATCGTCAAAGGCATCATCGCGCGCAAGAAGTTCGTGTACCTGTGCACGAACGCGCTGCTGATGGAAAAGAAAATGGACGACTACGAGCCGAATCCGTACTTCGTGTGGTCGGTTCACCTCGACGGCGATCAGCAGATGCACGACCATTCCGTGTCGCAGGACGGCGTGTACGAGAAGGCCGTCGCGGCCATCAAGGAAGCGAAGCGCCGTGGCTTCCGGGTGAACATCAACTGCACGCTGTTCAACGACGCGGTGCCGGAGCGCGTGGCCGCGTTCTTCGACACGGTCGGGCCGATGGGCGTGGACGGCATCACCGTCTCGCCGGGCTATGCATATGAGCGCGCGCCGGATCAGCAGCACTTCCTGAACCGCGACAAGACCAAGCACCTGTTCCGCGAAATCTTCAAGCGCGGCAACAACGGCAAGAACTGGTCGTTCAGCCAGTCGGCCATGTTCCTCGACTTCCTCGCCGGCAATCAGACGTACGAATGCACGCCGTGGGGCAATCCGGCGCGCACGGTGTTCGGCTGGCAAAAGCCCTGCTACCTGGTCGGCGAAGGCTACGTGAAGACCTTCAAGGAATTGATGGAAACCACGGACTGGGACAAGTACGGCACCGGCAACTACGAAAAGTGCGCCGACTGCATGGTCCACTGCGGTTTCGAAGCCACGGCCGTGATGGATACGGTTGCGCATCCGCTGAAGGCGCTCAAGGTCAGCATGCGCGGTCCGAAGACCACGGGCGCGTTCGCCAAGGACATCCCGCTGGACAAGCAACGCCCGGCCGAGTACGTGTTCTCGCGCCACGTCGAGATCAAGCTGGAAGAGATCAAGGTGGCGGGCAAGGGCAACAAGGTGCAGACGGCTACGGCTGCGCACTGAGCGGGTTAAGGCGGCGCGGCCCCGTGCGGCCGGGCTGTCGTCCGGAAATTCGCGCTGCATCATGCAAAAAAAGCGCGGTGGCTTTGTTTTGAAGCGGGAGGCTTACTTTCAGCCTCCGGGCTGGATCACCCCGCGCTACGCGCGTTATGCGCCGTCAGGAATTTGATCAGGCCGTCGACCCCGCCTTTGGCAAGCTGATCGGCGAATTGCGTCTGGTACACCTGAATCAGCCACGCGCCCATCATGTTGATGTCGTAGATTTTCCAGCCGGACGGTCCCTTCGTGAGCCGGTAGTCGATTGCATCGTCACCGCCATTGCTGATGACGTGCGATTGCACGACGACGTCTTTCGCGCCGCCTGGCACATTGGCCAGCAAGAACTTGAACTTCACGTCCTGGTCGCGCAATTGCGAAAGCGACGACGCATACGTGCGCACCAGCAGCAGCGTGAACTGGTCGTAAAGCTGCTTCTGCTGTTCGGGCGTGGCGGTGCTCCACGCCTTGCTTACCGCGATACGCGTGGTGCGCTGAAAGTCGGTTGCCGGAACGAAGCGCGTCTCGACCAGTTGCGTGATCTTCGCCATGTCGCCCCCGCGCGCCTGCGGATCGGCCTTCATGGCCGAGACCGTGCCTTCGACGGCACTTTTTACCACCGCGTCGGGCGCGCTTTGCGCAAAGGCCGCCGTTGACACCAAAGCGGCAGCGAGAGGAATGCAGACAGATAACGTTTCATACGCTCAGGGACCTGAAAAGAGTGTGCGCCGCCGATTAAGGAGCTGGCGATCGGGCGGTTGAGCGAGCCCGAAGCAAGCTGGCGGCGAAAGCTGGATAGACCAGTATACCGAGATTGCGTTCCCGCCCCACAGGGTCTGTGCAATGCGCGGGCAGGGTCCTGGCAGCGCCACAGCGCCCCCATTGCCCGGGAGCCGCAATTGCTAAGGCGATTGTCTGCCCGGCATCGCCGCCGCGCAGCGCGGACTGCGTGCGCGCCGCCGGCGCGCATTGCTGCCGAATGCGGTCCGGTTTGCTCCGGCTCTGTATACTTGTGCACTTTCGTCAAAATGCCACCCGTGATAAGGCCAGCTCCGCCTACATGCTGAAGTCATCTATTGTTCGCCTCGTCGCCTATTCGGTGCGCCATCCATTGCGGATCATCGCACTGTCGATCGTGCTCGCCATTCTGAGCGGCATCTATGTCGCGCATCACTTCAAGATCAACACCGACATCAGCCGTCTCATCGAAACCGACAAGGAATGGTCCACGCTCGAGCATGCAATGGACCAGGCTTTCCCGGACCGCGGCCAAACCGTGCTGGTCGTCGTGGAAGCGCGCGCCGAAATTCGCCGACGCAGCCGCGAGCGCGCTGACGGCTGCACTGAAAGCCGAGCCGAAAGAATTCGTCGCCGTCTCGCAGCCGGCCGGCGGCCGTTCTTCGAACACAACGGGCTGCTCTTTCCGTCGACAGAAGAAGTCATGTCCACCACGTCGCAGCTCGTGCAGTCGCGGCCGCTCGTGAACACGCTCGCGCACGACCCGAGCCTGACGGGACTGGCCGGCACGCTCACCACCAGCCTGTTGCTGCCGCTGCAGATCGGTCAGGTGAAGCTCTCGGACATGAGCCGCCTGTTGTCGCAAAGCGCGAACACGCTCGACCTCGTGCTGGCGGGCAAGCCGGCTGCTTTCTCATGGCGCGCGCTCGTCGACAGGAGCGCTGCCACCAATCCGGCGCGGGCCTTCGTGGTCGTGCAGCCCGTGGTGAACTACGACGCGCTCGAACCGGGCGCCGCGGCGTCGCAGCGCATCCGCGACACGGCCGCTTCCCTGCACCTCGACTCGCGCTTTGGCGCGACCGTCCGTCTGACCGGCGAACAGCCGCTCGCCGACGAAGAGTTCGCGTCCGTCAAGGACGGCGCGGTGCTCAACGGCATCGCCACGTTTGTCGTCGTGCTCATCATTCTGTGGCTCGCGCTGCGCTCGGGCCACATGATCGCCGCAGTGTTCATCACCTCTTTGTTGGACTGGCAATCACCGCCGCGCTCGGCCTGATGATGGTCGGCGCGCTGAACATGATCTCGGTCGCGTTCATGGTGCTGTTCGTCGGGCTCGGCGTCGATTTCGGCGTGCAGTTCGGCGTCAAATATCGCGAGGAGCGCAATCGCGACGACCGTCTTTCGGCTGCGCTCGCCCATACCGCGCACAGTATCGGCGTGCCGCTGACGCTCGCCGCGGTCGCCGTTGCGCTCAGCTTCTTCTCGTTTCTGCCGACGGCGTACCGCGGCGTGTCCGAGCTGGGCGAGATCGCGGGCGTCGGCATGTTCGTCGCGTATCTGACCAACATGACGCTGCTGCCGGCCTTGCTGAAGATCTTCAACCCGCCGCCGGGCTTCAAGCAGCTGGCTCCCGTCGACGACTTTCTCGCGCGCCACCGCAAACCCGTGCTGATCGGCACGCTGATCGTCGTGATCGGCGCCACACCGCTGCTCACGCGTCTGCACTTCGACTTCTCAATCCGCTGCATCTGAAGGATCCGCATACGGAGTCGATGGCTACGCTCCTGTCGCTGAAGGACTCGCCCGAGGCCGCGGTGAACAACGTGCATGTTGCTCGCGCCCTCGCGGCCGACGCCGACCGCATGGCCGAGCGCTTGCGCGCCGTTGCCGGAAGTGGGCCGCGTCAAGACGCTCGACAGCTTCGTCCCCGAGCAGCAGCAACAGAAAATGATGCTGATCGCGAGCGCCGCACAGCAGCTGCTGCCCGCGCTGCAACAACAGCCGGCGCCGCAGGCCACGGACGCGGTGCGCGTCGCGGCGCTCAAGCGCGCGTCGAACCAGCTCTCTCGCTCGCCGCCGACGACCACCCGGGCCCGGGCGCCGCCGAGGCCAAACATCTGTCGGCCACGCTGCAAAAGCTCGCCGCCGCCGACGCCGCCACGCGAGACCGCGCGGAAACCGCGATGTCCGAGACGCTGCACATCGCGCTCAAGCAACTCGAAAATCTGCTGCAGCCCACGGAAATCACGCGCGACACGCTGCCGAAGGAAATCTCCAAGGGCTGGGTCTCGAAAGACGGCCGGGCGCTCGTCGACATCGCGCCCAAGGTGAAACCCGGCGCCGATCCGAACGACGACGTCGCGCTCGCACGCTTCGCGCACGCCGTGAAGAAAGCGGAGCCCGGTGCGATCGGCGGGCCGATTTCGATCCTCCATTCCGCGGACACGATCATCAAGGCGTTCCTGCAGGCCGCGTGCTGGGCGCTGCTGTCTATCGCGATCCTGTTGTGGGTCGCGCTGCGCCGCCTCGGCGACATGCTGCGCACGCTGGTTCCGCTGCTGGTCTCGGCGCTCGTCACGCTCGAACTGTGCGTGGTGTTCGGCATGCCGCTGAATTTCGCGAATATCATCGCATTGCCGCTGATGCTCGGAGTCGGCGTGGCCTTCAAGATTTACTTCGTGATGGCGTGGCGCGGCCAGACGGGCCTCTTGCAGTCGAGCCTGACGCACGCGGTGCTGTTCAGCGCGGCGACCACGGCGACGGCGTTCGGCAGCCTCTGGCTATTGCATCATCCGGGAACGTCGAGCATGGGCCGCCTGCTGGCGCTGTCGCTCTTTTGCACGCTCATTGGTGCAGTGGTTTTCCAACCCGTGCTGATGGGCAGGCCCCGCCCACGTCGCGCGAAGCACAAAGGAATATAAGCATGAAACTGCGTACCACTGTGCTGGCGCTGGCCGCCACCGGCCTTGTGTCCGGCTGCGCGACCGGTCCCGACCGCAAGCCCGGCGACCCGTTCGAGCCGATGAACCGTGCGGTGTTCAACTTCAACGACGGCCTTGACCGCTATGTCGCGGTGCCTGTCGCGAAGGGCTATCAGAAGGTGACGCCGCAGCCGTTGCGCACGGCCGTGAGCAACTTCTTCTCGAGTCTCGGCGACCTCACGAACGCCGCGAACGAACTGCTGCAGCTCAAGATCACCGACGCGACGCAGGACATCGTCCGCTTCGCGTTCAATTCGACGTTCGGTCTGGGCGGCCTGCTCGATTGGGCGACGCCGGCGGGCTTGCCGAAGCATCATCAGGATTTTGGTCTGACGCTCGGACGCTGGGGCATTCCGTCGGGACCGTATCTCGTGCTGCCGCTTTTCGGTCCCAGCACCGTGCGCGACAGCATGGGCCTCGTGGTGGACGTGAAGTTCAATCCGCTGAACTACATGGAGCCCGCGGTGCGCAATCCGCTGTATGTGCTGCAGTTCGTGAGCGTGCGCTCGGATCTGCTGGGCGCGACGGATCTGCTGCAACAGGCGGCGTTGGACAAGTACTCGTTCGTGCGCGATGCGTACACGCAGCAACGGCGCGCGCGTCTGCGCGGCACGAGCGACAACGCCGCGCCGCTTCCGGAATACGACGATCAGGGCGACTCGGGCGCCGCCACTGTGCCGGCCAAGGGCGCCGCCGCAGGCGCGCCGGCCGCGCTGCCGAACTACGCGGATCCGGGCGATACGGCCGCGTCGCCGGATGGCGCGTCGGGGGCGGCTACTGGAGCGCCGGCGAGTAGGCTGCCCCCATTACACCGATCCCGGCGATACGCCGGCGAGCGGTGCGGCTGGCTCGGTCGGACCCGCGCCGGGCGGGTCGAATGAAGGATCGACTGTCAGGCCGGCTGCGGCCTCGGCGGCAGCAAGTGCGGCGCCGACGGCTCCTCGGTCTGCGTCTCCTGAGACAGAAAAGCCCGCTTCCGCGCCGGCTGCTCAGTAGGGTTCATTGGGAAAGGCACGCCTGAGCGCGTGCGCCGATAGCTGACCTGGCCGTTCGCGCAGCGGAGCGGCGAGCCGGCTGCAAACGAGCGGGCCGCAAACGAGCGCCCTGCAAACCAACGACCGCCGCCAGAGCCAGCGCGTCAGGCGGCGCGCATCTCCAGCGCCCGAGCCGCGCCGAGCGCCTGGCGCGCCTGCACCAGCGAAAGACGAGCCGCGCGGGCATCGACGGCCACCTGGATCAGCGCGCCGATCTGCGACGGCTCGCGCAGCAATTCGCGCAGGATCGGCGCGAGCGCGGTACTGCCGTCGTCGCGCAAACCGGCTGTCGCGGCGGACGGCAGCGTGCGCCACGCCGGGTCGACGATCGCGCGGCACACGGCGAACGGCACACCGCGCGCGGCGGCCATGGCGCCGGCAAGATGCGACTCCATATCCACCGCCAATGCGCCCGTCGAGCGATGCAGCGCGCGTTTGTCATCGGCGGATATGAGCGGCGCGGCGACCGCCGCCATGGGACCGCGGTTCAGGCGCGACGCGAGCGGGCCCGTGGCCAGCGCGGCGGCGAGCCGGTCGGCCCACGCAGAGTCGGTCGGAAGCCGGCCGAACGGGCCCGCCACCGCATCGGCCACGACCAGCGCGCCCGGCTTCAGGTCCGGCGCGAGGCCGCCCGCCGTGCCGAAGCTGACAATGCCCGAGCAACCGCGCGCCACCGCCGCGCTCAGTGCGCGTTCCAGCAGGTCGGCGCGCGCCGCGTACACCACCTCGACGCCCTCGCCGCGCGCAATGCGCGCCTCGAAGGCTATGCCCGTCACGACGATCACCGGCAGACAGCCGGAAGCGGAACCCGAGCCGGCATCCGCGGATGCCGCTGTTGAACGCAACATCCGTTACATCCCGACCGCGACGCGCGTGAGCCCGTTGCGCTTCAGGTGACGGTAACGCGCCAGCGCCCACAGCGGGAAAAACTTGCGATAGCCGTGGTAACGCAGATAGAACACGCGCGGGAAACCGGTAGCCGTGAAGCGCGTTTCGTCCCACAGACCGTGCTCGCGCTGTTCACGCTGCAAGTAGCCGATGCCGCGCGCCACCGCCTCGTGGTTGACCTCGCCCGCCGCCATCAGGCCCATCAACGCCCATGCGGTTTGCGACGCCGTGCTCGGGGCGCGCTCGTAGCCGCGATAGTCCAGCTTGTAGCTCTCGCCGCCCTCGCCCCAGCCGCCGTCTTCGTTCTGGATCGACAGCAGCCATTCTGCGGCGCGCTTGATGCGCGGGTCGTCTTGCGGCATGCCGGCCGCATTGAGCGAACAGAGCGCCGTCCACGTGCCGTAGATGTAGTTCAGGCCCCAGCGGCCGTACCAGCTGCCGTCGGCTTCCTGTTCCTTCAGCATGTAGTCGAGCGCGCGTTGCGCCGGCTCACTGTTCTGCGGCAGTTCGCCGAGCTGCGCGAGCATCGACAGGCAACGGCCAGACACGTCTGCGGTAGGCGGATCGAGCAGCGCGCCGTGGTCCGAGAATGGAATGTTGTTCAGGTAGTACTGCGTGTTCTCGGGCTCGAACGCGCCCCAGCCGCCGTCGCTGCTCTGCATGCCGACCACCCACTCGCGCGCGCGGGCAATCGCGTCGCGGTCCACGTCCGTCCGCGTCAGCGCCCCCGAGCGATGCATGGCCATCGCGACCACCGCCGTATCGTCGACGTCCGGGTAATACGCATTGTTGTACTGGAACGCCCAGCCGCCCGGCCGCACGTTCGGCCGGCGCGAGATCCAGTCGCCGCGCACGTCGAGAATTTGCAGCGGACGCAGCCAGGCCAGGCCGCGTTCGGCCGCCTGCTCGGCGCGCACCTCGCCGGTTTCCAGCAGCGCGTGCGCCGCGAGCGACGTGTCCCACACCGGCGACAGGCAGGGCTGGCAATACGCTTCGTCGTCCTTGATGACGAGCAGCTTTTCGATCGACTGTCGCGCAATAGCACGGTTCGGATGATCGGCCGGATAGCCGAGCACGTCGTACATCATGACCGAGTTGGCCATGGCCGGGAAAATCGCGCCGAGGCCGTCCTCGCCGTTCAGCCGCTGATCGACGAAGGCCACCGCTTCGCGCACCGCGCGCTCGCGCGTGGCTTTCGGAAAGAGGCCGTCCACTGCTCGCAGCACCGTGTCCACGACACGGAAAAAGCGGAACCAGCCGACGTGCTGATGCGGCGCGCGCGCCGGCATGCCGGTGTTCACCGGCGCGCCGCGGAACAATTCGTCGATGCGCACGCGGCGCGGATTGCGCGCGATCGGCCGCTTTGCGTTGAGCACGAGGAGCGGCACGATCACAGTGCGCGCCCAGTACGACACCTTCGACAGATGGAACGGGAACCACGTCGGCAGCAGCATGATTTCGACGGGCATCATCGGCACCGCGCGCCACGACACCACGCCGAAGAGCGCGAACAGAATGCGCGTGAACACGTTCACGACTTCACCGCCGCCGTGCGCGAGAATCGCCTCGCGCGCGCGGACCATGTGTTCGGCATCCGCCGCGTCGCCGATCATCTTGAGCGCGAAGTACGCCTTCACGCTTGCGCTGATATCGAGCGCGCCGTCCGTGAAGAGCGGCCAGCCGCCGTCCGGCAACTGGATGCGGCGCAGGTAGCGCGCGATTTTCTGCTCCAGCTCGAGGTTCGGCGTCTCGCCGAGGTAATGCACGAGCAGCACGTATTCGGCGGGAATCGTTGCGTCGGCCTCGAGTTCGTAGACCCAGTGGCCGTCCGCATTCTGCGCGGCGAGAATCGCGTCGGTCGCGCGCGTGATGGCAGCGTCGAGCGCCGGGTCAAACGCCTGCGCCGCAGCCGGCGCGCTGTGCGCTTCGCCGGCGGGTTCGGACAGGGCGGCGCCCAGCAGGTGGGCTTGAGATAGGTCGTTCATCAGCGTTCCATCAGTTGATCCAGCAGCGTATCCGCGGCCTTCTGGCCGGAGCGGATCGCGCCTTCAATCGTCGCGGGCAGGCCGGTAGCCGTCCAGTCGCCCGCGAGCATCAGATTGTTCCAGCGAGTGCGCGTGCCGGGACGCAGCGTTTCCTGATCCGGCAGCGCGGCAAACGTCGCATTTCTATCGACCACGACCTGCCAAGCCGGCAGGGGCGCGGCGGGCAGATTGGCCGCCTGAGCGACCTCGGTCCACACGCGTGCTGCCAAGCTCTTCGGCCGGCGTGTCGATCACATCTTCCGCGCCATAGACCGTCGCCGACAGGCGTCCGTCGAACGCGAACAGCCATTGCGCGGTGCCGTTGACGAGGCCGGTGACGGGCGGCAAGCCGAACGGCGGCTCGACCGCGAAATACACGCTGACAGTCGCCGTGAAGCGGGTCGGCGCGCGCAGCCCCGGCACCAGCGTCTGCGCCATGCCCGGCGGCACGGCGAGAATCACCGCGTGGTTCGCGTCGAGCGCGACAGTGTGTCCGACGAAATGCAGCGCCTGCACGCGGGCCGGCTGGGCACCTAGGTGCGCGCTTGCCTTCGCGTTCACTATCGCCTCCCCGGCGAACACCAGTTTGTCGAGCCGCGAGCCGAGTTCAATCGTCGCGCCGCCATGCTGCAGCAGCCGCAACGCCGGGTCGACGAAAGCACGGCTTAAGCCATTGCGCGCAACCAGCGGCCGACACGCCAGGCCGCCCGCGATCAGCGTCTCGCGCACCATTGCCGCGGTTAGTTCCGCCGACGCGTCGCGTGGCTCGACGTTGAGCATCGTTCGAAACAACGGGGCGAGCAGGCGGTCCCACAGCGGGCCATTGCTGCGCATGGTCTGCGCGACGCTGCGGCCGGGCTTCGCGAAGAAGAGCGGCATCATACTCAGATAATCGCCCGGACCGGTGTTCGGCACGCGTGCATTCGGGTCGAAAATCCACCACGGCAGCCGACCCGGCGACAGGCGCACAGTCCAGCGCGCGCGTGGCCAGGTCAACGAAGGGGAATTCCGGCAGCGCCGGGCCCGTCAGTTCGTCCGCCGGGCCGATTGCCCGCAGGTAATTGAGCGTGGCGCTGTTGCCCGACATCATCAGGTGATTGCCGCTGTCGATCGTCGCGCCGAGCGTGGCGTCGTAATACGAACGGCAGCGGCCGCCTCGTGCAACACGACTCGCGCGCCGCGCCGCTGCAACTGCACGGCGGCGGCCAGGCCGGCGAGGCCCGCGCCGACCACATGTACGAGCCTCGGCATCAACTCAGAAAAGCGCGTAACGCGCGACGATCCACAGCAAGCGCAGCTTCGGCTTGCTGACCTTCGTGCGCGGAATGTCGAAGCCGCGCTCCAGCGCGCGCTCGAGCAGCACGCGGTACACACTCGACATGATGCGCGGCGCGCGCACATGGCCGCGCGGCTCGCGGTCCATGATCGCGTCCGAGGCGGCGAAGTGCTCCTGCGCGCGCGCGGCGAGCGTCGCGCACACGCGCGGCAGCGACGGGTCGTCGGCGATCTGCTGCGGGCTTTTGATCGCGATGCCTTCGCGCGCGAGCAACTCGCGCGGCAGATAGCAACGGTTGATGCCGGCGTCTTCGTCGATGTCGCGAAGAATGTTCGTGAGCTGCAGCGCGCGGCCGAGATGGTGAGCGAGCAAACGGCCCGGCTCCTCCTGCATCCCGAATATTCTCACCGACAGACGGCCCGCCGCGCTCGCGACACGGTCGCAATACAGGTCGAGCGTGGCTTCGTCGGGCGCGCAGATGTCGGCGGCGGCGTCCATTGCCATGCCGTCGATCATCGCGTGGAAATCCTCGCGCTGCAGATGAAACGTGTGAATGTGCCGCGTCAGCGCGCGCAACGAAGCGCGCGGCGCGCCGGCATAGCACGCGTCGATGTCGGCGCGCCAGCGCTCGAGCGCGGCGGCACGCTCGGCGCGCGGCATGTCGCTGTCGGCGATGTCGTCGACAGCGCGGCAGAAGGCGTAGACCTGATACATCGCGTCGCGCTGCGCGGCCGGCAGGATGCGCATGGCGAGATAGAACGAGCTGCCGGACGTGGCGGCAGCGGCGTCGATTTCAGTATCGTCCACGACAGGATTGGAAACAGCCAAGACGATCTCCGCAGGAGGGCGCCCGCTGAAAGGCGTACAGGAATTGTGATGCCTCGCCGCAGGGCGGGCGGCCCGCGCGCGGACACGCGCGAAACAGACGGCTGGGAGGCCGGAAACGGCGAAAAGTATATCAACGTGTTTGTGAGACGACGCAGTTTCGCCTGCGGAATATGGGGCGCGAGCCTTAGTGCGAGCCTTGGCAGGAGTTCACGTCAGCGCGACCGAGCGGTTGCGTCCCTGCCGCTTGGCACTGTAGAGCGCCGCGTCGGCCTCGTTGATCAGCACCTCGTAGGCGGGCAAACCGGGGTGCACGGCAGCAGCAAGGCGAACTCCTCGCCGCCGAAACGCCCGAATGTGTCCTGCGCGCGCACCACGCCGGCCACGCGCTGCGCCATCACGCGCAGCACGGTATCGCCGACGCCGTGGCCGAACTGGTCGTTGATCTTCTTGAAGTGGTCCAGATCGAACAGCAGCACCGACATGTCGCCGCCGTAGCGCTGCCAGCGCGTGTATTCGTCCTGCAGTCGCGCCTCGAAGTAGCGGCGGTTGGCAATGCCCGTGAGTCCGTCGCGGTTCGCGTATTCCTGCAGCTTGGCGACGGCCTCGCGCTCGCGCTGCACAATGCTCACGTGCGTCACGTCGGAGATCGTCACGCACACGGCCACCACTTCGCGATCGCGCGTGAGCGGCATGAAGGTGCAGTCCTGCTGCATGTAATCGACGCCGCCCGTGATCGGCCGGTCGTGATCGAACTTGAACAGATAGGGCCGCTGCTCCCACGAACTGAACGCGAAGCTGCCGAGCTGGAACACACTTTCTATCTTGCGCGACAATCAGACGCGCGGCAGTTCCGGAAAATGCGTGAACAACGACTTGCCGACCACCTGCTCCGCCGGCAAGCCGCTGTGGTCCTGCATGAACCGGTTCCACATCAGCACGTTCATGTCGCGATCGAGCACGAAGATGCCGAAGCCGACCCGCTCGACCACCAGATCGCTCAACGACGGCGCGGGCGAACTCATAGGCTGGAGAGGAGCGCGTCGAGCGCGTCGTTAATGTGGCGGATGGACTCTTCCGCCATCAGCATCACGAGATGCGCGCGAAAGCCCTGGTCTTCGAGCGTGAAATTGACCTCGACGAGCAGCGCGACTTCCCATTGCAGCACGCCGGGCTGGAACACTTCGTCGAGCGTCAGCGCGTCGCCCAGCAGGCCCGGCGCGGAAAACACCGGCGTGCGGCCGAGCTGGTCCAGAATGCACGACACGCACGCGCCGGTGAGCACATTGGCGACGTCGAACATCAATTCTTTTTGGCTCACCGATTCGTAGGCCGAGCGCGAGTAAGGGTCGCTCACGAGCGCGCACAGATCCTCGACGCTGTCGCTGCGGCAGATCACGAGCGCCTCGCCCTTGATGTCCGAGCGAAAGCCCTGGCGCACCGCGCTGACCGGATCCTGGATACCGGTCATTTCCCTCAGCGCCTGCGCCGCCTCGCTGACCGCCACCACCCTCACGCGCGGCACCGACAACTCGATGAACGAATCGAGCAGCCGTGCGAGGCGCGTCGCGGCTTGACCCATCGCCAGATTGGCGACCTCTTGCAGCGCGTCGCGCTGATCTCTTTCCCTTGGCGATACAAAGCGAGCGCTTCGCGTCCGTTCGAGGCGTAGGACACCTCGACGTCCCAATCCGCCGGCAATGCCTTGGTGAGCACCTTGCGGGCAAGCAGCGAATCATCGGCGATCACGATAGGCAAAGACATGGCGAGCAAAAGACGGAATAAGCTCGTTCGGGTTAACGGCGGATAGCGAGAACTCTTTAGGGCGAAGTCTGACGGCAAGCGGCGAAAGGCGCCTGTGCCTGCTGGAAGGCGGCTCTCGGCCAAGCGGGATAAGGCGCGACAAGGCGGGTTGGGCAAAACCCGCACGCGCGCAGAACTGCGCGCGTGCGGCGGACGACGGCTATGACCGGCATGTGCTGAGCCTACCCCGTAGATGAATCGGCGCGGCTCGCTCAACCTGGCTGATGTCTTGCCGCGCGCGTGGTTCCGCGAACGCCCGGTGCTCACGCGCGTACGCATGATCCGGTGCCCTCGCGGCGTATGCGTTCGAACATGGCGGACGCACTTTTTGTCGTGGCGTCGATTCTCGAAGCAAACCAGCCGAAACGCAATACGCAGTATTCTCGTCTGGCTAACAATATCTTCCTGCATTATCCATTTTTCGAAAACATACGCGCCGCATAATAATCGTTTCTATACATTTATACTTTTGTGTACGTTTGCGCTTCGCAATTCGTCACTGTTTTAAAAGTCCGATGAATTGGACGTCCTACAGGCAAGCGCAGTCCATGACGGTAACTTCTACCGCCAATCTGCGACTATGCTTCTCGTATCATCCTGTCTCTTTCCGCCTGGAAATGCCGAGCATCTGACAATGACACAAGACCGGTTCGATCCGCACCGAGCGAGCCGCCGTTCCGCTGAAAGGCAGGGCGACGCCGTATTTCCCGCCGTGCCCGAACAGAATTTTCACGTGCGGCGCATCACGCTGATCGCGCTGCTCGCCGCCGTCGTGCTTCCGTGTCTGTACGTCGCGGCAATGGCGTTCAACGACCTTCGCAGCCGCGAGGCCGACGCCACGGATATGACGCTGCGCACCGTGCGCGTCGCCGAGGAACATGCGCTGAAAGTGTTCGACATGAACGAAACGCTGGACACGCGCATCGTCGATTTGACGGAAGGTCTCGGCGACGACGGCATTCGCGCGCGCGAGGCGGCCATTCACCAGAAACTGCGCACGATGGGCGGCGGCTATCCGCAGGTCGCCGCCGTGTCGATTTTCGGCCGCGACGGCGCCTTGCTCGTGACGAGCCGGTTTTATCCGGCGCCGCCGGTTTCGATCGGCGACCGCGACGATTTCGTCGGCTTGCGCGAGGGCCGCGATCTCGAGCACGTCTCGAAGGTGATGTCGGGGCACGTCGCCGGCGAGCAGGTGTTCAACACCGGCGTGGAACGGCGCGCGCCCGACGGCACGTTCGCCGGCGTGGTGTCGGTCGCGCTGTGGCCGAGCTATTTCGACGCGTTTTACCGCGAGTTGCTCGGCGGCACCGACGGCCTGCCAATGACCATGACCCTCGTGCGCGCCGACGGCGCCGTGCTCGCGCACTATCCGCGCCGCCCGGGCGAGCCGAACGCCGTCGCGGCGGACTCGCCGTTCGCCGAGGCAATGAAGGAAGGGCGACGCGCGGGCGTAACGCGCATGCGCTCGACCATCGACGGCGAGAACATGATCGTCGCATTCCGGCACGTCGGCTCGTATCCGGTCTACGTCATGTGAGGCTACCGCGCGTCGGCCATGTGGGCCGCGTGGTCCGGCATCTCGCGGTGCTGTTGCTGTCCATATTCACACCGTCCGTCGCGCTCTGGTGCGTGATCTGGCTGTCTTTGCGGCGGCTCGGCGCCGAGGAAGAGGCGTGGGAGCGCTGGCAGGCGGAAGCCTCCATGCCGTCGCTCGATCGAATCGGCGTACCGGCAGTCGCGCAAGATGGAGGCGCTCGGCACGCTGGTAGGCAGCGTCGCGCACGACTTCAACAATCTGCTGATGGATCCTGTCGGCGAACGTGCAGATCGCGCGGCGGCGCGGCGCAAGCGGACTCGACCGCGAACTGTCGGCAATGGAGCGCGCGCTGAAGAGCGGCCAGTCGCTCACGCGGCAGTTGCTGGGCGTGGCGCGCAAGCAGCCGCTGCGCAATGAAACCGTCGCGCTCGACCGCTGGCTGCCGGCCTGTCGCGACCTGCTGCGCGCGTCGCTCGGCGCAAAGGTTTCGCTGGTGATGGATATCGGCGTCGGCATGGCGCCCGAGGTGCTCGCGCGCCTTCGAGCCGCTCTTCACGACCAAGGCGAAGGGCATGGGCACGGGGCTCGGCTTGCCGCAGGTGTTCGCCTTCTGCGAGCGCTCGGGCGGGCTTGCCGCGATCGACAGCGCGGTCGGCGCGGGCACGTCCGGCTCTATTTGCCGCGCGCGACGGAGGCGCCGGCAGTCGACGTGCCGGTCGAAACGGGCACCGAAGACCGTAGCGCACCTCATGGACTGCGCATTCTGCTTGTCGAAGACAACGAGGAAGTCGCGGCAGGCACCGAAGCGCTGCTGCAGATGATGGACCACCACGTCACGTGCGTCCTGAACGCCGACATGGCGTTGCGCCTGCTGGACGACGGGCACCGGCAGCACAGCCGCACCGGCGAGCCGCTGCCGTTCGACGTCTTGCTGTCGGACATCCATATGCCGGGCAGTCTGAATGGCATAGACCTCGCCGAGGCGATCCGGGCGGACGCCACGTTGCCCGTCATTCTCGTGACCGGCTACGCGGAGGAGCTCGATCGCGCCCGCCAGGTCAACGTGCGCGCGCTGTCCAAGCCCTTTGACATCGCGCTGCTGGAAAGCCTGCTCCAGGGAATCCAGCGCGAACTCGCGCAGAGCGGACTGGATCCGGCGGCGCATCAGGTGCAATATAGCGCGCTGGCGGCTTTGGCGGGGCGGCTTGCCTGATGTGCTCCATTACCGTGGATTGTAAAAACGCGCAGCCGGCGGCCAGCCAGGCGATTTAGTCGAGGGCCGTCGCACCGGCCCACGGCCGCGGGCCGGCGGCGTGCGCGCTGCATTCCCGGCATGAAGGTTGCGGCATCCCGCAGGTAATGGGGATGGCGCGGCGCGCGCTGTCCGTCCTACCCAAACGGGAGACAGCCATGCGACATACCGTGATTGGTTTATTCAACACCTATGCTGACGCCGAAGCCGCTCGCGACACATTAGTGCAGACCGGTTTCGCTCGCGACACCATT
The DNA here is from genome assembly GCA_940746715.1 of uncultured Paraburkholderia sp. Classification (GTDB taxonomy): domain Bacteria; phylum Pseudomonadota; class Gammaproteobacteria; order Burkholderiales; family Burkholderiaceae; genus Paraburkholderia. The sequence goes on from CALNWN010000006.1 coordinate 183,271, forward strand.
GAATTGCAGGTGAACGCCGAGCCGTCAGCCGGCTCCGCTACCGAGGAAGTCGCCGGGTCGGGCGTGCCCGCCAACATCGAGCGTTTTCTGTCGAGCCTCTTTGCCAGCGGCCCGCGCGCGCCGGAGACGGCACGCTACACGGAAGCGGTGCGTCGGGGCGCGGTGCTGGTCGTAATCGACGCCGCCAGCGAATCGCACGCGGAACTCGCCCGCAACACGCTGACGCGGCTCGGCGCGACCGACATCGGCGAGCGCTCGCCGGACTGGGGCACGCAAACGTCCTCCGAAAGCGCGCGCGAGCATTCCTTGCTGGACGAGTTGGGGATTGGCACGGGGACGGCGGGCAGTGCCGCGCCGGGTGCGGTGCGCGGGGCCCAAGGCGGGATGACGGGCGCCACCGGCCGGGAGACGAGAGCGACGACGTCCGCGGCAAGCGGAACCATGCCGGCGGGCGGTGTGGCCGCGCCGGGCGCGACCGGTTCCAGCGCGGCGACGCCATTTGCCGCGACGACTGAACCGCTGAGGTCCGATCCACTCGCGCCCGATCCGCTCTATGCGACGCCCCCGCGCAGCACCGACGCGGAACCGTTTGTGCCGCCGCCGCTCAGCGAGCGTCCGGCAACCGATCCGCTCAACGAGCCCATGCGCGACCCGCTAACCGGGGACGCCGGACGCAGCGCCATCGCCGCCGGCTCGGCACCGGGCTCGGGCGCGGTCATGCAGCCGTCGGAAGTGGTCTCCGGCGCGGCTCATCCGACGGCGGGTTTGAGCGGCCAGATCCCCAACGAATATCTGGAGTACGAAGAAGACTTCCGCACGCATTACGACGAGCAACATGCAGCCGACGACTCGCGCTACGAGGACTATGTGCCAGCTTATCGCTACGGTGCCGAGATCGGCAATGACGTGCGTTTTCGCGACAGAGCGTGGGACGACGTGGAACCTGAGGCGCGGCGTCATTGGGAATCGACGTCGGCGGACAACAGCACGTGGGAGCGCTTCAAGCTCGCCGTGCGCCACGGCTGGGAACGCGTGACGGGCATCACCACGTATAAGAAGCCGAAACGGGGGAAGCGGTAGCGGCGGCGCGCGCGGTGAAACTTGGCGCCGCCGCATTTAAAACGCGACGGGCCTCACGGGCGCGCGTGGCCGTGCACCGCGCCTCAAGCGGCCGTGTGCCGCTTGACCCACGCCACGTAGCGGTCGACGAAACTCTGCAGGAACTTGCGCGTGCCTTCGTTGAGGATTTAGCCTTTCTCGTTGATCACTGCGGGGTCGTGCTTGATGAACACCTCCGGCTGCCCGAGGGTAGCCACGTCGAGATAGGCGAGCACATTGCGCAGATGCTGCTGCGCGAGCGCAGTGCCGGTCGCGCCGACCGAGGTTCCGATCACCGCGCCCTGCTTATTGCCTCAGGAATTCGCGCCCCACGGGCGCGAGCCCCAGTCGAGCGCATTCTTCAGCACGCCGGGAATGGAACGGTTGTATTCGGGCGTGACGAACAGCAGGCTATCGGCGGCCTCCACGCGTTGTTTGAGCTGCCTCGCGACTTCCGGGAAATCGGCGTCGTACTCCTGGCTGTAAAGAGGCAATGATGAACCAATATCGATGAACTCGAACGTGAGGTCAGGCGGTGCGAGCGAGATGACGGCTTGCGCCAACTGGCGGTTGAACGACTCGCGGCGCAGGCTGCCGACGACGACTGCGATATGTAGGGCCATGATTCGTTTCCTTGAATGAGGCGCTCGGGGCGCGAAGGGTACGAACTGTCCATCATAGGCAAAAAGCGCGGGGCGGGTGCTGGTTAAGGCCGCAGGCGGCGCAAATGGCGGAATAGCGTGACCGCTTGCGTAGCGCGGTGGATAAGCCCGCGCGCGGGAAAGTTATCCACAAATTTACTGAATAACCTTGTGGATAACTGATACTTTTGCCTTGTCAATCAAGCCCGCCTCCGGCCTATACCTTTTGGAGGCAGCGCGCCTTTTCCGGATCGGCGGGAGCTTGTTGGCGGGATAGTTTTGCGCGGCGGTGTTGGGTTTGCCGGGAGGTGCTGTTTTCGACTGATCACTTTCCAGGCCGCTCCTCGCTCACCTTCCGCTTTTGATGTAACAAGGGCGCCGCTTTGGCGCCCTTTGCTTGCGTGGCCATCGCCCGCCGCGGCACAATGATGCGCGCCGGGGCTTCAGCCGGCAGCGGCCTAGTTGCCGAAAAACACGTTGCAGTAGGACGCGGGGCCGTTGCATTGCGACGGAGCGGCAGCTTGCGCGACGCCCCGATGCGGCAGCGAACAGGGCAACGGAAGTGATCAGGACGGACAGAATGCGTTTCATGGTGCTACTCCTCGTGGGTGTTGGTTTGCGATCCCGGTCAATCGATGGGTGAAGAATAGCGATTCAGCGCTCGCGTAAAAACGCGTAAGACGGGAAGACATCTTTTCGGATTCTGAAATAGTGGATGCGGGGTGCTCGCGCTTGATGTGGGCGCTCGGCTCCTGCTCTGGCTTTGCGCGTACCGACAGCGTGACCACGAGGCGGTCCTGTCGCCTTTTTAATTTTCACAATAATGCGTTTCCGTTTGTCATACGGGGCCCGGGAGATCCGACAAAGGTCGTTGAGTAACCAAGCTCGAGGAGCCGCACATGTTCAATACCGATTCGCTTGCGCTGCAACCTACGGCAGAATGGCGCACGTGTTCGAACCCCGTGCGAGATCAACGCCCCGCTCATGAGCGACAACCATTCAAACGACAACATTTGTCTTGCGCGAAGCGCGGAGCGGAGCATCTCGTGGCTCGCGTGAGCGAATCGGGATTCGACGATCCCGCCTATCTGACGCAACTGCGCCGGGATCTCGTGCGTTTCGCCCGTCTGCAACTCCGCGATGTTGCCCCGCAGCGGAAGACGCGGTGCAGGAAGCACTCGCCGCTGCCTGGACACAGGCGGCCGGTTTGCCGGACAGTCCGAGCATAGGACGTGGGTTTTCGGGTTCTCAGGCACAAGCTCGTGGACACCTTGCGCGCCCGGCAACGTACCGTGAATCTCTCTGCTTTGGAGTCCGAACTCGAGGACGAGGCGCTGCTCGACCGCGAATTGTTCAAGGACAACGGCCACTGGTCGCAACAGACCAAGCCCCGACCTTGGCCAACGCCTGAAACGGCGTTGCGCCAGCAGCAATTCTGGATCTTGTTCGAGATGTGCCTGGAACATCTGCCAGAGCACATCGGCCGCGTTTTTATGATGCGCGAATTCCTTGACCTGGACACCGACGCAATCTGCTCCGAGCTGCGGATGACGGCCAACCATTGCAGCGTGCTGATCTATCGGGCGCGGCTGCGCTTGCGCACGTGCCTGAGCGAGAAGGATCTATCCAGCGAGGATGCCAATGGGGAAGTGTAAGAACATCACGCGCCTGTTGTCCGACGCGCTCGACCGCTCTTTGTCGACCGGCGAGTGGGTCGCCATCCGGCTGCATTTGCCGACATGCAGTGGCTGCCGCAACTATCGCAAACAGATTCGGTTGCTGCGTGAAGCGGCTCGCACGATGAGCGGTATTTTCATGCCGGACACGGCAGGCCCTTGCAATAGCGCCAATTTGCGGCGTGAGCTTTACCGTTCGCCAGGCGGCGTGTCGCGATAGCGCTCGAAGAAACTGGCATGCGACGTTTCGTCGATTGCGATCGGGCTTCGCTCACTGCGGGCCGGGTGTTTTGCTAACTGCGCACGAGTGCGTATCGGCCGATGCTCGAAATTGCCGCCGCAGTTCGGGCACACGTTGCGCAAGGCGGTGAGTGCGCAAACTTCACAGAAGGTGCACTCGTAGGTGCAGATCATCGCGTCGGGTGCGTTTGGCGGCAGTGACCTGCCACACCCTTCGCAAGACGGTCGTAGTTCTAGCATTCGGACTCCGCATTCCTGTTCGGCTTTTAGCTCTTACGACGGCGAACGATTTGCCGTCGAGCACTGCGCCAGTTTAAGTGGGGGGCGCTGGCGGCAAGTGACACTGAGGCGTCAATTGTTGCCAGCGGTGCGGCGAGGCTCTCCTCGTCTTTGCTTTCTGCGTTTCCTGCGGATCGAAGTTTGCCGTGGCGTCAGGCGAACAAGGTCGCTATGTTTTCTGGCGGCCGGCCGATCACCGCGCGCCCGTTGCGCACGACAATCGGGCGCTGCAGGAGAATGGGATGTGCGGCCAATGCTTCGTATAACTGAGCGTCGGAAAGGCCCAGTGCTTTGTACTCCGGCTCAGAGTCGCGAATCATGTCCCGGACGGGACAGCCTAATTGTCTGTTTAGCTCCTGCAACTGCTCGACCGTGAGCGGCTGCTTCAGATACTCAATGACCTCGGTCGGTTCCTGGTCTCGGTTGTACGTGGCGGTGATCAGCTCACAAGTCGAACGGGACTTCGAGCAGCGGGGGTTGTGGTAGATGGTGATCATTGGGCTGGGTGGCGTGGTTGGATCGCGGGTGAGCTGGATCGACTGGGTGGGTGACGCGGGGTTAGATTTTAGCCGGTCGAGCCGCCGGCAGGCTGGGCAGACGTCTCATTTGGCTGACAGGATTGCTGGACGTCGAGGCGGGGCGCCACCGGGTTGGGGTTTACGCGCATAAACCGCTCAGGGAAGACCATAGGCATCGCTTCGCTTCACTGCCGGGATGCAAAAGGGAGGTCGCCCGATTGGAGCGACGGCGGGCTGCCCCGCTGAGTTATCGGAGCGCCGCGCATATGCGGCGGCTCGGCCCTAGTCAGCTTCGCACACGCCTCTGTCGAGCAGCAAGGAAAGAGTCGCGGTGCACCTGCACTACGGCTACGGCTGAAGTTTATGCGTATAAACCGCTCGAGCCAGCCGCACGAAAATTTCTCCGGGGAGCGTCGCGTGCACTCCCGTATCGCTAGGCGCCGCAGACATCAGCACACGATTTAGACGCAGCTGCGTCAGATCCCTACGGCAACCCCGCTCGCCCGTTGCGGTACCTGAAAAAAGGTCGCGAGGCCTACTGCTCCGCGGCTCAATCACTCGCGACATGAGTAGACCGAGATGAGGAAACACGTCAAGCCTCGAAGCGATTCCCGCCGCCCCCATCATCTTTATGCGCATAAACTTGGCCGTTCGGCTATTTCCATCTCCTTTTTAAAGGAAACGATTGAAATGAGAAATCACCCAGGTAAAATCCATCTGCGTCTAAAAAAGGAGGTGAACATTGGCAGCGGAAATCATCGCGGTAACTCAGCAGAAAGGTGGAGTCGGGAAGAGCACTATCGCGATGCACCTCGGGGCGGCCTTTCATGAGAAGGGCAAAAGAGTCCTAGTCGTCGACGCCGATGGTCAGAACACACTCATCCACTGGGCCAGCGCCTCATCCGACGGCGACACCGGCATCCCGTTCCCCGTCGTGAATCTTTCCGAGGCCGGCAGCCAGATTCATCGTGAGATCAAGAAATTCGTAGCCGACTACGACATCATCGTTGTCGATTGCCCGCCTTCCATTACAGAGAAAGTGTCGGGCGTGGTACTGCTCGCGGCGAGCGTGGCCGTGATACCGACGTCATCATCACCCGCTGATTACTGGTCGAGCGTCGGCCTCGTCAAGCTCGTCCAGCAGGCACAAGTAATGAACGAAGACCTCCGCGCGGTGTTCCTGCTGAACAAAACCGAAGAAAAACGGATGCTGACGCGCGAACTCAAACGCGCATTAGAGGAACTCGGATTCCCTCTCCTCAAGACCCAGATTCCAACGCGCGAAGCCTACAAGCAGGCGATGGCATTGGGCCAGACAGTACTACAGATGAGCGACCGTGGCGCCAAGCTTGCCGCCATCGAAGTGAGAGCGTGCGCGAATGAAATCGCCGCCTTGCTCCCCTGAGTTTATGCGCATAAAGGACCCTGAATGAAACCCTCCCAATTCGCCAAAGGCTTTCAAGCACGTCCTGACACGACCAGCAGCGAGAAGCGAACTGCACTAGATCGTCTCAACGCCATCGACGGTTTGGTCAAGAACAATGCTCCGACGTCGCCGGACGGAACCGCTCGGACCTTGTCGTCCGTTGTCTCGCAGATGCCCGCCGACCTCGACTCCGTCGATACGGAAAACGAGTCCGCCGCCTATCGTGCGTGGAGAATGCAGCACGGCTACCGCCCCGGCCAGGTCATCGAACTCGCGCTTAAAACCATCAAGCCGAGCCCGTTCAATCCGCGGCATTTCTATCTGAAGTCGTCAATTGCCGAGCTGGCCGTCAACCTGGCGAAGCAAGGGCAGCAGCAGGCAATCCATGTCATTCCGGACTACGACAACCCCGGCACGTACTTCGTCAGCGACGGCGGCCGACGCGTACGCGCGCTGAAGGAAGCGAACAAGGAAACGGTAAAGGCGATCGTGATCGATCTGCCAATCGGATTGGAAAGCTACAAGCTCGGCTACGATCTGAACGTCCAGCGCGACTCGCAGACCGTGTTCGACAACGCCGTGGTCTGGAAACGCTTTCTTGACGATCGTCATTTCCAGAGCCAGAAAGAACTCGCAGAGCATCTCGGCTTGGACGAGTCGACGGTCGCGGTCGCATTGTCGATCGCCAAGTTGCCGGAGACCGTCATGCAAGAGATGGTCGCGCGCCCGGATCGCTTTGGTTCGAACATGGCTTATCAGGTGGGCCGGTACCACGCTGCCCGCGGCGCGGACGCGACGTTGCGACTCATCAACAAGATCCTGTCCGACGACCTGAGCACGCGGCAGGTTGCCGATATCGTCAAGGGCAGGGCCACCACACAGGAAAGTGTCAAGCCGGCGGGCAGGCAGCGCTATGCGCAACGGCTGGAGATCAAGCTGGACGGCGTGGCTATGGGCGACCTGAAGTCGTACGGAGATGACCGGCTCGAGCTGCGCCTCAAGGGGCTCACGCGCGAGAAGCGCGACGATATTCTTCGCCAGATCGAAAAGATGCTGAAGTAGCCAATGCAGAAGTAACAGCAGTAAGCGGCGGCACAACGGTTACTGCCGATGGCTGCCGCCACAAACGCCGGACCGCCGCCAGACAATCAGGCGACCGAGCACCTCACGCCGCGCGCGACTGGCTCAACGTGAAGGCAAGCAGATCGCCATCCGTCGGCTCGCCCCAGGTCTTGCGCGCAAGCCAGTCGAAGAAAGCCGTTTCGACAATCTTCGAGTCCAGCCCGCGGCGGCGCCAGTCGTCACGCAGATGAGCGCCGAGCCCCGGCAACTGCTCTTCCTCGAAAGACTGTCGCGCAATTTCCCTCTCCGACTCGCCCTGTTCGTCATAGAGCTCGCGCGCTTCCTTGCGACGATAGGCGGAGTATTCGCCCAACAGACGCGCCTTCAGGTCGTCGGCGGGGGCTGCCACTGCGGCCTTGGCTCCGCCTGTGGACGGGACAGCCTCGACCGGCGGTGCGTAGCCCTTCTTCAGCGCGTCCTTGAACAACGCCGGCGCACTGCGGACCGGCGGTAACGACGTGCTGCGCATGCGTTGCTCGGTCATCTGCAAAGCGGCGCGGATGCGGTTTTCCTCGCTGTCCGCGTAGAGCGTTTGCGCCTCTTTGAGCGGGATGCCGATCTTGACCATCCGGTCGACCAGCGTGCTGTCGAACACGTTCGGGTGCTCGTCGAGCGCGAGCATCGGCTGCTTGCGCTCGGTCACGCGAAACTGGATTTCAGCCACGCGCCGGCCTTCGCGATGTTCGATCAGCTCGACGAAAATATTCGTGACGGCGTTGACCTCGGCGATTGCGGGCCGCAAATAGTCGCGCTTGAAGTACTTGTACTCTCGCTTTGCTTCGTCACCGGCTTCGGTGTCAGGCGTACCCGACAGGATGGGCCGCCACCATTCCCACGATTCGCGCATCGTCAAATGGCTGGGATTGGTCAGATAGCGCACGCAGATTTCGTACAGCGCAAGGCCCGCGCTGCTGCGCAACTGACTCTGGAATTGCAGGCTCAAGCGCGCGTACTGGACCGGATCGAGCAGCTTCTTCTTGATCTTCGGCGCAAATGAGAACTCCACCCAAACCCGGCGCGTGGTCGGATCTTCGAGAATTTCCGCGTCCGCGATCAGCGTCGAGATGCCCCACTTACGGCCCGGCTTCTGGCTCGAAGTGCCGGTGCTCCATTCGACCTGAACCGAAACCATGCGCCGCAGGTGTTCCTTGACGAGCGCGGTGTCGTTGGAGTCGAACGCGGAATTCGCCACGATGTCGGACAGCAACGCGCGATAGGTATCGCCCGATTCGTCCGCCTGCTGCGCAACGGCCAGCAGCACGTTGAAGAGCTTGCGGGTCAGCAACGTGATCTTGCCGCTCTTGGGCTGAATCGCGATTGACTCGACGGCCTTGCGCAACTCCGCCGAGCTGGGGCTGACTACATCGGTTTTCTTGGCGCGCTTCGTGGCCATGCGTCTGGTCAAGGAGGGATTTGGCAAGAGCATACCGACTGTGGTGATAGGCGTCTATAGCGTGACTCTCACCGTTGCGGGTGATGGCAGTTTACGCGAGCCCACTCACCTCGGGCGACTCCCGAAAACCCTCACCTCACCACCTGACGCCGGATTCCGGCAATCCTTTAGCGTCGCGGTTTGTCGAAAATCGGGCGATTCCTCCGGTCTGCCGAAAGGGGAACATCTCGTCCCGAATCTTCTCACCGCAAAAAATTTTTTGGGTTTTCGGCCATTGTGCCCGGGACTGCGGCCTTGGCTCTCGTCGCGCACGCACCGACAAATTTCCTGACACCTCGCCATTTCCGGTGCGAAGCGCGTTCTTTCCGCCCGCGCTCGCGGCGCCTTGACCGACGCATCGGACACTAGCGTCGACGCAGAGCATCGATAGCGCGGTCCATCTCCTATAAACGCTCACCATGAGGTCGCTGGAGCGCTCCGGATGGCGCGGTTATTGCCAGCGCAACGCGATAAACGCGGAGAGAAACGGTCCCGAAAACGCTCACCTTGCGACCGTCGCCCTGCCGCGAGCGCTGAAAAATGCACCTCCCGGAAACCCTCACCTTTCGGAACTTCGCAACACTTTTTTGTTTTTTTTCAATACCTTACAACGCACGTCCATCGGTCCGCTGGACCGCTCATTCCGCGTCGGTGCTCCCGTAAAACCTCACCTTAATGGCAGACCGCCGCCGTCCTCGACTCGTATGCCCACCGGAAACTCTCCCGAAAAGCCTCACCTTTGGAATTCACGCATCCCGGCCAGCCGGAAAATAAAGCCCCGTCCACAGCACATTTCCGCTAGGCAGATAGTCCCCCGACTCCCGGATCAGCTCACGTTTGCGTTGAATCTGCATCCAAAAAGCTCCCGAAAAGCCTCACCTATAGCGACCAGCAACGCCAAATCCCCACGAGGTATGTGCACACTGAGCACCCCTCCCGTATCTGCTCACCTTCAGGCCGCCCATTCGAACTCCCCCATCGCCGCGATGGCGGACTCCGCGGCGTTCGTCTCGGAACGCTCCCGCAAACTCTCACCTTAACGCTCGCATTGCACAAAATTGAGGCAAAACAGGTGCTCACGCCCCGTAAAACCTCACCTTGCTCTGGCGTTTTCTCCTGTCGCGGCTCACCTCGAGGTTTCTGAAGGCCAGGACATCGATAAAAACAGTGCCCCGGAACCGTCCCGAAAACGCTCACCTTGTTGCTGGCGAGGCTAGGGCCCGCCCGCACGCTCAGCCGGGCAATTGCCGCCGGTCTGCTCCCGGAAAATCTCACCATTGCTTGTTTCGCGAGGAAGGGCGCTTCCCGAACCCGCTCACAATCTGTCCCGCACTTGCTCACCGGTGTCCCCGAACCCCATCACTTCAGATTCCCGCAAGACCTCACCAAGCCTCCCGGAAAGCTTCACCTTCTCGGCCGGCAAAGCCCGCCAGGTAAGGCTTTGCCGTGGCGTTAACGGTTTTAACATGGGTTCAAAGGTGTTTATATTTATTACTCTCAAGCCCGAGCCCCGCGAGTCCTTAGGATAGACTCTAACCCAACGTCCGCCATAGCTTGCGTATCGTGAAACAGTGCACGATGCGCTCAAGAACCAATAATTCCCTTTATGAACAATCGTTTATATGATGTTCTTAGTTTTGTTTCACGGAAAAAGCGGCCTCGCACGGTGCAGCAGAGGTGAATGAACCGCTCATCGGCCCTTTCGCCTCCGACGGCAACGCAAGAACGAAAATCTGTAGCGTTCGATACGTAAATTGTTATGATTCGTGCAATCACGTAGACGAGGCCTGTATGAATCTGGACGATGAACGCCGAGCGATCCGCGAAGAGCTCGACACCCTGCGGTCTGCCGGGGCGCGACGGCAGGAGCTGTCGCTGCACGCCTGCAAGCGATTGTTCTTTGATCTCGGCATACGTCCGTCGATAGCAGCCGTGCGCGATCTCACGCAGACGGGCAGTGCGAGCGACATCCCGAAGGACATCGATCACTTCTGGAAGCGCATTCGCGACGTATCGCGCATGAAGGTCGGCGCCGGCGCCATTCCGAAAGCATTGGAAGAGCGCGCCGGAGAACTGCTGGGCGCGCTCTTCGAGGAAGCCGTGGCCCAGGCACGCAGCGCATTGGATGCCGAGCGCGAGGAAGTCCGCGTCCAGATCGCGGCGGCGGAGCAACGTGCGCGTGATGCGGAAATCCGCCGCGACGCCTCCGACGAAGCCATCAAGCGCAGCGAGCAACGGGCAGAATCGGCGTGGGAACGCGTTCGAGCCCTGGAGGCCGAGCTTTCGAGCGTGGCTACACACGGCACAGCTCACCAGGAAGGCCTGCAGGCTGCGGTTCGTCGGCTGGAACAGGAAAACCAGGCACTTCGCCAACGCGTCGACAGCGAACAGGCGACGAACGCGACGCTGCGCGACCGTATCGACGCATTGCACGTCGAGCTGCGCCAGAGCACCGAGCACTATGCGCAGCAGATCAAAGACGCCGTCGCTGAGGCCGAGCGCCGCGTCAAGCCGATGCTCGTCGAACTGGACTCGTTGCGCAGCATGGCCGCGACGTATCAGTCCGGCGTGCGGGACGCGAGCCGCAAGGAATTCGAGTTCATTCAGCAACTCGCGGCCGCCAAAGCGCGCGGCGACCGGCTCGACGCCCAGTTGCGCGAACAATCGGACGAGCTGGACGCGCTGACGAAAGAACTGGCGACGCTGCGCAGCCAGAAGGGCATCGATCCCGCCATTGGCGGTTTGCTCTATTCGCTCGTGCAGGCGGGCCGTCTCACGAGCGACGAATTGCACACCATCGGCACGGCGGCAGATGGCCACGTGAGCTTGCCGCTGCGTTGTCCCAAATGCGAGGAAGGTGAGCCGGAACTGTCACAGGTGGATCACCGGTTCGAATTGCAATGTCCGGAATGCGAGCACTCGTCGGGGCCCGGCGATTCACGGCTGGAAGCGGTGAGCGGGTTTTTGTCGCGCGGCGCACTGTCGGCGACCGCCTGAAGCGGGCGTCCGGCAGTCGCGAAAGGTGAGGAAATTCGGGACGCGAAACGTGAGAGGTTTCAGGATTCCGCTGATCCCGCCTTCCGCGTCAAACGCCCGTCCGTGCGAGCTTCCGGCATAAGCGGCGCGGCGGGATCCGGTTCGTCGGTTGCTCGCGAATTTTGCTGCTCCATCCACGTTTGCCAGGCGCGATACAGACGATTCGCGGACACCGCCTGGACGAACCCGAGCCATTGCTCGACGAGTTCCGCCTCCACTCCGCTTTCGAACAGATCGGCTGCAAAAGTGTTGCGCAAGGTTTGCGGGCTGGCGCGCGAGGTACGCGACGCGGCAATGCCGGCCGCGTCCACGAGCGCATCCACGGCGCGAAGCATGGTGGCTTTGTGCATCGGCCTGCCGGAAGGCGATGCCGCAAAGACGGGATTGCCGGCCAGTTCCACCAGCCGGCGTTCAGCGAGCCAGGCGTCGAGAATCGCGCAGGCGAACGGCGCAAGCCGTGTCCGACGGACCAGCGTGGGATTCGCCGAGTCGATCGCGTGACCCGGCGAGCCCGCCGTCGTGCAACTAACCGTGAGCGCGGCCGCCTCGCCCGTCTTCAGTCCACCCCCGAGAAAGACGGCAACCAGCGCGCGGTCGCGCCGCTCCTTCCAGCGGTGCGCTCTAGACAAACCCTGCACCGGCGAAAAGAGATGCGCGATCAGCGCGGTCCGCTCCGCATGATCAAGAAATCCGGTGGGCTCATTGTCGCGCGCATTGCGCCATGCAGCTTCGCCGTCCTGAGCAATGAAGCGTGCCGGATTAGTCGACGATGCCTCGACTTCCCGCACATGATCCAGCACCCGCTCGATCAACCGCAGATAGCGTACGCGTTGCGGCTTGCGAACCTCGAGCCCGGCGGCGAAATCGGCGATGGCATGGGTATCCACATTAACGAGGCTTTTCCCACGCGCGGCGAGCCACTCGAGAAAGACACACCACTGCGCCTGATAAACCTGTGCTGACGATCGCCGGAAATGCTGCTTCGCCAGCCATGCGTCGAAGGCAATGTGCGGATCGCGGCGCCAGTCTTCGCGTTGCTGATCGAAGAGATCGGTGGACGTCTCCGGACGCGGGACGAGATCGGGCAGGTGTGGAGGCGACATGCGCAAATTATCGGTTAGTTGCGCATAGTGTAGACGAGCAAAGCGCCGGCTCAGTCGCCCCAGGCTTGGACCCGCTTCGGCGCGGGACCTTGCGATGCGCGTTGCGCGGCACCGCGAGCCGCGTCTTCGTATGCCGACACAGCAAACGCGAAAACGGCGGGCAGCGCGGTGGACATGCCGAAATCCACGGTCTCGTCCGTTTCGGGATAAGGCAGGTCCGACGGACGCTGAAAGAGACCGAGCATGAGCGCATCATGCCGGCTGGCAAATCCGAGGTACGCGAGCGCCTCCGCTTCGATTGCATGAAGCAGCCGCCAGGTGAGCGGAACCTGTTGCACGATGTGGCGCGCAGCGATGTAGCGCACGATACGATATGTTCGAGATCGCGCGCGGCGGTTTGATAGCGCAGCGCGGCCAGAGCGCGGTCGGTCGGGGCGGTCTTGAGGTCGTTCATTATCGGCTCCAGTCGATAGCCTGTACTGTACAAACATACAGTGTTCGGCGCAACCTCGCGCAAGCCCGGATTCTGGGAGCCGGCCGCCCCGTTATCCGACGCGACGCGCCACGGTGAGCCCGCCGCTCAGCCGTGAATCACCACCAGCAATGCTTTCGCCTCGCTCTTGCCGGCATTGCGGATGGCATGCGGCTCATCCGCGACATAGCGTGCGGTGTCCGCCGCCTTGAGCCGCTTCGTCGCGCCCGCCGCCTCGATTTCCACGGAGCCCTGCAGCACCGTCAGATGTTCGCGCGTGCCGGGTTCGTGCGCGTTCGACACGAGCGCCCCGCCAGGCTGCAGCGTCAACTCGTACCACTCGAATTTGCCGGCCAACTCGATCGGCCCCCACACGCGCAACTGGTATTTCGCATCGTGACCGCTCAGCGTGGGGATGTCGTGCGGACCCGCCACGGCGATCGCCTCCGGCGTCTTCTGCGGCGCGAACAGCGAATCGAGGCTCACGCCCAGCGCATTGGTCAGCCGCCAGGCGACCGCAATTGTCGGGTTTGCCTTGTCGCGCTCGATTTCCGAAAGCATCGACTTTGACACGCCCGCCGCTCGCGAGAGATCGTCGAGCGTCATGCGCCGTTCGGCGCGCAAACGCTGAATCTGCTCGCCGACGCGCGGTGGCGCCGCGATTGCCGGCGCCACCATTGCAGTGGGCGTGGGCGCCGCGCCGGCCGCCGCACGGCGAATACCCGAACTTGCCATTTCCTGACCCATCGTTTAGAGTTGTTCGACATACCAGATTTTAGTTCGGAAAAACGAAAATATCCGATAAAACTGACAGCCGACTATAACAGGCCGTTCCCTGTTCGCCCACGGCAGTCTCACCCATTCAGGAGCCCGCTTCATGCGTGACCCATTTCTCGCCCATCTGCGCGGCACTCTCGAGCAGATCCGCGCCGACGGCTTTTACAAGAGCGAGCGAGTGATCGCGAGCCGGCAATCGGCCGACATCCGGCTCGCCAACGGTCAGGACGTGCTGAACTTCTGCGCGAACAATTACCTCGGCCTTGCCGGCGACGCCCGCCTGATCGAGGCCGCAAAACAGGGGCTCGACGCCGACGGCTTCGGCATGGCTTCGGTGCGGTTCATCTGCGGCACGCAGACGCTGCACAAGCAGCCCGAGCAGGCGCTCGCCGAATTCCTGCAGACCGACGACTGCATTCTCTATTCGAGCTGTTTCGATGCAAACGGCGGCCTGTTCGAAACGCTGCTCGATGAGAACGACGCCATCATCAGCGACGAGCTCAACCACGCGAGCATTATCGAAGGCGTGCGGCTTTCCAAGGCCAAACGCTTTCGCTACAAAAACAACGACCTCGCGGATCTCGAGTCGAAGCTGAAAGAGGCCGACGCCGCGGGCGCACGCTTCAATCTGATCGCCACAGACGGCGTGTTTTCCATGGACGGCATCATCGCCGACCTCGCTGGCATCTGCGATCTGGCGGACTGCTACGGCGCGCTCGTCATGGTTGACGACTCGCACGCGGTCGGTTTTGTCGGCGAGCACGGGCGCGGTACGCCCGAACATTGCGGCGTGCTTTCGCGCGTCGACATCATCACCGGCACGCTCGGCAAGGCACTCGGCGGCGCTTCGGGCGGCTATGTCGCCGCGCGCAAGGAAATCGTCGAATTGCTGGCCAGCGACGAAGGCGCGCAACTGCGCGCACGCGTGCGCGAAAACGGCGCACATTTTCGCAGCAGAATGAGAGCGCTCGGCTTCACGCTCGTGCCCGGCGAACATCCGATCATTCCAGTCATGCTCGGCGATGCGCAGCTTGCTTCGAAGATGGCCGATGCGCTGTTGAACGAAGGCGTCTGCGTGATCGGCTTTTCGTTCCCCGTCGTGCCGAGGGGCCGCGCCCGCATCCGCACGCAAATGAGCGCTGCGCATACGACAGAACAGATCGACCGCGCCGTGGATGCGTTTGCGCGCGTCGGCCGCGAGCTTGGCGTGATACCGGCGGAGGTCGCATGAAAGCACTCGCCAAACTCGAACGCGCGCCGGGCCTCACGCTCACCGACGTCAAGGTGCCCGAAGTGGGCCATAACGACGTGATGATCCGCATCACGCGCACGGCGATTTGCGGCACGGACATTCACATCTGGAAGTGGGACGACTGGGCGCAAAAAACGATTCCGGTGCCCATGCATGTCGGCCACGAGTATGTCGGCGAGATCGTCGAGATGGGCCAGGAAGTGCGCGGCTTTTCGATCGGCGACCGCGTGTCGGGCGAAGGGCACATTACCTGCGGATTCTGCCGCAATTGCCGTGCGGGCCGCCGGCATCTGTGCCGCAATACGGTGGGCGTGGGCGTGAATCGGGAGGGCGCGTTCGCGGAATATCTCGTGATTCCGGTGTTCAACGCGTTCAAGATTCCGCCGGAAATCTCCGACGACCTCGCGGCGATCTTCGATCCGTTCGGCAACGCCACGCACACGGCGCTGTCGTTCAATCTGGTCGGTGAAGACGTGCTGATTACCGGCGCGGGCCCGATCGGCATCATGGCTGTGGCGATCGCAAAGCATGTGGGCGCGCGCAACGTCGTCATTACCGACATCAACGATTACCGGCTCGAACTCGCGCGCAAAATGGGCGCGACGCGGGCCGTGAATGTGTCGCGTGAATCGTTGCGCGACGTGATGGCGGATCTGCACATGGCCGAAGGTTTCGACGTCGGCCTTGAAATGTCCGGCGTGCCGAGCGCTTTTACCAGCATGCTCGAAGCGATGAACCACGGCGGCAAGATTGCACTGCTCGGCATTCCGCCCGCGCAAACCGCCATCGACTGGACGCAGGTGATTTTCAAAGGCCTCGAAATCAAGGGCATTTACGGCCGCGAGATGTTCGAGACCTGGTACAAGATGGTGGCGATGCTGCAAAGCGGCCTTGACCTGTCGCCGATCCTTACGCATCACTTCAAGGTCGACGATTATCAGCAGGCGTTCGCCACCGTGCTCTCCGGCGAAAGCGGCAAGGTCATTCTCGACTGGACCGCCACGTAGCCGAATCAACATTCGCGGCGGCAGCATCAGGAACTATGGGCCTTCACCGATAACCGCATTGCCGTTCGCTTCGCCTATGAATGGCACGACGATTCGAACAACTGGTTCCGCTCGTACGGCAATGAGAACTGGGAGTTCGACGAACACGGATTGATGGCGCGCCGTCACGCGAGCATCAACGATCTGCCGATCCGCGAAGCCGACCGCCTGTACCACTGGCCGCTTGAGCGCCGTCCTGACGATCACCCGAGCCTCTCGGACCTCGGTCTTTAACCGCCCCGCATGCAATGTGAAGGCGCGCCGCGTCTTCACCGCTTTGCCATCGCTCCTCCGTTATGGTTGTGCAGCCGACTGCCGGCACGTCTTGTGCCCGCTAGCCCGAGTGCGTCTTCAACATCGCACGAGTGGCTTGCGGTACAGTGCGCGACGGGCGGCGCGCGCCAAAAAGAGAACAGCATCACGCCGGCGCTCGAGCGGCAATGGAGAGGACATGCATCTTCGGCAGAACATCAGGAACAGCAAGAAGCACATCGGCCGCGCATTGCTGGCGCTGGCCGCGGGCCTCGCCGGCACCACGGCGGCGCATGCGGGCAACTGGTGCGAGGGCGGCGTATGGCTCGACGCGATGCTCGGCTCCTATCACATCAACCCCGACCCGGATAAGCACTTCGAGCAATTCAACCCGGGCCTCGGCGTGGAATGCTGGCTCAACAACCAATGGGCGCTCACGGCAGGCGGCTTTCGCAATTCGCTGCGCCGGCCTTCGTACTACGGCGGAGTGTGGTCGCCCGATTTCCTGCACTGGGGCATCGTGCGGGTCGCGACGATGGGCGGCATCATCTCCGGATACAACTACGGCAATTGGGGGCTGGGCCGCGACCATACGATCGGACCGGTGATCGCGCCGCTCATCATGGTCGAATACAAGCGTGTCGGCGCGAACTTCATCGTGATTCCGCCGATTCCTTCCGACGACCTGCCGTTCACCATCGGCTTTCAGGTGAAGGTGAAGTTCTAGGCTCATCCACCGCGCCGGGCGGTCGAGCACCGCAGTTCGCGAGAGCCTGTCACGGCTCTCCAGTATCATTGCATCCTTGCCCTTCCACACCGCTTTGGAGCTTCTTGTGCCCGCGCGTCTGTTCCGCTCCGCTAAAGCCGACCGAAACCGTTTCATTGCGCTTTATGTGAGCATGGCCGTGGGCTTGCTCGTCGCAGCGGGTCTCTTCGTGTACGAAGCGAAGATTATCGTCGCCGACGGTCTGCGCGACGAGGAAGCATTCAGCGTGCTGGGCGCCGCCAATCGCGTGCTGCACGATCTCGAGAACGCGGAAACCGGCCAGCGCGGCTATCTGCTGACCGGGGATGAAAGCTACCTCGTGCCTTACCGGCAAGGCGTTCACGACCTGGACGACACCATACTGCGCCTGCAGCAGGCCGCGGGCAGCGACGAAAGATCTCTTGAACTCGTGCGCCGTGTCGAGCATGCGAAGACCAACAAGGTGACGGAACTCGCGCGCACCATCGAGCTGGCCCGCAGCGGCAATCGCGCGGGCGCCATTGCGCTCGTGCAGACAAACGAAGGCAAGCTTTACATGGATGGACTGCGCGAGGACCTCAATCTCCTGCTGAACAATTGGCGCGACAGACGAAAGGCCGCCACGCAGGATGCGCGCCGGCGCCTCGTGTTCGGAAGTGCCGCGCTGGTCGCCATTGCCGTGCTCGTGTGCTGTCTCATGGTGTACACGGTCTACGTACAGCGCCGCGCGTTCGCGAGGGTGCATGCCTATTCGAATGCACTCGATCAACAGGCCGCTCAGGACACGCTGACAGGACTTCCCAACCGCCGCCGGCTGCTGTCGGCCATCGACGAGCTGTCGGGCCACGCAGCCGGGTCGCGGAGAATCGCGCTGTTGTATCTCGACATAGACGGCTTCAAGAACGTCAACGATGCGATGGACCACAGCGCGGGCGACGTGCGGTTGCGCCGGCTCGCCGAATCGCTGCGCGCGGCACGACGACATGCTGGCCCGTGTCGGCGGCGACGACTCGCAATTGAGGGAACTGGCCGAGCGTCTTCTGTCGAGCGTGCGTGCGGTGGGCGAAAGAGAGGAGAGTATGGCGGCCGTTTTGCCATTGGCGTGAGCATCGGCATCGCGACGTTTCCGGACAGGGTCCGGAGTATCGCGGGACTGCTCGACGTCGCGGATGCCGCCATGTACGCGGCCAAACGCAGCGGCCGTTCGACTTATAGCTTCGGCGCCTCGACTGCAACGGCGGTGTCGAACGTCATCAGGATGACGCGATAACACTTCGCGCGAAGGCGCAGGCTGTGCCCGGATTCCGCCAAAGGTGAGACGTTCCAGGATGGTGAGGAATTCCAGAAGATGCCATCACCTTCACGTTTCAAGCTCAGAGGTGAGACGTTCCAGGAGTTGGTGCATGGCCTGCGGCCGCAGGCTTGTGTGCGGCGCCGATTTCCTTACATGCGCTTCCATCTTCAAACAAACCTCGCAGGGTTGATAGGAGCCGACGCGGGCTTGTTGTAAGCGGCGGAAATCGCACCGCGCTCTTCCTTATGTAGCAAACTCATGGAAACCACGAATCCGCCATCGGCACGCATTGTGCGCGTCAAACCCCCCGGTATCTTGCACGAGACGCCGCACGATGGCGAGAACCAAACCGCAATACGGGTCGCCGCTGCGCGCTTCGTCGAGTCGTACGAACGGTTGCAATGCGTGCTCCAGTTGGCCGCTCGGAATGTCGCCGCCGTGGTCGCGAACGGTCAGCGTGTAGTGTCAGTGGTGCCGCGATGCTAGGGACTTTCGTTGGGCATTTCGTGAAACGGCGAGGCGCTATAGATGCGACCTGTCCGCGCACTTTGAAGGTCAAGGTGAGCACATTCGGGAGCGTAACCTCCTCCGTTACGCTTCCTCTCTCGCACTCATTTAGTCACTAACATAGCCGGTCACCCAGCGTGCTTTCGCTTGGGCGCTATTCTTTACGAAGTATTTTCTTCTGTCGGTACCTTGTCGATCACCGAAATCGTTCCATTCTTATTGGGCATCGGCTCGCACCTGAGCATGAATTTAACGTTGATCGGATCTGCCTCCGCTTGCGGCGTGGCTAGCCGGTCACGCCAGATAGCACCCCGCGTTCCGCGAAGACCTCTTGCGCCGCGAGCAGCGCATTGGTCGCCACCGCAAAACCTGCATACAAGGTTATCTGTAAGATAATCTCGGTGATCTCACACGGAGTACATCCGACGTTGAGCGCTCCGTTGACATGCACCTTCAACTGAGGAAGACAATGCCCGAGCACGGATAGCGCGGCGACCGCGGCAATTTGGCGTGAACGGTCATCAAGCGTCCCCCGCGCATAGATGTCGCCATAGGCTCGATCGTATAGCGAGCCATGTCGGGCGAGACGCGACGCAGCGACTCGACCACCTGCATGCCCGCATCGCCGACTACCTCCGTCAACCGTTGCGCGCCGCGTTCGAATCTCGACTGCTCCATAATGTCATCCTCCATTAAGTATCTGCCGATGGTTGTTGGTTGGGCGAGACCAGCGACTTTTTGAAGCGTGCCGAATAGGGGATCGCCTCGACCGCGTTCAAACGAACGGGCACCTTGTAGCTGTCCATGTTGCCACGTGCGAAAGCGCGAATCTCCCGTAACGCCGCGTCCGTGTCTTGCACGCATTGGGCATCGAGCACGACATCGGCGGCGACAAATTGCCCGGTGATTGCGTTCGCCTGCCCGTAGGCGCGGCAATCGCGTACCCACGGATGCTTGAGCAGCACCGATTCAACTTCGGCCGGAAACACCTTTTCACCCCCAACATTTATGATCTCTTTGCTGCGACCGCGAATCCGCAGAAAGCCGTCCGCGCTCTCTTCGACGACATCGCCGGTCCGGAACCAACCATCGTCGGTGAAGCTGTCGGACGGATGATTCAAGTAGCCGAGGATCCGCCGCGTGCTACGCAGCCATAGTTCTCCATTGACGACCTTGTGCTCGGTTGACGAGTCGCAGAATTTCATAAATAGGCTGTCTGACGACATTGAGGTCGTACTGACGATCCCCGTCTCACTGGTACCGAATGTTTGCAAGAGTTTCACCCGAGGAAGTAGCTCGCGCAGGCGCTGCAGCAAACCTTCCGGCATCGGTTCAGTACCGTACGTAATTAAGCGCAGCGATGTGAGGTCATACTGACCTATGACACGGCCAAGTAACATCAGGTTCAAGAACGTGGGGGACGTCGGGAACACCGCAACCTTGAAGCGCTCAATCAGAGCAGCCACACGCTGTGGTACCTTTTCGTCAACGAGTGTCGCGCTGCCGCCGATCGACAAGATGTGGAGCAGCGTGTTGATGCCGCCGATGTGGTCGAACAGCAAGAAGAGCAGCATGTTGAGCGGCCTCGAACGATGTCCAACATAACCGTCAACAAGATGATCCAAATCGTGCAGCATTGCCTTAGGCTTTCCGGTTGTTCCACTGCTAAACAGGATGAGCCCGGCGTGCCTCTGTTCGCGCAGCGCTGTAACGAGCGGCACGCTAACGTCCGCATGGTTTTCCACCGGCTCAATGGTGCAGCCGCTCGTCTCGGCGAAGAAGGATGTATTGGCGGTCCCCCGCTTGTTCTCGATTTCCTGCGCGTTGTCGGCCGTATTTATTGCGATAATGTTGCCGTTCTGATACATGGCCAGAAACAAGGCAATGCCGCCGAACGAATAGTCGCCCTGTAGAAAAACAGTCGCCCCCGGGGCGACCCCTGCATCTACCAGACGCTCCAACTGCCGCTCAACCTCGTCAACTAGCTGAGCGTAGGTATATGACGCCGACATTGTGTTGATGGCCGACCGCTCGGCAAATGTTCGTAGCAGATTGATCAAAGGCTTCCGATTCATGATGGACTCTCGGGAATGGGGGAGGATCTTTCCGCTCACGCATCAAAGCGAACGGGCAGTTCATCTGGACGACGCAGTACCGTGCCGTTGATCCAGCGCAGCGTGACCGGATCGGCATTGAGCCGCAGCGACGGCGTCATAGACACGAGTGCGTTCAAAACGATCGAAATCTCTAGCCGAGCGAGCGCCGGCCCCATGCAGCTGTGAATGCCGTAGCCAAATTGCAGATGCGATTTAGTATTGATCCGGTCGGGATCAATCGTGAGCGGCTCGGGGAAAACTTCGGGGTCGCGATTTGCGAGAAAGGCGTTCGCATAGACGACGCTGTCTTTCGGGATTGTGCCAACAGAGGTCACGACCTCACGCGTTGTGATGCGCGGGAAAGTCGAGAGCTTCCCGATCGGAATGAGTCGGATCAGCTCTTCGGTCATCGTTCCTATCTCGCTAGGTTGTCTGACGATGCGAGCCCAAAGCGATGGTGCGCATAATAGTGCATATACGCATTTAGTCATGACACTCAGTGCGTTATGACCACCTCCAAGCAAAATGCCAAGCAGCACACCGACAAAGTCTGCGTTGCCGAGTGGCTCCTGCATTTTTGCCCGGTTATCAACGTAGCGCCGGATGAATCCATCTGGCACGCCCTTTCGGTGGCCCGTCACGAACTCCATCAGATAGTTGTAGCTTGCTTTCACGGCGACTTCGATGCCGGGGACATCGTCGGGAGGCGCAATTTGAACTATCCGGCTCCACGGCTGAAACGTCGACCGATCTTGGAGCGGAATGCCGAGGATGTGACAGACCGCAGTGGAAGTGACATCCTCCAGAACCGAGGCGGATAGGTCGGGGGCGCGTTTGCCTTCGAGCATCTCGGCAATGCCGCGGCGCGCTGTCGCATCAATGACCTCACGCAGTGTCTCAACGCCGCGGGGGCTGAAGTCTCTCGATATGGTGGCGCGCGAGCGCGCGTGCCCGGCATTGTCGAGGTTCAGCAGCAACTCCTTCTGCGTCGTACCCGGCAAAAAGGTCGGGCCGTTGTCGACGTTGCAGAGTGTCCGGCTGATCGTTGGATCGCCAAGCGCGATCTTGACGTCTTCGTAGCGCGTGAGATGGACCGCTGCGTGACCACTCGGGATGCGAATCTGCGGATACGGCGTGTCGGCCTCGATTGGCGTATAGTACGGCGCGGCGTCTAGATTCGGGATGGTCGTCTATCACGACGCATTCTTCTGGCGCGCAACAGAGACGCTTTGCCGACAGGTCGAAGATGCGCGGATCGGGCTTGCGCACAAGGACTTTGCACGAGTCGACGATGTCGTCGACGATTCCGTCAAGACCGACCATGCGCCGCCACGGTCCCTCCCACTCGACGACGTTGTTGGTCAAGATTCCGACCTTGAAACCCGCTTGCTTGCATTTATGCACAAGCCGGATCATTGCCGGATTCGCTTCGTTTCCGGCAAACCACTGTTCTCCGTGACGATCGAAATCGCAGCGCGAGATATCAAGCTTGGGATATAAACGCCCGAGCGCCTTTCGCATGCCGGCGGCCCATTGAATTTGCGTGACCATCGCAAGTTCGATCGGCGCAAGAAAATGCACGCCGAGCGGGCGGGCGACTTCCGTCATCTCGGCCTCCATCTGCTGTCGATTGACGCCGGTCTTGCTCTCGTAGGTGGTATAGAGATCGTCGATCGTCGGAGACAAGACTCCGCCGAAATCAAACCATATTGCTTTAATGCTCATGTTGTGTGCCGGGAATTTGTTATAGAAGTGCCGTCGGGAATACGCTCTGCTTGCGACCTCTGGAATCGAATACGTCGACTGGCGGTACGATGACAGAATTGGCGAGAGCTAGGCGCGCGACCCCAACCGACAAACCCACGCCGAACCCACAAGCAATCGCGCCGTCGTGCGCAAGCCCACGTTCGCTTGCATCGAGCGAAAGGCAAAGCGGAATCGAAGACGGTCCAGTATTGCCCACCTCCCATACGCTGACGGGCACTTTCGATCTGGGAACGCCAAGCCGTTTTGCGAGGTACTCAAGCATGAGCAAATTGGCCTGATGAAGCAGGAAGACGGGAACTTCCTCTATTCCCACCCCATAGAACCGCAAGAATTCGCCAATTGCCTGCGGCACTCGGTCGAGCGCGAAGTTCATAACGCCGACTCCGTCCATATGCATGTGTCCCCACCTCGCGCTTTTGTCTCGCACCTTTTCGGGAATAGCATCGCCATAGCGCATTGGCGTGTTCAGGAAGTGACTGCCAGCGCCGTCTGTCCAAAATGCGAATTCGACCGTGTCGCCGCCGCGTCTCCAAACACCAAACGCACGTGCCGATCGTCGTGATTGAGCAGCTTGGTGATAACGTCGCCAGTGCAAACTAGGACGCGCGTGCATCCGCCCGTCGTGACCAGCATCGCGCCCTGATAAAGCCCATAGACATAGCCTGAGCACCCGTGATTGATGTCGAACGTCACGACGTCGCGCCGCATGCCGAGTCGATTGGCGACTAGCGCACTCGTCGCTGGCATTGCGAAATCTGGGGTTTGTGTCACGACGACCAAGCCGTCAATCGATGAACGATCGATGCCCGCTTTGTCAAATAATGACTCTCCGGCGGCGACGCAAAGATCCCCGGTTGTCAGTGCGTCGGCGACGCGGACCGCATGGATGCCGGTGCTGCGCGTGATTCGCTTGATTTCAAGCGCGCCGAACGACTGCTCAAGTTCGGAAAACGACAAGGTACGCGCTGGCAACGCTGCAGCGACTGCACGAATCGCGACTCCACTTAGTGACGTGTTCATGTGGCGTCGGAAACGTCGAGGTTGACGGCTCGTTGCAGAGCGTAGTAAGTCGCCCACAGTGCGGACGTGATCGAATACAGTGCCATCGACCGCGCAAGCGTAGTGGTCCTGGCAAACACCGATCAACGAGACCTTCGTTAGTGAATCCCACGTCTCGAAGCGATCGAGCTCGTCCTCGGGCGACAGCGTGCCTGGCGGCACTTCAAGCAGGCTCGCAAGTTCATCTAGCAACACGTCAAAATTCATGGCATTCCTCATCAGCATCTTGGGCAATTAAAAAGCGTTCGAGAAGGATGGCGTCATACGCCACCTAGGAAAACCGTTTGTCCGGTGATGAAGCTGCTGCGTTCGGAGAGGAAGAAGTCGACGACGTTCGAGACGTCGTCGAACGTTCCATATCGTCGAATCGCCTGCCGATCGAGCAACGCTTGCATCTTGTCTTTAGGAACGGCACGTGTGAGGTCGGTATCTACTGGCGTTGGTCCCACTGCGTTTACGGTGATATCGTAGCTCGCGAGTTCGTGCGCCATGATCGAAGTGAGCGATTCCACGGCCGCTTTCGACGACGCGTAGATTGCTTCACCGCCGAGCTTAAGTGGCCTCGCTACAGTCGAAAAATTGACGATGCGACCGCGCGTTCTTCCCTTCATAAGCTTCGCGGCTTCTCTGCTCAGCAAGAAGGTGCCGATCAGGTTCGTCTCGACGATGCGGCGAGCTGTAGCAGCCGGCGTCAGCAAAGAGTGATTCATACTGGCAATACCTGCGTTGTTGATAAGATGATCGAGCCCTCCGTAGTGCCTTCGTACATGCGAGGAGAGTGCGACCACCGCCGATTCGTCTGCGACGTCGGCGAGCACATGCTCATAGTGCGGGTGATCGAATTCAGCCGGTTGCCGGCTGCAGCCGATCACGCGATGCCCGCGCGAGAGATAGTGCTCGGCCAAATGGAGGCCGATACCTTTACGCGTCCCAGTGATTAGCGTGATGGGGGCGTAGAAGTCAGACACCGGCCACCTCTCTGGTCAGGCCGAGCGCGTAATCGGCTAACGAACCCATGGTCGCGAAGGGGCTGCGGCGCGCTGACATGGCGCGATCACTAACAAGTGTCACGCTAACTCCGAGCTGCTGCTCGATCTTGCCCTCCACTTCTACAACAAGAGAGACAAGTCCCAGCGAGTCGACCTGCCCGTCCAAGCCGTACAACCGTGTGTCTTCGCCGGCAGATATGTCGATCGGTATCTCCCATAGAACGTTCTCCCGTTGAATCGCGGCCAGAATAATCTCGACGATTCGCTCTCTCATGGTGTGGTCCTTATCCCCTTTGCGGGTGGTGAAGAATTGAAGTGGATGTGGCGGCAACGATCATCGTCATGTCGAGAGTTCGTCAAGCGCCGCGGCTAGATGCGCGTTCTCACGCGAGTCCAGGTAGCGTTGATCGATAACGGAGATATCGAAGCGCGCGACTGCGCCGATTCGGTGGCGTTGCTTGAGCCGGATTTCGCACGCGAGGTTCAGATTCAAATCACTCGCGCGGCGCAGTCTTACCGGTAGGAACAGAATATCGACGGGTAACGGCATCGTGAATTCGTGATACTCGAGCGACATCGTGTGAGTAATGAACCGAATTGCGGCGCGACGCCGCACGGGCAAATAGAACCGCTCGACGACGGCAATCATCATTTGCCGTGAGGCTTCGGCCAAAAGCATTCCGGGGATGTGATGCCCGGTGATGTGATCGCTAACGTCAGCGCTACGATCGTCGATTGCGGCGACAGCATGTAGTGCCATTTCGTCGACCGAACGCGGAGACTGCGCGATGTTGCCGTTGCTACGACCCGGATAGTTGACCCCGATAAAATCCGCATGCTTCAGCAACCGCACGCGGACAGGAGCAAACGCGCTTCCACTGCCACCGGCATGTGGAGCGAAGACGATCGCGGGCTTTTCACCCCGCGGCTGCAATACCGGGGGACCTATATGCGATAAAAGCGAATTTGGAATCATCGCTGCTCTTGTAGAGGAACCATTGGTTTTTAGAAATATAGCAGTACGAATAAGTTATTAGCACGCAGTACGGCATCTGCTGGCAATTATCGACGAGCGTCACTTCCTCAAGCTGGAGTCTGATTGCGCCGTAGAATTCGCCAATTCGATTTGTTTGCAGACGGCAGATTGTCCCCTTGTTTGTTTTTAGGATAAACTTATCAAAAGGATAGGTGGTAAAGAGATATCAACGTGGTAGCAGCCTCTTTTTCGTTCCGCGCGTCGACGCAAGGAGATGGTCAAAGACAAGATTGCATGCGACGGAAGTACGGCAATATCGCCTGAGTGTTTTAAGGTCGGGGGGCATGGCTTTGACAATCCAACGAAACCGTCAATGTGCTTTTGTTTGTATTGCATGCGTTGCATCGACATGAGATGGCTTCGTCGCTCAAGATAGCCTTTTACTTAAATGGAGATGTAACGAAGCGTTCCTGACACCAGCCGGCGGCATTGTCATCGAGCGATCAAGTCGTTGCAAAGTAGGCATCCTTAAGTCTTTGGTGCTCTGTTTTTAACCTCATGCGAACCGTCGGCCCGGCTGCGAACGAAAAACCGATCGAACGCACCGTGTGTACATTGATTGTCGAATGCAATTTCGCCGGAAATTCTGACGGTCACAACTCGAATCGAGCATGTCAAGCGAAATAGAAGTTCCATAACTTACATAAAGAACCGGCTCTCGTCACACGAGCGCGCCCGCCACAGCGCCAAAGGGTATGCATGGATCACTGGTCCAGCAGAACGAAACCCTTCGTTTAAATTCGCCGATACGTCGCTTTCAACTGGCTTCTGGAACGGCGGAGAAGGTTGTCACTGAACGATGACATCCGATGAGCGGGCCGCGAGGCCGGCTCAACGACCGGTGCTTCCTCTCGCAGGTGCGGCAGCTTCGAATGGCTAAGGAAACCGAACACCATGACGAACACCATGAAGGCGGACAGGACCGTGATGCCCGCCAAGACGTAGAGCAACAAATGGAACGCAGCGCCATAGAGCATGACGAGATCGGCCACCGCGGCATGGAGCATTGTCGCTGCCGCGGGCAAGTCGCCCATCGCCAACCGATTCGCTGCACCGCCTAAAGTCTCAGCGTCCACACCTGCAAACGCGGTGCCACGCAACTTCATCTCGACGAAGCTCACGAGCAGCGCTGAAACGACCGCGAGCGCGATTCCCTCGCCGGCCACGCGGGTCGTATTGAAAATCCCCGTCGCCATGCCGGCGCGTTCTTTCGGAACGACGCTGACAGCCAGGCCATCCATCAAGCCCCACGGAAAACTCACGCCTACACCAATCAGACACATCGCCATCAACATATGCGCGATCGGCTGTCCGGGCGCGCATTGCGCGAGCCAGAGCTGACCACATGCGCATAGCAGCAGGCCTACGCCCGCAATCACGCCTGCCGCGAGCCAGCGTGTGAGATAGCCGGCGAGCATCGGAATGATGAGCATAGGTGCCGAAAGCGCGAACATCATTTGTCCCGCGGCAACGGAACTGTACCCTTCTACGCCAATGAAGCGGACTGGCAGCAGCACGAGCAGCACGACGTATGAATAGGCTGGCGCGGCTGCGAGAAACTGGACTCCGATGAACCGCGGGTATCGGAACAGCGATAAATCAAGCATTGGGCGGTGTGCTCGATTTTCGACAACAACGAACGCTGCCGTCACCGCGGCCACAGCAACGAGTAGCCCTACCACGAGGGGGCTGAACCAGCCGCCATCGGGTACACGCAGCACTGCATAGGTAAGTAGGGTCAAGCCGCACGTAAATGTGGCGGCGCCAGGTAAATCGAGACTGGTAGCGCCTGGATCACGTGTTTCGCGAATGCACTTCGCCCCGAATGAGAACGCGATCAGTGCGACGACGGTGACGCTCCAGAACACAGAGCGCCAGCCGAAGCGCGCGATCAGCGCGCCAGCGACGATCGGTCCGAACGCCAAACCGACACCGAAGGTCGTGCCCAGCATGCTGAAGGCACGGGTACGGGCTGTGCCGTCGAACTCCTGCGCGAGCGCGGCGGCGCCCGCAGATAGCGCCGCTGCGCTCGCCACGCCTTGCAGCGCGCGTCGCAATGATTGACGAAAGCGCGAAGCCGAGGGTGCCGCAGAGAAACACTCGTTTGCGTCCGAAGTGGTCAGCACACGTCCCGGCAAAGAGCAAGCAACTGCCGAAGGCTAGCATGAAGACATTGGTGACCCAGTTCATCGCGAGCGGCGACCCGCCCAAGGAGCGAGCGATTGCTGGCAATGCGAGGGCGGGGCCCGTGAAACTGACGGGCATCGATAGCCCGGCAAGGCAGACGGCCGCCAAAATCAATATTCTCTCAGTTGCACTATTTGTTTCCATAGCTGGGTTGCGCATTCTCAAATCCTCGAACGAAGTTTTCGTTTCACCGCAGCTCGCAGCGGATGTGCACGAGGGCTCGCAGCGAGCGACGGGGCCGGAGGGCATATTAAAAGCAGAGCGATTGTGTTTAAATGAGCCAGCATTCCGCTCTCTCGGGACAAACATTCCCTAATCAGCCATCTTTATGGAATCGCTCAGTGGACTCGTCGCCTTCGTCCGTGCCGCGGAGATCCGCAGTTTCGTCACCGCTGCACGTGCGCTCGGAATCTCCGCGTCAGCCGTCGGTAAAAGCGTTGCGAGGCTCGAAGGAACTCTTGGTGTGCGACTTTTTCATCGAAGCACGCGCCAAATTAGCCTGACAGAAGAGGGTCTAGTTTTTTTCGAGCGATGCCGCGATGCACTCCAGGAAATTCAAGATGCGGAGGCGCAATTATCGAAAGCGACTATCGCGCCGCGCGGCCGTTTGCGAGTGAGCATGCCGGCGATCGGCTATCGCTTGCTGCTGCCGATCATTCCGCAATTTCGCTCCCTCTATCCGGAAGTCGAACTGGATTTG
Organism: uncultured Paraburkholderia sp.; assembly: GCA_940746715.1. Classification (GTDB taxonomy): domain Bacteria; phylum Pseudomonadota; class Gammaproteobacteria; order Burkholderiales; family Burkholderiaceae; genus Paraburkholderia. Next base: position 212,021 of record CALNWN010000006.1, read on the forward strand.
GACTTTAGCGATCGATTTGTCGATGTCATCGAAGAAGGGTTCGATGTCGTGATTCGCGGTGGCGAACTGGCCGATTAGCGGTTGAAAGCCAGGCACCTTGGGCCATACCGGTTTGTCGTGTGCGCATCGCCCGAATACTTCGCGAGGCATGGCGTGCCTTTGCACGCTAGCGATCTTGTCGATCATGTTTGCCTACGCTTCAAGTACCAATCGAGCGGCAAGTTGCAGGAATGGCTGATCGACGGCGTCTCGCCCTTTCACGGGGCGGGCGCGACAACTCCGCTCGTTCTAAATAATGCTGAAGCTGTTCTCTCGGCGGCGATCCAAGGACTAGGAATCGCCTATGTGCCAGACTTCGCCGCGCGCGACGCGTTGATGGGGGGAAAGTTGCGCATGGTGTTGGAATCGTCGACGACCGTGGAAGGTGTGTTCCGCGCGCTCTGGCCGACGAATAGGCACATGCTGCCGAAGCTGCGGGTATTTGTCGATTACCTCGCCGAACGCTTGCATGCTACGTAGGCGTCGTCGCGCCTGCCCGGCATCCCGCGGAGGTGATGAGCTCGATGGGCCAATGACGGCATACCATCCCTAATCGCGCGTTGCCGCGTGCCGACAGGGCATGCTGTTTTGATAACCGACGAACGCTTCGGTTTGTCGTTCTACCTTTCCGTATCAAACTCTGCCAGAGCACTTGCGCAATTTGCGCCGAGTGCAAACGGGGATCAGATTTGTGCTATCCCGCGGCACAACGACGCTGCGTGACCATCGATCCATCGACCTCGGCAGCGTCATCGCGACGCAGATCGAGGACCCCGTCGCGCAGATCGACGGCGTCGGCGACGTCACGCTGTTCGGCGCCCGGCATGCCCTGCGCATCTGGCTCGATCCGGTGAAATTGCAGGCTGTCGGGCTCACGACGAGCGACGTCACCACCACAGCGACCACAGCGACCACAGCAGCGACCGCAAACACCCCTCGCTCGCTGCGGGCACCGCCCGGCGCAGCTTCCTTCGCGACGAACGTCTGCAGCGTCTGATCCAGATCGCGCTGGTCAACAATCGCGACTTGCGCGTGACGGCACTGAACGTAGCGGAATACGAGGCGCAATACCGCATTACACGCGCGTCGCTCGTGCGGTCCATCACGGCAAGCGGCAGCATGACCCGCGAACGGAAGCAAGGTACGGTTGCGAGTTTCGGCGATATCAGCGTCGGCACGACGTCGTGGGAAATCGACTTCTTCGGACGCCTGCGCAGCCTGAAGCGCCAGGCACTGGAGAACTATCTTGCAACGGATGCATCGCGGCAAAGCACGCAAATCAGCCTCATCGCAACGGTCGCGACGGACTACCTGACCTTGCTCACCGACGAGCGCCTCCTGCAATTGACCGAAGACACGGTGAAGTCGGACCAGTCCACTTACGACGTGACGAAACGGGTCCAGGAACTCGGCAATGCATCACTGCTCGACGTGCGACAGGCGCAGAACTCGCTCGCGAGTGCCAAGGCCAGCCTAGCTTCATACCGGCGCGCCGTCGCGCAGGATCGCAACAATCTGACCGCCGTACTTGGCGCGCCGATTCCCGACGACCTGCCGCCCGCGCGCGCTTTCGACGACGCGCAGATGTTTGCGGACATCGGTGCAGGCGTACCGTCGCTGCTGCTCATCCGTCGTCCGGATATCGTGCAGGCCGAGCATGCGTTGAAGGCGGCCAACGCCAACATCGGCGCGGCGCGCGGCATTTTTTCCGAAGATCGAATTGACGGCCACCGCGGGCACCTCGAGTTCGACGCTGTCGAATCTCTTCAAGGCAGGCACCGGCGCATGGGCGTTCGCGCCGAGCGTATCAGTGCGCACCTTCGATTACGGGAGCAACAAGGCATCGCTCGACATCGCGAAGATCGAGAAGCAGATCAAGGTTGCAGACTACGAAAGCGACATTCAGACAGCGTTCAAGGAAGTCCCGAATGCGTTGACGGCGCGCGCCACTTGTGTGGACCAGGTGCAGGCGGATCGCGAATACCTGGGTCGGCGCAAAACTATTACACGCTCGCCGAGGCACGCTACAAGGCGGGCACGGACAGCTTCCTCACCTTGCTCGATGCGCGGCGCACGCTCTCCGCGCAACAGCAACAATTCGGGAACCACGGTGCGCTGACGCGCACTGCATCGTGCTGATTCGTTGAACGCATGATCGATCGCTGCACGCGAGAAAGACGAGTGTCGGCTGGCGACAGCGCCAGGACGACGAACCCTCAATCAACGGCGTAGCCGCGAAAAGCTTGAGAAGTTTATTTGCGGCTTTGAACGTGGACGAAGACGTGTAGTCATCGCTTCGTAAAACGCGTCGGGAATACCCAGCAGTGCTGCAAGCGCTATTCAATACCTAGGTCCGCCAGATGCACAAGCGAAAGCAAGTCTTGCTGGTGGCATTAGCGCAGGAAAGGTGAGGAGATTCGGGAGCTCGTGTGGCGACGTGACGATCCGTGAGCGACAGGAAGGGACGTGCCTCACCTGTCACGTTCATCGTTCATGCAAAATCCCCGCGCGAACGCCTCTTACCTGGGTATGCAGATCATTCGCGCGTTTTGAAAGGTGAGACTTTTCGGGAGCCGTGAAAATCACACCGGCTTTGCAATCTCACGAATGTCGGCCACAGGCGTCGTACCAAAGGCATCGCTGAATGCGTAGTCGAGCAATTGAGTGGCGGATTGCTCAGGCGTTGCAAGCTGGCCGTTGCGCTTCAGGTCTTCGAACTTCTCGCGCATCGGAAACTGCTCGACGCCGGTGCCGCGAATCTCCGCCTGCATGTTCGTATCGATGACGCCGGCGCGAGGCTGCAAATACGCAGCGCGCGAGCGGCGTCGAGTGCGACGGCGCGCGCGTGATGATCCAGCGCGGCCTTGGTCGCGCAGTAGATGCTCCAGCCGGCGTACGCATTGCGCGCCGCGCCACTCGAAATATGCATGATGCGCCGGTCGCTCACATCCGGGCTGGCTGCGGCGAGCGCGCTTGCGAGCATCAGCGGCGTGGCGACGTTCAGGCTCACCGCGGTCGCAATGGCCGTGGCGTCTTGGCCTTCGATAGCGCCCATCGGCTGCACCATGCCCGCGTTGTTGATCAGCAGGACAGTGCGTGCGCCGCTCACGAATGCACGCAGCGCGTCCGTCGCTACCCATTGTGCAACGCGCGCGGTGTCGGCGAGTTCGAGTTCGATTTCTTCGAGCAGCGCAGGAAAGCGCTGTTTCAGCGATGCGTGACGCGAGCACGACAGACCGAGCACGGCGACATCGCGTGCAAGCAGTTGCTCGGCGAGCGCCGCGCCGAGGCCGCGCGTGTGGCCCGTGACGATGGCGCGAATCGGGGAAGAGGAGTTCATGTCGTTCCTTGAGCGTTGGCTGAGGCAGGCCGTTATCTTCTCACGCATGTTTGAGACGCGCAGCGGTGCAGTTCACATGCGCTTTCAGCTCGCGCGAAAGCGCTCGCGGTACTGCATCGGCGTCACGCCAATTCGCTTGACGAAGACAATCCGCATGCGGTCCGCGGTGCCGAAACCGCAATCGTAGGCAATCGCCTTGAGCGCTGCGCTGGTGCTTTCCAGCAGCTTGCGCGCCACGTCCACGCGTGCGCGCTCGACAAATTCGTGCGGCGTCACGCCGGTTTCCTGCACGAACACGCGCGCGAAATGGCGCGCGCTCATGCTGGCGACATCGGCAAGCTCCTTCACCGTAAAGCTTTCATGGATGCGTTCCATCACGTGCGCCTGCACTTTCACCACCGGTGACGTTTCGTCGGCGGGCGCGGTGAGATACGGACTGAACTGCGACTGGCCGCCCTGGCGCTGCGCAAACACGACGAGGCGCTTCGCCACCGCGAGCGCAATATGCGCACCGTGATCTTCCGCGACGAGCGCGAGCGACAGGTCGATGCCCGCCGTCACGCCCGCCGAAGTCACCAGCTGCCCGTCGCGCAGATAGATGCGGTCATAGTCGACGTGCGCCTTCGGAAACTGCGCGGCGAGCTGCGCCGCGTGCTGCCAGTGCGTCGTGACGTGGCGTCCATCGAGCAAACCGGCGTGGCCGAGCGCGAAGGCGCCCGTGCAGATGGAACCGTAGCGGCCGCATTGCAGCGCGACTTTTATCAACCAGTCGAGCAGCGGCGCAGCGGGCGGCTCGCCTTCGGGCAGAGCGCCCGCCACCAGCGCGAGGTCGAAGGGTTCGCGAGCGCGCGCGAAGAGGTCGTCGGCGACAAGCGTGATGCCGTTGGACGCGCGCAGCGGCGCGTGGTCCGCACTCAGCAGCGTGACTTCGTAACGCGCGCCCGGCGAGACAAAGCGGTTAGCTTCGGAGAAGACGTCGACGGGTCCCGCGACGTCGAGCGCCTGCACGCCAGGAAAGATCGCGATCGCAACGGTGGGCATCGAATGATTCCTTTCTCCATGAGCGAGCCGCGCAAGCCACGGCAGTCAACGCGGTGCGATTGGCAGTGTTCGACGGCTTCCCGCGATTGTCGCGGCCAGCGCGCTGGCCAATACTGGACTTCATCGGACGCGCCGCATTCACTGCATAAGCCGTATGAAAAACGCGGTGGTCCAGCATACCAAACGCGCTTTTCCGCTGCACGCGGGCACGTCGCTCTGGTGGTATCTGCAGTCGCGCAACAAGAAGTCGGTTTGCGTGAACCTGAAATCGCCGGAGGGTGTCGAGATCGTGAAGCGGCTGGCTGCCGAAGCCGACGTCGTGATCGAAAACCTGCGGCCCGGCGCGCTCGAAAAGCTGGGCATCGGCTGGGACGTGCTGCATGCGACCAACCCGAAACTGACGATGGTCCGCATTTCCGGCTATGGGCAGTCCGGTCCGTACCGCGACCGGCCTGGCTTCGGCGCGATCGGCGAAGCCATGGGCGGCATCCGCTATACGACGGGCGAAGTGGACGGAGCGCCCGCGCGTGTGGGCGTGAGTCTTGGCGATTCGCTTGCTTCGCTGCACGGCGTGATCGGCGCGCTGATGTCTTTGCTGCGGGTAAAAACGGGCCAAGGCGAGGGTCAGGTAGTGGACGTGTCGCTCGTTGAAAGCGTCTTCAATCTGATGGAAAGCCTCGTGCCGGAATACGACCTGCTCGGCCATGTGCGCGAGCGCAGCGGCGGCGCACTGCCGGGCATCGCGCCCTCGAACACCTATCCCACTGAAGACGACGGCTATGTCGTGATAGCGGGCAACAGCGATCCGATTTTCCGGCGCCTCATGCAAGTGATAGGCCGCCCCGATCTCGCGGACGATCCCGCGCTCGCGCACAACGACGGCCGCGTGCGCCACTGCGCGATGCTCGACGACGCCATCGCCGCATGGACCTCACACCATTCGACGCAAGACGTGCTGGCCGCGCTCGAACGCGCCGACGTGCCGGCGGGGCGCATCTATTCTGTCGCGGACATCGTCGCCGATCCGCACTACCAGGCGCGCGACATGTTGTTGCAGGCGCAACTACCGGGCGGCGCCTCCGTGAAGATGCCGGGCATCGTGCCGAAGCTGTCTGACACGCCGGGCGAGGTTCGCTGGCAAGGCCCGGCGCTTGGCGAACATACCGGTAGCGTGCTGAGCGAACTCGGCTTTGCGAGTGAAGAGATCGAGCGGCTGCGTCGCGAAGGAGCCGTGCAATGAGTCCTGCCAACAACCTTGCATCGCCCGTGGTGTCTGCCGACAAATTGATCGTTCAGGAAGTCGCGCCGCGCGACGGCTTGCAGATCGAACCCACGTGGGTCGAGACGGCTGACAAGATCTAGTTGATCAACGGTCTTTCGACGGCGGGCTTCACGCGCATCGAGGCCAGCTCGTTCGTGTCGCCAAAAGCGATTCCCGCGCTGCGTGACGGCGAGGCTGTGTTCCAGCAGATCGAGCGGCGTGCGGGCGTGATCTATGTGGCGTTGGTGCCGAACCTCAAGGGCGCCGAGCGCGCGCTTGCCGCGAAGGCGGACGAGCTGAATCTCGTGATGTCGGCGAGTCAGACGCACAATCGCGCGAATATGCGCATGAGTTGCGAATCGTCGCTGGCGGCGTTCGGCGACATTGTGCGCCGCGTGAAGGGTTCGGGCGCGCTGTTGAATGCATCGGTGGCGACGGCGTTCGGCTGCCCATTCGAAGGCGCGATTGACGAGGACCGCGTGATCGGCATTGTCGACGCGTATCGCGAGATGGGCATCCAGGGCATCACGCTCGCCGACACCACCGGCATGGCGAATCCGCGCCAGGTCACGCGGCTTGTCGGGCGCGTGCTGCAACGCGTGCCGTCCGCGGCGCTCACGCTGCACTTTCACAATACGCGCGGACTCGGTCTCGCCAACGTGCTCGCCGCGTATGAAGCCGGCGCGCGACGTTTCGATGCGGCGCTAGGCGGTCTCGGCGGTTGCCCTTTCGCGCCGGGTGCGTCGGGCAACATCTGCACGGAAGACCTCGTCAATCTGTGCGACGAAGTGGGCATTCCCACGGACATCGATCTCGAGAAGCTGCTCGCGCTGTCGCGTGCGCTGCCGGCCTTGCTCGGCCACGACGTGCCCGGGCAGGTCGCGAAGGCCGGGCGCAATCGCGACCTGCATCCCGTGCCGGACTACGTGCTGCAAATCTGACTTTCCCTCATCCACTAAACGACCGGACGGCACGGCCGAATCCGGCATTGGAGACGAACATGAGTGACCTCGGCGCAATTGCAACCGATGGCTGCGAACAGAGCGCGGACGGCGCGGCGGCCATCATCCGCAAAGTGGCATGGCGGCTGATGCCGCTCATCATGATCTGCTATCTCTTCGCGTTTTTTGACCGCATCAACATCAGCTTCGCGAAGTTCCAGCTGCAAAGCGATCTGGGTTTGTCCGACACCGCCTATGGTCTCGGCGCCAGTCTGTTCGTGATCGGTTACGTTTTGTTCGAAGTGCCAAGCAATCTGTTCCTCTACAAGGTCGGGGCGCGGCGCTGGATCGCGCGCATCATGATTTCGTGGGGCCTCGCGACGGCGGCGATGGTGTTCGTCAACAACGAATGGCAGTTCTACGGCTTGCGCTTCGTGATCGGCGCGATGGAGGCGGGCTTCGCACCGGGCGTGCTGTACTACCTCACGCTGTGGTTTCCGCCGAGCTATCGCGGACGCATCACGTCGATGCTGTTTCTCGCGTCGGCTTTTTCTGGGCTGGTCGGGGCGCCGCTTGCGGGGCTCGTCATCGACCATATGAACGGCGTGCTCGGCATGCCGGGATGGCACTGGCTGTTCCTGTTCGGCGGCCTGCCGTGCGTGCTGCTCGGTTATCTCGTGCTGAAGCTGCTGAAAGACCGCATCGACGACGCTCACTGGCTCTCGTCCGCCGAGAAGTCGTTTCTGGCCGAGCAGATCGCGCAGCAGAGCCGTCATCCGCAGACCGGGCATTCGTTCCTCGGGGCGATCAGGACGCCGGGCTTTCTCACGCTGGGGCTCGTCTACTTTCTGATTCAGGTGGCGTCGTATGGATTGAATTTCTGGGCGCCGCATCTGATCCGCGTGGCGGGCACGCATAATCCGACGCTCATCGGCTTGCTGACGGCCGTGCCCTATGTGTGCGGCGCGATCTGCATGGTGGTGGGACGCTTGTCGGATGCAAGCGGCGAGCGGCGCAAGTTCGTGTTCGGCTTGCTGGTGATGTCGGCGATCGGATTCTTTGCGGCAGGTTTCTTCGATAAGCAGACGGGGTTTCTGATCGGCGCATTGGCGGTAATGGGCGCGGGCGTGGTCGCGTCGATTCCGGCATTCTGGGCATTGTCGCCGAAGCTGGTTACCGGCGCGGGGGCGGCGGGCGGCATCGCGTTGATCAATACGCTGGGGCAGCTCGGCGGGATAGTGAGTCCGATCATGGTCGGGCGGGTCAGAGATCTGACGGGAAGCACCACGCCTGCGTTGTATGTGATCGGCGCGATGAGTTTGATTTGTGCGGTGATTGTGTTGTGGGGGTTGCCGGAGTCGCTTAGGGCGAGGGATGGCGTGCGGTAGGGTTCGAGGCGCAGCGCGGGTTTTTATGTGCGGGGGCAGGGATGCTCATGAGGCAAAGTGTCATGAAGTACGAGGCGGATTTGGACGCCTGTAGACTGACGGCTAAACCTCGCGGCGAGCGAAATCATGCGCTGTGCAAGGAGAACGCCTTTGATCGATACCAGCAATGCAGGGGATATTAATGGTTAATCACCCACCGTACACCGTCGTGCTGACCTATACCGACGAACCGCGGCAATTGACGATGCAAGCCGTGGACTCGGTTCTAGTGGCTCCGCTCATTGAGGGAAAGATGGGAGTGCCGTTTTTCCTTGATGACGAGGAATTCAGGTTTGGCGATGAACTGGCACGGCAACTGGGAGTTGCAATGCTGAATGTTATCGCGGCAGGTCGGCCGGAAGTTAGACAGCACCTGAATTTGACTCAGCATCCGATAGAAAGGCGGTCCTAGGGGACCGATATAAACGCAAGCGTTGCTCTCTTCCGCACCGGCAGGAGATTGATCCATAGCGTCAAACACTTGGCGTATATGTGCGCACGTTGTCCACAGCCCTTTCAACAAATTGTGTGGACAACTGCACGTCGCTGAGCAGCGCGAGCGTGACCGCGACCGCAAACGATGCCCGCGCGCGGGACGAACTATCGCTATCGCTCGCACTGCCCATACATCGACCGCACGCCGATTCCGCCATCGCGTCAATCACTTGGCCGGGCTATGCGAACGTTGTCCACAGCCTTGCCAACATTTTGCGTGGACAACTTTGCGGTTTTTCGCGCCCACGCATGAGCCGCAGCCACGCATAAGGCACGAGGTACATAAACCTCAAGCCTTCAACCCCGACCCCGCCGCCGCATCTTCGCGCGACTGCACCTGCAACACCGCATCGCGCTTATCGAGCAGATGTTGCCGAAGAATTGCGCTGAGCTTCTTGCCGTCGCGCGCCTCAAGCGCCTTCAGCATCTCGTCATGATCGTGAATCGCGCGATCCCACTTCGGAATCTGAAAGTTCGAGCGGAAACGCAGCGCCTGCAAACGCCGGTTCACCGAGACATAAGTCTGCCGCAGCGCCGAATTCCGCGCGGCTTCGTTGATCCTGTCGTGAATTGCCTGATTGCGGCTGTAGTACCCGGCCAGATCGTTTTGCGCGCGGCACGCGAGCATGGCGTAATGCAACGCCTTGATCTCGGCGAGTTCGGCCGCCGTCATTCGTTCGGCCGCGAGTTCACCGGAGAAGGCCTCGAGGCCGCTCATCAGTTCGAATGTCTCGCGCAACTCGGCTTCCGACATTTTCGACACCGACGCGCCGCGATTCGGCCAAATGTCGATCAGCCGCTTCAGCGGCGAGTACCTTGAGCGCCTCGCGCAACGGCGTACGTGAAATGCCGAGCGTTTCGCACAACTCGCGCTCATTCAGTTTCTTGCCCGGTTCAAGCACGCCTTCGACGATAAACCGGCGAATGTGCTCGACCACCGTGTCATGCAAGCGCTGCCGCTCCATCTTCGGCAACTGCGCCGCGCCGAGCGAGCTGCCCTCAAGCTCCGAATTTTGCATACAAACTTCCTCAATGCCCGTTTCGGCCAATTTTATCGGATCGCCGCGACGAAGGGTAGGACGCGGGTAAACACTGGTGCGCAAAGGCAATTTTCAACTTTCGTCGACGCAAGTTCGTCTGATATAGTTTTTTGCATGCAAAATTCAATCGGAGGAGCACAATGCTGAAGTTAGATTTTCATCCCGCCGGCCGTCACTTCCTGCAGATTCCCGGGCCGAGCCCCGTGCCCGATCGCATCCTCCGCGCGATGAGCTATCCGACCATCGACCATCGCGGACCGGAATTCGGCGAACTGGGTCTCAAGGTGCTCGACGGGATCAAGAAAATCTTCAAGACGCAGCATCCGGTGGTGATTTATCCGGCGTCCGGCACGGGCGCATGGGAGGCGGTGCTCTCGAACACGCTAAGCCCGGGCGACCACGTGTTGATGTATGAGACGGGTCACTTCGCGACGCTCTGGAAAAAGATGGCGGAAAGCCTCGGCCTCACGCCGGGGTTCCTCGGCTTGCCGGGTATCGAAGGCTGGCGGCGCGGCGTTCAGCCGCACATGGTCGAAGAGCGCCTGCGCGCCGACACGCAGCAGTCGATCAAGGCGGTCTGCGTCGTGCACAACGAAACCTCGACGGGCGTCACGTCGGACATCGCGGCCGTGCGCCGCGCGATCGACGCCGCGGGCCATCCCGCGCTGTTGCTCGTGGACACGATCTCGGGCCTCGCGTGCGCCGATTATCGCCACGACGAATGGGGCGTCGACGTTACCGTCAGGCTCGCAGAAAGGCTTGATGCTGCCGCCGGGCATCAGCTTCAACGCGATCTCGCCGAAGGCCCTCGCTGCCGGCACAAGCACGCAAAGCTGCCGCGCAGCTTCTGGGACTGGAGCGAAATCGTCGAGATGAACAAGACCGGCTACTGGCCGTACACGCCCAACACGAATCTGCTGTAGGCCTTCACGAGGCGATCGACATGATTCTGGGCGAAGGCCTCGACAACGTGTTTGCGCGCCACGAGCGTCTTGCCGAGGCGACGCGCCGCGCGGTGCGCGCATGGGACTTGAGATTCAGTGCGCGGATCCGGCTGTATACAGCCCGGTGCTGACCGGCGTGATGATGCCCGAGGGCGTGGATGCCGACGGCGGTGCGCAGGCTCATCTACGAACGGTTCGACATGTCGCTCGGCACGGGGCTCGGCAAGATGAAAGGCCGCATGTTCCGCATCGGTCATCTGGGCGACTGCAACGACCTGATGCTGCTCGCCACGTTCGCCGGCTGCGAAATGGGCCTGCGTCTCGCAGGCGTTCCCCTCAAGGGAAGCGGCTTGCCTGCCGCGATGAACTGGTTAAGCGAGCCGGCGCAAGCCGCGGGATTGAAGCTGGCAGACTGACGAGACCGCGGCGGCAAGCTCGAACCGCCGCTTCGATAGAAAACAGGAACAACGCAAACAGGCATCAACGAAGTCAGTTCCATCATGAAGCCGCGCACAGAACGCGGCCCTGAACAATGCGATGGCGAGGCGGCGCGTGCCGCCTTGCGACGACGAAGCGCGCCCTATCAGGAACGCCGTCGACACATGCAAATGGAGAGAGACGATGAAGCGGTTTCGTGTGACCAGTGCGACCAGTATTGTTCTAGTGATGCTCTGCATCATGTACTTCATCACCTACCTGGACCGCGTCAACGTCAGTACGGCGGCAGCGGGCTTCGGCAAGGAATTCCATCTTTCGCACACGGAAGTCGGCCTCGTGTTCTCGGCTTTCGCGTATCCGTATCTGCTTTTCCAGATCATCGGCGGCTGGGTCAGCGACCGCTTCGGCGCGAGGCGCACCTTGCTCGCGTGCGGCGCGATCTGGGGCATCGCCACCTTGCTGACCGGTTTTGCCGGCGGTCTGATGTCGCTGCTGGCGGCGCGCGTGCTGCTCGGTTTCGGTGAAGGCGCAACTTTCCCGGCGGCGACGTCCGCCATGGCGCGCTGGGTCGCGAAGGAAAAGCGCGGCTTCGCGCAAGGCATCACGCATGCGGCTTCGCGCGTCGGCAATGCGGTCGCGCCCGGCATTGTCGTGCTGGTGATGGCAAGCTGGGGATGGCGCGAATCGTTCTATATCTGCGGCGCGTTCAGCCTTCTGTGGGTTGTCGTGTGGGCGCTCACCTTCACCGAGCATCCGAAAGACCACCCGCGCATCACGAAGGAAGAACTCGAAGTCCTGCCCACTCCCAAAGCGAAGGGCGCTGGCGTGCCGTGGGGCAAGCTGTTTCGCCGCATGGCGCCCGTCACGATTGTTTACTTCTACTATGGCTGGACACTGTGACTGTTCCTCAGCTGGATCCCGCAGTACTTCCTGCACAGCTATCACCTCGAATTGAAGAAGTCGGCGATTTTCGCGTCGGTCGTGTTTCTCGCCGGCGTCGTGGGCGATACGCTTGGCGGCATCGTCACCGACTTCATCTACACGCGCACCGGCAGCCTCAAGCGTGCGCGCAGCTGGATGGTGTCGGTGTGCATGCTGTTCTGCCTGCTGTCGCTGATTCCGCTGATGTTCACGCACCACCTGTATGTGTCGATGGCGTGTCTCGCGTCGGGCTTCTTCGCCGAAATGACGATTGGCCCGATGTGGGCGATTCCGATGGACATCGCGCCGGAAGCCTCCGGCACGGCGAGCGGCATGATGAACACGGGCTCCGCGCTCGCGGCGATCATCTCGCCGGTGGTGGGCGGCTTCCTGATCGACTATTTCGGCAACTGGGAGTTGCCGTTCGTCGGCAGCATGCTGTTGATGGCGCTCGGTGTCGTGCTCGCGTTCCGCATGCAACCGGAAAGCAGGTTCGCGGGCGGCGGCGCCGACAAGGGGCAGGTGTCCACCAGCATGGGCGTGTAAGCGATGCTCAGGTCCTTTCGCGCCGACTACCTCAAGCTGAGCACCTCGCCGCTCAGCCGCCTGCTTGCCGATGCGCGCCGCAATCACGCGACGCTCGGGAAACTCCAGCCCAACCGCGCGCCCGCCGACGCGGACGCGGCCTATGCCATCCAGCACGAAATTCTCGGCATTGCCGGCGCGCGTCGGCGGCTGGAAGATCGGGGCGAAGTCAGCAAGCGGCCCGATTCAAGGCGCGCCGCTGCCGGACATCGATTTGCATCCCGATGGCGTGATGCTGCCGCGCGCGGCCTTTACGCCGCTCGCGCTCGAACTGGAAATCGCGTTTCGTTTCGGCCGCAGCTTCGAGCTTTCGGCCGCGCCTTATCGCGAAGCCGACGTGCACGCGGCCATCGGCTCGTTTCGGCGCGACAATCGAAATTGTCGCCAGCCGTTTCGCGGAGTGGCCCGACGTGGACCGGCTCGCGCAACTCGCGGACTTGCAGAACCACGGCGCGCTGATCGTCGGCGAATTCATGCCGTATCACGACGATTTTCCGTTTGTTGCACCTGCGCTGCGCTTCGACTTCAACGGGCGCGATGTCGTCGAATTGACGCCCGCGAACCCGGCGGGCGATCCGCGCCGATTGCTCACATGGCTCGTCAATCACGCGACGTCGCGCGGCATCAGGGTGACGCCGGACATGATCGTCACCACGGGTTCGTACACCGGCATGTTTTTTCCACGGAGCGCGGGCATGGCGCACGGGCGCATTGAAGGATTGCCGCCGGTGAGCGTCACGCTGTACTGAACGAACGGGCGCTCACGGCGCACGCGTGAGCGCGTTGCGCGAAGAGTAGGCAGTGCACGTAGTGCCACAACCATCGATGTTATGACGAATCCCACTTCCGCTTTGCTGGTCAAGCCGATTCATCTGGTGCCGTCTGCCGCGCGGCTGACGACGCCGCTCGCGCAACATCTGCGCAAGGCGCTGCGCGGCGATGTGCTGTTCGATGCGGCGAGCCGCGGCCGTTATTCGACCGATGCATCCATCTATCAGATCATGCCCGTTGGCGTGGTCGTGCCGCGCGATCAGGACGATTTGCGCACTGCGCTCGAGATTGCGCGCAGCGAAAAGGTGCCGCTGCTCGCGCGCGGCGCGGGCACGAGCCAGTGTGGACAGACCGTCGGCGAAGCGCTCGTGATCGACACGAGCAAGTGGCTGAACAATATCGTGGATTTCGATGCAGAGGCGCGCACCGTGACCGTGGAGCCGGGCGTCGTGCTCGACCACCTGAACGCATGGCTCAAGCCGCACGGTCTGTGGTTTCCCGTGGATGTGTCGACGGCTGCGCAGTGCACGATCGGCGGCATGGCGGGCAACAATTCCTGCGGCTCCCGCTCGATCGAATACGGCAACATGGTGCACAACGTCGAGGCCATCGACGCGATCCTGGCCGACGGCAGCGAAGCGCATTTCGCGTCGTTGCGAAACGCGCCGCAAGGTGCGCGATTGCAGCAGATCGTCGAAGGCGTGCGGCAGATCGCACAACGCGAGCGCGACGAGATCGTGGCGCGCGTGCCGAAAGTGTTGCGCCGCGTGGCCGGCTACAACATTGACCTGTTCGATTGCCAGAACCCGCGCGCATATACCGACGACGGCGTCGCGAATCTCGCGCATCTGCTGGTCGGCTCCGAGAGCACGCTCGCGTTCAGCCGTCAGTTGACGCTGAAGCTGGCGCCGCTGCCCGCGCACAAGAGACGCTCGGCGTGGTCAACTTCCCGACCTTCTGGCAGGCGATGGATCTCACGCAGCGCATCGTCAAGCTGAAGCCGGTTGCGGTGGAACTCGTCGATCGCACCATGATCGATCTGGCGATGAGCAACCCGGCGTTCCGTCCGGTCGTCGCCAGGGCGCTGGTGGGCGAGCCGCAAGCGGTGCTGCTCGTGGAGTTCGCGCGCGAGTCGCGCAACGCACAACTGCGTTCGCTCAGGCAACTGACCGAATTGATGGCCGATCTCGGCTTGCCCGGCTCCGTGGTCGAAATGCCGGACATGAATGCGCAGAAGGCGCTGTGGGAAGTGCGCAAGGCCGGGCTCAACATCATGATGAGCATGAAGGGCGACGGCAAGCCGGTGTCCTTCATTGAAGACTGCGCAGTGCCGCTCGAACATCTCGCCGAATATACGAGCCGGCTCACCGAGGTTTTTCATCGGCATGGCACGGAAGGCACGTGGTACGCGCACGCGAGCGTCGGCACGCTGCATGTGCGGCCGATTCTCGACATGCGCCGCGACGGCGCGACAAAAATGCGCGCGATCGCCGAAGAAGCGGCGGCGCTCGTGCGCGAATACAAAGGCGCCTATTCCGGCGAACACGGCGACGGCTTGTGCCGCGGCGAATGGGTGGCGTGGCAATACGGTCCGGCACTGAGCCAGGCCTTCGGCGAGATCAAGGCGCTGTTCGATCCGGATAACCGCTTCAATCCCGACAAGATGGTGCGTCCGCCGAAAATGGACGACGCGCTACTTCCGTTTCGCGCCTGGCTATCGCGAACAGCGCATGGAAACGGCGCTGGACTGGTCGGCGTGGAATGTGCAACGCGATCCGCTGACCGGCCGCGAAAGCGCGCCGGGCAGCGGCAACGATCTGTCGGGCGGTCTCGCCAAAGCCGTGGAGATGTGCAACAACAACGGCCACTGCCGCAAGTTCGACGCCGGCACCATGTGCCCGAGCTACCGCGTGACGAAAGACGAGCAGCACCTCACGCGTGGGCGCGCGAACACCTTGCGTCTGGCGATTTCCGGGCAGCTCGGCGAAGCGGGCCTCGCCAGCGACGACGTGAAGGACACGCTCGACCTCTGCGTGTCGTGCAAGGGCTGCAAGCGCGATTGCCCGACGGGCGTCGATATGGCGAAGTTCAAGATCGAGGCGCGCGCCGCACGCGTCAAACGCCATGGACTGACGTTGCGCGACAAGCTCGTCGCCTTCATGCCGCGCTATGCGGCCACGGCGAGCCGCGTGCCTGGTTTGATCGCGCTGGCCGACAAGCTGCCCCTCTTGTCGACATGGCTCAAACGCTCGGTAGGCTTCGCGAGCGAACGGAGCTTGCCGCGCTTCGCCAGGCCGTTTCTGTCGACTGTGAAGCCGACGGTGAACACGCGCGGCGCGGCGCTAAAAGAAGTGCTGCTGTTCGTCGACACCTTCAATAACCACATGGAGCCCGACAACGCGCGTGCAGCGCAAAAAGTGCTGGAGGCAGCCGGCTACACCGTCCACTTCAACACGCGGCAGGGCGAGCGGCCGGTGTGCTGCGGGCGTACGTTTCTCGCGGCGGGTTTGGTCGATGAAGCGAAGCACGAAGCGCGGCGCATGCTCGATCTTTTCGAGCCGTTCGTCGCGCGCGGCGTGCCGGTTGTGGGTCTCGAGCCTTCGTGTCTGCTTTCGTTGCGTGACGAGTTTCTGCACTACGGATTCGGCGACGAAGCCGCGCAGCTCGCGAAGCACGCGTTTCTATTCGAAGAGTTTCTCGTGCGCGAGCAGCAAGCCGGACGCCTGCAGCTATCGCTGAAACCGCTGGCCACGCAACAGGCGCTCGTGCATGGCCATTGTCATCAGAAGGCGTTCGACGCCTTCACGTCCGTGCAAACCGTTCTGACATGGATTCCTGAGCTGACGGTATCGACGGTGGAGTCGTCGTGCTGCGGAATGGCCGGCAGCTTCGGCTACGAAGCGGAGCATTACGCGACCTCGCAGGCCATGGCCGAGCTGTCGCTATTGCCGGCCGTGCGCAAGATGGACGCCGCATTTCAGTTCGAGGCGGTACGGCGCCTCGCCGCAATGCAGCGCCTTTACATTGACGGGGATCGCGACGTGCGCACCGAACTTCTGCGCCTGCACGAACTCGCGCCCGGCCAGTGCCTGGCCGGAGATGCCAGTGGGGAAGCCGAGATAGTTTTCGATTCGCGAGCTCGCGCCGGCCTGGCCGCCCGGCGCGCGGCTGTCGAGCACGATCACCGAAAGCCCTCCGACGCCGCATACACGGCCGTGGCGAGCCCGGCCGGTCCCGCGCCCACAATCGCGACGTCATACACCATGGAGTCGTTGAGATCGGGCAGCAGGCCAAGTGCGGTGGCCAGTTCCGGCATGCTCGGGTGACGCAGCACCGAGCCGTCCGGACAGATGACGAGCGGCATATCCCCGTCTTGCGCGCCGAATTGCTCGACGAGACGCAAGGCGTCCTCGTCGCATTCGTCGATCGTGGAGTGCGGATGGCCGTTGCGCGACAGGAAACCTTGCAGCATGACGAGCCGCGCGTCGGTACTGCTGCCGATCAGGATCGGCCCGCCCGCGCCCTTTTCGATCAGCGAGACGCGCCGGAGAATCAGCGCGCATGATGCGCTCGCCGAGTTCGGCTTCCGCCACGAGCAGTGCGCGCAGCTTTTCCGGCGGAATCAGCAATGCCTCGACATGGCTGAGCGCCATGCCGTTGACGAGCGCGTGGCGCCCCGACAGTTGACCGACCTCGGCGAGAAAATGCCCCGGCCCATGCTCGCCGATCAGCACTTCGCGTCCGATGCCGTCGCGCAGGGGCAGCACGTCATCAAAGCCTGCTTCGTTCAACTGCTTGGCCATCCAGGCGGCCGAGATTTCATTGGGACACGAACAGTAGATCACCACTTTCTGGTTGCGCGGATACGTGGCGACGATCTGGTCCAGCTGCCGCTCGTCGGCGAATTGCGAGCCGGGAATGACGAACGGATCGAGCTTGCGTTTCTCGTGCCAGCGGATGTCGAACAGCACCGGTGTGTTGCCGGCCGAGACGAGCGCGGCGAGTTCGTCGACTTCCATGCGCGCGGACGCGAGCTTGTTGATCAACTGACGACGGCGAATCCACCGGTACGCCGCATACAACAGCAGCAGCGCGATGGCGACGAGACCGGCCGTGCGCCCTAACCGCCCGGCGGCCGCGAACACCATGTCGATCTGGTGCGCGAACAATGCGCCGACGATGAGCCCGGTGCCCGACCACAACGCGGCGCCGATGCCGTCGTAAGTGAGAAACGTGCGATAGCGCGTGCCCATGGCGCCGGCCATTGGAATCGACACGATGGACAAGCCCGGGACGAATTTGGCGACGGCCAGCACGCGCACGCCCCAGCGCCCGAAGAACCGCTCCGTCTTCTTCACGCACGTGTCGCGCGACAGCGAGAGGCGGCAGATGGTCTTGAGCGTATTGCCGCCGTACACGCGGCCCGCCAGATACCACGCGCTGTGCCGATCAGCGTGGCGAAAATCGACAGCACGAGCACCGGCAGCAGTTGCGTGCCGACGGAGCCCGGATGCATCGCGGCCATCGCCCCGAACAACACGAGCGACGGCATGGCCGGCACGGGCAGGCCGATGGAGGCGGCGAGCACGTTGGCAAAGACGAGCGCCGGGCCGTATGCTCGACGAGGGCATGTAGCATCGACTTACATCCGCGGCCTTTTCAGGCACGGCGCGCAGTGGGAAAGCAAAGGAGAATGGAGCGATTATGGACCATTTTCAAGGCCTGCAAAGCCCTTGAACCACAACGGTTATTCGGGGTTGCAAGCGTTAGCGCCGGTCACAAACACATAACCCGGCGCGGCCCAACTGAAGGAAAAACGATTGAAGCTCGCGTGCTTAAAGAAGATGGCGCGCGAAGAGGGAAGAAGCGGCGCGCCGCGAGCACGGCGCCTGAGGAGCCGCCGAACTCGACGCGTTTGCGCTCACGCGCCGCATGGTGCAGTTATTGACGGTGATTGTGCTGCTCGCCCGGCAGTTCGGCGCCGTGCGCGCGAATCGCCGCAATCAGCTCGGCGGGCGTGATTTCGTAGCGCACTTCCCGATGTATGCCCGGCTTACGCTCGTCGACTTCGATCAGAAGGATGCCTTTGCCGTCTTCTGTCGACTCGAGGCGCAGCGTGCGCAGTTCGCGCCCGGTTGCGTCGTCGTATTCGGTGAGCAGGGCCATTGACCCGGAAGACCCGGTAGTGCGCATCGAAGTTGTCCTCGTTCCGTTGTTGATCGAATCATTGTACGGGCAGCATGGCGCGCCGTCTGTCGCGCAATATTGACGTTTGAGCGATTCTCCGACGCCGCGACCACGTCCCTCGGTGACAATGAGTTTAACGCGACTCGTCGCGCGGACGACTGCATTTTTCCTGCCCCGTGGCGGTGCACGCGTTCTTCAGGACTGTCACGCGCGTGACGCGAGCTGCGGTTACGCGCAGCGACGAAGCGTGTGCCTGTTGATCGGCAAAAACGCCCGACGGCTGCAGTCCATGCAGCGAAGATGCAGCGCGCATTGCAACGCATTCCGGCATGAGAAGATGCCGTGCGCGGCGAGACGCTGCTATAGCGGTCCGCCGCAGTGTGCCTCGCGCATCCGCTGCAACTCCCGCATCTCCGGGGCGCGCAGCGGCGCGTCGCCGTCCAGAAAAAATTCGTCCAGTTGCGGCGGCGCGATTGCGGTGCCGCTCAACATCGCATGAACCTGCCCGCGATGGTGGATCTGATGCACGAAGAGATGCGGCAGCACCTTGCCGACGCTTTCGCGATGCACGCCGACAGAAGGACCGCGGTCTATTGCCACTTCGCGCTGCAAATCGCCAGGTGTCAGTGATTCGCAGAAGCTGAGCAGCGCGTGGTCGCTGGCCGCCTGCGCTTCCCACAGTGGCGCGGCGCGCGGATAAGGGAGTTCGTCGTCGAAAATCGCGAGGCCCAAGCCGCCGCCTACGAGCGCGTCGAAGTAATAGCGGTCCACCAGCAAGATGTGATTTAACGTGAGCTGCAACGACGGGAAGAAGCTCACCCTGCGCGCGGCGAACGCCTCGTCGCTCAAGCTCAGACAGCGCGATACAGCCGGAGGTTCGACCAGGCGTTGTTGCGCGCCATCGCGGTGAAATGCGAACACAAAGGATCGCGCGGCGCGGCGCCTTGCAAGTCGGAAGAAATCATGTCTGCCTCCGCGTGCTGACGAGTGTGGATGGGTGAGCATGAGTTTGTGCGCATAAACCGCCGCGCCGGCACAGCTTAAACCGCGCGCAAAAAAACGGCCCGTCCGCGTGGACGGGCCGCTAAACGCCGTTGTTACTTGGGTCAGACTGCCCTACATCCATTGGGCACTGACGCTTGCATTGTGAGGCGCCAATACATGGCTGTCGAGGTGGGAGTAATGCCGATCTATCAGATCAATGCGGCCTCGTCTTGTGCGGCATCGTGAGAATTGCGCGGATCGCGGGCGCCGCGCGGAACGTGCCGCACGGCAATTGCCGGCTTCGCGTCGTGCGCCGCATCGACTGAAGCGCGGCGACGTGCCTGCGCTGCCGTGTGCGACGCAGACACCGACCCAGCCCCGGCGTCAGCCACCGTGAATAGACGCACGGCCTCGCTCAGCACGTCGGCTTGCGCGGCAAGACGCTGCGCCGTGACCGCGGCCTGCTCGACGAGCGCGGCGTTCTGCTGGGTCGCGCCGTCCAGGTGCGAAACCGCTTGGTTTACCTAGCGAATGCCTTCGGCCTGCTCGCTGCTCGCGTTCGCCACTTCCACGATGATCGACGACACGCGTTTGACCGCTTCGTCGATGGCGCGCATTTGCGACGTCGTGCGTGCAACCAGTTCGGTGCCCGCTGCAACCTCCGCCGCGCTCGCCTCGACCACCGTCTTGATTTCCTTCGACGACGCCGCGCAACGTTGCGCGAGCATCCGCACTTCGCTCGCGACCACCGCGAACGAGCGGCCCGCCTCGCCGGCGCGCGCGGCTTCGACGGCGGCATTCAGCGCCAGAATGTTGGTCTGAAAGGCGATGCCGTCGATCACCCCGGTGATGTCGGCAATGCGCCGCGAGGCGGCCGTGATGTCCGCCATCGTCTGTTCGACCTGGCCTGCGATCTTGCCGCCCTCGGCGGCGGCTTGCGCGTCTTTCGCGAGATCCAGCGCGCACGCTAGCGTCCGCGTTCGCTTGCACGGTGGTGGTCAACTCCTCCATCGTGGCGGCGGTTTCCTCGAGCGACGCCGCCTGCAATTCCGTGCGACGCGCGAGGTCCACGTTGCCGCTCGAAATTTCGCGCGCGTTGTCGAGCATGCCGTGGATCTGCTCGCGCACGTCGTAGACGATCGCAGCCAGATTCGCCTTCAACTGATTCAGTGCCTGCAATACGTCGCCGAGATCGTCGTGACGCGTGATCTGCAGATCGACCGTCAGATCGCCGGCGGCGAGGCGGGTAGCGAAGCCGCGCATATCGCGCACGGGCGCCGCGACGTGCCGCGCAAGCAGGCTCCATGAAACGAAACTGACGGCGCTTGCCACGGCGAATGCGATCCAGAACGGCGCGGGCGGCGCGCCCTGCCATGACGCGAGGCCGGCCGCGGCCAGCGCGAGCGGCGTCAGCGCATAGCCGGTCGCCGCGCACGACGACCCCGCGCAACAACCTGACGCCGCGTGCTTCGCCCGCGCGCATGCGGGCGTACAGGGCTTCCGCGGCGCGCACGGCGTCGCGCGCGGGCTTCACGCGCACGCTGAGATAGCCGACCACGACGCCCTTCTTGACCACGGCGGTGACGTTCGCATGAACCCAGTAATGGTCGCCATTCTTGCGGCGATTCTTGACGAGCGCGGTCCACGGGCGCCCATCGCGGATCGTGGTCTACATGTCGGCGAAGGCTTCGCGCGGCATGTCAGGATGGCGGATGAGATTGTGCGGCTGGCCGATGAGCTCTTCGTGCGTATAGCCCGACACGGCGACAAAGGCCGGATTGCAATACTCGATGCGGCCGGTGAGATCGGTCGCAGAAACAAGCATTTGCGACGAGGGGAATTCGTACTCGTGCCGTGACAGGCTGGTTATTGCGCATGACTTTCCTTGCTGTGCTCACGCCGCGCCGTGCGTGGTCTGACGTCGTTGCAAGGAATAACGGCATTAGCTCTGATGTCTTGAGGGTTTTCCACTAATCCACTCAGGTTTGCCGGTGCGAGTGCCGTTAAAGCAGGGTTCGGGTGCAGCCGGAAAAGGTTCGATTTAAAGGTGCCGGATGCGTCGCGCGCGACCTTCAAAGCGTCTACACTGCGCCGGTGTAGGCCAGCAGACGGGGTTCGCCGGAAATCGCAGCGGTCTGCCTGCGCGAACCGCAACATACTTGAGCCGATGCAGAAAATCCCTGATCGTACTCAAGAGTCACTCGCTCAGGCGTTTGCCTCGCTCGCCAAAAATGCGCAGCGCCAGCAGCGAGTTTATCTCGCGACAATCGGCTCACTGATGCTGATGGTGGTCGTCTTTGCGTTGGTGCTCGCCGCGGTCGCGGCGCTCAAGCAGCTCGAGTACCGCCGCACGTTCGCGTCGCAGAATGCCACCGACCTGTCGCTGCTGCTGCATCGGGAGGAGTCGTTTCTGCGGCGCGTCGAATTCACGCTCGACTATTACGACAGCGCGACCGACGTGCGGCGCGCGCCGCAAGCGGTGGAGCGATCCATCGCGCAGACCGGCGCGGCACGCGGCAAGGTGGAGCGGGTCGACGCGGAGTTCGACATCGTCGTCGGGCAGGCAACGCGCACCGCATGGGGCGCCCAAACCGGCGACAAACTCGGGCGGCTCTATGAAGCGGCACAATCGACGCTGGTGACGCAGCAGGCCTTCGAACTCGCGCAGCGCGCCACGCTCATCGGAGTCGACGAGGATTACGCCGTGATCGTGCCTTCGCTGGCGGATGCGCACGCCGAGGCGCCGCCGACGGCCCCCGCCGCGCCTCAAGAGGCGGTCATCGGCACGCTGCGTGAGACGATCGAGCGCGAACTGCAACTGCAAACCGGCAAGCGCGTGCCGGCCAAAGGCGAGCGCGTGTGGGTCGGGCCGTACCGCGATCCGCTGCGCAACGCGCCGGTGATTTCCGCGGTGAGCGCGTATTACGAAGGCGACACGCCGCTCACGCTGATCAGCGCGAGCATTCCGCTCGACGTGCTCGCGGCGCGCATTGCACCGCCGGGCGGCGCGGGCGCGTCGCTGCTGATGGCGCCCGACCGCCGCATCCTGGTTTCCTCTGCGGCGCTCGACGCGCAAACCGGCGCGATGCTGCAACAGACGGTGGCCGCGACCGCGCCCCACGTCTTTCACTTCGGGCGGGAAGGAGCGATCTTCCACGAGCCGTTGATGCCTGGCTTCGGCTCGCTCGTCGGCTATGTGCCGTGGAGCGCGCTCGCGCTGGCGATGGGCTGGCAGCTCGGCGTGATCGGCGGTCTCGCGTTGCTGGTGCTGCTGGCGATCGCGCTCACCGCGCGCTTCTTCGGCCTGCGGCTTTTGCGCAATGCGTTCGCCGAGACGTCGCGCGCGTTGGAAAGCGAGACGCTCAACCACATTCTGGTGAGCGCGACGCCGGTCGGACTGTGCATCGTCAGGCAAAGCGACCATTCGATATTGACGGCGAACGCGCTCGCCACCGAACTGCTGCATAGCGAGCCGGGTACGAGCCGCCTGCCGCCGCATATTGCCGCCGCGTTTCTCGCCGAGGCACCGAAGCAGGCTTCGGCTGGCGCTTTTGCGCGGGTTGCGGCTTTTGTCGCGCCGGCCGTGCCGGTGCAGCCTGGGCACCTCCCATCGGCGGGACTCTCGCGAGCACAAGCATCTACCCATTCAAACGAAGCCGACACCGCGCAAGTCCAGTTTCTGCAGTTCAACTACGCGCCAGCCCGTTACGCCGGCGAAGACGTGCTGTTTTGCGCGATCCTCGACGTGACCGCGCAACACGCGCTCGAACAGCAGTTGCGGCACGCGCAGCAGACGTCGGAAGCGATGATGCGTGCGCGCACGAATTTCTTGCCGCCATGAGCCACGAAATCCGCACGCCGTTGAATGCGCTGCTCGGCAATCTCGAACTGTTCGCGCGCACGCCCGGCCTCGAAGCGCATGGGCAGCGGCTCGCGAGCCTGAACGTAGCGGGCGATGCGCTGCGCCGCGTCGTCAACGACATTCTCGATTTCTCCAAGATCGATGCCGGCGAAATGCTGCTCGTGCGTGCACCCTTTGCGCTGCTTGACGCGTTCGAGAACATCGCGCTTTCGTATGCGTCGATGGCGGGCGACCGGCCGGTCCGCTTCTATTCGCTGCTTTCGCCGACGCTCGAGCGGACCGTTATCGGCGACAGAATGCGCGTCGCGCAGGTGATCAACAATCTGCTGAGCAACGCGTTCAAGTTCACGTCGAGCGGCAAGATCACGCTTCAGGCAGAGCTCGTCGATAATGCGCAAGGCCAGCCGGTTCCGAACTGCCGCGTCTCCGATTCGGGGCCGGGCATGAGCGACGAACTGATCGCGCGGCTGTTCAAGCCGTTCGCGCAGGGCGAGGCGGGCGCATCGCGCGGCGCCGGCAGCACGGGACTCGGGCTCGTGATTTGCGCGCGCCTGTGCGCATTGATGGGCGGCACGATTTCCGCGGAAAGCGTGGTCGGCGTGGCCAGCGTGTTCAATGTATCGATTCCACTCGCCGCAATCGCGGACGAAAAACCCGCGCCCAAAGCGGCGGAACGCGGGCCGCTGCTCGCGCTTTTTCACGATCGGCAGGTTGTCGATCTGCTCGGCCGCTGGCTCGAATATTTCGGCTGGCGCGCACACGTGGTGTCGACGCTGGCCGACGCGCAGGCGTGGCTGAGGACCAACCACCCCAAGGCGTTGATCGTTTCCGGCGCCTATGATCTGGACACGATCGCCGGCTTGCGTGCGTTGCAGCCGGTGAACGCCGTGTGGATCACGCAGGGTGGCCCGGAGCGGCCGCAGGCGCGCGGCGAGGGCGTGCTGGAAGTAACGGAATTCAGCGGGACGGCGGTGCGCGCGGCCATCGAGCTGGCTGCCGCCGGCGTGCCCGTCGCGGGCGCGGCGTTCGCGACATCGGACAAGGCGTCCGGCGCAACGGCTCCGTTCGCGGTGCATCCCGCGTTGCAAGGTCTCACGGTTCTGGTCGCCGAGGACAATCCGCTGATTCAGGGCCTGATCGCCGAACAGCTGGCCACGCTCGGGTGCGTGCCGACCATCGCGGCCGATGGCGAGCAGGCGCTCGGCCTCTTCGAAAGCACGCGTTTTGACGTCGTGCTCACGGATATCCATATGCCCGCGATGGACGGCTACGCGCTCCTCGCCGCGCTGCGCAAGCTGGACACGCAACTGCCGGTGCTCGCGTTCAGCGCGGTGGCCGAGGATCAGGAAGCGCAAAGCTGGCGCGAGCGCGGCTTCAACGGCCATGTGTCGAAGCCTGCCTCGTTGAGCGAACTCGAGGCCGCATTGGCTGCGGTGGCGCCTGCGCCGGAAGACCGCGCAGCGCCGGTGGGCGAGCCCGCAGCCGCGTCCGCCGCACCGGGAAGCACCCTCGCCGCCGACGACAAAGCCCGCTACACGGCCATGCTCAAGGAGCATCTGAAAAACGATCTGCCGCGGCTTCTTGCCATTGTCGACGAAGAAGACCGGCAGGCATTGGCCGGCTGGGCGCATAGCGCGAGCGGCGCGTTTGTGATCGTGCAGGAGCCGAGGTTCGTCGACGAATGCAGGCAGTTGCAGCGGCTCTGCAACGACAGCGCAAGCTGCTGGACCGCCGAAATGGACGAGCGCGCCCGTGTCGCTGCACGAAGCCTTGTGCGAGCACTATGGCGTCGACGAAGAATCGGCGCGTTGAGCCGCGCCTTCGACCCGCGCATTCAACCTACGCGTCGGCGTTGAGGCTCAGCCCGGCCGGCGCGCGATGAAGTCGATTTCCACCAGCGCGTCACGAGCCAAGGCAGTGACGCCGATGCAGGTGCGCGCGGGCAGCGCGTCCGCGGGAAAGTACGCGCGGTACGCCTCGTTCATTGCCGCGTAGTCGCGCTTGAACTCGGTGAGGAAAATGCGCACGGCGACCACGTGTTGCAGGCCGAGATCGAGGCCCTTCAGCACGAGCACGAGGTTGTCCATGACGCGCCGGGTCTGCGCGACCACGCCTTCGGGAAGCGGCGCGGCGTCGTCAGTGGGAGAGGTGGGCATCTGGCCCGTGAGGAACACCCAGCCGTCGGCTTCGGCGGCGTGGCTAAACGGGCCGACCGGCGTCGGGGCGCCGGGGATCATCCAGAAAGCGGGGGTGGGGCTCATGGAGATTGCACCTCACGGCTGAGAGTGTCGGGTTGACACGATAACCGATCAAAAGTCGCGATGCCGGCACACGGGCCGGCATCATCTCCTGAAGCGATCCGGCGCTTACACCAGCCCCGTCGTGTAATAGACGGCGATAACGAAGAACACCGCCAGCGTCTTGATGACGGTCACCGCGAAAATGTCGCGATACGACTGACGGTGCGTCAATCCGGTCACGGCCAGCAGCGTGATCACCGCGCCGTTATGCGGCAGCGTGTCCATGCCGCCGCTTGCCATGGCGACCACGCGGTGCAGCACTTCCATTGGAATATGAGCGGCCTCGGCGCCCTTGATGAACACGTCCGACATGGCCGCGAGCGCGATGCTCATGCCGCCTGACGCCAAGCCGGTAATGCCCGCCAGCGAACTCACCGACACCGCCGCGTTGACGAGCGGATTCGGGATGCTCTTCAGCGCGTCGCTGACCACGAGAAAGCCCGGCAATGCCGCGATGACGCCGCCGAAGCCATATTCCGACGCCGTATTTAGCGACGCCAGCAGCGCGCCCGCCACGGCAGCCTTGGTACCGATCGCAAAACGCTCGCGCACGCGGCCGAAGGCCGTCAGCACGACCATGACGATGCCGAGGAGCAGTGCGCCTTCGACAGCCCAGATGGCCACCACGGTTTTGATCGTCGTGGTGAGCGGCGTGTAGAACGCCCGGCAGAATGTCCGGCGCGACGGTGTACGAAGCGCCGTAGGCGGTCGGAATCCAGCGCGTCAGCACGAAGTTCGCGACGCCCACCAGCACCAGCGGCGCGATGGCGAGCAACGGATGCGGCAGTTGCTTCGACTCGACGCGCTCCGGCTCGTTGACGAGTTCCGTGCCATAGCCTTCGCCGGCTGCCATCGCGGAGCGGCGGCGCCATTCCAGATAGCCGAGACCCACGACGATGATGAACAGCGAGCCCGCCACGCCGAGCGCGGGCGCGGCCCACGAGGTCGTCTTGAAGAACGTGGTCGGGATGATGTTCTGGATTTGCGGCGTGCCCGGCAGCGAATCCATGGTGAACGAGAACGCGCCGAGGGCGATCGCGCCGGGCATCAGGCGCTTCGGGATATTGCTCTGGCGATACAGCTCGGCGGCAAACGGATACACCGCGAACACGACCACGAACAGCGAGACGCCGCCGTAGGTGAGCAGCGCGCACACGGCGACGATCACCGCATTCGCGCGCGATCGGCCAATGTAGCGGATCGCGGCGGCCACGATCGACTCAGAGAAGCCGGACAGTTCGATAACCTTACCGAACACGGCGCCGAGCAGAAACACCGGGAAATACAGTTTGACGAAGCCGACCATCTTCTCCATGAAGATGCCGGTGAACACGGGCGCGACGGCGGCCGGATCGACCAGAAGGACGGCGGCGAGCGCGGCGATCGGCGCGAACAGAATGACGCTGTAGCCACGATACGCGGCGAACATCAGAAACGCCAGCGCGGCAAGGACGATGACAAAGGACATTGAGTCTCCAGAAGCTTGGTTTGTTCTAAGTGTACGCCATCTCCTCGTAGCGACGGCATGGCGCCCGCGAATGCAGGTTCCATGCCATGCGGCTTGCAACGGCTCGCGCGCTGACGCGGCGGGCTTACGCCGCCAAAACCGGGAGACGCGGCGCCGCCGATTGTACCCAAACGTCTCCAAACGGGGATGCGAATTGCACAAAGTGTGGCTGACAGCAGCGCGAAAGCCTTGATGCAACGGGCTTGTCGCGGATCTCTCTATTGAGATAAGCTTGTCTCCAGACAGAGACAGAGACAGAGCGGCCACTAAAACGATAGCCCGGAGACAGCGACAACATGATGAACGACTGGGCGGGCCTTCCCGCCACCTACGGCGACGTGCTACGCCGCGCGATGGATTCCCTGTTTCACACGTTCGAAAACTTCAGCGAAGGCACGTTTATCGTCGACGCCGAAGCGCGCGTCGTGTGGATCAACAAGCGTTACGCGGCGCGCTTCGGCTTTGCCGACCCCGAGCAGGCAATCGGCCGCGATTGCGAAGCGGTGATTCCCAACAGCCTGATGCGCGAAGTCGTCAAAACGGGCAAGCCTATCCTGCTCGATATTCTGGAAACGGACCGCGAGCCGCTCGTCGTCACGCGTCTGCCGCTGAAGGACGACGCCGGCGAGACCGTCGGCGCCGTCGGTTTCGCGCTGTTCGACGAGCTCAAGGCGCTGACGCCGCTGTTTTCCCACTATTCGCGCGTGCAGGAAGAATTGATCGCGACGCGTCAGTCGCTTGCGCAGGCGCGCCGGGCCAAATACACGTTCGGCAGCTTTGTCGGCACCAGCACGGCAAGCCTCGAAGTGAAGCGCCAGGCTCGCCGCGCGGCCCAGCTGGAGTCGCCGGTGCTGCTGCTCGGTGAAACGGGCACGGGCAAGGAACTGCTCGCGCACGCGATCCACGGCGGCTCCGCGCGCGCCAACCAGCCGCTCGTGACGGTGAACGTGGCGGCGATTCCGGACACCCTGCTCGAAGTCGAGTTCTTCGGCGCGGCGCCGGGCGCCTACACGGGCGCGGACCGCAAGGGGCGGGTCGGCAAGTTCGAGCTGGCGAACGGCGGCACGCTTTTCCTCGACGAGATCGGCGATATGCCGTTGCCTTTGCAGGGCAAGCTGCTGCGCGTGTTGCAGGACAAGGAGTTCGAGCCGCTCGGCTCGAACCGGATCGTGCGCGCGGATGTGCGGATCATCGCGGCCACCTCGGCAGATTTGCCGGCGCTCGTCGCCGCCGGACGTTTCCGCGCGGACCTGTTCTATCGCATGAACGTGCTGATGATCCACGCTCCGCCGCTGCGCGAGCGCGCTTCCGACATCGAGGCGCTCGCGTACGCCATGCTCGAGGATCTGTCGAGGCAGGTGCGCGGCGGCAGCCACTACGAATTGCAGGACGACGCGTTGCGGCTGCTCTGCTCGTATGGCTAGCCAGGCAACGTACGCGAGTTGCGCAACACGCTGGAGCGCGCCGTGATGCTTTCCGACAGCGAGCGGATCGACGCGCGGGCGCTCGCGCCGTTCATCGGTGCCGGGGCGAGCGGCGCGCCGGGCGCCAGCTTGCCGCCGCCGGACGGCAACGCGCAGGCCGCTGCCGAAGACGGGCAGGCGGCGCAGCCGTCGTCATGGAGCGACGCGATGGCGGCTTTCGAAAAGCGCTTCCTGAGCGAGGCCCTGCGCGCGAACGGCGGGCGCGTGATCGAGACCGCCGCGCAAATCGGCATGGGCCGCGCGACGCTCTACAAGAAGATTGCGGCGCACGGCATCGAAGTTTGAGACAAGCGCTCGTGCGGCGGCGGTCGCGGCGGCGCTTGCGTCAGATCACGCAGCGTAATAGTCGCGTGGCACAATCGCGTGATCTAAAAACAAGACCTGATCGGGGTTTCACATGAACCGGAGCTTCTCTTTCCTGGCGCGCCGTACCTGCGCGATGCTGGCAGTTGCCGCCGGCGCGGCATTGGGCGGCTGCAGCAGCAGCGCGCCGCTCTTTCTGTCGGACGGCCGTCCGACCACGCTGGTGGAATGCCCGGCGGGTTCGACACCGTCCGCCGGTCCACAAGCAACGGCACCCTTAGCCTGATCTACGCCTGCTGGGCTAAATAACTCGTTCCACGCGCCGCGCCATCCTCGCGCGGCCGATATACACCCGCCTTCCTGATTCCGCGGAAAACTGCTTTCGAGAAGTGCGCTAGCGTCATAAATGGGTGCTTCTAATGCGGCCGCTCGCAGGAAGCGCGTAATGCACGCCGCACATCCAATTCGAGTTACCGGGATTTATTCCAGACGGATCGACATCGATAAAAAGTCGCTGTATTTTTTCGCACTGGAGTGAAGTCGGTGCGCCAGGTAACGGAACGTCAAATCCCGCGGCAGTATTCTATTTTCACAGGTTCGCTAGCGCATGCGACCAGCAGCTTTTGCCGACAAGGAGGCCGGTAGGCAAAAGCGAGGAAGAAGTTGCCGACACAAAAAACGATGCGTTGAGAGCGGCACACATGTACTTTTCCGTTGCGTTTTGAATTAAGTCAACGAGTATTCCGGGGAAAAAGAATGAATCACCACCAACTCGAAAAAGACATCCAGCATCTCGAACACGTCATTTCGCACATTTCCGCTGAAGACCGAATCCCGCTGTCGTATTGGCGTAACCGCATCGATTCGGTTTCCGACGCCGTCCGCATGCCGACACAGGTCAATCGCATCAAACGTCTGAATGCCGCGCTCGCGGCGCTGGAAGAGCGGCAAAAGATTGACTGCCGTCGCGGCCAAGGCTTTGCCTCATCATCTTCCCTCGACTACACCACGCCGGGACACACCATCGACATGCAAGCAGGATTTTCAGCGGCCCGGCTCGCGGCCTTGACGAGGACTTTGCAGGACTACGTCGAGCGCGGCGCAACCGGCTACTTCGAGGCGCTCGGCCTGCGCGACGAAGCCGCTCACTTGCCGATGGAGCGTGACACTCTGTTTCGCATTGCGTCGATGACAAAACCGGTGGCGAGCGCCGCCATCCTCATGCTCGTGGAAGAAGACCGGCTCGCGCTCGACATGCCGATCGCGCAGTGGCTGCCGGAGCTCGCCGCGCCGCGCGTGTTGCGCGATCCGGGCGGCCCGCTCGACGAGACGGACCCGGTGCCACGCCGCTGACCGTGCTCGATCTGCTGACGCATCGCGCCGGCTTCGACGCGCGCGGCGACGTCGACGCGTGGCTTGCGCGCATCGCTGAATTGCCGTTGATGTTTCAGCCCGGCTCGCGCTGGCACTACGGCATCGCGACGGACGTGCTCGGCGCACTCATCACGCGAGTGAGCGGCATGTCGCTGGGCGACTTTTTTCGCACGCGGATTTTCGAGCCGCTCGGCATGCGCGACACCGCG
Source organism: uncultured Paraburkholderia sp. (assembly GCA_940746715.1). Classification (GTDB taxonomy): domain Bacteria; phylum Pseudomonadota; class Gammaproteobacteria; order Burkholderiales; family Burkholderiaceae; genus Paraburkholderia. The sequence continues at coordinate 242,474 of CALNWN010000006.1, forward strand.
TTCTGGGTGCCTGAGCCGCAGCTGCCGCGGCTCGCCACCGCTTATGGCGTCGATGCCGACACGCGGCGGCGCGTGGTGGAGGACCACGCGTCGGCGAGCCGTTGGGCGAATCCGGCGCGCTTCCAGAGGGGCGGCGGCGGGCTCGTGTCCACCGCGCAGGACTATCTGCAGTTCGCGCAGTTGCTATTGCGGCGTGGGCGCGTGGGCGACACGCGCTTGCTGTCGCATCGTTCGGTTGATCTCATGCGCTCGAACTTCCTGACGCGCGACCAGCGCCGCCTGCCGGCTTTCGGTCACGTGATGTGGGCGGGCCAGGGGTTCGCCTCGGCCTGTCTATCGTCGACGATCCGGCGCAGCAGTTGCCGCAAGGTTATCGCTCGATGGGCTCGTTCGGCTGGCCCGGCGCTTTCGGCACGAGCTGGTTCGCCGATCCGCTGGAAGATCTGATCGGACTAATGCTGATCCAGCGCCGTTCCATTGAGCCGTTTCCGATGGCAGTCGACTTCGAGCGCCGCGTGTACGATGCCATCGATGATTGAACGCGCGCGCCTCGCGTGTTCCGCCGCCCCTTCAGACAACGCGCGGTGATGGGCGCTCTATCCGGCGTTTTATTCGTCTTGTAGCGTTCGCACTTCGGTTCGCCACAATCACTGGAGCATCTGTCATGGCCTCATACAAGCAGTTGACCGCTCAGCTCGAGAAGCTTCACAAGGAGGTCGCAGCGGCTCGCGAAAAGGAGATCGCGCAAGCGATCGCCGACATCAGGCAGAAAATTGCCGAATACGATCTCACCGCCGAGGAACTCGGCTTTGCGAAAACTCGCCCGGCGGCGCGCAAAGGCGCGGCGGTCGCCAAGTATCGCAACCCGAAAACCGGCGAAACGTGGAGCGGCCGCGGCCGTTCGCCCGCGTGGCTCGCCGGCAAGAACCGCGAACGTTTTCTCATCGATGCTTGATGGGCGGCTGCCGCGCGCCTTTTTGCGCGCATCGCTTTGACGCGCATCTCTCAAGTGATGCAGCAGCGCGTTTTTTCGCACCGCTGCGCAGGTCCCGAAAACGCTCACCTTTGGATTCGATCCGCGCTGCCGGTGATTGATCTTGACGGACAACGCATGCGCTGCGCTTTGTTTCGGTGAGCCTGGCTTCGTCGCGGCGCGCACCCGCCGCACGGTGAGCGCGACCCACGACTCACGGCTCACCCATGCCGCGCAAACCCGCGCTAGCCTTGGCTGACGGGCATTCCCAGGCTGTACGAAGAATCGCGGGAAGCGTCACCGCGCTGAATTAATCTTTCCAGGATCGAAGCTGGCAACGGACCGACGCAGCGCTGTCGGTGCAACAAGCATCTCGCGGATGCTCACCTTTCGCTCTCCTGCACACCTCGCCGCGGCAAGTCCCGAAAACGCTCACCTTTGCGCGCGTCCCGGCCCGTCACAAAGCGCGCCTCTTACTCGACTACTCCGGGGAAATCCGGAGTTGAGTTCGCCTCATACCCCGGATCAAAACTCATCGATACATGGTCGCGGACGCCGAACGCCACAATCGGTCATCCACTTAACTCGACGGACAGACCATGAGCGTATCGGCGGACAAACAACTTTTTATCGGCGAAGGATTCGAAAGCCCGGGCGTGAACCTCGCCCATATCAACGTGCTGGTCGGCCCGCGCAACGGCCCCGCGGGCCAAGCTTTTGCGACGGCACTCGCGACGCCCTCGGCGGGACACGCGCCGTTCGTCGTGATCGCGCGCCCCGGCCTGCCCACCAAGCCGCTGACGCTCTACGTGAACAAGGCGCAAATCGGCAGCGAGTTCCACGGCAACGCGACGTGGGGCGCGTCGCAAGCCGGCATCGCGAAGGCGGTGGCCGAGTCGCTGGAGAACGGCACGTTGCCGCCCGAAGCGGAGAACGATTGGGTGGTGGTGTCGGCGAACTGGGTCAACCCGGCTATCGACGACCTCGACGCCGTCTTCGAAAACAACTACCGCGCGTGCAGAAACGCCATTCTCGCGGCGATGAAAGGCCTGCCGCATCGCGATGAAGTATTCGCGGCCGCGCGCGAGGTCTCGAATCCCTTCTACACACCGAAACAACGCTGATTGCGGCACCGCTCGCACGCAGCCGCATCCCATCTGCAAGGAGACAGGTTTCATGGAATACGTTCGCCTCGGCCAATCCGGCCTGAAGGTTTCGCGCTTGTGCCTCGGCACCATGAATATGGGCACGCCGCAATGGAAGCCCTGGATTTTCGACGAAGCGCGCAGCGAACCGATTGTTCGCCACGCGCTCGAGGCCGGCGTCAATTTCATCGACCTCGCCGATTTTTATTCGACGGGTGTCGGCGAAGAAGTGGTGGGGCGCATCCTGAAGCGCCTCGCGCGCCGCGAGGAAATCGTGGTGACGACGAAAGTCGGTTATGACATGGGCGCCTATCAGAACGCGGGCGGCCACTCGCGCAAGCACATCATGGACGGCATCGACGGGTCGCTCACGCGCCTCGGCATGGATTACGTCGACATCTACATGCTGCATTTCTTCGACGTGAACACGCCGGTCGAAGAAACCATGGGCGCGCTGAACGACATCGTGCATGCGGGCAAGGCGCGCTACATCGGCGTCTCGACCATGTACACCTGGCAGTTCGCGAAGATCATGCAGGCCTGCGAGCGCAACGGCTGGCACAAGCCGATCAACATGCAGCTGCAGTTGAATCTCGCCTATCGCGAGGAAGAGCGCGAAATGATTCCGTACTGCCAGGATCAGGGCGTCGGCGTCTCGGTGTTCAGTCCGCTTGCGCGCGGGCTGTTGACGAGCGACGCCCACTCGACGCGCAATCAGACCGACTTCTTCACCGCGCAAATGTACGGCGATGGCGTGTCGCGCGAGATTGCGGCGTCAGTGGCGCGCGTGGCCGCGCAGCGCGGCGTGTCGCCCGCGCAGATTGCACAGGCGTGGGTGCTCGCGCATAAAGGCGTGGCCAGCATGCTGGTCGGGGCAGACACGCCCGCGCAATTCGACAGCGCCGTGGCCGCGCTCGGCACCGCGCTTTCCGACGACGAACTGTTCGAGCTCGAACGCAACTACACGCCGTGCGACCTGATCAACGATTACACCGCCGGCAAGCGCATTGCGCGCGAGCCTCGGCCGGCACAAGGCGTGTTCGCCGGCCAACTGGAGGAAGCCGCATGAACCCGTTTTTGCGGACCGGACATTACATCGGCGGCGAGTGGTATGACGGCGCGAGCACGTATCCGGTGCTCAATCCGGCGACAGGCGAAGTGATCGCGCTAGTCGCAAAAGGCGGCGCGGCCGAGACGACGCAAGCCATTGCCGCGGCAGAGCGCGCTTTTCCCGCCTGGCGCTCCATGACCGCGAAGGAGCGCGGCGCGCGCGTCGGACGTTGGGGCGAGTCGATGCTCGGGCATCGCGATGCACTGGCCGAACTGTTGACGCGCGAGCAGGGCAAGCCGCTTGCCGAGGCGCGCGGCGAGGTCGGCTATGCAGCAAGCTTTTTCGAATGGTTCGCGGAGGAAGCGAAGCGCGCGTATGGCGGCGTCATTCCGAGTCCGAATCCGAACGCGAAGATCATCGTGACGCGCGAACCCGTCGGCATGGTCGCGGCCATCACGCCGTGGAATTTCCCGCTCGCCATGATCACACGCAAGGCCGGCCCCGCGCTCGCTGCTGGCTGCACGATGGTGCTCAAGCCCTCGGAAGAGACGCCGTTATCGGCGCTCGCCGTGCTGGCGGAGAAGGCGGGCATTCCACCGGGCGTGTTCAACATCGTTTCCGGCGATGTCGCTGCGATAGGCGGCGCGCTGACCGAATCGGACGTGGTGCGCAAGCTGTCGTTCACCGGCTCGACGCGCGTCGGCAAATTGCTTGCGAAGCAGTCGGCGGATACGTTGAAGAAGCTCTCGCTCGAATTGGGCGGCAACGCGCCGTTCATCGTTTTCGACGACGCGGACCTCGACGCCGCCGTGCAAGGCGCAATGGCTTCCAAGTTTCGCAACACCGGACAAACCTGCGTCTGCGTGAATCGCTTTTACGTGCAGGACGGCATTTACGACGCGTTCACGCAGGCGCTCGCCCAGGCCGCGCGCAAGATGCGCGTGGGCAACGCGCTGCAGGGCGATGTCGAACAAGGGCCGCTCATCCATCAGGCCGCGTTGGCGAAGGTGCAAGCGCATGTCGCGGACGCGTTGCAGAACGGCGCCCGGGCGCTGACCGGCGCTAGGCCGCATGCGTTAGGCGGCACCTTTTATGAACCGACGGTTCTCGTCGATGCAACGAGTTCGATGCTGATCGCGCAGGAGGAAACCTTCGGGCCGGTCGCTGCGTGCTTCCGCTTCAGAACCGAAGAAGAGGCGCTGGCCGCCGCGAACGCGACGCCGTTCGGGCTCTCCGCGTATTTTTACACGCGCGACCTGGCGCGCGCGTGGCGCGTGGGCGAAGCGCTGGAAAGCGGCATGGTGGGCATCAACGAAGGGATTCTGTCCACCGAAGTCGCGCCGTTCGGCGGCGTCAAGCAATCTGGCCTGGGGCGCGAAGGCTCGAAGTATGGGCTCGATGAGTACACCGAACTCAAGTACATGCTGATGGGCGGTTTGGGGCGTTGAGCGTCAGGCCGCGGGCCGGCGCTGCCACTGCCTGACGCAGCCGCGCGACGCCGGCCCACCCCGAACAAGACAAACACAGGAGACACCATGAATAATCAGGATATCCAGGCAACTCATCTCGGACTCGCGCCCGCCTTCCCGGCGTCCGCGTCGCCCGCAAGGCAGCCCGTTTCCATCGACGACGTGCGGCTGAACGCATTCCACGTCAAGATTGCCGGCCTCACGTTCGGCGCCCACTTCACCGAAGGCTTCGCGCTCGGCACCATCGGCTATGCGCTCGCCGCGATGAACCGGCAGATGCCGCTTGACGCGTTCTGGATGGGCATGATCGGCAGTTCCGCGCTGATGGGTATTTTCGTCGGCAGCCTGGTGTTCGGCTGGCTGTCGGACCGGCTTGGCCGGCAGAAAATTTTCCTGATGAGCTTTCTCATCATCACCGTGGCTGCCTTTGCGCAGTTCTATGTGCGCTCGCCTGTCGAGCTGTGTCTGCTGCGCGTGTTGATCGGCTTCGGCATGGGCGGCGACTTTGCGGTGGGCCACGCGATTCTCGCGGAATTCTCGCCGCGCAAGCATCGCGGCACATTGCTCGGCTCGTTCAGCGTCATCTGGACGATCGGCTACGTGGTCGCGAATGTGCTCGGCATGCATTACGCCGACGCGTCGCCGGATGCATGGCGCTGGCTGCTCGCCTCGGCGGGCATTCCGGCCGTGATCGTGCTGGTCGCGCGCGTGGGCACGCCGGAGTCGCCGCGCTGGCTGCTCGGCAAGGGCGGATCGCTGAGGCGAAGTCGGTCGTCCTCAGGCACTTCGGCGAAAACGTCACGCTCGACGGCGGCCATGACGAACACGCGCAGACAGCGAGCGGGTTCATGCGTCTCTTCGAAAAAGACCTGATTCGCCGGACAATCTTCAACTGCGCGTTCTTCGTGTGCCTCGTCATTCCGTATTTCGCGATTTACACGTTCCTGCCGACCATACTGAAAGCGACTCACCTGAACAACGACTCCGGCGCGGATCTGCTGCTGAACGGTTTTCTGGTGCTTGGCGCGCTGATCGGCATCTGGCTCACGATCAAGCTGTCGCGGCGCGCCTTTCTGATCGGCTCGTTTGCCGTGACCTGCGTGTCGCTGATTGCATTGAGCGCGCTGCCCGAGTCGGCCACGCTCGCCATGATCGTCGCGTTCGGCATTTTCACGCTGACCATGTCGGCATTCTCGAACCTGGTCGGCGTGTTCCCGCCCGAATGCTTTCCCACCGAAGTCCGCGCGTGCGGCGTCGGCCTCGCCATTGCGTGCAGCCGCCTCGGCTCGGCGGTGGGGACGTTCCTGCTGCCGCTCGGCATCGCCGGCCTCGGGTTTCACGTCACGATGATCGTGCTGGCGACCGTGCTGCTGGTCGGCATGATCGTTTCGATTGCGTGGGCGCCCGAAACGAAGCACTTGACGCTCAATGAGGCGAGCGGCGGCTGAGAAGTCTGCAGGCGCGGCTGGCGGCGGGTCGTGCCGAGCAGTCCCCGCGCCGCGCGCGCCGCGTGAATCAGGCTCTGATAGCCGCTTTTCTGCCGCCAGCCGCCCGCCCCGTCGCGGGCGGCTTTCCCACGTCCGACGCCGCGGCGTGTATCATTCGTTCCCTGCGCTGTTCTGCGCTGGCGATTATCCGTATTGTCGAACGTTCGTTCCCGACCTGTTTTCCGATGCGGCCCGGTTGCCATAGTGATGCGGGTTCCCGACCCGACACGCCGCCGCACTTTCGCGGTCATTTCCCACCCGGACGCGGGTAAAACCACGCTGACCGAAAAGCTGCTGCTGTTTTCGGGCGCGATTCAGATCGCCGGCACCGTGAAGGGCCGCAAGAGCAATCGGTACGCGACGTCCGACTGGATGGAAATCGAAAAGCAGCGCGGCATTTCGGTCGCGAGCTCGGTGATGCAGTTCGAGTACGGCGACGCGGTCATCAATCTGCTCGATACGCCGGGTCACGAAGACTTTTCCGAAGACACGTACCGCGTGTTGACCGCGGTCGACGCCGCCGTGATGGTGATCGACGGCGCGAACTGTGTCGAAGCGCAAACGCTCAAGCTGCTCGAAGTGTGCCGCAGCCGCAAGACGCCCATCGTCACGTTCATCAACAAGCTCGAATCAACAAGCTCGACCGGGAAGTGCGCGAACCGCTGGAACTGCTCGACGAGATCGAGCAGCATCTGGGCGTCGCGGCCGTGCCATTCACGTGGCCGATCGGCATGGGTAAGGAATTCCAGGGCGTCTACGACATTCAGCGCGACCAGGTTCGCGTATTCCGCGCCGGCCAGGACACGGCGGGCGGCGCAGTAGAAACGCTGCAGGCCTTGAGCGATGAGGAAGGCGAACGCCGCTTCGGTCATAGCTGGGTCCGCGCCAAGGAGGAAATCGATCTGATTACGGGCGCCACGCCGGACTTCGACCGCGAGCAGTTTCTTGCCGGCCAGCAGTCGCCGGTGCTGTTCGGCTCGGCGATCAACAATTTCGGCGTGAAGGAAATTCTCGACGCGCTGGTCGACCTGGCGCCGCCGCCGTCCATGCGCATGACGGTGCAGCGTCCGGTGATGCCCGACGAGCCCAAGTTCACCGGCGTCGTGTTCAAGGTCCAGGCGAACATGGATCTGGCCCACCGCGACCGCGTGGCGTTCATCCGTGTCTGTTCCGGGCGTTTCGAGCGCGGCATGGCCGTCAAGGTGACGCGGTCCAACAAGACGTTCCGCGCAAACAACGTGGTGACGTTCCTGTCGCAGCGGCGCGAGACGGTGAGCGAGGCGTATCCCGGCGACATCATCGGTATTCCTAATCACGGCACGCTGAGTCTCGGCGATACGTTGACCGAAGGCGAAGCGCTCCAGTTCGTCGGCCTGCCGTTCTTCGCGCCGGAAATTTTCCAGACCGTCGAAGTGGTCGACCCGATGCGCGCGAAGCAACTCGGCGAGGCGCTGAAGCAGCTTGGCGAAGAAGACGCGATTCAGGTGTTCCGTCCCGAAGTGGGCGGTTTGATGATTCTGGGCGCGGTCGGCCAACTCCAGTTCGAAGTGGTGTCGCACCGGTTGTCGACGGAATACAAGGTCGACGTGCGCATGGCGCCCGCGCGCTACCGCATGTCCCGCTGAGTCACATGCGACGACCCCGCCGAACTTCGCCGCTTCACCGATTCATACGCCGCGCGCATCGCGCTCGACGCATCGGACGCGCCGACCTATCTCGCTTCGCATGTGTCGGAGATCGAGGTCGCACAAAAGGCGTGGCCGAAAATCGTGTTCAACGAGCTTCGCGAGCATTCGGCGCGCCGTTCAAGAAGGCGATGTAAGCCGGCAAGGCCGGAGTCCGCAAGCGCTTTGATGCTTGCCGGGCGGCCCGAGCGACAAGGCAAAGCCGCGTGGCGCAGTGATGCAGCACGCGGCTTTTTTATTGCCGGTTCATGCGCCGCACACGGCCGGCGGCTGACGGCAGCGGCAAGTCAACCCATCTTCAATACCGCTTCGCGCAGCCAGCCCGCGAACGCCTGCACGTACTCGAGCCCGGCGTGCTGCGGCGCGACGTCGAGCCAGTAGCCGAACGGGCCGGCCACTTCCACCTCCGAAAACTGCGCGAGGCTGCCGTCCGCCAGCTCCTCGACGATCATGTTTCTGTCGACGATAGCGAGGCCTGCGCCCTTGCGCGCCGCGCGAATCGCCTGTTCGAGCGTCGAAAATTCGATGCCGTTTTCCGCGTAGCGCGGGCATGTGTTCGAGCAGCCTGTCGAGCGGCTCGCCGAGCAACATGGGCGCGCCGACGAGCACGTGGCGCTCGGTCATCAGTAATTCGGAATGCGCGTCGGGCACCGCATGGCGGCCAAAGCGGATGTCGCAATGGCAGTCCGCGGTCGGCTCGGTGCGGATCGACAATTCGACGTCCGGCATTTCGTCGGCCCAGCGAACCGAGCCGCGGCGAGAACCACTGCGTCGCGAAGGTGGGCGGCACCGCGACCACGAGGCGGCGACGTCCCTTGGCGGCGGTAATCTGGCGGAAGCCGCGCTCAATGGTGTCGAACGCGTCGGACAGACAGGGCAGCAACTGCAGGCCGGCCGGCGTCAGGCGAATGCCTTTGTGATCGCGCTCGAAAAGCTTCGCGCCGAGCGATTCCTCGAGCAGCTTGATCTGCCGGCTCACGGCGCCTTGCGTCACGCACAGCGCGCTCGCCGCGCGGTTGAAGCTCATGTGGCGCGCAGTTTCCTCGAAAAAACGCAACGCGATGAGCGATGGCAAGCGTCGCATACCTCACCTTCTGTCTCTTGATCATCCGCAACGGTGCCGCCGGTGTCGGTGCGCGGAGCGCCTGCAATTGTCGCACTGAAGCGCGCTATTTTGCCTGCGCGCGCTAAAAAAATCCCGACGCGCGGTCGCGCGAATCCAGCGCCGGTTGATCGGCCCATCAACGCGTTCGAGAAGCGCCGCGCGATCCCGTCAGTTCGCCTATCCTGACGAAGACGCGCGCTCACGCCCGAGCGGGGCGCCCTTTAATTTGCGGAGTGCCTGTGACCGTTCGCAATCTCGACGCGTTGTTCCGACCGAAGTCCGTCGCCGTGATCGGCGCTTCCGAGCGGCCGGGCAGCACCGGCGCGATGGTGTGGGCGCGGCTTCGACGGCCCGCTGTGGCCTGTGAATCCGCAATACGACACGCTGGGCGGCCACGCGGTGATCCATGATGCCGGCGACTTGCCGCAAGCGCCTACCGTCGCGCTAATCTGCACGCCGCCCGCGAGCTGGCCGTCGATCATTCACAAGCTGGGCGGATTGGGGACGCGCGCGGCGATCATCGTCGGCGAGGTGCGCTCCGACGATGACCGGCTCGCGCTGCGGCAAGCTTTGCCGCACGCGGTGGGCGGCAATCCGCTGCGGCTCGGCGACGACGCGCGTCCCGAGCACTTCGACACGGCACTGAAACTGCTCGCCGCGCATCGCGGCACCGGCACGGCCTTCGTCGTGCATGCGCAAGGCATTCCGGTTCACACCACGCCGCAGCGGCTCGCCCGCGCGTTTGCGCGTCTCGTCGATTACCGCATGGGGCGCGAATTGCTGATGCAAACGCCCGAAGGCTTGCCGGCTGACGTACCCGACGCAATCGACGCCGCGCAGACGCAGGCTCGCGCGGCGTTGGCGGCAGGTGAGCGCCAACTAACCGGGGAAGCCGCAGCGCGCCTGCTTGAGCGCTTCGGGCTCGAAATCGAAGCGGCGCGTGCCGACACGGATTCGGGGGCTAAGGAGCCTCAGCGAGAATCCGGCGATTGCGCCGGTAGCAATGGGGAGTCGCTGCGCAAGCCGGTGGTGGACATTGCCGTCGAGCTTCATGACGACGACAACTTCGGCACGGTATTCCGCTTCACGGCACCTTCCGCTGACCAACCTGCAATGCAAGCTCTCCGGCCTCGCAGCGGAGGCCTCGCCGGGCTGGACCGAGGACACGCTGCGGCCCTACGTCGAGCATCTGCTCACTACCTTCGGTCCGGCGCGCCTCATGTGGGGCAGCGACTGGCCCGTGCTCGAACTCAACGGCGATTATCTGCTCTGGCACTCGGTGGCGAACACGCTGCTTGCTTCGCTTTCCGACAGCGAGCGCGAAGCGGTTTTTGGCGGCAATGCCGCTGCGTTTTATCGACTGTGACGTAACGAAGACAAGCGTAACCAGGACAGGTTAAGCCCATTCAACTGGAGTCGTAGATGACACAAAGACTGGCCGGCAAGACAGCATTGATTACCGCAGCGGGGCAAGGCATCGGCCTCGCGACCGCCGAAGCATTCGCACGCGAGGGCGCGCGCGTGATCGCCACCGACATTCGCATCGACGGGCTCGCCGGCAAGCCCGTCGAGGCACGCAAGCTGGATGTACTGGACGGCGACGCGATCAAGGCGCTGGCCGCCGAACTCGGTCCCATCGACGTGCTGTTCAACTGCGCGGGCTTCGTGCACGCGGGCTCGATCCTCGAATGCAGCGAAGAGGATTGGGATTTTGCGTTCGACCTAAACGCGAAAGCGATGTACCGGATGATCCGCGCGTTCCTGCCCGGCATGCTGGAGCGCGGCGGCGGGTCGATCATCAATATGTCGTCGGCGGCGTCGAGCGTGAAGGGCGTGCCGAACCGCTTTGCCTACAGCGCGTCGAAGGCGGCGGTGATCGGGCTGACCAAGTCGGTCGCCGCGGATTTCATCACGCGTGGTATACGTTGTAATGCGATCTGCCCCGGCACGGTGTCGTCGCCGTCGCTCGAACAGCGGATCGTCGCGCAGGCCGCGGCGCAAGGCGCGACGCTCGAGGCCGTGCAGGCGGCGTTTGTCGCGCGCCAGCCGATGGGCCGCATCGGCAAGCCGGAGGAGATTGCCGCGCTCGCGCTGTATCTCGCGTCGGACGAGTCGTCGTTCACGACGGGTCACGCGCATGTGATCGACGGCGGCTGGTCGAACTGAGCATGCACTGAGAACGCGCCCGCATGAGCCGGCGCAGCTTGACGTACCAACCGAACACCACTGAAACCAGAGGAAAGTGCAACGATGAAACTGCTTCGTTACGGGCCGAAAGGCCAGGAAAAGCCGGGCTTGCTCGACGCGCAAGGCAAGATTCGCGATCTGTCTGGCGTGGTCGCCGACATCGACGGCGCGGCGCTGAGCGACGCGGCGCTCGCCAAACTGCGCGCGCTCGACCCGGCAAGCCTGCCGGTCGTGGAAGGCAACCCGCGCATCGGTCCGTGCGTCGGCAAGATCGGCAAGTTCATCTGCATCGGCTTGAATTACGCGGATCACGCGGCGGAATCCAATCTGCCCGTGCCCGCCGAGCCGGTGATCTTCAACAAGTGGACGAGCGTGATTTCCGGCCCGAACGACGACGTGGAAATTCCGCGCGGCTCGAAGAAGACCGATTGGGAAGTCGAACTCGGCGTCGTAATCGGCAAGCCGGCCAAATACATCGACGAGGCGAATGCGCTCGACTATGTCGCCGGCTATTGCGTGATCAACGACGTGTCGGAACGCGAATGGCAGATCGAACGCGGCGGCCAGTGGACAAGGGCAAAGGCTTCGACACCTTCGGCCCGATCGGCCCGTGGATGGTCACGCGCGACGAAGTCGCCGATCCGCAGAACCTCGGCTTGTGGCTCGAATTGGACGGTCACCGCTATCAGAACGGCAACACGAAGACGATGGTGTTCGGCGTCGCCAAGCTGGTTTCGTATGTGTCGCAGTGCATGAGCCTGCAACCGGGCGACGTCATTTCCACCGGCACGCCGCCGGGCGTCGGCATGGGCGTGAAGCCGAATCCGGTGTATCTGAAGCCGGGCCAGACTATCCGTCTCGGCATTGAAGGTCTCGGCGAGCAAACGCAGAAGACCTACGCGGCGGAATAAGCCGTGCCGGAGCGGCGTGCGAAGCCCGAGCCGCGGGTTCTCGAACTCAGCTCGCCGGTTTGTGGTCGCCGTTCTCGCCGATCCGGTTGACCGTGCCTTGCGCGACCGCGACGAGTTTCTCGCGGTTGCCGTCCATCACGAAAATGTTGCATTGGCAGGTCGCCTGATGGCGGCCTGCATACACCACTTCCGCCCGCGCGATCAGCGTGCCGTTCACGGCCGGCCGCAGATAGTTGATCTTGTATTCCCCCGTTACGACCTTCGGCCCGAGCGAGAGCGCGCCGGCAAACGTGAGCGCGTTGTCGGCGAGATAGCTGATCACGCCGCCATGCACGAAGCCATGTTGCTGCCGCAGCTCGTCGCGAATCGGCAGGCTCAGTGCGAGTTCGCCCGTGCCGGTGTACATCAGCTCGGCGCCTAGCAGCATGCTGAACGGCTGGGCATGCAATGCGCCGCGCGCCCGGTCGAGTAAGTCAGTCATTGTGATTCCTTCGAGGAAGGCCCGCGGTAGCATCGCGCACGAGGGTGCGCTCGTCGTTCCCTACCCACTCTAGGAAGCGCCGACGCACGCCGTCAAGGTGAATCGGAAATATCTGCACGGCATTGTTGCGGGGAATGGCGAGAATTCGGACGCAAATGCGACGTAAATACGACGTAACCAGCGTAGGACGATCCTTGACGGATTTGACCTTCAGCAAGCCCGCATGCTGCCGTAAACCCTGACGTAGCTCCCGTTATTCTTTGCCTTCAGGTGTTCACGATGTTCAGCAAGATCAAGGTCGCATCCGGCCTGTTGTGTGTCCTGGCCGCATTCTGCGTTTTCCAGCTTGTCACGGTGGGTTTCTGGTCATTGACGCGCACGCATGACGACGTCGGCGATCTGTCGAATATCGCGCTCCGGCAATTGAACGCCGTCAATGAGACAACGCAGCATCTGATGGACGCGCGCATCAACCTGTCGCGCGCCGGTACGCGGATGGTGCGCGGCGGCGCCGAGCCGACGGACATCGTCCAGCACGCCCGCGAGCAGCTCTCGGCGGCCGAGCAGTCGTTCAACGCCTTCGCGAGCGCGCCCAAGACGAGCGACGAAAACAGCGCCCGCGCGGTGGCGCTGGCCGAGCGCTACAAGAAGCTGCACGGCGCGCTCACCGAGCTCGCGCAGTTTCTCGATGGGAACAATATCCAGGCCTTCCTCGACCAGCCGACCCAGTCGTTCCAGGACGCCTATCTGACCGAGCTGCACAACTTCACACAGTTCGGCAACGCGGCGAGCCGCGCGTCGCTGGATTCGATCGACACGCGGATGGCGGCTTTCCGCGTCGTCAGCATTGTGATTCTGCTGGCGCTGGTTGGCGGCACGTTTGCCGTTCACCTCGCGCTGCGCCGCGGCGTGGTGGCCCCGCTGGAAGAAGCCGGCCGCCATTTCGAACGCATCGCCCAAGGGCGTCTGGATCAGCCGATCGCCGCGCGCGGCACCAACGAAATCGGCAGGTTGTTCTCGGGCCTTGCCAGGATGCAGGCAAGCGTCGCGCGCACGGTGCAGACGGTGCGCGAATCCGCCGACTCGATTCACCTTGGCGCCGATGAAATCGCGACCGGCAACGCCGATTTGTCCGCACGCACCGAGAATCAGGCGGCATCGCTCGAAGAAACGGCGTCGAGCATGGAGGAACTCACCGCCACTGTGCGTCAGAATGCCGACCACGCGCGTGAGGCGAATGCGCTCGCGGAGACCGCGCTCGAAGCGACGGCCCGCGGCAGCGAAGTGGTGGACAAGGTCGTCGACAAGATGCGCGGCATCGCGCAAAGCTCCGACAAGATTGCCGAAATCATTTCGGTGATCGACGGCATCGCGTTTCAGACCAACATCCTCGCGCTGAATGCGGCGGTGGAGGCGGCGCGCGCCGGCGAGCAGGGCCGCGGTTTCGCGGTCGTGGCCGGCGAAGTGCGCAATCGGCGAAGGAAATCAAGACGCTGATCAGCGAGTCGGTGGCCGAGATCCAAGGCGGTTCCGCGCTCGTCGAGCACGCCGGCGAGGCGATGAGCAACGTGTCCGCCTCGATTTCGCGCGTCACGCAGATGATGGCGGAGATCAGCGCGTCGTCGCTCGAGCAGAGCACGGGCATCGAGCAGGTCAACCAGGCGGTGGTCCAGATGGACGGGATGACGCAGCAGAACGCAGCACTCGTCGAAGAGGCGGCAGCGGCGCCTTCTCTGCATCAACAGACGCAGCAGTTGAAGGAGGCGGTGTCCGTCTTCGAAATTTCGGAATCTGTGTTGCGCACACAACAGGTAGACGAAATGGCGCCTAAATCGGCGCAATTTGCGTTGTCGCGGATGCGCGCGATTTTAAATGGTCTGAGCTTAAAGATCAGGCAGCCAGAACAAGAAAATGGCCCGCAAAAGCGGGCCATTTTTGTATTCGACGCGAGCGTTTAAGCGCGCGTCAGCCTACCTGAGCGTACAGTGGGTACTTAGGCCGGCGTGATGTTCGCAGCTTGCTTGCCCTTCGGGCCTTGCTTCACTTCGAACGACACCTTCTGGTTTTCCTGCAGGGACTTGAAGCCGCTGCCTTGAACTTCCGAAAAGTGCGCGAACAGGTCTTCGCCGCCGTCGTCCGGCGTGATGAAGCCAAAGCCCTTTGCATCATTAAACCACTTCACAGTACCTGTTGCCATTTTTGATCCAGTAAATATGTTGTGTATTGCATTCGCGACCGCTATTTCTCAACGTGAGATCGAGCGCGAAGTACAAATTATATCACGTCTTTATGACAGACGCCAATCAACCCGTATGCGGGTATTCCCCGGCTTGGGTCTTTTCCGCCCCCGCGGGCCTGCCAAAAGACGAATTGAGGGCCAGGGTTAACCATGGCGCAGCATTTTTCGTCTCGCTTCGGGGCAGGCGTGCTGAGGCGTCAGGCCGGCAATGCGTCGAAGGCGGTGGCGAGGTGGTAAGGCGTGGTTGACGGCATGTCGGCGCGCGCGACGTCGCCGCTTGCAGTCTTGCATTCGAACCAGCCCTGCGGCCTCAGGAAGCGCTGCTGGAACAGTTCGATCTGCCGCGGCAAAATCGCGCGCACGGCCGGTTCGTCGTGACTCGCGAGCGCGCGCAGATATTCCGTTTGCGCCCAGATGCGCTGAATCGGGTCCTTGATATGTCCCGCTTCGTCGAGCGACGCGCAAACGCCGCCCGTTTGCGGATCCACGCCGTGGCGTTGCGCAAAGGCGAACGCGCGCGACAGGTTTTCCACAAGCCCCGAGCCTTCGAACAGCCCGCCCGCCTGCTTCGCCAGCCAGAACCATTCGAACTGATGGCCGGGCTCGAGGCGATTGTCGGGCGTGCCGACCGGCAATTCGGCGATGCAACCCGACGGCGCATGCACGAAGTGACGCGCGACCGCGCCGGCGAGGCGCCGCAGCGCCGCGTCGAAAGCGTTGTCGCGCGTGGCTTCGCGGGCGGCGCGCCACGCTTCCGTCAGATGCATCAACGGGTTCTGGACGGGCGTGGCGGTCACGTTCGCGAAGTCGGCGCTGAGCACGGCGTTAAAGAGATCGTCCGCGGCGGCAAAGCGCGACTGGATCAGCGCCGACGTGCAATGCATGATGTCGAGCGCGTCGCGATTGCCGGAGCACCGCCCATATTCCGCACACGCGAACACGACGAACGCGTGCGTGTACAGGTCTTTCGTCGTGTCGAGCGGGGCGCCGTGCGGGTCCACGCTGTAGAACCAGCCGCCGTGCTCCGTGTCCTGAAAGGTGTGCGTGAGCGACTCAAACAGCGCCTGCGCGTGGGCCGCATCGCCGGCTTGCGAGAACACGAATAGTTGACGCGCGCACGCCATGGCCCGGTAGCGCTCGACGGGCGCCGGGCGATGCTCTTCCGCGCCGAGCGCCTCGTACGGCAAGCTGAGCGCGGCGTTGAAGCCCGGTCCGCGCCACATTGGCAGGATGACGCCGTTGAAGTGATGGCGCAGCGCGGCGGCGAGCGCGATCGTCGTTGTGGCGTCAGAGTGGGTGCTGGGCATAGTCAGATTTCAAACGCGGTGATTCAAAGTGCCCGTGAAAGCAAGCGGGCCGGGTTCTGGCAGCAGTGCGGCTCGGCATCGTATGCCAACGCGGGAATCGGCCTCGGCGCCAGCAGCACGCGGCCTAGCATAATGCAAACGGATGCCGGCCGGCGCCCAAAAGCGGCGGGGAAAACGCTTCAAATAATTTCAACAAGGCGAGAACGATGCTGGGCAACCTCGAACTCATCTCCCGTCTGGTGCTGGCCGCGGCGAGCCCGCGTTAAACAATTCATGATGCAGCAAGCGACGAAACGCCGGAGTGCGACTAGGTGATGATCGCGCTGCATCGCGTGTCGAGTGTCGAATACGAGGCGATTTGCGCACGCTTGCGATCACTGCGGGGCTTCGGGCAGTTCCGGCGGGACGACGCGTCCGGCTAAAACCGAAAATCGTTCCCGAATGGCTTCGGCGGCGGTGAGCGCCATGCGACAATGCGGTCTCGAAAAATTCCAATGGCATTTGACGAGCGGTGCCGGCGCCCGCTCCCCGGCGACCACCGCTTTCTTCTCTATGGCAGATTCCGCAGTATCCAAGCAGTCTCGGCCTAGGCGCGCCGCTTCTAAAAAGCGTCGCGAGGCCACCGTCTCCACCGAAACCGAAAAAAAGCTGGCGCGCGCGGCGCGCTCGGCACAACGCCTCGCGCAACTGAGCGACGTCTCGCGCGACGACAGCACGCTCGATCTGTTCCCCGACGACCCCACCCGCGCCACGCTGGAGGCGATGAATATCGACATCCTCCAGGGCACGCTGCACGGTTTCGAATTGCCCGATGTCGTGCTCGCGGCGGTGGGCGCCCTGGATGCGAGCGCCGAAGGCGCATCCCCGGACGCGAGAGCTGCGCGCCGCGCGCCTCGCGCACCCACGGCCGAGGAACCGGGCGCGACGCCCGCGCAACTGAGCGGATTGCTGGAGATCGAGCCGCCGACGGCCGCCGGAGCGGATGCGTCACAGGCGTCGCTGATTGCCGATTCGGCTGACGACGACAAAGCACCGGTTTTGCCGCTCACGCCTGCCATGGCGGCCGCAACGGTGGCGCGCAGCGTGACCGCGCTGCGTCAGGCGGCGGAGCGCCGCGAGTGCGAATCCGGCGGCAGCTGGTGTGTCCGGAGCCAACGGCAAGCGGTTGCAAGCGTTGGCTTCAAGCGAGGCAGAAGAACCGGCGACGGCGAGCCGGGTGGATGCGCCGGAGGCATCGGCTATGGACGCGCGCAGCGCATTGGCCGCGCTCGGCCTGAGCGGACGTTGGCGGGCGGGGCGGCTTCGTCCGCAGCGGCGGATGCACGCGCTGGCCGGAAGGGGGCATCGGCAAACCTGCGCGGATGGGGGGAAGTCGCGCGACCGTCCGCGGGCGCATCGGTGGCTCAGATGTCGACGTCTCAGACGGTGGACGCGGCAGGGCAAGGGGGGACGCCGTCAGCGAGTGCATCGGCGGGCGAGATCCCGGCCTTGACGGTTGAGGCGGCAGTGCCACCGGCACGGCTATCCGCGAGCGCCTCAGCTGGCGAAACGTCGCCATCCACGACGGTGAGCGCCGCAGGACAAGTTGTAAAACCGTCCGCGAGTGCCGCAGCGGCGAAGACGTTGCCGTCCACCACGGCGCCCACTGTGCCGGAACTCGACCGCGCGACGGCCTTCGCGGACACCGTCGACGCGTTGTACGGCGTCATCGCCGACCAGCGTCGTGCGGCGAGCGACCATTCGCGCCGCATGAAGTGGATGCTGTCGGTCGTGGTCGGCGCCCTGCTGATGACGGTCGCAATCGGCATCACGCAAACGATGCTGCTCATGCGCCTTCACGCGAGACCACTGCGCAGCAGCATCGCATGCAAGAAATGATGCAAAACCAGCAGGCCGCGATGGCCAGTCTGCTCGACACCCAGATGGCGGTGGCCAATGCCGCCGCGGCCAGGGCAGCCTCGCCGGAGATCGCTCCGGCCACAACGAACCCGCAGCAAGCGGCGGCGGCGCCCGCATCCGCGAACGGTAAGCGCGCCGTCCGCGCGCAGCACAGTCACAAGCCGAAGACGGCAGATCGGGCGCGCCAGCGCCTCATCCGACGGAAGCCGACATGCCGACTAGCGAACACAAATATTCCATCGAGGACCTGATCGCCGCGCTTTTGCGGGACCAGGGCATACACGACGGACACTGGGCCCTGAACGTCGAGTTCTCCGCAACCGGTGCCGCCGTCAAGCCGCAAGACCAGCCGACGCGCACGCTGCCCGGCCTGATCGTATCGGTCAACAGCGCGACGCTGGCGGCCACGGACCCTTCGGCGCAAGACGCCGTCGACGCCGCCGTTAATCCGCGCAAGGACGCGTCGGCCAAGCGGCGCGCCTCCGGCCGGAAATCCCCGTCGACGACGCTCCAATAAGCTTGACGACGTGCCCAAAGTCGCAAAAACAGGGATGTTGTCATGCTGCAAAGCAATATCGCCGCCCGAGGCCGTGTGGCGCGACCCCCTCGAGTTAATGGTGCATTGCACTAGCTTTTGCCTAGGGAAAACACTATAATGCTTCTTAAGGGAAAACCCTAGCAATTGCAGCAACCAACCGGGAGTCGCCATGAGCTTCATCTTTGCATTGTTCCAAAAGGTCAGCGACCTCTTTGCGTCGCCTCACTTGCCGCTGGACAAGGACTACTCGTACGCAAGCGCGTGCGCGCGAAGCCGAGCGTCAGCGCAAGGCGCAAGCCACGCTGTTCGGCATCCAGGTGACCGACTAATAGTAAGCCGTTCCACCCGCGCGCGACCGTCGCGGCGGGCGCGCGCCTCGGGTGCGCGTGTGTCATCTCGAGCCACTGCGCGTGAGAGCGCGCAGTGGCTTTTGTTCGTCTCGCACTTGCGTCGATCTCAGGCCAGCTTCCTGTCGGCAATATTTCGCCGCCGAAATGGATGTAACGGCGGCTGACACCATCTCCTCGCGCCACATCCGCGTTCCATCCCGCAAGCCTTGATGCACGGGCGTTTCACGCGCAAAGGCGGTCGCGTCATCTGTCCCTTTGTTTGAAATCTGCGCTTACAAGTGCTCACGTCTTCATGCCGGCTGCGTCGCTAAAGTGGGTTTCAAGCGCACGGCGCCGTGCGCGAGCCGAAGGTTTCCGGCTCCAGAACGCGGCGCCGGCTCGATTCGAACTTTGACGGGAGAGAACCATGAAAACGTTCAACAAGACATCGCGAACTATCATTGCGGCGCTGCTGACCGGCGGCGCCATGCTGGCGGCGGGCGGCGCGTCCGCACAGGAACGCATCGTCGTCGACCACGGCCCGGCGCCGGTGGTGTACGGCGAGCCGCATATGATGCCGGTGGGCGTGTCGATCAACATCGGCTGGCATGGCGATCGTTATTACGACGGCCACCGCTACTGGAATCATGACGAATAATGGATGCGCCATCATCCGCATGACTACGACCCGCGCCACCATGGCCGCGACGAGCATCGTCCGCCGCGCTACTAATCGGCGCATTGACCCCCGCGCCGCTTCACGCGGCGCGAATCCAACAGAGCCGGCTTTTCCGCGAGGAAGGCCGGCTTTGTCGCATTCGGCATAGCGCTTGCACACGCTGCGCCATGCTTTGACGCTTTCATGAATGTCAGCGAGGGAAACGGCGTGAGCAAGGCAGCGAAGGCAGTGATAGGCGTGGTGGGCACCGGGCTGATGGGCGTCGGCATTGCGACGCAAAGCGCGCTGCATGGATACCGGACGGTGGTTCACGACGTCGACCCGGCGCGCCTCGCGAGCGTCGCGCCGAAAGCGGAAGCGGTGCTGGACGAATTGATCGACGCCGGTCGGATCAACCACGAGGCGAAGCAGGCAGCGCTCGCGCGCATCGAGACGCACACTGAACTGGACGTGATGCGCTCGGCGGACTTCGTCATCGAAGCGATTCCTGAGGTGCTCGAGCTGAAGCGTCGCCTGTACGAAAAGCTGACGGCGCTGCTCGCGGATCACGCCATTCTCGCCAGCAACACGAGCGGTTTCCCGCCGGATCAGCTGGTGGCGCCGGTGCGTGCGAAGGAGCGCTTCGTCATCGCGCATTTCTGGAATCCGCCTCACATGATTCCGCTTGTCGAAGTGGTGCCGGGAAGCGCGACCGCGCCCGAAGTCACCGCAAAGACCGCGGATTTGATGAGCGCGATCGGCATGGAGCCCGTGGTTCTGGCCAAGGCGATTCCCGGATTTGTCGGCAACCGTCTGCAATTTGCGGTATTGCGCGAGGCGTTGAACATCGTGCGCTCGGGCGCGGCGACGCCGGATGTGGTCGACCGAGTCATGAAGGCGTCTCTGGGGCGCCGCTGGAGAATCGTCGGTCCGCTCGAAGCGGCGGACATGGGCGGGCTCGACACCTTCCTCGATATTTCGACGCACCTGATGCCGGAGCTCGCAAAAGACGAAGACGTGCTCGATCTGCTGAGAGAGCAGGTCGACGCGGGGCGTGTCGGCCTGCGCAGCGGCGCGGGATTTTATGAGTGGGACGAGGCGCACGTGGCACAGGTGAGGGAGGGGCGCAAGCGGGTGATTGGGCGGGGGTAGGCCCAACTCCCCGCAAGACTCTGCGGTATAACTACCCGTCACCCACTCCACGCCCCCGCAATGCCCCATTACTTCTACGACCCGCTCGCGGGCCACGGTCTGCCGCACGATCCGTTCAAAGCGATCGTCGCCCCGCGTCTGATCGGTTGGATTTCATCGCGCGACACGGAAGGCACGTTGAACCTCGCGCCCTACAGCTTCTTCGGCGCGTTTGCGAGCTTTCCGCCCATCATCGGCTTTAGCAGCGAGGGGCGCAAAGACAGCGTCTCCAACATCGAAGCCACCGGCGAGTTCGTCTGGAATCTCGCGACGAAGCCGCTGGCCGAGCAGATGAACCGTTCGTCAGCGCCGGTTGCGCCGCATGTCGACGAATTCGCGCTCGCGGGACTCACGCCTGCGCCGGGGCGCAACGTGCAGGTGCCGCACGTCGCCGAAGCGCCGGCCGCGCTCGAATGCAAGCTGCTACAGGTGGTGC
The DNA here is from genome assembly GCA_940746715.1 of uncultured Paraburkholderia sp. Taxonomy (GTDB): domain Bacteria; phylum Pseudomonadota; class Gammaproteobacteria; order Burkholderiales; family Burkholderiaceae; genus Paraburkholderia. The sequence continues at coordinate 263,565 of CALNWN010000006.1, forward strand.
GGCTGCATGATATGGACGGCAAGCCGATGGACAACTATCTGTCGCTCGGACAGGTAGTCGGCGTGCACATCAACGAGGCATATCTGAAAGACGGCCTGTTCGACACTCACGCCGCGCAGTCGATCATGCGCGCCGGTTATCGCGCGGATTACGCGGAAATCGGCGATATGTTCCAGATGTTCCGCCCGAGCGCGTAGCGACCAACGCGCCCCCGTAGCGACCAGCGCGCCCTTTAACCGCCGCCGTTTTCCAGCTTGAACACGCTGACCACTTGCGCCAGACGCGCGGCGTGGTGGCGCAGTTCGGCGACCGCCTCTTCCGCTTCGCCGACGATCGTCGTGTTTTGCTGCGTCGCTTCGCCGATTTGCGTGACGGCGAGATTGACCTGCTCGATGCCGCCCGACTGCTCGCGCGACGCGACGCTGATCTCGCCCATGATCGCGCGCACCTGGCCGACCTGCTGAACGATACCCTGCATGGTCGTGCTGGCCTGCTCGGCGATCTGGAAACCGCTTTGCACCGTCGCCGTGGATTCGGCGATCAGCCCTTCAATCTCCTTGACGGAGGCCACTACCGCGAACCCCTTGCCGTGTTCGCCCGCGCGGGCCGCTTCGACGGCCGCGTTGAGCGCAAGAATGTTGGTCTGGAACGCAATGCCCTCGATCACGCTCGTGATCTCCGCAATCTTCTGCGACGAGCGGCTGATGTCGCCCATCGTCGACACCACGCGTTCCACGGCGCGGCCGCCTTCGAGCGCCGCGTCGGCCGCGCGCGTGACGAGCGTGTTCGCCTGCGACGCGTGATCGGCGTTCTGCTGCACCGTCGATGTTATCTGCTCCATGCTCGCCGCGGTTTCTTCCAGGCTGCTTGCCTGCGTCGCAATGCGCGAGGCGATGTTGCCGCTGCCGGTGGCGATCTTTTCCGTGCCCTCCGACATATCCGTCGACGCGCTGCGCACCTGCGAAACAATGCTGCGCGCCAGACCTTCGCCGATGCCGTCGATCGAGCGCATCAGGCGGCCGATCTCGTCGTCGCGCCGGCTTGCGCTTTGGGCGACGCGCACGCTGAGGTCGCCCGAGGCGAAGCGCTCGGAGGCCTTGACGGCCTCGTCGAGCGGCCGGCTGACGAGGCGCCGGACCGCAAACAGGAACACGGCCGCGAACACGCCGACCAGCACGAAACCCGCGATCAGGAAGTGATTGTGGGTCGCGTTGACCTCGGCCATCACCTCGTCGCGCGGCGCGACGCCTGCCACGAGCCATTGCCATTCCGGCACCGTGATGAACGAAACGAACTTGTCGCGCGCCTTGTTCGCCGAGCGTGGCGTCGGCGGAACGGTATTCGAGCCGGCCTTCCTTCATGTCGAGCATGTGCTGATACGGCGCGTTCGCGTTGTCCGCGGCCTGGCCGGCGGCGGCCGGATGCACGATCAGCTTGCCGCGATCCGCGCCTTTCGACGCGTTCATCACAAAGTAATAGCCGCTTTCGCCGATCTTCAGCTTACGGATGCCGTCTTCGACCTGCTGGATTTCCTGGTCGACATTCACGCCCACGAAGAGCGCGCCGATCACGCGGCCGCTCGCATCCGTCACCGGACGGTATTGCGTGATCCAGCGTTTGCCGAAAAGCGGCGCGAGCCCCGTGTAAGTCTTGTTGGCGATGAGGAGCGCATACGCCGGCCCGTTGCGGTCGAGCAGCGTGCCGATCGCGCGCGAGCCGTCCTGTTTTTTCAGCGAAGTCGTGACGCGCACGAAGTCGTCGCCGGTGCGCGCGAAGATCGTCGCCACGGCGCCGCTGCGTTCCAGAAACTGGTCGGGAATACTGAAATCCATGTTCAGTACCTTGTCGCCGGCTTTGAACACGGGCGTGGCCACCCCGTTCACGTCGATTTTCTGCGTTTCGTCGAGCGTGTAGGTGTTCGGCAGGAAGCTCGCGAAGAGCGACGTCGAGCGGTCCACTTCGGCGGACAGCGCCTTGTCGAACAACGTGATCATGGCGGCGATCGAGCGGTCTTTTTCGGCGATGCGCTCGAATACCTGGTCGCTGACCTGCTTGCCGGCGCTGCGTGTCAGCGCCCACGTGAAGGAGGCGAAAATCAACGCCACCAGCACACATGAAAGTACGGCGAGCCGGGCGCTGACGCTGGCACGGCGCAAAGAGAGAAATTCCATGGGCGTGTGCGGAGTAAGAGGGACGAGCGATGCCGGACGGGCGCGCAGGCACCTTCCGGCATCGTGTCTTGTTTACGGCCACGGCCACGCTTCCTTTAGAAAATTGGAAGCATTTCGTAATCATGGCGCGTCCGCGGAGCGCGTCTTTGCACCCGCGCAGGGCGCCCGGCCTTACGGCTTCGCCTTCCAGGTACGCAGCAACAAGGCGTTGGTGACCACGCTGACGCTGGAGAACGCCATGGCGGCGCCGGCCAGCATCGGATTGAGCAAGCCGAAGGCGGCGAGCGGAATGCCGATCAGGTTGTAGACGAAAGCCCAGAAGAGGTTCTGCTGGATCTTGCGCCAGGTCCTGCGCGATATGTCGATGGCGTCGGCCACGAGCGCCGGATCGCCGCGCATCAGCGTGATGCCGGCTGCGTGCATCGCGACGTCGGTGCCGGTCGCCATGGCAATGCCGATGTCGGCGGCGAGCGCGGGCGCGTCGTTGATGCCGTCGCCGGCCATCGCGACGATGCCCGCGCTGCGGATTTTCAGATCGCGGATCACGCGAGCCTTGTCGTCCGGCAGCACCTGCGCATGAAATTCGTCGATGCCGAGCGCGCGCGCGCCGCTCGCCGCGCTGCCGCGGTTGTCGCCGGTGACGAGCACGCTTTTCACGCCCATGGCCGCGAGGCGCGCGACGGCCGCGCGCGCGCTCGGTTTCACCGTGTCGCCGAACGCCATCAATGCCAGAGCGACGGGCGTCGGCGAATCGTGCTGCATGAGCCAGGACACGGTGTTGCCGGCCGCCTCGAGTTCGCGCGCGCGCGCCGCGACCTGCGGCGACAGTTCGATGCCGAGTTCCTCCAGCCAGCGCGTGCTGCCGAGCGCCAGCGTGCGGCCGCCGACCTCCGCTTCGACGCCGCGGCCAGCCACGGCGCGCGCAGCGCTCGCCGTCAGAGCCTGGGGCGCGGTCGAGCCGTGCTTAGCGGCTGCGCCCGCCTCATACGCTTTGACCACAGCCCGCGCGAGCGGATGGTGGCTCTGCCGCTGCACGGCGGCCGCGAGCGCGAGCGCTTCGTCGCGGCTCATCTCGCCGACCGGCTCGAACGCCGTGACGGAAGGCTGACCGATTGTCAGCGTGCCGGTTTTGTCGAATGCCACCGTATTCAAGCGATGCGCAGTTTCGAGCGCCTCGGCGTCCTTGATAAGCACGCCGTGCCGCGCTGCGACGCCGGTCCCTACCATGATCGCCGCCGGTGTCGCGAGACCGAGCGCGCACGGGCAGGCAATCACCAGCACGGCGACCGCGTTCAGGATCGCCGTTTCGCCGCCCGCGCCCGCCAGCAGCCAGCCGATCAGCGTGAGTGCCGCAATCACCAGAATGGCCGGCACGAAAATCTCGCTGACGCGGTCGACGAGCCGCTGGATCGGCGCTTTCTCCGCCTGCGCGCTTTCCACGAGGCGAATGATTCGCGCGAGCGTCGTTTCCGCGCCGATCGCGGTGGTGGTCACGGCAATCGCGCCCTCGCCGTTGATGGAGCCGGCGGTCACGGCGTCCCCCGTCTGCCTGGCCACAGGCAGGCTTTCGCCGGTAATCAGCGATTCGTCGATGTGACTGCGGCCTTCCAGCACCGCGCCGTCCACGGGAATGCGTTCGCCGGGCCGCACGATCACGACCGTGCCGACCTTGACCTCGGCGAGCGGCACTTCCCGCTCGTCCGCACCCGCGCGGATGCGCGCGCGGTCGGGCCGCAGCGCCTGGAGGGCGCGGATCGCGTCCGTGGTCTGGCGCTTCGCGCGCGCTTCGAGCCATTTGCCGAAGCGCACGAGCGTGATGACGACCGCCGACGCTTCGAAGTACAGATGCGTCGCGTCGTCCGGATGACTCGCCAGTTGGTAGACGCTGATGCCATACGCCGCCGAGGTGCCGAGCGCGACCAGCAGGCCCATGTTGCCCGCGCCGGCTCGCACGGCGCGGTAAGCCGCGCGATAGAAGCGCGCGCCGAACACGAACTGCACGACGGAGGCGAGCGCGAATTGCAGCCACACGGGCAGCATCGCATGCACGCCGGACCATTCGGCCGTCATCGGGACGACGAGGGGCAGCGTCAGCAGCGCGCAGACCAGCACAGCGGCCAGGTCGCGGCGCGTTTGCGTGCGCTTGCGGTCGGCGGCTGTGGGAGCGGTGGCCGCCGCCGCGCTGGCCGCGCCGGCATCGCTCAGTTCCGGCGCGGCGTCGGGCGGCGCGACGGGCGCGGCCTCGTAGCCGGCTTTCTTGACGGCGGCAATCAGCGCATCGACGCCCGTTGCCGCGTCGGTCAGATTGACGCTCGCGGTTTCCGTCGCAAGATTGACGGACGCCGCCGACACGCCCGGCACCTTCGCCAGCGCTTTTTCGACACGCATCGCGCACGAGGCGCAGGTCATTCCGCCGATTTCAAGCTCGGCAGTGTGGCTCGGAGGGTCGCCGTCGGACCGCGCGGCAGGAGCAGTGGCAAGTTCGGTCATGATGTTCGAGGCTCGTGGCGGCATGGGGCCGCATGATGAAGTCCAGTATCGACCTTCCCATGATGGGAAGGTCAAGAACCCGCTCGCGACGCGCCGGGCTTTGCGGCAACACGCTATTCGCGCCTTTGCGCTTGCCTGGCGAGCGCGGATACGATACATACGACGTTTGTCGCCGAAGCGACGCGGACTGGCTACGCAGGGTTTGGGAGACCGCGCGAGCACCGGTGCGCTCTCGCCGGCGTCTTTCTTTGGACCGTACGTTCCGCCCCCTGAACGAATGATAAAAAATCGTCGAGCAACGTTTACGAATTACTGGACCTGCGCATCGTTCGCGGGCCTCGCATTCTTGGCCGGTTGCGCGTCGACGCCGTCCACGACGCAAAAATCCACCGGCTGGATCAAGGACGAAGTCGCCGATTCCTACGTTTTCGGCTATCCGCTCGTGCTGATGGGCGTCGCGCGCGACGCGGCGGTCGGCACCGAGCCCGGCCAGGCGCCGCTCAACACGCTGCGCCATGCGCAGGCGCTGCCGCCCATCGGCGCGTCCAATCCGATGCAGCCGAGCCTCGACACGCTGGACTCCACCGGCTGGCTCGACGTCGGTAGCGAACCGGTGATCATTGTGTTGCCCGACTCGCGCGGCCGCTATGTCGACGCCCGCGTTCTCGATATGTGGACCAACGTCGTCTGGTCGACGGCTGACCAGTTCGCGACGCGCGCGAACGGCATCAAGGCGCAGGCCATTGCGTTCGTGGACCGGGCTGGCAGGGGAACCTGCCGAGGAACGTCAAGCGCGTCGACGTGCCGACCCGCAATGCATGGGTGAGCGTGCGCATGCAGTCGAACGGCACGCGCGATCTCACGGCGGTTCGCAAGTTGCAGCGCGCGATTCGCGTCGCACCGCTTTCCGTGTATACCGGCGACACGCGCTCCGCGTCAGTTGTGCCGCCGCGCAGCAGCGCCGATGTGGCCGGCGGCCCGGTTGGCGCCTCGGGCACGCCTGCCGCGCAGGTCGCCGCGCTCGACGCGAACGGTTTCTTCAATCGGCTCGCGCAGGCGCTGACCGACAATCCGCCGGAACCCGCCGATCCTCATGCGCTGAAAATCCTGTCGGATCTCGGCGTGACGCCCGGCGAACCGGTGAAGCTGCCGAGCGTATCCGACGCAATCGCAGCGGGTCTCGCCGATGGTCACGAGCGCGTCGTCACGCCGCCGTCGAATCTGCTGACCGGCAATGGCTGGAGCTGGTTCGGCGACGGCGTCGGCAACTACGGTCCCGACTACGCGCTGCGCGCCTACGCCGCGTATGCGCAACCGGGCATCGGCACAAAAGACGACGAGGTGCGTGCGGTCGTCACTCAGGACAGCGACGGCCACGCGCTCAACGGCGCCAACCGGTACGTGATTCATTTCGCCCCGAATCAGTTGCCGCCGGTGCGCGGCTTCTGGTCGATCACCGCTTACACGAAAGACGGCGCGCTCGGCGAGAGCGCACCGGCGCGCATCGCGGTGGGCGATCGCAACGGCGCGCGCCGAAATCGCGACGGATCCCTCGATGTGACTGTGTCGTCGACGCGCAGCCGAAGCGGCAACTGGCTGCCGGCGCCGCGCGCCGACCTGCAACTGGTGCTGCAGCAAGGCCGCGTGACTTACACCGACAACTTCATCAAGCCGAACTTCACCGCGAACCTGGTCGGCATTCAGGGCACCGTGGGGGCGTTCGGCACGCAGTCCACCACGTCCGCGCCCGTTGACATTGCGGCGAAGCTGGCGGCCAATGGCCCGTTGTCGACCCGTGGCACCGTCAATCCGCTGATCGCCAAGCCGGCGCTCGACCTAACCGCGAGCGCGCATGACATCGAACTGACGAACCTCACGCCGTATTCCGCGAAATATGCGGGCTATCCGATCACCAAGGGCAAGTTGAACGTCGATCTTCACTACAAGCTCGAAAACGATCAACTGAACGCGGATAACCATTTGTTCATCGAACAACTCACGTTCGGCGATCACGTCGAAAACGACACGGCGACCAAGCTGCCTGTGCGGCTCGCCATTTCGCTCCTGAAAAATTCGCGCGGCGAAATCGACGTGAATCTGCCGGTGTCCGGCTCGCTGTCGAATCCGGAGTTCAGCATTGGCGGCCTCATCTGGCACGCGGTGCTCAATCTGCTGCAAAAAGCGGTGACCGCGCCGTTCTCGCTGATCGCCAACGCGTTCGGCGGCAGCGGCGAGGAGTTGGGTTACGTCGAATTCGAACCGGGCTCGGCGCAACTGACGGACGCCGACAGCAACAAGCTCGACACGATCGTGAAGGCGCTCGGCGCCAAGCCGTCCATCAGAATGGACCTGATCGGCCGCGTCGATCCGAAGCTCGACGAGCCCGCGCTGCGCGCGCTTTATGTGGACCGCCTCGTCAAGCAGCAGAAGATCAAAGACGTAGTGGGCAACGGCCAGAGCGTGGATCTCTCGAGCATTACCGTGGACCCGAAGGAATACGACAAGTATCTGACGAAGGCCTACAAGGCCGCCGACTTCAAGAAGCCGCGCAATTTTGTGGGCCTGACCAAAAGCTTGCCCGACGACGAAATGAAGAGCGCGCTCGCCGCGAACGCGCCTATCGACGAAGCCAGTTTGCGGCAACTTGCCCAGCAGCGGGCACAGAGCGTGCAGCAATACCTGGAAGGCAAGATCGACAGCAGCCGCGTGTTTATCGTCGCGCCGAAGCTGGACGCGGACGGCATCAAGGACAAAGGCGCGACCACCCGCGTCGATTTCGGGCTGAAATGAGCCATGTCACGGCGCGGCGGTTGCAGGCCGCAGCCGTGCGCCAAGGCCTTGGCGCCAGCTCCAGCGCTCAGGCGGCGCGCGTCGGCGTCCTGAGCGTGGTCTGCTCGATGACGCGCGCGAGTGTGTCGAACGCCGGCCCGATCCTGTCGTTCGGCACGCACGCATAGCCGAGCAGCAGGCCGCGCCGCGCGGGCGGATCGTTGCTGTAGTAGCGCGCGAGCGGCCGCACGATCACGCCGGCGTCGAAGGCGGCCGCGGTCACCGCGCGGTCGTCCGCGTGGTCCGGCAGACCGAGCACCAGATGCAAGCCGGCTTCGTCGCCCATGACCGGCAGTTGGTCGCCGAAACGCGCGGTGATCGCGTCGATCAGAATCTGCCTGCGCTCGCCGTACAACGCGCGCATGCGCCGCACATGCGACGCGAGGTGGCCGTCCATGATGAAGTCGGTCATGACCGCCTGCTGCATCAGCTGACCTTCGCGGTACAGCTCGGCGATGCCGGTGCGAAACGTGTCGACGAGGTGCTCCGGCGCGATCATGTAGCCCATGCGCAAGCCCGGAAAAAGCATCTTGCCGAGACTGCCCACGTAAATCACCTGGCCGGCGTCGCTCAGACCTTGCAGCGACGCGAGCGGCCGGGTGCCGTAGCGAAATTCGCTGTCGTAGTCGTCCTCGATGATCCACACGTTGTGCTGGCGCGCGTATTCGAGCAGCGTGCGGCGGCGCGCGAGGCTCATCACCATGCCGAGCGGATATTGATGCGACGGCGTGACGAGCGCGAGACGCGGCTGCTGCTGCAAATCCTCCTCGCGCGGATTGAGGCCCTCGTCGTCGACCGGCACGGGCACGAGCGTGATGCCCGACGATTGCAGCACGCTGCGCGCGCCCCAGTAGCAGGGTTCTTCCACCCAGGCGCGGTCGCCGACGTCGGTCAAGAGGCGCACCGCCAGGTCGATGGATTGGGTGAATACCCGTAGTGATGATGATCTGATCCGGCGTGCAGTTCACCGAACGCGCGACGCGCAGATAGTCCGACAACGCGCGGCGCAGCGGCCGGTAGCCGGTAGCCGCCGCCGGGCGCATGTGTCAGCAGATCCGGATTCGCTTCCTTCCACAAACGCGCTTGCAGACGGCTCCAGGTCCGGGCCGGAAATTCGGCGACGTCGGGCACGCCGGGCATGAACGCGCCCCACTGTTTCGCGGATACGCCGGCCTGGCCGATCAGGCGCCGCCCGCGGTTGGACAGGTCGTTCAGATCGCGCCGCGTCACCTTGCCTTGCGCGCCGGCCGCCGCGACAGCCGCGACGGCCGGCTTTCTGCGCGCGTTGACGGCGGCGGTGTCCGGCTGGGTATCGGCGACATACGTGCCGCTGCCCGTGGTCGAGAGCACATAGCCTTCGGCCGTCAACTGGTCGTATACATGCAGAACGGTATTGCGCGCAATGCCCAGATCTTCGGCCAGCGTGCGCGAGCTGGGCAGCTTGGTGCCGGGCGGCAGCTCGCCGGCCAGAATGGCCTGCTGCATCAGCCGCAAAGTCTGCCGGTAGATCGGCTCCCCGGCCGCGCGATCGAGCCTGGCGGCGAGCCAATCCGACAAGATGATCGTGTCCAAGTGGTTCTATCCGGAATAATGAAATGGTTCCATATTGTAGAACCGTAACGGTCTATAGTGGGCCACGCAATTGATGCAAGCCTGCTGTGACGCAGCAGCAGCCGGCTCGACCGCAGAGGAGACTACGGCGATGAAAACGGACGAAGTGATCGTCAGCTTTCGAGGCGTGCGCAAGACGTACGACGGCGAAACGCTGGTCGTCAAGCAACTGGATCTGGACATCTATCAGGGCGAATTCCTGACGCTGCTCGGGCCGTCGGGTTCCGGCAAGACCACCTGCCTGATGATGCTGGCCGGTTTCGAATTTCCCACTGGCGGCGAGATCTGGCTCGACGGCACGCTGCTCAATACCGTGCCGCCGCACAAGCGCAACATCGGCATGGTGTTTCAGAACTACGCGCTGTTCCCGCATCTCACGGTCGAGCAGAACGTCGCGTATCCGCTGACGGTGCGCAAGGTCTCCGCCGAAGAGCGCGCGCATCGCACCAACAATGCATTGAAGATGGTGCGCATGGAGAGCTTCGCGAAGCGTTATCCGGCGCAGCTGTCGGGCGGCCAGCAGCAGCGCATTGCGCTCGCGCGGGCGCTCGTGTTCGAGCCGAAGCTCGTGTTGATGGACGAGCCGCTCGGCGCGCTCGACAAGCAGTTGCGCGAACACATGCAATACGAACTGAAGTCGCTGCACGAGAAGCTCGGCGTGACCTTTGTCTACGTCACGCACGATCAGGGCGAGGCGCTGACCATGTCGGACCGCGTTGCCGTCTTCGACAAGGGCATCGTGCAGCAGCTCGATACCGTGGACAGTCTGTACGAATCGCCTTGCAACGAGTTCGTGGCGAACTTCATCGGCGACAGTAACAAGCTGCGCGGCACGATCGCGAATGTGAACGGCGAGTATTGCGAGTTTCATCTGGCCGACGGCACGCGGCTGACCGGCCGCAACATCGGCGGCGCGCGGGCGGGAACGCCGGCCATTGCCTGTATCCGGCCGGAACGCATGAAGCTCGCGACGGGCGCCAACGGCAACGGCGCGGCACGGCCGGGCGCCAATGCACTGGCCGGCGAGGCGCGCGGGCTCATCTATTTCGGCGATCACGTGCGCATGCGCTGCGGTTTTGCCGCAGCAGGACGAGTGCTTCGTCAAGGTGCCGCTCGGCACGGACGCGCTCGCATCTTTCGCGCCTGGCGCGCCGGTGGCGCTCGAGTTCGCGCCCGAGCATCTGCGGGTATTCGCGGGGGCGTGACGGCGCAAAACGCGCGCATGATTGCAGGGGCCGGAGCAGTAAGCAGCACATAACAACTCGCATGACTGATGCTTGAAACCACCACCAAGGAGAGCAACACACCATGAGCAAGATCGGGAAATCGCGCTGCGCCATCGCTGTCGGTGCTGTGGCGCTCGCGCTGGGCGCGGCGCAGGTCAATGCAGCCGAACTGACGGTCGTAAACTTCGGCGGCGCCAACGGGGACGCGCAAAAGGCCGCCTTCGACCAGCCGTTCGAGTCGCAAAGCGGCAACAAGGTGACGGCGGTGGAATACAACGGCGAGCAGGCCAAGGTCAAGGCGATGGTCGAGGCCAAGCATGTGAACTGGGACGTGGTGGAAGTGGAGTCGGGCGACATTGGCCGTGGCTGCGACGAAGGGCTGTATGAAAAGCTCGACTGGTCGAAGATCGCCAAGAAGTCGGACCTGATTCCCGAGGCGCCGCAAACTTGCGACGTGGGCTTTTTCGTGTGGTCGACGGCGCTTGCGTATAACGCCGACAAGCTGAAAACCGCGCCGTCCGGCTGGGCCGATTTCTGGGACGTCAAGAAGATTCCGGGCAAGCGTGCGATGCGCAAGGGCGCGCGCTACAACCTCGAGTTCGCGCTGATGGCCGACGGCGTCGCGCCGAAAGACGTCTACAAGGTGCTGGCGACGAAGGAAGGCCAGGACCGTGCGTTCAAGAAGCTCGACGAGCTGAAGCCGAACATTCAGTGGTGGGAAGCGGGCGCGCAGCCGCCGCAGTTCCTCGTGGCGGGCGACGTGGTGATCGACGGTTTATAACGGCCGCATCGACGCCGCGCAAAAGGAAGGCAAGAACCTGAAGGTCGTGTGGAACGGCAGCATTTACGACCTCGACTATTGGGCGATTCCGAAGGGCTCGCCGAACAAGGCGCTAGCTGAGAAGTACATCGCTTATACGCTTTCGTCGAAGCCGCAGCAGGACTACGCGCATCACATCGCTTATGGCCCGGTGAATGTGGCGGCGATCAAGGCGCTCGACGCGAAGACGCTGGCCAATCTGCCGAACTCGCCGGCCAACGGCAAGAATGCGGTGCTGCAGAACCTGTCGTTCTGGACCGACCATGGCGATGAACTGTAGCAGCGGTTTTCGTCGTGGGCTTCGAAGTAGGGGCTTGGGGCCGGAGTAAGCGCTAAAAGCGCTAACTCTGGTCGACAGCTCTGCATGGGATGGGAGTAAGAGCCTTGCATGGGACCGGAGTAGCGCGCTGAAGCGCGAACTCCGGATCGACAGCTAAAGCGCCAACTCCCATCGACACAGGAGAACGGGTGTGACTACGATGACGATCGCCGCCGATTCCACGCCGGAATCATCCTGCCGGCTCAAGCGCGAACTGAAGGCCGCGGAAGCCAGAAAGCGCGCCATGGCGCTCTTGCTGATCGCGCCGCTCGCTATTTTTCTGCTGCTCATCTTCGTCGTGCCTATCGGCGCGTTGCTCACGCGCGCCGCGCAGAACCCCGAGGTGGTGAGCGCACTGCCGCATACCTTGAGCGCATTGAGCGCGTGGGACCGCAAGTCGCCTCCGCCCGATGCCGCCTACGCCGCGTTGGCCACCGACCTGACCGCCATCGCGGACAGCGACGGCATGGGCGCGCTCGCGCGCCGGCTCAATGTGGAAATTCCCGGTTATCGGTCGCTCGTCGCCAAGTCGGCGCGCGCCATGCCTTTCGTCGACGACAATAGCAAGCCGCTCCAACTGACGCCCGCGCAGCTCCACGCGAAATTCGCCGAACTCGACGAACGCTGGAACGACATTGCGTACTGGCAAGCTATCGCGAAAAACGGCAGCCCGTATTCGCCGTTCTATCTGCTCGCTTCGCTCGATCACAAGCAGGACGCGCTCGGCCACATCATTCCGACCGATCCCGACCAGCAGATCTATCTCGCCGTGTTCAGCCGCACCTTCGTGATCGGCGCAGCCGTCACGTTGTTCGCGCTGCTGCTCGGCTACCCGCTTGCTTACTGGATTTCTACATTGTCCGAACGTCGCGCGAATCTCGTGATGATTCTCGTGCTGATTCCGTTCTGGACGTCGATCCTCGTGCGCGTTGCCGCATGGATCGTGATCTTGCAAAGCGAAGGCCTCGTGAACAAGGCGCTGATCGGCAGCGGCCTGCTGCACGATCCGCTCGCGCTGCTCTTTCCGCACCGGCGTCTACATTTCGATGACGCACATTCTGCTGCCCTTCATGATTCTGCCGCTGTACAGCTTGATGAAGTCGATTCCGCCCACCTATCAGCGCGCCGCGGTTTCGCTCGGCAGTCATCCATTCGCCGCGTTCTGGCGCGTGTACGTGCCGCAGACTTATCTGGGCATCGGCGCGGGCGCCTTGCTGGTGTTCATTCTGGCGATCGGCTACTACATTACGCCCGCGTTGCTCGGCGGCCCGAACGACCAGATGGTCAGCTACTACGTCGCGTACTTCACCAACGTGACGATCAACTGGTGGGGCATGGCTTGCGCGCTGGGCGCTCTGCTGGCCGCCACGCTCGTGCTGTATGTGATTTACGGACGCTTCACGCGTTCGTCGCTGAGCCTCGGCTGAACGGAGTCTGCCGACATGAAACTTGCCAAGCCCCTCTTTGCGCCGCACACGTCTCTCGTGAAGCGCGTGTGGTACTTCGCGCTGCGCGCTCGCCGTGCTCACGCTGCTGTATCTGATCCTGCCCGTGCTGGCGATCGTGCCGCTGTCGTTTTCGTCGAGCACTTTTCTGGTGTATCCGATTCTTGGCTGGTCTTTGCGCTGGTATCAGAATCTGATTGCGTCCGATGAGTGGCGGATGGCGGCTAAGAATAGCTTCATCGTCGCGCCGTCCGCGACGGTGGTCGCCACGGTGCTCGGCGCGCTGGCCGCGATCGGCCTCACCAAGGCCAACTTCCGCGGCAAGGGTTTGCTCATGGCGATTCTGATTTCGCCGATGATCGTGCCCGTTGTCGTGGTCGGCGTCTGCATGTATCTGTTCTTCGCGCCGCTCGGACTAGCCAATACGTATATCGGGCTGATTCTCGCGCATGCGTCGCTGGGCGTGCCGTTTGTCGTGACGACCGTGGCCGCGACGTTGCAGGGTTTCAACTACAACCTCGTGCGCGCCAGTTTGTCGCTGGGCGCGAATCCGGTGAAGACGTTCTTCTGCATCACGCTGCCGGTTATCGCGCCGGGGGTGATCTCGGGCGCGCTGTTCGCCTTTGCGACGTCGTTCGATGAGGTTGTCGTGACGCTTTTCCTGGCGGGCGCCGACCAGACCACGCTGCCGCGCCAGATGTTCACCGGCATTCGCGAAAACATCAGTCCGACCATTGCGGCACTGGCGACGATCCTGATTGTTTTCTCGACGTGTCTGCTGCTGGCGCTGGAATGGCTCCGTGGCCGCAATGCGGCGCGGGCCGTCAGGGCTTAAGCATGCGTCGACACGCGCAATATCACGAACTTCATTGACACCGCGTGATAATCGACAACTCGTGACATCGTTCTAAGATTCATCCCATTCCGCGTGCTTCTGTGCCTCGTCATACTTTTATCCCTCGATAAAAAGATGCGCGAGACGCAGACATCTCATGAAAACCCCGCTCACCGTGCTTGTGTGCGCGCTGACACGGACCACGCCGCGCGCGCACGGCTCGGTATTGAAGACTCGACGCTGCTCAGATCCGGCATGGGTGCCTCGCAAGACGACGCGGCAGGCGCTGCCAATCCTCAATGGATCAACGCCTACGCGCCCGTGGCCAACGGCGGCGCGGCGCTCGCGTCGTTGCAGGCGCGGCTGGATCGCTTGCCTGCAGAACAGAACGGCTACTTTCGTGCAAAGGCGCAATGCTGGATCGACGCCGCGAAGGACGCACGGCAGGCCGGCGATCATTGGGGTTTCGTCGAGGAGGCGATCGGTCAGGCGGCCGTGATCGCAACCGGCCTCGAAAAGCGGCGCGTCCCTTTCCGCTGCCAATCCCGCTCTGCGCACGGTCTCCGTGGTGCGCCCGGATCTGTGGAAGATCGTCAATACCATCAAGTCCGACCCGGCCATCACGTCCTGTCGCGAGGCGCAACTGCCGCTCGCGTGTGCCGAAGTCCAGCTCATGCAGGCTGGCCACGATGCGTGGCTGCGCAGCTTTGCCCATGCCGAAAGACGGCTGCCAGACGTTCAGGACAACTTGCGTCGGTCGGCTGAAAGCGCACTGCAATGCAAACAGGCGGCCGCCGCGCCACAGTTGACCACGCCGCAACCCGTCACCTTGCGCGCCGACTCGCTGTTCCATTTCGACGGCGGCAACGACGCAGCCATGCTGCCCGCCGGCAGACGCGCGCTGGATGCCGTGGCGCTGCGCCTGCAGACGGTCACCGCACTGCGCGAAATCAGAATCACCGGCTACACCGACCGTCTTGGCGAGAACGCCCATAACCAGAGCCTGTCGCTCCAACGCGCGCAAACAGTGGCGCGCTATCTGCGCGCTCGCGGCGTCACATCGCCCATTGCCGTTCGCGGGCTCGCCAGTACAAACCCCGTGGCCGAGTGCCGGCAAACCCGACGCGATGAACTGGTGCAATGCCTTGCGCCCAATCGCCGCGTGGAGATCGAGCTTGTGGTCGCCGCTTCGTGACGCGCTTTTTGCAGCGCGCATGTGAACCTGCCGGGCCTGCAAGCGCGAGCGCGTCTCGCTACCCGCGCGTCGCCAGCGAGCCGCCAGAAGCGCACCAACGGCCTCAACCGGAAATGGAAGTTTTTCAGGAGAAATGCAACACATGTCAACCATTCTGATTATCGACGACCACCCAGCGTTCCGGATGATTGTCAGATTGCAGCTGATGCAATTGTTTAGCGTCGAAGAAGTGGTCGAGGCGGACAACGGCCAGACCGCAGTGGAGATGGCTCGTCAATACAAGCCCGACCTCGCGATACTCGACCTCGACATTCCGCGTCTCAAGCTCGTGCATCCGCCGATTCGGGTGATGGTGCTGTCGGGGCACGACCCGGCTACGTTTGCGCTGCGCGCCATGCGTTCGGGCGTGCACGGTTTCGTCGGCAAATCGCAGGAAATGAAGGAAATCATGCGCGGCGTAGAGGCGGTGCTCGCAGGTTACACGGTGTTTCCGGTCGCACCCAACGGTGCAAGCATCGCGCCTGGCGTCACGCCCAACGGCGACGAAGGCCGGATCATGCTGCTCTCCGACAAGGAACTCGTCATTTTGCAGATGCTCTCGAAGGGCATGTCGAACAAGGCGATCGGCGACGCGCTGTTCATCAGCGACAAGACCGTGAGTACCTACAAGAGCCGTATTCAGGAGAAGCTCGTGCTGTCGTCGCTCGCAGCATTGATCGAGTTCGCTGCGTTACATAAGCTGATCGACTAGTCCAAGGCTATGAGCGAGACGACATTGCACGACGGCGAACACAGCGACCTCCCGCAGCGTGCACGCGGCGCCCGTGAGGCCCACGGCGTGCCGCTTGGGCAGCTCGTCATGCGCGCTTTCAGGCAGCGCATGCAAGCGGCTCGCGAAAAACCAAAGCCGTCTGATTCGTACGAAGGCGGCCAACACTTGGACAAAAAGCCGTGAACCGATCTCCGGAGCCGTTCGATCGTCGTTACCTAAACGCTCTCGTTGAAGAACGACTAAACCTGAGCGCATTCCTTGATGGCTGGTGTCAAGCGATGTGCGATGACGTTGATCGGACAACTGCAGGCCGTGCGTGACGAACATGGAGCGGCCTGCCATGACTAGGCCGTTGGCCTTGATCGAGGGGGCGCTGGCGTTTCCAAGTTCGCGTTCGCTGTCCGGTTTGCCGCCGCCTTTCGGCTCATGGCGACGCTCGGCGTCGCACACACAGGCGCGCGAGCCGCAACCAGCAATGCCCAGTGCGCCGCGATATGCGCCAACTGCGAGTCCTCGCGTTCGCATTCCGCCGAATACCAGGTTCCTGTTCTTCTACAAGCTGCCGCAGCGGCCCAGTTCAGACAGTCGTTTCGACGAGCAACTGGCCGAAGCCCGGCGTTACCTCGAAGCGGATGACCCGCGCCCCCATTCGTCGCTGTCTGATCGAATACTCGGTGCCGCCATCTTCGTGGGCTGCAGCATCGCACTCGCCTGGTTGCTGGCAACCTGTTCCACGCACGAAATCACCGGCAACGACACAATCGCGGCAAGACCGTCTCACGCGGTGGTACGTGTCGGCCCTGTTACGGCTGAGCCGGCCAAACCGGTCGTCAATGTGACGCAAGCGGCGCTCGAGGACGAGCCGGCCGTGTCGCCAGCAACAAACCGCTGGCAAAAATTGAACACCGCGTCGGCACGGTGAGCTCATCACAGCAAGTGGAGCGGCAAGCGAACGCAAACTCGGGCCCGCCGCGCCGACTCGCCGCCGACAACCGCCCGGCGAAAATTCATCGTCCGCTTGCCGTAGCGAGGTTCAACCACGTACCAATCGAAAGGGGTGAAGCCGCACTGAACCGTCTGATTCATCCGCGAACGCCTCTCCCGGCACATGGCCCGCATCAGGAAACCGCGTCGCAATTCACCGCGGACAATTCAGCCGAGCGCGCCGCGCTGTCCGATTGGGCCGCGCAGCAGCGGCACGCCGGCGCCACGACTACAACGCGCACAACCGCGTCAGTGTCCGCCTCGGACAAAATCGACTGGAACGCTCATATGACCCAGCGTCGAATTACCGACAATCCCGCCTCCTTCCAGGCCGGCCCTGCGTCACACGCACCACAGGCACCACACGTACCGCAATAAGCGGTGAAAAAAAGCCCGACCTTGGTCGGGCTTTGAAAGTCGGCTGCGCCCTCCACAGGACGCAGCCCCTGCAAAACAGCCAAGCTGTTTGCGTTACCGCAAAGCTGAAGCCGAGGCTTAAGCAGCCAGCAGCGAACGCAGCACGAACGGCAGAATACCGCCGTGCTTGTAGTAGTCGACTTCAATCGGCGTGTCGATACGCAGCAGCACCGGCACGCGCTTCTCGCTGCCGTCCTTGCCGCGAATCACCAGCGTCACTTCCTGCTGCGGCTTGAAGTCCGCGCCGAGGCCTTCGATGTCGTACGTTTCTTCGCCGGTGATTCTGAGCGATTGCACGCTGTCAGAGCCTTTGAACTGCAGCGGCAGAACGCCCATGCCGACGAGGTTCGAACGGTGAATCCGCTCGAAGCTGCGTGCGACCACAGCCTTCACGCCGAGCAGTTGCGTGCCCTTGGCGGCCCAGTCGCGCGACGAGCCCGTACCGTACTCTTCGCCAGCGAACACGATGGTCGGCGTGCCGGCGTCAATGTACTTCATGGCTGCGTCGTAGATGGACAGCTGTTCGCCGCTCGGCTGGTGAATCGTGAGGCCGCCTTCCACGCGCGAGCCGTCTGCCTTCGGCGGGATCATCAGGTTCTTGATCCGGACGTTGGCGAACGTGCCGCGCATCATTACGTCATGGTTACCGCGGCGCGAACCGTAGCTGTTGAAGTCGGCCTTCTGCACGCCGTTTTCCTTCAGCCACTTGCCTGCCGGCGAGTCTTCCTTGATGGAGCCCGCGGGGCTGATGTGGTCGGTCGTGACCGAGTCGCCGAAAATGCCCAGCGCGCGCGTGTTCGTCACGGCAGCAATGCTGTCGGCCGGCGTCATCGAAAAATCGTTGCCGAAGAACGGCGGCTCGGCAATGTACGTCGACTTCGGCCAGTCGTAGACCTGACCTTCTTCGCCCTCGATCTTGCTCCACAGGTCGCCCTTCTTGGTCAGCGACGAGTAGTTCTTGCGGAACGCTTCCGCGTCCAGCGCGAACTTGAGCAGGTCGTTCACTTCGTCGCTGGTCGGCCAGATGTCGCCCAGGTAGACGTCCTTGCCGTTCTTGCCCTTGCCGACCGGCTCGGTCATCAGGTCGCGCGTGATGTTGCCCGCAATCGCGTAGGCCACGACCAGCGGCGGCGAGGCCAGGAAGTTCGCGCGGATGTTCGGGTGAATACGCGCTTCGAAGTTACGGTTGCCCGACAGCACAGCTGCCGCGACGATGTCGTTCTTCGTGATCGCTTCGTTCAGTTCCGGCGTCAGGTCGCCCGCGTTGCCGATACAGGTCGTGCAACCGTAAGCGGCGAGCGTGAAGCCGAGCTTGTCGAGATACGGCAGGAGGCCGGTCTTCGTCAGGTATTCCGTGACGACACGCGATCCCGGAGCGAGCGACGTCTTGATATGCGGAGCGACCGTGAGGCCGGCTTCCACAGCCTTCTTCGCGAGCAGGCCGGCAGCCAGCAGCACGCTCGGGTTCGACGTGTTCGTGCACGAGGTGATCGCGGCGATCAGCACGTCGCCGTTCTTCACGTTGACGCCGTTGCTGGTGGTGTATTGTGCGTCGAGATCAGCGGCCTTCTTGGCAAAACCGTTTTCCGCGACCGGCTTCGAGAACAGGTCCTCGAACGTCGACTTCACATGACCGATTTCGATGCGGTCTTGCGGACGCTTCGGGCCCGCGAGCGACGGCGCAACCGTGCCGAGATCGAGCGTCACGACCTTCGTGTAGTCGATGTCGCCTTCCTTCGGAATGCCGAACAGGTTCTGAGCCTTGAAGTAGTTCTGGAACGCCGAGATTTCAGCGTCCGTGCGGCCCGTGCCCTTGAAGTAGTCGATCGTCTTTTCGTCGACCGGGAAGAAGCCCATGGTCGCGCCGTATTCCGGCGCCATGTTGCCGATGGTCGCGCGGTCCGGCAGCGACAGCGAGCGCGTGCCTTCGCCGAAGAACTCGACGAACTTGCCGACCACCTTTTCCTTGCGCAGCAGTTCGGTGATGGTCAGCACCAGGTCGGTGGCCGTCACGCCTTCGCGCAGCTTGCCCTTCAGGTTCACGCCGACCACGTCCGGCGTCAGGAAGTACACCGGCTGGCCGAGCATGCCGGCTTCGGCTTCGATCCCGCCCACGCCCCAGCCGACCACGCCGATGCCGTTGATCATGGTGGTGTGGCTGTCCGTGCCGACCAGCGAATCCGGGTAGTACACCGTGTCCGCGCCGTCCGCCTTCTTGTGCACGCCGCGTGCGAGGTACTCGAGGTTCACCTGGTGAACGATGCCGACGCCCGGCGGCACGACCTTGAACGTGTCGAATGCCTGCATGCCCCACTTCATGAACTGGTAGCGCTCGTTATTGCGCTGGAATTCCAGCTTCATGTTCAGGTCGAGCGCGTTCTTCTCGCGGAAATGGTCGATCTGCACCGAGTGGTCGACCACCAGATCCACCGGAACCAGCGGCTCGATCGACTTCGGATTTTTGCCCACGCGCTGCGCGACGCCACGCATTGCCGCGATGTCGGCGAGCAGCGGCACGCCGGTAAAGTCTTGCAGCACGACGCGCGACACGACGAACGGGATTTCGTCGACGCGCGCGGCGGTCGGCTTCCAGTTCGCGAGTTGCGTGATGTGTTCTTCGGCGATTTTCTTGCCGTCGTAGTTACGCAGCACCGATTCCAGCACGATTCGGATCGAAACCGGCAGGCGGTCGATCTTGATGTTCAATGCCTTGCCGAGTTGCGGCAGGGAGTAGAACTTGCCTTTGCCGGAACCGCTGTCGAATTCCTTGAGCGTTTTGTGGAGGTTGTGGGCCATGGTGTTTTCCTTGGTTTGATCGCGGAACTATACAGTACTTAACTCAACTAGATGACGTACAGATCGACGTACTCATTGACCGGCATGCCTTCGAGCCGCGCCTGATCCAGCGACACGTCGAGAATCGCCAGTTGTTGCTTGACCGGAAAGCGGCGCGCGAGGTTGGTCTTGAACTTCTCGACCAGCAACGGAATCCCGTCCTCGCGACGACGCTTATGACCGATCGGGTATTCGACTACGACTTCGTCGAACTGCGACCCGTCGTTGAATTCGATCGTCAGTGCATTGGCGATCGAACGCTTCTCCGGGTCGTGGTAATCCTTCGTGAACTGCGCGTCTTCCACGCATTGCATCTTGGCGCGCAACACGTCGATGCGCGCGTCCTGCGCGATCGAATCTTCGTAATCAGCGGCCGTTAGGCGGCCAAAAATCAGCGGCACCGCGATCATGTACTGAATGCAGTGATCGCGGTCGGCCGGATTGTCGAGCGGGCCTTTTTTGTCGATGATGCGAATCGTGGCTTCGTGCGTGCGAATCGTGATCTTGCGGATGTCCTCGACACGCCGGCCGTGCGCGACGAGTTGCGCCTGCAACGTAATCGCGGCTTCCACGGCGGTTTGCGCATGAAACTCGGCCGGGAACGAAATCTTGAACAGCACGTTTTTCATCACATAGGAGCCGTACGGACGCTGGAACCGGAAGGCGTTGCCCTTGAAGAGGACGTCGTAAAAGCCCCAAGTCCTCGCCGTCAGCACCGACGGATAGCCCATCTCGCCGGTTTTCGAAATCAGCGCGAGACGCACGGCACGCGAAGTCGCGTCGCCCGCGGCCCACGATTTGCGCGAGCCGGTGTTCGGCGCATGGCGGTACGTGCGGAGCGCCTGCCCGTCGACGAGCGCCTGCGACACCGCATTGATCAGCTCGTCGCGCGTGAGGCCGATCAATTGACCGACCACCGCCGTGGAGGCGAGCTTCACCAGCAATACGTGGTCGAGCCCAACCTTGTTGAAGGAGTTCTCGAGCGCAATGCAGCCTTGAATTTCGTGCGCCTTGACCATCGCGATCAAGACGTCTTTCATCGTGAGCGGCGCTTTGCCCGCTGCGATGGCCGTGCGCGAGAGCCAGTCGGCTGTCGCGAGAATTCCGCCGAGATTGTCCGACGGGTGACCCCATTCGGCGGCGAGCCACGTGTCGTTGAAGTCCAGCCAGCGGATCATGGCGCCGATGTTGAAGGCGGCCTGAACCGGGTCCAACTGGAACGACGTGCCCGGCACCTTCGCGCCGCTGGGGACGATCGTGCCGGGCACGATGGGTCCCAACAGCTTGGTGCAGGCCGGGTGGGTAGGTGAGCACCTCGAGGCCGCAGCCGAGCGTATCGATCAGGCAATGACACGCGGTTTCCAGCGCAAGCGCGCTGTCGATCTCATAATCCAGAACGTAGTCGACGATACCGACCAGGACTTTGTCCGGGTCGGGTCGCACGTTGGAAATCGGAGCGGACATCGAGGGTTTTTCCTGACGACGACGAATTAGTTCGTCTTGTTGATCGCGTTCGATTGCGTCGGAGCCGGTGCGCCTTGCGTCATGGCTGCCGTCTTGCACTCGTCGGCGAGACGCGAGCTGTCCTTGTCCGAGAACAGCATGGCCTTCGTCGGAATCACGACGAGGTCCATGCCGGTTGCTGCGTCGTGGAAACGGTCGGCGCCCGTCGTGGTCGCTTCGCGCGGCAGGTTGTAGTTCTTGTTCGCCCAGTGAACCGTGACGATCTGGTCACGCTTCATGTCGCCTTTCAGGTCGAACGACAGGCCTTCGTTGCACGACCATTTTTCCGCGCCTTTGGGGATCGGATCGACCTTCGCTTCCTTCGCGGGGTTCTCTTTGCGCTTGATCAGGCGGCGCGGCTGCGGGCGTTTTGCAACCGCCTTCTTGGCAGCCGGCTTCGCGGTGGTCGCCGTTTCCGCGGCGGCGTCAGTCGCGACGGTCAGCATCGTCGTGGACAGGGCGCCAATCACGGCGGCGATCATCAGCTTCTTCATGGAGAAAACCTTTCTATCTAATTTCAGTTGAACGGTACGCGGTCTACCGGTCCTGGCGGCCGCGGGGTTGAACTGCACGCGCCTTGAAAGCGCACAGCGACCGCTATTTTCTCCTATTTAGCGGCACGTACTTTAAATTCTCGGGCCCCGTGTAATTCGCGCTCGGGCGGATGATCTTGTTGTCGATACGCTGCTCGATGACGTGCGCGCTCCAGCCTGCCGTGCGTGCGATCACGAACAGCGGCG
>CALNWN010000007.1 GCA_940746715.1 uncultured Paraburkholderia sp.
CACCGCCAGTACGCAGCGCCCCCGCATACCCCGTCAGTTCCAGATACGCGCGCCCGACATCGACGCCCGCGCGGCTCATCCGTGCCGCGCCTTCCCAGTACACCGCCCCCCGTGGACTGACGCGAGTTCGGCGTTATCGGTTCGGCCGGTCTTTGCTAACAACACCTGTCGCGCGCGACTTCTCGCATACGTAGCAGGGCACACAGTATGTTGAGCGACGGGAGCGCCGGTGCAAGAGAGGCGCGCCCCGCGTTCCATAGCGATAAAGCGCGGATCACGGCAGTACCTTGCCGCTGCCTTCAAGCGAGCTCGCGCGCATGTACAACAGCGTCAGCACGACGTCATCTCTAATACCGTGCGCAATATCGGAAGATGGCCGAATGTATGCAATGTTCTCGCGGTTTGCGGCGAGCGTGTCGTCCTGTTCAGGCCTCCCGATAAGACGGGCGGCGAGATCGTCATCGGAGACTGGTCAGATACTCTTCAGCACCGCCGGTCGCAGAGATAGAGGCAACAGTCTCATTGCATGCGATTCGATCGTATATGTGAGCATGACTCTACGGTGGGCAGCGTGCCGCAACATTTGCCGTCCTTGCGGTCGTGTACGCACGATGTACGTTTGCCGCCATCAAAAGAACTCGTATGTGCTTTGCGTCCGCAGGCAGCCGTCCCGGAGTGATGTGTCGGCGCTTGATACATCACACTGAACATCGCTGGGCGTTGAACGTCTAGCGCAGCGGAAGCCAGGCTTAGGTAACGGCACGTTTCTGATCAACGCCGTCGGCGGTTCTGCGATCTTTGTGCAATGCGTGTGGTGCGCGACCTATGCGACTAAGCCAATGGCGAGACGGATTCAGATGGTCGTCGTGACTATGGCCTTGCATGCCGATCAAAAAAGCAGGACTTCGATCGGGCGTGAGGAAGCAGGGCTGGGCCGATGTGCGAGCCTAAGCGCCGCAATCAGCATTCCTAACTGAGGATATTAGAAAGAAAGGGGTAAAGTCCACATCGCGGGAACAGATTTTCCGCCGTTCGTGCGCTGCTGCGCAGGATCGCGTGCCACGTGTCGGCGTAGCAAATCGATGCGCAAGTTAGTGACGCGTAGAGCCGGCATCCGCGACATTGCCGCTGATGCCGGAGACACTACCGCGAGCTAGCCGCCTCGTCGGACCAGCCGGATAATAAACAGCAGGATGACCGCGCCAATGACCGCGGTGATGATCGAGCTGATCCAGCCGCCACCTAACGAAATATGCAGCACGCGAGCGAGCCAGCCGCCAATGAACGCGCCGACAATACCGACAATGATGTCGACGATAAGGCCGAAACCGCCGCCCTTGACGAGCACGCCAGCCAGCCCACGATGGCGCCAATGACAAGCCACGCAATGATGCCGTGTTCCATAATCGAAGCTCCATGGTTGAGTGTGAACAATGCACGGTGACAGAGCTTAGTCGAACGTCCGTCGTCAGTCCATATTCAGGATGCGGAATTAACATTGTCTAAATCTGCTGCAGGGCAGATGTAGACACGCACGTGTAAGGTTCAGAGAAAATTCGATGCGCGGCGCAGACCGATCGACGAAGTAATACGTACTCCAAATATTGACAGCGGCCATCACTAAAAAGACACTGGTTGCACTTTCCGGATCTGCGTGCGCAATGGCAATGGCTTTATGCCACGGCGCACGCAATCCCGGTTCGCATCACAGTGCCCGCTCAGGGTCTTTCCCGTCAGCAAGGAATGTATGAAAGCAAAAGTTCTAGGCATTGTTGCGGGCGCGTTCATCGCCGCCGCTCCATTCTGGTCGTTCGCCGCAGGGCTTCCCGCGCCTTTTGAAGGAAACGGTTACCGAATGCTTAGCACGGTCTACAGACTTCACGACTCCTTCGGCCTGCAACGTGCTGCTGATCGCATCGACATAGCGACGTTTGATGGTCGGGCCCACATGAATGTCGCTGATCTGGACGATCGTAAAGCCATCGAGCGCGGCAGGCAAGTCGTCGATCGGCACCTCGATTGTCACGACTCGCGCGCGGCGGCGGGCGTTGAAGAGGCCGATGAGTGTCGACAGTATTGCGAGCAGTGGCAGGGCTGCGGCCGTGCCGGTCCGCCAATGCGTGAGAGCGATCATGCCGGGAGAGATCGCGTCGAGGGTCATCAGCGAAGCAAGCGCCAGGTCGCGCACAAAGGTCAGCACCAGAAGGGAGGAGAAGAAGCCCATCGCCAGCAAGCCGATCCACGCGAGCCGGTCGCCTAACGGCTGCCGTTTGATGGTGCGCGCGAGCATGCCGAGCGGAATGAGAAAAACGGACAGTACGAGCCACAATCCCGACAGCCAGCGAACGGTGACGCTAACCGGCATGTCGGGAATCAGGCGGAAGCCGACATAGATGTGCAGCAGGATGCCGATAACAATGAGGCGTACGAGAAACGATGAGCGGCGCATAGGAAAAGTCAGGGCGGGTGAGGGCCGGCATGATACGAGTGGAACGCCGGCGGCCAGTCGCCGTAGCAATGCGGTAGACGGGCCGGACCATTCTACCGGCATGCGCAGCGGCGTGCCGACGGCGCCGGAATGCCGGTCCGCAAGCGAAGCGGGCCGCGCGTCATGCTGCGTCACCGCGACGATGAGGCAAACATGGCAATCAGTGCCAGCTAACGTGGTCGCGAGCCGCGCGATATCCAAAGCCTCCGGGCAACCCAATTAAATGGGCTTTGAATTACGGATACACGTGGACTATGCTGAAAGTGAGCTGACCGCCCAAAGCGTCGCTGCAACGCCTACTGACGCGGCGGCGGACCAGTTCAGTTGTCGTATTCGTCTGCGGTGGGCGAGGCAGGAGGCGATCATGAAGCTGCTCGGACCAGGTCATCGTTTTCACCACGGCGACCCTGCGCACCGCGCACATCACGTGGGGTATGAGGGTAGTCACGTGATGCTGCCTCTCGTCGGCATATCGCTGATGGCGCTCGGTCTGTATCTTGCCGTGCGCAATATCGATTTCTCAGAGCTTGGTAAAAGCGCACTGTTTACGTCGTCATGCTCTGCGTGGCGCTGGGGATAGCGGGGCTTTTCGGCGTCGTCGGCGCATGGCTTCGCTCAAACGGCGACGACACGCAAGAAAGCTTCTGCTTTGTCGGCGCAGTCATCGGCGTGGTGGTGTTCTACGTCGCAATCTTCAGTTGAAGCCGCGCTCTACTCTATCCGGGCGGCTTCGTCGAAGCTGAGGCGCGGGCTGCGGGGATACAGCTTGGACGCGTCGCCATAGCCAAGATTGACCAGAAAGTTCGACCGGATAGTCGTGCCGGCAAAAAACGCCTGATCGACTTTGTTCGCGTCGAAGCCCGACATCGGGCCCGCGCCGAGACCGAGGGCGCGGGCTGCGAGAATCAGATAGCCGCCTTGCAGCGTGGAATTGCGAAACGCCGTGTCGGCAATCGCCTTGTCGCTACCGGCGAACCAACTGCGGGCGTCGGCGTGCGGAAGAGCTTCGGCAGACACTCATAGAACGCCATGTCCATCGCGACAATCACTGTCACGGGTGCCGCCATCGTTTTGTCGACATTGCCCGCTGACAACGCCGGCCGCAGCCTCTCCTTGGCCGCCGCGGTTTTCACAAAGACAAAACGTCCCGGACTTGAATTGGCCGAGGTGGGGCCGAGCAGCGCCAACTCGACAAGTTGCTCGAGCACCGCGTCATCGACTGGTTTCGGCTACTAGGCATTGTGGGTGCGCGCGTGACGAAACAGTTCGTCGAGCGCGTGGTCTGAAAGGGGCATGAAAATTGTCCGGTGAAGTTTAAAAATAGGAAAGGGCGGTGGCGCTGAGTTTCCGGGACATGAAACTCGCCGACGGACGCATTCCCAAAGCGCTGACAAAGCACAAGTAAGGCTCGAACCTCCAGGAACGCCAAGAAAGCCAACGAAAACCATAAGCCGCTTGAGCAACCCGCCGCCCGACCCCGCCATAATAGTCAACGCACCAGCCAAGCCCGCCCAGCGCTTCCCCAAGGCAAACCTATGACCGATCTTTTCGACGACGTTCCGGCACCCGACGTCGACTGGTACCCCGACTGGCTGCCGCCGGAAACGGCCGGTCAGCTCCTTGCCCGAGTCATCGGGGAAGTCGAATGGCGGCAGGACACCATGGGCACGCCCGGCGGCCGCGTCGCGCTGCCGCGGCTGACTGCATGGCAGGGCGATCCGGACGCAGTGTATGTCTATTCCGGCATCCGCAATTTGCCGCGCCCGTGGACGCCAGCCGTCCTCGAACTCAAGGCTGCTGCCGAGGCCGCGTGCAATGCGCGGTTCAACAGCGTCCTGCTCAATCGCTATCGGAGCGGCGCGGACAGCATGGGATGGCATGCCGACCGCGAGCCGGAGCTTGGGCCCGAACCGGTGATTGCCTCCGTGAGCCTCGGCGCAGCGCGCGTCTTCGACTTGCGGCACAACAGGACTGGCGCCCTCCAGTCCTTTTCGTTCAAAGGCGGCAGTCTGCTGGTGATGAAAGGCAAAACGCAGGCGGGGTGGCGGCACCGGGTGCCGAAAGAACCGCGCGTGACCGGGGAGCGCATCAATCTTACGTTCCGCTTCGTCACGCTCCGGGAGCAGACCGGCCGAGCATCAGGCCGATGATCGCCAACCGTCTCTTGCTTCGTCGAGCCGAGGCGCCTGCTGTAGTAAGCGCATAAAAACCAGCGTGGACCGAGCCTGCTACTCAGCCGCGCGTCAGGTGTCAACCTGAACCAGCGTGAAGCACCCCTGAGCACCTCGAACGTTCACGCCAACAGCGCCCATCCCGCGTCCTATATCAAAATTGATATTAGCGACGCGAATCATATGATTGGACTGTTAACGCCCCGCACACTACGCTACATCACGATCCACACATCGCGGGCCGCAAGGGCCGGCGGATCCGGTGGATCGCCTACACAACAACGATCAGGAGACAGTCATGGCGAATACACGACGCGCCGCATGTCGTGCGTTGGGTGCGCTCGCGATGTGCGCGGGTTTCGGTGCGCTGACGCTGGCAACACCCGGCGCACACGCAGAGGACAAACAGATCACGCTGGGCTTCGCGCAGGTCGGCGCGGAAAGCGCCTGGCGAACCGCCAACACCGAGTTGGTGAAGTCCGCTGCCGCCGATGCCAAGATCAAGCTGAAATTCTCAGACGCGCAGCAAAAGCAGGAAAACCAGATCAAGGCGATCCGTTCGTATATCGCGCAAAAGGTCGATGTGATCGCCTTCTCGCCGGTCGTCGAATCCGGCTGGGAACCCGTGCTGCGCGAGGCGAGGGCTGCGAAGATTCCGGTGATCCTGACCGACCGCAATATCGACGTCAAAGATACCTCGCTCTACGTGACGATGATCGGCTCCGACTTCCTGGAAGAGGGCCGCCGCGGCGGGAAGTGGCTCGCCGACCACTACAAGGACGCGCAAGGGCCCATCAACATCGCCGAATTGCAGGGAACGGTCGGTTCCGCGCCTGCCAACGACCGGCACGCCGGCCTGATCGAAGTGATCAAGAGCGATCCGAAGTTCAAGATCATCGCGTCGCAAAGCGGCGACTTCACGTTGGCCGGCGGCAAGCAGGTCATGGAAGCGTTTATCAAGAGCTACGGCAACAAGATCAATGTGGTTTATGCGCATAACGACGACATGGCGCTCGGTGCGATCCAGGCCATGGAAGAGGCGGGCATGCATCCGGGCAAGGACGTCGTTGTTGTTTCGTTCGACGCCACCAAGGGCGGCTTCCAGGCGATGGCCGCGGGCAGCAAGATGAACGTCGACGTAGAGTGCAGCCCGCTGCTCGGACCGCAACTGATGTCGGCAGTCAAGGACGTAATGGCCGGCAAGCCGTTGCCGAAGCGCATCCTCACCGAAGAAACGGTGTTCCCGATGAGCGTCGCAGCACAGACATTGCCGACACGTAAGTACTAAACAAGGTTAATTAGTCATCCTTGTCAATCAATCTGCCTGCTGGATCGAATGATGCAGCACGAAGCGCGAACAGGCGAAGCAGCAGGTAAAGTTTCTCCAGCGGTGCCTGACCGTCCGATTGCTTGGGCAGCGGACGGTTTCTTTTCACACCGATGCTGGAGCTTGCCGAACCTGGCCCTGTAGGCACCCCGGCACGAAAGCACCACGACATCAACGCACCGCCGCTCGAGCGAGGTCTATGACGTATCCCGCTTCCGAATCCCATCCGCCGGCCGCGAACTCGATTGTATTTGCTGCCGCCGCCACTTCCGACGACGGCAACGCACGCGAGCCAATCCTCGCCACTACCGGCATCAGCAAGACATTTCCCGGCGTCAAGGCGCTGCAGGGTGTCGATTTCCGACTCTTTCCCGGCGAAGTTCATACGCTGATGGGCCAGAACGGCGCCGGCAAATCGACCTTGATCAATGTGCTTACGGGCGTGCTCGCGCCCGATTCCGGCACGATCCGCCTCGCGGGCGAGGTCGTGGCGTTCGCGTCGCCGCAGGAAGCCGAGGCGGCGGGCATGCGCACGCTTTACTAGGAAGTGAACCTCTGTCCGAACCTCTCGGTCGCAGAAAACATCTTCGCGGGCCGGCAACCGCGGCGCTTCGGCGCGATCGACTGGCTCGACATCAAACGCCGCGCGCAAGCCGCGCTTGCGCGCCTCGATATCGCGCTCGACGTCACGCGCTCGCTCGACGCGTATCCGATCGCGGTCCAGCAGATGGTGGCGATCGCCAGAGCGCTTTCCGTCGATGCACGCGTGCTGATTCTCGACGAGCCCACGTCGAGCCTCGACGACAGCGAAGTCGCGCAACTCTTCAAAATACTTCGGCATCTTAAACAATCCGGCATTGCGATTCTGTTCGTCACGCACTTCATTGAGCAGACGTATGCGATTTCCGACCGCATCACGGTTATGCGCAATGGCGAGCGCGAAGGCGAATACCTCGCGCGCGATCTGCCCGCCGATCTGCTGGTTTCGAAGATGGTCGGTCACGAGCGCATGAGCGAGCGGCTGCGCGAAGCCGCTCATGAAGCATCCGATGCCGGCGAAGAAGCGCAAGCCGAAAACACGGCGCCCAAGTTTATCGAACTGCGCGGCGTCGGCAAGCGCGGCACGCTGCAGCCAATCGATCTCGACGTGCAGCGCGGTCAGATCCTTGGACTCGCGGGCCTCCTTGGCTCGGGGCGTACCGAAACCGCACGGCTGCTGTTCGGCGCCGACCGGGCGGACAGTGGCACGATGCTCGTCGACGGCAAGCCCGTGCGGCTGCGCTCGCCGCACGACGCGGTGCGCCACGGCATCGCCTATTGCGCGGAGGATCGCAAGAAAGAGGGCATCGTGGCCGATCTGTCGATTCGCGAGAACATCCTGCTGGCACTGCAGGCGAGGCGTGGCTGGTGGCGCAAGATCAGCCGGCAGCGCGCGCGAACTGGCCGATGTGTGGATCGAGCGGCTCGGCATCAAGGCCTCCGATGCGGAGCAGCCTATCGGCCTGCTGTCAGGCGGCAATCAGCAAAAGGCGCTGCTCGCGCGCTGGCTGGCTACAGATCCAAAACTGCTGATTCTCGACGAGCCCACGCGCGGCATCGACGTCGCGGCTAAGTTCGACATCATGGATCGCCTGCTCGCGTTGTGTGCGAACGGGCTCAGCATTCTGTTCATTTCCTCGGAGATCAGCGAAGTGTTGCGCGTTAGTCATCGCGTGGCCGTGCTGCGTGACCGCCGCAAGATCGCGGAAGTCAAAGGCACGGCGTCGAATGAAGACAATATCTATCGACTCATCGCGGGGAGCGGCGAATGAAGCTATCGAACTGGCTCGCGCGTGACGGCGTCGAGCGTCCGTTAATCTGGCCGTGCGTGACGTTGGCCCTGTTGTGCGCGCTGAATCTGTGGGTCAATCTGCACTTCCTGTCGCTGCGCATGCTCGACGGCCATCTGTTCGGCGCGCCGATCGACGTGCTGAACCGTGCGGCGCCGCTCGTGCTCGTCGCCACGGGCATGACCCTCGTTATCGCGACGCGCGGCATCGACATTTCTGTCGGCGCAGTAGTTGCCATCGCCGGCGCGGCCGCCGCCACGATCCTCGCCACGCAGTCGGTGGCGACCGGCGGCCTGATCGCAGAGGCGCTGCTGGCGGCCTTGATCGTCGGCGTGCTGAGCGGCATGTGGAACGGCCTGCTGGTCTCTTTCGTCGGCATGCAGCCGATCATTGCCACCCTGATTCTGATGGTCGCGGGCCGCGGCATCGCACAACTGCTGACGGCGGGGCAAATCATCCCGATCGGCGCGCCCGGCTATCTGTTCGTCGGCGGCGGATACTGGCTCGGCGTACCGTGCTCGGTATGGATTGCGACGCTTGCGGTGCTGGCCACGGCCGCGCTCGTCGAAGGAACGGCGCTGGGGCTCTTCATTCGAGCCATCGGCGTGAATCCTGTGGCGACTCGCCTCGTCGGCTTGCGCTCGAAAGCGCTGGTTTTTGCGGTGTATGGCTTTTCGGGACTGACCGCGGCGATGGCCGGCATTCTCATCAGCTCGAACGTGCGCAGCGCGGACGGCAACAACGCTGGCCTGTTATTGGAGCTCGACGCGATTCTCGCGGTGACGCTCGGCGGAACGTCGCTCCTCGGCGGCCGCTTCAGTCTGGCAGGAACGGTGCTCGGCGCGCTCATCATCCAGACGCTCACCTACACGACGTATTCAATCGGCGTGCCGCCCGAAGCGACACTCGTTGTGAAAGCAGCGGTCGTGCTGGCGGTCAGCGTGATCCAGTCGCCTGCGGCAAGAGCGCTAGCGGTTTCGTTCGGTATGCATATCATCAGGCAACGCGGGGTGGCGCGATGAGGCGGTTCTTTTCAGCGTGCGCGCATATCGTCGACCCGCGCACGTTACCCATTGCAGTGACGATTCTGCTGTTCTGCGCGCTGTTCGGCTTTGGCTCAGTGATGTACACCGGCTTTTTCTCGTGGCAGGTGCTGCTCGATCTGCTCGTCGACAATGCGTTCCTACTAATTGTGGCAATCGGCATGACGTTCGTGATCGTGTCGGGCGGCATCGATCTGTCGGTGGGCTCTATCGTTGCACTCACAACCATCATCGAAGCGGTGTTGTCCGAGCGCCTGCATATGTCGGTGTGGATCATCCTGCCGATCGTTCTGCTGATGGGCACCGTGTTCGGCGCCGTGCAAGGCGCGCTGATTCACTTCTTCCGGCTGCAGGCGTTTATCGTGACGCTCGCCGGCATGTTTTTCGCGCGCGGCCTGTGCTTCCTGATCACGACGCAATCCATCACCATCACTGATCCGACCTTTCGCGCCATCTCGGCAATCCGGCTCGATATCGGCATCGGCTCCGTCACCGCGAATGTGCTAATCGCGTTCGTCGCGCTGGTTGGCGCCATTTACATCGCGCACTTCACGCGCTTTGGCCGCAATGTCTACGCGGTGGGCGGCAATGCCCACTCGGCGTTGCTGATGGGCCTGCCGGTCGCGCACACGCGCATCGGTGTGTATGCACTGAGCGGCTTCTGCTCGGCGCTCGGCGGTGCCGTTTTCACCTTCTACGTGCTGTCCGGTTATGGTTTGCAAGGGCAGGGCATGGAGCTCGACGCCATTGCCGCGACCGTGATCGGCGGGACGCTGTTGACGGGCGGCGTCGGCTATGTGATCGGGTCGTTGTTCGGCGTCGGCATTCTCGGCACGATCCAGACGCTGATCACGTTCGACGGCACGCTGAGTTCGTGGTGGACCCGCATCGTGATCGGCGCGCTGCTGTGCGCTTTCTGTTTGCTGCAGCGGCTGATCGAACGGCATGCGAAGTCGGTGCGGCGGCACAGGCGCTGTGGTGACTTCGGGACGCGAGCGCGCGCATGGCGATCCTTCAACTGCGTCCGATTCGCACGTGATAGGCCGCGCCCCCGGACAAGCGTGACCAGCGCTCTGCAACGGCGGCCCGAACGCACTGTGCGGGCCGCTTTTTCTCGCGGATCGGGCTTTACTGATCGAGCGCCCGGCCTCGCGTCTCCGGCAGCGTAAGCGCCGCGAGAATCACGATCCCGTATGCCGCCGCCGCGAAGGTGCCGATCGCGTGGCCGAGCGTCATGGTTTGCGACACATAGCCGATGAGGAACGGAAACGTTGCGCCGATGGCCCGCCCGAAGTTGTAGCAGAAACCCTGGCCCGATCCGCGGATGCGCGTGGGAAACAGTTCGGTCAGAAACGCGCCCATGCCGGAAAAAATGCCGGACGCGCAAAAGCCGAGTGGGAAACCGAGCATGAGCATTGACACGTTGTCCAACGGAAGCTGCGTGTAGATGGAGGCAATCGCGCATGAAGCCAGAGCGAACGCGATGAATGCCCGCTTGCGTCCAATACGGTCGCTCACATACGGCGCCCGTCAGATAGCCGCAATACGATCCGACGATCACCACGCCCAGGTAACTTCCAGTGCCGATCACGCTCAGGTGGCGTTCGGTCTTCAGATACGTCGGCAGCCAGGTGGTTACCGCGTAATAGCCGCCTTGCACGCCAGTCGCGAGAATCGACGCGCGCAACGTCGTCCAGACGATGTCGCCGCGGAAAATATCGAACAGAGAAGGGCGTGTCTGTGCCGTCTCCTGCGCTTCTTTTTGCCGACGATGCACCTCGGGCTCATCAACGAAACGTCGAATCCAGATCACGAACGGCGCGGGCGCGATGCCGATCGCAAACAGCACGCGCCACGCATAGTCGGCGGGGACGAGGGAAAACGCGGCCATGAAGAGCAGCGTCGATACGCCCCAGCCGATCGCCCAGCCGGCCTGCACGAGCCCGACCGCCTTGCCGCGGTCGCGGGCGCGAATCACTTCGCCGATGAGCACGGCGCCTGCCGTCCATTCGCCGCCGAAGCCGAGTCCCATCAAGTCACGCGCCCACAGCAGTTGCGAGAAGTTCTGCGCGAGTGCACAGGCGAGCGTGAATATCGCGAACCAGAGAATCGTGATCTGCAAGGTCTTCACCCGGCCGACGCGATCCGACAGCACGCCCGCCGCCCATCCGCCCACCGCGGAACTCAGAAGCGTAACCGTGCCGATCAGCCCCGCGTCGCCACGCGTGATGCCCCACGTCGCGATCAGCGTCGGAATCACGAAGCTCAAATTGGGTATCCATCGCGTCGAGCACATAGCCGATCTTGCAACTCCAGAACGCGCGCTTCTCGGCAGCGGAGATCTGCCGATACCATGCGAAGGGGCCTTTTCCTGCGTCGGGTGCGCCGTAGCGTTCGGCGTCCGCGGTCAATTGCGCTTCGGTTTCCATGCTTGAGCTCCGGTCTTGTGATGAGGCGCGTCCTGGCGCGCGACCTGTACGAAATGGCGCCGCGCTAGATCACGGCGAGCGTGGTGTTCGGAATGTCGGTGACGAGCATGTGCCCCGGTTTGTGTGCAATCGCGAACGGCAGGCGCGCGCTTTCTATCGCCGCTTGCGGTGTGACGCCGCAAGCCCAGAACACGGGCAGTTCATCGCTGAGCACTTTCACGGCATCGCCGAAATCGGGCCGCGAGAGATCGCGAATGCCGATGAGCGCAGGATCGCCGATATGCACCGGCGCGCCGTGCACGGCCGGAAAGCGACTCGTGATCTGACTCGCACGGATCGCGTCGGCGGCCTTCATCGGGCGCATGGAGACGACGCGGTTTCCGGCGAACACGCCGGCGCGCACGTTGGGCTCGCGCGTCCGGTACATCGGCACATTGAGCTGCTGTTCGATGTGACGCAGGCCGATGCCTTCGCGGCGCAGCA
Source organism: uncultured Paraburkholderia sp. (assembly GCA_940746715.1). Classification (GTDB taxonomy): domain Bacteria; phylum Pseudomonadota; class Gammaproteobacteria; order Burkholderiales; family Burkholderiaceae; genus Paraburkholderia. The sequence continues at coordinate 11,771 of CALNWN010000007.1, forward strand.
TTTCCTCGAATGAAAACGAGCAGCCGATCGCGAACACCACGAAATCCTCACGCCACAGTTCGTTGAGGCTGCGCACTTCCTCCGCTCGTTCGCCATGGCGATACACGTAAAACGCGGGCACATCGTTGCGAATGTCGAGATCCGCGCCGAGCGAGGGCACGCGCCAGTCGCCCGGTTCGCCAACGCCGAGCAGCGGGCAGGCCTTCGGGTTAAGCGTGCAGAAACGCAGGAAATCATCGGCATATTGCTGCGGAAGAATCGCCAGATTGGCTTGCGCATAGTCGCCGCAATAGCCCGCGGTTGGGCCCGACAAGCGGCCGCTGCGGATCTGCTGAAGAAACTCGGATGGCGTGTAGGACATGAACGACTCGATTGACGTTGACGGAGACCGAACGGGTGATGCGTTTCAGGTTAGTAACGCCAAAAATATCCATCCAGCGAGTTTTTCTTGCGTTTCGTTAAATTAAACTTAACGTCGAAGCAGCTATTTTCCGGCGACAGTCCTGCGCCCTCCGCTCGTGCGAGACCTGATGCAATGAATACCCGCTTTGTGGAAACGTTTCTCACGCTGGCGAGACTCGGCAGTTTTCGCGCGACGGCTGCTGCGATGCACGCCACCCCTGCCGCGATCTCGCTGCGTATCAAGACGCTTGAATCGGAGCTAGGCGTCGAACTGATCGAGCGCGATGCGCCCGAATTCAGGCTCACAGCAAATGGCGAGCGGCTGCTCGCGCACGCGCGCACCGTCGTGCAGGCTACGCGCTCGCTGCAACTTGCCGCTCAGGACGAGACGCAACTCGCGACACGGCTGCGCCTCGGCGTGATCGAAACGGTCGTGCATAGCTGGCTGCCCGACTACATCCGCATGCTGAACCTCGAGTACTACCGCATCGTGGTGGATCTGACTGTCGATTCGAGCGCGGTGCTCGGGCCGCGTTTGCGCGCGGGCGAACTCGACCTCGTGATTCAGGTGGAAGAAGCGGGGGAGCAGGCGATGTCGATGGTGTCGACGCTGCTCGCAAGTTATCCGGTGCGCTGGATCGCGCGCAGCGATCTCATTCCCGCCAGTCGCGCAAAACATGTCGGGACGCTGCTGAGCAAACCAGTGCTCACGTTTGGACGCGGCACCGCGCCGCAAATCGCGGTCGAGGCCATCGTGCAGACGCTTGCGCGACGCGCCGGCGTGCCCCTCGCCGACACGCAGGTCACATGCATGCCGTCGGTCGCGGTCATCGTCAAACTGTTGCGCGACGGTTATGGCATCGCTGCCGTGCCCGCGCTCTTTGTCGAGCCGTATCTGACGAGCGGGGAGCTGGGGCATTTGCAGGTGCGCCCGCTACCGCTTGCCATCAACGTGGCGATGTATTACCGCGACGACGCGGACGTCGGCGTGCTTGCGGCGGCGCGCGTCGCGCGCAACGCATGCGAGCAGTATGCGAGAGCGATGGGGCGACAGTTGATCGAGAAGCGCTAGAAAACCCAGTACAGAAAGCGCGCCTCGGCTATTCGCTTTGAAGGCGCCGCTGCGCCGTCGCCGTGAGACGTTCGAAGGCAAGCGTGCTCGCAGCGAGCGCGGCCATCTCCGGATAGTGCTCGCGGGCGATGTCGGTGAGCACCTGGCACGGCGGCGCTTCGATCGCGACGCGCACGCCCATTTCCTGCATGACGGTGAGCGCGTCGAACCAACGCACGGTGTAGCGCATGTTGGTCGCGAGGTCGTCGCGAATCGCATCGGCGGTATACAGCGGCCGGCCGCCGCGATTGCCGATATACACGCCGTGCGGCGCACGAAACGGAATCGAACGCGCGTAGACGGTGAGCTCATCGCTCGCGTGCGCGAGCAGTTCGCAATGCGAAGGAACGCTGACCGCGAGGCGCGTCGCCTTGCGTGCGCCAGCGGCGAGCGCGCGCTCGATAAAACTGTCGAGCGCCGGGTCTGCGCCCGCTACCACGATCTGGCGCGGCGCGTTGACATTGCCGATATAAACGGGCGGCGCACCTTCGCCGATATGCCGCGAAGCGAGCGTGGCGACCTCGTGCTCCGTCAAGCCGGACACCGCGGCAAGCCCGTAGCCCGATGGATACGCGCTTTCCATCAGCTCGGCGCGGCGACGGACCATCTTCAATGCGTCGTCGAAGGCGAGGGCGCCGCAGCTTACCGCCGCCGGGTAAGCGCCGACGGACAAACCGGCGCTCATATCCGGCGCTAGTCCTTCTTCCGCCAGTGCACGAGCGATGGCCACACCGGCGATCGTGAGGCCGCATTGCACGGCAACTGTCGAGCGTAATGCATCGGTGGTGTCGAGTGTGAGCGCGTCCGCGCCGAGCACTTGCGACGCCTCGTCGAGCGTGGCGCGCACGGCGGGATGCGCCGGCAGCCTATGCAGAAAGCCGTCGGTTTGAGCGCCCTGGCCGGGAAAGAGCAGCGCGAGCATCAGCTAGCCGTCCGATGAGCGGCAGACCAGGGGTCCGCAAGCAGTCGTGGACCGCTTGCATGACGCGCCATCACGCGTGCCTTGCCTGCGGCCCACTCTGCAAGCGCAACGCCGCCTGCTGGCGTTTCGAGCTGCGCGTCAATGCGAATACCGGTTTCGCGCGCAAGCGCTTGCAGATGGTTTAACAAGTCCGCCGCACAGTCACGCGATAACTGCTCCGGTGTCCGAATCAATAGATCAAGGTCGCTCGATTGCGTCACGGCTGCTGTTTGTGTGGCCAACTCGAACCCCGCGCTGCCGGTCGGCCCCCATACCATGTTGTTCAATACGCCGCGTGCATCGCGCTGCAACACGGCCAGAGCAGCGAAGGCGGGCAACGCGGCGCGCCCGGCAGGCGGCACGCTGCGCACCAGCGCTTCGGGCGCTACTGCTTCGACAATGTCCGTCGATGCCGCCCACGTGCCGTACCGCTGCGAGCGCTCCGTGCCCCGCACACCGATCGCGACGATGCCCTCGGCGACGAGCGCGCGCCGCACGACGGCATAGGGCGCGCGCTCGAACGCGTCGCGAACCCACGCCGGTTCGCCGTCGAATGCAGCGAGGTGCCGCAGCCGCAGCAAATCATGCGCGCGCCAGCGCTCGTCGCAGGACACGGCCAGCTCGCCTGCAAACGGCGGTGCGGCGCAGACCGGCATTACACGGCGTCCCATTGTTCGGCGAGACGCCGCCGTACCTCGATGGACGCCGCGCGGTTGTTCTGCGCGGCCGCCGATTCGAGCCGGCGCACGAGCGTGCGGCTGTCCGCGCGCGCACTCACGATCTGCTCGCACAACACCTGCTGCACGCGGGTGATCTGCGCCGCGTCGGGCGCGTCGGCCCCGATCCCTTCGATCAGTTGATCGAGTAGGCCGAGCTTCGCAAACGAGGCCATCGAGTAAGACATCGGCACGATGGTCTCGCCGAGCGCGTCGAGCGCCTCGACCGTGCGGCGCGTGACGCGCGCGGCGGCTTCCTTGCCCATCGCGTGCACCATCGTGCCCGGCGCGTCGAGCGCGACGATGCGGTTGGCCTGATAGCCGTGCGCGAGGAACGCGCCGGACATCGCGGGGCCGACGATCAGCGCGATGACTGGATGTCCCGCATCGCGAGCCGACGCACACGCGTCGACCGCCGCGGCGCACGCGAGATGAATGCCGAGCATTTCCTCGCGATAACCGTAGGCCTGGCTCTTCACATCGACAATGGCGACGACCGGACGACGCGTGGCGCTTCCCGCATCGTCGACGATCGCCTCGCGCACGGCACGCGCGAGCTGCCAGCCCTGCTCGAGCCCGACCACGTTGTCGGTCGCGCGCGGAAAGCGGTTGCCGGGATCGGGCACGACCGTGATGAAGCGTGCGCGCTCGCCGCTAAGCGGCGCGTCGGCGCTCCAAACGGGGGCCGCGCTGCGGGATTCGCCCGCGAGCGCATGAAACCAGCGCGCGCCGCGGCTCAGTGGAATATCGCTCATGCTTGCTCCTTACGCGGCTGAGAGTGGGCGGCTTGCGCCGAATAGACTTCGCGCATGCTCTCGGGCGTGACGTTTGCCGGATCGATCCGCGCAAGCCGCTGCAAAAACGTGTCGACCTTGTTCGCTGCGATGCGCGGTCGGCACACCTTGCGCGAAAGCGGCATGCACGGCGGCGCGCACGGCCTCCGCGTCGTCGTCCACGAGCCGGTCCGCGAGCGAGCTCGCCACGCGCTGTTCGCCGCCGATCAACTGCCACACTCGGCGCCGGTCGCTTGCATCGAGTTCGTCGATGCCGGCTTCCTGCTCGATCACCTCCGGCCCGTTCATGCCGAGCCGGCCCCGCTTCGTCACGACAAGGTACGAACAGAGCGCGGCCGCCAGCGACATGCCGCCGAAGCAACCCACCATGCCTGCGATCACACCGACCACCGGCACGTGCCGGCGCAGCGCGACGATCGCCGCCTGAATTTCCGCGATCACCGCAAGACCCAGGTTGGCTTCCTGCAGCCGCACGCCGCTGGTTTCGAACAGCACGACGGGGCGCACGATCTTGCCGCGCTCGCAATCGCGCAAGGCCATTTCCAGCGCGGCGGCGATCTTACTGCCCGATACTTCGCCGATGCTGCCGCCCTGGAACGCCGATTCGATGGCCGCGACCACGGCGGGCTCTCCGTCGATCGTGCCGCGCGCGATCACGCAGCCGTCGTCGGCCTGGCACACCACGCCTTGCAACGGCAGCCACGGCGACTCGATCCGGTCGAACGGCCCGAGCAATTCGCGGAAGGTGCCCGCGTCCAGCAGCGAGCGGGCGCGCTCGCGCGCCGGCAACTCAATGAAGCTCTCGCGCAGCAGCGGCGCGGCGTGGCGTGTGGCGAGCGTGCTCATGCGTCGTCTCCCTGCTCGGCGGCTTCCACTGCTTCGGCGAGCCGCAACGCGACGACGTCAGGCGTCGCGCCGAAGTCGTTGATCTCGATCTGCGCGGCGCCGTCGTAGCGCGTGAAAAAGCGGTCCAGCACGCTTTTCCAGATGTGGCTGTAGCCGTCCACGCTCGTGCGCACCACCACATGCGCCGTCAACGCGTTGGCACTGCCGGCGGGCGAGAGCAGCACTTCCAGATCGCCCGAACCCACCACGCCGACGTGCGCGCGGATCGTGACGGCGCGTTGCGCCGGATAGTCGAAGGTCAGATGTTCCATGTGGCTCAGCTCCCGCCGGCGCCGCGACGCACCAGCATGTCGAGGAAAAGGGTGGCGGCGAGCAAATCGGCTGCGCCGCCCGGCGATGCGTTGAGTGACAGCAGTTCGTGCTCCAGCGCGGCAAGCGCTGCTTTGCCCGCCCGCGTCGAACTGCCGCCGGCCTGCAGCACGCGCCGCGCGCCGTGCTGACCGGCACGCAAGCCGACCAGACCCGCGCGATGCAGCAGGCAAGTGTCGTCGAGCGAGGTCATGATCGCGAGCAGGGCGTCGACGCGCGCAAGCCGGTCGCAATCACGTGCGGGAAACCTTCTTGCGCTTCGCGGCGCGCACCGCCCACGTGATAGCGCTGCCGCACGCGTTCGCCGTGACTGTGGGTAACCGCGGCAAAGCGGTCGGGGAAGCAGGCAATTTGCGCGGCGCGCCGGCAGATCGACTCGGCGTCGAGTTGCAGCGCGGTCTCGGCCAACGACGCACCCGCCACCAGCAGTCCGACGATCCAGATGGCGCCGCGGTGCGCGTTGCTGCCGCCCGTCGCGCGCAGCATCTCCTGTTCGCCGGCGCGGCCGACTGCGCGAGCTCGGTACGCAACAGCGCCGACGGTTCGCCGCGTCGGCGAGCCGTGCGCGCGAGGGCGGCGAAGGTCGGCTCGAGAGAAAGCGCGGAACCTCGCATGATCGACAGATCCAGGTCGCGATGCGCGCCGCTGCCGCGCTGGTCGACGAGCGCGGGCTTGGGCGTGAGCTCCGCTTCGTCGATCAGCGCTGTGACGGCGTAGTCGGCAAGTTCCGCGTCGGTCGGCGGATGATGAGGAAGCGGTGCGCTATAAGCGGGCGCGGACGCCGCATGGTTGCGTGCGGCGCTTGTCGCGGAAACGGTTGCATGATGCTCACGCGTCGCCTAGGCGCATGGCGTCATGCCGCGTTCGGCCGCGGCGGCCACTCGCGCGAGCGGCTGTGAGACAGGCGTGGTGTGCGCGCACGGCGCTTCATCGCGCTCCAGCAGGGCAGCGGCGTTCATCACCAACTCCTGAAGCGCGCCGGCGGCGCATACAGACCGCCTGACCACGTGACCAGATCGTCGATGCTGCGTGCCGCCAGCAGCGAACGCTTGGCTTCGCCGCGTCGAATGCCGAGATCTTCCGGATACGCGACGATGCCGCGCCGGCGCAGCTCCGCCGTCCTCTCCGGCTTCGCGCGCAGCCCGATCGGCGTGACGCCGGCCACGGCCGCGATCGCCGCGCGCCGCTCGTCGACGCCCTCGGCCTTGTGCAGATGCGCGATGCCTTCCTCCGTCACGACGTGGCTCACGTCGTCGCCGTAGATCATGACGGGCGCAATCGGCATGCTGCTTTTGGCGCCGACCGCGACCGCGTCGAGTTCGTCGACGAAAGTCGGCTCGCCGCCTTTCTTGTACGTTTCCGCCAGCTGCACGACCAGCTTCTGCCCGCGCGACACCGGTCCCTGGTCTTTCAGCAGTTTGAGCCATGCCTCGCTCGAATGACGCCGGCCGCGCGGATCGTGCCCCATGTTCGGCGCACCGCCGAAGCCGGCGAGGCGGCCGCGCGTCACCGTCGACGAATTCGCGTCCGCGTCGATCTGCAAGGTCGAGCCGATGAAAAGGTCGACGCCATATTGCCCGGCCAGTTGGCATAGCACGCGATTCGAGCGCAGCGTGCCGTCGTTGCCGGTGAAGAACACGTCGGGCGCGCCTCGATATATGCTTCCATGCCGACTTCGCTGCCGAAGCAATGGATGCTGTCGACCCAGCCGGATTCGATCGCCGGAATCATCGTAGGATGCGGATTGAGCGTCCAGTTCCGGCAGATCTTGCCTTTGAGGCCGAGCGACTCGCCATAGGTGGGCAGCAGCAATTCGATCGCCGCCGTGTCGAAGCCGATGCCGTGGTTCAGCGAGCTCACGCCATACGGCTCGTAGATGCCGCGAATCACCATCATCGCGGTCAGCACCTGCAGGTCGCCGATATGGCGGGGATCGCGCGTGAACAGCGGCTCGACGGCAAAGAAAGGGCCGGTCGGCCTGCACGACCACGTCGACCCACGAGCCCGGAATGTCGACGCGCGGCAATTCGTCGACGATTTCGTTGACCTGCACGATCACGATGCCATGACGGAACGCGGCCGCCTCGGCGATGGTCGGCGTGTCCTCGGTATTCGGACCGGTGTAGAGATTGCCGTGGCGGTCGGCCTTTTCCGCGCAGAGCAGCGCGACGTGCGGCGTCAGGTCCACGAACATGCGGCGGATGTTTCGGCGGGTACGTTCATCGGCTCAATCAACTCCCGGTGGTGGTGCGCGGGGGGCGGCCGCGCGGCTTGGGTCGGTTCGCGAGCGCGGCTTCCGCCTGCGCGCGTTCGGTCAGAAAACGGTGCAGCAGCTCGCCCGTGCCGAGCAGATGCCCGGCGACGAGCGCTTGGGCGGCCGGCACGTCGCCGCGTCGCACGGCGTCGAGCAATTCGGTGTGCTCATCATCGGACTCGCCTTTGTACGACGGCAGACCGAACTTCAGGCGCAGGTAACGCTCTCCGTGCCGATGCAGCACGCGAATCAGGTCTTCGAGTTGGGGACGCGCGGCCGGTGCATACAGGCTCATGTGAAACGCGGCATTGCGCGCGACGTACAGCGACGGGTCGGATTCGCGTTTGGCCGCCTCGCAGAGCGCCGCGCATTCGCGCAGCGTGGCAGGCGTGTGTCTGGGAATGGCGAGGCCGATTGCAAGGCTCTCGAGCGCCGAACGGATCTCATAGATTTCGCGCGCTTCATCCGCCGATAAAGGCGCCACCGTCGCGCCCTTGTGCACCGCGACTTTCGCCCAGCCTTCGGTTTCCAAGAGGCGCAGCGCCTCGCGCACCGGAATCGCGCTGACCGAGAAATGGCGCGCGATCGCATCCTGGCGCAGCGGCGCGCCGGGCGCGAGCGTGCCGTCGATGATCGCCTCGCGCAACGCCTCGGCGATGACGCGCGATTTGCTTTCCCGCGGCGCCGCAGCAGGCAGGAGCGGGGCGCGCGAAGGAGTATGGACGGCGGATGGGCGGGACGTTGTATCGTTCATGGTTAGAATATTATATATGAAACGACGCGATTTATACGCGGGCAAACCCGGAAGCTCGGGCGCTTCGTCAAGGCGCTCACGAAATTTCTGCTTTGGCGCCGCATCACGCGGGCGGACGCGGCTTGTCTACCTGGCGCGAGAAGGAAAAGTCCATGTGATCGCGTGCCGCTTCCACCATGACCCGTGATCGAGCAGTGGACGACTGTGATGAGAACGCCCGGCCCGCGCGGCTTACTCGGCGTCGCGCGCCCGCGCGGCATCAGCAACGAAATGAGCGGCCAGCCGAGATTGACGCCGAGGCTCGCCGTCACGATCAGCGCCATGCCGGCAAGTTGCGGCAGTGAAAGCGCGCGGCCGTACACGATCGCATCCACAGCAATGGCGGTAAGCGGGTAGACGAACAACAGCACCGCAATGACGGGCGTGGTCAGCTTCGGCAACGCCCCGTAAATGAGCACATACGAAAGCCCCGTATGCAGCACGCCCATGCCGACAATCCAGAACCACTGCATCGGCTCGATATGCGCGGTGCTGAAGGGCGCAACGAGCGGCGCGATGAACGGCAGGCAGATCGCCGACCGCACATTGCATCAGCGTGAGCAGATGCGGGCGCAAATCGCCGAGTCCCTTGGCGATCAAGGTCACGCCCGCGTAGAGCACCGAGCCGGCTAGGGCTTCGCCGACGCCGATCAGATGGCTCGTGTGGCCCTGCAGATTGGCCGTGGCGGCCACGCCCGAAGCGAGCACGAGCCCGACGAAAGCCGTCGCGATCCAGCCGAGCCGGTCCGCACCGAGCCTTTCGTTGAAAAGAGCCGCACCGATCAGCACGACCCAGAACGGCTGCACATGAAACACCACGGTCGCCACCGCAATGCTCGTGCGGTGGATGGCATCGAAAAAACCGACCCATTGCGTGACCATCAGCACGCCGGAGACGAGCGCAAGCGCGAGCGTGCGCCGCGTGAAATGCGCCCGCGTGAAGAAGCCTTTCCACGTGCAATAAGCAGCGAGCGACAGGAAGCCGAACAGACAGCGGAAAAACACGAGCGTCAACGCGCCGAGCCGCGCTTCCTCGACGAACACGCCGAGCGTACCCATCAACAGCCCGCCGCCCGCCAGTGTGATGGCGCCTTGTTGACGTTGCGTGAGGGACATGCCGAGCGTCTCCTTGAGTTAATGGGCGAAGAACTGCACCCAGTATTGCGCCGGTTGCCGTGCGTGCACAAACGAATTAAATTTAGAAATTCCATAAGCGGAATTGATAAATCATGCACCCCGAATCCGACGTCGATTTGCTGCGCACTTTCGTTGCAGTCGTGGACACGGGCAGCTTCACGAAGGCATCGGCGACCGTGCATCGCTCGCAGGCGGCCGTCAGCACGCAGATCAAGCGGCTCGAAAGCATGCTCGGCACCACGCTCTTCGCGCGCAGTACGCGCAATCTCTCGCTGACGCGGCCGGGCAACACGCTGCTCGAATACGCGAGGCGGGTGCTCGCGTTCATGAGGAGGCGTGGGCGGCGATCGTGCGGCCTGAGGTCACGGGGCGCGTGGTGCTCGGTGCACCGGACGATTATGTATCGTCGCTCCTGTCGCCGGTGTTGCGGCGCTTTTCGAATCTCTATCCGCACGTGGAAATCGAAATCGTCTGCGCGCAAAGCACGTCGCTCGCGCCCATGCTCGCCGACAACAAGATCGATCTCGCGTTTGTCACGCGCGACCGCAAGATGCGCGGCGAATTCGTGCGCAGCGAGCCGATGGTGTGGGTGGGCGCTTCCGTCGATACGCCGGTGCTGGCCGCGTCGCCGTTGCCGGTCGGGCTTGTACGAGCCCGGCTGCGTGGCGCGCCAGCATACGCTCGCCGCGCTAGACGGTGCGCGCATTCGCTATCGCGCGGTGTTCAGCAGCGCGAGTCTGATGGGCCTCGTGGCCACGGTGGATGCCGGTTTGTCGGTGGTTGCGCTCACGCGTTGCAGCGTGCCGTCGCGGCTGGCCATTCTCGGCGACGCGCAGGGCTTGCCGGCAATCGAGCCGCTCGAAATCGTGGTGGCGCGCAGCGCGAAGTCGGACCGGCCCACCTGCGATTACCTGGCTGCGCAGATGGTCCAGGATCTGTCGGTGCGGGCCCAGCCGCGCGGATCCGTGGCGGCTGCTTCGTGACGGCACGCCGCGCTGCTCGCGCGTGCGGTGGCGGCGCGAGCGGCATCAGAACGCGATATTCGTGCGTACGCCGACCACGAAGGTGTTGCGCAGCGGCTTCGTCGGATCGTTGGGATTTTGCCCGGCGCCGGCATTGAACGTGTATTGCGCGTCGGCTTGCAGCATCCACCAGGGAGCGATCTGATACTGGTAGGTCGCTTCGAGCGCCGTTTCACTGGTACGAACGCCGTACGGGCCGCCGCTCATTGCCAGGTTATCCTGATCGATTCCGCGCGCGTGGCTGCCGACCTTGATATAGGTCAGCGCAAGACCGGCGCTGTCATTGTCGCGGCCGGCGAACGGCGCTTTCAGCACGACGCCGAGGTTGGCCGCGAGGCTCACCAGGTTGCGGTCGCCGGGCGCGCCCATCACGCGCGCGAATACGCCGAGGCTGCGTGCCTCGCCGGGGTTCGGGCGCCAGATCATCTGGTCGGCCACCGCGTAGAAGCTGTAGTCGCCGCGGTGGTTCGCAGCCACGCCGGTAGACGCGGGGCTCGCGAGCGACACACCGTTGGCGTCGTAGCGCTGATCCGCGAAGCGGCCATTGTTGTACCAGACCCCGATCTTGTACGTGCCCGGCAGGCCGACCCGGGCCGCGCCTTGCGTCGCGTCTTCACTGCTGTCGACAGGTTGATTGATCGCATACTGCAGCTCGCCGATGAAAAGCGTGCCGTTATGCAGATTGAAGTTGGTGCCGCTACGGTTGTTCGGATTGTTGCCGAGCGGATCGCCGTCGAACACGCCCGCGAGTGCCGTCAACGAAGGCGTGATCTGTCCGCGCACGCGCACGCCGAGCGCCGACAGCGGATACGCAGGGCCGCCCGACGGCATGTCGTACGAAGGCAGCGCGGGCCAGCCGAACATCGTGTTGAGGAAAAGCGCGGAGTAGGTGCTCGAGATGAACTCCTGATCGATGCTCTGCTGCCCGATCTTCACGTCGACGCGTTTGTTCAGGAACGACTGCTGATACCACAGCTCCCAAAGGCGTGTGGTGTCGTCCGCTTCGATCCCGCTTGCGGTGTTCAACGTGCCCAGTTTGTCGCTGCTGAGATTGCGTCCATGAATCTGCAGGGCGCTGACGTTGAACTGGCCGCCCGGCAAGCCGAATGCCTTGTCCGTATCCAGTTGCACCGTCGCGGTGGTGAGGCCGTCGTACGCGACGCCGCGCGCAAGGCCGCCGCGCAGGTTGCCAAGCAGTTCGCTCGTTTCGGTCAGCGCGAATGTCACGCCATACTGGCCGAGCCACGGACGCAGACCGCCCATGTCGCCGAAAAGCTGCTCGCGGCCCCACAAGCCCGGTTCACTCGCCGATGTCTTGTTCGCATCGGCGTCGTTCGCCGGCTTGCCGTCGGCAGCGGCATCGGCGCCGGTCTGCGCCATGGCCGTGCCGCAAAGCGAAGCCCATGCGAGGGCGGTGCATAGCGCCGTGCGGCGCAACGACAGGAGGCGCGCTTGCCGGGCGGTCCTGCCGCTCTGCGACGTGAGGCCGCGACCGGCAGGTAACAGAGCGACGCGTCGAATGGATCGAACGAGCTTCATAAAAGCCTTTCATGTTGTTATCGACTGCCCGGCATTTCGCGCCGTTAAATGGTTGTTTAACGGGCGGGGCAAGCGGATAGGCGGGTATGGGTTCGCGAGGAACTGCGGAATGGGCGTGATCGTACCCACGCGGCTCAGGGGCGTCAACGAAAGTGGACCGACACCGCGCCCATCGCGTTGCAAGCTGACAAATTCGTGTTTTTGCGCGAACGCCTAGAGATACGGGCTTGTCGAAATCGCACGAGTTTTCGCAGCCCCTTACAAGGAGTTACATCATGAAGAAGCGCGCCCTCCTCATTTCGTTGCTGGCGAGTGCCGGCACTGTTGCCGGGCTTTTAGCAAGCGGCGCCGCGAACGCGCAACTGAATCTCAAGCAGTTCGGCATTGGCGGCGGCGATAGTTCGGCAGAGGCGAGCGGCGCGGCGTCGCCTGGCGGGCTGTCGCAGCTGCTGCAAACCTATGTGGGCGCAAATCAGCAGGTGCTGAGCGGACAGTCGACGCTTGCCTTGGCGATGGGTTTGAGCAGCGCCGCCGGCCAGGCGCAGCAGGCAGCCGGCCTGCTCGCCGGTGGCGGCACGCCGTCGGTGAGTCAGTTGACACAGGTGGGCAGCACGCAGCAGTCGCTGTCGCAAACGTTGACGCAGGCCTTCGCGAGCCGCGCGGGCGGTGCGTGCGGTGCCGCGCAAACGCCGGTGAACAAGCAGGCGTTCAGCGAGGGGCTGTCGTCGCTCGCCAAGGGTGTGAGCCAGTATTCGAGCATGCAGTCGGGGCTTGGCAGTATCGGGCAGATGAATCCTTCGTCGCTGCTGCAGGCGGGCATGAATCCGCAGACCATGCAAAGCGCGTCGTATATCGCGCAGTCGGCGCCGGGGCAGTTGCAGTCGCTCATGTCCACGCTCAGTTCCGTGGTACAGTTTGCATTGAGCCACGGTATCACCGTGCCTTCTATCGTGAAGTCGGCACTGGGCGGCGCGCAGTAAGTAACGCAGTCAGACAGCGAAATTCATAACAATGGACCATTCCGATGTCACATACGTTAAATCTGGACAACTACTTCAGGCGCATTGGCTACACGGGACCGCGCGCGCCGACGCTCGAGGTGCTGCAGACCATTCATCGCCTGCATCCACGCGCCATTCCGTTTGAAAACCTGAGCCCGCTCGCGCGCCGGGCGGTGAAGCTCGACCTGGAATCCGTCGAAACAAAACTCGTCGACGATCGTCGCGGCGGCTACTGCTTCGAGCACAATACGCTGCTCGCCCACGTGCTCATGGAACTGGGCTTTCAGGTCACGCCGCTGCTCGGCCGCGTGCTGTGGGGCCGCGACCATAGCCCGTCACGCCTCGCACGCACATGGCCTTGCGTATCGATCTGGATAACGAAGCATGGATCGCCGACGTGGGTTTCGGCAGCGTCACGCTGACCGCCTGTCTCCAGGTCTGGCGCAACGCACGGATCTCGGCACTTTCCGGCTCGTGGACGCCTCGCACAATACGGTTTACCTCGAAGTGCAGGGACGCGATGAAAGATGGTCGCCTGTCTATTGCCTCGACTTGCAGCCGGTCGAGTGGATCGATAACGAAACCTCGAACTGGTACACGTCCACGTCGCCTGATGTGATTTTCGCGAGCAATCTGATCGTATGCCGCGTGTTGGCCGAGGCGCGGCTGACGCTGCTCAACGACCAGTTGAGCGAACGCGCGGCGAATGGCAGCGTGCTTCGCGAAGCGCGCCTCGCCAACGCGGACGAGCTCGCGTCCTGTCTGCGCGATCGCTTCGGTCTGAATACCGGCAACATCGACGTTGCTGCGCAGATATTCAACCGCGTGCGCAGCCAAGCGGATCCGGCCTGACCTGCAACGGCCATGGTTGCGCGCCTCGTCGTGCAAACGGCGCTGTGGCTCACGAGCATGGGCGTGCTGCTGTTCGGCGCGGCCGGCACGCTCGCGTGGCCGGCCGCCTGGTGGTATATGATTGGCGGCCGTGGCATGCGTCTGGTGCGGCTGGCTCGTCGCCATGGGGCTCGATGCGATGCGCTTTCGCGGTTCCGCGCCGCTGCCGGTGGCCCTCATGAGCCTCGGCTCGCTTTGCGTGCTGGTCGCTATCGTCATGTGCCGCTTCGTGTTCGCGGCCAACAGCTATGCGGCGCCGGTCGTCAAGATTCAGGCGAGCCGCGGCCACAAGGTGATCGACAGCGGTCCCTATGCCTACGTGCGTCATCCCATGTATTCGGCGGCGCTGCTGTTCTTCGTGGGGACGCCTTTGCTGCTGGGTTCGTGGTGGGGCCTCGCGTTCGTTCCGGCCATGGTGATCGGGCTGGGCTGGCGCACGGTGCGCGAAGAGCGGCTGCTTGCCGAACAGCTCGACGGCTATACCGGCTACATGGCGCGCGTGCGCTATCGCTTCATTCCTCTCATCTGGTAGACGCGCCGGGACGCGTGCACCCGGGCGGCGCACGCGTGAACCTGTCTAGACAAAATGCACTGCGCCGAAGCATCGCGCTGGCGAACGTCGCAGCGCACCATCGTTCGGAAACCTCCCTGAAAGCCTTGTCAGGCCGCCATCTCTAGGGGCTTACCCGATGATTGGCGCAATTTTGCACGAATCCGCTTGCGACAGCTTTTTGACTCATGCAGACTTGTCTATACAAATTAAGCGGCGGTTAAACATTCGGCTCGACGGTTTCCTCAATCAAGGAGTTTCGACGTGAAAGTGAAACGCACCACGGCAGCAAAAGCATTGATCGGCGCCTTGCTCGGCGCGGCGGCAATTCTCGCAGCGCCGGCGCAAGCCAAGGAATGGAAGACGGTGACGATCGCGCTGGAAGGCGGCTATGCACCGTGGAACCTGACCTTGCCCGGCGGCAAGCTCGGCGGCTTTGAACCCGAACTCGTCGCGAATCTGTGCGAGCGCATCAAGCTGCAATGCAATCTGGCCGCGCAAGACTGGGACGGCATGATCCCGGGGCTGCAAGCCGGCAAGTTCGACGTGCTGATGGACGCCATCTCGATCACGCCGGAACGCGAGAAGATCATCGCGTTCTCGAAGCTGTATGCCGCCACGCCGGCCACGTTTGCCGTCGCGGACCCGAAAGTGCTGCCGAAGGCCGCGCCCGGCGCCGCCGTCGTCAAGCTCTCCGGCGACCCGAAAGCCGATCAGCCGACTGTCGACGCGCTGCGCAAGCAGCTGAAGGGCAAGACCATCGGCATCCAGTCCGGTACCGTCTATACGAAGTTCATCAACGACGGCTTCAAGGACATCGCCACCATTCGCGTCTACAAGACCTCGCCGGAGCGCGATCTCGATCTGGCGAACGGCCGCATCGACGCCTCGTTCGACGACGTCACGTACTACGCCGCCAACGTCGACAAGAAAGAAACCTCGTCGATCAGCATGGCCGGTCCGAAGATCGGCGGGCCGATCTGGGGCCCGGGCGAAGGGCTTGCATTCCGCAAACAGGACGCCGATCTGAAGGCGAAATTCGACACCGCGATCAGCGCGGCGCTCGCCGACGGCACCGTCAAGAAGCTGTCCGCCAAGTGGTTCAAGACCGACGTCACGCCCTGATTCACGCGGCGTTGGAGTAACGCTGCACGTGCTGGCGCGAGCTTGCGCGTGCAGCTGTTTCATCGGCCGTCATGAATGAGAGGTAGGCAATGGCTCTGATACAGATGCTCGGCTTCGGGCCGGAAGGCTGGGGCGGCGTGTTGCTGCTCGCGGCGTTGATGACCGTCGCGCTCACGCTCGCCGCGCTCACGCTCGCCGCGCTCGCGGTCGACGCCGTGTTCGGCGCGCTGGTCGCTGCGGCCAAGCTGTCGCGCCTGCGCGCGTTGCGGGTGGTCGGCGATATCTACACGACGGTGTTTCGCGGCGTGCCCGAACTGCTCTTCATCTATCTGTTCTACTTCGGCGGCTCGACGCTCGTCACCACGGTCGGCCAGTGGTTCGGCGCCGAGGGCTTTGTCGGCGTGCCGCCGTTCGTCATCGGGGCGCTTGCCGTGGGCATGATTTCCGGCGCGTATCAGGCCGAGGTGTATCGTTCGGCGGTCCTCGCGGTATCGCGCGGCGAACTGGAGGCGGCCCGTTCCATCGGCATGCCGACCCTCACGATGGCGCGCCGCATCCTCATTCCGCAAGTGCTGCGCTTCGCGTTGCCGGGCATCGGCAACGTCTGGCAGCTGAGCCTGAAAGATTCCGCGCTGATCTCGGTCACGGTCTGGCGGAGTTGCTGCGCACGAGCTAGGTGGCGGCGGGGCTCCACGCATCAGTACTTCACGTTCTTCGTGGTGGGCGGCGCGCTGTATCTGCTGATGACGAGCATCTCGAACCGGGTCTTCAACGACGCCGGGGCGCGCGTGGGCCGGTCTTTCAAGCGCAACTTCGCGCGCAACTGACGGCGACTGCATCATGAATTTCGACTTCGACTTTCTGCTCGACACGGTGGGGCAATTGCTCGCCGCCGTGCCGACCACGCTTGGACTCTTCTTCTGCTCGCTGATTCTCGGCGGACTGCTGTCGCTCGTCATCGTCACGATGCGCGTGTCGCCGCACTGGCTGCCGAATCGCTTTGCACGCGCCTATATCCTCGTGTTCCGCGGCTCGCCGCTGCTGATCCAGATGTTCCTCGTGTACTACGGCATGGGCCAGTTCGGCGTGATTCGCGAGAGTTTCCTGTGGCCGGTGCTGCGCGAACCGTACCTGTGCGCGGTGTTGTCGCTTGCGCTGTGCACGGCCGGCTATACCGCGGAAATCATTCGCGGCGGGCTGATGGCGGTGCCTGTCGGGCAGATCGAGGCAGGCTATTCGATCGGCCTCTCGGGCTTCGCGCTGCTGCGCCGCGTGATCGGCCCGATTGCGCTGCGCCAGTGCTTGCCGGCGTATTCGACGGAAGCCGTGCTGCTCGTCAAATCCACCGCGCTCGCGAGTCGTCTCGTCACCGTGTGGGAAGTGACCGGCGTCGCGCAGCAGATCATTCAGCAAACGTATCGCACGACAGAGGTGTTCATCTGCGCCGCGCTGATCTATCTGTTCCTGAACTTCGTTATCGTGCGCGCGTTCGGCCTGCTGGAGACGTGCCTGTCGCGGCATCTGCGCGCGGCGCCGCGGCCGTCCGCGCAAAGCCGCCCGGTGTCCGCGACCACCGAAGCACGCCGTGCCGCGCCCTGAGCGCCGGCCATTCCGGAGAACCTGGAGAATTCCATGAACGCTACGGCACCCGTTGCACTGTCGGTCAAGAACATTCACAAATCGTTCGGCGATCATCACGTGCTCAAAGGCATTTCGCTCGATGCGCATCAAGGCGACGTGATTTCGATTCTGGGCGCGAGCGGCTCGGGCAAGAGCACCTTTCTGCGCTGCCTGAATCTGCTCGAAACACCCGATGACGGTTCCGTCGCGCTCGCCGGCGAAGAACTGAAAATGAAGCGCCGCGGCGACGGCAAGCTGCAACCGAGCGACCGCCGCCAGGTGGACCGCGTGCGCTCGCAACTCGGCATGGTGTTTCAGAACTTCAATCTCTGGTCGCATATGACCGTGCTCGAAAATCTGATCGAAGGGCCGATGCGCGTGCTAAAGCGCAGCCGCGCGGAGTCGGTGGAAGAAGCCGAGGCGCTGCTTGCCAAAGTCGGTCTCGCGGAAAAACGCGGCCACTATCCCGCGCATCTGTCGGGCGGCCAGCAGCAGCGCGTGGCGATCGCGCGTGCGCTCGCCATGCATCCGAAGGTCATGCTGTTCGACGAACCGACTTCCGCGCTCGATCCCGAACTGGTCGGCGAAGTCTTGCGCGTGATGCGCTCGCTTGCCGAGGAAGGCCGCACGATGCTGGTGGTGACGCATGAAATGGGTTTCGCGCGTCACGTGTCGAATCGCGTGATGTTCCTGCATCAAGGGCAGGTGGAAGCGGACGGCTCGCCCGATGAAGTATTCGTCGAATGCAAGTCGGAGCGCTTCCGGCAATTCGTGTCGAGTCATCACGACCGCACGACGAACTGACGAGCGCCTTCCCGGCACGCCGCGTTATGACGCACAGCGTTCAACCTTCCTTATCGCGCAGAGCACCATCATGGCCGTGATCCGTTCCGATCGTCCTCTCGACTGGGCACAGGTGGCGGCCGTCGCCGCCGGCGAGCCGCTCGAGCTTTCCGCCGACGCCCGCGCGCGCATCGCGGCGGCGCGCGTGCTCGTCGAACAGATCGTCGAGCGCGGCATTCGCGCGTATGGCGTGAATACCGGCGTGGGCGCGTTGTGCGATGTGATCGTGTCGCCGGCCGAGCAGCGCACGCTCTCGCGCAACATTCTGATGAGTCACGCGGTCGGCGTGGGCACGCCGCTCGGCGTCGCGGAGACGTGCGCGATCATGGCCGCCGCGGTCAACAATTTCGCGCATGGTCACTCGGGCATTCGTCTGGAAGTCGCGGATCAGCTCGTCGCCTTGCTCAATGCCGATTGTCTGCCGGAAGTGCCCGCGTTCGGTTCGGTCGGTTATCTGAGCCATATGGCGCATATCGCGCTCGTGTGCATCGGCGAGGGCTATGTGCGCTTTCGCGGCGAACGGCTGAAGGGCCCGCGACGCCTTGCGACTGCTCGGCCGCGAGCCGCTCGTGCTGGAGGCGAAAGAGGGC
The DNA here is from genome assembly GCA_940746715.1 of uncultured Paraburkholderia sp. Lineage (GTDB taxonomy): Bacteria > Pseudomonadota > Gammaproteobacteria > Burkholderiales > Burkholderiaceae > Paraburkholderia. The sequence continues at coordinate 30,335 of CALNWN010000007.1, forward strand.
TTGAGCCTCATCAACGGAACGCCGTGCGTGACGGGTCTCGCGGCGCTGGCGCTCGCGCGTGCGGTGCGCCTGCTCGACTGGACCGATGTGGTCGCGGCCATGAGCTTCGAGAATCTGCGCGGCCAGCTTGCCGCGTTCGACGCAGACTCGCTTGCCTTGCGCGTCTCGCCGGGGCTCAACCTGGTGGGCGAGCGCATGCGCACGGCGCTCGCCGACAGCGGCATTCTGGCGGCGGTGGTCGGCCAGCGCACGCAAGATCCGCTTTCCATGCGCACCATTCCTCACGTGCACGGCGCCGCGCGCGACGTGCTCGCCGCCACCGCTGACGTGGTCAACCGCGAACTCGCGTCGATTATGGACAACCCGATCGTCGCCGGCACGCCCGAAGAGCCGCGCGTGTATTCGCAGGCGCATGCGGTGGGCGCATCCATTGCGCTGGCGATGGACAGCCTCGCCACCGCGATCGCGCAGGTCGCCGCGATGGCCGAGCGCAGGCTCGACCGCCTCGTCAATCCGCTTGTGAGCGGCTTGCCCGCGTTTCTCGCGGAACCCGGGCCCCTGCTCCGGCTTCATGATCGCGCAGTACACGGCGGCTTCGCCCGTCGCGCAGAACCGGCGTCTCGCGTTGCCCGCGAGTCTCGACGGCGGCATCACGTCCGGCTTGCAGGAAGACCATTTGTGTCACGCGACGCCCGCCGCGCTCAAAGCGCTGGAGATCGTCGACAACGCGGGACGCATCGTCGCCATCGAGCTGCTGGCCGCGGCGCAAGCCTACGACCTCCAAGCCACCGACGCGCCGCGCGCGCCGCATACGCACGCCTTGTGGCAACGCATGCGCCAGAAAGTGCCGACCTATCGCGACGACCGTCCTCTCGCCGAGGACATGAGTGTCGCGTTCGGAATGATCGCAGGCGAGGCGCCGCCGCTGACTACTCCGGGTAAGATGGGGCCGCCTGACGTCATTCGCAATGCCACTCCTGACGCCACGCCGAACGGCGGCGCAGAGTTCGTTGCGGGCGCATCCATCGCTGGCGTGAGTACTGCCGACGCGTTCCCGGCAGCGGCGAACAGCGCAAGTAGTACGCTCAGCGCGGCGCACGCGGCCTGATTCGAATGGAGCCGGTGCGCGGGCTATCCGCCGGCGAGCCGGGACTTCAGCGGGTGGACGAGCGGCACGATGGCTACGACACCCAACCCACCCACGAGGTCGGAGTGAACACAATTACAGAGACTCACGAAGAGGGGCACAACCCGGCTCCGCCAGATGACGAGCACAGCGCGAGCGCGACTCGGCGCGCCGCTTGCAAGGAGACGCCCGCGAAAGCCATGCCCGCGTACGAGCAGATCAAGCGCTACGTGATCCGCCGCATTAGCGACGGCGACTGGAAGCCGGGCGGGCTGATTCCGTCTGAAGCCGAACTGGTGAAAGAATTCGGCGTCGCGCGCATGACGGTGTCGCGCGCGCTACGTGAGCTGACTGCCGAACGCGTGCTCACGCGCGTGCAAGGTTCAGGGACGTTCGTCGCGCCGCAGCGCTACGAATCGACGGTGCTGGAAATCCGCAATATCGCCGACGAAATCGCCGCGCGCGGCCATCGTCATTCGGCGCGCGTGTTGACGCTCGAACCGAGCGACGATCCCCGCGCGCTCGAAGCGCTCGGCCTCGCGAGCGGCCCGGCGTTTCATTCGTGCATTGTCCACAGCGAGGAGGGCGAGCCGATCCAGTACGAGGATCGCTACGTCAATCCGAAGGTGTTTCCCGACTATCTGCAACAGGACTTCACGGTCGAAACGCCGAATCACTACATGGTGCGCCTCGCGCCGATTCAGCGCGCGGAATTCCGCATATATGCGCAAAAGCCGGACGCGTATGTAAGGCGTCATCTGTCGATGGAGATCGGCGAGCCGTGCCTGTTGCTCTGGCGTCGCACGTGGGTGGGCGACGATGTCGCGACGTCCGTGCAGTTGTGGCATCCGGCGTCGCGTTTTCATCTGGCGGGCAATGTCTAGCAGGCCGGCGGGGCGGCTGCCTCGCCGCTCGCTACCTGGCGTCAGCCTTGCCGTTGCGACAGATCCGGCGAAAAGCGGCAACCCAGCCGGTAACGCGAACCGGGATGCACGAACCGCGCGAACGTCACCGCAATGCCGCTCGTCCACGTTCGGCGCACGAGCGTCAGGCACGGTTCGTCCGCGCGAATGTTGAGCAGTTCAGCTTCGGCATGAGTGGGGAGGTGAGCGTCGACAATATGTTCGACGTCGTGCGCCGGCACTGTTTCGTACAGATATTCCGACGGCCTGATCGCCGAAAAATCCTGCTGCAGGAAGTCCGGCGCGACGGCCGGATTCACGTAGCGGTCCTCCAGCTGCACCGGCAAGCCGTTTTCGCGGTGCACGCAAATCACATGAAAGACCGAGGCGCCGGGTGCGAGCCCTAACGCATTCGACACCACGACGGACGCGGTCTCGCGCTGCAACAGCACGGTGCGGTAGCTGTATTCGTGACCGCGCGAACGGATTTCGTCGCCGATATGCGCGATCATCAGAAGCGTGGATTGCGGCCTTGCCTGCGCGACGAAGGTGCCGACGCCCGAGACGCGCGTGACAAGCCCTTCGTGCGAGAGCTCGCGCAGCGCGCGGTTCACCGTCATGCGCGAAACGCCGAGCGTGGCGACCAGATCGAGCTTGGAAGGCAGGCGATCGCCCGCCTGACGCGCGCCGGATTCGATGATGCCGCGAATGTGATGCTTCTTGACCTGCTCGTACCGCGCAGCCGGCGCCTGCGCCGCGGCGCGCGCGCTTTTAGCCGCGGCGGCTCGCGGCCTCTCGTCGGCAGGGTGGCTTTTGCTGCGAAGCATGGCGGACATCGGCGGCCCCTTTTCACGGTTCGTGCGGAGTGCGAAGCGCAATGCGCGCTCAGGGCGCTTCGTCGTCGGGACCGCGCGCCCAGAAAGCATTGCGGTCGAAGTAGTTCTGCAGGAACTGCCGCAGGCGCGGCTGTCCGGCGTCGTGAAAGACTTCGCGCGGTTTGCCTTGCGGCAATGCGTCCTTCGTCGATGAATACGACCTTGGCGGCCACATGCGCGGCAAAACCCATTTCGTGCGTGACGACGGCCATGGTCATGCCGTCGCGCGCGAGTTGCTTCATCACCTGCAGCACTTCGCCGACGAGTTCGGGATCGAGCGCGGACGTCGGTTCGTCGAACAACATGATGTGCGGCTCCATGGCGAGCGCGCGAGCAATCGCCACGCGCTGCTGGTGACCGCCCGAGAGCTTTGCCGGATACGCGTCGCCCTTGTGCGAAAGGCGCCGCACCCGGTTGATGTCGGCTTGCGACGCACGCACGCGGCGGCCGTTGCGCTCGCTGTAGCCGAGCAGCTCGCCTTCGATGCGCACGTCGCCGTGATCGTAAGTTTCGAGCGCGGCGAGGCAGCGCAGCAAGGTGCTCTTGCCCGAGCCCGAAGGGCCGATGATGCACACGACCTCGGAGCGCGCTATCTGGAGATCGACGCCGCGCAGCACCTCAACCTCGCCGAAACGCTTGCGCAGATCGCGGACCTCGATCAACGGCGCGCTGCGCTCGCCGTCGGCAACGGTGGACGCGGAAGAGGGCATGTCGGCGATGGCGTTCATGATGTGGTTTGATTCCTTTAAGCCATGAAACGGGCGATGCGCGCTTCGGCCCACATGCCCGCGCGCGACGTCAGTTCGACGAGCGCGAGATAGCAGACGCAGAGCATCAGCAGCGTTTCGACGAAAGCGAAGGTCGCCGAGCCGATGCCGGTCAGCACGAAGGTCAGCTCGGGCACGGTGACGATAGAGAGCACCGCGGTTTCCTTGCTCAACACGATGATCAGATTCGTGAGCGCGGGCACGATCAGCACGAGCATTTGCGGCATCTGAATGCGCAGCACCGCTTGCGTGCGCGTCAGGCCGAGACACGACGCCGCTTCCAGATGACCGGGCGGGACCGACTGAAATCCCGAGCGAAAAGCTTCCGTGAAATAGGCGCTGCCATATAGGCCGAGTCCGAGCACGCCGGCTGTCATCGGCTCGAGTGTGAGGCCGACCGACGGACCGCCGTAGTAGAGCAGGAACAGCTGCACGAGAAACGGCGTGCCGCGAAAGAGCTCGATATAGAAGCGCAACAGGCCGCGCACCCAGCGCCCGCAAAAGAGTTGCAGCACGGCGGACGAAGCCGGTCAGCATGCCGATTGCGACGCCCGCGGCCCACGTGCCGAGCGTTGTCGCGAGCCCGGCTGCAATCGGCTGAAGATTGTGGGTGATGACGGTGGGGTCGAACTGTTGCATCGCGGGGCTCCGGTCGATCAGGCGCGCTTCAGGCGGTATTCGGCGGCATGCGCGATGAGCGCGAGCGCGCCGCAGATCACGAAGTAAATCAGGCCGGCGGCGAGATACGCTTCGAGCGGTCGATAGGTGCTGGCCGCAATGTTCTGCACGGTGCGCGTCAACTCCGCGACGCCCACCACCGAAATCAGCGACGAAGCCTTGATCAGCAGCACCATTTCATTGACGAGCGACGGCAGCGTCAGGCGAAACGCCTGCGGCACGAGAATGCGCCGCAGCGTGTCGAACGGCGAGAGGCCGAGCATGCGCGCGGCTTCGATATGACCCGGCGGAATGCTGAGAAAACCGCCGCGCAGATCGACGAGCCAGACGTCGTAGCCCGCGGCGCACAGATATTCGATGAGGTTGGTGCCGATGAGGTCGGTGGAATAGATGCGGCTCGACACGCCCGAGCCGTGAATCAGCAGCACGGGGCGCGCGTTCTTGCGCGCGGAATCGACGTAGCGCGTGAGCCGCAAACGCGTGCCGTCCGGCGTGTCGAAGAAGAACACCTGGGGCGCCGGTGCACGCAAGGCACGCTTCTCACGCGGCTTTGCGGCGGGATCGTAGTACTGCAAAGGCGCGGCCACGCCGCCGTACTCGCTGAACAGCGCGCCCGCAAAGAACTTGCCGAACTTGAGCGTCCATTCGAGACGCGTTGTCAGATCCGGCGCGTTGATGACTTCCAGTGTGCGCTGCTGCTTCAGGAAATTTTCCGGCGTGATGACCAGCGTCGCGCTGCCGAGCGGCGCCGCGTCGGCGTGCGGCGCGTCGAAAATTTGCGCATAGAGCGTGTTGGTCTGCTCCCACAGTTCGAGCGGCGACGTGCGCGTAATGATCTTCTGGCCGCTCAGATAGAAGGTTTTGCCTTCCACCGAGTTGAGCGTCATCTGGTAGTTCATGTTGCGCTCGTCGACATCCTGCGGGTCGGCCACGAACAGATTGAAGGTGCCGTCGGTGATCGTCATCGGCTGCGGGGAGAGGGCAGGGCAGGTGAGCGTTCCGGCGGTTCGCGCCAGATGGTTCGGATCGCTGAGCATATCGGCGAGGTCGTCGGACTCCACGGTCAGCGTGAACGCCATGGGGCTTGCGGCGTCCTTGCTTGCGCCGGCCGGCGTGTAATGCCCGACCATCGTTTCGGTGAAGCGCAAGCCGATTTTTTGCGCGGGCGGCGCGGCGGCGGTGTCCTTCGACGCGTAGTCGATCGTCCAGCCTCGCGACGCGGCGAGCAGCGCGCAATTGCGCTCGGCGAGCGCCGAGACCGTCCACAGCGGATTGATGCCGAGCGACATCGGCATGACCGCGCCGTCCATTACGTACAGGCCGTCGTGCACGGCGCTGCCGGCCATGCCGCTGAAAACGCGGCCCATATGATCGACCACGCCGTGTTCGGCGTCTTCGCCCATTGGGCAGCCGCCGAGCGGCACCGTCGCTTTCTTCAGCGTCTCTTCAACCGTTTCGTAGATCGGCTGCTTGCCGGCCTTCTCCCATGCGATGCGCGGCCGTCCTTTGTCGTTGACGCTGATCTGGCCGCTTTCGTCGTCGTGCGCCATCACGAGGTAGCTTTGCGTGTGATTCAGCGCGCCGCGGTACGGGCCGTGCAGGAAGCTTTCGACGACGCGGGCGTCGTAGGCGAGCTGCCGGTCCGCCGTGCGCGGTCCTGACACGTCCACGCCGGCGAGCGATCCTTCTTCGATGACGAAACCGTCTTTGACGTTCACGGTATTGCGATGATCGATCAGCCCCGTTATGGTCGGCCCCACCGGCGGGATATCGCCCTCCACATGCGCGCCCCAGCCGACGCCGTTGATGGCGTCGTCGGTGTTGTACGCGAAGGCGAGCACGTCGCCGTTGCCGGTGAAGCGCTCGCCGAGCATGCCCGACACGCTCAGCCCTTTATTGCGCGAACGCAGCAGCAGGGGTGTTGAGCCGATCGTCCCCGCGGATACGATCACGATGTCCGCGCTCACGAACAGGTCCGGCGCGTCGTAGCTCTCGCGGCCAAGGCGCACGAGCTGATAGCCGACTTGCCACGTTTGGGTAGCGGCATTGCGCGTCACCGAATGCACCGCGGCGCCCGTGAAAATCTGCGCGCCGTGCGCAACGGCGTCGGGCAGATAGTTCATGTGCGTCGAATTCTTTGCGTCGTAGTTGCAGCCCGAGTTGCAGTCGCCGCATCCGGTGCAGGCTTTCTGCGCGACGCCGGCCGCGTTCGTGCGATCCTCGAAAGTGACGGTGATGGGCGGCGTACTGAAGCGCTCCGCCATGCCCAGCGCCTCGGCGGATTTTCCGAGCGCGAGCGCTTGGGCAATTCGCGGAATCGGCCCGGCACGGGCGAGGGTTGCAACATCTCCCACGCGCGCTGATAACCGGTGTCGCGCCCGGCCTCGTCGGCACGCAGCGCAGCGGGCCAGCGCGCGTCGTCCCACAGGCGCGGATCCAGCTTCAACGCAACGTTCGCGTTGATCAGCGACGTGCCGCCGAGGCCGCAGCCGACCACCGCGTTGACGTCATCGTTCACATGTACTTCGAGCAGCGCGAGCGGCGAGCCGATCTGCGCGGCGGGCGTGTTGTACTGGATCTGCTCGGCGCCCTGAAACGGCGTGCGCGGGTATTCGCCCGCCATGAACTCGCGCCCGCGCTCCAGCACGCAGACGCTGCGGCCCGCGCGGGCCATGCGGCTCGCCGCAATAGCGCCGCCATAACCGGAACCGATCACGACCACTTCATAGTGCGATTTCATCGCCGTCACGGCGCTCGATAAGCGGTTCATACGCGACCACCTCGTCAGGAATCGATGCAGGGAAGGGACCGGGCGTCGGAAGGAAGACGGTGGGCGGGAACAAAAAAAGGCGCATCGACAGGATGCGCTGCGGCTTCCAGTGGCTTTTCGCGTTTTTATCGCTGGGCAGGGTCATTTCTCGCGCGTTCTTACGCGGCCGCTTCATTCATTTCGCTATCGGTCGACTCGGCGGCGAGCAGATTCAGCGCGAGCAGAATGGCGCTGCGATTGTCGATGTCGATGCCGAGCACGTCCGTGAGCCAGCGGCCGATCTTGGTATTGGAAAAATCCTCGGCGGTGGCCGTCTTTTTCATGGTGACGCCGAGTTTGACGGCGCGATAGTGATACGAGGGCACCCGGTGTTGAGCCGCAACCGCCGACAGTCCGCCTTTGCCTTCCGAGCACCAGCCGAGACTGCCGGCCAGCACGATGCGTTCAGGCTCGTCGAGACTTTCGATAAATGCGCGCGCCGCGAGCCGCACCCGCTGTTCGTCGAGCCCGTATTGCAGCAGAACGCTTTGCACGGGGTCTTCCAATGCCTGGGCGTGCAGATCGATTTCCTGCGCTATGCCGTCGGTTTCCATCGACACGTTGCGTTGACGCCCGGCGCTGCGCAGGCAGTCGATCAGATAGCGGCGAAAGTATGCGCACAGCGCGTAGCCATTGGACGGCGCGCTGTCGGCGCACGCATGCGTTTCGGTGTGGCCGGGGGCGAGTCGCAGCACCTTGGAATAAATGAACTGCGCGACCAGTTCTTCCTTGTCTTCACCAAGCGCCTGCAATTCGAGCGGATGATAAGTGCGCAACGCCCGCCTGACGAGTTCGACCATCGACACCATTTCGTCGGCCGTCAGCTGCGTGCGGCGGCGCCACAGATCGGGCAGGATCGCGTCGTCGAGATTGCGGACGAACTCGTGGCTCGGAACTGCGCCCATGAAGGCCTCCATTCGGGTAAGGCGACGGTAACGCGGGAAGCGCGGCGAGCCGGACTGCTGGCGAAGAGTGGAAGCTGAAGACGTTGTGGCCGCGCTGTTCGTGAAGGCAGTATGGTCACGGGCGTGGGCTTCGCCTATATGGATTAAGTGTTAGCTGATGGGTAAACTGCCGGGTAAACCATCTGGCATAAGGCCGGTCATTCGTCTGATGAGAAAAGCGGCCGCCGCGCGCGGGCGCATTGCAGTAGAACCGTGCAAGCTCTTGCGCACTACGCCGGACCGCGCTTTGCGCGAGCGCCCGGCTCCCGCGCCCAATCACCGAATTTGCAGTGTCCGACAAGGAGACCGCGCGATACGGGCTGACCCGATCCAGCATGCAATCGACGAAGACCTGGTGCGCGTGCTGTACGCACAAGACCCGATCGTGTTCTTTTCGCACTGGTTTTCGATTGCGGTGCTGGCGTTCTTCTTCTGCGCGATCAACGTCTATGCGCTCAGCTACCGCAAGCTGTTCCAGCAGGTCGTGCAGGCGCGCGTCGATCGGCAGTACCTCGCGGAATCGCTCGCGGTGCAAAAGCATGTCGCGGAAGAGGCGAGTCTCGCGAAAACGCGCTTTTTCGCGGCGGCGAGCCATGATTTGCGCCAGCCGTTGCATGCGATCGGACTGCTGGCCGCCTCGCTCAACGATCCGGCCGCCACGCCCGCGCAGCATGCGAAGACCGCCGAGCATATCGTCTATAACGTCGAGGCGTTGAATTAGTTGTTCAACCAGGTGCTGGATCTCGCCCAGCTCGAAAGCGGTGTTACGCAGGTGATCCGTTTGCATTTCCGGCTCTCGGAGCTGTTCGAGCGCGTCGGCAGCCAGTACCGTCCGCAGGCGGCGGCGAAGGGGCTGGCGCTGCGCATCACCCCGACGTCGATGGTGGTGCACGACGATCCCGTGCTGCTCGAGCGCGTGCTGAGCAATCTGTTGTCGAACGCGGTGCGCTATACGGAGGAAGGCGCGATCTGGCTCGGCTTCCGGCGCGCGGGACGGAGCACGGGCGGTTTTATCGAGGTGCGCGATTCGGGCATCGGCATACCGCCTGAGGAGCACGAGCGTATTTTCGAAGAGTTCTATCAGGTCGCGAACCCGCAGCGCGATGCGCGCCAGGGGCACGGCCTCGGCCTGCCGACGGTGAAGCGCCTCGTCGGCCTGCTCGGCGGCGAACTTCAGTTGCGCTCGGCGCGCGGGCGCGGCTCCGTGTTCCGCTTTCCGGTGCAGGCGGGCGAAGCGAGCGGCGTCGTCGCGAGCCTGAACGAAACGGTGGCGGGCGGTCCGGCGGCGCAAGGGCGGCGCGTGCTGTGCATCGACGACGAACCGTCGATTCTCGAAGGTCTGTCGAGCCTGCTCGGCCGCTGGGGCTGCACGGTGCGCGGCGCGCGCGACGCTCGACGACGGTTTCTTGCCCGACGCCGTGCTCTGCGATTACCAGTTGGCCAATCACCGCACGGGCGCGCAGGCGCTGACGGCGGTGCGCAACAAGCTCGCGCTGTCCGGCCACGAGGGCGTCGTGACGCTGCTGATTACGGGCGATATGGCGTCGGCGGAACTGGCGGCGCTCGCGTTGCAAGGCATTCCGGTGCTGCACAAGCCGGTCACAGCGGCGCGCTTGCGGCGCACGCTCGACATGCTGTGGCAGCAGGCGGAACGGGACAAGACACGCGTGGCTTCGGTGCCCGAAAGCTCCGCCGCCCAGATGGTGGACGCAGCCGGCGCGGCAGGCGGCATAGAAAAAGACGCTTCCCGCACCATGGTCAGTCCGCCGGCTTTCGCGGCGCAGCGCGAGGCGCGGCATAGTCAGGAAGACGCGTCACAACGGGAGGCGTAGGCGCCAGGGCACGCGTTGGGCGGCTGCTTTTCATAACAGCACCCACCGCGCGTGCCGAGGCGCTAAAGCGTTTTGCCTGCTTCGAGCCAACCGTTGACCACCGCGATGGCCGTCGACCGGTTGTGCGCGCCGAGCGCCCGAAAAATCACGGACAGATGGACCTTGACCGTGCCCTCGGCCACGCCGAGTTCGCGCGCGATCATTTTGTTGGTCCAGCCGCGATGCACGAGCCGCATGATGTCCTGCTGACGCGGCGACAGGTTCTCCAGCAGATGCTGCTGATGCGGCTGCAACGCCTGCAGCTGCGCGACCGGTTCGGCGAGCGTGACGGTGCTGGCGCCGCCTGCGGTGCCTGTCGCGGCCTGCTGGGGCGAGCCGGCACCGGTGTGCCCGGCGCCCGCGTCGGCGGACTGGGCCTCGCGCGAGCCCAGCAGGTTCAACGCCTCCATCGGCACATAGGCGCCGCCCGACAGCACGAGCTCGATTGCCTTCAGCATCACGCTGGCGGGCTGGCGCTTCGGCACGAAGCCGAGCGCGCCCGCCGCCAGCACCGCGCGCATCTCGTCTGGCGACTCCTCGGCGGACAGGACGACCACCGGCAGCGCGGGATTGGCCTTCAGCAGTATTTCCAGCGACGACGTGCCGCTCATGCCCGGCATATGCAGATCGACGATCGCGAGATCGTGATCGGCGTCGGGCCGCGCGGCCGCGGCCAGGGTTTCCCAGCTGTCGGCTTCGTCGAATTGGGCGTCTGGATCGAGGCCGCGGAGCATGCCCTTGACGCCCTGCCGGATCAGTTCATGGTCGTCCGCCACAAGAAACTTCATGATGTCTCCACGAGTCGAGCTTGCGTGTTGTGGACTACCGCCGTTGCCAGGCCCCATTGTGCTTCTATTGTCGTGAATCGCATCATTGCCGGCTACCCCGTGATCTTAAGCCGATCGGCTGGCGCGGCGGGCCTTGCGGCTCGCCGCGCCGGTCATTCTCTGCTTGTGGGATCGCCGGCGTCACGTTTTTGTCTGTCGTGTGAAGGGAGGTCTCTCTCGCGCATCGTTCCGCCTTGCTACGTAGACAAGCCGCGCGCGGTTTTTCAAGCGGCGCGGGGCCGCCGCAAAAGGTTATGCGGGACGGATCGAAACGCCCCTGCGCCGCGTCCACGGCGCTTGCCGCCGAGCCGCTATTTCACCGCGAAAAACGTCGCATTCATCAGAAGCTTGAACGCGTAACCGAGCGACATCGCCGAGCCCACGCCAAAGCACCACAGCGCGACGAACCAGAGCCAGCCGGCAGCTTGCGCGCGGACTTAGTGATAGTGATGTTGGTCGCCATGGCGCACCTTCCCGCGAAATACCCAGTAACCCATCGTCGTATAGGCGATGATAATCGGCAGAATCACCGCCGCGCCGACCAGCGTGAACGTCTGGCTCGCGCGCGGGGCGGCTGCTTCCCACAGCGTCACGCTCGACGGAATCGCATACGGCCACAGGCTCACCAGCAAGCCGGCATAACCGAGCAGCACCAGCAGCAGCGCGAGCGCGAACGGCGTGTTGTGATGCCGCTCGCGCACCGCGCGGCGCATGAAGAACGCGCAGCCCGCCACGAGGAACGGCACGGGCAGCAGCCGGTAGAAGAGGCCGTCGTCGAACCAGCGTTGCGCGATGTTCGCGTCCTGCAGCGGCGTCCACAGGCTCACCGTCGCGATGAAGCCGAGCAGCACGACCGTCAGCGGCCACACCACGCGATGCAGGCGGCGCTGCAGGTCGCCTTCGGTCTTCGCGACGAGCCAGCAGCAGCCGAGCAACGCGTAGGTCACCACCAGCCCGAGGCCCGTGAGCAGGCTGAACGGGGTGAGCCAGCCGAAGGCATCGCCGGCATAGGCACCGTCGCTCACGGGAATGCCTTGCAGAAAGGCCCCGAGCGCGACACCCTGGAAGAACGCGGCGCCCGCCGAGCCGCCGATGAACGCAAGATCCCACAGGTGCTTGGTGCGATTGGCTTTCGCGCGAATCTCGAACGACACGCCGCGAAAGATCAGGCAGACCAGCATGAAAACGAGCGGCAGATAAAGCGCGGAGAGCACCGTCGAATACACCATCGGGAACACGGCGAAGAGCGCTGCCCCGCCCAGCACGAGCCAGGTTTCGTTGCCGTCCCAGACGGGCGCGACGGTGTTCATCATCAGGTCGCGTTCCTTCTCGTCCGGAAAAAACGGAAAGACGATGCCGATGCCGAGGTCGAAACCGTCCAGCACGACATACATGAAAAGGCCTAGCGCGATGATCGCGGCCCAGACTACGGTGACGTCCATTGTGTGACTCGGCTAAGAGAGGGCTAAGTTAGGCGGCGTCGATCATCTGATCGGCGGCGGAGAAGGGGCGGCGCGCGGTCTGGTCCGGCGTATGGGCCGGCACGCCGTGCGGCGTCTGTCCGGGCAGCGCCGGACCCGAGCGCATCAGCTTGAGCATGTAATAGATGCCCGTGCCGAACACGAGGAAGTACACGACCACGAAGGCCATCAGCGAAATGCCCACCTGTTGCGCGGTGAGCGGCGACATGGCTTGCGACGTGCGCATCACGCCGTAAACGACCCACGGCTGGCGGCCGGCTTCCGTGGTGACCCAGCCGGCCAGCAGCGAGATGAAGCCGCTCGGGCCCATGGCGAGGGCAAAGCGCTGGAACCACTTCGATTCGAACAGGCGGCCGCGGCGGCGCAGCAGCCACGCGGCGACCGACATGGCGATCATCAGCATGCCGAGGCCGGCCATGATGCGAAAGCTCCAGAACACCACCGTCGAATTGGGCCGGTCTTGCGGGGGGAATTCCTTCAGGCCGCGAATCTCGCCGTCCCAGCTATGCGTGAGGATGAGGCTGCCCAGGTGCGGAATCGACACCGCGTAGCGCGTGGTTTCCGCCTGCATGTCGGGAATGCCGAACAGATTGAGCACGGTGCCGCCTTTCTCGGTGTCCCACAGACCTTCGATGGCCGCGATCTTCGCAGGCTGATATTCGCGCGTGTTCAAACCATGCTGATCGCCGACGAACGCCTGGATCGGCGTGAGAATCAGCAGCAGCCAGAGCGCCATCGAGAACATTTTCTTGACGGCCGGGTCGCGCCGTCCGCGCAGCAGATGCCACGCACCCACGGCCGCCACGACGAGCGCGGCGACGATGAACGCCGCGAGCGCCATATGCGCGAGCCGGTACGGGAACGACGGGTTGAAGATGATCTTGAACCAGTCGAGCGGCACGACCTGGCCGTTCACGACTTCAAAGCCTTGCGGCGTCTGCATCCAGCTATTCGACGCGAGAATCCAGAAGGTGGAGATGAGCGTGCCGATCGCCACCATCAGCGTCGCGCCAAAGTGCGCGCGCGGGCTCACGCGCTGCCAGCCGAACAGCATGATGCCGAGGAAGCCGGCTTCGAGAAAGAACGCGGTCATGACCTCGTACATCAGCAGAGGGCCGGTGACGGGCCCGGCGAAGCTCGAGAAGCCCGACCAGTTGGTGCCGAACTGATAGCTCATCACGACGCCGGAGACCACGCCCATGCCGAAGGCGACGGCGAAAATCTTCGACCAGAACAGGCACAGGTCCTTGTAGTAGGCCTTGCCGGTTTTGAGCCAGCGCCATTCGAGCACAGCGATGAAACTCGCGAGGCCGATGCTCAGCGCGGGAAAAACGATGTGAAAGGAGACGGTGAACGCAAACTGGATGCGGGCGAGGTCGAAAGCCGATATTGCGGAGTTCATGATCGTGAAGGCGTGATGCCGCTCGTTGCGGACTACGCGCGTCGACCGGTGTCGGTGCGCACTGCGTTTCGCAGATGGCCGAAGATTAGGGGAAGACGCGCATTGATGCTGCGCCGCGGCGTGCGTCAAAAAACCGCGGTGTTTTGTGCGGATTCGGGATTTTTGCGCGGCAAATGGCTGATCTATATCAGTTTTTTCTTGTTGCGCGACATGGCGTGGTTGGGGCCGGGCAGGCGGCAAGTGCGGCAATCGACCGCGTCGCAGCAAAGCGTGTGTGCGCCGGTCGAGGCGGGCGACGGGGCTTGTGCATGGCGATTTGCACAGTCGTTAGAAGCTTGACGCCGAGCTTACTTGCGGAAGCAGAGATCGGGGCTCTCAGTTATATGACGTCGCATAAATATTAGGGCCATTATGCGGCGCTACTTGGCACTGAATCATAGAAAGGCCAAGCTAGACTCCGGGTAAATGCCTAGTTGAAATCCGTTCTCGCATAGCCGATAGTACGTTATCGTATAACTAACGTCTTGCCGCGAGTCTCCATCGCCTCCCGCGACAAGTGTCGACCTCGCCCGGAAGCCGGTGCAGTAAAGGAACCCCCATGAAAAAGATTGCCCTCAGTGGCGCCGGAGGCCAGCTTGGCTCGGTCGTGCGCGCCGCGTTCATTGCGCGCGCCGCTGCGCTCGGCGGCGGGCTCGAAGCCGCTCACGCCGCTCGTGGATGGCGAGGACGTCATGCACGGCGACCTGCGCGATCCGGCAGTCGTCGACCGGCTGCTCGACGGCGTCGACGTGCTGATTCATTTCGCCGGCACTAGCGTGGAGCGGCCGCTGGCCGAGATCATCGAAAACAATTTGCGGGGTCTCGTCGAGGTGTACGAGGGCGCGCGGCGGCACGGCGTCAAGCGCATCGTGTTCGCGAGCTCGAATCACGCCATCGGCATGTATCCGGTGACGGAGCGTCTGAGCCTCGACTGCGAGTTGCGCCCCGACGGCTTTTACGGCCTCAGCAAGGTGTGGGGCGAAGCGCTCCCGCGCATGTACTGGGACAAGCACGGCATTGAGAGCGTATGCGTGCGCATCGGCAGTTGTCTGGAGCGTCCGACCGAACCGCGCCATCTGAGCACCTGGTTCGGCCATGCCGATCTGATGCATTTCCTCGACCGCTGCATCGACGCCGATGAGCTCGGCTTCATCACCGTGTGGGGCGTGTCGGCCAATACGCGCAGCTGGTGGGACAACAGCGGCGCCGCGCGCCTCGGCTATCAGCCGAAACAGAACGCCGAAGACTACGCCGGTGAAATTCTCGCCCGCCCGAATCCGCTGGATGCATTGGGTCAGCGCTTCCAGGGCGGCGGCTTCGTCGGCATCGACTATTCGCGTGAAGACGGCGGCGCGGGCACCGGCGCCGTCTGACGAGAGTTCAAGCATTACCAGGAGACGTAGCATGAAGATCAAGGGCATCCGCTGGTGGATGGTCAGTCTGGTCGCCGCCGGGCTCATCATTAATTATCTGGCGCGCAATACGCTGTCGGTGGCCGCACCGACGTTGATGAAGGACCTCCACATCACCACGGAGCAATACGCTCACGTGGTGGTCGCGTGGCAGCTCTGCTACGCATTCATGCTACGGTCGGCACCAAGCTAGGTTTTGCCGCCTTCGCGCTGGCGTGGTCGCTGGCCTGCGCGGCGGCCGCCTGGTCGACGGGTTGGCGCAGCCTCGCGTTCTTTCGCGGCCTGCTCGGGATTGCCGAGGCGGCCGGCATTCCGGCCGGCGTGAAGGCCACGAGCGAGTGGTTTCCGGCCAAAGAGCGTTCGGTCGCGATCGGCTGGTTCAACATCGGTTCGTCGATCGGCGCATTGCTCGCGCCGCCGCTCGTCGTGTGGGCGCTGTTGCACGGCCAGTGGCAGCTGGCTTTCGTGATCGTCGGCGTGGCGGGCATTGTGTGGAGCGTCGTGTGGATGGTGCTGTACAAAAGCATCCGCGCAACCAGAAAATGCTCGGCGACGCGGAACGCGACTACATTCTGAGCGGCCAGGAAGCGAAGCACAGCGACGCGGGCGCGCCCAGGCGCACCTGGTTCGCGATGCTGAAGAGCCGCGATTTCTGGGCGATCGGCATTCCGCGCATTTTGTCGGAGCCTGCGTGGCAGACCTTCAACGCATGGATTCCGCTTTACATGATGACCGAGCGTCACATGAACCTGAAGGAGATCGCGCTCTATGCGTGGATGTCGTTTCTCGCCGCGGATATCGGCTGCGTGCTGGGCGGCTATCTGAGCCCGCTGTTCCATAAGTACGCGAAGGTGTCGCTCTTCACGTCGCGCAAGATGGTGTTCGTGGTCGGCGCGCTGTGCATAATCGGACCGGCGTGTGTGGGCCTCGTCGCGAGTCCGTATGTGGCGGTGGCGCTCCTGTGCGTGGGCGGTTTTGCGTACCAGACCCTGTCGGGCGCGTTGTACGCGATCACGTCGGACATGTTCGGCAAGAACGAAGTCGCGACCGCGACCGGCATGGGCGGCATGGCCGGCTATCTGGGCGCCGCCGCATTCACCGCGTTGTTCGGCGTGCTCGTGACGCAGGTCGGCTACAGCCCCCGCTCTTCGTATTGCTCGCGGTGTTCGACATCATTGCGGCCGGCGTGGTGTGCCTGCTCGCCAAGAGCGCGGACAAGACCGCACAGCCGCGCTGGTCGCGCAGGCGAATGGCACGGTCGCCGCGAAGTAGCAGAGGACGATGATGCGCGCCGGCATGATCGGGCGCGATGGTTAGCGAGAGCGGCGCCTTCGGGCGCCGTTTTTTCATGGATCGTTTTTTGAAGGGGCAGGGCACGCGTCGACGTCACGATGCGCCGAGCCGCCACCCAGCCGCCCCCGCGCCAAGGCCACCCCACGCCAAGGCCGCACACCCTCAGGTGCTGTGGGATAATTACATGCTTTGCCCGCAGCGCGGCTCAAAAGGTTGTTCGCACGGGCGCTCGAGGGGCCGTCACTCCCTTGGCCCGCTTCTTTCAAGCGATATTCATTCAACAACCACGATGCCCGCATACCGTTCCAAAACCTCCACCGCCGGCCGCAACATGGCAGGGGCGCGCTCGCTGTGGCGCGCCACCGGCATGAAAGACGAAGATTTCTCGAAGCCGATCATCGCGGTCGTCAACTCGTTCACCCAGTTCGTGCCCGGCCACGTGCACCTGAAAGATCTCGGCCAGCTCGTCGCGCGCGAGATCGAGGCTGACGGCGGCGTCGCCAAGGAATTCAACACCATTGCCGTCGACGACGGCATCGCCATGGGCCACGACGGCATGCTCTATTCGCTGCCGAGCCGCGACATCATCGCGGACTCCGTGGAATACATGGTCAACGCGCACTGTGCCGACGCGATGGTGTGCATCTCGAACTGCGACAAGATCACCCCCGGCATGCTGATGGCCGCGATGCGCCTGAACATTCCGGTGATCTTCGTGTCGGGCGGCCCGATGGAAGCGGGCAAGACGCGCCTCGCGAATCCGAAAACCGGCACCATCGAGTTCAAGAAGCTCGACTTGGTGGACGCCATGGTGATTGCCGCCGACAAGGCCTATTCCGACGCGGACGTCGCCGAAGTCGAGCGTTCCGCGTGCCCGACCTGCGGCTCGTGCTCGGGCATGTTCACGGCCAATTCGATGAACTGCCTTACCGAGGCACTCGGCCTTTCGTTGCCGGGCAACGGCACGGTGGTCGCCACGCACGCGGACCGCGAGCAGCTCTTCAAGCGCGCTGGCCGCCGCATCGTCGAACTGGCCCGCGAGTACTACGAGCAGGAAAAAGCAAGCGTGCTGCCGCGCGCAGTCGGTTTCAAGGCGTTCGAAAACGCGATGACGCTCGACATCGCGATGGGCGGCTCCACCAACACGATTCTTCACTTGCTGGCCATTGCGCAGGAAGCGGGGATCGACTTCACGATGGCTGACATCGACCGTTTGTCGCGGGTCGTGCCGCAGTTGTGCAAGGTGGCGCCCAATACGAACAAGTACCACATCGAAGACGTGCATCGCGCGGGCGGCATCATGGCGATCCTCGGCGAGCTGGACCGCGCGGGCAAGCTGCACACCGACGTGCCGACGGTCCACGCGCCCACGCTAAAAGACGCGCTCGATCAGTGGGACATCGTCCGCACTGAGGACGAAGCGGTCCGCACCTTCTACATGGCGGGTCCCGCCGGCATTCCGACGCAGGTGGCGTTCAGCCAGAACACGCGCTGGCCGAGCCTCGACCTCGACCGTGCGGAAGGCTGCATCCGCTCGTACGAGCATGCGTTCTCGAAGGAAGGCGGCCTTGCGGTGCTGACGGGCAACATCGCGCTCGACGGCTGCGTCGTGAAAACCGCCGGCGTCGACGAAAGCATTCTGGTGTTCGAGGGCACGGCGCATGTGACCGAGTCGCAGGACGAAGCAGTCGAGAACATCCTCGCGGGCAAGGTGAAGGCGGGCGACGTCGTGATCGTGCGTTACGAAGGTCCGAAGGGCGGGCCGGGCATGCAGGAAATGCTTTACCCGACGAGCTACATCAAGTCGCAGGGGCTCGGCAAAGCGTGCGCGCTGCTGACGGACGGCCGCTTCTCCGGCGGCACGTCGGGCCTGTCTATCGGCCACTGCTCGCCGGAAGCGGCGGCGGGCGGCGCGATCGGCCTCGTGCGCGACGGCGACAAGATCCGCATCGACATTCCGAACCGCACGATCAACGTGCTGCTGTCGGACGCCGAGCTGGCAAGCCGCCGCGAAGAGCAGAACGCGAAGGGTTGGAAGCCGGCAAAGCCGCGTCCGCGCCAAGTGTCGGCGGCGCTGAAGGCTTATGCAAAGCTGGTGATGTCGGCCGACAAGGGCGCGGTGCGCGATCTCTCGCTGCTCGACGATTGATGCTTGCGCAGCGCTTCGTGCCCTGGTGGGCAGAGAAACCGCTCCTTGGAGCGGTTTTTTTGTTGCAGCGTTAGCTACGACAGTCACCTGAAAACGCGGCGGGGCACACCCCGCCGCGTTTCATGTTTACCGCAGATCCACCACGTTCGTGTTGTACGTGGTCGAGCCGATCACCAAGTTCTTCAACGTAATGCCGTTGACGTTGTACGCGTAGATCGGCCCAGGCGTGGTCGACGTGGCCGGTCCGGCGCAGACCGCCGTGCCCAGATTGCAGTTCGAGATGGTGACGCCGGTGATGGGCGGAATCGTCGGTGCGGGCGTCGGCCCGTTGTAGTCGAACGCGACGTGGCCTTGGGCGACGATCGCCTGGAAGCACGACCCGGTGACGCCGTTGAGCGTCACGTTGCTCGCCTGCACATTCGAGATGTTGGCGTTCTGATCGCGTCGTTGGCCGGCTGGTAGTCGCAGTCGAACGTAATCAGGCCGCCCTGGGCCGCGGACGGATTGGCCGCCGCTGCCGTCACCACGCCCAGCGGCACGGTGCTGTTGATCGGGCTGCCGGCGAGCAGCGCACTGCCGTAGCCGCCGCCCTTCAGCGCGACGCCGTTGGGCAGCGTGACCTTGTCGGCATAGAAGTTCTTCACGAAGCCGCCGCGATTCATATTCGTCTTGATGCGGATCGCGATGTTCAGCGGATTGGTCGCCCAGTTCTGATTCAGCATCTGCAGATTGCGCGCGTAGATGTTCTGCACGCCGCCGCCCATTTCGCTGCCAAGCGTGATGCTGCCGTGGCCGCTGTTCATCGTGCAGTTCTGGATTACGTGGTTTTGCGCGGGGCCGTATTGCGTGTCCAGGTCCTTGCCCGATTTGATCGCGATGCAGTCGTCCCCGGTATTGAAGGTTACGCCGTCGCACAGCACGTTATCGCATGCGTCGGGGTCGAAGCCGTCGTTATTCGGGCAGATGCTGTTGGTCGTCACGCCGCGGATCACGACATTCTTGCAGTCGGTTGGATGGTGCTGCCAGAAAGGCGTGTTGTTCGTGCAGTAGTTTTCCATCAGCACATTCGTGCAGCCGATGAACTCGACCATGCACGGGCGCAGATAGTGCCCGATGCCGAAGACGCGCTTCGCGACCGGCACGCCTGCCTCGGAAAGCGCGGGCAAGTAGTTCTGATCCTCCTGCCAGGGTGTCGTCGGGCTCGTCAGCTGTGCGTAGAGCGCGTCGGAAATGCCCGGCGCAGCGGTCCTGAGATCCACGTTGTTCGGGTTCTTGTAGACCTGCGAGGGAGTCGACGAACTCACGCAATCGTACGCGCCGTTGGACCCCTTGAAGGTCCACCAGCAGGTCGCCGTATTGCCCGAACCGGCGAAGGGCGTCATGGCCTGGCCGTTGAGCACCGAGGTGGCGTCTTCGCCGATCAGCGCGATGTTGCTCTGATTGCGCGCGTACACGGGCGAGCCGAAGTTCAGGCAATCGTTGGCCTGCCAGCGGGTATAGAACAGGTTGCCGTTCGCGCCGCAGTTCACCGGGCCGTCCTTGGCATAGTCCGCCGGATTGGGGCTGAAGTAGATCGTGCAATTGGCGCTGAGCGGGAACATGGACTGCGTGATGCCGGCGAGCGAGGCGATGATCTGTGTCGCGGCGCCGTAGCTGCCCCAGATCGGATCTTCCGGCGTGAGGCCCGAACTGCCGGAGCCTCCGCAGCCGGACAAGCCGCCGAGCAGCGTCGCGCCGGCGGAGGTTCCGGCGAACACCATGAAGGCCCGGCGTCCGGGTGAATGAGGGTCGGCTTGGGCCGCGTGGTTCGAAGCTGCCCGTTTGCTGCTGTTCTTATAGTGAGTTGCCACGAATGTCTCCTTGCCCTTCAGGGCGTTGTCAATAATCGTCGATGCAGGAAAGCGCAGCGTTCATTGCCATGGCTTTCGTAATTCAGTCATCCTTAATAAGTGAAAGAAACGAAGGATGTTTGTCGGTTTGCCTCGGTTATGCGTATGGATATAGCGCTCATTAACGTATGACGCGCCGCTTTGCCCGTTCGTCGAATGGAGCGGGCGAAGCGGCGCAAGCCGAGCGCGTGGCGAATCAGGCGGTTTGCTGACCGATCTCGTGATTGGCGAGCACTTCGAGCGCGCGCACCATCGCGGAGTGATCCCACGCTTTGCCGCCGTGCGCGACGCATGCATTGAAAAGTGCCTGACAGGTGGCCGTATTCGGCAGCGAAACCCCGGGCGCCTGCGCCGTCGAAAGCGCCAGGTTCAAATCCTTCTGATGGAGCTCGATGCGAAAGCCCGGGTCGAACGTGCGTTTCGTCATCCGTTCGCCGTGCACTTCGAGGATGCGCGAGGACGCAAAGCCGCCCATCAGCGCTTCGCGCACGCGGGCGGGATCCACGCCGGCTTTCGACGCGAGCAGCAGCGCCTCGCCGACGGCCTCGATCGTGGCCGCCACGATCACCTGATTGGCAACCTTGCACACTTGTCCCGCGCCCACCGCGCCGATCAGCGTGACGTTTTTGCCCATCATGTCGAAGAGCGGCTTCACGCTGTCGAAGGTGGCCTGCTCGCCGCCGACCATGATGGTGAGCGATCCCGCCTTCGCGCCCACTTCGCCGCCCGACACCGGCGCATCCAGATAATCGGCGCCGGTCTCGCGCACGCGCGCGGCGAAATCGCGCGTGGCCATCGGCGAAATCGAGCTCATGTCGACCACGGTCTGACCCGCGTGCAACGCGCTGGCGAGTCCGTTTTCGCCGAACAGCACGCGTTCGACGTCTGGCGTATCCGGCACCATGATGAAGATCACGTCGGCCTCTGCGGCGACGGTCGCCGGGCTGTCGCAAACCTGCGCGCCGGCCTGGGTGAGCTCAGCGGGGACGCCGCTGCGCGTGAACGCGGCGAGCTTCACGCCGTTCTTCAAAAGGTTCGCGGCCATGGGCTTGCCCATGATGCCGAGTCCGATAAAGCCTGCTTTTTGCATGGAATGCTCCGGAGATGTCATGGCGGCCCCGCTCGGGCCCGCGCGATGCGCGGGTCAGCTCGGGTCCGCTCGGGTCCGCCGGTTTCTTGATGAAGTGTTGATGAACCGCCTGCGCCGCGTTCCTCAAAAGCCCGAGGTCGGCGCATACGGCGATGACGCGACAGCCCATCGCGAGATAACGTTCGGCGTCGGCTTGCACCGGTGCAAGAATGCCGCTCGGCTTGCCGGCGGCCTGCGCACGTTCGAACACATGCGCGATAGCCTGCTGCACGTCCGGGTGCGCGGCGTTGCCGAGATGCCCATAAGCCGCCGCGAGGTCGGACGGGCCGACGAAAACCGCGTCGACGCCGTCGACGGCAAGAATCGCGTCGATCGACTCCACGGCTTTGCGGCTTTCTATCTGCACGATGACGCAGACGTTGTCGTTGGCCATGTCAAAATAGTCGGGTACCGTCGCATAGCGGTTGCCGCGGTGGCCCACCGACACGCCGCGAACGCCCTGCGGCGGATAGCGCGTGGCGGCGACCGCGCGCGCCGCGTCGTCGGCGTTATCGACGAACGGCACGAGGAAATTCGCGAAGCCGCTGTCCAGCAGCCGTTTGATGACCACGCTGTCGTTGGCCGGCGGGCGCACCACCGGCGCGCTTCGGCTATCCTTGAGCGCCATCAGTTGCGGAATCAGCGTGAGGACGTCGTTGGGCGCATGCTCGGCGTCGAGCAGCATCCAGTCAAAGCCGATCACGCCGAGCAGTTCCGTGACGATCGGACTCGCGAGCGACGCCCAGCAGCCGACCAGCGTTTCGCCGCCGCGCACCGCGTGGCGGAAGCTGTTGGGAAAAGACTGATAAGGCGGGCAGGGCGCGGCTGGCATGAACGTATTCCTCGAACGCGTGAGATCGGGTTGAGTTCCGACGATGGCTGAACCGCATGTTGTAGGATGACTTATATCTAGCGCTTTCAAACAAGGAAAGAGACATGTCCCATTCCAGCGAAGTCCCATTCCAGCGAAGTCACCGGCCAGATCACCGGCGAAATGCTGATCGGCCGCAAGGCCGTACGCGGCGCCGAAGCAGCGCTGCACGCGTTCAATCCCACCACCGGCACGAGCATCGCCGAGCCGGTGTTCGGCAGCGGCACGGCGAGCGACGTCAACCAGGCCTGCGAACTGGCGCACAAGGCTTCGATCCGTACCGGCAACTGCCGCTCGCCGTGCGCGCCGAGTTCCTCGAGCTCATCGCCGACGGCATCACGGCGCTGGGCGACGCGCTGATCGAGCGCGCGCAGCAGGAATCCGGCTTGCCGAAGGCGCGCCTCGAAGGCGAGCGCGGCCGCACGACCGGCCAGCTCAAGCTGTTCGCGCAAGTGGTGCGTTCGGGCCAGTGGCTCGCCGCCACGCTGGATTCGCCGTTGCCGGAGCGCAAGCCGCTGCCGCGTTCGGACCTGCGCATGCAGAAGATTCCGCTCGGCCCGGTCGCCGTGTTCGGCGCGAGCAACTTCCCGCTCGCGTTCTCGGTGGCGGGTGGCGACACGACTGCGGCGCTCGCCGCCGGCTGCCCGGCGGTCGTGAAGGCGCACCGCGCGCACCTCGGCACCTCGGAGATGGTCGGCCGCGTGATCCAGCGGGTCGCCGAGGAGCTGGATCTGCCCGAGGGCGTGTTCTTGCTGATCGTCGGCGCGGGCAATTCGGTCGGCGAGGCGCTCGTCGCGCATCCGGCGATCAAGGCGGTCGGCTTCACCGGCTCGCGCGCGGGCGGCCTGTCGCTGATGCGCGTGGCGGCGGCGCGCCCGGAGCCGATTCCGGTTTACGCGGAAATGAGCAGCATCAATCCGGTGTTCCTGCTGTCGAACGCGCTTGCGCAGCGCACGGAAAGCATCGCGCGGGGTTTCGTGGATTCGCTCGTGCTCGGCGCCGGCCAGTTCTGCACCAACCCGGGCCTCGCGATCGCCGTCGACAGCGACGCGCTGAAGCGTTTCGTCGCGACGGCGTCCGAGGCGCTCGCGGCCAAGCCCGCGCAAACCATGCTGACCTCGGGCATCCACGCCGCTTACACGGAAGGCGAGGGCAAGCTGGCCGCGACCGCCGGCGTCGAAACGGTGGCGCGCGGCGCCGACGCAACCTGTCCTAACCAGGTGTGCGCGGCCTTGTTCGTCACCGACGCGCGTACCTTCCTCGCCACGCCGGCGCTGGAGGACGAGGTGTTCGGCCCGGCCTCCACGATCGTGCGTTGCAAGGACGAAGCCGAGTTGCTGCAAGTGGCCGAGCACTTCGCCGGCCAATTGGACCGCGACCATTCAGATGGACAGCGCCGATCTGCCCGCCGCGCAGAAGCTCGTGCCGATTCTCGAGCGCAGGGCCGGGCGGTTGCTCGTCAACGGTTTCCCGACCGGCGTCGAAGTCTGCCACGCGATGGTGCACGGCGGCCCGTTCCCGGCGACTTCTGACAGCCGCGCGACCTCAGTCGGCACGACCGCGATCGAGCGCTTCCTGCGCCCGGTCTGCTATCAGGACTTCCCGGCGGATCTGCTGCCGCAGGCGCTGGCCGATGCGAATCCGCTCAACCTGTGGCGTCGTCGAGATGGTGAGATCACGCGCAGCTAAGTGCGTCTGATTTTTCGCATCGAATGAAAAATGGCCGGGGAGGTGAACTCCCCGGCCATTTTCTTTTGCGTGTTGGCGCTTGCGAGTGCGCCGCTAAAAACCGGTGGATTGCTCAGCTATTCGCCTCGGAGGTTCCGTTCGCGCGGCGCAGCCGCTCGCGGCTGTTCGACAAATGCATGCGCATGGCCGCGCGTGCGCCGTCGGCGTCGTGCCGGCTGATTGCTTCGAGAATGCTCTCGTGCTCGAGGTTGACGAGCGACAGATACGCGTCCGGCTCGGCGCGCGCAATGCCGGCCGAATCCAGACGGTTGCACGGAATCAGCGCGCTGCCCATTTGCGTGAGGATGTCGACGAAATAGCGGTTGCCCGTGGCGCGCGCCACCGAGATATGGAACTGCAAGTCGGCCTCGACACTGTCGAGCCCGTTGTGACGCGTGGCTTCGATTCCGTCGAGCGCCGCGCGCATGCGCGCGAGGTCTTCCGGCTTGGCGCGCTGCGCGGCCAGACCCGCGCATTCGGTTTCGAGGCTGATGCGCAGTTCGAGGATGGACAGTACGTCGCGCAGCGTGGTGGCGGGCACCATGTCGATGCCGAGCTTTTCGCGCTGCGGTTCGAGCACGAAGCTGCCGATGCCGTGCCGCGTCTCGATGATCTTGCCTGCCTGCAGGCGCGAAATGGCCTCGCGAATGACCGTGCGGCTCACGCTCAGCGTGACCATGAGTTGCGATTCGGTCGGCAGCTTGTCGCCTGGCTTCAGCGCGTTGGACGCGATCTGCTCGGTGACGTAGTTGACGACGAGCTCGGCGAGATTACGAGCGCGTCGTGGCGGTGCCGCGGATGCCAGTGGTGTAGCCATCGAAAACGCCCCTGAATCAGATAGTTGCAGATGCTTCCTATGGTCCATTATACCGTCGTCTGACGACTGATTATAGAAAGGCTGGATCATTTTGAGCGCCGGGCGGAAGCCGGCGCCCCACGGTGCGGCACGGCCCGGGCTCATGCCGCCATCACCGCGGGCGCAGCTCCACGCGCCTGATGTCCTTCACGATCACGAGATAGCTGAACACCGTCAACAGCGCATTGGCGCCGACGAACACCAGCGCGCCGTTGAACGAGCCGCTCTGCGCGACGAGATAGCCGATCACGATCGGCGTGACGATGCCGGCCACGTTGCCGAACATGTTGAAGATGCCGCCGGACAGGCCCAACGCTTCCTTCGGCAACGTGTCGGCGACCACCGCCCAGCCGAGCGCGCCGATGCCTTTGCCGAAGAACGCGAGCGACATCAGCGCGACGACGATCCAGTCGGTGGAAACATAATTGCAGCCGATGATCGACACCGACAGCAGCATGCCGCCGACAATCGGCACCTTGCGCGCGACGGTCAGCGAATGGCCGCGCCGGATCAGCGAGTCCGACAGAATGCCGCCGAGCACGCCGCCCGAAAATCCACAGATGGCGGGCAGCGACGCGACGAGGCCCGCCTGCAGAATCGTCATGTGGCGCGCCTGCACGAGGTAGATCGGAAACCACGTCAGGAAGAAGTAGGTCAGCACGTTGATGCAGTACTGCGCCAGATAGACGCCGACCAGCATCCGGTTGGTGAGCAGCTGACGCACGAGCGACCAGCCGCCGGCCTTCTCGACGTTCACGGCAGCGGCTTTGGAATCGGCCTTCTGGTGGCCGTTCACCACGCCGCCGCCCTGTTCGATGTATTCGAGTTCGGCCGCCGACACGCCCGGATGGTCCGCGGGGTGCTTCATCACCTTGAGCCAGGTGAGTGCGAGCAGCAAGCCGGCCACGCCCATCACGACGTAGACCATGTGCCAGCCGAACGCGTGGGTGAGCCAGGCCATCAGCGGCGTGAAGACGACGGCCGCGAAATACTGCGCGGAGTTGAAGATCGCGGAGGCGGTGCCGCGCTCCTTCGTCGGAAACCAGCTCGCCACGACCTTCGCGTTGGCGGGAAACGCCGGCGATTCCGCCGCGCCCATCGCGAAACGCAACACGAACAGACCCGTCACCGCGGCGGCCGCGCTGCCCAACAGGCCAATGGAGCTTTGCAGCAGCGTGAAAAGCGACCAGAAGAAGATGCTCGCGGCGTACACGCGTCGCGCGCCGAAGCGGTCGAGCAGCCGGCCGGCAATTGCGAGAGCACGTAAGCCCAGCTGAACGCGGAGAAGATGTAGCCATGCGGATGGCGTCGAAGCCGAATTCCGTGCGCATCGCCGAGCCGGTCACCGACAGCGTGGCACGGTCCGCGTAATTGAATATGGTGATCACAAAGATCAGTAGCAGGATCGCGTAGCGGACTTTGGTGCGCTTCGCGACGTTCGCGGAACTCGCCGTTCGGCTCATATCCATGGTTATCTCCTCAATGCTTATCCGGGGGAGCGGGCTCCCGGCCTTGTGTGGCGGCCTCGATCTCGGGTGCGAAAAACGCCCGGCGACGCGGTCGTCTCCGGGCGCTCCTTGCGTTGCCGTCCACCGGCGCTCATCGGCGCTCATGGGCGGCGGTGGTTTGCCTCGCCGGCCAGCAGTCGAGCCGCCGGCCAGGCGCGCTGCATTACTGCGGGCCGAGCGTCTTGATGAGCGCGTCGAGCTGCGCCATTTCGTCTTCGGTCAGATCGGTCAGCGGAGCGCGCACCGGGCTGGCGCTGTGGCCGACCAGCTTCGCACCCGCCTTCACGATGCTGACCGCGTAGCCGGCGCGGCGGTTGCGGATCTTCAGGTACGGCAGGAAGAATTCGTCGATCAGCTTGCCGACGGTCGCGTGGTCGTCCGCCGCGATTGCGCGGTAGAAGTCCATCGCGGTCTTCGGAATGAAGTTGAATACCGCCGACGAGTACACCGGCACGCCCAGCGCCTTGTAGGCCGCGGCGTAGACTTCCGCGGTCGGCAGGCCGCCGAGGTACGAGAAGCGGTCGCCGAGACGGCGGCGGATCGTCACCATGTTTTCGATCTCGCCCACGCCGTCCTTGAAGCCGATCAGGTTCGGGCAGCGCTCGGCGAGGCCTTCCAGCATGTCGGCGTTCAACTTCGAATTCGCGCGGTTGTAGATGATCACGCCCATGTTCGGCACGGCCTTGCAGAATTCTTCGGCGTGCGCGGCGATGCCTTCCTGGCAGGCTTCCGTCAGATAGTGCGGCATCAGCAGAATGCCGTTTGCGCCGTGGCGCTCGGCTCCCTTCGCGTACTCGATGGCAACGCGCGTCGGGCCGCCCCCGCCGGCCAGAATCGGCACCTTGCCCTTGCAGACTTCGGTTGCGGTGCGCACGACGTTCGAATAGTCGTTGTGCGTGAGCGAGAAGAATTCGCCCGTGCCGCCGGCCACGAACAGCGCCGAAGCGCCGTAAGGAGCGAGCCATTCGAGGCGCTCGGCGTAAGTGTCGGCGCGGAATTCGCCTTGTGAGTCAAAGTCGGTCACGGGAAAGGAGAGAAGGCCTTCCGAAACGATCTGCTTGAGTTCCTGCGGTGTCGTCATGGTGTATGTATCCGGGCGTCGGTATGGTTGGATCAATAGAAATGAAGATTTATTATACGTCATCGTATAACAACAATTCGGCTAATTCAACGCTGATTTCCCGGCATAATGCTGCTGTTAGGGTAAATGCGGAACATCCGGGCGGGTGCGAGTGTTGTAGGATGACGTATGAATAGCTGGCGCAGAAGGCGTTAATCGCCATAAGGATCGATGCAATGGAACTTTCACCGCTCTACATTCGCGTGCACCCCAATGACAATGTCGCGATCGTCGTGAACGACGGCGGGCTGGGCGAGGGCGCGGTTTTCCCCGACGGCCTCGTGCTGCGCGAGCGCGTGCCGCAGGGGCACAAAGTCGCGCTCGCCGATCTCGCCGAGGGCGACGAGGTCATCCGCTATAATATGATGATCGGCTATGCGCTGAAGGCGCTGCCTAAAGGAAGCTGGATCAACGAGCACGTGATCCGCATGCCGAGCCCGCCGGGTCTCGAGGACCTGCCCATCGCGATCATCAAGGCGCCGGAGATGCCGCCGCTCGAAGGCTACACGTTCGAGGGCTACCGCAACGCCGACGGCTCGGTCGGCTCGCGCAACATTCTGGCGATCACCACCACGGTGCAATGCGTGGCGGACGTGGTCCAGCACGCGGTCGCGCGCATCAAATCCGAGCTTCTGCCGAAGTATCCGAATGTCGACGACGTGGTGAGCCTCGGCCACACTTACGGCTGCGGCGTGGCGATCGACGCGCCCGACGCGATGGTGCCGATTCGCACGGTGCGCAACATCGCGCTGAATCCGAACTTCGGCGGCGAGGTGATGATGGTGAGCCTCGGTTGCGAGAAGCTGCAGCCGGAGCGTTTGATGCCGCCTGGCACGATTCCGATCGCGGCGGCGCAACCCGAGCGAGATCGCGGACATCGGCGATCTCGGTGCCGACGAGAACGGCGACGTGGTCGTTTTGCAGGACGAGTCGCACGTCGGCTTCCAGTCGATGATCGAGTCGATCATGAGGACGGCCGAAGGTCACCTGAAGCGGCTCAACAACCGGCGCCGCGACACGTGTTCGGCGGCGGACCTGGTGGTCGGCGCGTGCAGTGCGGCGGCAGCGACGCGTTCTCGGGCCTCACCGCGAATCCTGCGGTGGGTTTCGCGACCGATCTGCTCGTGCGCGCGGGCGCCACGGTGATGTTCTCGGAAGTCACCGAAGTGCGCGACGGCGTCGATCAGCTGACCGCGCGCGGCGAATGCGGACGTCGCGCAGGCGATCATCCGCGAGATGCAGTGGTACGACGATTATCTGAAGCGCGGCGGAGCGGACCGCAGCGCGAACACCACGCCGGGCAACAAGAAGGGCGGCTTGTCGAATATCGTCGAAAAGGCGATGGGCTCGATCATCAAGTCCGGCAACTCGCCGATTTCCAGCGTGCTGTCGCCGGGCGAGAAAGTGCGGCAAAAAGGTTTAATCTACGCGGCGACGCCGGCGAGCGACTTTATCTGCGGCACGCTGCAGCTTGCGGCCGGTATCAATCTGCACGTCTTCACGACCGGGCGCGGCACGCCCTACAGCCTCGCCGAAGTGCGTGGCCACGCGCTCCGATCTCGCGCGCCGCTGGCACGATCTGATGGACATCAACGCCGGCACCATTGCCACCGGCAAGGCGACGATCGAAGAGGTGGGCTGGGAACTGTTCCGCTTTATGCTCGACGTCGCGAGCGGCCGCAAGAAGACCTGCGCGGAGAAGCTCAAGCTGCATAATGCGCTGGCGCTCTTCAACCCGGCGCCGGTGACCTGATTGCCGCACCTGCGAGCCGCGAATGTCGCGGCTCGTTTTACGTGATGGCTTTGCCGCTTCATGGCGCTCGTTTTATTGCCCCGTTTTATAGCTCGGTATCGCTTTATTGATAGCTTTATTGATAGCTGGACATTCCTGAACAGACACACATGACAGATTCGAATCTGCACCGTACCTCCGCGCCCAAACCCTTTGGACGCCTGCTGACCGGAGCCGCCGGCAACCTGGGCGGGCAACTGCGCGGCCCGCTTGCCGCGTGGGCCGATGTCGTGCGCGTGACCGACATCGCGCCGCTCGGCGACGCGGCCGCGCACGAAGAAGCGTCGATCGTCGATCTCGCGGACGAAGCCGCGGTGCTCGCGCTGCTCGAAGGCGTGGACGCGGTGATCCACCTGGGCGGCATTTCCGTCGAAGCGCCTTTCGCGGACCTGCTCGAAGCGAACATTCGCGGCCTGTACAACCTGTATTCGGCTGCGCAGAAGCAGGGCGTGAAGCGCATCGTGTACGCAAGCTCGAATCATGCGGTGGGGTTTCATCCGGTGACGGAAGTGCTCGATACCGACGCGCCGCTGCGCCCCGACAGCCTCTATGTATGGCGTGACCAAGTGTTTCGGCGAATCGCTGTCGCGCTATTATTTCGACCGCTTCGGGCTCGAGACGGTGTGTCTGCGGATCGGCTCATCGTTCGAGCAGCCCAAGAACCCGCGCATGCTGGTCACGTATCTGAGCTATCGCGACTTCATCGAACTCGTGCGCTGTTCGCTGTTCACCAACCGGGTGGGCCACGCGATCGTGTACGGCGGTCGGATAACCGCACGAAGTGGGTCGACAACACGAAGGCGGCGTTCCTCGGCTTTCGCCCGCAAGACAGTTCCGTTCAGTTCGAGCATCTCTTTCCGGTGAGCGCACCGACCGCCGATCTCGACGATCCGACCCAGCGCTTCCAGGGCGGCCCGTTCGTGCTGGCCGGTCCGATGGAGCCGAAGCGGTGAGCGCCGCGGGCAACCCGCGCATGGAGCGCGTTGAGCGCGTCCTGGCAGCGGGCGAGGCACCGTGCTTGCCGGCTGCGAAAGCGGTCTCTTTGCGGTGACGCTCGGCGAAGGTTCTGTTGAGCTCACGCCGCAGGCCGCGCGCCCGGGCGCGCCCATGAAAGTCACCGGACGCAAGCTCGCGGCGCCGCTCTTCCCATTTCCCGACATGCGTTTCAATGACGGCCGCTGCGACCGGCAAGGCCGCTTCTGGGCCGGCACGACGGTGCAGGACATGGCGGCCGCCGCCAACCCGGCTGGCGCGCTGTACAGGTTCGACCAGCGGGGCGTGCTGTCGGCGCCGGTTGTCGACGGACTCATCACGCAGAATGGCCTCGGCTGGTCCCCGGACGGCACGACGATGTATCTGTCCGACTCGCACCCGCTGCGCCGTCAGATCTGGGCGTTCGACTACGACGTCGAAACCGGCGAGCCGCGCAACCGGCGCGTGTTCGCCGATTTGAACCACTATGTGGGCCGGCCCGACGGCGCGGCGGTGGATGCCGACGGCTGCTACTGGATCTGCGCGAACGACGCAGGTGCACTGTTGCGCTTCACGCCGCAAGGCAAGCTCGACCGGCAGATTGCCGTGCCGGCCATCAAGCCGGCCATGTGCGCTTTCGGCGGACGCGATCTGGATACGCTCTTCGTCACGTCGATCCGACCGGCGGCCGGCGCAAGCGAACATGACGGGCATGTCTTCGCGGTGCGTCCGGGCGTCACCGGATTGCCGGAGCCGGAGTTTGCCGGCGAGCTATAAGCAGGTGACGGCTCGGGAGTAGAGCGCCGGCGCGTGAGAACGCGACCGGCGCTGTTTGTTTTGCCGCTCACCTTTCAAGTTCACAATTCATCACTCATCATATAACAATGTGGCGTCATTACCACGGGTTGGGGCGCTGATGAAGAATAGGCGTTGCTACACCGGCGCTTCACAACACTGCGCTATCTCCGCGCCAGCCCCAAGCTTCAAAGCTGGGCGGGGGCGGTCGCCGTCATCCGTACCGGGCGCTTCTTTCCTCGGGTAAATACCGTCTGTACAACTCAAATTGCGTTTAATAGACTTCATATGTCGTCGTACAACGTATAAGCGCAAACAGATTGCTTCCTGCTCATTGTCGAGATTGCAAGGCATGTCGGGATCACAGCGCATTGCGTCGTACGAGGCCGCTTTGGCGAACGCACCGTGCGCGCCCGAGCTTGCCGCCGCAGTAGAAGTAAAAGAAGTCGCGTTGTCTGACAGGAGTGCTGATCTTTGTGCCGGGGACGTTGCATGGACAGCACGGCAAAGCGCTCGCCAAGCGCAGGAGACCGCGAGCGCCGCGCCGGGAGACGCAGCAAAACCATGTCACATCCGAAGCCAGCCGTCCGCCAGCGGCCGTCCGTCACGGCAGCTCGCCGGCGGCTGCCTATGAGCGGCTGTTGCCAGCGGCTTTGCATTGATGGGATGTCTATTTTTAAGGAATGTCACGATGAACAAGAAGTTTGCCTCTTCCCGTGTTTCGTTGATCGTCGCCGCCTCCGTGCTGGCGTTCGGCGCCATGTCGGCGCAAGCGCGCGTGTTTCGCGTGTCCGACGTGCACGGCGACACGTACCCGACCAATATGGCCGTCAGGTACATGGGCGAGCAGATCAGCAAGGCAACCGGCGGCAAGGACTCGGTGAAGGTGTTCGGCAACAGCGCGCTGGGTTCGGAGAACGACACGATCGATCAGGTGCGCATCGGCGCGCTCGACATGGCGCGCGCAAACGGCCCCGCCTTCAACGAGGTCGTTCCCGAATCGATGATCCCGTCGCTGCCGTTCCTGTTCCGTGACGTCGACCATTTCCGCAAGGTCATGTACGGTCCTGAAGGCCAGAAGATTCTCGACGCGTTCAAGGCGAAGGGCATGATCGCGCTGACTTTCTACGAAAGCGGTGCGCGTTCCATCTACACGAAGAAGCCGATCCGCACGCTGGCCGACATGAAGGGCCTCAAAGTGCGCGTGCAGCCGTCGGACCTGATGGTCGACGAAATCAAGGCCATGGGCGGCACGCCCACGCCGATGCCGATGCCGTTCGCGGAAGTCTATACGGGCCTGAAGACAGGTCTCGTCGATGCAGCTGAAAACAACCTGCCGTCGTACGAAGAAACCAAGCACTTCGAAGTAGCGCTGGTTTATTCGGAGACCCAACATTCGATGACGCCGGAAGTGCTCGTCTTCTCAAAGAAGATCTGGGACACGCTCTCGCCGCAGGAGCAGGAGATCATCAAGAAGGCCGCGGCCGACTCCGTGCCTTACTACCAGAAGCTGTGGACCGCGCGCGAGAACGACGCCGGCAAGACCGTGACGAAGGGCGGCGCGCAGATCGTCGCGGCGGGCCAGATCGATCGCGCGGCGTTCGTGAAGGCGATGCAGCCGGTGTGGGCGAAGTATGAAAAGACGCCGCAAATGAAGCAGCTCGTCGACGAAATCCAGGCAATCAAGTAACGCTCATCGGGTGGTTCGCGTAGCGGGACGTCTTGCAGCAGCGCTGCGGACGGTCCCGCTGCGTGCCGCTCGTGATCGCAGCGTTTGCGTCACATCAGTCGCTGGTGGCGGACCGTAGCACGACTAACTCATTGCAACGGTCCGTCGCAGGCAAGAATGGGATCAAGAGATTCATGAAACGCCCAAACGATTTTCTCTTTCGCGCGCTGGCTGTGATCGCCTCGATCAGCCTTGCGGCGCTGAGCGCGCTGGTGATCTACGGCGTCGTCATGCGCTATGTGTTTAGCGACGCTCCCGATTTCGTCGAGCCGATCGCGCTCCTGCTCGTCATCGTGATCGCGATGTTCGGCGCCGCGCTCAAGGTTCGCGAAGGCGGCCATATCGGCCTCGATTCGCTCGTGAAGAACCTGCCGGCAAAGGGGCAACTGGTCGCGCACACGTTCCAGCATTTGTGCATGATCGCACTCGCCGTGGCGATTTTCTTCGGCTCTTTGCAAATGGCGGAGACCACTCAGCATGACCGGATTCCGATTCTCGGCTTGCCCGAGGCTCTTCGCTATCTGATCCCGGTCATTGCCAGCGTCTGCATTGCGTCGTTCTCAATCGAGAACCTGCTGGCGCTTTTTGCAAAGAAACACAAGTAGAACAATCATTGAACTTGCCCTCCTTTCTATCAGTTTCCTCGTTTTTCTGGTGCTCGGCGTTCCTGTTTCGTTCGCGCTGGGCCTCTCGTGCGTGCTCACGTATCTGTATGAAGGGCTGCCCGCTGCCACGGCGATGCAATGGTCTCGGGGATGAACGCGTTCTCGTTCCTCGCAGTGCCGTTCTTCATCTTCTCCGGCGAACTGATGCTTCACGGCGGCATTGCCGACCGGATTCTGCGCTTCGCGCAAGCCACTGTCGGCCATTTCCGCGGCGGGTTCGGTATGGCCAACGTGGTCGCGTGCACGTTGTTCGGCGGCGTCTCGGGTTCGCCCACGGCGGACACGTCGGCCATGGGCGGCGTCGTCATTCCGCTGAAGGCTACAGCGCCGCCTAAGCGGTCAACGTGACCACGCACTCGTCGCTCGCGGGCGCGCTCATGCCCACGTCGACCAACATGATCATCTACGCGTTCGCGGCGCAAGGCATCACGGGCACGCTGAACGGTGTGCCGATGAGCGGCGTGTCGATCGGCGATCTGCTGTTCTCGGGTCTGTTGCCGGTGTTGTGGGTGATGGGCTTCGTGCTGATCGCGGCTTACTGGCAAGCGGTGCGCTACGGCTATCCGCGCCGGCCCGACGGTTCGACCGGACTGCAACGGTTCCCGGGCTGGATGGCGGTTGCCCGCACGTTCCTCGGCGCGTTGCCGGGCCTGATGGTCATCGCGATCATCTTGGTCTGCGTGGCAAAGGGTATTGCGACCGCGACGGAAGCCGCCGCTATCGCAGTGGCTTATTCGCTCGTGCTGACGGTCGTCGTGTATCGCTCCATGACGCTCAAGAAGCTCTCGTTCGCCTTGTCCAAGGCCGCGAAGACCACGGGCGTGGTGCTGCTGCTGATCGGCGTGTCGAACATGCTGCGCTTCCAGATGGCTTATCTGGAGATTCCGGATGCGATCGAGCACATGCTTGACGGCGCGACCAGCATCCCCTGGCTGATGCTGCTGTACATCAACGTCATCCAGATTTTCCTCGGCACCTTCGTCGACATGGCGGCGCACATCCTCATCACCACGCCGCTGTTCCTGCCGATGGCAATGCATAGCGGCGTCGGCACCGTGCAGTTCGGCATCATGATCCTGCTGAATTGCGCATTGGGTCTCGTGCATCCGCCGATCGGCTCGGTGCAATTCATTGGGTGCGCAATTGGCAATGTGTCGATTGGGGAAACTACTAAGGTGGCGTGGCCGTACTACCTCGCTATCTTCAGCGCCATCAACATCAACATCAACATCAACATTGTGACGTACTACGTCCCGATGTTTTCCACGTGGTTGCCGAGCCTGATAAACGGACATCCGGTCTTTTGACCTCGAACCTCGCGATTAACCGGTTACGCAGTGCAAACAAAACCGGTAGTCAAGAACAATTTTTTTGAAGAGGATGAACAACGGCATCTGGGCAGGCAGCCGCTTCGGCCTGAAGGGCGGTGAGGATCTTGGCGGCGGTACGAAGGCCATTTTCCAGCTGGAACAGAGCTTTAACAGCGCCACCGGTGCTCAGGGCGTGAGCGGCCTCGCATTCAACCGCCAGGCATGGGTCGGCGTGACGAACACCACGTACGGTACGCTGACGGCTGGCGCCAGTACACGTCGTACTACACGCTCTTGTCGCCGTACAGCCCGACCACGTGGCTGACGGGCGCCTACGGCGCGCATCCGGGCGATATCGACTCGCTGGACACGCTGTATCGCGTCAACAACTCGCTGGTGTACACGTCGCCGAACATGCACGGCCTGACGGTGAGCGGTTCGTATGCGCTGGGCGGCGTGGCCGGCCGGCTCAACGCGGGCTCGACCTGGAGCGCGGCAGTCCAGTACCTGAAAGGTTCGTTCGGTATCGCGGCCGGCTTCCAGCGCATCAACAACTCCACGCTGGGCGGCGGCGCCTGGGGCGCGGATTCCACGGCATTGAACAACGGTTCGAAGCCGGGCGTGTCGGGTATCAACAACGGCTGTGCAGGCTCAGCAGCGCGTGGCGGTCACGGGCGGCTATGCGTTCAGCTCGTAACTGGATGTGTCGTTCTCGTACTCGAACGTGCAATACATTCCGGGCGTGGGCTCGGCGTTCCGCCACGAAGCGATCTTCAACACGGCTGGCGCAGTGGTGCACTTCAAGCCGATCAGCGCGCTGGATCTGGCGGCTGGCTATAGCTACACGCGTGCGACGGAATCGAACGGCATTTCGAGCGCGGCTCGTTATAACCAGTTCAACCTGTCGCAGTACTACAGCCTGTCCAAGCGCACCGGTCTGTACGCGCTGGAAGCGTATCAGCGTGCAAGCGGCCAGACGATCGGCAACAACGGCGTGAGCATCATCAACGCAACGGCCGATATCGGCGACGGTCAGAACAGCGCACCGTCCTCGTCGCGTAGCCAGTTTGCTGCAGGCGTGGGCATCATC
Organism: uncultured Paraburkholderia sp.; assembly: GCA_940746715.1. GTDB lineage: Bacteria > Pseudomonadota > Gammaproteobacteria > Burkholderiales > Burkholderiaceae > Paraburkholderia. Next base: position 66,364 of record CALNWN010000007.1, read on the forward strand.
CACCGCTTCTGATCGGTCAGAGTAGGGGCGGCGTGTTGTTGCGCCGCCACAGTGACGCGTTTAAATGACGTGTCGCTGGGCATGACCAGGCTGCGCGCGCAATGCGCGCAGCGTTTAATTCCAGTTCCCGCTCTCGGACCACAAGCGTCCTCCCGTTGCCCAATTTTCGCGCTTCACGTCGGTGAGAATGATGTCCACCGAATTCGGCTCTACGCCGAGCGACTCGCAGGTCGCTTTCGTGATGGCTTCCACAAATTGGTGTTTCTGCTCCAGCGAGCGGCCTTCAAACAGTTCGATATGAAACGTGGGCATGGTTTGGCTCCGTTTGAGAAAGTGAGCGGCGCGGCTCGCCGCGATCGTCTGGTCGACGGTCAGTTCCGGTAGCTGGGGTCGAGCCGATCGAGCTTGCGCAGCAGCGCCGGCCATTCCAGGGCTCCTTCGATTGCGCCGCCATCGTAGAGCGGCGCGGCTGTGCGCGCGGCGACCGCGTCGTCGGGCACGACGAGCGGCGCGCCGCAGGCCTGCGCCTGCAATTGGATCTCGCATGCTTTCAGCAATGTCGCCATCAGCACATACGCTTCGGCAACCGTGCGGCCGACTGTCAGCGTGCCGTGATTGCGCAGCAGCATGGCCGGCTTGTCCGCGAGATGCTCGACGAGGCGCACGCTCTCGGCAGGCGTAAAAGCGAGGCCTTCATAGTCGTGGTAGGCGAGCTGGCGATAAAAACGCAGCGCGTGTTGCGACGCGGGCAGCAAGCCCGCAGGCTGCGCGGACACGGCCACGCCCGCCGTATTGTGCAGATGCATCACGCAGAAAGCGTCGGCGCGTGCCGCATGGACGGCCGCGTGGATCGCAAAGCCGGTCACGTTGACCGCATGTTCGTTCGCGCCGACCCTGTTGCCGTCGATGTCGATCTTCACGAGATTCGACGCGCTGACTTCATCGAACGCGAGGCCGAACGGATTGATCAGAAAGTGGCCAGGCTCTTCCGGCACGCTTGCGGAGATATGCGTGTAGATAAGATCGTCCCAGCCGTTGAGCGCGACGAGTCGGTAGGCCGCGGCGAGGTCGACGCGGGTCTGCTGTTCCGCCTCCGAGCGCGGGCCGGACTGCGCAACGTGGCCCTTGGGGATATGAGTGAACGACATACGGGTCTCCTGATGATGCTCGATGAGCGGTGCGTCAGCACGTCATGCGCTGCCTCAGCCATTGCGCGCCCCACGTGGCGGCGACAAACGGTGCGCTCAGCGCGGGCAAGCCAAGGTAGGCAGCGCCCGCCTGCAATATCGCTGACACGGTCACGCCGCCGAGTATCCACGCCGCGCCGTATTCGGCGAGCACGAGTGCGGTCAGCGCGCCATTGAATCCTAGCAGGCCTGCGTTAAACGAGCTTGCCGGCGCGCCCAGCAGCAGATGCTCGCCGCTCGCGAGGGCGGCGCCCGCCAGCGCGTAAAGCGCTTGACGGGGCGATGCCGCCGCAATGCCGATCAGTACGAGGGCGCCGGCCCAGGTGCCCGAGGCAAAGCCGGTTTGCGCGAGACCCGCAAGCATGCCGCTGAGGAGTTCTGCAACGCCGAATGTATGCGCCGCTGGCGCGCGTGCAGGCGCGTTCACAATCAGCGGCAGCCACAGCCAGGTGACGATCAGACAGGGGCTCGAGAAATAGCCCAAGCCGCGTGAGCGCAACCATCGCGACCACGGTGCCAGAAGCCACGCCGTGCCTGTTGCGGCGAGAATGGCGATGGCGGCGGCCGTCGCGGTATCGGCGATGAAGCTGAACGCGGCGAGTCCGGCCAGCGCGCCGTTAAAGCCATGCAGGCCCGCGCGCAGGTCGTCGTCGGAATATCCGGCCAGCACGGCGCTCACGTTCGCCGCCACCGCGCCGGTCAGCGCCGCGCACGCGAGACGCGGATCCCACAGCAGCCAGCCCGCGACGAGGCACGCGCCCGTGAACGCGTTCGCTTGCAGCACGATTTGACCGACGCTGCGCAGCAGCGTGCGCAAGGCGGCAGAGTGTGCTTCGGTCGCGGCGGCGTGCATGAGTTCGGCAGAGAGGAGCGCGCGGCGGCGCACAGACTTGAAACGCGAGCATAGGCCAATGCGGCGGCCGCGTGCATTCCTGCGCGTTGATAGTGGCTATTTGCCATGACGGCGCGCGAACGCCGGCCTCTAGTGCGGATACCCGAGGCATTCGCGAACCTTGCCGCTTCGCGCTACGATGTAAACGCGGCGCGTGCCGCGGCTTTCATCCAAGGAGACGATCCGATGCGTGAACTACGGTGGGCATCGCAAGAGGGCGATGGTATCGAACATCTGGCGTTCGAAGCGCGCGAGGATGGCTTTCAGGTGGAGAGCGTCGTCGTCGGCCAGCGCTACGGCAAGTCCTACGGACTGCACTACGAAGTGCGCTGCGACACGCAATGGCGCACACGCTACGCGTGGCTGAAGATCGTCGGCGCAGGCGAGCTGGAGCTGCACGGTGACGGCGACGGTCATTGGCGCGATGGTCACGGCCTCATGTTGAGCGCGATCGAGGGATGCATCGACATCGATATCGATATCGCGGCCACGCCGTTCACCAACACGCTGCCGATTCGCCGGCTGCAGCTTGCGCAAGGCGAGCGCCGGCCTTTGCAGGTTGCCTATATTTCGACGCCGGATCTGCAGGTCACGCGCGTCGAGCAGGCCTATTCCTGTATCGAGCTCGACCGCGAATATCGCTATGAAGGCATTTTCCGCAACTTCACGGCGAATATGAAAGTGGATGAAGACGGGCTCGTGATCGACTATCCAACGCTATTCACCCGCCTGCCGCGCGAGCGTTGAGCGGCGGGGTGGTCGAGCCGGCCGACCCGCCCGGTCCGTCCAGGTGCCGGGCCACAAAGCGCGCGATATGCGCGGCGATAAGTTCCGGTTCGCGCAGCACGGCCCAATGACCGGCGTCGATTTCGACGCGTTCATAAGGGCCGAGCCAGATTTCCTGTCCGATCGACAACTCGGGGCCGACATAGCGGTCCCGCAGCGGCACGATAAATTGCACCGGCGCGTGGGCGTGGCGCGCCTGTGGAGGCAATAGCTTGTCGAGAAAATTGGCGCGGTAAAGATTCAGGCCGTTGAGCGCGTTGCGCAGCTGCGCGGGGTCGCGCGGCGCCTGCACGTGCTCCGTTACGCGCAGCCAATGTGGCCACAGTCGCACACCGCCAACACGCCACGCAAGCTCCGGCAGCCACGGCAGATGGAAAAAGAAAATGTACCAGGACCTGAGTGTCTGGCGAATGCCGCTTCCGCGCGGTTGATTCGTCATCCTATGTTTGTCGTTGATGCTATCCGCGCGACGCGAGCCCAGCGACGCGTGATCGAGACACGGGCCGGAAATGGATGTGTACGACGCAATCCGGCCTTTGAACTGCGGGTCGGTGACCGCTTCCCAGCTTTGGATCGAGCCCCAGTCGTGGCCGACCAGATGCGAAGGCTTGCCGCCGCACGTTGCGTCCACAACGGCTGAAAGATTGGCGGCAAGTCGTTGAAGAAGGTATCCGCTGCGCGCCGCGGGCGCACCCGACGCACCAGCACCGCGCACGTCGTAGCTGATAACGCGGTGGTGGCCGTCGAGTTGCGCGCGTAGCGGTTCCCATACGGCGGCCGAGTCGGGATAGCCGTGCACCAGCACGATCGGCGGCGCGTCGCGCGGACCGCTCACGTAAACCGCGAGCCGCACCTCGCCGGCATCGACCGATAATGTTTCGCGTATCACACGGCCGCCCGCACGCCTCGCCGTGCGGCCCGGCGCATGTCCGGCGCCGCGGCGTTGGCTGCGTCAACTGCCGCGACTAGGCCGTCGATGCGCGCCAGTTGCGCGCGATTGTCGTGGTCCCACGGATGAAAGCCCGGCCGGAAAAAGCTCAGCCATTCACCGGCGATGCGCGGAAATACGCCATGAACGGGGTCCATAAATATACTTGATCACGCGCCACATGCCGCGCAGATGACCGCCGCGTTTGCGATCGGCGATCATCAGACGCACGTGGTAGTCGAACACGATGAGCCAGAAGGCGAGGGTCGTGGCCAGCATGACGCCCGTGCGCAGCAGATAGCGCCCGAGGCCGGGCTTGAGCACGGTGTTCCAGACATCGTAGGACACGGCCTTGTGCTCGGTCTCTTCGAGCGCGTGCCATGTCCACATTTGCGCATAGCCTTCAACGGATCCTTCGATACGCGTAGCGTCTTCGAGCAACAGGCTGGCCAGCATCGCAGTGTAATCTTCGAGACACACGGTGACGGCCAACTGACAGGAATGCGGCAGTACCTTGCGGCCGAAATTGAGGATCGCCCACAGCCGCTTGTCGAGTTTATGCGCGGGCAAGCCGGCCTGTTGCAGCAGATCGTTGTACTCGATGTGCTCGCGCGTATGCATGGCTTCCTGGCCGATAAAGCCGAGCACCTGATTCTTCAGCACGGGGTCGTCGATCCGGTCGCGATAGTTGCGCACGCTGTCCATGAAGAAGCGCTCGCCGGCCGGGAACAGCAGCGAAAGCGCGTTGAAGAAGTGTGTCACATGCGAGCCCTGCGCGTGCCAGTCGCACGCGCGCTGCTGCAGAAGATTGAAGTGTAAGTCGCGGCGAACGGGCATCATGGCCTGGCTCCCTGCGGTTCGTGTGAATTGCGGCAGGCCGTTGTGGCTCCAGCCGATTTTCGAGCGTTGCGTCTCATCATGCGCGTCTGTCCGCCAATTGTGCTGCGCGCTGCGCGCGTTTTTCCGCCATGCGCTTCATGCGCCGCGTTTGCAGCACGACGAGTACCTGATAGGCGGCGGGCAGAGTACGCGCGAGCCAGTCCGCAGCCCGCGCATCGCGGCCGATCAGCACGCGCCGCCTGTTCCGGCGCACGCCGTCGAGAATGACGCGTGCCGCTTCGTCGGCGGTGGTGATGAAGAACTTCTCGAAGTCGTCCTTGCCTTGCTGTTCGTTTTCCAGCATGAAACCGACCATGTTCGGCGCAATGCGACTCGACTGCGCGATGCTCGTGCGGATACCGCCGGGGTGCACGCAGGTTGCCGACACGCCGCACCGCATCAGGTCCAGCTCCTGACGCAGCGCCTCGGTGAAGCCGCGCACCGCGAACTTCGTCGCGTTGTAGCCGCTCATGCCGGGCTGCGCAAAAAGACCGAAGACGCTCGACGTATTGACGATGTGACCTTCGCCCGACGCCTTCAAATACGGCAGAAACGCCTTCGTGCCGTGCACGACGCCCCAGAAGTTGATGCCAACAATCCATTCGAGATCTGCGTAGTCCATTCCTTCGATCGTGCTCGAGAGCGCCACGCCGGCGTTATTGAACACAAGGTTGACACGCCGATGCTGCCCGGCCGTTTCGGCCGCCCACGCGAACATCGCGTCGCGGTCCGACACGTCGAAGTCGGCGGTGGTGATGAGAAGCGGCGCGCCCACGACATACGGCGCGGCCGCCTCGGCGAGCCGGGCGGTCTCCTCGAGGCTCGATGCATTGCGGTCTGCGAGCGCGAGGTGGCAACCTTCGCGCGCAAGCCGGATCGCGAGCGCGCGCCCCATGCCCGCGCCTGCGCCGGTGATTGCGGCTACCTTGTCGGTGAAATGCTTCATTGGCTTTATCTCCTGTCCTCTCTGAAGGTGCCTTGTCGTTATGTTCGGTTTTAGCTGGCTTCCGCAGACGCCGCCGCCGTGTTCGCATGCACGCGCGCGCTGGACGGTGCAGCGGCATGCGCATTCACTGTCTGGGGCGCGGGCGAATAGGCGAAGTAATCGTCCATGCTGAACGTGCGGGTGGCCTGGCGAAATCTGTAGGCGAAGCCGGGCCACAGCGTGGTGTTCTTGCCGGTTCGCGGATCGAGATACCAGCTCTTGCAGCCGCCCGTGGACCAGATGGCGCGGGCGAGTTTCTGCTGGATCTGTTCGTTGTACGCGCGCTCCACCTGCGGGCGAACTTCAATCGCCTCGGCGCGTTCGCTTTGCATCGTCTTGAGCGCACGCAGAGTGTATTCGACCTGCGATTCGATCATGAGCACCATCGAGTTGTGGCCAAGTCCCGTGTTCGGACCGACGATCATAAAAAAGTTCGGATAACCAGGTAATGTGGTGCCGAGGTACGCGTGCGCACCGTCGCGCCAGGTATCGACAATGTCGACGCCGCCTCGCCCGCGCACCACGCCTCGCGCAAACGTATCCGCGACCTGAAAACCTGTGCCGAAGATCAGGCAGTCGGCGGGATGACGTACGCCATCGCTCGTGATGACCGCGTCTTCTTCGATACATTCGATTGCGCTCGCCGTCACCGACACATTGGCACGCGACAACGCGGGAAAATAGTCGTTCGAGATCAGAACGCGCTTGCAGCCCATCGTGTAGTCCGGCGTCAGCTTCGCCCGCAACTGCGGGTCGCGCACCTGGCGGCGCAAGTGCCGCTGTGCGATCTTCTGCGCGGTTTGCATCAGCGAGGGGTGAATCGCGAAGCCGAAGGCACGCGATTCGAGCATGCAGTAGAGCGCCGAGCGCATGACTTTCTGCTTGAATGGCAGGTGTCTGAAGAGCCATTGTTCGACGGGCCGCACGGCGCGGTCGGCCTTCGGCATGATCCATGGCGGCGTGCGCTGGAACAGATCGAGATGGGCGACCCGCGGCGCAATTTGCGGCACGAACTGGATCGCGCTCGCGCCGGTGCCGATCACGGCCACACGCTTGCCTTCGAGCGGATACGCGTGGTCCCAGTGCTGCGAATGAAACGCCCGGCCCTTGAAGGTGTCGATGCCGGGAATGTCCGGGAGCGCCGCGCGCGAGAGGCCGCCCATCGCCGAAATCAGCACGCGGCCAGCGCAGACAACCAGCAGGGCGCCGTTCATGCGCTCCGTTATGCTTCCTGGTCCGGCGCCGTCGCAGCGCCCACGCCCAGCGTTCGTTGCATGAGGGTCGTGTCGAGCCAGCGACCGTGTTTGAAACCGACCGCCTTCAGCGTGCCGGTAAGCTCGAAACCCAGCTGCGTATGCAGCGACAGCGAGCCGCCGCTGCCGCCGTCCGCGATGACGGCGACCATCTGCCGCCACGGCCCGGCCTCGCATCGTTTGATCAGCGCCTGCAGCAGCACGCGGCCGAGCCCTCGTCCACGGTAGGCGTCGTCCACGTAGATCGAATCCTCAATGGTATGGCGGTACGCGGCACGCGGGCGGTAGGGCGTCGCGTAGCAATAGCCCGCGACTTCGCCGTCGATCTCGGCGACCATGTACGGCAGTCCGTGGCTGCGCACGGACGCGAGCCGCGTGCGCAGGTCGTCGACGGAAGGCGGCACTTCTTCGAACGACGCGACGCCGGTCAGCACGTGGTGCGCGTAAATGGCCTGGATGGCGGGCAGATCGGCTTCGGTGGCGTCGCGGATCAGTGGGGCGCCCGTTGAGGAGGCGGGCGTGGCAGAGGCGGTGCGGGTTGTGCTCATAACGTAGTCTAGGAGCGGCGTCTTGCCGCCGTGTTGTCGGTTCTTCTGACGATACGTTTTACTATGCCCGCGCCGCGCGCGAATTTGAAGCCGGTCAAAAACCTCGTGACGAAGCCGCCGCGCGTCTCAGGCAGCGCGCCGCGCAGGTGCCGCCTTCGAGAAGCGCCGCGCGCCCGCGACGCACGCCACTACCGCGACGGTGACCGCAATCATCGAAGGCGGCACTTCTTCGTGCAGCAGCAGCCCCGCGAGCAGCAGTCCAAAGAATGGCTGCAGCAATTGCGGCTGGCCGACCCCTGCGATGCCGCCAAGCGCGAGTCCGCGATACCAGAACACGAAGCCGATCAGCATGCTGAACAGCGACACGTAGGCGAGGCCCCAGAGCGCCGCATGGCTGATGGCCCTCGAACGATGCGGGCCGAGTCCACCAGGCGAGCGGAAGCATGACCGGCAGCGACAGCACCAGCGCCCACGAAATCACCTGCCAGCCGCCGAGATGCCGCGACAGCCGCGCGTCTTCCGCATAACCGAGCCCGCACGCGACGATCGCCGCGAGCATCAGCGCGTCGCCAATGGGAGACGCGGCGATGCCGTGCCGCATCGCGAACGCGACCACCGCGCTGCTGCCGAGCGCCGAGAACAGCCAGAACGCCGCTTGCGGCCGCGCAGTGCGCCGAGCTGACGTGGCGCAGCGCAAGCGCGGTCAGCAGCGGAAAACCTACCACCACGCCGAGCGCCACCACGACGAGCGGAACGACGTCGCGCCGCGCGGGCCGCGCCTCGCGGAACAAGAGCAGCAGCGCGAGACCGAGCGTGCCTGCGATGGTCGCGCGCGCGACTGTCAGGAACACGGGATCGAGCCCTTGCACGGCAATCCGGGTGGCGGGCAGCGATCCGCTGAAAATCAACACCCCGATGAGGCCGCTCAGCCAGCCGTTTGTCGTCTTGTCCATGGCGAAGGTTCATGCGCATTGAAATGAAGCCTGTAGCATCCGCTGCCGCTCAAGAAAGGTTAAGCTACGGATCAGTACAATTCATGCAAACTGTACCGACGAAGGAGCAGTACAGATGGCCGACATTGCACAGAATCCGGCGATGGAAAAACCACAGGGCACGCGAGTCGGCATCGTCATGGACAATCTGCGCGAGCGCATTGCCAGCCGCTCGCTGATGCTTGGCGCACGCGTACCGTCGATCCGCGTGATGACCGACGCGCTCGGCGTATCGAAGTCGACGGTGGTGGAAGCGTATGACCGGCTCGTTGCCGAAGGCGTGATCGTCGCGCGGCGCGGCTCGGGGTTTTTCGTCTCGGGCCATGCACCGCCGCTCGCGCTTGCCGACCTCGGGCCGCGTCTCGATCGCGAGGTGGATCCGCTGTGGCTCACCCGCCAGTCGTTGCAGTCCGGCGCCAAGGTGCTGAAGCCGGGCTGCGGCTGGATGCCGGCGTCGTGGTTGCCCGAGGACGGCGTGCGCCGCGCGCTGCGGGCGGTCGCGCGCGATCCGCAGTCGCCGCTCGCCGATTACGCGAATCCGTACGGTTTGCCCGCGCTGCGTCAACAGTTGGCCTGGCGGCTCGCGCAGCACGGCGTGGACGCGCCGCCCGAGCAGATCGTGCTGACCGACGGCGGCACGCACGCGCTCGACCTCGTCTGCCGTTTTCTGCTCGAGCCGGGCGACACGGTGCTGATCGACGACCCGTGCTATTTCAACTTCCAGGCGCTGCTGCGGGCGCATCGCGCGCGCATCGTCGGCGTGCCTTATACGCCCTCCGGTCCGGATCTGGCGGCCTTCGAGCGAGCGCTGATCACGCACCGTCCGCGGCTTTATGTGACCAATTCCGCGATCCACAACCCGACGGGCGCGACGCTTGCGCCCGCGCCGCGTCTCGCGGCATTCGACGGCCTCGCTCGCGTCGTGTCGATCGGCAGCTTTTCGAAAACGCTGTCGGCGGCTGCGCGTTGCGGCTATATCGCCGCGCGCGCCGAGTGGATCGAGCCGCTGATCGACCTCAAACTCGCGACCTCGTTCGGCAACGGGCAACTCACGGCGAGCGTCGTGCATCGGTTGCTGGTGGACGGTACTTACCGGCGCCATCTGGAGTCAATGCGCGCAAAGCTCGCGGATGCGATGGGCGAAACCATGCGCCGCTTAGGCTACGCGGGCCTCGACGTCTGGACGAGGCCGCGTGCCGGCATGTTCGTGTGGGCGCGGCTGCCCAATTCGCTCGATGCCGCCGACATCGCGCGCCATGCGTTAGGTGCCAATGTGGTATTAGCGCCGGGCAACGTGTTCAGCGTATCGCAGTCCGCCACGGGCTATCTGCGCTTCAACGTGTCGCAATGCAATCGGCCGAAAGTGTATGAGGCCTTGCAGCGGGCCATGGAAAGCGCCGCCGCGCGCGGGGAACGTGAGCGGGCGTGAATCGGCGTCATCAGGCGTAACCGGGTAGACAGGACTTGCATGGCGCCGGGCCTGCGAACGCGAACGCGAATCCACCTCTGCGTCTGCATTCACGCCAGGCGCTGCTGTCCCGATTCACTTGCACAGCAGAAGCAGGCGCTCCTGATTCGTGCAACTCGCGCGTGGTTTTTGCGCGACCTGCGCCGCGCCGTTGGTGCTCGCGCTTCGGTTCGCGAGGCACGCGCGTAAATGCTTCTCGACCGGCGGGTAATATTTCCAGCCGCGCACGAGTGTCGGCAGTTCCAGTTTCACCTGCTTCCACTTCGGATGCCCATGTTCCTGCAGATTGTCGAAATTCGCGCACAGCGAGTCGGCGAAATGATTCAGGTTGCCGACGGTATCGCGCAGACCGTAATCGTAAGTGACGAGGAAGGCTTTCACCGTCAACGTCGGCACGTCTTCTTTTAGCCAGTTCGGGTAGCTCGTCGCGCGGATGGTCGCAGGAAAATAGGTTTGCTTCGCGCGGACGGTTTCCGGCGCGCTCGCATCGGCTCTCAGCAGGCGGAGCTGCTGCAGCAGCTCCGAGTTCATGTCGTTGAAGAGTTTTGCCGGCTGGCCGACGACAATGATCGCCACATCCACCTTCTTCACGATCAACGCGGCGAGTGCGTCCTCATTGCTCAGATGCTGGACGTTCTGCTCGGGAATCGGCTGGCCGAACATCAGTCGATAAAGCGTGGTTGCCGACTGTGCGGTGCCGCTGCCGAGCAGGCCCACGCTAATCGTTTTGTCCTTGATGTCGCCCAGCGTTTTCAGCGGCGAATCCGCGCGCACCACGACGTTTATCTCCTCGTCGTAGAGCGGCATGATAAGGCGCAGCGGACGAATCGCGGTGCCCGCATCAGGATTGCCGGAGTTGGCCATGTCGATGTATGCCTGATAAACATCGGACTGCACGAGCGCGAGCTTCACGCCCGGCTCGTAGCGCATGCGCTGCAAGTTTTCGGCGGAGCCCTTGGACGCCACCACGGCCAGATCGATGCCCGCCGGCTGCGCCACCCATTTCGACAGATCCTGGCCGATCTGGATATAAGTGCCCCGTTCCGGACCGGTCACGATCTTGTAATGCGCGGGTTCGGCACTGAGGATCGAAGACGCCAGAAGCAGCGTGGCTCCAAGCCATCCCGTCAAGAATTTCTTCAGCATGGTTTGCAACTGTTTAGTCAGGGTGGCGCGGTCTGGACCGATTCTATTCGATTCGGTATCCGAACTATTGATTGGCAACCTGCCGGGCGGCCTTTGTGCTCGTCGGTGACTGTCGGTTGAGCGGTGCCCAGCCAGTCTCGCGAATCACGCGTTCGAGGATCGTTTTCGCCGGGTCGCTGCCGGTGTCCAGCGCGAGGGCCTCGTCCGCGTGCGCGCGCAAGGCCCCGATTGCTGATCGGCGCACATTTGCGCAGCCAGCAACGCGGCGTCGCGGCGCGCGGCCAGCGGTTTCAGTCTGGCGGCAAGCGTCTGCGCTTCATTGCTGTCCGGTTGAAGCGCTTGCGCGGCGGCAAGCGCGGCTTGCACCGCGCTGAGATCGTTGACGCCGAAGGCGGCACGCGCCGCCTGCAGGGCTTGGGCGGCATCCCGGAACTGCGGCGTGGCGGGTCTGGCGGGCGCGACCGCTATCGGCACGGTCGCCGATATGGCCTGCGTCGTGTTTCGCACGCTGCCAGCGCTAACGGATTTGCCGGGCACGCCTGCTAGCTGCGAGTCGGCTGCCTGATCCGGCGAATATCGGGCGATGGTGCCCGTCGCCGTTCTTGCATCCTGCGCAGTTTCGGCCGCCTGCTCGCCGTTGCAGTAGCGCACGTCGCGACTCTCATTAAGTAGTGCATAACCGACATAGGCGAGGCCCGCGGCGACGACGGCCGCGCTTGCGATCAACACGTGCCGCACACGCAGGCCGACGCGATGAGTTTCGTCCGTCCCGGTGAGAGGCAGGAGCGAGGTGTCCTGCGCGACGAGCGGCGAAGACGACGTCTGCAGCGCGCCTGCGGGAGCGAGATTCAATCCCGCATGCAGCGGGCCGCCGGGAAAGTCGGGCTCGCTGAAAGCCGGCGCGGTAAAGCTGTCGTGCAACGTCGACATGTTGAGCGTGCTCGCGCGGCTTTCGTGTAACGCGGTGCGCGCGGGCGCTTCGTCGTCGAGCGGATGATAGGCGCCGCAATATGGGCAGTGTTCGAGTTGCTGGTACAACGCGCCGCCACATCGTTTGCACGGTGTCGGAAAATGATGACCAGCTAGGGTCTGAGTGGACATGCTATGGCTCCACCTGTGGAAAACAATGCCGTTACGGCATGCTCCCGATCGCGTTTGAAGCGGTGTGGGCGTCCGCGGAAAGCACGATCTACATGCGCCAGAGAGTCCGGGCAGGCAAGCGAACCTTGCGTGCCGTCGTTTTCAATATGTGGCGTTTCGAGACGCGCGTCAATGGACGATCGACCCTATGTAATGTGCGCTACCGCACATTACCAGGTAGGACGAATGATCGTGCATGTGAGGAAGACGAACGCGCGCCGGTTTTTTTATGCTAGGGCGCGCCGCGCGAAAGTGGATTTGAGGCGCGTGCAATCGGTGTTTGCATGGAGCGCCCGAAGACGAAGCACAACGGATCAACGCTGGCCCAATGGATGATCCTTGAGAAACCACGCGAGTGCGAACGCGAGCAGCACGACGCAAGCCGCGGACAGAACACCGTATGCAACGCGCCCGCCAAAGCCTGCCAGTAATCGGCGCGCAATGCGTCGAGAAACTGGCTGATTGCGCTGCTCACCCAGGGCATTGGTCCTAAAAAAGCGCAATAAGCCTGATCAAAGCCGCATCTGGCCTGCGTTCCTACACCGCGTCCCGTCGATGCGCGGCACATAACGTGCTACCCATGGAGTGAATGCGAACGCCGCGCAACGGGGCTGCGGGCGTCGCGAAAAAAATCTGTGCGGACAAGACGCAAAGAAGCTGTGGCGACGAGCCAGGTGCAAGGCATCGCACGCGTCGCTGTGGCGAACCGGGTGTCGGCACCGGTTGCCGTGGAAGATGGCCACCGGAGCCGTTTTTTCATTGGCGTGCAATTTTGGCGCGTTATGGTGCGCGCGTTGCAGGCGCGGTTGTTTACAATCGTGCGCTTTCCTGCAACTCGGCACATGAAATCGAGTCGGAACCATGAACAGCAACATCGCGGCCGCACAAACCGGCGGCAAGCAGCACCAACAGCAAAATCAGCACAAGCAGCAGGGCGACACGTTGGCCGAAGCTGACGGCCTAACCGGATTTTTAGAGCAACAACAGAAGATGATGAACGGAGCATTGAGGCTCGATCGGGCCACGATCGTGCTCGTAGAAGACGACCCGGACAGCCGGGAATCGCTGACCCTGTTGCTGGAAGCGGAAGGGGCAAACGTCGTTGCGGTGGCGGACGCGGAAGAGGGCGTCGAAGCGGCCGTCCGGCTGCTGCCCGACGCGGTGGTATGCGACCTCGAACTGCCCGCCATGGACGGCTTCTACCTGATCCAGCGCCTGCGCGACCACGAGATTCGCGGCGACCACGCGCCTTCGGTGGCGGTAGCCCTGACGGGCCATACCGACGACGCCTACCGTCTGCGAAGTATCGGCGAGGGTTTCCAGCATTTCATGACGAAACCGGCTCTGCCTGAAGATCTGGTGAATTTGCTGCACCATGCGCTATCGGCGCACGCGCGGCGCGTTGAGTGCGCCGGCGTTGTGCCGCATTACGGCGCGGCACCGCGCGACGCGGCGTGAAGCAGACGAAAGCTTTGCGCCGCTGCTTTAGTTGACCGCTCGGTGGTCCGCTGGGTGGTCCACCCAGTCAACCGCAGCCAAGCGGTTGCAGCAAACCGCCGTTATTTTGCGGCGACGGGCGCCGTTGCTCCCGCCTTTGCCGCGACCGGCGCTGCTTCTGCCGCCTGACACGCGGAACACAATCCCTTCAATTCGATTTCGTCGCTGGCAACGCGGTAGCCGGCATCTTCGATTTGCGCGATCAGCGCCTGGCGCAATTTCGGCTGATGCAGTTCGGTCACGTTGCCGCATTGCTGGCAGACCACGAGGATGCCGTGCTGGCACTGCGTCAGGTCGTGGCAGACCGTGAACGCGTTGATCGACTCGATCCGATGCACGAGTCCCGCCGACAGCAGGAAGTCCAGCGCGCGATAAACCGTGGGCGGCGCGGAGCCCGGGTGAATCTGGCGCATTTCGTCGAGCAGCGAATACGCTTTGGTGGCGCGCCCTGAATTCAGCAGCAACTCCAGCACCTTGCGGCGGATCGGCGTGAGTTTCTCGCCGCGTTCGCGGCAATATTCTTCCGCGAGGGCGAGCGCGGCTTCCGGCGACTCGCCATGCGCGTGCCCCGGCGCGTGGGCGTGGGCATCCACGGCAGCGGCGGCTCGGTCCGCTTTCGCGGGAATGGCGGAATGTGCGGCGTTCGCGGCGGGCTTGGCGTTCTTCATGGAGCGATTATAAAGGCCAACGCTCTGTTGCTGCCCGCGGCCCTCGGCGGCCCGGGTCGCAGCAGCGCACGCTCGGGCACCGCTCGTGCGCAGGCGGTGTGCGCGGGGCGGCGTGCTCCGGCGCCGTTTATCACCGCGTGGACAGGACACTCCATCATCACGTCAACGGAAAGTCGACGTATTTCTTGAAACCAGAACGCGTCGCGATGCGCGAATACCAACGCTCCAGACTCGGCAACGGCGGACGCTCGATGCCCTCCACGCCGAACCAGCGTTTCGCGTACGCGCCGATCACGATGTCGGCCAGCGTGAACTTGTCGCTCTCGAGAAAAAAGCGCCCTTGCAGATGCGTGTCGAGCAGGCGCCACAGCGCGGTGACATTGCGCACGTCGTCGGCGAGTCTGGCCGCGTCGCGCTGTTGCGGCGGCGTGCGCACGAGCGCCCAGAACACCGGCCGTTCCGCCGGCTGCAGCGTGGAGAGCGACCAGTCGAGCCAGCGGTCGAGGCTCGCGCGCACTCTCGGCTCGGCGGGACAGAGCGGGCTGCCCGCGCCGTATTGCAGCGCCAGATGGCGCAGGACCGAGTTCGATTCCCACAGCACGAAGTCGTCGTCGACCAGCGTGGGAATTTTTCCGGTCGGGTTCATCGCGAGATAGGCGGGTTCGTCGTTGCGGCCGAACTGCAGGCCCGCGTCGATGCGTTCGTAAGGCAGCACCAGTTCGTCGCAGCACCACAAGACTTTTTGCACGTTGACTGAGTTCGTGCGTCCCCAGATCGTAATCATCCGGTCAATCCTTTTTGTCGACAATTGGCAAGCCGCGCTCCGCGCGGCGTTCAACCAATAACGATACACGATGCGCATGCGTTTGCCTGCCCGCGGCGACCCGCGTTGCGTACAATGAGCGCACCGAAAAATACGACGAGGCACCGCATGGCCCGCATTGTCCCCGACGACTGGAAGAGCCTCGCCGCCACCGGCGCGGCGGCGCGCGAACGCGAGACCCTTGCGCTGCTCGAGAAGGCGCTTCCTGATACCTATACCGTCTATCACGGCGTGCACTGGACGCGGCTGAATCAGAACTTCTCCGTATTCGGCGAGGCCGACTTCGTGATCGTCAGCCCGGCCGGGCGCGTCATGATCGTCGAACAGAAAACAGGCTTTCTGCGTGAAACGCCAAAGGGCCTCGTGAAGGTCTATTTGCAGACCGAGCGCAACGTGGCGATCGCGCTCGCGCATACCATCGAAGGTTTGCACCGCCGGTTTACCGCGGCGTTCGGCGCGGGCACCTATTTCATCGAAGAATTGCTGTACTGCCCGGACCACATCGTGAAGGACGCGGCAATTGCCGGCGTCGACCCCGCGCGCATCGTTGACGCGACCCGGCGCGACCGGCTCGCCGCGGTGATTCGCGAAGCGTTGCCCGCCGACGAGCCGCGTCTTCCGTGCGCGTCGAAAATCCATCACTTTCTGGCCGATGAGCTCGCGCTCACGTCCGATGCCAGCGCGCTCGTCGGCCAGGCAGGCACGCTCGTCACGCGGCTCGCGGGCGGCCTCGCAACATGGGCGCGGCGGCTCGAATTCTCGCCGTTCCGCCTGCGCGTGATCGGCACGGCCGGCTCGGGTAAGACGCAGCTCGCCGTGCAGGTCATGAAAGACGCGGTCGCGCGCGGCGAGCGTCCGTTATATGTGTGCTTCAACCGGCCGCTCGCCGATCACATCGCGCGTGTTGCGCCGCCCGAGGCGAAGGTCGCGAACTATCATCAGCTGTGCGACTGGATTGCGCGCGATGCGGGCCGTGAGCCCGATTTCCAGTCGGGCCAGGTGTTCGATCAGCTGGAGGCGATGTTCGCCGAAACGCCGATCGACGCCCGCTGGCAATTCGACGTGCTGATCGTCGACGAAGGGCAGGACTTTCAGGAGCCGTGGGTCGCGGCGCTCGAGCGCCTGCTGCGCCCCGGCGGCGCGTGGTGGTGGCTGGAGGATCCGCTGCAGAATCTGTATATGCGCGAGCCGGTCGCGCTGCCCGGCTGGACGATGCTGAAAGAAACCACCAACTACCGCAGCCCGCGCGACATTCTCGATTACGTGCGCGAGGTGGTCGGTGCTTCGGTGCCGAGCGCGGCGGCGCTCGCCTCCGGCAGTCCGTTCGACGGCTCGGACATATCGCTTTCCGTCTACGACGAAAGAAACGCCGCCGAGACCGCCACGGAGGCAACCAAACGCGCCATCACGCAGGCGCTCTCGCTGGGGTTTCGCAAGCAGGACATCGCGGTGCTGTCGTTTCGCGGCCGCGAGGGCTCCGCAATGACCGCGCAGGATCATCTCGGCCCGCACCGGCTGCGCAGCTTCACCGGCAAGTACGATTTGTTTGGCAATCCGGAATATCGCGAAGGCGACGTGCTGTTCGAATCCATCTACCGTTTCAAGGGCCAGGCGGCCCCGTGCGTGATTCTGACCGAGGTCGATTTCGACGCCTTCGACGAGCGTATCGCGCGCAAGCTGTTCGTCGGCGCGACGCGTGCGACGATGAAGCTGATCATCGTCGCCTCGCAACGCGCCGCGCGTCACCTGCATCTGCGCGACGCGAAGGACAGCAGGGAAACTGCCGAGGCGCGCGAAGCCTGACGCGCGCGCAGGCTCGCACATACCGTCACACCCACGCGCGCGCCCACCAGCAGGCCCGTGCGCGTGCGGGCATCCCACCAGATCACGCGCGGCGCACCGCCGCGCAGAATGCCGATCGCCATTGCAAAATCTTCGGCGAGCAAGGCGGGTTGCAGCGATTCGATCCAGTGATCGAGCTGCTCATAGGTAAGGGGCAAAACCGGCTTGTTCATAACGCTTGTTGAGTCGCGTAACGCGTGGGGAAGGCCGCCGTTCGGCGGCAAGACGCGCCTGCGCGCGCCGCGGCGGCAGACCGTCGTTTTTTCCTGCAAAGAATTTTGACGATATTATGCATGCCGTTCGGCAATCGCGCGTCGGGGTGATGCGCGTGACGGCAGGCCGAGGCGCTGGCTCGAAAAGGCAGCGGCGCCGCAGAAAAACAGACCACGGAAAAAAGACGCAATGAACAAAGTGACTGCAACAGTGCAACGCGGACCGGGTGCGCCTGCGAGCGCGCTGGATAATCGGGCTCGTCTTCGCGCTCGCCGCATGGAGCGTGCACGCGCAAACGGATTCGACCGCGCCGTCGCTTGACCTGATGGGCAAGATCGGCAAGACTAACGCGCGGCGCACCGTTCCTATTGCTTCGACGAGGCGCAACTGCTGGCGCTGCCCGCTCATTCGATCACCACCGCGACCACCTGGACACCGCGCTCGACCTTCACAGGACCGCTGCTCGCGGATATTCTGAAGACGGTCGGCGCGTATGGCACCCAGGTCGAGATCCATACGCTCGACGACTACACGTACACCATCCCCGTATCGGACTGCGACCGCTATGGCGTCGTGGTGGCGTAAAGCATGAACGGCCGGCGTCTGAAGATCAGCGACTTCGGCCCTCTGTTTCTTATCTATCCGCGCGATGCGTTTCCCGATGAACTCGCGGGCGCCTCGGGCGACTCGAAATTCGTATGGCAGATCAAGGCACTCATCGTCAAATAACGCGCCGCCCGTGGCGCCGGGTTTTTATGTGCTGATCTGGCTCACGGCGCTCACGGCGCTCGCGGCGCCCGCCGGCGCGATCGGTTATCTGCTCTACGCGAACTTGCTCAATCCGCAGACGACCGAGTCGCTGACGGGCTCGTACGACGGCTTCTACTGGGACGCGGCGCAGCTGCAGATCGCCTACGCGCGGTTCGAGAACCAGTTGCTGCTATATCAGGCCGGCGTCGACGACGATTACCAGCGGCTTACGTTGCGCTACCAGTTGCTGCAGTCGAAGCTGCACGTCATGGAGGGCTCGACACTCCGGCTAACCACGCAAGTCGCGCTGGTGCAACGGCAACTGGATGAAATTCACGCGCTCGACCGGATGCTGACCGGCCTCGCTCCGGACCTCGCGGGGCTGCCGAAAGACCGGGCCGGTGTGAACCGGATCGTCGCGCAATTGCGCCAGCACTGGAACGAAGTCAACGACCTGGCGCTGAGCCGCCGTTTCGCCGACGTCGCCGACCGCGAGGCGATGAACCGCGATTTCATCGACAAGCGCCGGATGCTGTTTGCCGGCGGCCTGATCCTGTTGCTGCTGTCCGCGGCGGCGACGCTGCTGCTGGTGGTCAACGGCCGGCGCCGCACGCGTCTCATGCACCAGCAGCACGCGGCGCTCGAAGCCGAGCACCAGGCGAGTCGCGCGGCGCGCGAGGCGAGTCTTGCGAAGGATGCGTTCCTCGGCATGATCAGTCACGAGCTGCGCACGCCGTTGCATGCGATCGTCTCGTCGATCGAATTGCTGGGCTTCAACTATCACTCGGAGGCCGACCGCAAGGTGATCCAGCGGCTCGAAACCGCGGCGCGGCATCTGGAAGCGCAGATGAAGGATCTGACCGATTACGCGCGGCTCGGCGCCGGCAAGCTCGAACTGCGTCACGAGCACTTCGAGCCGCGCGAGCTGCTGGCGTCGATCGTCGACGAACATGCGATGTCCGCCGCCGCGCGCGGCCTGAAGCTGGAGAGCGAGGCGAGCGGCGTGACCGGACTCGTCGACTCCGATCCGCATCGCATTCGCCAGATCGTGAATAACCTCGTCACCAACGCGATCCGCTATACGGAGACCGGCACGATCCGCGTGAAGCTGATGCAGCGGCCGGCGCTCCTGAGCTTCGTGGTGAGCGACACGGGGCCGGGCGTGCCGCAAGCGCAGATTCCGCTGATCTTCCAGGAGTTCACGCAACTGGACGGCTCGCGGACGCGCCGCTTCGAGGGCGCGGGCATGGGCCTCACCATTCGTTCAGGGGCTCGTGCGGCTCTTCGGCGGCACGGTGGAAGTGGCGAGCGTGGGTGGGCGAAGGCACGACTTTCACGGTGACGATTCCCGTCACGCCGGTCGCGCCCGCACCTTCGCGCGACGCACAGGCGCAGGCAGAGCTGGGCGGAGCGCGACGGCTACGCGTTTCTCGCGGACCTCGCCGCGCGTGGCGAGCCGGTCGCGGGCGTGCCGGTGATCGTGGTCAGCGCGTATGCGCCGGAAGCCGGCGCGAAGCAGACAGAAGGAGAGACCCACGGCGGGGCGGCCGCGCAGCCGTTTTTCGAAGCGTTATTAAAGCCGGTACATTACGGTGACCTGCGCAGCGCGTTGCAGCGTGCACTGGCTTCGCGGCGCGTCGTCTGAGACGGCGCTGGCAAGAGTACGACGGATTCAGGGCCGATTCAGCCGCTTCGACAGGTCGGCCACCAGAATCGCCATCCGCGCGGGCTTTTCATAGCAGGCGACGTCGTAATTGCGGATCACCTGGCTGATCTCCGACTCGCTCGCCTTGCCGGTCAGCAATTCGCCGGTCAGAACGAAAATCGGCGCGTCCGGATTTTCCGACGCGCGCACCGCGCGAATCGCAGCCGCCGAGGTTTGCGAGCCGAACAGCCAGTCGATCACGATGCCGTCGAACACCTGCGTTTGCAGTTGCTCGGCAAAGGCCGCGAGTCCGTAGATGGCGACGGCGGCAAAGCCGCTGCGCTCCAGATAGTCGCGCAGATTGTCGGCGCTCGCCTGATCGTCGACCACCGCGATGGTCGGCTTGTCCGTTTCCGCGCGGCGCGGATAGATCTCGATCTTGTGGACTTCATAGGCGCTCTGGTAGAGCGCGCCGTCGTGCCGCGCGACGCGCCACTGGCCGAGCTTCGAGTAGGCGACGAATTCGGGGCGGCTGCCCGGTTCGAGCGCCGCGCCGACCCATGCGGTGCACGGCAGCTCGATTGCGCCGATGCAGAATACAGCCTCCTGCGCGATTGCGCCGATCATGCCGGGATCCAGCGACTGGGCGCCGAAGAGCTGCGCGGCGGGCTCGCCGTACACCTCCGCGACCTTCTTGATTTGCGACAGGGTCCACGGGCTGTTGCCCCGGAGCTTGCGGTGCCCCTGCGAAAAACTGAGGTCGAGGATGCGGCAAAGTTCTGTGGTTTGCTGTCGCTTGCCGATTCCATGCCGGCTCATCAACCCACGCACGCGCTCGGCGACGGCGATGGAGTCCGGTGAGTGTGTTTCGTTGGTCATACTGCGTGAGAATCCGCCGTTCTTAAAGGGCTGTGGGGGCGATACGGCAGGCGTAACGCGGCCATGCATCATGGACACAGCGCGACGCAGGTACGCGGGGGAGAGCAAATGTACCGTAAAAACATCGCCATCAGGCTTTTTGTGCAGGTGCCGCTGCACGCGCTCAAGTACATGCACCGTGATGCACTTGGCATAAACCCATTTTACCGGCGAAAACGGGCCACATCCACAGAACGGCATGCCTGCGCGGCGCCACCGCGCCGCGTTGTCATGCCAGGCGGGCATTGCGGACAGTGGCCTCGCCTGCGAAGATGATGCCCGCACTTAAAACCTCCTTGCCCGATGACGAAAAACCTCCTTGCCCGATGACGACGACTTATCCGCTGCACGCCGGCTTCACTTCGCCCGACCAACCGTTTGCGCAATACGCCGACGTGGTGATCGGCGGGGCCGGCATCATGGGTTGCGCGGCGGCTTACTATCTGGCGCGGCGCGGGCTCTCGGTCGTCGTGCTCGACAAATCGCGGATTGCCGGCCAGCAGTCGTCGCGCGCGTGGGGTTTCGTGCGCCAGCAGGGCCGCGAGTCGGCGGAAGTGCCGCTCATGATGGCGAGCATTCCGCTGTGGGCAACGCTCGAGCGCGAACTGGACTTCGATCTGGAATGGCGTCAGGGCGGTTGCCTTTACGTCGCGACCGGCGAGGAGGACTGGGCGTCGTTCCAGCAATGGATGGACGTGGCGCGCCAGCACGGGCTCGACACCCGCACGCTGGACCGCAAGCAGATCGATTCGGTGGTGACGGGCATGCAAGGCCCGTCACTCGGCGGCCTCTACACGCCGAGCGACGGTCAGGCCGCGCCGCTCCGCGCGGCGCAAGCCGGCGCGCTTTTTTTGAAGGCTGCGGGGTGCTCGGCGTGGAGCGCGCGGCGGGCGCCGTCGCCGGAGTGGTGACCGAGCGCGGGACGGTGCGCACGTCGCGTTTTATTTGCGCGGCGGGCGCGAGCAGCTGGCGCCTCCTGAAGACATTGGGCCTCGAATTGCCGCAGCAGGCGGTGCGCGGCACATGCATGCGCACGAATCCGCTGCCGCCAGTGACCGCGTCGACCTTCTGGGGGCATGGGCTCGGCGTGCGGCAGCGCGCGAACGGCGCGATCAATCTCGCTGACGACATGCAGGTCGACGTCGACATGACGCTCGGGCATTTTCGTGCGCTGAAATGGTTCCTGCCGGAGCTGTGGAGTCAGCGCGAGAAGTTCAGCTTTCATCTGAACGGCGCCTGCCTGCGCGATGTGCGGGACCGTCTGCCGGGCGTCGTGCCGGCGGGCGAGCGGGTGCTGCATCCGCGCGACTCGCATCCGCAACCGAACCCGAGCCACGCGCCGCGCGCGCTCGCGAAACTGCGCGCGCTCTTTCCCGCGTTGAAGGACGCGCAGGTGGTCGAGTCCTGGGCCGGTCTGATCGACGTGCTGCCCGACGGCATTCCCGTCATCGACGCGCCGCCGCAGGTCGGCGGTCTCACTATCGCGACCGGCTTTTGCGGCCATGGTTTCGCGATGGGGCCGATCGTCGGCAAGCTGCTGGCGGAGATCAGCGACGGCGGCAAGCCCTCGCTCGATCTGTCCGCGTTCCGCTTGCAGCGTTTTTTCGACGGCACGATGCAGCAGCCTCGCAGCATGCTGTGAGCGCGCCCGCTCACCTTCATTTTCCGCATCTTCCTGGATCGCCTTTGCATGAATGAACCGACCTTGCGCCACGCCGGAGTTCCGTACTACACACAGTGGGGCAGTCCCGAATGGGTTCGCCCGATTGTCGAGTGGCAGGCCGACCCCTGCGACGATCCCGGCTGGCAAAGGAGCGGCTTTTCTGACCGGGAGCGCTACCGTTTCTGGGCCAAACGCCTGTGCGGGCTGACCTGCCTCGAGTCGGCGCTCGACTACTGGCGTATCGAACACCCGCCGCGCGCCGCGCTGCTGGACGAAGCGTTGCGGTGCGGCGTGTATCGGCTGAGGCACGACGGCGGCGTCGACGGCTTGATCTATCGGCCGTTTGCAGAATGGGGGCGGGAGGCGTTCGGCGTGCGTGTCGACGTGCTGCCGCAGGCGTCGCTGGAAGAAGTGGCCGGGCGTCTCGATGCGCGCACGCTTGCCATCGTCTCCGTCAGCCCGGAGATCCGCTATCCTGACCAGCCGAACCAGCGGCAGGGCGGACATCTCGTGGTGCTGCACGGGCGCGATACCGGCGGCGTGTGGTTTCACAATCCGTCGGGAATCGAGCCGCAACAAGCCGACGTCTATCTGCTTTCGCAACCATGACGCGTTTCTATGCCGGCCGCGGCATGACGCTCAGCCGCGCGCAGGGCTGAGCGTCTGATCGGGCCCGTTTTCTGCTGGGTGGTCCGTACCGACATCTGCGATACAGGACCCGACATGAATAAAACTCACGCCCTGCTCGCCGCGAGCCTCTTCGCGCTTACCGCTGTCACCGCGGCTCATGGGGCGACCCGCGACCAGCAGGCCAAGGCCTGCCGCGGCGACGCCATGCACTTTTGCGCTGCCGACATTCCCAACAAGGCGAAGATCACCGCCTGCATCTACGCGCAGCGGCGCATTGCGAGTCCGGAGCGGCTCGGCGTGCCGCTGAACGCCGGCGGCATTCTGCTGTCGATGCCGGCGGCCGCGCCCGACCTCGCGATCCACAAGCTCGTCAACGTGTGCCCGGGCAACGGCCCGCGCGGCTTGCCGACGATCCACGGTCAGGTAATGGCGTTCGACGCCGACACGGGCGAGACGCTCTTCATCCTCGACGGCCCGACGGTGACGGGGCGCCGAACTGCGGCCATGTCGATGCTCGGCGTGAGCACGTTTGCCGCCGTCGCGCCGCGCGAATTCCTGCTGATCGGCACCGGCACGCAGGCGCTCAATCATCTGGAAGCGATCGGCGAACTCTATCCGCAAGCGCGCGTGTGGGTGAAGGGTAGTGCGCCGGCGCGCGCCGACGCGTTTTGCGCCGCGCATCAAGGCAAGGCGTTCGAGCTGCGGCCGCTTGCCGAGCCGCACGCAGCGCTGCCGGAGTCGATCGAGGTTGTCATTGCGCTCACCACGAGCCGCCAGCCTGTCTACGACGAAGCGGCGCGCGCGGGGCGTCTCGTGATCGGCGTCGGTGCGTTCACGCCGGAAATGGTGGAGATCGGCGCGCGGACTCTCGCGGGCAGCGCGCTTTTCGTCGACGACGAGGCCGGTGCTAGGTACGAAGCCGGCGATTTTATTCAGGCAGGCGTCGATTGGGCCGGCGTGCGCGGCATCGCCTCGGTGCTCGACACCGCGGCGCCTGCGGCGCAAACGCCGGTGGTGTTCAAGAGCGTCGGCTGTGCGGCGTGGGATCTGGCGGCCTGCCGCGTCGCGCGCGAGGCGCTTGCGCGTGGTTGACGCACGCGCGCAGCCAGTCCACGCCCGGTCCCCGCGACGGAAAAACGCCTTTAAAACAGCGCCTTGCCGGACGGTTTGGCATATTGCGCCAAGCTGCGGCACATGTTGCCGTGCAAACAATCCCAAAACGTTGCACCATAGGCGTTTGCTGGAAAAACCGCCGATGCCCGCCGTGAAGGCGGCGCATGCGCTTTTTCCGCATTGGACCGGGGCCCACGGGCGGTCCTTGGCCGCAGGGCCCTTCGGCGCCTGACGACACCTTCCTTCTCACGACGCTGCGACCGCGCTATGAAGACTCAACACGCTTCTGCGACTCCCGAGCTTCCGCTCGACATGATCATCTTCGGCGGCACCGGCGACCTGTCGTTTCGCAAGCTGCTCCCCGCGCTGTATATGGCGCATCTGCACTGCAATCTGCCGCCCGAGACACGCATTCTCACCATCGGGCGCAAGCCGTGGTCGCGCGAGGAATACATCGCCGAATTCATGGAGCAGAAGGCCAAGCCCTTCATTGAAAAGAAGGTGTTCGACGCGGCCGCGTGGGACAAATTTCTCGCGCTGTTCGAATACGTGCGCATGGACGTCGATTCGGCCGAAGACTATCAGCGGCTGAAGGAAGCCTCGCGGGACGGCGTGCGCCGCGCGTTCTATCTGGCGACGTCGCCGGATCTGTTCACGAACATTTGCGACAACCTCTCGGCGGCGGGGCTCGTGGACGAGCTGTCGCGCGTCGTGCTCGAAAAGCCGCTCGGCCATGACCTCGCATCCGCCAAGGAGATCAACACGGCGGTCGGCAAGCATTTCAGCGAGGCGCAGATCTACCGGATCGACCACTATCTCGGCAAGGAAACCGTGCAGAATCTGATGGTGCTGCGCTTCGGCAATCCGATTTTCGGGCCGCTGTGGCAGGCGCCGTATATCAAGCGCGTGCAGATCACGGTCGCCGAAACGGTCGGCGTGGGCAGCCGTGCAGGCTTCTACGACAAGACCGGCGCGCTGCGCGACATGGTGCAGAACCACCTGCTCCAGCTGCTGTGCATCGTCGCGATGGAGCCGCCGGTGTCGCTCGATACCGACGCGGTCCGCGATGAAAAGCTCAAAGTGCTGCGCTCGTTGCGGCCCATGACGCCCGAGGACATCGCGCGCGACACGGTGCGCGGCCAGTACACGGCAGGCGCGGTGGACGGCGAGGCGGTGAAGGGCTATCTGGAGGAAGAGAATGTGCCGGCCGGCAGCCGCGCGGAGACTTTTGTCGCATTGCGCGCGCATATCAACAACTGGCGCTGGGCCAACGTGCCGTTTTTCCTGCGCACCGGCAAATGCATGCAGAATAAGGTGTCGGAGATCGTCATCGAATTCTCCGATTTGCCGTTCTCCATCATTCCGAGCGGCGGGCGCAACTACGGCAACCGTCTCGTGATCCAGTTGCAGCCGGAAGAATCGATCCAGCTTCAGATGCTGGCGAAGGAACCGGGCAGCGGCATGCACATGCTGCCGGTGAATCTGAACCTCGACTTGCAGCAGGCGTTCACCGAGCGTCGCGCGGAAGCCTATGAGCGTTTGCTGATCGACGTGATTCGCGGTCGCCTCACGCACGTCATGCGCCGCGACGAACTGGAGGCCGCGTGGGCATGGGCCGAGCCGATCCTCGAGGGTTGGGCGAAGTCGGGCGAGCGGCCGCGCAACTATACGGCGGGTACCTTCGGGCCGGCTGCGTCGACTGCGTTGATGGCGCGGGAAAATGCCGTGTGGGCGGAGGAGTCGCAATAAGCGGCGGCTTGCCGGTGGTGTCCGCCGTCCAATGAAAAAAGGCCCGCGTACTGAACGCGGGCCTTTTTTGCGGGCGGCGTCTCGCGCTAAGGCAGCGAGATCGTCAGCGTGGCCGATTGCGGCCCGAACTTGACGACCTGCGAATAGGGTGCCAGCGTGCGTAAGGTCTGATCGCGCAGATACGTGTTCAAGCCGATATAAGCGAGCAGGCCGACGAGCGCGAACACCGCGCCGATCGACCACAACGGCAGTTCGCGCTTCAGACGGTGCGCGACCTGATCGGGCAGCGGCCAATGTGGCGCAAACGGCGCGCGCTTGCCTTTCATATGCGCGATTTCATCGCCGATGCGCGCGGTCAGATACGCGAGCTTCTCCGGCCCTTCCAGCAGATACTTGCCCTGGAAGCCGAGCAGCAGGCACATATGAAACACCTCGAGCGATTGCAGGCGCGCGGCATTCCTCGAGATACTGGAAAAACTTCTCGCCCGCGAGCTGCTCGCCGAACAGCACCAGTTGCAGCGGGCGGCGCTCCCATTCCGTGCGAATCCTGAAGCTGGACGACAACACCGATTCGTCGATCGCCGCACAAAACGCAAACTTCGACGCATACACGTCTTCCGCCGATGCGTTGAGCTTCTTCGCGCCGCGCTCGAAGTCGCCGAGAAACTGCTGGATGCGCTGACTGAATTCATGCGCATCACCCGGCTCGCGGCCGTTTTTCAGCAGGAAGAGCATGAAGAAGCCGTCGGTGACCGCGATCAGTTCGAGTTGAAGATCGTTGATGCCCGAGGGCGCGTAGATCATGGCCGACTGCGCTTGCAGCATGCGCTCGTACAGCCTGCCGCGCGGCTCGCAGGAGAAATAGCTGGCGCCCAGGCCGCACCGGAATCGCGGGCGGCACTTGCGGCGTGTAGACGAGCCGCACGCCCGGCATGGCCGAGAGCACGAGCTTGTCGACGTCGTCGGGGGCGCCCACCTTGAAGCGCGCGGGCACGGCTTCCACGAGCTCGGCAGTGGGCATGTCGGCGGACACGGCAATGTAGAACATCGTCTTGTCGTCGATCTTGCCCGAATCGAGCCGGCCTGCATGAAACGACGGGCGCACTTCTTCCAGCGCAATTGCAAAGTAGCGCGTGGAGATCACCGTTTCCAGCAGGTCGCGCAGGATCGTGTCGAGCCGCGCGAAGCCCGGTCCCGGATCGTCGTGCCGATAAGCCGGCAGATCGGAGAGCGCATAGCCCTTCGAAAACGTCATCAACTGGCCGGCAAGGCGCAGCAATTCCTGAAAGAGCCGCAACAAGCTCTCGCCAGGCCAACTGAGCTTCCCGCTCGAATTCTCCACGATCAAGCCCGCGCTTCGCGCCTTTCTGGCCACGCTGTTTGAAACGAACCCGTTCCAGTACAAGCCCATCTTCCGCGGCTTCTATTTCACGAGCGCCTTGCAGGAAGGCGAAACCAGCAGCGCCGCCGCCACGCGCATCGCGAACCGCTTCGGCCTGAGCGCCGACAGCATGCCGAAGCCGCACACCGCGTTTTCAAAGAACGGGTTCTTCCTGCGCGATCTCTTTTCCAAGGTCATTTTCGCGGACCGGCAGACGGTCAGGCAATTTGCCAGCCCCGCGAAGACGCACATACATTATGCAACGTTTTTCGGCTTCGTCGCCGTGCTCGCGCTGGCGCTCGGTGGCTGGACATGGTCGACCGTCAACAATCAGCAACTCGCGGAGAACGTCAAGGCCGATCTCGACAACGTCGTGCGTTTGCAGCAGAACCGCAACGACCTGCAATCGCGACTGCAGGCGATGGACGTGCTCGAAGACCGTATCGATCAGCTCGAACAGTTCCGTCGCGACAAGCCGCTCGCTGTTTCGCTCGGCCTGTATCAGGGCGATCGTCTCGAACAGCGTCTTCTGACCGAGTACTACAACGGCGTGCGCCAGATTCTGCTGGAGCCGGTTTCGCAAAACCTCGCGTCGTTCCTGAAGGACGTCAACGCGCATCCGGATCAGCTCGCGCCGCTCAATCGCACGCCGGACACCGCCGCCATTCCCGTCTCGACGCATAGCGCCATGGCGGCGAACAGCCAGGGCGGTCTCTACAGCGACGCATCGCCTACGAATGTGGAGGACGCGTACAACGCGCTCAAGACGTACCTGATGCTAACTAAGAACAAGCGTCACGTGGAAACGGCTCACCTGACCGATCAGGTGGCGCGTTTCTGGCGCGGCTAGCTCGAAACGAATCGCGGCAACATGCCTCGCGACGAAATGATCCGCAGCGCCGAGCGCATGATCACGTTCTACCTGTCCCGCGTGTCCGACGACGACTGGCCGATGATCGACCAGAATCTCGGCCTCGTCGATCAGACTCGCGAGAACCTGCGTCGCGTGGTGCGCGGCATGCCGGCGCGTCAGCGCGTCTATGAAGAGATCAAGGCGCGCGCCTCCACCCGCTTTGCACCGGTGACCATCGCGCGCATCGTCGGTGAAAACAATACGGCGCTGGTGGCGGGCAGCTACACGATTCCCGGCACGTTCACGCGGGAAGCGTGGTTCCAGTATGTGCAGCCCGCGATTCGCGAGGCGGCGACGAAGGAATTGCAGGCGAAGGACTGGGTGCTCAACACCTCCGCGCATGACGACCTGACGCTCGAAGGCAGCCCCGAGCAGATCCAGAAAGCACTGGTCACAATATATAAAACCGAGTATGCAATGCACTGGCAGAAGTTCATGCAAGGCATCGCAGTGCAGAGCTTCTGCAGCTTCGGGCAGGCCGTGGACGCGATGAACCGTCTCGGCGACCCGCAGGATTCGCCGATTCGCAAAGTACTCGAAACTGCGTATGACCAGACCTCGTGGGACAACCCGTCGCTATTCAACGCGAGCCTGAAACGCGCGCAAAGCGGCGTGACGAGCTGGTTCAAGCAATGGTTCTCGCGTGCGCCGACCGGCCAGTTGAACGCGAACATCGACATCAACGGCAATCCGGTGGAAATGCCGATGGGTCCCATCGGACAGGAATTCTCCGCGCTGGGGCGCATTGTCCAGACGGGCACGGCTCGATGCTGAAGGGCTATATGGACACACTGTCCAAGGTCCGCACGCGCTTTAACGTCATCAAGAACCAGGGCGATCCGGGACCGAGCGCGCGTCAGCTCATGCAGCAGACGCTCGACGGCAGCGGCTCCGAACTCGCGGATTCTCTCAAGTATGTCGACGAGCAGATGTTGACGGGGCTCACCGATTCGCAACGCAAAGCGCTGCGTCCGTTGCTGGTGCGTCCGTTGATGGCCGCGTATGCCGTGGTGATCCAGCCTGCCAGCGTCGAAGTCAACAAGGTGTGGAATGCACAGGTGTACCAAACATTCCAGAACTCGCTCGCCAGCAAATATCCGTTTGCCGGCGACGCGAAGGTGGAAGCCGGTGCCGGTGAAATCGCACAGGTGTTCGGACCGGACGGCTCGATTGCGAAGTTCGTCGGCACCACCCTCGGGCCGTTCGCGGTGCGCCGCGGCGACACGCTGACTGCGCGCACATGGGGCGACATGGGCCTCGCGCTCACGCCGGACTTCACCAATGGGTTCGCGCACTGGGTCGCGCCGCTTGCGGGCGGTGCAGCGAGCGCGTCGGCGGGCCAGAGCTCGGCGGAACCGCAGACCGTGTTCCAGATCCTGCCGCAGCCAAGCAGCGGCACGACCGAGTACACGCTCGCCATCGACGGCCAGCAGATGCGTTACCGCAACACGCCGCCGCAATGGACCAACTTCGTGTGGCCGAATCCGTCGGGATCGCCCGGCGCCACGCTGTCGGCAACGACCTTCGACGGACGCACCTTGCAACTCGTCAACGAACCGGGCCGCTACGGTCTCGAGAAGCTGATCAATTCGGCGCAGCGCAAGCGCCGTCCAGACGGCACCTTCGATCTGTAGTGGACGCAAGGCAACGTGACGGTGGCGGTCAGCATGCGCATCATCAGCACGTCGCAAGCCTCGGGGGCAGCAGTGACGCGCCACAGCAGCAAAGCCTGCGCGGGCTGCGTCTGCCTTCTTCGGTGGCGGACGTGAGCGCGGCGGCCAATTCCGTCGCGGCCACGAACACAGCCAGCAGCACGGCCGGCCACGGCCGCAGTTCGAACACAGGAGGTCCGCAATGACGCAGACCGTGCAGGCGCAGATCGCGTACTTCGGCAAGATTCCCTCGCGCGGCGACTTCGTGAAGAGCCCGCATAACCCGCAGCCGTTCGCCACGCTCGACCGCTGGATCGCCGAAGCAATGGAGCTGCTCACCGACGATCCGCGCTGGAAGATCGTCTACGAAAACGCCAAGCCCATGCACTTCGCGTTCCTCGGCTCGCGCAGCAAGCTCGCGATTGCAGGCCATATGGTCGCAAGCCACGACCAGTCGTCGCGACGCTTTCCGTTTCTTGCCGCCACCGCGCTCGAGGTCGAGAAGCCGCTCACGTTTCTCGCGCACAGTCCCCTCGCGTTCGCGCGTTTGTGGTCGCGAGTGTCGGCGCAAATGAAGCCCCTGCTCGGCGCGAGCGAGCCGGCCGGCGCATTGCAGGCGCTCGGCGAAACGCAGGTGCCGATCGAAATCGGGGGCGGGCCGGGCAATCCGCATGACGGCACATTCAACGATTTCGTCGAACACCAGACGCTCGCCGGGCTCGAACAGATGCTGCTTGCAAGCGGGCATCCGGTGCATCCGGTGCGCCTGCGCGGCGCGATGCTCGCGCTGGGTTCGCTGCTGCGCCCGGTCATGCAAAGCGGCTCGTCGCATCTTGAACGCGGGCTCACGCTGCCGCTGCCGCTGCCGAACGATCCGTTCTATCGCAGCCTCGTCGCGGCTTTCTGGCTCGAACTGATTGCGCCGTTCGTCGCGCAGGCGGACTTCGAACTGGCCATTTTCATCGGCACGATTGCGGAGCGCGAGCGGCTCATCATCGGCTTTAACGGTGCGTCGGCGAAAACGCTGCACAGCGTGGTCGATCCGCAAGCCTATGCAGCACACAACATCGATATCGACGACCCCGAGTGGATCAACGAACACGCACAAAGCGATCATGGCATCAGCAAGCTCGTCAGCTATCTCGACCAACCGCAATTGTCCTTGCGCGTCAGCATCGACACGTTCCGCGAAGCCTTCACGGGAGCGTAACGCGATGATCAAATCACGCACCCGCTCACGCGCGCTGCTCGTCAGTCTGCTCGTCGGCCCGCTCGTTGTGGGCCTTGTCAGCCCGCTCGCTCACGCCGACAACGACGGTCCGGCTCGCGTCACGCCGGTCGACAACAGCGGCATTTCGATTCGCACGACGGCGCTGCCCTCCGCTTCGTCCAGTGGGTCTGCGGTCAATACCGCGGGCCTCGCGAGCAGCACGACCGGCACCGGCGCGGTGACGGCGTCGCCGCCGCCCGCCAACGCAACGCCGGGCCAGGTCGTGGTCGGCGGCAAAGTGCCCGACGAGGCGACCAAGGCCGCTGTGCTCGCGCGTTTGCGCGACACGTATGGCGCGGCTAACGTAGTCGATCAGATCGAAGTCGCCGACGTCGCGACGCCGCCGAACTGGTCCGCGAACGTGCAAAAGCTGATTGGCCCGCAACTCAAGCAGATCAGCAAGGGCCAGTTGAAAATAGACGGCACGCAGATCGACGTGAAGGGCGAAGTGCGCAACGAGTCGCAGCGCCAGCAACTCGCGAGCGACATGGCGAATGCGCTGAATCCGACGTATACGATCAAGAACGGCTTGCGCGTGAGTGCCTCCGAGCAGGGCCTGCTCGACCAGACGCTCGCCAATCGCACGATTGAATTCGAAACCGGCAGCGCGACGCTCACGCCGCAAGGCCGCGCGATTCTCGACCAGATGGCGGCGGCGATGCAGAAGATGACGACGAAGACCGTCGCGATCATCGGCCACACTGACAACTTGGGCAACCGCGCGTCGAATATCGCGCTGAGCCAGGCACGCGCCGATGCCGTGAAGGGCTACCTCGTCGCCAAGGGCATTCCACCGCAGCAGATGAGCACGACGGGCGTCGGCCCCGACCAGCCGATCGCGTCGAACGATACGGCCGATGGACGCGCGCGCAACCGGCGTATCGAGTTTCGCGCGGGGTCCTAACTATAGGACTGCCTGCTCGCAGCCACGGCACACATGAAAAAAGCCTGGCGCGGTCAATCGACCGCAGCCAGGCTTTTTTCAATTTCAACGCGGACGTCTAGCCGTTTTCTTCAGGCTTCACACCCAGCAACTCGCGTATATGGGCGAGCGACCCGTCGTCTTTCACCACCGTGGAGAGCCACTGATGCAGCGGCATGTCGGCGGCCTCCGCAGCTTTGTCGGCGAAGTATGCAGCCGGATTGTGCGGCTCCGTGCTGCGAAAGAACCGCGCCACGGCACGCAACTGCGCGACCGCGTGCGCGCGGCTCTGGATTCCTGCGATGGCGGTGCTCGGCGTAGTGGTGAACACAGGCTCCTCGCGTTGCAGTGAGGTCTTGAACGTGGGCTCCGCACGTTCGTGTTCATGGGACGTCGCCGCACTCGCGCCATTGGCGGGCGCCTGCTGCACCTGTGCATTCACGCCCAGCTCGCGCGCAAAGCGTTCGGCAAGACGGAACACACTTTCATACGCATCCCTGGCTTGACGGAAGCTCGGCGCGGAGTCAGCAGCGCGGCGGTCCAACTCCTGTTCCAGCGCGAGCATCGCTGCTTCGAAAGCCTTCAGGTCGGCCAGCAACGTCGAATAAAACGCGGAGGGCGTAGCACGCTTTGACGCGTCGATCTGCTCAATGGAAGGCTTGCCGCGAGCGATGTCGTCGGCATGATCGGGATCGCGCTTCACGGCTTGCGCAACGTGTGCGGCGACGTCCCAGTCAATTGTGCTGTACACGTTTCCTTGCGACGACGTCAGCGGCATCGCGCGCAGCAGATCGCCGGTCCGCCCCACCGGCCATGCAACATTGCCGAGGCGGTACTCGGTATCGTCGCCCTCCGGCAGCGGATGGACAGCGTCCCAATACGTTTCGCACAACCCGGTCAGCAGCGCGTATCCCTGCGTGAGGCCGGTTATGCCCTCCTCGATGGCGAGTGCTTCCGTGAGCCAGACCGCGAGGCGCAAGTCTTTGGTCTGCGTCTGCAGCAAGGCACTGGAGCGCTCCACCACGAAAGGCCAGTCGGCTTCCTTGATTTCGGTGACCCATTCGCCTTGATCGAGCGACGGATCTTCAAAACGCCGCGCGTGCTGGATCGCATCGAAATCGGCGGAAAAGAGCAGATCTTCGCCGCAGGGTGCAGCCTCTGTAATGGGAGCAAGCAGCGTGTTCAGGTTGATCGGCATGGCATGGAGCTATTAAATTGCATTCGTGAGACCGCTTATACAACGGCATAGTCGAAGTCGCCGGCTTCGGTCGCGCGCACCGAAATGCGCTCGATTGTCCCGCCGTTCGCGATTCGTCCCAGCACGTGCTGCGCGACTTCAGGCAACAGCGTGCCGTTCAGAATATGGTCGACTTTGCGCGCCGGAGTTCACTTCAGTGCAGCGCGCCAGCACCGCATCGACGAGCGACTCGTCCCACTCGAACACGGCCTTGTGAACTGCTCGACGCGCACGGGTGTACCTTGAAGTAGTCCGACAGCGTGCGTTGCAAGTAGGTCGCCGAAACGGGCCTGTGTCTCGCGGGCAGCGCATAGACTGCAATCGCTTCGTCGAACAGCGCACCGTCTCAGCTTTGCAGGCTGCCGCGGGTGTCGTTGTCGGATACGCCGGCAAGCGCAAGCAGCAATGGCAAATAGCGTTCGTCGCGATCCAGTTCGTAGTGGAACGGCAGGCGGTACTTTTTCCACGCCGCGTAGAAGAGCGCAGTGGCCCGATTCGAAAAGACGTCGAAGAACTCGCGCGCGGCGCGGTCGCGCTTGATCTGTTCGTGCGCGATGATCTGCTCGGTGTAATGCAGCGGCAACGCGCCCTGCCCGCCGAGCAAACCGAAAAACGCCGGCGTAATGTCCACTTTGTCGAGCGAGCCGTTTTCGAGTGCCTCCGTGCGCTGCGGTTTTTCCTTTAGCGCGGCGCCGTTGTCGTCGTAAGATTGCGCACCGTGGATTTCGCTCGGCGGAAACGACATGGACAGCGAATTGCGAAAGGCAATGCGCTGCGCGACGATGTCGGCGGACCTGCCGGTGGCCGACGGCACTTGCTGTGCGAACCACTTCTCGAGCACGCGCACCGCTTGAAAAAACTCAAAGCGATGCGGCTCGTCGAGAAGCTGCTCGACTACGCCAGGATCGATTCGCCGCTGCGCGGTTTGCATCGCAAGATCTCCTCGCCCGTGCGCTTCGACACGACGACCAGTTGCACAAAGCTGTTCAGATGCACGTACAGCCCGAAGAATGTATCGATCACTCGCACGAACGACGCGAGACTCGTGCCGACAAAATGTTCTTCGTCGATAGTCAGGCGAATTTCTATGCCGCGCACGAAAGTCGCGAACGGTTTGCCCGGAAGCCATTGCACGGCCGCGCGCTGCTCTATTCCGACAAGCCCGTCGATGTGCCGCGCCGATACCGCCGTGCGCCGCAGATCGTAGAGCACCAGCATTTCCTTCAACGCGGAAAGACCGCTGTTCGCCAGAGACACGTGATTCAGCGCAAGATGTGAAATGAGCCGCCAGTGCGCCGCGCGTCCCCGTTCAAAACGCACGCTCGGCATCGGCCGGCGCAGCATGGCGATGCTGCCGGTCAGCGATCCGCCTTCCAGAAACAGATCGCCGCCTTCCAGACCCACCGCGAGCCCCGCGGGCAAATCGCGATTGGTGCAGGTGAGATCGAGGCTCAACGTATCGGTTTGCGGTGCGGCCGGTTCGAAGTCGATATCGACAATCGAAATCTCCGTCTCGTAGCCGGGGCTCTTTTGCGCAACCCAATCATTGCGCCGCGCGAACCAGTAGTGTCTGGCGCGCCGCTTCCCCATGATGCAGCGAATAGAACGGCCGGAACTCAGTCACGGATTCCTGATGCGCCTGTTGCCTGACGAGCTTCACCGAATCGATGGAATAAACCTCGTACGTGAAGGCGCGGCGCGCTTCGGCCACCACCGGATAAGAGACGGCCTGATGGTTCACGCGAATCGGCTCGCCGTGCTGCTCGAACAGATTGACGACCGGCGTGCAGAAGAGCCGGAAGTGGTGCGCGGACAACGCGTCGAGAAGAGGCGCCGCATGTGAATCGCTGCGCACTTCCTTCAGCACCACATGCAGCGTGAGGCGCTGGCAGCGGCCCGCGGTTCGCGTCATGGCCGCGAGGTCGAAGTCGGCGAAATTGAATTTCTCCGGGAACGCAAAGTACTCGGTGAGAAGCCGGTAAGCCGGATGCGATTTCGCCGGATAGTCGATCAGTGCGTCATGTTCATCAAAACCCGCTTGCGCGAGAGGCGGCGTGCGCAATTGCGTCCACACGCCGCGCCGGTCGGCTTCCACATAGGTCGCCATTGCATTGACGAACAGGCAGTCCACAAGCGCTGCGATAAACGACTGCTCGCCATGCAGATGCGCGCGCAAAGTACTGACTTTCAATGCGGACAGGTCGAGTTGCGCAGCGGTCGATTCAAACGTGATGGACAGGATTGCGGTGGCATTGCCCGGCAATACCGTCGCGCTCGGCGCCATGGTCACCGACGTGTACTTCGCCTCGGAAATACGCACCGGCGCGAGCGTGACGTCGTACGCGGTGCGGAAACGGCACTGCACACCGCGAATGGGCCGCGACTTCAGTTCGGTGCCGCGCTCGATGACAACCGGTTCCGTCAGATGGCTCAGCGCCGCGGAGGTGCCCAACTGCGCGATAGAACAGGAGGGAAAGGGCCGCAGATAGTGCGGGTACAGCACTTCCAGCAACGCTTCTGTGAATTCTGGGTAGTCGTCGTCGAGCTTCTTGTTGATGCGCGCCGAGCAATGCGAACGACTCGATCATCCGCTCGACGTGCGGGTCCTCGCAGTGCTCGCCGGACATGGCAAGGCGCGCCGCGATCTTCGGGTAGCGCTCGGCGAAATCGCGCGAATAGCGCCGTAGAAACGACAGCTCGCGCTCGTAATACGGCAGCAATTCTTCCATCTATCTATCCCCGCACCCGAACCTTCAGCGCTCGACTTGTTCGCGCCGTTGCGCGTCACGGCAGCAGTCAGGCGGTATTGAAGCCGGGCGTATTAAACAAAAAACAGTACTTACAGTTTCGCGCGTGCGCGCGTCACCGAGTATTGCAATGTGGAAGGCTGCAACATTGCGTCGAAACTCACCGGTTCTTCTGCCGGATGAACGACCAACAGCGCCTGAATGGCGAAGTAAAGCGCATTGGTCGATTGTTCGTTCAGTTCGAGT
This sequence comes from uncultured Paraburkholderia sp., assembly GCA_940746715.1. Taxonomy (GTDB): domain Bacteria; phylum Pseudomonadota; class Gammaproteobacteria; order Burkholderiales; family Burkholderiaceae; genus Paraburkholderia. Next base: position 102,447 of record CALNWN010000007.1, read on the forward strand.
GTGACCGATACCTGCTGCAAGCGCGGCTCATGCCGTGCAATGGCCTGCTGAATCGATTTACAGATGAACGTGCGGTCATAGTGACTCGCGAGACTCAGACCCGCGAAGTCGTTCAGGCCGTAAGTGAGCACGGAGCGCTGACACTCGGGCAAAGCGGCCAGCTCGTGCTCGGTCAGCGCAATGCGCGTATTCAGTATCGCCTCGACGTCGCGCGCGACCGTGCTCTTCAATTCGTCCAACGACAATTGCCGCATCGCCGGGGAAGCCGGCAGATGCGGTTCGTCGTCGAACAGCTTGTCGAGAAAGCTGGGTTCGAAGCGTTTCATCAGCGTCCGAAGAAGCGGTTCATGCAAAGCGCGCCGCGCGCTGCAGCAGCCCTTTCAGGCATGGCGCCGCGGCGTGCGCCCGGGCATTACACCGCGTATAGGTCTTGTCGTTCTTCGTCAGGCTCCACGCGCCCTGCGCATTGCCGCCCTGATTGCCGCCGATCTTCTGCTGCGTGTACTTCCACTGCACGGCAGCGGACTTCAGCGAGAACTGCTCGCTCGGCAAACCTTCGCCCACGACGCTCGGCGTGACGCTCGAGATGATCACGTACTTGAGCTTCACTTCCAGGTACTTGATGCGGTTGCCTTCGCCGTCCGAACGCATGAAGTCGATCGTGACTTCGTCGAACGTCGTGCCGCCCGATGCGTGCTGATAAATCAGCGGGCTCACCACGTCGATGTCTTTCGTGAACACCATGTCGGCGTGTTCGCAACGCTCTGACGTGTGGCCGCCTGCGGTGGATGCCGTTGCCGAACGCGGTTGCGTGATCGCGTGGCTCCATGAATCGATTTCGATCCAGCCAGCGTGATCCTTATCGGCGGACTCGCCTTTGATCGCCGGATTGCCGAATTTTAAATAGATGTCCTTCATAACTCATCGACTCCCCAAAGAGGTGGTTTTAGCAGCTAGCCCGGGCGGCCGGCCCGGGCTTTCTGAACTTCGTTTATGAATTGGCCGGTTTCGGCAGATCGGCGACGAGCCGCAACGAGATGGACAGCTCGTCGAGCTGGAAATGCGGGCGCAAAAACGCGACGGAACGATAGGCGCTGGGCTTACCAGGAATCTCCGACACCTGAATCGATGCTTCGCGCAGCGGGAACTGCGCCTTCTGTTCCTGTGTGGCGTTGTCGTCCAGCAGCACGTACTGCGAGATCCAGCGATTCAGGAACACTTCCACGTTTTGCGCCGACGCGAAGCTGCCGATCTTGTCGCGCATCATCGCCTTCAGGTAGTGCAAGACGCGCGATACCGAGAAGATGTACTGCAATTGCGCGGACAGAACCGCGTTGGCATTGGCGCTGTCGCAGGTTCTTCGCGAGATTGATGGCGAATTCAGGCTTGCTGCTGGTGAGTTCCGCAATGCTCGCGGTCACGATGATGCCGTTGATCGGCGCTTTGGGCCTGAACTTCTTGAGCAGGCCGAGAAAGCCGAGCCATTCGGTACGGTCTTCCTCATGCGCGGAGTAGTGACCTGCCGTATCGAGCAGAATGCCCTCTGTCGTGAAGAACCAGTCGCAATTGCGCGTGCCGCCAATGCCGTGGATCACCGCGTTGTTCTTGTCGGCGAACGGGAATTGCAAACCCGAGTTCAGCACGGCGCTGCTCTTGCCCGCGGCGGGATTGCCGATCACGATGTACCACGGCAGTTCATACAAGGCCGAGCCGCCCGACAACTGGCCGATCTTCGAAGTCTTGATGGTTCCGCGTCGACGAGGCGTGTGCGCAGCACGTCGAGTTCCGCCTGGCGCGCCGGCGTGGGCGCCGGGCCCGCTTCGGCACTCTGCTTTTCCGCCTGCTGCTCGAGCATTTCGCCGAGTTTGTCGTTCGCGCGACGCGCGCGCAGAGGCGGCGCACCACCCATACCAGCAGCCATAGCGCGACGACCGCACCCAGCGCGATGGCCGGCCACTCAGGTCGATCTGCAGTGTATCGGCGCCGACGAACAGGACAGCAGCGAGCGCGAGCAGGCCGATGATCGAGAGCGTGCGTGGATGGGTCAACACGTTGAGAAAGCGTCGCATAAGCCGTTCAGGTCTTGGTGATATGTGTTGTGGCGCGTGCTGTGGCAAACGGCATCACGCAGGGGCGGCGTTTGAAAATGGCGTGAAAGAAAACGAAAGCCGATTCATGCGGAGGACGAAAGCGGCTGAATTGTTAAATCCGCAATCGACGGCATGATGAATAGCGGCTGGGCGTATGCGACTGCGTATGCCGGATTGCGGTTCATATTGCCGCTTTTTGCCAGAAATATTGATTGAACGCCCCATTTTCCAACCTCTTGTGCCGCTTCGCCTTAATGACCGCGCCCGAGGACGAAGCCGGGTTTGTGATATTCAACGTGCCCGAGATCCATCATTTTCCAGCGGCCGCCCCATGTCAGACCGACTTGCTCGGCTGTTTGTCCATATAACTGATAGCCTCGCATGGCCCAGGGATCTTTTTCTGAAATGACGAGCTTGCCGTCGCGCAGAAACGCATTGTCCGCCGCAAGACCGTATTGGTGATAGCTTTGAAACGCAACGGCATTGGTCACATTGCTCCCAATTTGCGCGAGCCGGTTTTGCCGCTCCGGACTGCGATAACCTTCCAGCAGGGCCATTTCGTAGCCGTACTGCTCATGCATGATTTTGTAGACGAGCAATAAACGCGTTCGGAAATCGGCGTCGAGCAAATTCCAGTCGCGGCTTGCGTCTTTCAGCGCCGGCCGGATCTGCTCGACCTCCCGCGTGGCGAACACCTCCGGCGGCAGCGGCGGCGGGGGCACGAGCTGTTCGCCGTTCAATAAAGCAGCGATTTTCTCGTCCGGCAACCGCGCGGTCTCGTCGAATTGAAATAACTGACGGCCGCGTAATCCCAATTCCACCAATGGCAGCGTCGCAAGAATACCTGTGGTGGTAAAAATCAGCAAGCGTCGACGCGCCAGTAATTTTTTCACATCCGTCACGGTGGATTGCGAAATTCTTGCCGAGCGTGCTAATTGACTGCGCGCGCGGGACGCGCTGATCGATGCGCGTCGCATAACGCGGCCGTGAATGGTCTGGGCGACGCCGAATAAAGAGAAGCGCGCACTGCCGGCAAAAGCAGCATTGCAGCGATGAGGACCGCGACGGCGAAATAGGCAAGAAGTACTACGGCAATCAATGGCGACCCCGGAAATTGGAAACAATTGTATTTTGTAATGCTTGCTCTTAGAATCAAGCCTGCTCGGAGAGGAGCCGGAGCGGTATTATCACGGCGAAATAATCCAGGATTCAATGAGACAGTGAATGAGTGCGCCGGAAAATTCAAATTCCAAAGCCCCGCCAAGCCTGTTATCCGATAAGGCAAAAGGCGCCGACGGCAATGGTTCGCGAATTCTTGCGAATCTGGAAGGCCGCGTCGCGCCGCCTGCCGATAAACCACGCCGGTCCAGAACGCCCCGCTTGCGCTTGGCGCCTTGCTCGTGATTGCGGCGGGCGGTTGGGGCGCGTGGCATATGCAGCAGCGCGAGCAGAACGAAACACTGGCTGCGGCGGCACCGGCGAGCGCCGTGAACATTGCGAAGGCGACTGTGCCGGCATCGGCCGCGAGCGCCGCGGTGCAGGTTGCCGCGAATGCGCAGCCAGCAGTGCCTGCCTCGTCACAAGCCGCGACCATCATCGCCGACGACAGCGATAGCAAAGCTGCCGCCACGTCCGCGTCGGCAGCGGCGGGCGCGACGGAAAGTCGCTTGTCGCGCGCGCTTGCCGCCGGCGCGGAGCCGACGAGTGCCTCCACGCCGGTTGCTTCGATTGCTGCAGCCGCTTCGGCCGGCGCGTCGGGTTCAGCGGCGCAGCCGGTCGCGTCCACGCCGAAGCACGACAAGCGTTCGGCGGTCGCGAGCACAAGCACGAGCAGGCACGAAGCTACCGCGCGCAGCAAGAAGGAAAGCGCGACGGCCAGTGCAGGCGGTCATCGTTCCGCCACGACGACCTGCCGCTGCTCAATCGAAGAAGTCCAAGCCGGACACATCGTCGAAAGATGATTCGGACGCCGATCTATTGGCCGCGCTCGTTGCACGCACCAAACCGGCCGATACGAAAACGGGCGGCAGCAATGCCGCGACCAGGGTGGCGAGCGCCGCTGCGCCCGGCAACGCGAAGCTCGCCGAGCGCGTGAAAGAGTGCGGTCAGCGAGGCTTTTTCGAAGACCAGTTGTGCCGCTGGCGTGTGTGCGACGGCCATTGGGGCAAAGACCCGGCTTGCCCGGGCTCCACGCCGCAAGCGCGTCAACCCTGATTGATTCGCCGCACAGGCGGCGTACCGGACTGAAGGACTGCGAAGCTCGTGTCGTTTGCGAGCTTCATTGACCCTTCGGTTTGATTTCGCTGCCTTTCAGTCTATGATGAACCTCCCGAGTCGCACAACCGATGCGATAGAACAGGAGACATCAATGAAGCGGTTTCTCGTGGCATTGAAGTATGTAGCAAGCGTCGTGACTGCTCTTGCGATTGCGGCGTGCGGCGGCAGCAATCTGAATCCTCCCAATCCCCCGAAAGTCATTATCGACAGCGACTACAACACGCTGAGCGACGACGGTCAGCTCGGCGTCATGGCGGCGCAATTGCAGGCGCAAGGATCGTTGAAGGTACTCGGCATTACCGTGGTATCCGGCAATCAGTGGTTGAAACAGGGCGTGGCGGATGCATTGAAATCCATGGAGCGGCTCGGCGTCGACAAGCAGATCGGTATCTATGCAGGCGCCAACTATGCACTGTCGCACGATTTCGCCACCATCCAGGCGGAAATGGCGCAATTTCCCGGCGGCGACGGTTATCTCGGCGCGTGGGGAAGGCCCGAGCCGAAGTCGGACAGCGACCTCGTCGCGCCGCCCGACGGCTTCGCGACTCACACCAAAGTGCAGAGCAAAAGCGCGGTGGATTTTATCGTCGATTCAGTGAAGCAGAATCTTGGCGAAGTCACGATTCTTGCTATCGGACCATTGACCAACATTGCGCTTGCCACGCGCCAGCATCCCGAGATCGTGCCGTTGATCAAGCAGATCATTTATATGGGAGGCGCGATCGACGTGCCGGGCAATACCACGCCGACGGCGGAATTCAACTGGTGGTTCGATCCTGAAGCTGCGAAAGAGGTGTTGCGCCTGCCGATCAAACAGGTGGTCCTTCCGCTCGATGTCACCGACACCGTGAAGATGGATAAGGCGCTTTACGATCGTGTCGCGCACGACCCGACGAAGCAGACCATCATTACCCAGTTGTTCAAGACGCTGAACGGTTATGGCTTCGACGGCAAGAACGGCTTCGAGACGAACCCGAACTACACGACGAACATCTGGGACACATTGACGCTCGGCTATCTGATGCACCCTTCGTTTGCGACACAAACAGTGGACGAGTGGGTGGATGTGGACACAAGCTTCGGTGCCAATGATGGAAAAGCTACCGGCTATCCGAGTTCTCCGCCGGCTGGTTTGCAGAAGATGACGATCATCAAGCGCTTCGACAACCAGAGCTTCTTCAATTTATACGTGGACTTGCTGACGCGACCAGTGCCGCTGCCAGGCTGACGCGTCGATACTGCTGCGAGCCTGCATTGCACGCGCTTCACGCGGGATGCAGGCCTCGTAACAACTGGCGCACGCGCGACAGATCCTGATCGACGTGCTCGGCCTTTTCGAACAGCTCCGCGAGCCAGTCGACAAAAGCACGCACTCGCGGCGACACACGGCGATTCTTCAGATACGCAACGGAGACCGGCATCGGCACCGGCTTCCATTGCGGCAATACTTCGCGCAATTCTCCCGAGTCCAGGTACGGCTGCGCGGCGATTCGCGCCGGTTGAATCAGCCCGTGGCCTCGCAGACCGCAGGTCAGATAGGCCTGCTCGTCGCTGATCTTGATGAAGCCATTGATCTTGACGCTTCGCGCCTCGCCTTCCACTTCGAAATCGAAAGCGACCTCGCGGCCGTTGTGCGGCGACATGCAATTGACGGCGACATGTCCGCGCAAATCGTCGAGATTCGTGGGCGTGCCGTAACGCGCGAGGTAAACGGGGCTGGCGCAAGTCACGTGTTCGAGCGTGCCGAGGTGCCGCGCCACCAGATTCGAGTCGGGCAGTTCGCCGAGCTGAATGCTGCAGTCGATTGCTTCTGAAATCAGATCGACGGTGCGATTGCTGACGCCGATGGCGAGGTCGAGGGGCGGCCCGTGAGGTTGTCGGTGGCGTGACGGATGCTCGCTTCCATCTCGTCGATGTCGGCAGAGGATCTGCGCGCACCGTTCATAGTAGGCCGCGCCTTCGGGCGTGACGCTGATACGCCGGGTGGTGCGGGCGAGGAGCTGCGTGCCGAGCAGGGCTTCCAGATTCTGGACGATAGTGGTCGCCGTCGCACGCGGAATATTCAGGGATTCCGCTGCGCGGGTGAAGCTGTTGGTGTCCACTATTCGGAGGAAGGTGCGCATTGCTGTTATTCGGTCTAGCATTTGGGCTTCTCTTTTCTGTTGTGGTTTTTTTGTGCCTGTGGCGTGGGTTTTTTTAAACCCCCCCAACCAAAGGAAAAAAACTGAATCACTTCCGCAAGGAATCCATATCAACCACAAACCGATACTTCACATCGCTCTTCAAAATCCGCTCATACGCCTCATTGATCTTCTGCATCGGAATGATTTCGATGTCCGAAGTGATGCCATGCTCCCCGCAGAAATCCAGCATCTCCTGCGTCTCGGCAATGCCGCCGATCAGCGAACCGGCCAGCCGGCGGCGCTTGAAAATCAGGTTGAACACTTGCGGAGGCGGGTGTTCGTGCTCCGGCGCGCCCACCAGCGTCATCGTTCCATCGCGCTTCAGCAGGTTCAGGAACGGGTTCAGATCGTGCTGCGCCGCCACCGTATTCACGATCAGATCGAAGCTGTTCGCGTGTGCTTCCATCTCTTCGGGATGCTTCGAAATCACCACTTCGTGCGCGCCGAGCCGCTTCGCATCCTCGATCTTCGACGCCGATGTCGTGAACAGCACCACATGCGCGCCCATTGCGTGCGCCAGCTTCACGCCCATGTGGCCGAGACCGCCGAGACCGACAATGCCGACCTTCTTGCCAGGACCCGCGCCCCACGTGCGCAGCGGCGAATACGTCGTGATGCCTGCGCACAGCAACGGCGCGACGCCGGCCGGATCGAGGTTCTGCGGCACGCGCAGCGTGAATTCCTCGTCGACCACGAGCTGCGTCGAATAACCGCCGTAGGTAATGTGTCCGTCCACGCGGTCCACGCCGTTATAGGTGCCGACAAAGCCGTTCTCGCAGTACTGCTCGAGTAGCACTTCCATCTGCACGTCATGCGCACGCAATTCGCGGCGCTGGATTTCGAACGGGGCGAGCGGCGCGCTGGCGTCGGTCGCAGCATAGGCATACGTCGTGCTCATGGGTAGCTCCAGCAAAGAAGGTGATGTTGAAAGAGACCGGCGACGGGCAACGCGTGTCGCGCGTGCGGCCAGATTGCCGTTGCAAGGGATCGCAGCGTCGGGCCGCCGCGCCATATCAAAGCGCAAGGTGCACGGCGCAACGCCGGCCATAACGGCGAACTCATCGAAGATGAACTGCCGACCCGCATCCGCGAAGCGCGGCGAAGGGCATGCGGCAGGGTTCCCATGGTAGAAGCCCGCGGCGAGCCCGTGAATACCCGAATGTCTTGAAGATTTGCCTAAAACTCCTGGGACGAAGCGCAGCAGGCAGTTTGGTGCTAAATTTTGAGCATTATTCTACTGGCCGTCACTATATCGTTATGTCGCCGCACTCGCTTCAATCTTCATTGTCTTCTGCCCCGATTGCGGAGGCACACGCCGCGCAGCAGCGCCTGATCGAAGTGTTCGACATGCTCGCACCGAAACAGGGCATGACGCGTTCGAGCCTCGAGGGCATCAATCTGATGCGCGCGAACACTCCGATGCCGCGCATGCCGGTCATGTACGAGCCGAGCATTGTGATCGTGTGTCAGGGGCGCAAGCGCGGCTATCTCGGCGATCAGGTATTCCAGTACGACGCTCAGCAGTACCTGGTGTTGTCCGTGCCGCTGCCGTTCGAATGCGAGACCGAGGCGAGTCCGGGAGAGCCGTTTCTCGGCATCTCCATTCGGGTGGATCTGACCATGGTGGCGGAACTGCTGATGGCGCTCAACGAAACGCAGGGCACCGCGCGCAACGAACCGCTCGGCATTTACTCGACGCCGCTCGATCCCGCTTTGAGCAGCGCCGTGCAGCGCCTGCTGGAAGCCCTGGTGTCGCCGCTCGACGCGCGCATTCTCGCGCCCGGCATCGTGCGGGAAATCTGCTATCGCGTGCTGACGGGCGAGCAGGGCGACGCGATCCGTGCGGCGCTCACGCATCAGAATCATTTTGGGCGCATTGCGAAGGCGCTGCGCCGCATTCATGCCGATTATCACGGTGCGCTCGACGTCGATACGCTCGCCGCGGAAGCCGGCATGAGCCTCGCGGTTTTTCACGCGCAATTCAAGGCCGTGACCGCGACTTCGCCGATGCAATACGTGAAGACCACGGTTTGCATCACGCGCGCTTGCTGATGGTGCAGGACGGCTTGAACGCGGGGCGCAGCAGCGGCGCGAGTAGGTTATGAAAGTGCGTCGCAATTCAGCCGCGAATTCAAGCGTCTTTTCGGCCTGAGCCCTGTCGATGAAGTGAAGCGCATGCGCGCCATCTACGACTCGCCGCCGCCGCGCATCGTGAAGACCGCGGCGCTACGTGACGGCGGTGTAGCAAAGGGCTCCGTCCGCGGGTCCGCGCTGAGCCCAGAACTCGCTAAGTGCCGCTCGCTTTCGCGTCCGCCTGATCCGCGTAGTGCGAGCGCTTTTCCTCGTACATCAGCAGATCGGCGCGCTGCACGCCCGCTTCGAGACGGTCGCCGCGTTGACAGGTCGCCATGCCCATCGAAAAGCTGAGCGGCGAACCGGGATAGAACTGATTGTTCATGTCGACGAGTTGGCAGATCGCATCGATCATCGCTGCGCCACCGCGCTCGTCGGTGTTCGGCATGAGAATCGCGAATTCGTCGCCGCCGATGCGCGCGGCCTGGAACGGCGGCTCCATGGCTTTCGCGAGCACTTCGCCGGCGCGGCGCAGCAATGCGTCGCCAGCGGCATGGCCGAGCTGATCGTTCACGCGTTTGAGGCCGTTCAGATCGGCCATGATGATCGTGACGGGCCACGGTCCTTTGCGCTCGAGCCGGTTCAGTTCGTCGACATAAAACGAGCGGTTGCGCAATTTCGTCAGCACGTCATGCTTGCCGAGGAATTCGAGGTACGCCTCTGCCTTCTTGCGTGCGGTGATGTCGGTCAGCGCGACGAGCACAAGGTCCCAGTTCGCTTCATGTCCGGGCAGCACGGAAAACTGCAGGTGCACGTGCACCTCGTTGCCGTCGAGCGAATAGTTCAGCACCTCGCGTTGCTGGAACAGTTTGCCGTCCCACAGATCGAGCAGCTGCTCGCGAAAATGCGGGCGCATGTCGTCGCGGAACACGTCCGGCAACTGCGCGAGCAGGGTCTTTTTGTCGGTCGCGGCGAACATCTCGAGTGTGTGCTGGTTCACGTCGAGCACATGAATCTCCTGCATGCAGCGCTCGACGAACTCCGGATGCACGTCGGTGAACACGCGAAAATCGCTGATGCCCGCCGCGCGCGCCTGATCCAGCAGTTGCTTGACCGCGCTGAAATCTTCCACCCACAGCGATACCGGGGAATGTTCGAAGAGACCGCGCGCGTATTGCTCCGCGAGCGTCACGCGATGCCGCGCGCCCTCCAGTTCGGTGATGTCTTCCACCGACACGAGCACACGGTCCCAGCGTTCTTCATGACCCGGCAGCACCGAGCCTTTCAGCAGCACGTCGAGTCGCCGTCCGCCGAGCGTGTAGTTCACTGTCTGGCTCGTGAAGTGCAATTGCCCGGCCCACAGCTGACAGAGTTCCTCGAGATGAGTCTTCAGCATGTCGTCGCGGAACACAGCCGCGAGGTTGCCGTTGAGTGTGTCGAAATCGGCAGCCTCGAATTGCGTCAGCGTCTTCTGATTGACCTTGACGACGCGAATGCTATGCGCGCATTGCGCGACCCGTTCGGGCGCCTCCTTGAAATACGCGCGCAGGTCGGTCAAGCCCTCGGCTCGCCATGCATCGAACAGATCGCGCACGCCGCTGAAATCTTCCACCCACAGCGAGACGGGCGCGAGATCGAACATTTTCGAATCGTCGTTGGCGGGCTTCGGTGTGCCAGGCAGAATATCCAGCATGAGGTTCTCGTCGCGAAAAGTCCGGCTATTCTACGACCGCTTCGAGTCGATCTGAAAACAGGCGTTTATTGCGCGATGCTCGCGCCGGATTTCGCCGGGCGCGCGTTATTCTGGCTTGCTACACTCGGCTTCGCTCGTGGCGCCGCGGAACGGCCCTGTGCGTTACTGACAAAAGACCGACATGAAACCTTCGTTACTGATCCTGATTCCCCTCGACGACATGAGCCGCGCTCGCATCGAGGCCGAGTTCGATGTCGTCTACGCGCCGGATCTGGCGCAACAGGCCGCGGCCATCGCCACGCACGGTAAGGCGATCCGCGCAGTGCTGACGAACGGTACAAGAGGGCTTGCGGCGGCGGAGATCGACGGCCTGCCGCAGCTCGAATTCGTCAGTGCGCTGGGCGCGAGCTATGAAAACCTCGCCGTCGACCACGCACGCTCGCGCGGCATCGCACTCGCCAACGGAGCGGGCACCAACGACCACTGCGTCGCCGATCACGCGTTTGCGCTGTTGCTGTCCATCGTGCGCGACGTGCCGCAACTCGACCTCGCGACGCGCGCGGGCGTATGGCGCGACGCGTTGCCGATGCGCCCGGGCGTCTGCGGCAAGCGGCTTGGCATCGTGGGACTCGGCAACATCGGCGAGAAAATCGCGCGACGCGGCACGGGCTTCGACATGGAGATCGGCTACCACAACCGTCAGCCGCGAGAGGCCGCGCCGCTGCGCTATTTCGATAGCGCTCTCGCGCTCGCGCAGTGGAGCGATTTCCTCGTGATCGCAACGCCCGGCGGGCGGTGCAGGCACCTATCACCTGATCGATGCGCAGGTGCTGCAGGCGCTGGGCCCGGCCGGTTTCGTCGTCAATGTTTCCCGCGGCAGCGTGCTCGACACCGCCGCGCTTGCCGCGGCGCTCATGGCGCGAACCATTGCGGGCGCCGCGCTCGATGTCTACGAAGGCGAGCCGCAGCCGCCCGCGGCGCTGCTGGACCTGACGAATGTCGTGTTGACGCCGCACGTCGGCGGCAGATCGCCGGAAGCGATCGCGGCATCGGTCAACAACTTCTTGCGCAACGCAAGATGCCATTTCGCCGGTGAACCCATGCTCACGCCGATCTGACCAACGCGAGCCGTGCGTTTGCGTCCTTCGCCAGGTCTCTGGCGCGTCCGCTCGGTCAGCACTTGCGAGAAGTGCAATAGCATGGCGATAGATCGATAATGATTGCCCCGCGCCACAGCCAACCCAAATAGTAAGATGAAACGGAGAGATGCGCTCATTGCATACTCGCTAGGCGCTTTGCTGGGCCCGACCAGCCTGGCTCGCGCAGCGGCACGCAGCCCTCGCGTGGTTTTCCTCAATCCGGGCGAGGCCGTCGAGCACGGCACCGGCCAGCATTGGCAACTGGTGTCGCAGTTCATGGGCATTGCCGCGCGGTCTTTCGACATGCAGCTGGAGGTGCTGTATGCGGAGCGCGATCATCTGCTGATGCAGCGCCAGGCAGAGGAAGTCGCGCGCCGCGCCGACGCGCCGGATTACGTCGTCATCGTCAACGAAAAAATGGCCGCGCAGCCGATGCTAGAGGCGCTCGCGCGCTCGTCGGCGAAGGTCATGGTGATTCATAACGACGTGACGGCGCGGCAGCGCCTCGAGATCGGCGACGAGCGGCAGCGCATCCCGAACTGGATCGGCACTGTCACCGCCAATGCCACGCGCGGCGGCTATCGGTTGATGAGCTATTTATGCCAGCGGCTCGCCGGCGTGCCGGCGCGCGTCATCGGCATTACCGGCGATCCGAACACGCCGGTTTCGCAGGAGCGCGCCTCGGGCGTCGACGCCTACCTGTCGGGCGCGCGGTGCGCGCACCTATCAACTGGTTTTCAGCGACTGGAGTTACGCGGACAGCGAGCAGAAGGCGCGCGTGCTGCTGGCTCGCTACCCGGACACCAATCTCGTGTGGGCGGCGAACGACTCGATGGCGCTCGGCGCGCTGAACGCGGTCAAGGCGCGTGGCGCGCCGGTGCTGGTCGGCGGCATGGGCGCGTTGCGCGGTGCGCTGCGCAGCGTCGCCGAGGGCGGCCTTGCCGCCATGGTGGGCGGCGACTACTTCATCGGCGCCTGGGCGATGGTGCTGCTCTACGACTACCATCGCGGCATGGATTTCGCCGCGTCGGGAGGCGCCCGCCAGATGCTGGACTTTCTGAGCGTGGTTCATCAGGGCAACGTCGAGCGCTTTAGCCAGGCGGTGTTCGACCACGGCGACAAGCTCGATTTCACGGTCTTCTCGAAGGCGTTGCATCCCGAGCCGGGCCACTACGACTTCAGTCTCGCGCGGCTTGTCGGCCCATCCGCAGGAGCCGTGTGATGCGTCCATTTGCGCTCCCGGGTGTGCGCTCGCTGAATCTGCACGCGAAGCTCATGCTTGCGCTCACGGTTCTCGTCGCGGTGGTCGCCGGCACGTCCGCCTACTTTCTGATCGAGCATCAACGTGCGCAAAAATTCTCCGAGCTCGAAGAGCGTGCCGCGCGCATCTCCGATCTGTTCAGCCGCTCGCTTGCCTTGCCGCTGTGGAATGTGGACCGCGGCGCGATCAGTGCCCAGCTTGCCGCGCTTGCGCCGAACCCGGAGGTCGTGCGGTTCACGGTCACTGCAGTCGGCTATGGGATCGTGGCCGAGGTCAAGGGCGCGCGTCGCGCCGATCCGGCCCACGACGTGGTGCGCGTGCGCGCCATCGAATATCAGCCGCCCGGCGATGCGCCGCGCGAAAAGCTCGGCGAGGTGCGCGTCGAGCTTTCAACCGCATTGGCCATGCAAGCCATGCGCGACGCACGCAGCGCGATTCTCGCGACGATCGCCGCCGTGGTCGCCACGCTCTATGCAGCGACGCTGGTGTTGCTGAACGGCATGGTGCGGAGTCCGATCAACCGGCTGGAGGAAATGGTGGACCGCATCGCGGCCGGCAATCTGGACGTGCGCTGCGCCGTCGAATCCGACGACGAGCTCGGCCGGCTCGCCGCGCGCGTGAATGCAATGGCGGACCGCCTGTGGGAATCGACGGCGCGTCTTTACGAAAGCGAGCAGAAGTATCGCAGCATCGTCGAAAACGCCTTGGAAGGTATCTTCCGCCTGCATCGCAACGGCTGGCTCGAGGAGGCCAATCCGGCGATGGCGCGCCTGCTCGGCTACGACAGCGCGCGGGCGCTGGTGGCCGCGGGAACGCGCGAGCCCAGCGGCCGTTTACGCCGCAGCAGGTGGAAGCGCTCTTCGAGCGTCTGGACGGCAGCGGCGAAATCGCCGAACTGGAGCTGCCGCTCGCGCGCGCCGACGGCACGGTGATCTGGGTGCAGTTGAGCGCGCGCGGCGTCGCGGATTCGCGCGGCGCGATCGTCCGGCTCGACGGCCTCTTCGCCGACGTCACGGCGCGCAGGCAGGCGCTTGACCATCTGCGCCGTCATCGCGACGAACTGCAGGCGGAAGTGGCCGAGCGCAAACGCACCGAGCAGGAACTGCGCGCGTCGCGCGAGGAACTGCGGGAACTGTCGTGGCACCTTGAAGTGATTCGCGAAGAGGAGAGAAAGCGCATCGCGCTCGAGGTTCACGATGAACTCGGCCAGCTTCTGACCGCGCTCAAGATCGACATCTCATTGCTGCAGATGAGGCTCACCGGCAATCCGGACGCCCAAGGCAAGACCGACGCCATGCGCGAGCTCATCGAAAAGACCATGTGGATGGTGCGCAATGTCACCAATCATCTGCGCCCGGCTGCGTTGAATTTCGGCCTTGTTTCCGCGCTCGAATGGCTCGCGCAGGACTTCAACGCGCGTCACTACATTCGCTGCACGGTCGTGACGCACGGCGACGAGCCGGTGCTCGAGGACGCGCGCGCAACCGCCATTTTCCGCATCGCGCAGGAGTCGCTCACCAATGTGGCGCGGCACTCGCGCGCGTCGCATGTCGTGTTGACGCTGCGTTCGGGCGAAGGCTTCATTGATCTGGAAATCCGCGACGATGGCTGCGGCTTCGATCGGGACGCGGTGTCCGCGCGGCAACGCGGCTCGTACGGATTGCTCGGCATGGCCGAGCGCGCCCGCCTGATCGGCGGAGCGCTCACCATTACGAGCAGTGCGAGCACCGGCACGGTGGTCGCATTGCGGATTCCGCTGCCGGACGACGTGCAAGCCCCGGTCGGCTAGCTCAGCCGCATGCGCCGACTTCGCCGCAAGCGGTGCAGAAGTCGCAGCCGTCCTTGCGGATGACGGCATTCGCGCCGCACGACCCGCATTTGCGCCCGAGCATCGTATGCAGCCCCGGCATCATGCCGGGCTGGGTCAATTCAGGCGTATTGGCGTCGACGGGATGCGGGCGCATGCCGAAGTCCGCGGACAGCGCCGTTTCGCCTTTCATCTGGCCGCGCGGCAGGCGGGCGAGCAGACGCGACGGAACCTGATTGCCCTCGGCGTCGAGAAAGCCCCGGCGGTGCAAAATCTGCTGGATGGCAAAGGCGAGCGCGGCCACTTCGGAGTCGTGCCAGCGCGGCGTGCGGTGACCGTCCAGACGCTGCACTTCGCCGAGCCGCACCTGCCCGCGGTCCCACGATACCTTGCGCATGTCCTGCAGATTGCGCGCGACAAAACCGCCACGCGCGGCGAGCGACAGCGAGCGCATGGTCGCCGTGATCCATTGCTGCGATTCGTCCCGCTGACCGGTCGGAATAAAGAACTCGATAGGCCGCTCGATCGTCATGTCCTCACCGCCGAGGCGCCCGGTCACTTCGATGAACGACACCGCCACATAGAGCGATTTCTTGCCGGCCTGCGTCAGGTACTCCACCTTTTCGATGATCGCCGGCAACTCGCCCTTCGGCCGGTGGTCGATTGCGATTCGCAGCGGATCGAGGTCGCTTTCGGCGAGCGTGTCGTCGGCTTGCGCCGGGCTCACGCTCAGCACCGCGCCGAGGGTTTCGTTCGGGCGATAGGTGGCGAGACCCTTGAGGCCGCTTTTCCAGGCATCGAAATAAAGGCTTTCGAAGGCTTCGAACGGATAGTCGGCGGGCACGTTGACGGTCTTCGAGATCGACGTGTCCACGTAAGGCTGCACCGCGGCCATCATGTCCAGATGATCGCGCGCGGACATCTCGAGCGCGCTGACGAAATAGTCCGGCAGCCGGCTCACGTCGCCGCCCAGCTTGCGATACAGCCGGGACGCGTAGTCTTCCACGTCGAACGATTCGCGGCCGCCGTCGACCATCACCTTCATGCGCGTGTAGGTCCACGAGAAGGCCGGCTCGATGCCGTTCGACGCGTTGTCCGCAAACGCGAGGCTCACGGTGCCGGTCGGCGCGATAGACAGCAGATGGCTGTTGCGGATGCCGTCGCGGCGAATCGCCTCCTTGATGTCCTCCGGCAGGCGCGACGCGAACGTGCCGGTTTCGAGGTAGCGCGCGGCATCGAACAACGGGAACGCGCCGCGTTCCTTCGCCAGTTCCACCGACGCGCGATACGCCTCGTCGCGCATCAGCCGCGCAATCCGCACGGCGAAGTCGCGGCCTTCCTGGGAGTTGTAGCGCAGGCCGAGCATGACGAGCGTGTCGCCGAGACCCGTAAAGCCCACGCCGATGCGGCGCTTGGCGCGCGATTCGTCGTATTGCTGCGGCAGCGGCCACAGCGTGACGTCGAGCACGTTGTCGAGAAAACGCACTTGGGTGCGCGTGCGCTGGGCTAGGCCGTCCCAATCGAATGACGGCTTGCCGCCTTTCATTTGCGCGAACGGGTCGAGCACGAAACGCGTCAGGTTGAGCGGCCCGAGATTGCAGCAGCCGTAGGCGGGCAACGGCTGTTCGCCGCAGGGATTGGTCGCGCGAATGGTTTCGACGGCGCGCAGGTTATTGTCCTCGTTCATCCGCGAGATGAAGACGATGCCCGGCTCCGCGACGTCGTAGGTCGAGCGCATGATGCGCTCCCAGATCGCGCGCGCGGGCCGCTCGCTGTAGACCCACATGCCGTCCTCGCGCTGCCTGACGTCGCCGGCCGCGCGCAGCGCCGGCGACGGCTCGGCGCGATGCACGAGTTGCCACGGCTCATCTTCCTCGACGGCGCGCATGAACTCGTCGGTTACGCCCACCGACACGTTGAAGTTGTTCCAGCGTCCCTTCGAATGCTTGGCCTCGATGAACTCGAGCAGATCCGGATGATTGCAGTCGAGCACGGCCATCTGCGCGCCGCGCCGGGAGCCGGCGCTTTCCACCGTGCGGCAGGAGGCGTCGAACACATCCATATAGCTGCACGGCCCGGACGCCGACGAACTGGTGGTACGGACGCGCGCGCCCTTCGGCCGGATCGCCGAAAAGTTGTAGCCGACGCCGCCGCCGCGCCGCATGGTTTCCGCCGCTTGCAGCAGCGCGACGTAGATGCCGGGCAGGCCTTGTTCGTCGACACCCTGAATGGCGTCGCCGACCGGCTGCACGAAACAGTTGATCAGCGTGGCGGCGATGCCGGTGCCCGCGGCGCTCATGATGCGGCCCGCGCCGAGCGCGCCGTGCCGCAGATTGTCGACGAAGAGCGCTTCCACCGACTCGCGCAGCGCCGCCGGTTCCGCCTCGGCGACGCCGCGCGCGACGCGCCGGAAGACGTCGGCGGCGGACTGCTCGTCGCCTTTCGCGTATTTCTCGAGCAGGACGTCGGTGGAAAACTGCTGGGGAGCGACTAGCGGAGCGGGGGGCGCGCTGGCCGCGCGAGTGTCAGGCCGGGCCGACGGATGCGGCGTGTCTTCTGCCATGGTGTGCCCTCAAACGGCGCCGTGCCGTGCACGGCGCGATGGGTGGAGATGCGCGTCACTTTACGGCCGGGTGTCGGGCCGGCACGATGATGTGACGCAAGCAGGTCCACCTTAGCGCACGTGGCGAAGGGCCGCAATCGGGGTGGGTTGATGCGGCTGCGGCCTCGGGAGCGGTGTCATCAGGGCAAGCATAAGCAGGCATTAGCGTGCGCAGCGGCGGCGACCTCAGACTTCCGCAGGCAGCGCGCCGAGGATTTCCGCGCAGATCATCGCCGACGCATTGGCGGGCGCCGGGCGCTCGGCTGGCTTGAACACGGCGTCGCCGCGGCGGATCTTGCGCCGCGACACCGCGCAGGTTCCGGACGTGTGCGCCGACCTGCGCCGCCACCGCTGTTCGCCGTAATGACATCGTCCCGGCTCGACCCAGCGGATCACCAGCGTCGTGTCGGAGCGCTCGAGAATCTCGATGCGTACGCCGTTGGTACCGTCAAGGGGGATGGACTCCAGGGTCATCATCGTCGGCTCCGTATTTGTGGGTGTGCCGAATTTAGTCCCGCGCGCGCTGGAGAGCCATTGTGCGCACGTTGAAACACTGTTCCCCGATTAGCAACAATCAGACTTGACTTTCGACGGCGCTTGGACTGGCGGGCCTCGCCGAAGGGCGTGCCGCGCCAAAATGAGATAAGAGCGCTTTTTGCAACGCAGTGTTGTAGCGGGTGAGACAGCCAGAAGGCCGCTGACGTGGGCCTTACCGCGCTTCCTTTAAGATGTGATGGTCATTATGCGAGCGCGTCCCGTTAGTTTAGCGGGTTTGCTTTTTGCGGGTCCGCTCGCGCACATACCGGCATTCCAACACGAGCCCACATGAATTCACGTCCGCCCGCTGCCCAGCCCGAATCGACGCGTCAGCCGCATTCCACGCATCCCACGCAGTCGCTGCTGACGCCCGAGCGCGTCAAGAAGCAGAAGGCCGCCTCACTTGCGTTTTACATCGGGCTCGTGCTGCTCGCGCTGTGGGTCGTGCGCGACTTTCTGCCGGTGGTCGGCTGGGCGGCGTGCTGGCGATTGCGCTCTGGCCCTCCTGCGCAGGGTGGAAGGCAGCCGCTGGCTGACCGGGCGCACCACGCTGATTGCCGTCGTGCTGACCCTTGCCATCGCGTTGCTGGTCGTGCTGCCGGTGGGAATCGGCATTGCCCAGTCATTGCGCGAAGCACATGACCTCTCGGACTGGTTCAAAGCCGCGCAGGAGAGCGGCATTGCGATGCCGGATTTCATCCACCGTTTGCCGTTCGGCGCGTGCGAGGCCGAGGCGTGGTGGCAGGCGTATCTCGCTCCGCCCTTGCGCGATTCGGCGGCGATGAAGGGCTTGCACAGCACCACGGTCGTCACGCTAGGCCGGCACTTCGGCGCGCGCGCCGTGCATGCGGTGACGGTGTTCGCGTTCATGCTCGTCACCCTGTTTGTGATCTTTCAGGCCGGGCCGCGGCTGTCGGGCGCGCTGGCCCGAGGTTTGCTGCGCGGTTTCGGAGAAGACGGCGCGCAACTCGTCGAGCGGATGGCGATCGCCGTGCGCGGCACGGTGTCGGGACTCGTGGTGGTCGGACTCGGCGAGGGCGCGCTGCTCGGCGTCGCCTATTTCGTCACCGGCTTGCCGCACGTCGCGCTGCTCGCGCTTATCACCGCCATTGCCGCGATGCTGCCGTTTTGCGCGCCGATTACTTTTGGCCTCGCCGCGCTCTGGCTGTTTTCGCAAGGCTCGATGGCCGGGGCGATCGGTCTGCTGGTGTTCGGTTCGGTCGTGGTGTTCGTCGCCGAGCATTTCGTGCGGCCGGTGTTGATCGGCAGTTCCACGCGGCTGCCTTTCCTGCTGGTGCTGTTCGGCATTCTCGGCGGCGCGGAGACTTTCGGGCTGCTCGGCCTTTTTATCGGCCTCGCACTGATGACGGTATTGATGGTGCTGTGGACCGACCTCGTCCAATAGCTGCATGCGCGCAGTGGTGAGCTCGCGCGCCGCTCAGGGCCGCTGATTCGACGGATGTTCCTGCGCCGGCAGCCTCGCGCAGCCGAGCGTGTATTTCAGCGCGCCCTGCAGCAGCGCGCTCCAGACATCCCACGTATGGCCGCCGTCGATAATGCGCAGCGCCGCCCGATTGCCCGCCATCCGCAACTGCGTGTAAAGCAATGACGCGTCGGCCTGGATGGCGAGGTCGTCGTCGCCGGCAGCAATGAAGATCGGCACGCGATACGGCCGGCTCATGTAGCGCTCCCACTGCGCCGGGTAGTTCAGCTCGTGCCAGATGCGCGGATCGAACTGACGTTCGCCGAACACGCCCACGCGGCGCGCGGCCGAACCGCGCGGCGGCTCGTTGACGTAGGTGGCCGGGCTCAGCAGCAGCGCGCCGCAAAAGCGCTCCGGCTGGGTCATCACATAACGCAATGCGCCGAAGCCGCCCATCGACACGCCGCCGATCATGCGCCCGGCGCGCTGGGTCGACACCGCGTAGTGTGTTTCGATCTCGGGCAGCAGGTCGTCGAAAAACGCCGTCTCCATCTTTTCCTTGCGGTCGACGTACCAGTCGGTGTCGCCTTGGGGCATCACGACCGCGAGCGGCGGAATGTCGCGATGTTCGATCAGCGCGTCGACCGTGCTTTGCAGATGGCCGCGGCTGATCCAGTCGTTTGCGTCGCCGTTGTTGCCGTGCAGGAGATAGAGCACGGGAATGCGCGCGGCGTCAGGACGATAGCCCGTCGGCAGATAAACCGTGTAGGACCAATCGCGCCCGAGCGCGGGCGAATGGAAGCTTCGACTCGTCACCGTGCTGGCGAACGACGAAGCGCCGCAAGCGGCCGACAGAACAGCCAGCGTGAAGTGTAGGAATAGACGCATATGAGGTAATGAGCAGCAGCCACGCCGGATGACGCGGGGCCGTCATGCTATCAGCATCCAAAGTGGGTTTGACCACGGCGGAGCGTGCCTCAGGTTCACGGCCACGTCCGAAGCCGCGCGCCGACCATGCGCGTCACGAGGCGCTTCGCCGGCTCCGTCGCACACGCGACGGCGAGGAGCGCCGTGACCGCGCAGGCGTCGGCGAGCAAACCGAGCGGATAGTTCAGGTAGCCGTTGGTGGCGCGAGTCCACCACGAGCGAGATCACCGCGCCGGCGATAAAGCACAGCAAGCCGTTGCGCCCGATCAGACCGATGAGCGGCAAAGACTGCGCGAGCTTGCGTGCCCAGCCGAGCTCGATCAGGTTGGCGACGAGCCACGCAATGGCAAGAATAGCAGTTGCCACGCGAACGGGTTGAAGTCCCAGTGCATGTCCGGCGCGGCCGGCAGATACGCGTTGATGGCCGGCGCGCCGGCCCACAGCGCGACGCTGCCCGCGAGCAGCAGCCAAGGTTGGCTGCGGGCGAGCGGCAGGATCATCGGCACCAGCAGCGCGAAGAATGCATACATCGGCAGCACGGAGGCAAGATAAGGCTGGCGGCGGAACAGCAGGATGTCGCGCAGCGCGGCGACCGGCGCGTCCATCAGGTCGTCGAGATCGGTGATGGCGAGATTCGGCGCCTCGATGCTGAATGCATTGAGGACCGCGCTCACGAGCAGCATCAGACCGGCGGTCACGAGAAATGCGCGATAGATTTCCAGCGAGCGCCGCGTAGGCCGTGGCGGTGGCGAAGCCGCCGAGGAAGACGAACACCTCCGCCGCGTCGCACAGCGCGTACGCGTGAAGCGTGACGCGCGACAGAATACTTCCGCCGATGTGGTCCACCACGATGATCAGCAGAACGAGGCCACGAAAAAAGTCGAGCTCGATTAAACGCGATTGCGACGGTTGCATTGTTTTTATGCCAAAAGCAAACCCTGTGCGACGGCGCGCTCTTTCAGCGCGTCGGGCGTCTCACAAGGCTTTGGAATAGTGGATGGATGCTGCGGCGGCTGCGGCCCGCATTGGGCGTCCGCATTGCCGCTTTCACCGGCTCGAGCGGGAAGGCTTGCCCGATGCAGTAAAAATGACTCTAGCGGCACGGCGGAGTTCCGCTTCTGGTGCCGCGAAAGTCAGCGATTATATTTCTTTCTGTGACAAGTCTGTTTTCAGTCGCACACTCGTAGATGCCGTCCCGCGGGAACGCAAGCGGAATAGGCGTTTAAAGACAGTGGAGATTTCGCAACGTTTTGACATATCCACGCGGTCCCCAATGGACGGACGCGTTGCGGCGTGTGAGGATTTCCGTCAAGCGCGCCGGGTTTTCAGAAGCGCGCTGTCGTAGAGTCAAGAAGAAGGCGTCCGATCGAGTTAGGCCCATTGCTCGAGTGCAGGGGGATCGTCATGAACAAGCAAGTGTTCGCGCTGGCTCTTTCCATCGTTGTGTTCGCCGCCTGCGGCGCACCGGCCTCGGCGCAGACGAGCGTCACGCTGTACGGCGTGCTCGACGAAGGCATCAACTACACCAACAATGCCGGCCGCGGACATGTCTACGAGCTGGCGAGCGGTTACGCGCAAGGCAGCCGCTGGGGACTCAAGGGCGCCAAGGAACTGGGCGGCGGCCTCAAGGCGATTTTCCAGCTCGAAAACGGTTTCGACGTGAGTTCGGGCGCCTCAATCAGGGCGGCCGGATGTTCGGGCGTCAGGCTTTTGTCGGCTTGAGCGCGGGGCGCTATGGCGTATTGACCTTCGGTCGGCAATACGATTCAGTGGTCGATTATCTCGCGCAATCCACGGCCAATGGCAATTGGGCCGGTACGCTGTTCTCCCATCCGTATGACAACGACAATACGGACAATTCGTTTCGCCTCGATAACACCATTAAATACGCGAGCCCCTCGATTAGCGGTTTTCAATTCGGCGGCACGTACAGTTTCAGCAACGACACGAATTTCGGCAATAACCGCGCTTATAGCGTAGGCGGGCAGTATGCGTATGGCGGCCTGCTCGTCAGTGCCGCCTATTTGCAGGCGAATAATCCGGGTAATGGCGCAAACGGCGCGATTACGGCTAACGACGCGAGCTTTGTCGCCGCCCGCATGCGCGTATTCGGCGGCGGCATTACTTATAGTTTTGGGCCGGCCACGGCGGGCTTCGTGTACAGCAACTCGAACTATCTGAATCCGACCGGCAACGGTTATCTCGGCACCACGCCGCTCGTGCCGCCCGGCGTGTTGTTGAACTCGTTGAAATATCAGAACTTCGAACTGAACGGCAAGTATCAGATTTCGCCGATGCTGTTCGTCGGCGCGCAATATGTGTACACGCATCGAAAATTACGATGCGTCGAGCGGCGGCATCAAGCCAAAGATTCACTCGTTCGGATTGATGGCGGATTACAACCTGTCCAAACGGACCGACGTCTACATACAGGGCGAATACCAGCAGGTGACAGGCGACTCGACGTATTCGATACTAGATGAAACGTTTATACCCGGCGCGCAGTCGCCGTCATCGACATCGAAACAGGTTGTGGTGCGCGCCGCGATCCGGCATAAGTTCTGACGCAGCGCGCCGTTGGCTGCCTGTATGAAGGTCAAGCCGTCAGAAGTTTTTGAACCAGAATACCGACCATCACGCCGGCGGGAATGCCGAACGTCCTGCCGCGCAGCGTGGCGCTCAGGTCTTCGTCCAGAACGAAGCTGCTGCGGCGCTCGCGCCAGGCCGTTTTGTACAGAAGCGGCCTCGCGTCGGCGATAAAGAGCGAAATGACCACCGTCGCAATAACCTGCTGGAGCGCGTGCAGCTTGGCCATGACGGGCAAGAATTCGCCGCTGATGCAGAAGAGGACCATGATGGCGGTGGCGACCACGGCGCCAAAGAAAAAACCGCCCATGAAGCGGTTGGCTGATGTAAGAGAATCCACGTGAGCCTCGACTTCTTCATCGCCCGGATGCGGGTTGATGAAGCAAAACATGCTGAAGGGAAGGTGTTCCGTTGAGATGCCGGGCCGGACCACGCCGGGTCGGACGTTGCGCGCGGCCGGTCAATCTCGGCAGAGGCCTAAGAATATTTTCTTTGCGTGCTTCAACCTATCGTCCGTTTCCTAAACAGACTTCGGAAAAATCCTAAAGCGTGACGGCGGCGCGGCACGCCTGCGGTGAACTCGCGCGCAACCAGCGGCTCAAATCGGTCGCTCAGCAGTTTCCATGCTGGGTGTTCCCATCGCCGTACATGAACCTGGCTTCTTTCACGGAGATTTCATGAGTAATCGCGCGACGCAGATCCTTCCTCATCATCGCTATGTCCATTCGCTCGGTGCGCCCTTGCGTGCGTGCAAGGCACGATCACCAAAGTGTTCGCGAGCCCGGACAACCACCACGGCGCAAACCATCAGCACCTGATCGTCCGGATTGGTAAGGTTTTGAAGCTGGAAGGCGGCACGCAAAACCTCGTCGGCACGGAGGTATTCGTTGCCGTGCGATTCGGCGACAATGAAGGACTCGCCGAGGAAATTCCGGGCCTGCAAGCCGGCCAGCCCATCGAGGTGCAGGGCGAATACATTCCCGAAGCGAGCGCCTATCCCACCGACGACAACTCCAACCCCGTCCTGCCGGTGCTGCACTTTACCCATCATCCGGTGGGCTATGTGCGATATGCCGGGCAGTACTACAAGCTAGCGCTCGCTAGCCTGGCGCGCCGCATCGCGTTTTTCGAACCGCCGGTTCAAGTTTTCGCGTCGGCGTGCCGTTAAGCAGATGGCGTCGATGGCCCGGCCTATGGGGCCGGCGCTTTGGCACATGGTTGTGCGCGCAACCGGCGAGCAAAGGCTGTGCGTAAAGTTTGTATCAGACTGTGTGACGCGCCGCGTTTTTTGTGAAACCCACTTTACAATCCGGCTGGAAATTTAAGCGCAATCGGGCCGCGTCGGCGGAAAAAACGGCTGCCTCAGGCGCCTGAATCCGCCGCCGCGCGAACCGCGCTCGCCGCTTCGCTCACGCGAGAAGGCGAGCGCGTCGGCGGATTCGCATGGCGAGGCGGCCAGGCAGCGAGCAGCATGGCGGCGTCCGGGCCGCCTACAGGACAAGCAGGAGTCGAAAATGATGGGAAAGCGTTTCGACAGGGCAATGGCGATGAGCGTCGCCGGCGCCTGGCTCGCGCTTGCGATGAGCGGTTGCGCCAACGTCGCGCAACAGGGTGAGCAGGCCGGCGCGGCTGCAGCGTCGGGCGCAACAGTGGCGAGCGCGGGCGCCGGCGGCCTGCAAGGCACGGGCGCGATGTCGGCGTCGGCGAATCCGCCGAACGCCGGCGGTGCGGCCCAGACTGTGCCGGTCAGGAAAGCGCCACCGCTTGTCTATCGCGTGAAGCGCGGCGACACGCTCGCGCGCATCGCGCAGTATCATCATTGCAGCGTCAAGCAGTTTGCAGGCGTGGAACGGCCTGAAGGCGTCCTCGCGGTTGAGGAACGGCCAGGTGTTGCGCGTCGCATCGCCGGAAACCGTGCAGGCGGTCAACGCGGCAGTGGCTGCCGCCAAAGCGGCCGCTGCCGCGTCGAGTGCATCTGGCTCACAGGTGTTGGCGGCAGCAGGATCGGCGGCCCCGGCTTCAGCCGCGCCCAGTTCCGCCGAAGCGCGCGACGTCGCGCAACAAACGCTGCGCCATGCAAACGGTCTGTCGCTCGCTTGGCCCGCGGGCGGCCGGGTCGTCGAAGCGTTCCAGCCGGGCGAGACGCGCGGCATCGAGATCGGCGGCAAGCCGGGCGACCCGGTTCGCGCGGCAGCCGACGGCAAGGTCATGTACGCCGGCACCGGCTTGAACAGCTATGGCAGTCTCATCATCGTGCAGCACAACAAGGACTTTCTGACCGCGTATTCGCATAACCGCAAGCTGCTCGTCAAAACCGGCGACATCGTCCGGCAAGGCCAGCAGATTGCGGAGATGGGCGACGAAAACAACTCGCGCGTGTCGGTCGGCTTCGAATTGCGCCGCGACGGCAAACCGGTCGACCCGATGCCGTATCTGCCGCAAGGACGCGGCCAACAGCCTGCGGCCGGGGCGGCTTCAGTCGAGCCACCTCAGCGCCGCCGCGACAATCGCCTCGGGCGCGTCTTCCTGCATCAGATGACCCGCGCGCGGCACAGCCTGAAAACGCGCCTCCGGAATCAGCCCGGCGAGACGCGTGCCGCGCTCGAGCGGAATCCACTGATCCTCTTCGCCCCACAGAATCTGCGTCGGACAGCGCAGCTGCGCATAGCGCGGTTCGACTTCGTCGGTATAACGCTGGTCCATTTGCGCGATCTGCCGGTAGAACGCGGCCTGTCCCGTTGCGCCGAGCCATGGCGTGACGTAGGGCGCGAGTTCCCCAGCCGTGATGTCGCGCGCAATCGCGCCGCGCACATAGGCTCTCACCACGGCCTCGTGGATGTAGGGCGGCAAACCCGCAAACGCATCGCCGTGGCGGCGCACATGCTGCACGAACGGCGAGCCCCACGGCGCCAGCGCGACCGGATCGATCAGCGTGAGACTGCGATAGTCGCAACCGTCGATAAGATGCGCGCGCAACGATGTCGCGCCGCCGAAATCATGCGCGATGACATCCGGGCTCTTCAATTGCCAATGCGCGAGCAGCTCGGCAAGCAGGACGTTCTGAACGCCGAGCGACACGTCCTGGCCGTCGCCCATCTGCGACTGGCCGTAGCCGAGCAGATCGTAGTAATGCACCGTGCGAATCTGCGCGAGATGCCGCGCAATGCGATGCCACACATAGGACGAGAATGGCGTGCCATGCACGAGGACGAGCGGCGGTCCGGTTCCCGTCACATTGAAGCGCACGGTTTGATCGCGGAACGTGTAGGTTTCGGGAAGCGGCCAGTCGGTCATGGCAGTGAGCGGCGGTGACGAAGTGCCTTTACCTTAGCAGGGCTTGCGCGCGCCTGCATGACGGTTTCGCGTGGTGCATCGGGGCGTGCCGCGTGCGCAATTGAAGGCGATGGCGGAATGCGGCGCATGCACGGTGCATCTGGACGGCGTGGCGGTGCGTTCGTGCGTGTTGCCGGTGGCCGCCGTCGGCGATAAGAAGATCACCACGATCGAAGCAGTCGGCAACACGCCGGCCGGCCAGAAAGTGCAGCAGGCATGGCGTCAACTGGACGTCGTGCAATGCGGCTACTGCCAGTCGGGCCAGGTGATGTCGGCGGTCTCGCTGATTGCGAGCAACCCCAATCCCAGCGACGCGGACATCGACGCCGCCATGGCCGGCAACATCTGCCGCTGCGGCACCTACAACCGCATCCGTGCGGCGATCAGGCACGCGGCGAAGGGAATCTGACATGTCGCAAGGATTGCTCGATGCACACAAGGGCGCGAAGCGCCCGCAAGCCGATGCAAACGAAACGCGCGGCCTGTCGCGCCGCACGTTTCTCAAGTTCGGCGTGAGCGTGGGCGCCGCGGCGGGCGGCGGCCTGCTGCTCGGCTTCAGCCTGCCCGCGGTCAGCCAGGATCGGAAGACCGGCAAGTCGGTGATCGGCGGCGACGCGAACGAGGCGCCCCAGAATGGCGTTTTCGCGCCGAACGCGTTCATCCAGATCGACACGGCAGGCAAGGTCACGCTGGTGATTCCGAAGGTCGAGATGGGTCAGGGCGTCTATACGTCTATTCCGATGCTGATTGCAGAAGAACTCGAAGTACCGCTCGACACCGTCACGCTCGACCACGCGCCGCCGGACGAAAAGCTTTTCACCGACCCGCTGCTCGGCGGCCAGCTCACCGGCGGCTCGACGTCGATCCGCTATGCATGGGAACCGATGCGCCGGGCCGGCGCGACGGCGCGCACTCTGCTCGTGGCCGCAGCCGCGCAGCAATGGCAGGTCGACGTGGCGAGCTGCCATGGGCAGAACGGCCAGGTCATTCACGCGGCGAGCAATCGCAGCATCGGCTATGGCCAACTGGTGGAGGCGGCCGCCAAACTGCCCGCGCCACAGAACGTGCCGCTCAAGGACCCGAAAGACTTCAGGATCGTCGGCACGGCAGTCAGGCGCCTCGATTCGCCGGAGAAGGTGGACGGCACGGCCCAGTTCGGGCTCGATGTGCGCGTGCCCGACATGGTCTATGCGGCTATCGCGAACTGCCCGGTCTTCGGCGGCACGCTCGCGAGCGTCGACGATACGCATGCGAAGAAGATTCCCGGCGTGCGTCAGGTCGTGAAGATCGACAACGCGGTCGCGGTGATCGGCGACCCCACGTGGGCGGCCAAACGCGGGTTGCAGGCGCTCGAGATCAAGTGGAACGAAGGGGCGGACGCCAAGCTTTCGATGAAGCAGATCGTCGACGATCTGGCCCATGCGTCCGAGCGCAACGGCGCGGTCGCGCGCAAGGACGGCGACGTGGTGCAAGGCTTTGCCAACGCCAAAACGCGCGTCGATGCGATTTATCAGCAGCCGTTTCTCGCGCACGTGACCATGGAGCCGATCAACTGCACGGTGCACGTGCGCCCCGACAGCTGCGAAGTCTGGCTCGGCATGCAGGTGCCCACGCGCGTGCGCGACGCCGCGATGGCCGTAACCGGCTTGCCCGCCGACAAGGTCATCGTGCACAACCACCTGATAGGCGGCGGCTTTGGGCGGCGGCTCGAATTCGACATGGTCACGCAGGCGGTCAAGATCGGCAAGCAGGTGTCGACGCCCGTCAAAGTGCTGTGGACGCGCGAAGAAGACATCCAGCACGATATGTACCGCCCTTACTATTACGACAAGATCTCCGCCGGGCTCGACGCGAACGGCAAGCCGCTCGCGTGGCAGCACCGTATTGTGGGCTCGTCGATCCTCGCGCGTTTCGCGCCGCCCGCATTCAAGAACGGGCTCGATCCCGACGCCGTCGAGGTCGCCTCCGACCTGCCATACGACCTGCCGAACCAGTTGGTCGACTACGTGCGCCAGGAAACCGCATGCGATCCCCACCGCTTTCTGGCGCGGCGTCGGCCCCACGCGCACCACCTTCGTGGTGGAGAGTTTCATCGACGAACTCGCGGCCGAGGCCAAGGTCGACCCGGTCAAGTACCGGCGCGATCTGCTCGGCAAGACACCGCGCGCGCTGAACGTGCTCAACACGGCGGCGCAGGCCGCCAATTGGGGCAGCGCCGTGCCGAAGGGGCAAGGGCGCGGCGTGTCGGTCATGCACGCGTTCGGCAGCTACTTCGCGATCATCGTCGACGTCGCGGTGAATCAGGGCGAGGTGGCGGTCAAGCGCGTGCTGTGCGCAGTCGATTGCGGGATGGTCGTGAATCCGAACACGGTTGAGGCGCAGGTGCAAGGCGGCATCATCTTCGGCATCACAGGCGCGCTCTACAGCGAGATCACGATCAAGGACGGCCGTGTGCAGCAGAACAACTTCACCGACTACCGGATGCTGCGCATCGACCAGACGCCGCCTATCGACGTGCATATCGTGAAGAGCAGCGAGGCGCCGGGCGGCATCGGCGAACCGGGCACGGCGGCGCTCGCGCCGGCGCTGACCAACGCGATCTTCGCGGCCACCGGCAAGCGGCTGCGGCAATTGCCGGTCGGCAGCCAGTTGCAAACCGCATAACGGAGCCCGCTATGAAAAGCACACTGAAGGGTCTCGGCGCCGAAAGGCAAGCCGTTCGCGGGCGGCCTGCCGATGACGACGCCGATGGGGCAGATCTACACGACCAACATCACGCCGGACGGGCAGACCGGCATCGGCAGCTACACGGAGGAGGACTTCGCGCGCGCCATGCGCGAAGGCGTCGCGAAAGACGGCCACAACCTGTATCCGGCCATGCCGTATCCGTCGTATGCGAAGGTCAACGACGACATGAAAGCGCTCTACGCATTCTTCATGAGCGGCGTGGCGCCCATGCAGCAAGCCAATCGCGAGTCCGACATCAAATGGCCGCTCAACATGCGCTGGCCGTTGAAGCTCTGGAACATGGTGTTCCTCGAGAAGGGCGTGTATCAGAACAAGCCGGGCAAAGACGTCGCGTGGAACCGCGGCGCCTATCTGATCCAGGGGCTCGGCCACTGCGGCTCGTGTCATACGCCGCGCGGCATCGCGTTTGAGGAGAAAGCACTCGACGAAAGCGGCAGCGCGTTTCTCACCGGCAGCCTGCTCGACGGCTGGTTCGCGACGAACCTGACCGGCGAGCATAACGTCGGTTTGGGACGCTGGAACGATCAGGACGTGCAGGCGTTCCTGAAGACGGGCGCGAATCGCCACGCGTCCGCGTTCGGGTCGATGACGAGCGTGATCAACAACAGCACCCAGGCGCTGAACGATGCCGACATCGCGGCCATGACGACCTATCTGACGTCGCTGCCGCCGGCGGGCGGCAATGGCGCGCCGCTGTACGCCTACGATCCGCAGGCGACGAAGGTGTCGCTCAACCGTCCCGCGAACGATGCGGGCGCGCGCGTCTACACGGCGTATTGCATGCATTGCCATGGCGTCGACGGGCGCGGCTTCGCACCGATGCTCGCGCCGTTGGCCGGCAATCCGAACGTGCTGGAGAAAGACGCGTCGTCGCTCATCAACGTGACGCTGAACGGCACCGAGGACCTCGTGATCGGCGGCATTCCCGCGCCGTATCCGATGCGCGAAGTACGCGCCGGTATTGAACGACCAGCAGATCGCCGATGTGCTGACCTTCGTGCGCGCCGGCTGGAACAACGGTGCGCCGGCGGTCACCGCAGCCGATGTCGCGAAGCTGCGCAAGTCGACCCAGGCGGCCCGTTAGCAGTCGCGCGACACGCCGCCACGCCGTAAAAAAAGCGTCAACCGTCTTTCGGCGGTTGACGCTTTCTTATTCCACGCGGCAGGAACCCAGGCTCATGCCGATGTCGCTAACGATGCTGGCCCACCTTGTTGCGTCTTTCCAGCACGCGCGCGTACCACGTCAGCGGGAAGCACATCGCGAAGTAGATCATCGCGACCATGCCATAGATCGGAAACGGGCGGAACGCCGCGTTGGTGATCATGGTGCCGGTCTTGGTCAACTCCGTGAAGCCGATGATCGACGCGAGCGCTGTGCTCTTGACCACCTGCACGAGGAAGCCGACTGTCGGCGCGACGGCGATTTTCAGCGCCTACAGCCAGACGATGTAGCGCAACTGCTGACTGAACGTCATGCCGAGACTCGCACCCGCCGCCAATTGACCACGCGGCACCGATTCCACGCAGCCGCGCCAGATGTCGACCAGATATGCGCTCGTGTAGAGCGTCAGCGTGACCGTTGCCGCGACCCATGGCGACACGTCCACGCCCACCAGCGGCAAACCAAAAAACGCCAGAAAGAGTTGCATCAAGAGCGGCGTGCCCTGAAACACTTCCACATACAGCGCGACGATGCGGCGCAGCCAGGCGACGGGCGATACGCGCATGGCGAGCAGCAGCAGGCCCACCACGCCGCCGCCGACGAAGGCGATCAGCGACAGCAGCACCGTCCAGCGCGCGGCCAGCAGCAGATTGCGGGCGATGTCCCACAGGGTGAACTCGACCATGATCAACGCTCCGTCGGCAGGGTGCGGGGGCCGCGCCACATGAGGCGGGTGCGCCAGCCGCGCGCGGCGCGGCCCGCGAAAAGGCCGCGTCCGAAGCGGTTGAGGATTTGCCGCAGCGCGATGGAGAGCAGCAGATAGGTCGCGGTGATCATCACGTAACTCTCGAACGAGCGGAAGTTGCGCGACTGGATGAAGTTCGCCGCATACGTGAGATCCGGCACGGAGATTTGCGACACGACTGCCGAGCCGAGCATCACGATCAGCACTTGGCTCAGAAGCGCGGGAAACACGTTGGCAAGCGCCTGCGGCAGCACGATGTAGCGCTTGCCGCCCATGCAGGCCGAGCGCCTGCGCCGCCTGAACCTGGCCGCGCGAAATCGAGTCGATGCCGGCGCGCACGATTTCGATCGCGTAGGCGCCGAGATTGACCATCATCGCCAGAATCGCGGCCTGTATTTCGTCGATATGAATGCCGAGGCTCGGCAGGCCGAAGAACACGAAAAAGAGCTGCACGATGAACGGCGTATTGCGGATCAGTTCCACATAGCTCGCCACGACCCAGCGCGCCCACTTAGGGCCGGCCACCGCGACGCTCGCGCCGGCAATGCCGACGAGACCGCCGAGCAGGGTCGAGACGGCGGTGAGCGCCAGCGTGACGGCGACGCCGCGCGCGAGCATGCCCGCATAGAGGCCGAAGCCGCTGAAATCGAACGCATAGGTCATGACTTGGCGCTCATCGTGAGGTCAAACTCCGTACTGGAAATTCAGAGATCGGCCGGCAGCGGCGCGCGCAGCCATTTCTGCGAGATCGCGTTCATGGTGCCGTCGCTGCGTGCCTTGGCGATGGTTTCGTCGATTTTCTGCTTCAGACGCGGCTCGTTCTTGTTCAAACCGACGTGATCCGGTGAGCTGAAGAGGGAAAACTTCTGCTCGGGGTCGTTCGCGGGATGACGCGCGAGAATCGTGGCGCCGACGTCGTTGCCGACTACCATCAACTTGCCGACTACCATCAACTGTACCTGACCAGAAATAAATGCCGAAATTGCGCCGTTCGGATCGTCGAAACGTTTGATGTTGGCGGTGGGCGGCGCGATTTTGCTCACGCTCAGGTCTTCCAGCGTGCCGCGCGCGACGGAAATCGACTTGCCGGCGAGGGTCGGCGGCGTTTTTCACGGTGAGTGCTTTCGGGCCGAACACGGCGAGGTAGTAGGGCGCGTAGGGCTGCGAGAAGTCGATCACCTTCTCCCGTTCCGGCGTCTGGCCGACCGACAGCAGCATGTCGGCCTTGTGATCGGCGAGGTAGGCCATGCGGTTGTCACCCGTCACCTGCACGAGTTCGACCTTGGCGTTGAGCGATTTGCCGATCAGATTGGCGACGTCGATGTCGTAGCCCATCGGCTTCATGTTCGGACCGATGGAGCCGAACGGCGGATAGTCCATGAACACGCCGATGCGCCACCGTGACGGTTTTCGCGATGTTATTTATCGAGCGCATCGGCATGGGCGGCGGGCGAGAATGTGCTGAGCGCGCCGGCGGCGGTGAAGGCGAGCGCCGCGGTCAGTGTGGCGAACGCGTAGCGAGCGGTCGATTGAACGGGCTTCTGGTTCATGGTGGATCCTCTGTCGAAAGTGTTGGAACGTGTGGTGTTGGCGTTGGAATGAGTGGATATCATTGCAGTGTGCGCGCGGCGATCAGCTTGCACGCGTGCGGCGGCAATTCCGCGAAAACCGGCATGCCGAGCGTGAGGCCCGGCGTTTCGCGCGGCGTGGTCGCGGCAGTCAGCGTAAAGCCCTGGCAGTCGATTGTCGCTTCCAGCGAGGCGCCCACGTCGCGGATGAATGTCACCATGCCGGCCACGCGGTTCGGACCGGCAGCGTCGGGGGCCGCTTTCACGCAGACGTCCTCCGGGCGGATCAGCAGACGGATGTCGCCCGGCGATTGCGGCACGCGCGCCGCCTGCGAAACCGCGATGCGCGCGCCGCCCGGCAGGCTCACGGCGCCCGCGCCGTCGTAAGTGACCGGCAGGATATTGCCGAGCCCGATGAAGTCGGCGACGAACTCGCTCACCGGATCGCGATAGATGTCGAGCGGCTTGCCGACCTGCGCGATGCGGCCTTTTTCCATCACGACGATTTCATCGGCCATCGTCATCGCCTCGCGCTGGTCGTGCGTGACCATGATCGTCGTGATGCCGAGCCGCTGTTGCAGCAGGCGGATTTCCGCCTGCATCGCCTCGCGCAGCTTGGCGTCCAGCGCCGAGAGGGGTTCGTCGAGCAGCAGCAATCTGGGTTGCGACGCAATCGCGCGCGCAATCGCCACGCGTTGCCGCTGGCCGCCGGAGAGTTGCGTGACCGGGCGCCTCGCCATATGCGGCAACTGGATCATCTCCAGCAGTTCGGCGATGCGGCGCGCCTGTTCCCGCTGCGGCGTCTTGCGCAACTTCAGTGGATACGCGACGTTTTGCGCGACTGTCATATGCGGAAACAGCGCGAGCGACTGGAACACCATGCCGAAGTCGCGCCGATTGGCCGGCACGCGCGTGATGTCGCGGCCCGCGAACTCGATGCGCCCGGACGTGGGCGTCTCGAGGCCGGCGATCATCCGCAGCAAGGTGGTCTTGCCGCAGCCGGACGGGCCGAGAAAGCACACGAGCTTGCCGTCGGGCACGCTCAGATCGACGCTGTCGACGGCATGCGCCGCGCCGAAGCGCCGCGTCACGGCGTGTAAGGTCAAATGGGTCATGAGAGGCTCCTGCGGAAAGCTTCGGTTGGGCGCTGCGGTCAAAGGGCGATCCCTTCGTCGCCGATCAGCTTTTCGAGCAGCCAGATCAGCGCGAAATCGATCGCCACGATAAACACCGCGAAGCAGAACACGGTCGGATCGAGCGACGACACCGTGCGGCTGTAGAGCCAGACCGGCAAGGTCATCGTGTCGATGCTGTAGAGGAAGAACGTCACCGTGAATTCGTTGAACGACACGATGAACGCGAATAGCATGCCGGCGAGAATGCCGGGCCGCATGAGCGGCAGAATCACGTCGACGAGCGCGCGGCCGGGACTCGCGCCCATCACGCAGGCCGCCTCCTCGAACTCCGGGCCGATCGATGCGACCGACGCCGCGCAGTTCTTCACCGTGAAGGGCAGCGCCAGAATCACATGCGCGATGACGAGGTGGAACACGCCGAGATCGACGGGCAGCACGTTGAACACCGGCAGCAGCGACAGGCCGAGCATCACGAGCGGATAGACGAGCGGCAAGGCCACCAGCTGCTCGACCGCAGGCTTGCCGCGAAAACGGTAGCGGCTGAGCGCGTAGGCCGCGGGCACGGAGACGAGCGTCGCGATCAGCATGGTCGAGAGCGCGACGACGAGGCTCGTGCTCAGCGCGGCGCCCATCGAAAGCGACTGCGTGGCATCCGGCGACACGAAGCTTTGCCATGCCGCGCGATACCAGTGCAGGCTGTACGCGTGCGGCGGAAATTCCAGTGTGTCGGCCGCGCTGAACGACATCACGATCATCGTGAGAATCGGCAGGGCGGCGAGCAACAGCAAGATCCCAGCGACGAGCGCAGTGACCTTGCCGAGCTGCCCCGGCATGACGTGCGGCAGACGCGCGGGGCGCGGCGAGCTGGGGGAGCGCGGCGCGGGCTCGAGGCGCGCGGTGTGAAGAGGCGTGCTCATGCGTGGGGCTCCTCGGCAAGACGCTGGGTGCGGCGCACGAGTCGTTGCGAAAGCGCCATCACGGTGAGTGTCGCGAGCATCAGCACGACGCCGGAGGCCGACGCCGCCGGCCAGTTCAGCAAAGGCGCGACCTGATCGTGGACCAGCACGGCGAGCATCGGCACGCGGCGTCCGCCGAGCAGCAGCGGCACGGCGAACGCGCTCGCGTTATAGGCGAACACGAGCAGCGCGCCGGACACGAGACCCGGCAGCGCGAGCGGCAGCAGGATATGACGCAGCGTCTGCCAGCGCGTCGCGCCGAGCGTCGCGGCGGCTTCTTCATACGACGTGGAGACGGCGCGCATCGCACTTGCGAGCGGCAGCACCGCGAGCGGAAACGCGGTCTGGATCAGCCCGAGCAGCACGCCGTTTTCGCGATACGGCCACATCAACGGACGATGCAGCAGGCCACTTGCGAAGAGCGCGTGATTGAGCAAGCCGGCCGGTCCGAGGATGATCAGCCAGCCATAGCCTTGCAGCAGCAGATTGACGAGGAGCGGCAGCAGCACGCCCGCGAGCAGCAGCCGCCGCGCGAGACGCGAGCGCGTGCGCGCCATGGCGAGCGCGATCGGAATGGCCAGCAGCGCGCAGATCATGCTCTGGAAGGCGAGCTTGAGCGTGAGCCACAGCAACTTCATGAAGTAGCCGTCGAGCAGATCGGCGTAGTTGCGCAGCGTGAAGCCGTGCCATTCGCTGCCTTGCGTGCCGAAGCTCATGCGCAGCACGACGAGCGCCGCCGCGCCGAGCACCGCGAGAAACAGCAGGATCGGCGCGAGCAGCAGCCAGGGACGCAGCTTCTGCGCAAGGCTCGCGGCGGCGGCCTCGGAGCGCGGGCGCGGCGCGGGGTCCGTGGCCGGGCCCGCCGAGGCCCGCCGCGAAAAGCGCGCGAGCATCGTCGTCATGCCGAGAAGATTTCGGTGTAGCGCTTGATCCACGCCGGCTGCATCGCGGCGAGCGCCTTGTCGTCATGCAGCACGGCTTTTTCCGCGATCTGCTGCGGGGTCGGCACGAATGCGCGGCTTTCGGCGGGGATCATCGCTTTCGAGTTGACCGGACCGTTGAGCACGTCGGCGGCCATGCGGCCCTGCACGCCGGCATCGAGCGAATGGTTGATGAACGCGTGAATCAGATCGAGGTCGCCGGGATGCGACTTCGGAATCACCGTGAACATCAGCTGGGTGGCGAAGCCTTCTTTCATGCCGTAGGTCACGGCCATCCTGTACTCGGGCTTGCGGATCTGCTCGGGGAAAAAGCCGGCGAATAGATGCCGCCGATGTCGAGCGAGCCGGTACGGAAGAGGTCGGCCACTTGGTTCGGATTTTCGCCGAGCGTCATGACGTGCTCTTTCAGCTGCATCAGCTTCCTGAAGCCAGGCTCGATGTTCTGCTGCGAGCCGCCGTTCATCTTTGCGGCGATGATCGCGAGATCGACGGCTTCGGCCCACTCGGGCGGCGGCAGGAACACGCGGCCGGAATATTTCGGATCCCACAGCGCTTCGTAGGAGGCGGGCGCGCTTTTCACCGTCGACGTGTTGTAGACCAGCCCGTCCGACCACAGCAGATACCCGATGCCGAAGCCGTTCGCGCCCGTGCGGTACTGCGGCGCGACTTCCTTCAGGTTCGGCAGCTTGTCGAGGTCCGGTTTCAGCAGCAGGCCGGCGTCGCCGAGGCCGGCTGCGCCGACGCCCGCGAGCGTGATGACATCATAGGTGGGACGATCGCCTGCGGCCTTGACCTTCGCGACTATGCCGGAGGTGCCGTCGGCGCGATCGGCGATCACCTTGGCGCCGGTCTTCGCGGTGAAGGTGGCGGCGATGTTGCGCAAGGCCGCGGCGCCGATCGTCTTGATGGCTTGCCTTCTGCCCCGTTTGATTGCTTGCATGGCGGTCTCCCGTGTTGAACACCTGTTGCCGGTTGATGAGCGCGGGCGACCGCCCAAGCGCATTCCAGTGAGACGCTGAGGGAATGCGGACGATGCGGGTCATGCGTCGCGTGTGATGCACTCTAGGTTTGCCAAAATCCCTCAACAAACGAAATATGCGCATGGGCGGCATGACGTAAGCTCATGCGCCGGCCGTCACGCGATGCTGTCCGGCCGGGCGTGCAAGCGCGTAGAACGCCGGCGTGTTGGCGCATTCGGGTTAACGTCCATATTCTGGGCGGCGGCTTGGCGCGGAGGTATGAGTAAAGCTCGGTTCCGGTGCACCTTGCGAAGACTGCGCCCCGTTATGGTGCGCATGGCGGCCCGCCAGCGAATCGCGGCGTGGAATGCATGAGCCGCGCGCATGCGGCGAGGGTTCGCCGCGACTGGCTCGGCCGTGTGTGGATCGCTTATCCTGTGGGCAGGCAAGCGGGGCGGGCGAAGAGTGCGTGTCGGCTGCCTCAATGACTTTTTCTTATCCGCACACTTCGATGCGACGTCTTCCGCCGCTCAACGCGCTGCAGATTTTTGAAACGGTCGCGCGGCATCGCAGCTTCACGCGCGCCGCCGACCATTTGTGCCTAACGCAAGGTGCGGTGAGCCGGCAGATCATCGCGCTCGAGGATTACTACAAGTTCCCGCTCTTCAAGCGACACGCGAAAGAGCTCACGCTGACCGCCGAGGGCGAGATGCTGCTGCCCGCGGTGAAGGAAAGCTTCGCGCGCATCGAGGAAATTTCGCTGCGGCTCACGCGGCAGCGCACGGATCTCGCGTTGAAGGTGCCGACCTGCGTGATGCGCTGGATGCTGCCCAAAATAATGCGCTTTCAGACCGAGTATCCCGAGCTGCATGTGCAGATCACCACGACATGGCAGCACGATGTCGATTTCCAGCTCGAACCGTTTGACGCGGCCATCATTTACGGCTCGTCGCCGGGGCGGACGTGCAGTCGGTGCCGCTCTTCGAGGAGCGTCTCACGCTGGTGTGCGCGCCCGATCTGTTGAGGGACAAGCCGCTCGCCGGCCTCGGCGATCTCGCGCGTCATACGCTGCTGCATCCGACGCGCGATCATCGCGACTGGAAAATGTGGCTCGCCAAGGTGGCCGAAGCAGACCCGGCCAATGCGCGCGCGATCGACGCCGAGCACGGCCCGAGCTTCGACACGCTCGACATGGCGACCAACGCGGCGCTGCAGGGCTTCGGCGTGGCCATCAGCGATCTGGGGCATTGATCGACGAAGACGTGGCCGCGCGGCGTCTGGTGCGACCTTTCGATACGGTGCTGAAGACCGGCTGGCGCTACTACTTCGTCTATGACTCGGTCGCCCATCAGCAGAAACTCAACCTGTTTCGCGACTGGATCGCGGCGCATTGGGAAGAGTAGGCGCGCAAAAGCGCGCGCCGCGTGCAATCCGTCAGGGCGCGAACGAGAGGAACAGGTAGGCGGCGAACAGCG
The DNA here is from genome assembly GCA_940746715.1 of uncultured Paraburkholderia sp. Lineage (GTDB taxonomy): Bacteria > Pseudomonadota > Gammaproteobacteria > Burkholderiales > Burkholderiaceae > Paraburkholderia. The sequence continues at coordinate 140,068 of CALNWN010000007.1, forward strand.
ACAGGTGCACGGCGCCTTGAAGGATGGTCGTGCGTCCGGTGCCGAGCGTCAGCGTGCCGACCAGCAGCGTGAGCAACAGCAGCACCGTTTCCTTGCCGTCGATGCCGAGCACGAGCGGCTGGCCCGTCGACAGAAACACGGCGGCGACGGTCGGAATGGTCAGGCCGATGCTGGCGAGCGCCGAGCCGAGTGCGAGGTTCAGGCTGTTCTGCAAGCGGTCGGCGCGCGCCGCGCGCACCGCGGCGAGGCCTTCCGGCAGCAGCACCAGCGCGGCGATCACGATGCCGACCACCGCCGGCGGCGCGCCGACGTTTTCAACGGCTGTCTCGACGACCGGCGACAACAGCTTGGCGAGCAGCACCACGGCGACGAGGCACACCAGCAGGAGGCCGCCGCTCGCGAGCGCGAGCCCGGTGCCAAGCGGCGCGGCATGCACGTCTTCGTCGGGCACGCCGGCGAGAAAGTAGTCGCGATGTCTGACCGTCTGCACGAACACGAACACGCCGTACAGCACCAGCGACGACACGCCCGCGAACGCGAGTTGCGACGGCGCGAGGACGGGACCGGCGCTCGTCGTCGTGTAGTTCGGCATGACGAGCGTCAGCACGGACAGGGACGCCAGCACGGCGAGCGCCGCCGCCGCGCCGCGGATCTGAAAATCCTGCTCGCGATGGCGAATGCCGCCCACCAGCAGGCACAGTCCCACAATCCCATTGCAGACGATCATGACGGCGGCGAACACCGTGTCGCGTGCGAGGCCGGCTTTCTCGGGACCGGAAGTCAGCATGACGGAAACGATCAGCGCCACTTCGATGACGGTGACCGCGATCGCGAGCACCAGCGTGCCGAACGGTTCGCCGACGCGGTGCGCGACGACTTCCGCGTGATGCACGGCCGCGAACACCGCCGAGCACAGCGCGACACCCACCAGCGCGAGCAGCAGGCCGTTGCCCGGCAACGCGTAGGCCGCGCCGAGCACGATCCACGCAATAAACGGCACGGCCAGGGTCCAGCGGGGCAAGACGGTCGCGGGCGTGGTCATCGGCTTCCTTGGCTTTTGCTTGGTCTTGATGGGGCGAAGAGGGGGGCGGTTGGGGGCTTGTGCTCGTCGTTCGCGCTTAGGCTCGTGGCTCGTGGCTCACGGCTCGAAAAACGACAAACGGTTTATCCAAAGCTCTTTACGTCTCGCGGATGCCGGCGCCCCGCCGACCGGACGCTGCGCATCCGCTTCCCGTCGGGCCGGCGCGACGAGCGCGCGCCGGCCCGCTCATGACTGCCCGTTATTGCCCGACCGGACGAACCGTCAACGCATTCTTGACCGACGTCACGCCTGCCACGCCTTGTGCCGCTTGCGTCGCCAGGTCGATTTGCGACTGATCCGGCACCGTGCCCGCCAGCGTCACCGCGCCGCCGCGTGCGCGCACGCTGATGTTGGCGACGGAGACGCCCTTGGTCTTGGCGAGCGCGCTGCGGACCTTGCGGCCCAGCGCACGGTTGGCCGCTTTGGCCTGCTTGCCGGTCGCCGCGGACGAAGCCGCCGCTGCCGGTGCGGCCGCCGCGTCGCTGCTTTGCGCGGATGCGTTGAGCGAGGCTAGGACGATCAGCGCGCCGCCGACCATCTTCATTGCCGTGGATGCTTTCATGCTTGTTTCTCCTTGTCGTGAATAGGCTTGTCCCCTGGCGGGGACCGTCTGCTTGCACTGCGGGTACAGCGGAAAGGAATGCGAAGGACTGTGCTGCGGATCTTGCGAATGCTTCAGACTGACAGGTTCAGCGGGGCTGCTGGCGCGGGCCGACGCGCACGCGCCCGGCTAGGGCTTCCTGCGGGCCAGAAGGACACGATACTCCTATTGGTTCCAGAATGAGGTCGCCGGTGCCATGAAATGAGGCGTCGGTACAACGGTCGCCCATCGCGTTCGATGTCGTGGCGCAGCGCGAGGTGCCCCTGAAATCGCGGAGGGGCGTGGCGCTTGCTGATAATGCATGGACCGAGGCATCAATCCGGACACAGACCGGGACACAGCCCGGGACATAAACCGAAGCACAAACCGACACATCGACAAAGGTTCAACGCATGCGCAAACCGCTGCTTCCCATCATCCCGCTGTCGCGTGACGATTTGCCCGTCGGCGCGACGGAGCTCGCGCGTTTCATGATCGGCAAATACCTTGTTCACGATGCACCGGAGGGGCGCATGAGCGGCCGGATCGTCGAGACGGAGGCCTATCCGGTCGGCGATTCGACGAGCCACGCGTTCATCGGGCGCCGCCACTACAACGGCTCGCTGTTCCTTGCGCCCGGCCATGCGTACGTGAGGCTGACCTACGGAGTTTCGTACATGCTCAACATGTCGGCGGAAGAAGAGGACGTGGGCGCCGGCGTGCTGATTCGCGCCGTCGAGCCGCTCGAAGGCCTGCCGTTCATGGAGGCGCGGCGCCCCGGCGTGCCGCTGCGCGACCTGGCGCGCGGGCCAGGCCGCCTGACTACGGCGCTCGGCATCGGTCCGTCGTTCGACGGCTGGGATCTGTGCGCCAGCCGCGATCTGTGGGTCGGCGTGATAGAGAAGGGCGATGTGGCGATCGGCGTCACGACGCGCATCGGCTTGTCGCGCGAGATGCATCGTCCGTTGCGCTTTTTCGAGCGCGGCAGCGCGTTCGTGAGCGGGCCGCGCAAGCTGCTTATCGCGCCTCACGCCGACATGGGCGACAGCGCGCCGATCTGACCGCCGCGCCGCCCGGCAGCGACAGGATCGGCAAATACGAGCGGTCATTTCATGAGTTCGCACGGCGCCCGGCTGTGTGTCTGGCCAACTATTACGGCCGCCATGCGCCTTGCATCTGCCCGCCGGCAATTTCGTCGCACTTTTTCAGCTGGGGCAATTATGTATCTCACAAATAGGGGTTTTCCCTTGGTGAGCCGGTGACTAGACTGGAATCACTCGTTTCCACATGGTGTGGCAAGCGCGGCAAATAAAACTAGGTCTGGAGGTAATGATCATGAAATCGCTTATCAAGGCAGTCGCTATTGCAGCCGTTCTCGCCGCTCCGGTCGCGTCTTTCGCGCAGTCGAGCCAGCAGCCTGTCACGCGCGCCGAAGTGCGCAACGAGCTGATCCAGCTGGAACGAGCCGGCTATAAACCCCGCTGTGAGCAACGACCCGTACTATCCGGCCGACATTCAGGCCGCCGAACGTCGCGTGCAGGCGCAGAACCCGGCCGTCGCGCAAACGCAGCAGCCGGTTGCCGATACGAGCGGCTACGGCGGCATGACGAGCGGTTCGTCGCAATCGGGCGCCGTGCGTGAGCCGATGACCGGTCCGAAGTCGGTGTACTTCGGCAACTAAGCGGCGAGCGAGCCGAATCGTGACGCAGCGCGGTGTGCAGGAGCGGCGCGCGGCTGCGCGGAGAGAGTGCGGCGGACTTCAGCGTCGCCGAATCTCGTGCGCGGGCGCACCTTCGCCCTTGCGAGAGCAAGCGTCAAAGACAGGATCCCGGCAGGCCCGGCATCCCGAGAGCCCACTGCAAGAAGGGGCTATCCAGAATTCGAGGAACCTCCGCTGCCGCAAGGTAGCTTGGCCCAACCGTTCAGCGATTGGGCTTTTTTTGCGGCCGATGCCGCCAGGACACGCGTCAGGAGACGCACCAGGACGCGCGCCCGGACGAGCGGGCGCGACCGGTCAGGGACGCTCGCCGTGAATGTAGAACTCGAGTTGCTGAATGGTGAATTGCTGTTCGGCGATGATGTTCTTCACGAGGTCGCTAATCGACACCATGCCGACGAGCCTGTCGTTCTCGATCACCGGCAAGTGGCGCATGCGCCGCTCCGTCATGAGCGCCATGCAGTCGTCGGTGGTCTGATCCGGGCGCACGAAGCGCACGGCTTTGCTCATGATCTCGCGGACGGGCGTTGCCTTCGACGAGCGGTCCATCAGCACGACCTTGCGCGCGTAGTCGCGCTTCGTGACGATCCCCGCGATGGTGTTCGCCATCCGTTACCACTAGCGCGCCGATGCCCTTGTCGGCCATCAGCTTGATCGCTTCGTACACGGAGTCGTCGGCTCCGATGGTGAAAACGGTGGTGTGGTTCGGTTTCGTTTTAAGAAGCTGTGCAACGGTTGTCATGGAGCGGCTCCGTTTCGCAGTGCAGCACGCCGGCGCAGCGGGCTGTCGGGGACAGGCGATTCCAGTATAGGTGCGACGCGCCAGCGAGTGTGTCCGGGAATGCCTGGAGCGCGCAAAGCCTGCAATTCATGTAGCGATGCAGCGCGCGCATCGCGCGCGATGTTTGCGTCGACGCGCGTCGCGCTTTCGTGGTGCATGATCCGTGCGCCATGCATGGGCATTCGGGTGCGGTACGCCGATTAGCGGTAAACTCCTGTCCGTACCTAATCCCCGGTTTCATCGGGTTCATGTCCAGCACCATTGTCTAACGCCATGCTCACGTCTCACGATCCGTCGCCTGCGGCAGACGGCGCAATCAAAGGCGAATGCGTCGTTCTCGACGCCACCGCCACGCTTCCCACGCGCTACGGCACGTTCACTTCTTACGTGTTTCGCGTGATCGAAAGCGGCGCCGAGCACCTTGCCCTAGTGATGGGCGACGTCGCCAACAAGTCCTCGGTGTTGACACGTTTGCACTCCGAATGCCTGACGGGCGACGTGCTCGGCTCTTACCGCTGCGACTGCGGCGAACAACTCGATCTCGCGCTGCGCTACATCGCCGCCGAAGGCTGTGGCGTGCTCTTCTATCTGCGCGGGCACGAAGGCCGCGGCATCGGTCTGTCGAACAAGATCCGCGCGTATGCGCTGCAGGAGAAGGGACGCGATACGGTGGAGGCCAACCTCGACCTCGGTCTACCAGACGACTCGCGCGAATACGACTCGGCCGCGGGCATTTTGCGCACGCTGAAAGTCACGTCGGTCCGATTGATGAGCAACAATCCCGACAAGTTCGACACACTCTCGAAGCACGGCATTCCGGTGTGCGAACGGGTGGCGCTCGCCATTCCGATGCGCGAGGAAAACGAGCGGTATATCCGCACCAAGCAGGTTAAGTTCGGGCATTACTTTGATGAGAATGAATAGCGCGAATCCGCGATTTGTCCGCGGACTTCCAGGACGAGCCAAAACATTCCGCAAGTCACTGAAGATAAAGCGAAAAATGTAGGCGTCGATCGCGTGCTGGCGTATGTCTAAACTTGCGATGTAGGCGTAGGTTTTTCCGGCGTTGCAAAGGAAACTTACGCCGGATATTCTTCCCTGAGAATAAATCAGGATCCTCTGCAGTGGTCTGCAGAGGCCTACAAGCAGCTGGCCGGGCAAGTGGGACACCACGCCATCAATGCACGTCTGCGGTCCCGATGGCGCGCCTTATCCGCTGAACTCAACTTCACCATGCAACCCCTCGAGCAACTCTGCACGAAGACCGGCACTCAGGTCGTCGCGCCGATGACGCGGACGCGGCGAACTTACCACGACATTCTTCGCAACACGCCCCGCGCTGCCGCCATCCGACGGCGCAAACAGCACCACGCGATCCGACACATAAAGCGCCTCGTCGAGGTCATGCGTGACCAGCAACGCAGCGGTCCCATGCGAACGGGTCAGCGAGAGCAATAGATCCTGCAAGCGGCTTCTTGTCATCGCGTCGACGGCACTGAACGGTTCGTCCAGCAACAGCAGATCGGGCCGCGAGAACAGTCCGCGCACGAGCGCAACGCGCTGCGCCATGCCGCCGGATAGCTGCTTGGGCAGCGCGTCCCGCACATCGGCAAGACCGACCTCGGCTAGCAGTTCGGCCACGCGCGGATCGTCGCCGCGCCGGGGACCCGCAGCGAAAGCGACGTTATCCGCGACCCGCAGCCAGGGCAACAGGCGCGGCTCCTGAAAAATCACGCCGATGCGCGGCGACGGCCGGTTGTGCACCACGCCGTCGAGTCGAATCTCGCCTTCGTAATCAGGGTCCAGTCCCGCGATCGCGCGCAGCAGCGTGCTCTTGCCGCACCCGCTCGGGCCGACGAGACTGACGATTTCGCCGCGATTTTCTTGCCCTTCAGGTCTGCCAGCGTTCGGATCGGGGAATCCTTGCACACCACCAGTGCGGTCCATTCGGGCCGCGAAAAAACATACACTGTGCGGATCGGGTTGCCGTTCGCCTTGCCGAGCACAGCCGCGAGGCCCGCGGTCGAACCAATGTCGATCGCGCTGCTGTTCAGGTACTCCAGAGCGCGATTGCTGCCAAGACTCAGCACCCACTTGACCTGCGTGTGATCGGCCGCGAGTTCCTGCTCGAGCCAGCCGTTTCGCCTGATGACGAGGCTCTTGGGCGAGTAATACGCGTAGTCCAGCTTCAGTTCGGCGGGCGCGGCCGCGTGTGCCGGCGGTATTGCGAACGCGGCCACGGCGACGACGGCAAAGACGGCAGTGGCGGCGTTGAGGAGACGGCGAGCGGCGGACAACAACGTGCGCTGAGCGGCCTTTGAACCAGCGCGGCCAGACGAGATCCCCGGTAGAACGGCATGACGATCCTTCGAATGTGTGGTTGTGGATGCGGCTTGCAAATACCGCCAATGTAGCCGCGTTGTCTGTAGCGGCGAACGAAAGCTCACAAACAAAGCACGTGTGATGCTTATAGCGCGCGAGGACCGAATCGCGGACCGCTTTTCGCCGCCAATATCGAAAGCGTGAAAACCAATCCACGAAACCTTCTTTGCAGTTCACGAAAGCGGCCGCTAGATTCAGTGAATGACACTGGCTGACGGAGGCCGTATGAAGATGCTTGCCCGGGCGCTGTTCAGGCTGAATATCCGCAACTTCCTGCCGATGTCGAGTTCGCGCACGCGCTCGCGAATGCCGACGTGCGAAAACTGCCGGGGGCCTGAAGCGCAAGCAGCGGTGGGCGGAGCCCAGCCGTCCGTCACAAGTGCGCCTGACGCCCAGCAACTTGAACGCATCGCCGCCTATGCGCGCTGCGGTTACTTCCATGTCGAATATCTGCCGGGAATTTTCGTCGCGCCTTTTGAAATTTCCCCACGCTAAGCAGTGCAACGCAGCAGGCGCGTGCATCAGGTTCACGCAAGCAGCCGTCAGTGGGCGAAGGACGCATGTCAGACGCAGTCGAAACAACGGGAGCACGCACGCCGATCGCGTGGATTGCCGGGGTCGGCGCTAGCGCCGGATTGGGCGCGCCGCTTCTCGCGAGAGGGCTTCACGGTCGCCGTCACGGGCCGCTCGCATCAGCGCATCGAGGCGTTGGCAGAGGAATTGCGCCAGTCGGGCGCCAGGGCCTTGGCCTTTCCAGGCGATGTGACGAGCGAAACCGCCATCGCAGACATCGCGCGGCAGATTGCCGGGCACGGCACCCTGCAAGTCGCGATCTTCAACGCCGCCGGCGCGGCGCGCACGCCCACGCTCGAACTGGGCGTGGAGCAATTCGAAGCCGCGTGGCGGGTCGGCGCGCTCGGTGGATTCATCTTCGCGCGCGCGGCGCTCGAACTGCTGCTCTCGAGCGGGGCGGGATCGTTGCTGTTCACCGGCGCGACAGCTTCGCTGCGCGGCCGGCCGCCTTTGCCGCGTTCGCTCTCGCAAAGCCTTGCGCGCGATTTCGGTCCGCGAAATATCCACGTGGCGCACGTCGTGGTGGACGGCGGAATCGACGGCGAGCGCCTGCGCACGTCCGCGCCGCAACGCGTCGCCGAAAAAGGGTGCGGACGGCCTGCTCAAGCCGGATGACATCGCCGATGCGTAACTGGCATCTGCATCGGCAGAAAAGAAGCGCATGGTCACAGGAAATCGACCTGAGGCCATACAACGAAACGTTTTGATTTCACATCGTGAGGACGCGATCATGAGCGAGCTCGTTATCGACAGGCCGGCTACTGCCGCATTGGTTCAGGCGGAGTTGAACTATCTGGATGAACTATCTGGATGAACTATCTGGAGTTCACGGGCGAGAGGCCAGTCTCGTACCAGTACGACCCGCCGCCCGGCGTGCCGAAGCGCAGCGGCGTGTACCGCCCATATCGCGTCGAGATCGCGAACGCACGCGTAGCGCCGCCGCCTGGCGCACCGTGGATCGACCGCAACGGGTTCGAACTGCATCGCCACGTCAGTGCGCTGACCGATTTCCGCGACCCGGAAAAGATCCGCTCTGTTTATTATCCCGAGAGCGAGGAACTGCTCAGAAAAGCCACCGGCGCGCGCCGTGTCGTGATCTTCGATCACACATTGCGCGACGGCGACGCGGGACGCGCGGCCGGCATCCGCGAACCCGTCAGATACATTCACAACGATCAGACTTTCGTTTCCGGGCCGCGGCGCGTGCGCGACCATCTGCCGCCGGCCGAAGCCGAAGAACTGCTGAAAGGGCGAGTGGCGATCGTCAATCTCTGGCGGCCGATAGGCGCGCTAGCGTTGTGCGATGCCAGAAGTATCGCGCTGAACGATCTGGTCGCGTCGGACCTCGTATACCCGGACAAGGTGGGCGAAACCTACGCGCTCGTGTTCAATCCGCGTCACCGCTGGTATTACTACCCTGACATGACGCCCGACGAATTCCTGCTCATCAAGATTTTCGATTCGGCCGGCGACGGTGTCGCACGTGTGACGGCGCACACCGCGTTCGACGATCCCACCACACCCGCCGATGCGCCGCCGCGCCGCAGTATCGAGTTGCGCACGCTGCTCTTCTTCTGAAGGTCGCGCCGCCTGACCGGCGGCACGACATCTCTCACATCGCTCTGCCGCCTTCGGCCACGCCACCCGTTGCACTACAGCGTTGCAGCCGATCAGTCTACAACCGGGTGCATTAGCCGGCAGCCTCATGCTCCGCGCGTGAGCAATATGCAAAGATAAATAAGTCATTTCCCGTTCACATTCGCCGATCGCATACTGAATTGCAGGCCGTTCAGGCAGCAGGAACGCCGACGGCGCGTGGACCACTACGCAAGGCATCACGCATGGCACCACAGGGAAGCGCGCGGTGGACCAGGATCAGCAGTTTCCAGGGGAATGTGATGACCAATACATCGGCAGCACGCGGCGTCGCCGCGGGGTAGGATGAGCGGGCGCGCGAGTCGCGGGGGGCGCGGGGATCGCAGGAGTCGGGCCAGTCGCGCAAATCATTCGGCACCGAAGACTGGTGGGCGGTCTGATCGGTCTGTTTGCGATTCTCGTCGCGTATGGGCTGTTCGCTTCGGGCAGCAGTATCAAATGGCTGGCCGTGGCGCCCGCCAAATGGGCGCAGCCGGGCCAACTCGCCGCCGACATCGGCAAACATGCGGGCGGCTATGTGGCGTTGTTCGTCGCGTTCGCGGCCGTGTTTTCAGTCGCTATCGGCGCGCTCGGGCTTTCGGTAGTCCGTTTCGTGAGCGGGTTCATCGCCGTGTTTCTTGTATCCGCGGTGATCTTCGCGGTCGGCGCGTGGGCGCAGGCGAGCACGTACAACCTGGAGCCGCCGCTGATCGCGCTGGCGCTCGGGCTGATCGTCTCGAATGTGTTCGGTGCGCCCGGCTGGCTCGCGCCCGCGCTGCGCGTGGAGCTGTATATCAAGGTCGGGATCGTATTGCTCGGTGCAACTTTGCCGTTGACGTTGATTGTGTGGGGCGGCCCGGTGGCCATCGGGCAAGCGACCATTGTTTCGCTCGTCACGTTCTTCGTCATCTATTTCGCCGCGCGTGCTCTCGCGCTCGACAAACGCTTTGCCGCCGTGCTCGGCGTGGGCGGCGCAGTATGCGGCGTGTCCGCTGCGATCGCGATCGCGGGCGCGGTGCGGGCAAAGCGCGAGCAGGCATCGGTCGCGATCACGCTGGTGGTCGTGTGGGCGATCGTGATGGTGTTCGTGCTGCCGGCCATTTCGCGCGCGCTCGGCCTGCCTGCCGGCGTGGCGGGCGCCTGGATCGGCACATCCGAATTCGCGGATGCGGCCGGCATCGCCGCCGCTCAGGCCTATGGCGATTTCGCGCGGCATACGGCAGGCGTGGTGAGCGGCGCGCCCGAAGCATCATTGCAGGCATTCGCGTTGATGAAAGTGGTCGGACGCGATATCTGGATCGGCATCTGGGCCTTCGTGCTGGCGATCGTGGTCACGACGCGCTGGGATCGCGAATCGGGCGAGGAACTGCGCACAGAAACGCGCGTGAAGGAAATCTGGCTGCGTTTCCCGAAGTTCGTGATTGGGTTCGTCGTTGCTTCGGTGCTCGTGACCTGGATTTCGTCGCATTACACGTTGGCCGAATACCGCAGCGTCGTGACGCCGGCCTTCGTCGCACCGATCGTCGCGCTGCGCACCTGGGCGTTCACGTTCTGCTTCCTCAGCATCGGATTGACGACCCGGTTCGCAGCGCTTACGGCGACGGGCGTGAAGCCGTTCGTCGCGTTCACTGCGGGCGTCGCGGTCAACGTGGTGATTGGTTATGTGCTGTCGGTTCACGTGTTCGCGCCATACTGGGCGAACTTCGGGCAATGACAGCCATGCCAAAGCGAGCTATACAGCTGGACGCAGCGCGGTGAATGCAGCGATTGCGCCTTCTTCGACGACGACCGTGGCGCGATGGAAACCAGCCTGCCAGGACTCGCTTCGATGGGCTCGGCGTATGGCGCGACGCTCGGTGAGAGCCGGTTGTGTACCCGCTTTAACCGATTCGTCTCGCCGCACGATGGCTGCGAGTCGCGGGTCGGTCGAGCCGATCGTCAAGCCCCAGAGGCCGATTGAGTCGAAGCGCGGTTCGTCGCGGGGACAGGCATTCGGGAGTCTTGCCAATCAGTCGGCTGAATGGCGAAGGCCATGGGTCGCCAATCTTCACGTGAGTTCATTTCCGTCGGCCTTCGTGATCTGTGATCTGGATTCGCGCGACCTGTTTCTCGGGGATCCCGGCTCGCGCGCCGAGCGTCCAGCCCCGTGTCCGACTCGCCGCCGGGACATGCAAAAGATAAATGTTGAATCGTTATAAACATATCGAAATAGAATAATTCTCACGCCGGTCCTTCGTTGCTACGCTGTGTCGATCACCTCCAGCGAGGACCTATGACCGTTTCCGCTTCGACGTCTTTTTACGCGCGACGGCGCGCATTGCGCGTGCCCGGTGCCGCGCCGCTCGCGATGGCGGGCGCTGCGGCCAACGCGCAAAGCGCGGCTTCTTCCAATACCAATGCGAGCGCGGCCGGCAACGGCATTACCCTCGTCCTCGGCGATCAGGCCGGCGGGACGCGGGCGCTGATCGAGGCGGCGAAGGTACTTGACGGCGCGCCTTACGCTTACCGCTGGGCCAATTTCCAGGGCGCCGCGCCCCTGTTCGAAGCGCAGCGCGCGGGCGCCGTCGATCTGGCACCTGCGGGCGATCTGCCGGTGCTGGCGGCGGCAGTCGGCGATCCTACGTTGAAGATCGTGGCCACCCGAGTGGGATCGGGCGCTCAACTCGGCATCCTGGTCGGGCCGAAATCGACGATTCGCTCCGTCGCCGATCTGAAAGGGCGCACGGTGTTCGTGTCGTCGGCGCGCGGCAGCATTTCGCAGTTCCAGTTGTACGGCGCGCTTGCGGAGGCTGGCTTGTCGAAGGACGACGTGAACGTGCGCTTCATTCTGCCGGTCGATGCGTTCGCCGCCTTTGCTTCGGGCTCCATAGAAGTGTGGGCGACGTTCGACCCGTACTATGGGATCGCCGTGCAGCGTGGCGCGCGCATTCTGCGCAACGGCCGGGGCATCAACAGTGGCCTCGGCTTCATCACCGCGTCGGGCAATTCGCTGAGCGATGTGAAAAAGCGTGCGGCAATCGCCGACGTGTTAAAGCGCTATCAGCGCGCAGGCGACTGGGCTCTCGCCAACCCCGACGCCTATGCGCAGATCTACGCAACGCTCACGCGCTCACCGCTCGACGCCGCGAAGCAGATCACGCAGCGTGCTTCGCTCCGGCAGCACTTCGTGACCGACGCGGACATCGAAGCGCTTCAGAAAGTAGCCGACAGTGCCAATCGCGACGCGATCCTGCCACGCCGCATCGACGTGCGGGCGATTGCCGAGACGCGCCTCGCCGGCGTATGACCTTGCTTTTACGGAGCACGACATGTCCACGCAAACCCAGACTCTTCCCTCAACAAGCGTCGCCGCGGATCGTGCCGACACCGCGCGCCGCGACGCGAGGGTGCTGGTGTCGGCGTTCGCCGCGCTGGGATGGCTCGGCAGCGGCGCGGTCACGCAGTGGTGGCCCGCGCTCGACGACTGGCCGTACACACGCGAGTTGCTGATCTTCAAGCTGCTGCTCGCGGTGCTGTCGGCGGCTATCGGAGTGGCCGGCTGGCGAGCGCACGCTTCGACGGAGAAGAGAGGCGCCGCGCGCCCACGTGTGCAGACCTGGCTTGACGCGGCGCCGTGGCTGCTCGCGCTGTCCCTTGGCATCACCGTGTGGGAAGTGGTCACGGCGCAACTGGAATGGCTGCCGCGCCCGTTCTTCGCGCCGCCTCAGGCGCTGCTGGCAGTCTATGCGGACGATTTGCCGAGGCTCGCTGCGAGCGTCGGTCATTCGTTCGTGCTGCTCGCATGCGGCTATGCGTGCGGGGCGCTCACGGGCTTCGTGATTGGCGTCAGCATCGGCTGGTCGAAGGCGATCGGCTACTGGCTTCATCCGATCCTGCGTCTCGTCGGTCCGCTGCCTGCCACAGCATGGCTGCCGCTCGCGTTCTTCTTTTTCCCGTCGAGCTTCAGCGCGAGCGTATTTCTGATCGCGCTTGCAGCGGCGTTTCCCGTTGCGGTGCTGACGTGGTCCGGCGTTGTCGGTGTGAGTTCGGCGTACTACGACGTGGCACGCACGCTCGGCGCGCGGCCGTCTTTCCTCATCCTGCGCGTGGCGATCCCCGCTGCGTTGCCGTCCGTTTTCGTCGGCCTGTTCATGGGGCTGGGCGCATCTTTCGCCGTCCTGATCGTCGCGGAAATGATGGGAGTGAAGGCCGGCCTTGGCTGGTATCTGCAATGGGCGCAAGGCTGGGCCGCGTATTCCAACATGTATGTCGCACTGTTCGTGATGGCGCTGATGTGCTCGGGGCTCATCACGCTGCTGTTCCGCGTGCGCGACCGTCTGCTGGCATGGCAAAAAGGATTGCTCAAATGGTAGCTGCTGTCATTCCTGAATCCTCGACCGATGCGCTCGCGCGTGCTGCGACCGCGCACGCAAGCCGCGGCACGCGGGTCGAGGTGCGCGGCGTCAGCCACCGGTTTGCGTTGCGCGGCGAGGCGCTGCACGTGCTCGACAACATCAGTCTCACGGTCGAGCCCGGCGAGTTCGTCGCCCTGCTCGGTGCCAGCGGTTGCGGCAAGTCCACGCTGCTCAGGCTCGTAGCAGGGCTCGACGCCCCCGAGCGGGGCGAGATTCGCGCCGACGGCGAGGCGGTTGCCGGTCCTGATCCCTCGCGCGTCGTCGTGTTTCAGGACCCGACGCTGTTTCCGTGGCGTACGGTGCGCGACAACGTCGCATTGGGTCCGCAGGCGCAGCGCAGAACGCGCGGCGATGCCGCAGGGCAGGAAGCGAAGCACGACGTCGCGAGGCGCATCGACGCAGCACTGGACATGGTCGGCCTGTCCGCATTCGCCAATGCTTTTCCGCACCAGTTGTCCGGCGGCATGGCGCAGCGCGCGGCGCTCGCGCGTGCGCTCGTGAACAACCCGCGCTTGCTGGTGCTGGACGAACCGTTCGGCAAGCTCGATTCGCTCACGCGCATCCGTATGCAGTCGGAGCTCGTGCGGCTCTGGCAGGCTGAAGGCTTTTCCGTACTGCTCGTCACCCACGACGTCGCGGAGGCTCTTTACGTGGCCAACCGCGTCATCGTGTTGAGCGAGCGGCCGGCTCACATCGTCGCGGAGGTTCGTAACGACGCACCGTATCCGCGGCATCGCGACGATCCCGCACTCGTGTCGCTGCGTCGCGAAGTTCTCGGACTGCTGGGCCTCGAAGCCTGACGGGCTATGCACACCTCACCACACTTCATTTCATTCGGGAATAGAAAACGGACATGATGAGCGATCACGACGACAATCCGGCATTCAACGCCGCCCGCCGCGTCTGGCTGCGTAACACCGCATGGGCCGCCGGCACGGCTGCCTTCGGCGCCGCCGCGTTCGGGCTGCCCGGCATGCGAGCATGGGCCGACGAAGCGCAAAAGCCGCAAGAGCCACTGAAGCCGCTCAAGCTCTCATGGAATGCGTCGGCCATCTGCACTGCGCCGGTGCCGGTTGCGCAAAAGCAGGGTTTTTTCCGCAAACATGGTCTCGACGTGGAACTGGTCAACTTCGCCGGTTCGACCGACCAGTTGCTCGAAGCGATTGCGACCGGCAAATCGGATGCGGGCGTCGGTATGGCGCTGCGCTGGATCAAGCCGCTCGAACAGGGCTTCGACGTCAAGCTCACAGCAGGTATTCATGGCGGCTGCATGAGGCTGCTGGCGACGAGAGCGTCGGGCATCGTCGACCTTCAGGGACTTAAAGGCCGCACTGTCGGTGTAAGCGATATGGCAAGTCCTGCCAAAAATTTCTTTGCGGTCACGCTGAAGAAGATCGGCGTCGACCCGGACAACGACGTCCGCTGGCGGCAATACCCTGCGCCGCTGCCAGGCGAGGCATTGAAGAAGGGCGAGGTACAGGCGATCGCCGACGGCGATCCGACTATCTGGACCTTGCGCGAAAGCGACCGCCTGCAAGAGGTGTCGAACAATCTGTGCGTCGAATATGCGAACCGCGTGTGCTGCGTGCTGGGCGTGCGCGGCTCGCTGATCCGCAAGGACCGTGCGACTGCGCAGGCGTTGACGCAGGCGCTGCTCGAGGCGACGGGATGGACCGCCAATAATCCGGCGCAGGCAGCAGCGATCTTCGCGCCGAACGCGCCCGGTGCAAACGTCGAGCAGCTAACGGCCATGCTGAAGAGCCACACGGATCATCATCCAGTCGGCGATGCATTCAAGAAGGAGATCGCACTCTATGCCGACGACCTGAAATCGGTCGGCGTGCTGAACAGCGGCACGAACCCGCAGCGATTCGCTACGGCGTGTTCTCGGACGTGCTGGCCTGACGCGCGGGCCGTTCGGCTGCTTCGAGGGGAAGATCAGGCGGTGATCGTCTCGTTCGTCGCTGCCTCGTGCCCGACGACCTTGCGCACGAGGGGCAGCAGATCGCGGCCATAGGCGAGGGCGTCTTCGAGCGGATCGAAGCCGCGAATCAGGAACGTGGAGACGCCAAGATTGTGGTACTCGAGCATGGCATCGGCAACCTGCTGCGCGGTGCCGACGAGCGACGTGGAGTTACCCGCTGCACGCGTGAGCGCGGTAATGCCGGTCCACAGGCGCGTATCGACCACGCTGCCTTTGTCGGCTTCAGCAAGCAGACGCTGCGATCCGACGTTCTGCGGGTCCTTTGGCCGGCGTGTGAAATTCGGCGATCGGGCGACGACCTCCCTGGCACGTTCGAGAATGGATTCCGCGCGCGCCCACGCGGCGTCTTCCGTGGCCGCAATGATCGGGCGCAGCGACGACAGGCTGAAGCGGATGTGCCGCTCGCGGCCATGACGCGCAGCCGCTTTGCGTACCTTTGCGATCGTCTCTTCGACGGCCGCGAGCGACTCGCCCCACAGCGCATAGACGTCGGCGTGCTTGCCGGCGACTTCGATGGCGGCGTCGGACGAACCGCCGAAATATACCGGCAGGTGCGGCTGCTGCAGCGGGCGAACTTGCGAGCGATGGCTCGTCACGCGGTAAAAAGCGCCTTCGTGATCGAACGGCTGATCGCTCGTCCAGGCGCGCTTGAGGACGTCGAGATATTCGTCGGTGAGCAGATAGCGTTGCGCGTGCGACAGATAATCGCCATCGCGCTGCTGTTCCGCGTCGTCGCCGCCGGAGATGATGTGCACCGCGGCGCGTCCTGCGCTGAAGTGGTCCAGCGTGGCGAGTTGTCGTGCGGCTAGGGTGGGCGCGACGAAGCCCGGGCGGTGCGCGAGCAGGATGCCGAGCCGCTTCGTTTGCTGGGCGACGAACGAAGCAATCTGGAAGCCGTCGGGCGAGGCGCTCGAATGCACTATCAACACGCGGTCGAAGCCGCCGTATTCGTGCGCCTGCGCGACCGCGGCAATATACGGCGGATTGACAGCGGGGCCTCGCGGCAGATGGATTTCGCTGGCCTCCTGGTGGCTGACGTAACCGATGAATTCGACGCTCATATGCAATGGCTCCTTAAGCATGCTGGCCGATGTGACGGCGCGCGTCAGTGTGCGGCGAACGCGGCGCGACCGAGAGTTCCGAGCACCGTGTCGTTTTGCGGCGTGTGAATGCGCGCGCACAGCACGTCGCGATAATGACGCTCGAGCGGGTTGTTGCGGCTCAAGCCTGGATTACTGCTCGCTTCGAGCACGAGTTCGACGGCTTCGATCGCCTGCCGGCTGACGAGGTATTTGATCGCCGGCGCTTCGTTCGGACCCACGTGGCCTGCCGCGCCTGCATCCAGCAGCGTGCGGTTGTTGAACAGCAACGCGTCGATGCGCCCTGCGGTTTGCTGGAAACGCTCCAGACTCGATAACGGCGCGTCGAGACCGGACGGCACGCGCTGCGATGCCCATTGCACGAACCAGTCGCGCGCCGCACGCGCGATGCCGTCGTAGATCGCCGGCAGCAGGACGTTCATCCAGACGCTCGTTTCCGGGTCCATGCCGCTCGCGTTCTGCGGCGCTTGCAAATCGACGGCCTGATCGAGCGGCACGCGCACATTGTCGAAGATCAGTTCGTGACTTCCCGTGGCACGCATGCCGAGGTGATTCCATGGTTCGCCGACACGTACGCCCGGCGTATCGCGATGTACGAGCCATGTGCCGACACGCGGCGATGGCTCGTCCGTACGGCCCCACACCGCCAGCCAGGTAAGGCCTGGACTGCCGGTCGAGTAGAGCTTGCGACCGTTCAGCAGCCAGTAGCCGCCATCGTCAGCATGCTGGCCCATTACGCGCTTGCCGAGCGTGGCCGGCAGGCCACCGCGCGACGGCGAACCGAGCTCCGGTTCGACACGCAGCGAGTTGATCAACGCTCCGCGTTCCACGGCGTCGCGCGCAATGCGTTCCTTGAGATAGACGGGCCAGTGCGGGTTGCCTTGCAGCCGCAAATGGTAGAGGCACTGCATCACGAGAATCAGCGCAGTAGAGGGCTCGCCTCGCGCAACCGCACGCACGACCTTGAGCGTCTGTCTGGGCGTGGCTTCACGTCCGCCGAGCGCGCGCGGCACAGTCAGCGACAGAAGGCCGGCGCGGCGCAAGCGTGCAAGGTTGTCGTGCGGGAAGCCCGGCCCCGCGTCGAGGGCGGCCGCGCCCGCGGCGAAGTCCTGAGTGAGCTGGTCGAGCCACGTGTCGGCGCGCGCGCTATCCAGGTCGGCAAGTGCGTCTAGCGCGACGGCGTCGCGTTCGATGTCGGTCAGCGCGGGATGCGGATGTCGGCTATTCATGCGAGGCACTCGGGAAGGGCAGTCTTGCGCGTGCACATCACGGGGCGGCAAGCGGGAACTGGCGATCGAAACTCGGCGCGACGTCGAGATGTGTTTTGATCACGTCCGCACGCTCGTAGAGATTGGCCGTCTTCTGCTGCTCGGCGATGAGACCGTCGTCGATTTGCACGGGATGCAGTTGCGCGCGTTGATAGACGGTCTTCAGGACGTCGGGCGGCAAGCCCGTAACTTTCGATTGCATCGCGGCGACTTCGTCCGGATGCGATAGCGCCCAGCGCTGACCGGCGGCGACACGCTTCAGGAAGTCTGCAATCTCCGCTTGCTTCGCCTTGATCGAGGACTCGGTCGCTGCCTGAAAGCTCAAGCCCGAGGACAGGTTGACGCCGTTCGCGATGCTGCGGTCGTGGTCGCGTTGCTCGGCTAGCGCGACATACGGGTCCCAGGTGGACCATGCATCGACATTGCCCGACGCGAGCGCGGCCTTGGCGTCAGCCGGCTGCATGAAGCGCAGCGAGACCTCGGAGAGCTTGATGCCCGCACGTTCCAGCGTCGCGATGGCGAGGTAGTGACCGATTGAGCCGCGTGTGGTGGCAATGCGCTTGCCCTTCAGGTCGGCGGCCGATCTGATCGGCGAGGCCTCCGGGACGATGATGGCAAGGTCGATGGGTGTGGAGCGCGTAGCGGCGACAGCCCGCACGCGCGCGCCCGCCGCATACGCGAAGATCAGCGGCGCGTCGCCGAGACCGCCCACGTCTATGGCGCCCGCATTGAGCGCTTCGCCAAGCGGCTGCGCTGCGGGGAAATTGAACCATTCGATCCTGTACGGCAGGTCCTTCAACTGGCCGGCGGCCTCAAGAATGCCGCGCGTCTGCAACTGCTGGTCGCCGACCTTCAGCGTCGTTTCGGCGTGAGCGGTGTGCGCGAGGCCGGCTGCCAGCGCGGCGAACGCGAAGTTGAACAGGCGGCGCATTGAATGAGGGAATGGGCGGTGCATGAAAGGCTCGGACAGGTGAGTTCTGGACAGCGGAGAACACACGATACGTACGCCGCTTTTATAAGGCAAACGCATTGTTCTGCTTTGCTAAGATGCAAGGACGAAAAGCTGACGCCCCCCTTGAACAGCATCGTCACGACGCGCTAAGCTGGGCGCTAGTCCGCGTTGTTGCAGTCACTCCGAAATCCCGAGGTCGAATCCATCAATGAAACTCGATGACATCGAGGCCTTCGTCGCCGTCGTTCATAGTCAATCGCTCAGCCAGGCCGCCGACATGCTGGCATTGACGCAGCCGGCCGTGACGCGCCGCATCCAGAACTTCGAGGAAGCGCTCGGCGTCGAGCTGCTCGACCGCAACACCAAGCCGCTCAAAACTACGCCCATGGGGCGCGTCGTCTAGATCAGTGCCGTGCAATCGTGCGTGAAGTCGATGCACTGAGGCATCTCGTCGCCGACGGCGCGCCGCTTGCGGGAGTCTTCCGGCTCGGCGTGGCGCAAACCGTTGCCGATGTGGCCATGCTGAAGGCGTTGCATGCGCTGCGCGCCGCCCATCCCGAGCTGCAGGCGCGCGTATCGACCGGCTGGGGCAGCCCGCTGCTGCAGAAGGTGGAGGAGGGCGAGCTGGACGCGGCAATGGTGTTGTTGCCGGCTAACCGCGTATTGAGCGAGGCGCTTTCGGGCAAGGTGCTGGGCGAGCTGAAACTGGCAGTGGTTGCGCAGAAGGCGAGCCTGAAGAAGCGGCCCCATACGCTCGCCGAATGTCAGTCCTATGGGTGGGTGTTGAATCCCGATGGCTGTGGTTTTCGCGCGGGACTTCAACAGGCGCTTGCGGCGCAAGGCCATGCACTCAGGCCGAATCTCGAGACGCTCGGCACCGAACTGCAACTCGGTCTGGTCGCCGATGGCATCGGCCTGGGTCTCGTGCCTTTGCCGTTGTTGCGTACGAGCGCGCATGCTGCGCAGCTCGAGATCGTCAACGTGATCGATTTCAAGCCGCACATTGCGGTATGGATGGTTCGCTCGCGCGCGCTCGGCAAATTCGAGTCGGCGCTTGCTGTGCTCGCGCAAAGCGTCGGCCAATGCTTCAAGGCCGCGCAGCTGCCGCGGGCGGCGTGAGCGGCGAGACTGAGCGGGCAAATGAGCGCGCCGCGGCTCGATCCCGCGCCGGCTCAAATCACGAAGAAGCCGTGCGTGCCGTCGCGTTGAAGCTGTGCGACGAGGCCATGTTCGCACTCCAGATAGGTGTTCATCGCTTCGCGCCCATTGTCTGTGCCTTCATAGACGGCGCGGGCTAAGCGTCGGGCAACCCGTCGTCGGTGCTAATCAGTTCGCGCAACGCCTGCTTGCCTGTGCAAGTAGTACGTGTTCGTCGTGACTGGCGTCGACGAGCCCGGCAATCTGGCCGACGAACCGTCGCAATGAGTCAATGGCCATCAGTCGAGCAGATCGGGTTCCGTTTCGAGCAGCCCTTCATACAGGCTGTCGAACGCGTAACGGGCACCGTTGGCCCGGCCCACTTGCTGATGCGTGAGTGCGGCCATTTCATGAGCAATGGGTTGCGGCGTGCCGGCGGCCTCCGCGAGCAGTTGCGCGTGGCATGCGTTTTCAAGCGAGAGGTACCACCAGGCCGCCGCCTCGACCGTCGGTCCCGCAGTGAGGATGCCGTGGTTCTTGAGGATGACGGCCTTCTGCGTGCCGAGCGTTTCGGCGATGCGCGCGCCTTCCGTCGTATCAAGCACGACGCCGCGGAAGTCGTCGAAGAGCCCGTGGTCTTCATAGAATGCGCACGAGTCCTGCGTAAGCGGATCGAGCTTGCGCCCGAGCGTGGACCATGCCTTGCCGTACAGCGAATGCGTATGGGCCGCCGCAACGATCTCGGGCCGGGCTTCATGAATCGCGGCGTGGATCGCGCGCGGCCTGATTCACCGGGCCGTCGCCGATCACGATTTCGCCGTCCCGATTGACGAGCAGCAGATCAGAAACGCGGATACGGCTGAAATGCCGGCCAAGCGGATTGACCCAGAAATGGTCGGTCCATTCGGGATCGCGCGCGGTGATGTGGCCTGCGAGACCCTGTGCGAACCCGGCGTGGGCAAACAGGCGGAATGCGCCTGCGAGGCGCTGTTGCCGGTGCAATCGCCTGTTCGACTGAACGCGCGGGCGCGGTGTCGTCGTCGAACCAGAACTTGCGCACGGGTGCCTCGCGAAACGGGAGAGAGTGGAGGGTAGCGACGGGCGTACTCATGAGCGGATCGTCCCTGTCACGCAGCGCGGCGCGCGTGCGAAGTCAGCTCCCGCGTGGCGTGGATCAGATCGCGGCCGTAGTCCACTGCGTCTTCGAGCGGATCAAACCCTCGGATGAGGAATGTCGTGACGCCCAGTGCATGGTATTCGGTGAGTGTTTGGGCAAACTGATCAGGCGTGCCGACGAGCGCCGTGGAATTTGAGCGTCCACCGATCTCTTTCGCGACAGCGGTCCACAGACGGTCGTCGGCGCGCACGCCGTCACCCGCCGCGGCGAGCAGGCGCCTTACGCCTTCGCTCTGTTGAGGGCCGCCGCGTGAAAGCCCTGCTCGACGCGCAGCCGACGGGTCTCCTCGAGGATATGTTCGGCGCGTTCCCACGCGGCCTTTTCGGTTGCCGCGAGAATGGGACGGAACAAGACCGAAAAGCGCACTTGGCGGCCATGTTTCGCCGCCTCGGCGCGCACCCGGCTGACCTGTTCCTGAACCTGCTGCTTCGACTCGCCCCACAGCGCGTAGACGTCGGCGTGCTTACCCGCGACGGCGAGCGGGTTCGGACGCGCCGCCGAAGTAGATCGGAACGTGCGGCGTTTGCTTCGGCTTCACTTCGGAAAGCGCGTGCTCAAACTGATAGAAGCGGCCGTGATGATCGAATGGCTCGTCCTCCGTCCATACGCGCCGCAGAATTTGCAGATATTCGTCCGTCCGGGCGTAGCGCTCGTCATGTGTGAGGTAGTCGCCGTCGCGCCGCTGATCCTCATCGCTGCCTCCGGAAATGAAGTGCACGGCGAGCCGGCCTCCGGAGAAATGATCGAGTGTCGCGATCTGGCGCGCTGCGAGCGTGGGCGCGACGAAGCCGGGCCGGTGCGCGAGCATGAAGTGGACGCGGGACGTTACGCTGGCAGCGTAGGCGATGGTGATGGTGGCGTCCGGGCTCGTCGAACTATGCGGCACCAGGATGCGGTCGAAGCCGGCGTTTTCATGCGCCTGTGCAAATTGGCGCACATAATCGGTGTCGATAGCCGGGCCTTGGGGAAGGTGTATTTCTGAGACCTTGCGCTGCTGGATCATGCCGATGAATTCGACGCTCACATTAGCTCCTTGCTGGAATCCGTTTGAATGGGTAAAGGCATGCCAGAGTGGACGGCAAATGCGTCGTCCATTTTTATCGCACACCTCGATCGAGCAAAGGCTAGCACTGCGTTATGAAGATCCTAAATAGTATATTCAGCTAAAGATATTGGACGCGCATGTTAATGGCGACCGCCGGAGCGTGCGCTGCACCTGCCGACGTGATGGCGAGGTGCGACAGCAGTTTGCGCGAAGACGAATGTCCGATACTGCCTCGAAGCCGTCATTGAAGTCCCGAGCCGCTCGCGCAGCGCCGCGGCGCGAGATGGGATGTCGGGCTGTGTTTCGTTCATGGGTTCCGCGTCCTGAATGCAGGGATAAACATCGGCGCGTCAATGCGCGAAGGGCCAGGGCGTGGCGGCATCCCACACGGGCACACCGAGGTACGCGTACCTCGGCGCGATCACGCACAGGCCATAGACGATCGCGATCAGGACAGATACCACGCCGACCTTGGCGTAGTCCGCAGTCGTGAATGCGCCGCTGCTGTAGGCGATCACGCCCGCGGTGATTTGCGTCGGCAGAATGTAGGCAAAACTGTCCGTGTCGCTGACGAGCATTGTGAAGGCGACGGGATGCAGCCCGAGCCGTGGCGCGAGATCGAACGCGATCGGCGCGATCATCGTGACGGCGGCCACGTTCGACAACATGCCGATGCGGATCACGTGCGTGCCCAGCATCACGATCGCGATGGTGAGCCACCAGCCGTGCCCGCGCGCGGCCACGTAGATGTGATCGGCGGCTCATTGCGCGAGACCCGACGAACTGATCACCGCGGACAGCGACAAGGCGCCCGCAAGCAGAAACAGCGTGCCCCAGATGGTGCGCTGCTCGACCTCCGCCCAGCCGAAGCGCAGCACGCCAGGCGAGAAGAGCAGCGCGAGCGCAATCAGCGCCACAATCTCGGACGACAGATGATGCAACCCCTCCGTCGCCCACAGCACAGCGACGCCCGCGAACAGCGCGAGCACCGTCCAGTCACCGCGCGTGGCGGGCGGCAGCTTTGCGCGCATCGAGGCAACGGCGCCTGGGCCGCCCGGAATCTGCACCGCGCGCGAGCCGAAGTAGTACTGCACCCAGCATTGCGTGATGACAAACATGCCGAGATACGGCCACTGCAGCTTTAACCAGGTCAGATAGGAAATGCGGATGCCCAACTGTTTTTCCAGCAGGCCCGTGACGACCATATTCGGCAGATGTGCCGTCAGAATGCACATGCCGCTGATCATTGCGCCATAGACGAGCGCCTGGATCACGATGGCTTTCTTCGCTTCACGCTCGCGCGGTGAATCGCCGAAAAGACGCACGATGCCGTTGGTGACGGGCAGCAAGGTGGCCGCGCGCGCATTCGCGGCCGGCACCACCAGCGACATGACGAAATTCACCGCGAACATCGCCCAGATCACACCGTTGGCGGTGCGCACTTTCAGGCGGTCCAGTAAAAGCAGTGCGATGCGGCGATCCCAGGCCGCACGCCTGCATGATCGCGGAAAAGAGAAAGGCCGCGAGGCACAGGAACACTACCGGCGCCGCGAAGCCGCTTGCCGCAGTGGCGAACGTCGGGCTCGCGTGCGACAGCATTAGCAGCATCGGCAGCAGAATGCCGCTTACGCCGACAGGGATGGCCTCCGTCACCCAGACGATGGCAACCCACGCCACCACGGCGAGCGTGGCCTTGCCCTGTGCGGTGAGCCCTGCCGGCACGGGCATGAGCCATACAACCGCAAAAAACGCGAACCATGCCGCCGCAAAACCGAGGCGCGCGCAGCAGCGCAGCGCCCATGCGCGGGGCCGCGTGGGCCTCGGTGCGCGCGGCCGGCGCGGGCGAGGCGACAGCGGGCACAGGCCATCCGGTCCGATGCGCGCTCCGCTTGCGGCACGCCGAGGGTGTCGTCAGTCACTGATAAGCTCTCCATGCGTTGTGCGCGGGCCCGGCATTGAGCCGTCGCAACCGCGCGTCTGGATGCATAATACGTATTAATACAAGTTGGCCATCCAATTCCTTTTCATATCGATAGTCGTCATTGCGCTGAAGGCGCGCGACGTTCAGGAAAACTCAACCGATGACACTGGTCCGTGATGACGTCAGGTCGCTGTACGAGCAGATTGCAGCGACGCTGCGCGATGAAATCGAACAGGGCCGCTACGAGCCGTCGGGCAAGCTGCCTTCGGAAGCGGAATTGAGCGATCGTTTTTCCGTGAGCCGCGTGACGGTGCGGCTCGCGTTGGATCGGCTGGCCGAGGCGAGCCTGATCGAGCGCAAGCAGGGTAAGGGGACCTTCGCCATGCGCCGCCGCCTCAGGCATCGGCTCGACGTGCTGCAGGGTTTCTACGATTCGCTGGCCGCGCAGGGCGCGCGGGCTCGCATGCAGCTGTTGCGCATGGAAGAGTGCGAGGTGCCGCCGGGACTCAGGCAGACATTTGCCGCGGACGTCAAAAGCTGTATGTACGTGGAGCGTCTGCATTGGGTCGACGATGACCCGGTGGCTATCGCGCAGACGTGCATGCTGCCCGAGGCGCGCGTCGTCTCACGCATGGAGGCCGAGGCGTTGCCGTCGCATGAAATGCTGGAGCGCATTCCCGGCTGGCGCATTATTGACGCCGACATGTCGGTGACGGCCGTGAGCGCGTCGGCCGAGATCGCCGCGTTTCTGCGTACCGGCATCGCCGCGCCGCTGCTCGTGTTGCGCCGCACGTCGCGTTTGGCCGACGGCCGTGCCTGCGAGTCGACCGTTTTCCATATCCGGCCCGAGCGATTCGACCTCCTCGTGCACAGCGGGGTGGAAGCACGATTCCTCGCGCGATCGAAAGCGTGATCGGGCCGCGGAGGCGGCTGGCCTCAGTTATCGCGCATGAGATTGCGTGAGTACTGAGTTCCGTCTGGAACTGTTGTCCGCCCGCTTTAATTCAGCGCGACTGCGGCCGCGGCTCCGACCGGCGAACCTTCGATAGACACCGACGCGAGGCCGTCGGGCCCGACCGGCACGTCGCCGACCAGCGTGGTCCGGTACAACTGGCGATCGAAATCGAGGTCGAAGATGTCGGTTGGTGCCAGATGCGCGGTCGAGCGGTTGTCCCAGAACGCGAGGCTGCCCGGCTCCCATTTGAAGCGCACCGTGAAATCGGGGCGAGTCACGTGCTCCCAGAGCAGTTCAAGCAGCGCCTGACTTTCGCGGGCCGTCAAACCGACCACATGCTTGAGGAACGCCGGACTCACATAGAGCGCGCGTTCACCTGTTTCCGGATGGACGCGCACCAGCGGATGTTCACTGACGAGCGAGTGTCGCTGAACTGCATCGACAAAGTCGCTGGTCGCCGCGGCGCCCGGCGGAGGCGTGAAGCGATGCACGCCACGCAATCCGTCGATAAAGCCGCGAAGCGGTGCCGAGAGTTTTTGATAAGCAATGATTGGTCCACTGCGTGTCGCCGCCGTAGGGCGGGATCGTCACGCCGCGCAGAATCGATGCGAACGGTGGGTTCACCGCTGCGGTCACGTCAGTGTGCCAGCCGCTCCATGGGCGGCGGATCGGCTCGCCTTCGAAGCGGGTGGCCTTGCGATGCTTGGCGATGGAATACACCTCGGGGTGACCGTCCACATGGCCGAACACCGGATGCCCGACCGTGAGTTCACCGAACTGCGCCGAGAACGCGACATGCTGCTCGTGCGACAGGAACTGCTCGCGGAAGAAGACGACGCGCCATTTCAGCAGCGCGGCTCGAATCGCCGAAACCTGCGAGGGCGCGAGCGGGTGCGTGAGATCGATGCCGTGAATCTCAGCGCCGATGTGTGCAGACAAAGGCTTGACGAGCACATCGCCTGTTTCGTCGAGAGGAAGGGCACTCACGTTTTCTCCGTGCATGAACGAGGGATCGGACAAGCGTATCCGCTCGCACGCGCGATGGGAAATATTGCGTTTTGCTAAGGTTATCGGGCGGCACGCCATGGGGCGGCGGTTCGCCCCTATCGCGACGCCGCCCTGTCGCGGCCTGAACTCCGGCGTCGATCTCACACCGTCATCCGCAATCCATATCCACAATCGCGCATATTCAAAGCTCGATTCGCTGGTTCCGCCGTGAAAATGCGGTGCCTATACTGCGGCGTCGAATCCACGGGTCCGGCGCGCAGTGCAGACGTCCGCCGCGAAGTCGTGCCCGGTCACTTGATTCCGCGCGCTTCGAAACAAGGCCCCAGCATATGCAGGCAGCTCAGGAAAATCGTACCCAGACCACGCTTGAAAGCGCGCTCGCCGCATTGCCGGCGCTCGCACAGGCGATAGGAGAAGATGCTGCACAACGCGAGCTACGGCGTGAATTGCCGTTCGACCGCTTGGCGCTTTTTCGCGCATCGGGGCTGGGTCTACTGCGATTTCCAATCGAATGGGGCGGCCTCGGCGGATCGCTCGAAGACCTCTTTCACATCATTGCGACGCTCGCGGCACACGAGCCGAACGTCGCGCACGCATTGCGGATCCATTTCGACCAGACCGAGCAATTGCTGTTGTCGCCGCGTTCCGCATTCAACGAGAGGCAGATCGAACGAATCCGCAACGGCGCAATATTTGGTGGTGCCTCGACCGAACTGGGAACGTCGCGCCCTGGCGAGATCGTCACGAAACTGGTTCGCGAGGGCGAGCATTTCCGCGTGAGCGGCAAAAAATACTACTCGACCGACACTGCATTTTCCGATTATGCGCGCATCAACGTGCAGGACGAGAACGACGAGAAAATATCCATCGTCATTCCGGTTTCGCGCGCGGGTCTGAGCGTTCTCGACGACTGGGACGGAATGGGCCAGAGAATGACCGCAAGCGGCAGTCTAGTGCTCGACAACGTGCAGGTGTTCGCCGACGAGATCGCCACGCGCGGCTACACGACGCTCGCCGGCCGTCACGGCAGCGCGGTGCGTCAGCTGCATCTTGTGTCGGTGGCTGCTGGCATCGTGCGCAATATCGTCGCGGATGCGCGGCGCTACGTCACGCAGTACGGGCGGCCCGTGCTGCACAGCCCGGCGCCTTCCGCGCGGGAAGAGGCATTCGTGCAGCAGGTGGTGGGCGAGCTGGCCGCGCACAGTCTTTCAATCGATGCGCTGATCGCCAACAATGCGCGCACGCTCGATCGTTCGGCCGAAGCCATTCACAGCGGCGCCGCGGACGCCGAAGAGCGCTTGCTCGAAGGCGCGTTGACTACGGCCAAGACGCAGCTCGTGGTCAGCAAACTTGCGCTGCATACGGGCGAGCGTCTGTTCGAAGTGGGCGGCGCATCGGCCACTGGGCGCGCGCATAACTTCGACCGGCACTGGCGCAATCTGCGGACCATCTTCAGCCACAATCCGCTGCTGCATAAAGCGAGGGTGGTCGGTGACTACGAGTTGAACGGCGTCACGACGCATCTCACGGAAGGACGCGTGTTCTGAAAGAGCAACTTGCCGCATCCGCATGACGCTATCCCTGCCGCGAGACGCGGCCCGATCCGCAGCAGGGCGGCAAAGCCCTGGCCGGAGCGGGCAACGTGTATCAGAAGAGATGCTTGATGCCTGCCGACACGGCGACCTGCTTGCTGGTCGCCGACGGTGACGGGTAGCCGATAGCCGCGACTGCCGGACGGCCGAGCGAATCAGTGCCGCTTGCGTGCTGGAATACGCCGGTCACGTAGACGTCGGTTGCCTTCGAGAGTGAGTAGGCCGCGCCGAGATTGAACTGCTCGTACTTCTCGCCTTGTCTGCCGTTCACGCCGCCGCCCGCGGTGTAGTCGAATGATGTTCCGAAGCGCAGGAACGCCGTGGCCTGGTAACGCAGACTTGCACTGATCGTACTCAGTACGGCAGTGCCCCTGTAGTTGAACGTATTGAGCGCTGCGTTTGCGCCGAGTCCGCGGTATTGCGTGTTCGAGTACGCGAGCCCGAAGATTGCGCTTCCCGCTGCGTACGTGCCGGTGACGGACACCGTCTGCTGTGTATTTGCCGACGTAAACCCCGCGATCGCCGGATTCGACTCGGCCGTCGTGGCGGAACCGGCTGAGCCGAGGTTGTTGCCGGTGGCGCTGGCGTTCGGGTTGGTGCCGTAAAGCGACGTGTTGGGGTTACGCGCATTCAGAATCGACGCGGCAAACGCAAACGCAAACGCCCCACCGGTATAGCTCGCGCCCAACGACCAGTACTGGTTCTGCGTGACGTTGCCTGCCACGCCGCCAAAGCTATACAGCCCGGCGAAGCGGAAACCGCCGAAAGTGTCAGACAGATACTTGACTGCGTTGTTGATGCGGTGCGTGAAGTTCAGGTTGTCGTAGTCGGCGGGATGAATCGACAGATTGCCCCAATACCATGCGTGAATGAGCGGCGAGACGAGATCGATCTGAGCGTCGCCCTGGCGCCCCACGGTGAACGTGCCATAGCGAGGCGCCGTGAAGCCGAGGTAAGCCTGCCGACCGAAAAGCGCACCGCCTTGTCCGAGTGCACCGCTATTCACGCTCAGCCCGCCCTCGAGCTGGAAAACGGCCTTGACCTGCCTGCCCAGGTCCTCGGCGCCTTTCAGACCCCAGCGGCTCGACGCCAGTCCGTATGTGCCGCTGCCGAACTGCGCGACCTGCGAGCCACCGCGAGGGCGTCCGGACGCGGGCGTCGCAGCGGTTTGAGCGTTGTTGGCGTAAGTGACATTGCCGGTCACGATGCCGTACAGCGTCACGCTGCTTTGAGCGTTGGTCGTGCCGACCATCGCGGATGACATGCTGACGGCGAGAATCAGTTTCTTCATAGTGTTCGAAGTTTTTTGCTGGCGGTGAGTTCGAGAAGTGAGCGTGTGACTGCGATAGCGTGTGTTGCAGTCGGCCTGAACGATAAGCAGAGCAAAACGGTGGGCCAAACAATCAAATCCGATATGGATTTCGGCGATTCATTTTCGCCAACGCGTTGCTTCGCCGTTCGGCAGGCGATAACGCCGGCCGACGGCAATACATTGGCAATCCTTATCTGATGCACTTGCGGTGCGCTGCTGGATGAGTCGGCGCGCGCCTTTTGCAGCGGCCTGAAAGAGGCTGCGGGAATGAATCGGAAGGGCAATCGCAGGGCTCGCCGAAGCGCTGTGTCGTGCCGCTGCAACATCACGCGCACGCACGTAAGGTGTGCGTCGCTCCCGTAAGCCGCCTTTATCCGCAGCCTGCTTTACATATGCCGAACCATTGGTTCGTTTAGCGTGACGGCGCCTTTATCGTAAGTGCTGCGCGAGCGGCACTGCGCGCTCGACCTCTCCTCAACAGGCCGACCGATCCGGCCGATGCGTGAATACAAGGATGTAAGCAAATGGCAGGGCTCAACCGCCGCACGTTTCTGCTTTCCTCGACTGCCGCGCTCGCGGCTGCCGGACTTCCGGCACGAACTTTTGCGCAAGCTGCTACGGCTTTCGCACCGCGCCGCGGCGGCACGCTCAACATGTTGATCAACCCGGAGCCGCCGGTACTGGTGTCGATCTTTCAGACGACGGGACCCGCGCTGGTCGCGAGTTCGAAAGTGCTGGAAGGGCTGCTTGCCTATGACTTCGATATGCGGCCGAAGCCGCAACTGGCGACCGCGTGGACGGTCAGTCCCGACGGCCTGAAGTACAGTTTCACGTTGCGTCCGAACGTCAGATGGCACGATAGGCAACCCTTCACATCGGCCGACGTGGCGTTCTCGATGAGCTTCTGAAGTCCATCCATCCGCGCGGGCGCAGCACCTTTACTGGTCGCAGAACATTCGTCCAGGCGTGCCGTTTTCGAACGCGCCGCATTACAGCAATGCGGAGGTCGACCGGCTGCTCGAGAGTGCCGCGATCGAAACCGACGAGACCAGGCGTGTCGCGCTGTATCAGCAGTTCCAGCAGATCGTCTATCGTGATCTGCCGATTCTCAATCTCGTCGCACCGCGCATGGTCACGCTCGCGAACCGGCGGGTGAACAATCATACGGTGTCTGCCCAAGGCCTTGAAGGCAATCTGGCGGACGTTTATCTGAGCGCGTAACGGAGAGAACGATGAGCCGAGGTTTGCGATTTGCCGCGATCGCGCGGCGCACCGCATGGCAGGCGCTGCCCACGGTGATCGGCATCGTGGTGCTGAATTTCCTGCTGCTGAAGCTGATGCCCGGGGACGCGGCCGACGTGCTTGCCGGCGAATCGGGTTCCGCCACGGTCGAGACCATGCAGGTGCTGCGCGCGAAGTTCGGTCTCGATCAGCCAGTGCTGCATCAGCTCTGGTCCTATCTGGTGCACCTGTCGCACTTCAGCCTCGGGTATTCGCCGCGTTACGACATGCCGGTGATGCAGCTGATCCTGTCCCGCCTGCCCAATACGTTGCTGCTGATGGGTGCCGCGCTGTCGTTCGCGATCGCGCTGGGTGTCGTGCTGGGCGCGGTGATGGCGCATTGGGCCGGTAAGTGGCCGGATCGCGTGCTCTCGGTGCTGGCGCTGCTGTTCTATTCGACGCCCGGTTTCTGGATCGGCCTGCTCGCGATCGTGCTGTTTTCGGTGCACCTCGGCTGGCTGCCGAGCGGCGGCAATGTCACGCTCGGCGTGCAGTTGCACGGCTTCGCGTATTTCGCCGATGCATCCAGGCATGTGCTGCTGCCGGCCGCCACACTGTCGACTTTTTTCGTGGCGATCTACGCACGGCTCACGCGCGCCGCGATGCTGGAGGTGCAGCGCCAGGACTTCGTGCGCACCGCGCAGGCAAAAGGCCTGCATCCGTTGCAGGTCACGGTGCGGCACGTGCTGCGCAATGCGCTGATTCCACTGACGACCATCGTCGGCATTCATTTCGGCACGCTTCTGGGCGGCGCGGCCGTCACCGAAACGGTGTTCAGCTGGCCAGGGCTCGGCCGGCTCGCGCTCGATGCGGTGATGGCGCGCGACTTCAGCGTACTGCTCGGCGTGCTGCTTCTGTCGTCGATGCTGGTGATCGTTGCCAATCTGCTGGTCGATCTGCTGCAGGCATGGCTCGATCCGCGCATTGGGTGAGCGTTCGTGCAGGTTTCTTCAAAGAGAAATGACATGGCTTCCGACTCTTCGCATCTGATTCCGCCGCCGCATGAGCCCCGTGAGCCCCGTGAGCCGCGCGCCTCCGCGTGGCGGCGCCAGTTGGGCGGCGCACTGTTCGGCGCACGCCGCGGCAGCGCCGCGCGTGCCGCGGCCGATGCTTCACAGCGCCGAGCCCGGCACGGCGCATGGCGCACCTTGCTGCGCAATCCATCCGCTGTAGCCGGGCTGGTGCTGCTGGCAGCCTTCATCGCGCTGGCGCTCGCCGCTGGACACCTGTTCCCCGGCGACCCGCTCGACATGGTGGCGGCGCCGTTCGAATGGCCCGGCACCGATGCCCAATACCGGCTCGGCACCGATTCGTTGGGGCGCGACGTTGCAGCGGGCATCGCGCACGGTGCACGCGTGTCGTTGCTGATCGGCGCCAGTGCGGCCGGCATCGGCCTCGTGATCGGCACGCTGGTAGGTGCGGTGGGCGGTTTTTTCGGCGGCGTGATCGACGACGTCCTCGTGCGGATCACCGAACTGTTCCAGACGGTGCCGTCTTTCCTGCTCGTGATCGTGATCGTCGCCATCGGTCATCCCAGCGTGACCATCATCGCGCTGGCCATCGGCGTCGCGTCATGGCCCACGGTCGCGCGCATCGTGCGCGCGGAGTTCCGCAGCCTGCGCCGCTCCGACTTCGTGCAGGCAACTCGCAGCCAGGGCTTCGGCAACGCGCGCATCATTTTCGGCGAGATCCTGCCGAACGCATTGCCGCCGGTCATCGTCACCGCGTCGGTGATGGTGGCGAGCGCGATCCTGATCGAATCGTCGCTGTCGTTCCTCGGCATGGGCGATCCGAACGTGGTGAGCTGGGGCGCGATGATCGGGGCAGGGCGCGACTCTCTGCGCACGGCCTGGTATCTGACCGCGGTGCCCGGCGCGGCGATCGTGCTGGCCGTACTGGCGCTGAACCTTCTCGGCGACGGCCTGAACGACGCCCTCAACCCGCGCCTGCGCGAACGAGCCTGACGTAAGCGGGCGCCCTGCGCGGCAAGCAACCCAATCGAGGAACTACTGTGGCCAATCTGCTCGAAGTACGCGATATGCGCGTGAGTTTCGGCGCGCACGAAGCGGTGCGCGGCCTGAGTTTTGATATCGCGCAAGGCGAGACGCTCGCGCTCGTCGGCGAATCGGGCTGCGGTAAGTCGGCGACGGCGCTCTCGCTGATGCACCTCGTTCCCGCGCCGGGACGCGTGAGCGGCAGCGTGCGCTTCGACGGCCGCGAGCTGCTGGATCTGACGCCGCGGGAAGTGCGTGAAATACGCGGGCAGCATATGTCGATGATCTTCCAGGAACCGATGACATCGCTCAATCCGGTGCTGGCGGTCGGTGCGCAGATCGTCGAGACGTTGCGCCGTCACGAGCGTCTGTCCAGACAGGCGGCATGGCGGCGCGCGATCGAACTGCTCGAACTCGTGCAGATCCCGGAGCCGCAACGGCGGGTGTTCGACTATCCGCACGAATTGTCGGGCGGCCAGCGCCAGCGCGTGATGATCGCGATGGCAGTGGCTTGCCGTCCACGTCTGCTCATCGCCGACGAGCCGACCACCGCGCTCGACGTGACGATTCAGGCGCATATTCTTGAACTGCTCGACGGCTTGCGGCGCGAACTCGCGATGTCCTTGCTGCTCATCACGCATGATCTCGGCGTGGTCGCGCAGCATGCGGACCGCGTCGCGGTCATGCTGGCAGGCGAGAAGGTCGAGGAAGCGCCGGTCGCCCGGCTTTTCACGCAACCGCAGCATGCTTATACGCGCGGGCTGCTCGGCGCGTCGCTGAACCTCGCGGACGATCTGCACTATCGCGGCTGGAAGCTGCCGGAAATCCGCCATGGTCTCGGTGATGACGGCAAGCCCGCGTTCGCGGTGGTGCCGCACTCGGTGCGCACGGAGCCTCATGCGGCGCTGCCCGATGCGGAAATCGAGACATCGCGAAGCGCGGCACCGTTGCTCGAAGTGCGCGAGCTCCGTGTGGAGTACCCGCAGCGGCGCGGTCACACCGCTTTGCCGGCGGTGGCTGGCGTCTCGTTCTCGATCGCGCGGGGCGAAACGGTGGGCCTCGTCGGCGAGTCGGGTTGCGGCAAGTCCACGCTGTCGAAAGCGATATTGCGGCTCGTCCCTGCAGCCGCAGGCGCGATCCGTCTGCGCGGCACCGATCTGGTAGCGTTCGGCGAGCGCGAGCTGCGGCCTTTGCGGCGCCATGTGCAAATGGTGTTTCAGGACCCGTACGCGTCGCTCAATCCGCGCCGCACGGTGGCCGAAATTCTCGATACCGTGCTGGTGGTCAACCGGATCGGCAACGCACAGCAGCGCCGCGCGCGGATTGCCGCGATGCTCGACCGCGTCGGCTTGCCGGCCAGCGCACTCGGCCGCTATCCGCACGAGTTCTCCGGCGGACAGCGCCAGCGCATCGGCATTGCGCGCGCACTCGTGCTCGAGCCCGATCTGCTGATCTGCGACGAACCGGTGTCGGCGCTCGACGTGTCGATTCAGGCGCAAATCCTGAACCTTCTCGTCGACCTGAAACGCGACCTCGGGCTTGCTTATCTCTTCATCTCGCACGATCTGTCGGTGGTGCGCTGATATCCACGAGAATCTTCGCGTTCAGCACGTTCGCGATATCGAGGCCGGTTGCGCCTTTCACGAACACGACGTCGGCTTCGCCGCGCAGCAATGCTTCCGCTTCGCGCGCGAATTCGTGCGAGCACTGCGCGTCGAGCCAGCTCGCGAGCGGTGCGCCGGCCGGCGCTCTGGCGTCTTCGAGGCCACGCGGCGTATGGGGAAGATCGACCAGTTCCACGTCCCCAACGCTCGCGCCGAGCGTTTGGAGCAGCGAGTCGAAACCGCGCAGCGCGGTGGCCCGATGGAAATCGACCACGCTCGCGCGGGTATTGCGCGGCAAACCGAAACGGCGCCCAAGAAGCGCGGCGGCGCTCGCATCCAGCTGCCGGTCGAGCGTGATCAGCGCCTGGAATTCGTCGACCCAGGTGAGGCCGATCAGACGCGTGTCGCTCCCTTGCGAGCGGGCCCACAGCGCGGGGATGTTGCCGCCCTAGAGAAACGACCATGGCTGCGTGTGGGTGAAATGCGAGCGGCGAATCGCGACGTCGTCGGCATCCTGCAACGCCTTCACGTCGAGACCGTCAGCAGCGAATTCATCCTCCAGCCAGCCTTTCTGTGCGGCAATGCCGAACGGCGTGGGAGCGGGGCAGCGGGTGTACCAGAGTCGGCTCATGCGTTTCACCATGGGAGGAGAGAGTGCGGAGAACGTCGTTGCGGCTAGTCGCGCAGGCCGGCTTCGCGCAATAGGGGCAGCACGCGTGCGCCGAAGAACTCGAGGTCCGGCTCGAAATCGAAAAAGCTCAATTGCACGCCGTCGATTCCGGCTCGATGAAGCCGCACGATGTAATCGGCGATCTGCTCGGGCGAGCCGACAATCGAAATGTTGCCGCCCACCGCGCGCGCGGCCGCCTGATTGCGTTGCTCGGCGTTACCTCGCCATGCGTGTGCGTCGCTTTCGAAGCGATGAAAGCTCCCTTCTCGCCATGCGCGAGGATCGCATCGCGATAGGCCAGCGCTTCGGCCGCCGTTTCGCGGCAGACCACCATGGGGTTGATGAGCGTGCGGATCTTGCGGCCGTGCTTCTCTGCCGCTGCCTTCACACGCGCCGTATGCGCGGGCAACGCGGCAAGCGCGGCTTCTATTTCCGAGCCGGCGGGGCTCGTGATGAACACCACGTCCGAGTAGCGCGCAGCGAATTCGATGCCTGCATCGGAGCCGGTTGCATTAACCAGCAGCGGGCGGCCGAATTGCGGCTTCGGCGTGACGAATGCCTGGTTGAGCTTTCAGCTCGATAGCAGCGGCGCGAAGCTGAAGTTATCGGGCTGCGCCCACAATTGCTGGACGGCGTCTAGAAACTCGCCTGCCAGTTCATAACGGCGATCGTGTTCGATGCGATGCCAGCCGAACATCTCGTGTTCGATCGCCCGATGCCCGGTGACGACATTGATGCCCCAGCGGCCTTTCGAAATGTGATCGAGCGTGGCGCAGAACTTCGCGAAGTGCAGCGGGTGCCACGGTCCGTAGAGCACATGACTCGTCGCGACAAGAATGATTCTCTCGGTGCACGCGGTCATTGCCGCGAGCGACATGAACGAGTCGAGTGCCTCGCCGTTGAACACGCCGCCGTAGCCGCCTTTCGGCAGCCACTGCGAAAGCGCGAACACCAGATCGAACCCGAGGCTTTCCGCTTTCTGCACGAGTGCGAGGTTGTAGTCGAAGTTCCAGTCGGTTGTGCGTGGCAGCGTCGACGCGCTCCACCCGCCGGCCTGAATCGGCCGGAAGAGCCCAAGCAGCAGCGGCTGTTCGAGCACGCGCGCGACCGGACTGGCGGGGAACTCGGCAGGCGAGCGCACCGGCACGAAAGGCGTGGCATCGGGCGATTGTTCGTGCGCCTGGCGGTGGGTGGCAAAAGTGGCTTCGGTCATGACTTCGGGTCGGTCGTTTAACGTGCTGGTCAGGCGGGGGCATCGCGCGGGTCAGGTCTCGCCCGCGGCCTGCTGGAAGATGCAGCCCACGTTGCCGGAGTTGCCGAACGCGATCCGGCGGCCCATGTCGAGCGCCTGCAGCAGCACGAGTCCCGAGGGAAACTCTAGCCAGTTGACCTTGATGCCGCACGGCTCGAAGCGCTTTTCGAACACTTTTAGCTGGCGCGCGACGAGCGGTATGCCCGTCTTCTGGGAGCCGAGTGCGATCGTGTCGAGTGGCGCCGCAAACGCCCGGCCGAGGGGCGCGATCCATGACGAAGCGGCCAGCGCGGCGCCAGCCGCGAAAAAGTGACGACGTCCCGGCATGGGGGATCTCCAGTGCAGTAGGTCGAGCGTGAAGCGGACGAAAAACAATCGGCGCAGCGTGACCTGATTCCAAGTTGTGTCACGTCTGGCCGGTGGCCGGATACCGTTCAGATAGAAATTGCCGATCGCGGCGTACTTCCAGCGCACCGGGTCATGCACGGTATGCACGCGGGCGTTGCGCCAGTGCCGGTCGAGGTTGAACGACAGATGCGTCGCACGGGTGCCCGCCAGTTCGAACAGCCTGCTGCTCGCTTCGAGCGCGATCTCGGTGGTCAATGCTTTGGCCTGTGCGACGATGATCGAAGCTGCTGCAATCGAGTCCGGGCCTGTATCGGCAAGGCAGCGATCGATTTCACGACCGGCGCGCTCCATGAGCGCTTCGGCCGCATGCAGGCGGGTGAGCAACTCGCCGATCTGATGGATCACGTACGGATCGGCGCCGAGCTGGGCGCTCGCATCCGGCGAGCCTGACGGGCTTGACGGGCTCGACAGGCCTGACGAGCCGCCGGATGTCCACGCCGCGTCGCGCTCGCGAATGAAAGCGATGGTCGCGTCGAGCGCAGCGCGTGCGATGCCCGCGTCGATTCCGACGTGACTGATCTGCGTGACCGCGTTTTGCGGCCAGTGCGTGTAGCTGTGGTGGATCGGCAGCAAGTTGAGTGCGGGCAGCCAGACGTCGTCGAAGATCACGGTCCCGCTGGCGGTGGTTTTCTGACCGAAGCTCTGCCAGTCGTCGACGATCTTCATGCCGGGGTGACCTGCCGGCACGACCGCGACGATGCGGCACCCTTGCTCGTCCTGACCGATGGTCGAAACATAATCGGCAAAAAGCATACCTGTGGAATAAAGCTTGGTGCCTGAGAGACGGAAGCCGCCGCGCTCCGGCACGATGCGCATTGCGGGACCGCTCGCCGGCCGGCCGCCTGCGTCGACGTTCGCATTGCCAAAGCGCGCGCCGCGCAGAATCTCGCCGAGAAAGAACGAGCGCTGTTGCGTGTTGCCGGTCTTCCAGACCCAGAAGACCGCGCTATTGTGGTTCTGCTGGATCTGGGCGATCGAGGGATCGGCGGCAGCAAGGATCGCGAACACGCGTGCGACCGTTGCGTACGACACCTGTGCGCCGCCATATTCACGCGGCACGGTCATTGCCCACAAGCCGGCTTTCGAACATGCGTCGAGCTCCCGGACGGGCAAAACGCGCTCGCTGTCGCGGCGCGCGGCATCCACTGCGAAGCGTTCGGCGAGTACCTGCGCAGTGTGCAGCGCTTCATCGTCGGAGCGCAGCACGTGCGCGAGCGATTCCGCACGCGGCCTCGCCCGGGCGATATCATGCGGCACGGTGTCCAGGGCCTCGGCGCTCATGGACAGCACCTGCGAGTTTTTTCCTTCGCGCACCTAACTGCTGCAGCGTGCGTGTCGACAGGCGAGCACCCAAGCTGCCGGCATCTTTCACGAAAGAGCGCCGACGGCGCCGAAAAACCGGTCTTGGCGAACATATCCGATGTTGTGGCATACAAAGTTCAGGGTCGGGCGTCGCATTGAAACGCGTGCGCCGAAGCCATCAAAACTTACCGGCAGTTCATCCCGTCCGACAACGAACAATAATTTCTATCCTTATTTGCCGATGGCGCCAGATCTCCCGGAAATGACGCAAAGGCGTAAGCAAAGCAGAATCGCTTGGTTCGCGCGCGCGGTGGCTGGCTATGCTGTGCAGCGTATCTGCCCGTTCATTCGCCGCTCAATCCGACGACTCACACATGACCACGCTCAACGAGTATCTCGTGCAAAAGCTCGCCGCCTGGCTCGCCAAACGCGAAGCCGCGCGCAACGATCCTGATCTCAAGGCCAACCGTCTGAAGGCCAACGTGAGCGCGTTAGGTCGCAGCGGCGTGCGTGAAATACGCATCCGCGATTTCTAGGTGATCAGCGATAGCCCCGCCGATTTTGCCGGCTACAACCTGGGGCCCGCTTCGCCGGAATTGCAATTAGGCGTGCTGGGCAGTTGCCTCACGCATATCACGCTGATCCAGGCTGCAGAGCGCGGGTTGCGGATCGATTCGATCGACGTGGAAGTGACGGGTGAACAGCATCCGCTCGCGCAGCAGCCCGGCTTCGAGCATGTACCCGTCTTTCCTCACAACATCCGCTATACGCTCGATATCGTCTCGCCCGAGCCTGCAGAGGCCATTCGCGCGTTGCACGAAGCGGTGGAGACGGTGTGTCCCATTTACAACCTGCTGAAGAACCCGCAGGTAATAGTCGGTGAGCTGCGTCACGTTAGCGCGACGCCCGAAGCGGACGCCGCGGTGTCGCAGCTCGCGGCCGCCTCAGCACAATAACAAGGACAACGATAAAATCGACCCATGGGGTACGCGCGTCCCTTGGCGCCGCGCTACTGGCGAGCGCATTATTGGCCGCCGTGCCTGCCGGCGTTCGCGCCGCGCCTGAGCACGGTGGAACGCTGACCTGGCTGGTTACGCCCGAACCTGCTTCCATCGTGCCTTTGACCACGACCGCCGGCGGTAACGCGGAGATCGGGCCGAAGGTGGTGGAGGGCTTGCTGACCTACGACAAGAACCTGAACCCTAAGCCTTTGCTCGCCACTTCATGGCTGGTCAGCGCGGACGGTTTGCAGTATCGCTTCAATCTGCGTCACGGTGTGAAGTGGCATGACGGCAAGCCCTTCACATCCGCCGACGTCGCGTTCTCGATCCTGACGCTCAGGCAGGTGCATCCGCGCGGGCGCAGCACCTTCGCCAACGTCACCGACGTGAAGACGCCGGACCTGTACACCGCGATCATCGAGCTTTCGCGTCCCGCGCCGTTTCTGCTCACCGCGCTCGCGGGCACCGAGTCGCCGATCATTCCCAAACACCTCTACGAAGGCACCGACATCGCGGCCAGTCCGTACAACAGCGCGCCGGTCGGCACCGGTCCGTTCGTGTTCAAATCGTTCGCGCACGGCAGCAACATCGTGCTGGAACGTAACCCGGACTACTGGGACAAGCCGAAGCCGTACGTCGATAAAATCGTCGTGCGCTTTTTGCCGGACGGCGCGGCGCGCGCCGCGGCGCTTGAGTCGGGCGCCGCCAATCTCGGCGATCAGGCTATCCCGCTCTCGGACGTCAAGCGCTTCAGCGCGCTGTCCAACTTCAATGTCGATACGACGAACTGGGCCTACAACAGCAACCATCAGCAGTTGATATTCAACCTCGACACGCCGGTTCTGAAAGACAGAACGGTGCGCAAGGCGATCTCGCAGGCGCTCGACGTCAACGCGCTGAACCGGGTCGTCTGGTACGGCTACGGTCAGGTGTCGGCGGCCGCGATAGGCACCGCGAACGCGAAGTACCACAACGCCGCGATTCACTATTTTCCGTACGACGTCGCACAGGCGAATGCCGCGCTGGACGCAGCAGGCTATAAGCGCGGCCCGGATGGCAAGCGCTTCGGACTGCGCCTGCTGTTCAACCCGTTCCAGGACCCGAGAGCGGCAGACTTCGTGCGCCAATCGCTCGCACGAATCGGGATTGACGGACAGATCGAAAGTTACGACTTTGCCACCTACGTGAAGAAGGCCTACACGGACCGCGCGTTCGACATCACGCTCGAAGCGCTGTCCAACACGTTCGATCCGACCGTGGGCGTGCAGCGGGTGTTCTGGTCGAAGAACTTCAAGATCGGTCTGCCGTTCTCCAACGCCGCGCTTACTCCAACCCCGAAGTCGACCGTCTGCTCGAAGCCGCCTCCGTCGCGACCGACGATACGCAACGCCGCCAGCTCTTTCTGCAGTTCCAGCAGGTGGTGCACGACGATATTCCTTCCGTCGAGTTCGGCGCGAATCCGAACATCACGATCTCGTCGAAGAAAGTGAAGAACTATGCGCCGGGCGGCGAAGGCATACGCGGCAATTTCGCGGACCTTTATCGAGCACTGAAGCGCTTGTCGTAGTGACCGTGCAGTGACCACGCAGTGACCGCCCGCAGTGACCGCATCCGCCGCGCGCTGCCCGCGAGCGCCGCTTTCCGGCTGTCTGAACGCCACCAAAAAGGGAATTCACGCAATGAGCCGAGACCTTCTCATCCTGCTGGAACCGGGATTCACCGACCCGCAACATCCCGGCGAGCGTTTCATCTGCCCCGACGGCGCGCCGATCGAAGGGCTGCTCGCGAGCGACCCTGCGTGCGCCGCGCGACTGGACGTGTTGCGCGTGCCGTTCGAGCGTCCGCGCAATGCCGTGATCAAAGTGCTGGACGAAGCGCACCAGGGGTTGCCCGCGCTCGTGTTCGGCGACGGGCAGCCCGCGCCCGCTGATGCACAAACGCTCGGCGAGCGGCGCTTCGTCACGGATCCGCGGCACATTCTCGATCTGCTTGCCGAGCGGCACGGCTTTCCTAAAGTGCGCCGTCTGCATCTGAACGTCAACATCCTGCACACTGGGTTCGTGCCGTCCGCATGGCGGCTCGAGGAGGCGGATCCGCTCGCCTTTGTCGACGTCGACCACTATGTGAACGTCGAGCGTATAGCCGAGGCCGGGAAGCTCGATACGGTCTTTCTCGCCGACAACGCAGCGATCGTCGATCAGATCGACTTCCGACCGATTACGGCGCTCGAGCCAACCGTTCTGCTCGCGAGCATCGCGGCGGCGACCACGCATATCGGCGTGATCGGCACCGCGTCGACGAGCTACAACGAGCCGTACAACATCGCGCGCCGTTTTGCGACGCTCGATCACGTGAGCAGAGGACGCGCAGGCTGGAACGTCGTAACCACCGCCGATCTCGCGTCGGCGCGCAACTTCGGGCGCGCCGCGGTGCCGGACCACGCGGAGCGCTACGGAGCGCGCCGCCGAATTCACCGAGGTCGTGAAGGCGCTGTGGGACAGCTGGGAAGACGACGCGTTTGTCGGCAACAAGGCGCAGGGCCGTTTCGTGGACGTGGGCAAGGTGCATCCCATCGCGCATCGCGGCCGGCATTTCGACGTGCAAGGAGCACTGAACCTGCCGCGTCCGCCGCAGGGGCACCCGGTGGTGGTGCAGGCGGGCGGATCGCCCGACGGCCGCGAACTTGCCGCACGCCATGCGGAGGCGGTGTTTTCGGCGTCGCAATCGTTCGAAGAATCCGCGGCTTACCGGCGCGATCTGAATCAGCGTGCCGCCGCTTACGGCTGCGCGGGCGTGAAAGTGCTGGCGGGACTTACGACGATCATCGGCGCAACGCACCGCGATGCACTGCGCCGGCGCGACGAACTCGTCGAACAGATCCCCTGGGACTACAGCCTCAAGCGGCTTGCCGGCACGCTCGGCATCGAGGTCGAGCGGCTGAAACTCGACGCGCGTTTGCCCGACAATCTGTCGCTGCCGGGCGACGGCAATGGCAACCATACGTTCTTTCACGCGACGCTGGCCGAGGCGCGTCGTCACGGCCATACGGTGCGCGAGCTGATCCGCGCTGGCGGGCGGAACGGGGCACCGCGTCGTGGTGGGCACGCCCGAGTAGATCGCCGACGACATCCAGCACTGGTTCGACGGCGAAGCGGCCGACGGCTTCAACCTGATGCCCGACGCGCTGCCTGACGGCCTGCGCGACTTCGTGGAAGGCGTTGTGCCGATCCTGCAAAAGCGCGGCATTTTCCGCATCGGCTACGAAGGAACGACGCTGCGCGAACATCTTGGTCTCGCGCGCCCCGCCAATCCGCTGCGGTGGAGAGCGAGCGCGTGAGCGCTGCGCGCACTCGTTGAAACGGCACCCACATTGCACACACCATGAGCCAGCGTAAAGGACAGATCCGCCTCGGCGCTTTTCTCTATCCGACCGGGCATCACATTGCCGCCTGGCGTCATCCGGACGCCCACGCGGCTGCGGGCCGCGATTTTCGCCACTACGTACGGCTGGCGCAGACCGCCGAAGCCGCGAAGTTCGATCTGATCTTTCTCGCGGACGGCTCGGGCACGCGTGGCGACAACGTCGACTTTCTGAGCCGCACCGCCCACAGCTACGTCGCACAGTTCGAGCCGATCACGTTGTTGTCGGCGCTCGCCGCGACCACCGAGCGCATCGGCCTTGTCGGCACCGCGTCGACCACCTTCAACGAGCCGTATCACATTGCCCGCAAGTTCGCGTCTCTCGATCACATTAGTGGGGGGCGAGCGGGCTGGAATCTCGTCACGTCATCGAATGCGCATGAAGCGAAGAACTTCGGCTTCGACGAGCATCTTGCCCATGCGCACCGCTGCGAGCGTGCGGTCGAATTCGCCGAGGTGGTCCAAGGGCTATGGGACAGCTGGGACGAAGGCGCGTTTGTGCGCGACAAGGCAGCCGGGCGTTATTTCGATCCCTCAAAACGCCATGTGCTCGATCACCGCGGCGAGTTTTTCAACGTGCGCGGACCGCTGAATGTGGAGCGCTCGCCGCAAGGCAGACCGGTCGTCGTGCAGGCGGGTTCGTCGGAAGCGGGCAAGGCGCTCGCCGCGCGTACCGCTGAAGTCATTTTTACTGCGCAGCAGACGCTGGACGACGCGGTCGGGTTCTACAAGGACGTCAAGGGACGTCTCGCGCAGTACGGGCGCGACGCGGACGACCTGAAGATCATGCCGGGTGTGATGCCGATTGTCGGCGCGACCGAGCAGGAAGCCCGAGCGAAATTCGCTGCGTTGCAGGCGCTGATCGATCCCGCGGTCGGTCTTTCGTTAGTGTCCGAGCTCACGGGCGGCTTTGACCTGTCCGGCTATCTGCTCGACGGTCCGATTCCCGAGCTGCCCGAGACCAACGCGAGCAAGAGCCGGCAGTCGCTGACACTCGAACTCGCGCGCCGCGAGAATCTGACCATCCGCGAACTGTATCTGCGCGTCGCGGGCGCGCGCGGGCATTGGCAACTGGTCGGCACGCCCGGGCAGATTGCCGACGCGCTGGAAGAACTCTTCGTCAACTACGGCGCGGACGGCTACAACGTAATGCCGGCGTTGCTGCCCAATAGCC
Source organism: uncultured Paraburkholderia sp. (assembly GCA_940746715.1). Classification (GTDB taxonomy): domain Bacteria; phylum Pseudomonadota; class Gammaproteobacteria; order Burkholderiales; family Burkholderiaceae; genus Paraburkholderia. The sequence goes on from CALNWN010000007.1 coordinate 182,768, forward strand.
TCGACGACTTCGTCGAACTGGTGCTGCCGGAGTTACGGCGCCGGGGTCTGTTTCGCGACGAGTATGAGGGCAGTACGTTGCGCGAGAACCTCGGCTTGCGGCAGCCGGTGTCGCGCTATCAGCGCGCTGAAGTGAGCGCTTGAAATGGCGGCCTGAAAGAGCGCGCCGTGAGATGAGGGTGCTCCACCGCCAGAAGCAAACCGCCGCGCACCGAAGTATCGATGCGCGGCGCCCTTTGCGCTGACGCCAGAAGGCGCCAGCCGCCATCCTTCGCAGGTCAGAAGTCGAAGCCCGGACCGCCCGCGCCCAGACCCGCCGGCGCCGCTGCTGCTGCGTCTTTCGGCGCTTCGTAGACGGTGGCGTCGGTGGTCAACAGCAGGCTCGCGACAGAGGCCGCATTCTGCAAGGCAGTGCGTGTGACCTTGGTCGGATCGACCACACCGGTTTCGACCAGGTCGCCATACTCGCCCGTGGCCGCGTTATAGCCATAGTTGCCGCTGCCTTCAGCCACCTTCGCGACGATCACGCTCGCTTCGTCGCCGGCATTGGTGACGATCTGGCGCAGCGGCTCTTCGAGTGCGCGGCGCACGATGTTGATGCCGGCGTTCTGATCCGCGTTGGCGCCTTGCAGCCCGGCGATCGCCTCTTTCACGCGAATCAGCGCAACGCCGCCGCCGGGCACGATGCCTTCCGCGACCGCCGCGCGGGTCGCATGCAGCGCGTCGTCCACGCGGTCCTTCTTCTCCTTCACCTCGACTTCCGTCGCGCTCCCGACCTTGATCACGGCCACGCCGCCCGCGAGTTTCGCAACCCGCTCCTGGAGTTTTTCGCGGTCGTAGTCGGAACTCGCTTCCTCGATCTGCGCGCGAATCTGCTTCACCCGCGCCTCGATGCCCGGCTTCTCGCCTGCACCGTCAATGACGGTGGTATTTTCTTTGCCGACTTCGATGCGCTTCGCCTGGCCAAGTTCGGCAAGCGTCGCTTTCTCCAGCGTGAGGCCGGTTTCCTCGGCGATCACCTGGCCGCCGGTGAGGATCGCGATGTCTTCGAGCAGGGCCTTGCGGCGATCGCCGAAACCGGGCGCTTTCACGGCGACCGTCTTCAGGATGCCGCGAATATTGTTGACGACCAGCGTCACGAGCGCTTCGCCTTCCACATCCTCGGCGATGATCAGAAGCGGCCGGCCCGCCTTTGCGACCTGTTCCAGCACCGGCAGCAGATCGCGGATGTTCGAGATCTTCCTGTCGTGCAGCAGCACGAACGGTTGTTCGAGCACCGCTAGTTGGCGGTCCTGATTGTTGATGAAGTACGGCGACAGATAACCGCGGTCGAACTGAAGTCCTTCGACCACTTCCAGTTCGTCGGCGAGCGACTTGCCGTCTTCGACGGTAACCACGCCTTCCTTGCCGACCCGGTCGAGTGCCTCGGCAATGCGTTGGCCGATCGATTCTTCGCCGTTGGCCGAGATCGTCGCAACCTGAGCGATCTCCTTGCTGGTGGTGGTCGGCTTGCTGATCTTCTTCAAGTTCATCGACGGCCGCGAGCACGGCCTTGTCGATGCCGCGCTTCAGATCCGCGGGATTCAGACCTACCGCGACATACTTCTGACCTTCGCGGACGATCGCCTGCGCGAGCACGGTGGCAGTCGTGGTGCCGTCGCCGGCCGCGTCGCTCGTCTTCGACGCGACTTCCTTGACGAGTTGCGCGCCGATGTTCTGCACCTTGTCGGCAAGCTCGATTTCCTTCGCGACGGACACGCCGTCCTTCGTCACGATGGGACTGCCGAAACTGCGTTCGAGCACGACATTGCGGCTCTTCGGTCCGAGCGTTACCTTCACCGCGTTGGCGAGCAGGTTGACGCCTTCAACCAGTTTCGAACGTGCGCTGTCGCTGAATGCGTTTGCCGCATCGCTGCGGGGTCGCCCGGCGAGCGTGACGACGCCATAGAGAAACGGAATCGGCACATCCAGCGCTTTGACTTCGATGTCCGCTACACGTATTCCGTACGTGGTCACCGGATCGACGATCGCGACACCGAGCTGCGCTTGCGCGGCCATCATTGCGTTCAACGACGCGTTGGTTTCGAACGCCACTTGCAGCGGTAGGCCCGCGTCCTGGAACGCGCGATCGATACGGCTACGCAGGCGGTAGCGGTTGCCGAGCGTCGCGACCGGCTGGCGGGCGAGGCTCGCGAGCGGCAACACGGCGGCGTCTGCGAGCGGGTGGCCGCGGTGCAGCACCGCGACGCAAGGCGCTTCGATGATGTAGTGGACCTCGAGCGCGGCATGGTCGAGCGGCAGCGTCGCGATGCCGATCTCGGCTGCGCGTGACAGCAATGCTTCGACGACGTGCTCCGCCGACGCACTGCGCAGTTGCGTGGCGACGCCTGCGCCGCTCTGCGCGAGTTGCGCCAGCGCGCGGGGTGCGAGCGCCGCGGCCAGTGCCGGCGTCGCGACTACCCGAAACGGCATCGGCTCGCCCCGGCCGATGGCCTGCGCGCTCGCCTCGATTGCGGCGAGCCCGATCAGCGAGCGTTCCACTTCGCCATAGAGCCGGAAAGCGCGGCTCGTCGGCGTGACGCGCGGTCCTTTGCGTTCGAAGAGCGCATAGCCGATCTGCTGCTCGAGATCCTGGATGGTTCTGCTGACGCCGGGTTGCGAGCGGCCCAGCAAGCGCGCGGCGCCGGTGATGCTGCCGCTCGACATGACCGCCGAGAACGCTTCGAGTTGATGCAGCTCCATGCGAGCCCTCGTCCATGTGATGGCTGCATTTTAGGAGCGCTTGCATGCGTGATTCTTATAATAAATTCCGCTATGCAATTGACGATTGCAAGGGTCGGCGGGTCGGCGAGCGACTGAAAGACGTCGATCCGTTATGCGTCGCGAGCGCGAAAAAGCCCTTGAAACAGGGGCTTTTCGTGATGTGACGCGCGCAACAATCCACGCTTGTAAAGCCTATCAGCAGCGCGCTTCACAAGCTTTGCAGGACAACAGGAATAAGCTTGCGCGCGTATTTTCGTTGGTCGGCCTCGGCGCGACATGGTTACATGAGCTCACTCTATTTGATGGCGTGAGAACCGTATGTCGATTCGATGGAGCCCCACACGCGCCGCGGCGCGCACCTTGCTGCAACTGGCCGGCGCGCTGACGCTCGGACTCGGCGGCGCGCTTGCCGCCGCACACGCGGCCGAGCCGTACTGGGTGGGCGTGACTGGCCCGCTCAGCGGCTAGGACGCGCAATACGGCGAGCAATGGAAGCGCGGCTTCGATCTCGCGCTCGAGCAGATCAACGGCCACGGCGGCATCAACAGTCATCCGCTCAATTACGAGTTCGAGAACAGTCGCAGCGATCCTCGGCAGGCGGTGGCGATTGCGCAGAAGTTCGTCGACGACAAGCGCATCCTGCTGGAACTGGGCGATCTGTCGAGCGGTGCATCGATGGAGCGGTGCATCGATGGCAGCCTTCCCAGTATACCAGCGTGCCGGTCTCGTGCAGTTCGGCTTCACCAATTCGCATCCCGACTTCACGAAGGGTGGCGACTACATGTGGAGCACCGCGATCAGTCAGGCAGAAGAGCAGCCGATGCTCGCGCACTACGTGACCCGAAAGCTCGGTTTCAGGAAGATTGCCGTGCTGTATCTGAATACCGACTGGGGGCGCACCAGCAAGGACATCTTCGCGAAGGCCGCGGTGGCGGACGGCGCGGAGGTTGTCGCCGCGGAAGCGTATCAACCGAACGAAAAGGACTTTCGCGCGACACTCACGCGAGTACGCAGCGAACAACCGGATTCGCTGGTGCTGATCTCTTACTACTCGGACGGCGCGCAGATTGTGCGCCAGGCGCGAGCCGCGGGCATCGTGACACCTATCGCGGCGGTGGGCTCCGTGTATTCGCCGAAATTCCTCGACCTCGGCGGCGCTGCGGTCAACGGCGTCTACACCGAATCTAACTTCTTCCCCGGCGAGCCGCGTCCGGAAGTGCAGAGCTTCGTGCAACGCTATCGCGCGAAATATGGCGCCGAGCCCGACACTTTTGCGGCCCGCGCATACGACGCGATGATCCTGGCGAGCGAAGTGATCCGCCGCTACGGTGCGGACCGGGCGGCCGTGCATGACGGCTTTGCGAAAATCGACGACGTACCGAGTGTGATCTTCGGCAAGTTCAAGTTCGACCCGCAGACGCGCCGCGTCGCGGGCGCGAGAAATCTCGAGCTCATGGTGAAGGACGGCAGGTTCGCGTTGTGGGACGGCGCAACTGCCGTGCACGCGCGTTAAGACCGATACGCTGAGCTGGAGGACCGACTCGTCACGACTGCCTGGTTCGAGTACACGATCAACGGACTGATCGTCGGCAACATCTACGCACTGCTCGCGGTCGGCCTTGCGCTGATCTTCGGCGTCTCGCATCTGATCAACTTCGCGCACGGCTCCGTCTATATGGTGGGCGGCTTCGTCGGCTGGCTATGCCTGACGCGGCTCGGCTTGCCGCTGCCGGTCGCGCTTTGCGCCACCGTCGCTGCTTGCGCGCTGCTTGGCGTTCTGGTCGAGCGGATCGGCTTGCGCCCGCTCCAGGGGGGCGGCGCGCATCGCGCCGTTGCTTGCGACGCTCGGCATCGGCTTCGTGCTCGACCAGCTTGCGCAGATCGTGTTCGGACCCGATCCGCGTCCGGTGCCGGCTTCGCTGCCGCAATGTACGCTGTCGCTCGGGGGCGCGACGATCGGCTCGCTCGACCTGCTGATCGCGGCCATCGGCATCGGCGCGGCAGGCGTGCTCTACGTCTTCCTGCGCTTCACCCGGCTCGGGTGGGCCGTGCGCGCAACCGCGCAGGATCGGGACGCCGCGCAGCAGATGGGCGTCAATGTCGATGCCGTGAATCAGGCCGTGTTCGCGATCGCCTGCGGCCTCGGCGGTCTGAGTGGGCTCCTCGTCAGCATGTACTACAACAGCATCGATCCGGCGATGGGCTTTCAGGCGACGTTAAAAGGCGTCGTCGCGTTGCTGATCGGCGGGCTCGGCAACGTGCCGGGCGCGATCGCCGGCAGCCTGCTGCTGGGCCTCGTCGAAAGCTATGGGGTCGCGCTGTTCGGCACCAGCTACCGCGATCTGTTCGCGTTCGTGCTGCTGCTTGCGTTTCTGGTCGGCGGCCCAATGGCCTGTTCAGCGCAAGCCGACGTTTGCCGCCCGAGCCGTTGACCGGCACATTCGTGTCGAACCGACGCGCGCTGCGGGTTCCGCGCGCCGCGCTCGCAGCCGTGGTTGTCCTGGCGTTCCTGTTGCCGTTCGGCGTGCCGTCGCCCTATCTGCTGCAGATGCTGACCAACGGCTGGATCTACGGGCTGCTCGCGCTCAGCCTGACATTGGTCGCGGGGACCGTCGGGCAGATTTCGCTCGGCCATGCGGCGCTGTTGCTGATCGGCGCATATGCGTCGGCATTGCTGTCCACCGATCTCGGCTGGTCGCCGGCAGTGACCATCCCACTCGCCGGTGTGATCACCGCGGCGATCGGCACGCTGCTGGTTTATCCGTCGTTCAGGCTGCGCGGCCACTATGTGTCGATTGCGACGCTCGGCATCGGCGAAATCATCGGCCTCGTGGTGCTCAACTGGGACAGCCTGACCCGGGGACCCGTCGGCATTACCGGCATTGCGCCGCTGTCGCTGTTCGGCTGGCAGTTGAGCGGCGTGCGCGCGGTGTACTGGTTCACGCTGGGCGTGCTGGTGCTGCTCGCGCTGTTGCAGGCGCGGTTGCTGGACTCGCACCTGGGCCGCACGTGGCGCGCGATCCGCGAGGACGACGTGGCGGCGCGCGCGTATGGCATACGGCCCAACCGCTATAAGGCGATCGCATTCGCGTGCGGTGGGCTCGCGGCCGGGATCGGCGGCGGCATCGCCGCGCATCTGTACAGCTACATCAATTACCAGACCTTCGATTCGCAGGTGTCGATTCTCGCGTTGACGATGGTGATTCTCGGCGGCCTCGGGAGCGTGATCGGCGCGGTGGCGGGCGCGCTTGCGCTGATCAGCCTGCCGGAGCTGTTCCGCTTTGCCGCCGACTACCGGATGCTGATTTACGGCGTCATCCTGCTGCTGCTCGTGCGCTTCCGGCCGCAAGGGCTATTCGGTTCGGTATGACGGAGACAACCATGAGCCATTCTTCATCGCCCGGCAGCGAAATTCTTTTCGACGTGCGGCACGTGACCCGCCGGTTCGGCGGTCTCGTGGCCGTTGACGACGTGAACCTGTCAGTCGCCCGCGGCGAGTGCGTGAGCGTGATCGGTCCGAACGGCGCGGGAAAGTCCACGCTGTTCAATCTGCTGACCGGCATCGACACGGCGGATCAGGGCGTGGTGCGCTTCGCCGGCGAAGACGTGACCGGCATGGCGCCGGAGCAGCTGGCTGCGCGCGGGATCGCCCGCACGTTTCAGCATGGCCGGGTGTTCGGCAATCTAAGCGTGCTGGATAACGTGCTGATCGGTGCGCACGCGCGGCTCGCGATGACCCGGCGCGGCTGGCCGGTCGTCGGCGCGTGCACGGAAGTGTTGCGCGCTCTGTTCGGCCCCGCGTCGGTGCGCCGTGAAGATGCTGCGTTGCGCGACGAGGTCGTCGCGCTGCTGGCGCGCTTCGGCACGCGCCTCGCGCCCCGGCTGCAGCAACCCGCGCACAGCCCTGTCGTATGCGAACCGCCGGCGCGTCGAGATTGCGCGTGCGCTCGCGTTGCGTCCGCGGATCCTGCTGCTCGATGAGCCGACCGCCGGCATGAACGAGTCGGAAACCGCGGAAATGCTCGAACTGATCCGCGAACTGAAGCGCGACGGGCTCACGATCCTGCTTATCGAACACAAGCTCGACCTCGTGATGCAGCTATCCGACCGCGTGCTGGTGCTCGAGGACGGCCGCAAGATCGCCTCCGGGCGCCCGGCCGAGGTGCGCGACGATCCGGCCGTGATCGAGGCCTACCTTGGACATCGTCACGTGGGCGCCGCGGCTGTCGACAACGAAACGGCGGCTGCATGAATAGCGCCGCTCCGCAGCACGCTACGTCGCTCAGTTCACCCCGTCCTTTACCACTTACCGATACCACCATGCCCGCGCCGTTGCTGCAACTCGATCAGATCGACACTTTTTATGGACCTGTCTAGGTTCACTTTGGTTTGAATCTGAGCGTCGAGCGCGGCGAAATCGTCAGTCTGCTGGGAGGCAATGCGAGCGGTAAATCGACCGGGATGAAGGTGATCCTCGGCCTGCATAAGCCGCGTGCCGGCAACCTCACGTTCGACGGCAAGCCGTTGCAGGGGCTCACGACCGCGCAGATCGTGCGGCGCGGCATTGCGTCGGTGCCGGAGGCGCGCCGATTGTTCGGCGACATGACGGTGCGCGAAAACCTGCTGATGGGCGCGTTCACGCGCAACGACCGCGCTGGCATAAACGAGGACTACGAACGGATGCTCCAACTGTTTCCGCGCGTGAAAGAGCGCCTCGCGCAGCGCGCCGGCACACTGTCCGGCGGCGAGCAGCAGATGCTGGCGATGGCGCGCGCTGATGAGCCGTCCCGCACTCGTCTGCATGGACGAGCCGACCATGGGCTTGTCGCCGCTGTATGTCGACAAGGTACTGGAGCTCATCGAGACCGTGAACCGGCAAGGCGTCACGTTTTTCATGGTCGAGCAGAACGCGAGCCTCGCGCTGCAGATTGCGCACCGCGGTTATGTGTTGCAGACCGGGCGGGTGGTGCTGTCTGGCACGGCGCGCGAACTGCTCGGCGATCAGCGGATTCGCGACGCATATCTGGGGGCGCGCTGGCTGCCGGCACCGCCTCGTGAACGATGCGGTGCCGGCCGGCGTTGCGCGGGGGCGCTACGCGACCTCAATGAAGATGGCGCGGCGCGGAGTCCGCGATCAGCTCGATGTTCGCGTTATGGGTGAGCCCGCTCGCGAGCGGCCGCACGGCACCGATCGCGTGGGTGTACAGCGTCACGGCGAAGATCCCTTCACCGCGTGAATCGAGATGCCGGCGCAATTGCGCTGCGGTGCCTTCGATGCTCGCGGGGGCGTCGTTGGCAGGGCTGGCTAACCTCAGGGTGGTGGGCCCGAGCGCTAGGCTTGCGACCGCGATGCCTTCATCGGCGAGCGTGTCGGACTCGACGTCGATTTCTCCGAGCAGAGCCCGGTAGCGCGCGAGACTCGCATTGAGATCGTTGACGGCGACAGTAAGCCTCGCGACGCCGCGCACTCCATTCACGTGATAGCGGACTTCGCCCTCGGCGACGCGCAGGCGGCGCGGCGTAAGGTCGGCGTATAAAAACGGCAAATCCGCACTCGCTGGTTTGCCGATCTGCCATTCGAGGCGCTCGCCGTCGGCCCGCACGCGGCCGCCGGCGTGCGGGCCGTCGTACGCAAGCCCGCGTTCGCGCGCGGCGGCAATGGTGCCGGCAACGGTTTGGGGAAGCAGCGCGAAATCGACGAAGCCGTCGCCCGCGCGATTGCCCGCGTCCCACCAGCGGTGTTCCGGTGCGTCGCGCAGAAACGCGATCAACTCGACATAGTTGCCGTCCGCGAAGACGATCAGCGCGTTGTGGGTGGCGCCGTCGGCGTGCGTGTCGCCACGTTGAACCGTAAAGCCGAGCTGACTGAAATCGGCGATCGTACGTTCAAGGTCTTGCACGCGGATCACGATGTGGTCGAGAGAAAGAGACATGTTGGATGAAGGCGTCGAAGCGTCCGGACGTACGCGTAATCAGAGTTGCTACGTTAAGCGGGCCGGCGGGCCACGCCAACCAATCTTTGCGCATATGAAAAGTACTCACCGGCGCAACAGCGCGGCTCACGTTACGCCGATTTCAAACAGACGATGTGTTTCATCGCGCTCCGTGCCGCCTGCGCGCGCTGCCAGCCCAGCGAGCGGCCATAGGCGCCCAGTGCATCTTCGTGCATGAGCTGCGCTTCATCGACGGCCACATGTTCGTTCGCGAACGGGTGCACGTACAGCGCATCCGCGGGACAATACAGCTCGCACATGAAGCAGGTCTGGCACGCGTCGGGACGGGCACGTTGGTCGGACAGACGTCGACGCAACGGTCACAGGCAGTGCAGCGCGCTTCGCTGATAAGTTCTATCAAAACGGATTGTCCTGTCAGGCGAGGGCGGGGCGGCAACAGGGTGCCAGCGCAGCGCGGGCTTCTCCTTCGCGCCGCCGATCACGAGGCGCGAAGCAAGCGCGCCTTGCAACGGGAAGTCCTCACGCCGATGCATCCCGCGCGTTTCGCGCTTCGGCCGGCAGCAAGCCGCGCTGCGCTCCGGAAAAGGTGCACCTCGGGCGGACGAACTTCGCGCTCGAGCGTCGTAGCGGCGGCGTGCGGATCGCTCGTGGCCAACTGCGCATAGTGCTCATCGGAATCGACGGGGCGGGCGCCGCTGTGAGCTGTCGCGAAGCGGCTCGCCGCCGCACCCGCCAAGCTGCCTGAGGCAATGGCCCATGCCGCGTTCGGCGAACCGCCTCCCGTGCGCGCGCCGACAATCGTTTCGCGCGATGCCGCATCGCCCGCTGCATAGAGGCCGGGCACGTCCGTGCTGCCGTCCGTATTGGCGAGGCGGATGCCGCCCGTGCCGCGCACCGTGGCCTTCGTGGCGCAGACCGACCGGAAAGCGCGTCCGGAACGGGTCGATGCCCATGCGATCGTACGGCAGGACGGCATTGGCCTGGCCCGAGCGCAGCCAGCGCTCGATCTCGGGCGTGGCGCGATCAAAAACGGCGAACACGGGCTGGTGGATCAGCGTTCTGGCCACGGGGATGAAGACATCGTCCCCGTCGATATGAAGCGGCCTGCCGTCCTGCGTCGAGTAACTGGCCCAGATGAAGGGCAAACCCTTGGTGACCGACGAGAACGCCGCCGCGAGCCCGTACTGGCTGGAGAATTCCATGCCGGAAAAGAGTGCGCCCACTTCCGCCGCCGCAAGATGGCCATCATCGCTGCAGACGTTGGTGCCAAGCGCGCCGCCCAGAAACGCGCAGCCGCCCGTCGCGATCACGCAGGCATTCGCCGCGACCTGCCAGCGCGAGCCGTCGCGGCGCTCGCCGAATGCGCCGGTTACGCGACCCTCCCTCTCGTCGCGAACGAGACCGAGCAGGGGGGCGTGGTCGAGAATCGTCACGCCCGCGCGTCGGATCTGCTGACGCATGAAGCGCATGTAGTCGGGGCCGCGCAGCGTGGCGCGGTTGGCCATGCCGTCTTCCTTGCGTGGAAACGGATAGCCGAGCGTCTCGAGCAGCTGCAATTGGCGCGCAGAGGTGTCGAGCACTGTCGATGTCCACGACAGTTCACTGAGTTTGCCGCCGTTGGAATAGCGCTCTTCGAAATGACGTGCGTGATGGGTCGGGTCGGGCACGTACCAGACGTTGTTGTTCGAGGCGGCGGCAGCGCACGACGTGCCGCAATATCCCTTGTCGGCGAGCACGACGCTCGCGCCGCTGCGCGCCGCCATTAGTGCGGCCCATGTGCCCGCCGGGCCCCCGCCTGCCACGAAGACGTCCGTTGTGCAAGGCAACGCCGTTCTGGTCCTGTGACGCGTTCATGCGTGCCCATCCCACGGCACCAGCGCCTTTTGCGCGCGCCGCAAACCCCATTCGATCGCGGCAGCGATCAGTGCAATCACGATGATGCCCGTGATGACCACGTCGGTTTCCAGGAACTGCCCCGCGGACTGGATCATGAAACCGAGCCCCCGCGTAGCTGCGATCAGTTCAGCTGCAACGAGGACAGACCAGCCGACGCCGAGGCCGATGCGAATGCCCGTCAACAGGTCCGGCGCAGCGGAGGGAATCACCACGTAGCGCACGATCTGCCAGTTCGTTGCGCCGAGCGCGCGCGCCGCGGACGCGTCCCGGCTTCACGCGCTTCACGCCCTGCTGCGTGGCGATGGCGAGCCAGATGAGCAGCACTTTCGACGGCTCGCCGATCCCGAACCAGATCACGATGAGCGGCAAATAGGCGAGCGGTGGAATGGGGCGATAGAACTCGATCAGCGGATCGACGATGGCCTGCGCGACGCGGTTCATGCCCGTCAGAATGCCCACCGGGATGGCGGTCACAATCGCGAGCAACAGCGCGGCGAGCATGCGATGCAGACTGGCGAGCGTGTGTTCGAGCAGCGTTGCGTTGCTGGAGCCATCCGTGGCCACGCTGACGAATTTCTGCACGACTGCTCCGGGCGAGGGCAGGAATACCGGTCTGACCAGCTGGAGACGCGCGGCAACCGCCCATGCGGCAATCAGGGCGACCACAGTGGCCGCCCTGATCTGGCGCGAGCTGATCCAGGCAGCGCGCGGCGTGCGTGCCGTATCGTTTGAACCCGAACTCGCGGCCGCGCCCGGCGAACCGGCGGCCGTACGCACGGATGGGTCGGCCGCGCTCATATTTTTTCTCCCTCATCGGCGAAGAAGGTCGTTTCCAGCTCGTCGCGCAGCCGCGCGAAGGCCGGGTCGTTGCGGATCGTGCGGGCGCTTTCGCCCGCTGCGAAGCGCCGCCCGAAGTCCAGTGCGCGCACGGACTCGATGCGGCCGGGATCGCCTCGCATCAGTACGAGATCGGTGGCCATGAAAAGTGCTTCCGTGATGTCGTGCGTGATCATCAACATTCCCTTGTCGTAGCACGTCCAGAGTTGCAGCAGGTATTCCTGCATGCGCTGACGCGTGAACGCATCGAGCGCGCCGAGCGGTTCGTCGAGCAGCAGAAAACGCGGATCGACGGCAAGCGAGCGTGCGAGGTTCACCCGCTGACGCATACCACCCGAGATCTTCCACAACGGATAGTCGGCATACTGGCTGAGACCCGTCAGCGCCAGCAGCGAATCGACCCTGTGGCGCAACACGTCGTGCGGCAAGCCGTGCAGCTTCAGAGCGAATCCGATGTTCTGGGCCACGTTCTGCCACGGCAGCAAGGCATCGTCCTGGGAGACGACGCCGCGTTCCGCACCGGGCCCCGTCACGGCCAGGTCGTCCAGCGTGACCTTGCCGGCAGTGGGCGCGATGAATCCCGCAATCACGTTGAGCAGCGTGGTCTTGCCGCAACCGGATGGACCGAGCACCACCGTGAAACTGCCGTCGCGCAGGTCGAGGTTGATGTCGACAGTACCGTCTGGCGCGTTGCGCCGGTTTCAAACTCGACGTTGACGGATTCGACGCGGATCATCGCCTGGCCTCTCGCGTCGATTTACCGCTTGATCGCCTGCTGCACATAGGTGGCAGTGACTGTTGGACGATAATCGGGTAGCAGTGTGTCGAGGCGCTTTTGCTCCTTGAGGAATTTCGATGTATCCGCGAGCGCCGCGGCTGTGCCACCGCCCAGCAGCTTCGTGCCCGGCTGCTCGTCGAGCAGCGGATAGGTCGTGCCGAGCAGCAGCGGCGGCACGTCATCAGGATCGAAGCCGCTGCCGCCCGCGATGGCTTCCACTTCAGGCGAGCTCGCTGTCCACCTGGCGCCGTTCTCGCGATAGTCCTTGTTGACCTGGCCCGTTACCCTCGCGAAGCTCACCAGAAAGTCCGGATGCGATTGCGCGAAGTCCTTGCGCGCTACCCACGCGAGGAAGGTCGGCGAACCCCATTTGCGTACGTCGGCCGAAGTCGTGAGAATCTTGCCTGTCTTCTGGATCTTGCCGAGCGCAGGCTCCCACACATACGCACCGTCGATGTCGCCGCGCTGCCATGCTGCGGCGATTTCGGGCGGTGCGAGATTGAGAATCGTCACACGATCGGCGGGCACGTTCCAGTGCTTCAGCGCGGCCAGCAGGCTGTAATGCGTGGTGGACACGAAAGGCACGGCAATCTTCTTGCCGATCAGGTCTTGCGGCGTGTTGATATTGCTGCCGTTGCGCACTACCAAAGCTTCGGCCGAGCCGATTTCCGCCGCCACAAAAGACGTCTCGATAGGCAGGCCGCGCGTGATACCCGCAGCCAGTGGACTGCTGCCCGTGAAGCCGACCTGCCCGTCGCCCGATGCCATTGCGGCGATCACGTCGGCGCCCGTATTGAATTTGCGCCAGTTGATCTGGTAGCCGCTGTCCTTTTCATAAAGACCTTTGGCCTGCGCGATCTTGGAAGGCTCGGTGTCCGTCTGATAGCCGATAGTCACGGTCCTGTCGGCCGTATGCGCGAGCGACGCGCCGAGGATCGCACTCGCGAATAGCGGCGCAAGGAGTCGGACAAAAAATCGTGTATTCATTGCATGAACCCTGAATGGATAAAACAGGCGGTTGGAGGCGCCGGTCGGCGCTTAACGCGCCGAATACAACACCGCGTCGATTTCCACGCGGGCGTTGCGGCCCAGTTGCGCAACGCCGATCGTCGTGCGTGCGGGAAGCCGTGCGGTATCATTGAAAAAGCGGTCGTAAATGCGGTTCAAGCCTGTGTAGTCGGTATCGAAATCGCGCAGATAGATGCGGACGAACACCGTGTCTGAGAGTGCAAAGCCCGCGTGCCCGACGATCCGTTCGATATTGCGAAAACACAACTGCGCCTGCGCTTCGATGCCTTCGGGCAGGGGCTGGTCCGGCGCGTCCGTATCGATGGGGAGTTGTCCCGTGACATACAGCCAGCCGCCGGCTTCGACCGCGTGGCTATAGCGTGCCGATGGCGGCGGTGGAGTGGCGGCGGGCGCATGGTGAAAGACGATAGAAGTCATGATGTCAGGACTCTCCAGGCGCGATATTCACGCATCTGATCGATCTGCAGTTGTTATAACAATGACACGGTGAAGCGAGTATAGGTTTATGCTGTTCGTGTTCAAAGCGATCATTTCTGACATGCTTATGTCGGCGCCCGATTTGCACGTCGGGCACAATCGCGCACTCAGCGACTCCTTGCCGCGCTACGGGTTCAACTATCGATGGGAAAAGCCAGACAATCAGCCGGTACCTTGTACGAGTGCGTCCGTGACGCATTGCATGCGCGTATTCTCGACGGCACCTATCCACCCGGTTCGCGCCTGCCGACCGAGCACGAATTGTGCGAGTCGCACGGCGTCAGCCGCATCACGATCCGTCAGGCGCTGGAGCGCTTACGTCAGGAAGGATGGGTCGAGAAGATCCACGGCCAGGGCACTTTCGTCCAACGATCGCGTGCCGTGCAGAACATCAGCGCGCTGCAGAGTTTTTCGGAGGCGATGGCGCCGCTCGGGCATCGCGTGTCGAACCGGGTGGAGAGCGTGCGTGTCGTGGAGGCCAACCGCGAGTTGTCGAGCCGCTTGCAATTGAATGCCGAGGCTCGGGTGACGGAAATCCAGCGCGTGCGGATGCTGGAATGGCGGCAGCATGCGCCGTATGCACTGCGGCAAGACGATATGCAACAGAATCTGCGCGCGCGAGAACGCGAGTGAAGCGGCAGCTTCCCACTGCAGGGTTGGAATCGAGGCAACTGCGCCGCGCAATACCTCGGCGATGTTCGCACTGGCGGGGAGCGCGAGCGCCAGCGTCACCTTCAGCCAGTCCGGGAAAGGAAAGGTCTTGCCGAACACCGTGAATTCGAACGGGAACACATACGTCGTGAAATACACCAGCACCAGCCACGGCGCATTGCGGAAAGCCTGCACCCAGAGCCTCGCGATGCGGCCCGGCAGCGACTGGGCGAGTGCGCCGATTGCAAGACCGAGCATGGAGCCGATCGCAATGGCGCCGATGCTGATCAGAACGTTCAGCGCGAACCCATGCGCGAGCGCGGGCGTCCACTCGACGAAGCGGGCAAGCGTTTCGCCTCGTGTACCGGAGTCCGGCGCGAGAGCCCAAAGCAGTCCACCGGCAACCAGCACGCCGAGCGCCGCAGCGAAGCCGGGGGCGGCTCCGCGGGCGCGCCTTCTTTCCAGGGAGCCTTGGGGAAGGGCAAAAGACGATGCGGCCGGTTCAGGCGCCATAGCCAGGAATCCATAAGCGTCGTTCGAGCCAGCGTCCTGCGCGGCTCACGAGCCACGTAAGCACACCGAAGAAAAGCAGGATCAGGATCATCAACGCGAGCACGTTGTCACGCTGTGTCCAGATCATGATGGACTGGTAGGTCATATCGCCGACGGCGATCGCCGATGCGAGCGCTGTCGCTTTCACCAGTTCGACGAAGTTATTAACGAGCGCAGGAAACGCCGTGCGAAAAGCGAGCGGCAACTCGATGCGCCAGAAGCGGGTTGCGCGGTCAAAACCTAGCGACGCAGCGCCTTCGAGTGTTTGCGCAGGCAATGCATCGAATCCCGCGCGCAGTGCCTCCGCATGAAAAGCCCCTTTATGAAGCGAGAGGACCAGCACGACCCAGAAAAACGGCTTGAACGGGTTGTCGATGTGACTCTCGCGCATCCACTGGGTGACGAGCATGTTCAGTACGAGAAACGCGCAATAGAGCTGCACCCGCGCCGGCGTGTTGCGCGTGAGCTCGATGTAGGCGCGTGCGGACGCGGCAATCCACGCGTTCCGGTGGCGTAACGCAATGAGCAGCAGGAGACCCGCGAGCGCACTGCCCACCATCGTCGCGACCACTAGCTCGATGCTCACCGCCATGCCTTGTACAAAAGGCACGCGGTCATAGGCGTCGAACAGGAATCGATAGTCGAATCCTGCATGCGCTGCCGCATCGACTAGCGGATGTAAAGAGAACGTCATGTCTATTGCACGGTGGGCAATTGCCGATGCCACTCGGCAAGCGCTGAAGATGGTGGCGTCAGCCCGTTTCTGGCTTCTGCTTCGATGAGCCAGCCCGTGCGGTGCCAGTCGCGCACGATCGCGTCGAGCCTCGCCGCCGTGTCCTTTTCGCCTTGCCGCACCCAGATCACCGAGGGCGCTGGTTCAAGTTCCGGCTGCAGCGTGCGGTAATCGCGCCATTCGGGATCGTGCTGCTGTAACGGATAAAGCAGCGGTGCGGCGTCGTGGACGGCTGCAACGCAGCTTCCGCCGCGCAGTGCCAGCAACGATTGCGACGCACCCGGGAACGCGCGCGGCACCGCACCGTATTTCTCGACCACGGGGCGTATATAGCTGCTGCCTTGCGAGATGCAGACCGGTTTGCCGCGGAGGTCTTCCCATCTGGTAATGCCGCTCGAATTCGGCGTGATCGCCGTGCCGCCTACGCGGTAGTAAGGAGTCGGCACATGGTCGAGGATTTCGCCGCGTTGCGCGTTGTATTCCATGTTCGCTATGAGGATGTCCACCTTGCCTTGCTGCAGGAACTGAACGCGCGTCGAAGGTTGCACGGAGACGAGCTGCACTTTCGCGCCAAGACGCTTGCCGATGTCATTGGCAAGGTCGACATTCATGCCGCGGGGCTGCTGCGTTTGCGGATCCAGCGAGCCGAACGGACTACCCGCAATCAGCACGCCAACGGCAATTTCATGGCGGGAGTTGATCTTGTCGAGCGTCTGGTCGGCGCGAGCAGGCAGCGTGAACATCGTCGCGGCGAGGGCCGCCAGCATCGAGGTGCGCAAAAAGACACCCGAGAGTTTTTTGTTATGAGCCGCTTTGCTGATTGTCATGAGCGATCGGATAAATGAGGACTGTAGCGATGCGGCGAAGCGCGTGAAGACGCGCAAGCCGGACGGCATACCCTATGCCAAACCCGCGGCACGACAAACCAAATGAATCTGCTAAGCAAAGCACTCAGACGCTAAAGCGTGCCCGTACACGCGGTTACGCGGTTCTCGTGCATATAGCAGATCGCCGAATAAGGTTCCGTCGATTCGTTGGTTAGTGAATGACCTCCGCGTTCCTAGAATGACCGTTTGCTGCATGCCCTCGCGGCGTAACAGGCACGTAACAGGCAGCTTCGCATTGACGACAGGACAGCGGATGGCAGAACTCATTGTTTCGGATCGGGTGGCATCTACACCTGAAGTGGAGGCGGCATGAACCGCATGGCTATCGACGAGCAGGCTGCGCTCGTGAACGTCCGCGCTACCGGCCACGCATTGCTGTCCTTGCGCGACGTACATCTGCAGTATGGCAATACAGCTGTGCTCAACGGCATCGACCTATCCGTGCGGCGGGGGCAGGCCATTTCGATCATCGGCCCGTCAGGGTCGGGCAAATCGACCATCCTGCGGTGCATCAATGGACTTGTGTCGCCGCAACGCGGGGAGATTCATGTCGACGGCATCGACGTGCGCGCGCAAACGACCGACGCCCAGCGCATTGCATTGCGCAAGCGGATCGGCTTCGTGTTTCAGCAGTACAACCTGTTTCCGCATCTGAGCGTGCTGGACAATCTGACCATCGCGCCAATGCGCGTACTCGGTCGCAGCAGGGCGGAGGCCGAAAGTGACGCACATGCGCTGCTCGCCAAGGTGAAGCTCGGCGACAAGGCGAAGGCTTATCCCGGCGCGTTATCGGGCGGCCAGCAGCAGCGTGTGGCAATTGCCCGCACGCTCGCCATGCGGCCGGACCTGATCCTGTTCGATGAAGTGACGTCGGCGCTCGATCCCGAAACCGTCGGCGAAGTACTGAATGTAATCGGCGAACTGGCCGCCGAGGGCCAGACGTGGCGTACTGGTCACGCACGAAATGCGTTTTGCCGAAGATATCAGCGACGAAGTGTTTTTTACGGAAGGCGGCGTGATCGTCGAGCACGGCAGTGCGCGGCAAGTCTTCCATGATCCCGTTCACGAACGAGGCTTTTCCTGCAGCATGGCCGGGGCGAATACGGCACGGGCCGCGTGCGGCGACGCGAGCAGCATGACACGTCCACCTTACACGACATCTCAATCTGACGATCATGAGCACAATCACTAACGAATCCGCTACTGACCTGACGGCACAACGCAAGACAGCCGTACAGACGCTGCTTGCCGATGCAAGCGCGATCATCGCGGAAAAGGGCGTCACGCGGGAAGCGCTCGCCGCAATCAGCGCACGTCTGCTCGAACTTGCCACGCATCGCGCGTTGTTCGATTCCGCGGACTTCCCGCCGCCGCAAGCAGGCAGCGGCGATACATCGACGCGTTACCGGCTCAATCTAGGTGAAGAGGGTTTCTCGCTCTATCTGAACTCGCTGCTGCCCGGCAAGACGACGATTCCGCACAACCACGATACCTGGGCGGTGATCGCGACGATCGACGGTGCCGAGTTGAATCGCGTCTACCGTCGCACCGACGACGGTCGTGACCCGGAGCGCGCGAAGCTCGAGCTGTTGCAGGAAGTCGTCGTGCGGCCCAGCGTGCCAATCGCATTCCTTCCCGACGATATTCACAGCATTCACGTGGGCGGCGCAGAACCGACGCTGCATTTTCATCTTTATGGACGGCCGCTGGAAACATTGACCGGGCGTCTCGGCTTCGAGACCGACACCGGGCTCATCGTGCGTTACAACGCGACGCATATGCAACGCGCGACGCAGGCAGTCGGCTGATGGCAGCACCTGACGATCATCTGCTGACGTCGTGCACGCAGGCTCGCCGCCCTTCGACAATGGAGCGGCGCCCGTCAACGTGCCCGTTGTACGTACCAGCACAGTGCGCTTCGCAAGCCACGCCGACCGCGTCGAGCTTAATCGCCGACGTGAAGCGGGCGAGCCCGTCGGCACATACGGACGGCACGGCATGGCGACGCATCGTGCGCTCGAAGCGGCGATTGCCGCACTCGAAGGTGCGAACACGGTGCTGCTTGCGCCTTCCAGTCTTTCAGCGGTATCGCTGGTGTTTATCGCGCTGCTGTCGCCGGGCGATCATGTGCTGGTGCAGGACAGCGTCTACGGACCGGTGCGCGAGCGTGTCGAGCCGTTGCTCACGAGGCTCGGCGTATCCGTCGACTATTTCAGCGCCGGCGGCGGCCCGCCGACTGCAAGCGTCACACCGCAAACACGGCTCATTTATGTGGAGTCGCCGTCGTCGTTCCTGTACGAGGTGATCGACCTTCCCGCGCTCTCGGCGTTCGCTCGCGAGCGTCGCATCCTGCTGGCAGCCGACAACACGTGGGGCGCCGGGTTGCTGTATCGCCCACTGGCACTCGGCGCGGACATCTCGGTGCAGGCTGTCACCAAATATCTGGGCGGCCATTCCGATCTGTTGCAAGGGGCCGTATCGGCGTCGGATCCAGCCATCGCCAGCAGGCTGCGGGACGCGCACGAGGCGCTCGGCCTGAGTGTAAGCGCCGATGACGCCTATCTGGCGCTGCGCGGTATACGCACTCTTGCCGTGCGGCTCGCCCAGCATGGCCGGAACGCATTGGAAGTCGCGCGGTATTTGCAGACCGAGCGCAATGCAGTCGCGCGGGTGTTTCATCCCGCCTTACCGGACGACCCGGCTTACCCGCTATGGCAGCGAGACTTTACAGGCGCCAATGGACTGGTTTCGATTGCGCTGCGTCATGCGGAGCAGGCAAGCGCGCACGCATTCGTCGATGCCTTGCGTCTTTTCGGCAACGGCGCGTCGTGGGGCGGCTACGAGAGCCTCGCAATGGTCGCGCCGCCGTCCCGCATACGCGAACACAGCTACTGCGCAGGGATGAGCCCGTGGTGCGGCTCCACATCGGCCTCGAAGATCCTGCTGATCTGAGCGCCGACTTGAAGCAGGCCTTTCGCCGCGCGCTTCAGTAGGCAGCGTGCTTCCTCCATTTCTTTGCTGATTACACGCGAATGACAGACATTGTCCCGACGATTCCCGCCACGACGCTGCGCACATGGTTGAACGACAAAGAGGAGATCGCGCTCTTCGACGTGCGTGAAGCCGGCGAATTCGGGGAATGCCATCCGTTTTTTGCGGTTCCGCTGCCGTATAGCCGGCTCGAGCTCGACGTCGGCAGGCTCGCGCCGCCGCGACGTGCGGGTCGTTGTGCTCGACGGCGGCGCGAACAACGACGCGGTTGCGCACCGCGCCGCGAAGCGTCTGCGTGCGCTCGGCTATCGCCGGGTGTCGGTTCTGCAGCGCGGAGCGCGCGGGTGGGCAGAGGCGGGCTACACGCTGTTTAAAGGCGTGAACGTGCCCTCCAAAACCTTCGGCGAGCTCGTGGAGCATGCACTCGGGACGCCCCATCTCACGGCAGGCGAACTTGCGCAGTGGCAGGCGGAAGGCGCGCCGTATGTGCTGCTGGACGGACGCACTGTCGAAGAGCACAGGAAGATGACCATTCCCGGGGCGATCAGTTGCCCGAATGGCGAATTGCCTTTGCGAATCGGCGCGCTCGCTGCCGACCCGGACACGCCCATCGTGATCCATTGCGCGGGCCGCACGCGCAGCATCATCGGCGCACAATTGCTGCGCAGCCTCTGCGTGCCCAACCGCATTCTGGCGCTGGAAAACGGCACCCAAGGCTGGGCACTGGCCGGCCTGAGCCTCGAACATGGCAGCACGCGACGCTATCCGGATACCGTCGACAAAGGCGCCCTCACCGATGCACAGGATCGCGCGGCTGACCTCGCGCAGCGTTTCGAATTGCCGTCGCTCGATGCGAGCACCGCGCAGGCCTGGCTCGATGCGCCGGACCGCACCACCTATCTTCGTACACGATCGCCATGAGGGCAATCTGGATGCGGCGCGCGCCTATCTTTCTTGGGAAACGGGCTTGATTGACCAATGTGCAGCTGACGAGCTTCAGTCATTCCGGATTGCTAAGCAACGGCGCGTGACCGACACGCTTTCCGAGCTGAGCCCTTCATGATCTTTCGAAGCAGTCGAAGTGACTGCCGCCCAATCGCGCGCAGTTCCTGCAGCAAGGCAAGGTCGATGCGTTGATCGATCCCCAGTCCGGGCTCCAATCGTGTGATCCATGACCGCTCGACGGGGGCGCGGACGGCTGCTTCCGGCTCTATCATTTGTCGCCGTCCATGTTCTGCCCCTTGTTCCCACTGGAGCAAATAGCGGACCTGACCACGGGCGGTCAGCACCTTGGAGCTCACGCGGGCTCGGCAGACATCTTCCAGTCACTATCAGCCCTGATGACGCTCACCCGGGACAAACCATAGCAGTGTGCACGCGCTCATTGACTAGCATTCTCTTAGGCAACGAACGATCCGTTGCTGTAGCCGCAGAGACGCTCGCAAGCGTCTACGCGCAGTGCGCGTGCATTCGTCCAGTGAGGCAGGAGACATCCGATGAACAAGTCGACATGGTTGAGGGCTGTCACGGGCTGCGCCTTGATTGCACTGGCCGGGTGCGGAGGCAGCGGAAGTAGCATCGAACAAACGGGACCGCGCCTCGTGGCCGACATCGCGGTACCGAATGTCAAAGCGGGCGTCAATTTTTCATTCGACATCGGTGCCACGTTGGGCAGCCGGTACTTTTTCACCGATCGCAACAACGCAGCGTTGGACATGATCGACATCCCCACGAAGAGCTTTGTCAAGGCCATTCAGGGAAGCGGCGCGCTTGCATTCGCAGGACTTGGGCCGGGGCCGAGTTCGACGGCGGGGCCAGATGGCGCGACGCCGGTAGGGAACCTCATTTACGTTGGCGACGTGAACTCCGTGAAGATCGTCGATCCTGCAGCAGGCGCTGTGGTCACCAGCATCCCGGTCAGCACCACCGGCGTACGTGCGGACGAAGGTTGTCTCGATGCAACGCACGGCATTTTCATGATATCGAGCCCCGAAGAGCCCACGCCGTTCGCCACCTTCATCGACACCAACACGCGCACTGTCGTCGCAAAAGTCTCCTTTACCGACACCGCCGGCAAACCGACCGCGGGTCTCGAGGCGTGCGTCTATGACGCGGCGAACGACAACTTCTATGTGAATGTCGACGGAAGCACTGCGAATCCGCACGGCGAACTGGTGAAACTCCCGGGCGCAGCCATCCGCGCAATCCCTGTGGGGACGACCCAGAACTATACGGCGCTGGCCGGCGTAGGCATGTACCCGGAAGGCAACTGCGACCCTACCGGGCTCGCGTTGGGGCCGGGCACCGATATCGCCGTGGGCTGCCGCGAGGCAACCACGGGCGCGCCGCTATTGATGCAGATATTCAACCGTACGAACGGAGCACTGGTTGCGTCGCTTAACGCCGGCGGCGGAGACCAACTTGAGTACGATGCAGCGACGAACCGGTACTACAACGCGGCGAGCCGGTGGACCGCATCAGGCAACGCTTCGACGAACGGGGCGTGCAGCACTGCGTCGCCTTGCACACCCGTGCTGACTATCGTCGACGCCGGCTCACGCAGTGTAGTGACGAGGTTGAACACGGGCAACAATGCCCATTCGGTCGCGGTGGATCCGTCAACCGGGCTCATATTCGTTCCTTATTCGTCAGCTACCGCGCCGGTGGGCTGCGCTAACTGCGCGGCAAACGGGTTTGTCAACGGCGGTGTGTCAGTCTTGCTGCCCGCTAGCCAAAGGGCAAGAAGGGGCAGGTGATAGGCAGGCATGTGGGGCACCTGTAATAGGCGGCGGGGCCGCAGCAGGCAGTTTGTCTATATGTCGTCCGTTAGTCGGGCGCCTGCTGACGCCTTGTTGAAAGGACGTGGACAGGAAGTCGAACCTTGTGGCTCGCCATATGGTGACGTCACTACGATGTATTCGTCGTCGCCCGCCCTCGGCGACGACCATGCGGCCGAGCGCACGATAGATAGTCCCAGGCCCGGAGCAATTCGCTCGCTTCCGAGCGCGCGGTGGAACGCGTCAAGTATCAGGCCGTCACTCGGCGGCTGGGATATCACCCGCAACGCCTATCAATCTAATTGATAAGCAGTCCTATGATTGCCTCGTGATGGGCGATCCATTCATATTGGCGCACCAAGATTTGGAAAGTTTGCGGTAGAAACTTTGCCGCCACCTGGCTGTTGCCCAGCGTGGGTTGGTGTGTTGGTGTCGCCGCGATGTTTCGATGCCGAGACATCGCGTTCTCGCAAGGACCACGCCGGCCACCGTCCGCGGACTTCCAGACTACGCTTGCAAGCGTCTACGAGCCGGAAATCGTGGGCTAGCCACTATCAGACGCATGTCAGTGAGCATTCGCCATATCCTTTGCTCGATGCCATGTGAGGCACTGGCGACAGCCCTTTGTAATGCTAGCGACTCTCAAGCTTCATCGCCCGCTTTTAAGGTCTTACCGTTGTAACCAACGGTAAGGAGACGGGTAATGGCAGCTTTTCGTTTTTCACATTCCTGTAATAAGGAATGCGTACGTATTTACACTGCGGCTGTCGCAGTGGCGGCTGCGCTGGCATTCTCCAGCTGGCCCGCTGGCGTGACCGCTGCGGGCGACGATCACAGGGGCGAAACGCAAACGCCGATCAGGCATGTCATCGTGATAGTCGGCGAGAATCGAACCTTCGATCACGTTTTCGGCACATGCATCGTCAATGCAGATGGCTCACCGGGTCCGAACTTCAAGAAAGCGCAACAGTACGAGGCGCAGTTGACTGGACCTGCAAGGTTCTCGATGGCGCCGTCGAACAAGACCCCGTATGGGACGCTGCCTGCTCCGAACACCGGTGGATCGCCTACCGCTGCCAGCGACGCAAGCCCCCCGCCATTCGCCAGTCACGATGCGGCTGTTCAGGTCGAGGGCGGCGCGCTCGAGGCAGCCGATATCGATCAACTGTTGAGCGGCGCATCCGGCCTGCCGAAAGATGTGAAGGACTCGCGCGTGGCGAACTACAACGCCTTGTTGAACGGCCTGTTTCTGCTTCAACCACCGCTTTACGACGCGTACATGGGCGGCCCCGTGCATCGCTTCTATCAGGCATGGCAGCAATCGGACTGCGATGTCGGACATGCGAGCCGAGAAAATCCGAGCGGCTGTCTGGGCGACCTCTTCGCGTGGGTTGAAACCACCATCGGTGCCGGCAGCAACGGCAAGCCACAGCACACGCCGTTCAACGACCAGACGACCGGTGAAGGTTCCAATGCGCTCGGTTTTTACAACGTGAACAACGGGGACATGCCGTACTTCGCGCAGTTGGCGCGGCAATACTCGATGAGCGACAACTACCATCAACCGGTCATGGGCGGCACAGGCGCGAACAGCATCATGATTGGCGCCGCCGATGCCTATTTCTACACGGATGGTAACGGCCACGCGGCAACGCCGCCATCGGATCAGATCGAAAACCCGAATCCGTTGCCCGGCACGAACAACTGGTACACGCAGGACGGGTATTCGGGTGGCAGTTACAGCGACTGCTCCGATCCGAGCCAGCCGGGCGTCGGTCCTATCCGTCGTTACCTCCAGTCACTCTCCTATCACCCGAAGCCGAACTGCGCGCCAAAACACTACTACCTGCAGAACAACTATAACCCTGGCTACAACGGCGACGGCACGGTGCTCGACAGGGCGCAATCTCCTTACACGATTCCTCCGTCACCCGTGCGGACAATCGGCGACACGCTTCTTGAGCGCAACATCCGCTGGAAATATTACGGCGAAGGGTGGCGCAGTTTCATCAAGGATCCGTCGACAAGCGTCTATTACAACATCTGCAATCCGCTCCTGTACGAGACGTCGATCATGACGAATCAGCAGGTCCGCGACACACATCTCGCGGATCTGCCTGATCTCTTGGGACGCTGCCGGCGGTATCTTTCGTGAAGCCCGGCGGGCTGCTCGATGGACATCCGACGTCGTCGAAGTTCGGGCTCTATGAGGCATTCGTGAGGAAGATCGTGGATGCGGTCAAGAGCGATCCGAAGTTATGGGCACTACCGCGATCCTCATCACCACGGACGAAGGCGGTGGCTACTACGATTCAGGCTACATCCAGCCCGTCGATTTTTTCGGCGACGGCTCACGCATCCCGATGATCGCCGTTTCGAAGTATTCCGTTGGAGGACGCGTTTCGCACGGCTACGCCGACCACGCGTCGGTGGTCAAATTCATCGAACGGAACTGGGGACTGCCGCCGATTACGGAACGCAGTCGCGACAATCTGCCAAACCCTGTCCAGCACAGCGATAACCCCTATGTGCCGGTCAATTCACCCGCCATAGGCGGTTCGATCTTTTCGACTTCCACCGCGATTCCGACGATCACGCTCATCCGGACGGACGTCACGGGAGCGACGAAAACAGCGGCAACGGCGGCAAAGGCTGGTGGCCATTCTGACCGAAGCTTGCGCGCCCGCTCGTAAGCTGTGACGACGATAGGCACGGCCGCGCATGCCGGCGGCCATGCCTGCGGCCTGTTTCAGTATGCGTTCATGTCGAGCCTGGCTCACTTCGGTAAGCTCAACCTGTGCTGACCGCAGGGCCGGGTGGCTCGCTGGCTACTCTCTGATCTTGTCCGCCGCCTTGAATCCCGGCGAGCGGAAAGCACTGCGCCGGTGAACTGCCTGACCGTGTTCCGGAGGCCAGGCGGCGGTGCGCTTTCGGCGCAGCCGCTGCATCGGACACTCGCGGGCTGCGACAACGGTTATACGCCGGGAGGGGAAGTGGAAGCGTCCTTCCTTGAGCCGCTAACGG
Source organism: uncultured Paraburkholderia sp. (assembly GCA_940746715.1). Lineage (GTDB taxonomy): Bacteria > Pseudomonadota > Gammaproteobacteria > Burkholderiales > Burkholderiaceae > Paraburkholderia. The sequence goes on from CALNWN010000007.1 coordinate 208,116, forward strand.
CAGATTATGGTGCGCAGTAGCCGGCGCGGGTCAAGCGTCGTTGACGATCGCATCGAATCGCTCGCGAAACGCCCGCTGCCGGCTAGCGAGAAGACTGGCCTCGACCCACAGGCGAAAATCTTCGTCGCTTCTCAGATAATGATTCAGTACGTAAATGACGGCGCGCAAGTTGGACGGCAGGCCGATCCGATGCCGGCGCAGCGATTCGATCAGCAAGTCGGTTTTGTCGGTGAAATTCGAATAGAAGGCGCCGCGTGTAAAGCCTGCCGCGTCGGCAATCTCTTCGAGGCCTGTCGTAACGTATCCCCGCGCGACGAACAGCTTGTGTGCGGCCTCGAGCAGCCGTTCACGCGTCTGGAGGCGTCGCTCTTCATGTGTGAGCCGTTTCAGTTTCATTGGATCAAGGCGATTTCCGTCTGTCGGCTGTGCATGAAATATGTCGAACTCGATTTGAGTGGCCCGAGCGAAGTACGGACTCGGCATGTGGTCATACCTGAGGCCAGATTCACAGCTGACGACTTTGTCGACGCCGACGTTTGAATCTATACTGGCGTTCTGATCCAGATTGGAATCGCCATGCCGAAGATTACGAATCGCCCGGCGCAGAAGCGCGCCGCTCCTCAGGCGAGCGCCGCCCCCGAGGCATCTGCCGATGCGCGCGAGCCGCGCGGTGCCCGCCGCAAACGGGAGACGCGCGCTCGCCTGCTGGACGCCGCACTCAAACTCATGGCTGAAAAAGGCATGGAAGGCGTGGTGATCAATGAAATCACCGAGGCGGCCGACGTCGGATTCGGCTCGTTCTACAACCATTTCGAATCTAAAGAAGCGATCTACGCCACGCTCGTCGAGTCCGTGTTCGAGGAATTTGCCGACTGGCTCGACCGTCTCACCCTCGGTTTGTCGGATCCGGCCGAAGTCATTGCCGTCTCCGTGCGTTATACGTTGATGCGAGCGCATCGCGAGCCGCTCTGGGGTCAATTCCTGGTGCGAGAAGGGTTTTCCTCGCGCATGCTCGACCGAGGTCTCGGCAAACGTTTGTTGCGGGATGTGCAAAGAGGCATCGTTGCGAAGCGTTTCGCCGTGGCCGATCCATTCGTCGCATTCCTGTCCGTGGGCGGCACCGTGCTTGCATCCGTCACAGCCCAGCTTGGCTTCGCCTCGCCGGATGCGCCGAACGCCGACGCGTTGAAGGAGCTCGGTTTCAGCGGTGAACACCTCGCCGAGCGCGTCGCGGCCGCTCTTTTGCAAAGCTTGGGTCTCAAACGAGCAGAAGCCGAAAAAGTTGCGGCACGTCGGTTGCCGATCGTGGAACCTGCTGTCGAAGCCGACTGACAATCTTGACGGCATACCGCTTCGCCGACCGTTGGCAAGGCGGGTAGGTAACCCTGCTTCTCTCATTGCACCAGTCCCGAAGGGCTTGCATACGATTCGGAAGCCGGTGCGATATCGCTCGCAACATGGGTCTCCAGTGACGGGCACTGGACCGTCGGCGCAGTATTCGATGAGTGACGGGTCGCCGTCAATGCGGGGCCGTCTGCGCTAGCGTCGAGGGCGCGAACGGCCGTCGCCAGCTGTCCCGCGATGGCGGCGAGCGCGCGGCGATGACCGGCTGCCAGTGCATCGTAGCCGGCGGCGACGGACACGAACACCATGCTGCGGCAAGTCAGCTTGTCACCGGACTCTCCTCGCGCGCGAATACGCCAGATAGCATCGAGATGACGCGCGCACCAGGCCACGACTCGAAACGCTGCACGTCGACCGCGACGCGGTAGACGGGCGCATCGCCTATTTGCTTCGGACGGCGAGCGTTCCAACCGCTCAACCGCCCGGTCGCTCCGATCGATAGGGCCGTGCGTATCTCATCGCTCAATGGCGACGCCCAGCGTTCGTTCTCGAGCACTTGAACCTGCGTCTCGCTGAGTCTGATAACCAGTTGATTGCGGTCAACCTCGGCCGGCACGCTGACGGACTGAATATCGAACAACGCTGCGGGAGCCGAAACGTTCGAGGCCTCCGCGGTACGCGCACTCGGAGCCAACGTATAAAACCGGCAGGGCGGTGACGACGCGCAGGCGGATAGCGCAAGCGCACTGGCTGTTGCAAGCACCCGAATGATGGCGCCGCGTCGATGCAATAGGCTGTACATCATTGACGATCCCCTTTCTTACCGAACACGAGCGCTTCGGGATGGCGTTCCAGGTAGTCAGCGAGCGCGTTCAACGACTGCAGCGTGCGCGTCAATTCCCGCATCGCCCCATGAACGTCTGCTTGCATGGGCGAATCTTGTCCGAGCGTCGCTTGTGCCGCGTCGAACGTTTTCTGGGCGGAGGCCAGCGTGGACCGCGCCTGCGGAACGACTTCCGTATTGAGCTGGCCAAAGAGGCGATTCGCGTTCTCCAGCGTGCCGCTCAGGTTTGCTCCGATCTTGTCGAACGGAACTTGATTGAGCTTCCTGGCGATTCCGGCGATCTGCAGTTGTAGTTCGTCGAGCGTATTCGGCACGGTGGGCAGATCGATCGGCGTGTTGTGTAGATCCACCGTCGCGCGGGGTGCCTGCGGGAACATGTCGAGCGCCACGTAGAGCTGACCCGTGAGCAGGTTTCCGGTTCGCAACTGGCCGCGTAACCCATGCATGACGAGGTGCTGCAGCAGGTCGTTCGCGCCTTGCGTGTTAGGCGCGGGCAGCATCGTGTTCGAACGGCGGCTGAGCCTGTCGGGGTAGAGCGCCATGGTCACTTCCATGCTGAAGTTCAACGCCTTCTCGTCGTACTCGAGGCCAATCTTCGTCACTTGACCGAGCGTGATACCGCGTAGATCCACCGGTGCGCCGATATCGAGCGAGCCGAGCGATTCGCCCCGCAACGTATATTGATGTCCCTGCTGATCGGCAGTCACGATCGGTGGGGTTTCGAGACCCGTGAAGTCAGTTCTGCGTCGGGGCGAGCGGCCGATATCGGCGCCGATATACGCGCCGGAGAGCAACGTGCCGAGGCCCGAGATGCCGCTTGCGCCAATGCGCGGACGCACCACCCAGAATCGTGATCCCTCGGTGGCGAACTTCGCGGCTGCTTTATCGAACTGGATCTGGACGCGAACCTGCCGAAGATCGTCCGTCAGCGCGATAGTCCGCACGGCGCCGATCTCGACGTCTTTGTATCTGACTTTAGTTTTGCCCGCTTCCAGTCCTTCAGCGCTATTGAAGGTCACGGTGACAATCGGTCCTTCGGCGGTAACGGACTTCACGAGAAGCGCGATACCGATCAGCGCCGAGATCAAGGGAATCAGCCAGACCAGAGACGGCAGCCAGCGGCTGCGGGGTTTAATCTCCGGATGCGGTAAGTCGGGAATGTGCATCGCTCGTAGGGATAGGGTGAAAAGTTGTCGGGGCCGGCCGCTACGCGGCGATTGCGGTCGTGTGGGAGCGCGAGCCGGCCGGCGCCGGACGTTGTCCCAGATCAGGCGCGGATCGAATTCGTTCGAGGCGAGCATGGTCAGCACCACGACGGAACCGAAGGCCAAAGCGCCCGGTCCCGCGGTGATCTGCGCGAGCGATCCGAAGTGCACGAGCGCTACGGTGAGCGATACGACGAATATGTCGAGCATCGACCAGCGCCCGATGCGCTCCACCATGCGATGAAGCCTGGCTAGCTCGAGCGGTTGCCAATCGGAACCGCGGTAGGCTGCGACGGTTTGCAGCGTGAGAATGGCGAGCTTGAGCATCGGTACCATCACGCTTGCGACGAACACGATGGCCGCGAGCGGCCAATCGCCGGATCGCCAGAAGTAGGCGATGCCGCCGAGGATCGTGTCGTCCTCGGCGTGTACAGGCGATGAGGTATGCATGATCGGCAACAGATTGGCCGGGATATAAAGTAGAGCGGCGGCAAGCAGCAGCCCGAAAGTCCGCGTAAGGCTTTCCGGCAGGCGCTCGTGCAGCGGCGTTCGACACCGAACGCAATGCGGATCGGTCGCGTGCGCGCTGCGCGAGTGAACGAGCCCGCAGCAGTGACAGACGACGAAACCGGCATGCCTCGCCGTGACCGCAGCCGCTGCCGGCCGGGCGGCCGGCGCCACACCTCCCGGCACCGTGTTCCGCCGCGCGCCGCGGCGTGAGCCCGATGGGAGCGCCGCCCCGATTCGCCACCTCGTCGCGAATTTCCCACAGCATGCAGGGGTCGAATGCGGCGATGACGCAAAACATCAGCGTCAGTGCGCCGAATGCGAACAGCGAGGTGCCCGGGATGACGCGCGCGAGGCTCACCATCTTCACGATCGTGATGAGCACCCCGAGCATGAAGAATTCCGTCATGCCCCACGGCCGTACCCATTGCACGAGGCGCAGCACAGCGTCGAAACCGCGCGGCACACGGCCCGCGCGAAGCGGCAGCAACAGATACAGCAGGGCGACGAGTTCGAACGACGGAAACAGCATCGTCGTGCAAAACACCATCGCCGCGACGATGTGCATATGCCCCTTCCATAGCGCCTGAACGGCTCCGAAAAGCGTGGCGTGCGACGTCAGGCCATTGGTTTCCAGTACGAGTACCGGAAACGCTTGCGCGATCAGGAACGTGATCAGTGCGGCGACCGTGACCGCACAGACCTTCTCGAGCGTGAGTCCGGCATGACGGACCCCTTTCATGCCTGCGCCGCAAGACGAGCAGCGCGCAACCAGGCCGCGCAGACGCGGCGGCTTGCGAAAAAGCGCGTCGCATTCGTGACAGGCGATCAATTCTCGATGTTCCATCGTCACTCCCGCGATGCCGATTTTCCTGGCTCTTGCGGCAATTCACCCATCGCCTAGAAGAGCGCGGCCGTATCGCCGAGCCGTTGGCTCTGTGCGCGAACGGCGTCGAGCCGTGCGGTCAGAAACTGCTGCTCGCTGGCTTGAGCCGCCGATATCGGCAGGGACCCGAGCCGGTAGCGCGACGTCGTTTCGTCGAACAGTTGCTGCGCCGCGCGAGCCTCGCTTTCGGTCGAGGCGAGTGTCTGAGCGTCGTTGTCGAGCGCCGCGAGCGAGTCGGCGACGTTCTCGAATGCGGACAGCACTGTCGATTTGTAATGCAGGACTGCGGCCTCATAAGCCTCCTTCGTTGCGCGTCGATGCGCCAGCATCGAAACGTTGTGCTGTCCCTCCAGCCGCAACGGTCTGCAGCAGTTGAGGATGCGCCCCGTAATGCGCGGGCGACGGCATCGCGGGCGGCGCGCCGCTCGGGCCCAACGTACAGGCGCTGGTTGCGAGTGCCGCGAACACGGCGATAACGGATGTCTTAACGGCAAATTGCATGATCAGATCTCCGCGTGCTCGACGATGGTGTGTTGCGGTCCGCGCTCGTCGCGCCGAACACGGAAGGAAGTCGCATAAAGGGCCGGCAGGAAGAACAGCGTGAGCACCGTGGCGATCGTGATGCCGCCCATGAGCGAGCTCGCCATCGGGCCGAAAAAGCCTGAGCGAAGCAACGGAATCAAGGCCAGCACGGCGGCGGCCGTGAGCATGATCGGACGGAAGCGCCTGACGGTCGCGCCGACGATCGCATCGAAACGGGGCTGACCGGATGCGATGTCCTGCTCGATCTGATCGACGAGGATCACCGAGTTACGCATGATGATGCCGAACATCGCGATGACACCGAGCATGGCGACGAAGCCGAATGGTTCGCCGAGCATCAGCAGCGCGGCGACGACGCCGATCAAACCGAGCGGCGCGGTGAGCACGACGATGAACGTGCGCGAAAAGCTTTGTAGCTGGATCATCAGCAGGGTCAGCACCGCGATGATGAGGATCGGCATTTGCGCGTTGATCGAAGTCTGGCCCTTCATGCTTTCCTCGACTGAGCCGCCCACCACGATGCGATAGCCGATCGGCAATTGCACGCGAAGCTGGCTCAATTCGCGGTCCACGTCGCGCGTGACGTCGATGCCTTGTGCGTTGCCTCGCACGTCGGCCTGTACGGTGATGGTCGGTTGACGATCGCGTTCCCAGATCACACCGTACTCGAGCGCCGTGCGCACGTGGCCGAGCGTACCGAGCGGCACGGAGCCCTGGGGCGTCGGGATGGCCAGGCTCGTGAGTTGCGAGGGATCGACGCGTTCGCTTCTGGGCGCGCGCAGATCGACGTCGATCAGTTTGTCGCGCTCGCGATACTGCGTCACCGTATAGCTGGAGAGCCTGCAGTTCGGCGCGTTCGCTATCGAGCGCCTGGCCGAGCCGGATCACGTCGCCACCGGTTTGCATCGTGATGCCGAGCCCGAGCACCGCGTGTCCGTTAGTACGCATCTGCGTCACGGGCGGATCGTCATAGCCATGGTGGATGTTCGCGATATCGCCGAGCCGGAATGTGCGGTGATTGACCGATATCAGCATGTCTTCGAACGCCCGCACGTCTTTGAACGCGCCGCTCGTACGCACGAACACACGGTCGTCGGGGGTGTTGAACGTGCCGACCGGCGCCACGGCGTTCTGCGCGTCGATGGCATGCGCCAGTTCAGCGGGTGTGATCGCGAGCTTCGTCAACTGCGTGTTCGAAATCTCGATAAAGATGTGCTGATCGGGATCGCCGAAGTAGTCGACCTTCGCCACGCTGGGCACGCGCAGCAGCACGGTGCGCAGCTGGTCGGCATAGTCGTGCAGTTGCGCGGGAGAAAACCCGTCGCCTTCAAGGGCGTAGATGTTTGTATAAACGTCACCGAACTCATCGTTGAAAAACGGGCCCACGATGCCTTGAGGCAGCGTTGCGCGGATGTCGCCCACCTTCTTGCGGACCTGATACTAGGTTTCGGGCACGTCCTTGACAGGCGCCGAGTCCTTCATCGCGAAGAAGATCATCGACTCGCCGGGCCGCGAATAGCTCTTGATGTTGTCGACGTACGGTGCGGCCTGAAGCTGGCGCGCGATGCGGTCCGTGACCTGTTCCTGCACTTCGCGCGCGTTCGCGCCGGGCCAGTAGGTCTGAATAACCATGGTTCGGAACGTGAACGGCGGATCTTCGGATTGAGACAGATGCGTATAGGCGATGACGCCGAACAGCGTCATCAGGCCGATCAGGTAAATGACGAGCTGCTGGTGACGCAGCGCCCATTCCGAGAGGTTGAAGCCGATTTTGCCTTTGCTTTCGACCTTCGGAGCGGTGGCGAGCGTGACGTCGCCGGATTTTTCGTGGTCGACGATGCTCATGATGCGAAGTCCTCGGGATGCAGTGGGGCGATCACTTGCCCGGCTTTGACCGTATCGCCCAGATGGACGCGCCGCTCGGCGATTTTGCCGCCGACGCGGAATGAAAGCGCTGTCGAGTAGCGCTCTTCGACTTGGGCCGGCAGCGACGTGGCGTCTGCCGTGTTGTCGGCGTGCACGGCAAGCGCCACCACGGGCTTCGCTTCCGGGGCGGTGGGTTCGCGCGTATGACATGCCCCGAGCAGGACGGCGCCGCAAACGGCGAGACAAAGGCCTGCCCGGCGGGGCAGCGCAGAGGAGGAAGACGGGCGCAAGGACGACCGCGTTTCAGGACCGGGGAGTTTCACGATGTTTCCAAACCAGGGCTAGGCAAGATGAAAGGGAGACCGTTCGCATGTCAGGGTTTTCAGGTTTTCACTGACGGGCATCGATCGCTGGTGACATTATAGTCTAATATGATAATATTGTCAATTATGAACAGTGAATCTTAATCGATGAAAGATAAAAAAGAGGTAGAGGCGCAGGTGACGCGCGGCAGCGCAGCGTCAGAACGGTCTTCTCAGGCGGCCACGACGACCGGGGCCGCGGCGGCGGCCGTAACGGGAGACGGGAGCGCGGGCGAGCGCAAACCTCGAGAGCCACGCGGTGCACGGCGTAAGCGCGAGACGCGCACCGCCTGCTCGAGGCGGCGCTCGCCCTCGTGGCGACGAAAGGCGTCGAGCACGTGACCATCAACGAAATCACGGAAGCCGCCGATGTCGGGTTCGGTTCGTTCTATAACCACTTCGATTCGAAGGAGGCTTTGCACGCCGCGCTTTTCGACTGGGTATTCGAGGACTTCGGCGAACAAGTCGACGCCCTCGTGCGCGGGCTATCCGACCCGGCGGAGGTGGTCGCCGTGGGCGTGCGGCACACGCTCATGCGCGTCCGGCGTGAGCCGGTATGGGGGCACTTTTTGATTCGGGAGGGTTTTTCGGAGCGCACTGCAAGATGGCATGGGTAGGCGGCTGAAGCGCGACAGCGAGGCCGGGATGGCGGCCGGGCGGTTTGCCGTGACCGATCCCTTCATGTGTCATGTGTCGGTAAGGGGTATCGTCCTTGCGGCGATCGCCGCGGAATTGAGCCATCCCGTCAATGGCCACTTGGGAGTGGAACGGCATGGCGCGCCGGAGCCGGGGGAAGATCGTTTCGCCGAGCGCGCCGCAGTGGTCGTATTGCAGGTACTGGGCCTGAATCGCGAGGAGGCGGAATGTGTGGCTCGAGGGCCGTTGCCGGCTGCGGCGCATGTGCCAGATTAGCGGGGCCCGCTGACCGTATCACCAACCTGTTTCGTGGCTCCCGCTAGAGGCCGGGCGGGCGGCGCGGCGATGCGTCGTCCTGCCGGTCCGCATAAAGCGCGCTGGCCAGATAGCGTCGACGCACCTCGCGCAACGCGGTCACGAGGATGGCGCTGACGGGAAGCGCGAGCAATACGCCAAAGAAGCCAAACATCTGGCCGAACGCCAGCAGCGCAAAGATCACCGCGAGCGGATGCAGACCGATGCGTTCCCCGATGAGCCGAGGCGTAAGAAACGCCGTCTCGAGCACTTGCCCGATCCCATAGATCAACGCCACCACACCGAACCCATACCAGTCGCCGAATTGGAGCAACGCGGCGAGCATCGCGAGTACGAGCCCCGTGGCGAAGCCGACATAAGGGATGAAGACCGCAAGCCCGGTAAACAGACCGACGGGCAACGCAACGCCCAACCCGGCGAGGCCCAGCGCGATCGGATAGAACGTTGCGAGCACAACCATGACGAGCAACTGGCCACGCAGATATTGCGACAGCATCTGGTCCATCTCAGTCACGAGCGCACGCGTTTTGCCGAGCCACGGCCGCGGCACGAGACTTTCGATCCGGGCCAAGACCTTGCGCCTGTCGTAGAGCAGGTAGTACAGCACGAGCGGTACCACGACGACGTTGCCCACCACGGTGACCAATGCACTGCCGCCCGTGCGCACATAGCGCCAGGCTGCGAGTTCAATCGATTGCCCGCCGCCTGCGAGCCGGCTCGTCAGTATGTTACGCAAGCTCGACAAATCGAAGGACCTCGCGAGGCCGAACAGCCCAAGCTTCGGCTGCAGCCATGCATTGATCCTTGCCGTGAATCCTGGAATTTGCGAAGCAAGCGCCGGCAGCTCCTTTTGAATCACCGCGAACACGAGCAGGCCAAGCGACACAATGACCGACGCAAACAACAGCATCATGGCGAGCGCCGCAAGCGTGCGTGGAACCCGCCGACGGACCAGCCATTCAACACCGGGCTGGAGCATGTACGCGATCAGGCCGCCAAGCAGAAACGGCGTCAGCACAGGACGCAAGATCCACATCAGAACGCCCGCCCCGACTGCGAGGGCGCCCCAGAGCATTGCCTGCCGCTGATAGGAGTTGAGTCGTGCACGCTCATGCTGCGGCTCGCGCACTGCGGGGGAATTCGTCGACATCTTCGGGCTCGTGCTTGGCTACCGGGGCTGTTACTTCGGACAAGTGCGCGGCGACCGTCCGGCTCGGCGTCGGCGCAAGATGCGATATATAACACACAAATGATGATGTAATCAAGTATGACAATTCCATTGAATTGAATGCATGCGAGCATCCGCGGACCGAGCCACCTCAAGCGGATGCCGCCGCGCGTGTGCGAGCGCGATCCGCTATTTGACAAAACTATCATCAATGACTTTAATGTCATCAATGAGCCGAACGATAGATCGGACAAGCAACCATATAGACGAAAGGAGCCAAGCGTGGAGACAAGCGCGCATGTTGGCGTTGCCGGGTTGACTACGACTCAACCCGCGCGTCATCCCCACCCCACGACGAAAGCGTCGGCGTTGTCGTATTTGATCTTCGACCGGCCCGACCTCGAACAAGCCGAGCGATTTCTCAACGACTTCGGCTTGCAGACGGTGCTGCGAAACGAAGCCAGGCTGTTTTTGCGCGGCACCGGCCGGGCGCCGTTCTGTTATGTCGTCCGCCACGCGCCGAAGGCGCAGTTCGCCGGCTTCGGATTGCAGGTCGATAGCGAATCGGACCTGCATGCACTGACCAGGCTGCCCGGGGCTACGGAGGTGGAACGGTCGGACTGGCCAGGCGGCGGATATCGCGTGACGTTGACCGACCCGTCGGGCTTTCGCGTCGATGCGGTCTGGGGCGCTCGCGACGTCGAACCGCTACCGCATCGGAACGCGCTGCAGTTCAATTCCGTGGACGCTGTGGTCCGCATTAACGACACGCAGCGCCCGCCGGCAAACGCGCCCGATGTCATCAAGCTAGGCCATGTCGTGCTCGAGTTGGCGGACTTCCAGAAGACGTGCGCGTGGTACACACAGCACTTCGGCTTTATCCCGAGCGATGTGCAGACGCTACCCGACGGCTCACTCGCCGTCGCTTTCATGCGATTGGACCTGGGCGGGCGGCCGACCATCACACGCTCGCGTTGGCGCAAGGTTTCGTTCCGAAGTACAGCCATAGCGCTTTCGAACTGATCGATGCGGACGCGGTCGGCATGGGGCAACGCGTCCTGCGCGAGAAAGGTTGGACGCACGCGTGGGGAATCGGACGCCATATTCTCGGCAGCCAGATATTCGACTACTGGCAAGACCCGTGGGGCGACAAGCACGAACACTACTGCGACGGCGATCTCTTTACGTCGGACATCCCCACGGGCCTGCATGCGGTCAGCTGTGAAGCGATGGCGCAATGGGGACCGGCCATGCCGCGCAGTTTCACCAAGCCCAAGCTCTCGCCGTCGAGCCTGGCCGCTCTCATTCGCAACCTCCGACGCAGTCCGGATCTGACGGTGAGCAAGCTGCTGACGCTCGCCAAAATCTTCGCCTGATATCTCCGCATTTCCAAACGATAGAGACTAAGCCATGTCACTGCATGTTTTGCATTACCGCCATGAAGGTCACGCGCGTTGGGGCGTGGTACGAAACGGCGCTATCACGCCGATTCCCGGCGAATTCACCACGACAGCGGAATTTATCGCTGCGAATCCGGTGGAGCGTCTGATTGAACTCGACGGCCCGACAATTCCCGAGTCGGCCGTGCAATGGCTCTCGCCGGTCTCGGCAAACCAGCAGTTCATCTGTCAAGGTGCGAACTATCGCCAGCACATGATCGAATCCGGCATGGACCCGGATGCGAAGAAATTCAACATGCTATTCACGAAGGCGACGAGTTGCATCGTCCCCGCCGATTCGCCCCTCGTGAAGCCCTCGCACGTGAGGTTCCTCGATTACGAAATCGAACTCGGTCTCGTGCTCAAGAAGAACATCACGTCGCGCTGTACGATCGCCGAAGGCGATCTCAGCGAGTACATCGCGGGTGCCGTCATCGTCAACGATTACTCGGCCCGCGATATTCAGATCCCGCAGATGCAGTTTTACAAGGGCAAGAGCTTTCGCACATTCGGGCCCATCGGGCCCTACCTGTGCTTGCTCGAACGGGCCGACATGGCCATGCTTGGCCAACTCGAACTCACGCTCACCGTCAACGGGTCTATCCGGCAACAGGACTCGACCGCGAATCTCGTCTACGGTCCCGCGGAAACGTTGACGGAGATCTCCGGCGTCCATGACCTTTTCGTCGGGGACCTGCTTTCCACCGGCACGCCGGCGGGCTGTGCGCTGTCCGTGCCTTCGCCGATGAAGCAGCGCCTCCTCGCGGCGGCCCTGTCCGAGGAAGCCAAATGGAAAATGTTCATGGATATCCAGGCAGCGAGGCCGCAGTACCTGCGCGCTGGCGACGTGGTCGAATCGCGCATCGCGAGCCGCGACGGGTCCATCGATCTTGGCGTCCAACGCAACGAAGTGGTGGATGAAGCGTCATGACTGCCCAAGGGATCGTGAGCCGAGATGACGTCCTTGCCCTCGAGGCGCAAGGGGTGCCCGAGGATCTGCCTGTCAGCACCTACGAAATGATCTGCCGTGGTGCTGCGATCGATCCGTCCGCGCCAGCGCTTTCGGTTTTTATGACCGCCGACGTTTATCGAAACGCCGAATGCTGGACCTATGGCGAACTGGTTCGTGACATCACTCGAACGGCGAACGCCTTCACCCGGCTTGGAGTCACGTCGCAATCCGTGCGCTTACGTGTTGCCCAACTTGCCAGAGACGCATTTCGTCATCTGGGGCGGACAGGCAGCGGGTATTACGTGCGCAATCAACCCACTGCTCGAAGGCGAGGCAATGGCCGATCTGCTCAATGCAGCCGGGGCCGAAGTGCTCGTCACACTGGCGCCGTTTCTGCACTCGGATACCTGGCAGAAAGTTCACGCGATCCTCGATCGGCTGCCGATGCTCAAGCATCTCGTATTGGTCAATCTGGCCGATGGGATGCCCGGTCAAATGAAGTCCGCTGCACGCATGCTGGCCCGCGGCGAAGTGAGCCGATTGCACGGCGAGGGCGGCCTGCGCGCGGCGGTCCCCGCCGGAATCGAATTGCACGATTTCACGAGGGCGATCGAACGCGAATCCGGTACGGGGCTGCTGGGCAACCGGCGCTTCCAGCGGGACGATCTATCGTCGTTTTTCAGCACGGGCGGTACGACAGGGCGCCCGAAGATCGCGATGCGCCGGCATGGAAATGAGGTCGCCAATGCATGGAGTACCTCGCGATTCCTTGGCGAAAGTATGGGACCCGGCAAAACGATCTTTTGCGGCCTGCCGCTGTTTCATGTCAATGCGGTCATGGCGACCGGGCTCCTGCCGTTTTCCCAAGGCGCGCATGTCGTGCTCGGAACGCCGCAAGGTTATCGAGGCGAGGGAGTCATCAAGCGCTTCTGGGAAATCATCGAGCGACACCGCATCAATTTCTTCAGCGGTGTCCCGACGCTTTACGCTTCGCTGCTCGACGTTCCCATCGACGGGTGCGATATCAGCTCGCTCGAATATGGCCTATGCGGCGCCGCGCCCATGCCTGTCGAAGTCTTCCGCCGATTTCAGGAGCGCACGGGCATCCGCATTCTCGAATGCCTACGGGCTTACCGAGGGAACATGCGTGAGCAGCATCAACCCTCCGCTTGGGGAGCGCCGCGTCGGATCGATCGGGCTTCGAATTCCGGGGCAAGAGATGAAGGCCGTGATGCTGGATGCGCACGGCCGATATCTGCGCGACTGCGAAACTGATGAGACGGGCTTGCTGGTCATCTCAGGCCCCAACGTCTTCGCTGGATACGCACAGCCGGAGCATAACGAAGGCATTTGGGTCGAACTCGGCGACGGCAAGCGCTGGTTCAACACAGGCGACCTGGGGCGGCGCGACGCTGACGGTTATTTCTGGCTTACCGGTCGCAAGAAGGACTTGATCATACGGGGCGGCCACAATATCGATCCCGCCACGATCGAGGAGCCGTTGCATCGCCACACGGCGGTACAGGTAGCCGCGGCGATCGGCCGTCCGGACGCCCACGCCGGGGAGTTGCCGATCGCTTAAGTGCAACTCAAGCCCGGCGCGACGGCAACCGAAAGCGATCTGGCGGAATTCATGCGCAACGAGATCGGCGAACGGGCGGCATTGCCGAAGGGCATCCGGATCATCGAGACGATGCCGCTGACCGGAGTCGGCAAGATCTTCAAGCCTGAGTTGAAGCGCCGGGAGACGGTGGACGCACTGCTTTCGGCGTTCGCCGAGGCCGGAATTGAAGGGGCGCTCGTGCATGCCGTCTAGGATCCGGCGCGCGGGACTGTTTTGCAAGTCGAGCTTCGCAGCCGCGAAATGGAGGAGCAGGCGGCGTCTGTGCTCGGCCGGTTTCCCTTCACATTCTCGATTCTGGCGGAACAGGCAACTGTGGAAGAGGCGTCGGAGGACCGTAAAGGGATGGTTCCTCAGTGCTTCAGCAGGCGTCTTCCCGCGTGCGCGGAAGCAGTTGATGGCGGACATCGCTCGATGCCCGTCGAGCGAGCCGTTTGCGAGGACGAGCGAATAGCGGGACATCGTACGGCAATGCATATCGCGATCTATCCGTTTTCGCGACGCAATGTATCAATTAGGATCACTGATAAAAATAGAATCGATTCGACGACTATTTGAAGTATCGAAAAGGAGGAGACATGACGCATCACAAGTTGGCCCGCCTCACGGTTGGCATCGCCTTTTGCATGGGATCAGCTGCCCTGAGCCAACATGCAATGGCCCAGTCTGCCGGCAGCATAACCGTGTCGGCAGGTTGGCTGCATGTCGCGCCGCAAGGCAACGCAACGCCCTTGACCGTGGAAAGCGTAGGAGGAGTGGCGGTCAATCAGGAAGTGGCCAGTAGCGGTGCGCACGCGACGTCGACCGATACGGTGGGATTTACCACGGAGTACTACATTACTGACAACATCGGAGCGGCCATGCTTTTTGGTTTGCCGCTGAAGGTGGATCTGGTGGGCGACGGGTCACTGGGGAAGTATGGCAACCTGGGCTCAACCAGACCGATGCCGCCCGCTCTGGTTTTTCGATATCACCTGTTTTCTGCCGCGACGAAGTTCCGCCCGTTCGTGGGATTAGGGGTGAATTACACATGGTTCACTCAGGTCCGGCCGACCAACAGCCAGTTCATTACCGATAGCTTCGGTCCGGGCGGTTCGGCGCGCGCGACGCTCAGTTCGTCATGGAACCCCGTGTTCGAGGTCGGCGCGAGCTATTCCATCAGCGAGCACTGGTCGGTAGGCGCCACGCTCGATTACATCCCAGTGAAGGCCAGGCTGACGTTGTACGGGCAGACTGCCGCGGGAACGCAGATTGTTTCAAAATCGACACTGCGACTCCATCCGCTTAGCGCGTTCCTGAACGTTGCCTATACATTTTAATGCATGATGGATCGAACGATGAAACGTCAGGCTCTCAAGACCATTTTGTTCGCGTTGCCCAAGGTCCTTGACCTGACGGCACGCCGTTTCCCGATGTATCGCGCTCGTCTCAAGGAGAGAAATCTGGTTGCATGGATCGGATTGATGGACGAAAGCATCGGCCGGGTTATCGAGTTCAGGAACGGCCGTATTCGATCGCACGCCGCCAGGCGTGCACGGTCCGACGTGCGCATGGCCTTCAAGGATGTCGCCACGGCTTTGAAATTTCTCTCACCCAATCCCGACCAGGGAGAAATCATCCACGCCGCCAAGAATTTCAAGGTGGTAACCGAGGGCGAGGATGAGCTGCTCGTCTGGCTCATGCAAACACTGGCCATGATGCAGACCGTCGCCCTGTCGATTGGCACCCCCATGCAAGACGGTACTCGCCGGTATACGACCTGCACGAACGGCGGGCCGCTGTACGTGTACGTCAAAAACGGGCGTATCGTTCGCGTCACTCCCATCGAATTTGATGATCGCGATGCGGCTAGCTGGGTGATCGAGGCACGCGGCCGGCGCTTCTCGCCACCGCGACGCGCATTGGTGGCCCCCCATGCGTTGACTCTCAAGTCGCTCGTCTACTCCGACAAGCGCATTCTCCATCCGATGAAGCGGGTCGATTTCGATCCAGACGGTGAACGCAATCCTCAGAACCGTGGCAAGTCGGGATATGTGCGTATCAGTTGGGACGAGGCGCTCGATATCGTCGCCAAAGAGATCAATCGGCAAAAGCGCGTTCACGGTCAGGGCTCCATTACGTTCCCGATGTCGTCGCACCATCAGTGGGGCAACGTAGGCTACTACTTGAGCGCATTGACACGCTTTGCCAACCTGATCGGCTTTACCCGCGTGGCCGCCAATCCGGACAGCTGGGAGGAGTGGTACTGGGGGGCCATGCATCACTTCGGCAACTCGATGCGCATTGGGGTGCCAGCCGGCTATGGCGACGTGGAGGACGCCCTCAAGGAAGCGGAGATGATCGTCTTCTGGTCGTGCGATCCGGAGAGCACCAATGGCGCCTACGTGGGCTTCGAGGGCACGCCGCGCCGTTTGTGGGCCAAGGAACTCGGGCTGCAATTCGTGCATATTGATCCGCACTGCAATCCCACGGCTCAGTTGCTCGGTGGCCGCTGGATTCCGATCCGCCCGCAAACCGATGCGGCGTTGGCCACAGCGGTCATGTACGTGTGGACGGTGGAGGGTCTGTACGACAGGGAGTATGTAGCTGCCAGAACGACCGGCTTCGAGCAGTGGCGCGCGTATTTGCTGGGCGAAACAGACGGCATTCCCAAAACGCCGGAATGGCAAGAATCGGAAACGGGCGTGCCGGCCAAGGACGCTCGCGCATTAGCACGCCTGTGGGGAAACAGGAAGGTTCATCTGGCCGTCGGGATGACGGGCGCGGGATTTGGCGGCGCCGGCCGAGGCGCCACCGGTGCGCAATGGGCGCGCTGCATGGTCATGATGATGGCCATGCAGGGCTGGGGCAAACCGGGCGTCAACTTCGGTTGCCTCGAAGTAGGGGTGCCTCACGATCTGCATTTCTACTTTCCAGGCTACGCGGATGGCGGCATTTCAGACGATCTCGCCTGGACGGGCAACGCGGTGAACAACTATCAACGCATGCCCCACATCTTGACCCTGAACCCGGTCAAGCAAATGGTGCCACGGCAGCAGTTGCCGGAAGCCATCATCGACGGCCATGCCACGGGTTATCTCTGGGATGGGATGTTGCAGGAAGCGCAGTTTGCGCCGTTCAGCTATCCCATGCCCGGTTACTCGCCGATCCATATGATCTATCGCTACGGCGGGTCGGCGCTGAGCACCGTGACGAATTCCGGCCGCTGGACGGAGGCTTACCGGCACCCGAGCATCGAATTCGTCGTCAATCAGTCCATCTGGATGGAAGGTGAGGCGCAGTTCGCCGATGTGATCTTGCCGGCATGTACGGCATTGGAGCGCTGGGATATCGGTGAGTGGTCGAATTCCGGCGGCTACGCGCACCATGGGTTCGGCACCGTCAACCATCGCGTACTGACGATGCAGCATAAGTGCATCGAGCCTTTAGGCGAATCGCGTTCCGACTACGATATTTTCACTGCGATCCTGACGCGGCTAGGCTTGGGCGGCGTATTCACAGAAGGGTGTAGCGAACTGAATTGGGTCAAGCGGGTTTTCGACTCATCCGATCTGCCTGACCACGTGTCGTGGCGCGAGTTTTGCCGAAAGGGCTATTACGTCGTGCCGTCCGAGAAGCCCGAACTTCGTCATCCCGTGGACATGCGTTGGTTCGCGCAGGGCCGCCGAAAGGACTTGCACGAACCGCATCCATTGCCGTCCCAGTTCGCCGAAAAGTTCGGTGAGGGCTTGCAGACGCCAAGCGGAAAATTCGAGTTCGTGCCGGAGTTACTCGAGCGGCACACTGCGAACAACCCGGAAAGGCCGCCGCTCAATCGATACATCCCGTCGTGGGAGGGTTTGCGTTCCGAGCTCGCGCAACGCTACCCGTTGCAGTTGATCGCGACGCACAGCCGCTACAGTTTCCATACCCACTGCGACGGCAAGCGTTCGGCGGTCAATAGTATTGACGACCATCGCGCGCTGATCGGAGGCCACCGCTTCTGGTTGTTGAGGCTGAGCCCAACAGACGCCGCCGCTCGCGGCATTGCCCATCGAGACCTCGTCAAGGTGCATAACGATCGCGGCGCCGTGATCTGCGCCGCCGACGTTTCGCCGCTGGTGCGCGCTGGAGTGGTCAAGTCCTACGAGGCGAGCGCTGAATTCGAACTCGTCGAGATTGGCGGCGAGCAGGTTGAAATCGGCGGTTGCATGAACATGCTCACACCTGATCGGCCGCAAACCGCTGGCACGAGCAGCATGAGCCCGAATTCCTGCCTGGTGCAGGTTGAAAAGTGGCGAGGCACCGACGCGTTTCTGCTCAGCCGCGCAGCGTGAGGATTCAGAATGAAAAAGTGGAACTTGATTGTCCGTGTCGGACGTTGCGAAAACTGTCAGAACTGCGTTATTGCGTCCCGTGACGAGCATGTAGGCAATGACTTCCCAGGTTACGCCGCACCGGCAACCATCAGCGCCGAGAGCCCGATCCGAATCCTGCGGCGCGTCCAGGGCGGCTCGCATATGATCGAGACCATCTACCTTCCGGTGATGTGCAATCACTGCGATGACGCACCGTGCATGAAAGTGGGCGGTAGCGCTATTCGCAAGCGCGCCGACGGTGTTGTCATTATCGATCCGGATAAAGCGCGGGGTCGAAAGGATATCGTGAAGGCTTGCCCGTATAAGGCGATCGTCTGGAACGACGAACTTCAGCTGCCGCAGATCTGGATATTCGATGCTCACCTGCTGGATCAAGGTTGGCGGCACCCGCGTTGTCAACAGTCGTGCCCGACGGAGGTATTCGAAGCAGTGAAGCTCGATGACGAATCGATGAGAGAAAGGCCGCGAAGCGAGGGGCTTAGGGTGTTGCGGCCCGACTGGGGTACGAAGCCACGCGTCTGGTATAGCGGGCTCGTTAGGATACCTGTTTTATTGGAGGAAGCGTGAGCGCGCAGGTGGGCGATGTAGTCGAATGCGTCCCGGGTGCAAAAGCGGCGCTGTATGCAGGCGATCGCATAGTGGCCGAAATCGTCTCCGACGTGTTCGGCGATTTCCGCTTCAGCGGCCTGGAAAAGAACAGCGGGATCTATCGAGTCGAAGTCCGTCATGCATACGGGGAGGCTTCGTGCCAATGTGAGCTGGGGGAGAGCGTGCACCTTCGAGCTTGTGGTGGGGCTCCGGATTTGGCGAGCGTGTGCTCCTGAAGACGCGGCCCCCGGCCACTTTTCCACCATGCGATGTTCGTCCGGCGAGCAGCATCGACGAACAACTCGATGCAGTTCACTGAGCTTGCGTCATTCAAGGCAGGTGACAGCGCTGTGCTCGTGAGTTCGTCGGGCTTCGCAGCGCTGGCTTTACGGCCGGCCCGCTTCTGCAAACAATGGGTGGGCGGTTACCGACACCTTCAGTGTACGGTGAGCGGTTTGCGAGCGAGCTCCTCGGATTGACTGGCGGGCCATTGCGAGCGGATTCTCGCCACCACCACGTCCGGCAGAGGGACGTAGTCCAGCGCGTCGACTGTTTTTCCTCCATGAGCAAATGCCCATTCGAAGAATTTCAGTGTTGCTTCGTTGCGGCCCGCCGCGTCACGCGCGGCATGAATGAGCACATAGGTTGCGCCCATGACTGGCCATGCATCCTGACCTCGTGGGTTGGTGAGCGACTGATTGGGCGTGTCGGGCATCCTCATGTTCGGATTCAGCCGCGCGATTGCAGGATCGTCCCAGTAGCGAATCTTGCCGAGAAAGATCTCCGCGAGCACCTGTCCTGAAAGCGTGAGCTTGCCGGCTGCAATGCCCGGAAGATTACGACAGGAACGACGCCGCCGATCGCTGTTGGAAACTGCCTCAATCCGTTAGCCGAGAGCTGCTCGTCGGTCAGCGGCGCGTCGGAGCCTGCGAAATCGACCTCGTTGGCAAGCATCCGCTTGATGCCATCCGTAGAGGCTGTAGCGTGATAGACCACTTTGCTTCCGCCCGACGCCCGATAGTCGGTGGCCCATCGGATGTAAAGCGGCGCGGCGAACGTGCTGCCGGCCCCGGTAATGTCGGCGGAGTACGCGGCCGTTGCACATGAAAGGCAAAGCACGTCAGCCATGAGGGTGCGCAATGCTCTCACGAGGGCCTCCGGTGGGATCCGATTATCGGGCAGCAGTGAGCTAACGTCGCCGATGCCAATAGTCTTGGCGAATGCAAATCGTCACCGCTATTGCAGCGGCAGTTTGAATCCGTACGCGCGGCGTGGGTCTGCTGTTTGCTCCGCCTATACCGCATGACGCCAATTACACGACGCTCGCACGGCGAATTCCAATTGAATCGTGCTATCACTGCGCGGAATTCGCGAACCGCGAAGCGACAGGCAATGACTGCAAACAGACGGAGAAGTTGAACTCGACGGAATTCGTTATCGGGGCCGTTATCGCGTCATGAGCGGCACGGTTATTGTGTACGTCGACGACGAAATCTGGTTCGCGAGCCGGAATCTGACCGAACCGGACCTCGTGGCCCGATGCCTACTCTCTGACCTTGTGCGCCGTATCGAATCGCGCAAACGAAAGCCGGCAGGCCGATAAATCCGACGGTCATGTGCTCCGGCAACATCAAACCGCTTTTCTGTTTTCGGCCGTCTTCGCTGCCCATCGACCGCAGTACGGCGCATATCAAGCGATCGATGCAATGCGGTGAGCGTGTCAGGTCTCGTCTGCGAGGCAACTCATGACTTCGTGGGGCGGCCTGTTTTTACCTGCTCGACTGCTGAGACTGCGGCGAGCAGGCGCTTCTGCGCTGCAGACTCCAGCATCAGCAGGCCCGCGCGCAGCAACTCGCTTTTTTTGACAGAGACACCTGCTGCCAGGCACTTCTGTTTGAGCGCCGCGATCTTCTCGTAGTCCGACTTGGGCATCGTGAAGCTGTCGCGTACGACTTTTTCCTTTCTTGCGCGTCTGGATTTCGTACTTTCCGCAGCCTTGACCGGCTCTGCCTCAACCTTGACTCGTGCCGCTTTGGTTCCAGCCGCGGCCTTCAACGCCTTGTTTGTCGCCACTTTTTCCTTGGGCGAATCCGCGTTCGGTGCTGTTAGCTGCGGTTCGTCTCCGGCGCCGTGCGCGCGTTCAGCTGCCTTGGGAAAATGAAATGCCTTGCTGTTTGCTTTTTTTGTGGTTGCTTGGGACATCGCGAATCTCGTCATTGTATACAATATAAATAGTATATACGGTTTTGTGCGAACGCAAATGGCAGGCGCCCGTGGGATTTGCGGCACGCTCCTTCCGGTCATCCATGCGGCGCTGAAAGGCGGCGAAAGCGCTTCCACAACACGCCCAATGCATCGTGGTCGGCGGCGACCCGGCAGGCGAGATAACCTCGTGCATCCCCGATGCCGGTCGCCATCGCCTGACGCCTTTACAGATGCGTCGTCAGAAGGCGAACGCCAGCCATCCCGAACACCACCGCCAGGCATCCTTCCAGGGCGCGGCGAGTTCTCAGGTAGATCCTGCGAGCGGAATTCGTCGAAAACAATACGGCATAGCTACCGAACACGAGGCATCCAATGGCCCCGCAGCCCACCACCAGGGCACCATGACTAGTCCCGTTGCGGTTAGACGATAGGGCAATAATCGAAACCCACACGAGGATCGCTTTGGGATTGGTGAGATGGAGCATCGCTCCTCGCGAGTAGACGCCCGTCAATGTCCGCTCCTGTTCGACGTTCATGACGGATGCACCTGTTGTCGCAAAGGCGTTGCGTCCAGCCTTGAAGGCTAGCCACAAGAGATAGAGGCCGCCGCAAACCTTGACTGCAACGATGAACCGGGAATATGCAATCAAGGCAGCCGACACGCCCAGCGTCGCCACCGTCGCCCAAAACATCGACCCGGTGACGATGCCGAGTGCGAACATCAAGGCCGCTTTCCGGCCGTGACTGACCGCAATCGACGCAATTGCAAGATTGCTGGGCCCGGGACTCGCGGTGCCAACAAAATACGCTGCATACGCAAGCAACAGGTTTGTCGAAAAGTAGGCGCTTAGCGTCATGACCGGGCTCCAGCGATTGGGAATTTGCGTGATCATCCGGCCAGGGAAAATCCAACGGAAGTGGCGATCTTGCCATCTTTGGAGGAATTTCAGACATACGTATCACATGCGTGTCAACCCGCCTGGCCGATGGCGGCGCATAGCTCAGCCAGACGGAAGCTCAATGCAAAAAAGTCCGGGCGGGTCCGGCTTGCATGAATTGATTGAGAAGCGCTCCGCCGCATCCTTCGCGGAGCGCTTCTCAATCAATTCATGCCCGCAAAGGCCTCAACCCCGCGCGCACTTCATTCGCGAAGATCATCGGTTCTTCCCACGCAGCGAAGTGCCCGCCCGTTTCGGGCTTGTTGAAGTAGATCAGATTGTGATAGGCCTTTTCCGTCCAGCTCCTCGGCGCCTGGTAATTTTCGCCCGGAAAAGCGCTGACAGCCGCAGGCACATTTACGTCGGCCGCGAGAAAGAAGTTCGCGTGCGATTCCCAGTAGAAGCGAGCGGCCGAGATACCTGTATTGGTGAGCCAATAGAGCGTGATGTCGTCGAGTAGTCGTCGCGCGTTAGCGCGCCTGAGGAATGGCCGTTGACGGGATGACCGAGCACGGCCGCGCTCAACGCCGCAGCGGGCTGGCCATAGCCGTCGCCGTGATCGAGCAGCCAGGACGCCAGTGCAACGGGCGAGTCAGCGAGTCCATACAGCGTCTGGGGGCGTGTGCCCATTTCTACAGCGTAGCCGCGCTTCTTCTTGAAGTTGGCGCTCAACTGTTCATAGGCTTGCCGCTCCTCGTCCGATAAGCCGGCAGGCATCGCGTCGCCCGCTGCCAGCGACTTCAGGGTTTCTGCGGGAACGGAGGCCGGGAAGTTCACGTGAATACCCATCAATTCGGGCGGCGCCTGCCTGGCCATGATGTTCGTCACGATGCCACCCAGGTCGCCGCCCTGCGATGCAAAGCGCTCATAGCCGAGCCGTTTCATCAACGTAACCCACGCGCGCGCAGTGCGCTCCGGACCCCAGCCCGTTGTAGTGGGCCTTGCGGAAAAACCATAACTAGGCAATGACGGAATCACGAGGTGAAAGGCATCCGAAGCCGGCGCGCCATACGCGACAGGATTGACAAGCGGATCGATGATCTTGAACTGTTCGATCACCGAGCCCGGCCAGCCGTGCGTCACGATCAACGGCATCGCGTTGTCATGCTTTGAACGGACATGGATGAAATGGATATCGAGTCCGTCGATCTCCGTGACGAACTGCGGATACGAATTCAGCCGCGCCTCGATTTTGCGCCAGTCGTAGCCAGTCGCCCAGTATTGCGCGAGTCCCTGAAGGGTGGCGAGCTGAATGCCCTGCGATTCGTCGGGCACCGTCTCACGATCGGGCCAGCGCGTCGCCTTGATGCGGCGCCGCATCTCCGCCAGTTGCGAGTCGGGAACATGAACGCGAAACGGCCGAAGCGCTGTCTTGTCGCCCGTTGCGGGTTCAGTGATCTTGCCGGTCGCCGGATTCGTATCTGCGAAGGCGAGGCGGCTTAGCGAGCCTGCGACGATCGCCGCGGCGGCCGCACCGACGAAGTGCCGGCGCGATGGGGATTGGGGCGTGTCGTTTGACATGGAATCAGTCTGCTGCCTTGATCAGCGTGTTGCGTTGCGTGGTAACTCAGCGGCGTGCGGGGCACGATAAGTCCGCTTTTGTGCGGCGCAGCCTTTCTGCCTGCGATGGAGGCATTTCAGCGGATGAACGTATCCCGCTTATGTCCTAAAGCGGCTTGCGCGTAAGCATGCGTATCCGTCTCTGTTGCAGATACGTTGCGATACAAAAGTAAGGGGAAGGCGGGAAGGGGCGAGGAGGAGGGCAGCGAGGAGGACGCGGCGCGATCTGGCACGGCTCAGCCGCCGTCGCTGCCTGGGTCGCCTTGCGCATCTGGTGCTAGGGCACGTGAAAATCGCATTTGATATTCACTGGGGGACAGTCCGGTCTTGCGCTTGAACAATTGCCGGAACGTGCTGATGTCGCCATAACCGACACGTTGGCTGACCGCCTCGAGCGCGATGGGCCGCGTTTCCAGTAAGCGTTTCGCGACTTCGATGCGCAGATTCTGCAGATACGTCAACGGTGCGAGGCCGACTGCTTCCTTGAAACGGCGGTTGAGCGTGCGTTCGCTGACAGCGAGCGAGGCCGCCAGATCGCTCAGCCGGAATCCCTGCTGCAACGTAGCCTCCATCTGCTGCTGCGCTCGGGCGACGAGCGTATCGGTATGGCCATGTTCGCCGAGAAGCGTTGCGAAAGAAGCCTGCGAAGTCCGGTTCATGTCGATCAATAGCGCCTTCGCGGTCAACGTGGCGAGTTCTGCGCCGGCGAATGTTTCGACGAGCTGCACCGCGAGATTCAGATACGACGTCACGGACCCCCCCGAGATGATGCCGTCTTGTGCGAGCAGCAGTTCCTGTGCACGGACTTCGACCCGCGGATAGCGGCGCGCGAAGTCCGCCGCTCGCGCCCAGTGCGTCGTTGCGGCGCGGCCATCCAGCAGCCCGGCCTCGGCGAGCAGGTAATTGGCCGTGCAGTACGCTGCCAGCACGGCGCCAGATTTCCGTTGACGCCTCAGCGCTGAAGACAGTTCATCGAGCTGCTCCCGGCGCCCGATGAACTCGTCGATGTTCGAGAAGAACGGTGCCGTCAGGAGAACGGCATCTGCGCGTTTGCGCGGGTCGATCTTGCCGTCGACTTCAATGGTCTGCCCTGCCGCAGCTTTGACGGGATGCCCGTCGAGGGACTCCACACGCCATACAAATAACGGTGTGGAGTTGGTGCCCGGCGGCGCCTTGCGCGCGTGGAACTGATTGGCCGCGCTGAACACGTCGACAGGTCCGGCGACACCGGACGCGAGGATTCCGTCATATACCCAGATGCGGACGATGGTCATTGCGTGTCTGAAATTCCCTTAATAATGGCGATCCTGCCACTTTAATTCACGCAAGTAAACCCCGATCATGAGCGCATCCCATCAACCGGAGCAGGAGCAGCACCATGCCGACGATTGATGCACTGTCGCGTGAAACGCCGTGAAATTCCATGGCCGAAGCATGCTTCATGGAGAACCTGACCGCCATCCTCAATGAGGCATAACCGGAGCGCACACCATGAAATTCACGACACACAGCCTGTGATGACACCCGCCGGTGGTCCGCCGCTGTGGCTGGCGAGCCTCAGTGAAACCGCGACGCTCGAGGCCACCGTTCTGAAGCGTCCAATCGAAGGACGAGCCGATATTCTTTCCGTGATCAAACACGCTGTGTCCCTGTACGAATTCCAGCAACACAGCTACAAGGGCACGATTGGCGACGGTTTGTATATGGAGTCGTATCGCTCGCAGATCGAAGGCGTGCCGATAGAAACGGTTGTTCTCGCGCATATGGATGAGCGGGGCGCGACGGATTCCGCGGTCATTAATCACCGCCCGCTGAACGCGGTGCTGCTGTTTTCAAAACTGATGTGGGAGCGCGTCGACGAGCGCTTCCGCGATTGTTATCTGACAGGACCGGAAATAGCGGCGCTGGACAAGGTTCAGCCTGTGCTCCCGACCAAATGATGAAACACTTCCTTAATCTGACTACGGCCCTCTGTGCTGGCCGCTTCATCAGGAACCGCCATGGCGAACACCACTGCGATGCCAACTACGCCAACCACGAAGATATTGGCGATTGGCACTTTTCCGCCGGGCACCGACATGCAGCTTGTGCAACGCATTCTTCCGTCGGAAGTTCGCGAAACGGCGCAGCTCTACCTGGAGGGCAAGATTGATCAGTGGTACTCACTGCAAGACAGGGCGGGCGTAGCGTTCATCGTGAACGTTCCCGACGTGAATCAGGCGCATGACATGCTTGAAGCACTTCCTTTGGGTCAAGCGCACCTGATGACGTTTTCGCTGTTCCCACTAGGCCCGCTTAAGCCGTTGAGCAAGCTTTTGAATCCGTCCGACGGCGCAATAAATGGCGGCCAGTAGAAAAGCCGCGAGAGGCGGGATCAGGCACTAGTGCACCGCTTTTGCCGCCTCGTGGAATCCAGAAAGAAGTGCAACTCAATTAACGCAATTTCGCATCGAACGAGAGCTACCATCATGTTCCAACTTTTAACGAAAGCTTCAGTATTTCCCCCGCTTGCTGGGGGCATGTCCGCATGCAGCATTGTGCCGGGCTCATCCGCGTCCGGGCCCAGGGTCGAAGTGGGCGAGGTGCGGGTCAATCCTGACATCAAACTGCGCCGTATGGTTTATCGGCCTTCGGACCCAAAGGGTACGGTACTGTTCCTGCACGGCTTCCCGGAGACGATCTATGCGTGGAAGCCGATTGCCGAAGCCCTGTCCAGCGACTACGAAGTGCATGCGTTCGACTGGCCGGGTTACGGACAATCCTCGCGTCCAGGCGCCGACCGGTTCGCCTACGCGCCGAAGGATTATGCCCACGTGCTGGAAGACTATATCCGCACATCTCACATCGACAGCTCGAAGCCGGTCATCTATGCGACCGATATCGGCGCTTTACCTGCGCTGCTGGCAGCATTGGAGCAACCCAATATTGCCAGGGAGATCGTTGTTGGCGACTTTGCTCCTTTCAATCGTCCTCAGTACATGTACGAAAGTTTCCAGGCGCTGAAGTCGAAACCTTCATCTGACGCAGTACGGGCCGCGATGAACAGCAACCGTGACGAAATTCTGGCGAACACGTTTTTCCGCGGGATGCCGGTGGAGGAGCACTATGAGTTGTCTCAGGAGTTCAGGGACGATATGGCGAAAGGGTGGGACGGTGACGTCACATCGGCAGACGCGTTCTTCCACTACTACTCTCACTTCACCCGCGATCAGGACTACTTCGAAACCAATATGGAAAAACTGAAGGTCCCCGTGAAGTTGGTGTGGGGCGAACGTGATATTTATATCCGGAAGGAAATGGGCGTTGAATACGCGAACCGCACAGGTGCGAAGCTGTCGATTCTCCCCAAACTCGGGCATTTTCCGCATCTGCAGGCGCCCGAACAGACGGTGAACGAGGTTCGGACCGTGGTATGCACGCCGATGGCGCTGCGGGCCGGCAACAGCTCGGTGCCGAACAGATCTAGCAGCACGTCGCTCGCGCCGTTTGCAACCTTGGGGTGCTGAGTGAATGAGGCCGCAGCACGCACGTAAACTGTCAACCGTGCGCAGCGCCTGATGCGGTCGAGCCCGCACTGTTCGTGCAGGCAAGACAGGATCATGAGCATGGTCAGCCTTGCGCAATGCTGAGCGCGCTCGATGCTCATCTCTTCGCCCACAATGCCTGTCACAGGCACGCCGTTTTCGAAAGGCCCAAGCCCGGAGACGTGCGCCTCGTTGCCTATGATCGATACGGTGCGATACGAACCGAGCGGCGCGATGGGTTGGGGCAGAGCCAGGCCGAGTTTCGCGAGACGGGCGGTGGTCGTTTCAATCATGGAGTCTCCGTAGAAAAAGCAGCGTCGTTGACGCAAGCATGCCGTGCTTTCCGGGCGCAGGGGCGCATGTCATCTCGTCGGAGCAAGGTGCCAGCAAAATGCAGGCTGTGCCCGTGCTATCGCGACTTGGTCTCGCGCAGCAGCCCGAGGCGCACGAGGCTTTCAGCCGTCGCAACAATGGCCTCCTCGCGGGGGCGCGGCGACCAGCCGAGCAGGCTCATGGCCTTCTGGCCAGTGGCGTTAAGATTGCGGCCGAGCAGCGGCAGCGACCCCCGCAGCGCTGGATCCCTGAGTGCGCCGAGGCGCACGAGCCAGTTCGGCAGCACCCGGGTGGAGACACGGCGCCCGGCATGCCCCATGCGCGCCTTGAGGAGCAGGGCGACATCGGCCAGCCACATGCTTTCGCCTGCAATGGCAATAAAGCGCTCGCCGCTGGCGGCTTCGTGGGTCATGGCCCGTACATGCAGATCGGCGACATCGCGCACGTCGACGAAACCCGAATTGATCCGCGGATTGCCCAGCTGGCCGTCCAGCATGCCCCAGATCAGGCGGATGGAGTGCGAATAGTCGGCCCCGAGGACAGGCCCGACAACCGTCACCGGGTTAATGACAGACAGTTGCAAACCGCGTCCTTCTCGCGCCACGAAGTCCTAGGCCGCACCCTCCGACAAGGTCTTCGACTTCTGATAAGGCCAGACATCCGGATTCGTCAGGTCACTCCAGTCGGTCTCGTTGAAGGGCCGCTTCATGGGGCCATGTCCGGCGCAGATCGCACCGAAAGCGGAGGTGAGCACCACGCGCTGCACGCGCAGATTGCCTTGCACCGCGGGCCCGATCCAGTCGTCTTCGCTCGTCTGTTGTCCCGTCGGCGTCGGCGACGCGCCATGCATGACGTACGCGCAGCCGGCAGTCGCTTCGTGCCAGCCTTCGTCGGAGGCGAGATCGGCAGCGACGAATGACAGACGATCCCCGGGCTCGGCACCGCCTGTCTTGAGTTGTGCACGCACTTGCGCCTCGCGCGTGAGCGAGCGGACGGTGGTTCGCACCCGATAGCCGAGATTTAGCAGCGCGAGAATACAGTACTGAGCGATGAATCCCGTGCCTCCGGTAACAAGAACGGTTACATCTTTGCTAGTGCGGTTCATATCTGGATGTCCGAAACGAAGAACCGCAAGGTTAAGACCCGACCTGTGGGGTGTTAATGCTCTATAGTGCGAGTTACTTGCGTGACAGTACGATCATGAGTGGCGACCCCTTCTCCGACATCCTCAGATTCACGAAAGCCAGATCATTGGCGACGGGCGGCTTCTCAGCCGGCGGCACGTGGGCCATCCGCTTTCCGGCACCGGACAAGATCAAATTCTTTGCCGTGCTGAAAGGCGCTTGCTGGGTTGTGATCGATGGCGAAGAACCAATCCGTTTTGCAAGCGGGGACGTCGGTCTGCTGACAGCAAAACGGTCTTTTGTCCTCGCAAGCGACCCACGTGTTGCGCCCATCGACGCGATGGCGTTGTTCTCGGGCGCCGGCCGCAGCGCGGTCACAGTGGGCAACGGCGAAGACTTCGCGCAGATTGGAGGGCACGTTCTGCTGGATCCGGCAAGCGGTGGCCTGCTCTCAGATGTCCTGCCGCCGTGGATCCACGTACCGGCTGTATTGCCGCACGCAGAGAAATTCCGCTGGCTTCTGCAGCAACTGGTGGAAGAGCGCGCGGCCGATCTGCCTGGCGCGCAACTCGCGTCGGCCCAACTGGCGCAGCTACTCTTCATTCAGATACTGTGCGCTCACCTGAAAACGTCCACGCCCATGACCGGGTGGCTGCGCGCGTTAGGCAACCCACGCATTGCGCCCGCGCTGCGCCTCATGCACGGCGATCCCGCACGCTCATGGCATCTGGACGAGCTTGCTGCCGCGTGCGCGATGTCACGGACCACGTTCGCTTCTCACTTCAGGGCGAGCGTCGGTGTCGCGCCGCTGACCTATCTGGGACAGTGGCGCATGCATCTTGCGCAGCGCAGGTTGCGCGATGAGAACATCGCGGTCGCCGTGCTTGCCGAGTCGCTCGGGTACTCGTCCGAAAGCGCATTCAGTCACGCATTCAAGCGCATGTCCGGACATGCGCCGACGGCATATCGTTTTATCGCGCGGGCTGCTTCCGAAGACGGCGACAGCGAATCCCGCGGCGTTCGCACGAACGAAGCCGCTACCGGTTAGAGTCTGCTGCCGTATCCATCGGAACCTCGGTGAAATGCTCGAGCGACTCTGCGTTCGCATACAGGCGCTCCAGCAGATCGCGCAGAAAGTCGATTTCCACCTGACTGAAGCAGTTGAGCGCCGTGACTTCGAAATGCTTCGCGAGCGGTACGATTTTGCGCGTCAGCTTCGCCCCCTCGGCGGTGAGCGATAGCTGCACGGCGCGTCCATCCGACGAACTTTTCTCGCGCAACACCAGACCCTGCGCAATGAGACGATCCACGATCCGGGACAACGCGGACATGTCGACGCAGGCACGGTCGACGAGCTCCGACAGGCGCTGATGCGGGCGGTGTCCGAGCGACGCGCATACGCGCCATTCGCTGAGCGACAGGCCATAGTCGCGCAGCACTTTTGAAAACGAACCGCCCATGCGACTGCCCGCACGCGCAACCAGGTACGGAATAGCGCGTTCCAGATCGTGCTCGATGAGCGGCGCGTTCGGCTTCTTCATGTTCATACCATGACGTGATAGTTGAAGTAGCAAGTATATACCATCGTCCTTACGGCCGCTTGTGCTAGAACAAGGCCAGTTTTCAGGCCTAAAAACGCCGAATACCACAACATGTTCCGCGGGTAATCCCTGATTCATAGTTGAAAAATCAAATATATACTGACCTGCAATTTAGATGATTTTTCAAGTAAATTTTCGTCGGGACTCATGCCATGAAAGACAAGATCGCGCTGGAAGAACACTTCGCCATCGACCAGACCATCGGCGATTCACAGGTCTATGCGCGTGCGGAGGTGTGGACCACGCTGCGCGCGAATCTGCTCGATTTCGAACAGCAGCGCCTCGAGCAGATGGAAGAGTGGGGCACCGCGTACTCGATCCTGTCGCTAAATTCGCCCGCGGTGCAGGCCATTCCAGATGCTGGCCGCGCCAATGATGTCGCACGCCGCGCCAACGACGTGCTCGCCGAACAGACCAGCCGTCATCCGAAGCGCTTCGGCGGTTTTGCCGCGTTGCCGATGCAGGATCCCGAACTGGCCGCACGTGAACTGGAGCGCTGTGTGAACGAACTGGGATTCCACGGCTTTCTCGTCAATGGCTTTTCGCAGGTTGGCGACGCGGATACCGTCGTCTATTACGACGATCCGCGCTTCGAAGAATTCTGGGCGCGCGCCGCTGCGTTGAGCAAGCCGTTCTACATGCATCCGCGCGATCCTTTGCTGACGCACGCGAAGGTGTTCGACGGCGCACACTGGCTGACCGGCCCCACCTGGGCGTTCGCGGCGGAAACCAGCATGCATGCGCTGCGCCTGCTGTCGAGCGGGCTCTCCGACCGTCATCCGAAGCTGCAGATGATCCTCGGCCATTTCGGCGAGGGCATTCCGTTCAACGTCTGGCGCATCGATCACATCCTGCGCAAAGGTCGCCGCGGTATGCCGTGCGAACGCGAGATCGGCGATTACCTGCGCGAGAACGTGTACATCACGACAAGCGGCAATTTCCGCACGCCGACCCTGCTTTCGACGATGCTCGAAGTCGGCAGCGACCGCATCATGCACTCGGTCGACTATCCGTTCGAAAAGCACGAGGACGCGGCGCGCTGGTTCGATCGCTGCGAGATCAGCGAAAACGACCGGCGCAAGATCGGCCGGGACAACGCGCGCCGTCTGTTCGGTCTTGCATGAACACGCGCGCGCACAAGCCGGACGTGATCGACGTCGCGGCCATCATCGACGCACAGCGGGTCGGTGCGTTCCAGAAGCGGCTCATGGTGCTGGTCGCGCTGTGCGTGGTGATCGACGGATTCGACGTGCAGTCGATGGGCTTCGTCGCGCCCGCGTTGATCGCGTCGTGGCACGTGTCGCGCGCAGCGATGGGGCCCGTGTTCGGCGCGAGCCTCGTCGGCATGCTGATCGGCGCGCTCACGATGGGGCCGCTCGCCGATCGCGTCGGCCGCCGGCCGGTGTTGCTCAGCTGCACGGCGTTCGTGGGTGCGATGATGATCGCCACCGCCTTCGCGGGGTCGCTTTGGCATCTGCTTGCGCTGCGTTTCGTGACTGGCTGCGGCCTCGGCGGCATTATGGGCAACGCCGTTGCGCTCGTGAGCGAGTACAGCCCGGCGCGCAAGCGCGCCACGCTGACCATGTGGGTGTCGTGCGGCTTTACGCTCGGTGCGGCGTTCGGCGGCATCGTGTCGGCCTTATTGATTCCGCTTGCCGGCTGGCGCGCGGTGTTTGCACTGGGCGGGGTCGTGCCGCTGCTGATCGCCGCGGCCATGGCGGTTGCACTGCCCGAGTCGATGCAGTTCCTGATTGCGCGCGGCGCGCATGCCGAACGTATCGGCGCGCTGTTGCAGCGCGTCGCGCCCATGCGCACGCATGAGGGCAGCTCCGTTGCCGCGCTATTCGCCGAAGGTCGCGCCCGCGTCACGCTGCTCGCGTGGGGCGTGAATTTCATGAACCTGCTGAACCTGTTTTTTCTTGCAAACTGGCTGCCGACCATGGCGACAGATTTCGGCTACGGCGTTGCCGATGCGGCCATCATCGGTACGACGCTGCAAGTCGGCGGCGTGATCGGCACGCTTGCCATGGGGCCGTTGATCGACCGTTGGGGATTTTTTCGCGTGCTCGTACCGGTTTATCTGATCGCGACCGTCACTATCCTGTCAATCAGTCACGTCGCCGCCGTCTCCCTCGCAATGCTGCTGGCGATCGTCGCGGCGAGCGGCTTTGCGATCGTCGGCGGACAGCCCGCGAACAACGCGCTTTCGGCGGCGCTCTATCCGGTGACGCTGCGCGCAACCGGAGTCGGCTGGAGTCTCGGCATCGGCCGTGCCGAGTCGATTGTCGGACCGATCGTGGCGGGCGCGCTGATGCAACTGCACTGGAACGCGCAGCAGCTGTTCTGCGCGGCAGCCGTTCCGGCGCTCCTGTCTGCCCTGATGTTGTACGCAATGTCGCGCGAGCGCTGCCTCACGCCGACGCGCCAGCCTTCAACGGAAGCAGCCTGAGCGCGGATGCACCGCTCGTCTCGCCGTCGTGTTTCTTTCCTTCCACTGGAGTATTCCGATGACGATTTCGCTGCTGGTCAACCGGCAACGGCGCAGCGTGCCCGCGTCGCCTGACACGCCGCTGCTTTATGTGCTGCGCAACGACCTCGCGCTGAACGGCGCAAAGTTCGGCTGCGGACAGGCACAATGCGGTGCCTGCACGGTGATGCTCGGCAAGACGCCGGTACGCTCGTGCGTATTTCCAGTCGGCGCGGTGCACGGAGCCGGTCACGACCGTCGAAGGGCTCGGCTCGCCCGAGCATGTGCACCCGTTGCAGCAGGCCTTCATCGACGAGCAGGCGGCGCAGTGCGGTTACTGCTCGAGCGGCATGCTGATGGCGGCCAAGGCGTTGCTGGACGCGAATCCGCAGGCCGACGAGGCCGCCGTGCGCAGCGCGCTGGCCGGCCAGAAGTGCCGTTGCGGCGCACACAACCGGACGTGCGCGCCGTGCTGCGAGCCGCCGAGGCGATGCGCTCATGAAAGCCATAGCAATGCGATTCCCGGGCTTTTCCGCGTCGCGCCGCCGCTTCGGTCAGCAGGCGGGCGCGTTGGTGGCGCTGTTCTCGCTCGCGCCGTTTGCTTCGCGTGCGCAAACGCCTCTGCCGAGCATGCAGAAGGCGCCCCTGCCGGTCAGCTTTCGCGAGAACCCGCGGCTCAACGGCTGGATTCGCGTTGACGAACGGGGGCATGTGACCGTCTTCACGGGCAAGGCCGAACTCGGACAGGGCATTCTGACCGCGCAGACGCAAATCGCCGCGGAACAAATGGACGTCGACTTTTCGAGCGTATCGATCCTTTCCGCCGACACGTCCCGAGGCCCGAACGAGGGCTACACATACGGCAGCCAGTCTGTCGAACAAAGCGGCGCGGCGTTGCAGGCTGCCTGCGCGCAGGCGCGCGCGGTGCTCGTCGGCACTGCGGCGCGGCAACTCGGCGTTCCCGCGGATGGGCTCACCGTTCGCGCCGGCGTGATCCACGCGCCCGATGGCCGTTCCGTACGCTACGGCGATCTCGTGCGCGGCGATCTTGCGGCGGTGCTCGGCATGTCTGTCGACGCTGTCGATGTGATACACGTGCCCGGTTCGGGTTGCTATGGCCACAACGGCGCAGACGATGCGGCGCTGGATGCCGCGTTGCTCGCCCGTGCGGTCGCAGGCCGGCCCGTCAAGCTGCAGTGGATGCGCGACGACGAATTCGCGTGGGCGCCGATCAGCCCGGCCATGTCCATGCGCATCCGGGCCGCGCTGACGCCGCAAGGCCGCATCGCCGACTGGCAGTACGACGTGTGGAGCAACACGCACGCTGCGCGTCCGGGTCAGCCCGGCGGCATCAATCTGCTCGCAGCGTGGCATGTGCGAAAGCCGTTCACGCCGTCCCCGTTCCTGCGCATTCCGCAACCGTACGGTAACGGCGATCGCAACGCGGTGTCGGTCTATGCATTGCCGCGGCAGCACGTGGTCAACCATCTGCTGCTCGATTCGCCCATCCGCACGAGTTCTCTGCGCACGCTCGGCGCGTTCGGCAACATCTTCGCGATCGAATCGTTCATGGACGAACTTGCAAAGGCCGCGAACGCCGACCCGGCCGCGTTCCGCCGCGCGCATCTGACCGATCCGCGCGCTGGCCGTGCTCGATGCGGCACTTGCAAAGGCGAACTGGCGCGCGGACGAAAAGTTGCAGCCGGGGCGTGGACGGGGTCTCGCGTATTCACTCTACAAAAGCGTTCAGGCCTATGCAGCGGTAGTCGTTGACGTGGACGTGGAGCGCGACAGCGGCACGGTGAAGATCACGCGCGTCACCATCGCGGCCGACCTCGGTCGCGTGATCAACCCCGATGGCGCGAAAAACCAGATCGAGGGCGGTGCGCTGCAGGCTCTCAGCTGGTCGCTCAAGGAGCGCGTGAATTTCGACCGGCGTGAGATCACGACGCGCGGCTGGGCCGACTGTCCGATCTTTACGTTCGAGGACGTGCCGCCCGTCGACATCGTGCTGATCGACAGACCGGAGATGCCCTCGCTAGGTGCGGGCGAGTTCTCGGTGGGCCCAGCCGCGGCGGCGCTCGCTAATGCGGTAGCGGCGGCGACAGGCGGCCGCGTGCGTGATTTGCCGATGACGCCGCAGCGCGTCAAGGCGGCGTTCGCCGCGGCCTGAGTCTCTGGCCAGGCGTTGCGAAGGCGCGACTCGACCATTATGCGCTTCGCCAGGTTACGCCAGATCACTCGCGCGCCTGCTTGCGCGAGCGCGGCGATGCCTTCGTGCGCGAAGAGGCTCGTCACTGGACTCGCGTCGCGCGCGTACAGCCCTTCGGCGGCATGCGCGATGGCGTTGATGCCGCTCGTGACGGACAGGGCGGCAGGCAGCGTCAGTGTCAGCTCGGGATCGTAGACGACGGTTCTGGGCGGTACGCGCATGTCGGTGCCGGTGCGTTTCAGGCCGTCTTCAGTGAGTCTGTAAATGGGCGTCATTTCGCTGCCCGCGTAAGTGGTCGGCACTGCGATCACCGGCAGCCCGCTCGTTAGTGCAATGGCCTTCGCAAGGCCGATTGCGGAGCCGCCGCCCGCCGCAATCAGGCAATCGGCGTGCAGTTGCGCGGCAAGCTCCTGCGCCTCGCGGGCGAGCGCGGCGGGCACGTGCATCGACGCGGGAACGAGTGAGATGCCGCCGCCCGCTGCCACCAGGTTGATGGCCGTTACCATGCGCGGTACTTCCTCCACCACATGCGGTTCGAATCTCTTTGACCGACAGGCGCGAATAAAGTCCGCGTACATGCCGGGCGCGCCAGGCCGGCGCACGAAGATGAACGACTCGTCGGCAAGCTTTTCGAGCGCGACTGCGCGGCTGCTGATGAGCCGATGTCCTACGGGCAACACCAGCAACATCCTTTCTTCCGCGAGCAACTCGAACCGCAGACCAGCTGGCGCATGAACGGGTTTTCGCAGAATCGCCGCATCTGCACGGTCCTCCACCATCATTTCGATGATGTCGGTGGCGTTGACCTCCATCATCTCGATCGCCACCTCCGGGTACAACTCGCGGAAATTGCGGATCGCGGTCGGCGTGAGAGGATGAAACGCAGCCGAACTCGTGAGCGCCACGCGCACGGTGCCGATGTGCCCTTGCGCAACGCGGCGCGCCTGAATGACCGCATTGTCCAATTCGAGCAGCACTGAGCGGGCGCGTGCCGCGAACGTTTCACCCGGTGCGGTCAATGCGACGCCGCGCGGCTGCCGCACGAACAGCGCGAAGCCGAGTTCCTGTTCGAGCTCCTGAATCTGCTGCGACAGCGGCGGTTGCTGCATGTGCAGCCGGCTGGCGGCGCGGGTGAACTGGCCTTCTTCGGCGACTGCCAGGAAGTAGCGCAAATGTCTCAATTCCATGGGTAGTCTGCTATATGTGTTGGATATGGCAACCGCGCCTCACATGTATTTTACATTGGCGAGCTCCGCACGTACTCTCTGTTCGCAGGCAGTCGAAAACAAAGGAGACACATGCAAACCGTTCTGCAAGCCGTCCACCCACGGTTGGCGCGCCAGTTCTGAGCCGATCACAGGTGCGCCGCGCGGTGCTTGCTTCAGTGATCGGCAATGGCCTCGAGTGGTTCGACTTTCTTATCTACGGGTATTTCGCGAAGGTCATCGCACGGGTGTTCTTTCCCGTGGGCAACAGCTTCGTGTCGATCACACTGACGCTCGCCACGTTTGCAATCGGCTTCCTCGTGCGACCGCTCGGCGGCGTTGTGATCGGCGCGTGCGCGGACCGTTACGGGCGGCGCAAGACCCTGTCGCTGCTGATTCTTCTGATGGCGCTGAGCACGCTGATGATGGGCCTGACACCCGGCTATGCCACTATCAGTGTTGCGGCGCCGCTCATTGTGATTGTCGGGCGCATTCTGCAGGGGCTCTCGGTGGGCGGAGAATTCGCGACCGCCGCGGCGATGCTGACGGAGTATGCGCCGCCTCGGCGCAAGATGTTCTTCGGCAGTTTTCAGATGACGTCGCAGGCCGTCGCGCTCCTGCTCTCGTCGCTCTGCTCGTTTGTCCTCAGCACGCGGCTCACGCACGAATCGCTCGTGTCGTGGGGCTGGCGCGTGCCGTTCCTGTTCGGCGCGCTCGTCGGCCCGGTGGGTTTCTACATCCGGCACAAAGTTGGCGAATCGTCAGAGTTTCTTCAGTTGCGCGAGCGGCTCGGCCATGCACCGCGCCAGTCGCTTGGCACGTTCGTCCGTGAACGCGGCGATGCGGCGCTCTGTGCGATGGGCGTCATCATCGTTGGGGCCGAACGAACTACCTGTGGCATTCGTACATGCCGCTTTATGTCGAGCACCAGCTGCATTTGCCGCTGAAAAGTGCGCTGTTCGGCACGGCCATATCCGGCCTCATCGGTATTGTCGGCTATCCGCTGGCGGGACGCCTCGCCGACCGTTTCGGCGCATATCGATTGTTTTTTCCCGTCACGATAGGGTGGATATGTGCGGCTTACCCGCTCTTTGCCTGGGTGCTCGCGGCACCGTCCGCTGAACGTGTGTTTGCCGCGCAGATGGTTGCGACTGTCGTGCTGAGCCTGATGTCCGGTGCGCACCCCGGCATGCTCACGCAACTCTTTCCCACCGCGACGCGCTCGACGGGCGTTGCGCTGTCGTACAACGTGGCAGTGACGCTGTTCGGCGGTCTTGCACCGCTCACGGTTTCGACGTTGATCGACGTCACCGGCTCGCGGTTGGTCCCTGCATGGTATCTGATCTGTGCAGGCGTGGTTTCGCTGCTGCTTGTTGGACTGACGGCATCGGGGCGGCGCCTCTACCGCAAGCCCGATCTCTGGCTGGCCGACGGTCAATGAGCGCTGCGATGAATCTTGTGATGGATAGCGACGCACGGCCACGTAACGAAGTGCCCGTACAGCTGGTCGCCGGGGAACGGTTGGTCGTGTGCAGGGCGGGCGGCGAGGCGGCCGTGCCGCTTTTCAGGGGCGGCAGCGCGCGGCCTGCCGACGCGACGCAAGTGGTGGTGATGCTGCACGGAAGACTCCGCGATGCCGATGCATATCTGCGATCCACGGAGCGTGCTCTGGCGTCGTCGAGTGTGGATGCCGACAGCGTGATCCTCGCCGTACCGCAGTTTCTCGCGACGGCCGACGTCGAGCATCATGCGTTGCCGGGCGGCTGTCTGCACTGGGAGTGGACCTCCTGGATGGGTGGCCTCGATGCCCTGGGTCCGTCGCCGCTCAGCTCGTTCGATGTACTCGATGCGCTGATCGAACATTACGTGCGCGACGGCGGTTACCCGAACGTGCGGGAGATCGTCATTGCGGGGCATTCCGGCGGCGCGCAGGTCGCGCATCGGCACGCAATACTGAGTGACGTCGCCGCGCGTTGCAGGGCGGCCGGTGTGAACGTGCGTTATGTCATTGCGAATCCGTCGTCGTATGTGTACTTCGACGCATGGCGGCCGCACTGTGCAAACGCATCGCGCGCAGACGCTCGCGCCGCCTGCGCCGGGTTCAACGCATGGAAGTACGGCACGGAAGGGCTGCCGCGCTATGCAGAGGTTCTCGATGCGCAACGGCTCGAATGCCGTTATGTGGATCGCGATGTGACCTATCTGCTCGGCACGCACGACAACGATCCCGCGTATCCGGCTCTCGATCGCTCATGCGAGGCAATGCTGCAGGGCCCGCATCGACTCGCAAGGGGCCGCGCCTATTACGCCTATTTGCGCAGACGGCATCCGCAACTGCGTCATCAACTATACGAGGTGGCGGGCGCGGCGCACAGCGGTGACGCGATGTTCGTGTCGCAGCCCGGTGTGCAGGCGCTGTTCGGCACGGCCGCGCGGCTCGTCGATACCGGCGTCGTGCACGAGGGCCGCGCTCTCGAATAGCAGCACGGCCGCTTGCGCACAACAGCAACACAAAAGCCAATTGTATTCAGGAGACGAAGATGATCAGAAGATCACTCGGGTGGGCGCTCGCCTTCACCTTGTGCACGAGCGGGTGTGGCGGCAATGGGCCGCACAGCGACAGTCAAGCCGGTTCGACGCCCGCGCCCACGGCGGCTGCCCAGTGCGCAGCGTTGCGCGGGCTGTCGATCCCTGCGTCTTCGATCGCTGAACCGACCAGCGGCGCGACGATTACGAGCGCGACGCTCGTCGACGCGAGCGGCGAATACTGCTAGGTGAACGGCGCCATCGCACCGGTCGACCCCGCTGCGCCATCCATCAAGTTCCAGGTCAACCTTGCGACTCAATGGAATCACAAGGCGCTGCATTATGGCGGCGGCGGTTTCGACGGCACGCTGATCACCGGTGTCGAGCCGCTCGACATGACGCCGAGCGGCACGCTCATGCCGCTCGCACAAGGCTACGCGACCTTCGGCGACGACTCGGGGCATCAAAGCTCGAGCATTACGGATGGCAGATTCGCCGCGAACGACGAGTCGCTTGCCAACTACGGCGGGTTGAGCCTCAAGAAGACGCACGACGTCGCAATGGTGCTCATCAAAAAGCGCTACGCGAGCGCGCCCGACAAGGTCTATTTCTTCGGCAGTTCGACGGGCGGACGCGATGGCGTGAGCGAAGCACAGCGCTGGCCGCAGGACTACGACGGCATTGTGGTGAACCGTCCCGCGCTCAACTATACGGGGCTACGTCTGAGCAATGTCGTGCTGGGCCGAGCCCTGTATCTGAATGGCGGTGCGAGGTGGCTGGACGTGGCGAAAACGGTGTTGTTGCAAAATGCGGTCATGACCGCGTGCGATCCGCTCGACGGGGTCGCAGACGGCGTTATCTCAAACGTGGCTGCGTGCAAAGCGCAATCGGCCGCAGTGCTTGCCTCGGTGCGTTGCGCGAGCGGCGCGGACTCGGGCGATACCTGCCTGTCGGACGCGCAGATTGCGACGGTGCAGACTATTGCGGTACCGCTGCAATTGCCGTATCCGCTTGCGAACAGCGTGACGCATTACGCCGGCTACAACATTCTCGCCGGTTCGGTCTTCGCCGGACCCAATACCACGCGCGATCTCGGCGAGTCTGGAGTGCCTGCAAATCCGGCGGGCAAGAAGGACGCGAACCAATGGGTGACGGGTGATCAATGGGTGAAGTACTTCGTCACACGCGTGCCGGCCTTCGATTCGTTGACTTTCGACCCGCTGAATCCCGGTGCGTATCAGTCGCGGGTGCAAGCTGTGTCCGCGCTGACGGACGCGACGAACACGGACCTGAGCGCCTATATCGCGAAAGGCGGCAAGCTCATCATGACGCACGGGCTCGCAGACGAGATCGTCAGCACGGATTCGAGCATGGACTACTACAACGGCCTTGTGGGGCGCTTCGGACAGAGCGCGGTGGACGGGTTCGTGCGCTTCTACCTGATGCCAGGCGTCGGCCATGGCACTGGCCCGCTTCATCCAGCCGTCGATTCGCTTTCGGCGCTGGATCAATGGGTCGAGACCGGCAAGGCACCCGAGACCCTCCGGATGAGCGATCTGAATGCCGCAACGCTCGGCAGAACGCGTCCGCTCTGCCGTTATCCGCTATGGCCGAAGTACATCGGCGGAGATGTCAACGCGGCCGCGAGCTTCCAGTGCGCTGGCTCCTAGTGCCGCAACTCCCTCATGCCGCGCCTCAGCCGACGCAGCGCGCGGGTGGGGCGGTTCGTGACGACTGCCTGGCACGAAGGCAGCGCATCACGGTCTCCTCGTCCGTGTAGCCACGCATGGCCGGCAATCGGCGAACTCATCCGACTGACGAACAACAGGCTACGTTGGGGCTGAGGAGCATCAGTGAGACGCCATGGCTTCAGCGCGCGCAACGCATCGACGATATTCATGCGGGCCGCGCGCATCGCAGGCAGAAACCCGCCGACGAGACCCATCATCATCGAAAACGCGAGCGTCTTCGCGCCGATAGCCGGCGTGAGGATAAAGCGGAACGACAGGTCCGCAAAGGTCTGGAAGTTGGTGGTCGAAAACGAGGCGAACTGCATGAACGCCGCGCAGCCCAGCCCCGCCAGTCCGCCGACGAACCCTAGCAGCATCGCTTCGACGAGAAACGCAGCGAGCACGTTGGCGCGGCTGAAACCGAGCGCACGCAACGTGCCGATCTCCGCGACCCGGTTGGCCACGGACGCGTACATCGTGATCATCGCGCCAATTATCGCCGCTATCGAAAAGATGATCGATAGCGTGAAGCCGAGAATGTTGATGAACGTCGAGAGCGCCTTCGACTGGTCGCTATAGAACGTCTGTTCGCGCTTCGCTTCGTCGGCGAGGCGCGGATCGACGTCGAGGTCGGACCTGAAGCCGTTGAACTGGTCGGATTGCGCGAGCCGCACCACCATCGACGAATAACTCGTGCGGCGAAACGACTGCATCAACTGATCGACATCGCCCCAGATTTCCGAATCGAAGCCGCTGCCGCCCGCATCAAAAGTGCCGACCAGGGTCCAGTCGCGCTGCGCGAAGCGCAAGTGCTCGCCTGGCTGCGTGCCGCTGAAGCCGTTCGCAATGCTGCTGCCGACGATGATTTCGGACGCCCCTAGATTAAACATCCGCCCCGACGCGAGCCTGACTTGTGGCCGCAAGCTCATGCCCGCGGGCGAGATCCCGCGAATCACCACGTTCGACGGCTTGCCGGAGGAGCGCTTCGTGAGGGAGATCAGCACGACGGACTCCTTTGACGCCATGCGTCGCCCGTCGTCGCCGATCGCCACGTCCGGGTGCATTTCGATCACGTTCGCCTGGCTGCGGTCAATCGCACTCTGCACTTCCGTTTCCGCACCCTTGCGGATCACCACGACGTTGTCCTCTTCCCCGGTGGACACGAGCGTCTTCTTGAGGCCCGCATCGAGCATCAGCACAGTCGCGAACACGAACACGACGAGCGCGAGGCCGCCAGCCGTGAGCGCGGTGGTCAGCCGGCGCGTCCACAGATTGCGGGCGATGTACGAGAGCGGGATCGCCATGTCAGTCTCTAGCCGATAGACCGCAGGCCTTCGACGATCTTCACCCGCGCTGCCTGCAGCGCCGGAATGATCGCAGCCGCGAGCCCGACAACGAGTGCGCATGCTGCCTGCAACAGCATCGT
The DNA here is from genome assembly GCA_940746715.1 of uncultured Paraburkholderia sp. GTDB lineage: Bacteria > Pseudomonadota > Gammaproteobacteria > Burkholderiales > Burkholderiaceae > Paraburkholderia. Next base: position 249,601 of record CALNWN010000007.1, read on the forward strand.
TTCACGCGACACATGGAACACTGGGAAGACGCCTCCTGTGGCCTGCTTGAAGAAGCTGGCGGCGGGCGGCGTGGCGAGTATGCCGAGACCGCCGCCCACCACGCAGATTGTCAACGACTCGCCGAACATCAGCAGCGCGAGAAATTCCGGGCCGAAACCGAGTGCCTTGAGCGTTGCATATTCAACGGTGCGCTCGCGTGCGCTCATGGCCATCGCATTGGCCATCACCGCCATGATGATGACGATGACCACATACGACACCAGCTGGATCGCCGCAATGATTTGATTCGACATCGCTACGAAGCCGAGCTGGAACGCCTGCTCGGTTTCGGTGAGCGTCTCGGCGAGCGAGTTCCTGAATACATTGTCGACGTTGCGCGAGATCGCGGCGGCTTCGTCCGGGCTCGCGATGCCCAGCACATACACCCCGACCTGATCCGCTTTGCGGCCGGGCATCTTGCGTAGTGTTTCGTTCAGGTAATCCCAATGGAAAATCAGTTGGCGCGTAATTGTCGATTCGTCGCGACCGTTGAGAATGCCGCGCACGACGAACTCCCACGTGCCCGGATAGATCGTGCCCTTGATCGGAATCACGTCGCCGATCTTGAAGCCGAACTGGCTCGCGAGCTGCCTGCCGATCAGACAGCCCTTGCGGTCGCGCTCGTAGTCGTTGCGCTGCTGCGCGGGCAAGATGAATTCCGGGTACAGGTCGAGATAGTTGTCCGACACCGCAAACTGCGCGAAAAAAATTCTTCGGCTCGCGATACACGCCGCCGAACCAGTTGGAGCGCGCGACGATCGTCACGCCTTCCACGCCGCGTATGCGGTTCTCGTGGCTCAATGGAAGCGGAAAGACGAGTGAGATCGCATTGCGCGTCACGAGCCGCGCGTTCGATGCCGCAGCAGCGCCCGCGTACCATGCGTCGACCACGGTATGCAGCAGGCCGTACGCGAGTACTGCGATCAGGAGTCCGAACACCGTCAGCAACGTGCGCAGCTTGTGCCGCAGCGCGTTCCGCGTGATCAGCTTGAGCAGATACATACGGATCGGCCCTGGCGTGCCTCAGCGAGTGGTTCCATCGATCAGCTCCCCCTTTTCCAGATGCACAATGGCCTTTGCCGCCCGCGCCGCATGCGCGTCGTGGGTCACCATGACGATGGTCTTGCCGAGTTCGCGGTTAAGCCGCTGCATCATGGCCAGCACCTCCTCGGCGGACGTGCGGTCCAGGTCTCCCGTCGGTTCGTCGGCGACGATCAGCGTCGGGTCGCTGATCAGCGCGCGAGCGATGGCGACGCGTTGCTGCTGTCCGCCGGAAAGCTCGGACGGGTAATGTTGCGCCCGATCCGACAGATTGACCATGTCGAGCACGAGGCTCACGCGCTCGCGCCGCTCCTTGCGCGACAGGCGCGTAAGAATCAACGGCAATTCGATGTTCTCGAATACGCTCAGCACGGGCATCAGGTTGTAGAACTGGAAGATGAAGCCGACATGGGCCGCGCGCCATTGCGCCAGCGCCGGCTCCGGCTCCGGCAGCCGCGTGATGTCGAGTCCGCCAACGCGCAGTTCACCGCCATCCGGCCGGTCGATGCCCGCGATCAGATTGAGCAGCGTGCTCTTGCCGGACCCCGACGGCCCCATCAGCGCAATGAAGTCGCCTTCGCTGATCGACAGGGTGATGTCGGAAAGAACGGGCACCGTCTGAGCGCCGCGCCGGTAAGATTTGACGAGGTGCCGGATTTCGACGAGCGGCGGGGTATCGCTCACGCGCTTCACATTGTCCACGGTGTTCACACTATTTCTTCACCATGGTGACTTTCACGCCGTCCTTGATGTGCTCGTTCGGCGCGCGTACGAGCACATCGCCGGGACGCACGCCGCTGACGGCGACCAGGTCGCCGAGCACCACGCCGGTTGTGACGGACACTTCGCGCACGGTATCGTCCTTGATCAGGAAGACGACTTTGCGGCCGTCGCGGTCGGCAATCGCCGCTGGCTGCACCGCGACCACCGGCTGCCGGTCCTTAGGCGCAACGGGTTTAGTCAGAAACGCGATCTTCGCGCTCATGTCGGGCAGCACGCGATCATCGCGATCGACGAAGCGCACCTTGACGAGCACGGTGGCTTTCGAACGGTCCACAGTCGGCACGATGCGCGCCACGCGGCCGGCCAGTCTGAGGTCGGGCAGCGCATCGAGCTGCAATTCGCAAGGCTCGTTCACGGTGATCTTCCCGATGTTCGATTCCGCAACATCGGCTTCGACTTCGAGCGTTTCCATATCCGCAATCGTCACGACGGCGCCCTTGCTGTCGGATGCCTGCGAGAACGGCGTGATGTTGTCGCCGACGTTCGCATGCTTCTCGATCACGACGCCGTCGAACGGCGCGCGAATCACGGTTTGATCGACGGCCCCTGAGCCGCCTGCGCATTGGCCTCTGCCGACACGATCGCTGCACGGCTGTTGTCGATCGACGCCCGCGCTTTGTCGTAGCGGGCGAGATCGGAGTCGTACTGGGCGGCGGGCACGGCGCCGTTCGGCGCGAGTATGGCGGAGCAGCGCAGGCTGATTTGCACGTTCTTCAGTTCGGCCCTCTGCAGCGCGAGGTTGGCCTGCGCCACCTTGATTTGCGCCTTCGCCTTCGCCTGCGCGAGCTGGGCCTTGACATCGGCGCTTTCGAGTCGGGCAATCACTTCGTCTTTCCTCACGTGCGTGCCCTCCAGCACGCCGAGCCACTCGAGACGTCCTTGCGCTTTCGATGCCACTGCGGCCTTGCGCTGCGACACGACGTAGCCGGTCGCGTTCAGCAGCGTATAGGTCTGCGACGGGTAAGCGGACACCACAGTGGTGGTTTCGACGGCTTGCGGACCGGCCAGTTTGAGGGCCGCAAGCGCCACGCCGAGGAGAAGCAGCGCGACGATCCCGTAAGCGATCCAGTTGCGCCCACGTCTTGCAGCCATGGCCGGCCGGTCGATTTTCAGCCTCTTTAGATCATGATCAGCCAATTTATTATGTCTCCGCCCGTTGGCGTTTGTGGTTTGCGGACACCGCGCAAAAAAGAATCACGAAGTCTCGCGACGCCGGCTAGTTGTCCTGTAGACGGGCCACAGTATAGCGCTGCGCCTGGCCGCCGCCGGCATCGTGCCGGCCGGCCGCTTGCGCCCGCGCAGACGGCGCGTTTCTGAGGTTGATCCATTGGCGCTCTACCGCCGGGCTGGCACAAGAGGGAAGGGAGATTGCCGGCATCGCGGACGAAAGCGATGACTTCTGGTCAGGTATTCCGGGCACAGGACGAAGGGGCGTCATAGCGGGAAAGCGACGGATGAACAAGCGTAGACTAGAAGAGGACGTTGACGGCTCATTGCCACTGCAAGTCTTGTCGACTGCTCGGGGAGACGTGTATGAACAGCACCCAGTACTTGGACCAGAACGCGATAACCTGGCGCCAGCTCATATCGGCGAGTCTCGTCATTATTTGCTGTGCTGCCTGCAGCGGCGGTTCGGGTGGCACCTCCTCGAGCAGCAATGCCAGCGGCGGCTCCGGCAGCAGTTCCGGTAATGGCAATACAGGCGGGACCACGGGGCCGGCTGGGACTGGCTCTGGCGCAACGTCCACTGTCGGCGATGTCCTGACTTATCACAACGATCTGGCGCGCACCGGACAGTACCTGGCGGAAACAACGCTGACTCCCGCCAACGTCAACCCGACGGAATTTGGCAAGGTTGCATTTCTCGCGGCAGATGGCAAAGTCGACGCGCAGCCGCTTTACGCCGGCAACATCTCGGTGAGCGGCGCCGCACACAACGTCGTCTATGTTGTTACCGAGCATGCAAGCGTTTATGCGTTCGACGCGGACACCCATGCGCAACTTTGGCACCGCTCGCTGCTGGGCTCAGGGGAGACGACGAGCGACGATCGTCATTGCGGTCAAATCACCCCGGAAATCGGCATCACTTCCACGCCGGTGATCGACCGCACACGGGGCACCGACGGCATTTTGTACGCTGTCGCCATGAGCAAGGACGCCGGCGGTAGCATTCATCAGTGCCTGCATGCGTTAGATTTGAGCACAGGTGCAGAGATGCTCGGTGGCCCGACAGAGATTGCCGCCACTTATCCGGTACAGGCGCGAATAGCAGTAACGGGGTCACGGTGTTCGACCCGCAACAATATGCGGAGCGCTAGGCGCTGACACTCGTGAACGGCAACGTCTACCTCGCGTGGACGTCGCACTGCGACCAGGGCACGTACGGCGGTTGGGTGATGGCCTACAGCGCGGATACGCTTTCTCAGACAGGCGCGTTGAATCTCACGCCAAACGGGACCGAGGGGTCCGTCTGGATGAGCGGTGCTGGCATGGCGTCCGACGGTGCGTTCCTCTACCTGCTCGACGCCAACGGCACTTTCGACACAACGCTGACCGCGCAGGGTTTTCCGGCTGGCGGCGACTATGGAAACGCGTTCCTCAAACTGTCGACGTCACCCACGCTGGCCGTGGCCGACTATTTCGCGACTTTCGACACGGTCGCGCAGTCGTCGGCGGACGCAGATCTCGGGTCCGGAGGCGCGTTAGTCCTGCCGGATCTCGCCGACGCGAACGGCACCGCCCGGCATCTTGCCGTGGGTGCCGGCAAGGATTCGAAGATCTACGTCGTCAATCGCGATGCGATGGGCAAGTTCAACACGAGCGCGAATCTGATCTGGCAGGAGGTTGATGGACAACTGTCAGGGGGCGTTTTCGGCATGCCTGCCTACTACAACAAGGTCGTGTATTTCGGTTCCGTCGGCGACAATCTGAAGGCGTTCCCGATGACCTCCGCGCTGCTGGCAACGACGCCCACGTCACATAGCGCCGGCACGTTTCCTTACACGGGCGCGACGCCGAGCATTTCAGCTAACGGCGCCGCGAATGCGATCGTATGGGCCGCCGAGAACGGCGCCGTTGGTGCTTTGCACGCGTTCAACGCCAGCGACCTCGGCCAGGAACTCTATAACAGCAATCAGTCCGGTACGAGGGACACGTTCGGCGCGGGAAACAAGTTCATTACACCGATGATCGCGCACGGGCATGTGTACGTGGGTACGACCAACGGCGTGGCGGTGTTCGGATTGTTGAAGTAAGGTCGCCGCCATTGTCTTCGGTGCCGCGAAGCGGGAGCTGCGTGCTGTGATATGAGTCAGAAGGCGCTTTGTCCGTGCGTCGGCATCAAGTTACCTGCCGCGGTCGCGATCACTAGCGTTGCGAGCCATTCTCCCAACGCTCACGCGCCCGTGACCGCTGACTTGTTCTCGACTTCCTGAGCGGACGCTCGCAGTCCGGCGGCGCACACGATGCTGTTCCCGAAGCGCTTCCTCGATTACATGTGTCAGAACATGACGGAATCGATGGCGGTTCTCTGATCGGTCTCGGCCATGCGATCACTCCCCGCTAAAACAGACCAAAATCGTCATTGCTGTCCGGAATCGCGTCAAGCAGATCGCGAAGCGCGCGCCACCCCAGCAGTCCCGCCACGGCCAGCGTGACCGCGAGCAAGCGGCTCAGGTTCGCGCGCCTCTGCCTTGCTTCGTAGCGCAGCACACAGGTCGACATCGGCGTTCCCCTTTTTCAGGCGCTGACAGTTGCGCCGCCCGCCATGACGGCCGCTAGCGCCTGCGCCAGCGTCGTAGGACCAGAACGCCGCTCGCTGACACCGGCTTCCACGTCGATGCGGCCGGTGTTATGTGCGTCGTAAAGATCGACGATGAGCCGCGCATGCCCCTCGCCGAGACCGGCCGCTTCGAGCATCGCGGCCCACTGTTCGCGCGGCACGGCGTGCGCCGTGATCTCCCGACCCGCGAGTTCGCCGATGGTACGCGCGACGTCGATCGCGCTCACCCGCGCCTCGCTTTCGATGCAGACCACACGCGGCGAGTGTTGCGGCGGCTTGTCGTCCAGCAGCAATTGCGCGGCTAGCGCGCCGACGTCCTGAGCAGCCACAGTAGGAAAGCGCTTCTGAAGCGGGTGATGCAGGCTCGGCAGCACACCTTTGGACAACGCGACCGGCAGCACTCGCGCCCAGTTGTGCATATGCTCGGCGGCACGCAGGAACGTGAGCCGCGTGTCGAGCGTAGCGAGCCGCGTCTCCAGATAGTGGAATAGCGTGGTGATGCCGGTGCCGCTCGCATGCTCGGCGCCGTAATCCGACAGCGCGAGCACATGGGGCGGCGGATTCGCGCGCAACGCGTCGACGCTCGCGTCGATCGTGCGGCGCATCGTCGTCGCGGGGTCGTCGTCATGGCGCGGCACGGGGCACAGCATCTGCACCGCGGATGCGCCCTCGAGGGCGCGCTGTTGCTGCAAGGCCGGCTTTCCGCAAGCCAGGTCGCGCTCGAAGCCGGCTTTGCGCCAAAGTCACCTGGCGCACTGGATGGGGCGGCTCCTCGGCGTAACGCCGCGCGAACTCGTAAAGTCGGGCGCGCGCTGACGTCGCGATTTCATCGTCGCGGCGTCAACCCGGCGGCGCTGCGCCCGTCAGTTGCGAGTACACGTCATGCGAGAGCTGCAACAACTGCTTGCGGTCGATACCGCCTGACACCGCATAGCCGAAATCGCCGTCGACCCAGTAGAACACGTTGACGGGTCCGTCCTGGTACAGCTTGAACGCAGTGGTATTCGCACTGACCTGGCGACGCGAGATGCACAGCGTCACCCGCTCGCCGCTCGGTCCGCGATACATGAATTGCGCGGTCTGGCCGTCCGAACCCGGCAGCAGGCGTCCGCCGGAGAGCATGAAGCCGTCCTTTGCAAGCATCGGCGGATGCACGTTGGTGCCGAGGCGGTTCGCGAGCCACTGCACGAAATCGTGCTCGTGGTCGGCGCTCATGTCGGTGGGCCGGTCGACGGTCGGCATGTACACCACATGCGCGACGGCAGCCTGACGCGCGAAGAGCTCGGAGCTGTCCGCGCTGACCGGCCGCGTGCTCGACGAACCCGTCGCCGGCGCCAACGCGTCCTAGCCCATATGCGTGCCGAAACCGATGCCGATGCCCATCACCAGCGCCGCCGCCATGCCGGCGAACTGCGGCCAGTTGGCGGCAATGCGCGAGCGGCGCGGCGGGCTGCAGGCGCTTCGGCACCGGTTCGTTCAGCACGCGGTCGTAGCGCTCATGGAACATGCTGTTCAGCGAAAAATAATCGCTGATACGGGAAGCCAGCTCGGGATTCTGCTCGAGCGCGCGCTCCACGTCGGCGCGCCGTTCGTCGGACAGCGTGCCGTCCACGTAAGCGTGCAGCTCTTCTTCAGTGATCGGCGTATGTTGGTCGCTCATCGCACCACCTGTAATTTCGCACCGGGCTGGCTGCCCGCCATCAATGCCCGAAGCCGCTCGCGCCCGCGCGACAGGCGCGACATGACGGTGCCGATGGGCACGTTCAGCGCGAGCGCGACGTCCGCGTAGCTCATTTCCTCGAGGCCGACGAGCAACACCACTTCGCGCTGCTCGAGGGGCAGGCGCTGCAACGCGTAGTCGAGATCGCGCATTTCCAGCGAGCGCGACTGTTGCGGCGCCACGGCGAACTCGCTTTCGTGGACGCTTTCGTCGTCGACATGCGCGGCCATTTCATGGATGCGCTTCCCGCCGACGTCGCGTTTTCGCTGGCGGCGTTCGCGCAAGCCGAGCGCCGCGTGGTCGCCGCGGATCACGCGAAGTTCGGGCACAGCGCGCTCTTGCACGCGTTCGGCGCGGACGGCGTCGATTTGCTCGTGACCGACGAAGCACCGGCGCCCGCACTCTCGCAGGTGTTGGCGGCTGCCGGCGTCGAGGTGCTGGTGGGTGCGCCTCGGCAACCGACTTGACGCGCGGCTGCGCACAGACCGGCGACCGGGCCGCGGGCAACAGTTGCCAAACCGCCAAACCGCCAGTAGCAACCACCACCAACGCCAACCACCGCCCCCAGCTTACCCGCCACCGCGCGAGCGCTGCCCCGCACAGCCTATTCCCGCCAACGCGTAAAATGGCTGGTTATCACTGGCAAGCGCGGCTTCGGGCAAACAGTGCGGTGGACAGCGCGCCGTCCACCGGCCCGATCTGATCGCCGCTTGTCTTCACCGGCTTGAAGAGGGATGCACGCGGATGTCGTTAGTTTTCTTTGATCGGGAACGGATTGCAGACTGGCTCGGCGACCACACCGTGGCCAAGGCGCGCGCGGTCGGTCCGGTCAGCAACGTGCAGTGGCAGGGCGCCACGCTGACAGGCGACGTAGAGGGCAGCCAGCCGCAGCCGTACAGGACGCGCGTGCGCTTTCGGACCGACGGCGGCACCTCTTGGGCGCAGAGCGATTGCAGCTGTCCGGTCGGTCGCAATTGCAAGCATGTGGCCGCGCTGCTGCTCGCCGAACTCGAGTATCACGACGAGATGGACCACATCATCCGCGTGGACGAAAGCGAGCGCGACGATGGCGCTTCCATGGCAGCCAATGAGGCCGTGGCGGACAGCTTTGGCCGGCAGCAGGGCGTGCGTCCCGAACTCGTCAGCTGGCTGGAGCGCTTTCGCGCCCGCGCCGAAGCCGCCGCCGCTGCCCGGAAGCCAGGCGGCGCGCGCACCGAAACCCTCGTTTACCGGCTCAACTGGTCGGAATTCCACATGCGGCATGAGGTCGTGCTGTACCGCGCGCTGCGACACCGAGGGCAGAATCGTCGAAGTTGGCGAGACGTGGGGCAATGTGGAGTCGGCGCTGCTCAAGCAACCCAGGTTCGTATCCGACGAAGATCTGTCCATTCTGCGCGGCCTGTGGCTCGGGCGTTCGCGCGAAGACTTCGGGCAATTCATTCTGCGCGGCACGAGCGGCGCCGAGACGCTGCAAAAGCTGATCGCCACCGGGCGCCTGTTCTTCGACTTCAGGATCGCGCCAGGTCATGACGCGCCGACGCCGCTCGCACGCGCGGCCGACCGGGGCGCATCGAATGGGAACCGCTCGCGGACCAGCGGCTGCGCCCCGTTTTGTGCACCGAGCCGCGCGCCAGCATGGTGCTGCCCACGGAACCTGTCTGGTACGTGGACGGCGCAGCGCGGGAGGCGGGCGTCGTGCGCTCCTCGCTGCCGTTCCAGCAATTGCCCGATTACCTCGCCATGCCGCCTATCTCGCTCGCCGAAGCGCCGCTCGTCGCGTCGATGCTGCGCGAGGTCGCGCCGGAGCTGCCCTTGCCGCCCACCAACGACGCGTCCGCGATTCGCGTGATCGACGTGGAACCCGTGCCCGTGCCCGTGCTCACGCTGAACAGCCACGCGCGGCCCTCGGCCGGGAATGCCACCAAGGCCAGCAAGGGCCAGGCGGTGGAACTGGCCGGCATGAGCTTCGACTACGACGGCGTCAGCATCAACGTGGACAGCAGCGTGACGCTCGTGCCGATGCCGGGCGGCGACGTCATGCACATCCGCCGCCGCTACGAAGTCGAGAAAAAGCGCCTGCTCGAATTGCGCAAGACCGGGTTGCAGAAAGTGCCCACGAGCCGCGTGTTCGCGTCGCGTCTGCTGCCCGAGACGATGCTCGGCTTGCCGGATGCCGACGCGTGGTCCGCGTTCGTCAACGAGGCCGTGCCGGATCTCGTCGCGAAGGGCTGGCGTGTGACGATGGCGCCGGAGTTCCGCTACAATATCATCGAGATCGATGCGATCGACGGCACCGCTCATCAGGCGGGCGACGGCTGGTTCGATCTGGAAATGGGCATCCGCATCGGCGAGCGCACTGTGCGGCTGGAACCGCTGCTCGCCGATCTGTTTCGCCGCGACCGGCGCTGGCTGGGCGGCGCGCTGGAAGCGATTCCCGACGACGAGCCCATCGAGCTGAAGACCGACGAGAACAAGCGCCTGAGGCTGCGCGCGGACCGCCTGAAGCCCGTGGTGCGCGTGCTGGTGGACCTGTTCGACTCGCTCGGCGGGACGCTCGCCGACGGCACGCCGCTGCGGGTGCCGTCCGTCGACGCGGGCCGGCTGCAGGCGCTGAACGACACGGGGCGCTGGCAATTTCGCGGCGACGATTCGATCCGCCGGCTCGCCGAGCGCCTGCAGGCCGGTCTAGGTTTGCGCGAAGTGCCGGTGCCGTCCGCGTTGCGCGCGCAATTGCGCGCAGCGCGATCTGTATGAAACCGTGCGCACGGCGCGATGCAGGAGAAAGTGCGTGCGGCGGTGAGCGCGCAGGGCCTCGTGCGCAGTCACATCATCGTGCTCGATGCGCTGCTGAAGTTGCGGCAAGTGTGTTGCGATCCGCGTCTCGTGCGCACGCTGCATGGAGCTGGAGACAGCGCGGAAGACAGCGCCGGCGAGAGCGCGAAAGCGCACGAAAACTCGAGCGATGCGCCTGCGCGATTCTCCGATAAAGCGGAGAGGGGCGCGCGAACCACGCGTTCGGCCAAGCTCGATCTGCTGCTCTCGATGCTGCCCGAACTGATAGAAGAAGGGCGCCGCGTGCTGCTCTTTTCGCAGTTCACCGGTATGTTGGCGCTGATCGCGCAAGCGCTCGATGAAGCCGCGATTCCGTACGTCATTCTGACCGGCGACACGACGGACCGCATCACGCCGGTGGAGCGCTTCCAGCAGGGCAAGGTGTCCCTGTTCCTGATCAGCCTGAAAGCAGGCGGCGTGGGCCTGAATCTGACTGCGGCCGATACCGTGATTCACTACGACCCGTGGTGGAATCCCGCCGCCGAGAATCAGGCTACCGACCGCGCGCATCGGCTCGGGCAGGACAAGCCCGTGTTCGTCTACAAGCTGATCGCGGCGGGCAGCATCGAGGAAAAGATCGTGGAATTGCAGGAGCAGAAGGCCGGCCTTGCCGACAGCATCCTTTCCGAAGACGCCGCCGGCGCCGCCAAATTTTCCGACGACGACATCGACGCACTATTTGCGCCGATGCCCGAGCTCGAAGGCGGAAAGTGATGCGCGCCGTCGTCGCGAGCACGCGTGGGGATGGCAAAGCGCGCGTCTTCAGGGGACTCAAATCTCACCACATCTGACTTGCCCTTTTTCAAAGGCGTCACAAATCGTCAAGGATTGCTGAGTTTGTCTTGATGCCGTCAACGGTTTCCTTTCGCACTCGTTGAACACGCGACCATTAACCGGTCAGTCAACGCATACGTTAAGGAAAATACCGTCATGAAGAAGCAAGTTCTCGCCGCCGCCGTCGCCGGCCTGTTTTCGATCGCCGCCTTCGCGCAGGCCTCCGCGCCCGCGGCTGCCTCCGCTTCGCAAGCCGCCGTGCTGCACGCCGCTCCGGTTGCGGTTGCCGCCAGCTCGGCTGCAGCGAATGAGGCCAAGCCGGCGGCCACGCACCATCACGCGAAAAAGCAGCACAAGCACGCGCATAAGCATGCGCGCAAGCATGCAGCAGCTGCTCATGGCGAAGAGAGCGCTGCGCCCGTCGCCGACGAGGCAGCACCCGCCAAGCCGTAAATTCCGCGCTCGCCTCGCGAGCCTGCGAAGAGGCGGGTCGATGCAGAACATCGACCCGCTTGCGCCATACCGGTCCGGGCTGCGTCATAGCGGCGCGCTGCGGACCGCATCCGCCCATGGAAAAAGCACGAGCGCCTCATGCGGCTCGTCGAGATAAAAATCTATCCAGAGTCCTAATGAAAATCTGTTTGTCCCGATGCGCCGGGCAGCTGTTCCCGATGCTGCTCGCGTTGTCGTTGGCTCCGCTGTGCGCCTGCTCACTGTTGGCGCAGAGCGCGCCGTTGCGTGAAGCCCCGGCCAGCACGGCGCCGGATCCTATCGCTGCGTGGGCGGCCGGGCGTGCGCTGGCAGCACAGGGCGAGGCTGCGGTGGCCGCGGGGTTCTATCGCGTGAATCCGGGCGATACGCTGACGGCGATTGCGCGGGAGTTCGGCCACGACGCTTCGGCGATTGCGCAGTGGAACCATCTTTCGGCCGATGGCGCGTTGCGCGCCGGACAGATCGTGCGCGTCGGGCCGCCCGCGGCCAGTTCGGGCGACCAGGTTGTGGCGAATGCGCACACGGCCTCAGGTTCGGATAAACGTGCAGACAAAAGCGCGGATGCCGCGTCAGCGAACACTGCCGATGCCAAAGCGCGGCTCATGTGGCCGGTCGGCGGCACGGTGAAACAGGCCTTCGTGGCCGGCAAGACCAAAGGCATCACGCTTGCCGTGCACCCCGGCGAGCAGATCAAGGCGGCAGCGAGGGCAGGGTTGTCTATGCGGGCGGCGGCATCACGGCTTATGGCCGGCTCGTCATCATCAAGCACGACGCGCACTTGCTGACCGCTTATGGCAACAACCGCACGCTGCTCGTCAAGGAAGGCACGCCCGTCAAAAAAGGGCAGGCGATTGCCGAAGCTCCCGCGGACGCAGCCGGCGATGCCTTCATACGTTTCGAAGTGCGCGAGGACGGCAAGGCCGTCGATCCGCTCATCTATCTTCCCAGGCGCCATTAAGATGGCGCCTGGTTCCCCGAACTGAACCCTGCGCGATGCGCCGCGCTGCCCGTGCAGCCCGGCGCGCGCGATGACGCTTATGAATTTTCATTTTTGCCGCGTTTCAAGCGGCCGTCTTTCAGCGACGCTTGCGTCGCTAGGCGTGGCACTCGCGCTTGCCGGCTGCGCTCAATCCGGTGTCGATGCGGGCCTGCCAGGCGCTGGGCCGACAGCCGCGCATATGCGGCGAGGCGCACCGCGTTCTCCATTGCAGTACGGCGATGGCGCGAACGCAGACGCCGCGGCGGCGCCGCTCTCATCGGCTACCGAGCCGCGCAATGACACACCATTCACGAACGACGATGCAACAGTCGCTGCGGCTTGTGCCTGCGGCAAGGGCTTTCAGCAAACCGGCTTCGCTTCGTGGTACGGCAAGATTTTTCAGGGTCGCCGCACCGCGAGCGGCGAACGCTACGACATGCATGCATTGACGGCAGCGCACCGCACCTTGCCCTTAGGCGCCTGTGTGCGTGTGACGTCGCTGGTCCGCACACGTTCTGTCGTCGTGCGTATCAACGACAGAGGGCCATTCGTGCGCGGACGGATCATCGATCTCTCGTACGCCGCCGCGGAGGCCTCGGCGTTCGCCGGGCCGGCAGCGCACAGGTCAAGCTCGAGCACGTCGCGCCCGTGCGCGGCGCGGATGGCGTGCGCCGCTGCATGGATCTGCCGGCCTGACATCGCGCTTTAACAATCAATGCGGCGCGGTTTCACCCCGCTTACGCGCGACTAACAAGAGCCTGTGATTCGCCACCCGTGCCGCGGCGCGACTGTAACAAATCGTCGCGTGTGTAAAGCGCGCTGCTTTTGAAGCCTTTAGTCGCAACTTTTCGGCGCCGCATGGAGCGCCGCTCGACAGCGGCAGGGCGCTAAGGGCTGCGTAATAACTACCGCCCGAACTACCGCCCGAACTACCGCCCGCGTCGTTACAAAAGCAGTTCTTTCATCTTGAGGAAGATTTTCGTAGCAGTTATTTTTGTCCACTCGTGTGGGCAGCCCCCGCGAGCGTGTGGTGTTTTTGAAGCGGCGTCGTCCCACGCGGGAACGACGCCGTTCTTTTATGTGGGAACGCGAGGAGCGCGGTCAAGCTGCTCAGGCAGCCCCGGTTCCGCGGCTCGCCGCAGCGTGCGGCGCCTTGTGCGGCTGCTCGATTCGCCGATAGGCGGCCTCGGCGAGGACCCACGCAAACCCGGATCAGCGCCGCGGCCACGACGCTCAGATAGCGCCCGCCAATGGACTGCAGCACCACGCCGCCGAGCAACCCCGAGCAGGCGAGCCCGATATACGTGGCTGTATTGTTGAGCGCAAGCAGCAACGGCGCGACATGCGGCGACAATTGCACGAGCCGGTGCTGCTGCGGAACGATGAGGCCCCAGCCGCTCCCGCAAGCGGATCGATTGCGGTTGCGCGACCGACGGCAGCATCGTCCACACACAGATCATCGCTACGAGTCCGAGCAGGGTGACGAACCAGAGCGTGGTTCTCCAACTGCCGAATCCGCCGATAAACGTGCCGATGGGCGAACCGAGCGCCGTGGCGCCCGTCAGGCCGGCCGTCACCGTGGCCAGCGCGCGGCCGCGTCGCTCGGGTGTCGCGAGCGCCGAGGCAACACCCAATGCAGTGGGCGAAAAGAGGGCCGCGCCAAAGCCCGCGAGCGCCCGGGCGAAGAGAACCCAGTGGAGCGCGGTAGCCATTGCGCTGATCGCATTGCCGACCACGAAAATGCTCAGCGCGGCGACCAGCAACAGCTTGCGCGGCCATGCGCCGGCGGTGGCCGCCATGACCGGCGCGGCCGCCGCGTAGGTCAACGCATAAAACGTCAACATCAGGCCGGCCGCGCTGACGGAAGTGTGCAGCGATGCCGCGACGCCCGGGAGAATGCCGGCGACCACGAAATTGTCGGTGCCCATTGCAAACATGCCCAGCGCGAGTATCAGTAATCGACGGTCCATGAGGTTGTCTACCAGCGAGTTGAGTTCCAATGCAAGGCGGCAGCCGTGCGCAAGCCGCCTCGCTCCTGCAGGCGCCGGCTTGCCGACGCGATTCATGGGCCAAGCATAGCGTTCGTTGACCGCGTCTCAAATGTCGTATATACTCATAATTCAGGACATGGCTGGAGTCCCGCATGCACAGTATCGGTTTTGTCGTCTTCCCCAATTTCTATTTGATGGGCTTCGCGGCGGTCACCGCGTTCGAGGTGGCCAACGGCGTGCTGGAGGAGCCGGCGTACGAAGTGACGATCCTCTCGGAGAACGGCGGGCTGGTGATGTCGTCGGCGGGCATTCGCGTCGAGACGCAGCCGTTCGGCGACGCCACCTTCGATACGGTGATGTTCGGCTCGGGCGTCGACATCGACCTGCGCTCGCCAGCATTGACGGACTTCGTCAGGCGCTCGCTCGAAACCTCGCGGCGGATCGCGGCGCCTTGCACGGGCGCGTTCGTGATCGCCGAAGCGGGCGCGCTCGACGGCCGGCGCGCCACGACTCATTGGCGGTTCGCGAACGATCTGCAGCGCCGTTTTCCGAAGATCGCCGTCGAAGAAGACCAGATCTTTATCGTCGACGGGCCGATCTGGACGTCCGCGGGCATGACGGCCACCATCGACATGGCGCTTGCGATGATCGAGAAAGACCATGGCCAGGACGTGTCGCGCACGGTGGCGCGCAAGCTCGTGGTTTATCACCGGCGCGCGGGCGCGCAGTCGCAGTTTTCGACCTTGCTCGACCTCGACCCGAAGTCCGACCGGATCCAGAAAGCGATCGACCACGCGAACGCCAATCTGCGCAACGCGTTGACCGTGGAGGAGCTCGCCGACGTCGCCGGCTTGAGCCCGCGTCAGTTCAGCCGGGCGTTCAGCGCCGAGACGGGGCAGTCGCCCGCGAAAGCCGTCGAGCACTTTGGCGCATCCGCAACGCACGCTGAGCGTCGCGGCGCTCAACGCGGTGTACGCCCGCACGCCCGCACAACGTGAAGCGGTGATGTCTCGCGCGGCCTCGCTCGGCGAGGCGGCACAGGAAGCGGGCGTGGACGCCACGCTCTCGCGCTGGTTCGGCGACCCGGTTCCCGGGCACCTGAAGCAAGCGGCGCAAGCGGTGCGCGCGCTGCTGCTTTCCGTCGATCCGCTCGGCTACGCGCGCACTTACCGCCTGTTCGCCGCTTCGGACGACGCGCATGTCGGCCGGCTCGCCAATCTGGCCGTGCCCGCGCTCTTCCTGACAGGCGAGTGCGATCCGAATTCGAGCCCGGCGATGTCGCGCGCGGCGTGCTCGAGCGCATCGAACGTTATGCGCAACGCGCGCTGACGCTCGCCGACGACTTCGTGCAGCTTGCGCGCGCCGAATCGCAAACCTATCTGCTGGAGCCCGTGAATCTCGCCGAGTTGATGATCGACGCAAGCGACGAAGTCTGGCCGCAGGCGCACGCGAAGCGCATCGCGCTGGACACCGCAACGGACAGCCACGACAGCGGTGATGACGCGCGCACTCGTCAACATTCTGAATAACGCGGTCAAGTACAGCCCGCCGGATACGCGCATCGCCTGCGAGCTGTCGCTGGCGAAGCCCGCAGGCGCCGCCGCTGCGCGCAGCGCAGCAAGACGCATAGCGTGCACGATTCGCGACGAAGGCTATGGCATTCCGGAAGAGCAGCAGGCGGACCTCTTCGAGCGCTTCAGGCGATTTCACGAAACCGAGCGGCCGGAAGTGGGCGGAGCCGGCCTCGGCATGGCCTTCGTGAAGACCGTCGTGACCCGCCATGGCGGCGAAGTGCAAGTGATCAGCGCACCGGGCCGCGGCACGGCGGTGACGATCTACCTGCCGGTACTCGACGAGGAACCGTCGGGCCAGCCCGCGAGCCCTCTTCATGATGCTTGAGCACGCAACGTATCGAAGCGAGGAATGAACAGTGAAATCGGCGAAATCGGTGAATGCGATCCTGATCTGTGCGGCGCTTGCGGCGGCGACTCTCACCGGCTGCACGGGTCTTCACGCCGACGTGCATGCCGCCACGCCCGCGACCGCGTTGCCGGGCGAGCGGACGTATTCCTTCGCGCGCATGCCGACGCAAGGCGCGAGCAGCGACCATGCGCAGTTCGAAACCGCACTGCGCGACGAATTGGCGAAACAGGGCTTTGCGGATACGGCCGACCGTCCCGCGCATTACGTGCTGTCGGTCGGATACGAAACACGCCTCGCGGAGATCGGCGTGGGCCGCAGCGACTGCACGGCAGGCGATTGCGGCCGACAGAGCGGTGCCCCGTTCTCGCTGTTCGGAGCACGCGCCTATCATCGGCATACGCTGACGCTGCGCTTTTTCGAGCGCGTGAGCGGACGCGAAATCTACAAGGTCAGCGCGGCGAGCACCGACCGCGACCCCGATCCACTGCAGGCCGCGCCCGCGTTGATCAAAAGCGCGCTGGCGCAGTTTCCCTTCCAGGCGCCCGCCGACTGGCGCGTCAAACTGCGTATGGACGAAGCGCGCGGCGTCCCCGACGTGGTCTCAGTCCAGCCGCTCGACAGATAGCGCCGCAGCGGCGCTATCTGTCGAGCGGCCAGCGGTTCTCGAACACGCAATCGGCGAGCGGCATGCGCTCGGCCCAGCGTTCGGTTTGCAGCATCGGCTCGCTATAGAACTCGTCGACATGGCCAAGGCACAGTATGGCGACGGGCCGCGCGCCTTCCGGCATATGCAGGAGCCGCCGCACCGACTCCACGTCGAAGAGCGACACCCAGCCCATGCCGAGGCCTTCGGCGAGCGCCGCGAGCCACATGTTCTGGATCGCGCAGGCCACTGACGCGAGGTCCATCTCCGGCAACGTGCGGCGGCCGAAAATGTGCCGCTCGCGGCCGTCCATCAGCGCCATCACGAGCAGTTCGCCGCATTCCAGCATGCCTTCCACTTTGAGCTTCATGAACGCTTCGCGGCGTTGGCCGAGCGCGTCGGCGGTGGCAAGCCGTTCGCTTTCGACGGTTGCATGCAGCGCCGCGCGCAACGCGGGATCGGTGATGCGCGCAATCCGCCACGGCTGCATGAAGCCCACGCTCGGCGCGTGATGCGCGGCATCCAGAAGGCGCTGCAAGACGGCGGCATCGACGGGATCGCGCACGAAGTGGCGCATGTCGCGGCGTTCGTAGATGGCGCGATAGACCGCGTCGCGGTCCGCGTCGTTAAAAGGCTTCGCCATTGAAGAGAGCGGCCGCGAAGGCCGGGTTGGAGGGCCAGTAAGCATGCATGTAGGTCGCGACAATCGGGCCGACGCGGTAGAGCGCCTCGCCGGGTGCAGTGTCTTGAGGCCGCGTGGCCGAGCGCAGCGGCGCGAGATCGGTGCTGACCTTCGAGTAATGAAACGTATGGCCGGTCATGACGCCATGCAGGCCGTCAATCTGCTGCATGCCGAGCGCGGTAAAGCGCGTTTGCATCGTCGCGTGGCCGGGCAGCAGGCCGAGCATCGGCGTGCTTACGCCTTGTGTGTCGGTGAGCCGATCGAGCAGATACAGCATGCCGCCGCATTCGGCGACGAGCGGTTTGCCGGCCGCCGCGTGCGCGCGAACCGCCGCCGCGCTGTTGGCGTTTGTGGCAAGCGTCGCGGCGTGCAGTTCCGGGTAGCCGCCGGGCAGGTAGAGCGCGTCGGTGGCGGCTGGCAATGCTTCATCGGCGAGCGGCGAGAAGTAGTGCACGCGCGCGCCGAGCGCTTCGAGCAGCGCGACGTTGGCCGGATAGATGAAGGAAAACGCGGCGTCGCGCGCAATGGCGATGCTCTTGCCCTGCAGAAGACAAGGCAGCGCCAGCGGCGTGGGCGCGCCGAATTCGACGGTGGGCGGCAAATCGGCCAGCGCAGTGTTGGCAAGGGCATCGGCGGCGCACTCCAGACGCGCATCCAGATCGTCGATTTCCGCGGCCTGATGCAAGCCGAGGTGGCGGTCGGGCAACTCGATCTGGCTAGCGGCGGCAATGTATCCGCACCAGCGCATGCCGGGCGGCAACGCTTCTTCCAGCATCTGCGCGTGGCGTGCCGAGCCGACGCGGTTGGCAAGCACGCCATAAAACGGCACCTGCGGTCTGAAGCGCGCGAGTCCGAAAGCCACTGCGCCGAAAGTCTGCGCCATCGCCTTCGCTGAAATGACGGTGAGTACCGGCACGCCGAAGGCGCTCGCGAGATCCGCGCTGCTCGGCGTGCCGTCGAACAGACCCATGACGCCTTCGATCAGGATCAGATCCGCCTCGGCCGCCGCTTCGGCGAGCAGATGGCGGCAGGCGTCGTGGCCAACCATCCATAGATCGAGCGACAGCACGGGCGCGCCGCTTGCCCGCGCGAGAATCATCGGATCGAGGAAGTCGGGGCCGGTCTTGAAGACCCGGACCCGCCGCCCGAGCCGCCGATGGTAGCGCGCGAGCCCCGCCGTGATCGTCGTCTTGCCTTGGCCCGACGCGGGCGCGCTGATGAAAAGCGCGGGGCAGGCGGCCACGTTCAGAACTCCACGCCGCGCTGCGCCTTCACGCCTTGCTCGCGATACGGGTGCTTGACGATGCGCATTTCGGTGACGAGGTGGGCGGCTTCGACGAGCGCGTCCGGCGCGTGACGGCCTGTGACGACCACATGCAGCATCTGCGGACGTGCGTTGATGACGGACAGCACTTCGTCGAGCGGCAGATACTCGTACTTGAGGACGGTGTTCAGCTCGTCGAGGATCACCATCTGATAGTCGCCGCTTTCGATCATCCGTCGCGCTTCGTCCCAGCCCTTGCGCGCGGTCGCCATGTCGGCCTCGCGGTTCTGCGTGTTCCAGGTGTAGCCGTCGCCCATCGTCACGAAGTCACAATTGGCAATGGCGCCGAGAAAGTCGCGCTCCGACGTATGCAGCGCACCTTTGATGAACTGCACCACACCAAGGCGCATGCCGTGGCCGAGCACGCGCACGGCCATACCGAAGGCGGCGGTCGTCTTGCCCTTGCCCGTGCCGGTGTTGACGATCAGCAGGCCCTTTTCGACGGTGGCCGCGGCCTGCTTCTTTTCGTGGCCTTCGCGCCGGCGTTCGGTCATGCGTTGATGCGATTCGGGGTCGGTCTTCATGGAAGGTCCTGTTGAGTAGAGGTCGCGCTGTCTGCACGCGCGGGTTCGGTCGATGCAATCGCCACGGTCACACCCGCGTGAACGGATTTGCGAGCGACGAGATGGGGAGTGCCGGTGGCGCAACGGGTCTTTGCGTGAAGCGACGCGCCAAGCAACGCGCACGGTTCGCAGACGCCTTCGACACCGAGATGCTCGCGGGTCGCCGCCGAGGGCTCGGCCAGATGAACCGCGGCAATCTGCTCGCGCGTAAACAGTTTCAGCGGCAAGGCGTGGCATGCGCAGAAGGCGAGCAAGCCGGATTCTTGCGCTTTGGTTTCGATCGAGGCGACGGTCGCAATGTGTTCGAATGCCCGGGAGCCGAGCGCCGCGCGCACAGCCGCTTCGATTTCTTCCGCCGATGTATGCAGGCGGCAGCCGATGCCTACGCTCAGCGTTTTCATTTCGCGTTCGGCGAGGCGGCGGTTTCCGGTGCATAGGGCGCATCGGGCGCATCCGCCGAATTCGCCGCGGCGGCACGCGCAAGCGCAAGCGAGGCCACGCCGCCGATCACCACGATGGCGGGCGAGCCGAGTCCCGCGCGCGTGACCGCATCGGCGAATTCACCGAGGGTGGCAAGCGCATGCCGTTGCTCCGGCCGGGTCGCCGATTCGATCGCCGCGCACGGCGTGGCGGCGGACATGCCTGCCGCCAGCAACGCGCCGACGATGTCATTGAGCCGCCGCATGCCCATATAGATCACGAGCGTCATGCGTGTGGCGGCGAGCGCGGCCCAATCCGGCTCGCTCGTGCCCGCGCCGTGGCCGGTCACGAACACCACGCCTTGCGCATGATCGCGGTGCGTAACCGGAATACCGATTGCCGCAGGCGCCGCGATTCCCGCTGTAATGCCGCTGACGATTTCCACTTCGATGCCCACGGCATGCAGTGCCTGCTGCTCCTCGCCGCCCCGGCCAAACACGAACGGATCGCCGCCCTTCAGGCGCGCGACGCTGCGCCCGGCGTTCAGGTGCGCGAGCATCTGCGCGACGATGCCTTCCTGCGGCGTGGACGGATGACCGCCGCGCTTGCCGACATGGACGATGCAGGCATCGGCGCGCGCGAATTGCAGTACGTCCGGGTTCACCAGATCGTCGACGAGAATCACGTCGGCTTGCGCAAGGGCGCGCGTTGCCTTCAGCGTCATCAGTTCGACGTCGCCGGGGCCCGCGCCGATCAACCATGCGCGCTTCATCGCGGCTCGCGAACCGTGCGCTGCAGCGAGGGCTGAAAGGGCACGCGTCCGACCGACGCGCACGCCATTGTGCGGCGTAAAAGCCGGCGCCATTCAGTGGAGATCGAAGTCATTCAAAGCTGTGCATTCATGCACGAAGGCAAACGCCGGTTGCGGGCCGTTCGCGAGATCGTGCTTCAGCGCCTTCACATCCGTCCCTCGCGGATTCCGGTGGCCGGCGGCGTGACGTCGAAACGCACAGCCGCCTCCGCGTCTGGCCGGTATCCGGGCTGGCGGCCTCACGCGTTTGCCTTCCCGCCCGCATTCGTGTGAATGTCGCGGACAGTGGCAGTGAAAACGCATGCGCGGCGCAAAAAACGCCGCAGGCCGCTTACCGTTGCGGGGACAGCACAGATTGAGCACGCGACGCGCTGCCTGTTTCCCGTTTACGCGCTGCCTGTTTCCCGTTTAACTGCACACGCGAACGCATGTGCGGGCACCAAACGCGCGCATACGATAGCACACGGCACGTGCTTCGGATAAGGGCGCCGGGCTTGCGTTTCCTTGACTGCGTGAGGCGCCGGGCCTACACTCGCACGCACTTCTGGTGCTCGTGTGCGCGCTCGTGCGCACGCAGTTAAACGGGAAACAGGGCGCCCGCCTCGCATGGATCGGGTCAACCTGTGCTGCCCCCGCAACGGTAAGCGAAAAGCGTCGTCATGCTGGTTTGCATGGCGCGCGGAGCCGGCTTCGATGTCCACGCGCAAGGCCGCGTGGACATATCACCACTGGGCGAGAAATCACTCGTCCGGGAAGGGGAAGCGGCGCTTTCGCCAGCCCGGATACCGGCCGGAACACGAGGGGCGAACGTCGCGGGGATGCGGCGCTGCGCTCATATCTCACACCCGTTTTCAGCGTTTTTCCTGTTGTAGCAGCAAGGCCGCCGTTCGTCCCTGCGCTTGGCAATGCCGTGTCGTGTGCGGCAGTGCGCGAACACGCCGGCCAGCACCTGCAACTCTCAAGGATGGATCTCACGATGCAAACCCAGATGTGCAAGATTCCTGTCACCATCGTCACGGGCTTTCTCGGCAGCGGCAAGACCACGCTGCTGCGGCATATTCTTCAGCACGCGGGCGGCAAGCGCATCGCGGTGATCGTCAACGAATTCGGCGAACTCGGCATCGACGGTGAGATCCTGAAGGGCTGTGGGATCGGCTGCGACGAAAATGGCGTCGAGACTGAAGGCCAATTGTATGAACTGGCGAACGGGTGCCTCTGCTGCACGGTGCAGGAAGAGTTCTTTCCGGTGATGGAAAAGCTCGTCGAGCGTCGCGAGCAGATCGACCATGTGCTGATCGAAACGTCGGGCCTCGCGTTGCCGAAGCCTCTTGTGCAGGCGTTCAACTGGCCGCAGATCAAAAGCAGTTTCACCGTGGATGCCGTGATTACGGTCGTGGACGGCCCGGCTGCCGCAAGCGGTCAGTTCGCCGACAATCCGCTCGCCGTGGACGCGCAACGCAAGGCCGATCCGAATCTCGACCACGAGTCGCCGCTGCACGATTTGTTCGAGGATCAGCTGTCCGCAGCGGATCTGGTGATTCTCAACAAAACCGATCTGCTCGATGAAGCACGTCAGAACGCAGTCGAAGCGTTGATCCGCGAGGAAATTCCGCCGCAAGTGAAGATCGTGCGCGCGCAAATGGGGCAACTCGATCTGCACACGCTGTTCGGACTCGAGGCGGCATCGGAAGAAACGATCCACTTGCGCCACGATCATCACGGCTCGGCGGAGGACGCCGATCACCATCACGACGAATTCGATTCAGTCGTCGTGCGGGCGAGCGCGCCGTCGCGCGAGGCGGTGATCGCGGCGCTGCAAGGACTCGTGGAAAACAACACGATTTACCGCGTCAAGGGTTTCGCGGCATTGCCGGGCGCGCCCATGCGCCTCGTGATTCAAGGCGTGGGCCGCCGCTTCGACAGCTATTTCGACCGACGCTGGCAGGCAGGCGAGGGCGGCGAGAGCCGCTTCGTGCTGATCGGCGAAGATCTCGATCAGGCCGCGCTGCAACGCGCATTCGATGCCGCGCTCGGCGCGAGCGTCGCGCGCGTGGCCGGCCTCGCTGCGCAACAGGCGTAGACGCCCATGCATCTGCTGCGCACCACGCCGGGCGGTTTCGTCGACGATACGCAAGGCGTGATCCGGATCGATCAGCGGCCCGCGGACATCGTTGTGCTGAGTTCGGCGGATACCACACTGTCGCTGCTCGCGAGCGTGTTTCCCCGTCTCGGCGAGGGCTTTCCGAGCGTGCGCCTCGCGAATGTCACGTATCTGCGGCAACCGGCGTCGGTGGACTTCTATGTCGAAGACGTGTTGCAGCATGCGCGCGTCGTCGTGGTCGATCATCTGGGCGGCGAGGCGTATTGGCCCTACGGCATCGAGCAGGTGGTCGCGCTGGCGGAGCGCAAACAGCAGATACTGGCAATGTTCTCGGGCGATCTGCAGGAAGATCCGAACCTGCTTGCGCGCAGTACAGCGGACGCGGATCTATGCCACCAGTTGTGGCGCTATCTGCGTGAAGGCGGCCCGCAAAATGCGGAGGCGTTTCTGCGCTGCATCGCGCATCGGGCGCTCGGCTGGGGGCGTGAACCTGCGCCGCCGCGCGCGCTGCCGGCCGCGTCGCTTTACCATCCGGCATGCGATACGCCTACTATCGCCGACTGGCAGGCGCGCTGGCGGCACGACGCGCCCGTCGCTGCGATTCTGTTCTACAAGGCGCATCTGCAGGCGGCCAACACGGCTGTGTTCGACGCGCTGATCGAGGCGCTCGAATCCCAAGGTGTGAACCCGCTGCCGCTGGCCATCACGTCGCTGAAAGATGCGATGAGCCGCGAAGTCGTGCAATCGTTGTGCGCGCAACATAACGCGGTGCTGGTGCTCAATACGACTGCATTCGCGGCCTCCGCAATCGACGACCGGGAGCCGCTCGCGCTCGCAGGCGATGCGCCTGTGCTCCAGGTGATTCTGAGCGGCGGCAATCGCGACGACTGGCAGAAGGACAACCAGGGCCTCAATTCGCGCGATATCGCCATGCATATCGCGCTGCCGGAAGTGGACGGCCGCATCATCACGCGGGCGATCAGTTTCAAGGGTCTGGCGTATCGCTGTGCGCATACCGAAGTCGACGTGGTGCGCTATCAGCCGGATCTCGAGCGCGTGCGTTTTCTCGCTGAACTGAGCCGCCGCTGGTGCCGGCTGCGCTCGCTCGATAACGCGGACAAGAAACTTGCGCTGATTCTCGCCAACTATCCGATGAGCGAGGGGCGCATCGGCAATGGCGTGGGGCTCGACACGCCGGCATCGGTGGTGGGCATTCTGTCGATGCTGCGCGACGAAGGCTATCGCCTCGCGCAAGTGCCTGACAGCGGCGACGCGCTGCTGAAGAAGCTGACCGAAGGCGTGACGAACGACCCGGTCGTGCGCGATCTACGGCCCGCATTGCAAAGTCTCGCGCTTCATGACTACCTCGCGCATTTCAACGCGCTGCCTGGGCCCGTGCGCGACGCGCTGAACGCGCGGTGGGGCCCGCCGGAACTGGACCCGACCGTGCGCAGCGGCCGGTTCATGATTGCGGGTTGGCGCTGCGGCCACGTGTTTGTCGGGATTCAACCGTCGCGTTCACGCGAGCAGAGCGATTACGCGAGCTATCACGATGCCGAGCTGGTGCCGCCGCATGCGTATCTGGCATTCTATTTCTGGCTGCGCCATCAGTTGGGCATCGACGCGGTCGTGCATGTCGGCAAGCATGGCAACCTGGAATGGCTGCCGGGCAAGAGCGTCGCGTTGAGCGAGTCGTGCTGGCCCGATCTGATTCTCGGGCCGATGCCGCATCTCTATCCGTTCATCGTCAACGATCCCGGCGAGGGCAGCCAGGCGAAGCGCCGCGCGCAGGCGGTCATCGTCGATCACCTGATGCCGCCTCTCACACGCGCGGAAAGCTATGGGCCGTTGCAGGATCTCGAACGCCAGGTCGACGAATACTATGAAGCGCTGATGGTCGACGCGCGCCGGTCGAAGCTCTTGCGGCGTACGATTCTCGCGACCATCGTCGAACATCGGCTGCATGAAGAGCTGAGTCTCGCCGAGCCGAAGGGCGCGGACGATGAAGATGTACTGCTTACGCGCGTCGATGCCTGGCTATGCGAATTGAAAGAGGCGCAGATCCGCGACGGTCTGCACACGTTCGGCCAATCGCCGCAAGGCGTGCAACGCCGCGATACGTTGCTCGCGCTAGGGCGCTTTCCCGTCGGCGACGGACAAGCCAGTCGAGCGGGCGTGATCGATGCATTGGCGCGCGATCTGCAGATTGATCACTTCTTCGATCCGTTGTCGGTCGATTGGTCCGCCGCATGGACCGGCCCGCGTCCCGATGTTCTGCAACGCGTGAGCGATGCGCCCTGGCGCCATTGCGGCGATACGCGCGAGCGTCTGGAACTGCTCGCCGCGCGAATGCTGGGTGCGGTGTGCGGCGAGCCGGGCGACACTTCAAATGCCTGCGCGCAAGATAGCCTGCCGCAAGCCGAACGCGTGATCGAGCGTCTGCGTGACGACGTGTTGCCGCGGCTCGACGCATGCGGCACGCAGGAAATGATGCAGCTCAGGCGCGGCCTTGAAGGCCGTTTCGTGCCGCCCGGGCCGAGCGGTTCGCCGTCGCGTGGCCGGCCCGATGTGTTGCCGACGGGCCGCAATTTTTATTCGGTCGACACGCGCGCGATTCCGACACAAGCGGCATGGTCGCTCGGTTTGAAGTCTGCTCAGCAATTGATCGAACGGCATGTGCAGGAACACGGCGATTATCCGTGCGCGATCGGTCTCTCCGTGTGGGGCACTGCGACCATGCGCACGGGCGGCGACGATATTGCGCAGGCGCTCGCGCTGCTTGGGGTGCGGCCCAAGTGGGCACCGGGCAGCCATCGCGTGACGGACTTCGAGATCATGCCGATCGAAGCGTTCGATCGTCCGCGCATCGACGTCACGTTGCGCGTGTCCGGCTTCTTTCGCGACGCGTTTGCAAAAGTCATGCATCTATTCGATGCCGCAGTGCAGGCCGTCGCAGAACTCGATGAACCTGCACAGCTCAATCCGATCCGCGCGCGTGTCATGCGCGAACGCGACGCGTTGATCGCGCGCGGCATGGACGCCGCCGAGGCGCGCAAGCGTGCCGGATGGCGCGTGTTCAGCGCGCGGCCTGGCGCATACGGCGCCGGCTTGCAGGACATCATCGACTCGCAGCATTGGCAGACGGACGCGGATCTCGCGAATGCGTATCAGACGTGGGGCGGTTATGCCTACACGCAGAAAAGCGCGGGGGAAGAGGCGCGTCAGGCGTTCGGCGCGCGTCTCGCCGCAATGGACGTCGTCTTGCAGAATCAGGACAACCGCGAGCACGATCTGCTCGATTCCAACGATTACTACCAGTTTCAGGGCGGCATGGTCGCGGCCGTGCGGCATCTCGCGGGCAATCAGCCGAGCGTCTATCACGCCGATCACAGCAACCCCGCCGCGCCGCGGGTTCGTACGCTTCACGAGGAGATCGCGCGCGTGGTGCGCTCGCGCGTGGTGAACCCCAAATGGATCGACGGGGTGAAGCGGCATGGTTATAAAGGTGCCTCTGAGCTCG
The DNA here is from genome assembly GCA_940746715.1 of uncultured Paraburkholderia sp. GTDB lineage: Bacteria > Pseudomonadota > Gammaproteobacteria > Burkholderiales > Burkholderiaceae > Paraburkholderia. The sequence continues at coordinate 276,021 of CALNWN010000007.1, forward strand.
CGGCCACCGTCGATTATCTTTACGGCTATGACGCAACTGCACGCGTGGTCGCCGACCATCAATATGCGCTCGTCGCCGATGCTTATCTGAACGATCCGCACACGCGCGAATTCCTGCAGCAGCATAACCCCCATGCGCTGCATTCCATTTGCGAGCGGCTGCTGGAGGCGATGCAGCGGGGTTTGTGGCAGTCGCCAGGCGACTATCGCACGCAGGTCGAGCAGCATCTGCTCGCAATCGAACAGCAGATCGAAGGAATGCAAACATGAATGCCGTCACGGAAAGTGCACGTCAAGGCTCGGCGCAAAAGCCCGCTTTTCCGTTTGCCGCGTTGATCGGACAAGGCGCGTTGCAGCAGGCGTTGCTGCTCGCGGCGATCGATCCGGGAATCGGCGGCGTGCTGGTGAGCGGACCGCGCGGAACGGCCAAATCAACGGCGGCGCGTGCGCTTGCCGAGTTGCTTCCGCAAGGGCAACTCGTGAACCTGCCGCTTGGCGCAAGCGAGGATCGCCTGATCGGCACGCTCGATATCGAAACCGTGCTGCGCGACGGCTCCGTGCGATTCTCGCCCGGGCTGCTTGCGAAAGCGCATCGCGGCGTGCTGTATGTGGACGAAGTCAACCTGCTGCCCGATGCGCTCGTCGATGCATTGCTCGATGCGGCGGCGAGCGGTGTGAACACCGTTGAGCGCGATGGCGTATCGCATAGTCACGAGGCGAGCTTCGTGCTGATCGGTACGATGAATCCGGAAGAGGGTGAGTTGCGGCCGCAATTGATCGACCGTTTCGGCTTGATGGTGGAGTTGCAGAACTGCTTCGAACCGCGCGTGCGTGAGCAGATCGTGAAAGCGCGGCTCGCATTCGAGCTCGATCCTGCTGGCTTTCGCGCCGGTTATGCGCAGCAGCAGGCGCAGTACGTCGAGCGGATTCGTGCGGCCCGCGAGGTAGTGCCGCGACTTTCCTTCGACGACGTGCTGCACGCGCATGTGAGCGCATTGTGTATCGACGCCGCCGTGGACGGCTTGCGCGCCGACCTCGTGATGCTTCGCGCGGCGCGTGCTCTGGCCGCGTGGGATCTTGCGGACGCGGTCACGACGCAGCATGTCGATAGCGTTGCCGAGGCGGTGCTCGTGCACAGGCGGCGCGCGCGGGGTACGACCGCTGCTAGTAGCGAGGCGGGGCAACGCGATTCGTCGGCGGATTCCGCGGAGCCCATACCATTGCAGCAAGATAGCCCGGGCGGTGACAGCGATTGGGGTTATTTGCCTGCGCAGCCGGTTGGGACCACACACGTCAAAGGCGTCGTACCGCTTCCACTAAAAAAACGCTGAGCCATCGAAAGGGCGCCGCCGCTGACTCGCTTAGCGGTTTTCGATGGCGGCAACGGGCGGATGCGTCCTCGCGCTCGCGCGGCGATGCGCGAGCGTCGATGCATGGAGATGTCGGCCGACGTATTGCATGGCCGCAGACGCTCATCGCCATGGGGCGACAAAGGCGGCCCGCGTTGCGTGCGAACGATCTGCGTTTCGTGCGCGAGATGCCACGCAAAGGCGTGCTGCATTGCTTCGTGCTGGACTGTTCCGGCTCGATGCTGAGTGGAGCGCGGCTCGCGCTCGCCAAGGGTTTGTTGATTGCGCTGTTCGACCGCGTGAGTGCCATGCGCGCGGACGCTGCACTGATCTGCCTCGGCGGAGCGGGGACGGACTTGCGTTTCGGTCCCGCGGTGCCGCGCTGGTGGAACGAGCGATGGCTCGATCCCATTGGCGGCGGCGGCGGTACACCGTTTGCAGCCGGCGTTCGATGCGCGACGCAACTGCTCGAGCGCAACGCGCGGCGTAAGCCCGCGCAGCAGCGCTGGCTGTGGATATTGACCGACGGTCGCACAGCGGATAAGGCCGCGCGCCCCGTCCACGCGGATGAAGTCGTATTCGTCGACTTCGAAGACGGCACCATACGGCTTGGCCGCTGCGAGAGAATGGCTCACGCTTGGGGCGCGCGCCGCTTCACGCCCGAAGAACTAATCGGGTGACCGCGGAGTCTGCTGTCGCATCCCCCGTTTCCCGGCTATCTGAAATCGTGCGACCACTGCTGAACATCGTCTTGCCGGTCGAAGACGAAGACCTTCATTACCATCTGCTGCTCGGGTTCCAGTTGATCGAACTGAAGCCCATGAATCGTCCCAGCCTGCGTACCGGTGTTTTTCTGCACATTGCGGATGACAGCGGTAGTCTCGATGTCCCTGCCCATATCCGCGGATTTGAGCTGGAGCGTCACACGCAGCCGGTCACCGACGGCGCCCAGACTCCACGACGCCATCAACGACATGCCCAGCGCGCTGATGCTCTTCGCCACGCCGAGGCCTTCGTAGGTCTCGCCCGTCTCTCCGATGCCGAAGCGCACCGCGAAGTGGGTCCGGACGCGGATCGACTTGCGTTCGCGCAGCCGGCGAATCGGACCGGGCCTTGATAGCACCACGTAATCGAACGGGGCGCGGCAGACGGCGTCGACGGTACAGACGAAACGGAACACGGCCTGACTTGCTATCGCCACGATGTCGATGTTTTCGCCAAGGCCGAGGGCGAGCATGCGGCCCTGATGAAACGGCGTCGTGATGAACAGCGCATGATTCGGCGCGAATCCGATGATGCGGCACGGATGCATGGGCGCGCCGCTGCCGGGTTGCAGGCGCACGCCGACCAATGCGCCGATTTCGAGGTGCATGTCGGCGAGCGTCAAACGGTTGCCCGCTTCGGCATGCGCTGGTGTTTCGACTGTCATCGGCACGACTGCTTCGGGCAGGTCGCCGCGACGGGGCTGGAAGTGTTGGAAGAGAGACGCGCTCGTCGACGGTTGCGAGAACGGTGCCGCTCGCAAATAGAAGCGCGCCGTCGGCGCCGATAATCGGCCACTCGAGCGGCGTTCCAATCGGCACGGCTTCGGGGCTCAGAACCGCCGAAGGCGGGGCGGGCTCGGCAGATGCAGGACGGTTGGCTGGCTGGTCGGCTGATTCGTGCATTGAACAACGATCGTCGAGGTGGCGGGTATCCCGTTTAACGGCGGGAGGCTGGAGAACTTGAATTGCGTTCGCCGTGGAGAGAGATCTTCAATGCGCGCCGACGATCGGGTAGCTGTCAATTGCATCGGATGACTAACTATTTTGTCGGCGATCGAAGAATTACTGGTGCTCGGTTCTTTTTTCCGCCTTTCCCACTTTTCAAAAATAATTGCAGAGAAGGGGTTGACGCAGGGCAGGGCGCATCGCATAATTTGCCTCCCGTTTGATGACGGACGCGAAGAAAGCAGAGCTTCTTGGCGAACCGATCTTTAAAAACTAACAGCCGATAAGTGTGGGCGCTTGATGCACGACGCTCTCCGGGGTCTGGCGGTAAAGCGAAAGTATCAAGTCTCACACAGTAATGAAAGGAAGGTTGCCTGACTC
>CALNWN010000008.1 GCA_940746715.1 uncultured Paraburkholderia sp.
TTGTTACTGACTGAACCTGCTGCCACCGCCGGAAGCCTTGCCACTACTGGCTCTCCCGCTTCCCGTGCCCCGGCGTCCGGAGCACGAAAGAGCGAGATTCTAGCGACCCCGGCGACGGGTTGCAAGCGTTATTTTGACATAGGGAAATCGCGCAGAAAATAGCGCAAATTACAACCGGCGGAGCAACCGGAACTGCAGCAGTTCGAGTCAGGCCGCCGCGCTCTTGCACATGACGCGCTCGACCACGCCAAGGTAGTGGTTAAGATCCGGCGTCGTGCGATTTTCTTCTTTTGCGCGGTCGTCCCACTTACGCAGACGCAGCGCGTCCTGTGCGTACTGCTTCTGCAGAAAGGCGTCCGCTTCCTCGCGGGTGAAGATCCCGCCTTGCAGTTCGAGGCTCCGCACCGAGTCGGCAGAAAGCCGACCGAAATACGTCCCGTCGATGGCGCACAGGCAGCGTTTCGCGTCCACGTGCAGGCGGATCGGCTCCAGCACTGCGTCCGGCAGCACGGGTCGCAGAAACGGCAAGGCAAAGTATTGATGCAGATCGTCGATGCCCCGCCCAGTAGGCGTCTCGCCTTGCAGATTGAGCAGATGTCCGAGGTCGTGCAAAAACGCGGCGACGACGAGCGCCTCATCCGCACCCGCTTCTTCCGCTAGCGCACCGCTTTGCAATGCATGCTGAAGCTGCGTGACCGGTTCGCCGCTATAAGCGATGTGCCCATATTGCTGGAACAACGAACGGATGTCGCTCACACTCAATGCCACGCTGTTACTCCCACGGTAATGAAAAAGTCTTCAGGTTGGTGAAGCTCTTCATCGCCTCCTGAACGCCTTCCTTATAGCCGAGCCCCGAATCCTTGATGCCGCCGAACGGCGTCAGCTCGATCCGGTAGCCGGGCACTTCCCACACACGTTGACCGTGCCCACCCGCAATTCGTTGATGAATCGCGTGATCGCATCCTGCCGGTTCGTGCACACCCCCGACGACAATCCGAACTGCGTACCGTTGCTGATCCGGATCGCGTCGTCGAGCGTGTCGAAGCTGATGATCGGCGACACCGTCCCAAAGGTTTCCTCGCGCACCACGGTCATGCGCGGCTCGACGCGGTCGAGCACAGTGGGCGAGTACAACGCGCCATTACGCCGGTTGCCGGCCAGCAAACGCGCGCCGCCCGCAATCGCCTCATTCACACGCGATTCGAAGAGCTGCGCCGCCGCCACATCGATCACGGTGCCCATCTGATTCTCTTCATCGAATGGATCGCCGAAGCGCTAGGTCCGCGTTTTCTCCACCACCAGATCGGCGAAGTCCGCCGCGACGCGCTTCTGCACGAGGATCCGCTTGACGGCCGTGCAGCGTTGCCCCGAGTTCTTATAGGACCCTTGCACGGCGAGCGTCGCCGCGCGCTCGAGATCGGCGTCGTCGAGCACGATCAGCGGATCGTTGCCGCCCAGTTCGAGCACGACGCGCCGGTATGCCGCTTTTGCCGCGATGTATTTGCCGATCGCGACGCCGCCCGTAAAAGTGACGAGTTCGGCCAATGGATGCGTGATCAGATCATCGGCAATCTCGCGCGGGTCGCCGGTCAGCACCTGGAGCATCGGCGCGGGCAAGCCGGCTTCATACAGAATGTCGGCGAGATAGAGTGCCGACAGCGGCACCTTTTCCGACGGTTTCACCAGCACGCGATTATTGGTCGCAATGGCCGGCGCCACCTTATGCGCGACCTGGTTCGTCGGATGGTTGAACGGCGTAATCGCGACGATCACGCCGGCAAGCGGCTCGCGCTGCGAAAACACCCGCCGCCGCTTGCCGTGCGGCGTCAGATCGCAGGCGAAACTCTGCCCGTCGTCACGCAACGCCTCGATCGCGGCGAACTTCAACACGTCGGCCACGCGGCCGATTTCATAGCGCGAGTCCTGCTTCGACAACCCCGATTCGAGGGAAATCAGATCCGACGCCTCTTCGGCTCTCTCGCGCAGCAAAGCGGCCGCGCGCTCGAGAATCTGCGAGCGCTCATAGCGCGTGAGCTTCGGCTGGTAAGCCGCAGCGTATTCGAATGCGGCGCGCACATCGTCGACGCTTGCGAGCGCTGCCGTACACACACGCGTGCCCGTGTACGGATCGAAGACGTCGAACGAACGCGCCCGCACCGCGCGCTCGCCCTTGAGCCGGAGCGCTTCGGCCCGGAAGGCCGGATGGTCGTCCCGCAGCGTCGTGTTCATGATGCCGACACGCGGTTCAGGGCGACGTCGAAGATATCGAAGTTGCGCAGCCGTTTTCCGCTGTCCGCGGATGGCAAGCCCTCGACACGCCGATTGAAAAGCAGCGGCACTTCCTGTTCCGACAAGCCGCCATGCGAGCGCAACGGCACGGTCAATCCGGACAGATCGTGCTCGTCGCGGCGTGTGCCGAGCACCATGTGCTTCGTGCTGATCACGACGATATCGCCGACGCGGTCGTTCGGCAGCTCGAAGCGCTCGCACGCGGCGCGGTTATCGAGCGCGAGCTCGACTCCGGCGAGGCCGCGAATCCGCTCGATCACCTGCGCGGCGCTCACCTCGCGCGGCAAATAGACGGTCGCGAACGAACCGAGCGCGCCGTGATGCACCACATAGGGTCCGTTATCGGCAGAATCACGCGCGCTTGGCGAGCGCCGAGCCATTCGTCGAGCACGTCCTGCAGATAGATCACGTTCGGCTCGCCGGTTTGCGCATCGTGCTTCGCATTCATGCCGTGATCGGCGGTCAGGCCGATCACCCAGCCGAGCGCGTCGAGCTGCGCCAGATAGACGTCCATCATCGCGTAGAACGCGTTCGCGCCTTCCGTGCCCGGCGCCCATTTGTGCTGGATGTAATCGGTGGTGGACAGATACATCAGGTTGAGCTTGCGCGTTTGCGCGAGCCGCACGCCCGCCGCGAACACGAACTCCGAAAGCCCCGCGCTGTAGACGTCGGGCAGCGGCAGGCCGACGAGATCGAGCACGTCGTCGATACCGTTTTCCTCGCGCGCGCCTTGTCCGCTTTTTCCGCGGAAAAGCAGATGCCGTTCAGTTGCCAGCCCAACAGGCTGCGCAACTTGTCTTTGGCGGTGACGACAGCCACGGCGGCGCCCGCTTCGCTCGCGGCGGCCAGCAAGGTGCCGGTGCGCAGATAGCGGGATCGTTCATCATCACTTCCGCGCCCGCGCCGCCGTTCGCCTCCGGATCCCAGAAGTAATTGCCGCAGATGCCGTGCACCGAAGGCGGCACGCCGCACACGATCGACAGATTGTTCGGATTGGTGAACGAGGGGATCACGCAATCGCCCTTGAAGGCCGCGCCGCCCTTGAGCATGCTGCCGATGAAGGGCGCCGACGCCCGCCGCGACCGCGGCTTCCAGGTAATCGAACTCGCAGCCGTCGACGCAAACCACCACTGTCGGCTGCGTGGGCAGCCTGTAGCGGCGGCCGTTGACCTCGATCATGCGTCCCACCGCGATCTCATTTGCACCTGAATTTGCCCCTGCGCTTGCCATCGTTCCCGTCCTTGCGTGCCGCGCACGCTCATTCGAGTCAATCGATCAAGACAACGTTTTCGCTTCATTCGTTCGATGCCGGCGCACTCTGCGCCGCACTCCACTGCCCCGCCGCCGCCCCGCCCTGCTCTCCCTGCTCGCCGTCCTTACACGCCGCACGCGCGCTGCAGGCCGCCGTGCACGTGCGCCTGCATCAGCGCCGCGGCGTGCCCGGCGTCGCGCGAGGCCAGCGCCGTGAGAATCGCGCGATGCTCGGCGAGCGAGCGCTCCATCGCATCGGCATGCACGACCAGCGCCGCGCGGCGAAAGAGACTCAACTCGCTCACCAGCCTTCGATACGTCTCATACAGCTTCAGGTTGCCGGCCGCCGCCACGATCGCGTCGTGAAACGCGACGTTGGCGCGCGCGTACGCGTCGGGATCGTGCACATCGAACGCCGCGCGCATCGCATCGAGCCAGTCGCGCAGCACCGCCAGTTGCCGCGCGTCGATGCGCTCGGCCAGCATCCTGCACGCCGCCTCCTCGAGCACCGCACGCACCGCGTAAATCTCATCCGCTTCCGCGAGCGACACCGTCCGCACGAACACGCCGCGATTCTTCTCGGTGCGCACGAGCCCCGCCTGTTCGAGCGCGCGAAACGCCTCGCGCACCGGCCCGCGCGATACATGCAGGCGCGCTGCCCACTCCGCCTCGTTCAGCTTGTCGCCCGGCGCAAGCTCGCCTTCGACGATGTGCCTTTCAATCTCGTCGCGAACCAGCGCCGTCAGCGAATGCCTGCGCACGACCTCGATCGGATCGACAGAAGTAGTTTGCATATATTCGGTCATTTTGACAACTTTCGCCACATCAAAAAAGACGTTTGCGTGAGGCGCCTCGTTGCCGAGGCGCGCGGGCAGGGAAAACGGAGAGGCAGGCTCAGTCGGTCCGGCGACGCGGTACGCGCGCCGCGATCACGAGCAGCGCAGCAAGCGAAACCAGCAGCAGAATCAGCGAGAGCGCGGACGCGGGCAGGTAGTAGCCGCGCTCCACCTGACCGACGACGATCGGCACCGTCGCAAAACCGGGCGGATAAACGGTGAGCGTCGCGCCCAGCTCGCCGAGCGACAACGCAAAGCCCAGCGCGAGACTCGCGCGGATCGCGGGCACGAGTTGCGGCAGCACGACGCGGCGCAGCACCATCGATGGAGGCGCGCCGAGGCGCGCGGCCGCTTCGCGCAGCACGGTCAGCTCGGGGCGCAGCGCGGGCGGCCGCGCACCGGTAGCAGAACGGCGGCAGCACCAGCGCGAGCTGCACGAACACGACGATCGCCGCGGAGCTCGACAGATCCACCGGCCGCTTGTGATACGCGATCAGCACCGCCAACCCGAGCACCACGCTCGGCACGCCGTTGGGCATCATCGCGATGGTGTCGACGAAAGCGCCGAGGCCGCGGCGGTCGCGTCCTTCCAGTGCAAGCGCGAGCCACAGCCCGAGCACGGTACCGAGGACCGCGACGCCCATGCCGATTTCGAGACTCGTCGTCAGCGCGTCGAAGTCGCTCGACGTGAGCCGCTCGAACCAGCGCATGCTGAAGCCGTCCGGCAGGATCGTGCCGGACCAGTGGGCCGCGACGCTCGACAGCGCGACCACGATCACCGGCAACACGAAAAGCCAGAAGCACAGCAGCGCGGCGAGGCCGAGAAACAGTCCGCCGAGCATCCGCACAACGAGACTGCGGCGTACCGGCCGCGCCTTCATGTGCATGACCGGCAGCATGGTCGGGTCGAGTTCATCGGCCATGGCCGGCTCCTTTCACCTTGCGACGGTTGACCTGGCGATACAGCGCGTACAGCGACAACGACATGATCAGCATGACGACCGCGCCGGCGGCGGCCGTCGGCAAATCGAGGTCGACGGTGGCCGAGCTGTAGATGGCGACCGGCAGCGTGATCAGATGCGCGCTGCCGAGCACCAGCAGAATGCCGAATTCGTTCAGCGTCAACAGAAAGCACAGGATCGTGCCCGCGGCGATGCCCGGCCAGGCGAGCGGCAGGATCACCTTGAACGCAACCATCGAGCCGCTTGCGCCGAGACTGCGGGCGGCTTCGACCAGACGCATGTCGAGCGTGGCGAACGAGGCCAGCGTCGGCCGCACGACGAACGGCGCATAGAACACGACTTCCGCGAGAATCACGCCGCCTACGCCGAACAGGAAATCGAGCTGCGGTGCCTGAAGATGAAAAAGCCTCTGCAAACCGATGCTGACCGAGCCTTGCGAGCCGTACAGAAAAATCAGCGTGAAGGCGACCAGAAACGAAGGGAACGCGACGAACAGCTCGAGAAAGCGCGTGACCATGCGCGCGCCGGGAAACGGCTTGAAGAACAGCAATGAGGCAAGCGCCACGCCGAGCAGCGACGCCAGTCCCGCGCTCGCGAAGAGAATCCACAGCGTCGTGCCGATCACGCCGCGCGTCTCCGGATTGCCGAAAAACGCCGCACAAGCCTGCAGACCGATGCCATGCGGTCCGCTCAGACTGAGCGCCACGAGCCGCACGAGCGGATAGATGACGAGCGGCCCGAGCACGAACACCGCGATGAACAGCAGATGCCACTGCGCCGCGCGCCGGCGGCGTTTCACCGCCGCCTCGTGCGAGGCTGCGCTCGCGCTGCGGCGCGCATCGGCAGCGGCGGACGCGGTCAGCGACGCCGACGCCTCAGGGCTTGATAAGGACGACATCGTCAGCCTCGTAACGCAGGGAAACACGCGCGCCTTTCTCGGGCATCATGCCTTGGCCGCGCTGCAGGGTGACGAGCACCGGTTCGTTCGGCATCGCGTCCAGCACGACGGATACCGACAACACGGCGCCATACCATTCCACCGACGCAATCGCGCCATGCAACTGCCCTTCCCCGAGCGGCACGATGCGCAGCGCTTCCGGCCGCAGGCACGCAACGCGCTCACGCTCGTTATAGCGCGCGTCGTCACGCGATTTCCGAAGGTGCGCGTAATCACTGACGATCTGGCGAGCGACCTGGAGAACGAACGGCTGATGTCCGAGAACCTCGTCGTCCTCGCGCGGCACGATCACCCGCTCGCCAAGGTGCGCAACCTCGGGCTCGCGAGCGTCGCCGCCGCGCAATGGATCCTGCCTCGCAGCCATTCGCCCGCACGAGGGCTGTTCGAATCGCTGTTTCGGCGCATGAAGCTCAAGCCGCCGATGCCGACCGTCGAAAGCGCCGACCTCGCGGTGATACGCGGCCTGCTGCTGCACACCGACATGCTCGCGGTGCTGTCCGCGCAGCAGCTGTACTACGAATGCGAAGCGGGGCTGCTGGCCGTGCTCGACGTGCCGATGCGCGAAACGACCCGCGACATCGGCCTCATGACGCGCGTCGGCAGTCCGTCGTCGCGGCCGAAGTCGCGCGCAGGCCGCATCCTGCGGCCGCCGTGCGATAACGAGAGCGCATGGCTGTCGCGCCGGATCCGCATCCTGCCCGCCGCATCCGTTTCCCGACAATTCGGCCAATACACCGCTCGGCTGCCAGAGGTGCCGCAGGGCGTAGCGCTTAACTTCGACACGGTGATAACCGATGCTGGCGTGCCAGAGCGCTATCGGTTCGACCTCGAGTCGAAGGGCCTCAAGGTCGTCATCGCCGAATAACTGCATCACCCGTCGGCCGATGGTCGACGGGTCAAGAGACAGCCATCATCCGGCGTTCAGCTCTCTTCTTCCAGCCAGCACGTTCCTTCCCGAGCCAACAGCGCGCTCGCGGCAGCAGGTCCCCAGGTACCCGCCGCATATGGCTTCGGGCCTGCATCAAGCTGCAGTAGATGGTTCTGCACCATATCGCGCAGAGCGCCGCGCTTCCTCCGGAGTCACGGTCCATTTGAACGCCCTGCCGATCTGGCCAGCGTGCCGCTCGTCCACCACGCAGACCGCGGCACGTGGGCGCACTGGCTGCAAAGCGCGGGGGGAAGCACGCCGCGCTGACGGAAGGCCCGCTGTTCGAGGATGGACAATTGACCTTGAATGCGGCGCTCGCCGATATGGGTGCGGCCTTGTTGCGGGCGCCGTTGATCGAACGCGAGCTGGCGTCAGGTCAGTTGGTGAGGCTGTTCGAGCACGAGCTCGATGATGGCCGGCACTACAATCTTTGCGTGCGGGCAGCCAGCGAACTGCCGGATGGGGCGCGAAGACTGGCGCAATGGATCGTGCACACGTTGGCGAAGAAGCATGGCGGCAGGGCCAATGTGTGCCCGCTATGACGCCATTACGCTGGCTGCGCGCCCGTCTGGCGCCGTGTCTACATCGTCCTCGGTGAGGCTCACCGCGGTTCGTCAGTTACACGCACGATTTCGCAAGGCGGCTTCGGCATCGGCTCGTCGTCGGCAAAGGCGGTTGCGCATCGCATGGCAAACGCCAGGGCCGATTGCCGGTTGGCGAAGTAGCCGAGGTCGCCAAGCGAAGTCGCTTCGCCATCTTCCTTGAGAATCGACACGCGTGACACGAACAGCCGGCCTCTTTTCGCCGCCGACGTCTGGATGGCTTTCCCACGGTGATAAAATAGTATAGTGTCTTCCGGGTTGTGCGCCGCCTGCGGTTTTCAGCGACTCGAAATGACGCTCCGATAGTGCCAGCCTGTGTCACGCTCCTCGCCGCTTACTGCGCAGCCGGAATCCACGCAGCCGTGGCTGCATCGCTCGAACGGAAGGCGGGGAATTTCGCGCCGAGGTCCGCAATCGTCCTGATGTCGTTCTTCACCAGATCATCGCGCGTGATCAGCGTCGGCTTCACCACGATGTGATGACCCGGGTCCTGTCCTGCCACCAGCAGCGCGGCCGCGCGCACCGACACCGCGCCGACCACGGCGGGATTGGTCGCCGCTGTCGCTACCCATGCACTGCCGGGCGCGCGAATCGCTTCGATATCGGCGGTCGAAATGTCCGCACTGTAGATGCGCAGCTTCGACGACAGCTTCGCTTCGTCGGCGGCCAGCTTGGCACCGCGCGCGAACTCGTCGTACGGTGCGAACACGACGCGGATCTCCGGATGCGCGCGATATGCCGCCGACGCCTGATTCGCAACGGACTGCGCGATCGGATTATCGACCGTTCCCCAACGCGCCTTCTCCTGCACATTCGGATGCGCGCGCTTGAAGTCGCGCCACACGGCGTCACGCCTGTCCAGCGGCGCGAAGCCCGCGACATACACGTAACCAGCCGCGAACCCATCGCCGTTGTCCTTTACAGCCTGGTCGAGCAACAGCGATGCGAGATCATGATCGCTTTGTTCGATTTGCGGCACCTTGGGGTTGGCGAGATCGACGTCGAACGCGACGACCTTGATGCCTTTGTCCAGCACGCGCTGCACGACGTCTTTCAGCGACTCCGGCAAGCCGTGATTGACGATGATGGCCGACACGCCCAGGCTGATTGCCTGCTGGATCTGCTCGCGCTGCTCCGACGCATCCTGACGGCCCTCGTAGATGCACAAGTTGACACCCAGCGCCTTGGCCTGCTTCTGCGCGCCCGCTTCGTAGGCCTGGAAGAAGTCACCCGTCGACAGATAGTTGACGAGCGCGATCCGCACACCGCCCTTGTTGAACGGCGCCGGTGCGCCTTTGAGCGGCTCGGCGCGCGCGGATACGGCAGAAAGTACGGCAGCCGAGCACAACGTCAGCGCGCCAAGCGTACGCACCCAGATCGAACGGCTTTGAATCGGACGGGATCGTGCAGCGTATGCGTGCGCGCATTGCGCCAGTGACGGTCGAAGTTGTGTTCGCTCAACGTCGACTGGGTGCCCGCGAGTTCGAAGAGCTTTTCGCCCGCCAGCAGCGCGATTTCGGTCGTCAATACCTTTGCCTCGCCGACGGCGACCGAGGCGCGCGCGACATCGTCTTCCGTGATCGCGCCTTTGGCCGAGAGCTCGTCGACCACGCGTGCCGCGCGTTCGAGCAGCGCTTCGGCGGCATGCAACTGAATATGCAGACGGCCGATTTCGCGCAATGTGAGCGGATCGTCGCTGGCCTTGTCGACGCCACTGTCTACCCACGGGCGCGTGCGCGTGCGAACGAACTCCAGCGTATCGGCAATCGCGCCTTTCGCGATGCCAGCATCGATGGCAGCCTGAATGATCTTCGATACGGGACCGTTGAGCGTCGGTTCGTCCGATACGCGCTGCGCGGGCAACACGTGCGACGCCGGCACGCGCACGTCTTCGAGCGTGACCGTGCCGCTGGCCGTCGTACGCTGGCCGAAGCCGGACCAGTCGTCGATGACTTCGAGACCCGCTGTGTCCCTCGGAATGTAGGCGAGCCACGCCTTGCGTTCTTCATCGAGGCCGAGCACGGGCACGAAATGCGCGAACAGTGCGCCCGTCGAATAGAATTTCGTGCCGTCGATCACGTAGTCGTCGCCATCCCGCCGTACTGTGGTCCTGAGATCGAGCACGTTCTTCGTGCCTTTCTCGGAGAAGCCATTGCCGAAGCGCTTGCCCGCCAGTATTTCCGAAAAGAAATAGCGCTTCTGCTCTTCGGTGCCCGTCAACGCAATCACATCGACCAGCCCGAAATGATTCTGCGGCAACTGGCCAAGCGAAGGATCAGCAGTAGAGACGATCTTGACGACCTCAGTCAGCGTGACGAACGACACACCCGCGCCACCATATGCCTTCGGCACCGTGATGCCCCACAGGCCCGATTGCGAGAACCACTCGATTTCTTCACGCGGCAAACGGCGCTCGCGATCGCGTTCGGACGCACCCGCGGCTACCCGCCGCGCCAGTTCATGCGCGACGGCAATGGCTTGTGCATCGTCGGCGATTACGCGCACCGCGCGGGCATTCGCGTCCGTCTGCTGTTGATCTGCTACGTCCGTTTCGGCCATGAATGTCTCCCTTTGATGACTATCGGCACAATCTATCAACGCTCGTCATGAACACAAAATGAGCGATTTGAAAATGGATATGACGTCGGCTTGCGGATGGTTTTCTCGTCTCACGCACGCGCGCCCGAACGCGAGCCGACGCTGAATGTGAAGGCGAGTGCAAACACGAGCAGCACGCCCTTGATGAAATCCTGCATGTAGTACGGCGCGTTCAGCATCGTCAGGCCGTTGAGCAGCACGCCGACGAAGACGGCGCCCACCACCGTGCCGAGCACATTGGGCCGCTTCGCGCCCCACACCGCATAGCCGACCAGCGCCGCCGCAACGGCGTCGAGCAGCAACGAATGCCCTGCGCTCACATCGCCCCGTCCAACGCGTGCCGCGATCAGCACGCCGCCCAACGCTGCAATCGTCGACGACGCGACATAGGCGGCGATGCGGTAGCGGGCAGTCGGCGCACCGGCGAGACGTGCGGCCGTTTCGTTGCCGCCGATCGCATAGATCACCCGCCCCCAACGCGTCGCCTCCATGACGAAGCACGCCACTGCCGTCAACGCCAACAGCAGCAGAACGGGCAGCGGCACGATGTCGAACAGGCGCGAGCGCCCCAGCGCGAGAAACAGATCGGAAAAGCTGCCCGTTGCCTCTGTGCCGTCGGGCAGCACGGTACCCGTCGCAAGCGAACGCCCGCCTGTCGGAATCAGTTGCAGACCGGCCAGCAGGAACAGCGTGCCGAGCGTGGCAAGCTGGTCGGGCACGCGCAGACGTGTGATCAGCAAACCATTGAAAAGGCCCGCGACCACGCCGAGTGCCAGACAGGCCAGCACGGCGCTCCACGCTCCGCCGTGCCATACGATCAGCACATAGCTCGCGGCCATCTGCGCTGTCGCCGCGACGCTACCTACCGAGAGATCGAAGCCGCCTGCCGCCAGCGTGATCGTGACGCCTATGCCCAGCAGCGCAACGATCGAAACGGCCTGCAGAATGCTCAACAGATTGTCGACGTTCAGAAAGGCCGGCTCGCGCACCGCGAACACGAGGATCAGCACCGCAAGCACCAGCAGGATGCCCGTGCGCTCCAGATGCCCACGCAGACTGCCCAGGCGCGGGCGCGCAGTCGATTGGGTAGAGACGTTCGTCGTCACGGAGGGGGTGGTCGATTTCATGAATGAGTGAGCACAACTGAAGAAAAAGAATCGGCGGGAGCCGCGCGCTCGAGTGTCGTGCCGCGATCGAAATGCACGACGCGATCGGCGATTTCGAATGCCTCTTCGAGATCGCTGACGAACACCAGCGTGGCGCGCCCTGCCGCACGCTTGCGCAGCAGTGTCACGATGTCTGCGCGCGCGCCTGCATCGACACCCTGAAACGGTTCGTCGAGCAGCAACAGCTTCGATGGTTCCGTGTGCCAGCGCGCGAGCACGACTTTTTGCTGATTGCCGCCCGACAGACGCGACAGCCGGTCGTCCGGTCCTGTGCAGCGCACGCCGAATGCGGCAATCGCGTCGCGAGCGGCTGAGCGTTCCGTCTCGCGACGCACGAAGCCGCCTCTATGCCAGCGGGGCAAAAACGGAAAACTGAGGGTGCCCGCGATCGATGCGAACGGCACGCTGTCCGGAAACAGCGACGAACGCCAGCGGTCTTCTCACGCGAGATAGACGCCCGCGCGAATCGCGTCAGCGGGCGAGCGTGGTCGCCATGGCTTGCCGAGCAACTGCATGCCGCCTTGCACGGCTCGCGTCTCGCCGAAGATGACGCGCGCGAGACGCGATTTGCCGCCGCCGACGGGGCCCGCAATTGCCACGATCTCTCCTTCTTCCAGGTCGAGATCGAAAGGTATCGAGGCGGGCGTCAGCTTGAGATCGCGCGCGCTGAACAACACCTTGTCGGATGTGCCGCTGTCACGCGACGCAGCGCGATCGGCGGGCAGTGCATGGCCGATCATCGTTTCTATCGCGGCGTCGAAATCGATGGGCGGACGCAGGTCCGCAACGATGCTACCATCGCGCATGACCGTCACACGATCCGCGATGCGGCGCAAGTCACCTAGCCGGTGCGACACCAGCAATATCGCCGCGCCATCGGCACGCAGGCGCTCGATCAAGGCGAAAAGCCGCTCCGCTTCGGGCGCGGAAAGACTCGCCGTAGGCTCATCGAGAATCAGCAGCGACGGATTGCCCGCCAATGCACGCGCCAGCGTCACAAGTTGCTGAGCTGCCAGCGACAGCGTACGCAACGGAGCGAACAGGTCGACTTCGAGGCCAACGCGTTGTGCGAGTGGTCGCGCGGCATCGACGCGTGCCGCTGGCGTCATGCGCCACGCGGATGCTCCATCGCAAAGCTGATCGAGCAACAGGTTATCCGCAATGGATAAGGTCGGCACTACAGCATCGACGATGCTTTGATGCACGGTCGCGACGCCAAGCCGTTTGGCCTGCTGCGGCGACGAAGGCGCGAAGGGTTCGCCGCGCAATAACAGCGCACCGCTATTCGTTCCGTAGACGCCGCTGATTATCTTGACGAGCGTCGATTTGCCCGCGCCGTTTGCGCCCATCAATGCCGCCACTTCTCCCGCACGGATGTCGAGGTCGAGATGTCTCAGCGCAGTCGTCGCGCCGAATTGCTTCGTTATAGAGATGGCCTTCAGGACAGGCTGGTTCATCGCACAGAGGATCGCTTTTCGATGCATGACCTTTCATCCTAGACACTCATCCATGCCGCAAACGAATCGCTCTTCATATGCTTAGTATTCTGAATCGATTGACGGCACCTTCTGTTTCCGCAGTCATACCGCCGCTATCGTCGACATAAGTCGCCATACGGATAACGATCTGCCAATCCGTTATTTACGAGCGGCAAGCGGTGATTTTTATACTCACCTGAGTCCAGTGCTCAATGCATGCCGCCGGTTTCTTTATCGCTATTCAAAGGATCTGCATGACCTCATCGCATGCCGCCGATCTCCCCATCGGAACCGACTACGAATCACTCGCCAATCGCCTTCCCCCTATCTTCGGGCGTATCGCCGAAGGTGCGGCACAGCGCGACCGTTCACGGGAATTGCCGCATGAAGCGATTGGCTGGCTGAAGGACGCGGGCTTCGGCGCAGTGCGGACACCTGTCGCGCATGGCGGTGCCAATGCATCGCTGCCGCACCTGTTTCGTCTTCTGATCGAACTCGCTGCGGTCGATTCGAATCTGCCGCAGGCGTTGCGCGCGCACTTCGCTTCCGTCGAAGACTGGCTGAATGTGCCGCCGGGTTATGAACGCAATACGTGGTTCGACCGCTTCGTGAGCGGACAACTGGTGGGCAGCGCATGGTCCGAAGTGGGCGACGTCGCAGTCGGCACGCTGTCGACCAGGGTATCCCGAGGCGATGATCAGTTCGTGGCAAATGGCTCGAAGTACCACGGCATGGGTAGCATCGTCGCGGAACGGATCGACGTGCTCGCGAAATGCGACGAATACAGCGCTGACATGATTTCGGCTGTCAGCACGAATCAGTCTGGCGTGACACGCAAGGACGACTGGGACGGCTTCGGCCAGACAACCACAGGCAGCGGCACGACGGTATTCGACAATGCCTCCGACTGGGTGATCAACGGCAAGGAGCCGCCGTTTATCTGGACGATTGGCAACGGTGCGGCCCGTGGGAGCAAATGGGCGTCATGACCAAACCTATTCGCTTCAATGCGTTCGAGATGAATTGCGTCGGTCATCAGTCGCCGGGTTTGTGGGCGCATCCGCGCGACCGCTCGTGGCAATACAAGGATCTCGAATACTGGACCGATCTCGTGAAGGTACTGGAGAAAGGCATTTTCGACGGCATTTTCATCGCCGACGTGATCGGCTATTACGACGTCTATAAAGGCAACAACTATCACGCGCTGCATCAGGCCGCGCAGATTCCCGTCAACGATCCGCTGCAACTCGCCGCGCCGATCGCGATGGTGACCGAGCACCTTGGCATCGGCATTACGGCGTCGACGAGTTTCTAGCATCCGTATACTTTCGCGCGCCGCCTCTCGACCGCCGATCATCACACGAAGGGACGGCTCGCGTGGAATATCGTCACGTCGTATCTGGAGAGCGGCGCGAAGAACATCAGCGAAGGCGGATTGCGCGATCACAGCAACCGCTATGAAGTCGCGACGGAATACGTCGAAGTTTTGTACAAGCTGCTGGAAGGAAGCTGGGAAGACGGCGCGGTCATGCGCGACCGTGAGAAGCGCGTATTCACGCATCCGGAGAAGGTCCACGAAATCGGCCACAAGGGCAAGTACTTCGAAGTGCCCGGCTATCACCTCTGCGAGCCCTCTCCGCAGCGCACGCCGGTGCTCTTTCAGGCGGGTGCATCGGGTCCGGGCAAGGCATTCGCTGCGCAGCACGCCGAATGCGTGTTCGTCGCCGCGCCGACGCAAGCCGTGCTGAAAAACTATGTAAGCGATGTGCGACGCAAGGCAGCGGAAGCCGGACGCGATCCGGACAAGCTGCCGATCTACAACCTCGTCACCGTGATCGTCGATGAAACCGATGCGAAGGCGCTGGCTAAGTTCGAAGAGTACAAGCGCTATGTCTCGTATGACGGATCGCTCGTGTTCATGTCGGGATGGACGGGTATCGACTTCGGCCAGTACGCGCCCACCGATCTCGTGAGACGCGTCGAAACCAACGCCATCGTCTCGGCCGTCGAGCATCTGGCGGGCGGCGACAAGGCATGGACTATCGAAGAACTCGCAATCTGGGGCGGCGTCGGCGGCATGGGCCCTGTGTTCGTCAGCTCGCCTTTGACGGTGACGGACATTCTGCAGCAATGGGTCGAGACAACGGGCGTTGATGGATTCAACCTTGCGTATGCCATCGCGCACGAAACCTTCGAAGACGTCATGCATTACCTTGTGCCCGAGTTGCAGCGCCGCGGCGTGTATCCGACTGCCTACACGCCAGGCACGCTGCGCGAGAAGCTGTTCGGCGGCGGCGCACGCCTGCCGGAGACGCATCCCGCTAACCGCTTTCGCGATATCGAGCGGGTCAAACGCGAGTCACAACAGGCGCAGCCCGCCACGCCAACGCATGCCCGTGCCGAAGCCGAAACGGCGAGATAAGCGCTACCCGGCCACTCATCCAGCTTTTCATATTCCTGGAGCACCTCTACAGATTAGTCACATTACCGTCGATACGCGCCGCGGCGGCACCCTGCGCCGCGGCTATCTGTCCTTGTCGGAACTGATCGCGCAATCGATCCGCCCGGTCGGCGTGGCGGGCGGCGCTGGCCTGCTCGTGCCCGCTGTCTTCGCCACGGCTGGCAACGGCACATGGCTGGCCTATCTGTTCGCGACCGTGGCCTGCTGTTCGCGTCATGGAGCATCACGCAATTCGCCCGACGCATCGCTTCGCCTCGCGCGCTGTACACCTATGCTGCACGCGGCATAGGCCCGATCTGGGGCGTCGTGCCAGGCTGGTCACTGCTGATCGCGGCGCGCGCCGAGCTCGGTCAGCGCGACATCGAGTGGCGCCCGCCCTTCGAGCTCCGGGTGCGGCGTCGACAGGAATTCCCGCGCGTCGCCGCTCCGTCTTCCCCGATTCGTCCGGCATCAGCCGATCGCGGCGGCGCTTGTGGGTCGCTTCGGGGATGGTGCGGGCGAGTAGCGCACGCCGGGCGTCGGTACCCTGCGTCGCATGTTCGACGCTGGCGCGCAGCGCGGACTTCGGCAGGCCGTCGCGCACAAGCGCCTCGAGTTCGGCGAGCGTGTGCGGGACCGGCCACCGCCTCAGGGGTAACCAGTGACGTGCGATTCCCGGTGAAGTGTCAATTGATACCTAATTTAGCGCAATTGTTACCGTTCGCAAGCCATCTGGAACCCTCGAGCGCGGAGACGCCTTTTGAGCTGGGGTTTGATTCGGCCGGGTCCTCGCTCGTCTTGTTGTAGTGTCGTCAATCGCAAATTCCTTCCGGCAATTGCGTCGGAGCACTATGCTTTTCATCAAGTGAGGTGGGAGGCCAGGTTCGCGAACGGCTACCGGATAGGTGCGTAGACGCCGATTTGACCCCATGCGCCAGCTGTCGTCCTTTCCGACGTTCAGCGCGTGGCTTCTTGATACGGCTGCGCGTCGTCGCGCGGGCGCGCGATGAATTAACTGTTGAAGGAGACAGCATCATGGGCGAGCTTACGATTCCGGAATTTCGCGGGAGGCTAATCGGTCCGTCAGACGAGGACTACGATCAGGCGCGAGGGCTATACAACGGCATGCTCGATAAGCGGCCCAAGGTGATCGCTCGCTGCACCGACGCCGCCGATGTCATAGCGGCAGTCAACTATGCGCGCGATAACGAACTGCTTCTTGCAATCCGCGGAGGCGGACACAACGGCCCCGGTTTGGGCAGTTGCGACGGTGGGCTGGTCATCGACCTGTCGCAGATGCGCAGCGTGCGCGTCGACCCAGCGAGCCGCACTGTGCGCGTGGATCCGGGCTGCACTGCAGCGGATGTCGATCACGCGACCCACGCATTTGGCCTCGCCGTACCGCTGGGCATCGTCGGCAGCACGGGCATCGCCGGCCTGACCCTAGGCGGGGGAACCGGCTACCTGACGCGCAAGCATGGCCTCACGGTCGATAATCTGCTGGAGGTCGATGTAGTGCTGGCCGACGGCTCTTTCGTCACCGCCAGCAAGGACCAGCACGTTGACCTCTTCTGGGCAGTGCGCGGTGGCGGTGGTAACTTCGGCGTGGTCACGAGTTTTCTATTCCAGGCTCACCCAGCCAAAATGGTGTTCGCCGGTCCGATCTTCTGGGACGCCAGGGAGGCCAGGCAAGTTATGGCGACGTACCGGGACTTCATTCCGCACGCCCCCGAAGAGCTTGGCCTGTTTGTCGGCCTCAAAACCGTGCCTCCAGTCGATCCATTCCCAAAGGAACACTGGAACAAGCGCGCCTGTGCTCTGATCGGTGCTTTCAACGGGCCCATCGCAGACGGTCAGAAGCTTATGGCCTCGCTGCTCGAGCAACTGCCCGCCCCGCTGTTCAACTGGATGGGCGAGATGCCGTGGACTGCCATCAACAGTCTGTTCGACCCGTTCTTCCCTAAAGGCTTGCAGTGGTATTGGAAGGGCGACTTTGTCAAGGCGCTGCCTGACGAGGCGATCGACGTGCACATCGCCAACGCGATCGAGGCACCGACCCCTTTCTGCCTGATGCACCTTTACCCCATAGATGGCGCCGTTCGGCGGGTCGCCAAGGATGCCACCCCGTGGTGCGCGCGGGACGCGTCTTTTTCGATGGTAATTGCCGCGATCAGCCCGGATCCCAACGACGCGGAGGCGCTCAAGACATGGGGCCGGACCTACTGGGAGGCTGTTCACCCCTTCAATCTGGAGGGCGCCTACGTCAACTTCATGGACGCCGACGAGGCCGAAAACCGGGTGGAACTGAGCTACGGCGGGAACTACACGCGCCTTGCCTCGATCAAGGCGAAGTACGATCCCAATAACCTGTTTCGAGTCAACCAGAACATCAAGCCGAAAGCGTGAATCAACGCGCGCGGCCTCCGCCCGCTTCGCGTGGCGGTGTTCAGCGTGTAGATGCTGCCGACATTGCCGTCGTCGTTGGTGAGTGAGTTGCTTGTGTCGGCGCGTTTGAAGCGTGAACCGCCAGAGTTCGGTTATCCCCGATCTGATTGCACGTCGCGCCGATCAGCGTTCGGCGCGGCGTGGATGCCCTACTCAAAAAATCGGGTGGCGGAGAGCTCGCAGGCTAGTCTCGCAGGCTCGTAACGCTGCGCATCGCGCGCAGTTCTCCCCGGCTACTGTTCGACGCTGAGCGTGTAGTACAACAGCGTGATGTATTTGCTCGAAGATCCGGCGGGCATCGACAGAACATACTTGGCCGCGCGCCAAGCTGTCAGTAAGGTATGGTCTATGCGGCGCACATCTGACCATTGTCATACTTGGGAAGACATATCATGGCAGACGACAGCCCATCTCTTTCCCGCCGCAAGCTGATGCAGGGAGTCGCGGCCGGCATGGCGACGGCGTTCGCAGGTAGCGCGCTCGCCCAGGACAATGCGAGTGCCACAGCGGGCGGCAATGCCGCGTCCGGCGCGTCGCCCACCACGTTGCCACGCGACCCACGCGGCCTCTATCCACACCCGCCATTTCCCGAGCAGCAGCAGCCGTGGCCGGGGTTGGCGGGCGCCATGAATCCGCGCCCGGATCATGGGGAAAGCACGTACCGCGGAGCCGGCCTGCTCGCGGGCCGAAAGGCGCTCATTACGGGCGGGGACTCGGGCATCGGCCGCGCGGTCGCTATTGCCTTTGCACGCGAAGGCGCCGACGTCTCGATCGTGTATCTGCCCGCGGAAGAGCCCGATGCACGCGAAGTGATGCAACTGATCAGGGCGGCGGGGCGCACGGCAGTCGCCATACCCGACGATATCCGCAACGAGTCGTTCTGTATGAAGCTCGTCGACACCGCCGTGAGCGGCATGGGCGGCATTGACATCCTCGTGAATAACGCGGGCCGGCAGCAAAGCCACGACTCTATTCTGGACATCACGACCGAACAGTTCGAATGGACGTTGCGCACCAACCTGTTCGGGATGTTCTGGATCACCAGGGCGGCGATCCCTCATATGCCGCCGGGTTCGGCCATCATCAATACGGCTTCCGTCAACGCGTACGATCCGTCGCCCAATCTGCTCGACTATGCGATGACCAAGGCAGCCATCGCGAATTTCACCAAAGGACTGGCGAAGCATATGGCTTCGACAAAGTGAGAGCGGAGCAGCTCGAACTCGGCAAGCGCGTTCGCTCGCTGTTGACCGGGAAAGGTTTCAGAAGCGTGGCGGCGGAAGGTTTTCAGGCTCCCGGCGTCGTGGTCAGCTACACGGATGATGACGGCATACGAACCGGCAAGAGGTTCGCCGATGCGGGCTTGCAGATTGCGCCTGGCGTTCCGCTCGAATGCGACGAACCTGAGGACTTCAAAACTTTCCGCATCGGACTTTTCGGCCTCAACAAGCTGCATGACATCGACGGCGCGGTGGCGAGGCTGGCCAAGGCGTTGGAGAGGATTGTTTAGGGCGGTTTCTCGCTGCCATTTGAAGGCGCTTGTGTTTGCAAAGACGAGGCTAGGCGTCCGCCCGGCTGCCGATTGTTGTGATGGACTGCGGCCTGCTGGACGATCAGCGGACGCGCGATCTGCGCAGCCGATGCACGACGATGTGCAGAAAGCCCGTGGTGTTGCGGTGGTTGCTAGCCGCTGCCCGGGCTTCGCCTAGGCAAGACATTCATGCCCCGCTCCGCCCATCAGCAAGACAGGCGAGCGGGCATGCACCTCATTCAGGCTGACGCTCCTATGCAAGCACAGCCAGACCATCAGCCGCCCGTACGCACTGACCCGCGGGGAGCACGAATATCGGATTGATTTCCGCTTCGACAATACGTTCGCCAAGCTGCGTCGCCATTCGCGCAAAAGCGACGATTGCGTTGGCGAGCGCGTCCACATCCGCGCGCGGCCGCCCACGATATCCGTTCAGCAGCGGCCACGTCTTCAGTTCACGGATCATTTGGAGTGCATCGTCGCGCGACAAGGGCGCATCGCCCGAGAGCAGCCGCATCGTCGTGTCCTTGAACAGTTCAGCCGCGACGCCGCCCATGCCGAGCAGCAACGCCGTGCCTAACGGGTCCCGGTGAAGCCCCAGAATCAGCTCGGTACCACCGGCCACCATTTCCTGAACGAGGAACGCATTCGCGGGTAGCCCGGTCGCGGTCTCCGCGTCGTTGCGCATGCGATTGAGGCGCGCCCCGATGCTATCAGCAGACAGCCCAACGGCCACGCCGCCGACATCGCTCTTATGGGTAATCGTGTTCGACAGCAGTTTCAGCACGACCTTGCCGCACAGTTCACGAGCGGCGCGTTCGGCTTCAGCCGCATCAGTGACGACATGCTCGCGTACCCCGGTCACGCCGAAGCGCGCAAACAGCGCCTTAGCCTGCGCTTCGTTTGCGATCCTGACGGAATGTCGTTGACCTCGACGTCTGCTTCAGCATGCTGTTCGCCCGAACTCGCCGCACGCTGCCTGAATGCGGCGTGCTGCCTCATCGCAGCGAGCGCGCTCGTCACGCTTTCGGGCGACTGGAACGGCATGCCCTACTCGTTCAGCAAGCGCGTGATCTACGGCGCGTGGGGGCTCACAAAGGCCATCACGGGTTTGTCGCTTGCCGGCAGCGATTCGCGGATCGCGCCGGCCACCAGGTCCGGCATCGCCAGCCCCGACGAACCGACAATCACGGCGACTGCGTCGTAACACGGACTCTCGAGCAGCGTCGCGATCGCCCCGCGCAACAGCGCCGGCTGCAGACCCGCAAGCGTCACGTCGATCGGGTTGCGGTCGAGCACCGCGTGGTCACCCGTCTGCAGCGCGCGGAGCTTTGCAGCAGTCGCTTCGTCGGGCGGCGGCGTCTCGAAGCTCGCCATGCCGAGGCTATCCGCGATGAGCGTGCCCGCGCCGCCGGTCGAGGTCAGAATCGCCACCCGTCGCCCGCCGAGTTTGCGACGCGTCGCGAGCGCCTGCGGAATGTCGAGCAGATCGGAAAACGTCTGCGCGCGAATCACTCCGACCTGGCTGAACAGCGCGTCATACATGCGGTCCGAGCCGGCGAGCGCGCCCGTATGCGAGACCGCCGAACGTGCGCCCGCTTCCGAGCGCCCGATCTTGAAGACGACGACCGGCTTACCCGCTGCCGCCGCGCGCAAAGCCGTGCGCCGGAATCGCTCCGGGCGACGCAGCCCTTCCATGTACAGCGCGATAACCGAGGTGGAATCATCGTCAACCAGATAGTCGACAAAGTCCGCCATGTCGAGATCGGCTTCATTGCTCGTCGACACGAGCTTCGACAAGCCGATGCCGCGTGCTGCCGCCCGCGACAACAGCGAGCCGAGAATCCCGCCGCTTTGCGACACCACGCCGATCCCGCCGACGGCGAACGTGTCTGTCTCCAACGCCCCGCTTGCCGACAGCGTGATGCGATCGGTGAGGTTGACGAGCCCGATCGTATTCGGGCCGAGCAGACGCATCGAACCCGCGGCCTCGAGCAATTGCGCCTGACGCTTCGCGCCCTCGTCGCCCGTTTCCGCGTAGCCGCTCGCCAGCACGATGGCCGCGCTCGTCCCGCGGCTCGCCAGCTCCCGCACCGCAAGGTGCGCGCGTTCGGCGCCGAGCAGCACGATCCCGACGTCGGGCGCGCGCGACACCGACGCGACGTCGGGATAGCAGCGCAGGCCGTCGATCGAGTCATAACGCGGATTGACCGGATAGATATCGCCTTTGAAACCGTGCTTCCTCAGATAGGCGACGGGCCGACCCGGAGTCTTGGCGGCGTCCGCCGATGCGCCGATTACCGCTACGCTCGCGGGCCGTATCAGTTTTGAAATTGCGTCCCTGTCGATCTCCTTCGCTCAGCGGGTCGCGTTCAAAAACGCGAGCACCGACTCGCGATGTTCGCTGCTGGTATAGCAGACGGCCTGTGCCTGGCTGCCTTGTGCAAACACCTGGTGTGCGGACAGTTCGTAGCTCTGATTAAGGATGCTCTTGCCGAGCGCGAACGCAGTCGCCGAACCATGGCTCAATTCGGCGGCCCAGGCGTGGGCGTCGGCGATCAGCGAACATGGTTCGCTCAGGCGATCTGCGATACCGATTTCCAGCGCCTCTTTTGCTTCGACCTTGCGCCCGCTGAAAATCAGTTCCTTCGCACGCGCGAGACCGACGCGTCGCGGCAGGAAGTACATGCCGCCGCCGTCCGGAATCAGCCCGCGTGTAGCTCCACGTAAAGCTCGCTTCCTGCGACGCGAGGACAAAATCGCACGAGAGCGCCATATCCGCGCCAAGACCCGCCACTGCACCGTTGACGGCCGCGATGGTCGGTTTGGGCATCGAAAAAGCAGATTGACGGTGTGATGCACGAGCTGCTGGCGGGACCAGCCGTTGAACGCCACCTCACACGCCGGCGCCTCCATGCGTTGCGCCATGCCGCTGATGTCGCCGCCCGCGCAGAAGCCCTTGCCGTTGCCGGTCAGCACGACGGCGCGCACGTCACGCTCGCGCGACACGGTCTCCAGCGCCGAGATCAGCTCGGCCCGCATTTCGTTGGTTATGGCGTTACGCTTTTCAGGGCGGTTCAGCGCGATCGTGGCGATCCGCGACTCTATAGTCACTTGAATGGTGGATGTGCTCATGCGTGTCTCGATGATTGAACTGGATTCGACCGACAACGTCGATCTGCTCATGCAGCTTAGCGGGACAGGCCGCGCACGACACCTCTCCAATTCCACTGCGTGGAATGCATTCATAGTCGGGCAACGGGAGGCTAATTCCACGCAATGGAATTGCCAGATTGTCATCGAGCGACGAGTGCCGATAATGAGTTCCAACGCGGGACGCTTGTCATGACGATCCTGCGGCCCATACCAGCCCGGAGACATGATGCACGCAGCCCGTTCCACTCCAGTCGCGTCAGCACCGTCGCGCAGCCGCAGACAGAGGCCGTTTACCGCAAAGTCACGTCGCGGCTGCTGCCTTTCCTCTTTATCTGTTACGTCTTCGCGTATCTGGATCGCGCCAACATCGGCCTTGCGCATCTGCAGTTTTCGCGCGACATCGGTCTGTCCGACGCCGCATTCGGTCTGGGCGTGGGACTCTTCTACGTCGGTTACATGCTGTTCGAGGTGCCGAGCAACCTGTGGCTTGCGCGGGTCGGCGTGCGAAAAACACTCATGCTGATCATGGCGCTGCGGGGCATCGTGTCGGCCGGCACCGCGTTCGTGCAGACACCGACGCAGTTCTACATCGCCCGCGTGTTGCTGGGCGCAGCGGAAGCGGGATTCTTCCCCGGCGTGATTCTGTACTTCACCTACTGGTTTCCGGCCGCGCGCCGCGCGCGCGTCACGTCGATCTTCATGACGGCCATCTGCGTATCGGGCATCGTGAGCGGCCCCGTATCGGGATGGATTCTAACAGCATGTCGGGCCTCTTCGGCTACAACGGCTGGCAGTGGCTGTTCATTATTGAAGGGCTTCCGTCAGTCATCGCCGGCGTCTTTGCCTATGTCTATCTGACGGACCGCCCGGAGCAGGCCACCTGGCTCACGAGCGACGAGAAGGCACTCCTTCTTGCTGAACTCAGCCGCGACGCACAAACCAAGGCGGCCCGCGCGCACGGTTCGATCTGGGCCGCGTTGAAGGAGCCCAGGTTCTATTTCCTCACATTCGCGTATTTCAGCGTGCCCTGGGCGAGCATCGTCGTGCATATCTGGGCGCCGAGCGTCATTCAGAAAAGCGGCGTATCGAACTACTGGTATATCGGGCTGCTTTCCGCCATCCCGTATGTGGTCGGCGCAATCGCGATGTATCTGCTTGGCCGCAACTCGGATCGCATGCTGGAGAGGCGCTGGCATTTCATGGCGAGCGCATTGATGGCCGCGCTCGGCGTCGCGCTGCTGCCGAGCGCGGCGAATCACCCTGGCGTGCTGGTCGCGCTGCTTTGCGTTGCGACGGCGGGCTACCTCGGCATGCTGTCCCTGTTCTGGACGATTCCGCCCGCGTATCTGTCGAGCACCGCCGCGGCAAGCGGCATCGGCCTCATCAGCAGCCTTGGCCAGTTCGGCGGGATCTCCGCGCCCTCGGTGATCGGCTATGCATCGACCCATTTCGGCAGCAGCGCTTTGGGCCTCTACGCGGTTGCGGTCGTTTCCATTCTCGGCGGTCTGGCGGTGGTGCTGGGCATTCCGGCTCGCGCGATCAGCGAACGCCGCGAATGAAACAGGCGCGCGAGGGCCTCATCCTTCGAGGCGCTCGCAGGCGGCTTTGATCTCGTCGCGCAATTGCAGCAAGGCCGGTGCCAGTTCCCGTGCGACGCTGTCTTTCGGAGCCGCCGTGCGGACCTGAAATTGAGGACGAGCAGCCGGTGTCCGGGAATGTCGAGCGGCGTTGCGAGGGCGATCACTTCCGGCTGCCAGCTAGCCACGCAATAGCCGTATCGATGCACATCATTCACGGCCTCGGCGATGTCTTTTGCAAGGCGTTCGCAGCCGCTGCGTCCGCGACGCTTGAATGCATGCATGAGACGGGCGAACTCGGCCTCCGGCTGCATCGCGAGATACGCGCGACCGAGCGACGTCCGTTCCATCGGCACGCGTTGCCCCGAAACAATCGTGCGTAACGAGGCTCGCTGGTTATAACGAATCGACTCCAGGTAGACCATCTCCTCGCGGTCGGCGCCCGCGATGCCGACATTGATGTGCCTCATTTGAGCCGCATCGCGTATCAGCGGCCCCGCCACATTGAGTACGGTCGATCCGCTGCGCAGCGCCTGCGCGAGGCTGAGCACCGGCAATCCCAGCCGATACGCCCTGCGCGCCGCGTCATGCTCCAGATAACCGGCCTTGACGAGCGTTTGCGCGAGACGGCTCACCGTCGCCTTCGGCAGGCCCGTGCGTTCCGCGAGATCGCAGTTGCCGAGCAGCGTCGCACCGGGACCGAACGCGCGCAGCAATTCCAGCCCGCGCGCAAGCGACCGATTGGACGGAGAAGCGCCTGATTCGGGCTGGTGATTCGCGTGTTGATCCGCTTGTTGGTCCGCTTGTCGATTCTTGTAGTTCGCCATAGACAGTGAAGAACGCTGGAACTTCTAACAAAGGGTATTCCGATGGTCATCAACCATGCAAATTTCCGACGTGCAGTGCTCTGCACAGCATTCATCAGCTCGCTCTTGTCAGGTGCAGTGTATGCCGCCGACGTTCATGTGCTCGCAACGGGGGCGCTATCGGCAGCGTTCCGGGAACTTGCACCCGCTTATGAACAACAGACGGGAAATCACCTCATCATATCGTGGGGCCCCTCCTACGGCACGTCCCCGGACGCTTTGCCTATGCGAATCAGGAACGGCGAAGCAATGGACGTCTGTCTGATGATCCGCCCTGCACTGGATGAGCAGATCAGGCAGGGAAAGTTTGTCCCGGACACACGCGTGGACATTGTTGCTTCCCGCATCGGCGTCGCGGTGCGGGCGGGCATGCCCAAGCCGGACGTCAGTAGCGTCGAAAAACTGCGCGATACATTGCTCGCTGCCAGATCGGTCGCTTTCTCCGAAGGCGCGAGCGGCACTTATATCACTGAAGCTTTGTTCCCGAAGCTTGGCATTGCGTATCAAATGAAAGCCCGAAGCGTTCAGAGAACTGGCAGCGGACGCCGGCGGAAACGCGCCGGCATCGGCTGGCAAGCGATAACGCCGGGCGACGCGCTTCAGCGTTTCCTCTCCCGGACGCGTCGTCGACCATCAGACCTTGAGGCAAGTCCATGCTGCGCCGCTCTTCATCGGTCAATGGATGCATGGCGAGACCGAGACGATCGAGCGCGTGGCGCTGGCGCGAGCCCGCGTCGGAGCGGGAGCCGCCGAATACCCCGACGTCAGCACCACCCTGATTGCCGGATACTGCGAGCGGACGAGGCGTGCGAGTTCGAGCCCGCTGATGCCGTGCGCCATCGTGATGTCGGTGAAGACGACGCCGATGTCGGCGCGCTCCTTGAGAATCTCGGCCGCCTCCGACGCACTGCTCGCGGGCACCACCTCGTAGCCGATGCTCATCAGCAGTTCCGACGCAACACCGAGCACGTCCGGCTCGTCCTCGACAAGCAGCACCGTCTCATGCCTCGCAACATGCAGGACACTGACGGCGGCCGCGGGTTGCGCAACCGGCAGATACAGATCGACCTTCGTACCCTTGCCAGGCTGGCTGGAGAGGTGCACGTCGCCGCCCGACTGGGTGATGAAGCCATACACCTGGCTCAGCCCGAGCCCGGTGCCCTTGCCCGGCTGCTTGGTGGTGAAAAACGGCTCCAACGCCTGCGCCAGCACCTCGCTGGACATGCCCAAACCCTTATCCGACTGAGATGCGCACGTAACGTCCAACCGGCAGCGCCGGGGCCATATCCACATCCGATTGGACCGTTTCCGTGGCGATCGTGACAATGCCGCCAGTCGGCATGGCGTCGACTGCGTTGACAACGAGATTGAGCAGCGCAGCCTCGAAACGCGCCGCGTCGACCAAGGCGAAGGCCTCGCCCGGCTGCAGGGCCAGCTCCACGTGCGTGCTGCGGTTACCTGCACGCGAGAGCATCGGCGCAAATTCGCGTATCAGTCCATTGAGCTCGTACACCTGCGCCTGCAAGGGCTGCTGGCGCGCGAACGAAAGCAGTTGCTGAGTGAGCGACGCGCCGCGGTCGATAGCCCGCCGCATGCCTTCGATCATCTTCTTGTCGATCGCCGTGCGCGACTGGATCGCAAGCACCTCCAGACCGTTGGAGATCACCGCCAGTAGGTTGTTGAAGTCGTGCGCGACGCCGCCCGTCAAGCGCCCGATCGCCTCCATTTTCTGCGCCTGGAACAGCGCGGCGTTGGCCTTTTCGAGGGCGGCCGCCGCTTCCTTGCGCTCGGTGATGTCGCGCGTCACTTTCGCGAATCCGACGAGGGAACCGGCTTCGTCGCGAATCGCATCCACCACGACATGCGCCCAGAAGCGGCTACCGTCCTTGCGAACTCGCCATCCTTCGCGTTCGGCGCGGCCCTCTCTTGCCGCTGTGGCAAGTATCAAAGCCGGTGCGCCGGCCGCCTTGTCCTCGTCCGTATAGAAACGGGAGAAATGTTCGCCGAGGATCTCCGACTGCCGATACCCTTTGATCCGCTCCGCGCCGACGTTCCAGCTCGTCACGACACCTGCGGGCGACAGCATGAAAATCGCGTAGTCGGTGACGCCCTGAACGAGGCTCCGGAATTGCTCCTCGGTTTCGCGCGTCGCTTCCTGTCTGTTGTCCAACTGGCTCATATCGGCTGTTCCGGTGTGAGGTGAAAAATGCACTTCGAGGAGCTATTTTACGCCTCACATCCCGCGGTCTGGCCGGCGACACCCGTGCGCGTCCGTTGGCGGGCGCACGAAAAACCGTCCGGCCTCGTCGAGCCTGCCTTGCGGCGCGCTTTCCGATGCGCTGTCAGGCGTCCACGCCGGCTTTCTCGTCGCTATTAGACATCGGACTCTTCGGCAGTTGGACCGCGGACTCCCAGCGCGTCGCATGACATGCGGGGCACGGCTTCACGGGGCGCTCGCGCGCGGCAACCGTGACGCCGCAGGTCCAGCAGGAAAAATGGCCCTCGGCGTTGAGCGCGTCGAGCAGCGACTCCTCCATATCGGGCCTGACCGTGAGTCCCGGACATTCGCGCTTGCGCCAGACCAAGCTGAGCGAACCCGACGCCTCCAGATAGACGCGGCGCAACTGTCCGAGATGGGCGAGCTGCGCCGCGCGCAAGCCGGAGGCCAGCATTTCTCGCGACATCTCGCAGAGCTTGAGTTCATCGAGCAGCATGCGGCCGTCCTTGACGAGAATGGTCACATCGCCCTGCCGCAGCACCTCGAATCGGCGCCAACGCAAGCCCGCCTTCGACGTGAGCCGCTGCAGCGTCACCACCGTGAGCAGCACGACCGCTGCGGGCAACACACCTTGCGAAGACACCTGGATCGGCCCGCCGATCGCCGCGCCGAGCATCACGATAACCGCGAGCTCCGTAATGCTGAGCTGGGCGGCAACGCGCTTGCCCATCAGGCGCATGGAGACCAGCAGCAGCGCGTAGGCAATCACCGCGCGGGGATGACTTCGACAAGAAACGCCCACGGTCCGTCGCCTACCAGAAGACGCTCTATGAACTCATCACCGCTCCACTTCGGTCACCGCATACGTCCAGTTCTGCGAGCCGCAGCGCTCGCAACGGCGCCCTTTCGCGTCCGATGTGCCGATCGTATTGCCACATTCCATACAGGCCGAGCACCCTTGCACGCGGCCTTCAGCGCGCAATTCTTCGTCGATCGACGGCAGCACGGACAGTCCCGGTCTGGAAGGCCGGGCAGGAATGAATAAGAAGGAGCCCGACGGCTCCATATACAGTACAGGCGGCTGATCTGGCCGAGGTGCTGCCAACCCTTGATACGCATCGCCTCGAACACTTTCTCGCGCGGCATGGCCGCGCGCGCGAGTTCGTCGTGCTCGAGGCGGCCTTCGCTGGCGAGCAGCGTCACGTCGGTGGAGATCAGTGTTTCGAGTCGCCGGTGCGTCGAACCGGCTCTCGCGATGCAACGCTGCAGCACGATGGCGACGAGCGCGGTGACGAGCGGCGGCAGCAGGCCGCGGTTCGAGGCCTGCAACGGCACGCCGACGGCAGCCGCGAGCGTCACCGCAATTGAGATCTCGAAGAGCGTGTACTGTCCGGCGACACGTCTTCCGAGTAGGCGCATGGCCGCGATCAGCAACACGTAGGTGAGCCCCGTTCGCAGCAGCACTTCGAACAGAAAGGGCCACGACGCGTTGCCAAGAAGGAAGCGATGCCAGTCGGTCAGACTGAACGTGGAGCCGTGCACGGGTGGGTCCGGTGTGTCGTTTCAGTTAGCGCTTGCGCCGCATTAAACGTGCCCCGCCAGCCCGTTGTTGCGGGCACGGCCTGAGGCATCGGGAAACGACCGACATCGACCCGGGAGCGAACCACCGTCCCGCCGCTCCACTCCACAATTGCGACTCTTACGCGCAAAAATGGCAACAGCGGCTAGTCGACGTCGCTGTAGTAAACGTAACCTGGCTGAGCGAGGCGGCTCTTTCCGTAGGGCTCGTCGGTCGTCTGGCTCGTCATGGGAATCTTGTCCCACAGCAGTGCCCAGCCCGCCATCTGTTCCCTGTCGACATCCGGGTGCGTTGCTTTGTATTGATTGAGGAACTGCTCGAAGGGCGACAGATAGAGCCCTGCGTTAGTGACGGAATGCGCCTTGGGCGAACGGTTAAACAGTTTCATGCGACTTGCTTCTGACTCGTCATACACCGGCCTCATGCGCAGCTAACGGCATGCCACCCGCCTGCGGGAAGCCGGCTCGCGCCCTGGTCGATGCAGCGCAGCGTCGCAGGCGCTAGCGCGGGCCGTGGCGCTGCTTTGCGCCGCCGCCCGCGCCGTGGTCCTTGCCGGCCTTGGTGTGATTCGCCGCGTGCTGGCCGCTGCCGGGCTTGCTGCCGGGTGTCGTTGCCGGCTTGCCGGAGTGCGCTTCGGCCTTGGCGTCCTCTTCGGTGCGATGACTCGGGGGTGCAGTCTTCATGGTGGATTCCCTTTTTTAGGTGACGTTGGAATGATGAGGCTCTGTGCGAATACGCGGCGGAGAAAACCGCCGCCGCGACGCGCAGACCATCGCGCAAGCGCCGTTCCATGAGGCGGCATCCGGCTATCTGCCCGAAGCCGCCCTCGCACATGCGTAAGGGAACACGTCATGGAGCAGGAGGGCGTGCCTTTGTCACTCTTTTTCAGGCATGGCCGATGAGTGATGGCTCGTAATCAGCCACTGTTTCCCATCCCAGCGATAAGTGTATGTATAGCGGGCCTTGACCACTGCCCCGCTTCTCCCGAACGTGAAGGTATAAAGCCCGGCGTCCACGGCGGAGTTGCATCCGAGTTCGATAAAGCGGAAATCGATCTTCCCCGACGGGCGATCTTGCAGGAAATGGTGGAAGTAGTCCTCTTTCTCCGCAACCGTCAGGCGAGGGTGGTTGGACACGGTAGCAAGAAGAATGGACCGCTCGGCATAATTGGCGACTACCTTGTGAGGATCGCCGGTTTGCAGGGACTGATTCCATCTATCGAACAGTGCGGCGATCTCTTCATTCGTGGTCGCTTTGCAACTGGAACCGGCGGGCAACGAC
Organism: uncultured Paraburkholderia sp.; assembly: GCA_940746715.1. Taxonomy (GTDB): domain Bacteria; phylum Pseudomonadota; class Gammaproteobacteria; order Burkholderiales; family Burkholderiaceae; genus Paraburkholderia. The sequence continues at coordinate 30,162 of CALNWN010000008.1, forward strand.
GCGTTGTTCGATGTCCCCTGCTCTGCGGCGCATCCGGCGAACGCCAGCGCGAGAGCGGCAACGGTCAATGACTTCATGCGGCACCTCCCCGATCGCGGGTGGAGAAATGCGTTCGCGTCCGATCTTGCCTGCGAGTCCTGAAGCGAGACGGCGCGAGGGCGAATGAAACGATCCCACTTCAACAAGCGGGGATACCCGTCGTCTGTTCGCTGGCGCACATTTCCGTAAGGCTCTCGCTGCTGCAACGCGCCACGCCGTTACACAAAAAAGCCCGGCTTGCGCCGGGCCAGAAGTTCGCGCGCTCGCACGCGAATGGAGAAGTACTCAGCGTCTTTTCCGATGGCCTTGCCTTACACCTCGCTACTGCGCATCCGTAAACCCCTCCCGCTTCATCAGCGCAATACTCGCATCAAAGCGCGCCCCTTCGCCGCCGAGCGCAACGGTTGCCTGTTTCGCGGCTTCGAGCAGCGCCGTCAGCGCCGCGGTGAAGGCCGACGCCATGTCGAAGCGCGCTTTCGGCCCGGACAACGCCAGCGCGCCGATCAGTTGCCCCGTCGCGCCAAAAACAGGCACCGAGACAGACGCCGTCTCGGGATCGCGCTCGCCATGCGACACCGCCCACAGGCGCTCGCGGATAGTGTGGCCGCGCGGGTCGTCGACATCGCTGAGCGCGAGCAGCACTTTGCCCGACGCGCCCTTGTCGATTGGAAACTCCTCGCCGATGCGGATGGACACACGCACGGCCCGCGCCGGTTCCACCCGAAACAGCACGAGCCGCTGATCGCCCTGCCTCACATAGAGCGACGCCGTCTCGCCAAGCTCGCGGCTGAGCCGCTGAAGAATCGGCTCGATCACGGGCCCGACCTCGAACGAGCGCTGATAAAGCGCGGCAAGGCGCAGCGGCTGCGGGCCGATTGCATATTGCCCGTCGTCCAGCCGGCGAATGAATCCGCCATGCTCGAGCGCACCGAGGAGCCGCAACAGCGTGCTCTTGTACAAGTCGGTGCGGCGCGAGAGCTCTGCGAGCGAGAGCCGGTTATAACCGGGTCCGAATGCATTGAGGATGGCGAAGGCGCGATCCAGCACTGCCACGCCGCTCGAGCCTTCGTCCACTGTTGACGGGTCCGCGCCCGTCGTTGTCTGCATGTCGTGAGCCACGCTGCTGCCTGTCCGTCGCTTGGGAGCAGACACTTTATCGTTCTGTGGTGCAGAACGCAAGTTCCACGCGACACAAGGAAAAACGGGTTTACCCGGTTTAATCATAAGCTTGCCGGCCGCGTAGTTCTGTTTGACAGAACTACGTTCTTTTGCACAGAACGAACATTGGAGCGCCCATTCATGTCAGCACCCCACATCCTCGTCAGCGAAGTCGGTCCGCGCGACGGCCTGCAGAGCATCAAACCGTCATGCCGACGGACGCCAAACTACGCTGGATTTCCGCGCTCGCGGCCACCGGCCTAAGGGAAATCGAGGTCGGCTCTTTCGTGCCCGCGCGGTTGCTGCCGCAAATGGCCGACATTCGCGAGGTCGTCGCGCATGCACTGGCCATTCCCGGTCTGCACGTGGCGGTGCTTGCGCCGAACCTGCGCGGATCGCAAAGCGCGTTCGAAGCGGGCGTGCACAAGGTGACCCTGCCGGTCTCGGTGACGAACGAGCACTCCATGGGCAATATCCGCAAGACAACGGGGCAGATGATCGACGAAGTGCGCGAGATCGTCGCGCTGCGCAACGCGCGCTTTCCGCACGTGCAGATCGAGGCCGGCGTATCCGTTGCGTTCGGCTGCACGATTGTCGGCGCAGTCAGCGACGATCAGACCCTGCGCATGTGCACCGCAATGGCCGAATGCGGCGTGGACGAAGTGGGGTTGTCGGATACCAGCGGCTACGCGATTCTGCTCGAATCGATGGGCTACGACACCGGCATCGACATCGACGCGCTGGTGGCCGCGCGGGCCATTCTCGCCGAAGCGCTGCCCGGCGAGGCCTTGTACGGCCACGTGCAGGACGCCGGACTGCCCAAAGGATTCCGCTAATGCGGACGGCCGCGCGCCGAGCGCGCCGCAGCCGGAAGGATGCTTGCTGGGAGTCGCACAATGAACGGGATCGACGCGAATCAATCACTGCCCTACAACGGCGTGCGTGTGATCGAGATGACTCACATGGTGATGGGCCCGACTTGCGGCATGGTGCTGGCGGACCTCGGCGCCGAAGTCATCAAGGTCGAACCGATGATGGGCGACAGCACGCGCGCGCTGCGCGGTTCGGGCGCGGGCTTTTTCGGCACCTTCAACCGGAACAAGAAAAGTATCGCCGTCGACGTAAAAGATCCGCGCGGGCTCGAGATCGTGCACAAACTCGTCGCGCACGCCGACATCTTCAGCGAGAACTTCAGGAGCGGCACGATGGAGAAGCTCGGCCTCGGCTACGCGGCACTGTCGACGCTTAACCCGCGGCTCATCTACGTCTCGCATAGAGGCTTTTTGCCGGGTCCATACGATCACCGGACCGCGCTCGACGAAGTCGTGCAGATGATGGGCGGTCTCGCCTACATGACCGGCCCCGAAGGACGGCCGCTGCGCGCAGGCACGAGCGTCAACGACATCATGGGCGGCATGTTCGGCGCAATCGGCGCGATGGCCGCGCTCGCGCAACGCGAGCGCACGGGCAAGGGGCAGGAGGTGCAGAGCGCGCTCTTCGAGAACAACGTGTTCCTCGTGGCCCAGCACATGATGCAATACGCGGTGACGGGCCAAGCCGCCGCGCCGATGCCGAGCCGCATCTCCGCCTGGGCGGTGTACGACGTGTTCTCCGTGAAGAACGGCGAGCAGATTTTTCTGGCCGTCGTCTCCGACACGCAATGGGCGCTCTTCTGCGATGCGTTCGGCCTCACCGAACTGAAGGCCGACGAGCGGATCGCGACGAACAATCAGCGTGTAGAGGCAAGGGAGTGGCTTCTGCCGATTTTGCGCCGCCACATGGAAGCATTCACCGCCGCAGAAATCAGCGCGGTATTCGAGCGCATCGGGCTGCCGTACGCGCCTATCACGAAGCCGCAGGAGCTGTTCGACGATCCGCATCTGCTTGCTACTGGCGGCCTCGCTAACGTCACGTTGCCGCCGGACGCCAGCGGCGCCGGTCAAGCCGTGGAGACACGAACGGCGCTGCTGCCGCTCACGCTCGGCGGGGAGCGCCTGCGGCTGCGCGCAGCGCCGCCGGCACTCGGTCAGGACACGCACTCGCTGCTGCGCCAGCTCGGCTATTCGGAGAACGAAATGCAACAGCTCGTCGATGCAGGTGTCGTCCGCTGCCAGAAACCCCCGGTGGACGACCCGTCGAGCCCCTCGGCCAACGAGCTTGCCAGCGCCTGAGCGCAACGGCCTTCAAAAATACGGCTGAGCGGCTGCCATGCGGCCGACTCGCCAGCCAATTGTCTGGAGACGACAATGACCTCCCTCTCTTCTTCCGGTATGACGGTCGAGACATCTGCCACGCTCGAACAGCAGGCAGTCAGAAAAGCCGCGTGGCGCTTCATTCCGCTTCTCGCCCTCGCGTACTTCTTCAACTATCTGGACCGCACGAGCGTCGGCTTTGCAGCGCTTACCATGAACCGCGACCTCGGCCTGACCGCGACGCAGTTCGGCTGGGGCGCCGGCATCATGTTCGCTGGGTATTGCCTGTGCGAAGTGCCGAGCAATCTCGCGCTGTATCGCTTCGGCGCGCGCCGCTGGCTCGCCCGCATCATGATTACGTGGGGTTTGATGGCCGCCGCTACGGCGCTCGCCGTGGGGCCGACCAGCTTTTACGCGATCCGGCTGCTGCTCGGAATCGGTGAGGCGGGCTTCTTTCCCGGCGTGATTTTCTTTCTCGCGGTGTGGTTTCCGGCGAGCTACAGGACACGGGTGCTCGCGTGGTTCACGGTCTCGACGCCGCTCTCGTCTCTCGTGGACAGTCCGCTCTCGTCATGGCTTTTGCATATGGATGGCGTACTCGGGCTCGCCGGCTGGAAGTGGATGTTCATTGTCGAAGGCCTTCCTGCCTGTCTGCTCGGTTATCTGGTATTGAAGCTCCTCGCGGACAAACCCGCGGATGCGCAATGGCTGTCGCCCGACGAACGCTTCGCACTACAAAGTGCCTTCGACCGCGAAGGCTCGTCGGCGCAGAAAAAGAAGGACTTCCGCGTCGCGCTGAAAGACGCGCGCGTCTACGTGCTCGCAATGATTTCGTTTGGCTTCACGATGGGCTCGTACGGCATCGGCATCTGGCTTCCCCAGATGCTCAAGGCGCACGGCATGAGCGTCACGCAGACCGGCTGGATTTCCGCCGTGCCCTACTTCTTTGCGACGATTGCGTTGCTGTGGTGGGCAAAGCGCGTGGACAGCCGCGGCGGCCACATTGCGAACCTCGCTGCGGGCCTTTTTATCGGCGCTCTCGGGCTCGCCGTGTCGACGTACTTCCATCAGCTCTTGCCGGCGATGGTCGGCATCACGCTCGCGCTGATCGGCACCATTGCCGGGCGGACCATCTTCTATACGCTGCCCGCCCGCTTCCTGTCCGGCGAGGCGGCCGCCGGCGGCCTCGCGGTGATCAACTCCATCGGCGCGCTGGGCGGATTTGCGGGACCATACCTCGTCGGCTACCTGAAGGACAGCTTCGGCACCTTCACCGCCGGCATGTTCGGTCTTGCCGTGGTGCTCGGCATCACGACGTTACTCACGCTTTCCCTGTATTTTTTCAATCGAGGTGAACGATAAGCACCCCGCTTCGCTCGCCGATGCGCAGACGAATCGTTTACGCCGCGGCAGCAACACTCGCCATGCCGACCCTCGCCGCGACGCAGGCATTCGCAAAGGAAGAGACGCGCGCCATGAAGCCGACCAGCAACTATCTGCCCATTCGCTCCGACTGGCTCGCGTCCGGCACGGAAGCGGCTCTCGAACCGCAGATGCCGATCATCGACGCGCATCATCACTTTTACGACCGTCCGGGCTGGACCTATCTGCTCGACGAATACCTCGCCGATGCACAGTCGGGGCATAACATCACGGCGTCCGTGTACATGCAGGCGCTCACTCATTACCGGCAGTCGGGGCCGGACGAGCTGCGGCCCGTGGGCGAGACTGCGTATATCACGCGCGCGACGGCCTTGTCGCAGACGGGCAAGCCACGTGTCGCGCAAGGCATCGTCGGATACGCGGATATGCGTCGCGGCGCGGCAGTGCGCGAGGTGCTCGAAGCGCATCTCGAGGCCGCGGACGGCCGCTTTCGCGGCGTCCGTCATCTCGTCACGTGGGACGCGGACCAGACTCTCGTGAACCCGCTTTCGGCCGCGCCGCGCGGACTGCTCCTGGATCGCAACTACCGCGCAGGCGTGGCGCAGCTCGCACCACTGAGCCTTTCCTACGATGCGTGGCTCTTTTTTCCTCAGCTCCCCGAACTGTTCGATCTTGCCAAGGCTTACCCGGACACGCCCGTCATCATCAACCATTGCGGCGGCATTGTGCGGATTGCGAGTTACGAGGACAGGCGCAAGGAGGTGTTCGACAGCTGGTCGCAATCCATGCGCGAGCTTGCGCAGTTGCCCAATGTCTACGTGAAGGTCGGTGGCCTCGGCATGCGGATCAACGGATTCGATTTCGAAAAGGGCGACTTGCCACCTTCATCGGAGCAATTGGCACAAGCGTGGAAACCCTGGATGCACACTTGCATCGAAACCTTCGGCGCCGAGCGCTGCATGTTTGAAAGCAACTTTCCTGTCGATAAGGGTTCCTATCCTTTCAGCAACGGCTGGAATGCATTCAAGCGCTTGACCGCGCAAGCAAGCCCGGAAGAACGTGAAGCGCTTTTCCGGGGAACCGTTGCAAAGGTCTACTGCCTCGCCTAACTCACGCGAGATTTCTATGCTTGCCGCGAGAGTCGGCCGGGGCATTCGCCACCGGCCAGCGGCCTTGCGGCAACCGCCTTTTTCATTCTTCCAGTTTGCCGCCAATCGTGTTGCCTTGCCTCCACGCGCGTTTTCCCGCCTCCGACAATTCGCCGCAGCTATGGCTTTCGTCGGGCATAGTGCCCGGCACGGCCATCTCGCCGCCCGGTTGCTCCTGCGCGGCGACGGGCTTGCCCTTGCGCGCGGCGACGCGCTCGTCGTGAGACTTGCCAGCGTAGTTTTCCATTTGGTCTCTCCAAAGCCTGCTGTCGCGCAACGCGCGTTCCTGACGGGGTCGGTTCCGCGTTAATGCGCGTGTGCGCCGCCACCCTGCGCTCTCCATCGAACCCCTTGTGAAGCGTCGCACGTTGCACCGTTTCGGCCTGACCATTCGGCCTGCCATCCGGTGAGCCTGGCAATGGGTCGAGCATCCCTTATGCCCAGCGCCGTCGGGCTCGCGCGTCAAACGCGGGTATTCATCGGAGCAACCGGCTAAATCTCAGTCCTCTCGCGTCGCGACTGCAAATAGTGCAATACGAAGTGTAAAAGCGAACGGACGCCTGCTCGCCGAGCCTTTGCTGGAATGTCGCCGGACTGCAATGCGTCGAGGTCAGCTTATCGCCATCATTCAGTTAGGATCACCAATAATCTGACGAGGGCGAATTCGCGGCACGCCAGATGCTCGGTGGATGGCGCGTCCCTTGACGCGCCTAACCACTGGAGAAAGATCATGACGAACTAGGAAAACCAGCGCAATGAGCAGAACCAGCGCAATGAGCGGAACGAACAGGAACGCAATCAGAAACAGGAGAATCGGAACGAAAAACGCAACGAGAACCGCAACGAAGAAAACCGTGAGGAAGAACAGCGCCGCAACGAAAGGAAATAAGGCCGCACGGTCGCTTTAGAAACGAATAAGCCGATTGCGCGCTGTCGGGCGATAAAGCGGCTAAAGCGACCGCACTAACGCGCAAGGCCCCGTTTGGAGACAATGAACATGTCGAAAGCGTTTGAGCCGGACGATCTCTATCTGTACCAGGACATCACCGATTTGCAGTGCCGCTTCCAGGGCGATCTGGCGGGCTGCGAGTTGTCATCGCCCGACCGTGATACTGACAGCAATCAGAGCTCGATATGGCTAATTTATCTCGACGGCGGCCGGCCTCCGCAGCAACTCACGTTCGGCAGTTCCGACTCGTCTCCGCGCTGGTGCCCTACCGACAACGTGCTGGCCTTTCTCTCGAGCCGGGGCGGCAGCCGCCAGATCTATTCAATCAGGCTCGACGGCGGCGAGGCGAAGCGCGTGACCGATCTTCCCTCCGGCGCGATGTCGTTTGGATGGTCTCCCGACGGCAAGAAGCTCTTCGCGTTGTGCACGATCTCCGCGGACCCGGAAAAACGCGGTCACACCCGCGACGACAGCGACGAAGACGCCAGCCGCCCCGCCGACGCGCCGCGTCTCGTCTAGAGACTGCCCTATAAGATCGACGGCGTCGGTTATACACTGGACACGGAGATCCACCTCTATACGATCGATGCCCAAACGGGGGCATCGTGCCGACTGACGAGAGGATCGTTCGAGGTAAGCGGAGCCGAATGGTCTCCGGACAGCAAACGCATAGCGTTCACCCGAACGCGCGAGGGACGTTTCGCACATCGAACCGACGTCTGGGTGATCGACGCGAGCGGCGACCATGCCCGGCAGATCACGTCGACTATCGCATCGGCCGGATTTCCGCGGTGGTCGCCTGATGGCCGCTTCATTGTCTTGACGGGCAGCGAGCATGATGGCGATGCGCAAATGCACCTCTGGCTGCACGATCTCAACACAGGCGAGACGCGGGGGCTGGGCGACGAGAGCATAGAAGCCGTCTCCGGCCGCACGGTCTTCTGGTCGCATGATTCCACCCACCTGTACCTCGTTCTTGCGCGTCACGGCAGGCAAGAGATCGCGACTGTCTCTGTTCCGGACGGCAAACTCGAGCGCCTCGTGACCGGAGACAGGCAGGTCAGCCAATTCGCCACCAATGCGAAGAGTCTTGTCTACACGTCCGACGATGGCCGCACGCCCGCCGACGTCTGGACTTCTCACCTTGACGGCACCATGGAACGGCAACTCACCGATTTCAACGCATGGTGGCGCGAACGAACGATGCCCGAGATCACGATGCGCCAGTTCGAAGTGCCCGACGGAGACGGCGGCACCGAACGCGTGGACGGCTGGTGGCTGACTCCGCCGGACGGCAAGACGCCGAGGCCGCTTCTCGTCGATGCCCATGGCGGCCCCGCGAGCTATGCATTGCTCAGCTTCAATTGGCACGTGTACTGGTACATCCTCATTTCGCGCGGATGGGCGGTGCTGGCGTTGAACCCCGTAGGTTCGAGCAGCTACGGGAGAGACTTCAGTTCGCGCGCTCGCAAGAAATGGGGCAAGTGCGACCCGATCAACAGTTGGCCGCTGTCGAGAGCTTGCGCAAGGAGCGGCTCGCGGATGAACGGCTCGCCATCACCGGCAAATCGTACGGAGGCTTTCTGAGTGCGTGGGCCGTCTGCAATACGACAGCCTTCCGCGTGGCCGTGGTGTCGGCGCCCGTGACCAACATCGAAACGCATTTTGCCGTATCCGACAGCGGCTACTACTCCGACTGCTACTCAATGTATGGAGAACTAAGCGTCAAGCGCGACGCAATGCGCGAGTTGTCGCCGCTCAGCTATGTGGAGCGGGTGCGCACGCCGACGCTGATCCTGCAGGGCGAAAGCGACGAACGTTGTCCCGTCTGCCAGGCAGAAGAACTATTCACCGGCATCATGACGGCAACCGGAACGCCGGCCGAACTGGTCACTTATCCCGGCGGCAGTCATCACTTCTTCGAGTCCGGGCGACCGTCGCATCGCAAGGACATGCTGATGCGCCTGACCGGATGGCTCGAAAAGTGGATCGATGAGCCGCTCAAAGCCGATGACGCGCAGTCCTGCGCGCATGGCGGCGAAGACCGTCCTGAACGCGCGGACCAGTCCGCTCAAACCGCGCAGCCGGCTTCGTAGCGCCGGCATACGCGAGCGCGTCGCCAGGATGAGCCGCGACACGGCGGCCGACGCGCATCCCTGATAATCTGAGCATCCTGGCCCCGCGGCGCGGCACTCTCGCGCGCGCCGCATTGCCGCCAACCGAAAAACGATGCCGCCACTGTTTCGCCGCTTACTGCTGCTTTACCACGCGCTGCGCTACGGCGCGCGCCTGATCTGGCTCGCCGCGCCGCCCGAGCGCAAGCTCCACTGGATGATCGAACTGGTCGGCCGCGTGCATGCTTCGGCGGACAGCGCGCGCAGCGTCCACGGCCTGCTGCCGGCGCTCGGACCGCTGGCCGGCCGCTTCGCGACCGCGCTCGTCGAGCATCCGGAACTGGCGAACGCGACGTTGCACGACGCCATCGACGCAATCGATCATCTGGAAGCGCCGCTGCCGCCGCGCGAGTCCGAGGAAGCGCTGGCGCGCGCGTTCGGCCGCCCGCTCGCCACGCTGTTCAGCGCGGTGGACCCGGTCCCGGTGCAAAGCGGTTTCGCCGAACAGACGCATTTCGCGCGGCTCATCGCGCAGATCAACGGTCATCGCGAGGTGGAGATCAAGCTGCTGCGCGCCGGCCAGCTGCAGCAGATCGGCGACGAGCTCGCGCTATTGCGCTGGGTCGCGCGCTGGCTGGAAAAGCTGTCGGGCACGGCGCGCCGCCTGCGGCTGCGGGCGCTCGCCCAAACCTTTACCGACGACCTCCTGCGCCGCTTCGATCTGCGCACCGAAGCCGCCAACCTGAGCCAGACCGGCCACCATTTCGAAGGCGACACGCGCATCGTCGTGCCGGACGTGATCTGGGACCTGTGCACGAACCATGCACTGACCGTGCAGCGCATCAACACCTTGCCGGCGAGCGACCTGAGCGGCCTGCATGCGCATCACGTAAAACTGGCGCCGCTCGCCGCGCATATCGTCGAAGTGGTGACCGAGCAGGCCTTCGAGCACGGCTTCTTCCATGCCACGCTCGATGCGCGGCGCGTGAGCATCGAGCCGGATTCGCTGGGGCGACTCGTGCTGGCCGAGTTTTCCATCATGTCGAGCCTGTCGACCGGCGAGCGCGAGTTCTTCGTGCACGGCGCAACCGCGCTGTTCGAGCAGGACTACGGCCGCCTCGCGCAATTGCATAAAGACGCGGGGCACGTGCGGCACGACACCCGCGCCGAGCTGCTCGAAGCGGAATTGCGCACGCGCGCGGAAGCGCTCTTCGCGGCGGCCCCGCAAGACCGCTCGGCGTGCTCGCTGTTCCACCATCTGGCTGTATGCGGTATCCCTTCGACGGCGCGGTGTCCAGCCGCCTCGCCACCGCGCAGCGCTCCTTTGAGCAGGCGGAGATGCTGGCGCGCGCTCCATCCGGGCGTCGACACATGGAATATTGCGCGGCGCGTCCTCGCGGATATCGCGCGGCGCGACATAGCATAGATCATCGCGGCTGGTTCAAGCGCATTTCGCGCGAGCTGCCGCATCTCGCGCACATGCTGCCGCGCGTGCCGCAACTGGCGGTGCGCTACTTGCAACACGAGCACGATCGCGCGCGCACGCCGGGGCAGAACGCGCAACTGCTTGCCGAACTCGGCCGCGAATATCGGCGCACGCGCGCTGTTGTGGGCATGCGTGCTGTGCGGCGGAATGGTGGGCGCGGGCACGGTGTTGCTGATGCGCTGACCGGCTGACGCAATGCGGCGGCGTGTCCAGTCCGTCGATCAGTCCGCCGTGTCGGTCCCCGCCGGCACCTTCGCATGCGCCTTCGCACCCGGCGCCGGCGCCCACGCGGGACGAGTGCCGCGCTCCGAGTCGACCACGACGATGTAGCGGCCTGCCCACGGCACGATTTCCCGGTCGCTCTTCAACACCCACAGCGATTTGCCTGAATCGACGAGCGCCGCATATTCCGCGTCGAGAATGCCGTAGTGATCTAGAAACGTGTTGAGCGACGCGGGAATCCGTACGCAGCCTTTCGAATGACGCACGCCGAGCAGCGGCTCGAGGCGGTCGGGATCGGTGGCGTGCATCTGGAAGCGCATCTGCGACATGCCGCCCTTGCCCCAGCCGCGCTCGGCCTGCGCCCAGCCGAGATCGAAGATGCGCATGTCGCGCTTGCCGTAGCCGCGGATATGGTTCTCGTTCTCCGTGCCTTCGGAGCGGAAATCCATGTTGGCGGGCGTATGTTCGAATACGCCGAGCGGCGTCACGAAATGATCGAATTCGCCGGGCCGGCCGGTGGACACGGGCGACGCGCCGATCATCCGCCACGCGTCGGCGGGCGTCGCGCGAAAGTAGATGAAGAGCGCCTGCACGTTGGCGTTGCGGTCGACCATCACGACGTATTCGCCCGACAGCTGGCCGAGCGCGTGCTCGCGCAACGCCGCCTGAAAACGGCCGGCGTACGCGCGTTGCTCGCCGGCCGGCACGTTGAGCCGGCGGGTCACCTGCCGGACGAACACATCGTGCAGCGCCAGCGCGCGGCGCGGGTCCACGACGCCGGCCGCGTCGGGTGCGGCGACCGGGAGCCTGCCGGACAACCCGACGGACGACGCAGCGCCGGAAGAAGCCGCCCCGCTCGCCGCCGCGGGCGAAGTCTCGGCGAGACTCGCGCAAGCCGGTACGGCGAGCGCAGCGAAGCAAAGGAAACGCGCGAGCGCTGAAGCCGGCGCGCGCGCCAGGAGGCGCAACGCATCCACGCCCGTGCAAGGATAGCGCGGCCGACGCAATGCGCGCCGCAAAAGGAAGCTCAGTCGCCGCACGACTCGTGTGGAAGCCGGGCGGTTCAATTCAATACAGGCGGGCGAGGCCGCTGGAAGTCGTTCATCGCGGGTTCGCACTGATGTGATTATTTTGGGCTGCTCGCAGGTCGATGCGGCGCTCGGAACCGGAGATGTTACGCAGCGCATGGCGATCTGTCGATTGCGCTCAGCCGGGTCCGCTACGTGCTCACGTGGCGACAGACCTGTGTCAGATACTGCATCCACGATGCAAGGAGCAACAGCACTATGAAGCAGACCGATCCGACCGCGCTTCAGGCAAACATCGCCGCGGAAATGCACCTCACCGCCGGGTTCGACGCGAACTCGGAGATCGAACGCCGAGTGTCTTTTCTCGCGAACTACCTGCGTGGCAATAGCCTGAAGACTTATGTGCTCGGCAATCAGCGGCGGGGTGGATTCGACGACGGCCGGGCGGCTCGCGCAACTGGCCGTCGAGCGTCTGCGCGGCGAACGCTACGACGCCCGTTTCATCGCGATACGCCTGCCGCACGGCGCGCAGAAAGACGAGGCCGACGCGCTGCAGGCGCTCGCCTTAATTCGCGCTGACGAGACGCTGACAATCGACATCAAGCCGGCCGCCGACGCCATGCTCGCGTCGCTGCACCAAAGCGGTCTGCCGTTCGCGGATGAAGCGCAGGAAGACTTCGTGCACGGCAATATCAAGGCGCGGCAAAGAATGATCGCCCAGTACCCCGTGGCCAGCACGCGCGCGGGCGTCGTGATCGGCACGGACCACGCGGCCGAATCGCTGATGGGCTTTTTTACGAAGTTCGGCGACGGCGGCGCCGACGTGCTGCCGCTCGCGGGACTCAACAAGCGCCGCGTGCGCGCGGTCGCGAAGGCGCTCGACGCGTCCGACGCGCTCGCGTACAAGGTGCCGACAGCGGACCTCGAAGCGTTGCGTCCGCAACGACCGGACGAAGGAAGATGCCTACGGCGTTCCGTACGAGACGATCGACGACTTTCTGGAAGGCAAGCCGGTCAGCGACGACGCGCGCAATATCATCCTGCGGTTCTACCATGCGACGCGGCATAAACGGGCGCTGCCGTACACGCCGTTCGACTGGCCGCAGCCGGCAGCGGGGGAATGAGGCGCTTCGGGCTTCGGCTGCTGAGCTCCGGCCCTCTGCCCTCGGCCCCCGATACTGGCGCCTAGTGAGCCGGCGGGTCGTCGGTGAACAGATCGGCGCTTGCCTCCAGCGCCACGCTGCCCAGGTGCTTGCCGTGAATCTGCCGCGCGATGACTTCGCCGACATACGGCACCTGCGCGTCCAGTTCCACAGTGGCGTAGGCGCCGGGCTTGCCGGCGTCGATCACTTCGACGTTGCGCGCGTAATGCCCGAGCTCGCGCATAAGGAATTCGCGCACTTCCTGCTCGCTGCACGACGGGGCGATGTTGCGCACGATCAGATTCATGCGGCCTACCCTCGGCGGCTGCCGCGCCTGTCCGCGCGCACGCGCGCGGGGCGCAATGCCGCGCGCTCTTTAGCCCGTGCGGCCGCCAGTTCGCGGATGAGTGCGGCGCCCGCCGCGCGCGGCCAATGACAGGTAGAAAGCAATCATTCGAATCTCCAGTATTCCGGTGGGCCCGCCAGCGCCCTGCGCGAGGATAGCCACTGGCAATCGTACATGCGATGCGACACGGCGTCAGAACGGCAAACATGCATTGCGACCAGGATCACTGCACTGTACCCGAACGACGCGATGTCCCTTCAGCAGCAAGGCTCCTTGCCTGACGATGCTGTCTGAGCGCTTCGGCGCTGCCGACTCGTCGCACGCGGAGTCCGGTCGCAAGAAGCGGGCCTCGCGGTCGCGCCGCCGTTCGTTGCACTCATACCGTCGATGGAAAACCGGGCACGGCAGGCGAGCGTCAGTCGGCGTCCTGCACATTGGCCGCGCTGACCCATCACGCGTTCTTGCCCTGCGGCAATTCGACCAGTACCGCGGAGGGATCGTCCACGCCGTCGTCAGCGACTTCGCACACCGCGAGCCCGTCCGGCAGATGTTTCACTTCGCCCGCGGACTGGAAAAGCGCGATGCGTTGTGCATTGAGCGGACGCAGCTGGCGGTACACGTCGAAGCTGATGGCGGCGGGCACGTCCCCACGTCCCCGCGGATCTGCAGCGCGTCAGCCGTGCCGCAATGGGCCGACTCGGCGGCGAAGACGGGCGCGGTGCCGGCTGTGCCCGCCAACGTCAGCGCAGCCAGAGTCGCGGCGGCAAGAGTGAATGGGACATGGTAATTCTCCGGGAATGAGTTGGGTCGGTGATTGAACGCGGACGCGGGTTGCTGGAGCGCGGGAGGCAGTCGGCTCCCGGCTCAGGACAGCACATTCACCGCACCGCGACCTTACGGAGACGTACCGCGCTCCGCTCCACGCCGGCTTTCCGCGCCGGTCGCGACGTCCAGTCGGCTGATGTCGCAGGACGCCTGGCTGAAGCCCGAATAGACCACAGACCAGTCGCCGACGATCGCCGCCTGCGCTTCAGCGAGACTCAGCTTGCCTTCGCAGACGCAGCGCTTGAGCATGACCGCCGCGCGCGCCTTGCGCCGCTCGCCCTGGCGCCCCGCCCAATGCAGAAGGCCGAGGTTGGACGGCGCGTCCGGCGACCCGCCGAGCACCACCGGCACACGCCGATCGAGCGCGAAGTCGGCGCCGTCGTCGGCGTCGATGCCGCGCTCGGCGAGCATCCGGTCCTTTGTGCGCCATGAGTTCATCGAACGGCGGCGCGACCGCGCTCGCATAGCCCGGCCGGCATATCGTTTCGCGGATCGATTGCTGGGTCACGCGTTCGTCGAGCATGCCCGCGTGCTGCGCGTGCGCCGCGCCGACGTGCAACGCCACGAGCGCGCTCAGACCCAGCAGGAGCGCGACACGCGCACGCCGCAGCGTCAACGCCGGTGAATAGGGTCGAAAGATACTGCCAGTGTGGTCGCCGGAACAGCCTTTGCGACGCCTGTCTGCAATGCCTGCGTTCATTCGTCGGCGCGCCTCTCGAGGCGCGCAGTAGTTCAATTCGCAAGACAATTAAAACACATCCACTAGGCATGCGTAAAAAAAGCCCGTTCAAGCACAGCTTCGGCGTGCGTCTCAACTGACTTTCCACCAACTCCACGGCGACCGACAGCCGCCGTGGACACCCCCTGCCCGCTAATGCGCGACCCGCGCCTGAAGCGCCCGGATCCGGCCGAGCGCTTCGGTGTTGGCGACCGTCGAGTCGTACATGTTCGCGAGGTCGGCCTTCAGCGCGGTGCGCGACGCGCCGTCCAGATAAACCATGTGGCCCGACGGATAGAAGCGCGCCGACAGATTCTGCCGAACCTGCTGATTGAGCAGCGGCATCTGCTGCAAATCGAGCACGGTCTGGTAGAACGGCGTGACGAAATCGTAAAAGCCGTTTGCCGACAGCACCTTCAGATCGGGATTTAGCGCCATGACCGCGGCCAGGTCGCCGGCCGTGTAAAGGATCACGTTGCCCTTGTCGTCCACGCCCTTCTGGGCGCCTGTCGGGTCGATGTGGCTGAAGTCCCAGAACTGGAACACCTGATCGTTGAGGTCGGTGAAGGCCGAGTTCGACGTGTACTTCAACTGCTCGTTCAGTTAGACATTCCACATGGTCGTGTAGACGCCCGACACCGCCGAACAGATACTTGGGCGAATTCCAGCGGTTGTTCTTGGTCAGGAAACGCTTGATGAACTGCGCAATGGAATCGGCGTCCTGGTCGACGCCCCAGAAGTCGCGGTTCTTCTTCGGCGCGATCGCCGCCGAATAGCCGGTGCCGACCGGATTGATGAAGATGAGGTCGCTCTTATCGAGCAGGCTGTCGGGGTTGTCCTCGATCGTGTAGGGCGCGGGCGGCGTGAAGTTCGGCATCGACGTCTTGATACGGCGCGGCCCGAACGAGCCGAGCAGCACGAACACCGCCGAAGAACCCGGCCCGCCGTTATAGAAGAACGTGAGCGGCCGGGTTTCCTCTTTCTGGTTGTCCTGCGTGAAGGCGACGTAGAACATCCGCGCGGCCGGCTCCGAACTGCTCGGGTCGACGGGATCACCAGATGGCCGACCGTCGCGGTGTAATCGATCTTCTTGCCGCCTATCGTCACCGAGTGATGCGTGATCGCGGCGCTCTCGTCGGTCGCGGTGACGGAATCGTCGGGCCCGTTACCGTAGGCGACCGGGTCGAAGAAAGGTTGATCGGCCGCCTTGCGCTTGCCGTGAGGCGCTGCGGGTTTCGCGGAAGCTTCTGAATTGTGCGGCGACTGCGGACTAACGGACGCTGGCTCTGTGCTTGTCATGATCGCTCCATGGGTACGTTCACGTCTTGTGCCGGTACTGCGGATGGGTTGCCGAGCTGGTTGCCGACTTACTTGCCGACCCGCTTGGCCGACTATAGTGCGGCGGCCACTTTCTGACCATTGGGACTGCCGAGTCCCGTGCAGGCATCCCAGCCCGCGGATGCCGCGAAACTGCCGTTGTTGCCCTGCGTGATATCGTTGCACGCGCCCGCCGCCTTGTACAGCTTCGGATTCACGAAGCCCGCCGGCGTGCCTCTGGCCGCGTTGATGCGGGCGATCAACCCGGCCCACAGCGGCGCGACGGCGCTCGTGCCGCCCACCACCGTTTGCGTGCCCGCGACGAGCACCGTGTAGCCCGTGAGCGGCGAAGCGTCGCCGGCGACATCCGGCACGCCGCGCTTCGTGAGCGGCTTTTTGCCGCCTACCGACGACACCACCGAGAGCCCATCCTGCCACGCGGGCAGCGCAAACGCGGCGCTGACGCCACCGCCGCCCGCGCCGCCTTGCGGCCCGTCGTTCCAGACCACCTCGTGCGTGATCGCGCTGCCCGACGCGCTCAGGCTCGTGCCGCCGCACGCGAGCACATAGGGACTCGACGCCGGGAAGTCGACGTGATCACCGCCACCGGCGCCGTCGCTCGAACCGCTGTCGCCCGACGCCGCGCACACCGTCACGCCGAGCGCCGCCGCGCTTTGCAGCACGCTGTTGAACGCCGTCAGCGACTGGCTCGTCCAGATCGACTCCGGGCCGCCCCAGCTGATGGAAATCACCGACGGTTTGTCGACCGTATCGTGCACCGCGCGGCTCACCGCGTCGATAAAACCGGCATCGCTGTTCGGCGCGAAATACACCGCGATCGTGGCGCCAGGCACGATCGCGCCGACAATCTCGATGTCGAGCGTGACCTCGCCGTCGGGCCCGTTCGGGTCGCCGGTCGGTTCGTTGCGGGCCTGATCGACGCTAACCGATTTCACCGTGGGCGCCAGCACGCCGAGGCTCGCGAAATAGGATTTGAGATCCGCCGGATCGTAGCCGCCGCCCAGCTCGATAATGCCGACGCACTGCCCGCCGCCGTCGCCTTGCGGAAACTGGTAGAGCGAGGCCAGTTCCAGCGGCGTGAACGAAGCCTGGTGCGTTCTGGCGGCGCGAAACGGCGGCCGGATGCGAAAGTGCGGCCGCGCCTGAGGGCGGTTGTCGAGCCCGAGCACCGCCTCGACGACGCCATGCAGGTCGTCCGGCACGTTGACCGCGCCGGTGCGGCCGCGGAATTCCCCGGCCGTATGGTGCTGATATTTGTCGAGCCTGACTTCGAACGCGCTCTGGAATTGCGCGACGGTGCCGGAGAGCAGCACCGAGCGCGCGGCCGCGTCCTCACGCACCACCGTCAGTCCATGCGCGACGGCAAATGCCTTGACTTTGGCGATGTCGCCGGGAGCGGCGCCATAGTCTTTGGCCAATGCCTCGCGCGACAGCGGTTTCACGTTGGGGTCGCCGGCTTCGATGCGGCTCATGAGCGCGTCGAACTGCGCCTGCTGCTGGCGGCGCAGCATGACGAAAACCTCGATCTTCTCCGCGGGGTCGCAGGCTCCGATCAGTTTCGAACCTTGTTCTACTGTTCGTTCGCTTCCGGGCAGCGGGTGCTTGGTGGCCATGTATCGGTTCTCCTCCTAGCATGACGGCGCCGGCTGCGACACGGAGCGGCGCGGGCGCCCCATCCACTCGCTGACCGACGACAGCTGTTACTGCTGCACGCACGACTGCGCAAACCTTCGGACCAATGCATTCCGACCACAGTTCCGGCATGCGCGGCAGTCGGCCGAATGGCTAATGCGGCGGCCGTCTCATGCACAGTCCGCAGCACTCCGCTATGATGCTGCAGTGGCCATTGCGCCGTTACATTGCCTCGCGCGCGTCGTGCGCGCACGATCGAAGAATCCGAGGAACCCCATGTCAATCTCGATGTATCAAGCATCACTGCCCGTGCTGGTTCGCGGCCTCACCAATCTGCAAGCCATCCTCGGGAAGGCTCAAGCGCACGCCGCCAGGCAGATCGAACCGTCGGTCTTCACGAACGCCCGCCTCGCGCCGGACATGTTGCCGCTCGTGCGTCAGGTGTATATCGCGAGCGATACCGCGAAGGGCTGCGCCGCACGTCTCGCCGGCGTTGAGGCGCCCAAATACGAGGACGTCGATCAGACTTTCGACGAGCTGCATGCCCGCCTTCAAAGGACGATCGACTATCTGAAGGAATTCAGCCCGCAGCAGATCGACGGATCGGAGGAGCGCGCAATCACGCTGAAAATGCGCACCGGCCCGATCGAGTTCACGGGCCAGTCGTATCTGCTCGGTTTCGTGCTGCCGAACTTCTTCTTCCACGTGACCACGGCGTACGACATCTTGCGCCATAACGGTGTGGAGCTCGGCGGGCTGAAGTAAGCGCGGCCGTCACACGCGCGGCTGGAAGGCGATGATCGCCATACCGGCCAGCGTCACCGCGACGCCGGTCGCGTCCCACAGCGTCGGGCGCACCTTGTCGACGCCCCACAGCCAGGCAATCGCCACCGCCACATACACGCCGCCGTAGGCCGCATACACGCGGCCGGCGACGGTGCCGTGCAGGTGAGCAGCCAGGCAAAGAGCGCGAGGCTGAGCGCGCCCGGCAGAAGCAGCCAGACCGGGCCGCCCTCCTTCAGCCAGCGCCACGGCAAATAGCAGCCGAGAATTTCGGCGACGGCGGTAATCGCGTAAAGCAGCAGGGTTTTCATCGGCGACAAGTGATGTGTGTTCTTCGTGTGGCCTGCGCGCGACGGTGCGCGCGCAGGCCGGCGCGCTATCGCCCTTATTAACACAATCACCTGGCACACGAGTTCAGGCCGTGCGAAAGTTGCGGCACGTGTGACCCGTTCACGACCTCTTTGCCCGACATGAGCACTGCATCGCCCTGCATCGACATCTGCAAATTCGACAGCGAAACCGGCTACTGCATCGGCTGCCTGCGCACGCGCGACGAATGCAAAAGCTGGAAGAAGATGAAAGACAAGCACCGCAAAAAAAAATTATCGACGACCGCTCGCGCCGCGAGCCCAAGCTGAACCGATAGCGCCCGCCCAGCGCTATCGGCACGGCTAGCTCGGCCCGCCGTCAATCGAGCGACAACCGCACCGCAAAGCCGATCAGCGCCGCGGAGAAAGTCCAGCGCTGCAGCGTCTGCGCAAGCGGATGCGCGCGCCGCACCCATTGCGCGATCCGCGCGGCGCCGACCGCATAGGCAATGTCGAAGCACATGCCGACGGCAAGCAGCACCGAACCGAGCTCGATCATCTGCAACGCGAGACCGGTCCCGCCTCGGGGCGCAGGAACTGCGGCAAACAGCACGGAGCAGAACAGCAGTGCCTTCGGGTTCAGCAGATTGGTCAACAAGCCTTTGACGAACGCAGCCCGCAACTGGCGCATGCCCGCGCCGAAAGCGTGCACGGGCGAGCCGGCTTGATCGGCCGACTCATCGCGCTTTGCGCCGGCGTCGGGCAGCGCGAACACGGGCGAGCGGAAAATCTGAATGCCGACCCACGCCAGATAAACCGCGCCGCCGTAACGCACGACGTCGTAGAGCCAGGGCGCGTTGCGAAGCAGCGCGGCCGCGAAGCCGCTGCGCACGCCGCGCCCGATACTCGTTTGCAGGATCAGCGCCATGTCTGGGCCGGGCATCGCGTAGACGACCAGCAGCGCGGCGACATAGACAGCGAGCAAGTGTGCGGAAATCATGTGGAGCCTCCTTGTTTTACGGCTCTATGTTGCTATCATCGACGGAGGGTTTGTTGGCGAATTTCCGGACTCATGGAGTCACCAATGGAGGAATGCGCTAATATCATGGCGTTTTCGACCGTTTTCCGCCACGACACCCAAAGCACCCGCCAGCCCATGTCGACCGACCTCGACAAGATCGACCGCGCGATTCTCGCCGCGCTCCAAAAAGACGGCCGCATGTCCAATGCGAAGCTCGCCGAACTCGTCGGCCTGAGCGAAACGCCTTGCACGCGGCGCCTGAAGCGCCTCGAAAACGACGGCTACATCGGCCAGTACCGCGCCGTGCTCACGCGGTCGGCGCTCGGCTTCGGCGTGGTCGCTTTCGTTCTTGTGCGCTTTGCCGTGCACGACAAGGATCTCGCCAACCGCTTCGAGCGCGAGGTGCAGGCCATCCCGCGCATCATCGCGTGTCATAACGTGTCGGGCAGCGCGGACTATATCCTGCAAGTGGTGGCGCGCGACCTCGACGACTACGGCACGTTCATGCGCGACCAGATGCGCAGCCTGCCGGGCGTGACGTCGGTGGAGTCGGCGTTATCGTTGCGCGAAGTGAAGGCCGACGGCGGCTTGCCGCTGTTGTGAGCGCGAACGTGGCATAGTCACGCCATTTCACGCGGCGCGAGCCGCATCGACGAACACGGAGTTCCTATGGACAACATCGATCAAGACAAGGCGCGCGCAGAAGAAACGGCCGCCATGGAGCACGTCCTGACCGCGACGCAGCGGGTGAAAAGCGCCTTTGCGTCGTTGCAGTCGCATTTCCCGCCGGCCGGCAGCGGCAAGCCCTCGCAATTCGCGCTACAGACCTTCGACGCCGCGCTGCAGGAACTCGAAGACGCCCAGGCCGCGTTCGACGAACTGCTGGGCGACCTGCTCGACGGCAATCGCTGAAGGCGGAGCCGGCGCCCCGCTTATCGCACGCGCTGCCGCCAACCGCTCAGCCGGCGCGAGTTTCGATCACCGGCTCGCACAGAATCGGAAAATTGACCGAGTTCGCGATGTAGCACTTCTCGAACGACCACGCGCGGGCGCAGCACGATCTGCGAGAAGCGGCCCTGCTGCGGGCTGTCGAGCATGGTTCCTTCGGCGTCGTCGCGATAGTCCACCACGACAATGCCCGCGTCCGAGCAAAGGTGCAGATACCACAGCTTGTGACAGGCCGACGCCGAGGCGACGAGCAGGTCTTCCGGGTTCCACCGGCTGGCGTCGCCGAGAAATGCGGCATCGGACGAGCCGCGAATGGCCGGCTTACTTCCCGAGGCGATCACATGATCGCGGCCGTAGTCGCGATAGCCGGAGGTGCCGGTGCCGCGATTGCCCGTCCACTGCACGGAAACCTTGTATTTGTGCTCGCCGTATGCCATGCGCGCTTCCTGTAATCGAACGAACCGGTGGGTGGAACAACTATTTTAAGCCGCCGACCCGAGCTTAGGCGGCAGACCCCGGGCCGCCCCAAGGCCGACCTGGACCGACCCGCCGCGCACGCACGTCTGCCTAGCGCGGCGCCGCGGGCCTGCCGCTCAGGTTGGGCACTCGCGGGTCGGGGTTCTGGTTCAGGCTCGTGCCGTTCGCCCGCATGCTGTTCGGAACACGGCTGGAGCCGAGCCCGAGGCCGGTGCCCGCGCCCGTGCCGCCAAGCGTCGCAAGTCCCGGCGTGGGGCTGAGCGCCGAGCCGACGGCGCCCGCGCCGCCCGTCGCATTTCCACTCGAAGGCGCCGCGCTCAAGCCGCCATTGCCCGCGCGGTTGCCGCCTGTCTGCGCGCAAGCCAATCCGCTCACGCCGGACAGACACGCCGCGATCATCACCGTCGCCGCAAGACGGCCACTTGCGATATTCATGCTCCACTCCGTCAGATAATGCGCTGCTCAACCAGTATGACGAACGAGCCGGTGCCTGCTTCGTTCACGCTCGTAACAGGTTCTGTCCGCGTCGGCGCTCGCGCGGCTTGCCACCGTGTCAGGTCGTACAAATGCTTACAAACCCGTCCAGGCGGAGCGTGCACCGGACGCTTCGTGCGAGCGTTATTGCAGGCATCTACCCGCGGAGTCCGCCATGAACACGAACGTCACAACCAGCACTTCCCCGCGCAGCCGTATCCATCCGTTGATCGCCAGCGCGACGGGGATCGCCGCAATGACCGGCTTGCTGCCCACCTCGCATGCGGTGACCGAACCGTCGCCTGCACCGGCGACAGTGGCCGCCCAAACCGCGAACGGGGCGCTCAGTGCGCCGCAGGCGCAGGAAACCGCGCAGCAAGCCCCGCAGCCGGCCGTCGCGCAAACGGCACAGCAGCCGGTCCCGCACGCAGCGCCTGTCAAGCCGCCGGTTCATCGCACGCATAGCGGCGGCACAGCAGCGCCGCGATACGCCAGCAATGACGGCTACCAGACGGCCAACGAACCCGCCGCGGCGCGGCCGGTCCCGGCCGACCCGTATAGCGGCGAAGTGGTCGCCATCAACACGGTGCAGTCCCCCGAGCCGACAACCGGTCTCGGCGCGCTGGGCGGCGCGGTCGCCGGCGGCCTGGTCGGCAATCAGATCGGCGGCGGACGCGGCAGGATTCTGACCACCATCGCGGGCGCGGTGGGCGGCGGGCTGGCAGGCAACGGCATCGAACACGCGGTACGCAAGCAGACCACCTACCAGGTTCAGGTGCGCATGCAGGATGGCGGCTACCGCAACTTCGACTATCAGACGCAGCCGCCTGTGCAGATCGGCGAACGCGTGCACGTCTCGGGCGACACGCTCACGGCTTCTGACCGTTTGACGGTTCTCGCGCGACCCGGCGTACGAACCGTCGCGCGAGAAATGAGACTGAGCGAGCCATAGAACTGCTGCGTGCGCGTTATGATCGGTCGTCACGCCAAAACGGCGCCAAAACGGTTGATCGCGCACGATGGAGCAAGCGTACGTCCACCTCCTGCATCTGCTGGCCGGCCATCCGGAATGGATGCTCACGGTCGTGTTTCTCGCGGCCTTTCTCGAGGCGGTTGCCGTCATCGGCACGTTCATTCCTGGAAGTACCGCGATGTTCCTCGCGGGCGCCCTCACCGGCACCGGCTCGCTCGGCCTCGGCTGGGTGCTCGCGTGGGCGATTGCGGGCGCCATCGCTGGCGACGGCTTGAGTTTCTGGCTCGGCAGCCGCTACAAGAGCCGGATCGTCAAGCTCTGGCCGTTCTCCCGTCATCCCGAAGTCCTCGACGCCGGTTACCGGTTTTTCCGCAAGCATGGCGCGAAGAGCGTGGTGCTCGCGCGCTTCGTCGGGCCCTTGCGCGCGATCGTGCCGGTCGTCGCCGGCATGCTCGGCATGTCGCCCGTGCGCTTTTACGCGATGAACGTGCTGTCCGCGCTGCTGTGGGCGCCAGCGCATATCCTGCCGGGCGTCGTGTTCGGCGCGTCCGTGCTGCTCGCCGGCGCGGTGTCGTTCAGGCTCGTTGTGATTCTCGCGCTGCTCGTGGCGAGCATCTGGCTCAGCTATCGCGCAGCGGCACTCCTGCTTTCGCACGCGCACGCGTGGTCGAATGCGGCCGGCCGTCATCTCGGCAGCTGGGCGTGCCGCCACCCTGGGGCGCTTGGCCGTGCCGCGCGCAGGCTGCTCGATCCCGAAGCACCGGACGCGACGAGCATCCTCGTCGCCTCGCTCATCGTGCTCGCGTGCGGCGCACTCTTCTTCGGGATCCTCGAAGACGTGATCACGGGCGATCCCATCACGCACGTCGACCAGTCCGTCTATCGTTTTATGCAATCGGTACGTACGCCATGGGGCGACGCCGTGCTCGCCGGCCTCGCGACGCTCGGCAGCACCGGCACGCTCGCCGCGCTGATCGTCGCGGTCACGCTGTGGATGACGTGGGAGCGGCGCTGGCGCACCATCGGCTACTGGCTTGCGGCCGTGGTCTTTTCGCAGATGCTGATCTTCGCCCTGCAACTGGCGATGCAGCGCGCCGCGCCCAACGGGCTGATGAAGGACGCCTACGTGTTTCCGAGCAATCACGTGGCGGCCGCCGTCATCGTGTACGGCTTCCTCGCCTTTCTGCTCGCGCGGCGGGTCGGCATGCTCGAAGGCGTGCTCGTCGTCACGGTGACGACCCTCGTCGTGATCCTCGTCGCGCTCGCGGGCGTGTACTTCGGCGGTTACTGGCTGTCGGACGCGATCGGCGGCGCCGCACTCGCCTATATGTGGGTCGCCATTGTCGCGCTCAGTGCGATCGTGCGGCACCCGGGGCCGCCGCCCGCGCGCAGCTGGATGCCAGCCATCATGCTGGTGGTCGCGCTCGCGAGCGTGGGCGTGCAATCCGGTCTCGGGATGATGGCCGCGCCGCCCGGCGCCGCCGCTGCGTTGCCGCTCGCGCACGTCACGCAGCAACAGTGGACCCATTCGGTGTGGAAGCAACTGCCCTGCTATCGCTCGGACATGGGCGGCGACCGCAAGGAGCCGCTCACGCTGCAATGGGTCTCTGACGGCGAATCGCTGCGCCGGCAATTGCGCGACGAGGGATGGCTGGAGGGCACCGATCTGTCCGCGCACAGTCTGCTGTCGCTCGCCTCGCCGGATGTGCCCGCCACTGCATTGCCCGTGTTGCCTAAGCTGAACAACGGCGTGCCTTCGTCGCTCGTTTTCATGCGGCCGGGCGAAACGCGCAACCAGCGCGACGTGCTGCGCTTCTGGCCGAGCGGCTATGCAGTCGACAACGGCGCGTCCGCCATGCCGCTGTGGGTCGGCTCGATCGCGCATGAACGGCTCTCGCGAGCCTCGTGGCCGCTGAATCTGGTGCGCGTCGACAGGCAGTTCTCCACGTATGAGACCGGCGTGAAGCCAGGCGGCAAGTCAGGCGTCACGGTGGTCGCGACAGAAAGCTGTCACGGCGTGCCGGTGTCGCTGCTTGCCTCCGTGGCGCAGTGACTGACGTTGTTCGAGCATCGCGCTGACTGGCGGGCTCGGATCGCTTCGCCTCTGCTCGAGGTCTGCAGGCTCTGTCCGCGTCACCGCCTTCATAGCGCGTGCTATTGGACCGTGTAGCCCTTGCCTTGCATGCACGCGCCATACGCACGCCAATAAGTGTTCATCGCCGATTGCTGCGAAGCCTCGGCAGCCTGCGCCTGTGCCGCATGCTGTTGACGGCTGCGCACCCCGCCGGCGAGCGCGCCCGCGGCCGCTCCCACCGCTGCGCCGTGACCCGCGTCATTGCCGCTCACTTCGCCGACGATCGCGCCGGCCGCCGCCCCGCGCGCCGCGCCTCGGACGCGTGCGCCGGTCGGGCCCGATGGTGGCGCGGGCGTCTGCGCGACGACAGCCGGATCGATGCCGGTGCTCTGCTTCGCCTAGGCGTAACACGCACCGTCATCCGACAGTTGCTGCTGTTGGCTTTGTCCATGCGCGGGATAGGTTGCCGGTTTTTGAGCGTAAGCAAGCACGCTCGCGCTTGCCAGGACCACTGCGGCGAATCGCTTCATTTGATGCCTTTATTCAGTAAAGCTGATTTCTTGGATATCGCTGCCTAAGCGCTGCCTGCGCAGGCAATACGCCATGCATCTTACTTAACAGGCCTGCCGCAACGGAAACCCATGCAGCTAAACGCGAACAGCTTTACTTAACACCGCAGGCACCGATTCCTGCGCTACGATGCGGGTCACCAAGCCCCTCTCGCATGGAAGATAGGAAAGCTCATGGCCAAAAGCAAGACAATGATTAGGTATACATACGTTTTTTCCAAACACCATTTAATCGCCCGCAAGTCATTTTTTGGAACGTTATCTTAGGTGATCTTTTCACTGACTTCAACCCGAATTTGTTCTATTCAAGCATTGCAATTCCGCATGAAAAAGAGCTAATAATCTCGCCATTGATGAGGGAAAAAGGTTCGCAATAAAAGCCCGACCCAGTGCCTCCAGATATTCCGTTCGGATACGCATCATTTCGAGACATGCAACGTCATAGAAGGACGGACGCAGCGCCCCGGCGCAGACGGCAAGCGGCTCGCGTCATCGTATAAGCGCTCGCTCGAGCAATATCATCTCGATCCCGGCGCAACCGCCGGGCCGCGCATCCTCACGGTACCGGAGTTGCGCGATGTGCAGCATCGCGAGGAATCGTTTCTGCGCGCCTCGGGGCAATGTCTGTCGCGCTTGCACGAGATGGTCCGCGAAGCGGACTACTGTGTGATGCTGACCGATGCACAGGGCGTGACGATCGACTACCGCGTCGACAAGGACCGCCGCCACGACTTCAAGCGCGCGGGACTGTATCTCGGCTCGTGCTGGTCGGAAAGCGAGGAAGGCACCTGCGGCGTCGCGACCGTGCTGCTCGACGGGCAGCCGATCACCGTGCATAGAATCGATCATTTTCGCGCAGCCTTCACCACGCTCACATGCAGCGCGTCGCCTATTTTCGGTTTGCACGACGAGTTGCTCGGCGTGCTGGATGCGTCGGCCGTGCGCTCTCCCGACGATCGCGAAAGCCAGCGGCTCGTCAATCACATCGTGCGGCAAAGCGCGCTGCTGATCGAAGACGCTTACTTCCTGAATGCCGTCGCCGATTGCTGGATATTGCTCGCGCATCGCAACCGGCATTAGTGGAAGCGCAGCCAGAAATTCTGATCGCCATAGACGCACGCGGTCATGCCGTTGCTGTGAACCGGCGGGCGCGCGAATGTCTGCCGGCCCTGCATGAGTTGCCGCGTCACGTGTCGGAGCTTTTCGACGTTGCGCCCGAGCGTCTGTTCGATCCGAAGTCGAGCCGCGGTCTCGTGTCACTGAGGGTGAATGAAACCGGCTCGCCGCTCTATGCGCGGGTGCGTCCACCGTCGGCCGCGCGCATTTCGAGACGCAGCAACGCCACGCCGGACGAGCGAAGCGCCACGAGCGGGAGCACTGCGCCGCACGACGCGCCGGTCATGTCAGAGAGCGACGCGCTCGAGCGCAACCGCATCGTCGACGCGATGAACAATGCGAAGTGGCGCACCGACGTGGCCGCACAAGCGCTCGGCGTGTCGCGTGCGACTTTGTACCGGCGCATCGCGAAGCTGCGCATCCTGCCACCGCACAAATGCTAGCGGTGCCATAGCGATTTCTTTAGCGGGCACAGAACCCGCGTTCCCACCGAAGTTTAACTATCCGTTTCGTATGGAGGAGCAACCATGTCTGCCAACACCGCAAATCAAGCCATATCCAATGTGCTGGAAAGCCTCGAAGCCGCGTTGAAACGCGCCGACACGCAGGCTGCCGTCGACCTGTTTCAGCCCGACTGCTACTGGCGCGATCTCGTTGCGTTCACCTGGAACATCAAGACGCTCGAAGGTCGCGAGCAGATCGCCGCGATGCTGGACGCGCAGTTGACCGCGATCAAACCGTCGAAGCTTCGGCTCGTGGATAACGAACCCGCAACGGAAGCCGACGGTGTGACGCAAGGCTGGATCACGTTCGAAACGGGCGTCGCGCGCGGCAACGGTTTTATCCGCCTGAAGGAAAGCCGGATCTGGACACTCCTCACCACGATGGCCGAGCTCAAGGGTCATGAGGATCCCAAAGGATTGCGCCGGCCGATGGGCGCCGAACACGGCGCGCGTCGCGACCGAACGAGCTGGAAAGAGCGGCGCGAGGCCGAGCTCGACGCGCTCGGCGTGTCGGAGCAACCCTACTGTCTGATCGTCGGCGGCGGCCAGGGCGGCATCGGACTTGGTGCGCGGCTGCGGCAGCTCGGCGTGCCAACCATCATCGTGGATAAGAACGAAAGGCTCGGCGATGCATGGCGCAAGCGCTACAAGACGCTCTGCCTGCACGATCCGGTCTGGTACGACCATATGCCTTATCTACCCTTCCCCGACAACAGGCCTGTCTTCACGCCGAAGGACAAGATCGGCGACTGGCTCGAGATGTACACGAAGGTCATGGAACTGAACTACTGGGGGTCGACCGTGTGCAAATCGGCCCGCTACGACGAAGCGAACGGCGAATGGATCGTCGAAGTGGAGCGAGCCGGACAGCCCATCACCTTGCGGCCGAAGCAACTCGTGCTCGCGACCGGCATGTCCGGCAAACCGAACATGCCGAGCTTCAAGGGCATGGATGTGTTCAAGGGCGAGCAGCACCATTCGTCGCAGCATCCCGGGCCGGACGCGTATCAGGGCAAGAAGGTCGTCGTGATCGGCGCGAACAATTCGGCTCATGACATTTGCGCGGCGTTGTGGGAAGCGGGTGTCGACGTGACGGTGGTGCAGCGCTCGTCCACGCACATTGTGAAGTCCGATTCGCTCATGGACCTCGCACTCGGCGATCTGTATCCGGAGCGCGCGGTGGCTGCGGGCATGACAACCGCCAAGGCGGACTTGACCTTCGCATCCATTCCGTATGCGATTCTTCACCAGTTCCAGATTCCGGTCTTCAATGTGATTCGCGAGCGCGACGCCGAGTTCTATGCGCGCCCTCAAAAAAGCGGCTTTATGCTCGATTTTGGCGATGACGACTCCGGCCTCTTCATGAAATATCTGCGGCGCGGCTCGGGCTATTACATCGACGTGGGCGCGTCAGAGCTCGTCGCCGACGGCAGGATCAAGCTGAAAAGCGGCGTCGACGTGGTCGAACTGAAGGAGCATTCCGTACTGCTCAGCGACGGCAGCGAACTCGAAGCGGATCTCGTTGTGTACGCAACGGGTTATGGATAACGGCTGGGCGGCGGACCTCATCTCGCGCGAGGTGGCGGACAAGGTCGGCAAAGTGTGGGGCCTCGGCTCGAATACGTCGAAAGACCCGGGGCCGTGGGAAGGCGAACAGCGCAACATGTGGAAGCCCACGCGGCAGCAGGCGCTGTGGTTTCATGGCGGGAACCTGCACCAGTCGCGACATTACTCACAGTATCTGTCTTTGCAACTGAAAGCTCGCATGGAGGGTATTCCGACGCCGGTGTTCGGATTGCAGGAAGTGCATCACCTGTCGTAGACGACAACGCATGGCGTGCCGGCTCGTCGTTTTGCCGGCCGTTCTATGCACTCATTTCCGCGAGAAGGAAATCGACCAGCGCGCGTTGATGCGCATTGAGCACGCCGCCGGAGCTGACGAGCGCGAGCTCTGTCGGCGGCAAAGGCGGAAAGCCGCTGCAGATGCGGTGCTCGGGAAGCACCGCTGTGGTGGGCAGAACGGAAATGCCGAGGCCCGAAGAAACCGCCGCCTGAATACCCGTCAGGCTGTGACTTCCGAACGCGACCCGCCAACGCCGATGTGCCTTGTCGAGCCCGCGAATCGCACGTTGCCTGTAGACGCAGCCTTTCGGAAAGAGCGCCAGAGGAACGGGTTCGTCGGAAGACTGCTCCGGCGCTACTGCGTTCGCCCCTCGCACCCAGACTAGCGACTCGGGCCACGATGCGAGGCATTCGCCGCTTCCCGGCTTCCGCTTGATCAGCGCGATTTCTATCTCACCACTGGACAGCCTGCGCTGCAGGTCTGCACTCATGCCGGCCACCGTTTCGAGCCGGACGCCCGGCCTGGTTTTCACGAATCCCGACAGCATCGCCGACATGCGGCGCGCGTCGAAATCTTCCGGCACGCCTATGCGAAGCGGCGTGACCGCTACGTCGCTTGTCAGTGCGTCCTGTGCTTCCTGCGCGAGCGCAAGCAGCCGTCGCGCGTATTGCGCGAGCAGTTCGCCGTGCTCGGTTGCCGTCACCTGATTGCCGGTGCGATCACGCATCAGCAAAGTGCGGCCAACCAGTTCCTCCAGCCGCCGCACCTGTTGACTCACAGTGGACTGCGTGCGATGCACCCGCTCGCCAGCACGCGTGAAACTGCCTTCGTCGACAACGCAAATCAGCGTATTCAAGAGGTCGAGATCAAGCATAGAGGCTCGCTTCGTTATTTGCAACGCAACTGACGTCGAGAGGTTAATTTAATTTTCCAATAACTGTCAATGCGCCTAATCTTGACGCCATTCGCAGAACCATTCACTCCGGGAGTCCATTCAATGTCCTTGCACAACACTGCACGCCCACGCTGGCTCACGTTCGACTGCTATGGCACGTTGATCCAGTGGGACGAGGGTCTGCAGGCGGTGGTACGCGAGATTCTGCAGACGAAGACCGGTCACAACGTCGATTCAGCGAAACTCATCGAGGTTTATGACCGGCATGAACACGCACTGGAGCAGACCCCGCCGCATCGGTCGTTTCGCGAAGTGGCAGGCGCGGGTCTGCGTCTTGCGCTCGCCGAACTCGGTTTGGAGAGTAATCAAGAGGATGTACGCACGCTGACGGATCGCATTTCAGCCATGCCGCCGTTTCCCGAAGTGGTCGACACATTGCGCCGACTCAAGCAAGATGATTATCGGCTGTGCATCGTGTCGAATACCGACGACGTCATTGCGGGCAACGTCGCGCAACTGGGCGGCCTGATCGACTGCGTGATTACCGCCAGCAGGCGGGCGCGTACAAACCCGACCGAAGGCTATTCGATTACGCGCATGCGCAACTGGGTGTGACGCGCCATGAAGTCGTGCATATTTGCGCGAGTCCGCACCTCGATCATGCGGCCGCGCGCAACGTGGGCTTTCGCTGCGTATGGATCGACCGGGGAACGGGCCGCACGCGGTTGCCCGACTACACGCCGGACGCAACGCTTTCCACGCTGGATCAGGTGCCGGTGCTTTTTGCTAAGCTCCGCTGGTAACTTTCAGGAACATCAACTATGGCGCACACGCATTCTTCCATTGGCTCGGCGAAATCGTCTTCGACCTTGCGACTCGAATCCGACGCCGTCAGCGAGGCGCGCATTGAACTCGCCGCCTGCTTTCAGCTTGCGGCGCAATACGGTTTCGAAGAAGGAATCTGCAATCACTTTTCCGCGGTCGTGCCCGGACACGACAATCTTTTTTTCGTGAATCCGTATGGTTATGCGTTCTCGGAGATCACGGCATCGCGACTTCTGATCTGCGATCTCGACGGACATGTCGTAGCCGGCGACGGCAAGCCCGAAGCAACGGCGTTTTATATTCACGCACGTTTGCATCGGCTGAAACCCCGCGTGAAGGCCGCTTTTCACACACATGCCAAATGCGACTGCGTTGTGCCTGCTCGAGGGTCCGCCGCTGCTATGGCTTGGGCAAACGGCATTGAAGTTCTACGGCCGCACTGCCGTCGACGAAAATTACAACGGCCTCGCACTGGACGACTCGGAAGGCGACCGCATTGCGGAGACAATCGGCGACGCGGACATCGTGTTCCTCAAGAATCACGGCGTGCTGGTCGCAGGCGAGAGCATTGCCGAAGCGTGGGACGACCTGTACTACCTGGAGCGCGCAGCGGAAGTCCAGCTCAAGGCGATGAACAGCAATCGCCCACTGAAGGCGGTGCCGCACGAAGTCGCGCAGCGTACCTATGAACAGATGCGCGCTGACGACAAGGAAAGCGCACGTGCGCACCTGAACAGCGGCATGCGCGAGCTACGCAGCCGCAGAATCGCATTTGATCAGTAGAGCTATTTACGCGCTCTATGTGCAGAGGCAAGTGCATCGAGTCCCGCCATCACGAAGCGGGTAAAGTCTTCCACCAGCGCATTCTTGTCTTTTCCAACAGCAGGCAGCAAGGCTGCCTGCACCTGCCGCGGCGCAATCATCAACGCGATGCAGGGAAGCACGCTGAACATTAACGCTCGCTGCACGGCCGGCTTATGCGGATTCAACTGCAGTACTTCCCCGATCAGTCCGAGCAATACAGTGGCCTTTGGCCGCACCGCCTTTTCGATGAGCGCGGGCATGGCCGGCGACGGCGACAGCACTTCGCGCAGCATCAGCATGAATCCCCACGGCGCGCCCGAGCTGGCCGAAAGCCCGACGAATCGCGAGATGACCGCCCGTAACTCGTCCCGCGGATCGCCCGGCGCTTCTGTCAGCGCAGACAATTCGTCGAGGCTCACGACCTGGCGGTGCGCTTCCACGAGTGCCGCTTCGTAAAGCGCCTCGCGACTGCCGAAATGGTAGTTCACCGAGGCCATCGGCGTGCCCGCGCGCTCGCAGATTTGCTTGCTGGTGGCGTCGGCGAAACCGCGCGCCGCGAATACCTGCCCTGCGATGTCGAGCAGATGTTGGCGAGTTGCCGCGCCGTCGGGCCGGCTCGCGCGCTTGACAGATCTTGAGTCTTCGGTTTGTTGGCGCTGCTTCACCTCTTTGTGTGGCTTCGCGTGTTCCGTGCGCGCCGCCGCTGCGGATCTACTCGCGGCTTTTGCCTCCTTGGCCCGGTCCGTCATTCTTGCAGGGGTGCTCGCGCGTTTCGTCGGCATGGGAAAGTGCAGGCTCCGAAAAAACAGTTTGAATTTGAATTCACATATATTTCATTGTACTTCATCCGTGTGGAAGACAAGCAATGAAGTACTCCATCAACTGGGCAAGGCGGCCGGCATGGCTGTGGATCATCGGCGCGCTGCTCGCAGGATGCTCGCATCGCGAGGAGAACGCATACCAAGGCTATGTGGAAGGCGAATACGTATACCTGGGATCTTCTCTCGCGGGCAAACTCACACAGCTGCAAGTTGCTCGCGGCGAAACCGTCAAGGCCGGCATGCCGCTCTTCGCGCTCGATTCCGTCGACGAAACCGCCGCACTGCAAGAGGCGCAGCAGCAACTCGCGGCTGCGCGTTCGCAATTGGCCGACATCCAGACCGGCAAGCGCGTGCCGGAGGTCAACGTCAACCGCGCGCAACTGTCGGAGGCTGTGGCGAACGCACGCAAGGCGGCGCTGCAACTCACGCGCGACGAGGCGCAGTACAGCGCGGGCGGTATTTCGAAAGCGCAGCTCGACGATTCGCGCGCGAATGCCGAGGCCCGCTCCGCGCAAGTGCGCGAACTCACGAGTCAGGTGGAAGTGGCGCGCTTGCCTGGACGCTCGCAGCAGATCGGCGCGCAGCAGGCCCACGCCGCCGCGGCCGAAGCCGTCGTCGCGCAGGCTCAGTGGAAGCTGGACCAGAAACGCGTGAACGCGCCCGCCGACGGGCTCGTCTACGATACGCTCTATCGCAGCGGCGAATGGGTGCCGGCCGGCAGTCCTGTCGTGCAGATGTTGCCGCCACAGAACATCAAGGTGTGCTTCTTTGTGCCGGAGACGCTGGTCGGCGCACTCGCGCCAGGCCGCGCAGTGTCGATACATTGCGACGGATGCGCGGCGGATCTGCCCGCGAAAATCACTTATGTGTCGAATAAAGCCGAGTACACGCCGCCGGTCATCTATAGCAACGAGAGTCGAGCGAAGCTTGTGTACATGATCGAGGCGCACACCCCCGTTGCGGACGCAACGAAACTTCATCCGGGCCAGCCGGTTGCAGTGGTGCTCAAATGAATACGGCCGCGCCCGAGTATGTGATCGACGTGCACGGCCTGAACAAGCATTTCGGCGACAAGCATGTGGTCAACGACGTGTCATTGCAGGTCGCGCGCGGCGAAATCTTCGGCTTTCTCGGGCCGAACGGCAGCGGCAAGGCTACGTCCATCCGTCTGATGTGCGGACTGCTCACGCCAGATTCCGGCACCGGCACATGCCTTGGCTACGATATCCGCCGCGAGAGTGCAGAGATCAAGCGCAATGTCGGCTATATGACGCAGCGCTTCTCGTATTGGGAAGATCTGACAATTCGCGAGAATCTCGACTTCGTCGCGCGCATTTACCAGATGCGCAACCGTCGCGAGGTCGTCGACAAATCGCTCGAAGCACTCGGGCTGCAAAGCCGCGCTAGCCAGCTTACGGGGTCGCTGTCCGGAGGCTGGAAGCAACGTCTGGCGCTTGCTGCATGCATGTTGCACGAACCGAAACTGTTGCTGCTCGACGAACCCACTGCGGGCGTCGACCCGACAGCGCGCCGCGATTTCTGGGAGGAACTGCATCGGCTCGCGGCGCGCGGCATCTCCGTACTGGTGAGTACGCATTACATGGATGAAGCCGAACGCTGTCCCAAGCTCGCCTATATCGCATACGGAAAACTGCTCGCGTAAGGCGCGTCGAAAGAAGTGATCGACTCGCTGGATCTGGCCACATGGTCGATCCAGGGCGAACATCTCAGCGAATTGTCCGAGAAACTACGCGACACGCCGGGTGTCGATCAAACCGTCGTGTTCGGCTCCGCGCTGCATGCGAGCGGCCGCGACCATGCAGCGTTGGAGCGCGCGCTGAGGCAGGCCACCGGCGGCACGCAGCTGCGCCTGCAGCAGATAGAAACAGGACTCGAAGACGTGTTCATCTATCTGATGAGTCATTCGCGAGACAACTTTGGAGCGCCATCATGAGCGCAGTCACCGCCTTTTCGTTGACGCGCTGGTGGAGCGTGGTGCTCAAGGAGTTCCTCCAGCTTCGACGCGACCGCGTCACTTTCGCGATGATTGTGGGTGTGCCCATCGTTCAGCTCGCGCTATTCGGTTTCGCCATCAACACCGACCCGAAGCATCTGCCGACGGCTGTCATCGTTCACGATCAAAGCAGGTTTTCGCGCAGCTTTATCGCGGCAATGACGAACTCGGCGTATTTCGACATTGTCGAAACGCTGCCCAACGAAGAAGCGGGACGCCGCGCGCTCGCCCAAGGCCGCGTGCAGTTCGTGCTGAACATCCCCGTCGATTTCTCAAGAAAACTGCTGCGGGGCGAACACCCTGCGCTGCTTGTCGAGGCCGATGCAACCGACCCCACTGCAACGCACACGGCCGTTGCTGCTCTGCCCAATCTCGTTCAGCCGGTCGCGGACAAGGACATTACCGGCCCGCTCGCGCACCTGAACGGCGGGCAAAGCGCCTTCAGCGTGCAGGTTCACAACCTGTACAACCCGGAGGGGATCACGCAGTACAACGTGGTTCCGGGACTCATGGGCGTTATTCTCACCATGACGCTCGTCATGATGACGGGCCTCGCCGTTACACGCGAACGCGAACGCGGCACGATGGAAACTCTGCTCGCAACGCCGGTTCTACCCATCGAGGTCATGAACGGCAAGATCGTGCCTTATGTGGCCATTGGCCTGATTCAGGCGTCGATCATTCTGCTCGCGACGCGCTTCGTGTTTCATGTGCCCTTTGTCGGGAGCACGGTGGCGATTTATCTGGCCGCACTGCTCTTCATTGCCGCCAATTTCACTGTGGGCATTACCTTGTCCTCGCTTGCGCAGAACCAGCTGCAGGCTATGCAACTGACTGTGTTTTACTTTCTGCCGAATATCCTGCTATCCGGTTTCATGTTCCCGTTCGCGGGCATGCCGCAATGGGCGCAATTCATCGGCAATCTGTTGCCGTTGACCTATTTCAACCGGCTCATTCGCGGCATCCTGCTCAAGGGAGACGGATGGACGGACCTATGGCCGTCGGTATGGCCCATGGCACTTTTCACTGCAATCGTCATGGCGGTTGCGCTGCGCTTTTACCGGCGCACACTCGACTAGGAAGAACCGTCATGAAAGCGTTCCTTGTTGTGTGCGCAATCGCCTTGAGCGGCTGTGCAGCAGGCCCGGACTTTCATACACTGGCCGCGCCGGACACGCAAAGCTACACAAGACGCCCTGCCCGAACATACGGCCACATCCAACGGCCCCGCGGGCGCCGCTCAAACGTTTACCACGGCGTTGCGTCCCATACCGATGTGGTGGCGTGAGTTCGGGTCCGACGCGCTGAACCGTCTCGTGGATGAAGGCTTGCGCCACAACCCGACGCTCGGCGAGGCGCGCGCGAGGCTGCTTCAGGCGCGCGAAAACTACACGGCGCTTGCCGGAACGACGCAATTCCCGAACATCGACGCAACGTTTTCCGGCGCGAGGGAAAAGGTCGATCCTGCTGCGTTCGGTATTCCGCATATGGAGACTCCCGGGCCGTTTTCGTTGTTCAGCGCATCGGTCAGCGTGTCGTATGCGTTTGATATCTTCGGCGGCAATCGTCGTGCACTCGAGTCAGGCATGGCACAGGTCGATTACGAGTCGTATGAGCTGGAGGCCGCGCGGTTGAGCATAGCGGGCAATATCGTGGCCACCGTCGTGCGGCGCGCGTCGTTGCGGCAGCAGGTTGCGCTGACGCGGCGCCTTGCGGATGCACAGGCCCATCAACTGTCGATCATGGAAGCGCGTTTCACCGCTGGAGGCGTTTCGCAACTCGACGTACGCGGCCAGCGCACACTGCTTGCTCAAACGCGCGCATCACTGCCGCCGCTTGCCACACGGCTCGCAGCCGCGGATCACGAGTTGGCCATTCTGCTCGGCAGAGCGCCGTCACAAGCGGATTTCGACGAACTCACTTTCGATGCGCTGCAGTTGCCCCTGGATATTCCCGTCACGTTACCGTCCACATTAGCGCGGACGAGACCTGACATCATGGCGGCCGAGGCATTGCTGCATCAGGCAAGCGCGAATGTCGGCGTCGCAACCGCCAACCTCTATCCGCAATTTGCATTGTCGGCGGGAATGGGCTCGGAACGCACGCGAATCGGCGACATTGTGAATGGCCTGAACGTATGGAATATCGGCCTCAATCTGACACAGCCGCTCTTTCACGGCGGCGAATTGCATGCGAAAAAACGCGCGGCAGAGGCGGCCTATGAAGGCGCATTCGACAACTATCGGCAAGTCGTACTTCAGGCGTTGCAACAGGTGGCCGACTCGCTCACCGCGTTGCAAAACGACGCGCGCGAATTGCAGGCGCGCGCCGAGGCCGCGGAGGAAGCACACGCGAGCCTCGACATAGCGAGTCGGCAATATGCGGCAGGCGGCATCAGTCAGTCCGCCCTTCTGGATGCCGAACGTCAGTCCCTGCAGAGTTCTATCGATCGAACTCGCGCGCAGGCGAACCGTTTTGCGGACACCGCTGCGTTGTTCCAGGCACTCGGCAGCGGCATGACACAAACCTCGGCCGGCAGTACTCCGTGACGGAGCGCGAGTTTTCCCGGTAGCTACAATTGCGCTTCGATAGCCGCTTTATCGATAACCGACCATACCTGTCCGATTCTCTCGCCGCGAAATTCATAGAAAACGTTTTCGGTGAAAGTCACTTTCCTGCCGTTGAAGCCGAGGCCAAGAAACATTCCCTTCGGGGTGCAATTAAAACGCAAGCGGGCCGCCACATACGCGGGATCGGCCATCAATAGCTCAATGTCGAAATGAAGATCCGGAATCTCGCGAAAATCGCTCTCCAGCATTGCGCGGTATCCTGAACAGCCGATTCGGCGGTCGTTATAGTAGACGTCGTCATGCACGAACTGCGGCAGCTTTTCCCAGTCCTGGTGGTTCAGGCAGGCAATGTAGCTTCGGTAGATGTTGGAGAGGTCGAGTTCAGTCATGGCAATCGTTCCGTTCCTGCTCAATAAGGAGAGCCGCGAATTCCCCACCGCGCCGCGCGGCAATAAGAGCGCGCTACGCGAGGCATAAGCATTGCTGGCTTCATGCGATACGGCGCGCCCCGTGCCGCTTCAATGGACGCATTGCACCACTATGAAACCACTGCTTCTGTGGATCGCGACTAGCGCAGTTCTGCTGACCACGCACCCGCCGGCGCGAGCCAGTAGCGCTTTCCGGCCGCACACGCCGTGCGAGGTTAAGTCCACTCGTTTATGCAATCCGCCGGGCAGGAGGAATAGGCGTTGCTAAAACACTGCCTGTTGTCGCGCTTTTCCTTCCGCTCGCATGAACACGGAGCACCTCATGAATGCCATTGTCCTGAATCAGCCCAACGTTAGCCCTGAAAGCAATGCAATTGCCGCTTACGAGTTCGCCGCAAAAGCCGTTGCCGGTTTTGAAAAAGTTGTCGAGTTGAACGTGCAGGCCGTCAAGACTTCATTGTTCGAACAACAGGCGCTTGTCGATGCGACGCTGTTATCGGAGTCGATGGATCAGATATTCGATCTGCAATTCCAGCAAGTTCCCGCGGCGATCAAAAAGACCTGTGCATATTGGGCACACGTCGAGGACATTGCCGTCGACACGCACAATGAACTCGCGGGTGTCGTACAGAACAGCCTGCAAAGCTACCTGTCCACACTGTTTTCGTTGCTCGATAGCGCGGTGTCGATAGGCATGGGATCAAGTGGCCGCAGCAACGTCAGGAGCCCGCTCGCAATCGAACAGCCGCCGGCCCCGCCGAGCGAACCTGTGGTGATCGTGGACAGTTCGGGTAATGTCGTTTCGTCAAGCCCGCGAAACGACCTGCACTAGATTGGACCACGGCGGCGCGGCCAGCCGGCGCGTCGCCGACGGCCGGTCAGTCAGGTGCCGCGCGCCACTTCGAGAAGTTCTTTCACGCGTCGGGCAATATGGGTCAATATGTTCTGCGACGAAGCGACCTGTTGCTTGCGATGCGGCATACGCTGCAAATCCTCCCAGTCGCTTTCCAGCGCGCGTGCATGGCCCTCCGGCGCGAACGGCCACTCCATCGCAACCGCGTGCACAGGCGCATCGCGACGACCTTCTCCGGAGCGCTCGACATAGGCGTAGCCGACGCCTCGCGCTCCGCCGCCTCTCTTGAAGCTGCCGCGATGAAATCGTCGGGCCCTTCAATATGGACGCACCACAATTGTTCGCTCACACGACCTTCCTTGCCGGGTTCTGTCATAGCGGACCGGCATTCAGCAGTTCCCACTTCAGGTCAGAAAAGCACGGGCCCTGTGTTGCCTCACTGAACTTTACATCGTTGTGCTCGCCGTTCCATTCCATTACCTGCACCTTGCCCTCACTGTCCACCGTCACGTCCCACCCGATGCAGCGCGCAAAGGGCACCTTCCGATGAAGCAGCAGCACGGTTTCGACGCAATCGCGGAATGCGGGCATCGTGAGACCGGCGAATCTGATCTTCGAATCGGGGTGCTCCTGCGTCGCGCCCCAGTCCGTCAGCAATCCTTGTTGCGCCAGTTCTCCTGTGACGAGATCCACGGGCACGCACACTTCGTCATCCACACTGATGTGAGTATGACGCGCTCTGCCGAGCCTCAGAAACGCAGCGCGGAGGGAAGTACGGCCGAGGTCGTCCACCGCCGTCGTCAAGCGCAAGGTGGCAACGAAGTTCGGCGCGAACGCGCTGAGAAGCGGATGCTGAACGATGAACTTCTGAATGACGCCGTTGCCGAGTGACTTGACCAGACCGCAGTCGAACGATTTGCGGTCGAAGAAATGAATGCCCTTACCTTGCGCCGAGCCGTCCAGTTTGAAGACGACTTTGTCGCTCTCGCGGAAGACCACCTGCTCGAGCTCCTGCTCAGGCACCACCACATTGCGATCCGTAAAGAAAAGACCGTTCGCGAAGTAGGCGATGTCGGGAAACGCGTCACAGCCGAAGATCACGCGCGACATCGGCTTCAGGTTCGAGATACGCCCATAGCCACCTTTCATGCTGGGCACGACCACGCCGCCGTAATAGTTGTCGGGAATCCAACCTTCCTTGAAGGTCCCGCTAAAGGCGGCATAAACGCGCAGCCAAGGCGCGTAAACGGCGTCACCGAATACGTCGCGCGCGTACGTATCGGCGAGCTTGAGGTTGGCCGGATCGGGCGGTCCATATTTTTTCTGCAGTAAGCGCAGAACCTGTTTCGCCTGCGCGCCATGAACCTGGTGGAACGCGTATCGACCCACCTTCTTCATTGAACGCCTGACTACTCTTTCAACGTCGTTTAGTTTCATAGTCCGCCCAGCGAGCCGATTCACGTACGCAACTCATGTACTGCATGATCCATGCCGCCACCCGACGAATGGATCAGTAAGCGTTGGGATGATGCAGTCCCTTGAATATGGTCGAGCAAATGATCTTGACGTCCAGCGCGAACGACCAGTTTCTGAGGTAGTACAGATCATGGGCTACACGGCCTTCCATCTTCTCGATGCGATCGGTCTCGCCACGGAAACCGTTGATCTGCGCCCAGCCGGTGATACCGGGCTTGATCCGATAGCGGTGAATATAGCCCGACACGATGCCCTGATACAGGTCGTCGTGCTCGAGGGCGTGCGGTCGCGGACCCACCACCGACATATCGCCGCGCAGCACGTTAAAGAACTGCGGCAATTCGTCGAGGCTCGTGCGCCGCAGGAAGCGCCCGACGCGCGTGATGCGTGGATCGCCGCGCGTGGCCTGTTCGAGCACGCCCTGCTTCTGCTCATGCAGGCGCATGCTGCGGAACTTGTAGATCATGAAGACGCGTCCATCCGCACCCTTACGGCATTGCTTGAAGAACACGGGACCGGGCGAACTCAATTTCACCGCTATGGCACATGCGAGAAGAATGGGCGACACGGCAATCAATGCAATCAAGGAAAAAACGCGGTCGAACAGCTCCTTCTTCACCATTGCATTGGGCGGCAAAGGCGACGCAGCCAGATTGATGGTGGGAAAACCAAGCAGCTCGGTCACGCTTCCATCGAAGAGAGC
This sequence comes from uncultured Paraburkholderia sp., assembly GCA_940746715.1. Classification (GTDB taxonomy): domain Bacteria; phylum Pseudomonadota; class Gammaproteobacteria; order Burkholderiales; family Burkholderiaceae; genus Paraburkholderia. Next base: position 70,360 of record CALNWN010000008.1, read on the forward strand.
GAGCGCTCGCACATCCGGCATGAAACGCACATTGATCAGGTCGTTGCGAAACTCGTCGACCAGCTCGAGAATGGCACGCTCTTCCGACAAAGGCAGCGCGAGCCACACTTCGTCCACATGCTGTTCGCGCACGTGCCTGGCAAAAGCCGCGCGCTGTTCGAACATCGGCACGGTACTGGTGGTCTTCTTGCCGGGGCGCAGGTTGTAGACGGCGCTGGCGCGAAAGCCCGCTGTGGGCTGCTTCTCCATCTTGCGCAAAATCTCGTCGCAATGGTCACCGCATGCTGCAATGGCGACTTTCTGCAAGTTCAGCCCCGCATTGCGGACGCGCCCGAGCAGCACGTGAGTCACCATGCGGCCCGCGATCATCGCGCCGCCCGCGATCCCTGTCCAGTAGGCGAACCAGAGCCGCGATACGAAGTCGATGCGGTGCAGCGAAAACATCAATGCAAGCGCGCAGGCATGAACGAGCAGCCAGCCGAGCGCCACCTGCCCCACCAGAACGCGCTTTGAACGGCCGCGCCAAGACTGATAGACGCCCAACGCAGGAAATACCGCGAGCGAGAACGCCGCCGCAAACGCGACGAATGCCAGATAAAAGTTATGTTGCGCGACGTCGTCGAAACGGATGTGAGAAGCGACGACCGCACCGCCCAGGATCATCGCCACATCGAACAGTCTCGCCAACAGACCGGTAATCAATCGCATAGCCGCCCCCTCAAACACGCTGTGGTTCGCCACGGTCGATCAACCCGCACGGCCATACTTGTCGTCGAACCGGACGATGTCGTCCTCGCCCAGATAGGCACCGGACTGCACTTCGATAATCTGAAACGGAACACACCCAGGGTTCTCAAGACGATGACGAACACCGAGTGGGATATACGTCGACTCGTTTTCCCCAAGCAGGAATTTTTCTTCGCCGCGCGTGACGAGCGCGGTGCCGCTCACGACGACCCAATGCTCCGCGCGGTGGTGATGCATCTGCAGAGACAGGCGTGCGCCCGGCATCACGACTATTCGCTTCACCTGGAAACGGTCGCCGTGATCGATCGAATCGTAAAAGCCCCACGGACGACGCACTTTTCTGTGCGCCTCCGCTTCCGGCGATTTTTCCGCCTTGATACGCGAGACGAGACCTTTGATGTCCTGCACATGCGAGCGGTCGGCCACCAGCACCGCATCGTCTGTTTCGACGACGATCAGGTCCTGGGTCCCGACACATGCGAGCAAGCGGCCACCTTACGAGCGCGCATAGGTCGCCGTCGCACCTTCGAACAGCACGCGTCCGCTCGATGCATTGCCGCACTCGTCCTTTTCCATTGCCTGCCACACGGCGTCCCATGAGCCGAGGTCGGACCATCCCGCCTGAAGCGGCACGACGATGCCCGCGAATTGCGATTCAGGCTTGCCGATATGCTCCATCACGGCGTAATCGATCGAATCCGAGGGCGATTGCAGGAACGCTTCGGCGTCCGGAACGACACAGCCGTCAGTCAACTTCGCGCCTTCGTATGCTCGCACGCAGGCATCGTGGATTTGCGGCTGGAATTGCTTGATGACCGCGAGCCACACGGAGGCCCGCACGACGAACATGCCGCTATTCCACCAGTAATTGCCGGATTCGACATATTGCGCCGCGAGTTCGGGCGCCGGCTTCTCGACAAAGCGTTCGATACGATGCGCGCCATCGTTCAACGCAGCGCCGAGGCGGATGTAGCCGAAACCAGTGTCCGCACCGGTAGGCGGAACGCCGAGGGTGGCGATCGCACCTGCGTCCGCATAGGCTGCTGCAATTGCTATCGCCTTGTGAAGAGCCTTGAGGTTCGCTATCGCGTGGTCGGCGGGCATCGCGACCAGAATGACGTCCTCGCCCCCGGACGCCGCGGTGAGCGCAGCAAGCGTCAGCGCGGGAGCCGTGTCTCGCGGCGCCCCGGCTCGACGACGATGCGCGCGTTCACACCGCTCTCGCGCGCCTGTTCGTAAGTCGCGAAGTAATGTTCCGCGCCGCATACGATCACCGGTTCGGGCGCTACCTTCCACAGAGGACTGAAGTTGTCCATGCGCCCCATGGTGGCTTGCAGCAGCGTCCTGTCGCCGATCACGTCGATCAGCTGCTTCGGAAACTGTTCGCGCGAAACGGACCATAGACGCGTGCCGGAGCCGCCTGCGAGAATCACCTGGGCGAGTGTGCGGCATTCCTGCGACGCTTCGTTTTGAGCCTCGACGTGCGTCCCGTTAGCGGGTGCAAATACTTTATCCATTCTTATAGCTCCTGAGCATGCAAGCCGGACAGCAATTAATCGCATAAGCGCCGACGAAATAGGCTCAACGTCGGCACTGCTCCGGTCTCACATGTGATCAATGACGGGATGTGGGCATCAACGGGCTCGGCGAGCCGCTCTGTCCGCGCAAAGCTAGGAATGTGTCCCGGGTCTCTCGCCGCTCGGAGGGAAAAAACGGCACACATATCGGCGTGGCGCCAGAATGCAGATGCCACTGAAGCATTACTCGATGTGATCAATCATAGTCACCTCACGCTGCACCACAGCAACGGTGGCGCGTTCAGTTGAGGTTTTGGCCAGCCTCGTGGCATCACCGTGCGCAGCCGCGCAGATGACCGTCCTTATTGGCCTGGAGTGTGCGCTACCGCGTGGAAATCAGTGCCTATACGTGGTACCTTCGTGTAGTCGCTTCGCGCAGCACCTTCATGGCAGTGCGAACTTCCTTCGTCCAAACGTAGGACCCCGATCCTGTTCAGGCGTGCCGCCGGTCGGCGCGCCGCCTCTCCAACCAGGTTGTGTTCGCACGTAATGGCACTGTCATTGCAAGCTATGCGCCATTTGTTTTTCGGGAGTCGCAATGGCTTACATTTCGCTACTTGCGCTGTTTCTCACGGTCACGAATTTCGTGCCTGTCAGCGCGGTCGGCTTCGTGCCGATGTGTACTCGTGGCGTTTTTTCGGTCGGCGCTATCCGGCGTTCATTACGCCGTTGACGGCGTTGACGGTCCTTATCGTCGTCTCCACGCTGCTCTACGATCCGAAATCGTTCGCCGAATTCGACTTCTATCGGCGTGACGGTAACTTCTTCATTTCGTATGCTCCCATTTTTGCCGGTTGTCTGTACGTCCATCGCCTCGATCTGAACAAAGTACTTCGCGCGTTCTTCATCTTTGCGGTCGGCATCAACATTCCGCCCTACGCTGTCTACATCGTCAGCACGGGGCTGCTCGGGATCTTCACCAATCCGGACAACAGCTTCGGCAGTTACTTCATTGCCCGTAATGCCGCTGGTGGGTTCTTCGCCATGCTGTTCTGCCTGGGCGTGAGATGTGTTATCTGCAGAAGCGCAGCAGACTGGTGCTCGCACTGCTGGCGATGAACGCGCTCATGCTGTTCTCCACGTACAGCCGGGGCTCGCTGCTGGGCGCGGCCGCCGTCCTACCGTACCTCTATTTCGGCCGCAAGCGCTGGCTCCTCGCCACGCTGATGGGCGTCCTGATAGTCGGCTCTCTTGCGATGTCGGTCTACCATACCGACCCAACCGTCGACTACATGGGCTACCCGTTCAACATCCACAATCAGGATGCCAAGGTGGCCAATCTCAACATTCGCTACGAATGGCTATGGCCGCGCGCGCTGACCTATTTCGAGCAAAGCCCGATTGTTGGCCTCGGCTTCGGTTCATTCGACGACCATATCGGCCGTGTCACCTCCTACTTCCACCTGTTCGGTGCGCCGTCGGAGATTCTGGTCGATCATAGCGATTCGCACGCTCACAACTCGTACCTGAACTTCCTCGCCGAAACAGGCGTGATTGGCCTTTTCCTCGTGCTGAGCTTTTTCTGGAAGCTTGTGGAGTGGAGCAAACTCGGCGCGGCCGCCGGCGCGCTGGTGGGAGGCGGCCAGAACTTCGCGGCATTCCGCTTTGTCGAGATCTCTTCCGTCTGCCTGCTGGTCATGGCGGCAACAGAGCATCGCCTCGTGTCGCCCTCCAACGTTCTGATCCTCTCGCTTGTCATCTCGCTGCTGCTGGCCTCGCAATCCGCCAATGCGATCTTCGCGGAATTCCATCGACGGAACTCGTTGATTCGCTCGCGCGTCTAACCGACAGCACGCTCACTTCGTTACGCCGGCACGCGAGTGTCCCGGTGTAACGAACCCAACAAGAACGAGGAACCCTATGTGGACTCTATTCACCAATATAGGCGATGCGGCTGTCACCTTACCCGTGGCGGCTGTCTGCGCCTGCTGGATTGCACTATTCGACGTCAGGCTGGCCTGCCGCTGGGCCGCAATGCTCGCTGACCGGCATCGCCCTTGTCGGCGCGAGCAAGGTCTTCTACGCCGGCTGGGGCATATCGTTTCCAGCGTCCGATTTCCGCATGATCAGCGGCCACGCCATGCTGTCCACCTCCGTCTGGATGGTGGCCCTCGCATTGCAACTGAAATGGTGGCGACTGCCGGCGTTTCCGGGCATCGTGGCAGGCCTCGGCATCGGCGCACTGACCGGTGTGTCGCGTTTGATGGATCTTTCGCATTCCGTGCCGGAAGTGGTCACGGGCTGGATCCTTGGCGCGCTCGTCGCCGTGCTGTTTCTGCGAAAGGCACTTACAGCGGAATTCGAACGCGCGCGGCCCGCATGGTCGGCCGCCAGTTTTCTGTGCGTGTGCGTGCTCGCGTATGGGCATCAGGCACCGCTTCAGCGGCTCATTGAAACGCGTTCACCGCAACTGCATAACCATGCTCATTCGGTCGTGGCCTTTGCAGGGCGCGTTAGATACCGCATTCAGTCCTACAAGGGCACGCTCGCGAGGTGACGTTTCTCCTCCGCGGTGCGCTCCCGTACGAGATAAGGACGAAGCTGTTCGATCGAGCTGCGCAAAAGCCGCGCGTCGATGAAGTCCGTCAATGCCGTCTTGAAGTTCTCGGTCGAAAATCGTTCGGCGTTCTGGCGGCAATTCACCGGATCGAATAATGGCGCATTGCGCTCGAAGCGCGTCACGGCCTCCAGCAAGGACTCCGCTGTCTGCTCGCCGAAGAAGACGCCCTTAGGCTGCTAGAGAGGCAGGCCGATAACGGACTCCAGCGCGCCTCCCCTGCCAAATGCAATCACCGGCGTGCCGCACGCCTGCGCCTCGACGACGGAAATCCCGAAGTCCTCTTCCGCCGCAAAAACGAATGCGCGGGCGCGGCGCAAGTGGTCGACCAGCACCTCGAGAGGCTGGTGGCCGAGTATGGTCACATTCGGTCCTGCAAGGGCCTTTATGCGCTTCATTTCCGGGCCGTCGCCGATCACCACGAGCCTGCGCTCAGGCGTCTGCGAAAAGGCCCGCACGATCAGATCGATGCGCTTATAAGGCACCATTCGCGAGGCAGTCACGTAGAAATTCTCTTTCTGCGTGCACATGACCATGTTATCGAGGTCCACCGGCGGATAGATGACCGTGGCATCACGCTGATTATGCCTTCTTGATTCGCCGCGCGATGAAATGCGAATTCGCCAGCAGATGATCAACGCCGTTCGCCGAGCGCAAATCCCAGCCGCGGATATAGTGCAGCAGCGCGCGCCATGATCGACTTCAGGCCCTTGTTCAGGTGCGATTCGCGCAAGTACTGGTGTTGCAAATCCCACGCATAGCGGATAGGCGAATGCACATAGCTGATATGAATCTGGTTAGGCCCTGTCAGCACGCCTTTGGCCACCGCGTGCGAGCTCGAAATGACGAGGTCGTAGGCAGACAGATCCAGCTGCTCGATCGCAATCGGCATCAGCGGAAGATAGGCGCGGTAGCGCTTGCACGCAAACGGCATCTTCTGGATGAACGATGTGTTGACGGGCTTGCCTTTCACGCAATCGCGGTCTTCGAGAAAGTCGACAATCGAAAAGATGTCCGCTTTCGGAAAGCACTCGATGATGCTCTTCAATACCTTTTCCGCGCCGCCCGAAACTACCAGCCAATCGTGAACAATAGCGACTTTCACTTCTACCTCCCTCTGAGATTACGCACCGGACGCTTCTTCTTTGCGGGCAATCCGGTTCACTCGTCCTGGTTTCACTCGTCCTTCGCGCCCGCCTGAGCTCTCGCGCCCCACGCAAAGCCCAGCATGCCGGCGGCACGTCGCGCGCCCGGCACGAGTCCGACCAGTTCAAGCCGGACCATGATGACCATCAGGATCACGGCGAGCGCCGCTTCGCCGGCTACGCGGGCCATTGCCATGCCCATCGCTCCAAAGCGCGGTGCAAGAATCAGCGCCGCGGCGAGGTTGAAGACCCCGGAAGCGAGTCCGTCGAACGCCAGCAGGCGGTCTTTCTTGCGCGGAACGATTACATAAAACGCCACGAATTCGTTGAACGCGACGAATGGGAACATCCATGCGAAGCATTGAAGGATGCGGGCGGCGGGCTCGAATTCCGCGCCAAGAATCAGTGGCAGGACGAAAGGCGACAACGTCAGTGCGCCGCAAAATACGAGCAATCCGTAGCCGAGCAGAAGCGCTGCGCCGCGCCGGGTGGTGGCATGCGCACCCTCCTTGTCGCCGTGCGCGAGCTGTCGCGAAATAGTCGGCACGAACACTTGCGACGCCGGTCCCATCAGGCTCAGCGCGATCGTGGCAAAACGCTCGGCCGCGCCGAAATAGCCGACCTGCGCGGGCGTCGACAACAGCGTAAGCAAGTAGGTGGAAGACGCCGTCAGGACCACCGAACCCGACGAGTAGCAGAAGAGCATCGTGGAGTTGCGGATGAGCGGCAATACGCCATCGAATTTGAGCCGCGGCAGTCCCAGTTGCGATGTGGTGATGCCATACGAAATGATCGACGACGCGACACCCGCAATCAGCAGGCTCGCCAGCACCCACACTGAGTCGGCCGGTACTCTCACGAGACTCAGTACCAGAACGAGACTCACGGCAAAGCCGAACACCTCGATCATGATCGGCGTGCGAAAACGCTGCCGGCCTTGAAACAGCCAGCCGAGGTTCATCGCGGAGACAATGCCGAGCAGTGTGGCCAGTACACCGATAAGCGGCCGCTCCGACAATGTCGGTGAGCAGAAGGTCGCAATCAGACCGATCGATCCGCCGAGAACAGCGAGTACGAGCCGCGCACTCACATGCAATGAATAGATCGCATTGCACTCCTTCGCCGAATGCGCCTTCGCGACTTCGCGCATGCCGACAAACACGAAGCCGTAGCTCACGAGCATCCAGATGACGTTCATGAGCGACATCGACGCGAGCACACGCCCGTACTCGGCAACACCGAGAATTCTTCCGTAAAACGGCACCACGATGATGAGGTACACGTACCTCATCAGATATCTGCCGTAAACAAACGCAATGACGCTTGCGCTGTCTCGTCTTTCCATTCCGTTCTCCAAAAGCGTCCTCCCGACCTTAACGCTGTGCCACGCGTCGGCGAGCAAACGGGTTCGATATGTAGCGAACCACAAAGTCAGAAAGCGGCGAGTACGGCACGAGGCACAAGCCGGAAAGTACCAAGGTCCCGAATTTTTTCTTCACGCTCCAGAACGGATTCGCCAGGATCGCGTGAAAATAGCCGAGCGAGTCGTGCATCATCCAGCGCCACCGATGAGCGAGCGTGACGCGATAGACGCTCGAGCAGAAGATCGCCTTCTCATGGCCGAAATCATGGAATGTCGGTGACAGCTCGATGCCCAGACGCGACTTCGCGATATTGCGCAGGATCGCCCAGCGCATACCGAGCGCCTTGGGCGCTTTGGATATCTGCTCGGAGTTCGCAAACGACACGGTGCCGCCATCCGCGTTATGCACGCGATAGCCCCCGAGCGATTTGCGCAGGGTGGCCACGGGACCAACCAACGCGGCACCGTAGATCGCGAAGAAGTCGGCGCCGTAGCGATTGATTCCCGGCGCAGGCACGGGAAAAACCTGCTTCAGCGCGCTCACCCGATAGGCATTGCCCGATGCGGGCGGCGACGGATACAGCCAGCCCGCCTGCAATAGTTCTCCGCAGTTGGCGGGCGGTTCGGTATTCGGCACGTAAGCACCTGTCGGTTGTCCACTGGCGTCCATTACGTCGAGCCGGAACTGCACTTTTGCCCATGCGCCGCTCGAAAAGACCTGCATGACTTCGGATACGGCACTCGGATACAAAATGTCGTCCGAATCGAGCAGAATTGCGTACTCCGTTTGAGGCGCGCTGATCGCATGGTTGTAGGCGGACACCTGCCCGCCGTTTTCCTGGAAGATCGCTGTCACGCGGCCGCCGTACTGCTCGATGATGGCGCGCGAGCCGTCCGTCGAACCATCGTCGAGCACGAGGACCTGCGTGCCCGGATAGTCCTGGTCGAGCGCGGAATCGATCGCGGCCACTAGATAGCGCTCGTAGTTGTAGTTGCAAATGACAACTGTGACCTGGTTCATGGCATTCGACGCTATCTGAGGTATTCGGTGAATCGGAGTTGCTACGCAAGCGAACGGACTGCGATATAAGCGAGGTGGGTCGGCGGATCGTTTCCTGCGCCGTTGACCCGCTCGGGCACCTTGAAGCCCAATTGCAGACCGTCGGTACTCCAGGTGATCGTCATCGCGTCAGGTGCACTTACCGTGCCTGTCAACGCGTCTATGAACTCAATTTTTACTTCGCGCGACGCGGGACGCTTCAGGCCCGCCACAGTCACCGTTCGCCAGCCCGGCGACGCATTCCCCTGAAGCACGATGTCGTCGCCGGAGCACAATCCGCTGCCTGATGCACCTGGACCAAATTTCAACGGATTCGACAAACTTGCCAGCGGGCCCGAAACAGTCTGATGAAGCACAACTAGGCTTCTGCCCGATACGTTGTAGGTCCGTACGGGCGGGCCGCGATGAGTCAGACGAAAAGGCTCGTAGCCGTCCCAGTGATAGATCATCGAGACGTATTTATTCCGATCGTCCCAGTTGTGATCCAGCGCCCATACCGCGAAATCGAAAAAGTACTCGGGCAGGTAATGCGGATCCTTCATGTACGCATCGCCGATTTCGGTTTGCCAGATGCCTCTCGCCGGCCCGTTCTTCACGTACCGCTGATACAGTTCGTTGAGGTCGCTGACACCGAGGTAGTGCGTGTCGAGATAGTCGACCCAGTCCAGCATCCGTTCGTTCGAAGCCGGACTTCTATACTCGAGCCACTTGCAGTAATTCAACAGGCCGCCCTGATCCGGCCAGCCGCCGTAGACGACATAGGCTTTGTACTTGCGAATGATGCGGGCTGCAAGCAAGTGTATTCGCTCCACGTAGTCCTGCATCGCACGGTCGTACGGTCTCGCGTATCTGTCGTCCTTGCTGAAATTCGGACCGTGCCAGAAGGTTGCCTGCTGCGCGCCGCCCGACAATTTTCCGGCCGCCTCATTCCAGATCTGGAAGTAGCGCAGATTGAACGGCGGTGCGGAGTACTTGCGCACGGCTGCCTCCACGTAGCGGGTCCACGCGCGCACATCCACCGGCGCGGAATTGCTGTCGCCCGGCACCATGGCATTCCACGGCGCCGTATAACCCAGGATCAACAGCGACTTGATGCCATTGCGGTTATTCAGAAGCAGTGCTGACGGAAGATCGTTGTCGAACTGCGACCCCGTCTTGTCGACACGAATGATTTCTTTCGGCAAGTCCGGCTGACCCGGGCCTATCGAATCGCGGCCCCAGCTAATGCCCATTTGCCGCCACATTTCGACATCGCGGCTGGCTCCCGCCCAACCGTTTGCGCCGATCAGGTCCGTGATCCTGCGATCGCCGGTGCTGCGCCCTTGCGGCGCCGCGTTCACCGACGGCGAAGTTTTGCCGTACACAAGCGGTACCGCGGCGCCCACGAGAGCCGCAAGGGTTTGCAACGCCCGACGCCTGCCGGCACTCTCCCGAATGCGATACATAGGCCTGCCCACCGACATGCGCTAGCCCACCGACGCGCTGGCCGGCACGCCTGAGAGCCGGACGCCCGCCTGCTCCTTGAGAATCTCCAGCACCGCTTGCGCCGTCATGTCCCAGCGGAATTCGCGGGCACGCGCGTATCCCAGTGCCTTGTAGCGTTGCCGGAGCGCATCGTCCGTCATCATGAGTGAGATCTTTGCTGCAATGTCGTCTGCCGATGTAGCGTCGCAATACAGCGCGGCTTCCCCACACACCTCAGGTATCGACGTCCGCGACGAAGCAACCACCGGACAGCCGCAGTACATGGCCTCGAGCGGCGGCAATCCAAACCCTTCGTAGAGCGACGGAAACACCAGACATCCGGCGTTTTCATAGAGTGCTTTCAATTCGCCGTCAGTCACGAAACCGGCCCACACCACTTTTTCCGACTGCGGCTTTTCTTCAGCGAGTTCGCTGTTGAAAATGCGCGTGTTCTTGCCGCCCACCACGACGAACTTCACATGGTCGAGATGTCCGAGCTTTTCTATTGCTTCGAGCACGCGTTGCAGGTTCTTGCGGGGATCGAGGCTGCCGACCACCACGCAATAAGCGTCCTTGACGAGGCTCAACCGTTCCAATACCGCCGGTTCGGAGGTGACCCGATCGAGATGATCCGCAGCGGGATGCACCACCGCCACGCGCGACTCGTCGATCTTCAGGTGATGGCAGATGCGCGATCTGGAGAACTTCGACACGGTAAGAATCAGCGGCTCCATTCGCGGCAGCACGAAAAAACACAGGCGGTACCACAACACGAATTTCTTCGAGAATCCGCCGGGCACGTCGTACACCGCCATGTCGTGAACCATGACCACCTGGCGGCGTTTCAGGAGCGGGTTCGTGTTGCACAGATTTACAAGCCTCACGCCTCTCGCGGCAATGGGCAACGTGATCTGTTCCCACAGCGTGCCGCGCAGCCATGGAAAGCGCCGTTGCCATTTCAACCCCGCGCCTGGCTCCCGCGCATTGCGCGGGACGTATATTTCCATTTGCTCGCCTGCGGGGAACCCGCATTTGCATCGCTCTCGTCAATTCATACGCGACTCGCTGCACACCCGTGACCAGCTGTGAAGTGAATTTCCCGTTGATTGCAAACGCCATCAGCTTTTCCGTTTTGCGAATTCATCGAACCACGGTGACAACCCGCTCACGCTCCGGCAGATCCACTGGCTGGTTCGGCATCGCCGTAGTCGCTCGCGTAGTTCGTCGCATAGCCATAGGTGCGAGTACTGCGCCGCAGCGGAATGCCGTTGAACACGGCGCCCGCAATGCGGCCCTCCGCGCGCTCCATCTTCTTGATGGTGTCTTCAATCTCCTCTTCGCTTTGCATGCCCGAGCGCAGCACGAGCAGCGACGCGCCGGCTTCGCTGGCAATGATCGACGCGTCGGTGACCGCGAGGAACGGCGGCGTATCGAAGATCACCAGATCGAATTGCGAGCTGAGGCGTTCCAGCACTTCCTTGAAGCGCGGTCTCGCCAGCAGGGCGGCCGGATTGTCCGGACGCGATCCGCACGAGAGGAACGACAGGCCCTCAATTCCCGTATGCCGGAGTGCATTGCGCAGCGGCATGCGATCCGAGAGAACTTCGGAAAGTCCGCCACGGTTGCTCTGATTGAAGAGCGATGCCAGATGACCGCGGCGCATATCCGCATCGATCAGAAGAACTCGAGCGCCGATCTCGGCCTGCAACGTGGCGATATTGGTCGCGACAAAGCTCTTGCCCGCGGAAGGCATCGGCCCGATCACCATCAGAATGTTATTGCGCGAATGAGCGAGGTCACGCGCGAGAGAAGTGCGCACCGCGCGCAGCGCTTCTACGGACGTATCGTTCGGGAAACGTTCCGCCAGCACTTTCGTGCCGCCGCCGGCGATCTGGATCTCGGATGCCCCGCCTGCTGCCGGTTGCGGCAAGCCAGCGCGTGCTGGCGCACCGGGCAGCGACTTGGCTCCAGGATTGGTCCTGTCGAGCAACGACTGCTGCTGGCTAAAGAGGATCTCGCCGAATACCGGCATGCTCATTCTGCGTTCGACATAACGCGGATCGGTCACGCCCGTGAGCACATGGCGGCGCATGAACACCAGCACGATGCCCGACACGAGACCCAGCGCGAGGCCGCCAGGCAGCACGATCAGCGGCTGCGGTTTGACGGGCCGATGCGGCGTAATGGCCTGGTCGACGATATGGGCGCCGCCAGTCATACTCGCACGACGCACCTGCAATTGCTCCGCCTTCTGCACCATGCCGAGGTAGATCGTTTCCGCCACCTTCTGCGCGCGCAGAAGATCGACGCTCTCCCGCTCGGACGCCGGCATACCGTTAAAGTGGCCGTTGAAATTCGCTTTCGCGCTATTGAGCTGTGCGAGTTGCGTATCGACGCTCTGCACCCAGCGGCTTTGCGGCGTATAGCGCTCGAGCAGTTGCGTGCGCTGCAATTGGAGTGTCGCGATCTGCCTGTCGATGTCAAGGCCACCCTGCAAGTACGCTTGCGCCTCGGCAGTCGGCTGCATCGATTGCGAATTGGCACGGAAAGCCTTGAGCGCTTCCTCGGCCTTTCTCAGGTCGCCAAGCAGACGCGGAAGTTCTCCGTTGATGAACGCAAGCGTCGTCGTGTCGTTGAGTTGGCGGCTCGCAATCGCCGTCGCGAGATATTGCTGACCCAACGCATTCGCGACTTCGGCCGCCTTCGGCGCGCTTTTGTCCGTGTACTCGATCTGAATGAGCCCCGAATCTTTCACCTTGTCACCGACTTTGATGAGGCTGTCGAAACGCTTGATGGCGTCCACCTCATTCCACCGTACAACCGTGAATTCAGTGCCGGGGCGTGCGACGAGTTCGTCCACGCGCATCGAAATGCCATTACTCGAGATCGGCTTGCCGACAGTGCCGTGAAGGAAGACCTGATCCTGCGGGCCGCGCAATTCGTATGTATTGTCCTCGCCCGCGACCAGCGTCATTTTTTCTTCTTCGAGATCCTTGGGCACGTCAAGCGTACCTATCTTTACCTGCTCGCCTCCCCATGCGTAGGACTTGAGTCCCAACCATGGCCGCGAAGGCTCGCCCGGCGTCGCGAACTTCTCCGCGATATCGCCGAGCACCGGCAGTTTGCGCGGCGTCACCGAGACGTCGAAGCGAAAGCGTTGAATGACCGGCTCAAGCACGGAGCGGCTTCGCATCACGCCGATTTCGGTCACGGACGACGGCGCGGGCGGCGGCAGGTTCTCCTGTTCTGGGAGTGCAAGGCCGAGCGCGTTCGGTTCCGGCGGATCGACGCGAATGAGTACGTCTGCGGAATAAATCGGCGACGCAATCAGCAGATAGGCGGCAGCCAGGCTGAAAACAACCACCGTGGTCAGTACGATCTCCCAGATATGGTCGCGCATGAGACGAAGCATGGCACTCGCGCTGAGCTGGCCACGCTCTGTGCTAGCAGTCGCAGGGGGCGAATTCAAAGGATAGTAGTCCACCGGTTTGATCCTTCCATGTTTGATAGGCACAGTAATGAGTCGACACCGCCTGGCTGCACCAACGGTCCGCAGTCCAGAGCCGTCGCCGGCAGGAGCGCAACTGTTACGCTGCGTGCTCCCGCTGCGCACGCGGGTCGGGCACCGACCCGCTGTTCACCAGGGACCGAACAATGACAACAACCAAGTCAGTGCACTTCCCCAGCGACGCCGCTCCGCCGGCAGAGGTCGCGAGCCATCATAGTGGAGAGCGTAAAGAGTCTCTCGCAAGAAGGCTGAAAGAAACGGCCAAATCAATGTTGCCGGCACCATTGTTTCTCAGCCTCCTACACCACAAGGAAATTGGCCGCTATCCCAACCTGCTTCGCCCCACCACGTTCAACGAAAAGATCCTGCAGAAGAATCTGCGGCCGGACCCATGGTTCGTCGAATTGACCGACAAACTGACGGTCCGTGATTACGTTGCGAGAAAGATCGGCGAACAGCACGTCATACCGCTGCTTGCCGCACCGGACGCCTTCACGGAAGAAGTATTCGATGCCCTTCCGGACGCGTTCGTCATGAAGGCCAATCACGGCAGCAGCTATGTTGAGATGGTCAGAAGCAAATCCGCCACTTCGTTCGCGCGGCTGCGGGACCTGTCGAACTACTGGCTGACGCTCGACTTCTACAAGATCGCGCGTGAAAGCCATTACCGACAGATCAAGCCCCGTATCTTCTTTGAAAAGCTGTTGCTGGACGAGAGCGGCCAGGTTCCCGCCGACTACAAGCTGCACTGCTTCGGCGGACGAACCGGACAGCCCATCATCTACATTCTGGTGATTTCGGACAGGTTCGGTGGGAATACTCGGGGTGATGTCTACGACGTCGACTGGAATCATCTGGACATAGCCATCGGCTACTACAAGAGCAGCCCGATACCGGCGCCGCGTCCAGAGAACCTCGATGCCATTCTGCAAGCGGCCACGAAGCTGTGTGAAGATTTTGACTATGTTCGCGTGGATCTCTACGCGCCGGATAACCGTGTTTACTTCGGTAAGCTAACGTTTACACCGGGCGCGGGCGTTCTGCCTTTCACGCCGGACAGGATCGACTACGAGTGGGGAAAGTTGGTGCCGGACACCTTCTGTCGCTGAGAGTTGGCAGCAGACAGTCGCCCGCGCATGCAGGGACATGACGACTCAAAGGAACCTGGCCTCGCCCTGCAAGCAGGACGAGAACCAGGTTCATTGACCGCGCAGCAAAGTTCGCTCAGGTGTCGGCGTGCGCAGACGTGAAGCTCGTGAACGCGTTGTAAGGCGCGTCGATCGGCTTGCCGTTGATCACGATGCCGTACGTACTGTTGCCGCTATCCAGAACGTAGTACATGACCGACTGGATGTTGTGGCTCTTGCGGGCGTCGTAGAACGCCGCGAGTCTGTCCGAGATGTAGGTGCCGCGGTAGCTCGCCGACTTCTCCGGACCCGTGTTCCACTCGGTGACGATGAGCGGCACGCCATAGCGGGCCTTGCAATACGTCGCCAGATCGAAACCCGGACCAGCGCCGTCGGTGCCGACGTCGAAAAGATCGCCGTACACTTCGTAATTGTGCCAAGTCGTGATATCCCAACGCACCTTCGGATAGCCGCCGCTACCGTCAGGCTGCCGGCCGTCCCACAGCGCGTCTGACGCACCGACGTCTACCACGCAGAAATTGATGCCGCACTTCGCGGACGGCTGCACCGACTTGACGCCGTCGATCATGCCGCGCATGACACCGCGCATGACGGGCCAGTTCTGATTGTTGAAGTCGCTCGCCTTCGAGCCCGCGTACGTGAAGTCCATCACGGTCGCATCTTGTCGAGTCAACTCATTGCCGCATTCATAAATCGTCACGCCATACGGCTGCAGCGCCTTGGCTACAGTGGCGCCGATCGAGTAGCCGCGATCGTAGGCAACCGATTCGCTCGCCATTACCCCGCCCGATTCATATACGCCCTGATCGATCAGCACGAGCAGCGTGAGCCCGGCCGACTGGAACGCTTTGGCGAGCTTGATGACCGCGTTGAGGTCCTTGGGATCGTCCGTGACACCCACGCGATAGCTCGTGCAATTCATGCCTTTAAGCATGGACACGATCTCATCGGGCGTGTAGCTGTAGTCGGCGTGGCCGTTCATGCCATAGAAGCTTCCCGGTGCCGGTGCCACGTCGATGCGCGGATCGCTGCAAGGCAGCCATTCCTCGGCGACGTCCGCATTCACATAGAACTGCCCACCCGTGCCGCAATGCCAGATCTTGCCGCCATACCAGAGCACGAGCGACACGTCATAGCTGTTGCCGACGGTCGAACCGTTGCGGTAGATGACGCCATTAGCGAGCGTCCAGACGTCGCCAGCACTGTCGGTGATCGAAGCCGCCGGCGGCATGGCCTTGCCGCTGGCCGATGCCGAAACGGAGCGGGCTTTCGCCACGGGATTTGCGGACACCTTGGCCGTTGAGCTTGCGTTGCCGTCTCCAGAGCCACCGCCGCCACAGGCGCTAAGAAGATAGCTACCGGCAAGGGCCGTCAGGCCTCCGAGGAATTGTCGTCGTTTAACCATGTTTGTTTTTTCCCACTGTCGAGAAAATTCTCGATAAAAAATCAAAAGATGAATTTTCGAAGTTCGATGAGAACTGCGTTTCTTTGGCCCAGTCCATTATTAATTCGTTATGCTTATAGATGCACAATCGCATGGTGCGCCATTAGCACTTTCAAAAGCGCAATCACATTGCCGCAGACAACGTGGAATAACCTGGTTTGGCGCGGAAAAGCTCCGCCCATCGCGATGCGCTTAACGCAGCGATACATTGATAACCTTCTGGAAAAACCGCTTGCCTAACTGCTGCCAAGCCGCACCGCTGCCGCGCAAACGTCTTGCCAGGAGAGCTAGAACGCCTTTCGCTCGGAAAGTTGTTCGCTTCTACGTTGTGACCGGAGTAAATTGTACCCGCTAATGCAGGCCCGGTCACATGGAAAGTAGTGCTTTTCGGCCAAAAAGCAAGAATCTTTCTGAGAACTTCGCATGAAGAGAAAATTCCTGCTTTCTGATGATGATCGGAAGATTAGATGGACTTAACGTTTAAGAATCCGACCCTAGCAACGTCTTTCTAATTTGTGCGTCTGGATAGTAATTATTTCTTACGCATCGCCACCTCGCTCCGTTGACAAGAAATAAATACCATCATTAGACAAAATATGAGCCGAACGAGATAGCCAGTGGAGGGTGTGTTGGATGGAATTTTCCGCACTGAAACATAGTACGAAATTTCCTTTCTCGTGGTTAACGCTATCTCTGCGTCTCATCCAAGAAGGCGCCGCGAGGCGCGCATCGCGTCGAGTGTGCTTTCCAACGGGGTTGGTTCGCGGGTCGCTCCCAACAACACGCCGCTGCGCCGCGAAGCGCCAAACACGGCAGGCGACCGATATAGTCGGCCCGTACACGATCAACTCGCGAGAAGCCCCTTAAAATCGGAAGCATTAATAATCTGAGGGCTCGATAATCGCCGCCAGCCTCTCGGGCAGATGAAAATCAGAGAGGTATTTGATACGCACGCGCTATCCACTATTGGTTGTTAATGGATAGCGCAAACATCGCGTTGCGCCGCTGTCGGCGTTTTTTATTCGGCGCTTCCGCAATTGCGGCCGAGGCCGAGGCGCAAGAGGGACGGCGGCGGCGCGCGTCTTTGAAGTCAAGGCTGCGGGGAGCCCGGTCGGCCGGACTCCCCGCAGCAACGGCTCGTACAACTCGATTGCCCCGCCTAGCGGGACATCATGTTCATGCTGACATTGTGCATGACCCATACGGTGCCGCCGATCAGGAACAGCGCGGCCAACACCGTATAGGCGAGCGCCATGACGTTCCAGCGCTGTCCAGCCGACATGTCGACATGCAGAAAAAACGCGAGGTGCACGACTATCTGCACGAAGGCGAGAACCGACAGTGCGATCATCGCCGTTTGCGCTGGAAAAGCACCGCGCATGACAAGCCAGAACGCCGCCGCGGTCAGCGCGACAGAGAGCACGAAGCCGCACACGTAGCCTCGCACGCTGCCATGGCTCGAATCCGCTGAAAGTGATTGCATGTGAGCCATTACAGCACGCTCCCCAAATAGACAAACGAGAAAACGCAGATCCACACAATGTCGAGGAAATGCCAGAAAAGACTGAGACACGTGAGACGCGTGAGTTGGCGCTCCGACAATTCCGGCGCGCGTACCACCTGCACGGCCAGTACGGCCATCCACACGAGTCCCACCGTGACATGAAGGCCGTGCGTGGCGACCAACGTGAAAAACGACGACAGGAACGCGCTGCGGCCGGGGCCGGCGCCCTCTCCAATGAGATGCGAGAACTCGCGCATCTCCAGAACGAGAAACGCAAGTCCCAGCGCGAACGTGACAGCGAGTCAGCCGAGTACGGCAGCAGACTTGCGGCGCCGTGCGGCCAGCATGGCAAAGCCGTACGTGATGCTACTCAACAGCAGCGCGGCGGTCTCAACGGCGACGCCGCCGATATCGAATAGGTCCTTGCCCGAGGGGCAGCCTGCGAACTGATTCGACATGACCGCAAACACCGCGAAGAACGAGGCGAACAGCACACAGTCGGTCATCAGATAGAGCCAGAAACCGAACACCGTGTCCGACGAACCGTGGTCACCGTGAGCGTCGTCGAGCGAAATGGAAAGTGTTTTGTGCGACATCGATCAGGCCTCCACGGCTTTCAGTTCGCGGCTCTCTACCGCAGCGGCGGCAGCGCCGCGCTTTCCTTCGATTTCCCGCACTGTATCCGCGGAGATGTAGTAACCGTCGTTATCGCCGAAGCTGCGCGCAATCAGTGCGGCCACAATCGCCAGGAGTGCGGCGACGGCCAGCCACGTGATGTGCCAGACGCCGGCAAACCCGAGCGCGAGACTGAACGCGCCAATGAACAAACCGGCACTCGTATTCGACGGCATGTGAATGTCGCGATACACCGGCGCTTTTGCGTGATTGCTGCCGGCCTCCTTCATGTGCGCATAGGCGTCGAGTTCGTGCACGGTCGGGATGATCGCGAAGTTGTACACCGGCGGCGGCGAGGCGGTCGCCCATTCGAGCGTGCGGCCGTCCCACGGATCGCCCGTCGTGTCGCGGTACTCGGGCTTCTTGCGGTTGACGACGCTGATCCACACCTGCGCCACCTGGAAGACCACACCCACCGCGATCAAGGCGACACCGCAAGCGGCAGCAATCAGCCACGGATGCCACGCCGGATTGTCATAGTGGTTCAGGCGCCGCATCATACCCATGAAGCCCAGCACGTAGAGCGGCATGAACGAAGCGTAGAAGCCCACGAACCAGCACCAGAAAGCGCACTTGCCGAGCTTTTCATTGAGCTTGAAACCGAATGCTTTCGGGAACCAGTAGTGGAACCCGGCCAGGTAGCCAAAAACGACCCCGCCGATGATCGCATTATGGAAATGCGCGATCAGAAAGAGACTGTTGTGTAGCACGAAGTCCGCGCCGGGAATTGCCATCATCACACCGGTCATGCCGCCAATCGTGAACGTGATCATGAAGCCGATCGTCCACAATACTGGCGCGGAAAACTCGAGGCGTCCGCGATAGATCGTGAACAGCCAGTTGAATATCTTCACGCCGGTGGGAATGGCAATGACCATTGTCACGATGCCGAAAAACGCATTGACGTCCGCCCCTGAGCCCATCGTGAAGAAGTGATGCAGCCAGACAAGGAACGCCAGCACCATGATTGCGCAGGTTGCATAGACCATGGTCCGGTAACCGAACAGCGGCTTCTTCGAGAACGTCGCAATCACTTCCGAATAAATGCCGAACGCCGGCAGCACGAGGATATAGGCCTCCGGATGTCCCCATGCCCAGATCAGGTTCAGGTACAGCATTGCGTTGCCGCCGGCTTCATTCGTGAAGAAATGCATGCCCATGTAGCGGTCGAGGCCGAGCAGCGCCAACGCCACCGTGAGGATCGGAAAGGTCGCCATGATCAGCACGTTCGAACACAGCGCAGTCCACGTGAACACGGGCATTTTCATCAGCGTCATGCCGGGCGCGCGCATCCGCACAATCGTCACGAAGAAGTTGATTGCCGTGATCAGCGTGCCGACGCCGGACAACTGCAGGCTCCATATGTAGTAATCGACGCCCACGCCCGGACTGAATTGCAACTCGGACAACGGCGGACGCGAGCCAGCCGACCTGGGCAAATTCGCCGATCACGAGCGACAGATTCATCAGGATCGCGCTGATCGCCGTCATCCAGAAACTGAGCGAATTGAGGAACGGGAACGCGACGTCGCGCGCGCCGATCTGCAACGGCACGACTAGATTGAACAGACCGACCATCAACGCCATTGCCATGAAAAAAATCATGATGACGCCGTGTGCGGTAAAGATCTGGTCGTAATGATGTGGCGGCAGATAGCCCGGCGAGTGATATACGAGTGCCAGCTGCAGACGCATCATGACCGCGTCGATAAAACCGCGCACCAGCATCAGCACCGCGACGACGATATACATCACGCCGATCTTCTTGTGTTCCACGCTTGTGAGCCACTCGTGCCACAGCCATTTCCATTTATGGAACCGGGTCAGTGTCGCGACCACTGCAAGCACCATGACCAGCATCAGTGCGCCCGCCCCCATGATGATGGGCTGGTCGAACGGGATCGCGGAGAGTGTCAGATTTCCGAACATGTGCTAACCCTTTGTACGGCAATTGCTGTTCTGCAGATCAAGGACATTACCGTTGTTGTACCTAGCAATGATGTTGTTGAAGAGTCTCGAATCGACTGACGAGAAGTAGCCAACGGGCTCCTTCTCGCTCGGTTGCGCGACCGAGTTGTACGCGTTCATATCGAGCCTGCGCGGCGAGGCTTTTACTTTTTCGATCCACGCGTCGAACTGCGCAGGCGTGACGGCAAGCGCGCGGAACTTCATGTCCGAAAAGCCCTTGCCGCTATAGTTCGCGGAGATGCCGGCGTAATCGCCCGCATGGTCGGCGATCAGATGCAGTTGCGTCTGCATGCCGGCCATCGCATAGATCTGGCTGCCCAGTTGCGGAATGAAGAACGAGTTCATGACGGAATCGGACGTGATCTTGAAGTCGACTGGCGTACCGACCGGGAACGCCAGCTGATTAACCGAAGCGACACCGAGTTCGGGATAAATGAAGAGCCACTTCCAGTCGAGCGCCACCACCTCGACTTTGATCGGCTTGACCGCCGATTCGATCGGCCGGTATGGGTCCAGTTCGTGTGTGGTATTTTAAATAAGGATGCCGAGAAACAGAATGATGAGCGTGGGTACGGTCCACACCACGGTTTCGACCGCGGTGGAATGCGCCCACCTCGGCGCATAGGTCGCGTTGCGATTGCTTGCGCGATAACGCCACGCGAACACGAGGATCATGACGATCACCGGCACGACGACTATCAGCATGGCCATTGTCGCCGTACTGATCAGCGACTTTTCCGCCATGCCGACGCTGCCCTTCGGATCCAGCACGTCAAGTTTGCTGCACCCCGAAAGACACGCAACGAGCCCAGCCCCCAAGGGTATCGACACCCGTTCAAAGGTCTTATTCACCATATCCGTCTGATTTCCATGGACCTGTCTGAAAGGCTACACATGCTCTCGCCATGAAGACCAGACCACTACTTCATGCGCCGTCGCATTCTAAAAGCGCAGTTGAATCGGAGACATGATCTCGGACAAGCTAAGTGCAATCGCGGCGCGCCAGGCGCTGTGTGCGACGTGCAACGTGCGACACACCGTTTGCAGTCCATACAAAGAAAAAGACGAGAGGAAGAGAAGAGGAAGAGCTGCGACGCCTCTGGACACGCGTCGCGTATTCGGACGGTGTCGCGAGAAAGACCGCCGGCGTATGACAAACCACGGCCGCGCCTGGTCGAGCGAATAGCCGAAGCGCGCTTAAGTGGTGGCGCGCCGAATGATCTCGAAACCTACGTCGGTCACCTTGTTCTGCGCGGAACCGGCGAGCCGGTCCAGCAGGCATCGCGCGGCCGTGAGCCCGATGCGTGTTCCGTCGACGTGCACGGAAGTGAGTTGCGGCGTCGATATCCGCCACGCAGAAGTTGATTCCGCATTTCGCCGCCGGCTGCGCGGCCTTCACGCCGTCCATCATGCCGCGCATCAGACCGCGCATGATCGGCCAGTTTGCGTTGCTGAAGTCTACCGCCTTCGTGCCCGCATTGGTGGAGTCAAGAATGATCGCCGGGTCGCGAGTCAGTTCGTTGCCGCACTCGTACATGACCACGCCGTACGGCGCGAGCGCGCCTGCAACCGTCACGCCGCATGAATGCCCCCGGCTGTACGCCGCAGATTCGGTTGCGAGCAGCGCACCGTTCGCGTCCCGCATGCCGATCTGGATGAGCAGGAAGAGCGTGAGCCCCGCCGACTGAAACGCCTGTGCGAGTGCGACGACCGCAGCGAGCTGCGTCGAATCGTCGGTGACGCCGACGCGATACGTCGAGCAGCCCATGTTCCGCATGATCGACACGACCTGAGCCGGCGTATAGCGGTAATCGTAGTGCCCGTTGACGCCATGGAACGAGCCGCTCGCGGCCGCCACCGGGATGCGGGGATCGGCGCACGGCAGCCATTGGTCGACGTCGTTGCACACGTAGAACTGCCCGCCCGTCGCGCGATACCAGACCTTGCCGCCGTACCACAACAGCAACGATACGTTCGAGGTCGCACCGACCGAGGCGTTGTTGCGAAGCACGACGCCGCTCGCGACGGTCCAGATTGCGCCGGCTTTATCGATGATGTACGATGCGTTGGGGATCGTCGTGCCGTCGGCAGACGTAACGCCGAGCCGCGGGTCGCTGCACGCGTACCAGGCCGAACCGCTCCAGCCGTAGAACTGCCCGCCCGTGCCCTGGTGATAGACGACGCCGCCGTACCACAGCAGCAGGGAGACGTTGTACGTGTTGCCGGCCTTCACGCTGTTCCGGTACACCGATCCGCTGACCACGGTCCAGACCGCCGCCTGATTGTCGACGATCGATGCTGCAGGCGGAATCGATGTGCCGTCCGCCGAAGCCGGCGTGCCGCTGTTCGACGCGCCGTTCTTGCCGTTCGATCCAGCCGAGGTCGCATTGGTCTGCGTGCTGCCCGTGCTTCCGGTCCCCGCCGTGGTGCCCCGTCGGCAGGGAAGGACCGCTTGTGTAGGGCTCGCGCGAAAAAAACGAATCTTCCGCGAGCGATGGATACGCCGGAACGATCTGCTTTGCGGCAGACGTGAGAAGGAAGAGGAAACAAGGGGGCGCCGCGGCTGCCGCGCAGCCGGGCGAATCGGCTAGCTGCGCACGATGCCGATGAGCGGCTTCACACCGCCCGTCCGCCCGAACAGCACGCGCGCCGTGCGTTGCGGATCGAGCGAAGGAGTCGGCTTGAGGTCACGGCCTTCATACAGGTCGCGAGGCGCGAGCCCCGGCCAATCGGCGACGAGCCGGCCGCCCGCGACCGCGCCGCCCAACACCATCGCGACCGATCCCGTGCCGTGGTCGGTGCCTTCGGTACCATTCGCGGCCGCCGTCCTGCCGAACTCGGTGGCCACCAGCACCGTGGTGTTGCTCCACGCTGCGCCCATGCCGTCGCGCAAGGCCGCCAGCATGGTGTCGAGCGCTTTCAACTGATTGGCGAGGCGCGCGTTCTGCGCAATGTGCGTATCCCTGCCGCCGGTTTCGATCATCGCGATGCGCGGACCGTCGTCGCGTGCGAGAAAACCTGCGGCCAGCTTGCCGACGCTCGCCGGGTCCTGGCGCGCGCCCGCGTTGCTCGCGAGGCCGCGTGCCGTCATCGCCGATTCCCATAACGGGCGCAACTGCGCGTCGTCGTCATAGAGTTGCGAAACGCGCATCAGCAGGTCGTCCGGAGGCTGCGGCAGCCCGGACGGTGCATATGAAGCGACGGCCGCCGCGCCGCGCAGCGCCATCGGCACCGTGGGCGCGAACGCGATTGCGGTTTCGCGCGCGGCAGGCAGCAGTCCGGCGAGCCGGTTCAACCAGCCGTCCTTCACCTGATACGGCGACGCGCCGCCGGTTTCGAGCACGTTCTGTCCGTCGAAATGCGAGCGATCGCGATACGGCGACGCCACCGCGTGCACGAACAGCGCCTCGCGATCCGCGTACATCGCGGCCATTTGTGTGAACGCGGGATGCAGCGCAAAACTTCCGTCGAGGCGGTGGGCGCTCGACGGATCGATGGCGAGCGCGCCGCGCAACGCCGCATACGCAGGCTCCGCGTAGGGCACGACGATGTTCAGGCCGTCGGCCGCGCCGCGCTGGATTACGAAAACAAAACGGCGCTCGGTGACGACGCGCGCGAAAGCGATGCGCGGCGCGACGAGCATCGCGCCTGCTCCGGCCGCGGCGATCCGCAGAAATTGACGGCGTGAGGACATGGTGTTCATCTCCGTTGAAAGTCCGGCGAGACCAGCAAAAGCGCGATCGCGGTGGATGCACTTTCGGCCCGCGCAATAGCCAGTGCGGTGGGCGCGCCAAGCGAGCCGGGCAGCAACACCTGGCCGAGTTGAGCGAGAAGCGGCGCCGCCTGCACATTGCCGAGTTCTTGCCAGCCAAGGCCGCGCATCGACGAAATCGCCCATTCCCACGGCGTCTTGAACTTGACGGCCGCGGGCGCCTAGGCTTCGCGCAGGTCGAGCAAGGCGCGGTAGACGGTGGGCAAGTCGCCGCCGCTCATCTGGAACGCGCTCGCCAGCTTTTCGCTCCCGCCGGCAGGCGGAGTATCGGCGATGAAATGACGCGCCAGCTTCGCGCCGATATGCTGCGCGGTTGCAGGCGCACTGGCGAGGTCATGCAGAATCGCGAGCGCCTGCTCTTCGCCGCGCTGATCGTAGCGGCGGCCCATCACAGTGCGAACGCCGGGCTCGTGCAACGCCTCGCGAAACAAAAAGGTGCCGGGCGCCGCGGCCGCCTGTGCGACTGCAATGGCGGCTTGCCGGGCATAGCTTGCATGCTGGAAGGGCGCGCATTCATGGGATCGGCCACGACACTCCAGCCCGTCAACGCACGGGCGAATTCCGTGACGTCGTCCTGGCTGTAGCCGCTGCGCACGCCGAGCGTGTGCAGTTCCATGATTTCGCGTGCGAGGTTTTCATTCAGACCGCGCTTGCGCTCCGGATTACGCGCCGCCGCGCGCATCGCCGCCATGCTGTCCGGCCCCACCGAGCGCGTCTGATCGAGGAACAGCTGCATGCCCGGATGACGCTCGACAGCCACCAGCATGTCCTCGAAACGGCCCAGCACGTGCGGGCGGATCGCCTCGGCTTCGAACGCGCCGGCCAGCGCAGCCACAGCGGGCTTTTCCGTCGATACCGCAAAGTGGTTCGCCCAGAAATGAACCAGCCGCTCGACGAAAGGGGTCTTCGTGGTCAGTGCGCTCACGACGCGGGCATTCACCGAAGCGCGGTATGTATCGCGTATTTCCACGCGCATTGCTTTACGTTCGGCATCCTTATTGTCTTTAGCAGCGCTTTGCGAGGCCGCAGGCTGCTTGCCTGGCGCGCTGGCTTGAGCGTTGCTTTGCGCATTGTTCTGCGCCGGCGCGCTCGCTGCGCCGGGATTGGCCTGTCGTTGCTGACGCAACCGAAGCCGCTCCTGCTCCAGTTCGCTCGACAGCATAGCCGAGTCCGGCTGAGCGGCCCATGCGGCGGGCCTCGGCTCGTATTGCTCGAACTGTGCGAGCAACCACGCTTTGGGCTCGGCGGGCGGTGTGTCGGTCCGCACGCGCGCCAAGGCCGAAGCGGTTCAGCGCGATCGCGGCAGCGGTCAGATCAGGTGAGGCAGTCATACGACCCTCTTCGGCATTGGATACTGCTTGAACGTTCGCGCGACAAAAGATCCGTCGCCACGATCAGCCATTTTTTCACTCGCTCGCAGCTTGATTCGCGGATGCGGAACTTGCCGGCCCGGCGCCCTTGGCATTCGCTTGCGGTTCGCGCCACTGTCCGCGCAAGCGCAGGCTCTCGGCGAACTCCACGCGCTCCTGTGGCGACAGTGTGGCGGCGAAGTCCGCCACGCTGCTTTCCACTGTCGCGCGCAGGTTGCAGTCGGCCGCACGGGTGCGTACCAACGCTGCGTCGAGCGCGGCGCGGTCGAACTGCGGCGCGGCGAGCAGACGCAACACCTCGCGGCGCCCTTCGCGCGCCTCGCGCCCATACTGGCGCCCTTCGCGGCGTCCATTCTTCAGGCTGTCGGCGAATGCCTTCTGGCGCTCCGGCGAGAGCGTCTCTGCGGCAAAGCGCAAGGCCCGCTGCTGTGCGGCGAGCGGCGCCGCGGCTTCGCGCGCCGCATACCATCGATACGCGCCGCCGGCGATCGCGCCCAACAGAAACACGTTGAGGACCAGCGACACCACCAGCACGACTTTCCACGACCAGCTGTTCATTCGCCGCTCCAATCGGCGGACGACCCACCGAAACTCGATGTCAGATAAGACTCGTGCACGGGCGGCACCGCTTCCGTCAAAACAAAAAACGACACGGCCAACGCTCCTGCCACGCCACCCAGCAGTCCAACGCCGGCGACGGCCGCGCCCGACCACCACCACGTGCGCCGCTGTGAAGCCGGTTGACGCGCGGGCGCGCTGGCGACGATGCGCTGCTGCAATGCCGCGTCCGGCGGCGCGAGCACGTCCACTGCCAGCCACGCGTCGAGGCCGGCCGCTTGCGCGAGCCACGCGTCGGCTTGCTGACGATGCATCTCTGCCCACGCCTGCCCCGCCGCCCGCTCGGCTGACGGCCAGCGGCACGGATCGGCGCCATAGGCTTCCACGATCTGATGAAATCTTTCGGGCGTCATGACTTGTCCTTGCTAAGGCCGCTGCCGGCCAGTTGAGCGCGAAGGTTGCGGCGCGCGCGGGCGAGCAGGCTTTCCAGCGCGTCGACAGTGATGCCCATCAGCGCGGCGGCGTCGATGTTCGACATCTCCTAGTAGTAGCACAGCACCAGCGCCTCGCGTTGCCGCGCGGGCAATGCGGCGAGGGCTGCACGGATCCGCTCGTCGCGAGCCCGTGCTTCGAGCCGCATATCGGGCAATGCGGCGGGATCGACTTCTTCGGGCAGTTCGTCGCGCACCTCCTCGCGACGGCCGCGCAAACGGTCGTAACAAAGATTGAGCGCGACGCGATGAACCCACGTGTCGAACTTCGCCTCGCCTTCGCGCCAGCACGCCGCGTGTTTCCAGATCCGCACGAACACTTCCTGCGCGACGTCTTCGGCTTCCATGCGATCGCCCAGCATGCGGGTGGCGAACGCGAGCAGACGCGGCAGTTTGCGCGCGACGAGCGTGCGCAAACTGCCGCGTCATGGCGGCCGACCTGTTCGAGCAACTCCGCGTCGGGGTCGCGTTCGCTCAAGGCGTGGCGCTCCCGGGCGCACGTGCGGTGCAATTCACGTCGGCTTCAACCTCGCATGTTCGTTGCGCGCGCAACGGTGGCTCGATCCGCGCGGCAGTCGGAACCGCCACCCTCAATACACGACGACTGCCGGACGATAGTAGACCGGCCGCGCTGGATACACCACACAGCCCGCCAACATCGCCGAGAGCAGGAATATCACAAGTGTTTTCATGACAGTTGCCTGACGGCTTAGGCAAAGCCGTTCACGCCCAATGACCTTCGACCCAGCGCCAGTGCGGACCGCGCTGCACCCAATGGCCGGGCACCCACATGTAGCGACCGCGATGCCAACGCCAGCGGCTCTGATCCCACACATAGCCCGCGCGCGGCGCCGGCACGACCTCGACGCGCGGCGGCGGCGCCACCGGCGCGACGATCACCGCCTGCGCGAGCGCGGGCGCCGATGTGAGCGCGGCGCCAGAGGCTAATGCGGCGGCAAGCACGAGGCTGGCGAGCCGAAGCGGTTTTGTCGATGTCATGCTGGTTTCTCCCGTTTGAATATCGAAGCACGATGCGGCTTCGTTTCTTCTTGAACGGAGCGGCTTCGAAAATCCGTCAACAGGCGCCGGCAACGGCATCGGCACATCGGACGCGGTCTATGAAAAGGCCGGCGCGAAGATCGTGCCGTGCGCCGAAGAGGTGTTCGCAACGGCGGAGTTGATCATCAAGGTGAAAGAGCCGCAGGCGGGCGAGCGCGCCATGCTGCGCGAAGGCCAGATCCTGTTCACATATCTGCACCTCGCGCCGGACCCCGAGCAATGCGCCGATCTCGTGAAGAGCAACGCCGTCTGCATTGCCTATGAGACCGTCACGCAGGCGGCCGGCGGCTTGCCGTTGTCGCCCCCATGTCCGAGGTCGCGGGCCGCATGTCGATTCAGGCGGGCGCGTTTTGTCTGGAGCGCGCGCATGGCGGCAAGGGCATTCTGCTTGGCGGCGTCGCGGGCTGCCATCGGCGAAGATCGTGATTCTCGGCGCGGGCGTGGTCGGCTCGAACGCCGCGCAGATTGCCGTGGGCACCGGCGCGCAGGTCGTCGTGATCGATCGCAATCTGGACGCACTGCGGCGCATGGACCGCCTGCTCGGCGCCCGCGTGATGACCGTGTTTTCGAATCAGGACAATGTCGAAAAACACGTGCTCGAAGCCGATCTCGTCATCGGCGGCGTGCTGATTCCGGGCGCTGCCGCGCCGAAACTCGTGACACGCGCGATGGTCGAAGCCATGCAGCCGGGCGCCGCGATTGTCGACGTGGCTATCGATCAAGGCGGCTGCTGCGAGACGGTGAGGCCTACGACGCATGCGGAGCCGACATACAGGGTGGGCGACGTCGTGCACTACTGCGTCGCGAATATGCCGGGCGGCGTGCCGCGCACCTCGACGTATGCGCTGAACAACGCGACGCTGCCGTTCGCGCTGCAGATCGCGGACAAAGGCTGGCGCAAGGCATTGCAGGACGACGCGCATCTTCGCAACGGCCTGAATATCGCGTTCGGCAAAGTGACCTGCCGCGAAGTGGCGGAGGCGCTCGACTACACGTGGGAGTCGCCGG
The DNA here is from genome assembly GCA_940746715.1 of uncultured Paraburkholderia sp. Taxonomy (GTDB): domain Bacteria; phylum Pseudomonadota; class Gammaproteobacteria; order Burkholderiales; family Burkholderiaceae; genus Paraburkholderia. The sequence continues at coordinate 98,778 of CALNWN010000008.1, forward strand.
AATCCGTCATGGCGATGTGACCAGCCGGGTGTGGTCCGGCAGCTTCGCGCGCGCCGCTTCTTTATTTGTTCAACGCGGGCGCGGCTTTTGCCCGCCCCTTCGACGGAAAACCGTTCGCCAGCCGAAGACTGCATTATTCTCTGCCATTCAGGAGTGAGCGTATGACAGAAGCGCCAGCACTAGCGGAATGGATAATCGATCAGATGGCCGATGCTGCCATCTACGCGGACCGCTCCGGCACTATCGTGCGCTGGAACCGCGCCGCCGCCGCGCTGTTCGGCCATAGCGCCACCGAGGCGCTCGGCCAGAATCTGGACCTGATCATCCCCGAACGTTTGCGCGCGGCGCACTGGCGCGGCTTCGAGGCGGCCATGGCAAGCGGCGTGACGAAGACGCACGGCCGCGCGACCCTGACGAGCGCGATCCATAAGGAAGGCCGCAAACTCTATGTGGAAATGACCTTCGCGCTAGTCGTCGATGCAGACGGCAACGCGTGCGGCTCCGTGGCCGTGGCGCGCGACGTCACGGCGCGCGTCGAACAGGAACGGGCCGTTGCCCGTCACGGCGGCCCTGTCTAGCGGCTACTCGACGTGCGCCTTGACATGCTCCGGCCGCCCCGCGGCGTAACCGAACTAGGCCGACACCACGCACACGCCTGCACATAGCGCGGCCAGGCTGTTCAGCGAGTCGGTTGCATGGAGCAGCGATCCGGCAATGAACGGTCCGCATGACGCGATCAAATAGCCGATGCCTTGGGCCATGCTCGATAGCTGCGCGGCCACGTGCGAGTCGTACGAACGCAGGCCGATGACGGTGAGCGCCAGCGTGAACGACGCGCCCTGCGCCATGCCGAGAAGCAGTGCGGCTATCCATATGGTCGACAGAGGCGCGAAGAAGCAGCCCATCAACCCCACGCCCGTCAACAGCAGCGCACTCACGTTCACCACGCGCTGATCGCGCAAACGCGCGAGCAGGAACGGCAGCAAGAGCGACGCGACCGCCTGCGTGACGACGCTCAGCGACAGCATGAATCCGGCGTCGACAGCGCTCATGCCGCGCGTGCGAAGCACTGTCGGCAGCCAGCCGAACACGATATAAGCCAGCGACGATTGCGATCCCATGAACAGCGTGACCTTCCACGCCAGCGGGTCTCGCCACAGTCCGCTCATCACATGGACGCGTCTTCCGGTATGCGTGGCCCTGGCGGGCAGACGCACGCCCCACACGAGCGTAGCGAGCGCAACCGGCAAGGCCCACAGTGCCAATGCCCACGCCCACGCGTTGCCGCCCGCGCCGCCGAATAGATGCCCGACCGCGTTGGCGGCGGGCACCGTGGCCGCCGCGGCCGCAGCGGCGCCCGCGCACATGGCGGCGCTGTAGATTCCCGTCATCAACGCGACGTGATGCGGGAAGTCGCGCTTCACCACGCCTGGCAGCAGCACATCCATCAGGCCGATGGCAAAGCAGGCCACGATCTGACCGACATACAGCACCTGCCATGCTGGAACGACCCGCAACGCGGTGCCGAGCGTCAGCAGTATCAGCAGCGCCAGCAATGCGCGCTCACTGCCGAGGCGCCGTGCGAGCAACGGCGCAAGCGGTCCGAACAGGCCGAAGCACAGCGACGGCAAGGTGGTCAGCACGCTCGCGCGGTGCGCGAGAGATGAGTCGCCCGCACCGCTTCGAGCAGTATGGGACCCACGCTCGTGATCGGCGTGCGTAGCGAGAAGGCGATCAAGGCAAGGCTCGCGGCGAGCGCGATCGTACGGGCGCGCGAATCGTGCTGCGCTGGCGTGTCCGCGACAGCGCGCGGGCGCGCCGGACTGCGCGTGTTGAGGGTGGCGAGGCGTTTCGGGGGCTGTCATCGATGGAGTGCGTTTTTAAGGTTCGGCGAGGGCGACCCTTGTTCGTCTCGCATTGTATGCGGCAAAAGCGCCGAGCATCGAGGATCGAGGATCGAGAATTGCGGATACCGGGGATAAGGCCGCGAGTATCGGATCGGCGGCGGATGCGCGCGCTGATTCTGACTGCGGCGAGTGTTCGCCAAGGCCACTCCCCCACCGCAAGTAGTGCCTCCATACATATCGCAAATTCCGATATATACTTCGTTCCGTAGCGATAGAGATGTGCGGCGGCGCGCCGGCGCGCGCCTGACTGTTGAACAGCATGACGGTAGTTGACGAATGAAACGAACCCCCATCGCGCCGGACATCGACGCGATACACAAGGCGCTCGCCAATCCGGTGCGTCGCGAGATTCTTGGCTGGCTGCGCGAGCCGTATGCGCATTTCGCCGATCAGGAACTCCCGCTCGACCATGGCGTTTGCGCGGGCAAGATCGACGCGCGCTGCGGGCTCTCGCAGTCCACCGTGTCGGCCCACCTCGCGGCGTTGCAGCGCGCGGGACTCGTTACGTCGAAACGTGTGGGGCAATGGGTGTTCTTCAAACGCAATGAGCCCGTTATTCAGGCGTTCCTCGAGCATATGAACTCGAAGCTCTGAGCCGTCTCGCATCGCCGCTTTCCTTCACTTCTCGTTGCCATGCAACTCTTTTTCGGCAAGGCGTCCGCGCCTTCGCCAAAGGTGAACATTTATGCCGACTCTTTTCGATCCGCTGCAAATTGGCGACCTCACATTGTCCAACCGCATCATCATGGCGCCGCTTACGCGTCAGCGCGCCGAGGAAATTCGCGTGCCGAACGCGCTGATGGCGAAGTACTACGCCGAGCGCGCAACGCGGGCCTCATCATCAGCGAAGCGACCTCCGTCACGCCGCAAGGCGTGGGTTAAGCCGAGACGCCGGGCATCTGGTCGCAGCAACAGGTGGAAGGCTGGAAGCTCGTGACGAAGGCCGTGCACGCTGCAGGCGGCAAGATCTTCCTGCAACTGTGGCACGTGGGCCGCATTTCCGATCCGCTGTTCCTGAACGGCGAACTGCCGGTCGCGCCGAGCGCCATCGCCGCGAACGGCTATCTGCTCGACCAGTTCCTGCAGGACAGCACCAACCAGCGTACCGACGCATACGGCGGCCCGATCGAAAACCGCGCGCGTCTGCTGCTGGAGGTCACCGACGCGTGCATCGACGTGTGGGGCGCAAACCGCGTGGGCGTGCATCTCGCGCCGCGTCGCGACGCGCACGACATGGGCGATTCGAACCCGGCAGCCACCTTCGGTTATGTGGCTCGCGAACTCGGCAAGCGCAAGATCGCGTTCATTGCCGCGCGCGAAGCGTTGGGCGAAGACCGCCTGGGCCCGCAATTGAAGAAGGCATTCGGCGGCCCGTACGTCGCGAACGAAAAGTTCACGAAGGAAACCGCGCAGCAAGTGCTCGACGCGGGCGAGGCGGACGCGGTGGCGTGGGGTCAGTTGTTCATCGCGAACCCGGATCTGGTGCGCCGCTTTGCGACCAACGCGCCGTTGAACAAGCCCGATCCGTCCACTTACTATGCACGCGGCGAAACTGGCTACGTCGATTATCCGGCGCTGGAAACGGTCGAGTAAGCGGGAAAATGCTTCAGCAAGACTGAAGCAAAAAGCGGTGGGCGTGGTCGGAGCAAAACTCCGGCGGCGACCGCCGCGTTTTTTTGGTTGTCTCTGACAACGCCTCGCGTCTGCATCGCGCGGCTCGTCGAGTCAGGCAAGATCGCGGCGCATGAACACGCGTTTCGATTCGTCGAGACCGCGCGATATGCGCTTCGCGTCGCGTAATCAATGCGGCGTCGAGGTCGGCTTCTTCGATATCGCGAAAGCCAAGACGTCGGTAATACGGCGCATTCCATGGCACGTCACGATACGTCGACAGAATCAGTTGCATGAGCCGACGCGAGCGCGCAAGCTGCGCGACCTCGTCGATCAGCGCCGCGCCAATGCGACGCCTTGCATGCGATGTAAGCACGTCCAGCTCCTGAACGTAGATACGCGCAGGCTGCGGCTCGAACATCACGAATCCGGCACACGTCCCATCGCGATCTACCGCGACGATGATCTCGCGCGCCGCAATCTTGCGCTCGACAAGCGCAAGGTTCATTGGCGGCGCATCCGCAATGCCCGCCATGCCGACGCCAGCGAAGCGCAGCCCCGCGTCGAACTCGATAGTGCGAACGGTTTCGGCATCGTCAGGCGCGGCGAAACGGAAAGCGATGTCGATGGATTGCTGCATGCAGACCGGTCCACTTTCTTGCAGCCCGAGCCGCCCACGGCCAGTGCGGCGATCGAGACAGCCAGCAACGCGCTTTTCACATTCCAATGCATGGTAGCACCCGTTCGGTTGACCGTCGCCCGAGGCGCGGCCTCTGTTAGTCGATATCGGCCATCCGCAGCATCGGCTATGCCCGCGCGTTGGCGCGAAGCGTGGCGGGCGACCCGGCAAGCGGCTTGCTTCGAAGCTAATCTCGTCTTGGTTCGACACGCAGGAGGAAAACCGATCATGCTGCTCAGCGACGAAGAACTCGCGCGCCTCGACGGCGTTGCACCCTTTCTCGAGAGCGAGGCGAAGACGTCGCTCAACTTCGCACCCAACTACGAAGTGACGGCAGAATTCGAGGCGCATCTGCAGCCGGGCTTGCGCATTCGCGCACCGGCCTCCGACGCTAGTCGCCCGGACCCACGCGATGCCGACACCCCGCCCTACCCGCTCAATCTGTTCGTCGGCGTGCCGCTCGGTGAATTGCGCCAGCTTGCGCAAGCCGACGACAGCAGACGCGAAGCGATGATTGCGAGCTTCGGCGCGTCGTTTACTCCGCGTCTGCTGCGTGCAATCGAAACGGAAACGCCTAGCGCGGTCAATCTCGACGCGGGTGTGCAGAACGAAGCCGGCACGCTCTCGGTAATGCTCGGCGAACTTTCGCAGACGTGATGGGCACACGCCCGCGCAACGCGCGGCGACGGCGCCTGTTGCACGCGCAGTTGCCAGTTCGATTGCACGCGCAATTGCCCCGATTTACTTCAGCTTGTAGTTACTTCCGTTGCTTGCAGATTTGACAGCGGACGCGGCGCCTCGCACGTCGTTGCACGCGCCGGTCCGCGCCACGTTACTCGTTGCCCACGCCCTTCGAGACTTCCGCGGGACTGCCGTACTCCTGCTCCGGCAAGCGTTCGAGCGCGTCGAGCACCTCGTCGTCGGCGCCATTGCCCTTCGCCGTGTCCAGCAGACTCGCCTTGTCAGCGGGATACGAAGCGCCCTTGAGCGCTTTCTGGACATCGATGAATTTGCGAATCGGGCCGCCGTTCGAATTCGAATTGGACGCCATGTGCTTCTCCTTGAGGTTCGCTAATCGGGTGGCAGACGGTGCAGCATGGCGCGTTCCTCGCGGGGAAGCGCACGTCGCGCGGCAGCGTTCGTGTGAAACGCTCGATGGCGGTAGCGGGAATGAATCTGGCCCGTAGTACGGAAGCGGGCCGTCGCACTCGGGGCGGCCCACTTTCGTCTCCATCAGCAAAAGCAAAGGATCTTGCCGTGAGTACTGCGGACCGCGAAGCAATTCTGGTGAACCAGCAAGCGATTCTCGCGCGATTCGGCGAGCTCGCGCTGCGCTCGGACGACCTCGACGAAATCCTCACCGAAGCGTGCCGTCTTGTGGCCGAAGCGTTGCAAACGGACATGGCAAAGGTGATGGAATTGCAGAAGGACCGTATCACACTGGTCGTGCGCGCGGGCGTCGGCTGGCCGCCTGGCGTCGTGGGCGTGGCGAAGGTGCGCGCCGAGCGCGGCTCGTCCGAAGGTTATGCGCTGCAAACCGGCAAGCCCGCCATCTCGCCCGACATCGCGAATGAAACGCGCTTTCGCTATTCGCAGTTCATCGTCGATGCGGGCGTGAAGGCGCTCATCACGTCGTGATTCTCGGCGGCAAGGACCGGCCCGCGTATGGCGTGCTGCAGGTGGACAGCCGCCATCCGCGCAACTTCGACGACGCCGACACCGAATTTCTGCGCTCCTATGCGAACCTGCTCGCCGCGGCCGTCGAACGGCTCAGAATCGCCGCGGAAACCCGCAAGCACGCGACCTGGCTGCGCGAAAGCGAAGAACGCTACCGCATGCTGGCTACGCAGATTCCGCAACTGGTGTTCACCTGCACGAGCACCAGCGAGCGCACCTGGGACAGTCCGCAATGGATCGAATACAGCGGCCTGCCGGAAAAGATCAGCCGGGGTCTCGGATGGCTCGACGCGATTCATCCCGACGACCGCGACGCGACGATGATCGCGTGGAGCGCGAGCGAGGTGAAGGGCGAATATGCCGTCGCGCACCGCATCCGCCGCGCGGACGGCGCTTACCGCTGGTTCCAGACTCGCGCGAGACCGGTGCGCCCCGAAGGACGCACGGTGACGTGGCTCGGCACATCGACGGATATCGAGGACCAGGCTCGCATACGCGAAGCGCTCGAACGCAGCGGCGAGGAACTCGAGCGGCGCGTCTGCGAGCGCACGGCCGAATTGCAGCGGGCATTGGACACGCTTCATGAGGAAACGAGGAAACGCGCGAACGGTCGCGCGGAAGAGCGCCTGCGTCACAGCGAAAAACTGAAGGCGATCGGCCAGCTTACCGGCGGCATCGCGCACGATTTCAACAACATGCTGCAGGCGATCATGAGTTGCCTGAGCCTGATTCGCGTGCGCATGCAACAGGGCCGCCCCACCGACGTCGTCACCCTCGTGGAGCGCGCCGAAAAAGGCGCGGTGCGCGCGGCGACGCTCACGCACCGTCTGCTTGCGTTCGGCCGTCAGCAGACGCTCGAGCCGCGGCTCGTCAGCCTCGATGCGATCGCGCACGACATGGAGGACATGATTCGCCGGGTGGTCGGTGCCGGCATCAACGTCGAACTCAAACTCGGCGACGGCACGTGGCTCGTGCAATGCGACTCGACGCAGCTGGAAAGCGCGCTCGTCAATCTGTGCGTCAACGCCCGCGATGCGATGCCCGACGGCGGCTGGCTCACCATCAGCACGAGCGAGGTGATCCTCAGCGAAGCCGAGGTCGCCGACTTCGAAGACGCGCTGCCCGGCCGCTACTGCTGCATCGCGGTGTCCGACACCGGCATGGGCATGTCGCCGAAAATCATGGAGCACGCGTTCGAACCGTTCTTTACGACGAAGCCGTCGGGCCAGGGCGTCGGCCTCGGCCTGAGTCAGATTTACGGCTTTGTCAGGCAGTCCGGCGGCATCGTGCAGATCGAAACGGCGCTCGGCAAAGGGACCACCGTGCGCCTGTGCATGCCGGCCTCCGTGCAACGGGAAAATGCGGAAGACGACCACAAAGATCCGGCGAAAACCATCATGCTGGTCGAGGACGAAGAGATTGTCCGCGAAGTCACAGCCGAACAACTGCGGGAACAGGGCTACCGTGTGCTCGAAGCGGACAGCGGAGCCGCGGCGCTGCGGCTCCTGCATGCGGGCGCCCGTTTCGATCTGCTGATCAGCGACGTTGCCCTGCCCGGCGCGCTCAACGGACGCCAGATCGCGGAGTCCGTGAGGCAGCGCTATGCGTGGATGCCCGTCATTCTCGTCACCGGCTACGCGCCGGGCGACACGCTCGTCGACATGGAAGTGATCAGAAAGCCGTTCTCTCCCGAAGTACTCGCGGAACGCGTGCGTGCGAAGCTGGAGCAGCCGCAGACCGACGTCGACTAAACTAAGGCTCTCACCACGGCTAACGGCCCTTCATCACTTCTTTTCACCGATCGACACCCATGCCAGTTTACGACTACGAGTGCGCCGACTGCGGCAACTTCGAAACAGTCCGCCGCATTGCCGAGCGCGACGAGCCCGCGCCCTGCCCGCAATGCGGAAATGCCGCCGCACGCGTGGTGATCGGCGCGCCGTCGCTTGGCGGCGGTTCGGCGCAAGCGAGCGAGGAAACCGGCAGTTATGGCATGCGGCACCGGGGCGGGTGTTCCTGCTGCTGACAATCCGCGTCAAGATTACCGGCAACGGCTCCCGGGGTCGGCGAAGCGTGCGACGAGTCAGGCAGAACAACTCCGGGAGAAGTAAAAATGGAACCAGCAGAAGTGCGCTCCAGCTCGGACAGCATGGAGACCGTTCCGCCGACCTCCAGCCCCGCCTATGCAGCAAGCAATCCCGTCACGCGCGCCTTCGACATGTTCGCGAGCTCCGTCACGCGAATTGCCGGATCGCCGATCGCCTTCGGCCTTGCGATCATCATCGTGATCGTGTGGGGCATCACCGGCCCGCTCTTTCACTACTCCGATGCGTGGCAACTGGTCATCAACACCGGCACCACGATCATCACGTTTCTGATGGTCTTTCTGATCCAGCAAAGTCAGAACAAGGACAGCGTCGCGATGCATCTCAAGCTGAACGAATTGCTCGCATCGCATCGCGCGGCGAACAATCAGCTGATCGGTATCGAAGACGCTTCTGAGGAGAATCTGCGGCGTCTCGCGGCCGCCTATCTGCGGCTCGCAAGCCGTGTGGGCGCGCACGGCAGGGAGAGCGTGGACGTCGACGCGTGCGTGGAAAAAACCGCCGCGGACAAGGTGAAGGGCGGCAAGGAGGAAAGCGAGAGCGCCTGATCCGGTGTCCCGCAGGATCGGTGCCGCGAGTGGGCTAGCTGCCGTCAGGGCCGTTGCCGTCCGGCCCGCGATAACCTGGCAGCCCGAGCGCTGCCTCGCTCTTTGCGAGGTCCAGCGCGCGCTTCACCAGTGCTTCGTACTCCTCGTCGTTTGCCGGAAGCGGCAGCAGCTTGCGGAATAGATCCGCCCAACGGAATTCCGCCAACGGCACACTCGTCTTCATATAACCGCCGGCCTCGCGTACCGAGGCGGCAAGACTGCGGAACCCGTCGTTGACCAGTTCCCACACGTGCAACGGCATCTCCGCGAAGGGCACTCGCTGGGCGCGCTCATCGTACGGATACGCCCAGCGATTGTCCTCCAGCGCGAGCCAGAATTCGGCTGGCGAGCAGGTGGACAAGTCTTTCACCAGCACGACCGGCACCGACTTGATATCCGCGTGCCACAGCCCCGCGGCCACGTGGTGATGATCGGTCGCAAACGCTTCGCCGCCCGGCCCGAGAACGATCGGAACCGGCTTTTCGGCGATCGCCATCTTCAGATCGTGACCGCTCAGCGATTGATAGGAACGCGTCTTCTCGCGCACCTCGCGCATGCCGTGCGTCACCTGAGTTGGCCGTATACGCTCGATTTCCAGCGTCTTCATTGTTGTCTCCCTGCCTGCAGATTGTTATTCGCGCAAGCGCGGCTGCGCGCTTTGCGCACCTCACGGCTCCGGGTTCAGCGAATCCGCGGCGACCACTTCCGCGCCCTTGCGCGCCACCGCCTCGCGCGCTTCGAGCGCGGTGTCGAACGGACCGATCATCGGCGCACCGTCGTAGGGGAAGATCAGGCGGTCGTCCGTCGTCCGCACAACCTTCAGATCCCCGGTAAACGTGCCGGTCGCGGTGCGGCGATAGGTCGGGTAGATCCTGTAGTCGCTTGCGCTGGTGGCGATACCGTCCGGCGATGCGAGGGCCCGCAGCGAACTATTGTGAAAGTGCAGCTTCCTTCTCACCATCTCAATGCCTGCAATTGCTATCGTCGACTGGTTAGGGGCCTTGAAAAAAAGCGCATGGCGATCGCGCATACGCGGGCGCGGCGCACATCGAATGCGCGCCGCGCCCTTTCCCGTCAGCCGGGACATCAGCGTCCGCAATGCGACGCCGCTACCGCTTGCAACAAAAAATCAGGGCTGACGTTGTTCGCCCTGGTGCTGCGGCGTCTTCTGCTGGTTCTGCTGTTGCTGGCCGTTCTGCTTGCCGGCATTCTTCGGATTGCCAGGTTGTGCATTGGATTGCTTCGGATCGCTCATCTCGACTCCTTGGTTAATCAAAAGTACCTGTTGCGGCGCGCCCCCTGCTGCATGGCGCGACTATCGGGGACTGTCTTCCGTGTATTCTGTGCGTATGCCTTTCGGCAACCACGACTCCCTGTGGCAGCACCACAGTTCGTAACCCGGCTCGTACACGCCGACGTTATCGAAAGCGCCTAGCGGTACGTCGAGTTCATCGCTTCCCACATATTCCATGAAGGCCACCGATCCGCACGTCGGACAGAAATACCTTCGTCCTTCAGGCGAGCTTTGCCACACATGGATCAGACCGGAGAACTCGACAGCGTCGCGCGCAAACATCGCATAAGCACCGAACGCGCTGCCATGTATGCGCCGGCACGTCATGCAATGACACAGCGATACGCGCCGCGGCCTGGCGCTCACGCGAAACCGCACGGCGCCGCATGCACATCCGCCTGTCTGCTCGATTTGTCCACCCTGATTGTGTTGAGCGCCTTCAGTGCTCATGCTGCTGCCTCCGGTCCGGCGTTGCGATGTCAATGGAACGCGGTTCGCGCGCTACTTGTCACTCTTTTTCGGAATCTTTGCGCCCGATTTGCGGGCCTGATTCAGCGCGATGGCGACCGCCTGCTTATGCGGCTTGCCATGTTTAGTTTCGGTCTTGATGTTGCGCGACACGGTTTCTCTGGATGTTCCTCTTTTCAGCGGCATGATCCTCTCCTGTCAGTCGACGCGTTAATCGGGACGCAACCGTGACACGCCACGGCTGCCATTGAAAACGCAGCACGCCACGTGCCACACGGCGTGTCGCGCACCCGCGGCATCGGGAACGCTTGGGCTCTGCCGTATCAAGCTGTTGCGCGAGTGCAGCCGTTGCCTGTGACTATTCCGACACGCCCTTCTTCGACGCGAGTTGCTGCGCGCGCTGATAGTGCTCCTTGATGGTAGGCAGCCCCTTCTGCGCGGCTTCCTTGAGTTTCGCGTCCTGCCCGTCGGCGATTTCCTTTTCGAAGGCGGCAATCGTCTTCTTGTGCCCCTCGAGAGCGACCTTCTGGATATAGGCCTGATCGAATTCCTTGCCCTTTAACGGCTTGAGCGCGTCGAGCACGCTCGTATCCGAATTGTCCTTCGGCACTTCCACACCATGCGGCGCGGCCATCTTCAGTTCGAGCGTCAGTTTCGTGTGATCGATCATCATGTGATGAGCGAACGACTTCACGTCCTTGTCGCTGGAGTTTTTGGTCGCCAGTTTGGAAGCGTCGATTTCCGTCGACGAAGACATCGAGGCCGCCTGAACGAAGTCTTTGTCCACCTGCGGGAGCGGATTGGCGGCGGTGGTCGAGGCGGCTTCCGTCTGCGCGTTCGCAGCGACCGGAACGAGGCTGAAACAACCGCACGCTAGTGCAATTACTGTCATCTTCTTCATGCGTTTCCTCACTGAGGTTCGAACGGGGTAGCAAAGTGGCGCAATGTTCGTTGCGACACCCTCGGCGCAGCAACCCGCATGCCGCGGCGCGTCAAACCAGCGAGTTCTTTATCTGCTCCCGCTCGAACGCGGGCACGGTTGCGGGACCGCCCCTTGCTGGTTGCCCTTGCCTTCCAACCAAACAGAGGGAGAACGCAATGACCACGAAACCCAAAGGTCCTGACGAGTCGACGCAAAACGAAACCGGTGGTGAATCCGGCGAACGGACATTCGAAACCGACGTGTCCGAAACCGGTGATGACGGCACCACCGTCCGTCAAGCGGAAGTGAAGGAAAGCGACCTGTCCGAAGTGAAGAAGGACAAGTCCTGAAGCCTGTCGTCCTGAAGCCTGTCGCGAAGGCCGCGCCCGCCTTCATTCCCGGACGCGGCCGCCATTGAAACCTCAACACACGATAGCCTGTGAGAATCGCTCAAGTCGCCCCCTGTACGAAAGCGTTCCGCCCTTTGCCTATGGGGCGACCGAGCGCGTGGTTTCCTACCTCACTGAAGAACTCGTTCGACGCGGCCACGAGGTCACCCTGTTCGCCACGGCCGACTCCAGCACCGCCGCGCGGCTCGTGCCGATCTGCGAGCGGGGACTATGGCGCGACACGGCCGTGTGGGACACGCTCACGCATCATGTGCGGCAGCTCGCTGCGCGTCGCGCATCTCGCGCATGAGTTCGACGTCGTGCATTTCATGGCGACCCGCTGCATTTTCCCCTCACGCGGTCGCTGCCGTGCAAGTCGCTCACCACGCTGCACGGCCAGTTACTGCCGGTGGATCACGGGCCGCTCTTTCGCGAATTCGCGGCGGCGCCGCTCGTCTCGATCTCCGACGATCAGCGCAAGCCGGTGCCGTCCGCGAACTGGCAGGCGACGATCCATCACGGCATGCCGCGCGACGAATTCGAGTTCCAGCCGCTGCCCGGCGACTATTTGCTGTTTCTCGGCCGTCTGATGCCCGGCAAGCGGCCCGACCTCGCGTTGGACATTGCAAGGCGCACGGGGCTTCCGTTGAAGATGGCGGGCAAGCTGCATCCCGGCGAGCGCGAATACTTCGCAGAGCAGATCGAACGTTCGCGCGACTTCACCGACTATCTCGGCGAAGTCGGCGGAACACTGCGCAAGGAACTGCTGCGCCATGCGCGGGCGCTGCTTTTTCCGGTGGAATGGGCCGAACCGTTCGGCATGGTGATGATCGAGGCGATGGCCTGCGGCACGCCGGTCGTTGCGTTCGGACGCGGCGCGGTCCCCGAAGTCCTGGAGCACGGCGTCAGCGGCTTTATCGTCGATAACGTGGAAGAGGCCGTGAAGGCTGTGGCCCGCATCGGTGAGATAGATCGCGCGCAATGCCGCCGCGCATTCGAAGCGCGTTTTACGGCAACCCGTATGGCCGACGATTACCTGCGCGTGTACGAGCGCCTCATTGCGGGTACGGGCATGCGCGCGCCAGTGCCGGCGTCCGATAGCGACGCCGACGCACAGGTATGCGGCTAAACGTTCGGCAAATCGCTCGCCGAATCGCCGGACTCACTGCCAGCCTGGAAACCACGGCCCCCAAGGACGGGGCCGTGGCAAGCGGCATCAACCGACGTTCACTTCAATTCGGCGTGGCCGCGCTTCTTCGCGTCGCGGAATGACGAGTTTCAGCACGCCGTCCTGCAAATTGGCTTCGATCTTCGACGTGTCGAATTCCGCGCCCAGCGTGAATGAACGCTTGAAATGCGGCGCGCGGATTTCTGCGTGCTGCAGACGCAGGCCCGCGCGCGTCGGCACGCTCGCCTCCGCTTCGATATGCAGATTGCCGTCGTGCACGCGCACTTCCAGCTTCTCTTTGGACACACCCGGCAAATCCGCCCACAGCGTGACGCCATGCGCGTTTTCGATCACGTCGACGGGCGGCGTGAGCGTCGCGCGCGGCTCGGCCTGCTCGCGTTCGCCGCGTGCCACCGGCTGCTGATCCTTCTGAACTACTTGAGTCGTATCGCTCATGATTCCCTCCATCACGGATGATGATTACTGAATGGCGATTGCGCGAGGCCTGGACGATTCGCGCTTGCCGACGCTGATCGACAGACAGCCGTTCGAGTAGCGTGCCTCGACCTTGTCGGGATCGGCCTGTTGCGGCAGTTCAATCACCCGGCGGAAAGAGCCCGTGAATCGCTCCTGCGCATACTGACGCGTGGACTCGTCGGCCTCGGACGCGACGCGCTTGCGCTCGCCGGCAATCGTCAGCAAGCCCTTGTCGATGGACACGTCGAGTTGCGACGGATCGATGCCCGGCGCGAACGCGACAATCTCGATCGAGTCGTCGGTGGTGCCGATATTGATTTGCGGAAATGCCGGCAGGCGGCCGGAGCGGATGCTCGAAGGGAAACCGCCGAACAGCGCCGACATCTGCTGCTGCAGATGGTCGAACTGACTGAACAGGTCGGTCGCGAAGTAAAGGTCACTCATGATCGTTTCCTCCTCGGTAGTGCCGGGGCGAGGAGACGGACGGGACGACACGCTCCGCTCCGCCTGCCCGCACCCGCTGACAGACAAATCGGGCATACAGCGCGCCGCCGGAAGGGCGTCTCTGCGTGCCCGGAACTCACTGAGCGGAATCTAAAATAAATCCGCCCACCACGATTTCAAGACCCTTCCTGCAAATTTTTGCCCTTGAAAAATAGAGGCGAAACCACATAGTCGTGCGAGATCAAACAAGTGTCGGAGAAAGGCATGGAATTCGATCCGGACTGGCTGACTCTGGGACGGCACCGCGTGTGCCTGCGCTCGCCAAGAGGGTTTCCCACCGAAGGCATGCGCACTGCCGTCGACGTGATACGCATTGCCATCGAGAACAACATGAGCGCTCGCGCGCGTCTCGTGGATGTTGCGGTGCGAGAGGAAAAATCGTACGACGTCTCGGTGGGCACGACCTTCGCCGAAGACCGCCTGTGCCCCGCAACTGGAAGCGGCGATTGCCACGGTGCTCGGCTTGCTGCCGTCACAGGTGCGCATCTTCGTGACGGTCGTGACGCAGGAGGAAGTGGATCTGCATTTCGGCGTGTACGAGCGGATGCTGGCCGAAAAGATCAGCGGATTGCCGCCCATCAGACGAACTGCGCAAGAGGACGTGGACGGCCTGCGCGGCTTGTCCGATACGAGCCACATTGCAGGAGAGGCGAAACAAGGCGGCCTGGCGGCTCGCGCGCAGCCTTAAGATTTCCTTCAGCATCGCGCGATAAATTCCAGGCAACGTCTGTTGCCACACGATACCGGCGAGCCAGCCTCGCCGTACATTACTAAAAAAACCTGAGAGAGCCCCTATGCCGAAGGCAAAATCCGGCGGCGCCGCTGCGGCCAGCGCCCGCCTTGCGTACCTGCTCGAACTGGCGCGCGGCTCTTCGCATATCGGCAGCACGTTGACGCCGGAAAGCGAAAAGCGCGCGATCGCCGAAACCCTCGCCGAGTTCTGTCAAGTGTATGGGGAAGCGCACGTGGCGCTGTTCCAGCAGCTCCTCGCGGAAGAGCTCCGGCAACGCGGCAAGCGCGACGCCGCTGCCGCGGTCGCGCATTTCAAATTTGTCGGCGGTTCAGGCAGGCCCTGACAGCGCGGCCCGACGTGCCATTAACTCGTCGAAGCCGCGCAGCATTGCGTCCAGTTCGGCGATGCTATAGGGCTTGTGAAGTGCGCCCCAGCGAAACGGCAACGTCTTCACGGCAGGCATTTCATGGCCCGATGCAAAAATAACGCGTAGCGTGGGCCGCAATTGCGTGGCACGCTGGGCCAGCTCGAGGCCGGGCATGGCCGGCATGGAGAGGTCCGTGACCAGCACGTCGAACCGTTCTCGCCTCCTCCGGCGAACCCGTGGTAGTCGCGTCGTGGCCCACCAGCTTCAGCAATTCGCCGACCGCCTCCGACGTCTCCACGTCGTCGTCAACCAGCAGACGCAGACTCACCTCAGCCGCCGGCGCGGGCCGTGTTTCCTCCGCGGCAGCGCTGCGGGCGAGCGGCGGCACGCCGAGTATCTGCCGTATCTTGTACGCGAGCTGCTCGCGGCTATAGGGCTTGCTCAGCAATTCGACGCCGGGGTCGAGCCGCCCGCCGTGCACGATCGCGTTTTGCGTATAGCCCGATGTAAAAAGCACCTTCAGGCGCGGCAACAACTGCACGGCCTGCGCGACCATGGCCGGGCTGCGCAGCGGCCCCGGCATCACGACATCGGTAAACAGCAGGTCGATATGCACGCCGCTGCGCACCACCGCGAGAGCCTGCTCTGCGTCGTTCGCCTTCAGCACGCTGTAGCCGAGGCCGGAGAGCGTGTCGACCACGGTGGATTGCACCTCCTTGTCGTCTTCCACGACGAGGATCGTCTCTGTCCCGCCGAGCAGCGTGACGGGCTGAGGAGCCGGCGTCTCGACCGCTTCTTCCATGGAGCGCGGCAGATAGATCTTGACCGTCGTACCGTGCCCCACTTCGCTGTAAATCCGGATGTGGCCGCCGCTCTGCTTGACGAAGCCATAGGCCATGTTGAGCCCGAGGCCCGTACCCTCGCCTTCCGGTTTCGTCGTGAAAAAAGGATCGAACGCGCGCTGCACGACTTCGGGCGGCATGCCCGTGCCGGTGTCGGTCACGGCGAGCATCACGTACTGGCCTGCGGGCACGTCCGGAAAGCCCACCACGTACTGGTCGTCGAGCATGGCGTTCGACACTTCCATGGTCAGCTTGCCGCCTTCTTTCATCGCGTCGCGTGCATTGATCGCAAGATTGAGGATCACGTTCTCCAACTGATGCACGTCGACGAGCGTATTCCACAGTCCGCCCGCCACCACGGTTTCGATCTGGACCGTTTCGCCGAGGGCACGGCGCAGCAGGTCGTCCATGCCGCGAATGGCGGCCGCCAGATTGATGACGATAGGCCGCAACGGCTGCTGGCGCCCGAACGCGAGCAGCTGCGAGGCGAGCTTCACGCCGCGCTCCACTGCGTCGATTGCCTTGTCGAGGCGCTCGCGCGTCCAGCCGTCGCGCTTGTGGCGGCTTTCCAGCAGTTCCAGGTTGCCGCGCAAAATCTGCATGACGTTGTTGAAGTCGTGCGCGACGCCGCCTGTGAGCTTGCCGATGGCTTCCATTTTCTGCGACTGCACGAGGGCAACGCGGGTCTCTTCGAGCAGCCGCGTTGCTTCCATTCGCTCCGTAATGTCGCGCGTGATCTTTGCGAAGCCGAGCAGCGCACCGTCGGGCGAACGCAGCGCCGTCAATACGACGCTTGCCCAGAAAACCTTGCCGTCCTTGCGCAGACGCCAGCCTTCGCCTTCGAAGCGCCCTTCGCGACGCGCCGTGGCGAGCGCGGTGTGCGGGAGCCCTTTTGCACGCTCCTCAGCCGTGTAGAAGATCTCCAGCGGCTGCCCGATGACCTCCTCCTCGCGAAAGCCGTGAATGAATTCTCCGCCCGGATTCCACGAGCGAATGCGGCCGTCTTCGGACAGCCCGGTCACGGCGTAGTCGCGCAAGGATTGAAGCCAGATATTGGCCCAATTCTGAACGATGTCATCCGGCTCGTATGCCTGCGCCATCAAGATGCTACATGGAAAATAGGCCGAGGACCTATCTGCGATTTAATGCGCGGCGCAAAGGCGCACCGCGTATTGTCTTCTACTGTTTGGCCTTCTCTCGCACGTAAAGCCCCGGAAAAGCCGGTCCTTTGCGGCTTTATGCGCATCGTGACATTTTATTAGCGAACGCAAGCGAGATGAAGCGCTGTGAGCGAAGACGGCCTCAAACGCGTGTAAGTGTTTGAAAGACTCCGCGCAAATTGTCAGCGCAAGGCCGTGCGCCGGCCACTTTCGGGAAGGTACAACGCTTGCTAGCCACTCGCAAACGCCCATCACTCACGCCCCTCGCCGAAGCATGCACACAGGCCAAGCCCCTCGAAGCCGGCAGAAGAGCCCTGCCGCAAAGCTCCTGCGCGGCGCGCAGCGGCTGCGGATCGCGGCGGCTTCGTGCTGCGGGCTCGCGTTGCATGCGCGGGCTGCTTCTGCTGCTTCTGCTGCACCTGCTGCACCTGCTCATGATGCGCTCAGTCCGGCGGGCGTGCAGGCGTCCCACATCTTTTGGCTCTGGACTCTCACGCTGACGGTCTGCTCTCTGGTGTTCGCGGCCGTGCTGATCGCGCTCCTCGTCGCGATGACGCGCGCCGCGCGCGAACCGCGATGCGCGCCCCGACCTCGGCCCGCTGGAGCGCCCGGAAAAACGCGTGCGACGCGTGGTGGGCGGGGCGACGGCCGTGTCGGTCGTGCTGCTGTTCGGCCTCCTCCTCGCCGACGTTGCAACTGACCGCGCGCTGTCGCGATTGCCCGTCGTCGACGCCGTTCATCTGGAGATGACCGGGCACCAGTGGTTGTGGGAAGCCCGTTACGCGGACGACACACCCGGCAGCGGCTTCGCGGTGGCGAACGAACTGCACATTCCGGTGGGCCGGCCCGTCGTCATCTCGCTGAAGGCCGACGACGTGATCCATACCTTCTGGGTGCCGAACCTGCACGGCAAGAAGGACATGATTCCGGGGCGCCAATCGACAATCGAATTTCGTGCCGACCGCGCCGGCACCTATCGCGGCCAGTGCGCGGAATTCTGCGGCCTCGAACATGCGCTGATGGCCTTCACCGTGGTGGCCGAGCCGCCCGCCCAATACGACGCCTGGGTGGCGCGGCAGCGCGCGCCCGCGCCGCAGCCCGTCAACGCGCTGCAAGCACAGGGCGAACGCCTCTTCACGACCGGCACCTGCGCCGGCTGCCACACGGTGCGCGGCACCTCGGCGCACGGCGTGCTCGGCCCCGATCTCACGCACGTGATGAGCCGCCCGATGCTCGGCGCCGGCACGTTTCGAGAACACCCCCGCGAATCCGGAGTCGTGGATCAAGGCGCCCGGCAGCATGAAGCCCGGCACCACGATGCCCGCAAGCCAGTTGTCGGCGCAGGACCTCAATGCCCTTGTCGCATGGATCGGAACCCTTCAATGAGCGAACGTCACTCCACCTCCGGGCGGTCCATCGAGCATCTCGTCGACGGCCCCGCCGCGGGCCTCGACATTGTCGAGGCGCTGGCACGCACCTGGAGCGACCCGCCGGGTTGGCTCGGCCGCCTGTCGGCGATCAATCACAAGACCGTCGCGCGGCGCTTCGTGATCACGACATTCGTCTTCTTCCTGCTGGCGCGCCTTCTCGCGCTTGCCATGCGCCTGCAACTCGCGCGGCCCGGCAATCGCCTCGTCGGGCCGGAACTGTATAACCAGCTCTTCACGATCCACGGCACGACGATGATGTTCCTGTTCGCCGTGCCGTTCATGCAGGCCGTCGCCGGATGGCTCGTTCCGCTGATGATCGGCGCGCGCAGCGTCGCCTTTCCGCGCATGAACACCTACGCCTACTGGGTGTTCCTGTTCGGCGGCGCGACGCTGTATGTCGCTTTCCTGCTCGGCGCCGGACCGGACGCCGGCTGGTTCAGCTACGTGCCGCTCGCCGGTCCCGATTATTCGACGGGCAAAGGCGTCGACATCTGGGCACAGATGATCACCTTCACCGAACTCTCCGGGCTGATCGAAGCGGTGGTGCTCATCACCACCATCTTCAAGATGCGCGCGCCGGGCATGTCGCTTAACCGCATGCCGCTCTTCGTGTGGGCCACGCTGATCACGCAATTTATGGTGCTGTTCGCGATGCCCGCAGTGATGCTGAGCAGTACCGCACTCATTCTGGACCGCCTGGTCGGCACGCATTTCTACAACTCCGCGCGGCGGGGACGTGTTGTTATGGCAGCACCTGTTCTGGTCATCGGCGTCAGCGTGATGGTGTTTATCGTCAATGCCCTGCATAGCTACCGGCATGGCGCCGTGGCAGGCGCGGATCCGTGGGGCGCCGGTACGCTCGAGTGGAGCACCACGAGCCCGCCGCCGCATAATTTCGACGCGCTGCCTGCGCGCCTTCGAATTCGCAGCGCTGAACGTGAGCTGGTACACCAACTCGTACGGCTCCGTGGTCTGGCTGCTGCTGGGCCTGCACACGACCCACCTGATTACCGATGCCGTGGACACCGCGGTGCTCACCGTGCTGCTCTTCACCGGTCCGTTTGAAGGCAAACGTTTCGTCGATGTGAGCGAGAACGCGATGTACTGGTATTTTGTCGTCCTGAGCTGGTTGCCGATTTATGCGGTGATCTATCTGGCTCCCCGCTTGTGATGGATGTTGCCATGCGAACCTGGCTTGCGCTGCTTGGTGCGCCCTCAGCGGTCCTCGCCGCGCTGAGTGCCGACTATGCGCTCGTCACGCCCGCGTGCGCGTGGCGCACGCTCTTGCCGCTCGGCAGCGTGACCGGCACCGCACTGCTGTTTGCGATTATCGCCACGCTGCTCGCCTGGCACCGCTGGCGCGAAGCGGGCATGGTGGCGCCTGCGAACGCGCCTGCCTTGCCCGCGCGACCCGCAATGCTCGCCTGTGCGGCCACCTGGGTCGGCATGATCTCGACGCTCGCGCTCGTCGCAATGTGGATACCGTAATGGCTCATCTCCCCATGCGTGCAATGAAAAAATCAACGCGCTGCCTCGTAGCCGCGGCTGCGGCTTGCGCTTGTGCCGGCGCGCAGGCCCACGTGCTGAGCGCCGCGGAACGCAGTGCGCCGCCCTTGCTGCGCTGGACCTTCGAGCCGTGGGTCGTCGCCTTGCTGCTTGTGAGTCTTGGTTTATACGTGGCCGGCTACCGGCGCCTGTGTGCGCGCAGCAGACGCGGCCGCCGCATTCGCGTGCGGCAGCTAGGCGCATTCGTGTTCGGATGGGGGACGCTCGTCGCCGCGCTCGACTCGCCGCTCGATGCACTGCGGCGCTCTTTTCCGCGCATATGATCCAGCATGAACTGATGATGATCGTCGCCGCTCCACTGCTCGTGCTGAGCAGGCCCCTTGCCGTATGGCTCTGGGCCTTTGAGCCGCGAGCGCGCCATCGGATAGCCGCGGCGGTGCGCACACCGGCACTGCGCAGCCTATGGCGAACGCTGTGCGCGCCGGCCGTCGCGTGGCTGCTGCATGCCGCCGCGTTGTGGGCCTGGCATATGCCGCGTCTCTTCGAAGCGGCGCTCGCGTCGCCCGCTATTCATACGCTTCAGCACGCCAGCTTTCTGCTGAGCGCACTGCTCTTCTGGTGGGCCGTTTTCGGCGAAGGCGCGCGGCGCGACCAGAGCGGCTATGCGATGTTGTCGCTCTTTACGACGATGGTTCACACCGGCGCGCTCGGCGCCTTGCTGACGCTCGCACCCGGCCTCTGGTATCCGGCGTATATCGAGCCGACTTCGGCGCTCGGCATCGATACATTGCAGGATCAGCAATTGGGCGGGCTCGTGATGTGGGTGCCGGCCGGTCTCGCCTATCTGATCGCGATGCTCGCAACCGGCGCACGCTGGCTGATGCATCGCGCGCGCGGCGCTCATGCCCACGACGCTCGCCGCGCCCCGGGACAGCAACTCATGACGCCGCAACATCTCGCACTGGCCGTGACGGCGGCGCTCTGCATCGTGCCGGCAAAAGGTGCATACGCGCAGCAGCCGAATGCGGTGGATGCCGCGCTCGTCGCGCGCGGCGACTATCTCGCGAAAGCCGCCGATTGCGCAGGCTGCCACACTGCCGTCGGCGGTCCAGCGTATGGCGGCGGGCTCGGACTCACGTCGCCGTTCGGCACGATCATGAGCAGCAACATCTCGCCGGATCGCCGCTACGGCATCGGCGCATTCAGCTATGAAGAGTTTTCGCGCGCCGTGCGCGAAGGCGTTTCGCCGGGCAACAAGCGGCTCTATCCCGCCATGCCGTATGCGTCGTTCTCCAAAATGTCCGACGACGACATGCGCGCGCTTTACGCGTATTTCATGCACGCGGTGAAGCCGGTGCCCGAGCCCGCGCCGCCCACCAAGGTGCCGTTTCCGTTCAATCAGCGCTAGGTGCTGTATTTCTGGCAGCAGGTTTTTGCACCGAAGGAGCCGTATCGACCGAAGCCGGGACGCGACGCGCAATGGAACCGCGGTGCTTTTCTCGTGCAGGGCCAGGGGCATTGCGGCGCGTGTCACACGCCTCGCGGGCCCGGTTTTCAGGAACGCGGCTACGACGAGTCGTCGCCCATGTAACTCACGGGCGGCGTCAACGACAACTGGTTCGCGCCGAATCTGACGAGCGACCCGGGCTCGGGGCTCGGGCGCATCGGCGAAAAAGATCTCGCGGCGTTTCTGAAGACGGGCCACGGTGCGGGTCTCGCGGCTTTCGGCTCCATGGTCGAGCAGGTGGAAGACAGCACGCAGTATCTGACCGACGAGGATGCGCTCGCCATGGCACGGTATCTCAAGTCGCTGCCTGCGCAGAAGCCGTCAGGCGGCTACGAGCCGCACGCAGAGCCGGATCTGCCTACGCGTAACGGCAACCGCGTCGATGCGCCGCAAGCGGTCGGCGCGCGCGTCTACATTTCTTTCTGCGCGCAATGTCACGGCGTAGAAGGCGCGGGCGTGCCGAACGTATTTCCGCGGCTTGCGGGCAATCCGGCCGTGATCACGGAAGACACCACCTCGTTGATCCGCCTCATGGTGGAAGGCGGCAACAGCCCCGCGACGATCAGCGGGCCGCCGCGTCAGGCCATGCCCGGCTTCGCTCAAACGCTCACGAACGCGCAAATGGCCAATGTGCTGTCATGGATCCGTATGTCCTGGGGCAACGACGCTCGCCCCATCACCGCAAACGACATCCAGTCGTTGAGTGAAAAGCTGCACAAATAGCACTGCCCGGGACGCGCCATTCAATACCGCGGCGCGTGTCGTGCGTCAGGCATCGCGCATGGTTTCCTTGCGCTGATTGTCGGGCGCCTGTCCGTCGAGGCGCTTCTCATAGCAGCATGCGTCCGCCTTGCTGACGTACGGTCCATACGGCGCAATGCGATGAAAACCATGCTTTTCGTAGAACTCGATGGCGCGGCGGTTGTTCAGGTGGGTGCCGAGCCACAACGCCTGATATCCCAGTTCTGCCGCTTCTTTCTCGAGCCGCGCGAGGATTGCGCTGCCCACACCATCCACGCCGGGACGCGCATAGAGGCGCTTGATCTCCGCAATATGCTCGCCGAGCGGCCGGAATGCGCCGCAGCCTAGCGGCGTCGCGCAATCGCTGCGCGCGACCAGAAAGCGCGAGCATTCGAGCGTGACGTCGCGGATCGAGAAGCGGCTCTGCCCACCGTCGCCGGTGAACACGGCGAGCGTGGCGGTCAATTCGTCGAGCAGCGTCTGTGAATCCAGCGAAGACGGATCCTCGCGGTTGATAACGATTGTGTGAAACATCATGGGCGTCGCCTCCCGTAGGTGGGTGTCTACCGTCGCGTGTCGTCGCATGCCATCGTACGGCACACAGCAAACAGCAATCGCTGTACCGATCGGCAAGACGGCTCGGCGTTGGTTTGCCCATGGTCACCGCTGCTCCAAAAAACGGCCCGCCGATCTGGCGGGCCTAACCGAACAAACAACCATGGCGTCCCGCTTAAGGGACCATCGTGCCGAGCAATCGCCGTGCCGCTAGATCAAACATGCGTGCGCACCGGGTATTCCACTTGCTGGCAGATAGTCACATGCAGTCACGTGGCCCTACCTTGAATGAACGAGGACGGAAAAATGAATATTCCCCGCAGCGTGGTTGGATTTCTGTCGTCGCGCGGTCTCGTGATCGCCACCGCCGAATCGTGCACCGGCGGCCTGATCGCCTCGCTGATCGCCGACGTGCCGGGCAGCGGCGCATGCCTCGACATGGGGCTCGTCGTCTATTCGCCGCCGGGCAAGTGCGGCTTGCTGAAGGTGCGGGCGCAGACCATCGAAGAGCACGGCTTGACGAGCGAGGAGGTCGCCCGGGAGATGGCCACGGGCGCGCTTGCGCTCGACGCATGCTCGGCGCATATCGTCGTCGCCAATACGGGGATTGCGGGCCCGCCGCCGCAAGGCAAAGATCTCGCGCCGGGCACTCAGTGCTTCGCGTGGCGTTACAGGCGCCGCGACGGCGAATACATGTTCAGCGAGACGCGCGTATTCGACGGCGACCGCACGACGATCCGGCAGAACGCAGCACTTTACGCGCTGTCGCGGATAGAACATTATTTCAATGAGTTGCCGAACGCGAGGCGCCGCGCCGCGCCCTTCGCCTGAGCAGAGTGCAAGACGCTGCAACGAGCTGTGTTCAATGCGGGCCGGCGAAGCGAGCGTCCGGCCTGCTCCACTGAGGCGCTGCCCATCATGACGCGATCATTTTTCAATCTCTACAGCCACGATTTCGCGCGCGTCGCGGTTGCGGTTCCGGTGTGCCGCGTCGCCGATCCGCAATTCAATGCGAACGAGACAATGCGGCTCGCGCGGGAAGCTGCGCAACAAGGCGCCGTACTCGTGGTGTTTCCCGAACTGGGCATCTCCGCCTACACGTGCGACGACCTCTTCCATCAGCGCGCGCTGCTCGACGCATGGGAGACGGCAATCGGCGAGATCGTTGCGGCGTCCACGGATATTCCTGCTGTACTCGTGATCGGCGCGCCGCTGAAGATCGAACACAAGCTCTTCAATTGCGCGCTCGTGATTTCCAACGGAAAACTGTGCGGCGTGGTGCCCAAGAGCTATTTGCCGAACTATGGCGAGTTCTACGAGGCCCGCCAATTCAGCGCAGCTGAGAATGCCTCGTCCACGCACGTGACGCTGTGCGGACAGCAGGCGCCGTTCAGCGCGTCACTGCTCTTCGACGTTCCCGATGCGCCGCTTTTTCGCTTTCACATTGAAATATGCGAGGATGTGTGGGTTCCGGTGCCGCCATCTTCGTTCGCCGCGCTGGCGGGCGCTACGGTGCTCGTGAATCTTTCGGCGTCGAACATCGTGATCGGCAAGTCCGCCTACCGGCATCAACTGGTCGGGCAGCAGTCCGCGCGTTGCCTCTCCGCTTACTTGTACTCGTCGGCAGGCCGCGGCGAGTCCACCACTGACCTCGCGTGGGACGGCCAGGCGCTCATCTACGAAAACGGCGAACTGCTGGCGGAATCCGAGCGTTTTCTCGATACCTCACACATCATTTACGGCGACGTCGACCTGGAACGCCTATCGCGCGAGCGGATGCGGCAAACCACGTTTGCGCAGTCCACGCGCCGCCACGCCAGCGAGGTCGCCGGATTCCAGGCGGTCAGCGTGCCGGTTGCGCTGCCAGACGCGGAGCATCTTCCGCTCATGCGGGCAATCAACCGCTTTCCCTACGTGCCGTCCAATCCGGCCACGCGCGACGAACGCTGCGCCGAGGTCCACAACATTCAGGTGCAGGGGCTTCTGCAGAGGTTGGGCGCGGCCAACATCTCCAAGGTGGTGATCGGCGTTTCCGGCGGGCTCGATTCCACGCAGGCACTGCTCGTCTGCGCGAAAGCGATGGACCGGTTAAAGCTGCCGCGCTCGCATATTCTCGGCTACACGATGCCGGGATTCGCGACCAGCAGCCGCACGCTCCAGCAGGCCAAAGATCTGATGCAGGCCGTGGGCTGTTCGATGGAGGAAATCGACATACGTCCAAGCTGCATGCAAATGCTGAAGGATCTGCATCACCCCTTTGCCGCCGGCGAAAAACAGTACGACGTCACGTCCGAAAACGTTCAGGCAGGCGAGCGTACGAGCCACCTTTTCAGGCTCGCCAATTTTCATCAGGCCATTGTGATCGGCACCGGCGACCTGAGCGAACTGGCGCTCGGATGGTGCACCTACGGCGTCGGCGATCACATGTCGCATTACAGCGTGAACGCGAGCGTGCCGAAGACGCTGATCAAGCATCTCGTGCGCTGGGTCGCCGAATCTGGCCAGGTCGGCGACGCCGGCTCGCATGTGCTGGAGCAGATTCTCGCCACGGAAATCAGCCCCGAACTGGTGCCCGGGAAAGTCGAGAAAGTCATCGACCAGAAGACGGAGAGCATTATCGGCCCGTACGAATTGCAGGACTTCAACCTGTATTACCTGCTGCGCTTCGGCTTCAGTCCGTCGAAAGTCGCGTTTCTTTCGCATAGCGCGTGGGCCGACCGCGAGCGGGGCATCTGGCCGGCAGGCAAAAACGTTACTCGCAACGAATACGCGCTGGCCGACATCAAACGCAATCTGGCGATTTTCGCCGAACGCTTTTTCAGCACCAGCCAGTTCAAACGCTCGTGCATTCCCAACGCGCCGAAAGTAGGCTCCGGCGGCTCGCTCTCGCCGCGCGGCGATTGGCGCGCGCCGAGCGATAGCGAGGCAACCGTCTGGCTGCAGGACATCGCAAACATTCCTGATTAGACGAGGCGTTGCAGGAATGCGGAATGCGGTACCTCGCGAATCCGCGAGCGCCCGCATGCTCACTTGCGCATGCCGGCAATCCCCAATACCGACGCGCGGCGCCGCGTCATTCTGGAGAACTACCATGCCCGATAGCAATTCCTCGATGTCTCCCACCATCACAGCGATGATCCGGCTCGATCATATGCATGTACTCACCGCGTTCCATCGCTACCATGCGGACACTGCGTGGTGGCGCAAGCGCGCGATTGTCAATTCCGTCTGCGCCGCGCTCGAAATTCACGCGGAACCTTTTATCCGGCACTGCGCGGCGTACTGAGCGACGACCAGACGCTCGACAAGAGCCGCCCCGAACACGACGAAATGCGCGCGACGATCGCGAAGCGGCGCGCAACCGGTCCGGAAGACGCAGCGTATGACGGCCTCTTTCAGCAACTGATGCGCGAAGTCATGCACCATGTCGCCGATGAAGAAACCGTGCTGCTGCCCGCCGCGGAGCGCGCCTTGAAGAGCGAGTTGCGTTCGCTAGGCGCGAAGATGACCCGCCGCAGACTGCAGCTTCTCGGCAAACGTCCGCGTGAAATCGCCGTGAATACCGCCGGTACCTTCCCGATTGCGACTTTTCTGCTCGGCTCGCTGCTCGTGATCGGCGCGACGCATTGCCTGCCGAAATCGCGCAGAATGCGCTACGCCGATTAACGGCGGCGCATGCGACCCGAAGAAGAACTGCCGGGCCGTCGGGGCCCGGCCTGTCTTTTACGCCGAAGCGCGCACAGCCGGCTTGTCGACGATTCTCACAGGAATCGATTTGGCGCCGGGTACTTTGCTCTCTTCCACGCAATGCCAAAGCGGCAATAGCGGGTTGCACTCTGGGTAATATCCGGCGATGCAGCCGCGCGGAATGTCGTAGGCCTTGACGGTCAACCCATTGACGCGCCGGTCGAAGCCGTCGTCGGCAATGGTCTGCAAGCCGATTTTGTCGCCCTCCGAAAGACCACTCGCGGTCATATCGTCCTTATTCATCAGCACAATCATGCGTGAGCCTTTCACGCCGCGAAAGCGGTCGTCGAGGCTGTAAATCGTCGTATTGAACTGGCTGTCGGAGCGCAGTGTCATGAGCCGCAAGGCGTCCGTTTCGCGCTCGGGCATGTCGGGGTCTTCGCCTAGGGCCTTCGGCACAATGAACTCCGCCTTGCCGCTCTTCGTTTTCCATTGCCGCTCGTGGGCAGGCAAAGGCTTGTGGACTCCACCCGGCGTCCACATGCGCTGGTTGAAGTCGTGAAAGATCTCAGTCTCAGGGTAAGTCTTTGCGATTTCGCCGCGCACCACCGAATAATCGTCCCGCCACGCATCCCAGTCCACGTTGAAGCGATTGCCCAGCGTCGCCTTCGCAATGCCCGCCACAATGTAAGGCTCGGAGCGAATGTTCTCGCTCGCGGGCTCCGCCACGCCGCGCGAGCCATGCATGCAGGCCGTGCTGTCCTCCATTGAAACAGCCTGCTCGCCACCTGCCTGCCGGTCAATTTCAATGCGGCTCAGACAAGGCAGAATGTAGGAGATCTCGCCGTGCACGAGATGGCTGCGGTTGAGTTTCGTCGCAACGTTCACATTGAGCCGCAAACCGCGCCACGCAGGCTCTATGCGCATGCGGTCCGGCACGGAACGCACCAGATTGCCACCCAGGTTGAAGACGCCCTTGATCTCGCCTTTCAGCATCGCCTCGAATGCTTCGACCGTATTCAGGCCTTTTTTGCGCGGCGGTTCGAATGAAAACTGACTGGCCAGCTTGTCGAACGGCGCGAGTTCGGGCTTCTCCGTAATGCCCACCGTGCGCTGCCCTTGCACATTCGAGTGTCCGCGCACCGGAGACGGCCCGGCTCCCGGTTTCCCGATATTGCCGCGCAAAAATAGCAGATTGCACACCATGCGGACATTCTGCATGCCCAGTCTGTGCTGCGTGAGCCCCATGCCGTAATGAATGATGACGGCGTTGGCTTTCATATATTCGTCGGCGGCAGCTTCGAGCGCCTCGCGCGGCAAGCCGCTCACTTTCTCGATCTCCGCCCACGACACCTCGCGCGCATAGTTCGCGAACGCCTCATAGCCGGTGGTGTGCTCGCGAATGAAATCGACGTCGATCACGCGCGGCCGCGCGTGCTGATCTGCGTGTTGTCGGGCGTGAGCATCTGCACCGGCGACTGCGGATTGGCAAAGCGCACGAGTCCCGGCTCGCGAAGCGGATTGAACGTGATGATCGGCACGCCGCGTTTGCGCGCGTCCTGCAACTGGTGCAGCATGCGCGGACTATTAGTGCCGACGTTCTGGCCGAAGAAAAACATCAGATCAGTTTTCTCGAAGTCTTCGAGCGTAATGGTGCCGACGCCTACTCCGATCGCCTCCTTCAGGCCGACGCTTGTGCTCTCGTGACACATGTTCGAGCTGTCGGGCAGATTGTTGGTGCCGTACATGCGCGCGAAAAGCTGGTACATGTACGACGTTTCGAGCGATGCGCGGCCCGACGCATAGAAAACGACGCTGTCGGGTTCGAGTTGATTCAGCTCGCGCCCGATTTCATCGAATGCCTGTTGCCATTCCACCTGCACGTACTTGTCGGTGGCGGGATCGTAGCGCAAAGGCGCCGTGAGCCGCCCTGCTTCCTCCGGGTCGTGGTCGTGCCATGACAACAGTTCGGTTACCGTGTGCAGCTGGAAGAACTCCGGCGTCATTCGCTTCGACGTGAGATCCCACGCGGTCGCCTTCGCACCGCTTTCGCAGAACTCGAACACGTGCGGGTCGGCGGGCTTGGCCCACGAACAGCTCACGCACATGAAGCCGTCCGGCTTGTTCTGTTTGCGCAGCGCCGCGCTATCTTTCACGCCGACATGCTCCTGCGCGAGAATCGTCGTGACTGCCTTCAATCGTGACTGCCTTCAACGATCCCCACCCGCCGGAGGCGAATGGGTAGTCACGTGTCGTATCCTTTTATTTCATCGCCGTCTCCCCGCGGTCATCAAGGTATCAGGGGGCAGCAAAGCAACGTACCCGTTGAATCGACGCGAGCATACTGCTGACAATCTGGTGACGGGGTGACGGGGTGACGGCCGCGTTGAGCGGGGTGCTGGATGGGGTGCCGGACGTGGGAAATCACGGCGATCAGGCCTCGGATTTGCTACCCTTTATGAGCGCGTTGCAGCGCAAAACGCCCTCTCCTCCCGCCTCCTTTCACGTCCCCTACTCGAGGTACCGCGATGTCACCCTCGGCTGACGCTCTCTTTCTCGCCCGGACGCAATTCGGCTTCACCATCGCCTTTCACATCATTTTCCCGGCGATGTCGATCGGGCTCGCCAGCTATCTCGCGGTCCTGGAAGGCGCGTGGCTCGTCACCGGCAAGCCGGTCTATCTGGCGGTATTTCGCTACTGGCTGACCATCTTCGCCGTAGTATTCGGCGTGGGCGTGGTGTCGGGCCTCGTCATGTCGTACGAGTTCGGCACCAACTGGGCGGGTTTTGCGTATCGCGCCGGTCCCATCGTGGGTCCGTTGATGGGCTACGAGGTGCTCACCGCATTTTTCCTCGAGTCCGGCTTTCTCGGCGTGATGCTGTTCGGCATGAAACGCGTCGGCCCGAAGCTGCATTTTCTCGCGACAGCGCTCGTGGCTATCGGCACGTTGACGAGCGCCTTCTGGATTCTCGCCGTCAATTCATGGATGCAGACACCGCAGGGTTTCGCGCTGGTGGACGGCCGCTTTTTCCCCGCCGACTGGCTAAGCATCATCTTCAATCCGTCGTTCCCCTATCGGCTCATGCATATGGTGCTGGCCGCCTATCTGAGCGTGGCATTCATGGTGGGCGCGGTCGGCGCGTGGCACCTCCTGCGCGATGCCAGTAACGAGCCCGCACGGCTGATGGCTTCCATGGCGTTATGGATGGCGTGCATCGTCGCGCCGATCCAGATACTCGCCGGCGACCAGCACGGCGTGAACACACTCAAGCATCAGCCCGCCAAGATCGCGGCGCTGGAAGGCGATTGGGAATCGAAGCCCGGACAGCCGCTCATATTGTTCGGGCTACCAAACATGAAAACGGAAACCACGGACTATGCCGTCGAGATTCCGCATCTGGGCGCGCTGATTCTCACGCACACGTGGAACGGCTCGATCAAAGGCCTGAAAGAGTTTCCGGCCGCCGACCGTCCGTTTTCGCCGCTGGTTTTCTGGGCCTTTCGCATCATGGTCGGTCTTGGCGTGCTGATGGCGCTCACCGGCTTCGCGAGTCTCGCACTGCGCGCAAGGCATTCGCTTTACCGCGCACGCTGGCTGCATCGGCTCATGGTTGCAATGGGACCTTCCGGCCTGATTGCGCTGCTGTGCGGCTGGACCGTCACCGAAGTCGGCCGTCAACCATACACCGTGTATGGCCACTTGCGCACGGTGGATAGCGTCTCGCCCATCGCCGCGCCGGGTGTCGCGACATCGCTCGCGGCATTCGGTGTGGTCTATATGATCGTGTTCGGCGCGGCGATGGTGTTCCTCTTACGGCTCATGGCGAGGCCACCATCGCTCGCCACCGAGGGGCCCGCGAAGGACAAGCCGCATCGCAGTGCGGGCATCACGCCCGGGCCCGCGCAGCGGCAAGCCGTTTCGCCCACCACGGACAACGCTCTTTCACGGGACCCACGCCATGACCGCCGCCACGATTGATCTGCCGCTCGTATGGGCCGCCATTCTCGCGTTTGCCGTGCTCGCCTACGTGCTGCTCGACGGCTTCGACCTCGGTGTGGGCATCCTGTTCGCCGTCGAGCGAAATCGGGATGACCGCGATCTGATGGTCAATTCCATCGCGCCGGTCTGGGACGGCAACGAAACATGGCTCGTGCTCGGCGGCGGCGGGCTCTTTGCCGTTTTCCCGCTTGCCTATTCGGTCATCCTGCCCGCGCTGTACCCGCCTATCATCGCGATGCTGCTCGCGCTCGTGTTTCGCGGCGTGGCCTTCGAGTTCCGCTTTCGCGCGACAGGCTCCGGCCGCGCGTGGTGGGACGTCGCATTCTTCTCGGGTTCGGCCATGGCCGCGCTCTGCCAGGGGCTCGTGCTGGGCGGACTCCTGCAGGGCATCCATGTCGTGGGCGTTTCGTATTCTGGCGGCTGGTGGGACTGGCTCACCGGTTTCACCGTTTTATGCGGACTTGCGGTCGTCGTCGGCTATACGCTGCTCGGCTCGTGCTGGCTGATCTGGCGCACCGAAGGCGCGCTGCACGAGCGCTGCCGGCGTCACGCGCGCACGACGGCAGTCGCGGTTCTTGCACTGATCGTGGTCGTCACCTTATGGACGCCGATGTTGCAAGGCTCGCTCGCGGAGCGCTGGTTCCGCTGGCCCGCCGTTGCGTTCACGGCACCCGTGCCGGTCCTGCTGATTCTTCTCGCGGTGGGCTTCTGGCGCAGTCTTTCAGCGCGGCGTCATGGTCTGCCCTTGCTGTTTGCCTATGGCATCTTCGTTCTTTGTTATGCAGGTATCCTGATCAGTCTCTACCCCAATCTTGTGCCGCCCGGCATTTCTTTCCGCGACGCCGCCGCGCCCCACGCGAGCCTGCTGTTTCTTCTCGTAGGCGCCGCGATTACCGTGCCGATGATTCTCGGCTACACGATCTACGCGTACTCCGTCTTCAAAGGCAAAATGCGGCCTGGCGAGGGGTATCACTGACATGTGGCGACGATTCGCATGGTTTGTGGGCCTATGGATGCTCGGCGTGGCGATCGTAGGCCTCGTAGCAGGCCTATTGAAAGCTGTATTACACGCGGCCACGCACTAATCGGCTTGAAGAAGCCTAGCGCCATGTTTTGTCGGCTGAAATGTTTGCTCGCGGACGCGTAACGTTTTCAACTTTTACTTTACCGACGAGCCAGTTAAAAGCGCGCGGGCAAGCGGGCCTGCCACAAACGGTCGCCGGTGTGCACATCGTAGGCGCGCAGATAGTAAGTCCAGCGTGCCCGAGAGGAAGGCCACGCCGCCGGCCGTCGTGATCATTCCGCCGAGACTCGGCACGCCGAGCGGCATCGGAATCGGCAAGGGCGCGCTATCGCGGATCGTGCCGTTCTTGTGTTCCCACGCAATCCGGTTGGTGCGCAGATCCACGCCGGCGACATAGCCCCACGGCGGTGCCCGGCACGGAATGCCGAGCGGCGAAAGAAACGCGTTCAACTCGAAGCCATACGGCGTGCCGCGCGCGAGCTTGATGCCGCTCGTTTCACTGCCCTTCTTGTCGCCGTTATCGGACGGAATCTGCGAGCGCGGTATCAGCTTCGATGTGAACGCCATGTAGCTCGGATTTGCGATGAGTATCTGCCGCACGGGGTCGACTGCCACGCCGCCCCAATCGAACACCCCGAAATTCCTCGGGAAAACGAGCGATCCCTGTTCGGAAGGCGGCGTGAACATGCCGTCGTAACGCAGCGACTTGAACTTCACGCGGCACCACAACTGATCGAAAGGATTCGTGCCCCACATGTCGCGTTCGCGCACTTTCGGCGGCTTGAAGTTCAGTGCGGAGAACGGTTGCGTCGGCGATGTATGGTTGCCGCTCGCGGCGCCCTGCGGCACCGGTTCTTCCGTGATGGGCACAATAGGCCTGCCTGTCTCGCGGTTCAGCACGTAAATGCTGCCCTGCTTCGTCGATGCAATCAGTGCAGGCTGAACGCCGCTCGCTGTCTGCAGATCGATCAGCGAAGGCTGACCGCCCATGTCCATGTCCATGTCCATGTCCCAGAGATCGTGGTGCGTGAATTGATAATTCCAGCGCATCTTGCCGGTGGCGAGATCCAGTGCGGCAATGCCTGCCGCCACTTTTTCGGAAGCCGGCGTGCGCAGGCCGCCCCATTGATCGGGCGTCTGGTTGCCAAGCGGCAAATAGACCATGCCGAGCTTCTCGTCGACACTGAACACGGACCACATATTCGGCGAATTGCGAACATAGATCTGACTCGGGCCGATCGGCTGCGTCGCGTCGGGATTGCCTGCGTCCCAATTCCACACGAGGTGGCCGTCATGCACGTCGAACGCGCGAGTGACGCCCGAGGGTTCATTGATCGATTCGTTATCCGTGACGTGGCCGCTGATGATGACGAGATCGCGCGTGACCGCTGGCGGCGACGTCGAGTAATAACCGCCCGGCGTGAACGGACCGATGTTCGTGCGCAGGTCAATCTGACCGTTATTGCCGAAATGCATGCAGGGCTGGCCCGTGTCGGCGTTCAGCGCAATGAGACGCGCGTCGGCTGTCGGCAGGAAAATGCGGCGCGGGCACTCGGCGCTTGCGGCCGCGCTGGCTGTCTGCTGCGTCGCTGCGGAAGGTTCGCTCGCGGCAATCGTGGCCGATGCGGATTGCGCAGCAGCAGTCCCGCCGGATGCGCCCGCCTCCGTGCTCGCCGATGCTGTGTCAGAAGACGCAGCAGCAGGCGCCGAAGCGGACGTCTCGCTACCCGGCGCGGCCGTGCCGGGCACTGCTGCAGCAGTCACATTCGAAGCCGCGTTCTCTGCGAAATTCTCGCCGCTGTTAGCCGCCGGAGCCGACGCGCCCGCGGCATTGTCCGCAGCCGCGACCGTTGCATTGGCAGGGTACATGGCGTCGTCGTGATACGACACGCCGCGACATGTCATATGTTCCCAGTGCTTGAAGCCGACAGGGCTCTGAATATGCGGGTTGTATCGCCACAACTCCTTGCCCGTTGCGGGATCGAATGCAATGACAATACTATGGGGCGTGCAGAGGAAAAGCTTGTCGCCGACCTTGATGGGCGTATTTTCATCGGTCGTTTCAGTCGGGTCGCCCGGGCCCGGTTTATCGCCTGTTTCGAACTGCCAGGCAACCTTCAGTTGCCCTGCATTTTGCGGTGTGATTTGCGTGAGCGGCGAGTAGCGCTGCCCGAGTGGCGAGCCGCCATAGTCGGTCCAGTCGGCCGCCTGCCGGTTGGCATCGCCGGGAAAGCGCCGGGCTGGGTGTAGCGGCGGCCGACGCCAGCGTGCCCGGGTGCTCGTACGGATGATTGAATGCCGTGCCGATGCCAAGCAACACCGTAATGATGACGGCGGCCGCCAACGGCACGACGCCCTCGCGATGCGCGGCCGGCGGCCCGAACACCAGCTTGCGCTTGACGGGCGGCAACAGAAGCCACAACGCGAGCACGAGCCAGACCCACAAACGAGGCAGCAATTGCCAGAAGTCGAAGCGCGCTTCCGTGACGGCCCAGATCGTCGAGCCGAACAGCACGAGTGCAAACAACAACAGCGCCGAGCGCCTGCGGATGGCGAGCAGCACGCCCGTCAGCGCGATGGCGATCCCCGTTATCTCGTAGTACCAGGAGCCGCCGAGCGTAACGAGCGGGACTCCGCCCGCGGCTAATGCCAAACCGATAATGATGAATACGACAGCGGGGACCGCGAGCGCGGGGGGAAACCGATGCGGCTTCGACATGTTCGCCACCTCTACAGACAAGGATTCAAATTGAATTGCAAAAATAGCCCGCCTGCGCAGGGCTGGAAGGCGCTGCCCTGCGAGTAGCATTTGCGGTTCCCGGACCCATAGCGAGAAGGCATAACGCATGCTTTGTAAGCTCGCATCTACTTGCCCGACGTGTCATGAAGCACCGAGCCACCGTCCTGTGCCTGCGCACCAATCGCATTCTGCTCGTCGCGAGATCGAATGGACGATGGGCGCTGCCCGGCGGCCGATGCAAGGTCGGCGAATCCGTGTCCGCGGCCGCCATTCGCGAGCTGGTGGAAGAAACGCAACTGGACGATGTCGCGCTCCACTACATTTTTGAATTCTGGGGTGCGCGCACTCGCCACTATGTATTCGCCGCGCGAGTCCCCGAGCATATTGAGCCTGTACCGAGCCATGAAAT
The DNA here is from genome assembly GCA_940746715.1 of uncultured Paraburkholderia sp. Lineage (GTDB taxonomy): Bacteria > Pseudomonadota > Gammaproteobacteria > Burkholderiales > Burkholderiaceae > Paraburkholderia. The sequence continues at coordinate 133,268 of CALNWN010000008.1, forward strand.
CAGCCGATGCCGCTGGATCGCGCGAAAGACATCCACTCCGCATGGGTCAGCGTGTCCACGCGCGGGATCGTTCAGGTGCTGCTTGAAAAAAGCAGTCCCGTGGGACCCGCCCGAAGGTCGAGCCCATTGCGTGTGTTCGAGCGCACGTGAGTACGCCTGCGCATGAGTGTGAGTGTGAGTGAGTCCGCGTCGCGCAAGAGTCCGCATTGTGACACCGGCGTGACACAAGCGTTGCGTAGCCATGCTTGTCGCGTACTCACTCACGGAGTTTCAGAATGGCAGGAGATAATTCTTTCAAGCCGGGCGAAATCGTCAGGACATCCGGTATCTATTCAGTTGTTAAGGACGACGGGAAAGACACCTTCGAAGTGACCTGCGTGGAGGGAGAACACTTTCCGCCGACGCGCAGCGGCAAAGGTGCGCACTTCGAGCTCAAATACGCGGCCACCCACGCGCACCGTCACGGCGAGCTGAAAGGCAGTGAAGCCAGACAGCCCGTTTGATCAGAACAACTGAACTGCCGCGCCTTGCTCCGGCGAGGAGCCGAGAACGGTGCCGAAGACACTTCCGCCACGCCTTTCGTGCTCGCCGAACGGGCGATCATCGGTCTGTATGACGGAGGCGTGCTCTCGCCCGCCGTCCTCGAACGGCTTCTCGCCGTGTTCGCCACGGCGAATCCCGACTGGGACACGGAGCCGACCGAACGCACCGTCGACGGACGGTCGCTTCATGAAGTCGTCGCCCTGACCATGTTGCCTGGCGAATCGCTGCGCACGGCGCGCAAGTCGTTTGCGTCCGTCATAGAGCATATCGCCGGCCCAGCTAAAACAACCGGGGCAAGCCGCAAATCGAGCGAAGTCGAAGATGAGGAAGACGAAGAGCCGCCCGCCGAAGACGACGACAGCGCCGAACTGGCGAGGCAATTGTCCGGCGGCAAGCAAGGTAAGTCGGCCAGGCGCCGAAGCAGCGCCGCAAAGACAAAAGACGCCGGCACGTCCGCGCAAAAACCCGCTCGATCAGCCGCGTTCAATCCGCTAGTCAACGCGGCGGCCCCGCGCAAGAGCAGGAGCTGAGCCGCCTGCGAACGGGCACGCTGTTTGCGGTGCCTCTCTCAGACGTGCCGCCGCGCGGCGGCGTTCAACATGGAGAGAGACATGCCAGAAAAACAACCGACCCCTAACACCGACGATGCACTCGAACTGCTTACGGCGGATCATCGCGCGGTCGAACGGCTTTTCACCGCATTCAAGGAAGCCAGGGAGGACGACCTCGAAGCCAAGGCCACCCTCGCGCAACGCGCCTGCGAAGAACTGACCATTCACACCATCATCGAAGAAGAACTGCTTTATCCCGCCGCAAGCGAAGCGCTTCCTTCAAGCGATGTGGTCGACGTGGAAGAAGCCTACGTCGAGCACTTTCTCGTGAAAACGCTGATCAGCAAATTCGAAACGCTGAAGGCGGGCGACAAGGGTTTTGACGCGACCTTCAAGGTCATGAGCGAGATGGTGCAACATCACGTCGAGGAAGAAGAGAGCGAGCTTTTCCCTGAATTGCGCAAAGCCAATTTGGACTCAAAGGCGCTTGGGCAGAAAATCGCCAAGCGCAAGACGGAACTGCAAAGCAAACTGGATCAGGTGGGAAGCCGCGCTGTCGGCGACAAAACCTGACGCCTCTTCGGGCTGCAGGCCCTCGCGCAAGGCGTGGCCCGCTCAAATAACCGCATGGATACCCGCCCTCAGACGGGGCGGGATTCTTATATCAACACGTCAGCATCCGGTCCACTTACTTCTGCTGTTTCGCCTTTTCGTTGCCGGCGCGTTCGGCAAATTCGGTGAGCTTCAGATCCGTTGCCTTTTCTTCTTCGAGCGTTTCCTTCAGCAGATTCACGGCTTCGGTAAAGCCCAGTTGCTTGCCGATTGCGCAGAGGCTGCCATACGCCGCGATCTCGTAGTGCTCGACCTTTTGCGCGGCGGCGACGAGACCCGCATCGAGTACCGGGCCTTTTTCCATTTCGTCGATGAGTTCCTGCCCTTCTTCGATCAGGCCTTCCATCGCGACGCACTTCATTCTTTTCAACCTCACGCCACTCGTTTCTACAACCTTATCGATTCTTTCGACCTGTCCCTGCGTTTCCTCCAGGTGAACCTTGAATGCCTCGCTCAGTTGCGGATCGGACGCGGCACGCGAGAGCTTCGCCAATGCTTTGGTCAATTGCTTTTCCGCGCTGTAGATATCCGACAGCATGTGAACGAACAGATCGTCGATAGTCTTTCGCTGTGTCATATGCAACTCCCAAAGGTGGTGGTCAGGAGCCCTGCATCGCGCAACGGATGTGCCCGCCAAAACCGGCACATGCCTCGCAGATCGTAGCGCTTCCCATTCCCACCGGGTACGGCGCATGCGCGACAGCCGTGCAGTCCGAAGTTTTCCAACCATACTCAACGGAGAAGCCAATGTTCGTTCACAACAAGCGACTTCAATATACTGTGCGTGTCGCGGCGCCCAATCCGGGCCTTGCCAATTTGATGCTCGAGCAATTCGGCGGGCCGCAGGGCGAGCTGGCGGCCGCGTGCCGGTACTTCACTCAGGCCGTTGCCGAAGGCGAGCCGACCGCCGACGTGCGCTCGAATATCGCGGCCGAAGCACGCGCCAAGATCGTCTATGAACGCCTGCTGAACCTGACCGACGACCCCGGCATCAAGGAAGCACTCGGCTTTCTGATGACGCGCGAAATCGCGCATCAGAAGTCGTTCGAAAAAGCACTGCATTCCATCCAGCCGAACTTCCCGCAGGGCAAACTGCCGGGCGTTCCAGAATTTACCAATGTGTACTACAACATGTCGGCCGGCGAAGGCGATGCGCGCGGCCCATGGAACGAAGGGCCGGAATGGGAGTTTGTGGAAGCGCCGCAACCAGCGGTGGACGGCGGCGACGGTCTGCCATCCGTCAACGTGACGCAGGCGGATGTCGAAGTACTCGGCGCGCTGGCTTCTCGCACTGCATCCAACACTACGACGGATCCCGTGACGGGGGCGGATCTCGGCTCGGGCAAGCAACCGGGCTAACTTCTCATCTGCTGCTTGTCGGAACTTCGCTTATAAAGATTGCCGCGGAGCGTGTTGCGCTCCGCGGCATCTGAGCGTCGGGCGCGCCCTTTTGTGAAAGGGAAACCAGGCAGCTTCAGGCCGCGCTACCTCGCCGTCGCGACATGCGTTTTCACCTTGATTGCCGGCGCATTGTCGAATGGGGGCCGCGGAACGAAACTGCGGACCACGCCGGGTTCAAATACGAGGCAGCAGGTCGAGCCGCCGTACTGGAAGTAGCCAATTTCGTCGCCCTTTGCGACGCGTTGCCCCGGCAGCGCTTCAACGATGCACGACGACACATCGGCCATGCCGACAAACACGCAGCCGACCTGCCCGACAGCGGGATCGTCGCTTTCGATCACGATCACCGCGCGCCGCAAGCGCGGTGATGTAGCCCTGCGAGTCATTGAGACCGCCGGGGTCGCGGCCTTCCGCATCGGTATCGGAATAGTAGGTGCCGTCCAGTGCGTAGGCTTTTTTGATGACACCGTTTACGGACGCATGCCAGCGGTGATAATCGAATGCACTCAGATAGCACTGGTAAATGGAACCGCCGACAAAGCGCTGCGCGACTTCCCGCTGGCTCGCTGAAAACATGTCGAGCAGCGAATAGGGCTGTGCCTTGATCCAGAAGCTGTCGGTCAATTTGACGTCTGCCTGGATGTTGTACGGAGCCGCCTCACAGGCGCTCACGATGATCTTGTCGTTATCCGGCTGATCCACCGGCCGCGCGCCCTCACGAAAACGGCGCGTAAAAAAGTCGTTCCATGAAAAAGAAAGCCCCAGTAGGGTTTGTCCGGCTCGCACACGAACTGCGAGAAGCCGATCTTCTTGTCCGCCTCGGGTGAAAGCCAGCCGTTCGGCGACGAGGTATTCAGATGTTCGCGCGAATGCGGCCCGCTCAGAAACGCACACCAGCAATTCAGCACCTGCTTGATCCGCTGATTGAATGCGGCGTCGCGAAAGAGCGCATAGCCGGAGGGCATGCACATCGGCCAGTCGAGCACCGCATTCAACGGGCAGTGGATCAGACTCGTTTCGCTGAACGGCGGCGCGTAGGTCATCAGATAGTCGATGATGTCCATCAACTCGTCTATCGACGAATAGCCGAGTACATAGCCTTCGTCGCGCGCCTGGTTGATGGCCCGCGTCATATTCATGCGCAGCACGGGATCGCCGTCCAGCAGCGCGGCGAGTTGCTCCACCGCTGCCGTGCGCGGCGCGTGCGCCTCGCGGGCGCGCGCTTTTTCCGCGAGGTCGGTGCGGTATCGCGCGAGATGTTCTTCGCTGTTCGGCAGCCAGCCACCTAGCCGGCGCCGTTCGGCCGCTTCCTTGTCTGTCATGCTTGTCCTTCACTCTTGCGTTCAAACGTTAATGAAAAACCACGGCGGTTCCTCGACGAGGATGGCGCCGCAGTGCGGCAATCGACTATTTCGCACGCGGCGTGTGCAATGCGTCGCCTGGCTGCTTGTGGCCGCTGCGGATCTGATCGACGCATTCAGCAACCGCCTCGGCCACGTTCACGACCTCCTGCTGCATGTCCTCGTCGCGGTCGAGCGCCGCATGGCTCGTCGCGTAGGGCTCGTAATAGCCGATAAAGCGATCGAGCTGCGACTTCTGACCGGACTCGATCAACCCCATCCAGCCGAGCCAGTCGGCGAGCGCGCGGCGCGATCCTTCAATCCCTGCCACGTCGCCGTGTACTACCTACCACGCCATAGGCTCGGCCCGCGAGGTGCTTGGGATAGTCCCAGCTGGCCAGTTCGATCCTTTTCGCCTCCTCAGGCGTCTTGCCGTGCGTGGATGTGGGATCGGGATTGCCGCCATCCGCGCAAACGAGACGATCCATCAGCAGTTTCAGCGGGCTCGTCACCTGATACCAGTAGACCGGCGTGATGAAAATCACGCCGTGCGCGGCCGCAAAGCGCTCATAGATCTCGTTCATCCAGTCGTTGACGAGACCGAGCGAATGATTCGGATAGCAGCTGCATGGCCAGTGGCAAAGCGGCATCGCGGTCGAAACACATCCCTTGCACGGGTGGATATGCAAATCGCGGTCGGAATTCAGGCGTGACAGATCGAGCAAGTCGACGTCGAAAGCACGCCGCTCCAACGCGCCTTGCGCGATCTTCGCGAGCCGGTAGCTTTTCGACATTTCGCTGGGACACGTATAGTCGTTTCGCGACGACGCATTCACGATCAGCACGCGCGAACGGGTAGCCGGGTCGCGCTGGCGGGTCTGCGCGGCCTTGATGCGCTCGCTCGCCGCGCGCCATTCGACCGACAGATCGTAATCGGGGTCTACATAGCCCGCGCCGGCTTTCGCCGTGATGGGCGCTTTACGCGAATGCGAATAGGCGTCCCACGCAATGGCTTCGAGCCTCGCGAGCGCCTCGTCTTCCGCGCGAAATGCCGGATCGTAGAAGCGCGCCATGAAACGCTCGCGAAACACTTCACGCGGAAGTCGCTCTGTGACCTGCCCTCTGCGGACTTCGACGGGCATGGCGGCTATGGACGGCTTCTTCGCTTCGCTCACGAGATGTCACGCGTAAAACAGTATGGCCTTCGGCAAGCAAGGCGCATTCCTTGAGGCATGAGAAGGTGCTGCAGACAGCCAGGTCCGTCTCTTGCTCAGGACGCGATTTGCCCTTCCTCAAAAGCAAATCCCTCACGAAATGATGCAATCACACGCGCGCCTGCTCGTCGTTTCTCCGCACCTCGACGATGCAGTATTGAGTTGCGGGCTGCTACTCACCGCTAATCCGTCCGCGATTGTGTGCACGGTTTTCACGGCAGCGCCACGCGAAAATATGTCCACCGACTGGGATCGCCAGTCGGGCTTCAGGGACGCGTTCGAAGCCATGCGAGCCCGCCAGCAGGAGGACGCTGAAGTGCTTCAAATGCTCCACGCGCAGCCCATTCATCTGCCCTTTCGCGACGCGCAGTACCGCGACACACCTTCGCTTGATGCATTGACCGAAGCACTTCGCCGCACGCTCGAGGCGCACATGCCCGACAAGGTGCTGTTCCCGCTCGGCCTCTTTCATTCAGATCACACGCTCGTATCGGATATGTGCCGTACAGAAGAATGGAACAGGCCGTTCCAAAACGCATTGAAGAACTGAGGAATCGCGGCTACGTGCTGTCACCCGCAAATGATCTGCCCGCCACCACGCGCGAATCCGCTTCGCATGAACAGATGAAACGCGAAGCCATAGCCGCCTCGCGAGCCAGTTGCGCGCATTCGGTCCGGGCGCCGAAACCACGCTGTATTCGCCGGAAAAGTACTGCAGCTAATGGACCACTAAGCGCGGACCACCGAGCGCGGACCCGCGAGCGTAACGTGAAGCCAGTTGAAAGCGAACGGCACATCGTTTGCTTAACCCGGGCATCGTCTCATTGAGAACAAATAACACAGCATGGAAAAAAACCGCTGTCCCGGCGCATTTCGGTCGTCGTTCTGACACACAACCGCGCCGACGAGCTTGTGGCCACTCTCGAGCGCTTACTCGCCCTTCCGGAAAACCCGCCCATTTTCGTGGCTGATAAAGGCTCGAACGACAACACCGTCGCGCTGGTGAAGACGCTTTTTCCGACCGTATGCATCGTCGAATGCGCGGCGAATCTCGGCGCGGCGGGACACAATCGCGCCGCGGCCTGCGTCGGCACCGACTACGTCGCCTTCGACGACACCTGGTGGGAACCGGGCTCACTCGAACGCGCGGTGCAGTTGCTAGATGCATGGCCCAATGTCGGCATATTGAGCGGGCGTGTCGTGGTCGGCGAAGACAAGGTCACCGACCCGATGTGCTCGGTGATGCGCGCGAGCCCACTGGGCAGCGACGGACTGCCGGGCCCCGCGCTGATCGGCTACATGGCGGGCGCGTGCGTGTTTCGCACGGCCCTGTTCCGCGAGTTGGGCGGCTACGAGCCGCGGCTATTCATCGGCGGTGAAGAAGAGCTGGTTGCGCTCGACGTGCTCGCCTCCGGGCACGCCATTGTCTATTGCGATCAATTGACCGTGCATCATCACCCTTCGCCGTCGCGCGACAGCGCATTGCGGCGCCGCACGCTCGCACGAAACGCGGCGTGGATCGCGTGGCTGCGTCTGCCCTGGCCCGAGGCGTGCCGCGCCACGGCGCCGGCACTCGCCACCTTCTCACGTGAAGGCACGCTGGCCCGCGACGGCCTCCCGCTCCTGCGCGGCCTTGGATGGGCATGGAGAAACCGCAAGCCTGTGCCGCCTCATGTGCTGAATCTGCGCGAACGGGTGAGAACCGGCGAACGGCAGATGGCGGCGCCCGCACCGGGTGCTCGTGCAGAACCGGCAGTGAGCAAAGCGGACGCGCGTACCTGAACCGCCGTAACCCTCTGCGCGCGATGCGCCTACTGCACATGCATTACACGCCGGTGCGCGCAGACGCCATCGCAAGACTCGAGCACGGCTTCGAGCGCGTCGAGCGCGTCTTCCTGATCGTCGATCGCCATCACGAAGAGGCCTTCGAGCGGCGCCGTGCCGTCGACGTCGGCGGCGGGCGCCGCAACTGCCGTGCTGGTCGAACCGGCGTCGGCCACGGGACGCAGCGGCAACATGGCCCATACGCGAGCCGGCCGTTGAGCGGCATCAGCGTGAAGCTGCCGCCGGCGGCGGAGAGCGCGTCTTCCATATAGCGCGCCGCTGCTTGCGACAATTCGGCGGGCTTCTCGCCCATGCCGAGCACGGTCACCCACACCTGATTGTTATGCCGCTCGACGCGCAATTCGATGCGCTGCCCCGGCTTCGCGTGCACGATCTCGTTGCGGCACAACTCGGCGATCAGCGGTTGCAGCACACTCGGGTCGCCGGTCACGCGCAGGTCGTTGTCGCTGATCTGCGGGTACAAGGTCACGCGTTGCGCCGCAATCTCGTCGTGCAATGCGTCGATGACACCCGCCGTCAGCGCCGCGAGACTGACCGACTGCGCCGTGAGCTTGCGCTGTGCGTGCTCCAACTCACCCTGCTGCCATTGCAGGGACCACATCTTCGCGTATACGCCTTCACGCGCGAGCAGTTCGCGATGCGTGCCCTGCTCGACCACGCGGCCATGTTCCATGACGAGAATCCAGTCGGCGTCGACCACCGTCGACAGACGATGCGCGATCACAATCGACGTGCGGCCTTGCGCGAGACGCGTCAACTCCGTTTATATCGCACGCCCCGAGCGGGTGTCGAGCGCAGACGTCGCCTCGTCGAATACGATGATGCGCGGATCCTTCAGAATGGCGCGCGCAATCGCAATGCGCTGCCGCTCGCCGCCGGAAAGCCGCACGCCGCGCTCGCCGACGCACGTGTCGTAATGATCCGGCAATCGTTCAATGAATTCGTCGAGCTGCGCCGCGCGCGCCGCCCGCACGACATCCGCGCGCGTGGCCGACGGCCGGCCATACGCGATGTTGTACGCGATGGTCTCGTTGAACAGCACCGTATCCTAGGCACGATGCCGATGGCTTCGCGCAGACTTCTTCTGCGTCACCTGCCCGATGTCCTGCCCGTCGATGCGAATGGTGCCGCTGCTCGGCTGATACAGGCGAAACAGCAGCTTCACGAGCGTCGACTTGCCGGATCCGCTGCCGCCGACTATCGCGAGCGTCTTGCCCGGATACGCATGAAAATCGACGTCGCGCAGAATCTGCCGCGCCGGGTCGTAGCCGAAATCCACGTGCTCGAAAGAGATCTGCCCGGCGCTCACCATCAGCGGTTTCGCGTCTGGCTCGTCGATATCTTCGCCCACGCGCCCGCGCGCCGAGAGTATCTCGAACATGCGCTCGACGTTCACCATGGCGTCGTTGGTCTCGCGGAACACGAAGCCGAGCGTATTGAGCGGCATGCAGATCTGGATGATGTAGGCGTTCACCAGAATCAGATCGCCCACGGTCATGCTGCCCGCCACCACATGCTGCGCGGCCAGCAGCATGATCGCACCGATGCCGAACGCGATCACCGCGCTCTGTCCGACGTGCAACGCCGTCAGCGCACGCTGGTTCGCGGTTCTAGCATGCACCCACTTTTCCAGCACGGCTGAAAGGCGCTGCGTTTCCGTCTCTTCGGTGGCGAAGTATTTGACGGTGTCGTAATTGAGCAGGCTATCGACGAGCCGTCCGTCCGACTGTGCCTCGAGCGCATTGACCGCGCGCTGGAACCCCACCCGCCGCCGTGTGAAGATGAACGTATACACCCCCATAGCAGACGAAGGTCGCGGCAATCGCGATCATGAATTCGCGCGCGTAGTTGTGAACCATGATCGCGACAATGGTGGCGATCTCGAACGCGGTGGGCACGATCGTGAAGAGCGCGACGCCGAGCAGAAAGCCGATACCGTCGGCGCCTTTCTGCACATCGCGCACGATGGCGCCGGTCTCGCGCTTCGCATGAAAACGCGCACTCATGCGATGCAGATGCGCGAAAGAGCGCTCGGTAAATGCCGCGACCGTGCGCTGTGTGACGATGCTGAACACCACGTCGCGCGCTTCGTTCAAGGCATCGCCGAGAAAACGCAGCAACGCATAGGTCAGAACGAGAAACACGGGAAACAGCGCCTGCGCAACGGGGTGCCCCAATTCGTCGACCACGTGCTTGAGCACGAGGGGCATCAGCACGGTCGAGAGCTTGGCCGACACCATCAGCAGCAAGGCGGCGAGCGTCTGGTTGCGATAGCGCCAGACCGCGCGCATGAGGTCGGCGGCAATGCGGCGGGTCAACTGGGAACGGGGCAGCGTGGCGGGGTTCGGCATGGGGTCCCTGTGAGGCCGCCGCAGCGCGGGCTGCAGGCGGGGCATTAGATTCCACAACGCGATTGGCGAGGCGGCGCGACGCTCAACGCGGCGCGTCGATAGGCGTCGAAGAGATCCGACACGAGCAAGCGCTACGCCTGCTGTCCGACAAAAGTTAGCACACGCGGCAGGTGAACGACAGCTTCATTCCTGCCGCATCGCGGAGAAAAAAATTCGCGCTTCTCACCGAAGTACTACTCGAATTTACATGACGGCGTGTAGAAAAAGGGAACGCCACACCGCTTCTCGCGCCATAAAAAGGGAACGCTACAGCGCTTCTCCGCACCCACCGCCACATTAACGCTCGCGCGGCGCCTTGACACGCATAGGCACACCGCATGCTGTCGCCGGGTAACAGCGTCGTATCGCGCGAAATTGCATGAGAGTGCTCAGCAAAGCGCGCGAGACACGCCATGCCAATGCCTATCTCGCGAAGGAATGTCAATGAAGATCACCCTCATCAGTGAACACGCCTCGCCCCTCGCCGTCGCCGGAGGCGTCGACAGCGGAGGACAAAACATTTACGTCGCGAACGTCGCGCGTGAACTCACGGAGATGGGCCATCAAGTGGATGTGTTCACGCGGCGCGACCGCGCGCTCCTGCCGCTCGTCTCCGACATGGAAGGCGTGCGCGTCATCCACGTTCCGGCAGGGCCGCCGATGCAGTTGCCGAAAGAACAGCTGCTGCCTTTCATGGACGAATTCGCCGCATTCCTGATCGAGTTCTTCCGCCGCGAGAAGAAGCCGTACGATGTGATGCACGCCAATTTCTTCATGTCGGGCCTCGCGGCCATGAAGGTGAAAGCGGCGCTCGGTGTGCCGCTCGTCACGACGTTTCATGCGCTCGGCCGCGTGCGCCGCATTCATCAGGGCGCGAACGACGGCTTTCCCGACGAGCGCTTCGCGATCGAGGACAACCTCGTCGCGCAATCCGACGTGGTGATCGCCGAATGTCCGCAGGACGAAGCCGATCTGATCGAGCATTACCAGGCCGATCCCGCGCGTATCCAGACCGTGCCGTGCGGTTTCGAAGCGGACGAGTTTCATCCGATGGATCGCGCCGCTGCGCGCGAAGCGCTCGGCTGGCAGCAGGATCAGTTCACCGTGCTGCAACTCGGCCGCCTTGTCGAGCGCAAGTGCATCGACAACGTCGTGCGCGGTGTGGGCGTGCTGAAGAAGGCCTTCGGCGCTTCTGCGCAACTTTACGTGGTGGGCGGCAACTCGGACACGCCGAATGAAAAGGCCACGCCGGAAATCGCGCGCCTGCGCGGCATTGCGCGCGAATGCGGCGTGGCTGAGCAGACCCACTTCGTCGGGCGGCGCGGGCGGGCGCAACTGCGCTACTTCTATAGCGCGGCCGACGTGTTCGTGACCACTCCGTGGTACGAGCCGTTCGGCATCACGCCGGTCGAGGCAATGGCATGCGGCACGCCGGTGATCGGCGCGGACGTCGGCGGAATCCGCTATTCGGTGGCCGACGGCATCACCGGTTTTCTCGTGCCGCCGCGCGATCCGGCCGCGCTCGCTGCGCGTCTCGACCAGCTGCGGCGCGATCCCGCGCTTGCGCGCCGGATGGGCGAGACGGGTCTGGAGCGCGCGCGCAAGGAATTCACGTGGCGCGGCGTGGGCGAGTCGCTTGCGCAGATCTATATGCGCACCGCCCGGCTCGTGCCCGCAAAAACCGCGGAGGAACGCGTGGAGGTACGAATGCGCGCTTCATTGCAGCGCCAGCCAGCGCAGCCTGTTTCGTCGCGCCGGGGCGGACGCACCGTCCGCTTCCGGCGAATCGTCCACGTTTTCGGCACCGCCCCCATCATGCTGCAACCCGCAGTTTTTCTCGACAAAGACGGCACGCTGCTCGACGACGTGCCCTACAACATCGACCCAACGCTCATGCGCCTCGCTCCCGGCGCGCGCGGAGCGTTGACGCTGCTCGCGAGCCAGCCGTTTGCGCTCTTCGTGATCAGCAATCAGTCCGGCGTCGCGCTCGGCAAGTTTCAGCGCGCGGCGTTAAAGGACGTAGAGGCCGAACTCGCGCGAATGTTCGCCGAATGCGGCGCGACGCTCGCGGGCGCGTACTGGTGCCCGCATCATCCTGAGGGCAGCGTGGCGCCGTATGCGACCGCCTGCGACTGCCGCAAGCCAGCGCCCGGCCTGCTGCTGCGCGCAGCTCGCGAGCATCGGCTGGATCTCGCGCGAAGCTGGTTTATCGGCGACATTCTCGACGATGTCGAAGCGGGCAATCGCGCCGGATGCCGCACGATTCTGCTCGACAACGGCCACGAGACCGAGTGGATTGAAGGGCCGCAGCGCGTGCCGGCCGCGCGCGCCGCCGACCTGCACGAGGCTGCGCAGATTGTCGTGCGCCATGCCGAAGCCGCCCATGCCGAAGCCGCGCCGCGGCCCGCGCCCGCCGGCGAGGAAGCCGCTCAATGAACGCGCCGCTTCTCATCGCTCAACCCACGCTCGCTCACGCTCGCGTGCCCGACAGCCCGCAGCTTGCGCAGTGGGGCGAGGACATCAAGCGGGTTCTGTGCGTGCGGCTCGACAACCTCGGCGACGTATTGATGACCACGCCCGCGCTGCACGCGTTGCGTGAGTCCGGGCCCGGCCGCCATATCACGCTGCTCGCGTCGCGCAGCGGCGTGGCGCTCGCGCCCTATCTCGACGATGTCGACGACGTCATCGAATACGAAGCGCCGTGGGTCGCGAGTCCGGCCGCGAGTTCGCGCTCGCTCGCCGACGATCAACGCATGCAGGAACGCATGCGGCACGGCGGCTTCGACGCGGCCGTGATCTTCACCGTCTACAGCCAGAGCCCGTTGCCCGCCGCAATGCTGTGCTATCTCGCGGGCATTCCGCGGCGGCTCGCGCACTGCCGCGAGAATCCATATGCATTGCTCACCGACTGGTTGCGCGAACCCGAGCCGCAGCAGCGCACGCGTCATGAAGTGGAACGGCAGCTCGATCTCGTGCGCCAGGTCGGCGCGCAAGCGCCCGACACTCGCATGCGTTTCGCGGTGCGCGAGACCGATCGGCGCACCTTGGCAAAGCAACTCGCTGCACGCGGCGTACACGTCGAGGCAGATAAAAGCCCACGCTGCATCGTGTTGCACCCAGGTGCAACCGCGGCCTCGCGCCGTTATCCGCCGGAGCGCTTCGGCCAGGTGGCGACGCGGCTCGCCAAAGAGACGGGCGCGCCTATTCTGATTACCGGCAGCGCAAGCGAACGCGCCCTCGCAGAAGCCGTGATTGCCGCCGCCGCGCCGCGCGTTCGCGCGCAACTGCACGACATGAGCGGTGCGCTCTCGCTCGGCGAACTGGCGGCATTGATCGAACGCGCCAGCGTGCTCGTGTCGAATAACAGCGGCCCGGTGCATCTCGCGTCCGCGCTGGCCACGCCGGTGGTCGATCTGTATGCGCTGACGAATCCGCAGCACACGTCGTGGCAAACACCGCATCGCGTGCTGTTTCGCGATGTCGAATGCCGCTGGTGTTATCGCAGCGTGTGTCCACAGCAGCATCATGCGTGCCTGCTCGGCGTCACGCCCGCCGAGGTCGTCACCGCGGCGCTCGAGTTGCGCGCCGAGGCGCAGTCGCGCGCCGCGTCCGAGCCCGAGCGCACGCACTGCTCTTGCGGCCCTTCCGCTTCTTCCGATAACGAATCCAACGCCCACCCCAGCGACGCGGCGCCGCCGCTCGCCGATCAGCCGGTGGTGCCCTGACAACCCACTCCTACTGCGAACGCTCATGTACACACTCGGAATCAATGCCGTCTATCACGACAGCGCCGCAGCCCTGCTGCGCGACGGTGTGGTGCTCGCCGCCGCCGAAGACGAACGCTTCACGCACGTCAAGCACGCGAAGCGCCCTGTGCCCTTCTCCACCTGGCAACTGCCGTTCGATGCAATCGACTACTGCCTGAAATCCGCCGGCATCACGCTCGCGGACGTCGATCATGTCGCCTACTCTTACGACCCGGGCCTGTTCAGCGGCATGCCGAAGCGTCCCGGCGCGACCATCGAACTACCGTTCGATCCGGCTAACACGCGCCTTACCGATCCGTCGGCGTCGCCTTGGGATCCGCTCTTTCTGAGCTATATCGCGAATGCCAAGGGCCAGTTGCTCGACGGCGCGCCGCATCATCTGCGCAAGCGCTTTCAGGGCGTGGACCGCGACAACGGCTTCAAGTGGCATTTCGTCGAGCATCACCTCGCGCACGAAGCGAGCGCGTTCCTCGCCGCGCCCTACGACGACACCGCCGTCCTCACCATGGACGGGCGCGGCGAAGGCGTGACGACCAGCATGGGCCAGTTCGTCGACGGCGAGTACACGCGGCTCAAACAGGTCGAGCTGCCGCACTCGCTCGGCCTGCTCTATGAAGCCGTGACCGACTGGCTCGGCTTCTTGCATTCGTCGGACGAGTACAAGGTGATGGCCCTCGCGTCCTACGGGAAGCCCGAGTATGTCGACGTGTTCCGCGACATCGTGCGTTATCGCGTCGACGGCACCTATACCGTCGACGCCCCGCGTCTCGTCAAACGCTTCGGCCCGGCGCGCGAGCGCGGCGGCCCGCTCGAGCAACGTCACTTCGACATCGCGCATTCGTTACAGCGCGTGCTGGAGGAAGCCGTGCTGCAACTCGCGGGCTGGGTGCACGAGAAGACCGGCTTGCTAAAGCTCAGCATGGCGGGCGGCGTCGCTTTGAACTGCGTGATGAATTCGAAGCTGCGCGACGCCGGCCCGTTCGACGAAGTCTGGGTACAGCCTGCCGCCGGCGACGCGGGCACCGCGCTCGGCGCGGCGCTGTGGATCGATTATCGTGAACGCAGCGAACACGGGGACCGCAAGCGTCATTGGACGATGGATCACGCGTACCTCGGCCCCGAGTATCCGGAAGAAGAAATCGAGCAATTCCTGAAATGGTCGAAGGTGCCGTATCGGCGGCTCAACGACATTGCCGGCAAAACGGCCGATCTGCTTGCGAGGGGCAAGGTGATCGGCTGGTATCAGGGCCGCACCGAATTCGGTCCGCGCGCGCTCGGCGCGCGCTCGATTCTCGCCTCGCCTGTCGATCCGCACATGCAGGCAAAGCTCAACGAGATCAAGGATCGCGAGGACTTCCGGCCGGTCGCGCCCGTCGTCATGGAAGAGCACGCGAGCGAATGGTTCGTGAACGGCGGCGTCGCGCCGTTCATGCTGTTCGTGTTCGACGTGCGCGCCGACAAGGCCGCGCGCATTCCCGCCGTGCTGCATGTGGACGG
Source organism: uncultured Paraburkholderia sp. (assembly GCA_940746715.1). Classification (GTDB taxonomy): domain Bacteria; phylum Pseudomonadota; class Gammaproteobacteria; order Burkholderiales; family Burkholderiaceae; genus Paraburkholderia. The sequence goes on from CALNWN010000008.1 coordinate 148,428, forward strand.
CACCGCGCGCGTGCAGACGGTGAACCGTTCGCAGCATCCGCTCTACTACGATCTGCTCGCGGCGTTCAACGAGCGCACTGGCGTGCCGATTCTCGTCAACACGTCGTTCAACACGCGCGGTGAGCCGATGGTGAATTCGCCGCGCGACGCCGTGGAGTCGTTCTGGACCTCGCCGCTCGACGCACTCGTGGATCGGACCGTTCCTCGTCGAGAAAGCGGAGGGCGGCGCATGAGTCCATCCGCAACGGGACCCATCGACGTACGAGGCAGCTTCAGCCATCCGCATAGCGAGGCAGAACCGATTGCGGCGGGCTATCCTGGCGTGCTGCTCGCGCACCTCGATCGAAGAAGGACTCGCGTCGATTCGCCAGGGCGCGGCTGCGGCGGCGGGCAAAATCGTCGTGCCGCTGCCCGCGTCGCCAACCGATTACGAGGCCGATGCAAGCGGTCTGGAACGCGCCGAATTCGCCACGGCGAATGTCTTCGTAGCCCGAAGTTTTCTGACGATGACGGGCGGCTTCGACGAACGCTTTACGTCGGCGTGGCGCGAGGATTCTGACCTGCAGTTCACGCTGCTGCAGGCGTGCGGCAAGATCGTGCGCGCGAACGATGCGGTAGTCGTGCATCCGGTGCGCCCCGCGCGCTGGGGCGTCAGCATTTCGCAGCAGAAGAAGAGCCAGTTCGACGCACTGCTCTATAAGAAGCACCCCGAACTGTTCAGGACGCGGATCCGCTCGTCACCGCCGTTTCTGTATTACCTGATTGTGTGCGCCGCGCTGGCCGCCCTCGTCGGCGCGCTGGTGGGAGACGGCACCACTTTCATGTTCGGCATGCTCGCGTGGTTCGTACTGACGGCCTATTTCTGCGTCGTGCGTTTGCGCGGGCGCGACCGCAGTTGGCGGCACATCGCCGAAATGGCGTGGACTTCCATTCCGATTCCGTTTCTGTCGATATCTACTGGCGGCTCTACGGCGCCATCCGTTACAAGGTGCTCTTTCTATGAATGCAGGCTCGTTCCTCGCGTCACTCGCACCTCGCCGCATCGCGATTTTTCGCGCGCTGCAACTGGGCGACATGCTGTGCTCGGTTCCCGCGCTGCGAGCGCTGCGCGAGGCCGCACCGCAAGCGCATATCGCACTGATCGGCCTGCCGTGGGCACAGTCGTTTGCCGAACGCTACGCGGATCTCGTCGACGAGCTGATTGTTTTTCCCGGCACGGAATGCTTCCCCGAGCAGCGCGAATCGAACGACGGCCTGCCCGCGTTTTTTGAATCGATGCGCGCGCAACGTTTCGATCTCGCGATCCAGTTGCATGGCAGCGGCGGCGTTGCGAACGACATGCTGCTTCAATTCGGCGCGCGTGCTAACGCGGGCTTCGTCCAGCCGGATGAAGCACCGCGCGATGGCCTATTCATCGGCTGGCCGGACGATCTGCCGGAGCCGGAGCGCTATCTTGCACTCATGCGCGCGCTCGGCGCCGAAACCGACGACCGACAGTTGTCGTTTCCGCTCAGCGAGCGCGACGGCGAGGAGTACGCGTCACTCGTCGCCGCGCACGGTATAGAAGCGGAGCGCCTCGTGCTGATTCATCCGGGCGCGCAATTGCCGTCGCGACGCTGGCCCGCCGCGCGTTTTGCCGAAGTCGCGGACCGCCTTGCCGCCGACGGCTGGCAGATTGCGATCACCGGCACAGCCGCGGAAGCCTCGCTGACCGACGAGGTGCTCGGCGCAATGACCGCGCCCGCCTTGCACCTCGCTGGCGCGACGTCGCTCGGTGGACTCGCTGCACTGGTTGCGCAAGCGCGGCTGGTGGTGTGCAACGACACCGGCATCTCGCATATCGCGGCTGCCATGGCGACCGCGTCCGTCGTAATCGCGTCGGGCAGCGACACACAGCGCTGGGCCCCGCTCGATCATGTGCGGCATCGCGTACTCGCGGACTATCCGCCGTGCCGGCCGTGCATGTTCCGCGAGTGTCCGTATGGCCATCCTTGCGCGCTCAACATCAGCGTCGACCGCGTGATCGAGACGGCGCGCGCAACTGGCCGGCGTTCAGGACGCTCACCCCGCCGGCCCGTATGCATTGCATACACAGACCGAAACGGGCCCCTTCGAGGAGTTGCATCATGCTGCGTAACTGCCGCCGTCAGCGTGTGCTGACATGGCACGTCCACGGCAACTATCTGTATTACCTGACCCAGGCGCCGCACGACTTCTATCTGGTCACGAAACCAGGCCATCCGCCCGGCTATGCTGGCAAGGTGGGCGTGCTGCCGTGGGGCGACAACGTCCACGAAATCAATGCGGACGACGTGCCCGATCAGGAATTCGACGCGATCCTGTATCAACACAAAACGCATTGGGAATATGACCGCGAACACGTGCTGAGCGAAGCGCAGCGGCGTCTGCCGCGCGTCTATATCGAGCATGATCCGCCGCAGGAAAATCCGTTTCAGCAATGGCATTGGGTCGACGACCCCGACACGCTGCTCGTTCACGTCACGCACTTCAATCAATTGATGTGGGATTGCGGCGTGACGCCGACGCGGGTGATAGAACACGGCGTGGTGGTGCCCGAAGGCGTGCGCTATAGCGGCGAGCTCGAACGCGGCATTGTGGTGGTCAATCATCTTGCGCGGCGCGGACGGCGTCTGGGCGCCGACGTGTTTGCTGACCTGCGCACGCGCGTGCCGCTCGATCTGGTCGGCATGGATGCGGAACGGCTCGACGGCATCGGCGAAATCGGCAATCTGGATCTCGCTGCATTTACCGCGCGCTACCGCTTCTTTTTCAATCCAATTCGCTGGACGAGCCTCGGCCTCGCCATTGTGGAGGCGATGACGATCGGCATGCCGATTGTCGGCCTCGCGACCACGGAACTCTCCACGGTGATTCGCAACGGCGAAAACGGCTTCGTGCATACCGACGTCAACGCGCTGGTCGACGCGATGCATGAACTGCTGCGCGATCCTGCGCAAGCCCGGCGTCTCGGCGAAGGCGCGCGTCGCACCGCACTTGAGCGGTTTCATATAGACCGCTTCGCGCAGGACTGGCACGACGCCCTGCTGCAGGTCACCGCATGAGCTTCAAGTCAGGACGACCGGCGCCGAATCATCGATAAGGACGACGCAACATGAAAGAACTCACCCGCAAGCGGATTCTCGTCACAGGCGGCGCTGGATTTCTCGGCTCGCACCTGTGCGAGCGGCTCGTGACGCAGTGCCACGACGTGCTGTGCGTGGACAACTTCTACACCGGCACCAAGGACAATATCGCGCACTTGCTGGACTGTCCGAACTTCGAACTGATGCGTCACGACGTAACATTTCCGCTTTACGTCGAAGTGGATGAAATCTACAACCTGGCCTGCCCGGCGTCGCCCATTCATTATCAGCACGACCCTGTGCAAACCACCAAGACGAGCGTGCACGGCGCGATCAACATGCTCGGCCTAGCCAAACGCGTGAAGGCGAAGATCTTTCAGGCGTCGACGAGCGAAGTGTATGGCGATGCGCTCGTGCATCCGCAGAAAGAAGATTACTGGGGGCACGTGAACCCGATCGGACCGCGCTCCTGCTACGACGAGGGCAAACGCTGTGCGGAAACGCTCTTCATGGACTACCGCCGCCAGCATGGCTTGTCGATCCGTATCGCGCGAATCTTCAACACGTACGGGCCGCGCATGCATCCCGCCGATGGCCGCGTCGTCTCGAACTTCATGATGCAGGCGCTGCGCGGCGAGCCGCTGACGCTGTATGGCGACGGCTCGCAAACGTGTTCCTTCTTCGTGGATGACATGATCGACGCGTTCATCCGTCTAATGAACACTGACGAAGACCCCGGCGGCCCGGTCAATCTGGGCAATCCTCATGAAGTCAGCATGCGCGAGATGGCCGAGCGAATCGTCGCGATTACGGGCTCAAGCTCGCCGCTGGAATTTCATCCGTTACCGACCGACGACCCGTGGCATCGGCAGCCGGATATTTCCCGCGCTCGCGAGCTGCTCGGCTGGCAGCCGCACACCTTGCTTGACGACGGTCTCGAGCAAACCGCGCGCTACTTCCGCGCGCGGATCGAAGCAAGCTCCGAAGCGGTCCCGGCAAACGCGCCCGCGGCTCAGCGGCCGGCCCTCACGTAGCTCGCGAGAAACGTGCGCGTGCTGCCGTCCGGGAACTGCACGGCCACCTGCTCGCCGCTCGCGAGCGCGACCTCGCCGGCGCCGTAACGCGGCACGCGCACTGCATCGCCGGGGGCCCAGACGCGCGGCTTCTCCGGCTCTTTCTTCTTGCGCGGCACGGCCTCGTCCGCTGAGGTTGCGCCCGCAATGATTGCGTCCGGTGCCATATCGATCTGCGGCGGACGCACGCAGTTGTCGCACACGCCGCAGCGCTCCACGGCAGGCGTGTCGCCGTAATAGTCGAGAATTGCGCGCCAGCGGCATTGCCCCGTTTGCGCATAGTCGAGCATCGCCTGCAGCGTTTCCCTGTCGTGTGCGCTCATCTGTTCGAACTGCTGCGCCGCCTTCTCGACCGTGTCGCGTGCGGACTCCCGCGCGTCGTCACAGGTCCGCAGACGATAGCGGCGCTGCCGGTCGCGGCCGGCCACGCGTGCGTCGACCAGCATGTTCAGCACGACTTCCAGCTTGCCTGCGCCGACGTCGGGCAACGCGTCTTTGAGCGCCTTCAGCGTGACACCTTTGGGTTCTTCGCGAACCCGCGCCGCCAACGTGTCATACACGCGTTGTGCCAGTTCGACACTCGGATAGCGCCCCGCCAGAAAGAACTGCTGAATGCGCTTATCGTTCAGATCGAAGAACAGCACGCAGTCGGCGGGCTCGCCGTCGCGGCCCGCGCGGCCCGTTTCCTGATAGTACGCATCGAGGCTCCCGGGTATCTGGTAATGAATCACGAAGCGTATGTCCGCTTTGTCGATGCCCATGCCGAAGGCGTTGGTGGCGACCATCAAACGGGTCGCGTCGGACATGAACTGCTCCTGCGCCTCCTCGCGCGCTGCGGCCGCCATCCGGCCGTGATAGCGCGAGACCGATTCGCCCGCTTCCATAAGCCAGTCGTAGATGCGATCGACGTCGCGCACGGTCACCGCATAGACGATGCCGGCGCCGGCAAGGGACGCAATGAGCTTCGACAACTGCTCGCGCTTCGCAGCCATGGCACGCGCGGCGCCGTCCTTGCCGCCCGCCGTGCTGACCTGCACGACGCGATAGCGCAGATTCTCGCGATACGTGCCCGTGCGAACCACGCGCGGCTCGCGCAATGCCAGCGAATGCACGATATCGTCGATCACCCGTTGCGTCGCCGTTGCGGTCAGCGTGAGCACGGGCGGTTCGCCCAGCGCCTTCACCGCCGCCGCGATCTCCAGAAACGCCGGGCGGAAATCGTGTCCCCAGTGCGACACGCAGTGCGCTTCATCGACCACGACAAGGCCGACACGATTTTCCGGCCGCGCACGCAACGTCTCGATGAACGCGGGCTGCGCAAGACGCTCGGGCGTCACGAACACAATGCCGCTGTGGCCAGCTGCAATCCGTTGCAGCGCTTCGCGCTCGGCGCGGCTCCTGAGCGTACTGTTGACCAGCGTGCAGTCGATGCCCGCCGCCAGCAGCATGTCGGCCTACTCGTACCGACGCTGCTCGTCGTACTCCGTCTGATCCAGGGCTTTGCAGTGGCCGGAGAAATCTCGGGCGCGAGTTCGATGATTCTCGAACACGCCCCCTTCGGACGACGCGGCTATTACGCGAGCTTCACGCTGCAAGGCGTGCAGGCCGGCCAGATTCTCGCGGCCGCCGTGTTCCTGCCGCTCGCCTATTACATGGAGGAAAGCTCCTTCAATTCGTGGGGCTGGCGCATTCCGTTTCTACTGAGCGCGCTGGTGCTGGTGGCAGGCTACATCATTCGCCGCGAGGTCGAGGAAACACCGGCTTTCGCGAAAGAGGACGCGAGCGGCGGCGTGCCGAAGTCGCCGATTGCCGAGGCCTTCCGCTACAACTGGCCCGACATGCTCCGTGTAGTAGGCTGCTCGCTGATGAACGTGATTCCGGTCGTCGCGACCATTTTCGGCGCTGCGTATGCGGTGCAGGCGTCGTACGGCATCGGCTTTTCGAAGAGCGTCTACCTGTGGATTCCGGTGATCGGCAACATTGTTGCCGTGCTCGTGATTCCGTATGTGGGCAATCTGTCCGACCGGATCGGGCGGCGCCTGCCGATCATCGTCGGCGCACTGGGTGCGGGGCTGCTGTCGTTCGCGTATCTGTACGCCATCAGCATTCACAACGTGGCGCTCGCGATCGTCATGTCGATCCTTATGTGGGGCGTGATCTGTCAAGGCTATAACGCGACGTTCCCAAGCTTCTACCCCGAACTTTTCCCCACGCGTTCACGCGTCTCCGCAATGGCGATCGGGCAGAACATCGGCACCACGATTACCGCCTTGCTGCCGGCCCTGTTGCTTACGTCGCGCCGCCGGGATCGCACAACGTTCCTGTCACCATCAGCGCAATTACCTTCGCCATTACGATCATCGCGGCGATTACCGCGTGGAGCGCACGCGAGAATTACCGTGTCAGGCTGAGCGACCAGGGGCAGCCCGACGCCGTACCGCTCGATAAACCGAGCTATGACCGGTTGAGAGCGGAGACCCTGGCCGAGTCGAAAAAGGCCGTGGCGTCCTAGCGCGCCGCCGCTTTCCGGGCGCTTAACGCAGCGGCGCGGTCCGCTGGCGCCACCTTGGCGCCACTGTGCGGCGAACTAGCGCCACTGCGCGGTCAACTCGTTCGCGAGCACCATTTTTTCGCGCACCCGTTCGACAAAGGCCGCGTCCACGCCGCCTTGCGCCTTCATAAACTTGAGCGCCGCCGAATGAACCGCGCGCATCGCTCCACCGTCTATTCCGCCGATGCGCGCGGCGCTTCGCCGTGTTTCCTCCACCAGATCGCGGGCGCTGCTGAAATCCGGCGAGAGCCCGCTCTGCGCTTCAAAGCCGGCTCGCAGGCTCGCCGCATATCCGCGCGACTGTCCAGGCAGATCCATGTCGACGAGCAGATCGACGCCTTGTCCCATACGGCACGCGCCAAGAATCCACAGCGCGACAAACGCGCGGTACGCGTTGCTGCCTTCGGCGCAGCGCGCATACTGCTCGCACGCTATCGCGTAAGCGTCGTCGGAAGCGGGCACGGCGGGCGGCAATTTCACGTCGCATACGTCGATCACGTGCTTGACCAACGGCTCGGTGCGATTCAAACCGAGCACCCGAAACGGTGCAGCCACAAAGAACGGGTTGCGCCACTGCTGATTGAGCAGCCAGCCGGAAGCGAATTGCGACGCGGGGTTGCGCAGCACGCCCACATGCATGACATCGGCAAGCGCGTGCCTGAGCCAGGGCAATCGTCCTGTCGACCGGCAGAACTTGAGAACCGGTACGCGGCCCTGCCGAACCGCGCCCTCGCAAAGGCTGCGCAAATAGGCCGCTAGCGCGGGGAATTCCGCGTCCGGCACGTCGCCGAAACGGTCGATGCCGAAGGTTTTGCGGTATCCGGTCACACCGCGCACGCCTTCCTGCAGGAACGGCTTGTATTCGTCGAAGTAAGGCGCCTCAAGCGGCGGATGCCCCGACGTCAGCGTGGGGCGACTCGCGGCGATCCCGTCCGCGCTCAGATCGGCGAGTACGTTGCTGAGCGGCTCGTAAAAACCCGTCGCGGCGTTGAGCGCGCGAAGACGGGACACACCCACGTGCCCGCGCTGCGCCAGCCCGTGTGCAGAAATACCGCCTGTTTCAGAGCACTTTTGGGTGCGGCGTCGGCCTCTTGTGACAACGGCATCGAACTCTCTTCAATTGGTTTCGGTGGGTTTCGAACTGCCGGCTGTGTGACGGAAGCTTCACTTAACCAGCGTGCAACGCTTCCCTTTCACGGTAGGGAACCGCGGCGGTTCGGTGAGACGCGTTCACTCGTCTTCTTCCTCCAGACCCGCCAGCAGATCGTCGACGGCGCGATAAACGCGCTCGACGATCTCCGGCCCGACCTTGCGCTCCAGTTCGCGGTACTGCGCTTCCAGATCCTTCGAGATCACGCGCACGAGGTCCACGCTCGCATCGGTGAGCGAAACCAGCACGCGGCGCTGGTCTTCCACGAAGCGCTCCTTCGTGATCAGTTCCATGCTCTCCATGCGCGCGAGCACGCCCGCCATGCTCGGGCTCGAAATCGTGCAGATGTCCGAGATGTGGCGCGGCTCCATCGGGCCATGCTCATTGAGCGCGCGAATCACGCGCCATTGCTGCTCGGTCAAGCCGTGCGCGGTAATCAATGGACGAAAGCGCTCCATCATCTTTTCTCTGGCGCGCAGCAGCAGCATCGGCAGGTTGCGGTGCAAAACTCGTGTGGAAGCGGACGAAGACATAGTGGACGATGATTGAAAGCAGCCGTCGAAGCTTAAGGGAAAACCCGCGATCAGCCGACTGGCTATTGACTTTGGATCATATCAAGCGCAATACTACTAACATATTAGTATTCATGTCGAGCACTTCTCGAGAGGCATAGCCACTTCATGTTTGCACTTGCCGATCATCTGCTGCACCCGGAAGGCGACGCGTTGCCGCGCGACGTGGATGCACACGCCGCGGCCGCGCTGCTCGCACGCGGCGTGGCGTGCCGCCCGCCCGTCAGCGGTGCGGTCTACGGGACCCTGCTGAACGACCGTGCCGCGCTGGAGGCGCTGGGCGATGCCGTGCACGCCGCGCCCTACAAAGCGCCGCCGAAAGCGCCGGTCCTTTATCTGAAGCCGCGCAATACGCTCGCAGGTCATCGCGCGAAAGTGGTCGTGCCCGACAACGAGCTGGGCGTGGAGGTGGGCGCGTCACTCGGCATCGTGATCGGGCGCATGGCGACGCGAGTGAGTGTCGAGCGGGCATTCCATTACATCGCGGGCACACGCTCGTGGCCGATCTGAGCGTGCCGCATGCAAGCGTGTACCGGCCCTCGGTGCGATTCAGGGCGCGCGACGGGTTTTGCGTGATCGGTCCGGCAGTGGTCGCCGCCCGCCATGTCGCGAATCCAGACGCACTCGCCATTGTGGTTTCGGTGAACGGTGCGCATGCATCCACGGCGAGCACGGGGTCGTCGGTACGCAATGTTGCCCGGTTGCTTGCGGACGTCACGGACTTCATGACGCTCGCACCCGGCGACGTCATCACGCTCGGTGTGCCGCACGGCTCGCCCGTCGCGCATATCGGCGACGAGGCCGTCCTGTCAATTGGAGAGCTGCCGCCGCTTGGCGTGTCGTTCGTCGGCGCAACACGATGGAGAACAGCCATGATGCGCGGCCGTGTAGCCTATGCAGGCGCGATTCACGAAGCCTATCCGCACGCAGAAGGCGTGCAACTCGCGGACGGACGCGTATGCCGCGAAGAAGAGGTGGTCTGGCTCGCGCCTGTCGAAGTGGGTACCCTCTTCGCCCTTGGCCTGAACTACGCCGAGCATGCGAAGGAATTGCAGTTCAACAAGCAGGAAGAGCCGCTCGTGTTTCTCAAGGGACCGGGTACCGTGATAGGTCATCGCGGCTCGACTCGCCGCCCCGCCGACGTTGCTTTCATGCACTACGAGTGCGAGCTTGCCGTCGTGATCGGCCAGTCTGCGCGCAACGTCAAGCGCGAAAAACGCCATGCAGCACGTGGCCGGCTACATGATCGCAAACGACTACGCGATCCGCGACTACCTCGAAAACTATTACCGCCCAACCTGCGCGTGAAAAATCGCGACGGCGCCACGGTGCTCGGCCCTTGGTTCGTCGATGCAGCCGATGTTGAAGACGTGACGCAACTGGAACTACGCACGTTCGTCAACGGCACGCTGCAACAGCTCGGCAACACGCGCGATGTCGTGACCGATATTCCCGCGCTGATCGAATACCTGAGCGGCTTCATGACGCTCGCACCCGGCGACGTCTGACCGGCACGCCCGAAGGCATCGTCAACGTGAACGTGGGCGACGAAGTGGTATGCGAGATCGACGGGCTGGGGCGCCTCGTCAACACGATTGCACCCGACGCGGATTTCGGCCGCGCGTAAGCGGCTCAGCGACCGCGCAAGAACAGTAAAGGACAACGCAATGCGAATCGAACATCTGATCGACGGCAAGACGGCCGGCGCAAAAGATTACTTTGAAACCGTGAACCCGGCGACGCAGGAAGTGCTCGCCGAAGTCGCGCGCGGCGGCGAGCAAGAAGTCCATGCCGCGGTGTGCGCCGCAAAAGAAGCGTTTCCCGCGTGGGCGGCCAAACCTGCGGCCGAACGCGCGAAACTAATCCGCAGGCTCGGCGAGCTGATTGCGAAAAACGTACCTGATATTTCGGAAACCGAAACAAAAGACACGGGCCAGACGATTTCGCAGACGCGCAAGCAACTCGTGCTGCGCGCCGCCGACAACTTCAGCTACTTCGCCGAGATGTGCACGCGGGTGGACGGCCACACCTATCCGACGGACACGCATCTCAACTACACGCTGTTTCATCCGGTCGGCGTGTGTGCGCTGATCTCCCCGTGGAATGTACCGTTCATGACGGCAACGTGGAAAGTCGCGCCCTGTCTTGCGTTCGGCAATACGGCTGTGTTGAAGATGAGCGAACTGTCGCCGCTGACCGCCTCGATGCTCGGCAACCTCGCGCTGGAAGCCGGCATTCCCGCCGGCGTGCTGAACGTGGTGCACGGCTTCGGCAAGGAAACCGGCGAGCCGCTCGTCGCGCATCCGGACGTGCACGCGGTTTCGTTCACCGGGTCCACCGCGACCGGCAACCGCATTGTGCAAACCGCCGGCCTCAAGAAGTTTTCGATGGAACTGGGCGGCAAGTCGCCCCTCGTGATTTTCGACGACGCCGATTTTGAACGCGCGCTCGACGCCGCCGTCTTCATGATCTTCTCGAACAACGGCGAGCGCTGTACCGCCGGCTCGCGGATTCTCGTGCAAAAGTCCATCTATGCAAAGTTCGCCGAGCGCTTCATTGAACGGGCGAAGCGTCTGGCGGTGGGCGACCCGCTCGCCGACAGCACGATCATGGGGCCGATGATCAGCCAGGGACATCTGGCCAAGGTCCGCAGCTACATCGAACTGGGGCCGAAAGAAGGCGCCACGCTCGCGTGCGGCGGCCTCGACACGCCCAATTTGCCCGACGCGATGCGCAAAGGCAACTTCGTGATGCCCACGGTTTTCGTGGACGTCGACAACCGCATGCGCATCGCGCAGGAAGAGATCTTCGGGCCGGGTCGCGTGCCTGATTTCCTTCGAAGACGAAGCCGACGCGATCCGCCTCGCCAACGACATCTCATACGGTTTGTCGAGCTACATCTGGACGGAAAATACCGGGCGTGCGTATCGCGTCGCGGCCGCCGTGGAGGCCGGCATGTGCTTCGTCAACAGCCAGAACGTGCGCGATCTGCGGCAGCCGTTCGGCGGCACGAAAGCATCGGGCGTGGGGCGCGAAGGCGGCACGTGGAGCTACGAAGTGTTCCTCGAACCGAAGAACGTGTGCGTCTCGCTCGGCTCGCATCACATTCCGCGCAGGGGCGTCTGACGCGCTGCGCCTATTCCACGCGGGACGCAGCGCGTCTCGCGGCACAGACAGAAGGAGACCGGGATGGGCAAGCTCGCGCTGGCAGCAAAGGTGACACACGTGCCGTCGTTATATCTGTCGGAGCTCGACGGGCCGCATAAGGTTGCCGTCAGCCCGCAATCGACGGGCATCATGAAATCGGCCGGCGCTGCCGCGAACTGGGTGTGGATACGATCGTCGTGTTCGACGTGCATTGGCTCGTCAACAGCGAGTACCACATCAATTGCGCGCCGAAGTTCGAGGGCGTCTACACGAGCAACGAACTGCCACACTTCATCAGGAACATGCCGTATGCGTATCCCGGCAATGTCGGGCTCGGCAATCTGGTCGCGGAAAGTCGCCAACGAAATGGGCGTGAAAAGCCGCGCACACAGCGAGACCACGCTCGAACTCGAATACGGCACGCTCGTGCCCATGCGCTATATGAGTAGCGATCAGCATTTCAAGGCGGTTTTGGTAGCCAGCTGGTGCATGTGGCATCAACTGGAAACGAGCGCGCGGTTTGGCCTCGCGGTGCGCAACGCAATCGAGGAGCGCTACGACGGCACCGTTGCCATTCTCGCGAGCGGATCGCTCAGCCATCATTTCGCCGACAACGGCACGGCCGAGCAGTTCATGCAAAGGTCTGGAATCCCTTCCTCGAACAGATGGACCGCAAGGTGGTCGAGTTATGGCAAGCCGGCGACTGGAAGACCTTCTGCGAGATGCTGCCGCTCTACAACGAGAAATGCTGGGGTGAAGGCGGCATGCACGACACGGCAATGCTGCTCGGCGCGCTGGGTTGGGACCGCTATGAAGGCAAGGCGGAAGTCACCACGCCGTATTTCGGCAGTTCGGGAACCGGCCAGATCAATGCGATTTTTCCGGTCACGCCGCTGCCCGCGTGAATCAACACACAGGAGTTATCGTGCCGCATCTGACACTCGAGTACAGCGCCAATCTCGCCGACAGCGAAAGTATCGGCCGCCTGTGCAATACGCTCGCTCAATGCCTCGCCGAACAACGCGAGCAGGCGCAGCCCGTCTATCCCCTCGGCGGCATTCGCGTGCGCGCGCTGCGTTGCGAGCACTACTGCATTGCCGATGGACGCGCCGACGCCGCGTTTCTGCACGCTAACCTGAAGATCGCCGCGGGCCGCTCGGACGCCACTAAAAAGGCCACCGGCGACGCGCTCTTCGCGCGCATCAAGGAGCATTTCGCCGATGCATTCGAACGCAGCGGCCTCGCGTTGTCGCTGGAAATCAACGAATTCAGCGAGGTCGGCACCTGGAAACACAACAACCTCCACGCGCGGCTCAAAGCAAAGTAGCAAGCCCAGGCACGTTCATAGCGGCTCCATAGAGAATTCATTATGTTAGATCAGCAAACTATTCGCGAGCTTGCGGCGCAACTCGACCAGGCCGAGAAGACGCGCACGCAGTTGCGCCACTTTTCCGCTGCGTATCCGCACATGACCGTCGAGGACGGCTACGCCATCCAGCGCGAGTGGGTCGAGCTCAAGCTCGCGGAAGGACACGTGATCAAGGGGCGCAAGATCGGCCTCACGTCGCGCGCGATGCGGCGTTCGTCGCAGATCGACGAGCCGGACTACGCGCCGCTCCTCGACAGCATGTTTATCGAAACCGGCCAGGACATTCGCGCGGATCGCTTCATTGCGCCGCGTGTCGAAGTGGAGCTGGCGTTCGTGTTGAACAAGCCGCTCAAAGGCCCAGGCGTCACGCTGTTCGATGTGCTCGACGCCACGGCTTACGTCACGCCCGCGGTGGAAATCATCGACGCGCGCATCGAACAGTTCGACCGCGAGACGCGCGCGCCCCGCAAGGTCTACGACACGATCTCCGACTTTGCGGCCAATGCGGGCATCGTGCTCGGCGGCCGGCCCATGCGTCCGCTGGATGTCGACCTGCGCTGGGTCGGCGCGCTGCTTTACAAGAACGGCGCCGTCGAGGAAAGCGGACTCGCCGCGGCCGTGCTCAATCATCCCGCCACGGGCGTTGCGTGGCTCGCCAACAAGATCGCCTCGTACGACGAAATGCTCAACACGAACGACGTGATCCTGAGCGGCTCGTTCACGAGTCCCATTGCCGCGAAGGCCGGCGACACATTCCACGTCGACTACGGCCCGCTCGGCGGCATCGCTTTGAACTTCATTTGAGTGTGCCCATGTCCTTGCCGCAAAACACCTTCAAACGCGCGCTGCGCGAAGGCACGCGGCAGTTCGGCCTGTGGGCCGCGCTTGCCGACGCCTATGTCACCGAGCTGCTCGCCACGGCCGGCTTCGACTGGCTGCTGATCGACAACGAGCACGCGCCGAACGACGTGCGCAGCACGCTTGCGCAATTGCAGGCGGTCGCCGCCTACGCATCGCATCCCGTCGTGCGGCCCGTGCGAAGCGACAGCGCCGTGATCAAACAGCTCCTCGACATCGGCGCGCAGACCTTGCTGTTGCCGATGATCGACACCGCCGAACAGGCCGCCGATGCAGTCGCCGCCACGCGCTACCCGCCGCACGGCATTCGCGGCGTCGGCAGCGCGTTGGCACGCGCATCGCGCTGGAACCGCGTGCCGGACTATCTCGCTCGGGCCGCCGACGAACTCTGCGTGCTCGTGCAAGTGGAAACGGTACAAGGCATGGACAACCTGCCTGCCATTGCAGCAGTGGACGGCGTCGACGGTGTGTTCTTCGGCCCTTCCGACCTGAGTGCGTCGATGGGGCTGCTCGGCAAGCCCGGCGATGCCAGCGTGCGCGAGGCGATTCGCGGCGGCATAGTCAGCGTGCGGCGCGCGGGCAAGGCCGCGGGCGTGCTCGCGCCGGATCGCGCCATTGCCGACGAATATCTTGCGGCGGACGCCAGTTTTGTGGCGGTCAGAACGGACACCGGTTTGCTGAGCCGCGCGGCGGCCGATCTCGCCGCGTCATTTAAAGGCGATGGGCAGGCCCATGCGGTCGTGAAGGGCGGCTATTGAAACCGGACACCTGCGCGGGTCACGGCCACGAGGTTCGTCATTCCCCCGCCCGCCAAGGCAAGCCTTGCGCCGACCAGTCGAGTTCCACATCGATCACGGAGCGCTCGTCCGCGAACTGCACGGCGAGCGTGACCGCAATGCACGGCCTGCCGCTCGCGAGCGAAAGATAAGGATTACTGGCTATGGCCACACCCGGCAGCAGCACGGCATTGCGATAGTACGGCCGATGATCCCAGCGCGCATCGCGTGGATTGGCGACCGGATGCAGCGACGCGCTTTCCTCGCTCCACGCCGGCCCCGGCAGTTCGGCGCCGACCTGCCGCCCGGCATCGTCGAGAATGAAGCAGCTCACGCAATGCTCGAACGTCGCGAGCGACGCGAAGGCGCGCTTCATCCCGGCGCCCGCGCGCAGCGCGTCCGCAGCCTCGAGCAGCGCCAGGCGGTACGGCTCAACGACAGATTCGAACAACGCATGCTGATGCGCGCGGCCCTGCGCAATGACATCGAAAGCGTCGTCGATACGCAGATGCACCGAACCCGGCGGCGCGATCTCCGCTGCAGGAAGTCCCAGCAGATAGCCTTGCGCGAAGTCCACATTCGATTCCACCGCGAGGATCAGTTCCTCGGTGGTCTCCACACCCTCCACCACCACGAGCATGCCGGCCTGATGCAACAGCGACACGAGCTTCGTCAGCATCGGCTGCCCGGTGCCGTGCCCGGTTGCGCGGATCATTTCGCCGTCGAGCTTGACGATGTCCGGACGGATGCGCAGCAGCCGGTCCAGATTCGATTGGCCCGCGCCGAAATCGTCCACGGCGATGAAGAAGCGTGCTCGCGGTACAAGGCTGCCGCGCGCGACATCTCGTCGACGCTGCCGCCGTGCGATTCCAGTATCTCGAGAATGACCTGCCCCGGCGCGAGCCCCACCCTCCGCACGATGCCGGCGAGCTCGTCGGCGTAGCCTTCGGCGACGAAGGTGGCCGGCAGAATGTTCAGAAAGAGCCAACCGTCCGCGGGCAGCGACGCGCGCGTTGGCCAGATGCACGGCATGACTCGCGCGGTCGAGCACGCCTTCGTCGCTGAACGCCTTGGGCGCGAACAGCACGGCCGGTGGCAGCAGCGTGCCGTCGTCGAGCTCGCCGCGCAACAGCGCCTCGAAGCCGACCTGCTTCTGATGCGACAAACTGAAGAGCGGCTGAAAGTGCGAGGTCAGGTAATAGTCTTCCCATCGATGCCGCGAGCCGCGCGCCCGCTGCGCCGCAGGCGTCCTCGATCAGCAGTTGCAGCGGCGCGTCGGGCAGCGGACGCTCCGCGCACACGTGGTTGCGGCCGGAGTGCTTGGCGCGCAGCAACGCCTCGTCAGCGCGATCCAGCAGCACCATGATGTTTTCGCCGCCTCGGTGCTCGGCCACGCCGAAGCTGGACGTCAGATTACCGTCCGGGCGCTCGAGCGCGGCAATCGCGCAGCGCAACCGCTCGGCAAGGCGCAGCGCGCCCGCCAGGTCCTCGCTCGACAGCACCGCGAATTCCTCGCCGCCAATCCGGCTCACGCTGTCGCCGCGCGTGGTCCCGTCGAGCAGAACCTGCGCGACCTGCCGCAACGCGAGGTCGCCCACTGCATGACCGAACCGGTCGTTCAGCGATTTGAAATTGTCGATGTCGACAAAAATAGCGCTGACCTGGCCGTCGTGCGCGACGTCGGCGAGGCGCCGCTCGGCCTAGGCGACGAAGGCGCGGCGGTTTTGCCGGCCGGTCAGCGGATCGGTTGCCGCCAGTTGCGCCAGCTGATCCTCGAGAGCAAAAAGTGATTGCGTCGGAATGCGTAGAAGCCGAAATGAAAGACAACGGCGGTGGGCATGCCGATCGCCGCGACCCACATCCACACGACAATGTCGACGTCCGCGCTGCGCGGCGCGCCGAGCAGCAAGCCGATCGCCGTCGCATAGAAGAGCGCACTGCCGACGAAGAAATGCGTCGGCGTCAGCCACAAGGGTGCGGCGCAAACCGGGATCACGACCATCGCCGGCAAGATCCACAACAGCGGCTGTTGCGCGCCTGCGACATTCAGCGCAAGACCGACCACCAGCGTGAGCGGGAAAGCCACGCCGCTCGCGCCGTACTTCAAGGCGCTCGGCGACGCGCACGGCCTCGGCCTCGTGCGCACGCATCTGGCCGCTCTCGACGCCGGCGTGCCGGGCCGCGAACCGGTGTACTACGATAGGGTGCTGGGCTTGTTCGGCACGGGTTTCGTCGACGGACGCTATCGCTTTGACGAAAGCGGCCGGCTCGTGCCGGGCTGGAGAAACACATGCGATTGAGCGCTCTTACCTTGTCGTTGCGCGTCGCACTGAGCGTGCCGCTCGCCTGTTGCATGGCGGCGCCGCGCCCGACGCGCTGGCGCAGGCATCCAAAGATCCGATGAGCGTGCTGATCGACCAGGGCAAGTACTGGCAGTCGCATCAGCGCGGCGACCTCGCCGAGCAGGCGTGGCTGAAAGTGCTGCGCATCGACCCTAAACAGCCCGATGCGCTCTTCGGCATGGGCATGGTGCTCGCCGACCGCAAGGACGGCGCGGGCGCTCAGCAGTATCTGTCGCGCCTGAAGGCGGTCGCGCCCAACTATCCGCGCCTCGACGACCTTGGCCGGCGGCTCGGCGAATCGAGCCTGCGCGATCAGACGGTGAACGACGCGCGGCGGCTCGCGCAAAGCGGCCAGAGCGCGAGCGCCGTGCAGGAATATCAGCGGGCCTTGAGCGGCAAGCCGGCCACGCCCGAATTGCAGCTCGAGTATTACTAGGCGCTCTCGGCCACGCCGCAAGGCTGGGACGAGGCACGCCGCGGGCTCGAACAGCTCGCGCGCGACAATCCTGACGATCCGCGTTATGCGCTCGCCTACGCGCAGCATCTGACCTATCGCGACGTCACGCGCCGCGACGGCATTGCGCGGCTGCAGAAACTCGCGGGCGACAGCACGGTGGGCGCGTCGGCGAAAAAGAGCTGGCGCCAAGCGCTGCTCTGGCTCGACGCGCGTCCGTCGGACTCGGCGCTGTATCAGGCATATCTGCAAAGCGCGGGCGACGACGCCGCGGTCAAGGCGCGTTTCGATTCGATGGTGCAGCAGGACCGCTCGACGCGCGAGCGCGCACAGGAAAACGCCGCCGTCGATGCGCGCGGCCGCCTGATCGCCGACGGTTTCGCCGCCCTCGACCGCAACGACCCGGCCGCTGCGCGCGCGAAGTTTTCGTCGGTACTCGCGAGTAGTCCGAACGATACGGACGCGCTCGGCGGCATGGGCATCGCCGCGCTGAAGCAGGAGCATTTCGCGGAAGCGCGCAACTATCTCGAGCGCGCGTCGCGCAACGGCAATCCGGCGTGCTGGAAAACCGCGCTCGACAGCGCCACCTACTGGACCTACACGAGCGACGCGATCGGTGCGCGCAGCAACGGCGAGGTCGCGAAGGCCAAGTCGCTGTTCGAACGCGCCATTGCGATGAATCCGGCCGACGTGACCGCGCAGGTGCTGCGCGGCGAAATGCTGCTCGCGAATCACGACGCGGCCGGCGCCGAACAGGCGTACCGGATGGCGCTGCGCCGCCAGGCCGACAACCCGGACGCGATTCGCGGGCTCGTCGGCGCGCTCGCCGCTCAGGGCCGCGGTGACGAAGCGCTGCAATTCGCCAACCAGTTGAACGCGGAGCAGCAGTCGAAGGCGGGCGGCATCAACCGTCTGCGAGGCGAAGCGCAAGCGGCGCAGGCGCGCGCGCCCGAAGCGCGCGGCGACCTGTGCAGCGGGCGCAGTCTCTTCGAAGACGCGCTCCTCAACACGCCCGACGACCCGTGGGTGCGCCTCGACCTTGCGCGCATCTACGTGCGCCAGGGCGCCGTCGCCAACGCGCGCAGCATGATGGACGGGCTGCTCGCGTAGAGCACATCCGGACATGACGGATGCGCTCTACGCGAGCGCGCTGCTGTCCGCGGAAACACAGGACTGGTCGACCGGCCTTGCGCAACTGGAACGCATTCCGGCCGCGCAACGCACCGACGCGATGGCGTCGTTGCAGCATCGGCTGTGGGTGCATCAGCAGGCGGAACTGGCGGCGCGCATGGCGAAAAGCGGCCAGATGCAGCAGGCGCTCGCGACGCTGCACGCCGCCGAGCCGGTCGCGGGCAACAGCCCCGAACTGATCGGCGTGATTGCAGGCGCCTACCAGCAGGCCGGCGACCCGAACCGTGCGCTGTCCCTCGTGCGCGGCGCCATGAGCGCGGCGCCCGGCAAAACCGACCTGCTGCTGCAATACGCGGGCATTCTCGCCGCGACCCGACAGGAGTCCGAACTGGGCATGGTGATGCGGCGGCTCGCGTCGATGCAGTTGACGCCGCAGCAGCGCGCGGACTTCGGCAATCTGAATCTCGGCATTGTCATCAAGCAATGCGATGTGGTGCGTCAGCGCGGCGATCTCGCGAGCGCCTACGACGTGATCGCGCCGTGGCTCGTCGTGATGCCGGACAATCCCGACCTGCAAGCGGCGCTCGGCCGCCTGTATGCGACGGCCGGCGACGACCGCAATGCGCTCGAAAGCTATCGCGTCGCCTTGCGGCGCAAGCCCGACGATCTCAACCTGCTGCAGGCCGCCATTTCAGCGGCGTCCGGTGCGAAGCAGTTCAGCTACGCGGAATCGCTCGCGAAAGAGGCGTTGAATGCGGCGCCCAACGATCCCGGCGTGCTCGCGACCGTCGGCCGTATGTACCGCGCGCAAGGCAAGCTGTCGCTCGCGTCGACGTATCTGCAGCGCTCGCTCGTCGCCGCCAACACGCCGCTCATGGCGAATGCGCCGCGCAACGGCCCCGCGAGCAACGTGCCGCGCGGCTGGGAGACGGCGATGCGCCGGATCGGCGCGACGCCGCTGCCCGGCACCAATCCGTTCGAAGGAAAAACCGCGACGGTCGCGCCGACCGACGCCGATAACGCCGCGCTCGGCTTCAATGCTTCGCCGAATGCCGCGCGCCTCCGTTCCGTACTCGCAGTCTTCATTGCCGACACAGACCGTGCCGAATTATCCGCCGCCCGCGCAGCCCGCGCCGTATGTTGCTCCGTATGTTCAGCCTTATACGGCGCCCGCAGTGCAGTCGTATCAACAGTCCTACCCGCAGCGGGGTGCGCAGCCGTACACGCAACCTTATGCGCAACCGCAGGCGCCGAACAGCGCGCCGCTGCAGCCCTACCCTGGACAGGGCGGCCAGGCCGGCTTGCCGCAGGTGCCGGCGTCCGCTCCCATGCAGCCGATGCAACAGCCGTATAACCCGGCTTATGCGCAGCAGGGTCAGCCTGCGCCGTATCCGCCGCAACAGTACGGCACGCCGGACAACTACGCGCCGACGCCCTGGCCGATGTCGCCCGCCGCGCGCGAGGCGCAGGCGAACGCCGGCGCGATGCGGCCTTATGGTTCGGCGACGAGTGCCGCGGCCAACGGTAAACACAGCACGGGCAAAAAGCAGAGCGCGTCGAAAAGCAGCCGCAATACGGCGGGTTATGCGCAGCAGCAGCCGTATTACGGGCAACAGGGCTATGCGCAGCAACAGCCTTATCAACCTTTACCCGCCGCAGCAGCAAAACTACGGCAATCAGGGCTATTACGCGCAGCAGCAACCGTATATCCCGCAGCCGCCCACGGGCTATGCGCAAGCGTATTACCCGCAGCAACCGGGCATGAACGGCAATGACGCGAACTACGCGCAAGGCAATGTCGCCAACGCGCAAACGCTCGGCGTGGCGGACGAACTGGCGCAAGTCAATCGCGAGCAGGCGAGCACGATTTCGGCCGGCATCGTGTTTCGCAATCGCAGCGGCGAGGACGGCCTATCGACGCTGACCGACATCGAGGCGCCGATCCAGGGCCGCATCAAGGCGGGCAACGGCCATGTCGTCGTGACGGGGCCACGCCCGTCACGCTCGACGCGGGTACGGCGAGCGGCAACCCGCTAACGCTGGCGCGTTTTGGAGCAGGAGTCTCGACGCTCTCGTCCGCATTGGAGATTGCCGGGGGACGACCGACTACGGCAGCCAGAACGCCAGTGGTGTGGGTCTGTCGGTCGGTTATGAAGGCCGTCACCTAAGCGGCGATATCGGCGTCACACCGCTCGGCTTCCGCGAAGTCAATATTGTGGGCGGCGGGAGCTACAACGGCAGTCTGACGGACAAAGTCTCCTACTCGCTGGCCGTCGCGCGCCGCGCGGTCACCGACAGTTTGCTGTCGTACGCTAGTGCGCGTGACCAGCAATCCAATCTCTAATGGGGCGGCGTCACCTCCAACGGCGTGCTCGGCAGCCTCGCATGGGACGACGGCATCAACGGCGTTTACGTGAACGCGGCCTTCCAGTATTACGACGGACGCAATGTATCGAACAACGCCGCTGAGAAGGGCGGTGGAGGCATCTACACGCGCGTCTTCAAGGACGCCGACCAGACACTGACCGTCGGTGTGAATACGACGTTGATGCGCTACAACAGGAACCTCTCGTACTTCACATATGGCCAGGGCGGCTATTTCAGCCCGCAACAATATGTGATCCTGAATCTGCCGGTGGAATGGGCGGGGCGCAACGGCGCGTTCACCTACGACGTCAAGGGTTCGATCGGTGTCCAGCACTATCGGCAGGATGCATCGAATTACTTCCCGCTCAACGACGGTTCGACGCGCCAAGGAGTCGCAGCGGGCATCGCGAACGCAGTGGGCAGCGGCCTCGACAGCAACGCCCAGTACCCCGGCCAGAGCAAGACCGGCGTCTCGTATTCGCTCAGCGCCGTCGGCGAATATCAGCTCGCGCCGCAACTGGCGTTCGGGGCAACGGCTTCGCTCGGCAATGCTTATCAATATCGCGAGTGGCTTGCCGCCGTCTACATGCGCTACAGCTTCACGAAACAGACCGGCCTCCAGCCGTTCCCGCCGACGCCGCTCAGCTAGCCGTATCTGTCGCTGTCGAACTAGCGTAACGGCGTCGGCATTTGCCTTCTCCGGCGGGGTCGCGCATGGCGGCCCGGCCGAATGCATGGCGCGTCAATCCTCCCCAGCGCCGGTCGAATATTTGCGGCAATGCTCGAGGTAGCGGGCCGCATGGCTGCTCACCAGTTGCACGATGCTCTTCCACAGCCAGCCGGGTGCATCGAGCGTCTTCGAGCGGTTCTTGCGCAGCTCGGCAAGCCATGCCTTGCGTTCGGCGAGGTCCATCTGCCGAGCGTGTGCCTTGCCCACCACCAGCGAAAGAAAGCGTGCCGCCTTCGTCGCTTCTTCGCGCGTCAGTTGCTCGATGGTCAGCTTCATGTCCTGCGGCAGCAGCTCGCGCAATACGACCGGGCGGTCCGCCAGACGCGCCGAGCGCATCCGCTCGCCGAGCGACGGCGACAGATGCCGTGCGCCTTCCACCACACGCTCCGCGTTATCGCGCGGCATTCTCACCCGCGAATAGCGAGGCGCCGCTGCCTGCGCGGCTTCCTTGATGTCGATGAGGCACGGGTCGCCGCCCTGCGCCGCCGCGCCGTCGATGTCGAGCAGCACCGCATAGCGCAGACGCCCGAGCGAGCTTCATCCCTTGACCCAGTAGGCCGCGTCCAGCACTTGAACTTCCGCCTCGGCGCCTGCGCCGCGCAACGCGGTCGCAAGCGCGGCGATGGAGGTCTTCGTGAACAGCCTGTCGATCTCGCGCCGCTCGTGTTTTTCCAGCGGCCAGAAACGCGAACCGAGCGGAATGCATGGTTCGATGTCCTCGATGCGCTCTTCCGCGAGATGACGCCACGAACGGCGGATCGCCTCCTTCATCACGACGCGTACGCTTCAGGCTTTTCCGCGTGGACGTCCGACTCGCCCGCGCTTTCGTCGAAGGCGCGTTCGTAGCCGTCGGCGAGCGCTTCCATCATGTGCACGATGGTCACGCCCGGCAGGTCGGAGCCGCGCGCCGCCGTCGCGAGCGACAGCCCGAGCCGGACCAGATCGTGCGCGGGATTGCCGATCACGATCTGATCGAGATCGCGAATCTGGATCTCCACGCGGCCATAAGCATCGGCGACCGGCCCCAGATTGCCGGTGTGGCAATCGCCGCAGATCCATACCGCCGGACCTTCGGGCAGCGCGTGACCCTCGATTCCGTCGAGCCATTCGTAGAACCTGCTGGTGCTGCCGCGCACATACGCATGCGCGGAGCGCGCCATTCGCGCATTGCGGCGCGCGGTGAGGAGCCGCTGACGCCCGTCGGCTGGAGGAACGTTCTTTGGACGCTGGCTGGCAGGTTGCTTCGACGGCTTGCTGGTTGCGACGGGCTTTTTCGACATCGTATGGTCCGCTCTTATCGATAGGCGAAGCCGGCGCGACACGCGTCGTCGCCGGCGCCCGTCGCGTGCATCGTCGCACGCGCGGGCCATGAACAATCAGCAGAAATCGAGCCTATCGTGCGAAGCATTCCGTAAGGACGCGCGCACGCGCTTATTGCCGCTTTTGAAGCGCGTGCGCGAAGGGCACAGGTAAAAGTTGCACACACTCCGGTGCGTGCGCAACTAATGCGCGCGCGCCGCGTATCGGCCCTTTACGTGGAGAATGCGAAACGGCAGACTGAAGACCCACTCGTCAACGCGATTTACGTGGAGCGCAGCATGCCATTCCCGGCACAAGATCATGGCTGTCCAGGCTGGAGCAGCGAAATGGCGCGCCGCATCAGCGAGTTCGACTGGTCGGCCACCGGCATCGGCGCGATTGCGGACTGGCCTCGCAGTCTGACCGCGACGGTGCAGCTGCTGCTCGCTTCGCCTGTGCTGCTCGTGCTGCTGTGGGGCAAATCGGGCTACATGATCTACAACGACACGTACGCCGTTTTCGCGGGCGGACGCCATCCGTATCTGCTGGGATGTCCTGTCGAAGCGGGCTGGCCCGAGGTCGCCGACGACAGCGGCGCACCCGCGGGCGTGCTCGCCGTCGTCGTGGAAACCACGGGGCGTTTGCTCACCGAGCGCTGGCGGGAACGCGCCGAAGCCGAGCTGCACGAGACCAACGAACGCCTGCAACTCGCGCTCAATACGGGCGCCGTGCTCGGCACCTGCGTCGTCGACATGCAGACCGGCAAGATTACCGGCGACGAGCGCTTTGCCCGCACCTTTTCTTTTAGCGTGGAAGAAGCCGCCCAGGGCGTCGATCACAGCGCCGCGACGAAAATGATCCATCCGGACGATCGGTCGCTGCTCGGACGTCTGAGGACAGACGCGCTGCGCGAAGGCGTGCCGTTTCGCGCCGAGTACCGGATCCGCCGGCCCGACGGCGAGTACGTGTGGGTGCAGGCAAACGGCCGGTGCGAGTTCGACGAACACGGGCAACCCACGCGTTTTCTGGCGGTGCTGATCGACATCCACGAACGCAAGATCGCCGAGCAGTCGCTGCGCCAGTTGACGGAGACGCTCGAACAGCGCGTCGCCGATGCGGTCGCTGCGCGCGCTCGCTGAAGAACAGTTGCGTCAGTCGCAGAAAATGGAAGCGATCGGCAGCCTCACGGGCGGCGTCGCGCACGACTTCAACAACGTGCTGCAAGTGATCAACGGCAATCTGCAGATGATGGCCGCCGACGCCGGCGACAATCCCGCCACGTTGCGCCGTTTGTCCGCGGCGACGGATGTCGTCAAGCGCGGCGCGAAGCTGGCCGCCCATCTGCTCGCGTTCGCGCGGCGCCAGCCGCTCTCGCCCACCGTGCTCAATCCGCGCCGCCTGCTCGCCGGCATGAGCGAGATGCTGCATCGCGCGCTCGGCGAAACCGTGCGGATCGAAACCGTGCTGAGCGAACATCTGTGGCAGTGCAGGTCGACCGCAATCAGCTCGAAAACGCGCTGCTCAACCTTGCGATCAACGCGCGCGACGCGATGAAGTCCGACGGCACGCTCACCGTGCGCGCCGCGAACCGCGTGCTGGACGCAGCGTTTTGCAGCGACAAACCGGAGCTGTCGCCGGGTGAATACGTGGTCTTTTCCGTCACCGATACGGGCGCGGGCATGCCGCCGGAAGTGCTCGAACACGCGTTCGAGCCGTTCTTCACGACCAAGCCGCATGGTCACGGCACGGGTCTCGGCCTCAGCATGGTGTTCGGCTTCGTGAGGCAAAGCGGCGGGCATACGCTGATCGAAAGCGAAGTGGGGCGCGGCACCACCGTGTCGCTGTTTTTCCCGCGCTGCTGCGAGCCCGAAACCGCGGAATCCGCCGACGAAACCAGCGGGCCGGTAGTCGACAAGCGGCAGGCGCGCAAGCGACAGCTCGAACTCATGCCCCAGTCCCGCGAAGTCGCCGGCAAGCCGTTCGACCAACGCATTCAGATCGCCAGGCTCGGCGGGCTCGCGCTCGCCGCTGCCCGCGTAGTCCATGAACTGCTGCAAGATGGTTTCGATCTGATCGAGATACGACTCGGCCGCCACCACGAAGCTGCTGTCGCTACCCTCGGGCATCGCCATGGCCATCGAAAGACGCAGTTTGGTGAGCGGCGTGCGGATATCGTGCGAGATGCCGGCCAGCATCAGCGCGCGTCGCCTCGGCTTGTTTCAGCGCCTGTGTCATCTGGTTGAAGGCGCTTGCTCACGGCGGCGATTTCGACCGGACCGTCCGTCGGCAGCGGCGGCGGCGTGTCGCCGGCGCTCAGGCGCCGTGCCGCGCCGCGTGAGTCAATTCCTGAAGCGGCCGGTTCAGGTGTAGCTGGATCGCATAGCCGGTCAAGGCCGCGAGCGCGGCCAGACCGAGCGAGAGCAGAATCGCCGCGTCGAGCCCATTGCCCTCAGCGTCTTCGGGAATCGGCAACGCGATCCAGTATGGCGCGCGAGGCGCCGCGGCGCCCGACGCAGCAGCCGGCGCATGCAAGCGAATCCACAGCCGCTGCCCGCCTTCGGTCTGCCAGCGCGCCCCATGTCGGCGGGCAGATGCTTGCGCAAACTGTCGAGGAACACCTTGCGCTGATAGTTGCGATACGCGCGCAGCAAACTCGGCGGCGGCTCGACTTGCGCGCTGTCAGGAAGCCGCGTCCGCGCGTCGAGCCGTGCGGTCAGCGCGTCGCGCGCGCCGGCCGGCGTGCTTTGCAGCAGATTGTCGAGCGTCGTCACGTAAGTGGTGAACACAGCGGCAGCACGCCGAGCGAGCACACCTGGCTCAACACGACGAGCGCGATCAGCAAGGCGATGTTGCGCGCGAGCAGCGTGCGCGGCAGTACGCTTCGCAGCGGCGGGCGCGTCATGAGTCGACGTCCGCGACCAGCATGTAACCGACGCCCCAGACCGTCTTGATGAAGCGCGGCTTGGACGGATCGTTCTCGACGATCTGCCGCAGGCGCAGCACCTGCACGTCGATGCTGCGATCGAGCGCGTCGTGGTCGCGGCCTCGCGCGCGAGCAGGTTGTCGCGGCTCACCGGCCGGTTCGGCGACGACGCCAGCGCGACGAGCAGCAGCATCTGCGCGGAATGAATGTCGAGCACGGCGCCGCCGCGCGTGAGTTGCTGTTTGACGACATCCAGCGTGAATTCGCCGAAGCACACGCATTGCGACGTGACGGTGACATCGCCGGAAGCGATTTTCTGGCGACGCAACAACGCATTGATTCGCGCAACCAGTTCGCGCGGAAGAAACGGCTTCGCGAGATAGTCGTCCGCGCCGGTTTCGAGCCCCAGCACCTTGTCGAGCGGATCGCCTTTCGCCGTCAGCATGAGGATCGGCAAGGTCTGGCCTTGCGCGCGCAGCCGCGCGCAGATCGCGAGTCCGTCTTCCTCGCCGATCATCAGATCGAGCACCAGCAGGTCGAACGGCTCGCGCTCGAGATAGCGGTCAAGCCGCTTACAGTCTTCTGCGACTCGCACGTCGAAGCCCTGACCGCGCAAGAAACGCTGCAGCATGTTGTGCAGCTCGATTTCGTCGTCGAGCACGATGATCTTCGCGGGGCGATCCATGCGAACACTCCTTGGTTTCAGGCTTCCTTTTGCTCCCTGTGTGCCTTGCGCGCGGCGTGCCGTTCGGCCATGCGCTGCAACAGCACGTAGAACGACGGAATGAACAGCACGGCGATGCACGTCGAGGCGAGCATGCCGGAGAACACCGCAATGCCGAGCGAGCGGCGCGCGCTCGCACTTGCACCGGTTGCGATCACGAGCGGCACCACGCCGAGTATGAACGCAAACGACGTCATCATGATGGGCCGGAAACGAAGGCGCGCCGCTTCAATGGCGGCCTCCGTAATGCCGACGCCTTGCAGACGCAAATGTCGCGCGAACTCGACGATCAGAATCGCGTTCTTCGCGGACAACGCGATCAGCAACACAAGGGCCGATCTGCGTATATGTTCGCTGCGCCTAGCAAGGCAAGCGTGCCCGCCGTGCCGAGCAGCGCGAGCGGGACCGCGAGCACCACTGCGGCTGGCAGCAGCCAGCTTTCGTATTGCGCGGCGAGCACGCAGAACACCAGCAGCACGCCCACCGCGAACACCCAGTAAGCGGAATTGCCGACGAGCTTCTCCTGATACGACATCGCGGTCCACTCATAGCCGACGCCGGCCGGCAGAACGCGCGCGGCCTCTTCCTCGAAGGCGCGGATCGCGTCGCCCGTACTGTAGCCGTTCGCCGGATTACCGTTGACGGCCGCTGCCGGCGCAAGGTTGTAAAGCGCGGCGACCGCGGGACCGACATTGGTGTGCGCGTCGATAAACGTGCCGAGCTCGACCATGTGGCCGCTGTTGCTGCGAATCTGCAAGCGGCGAATGTCGTCGGTGTCGCGGCGAAAGCCGCCGTCGGCCTGCACGAACACCGGGAACGTGTGATTGAACGTCGTGAACTGATTCACATAGCTCGACCCGACATAGTCCTGCAGCAGGTCGAAGACATTGCCAACCGGCACTTGCAGCGACTCCGCCTTCGCGCGGTCGAGCGTGAGTTCGACCGTCGGCACCGCCGCGCGGAACGGACTGAAAACACGCTGCAATTCAGGGCGTTTCGACACGCCCGCAATGAGCGCATCCGTGGCGCTTTGCAGGCGCTGATAGTTTTGCGAGCCGTCGGTCAGCATGACCTGCATCTGCACGCCGCCGCTGTTGCCGAGCCCCTGAATGGGCGGCGGCACGATCACGACCGAGCGCACGTCGGGCAGCTTCGCCAGTTCGCTGTTCATTCGCAGATAGAGCGAGCGCAGATCCTCGCCCTTGCCACGCTTGCTCCAGTCGTCGAGCGTCACGTAGATCAGCGCGGCATTGGCCAGAGACGCGTTGTTATCCAGCGGCGAAATCCCGCCGATCGACACCACATGACTCACGCCGGGAATCGCGCCGATGCGCTTTTCGATTTCCGTGCTCGCCTCGCGCGTTCTGCCGAGCGAGGCCGCATCGGCGATTTGCGCGGCGATCAGCATATAGCCCTGATCTTCCAGCGGAATGAAGCTGGTCGGCACGCGCGTCAGCAGATAGGCGGGCGCCCCGCCGAGCAACAGCGCGATCACGAGCGCAAGCTTGCAGCGCG
Source organism: uncultured Paraburkholderia sp. (assembly GCA_940746715.1). Classification (GTDB taxonomy): domain Bacteria; phylum Pseudomonadota; class Gammaproteobacteria; order Burkholderiales; family Burkholderiaceae; genus Paraburkholderia. Next base: position 176,513 of record CALNWN010000008.1, read on the forward strand.
CAACGAACCACGACAGCACGCCCACGTAACCCTTTTCGACGCGCGCATACGCGCGATCGAACACGCGATACACCACGTTCGGCGTGCCCGGCCGCTGATGCCGCAGCCAGCGCACGCTCTGCACGGGCTTGAGCGTCACCGCATTGATCGCGCTGATGACGGTGGTCGCGACCACGACGAGCGCGAATTGCCGGTACATCTGACCTGTCACGCCGCCCAGAAACGCCGAAGGCAGAAACACCGACACCAGCACCAACGTGATGCCGACAATCGGGCCGAGCAGTTCGTGCATCGCGTCGATAGCGGCCTGCTTCGGCGTCTTGCCCTGCTCGATATGCTGCGTGATGCCTTCCACCACGACGATCGCATCGTCCACGACAGCCGATGGCGAGCACGATCGCAAAGAGCGTCAGCAGGTTGATCGAGAAGCCCATCATGTAGATCGCGCCGAACGTGCCAATGATGGTGACGGGTATGGTCGTGGCCGGCACGAGCATCGCACGCCAGTTCTGCAGGAACAGCAGAATGACCGCGAGCACGAGCAATGCGGCTTCGAAGAGCGTTTTGTACACGTCGATCACGGATTGCCGCACGAAGATCGTGGTGTCGAACGGCAGCTGATAGCTGACGCCCTTCGGCATGTCTTTCGCGAGGCGCGCCATGGTCGCCTTCACGGCGTTGCCGACTTCCAGCGCATTTGCTTCGGGCAACTGATAGATGGCGATGCCGGCGGCCGGCTTGCCGTCCAGGTTGAAGAACTGCCCGTAGCTCGACGAGCCGAGCTCCGTATGCCCGACATCGCGAATGCGCACGAAGTGGCCGCCGTCGTTCGAATCGGCCTTGACGATGATGTCGTCGAATTCGCGCGCGGCGGACAGTGCGCCGCGCATCGTCACCGTGAGCTGGAATGCCTGACCGCCCGCGTTCGGTTCGGAACCGAGCTGGCCCGCGCTCACGTCCTTGCTTTGGCTTTGAATTGCCTGCATCACGTCGGCGGCGGTGAGGTTGCGCTCGCTGAGTTTCTGCGGATCGAGCCAGACGCGCATGCTGTACTGCCCTGTGCCGAATACCGTCACGTCGCCGACGCCGGGCAGGCGCGCAAGCGTGTCGCGCAGATAAATCACCGCGTAGTTGCTGAGAAACAGCGAATCGTATTTCGGATCCGGCGATTGCAGCGTGTACAGCTGCAGAATCGCCGTGGAGCGCTTTCTCACCGTTACGCCTTGCTGCTGCACCGCTTGCGGCAATTGCGCGGTCGCAGCGGATACGCGGTTTTGCACGAGCACCTGCGCCTCGTCGACGTCGGTGCCCACCGCGAACGTGACGGTAAGCGTATACGTGCCGTCGTTGGTGCTGGTCGACTGCATGTACAGCGCGTTTTCCACGCCGTTGACCTGCGTCTCGATCGGCAACGCCACGCGGTCGATCACGGTCGCGGCGCTCGCGCCTGGAAAGTGCGCGACGACCTGCACGGTGGGCGGCGTGATCGGCGGATATTGCGCGACCGGCAGATTGATCAGCGCGACGGCGCCGAGCAGCATCACGATCAACGCAATGACATTGGCGAATACTGGGCGCTCGACGAAGAAGCGGATCATGAGCGGCCCTGCACGGCGGCGTCGACTGTCTGCACTTTCATGCCGGGCGTCACCGCGAGGCCGCCGCCCGTCACCACGCGGTCGGATTGAGCGAGGCCGGCCGTGATGGCGCGCAATGACCCATACAGGCCCCCGTCGCAACGCTGCGTTTCTCGATCACGTTACTGGCGTTCACGATCAGCACGGACGCGCCGGCCTGCTCGCGCAGCAATGCGGTGTCGGGCACCAGCAGCACGTTTTGCGGCGCGCCCGCGGGAATATGCACCTCGACGGACATGCCGGGAATCAGATGCGCGTCGCGATTGGCAACATCGGCACGCAGCCTGATCGCGCCGCTGGCGGGGTCGACTCGCGTATCGACGAATTCGAGCGCGGCGTCTTCGCCTTGCTGCGAATTCGTGCCCGGCACTTTCACACGCACGCTGTGCGGCGCCTGCGCAAAGAGGCCGATGCGGTTCGCGTCCCGCTCGTTCAGCGTGAAGTTCACGTACACGGGCTGAATGCGGTCGAGCGTGGCGAGCTTCGTCGAGTCCGATCCGCCCACCACATTGCCGACGTCGAAAGCGCGTGCGCCGATGCGGCCCGCAAACGGCGCGCGTATCTCCGTGTAGCCCAGATTGATGCGCGACATGTCGCGTTTTGCCAGCGCTTGGTCGCGCGTGGTCTGCGCTTTTTGCAGCGACGATTCCGAGGTCGCGTTATCCGTCGTCAGCTGCTTTTGGCGCGTGAGTTCCTGCTCGGCGTTATCGAGCGCGGCCTGGTCGTAGACGAGCTGCGCGCGATACGTGTCCGGCTCGATGCGAAACAGCACCTGCCCTCGCTTCACGTTGGCGCCGTCGGCGAAACCGATTTCCTTCAGCACGCCCTGCACGCGCGCGACCAGCGTCACGGTGGCCGACGGCGCGACGCTGCCCATCAGGTTCAGTTGCTCGCGCACCTCGCGCGGCTCGGGACGCATCACGCTGACTTGCGGCAACGGCACATTTTCCGCGGCGGGCGCATTGCTCTCGTGGCACGCGCTCAAGGCCGCGAGCAATGCAACGCAGGACAGCGCGCGCAACGCTTCGTGCAGCCAGGCATGTGCCGTTCGCCTGCCTGTTCGCCCGCCTGTTCCTTTTCGTGTGGCCATGTTCTTATACCCCGCACTGTCATTTGCCGCCCGGCGGCGCGTCCGTGCCCGCGCGCGCCAACGCGGAGTTGGCCGGTGGATTCAGCAGACGCCCCCAATCCGTGCGCCGTGCCATCTCGTCGGCGATCTGTTCGCTCACGACCTGCTGGCCCTGCGCCACCTCCCATCCGCCGCCGAGCGCGCGATACAGCGACACGGCCGCGAGCGAGTCGCCGTCGCGCAACGCGGAGCGGGACGCGTCGAGCACCGAGTCGTAAGTGACGTAACCCGAGCGATATTGCGCGTTGGCGAGCCGCAACGCGCGCTGGGAAGCGTCGGAGGCGCGCGCCGACGCCGCGAGCGCATCGCGAGCGACGTGCGCAGCGCGGCAATCGCGTCCTCGACTTCTTTTTGCGCCTGCAGCACGGTGTTCTGATAATCGAGCACCGCTTCCTGAAACGCCGCGTCCTGAACGCGCACCGCGTTCTGCAGTTGTGCTCTGTCGAAAATCGGCAGTGAAACGCCCGCCGAAAAGAACCCGATCGTCTTGCTGCCCCATTGCGACAGTCCAATGCCGTGCTGTTCGCCAGACGACAGGCCGAAGAGTCCCGTCAACGAAAAGGACGGATACAGCTTGGCCTTGGCCGCGCCGATCAGCGCCGATTGCGCCGCAGCATTGAGCGCGGCCTGGCGCACGTCGGGCCGGCGGCGCAGCAGATCGGCGGGAATGCCGACGTCGATCTGCGTCGGCGCAACCGGGACCGCGCTGCTGCCCTTCAGTTGCGCGTCGACGGCATCCGGCGGATCGGCAAGCAGGACCGCGAGCGTGTCGCGGTCCTGCGCGCGCGCTTTGATGAGCGGGGGAATCTGCGCCTCGGTCTCGGCAACCAGCGTGGCGGCCTGTTCGACGTCGAGCTGGCTCGATGCGCCGCGTTTGTAGCGCGCCTCCGTCAGCGCGAGGCTGTCTTGCACCGATTTGAGGTTCTGCTGCGCCACCACGATCCGCTGCTCGAGCGCGCAAATCGATGTACGCGTTGGCGACGTCGGCGAACATGGACACCAGCGCGTTGTCGTAGGCCGCTTCGGACACGCGCAGCTGGGCGCGATCCGATTCGATCTGGCGGCGGTATTTGCCCCAGAAGTCGAGTTCCCAGCCGGCATTCGCGCGAAAATGCGGCCCATAAATGCGTGGGCGGCAGCGGTCCGACGCCGCTCGTGTTGATGTGGTTCGCGCCGACCGAGACGCTGCCCGTCTGCGGCAGCAAATTTTCGACGCCGGTCGCGAGTTGCGCGCGCGCCTTGAAGATATGCAGCCCCGCGACCTGCAACGACAGATTGCGCTGATAAGCCCGCTCTTCGAGCGCGGTGAGCACCGGGTCGTTGAACGCTCCACCACGCGGCCTCGGCGGAGGGCGCGGCCTGCGCGGCAGGCGGCAAGCTCTCGAGCCACTGCTTTTCCAGCGTGGTTTCGGGTTCCTTGAAGTCCGGTCCGACGCTCGCGCAACCGGCCAGCGCCGCGCTCATCGACACGACGATCGATGCGCCTGCACAACGCAAACGGCGGGACGTGGCGGGTTTCATCGCGCGTGTCGGGCGTCAGGGGCTCGGTAAGTGTTGGTTGAAAACGAAGTCGGGCGCAGGGCCGGCGCTGCACAAGCGGCCGCATGCGTGCCGCTCAGCGCGCGGCGGCGCGCTCGCGCATGTAGTTCTCGATCTGCGCCAGCGTGACGTAGCCGGCCTTCTGCGTGTAGATCTCGTCGAAATGGCTCGCGACCATCGGCATGCCGGCGGCTGCCTGCTCTCTCGTGAGCTTGCCGTCATGCGTGGTGTTGGCGTTCGCAAAACGCGATTGCAGCTGCTGAACCATGCGCTCGACGCGCTGCGGATTGGCGGCCTGTGGAGCGGCCTCAGCGAACGTGACGGTGGACGCGCAGCACAGGACGAGGGCGGCGAGCAACTTTTTCATGACTGACTCCTTCGATAGAGCCACCGAGCGTCGCCTGCGTGTGCCGCGATCCGTTCAATGACAGGTCGAATTCTTGTTGAACCGCTGCCGCAAGGCAATTGCAGATTTATGTCGTTCGATGTCATGAATTGCCCGCCCGCCCTGCCGCGCGCGAAGCGTCAGGTGCAACCCGGCGATGTTCCGTCCGCAGCCATTGCCCTTGCTGGAGGATAGGACATGGCGACGGCAACCACGCCTGGTGAATTCCCGTTGTCCTGACGAATCGGGGAACGCCGATTGCTCCCCATGGAATCGAGTGCCAGAGCCGGTTTCCGGCATCTGCCTCATGGTTCCCCGCTTGATGGTCTCTTCCTGGACACCTCACATGAGCTACCAGAACCTGGACAAGGAGATCGCCCATCTCGAACTGGTGTTCGGGCGGATCTCGGCGAATGACCCCATCCCGCTTTCGTACTGGGACAGCCGCCTGCGCATGCTGTCGCGCGCCCCGCTCGTGCCGACGCAACGGGCGCGGCTCGCCCACCTGGAAGCCACGCTTGCGGCACTGCGGGAGTCCGACGAAGCGGTTTGCGAAACACCCGGCCCGCGCTGGAAGGATGTCCGCTCATGACTGAAGCGACACGCGAGAAGCAACGGCAGTCGTCCGCCGGATCAAAGGAAAACGAAGCGCCCCGCGCCGAGGCCGCCGGCGCGGATTCCCCGCATCTGAACGAGGGCGAGCAGGACCAAGCAGCGCACCATACCGCGCCCCACGCGCTCGTGCTGCACGAGATCGTCCGCGAAGAGGGCGAAGCCGCGCTCGAGCGGACCATTGGCGCGTTGATCTGGTCATCGCTCGCGGCTGGGCTTTCGATGGGATTTTCGTTCCTCACGCAAGCGGTGCTCGAAGCCGGCATGCCGGATACCGCGTGGCGCCATCTCGTGTCGAGCTTCGGCTACTCGATGGGATTCGTGCTCGTCATCATGGGGCGGCAGCAGCTTTTCACCGAAAGCACGCTGACCGTCGTGCTGCCCGTCCTGACGCGGCGCGATCCGACCACGCTGGTAAAAGCCATGCGGTTATGGGCCATTGTGCTGTTCTTCAACCTGGTCAGCACGTGGGTTTTCGCCGCCATGCTGCGCATTCCCGATGTATTCGCGCCCGCCGTGGTCGATGCATTCGGCGAAGTGTCGCGCGCCGCGGTCGGCTCGGAGCACATGCTGCCGACCATGGTGAAGGCGGTTTTCGCCGGCTGGCTGATCGCGCTGATGGTGTGGCTGTTGCCGAGCGCCCGCTCGGGGCGCCTGTTGACGGTGCTGCTGATCACCTATGTGGTGGCCGTCAGCCATCTTTCGCACATCATTGCCGGATCGACGGAAGTGGCTTATGCGGTGATGAGCGGCAACGCGAGCCTGCGCGACTACTTTCTGCGCTTTCTCGTGCCGACGCTGGTGGGCAATACGGTGGGCGGCATGTCGCTCGTCGCGCTCCTCAATCACGCGGCGATTGCGCCCGAAATCAACGGTCCTCGCTGACGCGCGCCAATCCGCGCGGCATCAGCCGATCAGAATGCGCGCACCGAGCGCCAGCACGAGCGCGGGCAGCATCACGACGACACCCACCTTCAGGAACCTCATGAAGCTCACGTCCTCGCCTTCCCGGCGAATCGCGTTGAGCCAGAGGATGGTCGCGAGCGAACCCGTGATCGACAGGTTGGGTCCGAGGTCGACGCCGATCAGCAGCGCGTCGATCACGCGCTCGGGGCTGTGCGCCTGCATCACAGTGGAACTGGCGATCAGGCCGGCGGGCAGGTTGTTCATCAGATTGCTGCCGATAGCGATCGCCGCGCCGGCCCAGCCTGCCGTGGTCGCTTCATGGTGCGCCGCGCCGGCTTGCGTCAACGCGGCGAGCATGCGGATCACGCCGGTGTGGTCCAGCATTTCAACGAGCACGAAGAGCGCAGCCACGAGCGGCAGCACGCTCCACGAAATTTCGTGGATCATCGGCACGGGCGATTTGCGCTCCTGGATCAGCACGACGATGGCAGTCAGCGCGCCGAGTATCGCGGTGGGCAGGCCGAGCGGCACGTCGAACGCGGAGACCGCGAGCAGCACGACGGCCGTCACCGCAATGCCCGCCAGCGCCACGCGGCCGCTGGACGACAGGCGCAGCGGCTCCAGATTCGCCTCGCAGGTGCCGGCCAGCGCCTCGCGCTGCGTCCAGCGCAACAGCACATAAGTCGCGCCGATCGACAGCAGCGACGGCAACGCGAAGCGCGAGCCACGGCCCGAGCGCGGGCGTATGGTTGCCGTACAGCACGATGTTGGCGGGATTGGAGATGGGCAGCACGAAGCTGGCCGCATTCGCGATGAACGCGCAGACGAACAGGAGCGGCAACGGATCGGTCCTCGCTTTCTTTGCGGCGGCAAACACAGCAGGCGTGAGGACGACTGCGGTGGCGTCGTTCGAGAGAAACGCGGTGATCACCACGCCGACCAGATAGACGAGCGTGAAGAGCTTGCGCGGCGAGCCCTGCGCATGATTGACCGCGAGCACGGCGACCCAGTCGAACAGTCCCTCGCGGCGCCCGACTTCGGAAAGCAGCATCATGCCGAACAGGAACAGATAGACGTCGGTGCCTTTGCCGACGGCCTCGATCGCGAGATTGAGCGGCAACAGTCCGAGCGCAACCAGCAGCACGGCGCCGGCCACGGCCCACAGCGCCTCCGGCCATTTGAAAGGACGGGTGATGACGCCGGCGGTCGCAAACGCGGCGATACCCCATGAAAGGAAAATCGAAGTCACAACGAACGTCCTGAATGGATGGTTATACGTGGCCAACGCCCGGTGCGCAGCATAACCCAAGTCGTGAGCGGCGCTTTCTTTCTGCCTGCTTCGATGCAATGCGCAAGCCCGGCCCGCATTGACCTCACCAGTAGAACGATGTGTTCCTGCGCGCACGGCTATTCGGTTCTTATCGGCATGCCTACCATGCGCAGTCACCGCGTTTCTTGCCGGTGCGGATTCGCTACGGCCTGTTGGCAATCAAATTCCCCACTGTGTGCAATGAACGCGCGTGGGTTCGATAGGATGCGTACCACCATGAAAACCACACTCCATCACTCCATTCTCGCGGGCGTCGCCGCCCTTTCGGTGTTCGGGGCCAGCCTCGCGCACGCCGATGTCGACACGAGCAAAAGCACCGTGATCGCGACCACGAAACAGATGAACGTGCCCGTCGACGGGAAGTTCAGGAAGTTTTCGGCGCAATTGTCGTTCGATCCGGCCAAGCCGACGGCGGGCAGCGCGAACGTGTCGATCGACACCGGCAGCTACGACCTCGGCGCGGACGATTACAACAAGCAGGCGCAAGGCAAGGAATGGTTCAATGGTTCGACAGCGCCACCTATCCGGCGGCGACCTTTGTTTCCAGCGCAATCGCGCCGGCGGGCGGCAACCAGTACAAGATCGCCGGCAAGCTGACCATCAAGGGCAAATCGCAGACCGTGGTCTTGCCGGTCACCATTGCAAGCCAGGGCTCGACTCAGACCTTCGACGGCTCATTGCCCATCAAGCGCTCGCAGTTCGACGTGGGCACGGGCGAATGGAAAGACACGTCGGTAGTCGCCGACGAAGTCGTCATCAAATTCCACCTCGTCGCCTCGAAGAAGTGATTGCCAATATCCAAGCAGAATGTCCAAGCGTCATCATCCTTTTTTAAACCTGGAGAACATCTTGAAGAAGCAATTCCTGCTCGCCGCGGGCGCACTGGCCGCCGCATTGTCGTTCAACGCAATGGCCGCCGACACATATCAGCTCGATCCGACGCACACGGCCCCGAGCTTCGAAGCCGATCACTTCGGCGGCGTGTCGATCTGGCGCGGCAAGTTCAAGAAGAGCAGCGGCAGCGTGGTGCTGGACCGCGCGGCCAGGACCGGCACCGTCGACGTGACGATCGACATGAGCTCGGTGAATATCGGCAATGACAAGCTGGATTCGGAACTGGTCGGCGAGAAGTTCTTCGACGTGGCGAAGTACCCCACCGCGACCTACAAGGGTACGCAGATCCGCTTTGACGGCGACAAGCCCGTGGAAGTGATCGGCACGCTGACCCTGCATGGCGTGACGAAGCCGGTCAATCTGAAGATCGAGTCGTTCAAGTGCTTCGTGAATCCGATGCTCAATCGCGACGATTTCGGCGTCGACTTCGGCAAGACGTACGGCTTCAAGATGCAGACGGTGCTGCATATCCAGGCCGAAGGCTTCAAGCAGTAAACGGCATGGCGGCCGCGCTCGCCTACGGGGCGAAGTGCTCTTTAATGAGAACATGATCGAAGCGCGCCGCCCAGGACGAGTCACAGAATATTCCTTTAAAGCAGGGCTATTCTGTTGCTGTCACTACTTGCGACGCGCGTTCGAAGAGCTTCGGCCTCACGTTCGACCTCGGCGTCGCCTATGGCCGCTCGCGCACGCACTACAACGTGCCCGCCATTTACTCGATGTTCACGACGCAGGCGAACATCGACGAGCAGGAACAGAAGATCAACGACAAAGTCGAGCGCTACAAAATCTATCCGGTCGTGCAGCTCGGCGTGAGCTATCGCTTCTAGGCGGCACCCGCGAGGGCGGAGCAAGGTACTATTACGGGTGCCATTCGTTTCCGTCTTCCATGAGTTCAGCAAGCCGCCGTATCGCGCATCTCGACATGGACGCGTTTTACGCGTCCGTCGAGCTATTGCGCTATCCGGAACTGCGCGGCAAGGCCGTGGTGATAGGCGGCGGCCGCAACGGCGCGCCTGAAACACTCGCAGACGGCAGCCGCCGTTTTGCGAAGCTGCGCGGCTATGCAGGGCGCGGCGTGGTGACCACCTCCACTTACGAAGCGCGTGCACTCGGCGTGTTTTCCGCCATGGGCATGATGAAGGCGGCCGTGCTCGCGCCGGACGCGATCCTGCTGCCCACGGGATTTCGACTCCTACCGTCATTACTCGCGGCTCTTCAAGGCTGCGGTGGCCACGTTTACCGACCGCATCGAAGACCGCGGCATCGACGAAATCTATATCGATCTCACGGAACTGCCGGGCGAGCCGCGCGACATTGCCGCGCGCATCAAGGAGGCGGTGAACGGGGCCACCGGCCTCACGTGCTCGATCTGCGTGGCGCCGAACAAATTGCTCGCGAAGATCGGCTCCGAACTCGACAAGCCCGACGGCCTCACCATTCTCACGCCCGTGGACGTGCCGCTGCGCGTGTGGCCGCTGCCGGTGCGCAAAGTCAACGGCATCGGCCCGAAGACGGCGGAAAAACTCACGGCGCTCGGCATTGCCACCGTCGGCGATCTGGCTGTGGCAGACGCGGGCCTGTTGCAGGACCACTTCGGGCGCAGTTACTCGGCGTGGCTCATGCGCGTCGCGCAAGGCGAGGACGAGCGGCCCGTGGTGATGGAATCGGAACCGAAATCGATGAGCCGCGAAACGACTTTCGAGCGCGATCTGCATCCGCGTCACGACCGGCCGGCGTTATCGAGTTCGTTCACCGGCCTGTGCGTGCGGGTCGCGGAAGATCTGGTGCGCAAGGGCTATGTCGGCAAGACTGTCGGCATCAAGCTGCGCTATGACGATTTCCGCACGGTCACGCGCGACCTGACGCTGGAGGCGCCCACCACCGACGCCGCGGAAATACGCCGCGCGGCCACCGAATGTCTGCGGCGCGTCGAGCTCAACCGCAAGCTGCGGCTGCTCGGCGTGCGTGTGAGCGCGCTGAGCCTCGCGAGCGAGCAGCCGCCGCCGCGGCGTCTACCGGTTCAGGCGGACTTGCCCTTCACGAGCGACGAATAGGAAGCCGAGCCAGGCACGGACGCGTTCTGCGCATTCGCAGCCGCATTCTCCGGCACGTTCGCACGCGCCGGCTGCGCAACGCCCTCCATACGCGAAGCGGCAACCGAAAACGCAAAGGTGTTCACGCCATTCGCGCTCTGCACCGACACAGTGCCGCGATGCATCTCCGCAATCGCCTTGACGATGGCAAGACCCAGCCCGTGATTCTCGCGGCTATTGGTGCGCGAGGCTTCAACGCGATAAAACCGGTCGAACAGATGTTCGAGCACCGTGGGCTCGCCCGGATTCGCGACTTCGATTCGCACCTGCTCCGCTTCGCGCGCGATCCTGACGCTGATCTGCGCACCCGGCTGGCAATGCTGGATCGCATTCATCAACAGATTCGTGCAGGCGCGGCCGAACAGCGACCGGTTGACATGCGCGACGGCGTCGCCATGGAGGCGCGCCTGCACGCGGGCTTCTTCGAGCGGAATCTCCAGAAACTCCAGCGTATGCGCGACTTCTGCGGCGAGCGAGACTTCCATGAGCCCCGTCGCCCGCTCGCCCTGATCGGCGCGTGCAAGGAACAGCATGTCGTTGATGATGGCCCGCATGCGTTCGAATTCTTCGAGGTTCGATTGCAGCGTGTGGCGCAGATCGTCCACGGAACGATTGCGTGTCAGCGCGACCTCGGTCTGGCCGATCAGGATCGTCACCGGCGTGCGCAATTCGTGCGCGACGTCCGCATTGAACGACTCTAGCCGGCAATACGCGCCGTCGAGCCGTTCGAGTGCGCCGTTAAACGAATTCGCCAGATCGTTCAGCTCGTGCGGCAGCGACGCGGTATTGAGCCGTTGCGAGCGATTGTTCGGACTGACGGCGGAAGCGTCGCGCGTGAGGCGTGTGAGCGGCGCGAGACCGATGCGCGTCACGGAGTAGCTGAGCAGCAGCACCGCAAGACTGCCGAGCGCCGACAGCGCGGCGAGCGCGAAGCCGAACACGCGCATGGTGCGAATGTTCGGCATGTAGCTCGACGCCACCTGCAGCTGCATCGGCGGACGCGTCGAATAGCCGGGAATGGACACGGTGGTGGTGAGCATGTCAGCACCGCCGCCCACTGGCCTCACGCGCGTAGCCGCCGGGCAGGGTCTTGATGATCGTGCCTTCTATCGGCTTACCGTAGTTGTAAGACGGCTCGATGCTCGTGACCGCATACACGGTGCTGCGGTCGGGCGGCGTCATGTCGGTGAGCTTTTCGCGCGACATGCGCCATTTGTCCGGCGTCAGTCCATGATTGCAGATGAGCCGCGCGATCTGCGCGCGGTCGTCGAGCGACTCGCGCAAGTGGCTCTCCAGCTGCGAGCGCAGCACCGCAAAAAGCCCTGCGCCAACGAGCGTAAACACGAACAGCGCGACGAGCGCAAACATCAATGCCAAGCGCCGCGCGATGGAACGGTTCATGACTGCTCCGCCTCTTCGCGCACTTCGAGCACGTAGCCCATGCCGCGCACAGTATGCAGCAGCTTCGACGGAAACGGGCCGTCCAGCTTCGCGCGCAATCGTTTGATCGCCGTCTCGACCACATTCGTATGACTGTCGAAGTTGACGTCCCACACCAGCTCGGTGATGGCCGTTTTCGACAGAATGTCGCCTTGCCTGCGGGCCAACACGCTCAGCAACTGAAATTCTTTCGCGGTCAGGTCGAGTCGCACGCCGTCACGCGTCGCGCGCCGCCCGATCAGATCGACAAACAGATCGCCGACGGAAATCAGCGTGGATTCCTGCGACCGCGTGCGGCGCGCCAGTGCATGCAGGCGCTCGACCAGTTCGAGGAACGAGAAAGGCTTGGTGAGATAGTCGTCCGCGCCTTCGCGCAAGCCGCGCACGCGGTCGTTCACATGATCGCGCGCGGTGAGCATGATGACGGGCGTCGATTTGCGCATGCGCAGTGCCTTCAGCACGCTGAAGCCGTCGCGCTTGGGCAGCATGACGTCGAGCACGATGACGTCGTAATCGAACTCGGTGGCCAGATGCATGCCTTCCTCGCCGTCGAGCGCCACGTCCACGACCCAACCCTGCTCTGTCAAACCGGAGCGCAGGTAGTCCACTACCTTGTGCTCGTCTTCAACAATCAGCACCTTCGGTTCGATCGCGAACTGCGGCGCGGGCACGCCGACGAGTGCGGCAATAGCATGCTCGTATTGCGCGCGCTGGTTCAACAACAGTTGCGCCTGCACACGCGTCGTGTCGAGCAGCGATTTCTGCTGCAGGACGTCGAGGCCCGATACCGCGCCGAGTTCGTGTTCGGCGTTCACGTAATCCAGCGCTTTTTGCTGCAGCTTTACCGATTGATCGAACACGTCGATTTCGGTGTCGAGTTCGCGCAGCGAGAAGTAATCGCTTGCGACCTCGGTGGTGAGGATGAGCCGCGCGTTCGCGAGATCGTCGGCCGACTGTTCGGCGGAAGCCGTCGCGCCTTCCACCTGACGGCGTATGCGGCCGAACAGGTCCGTGTCGTAGCTGATGGTGGGGCCGAGTTGCAGATTGTTCTGCACGGTCGAGACGGTCGGCGTTGCGTAGTTGGTGCGCGGCCTGTCCTGCGAAATGCGAAAGCGCGACGCCGACGCCGCGAGGTCCACTTCGGGAATTTGTTGGGCGCGCGTGTTCGCGAGCGTCGCCTTCGCCTGCGCATAGTGCGCGCTGGCCGCGACGAGCGTCTGGTTTTGCGCGAGCGCCTGCGTTTCCAGCGCGGCGAGCGTGGCGTCATGGTAGACGTTCCACCAGTCAAGGTCCATCGGCGCATGCGAGGGAGCGGCAACGCGCCAGTAGGAGTCCGTATTCCATGCAGGCGGCACCTCGGCCTGCGGCCGTTTGTAATCGGGCCCCACGGTGCACGCGGCGAGCATGGCCGCGCTCGCCGCGGCTAAACACGTCATCACGACGCGGCTGGCGCTTGGCTGCTTCACGACGCCCCCTTCGTGCTCTTCTGCGGCGCGGCGATCTCGACGTGATCGCCGTCCGCAATCGAATCGCTCGGATTGGTGATGATTCTGTCGTTGCCGTCGATTCCGCTTTCGATTTCGAGCGTTTGTCCGAGGTCCTGCGCGATCACGACCTTGCGCAACTGCACGTCTCCCTTTGCATCGACCACGGCGAGCCGCGGCCCCTCCGCGCGAAACAGCAAGGCATTGCCGGGCACCATCCACTGCGCGTGTGCGACGGAAGGCAGCGCGACCTGCACATAGGCGCCGGGACGCAGCGTGTTGTCGGGATTTGGCAGCGTCACTTCGACCTGCAGCGAGCGGGTGGGCACGTCGATCGCGCCCGAAATGTGCGTGACCGTGCCATGAAACTGCTGGCCCGGTAGTTCGGCCTGCGTGACGACCACCTTCTGCCCCACCGACACGTTCTGCGCATAGGCCTGCGGCAATTGCACATAGACACGCAGCGGGTCCGATTGCGCGAGCGCAAAAAGCGCGCGGCTCGTGCCGCTGCCCGCGTCGATGAGATCGCCGACATCCACATTGCGTTGCGTGATCACGCCTGCGAACGGCGCGACGATGCGCTTGAACGATTCGAGCTGGCGCAGGCGCTGCACGTTCGCATCGGCGGCGGCCAGGTTGGCAATGCCCTGCGTATAGGTGCTTTGCCGCTCGTCGAGCTCCTGCTGCGAAACCGCGTCCCGTTGACCTGCTTCACACGCGCGCCGATGTCCACATACCAGCGCAGCAGATAACCGGTGGAGCGCGCATAAATCGGCGATTCGACGCTGCCGCGCAAGGTGCCCGGCAACGTGGTCGTGCCGCTGTCTTCGGCGGGCGTCGGGCTCACCACGTTCACGTATTGCGTGGCGTTCTGCTTCGTCGTTTGCTCGACGGCGCGGTTTTGCATCAGGTTCGCGACCACGGTGCGCAGCGCGCCGAGCGCGAGCAACGCGAGCACGATCCAGATGGCGATCTTCGCGCGCTTCCATTCGCGATTGCGCGGCGGCAGTGCGTGGCCGCTTTCCGTCTCTCGCGACGGAATCGCCAGCGATGCATGAGTTTTTTCGGTCATCTCAGTTAGCCATTCTGGTGAGCTAGCTCGGTTGGTCCGAGGTAGCCGTTTTCTTCACGTTCTCAATCGGTCGATCCGGCGCTCATGCCGGTTCGCCGGTGCTGCCGCTTTCGTGGTCTTCGTGTTCATTGCGATGACGACGCGCGAGACGCGTATAAATGCCCGCGAACACGAGCGGCACGAAAAACAGCGTGGATACCGTTGCAAACAGCAATCCGCCGATCACTGCGCGGCCGAGCGGCGCGTTCTGCTCGGCGCCTTCGCCAAGACCGAGCGCCATCGGAATCATGCCGATGATCATCGCGAACGCCATCATCAGCACAGGGCGAATACGGCTCGCTCCCGCCTCCAGCGCTGCCGTCAGCGGCGGCGCACCGGCGGAAAGCCGCTGCCGCGCGAACGCGACCATCAGAATGCTGTTCGCCGTGGCGACGCCCATTGTCATGATCGCGCCGGTGAGCGCCGCAGGCAACGCGCTGACGATAATGAGCGGATCGACCCACGACTGGAAGTTCACCACGATCAGCAGATACACGAGCACGATCGCCATGGCCACACCGAGGCCGAGACCGAAGTACGACGTGCGCATGGTCTCTACCTGGCCGCGCACGGTGATCTGACTGCCGCGCGGCAGCGTCGCGCGCGCTTTTTCGACGAGCTTGTCGACCTGATTCGCGACGCTGCCCAGATCGCGCTTGTCGACGCTCACGTACAGATCGATCACGGGCCGGATGTTGTAGTGCGTAACCACCGCGAACTGGTTTTGCGGCGACACGCGCACGAGATTGCCGAGCAGTTGCGTCGGGCCTGTCGAAGACGCCGACACCGGCGTGCGCAACAGATCGTCGATGGAAGAAATGCGGTACTGCGGCGTTTGGACCGCCACGTTGTACTCGACGCCATTGCGGTCGTTGTACCAGAAGCCCGGCGACGTCTGCGAGCTTCCCGACAGCGAAACCAGCAGGTTTTGCGCGACGTTGCTCGCGGTCAGGTTGAGCTGCTGCAAGCGCGTGCGGTCCATCTGCAGGTTGATGGCGGGCTCGTCGAGCTTCTGCTGGATGTGCGTATCGACCGTGCCCGGAATCTGGCGCACGTCTTTCAAGAGCTTGTGCGCGACGTCGAAAAATTGCCCAGCTGGTCCGCGCCGGCTATCTGCACGTCCACGGCGGCGGGCAGGCCGAAGTTGAGAATTTGCGTGACGATGTCGGCGGGCTGGAAGAAAAACTCGACGCCCGGAAAACGCTGCGGCAGCAGCGCACGCAACTTCTCCACGTAGCGCTGCGTGGGCTCGTGGCCTTCTTTCAGCGCGATCTGGATTTCGCCGTCGAGCGTGCCGATCGTCCCTGAATTGCTGTCTGACAGGTTGATGCCGCTATAGCGGCAGACCGAGATTGTCGAGAATGGTGCCGAGTTCTTTCTCGGGCACGACTTCGCGAATCACCTTCTCGACTTCGTCGGCAAGACGCGCGGTTTCCTCGATACGCGTGCCGGTCGGCGCGCGCATGTGCAGGCGGATATTGCCCGCGTCGACGCTCGGGAAAAAGTCTTCGCCGAGCACGAAGGCGAGTCCCATCGACACCACGCAGAAGCCGAGAAATATGCTGCCGAAACGGCCGCGGCGCACCAGCAGGCTGCTGAGAATCACAATGTAGGCCGCGCGCATGCGCTCGAAGCCATTGTCGAAACGCCTGTACAGGCGCTGAAACAGACTCGGCCTTGCATCGGGCTTCGGCTTGTGCGCGTGGCCCATCAGCAGCATGGCGAGCGTGGGCACGAGCGTGCGCGACAGAATGTACGACGCCAGCATCGCGAACACCACGGCCTCCGCGAGCGGCACGAACAGGTAGCGCGCCACGCCGGTCAGGAAGAACATCGGCACGAACACGATACAGATGCACAGCGTGGAAACGAGCGCGGGAATCGCGATTTCGCCGGCACCTTCCAGAATCGCATCGTGCAGATTCGTGCCCATATGCAGATGCCGCTCGATATTCTCGATCGTCACCGTCGCGTCGTCGACGAGAATACCCACCGCCAGCGCAAGGCCGCCGAGCGTCATGATGTTGATGGTCTGTCCGAGCGCATGCGTTACAATCAGCGACGAGAGAATCGACAGCGGAATCGAGATCGCGATGATGCAGGTGCTGCGCCAGTTGCCGAGAAAGAGCAGGATCATCGCGGCGGTGAGTGCGGCGGCGACCACGGCCTCGCGCAGCACGCCCTCCACTGCGGCCTTCACGAACACCGACTGATCGAACAGCGCCGTGATGTTCAGGTCCGGCGGCAATGCGGCGCGCGCGGCCGGCAGCAGCCCATGCAGCGTATTGACGATTGACAGCGTCGACGCACTGCCGTTTTTGAGCACTGAAATCAGCACGCCGCGATGGCCGTTCTGCCGGACGATATTCGTTTGCGGCGAGAAACCGTCGCGCACATGAGCGACTTCCCGCAGATACGTCGTGGCGCCGTTGACCGTGCGCACCGGAATATCGTTGAGCCCCTCCAGCGTCGACGGCGAGCCGTTCATGTTGATCGTGTATTCCCTCGGGCCGATCTTCGCCGTGCCGGTGGGCAGAATCAGATTCTGCGCGTTGAAGGCGCTGACCACATTAGGTCCAGATGATGCTGACGACCGGAATGTTGATTTCGGGCAGCACGTCGACCGGCGTGGTGAACAGCACGAACGGCGTCGCCAGCACGATCAGAATGGCCATCACGATGAACGTGTAGGGCCGCTTAAGCGCAACGTTGACAATCCACATGAAACGCGCCTGAGTTAAGTGCAGGAGACTGCTGCGAGCAGCTGGAGGGTAGATTAACTGGCGCTTATGCTAGATCGCCAGCCCCAACACCTGCATGGCGCGAAAATGGCGGAATTGTCAGGAAGCTTATCGTAAGGAAAAAGCGTTGGAGGGCGGCGCTGCTTCACGCAAGCCGCCGCTTTTATTTCAATTAGCCTACGCGTTTTTCGTGCGTTTACTTCGCGAACAGCGACGACATATCGGCAAACGCCTTGAATTCGAGCGCGTTGCCCGACGGATCGAGGAAGAACATGGTGGCCTGTTCGCCCACTTCGCCCTTGAAACGCACATGCGGCTCGATGACGAAGTCGATGCCCGCTTTTTGCAGCTTGTCCGCGGCGGCCTGCCATTGCTCCATGGAAAGCACGGCGCCGAAGTGGCGCACCGGCACGGCGTCGCCGTCGACCTTGCTGGTCTGGCTGTGCCCACTTCCTCCGGCGCGAGATGCGCGACGATCTGATGCCCGTAGAAATTGAAATCGACCCAATGCTCAGAACTGCGGCCTTCGGGGCAGCCGAGCAGTTCGCCGTAGAACTCGCGCGCGGCGGCGAGGCTGTGGACGGGAAACGCCAGGTGGAACGGCGGCAGGGCGGTGTCGGCAATGCTCATGATGAGGTACTCGCTATGGGTGCTCGATTGATGAACGGCGGTACTTTGACTGCAAAGTTTAACCACCAGTAAAAATGATGAAAAACGATATATATTTGAGCTGACCAACACGAAAATCGATCAATCGAAAACATGCTCGCCGAACTCAGAACCTTGATTGCCGTCAGCCAGTACGGCACGTTTTCCGCGGCGGGTGCACGCATCGGTCTCACGCAATCGGCTGTGAGCGCGCAGATGCAACGCCTCGAAGACGAGCTGGGCTTTGCGCTCTTCGACCGCACGGGCCGCTCCGCGACGCTCAACGACGCGGGCCGCGAAACGCTCGCGCTCGCCGAGGAAATCATCGCGCTTTATGCGCGCCTCTCGGAACGCGGCGCGGTCGCAGCGGAGAGCGGCATGCTGCACGTGGGGGCGATTGCATCGGCGCAAGTGTCGTTTCTCGCGGACGCATTGGCGCGCTTTCGCGAGGACCGTCCAGGCTGGCGCATTCGCGTCGTGCCCGGCGTGTCGCTGAATCTGCTCGGCCAGGTCGACTCCGGCGAACTCGATCTCGCGATCATCATCAAGCCGCCGTTCGCGCTGCCTTCGGAACTGGAATGGCGCCCGCTCGTGACCGAGCCCTTCGTGCTGCTCGTGCCGAAAGCGCTCGCGCGCGGCTAAATGTGCACGACGTGCTGGAGCTCGACGAATTGCAGGCGATCGCGCAACTCGTCGCGCGGGGCATCGGCATTGCCCTGATTCCCGACACGGCAGGCCTCGGCAGGTGGCCCGCCGGAGTCGCTGCGCTGTCGCTCGAAGAGGCGACGTTTCATCGCGAGATCGGGCTGGTGCAGCGCCCGCGCCATAGCCGGCAAGCGGTGGCGGCGGCGCTCGCCGACTGCATCGGGACCGCGGCACAGGAATGAGAGCCGAGGTGTGCCGGCAGTTGCCGCGCGCACGATTGTGCCGATCAGCGCTTGCTCAACTGTATCTGTGCACTCGCGCACGCGCCGCGCAAAATGGTGGTTCCCTGCCCGCCCGCGAGTCCGAGCCCATGACGCCCACCGCTTTTCTCACCGCAGATGTCCTGATCGCCTACAGCGCTTACTTCGTCGGCACGGCTAGCCCCGGCCCGAGCAATCTGGCCATCATGTCTCTCGCGATGAGCGCGGGCCGCCGCGCGGCGCTCGCGTTTGCGCTCGGCGTCGTGTCGGGCTCGTTTTTCTGGGCGCTGCTCGCGTCGCTAGGATTGTCGGCGGTGCTCGCCGCTTACTCGGGCTGCCTCGTCGCGATCAAGATCGCCGGCGGTCTGTATCTGCTATGGCTCGGCGTCAAGTCGGCGCGCTCGGCGCTCGCGCCGGCCAGCTTGGGCGGGCCGCGCGCATGAGGACGAACCGCTCAGGCGGCTCTATGTGCGCGGCCTGCTGCTGCATCTCACGAATCCGAAAGCGATTCTCGTCTGGATGTCGATCGTGTCGCTTGCCATGTCGTCGGCGGGCAGCGGTGCGCATGCGGCGCATACCGCGCCCGTCGTGCTCGGCTGCATGTGTATCGGCGTGTCGGTGTTCAGCAGTTATGCGCTGCTCTTTTCGACGGCATCGGCGCGGCGCATTTATATGGCGGTCCGCCGCTGGCTCGACGGCTCGCTCGCCGTCATGTTCGGCATTGCCGGCCTCAAGCTGCTGACGTCGAAAAGTTAAACCGCCTCATTTGTCGGCGGGCTGGGCCACCCCTGCTGCATGCAGCGCTTCGTGCAAGGTGCCGAAAATACAGCTTGCGTCGATGATCGGCGTGATGCCGTGCCGGTCCATGTCCGAGCGCAGATAGCGGTTCACGCGCGCGAAGATCACCTTGATACCGCTCTGCTTCAACGCACCGCACAGCTCGCCCACGGAGCGCGCCGCCGAATAGTCGAGGTCGGTAATTGCGCTCGCATCGATCACGAAGCAGCGGACCTTGCTCGGCGCATGGTCGATCAGGCTGCGCGTATCGTCGACGAAAAAGTGGTCGTTCGCATAGAACAGGTCGGCGCCGAAGCGATAAACGATCAGCCCCGGCGCAGTCTGCGTGCCTGGAACCGCGGGCACCGGAACCCATAGGCCGTCGTCGCCGGGCGCAAGGATCATCGTATGCGGACGATAGCTGTGGCGCACGTGACGCAGCAGCGACACGGCCACCGCAAGCAGAATGCCGTGCTCGACGCCGATCAGCACCACGGCCGCGGCGGTGGAGACGGCGAGCGCGAATTCCCCCGGACTTTCGCGGCGAATCGCAAAGAGCGTCCTGAGATCCACCAGCCCGACTGCGATCGTGAAGACGATGCTTGCGAGAATGCAGCGCGGCAAATACTGCAAAAAGCGGCTGAAGAACAGCAGCACCACGGCGACCACCGCCGCGAACACGATCTGCGCGAACTGGCTGCGGGTGCCCGCGCGATCGGCCATGGCGGTCTGCGTCGGACTGCCGTTCACGACGAAGGCGCCCGACCACGCGGCCGCTGCGTTGGCCGCGGCGATGCCGAGCAGATCCGTATTGGTGTCGGCCGCTTCATGATGCCGCTCGGCGAACACGCGGCTCGCCGCGGCGCTCTGCGCGACGATCATCAAGAAACAGGAGGCGGCGACTGGCACGAGATCGAGCATCTGCTGCCAGGTGACGGACGGCATGCGCAGGGCCGGCAAGCCGCCCGTCACCGGACCGAGTACGGCAATGCCGTGCGCTGCGAAACCGTAGAGATCGCTCGCGGCAATACCCGCCACGACGGCGATCAACGGCACCGGCAAGCGCGGCCAGACGCGTTTGAAAACGAGCACGGCGCTGACGACGAGCACGGAAATGGCCAGCGTCGGCACATTGAGCTGCGCCCAGTGGAGCGCGACGAGCACCAGCTGATCCGTCGTGCGCGCCGCGTGACCGGGCAAGCCCAGCATATCGCCCAGCATCGCGATGCCGACCTGCACGCCGACTCCGGCAAGAAAGCCGACCAGCACCGTGCGCGACAGGAAGTCAGCGAGAAAACCAAGTTTGAAAATGCGCGCGATGAGCAGCAGCGCGGCGGTCAGCAACGCGACCATCGCGGCGAGCGACGCATACTCGGCGCTCGAAACCGGCGCCATGGTCGACAGGCGGCTTGCGAAAATGGTGGCGGTGGCCGAATCGGCAGCAACGACCAAGTGTCGCGACGCGCCGAACAGGGCGAACGCGATAAGCGGCAGAAAGACGGTGTAAAGACCGGTAACGGCAGGCATGCCGGCAATGCGCGCGTAGCCGAGCACCTGCGGTATGTCCATTGACGCGAGCTGTACGCCCGCCAGCGCGTCGCGCACGGCGGCCGCGCGGTTCAACGGAAGCACGCCCTTCAGCACACTCGCGCGCGCCGTCCAATTCGCCAGAAAGTCTCGCATACGCGATGCTGCCCCACACTCAGGTTATCGCGCATCGTGCCGCGACACGGCACTTCTTGGCAAGGCCTGCGAATACAACCGGCAATGCTGAAAGCCGGCAGCAGATCCTACGTGCCGGCTTGGCTCGAAATCGCGACGTTGAAAGTCAACGCTTGAAGTGGCCCGTCCATGGATCGACATGCCGCGCAAAACCGAAAAGCGCCGCAATGCAGATCGGACAGGCGATGATGAAAACGGCCAACATCTCGCACCCCGTAACCATTTTTGTTACTGGGAAGTCTACGCCATAAGGGGGTGAATTAAATGAGGGAAAGCCGCAAAGCACTGTTGCTGTCTATTACACGTGTGTCGCGCCGGTGCACGATAGCGGCGCATTTTAAGTCCTGAAAACAGCGGGTAAACTTGATGACGGCGAGCGACGTATGCATGCCGGTGCGAACGGCAAACGCCTGTTTGAACACGCAAACGTTTTCCTGGCTTTTATCTCCAGGCGCGCACCGGCCTCTTCGAACTAGACCGCAAAGGCACCACGATCGTAAGCGTCGCAATACGTTTTCCAGTCCGCCGCGACTTGTGCCGCGCACTGCGCCGCGAATTCGATCAGCGGCGACTGCCAGTCGGTGCGATTGCCGAACGCGATCATCTCATCGGCAATGGACGACTTCTGCCGGCCGCCGCTGCGCAAATGCGCCCATGCGCTCAACTCGGCCATGCTGCCGACCACTGCTTCGAGCCTCGGCAGTTTGCCGTTCCAGTCCTGCAACGCGACGCGGTCTTCCGAAGGCTGCAGACTGCGCAGTACGTACGAGCGCTGATTGAAGTCCACCGCGTGCAAAAACGCTTGCGAAACCGCCTGATTTCGCCGCTGAATCTCGACGACGCGCTCCGCTTCGCTTCGCCATGCGGGCTGCGGCGTGCGCACATGCGGCACGACCGAAGAAGGCAGCGCCTCTTTCAGATCGAGCAGATAGTTGCCGTCCGGCGAGCCCTTGCCTTCCACGAGAATCACATAACGGTCCACGCCGAGGCTTCCCGTTCCCGCGATGCGACGCGCCACGTCGAGCACGCGATAAAAAGCCGGATCGCTTTCGCCGGCAGCGAACTGCTGCATGAAGTGCGTGACCGCGGCGCGCCGTTCATCGCTCACGGGCAGTGCTTTCTTGCCGTCCACCTTGAGCGTGCGCGTCTTGCCCTTGAGCGTGGTGCGGCGGTCCAGATGCGCGGCGCGCGTGCGGCTCGCCAATGCATCGAACAGATCGCGCACCATGCCGGACGACGTCTCGCGCTCGACCCAGCGCGCCTTGCCGAAGGCGAGCGCCGCGCCATACGCCTCCACGGCCGTTTGACAGAGCGCCAGCGCCTGCGCGCGGCTCAGCTTGAGATCGGCGGCACCGGCCAGCACGCTCGTGAGCAAACGCGCCAGTTCGGCGAGATTCGGCGCGAGGCACGCCTCGTCGAAATCGTTGTTGTCGAAATAGATGAGGCCGTTGTCCGCCTTGTAGCTGCCGAAGTTTTCCAGATGCATGTCGCCGCAGATCCACACGGGCGGCGCGTCGTCGAGCAAGCCGGCTTGCGGCAGGCGCTCGTAAAACAGATGGCATGTGCCGCGCAGGAATACGAAAGGCGACGTGCGCATCGCCTTGAATTTCATGGCGAGCCGTTCGGGATCGCGCCCGGCGTTAAAGCGGGCGATAGTGTCGGCAACGTCGATCATGTGTAGTTCCTTGCAGGCGCCCTGTTGCGCCATCGAACTGCGGCTTGCGGTACGCTCGCGCGGCTACGCCATCGTAGCGCCGAACTTCTTACGATACGCCCCCGGGCTCGTCAGCGCGATGCGCCTGAAGTGGCGCCGCAGCGATTCTTCGGAGCCAAAGCCGGCGAGTTGCGCGACGCGCGCCATCGGCAGAGGATTCGGCGCCTCCAGCAACTCCCGCGCGACGGCCACGCGCTCGCGCACCAGCCATTCATACGGCGCCATGCCTGTCGCGTCATGAAACTGCCGCCGCAGCGTGCGCGGACTCATCGCGGCGCGCTCGGCGAGCGAGCGCAGCGTGTGCGGCAACGCGGGATGACTGCGTACCCCCACAGTCCATGAGCCGCGCAAGGCGCCCGCTTTCGTCGTGAGGCACGGGACGCGGCACGAACTGCGCCTGACCGCCTTCGCGATGCGGCGGCACGACGAGCCGCTGCGCGACGCGGTTTGCCACCGCGCTGCCATGATCGTGGCGCACGAGATGCAGCAGCATGTCGAGCCCCGCCGCGGATCCCGCCGACGTGATGATCTGCTGCTCGTCGACATAGAGCGCATCAGGCTGCACGCGCAAATGCGGATAGCGTGCCTGCAATTTCGCGGCATAACGCCAGTGCGTGGTGACAGTCTTGCCGTCGAGCACGCCGGCTGCCGCCAGCACGAACACGCCCGAGCAGATCGAGCAGAGGCGCGCGCCGCGCCTGTACGCGGCGCGAATCTTTTTCAACAGCGGTTCGGGCGGCATTTCGTCGGCATCGCGCCAGCCGGGTATCACGATGGTGTCCGCGCGATCCAGCAGCCTGAGCGTGTACGACGCGGCAAGCGTGATGCCGCCGGCCGCACGAATCGGCCCGGCCTCCGCCGCGCAGACGCCGAAGCGATACCAGTTCACGCCGAGCTTCGGGCGTTCGAGCGCGAACAACTCGGTCACGCAGCCGAATTCGAAAGTGCAGAGCCGGTCGTAGGCCAGCGCGACGACAAGATGATTGTGCATGGCGTGATGTTACCGAAGATTGTCGATTGCGCCACTTATCCGTTGCAGGCGCTGGCGACACAATGAGCGGCCTGAATCGCAAAACGACGCCCTCACCTCACCCATACGCTATCTCACGAGGTCTCATCGTGTCCGAGCTGAACACCACAAGCGCCATAACGACCATAAGCACCATCAACGCCGTCACTGCCGTGCCCGCCGCGCCCAGCGCCGCGGCGATCGCCCACTTCGAAGCGCAGTTTCAATTCGAAACCGATTGCGCCGATGTATTCGCCGCATTGCAAAGCGGCACGCCGGGCTTCGTGCTGCTCGACGTGCGCAGCCCGGCACTCTTCGCGGCCGGCCACGTGCCGGGCGCGGTCAACCTGCCGCATGGCAAGATCGTGGAGTCGAAGCTTGCCGGCTATCCCGTCGATACGCTTTTCGTCACCTATTGCGCCGGTCCGCATTGCAACGGCGCGGCACGCGGCGCGCTACGCCTCGCGCGGCTCGGACGCCCCGTCAAGCTGATGGCGGGCGGCGTCACCGGATGGCTCGACGAAGGATATGCGCTGACTTCGGCCGAGCGAGAGGAAAATCGCTAGCAACTTTGTCAGGTCTGAAGGAACCGTGACGATCGGCGCGTGCGCCGTCGCACATAGGCACGCCGCGCAGGTATGCTTACTGCTCTATTGCGGCAGTGGACCGCAATGCGTCACAGCCTGTTGCACGCGATCACGGAGAAAACACCATGCGCCTTGATGATGAAGTGGAAAGCCAGAACGTCGAAGACCGGCGAGGCGGCGGCAGGATGCGAGTCGGCGGAGCTATCGGCATTGGAACGATCATCATCGCGCTGGCCGCCTCATACTTCTTCGGCATTAATCCGATGACCATCATCAACGGCGCGCAGGTGCTGCAGGGCAACGCGCCGCAGGCCACCACGCCAACCAACGCGCGCCCCGAGGACGCCGGCAGTCACTTCGTGCGCCGCGTGCTCGGCAACACGGAGCGGACCTGGCAACACATTTTCCGCACTCAGTTCAATCAGGACTACCCGGCGCCCAAGCTCGTCCTGTTCAGCGACGCCACGCCGACCGCTTGCGGCACGGGTCAGTCCGCAATGGGGCCGTTCTACTGTCCGCCCGACCGCACCGTTTATATCGACCTGTCGTTTTACCGCGAGTTGCGCGACCGCTTCGGCGCGAGCGGCGACTTCGCTCAGGCCTATGTGATCGCACACGAGGTCGGGCACCAGGTGCAGAACGTGCTCGGCATCTCGGACAAGTACGAAGCTGCGCGGGCGCGCATGTCGCAGGCACGCGGCAACGCGTTGTCCGTACGCCTCGAATTGCAGGCCGACTGTTTCGCCGGTGTCTGGGCGGCGGTCGCGCAGCAGCAGAACGCGAAGCTGATGGAGCCGGGCGACTTCGAGCAAGGACTGAACGCCGCAGGCGCGATCGGCGACGACCGGTTGCAGCGGCAATCGCAAGGGCGCGTGGTGCCGGAAGCATTCACGCACGGCACGAGCGAGCAGCGCCAGCGGTGGCTCAAGCGCGGCATGACGACGGGCGATATCCGCCAATGCGATACCTTTTCGGCGCAGTCGCTATGAGGTTGATGTCGCCGCGCCGCCTTAATTTGCTTCGACCGGCTGCGGCCAGCACCGTCAGCCAATCGCTAACATATTGAAATTCAATTAAATAAACGCGCTGAAGTGTCGATAACAAGTTCAACCGCGTCTCCATCGCGGTTGGACCTGACATGCAGAGCTCATACAATCCCTGGCTGGTGGCCATGTCGTTTGTCGTCGCGACACTCGCGTCGTACACGGCACTCGATCTGACCGGCCGCATCTACGTGCTGGCCTCGCCGCGGTTGCGGCACGTCTGGCGCATGGGCGGCGCGCTGGCGCTCGGCGTCGGCATCTGGTCGATGCACTTCGTGGCCATGCTCGCGTTTTCGCTGCCGATTCCGCTCGGCTACGATTTCGCCGAAACCGCCTATTCGCTCACGCTCGCCATTGGCGCCTCTTATCTCGCCCTCTGCCTGACCACGCACACACAGCTGACGGCGGTGCGCCTCGTCGGCGGCGGTGCGTTCATGGGCCTCGGCATCGCGGGCATGCACTATAGCGGCATGGCCGCGTTGCGCATGTCGCCCGCATCAGCTATCAGCCGGCGTGGTTCGCGGCCTCGCTCGCCATTGCGATCGGCGCCTCCAGCGCCGCGCTGTGGATGGCGCGCGCTCAGCAACGACGACGCGCGCTATGTGCTGCGCAAGCGCTTCGGCGCCGCGCTCGTGATGGCGATTGCCATCAGCGGCATGCATTACGCGGCCATGGCCGCGGCCGAATTCGCACCCGGCGCGATCTGCGGCGCCGCGGCCGGCGTGAATGCCGCGTGGCTCGCCACCTCCGTGATCCTGTTCACCTTCGCGATTCTGATCGTCACGCTGCTGCTGTCGCGATTCGATGCGCGCACCAGTTTTCTCGTCGGCGCGGTCTCGAGGCTCAACGGGCAGATCGTGCGGCTCGCCACGCTCGACACCCTCACCGGACTGCCGAACCGCGCCACGCTGACCGAGCGCATCGAGCGGGCGATTCATGCGGCGCGCCGCCAGCGGTCGCTGTTTGCGATCCTCTTCATGGATCTCGACGGCTTCAAAACGATCAACGATTCGCTCGGTCATTCAGCCGGCGATCAGGTGCTCTCCGCGTTCGCGCAGCGTCTTCTGATCTGCGTGCGCACGGGCGACACGGTGGCGCGCCTCGGCGGCGACGAGTTCGTGGTGCTCTCCGAGAACCTCGCTTCGCGCACGGACGCGGCTGCGCTCGCGGAAGGCGTGCTTGAGCGCATGCGGCGCGACACGTGGGCCGATTCGCAACCGCTGCAGGTGATGCCGAGCATCGGCATCGCGCTCTTTCCCGAAGACGGCGATAGCGTCGACACGCTGCTCAAACACGCGGACGCCGCGATGTACGAAGCGAAGCGCGCGGGCCGCAGCACCTACCGTTTCTTCGAGCAGCGCATGAACGAAGCCGCGACGCGCACGCTGCAAATCCAGAACGCGTTGCGCGAGGCGCTCGCCGAGCGTCATTTCACGCTGCATTTCCAGCCTAAATTCGATGGCAAAAGCGAGACGCTCGCGGGCGCGGAGGCGCTGATCCGCTTGCACCATCCGCAACTCGGCACGCTTGCACCGCTCGAGTTCATTCCGATTGCCGAGCGCTCGGGGCAGATCGTGCAGATCGGCTGCTGGGTATTGCGCGAGGCATGCCGCCAGATCCGCCGCTGGGTCGCGCAAGGTCTGCCGCCGATCAAGGTGGCGATCAATCTGTCGCCGCGGCAGCTACTGCAGGCCGGCCTCGTGCCGACCATGCTCGACATCGTCAACGCGGAGGGCGTGCGCTGCGAGCAGATCATGTTCGAAATTACGGAGACGGTGGCCATGCAGGACGCAGCCAGAACGATCGAGATGCTCCGCGAATTTCAGGCAAGCGGCTTTGAGATCGCCATCGACGATTTCGGCACCGGCTATTCGAGCCTCGCGTATCTGCAGCGCTTTCGCGTGAAGCAACTGAAGATCGACCGCTTCTTCACGAATGGCCTCGACGCCCACGGCGAGGAAGGCAGCGCGATCGTGTCCGCGATCATCGCGCTCGCGCATTCGCTGGAAATGGATGTGGTGGCCGAAGGCGTGGAAACCGAGTCGCAGCTTCACATGCTGAAGGCCATGCGGTGCGACGAGATGCAAGGCTTCCTGCTCGGCAAGCCGCTCACTGCGGAAGCCTTCGGGGATCTGTTGCGAGGACGGACCCTGACGGCCGACGCCTGCTGACGTTTTATGCGGACGTTTTATGCCGATGTGGCGGCGCAATGCCGGGCAGCGCCGCGTCGTCCGCGCGTCGCACTCAGTGCGTGCGGGGTCCTGCCCCCTCATGCAAACGTTGCCGCACAGTAGTCCGATTCAACAATAAACAATAAACGCTGCACAGGTGCTGGAGACCTCATGAGATTCGATGTAGCGACGTTCACCTCGTTGTGCCTGATCACGTTTCTGTGCTGCGCGCTGATCGCCACCGTGCTTTCGCGGATGTTCGCGCAAGTCGGCACATTCCGCCTCTGGGCGGCCGCGTTTTATCTGCTCGCCGCAGCCTCCGCCTGTTTCGCGCTGCGTTCGGCGTGGCACACCGATTTTCTCCTCTTTGCCACCGCGGCGTTCGCGCTGCAAAGCCGCATCCTGATCTGGGCCGGCACGCGGGCATTATTCGGTGTGCCGATGGCATGGCGCACCGCGTTTATCGTCACGTGCGCGTTCTGCGTGCTGTATGGCGGTGCGCTGCTACTCGAGTTGCCCATGTTGCCGCGCGCCGTGCTGCTCGCGCTGTTCTTCGCGCCTTATCGCGCGGCCACGCTGCACGAAGTGTGCCGCCGACGCCGTCCGCATCTCGGCATGGCGCGCACCGTCGTCGCAATCGGCGCGACGATCGTCACGCTGGGTGCGATCGTACCGCTCACGCTGGTGCTGCTCGACCACGCCAATCCGCACTGCTGATCGGCAATCCGCGGACCACGTCCGCGGTCTACGCCGTGGTGTTCGCCGGGGATGTACTGCTCGCAAGCGGGCTCATCGTGCTGGCCTTCAAACTGCTGATTCTCGAACGCGACATGCTCGCGACGCTGGATCGCAGCGCCAGCGAACGGCTCGCCCTCGCGCGGAATTCGCGGACCAGTCTGGGCTCGGCAACGGCTCGCGACCCTCTGCCGCGCCACGACGAACCGAGCCAACGCCGGTCGCTGCCGGGCATGGTATGAGCGGCATCCGGCGTCATTGAGCCTTATTCGCGGGCAGGATCGACCATCGACGTAAGCGGCGTAGGCGCTTCCGCTCCCTCGCGACGTGTGAGCTTGCCGTCCACCGAGGCCCCGCAATCCATGCGCAATTGCTGATAGTAGATGTTGCCCGTGACGTGCGCGTTGGCCTGCAGTTCGACGAAGTGATCGGCAATGACGTCGCCGACAATCTTGCCGTTGATCACGACGTCGTAGACGTGCACGCTGCCTTCGATCGAACCGCGATCGCTCAGCACGAGCAGTGTCTGGCTGCCGGACTCACCGCTGACGTTGCCCTTCACGTGCCCGTCGAGCCGCAGGCCGTTCGTGAACTGAAGGTCGCCTACCACGCGCACGTCGTGCGCAATCAGAGTGGCAAGCTTCGACTGCCGGATGCCTGCGGATTTTCTCTTGCTGAACATAAGTACTCCGGAAAATAAAACATGTCGAGCGAACCTAGCGCCGCGCCGTCCGGCTCTGGCCGCGCAGGAACTGCAATTCGTCGTTGAGCCGTGCAACCTGGGCCGCGGCGCTGTCCGCTGTCTTCTGAACAGCCGCGCGCGCCGCCGACTCCTGCGCCAATGCAAACCGCGCGTGCCAGTTCGGCCTGCTCGGCGCTCTTATCGACAGGAACAGGCAGGCATTGTCCGAGCGGCAGGCCGGCGCGCCATGCCTCGCCGATCAGCACCGCGGCCGCGCCGCCCAGCGCGCTCAGGATGCCAACCAGCGCCCACACTGCGACGCGAACGCGGAGCGGACGCAGTGGCGCGAGCGTGTAAGCGCGACGCGTCAGCGCGCGTGCGTCGCGAGAAAAAACCAGTTAACCATGCGAACGAGTGGCGAAAATCGCGAGGTAGGCAGCCGGATCGACGGGCGCGCCGTTGACCAGTACTTCGAAATGAAGATGCGGGCCGGTCGAGCGTCCGCTCGAGCCGACGTCCGCGATGTATTGACGCGGCAGCACCAGATCGCCGGTATGCACCACGATGCGCGACGCGTAGCCGTAGCGCGTCGTGAGTCCATTGCCGTGGTCGATTTCGACCGCGTTGCCGTAGCCGGACTTCTCGCCCGCAAGCACCACGCGGCCGCCTGCTGCGGCCAGAATCGGTGTGCCCGTCTTCGCGACGAGGTCGAGGCCCGGATGAAAACTCAGCCGATGCGTGAAGGGATCCGTGCGGTTGCCGAATGGCGAGCCGAAGCGCGCGCCGTCGGCGGGCATGCGGCCGGGAAACGCGGCGTAAGCGACCGCATGCGCGAGGGTTTATTGCTCGAGCTCGCCCAGCGTGGCCGCGATGCAGTCCAGTTGCTCGCCGGTGCGTGTCATGTCGGGACGCGCGCCGAAGCGCGATGTGCGGCCCGTGCAGCGGCGTGGCGGCAAGGCGGGGCCGCCCTCGCCTTCGCTATCGGTCGCGGACGTATCGCCGCTCGAAGCGGGCAGCGCAGGCGAAGCAGACGGAACGGACGGGACCGACGACGCAGCGGCGGCGCGCGCGGCGCAGGCCGCGGCGTATTCAGCCGTGCTTCGAAATCGCGCAACGCATCGACCTGCGCGGTGAGGCGCGCAATGCGCGGCTCGATCTGCGCGACTGAAGCGTCGAGCTTGCCGAGCTGGTCGATTGCATAATCGCGCTCGATGCGGTTCGCGGTTTGCATGCCGGAGGCGTCGCGCGCGGACCAATGCAGGCCGATCGCAATGCCCACGACGAGCGCGAGCACCGCGGCAAGAAGCGCAGTGCCGAGGGCGAGCGTCGTCGCCAAACGGCGCGTGACGAGGCTCACGGAACCGCTGGCGAGCCGGGCGCGCGCGAAACGTGGGCCACATCAGCGTGCTCCGGCGCGCGCGCTGCGTGCATCGCGCCGCAGGGGGCACGCGGGCGGCACATGGAGGGCAAACAAGGATCCGATCAACTCAACTGACTGCACGCGGCAGGAGCCGGACCCATGCCGGCGACGATAATCGATAGAGGGCACCGATTATCGCCTTGCAGCCGGAAGCAGCATCTCAAATACGCCGCGTGGGGTTGCGGCCGCCGCGTTCAGTCGCGCTTCAATGCCGCGAGGCGCTCCGCTAACGTTGTGCTCGCGCCCGTCATCGGCAGGCGAAGTTCGTCGCGTATCAGCCCTTGCGGTGCAAGCCACGCCTTCACCGGCGCGGGATTCGGCTCGGCGAACAACGCATGGATCAGCGGCACGAGCGTGTGAAAAATGCGCCGCCCTTCTTCGAGCGCGACAAACTGCTCCGTGCGCACATGCGCCGACGCGGCAATCGCGCCGCTGCCGCCAAGGCAAAGCGTGTTGAAGATCTGCATGTCTTCGCCTGTCAGCACCTGCAAGCGTCCGTCGCGAATCAGCGCAAGCGTGGTGTCGAGCGACCCGGCGCAGTCCTTCACCGCCTGAATCCGTGGATGCTCTGCCAGCGTGAGCAGCGTGTCGAGTTCGAGCCGCACGCCGTTGCGATAGGGAATGTCGTAGAGCACGACGGGCTTTTCGCTCGCATCGGCAAGCGTCATGAAATGACTGACGATGCCCGCCTGCGACGGCCTCACGTAGTACGGCGCGGCCATCAACACCCCCGCGATGGGCAGCGAATTCAGTTGCTGAATGCGTTCGCGCATGCTGGCAGTGTGGTTGCCCGACACGCCGACCACCACCGGCAACGGCGCGCTCGGCTCCGAGTTGCCGCGGCGGCCGGCCTGCGCCGCCTCCAGAATAGTCGCGATGACGGCGTCCTGTTCCGCGTCGTCGACCGCGGCCGGCTCGCCGGTCGTGCCGAGCGCGACGATGCCGGCGACGCCCGCGTCCGCATAACGGCGCACGAGCGCGCGCAACGCGGCGTGATCCACCGCGCCGTCCGCGAAAGGCGTGATGAGCGGAATCCAGATACCCGAAAAAATAGACATGTCTTTCCTCTTACGTCGATGAGCGACCGTATCGATTCCGGCAGCGTGCGAAGGGGAAAGACAGGCAGGACCGCTGGAGCGTGTGATCCGCTGTTCCGTCGCATCTGACGGAACAGCGTGCTCCGGTCAGATGAGCGGCTGTTTTTTGGCTTTGGCGCCGAGTTCCGGGCGGGCATTGCTCGACGCATTGCGCGAGCGCCGCGTCTGCGAAGGCGGAACGCGTCGCGGTGAATGCGCGGAGGGAAAGAGTCGGGCCGAAGAGCATGAAGCGGAGTGTAACCGCGCCCCACGCGGATTGGCAAAGCGTATCTCGAAATGATTTGACTTCTGCGGCAGCCAAACTAATATACGCACCGCGTATATTCCGCGCGCACACTTTCCGACAGGTGCCTCCATGAGCGTCCCCCAACAAGCCTTTCTCCGCGACGCCATGCGGCGCCTCAACATGACGCGCGATACCTTCGCGGGCCGCATCGGCGTGTCGCGGCGAGCGCTGGACACGTGGCTTCTCCCCGACGATTCGCAGGAGTCGCGTGCCATGCCGGAGATTGTCGAGCGTTTCGTCTCTGAGATCGTGGTAAATGGCGAGCCGGGCGAAAAGTATACGCAAAGCGTAGACTCGCAATCGCTGGCGAGCCAGATGCTATGGGAAGGCAGGCCGCAGTTGCTGTCGGTCGACCAGTTTTCGCGCGACTCGGTGGAGGCGCTCTTTCGAGTCGCGGACATCATGCAGCCCATCGCGCGACGCCGCAAAATCTCGCGCGTGCTCGAAGGCGCGGTGCTCGGCAATCTGTTTTTCGAGGCGAGCACCCGCACGCGCGTGAGCTTCGGCGCGGCGTTCTGTCGGCTCGGCGGGTCCGTGTGCGACACCACAGGCTTCACGTTTTCGTCGATGGCCAAGGGCGAGTCGATCTACGACACGAGCCGCGTGATGAGTGGCTACGTCGACGCGCTGGTGATCCGCCACCCGGAGCAAGGCTCGGTGGCCGAATTCGCGCGCGCGACCAACGTGCCGGTGATCAACGGCGGCGACGGCCCGGGCGAGCATCCAAGCCAGGCCCTGCTCGACCTGTACACCATTCAGCGCGAGTTCTCGCGGCTCGGCAAGATTGTCGACGGCGCTCATATCGCGCTTGTCGGCGACCTGAAATATGGGCGCACGGTGCACTCGCTCGTCAAGCTGCTGGCGCTTTATCGCGGCATCAAGTTCACGCTGATCTCGCCGCCCATGCTGGAAATGCCGGGCTATATCATCGAGCAGATTGCGCGCAACGGGCATGTGATCGAACAGACTCACGACCTGCCGAGCGGGCTGCGCGGCGCCGATGTGGTCTACGCGACGCGCATTCAGAAAGAGCGCTTTACCGACGAATCATTTGAAGGCTACACGCCCGACTTCCAGATCAATCAGGCGCTGGTGGACAGCGTGTGCGGCAGCGACACGCTCATCATGCACCCGCTGCCGCGCGACAGCCGGCCGGGCGCCAACGACCTGAGCGTGGACCTCAATCACGATTCGCGGCTCGCCATTTTCCGGCAGACGGACAACGGCATTCCTGTGCGGATGGCGATATTCGCGGTGCTGCTCGGCGTCGAAAAGCTGGTTCAGCATTCCATGCGCGACGCGGCCTGGCGCCCGCCCGCGTATCTCGGCCCGGACGACGCCGTCTTTCATGGCATCGACTGATGCGTGAAACGATTTGCTTCGGAAACCGAAATAAAACCGCCGGCACGCCTTAAGCCATGGCGCTGCTGCCATTGCGCCTGAAGCCGGCGGCAAAAAACTGCACCTGATACTGCACCGCATTGGACCAGTACTTCCACGTGTGGCCGCCGGGCCGCTCGGCATAACGATGCGGCACGCCGAGCTCGAGGAGGCGTGCATGCAGCATCCGGTTGGAATGCACGAGCGAATCGTTCATGCCGCAGTCGATCATCAGCGCAATATGCGCGCTGTCGAACCTGCGCGCATGCTCGACAATCGCCTCGCGGTTCCAGAAATCGGCGTGGCCGGCGGGATCGCCGAACACCTGGTCGATGCCCGGCTCGTCCTCGCAGCCGCGCGGGTCCACTGCGCCGCTCATGCTGCCGGCCGCGCCGAATTCGTCGGGCCGGTCGAGCGCGATATGCAGTGCGCCGAATCCGCCCATGCTCAAGCCGGTGATCGCGCGCGTCTTTCGTCGCAATGGTGCGGAAATGCATGTCGATGTAAGCGACGACTTCGCTGCCGACATAGGTGGCGTAACGGCTGCCTGCATCGACGGGACTGTCGATGTACCAGCTTTCGCGGCCGCCGTCGGGCATCACGAGAATCACGCCATAGCGGTCCGCGAGTTTGCTGATCGGCGAATTGGCGGTCCAGTCGGTGTAGTCGCCGCCCGAACCGTGCAATAGATAGACAACCGGAAACCGGTCAGCCGCCTTGCCGCGTGCATAGCGGTCGGGCAACACGACTGTCGCTTCGAGCGACTTGTGCATGGCCGCGCTCGGAATCGTCACGACGCGCGACTGGAACGCCCATGCAGGAGCTGTAACCAGCAGCATCGCGATCAGCCAGCCAAACCGTGCGCCAAGTGCGCTGCGTGACCTACGTGACCTACGTGCATTAAGTGCGGTACTCATATTCGTCGCTCTCCCTGTCTACATGTGCGGCAAACACAGTCGATGCAGCAGGCAATACACAGCTGCATACGGGGCGGCAAATTCCAGCGACGACTCTAGCAACGGCGACTTACAGCCAAATTTCAGCGAACCCTACGATTGACCTCGCTCGATGCGCAACGCATGCGTCGTAACATGCGCGCGCAGTACACCTATTTGATGTGCACACCGAGACCCGCGCGGCCCGGCGCGATGTCGTCCCTAAGCGTAAGCTCGGGAATCCGATAATCGCCGCCGTTTTGCGGACGAAAACGGTATGGGCGCCGTGTTCCAGAGATTGTCGAGGCGTTCGCCGAGCGCGTCGCGCACCTGCAGAAATTTTTGTTCGTCGATGCGGCTCGTACGATACACCACGAACGGCGGCAGCACGTCGAAGCCGGGGTAATAGAGTATGCCGTGCTGGATCGGGAACAGGACGTCGTCGATCGGGCCATTGATGCCGCGCGGGCTGTAGTGCGACTCCCAGCCTCCCGTGGTGACGACGAGCATCGCGCGCTTGCCGGCGAAGGTGCCCTCGCCGTAGCGATCACCCCAGCGCGCATCGGAATGCTCGCCCACGCCATACGCAAAACCATACGCGTAGACGCGCTCCACCCAGCCCTTCATGATCGCCGGCATCGAGAACCACCAGAGCGGGAATTGCAGAATGACCGCGTCGGCCCACCTCAGCCTGGCCTGTTCGGCCGCGATATCCGGACTTTGCAGTCCGTTCTCGAACGCATGCTTCGACGCGCGCGAGGGATCGAAGCGATCGCCCGTTGCAGGCGCGAGACTATCGCGCGCATCGAGCGGGGCCTTCCAGTTCATCGCATACAGATCGGAAACCTGAACCGTGTGCCCGGCCTCCAGGCGCCTGACGGAGAAGTCCTTCAGCGATCCGTTCAACGACCGCGGTTCGGGATGAGCATAAACAATCAGCACGTTCATTTTGCTTGCCTTGATTCATGTGGGAATACACACACGATAGGCGCCGTCACGGTATATTGGAAATGAATTACTGATATGACAGGTATTGCCATGAATAATCTTCGCAAGCTCGACCTCAACCTGCTGGTCACGCTGGACGTTCTGCTCGCGGAGCTCAACGTGACACGCGCCGCGGAGCGCCTGAATTTTTCGCAGCCTTCGGTGAGCGTGCATCTCGCTAAACTCCGCGACGTGCTGGTCGATCCGCTGCTGCTGCCCGGCCCGCGAGGCATGCGTGCAACCGCGCGCGCGGAGGCCTTGCGCGAGCCGCTGCGACAGGCGCTCGAAGCATTGGAGCAAGCCGTGGCACCGGCGCGTCCTTTCGACCCCGCGCAGGCCACGCAAACGTGGCGCATTGCCGCGACGGACTACGCGGAGTCCACGATCGTACTTCCGGCCCTGCAGCGGCTGCGCTTGGCGGCGCCGGGCACGCGGCTCGCGATTGTCGAAGCGGCGCCCCCGCGTATAGCGAAGCAGGCGGAACGGGGCGAGATCGACCTCGGCTTTCATACGAGCGAAGGCGCGCCTGCCGGCCTGCGCCGGCGCGTGCTGTTTGCGGAGCGCTACGTGCTTGCCGGCCGCGCGGACCATCCGCGTCTGAAACGGCGCCCTACGTTGGCGCAATTCTCCAGGTTCGAGCACGCCATTGTGTCGCCCGACGGCGGCGGCTTCGAGGGCCCGACGGATGACGTGCTCGCGAAAGCCGGTCTCTCACGCAGAGTCGTGCTGTCCGTCCCGCACTTCCTGTTTCTCATTTCGGCGCTCGCGAACACCGACCTCGTGGCGATGGTGCCCGCGCGGCTCGTGCGCAACAACCCGGCGCTACGCGTGGTCGAGTCGCCCGTCGAGGTGCCCGGCTACGAAATGGCCATGCTGTGGCACGAGCGCTCGCATCGCGATCCGGCGCATCAGTGGCTGCGCACCCACATCGTCGATTCGGTGTGAGGCGCGATACTTCGCCATCCTAACCGTGCGCCTGACTGCCGGCAGCGCCGATCGCATCCAGCTTCGCGAGAATTTCGCCGCTCAACTCGATACTCGCCGCCGCCAAGTTCTCACGCAAATGTGCGACGGACGACGTGCCCGGGATCAGCAGGATGTTGGGCGCGCGCTGCAGCAGCTAGGCGAGCGCCACCTGCATCGGCGTCGCGCCGAGGGTCCGCGCAATGTCCGTGAGCGCCGACGACTGAATCGGCGTAAAACCGCCGAGCGGGAAAAACGGCACATAGGCGAGGCCCTGCTCCGCCAGCTCGTCTATCAGCGCGTCGTCGGCACGGTGCACCAGGTTGTAGTGGTTCTGCACGCCGACGATCCTGGTAATGCGCTGGGCCTCGGCAATCTGCGTGCGCGTCGCGTTGCTCAGGCCGATGCGGCGGATCAGGCCGCGCTGCTGGAGTTCGGCGAGCGCGGTGATCTGCTTTTCGATCGACCCTTCGCCGGCGCATGCATGTCGCCCATCAGACGCATGTTGACCAACTCGAGCGCGTCGAGGCCCAGATTGCGCAGATTGTCGTGCACGCCGCGCGCGAGATCCTCCGGCTCCTGCGCCGGCAGCCAGGCGCCGTCGCTGCCGCGCACAGCGCCGAGCTTGGTGACGATGACGAGATCGTCCGGATAGGGATGCAGCGCCTCGCGAATCAGCTGGTTGGTGATATGCGGGCCGTAAAAATCGCTGGTGTCGATGTGATTGACGCCTTGCGCGACCGCTTCGCGCAGCACGGCAAGCGCGACGTCGCGGTCTTTCGGCGGCCCGAACACGCCGGGCCCCGCGAGTTGCATGGCGCCATAGCCCATGCGCCGCACCGGGCGATCGGCGAAAAGAAACGTGTCCGTGGTATTCAGAGTGGGCATAACGCTCTCCTTGATGGTCGGTCAGGCGCAGTATCGCCGAGATTGCACCGTTCAATAAAGCGAGCTAGCGTGCACAGGTTGTTCACATTAATGAACAGTGCCATGGAACTCAACGACCTGACCGCCTTTATCTCCGTCGCGCACGCCGGGGGCTTTCGCGACGCGGCCCGCCGTAGCGGCGTTTCCGCGTCGAGCCTGAGCATGGCCGTACGCCACCTGGAAAGCCGGCTCGGTTTGCGCCTGCTGAACCGCACGACGCGCAGCGTCGCGCCGACCGAAGCGGGCCTCCGCCTGCTGGACAAGCTGACGCCGCTCTTCAGCGAAATGGAAGCGGCGCTCGACGTGCTCAACGTGTTCCGCGAGCAGCCGAGCGGCACACTTAAGCTCAACGTGCCGGCGAGCGCTGCGCGCATCGTGCTGCCCGGCGTCATCGCGCCGTTTCTGAAAGCGTATCCGGACATCCGCGTCGAAGTGCTGGTCGAGGACGGCTTTGTCGACGTGCTCTCGATCGGCTGCGACGCCGGCATCCGCTACGACGAACGGCTCGAGCAGGACATGATCGCGGTGCCGATCGGCCCGCGCGTGCAGCGCTTTGCGACCGCTGCGGCGCCCGCCTACCTCGACGTTCGCGGCCGCCCGCAGCATCCGCGCGGGCTGCTCTCGCACGCTTGCCTGCGCGGTCAGTTCGCGAGCGGCGCGACGCCGACCTGGTCTTTCGAGCGCGACGGCGAAGTGGTGCAACTCAATCCGTCCGGACCTCTGCTCGTGCGGCCCGGCGCGGCGATGGACCTCGCCATCAGCGCGGCCGTCGCGGGCGTGGGCGTGATCCATCTGTTCGAAGACATGCTCCGGCCGCATCTCGACAGCGGTGCGCTGGAGCCGATTCTGGAGCCCTGGTGGCAGCCTTTTTCCGGACCGTTTCTCTATTATCCGGGCCGCCGCCACGTGCCCGCGCCGCTGCGTGCGTTTGTCGATTTCCTTGAAGGATCGCAGCGGATAGCTTCACCAGCCTGCAAATTCGCCGCCACCCGGTCCATTTGCGGCGATAATGAGTTGCCGTTTTCTGGGTACGCGCACAATTTCAAAACCTCATCCATCGGGCCACTATGAGCGAGACACGTATTAGCCCGCTGCGCAACTTCGCCGATTTCGTTCGCGCCGAGCGGGTTCGATTGACAGAACAATGGATGAATGCGGTCTTCGGCGACGTCGACCTCGTGGAAGCCGACAAGCTCACTTATCAGCAACTCGCCGACCATCTGCCGGAAATTCTCGACGGCCTGTGCGCGGCGCTCGACGTCGAAGACCTGGAACGCGTCGAACCGGTCATCGAACGCGATGCGCGAAAGCATGGCATCGTGCGCTGGCGCCAGGGCTACCGGATTGAAGAGCTGGTGCGCGAGCTGGATCTGTTCCACCAGGTTCTCGCCGATGCGCTCGACACCTACGCGGCGAGCGACAACGCGTTCACGCGCCGCCACGAAAGGCGCGCGCCGCATGATCGCGGAAACGCTGAGCGTGGTCACGCTCACGTCGATCCGCGAAGTGGTCAGCGAACGCGACCGCAAGATCGACGAATACACCGGCCGGCTCGAGCGCGCCAACCACGAACTCAAGCTGAAGCAGTGGCTCGTCGGCGAGTTGTACGAGTCCCGCATGCACATCACGCGCAGCGTGGTTCACGATCTGCGAAATTTTCTGAATGCGTTTTCGATGGCGCTGCAACTGATCGCGCGCGCCCGCGAAGGCCGATACCGCGTTGACGCTGGCCAACCGGCAGGCGGAAGACATGAAAGCGCTCGTCGAGCAGATGGTCGGATACTCGGTGATACTCGGCGACGGCGCGCCGCTGACGCTCGAACAGGTCGACCTGCGCGAGCTCTACGAGGAACTCGTCGTGTCGTCGCGGCCATCTATCGAGGCAAAGGGGTTGACGCTGCGCGCGGCATTCGATCCCGCACTGCCGGTGGTGACGTCGAACCGTCTGAAGCTCAAGCAGATCGCCGTCAATCTGCTTTCCAACGCGATCAAATACACGCAATCCGGACAGGTCGAGTTGCACTTCGCCATGGCCGGCGCCGAACACTGGTCGATCCGCGTGTCGGATACCGGCGTGGGTATCGCGCCTGCCGACGCCGACCGCGTTTTCCACGAATTCGAGCGCGCCGCCGACGAGGGACATTCCCGGCACCGGGCTCGGACTCGCCATCGTGAAGGAACTGTGCCGCGTGCTGAGCGGACACATCGACTTCGCGTCGCGCGAGGGCGTCGGCACGACCTTCACGATCCGCTTTCCGTTGACGCTCGCGGCGGGGTCTTCGGAGCAGTAAAAGGCGAACCAGCTGCTTGCGCCTTCAGCGCCCGCCCGCTATTGCGCCGGTCCACCGAGGCTCAGGCGCGGGCATTCGCTCATTGCGCCGCGCGCGCCCCTCCGGGTGCTCAAGCCCCGCATGACCACGTCCGAAGACATCCCGTCGCGGCGCGCCAGTTCTGCCAGATCTAGCAAGGCCGCGTAGCGCGCTGCGCAATTTGTCGGGCGACCATCGCGCGGAGTTCGCGAAGCACGTCGGTGTTGGCGGCGAAGCGCTGCACGGCGATCAACAACGCTGCCGCCACGATGAGGGTGACCCATACGCCTGCTTTGCGGGAGCCGCGTTCATCCGATGCTCGCAGCGCACGCTGGCGCGCTACCGCAAGCCGTGTCAGGTCCGCGTTCGCGCGGCTGGGCGCACCCCTTGGCGCGCGCGAGAGATAGTCGGCGCGACGCACGCGGCTGGCAAGTCCCGGGCCAGCACCGCGGCTGCCGCGAGCAAAACGCAGTCTGAATCGCATAGCCTGGCTCATCAGGACCAGTGGTGCGGGCACATACACCCGGCCGACCCAATGTGCCGGCACCCACACTGCCGGACGCGGCGCGGCGCCACGTAGACGACGGGCGGCGCAACATAAGCGACCGGCTTCGGTGCCACGACGACCGCCGGGGGCGGAGGCGGCGGAACATAAACAACCGGGTTCGGTGCGACCACCACCGGCGCAGGCGGCGGCACGTACACCGGCTTCGGCGCGACCACGACAGTCGTCCCGCCCGTCGCCACGACGCCGGTGCTCACCACCGTTCCGTGCGAACTCACCGTGTTGCCGTGCGTGCCCGTCACGCTGCTGGACGTCGTGACGACACCTGGCGCCACGCGTGTCGCCGTGCCCGAATGCGTGACCGTCCCGCCGTCTGAACCCGTCGCGGTGCCCGAACGCGAGCACGAAGCGCCCGCGCAATTCGTCGACGCCGAGTGGTTGACCGTGTTGCCGTTCGCCCCCGTCACCGAGCCCGACGACGAGTATTGCCCCGCGCCCGTCTTCGTCACTTCGCCGGGTGTGCTGGCGGTCTTGCCGTCCGGTCCCGTGAGCGTGCCAGTGTGCGAGCAGGTGCCGCCGGCGCAGCTCGTATCGCCCGCGTGCTGCACCGAGTTGCCGTAGCGGCCGGTTGCCGTCCCCGAATTGGAGAACTGGCCGGGCGCGTTGCGCGTCACCGTGCCGGTGTTCGTCGCGACGCCGCCATAGGGACCGACGACGCCGCCCGCATGCGAGCAGCTGCCGCCGCCGCAGGAGCCGGCGTGGCCTTCGTTATACACACCGCGCGACGTGTAGGCGGTGCCGTGCTTCGCCCACGCGAAGGCCGACGCTCTGCCGAATGCGAGCGCCGCGGCAGTCGCGCCGAGCGCGAGCTTGCGCAGGGCGCGGACGCGCCGCAAGCGAGATGACGGCTGCAGACAATGCGCCGGTAGCCGGGACTGCGAACGAATGAGATTTCACGGTATGTCCTTTGAATTCAGGCCACTTCGTGCGACTGCTGCTGCGCTGCGTGGCGATGAGCGAACTATAGAAGGACGCGCCGTAACAATCAGCAGGGAAGATATGTCGCGCTGTTTCACCGCGGAAGAAGCACGCTGCACAAGGCTTCGCGAGCGTTTTTCCGGCGCCGTGACATAGCCCGACATAATTTGCAGCAGGAGAACGCCCGCAGTTTCGAGGGCTGCGGCAGCGCAAGGCACGGCAACACGGCTACGGAAAACCACAGCTGAATTCTGTTGACACGATCTGCAGCAAAACGGCACACCCGACTCATGTTCACGCACACCTCCATCGCCGTAGCGATTAATCACCCGAAGCGAGCCGTCATCGGCTGGCCTTTGGGAACTTGTGCGCGTTAGCAGTCTGAATCTGTAAAACAAGACCCCCAAGGCCCCGCCGGTAACGGAAGGGGCCTTTTGTTTTGTG
Source organism: uncultured Paraburkholderia sp. (assembly GCA_940746715.1). Classification (GTDB taxonomy): domain Bacteria; phylum Pseudomonadota; class Gammaproteobacteria; order Burkholderiales; family Burkholderiaceae; genus Paraburkholderia. Next base: position 218,041 of record CALNWN010000008.1, read on the forward strand.
GGCGCCTCCGTCAGCCGGCTTTATCACGGAGAGCAAGATGGATCAGGCAAGCCCGCAGTGCATGGACGACGACGCGCAGTTTTTCGAGCATCGGCAAAACGAGCGTCTGCCGAAGATGGTGGTGCATTTTCCGATCGCGCCCGGTGCGACGCTGACATGGCGTGTCGCGGCGGACAGCACGCTCGCGGTGAACGGTGCGCGGCTCTGGCTTACGCGCATCAGTTCTCCTTACGATCACTGGCTCGTGCCGGGTCAAACGTTCAGCCTGCAGCGCGGCGAACGCATATGGCTCAGCACCGACGGCGAACGCGCCGCCCATGTCTCGCTGACTTGCCTGTTGCCCGCGCAAGGCTTCTTCAGGCGTTGTTTGAGCCGGCTTGCAGGCTTGAGCCTCGGACCGCCCACGCCGCGTTGATATACGTGCGGCATGCGAGCATGTCTCGATCATCGTGCCTGCATGCCGCCTCGCGCTCGTCGAGCAAAAAAAGCCTCTTCGCAGCAGCGAAGAGGCTGCTTTCTGTCACCCGCATACAGACGCGAGCAAACGCATCCGCGTTGAAACCTTACACGCGTTCGATGGCGATCGCGATGCCCTGTCCCACGCCAATGCACATCGTGCAGAGCGCGAAGCGCCCTTGCGTGCGTTGCAATTGATACATCGCGGTGGTCCACAAGCCAGGCGCCGCTCATGCCGAGCGGATGGCCCAACGCGATAGCGCCGCCGTTCGGGTTCACGCGCGCGTCGTCGTCGGCGACGCCGAGCGTGCGCAGCACCGCGATGCCTTGCGAGGCGAACGCATCGATCAGTTCGATCACGTCGAACTGATCGATGCTCATGGAAAGGCGCGCGAGCAGCTTCTGCGTGGCGGGCGCGGGACCGATGCCCATCACGCGCGGCGCGACGCCCGCGGTGGCGATGCCGAGCACGCGGGCACGCGGCGTGAGCCCGAAGCGCTTCGCGGTCTCTTCGTTGGCAAGCAGGAGCGCGGCCGCGCCGTCGTTGACGCCCGACGCGGCCGGCCGTGACCGTGCCGTCCGGGCGCGCACCACGCCCTTCAGTTTCGCGAGCGCCTCGAGGCTCGTTTCACGCGGATGCTCGTCTTGCGACACGGTGATCGGATCGCCCTTCTTCTGCGCGATCGTGACGCCGACGATTTCCTGCGCGAGCGTGCCGTCCTTCTGCGCGCGCGCCGCTTTTTGCTGGCTGCGCAGCGCGAACGCATCCTGATCGGCGCGGCTGATGTTGTATTCAGTCGCGACGTTCTCGCCCGTCTCGGGCATGGAGTCGACGCCATACATCTGCTTCATCAACGAATTGACGAAGCGCCAGCCGATGGTCGTGTCGTAAATGTCGGCCTGGCGCGAAAACGCGCTGGTCGCCTTGCCCATGAAGAACGGCGCGCGGCTCATGCTTTCGACGCCGCCCGCGACCATCAACGCGGCTTCGCCCGACTTGATCGCGCGCGCGGCGATGCCGACGGCGTCCATGCCCGACCCGCACAGACGGTTCACCGTCGAACCCGGCACGGCTTGCGGCAGACCCGCCAGCAGCAGCGACATGCGCGCGACGTTGCGGTTGTCTTCTCCGGCCTGATTCGCACAGCCGTAGATCACGTCGTCGACAGCGTTCCAGTCGACGCTCGGGTTGCGCTCCATCAGCGCCTTGAGCGGCACCGCGCCCAGATCGTCGGCGCGAACCGACGACAGAGAGTCCGCATAGCGGCCGATGGGTGTGCGAATCGCGTCGCACAGGAATGCTTCGGTCATGTGATGTCTCCAGTGATGTGCTGCGCGCGCAGCGCCGTCTGCCTGGATGCGCGCGGATGAGCCGGGCATCGGCCGGACGGCTTGACGAGGACTAGCCTCGCGCGAATCAGCTTAGCGCAGGATGGTGAACGGTGTGTTCGGGTCGCTGCCAATTTGTTCTTCTTTATACGAACATTAGGTCATATATCGAACAACCAGACTCGATAATAGGCGCGCGGCGGAAACGCTGTCAAGCGCCCGCGGGTCGACATCAGGGAATACGCGAAGGGCCGCGGCGGGGCCGCAAAAGCGTCTGACGATTGATGCCCGCGCCGCCGCCCGCCCGACAGCGGGCCCGCGACGCGAGGCCGGCGCAGGGTTCAGCGGACCTGGATGCCTTCGTCGGCAATATAACTGCGGATCACGTCGGCGAAATTCCGGTCGCCGCGCGCACCGAGCTGCTCGGCGCGCGCGGTATCCCAGCGCTCTGGCCAACTGCCGACAATCTTTTCCACGCGCGCATCCGGCTGCCACACGATCCGTTTCGCGACTACGTCGCCGGCCACTTCGCGCAACGCCGCGACCATCTCGTCGACGCTGACGGAAATGCCCGGCAGATTCAGCACGCGCTGGTTGCCGAGCACGGCGCCGTCCAGTTCGAGGCCCGCGATCAGGCTCTCGATGGCTTTGCGCGACGACAGCAGCCACAGGCGCGTCGAGCCGTCGACGGGACAGACGGCCTGCTCGCCGTTCAGCGGCTCACGAATGATGCCGCCGCATTCGGCTTACCCGGTCGCACGCTGATGGTGGGCAGGCGCAGCACGCGCCCGTCGACGAAACCGCGCCGCGAATAATCGTTGAGCAGCAATTCGGCAATTGCCTTTTGCGCACCGTACGACGACTGCGGATTGAGCGCGGTGTCGTTCTGTACGACCTCCGGCAGCTCGCCGCCGTAGACCGCGACCGAGCTCGTGAACACCACGCGCGGCCGGTGCCCGCGTTGCCGGCACACATCCAGCAACAGGCGCGACGCATCCAGATTGATGCGCATGCCGAGATGAAGTCCGCCTCGGCCTGGCCGCTGACAATCGCTGCAAGATGAAAAATCGCCGCGGTGTCGCTGTCGATCACGCGTTCGAGCACGCTCTGCTCCGCGATATCGCCCACTTCGGTGCGCACGCGGCTGTCGCCGAAATCGTTTGCCTGCACGACGTCGAGCAGCACAAGTTGCGTAAGTGCTTGCGGCGCGCCCTCTGCGTCTTTCAACGAACCGCGCGCGAGCAGTTCACGCGCAAGCCGCTGACCGAGAAAACCCGCGCCGCCGGTAATCAGTACTTGTCAGGTGGCGTTCAGATATGGCTTCGCCCAGCCCAGTCCCGCGGATGTCGCGGCGCGCGGCCGGTATTCGCAGCCGATATAGCCGTCGTAGCCGAGCGAGTCGATCACCTCGAACAGATACGGATAGTTGATTTCGCCGGTGTCGGGTTCGTGCCGCTCCGGCACACCCGCAATCTGGATGTGGCCGATGCCCGCGTGGTCGCGCCGGAGCTTCATCGCTAGATCGCCTTCGACAATCTGGCAGTGGTAGCAGTCGAACTGCACCTTGAGATTCGGCGCGCCGACTTCCGCGCAAAGGGCCTGTGCTTCGTCCTGCCGGTTGAGAAAGAAGCCCGGCATGTCGCGTGTATTGATCGGCTCGATCACAATCGTGATGCCCTCGGCTTGCGCCGCGTTGGCCGCATGCGCGAGATTGCGCAGATACACCTCGCGATGCCGCTCGCGCGATTGATCCGCGCCGATCAGGCCCGCCATCACGTGCAGCTTGCGATTGCCAATCACACGCGCGTAGTCGAGCGCGGTGTCGATGCTGCGGCGGAACTCGTCTTCGCGCCCCGGCAGTGTGGCGATGCCGCGCTCGCCGCTCGCCCAGTCGCCCGGCGGCGCATTGAAGAGCGCTTGCGTGAGGCCGTTGGCATCGAGCCGCGCCTTGATTTCGTCCGCGCGGAACTCTCGTAGGGAAACAGGAACTCGACCGCCTTGAAGCCGTCTTTGGCGGCGGCGGCGAAGCGGTCCAGAAAGGCGTGCTCGTTGTACATCATCGAGAGGTTCGCGGCGAAGCGAGGCATGGCGGCAACTCCTTTAAAGCGGTATTTCCGGGCGCGGCAAGCAACGCTGCGACAGCCGTGCGTGTGCCGTGTACCGCGCGAGGTGATTAACGGTTGACCAGTTTCGCCGGCGTGAGCCACGTGGCAATCGCGCCGATCACCAGCATGCCGGCCAGCACATACATGCCGGATTGCGTGCTGTGCGTGAGATCCTTCAGATAGCCGATCATGTAAGGGCTCGCGAAGCCCGCCAGATTGCCGAGCGAGTTGATGATCGCAATGCCGGCAGCGGCGGTCGCGCCCGACATGAACGCCGTGGGCAAAGACCAGAAAAGCCGCGCGCAGGTCAGCACGCCCGCTGCGGCAAGCGAGAGAAAGGCAATCGACACCACGGTGTTGCTCGCAAACGATGCCACCACCGTAAAGCCCACCGCGCCGAACAGCGCCGGCACGATCAGATGCCAGCGGCGTTCGCGGCGCTTGTCGGCGCTTATGGCCCAGCAGATTCATCACGACGATCGCGCAGATAAACGGAATCGCGCTCAGCAAGCCGATATTGAACGCGCCGCTCACGCCGGTCGATTTGATGAGCGTCGGCATCCAGAACGTGAGCCCGTATTGGCCGGTCACGAACGCAAAGTAGATGAGCGACATCCACCACGTGCGCGGATCGCGGAACACGGCGCGCAGCGAATGGGCGTTGGCCTTTTCCTCCGGCTGCGATGCGGCAATTTCGTCGGCGAGCAGGCGCTTTTCGGGTTCGCTCAGCCACTTCGCGCCCGCAATGCCGTTGTCGAGATACAGAATTGTCGCGATGCCGACCGCAACCGCCGGCACGGCTTCGATCAGGAACATCCACTGCCAGCCGGCCAGACCCGAACTGTTGTGAAACGCCTGCATGATCCAGCCGGACAGCGGATTGCCGAAAATGCCCGACACCGGAATCGCCGACATGAACACCGCAATGATCTTTGCGCGCCGGTGCGACGGAAACCAGTAAGTCAGATACAGGATCACGCCCGGGTAAAAGCCGGCTTCGGCGAGACCGAGCAGAAAGCGCAAGATATAGAACTGAGCCGGCGTCTTGACGAACACGAAGAGCACCGACATCACGCCCCAGCTAATCATGATCCGCGCAATCCAGATGCGCGCGCCGATCTTGTGCATCAGAATATTGCTTGGCAGTTCGAACAGAAAATAGCCGATAAAGAACACGCCCGCGCCGAGGCCGAACACCGTTTCGCTGAAGGCGAGGTCCTGCGACATCTGCAGCTTGGCAAAGCCCACGTTCACGCGATCGAGATACGCGACCACGTAGCACAGCATCAGGAACGGCACGATGCGCCAGAACACCTTTCTGTAAGTACGCTCGACTTCGGCGGCGCCGGGTTGTCCCACGGCCGCCGCAATCGGCTGGCCCGATACGGCCTGATACGAACTCATGCAATGTCTCCTTGGATGGAAGTGTGATGCGTCGCCTGTGGCGATCTAGGTTTGTACGGCTACGGTGTAATCGGCTACCAGCGCGCGCCGAACACGCGGCGTAGTTCGTCGAGCGCCGCCTGGTCCAAAGGCGCAGGCCGCGGATTCGTCATGAGCCACAGACGCGCGGTTTCCTCGAGTTCTTCGAGCGCATACGACGCATGCGCAACCGAACGCTCCCACACCACCGGACCGAGGCGTTCGAGCAGCACCGCGCGAACCTGATCGGCCAGTGCGGCGATTTGCGCGGCGACTTGCGGATCGCCCGGGCGGCTGTAACGAATCAGCGGGACGTGGCCCACTTTCATCACGTAGTACGGCGTGATGGGCGGCAGGACGTCGCGCTCGCTCCAGACGCCCGCGAGCGTCAGCGCGACGAGATGCGTGGAATGCGTATGGACGATACCGCGCGCCTCGCCGTTGCGCGCGTAGATACCGCGATGCAGGGCGAGCGTCTTCGAGGGCTTGCCGCCGGAAACGGCATTGCCGTCGAAATCGACTTTAGCGATGTCGGCGGGATCGAGCCGGCCGAGGCATGCGTCGGCCGGCGTGATGAGCCAGCCGTCGTCGAGGCGCGCTGATGTTGCCTGCGCTGCCCACCGTATAGCCGCGCTCATAAAGGCTCGCGCCTGTCACGGTCAGGCAGATCTCCTCGCGCACGCGCGCTTCGGTAGTCGCGTGAATGGCGGGTGCGCTCATCGTCGTGTTTCCGGCTTTTGCGTCGCGCCGCTCATTGCACGCCTCCTTCCAGATGGCGCAGCGCCTTTTCGAAGAAGTCGGTCGCGCCGAAGTTGCCCGACTTGAGCGCGAGCGGTGGCGCGCCCGTCGTCGCCGTGGCCGGCACGCCCGGATCGATCTGCGCGCCGATGCGCAAGCTGCGAACGTCCAGCGCCTGCACCACTGCACCCGATGTCTCGCCGCCCGCCACCACGAACTTGCGCACGCCGTCGCGGCGCAACGCGTCGAACGATTCGCGCACCGCGTTGACGCCCTGTGCCACGGCGTCGTAACGCACGAGCCCGACTTGAGACGGCGTCTGACGCTGCAAAACGCGCACGAGGTTCGCATCGCGCATGGGCGTGAGCGGATGGTTCTCCATGCCGGACTCGTTGAGCAACGTATCGCCCACAAACAGATGTCCGCGGAAAATCGTGCGGCCGTTTTCGGGAAACGCCGGGCACGCAATCGTGAACGCGCTCGCTTCGTCGTTTGCGTTTTTGCCGGCGGAGAGCGCGTCGAGGAGCGCATCCGTCACCGGGCCGATATTGCCCGCGTCGGTCGAATCGAAAGTCGAGCAGTATTTGAAAACGAACTGGCGGCATCCTTGCGCGCGCAACCAGTCGAGCGCGGCGAGCGATTGCGCGACTGCGTCGGCGGCAGGAATGGTGCGCGATTTCAGCGCGACCACGATGGCGTCCGCACTTGCATTCGCCTGCAGCGTCTCGTCGCGCTCGGGCACGCCGATGGTCTGCACCGTGCGCATGCCGCCGCGCACCAGCATATTCGTGAGGTCCGTCGCGCCGGTGAAGTCGTCGGCGATGCAGCCGAGCAGCGTGCGCTGTGTCGTAGCCGTCATGACGGGCGCTCCTGGTTACTTCGCCGCCGGCACGTCGATGCCGGGGAAAATCTTGATGACCGCGGAATCGTCCTCGCCTTTTGCCACGGCTTCGTCGATTTTCGCCAGCGCGGCGTCGATCGCCACCATGTCGGCGTTGGTGCGGCGCATCGCGGCCTCGGACGCGACTTCGGCCTCGATCGCCCGGCGCAGCGCGAGAATCTGCACGACCGAGCCGGGTTCGACCGCCTCCGCGTAGTCGATACGCAGCGGCCGCACCGCCCCGTGCGCCGCGACGAACACGCCGCTACCCTGGCGCGGCTCGACAACGCCTTCGTTCTTCAACCGCGGGATGGCCTCGCGAATCACCGTGCGGCTTACGCCGAACTGCTGCGCGAGCACCGCTTCGGTCGGCAGCTAGCTTGCCGCCGCGCTGGAACGTGCCCTTGTCAATCTGCTTCAGAAGTTGCTGCGCGACGGTATCGCTCAATGCGCGCGCTGGAATCTTGTCGAACATCCCATGCCCCATTGTCATGTTATTGAATTATTATATAAATTTTGGATGCGCGCTGCATCCGCGCAAACCCTAGGTTCTCGTGGTTTCCGGTCCGCGCCGCGGCGAAGTTGGCGAAACTGAGGGCTTGAGCTATCGCCACGCCTTTGCGCACTGTCGCGTCGCTCCCATGGCGCGAGCGGTGTCCGAGCCTTCCGAACGCATCTTCCAGGTCCATGAGCAAAGCCTTGCCGCCGTCTTCCGACGTTTCCGCCAGCGCCGAACCGGCCCCGGACAAACCGGGCGACTCCTACGTGCAGTCGTTCGCGCGCGGCCTCGCGGTGATCCGCGCGTTCGACGCCACCCGCCCCGAACAGACGCTGACCGACGTCGCCGCCGCCACCGGCCTCACGCGCGCCGGCGCACGCCGCATTCTGCTCACGTTGCAGACGCTCGGTTATGTGGAAGCCGAAGGCCGCCTGTTTCGCCTCACGCCGAAAATTCTCGAGCTCGGCTTTGCGTATCTGACGTCGATGCCGTTCTGGAATCTCGCCAAACCGGTCATGGAGGAATTGTCCGCGCAGGTGCACGAGAGCTGCTCCGCGGCCGTACTCGACCGGACCGAGATCGTCTATGTGCTGCGCGTGCCGACTCACAAGATCATGACGATCAATCTGTCGATCGGCAGCCGCTTGCCGGCGTATTGCACGTCGATGGGCCGCGTGCTGCTCTCCGCGCTCGACGACGAAACGCTCGACGCGACGCTCAATTCGTCGCCGCTTTACGCACACACGCCGCGCACGGTGACCGACAAGGAAGAATTGAAGAAGCTGATCGCGCAGGTGCGCCGCCAAGGCTGGGCTATCGTCGATCAGGAACTGGAAGGCGGGCTGATTTCGCTGTCGGCGCCGATCCGCAATCGCCAAGGACGGGTGATCGCGGCCATGAACATCAGCGGCAACGCCCAGCGCAATTCCGCGAAACAGATGGTGAAGGCGTTTCTCGAACCGCTGCAGCAGGCGGCGCAAAGCGTCTCGGAGATGGTGGCGCGGCGCGGTTGATGCCGGGGGCGGCTGTGCATCAACGGGCTGTGCATCAACGTTGAAGGACGCGCGGCCGGCGGCCGCGACCGCGCGCGCCGCGGCATCTAGCGGCTCAAATACCGCTCGGCGAGCCGGGTCCAGAACGCGGCGCCCACCGACAGATTGCGGTCGTTGAAGTCGTAATGCGGGTTGTGCACCATGCAGCCGTCTTCGCCGACGCCGTTGCCGATACGCAGAAACGTACCCGACCGCTTTTGCAGCATGAACGCGAAGTCCTCGCTGCCCATCAGAATGTTCGTCTGAGCGACAACCTTATCGTCGCCCACCAGTTCGCGCGCCACCTGCACGGCGAAATCTGTTTCGTCATCCGAATTAACGACGACCGGATAGCCTTCGATATAGTCGACGATAGCTTTGCCACCATAACTCGCCGCCTGCGTTTCGGCGAGTTCGGTAATGCGTTTTTTCAACAGCGCGCGCACTTCGGCGCTGAAGGAACGCACGCTGAGTTCGAGCTTCGCCGTACTGGCGATCACGTTGTTCGCCGTGCCCGCATGCATGAAGCCGACAGTGACAACCGCCGGCTGCGACGGATCCACGTTGCGTGCGACGATCGTCTGCAGCGCCATCACGATGCTGGCGGCCACCACCACCGGCGACCGTCAGATGCGGGCGCGCCGCATGGCCGCCCACGCCCTCGATCGTGATGATCGCCTTGTCGCCCGCCGACATGAACGGCCCCTTGCGGAACAGCAGCACGCCCGGCTCCGCGCCCGGATGATTGTGCAAACCGAACACGGCGTCGTACGGAAAGCGCTCGAACAAGCCGTCTTCAATCATCTTTTTCGCGCCGCTGTCGATGCCGCTTTCCTCGGCCGGCTGAAAGTACAGATGCACGGTACCGAAGAAATTGCGCGTGGCCGCAAGGCGTTGTGCCGCGCCCAGCAGCATCGTCGTGTGGCCGTCGTGGCCGCACGCGTGCATCTTGCCCGGCGTGCCGCTTGCATACGGCAGGCCGGTCTGCTCGACGATCGGCAATGCGTCCATGTCCGCGCGAATGCCGATGCTGCGCGTGCCGTCGCCCACTTTGCGCGTGCCGACCACGCCCGTTTGACCGACGCCGCGCGTCACCTGCAAGCCCCATTGTTCGAGTTTGTCGGCGACCAGCGCCGCGGTCTGCAACTCTTCGTAAGCCAGTTCCGGACGGTGATGAATGTGATGGCGAATCTCGCGCAGGCTCTCGGCGGCGGGGACCAGATCGGCTACTTCAGTGAAACGCGCGGTTTCGCTCATTTTGCAAGGGACTCCATGATGTAGGGCGATATGAACGCAGGATGAATGCAAACGCGGACGGGGCACTACCGCCCGGCATGTGACTTGAGAAAGGCGATCAACGCGTGGCCCCCGTCTTCGAGTTCGCCGGAATTGTCGATCGACTCGCAGCGCACGCCGTCGGGCAACGTGAAAGGCGCGTGGCGCGCGAGCCGCGCGGCCACCTGTTCCGCCGATTCGCGCGCCCGCGCGCCGAGCCGCGCTTCGAGAATATGCGGCGCCGCGTCCACGTGCACGACTTCGGCGCGAGGATAGCGCGCGAGCGCATGATGCAGATGCTGACGCGAACCGTTGACGACTGTACACCCGCGCGCCAGCCACGCATCGACCTCGATGCCGATGCCATAGCGCAGAGAATGACTCGACCACTCGAGCGCGAAGAGACCCAGCAGCGAACGGGCGGCAAATTCTTCGACGCAAAGCGCGCCCCCCGCAAAGCCGTAATTCGCCGCTGGCCGCGCCGCTCCTTGCAGCGCTTTTCATCTGCCGTCGAAATCATGTGCATATACAACACCGTTAAGCAGAAGGCAGTTCCCGCGAGCCGATGGCCGCGTAATCAATCGCGAATTACTGATGGAAAACGTTTCCTCAGACAGTACTGCTCTGTTGCGCTGCATGCGGAGCGAGAGGAGCAACGATGATAGCGCCAAGCAATATGTTTTTGGCCTCCTTAATGCCTCGTTGCAGGAAATAACTCAACATGGTCGGGACACGACGGGCAATCATCACGTCAACGGCACACACTTAACTTTTCTTTAATCTTGCGACGAAATAAGTGAACGTCGTGGTCGGCAATTCGCGTTTTAACGATTCGCATTACGACGCCATTACGGCAGCATTACGCGTTTGATCCCGGTCAAGAGGCCAATGCTGCCTGTATCGGCGGCGCAACCCAGGCCGGAGCGCTTTAATTCTAGAGGCGGTCCTCATACGCCATCCGGTGTTTCACTAACTACCCAATATTTTTGAACTGGTAAGCTTGGCGCGCGCTGCTGGCCGCCCCGGCCGGCGGCTTCAACCCAGGCCCGGTCGTAAGTCGCGCCGGGTTTCCCGCAGCGGCATAACCGCATGCGGGAGAATTTGAACTACACCGAGGAGTTAAACAGTGAAAAAACTGCTAGCGGCTTTGACGGTTGCTCTGCTTGCCACCGTCTCGATTGGCGCACACGCTAAAGATTGGTCCACCATCCGTTTCGGCGTCGACGCCAGCTATCCCCCGTTCGAGTCCAAAAGCTCCGACGGCAAGCTCGTTGGCTTCGACATCGGACCTCGGCAACGAAATCTGCGCGCGCCTGAAGGCCAAGAAGTTCGACGGCGTGCTGTCGTCGATGTCCATGACGCCGCAACGCACCGACGCGCCTCGTCGCGAAGAAGGGTTCGGGCATCCTGCCGACGGCTGACTCGCTGAAGGGCAAGTCGGTCGGCGTCGAACAGGGCACGATCCAGGAAACCTACGCGAAGACCTACTGGGAACCGAAGGGCACGAAGGTCGTGCCGTATCAGAACCAGGACCAGGTGTACGCAGACTTGCTGTCGGGCCGCCTCGACGCAGCGCTGCAGGACGCCGTGCAAGCTGACATCGGCTTCCTGAAGACGCCGCGCGGCGCGGGCTTCCAGTTCGTCGGCAAGGACCTCGACGATCCGAAGATCCTCGGCAACGGCGCGGGCATCGGCATGCGCAAGGAAGATACAGACCTGAAGGCGAAGGTCGACAAGGCAATCGCCGACATCATCAAGGACGGCACCTACAGGAAGCTCGAGAAGAAGTACTTCGACTTCGACGTGTACGGCAGCTAACACAGCCGCCTCGATGTTCACGGGGCCCGCCACACGCCTCTAGCGGCGCGCCGCACGGCCCACTGAACGGGCTCCGCCACACGCGGAGCCCGTTTCGTTTGGTACCCTCGAAAGACACGCCTCGCCGTATCGGCTAAGATCGTGCGATCAAGGTGCTGCCGGCTTGCTGCTGGATTCCCGCCGGCCACCGGCACCAGGCAAGCTTCCCCCCTTGTAATCAACGAGATAGCGGCGCGCCGCACATTCCCCGCGAATTCGACAACCATGCAAACCCAATCCCATCCGCTGATTGCGCCGACGCTCGGCACCGCACGCAACCTCACGAGTTTTCACTACGGTCCGGGCGGCGGGCAGAAGATCTATATCCAGTCGTCCCTGCATGCCGACGAACTGCCCGGCATGCTCGTCTCGTGGGAACTGCGCCGCAAGCTCGCGGCGCTCGAGGCGGCCGGCAAGCTGCGCGGCGAAATCGTGATCGTGCCGGTGGCCAATCCGATCGGCCTGAACCAGCACTTCCTCGGTCATCTGACGGGACGCTTCGAAACCAACACCGCGCAGAACTTCAACCGCAATTTCCACGACCTGTCGGCACTGGTGTCGCCCGTGATCGAAGAGCGCCTCACCGACGACGTGAACGCCAATCGCACGGCGATCCGCGCCGCGATGCGCGAGGCGCTCGACGCGCAGCAGCCCACCACCGAGCTCGAATCGCAACGTCTCGCGCTGCAAAAGCTCTCGTACGACGCTGACGTCGTGCTCGATCTGCATTGCGACTGGGAAGCCGCCATGCATCTGTACACGAACCCGGACCTGTGGCCCGAAGTCGAGCCGCTGGCGCGTTACCTCGACGCGAAGGCGTCGCTGCTCGCGCTGAACTCGGTCGGCAATCCGTTCGACGAGATCCACAGCTTCTGCTGGTCCGATTTGCGCGGCCGCTTCGGCGAGCGCTTCCCGATTCCGAACGGCTCCATTTCGGTCACCATCGAATTGCGCGGCCAGCGCGAGGTGTCGTACGAGTATGCGGAGCGCGACGCGCAGGCGATTGTCGAATATCTGACCTCGCGCGGCGTGATCGAAGGCACGGCCGCGCCGCTGCCGCCGCTCGAATTCGCGGCCACGCCGCTGGCCGGCGCGGAGCCGATCGTGGCGCCGATCAGCGGCGTGCTGGTGTATCGCTGTGAAGTGGGTACATGGGTCGACGTCGGCCGTGAAATCGCGGACATCGTCGATCCGTTGACGGATCGCGTCGTCACGTTGAAGAGCGGTGTGGCCGGCGTGCTGTATGCGCGGCATCTGACGCGCTTTGCCACCGCGGGCCTCGAGTTCGCGCGCATTGCCGGCGCAACGGCGTTTCGAAGCGGCTCGCTGTTGAGCAATTGACTGGCCGGCCGAGCCGCAGCGAACAACCGGAAGGCGCCCTAAAGGCGCCTTCCGGTTCGGCTTTAGCCCCGGAAAGAAGACTTAAAACGCAGGGATAATGGCGCCGTTGAACTGCGTGTCGATGTACTTGCGCACTTCGTCCGACTCGTACGCCGCGACCAGTTTCTTCACCCAAGGCTGGTTGCGGTCCTGCTCACGCGCGGCAATCAGATTCGCGTACGGCCCTTTCAGGTCTTCGATCGCAATTGCGTCCCGGGTCGGCTGCAATCCCGCCTTCACGGCATAGTCGGTATTGATCGACGCCGCGTCGAGGTCGCCCAGCGCGCGCGGCAACTGCGCGGCGTCCAGTTCCACCAGCTTGATCTTCTTCGGATTCTCCGCGACGTCGAGCGGCGTCGCGTTGACGCTGTTCGTGCCGACGCCCGGCTTCAGCTTGATCACGCCGTATTTCTGCAGCAGCAACGCGCGATTGCCGTTGGACGGATCGTTCTGAATGCCCACCTTCGCCCCTTCCGGCAAATCCTTCAGCGATTTCAGCTTCTTCGAATAGAAGCCCATAGGCGATACATACGTGAGGCCGACATTGACGATCTTGTAGCCGCGCTGCCTGATCTGGCTGTCGAGAAACGGCTGGTGCCGAAAACCGTTGGCGTCGAGATCGCCGGCATCGAGCGCTGCGTTCGGGTGCACGTAGTCGTTGAATTCGATCACCTTGAGGTTCAGCCCTTCGCGCGGCCACTTTCGTAACGACCGACCAGATTTGCGCGTCCGGGCCGCTCATCGTGCCGATCTTGAGCGGTTTGCCGTCCGCGTGCGCAAACGTCGCCGTGAACGAAAGCGCGGCGGCACTCGCCACGGTAAGCAGATTACTGATGATGATGCGGCGTTGCATGCGTTTCCCCATAAGCGGTTTGATTGATAGGCGACGCATCGTCGCACGCGGCTCCCGCGGCCTGAAACCAATCGTTTTTCACACGCTTATATGAGCGAGCCGGAACAAGCTTATGCACCCGATGCGTTCGGCAATGCGCCGCAAGCATCCGCCTGAACGGCGCCAACTGTGGCGTAGGCGCGACAAATTCCGAAATGAATCTACCTGTCACATACCTTACTCAGACCTTACTCAGCGTTCCCTTAAATTTCCGGCCATCGCGCGACCTTACCAAAGAGCACGGCGCCGCGATCGCTCAATCTTTAACTGGAGAACGTTTTGAACAAGAAACTATTGACCGCCGCTACTCTCGCATTTTTCGCCAGCGCCGCGCACGCACAGAGCAGCGTATCGCTCTATGGCGTGATCGACGCCGGCATCAGCTATGTCAACAACTCGAAGACCGCTACCGGTCACGACAATCTCTTCAAGTACGACGACGGCGTCGCTCAAGGCAGCCGCTGGGGCCTGCGCGGCCGGAAGATCTGGGCAACGGCCTGAAGGCGCTGTTCGTGCTCGAAAACGGCTTTAACAGCGGTAACGGCACGCTTGGCCAGGGCGGCGCGATGTTCGGCCGTCAGGCATACGTGGGTCTGTCGCAGAACAATGTCGGCTCGCTGACGTTCGGCCGCCAGTACTCGTTCTCGACCGATTACCTCGGCGGCAACTACTCGAACGGCGGTCAAACGGTTGCGGGCAACTACGGCTACCACATCAACGACGTCGACCAGCTGACGTCGAGCCGCATCAACAACTCGGTGAAGTTCAGCAGCGCGAATTTCGCGGGTCTGACGTTCGGCGCAATGTACGGCTTCTCGAACCAGGCAGGCGCATTCGCGGGCGCGCCGGCAACGGGCACGGCCGCAGCGCCGGTCGCGGGTTCGTCGCGTGCCTACAGCTTCGGCGTGAATTACGCGAATGGTCCGTTCGGCGTGGGCGCGGCATACACGGACATCCGTTACCCGAGCCAGGCCACCCCGGCCTTCTCGACGGCCATCGCGAACGTGACGACGGGCAACATCCGCGATCTGCGCACGTTTGGCGTGGGCGGCCGCTACACGATCGCGGCCGCGACGCTGTGGGCGTTGTACACGAACACGCGCCTCGCGCCGATCACCGGCGGCGCGACGACGTTCGCCGCGTATGAAGCAGGCGCGAAGTACGCATTCACGCCGGCACTGACGGCAGGCGCGGGCTACACGTACATGCACCTGAGCAACGCGAACCGCGGCCACTGGAACCAGGTCGACCTGAGCGTCGATTACGCGCTGAGCAAGCGCACCGACGTCTACGCGCTCGGCATCTATCAGATCGCAGCGGGCCGCAACGGCACGCAGGATCTGCAGACGCAGATCGGTTCGAGCACGAGCTACTTCAGCACGTCGGGCACGGGCGCGGACAACCAGTTGGCGTTCCGCGTGGGCGTGCGTCACAAGTTCTAAAGCGCGTTTGTACCGCGCGAGGGCGCTCGCCTTCGCCGTGACGATACTCTGTACAGAGACCGTGCCTTCCGAGCGATACCAGATCGCGAGGCTCGCCGCGAGCAATGCAACGACCACAGCGACGCCGCCCGGATAGCCTATGCCGAGCGACCTGTCCGCGAAATCCGCCATCGTGGTGCCGAGCGTGGTGGTCGCGATAATGGTTGCCCAGTAGAGGAACGGATGAAAGTCACGCGCCTTGATCTGTCCGGAAACCAGCGCGATGAAGAACACGAGAAAGATCGCCGAACCGATCAGATAGCCGAGTTTCAGCGACATCGACACCCAGTCGCCGCCGGTTTCTCCCAGCGTGGTGGCCGCGACCTTGATGATCCAGAAACCTAACGTCACTTGCGGCACTTTACTGACGGCATCGTCGGCGAAGTTCTTCAAGCTGTCGTTCATCACTTTGCTCCTTCCTCGTAGTTGCATTAGCACGCCAATCTATAGGCCCGAGGTTAACGCTTGCTTAAGGGCATGACGTCGAACGGGCGGGAACCGCTGAGCGTGCGGCGCGAACCGCCTAAGCGTCCGTTAACTTTCGATGCTTAATCTGAAGCTGTACGTCGCGGCTTTCGCGATGTCATTGCCCGAAGCGAAACCGAAACCGAAAACGGAGACATCAACATGAAACGTCTATTGCTTACCAGCGCCCTCGCCATCACGACAATCCTGCCCGCAGCGGCTTTTGCGCAGACCGCCAACGGTCCGCTTACCCGCGCGGATGTGAGGGCACAAAGCGCACAGGCGGCGCAAGACCACCGCATGAGCTCGAAGGTGCATTACCCCGGTTCGCAGCAAGCTGCGCGCCCGGATCAATCCGTCGACTCGGGCGGCTACGGCACGCAGGGCGGCGGTTCGTCGGAATCGCGTGTGCTGCCGGGGCATGCGGTATCGCCGAGCGCGCGGGCAGCACTTTTCGCGCATCATTGAGGTGTCTGTGCCTCTATCGCATGCCCGCTCGCACCTTAAGGAAGCGTTAACCTCATCTGCGCGACCATGGGGAATAACGACAACGCGGGGAATGCGATGCGTCTGCTTCTCGTAGAAGACGATGAAATGATTGCCGAGCCGGTGCTCGACTCGATGCGCCGCGAAGGCTATGCGATCGATTGGGCACAGGACGGCCGGGCCGCCGAGCTTTCGCTCGGCAACGGCGTGTACGACCTCGTGCTGCTCGACCTCGGCCTGCCTCGCAAAGACGGCATCGAGGTGCTCAACGCCTATCGCAGTCAAGGCGGCGAGGCACCCGTCATCATTCTCACCGCACGCGATGCGGTGGACGATCGCATTCGCGGACTCGACGCCGGCGCGGACGACTACCTCGTCAAGCCATTCGATCTCAACGAGCTGGCCGCGCGAGTGCGTGCCCTGTCACGGCGCCGCACGGGACAGAAGCAGCCCGTCTATACGCACGGCGAGCTGACACTGGATCCCGCCGCTCACGAAGTGACGAAAAGAGGCGTGCCCGTGCCGCTCGTGCCGCGCGAATTTACCTTGCTGCAAGTCCTCATCGAGGCGCCGGCGCGTGTCTTCACCAAGGCGGAACTGGAGGACAAGCTGTACGGCTGGGGCGAGGAAGTCGGCAGCAATACGATAGAAGTGCATGTGCACAGTTTGCGCCGCAAGATCGGCGCGGAGCAGATCGTGACGGTTCGCGGCGTCGGGTATCGCCTGAAGAGGTGCGAATGACGTCGATTCGCCGCTGGCTGCTCGGCTGGCTGATTTGCGGCCTGGCAGCAGCTTCGGCGGCGGCCGCGTTCGGTATCTTTCGCACCGCGCGCAAGGAAGCGAGCGAGCTGTTCGACTACGAACTGCGCACCGTCGCCCTGTCGTTGCCAACGAATCTCGAGACCGCGGAAACCGTCGACCGGAAAGGCCCCGAATTCGAGGGCATTTCCGACGATCTCATCCTGATCGAGATCTGGGACAAGTCAGGCACGCTGGTGTATCACTCACGGCAGGCGCCTGTTCTGACACGCCTGCCCGAAGGTATCCGCACCATCGAGCGGAACGAGGTGCATTGGCGCGTGCTGGCGCTGCAACAACCCGATCGCTTCGTGCAGGTCGCGCAGCCGGTTTCCGTGCGCGACGCGTTGGCGTTGCGCCTCGCGCTGCACACGTTGTGGCCGCTTGCCGTCCTGATGCCGGTGACCATCGTGCTGGTGCTGTTTGTGGTGGGCAGAGGTCTTGCGCCGATCGGCGGATTGTCGCGCCTGCTCGGCACACGTTCGCTCGAGTCGCTGGAACCGATTCATCTGGACGACAAGGTGCCGGTCGAAATCCGCCCGCTCGTGGATGCCCTCAACGATCTGCTGCAGCGCCTGAATGTGGCGTCCAAAGCGCAGCGCACGTTCATCGCCGATGCGGCCCATGAGCTTCGTTCGCCGCTCACGGCATTGAAGCTGCAATTGCAGGCCGCGGAAAAGAACGGCACGCTGACGGGCGACGGACAAACGCTCGAACGCATCGACACCCGCCTTAACCGGCTCATTCGCCTCGTGCACCAGCTGCTGACGCTCGCTCATGAGGACGCCGAATCGACCAGCACGGGCACCGTGGTCAGCTTGCGAAAAATCGGCGAGCAGGCGGTCGGCGATTTCTCGCTGCTCGCCGACGACAAGCAGATCGACCTCGGCCTGGAATCCCGGCCACCCGTGACTCGCGACGACGCGTGCAATGTGCTCGCCGACGCGCACGGCGTGAGCGTGCTGCTGAACAATCTCGTCGACAACGCGATCCGCTACACGCCGCACGGCGGCAAGATGGATGTCGTGCTGACCCGCACCGGCGATCGCTTCGGCTTTGAAGTCGTCGACACCGGCCCCGGCATCCCCGAAGAAGACCTGAACCGTGTACTCGATCGCTTCTATCGCGGCCAGCACACCAAGGGCACGGGCAGCGGACTCGGACTGGCCATCGCCGCGCGCATCGCACAGCGGCAGCAGTTACGATTGTTGTTGCGTAATAACTCGGATGGGCGCGGGCTCAGCGCATCGGTGAGCGGATTCGTCAAGGCAGACTAGCGCGGCTGCAAGCACGGGCAGCACGCACAGCACGCGACACTCTGTGCGCTCCCGCACACAGCGGCGCAGATCCGTCTTGACCGCGCGAAACGAGCGCCCTACCTTTTTCAAAGCGCCTTCATCTGCTTTACGTTTTGTCTGCGTGCGGTTTAATCGTTGGTGAACTGAACGGAGGACTTATGGAAAGTGAGCCGGACAGTGCTTTCGCAGCCTCCTCGAGCCAAGCATCGCCGGAACCCTCTCCCGAACGGCTGCTGCAATTGGGCATGGCCTTCTGGGCTTCCAAGACGCTGCTATCCGCCGTCGAACTGGGCGTATTCACGCAACTGGCCAGCGGTCCGCGCGATGCGGCGGCGCTCACGGAGTCGCTCGGGCTTCATCCGCGCTCCGCGCTCGATTTTCTCGATGCGCTCGTGGCGCTCTCGGTACTGGAGCGGCGCGACGGCGCATACAGCAATACGCCGGATGCGGATGTTTTCCTTGACAAGGCGAAGCCGTCTTACGTGGGCGGTCTGCTCGAAATAGCGAATGCGCGGCTCTATCCATTCTGGGGCTCGCTCACCGAAGCGTTGCGAACCGGCCTGCCGCAAAACGAAGCCAAAACCGGCGGCAACCTGTTCGACGCGATCTACCGCGACGAGGTGTCGCTGCGCGGCTTTCTGCGTGCGATGAGCGGTGTGAGTCTCGGTGCCGCGCGCGCCATCGCCCAGCGCTTTCCGTGGAGCGAGTATAAGACGTTCATCGATATCGGGGCCGCGCAAGGCGCGCTGCCCGTGCAGTTCGCGCTGGCCAATCCTCATATGAGCGGCGGGGGCTTCGACCTGCCCCTCGTGGGTCCCGAATTCAACGAATATGTCGCGGCTCATGGGCTCACCGAGCGCTTGCAGTTTTATCCCGGCGACTTTTTCAAGGACCCGTGTCCTTCCGCGGATGTCCTCATCATGGGCCATATTCTTCACGACTGGCCGCTGCCGCAGAAGCTCGAACTCCTGTCGAAATGCCACGCCGCGTTGCCGCCCGGCGGTTCGCTCGTCGTGTACGACGCGATCATCGACGACGACCGCCGCAGCAACGCATTCGGCCTGCTGATGAGTCTGAACATGCTGATCGAAACGCCAGGCGGGTTCGATTACACCGGTGCGCAATGCCGCGAATGGATGAAGCAGACGGGCTTTGCCGAAGTGCGGGTCGAGCATCTGGTGGGGCCGGACTCGATGGTGGTCGGAATCAAATCACGCTAGCGCTGTGGCAGATTGAACCGCAGGGCGTCGGAGCCCTCGCGGGAATAACTGTCCGATGTCACTGGTTTACCGATGCAGAGCGAGTCATCTCGAACGCAGACCGCTTTCGAACGATTCGCTCGTCCATCGAGGAGCAGTGCCATGAAATCCAGTCATGCAAACCGCGCGACGTCCCGCGCGTTGTTCTCCCTTATTTCCACCGTCGCCCTCATGATTGCGTCGCCA
This sequence comes from uncultured Paraburkholderia sp., assembly GCA_940746715.1. GTDB lineage: Bacteria > Pseudomonadota > Gammaproteobacteria > Burkholderiales > Burkholderiaceae > Paraburkholderia. The sequence continues at coordinate 237,878 of CALNWN010000008.1, forward strand.
TGGGCACGCGCGCAAGCATCGCCCGAGACCAGTCATCCGCTTACGCGCGCCAAAGTCATGCATGAACTCGAAGAACTGGAAGCCGCCGGATACAACCCGTCGCTCGGCGACGACGGCCAGTATCCCGCCGACATTCAGGAAGCCGAAAGAAAAGTCGCCGCCATGCATGCGGCACAAAAGAGCGCGCTCATGGATCAGGACACGGCCATGCAGACCATGCCCATGCCCGTGCAGAAATAGCACTGACGCGCAGCACACACGCTACGGGAAACCGAACAGCCGACTCCACCGCGGATGACCTCATCACGCGACTTCGCCGAGCTCCCGCGCGACAAAATCCACGAATGCGCGAATGCGCGAATGCGCGAATGCGGTTCGACATTTGATGCCGCTGCGAATACACGGCGAAGATATCGGCGTTCGGCGTGTCGTAACCCGGCAGCACGACCACGAGCGAGCCGTCGGCCAGGTACTGCTTGATGTCCCATTCGGCGCGCATCAGAATGCCGTGCCCTTCGAGCGCCCACTTCACCGCGATCTCGCCGTCGTTGGTGGTGAGCGTGCCCTTGATGCGCACCGCCTCGGTCTTCTGCGAGGCGCCCTTGCCCGAAGTCAGGCGCCACACGCCATACGCTTCGTCGCCCTGACGAATGCCGATGCAGTTGTGCCGCGTGAGATCGTGCGGCGTGATCGGCATGCCGTGCGACGCAATATACGAAGGCGCCGCGCAGAGCAAACGCCGGTTGCCCGCGAGGCGCCGCGCGATCACGCGCGTGTCGGGCGGCTCGCCGAAGCGGATGCACACGTCGAAGGTATCGTCCGTGAGCGGCGGCGTGACCGATAGCTGAAGCTGCACCGACACCTGCGGGTACTTCGCGACAAAGCGCGAAATGGCGGGCGCGACATGACTGCGCCCGAACCCGAGTGTGGCATTCACACGCAGCAGTCCCTTCGGGCTCTTCTTCACCGAACCGAGCAACTCGGCCAGCTCATCGATTTCGTCGAGAATTCTGCGCGCGTGCCCGAGATACAACTCGCCTTCGGGCGTCAGCATCATCCGCCGCGTCGTGCGGTTGACGAGCGCGACGCCCGCGCGGCTCTCCATCTGCGTGAGCCGCTTGCTGACGGCCGCCGCCGTCAATCCCAGTTCGCGCGCCGCCGCACTCAGGCTGCCTGACGCCGCGAGCGTCGAAAAAAAGCTCAGATCGGCCGGCTGAACGGTATCGCGCATGGGCGGCACTTGTGAATAACAGTTAAAGATGCTTTGAGTTTAGCACCGGTTTTTGCGCGCAGATGTCGATAGAGTCGTCCTCATGCACAACATTCCCGGAGACACAGCATGAAGACCTATCGCATCGCGACCATTCCCGGCGACGGCATCGGCAAGGAAGTCGTGCCGGCCGGCGCGCAGGTTCTCGAAGCGCTCGCCAGGAGCACGAAGTCGTTCGCATTCGAATTCGAGAACTTCGACTGGGGCGGCGATTACTACCGCAAGCATGGCATGATGATGCCGGCGGACGGACTCGACGCGATCCGCGACAAGGATGCGATCCTGTTCGGCTCCGCAGGCGACCCCGACATTCCCGATCACATCACGCTGTGGGGTCTGCGTCTGAAGATCTGCCAGGGTTTCGATCAATACGCGAACGTGCGCCCCACGCGCATCCTGCCCGGCATCGACGCCCCGCTCAAGCGCTGCAAGCCCGAGGACCTGAACTGGGTAATCGTGCACGAAAACTCGGAGGGCGAATACTCGGGCGTCGGCGGCCGCGTTCACCAAGGGCATCCGATCGAAGCGGCAACCGACGTGTCGATCATGACCCGCGCCGGTGTCGAGCGCATCATGCGCTTCGCGTTCCGCCTCGCGCAGTCCCGGCCGCGCAAGCTGCTGACTGTGATCACGAAGAGCAACGCCCAGCGCCACGCGATGGTGATGTGGGACGAAATCGCGCTGCAGGTCTCGAAGGAATTCCCCGACGTAACGTGGGACAAGGAACTCGTGGATGCATCGACCGCCCGCATGATCAACCGTCCCGCGAGCCTCGACACCATCGTCGCCACCAATCTGCACGCCGACATTCTCAGCGACCTGGCCGCCGCGCTGGCCGGCAGCCTCGGATTGCGCCGACCGGCAACATCGATCCCGAACACCGCTTTCCTTCGATGTTCGAACCGATCCACGGCTCGGCGTTCGACATCATGGGCAAGGGGCTCGCGAATCCCGTGGGAACCTTCTGGTCGGTCGTGATGCTGCTCGAACATCTCGGCGAATTCGACGCGGCGAGACGTGTCATGCAGGCCGTGGAAGCCGTGACCGCGGACAAGTCGCTGCACACTGGCGACCTCGGCGGCACGGCGACCACCGCGCAGGTGACCGCCGCGGCGTGCGCATTCATCGAGCGCGCTGCAGCGCCCGCGGCGAACGCCGCATAGGTCTGCAAATCACCCTGCAAATCAGCCTGATATTGCACGACAAGTTCGCCGCGCGAGGCGCGCCCCCAGGCCTGCACCCGGACAACAGCCGCATTCGACGGCTGCGGCGCGCTTCGCTTTGCCACCTTTCACAAGCGCGCACCGCTTACGCCTCCAAAGGAGGAGACAATGATGACCGACCTCGAAAGCCGGGTGTCCCGCAAGCTCACGCTGCGGATCATCCCGTTTGTGATGCTGCTGTATTTCGTGAGTTTCCTCGACCGCGTCAACGTGGGCTTCGCCGCGCTGCGCCGCTATGAACAGGCGCGGCTGCTGGGCGGCGGCTCGGCGATTAATGCGCTCATGGCGAACCGCGGCGCGCCCGCCGACTACGACGAATGGGACACCCTCGGCGCACAAGGCTGGAACTGGCAAGCGTGTCTGCCTTATTTTCGCAAGCTCGAAACCGACTGCGACTTCGACGGCCCGGACCATCGCGAACTGCACGGAGCCCACGGCCCGCTACGCATCCAGCGAACGGCATGGCCGCGCATCCCGCCCTTCGTGAAAGCCGTGCTGGATACGTTAAAGCACGACTATCCGCTGCGCGAAGACCAGAACGGCCCGTGGCAGGACGGCACCTTTATCGGCTCCATTGCAGTGAGCGCGCAGGGCGAGCGCATACCCACCTCCGTGTGTTATCTGGACGACACCGTGCGAGCGCGGCCCAATCTCACCATCCGCACCGATGAGATCGCGGAGCGCATCCTGTTCGACCGAAGGCGCGCGGTTGGCGCGCGCGTGCTCACCCTGTTCTTCTGGGTCAACAAATCGTATTCGCGGGGGCGTCTCAAGCTTAGATCGGCGAGCGCATTGGACGAGCCCGACGTCGATTTCGCGATGCTGTCCGATGCGCGCGATCTCGAACGGCTCAAGCTCGCGCTGCGTTTCGGCGCAAAGACGCTCGCCGCGCCAACAATGGCGGCGCATCGCGACACGTTGTTTCCATCGAGCTATTCGCCGCGCGTCGCGGCGGTTGCCGTGCCAGGTGCATGGAACGCGTTGCAACGCGGCGCGCTTTCGGCGCTGCTGGACATCGCGGGGCCGTTGCGCGCGTCGCTCGTGCGCCGCGTGGTCACGCAAGGCGTGACGCTCGACCAGCTGCTCGCCGACGATACCGCACTCACGCAGTTCGTCACGCGTTCGGTGGGCGGCACATGGCACCCGTCGTGAACCTGCCGCATGGGCGATGCAGGGTGCGCGATTCAATGACCGGTTCACCGGTGAGGCGAAAGCCGCTCCACGTCAGGCGTCCCGCAGTATCGTAGCGGCGCACACATTGTCCGCGCAGGTTGCGCGCCTGCGCATCAGCTTCCTGCTCGCCGTACACCCATACCTCGCGGGTCGCGGGAGCTTGACTCGCAACAGCCTCCTCGGCTGTCAGCGGACGCCCCACTACATCGTACGTCCACGTCGCGGTGGTTCCACGGGCGTCACGGGCCCAAACCGCTCGACCGTCAGCATCGGCCAGCGTCCACCTCGTACCGGCGTCAACACTGGCGGTACACAACGCACCGCCAGCAAGCGACGTCACGTAAGCGAAGTTCGGTGTCTCACCCGCACTGAACAACCGGGCATCGATTCGAGACGAAACAAACCCGAGCAGGTTGTACTCGGTCCGCTCGATCCGCTCGTCGAGGTCATCTCTAACCGCCGCGCGGTTGTAGCTCAGCGTGCGCACCGTCTCGCCTCGATTGCCCACTACTGCCAGCGTCGGCGTGCCGTACCCAGGATTCTCAAGCGTCGTCATAACAATCTCTACCTTTTAAAGAAGCGCCACTGCCACATCGTCAGTTCGTCGGCTGCCAGGTATCGTTCTCGTCCTCGGCGACTGTGAACCATGGGTAGTAGCCCATGCGCCGCAGATATCCCTTGGCTGTCACAACTTGCACCTCGCGACCAATCGCATCGTAGTAGTGCGTATCCGCATACCCACAGCTACGCATCGCCGTGTCGGCCACATAACGCCAGTCGTTGATAAAGTACGGCTGATAGCTGCGCACCGGCTGCCCCTTGTTGTCGTACTCGACCTTGCCGGACACCGCCCAACGCGTCGCCGTCTCTTGACTAATCGGCTTGCCGGCCTCATCTACGACAATTTCACCTCGCTCATTACGTTGCCATGCGGCACCCCCCAGTACCTTTTGCGCGACCTGTAACGCCCGACCAAAACCATCGACATAACCCACGCCGACCCGCACCTGTTGTGCTGAATCGGATGGGTAACGATCCGCAATCAGCGACGCTTGCTGAACCGGCTGTCGAGGCAGTGCCCGAATGATCGGGCGAACGCCATCCGGAAGGTCGGCCATCGGCACATCGCCAGCCGCCCACGCATGCCCTGCAGACAGGACTCGACCATCCGGGGTGAGGAACGCGTGCGCCTGCAGTGCATTCCAAATTGACGCGACGTCGCCCGTCACAACTTTCAGCGCATCCTGAGCCAATTGCCCCATCCAGCTAAGCGGGTCAGCCAGATAAATGCCCGCCACCGTCTGTGTCGACGCACCCGCCCCCTGAATGCCCTGAGCGACCGTAAGCTCACCCAGAGAGAAGTCCGCCAGGGCGCTAAAGCCGACCGGCAGCCCTTCCTCGGTGCCGTAAAAACTACTTGCCCCCACGCGCCCCAGCGCATCGAACAACACCTCCTAGGTATTGCCATTGAGGTCCACCACTTGCTTGGGGTGCAAGAAGCGATAGTCGTAGACCGCCGTCGTCCGATTGTCGAGCGCATCGGTGGTCTTCTTCAGTCCACACGTGAAGTCGTCGTACTCATATTTCACCTCCCCCGTCAGCGCGCTCGTGCGCTGGCTGCATGGGCGATAGAACTCCGCCGCCGATCCATAAGACGCATATCCGCGCGGCGCAACCCAGACTTGCGATTCTTTGACCTGATCATCCGGCGGCAGCAAACGGTCCGCCAAGCGATACCCGGCTTGCTTAAGCAAGGCAGTCAGTGCCTCATCGTCCAGCACACCGTCGAACGCCTCGAGCGCGACATCGTCGAGTTCAGCCGTTTCCACATGGTCGACAAGCGCGGTCAAGCCAACCGGAGTGTCCGTATAAAAGATCTGCTGCTGCCCGGCGTACGTGCGCGGCTTTTGGGCATCCAGCCATCCCCCCGCTTGCGTCAGCAATTCGTAGCACAATCCGTTCACCGGCACTTGACTACCGTCGAAAACCAACACGTCACTGCGCTGCTGGCTAGGAAGGCCCAATCGCCACGCTTGCGCATCATCCAAGTGGATCGGCAGGCTACGCTGCTCGGTCAGAATCAGCTTGGCTTGCTGGTCGTCGTAACTGCTGGCCCAACCCGTTGAGGGCAGTGTCGCCGGATAGGGATTGGCGTTTGGCCGCGGACGGCGCGGATAATTCGCCGCAACTTGCCAGGTCACGCTGCCGTAGCGGTCCAGTTGCAGTTGAACCTGCTGGCTGACCAACGGGTCGACCGCGATACGCTCATAGCTGTAACTGACCTGCTCGAGCACGGTCGGCATGGCAACCGGGCTCACCCGGGCCGCCCCGGACTGGACAAGCCGGACCTGATAGCGCGCCGTCGAGACCGTATATGGCACGGCTTCCTTGTCGCTACCGTCCAGGCCATACACTTCCTGACGTAGCTGGACGCCCTTGAGTGCTCGGAACAACCAGTAGCGTGTGTCGGCATCCACTGCATCAAGTTCGGCGTCCTGTTGGTGCTCGGCATCGAACTTGGTCACGCGGGTACGATTGATTGATACTGCACTCGCATCTTGGTAAGGCGAGTTCGCCAGTGCCGTTTCATCGGCCTCTCGGCCAGTGTGGTACCACGTCTTGGTAAAGAGCGGCGGCGCAAGCGGCACCGGACTATCGATCGTCGTGGTCACCTGTTGCGCGTCTTGCGCCGTCACGAGCCCGAAGCCGCGAAATTCACGCTCGATACCGTCGTACACGCCATGGTGATAGCCATATTGCTGGGCAATCGAATTGCCGGTGATTTCATCGAGCGTCGTCACCTGGGCGACCGTGTGGATCGGCATCGGCAACGCGGACGTCAGCGTCGGGGCCGCCTGCTTGTCGTCGAGCCAGTATTGCACCGAGCTGCGGTAACTGAAGGTCGTATGCATCCCCATGTTGTTGTTCACGCTCGTGAGCAGATACGGCTTGGCCTTGGCAAAATCCAACCGCCAATGTCTCGGCGCCATATGCGTATGCGAGATAACCAGGCTGGCGACGCCCACGCCCTGCAGATCGGCAAAGCTGGCGCGGCACACCCGGTCGAACGTCAGCCCGGCGGGCAGCGGCAAGGTGACCGGTGCGGCAAAGCCATTGCCGGACTGATTCAGATAGAGCGTCAAGTCATTGCGCTCGAGATAGATCAAGTCGGTCGCGCCGCTGCCATCCAGATCGGCCAGGAAGACCTGGTCGGGATTGAAGGTGTCGCGATCGAAATTGAGCGTGGCGAGCAGGAACGGCCGGCCGAACCGACCTCGCCCCAGATTCGGCCAACACATGACGCCATCGTGGCGGATGCGGATGAGATGCGCCTGCCCAGAACCGAGTACGTCGCTGAAGGCGACCAGTTCCCGTGCGTCTCGCCCTGCAACCGGCAGCGTGATGTCTGCAGCCTGACTAACGTCCGATCCACGAGCAAACCCGTCGCGTTGGTTCGCATAAAGGCGCACGCTCTTGGGGCCGATCAATGCCAGATCCGACAAGCCCGAGCCAACCAAGTCCGCCAGTTGTGCCTGCGGATGGAAAAACTCCGTTGGCAGTGCGTTGAAAGGTGTGAATCGGGACCACTGGTTGCCTTCCTTGAGCGAAAAGCAACCGCTCATACCGGGTTAAGTGACCAGCCAATCCATGCGGCCATCGCCATCGATATCCATGAGTGCGAGCTGCGCCGGCTGCATCGCCGGGGCACTGGGCAGCGCTTGCCAAGCACCGTAAGCGACCGCCTCGGTTCCGGCTTTGCCGCGCATGGGCGGCTTGTAGCGCCAATCGACGTCGTGACGAAACAGCACGCCAGGCAAGCCGTCGCCGTACAAGTCAACGAGTTCGTAATGCTCACCATTGCGCAATTCGGGCACACCGTCGAAGACCGTGCCGCTGCCTGCGAGCACGCTCGGGTCGAAGGTGCTGTAACCGAACTCGATCGGTGGCAGGTTCTGCAGAGCGCCATCGGGCCCGTAAGCCAATGATCGAGCCTGTGTCAAGTGAGTCACGGCCGGGGATTCCCCATATGTGAAAAGCATGCGACGAATCAACGTATGGTCGTCGCTCAATTGCTCCGGAATATGATGAAACAGCAGTGCCTGACGACACAGTCGACGCGTGCGCACCTCGAAGCCGTATTGATAACGGGAAAAGCTGTCAGCACGCATCGCCCACACATGGCCGCTCGGCGCACCATAAGGCGCAGGCGTGTCGAAATCGATGCCCCGTTCGCCGTAATCCAGCACAACGCTGAATAGCCAGCCTTGGTCGCGGACATGAGTCGTATCCCACAGATACAAGTGGGGCGCCGGCGTTCGATTGCCGTAATAGACTTCGGCCAAGTAGCGATTCGCGGCATGGTCGCGGTTCTCTTCGTTCTCCGCAGCAACACCATCGGCAGTCTCGGCGACGTAGCGGAAGTAAATGTGCTCGCCACTCGGGCTGACCGACTCCTCGATATACCATTCCGCAATTTGTTCGGAAGCATCCGGGTTCGCCACCCGTGCCGCAGCGGTTTTGCCGAAACAGTGAAGCTGGCCATCGGCGCCGTGGATCATCCAGAAATCGTCGTCGGAACCTTGCCAGCGTTCGATGCGGTCGAATGCGTTCTCGACCCGCCGGAAATAGCGGGTGACCTGGTAAGTTTTCCCTAGGTCCTTATCGCCGTACTGCGTGACGGAGGTCGTGATCGTCTCGCCGCGTTCGTCGCGTTCACTAACGAGTACTTCACCAGACGTGTGAATAAACTCGTCGTCTGGCCCACCGTCGTAGCGCGGCACACCGCGATTCGTGCGACGCCGGATGGCCGCCGAACTCAATTGCCATCCGAGGCCAAATGGGCCATTGCCTGCGCCGCTGCTGTAATTCAGCGTCAGCGAAGGTGCGTATCCGCGCCCCGCGGAGACCGGCAACGGCAACGCAAACCCGGCCATTCGACTGGGGCCGATGGGACTGAGACTGTCGCCCAAGCCAACGATCGCGCCCCGCCTTTGGGCAACGACAGGCTTTGGACCGATACTGATGCATCATTTTGCATGGTAGATCACATCCTGTTGGTTCGGCGCCCGCGGGCGCCGATAACGTCGTGGACACTCACGACGACATCCATGCAAAAGCACGCCCGACATACGGCTACCGGACACGGCCGGCACACGAGCCGAACAGCGGATTGGACCGTTGTTGTGCCATGCCTTACACGGATAAAGGCCTCCACAGGCTCCCCGCTGGGAGCCTGATGCCAGAAGCTGAATCAGGTAACGATGGTGTAACGGATATGCAGAATAATGTCGGTCAGGCTCAGCAGCAGGTCTTTCTGCTTACCGTCAGCCTGAGGGAAGCTCAGAGTCAGCGTGCCGGAGTCGCCGACCGGTATGCCCTCAAACGGTAACCAGCGGCTGTCGTTGAAGTCCAGCTGAAACTGACCGCTGTCATTCATACCGGATGATACCGCGGCAGTCGTACAGCCCCGGGGCAATTTCACGCTGCCACCATAGCTGAGCACCGCCCGTACATCCTGATACGGCCCGACCAGTGCCGGCAGGGTGACGCTGATTTGCTTAATGCGCCGGGTGTTGCCCAGTGACACAGGATAGTCATCACCGATGTTCAAGTCGGAGAGCTTCAGGGTGGCCTGCAGCTGTTTGTCACTCACCGTCAGCCCGTTATCAGCCTTGCCGGCACTGCCCTTGCCGGTCGTGACCAGTGCAGTTACTTCATCAGCCAGCGTGAAAGCGCTGTCGGAAAGGGCTGCATACACTTCCGACAGGCTTACGGTGCGCGTCACCTCCTTCTGGCGCTGGTCTTTCTCCAGATAACGCTGCTCCATCTGCGCCAGATTGAGCATCAGCGTTTCGCCCGCCATCAGGCCGGCATAGGTACCCTGCCAAGCCCCCGGACGGATGAATGAGGAGGATGATCCCCGTACCCAGCGCCCATTTATATGCCTCCTGCGCCATCAGGCAGCGGGACACGGCAGGTCATAGTACTGGTAGTAGACGGCCGCCAGCTTGCCGCGCAGCCAGTTGTACAGCGCCTTGCTGGTGAACTTGTTCTGCAGGAAGCTCATCTGTGCCTGCGTCTGGTTCTGCTGGGTCTCCAGGTAGGTTTTCTGCAGCACCGCGCCTTCGCGGCGCACCGCCAGCGAAGCCAGCTGGGCATCAATCTGGTTCACGTCAGACTGCGCCGCATTGCGCTGGATTTCCCACTCCTGACGGCGACGACGGTATGCTTCTGACTGGCTGAGACGCTCCGCGGCGGTACGTGAGGCCGCAGCACCAATTTCAATTCCTGTGCCAACCGCCCGCGCAATGGAACCATAACGACTTCCCCCGAACGCCATGCCGTAAATTTTCGGCACGGCATCCAGCCCGGCCGCAACTGTATAAGAGGCGGTAGCGGTGGTGGACAATACTGAAGCAGAAATAGCCAGGTCCATCGCCTGTTTTTCGCCAGCGTTAACGTTCTCATCATACAGCGTAGTGTAGCCGTCAAGGCGAGACTGCGCGCCGCTGTGCGCCGCTTCAAGCGCGGTTTTGTCCGCATCAATTTCGGAAATGATGCTGTTCTGCAGGGCAATACTCTGCAGAACCAGCTCGCTGCCCTAGGTCTGCAGCAGTTCGGACAGCGCCTCGGCGTCCTGGCGTTCGCTGATGCCAAGCAGGGTACTGCCAAACTGGGTCAGCTGGCTCACCATCCCCCGGGCGCTCTCCAGAATCACCGGGAAGCGGTACGACGGCATGACGGCCGTCGGCAGGTCACCACCGCCCGACGACGCGTTAACCGCCGCGCTGAGCAGAGCAGACGGATCGGCCGGCGTTGCATAAACGGACAGCGACAGTGGGCTGCCGTCGATGGAGAGGTTGTGCCGCAGGTTGTACAGGCGTTGCGCCAGGGTCTGCCAGTAGCCGGCCAGCCTCTCGTTCTGCTGCTGCAGGAACAGGCTGGTCAGGGAGTTGGCGGTGCGCAGTTCGCCGGAGGCAACCTGCCGGCGCACCGCCAGCAGCGCCTGCTGGGTACTTACCCGGGCGGTGGTGCTGGCCGCGTCGGTCAGGCGGGGGCTGCTCCAGCCCGATGCCTAGGCCAGATACGGCTCATCGCCGAGAAGATCCAGCGCCTGTACGTACCATATTTTGGCTTCGTTGAGCGTATCGCGTTCCAGCAAGCGGTAAGCCGCGTCGCCGCGGGCAATCAGCAGGTCGAGATAAGACATGAACGCCGCGACCTTGTAGTGCATCGGGTCCGCCTGGGATACGGCGTCCGGGTCCACCGAGTCCAGTAGGTCGGAATGCCAGGTGGTCTCCTCCTCCAGCGGGCGCACGTTCCACCGCCAGGTGGCGCGCTCTCCATAATCAAGATAGCCTTCCGGACTCCAGACGTATTTGATCCACTGCGTGGCCTCGGTGAAGCGGCTCTCCTGCAGCAGACGCCGGAATACCATCATCGGCACGTAGTAGAACATCTCCCAGAAATAGAGGGCATTGGCGCCGCTGAAATCCATGGGTTCGGTCTGGGTATCGAGAAGGGTCACGCTGGTAAACATGCTTATGTCTGATTGGCTGTGAATCTCCACCGTGGTATGGGTAGCGTCGGTATATGCAAAATGAGCCCCTTTCCACGTGCCATCCCCTATCTTGGCGGTTTTCAGAAACACCTTGGCGCAACAATTTAAATTGAGCGCTTCCTCATCAAGAGGGATAAACAATCTTACGCTTAAGGTACTGTCGGTCAGCATCCCGGAGAACACAATGTGTGCATTGTTATCGACAACGTGTTTCAGGTTGAGACTAAATGCCCGACTGCTGCCGTGAATGCTTTCCTTGTAAGGAGGCAGGGCGAAATCCGTGTAGAAACCCTTGCCAAGCTTGGGTTCCTGAAGCTGCTGGGTTTCCATCGACAGAACCGTATCCAAACCACTATTCGCCCGGGCGACCAGCTGTTTTGCAAACAACGTGTTCACACGGATACGGTAAACGCCGTACTGCAGGTACTGGGCGCCGTCCGCCGTTTGGTTCAGGGAGATGACCGGCATAGAGCTTTCATCCACCCTGCTAAGGGTCACCGTGAACGTTTCATCACCCAGTGAGCGTCCGTCTCCGCTGGGGGCGGTGGCGCTGAATTTGAATGAAATACTGGCAGTATTGCCGCTGAATGCGCTCAACGGAATCTTGACAGACTTATTGCTGAAATCAAATAGCGACTCCGCGAAAGTGAATTTTGAACGATTATCCGACGTAAAGCTTTCGCCTGATGACGAAGCGGAAAGTCTCACATTTTCAGTAGGTAGACTGGTATCAATATAATCAAAATTGGAGAACGCAAAATCATAATCCCCTCCAGATGGAAAAGGATTGCTGCGGCACACATAGATATTTTTAGTTAAAGAGGCCAGCCTGTCGTCAGAGGCCTCCCATAATCCGGCAGAATTTTTCGTAGTCTTGAAAGAAGACGTGGGATTTGAATCGGCAATGGCATAGTAAGGGATGTACCTACCATTTTCCAGATAATCTTGCGAGGACTGAAAATAAACTTTTTTGTGGTTTTGCTTACAACGCATTGGGCGGTATGTCTAGCGGAGGTGGCCCAGGGCCCGGTTTTGACCGTTACTGGCAGATAAAAAGAATCGCCCATATTGCCAATAATTTTTATCATGTCAATCTGAGTTCTGCTCCGGGTACCATCGCATCCGTTGTATACCACCTTGGCGACGCCATCAAACCCGACAATAATATTATTTCCCGACACCGTGGCAGAAAGATTCTTTATACTTCCGTTATACATTATCGTATAGGAACCATACCCCCATGAGTAGTCAGATCTGGTTGCACTCGATACGCTGACCCGTGTGCTTCCGCCGGCATAAAGTGTGTTCAGCCTGACCGCCGTGGTGGTATCCAGCTGTAAATAGATATAGCCCGCCGTTTTGGCGGCAGAAGCGGTGGAAATACTTTCAGCCGTACCGTCGGTGGACAGGCTCAGTCCGGCCATTTTGTCGGGTAGTGTTGAGTAGCTGCTCTCTTTCTTGTAGAAAAAATATAAAGTTTTTCCAGCTCCGCATCTCTTGCACAGTACATACCGGACTCATCAATGCCTACATCACCAAGCGGAAGAATACTTTCTCCGGTCGTTATGGTCACCGGCGAGCTCCACGTTCCGTCATGCAGGATGTGGGCGTATTTCAGCTGATACTTCGTGCTTTGGGTTGTACTGCTGCCGCTTGTTGTGGCAGCCTCGCTGCTCTCTACCCAGACCAGATAGAGCCGCGACTGAAAGATGACCGGACGCACCAAGTTGTTTACAGACCTCACTGCGGCGGTAATTTTTTTCCACTCGCTCCAAGCGTTGGCCGGCAGCTTTCCGTGCGACATTTTGCCAATATCCGTCGAGCGCCAGTAAAAATCTCCGGCGGCTGACTTCCCGATAAGATAAGTCGTTCCGATCTGGTCGCTGACGCTGTTGTGGTAACCGCTGACAATGTTAAGGTTGGCAATCTCTTCAAAACGGGTCATGTAGGTTTTAAAGGCGTTCTCAACGGTATCGCTGGTCAGCTGGCTCTGGCCGTGCGCCTGCAGCATTTCCTCCATCATCCCGGTCTGCCCGATGCGCACCGTCGGGTCAACGTAGTCGGGTGGTTTTCACCTGTGCCGAAACCTGGTTGTCAATCAGCAGCCAGCTGTATAGCCTGTCGCGGCTGTCAACCCAGGATGGCGCAATGTTTTTTATCACGTATGCGCTGACGGCAGTACTCAGGGCTTCATCCAGACCGGCCTGCAGCTGCGCGGTCTGCTGCGTATTCAGCCCGGCCTGCAGGGCGTGGCTGGCGGCCACCCAGCTGGCATACGGCGACGAGTAGGTGAGTTTAACCAGCGCCGCCACGTTCGCCGGCGTGATGCCGAAGGTGCCGGCGACGTTCAGCCACTGCAGCGCATTACGCAGGTGTATCCAGCTGTAGAAATAGGCGTATGCGGAGGTCTGCGCGAGCGCCTGTGTCAGCGCCTGCTCGTCCAGGGTAAGTGCGGTGGCCACGGTTTTTACGGCAAGGTTGTTTTTTTCAGCCCCTGCTTTCCCGCTCAGCGAAGTAAGGATTTCAGAGGCGTACGTACCGCAGCGCGCCAGAAGCGCGTGCAGTTGCGTCAGGTCATGCAGCGTGGTGATATCGTGGCCTAGCGCGGTGGCCTTTTCGGTGATAACGGTGGGATGCGCAACCACCCATGACAGTTCGCTCGCGCTCAGGCTGGCGTTGCGCGCAATCAACGCCAGTTGCCCCATTACCTGGCAGAAGGAAACCATTTTTGCGGTTTCGTCATCGGTGCGCGTTCCTGGTTCTTTATCCACCAGGGTTAGAAGTCCGGACACCGTCAGGCTCTGCGGCTTCAGCTGGTTCAGCCACTGCAATACTGCCGCCGCCGTTTCGGCCGAGCAAAGCTGAGTTGCGGCGGCGATAAAGGGGGCGGCGGCCGTTATGAGCGCCGCCTCGCCGGCCCCGCTGAGGTCCTGACTGGCCAGGCCGTTTTTTAGCGTGGCAGTCAGGTTTTCTATATCCGGCGACAGTGTGGTGCTGAAGCGGTCGGTCAGCATCAGGCACAGGTCGCTGACGGTCCAGTTCATGTCCTTCAGCCACCGGGCATACTGGTCCACAAAGCTGACCAGCCCGGCCAGCTCCGTATCGGAAAGTACGCCAGTGGCCCGTGAAGCGTAAGGCGGAAACGGACAGCAGCGCGGCCAGCTCAGTCACGCTCAGGCCGTGGAGACTGGCCAGCAGGCTGATGCGGTAAAGGGTGGACAGGTTTTCAGTCGTACAGGTAAAGTCCGGCGGGCTGGCGTTGCCCGAGGCCAGCGACCACAGGGTATAAAGCCCGGTATCACTGACGCCGAAGGCGCGCTTCATGACGCCGGTGCGGAAGGTGTCGGTAACGTCGGTGGGTGTCAGTCTGACGGTGGTGCCGTCGGCAGAAAACTCTGTATTGTTCAGCATCGGCGTGTTGAACAGGCGGGTAAAGGCGCTGGCCTGGTTATCGTGCGTCACCTGTCCGATGTTTGCCCCGGAAAGCACCATGGCAGCAGAAACGTCAGTCCCGTAGCGCTGCATAAAAATAATTCACCCGGAAAAGCTGGCTGAGCACGTCCTTGGTAATCTCAAGATTACTGTTGCTGCTCTCAATAACGCTACGTATCGCGGACGGGGTCATCCCTGTGGCTTTATGGAGGCGGACAAGCTTGTTTAGTTTTAACAAAAACACACCGATGGGAAATACACTCTGTTTAAAGCAGAAAGAGCTGTAAACCCCTTCGCCATTGGTGGTACGACTCATTCCTATTTCAACAGGCCGGCTTAACTGCTGGTCACTTAATGAGAAGGTGGTCGAGTACGGGGTATTTTTACGAGGTGTGAATTTTTTCTGTGGCAACAAGTCATCCGAATTAAAACCTTTGGTGCCAATTGCAAAAACAGGGTTATCTCGCTCATCGGAAAAATTGTAATTGAATTGAAATTTATTGTCGCCCAGAGAAATTAATTCAGCATAATTCAGCTGCCTTACATTGTCGCCACTAGTGCGGGTGATTAGCATCGCATCCAGCGCGCCGTCAGACTCCAGCAGCGCAATCAGCTGGTCGTTCTGATAATACTGTACGCTTGGCGTTATGTTGCCCGATGTGCCCAGCAGAATAAGTAGGGAGTTCATTTCATCATAGGCCACCCCGTACCAGTGGGCGAGATAAGTAACGCTCAGGAAAGCGGTAAGGCTGACATCCCCGAAGTTTTTCGTTATCAGCGCGTCTGCATTATCTTCCGTAATCTCCTCGGTCAGGATTTCCCGTAGTCCGGGAGAGATATCCGCCTGAATGCCGAGTAGTGAAGCGGTATCCATTCTCGCGGCTACTGCCGGATTGTCACGAAACGCGGCAAACTCCGGGTCCTTGCAGGATAATGGAATGCCGGACGGCCTCGTAGGGCTGACTGTACGGCGTCGCTCCGGTCTGTCTGTAGGTGGCAAACTTTTCAATGACACCATCGTACCCCAAACTTTCCTGCGACTGGATAGTGTCCAGCAGCAGCTCATTTGACAGGGATAGCGTGGACAGCTCATCGTCCATATTTGACTGCGACAGCGAAAGCGACGCCAGGTCTGGTCGGCGGGTATCCAGATAGTACGCTGACGTATCAGCATGCAGTCCCTTTGCCTCACGGTACAGTTCGGTCAAATAGCCCGCCGGCGAGAACATAGAGGCCACCGAACCGGGCTTGACGAAGCGGCTGGCGCGCTGCGGAAACAGGTCATCGTAGCTGCGCAGCATGGAATACTGGCGGATACCCAGCCGTACCGCATTTGCCAGTTGCGGGTTGGCGCGGCTGAGGATGCGTGACTCCACCATTTTGTTCTCTTTCAGTTCTTCCTGTGCCTGCCGGTACAGAAAATTCTTTTCACCCCAGGTGAGGGCGTCGCCGGCCAGCTCTTTCACCTCGGCAAAAGAGCGAACCATAATATCCGGCAGAGTTATCTGATCATCCCCCCTGCTTTCAGATTGCGGTTTGTTTTATTGCCGGCGTTCAGTTTGTCGAGTATTTCTTTGGTCAGGTACATGGCAAATCCTCATGAATGATAGGGGGAAATCTGACGGGCGTGTACAGAATGGCCTTCTGCGCACGGGCACGCGATACGCGCGACTATTCTTCCGGCTCCTCAAACAGCGTTTTTTCCGCTTCACGGCGGCGAACCAGACCGGGAAGCCTTTTCCCGCCTGCGTTTACCCAGCGCGAAAGTTCCCCGGCTGCGCCGGCATAATCCCGGCGTTGAGTTTTTTCAGCAGCTTGGAGGTGCGTAAGTTTGCGGAACCGAGATTAAACGTAAAAGACACAAGAGCATCAAACTGACACTGCGTGAGCGGAACGGTCACGTAATGATTCACGGCTCGTTCAGATTCTTCAACGTCCAGAAGCAGACAAGCGTCGGCCTGTTGTGTGGAGATTTCATCACCGGGCTTGACGCCTGAGGTGTGCCCGTAACCAATAGTCCAGACGTGTGCGGAGCACTGATATGCCTGAAGGCGCAGCCCTTCAAAACGCCTTATCAGCTCAAGACCTTTTGCGCCGGTTTTCATTGCTGAATCCTCCAAATAAGTTGCCGCCGCTCAGCAGGCAGAAAAGACAGAGTGCCGCGTTGATAACGGCTTCCGACCAGTCGGCAAAGTAATATTCGCCGGTCAGGGTCCGTATGGTCACGGCCGCACAGGATATGATGAGGAAGTAAATAATCAGCCCCTGAAGAAAGCTGTCGGGACGGTATGACAGGCGCCATAAAAAGCCGGCCTGCCGTGACGGCACAGATAACCGCATTCACATTCAGCAACACTGGTTGGAGGTATTCATTATCAGGCCCTCTCTCATAACTCACGTCCTGCCGACAGGTGTTTTTCAACGCGGCCAATGACCGGCATAGCCACCGTGACAATCAGCGCGCTGCAGATGAACGCGCCGGCTTCCCTGCCCGGAAAGGCATCAACAGGAAGGTAGGGCTTGACAATTGAGAGTGCGGTGTCCGCCCCCACAACACCCATCAGGAATGAGACCAGAAAAATGAGCAGTCTGCTCAGCCCGCGGAAAGTGGACTGCACGAGCGTGAAGAGCATCGCGCCGGAAAAAGCGGCAATAACTTCCGGACCGTGAAATTCTCCGAAGAAGTTATCAGCATTGTTGTGGTCCCAGAGCAGGTTAATCAAATGTTAAACATTAGCCTGTAAAACGGATTGACAGTAGAGGCGGAGTCGCGAATTGTCGCTACTTACTAATAGTAACAGGACTTTCATTGCCAGATTTTTATGTTACCCCGAAAAACACTGAATTTATGCTAATAGAAAGACGTTAATAAAAACAGGAAAATAAAGGCACAAAAATGCAGGATTATGTATATATTATACAAAACACTGGCATCCACTTTTTAACCCGCCTCGTATTTGGGGACAGGCGCTAGCCGAGATCTTTCCAATAGTTCATGTTTGCAACCGCCTGATCGACATCTTCAATGGTATTGTAGACATGTGGACAG
>CALNWN010000009.1 GCA_940746715.1 uncultured Paraburkholderia sp.
ATGTTCGGCTACTCGACGTCGCTGCGTTCGCTGACCCAAGGTCGTGCAACGTACACGATGGAGTTCAAGCATTACGCTGAAGCACCGCGTAACGTGTCGGAAGCGATCATCAACGCCAAGCCGAAGTGAGCCTCTGCGGTCACATGGAGAGCCGCGGTGCCGCAACGCGGCAGTTCTGCTGAAACGCTCAGGCTGAAAGTCAGGCTGAAACGCACAAAGCCCGTCCCTCCCGGACGGGCTTTTTTCGCCTCGCAGTCAATCGCCTTTGCGCACGCGCAACCCACAAACCACACGCGTTTTTTAGCGTGTAAAAATGCCGGACGGCGCCGCGCACTTGGCGCGCCTCCCAAGCCCACGAGGAGACATGCGATGAGCCAGGATCACGAACATCCGCATTACAACGACGAGCGGGACAAGGGGGCGGCGCCCGTCGATTGGCGCGAACACGGCGTCAAGGTGATACGCGGCGATCAACTCGATACCAACACGCCGCAGACACCCGGCATGAACCGAGCGGCCGCGATCAATGCGGCGCGGGTCGGCGCGCAGAAGATCTGGGCCGGCACCGTGACGATCCATCCGAATGCGAAGACCGGCGCGCATCATCACGGCGCGCTCGAAAGCGTGATCTACGTGGTGCGGGGTCAGGCGCGCATGCGCTGGGGCGAGCAGCTCGAATTCACCGCCGAAGCAGGTCCGGGCGACTTCATCTTCGTGCCGCCGTATGTGCCGCATCAGGAGATCAACGCGAGTACCGACGAACCGCTCGAATACGTGCTCGTGCGCAGCGACAACGAAGCGGTCGTGGTCAACCTGAACATCGACGCCGTCGAGCAACCGGAAACGGTGTACTGGGTCGATCCGATTCACAAACATCCGTATGATCACTAATTCACTTTCACGCGACTCATGACGCCGACCGCTTCGCTGCGCCCTCGCCTTCTCACGCTGTACGCCGTTCTGATCGCCGCCAATCTCGCCGCGTGGGGCTGGGCGCTGATCGCGTTTCGGCCACTATCCGCTGCTGCTCGGCACGGCGCTGCTCGCGTATGGTTTCGGTTTGCGCCACGCGGTCGACGCGGATCATATCGCCGCCATCGACGCCGTCACGCGCAAGCTCATGCAGGCGGGCAAGCGCCCGCTCGGCGTGGGTCTCGCTTTTTCGCTGGGACATTCGAGCATCGTGATTCTCGCGACGCTCGGCATAGCATGGACCGCGCATTCGCTGCATGGCCGCTTCGAGTCCTTCAAGGCAGTGGGCGGCACCATCGGGACGATCGTCTCGGCATCGTTCCTGCTCGTGCTTGCGGCTGTGAACCTCGCGATTCTGCGCGACGTATGGCGCCGCTATCGTCATGTGCAACGCGGCGGCGAACCGGTTGCCGGCACGCCCGGTCTCGCCGAGACGTCGGCTCCCGGCGGTCTTCTGTCGCGCGCGCTGCGTCCTCTCTTCAGGCTCGTGACGAAAAGCTGGCACATGTACCCTGTCGGCGTGCTGTTTGGCCTCGGCTTCGACACGGCAACGGAAATCGGCCTGCTCGCGATTGCCGCATCGGAGGCCGGCAAGGGCCTGCCGCTCTATTCGATCCTCGTGTTTCCCGCGCTCTTCACCGCCGGCATGACACTCGTCGATTCAACGGATAACGTGCTGATGGTCCACGCCTACGGCTGGGCGATGGACGACCCGAAGCGCAAGCTCTACTACAACGCGAGCATCACGTTCGTTTCGGCGGTCATGGCCATTGTGGTCGGCGGCGTGGAAGCGTTGGGGCTGCTGTCCGACAAGCTCGGGCTCAATGGCGGCATGTGGGACGCGGTGGCGCGCATCAACGAGCAGTTCGGTGTGCTGGGCTACGGCATCGTCGCTGCATTCATGGCGTGCTGGATCGGCTCTGTGCTGTTCCACCGTTGGCGGCGGCCCGCCGTCGCAACGCGGTAAATGCAACCGCTCTCGAGCGGGCCATCGCGCTCGAGCGGTCAAGCTTTCCACGGCTTTCCTGCCGGTTCGTTCGCTATAGCGCCGTGAAGCGGCACATCATGGCGCGAATGCCGCGCGCAACGCGTTGCGCAGCTTCCGCATCTCACGCGATGACAGACGACCACACGCGGGCCGGACCGTTGTGACGACGACACACACCGGCCCTTTTATCCGCCGATCGCGGACCCGACGCCGCCGCAAGCGCTCCAATCCACGAGCAATCGCTTAAACTGAAGCCGCCTTGCATCGCCGAAATTTCGCCCGCCGCGCAGTCGACTTGACGCGCATCCGGCGCGGCTCCTCAGAACCGGCAACCGAACGGACTGGACATTCCAACGATGAAGACTCCCGCTGACCGATTCCCCGCCCTCGACCTCGCCCGCCGCCAAGCCGACGCTTACGGCAATCACGCCATCGACGAATTCTTCGCCGGCCGCATCACGCGCCGCGAACTGCTGCGCTATGCGAGCGTGATCGGTCTTTCGCTCGTGGGCGGCGGCGTGCTGAATGCACCGCGCGCGTCGGCACAGGGCAGCACGAAAGCCGGCGCGCCGTCGAACCAGACCATTCGCGTCGCGCATCTGACGCCTGCGGGCGCAGTGGACCCGCTTACTGTCACGGACGCCGCGAGCCTCGCGCTGCTCAACCAGACCGGCGAATTCCTGATCGACGACGACGGCGAGAAACTGATGCTGAAGCCGGCGCTCGCGTTGTCGTGGAAGCCGAACGACAAGGGCGACGTGTGGACCTTCAAGCTGCGCGATAACGTCAAATTCCACGACGGCCAGCCGTTCACCGCGAAAGACGTCGTGGCCACATTCGACCGCCTCGCCGATCCGGCCAGCGGCTCCGCGGCACTCTCCGTGCCGAAGGGCGTGCTGTCCAAAGGCGGCGCGAAGGTCGTCGACGAACACACCGTCGCCTTCCATCTGGATGCGCCCAACGGCAACTTCCCGTATTACGTTTCCTCGGACAATTACAACGCGGTGATTCTGCCGGCGAGCTACGCGGGTGGTTATGAAAAGAGCTTCATCGGCACGGGGCCGTTCAAGCTCGAAAAGTATCAGCCGAAAGTGGGCGCGTCGTTCGTGCGCAATCCCGATTACTGGGGCGACAAAGCGTTACCGGAGCGCGTACAGTTTTCGTTCTATGCGGACCAGCAGGCGCAGTTGCTCGCGCTGCAAGGCCATCAGGCCGACGTGATGGGCACCTTCACCGTGCAGGGCGCCGCCGCTATTCTCAACAATCCGGATTACAAGGCAGTGGGCGTGAAGTCGAGCGCGCATCGGCAGATTCATATGCGCAACGACAATCCGCTTTTCAAGGACAAGCGCGTGCGGCAGGCGCTGGCGTTGTCGCTGGATCGGGAAGTGCTCGTGCGCGGGCTCTTCAAGGGCCGCGCGCAGCTCGGCAACGACAGTCCGTTTGCGCCGGTGTTTCCTTCATCCGACGCCGGTGTGCCGCAGCGCAAAATCGACATCGCGAAGGCAAAGCAGCTGCTCGCGCAAGCAGGCGTGCCGAACGGCTTCGACGTGACGCTGACCACCGAAAAGTATATGGAGATTCCCGACCTCGCGGTCGTCGTGCAGAACGCGGCGAAGGCGATCGGCGTGCGCATCAATCTGGAGGTGGAGAGTCAGTCGCTGTATTACGGCGCCGGCACGCCGGGCAAATCGGACTGGCTCGACTCGCCGCTCGGCATCACCGACTTACGGTCATCGCGGCGTGCCCAATGTGTTTCTGAATGCGCCGCTCACGAGCACCGGCACATGGAATGCGGCGCACTTCAGGAATCCGCAATACGATCAACTGGTCGCGCAATTCGTGACCGCCGTCGACCTCGCGTCGCAGAAAAAATCTCCGGGCAGATCCAGACGCTGCTGCTCGACGAAACGCCGATCATCATTCCGTTCTTCTACGACCAGCTGATCGCCATGCGTAAAGGCGTGAACGGCGTGCGCTTCACCGCCCTCGCGCAGCTGTATTTCGACCGCGCGGTGCTGAGCGCTTGAGCGTCTCGTCCCCGCGCCGCGTTTGACCGGCGAGGCGTTGAACATGTCGACCACGGTGAATTCCCCCGCTTCCGCGCCGAACGGCAACGCCGGGCGCGTCGCGCGTTTTCTGGCGACACGCGTCGGCTTGTCGCTGATCACGCTGTGGCTGTTGTCGGTGATCGTCTTTGCCGGCGGGCAACTGCTGCCCGGCGACATCGGCCGTGCGGTGCTCGGGCCGCTCGCCGACCCGCGCGCGGTCGCTGCGCTCAATCATCAGTTGGGCGCCGACCGTCCGCTCTTGACGCAGTACGCCGAATGGATTGCGCATTTCGTGCGCGGCGACATGGGGCTTTCGTATGCGTATCGCGAGCCGGTGGGACCGTTCATCGCCGACGCGCTCGTGCACTCCGCGAAGCTGGGCTTCTTTGCGTTCATCGTCGTCGTGCCGCTCGGTATTGCGGGCGGCGTGTGGTCCGCCATGCACGCGGGACGCTGGCTCGATCGCACGATCAGCATTGCGGGCCTGTCGGCCACCGTCGTGCCGGAATTCGTGTCGTCGATCGTGCTGATTCTCGTGTTCGGCGTGTGGCTGCGCTGGCTGCCGATTGAAGCGTCGTATCCGCCCGAGGCCGGCGCGCTCGAGCAGGCGCGCCATCTGATCCTGCCGGTGCTGCCGCTCGTGCTCGTGTTCTTCGGCTACATCGCGCGGATGGCGCGCGCCGGCACCGTCGAGGCGCTCGACGCCGACTACACGCGCACCGCGATTCTCAAGGGTTTGCCGCAGCATGTGGTGATCGGGCGCATGTGCGAACGCGTCGGCGTGTTGTACGCGGGCAAGCTCGTCGAAGAAGGCGCGACAGAAGACGTCTTCACGCGGCCGCGTCATCCGTACACGGTGGGGCTCTTGCGCTGTTTGCCCACTGCCGGACGCAGCAAGGACAGCGAGCGGCTCGACACGATTGCGGGCGGCCTGCCCGCGCCGGGCTCCGTGACGCAAGGCTGTATCTATGCGGAGCGCTGCCGTCTCGCCGACGAGCGCTGCCGCCGCGAGGCGCCGCCGTACCGGGTCGGCGCGGCGCATGGCGATCAGATGTCGCGCTGCCACTATCACGAGCGCGCCATCGAGTTGCCGCGCGCGAGCGCCCAACTGCAGACAGGGCCAGCCCGCGACGACGCAGCAGGCGGCAACCCATCGCGCGCACTCGTGCTGCGCGCCGAGAAACTGTCGAAAACGTTCCACGTCTCCGGCACTGCGTTGCGCGCCGTCGACAACGTGTCGCTCGATCTCGCCGCCGGCGAGACGCTCGGCCTTGTCGGCGAATCGGACAGCGGCAAGACGACGCTCGCGAAGCTGATGCTCGGCCTTCTCACGCCCGACGCCGGCAGCGTGCTCGAACTCGACGGCGCGCCGCTCGCCGCGCGCGTCACGCGACGCAACGACGAGCAGGTGAAATCGCTGCAGATCGTGTTCCAGAATCCCGACTCGGCACTGAACCGCGCGCATTCGGTAAAGCGGTTGATCGGCCGTGCGTTGTCGCGTCTTGGTGCGCTGCGCGGTGCCGCCATCGACGAACGGCCGCCAGCTTGACCGCCGCCGTGCGTCTGCCGGAGCGCTATCTCGGCTCGCGCACGCGCCAGCTTTCCGGCGGACTCAAGCAGCGCGTCGCGATTGCGCGCGCCTTCGCCGGCGAGCCGCGCGTCGTGGTGTGCGACGAACCGACTTCCGCGCTCGACGTCTCAGTGCAGGCCGCGATTCTCAATCTGCTTGCCGATCTGCAACGCGAGCGCGGCGTCAGTTATGTATTCATTTCGCACGATCTGCACGTGGTGGCTATTTGTCTGATCGCATCGCCGTGCTGTATCTCGGCAGGCTGCTCGAAGTCGGACCGGCCGCTGCCGTGTTCGACGGGCCGCAGCATCCTTATACCGAAGCACTGTTGTCATCGGTACCGACGCTCGACGGCCATGCGGGCAGAACCCGCATACGCCTGTCCGGCGATTTGCCTAGCGCCGCGTCGCCGCCGTCCGGTTGCGTGTTTCATACGCGCTGCCCGCGCAAGCTGGGCGCGATCTGCGAACAGCAGGACCCGCCGTTTGCGAATGCGGGCGACGGCGGCGCGCATCGGATCCGCTGTCATATTCCGGTCGACGAATTGCGCGCGCTGCAAGCCGCCTCGCGCGAGCAAACGCACGGCGCTCCCGACGATGCGCCAACCGGCTCGGCAAAAAACGCCGACGGTGACTCCTCGCGATAGATCTGCACGGCACGCGCGCCGGTCGGGAACCAAACCTGGAACCAAAGCGCGGCAATTTCCTCATATCAGATTCAACGTTCGATATGAGGGCACCACAACATGCAAGCAAACGTCCCCTGCTCCGCGGCACGCGCGGTCGCCGGCCTGGCGGCGGCCGCTTTCGGCTTCGCCTCGCTCGCGCACGCGCAAACCGGCGTGCAGAAGCCGGCGCCTGCTGCGCAGCCGCTGTCGCCCACGTTGTCGCAGGCCGCGCCGCCTGTCGATCCCAGCTTCTCCGCCTATTCGCTCGCGCAGACCTGCAAGCAGAAAAGCGATAACGTCGCGCAGGGCCAATGTGTCGGCGCCATTCGCGGCATCATCCACGGCTATCAGTACGGCGTGCTGTTCCTCGGTCAGCGCGCGTCCTTGCCGGCCAACGAAACGCAGCGCGTGTCGCTGTGCCTGCGCAATACGCCGGTGTCGTCGATCGTCGACGAATTCATCGCGGACGCGGGCGAGGTCAACGACGACTCGCTCAAGCACACGCCAGCCGAAGTCGCGGTGCTGGGCTCGGTGCACATGCATCACAGCTGCAATTGAGGACGCGCGCCGTGCTTGTGCGCGTGCTTGTCCGCATGCTTGCGACCGGCGCGGCCAGCGCGGCGCTCAGAGCATTTCCAGCGCGCTTGCCGCGCGGCGGCTTGAAATAGCCGTCGATGGCAGCCAGTTCCTCGGCCTCGAGCCGCAATTCGAGCGCGCGGTGATTGTCGCGCACGTGCTCGACGCGGCCCGCCTTCGGGATCGCGAACACACCGGGCAGCTGCAACACCCACGCGAGCGCCACCTGAAACACCGACACGCCGCGCGCGCCTGCAATGTCGTCGAACGGCGAGCGTTTCGGCAGACGCGCGTGATCGACGGGACTGTAGGCCATGGCCGGCATCTTGCGACCGGCGAGCCAGGGCAGCAGATCGAACTCCGGCCCGCGCCGCGCGACGTTATACAGAATCTGGTTGGTCACGCACGACGCGCCGCCGGGCACGGCCACGAGTTCTTCCATGTCGTCGGTATCGAAGTTGCTCACGCCCCAGTGGCGGATTTTGCCGGCCTCGCGCAGTGCTTCGAAAGCCGCGACCGTTTCCGCGAGCGGCACGGAGCCGCGCCAGTGCAGCAGATACAGATCGAGCCGATCCGTCTTCAGACGTTTGAGGCTCTGTTCGCACGCAGCGATCACGCCGCGCCGGCTCGCATTATGCGGATACACCTTGCTGACGAGGAACACCTGGTCGCGCAGTCCTGCGAGTGCTTCGCCAAGCAGCGACTCGGTCGCACCGTTGCCGTACATTTCGGCTGTATCGATCAGCGTCATGCCGAGCTCGATGCCGCATCGCAGCGCGTCGATCTCCGCCGCGCGGCGCGCGGGCTGCTCGCCCATTTCCCATGTGCCCCGCCCGAGTTTCGGGATGCGCTCGCCGTCGGGCAAGCTCACGCTTGCGATATCGCTCGTCATGCTGACTCCTGAAGTGTGACTGACTATGGCTCAATGTCCGGGCATGCGCTGGCGCAGTGAAGCGGCGCGCACGCCCGGCGCTGCCGCTCGATGCGTACCGACGAGTTTAGCGGCTCCGCCCGCATCCAACCGGCGACCAGGCAAAAGCCCGCTATAACGCGGCGCGCCGATGTCTTAGAATTGCTCCTCGCCCTTCTAGCGTAAGCCCCATGACCTCTGCCTCGGAAGACCGCTGGCGCGATCTGCGCCCGGACCCGGAAAACGACACGCCGCTCTATCTGCAACTTGCCCGCAAGCTCGGCACGGCGATTCACAAGAACCGCTGGAATGCCGGCGAAGCGCTGCCTTCCGAGCGCGTGCTCTCGGAGGCGCTTGGCGTTTCGCGAATCACCTCGCGCAAGGCCATTGCCTTGCTCGTCGAACAGGGCCTGATTCGACGCACGCAAGGCGCCGGCAGTTTCATCACGCCGCGCTATGAAGATCCGCTGTCGCGGCTGTCGAGCTTCAGCGAAATGCTGCGCCGGCGCGGCTTTACGCCAAGCTCCAAGTGGCTGTCGCGCGAGATCGAGCCGGCCAATCGCGAGGAAGTGATCCAGCTGGGGCTTTCGCCGGCCGCGGCCGTGACGCGTCTGCGGCGCTTGCGTCTTGCGGACGGCATCGTGATGGCGGTCGAGAATTCGACCTTTCCCGCCGCGGTGATTCCGGATCCGCAGGCGATCGGCGATTCGCTGTACACGTATCTGGAGAATCGCGGGCTGACCATCGTGCGCGCTGCAGCACTTCCGCGCGGTGAATGCGAGCGAGGAAATCGCGCAGCAGATGAGCATCGCGCCGAACGAAGCGCTGCTGTTGATTACCCGCGTCAGTTACACGGCGGATCAGCGCGCGATTGAACTGACCGACACTTACTGCCGCAACGATTACTACGATTTCGTGTCGGAACTGCGCAAATAAGCGGCATTCGTTGCTTAGCGAAAGACGCTCCGATGCAGCGGCATTGCGCCGTCAGAGCCACTTCGCCTCGTGCGCACCGATCCGAGATGGCGGCAACGCGAGGAACGCCGGCGTCTCCTCCAGTTGCTCGGCGGGCTGCACCGCCTGCACGCGGCCGAACTCGGACTGAACGGTATCGAGGCAGTCGCGCACGTCGTCGAGCGTGATCTCAGGCGCCTTCTGTCCATCCGGAATCTGGCCGAGCGATTGCAGCCACCGGCCTGTCTGCGCCAGCGATACCTTCACGTGCCAGCTTCCGCCTTCGGTCGCGCGCCGGGCCAGCGCGACCATGGCGCCGAAAGCGGCGAGATAACCGGTCGCGTGATCGAGCGCCTGGCACGGCAAATGTCTCGGTTCTGGCGATGCCGCCGCCTGCCGCTCGGCCGCCGCTATGCCGCTTGCGGACTGCACGAGACTATCGAAGCCGCGCCGCGAGGCCCACGGTCCTTCATATCCATACGCGCACACCGATACGTACACGATGCCAGGCCGCACGCGCGGCGTCGTCGGGACCGAAGCCGCGCGCCGCGAGCGCGCCGGGGCGATAGGCTTGCAGAAAGACGTCGGCGTCACGCGTCAATCCGCGCAGCGTGTCGCGGCCTGCCGCGTCGCGCAGATCGAGCACGGCGGAGCGCTTGCCGCGGCTGTTGTCGATGACGAGCGGCGCAATGTTCGGCAGATGCGGGCCGTTGATCATCAGCACCTCGGCGCCATGCTGCGCGAGCGCACGGCCGCCGACCGACCCGGCGATGATCCGGGACAGGTCCAGCACGCGCACGCCGGACAGCGGCCGGGTGCCGCCCTTACCGGATGGCGATAGGTGACGCCGCGGCAGTTCGGGCGGTGCATCGCCGATACGCTCGATTTGGAAGAGCGGCAGTCTCGCGATTGCTTTCGCCTGATCGAGCGCGGCCCACTCGTCGGGCGTGCGAATCAGTGCCGCGCAGAGGCCCGCATCGGCGAGCGTCTCGTCGAGCGTGGCGCCGTCCCAGCCGCGTATCGCCGACGCGACCGCCGCGCGCTCGTTCTCGCAGCCGAGGACCTTCAACACGCCCGCGAGATGATGCGCGAAATTCGTATGCAGCTGAATCCAGCGGCCGTCGCGCGTCTCGTAGAACCCCGTCACCGGATCGCGCAGCACGGGCGGCGGCCCGCCGTCGAGTCCCAGATACCGCTCGCTGCGAAACGATGCCAGTGCGCGCCGCATGTCCACGGTGACGTGCTGCCCGCGTCCCGTGCGCAGCCGATGATATTCCGCCGCCAGGCCCGTCGCCGCAATGGTCGCCGAGGCCAGCGCGCCGACGCGAAACACCGACGGCAGGCCCGGCTCGTTGCCGCCCAGGTGGACGGAGCGAAGCGCAGCGGGCTCACAGCGAGCGAGTGTCCAGAGGTGATCGAGCGCGAGTTCGGGGATCATGGCGTTCACATTCGAGTCGAGGGAATGTGAACGAGTCTAGAAGCGCGCCTTGCACGAATCAATCTTGATTATGATAATCAATATATTGAATTCTTTGGTTGTTGGCCGCTTACTACTGGCCGCTTACTACTCCGGCCTCGTCGCTCATCTCCATGTCTTCTTCCGACTCGTTGACCGCCACCCAAGCCGCCGCCGAACTCGGCATCAGCGTCGCCACGCTCTATGCGTATGTGAGCCGCGGCTTGCTGAGTTCGTCGCCGGATGCGCAAGGCAAACAGCGCCGCTATGACGCGCGCGAAGTGCGGCGCCTCGCGCGGCGCAAGGAAGACGGCAAGCGCGCTGGCAAAGTCGCGCAGAAGGTGCTGGATTGGGGCGTGCCGGTGCTCGAATCGTCGATCACGCTCGTCGCCGACGGCCGCCTGCTGTATCGCGGACGCGATGCAATGGCGCTCGCGCGCACAGAATCGCTCGAAGATATCGCGGCCTTGTTATGGGAGTGCAGTGCCGCGCGCATTGCCGATGCGCCCGCCGTCCCGCTCGCCGCTGCTCAATGGGCCGCGTGGCTGAAGCTTTGGGGCGACAGTACGCCGCTCGACCGGGCGCTCGTCCTGCTGCCGGCCGCGGCCGCGCAAATGCCGCGGGTCTGGGCACTCGGGCGCGAGGCGCAACTCGACAACGCGTGCGCCGTCATGCGGCTGCTGGCCGCCGCGATGATGTCCGCCGCGCCCTCGAATGCGCCGCTGCATCGGCAACTGGCGTCGGCGTGGCAAGTGCGCAGCCGGCAGCAGGCGGCCCTGCTGCGCGCCGCGCTGGTGGCGTGCGCAGATCACGAGCTGAACGCGTCCACGTTCACGGTTCGCTGCATTACGTCGACGGACACGCATCTGTTCGGCGCGGTTGCGGGCGGCCTCGCCGCGCTGGCCGGCCCGCGCCACGGCGGCGAAACCGTGCGCATCGCGGCATTATTGGAAGAAGCGTCGCGTGCCGCCGATCTCGACCGCTTTCTGGCCACGCGTCTGTCGCGACACGAACAGGGTGTGCAGGGACCGGTGCTGTCGGGCTTCGGCCATCCGCTTTATCCGGACGGCGATCCGCGCGCGCGGTTGCTGCTGGACCTGCTGCGGGAATGCGCGCCGGCACGCTCGCCGCTCGGCGAGATCGAGGCGCTGGCGCGTGCGGTCCGCGATACGACGGGCGCAAAGCCCACTGTCGACTTCGCGCTTGCCGCCATTGAGCGTGTGCTCGGCTTGCCCGCCGGCGCGGCATTCACGCTGTTTGCGGTGGGACGCGTGGTCGGCTGGATTGCGCACGCGATGGAACAGGCGCGCGACGGCAGTTTGATCCGGCCGCGGGCGCGGTATGTCGGAGACGTTGGGGAGGTTGGAGAGGTCGGCGGTTAGCGGCGGGCCGCACGGGCGGTGATGTAGCCAGCCGCTCGCCGTCAGACAGCGCCAAGCCAGCGCGGCAGCCAGTTCGGCAGCGGCGCACCGCGCGTCGGCTTCGTGGCGCCACGCTCGGAGCCGCTCGCGAGCGCGAAGCGCGCACCGGCCTGCCCCGCACTGATCCACGCGACAGCTCCGCGCGGCAACTCGACCGATTCGCCCGTGGCAAGCCAGTAGTCCTCGCTGTCACCCTCGACCGTCAGCCAGATCTCGCCCGAAATCACCTTGAAAGTGGACGGACGCGCGACCCGCCAGGCGGTCGCCGGCTCCTCATGTTCCAGTTCGAAAATTCGCACTTCACGCATGGCCGTTCTCCTTCAAAGAACTTTTCTGTGTAGCGATTATTGTTGTGCGAAGATCGGATATCCATGCACAGTTACGAACACTTTCGCCGAAACTGTGCAGTCGAAAAACCGAACAGTTGGCGCGGGTGGCTGTGTGGGTGGCCGCGCATGCGGCTCTTTTAACCGCGCGTCTCGTCCGTGAAGGAAAGTGCATGCGACTTCAAATTCAACTCGATAGAGACAACGGCGTTCCGCTGACGGAGCAGATCGTGACGGGCGTCACGACGTGGATCCGCTCGCGCGCCGCCCACCCCGGCTCGAAATTGCCGTCGATCCGCCAGTTCGCAGCCGACTACGGCGTGAGCCGCTTTCCGGTGATCGAGGCGTACGACCGGCTGGTGTCGCTCGGCTATGTGGATTAGCGCCACGGCTCCGGTTTCTACGTGGTA
The DNA here is from genome assembly GCA_940746715.1 of uncultured Paraburkholderia sp. Lineage (GTDB taxonomy): Bacteria > Pseudomonadota > Gammaproteobacteria > Burkholderiales > Burkholderiaceae > Paraburkholderia. The sequence continues at coordinate 12,302 of CALNWN010000009.1, forward strand.
GACCGGCCTGCGGCCGCGCGACTCGTCGCTCGTGAGGTGACTTGTGGCGCCGCCTGCCGTGCCGGTTTTGGCACCGGTTGTGACACGGGTTGCAGCACCGCTTCTCGCGCCGCCCCTGGCCGCAGCTGTCAGGCCTCTGTCAGAGCCTTCGGTTGAAACGTCGATCAACGCGACGACCTCGCCTTCGACAAGCAGCGCAATGGAAAGCGCTCCGTCCACCGACACCAGTTCCGCATGACTCGCCTGCCGCGCGAGCGACGTCACCCGCTCCATCCAGTCGCCGAATGCGAAGTCCAGCGCGCTGGGCCCTGTCTCGGCGAGCGCCTTTGCCGGCACCCGGTGCCCGTGGGCGGCCGCCGCGGTAGGCGCAATGGCCGCTGAATGCGCCACCGCATTCGCCGCTCGGCACACCGGCTGGTCGGTGACGACTTCCGGCGCATCGCTAAATAACTCGAGCAAGCTCACCCTGTCCTGCGCCTGCAGCGCATTGCGCAAACGCTCGACGATCCGCGCGTGCGCCTCCGGATCGCGCCGTTGCAACGGCGCACCGGCTTCGCTGCGAGCATGGGCACGTTTTTGCTGTGTGCGGGCCAACGCGGCAAGCGGTATGCATTGCCCAACGCGCGCATCATGATTCACCAGCCTTCCGGCGGCAGCCAGGGCACTGCCGCGGACATCGACATTCAGGCGAAAGAAGTGCTTTACCTGCGGGAACGCCTCAATGCCATGATGGCCGAACGAACGGGGCGCAGCATGGAGGAAATCGCGCGCGACACGGACCGCGACAATTTCATGTCCGCGTTCGCAGCAAAAACGTATGGCCTCGTCGACGAAGTACTGGAAACGCGCGCGGCACTCGGCCCCTCGGCACTCGGCCCCTCTTCCGGCGCATCAGGCAGGCGCAATGACATGTAGCCACGGCGCGGCTCGCTGCGTTGCCAGGACAAAATCTGATCCCGTTGGCTGGAATCGCTATCATGGTCGCGATTCGTCGACTCCGACGAGCGCTTCAATGGAGATTTACATGGCGTCATCCAACGAAACCGTCAGCATGGCGCTATTTTGCGACTTCGAGAATGTCGCATTGGGCGTGCGCGACGCGAAATACGACAAGTTCGACATCAAGCTGGTGCTCGAGCGTCTGTTGCTCAAGGGCAGCATTGTCGTCAAGAAGGCGTATTGCGACTGGGACCGCTATAAGAGTTTCAAAGGTGCAATGCACGAGGCCAATTTCGAGTTGATCGAGATTCCGCACGTGCGTCAATCGGGCAAAAATTCCGCGGACATCCGGCTTGTCGTCGACGCGCTCGACCTTTGCTATACGAAGTCTCACGTCAATACGTTTGTCATTATCAGCGGCGATTCAGACTTTTCGCCCCTCGTGTCGAAATTGCGTGAGAATGCGAAACAGGTGATCGGCGTCGGTGTCCAGCAATCCACGTCGGACCTGTTGATCGCGAACTGCGACGAGTTCTTTTTCTACGACGACCTCGTGCGCGAGAGTCAACGCGCCGTCGCCAAACGGGAGTCGTCGCGGCAACAGAAAAGCGCTCAGCCGACAGCCAAACCGTCGCAGGACGAAGACAAAAGCCGCAACAAGGAAGACCTCGAAAAGCGCCGCACGAAGGCTGTCGAGATCGCCGTGCAGACGTTCGACGCGCTTGCTTCGGAGCGAGGCGACAGCGGGAAAATCTGGGCGTCGGTGCTGAAGAACGCGATCAAGCGGCGCAAGCCCGATTTCAATGAAACCTATTATGGTTTTCGCGCGTTCGGGAACCTGCTCGAAGAAGCGCATGCGCGCGGCCTGCTTGAATTCGGCCGCGACGAAAAGTCAGGCGCCTATGTGTATAGGAGCACGGTTTCAGGCGTTCTCGGAGAAAGCGCGGGCGAGCCCGTGGCCGAGCAGACAGGGGCACCTGCGGGCGCGCCTGTCGACATAACGGAGGAAGCGGAACAGCTTGACGTTCACCAGACCGTTGGAGCGACGCAAGCGGATCAGGGAAAAAAGCAGGACTCTCGGCGTCGGGGCCGCGGTGAGCGAAAGCGAGGCGCGAGCCAGCCAGCCGCTCGCGAAGTCGCGCATGAAGCGGCACGCCAAAGCGCGCGTGATACCACGCAGGAAAGCGCGCACGAAACAGCACAGCAAACAGCACCGAAATCCACAAACGCCGGACACAGCGAACAGGAAGTAGAAGGAGAACACCGGCACGGTCAAGCTGAATCGGGAAATCCGCCAACCGTAACGATGCATGCGCCGGCGCCGGGAAAACAAGACGCCTCATCGGAATTCCAGCGATCGTCGACGGCAGAACCGGACCATGCTTTAGACCAGGACGCCACCGCCGAAAGCGCCGAATTGCAGCCCGCCGACGCGGCGCAGTCCAAGCGCCGCAAGCAACGCGAACCGCGTAAGGCGGCGGCGAAGAAAACCCGCAAGCCGGCAGCCGCAGCGTCAGGCGACAAGATAGACACCGCAGATACCGCGGATACCGCACTGTCCGCAATCCAATCTTCAACCATTGCAGACGAAACACCCAAAGCCCGCAAAAAAGCGGCGCGAAAGGCCACCTCGTCGCGCAACCGCGGGCCGCGCAAGACAGCGGGAGGCAATGACGCCGAATAGGTCACGCCTGCGTCACGCCCCTCAGCCGCTGCAAGCGGCCACGGCTGCCGATCAGAGACAACCCAAGCACCCCAACGCGGGATGCGCATGTCCGCCTCGTCTTTCAAATGGTGCGACGGTGCGACGGTCAGCTCCGCAAGAACAACGCTGCGCGTGGTGGGACCGCGTCGCGCGCCGCAGACAGGGGCGTCGCGCGCGTCTCTTGGTGGGCGATGACATTCATCGTCCTAACGGCAAATTAACCGTACGTCGGTTGCGTACTTCACTGCCATCGTGGTCTCGCCAGTGTCCGCCAGACGGACGCGCGAGTGGTACCGCGCTAAACGAAAGCGAGGGGCGACGGCATGGCCGCTCGCCAGTCGCAGCATGCGTGCCTCAGTAGTACGGGTAAGGCGCGTAAATAACCGGCGGCGGTCCGTAATAGCGCGGCGGCGCATAGACCGGCTGCGGCACATACACCGGCATTTGCGGCTGCGAGATCGTATTCCCTTCGAGGTCATGCATTGCGAGTAGGCCGCGTCGTACCGTGCTTGCAGGCTATTCGCCGAATACTGGCGCCGTTCGCGCCAGCTGCGCCGCCCAGCAGCAAACCGCTGCCAGCGCCGATAGCCGCGCCCGCCCCTGCATTACCGGCTGCCGCGCCAATGAGCGCGCCGACAGCCGCCCCACCCAACGTGCCCACCGCTGCACTGTTGACGCTGTTCGTGGTTGCGCTCTGCGAAGCACCGGCCGGATCCGACGAGCGGAACGCATAGTCGCGGCAAGCGTAGTCGTCTTGCTGGAATTGACCGAGTGGCTCGCCGCTGCGCGGTAGGGCCACCACCGAAGGACCGCTCGGCGGCACCACGGCGCAGCCGCCCAGCAACGCAAGCGCGACGGCGCAAAGAGGCAACGCGACGCGTATGGGTTTGAGACTCGGAATCATGATGGCGCGAGTAGCATGAGATTGGAAATCACACGTTATGCCAATCCACGCACGCAATGTTTACCGGATGGTTGCCGTATGTTTTGCGCCGACCGCAAAGCCGCGCCAAGAACCTGAGCCGCGCGGCTCGCCTCATCGCGCGGTTACGAACGGTGACAAAGATTGCACGAGCCCGAAACGTGCAGTTACGGCGGCGCGCAGCGCGGAGGGCTTTTCCTGATGCCTGGCTACCGTCAGAAATTACGCGAAGTTCTTCGACGCAAATTCCCAGTTGACGATGTTCCAATACGCTTCGACGAACTTGGGACGTGCGTTGCGATAGTCGATGTAGTACGCGTGTTCCCACACGTCGATGGTCAGCAGCGCTTTCGCATCCGTGGTCAGCGGCGTGGCAGCGTTGCTCGTGGACACGAGATCCAGGGAACCGTCTGCCTTCTTCACGAGCCATGCCCAGCCCGAGCCGAACGTGCCGATCGAGGTCTTCGCGAACTCTTCCTTGCATTTGTCGAACGAGCCCCACTTAGCGTTGATCGCGTCCGCCAGCGCGCCGGTCGGTGCGCCGCCACCTTGCGGCGACAGGCTGTTCCAGAAGAACGTGTGGTTCCACACTTGAGCTGCGTTATTGAACACGCCGTCCGACGACTTCTTCACGATTTCTTCGAGCGACAGGTTCGCGAACTCCGTGCCCTTGATCAGATTGTTCAGGTTGGTCACATAGGTCTGGTGATGCTTACCGTAGTGAAACTCGAGCGTCTCTTCCGACATGTGCGGAGCGAGTGCGTTTTTCGCGAACGGCAGCGGCGGGAGCCTATGTTCCATGGTGCTTTCCTTCAGTCTGTATCTGTTGTGGGTAGTCTGCGGATAACGCTTCATAACATTTGATTGTAGGCGACTTGGAATAACCCCGCAAACCAACGGACTTTATTATGTCCGACATCGGCGAATGGTCCGCAAAAACGGCGTCATTGCCGCGTGGCTTTTGCCGCATTTTGCCGAGAGGCGCCGCGTCGGACAGTCAAAAGTACACGCAAGCAATAAAGCGCTTTGCCGTCAGCCCGATGTCAGAAACCATCGGCGAGACGCGGCTGCACGTCGGCCAACGCGACGTCGGCGCTGCCTTCGGCGAGATGCATCGTCAAGCGGCGTCCCGGTTTCAGCGACGAAGGCGCGCTCAGGGCGCGACCGGTCTGTGCATCGAGCACGGCCGCGTAACCGCGCTCGAGCGTGCGCTGCGGACTCAGCACTTCGAGCCGCGCCGACAGCGTGGCAATCCGCGCGGCCTGGCGTTCGTGCTGGCGCACCAATGCGGCGTCGAGCCGTTGCCCGAGACTGCCAAGCCTTGCCTGATGCGCGGCCACATCAGGACGCCAGCGCTGCCAGCGCATCTGCAGCAGCGAAAAATGCGCTCGGGCATCGCGCACGGGCCTTGCGCCCGCCGACGCCAGTCGCGCGCTCAGCTGCTGCAAATGCGTGCGCTGCCGCGCGAGACGCTCGGCGGGCGACACCAACCGGCGCGCGAGCCAGTCCAGTTGCTGGGCGCGCCGCTCCATCATCCGGCCGAAGCCGCGCGCCAGCGCCGCATGCCGATGATCGAGCTCGCGCAACAGCAGCACGCGCTGCGGGCTCACCAGTTCGGCGGCGCCTGTGGGCGTGGGCGCGCGGACATCGGCGGCGAAATCGGCAATCGTGAAATCGGTTTCGTGACCGACGCCGCTCACGACCGGAATCGCGCTCGCGGCGATTGCGCGCGCGAGCACTTCTTCGTTGAAGGCCCACAGGTCTTCAATCGAGCCGCCGCCGCGGCATACGATCAACACGTCGACCTCGCGCCGCGCGCTGGCCGCATCGACCATCGCCGCCAGCTTTGCGCTCACGCCCGCCCCTTGCACCGGCGCGGGATAGACGATCACGGGAACATGCGGCGCACGGCGCGACAGCGTGGTGAGCACGTCCCGCAGCGCGGCTGCCTGCAACGACGTCACGATGCCGATGGCGCGCGGGTGCGAGGGCAGCGCACGCTTGCGTTCCGCGGCGAATAGGCCCTCGGCTTCGAGCCGGGCCTTGAGTCGCAGGAACGCTTCGTAAAGACGGCCCTGACCGGTCCGCCTGACCGCCTCCACGTTCAATTGCAACTCGCCGCGCGGCTCGTACATCGTGACGAGCGCCCGCACTTCGATCCGGTCGCCTTCCTTCGGCGTGAATTCGGCGTACTGCGCGCGGCCGCGGAACATGACGCAGCGCATCTGCGCCTGCGCGTCCTTGATTGAGAAGTACCAGTGTCCGCTTGCGGCACGCGTGAAGTTCGAGACTTCGCCCGCGACCCACACGAGCGGAAACGAGCGCTCGAGCATGCTGCCGATTGCGCGGTTCAGAGCGGAAACAGGAACGACGACTTCGCCGCCGGCCATCGTCGACGAGGTAAAGGGACTGTCGGGATTCATGCGAGGGATCGTGGTGACTGGCCGGACAGACGATAGACCGACCGGCCATCCGCGTCCAGCGCGACGCGCAAATTGTTAAAAGTGTCCACATGGCGGGACTCACAAGGCAGATTCCGCCAGGCGTGGGGCGAAACTACGGAAAACAGGGGCATCCTCTTGATTTATATGAAATTTAATGATGCCCCTCCCGGTGATTTGCCGATGCAAGGCGCCTGCAACGGCCCTCGCGGCGATGCGGCGGGCCGGTTCTCCACAAAGTTATCCACAGGCGCTACGAGGCCCGCGCGGCGCGGCGACGGCATAAGACGCAGCGCTCGCGACTTGCAGCCGGGGACGCGTGCGCGCTAGAGTGGTGAGTTCGGCAGTAACGGAAAGCCGCGCTCGGGACGCCGCCTCGGACCCTTCTCGGACGGCAGCAAACCCACCTGCCTGCCTTGCCGCCGCTTTTCCTGCTGAGCCACATTTTTCGACCGTCCGGAGGATCGCGCTGATGCCTGTCCCGCGTATTGCCCCTGGCGCTTTCACGCCGCTGCCCTCGCGCCGACCCGCGAGCAGTGCGCGGCCTGCCCGCCCGGCTTGCCGATGAGCGGAATCTTGGATCGTCTCGAAACGCGCGTCGCGCGTGAATGGCAGCACCGTGGACTGCTCGCCTGGTCGCTGACGCCGCTCGCGTGTCTGTTCGGCGCTGTCGCCGCGTTACGCCGCGCCGCCTTCTCGCTCGGCTGGTTGAAGTCCGTGCGCGTGGGCGTGCCGGTCGTCGTGGTGGGCAATGTGACCGTCGGCGGCACGGGCAAGACGCCGACTGTGATTGCGCTAGTCGAAGCGTTGCGCGGCGCCGGTTTCAATCCCGGCGTGGTGTCGCGCGGCTACGGCGCTCGCGTGAAAACGCCGACGCCGGTGACGCCCGCATCGGCGGCCAGCGTGGGCGGCGACGAACCGTTGCTGATTTCGCGGCGCACCGGCGCACCGGTCTGGGTGTGCCCCGACCGCGTGGCGGCGGCCGAGGCGCTGTGCGACGCGCATCGCGATGTGGATGTCATCGCCAGCGACGACGGCCTGCAGCACTACCGCCTCGCGCGCGACGCCGAACTCGTCGTGTTCGATCACCGTCTCGGGGGCAACGGGTTTCTGTTGCCGGCAGGTCCGTTGCGCGAGCCGCTCTCGCGCCGGCGCGACGCCACGCTGATCAACGACCCTTACGCCAAAACGCTGCCCGCCTGGCCGAACACGTTCTCACTTCAACTGGCGCCCGCCGATGCGTGGCACCTCGAGAACCCCGCGTTGCGCCGTCCGCTCGCGCAGTTCAGCGGCGAGCGCGTGCTGGCGGCCGCCGGCATCGGCGCGCCCGAGCGTTTTTTCGCCACGCTGCGCGCCGCCGGCCTCTCGCCGCAGACCCGCGCGCTGCCCGATCACTACGCGTTCGAGCGCAATCCTTTTGCCGACGACGACGCCGATGCCATCCTGATAACAGAAAAGGATGCGGTAAAATTAGGGTCCTGGCGCGACGCGCGCATTTGGGTCGTTCCCGTCGAAGCCGCGCTCGATCATCGCCTCATTGCATTAGTTGTGGAGAAAGTCCGTGGACGCTCGCCTGCTTGAAATCCTCGTCTGCCCGATCTGCAAGGGCCCGCTCAGCTACGACCGTTCCGCGCAGGAGCTGATCTGCAACGCCGACAAGCTTGCGTATCCGATCCGCGACGGCATCCCCGTCATGCTGGTCGACGAGGCGCGGCAGACGGTCGAAGGGACGCCCGTCGATCTGAATCCGGGCTCCGTGGCCTGACGCGCGACCGGCTAGCCGGCGGCAAGTCCACGCAGACTGCACGACGGCGTCAGGCTTGCGCCGCGCACAGGCGGCACGTGCCAACAGTGCTCCGAGCACGCCCGCGTGGTAGTTTGAACCTTCACTGCCTGTCGCCCGCCTGCTCTAAGCGGCGGCGCCGTTGCTGATCCGACGTCGCGGCCGTCGTCGCCGACTCACCTCCTGCATTCTCACCCTTGCCCTCTCCGATGAACCACATCGACACCGCCACGCCTCCGTTCATCGCCGTCGTGCCGGCGCGCCTCGCGTCGACCCGCCTGCCCAACAAACCGCTCGCCGATATCGGCGGCAAGCCGATGGTCGTGCGGGTCGCCGAGCGCGCACGCGAGTCGGGCGCACAGCAGGTGTTGATCGCGTCGGACGCGCAGTCGGTGCTCGACGCCGCCCGCGAACATGGTTTCGAAGCGGTGCTGACGCGCGCCGATCATCCGTCGGGCACGGACCGTCTCGCCGAAGTCGCGTCGCAATTCCGCTGGAGCGACGAGACGATCGTCGTGAATGTGCAAGGCGACGAACCGCTGATCGATCCGTCTCTCGTGTGCGGCGTCGCGTCGCACCTCGCGGCGCGCCGCGATTGCGCGATCGCGACCGCGGCGCATCCCATCGCCGATGCCGCGGAGATTTTCAATCCCAACGTCGTCAAGGTCGTGCTCGATGCGCGCGGCGTCGCGCTTTACTTTTCACGCGCGCCGATTCCCTGGGCGCGCGACGCCTACCAGCCGCACTGGCCCGACGTCGCGTCGATGCCCGTGCCGCCCGCGCCGGCAGTGGTTCATCGGCACATCGGGCTCTATGCGTATCGCGCCAAATTCCTGCGCAGCTATCCCGATCTAGCGATCTCGCCGATCGAACAGGTCGAAGCACTCGAGCAATTGCGCGCAATATGGCATGGCGAGCGCATCGCCGTCCTCGTCACGCCCGAGATGCCGCTTCCGGGCGTGGACACGCTTGCGGATCTGGCGCGTGTGCGGGCTTTATTCGGGTCTTGAGCGCAAAAACCCGTGGCATAATCAGACGTTTGTGCGCGCCTCCTGTTGATAGCGAGAGCTAGGGTTTGCCCGGTCGCACCGCACGTGTTTCTGCAGCGCCGTCCTCGACGTGCAGCGCGAAACGCGAAGCGGCAGCCGATGCGGGTCCCTCGCCCCTCGTAGGATGGCTGTAGCGCCACCAAGAATTCACATAGATCTGGAGATACACATGCGTTTGATCCTTTTGGGTGCACCCGGCGCGGGCAAGGGCACTCAGGCAAACTTCATCAAGGAAAAATTCGGCATTCCGCAGATTTCCACCGGCGACATGCTGCGCGCGGCCGTCAAGGCGGGCACGCCGCTCGGTCTCGAGGCGAAGCGATTCATGGACGCAGGTGAGCTCGTCACGGACGAACTGATCATCAACCTCGTGAAAGAGCGTCTGCAACGGCCGGACTGCGCAAACGGCTATCTGTTCGACGGCTTTCCGCGCACCATCCCGCAAGCCGAAGCGATGAAGCAGGCCGGCGTCGCGATCGATTACGTGCTGGAAATCGACGTACCGTTCGACGAGATCATCATGCGGATGAGCGGCCGCCGCTCGCACGCCGCGTCGGGCCGCACGTACCACGTGAAGTTCAACCCGCCGAAGGTCGAAGGTCTCGACGACGTGACGGGCGAGCCGCTGATCCAGCGCGAGGACGACAAGGAAGAAACGGTCAAGAAGCGCTTGCAGGTGTACGAAGCGCAAACCAAGCCGTTGATCGACTACTACAACGGCTGGGCGAAGAACGGCGACGCCACCACCTCGCTGAAGGCGCCGCAATACCGCCGCATCTCCGGCCTCGGCACGGTCGAGGAAATCCGTGACCGCGTGTTTGAGGCGCTGAAGTAATTGGACGCTTTTAACCGCTCTTAGCCGCTTTCTGTCTCTACCGGCAAACGAAACCCGCCCTCTTCCGGCGGGTTTTTTATTGCCTGCTCGATTGCGTTCTTCATGCCCTTCTGCACGATCGTTTTAATTTGCTCCTCGGCGATGACGATGTGGGATCATCCATCATCGAAAAGCGATTCGATCTGGACGTTATTTACCGTATCAAGCAAAGGAGCAGAGATGGAGATTCGTGACAACGCATTCCTGATCACCGGCGGTGCCTCGGGCCTCGGAGCCGCCACGGCGCGTCTTCTCGCGGAGAACGGCGGCAAGGTCGTGCTTGCCGATCTGAACCAAGACGCGGGCGAGGCGCTTGCCGGAGAACTCGGCGGCGTCTTCGTCAAATGCGACGTGAGCCGAGAAGACGACGCCACGCGAGCAGTCGAAGCGGCGACGAAGCTCGGCACGCTGCGCGGCCTCGTCAATTGCGCGGGCGTCGCGCCCGCCGCCAAGACCGTCGGCAAGGACGGTCCGCATCCGCTCGACTCGTTCACGCGCACCATCTCGATCAATCTGATCGGCACGTTCAACATGATTCGGCTGGCCGCCACCGCGATGTCGAAAAACGAGCCCAACGCAAATGGCGAGCGCGGCGTGATCATCAACACGGCTTCGGGCGCGGCATATGACGGCCAGATCGGCCAAGCGGCCTACGCGGCATCGAAAGGCGGCGTGGTCGGCATGACGCTGCCTATTGCACGCGACCTGTCGCGCAATGCCATCCGCGTGATGACGATTGCGCCCGGCATCTTTGAAACGCCGATGCTGCTCGGTATGCCGCAAGAGGTGCAGGACGCCCTCGGCGCCATGGTGCCGTTCCCGCCGCGCCTCGGCAAACCGGCGGAATACGCGATGCTCGCGAAGCAGATTTTCGACAATCCGATGCTCAACGGCGAGGTGATCCGTCTCGACGGCGCGATCCGGATGCAGCCGAAGTAAGCACATTTGCGCCGCGCGCCGCTTTCTCCGCGCGGAGCGAAGCGGCGCAGCGCATTGCAATCCAGGCCAACGAAAAACGCCTGCACATGAAGCATGTGCAGGCGTTCAGTATTGACGCGCCCGAAAGCAGCACGTGCCGGCTGCTAATCGCGATCGTTATGCTGCGTGCGCTGACGCAATTCCTGCAATTGCGACTCGACGACCGTTGCGTCTTCGGCATCCGGACATTCGCCGAGATAACGCTCGAGGTCTTCGAGCGCCGGGCGCAGATAATCGAGGCGCGCGTACGCGAAGCCGCGGTCGCGGACTTCTTCGATACTCTCGGGCAGCAGAATCACGAGACGCTGCTGCACGGCAAGCAGACGCTGCCAGCGCTCCGTCTGCAAGTAAGTGAACTTCAGATTGCGCAACATGCGCGCGATGATCTCGCGCCGCGTAGCCGGCTGCAGCAGCATGCGCAGCGCCCCGCTGACCGATTCGCCGGCCGAGGCCACATAGGGCTCCAGCATATCGACCATTTCGGACTCCGACAGCGAATGTCCGCTGGTGGGGTCGAGCATGACGTCGCCGTCGGGCGTGGTCACGCGCAGCAGGAAATGGCCGGGAAACGACACGCCGCGCGCCGGAATGCCGACCTGCTCCGCCATCTCCAGATACAGCACCGCGAGCGAAATCGGAATGCCGCGGCGACGCTTGAGCACCGCGTTCAGATGGCTGTTGTCCGGGTCGTAATAGTCGTTCAGATTGCTCGCGAAACCGAGTTCGCGAAAGAAAAACCGGTTCAGAATGCCGATCTTCTGGCGAATGTCGGCGTCGTCCGGCATGCGGCGCTGTAGGCGCACAACCAGCTCGTCGATTTCGGCCAGCGTGCCTTGCAGATCGAGATCGGGGTAAGCGTCCTGCGCGAGCAAGAGCGCCGCCTCGGTCAGCGGCAAACTGTCGTCTTCGGCGACGAGCGTGCTGAAATAGTCGAGAACTCGCGTCATCGTAATCACTTCACTCGCCTTTTGAAATACGCGTACTTGAAGCCCATCAGCCAAAGCATACCGAAATATAGCGCGGCGAACAGCACGAGGCAGGCCGCGAGCAGCGCGATACGGTCGATCGGCCGGTCATGCATGCCGATCCAGTCGAAGGTGCGCGACAGCCAATGCATCGCGCCCGCGAGGACGAGACACGCGCCGAGCAATTGCACGAAGAACTTGAGCCAGCCGCTCGACGGCATATAGATGCCGCGCTTGCGCAGGCCGAGGAACAACAGCAGCGCATTGCCGCAAGCGCCGAGCCCCACGCTCAGCGTGAGCCCCGCGTGCGCGAAAATCGGCACGAATACGTAGTTGCTCAACTGTGTGAGAAGCAGCACGACGATACCGATTTTCACCGGCGTCTTGATGTCCTGCTTCGCGTAGAAGCCGGGCGCGAGAATCTTGATCAGGATCAGGCCGATCAGGCCGACGCCATAAGCGGCCAGCGCGCGCCCCACCATCACGACCGCGTTGCCGTCGAACTTGCCGTAGTGAAACAGCGTGGCCGTCAGCGGCTCGGCGAAAAAGAACAGCGCGACCGCGCTCGGCGCGGCCAGCAGAAACGTGACGCGCAAGCCCCAGTCGAGCAGCGATGAATATTCGTGCGGGTCGGCGTCGACGTGCGCCTTCGAAAGGCTCGGCAACAGGATTGTGCCGAGCGCGACGCCGAGGAGCGCGGTCGGGAACTCCATCAGCCGGTCGGCGTAATTGATCCAGGACACGGCACCCGGCCCGATGCGCGACGCGATATTCGTATTGATGATGAGACTGATCTGCGCCACGGAAACCGCGAACATCGCCGGCACCATTTTCCACAGCACACGCTTCACGCCGCGATGCGCGAGCGCGCGCAGCGGATTGAGCCCGATGCGCGGCACCATGTCGATTTTCTTCAGACCGGGCAGTTGCACGAGAAACTGCAGCAGGCCGCCGGCGATCACCGCCCACGCGAGCGCATAGACCGGCGTATGCATGCGCGGCGCGACGAACACCGCGGCGACTATAAACGATACGTTCAGCAGCACCGGCGCGAACGCGGGCAGCGAGAAGTTCTTATACGTACTCAGCACGCCCGACGCGAGCGACGTCAGCGAAATGAAGATGATGTACGGGAACATGATGCGCGTCATGGCGACCGCGAGCGCGTAGGCTTGGCCTTCGTGAGCAAGGCCGGAGGCGACGACGAACACCACGCCCGAGGCGCCCAGCACGCCGAGGAGCGACAGCACCGCGAGCGCCCAGGCGAGCACCGTCGAGGTGGCGTCGACGAGCGCCTTGGTGGCGTCATGTCCCTGCTGGTTCTTGAACTCGGCGAGGATCGGCACGAAGGCCTGCGAAAACGCGCCTTCGGCGGAAATGCGGCGCAGCAGGTTGGGAATGCGGAAGGCGACGTAGAACGCGTCAGTGTATTGACTGGCGCCGAACGCGCGAGCAATCAGCGTTTCGCGGGCCAGTCCGGTCACGCGCGACAACAGCGTGAAGCTGCTGACCGTCAGCAGGGCTCGGAATAGATTCATGGGGCGCTTATTATACGGGTGCCACAAAGGTGGACGACGAGCCAGGAAGCGATTCGGACCGATTTGCCTCGCAGACGTTCGGCGGCGGCGAAATCCGCTGGATTTTGTTGTCCGCGGGGTGCGCGGCGCGCATCCACTCGTGCCGATGAGCAAACTTCGGAGGGAAAAACCTCGGAGCGCCCGCGCCGTAGAGGCGCTGGCGCTCTAGCGCATTCCCGTTGCCACGTCCCTGATTTTGTTGCTATAATTGCCGGTTTCGAAGCTCGCTCAGTTGTCGAACGTTCGCGGACGGCTTCCGGATGAGGTCCGGGTTGGCACGAAGTTACCCGCAGTTGCCCGCCCATTCCTCCATACATGCGGAACATGGCGCCGCAAACGCGGGCCCGGCTTCGCGTAGTAGTTCGATCGTTTTTCGACACTTTTGCGCTCTTGGGCAATCGCTTCCAAGAGTTCGGATCTAAAAGCAGCGCCTCACCACTTGAAGGTCAGGTACTGGAAACAGGAACAGGATAAGGAACCGTCATGGCTAACTCCGCACAAGCACGCAAGCGCGCCCGCCAGGCCGCCAAGGCAAACTCGCACAATTCGGCACTGCGCTCGAAGTTCCGCACGGCTATCAAGGCAGTGCGCAAGGCGATCGACGCCGGCGACAAGGCTAAGGCCGCTGAAATCTTCCAGGCATCGTCGAAGACCATCGACATCATTGCCGACAAGAAAATCATTCACAAAAACAAGGCAGCTCGCCATAAGAGCCGCCTCGCCGCAGCCATCAAGGGTCTGCAGGCGTCCGCAGCACAGTAATTCCGGTCAGCCCGCTTTGGCGGGCTTTTTTGTTTGCGCTGCGTTTGCGCGGCATTTGTGCTTGTTGCCTTCGTTTGCCTCGCATCTGGAGGGATATCTGCAGCCAGGTTGGCAACGGCAGACCGCTCCGTCACCCGTCGCTCGCCGCCACACGCGCGCATAAAAAAACCCGCCGATTGCGGGTTTTGCTTTCCGGCGAGCCGGCTCGCCCTGCCTCAGATGATGTGCCGCTTCGCTTGCGGCGGCGGCACATGCTCGAGTTCGAGCTCGCAGGCCTCGGTCACCACGAGATCGTTGTCTTTCGCGAAGTTCATGACGAAATCGAACGCCATGGGTTCGATGTCACGCAAACGGGAATCGAGAATCACGCATTTCAGGTCACCAATCATGGTGGGCCGGACATACAGCGAGTACTGCATGTAAGCGTTCGGGCCCTTCTTGGCGCCCGGTCCAAATGCTGACATCACACCCGCGAGACGCTCCGACCAGTCGCTCGGCCGGAATCTTTTTCCCGTCGACGTGATGCCCTGAATGAAGTATTCGGTTGGAGCTGCTTCGGCCATGTAGAAATACCTGTGTGACTTGCCCAGCGGAAGACGGCGACAGCAAGCAATAGACGGACTGCAAAGCGCTGCGCCCGCGCCGCCGCAGACCGTAACCGTGCAGGACGGGCGGCTCTGCGCTGACCGCAGTGTGGCCGCTCTGACGCGCGCTGCGCACGGCGCCGCGTGTGTAGCTGGGCCCAGTGTGCACCACGAACCGGCCTTGCGAACGGCGCTAGCGATGCCGTGCCCCGACGAGCCAGGCACCGGCCTACCGGCCTGCTGGGCCTTGGAATAACCCGCAGATTATAGCGCAGCAGGTGTTTTCGCACTGCACACAAGCTTATTCCGACAGCACAGTGAGACTTTCAAACCGCTTTCCCGGCCCTTACCTGGCCTTTTGGCCGACTCGTCAAACGAGGCGAAATCCTTTATGCTGCATTGAGTTACCACAAAACGACGGCGGCGCCGTCCGGCACTCCTGCCGGGTGAGACCGCCGTATTTGTTTCATGACCGCCAAGAAAATTCGCCACTATCTGCAGTTCAAGGATTTCTCGCTAGACGACTACGAGTACGTGCTGGAGCGCGCGCGAATTCTGAAGCGCAAGTTCAAGAACTACGAGACTTACCATCCGCTGCACGACCGCACGCTCGCCATGATCTTCGAAAAGAATTCGACGCGCACGCGCCTGTCGTTCGAAGCCGGCATTTTCCAGTTGGGCGGCCATGCCGTCTTCATGAGTACGCGCGACACCCAGCTAGGCCGCGGCGAACCTATTGAAGACGCGGCGCAGGTCATCTCGCGCATGGTCGACATCATCATGATCCGCACGTTCGGTCAGGACATCATCCAGCGCTTCGCCGAAAATTCGCGCGTGCCGGTGATCAACGGGCTGACGAACGAATATCACCCGTGCCAGGTGCTGGCCGACATCTTCACGTACTTCGAGCATCGCGGTCCGATCCGCGGCAAAACGGTCGCGTGGGTCGGCGACGCCAACAACATGCTCTACACGTGGATCGAAGCGGCGCAGATTCTCGGCTTCAGGCTGCGCCTCTCCACGCCGCCCGGCTACAAGCTCGACCGCGCGCTCGTCGCGGCGGAAAGCGCGCCGTTTTTCGAGGAATTCGACGACCCGAACGAAGCGTGCGCAGACGCCGATCTCGTCACCACCGACGTGTGGACCAGCATGGGCTTCGAAGCGGAAAACGAAGCGCGCAAGAAAGCCTTCACCGACTGGTGCGTCGACGCGGAAATGATGTCGCGCGCTCATCCGGACGCGCTTTTCATGCACTGCCTGCCGGCCCATCGCGGTGAAGAGGTGAGCGCAGAGGTGATCGACGGTCCGCAAAGCGTCGTGTGGGACGAAGCTGAAAACCGTCTCCATGTGCAAAAGGCGTTGATGGAATATCTGCTGCTCGGCAAGCTCAATCACTGAGCTCAAACGCCGCGCCGCCGCTGCATCAGGCGCGGCGCGGCGTTGAACGCGCGGCAAGGCACGCGGCGTCGTACTTCGCGCGAAGCCGCCGCGCTGCCCCCGGCGCCCGGCAAACTGCGCCGCCAGATGCCAAAAACGCGGACTCGCGCCGATTTAGTGTCAAAATATTTGTTTTCCGCGCTCCGGAACCGCCGGCGCGCCTTGTTTTCCCGCTTTCTCCAGCTACGAGTTCACCATGAGCGATATCAAGAAAGTCGTGCTCGCCTATTCGGGCGGCCTCGACACCTCCTTCATCCTGAAGTGGTTGCAGGACAACTACGCCGCCGAAGTCGTCACGTTCACGGCCGACATCGGCCAGGGCGAAGAGCTGGAACCGGCGCGCAAGAAGGCCCTGCAACTGGGCATCAAGCAGGAAAACATCTTTATCGAAGATCTGCGCGAAGAATTCGTGCGCGACTTCGTGTTCCCGATGTTCCGCGCCAACACCATTTACGAAGGCGAGTACCTGCTGGGCACGTCGATCGCGCGTCCGCTGATCGCCAAGCGCCAGATCGAGATTGCCCGCGCCACCGGCGCGCAGGCCGTGTCGCACGGCGCAACCGGCAAGGGCAACGACCAGGTTCGCTTCGAACTCGGTTACTACGCGCTCGAGCCGGGCATCAAGGTGATCGCGCCGTGGCGCGAATGGGACCTGCTGTCGCGCGAAAAGCTGCTCGCTTACGCCGAAAAAGCCGGCATTCCGATCGAAATGAAGCACAAGCAAGGCGGCGCGCCGTACTCGATGGACGCGAACCTGCTGCACATCTCGTTCGAAGGCCGTCACCTAGAAGACCCGAAAGCGGAAGCCGAGGCCGACATGTGGCGCTGGACGGTGTCGCCGGAAGAGGCACCCGATCAGCCCGAATACGTCGACATCGAATACGAACAAGGCGATCCGGTCGCGCTGAACGGCAAGCGTCTGTCGGCGGCGGAAATGCTGACCGAACTGAACCGCCTAGGCGGCAAGCACGGCATTGGCCGTCTGGACCTGGTGGAAAACCGCTACGTCGGCATGAAGTCGCGCGGCTGCTATGAAACGCCGGGCGGCACGATCATGCTGAAGGCGCACCGCGGCATCGAGTCGATTACGCTCGACCGCGAAGTCGCGCACCTGAAAGACGACCTGATGGCCCGCTATGCTTCGCTGATTTATAACGGCTACTGGTGGAGCCCGGAGCGCGGCGCGCTGCAAGTGCTGATCGACCACACGCAGGAAAAGGTCAACGGCTGGGTACGCGTGAAGCTGTACAAGGGCAGCGTCTCGGTTGTCGCGCGCGATTCGAAGGAAACGCTGTTCGACAAGACCATCGCCACGTTCGACGACGACGGCGGCGCCTACAACCAGGCCGACGCCGGCGGCTTCATCAAGCTGAATGCGCTGCGTATGCGGATCGCGGAGAACGCGCGTCGTCAGCGCGGCTAAGCGCTAACGCCGGCAAGGCTCGGCGGAGACGCTCCGATATTGGTGCGTTTGCCGCCTGTGCCGGCGCATGCATCGAACGCCAGCGCGATAAGCAGGCCAAAAAGAAAGGCGCCGTGAGGAAACTCCGGCGCCTTTTTTCATGTGCGACGCAAACGCCGACCAATTGGTGCCGTTCGCCTCACGCGATCACAAGCACACAAGCTCGCCAGCTCACAAGCAAACCGGCTCGGCTTCCAGCTCGACGCCGAATTTCTCCATGACGTCATGCTGGATCGCACGCGCAAGCGTCAGCACCTCTGCCCCGCTCGCGCCGCCGCGATTGACGAGCACGAGCGCCTGACGCTCGTGGACGGCCGCCGCGCCGATTGAACGGCCCTTCCAGCCGCACCGGTCGATCAGCCAGCCGGCTGCGAGCTTCACGCGTCCGTCCGGTTGCGCGTAGGACACGATATCCGGCTCGCGGCGCTTCAGCGCGTCGAACTCGGCGGCGTTGACCACGGGATTCTTGAAGAAGCTGCCCGCGTTACCCAGTTGGAGCGAATCAGGCAGCTTGGCCCGCCGCACGGCGACAACCGCGTCGAAAATCGCCTGCGCGTCGGGCTCCTTGCCGCCCGCCTCATAGCCGTTCGCCGCCAGCTGCCGCGCGAGATCCGCATAGCTCGCTCGCGGCTGCCACACCTTCGGCAAACGGAAAGTGACCGATGTGATGACGAAACGGTCGCGCCCTTCCCGCTTGAAAAAACTGTCGCGATAGCCGAATGCGCAGGCTCGCGCGTCGAGCTCGACGGTGTTCCCGGAATCCAGCTCGACGGCGCGCAGCCACGCGAAGCGCTCGCACATTTCCAGCCCGTACGCGCCGATATTCTGAATGGGCGCCGCGCCGACGGTGCCCGGGATCAACGCGAGGTTTTCGAGACCCGGCAAACCTTGCGACAGCGTCCATGCGACGAACTCGTGCCACGGCTCGCCGGCGGCCGCTTCGACATAGACCGCCTCGGCGTCCTCGCCGACGACGCGGCGACCGCTCAGCGCGACGATGAGCACGATTCCCGCGAAGTCGCGAGTCAGCACGACGTTGCTGCCGCCGCCCAGCACGAGCCGCGGCAAGCCGGCCGCGCGCGGATCGTTCGCCGCGGCGAGCAACTGCGCTTCATGCTCGATGCGGCACGCCCATTGCGCGCGGACATCGAAACCAAAGGTGTTATGCGCCTTCAGCGGATAGCCGGCAATGAACAAGGCGGAATCGGATTGGGACATCGGAATAGAGCGTTGGCGACGGACGAAACTGCTGCCGGCTGCGGAGCCCGCGCGGCGGCGTTGGGCAAATGAGGGTGGCGTCGGTAAAATGACGTCGGTCCGTGATTATAGCGAGTGCCTCGCGACGAGCCGCCGGCCGCGTCGCGCACCGCCGCACTATTGGGAGAATGCAATGCCATCGTTTGACGTCGTCTGCGAAGCGAACATGATCGAAGTCAAGAACGCGATCGAGCAGTCCAACAAGGAAATCTCAACCCGCTTCGACTTCAAAGGGTCCGACGTGCGCGTCGAACACAAGGAAAACGAGATCAACGCCTATGCCGACGACGACTTCAAGCTCGGCCAGGTGAAAGACGTGCTGCTCTCGAAAATGGCCAAGCGCAATGTGGACGTGCGCTTTCTCGACTACGGCAAGATCGAGAAGATCGGCGGCGACAAGGTCAAGCAGGTCATCAAGATCAAGAAGGGCGTGTCGGGCGATCTGTCGAAGAAAATCGTGCGCCTCGTGAAGGACAGCAAGATCAAGGTCCAAGCGAGCATTCAGGGCGACGCCGTGCGCGTCACCGGTGCAAAGCGCGACGATCTGCAAAGCGTTATCTCCTTGCTGCGCAAGGACGTGACCGACACTCCGCTCGACTTCAACAATTTCCGCGATTAACCCTTAGTTGTCGACGCTGATCGACTCAGCGCCGGGCGCTGTAACGGCAGCCGAATGCAGTAACCCGAAAGCGCAACCGTCGATATGGCCGCGCTTGCCTGACTTCAGCAGTAGCAGCCGCCGGCAACAAAGCAGAGTGCGTTGCAGCGACCGCAGCCGTTCAACGTTCCTTGCCCGCCCCCGCGCCAGCCGCGGCGGCCGCCTTCTTCTTGTCGCCGATCCTGCTTTCCTCGCCGCGCATCAGCTTGCCGATGTTGCCGCGATGACGCCACACGAGCAGCGAGCTCATCACGACAATGGCGAGCGCGATAATGTGCGGCCCGAACAGAAAGCCGTCGATCGGCGCGAACGCCACCGCAGCGAGCGCCGCCAGCGACGAATAGCGCGTGAAGAACGCCACGATCAGCCACGTGAACAGCGTGGCCACGCCGAGGATCGGGTTGATCGCGAGCAGCACGCCAGCGGCCGTCGCCACGCCCTTGCCGCCCTTGAAGCGGAAGAACACCGGGTACAGGTGGCCCAGAAACACAGCGACCGAGGCGATCGCCACCGACGTATCGTCGAGCCCGTAGCGCGCGCCGAAATGCACAACGAACCACACCGGCAGCCAGCCCTTGAAGGCATCGCCGATCAGCGTGAGAATCGCGGCCTTCTTGCTGCCGCTGCGCAGCACGTTGGTCGCGCCCGGGTTGCCCGAGCCGTAGGAGCGCGGGTCGTCGAGCCCCATGGCGGCACTCACGATCACGGCGAACGACACCGAACCGATCAGGTAGGCAACGACAGCAACGATCAGGTTTTGCATCTGTGACTCTTATAAGGATCGGCGGTCTGCAACGGGATACCTCGACCGCAACGAGGGAACGGAAACCGGCACGCAACGCAACGCGGCGGGCCAAAGCGGCGCACATTCTACCCAACGCGCGCGCCGCGAAAACATTCAGGCAAACGTCAATCGACGCTCGCGCACTGCACCGGCTTCGCGCCCAGCAGATCGACCAGCACGTTCGGCTCGATACTGACGAGAAAGCCGCGCCGCCCGCCGTTCAGCCAGATCCGGTTCATCTCAAGATCAAGAATGCTCGATTCCACGTACACCGGCATCTGCTTGCGAGTGCCGAAGGGTGACGTGCCGCCGATCAGATAGCCGGAATGCCGGTTCGCCACCTCGGGCTTGCACGGCTCGACGCGCTTTGCACCGATCTGCCGCGCGAGGTTCTTGGTGCTGACGGTGCGGTCGTCGTGCATGAGAACGATCAGCGGCTTGGCGTGCTCGTCTTCCATGACAAGCGTCTTCACGACATGATGCTCGTCCACGCCGAGCTGGCGCGCGGATTCGCCCGTGCCGCCGTGTTCGACATAGTCGTAGGGATGCTCGCCGAAGGCGACGCCGTGCCGATGCAGCAACTGCGTGGCGGGCGTCTCGGAAACGTGTCTGGATTTGCTCATCGGCGCATTGTAATGGCGAATTTGCACAACGGCTATTTGCCGAATGGCCAATTGTGCGGGCCCGGGCATTGTGGCACGATCGTTCGAAAATGTTCCGGCGCGATGCACACCGGGCACGCAATCGCATTCCAGGAGACGCCCTTGGGCACCCGTTCGCCCTCTCGTCCCACCCTGGACGTTCCCGCGCTGCTGGCCGCGCTGCCCGCGCGCATTTCCGATATTCCCGCGCTCGCCGCCGGGCGCGATCCGCAGCATGTCGTGCTCATCGAGGACGCGCGCCGCCTCACCAACGCGCAGCTGCTGGAAGCCGTCGAGGCCGCCGCTCTGTTGCGCCAATGGGGCGTGCGCGGCGGCGATCGCGTGATGATCGTGGCGGAGAACAGCATCGCTCAGATCGTGTTGCTGTTCGCCACGGCGCGGCTCGACGCGTGGGCGCTGGTGTCGAATGCGCGGCTGTCGGCGGCGGAACTGGACGCGATTCGCGCGCACGCACAGCCGCGCGTCACGGCGTATGTGGTGGAAAGTTCCGTCGACGCCGGCCAGCACGCGAAGCGTCATGGAGCGACGGATGCACACATCCTCGCACCGGATATCGGCGCCTGGTCCTACACCGTGGATGCTTCGGCGCACGCCGAACCGGTCCAAGCCGCGAACCACCGCCAATGCGCGGCGCTGATCTACACCACCGGCACTACCGGCGCGCCAAAGGGCGTGATGCTGTCGCATCGCAATCTGCTTTTTATCGCCGCGGTGTCGAGCCGTCTGCGCTAGGTGCGTCCCGACGACGTCGTGTATGCCGTGCTGCCCATTTCGCACGTGTACGGCTTCGCGTCGGTGTGCCTCGGCAGTCTGCACGCCGGCGCGACCTTGCGCCTCACGCCGCGCTTTGCGCCGGAAGCGGTGCGCCGCGCCCTCGCCGACGAACGCGTATCGATCTTCCAGGGCGTGCCGGCCATGCACGCAAAATTGCTCGAGCATCTGCAAACGCACGGGCACGCGTGGCGCGCGCCGCATCTGCGCTTTGTCTACTCGGGCGGCTCGCCGCTCGACGCCGCGCTCAAGGCGCACGTGGAGAGCGTCTACGGTCTGCCGCTGCACAACGGCTACGGCATGACCGAAAGCAGTCCCACCGTCTCGCAGACCATGCTCGACGCGCCGCGCAGCGACTGTTCCGTCGGCGAGGTGATTCCGGGCGTGGAAGTGCGTGTCGTCGGACTGGACGGCGTGGATGCCGCGCCCGGCGAGATCGGCGAGCTAGGGGTGCGCGGCCCGAACGTGATGC
Source organism: uncultured Paraburkholderia sp. (assembly GCA_940746715.1). GTDB lineage: Bacteria > Pseudomonadota > Gammaproteobacteria > Burkholderiales > Burkholderiaceae > Paraburkholderia. Next base: position 34,384 of record CALNWN010000009.1, read on the forward strand.
TCGGCTACTACCGCAACCCGGAGCAGACGCGCGCCGCCGTCACGCAGGACGGCTGGCTCAAAACCGGCGACCTCGCACGGCAGGACAGCGACGGCGCGCTGCATATCGTCGGGCGCAGCAAGGATTTGATCATCCGCTCGGGCTTCAATGTGTATCCTGCCGAAGTCGAGCATGTGCTGAACGCGCACCCGCAGGTCGTGCAGTCGGCGGTGATCGGCCGTGCCGTCGAGGGTAACGAGGAAGTGGTGGCATTCGTCGAATTGGCGGCAAACGCGACCGTCACGCCCAACGAACTGGTTGCGTGGCGTGTCGAGCGTCTCGCGCCCTACAAGCGCCCGGCCGAAGTCAAGGTGCTCGCGGCGCTGCCGGCGGCATCGACGGGCAAGATCCTCAAGCACCGGCTGCGCGAATTGCTTTGAGCGCGTATGGGCATCAGCCACGCGGATGATGCATGGCATGCAGCGACTTCAGCCGCTCGCGCGCCACATGTGTGTAGATTTGAGTGGTCGAAATGTCGGTGTGACCAAGCAGCAGCTGGACCACGCGCAGGTCGGCGCCATGATTGAGCAGATGCGTCGCGAACGCATGCCGCAACGTGTGCGGCGACAGCGGCGCATGCACGCCCGCGGCCGCCGCGTGCCGCTTGATGATGTTCCAGAACTGCTGGCGCGTCATGCCTTCGGCGCGGTTCGTCACAAAAAGCGCATCGGCCGCCCGTGCGCCGAGCAGCGCGGGCCGCGCGTCGCGCAAGTAACGCTCGATCCATCCGTGCGCCTCTTCGCCGAAGGGAATGAGCCGCTCTTTCGAGCCCTTGCCCATCACGCGGACCACGCCTTCGTTCAGGCCCACTTCCACGGTCTTCAGCGTGACGAGTTCAATCACGCGCAAGCCGCTCGCGTACATGAGTTCGAGCATTGTGCGGTCGCGCAGACCCAAGGGCGTCTCGATGTCGGGCGCGCCGAGCAGCGCCTCGACCTGCGCTTCGCTGAGCGTGGACGGAAAGCGCGGCGGCTGCTTCGCCGAACGGATGCGCAGCGTCGGATCCACGTTCGCGCGATGCTCGCGCACGGCCCAGCCGTAATAGCGGCGAAACACGGAGAGCCGCCGGTTGGCCGACGTCGATTTATCTTTCTGACGCGCCGCGCTGTAGGCGTTCATATCGGCCTCGCTGGCCGTGTCGAGCGACGCGCTGCGCGTTTGCGCGAGCCACTCGCTGAAGAGGCGCAGGTCGCGCCGATACGCGTCGAGCGTGTTGCGCGACAGGCCGTGTTCGAGCCACAGCGCGTCGCAGAATGCGTCGATTGAAGCGGAGCTCGCCGTGAACAAAGGCGAGTGCGACAACTGCGCGCTTGCGTCGTCAACCAGGGTATCGCTCATGCGTAGGGAATGCCTTCATGCGCGAGCAACCAGCGCTTGACGTTGCGAAAGAAGCCTTCTTCGGCATGATGCGCGAATCCGCCGATGCCGCTCGAGCTCACCACACGGTGGCACGGAATCACGATCGGAAAGCAGTTGTCGCCGCACGCCTGGCCGACCGCGCGCGGCACGCTGCCTAGCTGCTTGGCCAGTTGGCCATAGGTCACCACCGCGCCGGGCGGAATCTCGACGAGCGCCTGCCACACGCGCCGCCGGAACGCGGTGCCCACGGGCGCAAGCGGCAATTCGAATTTCGCCGACGGCTCCGTGAAATACCGCTCGATCTGCTCGGCCACGCGCCGCGCCAACGGCGTGTCCGGCGCAACGTTTGGCGTCGACTCCGGCAGATAGACGATCTCGCGCACCGCCTCGCCTTCGAGACGAATGCCGACCTTGCCGAACGGCGCATCGATCACTGCGTTGAACATGCCGCCTCCTTTCTGCTTACTGCCACCGCACCCATGAATGGCCGACGGATAGTTTACGCCGCTTCCAGCGCCCACTGCACATGCTCGCGCACGAGCGCCGAAGGGTCGTCAGCGCGGCGCGTGAGCGCCTCGACGATCGCCTCGCGCGCCTCGTCGCTCAATGCGTCGCGCGAGGCGCGCAGCGCATTGCCCATGCCCACGGCGAGGTTGCGCAACCAGCTTTCGTAGCCAATGCGCCGGATCGCGCTGCCCTGCATGCGCGTGTCGAACTCGTCCGCGCCCCAGCTGAAGAGTTCCACCAGCGACGCACGGTCGAGCCCATGCCGCACGTCGAAATCGGCGACCGGCGCCGCCTGCGCGAACTTGTTCCATGGACAGACGAGCTGGCAATCGTCGCAACCATACACGCGGTTGCCGATCAGCGGACGCATCTCGACGGGAATGCTGCCCTTCAGCTCGATCGTCAGATATGAGATGCACAGGCGTGTATCCACCTTGTAAGGACCGACGATCGCGCCTGTCGGACATGCGCCGATGCAGCGCGCAACTGCCGCAATGCGAGCCCGGCGTTTCGGGCGCGACCTCGGGTGACGTCTCCGCGTCCGTCGGCAAAGGCACATCGACATAAATTTCGCCGAGAAGGAATAGCGAGCCCGCATCGCGTTGCAGCAACAGCGTATGCTTGCCGCGCCAGCCGATGCGGCCTTCTGCGCAAGCTCCACTTCGAGCACCGGCGCGGAGTCGGTAAACACGCGATAACCGAAGGCCCCGATCTCCGCCTGAATTTTCTCTGACAGATGTTGCAGACGGTTACGCATCACCTTGTGATAGTCGCGGCCGCGCGCATAAATCGACACCACGGCCGCCAACGGATCCGCGAGCCGAGCCTGCTCGGCGGCTCGCCAGTCGCGGTTTTGCGGGGCTTCGTGCAGCTCGCTTTCGGCTGGCTTTCCGCTCATGGACTGCTGGGGCAAATAGGCGATGCGCGCAGTGATCACACGTAGCGTGCCGGCCACAAGCTCAGCAGGCCGCGCGCGTTTCATGCCGTGTTTGGCCATATAATCCATTTTGCCGTGGCAACCCGCTTCCAGCCAGGCTGCAAGCGGCGCTTCGGCAGCGGAGAGATCGGTATCGCTAATGCCGATCGCCCCGAACCCCAGTTCGCGGCCCCACGTTTTGATGTTCTGCGCGAGCGCGCGCAACGCCGCTTCATCGAATTGACGCTCGGCACGCGCCTCGCCGCCAGATGCAGGCGCGTCGGACACAGGGCACACGGGGGACTCCGGACTTCGGTTCATCACGCCATTTTACGAGAATGCCTGACCATCCCGATCGCGCGATCGCGCCGCCCGCCGAAGTTCTGCTCGAACGCTTCTTCACGTTCGCGGACGAAGCCGCCACGCTCGCGTTCGGCGAGCGCTTCGCGCGCGCTATCGAAAGCGTGGCCTTTGCTCAGGAAGGCGAGCGCGGCAAGCTCAACGCTCAGGCATTCCACGGCCTGCAAGTACAACTGGTTGGCGAACTCGGCGCCGGCAAAACCACACTCGTGCGCGCCACGTTGCGCGGCCTCGGCCACACGGGCCGCGTACGCAGTCCGACGTACACGCTCGTCGAGCCGTATGTGCTGGAACGGCCGGCCGGGGAACTCGCGCTTTACCACTTCGATCTGTACAGATTCACCGATCCAGCCGAATGGGCCAACGCAGGCTTTCGCGAGTATTTCGACAGCGGCGCAGTTTGCCTCGTCGAATGGCCGCAGCGCGCGGGCACCCTGCTCGGCGTGCCGGATCTCGTCTTCTCGCTCGACCTGGCCAACGAGGGCGACGGCCGCGTACTCGTCGCACGGGCATACAGCGAAACAGGAAAGGCATGTCTCGAAGAAAGGCATGTCTCGAAAGTGTTGATCAAACCGTTCCGCTCGATCGAATCGGCGGCCACCGCAACGCATAACTGGCGGCGCCGGCAGATTCTGCGCGCGGGCGCGTCCACCCTCGTGCTTGGCCTCGTCGCGCCGCGTCGCGCGCGGGCCAGCTCGGTGCTCGGCGTGCGTGTGTGGCCCGCGCGCGACTACACGCGCGTGACGATCGAATCCGATCAGCCTCTGCAGAACGCGCAGCAGTTGCTGCAGAGCCCGGACCGGCTCGTGGTCGACCTGAGCGGTCTCGATCTGGATCAGGCGCTGAAGGATCTCGTCTCGAAGATCACGCCGAACGATCCGCAAATTCAATCGGTGCGTGTGGGGCAGTTCCAGCCGCATGTCGTGCGCATGGTGTTCGACCTTAAAGGCTCGGTGAAGCCGCAGGTGTTCACGCTGCCGCCCGTCGGGGCATACAAGTACCGGCTCGTGTTCGACCTGTATCCGGCCGTCGCGCCGGATCCGCTAATGGAACTGCTCACGCAAAGCGAGCGCAAGCAGCAAACGCTGAACGAAGAAAACAGCGCGCCGCTCGCCGACAACAGCGAAGCGTTCTTCGAGCGCTATGCGCAGAACGGCGGCAGCGGGTCCGCACAGGCCGTGCCGCATCCGCCGGCGCACGGCGGGTCGCCGTCCGGGTCTCCCTCTTTGCCGCCGATCATCGCCAAACCGTCGACGCCCGGCGCGCCGGCCACGCCGCCCAGTGCGCTCGCCCGCAATAAGGGCAGCGGCAGCAGCGCGAACAGCACCAGCAGTCCCGGCAATGACGACAGCGGCGAGGATACCTACGCGTTCACCACGCCGAAGCCCGGCAAGAGCAACACGGTGCGCCTGTTGACCGTCGCGATCGATCCGGGACATGGCGGCGAGGACCCGGGCGCGATCGGCGGCTCGGGCACTTACGAAAAGCATGTGGCGCTCGACATCGCGAAGAAGCTGCGGGCCAAGATCGACGCCCAGCCGAACATGCGCGCCATGATGACGCGCGACGCCGACTTCTTCGTGCCGCTGAACGTGCGGGTGCAAAAGGCGCGGCGCGTCGGCGCGGACCTGTTTGTATCCATTCACGCGGACGCGTTCACCACGCCGGAGGCGCGCGGTTCGTCGGTGTTCGCGTTGTCGGAGCATGGTGCCTCCAGCGCGGCCGCGCGCTGGATGGCGAACAAGGAAAACTCGTCGGATCAGATTGGCGGCATCAATATCAAATCAGCCGACGCCACCGTCAACCGCGCGCTGTTCGACATGTCCACGACCGCGCAGATTCGCGACTCGATGCGCTACGGCAACTTCGTGCTGAAGGAAATTGGCGGCATCAACAAGCTGCACAAGGGTTCCGTCGAACAGGCGGGTTTTGCCGTGTTGAAGGCGCCGGATATTCCGTCCATCCTCGTGGAAACGGCATTCATCAGTAATCCGGACGAGGAGCGGCGCCTGAACGACGACGCGTATCGCGACAAGATGGCGGACGCGATCATGAACGGCATCAAGCGCTATTTCGCGGCGAATCCGCCGCTCGCGAAAAACCGCATGACGTAGGGCGCGCGCAAAGCGCATGCGCCGCCGGACAATCCAACGACAAACGGCCGCAGCAATGCGGCCGTTTTGGTTCATGCAGCGATTTCAACGCGCCGGTGACAAGCGCCCAGCCGCCGAACACATTCACGGCCAGCCCTGCCATGACCAGCAGCGCGCCGGCAACCTGCGCTCCGGACAGATGTTCGTCGAGAAAGACGGAGGCAGAGGCGAGGCCCACAATCGGCACGAGCAGCGAAAACGGCGCAACCTGGCTCGCCGAATGGCGCGCCAGCAGGCGGCTCCACAAGCCATAACCCAGCAGCGTGGCGATAAACGCGAGATAAAACGATCGCGAAAATCGACATAGCGCTGATGCCGGAGAGCGCCGCGGCGATCCGCTGTGGACCCTCGAACGCATAAGACAGCGCGAAGAACGGCAGCGGCGGGATCAGACTGCCCCACACCACGAGGCCCACCAGGTCCACCTTGCCGACCTTCTTCGTGACGATGTTGCCGAGCGCCCACGAGCACGCGGCGCACAGCGTGAGCAGGAAGCCGGCGAGCGTCATGGCGTGGCCGCCCTGCATGCCGATCACCGCCAGCCCGGCGGCCGCGATCAGCAAGCCGACGACATTCGGCAAGCGAAAGCGCTCATGCAGGAACAACACGGCCAAGATCAGCGTGAAAAAAGCCTGCGCCTGCAGAACGAGCGACGCGAGCCCCGCCGGCATGCCCACATACATGGCCGAAAACAGAAACGCGAATTGCCCGAATGAAATGGTGAGGCCGTAGGCAAGCAGCCAGCGCCACGGCAATTGCGGGCGCTTGACGAAAAACACGGCCGGCACTGCCGCGAGCGCGAAGCGCAGCGCGCCGAGCAGCATGGGCGGCACGCCATGCAAGCCCACTTTGATCACGATGAAATTGACGCCCCACGCAATCACGACGACCAGCGCGAACAGCAGATCTTTGGGCGACATCCCCGTCTCCAATTGAGTATTGAACCCGTCAGTTTAGCGGAGGGCGGCGCGGCATGTGATCACCCGCCCTACGGGTTTCCGGACGGCTGTGTCGGTGAAAATTCGTCGGTTCGCCCTCCGCAGTAGAATCGTCCCTTGAAGCCTCTTCCCTTCTGAGCCGAGCCCGCCAATGTCCTCTTCCATCAAGGCAGTTCTCAAACCGCATCTGCGCGATGTCGGCAGTCTGACCGTGCGGCGTGTGCTGCCGGCAATGGCCGCACGCCTGATCGGACCTTTCATTTTCTTCGATCACATGGGCCCTGCGACGCTCGCGCCCGGTGTCGGTCTCGACGTGCGTCCGCATCCGCATATCGGCCTCGCCACGGTGACCTTCCTGTTCGAAGGCGCGATCATGCATCGCGACAGTCTTGGCTCCGAGCAGAAAATCGTCCTCGGCGACGTCAACTGGATGACGGCCGGACGCGGCATCATCCACTCGGAGCGCACGCCCGCCGAAGACCGCGCGAACGGCCAGACCATCCACGGCATTCAGACGTGGGTCGCGCTGCCGCTCGAAGACGAAGACGTGGAGCCCTCGTTCGCGCATCACGCCGCGGGCACGCTGCCGGTCGTCGAGCGCAGGCGTCACGCTGCGCGTAATCGCGGGCACGGCCTTCGGCGAAAGCTCGCCCGTCAGCACGTTTTCCGGCACGCTCTATGTAGCGGGCGAGTTCGCGCCGGGCAGCGCCTTCGCCCTGGAACCGGAGCACGAGGAACGCGGCGTCTACCTCGTGGAGGGCGACCTGGAAATCGACGGCACGCCGCTCCAAGTCGGCCAGATGGCCGTGCTCGCGCTCGACGAAACAGTCACGCTCGCGAGCACGCACGGCGCGCGCGTCATGGTGCTCGGCGGCGAGAAGCTCGACGGCGAGCGCTTTATCGAATGGAATTTTGTCGCGAGTTCCCGCGAGAAAATCGAAGCCGCGAAACTGGCCTGGACGAATCAGGAAATGGGCCAAGTGCCGGGCGAAACCGAATGGATTCCGCTGCCGCAAAAGAAATGACGGCGGTTCCGGGCGGCGTCATGACGCGCATTGAATCCGCTCAGTTCGGCCCCATGTAACAGACCAACCGTTTTATCGACGAGGACGCAATGGACATCACTCTGGCCACATTCGAAAAGGACGTCATCGCGGCGTCGACACTGGCCCCTGTACTGGTCGATTTTTGGGCGCCGTGGTGCGGCCCCTGCAAGACGCTCGGCCCGATGCTGGAAAAACTCGAAGCAGAAGCCGGCGGCAAATGGAAGCTCGTCAAGGTGAACGTCGACGAGAATCAGGAACTTGCCGCGCACTTTCAGGTGCGCAGCATTCCGCACGTCATGGCGTTCGCGGACGGCCGGCCCGTCGACCAGTTCGTCGGCGTGCTGCCTGAAGGGCAACTGCGCGAATTTATCGAACGGCTCGTGCCGCAAGGCGCGGACGTGGCGCGCATCGAGGCGCAGGCCGCGCTTGCCGAGGGCCGCCGCGAAGACGCGTACGAGGCGTTGCAAGCCGCGCTTGCATTCGACCCGGGTTTCGACGAAGCGCGCCTCGACCGCATCGAAATGCTGCTCGACGACAACCGTATCGACGAAGCCCGCAACGAAGTGGATCTGCTGTCGCCCAAGACGACGCAAGGCATCGACGCGCGCTTCAACGCAATCAAGACACGCCTCGACGCGGTGGACGCCGCCGACCTGCCGCCGACCGACGCGCTGGAAGCCCGCGTGGCGAGTCATCCGGACGACCTTGAAGCACGCTTCGATCTGGCGAGCGCGCTGATCGCACACCGCAAATATGCGGGCGCGCTGGAGCATCTGCTTGCCATCGTGCAGCGCGACCGCACGTTCCGCGACGATATCGGCCGTAAGACGATGCTTTCAGTGTTCGATCTCGCCGCGCATCAGCCGGAGCTGGTTTCGCAATGGCGGCGCAAGCTGAGCGCCGCGCTGTACTAAGCCGCTCAGCCTCTCTCGCGCGCGTCGCGCACGCCAGGCGCGCTACCCCGCCTGGTTTGCCAAGGCCCGCAGCACATGCGCGGCCGCGGCGAATCCGAAGCTCGCCGTCACGCACACGCTCGAACCGAAGCCCGCGCAGTTCAGGCCCACCGGTCCCGTATGTCCGGGCGACGTCGCGACGTGCTCTGCCTCCGCATCCATATCGCAGACCGCGGCTTCCGGATAGATGAGCGGCTCGTCCGAATACACCGCGCTCACCTTGAACTTTGCTTTCGGCCCGCGCGGAAAACCATGGTGCTTGCGCAACTGGCCGCGCACTTTGGAGAGCAACGGGTCCTGAATCGTCGCCGCCAGATCGTCGATGCGAATGCGCGTCGGATCGAGCTGGCCGCCCGCCCCGCCAATCGTGATCAACGGCTGCTTGCGCTCGACGCACCACGCGATCAGCGCGGTCTTGGTGCGCACGCTGTCGATCGCATCGATCACATAGTCGAAGCCGCCGCCGAGGGTCGCCGCGAAATTGTCGGGCTCCACGAAATCTTCGACAAGGCGCACGTCGCAGGCCGGATTAATGGCGGCAATGCGCTCGGCCATCGCTTCGACCTTCGGTTTTCCGTAGTTGCCGTCGAGCGCGTGAATCTGCCGGTTCGTGTTGCTCTCCGCCACGTTGTCGAGATCGATCAGCGTTAGCGTGCCGACGGCACTGCGCGCCAGCGCCTCGGCGACCCATGAGCCGACTCCGCCGATGCCGATCACCGCGACATGCGCGCCTTCGAAAGCGGCGAGCGCCGGCGCACCGTACAGCCGCGCAATGCCGCCGAAGCGCCGCGCGTGGTCGGCGGTTTCGCCGCCGTGGAGGCTGGTAGTAAGATCGGATTGCGCGGTGGTCGACATGATGGAACTCGTTGAACGGGCGGAAATGAGCGCGCGCATTAAACTTGCGCAGTCCGTATTTTGCCTGATCGCATCGATTCGCATTGCAGGGGCAATTCCCCTGAAACCGACCGGGACATTGACCGCGAAGCGCGCGCAGAAGCCTTGGCGCTTGATCTGCCTGCGCGCAAAAAATCGGCGCCTTAGCTATACTGGTCTGACTGTAGCGTGCGCATAAGAACATGACCTCACTCGCCGAACTTCGAAAAAACTATTCGCTGGGTTCCTTGGACATCGGCGATGTGGACAGCAACCCGTTCCGGCAGTTCGACGTCTGGTTTCAACAGGCTGTCGAGGCGAAACTGCCCGAGCCGAACACCATGACGCTCGCCACCGTCGACTCGCGCGGCCGTCCGTCGGCGCGCATCGTGCTGATCAAGGGTGTGGACGAGCGCGGCTTCGTGTTCTTCACCAACTACGAAAGCCGCAAGGGCCGCGAGCTGGCCGCGAATCCTTACGCGAGCCTGCTGTTCTACTGGATCGAGCTGGAGCGCCAGGTGCGCATCGAAGGGCACGTCGTCAAAGCGAGCGCGGAGGAAAGCGACGCCTATTTTGCGTCGCGTCCGCTCGGCTCGCGCATCGGCGCGTGGGCGTCCAACCAGAGTCAGGTGATTGAAAGCCGTTCGCAGCTCGAAACGCGCGAACGCGAAATGCGCCTGCAATACGGCGAAGAACCGCCGCGTCCGCCGCATTGGGGCGGCTATCGTTTGGCGCCCGAAGCAATCGAATTCTGGCAGGGGCGGCCGTCGCGTCTGCATGACCGCCTGCTGTACACGCGCGCGAGCGAAACCAGCGACTGGCAGATCTGCCGTCTGTCACCCTGAATCAGAAACAGCAACATCGCCGGCGCGTTGCCGACGCAGCAGCGCGCGGCACGGATTGCATCTCGCGACCAGCGACTGGCAGATCTGCCGTCTGTCACCCTGAATCAGAAACAGCAACATCGCCGGCGCGTTGCCGACGCAGCAGCGCGCGGCACGGATTGCATCTCGCGGCATGGGAGTGCCGCCGCACCGGGCTGCGGTCTACACAAGCTTTGCTTTAATTCAACGGACACGGAGAAATCGCATGTTCTGGGAGAAAAAGCTGGCGCAGTGGGTGGAAGAAGTCAAAACCAAGGCTGACTTACCGGCACGTCTCGTGCTGTGGGACGGTCAGCAGCACGACTTCGGGCGGTTCGTCGCGCCTCAGGTCCACGCTGCACGTCAAGAGCGCAACGGCGCTGCCCTATCTGCTCGAACCGAGCCTCGACAATCTGGGCGAGGCGTACGTCAAGGGCAAGATCGACATCGAGGGCAAGCTCTCGGACATCATCAACGTCGGTTATCAGCTCGCGCGCAACACCGTCAACAGTGCGAGCAAGCTCGCGCGCGTGCGGCGCTATTTCCAGCATTCCAAATGCGTCCGATAGAAAAGCGATCCAGTACCACTACGACGTCTCGAACGAGTTCTACAAGCTTTGGCTCGACGAGAACATGGTGTACTCGTGCGCTTACTTCGAGAACGGCGACGAAGACCTCGCCACCGCGCAACTGAAGAAAATCGACCACATCCTCACCAAGATCCAGGTGCAGCCGGGGCAGCGCCTGCTCGACATCGGCTGCGGCTGGGGCGCGCTCGTGCTGCGCGCGGCGCAAAAATTCGGCGCGCAATGCGTGGGCGTGACACTGTCGCAAAACCAGTTCGATCTCGCCACCGCGCGCGTGAAAGCCGCCGGTCTCGAGAATCAGATCGAGATCCGTCTGCAGGATTATCGCGACGTCGAGGGCCAATTCGACCGCATCACGAGCGTGGGCATGTTCGAACACGTCGGCCGCAAGAATCTTGCCCGGCTACTTCAGGAAAATGCACGATCTGCTCGCCGACGACGGCATCGCCATGAATCACGGCATTACGTCGAGCGACTCGGACAGCGGCGAGACGGCGCTCGGCGGCGGCGAGTTTATCGACCGTTATGTGTTCCCGGACGGCGAACTGCCGCATATCAGCCTCGCGCTCGAGTCCATGCAGCGCGGGCGGCCTCGAAGCGGTTGACGTGGAAAGCCTGCGCCGTCACTATGCGCACATGCTCGACATCTGGGCGGAAAATTTCGAGGCGCACGCGGAAGAAGCCCGCAAGCTCGTCGACAACGAAAAATTCCGCATCTGGCGCGTGTACCTCGCCGGCTGCGCGTATGCATTCGAAAACGACGACGTCTCCATCTCCATCTATCAGGTCGTCTGCCGCAAGGCCGGCCGCAGCGCGAAAACCTTGCCGTGGTCGCGCCGCTACATGTACGAAAAGCCGCTGTGAGGCAATCGACGCGGCGTCGTGCACGAGCGTGCCGCCGCGGTGTCCACCACTGAACAGCAGGTCGAATCTCGATGGGCCAGAGCGGGACAAGCGAAGTTGAAGAGACGCTCGGCGAGGCCGGCGCGCGAGGTCGAGCAGAGGTACAAGAGGCACAAGCGGCAGCAGCGAGCGACGCGATGCAGTTCGATCTCTTCGGGATGCCGGTGCAAGCGCCGCCGGCCGCTCCGCCGCAAGCCGAGGTCCGTGCGAAGCCTTCCCGGGCTGACTCGCGGGCCGATGCACCGCCGCAAGAGAAAACCCCCGCGCCGTCGCCGCAAGCTGAAAGCCGGCGCGCTGCCCGCTCGAAGGCGGCTGGGGCCACTCCCTCTGGCAGGAAGACGAACCGCTGCAGCCCGCTGCGCAAAGCGGCGCGCCCGCCGCCGTCGCCGTAGAAGCGCCCAAAAAACGCCGCACGTGCGACATTCTCCCCGCGCCACCCTCGCCGGACGTGCTCGCGCTCGCCGCGCAACTGCCGCCGCAAGTGCACCTCGGGACCTCCACTTGGTCGTTTCCCGGCTGGAACGGCATCGTCTACGGCGACGACTACAGCAACAGCAAGCTCTCGCGCGACGGCCTCACGGCCTACGGCGCGCATCCGCTGCTGAAGACGGTGAGCATCGACCGGTCGTTCTATCACGCGCTAAGCGTCACCGAATACCTGCGCTATGCGCAGCAGGTGCCCGAGCATTTCCGCTTCATCGTCAAGGCGCCGATGACCATCACCGACGCCACCGTGCGTGCCGAACGCGGCGAGCCGGTGTCGCTGAATCCGTGCTTTCTGAACGCGCAAATGGCGACTGACGAGTTCGTCACGCCGTGTCTCGAAGGTCTCGGCGGTAAGGCCGGCGCGCTGGTGTTCCAGCTTTCGCCGCTGCCCGACCAGATGCTCGCGCAGCCTGCGGCGTTCATCGAACGACTGGGCGATTTTCTGACGGCGCTGCCGAAGCTGCCTGACGGAACCTGCTACGCCGTTGAAATCCACGACGCCAGTTTGCTGACGCCGCGCTTCATTCGTACGCTGAAAGCGGCGGGCGTGCGCTATTGCGTGGGCATTCATGCGCGGATGCCGGATCCGCTACGGCAGGCGGCCGCCCTCGCGCTGCTGGACGGCGAGCCGGCGGGTCCGCTCATCGTGCGCTGGAGCCCCTGCATGGCGGTTTCAAATACGAGCAGGCCAAGGCGAAGTATGAGCCGTTCGACAAGCTCGTCGACCGCGATCCGGCCACGCGCGCATCGCTCGCCGAACTGGCCGCGCGCTATGCGCTTGCCGGCCAGCCGGTGGTGATCGCGGTCAACAACAAGGCGGAAGGCTCCGCGCCGCTGAGTTGTGTCCAACTGGCGCGCGAGATCGTAGATGCGTATGCGCGGCTCGCGCAGGAGCAGGCGCACGCGCCTGCATGAAACTCCGTAGGCCGCTCAGCCCGCCTTGATCCGGTGCGCGAACTTCTGACGGAACTTCGCGACCTTCGGCGCGACCACGAACGAGCAGTAGCCCTGATTCGGGTGCTGCGCGAAATAGTTCTGATGATAGGCTTCGGACGGCCAGTAATTTCCGTCGAGCGGCAACACCTGCGTGACGATCTGTCCGTCGTAGATGCCTTCCGCGCCGATTTCGCGGATCGCCTGCAAGGCCGCCTCGCGCTGCAGGTCGGAGTGGGTAAAAATAACCGAGCGGTATTGCGTGCCGACGTCGTTACCTTGCCGGTTTAGCTGCGTCGGATCGTGGATGGCGAAAAAAATCTCCAGAATCTCGCGGTAGCTGATTTTTGACGGATCGAAGTCGACCTTGACCACTTCGGCATGACCCGTGTCGCCGTCGCACACCTGTTCATAGCTCGGACGCTGCGTGTGACCGCCCGCATAGCCCGATTCCACCGAGTTCACACCGTCGACGCCCAGATAGACCGCTTCGAGGCACCAGAAACACCCGCCACCCAAGGTGGCGATTTCGCCTGTCTGACTCATGCTGCTCGTTCCTTCAAACTCGTGATCGGCCGATGCCGCTTCCGCTTTGCCGCAACGCCCGTGCCATCGGCGTAGCGTTCCAGCTTAGCCGGTTTTGCGATGCGCCGGTTGCGTCGCGGCCAGTGCGCCGCGATTGCAGTTAAAATTGGGACAAATCGACGATTTTCACTATGACTTTCGAATCATCTGTTTTCCGCCGTGCGCGCGAGCGCTCCAGCGCGGCTTTCGGCCCCCATGCACCGGTGGCTTGCGCGCAATGAAGCAAGCCAGTCCGCCCAACTTCGACCAGCCCGCCTTCAGGCAGGCGCTCAGCCAGTTCGCCACGGGCGTCACCGTGATTACAACGCGGGCGCCGTCGGGACAATTGATCGGCATCACTGCCAGCTCGTTCAACTCGGTTTCGCTCGACCCGCCGCTCGTGCTGTGGAGTCTCGCGACGCGCTCGGCATCCATGTCGGTGTTTCGCGCGAACAGCCACTATGTCGTGAATGTGCTGGCCGCGTCGCAGCTCGATTTATGCAAGCGCTTTGCCACGCTGAAGGGCGACCGCTTCGAAGGCGTCTCGCACGCGGCGGGCGACAGCGGCATGCCGGTGCTCGACGGCGCGCTCGCGTGGTTCGAATGCCATAACCGCAGCCGTTACGAAGAGGGCGATCACGTGATTTTCGTCGGCGAGGTGGAGCGTTGCGGCGTGCACGAGAATGCCGCTCAGATTGCACCGCTGGTTTTCCAGAACGGGCAGTTTCACGGGTTGAAGCCGCTGTAGGCGGCACGCGCCGCGTGCATCGGCGCGGTGTATCGGCCCGCAGCCGCGGCCAGCCAGGAAAGCGCAGGAAAGCGCGCTACGCGCCAGGAGGGCGGCCCGGCCAGCGCCGCGGCGCCTCAGCGATCGTTGTGCGGCGCGCCGTGCGTGCCAGTGCGCGTGACCAGCGAAACGGGTACGCCGGAATCTTCCTTCAACGTCTGCAGCACGATATTCGAGCGGATATCCAGGACGCCCGGCGCCTTGTAAAGACGCTGCAGCACGAAATCCGAATAGTGCTTGAGATTGTGCGCGAGAACCCGCAGCAGATACTGCGTCTCGCCCGTCACCACAAAAGCGCCCACCACTTCCGGCCAGTCGCGCAGCGCCTCGGCGAAGCGCTCGTGCCAGTTCTGCTGTTCGTTGCGCATGGACACCTGCACGAACGCCTCCAGTTCGAAGCCCAGCACCTCGCGGTTCAGACAGGCGCGGTAGTGCTCGATGACGCCCTGCTCCTCCAATAGACGCAAGCGCCGCAGACACGCCGACGGCGACAGCGAAATGCGTTCCGCGAGATCGAGATTGCTGATTCGTCCTTCCTGCTGAAGCACCGTCAAGATACGGCAATCGGTGGCGTCGAGCGAGATTGCGTTCATATTCGGTCTCCCTTTCGCATTTGACTCAAATTATGTTCCAAGAGGGGGCAAGAAGGAGATTTTTTGCAATCACATTTCGCGGCCGGCCACCTATCATTCCGTATAGACATTCACTTCATGCCGACATGCAAACACTCTGGGACATCACCCCCGCCGTCGATACGGCGACGCCCGTCTGGCCGGGCGACACGCCGGTGGGCATCGAGCGCATCTGGCGAATCGAGGCCGGCTCGCCCGTCAACGTCGCGCGGCTCACGCTCTCGCCGCACACCGGCGCGCATACCGACGCGCCGTTGCACTACGACGCCGCGCCGCGGGTGCCGCGATCGGCCGCGTGCCGCTCGACGCGTATCTCGGACGATGCCGCGTCGTTCATTGCATCGGCGCGTCACCTGTTGTGACGCCACAACACCTGCAGGACTCGCTGGCCGATGTGCCGCCGCGAGTCTTACTGCGCACTTACAGAAACGCGCCGACCACCGCGTGGGACAGCGGCTTTTGCGCAGTCGCGCCGGAAACCATCGAGCTGCTCGCGGCACGCGGCGTGAAGCTGATCGGCATCGACACGCCGTCGCTCGATCCGCAGGAGTCGAAAACGATGGACGCCCACCACCGCATTCGCGCGCACGGCATGGCGATTCTTGAAGGCATCATCCTCGACGAGGTCGCGCCCGGCGACTACGAACTCATCGCGCTACCGCTGAAGCTGACCACGCTCGACGCGAGCCCCGTGCGCGCGGTCCTGCGCGCGCTGCCCGGCACGCACTGATTTTTCATCCGCCAATCCGCAATCCGCGAACGAACGAGAACCACCATGAATCACCGCGAAGAAGCCCTGGCGCTCGACAGCGCCGACCCGCTCGCGCTGTCGCCGACCACCATCTACTTGGACGGCAATTCGCTCGGCGTGCCGCCGGCCGCCGCCGCGCAACGCGCGCAGACCGTGATAGCCGCCGAATGGGGCGAAGGACTGATCCGCAGCTGGAATGCCGCAGGCTGGTTTGCGCTGCCCCGCCGTTTGGGCAACAAGCTCGCGCCGCTGATCGGCGCGGCGGAAAACGAAGTGGTCGTCGCCGATACCATTTCGATCAACCTGTTCAAAGTGCTGTCCGCCGCGCTGCGGCTCGCCCATGCGCGCGACCCGAAGCGCCGCGTGATCGTCTCGGAGCGCGCGAACTTTCCGTCGGATCTGTACATCGCGCAGGGGCTGATCGAGCAACTGGACCGCGGCTATGAACTGCGTCTTGTCGACGATCCGTCAGAATTCCCTGAGGCGATTGGCGACGACACCGCCATCGCGATGATCACGCACGTGAACTACCGCACCGGCTACATGCACGACATGGCCGCGCTGACGAGGCTGATTCACGACAACGGCGCGCTCGCGCTGTGGGACCTCGCGCATTCGGCCGGCGCGGTGCCGGTCGACCTGAATGGCGTCGGCGCGGACTATGCCGTCGGTTGCACCTACAAGTATCTGAACGGCGGTCCCGCCTCGCCCGCGTTCGTGTGGGTGCCGAAGCGGCATCAGAACGATTTTGCGCAACCGCTTTCCGGCTGGTGGGGACATGCCGCCCCGTTCGAGATGGACCCGACGTATCGTCCGGACCCCGGCGTAGGCCGCTATCTGTGCGGCACGCAGCCGATGGTGTCGATGGCGCTCGTCGAATGCGGGCTCGACGTGTTCCTGCAGACCGACATGCAGGCGATCCGCCGGAAGTCGCTCGCCCTGACAGATCTCTTTATCGACCTTGTGGAAAAGCGTTGCAGCGAGTTTCCGCTGAAGCTCGTCACGCCGCGCGCGCATTCGCAGCGCGGCTCGCATGCGAGCTTCGAACATCCGCATGGCTATGAGGTGATGCAGGCGTTGATTGCGCGCGGCGTGATCGGCGATTATCGCGAGCCGCATGTGCTGCGCTTCGGGTTCACGCCGCTCTACACGCGCTTCGTCGATGTCTGGGACGCCGTCGAAACGTTGCGCGACGTGCTTGCGCGCGAGACCTGGCGCGCGCCCGAATTCGCCGCACGCGGCGCCGTGACCTGAGGAGCGCACGAATGAACGATCACATGCAAACGCCGGGCTTGCCCGAAGGAAGTGCCCGCGCAGGGTTGCCCCTTTGGCCATGGACGCGCTGCGTCCGCGAATGCGCCCGCCGCAAAGGCTTCCGCAGCCGACGGCTGGCACGACGCGCAGCTCGATTTTTCCGAGTCGATGAGCTACGGCGATTATCTGTCGCTCGGCACGGTGCTGAACGCGCAGCATCCGTTGTCGCCCGATCACAACGAGATGCTGTTCATCATCCAGCATCAGACGAGCGAATTGTGGATGAAGCTCGCGCTGTACGAGTTGCGTGCCGCGCTCGCCGCGGTGCATCGCGACGAGCTGCCGCCGGCGTTCAAGATGCTCGCGCGCGTCTCGCGGATCATGGAGCAGCTCGTGCAGGCCTGGAACGTCCTCGCGACGATGACGCCGTCCGAAGAATACACGTCGATGCGGCCCTATCTCGGCAGCTCGTCGGGATTCCAGTCTTATCAATATCGGCAGATCGAGTTTCTGCTCGGCAACAAGAACGAGCAGATGCACAAAGCCCGCGTCACCGCATCGAGCGCGGCTTTCGAAGCCGAATAGCTCAAGTGATATCAAGCGCAACAAGCGCCGCTTGGCTGGAAACATTCACAATGCTGCCGGCGCGTTTTGCCTCGATCATCCCTCGCGCGACATGCTTCGCGACCAGCGCCGCGCCCCTCGCGTTCACCGCCGTCACACGATCGAAACTCGCGGCAGTGGTATCCACCGCTCGCTCGAGCAACGCAATGCCGGCGCAGTTGACCAGACCGTCGAAAGCACCGAGCGACAGAAACGCCTCATCTATCGCGGCCTCGTCGCTAACGTCGAGCTTCAATGGTTCACAGCCGGTCTCCTCGGCGAGACGCGCAAGCTCGTTCGTATTGCGCGCCGCCGCCACGACTGCCGCGCCGGCCGCGCACAACATTTCGACCATCGCCCGCCCAATCCCGCTCGACGCGCCCGTCACCAGTATCGAGCGACCCGAGAAATCAAAAGTAGCATTCATGATGTTTGCAAGCGATGCATGACCGGCTTCAATGCCGGATACAGATCCTTATAGATGTCGAACCGCTCGTCGTAGCGCGCCATGCGCGCGGCGTCGAGCTGCGCTCGTTCGATCAGCGTGATCCATCCGCCTTGCGCCGCCTCGCGCGAAATCAGTCCCACGCCAAGCGCGGCAAGCAGCGCAGCGCCCATCGCCGCTTCCACTTCCTGCTCGATCGTATAGACCGGATAGCCGGTGATGTCGGCGATGATCTGCATCCACAAATCCGAATGTGCTGCGCCGCCGACCACGATCAGCTTGTCCTCGAGCGACTGAGCGCCTTGCCGCCCCGCCTCGATGTTGTGCTTCAGCGCGAAGGACACGCCCTCCAGCACCGCGCGATACAGATGCGCCCGCGTATGAAAAAGGCTCAGGCCGACGAACGCGCCGCTCGCCTTCGCGTCCCACACGGGGCTGCGTTCGCCTATCAGATACGGCAGAAACATCACGCCATCCGACCCGGCCGGCACTTTCGCCGCGCTTTCTTCGAGCAGGCGATGCGGATCGCCATGCGGCGTCGCGCGTGCAGCTTCGATCTCCGCCTGGCAGAACTGATCGCGATACCACGTCACCGAGGCTCCCGCGGTAATCGCACCGCCGAATACATAGATATCGCGCTGGCTGTTAAAAACGTGAGGCATGCTAATCAACCCGTGACGTGCATCGACGGTCTGATTGATATAGCCCCAACACATGCTGGTGCCGATCATCGCCACATGCTGGCCGGCGCGGCTCACGCCAGCCGCGAACGTCGCGACCGCGGCGTCCACGCCGCCTGCCACAATCGCCGTGCCTGCCGCGAGACCGAGCTGCTCTGTCCATTGCGAAAGCAGACCAGATCGACGTTGCCCCGCACCCACTCGACCTGATCGGTCGCGCACCGGTCCATCCATATCAGACACGGATACAGCGGCCGCATGTCGCGATCGACGGGGATGCCGGAACCGCCGTACAGGCTGCTCACGCACACGGCCTTGATGGAATCCGCCGCGACGCCCGTCTCCTTCGCCTGCCGCACGCAGGCGGCAATGCATTCGGTGACGGCCTTGAACCATACCGCCGGCCATTGCTCGGCCCACAGCGGCCTCGGCGTATCCGGCTGATAACTCGACGCATGCTGCGCCACGATAGCGCCATGCCGGTCGACCAGCAGCGCCTTCGTGCTCTGCGTGCCGATATCCACGCCGATGACGTATTCCATACAGTCTCCGTTATTATGTCACGCTGATCGGTAGAGGCGCGGGCTCACCCGCGCGGCTTCATCAGCACCTTGATCGAATCGAGCGAATTGGCGACCTTGATCGCCTCGTCCCATTCTTCCAGCGAAAACCCGTGTGTGACAATGCCTTTCGATGTCACGAGTCCGCGCGCTAGCAGATCGATGGCGATCGGATAGCAATAAGGCCCCAGATGCGCGCCGCGCACATCGAGCTCCTTGCGGTCGCCGATCACGGACCAGTCGAGCATGGTATCCGCGCCGAACACCGAAAACTCCACGAAGCGCCCGAGCTTGCGAATCAGGTCCATGCCCTGGTTGACGCCGATCGGCGCGCCGGTCGTTTCAATATAGACATCGCAGCCGTAGCCGTCAGTCAGCGAATGGACGATCGCGAGCGCGTCGTCCTTTTTCGGGTTGATCGTCACGTCGGCACCGTACTCGCGGGCGAGCGCGAGGCGCTCTTCCACCAGATCGATTACCACCAGCTTCTTCGGCGTTTTCAGGTGCGCGACCTGCGTCATCATCAAACCGAGCGGCCCCGCGCCTGCAATCACGACGACGTCGTCCAGCTGCAGGTCGCCGCGACTGACGGTGTGAATCGCGCACGCGAGCGGTTCAATGATAGCGGCGTCTTCCAGAGAGATGCCATCCGGGATCTTGTGGACGATCGCGGTCGGCGGAATACGCATGTACTCGGCCATGCCGCCGTCCGCGACTTCGCGTTGAAAGCCGAAGATGTTGTGCACCTCGCACATCCAGTATTGGCCCGACTTGCAATAGCGGCACTTGCCGCACGGCACGATCTGCTCCGCGATCACGCGGTCGCCCGCCTTCACGCCGAAATGCTCGGCTGCGCCTTCACCGAGCTCCTGCACGTAACCGAAGAACTCGTGCCCCGGAATCACCGGCGCCTTGACCCACGGACTCGGGCCGCCCCAAAACATTTTTGCGCCCGAATGGCATTTGCAATCGCTCGCGCAGATCCCGCAGGCGGCAATACGGATCACCAGTTCATGCGCTCGCGGGCGCGGTCTCGCGACCTGTTCGACGCGATAGTCTTTCGGCGCGTGGCAGACAATCGCCGTCATGTTCTGCTTGTCGGATGAAGTGAATGGATTCGTCATTGCATGATCCTGCCAAGTGGAAATCAATGGAGAAGAGAGCGTTACTTTCTGCGGTCGCGGCTGATATAGATCGCGAGCAGAATGATTCCGCCCTTGATCACGTTTTGCACATACGGATTCACGCCGACCATGTTCAACCCGTTGTTCAGCACGCCGAGCAGCAGCGCGCCGATCAAGGTGCCGATAATCGAACCGCGCCCGCCGGAGATCGACGTGCCGCCCATTACCACGGCGGCGATGGCGTCGAGTTCGAAGCCCACGCCCGCGTTCGGCTGGCCGCTCATCAGACGCGCGGTCAACACGATCGCGGCAAACGAAGACGTGAGTCCCGCAATCGTGTAGACGATCAGCTTCACGCGCGCGACGCGCACGCCCGATAGCCGCGTCGCCTGTTCATTGCCGCCGATCGCATACACGTAGCGGCCAAACGGCATACGTTCGAGCAGCACCCACGCGATCACATAAATCACGGCCATGATTACGACGGGCGCCTGAATCCCGAGAATCTTGCCGCTGCCGAAGAAGCTGACCCAGTCGGGCAAGCCGTCAATCGGATAACCGCCGGTGTAGATGAGCGCGAGGCCGCGCGCTATGCCCATCGTCGCGAGCGTGACGATGATCGGCGGCATCCCGGCAAACGCGACGAAGAATCCATTGGCCGCGCCGAAACCGAGGCCCACTGCAAGGCCGATTGCCAATGCAGCGAGCGCATTCATGCCGGCCACCATGAGCCCGGCGGCGAGCGTGCCCGACAGCGCCATGACCGAGCCGACCGAGAGGTCGATGCCGCCCGTCAGAATCACGCAAGTCATGCCGACCGCGATGATCGCGTTGATCGACACCTGACGCAGCACGTTCTCGATGTTCGCCGCGGAGAGGAAGCTGTCGCTCGCGAACACCATCACGATGCACACCACGAGCAGGCCGATGAACGGGTAGAACAGAGTGGAACGCTTTAACGCGGCCCACGTGAAGCGCACCGGCGCGCCGGGCGTATTGCTGCTGATGCTCGAGGTTTTCGGCGACGAAGAGGAATTAGGCGTGTTCATGCAGGGCTCCACGAGTACCGGCGGTTGCATAGGTCATCACGGCATTCGAGTCGATCTGATCGCCTTCGAGCAGCGCCTCGATACGGCCTTGCCGGAACACGGCGACGCGATCGCACATGCCGACAATCTCCGGCAGTTCCGACGAAATCATGATGATCGAATAGCCGCGCGCCGTGAGTTCGCGCATCAGCAGATAGATTTCTGTCTTCGCGCCGACGTCGATGCCGCGCGTCGGTTCGTCGAAGATCAGAATGTTGGTGTGATGGTTCAGCCAGCGCGCGATCACCACCTTCTGCTGGTTGCCGCCCGAGAGCGTGGCGACTTCGGTGTGCATGGTCGGCGCCTTCGCCCACGCGTTTCATGATGTCGGCGGTGGCACGCGCTTCGCTGCGCTGATCGATGAAAAAGCGCAGCGAGCGATACTTGCCGAGGTTATTGATCGAAATATTCTGCTTGATCGAAAAGTCCGTAATGAGGCCTTCCGTCTTGCGGCTTTCAGGCAGAATGCCCACGCCCGCGCGCAATGCATCGGCGGGATCGGACAATTTCGCCGCCTCGCCGTTGATGCGAATCTCCTTCGCATAAGCAGGGTCCGCGCCGATCACGGCGAGCGCGGTCTCGGTGCGGCCCGAGCCGACGAGTCCCGCGAAGCCCAGAATCTCGCCTTCGCGCAGCGTGAATTGCAGCACCGGGCCGTCTTTCAGCAACTGCAGCTTCCGCACGTCGAGCACGATCTTCGCGTCGGCGCGCAGCGGCGGCTTCGGCGGAAAGCTGCTTTCGATGCGGCGCCCCACCATCATCTCGACAAGCCGGCTCACGTCGGACTGCGAGACCTCCGTCATGCCGGCATACTGTCCATCGCGCAGCACGGTGATGCGGTCGCACACCTCGAAGATTTCTTCCAGGTGATGGGAGATAAAAATCATCGCCACGCCCTGCTTTTTCAGGTCGCGCATGATCGCAAACAGGTGCTCGGCTTCGGCGGGCGCGAGCGTCGCGGTCGGTCATCGAGAATCAGAATGCGCGCCTCGAGCGACAGCGCCTTGCCGATTTCCACGAACTGCTGCTGCGCAACCGACAGCTCGCGAATCGGCACGGACACATCGATCGACACGCCGAGCCGCGCAAAAATCTCCGCCGCCGCGCGCCGCATCTTGCCGCGTTCGAGGAGGCCCAGACCGTTCTTCATCTCGCGACCGAGAAAGATGTTCTCCACCGCATTCAGATACGGAATCAGACTGAACTCCTGGAACACGATGCCGACGCCCGCCGCCACCGCGTCGTGATAGTTCGCGAAGTGGCGCGGCTCGCCTTCTATCGTGATCGTGCCTTCGTCCGGTTGATAGATGCCGCACAGGATCTTCATCAGCATCGACTTGCCCGCGCCGTTTTCGCCGAGCAGCGCGTGAATCTCGCCGCGCGCGATGTCGAGGTGAATGCCCTGTAGCGCCTTCACGCCAGGAAAGCTTTTGCTGATGTTCTCGAGCTTGAGTATCGTGTCCATCGCTGCTCCATCGCTGCCCGCCGCCATGTCGAGCGGCCATGTCAAGCCGCGCTCCGCGGCGGCGGGCATTCGGCTTACCAGCTGAAACCTTTCGCGTTACTGCGGTCGATCATCTTCACATCGACGGGAATGGCCTTCGGCACATTGGCGCCCCACTTTTTCGCGTACGCGATGCCGAGCGCAATGCGCACCTGGTCCGCGGGAAACTGCGCGGACGTTTCGACGAACTTCGAATTCGGCTTCTGGATCGCGGCGATCGCTTCCGGCGCGCCGTCGACGCTCATCAGCTTGATGTCCTTGCCTGAGGACTCGATTGCGGACAGCGCGCCCATCGAACCGCCGTCGTTCACGCTGAAGATGCCTTTCAGGTTCGGATGCGCCTGGATCATGTTCTCGGTGACGGAAAGCGCGGTCGCACGCTCCTGCTTGCCGTTTTGCGTATCCACGAGCTTCACTCCCGGCGCCTTCGCGAGCGCCGCCTTGCAGCCGCGCACGCGTTCCAGAATCGGCACGACCGGAATGCCGTCGAGAATCGCCACTTCGCCGCTGCCGCCAATCGACTTCGCGAGGTAATCGCAGGCCATCTGTCCCGCGTCGAAGTTCTTCGAGCCGACGAACGAGTCGACCGGACCGTTCGCGTTCGCGTTCGCATCTACCGCGACCACGACGACGCCCGCTTTTTTCGCCGACGTCACCGCGGATTGAATGCCTGTCGAGTCCGTCGGATTCACGAGCAGAATGTCGATCTTCTTCTGCAGCATGTTTTCCACGTCGCTCACCTGCTTGCTCACGTCGTGATGCGCGTCGGTCACGACAACCGTTGCACCCGTCGATGCAGCGGCCTCGTTCAGCGCCTTCTGCATGGTCACGAAATACGGGTTGTTCAGCTCCTGGAACGTCATGCCGATCTTGAGCGGCGCAGCCTGTGCGGCGGGCGCAGCGATGCATGAAAGACTCAATGCGAGGCTCGCGAAGAGAAGGCCGCTGCGCGCGAATGGAGTCGACGAGGCCTGTTTCAGGGTGGTTTGCGTCATGGTTATCTCCGTTTTTGAAGTGAGCACGTCCGTCACGCTGTCGTCGGACAGCGCGATACGTGTTGGTACGCGGGTCATGCAAGGCGCCTTGCCAGAAACGGCGCGGCGGTGGATCAAGCGTGCGCTACGTTGGCGGGAATGCAGCCGCCGCAGGACGCGGCAAACCCGGCGAGACGGCGATCGGGGGCGCGTCGTCGATACCCTTGCCGCGCGCGGCGGCTTCTTCCGACGCATCGTGGCTCGCGTCGTTCAGTTGCTGATAGCGGCGAAACTTCGAAGGCGCCATGCCTTTCGCCACGAGAAACTGCCGGTTGAAATTCGACAGGTTGTTAAAGCCCGCCTTGAAACAGATATCCGTCACGCTCAGTTCGCTGTCGGTCAGCAACTGACACGCGAGATTGATGCGCATGCGGTTCACGTACTGCACGAACGGCAGGCCCGTGTGACGGCGGAAATAACGCGAAAACGCGCTCACGCTCTGGCCGGCCAGTTGCGCGAGATCCGATTCGCGCAGCTCGTTCGCGAGGTTCTTGCCGATATACGAAAGCACATGATTGATGCGTGTCGACGCGAAGCCCGTCGGGTCCGCCTGATAAGCGGAGCTAGCGAGCGTCTCGCGGTCGTCGGCGTTCATCAGGATTTCCAGCATCGACATGAACAGCACCAGACGGCGCAGCCCGCGCGCCGAACGACACGCCGCGTCGCGAATCGGCCAGCAGCGCCTCGACCTGGCGCCACTCGGGAAAGCTCTCGAGACAGCTCGACACGAATTCCTGGCCGAACTGCACGACGAGATTGCGCTGCACGATGCTCTCGCCTTCGGGCACGTCGCTCACCCAGTTATGCGGCAGGTTCGGGCCCATCAACACGAGATTGCCCGGCGCGAAGCTGCTGATGTAATCGCCGACGAACATCTTGCCGGTGGTCGCCACGATCAGATGGATCTCGTATTCCGGATGAAAATGCCAGCGTACCGTGCAATACGGATAGCCGTGCGACCATACCTTGAACGACTCGTCACGGCGTACTTCCACAATCTCGAGATCGGGTTGCACTGTCTGCCTCCATGATGCGGCCCAAGGGAGCGGCCGCTCGTCTTCGTCTTGTACAGCGAAAAGTAGCCTTCAAACGCGCGGGCCACCACTAAAAATGAGACCGTGGACCGATACTTTTTTGCATTCGGGTAAGTCCGGACGGGCGAGAGGTCAAAAATGATGCAATGCAAAACGCCTGATCAGGCGTGCCCGGACGGGTTGCTTCGTGCGCGCGACGAGGCGGCGCGGCCACGGCCCGCCGCGCTGCGCCACGAAAACATCGCGTGCTCGCCTTGACTTTCGTTTCGGCGGGTACGATCATTCGCCCAAAAGCAGAGCAAATGCTCTAGCGACCAATAAATGCGCGCGACGAGCCGCGCAGCATCTGAGACAGATGGAGACGCACAATGAGCAGCGGGCAAGGCAGCGGCGAGGCCGCAAACGTGATTCTGCATATCGGCGCGGGATCGTTTCATCGCGCGCATCAGGCATGGTATCTCCACAGGCTGAACGAAGCGAGGCGGCCGGACGAGCCGCGCTGGTCGCTCACCGTCGGCAATATCCGCAGCGACATGAACGCGGTGCTCGAAGCACTGGCCGCGCAAAACGGCGTCTACACGCTCGAAACCGTCACGCCGCAAGGCGAGCGCGCGTACGAGACGATCCGCTCCATTGAACGCGTGCTGCCGTGGACCGAAAGCCTCGATGCGCTGATCGAAGCCGGCGCCGATCCGGCCTGCAAGATCATTTCGTTCACAGTGACGGAAGGCGGCTACTACCTCGACGAACACGATCGACTGGACACGGCCCCCGATCTGTCCACCGATCTCAAAGGCGGACACACCACGATCTACGGCGCGCTGGCGGCGATTCTCGACGCGCGCATGAAAGCCGGCGCCGGTCCCGTCACACTGCAGACCTGCGACAACCTGCGCCGCAACGGCGAGCGTTTTCATGCCGGCATGAGCGCGTTTCTCGAACTGCGCGGCGCGGGCGAACTCGCACAATGGTTCGACGACAACACGGCGTGTCCGAGTTCGATTGTCGACCGCATTACGCCGCGCCCGACGCCGGACGTGCGCGAGCGGGTGAAGGCCGCGACGGGCGTGGACGATACGTGCCCTGTGATGGGCGAAGCGTTTATCCAGTGGGTGATCGAAGAGCGCTTCATCGCGGGCCGTCCGGCGTGGAAGAAGGTCGGCGCGGAACTGGTGGATTCGGTGCTGCCCTACGAAGAAGCGAAGATCCGCATTCTCAACGCGACGCATAGCTGCATTGCGTGGGCCGGCACGCTCGTCGGCCTGAACTACATTCACGAAGGTACGCACGACGCGGACATCCGCCAGTTCGCTTTCGACTACGTGACCGAAGACGTGATTCCCTGTCTCACGCCGAGCCCGCTCGATCTCGAACGCTATCGCGACGTCGTGCTCGAACGCTTCGGCAATCCTTATATCCAGGACACGAACCAGCGGGTTGCGGCTGACGGCTTCTCGAAACTGCCCGGCTTCATCGCGCCACGCTCGCCGAATGCTTCGAGCGCGGCGTCACGCCGGCGGCGACCGCGATGCTGCCTGCGCTGTTCTTCCGTTTCCTCGAACGCTGGCGGGCGGGCACGCTGCCCTACACGTACCAGGACGGCGTGATGGACAAGCGCGTGGCACGCGGCTTCTTCGCGGCGCCCGATCCGTTGCAGGCGTTTGCGGCAGACCGGCTGCTGTGGGGCAGCATGGCAGGTACGCAAGAACTCGAATCCGCCCTGGCGGGCGCGTTGGCGCGCGTCGACGTGTGGCTTGCGAAACGCGGGCAGGTGTAACGCAGCACCGTATTCCCAGTCCGTTCACGGCTCACCCGCGCGCGGTGCCAGGCTTAATGCGCATGGCACCGCGCGCCGTGTGCGGCTAAAGTAGTGCATCTCCAACGACGAAGGTTTCGCGCCCATGTATCTCGGCATCAACCTCGGCACGTCCGAAGTGAAAGTCCTGCTGCTCGCCTCCACCGGACGCGTGATTGGCACCGCTGGCTCTCCGTTCACCGTTTCGCGCCCGCATCAGCGCTGGGCCGAGCAGAATCCCGAAGATTGGTGGACCGGCACGCGCAGCGCGCTCGCCGCGTTACGCGCGAAGCATCCCGACGAGTTTGCGCAGATTCGCGGCATCGGCCTCTCGGGCCAGATGCACGGCGCCGTGCTGCTGGATGCGGAGGACCGCGTGCTGCGGCCCGCGATTCTGTGGAACGACATGCGCAGCGACAAGGAATGCGCCGAGCTCACCGGGCGCGCACCCGACCTGCACAGCGTGGCCGGCAATCTGGCGATGCCGGGTTTCACCGCGCCGAAGCTGCTATGGGTCGCGCGTCACGAGCCTGACATCTTCGCGCGGACCGCGTGCGTATTGCTGCCGAAAGACTACTTGCGTCTGCAACTGACGGGCGGCAAGGTGTCCGATCCATCGGATGCCGCCGGCACGCTGTGGCTCGACGTCGCGAAACGCGACTGGTCGGATTCGCTACTCGCCGCGTGCAACATGACGCGCGCGCAAATGCCGGGCCTCGCCGAAGGCAGCGCGCCCTCCGGCACGTTGCTGCCGCAGGTCGCGCGTGAGCTGGGTTTGAGCGACGGCGTGATCGTCGCGGCCGGCGGCGGCGACAACGCGACGAGCGCAATCGGCATCGGCGCGACGCAACCGGGCGACGGCTTCGTGTCGCTCGGCACGTCCGGCGTGCTGTGCGTGGTCGGCGACAGCTTCCGGCCGAACCCGGCTTCCGCCGTGCATGCGTTCTGCCACGCGATTCCGGACCGCTGGCATCAAATGAGCGTGGTGCTCTCGGCGGCAAGCTGTTTGCGCTGGGTCTGCAAGCTCACCTCCACCGACGAGCCCACGCTGCTCGCCGAAATCGAAGCACTGCCCGCAGACGCGCTCAACACCGCGCCGCTCTTCTTGCCGTATCTGTCCGGCGAACGCACGCCGCACAACGACCCGTATGCGCAGGGCGTGTTCTTCGGCATGAACCACGCGACGGATCGTGCGCTGCTCGGCTATGCGGTGCTGGAAGGCGTCACGCTCGCGCTCACGGACGGCCTCGACGCGCTGCGTGCGGCCGGCACCGAAGCGAAGGCACTGTCGCTGCTGGGCGGCGGCGCACGCAGCGATTACTGGGCGCAACTGCTCGCCGATGCGCTCGACACCGCGACGCGCAAGCACGGCGGCGAGACAGGCGCGGCACTCGGCGCGGCTGGCTCGCGGCGGGCGGCGATCCGGCGACCGTGCTCAGCAAACCGCCCATCGAGAAGTAGTTCACGCCGAATCCGCGCCGTCATGCCGGATTGCGCACGCGGCTCGACGCTTACCGCGCGCTGTATCGTCACGTTCGGCCGCTCTTCGATCCGGCGCGCGAACGGCTCGCCTGAGCGCGAGAGCACCGCGCAAACCGCAGCCGGCCGGGTCGCGCGTCGACCCGGACACGCCGGCTGCTATCATCGGCGCCCTTCAAGCGGATCGTCACAGTGCCCAAGTCCACAGAAAAACTCGACCTTGCTACTCGCGCCGCGTGGCTCTACTACGTCGCGGGCAACACCCAGAACGAGATCGCCGAGAAGTTGCAGGTGTCGCGTCCGGTCGCGCAGCGGCTCGTCGCTTTCGCAGTGGAAAAGAACCTGATTCGCGTGCGCGTCGATCATCAGCTCGCTGACTGCCTGTCGCTCGCCGATCAGCTGTCTAAACGCTATGGCCTTTCGATGTGCGAAGTCGTGCCGATCGACAGCGACACACCCGAAGAGGTCGACCGCAAGCTAGCGGTGGCGGGCGCGCAGGTCATGGAGCGTTACCTCGCGGAAGAAAAACCGATGGTGGTCGCCGTCAGCAGTGGCCGGACGCTGAAAGCCGCGGTCGATCAGATCGCGCAGCTGGACCGTCCGCAGCACCGGTTGGTGTCGATGGTCGGCGCCATCGCTCAGGACGGCTCCTCCAACCGCTATGACGTCGCGCTGCACATTTCGGAGAAGACAGGCGGCAAGCATTTTCTGCTGCCGGCACCGTTGATCGCGGACAGCGAGGCCGAACGCGCGCAGTGGTGCAATCACCGGCTGTATCGGATCGTCGAGGCACTGTCGGCAGAGGCGGACGTCGCGTTTGTCGGCATCGGCAATATCGGGCCGAAGTGTCCGCTGCACGAGGACGGCTTCATCACGTCGGCGGAAGTGAAGGAGCTGGTGCAGAACGGCGCGGTGGCCGAAATGCTAGGACTGCCAATCGATGCCGCCGGCGCGCGCGTGGAATCGCCTACGGGCCGGCGAGTGACCAGCATCTCGATCGACTCGCCGCCGCGGCGGCCGACCATCGGGTTCGCGGGCGGCAAGCGCAAACGCGAGGCGCTGATCGCGGTGCTAAAGGGCGGCTGGCTGTCGGGACTCGTGACCGACGAGCTGTGTGCGCGCGCGGCGTTAGAGGCGTAAAGCCGCGCTCACCGCCTGCGATCCAGGCTGAAAAAACAGGAAGGCGCCGCCCGCGCCTTCCTCGCGTCTCAAGCTCAAGCCGCCAGCACTTCGACGATCTTGCGCTGGAACGCCTTGCCCTCACTGTCGAACAGATGACAATGGTCGGGCGTCGCGCCGAGCTTCTGCATATCGCCTTTCGCGTGACGTTCGAGCGGCGGAATGCGCGCGATCAAACCATCCGGCGCAACGGTCGACTCCGCATACAGGTAGGCTGCGTCGCCGAGCGATTCCACGGCCATCGTACGCGCCGACACGCCGTCCTCCGTCATGCCCACATGCAGATGCTCGGGGCGGATGCCCACCGTCACCTTGTCGCCCTGCTTGACCGACCCCGGCTCCACCGCGACGCGCTGCGTTTCGCCGGTTTCATAGCGCACGGTCACGCCGTCGTGCGTGACGGACTGCACAACGCCTTCCATGAAGTTCATTTTCGGCGAACCGATGAAGCCCGCGACAAACCGGTTGGCCGGCGCGTGATACAGCATCGTCGGACTGCCGACCTGTTCCAGGTTGCCCGCGACAGCACGACGATCTTGTCCGCAAGCGTCATCGCTTCGACCTGATCGTGCGTCACGTAGATCATCGTGGTCTTCAGTTCGTCGTGCAGACGCGCAAATTCGAGGCGCATTTTCACGCGCAATGCGGCGTCGAGGTTCGACAGCGGTTCGTCGAATAGAAACACTTTCGGCTTGCGCGTGATCGCGCGGCCCGCGACGCGCTGGCGCTGGCGCTGGCCGCCAGAAAGCTGCTTGGGCTTGCGGTCGAGCAGATGATCGATATGCAGGATCTTCGCCGCGTTGCGCACCGCCGCGTCGATCTCCGGCTTCTTCGTGCCGGCGAGTTTCAGGCCGAAAGCCATGTTGTCTTAGAGCGTCATGTGCGAATACAGCGCGTAGGACTGAAACACAATCGCGATGCCGCGCTTGGCGGGCGGCACGTCGTTCATGCGCGTGCCGTCGATAGTCAGATCGCCGCCGCTGATGTCCTCGAGGCCGGCGATCATCCGCATCAGGGTGGATTTGCCGCAGCCGCTTGGACCCACGAACACGACGAACTCGCCGTCGGCAATATCGAGGTTGATGTCGCGCATCACCTCAGTGTCGTCGTAGGCCTTACGGATGTTGCGCAGAGTGACGCTTGCCATGATGTGTCTCCGTGTAATGCTGCGTGTTGCATTTCTGTTGCCTGTCTGTTGCTTGTTTGTTGCCATTGCGTTGCGGATGCCCGGCGCACCGCTGTGCGCTTAGGGCGCCGCGGCGGTCGCGCTCAGCGTCCACTGCGCGACGAGCTCTGGCAACTGATGCATGTCGTCGAAGACATGACGCGCGCCGGCTGCATGCAGCTTGTCGATCTGCGCGTCGCTCGCATGACCTCCGCCGATAAAGCCGAGCACCGTCATGCCGGCCGCGCTCGCCGCCGTGACGCCGGTGACGCTGTCCTCGACGACGAGGCACGCGGACGGCGCGAGACGCAAACCCCGCGCGGCCGCCAGATAGACGTCGGGCGCGGGTTTCGGATTCGCCACGCTGTCGGCGCAAAAGAGCCGGTCGCCGAAGAACCTCACGAGGCCCGTGCGCGCCAGAACCGTCTCCACGTAGGGCCGAAAACTATTGCTCGCGCAGCCCTTCAGAAGCGGTACCTGCGCCAGAGCATACTCGATGCCTTGCACCGCCGATGCCTGCACGGCGGCGGCTTCGACGGAACGGCGAATCGCGTCGATGTCGTCGGCACCGAGACTCCTGCCGAGCTGCATCGCCGTGCCTTCCAGCACGCTTTCGATGCGCAGCCCGAGAAGCGGCAACACCACCGGTTCGACCTCCGCGCCGGGCCAGCGCGCCTGCAGTTCCTGCACGAGCATGCGCGCCGCCACCGCTTCGCTGTCGATCAACACACCGTCGCAGTCGCAGATCAGCGCGAGATTTCCTGCACTCATCCCTGCCGTCATTTGACCGCCCCGAACGTGAGGCCGCGCACGAGCTGCTTCTGCGACAACCAGCCGACGATCAGGATGGGCGCCACCGCAAGCAGCGAAGCGGCGGACAACTTGGCCCAGAAAAGGCCTTCGGGACTCGAATACGAAGCAATGAACACCGTCAGCGGCGCAGCATTCGAACTCGACAGATTGATGCTCCTGAATGCTTCGTTCCACGAAAGAATGACGAGCAGCAACGCAGTGGACGCGAGCCCCGGCAGCGCCATCGGCATCAGGAGATAGACGATTTCCTGCCAGGTGGCCGCGCCGTCGATTCTCCCCGCCTCCAGAATATCGCGCGGAATTTCAGCAAAATACGTGAATGACATCCATACCGCGATCGGCAGATTGATGAGCGTGTACACGATCACCAGCCCGGACACCGTATCGAGCAGACCGCTGTTTTTCCACAGCAGATAAATCGGCACCAGCACGCCGACGGACGGCATCATCTTGGTCGACAGCATCCAGAAGCAGCACTTTCTGCGTGCGGCGCGTGGGGAAAACGCCATCGCGTAGGCGGCAGGGACGGCCAGAATCAGGCACAGCACCGTCACGCCCACCGAAATCAGGATCGAATTCCACGCGAACGCAAAGTAATTGCTGCGCGCGAACACCTCGCGAAAGCTGTCGAACGTCGGCGCGAAGAAGAGCGACGACGAATACGCCTGCTGTTCGGTCTTGAATGCGGTGATCGTCATCCAGAAGATCGGGAAAAACAGCAGCAGCGCGACGAGCCAGGCGATGACGCCGGGAATCGCGCGGCGGACCGCGTCGAACGGCGATTTCGCCGGCACGGTAATGGGCGTCGCGCCCGACGCGGCAGTAGAAGCAACGTGGCTCATTTTTGTACTCCCCTTTGAGGTTCTTCGCGAGCATCCGCACGAGGAAGAACGACACGATGTTGGCCAGCACGACGGCGAGAATGCCGCCCGCCGACGCAAGACCGACGTCGAACTGTTGCAGGCCGAGCGAATAGATGAGGTACGACAGGTTGGTGGTCGCGGTGCCCGGGCCGCCGCCCGTCGTATAGATTTCGGCGAAGATGGACAGCAGGAAGATCGTCTCCATCACCACCACCACGGCAATCGCGCGTTTCAGGTGCGGCAGCGTGATGTAGAAGAACATCGCGAACGGGCCGGCGCCGTCAATGCGCGCTGCTTCCTTCTGCTCCTGATCGAGCGACTGGATCGCCGTGAACAGAATCAGGAACGCGAACGGCAGCCATTGCCACGCGACGATCATGATGACCGCCGTCAACGGATACTCGGCGAACCAGTCGATCGGCTGCATGCCCACTGCACGCATGCCTTGCGCGATCAGGCCGTAAACCGGATGCAGAATCATGTTCTTCCAGATGAGCGCGCTCACCGTGGGCATCACGAAGAACGGCGCGATGGCAAGCAGCCGCGCGACGCCCTGGCCATAGAACTTGCGGTCGAACAGAATCGCCATCAGCACGCCGCCCACCACCGTGATGACCAGCACGGAGACGATCAACTGCAGCGTATGAACGATCGACGGACCAAACGACGGGTCGCCCGCCAGGAACTGATAGTTGTCGAAACCTGCGAAGCCCTTCAGATCCGGATTCAGCAGGTTGTAGCGCGAGAACGAGAACCAGATCGTCATCGCGAGCGGAATCGTCATCCATAGCAAAAGGACAGCGACCGACGGCGACACGAGCCAGCGCGCCGAATTGGCTTTGCGGACTTCGCGTTCTTTTTCTGTCTGGGGATGGGCATGCATGAGAGGCAGGCGCAGAGGACGCATGATTGACCACCTGTTCGGTAATGCGCGGGCGGCACGCACCGCGCGGACTGCCGCGTCGCTTGCATACGACGACAAAACGGCGTTGCGGCATAGGTGCGGCGGTAACGGCCCGCTTGCTGCGTGAGCCGGCTGACGGGCGTCAGCCGGCGCGTGTCACATGTTTAAGTGACGAGCTTCCGCTCTACTTCCGGATCACTTCTGGTAGCCAGCCTGCTTGACCGCGCGATCCGCGGTAGCCTGGCCTGCAGCCAGCGCCTGGTCGACGCCCATCTGACCGGCAATCGCACCGGAGATGCTCTGACCGACCACCGTACCGAACGACTGAAACTCAGGAATCCCGACGAACTGCACGCCTGTGTACGGCACCGGCTTCAAGGTCGGATGATCCGGGTCGGCGGTTTCGATCTCCTTCAGCACGAAGTCGCTGAACGGTGCGGCCTGCTTGTACTCGGCGCGCGCGTAAGTGGACTGACGCGTGCCCTGCGGCACCGAGGCCCAGCCTTCGTCCTTCGCGACCAGATCGATGTACTGCTTCGACGTGGCCCACGTGATGAACTTCTTCGCCGCATCCGTCTGTTTCGACGACTTCGGAATCGCCAGCGCCCACGCCCACAACCAATGCGAGCCCTTGGGCGTGACCTGCACCGGCGCGGCCGCGAAACCGACCTTGTCCGCGATCTGCGACTGCTGCTTGTTGTACAGCATGCCGGCTGCACGGTCGCGTCGATCCACATCGCGCACTTGCCCGAGGACATCAGCGTGAGGTTTTCGTTGAAGCCGTTCGAGCTCGCTCCGGGCGGCCCATCTTTCTTCAGCAGATCGACGTAGAACGTCATGGCCTTCTTCCATTCCGGCGACGTGAGCTGCGCGTGCCATTTTTCGTCGAACCAGCGGCCGCCGAAGGTGTTCACCACCATCGTGGCGTATGCCATGTTTTCGCCCCAGCCCGCCTTGCCGCGCAGGCAGATGCCGTAGACGTCGTTGGCTTTGTCGGTGAGCTTGTCGGCGAATTGCGCGATCTGGTCGTAGGTCGGCTGATCGGGCATTTTCAGGCCCTTCGCCGCGAACAGGTCCTTGCGGTAATACGTCGTGGAGCTTTCGACGTAAAAAGGCAGCGCGTACAACTGGCCGCCTGCGGAGAGGCCGTCGCGCGCGGTCTTCACGACGTCGTTCAGATCGTAGTCGGCGGGCAGGTTCGTGAGCGGTGTGAGCCAGCCGCGCTTGCCCCACTGCGGTGTTTCATAGGCGCCGATCGTCACGACGTCGAACTGGCCGCTGCCCGTCGTGATGTCGGTCGTGGCCCGCTGACGCAGCACGTTTTCTTCGAGAATCACCCAGTTCAGCTTGATGTCCGGATTGGCCTTTTCGAATTCGGGCGAGAGCTTCTTCAGCTCGATCATGTCCGGATTGTTCAGCGTCGCGATCGTGACCGTGGCCGCCGACGCGCTGAGCGCAAAGCATGCAGCGGCGCCTGCGCTGACCACTCTGAGCGCGGATTTGAGGGCTGGTTTCATGTGTGTTGTCTCCTTTCTCGTGCGTTATGTGATGCTGCGTTTGTTGTACGAAATGGCGCTGGACGATGCATTCGAGCGCACTCAAGCGCTCAGCTCATCCAGTTGCCGCCGTCGACGTTAAGCGTTTGCGCGGTGATGTAATCCGCATCCGCCGATGCGAGGAAAAGCGCCGCGCCCGTCAGATCTTCGGGCACGCCCATGCGCCCGAGCGGCACCGCTTCGCCGACGAGGCGCTTCTTCTCGCCGAGCGGCCGGTTTTCGTAACGGGCGAAGAGCGCGTCGACTTCTTTCCACATCGGCGTATCGACGACACCCGGCGCGATGCCGTTCACATTGATCTTGTGCGGCGCGAGCGCCAATGCGGCGGATTGCGTGTAGCTGAGCACGGCGGCCTTCGTCGCGCAGTAATGCGACACGAGCGCTTCGCCGCGCCGCCCCGCCTGCGACGACATATTGATGATCTTGCCGCCGCGGCCTTGCTCGACCATCCGCCGCGCCACGGCTTGCATGAGGAAGAACTGCCTTTCACATTGACCGCGAAGAGGCGGTCGAACACGTCCCAGGATTCGTCGAGGATCGGGCGCATGTCGAAGAGCGCCGCATTATTGAAGAGAATGTCGATCCGGCCGAAACGCTCCACCGTGCTCGCGACGATGCGCTCGATGTCCTCGCGGCGCGTGACGTCCGCGCTGACAGTCAGCACGTATTGCGCGCCCTCGTCCAGATAGCGCCTCGCCACGGCTTCACCGATGCCGCTTGCCGCGCCCGTCAGAATGGCCACCTTGTCTTGCAGTCGTGCCGCCACGCTTTGTCTCCGGTTCGTTCCGCTTTCGACGCGTAGTGAGCGTTCGCTCATTGCGCGATCAATTGCTCTGTTTGTGATCGAATGATCGGATACGCACCGGGTCATGTCAAGGCGCTCTGACAGATTTCGATGGTGCAGCGCGCAACGAGCGCGCCGCGCCTTCCAGCGCGCCCCCACCCGTTTACTGACAATGAAACGAGATACGTTATATCATTGCGGACTCGTGTTCCCGCCCGCTCTTGTGCTCGTATGAGGTCGTGCGCACACGCGCGCCACATGCTGCCGAACCCGCCCGGCACCGGCATGAGCGTCGGCTTGAAACGCCGTCGTCGTCAGCTTCACGATTCGTTCAGCCCCTTGCAGCAGGACACACAATGAAGAAGATCGTCACGATGTTGCTCCCGAAGTATGTCGCTGCAGTCACAGCCGCCTTCGCGTTAAGCCAGGCAGCGCTCGCCGCGGATGCGAAAATTCCCGTGGTAGCCGCGGAAAACTTCTACGGCGACGTGGTACAGCAGTTGGGCGGCGACCGTGTCGACGTGACGAGCATTCTCAGCAACCCGGACCAGGACCCGCACCTGTTCGAGGCGAGCGCGAAGACCGCGCGCGCGCTGCAGCATGCGAGCCTTGTGGTCTACAACGGCGCCGACTACGATCCGTGGATGGCAAAATTGCTGGCTGCGTCGAAGAACGCTCAGGGCGGCAAGCGCACGACCATCGTCGCGGCCGAGCTGACCGGCAAGAAGAGCGGCGACAACCCGCATCTCTGGTACGACCTCGCGACCGTGCCGAAGGTGGCGCGCGCGGCCAGCGCCGCGCTCGTCGCGGCTGACCCGGCGCACAAGTCGGCGTACGATGCGAACCTCGCGAAGTTTCTCGATTCGCTGAAACCGGTCGAGGCCAAGCTCGCCGAACTGCACGGCCGCTACGCGGGCGCGCCGGTCACGGCGACTGAGCCGGTGTTCGGCTACATGTCGGACGCAATCGGGCTCACCATGCGCAACATGCGCTTCCAGATAGCGGCCATGAACGACACCGAGGCGAGCGCGTCCGACATCGCCGCGTTCGAACGCGATCTGCGCGAAAAGCGCGTGCGCGTACTGATCTATAACAGCCAGGCAACCGAGGCCCTGACCAAACGCATGTTGAATCTCGCGCAGCAATCGAAGGTGCCGACCGTGAGCGTCACCGAGACGGAGCCCGCTCACACCACCTATCAGACGTGGATGCTCTCGCAACTGGACGCGCTCGGCGCGGCGCTCGGCAAAGGTGGCGAAGCGAACGCGGCGGCGGCCGGCGTCAAAGGAAAAAGCCAATGAACGACACTGGCCGCAGCGCGCCAGCCAATGCGCCCATGAGCGGAGCGACGCTCGCGGCAAACCGCGCGCCCGTGCTCGAACTCGATCACGTCACGCTCGAACTCGGCGAGCGCACGATCTTGCGCGATACGGGCTTCGTCGTGAATCAGGGCGAATTCATCGGCGTGCTCGGGCCGAACGGCGCGGGCAAGACCACGCTGATGCGCGCGGTGCTCGGCCTCGTGCCGGCCGCGAGCGGCACGATCCGGGTGCTCGGGCAAGCGGTGGCACGCGGCAATCCGTCGATCGGCTATATGCCGCAAACGCGCAGCGCGCTCGCCGGGCGGCACGTGCGCGGCCGCGATTTCGTCGCGATGGCGGCAGACGGCCACCGCTGGGGCCTGCCCCACGCGGACGCGAAAACCCGCGCGGACGTCGAGCGCGTGCTCGAACTGGTGGGCGGCCGTCAACTCGCCGAACGGCCGCTGTCCGAACTGTCCGGCGGCGAGCGTCAGCGCCTTCTGCTCGCGCAATGCCTGCTCGGCGCGCCGAAACTGCTACTGCTGGATGAACCGCTGATCAGCCTGGACCCGCATCATCAGAAGAGCGTGGTGGAACTCGTGCGGCGCGTGCAGCGGGAGCTCGGCATTGCCGTGCTGTTCTCCGCGCACGAGCTCAATCCGCTTCTCAACTCGATTGATCGCGTGCTGTATCTCGGCAGCGGCGTCGCGGCGCTCGGCACAGTCGACGAAGTCATCACGCGGCCCGTGCTGTCACGCCTCTACGGCTCGCCGATCGACGTGATGCGCGTGAACGGCCGCATCTTCGTGATGTCGGGCGGCGTGGAAGTGGAAAAGCACGATCACGAGCACGAACACGACGAAAACGGCGGCCACTCGCATTCCCACGCTCACGCACACGGTCATGCTCATGAGCATGCACACGGCCACTCACACGGGCACGCTCATGGCGACGCGAACAGCGACGCCAACGGCAACGCAAGTGGCAACGCCAATGAGCGTCAGCACCCGCACAACCCACGCGACGGACACAAACACGATGTTTGAATACGACTTCATGGTGAACGCGTTTGCGGCGTCGGGAATCGTCGCCGTGCTCGCGGGCGTGGTCGGCTATTTTCTCGTGATGCGGGGACAAACCTTCGCGGGCCACGCGCTTTCGCATGTCGGCTTTACCGGCGCGACCGGCGCGGTGCTGATCGGCATTTCGCCGATCTGGGGCATGGTCGGCTTCACGCTCGCGGCGGGCGTCGGCATGGGCGCGCTCGGCGAACGGCTCGCCGGGCGCGATGTCGCCATCGGCGTGATTCTTTCGCTGTCGCTCGGTTTCGGGCTTTTGTTTCTGCACTTCTTCACGGCTTACGCGACGCAGGTCACGGCGCTGCTGTTCGGCAACGTGCTCGGCGTAAACGAATCGACACTGGCGGTGCTCGCGGGACTCGGCGTGGTCAGCCTGCTCGCGCTGGCGGCGATCATGCGGCCGTTGCTCTTCGCATCGCTGCAGCCTGAACTGGCCGAAGCCAAGGGCGTGTCGTTGCGGCTCGTGTCGGTGCTGTTTCTTGCGATTGCGGCGCTCGCAGTGGCCGCGTGCACGCAGATCGTCGGCGTGTTGCTGGTCTTCACGCTGATGGTGGGTCCGGCCGCCGCCGCGCAAAACATGACCACGCGGCTTTGGGCCGGCCTCGTGCTCGCGGCCGGTCTGGCGCTGCTGCAAGCATGGCTCGGCGTGACGCTTGCGTTTTATACCGACTGGCCGACGAGCTTCTGGATCACCGCGCTCTCGGCGGTGGTGTACGGCGCGAGTCTGCTGAAGCGCCGCTGAACCGCGCATGCATTGAATGGCGGCCCGCCAGGCCGCCGCCATCCGCAACATGAGCCTCAGCCGAGCAGCACCTTTGCGTGATGCGCGATGTGATCCTCGATAAACGTCGAGATGAAGTAATACCCATGGTCGTAACCCGCGTGACGGCGCAACGTCAGCGGCTGGCCCGCGGCCTTGCACGCCGCTTCGAACACCTCCGGATACAGCTGCTCGGCGAGAAACGCGTCGGCGAGTCCCTGATCGACCAGAATGCCTTGCGCGAACCTGCGCGACGCGCGCGCCACGAGTTCGCTCGCGTCGTATTCCTTCCACGCCTCACGGTTGTCGCCCAGATAGCCGCTAAACGCCTTCTCGCCCCATGGGCAGCGCGTGGGCGCGGCAATCGGCGCGAATGCCGACACTGAGCGATAGATGTCCGGATTGCGCAGCGCCAGCATCAGCGCGCCATGCCCGCCCATGGAATGCCCGAAGATGCCGAGCCGCGCAGCATCGACGGGCAGTTCGGCCAGCACGGTCTCGCGCAGCTCGTCGCGCACATACGAGTACATCCGATAGTGCCGCGCCCACGGCTCCTGCATGGCGTCGACGTAAAAGCCCGCGCCCACGCCGAAGTCCCACGCCGCGCTCTCGCCCGGCACGCCCGCGCCACGCGGGCTCGTGTCGGGCGCGACGAGCGCCACGCCATGTTGCGCGGCAAAGCGCTGCGCGCCCGCCTTGATCGCGAAGGTCTCCTCGGTGCAGGTCAGCCCCGCGAGGTAGAACAGCGCGGGCACCTTCGCATTGGCCTCCAAGGCCTGCGGCGGCAGGTACACCGAAAAGCGCATCGGCAGGCCGATGGTCTGCGACTCGTGCCGGTAAAAACGCTGCTCGCCGCCATGGCAGGCGTGCGACGACAATAGTTCGAGCATCGCGGCGCTCCTCGCTTAGTACAGCACGACCGAGCGGATCGACTCGCCTTTCTTCATCAGATCGAAGCCCTCGTTGATGCGCTCGAGCGGCAGTGTGTGCGTGATCAGATCGTCGATGTTGATCTTGCCTTCCATGTACCAGTCGACGATTTTCGGCACATCCGTGCGCCCGCGCGCGCCGCCGAACGCCGAGCCCTTCCATTCGCGGCCCGTGACCAGCTGGAACGGACGTGTGCTGATCTCCTCGCCCGCCGCCGCCACGCCGATGATGAACGACTGCCCCCAGCCCTTGTGCGTGCATTCGAGCGCCTGGCGCATGAGCTTCACATTGCCGACGCATTCGAACGAATAGTCGGCGCCGCCATCGGTCAGCTGCACGATATGGTCGACCACGTTCTCCACCTCGTTCGGGTTGATGAAGTGCGTCATGCCGAACTTCTTCGCCAGTTCGACGCGGCCCGGGTTGATATCGACGCCGATGATCTTGTCCGCGCCGACCATCTTCGCGCCCTGGATCACATTCAGGCCGATGCCGCCGAGCCCGAACACCACGACGTTCGCGCCCGCTTCGACCTTCGCCGAATACACGACCGCGCCCACGCCCGTCGTCACGCCGCAGCCGATGTAGCAGATCTTGTCGAACGGCGCGTCTTCACGCACTTTCGCAACGGCGATTTCCGGCACGACGATGTAGTTCGAAAACGTGGACGTGCCCATGTAATGAAACAGCGGTTTGCCGTCGAGCGAGAAGCGCGAGGTCACGTCGGGCATGAGGCCCTTGCCTTGCGTCGCGCGAATCGCCTGACAGAGATTCGTCTTGCGCGACAGACAGAACTTGCATTGACGGCATTCGGGCGTGTAAAGCGGAATCACGTGGTCGCCCTTTTTCAGGGTGCCGACGCCCGGGCCGGTATCGACGATCACGCCTGCGCCCTCGTGCCCGAGGATCGCCGGGAAGATGCCTTCCGGGTCCGCGCCCGAGAGCGTGTAGTAGTCGGTGTGACAGATGCCCGTCGCTTTGACTTCGATCAGCACTTCGCCGGCGCGCGGACCTTCGAGGTCGACTTCCTCGATCGTCAGCGGTGCGCCGGCTTTCCATGCGATGGCTGCTTTGGTTTTCATCGTGACTGCTCCTGTGAGTCGGTGAATGCGATGGATCTCGACCGTGGCGTGTCGAGCGTTGAACGTCGCGAAGCACTGCGTCGCGGCGTGCGGAATCTGGATTCAAGCTGAGCTGCGCGTGCTACAGGCTAACGCATGAAAAGCGTCATGGTATTGCAAAGTGCGTCACGGCCTTGTCAGCGCGTGACATCGCCGCCTGTTGGCTAAGCTGCTGTGGAGCCGTCGAACCATGTTTCGACGCGACCGTACAGATCGAGAAAGCGTTCATAGCGGTCGGCGAGCGCGCGATCGCCTCGCGGGCTGGCTACAGGCGTTGCGCCCGGCGCCAGCGCGGCCAGATCGTGCGCGTGCCAGTGACCGCTCGCGATGCCGCCGAGAATCGCCGCGCCGCGCGGCGCCGCGTTCGGGCAATCCACCGCGTGAAGCTCCGCGTCCAGCGCATCGGCGAGCAACTGCCGCCAGCGTGCATCGACAGAACCGCCTCCTGCAAGTTTCAGTGTCGTCACTGTTGCGCCGCTTTTGCGGATCGCATCGAGACCCGCACGCAGCGAAAACGCGACGCCTTCGAATGCGGCGCGCATCATCGCGCCTCGCGTGTGATCGAGCGCAAGCCCGAGCCAGCCGCCGCGCGCCGACGGATTGAGCCACGGCGTGCGCTCGCCGGTGAGATAGGGGAGAAAGGTGAGCGGTGCGGCTGGTGTTGTGCTGTGGCCGCCGTGCTCGCGGTCGCGCGCAGGTTTGCCTTTGTGTGTGAGCTTGCGTCGGCTTGTCCGCTCGTGCCCGAGGCGTGGGCCGCCGGATCGCCAAGCCCGTCGCCGAACGCGTCACTATAGGCCTCTGCCCACTCGTACGACAGCCAGCCGCGCGCGCTCGAGTGCGATGCCGACGTTTTGCATCGCGGCCATCCGATACCAGTGGTCGCTCGCCGCCCGATAGCGGTGCAAGCCTCGCGCAGCCGCAGGCTCGTGCTCAGCGAGCACGACGATCTGGCCGCCGGTGCCGGTCGTGAGGAGCTCGTCGCCGTCGCGCGCAAGGCCGCTGCCGAGCGCGGCGCACGCCGGCGGCAGCATACGACGGCCCAGGCGGCGCAAACCACTCGTGCGGGATGGCGAGCCGCTCGAGCAGCGCCGCGTCCCACGCGCCGTCGGGATCGGCGCGCGGACTCCGGCTCGTGCAGCACGATCCAGCGCAGCAACGGACCGGCCATGCCCGGCGCGACCGGATTCGGCTGCGGCTCGGGCCACGCGTCGAGCAGATCGAGCGCGCGTGTCGGGCCACAGCATGGCGGGCCGCACCGCGTTGCCCGACGCGTCGGTCAACACCACGCCGTGCATCTGCCCCGACAAGCCGATCGCTTTGACCTCGCGTCGCAGCGCCTGCGGCAAGCGCGCCGCGGCTTCGGTGAGCGCGCGCCACCATGTTTGCACCAATGTCTCCGCCCAGCCCGCGCGCGGCGTCTCCAGCGCATAAGCGACGCTGGCAACCGCCTGCTCATGGCCGTCTTCATCGACGATTGCGACTTCGAGAGAACCGGTGCCGAGGTCGATGCCGAGAAAGCTCATGAGCGATAACGTGGGATGAGTTAAGGCACGCAGAACCGCGTGCCGAAGATGCGGAAAAGACGTATTTTTACGCGCCGCGCGCGCTGCGCAAAGCCTCTCCGCACCGAGCCGGAAAACTCGCCGGTCACGGACGAATCGCGGGTTAACCCCGCCCTGCGGCGCGCCGTTCGAAAACACGACTATGCGCGGGGCCGGATACACCTTATCGATTCTCACATATATCGCCGCTACCCGGGCGCCTGGCGCGGCGGCGCGCGCAGCGCGGCTGCAAGGGGCTGCCCGTCGGTGAAACCGCCGCTCGCCGCAATTTCGCGCTTCCGGGCGCACCCACCCATATCGTGACCGGGAATGCGGGAATAGGCGCCAGCGGTCTTGTTGCGCTTTTTCGTCCCCGATACCTTGGAGTCCATCCCAAAACTAGACGGTGGAGAGAGACGTTATGCAATCGAACACGGTTCACCCGTGCGACGAGCGGCTGCCTGCGGGCCAGTTGCTGACCCTCGGCATTCAGCACGTGCTCGTGATGTACGCCGGCGCCGTGCCGCTGATCGTGGGCGCGGCGCTCAAGCTGCCGAAAGACCAGATCGCGTTTCTGATCAGCGCGGATCTGTTCTCCTGCGGCATCGCCACGTTGATCCAGACGCTCGGCCTGTGGATCTTCGGCATCCGCCTGCCGGTGATCATGGGCTGCACCTTCGCCGCGGTCGGCCCGATGGTCGCGATCGGCACCAATCCGTCGCTCGGCATTCTGGATATCTTCGGGTCGACCATCGCCGCCGGCGTGATCGGCATTCTGCTGGCGCCCGCCGTCGGCAAGCTGTTGCGCTTTTTCCCGCCGGTCGTGATCGGCGTGGTGATTTCGGTGATCGGCTTGTCGCTGATGGGCGTGGGCATCAACTGGGCCGCGGGCGGCGTCGGCAATCCCGATTACGGCAATCCGCTGTACCTCGGCCTGTCGCTGATCGTGCTGATGCTGATTCTGCTCATCAACAAGTTTGCCAAAGGTTTCCTCGCCAATATCTCGGTGCTGCTCGGCATCGTCGCGGGCTTCGTGATCGCACTCGCGCTCGGCCGCGTCAACATGGACGGCGTCACGCATGCGCCGTGGGTCGGCTTCGTGATGCCGTTCCACTTCGGCCTGCCACACTTCGATCCGCTTTCCATCGCGACCATGGTCACCGTGATGTTCGTTACGTTCATCGAATCGACGGGTATGTTCCTCGCGGTCGGCGACATGGTCGACCGGCCGGTCGATCAGAAAACGCTGGTGCGCGGCCTGCGCGTGGACGGACTTGGCACGCTGATCGGCGGCATTTTCAACTCGTTCCCGCATACATCGTTCTCGCAGAACGTCGGTCTGATCGGCGTGACGGGCGTCAAGAGCCGCTTTGTCTGCGCGATGGGCGGCGTGATTCTCGTGCTGCTCGGCCTCTTTCCGAAGATGGCGCAGGTCGTCGCCTCCGTGCCGGCGTTCGTGCTGGGCGGCGCGGGGATCGTCATGTTCGGCATGGTCGCGGCGAACGGCATCAAGGTGCTGTCGAAGGTGGACTTCGTGAAGAATCACCACAACCTGTTCATCGTCGCGGTGAGTATCGGGCTGGGGCTCGTGCCAGTGGTGTCGCCGCACTTCTTCTCGCGGCTGCCGGCAGCTTTGTCGCCGCTCCTGCACAGCGGGATCCTGCTGGCTTCGGTGTCCGCAGTCGTGCTGAATCTGATTTTCAACGGCGT
This sequence comes from uncultured Paraburkholderia sp., assembly GCA_940746715.1. GTDB lineage: Bacteria > Pseudomonadota > Gammaproteobacteria > Burkholderiales > Burkholderiaceae > Paraburkholderia. Next base: position 78,340 of record CALNWN010000009.1, read on the forward strand.
CAAAAGCGAGAAAAAGGCGCAGTGCGAAATCCGCAAGGCTGGCCATGATTTCGACGGACGCGGCGGCCAGGAACCGCAGCGTGACGACATGCTGCGCGGTGGATCTGCATTGAGGCTCATGGCCGGAGCCCGCGCCGGTCACGCGTCGTGCTTCTTTGCTGTCGCAAATCATAAACGGCCCGCCGGTCGCTGCAGTCGCGAGGTCTGGTGCCCCAAAAAAAACGCCACGGCATGCCGTGGCGTTTTTTGTTACGCGTCTTCGAACCGCTGCGACATTCAGCCCGCAGTGGCCGCCGAAGCCGCCGCCGGCGCACTCGCCGCGCCGTAGTCGACGGGCGCATCGGCAGGTCGCGGCTGATCGCCGTTATGCTCGATCCAGCCGCCGCCGAGCGCCTGGTACAGCGTGACCAGGTTCTGCAGACGCTCCATGCGCGCGGTGATCAACGACTGCTGCGACGAATACAGATCGGTCTGCGCCGTCAGCACCGACAGATAGCTGTCGACGCCGTTCGTATAGCGCAGATTAGACAGATCCAGCCGCCGCTGTTGCGCGAACGTGTTGCGCTCGAGCGACTGGATCTGCTGATCGTACGTGCCGCGCGCAGCCAGCGCGTCCGCCACTTCCCGGAAGGCCTTCTGGATCGCCTTTTCATCCGTGGCGATCTGCGTGTTCTTCTGGATGTTGGCGAGATCGAGGTTGGCCTTGTTCTGGCCGCCCTCGAAGATCGGCAACGTGATGGACGGCGCAAAGCTCCGCGCGGCCGAGCCCGGCTTGAACAAGCCGCCGAGCGTCGGGCTCAACGTGCCGAAGCTGCCCGTCAGCGAGACCTTCGGGAAGAACGCCGCGCGCGCCGCGCCGATATTCGCATTGGCCGCAAGCAGGTTCTCTTCGGCCTCCATGATGTCCGGACGACGCGTCAGCAGGTCGGACGGCAGACCCGCCGGAATATCCGTGAGCAGGTTCTGATCGCTCAACGTGAGTCCGGGCGGCAGATCGGCGGGCAGCGGCTCGCCGAGCAGCAGCACCAGCGCATTCTCGGCCTGCGCCCGCAAGCGCTCCTGCGACTGCAGGTTCGCGCTCGCCTGCTCGACCACGATCTGCGCCTGGCGCAGATCGAGTTCCGAACCCGTGCCGTTGTCGAACTGCAGCCTCGTGATGCGATACGATTCCTCGGCCGTTTTCAGCGTGCCTTGTGTGACTTTCAGCAGATCGTCGAGTTCGAGCACCGTCAGATACTGATTCGCGACCTGCGAAACCAGCGAAATTTCCGCTGCCTTGCGCGCCTGTGCGGTGGCCAGGTATTGCGCCAACGCCTGATCCTTCAGGCTCTGAACCCGCCCGAAGAAGTCGATTTCCCACGAGGCGTTCAGACCGACCGAATACGAGTTCGAAATCGTATTGCCGAACACTGACAGATTTTTCGGCGTGCGCTGCTTGGTTTGCGAAGCGGCGGCGTCGAGCGTGGGGAACAGACCCGCGCGAACGATGCGGAACTGCGCCTGCGACGCCTGCATGTTCAGCACCGACACGCGGAGATCGCGGTTGTTCTTCAGCGCGATCTCGATCAGCCGCTGCATGCGCGGATCGACGAAGAAATCGCGCCAGCCGATGTCGGCCGCGGCCATGCCGTTGGCGCTGCGCGCGCCGGGCTGGGTCGCGCCCGGCTGCGCGTCGTACACGCCGCCGGTCGGGAAAGTGCTCGTCACCGGCGCGGCGCGGCGCTCGTACTTCGGCGCCATCGTGCAACCGGCGGCGAACAGCGCGACCGCTACTGCAATCAAAGAGTGTTTTTGCATCTCAATGTCCGTCCTTGCCCGAGCCATTGCTGTCCGGATCATGCGGATGGTGCTGGTTGTAGTGTGCGAGCGCCACATCCGGGTCTTCCTTCTCGCCGCCGAACTTCGCGCGAATCACGACGAAGAACATCGGGATGGTGAAGATCGCGAGGAAGGTCGCCGTCAACATCCCGCCGATCACGCCCGTGCCGATGGCGTGCTGGCTCGCCGAGCCCGCGCCGTTGCTGATCGCGAGCGGCATCACGCCGAGAATGAACGCGAGCGAGGTCATCAGAATCGGGCGCAGCCGCAGACGCGCCGCTTCCAGCGCGGCCTCGATCGGCCCCATACCTTCGCCCTGTTGCAATTCGCGCGCGAATTCCACGATCAGAATCGCGTTCTTCGCCGACAAGCCCACCGTGGTAAGCAGGCCGACCTGGAAGAACACGTCGTTTTCGAGCCCGCGCAGCGTGGCGGCAAGCAGTGCGCCGATCACGCCGAGCGGCACCACCATGATCACCGAGAACGGGATCGACCAGCTTTCATACAGCGCCGCGAGACACAGGAACACGACGAGGATCGAGATGCCGTACAGGATCGGCGCCTGCGAACCGGACTGGCGCTCCTGCAGCGACAGACCCGTCCACTCGTAGCCGATACCCGCGGGCAATTTCGCCACGAGCGCTTCCATGGCCGACATGGCCTGACCCGTCGACTTGCCGGGCGCCGCCGCACCCTGGATTTCCACCGCCGAAATACCATTGTAACGCTCGAGCTTCGGCGAACCGTAAGTCCACTCCCCGCTGGCGAACGACGAGAACGGCACCATGCTTCCGCCCGTGTTGCGCACGTACCAGGCGCTCAGGTCTTCCGGCTTCATGCGGAACGGTGCATCGCCCTGCATGTAGACCTTCTTGATCCGGCCGTCGGTATCGAGGAAGTTGTTCACGTACTGCGACGCCCACGCGATCGAGAACGTCTGGTCAATCGCTGACAACGACATGCCGAGCGCCGCCGCCTTTTCGTGGTCGATATTCACCTTGAACTGCGGCGTATCGTTCAGGCCGTTCGGACGGACCTGAGCCAGCGTCGGATCTTTCGCAGCCATGCCGAGCAGCATGTTGCGCGCTTCCATCAACTTGGCGTGACCGACGCCCGCGCGTTCCTGCAGCTCGAAGTCGAAGCCCGCGGCCGTGCCGAGTTCAGGAATCGACGGCGGATTCACCGGATACACCAGCGCGTTCTTGTAGCTGCCGAAGTGCATGAAGAGACGGCCCACCAGCGCCTGCACCTTTTGATCGCCGTGCTGACGCTGCGCGTAGTCCTTCATCCGCACGAACACGAGACCGGCGTTCTGACCGCGGCCCGCGAAGCTGAAGCCGTTCACCGTGAAGGTGGATTCGACGATCGCCTTTTCGCTGTTGAGCAGATAGTCGGACACGTCCTTCAGTGCGCGCGCGGTGGTTTCCTGCGTGGAGCCCGACGGCGTCTGCACGAGCACGAACATCGTGCCCTGATCTTCGTCCGGCAGGAACGATTTCGGCAGCCGCACGAACAGCAGGCCGACCACGACGATCACCACCATATAGATGATGAGCCAGCGGCCCGAACGCTTGATCACGTGGTGCACGCCCGAGTGATACTTGTCGCGGCTCTTGTTGAAGGTGCGGTTGAACCAGCCGAAGAAGCCCTTCTTCTCTTCGTGATGGCCTTGCGGAATCGGCTTGAGGATCGTCGCGCACAAGGCCGGCGTCAGGATCAACGCGACGAGCACGGACAGCACCATTGCCGCCACGATAGTGAGCGAGAACTGCCGGTAAATTGCGCCGACTGAACCGCCCGAGAACGCCACCGGCACGAACACCGCCGACAGCACGAGCGCCACGCCGACGAGCGCGCCGGTAATCTGGTCCATCGCCTTGCGGGTCGCCTCGCGCGGCGATAAGCCCTCTTCCGCCATCACCCGCTCGACGTTTTCCACCACCACGATCGCGTCGTCTACCAGCAGGCCGATGGCGAGCACGAGACCGAACATGGACAGCGTGTTGATGGAGAAGCCCACCACGCTCATGATCGCGAACGTGCCGAGCAGCACCACCGGCACGGCGATCGTCGGGATCAGCGTGGCCCGCAGGTTCTGCAGGAACAGGTACATCACGAGGAACACGAGCACGATACCTTCGAGCAGCGTCTTGACCACTTCCTCGATGGACAGACGCACGAACGGCGTGGTGTCGTACGGATACTTCACGACGAGGCCGTGCGGGAAGTACTTCGACAGCTCGTCGATCTTCGCGCGCACCGCCTTCGCGGTGGCGAGCGCGTTCGCGCCCGTGGCGAGCTGGATACCAAAGCCGGCGGTCGGCTGACCGTTGTACTTGGTGTCGAAGTTGTAGTTTTCGCCGCCCAGCTCGACGCGCGCCACGTCCTTGATGCGGACCTGCGAGCCGTCCGGATTCACCTTCAGCAGCACGTTGCCGAACTGTTCGGGCGTATTGAGCAGCGCGGCTTCCGTGATGGTCGCCTGCAACACCTGCCCCGGCACCGATGGCGTGCCGCCGAGCGAGCCGCCCGCGACCTGAACGTTCTGCGCCTGCAGCGCGCTTTGCACGTCCACCGGCGTGAGGCCGAAGTTGGTGAGCTTGTTCGCGTCGAGCCAGATCCGCATCGCGTACTGCGAGCCGAACAGCGTGACCGTGCCCACGCCGTCGATACGGCTGATCGGGTCCTGCACGTTCGACGCGACGTAGTTCGCGAGGTCGTACTTGTTCATGCTGCCGTCTTCGGACACGAACGCCATGACCAGCAGGAAGCTGCTGCTCGACTTCGTGACCTTGGTGCCCAGTTGCTGCACGGCTTGCGGCAAGAGCGGCGTGGCGAGCTGCAGCTTGTTCTGCACCTGCACCTGCGCGATGTCAGGATTGGTGCCGGCCGCGAACGTCAGCGTGATGGTGGCGGTACCCGAGTCGTCCGACGTGGACGACAGGTACAGCAGGTGGTCAAGACCACTCATCGACTGCTCGATCACCTGCGTCACGGTGTTTTCCACCGTTTTCGCCGACGCGCCCGGATAGGTTGCGCTGATCTGCACGGCCGGCGGCGCGATGGTCGGGTATTGCGCGATCGGCAATGTAAACACCGACGCGATACCTGCGAGCATCAGGATGATGGCGATCACCCATGCAAAAATCGGGCGATCAATAAAGAACTTTGCCATGTGGCGGACTCCCTGTTATTACGCGCCCGATGCGCCGGAGGCAGGCGAGGCGGGAAGTTGCGCGGGAACGGCCTTGACCTGCATGCCCGGACGCGCCTTGTCGGTGCCCTGCACGATCACGCGGTCGCCGGGTTTGAGGCCGCTTTCGACCACCCAGTTGGAACCGTACGTGCCCGACGTGACAAGCTGGCGCAGCGCGACCTTGTTGTCGTCGCCGACGACGAGCGCGGTAGGCTGACCCTTCTGGTCGTGCGTGATGCCCACTTGCGGCACGACGAGCGCGTTCTCGTTCACGCCTTCCTCGATCTTCGCGCGCACGAACATGCCGGGCAGCAACACCTTGTCCTTGTTATGGAAAATCGCGCGCACGGTAACCGAGCCCGTGCCCTGGTCGACCGTCACGTCGGTGAACTGCAGCTTGCCTTTCTCGGAATAGGTGCGGCCGTCTTCGAGGATCAGCGAAACCTTCGCGGCGTCGGGACCGTTCGTCTTCAGACGCCCTTCCTGAATCTCGCGGCGCAGTTTCAGGCCGTCGAGGCTCGACTGCGTCAGATCGACATAGACCGGATCGAGCTGCTGCACGGTGGCCAGCAAGGTCGCGGCGCTCGCCTGCACATAGGCGCCCGGCGTGACTTGCGACACGCCGACCTGGCCGGTCACAGGTGAAGTCACGTCCGTGTAGCCGAGGTTGATCTGCGCGTTCTCGACCGCTGCCTTGCCGGCGGCGACGTCGGCCGCGGCCTGGCCTTCTGCGGCCACGGCGTTGTCGTAATCCTGCTTGCTCACCGCGTTGGCGGCCACCAGCACCTTGTAGCGATTCGCCTGCGCCGTGGTCGACGCGAGGTTCGCCTGCGCCTTCGCGAGCGTCGCCTTCGCGTTGTTCAACGTGGCGATGTACGGCGCCGGGTCGATCTTATAGAGACGCTGACCGGCCTTGACCTGACCGCCTTCGGTGAATTCGCGGCGCAGCACGATGCCGTCGACCCGCGCGCGCACTTGCGCGACGAGGAAGGCGCTGGTGCGGCCCGGCAATTCGGTGACGACAGGTACGGTAGTCGGCTGGACGGTGACGACGCCTACTTCGGGCGTATGTTGCGGCGGGGCAGATTGTTTTGGTCCGCACGCTGCCAGCAATACGGCAGCCGTCGCGGCACTGATTAAGCGGAATGGAACCCGTTCGACGCGCATGGAGCGACCTCTGTCTATGACTGAGAATGAAAAAGTGCGCGCATCCCTACCCCGGGGACGACGACGCACACATGCGTCTTGCGACGCTCGACCGGAAGCCCGCGAATACCTGCCTGAGCTGCGAGGCACCTGGGGCGACTGCGCCAAACCGGGAAAATGCGGCACGGCGCCGCCCGTTCGGGCGCGGCGCCAGAAGCTTCTGAAAGGCAACCGTGACGGATATTAACCGGTTTTAACCGGCCGTCACGGCTTGGGCGATCCGATCGTGGGGTGCTATTATATATACATTCACGAATGGATGTAAAAGTGGGTTACTTCTCTTGCAGGCGGGGGGACCGGCAAGAAAGCTTTCACGAAACACTTCACGGCAAACGGATTGTCATCGGGCGTACTTAAAAGAACCCGGGAAAACCCCACAATCACGGCAGGTCACACAAATATGGTCCGAAGAACCAAGGAAGAGGCGCTGGAGACGCGCAACAGCATTCTCGACGCGGCAGAAAGAGTGTTTTTTGAAAAAGGCGTATCGCGCACGTCCCTCGCGGACATCGCGCAGGCGGCCGGCGTCACGCGCGGCGCCATCTATTGGCACTTCTCGCACAAGAACGACCTGTTCACGGAGATGTTCGACCGCGTGCTGCTGCCGCTCGACGAACTGAAGGCCGCGTCGCTCGACCCCAACGAGCCCGATCCGCTCGGGCGTCTGATGGAAATCTGCATTGTCTGTCTGCGCGACACCGCCAACGATCCGCGCCGCCGCCGCGTGTTCGACATCCTGTTTCTGAAGTGCGAGCTGGTCGAGGAAATGGGACCGGTCATGGTCCGCTATCAGACCAACATGCGCGAAGCGTTGACCAAAATCGAAAGCGGCTTGCGCAACGCGATCTCGAAAGGACAGTTGCCTGCCGACCTCGACACGAGGCTGGCGGCCGCCATGGTGCATGCATTTGTCGGCGGCTCGCTGCGCGACATGCTGTTTTTGCCCGACGCGACGGATTTCGCCGCGCTCGGCGAGCGCATGGTCGAAGGCATGTTCGACGCGCTCAGGTTCAGCCCGGCGCTGCGCAAGCGCGCGCCGGGCGGGGCTTCCGCCGCCGCGGCTGGCTAGCCGCGCCCGTCATTGCGCAGCTCAGCGGTTCCTGCTGCGCGCTTTCTGATTCGACGCATAGATGTTGCCGCGCTCGAGCGGCACGCCGCTTTGAAGCGCGGCAAGCCGTCGGTGCCGGCGACCGCCGCGAAGCGCGATTGCAGCACCACACAAAAGACCCGGTGGATGTCCTCGGCGCTCGCGAAGCCCGCGCTGTTTTCATAGGGCACGGAGCCGGCCGCGTCGTGCAGGAATTCGACGGCGAGCCCGGCGTGGACCGCGTGGTTGATCGTCGACGCATCGAGTTGTGCGTCATGTAGCCGGCGACCGTCAGCGTGTCGATTTGCCGCGCGGCCAGCCAGTCGGCGAGATCCGTGCCGGTGAATGCGCTCGGCAGCGACTTCTCCACATAATGATCGCGCTCGCGGGAAGCGACCACCGGGTGCAGTTGCGCGCCCTCGCTGCCGCGCGCGAACAGCGGCGAGCCGGCGGGCGTGAAATTCTGCACGACGACGACGGGCACGCCGGCGGCGCGCGCCGCATCCATCGCCCGGCCGATATTGGCGAGCGAGCGCTGTATGTCCGGATATTCGATCGGCAAATCGCCGCTCACGTATTCGTTCTGCACGTCGATGATGATGAGCGCACGGCGCGGTATGGTCATGGCAAAGCTCCTCAGGAAAGGGGTTGAAATCGCGCGCCGCAGGGTTGCGGATTACGAAGCCCAGCTTCGGAGCGGGCCCAGACAGCGGCGATGACGCATTGTTCGCCAGCCGCGCCTTCGACAACGGCGGCCCGTTTGACAATATTCGCTAGAATCGGGCCATTGGTATTCGCCACCGCTATCATTGTTTCATGAGGTGCCCGAGTCATGGCCGCATCAGCCGCATCCGCCGCAAAACCTGGGCAACCGGATTCGCACATCGTCGCCGTGGTCGCGTTCGACCGCATCAGCCCTTTTCACCTTTCGGTGCCGTGCGTGGTGTTCGGCGAAGACCGCCGCGGCGGCGGCGTGCCGCATTTCGACTTTCGCGTCTGCGCGGCCGAAAGCGGGCCGCTCACGACAACCGCCGGCTTCTCCATCGCCGTCACGCATGGCCTTGAAGCGCTCGCCGAGGCGCATACGATCATCGTGCCGAGCTGGCGGGACCCCGACGAGCCGCCGCCGGCCGCCTTACTCGACGCGCTGCGCGCGGCCCACGCACGCGGCGCGCAGCTGGTCGGCCTCTGCCTCGGCACATTCGTGCTCGCCGCCGCCGGCATTCTCGACGACCGCCCGGCTTCGACGCACTGGGCGTGGGCCGACGACTTCGCGCGCCGCTATCCCCGCGTGAGGCTCGACCGCGACGTGCTCTATGTCGACGATGGCAACGTGCTGACATCGGCCGGCACCGTGGCGGGGCTCGACTGCTACCTGCACGTGCTGCGCAAGATGTACGGCGCGGAGGTAACGAACTTCGTCGCGCGCCGGCTGGTGGTGTCGCCGCACCGGCAAGGCGGGCAGGCGCAGTACATCCAGCAGCCGGTCCCGCCGAACGTCCGCGAAGACCGGCTTTCGGGCCTGCTCGACTGGGTGCGCGGCAATCTGGACGCCGCGCATACGCTCGACAGCCTCGCCGCGCGCGCTGATGAGCCGCCGCACTTTCACGCGGCGCCTTCAGGCTCGCCACCGGCACGACCGTCGGCGCATGGCTGCTCGCAGAGCGGCTCGGGCGCGCGCAGCAGCTGCTCGAGAGCACGGATGAGTCGGTGGAGGCGATTGCGGGCATGGCCGGCTTCGGGTCGGCGGCGTCGTTGCGCCAGCATTTCGCAGACGCGTTTCGCACGTCGCCGTCGGCCTGGCGGAGGGAATTTCGCGGCGGGTGACGGCGTGGCGCGAAAGCTCGCTGCAACGCGCTTTCGTAGTCCGTCACCGCTATTTCGTAGTCGCGCCGACGCGACACTCGAGACGCACGCCAACGCCAATCGTCGCGCGGTCCGCGCTCAGCGCTCGCTAATCCAGCGCGCCACATACAGGAGCAGGGCGACGAGAAAAACCATCGCCGCCCAGGCCCAGTTCAGGACCGCGTGCGGAGTCGGCTCGGGGTGCGAGACGCCGTGAGACACGCTCGCGGCCCGTCCGCCGAGCCCGCTGCCGTGTTCGGCGCGCGTGCGACGTGCCATGCCGCCGAGCGTGATCGGCCGCAGGAAACATGCTGACGGCGCGCCGCCGAGCCGCTCGCGCGATTCGGACCCGGCCCGTGCTTCGCGCATACCACTGCGCTGAACTCCGTGAAGAAATCGTCGGCGAGTTGACGAAGCGCGTTTTCGAGCTGACGCGTGGGCAATTGCGCGAGCGGTCCCGAAGACGTCGCCCAGATCGTGTAGTCGATCCGCGTGCTGCGCTCCCTGCCGCCCGCGGCGCCCTCTTCCGGGCGCAGGCGCACTTCGATCTGTCCGCGCAGCGAGCCGACGCCTTCGGCGCGCGCCTTGAAGTTGATGGTGCGGCGTTCGGCGTCGGCGGGACCGGAATCCTAGCCGGCGACACGCGCGCGCTTCGTAATGCGCGCGCAGCGGCCCGAGCGGCACGGTCATGGTAAGCGCGTATTCGCCGTGCGAAAGGCGTGTGAACGACTCGAGTTGTCGAGGCTCGCACGCAGCAGCGCGAGGTCTTGCAACGCATCCCAGACATCGGACGGCGCAAGTGGAATCCGTAACGCGTCGTTCAGTTCCATCCCAGCCTCCCGATGAACACGCGGCACCGAATCAGGACGTCTGATCGATGCGGTCGACGCGCGATGAGTAAAACGCCAGGTACCCTTTGATCCTGGCCGCCTGCTCGAACGGCGTCTCGTAACTCCACACGGCGTTTTCGATCAGGCCGTCTTCGGTGCGCAGATGGAAGTACGACGCGTCGCCCTTGAACGGGCAGTGCGTGCTGTGCGTCGAGCGTTCGAGCCGCGCCATGTTCACGTCTTCGCGCGGAAAGTAGAACACGTCGGGCAGACCGGTTTCACTGAGCGTCGGCGACGAACGCCTTCTGGATGTCGAGCGCGGTGGCAAGCCGCTGCAACAGTCCATTGAGCGCGCGCACGAGCGGCTGCACCTCCGAGCGGCAGGCGTTGATCCGGCAACGGGTCGAGCGCTTCCGGATGCCGCGTGTCGAGCGCGCTCGTCACCCGCCGCAGAGGACGCAGCCCGCGTCCGATAATCACCCACACCGCGAGCCCCAAGCACCGGCAGCAGCACGATGCCCTCGTCGCCCGTATCGCGCGAACCGAGTACTTGCGAGAAGGGTTCGGCGGGCAGCGCCGCTGCGATCTGCTCGAGCTGGTAATCGAACAGTTCGTTGGCTTCGGCGAGCGCCTGGCGATAGATCAACCAGCCCGCGATACCGACGCCGAGCAGCACGAGCGCAAGCAGCCAGACCAGCAATTGACGGCGGATGGATCGCATCGGCTCAGGCTTCCTTCGCGATCATGTAGCCGAGTCCGCGCACATTGCGGATCAGGTCCGCGCCGAGCTTCTTGCGCAGCGCGTGAATGTAGACCTCGACGGTATTGCTGCCGATCTCCTCGCCCCAGCCGTACATTTTTTCCTCGAGCTGACTCTTCGACAGCACTGCGCCCGGCCGCGCGCGCAGCGCCTCGAGCAGCGCGAACTCACGCGCCGACAGGGCGACCGGCGCGCCGTCGAGCGTCACCTGATGCGACGCGGGATCGAGCGTCAGATTGCCGTGGCGGATCGTCGAATCGCTGCGGCCCGACTGGCGGCGGATCAGTGCCCGCATGCGCGCGCCCAGTTCGTCGAGATCGAAAGGCTTGACGAGGTAATCGTCCGCGCCGGCGTCGAGGCCTTTCACGCGGTCGGCCACCGCGTCGCGCGGTCACGATCAGCACCGGCAACGCGTGGCCGCGCGCACGCAAGGTGCGCAACACGTCGAGGCCGTCGCGCTTGGGCAGGCCCAGGCCGAGCAGCACGAGATCGTACGGCTGGCTCGATGCCGCGCTGAGCGCCGCTTCGCCGTCTTCCACCCAGTCGACCGCGAAGCCTTCGCCGCGCAGCGCCTTGCGCACGCCTTCAGCGATCATCCGGTCGTCTTCGACTAGCAAGATGCGCATGGTCACCTTTCCTCAACATTCGATGATGCCGCATTCTAGCGCCCGCCCCGCGATGCGCACCGTGTGACGCTTTTTTCACCGCAGGCCGGCGGCATGTCACTACAATGGGCGCTTTGCGTCGCGCGTCCTCCACGCCCTGACATTTCGCTTTCTCGCCCGTTCATGACGCACGCTTTCCTGTCTTCCGTCGCACGCCGTCTCCGTCACGCGGCGCGGCGTTCGCGCTTCGCTTCCGCTGTCATCGCTTCCCCAACCGACACTTGTGTTCCAGGGATGTCGCCGCGCCGCCGCGCGCCGCGCGCGAACGCATGGCTGCTCATGGGCGCGGCGCTCGCCGGCGCCGCGTCGCTGCCGCTTGCCGCCGAGGCGCGCGGCAGGACCACGCATCCGAGCATCAATGTCAGCACCGTGCTGCCGCAGTCGGTCATGACCGGCCTGCAGCGCGCGCACGTGCCCTTGTCGTCCATCAGCGTGATCGTCGAGAAAGTCGGCGACCGCACGCCGATCGTTGCGTTGAATGCCGCCAGGCCGATGATGCCCGCGTCGACGACGAAACTCGTCACCACCTACGCGGGCCTCTCGATTCTCGGCCCCGACTACCGCTGGCGCACGAGCGCCTACGCCGACGGCACGCTCGACGCCAACGGCGTGCTGCACGGCAATCTGTACATTCAGGGCACGGGCGACCCGAAGCTCGTGCCCGAGGAACTGATCGACCTCGTGGAGAAGATCCACAAGGCGGGCATTCGCGGCCTGGACGGCGCGCTCGTGCTCGACAAGCGCTACTTCGACCCGTCGACGCGCGACCTGCCCGCTTTCGACGACGACGTCACCGCGCCCTACAACGTCGGCCCCGATCCCCTGCTGTACGCATTCAAGTCCCTGTCGTTCACGCTGACGCCTTCACCGGACGGCACCGTTGCAATCGACGTGCTTCCGGCGCTCGCGCAACTGCAGATCGACAATCAGATGCGCGCGGTCAACGGCCCTTGCCGCGGCGAAGCGGCGTCCGTCTCGCCCACCGTGACGCCCACGCCGAACGGCACGGTCGTCGCCTCCTTCGCGGGTGACTATTCGGTGCGCTGCGGCCCGCGCACGGTCAACGTCGCGGTGCTCGATCACTCGGCATTTTTTGCAGGCGGCTTTCTCGCGCTGTGGCAGCAAACCGGCGGCACCTTCAGCGGCACGACCCGCGAAGGCGCCGTGCCGGTCGGCGCGAAGCTGGTGGCCACGCACCAGGGGCCGCTGCTGTCGGACATCGTTCGCGACATCAACAAGTTCAGCAACAACACGATGGCGCGCAACCTGTTCCTGTCGATCGGCGCGGCCGAAGAAAAGCCGCCCGCGACGCCCGCCAAGTCGGCCCGCGCGATCGAGGCGTTCTTACGCCGCGACAGCATCGAGATGCAATATCTGTCGCTCGACAACGGCTCGGGGCTTTCGCGCAACGAGCATCTCACGGCGCTCTCGCTCGCCGACCTCCTGCAGCGGGCCAACGCAAGCCCGGTCGCTCAGGTGTTCGTGCAGTCGCTGCCGATCGTGGGCGTCGACGGCACCATGCGCAACCGGCTGACCAACCAGGGCGCGGGCGGCAACGCGCAGATCAAGACCGGCACGCTGCGCGACGTGCGGGCCATCGCGGGCTATGTGGCATCGGCGGACGGCAACAGCTATGTCGTGGTGAGCTTCATCAACGATCCGCATTCGGAAGCCGCGCGCGCCGCGCACGAGGCGCTGCTCGAATGGGTCTATCAAGGACCGACCGCGGGCTTCAGCCGGGTATCCGCGCCCGCCGCCGAACCGGCGAGCGCGGCGCCGCGCAGCAAGCCGAGGAAAAGCCCGCGCAGGCACGACGCCCATTGAGGATTCCTTCTAGCGAAGGCCGCGCGCGGCAGGTGCTTAACCGTGTACGCTGTCGGGCAGTGTTCGGGACGCGCGTCGCGCCCGAACCATAACAACAACACGACAGAACACCGCGGCATGTCCCGCGGCGGCAAGGGACCACGGAGGAAGACACCATGCAATTCGACGCCGAATTGCTGCTGCTCGCCATGGCGCCAGTCTTTCTCGCATGTATCGGCTGGGAGGCGTGGCACCTGCGGCGAACGCGCCCCGGCGCGGCGCTCTACAGCTGGCGCGACACGCTCTGCAACGCGGCGCTCGCGCTGAGATGCAGCAAGCCGCCGACAAGCTCGCGTGGCTCGCCGTCATCCCCGTCTACGCGTATTTCTACGACCACTACCGCGTGCATACGTGGCACGCGGATTGGCTCTCGTTTGCCGTGCTGTTCGTCGCGCAGGACCTGCTCTACTACGTGTTCCACCGATGCAGCCATCGCGTGCGCTGGCTGTGGGCCGCGCATGTCGTGCATCACTCGTCGGAGCGCATGGACTTCTCCACGGCGTTCCGGCAGAGCCTGATGTATCCGGTTGCGGGCATGTGGGTCTTCTGGATTCCGCTTGCCGTGCTCGGCTTTCCGCCGAAGCAGATTGTGGCGATCGTGCTGATCAACCTCGGCTTCCAGTTTTTCGTGCACACGCAGACCGTCGGTCGATTCAGCGGCAAGTTCGGCTGGATCGAATATGTGTTCAACACGCCGTCCATTCACCGCGTGCATCACGCGCGCAACGACCGCTACATCGACCGCAACTATGCCGGCGTGCTCGTGATCTGGGATCGCCTGTTCGGCAGCTACGTCGACGAAGACCCGCGCGAGCCGCCCGTCTACGGCATCGTCGAGCCGCTTTACACTTTTAACCCGCTGAAGGCGACGTTTCACGAATGGGCGTCGATGGCGCGCGACGTCGCGAGTGCGCGCGGCATGCGCGACAAACTGCGCGCGCTGTTTGCGCCGCCCGCGTGGGCCGCCGACTATCATGCGCGGCGCATGGCTGGCGCGACAAGCGCCGCGCCTGCACGGACAACCAACAACGACATGGCTGCGTTTTCAGCAAGACGCAGACCGCAGAAGATTCTGTAATTACGGCAACACGCTGAAGCCGGCCTACCTCGGCGGCTTTGGTCAACCGCTCGTCGCGGCAGGCGGCCTCGGTTATGCGCAGGGCGGCTCGGACGTCGTCAATGCGCAAGGCAAAGGTTGGGCGCCGAACAACCTGGCGGCCACGACCGTGCCGATCGTGACGCAGGTGGCCAACTACCTGAGCGCGCACACGAGCTTCAATTCGAACCAGCTCGTGCTGGTGAACGGCGGCGCGAACGACATCTTCCAGTTCGCGGAAAACACTGCGAATCTGACGGCGCTCGCCACCGCGCTGCAGACGCAATATCCGCTGCTCGTGCAGGCGGGCACGCTGCCGAACTCGCAGGCCGGGCAGGTTGCGTTTATCGTCGGCTATCTGTCGCAACTGCCCAATCCGCAGGTCGCGCAGGCCGCCACCCAGCTCGCCGCGCAAGTGAAGACCATCGTCAACTCGGGGGCGACGCACGTGGTGGTGTCGACGGTGCCCGACATCGGCAACACGCCGCTCGGCGTCGCGGCCAACGCGAGTACGCCCGGCTCGGCCGCGCTGCTGACGGGAATCGCCGCGGCCTATAACGCCATGTTCGTCCAGAACCTCACGGCGCTCGGCCTGCTGGGCACGGGCAAGGTGATCGTGGTCGACGCGTTCACCTCGCAGGATCAGCAGTTGCCGAACTACAAGGCGCTCGGCTTTACGGTGTCGAACACCGGCACGGCCTGCAACCTGGCCGCGATGCAGAGCAATGCCACCGCTTACGCCCGCGCCAATCCGAGCGCGACCAATGGGCTGACGCGCCGGAGCAGTGCGGCGCCCAGTTCGGATCGTCGCTCTTCTGCTCGCCGCAGACTTACACGGTGGCCGGCGCGGACCAGACCTACATGTTCGCGGACACCGTTCACCCGAGCACGCACATGCACGCGCTCTTTGCGCAGTTCGTGCAACAGCAGATCGCGGCGACGGGTCTCGGCAAATAAGCTGAAGTCCGCCGCGCGGCGCGTGGTCCGCGTCGGCCGCATGGTCGTTTTGTCTGGGAGAATTGAAAAACGCCTGGCTTGTCCATAGCCAGGCGTTTCTTATTGGGCGAGCTTCCCAGGCGCTCGCGGCGAAAGAGAGATGTCTTAACTCAACCGTGGTTTTGCGCCTCGAACGCCGCCGCGGCGCGGCCGAGCCGGTCGTTCACGGCGATCCATTCGATGGTGTCGGGCAGTTTTTCGATCAGAATGCGCGCGACGTTGGCGCGATCCAGCGCCCGCAGCAAGCCGTACAGCTCGCGTGCGTACACATGCGGATCTTCCGGCGCGGCGATGAAATGCACGCCCTCGGCGTCCGCCCACTGCCCTGCCCGCGATGCCCGCGCGACGAGCGCGACGCGCTCGCCGGCTACGCGCGCGGCGAGCAACGGCTCGAGCGCATTGAACGGCAGCAACGCGAGCGGCGTGCGCGGCGCGTAATGCGCCTTCAGCGTGCCCGAAGCGCGCGGCGCGGTCGCGTCGGAGCCGTCGGGCAGGCGCGGCGCTTCGCCGAGCACGTCGGCGATATCTTGCGGGGTGACCCGGCCAGGCCTCAGTAATGCCGGAAAGCCGCGCGACAAATCCAGAATAGTCGACTCGATCCCCACGTCCGACGCGCCGCCGTCGAGCACATGAATGGCACTGCCGAACTCGTCGCGCACGTGCTGCGCGGTGGTCGGGCTCACGTGCCCAAAACGATTCGCCGACGGCGCCGCCACGCCGCCATGCCCGCTGCGCAACGCGCTGAACGCCTCGAGCAGCGCTTGCGCCACCGGGTGCGACGGACAACGCAAGCCGACGGACTCCTGCCCGCCGCTGACCGCCGCGGGGATGCGCGCGGCGCGCTTCAGAATCAGCGTCAGCGGTCCGGGCCAGAACGCGTCGATCAGACGCTGCGCCTCTTGCGGCAAATGCTCGACCCAATAGTTCGGATCGCCCTGCGGCGCGAGATGCACGATCACCGGATGGTTCGCCGGCCGGCCCTTCGCCGCGTAGATGCGCGCGACGGCGTCCGGATTTTCGGCGTCGCCGCCGAGGCCATAGACCGTCTCTGTGGGAAACGCGACAAGACCGCCCGCGTCGAGCAGCGCCGCGGCATGCGCGATCTGCTCGGCGCTCACCGGCAACGCGCTCGCGGCAACTTGCAGAGGCACGCCAGCCGCGCCGGCCTGAGCGGGTTTCTGTTGATCGGGCATGGCGCGCGCGTCAGCTCGTGGCGATATGCAGGAGCCGCGCGCAGTCGCGCGCCGCCGTGCGGGCTTCTTCGAGCGTCGCGGCCGTGAAGTTCACGTGGCCCATCTTGCGGCCGCAACGCGCCTCTTCCTTGCCGTACAGATGCAGGCGCGCGGCCGGCATCGCGGCAACCTCGTGCCAAGGCGGCGTGACCGACGCGCCCTTCGGGCCGTCGGGAAACCACACGTCGCCGAGAATGTTCAGCATGACGGCCGGCGAATGCTGACGCGTGTCGCCGAGCGGCATGCCGGTCATCGCGCGGACCTGCTGTTCGAACTGGCTGGTCGCGCACGCGTCGACCGTGTAGTGGCCGGAGTTGTGCGGACGCGGCGCCATCTCGTTCGCCACCAGCGAGCCGTCTTCGAGAATGAAGAACTCGACGCACAGCACGCCCACATAGCCGAGCTTGTCCGCGATTTGCAGCGCGGCCTGCTGCGCCTGCTCGACGAGCGTCGCACTCGCGTCGGGCGCCGGCACGATGGTGTGCGCCAGCACGCCGTCGCGGTGCGTGTTGTGCGCGAGCGGATAGACAACCGACGCGCCGTTCGACGCGCGCGCAATCAGCGCGGACACTTCGAACTTGAGCGGCAGGCGCTTTTCGAGCACGCACGGCACGCCGCCGAGCGAAGCGTGCGCCTCGCGCACTTCCTCGGCATTGCGCACGCGGATCTGGCCTTTGCCGTCGTAACCCATGCGAGCCGTTTTCAGAATGCCGGGCAGCACCGCTTCGAGCGCTGCATCGTCGAGGGCGGCGAGCGCGTCCGACGATTCGATCACGACGTGCGGCGCGACCGTCACGCCTGACGACGCGATAAAACGCTTTTCGGCGATGCGGTCCTGAGCCACGGCGACACAGCGGCCCGCCGGGCTCACGAAGGTCGTCTTCGCGAGAAAGTCGAGGCTCGCGGCCGGGACATTCTCGAATTCGGTCGACACGGCCGCGCACAGCCGCGCGAGTTCGGTCAGCGACGCTTCGTCGTAGGCGGCGCGCAGATGGCGGTCGGCGACTGCGCCCGCCGGGCTGCTTTCGTCCGGATCGAGCACGGCGACGCGGTAGCCCATTGCCTGCGCGGCAAAGCAGAACATGCGGCCGAGCTGGCCGCCACCGACCATGCCAAGCCATGCGCCGGGCAGAATCGGGGAAACCGGTGTGTTATCTGGGTTCATCTTGGTGGTCGGTCGCGGCCGGGCGTGCATGCCGTTCTACAGTGGCAAGCGCCTGGCCGGTAGGTCAGACAGGGAACGTCCTGCAAAAAATCAACTTGGCGGCGCTCACAGCGCCGGCAACACCATTGCGTGAGCCGCTTCGTTCTGGCGCACGCGGAAGGCCGCGAGCTTCTCCGCGTATTCCGCGCTCGTGCCGCTCAGAATCGACACCGCGAAGAGCGCCGCATTCGCCGCGCCTGCCTCGCCTATCGCAAACGTGGCGACCGGCACGCCCTTCGGCATCTGCACGATCGAATGCAGCGAGTCGACGCCCTTCAGATACTTGCTCGCGACCGGCACGCCGAGCACCGGCACCGTGGTCTTAGCGGCCAGCATGCCCGGCAGATGCGCCGCGCCGCCCGCGCCCGCGATGATCGCGCGGATGCCGCGCTCGCGTGCGCTTTCAGCATAGGCGAACATTTCGTCCGGCATGCGATGCGCGGAAACGACCCTGGCTTCGTACGGCACGCCGAATTCCTGCAGAATCGCCACGGCGTTTTTCATGACTTCCCAGTCGGAGCTGGAGCCCATCAGCACGCCAACAACCGGCGCGCCATGCGTATGGGCGGTTCGTGCTTCACTCATCTTGCGGCTTCCTGTTTGCTGCTTCCGTTCGCGGATTCGGTCAGGCGAGCTTGTGCCCGGTCAGACGTTCGAGCGCTTCCTGATACTTCTCGCCCGTTTTCTGCACGACGTCGTCCAGCAGCTTCGGCGCGGGCGGCTCTTTAGCCCAGTCCTGAGTTTCCAGCCAGTCGCGCACGAACTGCTTGTCGAACGACGGCGGATTGGTGCCCACCTGATACTGGTCGGCCGGCCAGAAGCGCGACGAGTCGGCGGTGAGCGCCTCGTCCATCAGATACAGCTTGCCGTGGTTGTCGAGACCAAACTCGAACTTCGTATCCGCGATGATGATGCCGCGCGTGGCCGCGTAATCCGCGGCTTCCTTGTACAGGCGAATCGAGATGTCGCGGATCGTGGCCGACAGCTCGGTGCCGATGCGGCGCTCCATCTCGTCGTAGGTGATGTTTTCGTCGTGATGGCCCATTTCGGCCTTGGCTGCCGGCGTGAAAATCGGCTCGGGCAGCTTTTGCGCATTCTGCAGACCCGGCGGCAGCTGCACGCCGCACACGGAACCCGTGGCCTGGTAGTCTTTCCAGCCGCTGCCGGCCAGATACCCGCGCACCACCGCTTCGACCAGAATCGGCTCGAGGCGCTTCACCACGACCGCGCGGCCTTTGACCTGCTCGACTTCGTCGGCCGCCACCACGGACTCCGGCGCCACGCCCGTCAGGTGATTCGGCACCACGTGCTTGAGCTTCTCGAACCAGAAGTTCGCCATTTCGTTGAGCACGCGTCCCTTATTCGGAATCGGCTCGCCCATGATGACGTCGAACGCCGACAGACGGTCGGTCGTGACGATCAGCAACTGGTCGTTGCCCACCGCATAGTTGTCGCGGACTTTACCGCGGCCGAGCAGCGGCAGCGAGCAGAGCGTGGATTCGTAGAGGGTAGACATCGTCGTGGTTCGCTAAAAGTGAGGCAAAAAGTGTGACCGGAACAAAAGGGAAACGCCGTTCCCCGGATGATGCGCGAACGGCGATCTAACGACAACCTGGCCGGACGGCCAGGTGCGGAGCCACGCGGTGACTCACATACCGCTTATCAAACGTCCGACGCGGACGCTCAGCGGACGACCTGCGCGAGCTCGCCCGACTTGTACTTCTCCGCGATTTTATCAAGCGAAACCGGCTTGATCTTGCCTGCTTGGCCTTCGCAGCCGAATTGCGTGTAGCGCTCGATACAGATCTTCATCGCCGCCTCGCGCGCCGGCTTCAGATAGTCGCGCGGATCGAACTTCGACGGATTCGTCGCCATATAGCGGCGGATCGCGCCGTTAATGGCGAGACGCAGGTCGGTGTCGATATTGACCTTGCGCACGCCGTGCTTGATGCCTTCCTGGATTTCCTCGACCGGCACGCCGTAGGTTTCCTTCATGTCGCCGCCGAATTCGCGGATTTCCGCGAGCAGTTCCTGCGGCACCGACGACGAACCGTGCATGACCAGGTGCGTGTTCGGAATGCGCTGGTGAATTTCCTTGATGCGCTGGATCGACAGAATGTCGCCCGTCGGCTTCTTGCTGAACTTGTAGGCGCCGTGCGACGTACCGATCGCGATGGCGAGCGCGTCGCATTGCGTGAGCTTGACGAAGTCGGCGGCCTGCTCCGGGTCGGTCAGCAGTTGTTCGCGCGTCATTGTGCCTTCCGCGCCGTGGCCGTCTTCCTTGTCGCCCTTCATGGTTTCCAGCGAGCCGAGCACGCCCAGTTCCGCTTCCACCGTGACGCCGATCGAGTGCGCGGCTTCCACCACCTTGCGCGACACCTCGACGTTGTACTCGTATGATGCGACCGTCTTGCCGTCGGCTTCGAGCGAACCGTCCATCATCACGCTGGTGAAGCCGCTGCGGATCGCCGCCATGCAGACCGCCGGCGACTGCCCATGGTCCTGATGCATCACGACCGGAATGTGCGGGTACGACTCGACCGCGGCTTCGATCAGGTGACGCAGGAACGCCTCGCCCGCGTACTTACGCGCGCCGGCCGATGCCTGCATGATGACCGGTGCGTTGACCTTGTCGGCCGCGGCCATGATGGCCTGCACCTGCTCCAGGTTGTTCACGTTGAATGCCGGGAGGCCGTAGCCGTTTTCGGCGGCGTGGTCCAGCAGTTGACGCATTGATACGAGAGGCATGCTGTAACTCCTTGATTGAAACGAATTCTTGTGCCGCCGGCATCTTTTGGGCGATTTTATCGCGCAGCAAACCGCATACCTGCGGGCGTCGTAGCCAACGCGGGGAGACGGCTTTATGCCCCCGCGCCGACCGCCGCTGCGCGCCAAAAGCGACGCGTCGCGCGGCATGGCAGTCTGCTTCGCTCAATCCAGCCTGTGCCGGTCGTGCAATACCGCCGATCAATACGGCTCGCCGACCCGTACGATCTTCAGCGTATTCGTGCCGCCGGCCTGCCCCATCGGCTCGCCGACGGTCAGCACGACCATGTCGCCGCGCGACGCATAACCCTTGCTGACCACTGTTTCCAACGCCTGCTGCAACGCCGTGTCGCGGTCGGTGTTGGTGTCCAGATGCAGCGAGGTCACGTTGCGGTACAGCGCCATGGCCCGCTCGCTGCCGACGCGCGGCGTGAGCGCGAAAATCGGCACGTGCGTCCAGTGACGCGACATCCACAGCGCGGTCGAGCCGGATTCCGTCAACGCCACGATCGCTTTCGCGCCCAGGTGATAGGCGGTGAAAAGCGCGCCCATCGCGATGGACTGGTCGATGCGCGTGAACGTGCGGTCGAGGAAATCCTTGTCCAGCTCCGACTGCTCCGACTTCTCGGCTTCCACGCAGATCGCGGCCATCGTCTCGATGGTCTGCACCGGGTACTTGCCCGCCGCGGATTCCGCGGACAGCATGACCGCGTCCGTGCCGTCAAGCACCGCGTTCGCGACGTCCGACACTTCGGCGCGCGTCGGCACCGGCGCGTAGATCATCGACTCCATCATCTGGGTCGCGGTGATTACGAACTTGTTCGACTCGCGCGCCATACGAATCATGCGCTTTTGCAGCGCCGGGACTGCGGCATTCCCCACTTCCACGGCGAGATCGCCGCGCGCGACCATGATGCCGTCCGACGCGTCCAGAATGCCTTGCAGCACCGGAATGGCTTCCGCGCGCTCGATCTTGGCGATCATCTTCGGCTTGATGCCGTACGGCGCGCCGGCGATGTTCGCCAGTTGACGCGCCATTTCCATGTCGGTGGCGTTTTTCGGGAACGATACCGCGACGAAATCGACGCCGAGCGCCATCGCCGCGCGGATGTCTTCCATGTCCTTGGCGGTCAGCGCGGGCGCCGACAGACCGCCGCCCTGGCGGTTGATGCCCTTGTTGTTCGACAGGTCGCCGCCGATCTTCACGATCGTATGGATTTCGTTGCCGATCACGCGCTGCACATTGAGCACGATGAGGCCGTCGTTGAGCAGCAGCACGTCGCCCGGCTTCAGGTCGTGCGGCAGGTCCTTGTAGTCGAGACCGGCGCGTTCTTGGTTGCCGAGCCCGCAGTCGGCGTCGAGGATGAACGGCTCGCCCGAGGTGAGCGTGACCTTGCCGTTTTCGAATTTGCCGACCCGGATCTTCGGGCCCTGCAGGTCCGCCATGATGGCGACCTCGCGGCCCGCCTGGCGCGCCGCCTCGCGCACGAATTCGGCGCGCTGGCGGTGGTCGTCCGCCGGGCCGTGGGAGAAATTGAGCCGCACCACGTCGGCGCCTGCCTGAATCATTTGCAGCAGGATTTCCGGCGTGCTGGAAGCCGGTCCGATGGTGGCGACAATCTTGGTGGCGCGATGCATGAGTCTCCTCGTCTGGATGGGATCGCTGGGAAAAGCGCTGCGAGTCGGATGCGAAGGCTGCGCACCGAAAGAAGGTGCCTGGGGCTGCGCGCCGGTTGAAACCAGCGTCGCTTTATGGGGTGATGCGGTGTTCGACACCAGCGCGCGGAGCGCCGGCGGGGGTGCGGGCACGACTTCGGCGTCCGGGAGTTCCGCGACCGGCGCGGCGGATTCGTCAGCTGCAAGGCTTGACGATTCCGCTGCGCCGGTCGCGGTGGTCGACTCCACGGGCGCTTCTGTCGGCCCGGATTCTTCTGACTGGCTGGCCGCCGGCCCGGCTTCGCCGGCAGCGCCAAGCGTGGTCGCCAGCGCGGCGGCAACCGTGCTGGCCAGCTCGGATTCTCTCGCCGCCGTCGCGGCGTCGGAGCGCGCGCTGCGCTCCCCTGCCGTGGCTGCCGCGGCGGCGCGCGGCTTGCCGCGCTGAGCATTCGCTTTTGCAGACTTCGCCGATGGGGAGCGCGCCGCCACGTTAAGCCCGCGATTCCAGAACTTCGACCGCCGGCAGCTTCTTGCCCTCGAGGAACTCGAGGAAGGCGCCGCCGCCCGTCGAAATATAGCTGACCTTGTCGTGGATGCCGTACTTGGCGATCGCCGCGAGCGTGTCGCCGCCGCCTGCAATCGAGAACGCCGACGACCTCGCAATCGCGTCGGCCAGCGTTTTCGTGCCGTTGCCGAACTGGTCGAATTCGAACACGCCGACCGGGCCGTTCCACACGATAGTGCCAGCTTTTTCCAGCTGCGCGGCGAGCGTCTTCGCGGTTTCCGGCCCGATGTCGAGAATCATGTCGTCGTCCTCGACATCGGCGACGGCCTTGATTTCGGCCTTGGCGGTCGGCGAAAACTCCTTGGCCGTGACCACGTCCGTCGGGATCGGCACGGAGGCGCCGCGCGCCTTGGCTGCGTCGATAATGGCTTTGGCCTCGCTCACGAGATCGGCTTCCGCGAGCGACTTGCCGATCTTCAGACCCGCGGCCAGCATGAACGTATTGGCAATGCCACCGCCGACGATCAGCTGATCCACCTTCTCGGCGAGCGACTTCAGAATGGTCAGCTTGGTCGACACCTTCGAACCCGCGACGATCGCCACGAGCGGGCGCTTCGGCGCGCCGAGCGCCTTGCCGAGCGCTTCGAGCTCGGCGGCGAGCAGCGGACCCGCGCACGCCACGGGCGCATATTTCGCGATGCCGTGCGTGGTCGCCTCGGCGCGATGCGCGGTGCCAAACGCGTCGTTCACGTAGATGTCGCAGAGCTTGGCCATTTTCTGCGCGAGCTCGTCCGAATCCTTCTTTTCGCCCTTGTTCACGCGGCAGTTTTCCAGCAGCACGACCTGGCCCGGCGCGATGTTCACGCCGTTTTCCACCCAGTTCGCGACGAGCGGCACGTCCCTGCCGAGCAGTTCGGCGAACCGCTTCGCGACCGGCGCGAGCGAGTCTTCCGGCTTGAAATCCCCTTCGGTCGGGCGGCCCAGGTGCGAGGTCACCATCACGGCGGCGCCTGCGTCGAGCGCGGCCTTGACGGCCGGCACGGAAGCGCGGATGCGGGTGTCTTCGGTGATGTTGCCTTGATCGTCCTGCGGCACGTTCAGGTCGGCGCGGATGAACACCCGTTTGCCGGACAGCTTGCCTTCGGCGATCAGATCGGAGAGACGCAATACCTTGTTCATGGGCGTTTGTGTGCGAGTTGATGGGAAGGCGGTGGCGGACGGCGCACACGGCTTTGCGCCCAGCGAACTCCAGCGCGTCGGCACGGCGGCTCCACGATGCAGGAGCGCGGCGACAAGCCCGCGGCGCAGGCGCCAGGCATCGGCGCGGTCATCCCGGAAAGCGGCATTTTAACTGATCCCCACTGCCTTCTGACCCGCGCGGGCGGAATCTCCCGTATTCGAGTGCCGCGCTGCCCATGACGCAATGCAGCACGCCCCGCCCGCGAATTACATGAGGAGCCGCAAGAACGTGAACACGACCATCCCGACGATGATGGTGCCGAGCATGGTGCGGCGCCACAAAAACCACCCGAGGCCGGCGAGCGCGGCATAGAACTCGTGGTTGGACGGCGCGAACGAGAGGCCCTCGGGCGTGCCCAGCACGTCCGGCAACACCACGGCGGCCAGCGTCGCGGCGGGTGCGTAGCGCAGCATGCGCTGCACGCGGGCCGGCAAAACCGTGCGATCGCCGCCGATCAGAAACATCGCCCGCGTCACGGCAGTGACGAAGGTCATGCCGAGAATGGTGAGCCAGACTTCCACGGATGTCATTGCGAATCTCCCGCGCTGTTGCGGATGCGGCGCAAATCGGCACGCTCGGCCATCAGATCGGCCGCGCTGCCGGCGATGCTCGCGGCGATCACCGCGAGCGGCAGGCCGAGCCGGTACGGCAGGTCGAACGCGAGCAGCGCCACGATGCCCGCGATGCACACCGCCACCAGCGTGGAGCGCGTCGCGATCGCCGTGACCATGATGGGCAGCAGCGCCAGCGTGCCGGCGAGCGCGAGCCCCCAGTTCCGGAATCAGGCTCGCGAGCAGGATGCCCGCAATCGACGCCACCTGCCACGACAGCCAGCTGGCCACCGCCATGCCCCAGAAGTACGCCTCCTTGCCCGGCACATAGCCGTTCGCGAAGTTCTTCTTCAGAAACAGCAGGTAGATCACATCGCCGTTTGAAATAGCCGAGCAGTACGCGCCGCCACATCGACAGATAGGAAAAATGAGGCGCGAGGCCGACGCTAAAGATCACGAAACGCGTATTGACCATGGCGACCGTGAGCAGCACCGTCCAGATGGGCAGCTTGGCGGCGAGGAGTGGCAGCACCGCCAGTTGCGACGAACCGGCGTAGCACAGCAGCGACATGGCGAGCGCCTGCGGCAGCGTGAGCACCGACTTGCTCATCGCGATGCCGGTGACGAGGCCCCATGAGCAGATCGCCATGAGCGTGGGCGAATAGTCGCGCGCGCCCTCACGGAAGGCGCGGCGATCGATATCGGACAGACGAGCGAGCATGAGGCGAAAAGCGCGGGCGCGGACGGCCGCGATGAGGGAAATTGGGGTAAACAGGCGCCAGCGCGTCAAGGAGCCGCTGGCGCAGCCGGATGCGAATTATGCGTGTGCCGAATTATAGCGCCCGGCATGCGTCCAAATGCCCGTTTGATGTGCAAAAGACGCTAAAATAACATTCTTTGCTGCACCCCATCGGAAATTTCGGGCGGGTCCCGGCTTTCCGCGCCGTTGGGCGCCCCGCGCGAGTCGCCGGGCTTGGGGTCTCACACCAACACGCACCTGCTGGAGAACCGTATGTCAATGGCCGACCGCGACGGCAAGATCTGGATGGATGGCAAGCTGATCGACTGGCGCGATGCCAAGATCCATGTGCTGACCCACACGCTGCACTACGGCATGGGAGTTTTCGAAGGCGTGCGCGCCTACAAGACGGCAGACGGCGGCACCGCGATTTTCCGTTTGCAGGAACACACCAAGCGTCTCCTGAACTCGGCCAAGATTTTCCAGATGGACGTGCCGTTCGACCACGAAACGCTCGCCGCCGCGCAGCGCGAGGTGGTCCGCGAAAACAGGCTGGAGTCGTGCTATCTGCGGCCCATCATCTGGGTGGGTTCGGAAAAGCTCGGCGTGTCGGCCAAGGGCAACACCATCCACGTGGCCATCGCGGCGTGGCCGTGGGGCGCTTATCTCGGCGAAGACGGCATCGCCAAGGGCATCCGTGTGAAAACGTCGTCGTTCACGCGGCATCATGTGAATGTGTCCATGGTCCGCGCGAAGGCGTCGGGCTGGTATGTGAACTCGATTCTCGCCAACCAGGAAGCCGTCGCGGACGGCTACGACGAAGCGCTGCTGCTCGACGTGGACGGCTACGTGTCGGAAGGCTCGGGCGAGAACTTCTTCCTCGTGAACAACGGCAAGCTGTACACGCCGGACCTGTCGTCGTGCCTCGACGGCATCACGCGCGACACCGTCATCACGCTCGCGCGCGACATGGGCATGCCGGTGATCGAAAAGCGCATTACTCGCGACGAGGTCTATACCTGCGACGAGGCGTTCTTCACCGGCACCGCCGCTGAAGTCACGCCGATCCGCGAGCTGGACAATCGCACGATCGGCTCGGGCACCCGCGGCCCGATCACGGAGAAGCTGCAATCGGCGTTCTTCGACATCGTGAACGGCAAGAGCGAAAAGTACGCGCACTGGCTGACCAAGATCTAACGCGCATTGCGCCGCCCGCACCCTGCATACAACGAGAAAGTCTCATGAGCGATATCAAGGAAATGCCGCTGGTCGAACTCACGGCAAAGGACCTCCCGGCGTACTGCCCGAACCCGGCCATGCCGCGTTGGAGCACGCATCCGCGCGTCTTTATCGACGTCTCGCACGGCGAAGCGCGCTGCCCGTACTGCAGCACGCGTTACAAGCTGCGCGACGGTGAAGTGATCAAGGGTCACTAAGCCCGGGCGCTCAACGTGCACGCTGCTCGCTCGCGTGTGGCATCCGCTGTCCGACTGGTTGTTGTCCCCTCTGTTTGCGCGCTTTCGCCGGTAGTTGTGTTGGCGGATCGCGCGGAGTTGTCGGCTGCATGAGCCGGCAGCGTATCGAGGGGTTCGCACAAAGCAGGCAGGCGACAGCACGGCGATGTTGCGTCGCGAGCGCGGTGCCTCGGCTGCATGCGCATTGCGCCTCCCGGCCGGCGCCGTTTCTCCTTTTACTTTGACCCCTCCGAAGCACCCCGCATCGCGCGCGGCGCTTCGTTTCGACACCGGACACTCATTCTGATGCGTCGCGCGTTGGTTATCGCACCGAACTGGATCGGTGACGCATTGATGGCGCAGCCGCTCTTTGCGCGCCTCGTGAAACTGCATCCGCGCATCGCAATCGACGCGGTCGCGCCCAGCTGGGTCGCGCCCGTCCTCGAACGCATGCCGGAAATCCGCGACGTCTACGCCACCGACCTCGCGCACGGCAAATTGCAGATGCTGCGCCGCTGGCAGCTTGCGAGCGACTTGCGCGACGTCGGCTACGACACCGCCTACGTGTTGCCGAACTCGCTGAAATCGGCGCTGATTCCGTGGATGGTCGGCATCCGGCTGCGCATCGGCTATACCGGCGAAAGCCGCTACGGCCTCCTGAACGTGCGCCACGCGAATCCGCGCAAGGACGAGCGCCCGCCGATGGTCGGCCATTACGCCGCCCTCGCCTACGCAACGGGGGCAAAGCTTCCCGACGACCTGCCGATGCCGTGGCTCGACACGGACCTGAACGAAGCGTCGCGCGTATCGGCGCGCTTCAATCTCGACACGCGCGTGCCGTTGCTCGTCTTTTGCCCCGGCGCCGAATACGGTCCTGCCAAACGCTGGCCGCCCGAGCACTTCGCGGCGCTCGCGCAAATGGTCGGCCAGTCGTTCCCGTACACGCAGATCGTCGCGCTTGGTTCGCCGAAAGACGCGCCGCTCGCCCGGGCAATCGCCGAGAAAGCGCCGAACGTGCGCAATCTGTGCGGTCAAACGGCCCTCGGCGAAGCGTGCGCGCTGATCTCGCGGGCCAATGCGGTGGTCACGAACGATTCGGGGCTGATGCACGTCGCCGCGGCGCTGCGCCGGCCGCTCGTGGCCGTCTACGGTTCCACCGATCCGCGCCACACGCCGCCCCTGTCGGAGCTTGCGAAGGTACAATGGCTTCATCTCGAATGCAGCCCCTGTTTTCAGCGCGAGTGTCCGCTCGGTCATCTGAACTGCCTCAAGCAGTTGAACGCCGAGCAGGTTTTCGGCGATTTGCGCGGCATGTTGCTCGCGCAACGCTGAGCCGGCTGACACTTGCACGCAACACCGCACGCCCCTGAGCGCGTCGCGTCATGTTCGCGCCTTGCGGCGCGGGCATTCTGGCGCTCGGGTGCGATTGTCCGGTGCCCCGGACTCCCCGCTCACCACTGACCCGCAACCGCGCGCCGTGCACAAGAGACTGACGAGCCATGCCACGTTTTGCCCACATCTTCGAAGCCGTCGCCGAGGTCAATATCGACAGCCTGATGGGCCTGTGGATCGATGAAGAGTTTGTGAGCTGCATTTGCGCCGACGGCTCGCATCTGCATGGCCTCGACAGCATTCGGGCGGGCTTGCAGATCCAGTTCGAAGCGGCACCGGTCTCGATCGAACCGCTTGACATTCGCGTCTACGACAGCCTCGGCACCGTCGTCTACGCGATTGCGGAAGCGCATCGCCCCGTCGATCCGAAAGCCACGCCCGCCATGGTCTTCACCACCTACGTGATGGTCCACGAACGCGGCGAATGGCGCATCGCGCACATTCACGCGAGCCCGATGCCTAACGAGGCGGCCAGCCAGTTCGCCACCAAGATGCGGCACGGCCAGGGGCCGCTCCACTAATGCACGCGAGGCGCCGCGGCGCTTTCGCCCTGACCTTCGCTCCTCTACCGGCATGAGCACGCCCCGCAGCAAGTCGTCTTTGCCGACGACACCCCAGCACGCCGCCAGCTCCAGTGCAGTGGGCGCCGATGCCGCTGTGGAGGCCACCATCGAGGCCGCCAAAGACATGCTCTATCGGGCGCCGCTGTGGCTGCCCAACAGGCATGTGCAAACCATCGTGCCGTCGCTGTTCGCGCGCCGTCCCGCCGTGTCGTTTCGCCGTGTCGTTTCGCCGCGAGCGCTGGGACACGCCTGACGGCGACTTCATCGACGTCGACTGGGTCCGGCACGATGACTCGCCGGCCTCTGTCATAACAAGTGACGCCGCATGTCAGACTCCTGCCGCCGAGGCGCCGTTGCTCGTGCTCTTTCACGGCCTGGAAGGCAGTTCCGCTTCGCACTATGCATCCACGCTGATGGCCGCCGCGCGCGAATACGGCTGGCACGGCGTCGTGCCGCACTTTCGCAGTTGCAGCGGCGCGCTCAACCGCCTGCCGCGCTTCTACCATCTGGCGGACAGCAACGAAGTCGACTGGATTCTGCGACGCCTGCGCGCCGCGCATCGCGGGCCGCTCGTCACGGCGGGCGTGTCGCTCGGCGGCAATGTGCTGTTGCGCTGGCTCGGCGAGCGGCGCGAGGACGCCGCGTCGGTGGTCGCTGCCGCAGCCGCGATTTCCACGCCCATCGACGTGCACGCGGGCGGCCGTGCGTTGTCGCAAGGCTTCGGCAAGATCTATACGCGCAGCTTCCTCAAGACGCTCAAGCAGAAGGCCGACCAGAAACTGGTGCAGTTTCCCGGCCTGTTCGACCGCGACGCCATGCTCGCAAGCCGAACCATGTACGAGTTCGACAACGTCGTGACGGCGCCGCTGCAAGGCTTTCGCGATACCGACGAGTACTGGAGCGCGGCCACCACGCGGCCCCTGCTGCCGCACATTCAGGTGCCCACGCTCGTGTTGAACGCGCGCAACGATCCGTTTCTGCCGGCCGAGGCGCTGCCGTCGCGGCATGAGGTGTCGGCGGCAGTGGAACTGCACGGCGGCCACGCCGGCTTCATGACCGGACCGTTTCCGGGCCGGATCGACTGGCTGTCGCGGCGCGTGTTCGGCTACCTAGAGCAGCACGTCGATCATGGATGACATCGTCAAACAGGCCTTGGCCAAATGGCCGAACGTACCGAGCTGCACGGGCTGGCTGATGCTGGACCGGCGCGGCCAGTGGCGTATGCGCGACGAAGCCGCGCAGGCGAGCGGCTCGTCCGGCGTGCCGATTCGCCACGAAGCGCTGCTCGGCTTCATCAACCGCAACTATGAGTGCGACGAACGGGGGCAATGGTTCTTCCAGAACGGGCCGCAGCGCGTGTACGTGGAGTTGGGTTATACGCCGTGGGTCGTGCGTTTGTCGGTGGGGGCCGACGGCGCGCTCGCCTTGAGAGACCAGGCGGGCAACCCCTTCGAACCCTCGGCCGTCTATGCCGACGACGAGGGCGGCATTCTGTTCGCCGGCGCGTCCGGTCCTTTGCACACCTCGGCGCCGCCGCGAATCGCGGTTCTGCACGATCACGACTTGGACGTTTTCGCGGATCACACGACGCTCGCCGACGATCCGGTCAGCGGCAACTTCCACTGGAACGGAGGCGCGAGCTTGCCGCTTCAGCCGATACGGCGTGAGGAGGTAGCGTCACGCTTCGGCTTCGTGCAGAGTCCGGCGGCGAACGTTTGAGGCGTCAAGCTCTGGCAAGCAATCTGTTTCTGAGCACGCGGCCAGACCTGCCTGCCCGCGGCTTTCGTGGACTTCCCGCCTAGCCCTTTTCGTCCAGCCGCTCTTCCTTGTAGCGGTTCTCCATCTCGTGGAGCCTCGCGTCGACAGTGGCGAGGTCATAGTAGCCGATCGTCTTCATATCGCGCGTCCTTCAATTGACGGATCGCGGACGGCCACGCGCCCTCCAGCGCGAACTTCTCGGCGAGCGCGCGATGGCGCGTGAGCGCGTCGCCCGTGCCCGCACTTGCCTGCGCGAGGTAGAGCCATCACGCGGGCTGATCGGGTTGCGCCTCTGTCTCTTTGCGCGCCAAGGCCTGCGCCTCGGCGAAGCGCCGCAAGCTCAGTAAAGTGCGAATGTGCATGTCGATAGCAGCGTTCGATTGCGGCCAGCGCTTGTGCGCGAGGTCGGCAAGGCGCACCGCGTCGTCGTCGCGGCCGGCACGCCGCGCGATGTCGGCTGCGAGCACGTCGAGACTCGGCGAACTGCGCGCGGCGTCGCCGTCCGCCTGAGCCCCCGCCGCAAAAACCGCACACGAGGCAGCCAGCGAGCTCGCTGCGTCGTCGTAACGTTCGAGCAGCATCTGGCCGTACGCGATGCCGTACCAGTTCGCGGCCACGTTCAGCGCCGTGCGGTCTTCGATTTCGGAGCGCAGCCGCGACACCTCGTCGGCGTATTCGCTGCGCGAGCGGTCCTGCAGCAAGCGCGCCCGGGCGCGCACGAAACCGTACTCGGCCGCCTGATGCGGTTGCCGGTAAGGCGCGCGGCGCGCGCGGTCCTCCATATCGGCGATCCGCTCGCCGGTCAGCGGATGCGTGCGCGCGTAGGCGGGAACGCCGGTGTCGCTCATCGCCGCGCGGTCGAGGCGGCCGAAGAACGCGGTCATCGCGTACGGATCGTAGCCCGCGCCGGCAAGCAGCAGGAAGCCGACGCGGTCCGCCTCCTGCTCGGCCGAACGCGAAAAGCGCAACTGGTTGTCGACGGCATAGGCCTGGCCGCCGACCGCTATCGCGCTGCCCAGGTCGCCGCTGTGCGCGAGCACGCCCGCGAGGACGCCGAACAGCATGCCGGCGAGTGCCGCATAGCCGCTGCGCTCGCCGGCGGTCATCATCCGCGAAATATGGCGTTGCAGGACGTGGCCCATTTCGTGGCCGAGCACGGATGCAAGCTCGGACTCGGTCTGCGTCGCGACAATCAAGCCGGTGTTCACACCGATGAAGCCGCCCGGCAGCGAGAACGCTTTGATCTGCGCGTCGCGCACCGCGAACAGGTCGAAGTCCGGCCGGTAGCCGCCGATATAAAGCGCGTTGGCCGCCGCAGCCAGTTTCGCGGCGACCGAGTTCAGGTAGTTGCGCACGAGCCAGTCGTCGAGATAGTCGGGGTCGCGGCGCAGTTCGCGCATCACGCGTTCGCCCAGCTTGCGCTCGGTTTGCGGCGTGAGCGAACCGGCGCCGCCGCTGCCGAGGTCGGGCAGTTGCTGCGCGGCAATCGGCGCGCGCCAGCCGGCGCCGACGCCGCGGGCGCCCCTGTTCGCGCCGCGGTTCACGCCTGAATTGCCGGAAAAGCGGCTTTGCGCGCCGCCGTACACGCCGAACACGCCTTGCGCGATGTCGGGCGGCACGGCCGGGCCGGCATAAGATTCCACTGGACCGCTGACGAGCGGCGGCTCAGTGGACTGCTCAGCGGCCTGCTGCGTGATGGGTCGAGCGGGCCCGGCGCCGGACGCGGCGCGTGCCTGCGCGAATGCGCCCGGCGGCGGCGCCAGCGCAACACACAGCAACGCAGCAAGAAAGCGTTTCGAACGCGTTGCGAGTTCATATGACGGAGTCGAAAAGCGACGCCCGCCGCTCGGACCAACGCACGACTAAGATAGCGGGCATGGCGCCATTGTAATCAGTCGACGCGCGAAGCCGGCCTGTCCGGGTGCGCCGGGCGGCCGCGCCGCACTGCTATGATAGGCGCCCTCTGAAGGAGCCAACCATGCCTGAACTCACTCACTTCGACGCTGCCGGCAAGGCACATATGGTGGACGTCGGCGGCAAGCAGGAGACGAAGCGCATTGCGGTTGCGCGCGGCTCGATCCGCATGCTGCCGGAGACCTTCGCGCTGATCCGCGACGGCAACGCGAAGAAGGGCGACGTGATCGGCATCGCGCGCATCGCCGCCATTCAGGGCGCAAAGCGCACGGCCGACCTGATTCCGCTGTGTCATCCGCTGGCGCTGACGCGCGTCAAGGTGGACTTCGAACTGGACGACACACTGCCGGCCGTGCATTGCACCGCGCAGGTCGAAACGCTAGGCCGCACCGGCGTGGAGATGGAAGCGCTCACCGCCGTGCAGGTCGGGCTGCTGACGGTTTACGACATGTGCAAGGCGGTGGATCGCGGCATGACCATCACCGATGTGAAGGTGATGGAGAAGCATGGCGGAAAGTCGGGAGATTGGGTGGCGGAGTGACCGCGCGCGGCACTCGTGTTCGCCGCTCGCGGGCGCATACCTTCAGCCGCCGCCCAGCAGCTCACTCCTCGTCGCCATCCTCTTCCTGGTCCGCATCGCTCGAAGGCAAGCCGTAGCGCTTCACCAGTTCCGCCTTGAAGCCGGCGAGCGTCTTCTGCTCGTCGCACAGCTGGTACAGATAGCTCAGCTGCGCCGGCCAGTCCTTCAGTTCCTCGGCGAAAATTTTCAGTCGCTCGACGGTGTCGAATGCCGCGGCCGTGTCTCCGCTCAACGCCTGCAGCGCGGCGTAACGGCGCAGCACGGTTTCGCCGGGCAGGAGCGCCATTGCCTGGCGGTGCATGGCAAGCTTGTGCTGAAGGTCCATGGAGTTCATCGGCAGAAGCGTTGCCATGCCGTACTCGCCCCATGCGCGGAACAGGAACGACGGATCCGCGCGATATTGCTCAGCCGGACGCGAGCCGTAATACAGTACCTCCGCGCGAGCGTAATCGCGATACACCGGATAAAGCGCCGCGATGCCGCCGAACACGATCAAGGCGAACGCGCCGAACGACACGCGCGCGGGCACGAGCCGCAGCGGCCGCGCCTCGAGCAGGCCAAGCACGAACATGGCCGGCAGCAGGAAGAACATGTACTGCTGCGGATATTCGACGAGCGCGTGCATGACGAGCACGCCGATCAGCGCAATGCCGAACACGCGCGCCGCGCTTTGCGGCGGTCGCACGACCCGCACGAGCCACGCGACGAGGCCGAACAGCACGATCGCGAGGCCGATCAAACCCGTCTTCGCGAGCAGGTCGATAAAAATGTCGTGCGAGTTGTTGGCGATCTCCACGCCGCCGAGCGTCTTCGCGAGCTGATACTGATAGCTCGGGAACTCGCCCCAGCCGACGCCCAGCAACGGATGCGTCCGGAACATCGTCCAGCCGTATTTCCATAGCGCGAGCCGCGGCGCGATCTGGCCGGCGTCCTTGAAGCGATCCGCGGCGGACTGCCCGAGTTCGAGGTGATACCGCACATTGGCCCAGCGAATCAGCGCATTGACGACGAAGAACAGCACAGCCAGCGCAACCGGAATCAGCCACTGCCGATGGCCGCGGCGCAACTGCGGTTCGGCGCGCGTCTGCACGAGAGCCATCCACAGGCCGGCCACGACGATGACGCCCATTTGCAGCCACGGGCCGCGCGACACCGTCAGCGCAAGCCCCACCGCGAAAATGGTCGACACCAGCGCCCAGATGGCGACGGCAATCCGGCGCGTCCGCACGAGGAAGAGCGCGCCCACCATCGCAAACGCAATATACGTGGCGAGGTGGTTCGCCTGCGCCATATTGCCGAACGGCCTGCGCTCCACCGTCACGTTATACGCGACGACAAGCGGCGACACGCGCGCCTCGAGATGAAAGAGTTGAATGACCTGGCAGAACACCGCAAACAATCCGCCGACAACCAGCGCGCCAGCCGCCCAGCGCAACGCTGTCTCATTGAGCTTCGCGCGTGCGAAGCCGTAGCCCGCGTGCGTCGCCATGAAAGCGGCCAGCAGGAAACCGCCGCCGAGCCAGTTCATCGACGGCTGCGAGACGGGCAGAAGCACCGATTGCGCGACCAGCAGCAAGCCGAACAGCAACGGCACAAGGGCCACGACAGGCGAGGCAAAGCCAATGCGCGGCTGCGAGGTGGCCACCAGCAGAACCACGCCGGCGCCCATCAACAGGTACAACGCGAGCGCGGTGAATTCAGCGTAGAACGTCGGAATCGGGTACGTATGGTTGACGACTGCATAAGGCAGCACCAACGCGAGAGCCAACAGAACGAGAGAAAGGTAACGCGCGAAAGGGGTGGGCATCGGGTAAGCGGGTGGGCGTCAGCAACCGGCGCACTATACAAAAAAATCCTTGCGCTGTGCGCCGGCTGGGCTGAAATATCCCGAAAATCAGCGATTTACGCTTGAACGGTTAGATTTCCGTGCGCGCGTCGCCCGTGACGTGTCCTGGATCTTCTATCACGCGCGGCATTCCGGCGGCGCGAGGTTCGACGGCAACGTGGGCGCTTGCGCGGGCGTCGGCCCTGCGCCCGGCGCAGGCAACGACGACGCCGTCTTGCCGCCCGCGAAGCATTCCCACGCGAGCGCGCCCGCCTGCACCGAGCCCTTCGTCAACGCAACGCGCGCGGTCGGCGCGTCGATGTTGTCGGGCACCGACGGCACCAGCGTGATCGTGTTCGAACCGGCCGGCGCCACTCGCGTCGTGAAGGCAACGGTGATTTGGCCGCTGTCGTCGTCGACATGAACGGACTCGACGTTGCGCGTGGCGGGCGGCGACGCATAGCCACCGCCGAACGCGTTGCCGCTCGCCGCGTTTTCCGACACGGCGAGCCGTGCCGACGCCGCGAGCGACAGGCCCTCGCCCACGCGGCTGCGCGCGAGATAGTCCTGATACGCGGGAATCGCATAGGCGGCGATCACGCCGACAATCGCAAGCACGATCATCAGCTCGATCAGCGTGAAGCCGAAACCGAGGCGCAAGCCGACGCGACGGCACGCTCGCGCGAGTCTCGCGGACCAACGCGCTCGTGAGCGCCGCGAGTGCGCCCGCGAGGACTGGGAATAAGGCAAGGTGACGATCATCGGCAGGCTCCTGAAAGGAAAAACGCCTGCTCCCTAGATCGGGAACAGGCGCTTTAATCGTAACGAGCGACGCTCGTGTCAGACAGTCAGCCGAATGGCTAACGTTGAGTTTGCCGAGGCGCGCGTTCAGCGCAACGCGCCGCTTCAGGCCGCAGCGGATTTCGCGTTGCGGCGCTTGATCACATAGCCAAGAATCACGACGAAGAGCGCGCAGGCGACGCTCATGCCGTATTCGGCAAGCGGCGTGTCGAGGACCGGCCAACGGTCGCCGGCCGGATCGTTGATGATCAGCCCGCCCGCGATCCAGCCGAGCAGCGCCGCCCCGAGCGTGATCACGATCGGGAAACGGTCCAGCAGCTTCAGCACCAGCTGGCTGCCCCACACGATGAGCGGAATGCTCACCACGAGCCCGAAGATCACGAGCGCAAGGCGATGCTGCGGGTCGGCGGCCTCGGCCGCGCCCGCGATGGCGATCACGTTGTCGAGACTCATGACGGCATCGGCGACGATGATCGTCTTGATCGCCGAGATCAGCTTGTCGGCCGGCTTCACGTTCTCGTGCGCGTCATGCGCCGGCGCCATGAGACGGACGCCGATCCACAGCAAAAGCAGCCCGCCCGCGAATTTCAGCAAGGGCACGTCGAGCAGCGCGACCGCGAACGCAATCAGAATCACGCGCAGCAGAATCGCGCCCGCCGTGCCCCACAACACGCCCTTCGTGCGCTGATCCGCCGGCAGATTGCGGCACGCCAGCGCGATCACGACGGCATTGTCGCCGCCGAGCAGAATGTCGATGACGATGATCTGAATGACTGCGCCCCAATGGAGCGTGGCGAGAAACTCGAGCATGTGCAAAAGAATAAAGAGGAACGGAAGGCGCGGCCAATAAAAAAGCGGAGGAGTGTAGAACTCCCCCGCTTTTGAACCGCACGCTGACGAAAGGATCTCGTAAGCGTATCAAAAAAGGCGCCGCAACTGGGCGCCCATTTCGATTTACAACATCGCCTTCAGAAGACGCGCCATTTCCGAAGGGTTCTTCGTAACCTTGATGCCGCAGGCGTCCATGATTTCCAGCTTCGCTTCGGCCGTGTCCGCACCGCCCGAGATCAGCGCGCCGGCGTGGCCCATGCGCTTGCCCGGAGGCGCCGTGACGCCGGCGATGAAGCCGACCACCGGCTTCTTCATGTTGTCCTTGATCCAGTAAGCGGCGTTCGCTTCGTCCGGACCGCCGATCTCGCCGATCATGATGACGGCGTCCGTGTCCGGATCGTCGTTGAACATCTTCATCACGTCGATGTGCTTCAGACCGTTGATCGGGTCGCCGCCGATACCGACTGCCGACGACTGGCCGAGGCCGATCGCCGTCAACTGGCCGACTGCTTCATACGTCAGCGTGCCCGAACGCGACACGACGCCGATGCGGCCCTTGCGGTGGATGTGACCCGGCATGATGCCGATCTTCAGCTCGTCCGGCGTGATCGTACCCGGGCAGTTCGGTCCGAGCAGCAGCGTCTTGCGGTTTTCGCGACGCATGCGGTCCTTGATCTCGATCATGTCGCGCACGGGAATGCCTTCCGTGATACAGATGGCGAGATCCAGGTCGGCTTCGACCGCTTCCCAGATGGCAGCCGCAGCGCCTGCCGGCGGAACGTAAATCACCGATACGGTCGCGCCCGTTTCAGCCTTGGCTTCCGCGACGCTTGCGTAGATGGGAATGCCTTCGAAGTCTTCGCCGGCACGCTTCGGGTTCACGCCTGCAACGTACGCTTCGCGGCCGTTTGCGTATTCACGGCAAGCACGCGTGTGGAACTGACCGGTCTTGCCGGTGACGCCCTGCGTGATGACCTTGGTGTCTTTGTTAATCAGAATCGACATGTATTGACCCCTGTTCGTTTGGCGCCGCCCGGTGGCGCGACGCGGCGAGATGTTCTTCGCCCGCGCTGCTCATGCATACACGCGCGCCGCCATTCGTAATCCTGGTTAATCCTGTAAAGCCGCTCTATGAGTCCGCTTGTGAAAGCCTGACACGGACCACGGCTTACGCCTTGCCTGCAGCAGCCGCGACGACCTTCTGAGCCGCTTCTTCCATGCTGTCAGCCGAGATGATCGGCAGGCCGGATTCAGCGAGCATCTTCTTGCCCAGGTCTTCGTTTGTGCCCTTCATGCGGACCACGAGCGGCACCTTCAGCGAGACAGCCTTCGACGCCGCGATCACGCCTTCCGCGATCACGTCGCAACGCATGATGCCGCCGAAGATGTTGACCAGAATCGCGGTCAGGTTCGGGTTCTTCAGCACGATCTTGAAGGCTTCCGTGACCTTCTCCGTCGTGGCGCCGCCGCCCACGTCGAGGAAGTTCGCCGGTTCGCCGCCGAACAGCTTGATGGTGTCCATCGTCGCCATGGCGAGACCCGCGCCGTTCACCAGACAGCCGATGTTGCCGTCGAGCGAGATGTACGCGAGGTCGAACTTCGACGCTTCCACTTCAGCCGGATCTTCTTCGTCCAGATCGCGATACGCGACGATTTCCGGATGACGGAACAGCGCGTTCGAGTCGAAGTTGAACTTGGCGTCGAGCGCGATGACCTTGCCGTCGCCCGTCAGGATCAGCGGGTTGATTTCGGCGAGCGATGCGTCGGTTTCCCAGAAGGCCTTGTAGAGGCCTTGCAGGATCGCGCGCGCTTGCGGGATCGACGCGTCGGGCACGCCGATCTTCTTCGCGAGGTCGTCTGCTTCGGCGTCCTTCAGGCTGGTCGACGGGTCGACGGCAACCTTGTGGATCAGCTCGGGCGTCTTTTCCGCGACTTCTTCGACGTCCATGCCGCCTTCGCTCGATGCCATCACGACGATCTTCTGCGAAACGCGATCGATCACGAGGCCGACATACAGTTCCTTCTTGATGTCGGCGCCTTCTTCGATCAGCAGACGATTGACCTTCTGGCCTTCCGGACCGGTCTGGTGGGTGACGAGCTGCATGCCGAGGATCTGGTTCGCGTATTCGCGGACCTGCTCCAGCGACTTGGCAACCTTCACGCCGCCGCCCTTACCACGGCCACCCGCGTGGATCTGAGCCTTGACGACCCACACCGGGCCGCCGAGCTCTTCCGCGGCCTTGACCGCATCATCCACCGAGAAGACCGGCTTGCCGCGCGGTACCGCGACGCCGAATTTCCGCAGGATTTCCTTACCCTGGTACTCGTGAATCTTCATGCGTGATTCCCTTCAGTCTGAGAGTTGGATTAAACATCGCTTCCGCTACCGTCCAACATGCCGGGCGCATTGCCCCTGCCTTCTTGGCGGGCCGCCCCGTTGTCTGGCGATGCCGGGCGGTCTGCTGGGCGTGGCGCATGGCCATACCAGGCGGGTAAAACTGCTGCACTGCCTCCCCGTCGAAACGCAGCGCATGGCAGCGTCCCAACTGGAACGGCGGTTTTTCGTTTAAACGTTCGGCGTCGCCGTCAGTCGACCCGTTTTCTGAACTCGCACTCCCGCCTCGCGTGTCGTCACCGGTGGTCCATACGTCGCCGGCGAACGCCTGAATCGCGGCAGTCGGCAGGACCGCGCACAACTCGGTGAGATGCGTGCAACCAGCCGTGCCGGCCAGCAAACGGGCAGCATCGCGACGGAAGTTGTGGAACAGATTGAGACCGATGAGGGCACGATAGGCGGGATTGCTGGCTTGGCAGAGCCCAGGATAGGACAGACACCCAGTCGGACGACGCCTCGGCGTCGACGACATTGAGCTTGCGATCGATGGTGATGCGAAGCCAGAGTTCATGGATCGGTTGACCATTGGGCCGGACGCCCGACGCAAGCACCACGTCGCGTGGCTTTTCGTCGGTCAAGCACGCTTCCACATCCCACAAGCCGTCCGCTCGTTCATAAGCTTCCGCCCGGATTGCGCGGCGATGGCGCAACTGACGGGGCACTGACGAGGAAAGCGGCATGCGAAAAGGAAAGGCCGAATTGGAAAACCCACGAATTTTACCATACTGGGTATTTGAGACAGGCGGGAGTGCGGCGCGCGTAGTGGCGGTGGCGTCGCCGGTTTGCTCGCTGGTTTCTCTCTGTTTCCGCTTGATTTCCCAGCCATTTCCCGATTATTTCCGGGCTATTCGCCGCTCTATTCTTCGTCGACGCCCTTGAGAATCTTGCCGATGGTCGCGCCCGAGAAACCCCGCGACGCGAGAAAACGCGCCTGCTTGGCGCGCTCGGCCGGGGTTTGCGGAAGCTGGCCGAACTTCTTGCGCCATACGGCCTGTGCGCGCGCCAGCTCGGTTTCGCGCAACTGGGCGCTGGCTTTCTCGACTAGCGCCTGATCCACCGCGTGCTGCTTCAATTCGCCGACGATGCGGCTTGCCCCGAGCCGCGACGACCGGCGATGAATCAGGCTTTCGGCGAATCGGGAGTCCGAGAGCCAGTTTTTGGCCTCCAGTGTGTCGAGCAGCGTATCGAGCGAGTCGTTTTCTTCGACGAACGGCTTCAGCTTGCGTGCGAGTTCGCTACGGCTGTACTCGCGACGCAACAGATAGCCTAGCGCGCGCCCTTTGAGCGAACGCGCGGGACGTTGCGATTTTTTTTCTTTGCTTTGGCCGAGCTCTGTGTCTGGACTCGCCGGGCCGGGGCTGTGGCGAGAGCCGGACGATCGTGAAGAACCGCGGGAGCCGGATGAACCACGCGAGCGCGTGTAAGTGGGCTCGGCGGATTGGTCGGGTTGGGTTGGCTCGAACTGCGCGCGCCGCAGGCCACGGCCTGCGGCGCGATCATGCGCGTCGAATGATTCGAAGGAATCGAATGGGTCGACAGGGTCGAAGGGATCGGGCGAATCTGATGGATTCGATGAATCCGGCAGGTTCGCCGATCCCGAAAGTTCGCGCAAACCGCTACCTTCATCACGCGGGCCGCCCGCGTTGCGTCCGGTATCGGACAATGGCCGGCCCTTGCGTATCACGTAGTGGTTACTCTTCTTCGTCCGCGACTTCAGCGCCTGCGCCGGTCACTGCTTCGGCCATTGCATTCACGCCCAGCGATTCGCGGATACGGTTTTCGATCTCACGCGCGATGTCCGGATTTTCGCGCAGGAATTCACGCGCGTTGTCCTTGCCCTGGCCAATACGCTCGCCGTTATAGCTGTACCACGCGCCGGCCTTGTCGACGATCTTGGCCTGCACGCCCAGGTCGATGATTTCGCCCTGTCGCGAAATACCTTCGCCGTACAGAATGTCGAAAATTGCCTCGCGGAACGGCGGCGACACCTTGTTCTTGACCACCTTGACGCGGGTTTCGTTGCCGATCACTTCGTCGTTCTTCTTGATCGAACCGATGCGGCGAATGTCCAGACGCACCGACGCATAGAACTTCAGCGCATTACCGCCCGTGGTGGTTTCCGGATTGCCGAACATCACGCCGATCTTCATGCGAATCTGGTTGATGAAGATCACGAGGCAGTTGGTGCGCTTGATCGTGCCGGTGAGCTTGCGCAGCGCCTGCGACATGAGACGCGCTTGCAGACCCGGCAGCGAATCGCCCATTTCGCCTTCGATTTCAGCCTTCGGCACCAGTGCCGCGACCGAGTCGATCACGATCATGTCGATCGAGCCCGAGCGCACCAGCGCGTCGGCAATTTCCAGCGCCTGCTCACCCGTGTCCGGCTGCGAAACCAGCAGGTCGCTCACATTCACGCCGAGCTTGCCGGCGTATTGAATGTCCAGCGCGTGTTCCGCGTCGATAAACGCTGCCGTGCCGCCGAGCTTCTGCATTTCGGCAATAACCTGCAGCGTCAGCGTGGTTTTACCCGACGACTCCGGACCGTAGATTTCGACCACGCGGCCACGCGGCAACCCGCCGACGCCCAGGGCGATATCCAAGCCGAGCGATCCAGTGGAAACGACCTGGATGTCTTCGACTGCCTCACCTGCGCCGAGCCGCATGACCGACCCTTTGCCGAACTGCTTTTCGATCTGCGCGAGGGCGGCAGCGAGTGCCTTGCTCTTTTCAGCAGTCAGTCCAGCCGAGCCTTTCTTGCTTTCTTCCATGAATCGTCCTTTGCTATGATGAACGGCGTCTGAGGCAGATGTGTCGTCCATTT
Organism: uncultured Paraburkholderia sp.; assembly: GCA_940746715.1. GTDB lineage: Bacteria > Pseudomonadota > Gammaproteobacteria > Burkholderiales > Burkholderiaceae > Paraburkholderia. Next base: position 119,929 of record CALNWN010000009.1, read on the forward strand.
TTAAAGGACAGCACACGAAACCCAGACACTGTATAAAAAAACAGTAGTTTTGGCAAGCGCGATTCTCATGCGAACGCGCATTTTTACCGTCGCGCTGCCCAAACCACCCACAATAATTTTCGGAGACCGCTGTGCGCCGCGGGGACACCCGAGGTGCCGGCCACAGGCCCTGAGCTGGCGCATCATGCGAATTCTGATTGCCGAAGACGACAGCATACTCGCGGACGGTCTGGTTCGATCACTCCGCCAATCGGCCTATGCCGTGGATCACGTGAAGAACGGCGTCGAGGCCGACACCGCGCTGTCGATGCAAAGTTTCGACCTGCTGATTCTCGATCTCGGCCTGCCGCGCATGTCCGGGCTCGAGGTGTTGCGCCGCCTGCGCGCCCGCAATTCCAATCTGCCCGTGCTGATCCTGACGGCCGCCGACAGCGTCGACGAGCGCGTCAAGGGCCTCGATCTCGGCGCCGACGACACATGGCCAAGCCGTTCGCCCTGAACGAACTGGAAGCACGCGTGCGCGCGCTCACGCGGCGCGGCGCTGGCGGCGGCCCGACCGTCGTGCGGCACGGTTCGCTGTCGTTCGATCAGGTGGGCCGGATCGCCTATATCAACGAGCTGGTGGCGGGCGAGCGCGACATGCCGCTGCCGCACGAGGACGACCGGCCGCAGCCCGGCCTCGTGGCGTTCCGCGACGACATGCTGCGCGGCAACGACATCCGCGTCGCCTATACGACGGTCGAGTTCCCGCAGACGTCGGGCGCGGAGCCGGTCCTCGTGCAGGTTGCGGAGACGCTCGACAAGCGCAGCCAGCTTGCCAACGACATCATCAAGGGCGTGCTCCTGCCGCAGTTCGTGATCCTGCCGCTCGCGATCCTGCTCGTGTGGGTTCGGCCTGTCGCGCGGCCTTGCGCCGCTGCACGCGCTGCAGGCGCACATCCGCGCGCGGCGTCCGGACGACCTCTCGCCGCTCGAGGCGCGCCGCGCGCCGCCGGAAATCAAGCCGCTCGTCACGTCGTTCAACGACTTGCTGACGCGCCTCGAACAGAACATGGAGCTGCAAAACGCTTTATCGCCGACGCCGCGCATCAGATGAAGACGCCGCTCGCGGGCCTGCGCACCCAGGCCGAGCTGGCGCTGCGGCAGGACGCGTCAGAGGAAGTGCACCGCTCGCTCGAACAGATCGCGACGAGTTCCGAGCACGCGGCCCGGCTCGTCACGCAACTGCTCGCGCTCGCGCGCGCGGAAAACCGCATGTCCGGGCAGATTTTCACGCCGGTGGAGGTGGCGCGCAACGCCGTGCGCGCTGGGTGCAGGCCGCGCTCGCCAAGCAGATGGATCTCGGCTACGAGGCGTCCGACGAGCCGGTCGAAGTGGACGGCAATCCGGTCATGTTGCGCGAGATGCTGTCGAACCTGATCGACAACGCGATCCGCTACACGCCGGCGGGCGGCCGCATCACGGTCAGAGTGAGGCGCGACGCGGCCGCGCGGCTCGTGCATCTGGAAGTGGAAGACACCGGCCTCGGCATTCCGGTGGCCGAGCGCGCGCGTGCTCGAGCGCTTTTACCGGATTCTCGGCCGGGAAGGCGACGGTAGCGGCCTCGGGCTTGCCATCGTCCGCGAAATTGCGACCATGCACGGCGGCGAGCTGACTATCGAAGACAACGTCTATCAGACGTCGCCGAGGCTCGCGGGAACGCTGGTGCGCGTCACTTTGCACGTGCTGGAGCGGGGCAGGACTTACCCTAACGCGACCTGACTACCACCGACGCCACATGACAGGTTCAACGACGTTGAGGCCAGACTGTGCGCGATTGCACCCAACTTGACAGATTTTCCGAAAAATTCGCGGCTGATCTCGACGCTGCGAGCGTAGCCGTCCGCGTCAGTACGCCGTAAGTTTTCACTCCAATAATCGGTTGCACGGTGCACAGCGGGCCGGTGCGCCGCGTGCATATCAAATATTGGAGACGACAAATGGCTACCGTTGGCGGACACATTGCGCCCGTACCCATGAGGCGCGATGAGAAGCGGGTGATCTTCGCATCGTCGCTAGGTACGGTTTTCGAGTGGTACGACTTCTATCTCGCCGGCTCGCTGGCGGCCTTCATCAGCAAGAGCTTCTTCTCCGGCGTGAATCCCACGGCCGGCTTCATCTTCACGCTGCTCAGCTTTGCAGCGGGTTTTGCGGTCCGGCCGTTCGGCGCGGTGGTGTTCGGGCGGCTCGGCGACCTGGTCGGCCGGAAGTACACCTTCCTCGTCACCATCGTGATCATGGGTCTGTCGACCTTCCTCGTCGGCTTTTTGCCGGGCTATGCGGCAATCGGCATTGCATCGCCGGTGATCTTCATCGCAATGCGCATGCTGCAGGGCCTCGCGCTCGGCGGCGAGTACGGCGGCGCCGCCACTTATGTGGCCGAACACGCGCCGCCGGGACGCCGCGGCTTCTACACGGCCTGGATTCAGACGACGGCCACGCTCGGCCTGTTCCTATCGCTGCTGGTAATTCTCGGCGTGCGCACGGCGATGGGCGAAGACGCGTTCGGCGCATGGGGCTGGCGCATTCCGTTCATCGCGTCGATCCTGCTCTTGGGCGTGTCGGTGTGGATTCGCCTGCAACTGCATGAATCGCCGGTGTTCGAGCGCATCAAGGCCGAAGGCAAGACGTCGAAGGCGCCGCTTTCCGAGGCATTCGGCCAGTGGAAAAACCTGAAAGTCGTGATTCTCGCGCTGATCGGCCTGACGGCCGGCCAGGCCGTGGTGTGGTACACGGGCCAGTTCTACAGCCTCTTCTTCCTCACGCAGACGCTCAAGGTCGACGGCGCCACCGCCAACATCATGATCGCGCTCGCTTCTGATCGGCACACCGTTTTTCCTGTTCTTCGGTTCGCTGTCGGACCGCATCGGCCGCAAGCCGATCATCATGGCAGGCCTGCTGATCGCTGCGCTCACGTACTTCCCGCTCTTCAAGGCGCTTACGCACTACGTCAACCCGGCGCTGGAAGCGGCCACGGCCAAGGCGCCCATTGTCGTGATCGCGAATCCGGACGAATGCTCGTTCCAGTTCAACCCGGTCGGCACGTCGAAGTTCACGAGTTCGTGCGACATCGCGAAAAGCGCGCTTTCGAAGGCCGGCTTGAACTACGAGAACGTGGCGGCCCCGGCGGGCACGCTCGCGCAGATCAAGGTCGGCGACGCGGTGATCAATACCTATGACGGCAAGGCCGCCGACGCGAAGGACCAGGGCAAGACGTTCGACAAGACGCTGGCAACGACGCTCAAGTCCGCCGGCTATCCGCCGAAGGCCGACTCGTCCCAGATCAACTGGCCGATTAGCGTGGTGATTCTCACCATCCTCGTGATCTACGTGACCATGGTCTACGGGCCGATTGCGGCGATGCTGGTAGAGATGTTCCCGACGCGGATCCACTATACGTCGATGTCGCTGCCGTATCAAATCGGCAATGGCTGGTTCGGCGGCTTCCTGCCGGCCACCGCGTTTGCGATCGTCGCGGCGAAGGGCAACATCTACTCCGGGTTGTGGTATCCGATCGTGATTGCGGTTATCACCTTCGTGATCGGCATGCTGTTCGTGCGCGAGACCAAGGACTCGGATATTTACGCCAAAGACTGAGGCCCGCGCGGGGTCGTGAGGTGGCGACTTAAAAAGTTGCCTGCCGGGGGTTGACAGCCTCCGGCACTATCCTCATAATCGCCCTTATTTCGGCGAATTAGCTCAGTTGGTTAGAGCGACGGAATCATAATCCGCAGGTCCGGGGTTCGAGTCCCTGATTCGCCACCAGTTGCAAGAAAAAGCCGCTGATCCGCAAGGTTCAGCGGCTTTTTCGTTTCTGGCTGTCCGCGTTTCATCCGGGCAGCGACACCCGCAACTTCAAGGAGGATTGTTGATGACGTTCCGCACCGCCGCGCGCACCGTGGCCATCGCATCCGTCGCGCTTCTCGGCGCCGCTTCCGTCACCGCGACACAAGCGCAAACGCCCACCGACAACCAGTGGCGCGCGAGCCAGAGCACGCTGTCCACGCTTTTGCAGAACGGCTACAAGATCGTCGCCGTCGTCAACACGGCTCGCCGCGACGGCGCTCCGGCCGACACCATCTTCGTGCAGCGCGACCAGAGCGCGTTCAAATGCATCGACCCGCAAGGACCCGAGCCCGGGAAAAAGGCGCCGGCCTGCTACGAACTGGCACCGCCGTCGGGCGCCACCACCGGCTCAGAAGCCAAGTAGCCGCTGCCGCCGTGAGGTCGACGGCGGCAAAAACGGATCACCGATCCACCAGCCGGCTCAGATTGCCGCGCACGCGCTGCAACAGCGCGATCAACTGCGCGGCTTCTTCCTTGCTGAAGCCGTTCAACGCTTCCAGCGCGACTGCGTCCCCGACCTCGCGCGCCTTGCCGAGCGCGCGATCCAGCCGCCCTCCTCCATCCGGTCGAGAAGACGGCCGGCCGAAATCGGCGCAACTTCCAGCAGATCGGCCAGCCGCGCCTGGTTGATGTCGCCGTAATGCGCGAGATAAGCCAGCACGCGGCATTGCGCGCGTCAGATCGACCGACGATTTCGCGAGGTCGTCGAAACGCTTGCCCGTCAGGCGGCCGACGTCGGAAATCAGAAAGCCGAAGCGCTCTTCGAGTTGAGCAAGCTGGGCGGGTTGGCTGGGTGGGGCGGGTGGGGTCTCCATGCGCGGATTATACGAAAGGGCTTCTTCACGAAACCCCGTGGCGGGTTATTCAGTCTCCGCATAATTCCCGATGTGGGCCGACCCACGCGCCGATATAGTAAGCATGCTTACTATATCGGCGATCTCCCACAGTCATGCCCGCCGCCTCTTCGCGGTTGAGCGTCGCCGCCGCGCCGCTCAACCGGCCGATGATCACCGTCTCGATCATGCTCGCCACGCTGATCCAGACGCTCGACAGCACCATCGCCAACGTCGCGCTGCCGCATATGCAGGGCACCTTGTCGGCGTCGCAGGACGAAATCACGTGGGTGCTGACCTCGTACATCGTCGCCGCCGCGATCGCGACGCCACTGACCGGCTGGCTGTCCGATCGGCTGAGCGTGAAGCGCCTGCTCATCATCGCGATAGGCGGCTTTACGGTGTCTTCGGCGTTATGCGGCCTCTCGGAGACGCTCACGCAGATCGTCGCGTCGCGTTTGCTGCAAGGCGTTTTCGGCGCGTCGCTTGTGCCGCTGTCGCAGTCCATCCTGCTCGACATCAATCCGCGCGAGAAGCAGGGCCAGGCGATGGCCGTGTGGGGCATGGGCGTGATGGTCGGCCCGATTCTCGGCCCGACGCTCGGCGGCTGGCTCACCGACAGCTACAACTGGCGCTGGGTGTTCTTCATCAATGTGCCGATTGGCGCCTTCGCGCTGTTCGGCGTGGCGACCTTCCTGCCCTCGCGCGCCGAAACCCGACGCGAAGTTCGACGCGTTCGGCTTCGCAACGCTCGGTCTCGCGATTGGCGCACTCCAGGCGATGCTGGATCGCGGCGAGCAACTCGACTGGTTCGGCTCGCACGAGATCGTGCTCGAGGCGCTGATCGCCGCCATCAGCTTTGCGTTCTTTCTCGTGCATACGGCGACCGTCGGCAAGACGTCGTTTTTCAAATACGAATTGCTGAAGGATCCGAACTTCACGACGGGTACGTTCTTCATCTTCGTGATCGGCGCGGTGATGTATGCCACGCGCGCTGCTTCCGCCGATGCTGCAAAACCTGATGAACTCCCGGTCGCGACCACAGGACTCGTCACCGCGCCGAGCGGCGCGGGCACCATGGTGGCGATGCTGTTCGCCGGCCGGCTGCTGAAGCGGATCGACGCGCGGCTCATGCTGGCTCATGCTGCTCGCCGGCTTCCTGATTTCGGCTTTTGCGCTATGGCAGATGATGCACTACACGATCGTGCTGTCGGCCTCGGACATCGTGTGGCCCGGCGTGATTCAAGGCTTCGGGCTCGGTCTGGTGTTCGTGCCGCTGAGCGCGCTGACATTCTCGCCGCTCGCGCCGGAACTACGCGCCGACGGCACGGCCACCTACAGCCTGATGCGCAACATCGGCAGCAGTATCGGCATTTCGATTGTGCAAACGCTGATGACGCGCAACACGCAGATTTCGCACGCGGACCTCGGGGCCAATGTCACGCCCTTCAACCCCGCCATCCAGCCGATGCTCGGCAGCGGCTCGCATTACGCCATCGCGGCGCTGAACGCGTCGATCACGCAGCAGGCCTCGATGATCACGTATCTCAACGACTTCAAAGCTGATGTTCGTCGCGACGCTGCTCGTCATTCCGCCTCCGCGGCGCATGCCGCGATGGACTAATCACGCCTCGATGCGTCCGCGCATAACGCCGAGCAGGCGCGCCATGGCGTCGCGCGCGGCGGGGGCGTCGCGCGCGCGGATTGCCTCGAACACGGCCGTATGTTCCGCGAGCGACGCGTTGAACACGTCCGCGCGCTTCGCATTCAGCCGAAGCTGCGCCTCCAGCGTGCGCTCGATCAGCGTGCCGAGCGGAATCAGCAATTCGTTGCTGCAGGCAATCAGCACGCTCAGGTGAAATTGCAGATCGGCGCGCACCCATTCGTCGACGTTGCGCGCGGCGGCCATGGCCGCGTGGGCGGCGGCGAGCGCGCCGAGGGTCTCGTCAGAATGCGAAGCGGCGGCGAGACCTGCGGCATACGGCTCAATCATCTCGCGCATTTCCTGCAGCTTGAGCGCGAACTGCATGGGCTCGGCCACGCGCGAGTACCAGTCGAGCACGTCGGCATCGAGCGGATTCCACGCGTGCCGCGGCCGCACACGCGTGCCGACGCGCGGCCGCGATTCGAATCAACCCCTTGGACGTCAACGTGCGCAGCGCCTCGCGCAACACCGTGCGGCTGACGCCGAATGCGTCCATCAGTTCCGCTTCGCGCGACAGGATCGACTCGGGCGCGTAGTCGCCGCGCAGAATTGCTGTGGCCAGCAGATGGGCGACGCGCCCGTGCAGATCGTGCTGAATAGCATTCTCCCAGCGGCCGCGCCGCTCAATATGTGGTGAATAGTGCTATTAATAATACTTTAACCCACTTTGTTGTAGCATGGAAACCCTCGAACATCCGCATGCGACCACTGGAGACACAACGTCATGAAAATCACCAAGCTTGAAACCTTCATCGTGCCGCCGCGCTGGTGCTTCCTGAAGATCGAAACGGACGAAGACATCGTCGGCTGGGGCGAGCCGGTGGTCGAGGGCCGCGCGCATACGGTGGCCGCGGCTGTGGAGGAACTGTCCGACTATCTGATCGGCAAAGACCCGCTGCTGATCGAAGACCATTGGCAGGTGATGTACCGCGCGGGCTTCTACCGCGGCGGCCCGATCACCATGAGCGCCATTGCGGGCGTGGACCAGGCGCTGTGGGACATCAAAGGCAAGCATCACGGCGTGCCGGTTCATGCGCTGCTTGGCGGCCAGGTGCGCGACCGGATCAAGGTGTATTCGTGGATCGGCGGCGACCGTCCGAGCGATGTCGCGAATAACGCGCGCGCCGTGGTCGAGCGCGGCTTCAAGGCCGTCAAGATGAACGGCTCCGAGGAGTTGCAGATCATCGACACCTTCGACAAGGTGCAAGGCGTCATCAACAATGTCGCAGCTGTGCGCGAGGCGGTCGGACCGGACATCGGCATCGGCGTGGACTTTCACGGCCGCGTGCATAAGCCGATGACGAAGGTGCTCGCGAAAGAACTCGATCCCTACAAGCTGCTTTTCATCGAGGAGCCCGTGCTGTCGGAAAACGCGGAAGCGCTGCGCGACATCGTGAATCAGACCAACACGCCGATTGCGTTCGGCGAGCGTCTCTATTCGCGCTGGGACTTCAAGCACATTCTGGCGGGCGGCTATGTCGATATCATTCAGCCGGACGCGTCGCATGCGGGCGGGATCACCGAGTGTCGCAAGATCGCGTCGATGGCGGAAGCCTACGACGTCGCGCTCGCGCTGCACTGCCCGCTCGGGCCCATCGCGCTCGCCACCTGCCTGCAGATCGACGCGGTGAGCTACAACGCGTTCATCCAGGAACAGAGCCTCGGCATCCACTACAACCAGGGCAACGACCTGCTCGACTACATCAGGAACCCGGAAGTCTTCAAATACGAAGACGGCTTCGTGTCGATTCCGCAAGGCCCGGGCCTCGGCATCGAAGTGAACGAGGAGAAGGTGCGCGAGATGGCAAAGGTCGGGCACCGCTGGCGCAACCCGGTGTGGCGTCACGCGGACGGCAGCGTCGCGGAGTGGTGAGCGGCTCGCTCATTGGCTGAGCTGGTTTGCCAGCGCAGTCGCCGACAGGCGCCGCCCGCGGGCGGCGTTTTGTTTTGCGCTTCGTTTTGTCCGTGTTCGCGGGAACCGTTCCCGCAATGCAGCCGCGCGTTACGGTGACGTGACGCGCGCGCCCGTCTCAGTAACGTAACATCCCGGACCGAATGGTCCCGAACGGCGCTCGGGCGACACGTCCCGCGTCGTGCGTCAAACCCCACAAAGCGCCGTCGACAAAGGCTCCGACATGCTCTGTTCGGCATCAGACGGAGACATGGCCTGGACTTTGCTGAAATGCATTCAAACAACGAATGCATCAGGGGGGCTTCATGGGCGAATTCATTCCGGACTATCTGCTGCGCGAACAGGCGGCCGTCGGCGCACTCGCGCTGTTCGGCGTGCTGCGCATCATCGGCGCGATGCTCGCGTACGAGCACGGCTGGCGCATCGCGGCCATCGAGAAATGGTTCGTCCTCGCCGCTTTCGTCTATTGCGTCCCGCAACTGTTCGATCTGCTCACGCACGTCTATAACGCGCACGCGGCGGCAGCCGAGCTCGAAGGCAAAGCCGCGGGCTGCGCGATCGCGCTCTTTTGCGCGCCGATCGTCGGCCACCGGCTGGGGCTCGAATGATTGCAGCCGGCGACCGGATGCTCAACAGACTGTCCACGCGCCTGTCGAGGCCGCGCCGGCCCGCAAGGACCGGTATACGGTGCGGGCGACGTGCTCCGGCTCAAATCCGGCGGATGCGCGATGACCGTCACATGGAGCGGCCCGGTACTGTTCGCGGCAGGCAACTGGCTGATCTGCCAATGGTTCAGCGATACTGGCGAACTGATGCAGGAGATGTTTCCCGAAGAAACACTGGAACCGGCGCGGGCGACAAGCCGGCTGTCGTCTACCGGGCAGTAGCGGATTCGCTGACCACGTCAGGCGACCGTGTGTATTGCGCCGCACGTTCATACTGTGCGGCGCTTTTTTGTGTAACGCGCGCAGACCGCGCCACGCCTCTGCACAGCCCGCGAATGCCACGACGCGCATCGCGAAGCGCCGGCGCGCCGGGCGTTTCCAACGTCTCTATCGCCAGGCTCAGCCGAGCGCAGCGAAGGCCGGCACGCTATGCGCCAGCACGGCCGCCGCAACGAAGACACCGACCATCGCAAGCGCCTCGAGATAAAGCACGTTGACGAAGGTATGCGCGTCCATCGTCGATGCGGTGCGGCGCAGGCGCGGCAGCGCGAGAAAGCGGTTCAGGCCGCCCAGCACCAGCGCGAGTCCGACGAGCGTCAGCTTGAGGATCAGGACATGGCCCCACGTGCTCGACTCGATCGCCTCGAAGGAACCGCCCGAACCCCGCACGGCATTGAAGATGCCGGACAGCAGCACGAACCCGACCGCGACCAGCGACACGTTCGACACCTGCGTCGCCGTGCGGATCAGCACGCCGCGCGCGAGCAACGCGCCGAGCGCTGGCAGCACGACAAGGCCGGCCGTGATCGCGAGGCCGCCCCAGACGCTCGTCACGAGCACGTGCAGTGTCTGCATCGCGATAGCCGCGGACGCGAGGCCCGCGTCCGCCGCATGTCCGAGCGACGCCTTGCCGGCCGCGATCGCGATCACCGCGAGCCACAGCAGCGCATTGCGCAGCATGCCGCCGTGACTCGTCAGCGCCGTGCTGAGCAGGACCAGCGCGCCGGCAAAGGCGATGCTCCAGCCGTAGCCGACATGTGTTTGCGAGAGCACCGTCGGCACGATGCCGAAGGCGGCGGGCAAGGCCACGCCGCTCATCGACGCCGCCTGGTACAGCAACCAGCCGAGGTCCGCGAGCACCAGCACCGCGCTCGCCGTCAGCAGCGAACGTTGCGCGCGCAACCAGGCGGGTTGTGCGGGCGCGATCTTGGCCTTGGCGTCATTCGCGAGCCACGCGCCGAGCAACGCCGATCCGTCGGCAAACGCAAACGCGACGTTCATGAGCGCGGCCATGGCGACCTGCCCGATCCACAGTCCGTCGACGCTCATTTGACGGTGAACGCAAAGTCGCCCTGCGTGCGATGACCATCCGTGGCGACCGCCGTCCAATGCACCGAATAGCGGCCCGCGCCGAGCTTCGGCAACGGCAGATGCATGACGCGCGCGTCATGCTTGTCGACCTGCGACGCCGCGGGCGCGGCCGGCTTGCCGCTCGCATCCGCGAGCGCGATCTTGCTGAAAGCCGGCTCGAGCGGCTCGCTGAAGTGGATCGTAACGTCGGTGGGAGCGGCGACTTCGGCATTGGCAGCGGGCTCGCTCGAAACGAGATGAGCATGCGCGAATGCCGTGGAACTCAGCAGCAGCGCGGCGGCGCCGAGCGCGGACGAAAGCCGCGCCGGACGAAAAAGGTTGATTAGCTTCATGTAAGGCCGATAGCGGGTGAACAGTAAAACGGCGGGAAAACGGCAATGGCCGGCCGGTCCGATGGAACGGACCTGGTGCTCCGGCACATCGGACGCGCGGCCCGGCGGGCCCCGAAGTGTACGCTTCGATGGTTCGGGCGCGGTTCGGTTCAACATCGCGCGGACAAGTTCGCCGGGTACAGCGCTTGCAGTCGCTGACTAGCCGGCCACAAGCCGGAGACCGCGCCGGGAGTTCCACGCCGCGACGCGCGGCAAACTGTCGCACGCCTGTGACAGCCGCAAGCACCCCCGATGTGGCAAATAGTCATCATCACCCTTCGATGATAGAATGTTGCGTCGCCGCGGTGCCGGCTGCCCTTCACACCGAGCCGCTCGAAGTTCGGTCAGGTCCCCGATTTTGATGGAGTTACGCGTGTCTTCAAGACGCATTTTCCGCCCGTTGCTTGCCCTTCTGCTGATCGGCTCCGCGGGTGTCTATAGCGCTGCGAAAGCGCAGACTCAACCGAAGGCCCCCGATACGATGGAAGCGCGCGTGCAAGGCTGCACGGCCTGCCACGGCACGCACGGGCAAGGTACTGACAACGACTACTTTCCGCGCCTCGCCGGCAAGCCGGCCGACTATCTGTACAACCAGTTGCAGAATTTCCGCGAAGGGCGCCGCAAGTATCCGCCCATGAACTACCTCGTCACGTATCTTTCCGACGACTATCTGCATCAGATCGCCACGTATTTCTCCAAGCAGCGTCCGCCTTATCCGTCGCCTGCCAAGCCGACGGTTTCCTCGGCCACGCTCGCGCGCGGCCAGCAGATCGTGCTGAACGGCGACGCGTCGAAGCAGATTCCGGCTTGCGCGGCCTGCCACGGCAAGAGCCTGACGGGTATGGAACCGGCCATCCCCGGCCTCGTGGGTCTGCACTCCGACTACATCAGCGCGCAGCTCGGCGCATGGCGTTCGGGCACGCGCCACGCCATCGCACCTGATTGCATGCACACCATTGCCACGCGCCTCACGGACGAAGACGTGAACGCGGTTGCTGCCTGGCTTTCCACGCAACAGGCTCCACAAAACCCCGTGCCGGCTCCGGCCCGCTCGATGAAGACTCCGCTTGCCTGCGGCAGCGAACCGCAATAAGGCACCGGGAAAGACACTCAAATGAAACGCAAGTCTTTGTTCGCCCTCTCGGCAGTGGTCGTCGTCGCGGCTGCTGCACTCGTCCCCGTCCTGTGGTCGGGCGGCGACAATCTGCACAACGGTACGGCCGTGGCCGCCACGCCCGCCGACCAGGCTGCGCTCGTGAAGAAGGGCGAGTACCTCGCCCGCGCCGGCGACTGTATCGCCTGCCACACGGTGCGCGGCGGCAAACAATTCGCCGGCGGCCTGCCCATGGCCACGCCGTTCGGCACGAGGTTCACGCCGAACATCACGCCTGACGACCAGTACGGTATCGGCAAGTGGACGCAGGACGACTTCTACCGCGCCATGCACACCGGCCGTTCGAAAGACGGCAGCCTGCTCTACCCGGGCTTCCCGTTCACGAGCTACACGAAGGTCACGCGCGCCGACTCGGACGCGATCTACGCGTACCTGCGCTCCATCCCGCCGGTTGCCGTGCCGAGCCGTCCGCACGAACTGAAGTTCCCGTTCAACCAGCGCAACATGCTGATCGGCTGGCGTACGCTCTTCTTCCGTGAAGGCGAGTACAAGCCGGATCCGACCAAGTCGGTCGAGTGGAACCGCGGCGCGTACCTGATCGAAGGCCTCGGCCATTGCGGCATGTGCCATACGTCGATCAACGCAATGGGCGGTCCGGTCAGTTCGGCGGCATTCGCGGGCGGTCTGATTCCGCTGCAGAACTGGTATGCGCCGTCGCTCACGTCGAATAAGGAAGCGGGTCTCGGCGACTGGGAAACGAAGGACATCGCCGACCTGCTGAAGACCGGCGTGTCGAACCGCGGCGCGGTGTTCGGCCCGATGGCCGAAGTGGTTCACAACAGCATGCAGTACATGAGCGATGCGGACATCAACGCAATGGCCACGTACCTGAAGACGATTCCGCAGAAGAGCGAGGCACCGGAGCCCATGCAGCTCGAAACGTCCGAAAAGTTCGGCGGCGAACTATTGAAGCAAGGTCAGAAGATCTACGCTGACAACTGTGCGAAGTGCCACGCGGACAACGGCCTCGGTATGCCGCCGGCCTTCCCGCCGCTCGCGAACAACCAGTCGATCCAGATGCCGTCGGCAGTCAACCCGATCCGCATGGTGCTGAACGGCGGTTATCCGCCGAGCACGGACGCGAATCCGCATCCGTACGGCATGCCGCCGTTCGCGCAGTCGCTGTCCAACCAGGAAGTCGCAGCCGTCGTGACGTACATCCGTATGTCGTGGGGCAACCATGGCACGGCCGTGTCGCCGCAGCAAGTGTCCGATCTTCGTTCGGCGCCGCTCGACTAAGCAGCGTTCGTTGCACCCGGGGCGCGGCCTGCGACTTTCGCGGCCGCGCCCTTCGTTTTTTTGAGGACCGCATATGACAACCGCGCTTTTGGGTACCGCGTCTGAAGTCCCGGTATCATGCGGCAACTGACGGCGCCACGCGTGGCGCAGCAATTGCTGGATAAAGCGGTGTAGGAGGAAAGACCGTGCATGTCGGTGAGCGTTTGAACAGCATTACCCACCTCGTCGGCGCCGTGCTGTCGGTGGCGGGACTGGCTACGCTCGTGACGATGGGTGCGGTCGAGGGCGACGCATACAAGGTAGTCAGCTTCAGCGTGTACGGTGCGATGCTGTTCGTGCTGTATGCTATTTCGACGCTCTACCATAGCGTGCGCGACCCGCGCGTGAAAGCAGTGCTGCAGAAATGCGACCATTCGGCCATCTATCTGCTGATTGCAGGCAGCTATACTCCGTTCACGCTTATCACGCTGCGCGGGCCGTGGGGCTGGTCGCTCTTCGGCGTGAGCTGGGGGCTTGCCGTTCTCGGCATCGTGCAGGAACTCACGCTCGGGCGGCGCACCCGCAGCGTTTCGATGGTGCTGTATGTCCTGATGGGATGGCTCGCGCTCGTAGCCGTCCGTCCGCTGCTGGAGGCATTACCGGCAGCGGGCACTGCCTGGCTCGTGGCCGGCGGGGTCATCTACAGCGCCGGCATCTACTTCTTCATCAACGACGAGCGCATCCGGCACGGGCATGGTATCTGGCACCTGTTCGTACTGGCGGGCAGTCTGTGTCAATTCGTCAGCGTCGCGGGCTATGTCGCGTGACGTCCACGGCGGCGAAATGCAACTTAAGGCCAGTCAACGTGTCTGCATAGCGCGTTGAAGCATTCGGCACGCATCTCGAGCGTGCCGCCGATTTCCCTGCGAACGGAACTGGGCTTCGGCCTTGCTCTGGCTTACGCCAGGCGGCGCATTCGTGCGGCATGCATGCCGCATGTGCCCGGCGGGCCTTCATGTGCCGTTCGCGAAACTGCATTGCAAAGAGCATTTATGTTTTTTGATTCCCTCGGCTTGTCCGAACCGTTGGTCCGCGCTGTACACGAACTCGGCTACACCACTCCGACTCCCATCCAGACTCAGGCCATTCCGGCCGTGCTCAACGGCGGCGACCTGCTGGCCGGCGCGCAAACCGGCACCGGCAAGACGGCTGGCTTCACGCTGCCCATCCTGCAGCGTCTTCATTCGATGCCGCCGCTCGCCGCGGCCTCGGGCAAGCGCGCCGTGCGCGCGCTGATTCTCACGCCCACGCGCGAACTGGCCGCGCAGGTCGAGGAAAGCGTGCGCGCCTACGGCAAATATCTGAAGCTGAAGTCAACGGTGATGTTCGGCGGCGTCGGCATCAATCCGCAGATCGGCGCATTGAAGAGCGGCGTGGACATCGTCGTCGCAACGCCTGGCCGTTTGCTCGACCACATGCAGCAGAAGACCATCGACCTGTCGCATCTCGAGATCCTCGTGCTCGACGAAGCGGACCGCATGCTCGACATGGGCTTTATCCACGATATCAAGCGCGTGCTGGCCAAGCTGCCGCCGAAGCGGCAGAACCTGCTGTTCTCGGCCACCTTCTCCGACGAGATCAAGGCGCTCGCCGACAACCTGCTCGACTCGCCCGCGCTCATCGAAGTCGCGCGCCGCAATACGACCGCTGAAACCGTCGCGCAGAAAATCCACTCGGTGGATCGCGACAAGAAGCGCGAGCTGCTCACGCATCTCATCAAACAGCACAACTGGTTTCAGGTGCTGGTGTTCACGCGCACCAAGCACGGCGCGAATCGCCTTGCCGAACAGCTGACGAAGGACGGCATCAGCGCGCTCGCCATTCACGGCAACAAGAGCCAGTCGGCGCGTACCCGCGCATTGGCCGAGTTCAAGGACGGCACGCTGCAGGTGCTGGTCGCGACCGACATCGCCGCGCGCGGCATCGACATCGATCAGTTGCCGCACGTCGTCAACTTCGATCTGCCGAACGTGCCCGAGGACTACGTGCACCGCATCGGCCGCACGGGTCGCGCGGGCGCGACGGGCGAAGCGGTGTCGCTCGTGTGCGTCGACGAATTGCAGTTACTGAAGGACATCGAGAAGCTGATCAAGCGCCCGGTGCCGCAGGAAGTGATCGCGGGCTTCGAACCAGACCCGACTGCGAAGCCGGAGCCGATTCTGCGCCGCGGTCAGGACGGCACCAGCGGACGTTCGCCGCGTCAGGGCCAGGGCCAAGGGGTACCGAAGGGCGGCAACGGCGGTGCGGCAAGAACGGCTAGAGGGCCAAGCCAGGCCGCAAACCAGGGCACAACCCAAGGCACGGCGCAGCGCTCGGGGCAGCGTCCCACGAACGGCCAGCAACAGCCCAAGCCGCACGGCGCAAAACCGCAAGGCGCGAAGCCCGCCGGCAACGGTGGGCAACCGCGCCGCGACGGCCAGCGTCACGACGACCGTCCGCGCGCCATCGCGCATGACGGCGGCGTGGCGCATGCACCACACAAGCCGCAAGGCAGCAATCCGGGCGCGCTGCTGGGCGGCGGCGCCAAGCCGCGTACGGACGCGCCGCGCGGCGCTAATCCGGCGCGCAGCGGGCAGCGCGGGCGCTAAGACATGAGATGAGGCTGGCGGCTCGCGGCTCCCGCTGCGAGCCTCATCTCACGCACGCGCCGCCGCGCGCTTCACATGCTCGATCTGCCGTTCCCACCGGTCGAGCAACTGCACCTGATAGAACGCCTCTTCGAACACGAAGGTAAGCGCCGCGCGCCCGCTCTGTGCGATCGCGCGCGCCGCCCGCGCCTGCGGCCACAGCGCGATGCAGAGCGTGCGCGAATCGGGCGCATATAACTCGCCGATGCCGAGAAGCGATGTGCGAATGTGCTGATTGGCGTCGACGGTCAGCAACGACGCCGTGAAGCCCGTCTTGCTCGCGAGCGACGAGCCGTCGAACAGCGCGCGAACCGCGTCGGGCCATTCGTCGAATACAGTCTGATCGAGCGGGCGTGGTGGCAGTGAGGAATCGCTCATCGCAGTGTACGGTGCAAGGGCAAGGCCTCCATCATGCCTCGAAAAGCAGATGGTCCGCATTACGCGGGCCAGCGCTTCACGCCGATGC
This sequence comes from uncultured Paraburkholderia sp., assembly GCA_940746715.1. Classification (GTDB taxonomy): domain Bacteria; phylum Pseudomonadota; class Gammaproteobacteria; order Burkholderiales; family Burkholderiaceae; genus Paraburkholderia. The sequence goes on from CALNWN010000009.1 coordinate 136,216, forward strand.
ACAACGCGGCTTCAACGGAAGAACACGTGTTGCGTGATTTTCGCGAGCGGATAGTGCACGCCCGGTTGAATCTTCGCGGGCAGATCGAGCGGCTTGAGCAGCATCTTCACGCACATGTCCGCCGACAGGTTGCGCCTCACCAGCGCATTGATGCGCGCAGCGCGCTCGCGGTTGTAAGCCTGATCGCGCACGCGCTCCGGATAGCGAATGGCGAATACATGCCGCAACGCGATTTCCGAATCTTCGTTCTTGATTTCCATTGCGCGGCGCATGAGCGCACCGAGCACCGCAAGCCGGCCATTTCCCTCGATCTTGTTGTACTTTTTGAAGTACTTGAAAAAGTGCTTGTAATGGCGGACTTCGTCGGTCCGAATGTTGTCCGTAATCTCTTTGAGCACGGGTTCGTCCGAACACTCGCCAATCGCGCGATACAACGTGGCCGTGCCGGTTTCGACGACGCAGCGCGCGACCATTTCCAGCGCGCGCGTCTTTTCGAAATCTTCCACGGAACAGGTCAGCGAATACTCGTCCATGAAATTGCGAAACGCCGTGTCCCAATCGTACTCGGGCCAGACGTACGCGATATACGTCTTGAGCGCGCGACCGTGCTGCATTTCCTCAGGCTCCCACTCGTTGTTGAGCCACGCGGAAACTTCCGGATCGTCGCCGAAGAACTGACTGAGATTACTGGTGTAAAGGTCGGTGCCGCTTTCAATAAACGAAGCGGCGCACAGCAGCAACAACAGGTCTTCGTTCGCGACGGCCTTCTGGCGGTCAATGCGCGTGAGGTCGATGTCCTCGATTCGCCAGGGCATGACATGGTTCAGCTCTGTGTGCATCGTGTCTTGCTCCGAAAGCTGTATCGACTCGTGGAGCATGCTCGCAACCGCTGCTATCGCGCTGCCTTGCGTTGCGGTTCGCCGTGTCGGATACAGCGCCGTGAATTAGAGTTAACCCCTTGTGTCTGCATCTTAGCCTCTGTTTCGCAACTCTGCAGACAACCCAGCACAGACCATGCCGATTGGCCGCAGTTCCAATTCCACGATAGACGAAAGTTTCGGTGACGCAAGCGCGAGTTCAACGCGCAACAAAAAGCCGGCTCGAGAGCTGGCCGTGCTTCGCGAAATGCGACCAGGCGCGCTTCGCGCATGAGGGCGCCGGGACCACTGGAAACGCTCCAGCACACAACACGCTGAACCGCCCCGAAGCGCCCTTAACCGCGTAAGACGTTCAGAAGCCGGCCGCCAGACCGTCGCGGCGGCTGTCGCTCGCGGCCACATAACCGCGGTCCGGATCGTTGCGATCGAGCTTCCAGATGTACTGGCCCGAGCCGAAATCCATGTAAGGATCGTCGACGGACTTGATCGTGTGGCCGAGCTTCTGCCGTTCGTGTGTCGAGCGTCGATTCGATGTCGATCGTGAAGTCGCGGTTGACCTTCCAGCGCGGCGCGTCGCACGCGGCCTGCGGCTGCTGCCCGTAGTCGAGCATGCGCACGATGGATTGCAGATGACCTTGCGGCTGCATGTCGCCGCCCATCACGCCGAAGCTCACCACCGCCTCCTGCTGGCCGTCCACCTGCTGCGTGAGGAACGCGGGGATGATGGTGTGGAACGGCCGCTTGCCGCCTTCCACCACATTCGGCGATGCCGGATCCATCGAGAAACCGCAGCCGCGGTTCTGCATCGAGATGCCCGTGTCCGGCACTACGATGCCCGAGCCGAAGCCCATGTAGTTGGACTGAATAAAGCTGACCATCATGCCGCGTTCGTCCGCGACCGACATATAGATCATGCCGCCCGCCTTCGGCATGCCGAAATCGAATTGCGTGGCTCGCTTGTGGTCGATGAGCCTCGCGCGCGACGCGAGGTAAGCGGGGTCGAGCATCTGCTCGGGCGTGACTTCCATGGAACGCGGATCGGCCACGTAGCGGTAGACGTCGGCGAACGCGAGCTTCATCGCCTCGATCTGCAGGTGCTGCGACTCGACGTTGTCGACCGTCAGCTCCTTCACGTCGAATTGTTCGAGGATGCCGAGCGCGATCAACGCGGCAATGCCCTGCCCGTTCGGCGGAATTTCATGCACGGTGTAGCCGCGATAGTCCTTGCCGATCGGCTCGACCCAGTCCGCGCGATAGTTGCGCAGGTCGTCCGCCGTCAGCGCGCCGCCGCATTCACGCGAAAATGCCGCGATACGCTCGGCGATCTCGCCTTCGTAGTAGGCGCGCGGGCCTTGCTCGGCGAGCTTGCGCAGCGTCTTCGCGTGGCCGGGAAAGCGCACGAGTTCGCTCACTTCCGGCGCCCGTCCGCGTGGCATGAAGGTCGACGCGAAGCCCGGCTGGTCCTTCAGTTCCGGCACGGCCGCCGCCCATTTATGCGCGACGATGCTGGCCACCGCATAACCGCGCTCCGCAATCTCGATGGCGGGTTCCATCAGATCGGCAAATGGCAGCGAGCCGAACTTCTGATGCAGCGCTTCCCGCCTAGGCGCGGCTGGCGGCAACGCAATGCCGCACGCGCGGCCAGCCGCCGCGCCGCTTCCGCCTGACCTGCTTATGTCACCACGTCACCACGGGCCCATTGCGGCGCCCGCTTTCATTGTGCGCATCCATTGACCCAGCGCGCCGCCACCCGCCACCTGCCTGATGCCGCCGCTTTTTCTGATGCGTGCTTATCCGCTGCGCACCGTCGGATCCACCGCCGCGCGCCAGCTGATCGCCTGCGCGCGCTGCTCGGTCAGGAACGCAACCCACTGATTACGGACCTGCGGGTCGGCACTCGCGCCCTGGCTCCTGTAACGCTCGGCAATCGACGTCTGGAACGCGCAGTAATCGTCCTTCGAGAGGCGCCCGCGCCGGTTCGCCACATACGCGTCGAAGAGCGTCGCGTACACGCCTTGCGCGTCGTTTCCGTAGTCCACCGTCTGCGCACTGCACATCTGTTGCAATGAGACGAACGACGGCGCGCCCATCGTTCCTGTGAGGCTTGGCGAAGGGACACAGCCGGCAAGCAGCGCAGCCGCGCCCACCATCAAAAGTCCACGCATGAATTTCACCCCGAAATGGCCAGTGCCAAGAAGTATCGTCCGTGGCCGCGCGCCGCGCCACTCCCCTGGCCATTCGACAGAGCCTCCTTCGGACCAGCGCGAACTTCACTTTTTCGAACATGTTCATTAAAGTTCGAAAATGAACACTATCGGTTCGATAGATTTTCAGACAGCTGTCCGCAGCCCTTAACGACGCAGGAGACGCAGCAGGTGACCCAAGGCACGAAATATGATTTGCTCGTCGTGGGCGGCGGGATCAACGGCGCGGGCATCGCGCGCGACGCGGCCGGCCGCGGGCTCTCCGTGCTGCTGTGCGAACAGGACGATCTGGCGGCGCATACCTCGTCGGCGAGCACCAAGCTGATTCACGGCGGTTTGCGCTACCTCGAATACCGCGAGTTCGGGCTCGTGCGCAAGGCCTTGCAGGAGCGCGAGACCTTGTTGCGCGCCGGGCCGCACATCATGGGCCGCTGCGCTTCGTGATGCCCCACATGCCCGATCTGCGCCCGGCGTGGTTCATTCGCGCGGGCCTTTTCCTTTACGATCACCTCGCCCGGCGCGAGCTGCTGCCTGGCTCGCGCGGCATCGTCATGCGCGGCCATCCGGCCGGCGCGCCGCTCGTCGAATCGATCAAGCGCGGCTTCGTGTACTCGGACGGCTGGGTCAACGACGCCCGCCTCGTCGTGCTCAACGCGCTCGACGCCGCCGAACACGGCGCGACCATCCTCACGCGCACCAAGCTGCTGAGCGCCGTACGCGCCGGCGGCGAATGGCGCGCGCAACTCCGGCGCGCAGACGGCACAACCCTCGGCGTGCGCGCGGCATCCATTGCAAACGCGGCGGGCCCGTGGGTCGGCGAACTGCTGCAGGCGCGCTGGGCCGCCCGGCGTCGCACAGCGTGCGGCTCGTGAAGGGCAGCCACATCGTCACGCGGCGCCTGTTCGACCACGACCACGCGTACATTTTCCAGAATCCCGACAAGCGGATCATTTTCGCGATCCCTTACGAGCACGACTACGCGCTGATCGGCACGACGGACATCGAATATCGCGGCCCCGCCCAGGTGGCCATCACCGGCGACGAGACGCAGTATTTGTGCGACTCCATCAACCGCTACTTCAGGCAAAAGATCACGCCCGCCGACGTGCGCTGGACCTACTCCGGCGTGCGGCCGCTGCTCGAGGAAGAAGGCGCGGACAACCCTTCCGCCGTGACGCGCGACTATTCGCTCGAACTCGACGCGCCATCCGGCGAAGCGCCGCTGCTGTCGGTGTTCGGCGGCAAGATCACGACGTTCCGCAAGCTCGCCGAGGAAGCCGTCGCCAAGCTCACGGCAGCGCTCGGCAAGAGCGCGCCGTCATGGACCTCCGGCGCGCCTTTGCCCGGCGGCGACATTGCGCACGCGAACTTCGAGCGCTTTCTCGCCGAGTTGAAGCAGCGGCATGCGTGGCTGTCGGCGGATCTGGCGCATCGCCTCGCGCGCGCCTACGGCACGCGCGTGAAGAATGTGCTTGGCCACGCGCATTCGCTCGCCGATCTCGGCCGCGCATTTGCGCCGGGCCTTTTCGAGGCCGAACTGGCGTACTTGCGCGACGTCGAATGGGCGCGCAGCGCCGAGGACGTGCTGTGGCGCCGCTCGAAGCTCGGCCTTCATGTCGAGCCGGGCACGCTCGAGTCGGTCACGCGCGACATCGACGCATGGTTCGCCCGCGAGCCCGAGCGACAGAGCGCGTAACAAAAAAATCGCTTCACCCTCGGCCCGTTCGGCCGGCCGCATGCACGGACAAGTGTGCCGCCGCCCGAAATGACGAGCCGTTCCCGTCGCCGGTATGCTGTTTCAGGCTGTCGCGGCGATTCATAAAATGCATGGAGAAGAGACAATGCAGGATCAGTACATCCTCGCGCTTGACCAGGGCACCACCAGCTCACGTGCGATGCTGTTCGACCGCCTCGGCAATGTCGTGTCGACGGCGCAAAAGGAATTCGAGCAGATCTATCCGCGTCCGGGCTGGGTCGAGCACGATCCGCAGGAAATCTGGTCGACGCAAACCGGCGTCGCCGCTGAAATCGAGGCGCTCGCGGGCAGCGTGCCGCATTGCGACGGCGTCTACCTCGTGCCCGCATTCGCGGGCCTCGGCGCCCCGCATTGGAATGCACGCGCCCGCGGCACGCTGTTCGGCGTGACGCGCGGCACGACGTCCGCGCATATCGCGCGCGCCGCGCTCGACTCGATCGCCTATCAGTCGCTCGACGTGCTGAAGGCCATGGAGGCCGACTCGGGCATTCGCATCGGCGAATTGCGGGTGGACGGCGGCGCGTGCGCGAACAATCTGCTGATGCAGTTCCAGGCGGACATTCTCGGCGTGGACGCGGTCCGCCCGAAGGTGTCGGAAACCACCGCGCTCGGCGCAGCGTATCTGGCGGGCCTCGCGGTCGGCTACTGGAAAGACGTCGACGAACTGCAAAGCCAGTGGAAGCTCGACCGGCGCTTCACGCCCGCGCGCGAGCAGGCGGACGTCAAGGAATGTCTGGACGGCTGGAAGCGCGCGCTGCAGCGCCGCCACCAGGCGCGGAAGCGGGCCACGAGCCCCTATTCGGCGAAGGCTATAATAGTGCGCTAAGCGGCAAACGGCGGCGGCCTTAAGTGGCAGACAGCGGCGCCAAGCGGCCACGCATGGCCACTCCAACCGCGCAGACCGTCCGACAGTGCGCGTTAAAAGCGCACCCGAAGGCGCGCCTGACAGCGCAGCCGAAACCGCAACCGTAAGCGACCCCAAGCGCCGTCCCACGGACCGTCCGCACGTTTTCGGCTCTCCTTGACCTTTTATACAGCGCCCCCCAGGTTAACCACTGCGACCGGCGAAATTCATGACCAAGAAAGTTTATGTAAAGACCTTTGGCTGCCAGATGAACGAGTACGACGCCGACAAGATGGTCGACGTACTCGGCGCGGCTGAAGGCCTCGTCAAGACCGACACGCCCGAAGACGCGGACGTGATTCTGTTCAACACCTGCTCGGTGCGCGAGAAAGCGCAGGAAAAAGTGTTCTCCGACCTCGGCCGCGTGCGCGAGCTGAAGGAAGCGAACCCCGATCTGATCATCGGCGTGGGCGGCTGCGTGGCGAGCCAGGAAGGCGCGTCGATCGTCGCGCGCGCCGTACGTCGACCTCGTGTTCGGCCCGCAAACGCTGCACCGTCTGCCGCAAATGATCGACAAGCGCCGCGAAAGCGGCCGCGCCCAGGTCGACATCACGTTTCCGGAAATCGAAAAGTTCGACCATCTGCCGCCCGCGCGCGTGGAAGTTCCGAGCACGTTCGTGTCGATCATGGAAGGTTGCAGCAAGTACTGCAGCTATTGCGTCGTGCCCTACACGCGCGGCGAAGAAGTCTCACGTCCGCTGGACGACGTGCTGACGGAAATCGCCGGTCTCGCCGATCAGGGTGTGCGCGAAGTGACGCTGCTGGGTCAGAACGTCAATGCCTATCGCGGCGTGCTGACGCTCGGCTCGTCGGAAATCGCCGACTTTGCGACGCTGATCGAATACGTCGCCGACATTCCGGGCATCGAACGCATTCGCTACACCACGTCGCATCCGAAGGAATTCACGCTGCGTCTGATCGACACGTATGCCAGGGTGGCGAAGCTCGTCAGCCACCTGCATCTGCCGGTGCAGCACGGTTCCGACCGCATTCTGATGGCGATGAAGCGCGGCTACACCGTGCTCGAATACAAGTCCGTGATCCGCAAGCTGCGCGCGATCCGTCCCGACCTGTCGCTTTCCACTGACATGATTGTCGGATTTCCCGGCGAGACGGAAGAAGATTTCGACAAGATGATGGCGCTCGTGCACGAGATGAAATACGACACGAGCTTCTCGTTCATCTACAGTCCGCGTCCAGGCACGCCGGCTGCGAATCTGCACGACGACACGCCGCGCGAAGTGAAGCTGAAGCGCCTGCAGCACCTGCAAGCCACCATCGAAGAAAACGTGCAGCACATCAGCGATTCGATGGTCGGCAAGGTGGAGCGCATTCTGGTCGAACGCCCCGCGCGCAAGGACCCGAACGAGCTCGCGGGCCGCACGGAGAACAACCGCGTGGTGAATTTCCCGGCGCCGATGGCCTCGCATGCCCGGCTGATCGGTCAGATGGTCGACGTGAAAATCGTCAAGGCGTACCCACATTCGTTGCGTGGCGAGCTCGTGCTGCTGCACGACCCTGCAGCGGACGATGCCGGCGCCACCACGCATTGACCGACCATTGACGCCGACGCGCGACGCGCCGCCACCGCAACTGCGCCCGAGCCGCCTGCGTACTGAAACCGACAGGATCGACCCATCGCCTTGAAAACCACTCAGCCGCATCTGGAATTCACCGCTCCGCGCGACGACAACGCGCGACTCGCCAACCTCTGCGGACCGCTCGACAAAAATCTGCGCCAAATCGAGCAGGCGCTCGACGTGACGCTGCAACGCCGCGGACACCGCATTACGATCCGCGGGCGCGGCGCGAAGCTCGCGCTCACCGCGCTCGAAAACTTCTACAACAACGCGCGCGATCCGCTGTCGGTCGACGACATCCAGCTCGCGCTCGTCTAAGTGCGCCACCCGGCGCGGCATCGCGCGAACGGCAACGGCAATGGCGACGAAGCGAGCGACCCGTGCTTTCCGGGCAATCCCGACCATCCGTTCGACCAGCCGGCCGACAGCGGCGACGACGACCTCGAAGAACTCGGCCCGAAGCTGTACACGCGGCGTGCCGATCTGCGCGGCCGCCCGCCGGCGCAGCGCGAGTATCTGAAGCAGATCGTCTCGCACGACGTCACTTTCGGCGTCGGCCCGGCCGGCACGGGCAAGACCTATCTCGCGGTCGCCTGCGCGGTGGACGCGCTCGAACGCGACCAGGTAAAGTGCATCGTGCTGACGCGGCCGGCCGTCGAAGCCGGCGAGCGCCTCGGCTTCCTGCCGGGCGATCTCGCGCAGAAGGTCGACCCGTATCTGCGTCCGTTGTACGACGCGCTGTACGACCTGCTCGGCTTCGACAAGACCGCGAAGATGTTCGAGCGGCAGATGCGCCGCTCGCGTACATGCGCGGCCGCCCGCTGAATCACGCGTTCATCATTCTGGACGAGGCGCAGAACACCACGCCCGAGCAGATGAAAATGTTCCTCACGTGGATCGGCTTCGGCTCGAAAGCCGTGGTGACAGGTGACACGACTCAGGTCGACCTGCCGCGCGGTCACAAGAGCGGTCTGATCGAAGCGCAGCAGGTGCTGTCCGACGTGCGGGGCATTGCGCTCACGCGCTTTACCAGCGCGGACGTGGTGCGGCATCCGCTCGTCGCGCGCATCGTCGAGGCGTACGACGCGCACTCGCAGAAGACCGCCAGCCCGGCGGATTCGCGTTGATGCGGCAGGCCGGGAGCCGAACCGCGCCGGAGCTGCCGCGCCAGGCGCCGCGGCGGGTGGTGCCAGACGGCGTGTCGAATGACGCGCGGAACGGCGCGCGGCATCTGGCGCCGGACATGGCGTCACGGTCGGCCAAGCCCGCCGCACTTCGCGCAGAAGCACATGCCACGGCGCGAAATCTCGTCACCAACATCGAACAAGCATGAGCCGCGCCCCGAAACTGACGCTGAATCTGCAATTCCCGGCCGCCAAGGCGTGGCCCGAACATAAGGCGCTGCTGCCGCGCGCCACGGTAGCCTGCTGGATCAAGGCCGCGCTTTTCGCCGACGGCGAACTGACCGTGCGTTTCGTCGACGCCGAAGAAGGCCGGACGCTCAACCGCACCTATCGCGGCAAGGATTACTCGACCAACGTGCTGACGTTCGCGTACGCGGAGTTGGGAGACGACCCGGTGACGGGCGACCTGATCCTGTGCTGCCCGGTGGTGGAGAAAGAAGCCGCCGAGCAGGGCAAGCCGCTCGTCGCCCATTACGCGCATCTGCTCGTGCACGGCACGCTGCACGCGCAGGGCTACAACCACGAGGTCGAGGAAGAAGCCGAGGAAATGGAAGCGCTCGAAACCGAGATTCTCGGCAAACTGGGCTTTCCCGACCCGTACCGCTAACCGCCGCCCGGACCGACCGTGAGTTCCTTTCCTTCCGATGACGCCGCCGCCCGGCCGCCCTGCCTGGACTATCCGCCCGCGCTCGGCGAGTCGCGGCTTCTGACGGACGAGGAACTGCGCGCATCGCTCGAATGCACGCTGCGCGACTGGGACCGCCAGCGCGACTTGTGGCTCTTCGGCTATGGCTCGCTGATCTGGAATCCGGGGCTGCCCACCGTCGAAGCCACGCGCTCGAAGGTGCATGGCTATCACCGCGGTCTGTATCTGTGGTCGCGCGTGAACCGCGGCTCGTGCACGGGCATCGCGTTTCGTCTCGCGGCAGACGGCGCCATCCGCACCTGGAAGCGCTCTGGCGCCGCGAAATGGCGATGGGGTCGTACCGGCCCGCGTGGCTGCCGTGCGTGCTCGCCGACGGCCGGCGCGTCGACTCGCTGGCATTCGTGATGCGCCGCGACGTGCCGACCTACACAGGAAAACTCGACGACGAAGTCGTAAAAACGGTGTTCGGCTGCGCGCGGGGCCGCTACGGCACCACGCTCGATTACGTGAGCCGCACGGTTCACGCGTTGCGCGAAAGGCGGCGGCCAACCGGGCTCCGCCGGCGTGCAACTGCGCGCGGAGCCGCAAGCCGACCAATAGAAGCATCGCTCGGGCGGCGAGTCCGCCGCCCGAGCGCCGCCGCTTTTTTCTCCAAAGCGCGTGTCACGGTGGAATCAGTTAGGATTGACCCATGGCCCGCGCCTTGCGGCGCCCCGGTGTCAGCCGGTTTCATTCATCGCCCGGCCGGGCGGGACACGGTCCTGCCATGTGCCTGGTGTATCCTTAATGCTCTGCAACAGCGCGCCCAGTCTTGCCGGGCGCACTAACATGAACGACACGTATCCCAGTCGACGCCACACCGACAAACCTCACGAAAAGCGCTCGCTGCTCGAGCGTCTGACCGATTTCATCTCGCCCGAGCCCGACTCGCGCGCCGAACTTCTGGAAATTCTGCAGGACGCGCACGAGCGCAACCTGATCGACGCGGACTCGCTGTCGATGATCGAAGGCGTGTTCCAAGTCTCCGAACTCAGCGCACGCGACATTATGGTGCCGCGCGCGCAGATGGACGCGATCAACATCGCGGACAATCCCGCCGAATTCATCCCTTATGTGCTGGAAAAAGCACACTCGCGCTATCCGGTCTACGAAGGCAACCGCGACAACGTGATCGGCGTGCTGCTCGCGAAAGACCTGCTGCGCTACTACGCCGAGGAAGAGTTCGATGTGCGCGGCATGCTGCGGCCCGCAGTGTTCATCCCCGAGTCGAAGCGGCTGAACGTGCTGCTGCACGACTTTCGCGTGAACCGCAACCACCTCGCGGTGGTCGTCGACGAATACGGCGGCGTGGCCGGTCTGATCACGATCGAGGACGTGCTGGAGCAGATCGTCGGCGATATTGAAGACGAGTACGATTTCGACGAGGAAAGCGGCAACATCATCGCCTCGCCGGACGGGCGCTTCCGCGTGCGCGCGCTGACCGAGATCGAGCAGTTCAACGAAACCTTCGGCACGCATTATTCAGACGAAGAAGTGGATACCATCGGCGGACTCGTCACGCATCATTTCGGGCGCGTGCCGCACCGGGGCGAGAAGGTTCGTATCGACGATCTGATCTTTGAGATTCTGCGCGGCGACGCGCGCCAGATTCACATGCTGCTCGTGCGGCGCGATCCGCTAGCCGGTCAGCGCGAACGCGAAGCGCAGCACGTGCAGACCTGAGCGTCCGGCTGCCGCCCCGCCGTCGCCCCGCGCTCTTGCCCGAGTCTTTCCAACCTGCCACTTCCCACGCCGACCGCGCACCAATGGCCGACCCGATCACTTCCTCCTCGCGCCGCGGCGGGAGCGCGTCCGCCGCGCACTCCACACGCGCACGCACGCTTCCCCGCTTGCATTACCTCGTCGCGCTGGCGGCAGGCGCCGTCAATACGTTCTCGTTCGCGCCCACGCCGCACGGCGGCTGGCTCGAACTCGCGATCTTCGTGTTCCTGTTCGCGTGGCTCACGCGCAGCACCGGCTGGAAAAGCGCCGCGCTGACGGGCGGCGCCTTCGGCTTCGGCAACTTCGTGACCGGCGTGTGGTGGCTCTACGTCAGCATGCATTTTTACGGCGGCATGCCCGCGCCGCTCGCCGGCACGGCGCTGGTGCTGTTTTCGCTGTATCTCGCGCTGTATCCCGCTCTGGCTGCGGGCGTCTGGTCGTTTTGCGCCGGGCACGCGCGCAACGGCGCATCGAGCACCGACACACCGTTCGCCCCGACATGGCACGGCGCATTGACTTTCGCGAGCGCGTGGGCCATCGGCGAATGGTTGCGCGGCACGGTGTTCACCGGCTTTCCGTGGCTCGCGAGCGGCTATGCGCAAGTGGACGGGCCGTTCGGCGGATTCGCGCCGCTCGTCGGCGTGTATGGCGTCGGCTGGGTGCTCGCGTTGGCGGCCGCGCTGATCGCGCAGGCGCTCATGGCCGCCCTGCCCGCGCTGCGCCGGTCGCGCGGCCCGGGCGACGCCTCGTCGGACGCCACTTCGGATCCCACAAGCGGGCGCGGCACTGCAGCGAGCTTTGCGCTGCCCGGCGGCATCGCGCTCGCGTTGATCGCGGCGGGCCTGCTGCTGCCGCTCGCGAGCTGGACAGTGCCAACGAACGCGCCGCTGACCGTGCGTCTGCTGCAAGGCGACGTCAAGCAGGACATGAAGTTCGAGGAAGCGGGCGTGCGCGCCGCCATCGACCAGTATCAGCAGATGATCACGTCGAAGCCCGCCGACCTGATCGTCACGCCCGAAACCGCCATTCCGGTGCTCGCGCAGCAGTTGCCGGTGCCGTTTGCCTCGGCGGTGCGCAGCTTTGCGGACTCCACGGGCAGCGCCGTGCTGTTCGGCGCGATCGGCGGCTCGGTCACGCCCGAAGGCCGCGTGGTCGACTACACGAACAGCCTCTTCGGCGTCATGCCGGGCACACGCGACATCTACCGGTACGACAAGCACCACCTCGTGCCGTTTGGCGAGTTCGTGCCGTGGGGCTTTCGCTGGTTCGTCAATCTGATGAACATTCCGCTCGGCGATTTCGCGCGCGGCGGCCCCGTGCAAAAGCCGTTCGTCGTGCACAATCAGCCGGTCGCGGTCGACATCTGCTACGAAGACATTTTCGGCGAGGAGATTGCGCGAACCATCCGCGAGAGCGAGACGCCGGCCGGCGTGCTGGTGAACTCGACCAACCTCGCGTGGTTCGGCGACACCATCGCGCTCGACCAGCATCTGCAGATTGCGCGCATGCGCTCGCTGGAAACCGGCCGCCCGATGCTGCGCGCGACCAACACCGGCATGACGGCGGCAATCGACGCGAACAGCAAGGTGCTCGGCAAGCTCACGCCCTACACCATCGGCTCGCTCGACGTCACGGTGCAAGGCACGACCGGCCGCACGCCTTATGTGACGAGCGGCAACAATACGGTGCTCGCCGTATCGCTCCTGCTGCTCGCATTCGGCTTTGCATTCGGTCCGGGCCTGGCGCGACGCAAAAACGGTCAGGCCGGAAACGGCGCAAAATGAACAATTGAGACGGCAATAAAAAACGCGCGCTGCGCCATTACCGGCAGCGCGCGTTTTTTATTGCCCGACAAAGTTACTGATTCGACGCAATGCGCTGCGCAATATGCTGCGCCCGTGCCGGCGACGCCGGATGCGAACTCAACATACTGGATTTACCGCCATCCATTTGCGCAAGTTTGTTGAACGCCGTGACGAGACCCGACGGATCCAGATTCTTCTTTTTCTGCAAATCGAACGAATAATCGTCCGCGGCGGTTTCCTAGGTTTGGGAGAACTGCGCGTTAATCAGCTTCTCCGAGAATTCGCCCAATTGCGAACCGGACAGCGCGCCCGCAATGCCGCCCGCCGACGACGCCACCGAGCGCACCGCCGACGTCGCGTAAGCCACCTGCATCGCCTTCTTCGTATGGCCGAGCGCCACGTGGCCCATTTCATGGCCGACCACGCCGCGCACTTCGTTGTCGTTCATCATGTCCATCAGGCCGCTGTAGACCCGCACGCAGCCATTCGCCATGGCCCACGCGTTGACGTTCTTCGTCATGTACACCTTGTAATTCACCGGCATGCCGTTGATGTTGTCGCCCAGTTGCGCGGCGATCTTGGCGAGGCGCTTCTGATACTTGCTGTTGGCGGGCGCGATGGTGTTTTCGCTGTCGAGCTGCACGCAGGACTTGTCGGTGAGCGCGCGCACGTCGGCGTCCGACAGCGTGACGGCCTGCGTGGCGAGCTGGCCGGACTGGATCAGCGCAGACGGAAGCGGCAATAACGAGGCGATACGGTTTCATCGTGAAAGTCTCTTTGTGGTGTTATTCGTTTGACGGCGCGATCAACTCGCCGTCCGTTTGCAATGGCCGCATTCAGCGCAAAATCTCACCGGATATGTGAACTGCATAACCATTGCCCCACTTGGCAGACGAAAAAAAGCGCCTGGCGGGAGGCGCTTTTTTACCACATCTGAAAGCGTTAATTCATGACTTTGAAAGTACGATTAACGCAATTTTGCAAACCCGCTGTAAATGTCAGCAGATTCGCTTTTAGCCGTTCAGCCCGCCGGCACCGTATCGATAAACGACTGGCGCAGCGAAAGCTTCTGAAAATGCTTGTCGAGATTCGGATGCGAATCGCGCCAATTCAACTGCGGCATGCGGAAGTCGAGATAACCGAGCGCGCAACCCACCGCGATATCGGCGAGCGAGTAGTGATTGCCCGCGCACCACGGCTTGCCGGCGAGCCCCTGCGACATGGCCACGAGCGCTTCGTCAATCTTGCGCTGCTGCCGCCCCACCCACGCGTCGACGCGCTGCTCCGGCGTACGCTGCGTGCTTTCCAGACGAATCAGCACGGCGGCGTCCACAGACCGTCGGCGAGCGCTTCCCAGCACCGCACCTCGATGCGCTCGCGCCCCGATTGCGGGATCAGCTTGCCGACCGGCGACAGCGTATCCACGTACTCGCAGATCACGCGAGAGTCGAACACCGCTTCGCCGTCTTCCATCACGAGACACGGCACCTTGCCGAGCGGATTGAACGTGTGAATGCGCGTATCCGGCGCCCAGACGTTCTCGGGCACCAGCTCGTAGTCGATCTTCTTGTCGGCCAGCACGATGCGCGCCTTGCGCACGAACGGGCTGGCGAGCGAACCGATGAGTTTCATCATTGCCATCTGCCTTTTTCTGAATCCGGCGCAAGTATAAGTATAAGTGCTTGGCGGCGTGTGCGAGCCGCCCGCGCGATCGCTGTGGATGGATTGCAACATTGCCCTGCCGCGCGTGCCGCGTCTAGCCAGCCGAATGGCTAGGCGACGCTGCGGCGGTTAAAGCAACCGGTGCTAGCGTCGCGCCCCGACCGGCACGAGCACCCAGCGGCGGCCCGAAAGCCCGCGCGGTCGCGCAAAATCCGTCTGCGCATTGGGCGCTACAATCGCACGATGAACCAGCCGACCGAACCCACCATCGCCATCGACGTCTACCGCGCGCGCCGCGAGCGCGTACTCGCCGCGCTGCGCGCAGCGGGCGGCGGCGTCGCCATCGTCCCGACCGCGCCCGAAGCGCTGCGCAACCGCGACGCCGATTATCCGTACCGGCACGACAGCTACTTCTATTACCTGACGGGCTTCACCGAACCCGAGGCGCTGCTCGTGCTCGACGCCAGCGCCGCTGCGGGCGAGCCCGCGTCGATCCTGTTCTGCCGCGAGAAAAACGTCGAACGCGAGATCTGGGAAGGCTTCCGGTTCGGGCCCGACGGCGCGCGCGTCGCGTTCGGCTTCGACGCCGCGTTCGCATTCGGCGAAATCGACGCGCAACTGCCTCACATTCTCGCCGACAAGCCGTCGCTGCACTACGCGCTGGGCGCGTCCGAAAAGCTCGACGGCCAGGTACGCGGCTGGCTCGAGGCCGTGCGCATGCAGGGCCGCAGCGGCGTCGCGGCGCCCACGGCCGCGCGCGATCTGCTGCCCTTGCTCGACGACATGCGGCTCGTCAAGGACGACCACGAGCTCGCCATCATGCGCCGCGCCGGCCAGATTTCCGCGCAGGCGCACCGCCGGGCGATGGCGGCGTGCCGCCCGGGCGTGCGCGAGTACGAGCTCGAAGCGGAACTGCTCTACACGTTCCGCAAGTTCGGCGCGCAGGCGCCCGCTTACACGTCGATCGTCGCGGCGGGCGCCAACGCGTGCGTGCTGCACTACCCGGCCGGCAATGCGATCGCGCAGGAAGGCGACCTGATCCTGATCGACGCGGCGTGCGAGCTGGACGGCTACGCGTCGGACATCACGCGCACCTTTCCCGCGAGCGGCCGGTTCACGGCGGCGCAGCGCGAGCTCTATGACATCGTGCTGGCCGCGCAGCAGGCCGCCATTGCCGCGACGCGCGCCGGCGTCACCTTCGACGACCCGCATCAGGCAGCCGTGCGCGTGCTGTCGCAAGGCCTGCTCGACACAGGTATCGGCGACCGCGCGAAGTTCGCGTCCGTCGACGACGTCATCGCCGAGCGCGCCTACGCGCCCTTCTATATGCACCGCACCGGCCACTGGCTCGGCATGGACGTGCACGACGTCGGCGACTACCGCGAGCGCGGCGCGCCGCGCGACGAGGCGGGCGTGCTGCCGTGGCGCACGCTGCAGGCTTCCATGACACTGACCATCGAGCCCGGTCTGTATATCCGGCCGGCGCAAGGCGTGCCCGAACGCTACTGGAACATCGGCATCCGCATCGAGGACGACGCGATCGTCACGCCGGATGGCTGCGAGCTGATCACGCGCGACGTGCCGGTCGCCGCCGACGAAATCGAGGCGCTGATGCAGGAAGCCCGCGCGGCTCACGAAACAAGGAAGTAACCCGCAATGAACGATGTTTCCCCGTCGACGGTCATCCTGAAGCCCGGCGCGCTGCAGCAGGCATTCGATTTCGACGTGACGATCGTCGGCGCCGGGCCGGTCGGGCTTGCACTGGCCGGCTGGCTCGCGCGCCGCAGCGTCACGCGCGAGCTGAAGATCGCGTTGATCGACGCGCGCGAGCCGGAAGATTCGATTGCGGATCCGCGCGCGATTGCCGTCTCGCACGGCAGCCGCATGATCCTCGAACCGCTGCGCTGGCCCGCCGACGCAACCGCGATCCAGCGCATCCACGTGTCGCAGCGCGGACATTTCGGCCGCACGCTGATCGACCACAGCGAGCACGGACTGCCGGCGCTCGGCTACGTGCTGCGCTACGGCTCCATCGTGCATGGCCTCGCCGAAGCCGTGCACGCCACGCCGGTCCACTGGTTCCGTTCGACGTCCGCCGCGACGCCCGTAGAGGAAGAAGACGGCGTGACCCTGCCGATCGAAACTGCGGGCGTCACGCGCCGGCTACGCACGCGCATTCTGGTGAGCGCCGAAGGCGGCCTGTTCGGCGATCAGAAGGCGGATAAGCACCGCGAGCGGCATGCAGAACGACACGGCGGCCAGCGTGTGCCAGGCGGCGAAAGCGCGCTGCACGCCGCGCAACCCGTCGCCCGCGTTGAACCGGCGGACGACGACACAGCGCACACACACCCGGCCGAGCGCCACGGGCACGACGGGAACGATGGACGCAGCGAGGCACCCAGCCGCGCCGCCAACCATGCCAACCACGCGGACGAGCAGAGCACCTCGCGCCGCGACAAGCCCAGCTCGCGCGACTACGGCCAGACCGCGCTGGTCGGCACGGTCAGCGTGTCGGCGCCGCAGCCGCACGTCGCGTGGGAACGCTTCACGCCGGAAGGCCCGATCGCCTTGCTGCCGATGGGCGGCGTGCGCGGCGCCGACTACGCGCTCGTCTGGTGCTGCGCGCCCGAGGAAGCCGCGCGCCGAGCCCAACTTTCCCACGACGCGTTCCTGCGCGAACTCGGCGACGCGTTCGGCGGCCGCATGGGACGCTTCACGCAGATCAAGGGGCGCGCGTCGTTCCCGCTAGGGCTCAACGCGGTGGATACGCTCGTGCGGGGCCGCGTCGTCGCCATGGGAAATGCCGCGCAGACGCTGCATCCGGTCGCGGGACAGGGCCTGAATCTCGGCCTGCGCGACGCGCACGCGCTCGTCGACGCGTTGTGCGCGGAAGGCCCCACGCCGCTCGCGCTGGCGACGTTTGCACAACGCCGCGCACTTGACCGGCGCATGACGATCGGCGCCACGGACACGCTCGCGCGCCTCTTCACCGTCGACTTCGCGCCGCTCGCGGTCCTGCGCGGCCTCGCGCTGACCGCGCTCGAATTCGCGCCGCCGGTGAAGACCGCGCTCGCGCGTCAGATGATGTTCGGGCAGCGCCGCTGAGCGTGCCCCGCGCCGGCGCGGCGCTGAGCTGCCCGCCCGGCGCGCTCGGCGCCGCGTTTCCAGCCGGACCGGAAGCTGTCGCGCGGGCGGACCGAACTCTATGGCGCCGGCCACTTTCATAGAAGATTTAATGAGTTACGACGCCCGCAACTGAAGTGCGGGCTATCTGTTAACGCTAAAATAGTGGTTTTCCCTCGCATTTCGCGAACGCTCCGATTGACTGCATCGAGCAATCGACTAATCGACAATCGGCCGCGCGCGCGTCCACGTCATGCCCACCATTGGCTCGCACAATCTGCGCAATAACCTGTTCGTCGCGCCCATGGCCGGCGTCACCGACCGTCCGTTCCGGCAGCTTTGCAAACGGCTCCGCGCAGGCTATGCCGTGTCGGAAATGGTCGCGTCGAATGCCCAGTTGTGGAAAAGCGAAAAGACCATGCGCCGCGCGAACCACGCGGGCGAAGTCGAGCCGATCGCCGTGCAAATCGCGGGCGCCGATCCCGCCATGATGGCCGAAGCCGCCCGCTACAACGTGGCGAACGGCGCACAAATCATCGACATCAATATGGGCTGCCCGGCCAAGAAGGTGTGCAACGTGGCGGCAGGCTCGGCGCTGCTGCAGAACGAGCCGCTCGTGCAGCGCATCGTCGAGGCGGTGGTCGGCGCAGTGGGTGTCGGTCCGGACGCCGTGCCGGTCACGCTGAAAATCCGCACCGGCTGGAATCGCGAGAACAGGAATGCGCTGAACGTCGCGCGGCTCGCCGAAGGCGCCGGCATCGCCATGCTGACGGTGCATGGCCGCACCCGCGCCGACCTGTATCACGGCGAGGCCGAATACGACACCATCGCTGCCGTGAAGGCCGCCGTGCGCATTCCGGTGGTCGCCAACGGCGACATCACGTCGCCGGAAAAAGCGCGCCATGTGCTCGCCGTGACCGGCGCGGACGCCGTCATGATCGGCCGCGCCACGCAGGGGCGCCCGTGGCTCTTCCGCGAGATCGAGCATTTCCTGCAGACGGGAGAATTGCTGCCGCCGCGCATCGACGAAATCCAGCATGTCATGAACGAGCACCTAGAAGATCACTACGCGTTCTACGGGGAATTTACGGGCGTTCGCACTGCGCGCAAGCACATCGGCTGGTACACTCGCGGCCTTTCTGGCGCCAACGTGTTCCGGCATCGCATGAATACGCTCGACACCACGCGCGAACAACTCCTCGCCGTCAACGAATTTTTCGACGCACAGAAGGCGCTCTCCGACCGCCTCGTCTACGTCGACGAAACGCCCGAGCACAAGGGCGAGGACCACACCGACCGACTAGCAGCATGAGCAAGAACAATATCGAACAATCTGTCCGCGACAGCCTGGGCATGTATTTCCAGGACCTCGACGGCTCGAATCCGCACGACGTCTATGACATGGTGATTTCGTGCGTGGAAAAACCCCTGCTCGAAGTGGTGCTCGAGCAGGCCGGCGGCAACCAATCGCTGGCCGCCGAGTATCTCGGCATCAACCGCAATACGCTGCGCAAGAAACTGCAACAGCACGGCTTGTTGTAGCCTTCACGCGCCCGGCCACGTTTCCCTTCGGCTTTTCGTCTTCATCATGATCAAGCAAGCGCTCATCTCCGTTTCCGACAAGTCCGGCATTGTCGACTTCGCCAAGTCGCTGTCGGACCTCGGCGTCAAGATCCTGTCGACCGGCGGCACCGCGAAACTGCTCGCGGACGCGGGCCTCTCCGTCACCGAGGTCGCCGACTACACGGGCTTCCCGGAAATGCTGGACGGGCGTGTGAAAACGCTGCATCCGAAGGTGCACGGCGGCATTCTGGCGCGCCGCGACCTGCCGGAACACATGGCGGCGCTCGAAAAGCACGACATTCCGACCATCGACCTGCTGGTCGTGAACCTCTACCCGTTCGTGCAGACGGTGTCGAAAGAAGAGTGCTCGCTCGAAGACGCAATCGAGAACATCGACATTGGCGGCCCGACCATGCTGCGCTCG
Source organism: uncultured Paraburkholderia sp. (assembly GCA_940746715.1). GTDB lineage: Bacteria > Pseudomonadota > Gammaproteobacteria > Burkholderiales > Burkholderiaceae > Paraburkholderia. Next base: position 155,706 of record CALNWN010000009.1, read on the forward strand.
GCCGCGAAAAATCATCGTGACGTGACAGTGGTGGTCGACCCGGCCGACTACGCGGTCGTGCTCGAGGAAATGCGCGCGAACGGCAACGCGGTCTCGTACAAGTCGAACTTCCGCCTCGCGACCAAGGTTTTCGCGCATACCGCGCAGTACGACGGCGCGATCACGAACTACCTGACGAGCCTCACCGACGAGCTGCAACACGCGTCGCGCAACGTTTATCCGGCCACCTTCAACCTCGCGTTCAACAAGGTGCAGGACCTGCGCTACGGCGAAAACCCGCATCAAAGCGCTGCGTTCTACCGCGATCTGTCGGTGCCGGCCGGCGCGCTGGCGAACTACAATCAGTTGCAGGGTAAGGAACTGTCGTACAACAACATCGCCGATTCCGACGCTGCGTGGGAATGCGTGAAGACGTTCGACGTGCCGGCCTGCGTCATCGTCAAGCACGCTAATCCGTGCGGCGTGGCGGTGGGCGCGGACGCGAACGAGGCCTATTCGAAGGCGTTCCAGACGGATCCGACCTCGGCGTTCGGCGGCATCATCGCCTTCAACCGCGAAGTGGACGAAGCCGCGGCGCAAGCGGTGGCCAAGCAGTTCGTCGAAGTGCTGATCGCCCCGTCGTTCAGCGACGAGGCGCGCCGGGTGTTCGCCGCCAAGCAGAACGTGCGTCTTCTGGAAATCGCGCTGGGCGAAGGCCATAACGCATTCGACCTGAAGCGCGTGGGCAGCGGCCTGCTGGTCCAATCGCTCGATTCGAAGAACGTCCAGCCGCGCGAATTGCGCGTGGTCACGAAGCGTCACCCCACGCCGAAGGAAATGGACGACCTGCTCTTCGCGTGGCGCGTGGCGAAGTACGTGAAGTCTAACGCCATCGTCTTTTGCGGCAACGGCATGACGCTCGGCGTGGGCGCGGGCCAAATGAGCCGCGTGGACTCGGCGCGCATCGCCAGCATCAAGGCGCAGAACGCCGGCTTGACGCTGGCCGGCTCGGCAGTGGCGTCGGATGCGTTCTTCCCGTTCCGCGACGGCCTCGACGTGGTCGTGGCCGCGGGCGCGACCTGCGTGATCCAGCCCGGCGACTCGATGCGCGACGACGAAGTGGTGAGCGCCGCCGACGAGCACAATATCGCGATGGTGTTGACCGGCGTGCGTCACTTCTGGCATTGAGTTCGGCGTGAGCAGCGGCGGGTGTTGTAGCCGCCGCTGTAGGTGAAGATGGAGCGGCCTGGTGGAAATTTCTGCCGGGCCGTTTTGTTTTGCCGGCGCTCAATGAGGGCGAGTCTGCGGCTCGGGCGGTCGTCAGTCCGGAGGATTACTTGCGCTCGTAACCGTGCTTCACATCCGGATGCTGGCTGATGTAGGTGCCCAAGCCCTTGCCGCGTGCGAGCCGCTTGAGCGCAGCGAGGTGTTCCACGCCGACGCTCGTGTTCGAGTACCAGTACGTCGTGCCCGAGTTAAAGCGAGCGGCGACAAAGTCCTCGCCGATTTCATAAGCGACGACCCCGGATATCCCACTCCTGTTTCCATAGCGCTGCATAGCTGATCGCCCCCTTCCGACAGACACAGCAGCTTTTATTCCTCTCGCGTGGCCCTTTGCGAGCCGCCGTGCCGCGTGTCTGTTGTAGTATCGCAGGCACTTGGCCTTAACCGCATGTGCGGCACTTCATGAGAATTCTTGGCATCGACCCCGGCTTGCGCGTCACTGGCTTCGGCGTGATCGATCAAAGCGGGCACACGCTCAGCTATGTGGCGAGCGGCGTGATCAAGACCGCCGACGCCGATCTGCCGTCGCGCCTCGGCACCATTTTCGAGGGTATATCCACACTGATCCGCCAGCACGCGCCGGATCAATCGGCGATCGAAAAGGTGTTCGTTAACGTCAATCCGCAGTCCACCTTGCTGCTCGGCCAGGCGCGCGGCGCGGCTATCTGCGGTCTGGTCGCGGGCGGCGTGCCGGTCGCCGAATACACCGCGTTGCAATTGAAGCAGGCGGTGGTCGGCTACGGCCGCGCGACCAAGGAGCAGATGCAGCAGATGGTGGTGCGTATGCTCAACCTTTCGGGCGTGCCGAGCACCGACGCCGCCGACGCGCTCGGCATGGCCATCTGCCACGCGCATGGCGGCACGACGCTCAGCACGCTCGGCGGCACCGCGCCCTCGCTCGCCAAAAAGGGCTTGCGAGTGCGGCGCGGGCGTCTCGTCGGCTAGGCGCCGCGCTGCGCCGCACGGCCAACAGGCTTTTTTCGCGCGGTGCCAGCGCCTGCCGTCGGCGGCGCATCTTCGCTGCGCTACACTCGCCCTTTCTCACAAGTCTGAACTCGCCATGATCGGTCGCATTGCCGGCGTCCTGCTGGAAAAAAACCCGCCGCATCTGCTCGTCGACTGCAACGGAGTCGGTTATGAAGTCGATGTGCCGATGAGCACCTTCTACAACCTGCCGTCCACCGGCGAGCGGGTCGTGCTGCTCACGCAGATGATCGTGCGCGAGGACGCGCATCTGCTGTACGGCTTCGGCACCGCCGAGGAACGTGCCACCTTCCGCGAGCTGCTGAAGATTTCCGGCATCGGCGCGCGCATGGCGCTTGCTGTCCTCTCCGGCATGAGCGTGCATGAACTTTCGCAGACGGTCACGCTGCAGGACGCCGCACGCCTCACGCGCGTGCCGGGCATCGGCAAGAAAACCGCCGAGCGGCTGCTGCTCGAACTCAAGGGCAAACTCGGCGCGGACCTCGGCGCCATGGCCGGCGCCGTGTCGGCATCCGACCACGCCTCCGACATTCTCAACGCGCTGCTCGCGCTCGGCTATTCGGAGAAGGAAGCGTTGGCCGCGATCAAGAACGTGCCGGCGGGCACGGGCGTGTCTGAAGGCATCAAGCTCGCGCTGAAGGCCTTGTCCAAGGCCTGAGGCTTGCAGCCCGAAGACTGATGCTGGCGCGCCGGCCGCACGCGCGATAAACAAGCTTCGCACAGTCCGGCGAGCGGCGCACCCTGGCCGTTCGGCCGAGTTTCGCAACGCGCCTCGCGCGGTACAATGACCGGATGATCGAAACCGACAAACTCGCCGCCGAGCGCATCATCGCGGCCACGCCCGTCTCGCCGAACGAGGAAGCGTTCGAACGCGCGTTGCGGCCGCGCCAGCTCGAAGAATATGTCGGGCAGGAAAAAGTGCGCGGGCAGCTCGAAATTTTTATCGAGGCCGCCAAGCGCCGCTCGGAATCGCTCGACCACGTGCTGCTGTTCGGGCCGCCGGGTCTCGGCAAAACCACGCTTGCGCACATCATCGCGCGCGAAATGGGTGTGAATCTGCGGCAAACATCCGGGCCGGTGCTCGAGCGCGCGGGCGACCTCGCCGCGCTGCTCACCAACCTCGAAGCGAACGACGTGTTGTTCATCGACGAAATTCACCGGCTCTCGCCGGTCGTCGAGGAAATTCTGTACCCCGCGCTCGAGGATTATCAGATCGACATCATGATCGGCGAAGGCCCCGCCGCGCGCAGCGTGAAGCTGGACTTGCAGCCCTTCACGCTGGTCGGTGCGACCACGCGCGCCGGCATGCTGACCAATCCGCTGCGCGACCGCTTCGGCATTGTCGCGCGGCTCGAGTTTTACAACGCCGAGGAACTCGCGCGTATCGTCACGCGTTCGGCTTCGCTGCTGAATGCGCAGATTCATCCGGACGGAGCATTCGAAATCGCACGGCGCGCGCGCGGCACGCCGCGTATCGCCAACCGCCTGCTGCGGCGCGTGCGCGACTACGCGGAGGTCAAGGCCGACGGCAACATCACCGTGCAAGTGGCGGACGCGGCGCTCCGAATGCTCGACGTCGACGCGGTCGGTTTCGACCTGATGGACCGCAAGCTGCTGGAAGCGATCCTGCACAAATTCGACGGCGGCCCGGTCGGCGTCGACAATCTGGCGGCCGCCATCGGCGAGGAGCGCGACACGATCGAAGACGTGCTCGAGCCGTATCTGATCCAGCAAGGCTTCCTGCAGCGCACGCTGCGCGGCCGCGTCGCTACGCTGCTCACTTACCGCCACTTCGGACTCGCGGCGCCGGACGCGTCGAGCGCGCTGCCTGGTCTGTGGGACTCGGCTGCAACGTAGCCGCGGCATAAGCACGAGCGGCACGGCGCAGCGAGGCGGAACAAGCATGTCCGACGAGACGAGACAAGCCCGATCTCCCGGTATGCTCGCGCAGTTGCTGACCGGGCGCCTTCGCGCAAGGCTTGCGGCGGGCGTCACGCATCTGACCACCGGCAGCGGCCCGACGCTCGACTATTCATCGCCGCCCGGCGACCCTGGCCTCTTCGGTCCCGACTCCGTGTGCTGGAAAGTGCACGCCGACTTCACCTCGATGATGACGGGCGGCATCAGCGCGTTGCTGTTGCAAGCCTTGCATCCGCTCGCGCTGGCGGGCGTCTGGGACCACTCCACGTTTCGCACCGACATTCTCGGGCGCCTGCGCCGCACGGCGACGTTTATTGCCGGCACGACGTACGGCAGCCGGCACGATGCGCTCGCGCTGATAGAACGCGTGAAGCGCATCCACCTCGGCGTGAGCGGTATTGCGCCAGACGGCCGGCCGTATCGCGCAAGCGAGCCTGCGCTGCTGACGTGGGTTCACGTCGCCGAAGTGTCGAGCTTCATGACCGCGCATCTTCGCTATGTGAATCCCGCGCTTCCAGTTGCGGCGCAGGACCAGTATTTCGCGGAAACCGCGCGCATCGCGCAGATGCTCGGCGCGTCGGATATTCCGCGCTCGCGCGCCGCGATCGACGCTTATCTGCTGGCCATGCGATCCGAACTGCTCGCAAGTGAACGCACGCGCGAGGTCGTCCGGGTGCTGAAGCATGCGCCGGCGCCGAGCGCCGCGATGCGCCCCGCCGGCGTGTTGATGTTCAATGCGGGCGTCGATCTTCTGCCCGACTGGGCTCAGGCGATGCTGGGGTTCGAGCGTCACGCGCTGATGCGCCGTGCGGTGGCGCGACCTGGCGTGCGCGCCGTCGCACCTGTTATCAGATGGGCGCTGGTGAATGGCGTGTCGAAGCGGGCGCGCCGCCGGGTTGCGGCTAAGCCTGAGGGCGGCTCACGCTGAGCTGAGCCGCGCCGCGCCGTGTGGTCCCGCGCGTAGCGCGTGCGTGGCGTGCGTGGCGTGCGTTGCATGATTAGCGCCCCGGTTCCGGAACCTTCTTGAAACTGTCGTCGGCGCTGGGCGTATCGAGATGCGATACGTCGCCCCACGACACGATCGTCGCGCGGCCGTCGGCGAAATCGACCACATTCACGCTCGTGTTGAGCAACGTGTAGTCGCGCGGGGCATCCAGCGACAAACCACATGCAAAACGCCGCACGCAATCCAGCACGCCGCCGTGCGCAACGCAGGCGATCCGGCCGCCGGGATGCGCGGCAACGAGCGGCTCGATGGCATGCAGCACGCGATGGTAGAACACGCGCTGCGACTCTCCCTCCGGCGGTGCGAAGCCGGGGTCGCGAGTTTGCCAATGCGCGTATTCGTCCGGGAAACGCTCGGCGATTTCATCGCTGTCGTGGCCCTGAAACGCGCCATAGGAGCGCTCGCGCATGCCTTCGCGCAACAGTACCGGCAAGCCGAGCGCGTCGGCGATCGGCTGAGCGGTTTGCCGCGCGCGCTGCAGGTCGCTCGAATAGATCGCGTCGAGCCGCGCGCCGTTCCGCACTTCGGCGGCGATACGACGCGCGAGGTGTTGCGCCTGGGCAAGACCCACCGCCGCAAGCGGAATTTCGATATGCCCTTGAATACGCTTGATGCGGTTCCAGTCGGTCTCGCCGTGCCGAATAAACAGGATCTGCGCGGTCATGGGATCAGGGTGGACGCTGTTCGCCGGTTGTGCCGAGCCGCTATTGTCGCAAGAACCGCGCGGAGCTCAGGCGTTGGTCTGCAGCCAGAACGTGACGGGCCCGTCGTTGACGAGCGAAACCTGCATGTCCGCGCCGAATTCGCCCGTCTCGACGATGGGATGCTTCGCGCGCGCCGCCGCAACGAAATAGTCAAAGAGGCGCTTGCCTTCGTCCGGGGGCGCGGCTGGTGTGAAGCTCGGACGCAGGCCGCTGTTGGTGTCCGCCGCCAGCGTGAATTGCGAAACCAGCAGCAAGCCGCCCGCGCGGCCCGCGCCATCCAGATTCTGTACCGACAGGTTCATCTTGCCCGCCGCGTCGCTGAATACGCGGTAGCCGAGCACTTTTGCCAGCAGCCGGTCGGCCGCAGCCTCGGTGTCGCCGCGCTCGGCGCAGACGAGCGCGAGCAGGCCGGCGTCGATCGCGCCCGTCACGCGCTCGTTCTCGCCGTCCGCGACGCGCACTTCGGCACGCCGCACGCGTTGAATCAGCGCGATCATCGGACTGCCTCCGGCTTCGACATTCGGATCATGGCCTGCAGGCTCACGCAGTCAGCGTGACGCGCGCAAAGCGGCGCTTGCCGACCTGGACCACGTATTCGCCGGCCTCGACTTTCAGGCCCTTGTCAGACACCGTGGCGCCGTCGATCTTCACGCCGCCCTGCTCGATATTGCGCAGCGCTTCGCTCGTCGACGACACGAGGTTCGCCTGCTTGAGCAACTGGCCGATGGCAAGCGGTGCCCCGGCGAGCACGACCGCCGTAATGTCGTCCGGCACGCCGCCCTTCGCGCGGTGATTGAAGTCGTCGAGCGCGCGCTCGGCGTCGGCTTGCGAATGAAAACGCGCGGCGATTTCCTGCCCCAGCATCACCTTGAAGTCGCGCGGATTGCGGCCGGCCTCGGCCTCTTTCCTGAACGCTGCAATCTCGTCCATCGGACGGAACGACAGCAGCTCGAAGTAACGCCACATTAGCGTGTCGGATATGCTCATCAGCTTGCCGAACATATCTATCGGTTTTTCGCTGATGCCGATGTAATTGTTCTTCGACTTCGACATTTTTTCGACGCCGTCGAGCCCTTCGAGCAGCGGCATCGTCAGAATGCATTGCTGCTCCTGGCCGTACTGCTTCTGCAACTCGCGACCGACCAGCAGGTTGAACTTCTGGTCCGTGCCGCCGAGTTCGAGGTCGGCGTTCAGGGCCACCGAGTCGTAGCCCTGCATCAGCGGGTACAGGAATTCGTGGATCGAAATCGGCACGCCGCTCTGGAAACGCCTGGTGAAATCCTCGCGCTCGAGAATTCGCGCGACCGTGTAGCGCGACGCGAGCTTGATCATACCGTCGGCGCCGAGCGGCATCGACCATTCGCTGTTGTAGCGGATCTCGGTCTTTTCGCGATCGAGCACGAGCGCGGCCTGCTCGAAATAGGTCTTCGCGTTCGACTCGATCTGTTCGCGCGTGAGCGGCGGGCGCGTGGCGTTGCGGCCCGACGGATCGCCGATCAGCGAGGTGAAATCGCCGATCAGAAAAATGACCGTGTGACCGAGGTCCTGCAACTGTCGCATCTTATTTAGCACGACCGTGTGGCCGATGTGGATGTCGGGCGCGGTCGGATCGAGCCCGAGCTTGATGCGCAGCGGCGTGCCGGTCGCCTGGCTTTTCGCGAGTTTTTGCGCGAATTCGTCTTCGATCAGCAATTCGTCGACGCCGCGCTTCGTGACGGCGAGCGCGTGGCGGACTTCGTCGGTGATCGGAAAGACGGGGGCGGGGTTCGGCTTGTTGGACTCGGTGCTCATGCTGGAAACGTGAAGTCGCGAAAAAAATAGATTGTCCCATAGATGCGCGCCGCCGCGCCCACCAAAGCCGTGGCGGGCGCGCCTCTACGTGGCGATTGGCACGCCGCGCGCAAGTTCAAGGCCACACGGCCGCTTCATATTCGAGCGCGCTTGCGTCGATAATCTGCTACAACCTTCGCAAACGAGCGATCAGGAATGAGCCGTGAATCCGCAACGAATCATCGACAGGAGCAGTAACGTGGCGCAAGACTCCGCAGACGGCGTCTATTTTGGTCTGATGTCCGGCACGAGTATGGACGGCGTGGACGGCGTGGCCGTCCGCTTCGCCGAAGGCAAGCCGCCCGTCGTGCTGGCGGAGGCGTTCGTCGGTTTCGCCGCCGGCTTGCGCGAGGCGCTGTTCGCGCTGCAACAGCCGGGCGCCAACGAAATCGAGCGCGAGGCGCTCGCGGCCAACGCGCTCGCCACGCGGTATACCGTGTGCTGCCATGAACTGCTGCGCGGCTGCCACGTGTCCGCCGCCGAAGTCCGCGCCATCGGCGTGCATGGGCAAACGGTGCGGCATCGGCCGGAAAAGGGTTACACGCGGCAGATCAACAATCCCGCGCTGCTCGCCGAGATGATGCATATCGACGTGGTCGCCGATTTCCGCAGCCGCGACGTCGCCGCGGGCGGCCAGGGCGCGCCGCTCGTGCCGGCTTTTCACGCGACGGTGTTTGGCGCGAAAGACGAGACGCGCGTGGTGTGCAACCTGGGCGGCATCAGCAGTATCACCATTCTGAACGCGACCGGCGGCGTGCGCGGCTTCGATTGCGGGCCGGCGAACGCGCTGCTCGACGAGTGGGCGCAACGTCATCTCGGCAAGCCATTCGACGAGAATGGACAGTTCGCGGCAAGCGGCCAGGTGGACCGGTCTCTGCTGAACGCGTTGCTCGACGAGCCGTATTTCGTCCAACAGCCGCCGAAAAGCACCGGCCGCGATCTGTTCAACGCCGGGTGGCTGGACGCGAAACTGCGGCCCTTCGCGGCACTCCCGCCCGCGGACGTGCAGGCCACGCTCGTCGCGCTGACCGCGGTGACGGTCGCGCGAGAAATCGAACGGCATGCATCGGATGCAAGAGCGGTCTATGTCTGCGGCGGGGGCGCGCGCAATCCGGAGATTCTGAAGGCCTTGCAACGGGCACTCGAAGACAGCGGCGTAAGCGGCGTGCCGGTTATGACGACGGACGCGCTCGGTGTGCCGCCAAGCCAGGTCGAGCCGCTTGCGTTCGCGTGGCTGGCGATGCGCTGCATCGCGCGTCTGCCGGGCAGTTTGCCGGCGGTGACGGGGGCGAGCGCCGAGCGGGTGCTCGGGGCGATTTACCCGCGCTAACGCCCGGCCCGCCCGGCGGGCGCAGGGTGGGCTTCCGCGCCCTGTCCGCAACAAAAGAAACGGGGCCGAAGCCCCGTTTCTTTATGCGAATACGCTGTTGTCTGCCTGGCCCTTAGACCGAGAACGACGAACCGCAGCCACAAGTCGTGGTGGCATTCGGATTCTTGATGACGAATTGCGCGCCGTTGATGTCGTCCTTGTAGTCGATCTCGGCGCCAACCAGATACTGGTAGCTCATCGAGTCGATCAACAATTGCACGCCGCTCTTGTTCATGACGGTGTCGTCTTCGTTAACGGCCTCGTCGAACGTAAAGCCGTATTGAAAGCCCGAGCAGCCGCCGCCCTGCACGAAAACGCGCAGTTTCAGGTCCGCATTGCCTTCTTCTTCAATCAGTTGCTTGACCTTGTCAGCCGCTGCGTCGGTAAAAACGAAGGGGGCGGGCATCTCGGTCACGGGTGTGTCGGTGACTGCGTTCATTCGAACTCTCCAGAAAACTTCTAACCGCTATTGTAGGGCTGATCTCAATATCGTGCTGAAGCCCACAAAATCAATGGGTTCTTACAGGATCCGCGCGCGACGGCGGCAGCGGGAGACGAATTGGCGCTCAGCGGCCGCCACGGCGAGGCACGGCATGAGGCACGGCGGCGGCGGCGCGTCGAATTGGCTGCGTCAGCATCCACTGGTCACGGCAAAGGCATAAAAAAGCCGCCTTCGCGACAGCGTTGGCGGCTTTTGCTGCGTTCCGGCGATAAACCGGTTCGCACCCGAAACGATTAACGCTTCGAGAATTGCTTGCGGCGACGTGCCTTGTGGAAACCGACCTTCTTACGTTCCACTTCACGAGCGTCACGCGTCACGAAGCCAGCCTTCGACAGTTCCGGCTTCAGCGTTGCGTCGTAGTCCATCAGCGCGCGGGTGATGCCGTGGCGAACCGCACCGGCTTGACCCGTTTCACCGCCGCCCGTCACGTTGACCTTGATGTCGAACGTGGCAGCGTGGTTCGTGAATTCCAGCGGCTGACGCACGATCATCAGCGACGTTTCGCGCGAGAAGTAGTCGGCGATAGGCTTGCCGTTCACAACGATGTCGCCCTTGCCTGCCTTGATGAACACGCGTGCGACGGCGCTCTTGCGGCGGCCCGTGCCGTAATTCCAGTTACCGATCATGTGGGCTCCCCTTAGATCTCGAGCGCCTTCGGCTGTTGTGCCGAATGCGGATGCGTTGCGTCAGCGTAGACCTTCAGCTTCTTGATCATCGCGTAGCCGAGCGGGCCCTTCGGCAGCATGCCCTTGACCGCCTTCTCGAGCGCGCGGCCCGGGAAGCGTTCCTGCATCTTGCCGAACGTCGTTTCATAGATACCGCCCGGGTAGCCCGAGTGACGGTAATACTTCTTGTCAGTGGTCTTGTTGCCCGTGACCTTCAGCTTGCCTGCGTTGATAACGATGATGAAATCACCGGTGTCGACGTGGGGAGTGAATTCAGGCTTGTGCTTGCCGCGAAGACAGTGTGCCACTTCGCTGGCGACACGCCCGAGAACCTTATCCGTCGCGTCAATCACGTACCATTCGCGCGCCACCTCATGGGCTTTTGCGGAAAACGTCTTCATGATCGATCCAAAAAATTGCTGCGCCCAATGTGTTGTTTTTTCCTGCTTGTAGTGCGCGCATCGAGGCGCGTGCAGGCTCTCCCTGTTCTTCCTCCGCGGGCGCGGATGCGGAAAAGGCTCGAATTATAAAGGAATTTGCGACGTCAAGTCAAAATGTACGGGATTTGGCGCCGCAAGGTGTGGCCAAGGGGCAAAAAAGCGCCCCGCAACGGGCCGGCGCTCGTGCAAAAACGCGCACTCAAGCCCGGGCAAAGCGCAGGCGAAAAAAACCCGAACAAGTGGTTCGGGTTTAATCCACCAAAGGAGGAGGTGGAGGAGACAGTGGAGGTTGCGCACTGCTGCAACCGATGGAGCGATTATATGAAGCATCCTTGTGCGATGCAAGAACATCTGCATTGCGAAATCGCATTTTATAATGTGGGGTTTGCGGACGCATCTGCCGGGATGCCCGCCGCTACACCGGCAGGTCAACGTTTCCCGACGCCGGACGTGGATCGGTTAAGGTCAACCCTTAAGTAAAACCCCCTAAATGCCCCGCACTATCCGAGCGCCGGCGCAACATGCCGCGCCGCAACACGCAAGCCGCCATTGCGCATAAATTTTCCGCCGAAGTCCCGTCGGGCGGACACTGGAAGGCCGGGCTACAATGCCGTCTCGATATTGCGCAGCGCGGTGGAGCACAGCATGGAATGCAAAGTGAGCTGGATGGGGCAAGACGGCATGGCGTTCGCGGCCGAGACAGGCAGCGGCCACCTGGTCGCGATGGACGGCGCGCCGGAAGGCGGCGGCCGCAACCTCGCGCCCCGCCCCATGGAAATAGTCTTGCTCGGCACGGGCGGGTGCACCGCCTACGACGTCGTGATGATTCTGAAGAAAAGCCGTCAGGAAATTGCCGGTTGCTCGGTCACGCTGAAGGTCGAGCGCGCCAGCGAAGATCCGAAAGTGTTCACGAAAATTCACTTTCACTTCACCATGACCGGCAAGAACCTGAACCCGGCGACCGTGGAGCGCGCGATCAACCTGTCGCACGACAAATATTGCTCGGCGTCGATCATGATCGCCAAAACGGCCGAACTGACGCACTCGTTCGACATCGTGGCGAACTGAGCATCGCGGTCGGCGCGCCCGGCGCGGTTCGGCCCGGGCGCCAACGGGCGCGGCACGCGACTTCCGCGGAAAAAAATGCCGGCGCCTGAAAAGACGCCGGCATTTTGTTGTGAGGTGGCAAAGCAGGCCGATAAGCCGGATTCTGTGCACGCGCAACGTCCGAAGACGCGACGCGCGTGGCAGCCATTCCTCTAGGCGCGCCATTACTGACGCGCTCAAGCTTCCTACCCGCAGACGAGACGGGGGCCCCGCCCTGCATCTCGAAGATGCGCGCCTGCCTACTTGGAATTGCTCCGGGTGGAGGTTACCGTGCCGGCCTGCCTTGCAGCAGCCGCGGTGCGCTCTTACCGCACCGTTTCACCCTTACCTGATCCCGGCTTGCGCCGGGCCATCGGCGGTTTGCTTTCTGTTGCCCTGTTCCGCGTGTCGCCACGGATGGCCGTTAGCCATCACCCTGCCCTGTGGAGTCCGGACTTTCCTCGCCCCCGCCGGTTCCAACGTGTGAAACCGCCGAGGCCGCGACTGCCTAGCCTGCTTTGCTGGCGCCGATTTTAGCATCTGCGCGCCGGCCCGCGCGGAACACCGACTTATCGTCGTAAAAGCCCGGCCCCTCGTTCTGCCGCCAGCAGCCGGGGACGCCCAGCACCGGAAGCGGCGCGAACAGCCGGCTCGTGAGCGCTTCGGTGCTCAGCAAAGCCGCGCTGACCGCCTCGTCGAGCCACGCGTCGCGCAAAGCCGCATCCCATTCGAAGTAGGCGGGTGGCACGTCGACAATCCGCGCGTGGCCGGTGCAGGCCTTGAACGGCGCGATCAGCTTCTCGAGCAGCGCATGGCCGAAGCAGCGCACCTCGCAGCTCGCGCCCCACGCATCGCGCCGTTCAACGAACAGCGTGCGCCAGTCGAAGCCGCGCAGTGCGGCGCTCAAGGCCGGATCGGCCGACGCGAACAGCAGCGCGTTTTCGTCGAAGAGCGTCAGCGTGTCGCGCACTCCGCCGCGCGTCGGTCCGACGCCCAGCCGGTCTATGGCCGCCGACTGCCGCGCATTCAGCGCCGCCTTGATGCGCGGAAACGCAAACCACATCGACGCGTTGAAGAAGTCGTGCAGATTGTGGCGCGTCGGCACGCAGCCGGTGGACGCGATATGCGCCTCGTAGGCGGCGCCGGGCGGCAAGTCGTCCTGCGCGATGAACGCAAGGCGCTGGCCGCGGCCCGTGAGCTGGCGCGTCTGCGCGGCGTCGGCATTCATTTCGGCGAGCAAGGCGGCGTAGCTTTCGAGCGCCGCACGCTGCCAGCGCTGGCCGTGCGCGGCGAACTGCGCGAACCACGGCCTCGACCAGTCGATGGCGGCGAAGGCTGACGCGTCGGGCGCCAGCGCTTCATTTACGGCTCGCCGGCCCGGGCGCGAGCTTGCGCTCGCGTCGCGTCCGTGCGGCAGATCACGCACGTCTTCGCGCTCCGCCATCCTCAACCTCGCCTCACACCAAACGCCAGCCGATCGGTTCACCACCGCGCAGCGGCACAACCGGCGTGTCGCCGACCGGCAGCTCCGCGGGCAGCGCCCACTCCTCGCGACGCAGCGTGACCTTCTCGCTGTTGCGCGGCAGACCGTAGAAATCCGCGCCGAAGAAGCTCGCGAAGCCTTCCAGCTTGTCGAGCGCGCCGGCTTTGTCGAACGCCTCGGTGTACAGCTCCAGCGCATGCAGCGCCGTGTAGCAGCCCGCGCAGCCGCACGCGTGCTCCTTCAGACCCTTCGGATGCGGCGCGCTGTCCGTGCCGAGGAAGAAGCGCGGATTGCCTGACGTCGCTGCCTCGACGAGCGCCACGCGATGCGTCTCGCGCTTGAGCACCGGCAGGCAGTAGTAATGCGGGCGAATGCCGCCCTGGAAGATCGCATTGCGGTTATAGAGCAGATGGTGCGCGGTGATAGTCGCGCCTAGCAGATCGGGGCCGACGCCCGCCTCGCGAATGTAGTCCACCGCGTCTTTCGTCGTGATGTGCTCGAACACCACCTTCAGCGCCGGAAAATCGCGGCGCAGCGGCGTCATGACCCGGTCGATGAACACCTTTTCGCGGTCGAACAGATCGATCGACGAATCCGTCACCTCGCCGTGCACGAGGAGCGGCATGCCGGTTTCCTGCATCGCCTCGAGCGTCTTCGCGCACTTCATGATGTCCGTCACGCCCGCGTCGGAGTTGGTCGTCGCGCCGGCCGGATACAGCTTTACGCCGTGCACGAAGCCGCTTTCGCGCGCGCGGCGGATTTCGTCGGGCGGCGTGTTGTCGGTCAGGTACAGCGTCATGAGCGGCTCGAACTTCGCGCCGGCCGGGATGGCGGCAACGATCCGCTCGCGGTATGCCGCTGCCATTGCCGTGGTCGTGACCGGCGGCTTCAGGTTCGGCATGATGATCGCGCGGCCGAACTGGCGCGCGGTATCCGGCAACACCGCCGCCAGCATGGCGCCGTCGCGCACATGCAGGTGCCAGTCGTCCGGGCGAGCGAGCGTGATGGAGTCGCGGGAATCGGGAGAAGCGTTGGAAGCGGTCATGGCGAGAGAGAACGGAAGCAGAACGGATGGCAGCGCCGAATGCGCACAATACGGAACAATGCCCGGACAATGCACCGACGATGAGGTCAAACCGTTGTGTTGCGGCCTGAATACACGTCAATTTTGCTATTTGGCGCTTCTGGCTCGGTGATATACTTAGAAAATCATCATTGTAACGGCTTGCCCCGTTCACAGGCTTACCCGCAACATGTGCCAACTTCTCGGAATGAATTGCGCCGCGCCGACGGACGTCACGTTCTCGTTCACCGGCTTTGCGGCGCGCGGCGGCGTCACCGATCACCATGCCGACGGCTTGGGCATCGCCTTCTTCGAAGACAAAGCGTGTCGCCTGTTCATCGACCATCAGTCGTCGGCCACTTCGCCGATCGCCGAAATGGTCAAGCGCTATCCGATCAAGTCGAAGAACACGATCGCGCATATCCGTAAGGCGACGCAAGGGCACATCCTGCTGGAAAACTGTCACCCGTTCATGCGCGAACTATGGGGACGCCACTGGATCTTCGCGCACAACGGCGATCTGAAGGACTATTCGCCGGTGCTCTCGGGCGTCTATCAGGCAGTCGGCACAACCGACAGCGAAGTGGCCTTCTGCGCGCTGCTCGAAGGTCTGCGCAAGGCGTTTCCGGGCACGCAGCAGCCGCCGCTCAACGAGCTGTTCGCCGCGCTCGAAACGCTCACACGCGAGATCACGCAATTCGGCGCGTTCAATTTCCTGATGTCGAATGGCCGGGCGCTGTTCGCGCATTGCTCGACGCATCTGCATTACATCGTGCGGCGCTGGCCGTTTTCCACCGCGCATCTCGTGGATGCCGACGTGTCCATCGACTTCGCGAAATACACCACGCCCGAAGACCGCGTCGCCGTGGTCGCGACGCAGCCGCTGACGGACAACGAAGTGTGGACCGCGTTTGCTCCCGGCGATCTGCTGATGTTCCAGCACGGCGACGTGATTGGCCGCGTCAATGTGCCGGTGCCGGCCTCGGTGCTGGAAAAGCTGCGCAATCCGTGTCTGGACGCGTCCGCTTCGGCGAGCACGATTGCGGCTTCGGTCGCGGCTTCGCCTGCTCTCGCGGAAGTGGAAGTGGATGTCGATCTCGAAGCAGCCGACGACGCCGCGGCGTTCGAGTCGTGACGCGCGCCGGCGAGCCAGCCGCGCGTCGATAAAAAAAGCCGCTCGTTCGAGCGGCTTTTCGTTGGCCGAGCGCCGCGCAAAAAGCGCCGCGGCCTCCGGTGTTCCAGCCTCAGTGCAGGATCTTCGCCAGAAAATCCTTCGCGCGATCGGACTTCGGATTGGCGAAGAAGTCTTCCTTGCGGTCGTCTTCGACGATCAAGCCCTTGTCCATGAAAATCACGCGGTGCGCGACCTTCTTCGCGAAGCCCATTTCGTGTGTCACGCACATCATGGTCATGCCTTCCTGCGCGAGTTCGACCATCACGTCGAGCACTTCGTTGATCATTTCCGGGTCAAGCGCCGAAGTCGGCTCGTCGAACAGCATCGCGATCGAGTCCATGGACAGCGCGCGCGCAATCGCCACGCGCTGCTGCTGACCGCCCGACAACTGCCCCGGGAATTTGTCCGCGTGCGCGCGCAGGCCGACGCGCTCCAGCAGCTTCAGACCCTTCGCCGACGCTTCGTCCTTCGAGCGGCCGAGCACCTTGATCTGCGCGAGCGTGAGGTTTTGCACGATCGACAGATGCGGGAACAGCTCGAAGTGCTGGAACACCATGCCGACCTTCGAGCGCAGCTTCGACAGATTGGTTTTCTTATCCGTCAGCGACTGACCGTTGATGACGATCTCGCCCTTCTGGAATGGCTCGAGGCCATTCACGGTCTTGATCAGCGTGGACTTGCCCGACCCCGACGGCCCGCACACCACGACCACTTCACCCTTTTTGACTTCCGTGGTGCAGTCGGTCAGCACCTGAAACTGGCCGTACCACTTCGAAACATTCTTGATAGAGATCATCTTGCGACCTTTTTCTGAAAACCTTTGACGAGGCTCGACGCGATCACGCAGATCACGAAATAACACGCGCCCGCGAACAGTACCATTTCGACATTCGTACCGTCACGGTCGCCAATATTCGTGGCGGTGCGGAAGAAGTCGGCGAGGCTGATCACGTAGACGAGCGACGTATCCTGAAAGAGCACGATGCCCTGCGTGAGCAGCAAGGGCACCATCGCGCGAAATGCCTGCGGCAGGATGATGAGGCGCATGGCCTGCCCGTAGCCCATGCCGAGTGCGAACGCCGCGTTGACCTGTCCGCGCGGCACCGCCTGAATGCCCGCGCGGATGATCTCCGAGTAATACGCCGCCTCGAAGAGCGAAAACGCGACCATGGCCGACGCGAGACGAATGTCGATATCCGCCGACAGCCCGAGCACATTCTGCAGCACCTGCGGCACGATCAGGAAGAACCACAGCAGGACCATCACCAGCGGGATCGAACGGAAAATCGTCACGTAGCCCTTCGCGAACCACTCGAAAGGCTTGAACGACGACAGCCTCAGCATCGCGAGGACCGTGCCCCAGACGATGCCGACCACGATTGCGATCAGCGTGATCTTGAAAGTGACGATGGCGCCGGTCCACAGCGTAGGCAGTGCGCCCGGAATACCGCTCCAGTCGAAATGGTGCATCACTTGCCTCCGATATAGCCGGGCAACCGGGACTTTGCTTCGACCCAGCGCATCAGTTGCATCACGACCAGGTTGATCAGCACGTACGCGAGCGTGACGGCGATGAACGACTCATAGGTCTGCGACGTGTAGTCGACGAGCTGACGCGCCTGTGCGGACAGATCGAGCAGACCGATGGTCGACGCGACCGCCGAGTTCTTGAAGATATTCAGGAACTCGGACGTGAGCGGCGGCACGATGATCCGGTAAGCAACCGGCAGCAGCACGTAGCGATACGTCTGCCATTGCGTGAAGCCCATGGCGAGGCCCGCGGCGCGCTGGCCGCGCGGCAGCGCGTTGATGCCCGAGCGCACCTGCTCGCACACGCGCGCGGCGGTGAAGAGCCCGAGGCAGATGATCGACGCGGAGAAGAACTGCGCGCCCGGAGGCAATTGCTTGAACCAGTTGCCGATGGACACCGGCAGCAATTCCGGTATCACGAGATACCAGGTGAAGAACTGCACGATCAGCGGAATGTTACGGAAAATCGCGACGTAGACGGTGCCGATGCCCGACGCCCATTTATTCGGCACCGTGCGCAGCACGCCGAAAAACGAACCGACGATCAGCGCGATTACCCATGCCGACAGCGACACGGTAATCGTTACCCAGAAGCCCGACAGCAACCAGCCCAGATAAGTGGTCGGCTCGCCGGTGGAGACCGGAGTTAGCAGAATGCCCCAGTTCCAATGATATGACATGACCAAGACTCCAGCAAAAAGAAACGGAAGAAGCGCGCGGCCCCTTCCGTTTCATTCAGCATTTCAAAAAAACAGCTAAGGTTTAATCGATTGCCTTGTCATTCGGGCTCTTGAAGAGCGCCTTCATGGCGTCGCTTTCCGGGAAGTTCAGGTTCAGGCCCTTCGGCGGAATCGGCGATTCGAACCACTTCTTGTAGATCTTGTTGGCTTCGCCCGAGGTTTCGACCTTCGCGATCGCCTCGTCCACAACCTTCTTGAACTTCGGATCGTTCTTGCGCAGCATGCAGCCGTACGCTTCATGCGACTGCGGCGCGCCGACGATCACGAAATCGCCCGGATTGTTCGACTTGGCGCGCTCGCCGGCGAGCAGCGCGTCGTCCATCATGAACGCGGCGGCACGGCCGGTGGACAGCGTCAGGAACGACTCGCCGTGGTCCTTCGCGCTGATGATGTTCATGCCCATGTTCTTGTCCTGGTTCATCTTGCGAAGCAGGCGCTCGGACGTGGTGCCGGCGGTCGTGACGACCGTCTTGCCCTTCAGGTCGGCCCAGTCCTTGATGCCCGAATCCTTCTTGGTCATCAGACGCGTGCCGATCACAAAGATCGTGTTCGAGAACGCCACCTGTTGCTGGCGTTCCGCGTTATTCGTGGTGGAGCCGCATTCCATGTCGACGGTGCCGTTCTGCACCAGCGGAATACGGTTTTGCGATGTGACCGGAATCAGCTTCACTTTCAGGTTCGGCGCATTCAGCTTCTGCTTGACCGCGTCGACCACCTTCAGCGCGAATTCCTGCGAATAGCCGATCACATTCTGCTTGTCGTCATAGTAGGAAAACGGAATCGACGATTCGCGATGGCCCAGCGAAATGACGCCCGTGTCCTTGATTTTCTTCAGCGTGCCGGCGTCCTGCGCGTGCGCGCCAACCGTAAACAGTCCGAGAGTCGCGAGCAGCAACGCAGCCTTTTTAACCTTCATGTTTGATCTCCTTGGCAAGAACCGGCGCCAGTTTAGCAAAGTAATTATTCTGAAAGTACGGCAGTAAACCATGGTTGTTGCGTACACGCCGCTATCGGCGGGCGACGGATTCGCGCAGTCGGTCAAGGTTTCCGGATATGCAAAGGCGGGCGGCATCTTTACGATGCCGCCCGCCAGGTCCAACGCGCGCTCTTGTGGAGCACGTTCAGGCATGCGCATTCACGTGAAATGCACGGCGCATCCGCGAGGTAGCGGACCCGCCGTTTTCTCTTCCGCCTGCTGTAGTTACAGCCTGCGATCAGGGATACAGGCCGCGCATTTCGCGCGCTTGCAGAATCCGCTTACACGCGACGATAAACGCCGCCGTGCGCACGGAAACGCTCTGCTCGCTCGACACCTGCCACACGGCGGCAAACGCTTCGCGCATGACGCGCTCGAGGCGCTGGTTGATTTCGTCTTCGGTCCAGAAAAAGCTGGAGAAGTCCTGCACCCATTCGAAGTACGACACCGTCACGCCGCCGGCGTTGGCCGCCACGTCCGGAATCACGAGGATGCCGCGGTCGTGCAGGATGTCGTCGGCTGCCGTGGTGGTCGGGCCGTTTGCGCCTTCCACGACGATCCGCGTCTTGATCTTGCCGGCATTCTTTTCAGTGATCTGGTTTTCGAGCGCCGCCGGAATCAGGATATCCGACTCCACGGTCCAGAACTCTTCGTTCGTCACCGCGTCGGCTTCCGGGAAACCGCCCACGCCGTCCGTCTTCGCGACGTGCTCGAGCAGCGCGACCGCGTCGATACCCGTCGACTTGTACAGCGAGCCCGTGTGATCCTGCACCGCGACGACTTTCGCGCCCGCTTCCTGGAAGAGACGCGCGGCAATCCCGCCGACGTTGCCGAAGCCTTGCACGGCAATGCGCGCCCCTTCGATGTCGAAGCCGATGCGGCGTGCCGCTTCGCAGCCCACCACGAACACGCCGCGGCCCGTCGCTTCACGTCGGCCGAGCGAACCGCCGAGCGTGATCGGCTTGCCGGTCACGACGCCGGTTGCCGTTTGGCCCTGGTTCATCGAGTACGTGTCCATCATCCACGCCATGATCTGCTCGTTCGTGTTCACGTCTGGCGCGGGAATGTCGGTGTTCGGTCCGATGATGATGCCGATTTCGCTGGTGTAGCGGCGCGTCACGCGCTCCAGTTCGCCACGCGAGAGCTTGCGCGGATCGAGGCGGATACCGCCCTTCGCGCCGCCGTAAGGAACGTTCACCGCGGCGTTTTTGACCGACATCCATGCGGACAGCGCCATCACTTCCGACAGCGTCACGTCCTGGTGATAGCGCACGCCGCCCTTGCCCGGACCGCGCGACACGTTGTGCTGCACGCGGTAGCCCTCGAAGTGCGCGACGGTGCCGTTATCGAGCTCGATAGGCACGTCGACGATCAGTATGCGCTTCGGGCGCTTCAGGGTTTCGAGCCAGCGGGACAGCGAGCCGAGGTACGGCGCGACGCGGTCGACCTGGCGGAGGTAGTTACCCCACGGGCCGAGGTCATCGCTATTCAGGTAGGAGGGAACGGATTGCAACGTTGAGGCGGATTGGGCGACTTGCTGCTGGGAAGACATGAACGCTCCGGCGTTGATCGAATAGCAGCATTGTCGAAAAACGCCGATTTGAAATCCAATGCCGTTTCCTTATCCGGTTATGTTTTTTTTGCATAATCATGCCGAAGCCGCAAATTCGTGTCGCGGTAGCGCACGTTTGCTGCGGGCTTCATGCAGGTTCCAGGCAAACCTTGACCAGTTTTCAAGCGCGGCTCGCGCCGGCGCTCATGCGCCGCCGTGCGTCAGCTCTTCCGAGACCACGTCCCACAGCTGCCGCACGAAGATCTGACGCGCGTCGTCGCTCTTCGCGGCCAGCTTGTCGCGGTAAAGGCGTATTTCCATGGTGAGCGTGAGTTGCCCTTCGGGCGTGCCGCGCTTGGCGCGGTCGAGCCGGATGAGCTTGCCGTCCGCGACTGCGTCTTCCACCGCGCTATGCGGCAGGAATGCAATGCCGTGGCCCGCCAGCGCCATCGCCTTCAGACCTTCGGCCATGTCGGTTTCGTAGAGCCGGTCCAGATAGAGGCGCTCCGGCGCGTTGGCCAGAATCACCTCCGTCATGCGGCCCAGGTAAGCGTTGGGCGTGTACGACAGGTAAGGCGTGGGCGCCTCCGCGGTACCCGGCAACGTGTGACGCGGACGGCCCGCGCGGCACGGCGCGGAAAACGGACTGATCGGCTCGTTGCCAAGCGTCAGCATGTCGTAGCGGCCCGGATCGAGCGCGACGGGATGGCTGGGATGGTGATAGCCCATCACCAGATCGCAGCCGCCTTCCACCAGCGAGAGCGCCGCGTCGTGCACGTTGAGCGCGCGCAGCCGCGTATGGATCGTGCCCATCTGCGCCTCGATGCGTTGCAGCCAGCGCGGAAAGTAAGTGAGCGACAGCGTGTGCGGCACGGCGAATTCGATGGTCGCCTGCGGCGTCGCCGTGTGGCCGCGCAGCAGCGCGCGCGCCTCGTGGAACTGCGACAGCATGGCGAGCGCCTGTTCGTTGAACACCTGGCCCGCCGGCGTCAGGCGCGTCGGATACACCGAGCGGTCGATCAGTTCCGTGCCGAGCCAGGCCTCCAGCGCCTGGATGCGTCGCGAGAACGCCGGCTGCGTGACATGGCGCAGCTCAGCCGAGCGGCTGAAACTGTGCGTTTCCGCGAGCGAAACGAAGTCTTCGAGCCATTTGAGTTCCATGCGAAGCCTGCTGCCGGCGAGAAAGAAGAAGTCAGCATTCTAGTGGCTCTGCGAATGCGTCCATCCGGTCGCCGGTCGCGTCGCCCGTACGGGGTTCAGTTCGGCTCAGTGCGGCTGAGCGCCGGCCGCCGGATTCCGGGTCAATCCGCCCGTAGTGGTAAAATTCGCGGTTCCCTCCGTTCCGATCTGCCCGCTGTCACTTCAGCGGGCGCTCAACGCTTAGACCAGCCGCCATCATGTCCGACACCCGCCCCGACACCCTGTTCGCGCTGAATGCGCTCTCCCCGCTCGACGGCCGCTATGCGTCGAAAACCGAAGCTCTGCGCGACTGGCTTTCGGAATCCGCGTTCATGCGCAATCGCGTGACGGTCGAAATTCATTGGCTGATCGCGCTGTCGCGCGCCGGTTTCGCCGAAGTGCCGCGCTTCTCCCAAGCGTCCGAGCAGTTCCTGCTGCAACTGGCCGAGCGCTTCACCGCGCACGACGCCGCGCGCATCAAGGAAATCGAGCGCGTGACGAACCACGACGTGAAAGCCGTCGAATACTGGCTGAAGGAGTCGGTCAAGGGTCAGGAAGAACTGGAACGCGCGAGCGAGTTCATCCACTTCGCGTGCACGTCGGAAGACATCAACAACACGTCGCACGGCCTGATGCTCGCGGGCGCCCGCGAGCACGTCATTCTGCCGGCGCTGCGCACCGTGCATCAGAAGCTCGTCGCGCTGGCTCACGCGCACGCCGCGCAGCCCATGCTGTCGCGCACGCACGGCCAGCCGGCCAGCCCGACCACGCTCGGCAAGGAAATCGCCAACGTGGCCGCGCGCCTCGCACGCGCCATCGAGCGTATTGCCAACGTCGAACTGCTCGGCAAGATGAACGGCGCGGTCGGCAACTTCAATGCGCACCTGTCGGCGTATCCGGAGTTCGACTGGGAAGCCTTCTCGCGCGAAGTGGTCGAACAGCGCCTGAAGCTCACCTTCAATCCGTACACGATCCAGATCGAGCCGCACGACTACATGGCCGAACTGTTCGACGCCGTCGCGCGCGCGAACACGATCCTGCTGGACCTCGACCGCGACATCTGGGGCTACATCTCGGTCGGCTATTTCAAGCAGCGCACCAAGGCCGGCGAGATCGGTTCGTCGACGATGCCGCACAAGGTCAACCCGATCGACTTCGAAAACTCCGAAGGCAACCTGGGTCTCGCGAACGCCACGCTGCGCCACCTCGCCGACAAGCTGCCGGTTTCGCGCTGGCAGCGCGACCTGACCGATTCCACGGTGCTGCGCAACATGGGCGTCGCGTTCGGCTATTCGCTGCTCGCGTACGACTCGCTGATCCGCGGTCTGGACAAGCTGGAAGTGAACGCGCAGCGTCTGAACGAAGATCTCGACAACTGCTGGGAAGTGCTGGCCGAGCCGGTGCAAACGGTGATGCGCCGCTACGGCATCGAAAATCCGTACGAACAGCTGAAGGAACTGACGCGCGGCAAGGGCATTACGCGTGAGGCGCTGCAGGCGTTTGTCGGCGGCCTGGCGATTCCGCAGGACGCGAAAGACCGCTTGCTCGCGATGACGCCGGCGTCGTATATCGGCAAGGCTGTGGAACTGGCGAAGCGCATCGGCTAAAGCATGAGGCCTGACGCGTTACGCCTTGCCCGGCTCCGGCCGGGTATTAGCGCCGCAGCAGAAGAAAAGCCGCTCCAAGGAGCGGTTTTCCACATCTGAACGACAAAAAGGGCGGAAAACCTAGCGCTTGTCGATCTGCTGCAGCACGTCGTCGACAATCTGTTCCGGCGACAGCTCGATGCTCACCGTCACCGCCTCGTCCGCGCCCGGTTCCTCGAGCGTGTCGAGCTGGCTTTGCAGCAGCGACGGGTCGAAGAAATGGCCGGTGCGCGTGGTGAGGCGCTCCTGCAGCACCTCGCGCGAGCCCTTCAGATACACGAAGCACACGTCCTTGTCGCCGTCGCGCAAGATGTCGCGGTACGAGCGCTTCAGCGACGAACACGTGAACACGGCCGTCTCGCCCGCCTTCTGCTTTTCTTCGATCGCGGCGCGGATAGTTTTGAGCCACGGCCACCGGTCTTCGTCGGTGAGCGGAATGCCGTGGTGCATCTTCTCCTTGTTGGCGGCACTGTGAAACGCGTCGCCGTCGGTGAACGCGCAGTGCAGGCGTTCCGCCAGCATCTCGCCGATTCTCGTCTTGCCGGCGCCCGACACACCCATTGCGATCAAAATCATCAAAAACTCCTTACAGGACCGCCGCCAGCGCGAAGGTCAAGCCCAAACCCATCAACGAAATGATGGTCTCGAGGAGCGACCATGTCTTGAAGGTCTGCCCCACCGTCATACCGAAGTATTCCTTGATCAGCCAGAAACCGCCGTCGTTCACATGCGAGAAGATCAGCGAGCCCGAGCCCGTTGCCAGCACGAGCAGCTCCGGCTTCACCTGAATGGCGCTCGCTGCCGCGATCGGCGCGACGATGCCGCAGGCGGTCGTCATGGCGACCGTCGCCGAACCCGTGGCGAGACGGATCAGCGCCGCGACGAGCCAGCCGAACAGCAGCGGCGACAGATGCGCCGAGGTGGTCGCGGCGACGATTTCCTTCGAAATGCCGCTATCCATCAGCACGCGCCCGAAACCGCCGCCCGCGCCGACGATCAGCGTAATACCCGCGATCGGCGCGAGACATTCGCCGCAGAACTTCTGGATCTGGTCGCGATTGAAACCGCGGCTCGCGCCGAAGGTCCAGAAGCTGACCAGCACGGCGATCAAAAGCGCAACGTCCGAATTGCCGACGAAGTGCAGCAGGTCGTTCGGCAGCGTCTTCGGCGTGAAGACAAGATCCGCCCAGCTGCCGACCAGCATCAGGATCACCGGCAACAGCACCGTGAAGAGCGTCACGCCGAAGCTCGGCAGCTCACGCTTGGGCGCCGCGCTCGCGCCGCCCGGCGTGCCCGACATCGCCACTTCGTCCTTGTTGAGGAATTGCGAGGCCAGTGCGTTGTCCTTCGGCAGCTTCACCGTGCGATGAATCAGCAGCGCAAAGAGCGGACCGGCGACGATAGCCGTCGGCACGCCGACAATCAGGCCATAGGCGATCGTCTTGCCGATGTCCGCGTGATACTGCTGCACGGCGAGCATCGCGGCCGGGTGCGGCGGAATCAGTCCGTGCACGACGGACAGGCCCGCGACCATCGGCAAGCCGACGATGATCGCGACGACCATCATCGCCCAGTGAATGTTCTTCTCACCGAACCAGCTGATGAGCGTGGTGGCGATGCGCTCGGCGCCGCCGGATTCGGCCATCATCTTGCCGAGCATCGTGCCGAGACCCACCACCACCGCGATGTGGCCGAGCGTGTTGCCGTTGCCGGTTTCGAAGGACTTGACGATGGTCGCCATCGGCATGCCGGACACGAGCCCGAGCAGCAGCGACACGATATAATCAGGACGAGGAACGGATAAACCTTGAAGCGGGTGATCATCAAGATCAGCAGGGCGATGGCGATCACCCCGTAAACCAGCAGCATGCTGCCGTGAACAGCTTCCATGAAGCTCCTCCTTTGCGTTATTGATTGTGGGTGCGGACGACGGCAGCCACCTGGTCTCATGGCGACCGGCGCGCCCTTGAACGCCAGACCTACTTTGAGGTTGCCCCTGCTTTCGACGAGCGCGGGAAACGCGGTCTTTCCTGGCGCATGCAGGAAAGGCACGGACGGCGGCAGCGCCTCGAGATCCAGCGCCAGGTAGGCGGGAATCGCGTGCGGAAAGACCCAGTAGTCGTGCTGCGGCAAGGCAGCAGCCGGCGCGCGATACGGCATGCCGTCCGAAGGCAGCTTCAGCAGCTTTTCGCTGAAGCAGGCTTCGTCGCCCACGTAGTCTTCCTCGACGACCACGTAGTCCATTGCGTGGCCGTGCGTCGTGGCCGGATGCCCCAGCGCCATAAGTTGCAGCGGCGCGGCGCGCAAACAGGCGAGCACCATCGTGATCGGGAACATGCCGACGCTCGGCATGTACATCATCTGCGCGTTGCGGGCTTCGCTCGTGTCGCGCACGTGCCGCGCGGCTTCCCACACGTTGCCGCCTTGCAGCGGAATGAACTCGTGGAAGACGGCCTTACCGGCGTCGTCGACGCGGCCGTCGTAGCCCATGCCGACGAGGTGGAATTTGTCGCGCATCGCGACGAGCGTTTGCGAGTGCGTGCGGTAGATCGAGTGATTTTTCGAAAACCATTCGAGCACGACGAGCAGCACCGGCTTCTCGCCCTCGACTTTTGCCGCCGACCGCGTGACGTCACGACTGCCGAGCTCTCCGAGCTTGCGGCGGATCAGCGCGTTGATCGGCTTCTTGATGTCGTGCTTGGCGGCCATGTCCGCATAGCTGAAATGCATGTAGACGTCGTGCAGCACGCCCATGGGCAGAGAATCGAGCTGTCGATCTGCTCGAGCCGCTCCGGCAGCCAGCGCAACAGCAGTTCGCGTTTCTGATGCGCCGACGGCGTGCCGAGAAAGCGCGACGACATGATGGTCATGGCAAGCGACGCCGCCTTCGTCTTGTCGAAGTTCCACAGCGCGTCCCAATCGAGACGAACTTCCGACTCCGGCAAATAGAAGAGCTGGAACTTGCGGATTTCGCTGTTGCGCAGCTCGATCGCATTGCGCGCGAGCTCGTCGACGCCGAGCGAACGCAGAATGTGATCGGCATTGCGGAACGGGCTCGCCGCGAACATGGCGGCCAGCCAGCGCTGGAACAACGCCGTGCTGCGGGCGATGCCGGCGTCGGAGAAGGTGAACTTAGGATCCTTGACGAGACTCGTGATCGCCGAGGTGAGACGCGCAAGCAGGTGATCGCCCATGATGTCCTGCGCTTCGTTGGACTGCGCCCAGACGTCCACTCTATCAGGATACCGTAATGCTGGTCGATCTTGTTGAGCAGCTGCAGCAGCTCGCGGCTCGCTTTTTCGTGCTCACGGCGATAGCAAAGGTATTCGAACTTGTTGATGCTGAATTTCATGACACTCTCCGGACTAAATGACGTAGTGCTTACGATTGGTTGATCGGCGCGGTGCGCGCCCACAAAAATGCTTAGTGCTTCCAGGTGATGGACATCCAGTACTGCAACGGCTTCTTGCCGGACTCGACCCACGAAGCCGATGAAAATCCATAGGATTTGGAAACCGACGCCGAGACGGTCGCGCCGACGGGCGTGAGCCAGTCCACGCTCGCGCCGTAGCCGGCGAGCGTGCGCGTGTTGGTGACGCCGGGCACGCCGACATAGCTCTTTTCCCAGTCCTTCCAGGGCGAGTGATTCACGCGGCCGATAGCGAAGTCGGAGAACACGCCCAGTTGAAGCTGGTGGCCGGTCGCGATCGGAAAGCGCTGATACAGCCCCGCGTTGATGACGCCTTCGTCGAACGACACTTCGTCGGCGCTGTAGGCGCGCACCGCGTCGGGGCCGCCCGCGGCAAGCTTTTCGCTCGCGTCGAGGTTGCGGCTCGCCAGTTGCGAATTGACGCGGCCCGTCAGAAAGAGATTGCCGCTGCGCGTGAGCGCATACGTGCCGAAGCCGAAACCGGTGAGCTTGGCGTGTTGCCGGCGCGTTGCGGACCGGCGTCGAGTGCGGCGTCGTCGTTGCGCTGGTGACCGAGCGTCAGCGCGGCCTGTCCGCTCAGAATGTTGGTGCGCAGTTGCTGCGGACGATCGCCGTTGTCGGCCTGCACCGAGAGGCACACAGAATCCAGCGTGCTGTGCGTCGCGAAGCCGTAGTCCTTGTAGGTCGTGGCCGCCTGACTGTGCAGGAGCGATGCGCCGCCCCAGAAGTTGGCGTCGAGGCCTCGCAGGAACGGGTACACCACGCCGGCCTGACCCGTGGTGGCGACGCCGGCAACCGGCGTCCCCGCGTTGATCGAGTACTGCTGACGCGTGACGCCGCCCGTCATGCGCAGACCGTCGTCGAAGATCGGCACGCTGCCGGTGAGCGAGCCCGTCCACATCTTCTTGTCGGTGCCGAGCAGCGTGAACGCGTAGCTCTCGCCGGCGCCGAAGTAATTGTTGCCCGATGCCGTCACACCGAAGCGATAGGCGCCCGTCGACTCGATACCCTGGTTGTCTGTCGAGAATGAGGTCCGCCTGCATCGGCTTGCCTTTTTCGGCGATGCTGAACACCACGTCGATATCGCCGACGCCTGCGCCGGGAGCAAACTGCGGTGCCTTGTCGATGGCGACGCCCGGCAGATCCTGAAGCAATTGCGTGGCGCGTTCGAGGCGCGGCATGTTGAGCACGCAAGCGTCAGCGGCTGAATCGTTGCCGCACATCGCGTGAGAGACGAGACGCTGCAGGCGAACGTCGTCGACGCGCGACTTGGCACGGCATCTTGCCGATCCGGCCCGGGAAAACCGCGAACATCGGTTCCGCGCCCTTCTGCGCGGCGCGCCAGTTGTCGTCGGTCATCAGCACGTGGGCGACGGGAAAGCCGCCTTGACGCAGCGCGACAGTGAGACGGTCGGACCAGCGGTTGACGTCGTCGAGGTTCGCCGGCGCGCTGCCGAGCGTTGCCGCCGGGTCACGCAGCAGCTTCGGCATGGCCGCCTCGTCGCGGCTGCCCGCGGGAATCACCTTGAATGAAACGGCGGCCTGAGCGGCCGGGAGACTGGAACTGACGGTTGCGACAGGCTCCGCGTGAGCAGCTCCCGCCATCAATACCGGCAACACCCACATTGCGCGAGCAATCTGCCGATTTACTTCGTTTTTACGCCACAACATCGAATTAACCTTGCACTCAGATTAAATACCATGGCGCCACGATTGCGGATTTTTCTGCCGAAACTGCGTCGCCCCACCCATAAGAGATTACGAGCCCTGAATTCGGAAACGAATAGGACTATTCCAAAAATGCTCTTAGTTTTCGGAGTGGGCGTTGAGGCGTGCGATTGGCTGGAGCGGTCGTGTGTTTGTACTTTTTTGCAAACCGGCTTATTTATTTTCGGTTAATAAATAGGAATAGTCTTAATTCACTGAACATGGCTCTAAGTTTTTGACTTTGTTTATCCGTTTGCGATGAACTGCTTTGAGCGCCGCGCCGGTTGCAATTCGATGTTCAATCAATCCCTCAAGCGAAATAAAAAAGGGCGATGCCCATGGCACCGCCCTCTGCTAGCGAAACGTTGACACCTTCGGCCAGCCGGCCGTCCCGACCTGCGACGACTGGCCTGCCGATGCCTCGCCACACCTCACGCTGCTGCGCGAGGTGCGGCCCGGCGTCAGGCTGCTCCGCTCACCGTGGCGCGAGCCGTACCGCCGACAGGCGCGACGCCCATCTTCAGACAGCCGTGCGACTTGACCACGTACGCCTTGCCGTCCTTCACACCGCTTTCCGTGTAGAAGTACTCATGCGTGCGCATGTTCACGGAGAGATCCGCCTTCGTCTTCTGCTGCGGATCTTCGTACGTGAAGTGCTTCACGCCTTCGGCTCCGTCGCGATACGTCAGATGGCGGTTCAGCGCACCCGCATGCGTGAGCAACTGCGCGTCGGCAGAGTTCGTCGTCATGCCGACCGTCACGTGCTCGAGCTCGGCATCGGCCCAGAACATCGGAGCGCCGGCTTCGAGTGTCAGCGCCTGCTCGGCCTCCAGGTACCAATGTGCCGACGCCATGTCGCCCATGAAGTACGCTGCAGCGCCGCCCACACCGATTGCGCCGACGAGGCCCGCCGCGACGCCGCCGCTGCTGCCGCCACTACCACCTGAGCCGTCAAGCGAAGGCGTGACGTCGGTGTTGGGGCCGTTACCGTTGCCGCCTCCGTTATCCGGGGGCGTGTTGCCGCAGTTGTCGACCGGGGCGTTGTCGCCGCCGTTGGCGCCACCGTTGGTGCCCGGGGTCACGATGTTGCCGTTGTCGATGATCACGATCGTGGCGTTGTCCATGGTGTTCACGTTACCGTCGATGATCGTGCCATTGCCGTTCGTCGAATTGCCCGAGATTTCGCCGCTGGCGTTGCCGGACATGTTGATCGAGCCGTTGATATCGGTGCCGGTACCGTTGGTCGAATCACCGCTGATATCGGTGGAGCCGTTGCCCGAAGTGTTGATCGAACCATTCGGGTCGACGATCACGCCCGTGCCATCCGTGCTGTTGCCCGAGATGTTGATGGAGCCGTTGTCCGTCGTGTTGATCGAACCGTTGATATCCGTACCGGTAGCGTGTGGTTGTTGTTCTGAAATACACCGCGCCCCGTCGTGCTACTGCCGCTGACGCTGACATTGGCAGTTTGCGTGACCGCCATACTGCCGTTCGTCCAGAATTGAACGCCATCAGCCGTGTTGGACGTGCCGCTAACGGTCAGAGTGCCGTTACCGATCTCGGTGAAG
Organism: uncultured Paraburkholderia sp.; assembly: GCA_940746715.1. Lineage (GTDB taxonomy): Bacteria > Pseudomonadota > Gammaproteobacteria > Burkholderiales > Burkholderiaceae > Paraburkholderia. The sequence continues at coordinate 185,523 of CALNWN010000009.1, forward strand.
TTGCCAACAAACACAATGCCAGAGGCCAGTGTTGCTAACGCCTGCAATAGAGCCGCCACCGATGTTTGCATCCGTGCCACGCAACTCGATCGCGTTACTGTAGCTAGCGGCGCCGCCTCCTGCGGTCGTATTTGCAGACACCGTCAGATCGACCGTACTCGCCGCAGTCTGGTTGACTGAGCCCTTGCCCGTGCCGGTGCCCGCGGTCAAGTTGAGGTTCAGCTTGTTCGATGTCGACGTGATGTTGCCATTCAGCGTGATGCTGCCGTTCGCCGCCAGCGTCAGATTGGCAGACGTATTGCCCCCGCTCTTGACGATATCCGCGCCCGACTGCTGCACGATATTGCCCGTCGCCGTGCCGGAGCTCGCCGTCGTGATCGTGACATCCGTACCCACGTTCAGCGCGTTGCTGATCGTCGTGTTCTTCACCGTCGCGCTCGTGTTCGTGCCGCCGCTGAAGCCGCCCGTCACGTTGCCGCCGTAGTTGGCGTCCGCGCTCGTGCTGATCATTACATCGGTCGAGTCGATCAGCCATGCACCGGCCTTGCCTTCCGGCGCCGCTGCGCTCACCTGACCTTGCACGTCGAGGCTATGACCCGACGTTTCGACAAAGCCGCCGTCGCCATGCGAAGAACCCGCGTCGATCTTCGCGCCGGCATCCACCTGCGTGAAGTTCGCGAACTGCACGCCGTCCTGCAGCATGCCTTGCGCCTGCGTGCCGTCCAGCTTGTGCAGACTGTCGCCGCCGATAATCACCTTGCCGCCTTGCGTCACGCCGCTTGCATCGATCGATGCATTGGCGAACACGCCCACGCAGTCGCCCGACAGCACCACCGTGCCGCCCGCGCCCGTCGCGCTCGACGCGTCGATGCTGCCCGTCACCGCGACATCGCCCGTGTTGCCCGCATCGGCCACCACCGTGCCCGCGCGCACCACGCCCGACAGATTCACCACCGTGTTCAGCAGCGAGTTGCTGCCGCGCGCGGTCAGCAGCACCGTGCCGTTTTCCGCCTGGATGTTGCCGCTGTTTTCCACCAGCGCGTTCGCCGACGCGTTCGTCAGCGTCAACTGGATGCCCTGGCCGTTCGGCAGCGCGACCATCGCGCTGTCGCCCGCGGCGAGCGCCACCTGGCCACCTCGCGCGGTCGTGATCGCGCCGCTGTTTCGCACCTGGTCGCCCATCAGGACGACGTAGCCTTGCGCGTTGATCGTGCCGTCGTTGACCACGCTTGCGTTCGTACCGGTCGAGCTCAGCGCGAGCGGATTGCCCGCCATGAATGCGTTGGAATCGACGGACTTGGTGGTGGCCAGCAGCGAGCCGACGTTCACCACCGCGCCCTTGCTGAAGAGCACGCCGTTTGCGTTCTGGATCAGCACCTAGCCGTTCGCCAGCAAGGAGCCCTGAATGTTCGACGCACCGGCGCCCGTCACCGACGTTGAACGAGTTCCAGTCGATCACGGTACGCTGCGTACCCTGATTGATGGTCATCGTGTTGGTGTTCTGCGAGATGCTCGCCTGACATGCCACCACCTGGCCGTTGGTCGGCAGCGACTGTGCGCGGGCAAGCGAGGGATAAAACGCCAACAACGCAGTCGCGCTATACAGACTGAATCAGACAAGGACTAAAAACGGCTTGGCTTACGCGCTGGTTTTACAGACAAATAGGGAAAGCAAGACCGTGTGCCGAGCGCTTTGACAAGGGCTTGAGAGCGCGCCGCCATGCGGCTGCAGACGAGAAATGTCGTGACGCGCCAGCGCGAAAAGCGCGGGCGGCAAAGAAAAGGCAGGGAGAATTTGTGAAACGTCGGCCGCAAGCGCAGTACTGCGCCCGACAATCGCAGAAAAGATTCCGCGCGACGTTTCGGAAAAGTCTTAGACGCGACCGCGAAACCGCGGCCGCCGCGATGAAAACTGCTTAGAAAGGCTTAATAACCACCAACGCAACCGCCGCCAGCATGCCCAGCACGGGCAGTTCGTTGAACATGCGATACCACTTGTGCGAGCGACGGTTCTCGCCGCGCTCGAAGGTCCGCAGCAGCACGCCGCAGTAGGCGTGATAGACGATAAGCAGCACCACCACGCCGACCTTCGCGTGAATCCAACCCTGACCGCTGCCGATTCCGACCACGAGCCAAAGCCACAGTCCGCAAGCAAGCGCCGGCACCGCGACAAACGACATGAAACGGAACAGCTTGCGCGCCATGATCAGGAGACGCTTCACCGCGGCGGGTTCGGTTTCCATCGCCAGATTGACGAAAATGCGCGGCAAATAGAACAGGCTGGCAAACCAGGAAGCGATCAGAACGATGTGAAACGTCTTGATCCAGAGCATCGGGTGTCCTTGGGTGGTCGGCGAGTTGTTCTGAAGAGCGCCGGCGATGTTGCCGGCCCCGCAGCGCGGCGTGAAGTGACGCGGCGTCGCGGTCAGGAAAACGCGTAAGGCGCGGCCGCGTTGCACGGCCACGCCTGGCTTCATGCGCTTACTGGCGCCCTTCGCCATGCCCGAGCACGACATACTTCAGCGACGTCAAGCCTTCCAGGCCGACCGGACCGCGCGCGTGCAGCTTGTCGTTGGAGATGCCGATTTCGGCGCCGAGGCCGAACTCGAAGCCATCCGCGAAACGGGTCGAGGCGTTCACCATCACGCTTGCCGAATCCACCTCGCGCAGGAAGCGCATGGCGCGGTCGTGGTCTTCTGTGACGATCGCGTCGGTATGTTGCGAGCTGTAGGTTTTGATGTGCTCGATGGCCGCGTCCAGATCGTCCACCACCTTGATCGCGAGCACGGGCGCGAGGTATTCGGTGCGCCAGTCTTCTTCGGTCGCGTCGACGAGCGGACCGACGCCCGCGTCTGCCAGCACCGCTCGCGCCGCCGCGTCCACGCGCAGCTCGACATTCTTCTCGCGATACAGCTTGCCGAGCGGCGGCAACACGGCCGACACAATGCCGCGCGCGACGAGCAGCGTTTCCATCGTGTTGCAGGTGCCGTAGCGGTGCGTCTTCGCGTTGTCGCAGACGATCAGCGCCTTCGCGAGATCCGCGCGGTCGTCCACGTACACGTGGCAGATGCCGTCCAGATGCTTGATCATCGGCACGCGCGCTTCGTTCATGAGCCGCTCGATCAGGCTCTTGCCGCCGCGCGGCACGATCACGTCGACGTATTCGGTCATCGTAATCAGCTTGCCGACCGCGGCGCGGTCCGACGTGGCGACCACCTGCACCGCGTCTTGCGGCAAACCGGCTGCCTGCAGTCCTTCGCCGATCAGTCTTGCGAGCGCGGTATTGCATTCGAGCGCTTCCGAACCGCCGCGCAAAATGGTCGCGTTGCCCGACTTGAGGCACAGCTCGGCGGCGTCGATCGTCACGTTAGGACGCGATTCGTAGATGATGCCGATCACACCGAGCGGCACGCGCATCTGCCCAACCTGGATGCCGCTCGGCCGGAACTTCAGATTGCTGATTTCGCCGATTGGATCAGCGAGCGCGGCGACCTGGCGCAAGCCTTCGACCATTGTTTTGAGCGCTTTGTCCGACAAGGTCAAGCGGTCAATAAAAGCCGCGTCGTGGCCCTTCTCGCGCGCCCGCGCGACGTCGCGCGCGTTGGCTTCCTTGAGCAAGGCGGCGTCGCGCTCGATGCCCGCTGCGACCGCTGTCAGCGCGGCGTTTTTGGCAACCATCGATGCCCGCGCCATCGCACGCGATGCCTGGCGGGCGCGGCGGCCGAGGTCGGTCATGTACTGGTCGATATCCATGGTGATTCTCGTCATGCCGCACCCGCCGACGAGCGGCGAACAGGCTGATTAACTGATTAGCAAAAGATGCAACGATTGTAAGTCGGGCCGGGGCGCTTCGCTGGCGAGGGCGTGGGCGTCGTGCTTCACGCTTCGCGCGCTTGCTTGCGATAGCCGGAGGCTGTGGTGCTTCGTCGCCGCGCTGCGCGGGCTGGCGGTTTTGTGGCCAAGCTTCGCTCGACTTCCTGCCCTGCGGCCTCGCCGCCTCAAAACCCGCCGACGCCGGGCGCGGTCCTGCAACTCACGCCGGCCTGCGCGCCGCCGCAGCAGCCGCCGCCCCGCTCCGAGGTCGCGCCGGCGGCACAGCTGACGTCTTCGGCGACGCCACCGCCATCGCGAGCTCAAAGAGTCCGTCCCACGGATCAGGCGGCGGATCGTTGCGATGATTGCCCGGCGTGCCGCCCGACAAACCCTTCACCTGCCGATCCAGCCGTGCCGCCAACGCCAGCGCTTTTTCCAGCGCCGACTCGGTGACACGCGACAAAGCCGGCCCGATCAAGCGCTCGCGCGGACCCCACACGCGATTTTCGCGCACCAGCATGGCAAGCGGCTTGCCGGCCGCGACGCCGCGCTTGATGCGCAAGAGCGTGCGCAATTCCTCGACGACGGCCCACAGCACCAGCACCGCCGCCTCGCCTTCGCCTTTCAGACCGTCGATCATGCGCGACAGGCGGCCGACGTCGCCGGCCAGCATCGCCTCATTGAGCTTGAACACGTCGTAGCGCGCGACGTTCAGCACGGCGTCGTGAATCTGTTCGAAGCTCAACGAACCTGCCGGATAGAGCAACCCGAGCTTCTGAATTTCCTGATGCGCGGCGAGCAGGTTGCCTTCCACACGCTCCGCGATAAACGCGAGCGCGCGCCGCCCTTCCTCGCCTGCGGCCACGCGCTGGCCCTGCGCCGCGAGCCGCTGGCCGACCCAGTTCGGCAGTTGCGCGTGCTCGACCGGATCGATTTTCAAGGCGACGCCCGCGTCGGCGAGCGCCGTGAACCACGCCGACTTCTGCGTGGCTGCATCGAGCCGCGGCAGCGTGATCATGGTGAGCACGTCGTCATTGACGGAGCCCGCGAGCGCCTTGAGCGCGTCCGCGCCTTCCTTGCCGGGCTTGCCCGACGGAATGCGCAGTTCGACCAGTTGCCGGTCGCCGAAGAGCGACATCGACTGACTCGCGCCCAGGAGCGAACTCCAGTCGAAACTGCGCTCCACGGTGAACACCGAGCGGTCCGTAAAGCCGGCCGCGCGCGCCGCCGCGCGAATGCGGTCGCACGCTTCCTGCGCGAGCAGGTGCTCGTCGCCGTACACGACATACAGTCCGGCGAGTCCCTTGGCGAGATGCGCTTCGAGCGCGTCAAGTCGCAGTTGCATGGCTACGTGTGTCTCTGATCCGATCGACGCGCGACGCTCACAGCGGCGGCGGCAACGGCGCGCGCGGCGCGACGCCCGGCACCTGCTCGCCCGGCGCAGGATGCAGCGAACGCACGCGCGACAGACGCCGCGTGAGCTGGTCGATTGCGTCGTTTTCCATGTCGGCGAAAAGAATGTCCGACTCAGCCGTTTTAGCCTGCGAGTAACGGTCGCTGTAGGTCATCGCCCGGTTCAGCGCGATCACGCTCGGCGGGATCAGAACCGTGCCGTCCTTGCCGACGAGCGTGTAGTTCATGTTCAGATTCAATTGATATTCGGCGACGACACCCAGTGAATTCAGCGTGAGCGTGCTCGTGCCGCGCGCTTCGGTGATCTGCAAGGTCGCGTCCGCGTTCGCCACCGACGTCACCACCACCGTGTCGCTGCCGCCTTGCACGATGCGCGCGAGCCGCGCGCTCGCCGCCGCCGAGCCGCCAGCGATGAAGAGGCGCTTGAAGGCATAGTCCTGCTGGCCGCGCAGCTGGAAGCCGCACGCGGACAACATCAATACGCTGCAAGCCAGCGTTACAAAAAACGATCTGCGAGTCACATTGGCTCCTGGTTCGCAGTGGATTCCCGGCGCGTGGCACGCGCCGCCGCGCGAGGCGGCGCCATACCTGCCGGAGGTATGGCAACGTGGTCAAACGACCACGTTCACGAGGCGGCCCGGCACCACGACGATCTTTTTCGGCGCCTTGCCTTCGCTGAACTTCGCGACCATTTCGTGCGCGGCTGCAAGCTGTTCGATCGATTCGCGGGAAGCGTCTTTCGCCACCGTCAGCGCGCCGCGCACCTTGCCGTTCACCTGCAGCACGAGTTCGATTTCGGACTGCTCGAGCGCTTTTTCGTCGACTTTGGGCCAAGGCGCGTCGAGCAGCGAACCGAATTCGTCGGCATAACCGAGTTCCTGCCACAATTGGAACGTGAGGTGCGGCACGACCGGATACAGCACGCGCAGCATCACGCTATAGGTTTCGCGCAGCACGGCCGGCATCGCGCCCTTCGCGCCGTCGAGCGCGTTGAGCATCTTCATCGCCGCCGACACGACCGTGTTGTACTGCAGTCGCTGATAGTCGAAGTCCGCCTGCTTCAGCACGCTATAGATTTCGCGGCGCAGCAGCTTGTCGACGTCGCCGAGTTGCGCGGCGTCGAACTGCCCGCCCGCGCGCAGCGCGGCTTCGTTCGCGTGAGCAAAGCTCCAGACGCGGCGCAGGAAGCGGCTCGCGCCTTCCACGCCCGAGCCCGACCATTCGAGCTGCTGCTCGGGCGGCGCGGCGAACATGACGAACAGACGCGCGGTGTCCGCGCCGTGCTGGTCGATGAGCGATTGCGGATCGACACCGTTATTCTTCGACTTCGACATCTTTTCGACGCCGCCGAGCACGACCGGCTGGCCGTCCGAGTTGAGCACTGCGCCGACCGGGCGGCCTTTGTCGTCGAACGAAACGATCACGTCAGCTGGATTGTACCACGTTTTCTTGCCCGCTACGTCTTCGCGGTAATAGGTTTCGTTGAGCACCATGCCCTGCGTGAGCAGGTTCTTGGCCGGCTCGCCGAATTTGACGAGACCCAGATCGCGCATGACCTTCGCCCAGAAGCGCGAGTACAACAGGTGCAGAATCGCGTGCTCGATGCCGCCGATGTACTGGTCCATCGGCGCCCAGTAGTCGGTGCGCTCGTCGACCATGGTCTTTGCGTCCGGCGACGCATAGCGGTAGAAGTACCACGACGAATCGACGAACGTGTCCATCGTGTCGGTTTCGCGCTTGGCCGCGCCGCCGCAGGTCGGGCAGCTGCAGTTCAGGAACGCCTCCGACTTCGCGAGCGAGTTGCCCGTGCCATCCGGCACGAGGTCTTCAGGCAGCACGACCGGCAGGTCTTTTTCCGGCACCGGCACGTCTCCGCACTTCGGGCAGTGGATGATCGGAATCGGCGTGCCCCAGTAACGCTGGCGCGACACGCCCCAGTCGCGCAGACGCCACGTGATCTGCTTGTCGCCGAGGCCGAGCGCCTTCAGGTCGGCGGCAATGGCGTCCACGGCCTGTTCGTAGTTGAGGCCGTCGTATTTGCCGCTGTTGACGAGCGTGCCCGTCTTCTCGCCGTACCATTCCTGCCAGGCGTCCGTCGAAAACGCCATGCCTTCAACTGCGACCACCTGCCTGACCGGCAGACCGTATTTCTTCACGAATGCGAAGTCACGCTCGTCGTGCGCCGGCACGCCCATCACCGCGCCTTCGCCATAGCTCATCAGCACGTAGTTGCCGATCCACACCTCGACCTGTTCCTGCGTGAGCGGATGCGTGACGTAGAAGCCGGTCGCCATGCCCTTCTTTTCCATGGTCGCGACGTCGGCTTCGGCCACGCCGCCGCGCTTGCATTCGTCGATGAAAGCCTGCAGCTCCGGCTTGTCTTTCGCGAGACGCGTGGCGAGCGGATGCTCGGCGGCAATCGCGCAGAAGGTCACGCCCATGATCGTGTCGGCGCGCGTGGTGAACACGCGCAACAGCTTCTGCTCGCCGTCGATCTCATACGGGAAACCGAAGTTCACGCCGAAGCTCTTGCCGATCCAGTTCTGCTGCATGACCTTGACGCGCTCGGGCCAACCGAGGCCTTCCAGATCGTTCAGCAGCTCATCCGCGTACTGCGTGATGCGCATGTAGTACATCGGGATTTCGCGCTTTTCGACGAGCGCGCCCGAACGCCAGCCGCTGCCTTCGATCACCTGCTCGTTCGCGAGCACGGTCTGGTCGACCGGGTCCCAGTTGACGGTGCCGGTTTTCTTGTACGCGATGCCTTTTTCCAGCATCTTCAGAAACAGCCACTGGTTCCACTTGTAGTAGTCTGGGCTGCAGGTGGCCACTTCGCGCGACCAGTCGATGGCGAGACCCATGGACTGCATCTGCTTCTTCATGTAAGCGATGTTGTCGTAGGTCCATTTGGCCGGCGGCACGTTGTTCGCCATGGCCGCGTTTTCGGCGGGCATGCCGAACGCGTCCCAACCCATCGGCATCAGCACGTTGTAGCCGTTCATCCGCAAATAGCGGTACATCACGTCGTTGATCGTGTAATTGCGCACGTGCCCCATGTGGAGCTTGCCCGACGGGTACGGCAGCATCGAGACGCAATAGAACTTGGGCTTGTCGGTGGTTTCCGACGTCTTGTACGCGTCGACGGCGCGCCATTGCCCTTGCGCGGCGGATTCGACGTCGGAGGGAACGTATTTTTCGTGCATGGTGTGATGGGATCGCTGGGTTCGGTGCTTTCGCACCGGCCGCTATGCTGCTTTGGTGCTTTTGCTGGATGAAATGGCGTCGTTTCCCCTTCTGCGGGGAAAAGGGCTGATTATACCGTTCGCAGACCGCTGCGCCGCGCTCGGAGCGCCGCCTACTGCTTCGGGGCGGGCGGCGGGTCCGTCACGAAACCGATGCGCTCCAGACCGACCTGCTGCGCGGCGCCCATGACCTGTGCGCGATCACCTCGTAGCGGGTATTGCGCTCGGCGTGCAGGTGGATTTCTGGCTGTCCGGCGGTTGTGGTTTCGTCGGTCGCTGTGATTGCGGTGTTGGCCGCAGCGGCTGTAGATGCTGTGCCGGCGGCGCCGGTCTTGGCGGCTTGCGCGAAGCGCGCGCATCTGCTCGAGTGTGATCGGCGCGCCGTTCCAGTAGAGCTTGCCGGCGGCGTCAATACGGTGCCGAGCAGCCCGACGAAAGGCGCCGTGCTGCCGACTGAAGCCAGCAGCACCTGACCGAATTCCAGCCGCCGTTGCGACGCATTGAGCGCCTGGCGCAGCGCTCTGAACACGCGTTCGCCGCGCTCCACGCGCGCGAGCAACGCGCCGGGAATATCCACCTCGGCGGCATGGAGCGCCGCTTCGGCGAGCGGCGCAAAGACGCGCTCGCGGTCGGCACGCTTCAACGCGGCGACGCCTTCCGCAAGCGTCGGCGCCTGCCAAAAGCGTGCGACGGCGCGGGCGCCCTGACGTTTGGCGCGCACCAGCACCCAACTCTTGACGATCAGAAAGCACCAGCTCGCAATCGACATTGCCAGCAGCACATAAGCGACGCCATGCGTGATCGCGTCGCTCGTTTGCAGGTAATGGATGATGCCGCTGCCGCCTGCCATCTGACCTCGCCTGAAGAAAATTCGCCTTGGCCTGCTTTGCTTAGCGCAGGCCGAGCACGTCCTGCATGTCGAAGAAACCGGTTTCGTGGCCTTCGAGGAAACGCACCGCACGAAGCGCGCCCTGCGCGTACGACAGACGGCTCACCGATTTGTGCGTGATTTCGATGCGCTCGCCGATGCCCGCGAACAGCACCGTATGGTCGCCGACGATATCGCCGCCGCGAATCGCCGAAAAACCGATGGTGGACGGATCGCGTTCGCCCGTCACGCCTTCGCGGCTGTAGACCGCGCAGTCGTCGAGATTGCGGCCGAGCGCATTGGCGATCACCTCGCCCATGGTGAGCGCGGTGCCCGACGGCGCGTCGACTTTGTGACGGTGATGCGCCTCGATAATCTCGATGTCGTAGCCGGTGGCGAAATGCTTTGCCGCGAATTCCAGCAGCTTCAGCGTGACATTGACGCCCACGCTCATATTCGACGCGAACATGATCGCGATCTTGTCCGCCGCCGCCCGCAATTGCGCTTTCTGCGCGTTGTCGAAGCCGGTCGTGCCGATCACCATTTTCACGTTGTGGCGCTGCGCGGCTTCGAGATGCATCAGCGTGCCTTCGGGGCGCGTGAAGTCGATCAGGTAGTCGGACTCGGCGAACACACGTTCGATGTCGTCCGTCAGCGCGACGCCCGTCTGTTTGCCGAGAAAAGCGCCGGCGTCCTGGCCGAGCTGCGGGGAGCCCGCACGGTCGAGCGCGCCGGACAGCGTGGCGTCGGAATCGTTAAGAACGGTTTCGATGAGCATGCGGCCCATACGGCCCGATGCGCCAGCAATCGCAATTTTCATGGCTACGAGGGTTCGGAAGAACAGCCCGGCAAGGGCGGGCAAAAGCGGCGGCGGGCAGCACGCCCTCGCGCCGCGCATGACTGAAACAGCAGAGAACCGGACGGCGAGATTACTGGCTCGTTCCCGACGTGGACGGCGCGGTGAGCGGCGCGTTGTACGTCGGGCCGTTGCCGCCTTGCGACGAACCCGTGGGCCCGACTGGATTGTCTTGCGCCGACGGCGACGGTGGCGGCGGACGGTGGAACTGGAACTGCGGCTGCCCGGCGGACGTCGGGCCTTGCGACGGCACGCCGCCGGCGTTGGCCGTGGTCGCCGTGGAACGCACCGACGACGGCGTGTTGCGCGAAGGCGCCTGCACCGCATTCGTCGCACGATTGGCGGCCTGCGCGGCTTCCGCGTTCGGGTCGGTGGACGGCGCGGCAACAGCGGCTGCACCCTCGACGGACGGCGAACGCGCGGTGTCCACGGTCACCGGCGCCGAGGCCGCAGCGGCCGGCGCGCTGGTAGCCGCGCCGCGGCGCTCGCCGCAACCGGCACCGCCGCCTTCTTGCCGCGCTTGTCGCCGTCGATCTCGGCCAGCAGTTCGAGGTTGGACGGCAGATCCTCACCGCCGCTCCAGCTCGCGACGCGGTCACCCGCGAACATCACGACGAAATCGCGCTGCTGCACGACGTTGGTCGAGCCGCGCTTGAAATAGAACACGTAATCCCAGCGGTCCGCGTGGAACATGTCGGTGAGAAGCGGCGTGCCGAGCAACTGACGCACTTGGGCGCGCGACATACCCACCTGCATTTGCGCAGCGGCTTCTTTCGAAACGAAATTGCCTTGCACAACGGTAATCCGGTACGGCGTGATGCTTTGAGCAATCCGCTGCGTAAGGCTGTCGTACGTGGAACATCCTGCGAGAATCGCGACAGCCGCAACAGCGATCAAGGTACCACGCATGCGGCTCCCCCGGTAGATCAGTTGAGATTTTGAAATCATTTCACTCACCGTGCGGGCCCGCTGACGAGCCGCGCGAGTTTCATTCCATCGAAGATGACCAGAACGGCAAAAACACATTATTATGAGAGCCTAGCATTGTACTCTAGGGATCCCTTGTCATGACCAATCCAACCGATCTCAAGAATATCGGGCTCAAGGCGACCCTTCCGCGCCTCAAAATCCTTGAGATTTTTCAGCACAGCCCGGTCCGTCACCTGACGGCCGAAGACGTGTACCGCAACCTCCTGCACGAGGAGCTCGATATCGGTCTCGCCACCGTTTATCGCGTGCTGACGCAGTTCGAGCAGGCCGGCCTGCTGTCGCGCAGCAACTTCGAATCGGGCAAGGCGGTGTTCGAACTGAACGAAGGGTCGCATCACGACCATCTGGTGTGCCTCGACTGCGGGCTCGTCGAGGAATTTTTCGACTCCGAGATCGAGAACCGTCAGCAGTCCATCGCGAAGGAACGCGGCTTCAAGCTGCAGGAACACGCGTTGGCGCTGTACGGCGTCTGCACGAAGGAAAATTGCCCGCATCGCAAGCATTGACGCGGCGGCAGCCGTGTCGGGGGGCGCGGTCGCAAGGTGAGCAGTGAGCAGAAAATGGCCCGGCCGGGTGAAATCGGCCGGGCCATTTTTTTGTTGGACGGCTCTTGTGGGACAGCTTCTGGTTGAACAGCAGCGGCGCAGCAGTGGAGCTTGCCGGAGCGCCGCTTCGTTGCGCTTTATCCCGCTTCTTTGCGCTTCTTTGCGCTTCGTTCCGCTTGCCTGCTGCCGCGTTTACGCCGCTATCTCCGCGCTTGCCACGCGGTCCGGAAACGTCTCCGGAAGCGCGAGTCGCAACGGCTGCGGCAAGTCCTGCTCGTCGCAGTTGTGCTGTTCTCCGCCGCGGTCGACCACCAGAAAATCGCTCACGCGGTCGAGCGCGAGGAGCGGATGATGCCAGACGCCCTTCGCATAATTGACGCCCTGCCAGGCGTCGGTCCAGAAGCCGCGCAACTGCGTGGCATCCAGCTCGCCGGCCGGCGCCACGACGATCAGATACCGGCATGGCGTCAAGGGAATGAACGCCTGGCTGCCAAGCGGGTGCCGCTCCATCATCGTAATGTCGACTGGCAGCGCGTGCGGCTGCGCGCGGAACAGGTTGATGAGCGGCCGGCCGCCGTCGTCCGTCACGTCGACGCACGCGAGGTCGTGATAGCGCTCGGTCGTGCCGCCGTTGATCGGGAAATGACGCGCGCCGTCGAGCTCGATCACGTCGCCGAACGGGGCGAACGCCTCGCGCGTGAGACGCTGCAGCCGCAACGTGCCCGGCAATGTCGCTTCTGATGTCTTCATGCGACGCTCCGTTATGCGAGCTCGCCCCAGAGGCGCAGCCGCGACACGCCGCCATCGGGGAAGATATTGAAACGCACGTGCGTGACGGGGCCAAGCGACGCGAGGCCGTCCGCGAACGTGTGGACGTGGTCCATCTGCAGCTTCTGCTCGTCGAGCAGCACGGGCCAGAACATGGCCTGCGTGACGAGCGAGTCGTCCGTGCCGCCGGGGACGCGCGCCGCCTGCAGCGAGCAGCGATCCGGGAAATTGCCCTTGAAATGGGCGGTATCCACTTCGATCTTGCGGACCACGCCTGGCCGCGCGAGCGCGACGATCGCCCAGTCGTTGCCCGGCTCGCGGCGGCGCCGCGTTTCCCAGCCGTCGCCCATGTTGACACCGCGGCCGGGCATCAGCATCTGCGAAGCGGGGCCTAAATGCTGATTGTTGGCGGCGACCAGATACGCGCCGTTTTCAATCGCCGCGAGGTCGAGCAGCGTGCCCGCGCTCGACGCGCTCCCAGTCGCGCTTCGGCTGCCCATAAACACGCAGACGCGCGAGGCCGCCGTCCGGATACAGATTCACGCGCACGTGCGTGAAGGCGCGCGCGTCGTTCACTTCAACGTAGTGGTGCTGGTTGCCCTGCAGCGTCGTCGCGGGCACGAGCGTTTGCCAGGCGGCGTCATCGGGCGGCACGTCGCCCTCCACGTGACAGGCGTCGATCGACGCCGCCGGCGGGAAGTTGCCGGTGAAGTGGCTCGTGTCGAGATCGACGCCATGCACGACGCCCGGCCGCGCGAGCCGGATCACGCAGTGATCGTGGCCGCTCGTGCGCTTGCGCCGGGTTTCCCAGCCGTCCATCCATTTGCCGTGGTCGTCGTATTTGCCGGGGATGAACACCGCCGGCTGCGGGTCGAGCATGCGCTCTTTCGGCGCGAAGAATTCGTCGCTCGCGAAGAGCGCTTTTGCGCCGAGCCGCGGATCGGCGAGATTCATGTGGCGACGAGTGAATGCGGGAACGTTCGGGTCGAGGATCGGATTAGCCATGGTTTGGAGTCAAGCGACGAAAGGTTGGGGATGCGTCGGGGCGGGTCGCGCCAGCCGTGCGGGGCCGCGGTTCACAAGGGCCGCGCCGGGCGCAGGCAACATGCGAGGCGGACGCGAGAAGCACCCGCGCGCCCGCTCACGCCGTCCTCAGACGGCCGGTGCGCCGTTGCCGGTGGCCGGTTCGATAGCCGGATCCATAGCCGGATCGGCGCCGGTCGCGACGTAGCGAAAATCGGCGTCGCCGTTCAGCACGCGGTACGCGCGCGCCCGGTCGATGTCCTTCTCCCACACGGCGACCACCACCGTCGCCACGCAGTTGCCGATCAGGTTGGTCAGCGCGCGAGCAATGCCGACGAACCAGTCGACGGGAAGAATCAGCACGAGGCCGAGCACGGGAATCGCCGGAATCGCGGACAGCGTCGCGGCCAGAATCACGATGGCCGAGCCGGGAATGCCATGCGCGCCCTTCGACGTGACGAGCGACACCAGCACGACCACGATCAGGTCATGCGTGGAAAGCGGCGTATTGGTCGCCTGCGCGATGAACAGCACCGCAAGCGTCAGATAGATAGAGAAGCCATCCAGATTGAACGAATAGCCGGTCGGAATCACGAGACCCACTGTCGAATCCTTCACGCCCATCCATTCGAGCTTGCGCATGACTTGCGGCAGCACGGCATCGGACGAGGCGGTGCCGAGCACGATCGACAGTTCTTCGCGCAAGTAGCGCATCAGCTTGAAGATGCTGAAGCCCGCGAGCCGCATGACGGCGCCGAGCACGACCACGACGAACACGATGCAGCTCGCGTAGAACACGAGCACCAGCATGCCGAGCTGCTTCAGCGATTCGACGCCGTACTTGCCGGTCGTGAACGCGATCGCGCCGAGCGCGCCGAGCGGCGCGAGCTTGATGATGAAGCCCATCACGCGGAAGAACACCTGCGCGAGGTCGTCGATCATGCCGCTCACGCGCTGCCCCTTGCTGCCGAGCAACGAAAGCGCCGAGCCGAACAGCACCGAAAACACCAGAATCTGCAGGATGTCGCCGGTGGCGAAAGCGTTGAATGCCGTGTCGGGAATGATCTTCAGCAGAAAGCCAGCGGTGTCCTTCAGACTTTTGGCGTGCTCCGTGTAAGTGGAGAGCGACGCCGGATCGAGCGAATGCACGTCGATGTTCATGCCGACGCCGGGCCGCGTCGCGTAGGCGAGCACGGCGCCGATCACGAGCGCGATCGTCGTCATCGCTTCGAAGTAGACCACCGCCTTCAGGCCGACGCGGCCGACCTTGCGCAGATCGCCGGCATGGGCCATGCCGCTCACGACGACACAAAACACGATCGGACCGATCACCATCTTGATCAGCTTCAGGAAACCGTCGCCGAGCGGACGCAGCGATTGGGCGAACTGCGGATAAAGCGCGCCGATCGCGACGCCGATCACCAGCGCAATCACGACCCGGCCAAACAACGAGTTAAGGAACTTCAGCACGGCTTCCTCCTGAGGTGGATGTCCATCTGTTCAGACTGGTCCGACCAGTACTGTTATGGAGGATAGTAGGAAGCCATATACTGGCGTCAAGAAATCTTAAAAGTTGTTTACCCGCGTTTCGGGGGCTGTCCAACGCGCTTTTGCGGGCGTGGGGCGTATCGTAAAACGCACTGTCGTGAAGCCCGTACCACAATGCCGGTCAGACCGCACTTTCCAGTGAGTTCCGACGAAAAATGTCCCGCACACCGTCACCGATGCCGCCATCGCGACCATCCGCGAACGGATTGAAGTGGGCGTTTATCCGGTGGGCAGCCTGCTGCCGGCGCAACGCCAGCTTTCGGAGGAACTCGCGATCAGCCGCGCGTCGCTGCGCGAGGCGCTGTCCACGCTGGAGGCGCTCGGTCTGCTCGTCATCAGGCCCGGCAAGGGTGTGTACGTGGAACGGGCGCAGGCCACGGCGGCACAGTCATGGCGCTTTGCCGCGCAGTCGTCGCTGCCCGACACCTATCAGATGCGCTACGCGCTGAAGGGCTTTATCGCGCGCATGGCGGCGCTCGCCGTCAGCGACTCCGACCTCGCGTGGTTCGAAGAAAACATCACGGCGATGCAGACCGCGCTCGCGTGCGACGAGCTCGACGAAGCCGCGCGCCTCGACTACGACTTCCACATGCGGATCGTGAGCATTGCGGGCAATGCTGCCATCGAGTCGATCCTGAGCAGCAGCGCGGACATCATGAAGGAAAGCCAGCGCATGCCGTTTTACCGGCGCGAACTGGTGCTGTCCACCTACACCGAGCATCGCGCGATTCTGGACGCGCTCAAGGCACGCGATTCAGCTGCCGCCGGCAAAGCCATCGAGACACATATCTCGAACGCCGCGCAGCGCGCCGGCGTGTACTTCCCCACTCCGCAGGCGTAAAAAAGCCGCTCCGAAGAGCGGCTTCTGTGGCCGAACGAACCGCCGACTATTGCAGCGCGGCGGCCCGCAAAGCATGGCAAAGCGTGCGCTTCTGCTCGCTTCTCTTCGCTTCAGCAGCTTACTTCGCGTTCGCGAGCGCCACAGCCGTGTCGAGCATGCGGTTCGAGAAGCCCCACTCGTTGTCGTACCAGCTCGACACTTTCACGAGACGGCCGGAGACCTTGGTGAGCGTAGCGTCGAACGTCGACGAAGCCGGGTTGTGGTTGAAGTCGACCGAAACCAGCGGCGCGTCGTTATAGCCGAGAATGCCTTTCAGCGCGCCTTGCGACGCTTCCTTCATGATCGCGTTGACTTCTTCGACCGTCGTGTCGCGTGCGGCGATGAACGACAGATCGACCACCGACACGTTGATGGTCGGGACGCGAATCGCGTAGCCGTCCAGCTTGCCGTTCAGTTCCGGCAGCACCAGACCGACAGCGGAAGCCGCGCCGGTCTTGGTCGGGATCTGGCTGTGCGTGGCCGAGCGCGCGCGGCGCAGGTCTTCGTGATAGACGTCCGTCAGAACCTGGTCGTTCGTGTACGCGTGGATGGTGGTCATCAGGCCGTTCACGAGGCCGATCTTGTCGTTCAGCGGCTTGACGAGCGGCGCGAGGCAGTTCGTCGTGCACGATGCATTCGAGATGACCGTGTCCGACGCCTTCAGCACGTTGTGGTTCACGCCGTAGACGATGGTCGCGTCGACGTCCTTGCCGCCCGGCGCCGAGATGATGACCTTCTTCGCGCCGCCCTTGATGTGCGCGCTCGCCTTTTCCTTGGTCGTGAAAAAGCCTGTGCATTCCATCACCACGTCGACGTTCAGTTCGCCCCACGGCAGCTCGGCCGGGTTGCTGTTGGCCAGCACGCGGATCTTGTCGCCGTTCACGACCAGGTAGTCGCCGTCCACCGACACGTCGCCCGGGAACTTGCCGTGCGCGGTGTCGTATTGCGTGAGGTGGGCGTTCGTTTTTGCATCGCCCAGATCGTTGATGGCGACGATTTCGATATCGTGCTTCTTGCCGTTTTCATAGAAGGCGCGCAGCGTGTTGCGGCCGATCCGGCCGTAGCCGTTGATTGCGACGCGAATCGTCATGGTCTATCTCCTGATGGCTGAAAAAATACGTCGATGTTTCGTCTGACCGGCCGCGCTGCCGCGCGTTCAGCGCCTTCATGCCGGCGCTGTCACCCATGCGGCAACGCTGTGCGCGGGATCAGCCGAGTGCGGCTTTAGCCGTCTCCACTACGTGCTCGACGGTGAAGCCGAAATGCTTGAACAGCACGCCAGCCGGGGCCGATTCGCCGAACGTGTCGATGCCGACCACGCCGCCTTCCAGACCCACGTCCACGTACTTGCGCCAGAAATCCGTCACGCCCGCTTCAATCGCGACGCGCCGCACGCCCTGCGGCAGCACGCGCTCGCGATATTCGGCGTCCTGCTTGTCGAACACCGTGGTGGCCGGCATGGAGACGACGCGCGCCGCGATGCCCTCGCGCGCCAGCGGCTCGACCGCCTTCAGCGCGAGTTCGACTTCCGAACCCGTGGCGATCAGGATGATCTTGCGCGCGACGATTTCGTCGTTCCAGTCGCGCAGCACATAACCGCCCTTCTCGATATTGGCGATCTGCGCGTCGGTGCGCTCCGAGAACGGCAGGTTTTGACGGCTGAAGATCAGGCACGACGGGCCGTGGTGTTCCACAGCCTGAGTCCAGGCCACCGCCGTTTCGACGGTGTCCGACGGGCGCCACACGTGCAGATGCGGAATCAGGCGCAGGCTCGCGACGTGTTCGATGGACTGGTGCGTCGGGCCGTCTTCGCCGAGACCGATCGAGTCGTGCGTGAACACGAAAATGGACGGCGCCTTCATCAGCGCGGCGACGCGCAGCGCGTTGCGGCTGTAGTCGGAGAACGTGAGGAACGCGCCGCCGAACGCCTTGAAGCCGCCGTGCAGCGCGATACCGTTGATGGCCGCGCTCATGCCGAATTCGCGCACGCCGTAATTGACGTAGTTGCCCGCCGCGCGGCCTTCGGCGTTCACGCGCACCGGCTTCGCGGCCTTCCAGTTGGTGAGATTCGAACCGGTCAGGTCGGCCGAACCGCCGAGCAGTTCGGGCAGCACAGCCGACAAACCTTCGATGGCCTGCTGCGACGCCTTACGCGTCGCGACCGTTTCCGCGCGCTCGTTTGCGCCGGCGATGATCGCCTTCGCCTTTTCCTTCCAGTCGGCAGGCAATTGCTTCGCGCTGCGGCGCGTGAATTCGGCTGCTTCTTGCGGATATTTCGCCGCGTACGCGGCGAAAGCCTTGTCCCAGTCGGATTCGAAGCGCGCGCCGGCTTCCTTCGCGTCCCACGCCGCATAGACTTCCTGCGGAATCACGAACGGCTCCCACTTCCAGCCGATCGCCTCGCGCGTGGTGGCGATTTCCTTGTCGCCGAGCGGCGCGCCGTGCGAATCGTGGCTGCCGGCCTTGGTCGGCGCGCCTTCGCCGATCACGGTCTTGCAGCAGATCAGCGTCGGCTTGTCCGACTGCTTGGCCTGTTTGATGGCTGCATCCACTGCGTCGACGTCGTGGCCGTTCACGCCCGGAATCACGTTCCAGCCGTAGGCTTCGAAGCGCTTCGGCGTGTCGTCGTGGAACCAGTGCACCACCTCGCCGTCGATGGAGATGCCGTTGTCGTCGTAGAACGCGATCAGCTTATTCAGCTTGAGCACGCCAGCGAGCGAGCAGGCTTCGTGCGAGATGCCTTCCATCAGGCAGCCGTCGCCGACGAACACGTACGTGTGGTGATCGACGATCTTCGCGTCGGGCTTGTTGAATTCCGTGGCGAGCAGCGACTCCGCGAGCGCCATGCCGACCGCGTTCGCCAGACCCTGGCCGAGCGGGCCGGTGGTGGTTTCGACGCCCGGCGTGATGCCGTATTCGGGGTGACCCGGCGTCTTCGAATGCATCTGGCGGAAATTCTTCAGTTCGCCGATCGGCAGGTCGTAGCCGGTGAGGTGCAGCAGCGAATACAGCAGCATGGAGCCGTGCCCATTCGACAGCACAAAACGGTCGCGGTCCGCCCATTGCGGATTCTTCGGATTGTGGCGCAGATGGCGCGACCACAGGGCCACGCCGATTTCGGCCATGCCCATCGGCATGCCGGGATGGCCCGAGTTCGCTTGTTGAACGGCGTCCATGGACAGCGCGCGGATCGCGTTGGCCATCAAGGAAGTGGGTGCGGGAGACGGGGTCGTCATGTCGAGTCCGGAGACAGAGTCAGAAGGCGGTGCGCGCTTGAGGTCCGGGAGCTCGGCGGCCAGTCCGCTTCGGCGCACGGTGCGGCGCCGGGAGACGCGAAACGGGCAGAGCAAACGGACAAGGCTGAAAGCGTGACATTTTAACAGAACGCAGCACGGCCCCCTGTGCGCCAAGCCGCATGCGGTGCGGCCCTCGGCAGGCCGAACCCGTCCCGATCCGGCCGATGCCGCGGGCCGCCAACGCCGTCGGCCTTTACAATCGAGCCACCCGACTTAACGTGTTTTCGTGCAGGCAGGCCCCTTGAGCGCTCCCTTGCTGTTTCACCCTTCTCCAGACGCCGTCTACGGATTTCCGCAGGCTTCGCTGATTGCGCGCGTGGACTCGGCGTTTCAGCGCATCGAGGTGTGGGAGACGCCCCAGCTCGGCCGCCTCTTTACGCTGGACGGCCGCCCCATGACCTCCACCGGCGACGAATTCATCTATCACGAGTGCATGGTGCATCCGGCGGCGCTGGCGCATCCGTCGCCGAAGGCCGCGCTCGTGCTGGGCGGCGGCGACGGCGGCGCCGCGCGGCAACTGCTCGCGCATCCGGGCATCGAAAGAATTGTCGTTGCGGAGCTCGACGAGCAGGTGGTTCGGCTGACGCGCGAACATCTGCCCGAGGTGCACGTCGGAGCGTTCGAGGACGCGCGCGTCGAACTCGCGATCGGCGACGCCGCGCATTATGTGGCCGCTGCCGCCGACGCCCAGTCCGCGCCATTCGATCTGATCGTATTCGACCTGACGCCGCCCGACTCGCCCGCCGCAGGCTTGTACACGACGGACTTCTACCGCCAGCTCAAGCGCGTGATGAGCCCGGATGCCGCGTTGTCCGTCCACCTCGGCTCACCATATTTCCACGCGGCGCGCATTGCCGGGCTGCTCGACGACCTGCGCCGCGCGTTCGCCGTCGTCCGCACAATGAACACCTTCGTCCCGCTGTACGGCTCGTTATGGATGATGGCCACAGCCAGCGACACGCTCGACCCGTCCGCACTGAGCGCCGATGTCGTAGCCGCGCGTCTCGCCGCGCGTCGAATCGACGCACTGAAGAACTACGGCGCGGCCACGCACGCCGGACTCTTTTCAGTCTCGCCGTCAGTGCGCGATAAACTGAGTCAATTCCTAAAGCCGACAAGCTGACGCGCGGGCAAAATGCACGACCTGACCCGTGCGCGCTATCCGATAGTCGATACGGACTCGCTGCCCGCCTTACAGCATGCGTCCAACAATCCTATAGATCCGGAGAACTCCATGACCGCCTCCCGCCCAGCCGGTGTGCCCTGGTTGACCCCCTATCTGACGGTGCGCGATGCACGTGCCGCGACCGCGTTCTACACGGCGGCGTTCGGCTTCGACTTGCGGGACAGCGTGCAGGACGATGGCGTCGTCATGCATGTCGAGATGACCTACCAGGGCCAGTTGATCGTGATGTTCGCGCCGGAAGGCGCGTTCGGCTCGACCGCCAAAACGCCACGAAGCGCGGGCGCCATCGCCCCGCAATCGTTTTATGTCTACGTCGACGATGTCGACGCGGTTTACGCTCGCGCGCTGGCCGCCGGCGCCAAATCGTTGAGCGAGCCGCAGGACCAGTTCTGGGGCGACCGCTTCGCCCAAGTCGAGGATCTGGACGGCTACCGTTGGGCGCTCGCTCGCCACCTTTCGTGAACTAATGAGTATTTTTCTGATGCCTCGCTTCTTCGTCGGTACGCCCCTTTCGCCCGACGACATCGTGCAACTTCCCGATGACGTCGTCCGGCACGTCCTCGTACTGCGCTTGCAGACGGGCGACTCTATCGTGCTTTTCAACGGAGAAGGCGGCGAATACAGCGCTGAACTCGTCGCGATTGAGCGTCGAGCGGTCACGGTCAAGATTCGCGAGTTTCGCGACATCGAAGTGGAGCCGCCGTACCGGCTCACGCTCGCGCAGGGCATTGCGAGCGGCGACAAGATGGACTGGCTGATCGAGAAAGCGGTTGAGTTAGACGCGTCCAGCTTCGTGCCGCTCACGACCACGCGCCGCGTCGTGCGTCTGTCCGGCGAGCGCGCTGCGGCGGCACGCGCACTGGGAAGGGATCGTGCGGGCGTCGTGCGAGCAATGCGGACGCAAACCGTCTGCCGGAGGTCATGCCGGTGCGCGAAATCGCCACGTGGCTCGGCGCGATGCCGCGCGTGCCCGCGGACGACGAATTGCGCATTCTGCTGTCGCCGCGCGCGAGCATCCATTTTTCTGCATTGCCGGCGAGTCCACCGAAGGAGCCCGTCGTGCTCGTCGGCCCGGAGGGCGGTTTTTCCGCCGCCGCAATGGATCACGGCTTCCAGGCCGTGGGTCTCGGGCCGCGCGTGCTGCGCACAGAAACCGCGGGCATCGCGGTGCTGTCGGCCACGTGGGGCGGGTGGTGAGCGGCTGAACCGCGCTTTCGGATCGCGCTTCCGGAACCGCGCGTCCGGACCACGCTTTGCACGGCTTTTGCCGCAGCCCTAGCCCGTGACCGACGCGCGATTCCGGAAGCGCGATCCGAAAGCGCGGTTCCAGAAACTCGGGCCCAAAGGCGCGGGCCGAAAGCATGGGCCAAGAGCGGTCAAAAAGCGGTCCTAGCAACGCGCCGTGACTCGCCGTCGCTCTGAGCCGCCAAAAACAAAGGCCCGCCAAATCGGCGGGCCTTTCACATTCTGGCAACACTCCCGGCGGCGCTCGAGTTAAGAGCCCGGGGCCGCCGTTCAGCGCGTCTCAGGCGAACGAATAAAAAACGCGGAACGCAACCTTTCGCTCGGCCCAGAATTCAGCCGCCTCGCGGAACACGTCCAGCAGAGTTTCGCGCCCTTCCTTGTCGAACTTCTGCGCGACAGGCAACTGCTCGAGCACGATCACGAAGCCCGGCTGCGCGCCCGCCTTGTGGACCAGGTCGGTGAGGCAGTCGTACAGCGCGTCATAATTCTTGCCGAAATGTTTCGGAAACAGGAACGACGTGGCAATGGTCTCCAGCACTTCCTGCTTGGACTGGGCGTTCGCGCAGTAAGCATAGAGAAAATGCTGTCCGAGTTGATTCGCCTCGTCCGCGAGGTCCTGAACGCGGAATGCGCGGATCGACTGTACGATGTTCGGTCGTACGGTCCTGAAAAGACTCATGGGCTCCTCGTTCGATGAAACCACACTGTCAGGCTCGCTCCGGTTCTCACGGCTCTGGTCGCCGGCGCGCATCTGCATGACGCGCTGGAACAGGTTGCCCTCGCCGGCCGCGAAAAGATCCGTCGCGACTCCGGTGTCGTGCGCGTAGACGTTGTCGCTCATGCCGTTCATCCCGATGTCATTCAACAATACGATTAAAACTGGTGTAGTGGTCGTCCGAGTAATAACAATTGTCGGTTCGCTTCAGCGGACCTCCGCAGACGATGCGACGCGCCCCGCGATTACGTGAGCGAGGCGTGGGAACGGTGTATTCGTGGTAGTAGCCGCGCCGGTTGGGCGGCAGCAACCGTTCGCGGTTGCCGAACACGACGCCGTCCTTTTCATACGGGTAAGGCCCGCCCGCGGCAATCAAGTTCAATGTATTGACGGCCTCGCGGGGCAGTTGCGCCACCGTGACGGTGCCCTCTGCCTGTGCCTGCGTGCCGGCGGGTGCGTTGTAGTTGCGCGCGAACGCTTGAGGCACGGGGGCCGCACAAAGCGCACAGCGTAACAGCACCGATCAGCACGCCCTTGATGCGCTGCCACCTGCGTGCCATTTACAGGATTCCCGGCTGTTAGATCACGAATTTGACGACCATGAAAATCGTAAGGGTATCGCTAATGGTCCCTGGAATCAACGTTCGGCAGCCCGGTAAAATCGCCCGATTTCGCGCGAAAGCCCCGCCGGTCGCAATTTGACGACTTTTGACAGAAAATTTAGCTGGAGCGGGCTAAGATGAGCCCAACGAAGCAAACACTCCGCCCGACGGGCGTTTGCCGAGCTTGCAGACAGCAAAGCCTGGCGCTGCGCTTCCTGCGACGAAGTCTGTTGTTTGCCGGTCTGTTGTTTGCCGTTTTAGGGCGGCTATCCCCTGTTCGCCCGGAGAAAAAGAAGGCGTGCCCATTGCGGGCACGCCTTCTTTTTCTCCGGGCGAAGCCGGCCGCCGCGCGGGCCGGCCGTTTTCGGCGCAATCAGCGCGCCGCGATCACATCCGCCACCAGCAGCGCCGTCATGTTGACGATGCGTCGAACCGTCGCGGAAGCCGTCAGCACGTGCACCGGCTTGTCCGCGCCGAGCAGCATCGGGCCAATGGCGATGTTGTTGCCGGCCGCCGTCTTCAGCAGGTTGTACGAGATGTTGGCCGCGTCGATGTTCGGCAGCACCAGCGCGTTCATCGCGGCGTACACCGCGCAGCCTTCGCGCTTGCCGATCACCTGGTCGATGAAGTGCAGATGGCGATGCGTCGTGCTGACCATGCCGCAGATCATGCCGTCCGCTTCGCCCTTTTTCACCAGCATCGCGCCGATCAGCGTGGTGCGGCGGCGCATTTTGAGCTCCGCCATTTGCTGCGTGATGCCCTTCTTGCGCGACATCATCTTGTAGTATTCCTGCCAGAAATCGCGGTAACGCTCGTCATGATCCGTGTTGACGACCGTGTAGTCCTGACCCGCGACCAGGCGCAGCCCGTAACGCGCAATGCGCTGCTCGATCACCGCCGGGCGGCCGATCAGGATCGGCTTGGCCAGCTTTTCGTCGACGATGATCTGCATCGCGCGCAGCACGCGCTCCTCTTCGCCTTCCGCGAACAAAATGCGCTTCTTCTCCGGCTCCACGCCGCGCGCGAGCTGGAAGATCGGCTTCATCGTCGTGCCGCTGTGATACACGAACTGCTGCAGATGCTGCTCGTACGCTTCCATGTCCTCGATCGGACGGGTCGCGACGCTCGAATCCATCGCGGCCTTCGCCACGGCCGGCGCGACTTTGACGATCAGACGCGGGTCGAACGGCTTCGGAATCCGCGAGGTCGGTGACCAGAATATTTTCGAGCGGCAGGCCGATGTCCACCAGCAGGTCCAGACACGCCAGCGCGGCCGCGCTGGCGCCGGAGGCGACCAGCTTGACTTCCCTGATGTCCTTGCCGACCACCTTCAGACCATTGGTGATCGCCGCCGCAACGACGATTGCCGTGCCGTGCTGGTCGTCGTGGAAGACCGGAATCTTCATGCGCTTGCGGCATTTCGCGCTCGACGATAAAGCAGTCCGGCGCCTTGATGTCCTCGAGGTTGATGCCGCCGAAGGTGGGCTCGAGCGCCGCGATCACGTCGACGAGCTTGTGCGGATCGGACTCGTTCAGCTCGATATCGAACACGTCGATGCCGGCGAACTTCTTGAACAGCACGGCCTTGCCTTCCATGACCGGCTTGGAGGCGAGCGGCCCGATATTGCCAAGCCCGAGCACCGCGGTGCCGTTCGTGACGACGCCGACCAGGTTGCTGCGCGCCGTGAAGCGCGCGGCATTCATCGGGTTTTCGACAATTTCCTCGCACGCGAACGCGACGCCCGGCGAGTAAGCCAGCGCGAGATCGCGCTGGTTGATCATCTGCTTGGTCGGGGTGATCGCCGGCTTCCCGGGCGTGGGAAACTCGTGGTAATCGAGGGCGGCTTCGCGGAGTTTGCTATTGACGGGAGTCGACATAAGGCGGGCTGTGCGGATTAGAATAGATGTTCGACGGCATTGTAGCCCCAATTGCCGGCCCAATTCCTTCAATACGGGTACAACTGCCAAGACTGAAACGTAGCAAAAGGCAGTTGCCCCGCACTTTTCCTCACAATGCTCTCAGAGTTTTCGCTGATCGAACGTTTCTTTGCCCGCCGCGCGGCGGGCCAGCCGTCGCCTGCCGCGAACGGCTCGCTCGGTATCGGCGACGACTGCGCGCTGCTCGCGCCGCGCGCGGGCGAGATGCTGGCCATATCGACGGATATGCTGGTGGAAGGCCGTCATTTCTTCGCCGATGTCGATCCCGAGGCGCTGGGTCACAAGGCCCTTGCCGTCAATCTGTCGGACCTGGCGGCGATGGGCGCACAGCCGCAGGCCTTCACCCTCGCGTTCGCGCTGCCGAAAGCCGACGAAGCGTGGCTCGCCGCCTTCAGCGAAGGCCTTTTTGCGCTGGCCGAACGGCACGGTTGCGCGCTGATCGGCGGAGATACGACCGGCGGGCCGCTGAATCTGTGCATCACCGTGTTCGGCAGTGTGCCGCCGCACACGGCGTTGCGCCGCGACGCAGCCCAACCCGGCGACGACATCTGGGTGTCCGGCACGCTCGGCGACGCGCGCGCCGGCCTCGGCATCCAGCGCGGCGAATGGAACGCCGATGCCGCCGACGCCGCCTTCTTTCGCCGCGCGCTCGAACGCCCCGAGCCGCGCATTGCGCTCGGTCTCGCGCTACGCGGCGTCGCGCATGCGGCATTGGACGTGTCGGACGGGCTCGCGCGCGACCTGAAACACATCCTCGACCGCTCGAATGTGCGCGCCACCGTCGACGCCGACGCCGTGCCGCGCTCCGCCGCCCTGCGCAGACTGCCGCTCGACACGCAGCGGCGCTGCACACTCGCCGGCGGCGACGACTACGAACTGTGCTTCACCGCCCCGCCCGCGGCGCGCGGTGCGGTGGAAAATGCCGGCCACACGGCGGGCGTGCCGGTCACCCGCATCGGTACAATAAGCGCTCTTCAAACGGCGGCCGACCGCCCGGCGATCGACTGGCGCGACGCCGGCGGCGCGCCGCTCACCCTGACGTTGCAAGGCTTCGACCACTTTCATGCAGACTGATCCTCCGCTCAGGCCCGCCGACGAGCTCGTCGGCGGCCAGCCTCCCAAGCCGCAACGCCCGCAGCCGCGCCGCGCGAGCACGTGCTTCATGCTGTCGCATCCGCTGCATATTCTGTCGCTGGGTTTCGGCAGCGGCCTGTCGCCGTTTGCGCCGGGCACGATCGGCACGCTGTTCGCGTGGGCGTCGTTCGCCGTGTTCAGCCGCTATCTGACCGTGATCGAATGGGGCGTGCTGATCGGCGCCGGTTTTGTCGGCGGTATTGCGATTTGCGGCTTCACCGCGAAAAAGCTCGGCATCGACGACCCGTCGCCCGTCGTGTGGGACGAAATCGTCGCGTTCTGGCTCGTGTTGCTGATGGTCACGCCGGTCACGCTGACCGGGCAGTTGTGGGCGTTCATCCTGTTCCGCTTCTTCGACATGGTGAAGCCGCCGCCCATCGGCTATTTCGATCGCCGGCTGAAAGGCGGATTTGGCATCATGTTCGACGATCTTGTCGCCGCATTCTTCACCTTGCTCGTAATTGCGCTCTGGCGCATGTCCGTTTAACCGCCGCGCCCCGTTCCGGATTGACGCCATGCCTACCGATTCCGTCGTTCACCAGCTCGCGATCCGCGTGAGCAACCGTCTGCGCGACGAGCGCCTGATGCTCGTCACGGCCGAGTCGTGCACGGGCGGTATGGTCGCGACCGCGATTACCGACATCTCCGGCAGCAGCGGCTGGTTCGAGCGCGGCTTCGTCACCTATTCGAATCAGGCGAAGAGTGAAATGATCGGCGTGCCGGCCGACATGATCGAGAAGTTCGGCGCGGTCAGCGAGCAGGTGGCGCGCGCCATGGCCGAAGGCGCGCTGCGCAACAGCCGCGCGCAGGTCTCGCTGTCGATCACGGGCGTCGCGGGTCCGGGCGGCGGCACGGAGACGAAGCCGGTCGGCATGGTGTCGTTTGGCTGGAGCAACCGGCTGCACACATCCGTCGAGACGAAGATTTTCAAGGGCGACCGCGAGCAGATTCGCGTGCAGGCCGCGGCGCACGCGCTGCGCGGCGTGCTTGCGCTGCTCGACGAGCGCGAACATTGACCGTTGGCGAGAGGGAAAACACATGCCGGATTCGCGTGCAGCGAGAGATGAGCTGATCCGTCGCTTCGATCTGAAGCCGCATCCGGAAGGCGGCTTTTTCAGCGAGACGTATCGGTCGGCGGAGCGCGTGAGCCGCGCGCATGGCGAGGCGCCGTTGCGTTCGGCCTCCACCGCGATCTACTACCTGCTGTGCGACGGCGCGCATTCGGCCTGGCATCGGATCAAATCCGACGAGGTCTGGCATTTTTATGCGGGCGAGCCGCTCAACGTGCACGTGCTCGACAGCGCCAGCAAGCTGGTGACGCATAAGCTCGGCAATGCGTTGATTCACTCGGACGCAGTGTTCCAGGCCGTGGTGCCCGCCGGTTTGTGGTTCGCGGCGGAATGCGCGGACCCGGCGAGCCTCGCGCTCGTGGGCTGCACGGTCGCGCCGGGTTTCGAGTTCAGCGAGTTCAAATCGCCGATGTCGGCGCATTGTAGGCCGAGTACCCGCAGCATGCCGGGTTGATCGAGCGGCTGGGACCGGCTGCTGTTTGAGGCGGCTCCAGCTCTGACTTGCGACTGGGGCGGGTGAATTGCGCCGGTCGTCACGCGGCTCAGTTCGGCGCCTCACTTCATCGCCTGACTTCGCCGCCCGACAGCGCGATCAGCGAAACGCGTTGATCCTGTCGCGCGTTTCCATCGCGGCCTTCGCCGCCGCTTGAGCAAAATCCTCGCCCTTGCCCGCATAGATAATTGCGCGCGACGAGTTGATCAGCATGCCCGTGCCGTTCGCGGTGCGGCCGGCGCTGACGGTCGCCTGCACGTCGCCGCCCTGCGCGCCGATGCCCGGAATGAGCAGCGGCATATCGCCGACGATGCCGCGCACCACCTCAATCTCTTTCGGAAAAGTCGCACCGACGACGAGACCGAGCTGCCTACTCGCGTTCCACTTCCCGGCGGCCAGTTGCGCGACGACCTGGTAAAGCGGCCGCCCGCCCGTCTCCAGGAATTGCAGGTCGGAACTGCCCGCGTTCGACGTGCGGCACAGCACGATCACGCCTTTGCCCGGGTGCTGCAAATACGGCTCGATGGAATCGAAACCCGTGTACGGATTGACGGTCACCGCGTCCGCCCGGTAGCGCTCGAACGCCTCGCGCGCGTATTGCTCGGCGGTACTGCCGATGTCGCCGCGCTTTGCGTCCAGAATCACCGGCAAGCCGGGATGATGCGCATGGATATGCGCGATCAGTTGCTCGAGTTGATCTTCCGCGCGATGGGCGGCGAAGTAGGCGATCTGCGGCTTGAACGAGGAGGCGTAAGGCGCGGTCGCGTCGACGATCTCGCGGCAGAACTCGAAGATCGCGTCGGGCCGGCCCGCGAGCGCGCCGGGGAATTTGCTGGGCTCGGGATCGAGGCCGACGCACAACAGCGAGTTGTTGCGCTGCCAGGCGTCGTTGAGTGTCTGGATGAAGTTGGACATGGTGGGTCTCGCGGCGAGCCGGTAATCGGATGAGGCGCGTATTTTACCTGCCCGGCGCTTAAGCTAGTCGGCGAATGACCTACTGCGCGCGTGAGCTATTAGCACATGACCTACTCAGCGCATCAGCCACTCAGCGCATGCGCAATCAGCGCGCCAGCAACTCAGCACATCGCATGTCCGCGCGACAGCCCGAGCAAGCGCGCAAACCCGCGCCCACCTCCTACTGCCGGCGTCGCGTTCCGCGCGCGCCCGGCATCGACCGCAAACCGGTGCGCTCGACAGTGAAGCGGAACGTCCGCGTCAGCCGCTCGCTGCGTCCGAGCTGCGTCATGCCGTTTTCGCACGCGCCGCCCGCCAGATTCATCGCGTTGATCGGATGATCCACGGGCTCGAAGCAGAAAAAGTCCTGGCCCGGCGGCGTGTAAAGCACGTAGTAGTCGGTGTCGGCGGCAATGTTCAGCGACAGCCGGCGCTTCGGCCACACCACGGCCGCCTGCCCGCTCCAGCCGGTGAACGCATGATTGACGATGGTCTCCGGCAACGGATACGCCACGCCGAACTGCCACGCAGGCGGCGCTGCACGTGACGGACCGGCAGCCAGTCGTCGCCGGTGAGCCACAAGCCGCCGGCCGCCGCCGAGCGTCGGCGCGACGTCGAGCCGCAACTGCGCATTGGCCAGCGTGACGCACGCGACGTCGCCGGCCGGGCTTTCGCCCACTGCGACCGCTGAGGTGCTCGGCCCGGGCAGCACCGGATTCGCCGCGGCCGCGAGCCGGGCGCGCCGGCTCTGGGCGCCCGGCGAGGTCTGAGCGCTCTGAGGAAAAGCGGAAACAGGATTCGCAACACTCATATCTGGCTCCTTCGAGAGGCTTGGCACGTTGCCGTCATGGATGGCAGATACTTGTCG
Organism: uncultured Paraburkholderia sp.; assembly: GCA_940746715.1. GTDB lineage: Bacteria > Pseudomonadota > Gammaproteobacteria > Burkholderiales > Burkholderiaceae > Paraburkholderia. The sequence continues at coordinate 214,970 of CALNWN010000009.1, forward strand.
GGCGATTTTCCTGAACCGGTCGCCTCTGGTCCGAACTCGGGTTGCTGCGCCGGCTGATTGCCGCCGCTATCGACACCTTCATTGCCAACTGCATTGCCAACTTCGTCGCCGGCTTTACTGCCGGTCTTTCTGCTGGCTATTGCGAACATCGACGCTTCACCGGGCTCGCCGCTGCTGCCCGGCTCCTTCACGCTGCGGCGCAAGCCACGCAGCGTTCATGCACCGCTAAGCCGGCGCGCCGAGAAAAACCGGCTCCGGCAAACCGCGCCGCGCCGGCGTTGCGATAAACACGCCGCCCGCCCGCGAATCGCCGGCAAGCGCGGCTGCGTCGAGGCCGACACGCGCGCTCGTGATGTACAGCTTGCCCAACTGCGCGCCGCCCAGCGCGACGCAACTCGGCTGCACCGTCGGCACGTCGACGCGCTCGGTTTCGACGCCGTCCGCGCCATAACGCACGACGCGCCCGCCGCCCCATTGCGCGTTCCACAAGCCGCCGTCGCGATCGACGGTCGAGCCGTCCGGCTCGCCATTGGCATCGGTCAGACGCGTGAACAGGCGGTCGTTGGCGACGCTGCCGTCTGCGCCGTAGTCGCAAGCGCGGATTTCACGCGTCGGCGAATCGCAGTAATACATCGTCGCGCCGTCCGGGCTGAACGCGATGCTGTTCGAGATGGCAGGCGCGGGCAGCGGCAAACGCTCGAGCGTCAGGTCGTGATCGAGCCGGTAAAACCCGCCGATGGCCTGCAACGGCGAGCCTTCGTCTTTGGTGCCGAACACGAACCGCCCTTGCCGGTCGCAGCGGCCGTCGTTCACGCGCGTGTTCAGACCCGGCTCGACGTCGACGATATGATGCGTTTCACCCGTCGCCAGATCGAAAAACGCGAGCCGCGACGCGAGGCCGAGCAACAGGTAATGCGGATCGGCGCACAGCGCGAAGGTGGCGAGGCGCTCGGGCATCGCCCATGAGGTGCTGCGCTCGTCCGCGGGATCGTAGCGCCACAAGCGCGCGCCCTCGATATCCGTCCAGTAGAAGCGGCCGGTCTTCGCGCACCATGTCGCGCCTTCGCCCAAGGTGCACTTGCTGTCGACGACGAGCGCGGCGCGCGCATCGACGCCGGCCGTCACGCCCAGCCTCCGTCCACGACGATGTCCTGCGCGGTGATCATGCGGCTGTCGTCGGCGGCGAGAAACAGCGCCATGCGCGCGAGGTCGGCCGGCTCGAGTTCCGCGTCGATGCACTGGCCTTCCTTGATGGCGCGGCGGCCTGCGTCGTCGAGCCACAGGCGCTTCTGCTTCTCCGTCATCACCCAGCCCGGCACGAGCGTATTCACGCGAATGTTGAAGTGGCCGAGGTCGCGTGCGAGGCCGCGCGTCAAACCCTGCACCGCGGACTTCGCCATCACGTAGACGGGATAGCCGCCGTTCTTCAGCATCCAGCTGATCGAGCCGAGGTTGATGATCGAGCCGCCTTTCGCCGCCTTCATGTCCTCCATGACCGCTTGCGCCGCGAAGAACTGATGACGGATGTTCACCGCGATGCCGGCGTCGAAAGACTCGCGCGTGACTTCGCCGATGCTGTGACGCTTATCGTTCGCGGCATTGTTCACGAGCACCTGGATCGGGCCGATTACGGCTTTCACGTCGGCAATCGCTTTTTGCAGCGCGTCGATGTCCGTCAGATCGCACGGCAGGAAGAGCGGCTTGTGTTTCGAGTCGCCGAGTTCGTCGGCGGGCGCTTCGCCCGCCGACGCGTCGATATCGAAGAACGCAACGCGCGCGCCTTGCGCCGCGAAATGCTCGACGAACGATGCGCCGATGCCGGTCGCGCCGCCCGTGATCAGCACGATGCGGTCGACAAGACTCGGGTAGCGCGCGAATGCGTTGTTCGCGAGGCGCTCGTTTGCATTGGCCGGAGACGACATCGTTCGATTCCTTTTTTAGAGCGGATGAAGGGTTGAGTGACGAAATCAGTCGCGCGACCCGCGGTTCTTCAGCTGGTCGAGCAGCACGGCAGCGAGAAGGATCGCGCCGCGCACGAGGTACTGATAGAACGCGTCGATGTTCATCAGATTCATCACGTTCTCGACCGTACCCATGATCAGCACGCCGATCACTACGCCGGAAATCGTCGCGCGGCCGCCGAGCAGCGACACGCCGCCCAGCACGCAGGCCGAGATCACGTTCAGCTCGAAGCCCTGCGCGGCATTCGGCTGACCCGACGTAATGCGCGAGGCCAGAATCACACCGGCGAGCGCGGTCACCGCGCCCTGGATCAGGAAGATGTAGACACGCGTGCGCTCCACGTTGATACCGGCGAGGCGCGACGCCTCCGGATTGCCGCCGATGGCAAGCGTATTGCGGCCATACACGGTCTGATTAAGCATCACGCCGAACACGATGAAGCACAGCAGCGTGACCCAGATCGGCAGCGAGACGCCGAAAAAGCTGAGGCCGCCCAGCGCAATGAACGTATCCGACGACACGCCCACAGCCTGGCCGTGCGACACGATAAAGCCGAGGCCGCGCACGATTTCCATGGTCGCGAGCGTGGTGATCAGCGCGTTGATGCGCAGATAGGCGATCACCGCGCCGTTGACGAAGCCGATCACCGCGCCCGCCGCCACCGCCGCCACGATCGCGATGAACGTGTTGTCGGTCGCGTTGAGCACCATCGCGCACAACACGCCGGCAAACGCGACGGTGGAACCGATGGAAAGATCGAAGTCGCGCGACGCGAGACAGAACATCATCGTGCACGCGACCATGCCGATCTGCGAAATGGACAGCGCGAGGCCGAGCATGTTCTCGATCGAGAAGAAGTGGTCGACGGTCAGCGACATTGTCACGAACATCACCAGGAAGATGAGAATCAGGCTGTACTCGGTGATCTGCTGCCACCACTTCGCCTTGTCGCTCGTCTGCGGAATCAGCGCGTCGGCGGCGCTCTTGGCGGCCTGTTGCGCGAGGTTTTCTCTAGCTTGCATTTGAAGACTCCTCCCGTTCCCCGCGGGTTGCCGGACTTTCGTCCAATGATGTTCAGGCCGCCTGTTGAGCGGCAGTTCCTGGCAGTGCGGTCGAGCTTTGCGGCAACGCGAGGCTCAACACCGCTTGTTCCGTCGCATCCTTCCGGGCGAGCTCGCCGGAAATCCGGCCCTGGCGCATCACGACGATGCGGTCGGACACGCCGAGCACTTCCGGCAGTTCCGACGAAATCATCACGATCGCGCAGCCGCGTTCGGCGAGCTGATAAATCACGTTGTAGATTTCATGCTTTGCGCCGACGTCGATGCCGCGCGTGGGCTCGTCCAGAATCACTACTTTCAGATCCGGTTCGGCGAGCCAGCGCGACAGAATCGCTTTCTGCTGATTGCCGCCCGACAGGAAGCGGATTTTCTGGCGGCGGCTCGGCGTCTTGATCTTCAGCAGCTTGATGAAACGGTCCGCGGTTTCCGCTTCTTTCTTGCGGTCGAGGAACACGCCCGCGCGCAGATAGTGCCGCCGGCAACTGATGTTGATGTTCTCCGACACGGTCGCCATCGCGACAATGCCTTCTTCCTTGCGCTCTTCCGGACACAGTACGATGCCGTGGCGAATCGCTTCGCCCGCGCTCTTCACGCGGATCGGCTTTCCGTCGAGTAGCAGTTCGCCGCCCTTCTTGTGCTCCGTGCCGTACACGAGGTGCATCAGTTCGCTGCGGCCCGCGCCCACGAGCCCGAAGAAGCCGACGATCTCGCCGCGCCGCACTTCGAAGCTGGCCGGCTGGGACAGCGCGTGGCCCTCGATCGCCTTCGCCGCAAAGCGCACTTCACCGAGCGGCCGCGGCGAATAATTGTAGATGTCCGAAATTTCACGCCCCACCATTTCGCTGACGATGGTGTCGCGCGACACGCCTTGGAGTGTCGCATGCGAGGCGACCTTGCGGCCGTCGCGGAAAATCGTGCAGGCGTCGCACAGCTCGTAGATCTCGTCCATGCGATGCGAGATGTAGATCATCGCGCGGTTGTCGGCGCGCAGATCGCGCACCAGCTTGAACAGGACTTCCGTCTCGCGATGCGACAGCGAGCTCGTGGGTTCGTCGAGCGCAATCACACGCGCGTTGCGCAGAAGCGCCTTACAGATTTCCACCATCTGCCGCTGCGCGATGGAGAGCTTGCGCAGCTTCGCGTCGGGATCGAGCGCGACGCCCATCGCCTCCAGGCGTTCGCGCACGAAGCGCTTGGCGTCGCGCTTGTTGACCCAGCCGAACGAATTCGGCAGCTGGCCGAGCAGCAGATTTTCCGCGACCGTGAGATCGGGCACGTATTGCAGTTCCTGGTGAATCACCGCGATCCCGGCCGCAATCGACGAAGCGGCGCTCGTAAAGCGCACTTCTTTTCCGTCGATCATCACGCGGCCCGAGTCGGACTGATATTCACCGCCCAGAATTTTCAGCAGGGTCGACTTCCCTGCGCCGTTTTCGCCCATCAGGCCGTGCACCTGGCCGACGTTGACGTCGAAAGACACACCGTCGAGCGCACGCACGCCTGGAAAGACTTTGCCGATATTGTCAAAACGTAGCGTCGCTGACACTTCGCCTCCTCTGTCGATCTTTTGCTGTTGCCGGCGCATCCGCTGGAAAAGCGACGCGCCGGCAGTTCACTTCATTGCATTGCGCTTACTTCGAAGCCAGACCCATCTTCTTGCGCACTTCGCCGACGTTCTCGCGCGTGGCCAGCATGCCGGTCGTCAGCGTGAGCGGGGGAGGCGCCTTGCCTTGCGTGATCCAGTCGTACATCAGCGTGGAGGTTTCCTCGCCGTGACGCTTCGGGCTGATGATGACCGTGCCGAAGAAGCCCGTCGGGTTCGGCTTCTTGAACTCGTTCAGCGCCGAATCCGAACCGCCGATGCCGATGCCGATCATGTTGTCGGCCTTGAAGCCGCGGCCTTCCGCTGCGCGCACCGCGCCGAGCACGGCTTCGTCGTTCAGGCCGTACGCCACCCAGTGCTTGAACTGCGGGTTCTTCGTGAGCGCGATGTTAGCGGCGTTGAACGCGTTTTCCGTGTCGGTCTTCGCTTGCGGCGCGGCAATCACGTTGGCCTTCGGGAAGCCGGCGGCGAGCAGTGCGTCGGTTGCGCCGCTCGTGCGGTCATGCGCGGTCGGCAGCTGTTCGTACGTCACGTCGATCGCGCCGACGTCCTTCATGTCCCAGCCGCGCTTCTTGATTTCGGCGGCGAGGCCGTCGCCGACCTGCTTGCCGATGTTGTACGCGGAGATGCCCATATGCGGCACCGACGCGATCGGCTTGCCCGCGCCGTCCACGAGACGATCGTCGACGGTCATCATCTTCAGGCCGTCGGCCTTCGCTTTCGCGACGATGCCCGGCCCGAGCTTGACGTCAGGCGTGCAGATCACGAAGCCCTGCGCCTTTTGCGCCGACAGGTTGTCGATGGCGCTCATCACCTTTTCGCCCGACGGCGCGCCGATCTTCACGAGCGTGAAGCCCTTTTCCTTGGCGGCGATTTCGGCGAACTTCCATTCGTCCTGGAACCACGGTTCTTCCGGCTGCTTCACGAGGAAACCGATCTTGACCGGGTCGGCGGCTTGTGCGACCGGTGCGTTGAAAAGCACACCCGCCGCTGCTACTGCCAGCGTGAGGAAAATTCTGCGTTTCATGTTGTGTGTCTCCTGACTAATTGATAACGAGAAGGTATCGGCCGCGTCTTCTTGTACCGGTTGTGACACACGCGGCCAGCGCGTCGTCCGGTGAAACGGTGCTGCTTCTTCTTTTCAGTCGTTTCAGTCGTGGTACAGAACCGAGCGTCCGCCTTCCACGGTGATGCAGGTCGCGTTGATGAACGGCGCCTCGTCCGATGCGAGGAACACCGCCGTCATCGCCACTTCTTCGGGGCGGCCAATGCGCTTCATCGGCTGCAAATCGATCGTGGCCTGTCTTGCCGCAGCCGGGTCGGGCTGCTCGTTCCACCAGTCATGCGCCAATTGCGTCTCGATGTAGCCCGGCGCGATGGCGTTGACGCGCACGTTGCGCGGCGCGTACTCGATGCCGAGCGCGCGCGTGAGGCCGATCACGCCGTGCTTCGCGACCGGGTACGGAAAGCAGCCCGGAATGATCTTGAACGCATGCGTCGACGCGATATTCACGATGCTGCCCGCGCCGCGCTCGACCATGCCCGGCAGTACCGCGCGGCAACCGTTCCAGACGCCGTCGAGATCGACCGCGAAGCAGCGGCGCCAGTCGTCGGTCATCGTGAGCGTGTCGCAAAAGACGTTGATGCCCGCGTTGTTCACCAGCACGTCGACGGGTCCGAGCGCGGTGTGCGCTTCGCTCACGGCGTGCTGAACCGAGGCCGACTGCGTCACGTCGGTCTGCACGGCGAGCACGCGCGCGCCGGTGACCAATGCGACTTTGCCGGCGAGCCGTGTCATTTCTTCGCACCCGCGCGCGCAACGCGCAAACCGTTGATGAACGCCTTCGCGTGCGAGGCCGTCACGGCCGCGCTCTGGCCCGGCTTGTACAGCGCCGAGCCGAGCCCGAAGCCGTTGGCGCCCGCACGGAGAAACGGCCCCATGTTGTCCGGCGTGATGCCGCCGACCGGCACGAGCGGCACCTGCGCCGCGATCACCGCGCGCCACGCCTTCACGACCTGGCAGCCGAGCTGCTCGGCGGGGAACATCTTCAGCACGTCGGCGCCGTTTTTCAGCGCGATGAACGCCTCGGTCGGCGTCGCCACGCCCGGCGCGCAGGCCATGCCTTGCGCTTTGGCCGCGCCGACCACTTCGGGGTCGCTATGCGGCATGACGATCAGTTCGCCGCCCGCGGACCTCACGTCCTTGACGAAACTCGGATGCAGCACCGTTCCCGCGCCGACGATCGCATCGGCGGGCAGCACCTTGCGAATCGCGGCGATGCTGTCGAACGGCTGCGGCGAATTCAGCGGCACTTCGACGATGCGAAAGCCAGCTTCATACAGCGCCTGACCGTGCTCGGCCGCATCGGCGGGCGTTACGCCTCGCATGATCGCGATCAGCGGACATGCCTCGAACGCCGCGATCAAACCCGCATGCGGCATGTACGGAGCGGGCAGATTGATGTGAGGTTGCATGTCGGTTCCCTATTTCGTGGATGACGGCTCGACGAGCCCCGCCTGCGAGGCGACGCGCCACAAGCCGCGTTCGGTCGCATGTCTGACGAGCTCGGCCTGCGTGCAGCCGAACTGCGCGAGCGCGACGCGATAGCGCTCGCACAGCGCTTCGTTGCCGATGAGGCGCAGACTTTGGCCCGCGAGCGAACTGTACTGCTGTGCAAGTACCGCCTCGAGGCCGGCCAGCTCGTGTCCGATCAGCAGGCCGGACAGATAATCGGGCTGCTGCTCGCGCGAAAGCTGTCCCGTGAGACCGAGCGTGCGCGAACTGAAGACCGTGGCAAGCACGCCTGCCTGTCCCTTTTCACGAGCGATGGCGACGCCGCGCAAAAACGATTCGGAATCCGGACGATCCGGCGTGACCATCGTGCGTCCGAGAATCGTGTGTTCGCGCAGTGCGCCGAACACTTCGCCGGTCATGAAGGTATGAAAACGTTCGATGCGGCCGCCCTGCACCACCGCCCATTTGGCGTGCGTGCCGGGCAAGCCGATCAGCGCCCCTTTGCCGCTGTCCGCGTGGCCGAGGTCCTGACCCAATGCGCCGAAGATTTGCGTTTCTTCGCCGCGCATCACGTTGGGTAATTCGCCGCGCTGCAGGACGCCGGGCACGATGTGCAGCGTCGCGCCGCACGCCGCCTGCACGCGCACGATGCCGGCCGCGAGCGCGTCGGCGCTCGCGGGTGCTTCCACATAGGGCGCTTCGAGCCAGCCTTGCGCGCTGCCGACCATGCCGGCCGCAATCACCGGCGTGCCGGGCGCGGCGTCGAGCCAGGCGCCGCAGGCGTCCTCGAAAGCCGCGTCGAAACCGCCCTCTTCGGCGCTGCGCGGCAGGTTCATGATGCCCGCCGTCGATGCGCGCGTCGCCAGCACATTGCCGGACGCGTCGTAGAGATACGCGCGCAACGACGTCGTGCCCCAGTCGAGCCCAATCAGCGCAGCTGGAGCGGTGCGTTCCGCGGCGGCGCCCGTTTTTGCGTTGACTCCAGCGGCGCCGGCGGCGACCTCTGCGTTCGACGGAGTGGGAAAACCCGCCTGTTTCATCGCTTGATCCTGCGGGTTGTGGGTTGCGGGGCGCGCCAGCCGAGTTCTTCGGAGATGGCGCGCTTCGCGCTGCACTACCGGGATGAGTTCGTCCATGCGTTCGAGCGACATGTAGGGAATCGTGCTCGCCACCGACAGCGCCGCGACGATCGCGCCCGACGCATCGCGCACCGGCGCCGCGACGCAGCGGATCGACGCTTCGTTTTCTTCGAGGTCGAATGTGTAGCCGCCGGCGGCGTAGTTCGTCATGCGCTGCATGAAGGTCTGTGCGTCCGGGCGATTGTCGGGCTTGAACGTGACGCTCGCGAGCGCGAGGCGTCGAAAAGCGACTGCCAGAGCTCGGGCTTTAGGTCGAGCATCATGGCCTTGCCGATGCCCGTCGACGCGAGCGGCATGCGGTGACCGACGCGCGAGCGCATTTCGAGGCCGCGCGTGCCGGGAATCTTGTCGATGTAGAGCACGTCGTCGCCGTCGCGCACGCCGAGATGAATAGTGTCGAGCGTCTGTTCAGCGAGCGATTCGAGGTGCGGACGCGCGACTGCGGTCAGCGGCATCTGCGCTCGAGCACGATCGTGCCGAGCTCGATCAGCTTGGGACCGAGCAGATAGCCGCCTTGCACCTGGCGCAGGTAGCGCGCCTGCACGAGGCTGCTCACCAGCCGATGCGTAGTGCTGCGCGTCGTGCCGAGCGCGGCGCCGAAGGTGCGCAGATCGCGCACGCCGGCGGCGGCCGCCTCGAGAATCGCGAGACCGCGCAGGAGCGTCTGGGTGCCGGCCTGTTGCGGCGTGATGTCGAGCAGCGTGCTCGGCAGCGCGATTTCGTTGACGACGGCGGGCTGCGCCGCGGCGCGGGGCGCTTTCGCGCTCGCTGCGGCCGCTGCAGCCGTCGTACGCGGCGCGGCGCTCGACGCGTGATCGGCACGCGGCGCCAGATCGGCTTCGGCCGGGCTTTCGGCGTGATTGGGCATCGCTTTGTTCATGGCGATTCGCTTTTCGGTGGTTTCTGCGCTTACAGCGCGGGGCCGGAGAGCGGGCCTTGGGTGCGAGCGCGGACGTGCTGTCTAGGGGTTCGGGTCGGCATTTGGGCTTTGTCTCCGGTTTTGTTTTTTGCTCTTGCAGAGCGGTGTCTGCTTGTTGGATTGGATTGTAGGGCGGTTTTTGAGAAAGCTCCAATATGTGATTGGTGTGGTCAGATTAATGGGATTTTTGGTTGCCGTGGGCTTGGGCGGGGGTTTTGGGGTGGTTGTTGACGGCGTGGTGGTCGGTTCGCTGGAACCCCCTTGGCCTTTCCTTGAGTTCACGGTGGTCTATTGGCGTTGCCCCTGTGCGGGGCGGCACTTACTTTCCTTGCATGCCGCAAAGAAAGTAGGCAAAGAAAGCGGCTCACACCGCCAGCTCATA
>CALNWN010000010.1 GCA_940746715.1 uncultured Paraburkholderia sp.
GTTCTTGGCCAGGTCGATGCCAATTGTCGTAATCTGCATGGTGACGCCCCTTCCGGTTCGAGTGGTTGATGACACTTCCACTCTGGCACATCGATGCCGCTGCTGGGTGGGGGCGTCCATCCCATTGAGCATGAACGGGCTGACCGAGCCAAGCAATGCCTTGGCGAGCGGGGTGGCTGCGCCGAACAACGCGGCGGCGGCAAGCGCGACATATATTGCGCCGTAGGCGGGTTTCAAAATCGGGCCTTCCGTCCATGGAAAGGGACAGTGTAACGGCCAGAGCCAGCTGCCGCCCGCTCAGCCGACCTTCAGCACCACACGGAAGCGGGCGTCGCCGCTCATCATCCGTTCATACGACTCGGCGGCGCGCTCGAGCGGAAACTCATCGATCATCGGCTTGACGCCGGAGAGCGCGCTGAACGCGAGCGTGTCCTGCGAGTCGGCGGATGTGCCGACGGCCAGCCCTGGATCGAATTGCGCCCCATGATGAACTGCGCAATCGGCACTTCGACGGGCTCTTCGGAAATGCCGACCATGATCATCTTGCCGTTCAGCCCTAGGCCGCCGACGGCCGCGTTCATGGCCTTACCGCTCGTCACCGTGGCGAGAATGACCCGCGCGCCGCCGAGCTTCTGCAGTTCCTCGGCAACATTGTATGCCCGGCTGTCGATGTAGTGATGCGCGCCCAGCTCCTTCGCGAGCGCGGCCTTGTCCTGCCCGCGGGCAATCGCCACGGTGCGAAAGCCCATTTTGCGCGCGAACTGCACGCCGAGATGCCCGAGGCCGCCAATCCCGAGGACGGCCACGACATCGCCGGCGCGCGCGCCGCTGTTGCGCAGCGCGTTAAACGTGGTGATGCCCGCGCACAGTAGCGGCGCGGCATCGGCGTCGGAGAGATCGTCAGGGAATACTGGCGAGCGCCTCGACCGGCGCGACCACGAACTCCGCGTAACCGCCGTCGTAGCTGATGCCGGGCACCTGCGCTCTTTCGCACAGCACGAAGTCGCCCTGACGGCAACGCGCGCACCGCCCGCAATGGCCGCCGTGCCAGCCCACGCCGACGCGCTGCCCGACTGTCCATTCCTCGATCCCGGTGCCCAAAGCGTCGATAACACCGGCAATCTCATGCCCCGGAACGCGCGGAAATTGCAGACCGGGCCACAGCCCCTCCTTGGTCAACGAATCGCTGTGGCAGATTCCGCATGCCTGCACCTTGATGCGAACGTGGCCGTCGCCCGGCTGCGGGATGTCCCGCTCGACGACCGTCAACGGACCTCCGGCTGCATCGACCTGTACCGCTTTCATCCTGGACATGGATTTCACCTCGTGAGTCGTCGATGTGATGTGCACCCGCAAACGGCGAGTGCCGGACGGCATGCGGCGGCAGGTCGACGTTGGAGCGCTCCTCGCGCGACACGCGGACAGGCTGCGCCAGCGTGAGCGCGAACTCATTGACCATAGTGGAAAACGAGGCGGAATCCAACCTGAGCGTCGGGTGACGGGACGCCTTAATGTGGGTGCTGTTTTTATTTACCCGCGCCGGGAAATTCACGGCAGCTGAGCAGCAACCGGTCGCCCGGCGCGGCGCCGGCACTGAGCGCCGCGGCGTGCGTCTGGCCGTCGCCGCACTGCCATTGCGCGACGAGGTCGCTGCCGCACGAGCGGCTGTCCGCGCCGGCGATATCGCCCGTCAGCATGTAGGTGCAGGCTGTGCGGCCGTCGCATCCGCGCGCGAGATCGGACGTAGCGTTGCCGTCCTGCTGGCCGCAGTTCCGGCCGTAGGTTGCGGTCAAGATGGTGATGACGCTCGACGGAAGTTCGGGTGACGCCGTGGGGCGGCTTGCGTCGGGCAGAACAGGTACGCCCTGCGCAGCTGATGCCAGCGATGCCAGTGGCGCTAGCACTGCCAAAACACAAGCTCCGAAAGTGGCGAGTCGGCGGGATTTCATGATCGGCCTCCGCGCAAGCTGAAGGGCACCGGTAGATTTATTTTAGGCGCTCTAAGGGCGACGCCACGACGCCCCCGCGTGCGTCTTGTTGGAAGCCCCATTTCTGTACCGGGCATCATCCTCCAATCCGTACAGGTACTGTACCGGCAACGCTCGCTAGAATGCTTCGACGTCCCCGCCCGACTCCGGAGCCCGCCATGTCCTATCTCAGCTCAGCGCGCTGCCCGCCGGCATCCTGTTCGCGCTCGTCACCACGATCACGCCCGGTCCGAACAACACGATGTTGCTCGCCTCGGGCGTCAACTTCGGCTTTCGCCGCACCTTGCCGCATATTTCAGGCATCAGCGCGGGCGTCGTGCTGTTGATGCTGTCGGTCGGCGTCGGGCTCGGCGAAGCCTTCGTCCATTTCCCCGTGCTGTACACGGTGCTCGAAGTGGCGAGCGTGGCCTACCTGCTGTACCTCGCGTGGAAGATCGGCACGTCCGGCGAATTGAAGGTCAAGCAGGGCGAACGCCGGCCCATGAAGTTTCACGAAGCCATCGCTTTCCAGTGGGTCAACCCGAAGGCGTGGATGATGGTGCTGACCGCCGCCACGACCATTCATCTGAGCGAGAGCTACAGCATGAACGCGGTGGCGATGGCCGTGGTGTTCTACGTAATCGGCTTTCCGTGCATCTGCCTGTGGGCCGGTTTCGGCACGGCAATGCGGCGCGTGTTGTCCGACTCGCGGCGTCTGCGCGCCTTCAACATCACGATGGCTTTGCTGCTCGTGCTGTCGCTGTATCCGATTGCGTTGAAGCTGGTCGGCGGCGCCGCGTGAAGCCGTCCAGATGAGCGCTGCTAGGCCGCCTCGCGCCCCACTCGCTCGATGAAGCGCCACAACGCGTCGTCGGTCGAATAGGGCGCGTTGAAGCGGAACCACGCGCTCGGCTCGTCGTCCGGGCGGAAGTAGGAGCCGGGCGCGAGCCAGATGCCGTGCTTGAGCGCCGCCGTCACGACGTCGCCGGCGCGCGCGGGATCGATGGCGAGGCGAGCCCACAGAAAAAGCCCCGCCCGCGGGCGATGAAACACATCGAGGCCGAGCGAGTCGAGCCGCTCCTCGACGGTGGCGTGCGCGAGCTTGAGCCGCTCGTTCACGGCTTCCACGTGACGCGCGTAGCGCCCTTCCAGCAGCACCTTGTCGACGATCCGCTCAATCGCCTCCGACAACGTCAGCCCCACCGCCATCTTCGTGCGCGCGAGTTCGCGCAGCACGGCGCGCTCGGCGACCACGTAGCCACAGCGCAATCCCGGCGTGACCGTCTTCGAAAAACCGCTCACGTACAGCACGCGCTGCAAGCCTTCCATTGCGGCAAAAAGCGGCGCGCCGGACGGCGCCAGCTCGCGGCTCACGTCGTCCTCGATCACCCACATGCGCTGGCGCTCGGCAATCTGCAGCAGACGGAACGCCGCCGACATGCCGAAGGTCGCGCCGGTCGGTTTCTGCAGCGTCGTGTTGACGAAAATGGCCTTCGGCTTATGCTCGGCGACGAGCGCTTTGAGCACCTCGGTATCGACACCGGCGGGCGTGCGCGGCACGCCGTGCACCACGAGCCCGGCGAGCTTGAGAATCTGCAGCAGATTGCAATAGCCGGGGTCTTCCACGATCACCGCGTCGCCCGCGCGCAACAACGTTCGCACGATCAGATCGAGCCCTTGCGTCGCGCCCTGCGTAAGCAGCACGTTGGACACGTCGACGGGCAAGCCGCGCCGGTCGAGCTGCTCGGCGATGCGCTCGCGCAACGGCGCGAAGCCGTAGGGATGCCCATAATCGCCGAGCCGCGCGGCGGGCACCCGGCTCATCGCGCGCAGCGCATGCTGCAGGCCGCTCTCGTTGATCCACTCGTTCGGCAGCCAGCCGGGCTGGGGCGCGCATCTCGCGGACGAACTCGAGCGCATCGTCGCGCTGCACGATGCATCGACGATTGCAGCGGTGATCGTGGAACCGGTCGCCGGCTCGACAGGCGTGCTGATTCCGCCGCAAGGCTACTTGCAGAAGCTGCGCGAAATCTGCACGAAGCACGGCATCCTGCTGATTTTCGACGAAGTGATCATGGCCTTCGGCCGCGTCGGCAAGGCCACGGCGAGCGAATATTTCGGCGTGACGCCCGACCTCATCACGATGGCGAAGGCGATCAACAACGCGGCCATTCCGATGGGCGCGGTCGCGGCGAGCCGCACGGTGCACGACACCATCGTCAATGCCGGCGCACAAGGCGCGATCGAGCTGTTCCACGGCTACACGTATTCGGCGCACCCGGCCGCGGTCGCCGCCGCCATCGCCACGCTCGCCCTGTATCGCAGCGAGGGCCTGTTCGAGCGCGCTGCTTCGCTCGCGCCGACGTTCGAGGCTGCCGCTCACTCGCTGCGCGGCACGAAGCACGTGAAGGACATCCGCAATCTCGGGATGATCGCGGGCATCGAGCTCGAATCGCGCGAGGGCGCCCCGGGCGCGCGCGCCTATGAGGCGTTCGTCAAATGTTTCGAGGCGGGCGTGCTGGTGCGCTTTACCGGCGACATTCTGGCGTTCTCGCCGCCGCTCATCATCAACGAAGAGCAGATCGCGCACATCTTCAAGACGGTCGGCGACGTGCTGGCCACCGTGCAGTAAGGCGCATGGCGCAAAGCGGCGCGCGAGTCACGCGCCGCTTCCTGCATCAACCCACCTCAATGATGATGATGCGCGCGCAGCCCGCGTCTGCGCCGCTTTTTTAGCCGCGGCTGAACGTCCGGCCGCGCCCTTCGTCGCTGCGGCCTTCTTTGCCGCCGCCGAGCGGCTCGCCGCAGGACGTTTGGCCGCCGCCGACTTCGCCTGCTTCGACATGGCCGAATGCGAGGCGCCGGCCTTGCTTTCGCGCTTCAGCACATTGGTGCTTGTGCGCGAGCGTTTGGCCGTCGACTCCTTGCTGGTCGTCTTCTTCGCGGTGCTCTTCTTCTGTCCCGCGGCGCTGTCCTTCTCCGCCTTCTTGCGCGTAGCCTCGCTCGCGGCGCCCTTCTTCGGCGGCTTCAGATCGACGCCCGCGCGACGTGCTTCCGACAATCCGATGGCGATCGCCTGTTTCGGCGAGCGCACGCCGTGCTTGCCGGCGCGCACCTTGTCCACCTGTTCCTTGACGAACTCTCCGGCTTGCGTGCTCGCGGACTTGCCGGCGCGTTTGTCGGCTTCGGCACGCTTCAGGGTTTTCTTCTCGGGCATGACAGTTCTCCCATTGACTGTGGCCTATGCCGTGAAGCAATGCCTGTGCCGCAACGCCGCGCAGATGCAGTGGGACTCGCGCCCTTTACATGGACGGCGTATGGTGTAGCTAGGGGCCGGCGCACTGGACCGGTCGAACGGGAGACGTCCATGAAAATCCCCAACGGGCGCGCGGGCGCGCATATCGAAGGCGTTCATTGGATCGCCGAATACGCGGAAGACGTCCACGAGATTCGCATCTTCCGCGAAGGGCAGGAAGTCGACGTGCACGACGCGCCTTCGTCGCTATTCGGCGACGAGGAGAACGCAGGCTCGAAGAGCACCGCCGACCATCGCGCGGTCGAGGCAGCGGTGCTGGCTTATCTGAGGCGCTTCGTGGCGGAGCACGACGCGGAAGAGTAGCCGCAGGGGAAAGGGCTTACTCCGCCGGCCGCAGCTTCTTCACCTCGGCATCCGACGGCTGCACGCTCGCGCCGTCAACGTAACGATACGACGTCATCACGCCCTTGCCGTCCTTCACGCCCGTCACGCCGGCCTAAGCGCCCATGGTCGACTGATTATTGTCCTGCGCGCGATACGTGATCGGCCCGAACGGCGTGTCCACGGTAAGGCCCTTGAATGCTGCCGCGAGCTTGTCGGTGTCGACGGAACCGGCCTTTTTGATGCCCGCCGCGATGGACATCAGCGCCGAGTAACCGACCACCGAGCCGAGCCGCGGGTAGTCGTGATACTTCGCCTGATAGGCGTCGACAAACTTCTTGTTGGCCGGCGTATCGATCGAATACCACGGGTAGCCGGTCACGATCCAGCCGGTCGGCGCTTCCGCACCCAGTGGATCGAGGTAATCCGGCTCGCCCGTCAGCAGCGACACCACCGTGCGGCCCTTGAAGAGACCGCGCGTGTTGCCTTCGCGCACGAACTTGCCGAGGTCCGCGCCGAACAGCACGTTGAAAATCGCGTCGGGCTTCGCATCGGCGATGGCCTGCGTCACAGCGCCCGCGTCCACGTTGCCAAGCGGCGTGGCCTGTTCCGCCACGAACTGCACGTCAGGCTGCGCGGCGGTGAGGAGCTTCTTGAAAGTCGCGACCGCCGACTGGCCATACTCGTAGTTCGGATAGACGAGCGCCCAGCGCTTCTTCTTCTGCTTCGCCGCTTCCGGCACGAGCATCGCGACCTGCATGTACGTGGATGGCCGCAGACGGTAGGTGTATTTGTTGCCGTCGGCCCAGACGATTTTGTCGGTCAGCGGTTCGGCGGCGAGGAAAAAGATCTTTTTCTGCTTCGCGAAATCGGTGAGCGCCAAACCCGTGTTCGACAGGAAACCGCCGAACAGCAGTTGCACCTGCTCGCGCGCAATCAGCTCCTGTGCGACGCGAATGGTGTCGCCCGGGTTGCCGTTGTCGTCGCGCGAAACCACTTCGAGTTTCTTGCCGAGCACGCCGCCCGCGCCGTTGATCTGTTCGAGCGCCAGATTCCAGCCGTTTTTGTAGGGTCCGAGAAAGGCCGGCTGCGCCTTTTAGCTGTTGATTTCCCCGATCTTGATGGTCTGCTAGGCGTTCGCGCCGAAGGCGGCGAATGAAAGCACCGTCGACAGCGTAAGGCGAGAGATCCATTCTGCGCGCGTGGTCATGCGTTTCTCCGTATCAAAGGGATTGCGGAAATGCGTTGGTTTTCTGACAGCGTGTTCACTCGGCGCGCGGCGTCGCGCGAATCCGGGCGACACTCGCGGCCACGTCTGGCCAAGCGGGCTTGCCACCCGCGAATTGCCGGCGCAGATAGGATACGAGTTCCGCGATCTGGGCGTCGTTGAAACTGTCGCGATAAGCCGGCATCGTACCGAGTTCGGGCTGTGCGGGCGAGCCGATGCCGTCGAAAATCACGCGGATCAGGTTATCGGGCGTCGCGCTATGCAGGTTCGTATTGAGCGCGAGCGACGGGTGCGCACCGAACAATTGCGGCCCACTGCCCGTGTGATGACACGCGGCACACGCGCCGTCGAAAAGCCGCGCGCCGACCCCGGACGGCGTGCCTTCAATCGCGCTCGCTTTCTCGTATTGACGCGCCATCGCAGCCACGTCGACGTTGGGCTCGAGCGGACTGAGCGACGCGAGATACGTTGCCATCGCGCGAATGTCGCTGTCCGGCAGCGCCGCAAGATCGGCGCGTGACCGAAGCGCAGATAGCTGAACAGCTCGTCCTCGGTCCATGGCACCGGCGAGTTCGACAGCGACGACAAGGCGGGCGCTTCCCAGCCCTCCGCGCTGCCGCCGCGCGGCGTATGACAGGCGCTGCAATGCCCGAGACCGTTGACGAGATACGCGCCGCGATTCCACTGCGCGTTTTGTGTCGGGCTCGCAGCGAACGTGTTGCGGCCGAGGAACAGGCCGTTCCATGCAGCCATCAGCGGACGCGCGCCGAACGGAAACGGCAGCTTCGTTTCCGGCGGACGGAAGCGCACGGGCGTTTGCGACATCAGATACGCGTAAAGCGCCTGGAGGTCGTCGTCGGAGGTATTTTTGAACGAGGTATACGGGAACGCCGGGTACAGCCGATGCCCGTCGCGGCTGATGCCTTCGCGCATCGCCCGAACGAACGTCTCCAGCGACCACGCGCCGATGCCGGTTTGCACATCGGGCGTGATGTTGGTGCTGTAGACGGTGCCGAACGGCGTTTCGAGCGGCTTGCCGCCGGCGTTCGGCACGCCGTTGTGCGCCGTGTGACATACCGCGCAATTACCGAGCGACGCGAGCACCTTGCCGCGCGCGACAAGTTCGGGCGCGAAGGCGCTCGCGAGCGGCGGCGCAATGGGCGCGAGCGCGGACGGCGCCAGCGACAACGCCCCCAGCCAGCCCGCCGCTCCGGCCGCGAATGCGCCTAGAAAACCGAGCCGCCAGCGCTTTTTCCTGCGCGCGGCGGCCTCCTCGACTTGCGCGTCGGCGAGCGCGGCGCGAATCGTTTCGGGCGTGAACGGCGGCTTGCGAAAGCGCACGCCGGTTGCGTCGTATAACGCATTGGCAATCGCGGCCGCGCCGGGCAGCGACGCCGACTCGCCGGCGCCCATCGGCGGCTCGCCGTGACGCGGCATCATCACGACGTCGATCACCGGCACTTCGCGGAACGTGAGGATCGGATACGCGCCCCACTCCTGGCTTGTCACCGCGTTATCGCCGAAGGTCACGCGTTCTTTCAGCGCGCGGCTCGTCGCCTGGATCACATTGCCGTGAATCTGATGACGCACGCCGTCCGGGTTGATCGTCGTGCCGTTGTCCTAGCCGACCACGACGCGCGTCACCGCGAGTTCGCCGCTTCTGCGATTGACTTCCACGTCGGCGACCCAGGCGCACCACGCCGCGCCGAAGCCGGGGAACTTGCTGTGCACGTAGCGCGCGTAGGCAATGCCGCGGCCGCGCGCAATGTCGCCATCGTCACGATGCGCGCTGCTTGCGGGCTGGCGCGGCTGCCAGCCCGCCCGTTCGGCCACCGCCTTCAGGAGACATGTCGGCCTCAGTGGGCACGAACGACGACCGCGAGCCGGGTTGGCCGGCCGCCGGTTTGACCGGCGCCTGCGGCGGACGCGTGACGATCAAGACGCTTTGCGCGTCATAGAGCTGCTTACGCGATGGAGGCGCCGCGCGCCGATCGACGCTGAAGTCCGGTCCTGTCATGCGCGCGCTCCTTTGTGCGCGGGGTCTTGAGCTGCCTTTTGCTGCGCAAGCAACTCAGCGGCACGCTGCACCGCACGCACGATCTCGACATGCGTGTCGCAACGGCAGAGGTTGCGCGACAATTCGCGCTGAATCGTCTCGACGCTGGGATGCGGATCGCGCTCGAGCAGCGCCTTGGTCGTCATGATCATGCCGCTCAGGCAATAGCCGCATTGCGCGGCCTGTTCCTCGATAAACGCCTGTTGCACAGGATGCAGCGCGGCACGCGTGCCCAATCCTTCCAGCGTGGTGATCTCATGGCCGAGCGCCACCTTCGCGGTCGTCACGCACGCGCGGGTCGGCATACCGTCGAGCAGCACGGTGCAGGCGCCGCACTCGCCGAGTCCACAGCCGAATTTCGGACCGTTCAGCGCGAGGTCGTTGCGCAGCAGGTAAAGCAAGGGCGTGTCCGGGCAGGCGCTGACAAGATGCGTCGCGCCGTTGACCTTCAGCGCGAGCGGCGCCGGGCCGTTCATGAGCGTGCCGGCCGTACCGTGCGAGGCGCCTTCATAGCACCACCGGCACTTCGGTCGCGGGCGGCGTGTTGCGGCTGCGCCGGCAACGGATCAAACCGTCGATCATCACCATGCCGACGCCCGGAATATCGTCGAGTTGCACGCTTTCGAGCAGCGTGTCGGCAGCCGTATGCTGCGCGCGATCCATGAACACGAGGTCGGCCGGACGGCCCACTTCGATCAGCCCCTGGCGCAGGTTGCGTTGCCGCGCGGTGTTGCCGGTCGCGAAGCAGAAAGCAATTTCCGCGGGCACGTCGGCGAGACTGGAAATGAGCGCGATCATTCGCAGGATGCCGAGCGGCTGCACGCCGGAACCCGCGGGACTGTCGGTGCCGAGAATGATGCGGTGCGGACACTTGAGTTCGATCGCATGACGCGCCGTCAGCAGCGCAATGCGTTCGTTGCCGTTATGGACGATCTCAAGCGCGCGGCTCGATTGCTCGCACAAGTCGCAAACATGGCGGTAAGAGAGCGACGTGTGCCCGCCGTTGATATGGCCAATCACGTCCGCGTCGGCCGCGAGCACCACGTCGCGGTCGATCAGCCCCGAGCCCGGAATCGACGGACCGCCCGTATGGATCGTGCTCTGAATGCCGTATTTGCGGGCCCACGCCACCATCTGCGCGGCTTCCTCGCCGGCCTTCACGCTGCCGAGGCCCACTTCGCCGAGCAGCTTCACGCCTGCTTCAGAAAGCTCCTTGAAGTCCTCCTCGACCATGCCTTTTTCGATGACCGGCGCGCCCGCCATGACCTTGACGCCGCCGCCCACGCCCGCGCCGCGCATGCCCTCGAACGAACGCTGCGTGGTGATCGCCAGCGCCTTCACGCCGAGCACATCCTTCGGACGACCAGGTAAATGCACTTCGCCGGCCGAGATCATCGTCGTGACGCCGCCGTTCAGATTCGATCCAGCCGAGCTGATTCTGGCGCGGCGTCCAGTCGCCGAATACCGGATGCACGTGCGAGTCGATGAGGCCGGGCGCGACCGTGGTGCCCTTGCAATCGACCGTGGTCCGCGCGCCTTCCAGGTCGCAGTCTTTTTCGTTGCCGACGGCAACGATCACACCGTCGTCGATCACGAGCGTATTGGCGTCGAGAATCGGCTGGTCGATGTCGCCGGATAACAGCAGGCCGATGTTCGTTACCGCGACCTTGCCCGACAAGCCTGTCAACGTCTCTGCTGCCATCTGCCTCTCCTTTTCGCAACGACGGTTCGATCACACGCTCAGATAAGCGCGCCTCACTGTTTCGTTCTTGGCCAGTTCGCCGATGGTGCCGCTAAAGCGGATCTGCCCTTTTTCGAGGACATACGCGCGGTCGCTGACCAGTTCGGCGAAATGCAAATTCTGTTCGGACAACAGAATAGACAGCCCCTCGCGCTTCAGTTCGAGAATCATGTTGGCCATCTGTTCGACGATCACGGGCGCGACGCCTTCCGACGGTTCGTCCAGCAACACGAGATGGGGGTTGCCCATCAGCGTGCGTGACACGGTCAGCATCTGCTGCTCGCCGCCGCTCATCTGGCCGCCGGGGCGCTTCGGCATTTCGCCGAGATTCGGGAACAGACGGAACAGCTTCTCCGGCGTCCACTGCGGCGCGCCTTCGCGCGGCGGCTGGCGGCCAGTGTCGAGGTTTTCCATCACCGTCAGGTCCGCGAACACGCGCTGGTCTTCGGGAACGAAGCCCATGCCCATGTGCGCAATCTTGTACGGCGGCAGCGCGGCGATGTTCTGTCCGCGAAACGTCACTTGCCCCTGGCGGCGCGGCAGCAGTCCCATAACCGCCTTCATCGTGGTCGACTTGCCGGCGCCGTTCGGGCCGAGCAGCGCGAGAAGCTGGCCGGCTTCGAGCGTGAACGACACGTCGTCCACAGCCTTCAGTCCTCCGAACGATTTCGAGAGGCCGGACACTTGCAGCAAGCTCATAGCCCCTCCTTGATCGCCGTGCGTTGCGAAGCAGGTGTTGCGGCTTTCTCCGCGTTGTCTTTTGCGTGCGTCTCGTCGCCGAAACGGTCGCGGATAAACCCGACAATGCCTTGCGGAAACGCGATCACCAGCAAGAGAATCGCGAAGCCGAGCAGCGCCTGCCAATAATCGGTCTGCCGCGCGACCGTGTCCTGCAGCCACGTGAACACGGCGGCGCCGACTATCGGCCCGGTAAGCGTCTGCAAGCCGCCGAGCAGCACCATCACGAGGCCGTCGACAGAACGGCTCGCTGATCACTTCCGGCGAGATCGTGCCCTTGGAGAACGCATACAACGACCCGGCGAGCCCGCAGAACAGCGACGCGATCACGAACGACGCCCACTGCACGCGCTTCACGTCGATACCGATAGCCTCCCGCGCGCAGCACCGAATCACGCGACGCGCGCAGCGGCGCGCCGAGCTTCGGATGCAGGATCGCCGCGGCGTGCTCCAGTTCGCCTGCCTCGCCGACAATCGCGGCTTTCCCGTAGCTTTGCGCTTCGCCCGGCTCGATACCGAGCGCCTCGACGTAGCGCTTGCCGAGCAGCGCGCCGAGTTCCTCGCCGGCGTCGATTAGCGCGTCGAGCTTCGCTTCGTAGCGGCCCGCATACGGGTTCTCGATCACCGCGATCGCCACCGCGCGACGCCCGGGCGGATCGACGTTCTGGCCCATTTCGATGCGCGTTTCGTCCACTTGCACGACCAGCTTGCGAAGCCTGATTGCCATTTCGCTCTCCGAATTTCGATATCTCTGTCGTCACGTCCAGCGGGTTTGAAGCCTTTGAGCGCGTCTCAGCGCAAGCCGGTCCTTGCCCACAATCGCCTCCTTGGCGAGCCCGCCGACGCGCGCATGCACGCGCTGCCCCGTGCTCATCGCGAGGATGTAGACCACTTCGTCGGCGGCGGGCGCGCCCGGCACACGCACTTCGATTGCGTCGAAGTGGCTGCGCACGTAGCTCGCATTGACATGCGTGAGCGGCACGTCGAGCGCGGTGAAGGGCGCCCCGACTTTTTTCGTCGACGGCACGATAGCGTTGGTCGGCACGCCGTTCTTTTCGAGCAGTTCGCGCATCGCATAGCCGCCTGGAACATGCCTCAACGCGCCGTGTTCGAGCTCGCCGCGCGCGCCCACAATCGCGCCCTTGCCGTAGCTTTCTATCGACGCATGCGGAACCGCCATCGCGGCGAGCAGCCGTTGCGCCATATCGAAGCCGATGGGCTTGAGCGCTTCCATTGCGTGCTCGATCCTCGCTTCATAGCGGCCGGCGAACGGGTTCGTCATCACGGCGGCAATCGCGCCGCGTCTGAGCGGCTGTGCCGGTGCGGGCCCGAACTCGTGAAAGATGTCTTCGACGTGCGTCAGCACTCGGCGTATTTCGAACACGAAGCCTCCGTTGTTGAGTGCGCGCGTTGCAGGCTGAGCAACGCGCTTTCTGTCTCGTGCAGGCCGGCGATTCGCACGCGGCCTTGCAAAAATAATGCGGCGCCTGCTATCAAACCGTGATCGTGCAAACGCCACGCGTCCGCGACGCCGCGTGCCAGCGCGAAGTCGATAAGCGGCTGCGGCAGCGCGGGGACATCCACGGTCACGAGCCGGTCGCCCAGGTCGGTATCGTCTTTCAGCGACGAAGCCGGCGCGCGCACGATGACAGCGTGGTCGAGGTCCACCGCGTTCGCGATCATCGTCGCCGCAGCGTCGGCGCTGGCCGCGTCGCACGCGAGCACGGTCACGCTGTCGGCAATGCCGAAACTGAAACTGCGGCCGCGCCAGCCGCTCGTCGCGATGCCGCGAATGGGCAGGCTTGCGTCGAGCGTCAGGTCGGCGTCGAGCGTATCGCCGCTGCTCGCGAGGCGCATTGCCCGCAGCGCCTGCGAGAGGTCGGCAAACACGCCAACGCGAAACTGCCGCCCTTCGCTCAGATGAAACGCAATGTCGCCGCCATTGTTGATGTACGCGCGCGAAATACCTTCACGTTTGAATGCGCCGATCAGTTCATCGGCGACACTGCTGGCAACGGCCGCCATCGGCGTGATAAAGCGCGCGCGATGCGGATGACAGGCCGACCACATGCGCCGTGCCACGTCGCCTTGCAGCGGACATTCGTCGACAGCCGCCTCCGCGCGCAATGGTTGCCGCAGCAGCTTCAATTCACCCACCAGTTCGGGCAGCACGTCGACAAAGCGCGTCCAGCACGCTTCGTACGCGGCTTGCAGCGCGTCGGGATCGCCCTCGGCGCTGAGAATGAGATCGATCGGGCCATGCTGCCAATGCCAGCGCGTCGCGTCGAGACGGGTGCGGGTCGGATTCATCGCTTCCTGTGCGCGTGGCGCCTAGTCGAGCATGGGCGGCATGGCCGGCGCGGCCATGGATTGTCGGGATTGCGCGCCAACGTACGGCGCGCGAGCGGCGCGCCTTCCATATGCTCCGGGCCGCTCGCCAGCACATTGTCCAATGATCGCACCGCATCCAAGTGGCCGCCCAGATCGCGATAGGCGTCGTAAGTCATGGTGAACTCGATAGGCGCGACGATTGCAGGGGTGGGGACTGTACCGAACGATCTGTCAGGCATGCGCGATACGTCGACCATCACAGTGATGCCGCCGCCTGGCCACACATACGCCGGGGCGCCGCCGCAGGTCACATTCACGAGCTTCTGTTTAATGGCCCGCGTGAGCAGCACGGGGTTTTCGGTGGCGCCCGCGCGCAGACTGCCGCCCGCGCCGCCGAGACTCAGCATCTGCGAGCCGTATTCAGCAGTTGTCACGTGGCCGACAATTTCACCGTGGCACCGCACGTTCGCCTGCTCGGGTCCGAGAAAGCGGTCTGTGTCGATTTTGACCTTGAAACTGCAATAGCTGAAGATGCCCTCGGTGACGACCGTGACCATGTCGACGTCGTCGAGCTTCGAGGCAACGATAAAAGGCGCGGGCCTGTAGTCGGGATAAGTGGACGATGCACCCACGCCCGTTACGAAGAGGGCTTCCTGAGAACCCTGCTCCTTCGCGGCAGAGGACGCGCCGAAATCGACCAGCGCGTCCGTGCTATCCGAACGCGAACTCGAGTTCGAGAGAAACACCACCGGGTCGACGCGAATCAGCCGTCCGCTCGCATTCGCATAACGGTCGCACGCGCCGGTGCGCCCTTCCGATATCTGGCATAGCACCGGGCAGGCATTGCATTCGATCTTGTTCGACGCCATGCGGTCGTTCCGCGGCGCCGCTTTCTCGAGCACGGTGGGACCAGGCGTCGAGGCGATTTCGCCGTCGACGCTATCCGCACCGAAATCGACCTTCGTATGTTCTGTCATGGCGGGGTTCCATACGACGACATTACAATCGGTCCAGCCCGGCTGCCGAAAAGCCCTTCTTTATAGGGGTTTTCGCGTGACTCGCGCATTTCCATGTTGCGGCCACTCACCGTTTGTGTAGTATCCGCTACACCAAACTTGCTTGAAATCTACCCGATCAAAATAGACTGCGCAATGAGTTTCCCGTGCACGGGCACATGGTGCGCCGCCGCATTCGAACGCTCGCGCGCTGCCTTGAATTTACGCCGAAACGGCGCGCCGCGCATCGCTCGAACGAGGCTCGGCAGTATGCAACCCGCACTGTATGATGAGGACGCCTGCATTCCCGCGTGAATGGCTGCGCGAGAGTCGAGGCCGTTCAACCACGCCAACGAAGAGATAAAGACCGCCATGAGTCCCACTGCCGCTCGCAAGCCGGGCGCCACCGGCATCCGCGCCAAACAGGCGCAGGACACGCGCGCCAAGATTCTGAAAGCGGCAATCAAGGTGTTCGCCAAACAGGGCTATGCGAGCGGCCGCGTGGAAATCATCTCGAAGGCCGCGCGCTCACACGACCGGATGATCTATTACTATTTCGGCAGCAAGGAGCAGTTGTTCGTCGAAGTGCTGGAGACCATCTACACGCAATTCAATGAAGCGGAGAGCAAGCTCGACCTCGACCTGGGCAATCCGGTGCGCGGTCTCGAACAGATGGTCGAATTCGTCTGGCAGTATTATCTCGATCATCCCGAGTTCGTCACGCTGCTCTCGAGCGAGAACCTGCATCAGGGCAAGCATGCAAAGAAGTCGTCGAAGCTGAAGGAGATTTCCGGCTATGCGATTTCCGTCGTGCAGAAGCTGCTCGATGCGGGTAAGGCGCAGCGCGTGTTTCGCGCCGACATCAAAGCGCGCGACGTGTATCTGCTGATTGCGTCGCTCGGCTATTTTTATAACGCGAACCAGTACACGTTGGGCGCGTTTCTAGGCGAACCGCTGATGGACAAGGCGGCGCTCGCACATTGGCGCGAAGTGATCAAAGATACGGTATTGCGCGCGGTGCGGCTGCAATTGCCGGCTGATGTCGATGCCAGGACCGGCCATGACGCCGCGCCAATGCACACGCCGGCGCGGAAGGCCGCGCGATATAAAAAACGCGCGCCGTGTATCACGGGCGCGCGTTCTGTCGGCATGGCCTCGCTACGGAGAGCGAAACATTCAAGCGAACCACTCAAGGCTTCGCCGCGGCATCGTCCTCGCGGAACAGTTTATCGGCGAGATGAAAGGCCGAGTTCGCCGCCGGCACGCCGCAATAAATCGCGGTTTGCAGCAGCACTTCCTTGATCTGCTCGCGTGTCACGCCGTTGTTTTTCGCGGCGCGCAGGTGCAATGCGAGTTCCTCACTGCGATTGAGCGCAACCATCATCGCAATGGTCAGCAGACTGCGCGTATGTCGCGGCAAGCCGTCGCGCGTCCAGATTTCGCCCCACGCATAACGGGTGATGAAATTCTGGAACTCTTCCGTCAGTTCAGTGCGATTGGCAAGCGAGCGGTCGACGTGCGCATCGCCCAGCACCGCGCGGCGCACGCCGATACCGAGGTTCACGTACGCGCCTTCGGGAATATCTTGCGCGACGCGCTTGGCCATTTCATTGCGGGTGAGTTTCTTCATGTCGGTCTCCGGTTCAGGCAGCGGCGTCGCGCGGATTGGCTTGCGGGGCATGGGCGGCTTGCGGCACTTCGATCACACGCTGCACGAAAATGCCCGGCGTGACGATGTTTTCCGGGTCGAGCGCGCCGAGCGGCACGACTTCCGACACCTGCACGATGGCCGTTCTGGCGGCGCTCGCCATGATCGGCCCGAAGTTGCGGGCCGTCTTGCGATAAACGAGGTTGCCCCAGCGGTCGCCCTTATACGCCTTGATTAGCGCGAAATCCGCATGCAGCGGCGACTCGAGCACGTAATGCCTGCCGTCGATCAAACGGGTTTCCTTGCCTTCGGCGAGCTTCGTGCCGTAGCCGGTCGGCGTGAAAAAGCCGCCGATGCCCGCGCCCGCCGCGCGGATGCGCTCGGCCAGATTGCCCTGCGGCACGAGTTCGAGCTCGATTTCGCCGGCGCGATAAAGCGCGTCGAACACATACGAATCGGTTTGGCGCGGGAACGAGCAAATGATCTTGCGCACGCGCTTCGCCTTTAACAGCGCGGCGAGGCCGATGTCGCCGTTGCCGCATTGTTGTTGACGATGGTGAGCTCGCGCGCGCCCTGCTCGATCAGCGCGTCGATGAGTTCCGACGGCATGCCGGCCGTGCCGAAGCCGCCGATCATGACGGTCGCGCCGTCGTGGACGTCGGCGACGGCCGCTTGAAGTGACTCGAAAATCTTGTTGATCATGTCGAATTTCCTTGAGAGGCGCTGGTCGGCTCACCGCTAGTTTGTTCGTATAGTGAACAGTGATTCGATTAGCAAACGATTCGGCGATTATGGTTGCGCTTGCGCTGCATTGTCAAGGCGCGGACTTTCCCTTAATGATAGGTTCCCGGACAGCGGACCGCGCGCCGCTTGGCTGTCCCGCGGCGCCGTCGCTGGCTCGATGCACAGAAACAGCAAAGAAAACCCCACTATCGCGTCTCGCGATTCTTCCGCTACGCTTTATCGGTATATTGGATAGGTCCAACCGGACCTTCGTCGCAAAGCCAACCCATGTCGGACAACACGCTCGATCTGAACCTGATCCCCTATCTCGTGGCGATGGAGGACACCCGCAACGTGAGCCGCGCGGCCGAGCAGCTCGGCGTGAGCCAGCCGCGCGTGAGCACGGCGCTCGGCCGGCTGCGCGAGTATTTCGACGACCCGCTGTTCGTGCGCACGTCCAAAGACATGGAGCCCACGCCGCGCGCGCTCGCCATCCTGCCCGCCGCGCGCGACGCGCTTCTGCGAATCGAAAAAGGCATGCTCGATGTGCAGGAGTTCGACCCGCAGAGCAGCACGCATACCTTTTCGATTGCGCTCTCCGATGTCGGCGAAATCGTGTTCTTGCCGCGGCTCCTGCAGCTTTTCGCCGAGCGCGCGCCGCATGCGAACCTGCGCTCGGTGTCACTGCCGCCCTCGCATGTGGAACGCGGGCTCGAATCCGGCGACGTGGATCTCGCGGTCGGTTACTTTCCGGACCTGGCGGGCAACAACTTCTTTCAGCAGCGGCTCTTCACGCACCGCTTCATTTGCCTGATGCGCGCGGGTCATCCGCTCTCGCGGGCGCCGCTCACGCTCGCGCAATTCGTGGCGTCCGGCCATGCAGTGGTGCGCGCCGAAGGACATAGCCAGGAAGTCCTCGAACAGTACCTCGTGAAAAAGCGCATCAAGCGACGCGCGGTATTGGAGACGCCGCACTTCATGAGCCTGCCGTTCATCCTCGCGCGCACAAATCTGATCGCCACGGGTGCCGCATGCAATCGGCTTCGCGTATGTGTCCGAGCATGCGTCGATCACGCTCGTCGAGCCGCCGTTGCCGTTGCCGCTCTTCGATCTGCGGCAGCACTGGCATCGCAAGTTTCATAACGATCCGCGCGGCACCTGGCTGCGCGGCGTGGTGGCCGAGCTGTTCAACGACGCGCTCGACGAATGGCCGAAAATGAAATCGTCAGCCCCGTGCCGCCCGAAGGGGCATCGGCACGAGGCGGCGTAAACATGGAACAATGATTGTACTCATGAACCCGCGCGCTCCCTCACGGGCGACGCGCGATTCCGCAGGAGCGACGGATGACCAGCAGCAAAAGAGAAAACACCCCGCCCGCGGCCGCCAACGGCCGTCCAAGCCGCGAAGAAGCGGAAGCCGCCGTGCGCGTGCTGCTGCGTTGGGCCGGCGACAACCCGGAGCGCGAGGGTCTCGTCGACACGCCGGCGCGCGTGGTGCGCGCCTATGAAGAGTTCTTTGCCGGCTATCAGGTCGATCCGCGCGAAATCCTCGCCCGCACGTTCTCGGAAGTGGACGGCTACGACGAGATGATCGTGCTCAAGGACATCCGCTTCGAAAGCTATTGCGAGCATCACATGGTGCCGATCATCGGCCGTGCGCACGTTGCGTATCTGCCGGGGCATCGCGTGGTTGGCATTTCGAAGCTGGCGCGCCTCGTCGACGCCTTTGCAAAGCGCCTGCAGATTCAGGAAAAGATGACCGTGCAGATCGCCGATACGCTCAACGAGGTGCTGCAACCGGCGGGCGTCGGCGTGATTCTGGAGGCCGCGCATCAGTGCATGTCCACGCGCGGCGTGCACAAGGCCGGCGTGACGATGGTCACCTCGCGCATGCTCGGCACGTTTCGCACGGACCCGTCCACGCGCCGCGAGTTTCTGTCGATTGTCGGCAACCCCGGCGCGATCGCTGTGCCGAACACCTGAGCGAAGAGCATAGAGCACAGGCGACGCGGCGAGTTCACGGCATATGCTGCGCGTGCTTCTCAGGCCATACGCTTCAGGTCGCCATCACGTGACCTTGCGCGTGCTGAGCGTCTGCCCGAACGTCGCGAGCATCACAGCACCCAGCACGCACGCCACGCCCGCAAGCTGCGCCGCACTGACCCGCTCGCGCAGCAGCAGTGCGGCCAGGGCCAACGCACTGACCGGCACGAGCGCTGTCATCAGGCCTGCTTCGGCGCCGCTCACGCGCGCCGCCCCTTCATACCAGAGAACGAAGCCGGCCACGGTCGGGATCAGCGCGTAGTAGAGCACGCCGGTCAGCGCGCCGGCGTCGAGCGGCATCTTCCAGGGTTGCTCGAAACAGGCCGGCACGATGCACACCGCGAGACCGATCCCGCACATCAACGCGGAAAGCGGCAGCGGCGCGACCGGCGTGCGCAGCTTGCGGTTCAGCAGAATGAAAAGCGCCTCGCAGACAATCGCTGCAAACACCAGCAGGTTGCCGGGCACGGAGCCGCCTTCGTGCGGCGCGGCGCTCTCGCCCGGATGCACCGAGCACGAACAAGGGAAACGCAATCGCGAAACGCAGCGCCGTCGCGCTGAACGGCGGCAATCCGGCGGCAATGGACTTGCTCACCACCACTGTGCTGCCCACGCCGATCATGGCGAGCGCGCAGCAGACATAGCCGACATACCGTGAGTTCATCGTGCATCTCCGAGATAAAGGGAACAGCACGCAGATTAGATATGCAACGCAGCGAGGTCTTGAACGAAATTGCAAGCGCTCGCGCGGTGGCCCCGCTCGCGGTCGATCGGGTATCCTGAATGACGCAGGGCGCGGAGCACCACGGGAACGGACTTTGCATTAGGGGACCAGCCGGCCAGCCACGCCGGCGCAGCCAACTTGGCAGCAAGAAACGCGAAACAAACAGAGGAGCCGCTCAATTGGTCGAGTTTCCGTCGTCGGCGGTTGCCATGTGGGGCGGCGCGTTCGTCTTCTTCAACGTGTTGTTGACGCGCCTCAGCGTGCCGATTCCCGCCGTCCCCGTGCTGCTGTTCGCCGGTTCTGCGATTGCGGCGGGCACCTTGTCGTTCTGGCCGTTGCTGTGCGCGGCCGTGCTCGGCGCGCTGATGGGCGACGGCGTCTGGTTCACGGCCAGCCGTCTGTATGGCCGCAAGCTGATCGGCGTGCTCGGCCAGATGCTGCCCGCCGTCGCCGCCATGTAGGATGTCGTGCGTCTGCACTCCGCGGCGAATTTTTTCCGCGACGGCGAGCGCGCCGTCCGCCGATGTATCCGGCAGAATCACCGCGAACTCCTCGCCACCGTAGCGCGCGACCACGTCCACCGCGCGACGCACAGTCGTTGCAATGCACTCGGCTACCGCACTCAATGCCTCGTCGCCGCTTGCATGGCCATAGGTGTCGTTAAAACGCTTGAAATGATCGATATCGATGAAAAGCGCCGACAGCTGCTGGCCCGTGCGCCGCGCGCGCTCCACTCCTCGTCGAGGCGCTTGTCGAGCACGCGGCGGTTGCCGAGTCCGGTCAGCCGGTCGGTGGCGGCAAGACGCGTCAGCGCGGCTTGCGCCTGCAGTTTGCCGCGCAAGGCAAACGCCAGCAGCCACGAGACCACCATGACTTGACAGGCGGGCGCTTTGTCTGCCGCGTACCCCGCCGACTTCACGCGTCATAGCTTGCGCAGCAATCCGGCGGCCGAACGCATGCGGCGTTTGCGCTCCTTGTGAAACCAGTGCAGCACCCCCTCGGTGTCGCCCGAACCGGCGAGCAGACTCGCGTTGTCGCGCAGCAGCATTTCACTCGCGACGATATCGTTTAGCGCGCCGAAACGTTTTTTGCACCTGCTTCAGACGCTTGAGCGTGCGCTTGTGGCTGCCGCTTAACACCGGCTCGAAAAATTCCAGCAGATAGCGCAGCTTTTTGCCGGCTTTCCTTACGTCGTGAAAGGCCGCGTAGTTCGAGCGTTTGGCGCGGCGGGCGCGTTTCGCGCGCTTCATCAGCGAACGCTCCGACGCGGCCACCCGCTTGTTCGCGAACTTGTGCAGCGGCACGCGTTCGTGTGCCGTGTTGATGTCGGTGGATGCGCTGGTCAGCGCTTCGCGCAGCAGGTGCTTGACGTCCGCATTGGTCAGCGTCTCGCGGCTGGTTGCGAGCGCGTTGCCGCGCGCTGCCTCGAGCGTGGGGGTCAAGCTGTTCGCGGCCACGTCTTCATGCCGGAGCAGCTCGATCAGGATGTCCCAGTCGCGTGTTTTTCCCGCCGCATTAGCAAGATATTTGTAGAGCGCGCGTTGCCGGGTGTTTTCGCCTTCCTCGAGAAGCGGCGCGAACGCCCACCACAACGAACGCAAACGGCGCAGCGAAACCCGCAGCTTGTGCAACGCTTCCGGCGACGGATCGTCGCGCACCGCATTGGCGTACGCGATCGCGTCGCTTACGAGGGGCGCCGCATACGACGCGAACGCTGCCTGGGCCGTGGGCTCGGGCGGATTGGAACCGGCAGGCGGGCTGCCGCCGTCCGTCTTACGACTTTCCCTGTGACCGTCACGCTTCATCGAGACTCCTGGAAAGTGCTGCGCGTCTTCGAGCGTAGCAAAAAAGATTCCCGTTGGCTGCGAGAAGGCGGCCTCAGGGCGGCAAAATCGAGGCGCCGCCCGCCACGCGCCCAAGCGAGGAAGCCGCCTGGCCGAAAGCGGCTTGCGGCTGTCATCGTATCGACACACGCCCCCAGCAGGATCGGAAGTTCCGCGACATTTCTCCAGGGGCACACGTCATGCCGGAACTTTCGTACCCGCAATCCAGCGGGGCAAGTGGCAAGGGGCGCAACCTCGGCCTCGTGATTTTCCTCGCCGTGATCGTAGTCGGCATCGGCTATTGCAGCATGCAGGGCGATCTGCAACCGGTGCGCGAAGGCTCGATTCTGCCGTATCTGCTGCTCGGCGTCGCGCTTCTGATCGCCCTCGGATTCGAGTTCGTCAACGGCATTCACGATACCGCGAATGCCGTCGCGACCGTCATCTACACGCATTCTCTCGCGCCGAATCTCGCGGTGGTGTGGTCGGGCGCGTGGAATTTTCTGGGCGTCCTGACCTCCAGCGGCGCGGTCGCGTTCGGCACCCTGCAACTGCTGCCGGTCGAACTGATCCTGCAAGTCGGCAGCAGCGCCGGCTTTGCGATGGTGTTCGCGCTGCTGATCGCGGCGATCATCTGGAACCTCGGCACATGGTATTTCGGCTTGCCGTCGTCGAGCTCGCACACGCTGATCGGCTCGATCATCGGCGTGGGCCTGATGAATCAGCTGATGCACGGCGTGAACGGCACGAGCGGCGTGGACTGGAACCAGGCGCTCGGCGTCGGCAAGTCGCTGCTGTTTTCGCCGCTCGTCGGCTTTCTCGCGGCCGGCCTGTTGCTGATGATCCTGAAAGCCGTGGTGCGCATTCCCGCGCTGTATGCCGAGCCGAAGGGCAAGGAGCCGCCGCCGTTCTGGATTCGCAGCCTGGTGCTCGCGTGGGTGCTGACGCTGCCCGCATCGATTGCGCTCGCGGCGGGGTTGTATTGGGTGTTTCGGGGTGTGTTTTGAGGAGTCAGCCAGCGTCGCTTGACGACGGGCTGCATCTGAGTCGATAGGGTTTGAGTCCGATGGGGTTTGAGTCGATTGCGGCGCTAATCGACTCAAAACATGAGTCGATTAGGTTCCGGCGCTGCTGCCCGACGAACACCAGTGGCTTCTCCGCTCGCCCTGACCGACACCGCTCGATACACCTCAGGCACAATCATGGAAGCCGGCACCGGCTGCCGGCTGTACTCGTCGTGATAAACACGCGCGGGCAATTCGATACGTGAGTGCTCGATCTCGTGATACGGCACCTGGCTCAGCAGATGGTGAATGCAGTTCAGGCGCGCGTTTCTTGTCGACCGCCTGCACGACCCACCACGGCGCCTCGGGAATGTGCGAGCGTTGCAGCATCACCTCTTTTGCCTGCGTATAAGCCTCCCAGCGGCGACGGCCAGATCCATCGGGCTCAGCTTCCATTGCTTCAGCGGATCGTGAATGCGGTTCTGAAAGCGGATTTCCTGCTCCTCGTCGGTAATGGAAAACCAGTACTTGACGATCTGCACGCCGCTGCGCACCAGCATCTTTTCGAACTCGGGCACTGAGCGGAAGAACCTCTTCATATTCCTCGTCGGTGCAGAAATTCATCACGCGTTCGACGCCCGCGCGGTTGTACCAGCTGCGATCGAACAGCACCATCTCGCCGCCCGCCGGCAGATGCGAGACATAGCGCTGGAAATACCATTGGGTGCGCTCGCGATTATTCGGCGCCGGCAGCGCCGCGACGCGGCACACACGCGGATTGAGCCGCTGCGTGATGCGCTTGATCGCGCCGCCCTTGCCCGCCGGCATCGCGTCCCTCGAAAATCACCACCAGCCGATGCCCCGTCTGCACTATCCAGTCCTGGAGCTTGACGAGCTCGCCCTGCAAGCGGAACAGCTCGCGGAAATACATCTTGCGTGCTTTGCGATGCTCGCGCGTGAAGGCCTCCGGACCGTCGAGGATGCGGTCGTCGACCTCCATTTCGAGTTCCTCGTCGTACGCGTCGATCAGGTCTTCCTCAAAACGGCGTTGCCGCTCGATCAGCAACTCGGCCTCAGGTCTCGGATCCTGCTCTTTCATTGCGGCTCTCCTGGCGACGGAAATAATCGGGCGCGCGGCGGCATGCGCGACGCGGACGCGCCCGATTATCGGTGCGCCCGGTGTCAGCCGTGTTACCGTTCAGCCGCTTCATGATAGCGAGTTTTCCGCCGGCACTCGCGGCTAGCGCAGCGGTTTCGCGAAGCTGAGCTCGTGCCCGTCCGGATCGGTGAGGTGAAAATAGCGCTCGCCCCAAGGCGCGTCGGACGGCGCGAGGCCCGCCGCCAGCGCCTTGCGATAAATCGCGTCCACGTCCGACACGTAGACGATCACGCGGCCCCACCAGTTGACCGGCGCGCGCGGGTCGGCGATCAGGTTCAGATACGTGCCGCCGAACGCAAACGACGTGAAAGCAGCCTCTTCACCGCCGAACTTGAGCGGAAAACCAAGCGCCTGGTAGAAACGCACCGCTTGCCGCATGTCGCCGGTGGCGAGCGTGATCGCGCTCAGCGACTCGATCTGCGGCTCACCCGGCGCGGTGCCGGAAGACGTTGCGGGAGCATCGGAAGGCGCGGCGGAAGGGTTCATGATGACTCACTCTCTGATGTGGCGTGACGGCCTGTGAATGGCCCGCCAACCCTCTGTTATCGCACAGTGTCTCACACGGCACGACGCTTGCGCTGGGCGCCGGTTCACCCTTGAAAACCGCGCGCACGTCCCGCATCTGCGGGTCCGTATATCCGGAGCATCGCCATGGGAAGCCGTCCACGCTTCATTGATGACCTGTCGCGCGCCGCATCCGACGCCCCCGGGCCGAACCCGCTAACCCCGCTATCCGACGACGCCCTGCTCGACGCCTACTCGCGCACCGTGATCGGCGCGCTCGAACGCGTGCAGCAGGCCGTCGCCTTTATTTCCGTCGAACGCCGGCTGCCCGGCGCCGCAGCGGGCCGCGCGCGGCGCGCGCGGCGGCACCGGCTCGGGCTTCATTTTCACGCCTGACGGCTATCTGCTGACAATAGCCACGTCGTGCACGGCGCGACGCATATTCAGGTGACGCTCGCCGACGGCGCCAAATTCGACGCCGATCTGGTCGGCGACGATCCCGGCAGCGATCTCGCCGTGCTGCGCATCGGCTCGCCGGAGCCGCTGCCGCACGTCGAGCTCGGCGATTCGTCGAAGCTGCGCGTGGGGCAAATCGCCATCGCCGTCGGCACTCCGCTCGGCCTCGCGCAAACGGTGACGACGGGCGTCGTGTCGGCGCTCGGCCGCTCGCTGCGCTCCAACTCGGGCCGCATGATCTACGACGTCATTCAGACCGATGCCGCGCTCAATCCCGGCAACTCGGGCGGCCCGCTGATCAATTCCGCGGGACAAGTGATCGGCGTGAACACCGCGATCATTCCCGGCGCGCAGGCCATCTGCTTCGCGACCGCGATCGACACCGCGAAGTGGGTGATCATGCAGATCTTCGCGCACGGCCGCGTGAGGCGCGCGTATATCGGCGTGGCGGGCACGACCGCGCCGTTGTCGCGCCGCGTTGCAGCGCTATTTCGGCTTGACCGCGCAAAGCGCCGTGCACGTGATGGAAATCGTCAAAGGCAGCCCGGCGGCGGCGGGCGGTCTGCGCAC
The DNA here is from genome assembly GCA_940746715.1 of uncultured Paraburkholderia sp. GTDB lineage: Bacteria > Pseudomonadota > Gammaproteobacteria > Burkholderiales > Burkholderiaceae > Paraburkholderia. Next base: position 25,348 of record CALNWN010000010.1, read on the forward strand.
CGACGACACCATCGTTGCCGTCGACTCGCAACCCGTGCAGGACGTGGATGCGCTGCAACGCACGCTCGACGCCTCGCGCATCGACAAGCCCGTCAACGTGACGGTGCTGCGCGGCGCACAGCGGCTCGAACTGACGGTGACGCCCATCGAACAGGCAAGCTGATTTACGCACGAAAAAAGACCTCGCGCTCTTTCGAACGCGAGGTCTTGTGCTGATCGCCTGCAACAGCACATCGCGGCGGATGCGCCGTCATACGCGCCTTAAGCAAGGCCTACTGAATGATCCGCGTCACGCCACGGCCGCGCGGATCCGCGGCCGGCTCGGGCGTGTTGCCGTTGATCTTGATCGCCTGAATGTCGCCGTTGAAATTCTGCGCCTTCAGGTTGTAGCCCTTCGCCTCGACTTCTTTCGCGATTTCGCCGTTGATGGGCATGTACGGCTCCCAGAAAATCGTGTTCGGCGGCAGCAACTGGTGATGGAAACGCATCGCGGCAACCGCATCGGGCAGCGGCATGTTGAAGTCGTAGATATTGTTGATCACCTGGAAGATCGACGTGAAGATACGCGAGCCGCCGGGCGTGCCGATCACGAGCGACACCTTGCCGTCCTTCGTGAGGATGGTCGGGCTCATGGAAGACAGCGGGCGGTTTTTCGGTTCGATCGAGTTGGCGTCGCTGCCCACCACGCCGAACATGTTCGCCACGCCTGGCTTCGCGGAGAAGTCGTCCATCTCGTCGTTCAGCACGATGCCCGTGCGGTCCGCGACCACGCCCGAACCGAAGTAGCCGTTGATCGTGTAGGTGTTCGACACCGCGTTGCCCCACTTGTCGACCACGGAGAAATGCGTGGTTTCCGCCTTCTCCGGCATCGACGTGCCGAGTCCCGGCTGCACGCTCTTCGTGTCCGACGGCGTGTCGGGATTGACTTCGGCGGCGCGCTTCGCGATGTATGGGTCGTCGGTCAGTTGCGCGATCGGCACCTTGTAGAAGTCGGGATTGCCGAGATATTGCGCGCGGTCGGCGAACACGCGCTTCTCGATTTCCGCGATCAGGTGAATGTATTGCGGCGAATTGAGCGGCACGTCCTTGAAGTCCGACGCACGATCGGCCTTCATCTTCAGCAACTGCACGAGACCGATACCGCCCGAGCTCGGAGGCGGCGCGGTGTAGACGCGGTAGCCTTTCCAGTCGGCCTGGATGGGCTGACGCCAGACGGCCTTGTACTGCTGCAAATCGGCCTTCGTGATGAGGCCGTGGCCGCGCATGGATTCCGCGATCAGATCGGCGGTCTTGCCCGAATAGAAGTCTTTCGCGCCCTGATCGGCAATGCGCTGCAACCCGGCGGCAAGATCCGGCTGCTTGAAGTTGACGCCCTGCTTCATGTCGCCGAAATAGGTGTCGAAGTTCGTCTTGCCGGCGAATTCCTTGGCGGCTGCATCGCGGCGCTCCTGCAGTTGCTCGCTGACCACGAAGCCGTCGCGCGCGTAGTGAATCGCCGGCGCGAGCACCTGCTTCCACTTGAGCTTGCCAAAGCGGCGCTGCGCCTGCCACATGCCGTCCACCGTGCCGGGCACACCCACCGCGCGGTAGCCGTACAGGCTCATGCCCTTGATGACCTCGCCCTTGTCGTCGAGATACATGTTCTTCGTGGCCGCCAGCGGCGCGCGCTCGCGATAGTCGAGGAAGTACGGCTTGCCAGCCACATACAGCGTCATGAAACCGCCGCCGCCGATGTTGCCCGCTTCCGGATAAGTCACGGCCAGCGTAAAGGCAATGGCGACCGCGGCATCGACCGCATTGCCGCCTTCCTTGAAAATCTGTTCGGCGGCATCGGCGCTGTATTCGTCGGCGACCGCGATCGCGGTCGCAGTCAGTACCGGCGGCTGCGCTTTCGCAGGCGGCTTGGCGACGGCCGGCGTGGCCTCCAGAAAGCCGAAGGAAACAGACAACACTGTTGTAGCCAGCGCAAATACGCTGGCGGACGCTCTGGCGTTGCGGAACAACTTCATTGATATCCCCCAAGACGACTCTGTTTCACCTGACGATAACTACAGCTGCATTGGGCTTATAACATGTGGAGCGCCCCTTTGCGAAGCCGCGCAATTCCGTATGGCGAGTGCTGCGGCACACAAGAGAAGCGTGGGCACGAGGCCGCTTCAGGCCGTCCGGGCGAATGCCGGGCGGTCAGCTGGCGCGTGGGCGCATGACGGTCCACCGGCGCCGCATCGCAGCAGCAAACCAGCGATACTGCCCCCGCTTCATGCGATCACGCGCTGCCGCGCCGGCCCCGTGCGATCTCGTCGCCAGCGTCGTGCGGCAGGCGCGCGGTGACCGGAATCGAGAGAAACGAGAACAGGCCGACCACGAGGAACGCCGGCCAGAAGTCGGAGAAAACGATGCTCGAATGGCCCTGCACGTTGTGCGAGATCTGCAGCACGATGCCCGCAATGGTCACGCCTAGCCCGAGCGAAATCTGCTGGATCACACTGGCGACGCTCGTCGCACGGCCCACGTCGCGGCTCGGAATGTCGGCATAAGCCAGCGTGTTCAGCGAAGTGAACTGAAGCGACGGAAAGAAACCGCCGAACAGCACGACGCACCAGATCAGCCAATGCGGCGTGCCGGGAAAGAACAGGCCGTAAATCGCAATGGCCACGCCCGCGCAGCCCGCATTGAACATGAGCACCGTGCGAAAACCGAACCGTTCGAGGATGCGCGAGGCCGCCGCCTTCATGAAAATCGAGCCGAACGCCGATGCGCAGGTAATCGAGCCCGACACGAACGCCGTCATGCCGAGCCCTTCCTGCAACGCAAGCGGCAACAGAAACGGCACGGCGCCCAAGCCGATGCGAAAGAACGACCCGCCCGCCACGCTCGCGTGAAAGCTCGGAATGCGCAAGAGGCGCAGATCGAGCACCGGCAATTCGACGCGATTCGCGTACAGCACGTAAATGAAGAGCAGCACGACGCCCACCGCGCACATGCCGAACGACACCGTGTTCGACACCAGTTCGCCGCCCACGAGCGAAAGCCCGAGCATGAAGAGCGACGCGCCGCTCGCGGACAGCAGAAAGCCGATCCAGTCGAGCCGGCCGGGATGCGCTTCGCGCACATTGGCGATGTGCTTATTGGCGAGCCAGATGCCGAGCAGACCAATGGGAATGTTGACGAAGAAGATCAGGCGCCAATGCAGATACGTCGTGATGAAGCCGCCGAGCGGCGGACCGACCACGGGCCCGAGCAGCGCCGGCACCGTCAGATAATTGACCGCGCGTATGAAGTCCGACTTCGGCACGGAGCGGAAGATGATGATGCGGCCCACCGGAACCATCATCGCGCCGCCAATGCCCTGCACGAAGCGCGCGACCACGAACATGCCGAGCGAGGTCGAAGCCGCGCACATCAGCGAGCCGGCCATGAAGATACCGATGGCCGTGCGAAACACCGTGCGCGAACCAAAGCGGTCCGCGACCCAGCCGCAAATCGGAATGAAGACGCCGAGGCCGATCACATACGCCGTGACGGCCAGCTTCAGGGTGATGGGATCCTGGCCGAGATCGCGGGCCAGCACAGGCAGCGACGTCACGATGACCGTGCCGTCCACGTTTTCCATGAACATCGCACACGCGACGATCAGCGGAACAATGAAAGCGCCTAAAGCGAAGGGCATTGGCTGGGCGACGGGTGACAAGGCCGGCGCGTCGATATAAAACGTCGATTATGGCATTGTAGCGGCAACGAATGTTGCGCCGATTCCCATTGCAAAGCCATTCAACGACGAAGAGCCGGCACAAAGCCGGCTCGGCGCAATTCAGCGGGAAGCGCTGACGAGCGGCTGCAGTTGCGGCAGGATTTCGGTCGTGGCGCGCGCCACGTCGTTCGGGAAGTCGATCTCGATCCAGGGGGCGCCGGTCACGTCGGCGGTATCGAACACCTGGCTGCGCTCGAGCAGCAGATCGCGCACGGCTTCCTCGTGCGGCATGTTCGCCCGGCCGCTGTCGATATAACCCGCCACGATCTGCGCAAAGCGCCGCGCCGTTTCTTCGCGGAAGCGGAAAAAGCCAACCGATTCGCCGATGGTGTCGTATTCCAGGTTCACCGCGAGCTGCTTGCGCAACTCGACCGGCACGCCGTCTTTCAGACAGAGTTTGACGGGCTCGTCGCCGGTTTCGAAATCGCGGTCGATCAACAGGCGGTTGACCGTTTCGCCCGCCACCAGCGCGGCCAGAATGCGCTCGTCGTACAGCACGTCGGCGTCCATCAGCAGCACGTCGCCGCTACGCGTCAGCGCCTCGGCCACCGTGTGCACCGTCAGCACGCTGCCCAGGTCGTGGCGCGTGTTGAGCACGGTTTCGACCTTGTGCGGCCAGTCGATGCGCGCCAGCTCCGCCTGCACCGACTCCGGCTGAAAGCCGAGCGCCAGCACGACTTCGGTCACGCCGGCGGTTTCCAGCATGTGCAGATGCCGTTCGAGCAGGCTCATGCCGTCGAACTGCAACAGGCATTTCGGGAACTGGGCTTCCGGCGGTTGCTGGAGACGCAGGCCGAGGCCCGCAGCGAGGATGATGGCACGCATGCGTGGTCCTTTTGAAAAGATACGGGAGTTTAATAATCGACGGCGGGAACGCGCCCAAGGGCACGCCGCCGCTGCCAGCTTCGTTCGCTGAAATGCAACACCAGGAGGCCCGGCACAGGATTTCGCGCGCGCTTGGCGAGCGAAAGCGCGAGCGCCGCCGCGTCGGGCGGCAAACCTGCGAGCGGCGCCAGCAGCAGATAGCCGCCTTCCTGCACGCCGAGTGAGCCGGGAATCATGAAAGCCGCGCCACGAATCGCCTGACCGAGGCTTTCGAGCAGCAGCGCGTCGACCCAATCCACGGGATGGCCGAGAAAACGCAGCGCGAGCCACACTTCCACCGTGCCGACGATCCAGCCCGCGAGGCTGAGCGCAAAGCTCGCCGCCACGCGGCCGCGCTCGCGGTACATGGCCTGGACGGCGGCGTCGACGGCTTCGGCGCGTGTCATGAGGCCGGACCAGTCGCGCTTGCCGAATACTTTGGAAAGCACGCCGAGCAGGCGGCCGAACAGCCCGCGCCGCTGCGCATAATAGAAGCCGACGATCATGCCGCCGAGCGCGGCCGTTGCGATCAGCGTTGCCGTTTGCAGATCGTGCAGCACGCCGTGCGCGGCGTAGGCGCCGAACATCAGCAGCCCGAACAATGCAAAGATGATCTGCGCAAGCGCCTGCGCCGTCGTGCTCACGGTAATGGCCGCGGCCGCGTCGCGCATGCCGCGCTGCGACAGTTGCCGCACCATCACGACCGGCCCGCCGATCTGGCCCGCGGGCAGCAGGCTGTTCACGGATTCGCCGACCCAGCGCGCGAACAGCGCGTCGCGCAGCGGCAAAGGGTGATGATGAGGGTGAGGCGCGCCGTCGTCACGGCGGCGGCGCGGCAGCAGCACCGGGATCGCGCCGGCGTCGAGCGCGAGCGGCACGACGTGGAACGCCGCCACGAGCGCAAGTCCCCAGCCGGCCGCCAGCAGGGTCGAGACAACGGAACCGAAGCCCTGCCACGCGAGCAGGCCGACAAACAGCGCCGTCCCGATCGACAGCAGAATCAGGGCCGCGCGACTCATGCGCGGTCCTTGCCGCGCGCCTTCGCCTGAGTCATCTGGCGAAACACCTGGCGAAAGCCGAAATACGCAATCGCGTCTTTCATGTTGGAAACGAAGCGACGCCACGGACGCATGTTCGGATCCGTGACGTATTCGAACGTGAGCGACACGCGCATTTCGTTCGGCCCGGCCGGCGTGATGCGGTGGCGCAGTTTGTCGCCGTCGAAAAACACGAGGCCGCCCGGCGGAATCTGCACCGAGCCGGGTTGATCGGGCACGCCCGAATTGCGCGTATGCAATTCGTAGTCGAGCCGGCACGATGATTCGTCGATCACACCGAGCAGCAACGTGTAACGGCGGCCGTCGTAGTACGAAGTATCGTAGTGCCAGCCGATGTGGTCGCCCGGCCGCGTGTGGTAGTAGAGCGCGTAGGCATGCGGGTCGTCGGCCGGCGACACTTGCAGCTTGTCGCCGCTCAGTTGCTCGAGCCAGCCGATCAACTCCTTCGACCGATACAGTTCGGCAATGAACGGCGCAAGACGGTCAATCGTATGACGGCTCACGCTGCCGCCCTGCTTGTGGCCCGGCAGGTAATTGCGGTTCACTTCGTCGACGAGCGCACGCGCGCTGTGCACGAGCTGCGCGGTGACTTCCGGGGCGAGAAAGTCCTTCACCTTCATATAGAGGAACGCGCCCTGGTCGGCGAAGTTCTTGCGCAGGCGCGGATTGTCGAATGCGCGGATGCGGCTCGCCACCGCCCGGTCGGCGTCAGGCGCCGCCGGGGGCGCCGAGGGTGCATGAACCGCAGCTGCTGCGTGTTCCTGAAGAGCCGTTGCCGTCACGTCGTCTTCGGCGGAAGTACTCACGTTGGTACTCATTTGCTCGCCCACGCCTGAGCCGTTTCAGAAGCCGCCGCGCCAGCCGGGGACGGCTTCGCGCTACGGCGCGCCACGCGCCAGTAGTCGACCATGACCCACACCGCAAAAAGCGGCGCGCCGATGGAGGCAACCACGACGAACGGCATGACCACGCTCGTCAACGTGACGATGGGCAGCAGATACAACACGTCTTCCGTTTCGAAGCCGCCCACCGCGGCCTGCTTCGTGCCGGCCTTGCCCGCCATTTCCTCGATGCGCATGCGCAGGAAGAAAATCAGTGCCACAGCGACGCCGGCCGCGGCGCCGAGCCAGCCCGCGTCCACCACAAAGCCGCCCATGTTCGACGCGCCCGCGCCGACACCCATGCCGACGAACAACATCACCGTGACGAGGGCGTCCGAAGCGAGGTCGTAAAAATGACCGATCCGGCTCGACTTGCCGCCGATGCGCGCGAGCTCCCCGTCCGTATGGTCGACGAAATTGGACAACACGATTAGAACGGCGCCGGCATTGGCCCACGCAAAGCCGCCGCGCGCGAGGCACAGCGCGCCCGCGACGCCGATCACAAGACGCAGCGTGGTCAGGTGATTGGGCGAGACGCGCGTGTTCACGAGCGGTGTCACGAGCCGGCGGGCCAGGCGCGCGTCCCAGGTTCTGGGCGGCGATACCTTAATTGGAGTATGCGGTCTTGAATTCATAACCCGGAAATATATACGGGATCGCGAAAGATTGCTTTCTTCCTGTTAGTTTCTTCGCAGTCCGTCGGGTCGGCGAGGCGTCGCCAGTTGCCCGCAGATGAAGCAGGATTTTCCGAATCGCGATAAAGTGCGAATCCTGTTGTGTCTGTCCCGCCGAATCACTTCGATGTGCAACCTGTTCGCGGGCTCGCCGGCCCGCGTTTTTGCGGCGCCGAGCGCTGTGAACACACTACATTGCGCTTCATCGAATAATGCCGCCGTCTTCGTTATGAAACGTCTTTTCCCGTCCGCCGCAGTGCGTGCTTTGCGTTGCGCCGCCCTCGCTATCGCGGCCGGGGCGCTGCCGCCCGCCGCCCACGCGGCTGCGCTCGACACGCCGCTCACGTGCAATGAAACCGGCCATCAGTTCATCGCCGATCTGGCCGGACAGCAGCTGATCGATCCGAAGCCCACGCGGGTCGAAAGCAATTCGATCAATGCCTTCTCTCCCGCGCAAGGCGCGGACCTGACTGCATTCGGGTTCCGCGTCTTTGCGGTGGTCGGCTACGAGAAGGACGATCCCATGTTCCGCGTGGGAGACAGCGAGCCGGTCGCGCGCTCGGCGTATGGCGTGGTGGTGTTCGGGAGCGAATCGAAGGTGCGGGACGCGGTGACGGCGGCGGGCGGCACGGCAATCGTGCACCGCGTGGCGCCGCTCATCACGGCGATTTTCTGCAAGCGCAGCTGAGGCGGCGCGTTCGCGTGCACGCCGCCTCGCGTGAATTACAGCTTGATCGAAGTCGGATCGGCCGTCAGATAGCCGACCGTCGCGCCGAAGCGGTCCTTGTAATTGGCCCGCACGAGCGGATCGAGCGTCGACTTGACCTTGTCGTGCAACGGACTTTCCCAATCGCCGACGTGCTGGAAGTTGCTCATCACGTAAGTCCAGCCGTTGATTTCGTCGACGGCGTGCAGGCCCGTCGACTCGGCGCCCGCCGGGCATGACAGCACGCGCGAAAGCGTCTTCGTGTCGACGTTGTATGCCCACAGGAAGTTGTTCACGTGCATGCCGCTGTCCTCGTCGATAAAGAGCGTGCGCAGCTTTTCCGAGAACTTGAGGTTGTCCGGGTTCGCGATCCGATCCGGGTTCGCGGTGTTGCCGAGCGCGTCGGCGGTAGAGAGGTCTTCGCCGACGAGCGCTGCGGGCGCCGCCATATCGACCGGCACCTACTCGCTGCTGATCGCCCCGCCGCTGGGGTCGAGCTGGCCGCCCTTCATATTCAGTGCATAGACCGCGCCGGCGCTGATCGTCTTATCGACCGCCACGTCCGTCGACGCGACATTGCCGAATACAGCACCTTGTCCTTGATATTGACGGTCGTACCTTCGAGCTTCGTAAAGCCCATGCTGCCGCCGGCGAGCGGCCGCGTAGCGATGCGTCTCGAGAAAGGCTGCGGCTTTGGTCATGCCCGGCTTCACGCGAATCCAGTTGAACGTGCCGTTGAAATTGATTTTCGTGTACGAGGCGTCGGCGGGATCGGCGGTCTTGACGTCCATGATGTCCGCGGCGGTGAGCGTGTTCGCGAGCGACTCGATTTCGTCGCTCGTTGCGTGCCCGAGGTTGATCCACGACAGCGTGGCCGCGCCCGCGCCGCCCGACGACACCTGCGTCCACTTTGCGACGTACAGCGTGCCCGCCGACAAGTCGGCTTCGCGATCCGCGACGAACATGAAGAGGCCGCCGTTGGTGGCGTCGTCGCCCATCAGCACGGTGCGCCTGTCCGGCATCACCTGAACGAGTTCGTGCGAGATGCGGCCGAGGCAATAGTGCTTTTTGATGCTGCCGGTGCCGTCCGGATTGACGGTCACTTCCGGCAGATGGCCGTAGTGATACGGGTTCGCCGCGGTCTCGCTGCCGAACAGATTGCGGCTGAAGCCCTTGAACTGGCTATTGCCGGCAATGGTCGTCGCGTCGGGCTCGTATTCCTCGCTCGACAGATGCGTGTTCCACGGCGACAGGCTCGCGCCGCAAGTGATCCACAAGCCATGCACCTTCGACGTATCCACGTTGTGATAGCCGATGAGCGTTAGCTTGCCGGTCGCCGGGTCCTGGTCGAGCGTCAGCACGGCGATCGGCGAAGGCAACTGGCCGTACATCGACACGAGGCTCTGATCGCGCGTCGTGTATTCGAATTGCACGACCGCGAACACGGCCTTGCCCTTGATGCCCTTGACAGTGGGATTGTCGAGGCGAATCAGCGAGCTGCTGTCCGGGCAGTCGGAATAGAACTGGCGCTCCTTGCCCGCCACGGATCGGTCGACGATCGGCTGATTGTTGATGTCCACATAGCCGCCCGCGAGAATCGTCCCGCCCTGAATGTTCGGCACCACGTCGCCAGTGATGAAAAACGGCTGATAGGACAGCTTGAAAGTGCGGCTGCTGCCGTCGCTCAACTGCACGGTCAGCGTGGAGGCCACCGTGGTCTTTGCCATGGCGGCGGGGTCGGCCAGCGTCGGCGCGGCCATCGAACTGAAAGCCGCCGACACGAAGTTAGCCGCCGGCTTGACCGGCGTCGCGAGGTCGTTGCTGCCGCCTCCGCACGCGCTCAACATGGACGCCGTGGCGCAGTAGGCTTCACCCCGGACGCCGGAATTCGTTCTCCACCCACGCCGACGCGCTTGCCTTGCTGAGCTTGAAGTTCGGCGCGACCTGGACTTGCGCGAGTTGCTCGCCGAAAGCGTCGAGCGCGGTCAAGAGCGCATAGGGCTCGTCCTCGTCAGGGACGATGTCGAGCGTGATGTCGAGTTCGTCGCTGCCGTCCGCGCTCGGCACGCGCACTGCCTTGTGAAGCTGCGCGCGTAGCTGCTGCTCGTGGCGGCGCAATACCTCGGAGGCCGTTTTCACGAGCGTGTTGAACGCCGCGGTGTCGAGCGGCTTCGGGTCCTTCTTGTTGCGGCCCATCGTCCATGGGCCGACGAGCGCGGGCTCCGCTTCGCCGTCCTTGATCATTTCGACAGCCCAGCCTTCGTCGTCTTCGTTCTTGATGACGCGCGCGGTCCAGCCGTCGTCGCGCCAGAGGCGGTCTTCGTGCACCGCTTCGAATGCGTCTTCGGGATGCGCGGCGTCCACGGCGGACGAGCCTTCCGTCGCGGAATCAGCAGCAGGGTCGGACGAAGGAAGGACGGGGTCGGTCATTGCAGATTCACTCACTTTCACTGGGCATGGACATAGTCGAGCCTGCGATTTTACCCGCCTCGCGTGCGCAGAACACCGCACTCTGACGAACGGACAAGTCTCTGCGGGCATCTCACGATTGAAGCGCAAGCGCGCGAGCCGTTACCGAAGCGGCCACTCATGCAGCGACGTTTCAGCTTGTAACGGAAGTGACGCAGCGAACCTGTGCTCGGTATACTCGGGCGTCCGCTTTTGCATCGCGCCTCCAGTTCCCGCCCATACCGGGACGCCGACGACATCGCCATGAAACGAATCTTCCTGCTTACTCCTGCTGCTGTTCTGATTGCGACGCTAGCCGCTTGCGGTTCGTCCATCGGACCTTCCGCGCACGATCCGTTGGAGCCTATGATTTACGTGTCCTCGCAGCATGCGCCCGGCTATATCGCAAGTTGCCTGCAAAGCCGCCTGTCGCGCGTGCGCCTCGCGCGCGTGGGCAGCGCGACGGAAATCGCGGTCGGCTCCGACTCGAACAATTCGTACTTCGTCACGCTGACGCCGTCGAACGCCGGCTCTGTCATCAAGGTGATGCGTCCGGCCAATGCACCCGACGATCCGCCGGAACCGGAGATGCGCTTTACCATTGCGCGCTGCGCGACGTGATGGTTGGGTCGGGAGTGCGCTGCGCCCCTTTCCTCTCTACCCCGCACCGCTCACTCCCATGGCATCCAGCAACGCGCACCACGCGACCGGTTTCGCGGCCGCCATCATTGCCGCGGCCCTGGTCGTACACACAGGCAACAGCCACGACAGTCTCTTTTATATCGGTGTACTAATGAGCTTCGTCGCGGGCGTCGCCGGCAGCACGGCGCCCGACTGGCTCGAGGTCGCATGGTGGTCGCGCACGCGCCGCTTGTGGATTACGCATTGCACGTTGACGCATTGGGGCATCGGCTGGATGGCATTGCTCGCGGTTTCGTACCACGAACTCGGGCATTCCCTCTATGCGGCGCCCGCGTTCGGCTTTGCCTGCGGCGGGCTGATGCATCTGCTCGCCGACTGGCCGAACCCGCTCGGCGTGCCGTGGATCGCAGCCCGGCATTCGTTGAACCTATGGAACAGCGGGCACTGCGATCTGATCGTGGTCGCCGCGTCCTGGGCCGCGGCATGGTTTATCGGCCGGCATGTCGGCCTGCCCGGCCTGCACGGGCTCGACGCGCTGAAGCATTGGCGGTTTTGAATTGCGTTCCCAGGGCGTGCGTCGCGACACCGCAGCAACGTTTATCGACGCGTCGCCGCCGCGTAGTTCGCGGGTGTCACGCCCAACAGGCGCACGAAGGCGCGCGTCATGTGACTCTGATCCGCGAAGCCTGCCGCCGCAGCCGCGTCGGCGAGCGATACGCCGCGTGCTATCAGCTGCCGCGCCAGCACCACGCGCCGCTGCATGCGGTAGGCGTGCGGCGGCAAACCGGTTTCGTGCGCGAAACTTCGTAGTAACTGGAAGCGGCTGATGCCTGCTTCGTCGGGGAGATCGGCAAGGGTCAGCGGCGCGGACGGATCGTCGTCGATGCGTGCTTTGGCGCGCGCAATCGGCCCACGCGAGAGCCACGACACCGCGTGCGCGTGAGGGCTTGCATCACAGCCCAAATCGCGGCCCACATCGCGACCTAAATCGCGGCTTGCATGCGCGGACAGCAGATGCGCGATCAGCGCGAGCAACGCCTGCTCGCGCGCCAGTTAGTCGCCCGCGTCAGACGGCTGCACCGCTACCGCGAATAATCGTTCGAAGAGAAGCTTGAGCAGCGGGTCGTGCACGACCGGCCGTGTGAGTTCGAACTCGCGCGTCTGCACGCCGTCCAGTTCCGCCGCGGCGCCGGCCAGCATCGACGGCTCGAAATAAAGCACGTGCCACGCGCGCCCGCGCTCGTCGAGCGGACTGCCGTCGTGCACCTCACCTGGATTGACGGTGATCACGTCGTTCATGCGCGCTTCGACGAGGCCGCGGCCGCTCGCCGATTTATGCCCGCCGCTGACGATCAGCCCCACGCCGAAGCGATCGTGCGAATGACGCGGAAACGCACGCGCGGTTTCGGCCACGGTCGCCTCCACGCCAGCAATCGCGCAACGGGGCATGTGGACGCGGCCACGCGTCCCGTCGCGCGCCGGCATCAACGTCGCCCTTCGTCGCCGCGCTCGCCTTCGCGAACCTTGCCTTGCGACACGCTGCTGCCGGGCGGCACGCTATGCGTGAGCCACACATTGCCGCCGATCACCGAGCCGCGCCCGATGGTCACGCGTCCGAGAATGGTCGCGCCCGCGTAGATCACGACGTCGTCTTCGACGATAGGATGCCGCGCATTGCCCTTGATGAGCGTGCCGTCGACATCCGCGGCAAAGCTCTTCGCACCGAGCGTGACAGCCTGATACACGCGCACATGCTCGCCGATGATCGCCGTTTCGCCGATCACGACGCCCGTGCCGTGATCGATGAAAAAACTCGGGCCGATCGTGGCGCCCGGGTGAATGTCGATACCGGTTGCCGAGTGCGCGATCTCGTTGATGAAACGCGCGAGCAGCGGCACGCCGAGCCGATGCAGCGCATGCGCGAGCCGATGATGCGTCATCGCCCACACGCCCGGATAGCACAGCAGGATTTCGGTGATGTGCTGCGCGGCGGGGTCGCCGGTGAAAGCAGCCTGAATGTCGCTCACGAGCAGCGCGCGAATGCCGGGCAACTGCGTGCCGAACTCGCGGGCCACCTCGAACGCGCGCTCGCGCAATTCGGCTTCCGGCGTATGCGCGTGCTCGGGAAGAAACCGCAGCGCGCGGCGAATCTGTTCGGCGAGCAGACGCAACGTGCTTTCGAGCGTATGGCCGACATAGTAGTCGACGGTTTCGTCGGTCAGATCGGGCGCGCCGTAGTGCGTGGGAAAGAGCGCCGCGCGCAAACCGGCGACAATGCCGACCACCGCTTCGCGCGACGGCAACTCGCGAATGCCGATCGGATGCCGCGTGCGATGCAGTTCTTCACGCGACGCGCGCAGGTCCGCGACGATCTGTTCGAGGCCCCAGTTCTGGGAAGGCACGTTAGGCATAAAAAGACAGCGCCGTGCGCCGAGGCACGGTATCGAGTGATGGTCCCGAGAGATTACCGCGTTTTGCGGACGCTCGCGCAGCGCCCGTTCAGATGGTCACGCTGCTCGCGTCGATCCAGCGCACCGCCCAATCGCGTGCATGGGCGATGGCCGTGGCTTCGTCGGGAAAGCGCAGGTCAGTCGGAAAAAACGGTTGGCGACGAGCTCGCCGTCGCTCGACCGCGAGATGACCACGTACGGCTGCCAACTGCCGTCACCCGCGCGTGCCGGTGCGCAATTTAACAAATAGCCGCGATGTGTGAATGCAGCATCGAAGTGCATAGGTCACCCGCCCTGACGGCCTCGTAGAATGTTTTAAGTCAGCCCGCGTTCCTCGCACCGCACCGGAAAAAGCGGTGGATTTCCACACAGTAGCACCGGCGCAATACAGATTAACTTCGCTCGAACCGCCCTCCTCCTGCCGGAGTATGATCATACTCTGTAGAAAATGCGCGTTCATTAAAAAATCGAAAGACGCGCGAACGCAATCGCCTTGGAAAGGGAACGGACCTTGCTGTCCGGCACCCTGACTTCTTGAAAGGAGAATGCATATGAACAGCCATATCGACAAGCCAGCGGACGCACGCAACCTGACGGGCACGAGCCGCCCCTGCAGTGCCGAGCTGTACAACGACCGCACGCACGACAGCACGGTCGACACCGACGGCAAGAACCATGAAGCCGCGCGCATTGCGGGCCAAAGCCCGATCGCCGTCGATGAAATCACCACCAGCAATGCGACGCTCGAAAACAGCGTGCCTGAAGCGCTCGACGGCATGGCCGGCTTCGACAGCCGCGTCGGCGGCAATCATCTGCTGCTTGCCCTGGAGCCGGGCTATACCGTGATCGACAAAGGCATGTTCGAGCCAGAGGCGCTGCATTCAGCAGACCCGCTCTTCGACTATTCGCTTGCGGGCGAAAATCCCCGGGAACGCGGCCGGGTCCATTACGCCCTTAATCATTTGCGCCCACGCGCGTGATCGAAATACATCGCGTGAAATAATCATCTGAATGCACGCGTGTTTGAATCGCGGCGCCGCAGCCTATTTGTCGGCGGATAACTCGGGCGCGCCGTTTAAATAGCGATGCGCGTTTTTTATCGGCCGCTCGTGGGATTACAAACCGATGGTTGCAAGACCTGCTCGCGAGCGGAGCTTTATCCTGCTCCGCAACGCGGCGCACAATCGCCTCACGTCTAACTCAACGGAGCGGTAGATGAAAAAGATCGTCGTCATCGGCGCAACCGGCACACTCGGCCGGGCAGTGAGCGCGGAGCTGAAGGCCCGTCATGAAGTCATCGAGGTCGGTGCGACGCGCGGCCAGTATCAGGTGGACAGTACGGACCCGGCGAGCGTCGAGCGGCTCTTTCGCGAACTCGGCAAGGTGGACGGCGTGGTGACCACTATCGGCAAAGTGCATTTCGGGCCGCTGCCGCAAATGAGCATCGAGCAGTTCTGGGTCGGCCTGCGCGACAAGCTGATGGGGCAGATCAACGTCGTGCTGGCGGGCCAGAACTATGTGAACGACGGCGGCTCCTTCACGCTGACGAGCTGCATTCTCGCCGACGAGCCGATTCGCGAAGGCGCCAATGCGACGACCGTGAATCTGGCACTGGAAGGTTTCGTGCGCGGCGCGGCAATCGAACTGCCGCGCGGCATCCGCATCAACGTCGTGAGTCCGACGGTGCTGAGCGAATCGATGGAAGGCTATGCGCCGTACTTTCGCGGCTTCGAACCGGTTACCGCACAGCGCGCCGCACAGGCGTACTTGCGCAGCGTGGAAGGCGCGCAGACGGGCCGCGTCTATCGCGTCGGCGACTAATCTTCGGACGATGCGGCGTTCGCGCAATGCGATGCGCGTGCGCCGCTAGTGCTTCTGCTCCTTCACGCGCGAGACGATCTGCGTCGGGCTCACGAACTGCAGCGCGATCAGCACCCATATGAGCGTGATGGCCATATAGATCATCGCCATCGCGTCGATTGACTGCGGCGCGCGCACACCGGTTGAAAACACCGCGTAGTACAGCGCGACCACGAGCGTTTGCGTCGCCGGCCCCGCCGTGAAAAACGTCAGCTCGAACATGCCGATGGTGCGCACGAGCACGAGCAGCGCGGCCGCCAGCATGCCGGGCACGAGCAACGGCAGCAGCACGTAGCGGAAGTAGCGGAACGTGTTGGCGCCGAAAATGCGCGCCGCCGCTTCCAGATTCGGATCGATCTGCTCGATGAAGGGCGTCATCACCAGAATGACGAAGGGCAGCGCGGGCACGAGATTCGCGAGTATCACGCCGCTCACCGTGCCGGCCAGCCCGACCTTGTACATCACGGTCGCCATGGGAATGCCGTAGGTGACGGGCGGCACCATCAAGGGCAACAGGAAAATCAGCATCGCAAGGCGCTTGCCGGGAAACTGCACGCGCGCGAGCGCATACGCCGCGGGCACGCCGAGCAGCACCGAGAGCAGCACCACGGCGCCGACCACCTCGACCGTCACCCACAATACGCTCGCCAGCTGGAAATCGCTCCACGCCTGCGCATACCAGTGCAGCGTGAATCCCTGCGGCAGCAAGGTGCCGAACCAGCGCGTCCGCGATCGAATTAACCGCCACGGTCGCGATCAGCAGCACGACGTTGGCGAGGAAGAACACCATCGCGCCCCACACGAAGACACGCCACACGCGGCCGGGCACACTCGCGCGCTGTTTCACGCGCTTGCCGGGCTCGCGAGCGTCGTCGCCCTGCTGGCTGGATGGCGACGCGGACCACGAAGCCGGCGCGCCGCGATGCTCGGTCGTCATCAGCCTTTGCCTCCTGTCACCGGACCGCTATAGAACAGGCGGCGCGCGCCGAGCATCGCGGCGACCACCAGCAGTTGCACGAAACCCATCACCATCGCGATGGCGGAGGCAAGCGAATAGTCGTAGCTTTCGAACGCCGCTTCCGCGGCCGCAATCGACATGACGCGCGTCGGTCCCGCCGGCGCACCGAGCAGCACCGCCGATGGAAACACCGAAAACGCCTGCACGAACGAAAGGCACGCGGCCATCGTCAGGCCCGGCACGAGGAGCGGCAGATAGATGCGCAGGAACTGCTGCCACGGGCTCGCGCCGAGCGTCGCGGCCGCGCTCGCGAGCGTCGGGTCGATGCCCGTCACGTACGACAAGGTCAACAGGAATGCGAACGGAAACCCCGACACGATCAGCGAGATCAGCACGCCCAAGAAGTTATGCGTGAGCCGCACTTCGCTCGTGTACAGATGCAAGCCCTGCAGCGCCTGCGGGAACCAGCCGTTCGGCCCAAAGTAGGTCAGCATGCCGTCGGCGATCAGCACCGCGCCGAGTGTCACCGGAATCACCAGCAACGTGGTGACGAACTTCTGATAACGCGAATGCCGCCGCAACGCGAATGCGACCGGCACTGATCCGCCCACGTTGATCAACGTGGCCGGCACGGCGAGTTTCAACGTGACGAGGATGGTCGGCCACATCGACGTATCGGTGAAGAACGTCAGATAGTTGGCCCATGCACTGCCGCCGTTCATCGGCCGGAAAGAAAGCGCCAGACCGTATGCGAACGGGTAAATGAACAACGCGACGATGAAAAGCAGCGCCGGCGTGACGAGCCACGCCTTGCCGTCGCGCTGTCGCGCGGGTGCGGCCGGTGAAACGGGCGCGGGGACGGTGGGCGAGTTCATGCCGGCTCTGCGTCATAGACAAGCGTGCGCGACGGCGGCACACGCAAGCTGATGCGCTGGCCTTCTTCGAATTCGCCGGCCACGCGCGCCCACAAGTCGCCGAATGCCGTCTTCACGCGCATCAGCGAACTGTTGCCGGCCGTATTCGACCACGCTGACGAGCGCGTCAAACGCATTGTCCGCACCCGGCTCCGCCCGTTCCATGTCTTCCGGGCGCAGCGCGACGCTCACGCGCTTGCTGTCGAACCCCGCCATCGGCGTGCCGATCAGACGCACGCCGTTTGCACTCACCACAACGCCCTCGCCTTGCGTACCTTCGAGCGTGAATTCGGCGACATTGCGATAGCCCATGAAGCGCGCGACATGCAGGTTGCGCGGCCGCGTGTAGACCTCTTTCGGCGTGGCGACCTGCTGCACCACGCCCTCTCTCATCACGACGATGCGGTCGGCCATTGAAAGCGCTTCGTCCTGATCATGCGTGACGTAGAGCGTCGCCCGTTCGAGCTGACTGTGAATGCGCCGGATCTCCGCGCGCATTTCGATGCGCAGCTTCGTGTCGAGATTCGACAGCGGTTCGTCCATCAGAATGAGCGGCGGCTCGATCACGATGGCGCGCGCAATCGCCACACGTTGTTGTTGACCACCGGAGAGTTGTCCCGGCAGCTTGCGTTCGTGTCCGACAAGCTGCACGAGTTGCAGCGCCTCGCGCGCGCGTCGCATGATTTCGCTTTTGCCGACGCCGCGCATCTTCAGACCGAAGCCCACGTTGTCGAGCACGCTCATGTGCGGAAACAGCGCATAGTTCTGAAACACCATGCCGAAGCCGCGCTTTTCCGGCGGCAACACGTCGATACGTTGATCGTCTAGCCAGATGCCGCCGCCGCTCAGCGGCTGCAAACCGGCAATGCAGTTCAGCGCCGTCGATTTGCCGCAGCCCGAAGGTCCAAGCAACGCGATGAACTCGCCGCGGCGGATGTTCAGATCGAGCCCCTGCAGCGCGGCAACGGACTGTCCTTCGGTATTCGTGAAACTGCGGCTCACCGAGTCGAGCCGCAACTGCTCAAAGTGATGCTTCATGGCGGTTCCCTGATGCGCGTGAGCCCTCACGCGCGAATCGCACTGGCATGGGTGTTCAGGCGCGGCCAAACAGTCTGGTTATCTGGTTTTCTGCGCACCGACTTCCGTGTCCCATTTTTGAACGCGGCGACCATCGCGGCTGCGTTGAGCGGCAACGCATGCGGGCGCTCGGCCAGCAGCTTCGCGTACTCCGGCCAGCCGTACTTCTTCAGGACTTCCTGGCTATGCGCGGGCGCCTGTGCTTCCGTTACGCCCTTGATCGCCGGGCCCGGGTAGAAGTAGCCGTCGTCGTAGGTCATGGCCTGCTGCGCGGGCTCCAGCATGAAGTTCATCAGCTTGTAGAGTACGTCGAGCTTTTCCTTCGGGACGCCCTTCGGAATCACCATGTAGTGGGCGTCGTTGACCCACGTCATGTTGTCGAACGCCTGCACGCGGAAGTCAGCCGGCACGATGCCGAGCGCGCGCGGATTGATGTCCCAACCCGTCACGGTCACCGTCATGTCGCGCGTACCTTCGCCGAGTTCCTTCATTACCGCCGACGTGCCGCCCGGATAGTAAGGAATGCATTCGTTCAGCTGCTTGAGGAAAGCCCAGGTCTTGTCCCAGCCGTTGATCGGGTCTTGCGGATTCTTGTCGCCGAGCACATAGGGCAAGCCCATCAGAAACGTGCGGCCCGGACCCAAGTTGGCGGGACGCGCGTAGATCAGCTTGTCCGGGTGGGCCTTGCACCATTGCAGCAACTGCTCGGGCGTCTTCGGCGGATCGCTGACTTTCGCGGTGTTGTACTCGAGCAGCGGCCCCGCCGGCATATACGCGACCTCGAGGCCGAAGCCTTGCGCGAGATCCTGCATCTTGCGCGGGCCGGGCGCGTATTTGTCGAGCACGCCGGGAAATTGCGCCGCATCGTCGCGGCAGCAGCTTCGTCCACAGGTTCTGTTCGATGCCGGCCGCCAGCGCGTCGGTGCCGGTCAGCACGAGGTCGATGTCCGAGCGGCCGGCCGCCTGCATCGCCTTGATCTTGCCGGGCAATTGCGGCGCGGGCGCGTTGGTATAGGTGATATTGGCGACGAGGTTCGGATACTTCGCCTTGAAGGCCTCGAAGCCGTTGCGTGAGTTGAAGATCGCCGGCTACGTCGACGATGTTGAGGGTGACCGGATCGGCCGCGTAGGCGGCGGATGCGGATGCGAACGCGGCGCTCGCCGCAAGACAGAGCGACACCAGCCTGAGCGACAACCTGTGCGAAACAGTCATTGCGTCTCCTCGCCTTTTGGTATGAAGTCCGCCGGTCCACCGCCCCGTGCGTCGTCGCCCTGGTCGAAGAACAGCAGATCGCCGGGCAGCGCCTGGTTCACGTCCTTCGAAACGAAACGGCTGTTGCGTTGAATCAGCGCAATGGCCGACGCGTATGCGCCAGTGGAACCGTCGAGTTGCGTCCAGCGATTCGCGATCGTGCGCTGCGCCGCGGACAGTTGCAGTTCGGGCGGCAAGCTGCTCGTGTCGGCGAGACCGGTCATGCCGTTGGCGCGCAGCCATTTGCTGTCGTGCGGACGCAATGTCTCGCCGACGGCAAAGCGCTCGAGTCCCGCGCAATCGCGCTGCGTCCAGCGCGGCGTCGGGCCGCGGCGCATCTGCTGATCGACGATGCGTGTGAACCACGCGCGAAACGCGCCGGATTGCTGCGCACTGAGCGCGTCGGGATCGGGCGATGTGGCGGCGATGCTCAGCGCGTGCGCAGCGGGCGCGACGGCTGCCAGCGCGGCCATGCGCGAGCGCGATGCATGTGTCGAGGCTGTGACGATGCCGCAGACGCCCGCTTCGCAGGCAGCCTGCGCAACATGCGCAATTCGCTGCGCGGGCACTTGCCGCGGCACGCTTGCGTTCTCTGCGGCGTGCGCCGCCCGAGGCGAGCGCATGGCGCCTGCTACACGAGGGCGGCGCACTTAGTCGCCCTTCGGTGCCGGGCTGATCCGCGGGTGCGTCAGCAGCGGCGTTCTCCGGGCCGGCATCGCCCTTCGCACGGTCGAACCACCATACCACCGGCACCCAGCCGGTCGAGCCGGGCAAGTTCTGCGGCAACGTCAACGAAAGCGGCGGATAGTGCGCGAGTGCGCGCAGCTTCGGCGTCAGATGGGTGCGCGCCGCGTTGCGGAACACCGCTTCCTGATCCGCTGGCAACGCGGCGCCTGCCTCCCGTTCGATCAGCGCGGCAACCGACGCAGGCGCGAGCATATCGGCCAGCGCCGGATAACGCTTGTCGAGCACGGCGAGCGTGTCGTCGACGAGACGCGCGTCGGGCGAGAAGATCACGTAGCCGTGCGCGAGCGCGAGCGTCACCGGGAAATAGCGTTCCGCCGGCAACTGCGACGCAAACGACGCCTTGCTGCTCATTGCCGTACCCGAACGCGCGCTGACCGGGCGTTGCCACACGGTGACGCCTGCGCCCTGCTCGCGCGTGGTGACAGGCAGGCGCCGATAGGCCGCCTCGTTGCTGTCCGCCTTCGCGGCCTTGGCTTCATAGGCGCCGATCACTTCGCCGAACGTTTTGCCGAGCGCGGTCTTAAGCGCTGCGATAGAGGCAGCGTCCTGCGCCTTCACACGGGCGATGAACACCGGCGCGACCAGCGTGGACTTCGCTTACCAGCACACCGCTGCCGGGCCCGTCAGGCCGTCGCCGATGGCGCCGGCTGCATCGCCGCCCTCCGCGACCTTGCCCAACAGCGCCGACGCCTCTTTCCAGTCCGCCGGCAAGCTCGTGCACGCCGCGGCGTTGGCCGGCAGGGCGCGCCACAAGTCCGCGCCGTTCCATTGCTGCGGCAGCTTGCCGGGCTCAATGAGCGCCGAGGTCCGCCAGGTGGGCGCAGCATTGCCGTTCGGCGAAAAATCGAAACGCAATGCGTCGATGCCGGAGAAAAACGCCTGATAACCGAACGACAGGTAATTCGCCGACACCACGAGGCGATGGCCCTTCGGCGCGTCTGTGGCGTCGAGGCCATAGGCACGCGCCGCACCGTCATGACCCGACGACAACATGTCGGACACGGCATCGGCGCGTTCGCTCAGCAGGCCGCCTTTTTCGTCGAGCAGCACGCCGGGCGCCGACAATACGACGAGGCGATCGTCTTTTGTCGCGAAGAGCAGCGTGCGGCCTACGGCAAGTTTCAATGCATAAACCGGCACGTCGCCCGAAAGCTTTGCGACCTGGCTCAACTGCGTGTCGCTGGCGGCGACGTTGCCGACGCCTTGCAGCAGTTTGGCCAGACCGTTGCGGCGTACCGACAGGACCCAGTAACCGAGGCGGCCGTCCGGCGAGCGCCACAGCAGCATATGCGCGGGCTCGTCGAACACGCGGCGAACCACTTCGTCGCGCCAGTCGAGCTGATGTTCGAATGCAAGCCGCCGCAGCGAGCCTTCCGCGGAAAGCCGCGTATTCGCCGATTCGTAATAGTCGACGAAGTCCTAGGTGAGCACGTCGTGAAGCAGCGGCACGCGCAACATGTCGCGCGGCAGGCGCGAGAGCGCCTCGCTGTCGATGACGGCGTCCGGATGATGAATGTCGAGAACGACCTCGCCGGTATTGGCCGCCTTGCGATGCGCGAATGGACGCCATACCGCCTGAATAACGACGGCGGCCACGATCAGCAGCCCGGCCACGAGGATTGCAATCTTTTTACGCGACATCTTCATCTGATTTTTTCTGGTTCGATGCGACGATATTAACGTTGATGCCGGCCGGATTAAGCTGTCGTGACCGATCGCTGAAGGCAGCGATGATAACCGATATTTTTAACCGCAAACCAGTCCGAATTGAATTTAACGAATCAGCGACGTTTTCCTGATGCACTGTAGGAATCTCACGCTTGATTAATACAGCGGAACGTGTTCCTGAACTCTTCTGGGTTCACGCGAATTAAACATGGAGCGGCCGGCGTCAAGCTGGCGCGCGCGTCCGCGCATGATTCCATGGAACGCGGCAATTCATTATGCACATAAAAAGGTGTGGTCCGGCAGACTCGCAGCTTAATGCGGATATGTTCCTACGCGATGGGCGGCAATATCGCTTGAATTACGCACGCAGGCCTATCGATACCGCGTCTTTTCATCACGCGCGGTGTTTTATTTCAGCCATATGATTTCGGCGATTGCGTGCATCGTCAAATATTCGTCACGCCTGTTTTGCCCGGCGACGGCGAATTGCAGAGCAAGAGTCGGAGTGCGCGACCTGAAAGACGCGCTTACACTCAATCATCATTGAAAGATCATTGATGGAGTGACTCATGAACACGGTGGCGAAGGAACTTCGCACGCGGCCGCAGAACCGCGCCGCCGCTCACGCGCTGGCGTGCTCATCCACGGGCTGATCCGCAGCCTCATTCGCGTGTTCATGCTCGTGCGCGGCGGAGCACGCCGCGTCGTCGCCATATGGTTCGGCGACGCCTTTGCCGTCGTCCGCGGTGAGCGAGGCGAGCCCGCCGGGCGCGGCCGCCACAATCCGTTTCAGCGATGCACAAGGGCTCGGCGAATCATCGGCGTGGACGGCGCAGGGCGCGAGGCCGCCGAGCGACGCGACCGCGAGCGTGGTGACGAATAGCGGCTTGAGCTTCATATCGGCGGGCGGTTTGAAAGGTGGCAGATGCTCATGGCAAGAGCACGCTTCGTGCCCTTGCCGGAAGGACCAACCCGCGCGCCCGTCGATAGGCATGCAACTTGCTTCCTTGCGATACTGGCTGACTGACCTTCAGTCCATTACCTGATGCCACAACCACCGCTATGTCAAAAGCCAATCACACGCCTGGCCGCCTTCGCTCGGGAATCGACGGAATCGATGACGTCCTGGGAGGCGGTTTTACGCCGCACCACATGTATCTCGTGGAAGGCGCACCCGGCACGGGTAAAACTACCTTGGCCTTGCAATTTTTACTCAAAGGCATCGAGGAGGGCGAGGCCGGTCGTCTGTACATTACGCTCTCGGAGACGCGCTCGGAGTTGATCTCGGTCGCCGACAGCCACGGCTGGGACCTGAGCCAGTTCCACATTCTCGAGCTGCTGTCCGACGAGGGCCTCGATCCGCAATTCGAGCAATCGGTGCTGCATCCCGCGGAGGTCGAGCTCGGCGAAACGGTCCGCAATGTGATCAGGCAAGTGGACGAAATCAAACCCGCGCGCATCGTGCTCGACAGTCTGTCCGAGTTGCGCCTGCTGTCGCAGAACGCGCTGCGCTACCGGCGGCAGATTCTTGCGCTCAAGCGCTATTTCGCCACGCGCGAGTGCACCGTGCTGCTGCTCGACGACAACACCTCGGATCCGTCGGACATCCAGTTGCATAGCATCGCGCACGGCGTGATCACGCTCGATAACCTCGTGCACGACTACGGCGGCAACCGGCGCCGCGTGCGCATCGCCAAGATGCGCAGCATCAAGTTTCGCGAGGGCTATCACGACTTCTCGCTCGACACGGGCGGCATCAAGGTCTATCCACGCCTCGTCGCGGCGGAGCATCACGCCGAATTCGGTACGGCGTTGATGAGCACCGGCACGCCGGGCCTCGACGTGCTGCTCGGCGGCGGCCTGATTCCGGGCACCAATGCGCTGATCGTGGGTCCGTCGGGCGTCGGCAAAACCACCACGGTCGTCTCATGTCTGATTGCGGCCCTTCAACGAGGCGAGCGCTGCGTCTATTACGTATTCGACGAAACGCTCGTCACGCTGATCGCGCGGTGCGCGACGGTCGGCATGAATCTGCAGCCGTATGTGGATAACGGATTGCTCACGTTGCGCCAGATCGACCCGGCCGAAATCTCGCCGGGCGAATTTGCGAGCGACGTACGCGTCTCGGTCGAACAAAGGGGCGTGAGGTACGTCGCGATCGACAGCCTGAACGCATACCTGCAAGCCATGCCCGGCGAACGCTACCTGCTGCTGCAGATGCATGAGCTGCTCGGCTATCTCAACCAGCAAGGCATCATCACCATGCTCGTGCTCGGGCAGCACGGCATTATCGGCGAGGTTCAGAGCGATATCGACATCAGCTATCTCAGCGACGTCGTCATCCTGTTCCGTTACTTCGAGCATCACGGCGAAGTCCTGACCGCCTTGACCGCCGTGAAGAGTCGTGCGAGTGCCCACGAGCGCTCCATCCGCCAGTTCCGGCTGACAGAGACCGGCGTCGAGGTGGGCGAAGCGCTGCGCGATTTCGAAGGCGTGCTCTCGGTGCTGCCGGCCTATCGCGGCAGCACCGCGCTGCTCGGCGCGACCGACCACGTCATCGACACATCGCGTCAGTAAGCTCATGGAGCAACGCGTCCTGATCCTCGCGCCGTTTGGCCGCGACGCCGATGTCATTGCCGAAGTCCTGAACAAGGACGACCGGGTATGCGTCGCCTGCCGCGATGCCGACGCGCTGACTGAAGCGCTCGACGCCGGCGCGGGCAGTGCGCTGATCGCCGAAGAAGCGCTCGCCGACAAACACGCGACGCGTCTTTTCGATTGGCTCGAAAACCAGCCGGCGTGGTCCGACTTTCCCTTCATTCTGCTCGCAGCGGCCGGCATCGGGCATCGCTCGGCGCGCGGGCTCGAAGTGCTGGAGCGGCTCGGCAATGTCGTCGTTCTCGAACGTCCGCTGAACTCCGAGACGCTGCGGCGAGCGGTCGCCTCGGGGCTGCGGGCGCGCGCCCGCCAATACGAATCGCGCCGCCATCTCGCCGAGCGCATCGAGGCGCAGGAAGCGTTAGTCCAGCTAAACGATTCGCTCGAAAGCAGGATCGCCGAGCGCACTCACGAGCTCGCCTCAGCCAACAACCGGCTGATGATGGAAATCCACGAGCGCGCGAAGGTGCAGGCCGTCCTCGTGCAGTCGCAGAAAATGGAAGCACTCGGGCAGCTCACCGGCGGCATCGCGCACGACTTCAACAATCTGCTGAACGTCATCATGGTCAACTCCGAGTTGATCGCGCGCATGAGCGGCGACGAGCGCATTCGCGGCAAGGCGGCGACCGTCAAGCGCGCGACCGAACGCGGCGCGAAACTGACGGGCCAGTTGCTCACCTTCTCGCGCAACAGCAACCTCGACCTGAAAGCCGTGGACGTGGTCGCCTTGCTGCAAGGCATGCGCGACATCATCACCGTGTCGCTCGGATCGGGCATCAACTACAGCAACGAATTCGAAAGCGACGAGATGTGGACGCAGGCCGACGCGAACCAGCTGGAACTTGCCGTGCTGAATCTCGCGATCAACGCACGCGACGCCATGCCCGGCGGCGGCCAGTTGAGCGTGCGCGTGAAGGAACGCCCCGCGCCCGATCAAACCCTCGCCGAGGGCCGCTATGTCGTGATCGAGATCGCCGATACCGGCTCGGGCATACCGCCCGACATCGTGACGCGCGTGTTCGATCCGTTCTTTACGACGAAGCCGATCGGCAAGGGAACCGGACTCGGCTTGAGCCAGGTCTACGGCATCGCGCGCCAGGCCGGCGGCACCGCGCGGCTCGTCAGCGAGGAAGGTGTCGGCACCACGGTCGAGCTGTGGCTGCCGCAGCGCGACTGCGTCGCCCCGCAAAATGCCGAGGTCCTCGATACGGAGGCGAACGCTGTCGGCGAAAAACGCGTGCTCGTGATCGAAGACGACAGCGAAGTGCGCGCCATGCTCGTCGAGTCGCTGAAAATGCTCGGCTACAACGTGACGGAAGCCGCCGACGGGCGCGCCGGCCTTAACCGTCTCGAAGACGACAACCCTGACCTGCTGATGGTCGACTTCGCGATGCCCGGTATGAACGGTATCGACGTCATCGCGGAAGCGCGCAAGATGCGCCGCGATTTGCCGGTGATTCTCGCAACCGGTTACGCCGACGTCGACATTTCCGGTCTTGCGGTGGAACACTGCACGGTATTGCGCAAACCGTTCAAGCTCGACGACCTCGCGCGAACCATCCGGCTCGGACTGGTTGCCTGAAACACTTGCTTCATCCGGCGCCGCAAAAAATTTCCAATTCGATAGTTTGGTAACGATTGTTTTGGAAATACAATACCGGCCATGACGAATCTCGACGCCTTACGCCGCAAAGTCAGCAGCACGCTCGTAATTGCTGCCCGCAAGTGGCGGCGCACGAGTCATGGCGTGCTGTCCGCGTTCAACGTGTCGGAGGCCGCGCCACACCGCTGCTTACGGCGAGCCGGCTTGGCGAAGCGGTCCGTCAGGTCACGCTGGCCGATTACATCGGCATTGAAGGGCCTTCGCTTGTGCGTCTGCTCGACCAGCTCTGCGCCGCGGGCCTCATGCGCCGCGACGAAGATCCCGCGGACCGGCGCGCCAAAACCGTGGTGCTGACCAAAGAAGGCCGAGCCGTGACCCAGAAAATGGAAGAAGAGCTCGTCACTCTGCGTGCTGAGGCGCTCAAAGGCATTTCACGCAGCGACCTCGAAGCCACGTTGCGCGTGCTGTCCGCCTTCACCGCTGATTCCGCAGAAGAGCCGCAACCCGTGAGTGTGGCGCGCGCCCCGAAGCAGGCCCGAGCCACCACGTCAGTAAAAGCACAGCGCGCCAAGCCGCGTCGCGCAACGCCCGAGGGCCGGCGTAACGCGCCATGATCTACCCCTCCGTTCGCGACTGGCTGTTCTCGGTCAAGACTTTTGCCGCCGCGATGATCGCGCTGTACATCGGCCTCGCGCTCGAATTGCCGCGGCCCTATTGGGCGATGGCAACGATGTATATCGTGTCGAATCCGTTCATCGGCGCCACGCGCTCGAAGGCGATCTATCGCGCGCTCGGCACCGTGCTCGACGCGTCGGCGGCTGTGCTGCTGGTGCCGCCCTTCGTCGAATCGCCCTATCTGTTCAGCGTGGTCCTCGCGCTCTGGGTCGGCACGCTGCTTTTTCCGCCATGTCGGACCGCACCGCGCGCAGCTACGTGTTCCTGCTCGCGAGCTATACGATGCCGATCATCGCGCTGCCCGCCGTGACGAATCCCACAGGCGTGTTCGATCTTGCCGTGAGCCGCACGGAGGAGATCACGCTTGGCATTGTCTGCGCGAGCATCGTCGGCAGTGTGCTGTTTCCGAGCCAGCTTGCGCCGACCATCATCGAACGGACCGATGCATGGTTTCGCGACGCCGCCTTTTACTCGACCGAAACGCTGTCGGGGCGCATTGCGGGCGCGGCGATTTCCGGTGCGCGGCAGCGGCTCGCGGCCACCATCAACGGTCTGGAATTGCTGCTGAGCCAGCTCGCGTACGATCACACGCGCCCCGACCTGCTCACGCGCGCGCACGAACTTCGCGGACGCATGCAGCTGCTGCTGCCGCTCATGTCGGCGCTGGCCGATCCGCTCATCGCGCTCTATAACAGCGGCAGCCACAAGTGGCCGCAAGGGCTCGAAGCGCTGCTGGCGGACATCGTCAAATGGTTCAATGCGCCGCTGCCGGCCGCGAGCGCGGGCTATCACCCCGACCCCGCCGCAAACGCGCTGCGCGAGCGGATTGCCGCGATGCAGCCGGCGCCCGCCGCGCTCACCACATGGGAGGGGGCGTTGCTGTCCAGCGCGCTATGGCGCATGAAACAGGTGATCGACGTATGGCAGGACTGCCGCTCGCTGCGCATCATCATCACGCGTGAAGAAGGCTTCTGGCGGCCGCGTTTTCGTCATTGGCGGCTTGGCGGTACGGAACGTTTCTACGATCGCGGCATGATGCTGTTTTCCACCGGCTCCACGGCGGCGGCCGTGATTCTCGCGTGCAGTTTGTGGATCGGCTCGGGCTGGGCGGACGGCGCAAGCGCCGTGACACTCGCGGCGGTCGCGTGCTGCTTTTTCGCCGCACTCGACGAACCCGCGCCCATGGTGTTCCGCTTCTTCGTCGCAACCGCTATCAGCGTGGTCGCTGCAGGCGTGTATCTGTTCGCCGTCTTGCCGCACGTGCATGACTTTCCGATGCTGGTGATTCTGTTCGCCGCGCCGTTCATTCTGGTCGGCACGCTGATTCCGCGCCCGCAGTTCAATATGGTGACGGTGCTCGTCGCCGTGAACACCGCGACATTCATCAGCATTCAGGACGCTTACGACGCGAACTTCCTGACCTTTCTGAACAGCAACCTCGCGGGCATCGCGGGGCTGCTCTACGCCTATATGTGGACTCGTGTGACGCGTCCTTTCGGCGCAGAACTCGCGGCGGCTCGTCTGTTGCGCTCGAGCTGGAGCGACGTTGCCTTGACCGCGTCCACGCGGCCCATCGAAGACCCGCGCAATCACGCGGCGCGTATGCTCGACCGGCTGATGCAGCTGATTCCGCGGCTCGGCGCGACCGACGACCATCGTCATCCTTCTATCGAAAGCTTTCGCGATCTGCGTATCGCGTTCAACTCCATCGACCTGCGCCGACTCACGCGCAAGCTTGGCGGCGAAGCGCCGGCCGCGATCGAACAGGTGCTCGAAGGCGTGCGCGCCTATTACGAAAGCTGCGTGAACCGTCGCACGCGCGAGCCGGTGCCCAGGAGCCTCATGCCGTCGATCGATTCAGCCGTCGCGCGCGTCACCGCACAAGGGCTCGCGAATGCCGACGCGCCGAGCGCGACCTCGCAGACTTCGGCACGCCACTTGCGCGACGCGCTGCATGCCTTGATCGGCTTGCGTCTGTCGCTCTTTCCCGCCACGCTGCAAGCAGTCGCGCCGCCCCCACGCGGGGCGGGTGCCTGATGCGCCGCCCAACACCTTTGCCCTGTTCCCGAGATGATCGGTGAAATCGATATCTTCGGCGTATTCGTGCCGGCCGTGCTGGTGCTGATGCTGGTCGCCTATCTGATCAACCTCGCCATCCGCGCGGTGCTCTCGCGCGTCGGCTTTTATCGCTTCGTGTGGCATCGCTCGATCTTCGATCTCGGCATCTATGTGCTGGTGCTGACCCTGGTCGTCGTCGTGGTCGCGGCGCTCGTGCTGTGGAAGCTGGTCGGCTACTACATGTTCGCGCCATGGACTCGCGACGGACATGTGCGCGCCGACGTGATCCAGGTCGCGCCGGATGTCTCGGGACTGATCTCGTCGGTTGAAGTGGTCGACAACCAGCAGGTTAGGCAAGGCCAGGTGCTGTTCGTCATCGATCAGGCGCGTTATGCGCTTGCGCTGCGTCAGGCGCAGGCCACGGCGCAGCAACGCCGCGCCACGCTCGACCAGGCGCGCCGCGAAGACGCGCGCAATCGCAAGCTCGGTAACCTCGTCGCCGCCGAAGTCGCCGAAGAGAGCCGCTCGCGCGTGGATCAGGCGGAAGCGGCGCTGGCCGACGCGAATGTCGCCATCGACATGGCGAACCTGAACCTGCAACGCTCGACGATCGTGAGCCCCGTCGACGGTTATCTGAACGACCGTGCGCCGCGTGCCGGAGAATTCGTAGTGGCGGGACGCGCGGTGCTTTCAGTGGTGGACATGCATTCGTTTCGCGTCGACGGCTACTTCGAAGAGACGAAGCTCGGCGGCATCGAGATCGGCCAACCGGTGGACATTAGCGTCATGGGCGAGCCGCACGTGCTGCGCGGCCACGTGCAGAGCATCGTTGCGGGTATCGAGGACCGCGACCGCACGCAGGGCACCAATCTGCTGCCGAACGTGAATCCGGCCTTCAGCTGGGTGCGGCTCGCGCAGCGCATTCCGGTGCGCGTCGCGCTCGACGAAGTGCCCGCCGATTTCCGCCTGATCGCGGGGCGCACTGCGACCGTGTCAGTGCGCGAACCCGGGAACGCGCGGGCATCGCATGCGGCGGGCGCTTCCAATGCTTCGGGTGCTTCCGGCGCCGCCGCGGCGCAACCCGCGCCCGCTGCCATCGCTTCGGGCGCCTCGCAATGAAACTGTCTGTCGCGCCGCATGCCGTCCCTGCCGTTGCGCGCCGCGAGCGCGCGCGTACTCGCCCTGCTGCCGCTCGCCGTGCTGCTCAAACGGCTGCATGAATGTCGGCCCGAATTATTCGCTGCCGAAAGACGCGCTCGTCAACGCGCCGCTCGCCAATGCGCCCATCGAAGGCGCCGACACCGCGCTCACCACGCGCGCGAACGTGCCCGCCGTGTGGTGGAAGCTGTACGACGATCCGGTGCTGAACAGTCTCGTCGACGAAGCACTGCAATCCAATACCGACCTGCGCGTGGCCGCCGCGAATCTCGCGCGCTCGCGCGAGGCGCTCGGCGTCGCGCAGGCGCAGGGCGGTTTTTCCGGCAAGGCGTCGGCGGCTTTCCAGCGCGCGCAGGAATCGGGCGAACAATACTTGCTGACCGAGAAATTGCCGGTCGTGAACGAAGGCGACGTCGGCATCAACGTCGCGTATGAGATCGACCTCTTCGGCAAACTGCGGCGCGGCGTGGAAGCGGCGCGAGCGGACGCCGAAGCCGTGCAGGCCGCGGGCGATCTCGCGCGAATCACGGTGGTCGCCGACGTGGTGCGCGCTTACGTCGAACAATGTTCGGCCGCCGAGGAGCTGAAAATCGCGCAGCAATCGCTCGCGTTGCAAAGGCAGCGCGTGGATGTATCGCGGCGTCTGCGTGACGCGGGCCGCGGCAATCAGACCGAAGTCACGCGCGGGCAAACCCAGGTCGATACCTTGTCAACGGATATTCCGCGTTACACGGCGCGCCGCAAGATCGCGCAATACCGGCTCGCGGCGCTGCTCGCGCGCGCCGTCCGACTTGCCGCCCGCCGTTCTCGCCTGCGAAAAGCTGCCGCAGATCAGGCAGCCCATTCCCGTCGGCGACGGCGCCGCACTGCTCAAGCGCCGGCCGGAAGTGCGCGAGGCCGAGCGTCAACTGGCGGCATCCACGGCGCGCATCGGCGTCGCGACCGGCGCGCTCTATCCCACGGTGAGTATCGGCGCCTCGGCGGGTTTGACGGGCGTGCTCGAAGATCTCGGCACCTCGCCCACCGCGCGTTGGGGCTTCGGTCCGCTCATCAGCTGGACTTTTCCCGCGAACGGCGCGCGCGGCCGCGTGCGGGAAGCAGAGGCGTCGAGTCAGGTCGCGCTGGCCCGGTTCGACGGCGTCGTGCTGACCGCGTTGCGCGAAACCGAGACCAACCTCGCGACCTATGCGTCCGACTACGCTCGCGCCGAAGCCTTGCGCGCCGCGCTCAAATCAGCGACGCAATCCGCTGACGAAACGCACCGGCTGTATCGCGCGGGCCGCGAGTCCTTCATCTCCGATCTGGACGCGACGCGCACGCTCACTTCAACGAAATCGCAGGTCGCGGCGGCCGAAGGCCAGGTGGCCATCGACCAGGTCAATCTTTTCCTCGCACTCGGCGGCGGCTGGGAACAGGATCGGCAAAGCGCGCCCGCGGCCCGCGCGCCGACAGGAACGACGGGCACGACAGGAACGACAGCAACGGCACCGACGGCGACAAGCAAGGCGCCCTAGCCTCATCACGCGTTACTTACGTTTTATTTTTGAAAATCTTTCTTTTGCCTTTCATTTACAGTTAAATACGAGCCACTCACCACACGTTACGAGGCCAACGTATGTCGTCATTCATGAAAAGCGCAGCAGCATTGGGCGGATGCATCGGCATCTTCACGGCGGTGGTGGCCGTGCTCGAGTTGCTGGCGGGCTAGAAGGCGCTTGCGCGCGAAGCGCCGGTGCCTCACGCAGGCCGGCGCTTCGCCGCTTGATGAATCGCGGCACGCACACGTGGATACGTGCCGCAACGGCACACAATATGGCTCATGGCCGCGTCGATATGTCGGCGTCGGTGGGATGCGGCTTCTCCTTCAGCAGCGCGCAAGCAGCCATCAGTTGCGCGCTTTGACAGTAGCCGCACTGCACCACATCGAGATCGATCCACGCCGCCTTCAATGCTTGCGCTTCTGCGCCCTGCAGCCCTTCTACCGTCGTGATCTTCTGCGTATTCAAACTCGACATGGGTGTCTGACACGACAGACACGGCTTGTCGTTCAGATGCACGGTGCACGCCCCGCAAATGCCGACGCCGCAGCCGGACTTCGTACCCGTCATGCCGAGTTCGCAACGCAGCACCCACAGTAGCGGCATATCCGGCTCCACTTGCACGGCCACGGCCTGTCCGTTGATGTTCAGCGATCCCATCTGCACCTCCCGCTTTATGTGAGTTTCGGGGGCAACGTGCGCAGGCGCTTGCCAGTGAGTGCGAAAACGGCTTGGCTACGGCGGGCGCTATCGGCGGCACGCCGGGTTCGCCGACGCCTTGCGGATGCAACTGACTCGGCATGATGTCCACCTCGATCACCGGGCAATCGTTGATGCGCACCACCGGAAAGTCGACGAAGTTCTTCTGCTCGACCTGGCCGTTCACAATCGTGATCTCGTCCTGCAGCGCGGCGGAAAGGCCGAACACGATGCCGCTTTCCATCTGCTGACGAATCAGATTCGGGTTCACCGGCAAGCCGCAATCGATCACGCAGACCACGCGATGCACGCGGATCCGGCTTCCCGGGCCCGACGGACACTTCCGCCACTTGCGCGACCACGCTGCCAAATGCCTCGTGAAGCGCGACGCCGCGCGCACGTGGAGCGCCGTCGGCGGCATGCGTCAACGGATGCTGCCAATCCGACAACACAGCCGCTCGCTGCAACACCGCCAGATGCCGCGGATGCTGCGCCAGTAGCGCGGCGCGAAATGCAATGGGATCCTGGTCGGTCGCCGCGGCGAGTTCATCGGTAAAACTCTCGGTGAAGAAGGCTTGATGCGAGTGGCCGACCGAGCGCCAGAAACCGACCGGCACCGGCAAGTCCATGATCTTGTGCGCGACGCGAGCCGTCGGCCACTCATAGGGCTGATCGAATGCGCCTTCCACCGTGGTCTTGTCGAGCGGAATGCGCGGCGCGCCGTAATAGCGCGCGAGCGCGTCCGGCACGATCGCCTGGCTCGCGGACGCGCTATGCCACGCCACGAGATTGCCGTTGCTGTCGAAGCCTGCCTTGAGGCGCGCTACGCAGGCCGGCCGATAGAAATCGTGCGTGAAGTCCTGCGCGCGCGACCAGAGCGTTTGCACCGGACGGCCACCCGCCTTGCGCGCAATCGCCGCGGCCTGCGCAATGTAATCGAGTTCGAGGCGCCGTCCGAATGCGCCGCCGAGCAATTGCGTATGCACCTGGACCTTGTCGTCGAGATGCAGCGCCTTGGCCACGTGATGCCGCGCGAGCGCGGGCATTTGCGTCGACACCCAGACGGTCGCCGCGCCGTCCGCGACTTGGACCGTGCAGTTGAGCGGCTCTACCGCGCCATGCGCCAGATACGGCGCGTGATATTCAGCTGTGATCGTGCGGGCCGCGCCGCTCAGCGCATCGTTGACCTCGCCGCGACGGTAGTACGCGTGGCCGTCGCCGTCGTCGAGTGCGAGCGCGAGGCGGCGCTCCACTTCCGCGCTCGACAGCGAAGCAGCGGCGCCGTGCGTCCAGTTCACCTTGATCGCGTCGACGGCGTTCATCGCGCGAAACGGGTTGTCTGCAGTCACCGCGACGCCGCCCGTGCCGCCCGCATACGGCGGCGCGAAAGCAAGCGCCTTGACGAAGCCGCGCATGGTCTGCGCCGCTGCCGCATCGAAGCTCGCGACCGTGCCGCCGAGCGTCGGGCACATCACGACGCTTGCGTACAGCAGGCCGTCCGGCAACGCGTCGATGCCGAAACGCGCGGTACCGTTGATCTTCGACGCCGCTGCGACGCGTCGCAGCGGTTTGCCGATCAGCTTGAAACTGGCGGGATCTTTCAACGTGACCTTGCGAGGCAGCGCCTGCTGCGCGGCCATCGACGACAACTCGCCAAAGCTCGCCTTATGTCCCGACGGATGCACGACGTAGCCGCTTTCCGCGACGCACTCGCCGGGCGGCACATGCCATTGCGCGGCGGCGGCCGCAATCAACATCGCGCGTGCCGAGGCGCCGGCTTCGCGCATGGGGGTCCATAAATCATTGATGCTCGACGAGCCGCCCGTCATCATCGTGCCGGCTTCTCGCACGACCTTGCGCGTGTACCAGACGACCGCGCGCTTCGTGATGCTGTCGTGATCGGGGCGAAACGGCAGATCGTCGACGACGTTCTGCACGCTGTTATAGATGTTGTCGATCGGCGCGTCTTCGACCCGCACGCGCGACCAGTCGGCGTCCAATTCCTCGGCAAGCAGCATGGCGAGACCGGTGTGCACGCCCTGCCCCATCTCCGCCTTGCAGACCACGACCGTCACGGTATTGTCCGCGGCGATCTTGACCCAGCCATTGAGCGCCGTTTGCGCGCCCTCGACCGGCAAGGGCGCACTGGTCGTGAGGCGCTGCCGCGCGGGCAGCACGGACCAGCCGACCAGCAACGCGCCCGCACCGCCGATGAGGAAGGTTCTGCGCTTCATGATGATGGCCTGTCCGCTTGCCCGCCGCTAACACGCTTGGGGGCGCGATTCGCGCCCTGCGTTCCCACGCAATATTAGTAAGACGGAGGAACGCGCGCGGACTTAAATTCGTCGGACGAAGCCGTATGCGCGCGGGACGGGCGCGCCAGCGAGGTCAGCCGAGGGTGCGCGAGTCGTGAGGCGTTTCATTAAATGGCTGCACGCCCCGGCTTTAGTCATCGGAGTTATCTGCGGTTGGACCCGGACATCACATCGATCCACACGGCCAGCACGAGAATGCCGCCCTTGACAATCATCTGCCAATAGGCGTCGACGTCGAGCATCGACATGCCGTTGTCGAGGCTTGCCATGACCAGCGCGCCGATCAAGGCGCCGTAGACCGTGCCCGAGCCGCCGCGCATCGACGTGCCGCCGATAAAGCACGCGGCAATCGCGTCGAGTTCGTCCATCGAGCCCGCGGACGGCGAACCCGCGGCAAGGCGCGCGGTGTTCACGATGCCGGCGAACGCGCACATCAAGCCCATCAGCGCAAAAATGACGAGCTTCACGCGATCCGTGTTGACGCCCGACAGGCGCGTCGCTTCGAGATTCGAACCCACCGCGTAGATGCGGCGGCCGAACACTGTCTGCGTGGCTGTCCACGTGAAGATACCGAGCAGCGCGAGCAGCAGCAAAACAGGCACCGGAATGCCGCCATAACGATCCAGCGTCGCGACGAAGCTCGCGAGAATCGCGCCCGCGCCGACCACTTTGGCGACATCCTGCCAGATCGGCACCACGCTCAACTGATAGCGCTCGCGATTGCGGCGCTGACGTATCGTGAGAAACGCGAGCAGCAGAAACAGCACCACCGCGAGCGTATCGCCGGCGAGTTTCGGCAGATAGCCCTGACCCACGAACACGAAACTGTCGGACACCGGCGCGATAGTCGACCCGCCTGTCACGCCGAGCAGAATGCCGCGATACGCGAGCATGCCGCCCAGGCCGACAATGAACGAAGGCTCTCGCCGGTAGGTCGACCACCATCCGTTGAAGAGGCCGATCAGCACGCCGAGCAACATGACGACCGGCAACGTGACGCCGATCGGCCAATGGCGGTTCACGTCGAGTATCGCGGCCACACCGCCGAGCAAACCGAGCAGCGATCCAACCGACAGATCGATCTCGCCCGCAATGATCACGAACACCATGCCGCACGCGAGCATGCCGGTAATCGACATTTGCCGCAGCAGGTTCGACAGGTTGCGCGGCGTGACAAACGTGCCGTGGGTAAGCAGCGAAAAGAAAATCCAGATTGCGGCCACGGCAATCAGCAACGCGAGAATCTTGTAGCGCGCGAACAGTTGCTGAATGCGCTGCGTGCCGCCGAATGCGCCTCGTGGCGAGGCGTCGTCGGCGCGTTGGGAAGTAACGTCGGGCGTCATGCTGCACTGCTGCGGTAGGGTTCGGGACTCGCTGCACGGGACGGATCGCGGCGCTGAGAATGTCTTCCTGCGTGAGGCCGTCGTTGACGAAATCGCCACGCAGCTCGCCTTCGCCGATCACGAGCACGCGATCGCTCATGCCGAGCACTTCCGGCAATTCCGACGACACCATCACGATCGACATGCCGTGCTGCGCCAGTTGAAAAATGAGTTTGTAGATTTCGAATTTCGCGCCGACATCGACACCGCGCGTGGGTTCGTCGAGTATCAACACCTTCGGATCGGTCAGCAGCATGCGCGTCAGTACCGCCTTCTGCTGATTGCCGCCGGACAGACTCGCTATCGACAACATCGGGTGAGCCGCGCGCACGGAAAGCCGCTTCATCTCCGTGTGAATCGTGTCGAGTTCCGCTGCGGAGTCGATACGTCCACCGGATGCAAAGCGCTGCAGCACCGCCAGCGTAATGTTATGGCCGACACTCAGGCCGGCACGATGCCATGGCGCTTGTGGTCTTCCGGCACCATGCCGATGCCCGCGCGGATCGCATTGATAGGCGCGCGAATTTTCACCGGCTTGCCTTCCATGAGAACCGTCGCCTCGCTCACGCCGGGATACGCGCCGAAAATCGCCTGCATCAACTCCGTGCGTCCGGCGCTGACCAGTCCGGCGACCCCGAGAATTTCGCCGCGCCGCAATGCGAACGACACATCGTTCACGCGCTTGCGGCGTGGATTCGTCACGTCGAAACAAGTCACGTTGCGCGCTTCGAAAATGACGTCGCCGATGGGATGCGGCTCGCGCGGAAACAGGTTCTTGATCTCCCGGCCGACCATCAACGAGATGATGCGGTCGGTGGTGAGCGCGCGCATCGGCTCGGTGGCGACATGGCGTCCGTCGCGGATCACGCTGATCGTGTCGCAAACCGCGGCGACTTCGTCGAGCTTGTGCGAGATGTATACGCATGCCACGCCGCGCCGCTTCAGATCGCGCACAATGTCCAGAAGAATTGCGATCTCGGCTGAAGTGAGCGAAGAAGACGGCTCATCCAGAATGAGCAGTTTCGCGCGCTTATTGAGCGCCTTGGCAATTTCTATCAGCTGCTGATGGCCGCCGCCATAATTCATGACAGGCTGTGCGGCATTAATGCCGCTAATGCCGAGCTCGCGCAGCAATTCGTCCGCACGCTGATACATCGCGGCGTAATTCATGCGGCCGCCCGGCAACGTGATTTCATTGCCGAGAAAAATGTTCTCCGCCACTGACAACTCCGGCACCAGCATCAGCCCCTGGTGAATGATGATGCCGGCGCGCTCGGTGTCGCGTATGCTCGCGGCTTTCAGCGGCTTGCCTTCCCAGGTTATTTCGCCATCCCAGGTACCGTGCGGATAGACGCCGGACAGTACTTTTATCAGCGTGGATTTGCCTGCGCCGTTTTCGCCGCACAAGCCGACGCACTCGCCCGGCGCGATCGTCAGGTCGATGCCGTCGAGTGCCTTTACGCCTGAAAACGCTTTGACGATGCCGCGCATCGTCAGTAACGGTTGCGTCATTCGCTATGCCTCGCTGCAGTGCGCGCGGGCACGCCGATACGCTGCAACAGTATCGGCGCAGACCGCGCGCGTTACGCTCATTGGCTCGCGAGCTGGGCCTGAGTGTAGAAGCCGTCCTTGACGACCACGTCCACATTGCTCTTCGTCAGCAACGTGGGCTGCAGCAGCACGGTATCGACCTTCTTCTTGCCGTTGTCGTATTGCGCATTAAAGGCGGGCTTCTCACCTTTCGCCAACGCGACCGAGAGCTTCGCGGCTTCGCCGGCAATCAGCTTCAACGGCTTGTAGACCGTCATGGTTTGCGTGCCCGCAATCACGCGCTTGACTGCCGCTAGGTCCGCATCCTGGCCCGACACGGGCACCTTGCCCCGCCATGTGTTGCGCGGCGAGCGCCTGGATCGCGCCGCCTGCCGTACCGTCGTTCGACGCGACAATGGCGTCGATCTTGTTGTTATTCGCGGTCAGCGCATCTTCGACAATGTGCAGTGCAGTCGACGCGCTCCACTCCGGCACCCATTGCTGACCGACGATCTTGATGTCGCCCTTGCCGGTGGCCGGCTTCAATACCTTCAGCTGTCCTTCGCGCAGCATCTTCGCATTGTTGTCGGTCGGCGCGCCGCCGAGCAGAAAGTAGTTGCCCTTCGGTTGCGCCTTATACACGCCTTGGGCCTGCAATTCGCCAACCTTCTCGTTGTCGAACGAGATATAGGCGTCCACGTCGGCATCCAGAATCAGGCGGTCGTATGACACCACCTTGATGCCCGCCTTTCTCGCTTCAGCCACCACGTTGCCGAGCGTCTTCGAATTGAACGGCACGATGACGATCACATCCACGCCGCGCGAGATCAGGTTCTCGATCTGCGAGATTTGCCGTTCCTCGCTGGCGTCCGCCGATTGCACCGACACTTTCGCGCCGAGCTTTTCCGCTGCGGCAACGAAATAATCGCGATCGCGCGACCAGCGCTCGACGCGCAAGTCGTCGATACAGAAGCCGATTTCAGGGTGATCCTTGCTCGCGTGCGCCAGCGGCGCGACAAGCGACAGGCTGGCCAGCACCGCTCCACACACGAGCGAACTCAGTACAGTACGACGCGTTGCGAATTTCATCTCTGTCTCCTTCTTCTGATAGCCGGAATACCGGATTGGACGGCCTGCGCTGCGAGCCGCAGGTCCGGACAAGCGACAACCCAAAGCCTCTTTTTGTTTTCGCGCGAGACACGCCCGCGCGCCTTCTTCAATTGCAACGATGCTCTTTAGCGTCCGCTATAAATAGCCTGATTGACGATGTTTTCCATGCGTTCCTGCTGACCGCTCACATGCTGCGGATTCAGGTCGCGCGACAATGCGCCGGCTGCGAGTGTCGACAGGGAGTAGTCGCCGGACAGAATCTTGCGGCCAAACTCGGCGTCCCACCCTGCATAACGCTGACGTTTGAACTGGCCGAGACGGTCGTTTTCGATCAGCACGGCCGCCCGTTCGACAGCCAGCGCGAGGTTATCAATTGCACCCACGTGGCCATAAAACAGATCTTCAGGATCCACGCTTTGCCGGCGCACTTTCGAGTCGAAGTTCATGCCGCCCGTCGTGAAGCCGCCGTGCCACAGGATTTCGTAGAACGCAAGCGTCAGCTCTTCGACACTATTGGGAAATTGATCCGTGTCCCAGCCGTTTTGCGGATCGCCACGGTTCGCGTCCACGCTGCCGAAGATGCCGAGCGCATACGCCGTCGCGATCTCGTGATGAAACGAGTGTCCGGCAAGCGTTGCATGATTCGCCTCGATGTTCACGCGGATTTTTTTCTCAAGCCCGTATTGCAGCAGGAAGCCGTGCACGGTGGCGACATCGTAATCGTATTGATGCTTGGTCGGCTCCTGCGGCTTCGGCTCGATCAGCAAAGCGCCTTTGAAGCCGATCTTATGTGCGTGGTCGACCACCATCTGCTGTCCACGCGCGTGGCGTGGGATCTCTTTTCTGGAAGAAGATTTTCGCTGCCGGCTGGCGGGCATCGAGCGTTTTGACGGCGACGGCATCATCGCCGATTTCGACGATCCAGCCGTGAGCGAAGCGCTGCGCGATTGTCCGTTGCCGGTCGTCGCAGTGGGCTCGTCATTCGAGGACCCGGCGCAGTATCCTCCGGACTTACCCTATATCGTGACCGATAACAGCAAGCTCGTCTCACTCGCCTACACGCATCTGATCGGCGCGGGCCTCGAGCATTTCGCGCTATACAGCCTGCCGCAAGCTCAGCAAAACCGCTGGGCGCAGGAGCGCGAAGTTGCGTTCGCGCATCTGCGTCACGCGGACGGCCACAGCGCGGCGCAGATTCAGAGCGAGATTTATCGCGGACTGTCGACCAGTGCGCCTTCATGGAATCAGGCGACCGAGCAACTCACGGCGTGGCTGCGTGAGTTGCCGAAGCCGGTCGGCATCATTGCAGTGACCGACGCGCGTGCGCGGCACTTGCTGCAAGCGTGTCTGATTGCCGGCATTCCCGTGCCCGAGGAAGTTGCGATTATCGGCATCGACAACGATCCGCTCACGCGCACGCTGACGCGTATTCCGCTTTCGTCGGTCATTCAGGGCACGGAGGAAATGGGCCGCACTGCTGCTCACCTCCTGCACCAGATGTTGCGCGGCGCACGCTTTCCAGGGCGGCGCATTCTGGTGCCGCCTGTCGGCATCAACGTGCTCGAATCGACGAAGCACCAGCCACTCGCGAGTCCGTATGTGATGCGCGCGCGGCATTTCATTCGTCAGTACGCGTGCTAGGGCATTCGCACCGAACAGGTGGCCGACTATGTCGGCGTGTCGCGCTCATCGCTCGAAGAGTACTTTCGACGCGAGTGGCAGTGCACGGTGCATCAGGAGATCCTGCGCCATAAACTCGATGTCGCGAAGGCGCTGCTTGCAAAGCGCGATGCGTCCAGCGCCGAAGTGGCCAGACGTTGCGGCTTCACGTCATTGCAATACATGTACGCGGTATTTCGCCGCGAGCTGGGATGCACGCCGCGCGAATATCAGGAGCGCGCCAACTCGACTCAGGCTTCCGCGCCAGGCTGAGCATGCCTTTACTCTTTTATTCTTTATCGACGACATGATCAGCATTGCACAACTTTCCTCCGAATCATGGGGCGCGCTGAAAGGCGGAGACCCGGTGTCGCTCTTCACGCTGCGCAACGCACACGGCATGAAGGTCGCCATCAGCAATCTGGGTGGCACACTCGTTTCGTGGCACGCGCCGGACGCCTCGGCGATATTCTGCTCGGCCACGACACGCCCGCTCAATATGTTGCGGCCACAACTTATATGGACGACCTGATTGGCCGCTGGGCGAACCGCATTGCGGATGCACGCTTTACGCTCGACGGCATCGAGTACACCCTTGACCGCAATGAAGGCACGAAGCTGCTGCATGGCGGGAGCGTCGGCTTTCATCGCGCGATATGGGATGTGAGCGAAGACAATGGGTCGCTGCTCATGCGACTCGAGTCGCCGGAAGGCGATGCCGGCTTTCCCGGCAATGTGACCACGCAAGTCCGCTATACGCTCGGCGACGACGGCACCTTGACCATCGAATACGAAGCCATGACCGACGCCGCCACGCCGCTCAATCTCACGAGCCACGGCTACTTCAATCTGACGGGGCGGCCCGGTACCGACGTTCGCGGACATATGCTGTCAATCGACGCGAATCAGTTCTTCGAAGTCAACGCGGCCATGATTCCTACCCGGCTCGCCGATGTGGCAGGCAACGCCTTCGACTTCCGGCAAAGCGCGCCGATTGGCGCCCGCCTCGACTGGCCGCACGCGCAACTCGTGCAGGCAGGCGGATTCGATCACTGCTATGTGTTACGCAACGCGGCTGGCGGCGGCAGTCTGCGCGAAGTCGCCTGTCTCTACGATCCCGGCAGCGGCCGCGAACTGACTGTCTCAACGGATCAGCGCGGTTTGCAGTTTTACAGCGGCAACTGGTTGAAAGGCGAAGCTGGGCGCGGCGGAGTGGTCTATCAGGCACATGCCGGGCTTTGTCTCGAAGCGGGCGGTTTTCTGAACCAGGTGAATATGCCGGCAGAACAGGCAAGTGTGATTTTGCGGCCGCGCGACACATATCGCCAGGTCACGGCGTACAGCGTGGGTGTGCGCCAGGGCGTTTGACAACAAGCCTTCACGACTAAGGTATTCCATTACAGCTAGCCGACTTATCAATTGCTGCAAGAGTGAATTACCGTATTGGACGTTTCCACTTGCATAACCGCTTCCTACAATCCGTGCATGGTGCCGAGAATCCGCTGCGGCACCGGAACGCCATTCCCGGAGGAAGCATATGAAAACGCTGATTAAAGCAGTCGCGCTCGCCGTTGTTCTGGCTGCGCCAGTCGCGTCGGTTGCACAGTCGGAGCAGCCGCTCACGCGCGCCGAAGTGAAGGCCCAGTTAAAGCAGATCGAACAGGCCGGCTATAACCCGGCGACGGCCGTGGATGCGAACTATCCCGCCGATATTCAGGCAGCCGAAGCTCGCGTCGCCGCACAGAATGCGATGTCGCAAAGCGATACCACGGGGTATGGCTCGACGGCGACGGGATCGTCGCAAACAGGGTCTGGCGCGCCGGTTCAGTGACGGCGGGTTTCGCGTGAGCATGTGGCTGTTTGCCGTCGACGGAAGGCGCCGTTCATTCTGCGCCTTCTGCGTTTCCATCTGCAATTGCACGCTGCTCTATGCCGCTCGGCCTTTCAATGCTGCACAGCCACGGCGCTCCCGCTTGACTGCGGCTCCTGCGGCGCTATCTGCGATGCCTCCGCAAGAAGCCGCGTGACTCGGCTCGCCGTGATGCGGCTTTGCGGCACGCCCTTCGCGTCGAGCGCGATGACCTGATACAACTCCCGATCGCACTCCAGTTCGCGCTGGTACTGCTCCGCCGTGTCGAC
The DNA here is from genome assembly GCA_940746715.1 of uncultured Paraburkholderia sp. Lineage (GTDB taxonomy): Bacteria > Pseudomonadota > Gammaproteobacteria > Burkholderiales > Burkholderiaceae > Paraburkholderia. Next base: position 67,822 of record CALNWN010000010.1, read on the forward strand.
GAGCAATTCGAGCATGGTCTGGCGACGGTGCCGCTCATCGCTCGTAATAGCAGGAATCCTACATATCGAGGCCGCAAGCGTAGTCAAGGTATTCAGGTGACTCAATTGCCGGTCGCATAGATCGAACGCCGACAGGGCGAGCTTTTCGTATTGAAGAGCGTCGACGGGCGGACGCGTAGCGAGTGGATTCTTGGTGAATTTGCTCATGCTGCGATCTCCTGGATACTTCTTCAGATCGCCCGACACTCGCTTGCAAGGTGGGTGAGCGGGCACGTAGCGGGGTTAGCAGACCGGGATACAACAAACCGGCGAGCCTTGCGGCTCCCCCACCACGGCCCACCCATAGACAATATAGACGTGCAGCAGTAGACGCACGACTCGCCTGTGCGGGTGTGCGGTTTGTATCGCAGGCTGCTAAACCTGGTCGCCAAGTGTTTCCCAACCACCCGATAATTATAAAGCAGCGGACCCGCAAAAAGTCTTCTGGGATGGGCTGAAAATGCGCTTTCGCTGCATCCACTCTAAGATAAGCCTTCGAAAAAAGGAGCGCTTATGGGATCAACCGTCAAGAACTCATTGCTGTGGGTGTTCGACCCATTGAACGACGATGCGGGCTTCATGAGAAAACGCCTGTTCGGTTTTGAAGCCGCTTATATGGATGGCCTGCTGTGCCTCTCGGTCGGCAATGGCGAAGAACAGTGGAATGGGCTGCTGGTGTGTACGTCGCGCGAACGGCATGCGGATCTTATTCGCGAGTTTCCGGAACTCGCGCCGCATCCTGTGCTGGGCAAATGGCTTTATCTGTCGCAGAGGAATGAGGACTTCGAAGCGATTTCCGGCACGCTGGTCAAACTCGTCAGCAGGCGTGACTCGCGCATTGGAGTCGAACCGGGCGCGAAGAAGAAGAAAGCAAAGAAGGTCATGGGGAGCTAGGCGTCGCTTTCACACATTCAAAGATAGTTTGGCATCCAAACTTTTTCGCCCAAGCCCGTTGGCCGGTGTCGCCGGGCATAGCCGGAGCTTAACCCCGAATCTGACAATACTGTGACAAGCCTCGACGCCGGGATTGCCCGACGCAGTGGCCGCTTAATTAGCCGTTCTCTGAGCCTGCATGCGGGATTCCCAGCCTGCGCCGCCGACACCGGCGCCCGCCGTGCCTTCGCTACCCTCGAACCTCAAGTTCTCCCTTTTTCCGCCGTAGTCCGTAAAAAGGCTCCCGATCCGCGGCCCCAGCAGAACCGCGCGGAGGCGTCGCAACCGGCGTTCGATTCGTGCAGTACCCCTTTTACCCTCACGGAAAACACGATGTCCTCACTCCGCACCCGCATTCTGATCATTTCGTCGGCGACCGTCATCGGCGCACTCGCGCTTTCCGGTGCCGCGACCTACGTTACGGTGCGCGCCAATACGATGGAGACGATCGAGCAGAACCTGACCGCCATTGCGGGCGCCAACACGCTGGCCATCGACAAATGGGTCGCGGCAAAGGCACAAGCCGTGAAGGCCACTGCAGAAGAAGTCGAGCACGGCGACCCGCAAGGCTTCGTCAAGCATCTGGGTAACGCCGATGGTTTCCCGATCACCACAGTCGGCTGGATGGACAAGAGTTTCTTTTCGACGAGTCCGGGCACACCGAAAGACTACGACCCGACCGCGCGTCCCTGGTATAAGGCAGCGATTGCAGCAGGTACGCTGATCGTGACGAAGCCGTATGGCGATGCGTCGACGGGCGTGCCTTATGTTTCCTTTGCTACACCGATGATTCGCAATGGCGAACCGACCGGCGCATTGAGTGGCGCGGTGCCGCTCGAAAGCGTGCGCGAAGTGGTGGCTGCCATGCATCCCACGCCTGCAAGTCTCGCGTTCGTTGTCGCGCGCGACGGCCAGGTGATCGCGCATCCCGATGCCAAGCTGACGCTCAAGCAGGCGACCGACATTTCCGCGGCCCTCACGCCTGATGCGCTCGCTTCGCTTGCGCAGGCCACCGCGCCGCTGCAAGTCGAACTGGGCGGCGCAGCCAAGCTGCTCAAGGCGCAACTGGTGCATGGGACCGCCTGGTATCTGGTGATCGCACTCGACAAGGCGGAAGCCACCGCGGGTCTCGGCAACGTGCTCAAAGCACTCGGCGTGGCAATGGTGTTGCTGACGCTCGCTGCGGTGGGCCTCGCCGCATTCTTTACGTCGCATTCGTTCCGCAGCCTCTCGAAGGTGCGCGACGCAATGGATAAGATCGGCTCGGGCAGCGGCGATCTTTCGCATCGTCTGCCGGTTGTCGGCAATGACGAGGTCTCGCAGATCTCCGCGTCGTTCAATGCATTCGTCGAGAAGATCGGCGCGGTGCTGCATGAAGTGCGGGCTAGCGTCGAGAACATGAAGACGGCGACGAGCGAAATCGAAATGGGCAACCGCGATCTGTCGCAACGCACGGAGACGTCGGCTTCGAATTTGCAGAACACCTCCGCTGCGCTGACGGAATTGACGGCGAGCGTCAAACAGTCCGCAGAAGCCGCCGTCGAAGCAATGCGGCTCGCAACGTCGGCGAGCCAGGCCGCAGCCCGCGGCGGCGAAGTGGTCACGAGCGCGGTCAGCACGATGGACGAGATTGCGAAGTCGTCGGCGCGCATTACCGAAATTATCGGCGTAATCGACAGCATTGCATTTCAGACGAATATTCTGGCGCTGAACGCGGCGGTGAAAGCGGCGCGTGCCGGTGAAAACGGCCGCGGTTTTGCCGTTGTCGCCGGCGAAGTGCGCACCTTGGCGCAGCGCTGCGCAACGGCAGCGCGCGAAATCAAGGACTTAATTCAGGCATCCGAAGCAAGTGTCGGCACGGGGGCACAGCGTGTGCAGGCGGCCGGCTCGGCGATGCAGGAGATCGTGGAAGGCATTGACCGCGTGAATCGCGTAATTGCCGAGATTGACGGCGCGATGAGCGAGCAAAGCGCGGTGATTAGTCAGATCGACCGCAGCGTCGCGGAGATGGATCAGGCCACGCAGCAGAATGCGGCGCTTGTGGAGCAGTCAACGGCGGCTTCGGCGACGTTGAATGAACAGGCGCATGGGTTGTCGAAAGTGGTGGGGTTGTTCCGGTTGGGATGAATCTCGTTCCTCAAGGTTGCACGGTGACCGCGCCCGTCTTTGCGTCGATATAGTAGTCGACTCGCTGTGCGGCGGGCGAAGTGTCGGCGACCTGGGCCGGCGGACTGTTGCTGCTGGCCGTGTGCTTCCGCTTGCCCTTCGATTTCGCTGCGGTACTGGGCGGGCGAGCGGAGTTCGCTGTGTTCGACAGGGTGCCCGCCGGCTGCGTGCCGCGGGTTTCCATGACCACATGCCATACCGCGCTGGGTGATCCGCTACCGCCCGCTCCCGGAATGAGATCGACGGACGCGATACGCTTGATGTCCTGCGCGTTCGACGCTGCCTTTTTTGCGGCCTCGATGGCCAGTGTCGCGGAACTGACCGCCACATTTTGCTGCTGCCTGTGGACCACACTGTCATAGTTGAGCGCGGTGAACAGACCGAGGAACAGCATACCCACGCCGAAAAACAGAAACGTGCCCAGCGTGACCAGTTGCCGTAGGCGATTGTCGCCCGCCTTGAACGCTTTCTCGGCACTCTTGCCCGCCGTGTCGAGATTATTGATGAGCGTAGCGAGCACGTAGATGGCGAGGAGTATCACGAGGCCGAGCAGTCCCCATGACGCTTTCAACAGCCATTCCGCGCGCAGGTTGCCGGTGGCAGGCCCCAGAATGTCCTTGATAAAGCCGATGGTCAATGCAAGCGTCGCACTGGCGATGGTGACCGTCTGCTTCAGATGCTCGAGCAGAACGTCGTGCGCTTTCATCCGCGCGGTGAACAGTTGGCTTCGGATATACAACCTGTCGGTCGACGGCGAGCCTGGCGCATCGGGGGCTGCCCAATCGGTCTGAGTGCGCGCCGGTGCCGCCGGAGCGGGCGTCGGAGTGGCGCCAGGCGTCGGTGGAGGGACCGTGCTCATTGCATGACCGTTTGAAGATTCTCGACCTTAATCGGGTGTCGGCGTCCACGGAAACTTACTTAGTTCGCCGAAATGGTGAACCACGTGCAGCGCACGATTGAAGGTCAATTTGCGGTTGCCGTAAGTGGAGCGGTAATAGTCGAAAAAGGCGTCGTCGCCGAGAAACTTGTCCAGCAGTTCTTTGATGCGGTTCAAGCGCGTCCTGTTTTCTTCTTCCGCTTCTTGCGCATGCAGCGTCAACGCGAAGAGGTGCAGGGCATTGAGGGATACGTCGATGTGGTGCGACACGAACTGCTCTTCTATCCGCCTGACAGTGTCAATGGTGTGTTCGCTAACCTCGAATTCGACCCGCGCCATGATCAATCTCCCGGAAGGCCACACATCTGCGCAATTAGGCGCGAAAAATGTGTTGCCGACTGTGCGCTAGCGCACAGTCGGATTGATGCGGCATGTGCGTGGGGATAAAACGACGCCTGGTGAAGGAAGTGTGCCGTCGCGGTGGCCTCCGAAAGGCCGAATTCGAATTAACGTCTGCCTCGCGTTCAACGAATGCAATTTGCGGCGCTGTTAGGCGTTTTCGATCAGCCACCGCCTCGCGCTCCGCCATAAAATATCCTCGCGTCCAACAGCGTTGGACAGGAGGCGCCATGAAAACCCGCACATGGTTTATCGTCGCAACATTCGCGCGGCTCATTGCCCTCGCGGTGCTCTTCGTCCCTTTAGCAGCGGCTTCAATTCGACACACGCATCGTTTCGGCCACGTCGATACGACGCCCTCCTCCGGTCGTGCTCGATTACGTCACGACGCCAGCTCACTGGCCGGACTGGCACCCGTCTTCACTGGCGGTCAGCGGCACAGTGGACCATCCGCTCGATGTGGACGAGCAGGTGACAGAGGAATTCAGCGTGGCCGGCCGACGCGGGCAGGTTGTATGGACCGTCGCTAAACGCGTGCGCCCAAGCCAATGGGTCATAGCAGGAAAGATTGATGGCAGAGCCGCAGGGACGGTCAGTTATTCTCTGAGCCCGACCGTCGACGGGACCCGGTTCGAACGCGAGTTCACTTATCGCGCGCCGTCGTTGTGGTTCGCTGTATTGAACTGGGCGGTGCTGCGCGGGCGGATTCAATCGGAATCGGACACGGCAGTCTTGCGACTGAAGGGCCGTCTGGAAGACTCATCGCAGCAGTAGCCAAATCTAGGCAGTCGCCACACCGCCACACCAATATGCCCTTCAGAATCCGGCCTCTTTGGCCGTTTACACGAGTTCCGAGGCAACTGCCGACTCACCCGCCGCAAGCAGCGGCGCCTGTTCTGTCCTGCACTCCACGGACCTTCCGGAATCAGCGGATGCAGGGCCAGGATACACAGGAACTCGTCACCATGAAATGGTTTGCCAGCCTTAAGCTGAATCAGAAACTCGTCGGCGCATTGTTGTTTTCGGCCTTCGTCACCGCCGTTGTCGGCAGCGTCGGCGCAGTCAAGGTGCGCGAACTCGCGACGATGCAAACGGCCATGTACGACAGCGAAGTCGTGCCCATCCGGCAGATCGGCACCGCTGCGTGGCAGGCTGCGGCGCACTATCGGCGGCTCTACGATTACGTCGTGAAAACCGACCCCAAGGGTCGCGAAGAGACGCTCACGTTCAACAAGAGCGGCGAGGCGGCAATCGTCACCGCTTCGACTACGAGCGCACGCATCAATTCGACGATCGGCAAAAGCAGTTACTGACCGACTTCGACGCCACGTGGCCGGTCTATCTCGCGTCGGTGCAAAAAGTCGAGGAGCTCGCGCGGCAGGGCGACCAGAATGCCGCGCTTGCCGAGATGCGCGAGAACACCGACGGGCTGCATGTGAAGATCCGCAAGATCCTGATCGAGTTTTGCGCGGTCGTGGGCGTCGGCATTGCGCTTGCCATGGGTCTTGCGGTCACGCACTCGATCGTGCGGGGAGATCGGCGGCGAACCCGCGAAGGTCGCAAGCCTCGTCGAGCAGATCGCCGAAGGCGACCTTCAAACGCCGATCAACACCAGCACGGTCGGCGGCAACAGCATGCTGCACGCCGTCGCGCTCATGCAGCGCCATCTGGACACTGCAATTGGCTCGATTCGCACGGGCACGGAAATGGTGACGGTGGCCTCGCGGGAAATCGCGGCGGGCAACATCGACCTGTCCTCGCGCACAGAACAACAGGCGGCTTCGCTCGAGGAAACCGCGTCGAGCATGACGCAACTCACCGAGACCGTCAAACAGAACGCCGACAATGCCCGCCAGGCAAACGCCCTCGCGACGCGAGCGACCGACATCGCCGATGCCGGCAACGACGCGGTGCACGGAATGGTGGATACGATCGGCCAGATCAGCAGCAGCTCGAGCAAGATTTCCGATATCACGGGCACGATCGAAGGCATCGCGTTCCAGACCAATATTCTCGCGTTGAATGCCGCCGTCGAAGCGGCCCGCGCCGGCGAACAGGGCCGCGGCTTTGCTGTGGTCGCGAGCGAGGTTCGCAGCCTCGCGCAACGTTCGGCATCGGCGGCGAAGGAGATCAAGGAGCTGATCGGCTCGTCGGTCGCCATGATTCAGGACGGCGCGAAGCAGGCCACGGAAGTCGGCGCGACGATGGACGAAGTCAAGCAGGCAATCAAGCAGGTGTCGGACATCGTCGGCGAAATTGCCGCGGCTTCCGAGGAGCAAAGCCGTGGCATCGAACAGGTGAATCGCGCCGTCGTGCAGATGGAGGCGGTGACGCAGCAGAACGCCGCGCTCGTCGAGGAGGCAGCCGCCGCAGCGCAGTCGCTCGAAGAGCAGGCCGTCAAACTGAATGGCGCGATGTCGATCTTCCGCGTCGCGGGCGCTCAGCCCGGCTCAACGCGCGCCGTGGCGCCGCGCGCCCGTGCCGCTGCGGCACCGGCTGTCAGAAAGACGCCGGCGAGCCGTCCTGTCGCGCTGCGGCCAAGCGGATCGTCTGCTGCGAGTGAGCCGGCTGGGCCTCGCAAGAATGAGCCGGTAGCAGCGGCCGTCGCCATGCCCGCGGTCGCTGAGAAGCCGTCCGCCAAAGCGTCCGATTCGGATTGGGAGACCTTCTAGCCCGCAGGAGCGTCACCACGGCGCCCTGCTTTCGCTCCTGCCGAACCGCACGACGCGCGCTTCGGCTTTATCTACGGCACACACGGGCGCGCCAAGCAACTGCCGCTCATGCAAATCGAGAATGGCGATAATGGGGAAACAGTCGGCGGTTTCAATTATCCAGACATCGCGACTCGCGCCGCGAGCCGCGGCATCGAGAATACGCTCGGCGTCGAGATAAGCCTCGCGTTCCACCGCACCAAAACCCGCCTCCTGAAGATACCAAGCGAGATAAAGCACCTTAACGAGTTTAGCCAGCAATTCGCCGTTACCCTTGCCCGCTTTAAAGGCGGCCAATGCCAGATGCCAGCCGAGCGACTGCTCGCGCACGTACGCGGCCGTGTGCGGCAACAGCTGCGCTTTGCCAAGCGGTATTCTGCGCGCCTGATTTCCCGATGGCCTTTTTTCCGATTCTGCGACATGGATTGATTTTATGTTCTTGACCGCTATTTTTTAGTTTCAGCATCGTAATGCATTGGAATGGTAAATCAATCGCGGCGCGCGAGTTTTAACGCAATTAATCAATATGCCTTGGGCATATGGCTTTCAAGTTGGCTTTTTTATGTCGGTTCGTGCCTCAATGCCGAGATAAATTCGACTCGCGGAAATCCGAATCTATTAAGCAGATTTGCGTGGGCCGCCCAAGCGTTTCCAATCAGAAAAGCTGCTTGCCTAGCCCCGCTGCTGCCTGAGTCAAGGCGTCTCGCGCGAGCGTCGCGCCGCCAGGCTTGCCGCGCGACTCCGAATGTTATTATCGGAAACACTGAATACACCCGCCGTCAGTCGCAACCAGCGCAGCAGCTTATGGACACCAATACCACCAAGCCCGCCGAACCTTCCACCACCGACCTCGGTCGGCGCGTGCGCGCCGCCCGTCAGTCGCAGGCCCTGACGCTCGAAACCGCGAGCCGCCTGTGCGGCGTGTCGCGCTCGACGCTGTCCAAGGTCGAAAACGGCCTCATGTCCCCCACTTTCGACGTGCTGCAGAAAATCGTCCTCGGTCTGGAGATCGAAATTGGCGAGTTGTTCGGCTCGACGCCCAAGGTCAGCGCGAGCGGACGCCGCGCGTTGACGCGCAAAGGCGAGGGCCAGCGCCACGCCTATCGCGGCTATCAAATGGAATTGCTCGCCACCGAACTCGCGCACAAGGCGATGCTGCCGTTTCGCATCCGCATTTCAGCGCATACGCTCGACGCCTTCGACGACTGGGGCCGTCACGAAGGCGAAGAATTCCTCTATGTGATCAGCGGCAGCGTGTGCCTGTATTCCGAGCTGTACGCACCTACGCATCTGAATGCCGGCGACAGTCTCTACTTCGATAGCCGCACGGGCCACGCCGCGGTTTCGACAAGTGAAGAGGATGCCGAAGCATTATGGATGGCGACGAGCGCGGACCTCCCGCAAGCGCCCGCTATCAGCGAATCGTCGAAGACATAGCGCGAATTCTGCGCGTCACGCGCGGGCCTGTGCAAGCGCGTTGAGATTGCCCTCGCCGAATCCATGGTGCCCCTGGCGTTGCACGATCTCGAAGAAAATCTCGCCGGCGCGGCGGCGCACGAAAGTCTGGAAGAACAATTGCGGCACGCCGTCGGGGCCGATCTCGCCATCCACGAGAACGTGACTGCGCTTCAGCCGCGCGACATCGAGGCCATGTCCCGGCAAACGCGCATCTAACTGCTCGTAGTAGCGCGGCGGCGGCTCGACGAATTCCACGCCGTTTGCGAGCAACTGCTCGACGCAGGCAAAGATATCGTCTGTTGCCAGCGCAATGTGCTGCACGCCCTCGCCCGGATGGTCCGGCAAGTACTCGTGCATCAGATCGGTCCAGCGCGTGCCCTCTTCATAAAGCGGAATGCGGATCGCGCCGCACGGCGACACCATCACGCGCGATTCCGCCGACACGTGCCAGTTGGCGTGCAGTTCGTGGATCTCGCGGAAATTCAGCAGATCTCGATAGAAGTCGAGCCACTCCTGCATGCGGCCTTGCCCGACCGTTTGCGTCAGATGATCCACGGCGACAAGGCCGGTGCCCGCGTGGCTCAGGTCGGCGTGCGCGGTGTCGATCTGTATGGGACGGAAGTCGATGTCGAAGATGGAGATGTCGCCGAGCCCGCCGCGCCCGCGCCAACGGTCGACAAAATAGATGTGCGAGTCGCCAATGCCCTGGATCGCCGGAATCAGCAATTCGCCGGCGCCGATCCGCTCGCCTTCGAACGCCCACGCGCCCAGTTCGATTGCGCGGTCGAAAGCGCGCTGGGCGTCGGCCACGCGAATGCCGATCGCGCAAATGCCGGCGCCGTATTCCTCGGCGTAGCGCGCAGCGAATGAATCAGACTCCGCGTTGATCAGGAAATTCATTTCGCCCTGCCGGTAAAGCGTGACGTCCTTGCTGATGTGGCGCGCAATCGCCTTGAAGCCGAGCCGGGTGAAAGTGTCACCAAGCGCCTGCGGATCGTGCGAGGCGAATTCCACGAATTCGAGGCCGGCCGTGCCGAGCGGATTGTGCTCGGGCGCGGACACGGCGCGAAGCGCGGCCTCGGGTGTGGGCAAGTCGCTGGGCATGGCAATCTCCTTTACTGTCTTTCGAGGCTGGCTTTCGACGCTGTCTTCCGCGCTCTTTCACCTATCGCTGATCGCGGTGCGAATCGTGGTACGAACGGCTCTGAACTCGCAGTGTGACACTGCCCGAGCGATGTGACGCAACGTCGCTCGGTCGGCGGCGGCTTATGCACCGTGTTTTTACACCGGCTCGCGCCCGCTTCGCAACTTCCTTTTGTACTGAATGGTTCACCACGGCGGCGTATCACGCGCTCGCGGGTGCTGCTCGCGGCTCGCTGCGCGCGAGTTCAAGCTACGCGCTGAACCTGTCAGCTTGTCGGCGCCGTGCGGCGCACCCGCTTGCGCGGTACTTTGCTCGCCGGCACGCCGCCGCTCGCCGCCATCCTCAGTTGCGCGACTTCCCGCACGGCGTCGATAAACGCTCGCCCCACTGGCGAAGGCTGCGTGTCGGAGCGCCGGATCAGGCCGACCGGTTCGTCGGTGCCCGCAAACGGCAGCGGCAAGCGCACGAACATGCCGTGCGCGAGTTCGTATTCCACCGCGCTCAGCGGCACGAACCAGACGGCGTCGTTCTCGAGCGTCAACGCACGGCCCGTCGAAACCGACAATACTTCGACAAACGCGGACAACGGCAGCACGCCCCACGCGCTCAGCAGACTGTCCGCCGACTGCCGGATCAGCGTGCCGAACGGCGGCAACACCACCGGAAAATCCTGCAGCGCAGCGGACGGCAGGCCCGGCGCGGCATCGAGCGGATGCCCTGCCCGCACGACGGCAATCAACGGCTCGCTGAATAACTGCTCGAAACTGAGGCCGACCATTCGCTCCGGATCGGCGAGCCGCCCGACCGCGAACTCGATCGTGCCTGCTTTCAGACGCTCGAGCAGTTCGGGATTCGCGCCGGTTGCCAGACGCACGATCACGCGCGGCCACAGCAACCCGAAACGCTTGAGGACGGGCGGCATCAGCGCGCCGGCGACGGTCGGCAGAATGCCGACTTCGAGCGTGGCCGCAGCCGCGCCTTCGGCGCGCGCGAGCAGATCGACACCCTGGCGCAGCGCGCTCACGCAGGCGCTCGCGTGCGGCATGAAGAGTTGCCCCTCGCGCGTCGGCACCGCGCCGTGACGGCTGCGCTCGAACAGTTTCACGCCGAGCATGGCTTCGAGTTCGGCGACCGTTTTCGAGACGGCGGGTTGCGTAATCGACAGGCTGTCAGCCGCCCGCTGGACGCTCCCGAACTGGGCCACGGCCAGAAAGCATTGCAGATGACGGAATTTGACGCGGCTGTCCGCGAGACTTCGTTGCATAACTACAGGTTATACGAAAAGCGCTAAAACGTCATTTTTCATAACCGTACAGTTTGGATAAAGTGATTCCACAACGCCGTATCTCACAATCCCCGAAGGAGACGCTGATGGACGATTCCTTTTTGAGCGCGCGCGATTTCGCGTCGCACCCCGAGTACATCTATCCCAGCTACGGTTCGTCGGTGAAACGCGGCCCGACCCGCCCGCTGATTCCGCTGAAGGAAAGGCTGCGCGACCAGCGCGTGCCCGTCTACGGGGCGGAAGACCTCGGCGCGCTCGACAACGATCTGACACGCAACGCCGTGCGCAACGGCGAGCCGCTTGGCGAACGCATCATCGTGACGGGCCGTGTGCTCGACGAAGGCGGCCGCCCGGTGCGCAACACGCTCGTCGAAATCTGGCAGGCCAACGCGGCGGGCCACTATGTGCACAAGGTCGATCAGCACGACGCGCCGCTCGATCCGAACTTCCTCGGCGCGGGCCGCTGCTCGCTGTTCGGCGAGCACTTCGGCTCGCGCCTCGTCACGCAAATGTATTTCCCAGGCGACCCGCTGCTCGCGTTCGATCCGATCTTTCAGGGCACACCCGAGCACGCGCGTGACCGTCTGATCGCGAACTTCTCGCTCGACACCACGCAAGAGGCCTACGCGCTCGGCTACGACTTCGACATCGTGCTGCGCGGCCGCAACGAAACTCCGATGGAGCGCTAAGCCATGACCACTCTCAAGCAAACGCCCTCCCAGACGGTCGGACCGCACTTCGCGTACGGCCTGTGCCCGCAGCAATACGACTTCGACTTCAAGAGCCTGTTCACGCCGGTTCTGGCGGACCGCGAGGCCGCCGGCGAACACATCACGGTGGTCGGCCAGGTGTTCGACGGCGACGGCAACGCGATCGGCGACGCCATGCTCGAAGTGTCGCAAGTGGACGCGAACGGCCGCTATCCGGAGTCGCGCGAAGAAATCCTGAAGACCGGCTTTCGCGGCTTTGCGCGGATGGGCACGGGCTGTATCGCTTCGACATCCACATGCAGGGCGACAAGGAAACGGTATTTTTCGACCTGTAACGCGGATTCCCTATACTTTCATTCAGCTTTCACCTGCACTGAAAGCGATCCGTCCTGCGACTGGGTCGCGAAACTCCGAGTAGTTAAGCCCGCCTTGCGCGGGCTTTTTTTCGCGCCTGCTTAAGACCGCCGCGCTTCACTGTAACGAGCAACGCAGCCAGCGGCGGATTCTGATCACGTCCGCAATATCGTCTCGCGGACCCGGCGCGCCCAGCACGACAATGTCGATGGGTCCGCCGTGCACCATCATTCTGACGACCACGCAGTGCCCCGCTTCATTGATAAAGCTGGTTTTCTGCAACACGATTGACCGGTCGCCGCCTCTCACGAGCGCATTGGAGTTGTGATAGCTCAGGCTCGCGCGCGGGCCGCCTGGAAATACCATTTGATCGCGGTCGGTCGAATAGGCGCGAATCAGCGGGTAGCGGCTCGCGTGCGATGCGCGCGGCCTGGCGGCGCGATTTGGGCGCGAGTTTGCTTGCGTGCAGCGAATGCTCATGGTGGACGCCGTGCCTGCGCTTGTGCGCGACGCGCTGCCGCGCCTTGCGCGCAGCGGCTTTTTTCGCTTTGCCGCCGTTTTGCGCTTCCACGCTCAGCGTATGTCGCGCTGGCCGCGCTACTTGACGGTTCACGCTCACCGACGCATGCCGGACCGGCTCGTGTGTCGCGCCGAACGTCCAGCCGACGTTCAGCCACAACAGGCCGATCACGGCGACATAACGAAGCCAGGCAGCGGAATGAAAATCAGGGAATGACGATGAAGGAGTGGGTCGACGGTCCCGCATGCAGCATACAGTTCTGTGCCGCGCGCCCATCGTGGAGAAAAGAAAGAGCGCGCCGCAGTTGTTCCGCTTGCGCTCAGCAGCGGAAGTGGTCGATGTTCTGTCCCGCGTAAATGGCGCGCGCGAGCCAGTCCGGCTTGTCGCCATGTCCGTCCCACGTATTGCCGAACGCGTCGCGATACATGACTGCGCGCTTCGCGTTGGCGTCTGCCTCGATCGACTCGGCGAGCGCTTCAATCGTGATGCCATATTCGTCCATGCGACGGCGTATCCACACGACGAGGCGTTCACGCGCATTTCCGTCTAGGTCGAACAGCCGTTGTTGTTCTTCTCGCTCTTTCATGAGTACCGATATCGCAGCTAATAATGCTCGCAGTGGAAATAAAAAGGGCTTAGCTAAAAGAACGCGAAGCCTGTGCGCTATTCATGCATGATTGACATGCACTGCAGGCAAGCGAAACTTGCAACGCCTCTCCGGATGCGCAAAAATCGCATCTGGAAATCATGCACATAAAATCCAAGATTTGGGGAATTCGCCGCAATTGCTCGACCCGCGCCCGCGCGCCCCGGTGTCCCAAAGCAGCTTCAGCGTATGGAAGGCGATTCTAGCATTCAAATAATTTTGCTTGCAGCCAGCGTGGACGTCCTTGTATTCAGTAGGGCTTCTTATTGGTTGTTGCATTATGTATGCGTATCGTCGACGTGAAAGCGATGCAGTAAAGCAGAGAGCATCAGCCCAGCGTCCGTGCTATGTTTCGACGACGCTGCGCATTCAAAGCCACGCACAGGAAAACGTACGAAAACTCGGGAAGGGAGACATCGCCATGCCAGCCTCAACTGCCGTCCTCACCATCCTCGCCGCGCTGCTATTAGGCGCGATGAGTCCGGGACCGAGCTTCGTCATCGTCGCGCGCAATGCAATCGGTCTGTCGCGCGGCGACGGTCTCGCGACGGCGCTCGGCATGGGAATCGGCGGCGTGTTCTTTAGCGGCATCGCGTTGCTCGGCCTGTACACGTTGCTTGCCACCGTCGAATGGCTTTATATCGGACTCAAAGTGGCCGGCGGGCTCTATCTGGTTTATCTCGCCTCGAAGATCTGGCGCGGCGCCGCCATTCCATTCGACGCTGCCCAAAGCGCCTCAACCAATCCACGCAAATCGTTCTGGATTGGCCTCAGCACGCAACTCAGTAATCCGAAGACAGCGGTTTACTACGGCAGTATCTTCGCGGCGCTTTTGCCGCAGCATCCGCCGCTGTGGTGCTATTTCGCGTTGCCGCCCGCGATCTTCGGCATCGAGGCGGGCTGGTACACCGTTGTCGCCTTGTGCTTTTCGAGCAAGCGTCCGCGCGAAATCTATCTGCGGTGGAAGGCCTGGATCGATCGCATCGCCGCCGGCGCGGTCGCCGCTCTCGGCTTGCGTCTCATCGTAATGGCGCACAAAGTGGGCATCTGACACTGCGTCCAAAAAAGCGGCCTGGCCGAGGTCGGCGAAAAGCCGGGCCGCAAACGGGGCCACATGGGTGAGCCCGAAAGCAGAAAACAGTTACAAGTTAAATGTTGACGCTGGTGTGCCGCAGCGGTTACTGTGGCACCGAAATTCAAGAAGTTCGATTGCTGTTCATCAATGTCGCTCCCTCAGCGGTATTCGTTGCCCTCGCCCTCCTTGACGCTTCTCCCGCTCTTTCGCAGAGCCTATTTTCAATTTTCTTTTCTCAAGGATTCTTCATGGATACCGGTACCGTTAAGTGGTTCAACGACAGCAAAGGCTTTGGCTTCATCACTCCGGACAAGGGCGGCGACGACCTGTTCGCGCACTTCTCCGAAATCAGGGCCGACGGCTTCAAGACGCTCGCTGAAAATCAGAAGGTGAGCTTCGGAACCGAAGCAGGGCCCCAAGGGTCTGCAAGCGGCCAACATCAAGCCGCTCTAAGCCAAGTTTGAAGGGCCCGGTGTCCGGCATCGGACAACCGGGCTGCAGCGACATCCTCGCGGAGCTTCGTCTCCCACAGTTGGCGCGCAATCGCTTTGGAGTTGCAGCCGTACCGGCAACTCGCCCGAGCGCCAAACGCTTCGTTGTACCTCATTCGCCTTTCGGCTTCAACGCCTTTTAGCTTTTCGGCTGCGTTCTGATTCGGCTCGCAATGGCTTCGAATCGGCTCGTCCGCGCGACTCAATGGAAGTTCGCACGGAGGGCGCGCACTCGCACATTATTAAAATACAAATGCAAAACAAACATATTCATCATTACAACGGCTACGCCGTCAAACCTTCGGCGCATCGTCTGCCCGACGGTAGTTTCTCGTCCAACCTGCTGCTCGAACGCGCCGACAGTGCGCGCAGCGAAGGCTTGTATCAGTTCTATTCACTCGATTATTTCGCCGACGAAGAACAGGCCTTGCAGCATTCCGCACGCTGGGCACATGAGTGGATCGATACGCGAGGTTGACGCAACATGAGCGCGCAAAGTTCGACGTTCTGACTTTTTGCCGCTTTCTAAAAGGCACGGCCCCCGTAGCAGCCGCGCCTTCCCTGCCCGATTTTTTGCGGCACGCGGATAAAGAATCCGCTTCGACAGCCATTATGCGAACTATGGCGCGGCCTCGCCCGCGCCCCTTCCTATTTCGCGCTCAACGCACTGTCGAATCCAATAATGAACCGACTGACACTGAAACAGAAGTTGTGGGTGCCACTGCTGCCTTGCTGGGCGGCGCTGCTGATCGTCACCGTAGTCAACGCGTTCGAAGCGCGTAGCGCGCAGATGGACGCGCGCCGCTCGGCGCTTGCCGACGTCACCGACATGGCGGCGTCGATCGTCGCCGATTACGCGAAGCAGGCCGACGCCGGGAAGCTTTTCCGTCGACGACGCCAAGCAGCAGGCCATCGCCCGCGTCGTCGCACAGCGCTACGGCAAGTCCGGCTACGTGACGATCGTGCGCAGCGACTCGATGATGGTCGCTCATCCAATGGCCCGCAGCTCAACGGCAAGGACATGAGCGGCTTTCGCGACGCCAAGGGCAACGCGCTGTACCACGACATCGCCGCGGCAGGCGGTTCCGCCGAAGGCTCCGGCTACCTGCGCTACTGGTGGCCGAAACCCGGCGAGACGAAGCCGAGCGAAAAAATCGGCTATGTGAAGCGCTTCGGTCCGTGGAACTGGGACTTCATCGCCGGCGCCTACATGGACGACATCCAGGCGCAGTTCTACGAGACGCTACTGCGCTCCGGCGCCATGCTGCTGGTGCTGGGCATGCTGGTGTCGTTCGTCGCCTCGCGCGTGGTGCGCAACGTGTCGCGTTCGATCGGCGGCGAGCCGTCCGCGGCGGCGCACATCGCCATGCGCATCGCTCGCGGCGACCTTGCAACGCCTATCGACTTGCGCCGCGACGACACCTCGAGCCTGCTCTTCTCGTTGCGCGAAATGCGCGATCAACTCGCGGCCACAGTCGCGCGCATCAAGCGTTCGGCGGAGAGGATCACGGTGGCGTCGAAGGAGATTGCCGCAGGCAATCTCGACCTGTCGAGCCGCACCGAAGAACAGGCGGCGTCATTGCAGCAAACCGCCGCGAGCATGGACGAACTGACCAAGACCGTCACGCAGAACGCCGACAACGCGGCAACGGCGTCCGAACTGGCGAAGGACGCGTCGAGCGTCGCTGCGCGCGGCGGCGAAGTCGTCAACGACGTCGTCGAGAAAATGGCCGGCATTACGGAAAGTTCACGCAAGATCGGCGAGATCATCAACGTGATCGAAGGCATTGCGTTCCAGACGAACATTCTTGCACTCAACGCCGCCGTGGAAACGGCACGCGCCGGCGAGAAAGGCCGCGGCTTCGCGGTCGTGGCCGGGCGAGGTCCGCAATCTCGCGCAACGCAGTGCGACGGCAGCGAAGGAAATCAAGGTGCTGATCGATCAGTCCGTCGAGCAGGTCGGCGAAGGTTCGACGCTGGCCGGCAGGGCGGGCAGCACGATCGGCGAGGTGGTCGAGGCCGTGCGCCGGGTCACGGCGATCATGAACGAGATCTCGGCGGCTTCGAAGGAGCAAAGCTCCGGCATCGGCGAAGTGAACCTCGCGATCCGCCAGATCGACGACGTCACGCAGCGCAACGCGGCGCTGGTCGAGCAGGCCGCGGCCGCCGCGGGTTCGCTGGACGAGCAGACCGAGCAGTTGCGTGAAGCCGTCGCGGTGTTCAAGGTTGGACAGCGCGCCTGATCCCGCGAACCGACTGACGAGAAGCAGCGGGCTGCGATTGCATCGACCGGTTTCTCGCCGGCATAAAAAAGGTGCCGCGAACGGCACCTTTTTGTACAACAAGCAGCTTCTGCTGAAGCTTAGAAGCGGTGACGCAGACCGACCGTGGCAGCCGTCTGGTTCTTCGACGACGACGGAGCTTGCGTGATGTCGCCGCTGTAGATCGAAGCCACACCGCCGTCGCCCATTGCGTGCTGGTACACGGCTTGAGCGTAGACGTCCGTACGACGCGACAGCGCGTAATCAGCCTGCAGGCCGATCTGGTGGTAACGCACCGAGGTCGAGCCGCCGTTTGCAGCAACGCCGTAGCCCTTGCCGTCCGTGAACGTGTAGGCAACGCCGAGGCCCAGAGCCGGGGTCAGGTTGTACTTGCCGTTGACTTCGTAGTTGTTGGCACGCAGCGATTGCTGAACGCCTGCAACGTTGTCTATGCGCGATTGCGTCCATGCGAGACCGACGGTAGCCGGGCCGAACGAGTACGAACCTGCTGCACCGAATTCACGCTGACGGAAGTTGCCGGCGAGACCCAGGAACGCGCCGTCCGAAGCGCCGCCGTTCGTTGCCGTGCCTGCTGCGTTCGTCGCGCCCGGGTTGTTCTGCTGTGCGTAAGCAGCGCCCAAACGCAGACCTTGCCACTGATAGGCAACGCCCAAGCTGTATTCACGGTTGTTCGCGAATGCGCCAGCCTGGTTCGAGAAGCCGTACGTGCCGCCGAACGTGAAGCCAGCGTAGTTAGCGCTCGTGTACTTGACCGAGTTGTTGACCGCGAAGCCGCCGTTCGTGTTCAGGTTGTCGTTGTTGAACGGATGCGCGAAGTACGTGCCGCCCCAGCTGCCGGTTGCGGTCAGCGGTGCGAGGAAGTCCTGCGCTGCGTCGTATTGACGGCCCAGCGTGACGGTACCGAACTGTGCGCTCGACAGACCGACGAAGGCCTGACGGTTGAACATGCCGTTGTTGTTCGCGAAGCGGCCGTTGTTGACGTTAAAACCGCTTTCCAACGTGAAGATTGCCTTCAGGCCGTTGCCCAAGTCTTCCGAGCCGCGCAGACCGAAGCGGCTTTGGTCGATGCCGCCGCTGCCGGCTGCCCACTTCGAGTTGTGAGCAACGTTGCTCGTGTAGGTCACGCCGGCGTCCAGCAGGCCGTACAGGGTGACGCTGCTCTGTGCGTGAGCGACGGAAGCGAACGATGCGGCAACCGCAACGACGATAAGACTCTTTTTCATGCGTGGGACTCCTGTTCGATAAATTTCGCAAGGGGAGCGAGACTGGCCTCGACAGCGCACCGAGGCGCCGCCGCCCTTAGCCGAACCTTGGTGGAACGGCCGGGCACCCTTTAAACGAAGCGTGAGTGTAGGGTGACACCCTTAATACCGGCGCGGACAATTCACGCAACACGGTCTTGCCGGATCGGCAATAATCGAACGGGACTCTCTGCTAAGTCTTTGTTTTTGTATGGCAAACCGGAAAAACAAGCGCGCGCCCGCCTGCGCTAGCCATAAATTATTTGCAACTTTTCAATAAGCCAAGTTGCGTGGATGCAACAGGTTGTAATACCCGCGAAGTAATCGGCGAGGCGAAAAGCCTATTAAAGACTCCACGCGCTGCTTATTAATTGAGCATTTGGAGCGCGCAGAAAGCCTCAATCACTTTATTTTCCGAGTTCTGGAACTTAATCTAATTGATATTGCCCGCTTAGCCACCGCTTATTCATGATGGGCACTTAGTGCCACTTTCAGCGCGGCAAATAAAATGCCGCCTCTCAGGCGGCTCTCGCGCGATCACGGCGAAGACGCTCACGGCGAAGACGCCGTATTCACTTTATTTACTTTATCTAATAGGTGAAGTCTTCAGCACGGGCATGTCCGGAGGTGAACTGCGGCGCCGACCGCCGCGTGACTCACCCGGTGCTGAAAGCGGACGGCAATGCATCGAACAGCCTTCCATCTCCATTAACGGCACGGCCGTTCGTCTTTTGACGCCGTAGTTTCCCTAATTCCAACACCGGTCTGTGTAACGTTCTGCTCCTGCCTAGGACTCGTCCTCGGCCTCGCCGAGCGCATCTTCGTCCTCGGGAGAGCTGCCGGGCGCGAGCGGATCGGTTTGCGGCGGCGTGCCGGGCAGCGGGCGCGGCTGCTCGCCGGGCGCATCGAGCGGCTCATTCGACGGGTCGGCGACGGGGTCTATCGTGGGGTCGGTTTGCATGATGAGCTCCTGTGGAAGGGAACGTCTCCCACCCCAATCGGCGCAACGGCTATACCGCTGTAGGCTGTTTCCTTTCCGCGCCGCGACAGCCCGCGCCGTCGATGTAGAAACTGCCCACAGTCGAGGCTGAAGTTTCAAGCGTCGTCGGTGTACCGGGCTACTGTTGCGAGGATCGTCGGCGCGAGCGGGCCGATTGTCCGCTGTGCCAGTCAGAAAAGGCTCGAGACCGAAGAGCCATGCAAAGCAGAAGGTGATGCGCGCGAACAGGCTCAACGGCCGCTGCCGCGCGCGTTCGACGACGCCCGAAAGCGGCGCGGCTAGCACGGGTTCGGGCTGCGAAAATTCAGTAGCGGTCTGGTTATGTCGCATGGTGGTAGTGGTTATTGATCTCGTCGGGACGCGGAGCTTTAGCAAAGCGCGCGCCAGCCGCTCCGCGGCGAATGTCGTTGCGCTCGCTGCGAGTCGGCAGCCAGTTCGTCGGTCGGTGTTTACCCGCTAACTCGTTGTTCGTACTTGCGCACGGGTAAAACGCGACACAGAATGTAAGCGCTATCATTCGACGCGCAACAGGTTGGCACCCCTCCCTCGGAGCCACCAGTCTCGAGGCCGCCTGACAATGTAAGCGCTACCATAACCGCGGGCCTACGCGACCCGCGGTAGACATCGCAACAAAAAGGGCAAAAGACCCTGCGCCACCGCGCGCGTTCACCGCAACGCGCGATTTCTGGCCGCCCGGCATCGCATCGGCGCGGCCGCCCAGCCGAACACAAACATGAAACAGAGACAACGATCATGAGCGCAACCCCAGTCACGAGCAGGCCCCGCCCAAAATTCGCCGCGCGCAGGTCGTGGCGCTCACGCTCCTGATGGTGAGCGGGATCGTCAATTACCTGGACCGCGGCACGCTCACCGTCGCCAATCCGTTGATCCGTCACGACATGGGCCTGACGCTCGGGCAGATGGGCGTGCTGCTCTCGGCGTTCTCGTGGAGCTATGCGCTCTTTCAGCGCCGGTCGGCGGGCTCGTCGACAGAATCGGGCCGCGCAAGCTGCTCGGCATGGGCCTGATCCTGTGGTCGCTTGCGCAGGCGGCCGGCGGCTTCGTGTCCACCTTCGGCTGGTTCGTGCTCGCGCGGATCCTGCTCGGGATCGGCGAAGCGCCGCAGTTTCCGTCGGCGGCTCGCGTGGTGAGCAACTGGTTCCCGCTGCGCGAACGCGGCAAACCAACGGGCATCTTCAACTCCGCGTCGCCGCTCGGAACCGCGCTCGCCCCGCTCTGCCTCTCGGTGCTCGTCGTGAATTTTCATTGGCGCTGGGCCTTCATCGTGACGGGCATCACCGGCCTCGTCGTGGCCGCCGTGTGGTTCGCGCTCTACCGCGACCCGGCCAAGGCGACGATGAGCGAAGCCGAGCGCCGCTATCTGGCAGGCGATGAAGCCGACCACAAGCCGGCGCCCGCCGTCACTTTCGCCGACTGGCGCTCGCTCTTTTCGCACGCCACCACATGGGGCATGCTGATCGGCTTTTTCGGCTCCGTCTATCTGAACTGGGTCTACCTCACGTGGCTGCCCGGCTATCTGACGATGGAGCGTCACATGAGCATGATGCACACGGGCGTCGCGGCATCGGTGCCGTTCTTTTGCGGCTTTCTCGGCGCGCTCACGGCCGGCTGGTTTTCGGATCTGATCACGAGCCGCAGCGCGAGCCCGGTCGCGAGCTGCCGCAATGCCGTGGTGATTGCGATGCTTGGCATGGTCGCGTTCACGATCCCGGCGGCGCTCGTCGAAAGCAATACGCTGGCGATCGTGTGCATTTCCGTTGTGATCTTTCTGGCCAACGCGGCTTCCGCGAGTTCGTGGGCGCTCGCCACGGCCGCCGCGCCGCCGAACCGCGTCGGCTCGCTCGGCGCGATCCAGAATTTTGGCGGGTTTCTCGGCGGCGCGCTCGCGCCTATCTTCACCGGCTACATCGCGCAGACGTGGTCATTCGTGCCGGCGCTGCTCACCGCCGCGGGCATCGCCTTCGTTGGCGCAATGAGCTACCTGCTGCTGGTGCGCAAACCGATCGCCGACGAACCCGCCGCCAACGAACCGATGCAGGCGCCGGCATGAACGCATTGCCGCCCGCCCCACGAACTCTCTTCAGGAGCACTGAACATGACAATCGCGCAGCAAACCCGTCCGTCCATTCAAGGCATCGTCCCCGTGATGCTGACGCCGTTCGACGACTCCGGCGCGATCGACTACGCCGGCCTCGAACGTCTGATCGAGTGGTACATCGCGCATGGATCGGACGCGCTCTTCGCGGTCGCGCAGTCGAGCGAAATGCAGTTTCTCACGCTCGCCGAGCGCGGCGCGCTGGGACGCTTCGTCGTCGAAAAAGTGGCGGGCAGAATTCCTGTCGTGGTGTCCGGCCACATCAGCGACGACCCCGCCGCGCAAGTCGAAGAGCTGAACGTCGCGGCGGCCACGGGCGCGCAAGGCGTGGTGCTCGAGACCAACCGGCTCGATCCCGCACGTGAGGGAACGCGCGCCTTCGGAACGCGCGCCTTCGCCGCGAATCTCGAGCGGCTGCTCGCGCGTCTTCCCGCGGATGTGCCGCTTGGGCTCTATGAATGCCCGGCGCCGTATCGCCGACTTCTTTCGGATGACGAACTAAAACTGTGCATCGACACGGGCCGTTTCATCATGCTGAAGGACGTGAGTTGCGATCTGCCGACCGTCAAACGCCGCGTCGCACTCGCGCAAAGCTCGCCGCTGAAGATCCTCAACGCCAACGCGGCAATGGCCTGCGTCCAGGGCGTGCTGCACAGGTCCACTGTCTGCTTCGCGATCACTCAACGCCGCGCGATTTCAGCAGGTGCGATGGTCCAGCCCACGCGCAGGCCTGGCGCGACGATCTTCGAAAGGCTCGCGAAATGAACCACCCAGTCGCGTGAACCCTGCACTTCTTCGGCGAGAGCGAGGATCGAGGGGACGGCTTCACCGGAGAAACGCAGGTCGCCGTATGGGTCGTCTTCCACGATAACGAACCTGTATTGCACCGCCAGCTTGAGCAAGGCAATGCGGCGTTCCCGCGTGAGGGTGGCGCCAGTGGGATTCGCAAACGTGGGCACCGTGTAGAGCAGCTTCGGCCGCGCGAGCGTGCCGGACGCGAGAAGCGTGGCCAGATAGTCGACGTCGAGGCCGTGGGCATCGACGGGAATGGTCACCACTTTTGCCTGCTGAAGCCTGAGCGCCTGAAGCGTTGCGGGATACGCCGGCTGTTCGGTCAGCGCGACATCGCCCGGATTCACCAGCACGCGGAGCAACAGGTCGAGTCCCTGCTGCGATCCCGTCGTGACAAGCATTTCGTTCAGCGCACAGGACACGCCGCGACGCGCCATCAGATTGACGAGCTCATGCTTGAGGCCCGGCAAACCATCGGTCGGTCCGTACTGCAGACAGAGATTCGGGTCGCGGTAGGCGCGAGCCTCAGCCTGTTGCAGACCCTCCACATCGAACAGATCGCTCGCGGGATAGCCGCCGGCAAATGAAATCATGCCCGGTTCGCCGAGATACTTGAACAGCTCGCGAATGGGAGAGCCCGAGGGATGCTGAAAAGGTGCGGTGAATTCGTACATGTTTGTCGTTGGCGAGGAACAGGGTGTTCAGACAGGCATTGTGGTCAGCGGTAATTTCCGCGGCAAACGATATCTATGCACTACGTAGTGCCGTTTTCTCATCAAGCTCGATACTGCGAATGAAAAAGGCCCGGCAGTTCGAATTGCCGGGCCTTTTTCACCGAAAAATCCCACCTGGATAAACGGCGCGCTACACCACGTTCTTTTCCACAATAGGACGGTTTTCCAGCACGCGCTCCCAACTCAATGACGAGAGATCGAGCGACATATAGCGTCCGTTCAGAATAAGCTCGCTTACGCCGCGCCCGGTCGCCGGACCTTGCTGAAGGCCGTGCCCGCTATAACCGTTCGCAAACACGCAGTTATCGATCTGCGGGTGATAGCCGATGATCGCATTGTGGTCGAACACGTTGTACTCGTAGTACCCCGACCAGCAGTTCTCGACGCGCAGCGCCTCGAATTCCGGCACGCGGTGAGCAAGCGTCGGCCAGATGACGTCGTCGAAAAGAGCGTGGTCCACTTCGTCGAGCGGCAGGTCGTCAGGATCGTTGTCCGCGCTCGGCGATGTGCCGCAAATATAGGTCTTTCCTTCAGGGCGAAAGTACACGCCGGTCGGATCGATCAGGAGCGGACAAGCCTCGAGGCGAGCCGGCGACGACACATTGAAAATGCTGCGGCGGCGGGCAAACACCGGAATGTCGATGTCCATCATCGCAGCGATCTTGCGCGCCCAGGCACCGGCGGCGTTCACCACCGTATCGCAGGCATAGCGCTCGCCGTTGCCGGCGATCACGTGCGTGACCTTGCGGCCTTCGCGAACCACGCCGGTTACGTCGGCCGCCAGATAGCGCGCGCCGAGCGACTGCGCCTTCTTGCGAAGCGCCTGCACGAGCCCATAGCCGTCGAACCAACCTTCGCCGCTTTCCCCGAATGCGCCGGACACGAGGTCCTCCACATTCAGCCACGGGAATTTCGCCTTCAGCGCCTGTTGATTCATCAGATCGATGTGCGCGCCGAGACTCTTCTGCAACGCGTGGTTCTCGCGCAGCGTTGCGTCGCCGGCGGGCGTGGCGAGAAAGAGGTAACCCCCTTCGTGCAGATCGATTGACGGCTTGTTGCCGTCCACCTCGAGCAGCTCGCCGATATGACGCAGGAATTCGATACCGTACAGCGACATCTGAATCGACAGCGGCGTAGAAAACTGCTGCCGGATGGAGGCGGCCGATAACGCCGACGACGACTTCGCATAACTCGGATCGCGCTCGATCACGGTCACGGAAACCGTCGGGTCGGAAGCCCGCAAGAAGTAAGCGATAGAACTGCCGATCACACCGCCGCCAACAATAACGACTTGAGAACTCACGACTTGCTCCAGATTGCACGCCTTAAAAAAACGGCCGTCTTGCAACGGCCGTGGATACGCAGCGCAATACGCTTAACCGATGTTGAAATCGATGCCCTGTGCAAGCGGCAGAGCCGACGAATAGTTGACCGTGTTGGTCGCGCGGCGCATATAGGCCTTCCACGAATCCGAGCCGGATTCGCGCCCGCCGCCGGTTTCCTTTTCGCCGCCGAACGCGCCGCCGATCTCGGCGCCGCTCGGTCCGATGTTCACGTTCGCGATGCCGCAGTCGCTGCCCGATGCCGAGAGGAATCGCTCCGCTTCACGGAGGTCCGTGGTGAACACGCACGACGAGAGGCCGTGAACGGCGGCGTTGTTGCCGTTGATCGCGTCGTTGAAGTCGCCGTACTTCAGCACGTAAAGGATCGGCGCGAAGGTTTCCTTCAGCACGACGGGCGTCTGCGAGGGCATTTCGACGATGGTCGGGCGCACATAAAACGCCTTCTCGTTGCCCGCGACCGTGTGGCGCTCACCGCCGAACACCTTGCCGCCTTCGCTCTTTGCCTGCTCGAGCGCAGCCTGCATGCGGTTGAACGACTGCTCGTCGATCAACGGTCCCATCAGCACGCCCTGCTCGAGCGGATTGCCGATCACGACCTTGCTGTACAGCGTCTTCAAACGCTCGACGGCCTTGTTGTAGACGCTTTCGTGCACGAACAGGCGGCGCAGCGTCGTGCAGCGCTGACCCGCCGTGCCGACCGCCGAAAACACGATGCCGCGCAGCGCCAGTTCCAGATCCGCCCTGCCGGAGACGATGCCCGCGTTATTGCCGCCGAGTTCGAGAATCGAGCGGCCAAAGCGGCGCGCCACTTCCACGCCGACCGTGCGGCCCATTTCCGTGCTGCCCGTCGCGCTCACGATGTTGGAGCGCGGATCGGCAACCAGCTTCGCGCCGATGTCGCGGCCACCGTTGACGACGCACGTCAGGCCCGCCGGCGCGTCGCCGAATTCCTTCAACGCGTCTTGCAGAATCTTGTCGACGGCGAGCGCGGTGAGCGGCGTCTTTTCCGACGGCTTCCAGATCACCGCATTGCCGCACACGAGCGCAAGCGCCGCATTCCACGACCACACGGCCGCCGGAAAGTTGAACGCCGAGATGACCGTGCACACGCCCATGGGGTGCCACGTCTCGGCCATGCGATGGCCGGGGCGCTCCGACGCAATGGTCAGACCGTAAAGCTGCCGCGACAGACCGACCGCGAAGTCGCAGATGTCGATCATTTCCTGCACTTCGCCGAGGCCTTCCTGAAGAATCTTGCCGGTCTCGAGCGTGATGATGCTGCCAAGCGTGTGCTTCTGCTCGCGCAGCTTGTTGCCGAGCAGGCGCACCAACTCCCCGCGGCGCGGCGCCGGCACGTTGCGCCAGCTCGCGTAAGCCTGCTGCGCGTTGGCGAGCGCGGCGTCGACGTCGGCGACCGTCTTGCTCGCGACGCGGCCGATGAGTTCGCCGTTGATCGGCGAGTGAACGGCGATGTCGCCCGCTTCTGCGAGGTGAGAAATGCCGAGTTCGGAGAGAATGGTCGATGCTTTCACGATTGAGACCTCTTTGAATTTCCAATACGAAATTTTGGTACGTTCGGAAACTATACACGCCCAGGTTTTCGGCGGCAATATCAACTGCGTGGCCTTGACTGGCTGGGACGCAAGGCGTGATTTCTGATCGGAAATGACGGCTTGCGGTTTGCCTTGGTGGATTAGTCGGACGTTTTTGTCGTCACCGGCGTCCACGCGACGTTCTTCACCTGATATAGGGTAGAACTCGGGTTCTTGAGGTCGCCAGTCTGGGTAAACGCGATTTTGCCGGTAATGCCGTCGTAATTCGTCGACTTGAGCGTGCCATTGAAGTCCGCCGGCTTGACGGAATTGGCCATCTGCATCGCCTTGATCGCGACCCACGCTGCATCATAGGCAAACGGTGCGTACGCCAGCATGTCCGCGCCGAATTTCTGCTTGAAGCGGGTTTCGAACAGCTTGCCCTTCGGCAGGGTGCTGAGCGGCTGGCCGTATTCCCACACCGCAGAGCCGTCCGCCGCGTCGCCCGCCAGCTTGATGAAGTTCGCGTCCATCACGCCGCCGCCTGCCAGAAACTGCGCTTTGATCCCCAACTGACGCATGCGCTTGACGAGCATCGCGGCCTGCGCGTCCAGACCGCCGAAAAACACGAGGTCGGCGTTGACGCTCTTGATATGCGTGAGTTGCGCGCTGAAATCCACGGCCTTGTCGTTCGTGAACTCGCGCGCGACGATGGTTCCGCCGCTCGCTTTCACCGCCTTTTCGAACTCGTCCGCTTCGCCCTGCCCGAATGCCGTGCGGTCGTCGATGATCGCAATGCGCCTCGCCTTCGTCACCGTGGCCGCGTAGTTGCCTGCATTGCCGGCATTTTGCGTATCCGTCGCGATCACCCGGTACACACTGCTCAGCCCGCCTTGCGTGATGGACGGATTAGTCGCCGACGGCGTGATCATCGGCACGCCCGCCTTCGCGTAGATTTGCGACGCCGGCAGCGTCGTGCCCGAGTTGAAGTGGCCGACCACCACCGCGACGTTTTCGTCGACGAGCTGCTGCGCCGCCTGCACGCCGATGCGCGGATCGCTCTGCTCGTCCTGCGACCTGACGACGAACCTGACCGCCTTGCCGCCGATCACCGGATGCTCCGCGTTGGCTTCATCGACGGCCATGCGCACGCCGTTCTCGATGTCCTTGCCATACGCCGCGCCGCCGCCCGTGAGTGGGCCCGCTACACCGATCCTGACGACCACTTCCTCGGCATGGGCCACGCCAGCCGCGAGCATCGACGACATGACGGCCACGTTGGCAAAAGCAGCGAGAACGGCGCGGCGGGAAGTGCGAAGACGCAAAACCATGGGAAAGTCCTCTGATAGGTTGTCGGTACACGAGGCGCCCGGTCGTCGCGAAGGACGCCGGCGCGGTTATTCATCTCCCCCTAGAATGATGACGTGTGCATCAGCCACGACGAAGACGTGCGGCGATTGTGTGTAGCCAATACCCGCACATCAAACGCTATCTATGCACGACCTGATGAGCTTTATTCATCAAGCGCCATCGCAGAGGGCTTTTGCGCGGCGCGCGGCGAAGCGGTTTTGCCGAGCGCCTGCATGGCCAGCTGCGCGATATGCAGCGACTGCCTCGCGGCTCCTTGCTGGATCTGCTCGCGGCAGCTGAAACCGTTGGTCACGACAATCGCCTCGGAAGGCGCTTGCCGCACGAGCGGCAAGAGCTTGTCTTCGGCGATTTTCATCGACAGTTCGTAGTGGTCTGCATTGAAACCGAATGAGCCGGCCATGCCGCAACAGCCGGTATCGAGCAGCGTCCAGCTCACGCCGAGCTTGTCGAGCAGAGCCGTGTCGCCCTTCATGCCGAAGATCGACTTCTGATGACAATGCCCATGCACGACGACGCTTGCATCGAGCTGCGGCCATTCGAAATCTGCGCGCGCAACGAAATCGGAGAACAGGAAGGTCTGGTCCGAGAGCTTCTTCGCTATGGGATCGTCGGGAAGCTGCTTGAGCAGTTCGTCCTTGAAGACCGACAGGCATCCCGGTTCGAGTCCGACGACCGGTACGCCCGCGCGAATCTCGTCGGCGAGTTCGTTCACCGCGCTGCGCAGCAAGGCGCGCGCTTCGTCCAGCAACCCGTAGTCGTACAACGGACGCCCGCAGCAAAGGCGTTTGCGCGGCAATACCACCTGATAGCCGATGCGCGTCAGCACGTCGAACGCGGCCGTCGCAATCTCGGGCGAAAAGTGGTCGTTGAACGTATCGACCCACAAAATGACCTTGCGCGAAGGCTGACTGGCAGTCGCGGCTTTTGCGCTAACCCGGCGCTTCGACATCGCGCGGAACGTGCGCGGCGCAAACATCGGCAGGTGCCGCTCGGGCGCGACGCCCGCGACCCACTTGCTGATAGGCGCGAACGGTTTCGCAGAGGTCATGAAATTGGTCACGCGCGCGAAGCGGCCCATGAACATCGCCTGACGCGGCCGACTGTGCCGCTCGTAGTAATGCGACAGGAATTCGACCTTGTACGAGGCCATGTCGGTATGCGTCGGACAATCGGATTTGCAGCCCTTGCACGCGAGGCACGCGTCGAGCGCCTCCTTGACTTCGACGCTGTTCCAGCCGTCCTTAATGACTTCGCCCTGCAGCATTTCCCAGAACAGATGCGCGCGCCCGCGCGTCGAAAACTTTTCCTCGCGTGTTGCGCGAAAGCTGGGGCACATCTTGCCGCCATCGAGCGAACGGCACTTGCCCATGCCGATGCAGCGTTCCACCGCGCGCTGCATGCCGTCGCTCTCGAGGCTCGCGAACGTGAGCTTCGTAGTGAGCGTGACCGGCTTGTAGGCGGGTCCCATGCGGAGGTTTTCATCGGCACGATACGCATGAACCACCTTGCCGGGATTCATGCGGTTCAGCGGATCCCAGATCGCCTTGAACTCCTCCATCGCCCGCATGATTTCCTGCCCATAATGATGGGTAGGAACTCGGCTTTGGCCTGGCCATCGCCATGTTCGCCCGACAAAGAGCCGCCGAAATCGACCACGAGTTGCGCCGCCTCGCGCAAAAAGCTTCGCCATTTGCCGACGCCTTCGGCGCTCCGCACATCGAAGGTGATGCGCGCGTGCACGCAGCCGTCGCCGAAATGGCCGTACAGGCAGGTCTCGTAGCCGAAGCGGTCCACGAGCGCCTGAAACTGGCGCAGATAATCGCCGAGGCGCAGCGGATCGACTGCCGCGTCTTCCCAGCCGACCATCGGATCGGGCTTTGACGGATCGACCGACAGCGCAACCGCCGAGGCACCCGTTTCGCGAATCGACCAGATCTTCTGCTGCTTCTGCTTGTCTTCGACGACAAACCCGCTGATGCCCGCGCCCGCCGCGCCCGACCTGAAGTACACCTCGGCTTCATGCGCTTGCGTGAGCGCCTCGGCAACCGTGTCGGCGCCGAATTCAAGCACGACCCATGCGTCGCCGTCCGGCAGCAGCGCGATCTCGTCGCGCTTCAAACCGCGCGCCTGCAGGCCGCGAATGATCGCGCGGTCGAAGGCCTTCAATGGCGATCGGCGAAAAACGGTTGAAGTGAGGGACGGCATCCGCGGCGGTGTAAATGTCGCTGAAACCGAGCACGAGCAACACGCGGCACGCCGGGCTGTGCACGAGGCGCACCTTGGCCTGCAGCGTGACCGCGCAGGTTCCTTCAGTGCCGACGAGCGCACGCGCGACGTTAAAGCCGTTTTCCGGCAGCAACTGATCGAGATTGAACCCGGACACGCGGCGCCTGATTTGTGGAAACTCGCGGCGTAGCGGTCGCGCAAGTCGCGCAACTTCGCGTAGATCTCGCCCTTGCGTCCGCCCCGCGCGATGATCTGTTCCAGCTCCGCGTCCCCGGTCGGTCCGACCCAGAAGCGTGTGCCGTCATACGTGGCGATTTCCAGCGCCTCGATGTTCTCGACCGTCTTGCCGCCCATCACCGAGTGCGCGCCGCACGAGTTGTTCGCGATCATGCTGCCGAGCGTGCAACGGCTGTGGGTGGCGGGGTCGGGCGCAAACGTCAGGCCGTGCGCTTCGGCCGCATCGCGCAGCGTGTCGCAGATCACGCCCGGCTGGACGATAGCGGTTCTGTTCAGCGGATCAACGCCGACGACACGATTCACATACTTGCTCGCGTCCGCCACCACCGCGACGTTCACGCACTGCCCGTTTTGCGAGGTACCGCCGCCTCGCGTCAGAAACGGCACGTCGTTGCGGCGGCACACTTCGAGTGCTGCAACGAGATCGTCCACGTCCGCGGGCAGGACGACGCCCAATGGAATCTGCCGATAGTTCGATGCATCCGATGCGTACAAAGCCTTCGATCCCGCATCGAAGCGAACCTCGCCCCGCAGCGCGGCGCGCAAATCGGTCTCGACCTGTTGCAGCAGCCGTGCGCTTGCCTCGAAAGGCGCGGCTCGTTTCGCTGCATGTTCTCACGCTTCGCTCACCGCTTTTCTCCCGGCGTCTTTAGCACTATTGCGCCGCGTTCGCGGTCATTTTGAAAATGCCTTGCGCGTTGCCGGCGTCGAAACGCAGGTCGGTGACCCAGCTGCGCGACGCCTGATCGAACGTGCGCTTGCGCGTAATGAACTCATAGAACGAGCCCGGAACATGGCGCGTGACGAGCTTGCCGCCCGCCGAACGGAATTGCCGCTCGACGGTATCCGCGCGATACGCCGTCTGAAACACGCGGCCCGAGCGCGAACGCTCGACTTCAGGCTTCATCGGCCGGCCCTTGCTCTTTTCTTCGTCGGACAGCGTGAAGACGTCTTCCACGCGGTCTGTCGCGTGATTGAACGCGTTGCCCTCGGTCGAAATCCATGCCATTTCCGCGGATTCGCGCAACAGCACGTCGTAATCCGCTTCGCTCGGCACGTCGTGCTGACGCGCGAATGCGCCGACAATCGCGGGCAACAGCTGATGAGCGGCGTCGATAGACAGCGAGCCTTCGCGCTCCAGTTCCCACAGCTGCGAAACGGCGAGCGGCGTCAACGGGTCTTTCGAAGAACTCACCACATTCGTCACCGCCTGCTGGAACTCGGTAGAAAAGCGCTCGGGATGCAGCTCGCTCACGAAGAACTGTGCGATTTCGTCGGGCGCATCTTCATGCGCGTACGCGCGGCCGGTCATGCCCAGCTTGTCGAGCGGATAGCGGCCGTTCAGCCTGAATCCGAGCGGCCGGAGAATGCGGGTGAACGCCACCTCACCCGGAGGCAACGCGCCGTTGTGCGCCCAACGCACGGTGCGCAACGCGCCGTGATCGAAGTAGACCGAGCCGCCGTTCGCAATTGCCTCGGTCGTGTAAGCGCGCCCATTCGGCGAACGCTCCAGCAGATCTTCGAACAACGCCATGTTCATGGCCTAGGCGAGTTCGGCATGCGTGACGGTGCCGTCTTCCCAGTCTTGCAGCGCCGTGGGGAATTTCAACGTCGAGAACAGCGACTCGGTTTTTGCCGGACCGAGCAGCTTCAATAACAGGCGTTCAACGTTCGAATTGCGCATTTGCTTTTCTCTCGCGGCACCGCGCCGCAACGGGAGTGTTCATCTGACGGACCGCCCCAAGGCAGCCAACCTTACGTGGACCGCATTATTCAAACTGTTGCGCGGTGCGTAAAGCGAGATTAAATTGTTACTTGATGATTTTTCGGAACTAACATGCGCAAGTTCAAGATTCCCAACATGAGTGCGCTGCTCGCTTTCGAAGCCGCCGCGCAGCACGAAAGTTTCACTCATGCGGCCAAAGAGCTGTTTTTGACGGAGAGCGCCATTTCGCGGCAGATCGCCACGCTGGAGTCGAATCTGGGCGTGCGTCTTTTCGTTCGCTCGAAACAGCGCGTGATGCTGACTCGCGCCGGGCATCTGTACGGCACGCAGGTGCGCCGCGCACTCGAAAATCTGGATCGCGACACGCTGTCCATCATCGCGCACGGCAGCGGCGGCGGCTATCTCGAACTCGCCGTGCTGCCCACCTTCGCGTCGCAATGGTTGATTCCGCGAATGAAGGACTTCAACGACCGCAACCCGGATGTCCGGATCAACATAGGCATTCGCACGGACCTGTTCTCATTCGAGGAATCGCATTTCGAAGCCGCCATTCACTATGGCAAACCGACGTGGCCGGGCACGTCCTCCGACTATCTGTTCGGCGAGGAAGTGGTGCCCGTGTGCTCGCCGTCGCTGCTTGCCAGGCCGATCAGAAAGCCCCACGAATTGCTGAATTACCCGCTGCTTCATTCGACGACGCGCCCCGACGCCTGGTCCCGCTGGTTCTCGAATGTCGGCGTGGAAGACAACGTGACCATGCAGGGCGTGCGCTACGAACTGCACTCCATGTTGATCAGCGCTGCCGCGGCAGCGCTTGGCATTGCGCTCGTGCCCAAGTTTTTCGGACGAACAACTCGCGCAGCTGGGTCTCGTGATTCCGTTCGCCGCCACCGCCGTCGAAGAATCCGCCTACTACCTCGTCTATCCAACCGAGCTGAGCCACGGCAAACCGCTGAAACTGTTCAGGTCATGGTTGCTGGACGAAGCCGCCGCGTATAACGCGCGCACGCACTGACTCCAACCCGCGCACCGCGACGCTCAAACCGGCGCGCGAGTACGCACCCGCTCGGCCGATGCCAGCATCGGTTCGGCCTTCTGCAACTCCGCGCGCATTTCGTCGACGAGCCATTGCGCCACCTCTCGCGTGGCGCGCGAGGGCTCGCGCGTGCGGCACTCCAGCACATAGTTGCAGCCCGTCTCGACGATCGGTCGCGACGCCGGAACCACCGTGCCGGCATTGAGCGGCGCGGCGACCGCCAGCAGCCAGCCGAGCATCACGCCATGGCCGAGCATCGCCGCCTGCAACGCGAGGCCCGGATCCGAGTAGCTGACATGTTTCGCCGACGCGCGATTGCCGATTGCCGTGACCGCGAAATAGTCGGTCCAGCTATGCGTGGTCGGCTCGAGGTGAATGAGCGTGTGATCGTGCGCGCTGTCATCTGTCGGATGCGGCGCGTCGAGCGAACCGTGATCGGCGAGATAGCCCGGGCTGCACACGGCGATGATGACCTCGGGGCAAAAACACAGCGCGTCCTCCGCGGAACCCGGCTTGTGCAGGCGGATGCCCAGATCGGCGCCGTCGAGCGGGCCGTAGAGCCGGCTCGCCATCACCTGCAAGCGCAGGTTGACTGACGGAAATGCCGCCTGAAAGCGCGGATGGCGCGGCAGCAGCCACTGCGCAGCAAAGCCGCTCGACACGGAAAGCGTGACCGTCTCGTTCTCCTCTCGACGGCTTTTGAGTTCGCTGATGGTGTCGCTCACAAGCCCGAAGCCAGAGGCCACCGCGGCTTGCAGCTTTGCGCCCTCGTCGGTGAGCGCGAGCCCTGCTTTCGTGCGCGCGAACAGCCTGAAGCCGAGCGCATCTTCGAGGCGCGCCACCATGCGGCTCACCGCCACGGGCGTGACATTCAGTTCGAGCGCCGCGCGCGTGAGGCTCAGGTGCTGCGCGGCGGATTCAAAAACGTGCAGCGCCTGAAGAGAGGGAAGTCGAAGTGCCATCGGCTAACACCATGTAATTCGCGTTGACGAAGATGTAAATTGACGCGCCGTGAGGCCAACCCTACTTTTGTCGGCAGATCCATTCACAGAGTCCCGACATGACCTCACTCGCCGCGGACGACGCGCGCCCCGCCGCTTCGTCCGATCCTCTGCTGCAACCGCTGACCATCAGAAACCTCGTGCTGAAAAACCGCGTGATGAGCACGAGCCACGCGAGCCGTCTCATTGAAGGCGAATTCCCGCAAGAAGTCTATCAACGCTACCACGAGGAGAAGACGCGAGGCGGCATCGGCCTCACGATGTTCGGCGGGTCGTCGAATGTCAGCATAGACAGTCCGAATACGTTCCAGCAGATCAACATGGGTGTCGACGAAGTCGTGCCGCATCTGCGGCGCCGGGCGCGTGCACGCTCACGGCGCGGCGCTGATGTGCCAGATCACGCATCTCGGCCGGCGCGGCGACCCGTACGCCGAACTGTGGCTGCCGATGCTGGCGCCCTCGGCGCGCCGCGAGACGCTGCATCGCGCGATCCCGCAAGCCATGAGCACGCACGACATCAAGCGCATTGCGAGCGACTTCGCGCACGCCGCTCGCCGCTGCAAACCGGTGCCGCTTTGCGATAGAAGGAGGCGATCCGCAAGGAAGTCGGCGACGGGTGGCCGGTCGGTCTGCGCTTCGCGCTGGAAGACGGCTGCAGCTTCGAGGACAGTCTGGAAATGGCGCGCATTCTCGAGCAAAGCGGGCTGTTCGACTTCTTCAACGTGATCTACGGACGCATGGACACGAAGATGTCGTTGATCGTCAACAGCATGCCGGGCATGTTCATGCCGTCGGCGCCGTGGCTCACGAAAGCGGCTGCGTTCAGGCGCGCGGTGCGGCTACCGGTCTTTCACGCTGCGAAGATCGCCGATCTCGCGACCGCCCGCCATGCAATCGGCGAAGGTCTGATCGACATGGTCGGCATGACGCGCGCGCACATCGCCGAGCCGCATCTCGTGCGGCTTATTGAGGACGGTCGCGAACATGCCGCGCGGCCGTGCGTGGGCGGCTCGCATTGCCGCAACGCGAAGGCGACCTGCATCCACAATCCGGCGACCGCGCGCGAAACGTTCTTGCCGCACAACATCGCGCCGAGTGCGACGCCGCGCAAGGTGCTGGTTGTCGGCGCAGGGCCGGCGGGGCTGGAGGCCGCGCGCGTGGCTGCGAGCCGCGGCCATCGCGTGACGCTGCTCGAAGCCGCCGATCGCGCCGGCGGACAGGTGCTGCTCGCGGCGTCGGGAAGCTGGCGCAGGAATCTGATCGGCATCGTCGACTGGCGGGTCGGCGAGCTGCAACGGCTCGCCGTCGAGGTCCGCTATAACCAGTACGCGGAACTCGACGACGTGCTGGCCGAGCGGCCCGACGTGGTGATCGTGGCCACGGGCGGGATTCCCGATCTCAATGGACTGGCGGGCGGCGAATGGTGCCGTTCAGTGGCCGACGCCCTGTCGGATACGCCGCCCCAAACGGGACGCGTGCTCTTCTACGACGGCACCGGCCGCCACAACGCCTATCTGGGCATGGAGCGCTATGTGTCGGCGGGACTCGACGTGCGCCTCGCCGTGCTCGACGCGCTGCCCGCGCAGGAAACCGGCGGCAAGGGCGACGACCTCGTGTGGATGCGCAACCTCGAAAAGTGGCAGGTGCCGGTGCGCGCGCACGTCGAACTGATCGAGGTGCAGCGACGCGAAGGGGGCGTGTTACGGGCGATTTTCCGACACCAGCTCACGCGTGCAGATGGAGGCCGAGCACGTGGTGGTGGAACGCGGCACGATCGCCGTCGACGACCTCTTCGAGGCCGCCCGCGTGCATTCGGTCAACGACGGCCAGATGGATCTTGCGGCCTTCGCGCGCGGCGCAGCCGGTCTTGCCGGTCGCGAACGGCGAGGCGCAGTTTCACCTGTACCGGATCGGCGACGCCGTAACCTCGCGCGACATTCATACGGCGGTGTACGACGCGTATCGTCTGTGTGTGGCGATGTAGGCGGAAGCGTTCGGCGCCTGGCTTGACGGCTCGGCCGCGCAAGCCAGGCTGGAGCGGCGCACGGGGCGCGCCGTCTGTGTGAAGCAGCTTTTCAGTTAAGCCTGCCTGCGCTCAGCAGTTGCCCTTCTTCGCCTGTCCTGGCGGACAGAAGCCGTTGCCCGGTCCGCCCTGAGGGTGGCCTTGCGGCACGACCACGACACCCGGCGCATCCGGCACATACAGCGCACAGCCGCTCAACAGCACGGCACCCGTAGCAAGCAGACAGACAATCTTTTTCATGAGGTTCCCCGAGGAAGGGCTTGCGCCCTTCCGTCATCACATAATGGTTGGTTAGAAGCTGAAGTTGACGCCGGTTTGATCGGTGGTCGAGACATTGACCGCCGACTGCTGGGTCGCCCCGCTCGCGCTGACGGCCTGCGCCGTGTACTGACCCGCCACGCTCGCGACCGGCGTCAGCGAAACCGGCAGCGTACCCGAATACGTACCGACGAGCGGCGCGGCAGCCGGCAGGTTCAGCGAATAGGCGCCAGTATCCAGATTGGCGTTCGAACTGGTGATTTCATAGTTGACGCCGCTCACGGTTTGCAACGCCCGCACGATGGCCTGCGCGCTCACCGGCAGAACCGTGCCGCTTGCAACGTGCATGGTGGATGCCGGCAGCGCGATCGGCGCGGCCGAGGTCGACACCACGGTCGATGCGTTCACAACAACCGGCACCGAGCGCACCACGCCCGTTGCAACGTTGTTCTGCACGATGACCACGTCATAGTTGCCGCTGGTCGAGCTTTGCTCGAGCGGCGTCAGCACGAAATGGCCGCTGCTGTCCGCCACGGTGCCCTTGATGATGTTGCCGTTCTGCTCGGCAAAAACCGCAGCCCCCGCTTCCGCCGGCGCGACGTAGCCCGAAATCGTGCCGCTTACCACCGTTGGCATCGCCGTCACCACCGGCTTCAGACTGTACGAGCCGTTGCCTTTCTGCACGATCGACTTGCAGGCGTTGAAGTCGAGCACGAGATCGACGAGCGTATTGGCCTGCACCGTGAACGGCCGGATGATCTTGTAGCCGCTTTGCGCGGCGCTGGGCGTGTCGAGCGCCAGCTCCCTGCCGCCCGTGGGGACGACAGAATTCGCCAGCGAATTGCCCTGATTCTGCGCGAGCACCAGCCGAACCTGCTGATACTGACTAGCTGGCAGGGCCGTTTGCCCGAGGTCGGCGAGCACGCCGTTGGTGAGCGAAAGCAGATCGATTCGTTGCGGCGTCGTCAATGCGATGTCGCTCCAGCCGCTGTCGCCGTCGCCTGCCTGCGCGTTCATGTTCACGCGCACCTTGTTCACCATGACATACACGTGATCGAAACCGCACGCGGGAGCGTCGGTCATCTGAACGCGGAGCGTGCCGGTCGGCGCGCTGCCGCCGTCCCCGCCGCCGCCTCCACATGCGGCAAGCGCGAGTGGCAACGCGAGCGCGCATGTGAGCGTTTTAAACAGGGTTTTCATGGGGATTCCTCCATCATCATTGTTGTGCGTTGAAGGATATGGAAATTCCCTGTAAGCACAACTCGCAATTTGAAACCGCCCGTAACTAGAGCGATTTAACATTCTTTATCATGACGGGAGAGACTCGGACTCCCGATTTGCATATGATGCTGGGTGAATAGGCTCAAAAGAAGCATTCACGGCTTTGACGCTTAGCCCCATAATCGATCTAATTGGTTATTTGCCGCATTTGGACTAAGGTTTAGTAGCTCTTCGTTACACAACAAGAACGAACGTTGCGAGGTGGGGCATGCTCACGTTAATCGACCAGGAGATCGCGCATCTCGCGCGAGTCATGAGCGCATCAATGGCTGGAGACCTTGCGGGGCCTATTCTGCCGGCCGCCTACTGGTGGGAGCGGCTTCATCAACTGCTCGATTCGCAGCACCTCACGAATGCGCAATTGCGTTCTATCGACGTGCTTCTGCTGCAACTCGATGAACTCGAAGCGCAAGCCGCGAATAGCGCCGGCAGCGCTCACCGCGTTGCAATCGGCGCGAGCTAATGAGCCGCAATACGGCACAATGAGAATAACTTCAGCCGCCAGTTTCACAGGAGCCTCACAATGAGCAGATCCCGCCTATTGCTCGCGTCCGTCATGGCCGCTGCTATGCTGGCATCGTCACTCGCGCTTGCCCAGCCGCCGCATGACAACCCCGGTCATGGCGGAGACCATGGGCACGGGCAAGGACCCGATCACGGTAAAGGACCGAATGGCCACGGGCACAAATCAATGCCGCCCGGGCATGGTCCCGACGGCCCGGGCAATTCAGCGAACGCGCCGGGGCATTGGCGCAAGGGCGACCGCCTGCCGCCTGAATACCGCGGCCGTCAATATGTAATCGACGACTGGCGCGCGTACCGGCTCGCTCCGCCGCCGCGCGGTTATTCGTGGGTCGGCATCGGCGGCGACTATCTGATGGTGCAACTGTCCACGGGCGTCATTCTGCGCGTCGGACCGTAAGCGTTACGACATCCGGCCGCCTCGCGCGGCCGTCCACCTTCGGTCCTCGTTCCCGGCGCAAGGCAGCCCCGACCCCAAGGCCATCCACGCAGCATAGCGGCCGCACTTCGCCCAACCCCGCCTGACTGTTAAAGAATCATCGGCATGCCGCCGTTATATCCGTTACGCATCGCGAGCGGCCGGCGGGTGCTTGCGCGGCCGCGCGAACCTGTCCTGCGCGCGTTCACGCCTGCCCGCGGTCAATGCGACCGAAGTCGCGGCCGCGCCCCTTTCGCCATGCCATTTATGAGCCGCACGACGCCGTGATAAAAGGCGCAACGGCACCAGCGCAAGGATTAATTTCGAAAGACAACACCGGCAGCAAGCCGTCATACTCTGTCTCTCCTAGGGCGAAACCTTCCGACAGCGGAATCGGAAGTTTCGCCGCACACCCGATCGATGCATGACCGCCGTCGCTGGACGGCCATTTCCGCGCAGCGCCGCACGCGGATCATGTGGAGCGTACTTGTTAAATGAGTTCTACCCCTGTCGTTCCGTTCGCCCACGACAAGCCCGGATCCGGCTCATTCGTGGGCAGCGCGCCGGCGTTTCGCCAACTAGTCCGGATGATCGATCGGGTCGCGCCGACCGATCATCCGCTGCTCATTTTCGGGCCGACCGGCTCCGACAAGGAGCTGGTGGCGCGCCGTGTACACGCGCACAGCCAGCGCCAGGATCAACCTTTCGTCGACGTCAATTGCGGCGCGATTCCCGAACATCTCGTCGAGGCTGAACTTTTCGGGCACGTGAAAGGCGCCTTCACCGGCGCCGCCGAAAACCGCCAAGGGCTTTTCCAGCAGGTCGGCAAAGGCACGCTGCTGCTCGACGAAATCGGCGAATTGCCGCTCGCGCTGCAGCCGAAGCTGCTGCGAGTACTCGAGACGCGAACCTTCCGTCCGCTTGGATCGCCGACCAGTCTGCACTTTGCTGGACGCGTCGTGGCCGCGACCCACCGCGACCTGCGCGAGCTCGCACGCGAGGGCCTCTTTCGCGAGGACCTGTTCTACCGCCTCGCGGTGTTCGTGCTCGCCGTGCCGGGACTCGAGCAGCGGGTCGAGGACATTCCCGCGCTCGTCAACCACTTCGCCGCACAGCACGCGCGCCGCCTCGAGTTTTCGCCGCCTGCGCTGCGGCGTCTTGCGCAGCACCCGTGGCCGGGCCATATCCGGCAATTGCGCAATCTGATCAGCCAGCTGAGCGTGCTCGCCGAAAACACGCACATCGACGTCGACACGCTCGAGCCGTTTCTCGCCAACGAGGCCAGCGGGCCGGTCTCGCGCGCGAGCCTCGCGGACATGCTGCTGCAACTGGAGGGCCGCGACAAGCTGAGCGCCGCCGAAGACCTCCTGATCGACCGCGCGCTCGAACGCACGAGCGGCAACAAGAGCGCAGCGGCCGCGCTGCTCGGCGTGGGCCGCAAGACCATCGAACGGCGTCTCAAGTCGCGCGAGGAGCATCACCGGGAAGCGCACAAGTGCCTCGAACATGCGAGGGCGCTGATCGAGGAATCGAAGTTCGCCGAGGCGATTCCGCCGCTGCGCCGCTGCCTCGACGTGTTGCAAACGCCGAACGAGGAGGCCGTGCGCCGGCTGCAGTTCGACGCCTATCGCCTGCTCGGCATGAGCTTGCGCAGCGTGCACGGCTGGCTCTACGCGGAGGCCACCGCGTGCTACGCCGCGGCCCTCGCGATTGGCGAAGGCGTGTGCGCGCCCGCGGAAATCGCCGCGATCCAGTTCGGCATCTGGACCACGCAGTTGACCACGCTGCAACTGAAGCAGGCGCGCGCGACCGCACAGAACATGCTGGAGCGCGCGCAGAACGGGGGCGATCGCGTGTCCCTCGACCAAGCCCACGTGGCGATGACCAACACGCTGTTCTGGCTCGGCGACAGTGAGGAAGCGCTGGCCTGTCTCGCGCGCGGCAATCTGCTCGGCGTGGGGTGCAACGACATCCGCACCGGCTCGCAAGGCATCGACCTGGCGAGCCCCGCGCTCACTTTCGAAGGACTCGTGGCGTATCAGATCGGCGCCTTCGCACAGGCACGCCGCGCGATGGAGATGCTGATTCTGCGCGCATCCGAGCCGGGCGTGCATGCGCTCGCGCACGTCGTCAATCTGCAGGGCGCCGCGGGGCTCGCCGCGCTCTTCGACGACGTCGACCGGCTCGGGCGCCTCTCGAGCGAACTCGAATCGGTGTCCATTGCGTATGGCTTCGCTTTTTATCGCGGAGTCGGCCAGGTGTTGCGCGCCTGTCATCTCAGCGCGATGGGTCAATCCGACGAAGCAGAAACTGTCATGCTCGACGGCTACGATAACCACGTGGTGTGCAACGGCGGCGCGCTGTTCTATTCGTTCAAGGCGTGGCATCACGGGGAATTGCTGTTGCGCGCCGGACGTGCGAAGGAATGCGAAGCATTGCTCGCCACCGCGATCGACGAGACGCTGGCGCGTCAGGAGCGCGTCTACCTCGGCAAGCTGCTCGTCACCCGCGCTCACGCGCAGTGGGCGCTCGGCGATGTCAACGCGGCGGAACTGGGCCTGCGCACCGCGCTGTCGACAGCGCTTGCGTTCGGCGCGGTGCCCGCGCGCTACCTCGCGGACCTCTTGCGTTCCACTGCCCGTGTCGCGGAAGCGATCGAGACGCTCGAGCGCGGCTTGCGCTCGTTGCCCGTGGATGCAACGCCGCGCGTCGCACGCGCGGCAAAACTGCTTGCCGAACTTCAGCAGCAGACTTCTTTCGACAACTACACTAAAGGAATCGTAAATGGCATTTGACCTACGCCGGGAAGATCTGGAACCGCTGCTGCTGGGCGCGGCTTTTTTGGCAGCGGCGGCGGCACGATCGAATCCGCCCGGCACCTGGCCGCGCATTTCGTCGCCGGCGACTACTATCCGACCGACACGGTGAAGGTCGTGTCCGTTGAAGAAGCCACCGAAGGCGCCGCCGTCATGGTCGCCTATCTCGGCGCGCCCGAAGCGATCAATTCGGCCACCTATCCGCTCGGCCCCGTCACCGCCGTGCAAAACCTGAAGACGCGGCTCGACGGACAATCCCCGAAACTCGCTTACGTGATGCCGCCGGAAAGCGGCGCGCTCGGCTTCACGGTGGCCGCGCTGGTGGCGGCAAAACTCGGCCTCGCGGTGATCGACGCCGACGGCGCGGGCCGCGCGGTGCCTTCCCTGCCGATGCTCACGTTCGCCGCTGCAGAAATCGACCCGCGGCCGGCGTTCCTCGTGAGCCAGGGCGGCCTGTGCGTCGAACTCGACGTGACGCCGCGTCAGGGCAAGCTCGGCGCGCCGACTCATCAACGCGACGTGTCGGCGATCGTCGAGCAGATGATGCGTCCTGTCGTGGCCGACCCCGAGTTCGGGCAGTTCGGCGGACTCGCCATGTGGGTCATGAAGCCGGCCGATATCGGCCGCGCCACGCCGATTCGCGGCACGCTGACGCGCGCGCTCGAGCTCGGGCGCGTGTTGCAGGCAGGAGGAATAAGCAGTCCCCGGCAGATGGTCGACTATCTGGTCGAACGTTGCGGCCTCGCTGCGCGGGCGGTGTCCGAGCCGGGCCAGTTGGTGTCGGCGGAAGTGGACACCAACGGCGGCTTCGACGTCGGCAAGATCCGCATTCAGGCGCAAGACCGCACCTATACCGTCATGTATCAGAACGAGTCGCTGCTCGTATGGGATAGCGCCTGTGCGCAGCCGATCGTGCTCGCGCCCGATAGCGTGGCGTATTACGTCGGCGGCGAAGGCCAGTCGGTGTTCAGCAACGGCGACCTCGTGAACGCCGACGGCTCGCTGAATCCGGCCATCGGCAAGCGCCCGGTGACGCTGATCGCCTGGCGCGCCGAAGCGCAACTACGCAAGCCCGGCCTGATTCTCGACAGCTTCATGCAGTTGCTGAACTCCCTCAATTATCTCGACCCGTATGTGCCGCTCGCATCCAAAGGAGACGCCTCTTGAATTCGCCAATCCGCATCTGCGTGCTGGTGCCTGTGGCCACGTCGCAGTACAACGACCGCATCATGAAAGCTATTGCGCCGGTGGTGCCACCGGACGTGCAGGTCGAGATTCGCAACATCACGCAAGGGCACCCCGACATCGAGAATCGCACGAACTGGCTGCAAAACGGCATGCCGGTGGTCGAACTCGCGCAGGCCATTGTCAACGACGGCTTCGACGGCATCTGGCTGACCGACTTCGATATGTGCGGCGTGGAAGCGGCGCGCGAAGTGATCGACATTCCGATCATCGGCGGATTTCCGGCTGCGGCGTTTTCGGCGCTCGCGCTCAGCCAGCGTTTCTCGATCATCACGATCCTGCCGAGCACGCTCGCGATGCAGCGCGGTCATCCGCAAACTTACGGCATTCAGGACACGTTTGCGTCGATCCGCGCGATCAATTGCCCGGTCGCGCAGCTCGACGACATGGACGTCGTGATCATCCGCACCTTCGACGCAGCCTTGAAGGCGATCAAGGAGGACGGCGCGCAATCCATTCTGCTCGGCTGCACGGGTTTCGTGGATGTGGCGAGCCGCGTCTCCAGAATGCTCAGCGACGAAATGGGCGGCTATGTACCGGTGATCGATCCGAATCAGGCCGGCTTTAGCTTCCTGGTGTCGCTGGTGCGTATGCAGGTGCGCCCGAGCCGGCTGACTTATAGCAAGGTCAGCCTGCAGTCGTAAGTCTCCCCGTCTGTCTGTCCCAGTCCGTCCGGCGCGGCGCGCGATGGCTGCGCCGCGCGGGACGTTCCGCCTTGGCCATTCGCGCTTGGGCGCTTCCCGACCGCCTTCTTCTGCGTTGTTCTGCGGGGCTCCGCGCTGTCCGCATCGGACGAAATCGCCCTTCTACGCGCCTTGCATGCCGACCTGGACGAAAGCGTCTACATTTCACCCCCATCTTGGACGGGATTGACCATTTGCGCCCAGCCACGTCCGCGTGGTCGCCCGCGCACACGCGGTCTCAACATATGGCACGGACATTGCTTATATAAAGGCTCGTGGCGTTGGGTTCACGCGCCGCGACCGAATCTGTCCGAAATGCCGGGGCTTGAGAGACCAAACAACGATCGTGCGCCGCACCGTTTTCGAAGCATCGGCGTCTGCCTGAATCGACGCCACTGATCGAACGATCGCCGTTCATCATCGCGACGCTTCGATTAGTTATACGAACGAATGCGAAAGCGCCGATCAAACCGACGACCAGGTGTTGTCGGCAGCAGACTGAGAGAGGGCTGTGCTGTAGCAGTGACAGTGTCGGAACATCGCGAGGGAAGGCTTCCACAGAGAAGCGGCTCGCGGCGCGAGGCACTGAATGGCGGAAAATCTTTTGGCTATGTACCAGACGATCCGCTGCGGGGTGGGTCTGGCCGCCGTTGCGTGCCCTTGCCGGGGCGGCGACGGCGGCTCGTCCGTTGTAGTGAGGCGCAAAAGAACAGGCTGCATGACCAGTTCTACGCGGCGTCAGACAGTGAGCGACGCTGCGAGCAGACCAGACTGGCCACATACGGGGGTTCAATGATGCATCGCCACATTCTCGAAAGCGAGCTCGTTCATCTCGAGCGCGTCATCGCATCGGCATCGCAAAAGCCTTTTCCGCCAACCTATTGGCGCGACCGCGTCGAACATCTGAAAACCTCGCCGCAAGCGACGATGTACCTCAATCGCATTGCCCGGCTGTCGCGCCTCGTCACCGAACTGGACGAATGACGCCGCGGTCGGTGCCAGCGTGGCGCAGTTAGCCCGAAGTGGTCAGCGTGTCCCAGCGCGCGTGTCGGGCGCCTTGCCGGCAACGAGCAGCACGATCGTCGCGATACAGAACACCGCCCCCGCATGGAAGGTGGTGGCAGCGCCCAGCTTGTCCCATAGCTCACCGGCAATCACGCTCGAGAACAGCGTGACGATGCCGCTCAGCAGGTTGAAAAACCCG
This sequence comes from uncultured Paraburkholderia sp., assembly GCA_940746715.1. GTDB lineage: Bacteria > Pseudomonadota > Gammaproteobacteria > Burkholderiales > Burkholderiaceae > Paraburkholderia. Next base: position 111,717 of record CALNWN010000010.1, read on the forward strand.
AATGCAGTGCCGCGCAGTTGCGCCGGCGCGGTGTGCGAGACCATGGTCGCAAGCAGACCCTGCGTCATTCCCATGTGCAAGCCCCACAATGCGACGCCCAGCAACACGACGCTCCAGTGGCTGCCTTGCGCAAGCACGAGATCCGCAGCAATCAGCACGACAAGCCCTGCGATCAGCAGCCTTGTGTGGTTCATCGTGTCAGCGAGCTTGCCGAAGGGATACGCCGACAACGAATACATCACATTCATCGCCACCATGACGAGCGGCACAAGAGCGACGGGCACGCCGCTGCCCATGGCGTGCAAAACCAGGAATGCCTCGCTGAAGCGCGCGAGCGCGAACACGCCTCCAGTTGCGACGACCCACCAGTAGCTCGCACCGAGCTTCTTCAGGTTCTCGAGCCGGATCGGATTGACGCGCTTCGTGCCCGGCTCGCGCGCCGGTTCGTGGATGCCGACCGTCAACAGCGCGACGGCCAGCAAGCCCGGTATGACGGCGAGCCAGAACGCCAGCCGGAAGTTGTCCGCCCACACCGACATGATGATGACCGCGCACAGTGGACCCAGCACGGCGCCGACCGTATCGAGCGACTGACGCAAGCCGAACGCGGCGCCTCTCAGATGCACAGGCGTGACGTCCGCCACCAGCGCGTCGCGCGGCGCACCGCGGATTCCCTTGCCGACTCTGTCGATCACCCGTGCGCTCACCACCACGCCGACCGTCAGCGCAATCGCGAAGAGCGGCTTGCTCAGCGCGCCGAGCGCATAGCCCGCCACGGCGAGCCACTTCCTGTTGCCGAGATAATCGCTGAGCGCGCCGGAAAACACCTTGACGATCGGCGCGGTCGCTTCGGCGATGCCTTCAATCAGACCGATGGTCGCGGCGCTCGCGCCGAGGCTGACCATCAGGAACATCAGCAAAAGGCTGTGGATGATCTCCGACGAGACGTCCATGAAGAGGCTCACACAGCCTAGTATCCAGACGCTGCGCGGAATACTTTCGAGCACGCTGATTCGGGATCGGACTCGCATTGGTGGGCGCAATCAGAAGAGAAAGAGGAACGGAAGACCGAGGCCACTCACTCCTGGCACTGCACGTCCTTCCTCGGCACGACGATCAGCACGGGGTAGGTGCCATGGTCGAGCTCGACGCGCGCAACCACTTCTGTCAACGTGCTGTCGATCTGATCGTACACGCTGACCTGTTCACGCCTGAGGGTTGTGATGCCGGTGCACGCGGACGCGCGGCCTTCGTCGGAGATCCGGCATTGAATCGGATTGTCGGCCAGATAGCGATATTGGTCCCGCTCAGGCGTCGCCAGGTATTCGCGAACGCTTTGTTCAGAGCCGCCCACGCCGGTCACCTTGCCGATCGCACATTGCAGTGCGCCGGTGTCGCCGTTGGCGGAGGTTTGAGCGTGAGCGGCCGTGCTCGCCGCGAGGGCAGCGGCAAGGGTCAATGCAGAGGCCAATGCAAGGGTCAATGCCAGGGGATATCTCATCGCGCATGTCACGTTTGTCGGGCTGAAGTGCTGAATTGTAAAGGCACCTCGGCCGACCGGCTCGCCAGCGAGCCACGCGGCATGTGCCGGCGCCGGCGGCCAGGGCAGCGCGCGCCACGGGTTGGCATCGGCAGAACCATACATGACGTCGGCCATCACGCGCCCCATGTGCGTGGACATCTGCACGCCGTGCCCGCTGTAGCCCATTGAATAGTAAAGCCCGTCATGCTGCCCGGCGCGCGGGAAGCAGTCCACGGTGATGTCGACAAGACCGCCCCAGCAATAGTCAATTCTCGTCGCCCCCAGCTCGGGAAAATACTTCGCGAGATTGGCCTGCAGCACCTGCCCGCTCTTCGCGTCCGAGCGCGGATCGGACATCGCGAACCGGGCTTGCCCGCCCCACAGCAGCCGGTTATCCGGCGTCACGCGAAAGTAGTTGCCGATATTGAGCGACGTCACATAGTTGCGCCGATGCGGAAAAAGCGCGTCGAGCTGCCCCTTCGATAACGGCTCGGTCACGACGATGAAACTGCCGACCGGCGCCATCCGTTGCTGGAACCATTGCAGCGGTCCTTGCCGCGACGGCCCGGTCGCCACCAGCACCTTGTCCGCCCGAACAACGCCGCGCGCCGACGTGATCTCGTAGCGGCCGCCGTCAATACGCTTGATTTGCGTCACGGCCGCGTTCGGGAAGATGCGCGCGCCATGACGCGCTGCGCTCTGCGCGAGCCCAACGCCGAACTTGCCCATGTGCATTTGCGCGCCGTTACGCTGCAGCAGCCCGCCATAAAAACCATCGGAGCCGACTTCGCTGCGCACGCGCGCCGGCTCGATCAGTTCGATGTCCTGATCGACCTCGCGATACAGTACATCATAGGTTCGCCCGAGCTTGTCGAAGTGAGTGGCGGGGTTCTGCCGCGCCGCTTCTCTCGCGGCGTCGCGCAGATGCGCGGTCGAGTCCATATCGACGGCGCCGTCGGTCAGCATTACGCCGTACAGCTCGCGCGCCTCCTCGACGGACAGGTAGCCGCGCCGCACATCTTCCAGCACCTTCTGTGTATCCCGTTCGTAAGGATGCCCATAGCCGCCGCATCCCTCAAGGCGGATCACGTCGCCGGGGCCGCAGATCACGAGGTCCGTCACGCCAAGATCTTCTTCGGTCCGTGCCGGGATTGCGGGTAAACCGCGATACGGCACCGGCCTTGCCACCGAGTACGCCCCACGAAGCAAAGCGCGAGCGGTCGCGGTTGCGCGCCGTCACGAGCGTGCCCGGCGACGACACGCGAAACTCCATCACCGTGCCGAGGCCGCCGCGGTATTTGCCGGCGCCCGCGCTGCCCGGCACCACGCCATAGCGCGTGATGCGAATCGGCACTTCGGCTTCGTTGATCTCGACCGGCGTATTGCGCAGGAATGCCACGTTCGCGCCCGAAGCGTCCGAGCCGTCGGCCGACGCCATGCCGCCCGCGCCGCCGCCCACGGGTCCGATCGACGCGATCACCGTGCGGCCGTTGCGGTCCACCGTCTTCACATTGAGAATCGACATGCCGCCGGCCGGACACGCCGGCAGACGCTCGGGGCAAACCATGGAGAACGCACCGAAGGTCACATACTGCGCGACCTTCGCGGGCAGACTGCGCATGCCGACCGCTGCCGGCGGCACGCAGTTCATGATCGTGCCTTCGGGCATGATGCAGCGCGCCACTTTCAGCATGCCCGCATTGAGCAGCAGATCGGGATTGAGCGAATACAGCACATAGTTCAGGCCGACGAGCGCAAGCACGTGCCGCTCCTTGCCGCCCGTCGACATATTCAGCGACGAATTCAACTGAGGGTCGCTGCCGGTGAAGTCGAATACGAGCGAACTGTCCTTCACAGTCAGCGTCAGCGCGACACGCAGCGGCTTGCCGTTGACGGAATCCTCGTCGGCGTATTCGGCAAAGAAATATTCGCCGTCGGGCATGCTCCGCACGATCGTGCGTGCCTGCTCTTCCGAATAGTCGAGCAATGCGTCCATGCCTGCGCGAAACTGCTCGACGCCGAAGCGCTCGATGATTTCGAGCACGCGCCGCTCGCCGGTCATGAGCATGGCGATTTGCGCTTTCAGGTCGCCGCGATTCTGCTCGGCCGCGCGCACGTTGAGCGCCATGTGCTCAAGCAGCGTTTCGTCGAGCACGCCCGCGCGCACAATCTTTGTCGGCGCGAAACGAATGCCTTCCTGATAGATCTCCGTGAGCGTGCGCGACAGCGAAGCCGGCACCGCGCCGCCCATGTCGGTGTTGTGAATATGCCCGCCGACATAGCAGACGATTTCGCCCTCGTAAAACACCGGCTTCCACATCATCACGTCCGGCGTGTGAGTCGCCACATAGCCGCTATAGGCGTCGTTCGTCATGCAGATGTCGCCGGGCTCGTAGTGATCGATCATGTCGATCACCGCGCCGAAATCGAGGCCCGGATACCACGTGGCGCCGAGGGTTTTTGGCGACGCGAAGGTAAGCCCGCGGGTGTTCATCAGCGTGCAGGAGAAGTCTTCGGTTTCCTTCACGAATGCGGAATGCGCAGTTCGCACGAGCGTGTACGCTATGCTTTCCGCTGCGGCGACGCAATAGTTCGCGAAGATCTGAAGGACGGATTTATCGAATGTCATGGTGCGTTTCCTGGGTCGGCCGGTCAGACGGCTTCGAGAAAGAGGTTGCCGTATTCGTCCACGCGTCCGTCGAAGCCCGGCAGCACGCAGGTCGTGGTGTCGTCCTGCGCGACGATCGCCGGCCCGGCAAAGCGGTGTCCCGCTAGCAGCGCGGAGCATCGGTAAAGCGGCACGCGGCGCCACGCTCCGTCCAGATAGACGTCGATCTCGGACTCGACGCGCGGCGCGCCCTCGCCCACGGCGATCTGCGGCAGCTCCGGCTTCGGTGTAGGCGCGGTGATGACGAGCCGCAACGCCACCACCTGGATCGGCGACTTCTCGTCGCTATGTCCAAAAAGACGCGCGTGCTCGCGGTGAAACGCCTGCGCAATCGCTTCGATGTCGCCGCCGGTAATCGCATGTGCTGACAGCGGCGTGTCGATCTCGAACGATTGCCCGCGATAACGCATATCGGCCGAAACGACAATGTCGACGCGCGCGTCCGCTTCCAGATGCGCGAGGTCTTGCGCAAGCAGTTCGAGCGACGCACGGTCGAGCGGATAATAGGTCGTCCGAACAAAGTCGTTTTTTGTATCCGCGATCAAACCACCCAGCGCACTGAGCACGCCAGGCGTGGTCGGCACGAGCAGATTGCGCACATTGAGCGCGCGCGAGAAAACACCCGAGCATCGGGCCCGCGCCGCCGAACGGCATCAGCGCGAACGTGTGCGGATCGATCCCGAAGCGCGAACTCAGCCGGCTCACGCCTGCATACATGCCGGAAATGGACACTTCGATAATGGCTGCCGCGGTTTGATAGACGTCGAGTCCAAGACGTCGTGCGAGCGGCTCGATCGCCCGGCGCGACGCATCCACGTCCACCTTCACCGCGTTGTAGCCGAGCGCGGCGCTGCCGAGCACGCCGATCACGGCGAAAGCGTCGGTAATCGTCGGGCGCGTGCCGCCGCGTCCGTAACAGACAGGGCCCGGGCTCGATCCCGCACTTTCGGGTCCGACCTTCAGCACGCCGAATTCGTCGACCCACGCAATCGACCCGCCACCGTCGCCGACGGACGATACGGATACCGAAGGAATATGAATCTGAAATTCGCCGATGTATTCGCCGGTCGCGTATTGCGGCTTGCCGTCGACAATCGGCGCGATATCGGCGGTCGTGCCGCCAATGTCGAGGCTCATGCAGTCTTTCAGCTTGCACAGCTTCGCGAGATAGGCCGCGCCGCACGTGTCATGCGGTGCAGGCCTCGCTTGCGCGGACGCGCGACGCGCAATGCCAGCGCCGTGACGGGCGCGCAATTTACAAGCCGTTGTAAAATAACCGGCGCGAGCGGCTAAGCGGCGCGATTCACATGCGCGGCGGGCCGGCGGAACTGCCGTCAGCATAGGCGATGCTGCGCATACGATAGCCGCTTCATTCACCGCCATGCACAGGAGCCACCCATGACCCAAACCCCTGCGCCTCAAAAACCCGATCCGCAACAGTCCGAAGTCAGTCGCGGAACGCCGCCCGCCCGCACGCCCGAGTCGCTCCCCGAAACGGATCTCCAGCCGGATCAGCAGCCGGTGCGCGACATACCGGGCGGGGGGACACCCGGCAGTCCGTCGCCTGCTCCGTGAATCCGGTGTTCATGGTCTATTGGTGCGAGACCGTCGACGACGCCATGGTGCCGCGCTCCGCTTCCTTTCCGGCCGGCGCAATGGCGCATGCGCGGTCGTTCGCCGAAACCTTGCGGCGGCGCCGCTCGAGCGGCGAATCCGTGTCCTTTGTCACGCTGTGCTCCGAAAATCCCAATTCCGTAGGACTGCCGGGCGTTGCCGATCCGCGCCCGGACTACGCTTGGAAGAAGCGCCGTCCGTGATGCATCGGCATGCCGATTGCGGTCCATGCAGATGGCGCGCGGCTGCGGCGTCGCGCGATCATCGCTCAACTTTGGGAGGCATGGATGGCAAACGACAAGACCGAAGGAATCAAGGAAGAACTGAAGGGCATGGTCAACAAGGGCATCGGCTCGATCACCGGCAACGAAGCGAAAAAGGCCGAAGGCGAAGCGCAAATCACCGAGAGCGATAACCGCAAGGACCTCGGCGATCAGCGCGAAAATGCGGAAAAGGGCAAGGTCGATCCCGGCAATCCGTCGAATCTTTGAGTGCGCTGCGAGGCGGGTTGCGCGACGCGGCTACGCGTCAGAACCTGGTGCGCAATCCGACCATCACGCTTCGGCCGCCCTCGGGTGCAATGTCGCGGACCACGGAGCTCGCGTAGCGGATGTCCTGGTTCGTCAGGTTATCGCCGCGAAGATAGGCGAGCCAATTAGTCGCGCCGACATGAAACGCGTAGGTGAGAAGCACGCCGAGCTTCGTGTAACTCGCCATCGGCAGATCGTTTTCGGGCACGCGGTGCTGGCCCCACGCGTGCTCCAGTTGAGCACGCGCGCCGAATGGTCCATAGCCGTAATCGACCGCGAGCGTGGCGCGCAGCGGCGCAATGCGCGGCAGCGGCTGATCGTTGTCCATGTTGCGCGCATGCGTGTAGTCGCCGCCGAGTTCTACATCCACCTGATGCGCGCCCTTTTGCAACACGCGCCACTTGCCGTCGAGTTCGACGCCGTAAAACTCCGCTCCCACGCCGCGATACACGGCTTCGTTCAGCGCGCCGTCAGTGCCCGACGCGACGACCTGGTCCGCGTCGTCCACGAGCCACCCTGTGTTGAACTCCGTCAGATAGTTTCTGAAACGGCTGTAGAACACACCGACGCTGCCTTTGTTCGGGCCGCTCGCGAAACGCAGCGACAGATCGGTCGAGAGCGCCTTTTCCTTCTGCGCATCAGGATTGCCGATCAGATACTGACCGGTCGCGTCATGCGGACCGTTTGCATAGAGTTCGTACAGCGCGGGCGCGCGCTCGGTGTAGGCGGCGTTGCCCGCCACGGACCAGAGCGGCGTCAGCTTGTACAACGCGCCGAGCGACGCGCTCGCCGCGTTGAAGTCGCGCTCGCGCGCGCTTGCGAACCTGCCGTTGCCGGCCGCCGCCGGCTGCTGTTTGACGTGCTCGTAGCGGGCGCCGGCGCTCAGCTTGAGTGCATCCGTGACGTTCCACTCTTCGAGGCCGAAGAGCGCGACGTTGGTGGTTTGCGTCGTCGGCACGAGCGCCTCGTCGCCCAGCGCTGAGAAGGTGTTCTGACTGAGCTGAACGCCGAGCGCGCCTTCGAGCGGTCCCATCTTGCGATGACGTGCCTCGATACGCGCCTCATAGCCATGATTGCGGAACGTGGTGCTGGTTTCGCCGTTGTCGATTTCCTTGTGCTCGTAGTCCGTATAACCGAAGTCGAATTTGAGTTGCGAGAAGGATCCGCGCAGGTTACGCACTTCGGATGCAAACGCCACGTGGTCCTGATGCATGCGCAGACGCACGTCGTCCTCGGCGACCGAGCCGTAGTTGGCCTCGTAGCCGTTATACGAGAGGCCCGCGTAACCGTCGGCCCACGTATAGGCGCCGCCGATCGCGCCGCCATGCCAGCGCCCGTCGCTGTTGGGCAGGCTGCCGTAGGCTTTGCTGGCGTCGGGACCGTCGAGCGCGCGCTGGCGGTCCGAATGCGCAAAGCCGGGAATGCGCTCCTTGCTCGTCTCGCGATCGAACGCGTCGACATGAAACGCGAATCGTCCGTTGCCGCCTTCGACCTGAGCCGCGCCGGCGCGCGCGTCGTTCGCGCCGCCGTAGCTGGCATCGACGCCGCCCGTGAGTCCGTTGAGCGGCTCGCGCGGAATCCGGTTGTCGATTGTGTTCACCACGCCGCCGATTGCGTTGCCGCCATACAGCAGCGCCGCCGGTCCACGCACGATCTCGACGCGCTCGATGGTGAGCGGCTCCTGTGGCACCGCGTGATCGTAGGAGAGCGACGAGGCGTCCCAGGCGGCCGCGCCGTTCTGCAGAATGCGGATGCGGTCGCCATCCATACCGCGAATGATGGGACGGCCCACCATCGGGCCATAGGTCGTGGTCGACACGCCGGGCAGACCGTTGAGCGTCTCGCCGAGCGAGTTGGTCTGGCGGCGCGTCAGGGCGTCGCCGTACAGCGCGGTGGCGGGCGCGATCAGGTCGGTATCGCCGAGCGGATTGGCGGTGACGAAAACCGGTGCGAGAGAGCCGCCCGGCGCCTGCGTCGAATTCTGGGCAGCAGGCGCGTTATCCGATTGCGCATGCGCCAATGCGGTGACGAGTGCAAGTGAAAGCGGCGACAGCCGAAGCGCGCGCACGGACGTGCGTGGAGGGTTTTTATTCACGGTCTTTTGTAGGATTCGCTGTTATGCCGGTTTTGCTTTCGAGTGCAACATTATAACGTCTCACGCAGTAAACAAACCAATCCGGGCTCGCACCGAGGATCGAAACGCTTGCCGGGGCTTGCCGGCAAGCACCTCATCCTGCTCAATGACGGCGTAATGATATAATGTAACATTCGCACAGTAAAGCACGGAAACCAACACACGGCCCACGCGCTTCTCTTCAAGAATTCTTGAAATATTGAAATGAATGCCTTATCGTGCCACCCCATGGACTCCAACCTCGTCGTACGCGCCATGAGCGCGCGCTGGCCCACGAATCGCGCCTTGCCATCTTCCGACTGCTGGTGGTCGCCAGCCCTGCCGGCATGGCGGCCGGTGAAATCGCCCAGGCACTGGGGCTGTCGCCTTCCGGGCTGTCGTTCCATCTTAAAGACTTGGCGCATGCGGACCTGGTAACGCCGCGGCAAGAAGGACGTTTCGTGATCTACACGGCCAACTTCGATGCAATGACGGCGCTCATCGGCTTTCTCACGGACAACTGCTGCGCTGGCGCGGCATGCGCCGTCAACACCTCTGCGGATTGCTGCGCCGCGGCGCCGTCGTGTGCGCGCGATAAAACTCCAACGGAGCGATCAGATGAGCAGCGCTGAAATGACGACCGGCGCAACGCGTCCGGCAATCGGGTTTTTCGAGCGCTATCTGACCGTGTGGGTCGGGCGCGGTTCGCGACCTCCGCGAAGGCGTCTCCGGCTCTCGCCAGAGCGACCTGCCCCTCTTCCACGAAAGCCTCCTCGAGAACATGAATCGGCACGAAGTCCGTCAAGCGTACGGCACGGTCAATCACATAGATGGCGCGCAAGCGCGATTCCGGCAGAGCCAGCCGAAGACCTGCATGCAGCGCATCCAGCGACGCGTGCTGCCGTCGAGTGCAAAAAGAATCCGTTGCGGAGAAGGCCCGATATCGGCCTCATAACCGGCAGGCACGATCAGGATCGAACAGAGCGCGCGCGTGGTGACGAACTCGGACACGGTTCCTTCCACCCAGCGCAACATGCCGTGATGCTGACGCGCGCCGAGGACGAGCAGATCCGCCTTCCAGCTCCGTTGAACTCATGGTCCCGTCTCCATTGGGTTCCGATTGCGCCGCCGCGCCGGCCGTCGGTCTTCAAATGCCCGGCATGACCTGATACGGCTCGGTGTGGTCTTCCACCCGTTTGACGCCGGGTATGTTCTGCGCCGCGACGCGGACCGCATCCACGGCCTCGGCGGACTGAAACACACCCCACAGATGCACGAAGCCGTCGGTCACGACGATGTTGCGGCCGGCGAACGCCCATTTGCGCCCCGCCAGTTCGCCCATCAGGATCGCGCGGATTTCGGCATCCGAGAGCGTGGCGTCCGATACCGGCTCATCTGGCACGCTCGCGAGCGCCTGCACGAGATTGGCGCGGCTCACAATGCCGATGAGCCGTCCTGCCTTCGTCACGGGCACGCGCTTGATATGCCGCGTCTCGAGAATGCCGGCCACTTCGCCGAGCGGCGTGTCGGGGCCGACGGTGACCACGTTCGTGGTCATCACGTCGCCCACTTTTGCCGCATGGGTCTTGACGTAATCGCGCGCCTCATGGCTCGCGGACCAGAAGTCGAGCCACGACGTGCGCTTGCGCACGTCGGTGCCGATTTCGCTGCGGCGAAGCAGGTCGCGCCCTCGCTGATCATGCCGGCGACGCTGCCGTCCGAATCGAGCACCGGCGCGCCGCTTATATGGTTCTCGACAAATATTCTGGCGACCTCGCGAATGGTCATGTCGGGTGTGACCGAAATGACCTTGCCGGTCATGACATCGGATGCGCGCATGGCAAGCCTCCGCAGCTGTTAGGTGATGGCGTGATTTCAGATTAGGCGGCGCGGCGCACGCCCGTTTGACGTGGATCATGCCGGCGAAGGTTGGGCGCACCTGGGACCCGCGCGACCCGGGCGCGACCACCGCGCGCCGCCGGCGTGGGCCCTGGCTTTTCTCGTCGAACGCTGCGACGCCGACCACTATAGCGGCGAATCCGTATCTCACGAGTCCGCTCTTATCGAACAGCAACCCGTCGATTGCCACGGACAAACCGGCAAGAGACGCAAACACGGCGACCACTGCAACGACGATCCGGTATTCGGCGCGTACCATGACTTTTTCCCGGCCGCTCGCGCGGCAGCTGCATCGACAGACTCTGAGGCGGGCGTGATTCACCCAAGCCCATGATCCGTGCTTGAGCGGGGCCGCAATTGATTGATGTCAACGATGCCTGCCACGTGTCCGCTGGGATTGCTGGCGCAGTATTTGCATCGTGTCGCACCACACGGCCGCCGGTTGAACGACCGGGCCCGACTAGGAGGAAACAATACGCGACGACATGTATCACGCCGTAACCCCGCTCGCCCCTCGCGACGCTTGCTGGCTGATGCCGTCCATTCAGAAGTCGCATGAACGCTCGGAAATATTCGGCCTGAGCGAGTCCATGCGCCCCGACTACGACGTGCTGCCTGCCGGCGAACTGGCATTGAAGCGCGAACAGAACCGCATTCTTTGCGCGCACGCCACGCCGGTCATGGAAACCCTGCATGATCAGATTGTGAACACCCAGAGCATGATCGTCCTGACCGACGCGGAAGGCCTGATTCTTCATTCCATCGGCGATGACGATTTCCTGCGGCGCGCCGAGAAAGTCGCCCTGCGGCCCGGCGCGAACTGGGCGGAAAACCGGCAAGGCACCAATGCAATCGGCACGGCGCTCGCCGAGCGCAGCGCAACCGTCGTCCACGGCGAGCAGCACTATCTGGCCGCGAACCGCTTTCTCACCTGCTCGAGCGTGCCGATTCTTGATCCGTACGGCGATCTGATCGGCGTGCTCGACGTGACGGGCGACCATCGCAGCTATCACCAACACACCATGGCGCTCGCGAAAATGTCGGTGCAGATGATCGAGAATCATCTGTTTGCGAACACCTTTCGCGAAACCTTGCAGATTGCCTTTCATGGCCGCGCCGAATTTCTCGGCACGTTGATGGAAGGCATCGCCGCCTTTACCTGCGACGGCCGCTTCCTGTCCGCCAATCGCACGCGCAGTTCCAGCTCGGCCTGCCGCTTGCGGGATTGCGGGCGCATACGCTGTCGTCGCTGTTCGGACTCACGAGCGCGCAGTTGATCGACCGTCTGCGCACGCACCGCGATCGTCATCTGTCGCTGAACCTGAGCAACGGCGCAGTGGTCTGCGCGAATGTGCAGTTCCGCCGCAGCACGCTCGCCGACGAGCCCGCACGCTTTCACGCGCCCGGCCAGGCGGCGCCCGCGCAGCGCAGCGAGCCATCCGCGCTGCCCGCCAATCCGCTGTCGAGGCTCAGCTATCTGGACACCGGCGACCCGCAGATTGCGTCGGTCATCGCGAAGGTGCGCAAGGTGATCGGCAAGAACATCCCGATCTGGTGATGGAGCTTCGTGCGTGAAAGGAACGACGATCAGCATGGTCTGCGCGGCATGCACGGTCTCACGGACGGAAGCAATCGCACGGCGGAGCCTGGCTGTCTGATATATCGGACTTGTGTCCGATGCAGCAGATAGCGCCCAGTGTTTCACGGGAAAAAATGATGGCAATGGGGTATACACCGTCGGAGGCGCTGGTTGAAGGTGACGGTGAGGGAGGGCCCGAGACGGCCTGGCAGTGATGGAAGCGCCTCTGTTGCTCGCGCGAGCCTAGGCGGTACTTCATTCGCGCGCGCCGCGGAGGGCCGCGCGCGGGGTCACGCGCGGCGTCTCGCTTGGTGACGAAATCGAGGTGTGCTTTGTTGCGCCACGTGGGGGAGCCTGACGCTCCCGTGCGACTGAGCGCCGGGCGGCCGACAGGCAGCATTGCTGCCTGTCCAGTGAAGCATGCGTCGTTAGCGCATGCGCGTTAGAAGGAACTACTGAAGACGGCGTGCATGCCTTGACGCACGTTCTCGCGGACCCGCGCGACCGATCGCACCGGCCGCGCGCGATCCCATCCCTTCGCTCGCTTAGCGGTCCACCTGCTGAATGCCGGTGAGTCGCCAGGCGTCACCGCCGCGCGCGCTGCGGACAATGTTCCACACTTCCTGGAACGGCTGGGCGCTCGGCGCATCGTCTTCGCGCATCTGGCCGTGGAAGCGCATGCTGACGAATGTTTCATCCGCTGTGCTTTCCACGCCGAGCACTTCGGCCTCCAGCTGGGGCACCTCAGTACGATTCGGCTGGCTGCCGCGGCTTTCCAGGTCGCGCTTGAGCTGCGCGAACATCTCGGGCGTGGTCAGCTCGAACAGGTCACCTTGCTCGTTGCGGTCCCAGGCCGCCTGAAGACGCATGAACAGGCTTTTCGCCGACGCCACCAGCTCCGCCTGGTCGAGCCCGAGTGGCTGCACCGGCGCATTGAATGCGCCCGCTGCGCCCGCCGGATTCGTCGCAGCGTGCTGCGTGCCGAAGAAGTGGGTGTCGGACTGCGCGTGACCCGTCTGGTTCATGAACGGCGAGCCGTTGCCGTGTGAGCGGTTCGCGGCACCGTGCCCATAAGCCAGGTCCGGACGACGCCGATTCGCGATGAAGCGGAACAGCATCACGCCGGCCATCACGACGAGGCCGATCAGCAGCAGGTTCGACAACATTTGCGCGAGCCCGGCGCCGAGGCCGAGCGACGACAGCAGCGCGGCAATGCCGAAGCCGGCGGCGAGACCGGCGAGCGGTCCGAGCCAGCGGTTGCGCGCCGGCGCCGGCCGCCGCGCCCGCGCTTCGCTTCGGCGTCGTTGGCCGAGAGTGCACCGAGCGCGAGCACTGCCGCGAGACCGAGTGCCGCTGTACCGCGCGTCAACCTGCTGGCGACGCGCCGGAACTGAGTGATGGCTTGGGTATGCAATCAACCTCTCTGGATGAATCAGGGCGCCCGCCGCGCGCGTCGTGTTTCGCGCGCGAATTTCTTACGGACGGTAATTTTCTTCGGTCATCGACGCTGCCGCTGGTCTGCCGGCAAATTTCAATGTCCGACCTGTGAACCTTCAATCTAGCCGAACTCTCGACGACGGAAAATTCGTATTTTTATTGCTGATTCTTCGTAAAAACCGTAACGTTGACGAATCGACGGAGGACGCGTGAATTTCAAGCATCTCTATTACTTCTGGGTCGCGGCGCACGCGGGCGGGATTGTGCGCGCGGGCGATCAACTGCACGTCACGCCGCAAACGCTGAGCGGTCAGATCAAGCTGCTCGAGGAAGCGCTGGATAAGAAGCTCTTCAAAAAGAGCGGCCGCACGCTCGAACTCACCGATGCGGGGCGGCTCGCGCTCGACTACGCGGACGAGATTTTTTCGCTCGGCTCGGAACTGGAAAGCGCGGTGCGCCGGGAGCAAGAGGTGGGCACGCAGTCGCGGTTTCGCGTCGGTATTGCCGACTCGGTGCCGAAGGCGATCGCGTACCGGCTGCTGTAGCCCGCGCTGAGCGCGCCGGTTTCGCTGCGCGTGATCTGTCCGAGGGCAAGCTGCATGCGCTGCTCGCACAACTGGCGGTGCATCGCCTCGACCTGATCATCGCGGATGCGCCCATTCCCGCGGACGTCAACATCAAGGCGTTCAATCACCGGCTCGGCCGTTCCACGCTGAGCTGCTTCGGCGCGGCGTCGCTGCTGCAGGGCGTGCGCAAACGCTTCCCAATGTCGCTCGGGCAGTTGCCGCTGCTGTTGCCGGGCACCGAGTCGGCGGTGCGCCGCAAGCTGGACCACTGGCTCGCGTCGCGCGCTATTTCACCGCGCATCGTCGGCGAATTCGACGACGGTGCGATGGCGCTCGCTTTCGGCCGCGAAGGACGAGGCCTGCTGTTCGCGCCGACCGTGCTGGAGAATCAGCTCCATGCGGAGCACAAACTGACGACCGTCGGCCAGATCAACACGATTGTTGAGGAGTTCTTCGTAATCTCAATCGAGCGGCGCATCAGCCATCCGGCTGTGGCGATGATCATCGACGCCGCCCGCAGCGAGCTCTTCAACGCGTAGGCCGTTGTGCTTCGCCTTCACACGCGCAAAAGAAAAAAGCCACTCACGAGGAGTGGCTTCCAGATATTTGGTGGGCCTCCCGTGAGTCGAACACGGCACCAACGGATTATGCTAACCAGCTACGGCTTTCGCCGCCCCTTTCGGGTTTGTGGTCTGGACTGTCCCTTGTCTTTACGACCTGCCCGTTCAGTCTCTACACGTTCTCTCGAAGAGAGCTTCGCTCGGGATTGCCACGCTGCAAATGCAGCAGAGGTTTCCCCGAATTTGAGCAGTTCTACCAGGGGGCAGAGCTAACTTACCCCAAAGCAACCCATTCATGACTCACCATGCCGAGCTGCATGGTTTAGGTGAGTCTTTGCTAAGTCCGCTGCTCTAACCAGGCATGAGCTAGAGGCCCTGAGAACTTGAGATTTTACCGTATCTCAACACGATCAACTCAAGATGATCAACGAAAGGACCTGCGCAGAGCGGACCTGTTCGCCGAATGGCCGCCATACTACACGAAAAAGGGGCATCCGCGATCGCTTCGCCTTCTTGGCGAAACGGCTGGGAGGCCCCTTTGAATTGCTGCCCGCGGACGCTGCTTCACGTGCCGCCGAAAGCGCTATGGTTACCGCGCCGATCAGTTCCCTTCGAGGAACGACTTCAGCTTGTCCGAGCGGCTCGGATGACGCAGCTTGCGCAGCGCCTTCGCCTCGATCTGGCGGATCCGCTCACGCGTCACGTCGAACTGCTTGCCGACTTCTTCCAGCGTGTGATCGGTGCTCATTTCGATACCGAAGCGCATGCGCAACACCTTCGCTTCGCGCGGCGTCAACGAATCGAGCACGTCCTTCACGACGTCGCGCATGCTCGCGTGCAACGCGGCGTCTGCGGGCGCTACCGTATTCGTGTCTTCGATGAAGTCGCCGAGATGCGAATCGTCGTCGTCGCCGATCGGCGTTTCCATGGAGATCGGCTCTTTTGCGATCTTCATGATCTTGCGGATCTTGTCTTCCGGCATTTCCATCTTCTCGGCGAGCGTAGCCGGATCCGGCTCGAGCCCGGTTTCCTGCAGAATCTGACGCGAGATGCGGTTCATCTTGTTGATCGTTTCGATCATGTGAACCGGAATACGGATGGTGCGCGCCTGGTCCGCGATCGAACGCGTAATGGCCTGGCGGATCCACCACGTTGCATACGTGGAGAACTTGTAGCCACGACGGTATTCGAACTTGTCCACCGCCTTCATCAGGCCGATGTTGCCTTCCTGAATCAGGTCGAGGAACTGCAAACCGCGGTTCGTGTACTTCTTCGCAATCGAAATCACGAGACGCAGGTTCGCCTCGGTCATTTCACGCTTGGCCTGACGCGCCTTCAGTTCGCCTGCCGCCATCTGACGGTTGGTTTCCTTCAGGTCCTTCAGCGGCAGCACCACGCGCGCCTGCAGATCCAGCAGACGTTGTTGCTGCTCGCGAATGGCCGGAATGTTCCGCGTGAGGATCGCGCTGTACGAATGACCTTCGGCGACGATCTTGTCGGCCCACTCCAGGTCCGTTTCGCTGCCCGGAAAACGCGCGATGAATTCCGCACGCGGCATGCCGCACTTGTCGACCACCGTATGCAGAATCTGACGCTCGACCTGACGCACTTCGTCCACTTGCGCACGCAGCGTGTAGCACAGACGCTCGACGGTACGCGCGGTGAAGCGAATGGTCATCAGCTCGTTCTGGATGGTTTCCTGCGCCTTCAGATAGGACTTAGACTTGTAGCCTTCCTTCTCGAACGCACGACGCATCTTGTCGAACCATGCGCTGATGAGGGCGAATTTTTCGAGCGACGCACGCTTGAGCGCTTCCATTTGCGCCGCGTTGGCCGTGGCCTGCGCCGTGCCGTCGTCTTCTTCCTCGTCCTCTTCGTCCTCTTCCTCTTCTTCGCTTTCGATCGCTTCCGCTTCCTGCACGGAGAAGCCGTCGGCGTCTTCCGCGTCGGCGTCGATCAGGCCGTCGACGAGTTCGTCGATGCGGATTTCTTCGTTCGCGACGCGCTCGGCCATGGCCAGGATGTCGGCGATCGTGGTCGGACACGCGGAGATGGCCATCACCATGTGCTTCAGGCCGTCTTCGATCCGCTTGGCGATTTCAATTTCGCCTTCGCGCGTGAGCAGCTCGACCGTGCCCATTTCGCGCATGTACATGCGCACAGGGTCGGTCGTGCGGCCGAATTCGGAGTCGACGGTGGACAGCGCGACTTCGGCTTCCTCTTCCACTTCGTCGTCGGACGAAGCGGCGGGCGCGGTGTCGTTCAGCAGCAGCGTTTCAGCGTCCGGGGCCTGCTCGTAGACCGCCACGCCCATGTCGTTGAACGTGCTGATAATGCCTTCGATCGCCTCGGTCTCGGTGAAGTTGTCCGGCAGGTGATCGTTGATTTCAGCGTACGTGAGGAAGCCGCGCTCCTTGCCGAGCTTGATGAGCGCGCGGAGTTTCGAACGGCGCTCCTCGAGTTCCTCGACCGTGCCGGGCTGCGACGACGAAAACGCGTCTTTCAGCAGCGCCTTTTCCTTGGCACGACGGTCGCGTGCCCTAGCCTTTTCCACTTTGCCGGAAGCGGCCACAGGGGTTTCTTCGCTCTGGGTTGCGTCGTCATCGACGGGTACTTCATTCAGCTTTTTCGTCATGGAGTTCGCCGTACCGGCTGTAGTCTCGACTCGCGGCTGGTGGACAACAGCCGGTTGAACCGTGGATACTGGAGTCTCGCCCACTGCCGCATCGTCCTGCGCGACAGCCGCTTCCCTTGCGCTTCTGACACCCGGCCGCCTCTCAGCCGGAGGTGGTACGGCTTGCGCCGACTTCTCCACCGCCTTTGCCACTCCTGTTGGCGCCGCCCGCTCGGCCGAAGTGGTCGAGGACTTCTTCCCGGCAACCGGTGTAACGCTGGCAGCAGACGCTTTCCGGGCGGAAGAAACTAACTTGGCCGAGGTGACCTTTCCGGTCTGCTCCGTGGAGCGTGGGCCTGTTTTGCTCTTTCCGCCTGTCGTCTTTGCCATCGCATCGCCTTTTCGCCTTTGCTAGGAAAACCCTTTGAAAAACAAACCGCTGGAAACCTTTTATTATACCACTCAGGTTTCTGCGTCTCCGTCTACAAGCCGAGCTGGCGCTTCATGTCAGCCCGCTTCCGATTGAGCTCCGCGAGTTCCGCGAACTCCTCCGGCGTGTGCCGGGATTGCCGCGAAAGCTGCTCGAGACGATCGCAATAAGCGTCATAACGCATCTTGAGAATCGCCGCTTTCAGTTCCTCTCCGACAATCCTTTCCTGCTCGCGCCGCTCCTCGATGACGGTCGCATCTTCCGGGTCCTTCAGCAACAAATCCCGGACATTTTCATCATAGTCCAGAATTTTGCGAAAGATTTCCTCGAAAGTTGGGGCGTTTGCCCCGTTTCGCAATAGGTCGGAGAGCAACTGGAACTCCGCCGACTCGCCGAGTGCGCGTGCATGCGTCGTCACTTCCTCGAACAGTTCGCCGTGCCGCGTCACGGTGAGGAGCGCCTGTTCCGCTTCCTCGTCGAGCACGGCAACGGTGCGCGGATACATCACAAGATTGCGCAGCGTCTTTTCCTCGATGCCGGTCACGCTGCGCCGGTCCTTGCGCGCCGGGGCCGAGCGCGCGGCCACCGCGATGCGCGCGTCGACCTCGCACAGCGCGGCGACCTCGTCGAACGGCACGTCGAGCCGGTCGGCGAACATATGCATGATCTGCGCGCGCAGTGCATTGGCCGGCAGCGCCTGCAGGAGCGGCTTGGCGTCGAAGAGCGCGCGGGCCTTGCCTTCCGGCTGATCCAGTTCCTTGCCCGCGAGCACCTCGTTCAGCATGAACTGCGAGAGCGGCATGGCGCGCTCGACCTGCTCGGCGAACGCCTCGGTGCCGAATTCGCGCACGTAGCTGTCCGGGTCGTGCTCCGCGGGCAGAAACAGGAAGCGGATGGTCCGGTTATCCGCCGCGTGCGGCAAACAGGCGTCCAACGCGCGCCGCGCGGCGCGCCGGCCGGCCGAGTCGCCGTCGAAACTGAAAATGACCGTGTCGGTCTGGCGCATCAGTTTCTGCACATGGACCGGCGTGCAGGCCGTGCCGAGCGTGGCGACCGCGTTCTGGAACCCCAATTGGGCCAGCGCGACCACGTCCATATAACCTTCGACGACGAGCCCGTAGCCCTGTTCCCGAATCGCGAGGCGCGCCTCGAAGAGCCCGTACAGCTCGCTGCCTTTGTTAAATAGCGGCGTTTCCGGCGAATTCAAATACTTCGGCTCGCCACCGTCCAGCACGCGGCCGCCGAAGCCGATGACCTGTCCCTTTACGTTGCGTATCGGAAACATGATCCGCTCGCGAAAGCGGTCGTAGCGGCGGTTCTGACCCTGCCCGTCCGATTTTTCGCTGACGATCACAAGACCTGATTCGACCAGCGAGTCGTCGCGATAGTTCGGAAAAGCGGTTTCCAAGTTTTGCCAGCCGTCGGGCGCGTAGCCGAGGCCGAAGCGCGCCGCGATCTCGCCCGTCAGACCGCGCTTTTTTAGATACTGGATGGCGCCCGGCGCCCCGCGCAGCTGCTTGCGATAGTAGTCGCAGGCCGTCTGCATCACGTCGGAGAGCGCCGTGGTGACCGCCTTCGAAGCCCCCGGCGCGCCGCCTGCGCCGCCGCCTCCATAGCCGGGCGAAGGCTCGTTCGGCACCGTCAGGCCGACGGACTGCGCGAGTTCGTTGACGGCCTCGGGAAATAAGGCGCCGACGTGTTCCATGAGGAAGCCGATCGCCGTTCCATGGGCGCCGCAGCCGAAGCAGTGATAGAACTGCTTGGTCGGACTCACCGTGAACGACGGGCTTTTCTCGTTATGGAACGGGCACAGCCCCATGAAGTTCGCGCCGCCCTTCTTCAATTGCACATACCGGCCCACCACGTCGACGATATCGACGCGGTTGAGCAGGTCCTGCAGGAATGAGGGAGGAATCACGGTCAATAACGCTCGCTGAAGGGCTCAACGCCGCGCGCCGCCGTCTATGGCGGGCACGCGGACCAGACGGGCACGCGCTTTATTTGGCGAGCGCGGCTTTGACCTGCGCCGAAACCGCCGTCATGTCGGCGCGACCGGCGAGTTTCGGCTTCAGCACGCCCATCACCTTGCCCATGTCCTGTGGACCGGCCGCGCCGGTTTGCGCAACAGCGGCCTGCACCTCGGCAATGATTTCCGCCTCGGACATCTGCTCGGGCATATACGTAGAAAGAATGGCCAGCTCGGCCTTCTCCTTGTCCGCAAGATCCGTGCGGCCCGCGCCTTCGAACTGGCTGATCGAGTCCTTGCGCTGCTTGATCATATTGTCGACGACGGCGGTCACCGCGGCGTCGTCGAGGGTGACGCGCTCGTCGACTTCACGTTGCTTGATCGCGGCGAGCAGCAGCCGGATCGCGCCAAGACGCTCGGTCTCGCGTGCGCGCATGGCGGCTTTCATATCGTCGTTGATCCGGTCTTTGAGGCTCATCAGTCACCTGAATGCGTTGAAAGTTGAGAACCGGCCGCGTCGATCCCACGCATGAGCACGCGCGCGAACACACGATGAACACAAACACCCGCTTGGGACGGCTTCCTCAAGCGGGTTGGCGCAATATGCGTAGTGGATGCGACCCTGCCGGCTGGTCTGAAAAGACCGTGTTTCCGATGACAGTACCCGTTGTGCCGTCACCGGTTGGATGCCGCTACCCGTTGGCCCGGAACGGCGGCAACACCAGAATCAGTAGAACTTCTTTGGCAGCATCTGACTGCGCAGACGCTTGAAATGACGCTTGACCGCGGCCGCCTCTTGCGCTTGCGTTCAGCTGTAGGCTTTTCGTAAAACTCGCGCGCACGAAGTTCCGTCAGCAAGCCATTTTTCTCCATGGTGCGCTTGAAACGGCGCATGGCGACTTCAAACGGCTCGTTGTCTTTTACGCGGATGGCCGTCATTTTTCAATAACGGAACTTTGTAAAGGTTCAGGAGTATAGCAGAGCTTTTACACAAAGCCACTGCGCCGTCAAGCCCCACGAGCATACTCGGCGGCTGCTTGGCCGGCCGCCACGCCGGACGCCCAGGCCCACTGAAAATTGTAGCCGCCGAGCCAGCCCGTCACATCCACCGCCTCGCCGATAAAGTACAGGCTCGGCGCGCGGGCGCTCATCATCGTCGCCGACGAAAGATCGCGCGTGTCCACGCCGCCGCGCGTCACTTCGGCCTTGCGGTAGCCTTCGGTGCCGCTCGGCGTAAGCGTCCAGCGCGACAGCGCCTCGCCGATGCGCCGCAGCGACTTGTCCGGCAAATCGGCCACGCGCGCCTCGGCGGGAATCTGATGGGTCGCAACCCACACGTGCGCGAGCCGCTGCGGCACCCATTCCGACAACAGATTCGCGATCTGCCGGCGCGTTCCGGTCTTCGCTTCGAGCAGCGCCGCAGCGGCGTCCCGGTTCGGCAGCAAATCGATGTGGATCGGCTCGCCCGGCTGCCAGTAGCTCGAGATCTGCAGCACGCCGGGCCCGGACAGCCCGCGGTGCGTGAGCAGCAGATCCTCCTCGAATTCGGCGCCGGTCTTTTTGTTGCCGGTCGCGATCCGCACTTCCAGCGACACGCCCGAGAGCGCCGAAAACGGCTCCCAGTCGGCGGCGGCAAACGTCAGCGGGACGAGCGCCGGGCGCGTGTCGATCAGCTTGTGGCCGAACTGCTTCGCGAGACGGAACGCGAAATCCGTCGCGCCGATCTTCGGAATCGACAAGCCGCCGGTGGCGACGACGAGCGCCCGCGCCGCAATCGGACCGGCGTTCGTGTCGAGCGTGAAGCGGCCTTCCGCGTCCTGCCTCACCTCTTCGACAGACAACGGCGTGCGCCACGCGACGCGCCCCGCGTCGCACTCGTTCTTCAGCACATTGATGACGGCGTCGCTCGATTCATTGCAGAAAAGCTGCCCCTTGTGCTTCTCATGCCAGGTTACTGGCGCTTGAGCAAGGCCATGAAGTCGCGCGGCGTGTAGCGGGCGAGCGCGGAGAGGCAAAAATGCGGATTCGCCGACAGATAATTGGCGGGCCCCGCATACAGATTCGTGAAGTTGCAGCGGCCGCCGCCGGAAATGCGGATCTTTTCCACGAGACGCTGCGAGTGATCGATCAGCACCACGCGCCGGCCCAATTGCCCGGCCACCGCCGCGCACATCATGCCGGCCGCGCCTGCGCCGATCACCGCGATATCGAAGGATTCCATGGGGCTGCATTGTACCTGCGCGTCTGCGAGGGCTTGGCCGCGCTGCTATACTTTCAGGTTTAACTTTTTGCGTTTCGGGCTTTGTTTCGGAGCCCGCCAAATCCATCTCACATGCTCGTTCTCGGCATCGAAACCTCCTGCGACGAAACCGGCCTCGCGCTCTACGACACGGAGCGTGGCCTGCTCGCGCACGCGCTGCATTCGCAGATCGCAATGCACCGCGAGTACGGCGGCGTTGTGCCCGAACTGGCGTCGCGCGACCATATCCGGCGCGCGCTGCCTTTGCTCGAAGAGGTCATGCAGCGCGCGGGCGCTGCACGCGGCGACATCGACGCCATTGCCTACACGCAAGGCCCGGGGCTCGCGGGCGCGCTGTTGGTGGGCGCGAGCGTGGCGAATTCGCTCGCCATGGCGTGGGACAAGCCGACCATCGGCATCCATCATCTGGAAGGGCACTTGCTGTCGCCGCTGCTCGTCGACGAGCCGCCGTTTCCGTTCGTGGCGCTGCTGGTGTCGGGCGGCCATACGCAGCTCATGCGCGTGACCGACGTGGGCGTCTACGAAACGCTCGGCGAAACGCTCGACGACGCCGCCGGCGAAGCCTTCGACAAAACTGCCAAGCTGCTCGGCCTCGGTTATCCGGGCGGACCGGAGGTCTCGCGCATGGCCGAGTTCGGCACGCCGGGCGCGGTCGTGCTGCCGCGGCCCATGCTGCATTCCGGCGATCTCGATTTCAGCTTCAGCGGCCTGAAGACGGCCGTGCTCACGCACGCCAAAAAGCTCGGCGGCGCGAACATCTGCGAGCAGGCGAAAGCGGATCTGGCACGCGGTTTCGTCGACGCAGCCGTCGACGTGCTGGCCACCAAGTCGCTGGCCGCGCTCAAGCGCACGAAGCTGAACCGCCTCGTTGTCGCGGGCGGCGTGGGCGCGAACCGGCAGTTGCGCGAGGCGCTCTCGGCGGCGGCGCACAAGCGCAACTTCTATGTGCACTACCCCGATCTGTCGCTGTGCACGGACAACGGCGCCATGATCGCGCTCGCCGGCGCGTTGCGGCTGCAGCGTTGGCCCGAGCAATCGGGCAAAGACTACGCTTTTACGGTTAAGCCGCGCTGGGATCTGACGTCGCTTGCGCGTTGAGGCGTCGGATTAGGCGTCGGATTGCGCGCAACGATCTGACAGCCGGACAAACAAAAGCCGCTCGAACGAGCGGCTTTTTCATGCAGTCGTTCTGACGTTCGTGATCTGAGCTGTCGCTGTCGAGAACCGGCAGCCGGCTTCAGACCACTCGCTTGTCGCGCTCGATCACTGCATAGGCGCTGTGATTGTGGATCGACTCGAAGTTTTCCGCCTCCAGCACATACGCGACGATCCGCTCGTCCGCGTTCAGACGCTGTGCGACGTCGCGCACCAGGTCCTCGACGAATTTCGGATTTTCGTAGGCGCGCTCGGTCACGAACTTCTCGTCCGGACGCTTGAGCAAACCCCACAGTTCGCACGACGCTTCTTCCTCGGCGATACGGATGAGGTCTTCCACCGCGATCTCGCTCGCCAGTTCCGCGTTGATCGTGACGTGCGAGCGCTGGTTGTGCGCGCCGTACTGCAAAATCTTCTTCGAACACGGGCAGAGGCTCGTGACCGGCACCATCACTTTAAGGAACAGGCGCGTCGCGCCATTGCGCGTCTCGCCGCGCAGCGTGACTTCGTAGTCGAGCAGGCTTTGCACGCCCGACACGGGCGCCGTCTTGTTCACGAAGTAGGGGAACGACACTTCGATGCGGCCCGCCTCCGCCTCGAGTTTTTCCAGCATCGCGGCGAGCATCGCGCGGAAGGTGGCCGGTTCGAGCGGCGCCTTGTTTTCCTCGAGCAACGCGACGAAGCGCGACATGTGAGTGCCCTTCTGGTCGGCGGGCAAATGCACGTCGAGATTCCATGTGCCGACCGTCGGCTGCACGTCGCCGCTGGATGTGCGCACCGTCAGCGGATGGCGCACCGCCTTGACGCCAACTCGCTGAATCGGAATCTGTCGGGTATCGGGCGTGCTTTGCACGTCGGGCATCACAAAGGCGGGATTCATCTGATTCATGTTGTTGTCCTTTCAGGAAAACGCCGGCCCGCTCTCCAATGGTTCGCTTCACGGGAGTTTCGCTGAAAGAGGAAACTTGCCCCGTTTGACGAACGCCCGATTGATGGCGTTCGCGAAGCGACGGGTTGGGGAGGCGCCAGTTGCCGCGCGAAGCAGAAACCGCAACGGCAAACGCCGGCCCCTGCCGGCGTTCCATGGTGGGCATCAGCCCACCGCGGGTCACTCGTGATTTTCCCTCGCCGCCCGCGCCGTTTATCGCGAGCCGCGCCGCGTTGCAGATCAAGGCGCTAACCGGTAGCTTAACCAGGAGGTTAAGCAACGTGCTCAAGCGACCCGCTTCACCGACGATTGACCGCCGACCGCGCCGCTCGACAGAAAGCGCTCGCGAATCGACTTGGCGATGCCCGCGGCGTCCAGCCCGCATGCGGCAAGCAGTTTGGCCGGATCACCATGGTCGATGAAGCGGTCAGGGAGGCCCAATTGTAGTACGGGCCGCATAACCCCACTCTCGAGCAGGGCTTCGACACATGCCGAGCCGGCGCCGCCCATCACGCAGCCTTCTTCGACGGTGACAATGGCGTCGTGCGTTTCCGCCAGTTCGCGCACGAGTTCGGCGTCGAGCGGCTTGACGAAACACATGTTGGCCACCGTGGCGTCGAGCTGTTCGGCAGCGGCGAGCGACGGCGCGACCATCGTGCCGAAGGCGAGGATCGCAATGCGCTTGCCCGCCGGCTGCGAGGTTTCGCGGCGCACTTCGCCCTTGCCGACCGGCAGCGCGGCCATTTGCTTGACCGTGGCGACGCCGGTGCCGGCGCCGCGCGGATAGCGAACCGCCGTCGGGCACGACTGCTGCAGCGCCGTGTACAGCATCTGGCGAGACTCGTTTTCGTCCGACGGGACCATCACCATCATGTTCGGAATGCAGCGCATGAACGCAAGGTCGTACGCGCCCGCGTGCGTCGCGCCGTCCGCGCCCACGAGACCCGCACGGTCGATGGCGAACACCACCGGCAGGTTCTGCAGCGCGACGTCGTGAATCAGCTGGTCGTAGGCTCGTTGCAGGAACGTGGAGTAGATCGCGACGACCGGCTTCATGCTCTCGGCGGCGAGGCCGCCGGCGAACGTAACGGCGTGCTGCTCGGCGATACCGACGTCGAAGTAGCGATCCGGGAAGCGCTTCTCGAACTCGACCATGCCCGAGCCTTCACGCATGGCCGGCGTAATGCCGACTACGCGCGAGTCCAGTTCCGCGGCGTCGCACAGCCATTCGCCGAACACCTGCGTGTAGGTTTTCTTCGACGGGGATACGGCCGGCTTGATGCCCTCGGCCGGATTGAACTTGCCCGGGCCGTGGTACAGCACCGGATCGGCCTCTGCAAGCTTGTAGCCCTGGCCCTTTTTCGTCACCACGTGCAGGAATTGCGGACCGCGCAGTTCCTTGATGTTTTGCAGCGTGGGAATGAGCGAATCCAGGTCGTGACCGTCGATCGGCCCGATGTAGTTGAAGCCGAATTCCTCGAACAGCGTAGCCGGCACGATCATGCCCTTCGCGTGCTCTTCGAGCTTGCGGGCCAGATCGAGCATGGGCGGCGCGACGCGCAGCACCCGTTCCACGCCCGCGCGCGCGGCCGCGTAGAAGCGGCCCGACATGAGCCGCGCCAGATGGCGGTTGAGCGCGCCGACCGGCGGCGAGATCGACATGTCGTTGTCGTTGAGGATGACGAGGAGCGGCACGTCGTCTTCGACGCCGGCGTTGTTCATGGCCTCGAAAGCCATGCCGGCCGTCATGGCGCCGTCGCCGATCACCGCAATGCCCATGCGGTTGTCGCCCTGCAGCTTGCTCGCGATAGCCATGCCGAGCGCCGCCGAAATCGACGTGCTGGAGTGTGCGGTGCCGAACGTGTCGTATTCCGACTCGTCGCGCTTCGGAAAGCCCGAAATGCCGCCCAACTGACGCAACGTGCTCATCCGCTCGCGGCGGCCGGTCAGAATCTTGTGCGGATACGTCTGATGGCCGACGTCCCACACGATGCGGTCGCGCGGCGTGTCGAACACGTAATGCAGAGCAATGGTCAACTCGACCGTGCCGAGGTTGGACGAGAGATGGCCGCCCGTCTGCGACACGCTGTCGAGCACAAAGGCACGCAACTCGTCGGCAAACGGTTGCAATTGGCGGCGATCGAGGCGGCGCAGGGCGGCCGGGTCGTCGATGGTTTTCAGCAAGTCGTACATCGTCGTTCCATTGTAGGAAAACTTACGCGCCCGCACTTCATACACGCGCCTTGTGGGGACGGCGCGCGGCGGCGGGCTTTCGCGTTCAGCTGACCCGGTTCACCACCAGGTCGGCCAATTCGGCCAGACGCTGCGCGCACGCGCCGAACGGCGCGAGCGCCGCGTGCGCGTCACTGCGCAACTGTGCGGCGAGCGCACGCGAAGCGTCGAGCCCAATAATCGACACGTAGGTCGGCTTGCCGTCCTTCGCGTCCTTGCCTGCTGTCTTGCCGAGCGTCGCCGAGTCGGTCGTGACGTCGAGAATGTCGTCGACGACCTGAAACGCGAGCCCGACCGCGGCCGAGTAGGCGTCGAGCGAACGCATGGCGTTCGCGTCCGGCGCCTCGCCTGCCAGCGCGCCCATGCGCACCGCGGCGCGCAGCAGCGCGCCGGTCTTCATGCGGTGCATGGTTTCGAGTTGCTCGCGCGTAAGCGTATGCCCGACGCTCGCGAGGTCGATTGCCTGGCCGCCGCACATGCCGATGGAACCGCTCGCGAGAGCCAGTTCGCGGACGAGTGCAGCCTGTTGCGCCGGCGCGAGAACATCCGACGTCAACGCAACGAACGCCTGCGATTGCAGCGCGTCGCCGACCAAGAGCGCCGTGGCTTCGTCATACTTGACGTGCACCGTGGGCTTGCCGCGACGCAACGCGTCGTCGTCCATGCAAGGCATGTCGTCGTGCACGAGCGAGTACACGTGGATCATTTCGAGCGCTGCGGCGGCCGCGTCGAGGCACTCGGCGCGCGCGCCGGTCGGCTCGCCTGCTGCATGGCACAACAACGGGCGGACCCGCTTGCCGCCGCCCAGCACCGCGTAGCGCATGGCCTCGTGCAGTTTGGCGGGCTCGATGGTTTCAGCCGGCAAGTAATGTTCGAGTGCCGCTTCGACGCGCCCGAGCACCGAGCGCATCCATTGTTCGAATGTCATAGGTCGTCCCCGCTCTCAGTAGCGGCTGTTCCTGCTGTATTCACGGGCAAGGGCTTGAGCGTCTCGCCGTCGAGCACGCGCACCTGCTGCTCGACCTTCTCGAGCTGCTGCTGGCAAAACGCCACCAGAGCCGCGCCGCGCCGATAGGCGGAGAGCGACTCCTCGAGGCTCAGATTGCCGCTTTCCATGCGCGCGACGAGCCCTTCCAGCTCTGTCTGCGCCGCCTCGTAATTGTCGGGCAGCGGCGTGTTGTCGACGCCCTCGGCCGGGGCCGCAGCGGCATCGTTCGACGCGGTCTTCGCCATGAATAGTCGCAAAAATTAAAACAAGTCGGACATTCTACGGCAAAAGCGACAAATGGGATTTGCCAGCCCGCCTTCTGCCCGCTCGGCCGCCCGCGGGCACCCTGCCAGTCTCGCAGAAAAAATCGATCGGTCTGTGCCGAAAAGGCCGAACTTTCCCGACATTTTTGACCCAAATCAGTGACTTAACCGCCCCAAGGAAGCGGAAACAAGTATAATTTTGGGCTACCTAAATCGAATCTTCGATGGTTGGGTTGTTCACTGCTTTCACGTCTTCATCGGGAGTGGGAATGTCCAATCTGAGCAATGCATTGCTGCGGTCTGTTCACAGCCAGCCGCCAGTCACGGCTTACTTTGACGAAGCGCTTCTAACGCGCGAAATCGAAACCCTTTTCAAGAAAGGTCCCCGTTACGTCGGGCACGATCTCATGGTGCCGGAGGTGGGGAATTATTTTGCCTTGCCGAGCGAGCGCGAGGGGCGGGTGCTCGTTCGCAACCAGCAGTCGCAAGTCGAGCTGCTGTCCAACGTGTGCCGCCACCGTCAGGCCATCATGCTGAACGGCCGCGGCCACGCGGAGAATATCGTCTGCCCGCTGCATCGCTGGACGTACGACCTCAAAGGCGAGCTTCTCGGCGCTCCGCATTTCGCGGACAACCCGTGCCTGAATCTCGGCGCCACCTCGCTGCAGAACTGGCAGGGGCTGCTGTTCGAAGCACAGGGCCGCAACGTCGCGCGCGATCTGGCCAAACTCGGCACCCGGCAACATTTCGACTTCTCGGGCTTCATGTTCGACCACGTCGAAGTGCACGAGTACAACTACAACTAGAAGACCTTCATCGAGGTCTATCTGGAGGACTACCACGTCGCGCCGTTCCATCCGGGCCTCGGCAGCTTCGTCAATTGCGACGACCTCACGTGGGAATTCGGCGACTGGACTGGTACAGCGTGCAAACCGTCGGCGTGCACAAGGACCTGGAGCAGCCGGGCAGCCCCACGTACCGCAAATGGCATGACGAGGTGCTGCGTTTCCGCGGCGGCAATCCGCCAGAGTTCGGCGCGATCTGGATGGTGTACTACCCGGGCATCATGATCGAGTGGTATCCGCACGTGCTCGTCGTGTCATGGCTGATTCCGCGCGGTCCGCAGAAAACCACCAACGTCGTGGAGTTCTATTACCCTGAGGAAATTGCGCTTTTCGAGCGCGAGTTCGTCGAAGCCGAGCGCGCCGCCTATATGGAAACCGCTCGCGAAGACGACGAAATCGCCGAGCGCATGGACGCGGGCCGCCGCGCGCTGATGGAACGCGGCGAGTCGCAGGTGGGTCCGTACCAGAGCCCGATGGAAAGACGGCATGCAGCACTTCCATGAGTTTCTGCGGCGCGAGCTGGGCACCACCTGAGGCGCCGCGCTCGCTCACAACTTCATTCGCGTTTGCATCAACATCGAAAGACGGGCTTCGGCCCGTCTTTTTTGTTTAGACTTACAAAGGTAGGCCGGCCATCCGGCCGCGTCACAAGGCCGCCGGCAACCGGGCCGCCATCGCCCGCATCGAGGAGACGTCATGCCCCACACTCACTACACCACTTTGATCTCCGCGACGAACCTCGCGGAACGGCTCGCCGATGCGCCGGGCAGCGTGTTCGTCATCGACTGCCGATTCGATCTGGCCGACCCTGAAGCCGGCGAAAAGGCCTATCTCGCCGGACATCTGCCCGGCGCGCATTATCTGCATCTCGACCGCGGATCTGTCAGGGCCGAAGAACGGCACCAACGGTCGGCATCCCTTGCCGGATCGCGCGCGGCTCGTGGAAACACTGGAATCGCGCGGGCTGAAGCAAGGTCAGCAAGTCGTCGCCTACGACGCGCAAGGCGGCATGTACGCCGCGCGCGCCTGGTGGCTGCTGCGCTGGCTCGGCCACGACGCCGTGGCGCTGCTCGACGGCGGACTGCAGGCGTGGGAAGCCTCGGGCCAGCCGCTCACGCAGGATTGCCGCCGCAAAACACCGGCGACTTCAAAGCAGGCGCCCCGCTTTCCGTCACCGTGGACGCGCAGATGGTCGAGCGCAATCTCGGCTCGAAAGAACGCGTGGTCGTCGACGCGCGTGCCGCCGACCGCTACCGCGGCGAAAACGAGACACTGGATCGCGTCGGCGGCCATATTCCGGGCGCGCTCAATCGCTTCTTCAAGGACAACCTCACTGCCGACGGCCGCTTCAAGCCGGCTCATACGCTGCGCGACGAGTTCCATGCGCTGCTCGGCGACACGCCGCCGGAACATGTCGTTCTGCAATGCGGCTCGGGCGTGACGGCGTGCGTCAACGCGCTCGCGATGGAAGTGGCCGGCCTGCACGGCGCGGCGCTCTACGCAGGCTCGTGGAGCGAGTGGAGTTCGGATCCGAAGCGGCCCGTCGCGACTGGACCGAATCCGTAAAGCTTCGGACAGGTTCGCAAAAAGAGAGAAGGCCGTTACCGCTGACAGGCGGCAACGGCCTTTTTCATGCAGCGAGTGAAGCGAGCACAGCGCCCGCGAGCGGCTCACGCCAGCGTCAAGCCACCCCGTGCTGCCTGAACCAGGCGAGCGCCCGGCGCCAGCCGTCCTCGGCATCGGCCTTTTTGTGGCTCGGCCGGTAGTCCGCAAAGAACGCGTGGCCCGCGTCGTCGTACACAACGAATTGCGAACCGCGTGCGACCTGCGGCCCTTGGGCGATGGCCTGCTTCATCTGTTCGAGCGATGCCTGCGGGATACTTTGGTCCTGCATACATCCATGCGATGCGGCCGCCCCAGCAAAACCCGGTCACACCGAGCCGCTCGAGGTCGCCGCCGTGCTCGCCGGCCCACGCCGCCGTGGCGTCCAGATCGGCCAGCGCCTGATCGTCCGGCACCTTGTTCAAAATCTGCTGACTGATCTGCTGGATGGTGGGAAGCGCCATCGGATCGCCCTCGCGGACGAACAGGTTTGGCGCGATGGCGAGATAGCCGAGCTTGGCAAAGCGCCGGCACACGTCGGCGATATGCTCGTGCACACCGAACGCCTCATGAATCACGATGATCACCGGCAAATGCGTCTTGCCCTTCGGCTGCGCGCGATAGGCCGGCACCAGCGTGCCGCCCGAGTGCACGGCGATCTCGCCGGCTTCGAGGCCTTCGCTGTCGGTATGAATGGTTTGCGCCGACACCGGCATCACGGCAGCCGCAAAACCGGTGCCGAGCGCGGCCTTGATGAAGGTTCGTCGATTGAAGGGAACGTGCGGGACCAAGCTGTCGACATCGGGGTTCAGCATGCAGGCGCTCCTCATTAGATGTGGAGGCAACACAGGATACGCCTCCGGCGTGTCCTGTTGCAGATGCGGCCGGCAAGGCCGCAGCGCCGTCAGTGCAGCTTCACGCGCGGCAAGGTGGTGCGCCGCAGCCAGTACGCGAACGTGTCGAGCACCATGCGCGCGTAGCCGTGCAGCGCGGCGATATGCAGGCGGTACAGCGACATGTACATGAAGCGCGCAAAGAGCCCTTCAATCAGCATGTTGCCGCCGATCACCCCGCCCATGAGATTGCCGACCGCGCTGAAATGGCCGAGCGACACGAGCGAGCCGAAGTCGCGATACGTGAATTCCGGCAGCGGCCGGTTGTCGAGCCGGGCCGCCAGCGCCTTCAGCAAAAAGCTCGCCTGCTGGTGCGCGGCCTGGGCGCGCGGCGGCACGTTCTTCTCGTTACCAGGCCACGGGCAAGCCGCGCAATCGCCGAGCGCGAACACGTTATCGTCGATTTCAGTTTGCAGCGTGCGGCGCACGTTGAGCTGGCCGAGCCGGTTGACCGGCAGGCCGTCGAGCTGGCTCAGGATAGCCGGCGCCCTGATGCCCGCCGCCCACACCGTCAGATCGGCGCGCACGGTCTTGCCGCTCGCGGTGCGGATAATGCCGGGCGCGACTTCGGCCACCGTCTCGCTCGTCATCAGCTTCACGCCGAGCTTGGTGAGCAGCTCGGCCGTCGCCGTCGAAACGCGCTCCTGCAAAGCCGGCAGAATGCGCGGCCCCGCCTCGATCAGCACAATGCCCACGTCGTGCCGCGGATCGAGCTTGTGCAAACCATAGGCGGACAATACCTGCGCGGTGTTGCGCAATTCCGCGGAAAGCTCGACGCCCGTCGCGCCGCCGCCGACAATCGCCACCTGAATGCGCGGCTCCGACGAAGGCGACGTGCCCGGCCCCGATTCGACCGGCTCATGTGCCTAGTGCTCGGCCCGCATGCAAGCCGCGATCAGGCGCTTGCGAAAGCGCTCGGCCTGGCTGACGGTGTCGAGTGCCAGGGAGAATTCCGGCGCGCCCTTCACGCCGAAGAATGCCGTGGTGCTGCCGATCGCGATAACCAGCGTGTCGTACTCGAGCTGGCGCTCGGGCAGCAGTTCGGCGCCGTCGTCGTCGAGAACCGGACCGAGCGTGAGGCGCCGGTTCGCACAGTCCAGCCCCGTCAGCTCGCCCTGCTGAAACTCGAAGCCGTGCCAGCGCGCTTGCGCCGCGTATTCGAGTTCCTGCGTGAACGGGTCCATGCTGCCGGCCGCCACTTCATGCAGCAAGGGCTTCCAGATATGAGTCGGATTGCGGTCGACAAGCGTGACCTGCGCCCGCGTCGCGCCCCGGCTCTTGTGACCATAGCGATCGCCCAGCCGGGTTGCCAGCTCCAGTCCCCCCGCGCCTCCGCCGACGACGATAAAACGATGCATTGAACTCTCCGTATTTGCCGATGGGTTGTGCGTCGTAAGCACGCGCGAGCGCGTGTGTTTTACCGATTGTCCGCGAGCAGCACGCTTTGTCACAAGCTGCCAAAACGCATGTGTGACATGCACACGACGTTATCGCGCGCCGTCATACGGCCGTCAATGCGCTTCTTCCCAGTTGAGCCCCGCGCCGACTTCGGCGACGAGCGGCACTTTCAGCGCGGCCACGCCGCACATGAGCTCGGGCAGACGCTTGCGGACCTCGGGCAGTTCTTCGTCGGGGACTTCGAGAATGAGTTCGTCGTGCACCTGCATGATCATGCGCGTGCCGATATGGGATTCTTCGATCCATTTCTGCACCGCGATCATGGAGAGCTTGATCAGGTCGGCGGCCGTGCCCTGCATCGGCGCGTTAATGGCCGCGCGCTCCGCGGCCTGGCGGCGCGGACCGTTGCCGCCATTGATCTCCGGCAGCCACAGGCGGTGGCCGAACACGGTCTCGACATAACCCTTGGCTTTCGCGCACAGACGCGTCTCGTCCATATAACGAGCGACGCCGGGATAACGCGCGAAATAGCGGTCGATATACAGCTTCGCGGCATCGCGCGTAATGCCCAGGTTCGACGCAAGGCCGAACGAGCTCATGCCGTAGATCAGGCCGAAGTTGATGACCTTGGCGACACGCCGCTGATCGTTGGACACTTCCAGCGGCGTCACGCTGAAAATTTCCGCGGCGGTCGCGCGGTGAATGTCCTCGCCCTGCGAGAATGCGCGCAGCAATGATTCGTCGCCCGAAATATGCGCCATGATGCGCAGCTCGATTTGCGAGTAATCCGCGGAAACGAGCTTGTGGCCCGGCGGCGCAATAAAGGCCTCGCGAATGCGGCGGCCTTCGCCGGTGCGCACCGGAATGTTCTGCAAGTTCGGATCGTTCGACGCGAGACGCCCCGTCACCGCGACGGCTTGCGCATAGTTCGTGTGCACGCGGCCCGTGCTCGCGTTGACCATGCGCGGCAGCTTGTCGGTGTAGGTGGACTTCAGCTTCGACAAGCCGCGATGTTCCAGCAGGATTTTGGGCAGCGGATAATCTTCGGCGAGTTTTTGCAGCACTTCTTCGTCGGTGGACGGTGCGCCGCTGGGCGTCTTCTTGACGACCGGCAATTCCAGCCGCTCGAAGAAGATCTGCCCGATCTGCTTCGGCGAGCCGAGGTTGAATTCGCCGCCGGCCAGCACATACGCCTCGCTTTCCAGCTCGATCAGGCGCGCGGCGATTTCGCTGCTCTGCAGACGCAGCTTTTCCGCGTCGATCAACACGCCCGTGCGCTCCATCTTGCGCAACACGCGCGACGTGGGCACTTCAATGTCGCGATAGACATGCTCGAGCGTCTTTTCCGCGGCGAGCTGCGGGTACAGCGTTTGATGCAGACGCAACGTGATGTCGGCGTCTTCAGCCGCGTATTCGGCGGCTTTGTCGAGCGCGACTTCGTCGAAGCCGATTTGCTGCGCGCCCTTGCCCGCGACATCTTCGTACTTGATCGTCTTCACGCCGAGATGGCGCAACGCGAGGTTGTCCATGTCATGCGGACGGTGCGATTCCAGCACATACGATTGCAGCAGCGTGTCGTGCTCGATGCCGCGCATTTCGATGCCGTAGTTCGCGAGCACCTGTTCGTCGTACTTCAGATGCTGACCGACTTTCTTGTGCTCCGCGCTTTCGAGCCACGGCTTGAGCTTCGCGAGCACTTCGTCGCGCGGCAGTTGCACCGGCGCGTCCGGGCCGCGATGCGCAACTGGCACATACGCGGCATGCCCCGCTTCGACCGAGAACGACAAGCCCACGATTTGCGCGGTCATCGGATCGAGCGACGTGGTCTCGGTGTCGAACGAAGTCAGCTCTGCCGCGTCGATTCTTTGCAGCCACGCGTCGAACTGTTCCCACGTCTGCACCGTTTCATAGTGACGTTCGTGGTCGACGGTGAGCGCGGGCGGCACGTCGGTTTCCGGGCCTTCCACCGCGTCGGCAATTTCGACCTCGCGCAGCCAGGTCTTGAAGCCGTGGCGCGTGAACACGTCGCGCAGTTCCTCCCGCGATTCGGGGCGGCTCTGCAAGTTTTCCTCGATGGGCGCGATGTGATCGGTCAGATCGCAATGGCGCTCGACGGTGACGAGCTTGCGCGCCATGGGCAGGAAATCCAGCGAGCGTCGCAGATTGTCTCCTACCGCACCTTTGATCTCGCCGGCATGTGCGACGATGCCATCCAGCGACTCATATTGCGTGAGCCATTTGAGCGCGGTTTTCGGCCCGCATTTCTCGACGCCCGGCACGTTGTCGACGGTATCGCCGATTAGCGACAGGTAGTCGGCAATGCGCTCCGGCGGCACGCCGAACTTGGCGAGCACGCCGGCACGGTCGAGTTTCTCGTTGGTCATCGTATTGATGAGGGTGACATGATCCGACACGAGCTGCGCCAGATCCTTGTCCCCAGTCGACACGATCACGTTCATGCCGCGCTTTTCCGCCTCGGTGCTGAGCGTGCCGATCACATCGTCGGCTTCCACGCCTTCGATCATCAGAAGCGGCCAGCCGAGCGCGCGCACGGCCACATGAATCGGCTCGATCTGCCGCGAGAGATCGTCCGGCATGGAAGGACGATTCGCCTTGTACTCGGGATACCAGTCGTCGCGAAACGTTTTGCCCTTGGCGTCGAACACGCACGCGCTATACTCTGCTGTGACTTCCTTGCGCATGCGCCGCAGCATGTTGATCATCCCGTAGAGCGCACCCGTGGGGCCACCGTCGGGCCCGCGCAGATCAGGCATCGCATGGTAGGCCCGGTACAGATAACTCGAACCGTCGACCAATAGCAGGGTCTTACCTTCAAGGCTTCGTTCTTCAGGCATTATGACTAAGAGAAAAGTGATTCCGAGTCTGCGTTCACTCGCAGATCAAGAGCGCGCAACGGCAAAAAAGGCCCGCGCATCGTGGCAGATGTTCACGATTATGGCAGAGTTTATCGAGGCGACCGAGTACCTCTCGGAGATTCGCCCGGCTGTCAGCATCTACGGTTCAGCGCGCCTGAAACCGAACTCGCCGTACTACAAACTGGCCACGCAAATTGCGCGCAAGCTCTCGGATGCGGGCTTCGCCGTGATCTCCGGCGGCGGCCCCGGCATCATGGAAGCCGCGAATAAAGGCGCGCATGCGGGTAAGGCGCCTTCGGTCGGGCTGAATATCGAATTGCCGCACGAGCAATCCGGCAATCAGTGGCAGGACATCTCGCTGCGTTTCCGTCACTTCTTCACGCGCAAGGTCACGTTCGTCAAGAACTCCGACGCGGTCATCGTCATGCCCGGCGGTTTCGGTACGCTCGACGAACTTGCCGAAGTGCTCACGCTCATTCAAACCAAGAAGTCGCGCCACGTGCCGATCATTCTGGTGGGCGCCGAGTTCTGGGAAGGTCTGCTCGCGTGGTTCAAGAATTCGCTCACGCCAATGGGCCTCATCAATCCGACCGACATCGACCTCATGCAGATGATCGACGATCCGGATCAGGTGCTCGAAGCGGTGCTTAAATTCTACGAGGATCGCGAAGGCACCGAGCCGCAGCCGACCAAGTCCGAAGAAGACCGGATGTTCTATCTGTAACGTGTGGGTCTAGCGTGACCTGTCCGCGCTTGCGCGACGAGCGGCGCATTCGCGACCTCGCGCCGCGCGACCCACCAATAGCCGCGCGCGTCCAGGCGCGGTCCGGCGAGCGGCAAGACGAGGCGGCCTGACGCGAGTTCATCCGCCAATAGAGGCAAGGGGCCGAGTGCGACGCCAAGTCCATCCACCGCGGCCTGCAACGCCAGATAGAAGTGATCGAACGACTGCTTTTTGCGGCATTTCGCCGTGACGCCCGCCGCCGCTAACCAGTTGCCCCACGCGTCGGGGCGCGTGTCCGAATGCAGCAAGACGTGCCGCGCGAGATCGTCGGCGGTGCGGATCGGCGAGCGCTGCAGCAGCGCAGGACTGCACACCGGCACTTCGCTCTCGCCGAGAAAATGGCCGCTCACGCAGTTCGTCCAATGCGCGGGACCGCGCCGCACCGCAACGTCGAAACTGTCCAATGTCTCGACGGGCGCATTCGACGTTGCAAGCCTCAGCTCGACGTTGGGCACCTTGCGCTGGAACTGATGCAGGCGCGGCAGCAGCCACTTCATCGCAAAGGTGGGCAACGCATTCACGCGCAGCACATGCACGACGCCGGTGTCGCGCAGTTGGTCCGTGGCGTAGGCGATGCTGTCGAACGCGGCCTGCACCGTGGACAGATAGCGGCGGCCGTCGCCCGTGAGCCGGACACGCTTGCCGTGACGCTGGAACACCTGCACGCCGAGCCACGCCTCAAACGCTGCGACCTGCCGGCTGATTGCACCGTGAGTCACATGCAGTTCGTTCGCGGCGGCGCTGAAGCTTTCATGACGCGCCGCGGTTTCAAAGGCGCGCAGTGCGGAAAAGGGAGGAAGATTGCGGGCCATGTTTGTGATTGTAGATCACAAAGCCGCGCCCAGAAATCGTTTTGTCGCGCGGCGGTTCGGCGCTAACCTTCTGAGCTTGAACGGGAAGCGAAGCAATATGGACCACAACCTCACCTCACTCGATTCCGCAGAAGCACGCAAGCCCACACTGCGGGAAATTTTCGGCCGATTTCTCGGCCTCGGGCTCATCTCATTCGGCGGCGCGCTGCCGCTTGCACGCCGCGCGCTGGTCGAACAGCGCCGCTGGCTGAGCGCCGAAGACTTCACGGATCTGCTCGGCCTTTGCCAATTCCTGCCGGGCGGCAATGTGATCAATCTGTCGGTGGCCGTCGGCATGCGTTTTCGCGGCATCCCGGGCGCGCTCGCCGGAATACTCGGACTGATTGCGGGGCCGTCGCTCATGGTGATCGGTCTTGGCGTGCTGTATGAGCGCACGCAAGACGATCCGCATGTGCGCCATCTATTTGCGGGCTTGGCGGCCGCGGCGGCGGGCCTGCTCATTTCGATGGCCGTGAAAATCCTGCTGCCGTTGCGTCACAAACCCATGGCTGCGCTCATCGCCGCGCTCGGCTTCATCGCGATTGCAATCCTGCGGCTGCCGCTTTTGCCCACCATGCTGGTGTTGACGCCGCTCAGCATCTACGTTGCATCGAGGAACGCGCAATGAACGACACGCTGGTTTCCCTCGCCATCATTTTCAGCCAGCTTTCGCTGCTCGCATTCGGCGGCGGCAACACCATTCTTCCGGAGATGCAGCGCCAGGTGGTCGAGGTGCATCACTGGATGCCGGCCAGCGAATTCAGCGCGCTGTTCGCGCTCGCGCAAGCCGCGCCCGGCCCGAATCTGATGATCGTGACGCTGATCGGATGGCATGTGGCCGGTTGGCCGGGCATGCTCGTCACGTCGATCGCGAAATTCGGACCGTCGTCAATCGTGACGATTCTCGCGCTGCACGCGTGGGACCGCTTCAAGGACCGGCCGTGGCGGCGCTACGCGCAATTGGGACTGGTGCCGGTGACGGCGGGCATCGTCGCGGCGAGCGCTGCGCTGATTGCGCAAGCGTCGGATTCGACCGCGATTGCATGGGCGATCACCGCGGTCACAGCAGCGATCGCGCTGAAGACGCGCGTTCATCCGCTGTGGCTGCTGGCGGCGGGTAGTTTAATCGGGCTGACGGGTGTGGGGCAGTAAGCAGGCGGACGGAGAGTTGCGCACGGTGAGTTGCTGACGGCCGCTCGCGGACGGACCGGCCGCGCACGGCTCGTCGCGCACACGTCTGCAACTGCGCGCGCAGCGCCCACACCGCGCGCTCACCAAAGCCCGCTTACTGAAATGCCACTTCCGCGAAACTGCGCAGCTTGCGGCTATGCAAACGATGCAGCCCGTTCTCGCGCAACAGCTCCATCGCCTTCACGCCGATCTGCAGATGCTGGTCGACCTGCGCGCGATAAAACTGGTCGGCCATGCCAGGCAGCTTCAGTTCGCCGTGCAGCGGTTTGTCGGACACGCATAGCAAGGTGCCGTAAGGCACGCGGAAGCGGAATCCATTCGCGGCGATGGTCGCGCTCTCCATATCCAAGGCAATCGCGCGGCTTTGCGACAGCCGCTGCACCGGCTCGCGATGATCGCGCAGTTCCCAGTTGCGGTTGTCGACACTCGCGACGGTGCCCGTGCGCATCACGCGTTTCAGTTCGACGCCGTCCAGTTGTGTGACCTGAGCGACCGCGCGTTCGAGCGCGACCTGCACTTCGGCGAGCGCCGGAATCGGCACCCAGAGCGGCAAGTCGGCGCCGAGCACGTGGTCCTCGCGCACATAACCGTGCGCGAGCACATAGTCGCCGAGGCGCTGCGTGTTGCGCAGACCCGCGCAGTGGCCAAGCATGATCCATGCATGCGGACGCAGCACGGCAATGTGATCGGTGATGGTCTTCGCATTCGACGGCCCCACGCCGATGTTGATAATCGTGATGCCGCTGCCGTCCGCGCGCTTCAGGTGATACGCGGGCATTTGCGGCAGACGCGGCGGCGCCGTGCCTTCCTGCGCCTGCTCGCCGAGATTTTCGTTGTAGGTGACGACATCGCCCGGCTCCACGAACGACGTGTATTCGCTGCGATACGCGCGCAGTTCCTCGTCGTCGGTATGGGCCATCATCGTGCGGCCGAGCTTGACGAATTCGTCGATATAGAACTGATAGTTCGTGTACAGCACGTAGTTCTGGCAATGCGTGGGCGAGGTCGCCGTGTAATGCTTCAGCCGATGCAGCGAGAAGTCCACGCGCGCCGCCGTGAACAATGCAAGCGGATGCGGCTCGCCGGGCAGCGGCTCATACGTGCCGTTCACAATGCGGTCGTCGAGCAGCGCGAGGTCCGGCGTGTCGAACACGTCGCGCATCAGGAAAAGACGCTCGCGATCCAGATCGCCCTCGAGGTGAATGCCCTCGGCAAACGCAAAATGAATTGGAATGGGCTGTGTCGAAACGCCGACCTCGATCTTCACATGATGGTTTTTGGCAAGCAGCCGCAATTGCTCGCGATAATAGTTGCCGAACAGATCCGGCCGCGTGACCGTGGTCTCGAATACGCCGGGCCCCGCGACGAAACCATATGAGCGGCGCGAGTCGACATGCGTATTCACTTCGGTGCAGACGCGCACGAATGGGTAGCATGCGCGCACCCGGCGCTCGAACAGTTCGTTGCGGCGATAGCGCGCGAAGGCGTCGCGCAGGAAGGAGGTGTTCGCTTCGTAAATCGCCGACAGGCGGGTGACAGCTTCGGCAGCATCGTCGAAGGATTCGGTCGGGAAACTGTTGGCGGGAGTTTGCACCGCGCGTTGATTGGTATCGTTGTTCATCTTCGTTCGCCTCTATTGATGAGATGACATTACCACGGAACCCGTGATCGCCAAATGACCGCGCCGCCCGCGCAGCACGCGCCGCCGCGGGCGCCCGGAAGATGGCAGACGCGTCGCCCGAAAGCGGCGCAAAATAAGAGTATCGTGCCCGGGGCAGAGGCTGGATTTGCTAGAATCGGGGCACCATTCCGGAGAATCACCATGAAGCCGCTCCTTCCCGTCGCCGTTGCACTGGCCGTGGCCTTTGGCAACGCCGCGATGGCTGCCCAGCCCGTCGACGACACGCCGCCTCCGGGCGCACCGCAGTCCGCCAACGAACGCGCCGGCCTGCCTGATCTGGACAAGATCAACTGGCCGGCCGCCCAGGTCAGCTCGAAGGTCGAAATCAACGTCCCGCGCACGCCGAGCTTTTACGAGCGCAGCGCGAACGGCACCGAGATCACCGAATACCGCGACAAAGGCAAGCCCGTTGAAATCAACGTGCATTCGAACCTCGGCACGCGCTATCACATGAGCGCGCCGCTCGACACGTCGCCCACCGTGCGCGACAACGGTCGCGCGAGCACGCGTTTGCCGTCGGTGAACCTGACTTATTGATCGATGCGGGCGGGGCGCCGGCCTCGCCGTCTTTGTCGACGCATCCGCGGCTGGCGTGCCGCGGGTTAGCCGCTTAACCGTTTCAATACCGCTGTTGCCGTGAATCCCGTTGCCGTTTGCGGACCCGCCCTTCGCGCGTTCGCCGCTGCCTTGACCACCGCACCCATTCCGCTGGCCGCCTCGCGCCAGCCCGACCAACCTGATCCGACGTTTTCCGCATGGCTGTCTTCACCGCTGTCACCGAATCCCAACTTGCACACTGGATGCGCCATTACGATCTCGGCGGGGTCGTCGAATTTCGCGGCATTTCATCCGGCATCGAAAACAGCAATTTCTTTCTGACGACGACGCGCGGCGAATACGTCCTCACCATCTTCGAAAAGCTCACAGCCGAGCAATTGCCGTTCTATTTGGACCTGATGCGGCATCTGGCCGCTCACCGCGTGCCGGTGCCGGACCCGATGCCGCGCGAGGACGGTTCTCTCTTCGGCATGCTGCTCGACAAGCCCGCGGCGATCGTGACGAAACTCGAAGGCGCGCCGGAACTCGCGCCGGGCGTCGAGCATTGCATCGAAGTCGGGCAGATGCTGGCTCGCATGCATCTGGCCGGGCGCGATTACACTGGCTATCAGCCGAATCTGCGCAGCCTGCCCTGGTGGAAGGAAACGGTGCCGACCATCCTGCCGTTTCTCGAAGGCGAACAGCGTGAGCTGCTGTCGTCGGAACTCGCGTATCAGGAGGCGTTCTTTGCATCCGCCGACTACGCCGCGCTGCCCGAGGGCCCGTGCCACGCCGACCTGTTCCGTGACAACGCGATGTTCGCGCACGCCGCGCCCGGGACCGGCCACGAAGTGCGGCTCGGCGGCTTCTTCGACTTTTACTTCGCCGGCTGCGACAAGTGGCTGTTCGACGTTGCGGTGACCGTCAACGACTGGTGCGTGGATCTCGCCACGGGCAAGCTCGATCCGGCGCGCACGGAGGCCATGCTGCGCGCGTATCAGACCGTGCGTCCCTTCACCGTCGAGGAAAACCGCCATTGGGGCGACATGCTGCGGGCGGGCGCATACCGTTTCTGGGTCTCGCGCCTGTATGATTTTCATTTGCCGCGCGCGGCCGAGCTGCTCAAACCGCACGACCCCGGCCACTTCGAGCGCATTCTGCGCGAGCGCCTGTCCGGCGTCGCACTTCCTGGCATTCATACCTCATGCAACTGATCGAAGTCCCCGCGAAAGCCGGCTATGTATGGTTCCGGCAAGGCATCTGGCTGTTTCGCAAGAATTCGCTCGCGTTTCTGACGCTCTTCTTCACCTACCTGCTGGTGATGACGCTCGTCGCGCAAATTCCGCTGATCGGCAGCGTTTTGCCGCTCGCGTCCATTCCCGGCGTGGCGGTCGGTTTCATGGCGGCATGCCGCAACACGATCGCCGGCAAGCCGGTGTTCCCGACCATTCTCGTGGACGGCTTCCGCTCCTACGGCCCGGTAGTGGCGCGCCGGCTGATCGTGCTCGGCGTGTTCTATGTGATCGCGATGGCGCTCGTGCTGGCGGGTTCCGCGCTCGCCGACGGCGGCATGCTGCTCAAGGTGATGCTCGGCGCGGGCGGGGCCATGGACCCCGAGGCGCTGGCCAACAGCAATATGCCGCTTGCCGTGGTCACGGCCTTCGCGTTCTACGTGCCGGTCGCCATGCTTTTCTGGTTCTCGCCGATTCTCGCGGCGTGGCATGACGTGCCGCCCATCAAGGC
The DNA here is from genome assembly GCA_940746715.1 of uncultured Paraburkholderia sp. Lineage (GTDB taxonomy): Bacteria > Pseudomonadota > Gammaproteobacteria > Burkholderiales > Burkholderiaceae > Paraburkholderia. The sequence goes on from CALNWN010000010.1 coordinate 153,442, forward strand.
AATGTTCTTCAGCCTCGTCAGCTGCTGGCGCAATCGCGGCGCGTTCATCGTATTCGGCGCGCTGTGGTTTGCCGTGGCGATGACCGTATCGCTCGGCTTATCGGCGCTGATGCAGGCGCTCGGCGCGGGCGACTTCGCGTTTGCCGTGCTAATGCCCGCGACGATGATCGTCACCACTATGCTGTATTGCTCGTTCTACGCGACGTATCGCGGCTGCTACGGCGTGCAAACGCCGCAAACGCCGGATTTGCCGACCACGCCGGCCGCCTGAAACCTTGAGGGCCTGACCTCGGCCGCGGTACGAATGGGCGGCCGGTTCCGCTTGCTCGCGTGAGCGCTGTGCCTGCCGCGGCGGTCGTTTCCGTTCAGACCTGCGTAAGCCCGCTCCGCAAACAGCCGTTTACCGCTCCACTTGCCGATGACACGCGTCCGCCATCTGAACGATAGCTTCGACACCGGTCTGCTCTGGTTCCGCCGCGACCTGCGTACAACCGATAACGCCGCGCTCTACTACGCGCTCAAACATTGCGAGCGCGTCTGGTGCGTGTTCGTGTTCGATACGACCATCCTGCAACCGCTCGTCGACAGGTGGCAGACGCGCCATCCGGGCACGCAGGCGCAGGACCGGCGCGTCGAGTTCATTCTTGGCTCGCTGCGCGAACTCGACGAAGCACTGCGCGCGAGGCGGCGGCCTCGTCGTGTTGTATGGCGATCCCACGGAACTCGTGCCGAAGCTCGCCGATCAGCTTCGCGTCGACGCGGTGTTGACCAACCACGACTACGAACCCGCCGCTATCGAACGAGACGAGGCGGTGCGCGAGCGCCTAGCAGAGACGGGCCGCACGTTTCTCACGTTCAAGGATCAGGTGATTTTCGAGCGCGCGGAACTGCTGACCGGTCAGAACAAGCCGTTCACCGTGTTCACGCCGTACAAGAACGCCTGGCTCAAGCAGTTGACGAGCTTCGACCTGAAGCCCTACCCGGTCGAGACTTACGTGAATCATCTGGCCTCGTTGCCGCCGGCCCTGAACAGGCAACTGCCGACGCTCGAACAACTCGGCTTCGCTCCGGGCAATCTCGCGGAACTGGACTTGCCCACGGGCATGAGCGGCGCACAGCGGCTGCTGGACGACTTTCTCACGCGAATCGACAGCTACGCCGAACGGCGCGATTTTCCGGCCGTCAAGGGTCCGAGCTACCTCTCGGTGCATTTGCGCTTCGGCACGGTGTCGATCCGCACGCTGGCGCGGCTCGCGCACGAAATGTCCCTGCAGCCAGACGGACGGGGCGCGGCCACGTGGCTCTCGGAACTCATCTGGCGGGATTTTTACTTCATGATCCTCGCGCATCACCCGAGGCTTGCGGATGGCGCGTCGTTCAAGGAGGAGTACGACCGGCTGCGTTGGGAGCAGGGTCCAGAGGCGGACGCCGCCTTCGCCGCCTGGTGCGAAGGCCGCACGGGCTACCCGCTGATCGACGCCGCGATGCTGCAACTCAACGGCACCGGCTACATGCACAACCGCCTGCGCATGGTGACGGCGAGTTTTCTGGTCAAGGATCTGGGTGTCGACTGGCGGCTCGGCGAGCGTTATTTCGCCGAGCAATTGAACGACTACGACTTCGCCGCGAACAATGGCGGCTGGCAGTGGGCGGCTTCGACGGGATGCGATGCGCAGCCCTATTTCCGCATCTCCAATCCGATCACGCAGTCGGAAAAATTCGATGCCGACGGGCGCTTTATCAAACGCTATCTGCCGCAACTCGGCAAGCTGCCGGCGAAATGGATTCATGCGCCGTGGCTGGCAGGCGCGGAACGGCTGGAGGAATTCGGCGTTGCGCTGGGCGACAACTACCCGGCCCCGATTCTGGACCACGCGCAGGCGAGGGCGCGGACGCTAGCCCGTTTCGGTAAGTGAGCACACGCTCACAAGAGTGCAACAATCCGAATGGAGAAAGGCTGCGCATGAGCCCGGGGCACCGGCATCCATTACTACCGCCGATGCTTCACTAAAGACGCTTAGCTTAGTGCTGGCTCATCCACGACGGCTGGCGGAAGTTCGTCTCGCGATCCAGCTTGCGCATGCGGAATTCCAGGTCGTACAGGTCCGTTGCGTTGCTTCAGCGAGGAACGCGTCTGCGCGCTCTTTTGCGAGTTGTTCGGGCGACTTCGTCAGAAATAGGAACAGGCGGGTAAGCAAGTACATGGTCAACCTCGACAATGAGTTTAGGCGTTAACGCCCTAGTAACGCGCCAGCACTCATTTCGAAGTGTTGCTCAAACGTCACCGGGCGTAGAACCAAGGCGCCGCGCTGCCTTCCTCGACGCCTGCCCCCACCCGCCGCTGGTGCTCGAAGAATTCCCAGATCATGGCGCTGGCGTCCGGACCTTTCGACGAATGGAACGGCACGGCGTCGTCGTCGCCGGCCCACGCGTGCGCGAGCCCTTGCACGCGGCACACGCGCACCACGCGCCGCCCGCGCTTTCGCCCGCGTCGTACCAATGCCAGCAGCGGGTGCGAATGCGCGTGCTTCGACTGTTCCGGATAAACCACGGCAAAGCCGTAGCGGTCCGCCAGAACGTTCATGCGCGTGCCTTGGACGAATTCGTCGATGGATTGCGTGCAGCCGTGCAGCATCACGACGAGCGGCATGCTGTCGAGCGCATGGCCCGACGGCACATACAGACCATATTGCAGATGATTGACGAGCCGCCCGGGCGCCGCGGGCGCCGAATGGAACGAGCGCGCGCGGTCGGGCGCGGCGCCTCGCGTTTGACCGGCGCACGGAGCGCCGCGGACTTGAGCGGGCGGACTTTGGTCGACGGCTTGGTGGTCGCCGGACGGGCTGGGCGCGTGGCGGTGCGCTTCGCGGTCTTCTGCGCGTGCTCGGTCTGAATCGCCAGCAGGCGCTTCAAACCGCGAAGCCAGATGTTCGATAGACTTTTTGCCATCGGCGCAAAACCTCGCAAAAAGGGGCAGGATGGTGGGATGAAATGCGCTTCTTGTGCAATGCACAAGAACATCAATCCGGACGCTATGCAGGATGCTTCAAACGAATTCCGCCGTTAGCAACCGTGCCATCACCGGCCGCCAACGGGCAGCCGCCAGCCCGCCGCAGGCTGCGGGCGAGAGCCGCCGATGAACCTTGCCGCCGCGCCGCCATCCGAGTGCGAGCTGGCCTGTTAGCAAGCTAACGTCTCGCGGCAAAAAGCTTTTTGCCCGGCGGCAGCCGTCGGCGCAGCCCGTCTATACTGGCGGTTATCCCGGCGCGTCGGCGATTCATGCCGTTCGCGCGTTGCAGTGTGATATCAATAATTAATTCTATGCGGCGCTGATCGCCTGTCCCGATGCCCGAATTCTCCGACCATCTGTGGTACTCCATCACCAGCCTCGGCGGCGCCGGTATGACGCTGCCGCTCGCGTTCGCCATCGCGCTGTGGCTGGGCGGTCGGCTACACGTGGCGAATGGCGGCGGGCTGGCTGCTGTTGCTCGGCGCGGCCATCGGGCTCGTGACCGTCACAAAGCTCGCGTTCCTTGGCTGGGGAGTTGGGCGTGCGCGAACTCGATTTCACGGGCGTGAGCGGCCACGCGATGCTCTCTACGGCGGTCTATCCGGTCGCCCTGTTCCTGATTCTGCTGCGAACGCATTCCCTCCGCTCGGGTGCTGGGCGTGCTGCTCGGCCTCGCCGCCGGCATGGCGGTCGGCCTGTCGCGTGTCGTGCTGAGCGCGCACTTGCCTTCGGAAGCGATCACCGGCTGTCTCGTCGGCGCGCTCGCCGCGCTGCTGTTCGTGCGGATAGCGTGGAAGGCCCAGCCCGAGCGCCTTTCCGCGCTTCCTGTCGCGGTCAGCCTGATGGTGCTCGCCGTGTTGATGCACGGCGTGCATGTGCCCACGCAGCGCTGGGTGACCCACATCGCGTTGAAAGTGTCCGGCCATGAGCGGCCGTTTATCCGCGCGAAATGGAAGGCCGTACGCGACGTCCGGCCAGCCGCCGCGCCGCTCTCGCAAACGCGCAACAACCTAGCGCCGCCCGCTTCACTCCACGTCTGAATCTTTTTGCCGGTCCGGCTTGCGCCGCGGTATTTGACCGGCCGAATGTCCGTCATGCCTGCGCTATAACCTCGTGTATATTACGATATGCGTTTTAACCACCGCTCCGGCGCGCGCCGGACTTTCACCCGTTCATGACACCGTCGCGCCGTCTGCTGAAACAAACGCTATGGGTCGCCAGCGCCATTTCTCTTGCCGTCAGCGCCAACGCACGCGCCGGCGAGCTGGTCGTGTCGGCCGCCGCCAGCCTGACCAACGCATTCAAGGCCGTGAGCGAAGCCTTCGAGAAGCAGCACGCGGGCACCAAGGTACTGCTCAACTTCGGCGCTTCCGACGTCTTGATGCAGCAGATCGCCAAAGGCGCACCCGCCGACGTCTTCGCCTCCGCGGATCAGAAGGCCATGGACAAAGCCGCCGCCGAGAAAGTCATCGTGCCGGCCACGCGCCACGATTTCGCCGCCAACTCGCTGGTGCTGATCGTGCCGGCAGACAGCCTTTTCGCGCCGTCGGGCCTGAATGAACTGGCGTCGTCGAACGTCAAGCGGATTGCTTATGGCGATCCGGCCTCCGTGCCGGTCGGCCGCTACACGCAAGGCGCGCTGCAAGCGGCAGGCGTGTGGGATGCAGTGAGCGCGAAGGCCGTGCTCGCAGCGAACGTGCGTCAAAGTCTCGATTATGTGTCGCGCGGCGAAGTCGACGCCGGTTTCGTATTCGGCACCGACGCCGCCATCGTGCCCGGCAAGGTGAAAGTGGCGCTGAGCGTGCCGACGCAAACGCCGATCACCTATCCGATCGCGCAAGTGGAAGGCAGCCGCCACGCGGCGGACGCGCAGGCCTTTGTCGACTTCGTGCTGTCGCCGGCCGGTCAGGCGGTACTCGCGAAGTACGGCTTCAAGCCGGCTCACTGATCCACTCGCGCCAAGCCGACCCGCAAGATCATGCAAGACGCCTGGATCCCGCTCATGCTGTCACTGAAAGTAGCGGGCTGGGCGACCGCGCTCAATCTCGTGTTCGGCGTCGCGGCGGGCTTCGGCTTGTCGCGCTGGCGCTCGGGCGCACGCGACGTGGTGGATTCGCTGCTAACGCTGCCGCTCGTCATGCCGCCTACTGTGCTCGGCTACTATCTGCTGGTTCTGCTCGGACGTCGCGGCGTGATCGGCGCCTAGCTCGACCGCTTCGACATTCAACTGGTGTTCACGTGGCAAGGCGCGGTGATTGCGTCGACGGTGGTCGCGTTTCCGCTCGTGCTGAAGTCCGCCCGCGCCGCCTTCGAAGCCGTCGATCCGCAACTCGAGCGTGCCGCGCGCACACTCGGCGTCAGCGAAACCGCGGTTTTCTTTCGCGTGAGCCTGCCGCTCGCCGCACGCGGCATTCTCGCGGGCGCTCGGCGAGTTCGGCGCCACGCTGATGATCGCCGGCAATTTGCCGGGCCGCACACAGACGCTTTCGGTGGCGGTCTACTCAGCCGTGCAAGCCGGCGACGACAGCACCGCGAATTTCCTCGTGATCGTGACTTCGTTGACGTGCGTCGTGATCCTGCTGCTCGCCGGGCGGCTCGTGCCGCAGCGCACGCTTCTGGTTTCCCGCTGACATGCCGCTTAACGTCGACATCCGCAAAACATTTGAAAGCGCCGAGCGCCGCTTCACGCTCGAGGTCGCCTTCCATGCGACCACGCAGCGCGTGGTGCTGCGGGCCGTCGGGCGCGGGCAAGAGTCTGACGCTGCAGGCTATTGCCGGTCTGCTGCGCCCGGACGAAGGCACGATTGCGCTGCACGGCCATGCGCTTTTCGACAGCACGCGCGGTATCGATCTGAAGCCGCAGGCACGCCAGGTCGCGTATCTGTTTCAGGACTACGCGCTCTTTCCGCATCTGAACGTGCGTCAAAATATCGGCTTCGGCTTGCAACGCGGCTGGCTCAATCCGCGCGCGCGCAATCGCGTCGCCGAGGTGGATTACTGGCTGGATGCGCTGGAACTGCGAAGCGTGGCCGGCCACTATCCGGCGCAGCTTTCCGGTGGACAGAAGCAGCGCGTGGCGCTCGTCGCCCGGCCGCAACTGCTGTTGCTGGACGAGCCGTTTTCCGCGCTGGACAGCCACTTGCGCCAGCGCATGCGGCAGAAGCTGTCCGAGCTGCAAACCCGGCTTGATATTCCGATGGTGTTGATCACGCATGATCCCGACGATGTCGCCGCTTTCGGCGATCAGGTCGTGCAGATCAGCGACGACCGCGTTCGCGAGCATCAGGCCTTTAGCGGCTATGTGCGCAGCGAGACGTGAGTTCGCGCAGACAGCTCTGCTCCTTCGCTACCCTCTCGCTAGCGGCTTCAGTCCTTCACGCCCAGTATCACGCTCGATGCCTTGAAGGCTGCGACGGTGCTGGCCCCCACGGCAAGACCGAGCGAATCGGCGCTCTGATTCGTGACCACGGCGGTGACCACCGCGCCGCCATCGAGCGCGAACGACACCTCGGCGTTCACGGCGCCGCGCTTCACGCTCTGCACGACGCCACGCAACTGATTGCGCGCCGACAGTTTGAGCGGCGCGCCGCTTGTGTCTTCGACGAGCAACACGACCCACGACGCCTTGATCAGCGCGAACGCCGCCGTGCCGACGGCGAGGCCGAGCGCCTCAGTGCTTTCGTGCGTGAGGACGGCGACGATCGTGTGGCCGCCGGGCAGCGTGAGCGAGACTTCGTCGTTGATCGAGCCGCGCGTGATGTGCGAGACGGTGCCATAGAGCTGGTTGCGCGCGCTCGTCTTCACGCCGATGCGGCCGATCAGATCCCAGTCCGTCGCGAAACCTTCAATGGCCGCGCCCGCGCGCTCCAGAAACCGCCGATGCTCGCGCTCCACCGCGCGGAAGGTGTCGATCAGCTTCTGCGCGCGGAGTGAGCGTGGTGCCGCCGCCCTTGCCGCCCATGAGCCGCACAACGAGCGGGCTCGCCCGCGAGGTTGTTCATTGCGTCGACCGCGTCCCACGCGCCTTTGTAGCTGATGCCGACGGCTTTCGCCGCGCTGGTGATGGAACCGGTCTCGCCGATCGCCGCAAGCAACGCGATTCGCGACGCGCCGCCGAGCGTGTTGGCGCCGGCCTGGAACCACACGGAGCCGCCGAGTTCCAGCGGCTCGCGGGATGAATCGTTGCTCTCTGATGCCATGGCGGGCGGCGTCGCGAAATGATGAAGAACAGCGAATCATTATAGCGACCGGCCTCCGGACCACGTGCTCGCGGCCATTCCGACAGCGCCACTGCCGGCATTCATGCAGGCGCGCTCGCTCAAACCGCGTACTGCGCGATCCCATTGCCGAACAACCAGTTCTCCTTCTGCACTTCGACGAGATTGGTCAGCACGTCCTCGCGCCGCAGTCCCGGCGACTCATGCAACTCGTCGACCATGCGCTGGTAGAGCGCCTTTTTCTGCTCGAGCGTGCGGGTGTTGCTCACGGTGATCTGGATCATCACGAGGTCGTCCGTTCGCTGGATGTTCAGATACTGGCTGTCATAAACAAAATTGCCGGCGTCGTGCTCGGTGATCAGCATGAAGATGTCGTCCTTCGGCACATTGAAGGTCGCGACGAGCGCGCGCTGAATGCTGTCCGTGAGCGCCTTCCGTTATTCCACGGGCTTGCCGGCGCGCAACGCGATACGGGTAAAAGGCATGACGTTCTCTTCTCCTTCGAGGTGGTGAAAACATGCACACAGCGTAGGTGCCCTCACTCATAATGAAAAGGTATTACTCGCTATTTCATCCATGTTGAGTTGAAATGAAAGTGTTCGATCTCGATGCCGTCCGGGCGTTCGTGCTGGTGGCCGATCTGTCCAGCTTCACGCGCGCCGCCGACGCGCTCGACACCACGCAATCCGCCGTCAGCCTGAAACTGAAGCGGCTGGAGGCGCATCTGGGCAAGCAATTGCTCGAGCGCACGCCGCGCGTGGTGCGCCTTTCCGTCGACGGCAAGGCGTTTCTCGGCGCCGCGCGCGAACTGCTGAACGCGCATGAACGCGCGCTGAGGTCGCTTTCGGTGGAACGTCGGTGGCTCGCGCTCGGCTTGAGCGAGCACGTCGCGGGGCCTGACCTGCCGCACTTGCTGGCGCGCCTGAATGCCCACGATCCGGCGCTGGTGGTGGAACTGCACCTCGGCACATCGGCTGCGCTGCTGGCCCAGTTCGACGAGCGCCGGCTGGACGCGGTGATCGTCCGCTACGGGGCGGACGAGCCCCCGCGCGAGGACGCCCACGTGTTGTTCAGCGAACCGCTCGGCTGGCTCGCGACACCGGCATGGCTGCCGCGCGTCGGCGAGCCTTTGGCGCTCGCGCTGCTGAGCCCGCCGTGCAATGTGCGCGACGTCTCGCTGCGCACGCTGACGGAAGCGTCGGTGGCTTGGCGGCCGTCGGCGCGGCGGTTGCGGCGGGACTCGCCGTGGCGCCGCGCGGTTTGATCGATGTCGGGGCGCGGCTCGGCTTGCCACCGCTGCCCGACTCGCGGGTGACGCTGCACTCGCGCGTGCGCGACGAGCGTTTGAAGGAAACGTTGCGGCTGGTGACGACCGGACTGGCGGGCGGTTAGCGGGCGGTCAGCGGGCAGTTAGGGGCAGTTAGCCGCTTTGGCCGCAGCGCCGACCTTCGGGACGCCGGGCGGCTCGGCGGCTCAGTGCAAGATCGGCGGCAGCGAACCGCTGCGGGCTGTCGCGGGATTCGCCGCGGCGTCTGCCTGATCGGCTCCGGCAGTAGCGGCAGAAACCGCCGGGGTCGGCTGGGCTGCCGTGTCTTTCGCCGTTGCACCGGTCGTCACTGCACCGCCGTGCGCTGCGTCCGCATGTGCGGTTTTTGCGGCTTCCGTATGGGACCTGTCCGCGTGCGCAACAACCGCGCGCTTCTGCTTTGCGTCGTGGACCGCACCCGCGCTTTCATGGCCGGGCCGCGTCGCCACATGCTTCACACCATCTTTTGCCTTCGACTTACCGACCGGCGCGGATGCCGCCGCGTGTTTCGCGGCAATCTTCGTCTTCGCTTTCGACGCAGTCCGCTCGCCGCTCGCGCTCTGCGGCCTTCGCAGCGCCGTGCTTGGCATGCGCGCCGGCCTCGGGCGGATTCCACACCTCGGTATAACCGTTAGCCATTGCCGCGCCGGACGCACACCACACCGCGATTGCCGTTGCTACTGCTCGAAACCACATCTGCTGAACTCCCCAAGGCTTTCCATCGATAGAGCGAACCGGGATTATATTCCCTTGCAAAAATCCGAAAATGGACTAGCATAGGCAATAAGTACATATCAGGACTTACCCGCTCATGGCTCATGCCGCCCGCGCCACCCAGTCTGAAGCGCCGATTCCTCGGCCGCTTTCTGAACCCTCGTTTGCGGAAATGTCCGCAGCGGGTTTGCGCGCATTCTTCAACATCGCACGAGACTGGGACTTGAGCGCGGAGGAGCAAATCGTCCTGCTCGGCTCGCCGGGCCGCTCCACTTACTTCAAATGGAAGTCCGCGCCGGAAACGGCGCGCCTCGCACGCGACACGCTGGAGCGCCTGTCGCTGCTGCTCGGCATTTACAAGGCGCTGCAAATCCTGCTGCCGCAGCCCAGCGCCGCGGACAGCTGGATCAAGCGCCCCAACAGCGCGCCGCCGTTCGGCGGCCGCCGCGCGCTCGACCGCATGCTGGCCGGCAACATCAGCGACCTCGTGGCTGTGCGCCAGTATCTCGACGCAATGCGAGGCGGCTGGGCGTGACACAACCGCATTGGCAGGACCGCTGGCGCAGCGCGCCGCTGGATTGGTCGCCCGCGTATCGCGTGATTCCCACGCGCTTTCCGGCCTTCAATCTGTTCGACCGGGTTGCATCGGCGGAAGATTTCGACGCGCTCTATGCGCTCGAAGCCATGACCAACGACCGGCTGCGCACGGAAGTCGGCGAACTCGATCTCGTGCCGCGCGAAGAACGCCGCTTCGGGCCGGGCTATGGGCCGATCATGGCCGCGCTCACGCATCTGAATCCGCTCGGCAGCCGCTTTTCGGATGGTACCTACGGCGTGTTCTATTGCGCCCGCACGCGCGCGACTGCCATCGCCGAAACGCGCTATCACACGGGCAAATTCATGGAAGCCACCGCCGAGCCGCCCATGCGCCAGCAAATGCGCCTTTACACCGTGGCGGCGCAAGGCGACGTGGTGGACCTGCGCGGCGACCCGAAGCTGGACCTCGCGGTGCTCTCGCCGGACGACTACCTCGCCGGCCAGTCGCTCGGACGCGCGGTGCGCGAAGCGGGCGCGCCGGGCATTGCGTATCCGTCAGTGCGCGATCCCGAGGGCGAATGCCTTGCGGCTTTCAAGACCACGCTGCTGCGCGACTGTCACCACGCGGCCTATCTGGAATACAACTGGAACGGCACGAGCGTGGATATGGTGTTCGAGCTGAGCCAGGTCGGCTGAGCGCGCGCCAACAAGCGGGAATCAGGGCAGCGCCAACGCCGCGGCGCCTTCCGCGCGCGCTTCTTCCACCGAAATCGACCAGCGCCGCAGCGCCCTCGGCTCGACGAGCGTGAGCCGGCCGCCGGGCCCGAAGGCGCCGGTATCGATAAAGACCTGCGAACCGATCTGCTTGATGTCGCGCATCGGCGTGTGGCCGCAGTAGGTCAGCGACAAACCGCGCTGCCGCTGCGGATCGCCGTTGCCCATGGCGAGCTCGCGTCCCCACAGCAATTGCTGACGCGTTTCGGCGGAAAAATTGCCGGCGTCCAATTCGGCGTCGGTGCCGAAGAATTCGGCGTGCAGAACATTGAAGCGCTCCGGACCGCTGCCGACCACGCGCGCAAGCGGCAGCGTGCGCAGCCGCTCCGCATAGCGACGCAGGCTCTCGTCAGGCAGATTCGCCGCCCACGCGCCGCCAATGCCTTACCACCACTGACGCCGCAAGCGGCCGTCGGCCACGGCGCACAGCGCGTCTTCATGATTGCCAAGCACAGCGAAGAACCAAGGTCTGTCGAGCAGTGCGAGCGCCTGCTCCGAATGCTCGCCGCGGTCCACCAGGATCGCCCACTGAAAAAAGCCGGTCGCAAGCAGGATCGAATGAGACGAGGCGCAGCAGATAGCGCAATGCCGGCTACGTATGCGCGCTGCCTCTCGTAGCGCAGCAATCCAAAGCGCAAAGTTGACACAGAATCATGCGAAACCAGCGCGTTCCGGGAAAATCTTGCCGGAAATGGGGCGCCTGAAGGCGCGTCCTTGCTGGCTTCGCAAACCGCCAATTCCGCTTGCGAGCGCGGCAGGCCGCTTGCGTACGGCGGCTCATAAACGAATTTGACGAGCAGGCGCGAATGAAGTTGCGCATGCACATGTCGGCGCCTGCATTCCGCTTTCGATTGAAAGGAGCGCGCAAGGCCGTTGCGGAACACTATGCGTGCACTGCGCTCGCTCTCACATGGTGCACGGCGCGCACGAGTTAGAATCCGCGACACTTGAGCGCCTCACTGCCCAGCCCATGTTCACAAAATACTATCCGCAGACGCTTCGCAATCGCCCGCGCATGCTCATCGCGCTACTGTTCGGCATCGTGGCCGCCGCGTTAATGCCCGAGCACATGCGCCCCATGGTCCGTGTGCTGGTCGGCTGGGACACCACCGTGTGGAGCTATCTCGCGCTGATCTGGGCACATATGGCCGCTGCGGACGAGCACCGCGTGCGCGAATCCGCTCGTCGCGACGACGAGAACGCGGGCGTCGTGCTGTTCGTCATCTGCGCGGCCACGATTGCCAGCATTGCCGCGATCGTGCTCGAGCTCGCTTCGGCGAAGGGCACCGCGGGAGCGTCGACGGTGTGGCACTACACGCTCACCGGACTCACGCTCATCGGCGCGTGGTTCATGATTCCCACCATCTTCACGCTGCACTACGCGCGGCTCTATTTCGATACCGACGCAAACGAAACGCCGCTGCTCTTTCCCGATCAATCGCTCGTGCCCGACTATTGGGACTTCCTGTACTTCTCGTTCACCATCGCCGTTGCTTCGCAGACATCCGATGTGGTGCTGCGCTCGCGCACCATTCGCCGCGCCGCGCTCGCGCAATCCATTCTGTCGTTCTACTTCAACGTCGCGGTGCTCGGCTTGTGCGTGAACATTGCGGCCGGCTTGCTCGGCTCGTGATTTCACCGCCGCGCGGCATCGCCTCGCGCACTCGCCGCTGTCGTTCTGTCATGCCAAGTCCCGTGTGATCCCGTGTAAAACGCGGACCATAGCAGATCATTTTACACGGGCTCGCACCATCCCGCAGCGCCGCGCGCTGATCTTCGCCGCAACCTTCCTGCAAGGGCACCCGCAACCCTCCCACGCTCGCCAGGCCCGCTCACTGGCACAGGCTTTGCTAACTTCCGCAGACGTTCTGGCCGGCCCGAGTCGCGACGCCTGGCGGCGAGGCACCCGTAACTGGCCAGCGGCGTGACGATCTTTGCACTACATCGACCAGTACGCGCCGTCAGTCTACGGATCGCGCGGCAGCCGGCTCTGGAAGCCCAATGAGCGCTGTGATCGCATGCCAATTGCATCCACACCGCAGCAGGACAAATCTGGAAACGACCGATGGAACCTCCAAACGGGTACGCGCCGCGGATCTATTTTTTTCATTCACTTCTGTTTGGGCCGCTTGACGCGTGGCCTGCGCAGTTCGCTCATGCGGCCGCGCTCGGTTTCGATCACGCGCTGATCGGCAGTCTCTTCGAGCCGGGCCGCGCGAGCCATGGCCAGGTAGTCGGCAACCACGCGCGCCTGCATCCGGTGTTCGAAGCCGAGCAGCCCGCCGGCGACGCCATCCGCACACTCGCCGGCGAGGCGCGTTCGCACGGCCTCACCTTGCTGGCGGATCTCGTGATCGACCGCGTCGCCGCCGACGGCACGCTTTACGCCGAGCATGTGGACTGGTTCCATCCGCTCGAAACGGAAGAAGCTCGCCTCGATCCGCGCCACGTGCATCGCGAGGACAACGTCGCGTATGCCAACTTCAGCGACGCCGGCACGCGTGCCGCGCTCGCCGACTGGTGGACGCAGCAACTGCTCGCGCTCGCCGCGGCGGGCATTGGCGGTTTTCGCTTCGATTCGCCGCATCGAGCGCCGGTCGAAGTGTGGCGGCAACTGCGCGAGGCCGTGCGCGCCGCTCATCCCGACGTGCGCTTTCTCGCCGCGACGCCGGGCCTCGCCCGCGGCGATCTTGCCGGACTCGAAGGCGCGGGCTTCGACAGTGTGTTCTCGTCGGTGCGCTGGTGGGACTATCGCGCGAGCTGGATGGTCGAGGAGCACGCCGCGCTCGCGCGCATCGGCGGGCCGATTGCTTTCCCCGAAGCGCCGTACGGCACGCGGCTCGCCGCCGAGCTGAGCGATCCGCATGATTCGGGCATCGTCGAGCGGGCTTATCGGCGTGCGCTCTTCACCGCGTCCGCTGTCGGCACCGGCTGGATGATGCCGATGGGTTTCGAATACGGCGTGAGCGAACCGATGTCGCAGACACGAGGCGACGCGTCGCAATTCGCACTCGCGTGCCAGGCGAAACGCTTCGACCTGTCGCAACACGTCTCGCACGCCAACGAACTGTTGCGCAACGCGAAGGCGCTGCAGGTGAACGGCGACCTGCGCCCGTTGAGCGGACCGGGCGCGCCCGCCGCTTTGCTGCTGCGCGCCGATCAGCCCGACCTGCGCGATGCCGACGAAGCGGTGCTGATCGCGATCAATCCCGAACTGGGTGCCCCGGTGCGCGTGGACCCGGCGCGTTTTCTTGCCGGCGTGCCCGGCAACTTCACGCGCTTCGTTGCGCTTGATGCGCCCGGCCGCGCGTCGCCCGCGGCGTTGACGCCGTTCACGCTCGCGCCCGGCGCGGTGCGTCTCTTTCAGGCCGTGACGGAAAAGCCGATCTGCCTCGCGCCGCCCATCGACAAAGCGAACAGCAAGCGCAGCGGACGCAAGACGGTGCTCGAAGCGATCAACGCGCCGCGCGTCGCGATTGAAAGCGTGATGCCTTCCGTCGACAACGGCCGCTTCGCGGCCAAGCGCAGCGTGGGCGAACGCGCCGAGATCAGCGCTGCAATTTTCGCCGAAGGCCACGACAAGATCGCCGCCGCCGTGCTGTGGCGCGCCGCCGACGAAAACACCTGGCACGAAGTGTTGATGGCTCCGGCACAACCCGCGGGCCTCGACATCTGGAAGGCGCACATTCCGCTCGAACGCATGGGCCGTCATGAATTCACCGTGATTGCCTGGCGCGACGACTTCGCTTCGCTTGTCGAGCACGTCGAGAAAAAGTTGAAGGCGGGTCAGACCGTCGAAATCGAACTCGACGAAGCCGCGCATCTGTTCGCGCTCGTGCTCGCCGAAGTGGAAACAGCCGAAGGCGCGGACAAGGCTCCGCTCGAACAGATCGTCACGCAGTTCAGGAAAGCCGACGAGGCGAAGCTCAAGCTGCTGCTCGACCCCGCCACCGCGAAGGCGATGACCGCCGCGCGCCACCGCCCGTTTCTGAGCCGCGATCCGGTGACCTACAAGATCGACGCCGAGCGCACCGCCGCGCGCTTTGCAAGCTGGTACGAGATCTTCCCTCGTTCGATGAGCGACGACGAATCGCGCCACGGCACCTTCGCCGATGTCACGAAGAAGCTGCCGCGCATTCGCGACATGGGCTTCGACGTGCTGTACTTTCCGCCGATTCATCCTATCGGCGTGACGAATCGCAAGGGCCGCAACAACACGCTGAATGCGCAGCCCAGCGACGTGGGCAGCCCGTATGCTATCGGCGCGGCGGAAGGCGGCCACACAGCGGTGCATCCGCAACTCGGCACGCTCGACGACTTCAAGGCAATGCTGGCCGCCGCCCATGCGCACGGCCTCGAAATCGCGCTCGACTTCGCGATTCAATGCTCGCCGAATCATCCGTGGCTGAAGGAACATCCGACGTGGTTCGCCTGGCGTCCCGACGGCACGCTGCGTTACGCCGAAAATCCGCCGAAGAAGTACCAGGACATCGTCAACCCCGACTTTTACGCGCACGACGCGAAGCCCGACTTGTGGCTCGCCTTGCGCGACTTGATTCTGTTCTGGATCGAAGCGGGCGTGCATATTTTCCGCGTCGACAATCCGCACACGAAGCCCCTGCCGTTCTGGGAGTGGATGATCAACGACGTGCGCTCGCGCTATCCGGACACCATCTTCCTCGCCGAGGCATTCACGCGGCCGCGCATGATGAACCGGCTCGGCAAGATCGGCTTCTCGCAGTCGTACACGTACTTCACGTGGCGCGAGTCGAAGCGCGATTTCATCGAGTATCTGAGCGAACTCACGCAAACCGGTGCGCGCGATTTCTACCGGCCGAATTTCTTCGTGAATACGCCGGACATCAATCCGCGTCATCTGCAATCGCAGGGACGCACAGGCTTTCTGATTCGCGCGGCGCTCGCGTCGACGCTGGCCGGCTTGTGGGGCGTGTATAGCGGCTTCGAGCTGTGCGAGGCGGCCGCGTTGCCGAACAGCGAGGAATATCTCGACTCCGAGAAGTACCAGTTGCGCGCGTGGGACTGGAACCGGCCCGGCAACATCATGGCCGAAATCACCGCGCTGAACCGGATTCGCCGCGCGAATCCCGCGCTGCAAACGCATCTCGGTCTCACGTTCCTGCCCGCCCACAACAACAACATTCTGTTCTTCGAAAAGGCGACCGAAGCACGCGACAACGTGATTGTCGTCGCGATCAATCTCGACCCGTTCAACGAACAGGGCGCGGATATCGAGCTGTCGTGGGACACATTCCATAAATGGAATCTGCATGACCACGGCCCGCTCGAAGTCACCGATCAGATGACGGGCGCGCGCTTCGAATGGCATGGCCGCTGGCAGCACGTGCGGCCCGGTCCGGGCCAGCCTTTTTCGATCTGGCGCATCGCGCCGCTCGGCGGGCTGCCTGCCGAGCGTCCCGATGAAGCCGACAGCGATTCGACCGGCGCCCCTCACGCAGACGCTGGCAACCCTACCCCGACGGAAGGTGCGATATGAAGCGTGACGATCCCTCAGAGGCCGCATCGCAGGCAAGCGCAAGCACGGCAACCGCTACCGCAACGAAGGCGCGCACGCGTCGCCGCGGCAAGCCCGCCGCGCTGAGCGACGATCCGCTCTGGTACAAGGACGCGATCATCTACCAGGTGCACATCAAGTCGTTCTTCGACGCGAATAACGACGGCGTCGGCGATTTTCCCGGCCTCATCGCCAAGCTCGACTACATTGCCGAACTCGGCGTGAACGCGATCTGGCTGCTGCCGTTCTACCCGTCGCCGCGCCGCGACGACGGCTATGACATCGCCGATTACCGCAATGTGCATCCCGACTATGGCCAGCTTTCCGACGTCAAACGCTTCATTCAGGAAGCGCACGCGCGCGGCATCCGCGTGATTACCGAACTCGTGATCAACCACACGTCGGACCAGCACCCGTGGTTCCAGCGCGCGCGGCGCGCGAAACCCGGCTCGAATCATCGCAACTTCTATGTGTGGTCCGATACCGACAAGAAGTATCCGGAAACGCGCATTATTTTTATCGACTCCGAGCCGTCGAACTGGACCCACGATCCGGTTGCGGGCGCGTACTACTGGCACCGCTTCTATTCGCATCAGCCCGATCTGAACTTCGACAATCCCGCGGTGCTGCGGGAAGTGCTGCAGATCATGCGTTTCTGGCTCGATATGGGCATCGACGGGCTGCGGCTCGACGCGGTGCCGTACCTCGTCGAACGCGAGGGCACGAACAACGAGAACCTGCCCGAAACGCACGCGATCCTGAAGAAGATTCGCGCGACCATCGACGCCGAGTATCCGAACCGCATGCTGCTCGCCGAGGCCAACCAGTGGCCGGAAGACGTGAAGGAATATTTCGGCGACGAAGACGAATGCCACATGGCATTTCACTTCCCGCTGATGCCGCGCATCTACATGTCGATTGCAAGCGAGGACCGCTTTCCGATTACCGACATCATGCGGCAAACGCCGGACTTGGCCGCGTCGAATCAATGGGCGATTTTCCTGCGCAATCACGACGAACTCACGCTCGAAATGGTCACGGACTCCGAGCGCGATTACTTGTGGAACACCTACGCAAGCGATCGCCGGGCGCGCCTGAACCTCGGCATTCGCCGCCGTCTCGCGCCGCTGATGGAGCGCGACCGCCGCCGCATCGAGCTGATCAATTCGCTGCTGCTTTCGATGCCCGGCACGCCCGTCATCTATTACGGCGACGAACTCGGCATGGGTGACAACATTCACCTCGGCGACCGCGACGGCGTGCGTACGCCGATGCAATGGTCGTCGAATCGCAACGGCGGCTTCTCGCGCGCCGATCCCGAGCAGCTCGTGCTGCCGCCGGTAATGGGCGCGCTTTACGGCTTCGACGCTGTCAACGTCGAAGCACAAAGCCGCGATCCGCATTCGCTGCTCAACTGGACGCGGCGCATGCTCGCCACGCGTCGCGCGAAACAGACCTTCGGGCGCGGCACGATCCGCTTCCTGAAACCGGAGAATCGCAAGATCCTCGCGTATCTGCGTGAAATGCCCGGCGAGCCGCCCATTCTTTGCGTGGCGAATCTGTCGCGCGCGCCGCAGGCGGTCGAGCTCGATCTGTCGGAGTTCAACGGCTCGGTGCCGATCGAAATGACCGCCGACTCGGTGTTCCCTGCCATCGGCCAACTGACTTATCTGCTGACGTTCCCGCCGTACGGCTTCCTGTGGTTCCTGCTCTGCGAAGGCGGTCAGCGTCCGACGTGGGCGCAGGCGCACCCCGAGCCGTTGCCCGATTTTGTCACCATTGTGATCCGCGAGGGCCAGACTGGCCCGACGCCCGAAAACGTGCGCCTGCTCGAGTCCGAAGTGCTGCCTTCGTGGTTGAGCCGCCGGCGCTGGTTTGCGTCGAAGGATCAGAAGATGCACGCCGTGCGGCTCGCCGCGCTGACCACGATACCGAACGGCGGATTCGCGTTCACCGAAATCGAAGCGGACGTCGGCGATCACACCGAACGCTACGTAGTACCGATTGCGATCACGTGGGGCGGCGAGACGACGACGCCGCTCTTTCTGCAGCTCGCGCTGGCACGCGTGCGGCGCGGCCGCAACGTCGGGCATCTGACCGACGCATTCGCGCTGCCGATCTTCGCGCACGGCGTGCTGCGCAAATTGCGCGAGCGCGCGGTCGTGCCGACCGTGCAGAAGAGCGAGATCAGGTTCATTCCGACTGAGCGCTTCGCGGAACTCGACGGTCTCGGCGAACGCCCGGAGATCCGCTGGCTCGCGGCGGAACAGAGCAACAGTTCGCTGATCATCGCGGACGCCGCGGTGCTCAAACTCGTGCGGCGTCTCGTGAGCGGCATTCATCCGGAAGCGGAAATCAGCCGCTATCTGACGCAGCTCGGCTATGCCAACACCGCGCCGCTCTTCGGCGAAGTGGTGCGCGTGGATCCCGAAGGCGTGCCGCATACGCTCGCGATTCTGCAGGGCTTTGTCGACAATCAGGGCGATGCGTGGAACTGGTCGCTCGACTATCTGCGCCGCTCGGTCGACGAACTGGCGATCACCGTCGATACGGAGACCTCGTCGTCACCCGATCGCGCCAACGAGACCATCCTGCTCGAAGGCTACTCGGCACTCGCCGGCATCATCGGCAGACGGCTCGGCGAGCTGCATGTCGTGCTCGCCTCGCCGACCGACGACCCGGCGTTCTCGCCCGAACCCGCCGGCGCCGAACAGGTGAAGGCGTGGGTCGACGGCACGCAGTCCATGCTCGCAAGCGCGCTCGATCTGCTCGCGCCGCGCATCGACCAGCTGCTCGATGCCGAGACGAAAGCGCTCGCGCAAAGTCTGATCGACCGGCGCGCGGCGCTCGTCGAAGCCGTGAATCGACTCATTTCGGCGGACACGCAGGCGCTGCGCATCCGCATTCACGGCGACTTCCATCTCGGCCAGGTGCTGGTCGCGCAGGGCGACGCGTACCTGATCGACTTCGAAGGCGAGCCCGCACGGTCGCTCGAAGAGCGTCGCCGGAAATCGAGCCCGCTGCGCGACGTGGCGGGGCTGATGCGGTCGCTGTCGTATGCGAGCGCCGCCGCGCAGTCCACCACGGAAGCCGCGCCGCAACAGACCGCGGATCGCAAGCGTGTGTTGTTCGACCGTTTCCGCGCGCACGCCACCGCGACGTTCCTGAAGGAATACCGCGCGGCCACCGCCGAAGCGCCGACGCCGCTCGTCGCGCCGGAGGCGGAACAGGCGCTGCTCGATCTGTTCCTGATCGAAAAGGCCGCGTATGAAGTCCGCTATGAAGCGGCCAACCGTCCGACGTGGCTCAGCTTGCCGGTGCGCGGTCTCGCGGCGCTCGCGAGCCGGCTGCTCGGCGATACTGGCGCGCCGCACGATCCGTCAACCGAGGCGCGAGACGCCGCCACCCCGCCTCATCCGGCCGAGGGCGACTATGAGTGAACACGATCCGGCCGCAGGCCTTCAGCCGCTCGACATCGACGCGCTCGTCGAGGCGCGCCATCCCGATCCTTTCTCGCAGCTCGGGCTGCATCACACGGACGCCGGTCCGGTGGTGCGCGCGCTCTTGCCGAATGCCGCGCACGTCAGCGTGATCGCGCGCGCCGACGGCGCGCTGCTCGGCGAACTTCAGCAGCTGCGTCTCGGGCTTTTTGCCGGCCGCGTGAGTTCGGCCGCGCCGTATCGGTTGCGCATCGACTGGCATGGCGTCGTGCAGGAAATCGAGGACACCTACTCGTTCGGCCCCGTGCTCGGCGATGAACCGCTCGGACGTCTCGCGAACGGGGACCCGTATGCGGTGCTCGAATGCCTCGGCTCGCGCCCGATGGAATTCGACGGCGTGCCGGGCGTGCGCTTCGCGGTCTGGGCACCGAATGCGCGGCGCGTCTCCGTGGTCGGCGATTTCAACGCATGGGACGGGCGCCGTCATCCAATGCGTCTGCGGCATCAGGCGGGCGGGTGGGAGCTGTTCGTGCCGCGCGTCGGCCCGGGCACGCGCTACAAGTACGAACTGCTCTCGCGCGACGGTCATCCGCTGCCGTTGAAGGCCGACCCTTGCGCAATGCAAAGCGAGAAGCCGCCAGGCACGGCGTCCGTGGTCGCGCATGTCGACGAGATCGAGCAGTTTCTATGGACCGATCACGACTGGATCCAGTCGCGCGGCGACAGGCAGACGCCGCGCTCGCCGATCTCGATCTACGAAGTGCATGCAGAGTCGTGGCTGCGCGTCGCCGAAGAAGGCCAGCGCGGTCTCGATTGGGCAGAACTCGCCGAGCGCCTGATTCCGTATGCGAAAACCATGGGCTTCACGCACGTGGAATTTCTGCCGGTGGCGGAACATCCGTTCGGCGGATCGTGGGGCTATCAGCCGCTCGGGCAGTTCGCGCCGTCGGCGCGCTTCGGCAAGCCGGAGCAGTTCGCGCTCTTCGTCAACAAGGCGCACGAGGCCGGGCTCGGCGTGATCATCGACTGGGTGCCCGCGCATTTTCCGAACGACGCGCATGGTCTCGTGCAATTCGACGGCACGCCGCTTTACGAGCATGCCGATCCGCGCGAAGGCTACCACCAGGACTGGAACACGATGATCTACAACCTCGGCCGCAACGAGGTGAGCGCGTTCCTGATCGCGTCGGGCCTCGCATGGCTCAAGCGTTATCACGTGGACGGCCTGCGCGTGGACGCCGTGGCGTCGATGCTCTATCGCGACTATTCGCGCGCCGCCGGCGAGTGGGTGCCGAACATTTACGGCGGGCGCGAGAATCTCGAGTCGATCGCGTTCCTCAAGCGCCTGAATCACGAGGTGGGCTACGTGCCCGGCGTGCCGGGCGCGATCACCATTGCCGAGGAATCCACTGCCTGGCCGGGCGTGACGGCCCGCGTGGAAGACGGCGGCCTCGGTTTCCAGTTCAAGTGGAACATGGGCTGGATGCACGACACGCTGCATTACATGCACGAAGATCCGGTCTATCGCCAATACCATCATCACAACATGACGTTCGGGATGGTGTACGCGTATTCCGAGCGCTTCGTGCTGCCGCTTTCACACGACGAAGTGGTGCACGGCAAAGGCTCGTTGCTCGGCAAGATGCCCGGCGACACATGGCAGAAGTTCGCGAATTTGCGCGCGTACTTCGGCTTCATGTGGACTCACCCCGGCAAGAAGCTGCTCTTCATGGGCGGCGAATTCGGCCAGTTGGCCGAGTTCAATCACGACGCGTCGCCGCACTGGCATCTGCTCGACGATGCCCATCATCACGGCGTGCAATTGCTGGTGTGCGATCTGAATCGCCTCTATCACGCCGAGCCCGCGCTGCATCTGCTCGACAGCGAGCCGGGCGGCTTCAACTGGCTGATCGGCGACGACAGCGCCAACAGCGTATTCGCGTATCGCCGCACCGACGGCGCGGGCCGCGAACTCGTCGTGGTCTGCAACATGACGCCGGTGCCGCGCGTCGGCTACCGCATCGGCATGCCGCGCGAAGGTCGCTGGTCGGAAGTGTTGAACACGGATGCAGGCGTGTATGGCGGCTCGAATATGGGCAACGGCGGCGTGATTCACACCGACGCGATAGCGAGCCACGGCTGGCCGCATTCGGCCTCCCTGACCTTGCCGCCGCTGGCGACGATCGTGCTGCGCGCCGACTGAGCGGCACTGTCGGCGGAATCGGCCACGGTCCGGTTCCCTCGAAGGCGAGCGCGCGGCCCGTATGACGAAGGGCCGCGCGCGCTGCATGGAGCACCGCGCCGCGGCATTTCAGCAAAACAGAACAAGGAAGGGGAACCATGTCGCCTGCAATGCCCGACCGGCTTCTGCCCGGCTCGCCCTATCCGCTCGGCGCCAGTTGGGACGGTCTCGGCGTCAACTTTGCGGTGTTCTCGGCGAACGCGCAGAAAATCGAGCTTTGCCTGTTCGATCCCACCGGCCGCAAGGAAATCAAACGCTTCCCGCTGCCCGAATGCACCGACGAGATCTGGCACGGTTATCTGCCGAACGCGCATCCGGGCACAGCGTACGGCTTTCGCGCGCACGGTCCGTATCAGCCGCAGCAAGGGCATCGCTTCAATCCGCACAAGCTGCTGCTCGACCCGTACGCGCGCAAGCTCGTCGGGCAGTTCCGCTGGTCGGATGCGTTGTTCGGCTATCGCGTGCATTCGAACCGTGCGGATCTTTCCATCGACCGGCGCGACTCCGCGCCGGCCATGCCCAAATGCGTCGTGATCGACGAAGCATTCGATTGGTCGCACGACAAGCGCCCGAATGTGCAGTGGGGCGAAACCGTCATCTACGAAACGCACGTGCGCGGCGCCTCGATGCTGCGCGCCGATCTGCGTCAGCACGAACGCGGCACGTTTGCGGCGCTGGCGTCGCCGGAATTTATCGAGCATCTGCTGAAGCTCGGTGTGACCGCCGTCGAGCTGCTGCCGGTTCACGCGTTTCTCAACGACCGCTTTCTTGTCGAGCGGGGCCTGCGCAACTACTGGGGCTACAACACGGCGGCGTTTTTCGCGCCGGAGCCTTCGTATCTGAGCACGCACCGGCTCGACGAAATGCGCATTGCCGTGCGCCAGCTGCACGCGGCGGGCATCGAAGTGATTCTCGACGTGGTCTACAACCACACCTGCGAAGGCAACGAAATGGGACCGACCGTCTCGTGGCGCGGTCTCGACAATGCGAGCTACTACCGCCTGATTCCCGGCGACGAGCGGCATCACATCAACGACACGGGCTGCGGCAATACCGTGAACCTGCTGCATCCGCGCGTGCTGCAAATGGTGATGGATTCGCTGCGCTACTGGTCGACGGCGTTCAACATCGACGGCTTCCGCTTCGATCTCGGCGTGACGCTCGGGCGCGAGCCGCATGGTTTCGATCCCGGCTCCGGTTTCTTTGACGCGGTGCGCCAGGACCCGGTTCTGTCGCAGCGCAAGCTGATTTCCGAACCGTGGGACATCGGGCCGGGCGGTTATCAGCTTGGCAATCATCCACCGGGTTTTGGCGAATGGAACGACCGTTTCCGCGATAACGTGCGGCGTTTCTGGCGTGGCGACGCGGGCCTGCGCCCGGACCTCGCCGCGCGCCTGACCGGTTCCGCCGATCTGTTTAACCGGCGCTTTCGTAAGCCATGGGCATCGATCAATTTCGTCGCGTCGCATGACGGTT
This sequence comes from uncultured Paraburkholderia sp., assembly GCA_940746715.1. Classification (GTDB taxonomy): domain Bacteria; phylum Pseudomonadota; class Gammaproteobacteria; order Burkholderiales; family Burkholderiaceae; genus Paraburkholderia. The sequence goes on from CALNWN010000010.1 coordinate 176,691, forward strand.
TTACGCTCGCCGACATTACCGCGTACGAGCACAAACACAACGAGGCGAATCGCGAAGGCAACCGCGACGGCCATAACGAAAACTGCAGCAGCAACTGGGGCGTCGAAGGACCGACCGACGATCCCGCGATTCTCGACACGCGCAAACGCGTGGCGCGCTCGATGATCGCGACGCTGTTCATTGCGCTCGGCACGCCGATGCTGCTCGCCGGCGATGAATCGTTGCGCACGCAGGACGGCAACAACAATGCGTACTGCCAGGATAACGAAATATCGTGGATCGACTGGGAACGCGCGGAATCGCCGGACGGCCGTCAGATGACGGAGTTCGTGTCGCGCGTGGTGGCGCTGCGCAAACGGCATCCGCTCCTGCGCGAAACGCGTTTTCTGTTCGGCGACCGCGAAGTGTTGCCGGGGCTTTTCGACATCGGCTGGTTCGACGAAAACGGCGACCCGCTGACCATCGAAGCATGGGAAGACCCCGAGGGCCGCGCCTTCACGTTGCGGCGCGCGGGCCCGGGCCTGAACGGCGAAACAGAAGTATTGTTGATGATGCTCAACGCGGGCGCGGAAACACTGCGTTTTACGCCCCCTGCGCCGTACCTGGAATGGCACGTGCTGTTAGACACTGCGGATACGCACAGTGCGCCGCACCTCCTCGCCGCGACCGACCTCGAAGTGGCAGCGCATGGCCTCGTGATACTTGCCGCGCAACCGGTCGGCGAGGCCGACTGGCAAGCGGGCTGGAAGGCGGGACCGCGGCACGGCTCGCGGCTTCTGACCGCGTTGCCGCCCGAGCCCGGCGAGCTTCCGCCCACGAGCGATGCGTCGCCGAATGCCTAGGTCGCGGCGGCCACGCGCGAACGGCGTGTGAGCAATCCGACGGCATAAACCGAATGTGAAGAGTCATGTCCGAACATCCAATTGATCCACACGCGCATCATTACGCGCATTGCCTGCCGTTCGGCGCGCAACTGCTCGGCCCGCAAAGCGCGAATCCGCGCACGCGGTTTCGTTTCTGGGCGCCGTCCTGCCAAAGCGTGCAGATCGAAATCGAAAACGGCGCGGCACAAGGCGCGCATGCAATGACGCCCGCCGGCAACGGCTGGTTCGAGGCGAGCGTCGACAGCGGCGCGGGCACGCTGTACCGGTTTCGTCTCGACGACGGCAACGCGGTGCCCGATCCGGCGTCGCGCTTTCAGCCGCAAGACGTGCACGGCCCGAGCGAAGTCATCGACCCGCGCGCCTACCGCTGGGAGCACACCGACTGGTATGGCCGCCCTTGGGAAGAAACGGTGCTGTACGAACTGCACGTCGGCGCAATGGGCGGCTATCGAGGCGTGCACAAGCGCTTGCCCGCGCTGGCGGCGCTCGGCGTGACCGCCATCGAACTGATGCCGTTGAACGATTTCCCCGGCAAGCACAACTGGGGCTACGACGGCGTGCTGCCCTACGCGCCCGATTCCGCGTATGGCCGCCCCGAAGAACTGAAAGCGCTGATCGACGCCGCGCACGGTCTCGGCCTGATGGTGTTTCTCGACGTCGTCTACAACCACTTCGGGCCGGACGGCAACTATCTGCACGAATACGCCCGCTCGTTTTTCCGCGAAGGCACGCATACGCCGTGGGGTCCGGCTATCGACTTCGAGCGCAGTGAAGTCAGCGACTTCTTCATGGACAACGCCGTCTACTGGATCAACGAATACCGGATAGACGGCCTGCGGTTCGACGCGGTGCACGCCATCGACAATCACGCATGGCTGCGCGAACTCGCCGATCACATTCGCGCGAACGTGCAGCATGGCCGCCACGTGCATCTGGTGCTGGAAAACGAGCACAACAGCGCGAGCCTGCTCGGCAAGCACTTCACCGCGCAATGGAACGACGACGCGCACAACACGCTGCACGTGCTGCTCACCGGCGAAACCGAAGACTATTACCACGCCTACGAAGATCAGCCGATCCGCCGCCTGGCTCGCGTGCTCTCCGAGGGTTTCGCCTATCAGGGCGATCCGTCGCCGCTGCACGACGGCGCGCCGCGTGGCGAACGGAGCGGCCATTTGCCGCCCACCTCGTTCGTGATGTTTCTGCAGAACCACGATCAGATCGGCAACCGCGCATTCGGCGAGCGTCTGCGCAAGCTGACGTCGGACGATGCTTTGCGCGCGGCCACCGGCTTGCTGCTGCTGTCGCCGCAGATTCCGCTTCTCTTCATGGACGAGGAATACGGCTCCACGCAGCCGTTCCTGTTCTTCACCGACTACACCGGCGAGCTCGCCGACGCCGTGCGCGAAGGGCGCCGCCGCGAGTTCGCGCGCTTCTCGTCGTTCAGCGACGAAAAGCGTCGCGCGCAGATTCCCGATCCGAACGACGCACAGACCTTTGCCGCATCGTCGCCGCCCGAGCCGCCGACGTCGCCGTCTCACGAGCACGACGGCGAAGCGAAGGACCGCCTCGACTGGATGCATTTCTATAAATCCGCGCTGACGGTACGCGCAAAGCTGATCGCACCGCGTCTGAAGCACGGCAAGGCACTAAACGCAACCGTGCTCACCGACGACACGGGCGCGGACGCGCATGCGCTCATCGCGCGCTGGAAATTGGGCGATGGCGAGACGCTGTCGCTCGCGCTCAATCTGTCGAAGCAAAGCGTGCCGTTTAACGACGTGCCGGCCGGCAAGGTCGTTTTCGAAACGCCGCCGCGCGTGCGCGAGCAGATCGACGCGAAGGTGTTGCCGGCGAACGCGTTCGTCGCATGGCTGACGGGCGACATCAACGACTACGCGAGCGGCCACGACGCGCGCATTGTCGGCAAAGAGGAGCGCCGCTCGTGAGTACCCGACGTTCCGGCGATACGATCGCCACCCTCGCGACGCGCGCGGGCTTCGAGGTGGAATGGGAAGACGCGCATCACAAGGTGCACCGCGTGCCCGAAAAGACGCTCGCCGTGCTGCTCGAACGAATGGGCCTGCCGTGCGGTAACGCGACGCAGATTCGCCAAAGCGCGGCCGCGCTCGAGGCCGAGCTGTCCGGCCGCAAGCTGCCGCCGCTGATGACCGCCGAAGTCGGCCGCGGCATTGCCTTGCCCGCCGCGGCGATCAGGTCGGGCAGCCACTACCGGATCGAGCTGGAAAGCGGCTCGATCATCGACGGACGCTTTACCGCGCCCAAAGGCGAAGAAGCGCTGCTCGCGCCGATCGACGAACCCGGCTATCACACGCTCGTGATTCACGAGCAGCGCATGACGCTCGCGATTGCGCCGTCGCGCTGCTACACCGTCGCGGACGCGTGGCGCAGCCTGCACGACGACGCACGCGCGGACGCGCCGACGCTGTGGGGTGTGGCCGCGCAACTCTACGGCTTGCGTCGCGTGGGCGACGGCGGCATCGGCGATTATTCGGCACTCGCGCGAATCGCGGTGGAAAGCGCGAGGCGCGGCGCGCATGCGCTCGCCGTCAGCCCGACGCACGCAATGTTCAGCGCGGAGCCGAACCGCTTCAGCCCGTATTCCCCGTCGTCGCGTTTGTGGCTGAACGTCACGCATATCGACCCGGCGGCCGTGTTCGGCGAAGCAGCGCTGCGCGCGGCAATGCAGTCCGTCCAGGCCGCCGACATGTGGTCGGAACTCGAAGACCTGCCGCTCGTCGACTGGCCCAAGGCTGTCGTGCTCAAGCTGAAAGTCTTGCGTGCGCTGTTCGAAAACTTCTGCACAGAGGAACGCGCGCACGACACGCCGCGCGCGCTGGAATTTCACGGTTTCTGCGAACGTGCCGGACGAGCGCTCGAAGACCACGCGCGTTTCGAAGCGCTGCAGGCCGCGCAGCTCGCGCCGGGCGGCAACGGTCATTGGCGCGACTGGCCCGAAGCGTTGCGCGATCCGCGCAGTCCGGAAGTGGAGGCTTTTGCGCAGGCGCAGCGCCATGAAGTCGACTTTCACCTCTTTTTGCAATGGCTCGCCGCGAAGGGTCTGTCACACGCGCAGCACGCGGCGCGCGAGGCCGGCATGGCCGTAGGTCTGATCGCCGATCTCGCGGTGGGCTGCGACAGCGCCGGCAGCCACACATGGTCCTATCGCGACGACATGCTGCAAGGCGTGTCCGTCGGCGCGCCGCCCGACCTCTTCAACCAGGCGGGACAAAGCTGGGGGCTCACCACTTTCTCGCCGCGCGCGATGCGCACGCAAGGCTTCTCTACGTTCATCGACATGCTGCGCGCCGCGTTCGCGCATGCGGGCGGCATCCGCATCGATCACATTCTCGGTTTGCGGCGTCTGTGGCTCGTGCCGGAGGGCGAGAGCGCGCGCAACGGCGCCTATCTGCGCTATCCGCTCGAAGACCTGTTGCGCCTCATCGCGCTCGAATCGTGGCGGCATCGCGCAATTGTGATCGGCGAGGATCTCGGCACCGTGCCGCCCGGTTTTCGCGAGCGGCTCGACGAACACGGCATTGCCGGCATCCGCGTGCTGTGGTTCGAGCGCGACGAGGACGGCAGCGGGTTCAAGCCGCCGCAGGCATGGGACCGCAATGCGGTCGGCACGACAACCACGCACGATCTGCCGACCGTCGCCGGATGGTGGGCCGGCAGCGACATCACGTGGCACAACCGGATTGGCCAGACGATGGCGCGCCCCGATGGCCGCGATCCCGAAGAAGCCGCGCAGGAAGAGCGCGCGAGCGACCGCGCCGAATTGTGGCGCGCGTTCCAGCAAGCGGGCGTGGCCGCGCCCCATGTGGCTGCGCCGCCGCCCGAAAGCCCGCCGGTCGACGAAGCGCTTGCGTTCGTCGCGGCCACGCCGGGACCGCTCGTCACGTTTCCGCTCGAAGATCTGCTCGCGCAGAGCGAACAGCCGAATCTGCCGGGCTCGATCGACGAGCATCCGAACTGGCGCCGCCGCATGAATCTGCCCATCGACGAAATGTTTCTTGACGACACCTTTTGCGACCGGCTGCTCGCGGTTGACCGCGCGCGCCGCGCCGCGACCGTTGCCACGCCTCCAGCCAATCCTGCTTCGGAGCCTGATACGCCATGACCGTCCCGCGCTCCACCCTTCGGCTCCAGTTTCACCGGGGCTTTACTTTCGACGATGCCGCGAAACACGTCGACTACTTCGCCGCGCTCGGCATCAGCCACGTGTATGCATCGCCCATCACGACGGCCGAGCCGGGCTCGATGCACGGCTACGACACCGTCGACTACACACAGGTCAACCCGGAATGCGGCGGCGATGCGGGCTTGAAACGCCTCGTCGAAAAGTTGCACGGGCACGGCATGGGCCTGATCGTCGACATGGTGCCGAACCACATGGGCGTTGGCGGTTCGAGCAATGCCTGGTGGCTCGATATTCTCGAATGGGGACGCCATAGCGCCTATGCGCGCCACTTCGACGTCGACTGGCATTCGCCCGACCCGGCCTTGCGCGGCAAGGTGCTGCTGCCGACACTCGGCGCGCCCTACGGCGAAGAACTCGTGTCGGGCCGCATTGCGTTGCATTTCGCCGCGGACAGCGGGCGCTTTTATATCGGCTACGGGCCGCATGTGTTTCCGGTCTGCCCCGTCGACTATCCGTCGATCCTGCAAAGCGCCGACCGCGCCGACCTGAGCGCGCTTGCCGAGCGCTTCCACGAACTCACGACGCAACCCGCCGACCAGCCGCGCGCCGCCGAGGGCCGCGAGGTGCTGCGCGAGTTCGTCGCGCAAAACGGCGAGTCGGCCATTCAATTCGCGCTCCAAACCTATGCCCCCGACGATCCGCTCACGCGCGACCGCCTGCATCGCTTATTGGAACGCCAGCATTTCCGCCTCGCGTGGTGGCGCACCGCCGCAGACGACGTCAACTGGCGCCGCTTTTTCGATATCTCGACGCTCGCCGCGGTGCGCGCGGAGCGGCCCGAAGTGTTCGAGGCGACGCACGCGCTCGTTTTCCGTCTGTATCAGGAAGGTGTGATCGACGGGCTGCGGATCGATCACGTCGACGGGCTCGCCGAGCCGCGCGAGTACTGTCAGCGACTGAGGCAGCGTCTGACGGAGTTGCGCGAGACGACGCCCTATGTGGTCGTCGAAAAGATTCTCGCGCGTGGCGAACCGCTGCGCGACGACTGGCCGGTGGACGGCACGACCGGCTACGACTTCATGAACGACGTGGGCGCGCTGCTGCATGACCCCGCGGGCGCGGAGCCGCTCGCCGAGGCGTGGACCGAGTTCACGGGCCGCAGCCCCGATTTCGCGGATGAAGCACTGGCCGCGCGCCGCAAGATCGTCGCGGAGAATCTTTCGGCGGAACTGGACCGCGCGGCGCGAGCGCTGCATCGCATCGCGCGCGACTCGCTCGCCACGCGCGATTACACCTTCACCAGCTTGCGCCGGGTGCTGACGGAACTCGTCGTGCATTTTCCGGTGTATCGCATCTATCCGCAAAACGGCTTGCGCAGCGCCATGGACAATGTGTACTTCGAACAGGCGCTGGCCGGCGCGCGCGCCACGCTTTCGCGCGCCGATCACGGCGTGCTGGAGCGCGTAAACAGCTGGCTTGGCGGCGGTGTGGACAACGCGCCGCCGGGACGCCACGCGCAGCCGCAGCCAGCTCAGAATGGCGCGCCGCCGAACCACGCCGGCTCCGCGCGGCGCACCGCGCAGACGCTGTTTTCGCAGTTGACCGCGCCGGTCGCCGCGAAGGCCGTCGAAGACACCGCCTGCTATCGCTATGGCCGGCTGCTGTCGCGCAACGAAGTGGGCGCCGATCCGGGCGAGTTTGCGTTGTCGGTGGAAGCGTTTCATGCGGGCAACGTCAAGCGTTCGCAGCGCTTTCCTCACGCCATGCTGACCACCGCGACGCACGACCACAAGCGCGGTGAAGACGTGCGCGCGCGGCTCGCCGTGCTGAGCGAAATTCCGCACGAGTGGACCGCGACATGGCGCGCATGGTCGACGTTGAACGCGCCGCAGCGCCGTTCGCTCGACGGCACGCCGATCAGCAGCGTCGGCCAGGATACGAGCTACGACTGGGCACCCGGCCCGGCTGCCGAAGGCATGCTATATCAGACGCTTGTCGGCTGCTGGCCGCCCGACCTCGCGCCGGACGACGAGGCGGGCGTCAAGGCATTGGCCGAACGCGTCGCGCAATGGCAGTTGAAGGCGCTGCGCGAGGCAAAGCTGCAAACCAACTGGTTCACGCCCGACGAAGCCTACGAAGCCGGCTGCCGCGATTTTCTATTCGACATTCTCGCGCCGCAGCGACGCGACGGGTTCCTGAAGGAACTGGCCGCGTTCGTCGCACGCATTTCGCGCGCCGGCGCGCTGAACGGTCTGCAGCAGACGGTGTTGCGGCTCGCATCGCCTGGGATTCCCGATCTTTATCAAGGCACCGAGTTGTGGGACTTCAGTCTCGTTGATCCCGACAATCGCAGGCCGGTCGATTTCGAGCAGCGCGCCGCGTGGCTCGCGCAAACGCCGCCGTCCGAATTCTTGTCGACGTGGCGCGACGGGCGCGTGAAGCTCGCGGTCGTGCAGCGGGTGCTGGCACTGCGCGCGCATCTGCCGGAGTTGCTAAGCCAAGGCACTTATCTGCCGCTGACGGTGCGCGGCGCGCAGGCGTCGAATGTGATCGCGTTTGCGCGGCCGCACGGCAATGCATGGGCGGTGGTCGTGGCGAGCCGGCTCGCGGCCGGGCTACTGGGCAAAGAAGGCGATTTGCCGATGGTCGATCCCGAGAAATGGCAGGACACGGCAGTCGAAATGCCGCCCGATCTGGCCGCGCGTGCGCTGTTCGACTGGCTGAGCCCAGCGGCGCCGAAGGTGGATGAGGACGGGCTGCTCTGTTTGCGCGATGCGCTCGCCGCCATGCCGATTGCGGTACTGGTCAAGGACGGCGTGCCGCGCAGTTGACGGTGCATGATGGTGCGCCTGACTGCTTGCCGCTTTGCGCACTAGCGACGAGTGTCTTGCAGCCGCGAGGCGCTAACCGCCTTCGTCGTCGAAAACTTTGGGGTACACGCGCACGAGCACGATGCGCGGCCCCTTCATCTTTTTCACGACCACGTCGAAGCGATCGAACTCGACACGCTGCCCCTCGGTAGGTAAATCGTTGAGCGCCTGAATCACGAGGCCGCCCACGGACTCGGCCTTGCCTTCGTCGATATCGATACCCAGCGCGCGCTCGAGCGACACCGCCGGCAAGCTGCCCTTGCCCATCAACGTGCCGTCGTCCATGCGCGTCCAGTCGGCGTCGCCCTGACGGAACTCGTCGTGAATCTGGCCGACCACAGCGCGCCCAGCAGATTGTCGAGTGTGAGAAAACCAATCGGCTTCGCGTTCTTGTGGCCGACCAGCGCAAAGTGCGGCGCACCTTTGCGAAAGCGGCGAAACAGCTCGAGCGCCGGCATCTCCGGTTTGACGTACTGAACGGGGCGCGCGTAATGCGAGAGATCGTCGAGCGTGCTGCCCGCATGGCGCGCCAGCAGCAGGTCCTTCAGGTGGATCATGCCGGCCACGCGCTCGCCGGAGGCATCCTCGAAAAGCGGATAACGGCTGAAGCGATGCCGCGCGACCACGTGCATGTTTTCGCGCAACGGCAGGTCGAGCCGCAAGCCAATCAGTTCATACGCCGGGCGCATCAGGTCCAACACCGTCATGCGCGAAAAATCGAGCGAATGAGCGATGGTGTTCCACTCGTCCTGGCTATACGCGTCTTCCGGCGCGCCGCGCTCCGAAGCCACGTTGGTCCGGCGGCTGCGCAAAATGAGCTTGAGTTCGTCGGTTGAATAGTGCGCATGCTCCGCATTTAGGCCGGCAAGCTTCAGCACTGCATTCGCACTGGTGTGAGCAGCCAGATGGCCGGATACATCGCCCAATAAAAGCCGTACAGCGGCGTGGCGGCCCACAGCGAAACCTTCTCCGCTTCGCGAATGGCGAGCGACTTCGGCGCGAGTTCGCCCACCACGATATGCAGAAACGAAATGCACGAGAACGCGAAGAACAGCGAAATTCCGTGAATCAACTGCTCCGATTGCACGCCGGCGAGACTGAAGAGCGGCGTCAGCAGTTCAGCAAACGCGGGTTCGCCGATCCAGCCGAGCCCGAGCGACGCGAGCGTGATGCCGAGCTGGCACGCAGACGGATAGGCGTCGAGCCGGCCGTGCACGCTGGCGAGCAGGCGCCCGCGCATGCCGTGCTTTTCGGCGAGACTCTGCACGCGCGTCTGCCGTAATTTGACAAGGCCGAATTCGGCGGCAACAAAGAAACCGTTCAGGGCGACGAGAAGCAATGCACCGATAAGGGCGACAAACTGGATCAAAGCGGAGGGCTCCGACAACAAAAGTTGTCAGTATAGAGGGTGGAAAACTTGTTGAAAAGTGAATGGCGAACGGCAGGCGACGCGCGTGATCGCTCATCCGCCCTCATCGGCGCTGATCGGCGTTCATCGGGCCGCCGTGGCGCTCAAGGGAACGCGCAGCGAGAGCGTGGCCTGCGCGCTGTCCGCCGCATCCTGTTGCTCGAAGCCGCCGCCATGCGCTTCCGCCACGCGCTTGCACAGCGCGAGAACCCACGCGATGCGATTCGCCTCGCGCGGCTCGCGAGCCTGCTTGCGCGCGAACGTTTCGAGCACATGCGGCAAAGAGGCGTCGACCAGTGCGGCGCTCGCCTCGTAGGTGACGGCGGCATGCCAGCTGGTTGCATCCGCACGCGATTCAAGCGTGACCGCCGAGCCTTGCGCGCTGGATTCGACGGCAAAAGTCAGCATTACCCACAGTGCCGCCGCAAGACGCTCGCGATCGCCGTTGAGTTGCTCGGTGGCAAGCTGCGAGTTGAGCGTGAGTTCGACGCCGCGCATGCGCGCGAGTCCGGAGCGCACTTCTTCGGCGGTTTCGTCGAGCAGCGGATGCAGCGGGAACGGCGCATAGTCGAGCGCGAGCGATCGGGTTTCGGCGCGCGTGGCGTCGACGATCGTCTCCAGCAGCTTGACCTGCTGATCGACCCCGTTGCGAATGCCCGCGATCGCGCGCTGCGAGTTGGGATCGTTCGGGTCGAGCTTGCGCTCCAGCACATAGGCCCAGCTATGAATCGCGTTCAACGGGCCGCGCAGGTCGTGCGACACCAGAGAAAGCACGTGGTCGCGCATGAAAAGCGCGGATTCGGCCCGCAGATGCGCGGTGCGTTCAGAGACGGCGAACCCCGAAGTCACCGGTTGTGCCCCAGCTGTTCCGGTTGAAGACGTTGTCACGATCGACCTCTCAGGCAATGCATGATGATTGGGAAAGTCCCATTATAGGCATGCCACCGGGCGCCACCAGCCTGGCCAGATGGCCAATGCCGATCGCAATCCGCGTGCCACGCCGCATTCTTCGACTGCACCGCGCCAACGCGCCTACAATGTCGAGTTTACGTTTGTGAACTGAGGAGCGACACATGTCGACTGTGACTACTGAATCCGGCTTGAAGTACGAAGACATTGTTGAAGGCACGGGCGCGGAAGCGGTTGCTGGCAAGACCGTCAGCGTGCATTACACCGGCTGGCTGACCGACGGTCAGAAGTTCGACTCGAGCAAGGACCGCAACGACCCGTTCGCGTTCGTGCTGGGCGGCGGCATGGTCATCAAGGGCTGGGACGAAGGCGTGCAAGGCATGAAGGTGGGCGGCACGCGCAAGCTGACCATTCCGCCGCAACTCGGCTACGGCGTGCGCGGCGCGGGCGGCGTGATTCCGCCGAATGCGACGCTCGTGTCCGAAGTCGAATTGCTCGACGTTTAAGGCTTTTCGCCGTTCGTCTGGCTGTCGCTCCGCTTTTCCGATGACGCACGCCGCCGTGACCGCACCTAGCGTTTCGCTGCGCCGCTTCGGCGCGGTCGAGGCGTCGGACGTGCACGACTTTCACCAGGTCGTGCTCGGTCTCGACGGCGCCATGGTGATGGCCGTGGACGGCGTCGCGCAACGAATCGACGCGCGCTCTGCATGGCTCATTCCTGCGGGCGCGCGGCACGATTACGCGGGGGTCGGCGAGAACCGGCAGCTGGTGCTGGACTTGCCCGCCGCCACGCTCGCCGTGCCGGAACGCCTGTTCGACCGGGCGCGCACCGTTGCTGTGAATGCCGCATTCACCGAGCTTGTGCAGCGCATTGCGTCGCACGCCGCGCAGGGCACGCCCACGGACGATCTCCACATTCGTCGTTTTCATTGGGACGCGGCTGCCCGCCTTGGCGCGGCGTTGGTCGCGGGCACCGGCATGGGCGGCCGAGGCGCCGAAGCCGCCGCCGCGGGGCTCGACTTCGCGCGCATCGACCGCTGGTTGCGCGCACATCTGTCGGAGCCGCTGCGTATCGCTGACCTCGCCGCGCATTGCGGCTTTGGCATGCGGCGCTTCCATCAACTTTTTATCGAAGCATTCGGCGAAACGCCGCATCGCTATCTGCAACGGCTGCGGCTCGATACATCGCTCGCGCTGCTCGCCGATCCACGGCATTCGCTGGCGGATATCGCGCTCGACATTGGCTTTGGCGACCAGAGCGCTTTTACGCATGCTTTCACGCGGCGGTTCGGGCTCGCACCGGGCCAGTGGCGCAGGCTGCGGCATTGACGAGGGTGTGCGCTGGCGCGGGCGTAGTGAGCCCGCATGGGCACCGGGCCTGCTAGCGCGGCGTTGCGTAAGACACGTCAGACGCACAAGGCCCGCATAGACTCGCGCCTAACCCACGCATAAAACGATGGCAACAAAAAAGCCCGCATTTCGTCGACGCTTTCGCGCCGAGACAAGCGGGCTTGATGCTTCCTGCCTCGCCGACGAGGCCTGATGTCAGCCTACCGACAACTGCAGGTGCAGTTGCGAGCGTGCCGGGCCGCCGCCGTCGATGGCTTCGCTCGCGGCGTCGCGATCCGCGTCGCGATCCGATTGCGAGGACGGCGCGAGACGCGCGGTTTCGATGCGGTCCAGGTACTCCGTCGTCACGTCGCCGGTCACGTAGTTGCCGTCGAAGCACGACGCCTCGAACCCCTTGAGCGCCGGGTTGATGTCGCGCACGGCCTGCTTCAGCGCCTCAACGTCCTGATACACGAGATGGTCCGCGCCGATCATGCGCGCCACTTCCTCGTCCGAGCGGCCGTGAGCGACCAGCTCGCCGCGCGTGGGCATGTCGATACCGTAGACGTTCGGGAACTTCACCGGCGGCGCGGCGGACGCGAAGATCACCTTGTTCGCGCCGGCGTCGCGCGCCATCTGCACGATTTCGTGCGACGTGGTGCCGCGCACGATCGAGTCGTCGACGATCAGCACGTTCTTGCCCTTGAACTCGATGCCCATGGCGTTCAGCTTCTGGCGCACCGACTTCTTGCGCACCGCCTGGCCCGGCATGATGAACGTGCGGCCGACATAACGGTTCTTGAAGAAGCCTTCGCGATACTCCACGCCCAGCTTCTTCGCGACCTGCATCGCGGCCGGGCGGGACGAATCGGGAATCGGCATGACGACGTCGATGGCGACATCCGGCAACTCGCGCTTGATCTTCTCGGCGAGATAATCGCCCATGCGCAGACGCACGTTGTAAACCAGCACGCCGTCGAGCACCGAGTCCGGACGCGCGAGATACACGAGTTCGAAAATGCACGGGTTCAGGCTCGGACTCGCCGCGCATTGCTGCGAATGCACGTTGCCGTCCAAGTCGATGAACACCGCCTCGCCCGGCGCCACGTCGCGCACGAATTCAAAACCGATACCTTCGATAGCCACCGATTCCGACGCCAGCATCCACTCGACGCCTTCCGGCGTTTCGAGCTTGCCGAGGCACAGCGGGCGAATGCCGAACGGGTCGCGGAAACCGAGCAGCCCGTAACCGGCGATCAGCGAGATGATCGCATACGATCCCCGCACCCGGCGATGCACGCCCGACACCGCCTTGAAAAGCGCTGCCGGATCGAGCTGCAAGCCCGAGCTCGACAGCTGCAATTCGTGCGCGAGCACGTTGAGCATCACTTCCGTGTCGGAATTGGTGTTGATGTGGCGGCGGTCGATGCGGAACATCTCATCTTTCAACTGCTGCCAGTTGGTCAGATTGCCGTTGTGCGCGAGGATGATGCCGAACGGCGCGTTCACGTAGAACGGCTGCGCTTCTTCCTCGCTCGACGCCGAGCCGGCCGTCGGGTAGCGCACCTGGCCGATGCCGCTATTGCCCGGCAAGCTGCGCATGTTGCGCGTGCGGAACACGTCGCGCACCATGCCGTTGGCCTTGTGCATGTGGAAATTGCTGCCGTTCGCTGTCGCGATGCCGGCGGCGTCCTGACCGCGGTGCTGCAGAAGCAGCAGGCTGTCATAGATCAGCTGGTTGACCGGAGAATGGGAAACTACGCCTACGATGCCGCACATGGCATGTCCTTCAAAGGTACGAAATACGTCAGAGCGGCCGGTGCCTCGCGAAGTGCGCGCGATATGACGCGACGGTTCGCGACATGATGCCAGGGCAACCGGGTTACGCCGGAGTCGTGCCGCGTTCCTTGGCCGCTCACCTGATCGTCACACGCGGACGTAGGCAGCGAGCGTCTCCGGAAGCAGCGGTTTCATTACGTGCACGCCTTCCACCGCATAGGGCCGCAGCAAGGCGTTGCGCCAGAATTCCTGTTGGGGCAGTTCGGTCAGGCCTGCAAGGGCGACCAGAATCAGCACCAGAACGACCCCTCGCACGAGGCCGAACATCAAACCGAGCGAGCGGTCCACGCCGCTCAGGCCCGTGGCCTGCACGATGCGCGACAGCAGCGCATTCAGCACGCTCGCCACCAGCACCACGCCGATCGCCACCAGCGCAAACGCCAGCAGCCACTGGGTCAACGCCCCGCCCGGCCACGTGGACGGGATATACGGCACGACATAACCGACGAAGCGGCAAGCAATGAAAAACGCCGCAATCCAGCCGATCAGCCCAAACACTTCGGACAAAAACCCGCGCCATGTGCCGCGCAAGGCCGACAAACCGATCACCGCCATTACAGCGTAGTCGAAGGCCGTGAACATCGCTCGCTTTACTGTGCCGCGCCGCTGTTCGTGCCTGACGCGAGGCCCGCTCCGCGAACCTTCGCGATTGCGGCGCTCGCCGCCGCGCGATCCACGAACGGTCCGGCGCGCAATAGCGTCAGCGTCGTTCCGTCAGCCTGCTTCCGATGTTCGATATATGCGGGCACGCCGGCCGCTTTCAACTTGCTCGCCCAATTACGTGCATTCGCTTCGTTGGCGAAAGCGCCCAATTGCACGGCAAAACGGCTGCCCGGCGGCGACGCGGGCGTGCCCGAATTCGCGTCAGCGCTCGCGGCGACGCTGGTTTTGTCCGCAGACGGCGCTGCGGCCGTTGCATTGCTGTGGGCGGCCGGTTTATTCACCGGCTTGGTTGCCACCGCCGGGGCCGCCGGCGCGGCGGGCGTGGGCGCTGGCGCGGCGTTGGCGGCCACGGCGGGCGGTTGCGGTTTGCCAGCGGGCTTCGCGGCGGCCGTCGAATTCGTGTTGGCCTGGGCTTGCTGCTTTGCGTCCTGCCGGATATCGCCGCTCACGGCGCCGGACTGCGCCTGCGCGGCTGTCCTGGCGGGCGCGAGACTGGAGGCTGCGAGCGCGGCGTCGGGCGCGGGATTATCCGGCGCGACGCCAGCCTGCGTGTCCACCTCGTGCTTCGCCAGCCTAGGCGCGGGGCGGCTCGGAATGTCGATGGAAATGTCGTCGGTAACGGGCTTCGGGTGCGAGTCGAGCACCATGGGCAGCACGACCACTGCGGCCACGACCATGGCGATCGCCCCGACCAGCCGACGCCGCGCGCGCTGTTTTTCCGGCAACGTGGGGTCGAGCAGCATCGCATCGGCGTCGACGGTGTGCTCCGTGCGGCGGGTCCGCCGCTCCACGAGCTTGCTACGGGCGGCCCGGGTGGAACTGGTGTTTGCGCCGCGCCGGCTGGGCGCGTCGTCTTTCTTGCCGAACGAGAAAATTCCCATGAATCGCTTGGTTCGAGCGTGGCGCCCGTTCAGTGTTGCTGCGATTTACGGTAGGCCATGACACCCGCTACCGTGTAGAAACTGCCGAAAACCACAATTCTATCATTCTCTGACGCCCGTTTTAGCGCATCTCGGTACGCCTCTGCCGGCGTCGCATAGCGCGTCACGCTGCTGTCGGCACTGTCCTCCACGCCCTGCTCGCGCAAAACGGCTTCGAGCTGTTCCGCCGACGCCGCTCGCGGCGTCGGCAGATCGGTCACGCACCAGTGATCGATTTCGCCCTTCAGATGCTGGAGCACGCCGGCAATGTACTTGTCGCCCATCATCCCGAACACGCAGTAGGTGTAGGGAAAAAAGCCCATATTGCCGAGGTTCTGGCCGAGCACGGCCGCCGCGTGCGGGTTATGACCGACGTCCAGCACGACTGCCGGCTTGCCCGGCAGCACCTGGAAGCGGCCCGGCAATTCGACATTCGCCAGACCCAGCCGGATGTCCTGCGCCGACACCGGCAAACGGTCGCGCAACGCTTCCAGACCGGCGAGGGCGGCCGACGTGTTGATCAATTGATTCGCGCCGCGCAACGCCGGGTAGGCTAGTGCGGAGCGCCGCAGCGTCGGGCCGACGTAGCTCCACTGCTGGCGCTCGCTGCCGGCTTGGCCTTCGTAGCGGAAATCGCGGCCAAATAGCCACAATTCCGCGCCGATCTGTTCCGCATAGTCGATCAGCGTTTGGGGCGGCACCGGGTCCGCGCAGATGGCGGGCTTGCCGGCACGGAAAATACCGGCCTTCTCTAATGCAATTTTCTCGCGCGTATCGCCGAGATATTCGGTGTGATCGATGTCGATGCTGGTGATGATCGCGCAGTCGGTATCGAGAATGTTCACCGCGTCGAGGCGCCCGCCCAGACCGACTTCGAAAATCACGGCGTCCAGTCCGCGCGACGCGAACAGGCTCATGATCGCGAGCGTCGTAAATTCGAAATAAGTCAGCGAGACCGGTTGGGCGAGGCTCAACCGCGCGGCTTCGACTTTCTCGAAGTGCGGCAGCAGTTCGGCGTCGCTCGCCATCTGGCCGTTGATCCGCGCGCGCTCGTTGAACGACAGCAGATGCGGCGAAGTATGACAACCCACGGTGAACCTGGCGCGCAACAGGATCGACTCGAGAATCGCGCACGTCGAACCCTTGCCGTTCGTCCCGCCCACGGTGATGACCGGGCACGCAAACGAGAGCTGCATTGCGTCGCGCACCTGGGTGATACGCGCGAGACCCATGTCGATGCCGACCGGATGCGCGGATTCGAGATGCGTGAGCCACGCGTCGAGGGTGGGGAATGTGGTCATCGGGTGAATCGCGAGTAAATTATTGAGCGGTATGGCACACATGCGCGGGGCGGCGCCTCGCGCAGTATGTGAGACCGTGATTATCCCGGAAACGACGGCGCGCCGCTTGATTGCTCATGCGGCGCGCTGTTTTTTGTGCGGATTTTTGAAGAAGGCGGCGATGGCGCGAAGCGCTCCACGCTGGCCACCCGGCGCTGGCCGGTGGGCGCCGCGGCGCGCTGCTCCCTATAGCGCCGAGGCCCGGCACTTAGACGGCTCCGCGGCTTAGGCGGCCTGGATGACTCAGGCGACGGCGTCCGCCGGCTGGTGGCTCAACAGCGCCATCAATTGAGCAAGTTCCTCGCGCAGCTTGCGGCGGTCCACGATCATGTCGATCGCGCCCTTCGTCAACAGGAATTCGGCGCGCTGGAAGCCTTCCGGCAGCTTCTCGCGCACGGTCTGCTCGATCACGCGCGGGCCGGCAAAGCCAATCAGCGCCTTGGGTTCAGCGATCACGACGTCGCCGAGGAACGCAAAGCTCGCCGACACGCCGCCCATGGTCGGGTCGGTCAGCACGGAGATGAACGGCAGCTTGGCCTCGGACAACCTGGTGAGCATCGCGGTGGTCTTCGCCATTTGCATCAGCGAGAGCAGGCTTTCCTGCATCCGCGCGCCGCCCGAAGCGGTGAAGCAGATAAACGGCACTTTCTGCTCGAGCGCATTCTGCGCGCCGCGGGCAAACCGCTCGCCGACCACGGAGCCCATCGAGCCGCCCATGAACGAGAACTCGAAACAGGCTACGACGACCGGCAGCGTATGGATCGCGCCGCCCATAACGACCATGGCGTCGGTTTCGTCGGTGTCGTCCATCGCCTCTTTCAGGCGGTCGGGGTACTTGCGGCTGTCCTTGAATTTGAGCGCGTCGACCGGGACGATTTCCTGGCCAATCTCATAACGGCCTTCCGGATCCAGCAGGCTGTCCAGCCGCTCGCGCGCGCCGATGCGCATGTGGTGGTCGCACTTCGGGCAAACGTGCAGATTTGCCTCCACGTCGTTGCGATACAGCACGGCCTCGCACGACGGGCACTTGATCCACAGGCCTTCCGGAATCCCCTTCCGGCTCTTGGGGTCGGTTTGTTTGATTTTTGGCGGCAGCAGCTTATCGAGCCAGCTCATATGGAATCCTTCTCGGGTCAACGGTTGCACAAACGGCGGGACCAACCCGCCGCTCGCACGACAGACGACAAAATGACTGTTATCGGGCAGTCGCGACGCTATCGAGCGCCTCGCGCACCTTGGCGACGAAACGCGTCAGCGTCTCGGCGGCGGTTTCGGGGGCCGCCTGCTCGAGCAATTGCACGATACGGCTGCCGATCACCACCGCGTCGGAAACTTCGGCCACGAGACGCGCCGTTTCCGCGTCACGAATGCCAAAACCGACGCCGACCGGCAGGGGCACGCGCGACTTGATGGCCGGGATTTTACTCGCGATGCTGGAAACGTCCAGATTTGCCGCACCGGTCACCCCTTTTAACGACACGTAGTAGACGTAACCGCTCGCGATCTTGCCGACTTCTGCAATGCGCTCGTCCGTCGACGTGGGCGCCAGCAGAAAGATCGGATCGATTCCAGCGGAACGCATCTTTTCCGCGAAGTTAGCACATTCTTCCGGCGGATAGTCGACAACCAGCACGCCGTCGACGCCCGTCTCCCTGGCCGCCTCGGCAAACGCTTCGGTGCCCATGCGCTCGATCGGATTGGCGTAGCTCATGAGCACGACCGGCGTGGTGTCGTTGGTTTCGCGGAACCGCTTGACGTCGGCGAGCACGTGACGCAGAGACACGCCGTGCGCCAGTGCGCGCTCCGACGACTGCTGGATCACCGGGCCGTCGGCCATGGGGTCCGAAAACGGCACGCCGAGTTCGATGACATCCGCGCCGCCGGCGGCGAGCGCGTGCATGAATTCGACGGTGCGCGCCGGGTCCGGGTCGCCGGCCGTCATGAACGGAATCAGGCCTTTTTTGCCCTGCTCGGACAACGCAGCAAACGTGTTTTTGATACGGGACATAGAGTTGTTCTCGATTGAGCTACTGCGCTGAGCGCTTCGCGGGTCGCTTTATTGCACGCGGTTATGCACGCGGTTATGCACCCGATCATTGCACTTCGGCTTGCCGTGGCGCCTTGGCCTTGACCGGCCGGCGTTTGGCAGGCGCGGCGGCGCTGACGCGTTCCCGCGCTATCGCGCAGTAACTTTCATTGATCTCATAGCCGACGAATTCGCGCTGCTGTCTCGGGCGCAAGCGACTGCGGTGGTGCCGCTGCCCATGAAAGGGTCGAGCACGCGGCCGCCCTTCGGACAACTGGCCAGCACCATTCGCTCGACGATCTCCAAAGGCTTCTGCGTAGGATGATCGACGCGTTCGGCGCCGGTACAGCCTCGATACAGACCAGACGTCCTTCGGATTATAGCCAAGCTCCAGCCACTTGCTCCCTTCGAACAATTTACGCGAACGCGCCTTCTTCGTGGCGGCATCATACGGGATGCGGACGGGATCGAGGTCGAAGTAATAATCTTCGACACCGCGAAAAAGCCGATGTTGTCGTGGACCGAGGTGAACCGGCGCGTGGTTCCGCCCGTGCTCGGCACGCGCCGGTCCCAGATGATCTCGTTGATCATGAGGAGCCGCGTCTTCAGGAAACTGAAGATTTCAGGCGCGTACTGCCACGTGCAGAAGATATAAAGCGAGCCCGACGGCTTGAGCTTCGGAATGGCCAGCTCGAGCCAGCCACGCGTCCAGGCGAGGAAATCGTCGCCCGTACGCATGTCGGAGTCGTTGCCGTAATCCTTGCCGAGCCCATACGGCGGGTCGCACAGGATCAGGTCGATCGACCCGTCGGGAATATCCACTACATCGGTCAGAAATCGCGGTTCAACAACTGGATGCCTGCGGGCACCTGCGGCAACAGCAGCGCAGGCGCCTCGGGCGCCAGAAGCTCGCCGGCCGGCGTCAACTCACTCGTCGCCGGCTGCGGCTCGTCGAACTCGTCGCGCATCTCGGCGGCGCTCAGAACTGAATGCCCGATCGCTCGGCGACCGTGTGCATGTCCTTGTCGCCCCGGCCGGACAGGTTCACCAGCAGGTGCTTGTCCTTTCCGAGCGTGGGCGCGAGCTTCGTGGCGTACGCCAGCGCGTGGCTCGACTCCAGCGCGGGAATGATGCCCTCGATGCGGCAGCAGTCGTGGAACGCCTTGAGCGCCTCTTCGTCGGTGATCCCGACGTATTGCGCGCGGTTGCTCTCTTTTAGCCACGCGTGCTCGGGTCCGACGCCGAGATAGTCGAGGCCTGCCGACACCGAATGCGTCTCGATGATCTGGCCGTTCTCGTCCTGCAGCAGGTAGGTGCGGTTGCCGTGCAGCACCCCGGGGCTGCCGCCGATCAGCGACGCCGCGTGACGGCCCGATTCGATGCCGTCGCCGGCCGCTTCCACGCCGATCAACTGCACCGAACTATCGTCGATGTACGGATAAAAGATCCCCATCGCGTTCGATCCCCCGCCAACGCACGCGATCACCGCGTCCGGCTGACGTCCGATCAGCTCCGGCATCTGCACCTTGCATTCATCGCCGATAACGCGCTGGAAGTCGCGCACCATCATCGGATACGGATGCGGGCCGGCCACGGTCCCGATAATGTAGAAGGTGTTTTCGACGTTGGTAACCCAATCGCGCATGGCCTCGTTCAGCGCGTCTTTCAACGTGCGCGAGCCGGATTCGACCGGCACGACAGTGGCACCGAGCAGCTTCATCCGATACACGTTCGCAGCCTGGCGGCGCACGTCTTCGGCACCCATGTAGACGACGCATTCCATGCCGAAGCGCGCCGCGATGGTGGCCGTGGCCACGCCGTGCTGCCCGGCGCCCGTTTCCGCGATGACGCGCGGCTTGCCCATGCGCTTGGCGAGCAGCGCCTGGCCGATCACGTTATTGATCTTGTGTGCGCCGGTGTGATTCAGGTCTTCGCGCTTCAGAAAAATCTGCGCGCCGCCGAGCAGTTCACTCCAGCGCTGAGCGTGATAAATCGGCGAAGGCCGGCCGACAAAGTACTTCAGCTCGCGCTCGTACTCGGCGATAAACCCGGCATCTTTGGAGAATTTTTCGTAGGCGGCACGCAACTCGTCGAGTGCGTGAACCAGCGTTTCAGCGACGAATACGCCGCCAAACTGGCCGAAATGGCCTCTTTCGTCAGGCAAGTTATACATGTGGGTCACTCTTTCGTGGCGCGCGGCGCGCTCATGGAGCGCCGCGGAATCATCCGGCATCCGCCGCGCGCACCGCCCGTACGAACGCCGCCATCCGGGCGTGATCTTTCACGCCCTTGGCGCCCGGCACTTCGATGCCGCTCGAGACATCGAACGCGTACGGGCGCACGCGATGGATCGCATCACTGACGTTTTGCGCGTTCAACCCACCACTCAAAACGGCCCGACGCGCGAGCTCTGCTGGAATAAGTGACCAATCGAAAACCTTCCCGCCGCCGCCATAGCCTTCGACATGCGTGTCGAAGAGAAAGCCATTGGCGCTTGAATAGTTGAGAGCCGATTTTACCAAATCGGCCGATTGAGTATCCGCCGCAACGCGCAGCGCGCGCAACCAAGGCAAACCCGCAATGCCGGCGAGCGATTCGCACTGGTCCGCCGTCTCGTCGCCGTGAAACTGCAACAGCGAAAGCCCGACGTTGCTGATCACTTCGCGCACCCAGTCCGGCGAGGGATTCACGAACAAGCCGACCACCGACACGAACGGCGGCACGTCCTGCACCAGTTCCACGGCCTGCGCGATGCTCACCGAGCGCGGGCTCGGCGGATAGAACACGAGGCCGATGGCGTCGGCGCCGAGGTCGATGGCGTGATCCACGTCGGCCGGTTTCGACAGGCCGCACAGTTTGATCCGCGTGCGCCGCGGCGCAGCCTGCCGCTCGCCGCCGGTGGCCGCTGCTGACGCGGAGTTTTCAGTTGCGAGGTTGTCGGTCGAACTCATGTCTAGCTCTGGTCGTTCCATACGGTGCTCCACGGCACGCTGCCGGTCTGCGGCGCGGGCACGGCGAAGTGCTCAGGATAGCCTACCTGCGCGAGATACAAGCCGTCCGGCATAAAGGTCGGCGCGGCCCATTCGCGGTCGCGGCCTTCGAGCACTTCCGCCATCCACTGCACCGGGCGACGTCCCTTGCCGATGTACACCAGACATCCCATCAGGTTGCGCACCATGTGGTGCAGAAATGCGTTGGCCCGGAAACGGAAGTGGACGAAGTCGCCCTGCTGCTGAATATCGATCTGATACAGATGCTTGACCGGCGTTTTCGCCTGGCATTGCGACGAGCGAAACGCCGAAAAGTCGTGTTCGCCGATCAAATGCGCCGCGGCTTCCCGCATCGCGTCGATATCCAGCGACGCGTGCACCCAGCCCGCGCGCGCCGCGAGCATCGGCGAACGCACCGGATGCACGTACAGCACATAGTAATAAGTGCGCTCGAACGCCGAAAACCGCGCGTGGAACGCTTCGGGCATCGGCTTCGCCCACTGGACGGAGACGGTCTTCGGCAAAAACGAATTCGTGCCGCGCACCCATGAGATGTCGGCCCGCTCCAGCTCCGTGTCGAAATGCACGACCTGGCCGAGGCCGTGCACACCCGTATCCGTCCGACCCGCGACGACGGTCTGCACGGGCGTCTGCGCAAATTCGCGCAGCGCCCGCTCGAGCTCATCCTGAACCGTGTTGCCGTGCGGCTGCGACTGCCACCCGCAGAACGCCGATCCGTCGTACTGAACGCCTAGTGCAATCCGCTTCACGACAACGGAGCGAGCGTCGAGAGCAGCGCGCGGGCGTCGTTGCGCGTGGCCGGATCGTTGGCTTCGATCACTTCGTTGATCAGCGTGCGCGCGCCGGCCAGATCGCCTAGCTCGATATACTCGGCGGCAAGATCCAGCTTGTTTCGGGCGATGCGGGCAAGATCCGCCGGCGTGAATACGGGCAGCGGCTCTGTCGGGCCTGGCGGCAGTTCTAGGTCGAAGTCGAGCTTCAGCGCGCCGAAACCCGCGGTGCCCAGACTGCCGGCACCCAGGCCGGCCACGGCGCCACGGCCGGCGGTGCCGGCCGCGATTTCGTCGGCGGCATGCGGGGCTTCGTCGGCGCCTGGCGGCGGCGGAACGGCTCGCCGCGCAGTCGCTTCCGGCGACGCCACAGGCTGGCTGCTCAGCGATTGCGGCGCACCCACGCTGTCGCCGGCCGCCCCAACGCGCGGCGGCAAGGGCATATCCAGGCTGCCGAATGCATCCACAGCGCGCGGGAATTCCGTCGACGCGGCCGGCCGCGGTTCCCCATGCGCGGGCGCGCCGAACTCGTCGTCAGCGACTGGCGCGGTCGTGGCCGGGGTCTGCGGGATGGACGGTTCCATCGGCTCGGGCGGCAACGGTTCGTCGTCCCATTCCAGACGATGCGAAAGCGGCTCGGGCTCCCACGCGTCGTTCAACGGTTCCAGCGGCGCCCGCGGCAAGGCGTCGGCGCCTAGCTCGGCGGCGGCGTCGAGGCTCGCGGTTGTCGTCGCGTTATGCAGGTTGTCGCGGAGTTCTTCGGGCGCTGCGTCGTTTTGCTCGAAGGCCGTGGGGTGCTCCGGCGCGCGCGGCTCTGCGGCCAGCTCCGTATCGGGCACGACAGACGCCGTCGACGGCTCCTCCAGCTCGGCCGGGTGCCCCGCGGCGAGGCCGTCGGCTGCCTCGTGCGACGGCTCTTGAGCGGCATGTTCCGATGATGGCTCCTGCGCTGCCGCGCGTTCTGCGGCTTCGCGCTCCACGGCGCCTTGCCCAGCGGCCTGCTCTGCCGCTTCGCGCCCCTGGGTCTCGCGAGCGGTCGCCGTACGCATTTCGGCCTCGCGCTCCGCCGCAAGCCGCTCCGACATTTCGCGAGCGGCGGCGTCGCCTTCAGCCGCTTCGCGCTCCGCAGCGGCTGCCGTGGCCGCGTGCTGTGCGGCGGCGCTTAGATCTGCCTCCCGTTCGTCGCGATTAGCCGTGTCGCTGCGAGCAGCAACAGGAGCCGCGGGCGCCACCTCTCCGCCCGCCGCTGCTTTCTCCGAAGCCGCCGCTTCCTGCGCCTTTGCCAGCCGCTCGCGCTTGCGCCGGCCGAGCCGCAAGGCGGTCAGCAGCACCACGAGCGCGGCGCCGATTGCCGCGCCCACCGCCAGGTTCGTCTGCGAAATGCCGGTTTCGTTCGATGTGGAAAGCGCGGCGCCCGCATGACCCGGCACGACAGCCGCAGCGGATGCGCCCGCCGCCGGTTGCACGCCGCTCGCCGACGGAGCGACCCGCGCCGCCGGCGTCCCGCCGATGCCGTGTTTCTGCAATTCCATCAGCACGCGATTCTTGAGCGCGAGCAGCTGCTGCAAGCTCGACACCTGCGTGCGCGGCTGCGACGCGCCGGTAGCGGCGGCCTCGCTCGCCGACAGCTGGACTGATCCGGCCCACACATGCGTGCCGCTCGCGGCCGAAGCCGCCTGCGAACCCGCGGCAGGTACCGACGACACCGCGCCGCCGGAGACCGCCGAACTGGCGTCCGCCGCCGCGCTGGCGGTAGCTTGAGGCGCAGGCGCGGCAGGCGCCGCAGCTTGCGTCGCAGAAGTTTCCGCACCCGTCGCGCCTGTTGCACTCGCCGCCGCATTGCCTTGCGCGGCGCCGCTCGCGGGAGCGGCAACCGAAGCATTCGCCGATGACCCGCTGACAGCCGCCGGCGCCGAAGCGCCCGCCGACGCAGCCACCGCGCCCGACGCGTCGAGCGGCGGCACGGTGAGCTGGGCACCGAGTCGCATCCGGCTGGGATCATGGCCCATGAACGCGTTCGGGTTCGCGTCGAACAACGCGCGCGCCGCGCGGGCCAGCGTGGCCCGGTCGTGCGATTGCGTGACGGCAATCGCCACGTCGTTCAGCGACTGCCCCGGCTTGACCGTATATTGGCCGCCGGACGCGTAAGATGCAGACGCGGCAGAAGCAGCGGCGCCGTCAAGCGCACTTGCAGCCTCGGCGGCCGCGGCCATGGCGCTGCCCAGGCCCGCGCTCGTCAGCATCCACGCCAAAGCAGCGGCGGCCGCGAGGCGGCCGGTACGTGGGCGCGCAAACATGGCCCGAAGGGAAGAGAGTCGAAAATTCATCGGGACTCCTGGCGCGTCAGCGCGCGGCCCTTTTTTGCGGTTATAAAGAGACAAGATAATCGGAGCACACAAATGAAAAAAGCGCCGCGCAAGCGCGACGCTTCTTGAGTTTTCTACGCGTCGTGAGCGCGTAGTTTACTTTACTTGTCGAGCACAATGCGAAGCATGCGGCGCAGTGGCTCGGCCGCGCCCCACAGCAGCTGGTCGCCGACCGTAAACGCCGACAGATATTCGCCGCCCATGGCCAGCTTACGGATGCGGCCAACCGGCACCGTCAGCGTGCCGGTCACGACTGCGGGCGACAGATCGCGCATCGACGCTTCGCGCTCGTTCGGCACCACCTTGACCCAGTCATTGCCCGAAGCGAGGATACTGTTCACTTCGTCGAGCGGCACGTCCTTGTTCAGCTTGATGGTGAGCGCCTGCGAGTGGCAGCGCATGGCGCCGATCCGCACGCACAGGCCGTCCACCGGAATGGAACCCGGCGTGCCCATGGCCGGCTTGCCGAGAATCTTGTTGGTTTCGGCGCCGCCCTTCCACTCTTCCTTCGACATGCCATTGCCGAGGTCCTTGTCGATCCACGGAATCAGCGAGCCGGCGAGCGGCACGCCGAAGTTGTCCGTGGGCATGCTGTCGCTGTTCATGGCTTCGAGCACGCGGCGGTCGATATCGAGAATCGCCGAAGCGGGGTCTGCCAGTTCGTTCTTCACTGCGCCGTGCAGCGTGCCCATTTGCGACAGCAGTTCGCGCATGTTCTGCGCGCCCGCGCCCGACGCGGCCTGATACGTCATGGCCGTCATCCACTCGACGAGGTTTTCGCGGAACAGGCCGCCCAGCGCCATCAGCATAAGGCTGACCGTGCAATTGCCGCCGATGAAATTCTTCTGCCCCTTGACCAGCGCGTTCTTAATCACGTCGAGGTTGACCGGATCGAGAATGATGACCGCGTCGTCCTTTATGCGCAGCGACGAAGCCGCGTCGATCCAGTAGCCGTTCCAGCCGGCCGCGCGCAACTTCGGGAACACTTCGTTCGTGTAGTCGCCGCCCCGGCAGGAAATGATCGCTTCGCACTTCTTCAGGTCTTCGATGCTTGTCGCATCTTTGAGCTTGGTCTCGTTCTTGGCGAACGACGGCGCGTTGCCGCCCGCGTTGCTGGTGCTGAAAAACACCGGTTCGATCAAGTCGAAATCGCCTTCCTGCTGCATACGCTGCATCAGGACGCTGCCGACCATGCCGCGCCAACCTACGAGACCTACGTTCATGACTTCATACCCTTCTAATGGAGACTTCCCCGCATCTTTGCCCGCAGTGACCGCGCGGGGAAGATGAGCGGGCACGACGGACGATCAGCGTTTCGTGATCGTTTTCGGGGTAATCGTTTTAATCAGCGCTTGGGTGGTAATGGCGAGCTCAACCACACGGGCCGTTTTGCCGTGCAGTTTCGAAATCGTGGAGATTTGTGCCATTTGTGCCATCGTTATAATATACACGAAAATCGGAATCCGGCGACGTCGTTGTCTGCCGCTCCCGTCCGTATTGCGCGCGAATCGGCATTTTACGAGCCGATTCGCGCATTAAAGATCGTTTTAACGACCCAATCAGCGCTGAGTTGAGCGCCGCCCTAGAGCCGCTTTTACAATGCGGCGACCACCGCGTCGCCCATTTCGACCGTGCCGACCTGCTTGCAGCCGGGCGTCAGAATGTCGCCGGTGCGGTAGCCCTGTTCGAGCACTTTTTTCACCGCGTTTTCGATGCGATCCGCCTGCTCCGCCTTGTTCAGCGAATAGCGCAGCATCATGGCGGCCGAGAGAATCGTGGCGAGCGGATTCGCCACGCCCTTGCCGGCGATATCCGGCGCGGAACCGTGCGACGGCTCGTACAAGCCCTTGTTGTTCTTGTCGAGCGAGGCGGACGGCAGCATGCCGATGGAGCCCGTGAGCATGGCGGCTTCGTCGGAGAGAATGTCGCCGAACATGTTGCCGGTCACGATCACGTCGAACGATTTGGGCGCCTTCACGAGCTGCATGGCGGCGTTGTCGACATACATGTGCGACAGCTCGACGTCCGCGTATTCCTTCGAGACATCGATCATCACGTCTTTCCAGAACTGCGACGTTTCGAGCACGTTGGCTTTATCCACGGAAGTCAGCTTCTTGCCGCGCTTTTGCGCCGCCTGAAACGCGACGTGCGCGATGCGGCGCACTTCGGGCTCCGAATAACGCATGGTGTCGAAGCTTTCCTTCGAGCCGGCGAACAACCCGTCCGGCGCTTCACGCACGCCGCGCGGCGCGCCGAAGTAGATGTCGCCGTTCAGTTCGCGCACGATCAGAATGTCGAGACCCGACACGATCTCTTCTTTCAGCGAAGAAGCGCCGGTCAGTTGCGGATAGCAGATAGCCGGGCGGAAGTTCGCAAAGAGCTGCAAGTGCTTGCGCAGGCCGAGAATGGCCTGCTCCGGGCGCAGCGCGCGCTCGAGCTTGTCGTACTTCCAGTCGCCGACGGCGCCGAACAGGATCGCGTCGGCTTCCTTCGCGAGCGCAAGCGTCGAATCGGGCAGCGGGTGACCCTTCGCCTCATAGCCCGCGCCGCCGACAGGCGCTTCTTCCAGTTCGAACTTTTCGCCGAGTACGTTCAGGACCTTGACGGCCTCCTTGACGATTTCGGGACCGATGCCGTCGCCCGGCAACACTGCGATCTTCATGCGAATTCCTTAGTGATTTTTTCGAGACTTTCAGTCTTATCCGACGATGCGGCGAGCAAGCCACGGCTGCTTCGCGATGCGCTCGGCTTCGAACTGGCGGATTTTGTCGGCGTGACGCAGCGTGAGGCCGATGTCGTCGAAACCGTTCAGCAGGCAGTATTTGCGGAATGCCGCGACTTCGAACGGATACTCGGTCGCGCCGTCCGACGTGCGCACGACTTGCGCTTCCAGGTCGATGGTCAGCTGGAAGCCGTTGAATGCGTACGTTTCGTTGAACAGGTGATCCACTTGCTGTTCGCTCAGCACGATCGGCAGGAGCCCGTTCTTGAAGCAGTTGTTATAGAAAATATCGGCGAAACTCGGCGCGATGATCGCGCGAAAGCCGTATTGCTGAAGCGCCCAGGGCGCGTGTTCGCGCGAGCTGCCGCAGCCGAAGTTCTTGCGCGCGAGGAGCACCGACGCGCCTTGATAACGCGGCTGGTTCAGCACGAAATCCGGATTCAGCGGACGTTTCGAATTGTCCTGACCCGGCTCGCCGTGATCCAGATAACGCCACTCGTCGAACGCATTCGGGCCAAAACCCGTGCGCTTGATCGACTTCAGAAACTGCTTGGGAATAATCGCGTCCGTGTCGACGTTCTCGCGATCGAGCGGCGCCACGACGCCGGTGTGTACGATGAATTTATCCATGACGCTTGCGCCTGTTTCAGGACCGGGCGACGCGCGCGGCGGTATGAAAGCCGCTCGCCGCGCCGCCGGCAAAAATCAAAAACCGGTTATTTTTCAGCGTGATTGCTGATCGAATTGCCGAGGTGCGACATGTCCTGCCCAAATCCGTGCACCGTGTTGCAGCCGGTGAGACCGAGCAGCAACCCAGCCAGAGCACCAAGCGCGAAGCGGCGCAGAAGAGTAGTGCGATTCATGTTGTTCATCATGCGATTTATCCCAGCCTGCAAATATCGACGAAATGCCCTTCGATGGCCGCGGCTGCGGCCATGGCGGGGCTGACCAGATGGGTGCGGCCACCGGCGCCCTGACGACCTTCGAAATTACGATTCGACGTGGACGCGCAACGCTCGCCCGGTTCCAGCCGGTCGGCGTTCATGGCGAGGCACATCGAGCAGCCCGGCTCGCGCCATTCGAAACCAGCCTCTGTGAAGACCTTGTCGAGGCCTTCGCGTTCGGCCTGCGCCTTCACGAGACCCGAGCCCGGTACGACCATGGCGAGGCGAATGTTCGGTGCGACGCGGCGACCGAGCTTCTTCACGACATAGGCCGCGGCGCGAATGTCTTCAATGCGCGCGTTGGTGCACGACCCAATGAAGATTTTATCCGGCTTGATCGACTCGATCGGCGCGTTCGGCTCCAGCGCCATGTATTTGAGCGCGCGTTCCATGGCGTCGCGCTTGACCGGATCTTTCTCGCGCTCGGGATCGGGCACGCGGCCGTCGACCGCGGTGACCATTTCCGGCGACGTGCCCCACGTGACCTGCGGCACGATTTCCGCCGCGTTCAGTTCGACCACGCGGTCGAAGTGTGCGCCTTCGTCGGACTTGAACTGCTTCCAGTACTCGACCGCGACGTCCCATTCCGCGCCTTCCGGCGAGAACGGACGGCCTTTCAGATAGTCGATGGTGGTGTCGTCCACAGCGACCATGCCGGCGCGGGCACCCGCCTCGATCGCCATATTGCACACGGTCATGCGACCTTCCATGGAGAGCGCGCGAATGGGCGAGCCGCCGAACTCGATGGCGTAGCCCGTGCCACCGGCGGTGCCGATCTTGCCGATGATCGCGAGCACGATGTCTTTCGCCGTGCAGCCGCGCGGCAGTTGGCCTTCCACCTTCACCAGCATGTTCTTGCTCTTCTTCTGCAAGAGCGTTTGCGTGGCAAGCACGTGCTCCACTTCGGACGTGCCGATGCCGTGCGCGAGCGCGCCGAACGCGCCGTGCGTGGACGTGTGCGAGTCGCCGCAGACAATGGTCATGCCCGGCAGCGTGGCGCCCTGCTCCGGCCCGATGATGTGCACGATGCCCTGACGCAGGTCGTTCATCTTGAACTGCGTGATGCCGTAGGCGTCGCAATTCGAGTCCAGCGTGTCGACCTGCAGCTTCGAAACCGGATCGGCAATGCCGTGGCTGCGGTCCGTGGTCGGCACGTTGTGATCCGACACGGCCAGATTCGCGCTGATACGCCACACCGGACGCTCAGCCAGCTTCAGGCCTTCGAACGCCTGAGGGCTCGTGACTTCGTGCAGCAGGTGACGGTCGATATAAAGAATCGTCGTGCCGTCTTCTTCCGTGTGGACCACGTGCGTGTTCCACAATTTGTCGTAGAGAGTCTGTGCCATGGTATGCGGGGTAGTAACGACTGCGTGCTGACTGTGTCGGTCGATTATGCCACGCGAAGTCGCGCCGTGGGCTGCCCCGTCATTGAAAAAAGCGATAAAAAACAGGGAGTTGGGTGGTAGTGTCGATACCTGTATCGGCGGCACCCGGCAACTTTCCGGCAGCGCCGTGCTCGACCGGACGAGGCACGCACGGCATGAACCGGCGCGGCTTTTGCAGCCGGGTTTTGCACAGAAACCCGCGTCTGTCGCGTATGCTCCCAAAAGCATCGCGGCGGGAACGGTAGCGAGCAGTCAAGAAGACGTCAACACTCACACTCCTCGGAGGTCTGCATGCTTTCCTTCATTGGTACGGTGATCGTAGGGCTGATCGTGGGACTCATTGCGCGGGCGCTCAAGCCCGGCGACGACCGCATGGGTCTCATCATGACCATCATTCTCGGCATAGCCGGGTCGCTGGTGGCAGGCTATATGGGGCGCGCGCTTGGCTGGTATCAGCCTAGCCAGCCGGCGGGCTGGATTGCGTCGGTGATTGGGGCGATCGTGCTGCTGGTCATCTACGGCATGGTGCGCCGGCGCACGTGATTGCGGCGCCATGGCGCGCTTGTCGGGAACGAGGCGGGTCGATCCGCCGCCTCGCCCTTCGCGTTAGTTACCGCGACAGATCGAACCCGAGTTGAGCGCGCCCGAGCGGCGTCAAATCGCTTTCCTGCGCGCGACCGGTGAAGTCGGTCTCGAAGTGATCGGCGGGAAAGTCAGGCGGGCTTTCGCCGCGCAAAAAGGTCGGCAACTGACGCTTCAGATACGCCTCGTTTTTCGGGCACCATGGCGCGGACGCAATGTACATCACGTTGCTGTAGCCGCTGCCGCGGTGCGCGTCCTCCACCGAGTGCACGACGTCGCTGTGCCAGAACACCGCGTCGCCCGGCTGCATAGGCGGGATCGGCGTGACCGCTTCCAGCAACAGGCCGTGCCACTCGGGCTTGATCGACAGAGCGCGCGCGGGCTGGGCGCCGAACAATTCGTCCTCGGGCACGTCGTCCTGCAGCGCGCGCAGAATCACGTACGCCATGACGTTTGCGATCGGAATCAATTGCAATGTGCCGTCGCCGGGGCCTTGCGGCGTTAGCGCGGTCCAGCCCTGAAAAGTGCGGAACATCGAGCACACGGCCGGCGACGGAATTTCCTGCACGTCGGGACGATACGCGGCGTCGAAGGGATCATACGCACGCCAGTTGCCCGCCAGCACATGCCGGTACACGTTCTGAAAATTCGGATCGAGCTAGCGCTCGACCGAGCCGCCATCCACATGCGGCGACAAACCGAGCGACGCAAAACCCGGCGGCCGTCGACGAATCCGGTCCGCGTACCCGGGCACGCGCTCGGGATCGAAGTGCCGCCGGCCCTCGCTCTCCGACGTCCAGAGGCGATTCAGGAACACGCGCGTGTTCGTCAGTTGCTCAGACTGGCGCGCGGCCGTCTGCGGTTTGGACCAGTAGATGCCGTAAATCTGCGGCTTGCTCGACGACAGATTGCCGAAATACTTGTCTTCCCGCGCGGTGGACGAGCTTTGCGTCCAGGTCGTTGCGCTCGACGTAGCCGGTGATCTCGTCGTTCCAGTCGCTTGCTTGCTGACGGTCGAAAACGCCGCGCACAACGCACGCACCGCGCGTTTTGATGCCGGCGATCGTCGCCGGATCGACACAGCCCGCCGCGACGGACGCGTAGTCGAATACGGGAATCGCCTCCCGCCCCTGCGCACGGTCGCGGTGAATCGCGTCGATCTGCTGGCGAATCGCGCCCTCGACTTCGCCGAAAACCTGTTTGTAGTTCGGCAGCGCGGCTCGTAGCGCGCGCTTCGTGCTGCGAATCGCCTCGGGAACATTGTCGATGACGAGCGGCATGGTTTGTCTCCTTGAAATGGTCTGGTCGTGCTGTCCTTCTTATAGATTAAGGATGTTCGGTCATCGCGAAGCATGTTTTACGGCCAGATACCGATACAATTCAGACATTCGCCGCTTCCCTTCCGCGCGGCCGGCTGCCTACCGTGAAACCTCAATACGAACGCGTTACCATTCCCGACGGCTGCTCGATCCGCGTCTACCATCGGCAGCTCGCGCAGATACCGTTCGAGTGGCACCACCACCCCGAATACGAACTCACGCTGACGATGAACAGCCGCGGCCGCCGCTTTATCGGCGATCACATTGCGGACTACAGCGGCGACGATCTCGTGCTCGTGCCGCCGGACATGCCGCATACGTGGGCGTCGACCGAGCCGATCGACGCACGTTCGCCTCAGGTGGCAATCGTCGTGTGGTTCAGCGGCGACTGGGCAGGGCGTCTCGCGGATTGCTGCCCCGAATTCACGTCGCTGCGCACGCTGCTGCGGCGCGGTGCGCCGGGGCTGCGGTTTTCGAGTGAGGCCGCCGCGTTGATGCGCGAGCGCATGACTGCGTTGCTCGACCCCTCGCCGCGCGTGCGGCTTGGCGCGGTGCTCGACGTGCTGGCGCAACTCGCGCAAGCCGACGCGGAACCGTTGGCGTCGCCGGCTGCGCATCGAAGTGCAACGAAAGATCGCGGTGTGTCGGCGCCCAGTTCGGTGCGCTCTGCTGGTCTCAGCCATGTCGCCGAGCCGACACAAGCCGAAGCCGCCCGGCGGCAAACCGTCGGCGCGGTCGCGGCGCTTGGCGGCAGTGCATCGGAGGCGGAGCGTCTGAACCGCGTCCTCGATCTGCTCGACCGGCGCTTTCACGAGCCGTTGCGCGTCGCCGAACTGTACGAGGTGGCCAACCTGTCTGAGCGCTCGTTGCACCGGTACTTCGTGCGGCATGTGGGCGAGAGCGTGGGGCGCTATCTGAGCCGGCTGCGGATCGGCTACGCGACGCGTCAACTGACGGACACAACGTGGCCCATCGCCCTGATCGCCGCGAAAGCCGGCTTTCCGAACCTCGCCAATTTCAATCGACAGTTTCTGTCCGCGCGCGGCATGACGCCAAGCGCGTATCGACGCTTCTTCGAGACGCATGGCCGCGCGCCGAAGGACACCGCCGCGACGCCGCACAATTTGCAGACGCGGCCGCCCTCGCTTGAAAAGTCGGCAAGGCGGCGGCCACGACGCGCGCCACCGGCGTGAGTGGCTTGCAGGACGAGCGGCTCGCGCGGCTCGCGCGGCGCGCACTGTGCGCCCAAAGACAAACGCCCCAACGGTGTACCCGTTGGGGCGTTTCTGCTTCAAGCCTCGAGTCGCGACTCAGCCCGCAGCGAACACGCTGCTGCAGATGAGAGGAACTTCAGTCCGATCAGCGTTGCGTGATCGGCTTGGCTTCACGCGGCGTGTCGCCGATGAACAGCTGACGCGGACGGTCAATCTTCTGTTCCGGATCCGCGATCATTTCGTTCCACTGTGCAATCCAGCCGACCGTACGCGCCATCGCGAAGATACACGTGAACATGGACGTCGGGATGCCCAGCGCGCGCTGCACGATGCCCGAGTAGAAGTCGACGTTCGGGTACAGCTTGCGCGACACGAAGTACTCGTCTTCCAGCGCGATTTTTTCCAGTGCCATGGCCAGCTTGAACAGCGGGTCGTCGTGCAGGCCGAGTTCGTTCAGCACTTCGTGGCAGGTTTCGCGCATGAGCTTCGCGCGCGGGTCGTAGTTCTTGTAGACGCGGTGACCGAAGCCCATCAGCTTCACGCCCGAGTTCTTGTCCTTCACCTGCTTGATGAACTCAGGAATGTTGTCGACCGAGCCGATTTCTTCCAGCATGTTCAGCGCGGCCTCGTTCGCGCCGCCGTGCGCCGGGCCCCACAGACACGCAATACCCGCTGCGATACACGCGAACGGATTCGCGCCCGACGAACCCGCGAGACGCACGGTCGAGGTCGACGCATTCTGCTCGTGATCGGCGTGCAGGATCAGGATGCGGTCGAGCGCGCGCACCAGCACGTCGTTGACCTTGTAGTCTTCGCACGGGTTCGAGAACATCATGTGCATGAAGTTCGCGCTGTACGACAGGTTGTTGCGGGGATACGCAAACGGCTGGCCAATGCTGTACTTGTACGCCATGGCGACGAGCGTCGGCAGCTTGGCGATCATGCGGATAGCCGAGACTTCACGGTGACGCGGATTGTTGATGTCCAGCGAGTCGTGATAGAACGCCGACAGCGCGCCGACTGCGGCGACCAGAATCGCCATCGGGTGCGCGTCGCGGCGGAAGCCGCGGAAGAAGAAGTGCATTTGCTCATGCACCATCGTGTGGTTCGTCACGGTCTTCACGAACTCGGCCTTCTGCTGCACGTTGGGCAGCTCGCCCTTGAGCAGCAGGTAGCAGGTTTCGAGGAAGTCGGCGTTTTCCGCGAGGTTGTCGATCGCGTAGCCGCGGTACAGCAATTCGCCCTTATCGCCGTCGATGTAGGTGATTGCCGAATTGCACGCCGCCGTCGACATGAAGCCAGGGTCGTACGTGAACTTGCCAGTCTGGCCGTACAGTTTGCGGATGTCGATCACGTCCGGGCCGAGAGTGCCCTTGTAAATCGGCATTTCAACGCTCGGCGAATTGTCGCTGAACGATAGCGTGGCTTTAACATCTGACGGGGTCATAGCACATCCTCAATCGAAGTATGGAAACAGGGTTTCGATAATTGCACGCCTGGAACAACGCACTCGCGGCGCTCAAGCGTTGCGCAGCAGCTCCAGGACCCGGATCACGTCCGGGTCGGCAAGCTCGCCTTCAGGTTCCTTGCGCGCGAGAAGCAAGTCCATCAGGTCGTTATCGCTCAGCTCGAGCAGGCGCGTAAGTGCGCCCACATCGGCATCGCTGAGGTCATGCTCATATCGGCTGAAGAAACGTTCAAAGATCAGATCGTTTTCCAGCAGGCCTCGCCGAGCGCGCCAACGAAGGACGCGCGCGGCGAAGAGGGTCGGACTGATGCGAGGCATCGTTCATGTCAATACTGGCCGGGTCGCTTCGTGTCGTTCACTGCCGCTCAGGGCAGCGAACGACACGAAGCGTGGGTTATTCATTCTAGACAGTGCGGCGAACCATCAATTCCTTGATCTTGCCGATCGCCTTGGTCGGGTTCAGCCCCTTCGGGCAGACGTCGACGCAGTTCATGATCGTGTGGCAGCGGAACAGCCGGTACGGATCTTCCAGGTTATCGAGCCGCTCGCCCGTCGCCTGATCGCGGCTGTCCGCGATGAAGCGGTACGCCTGCAAGAGACCCGCCGGGCCCACGAACTTGTCCGGATTCCACCAGAAGCTCGGGCACGACGTCGAGCAGCTCGCGCACAGAATGCACTCGTAGAGGCCGTCGAGCTCGTCGCGCTCTTCCGGCGACTGCAGACGCTCCTTCTCCGGCGGCGGCGTGTCGTTGATCAGATACGGTTTGATCGAGTGATACTGGTTGAAGAACTGCGTGAAGTCGCAGATCAGGTCGCGCACCACCGGCAGCCCCGGCAGTGGACGCAGCACGATCTTCTGCGGCAGGTCGTTCAGGTTCGTCAGGCACGCCAGACCGTTCTTGCCGTTGATGTTCATCGCGTCCGAGCCGCACACGCCCTCGCGGCACGAGCGGCGGAACGACAAGGTTTCATCCAGCGCCTTGAGCTTCACCAGCGCGTCGAGCAGCATGCGCTCGTGCGAGTCGATCTCGATCTCGTACGTCTGCATGCGCGGCGCTGCGTCCCGGTCCGGATCGTAGCGGTAGATTTCAAATGCACGCTTGGCCATTTCATAATTCCTTGTCTGTGCCTTAGAAGGTCCGCGCCTTGGGCGGCACCGATTCGACCGTCAGCGGCTGCATGTGCACCGGCTTGTAGTCGAGGCGGTCGCCCTCGCTGAACCACAACGTATGGCGCAGCCAGTTCTCGTCGTCGCGATGCTCGAAGTCGTTCTGCGCATGCGCGCCGCGGCTTTCCTTGCGCGCTTCGGCCGAGACCATCGTCGCGCGCGCCACCTCGATCAGGTTCGCCACTTCCAGCGCCTCGACGCGCGCGGTGTTGAACACCTTCGACTTGTCCTTCAGGTGGATGTTGTCCACCCGCGCCGCCACTTCGCGGATCGCCTCGACACCCTGAGCGAGCAGCGCCGACGTGCGGAACACGCCCGCGTGCTTCTGCATCGTGCCGCGGATGTTGTTGGCCACGCTCTGCGCGTATTCGCCCGAGGACGAGCTCTCCAGCTTCGCCAGACGCGAGAGCGCGAAGTCCGCGGCATCCGCCGGCAGCGGCTTGTGCTCCTTCAACTCCTTCACGTGCTTCACGATATGGTTGCCCGCCGCACGGCCGAACACCACGAGGTCGAGCAGCGAGTTCGTGCCCAGACGGTTCGCGCCGTGCACCGACACGCACGAGCATTCGCCCACCGCATAGAAGCCGTTGACGACTTCTTCGTGGCCCTTCGGCGTGCCCACCACCTGGCCGTTGATGTTCGTCGGAATGCCGCCCATCTGGTAATGGATGGTCGGCACGACCGGAATCGGCTCCTTGATGCAGTCCACGTTCGCGAACTTCAGCGCGATCTCGCGGATCGACGGCAGACGCTTCATGATCGTCTCGGCGCCGATGTGCGACAGGTCCAGCAACACGTGGTCCTTGTTCGGACCGACGCCGCGGCCTTCCTTGATTTCCTGGTCCATGGAGCGCGACACGAAGTCGCGCGGCGCGAGGTCTTTCAGCGTGGGCGCGTAGCGTTCCATGAAGCGCTCGCCATTCGAGTTACGCAGAATGCCGCCTTCGCCGCGCACGCCTTCGGTGATCAGCACGCCCGCGCCGGCCACGCCCGTCGGGTGGAACTGCCAGAACTCCATGTCCTGCAGCGCGATGCCCGAGCGCGCCGCCATGCCGAGGCCGTCGCCGGTGTTGATGAACGCGTTGGTCGACGCCGCGAAGATGCGGCCCGCGCCGCCCGTGGCGAACAGCGTGGTCTTGCCTTCGAGAATGTAGACGTCGCCCGTTTCCATTTCGAGCGCGGTTACGCCGAGCATGTCGCCGTCGGCGTCGCGGATCAGATCCAGCGCCATCCATTCGACGAAGAACTGCGTTTTTGCCGCGACGTTCTGCTGGTAGAGCGTGTGCAGCAGCGCGTGGCCGGTGCGGTCGGCGGCTGCGCAGGCGCGCTGCACGGGCTTCTCGCCGTAATTGGCCGTGTGGCCGCCGAACGGGCGCTGGTAGATCGTGCCGTCCGCGTTGCGGTCGAACGGCATGCCGAAATGTTCGAGCTCGTAGACGGCGTTAGGCGCTTCGCGGCACATGAACTCGATCGCGTCCTGGTCGCCGAGCCAGTCGGAGCCCTTGATCGTGTCGTAGAAGTGATAGTGCCAGTTGTCCTCGCTCATGTTGCCAAGCGACGCGCCGATGCCGCCCTGAGCGGCGACCGTGTGCGAGCGCGTGGGAAACACCTTCGAGAGCACGCACACCGACAGACCCGCGCGCGCCAGTTGCAGCGACGCGCGCATCCCCGAGCCGCCCGCGCCGACGATGACCACGTCGAACTTGCGACGCGGCAAGGCATTCTTGATTGCAGCCATTCTTTTACACTCTCCAGAGAATCTGCGCAGCGTAGCCCGCGCACGCGAGCAGCCAGACGATCGTCAGCGCCTGCAGCAGCAGGCGCGTGCCAACGGGCTTCACATAGTCCATCCAGATGTCGCGGATGCCGACCCACGCGTGGTAGAAGAGCGAGAGCAGCGTGACGAAGGTGGCGAGCTTCATCCACTGGGTGGCGAAGATCGAGGCCCAGCCTTCGTAGGAGAAGTCGCGCGCGCCGAAGAACCACGCGAGCAGGATCACCGTGTAGAGGGCCATCACGCAGGCGGTGATGCGCTGCGCGAGCCAGTCGCGCAGACCGTAGTGCGCGCCCACCACCAGACGCTTCGAGCCGATTCGGTTATTGGCTGCCATTGTCAGAAAGCTCCGAAGAATTTGGCCGCGAAGGCGAGCGTCAGCAGCGACGAGACGACGAACACCACGATCGAGGTCTGCTTGCCTTTTTCTTTCGTGACCGCCTCATGGTTGGTGTCCATCAGCAGGTGCCGCACGCCTGCGCAGAAATGGAACATGTAGGCCCACGCGAGCACCAGCACGATGAGCTTGACGACGATGTTGGAGAGAAAGCCCTTGAAGCCTTCGAAGCTCAGCTCCGAGGTCAGGCTCTTGTCGAAGAGGTAAAGCAGAAACGGCAGCGCCACGAACAGCAGGCCGCCGCTCACGCGATGCAGGATCGACACGCGCCCTGCAAGAGGCAGCCGGTACGCCGTCAATATCTGCCCGATACCGATGTTCCGGAATTCCGGCCTCGGTTTTTTCACCGCTTCAGCCATGCTAGACCCCCTGCTATGTAGTCACACCAATCCGCAATTTTAGGCCTTTTATTTTCGCGCTGCAGCGAAACCGCCGACAGGTCCCTTGCAGCACGCGTAATAAAGGCACCGGCAAAAGGCGCGCGTGTGGGACGCCGCACCCTGAATCCAGCCGATTCAGCTGAGATCGTTCTGATAGTAGTACCCGGTTGTGACATACCAACCGCGCCGGACTTCCACCGGCCGGTCCCCGTAGGTGTACGACACGCGCTCGACCGACAGCAGCGGAAAGCCCGGCGGCACCCGCAGCAGATCGGCCACCGAGGGCTCCGCCGCGACCGCGCGGATCTTCTCCGTGGCGCGGATCATGCGGGTACCGAACTCGGTTTCGAACATCGCGTAAAGAGGACCCTTGTACTCCGACAGCCGTTCCAGCGTGAGCCCGCGAAACACGGCGCCGGGCAGCCAGATTTCGTCGAGCACCGTGACTTCGCCGTCGAACTGCAGCAAACGCTTGATCAACACGACCGGATCTGCCGGCTTCAGGTCGAGTTGCCGCGCGATATCCGCCGACGCGCGCAGGCGCCGGCATTCGAGCAGGCGGCTGACGTGCGGATGTTCGGCGCCGTCATCGGCGAGTAACCGCAAAAAGCGAAACTGCGCGCGATCTTCGTTGTGCGTCGCAACAAACGTGCCTTTGCCCTGGCGGCGAACGAGCAGATTCTCGGCGGCGAGTTCGTCGATGGCTTTACGCACCGTGCCCTGGCTGACCTTGTATCTGGCCGCCAATTCGACTTCACTAGGAATGATCTCGCCGGGCTTCCATTCACCGCTTTCCAGACTCTGCGTTATCAGCCCCTTGATCTGCTGGTACAGCGGACTGAAAGTGGGCGAAGCAGCGGGGGCGGCCGCGGATACACCTTCGCCCGCAGCCGCCTGGCCGCCGGGATTCGTGGTGTTGGCCGGGTTCGAATTCATCCGCGCATTTCATCATAAACGGTTGGGGCGCGTCCAGCATTTCTCCCGTAATAGATGTGTCTTATATAAGACATAAGATAATGTTGACTTTGTGCCTGCTTTGTGCCTGTCGACTCCTACACTCCTTGTCGAGCAAGGGTTTGCGGGTTTTTCGGCGGTTGCGGGCTGCAGCGGGTTTCGCAGCGCTGCGACGCACCGGCAGCCACTCTGCACCACGCTGTTCCCACGCAGTCCAGGTTTCGATTCGCCGCCATTCGTTGGTCAGACGCTTGCCGAAACGCGCTGTTTGCAGGAGCCCGCACCGTGCAGCGGCTACCCGGCGCCTCAATGTCCGCTCCCGCTCTTTCAGGAAGCACCGGTCGTCGTGCACGTTTGCATACGTCGGCGGGAGCGGCGCGAAGCGCCGGCTTGAGAGAGCTCAGCAGTATCTCGGCATGGCGGTCTTGCCGCAGCGCCGCTCTCGGCCCGCAATTAACGGGCCGGCAGCGGGCCGTCCGCGAGGAGTGAATTCCGCCGTGTTTAACAACGCTTCGCTGAACGCGCATATAGAATGGCGTTTTCCCTAGCGTCTAACGCATCGTCCTGGAGATTTCTCAATGGCTAAGCCCGCAAAGCGCGTTGCCGTCACTGGCGCCGCAGGTCAAATTGCTTACTCCCTGCTGTTCCGCATCGCCAATGGTGATCTGCTCGGCAAGGATCAGCCGGTTATCCTGCAACTGCTCGACCTGCCGCAAGCGCAAGGCGCCGTCAAAGGCGTCGTGATGGAACTGGATGATTGCGCGTTCCCGCTGCTGTCGGGCGTCGTGATCACGGACGACCCGAAGGTCGCATTCAAGGACGCAGGCGTTGCCCTGCTGGTCGGCGCCCGCCCGCGTTCGAAAGGCATGGAGCGTAAGGACCTGCTGTCGGCCAACGCCGAAATCTTCACGGTTCAGGGCAAGGCGCTGAACGAAGTGGCAAGCCGCGACGTGAAGGTGCTGGTGGTCGGCAACCCGGCCAACACGAACGCCTACATCGCGATGAAGTCGGCTCCGGACCTGCCGAAGAAGAACTTCACCGCCATGCTGCGTCTGGACCACAACCGCGCGCTGTCGCAACTGGCCGCGAAGTCGGGCAAGCCGGTCGCTTCCATCGAAAAGCTGGCGGTGTGGGGCAACCACTCGCCGACCATGTACCCCGACTTCCGTTTCGCGACCGCCGAAGGCGA
Organism: uncultured Paraburkholderia sp.; assembly: GCA_940746715.1. Taxonomy (GTDB): domain Bacteria; phylum Pseudomonadota; class Gammaproteobacteria; order Burkholderiales; family Burkholderiaceae; genus Paraburkholderia. Next base: position 216,687 of record CALNWN010000010.1, read on the forward strand.
GTCGCTGACCAAGCTCATCAACGACGAATGGAACCGCAACACGTTCATCCCGACCGTCGGCAAGCGCGGTGCGGCGATCATCGAGGCGCGCGGCCTGTCGTCGGCGGCTTCGGCGGCTAACGCGGCAATCGACCACGTGCGTGACTGGGTGCTCGGCACCAACGGCAAGTGGGTCACCATGGGCATCCCGTCGGACGGCTCGTACGGCATCCCCGAAGACATCGTCTACGGCGTGCCCGTGATCTGCGAAAACGGCGAATACAAGCGCGTGGAAGGCCTGGAAATCGACGCGTTCTCGCGCGAAAAGATGGACGGCACGCTGCAGGAACTGCTGGAAGAGCGCGAAGGCGTTCAACATCTGCTCGGCTAAGCACCTGATGCAGAAGAACCAGAACTCCGTAGCGTCGTCGCAGCGGGTTCCGGTTTTTTTCGTGCGAAGCGAACAGGGAGAGCCGTTGCGGCCATCCGCGCGCTTCGCATCCGATCCGAACGCGTTTTGCCTGTTTGCCCGTCAAACTGGACAGAGCGCGGCCGAATCGGTTTTCCCTCAACAAAACCCACGCCCCTGACGCCGAAGATGCGCGCCCTCACACCCGCCGAAGTGCTGTTTGACGGCGAAGTGCCGCCCGCTGTGCTGCCCGCCTGCGACCATTACGCCGGCAGTGAAAAGCTGATGCTCAAATCGCTCGCGTTGCAGCAGCAGCTCGGACCGGTGTTCGACATCACGCTCGACTGTGAAGACGGCGCGCAAGTCGGCCGTGAGGCGGAGCACGCGGAGCTGGTCGCGTCGCTCATCGGCAGCGAGCAGGATCGCTTTGGGCGGGTTGGGCGTGCGGATTCACGACTTCGCCCATCCGCATTGGCGCGACGACGTCCGCCTGATTTTGCGCGCCGCGAGGCGAGCGCCCGCTTACATCACGCTGCCGAAAATCCGCAACGTGCCCGACGCGGCGGAAATGGTCGCGTTCATCGAGGCCACGCGGCGCGAGCTCGGAGTGGCGAGGCCGGTGCCGGTGCAATTGCTGGTGGAAACGCACGGCGCGCTCACCCGCGTGTTCGACCTTGCCGCGCTGCCGGGCGTAGAAGCATTGAGCTTCGGTCTGATGGATTTCGTGTCCGCGCACGACGGCGCGATTCCCGACACCGCCATGCGCTCGCCCGGCCAGTTCGATCATCTGCTCGTGCGGCGTGCAAAGCTCGAGATTTCGGCAGCCTGCCATGCGCACGGCAAGGTGCCCTCGCACAATGTCAGCACCGAAGTGCGCGACATAAGCGTGGTCGCGAACGACGCGGCGCGCGCCCGCAACGAGTTCGGCTACACCCGCATGTGGAGCATTCATCCGGCGCAGATCGAAGCGATCGTGGCGGCGTTCGCGCCTCGTGACGAAGAAATCGCCACGGCCACGGAAATCTTGCTGGCTGCGCAGTCGGCTCAATGGGGGCCCACGCGCCACCGCGACACGTTGCATGATCGCGCGAGCTACCGCTATTACTGGTCGGTGCTGCGCCGCGCGCGATCCACAGGCCGCGCCATTCCGCAAGACGCCGCGCCGCTTTTCGCCGGAAGTGAAGCAATGAGCACGCAAAGAGGAGACAGCGGCAGATGAGCGAAGCAGACAACAGCGCGAGCACGGCAA
>CALNWN010000011.1 GCA_940746715.1 uncultured Paraburkholderia sp.
CTCGATTCTCGTCGGCATTCAGGTGCCGGAAGCTGATAACGCCGAGTTCGACCGATTCCTCGCCACGCTCGGTTATCCGTACTGGGAAGAGACGCAGAACCCGGTTTATCGGCTGTTCCCGGGTTGAACGACTGCAACACGACTGCAACGAAACCTGAAACCGCAGATGGCTCTCTCGCTTGTCGACAAACTGGTGGTGGCGATCTCGTCGCGCGCGCTCTTCGACTTCGAGGAAGAAAACCGCGTGTACGAGGAAGGCGACCTTCAGGCCTATGAAGCGCTGCAGCGCGCGCGCCTGAACGTGCCCGCGAAGCCCGGCGTCGCGTTTCCACTGATCCGCAAGCTGCTGGCGTTGAATGTGGGCGGCCATCGCGTGGAAGTGGTGATTCTGTCGCGCAGCGATCCGATCAGCGGATTGCGCGCGTTTCATTCGTGCCGCGAGCACGGACTCGCGATCGAGCGCGGCGTCTTCACGCGGGGCCGGGCGCCGTTCGGCTATCTGAAGCCGTTGAACGCGTCGCTCTTTCTGTCCGCGAATCAGGACGACGTGCGCGATGCGCTCGCCGCCGGTTTCCCGGCCGCACGCGTGTTGCCGGAATCGGCGAAAATGGCGAGCAAGTATCCGGACGAAATCCGCATTGCTTTCGATGGCGACGCCGTGCTGTTTTCCGACGAGGCCGAGCGCGTGTTCCAGAAAGACGGCTTGCGGGCTTTCGTCGGGCATGAGACGCACAACAAGGATCTGCCGCTGGCCGACGGGCCGCTCAAGCCCTTGCTTGAAGCCGCTGCATCGGCTGCAAAAGCTCGCGGATCAGGCCGCGCCCATGCATATTCGTACGGCATTGGTGACGGCACGTTCGGCGCCCGCGCACGAGCGCGCAATCCGAACGCTGATGGCCTGGAACATCGAAATCGACGAAGCGATGTTTCTGGGCGGCCTCGACAAGAGCGCATTTCTGCGCGAGTTCGAGCCTGACTTTTTCTTCGACGACCAAATTGGCCACTGCGAGTCGGCCCGCGTCGTGACGGCGACCTGGCATGTGCTGAGTGGCATCGTGAACGCATCATGACACCCGAACAATCACCGCTGGGTAAGGCTTCCACTTACACCGAACAGTATGACGCGTCGCTGCTCTTTCCGATTGCGCGAAGCAACGCGCGCGGCGCGATCGGCATCGGCGCGCAATTGCCCTTCTTCGGCACGGACATCTGGAACGCGTATGAGCTGTCGTGGCTCAATCAGCGCGGCAAACCGCAGATCGCAGTGGCCACCTTTTTCGTGCCGGCGGACTCGCCCAACATCGTCGAGTCGAAGTCGTTCAAGCTTTATCTCGGCTCATTCGCGCAGACCGCGTTCGACTCCATCGAAGCGGTGCGCGACACGATCAAGCGGGACGTGTCGGCGTCCTGCGGCTCGACGGTCTCGGTTTATCTGACCGCGCCGCACGATTTCGCCAAGTTGCAGATGGAAGAATTCGAGGGCACACCGCTCGACCGGCTCGATCTCGACGCGCAGATCTACACGCCCGACGCGTCGCTGCTGAACGCGGCGCTGGACGAAGCGCCCGTCGAAGAAACGGTGTTCTCCAACCTGTTGAAATCGAACTGCCCGGTGACAGGGCAACCGGATTGGGGCAGCGTGCAGATTCACTACGTCGGGCCGCAGATCGATCATGCAGGCTTGCTGCGCTACATCATCTCGTATCGCAATCACACCGGCTTTCACGAGCAATGCGTCGAAAAGATTTTTATCGACGTGCTCAACGCGTGCCGCCCGGTCAAGCTCGCGGTCTATGCGCGCTACACGCGGCGCGGCGGGCTCGACATCAACCCGTTCCGCACCAACTACAACCTGCCGATGCCAGACAACATGCGTCTCGCGCGGCAATAAGCACCCGCTTTAGCCTTATCGCCGCGGACGTTCTTCGGTCACGTCCCGCGGCACCTTCAGGCGCGTCAGGCCGCCGGCTTCTTGTAGGCGACGCAGTCCACCTCGACCTTGCAGTCAATCACCATCGACGAAACGACGCACGCGCGCGCCGGCGGATTGTCGCCGAAGTATTCGCGAAACACCTTGTTGAACGACGCGAAGTCGCGCGGATCGTCGAGCCACACGCCGCAGCGGACGACATGCTCTGCGCCGTAACCGGCTTCCTTCAAAATGGCGAACACGTTCTGGATCGCCTTGTGCGATTGCTCGACGATGCCGCCGTTGATCACCTCGCCGTTCTCCATCGGCGTCTGTCCTGAAACAAACAGCCAGCCGTCGGCTTCCACTGCGCGTGCAAACGGCATGTGCTGGCCGCCCGTTCCTTTACCGCCTTCAACGCCATATCGCTTCATCATTACGCTCCTTAAAGATTGGACGCGCGCAGCCGTCGCGCCGCGCGCCTTCATAAATCGGGATTCGCTAAACCAGTTGCCCCGGCCACATCAGAACGCGCCCGCGGCGTCGCCTTTCGACGCCGCGCCGCGCGCGCCACGAAATGTCCGGCGCGCTCGCCCGTGACTTCGCCGTTGCGGTAGGTCAGCACGCCGTTGACCCAAACCGCGTCGATGCCGTCGGCGGCCTGTTGCGGCTGCTCGAAGGTCGCCGCGTCGCGCACTTTCGCCGGGTCGAACAACACGAGGTCGGCGTGATAAGCCGATGTGCACCTCGCCGCGCTGCGCCAGACCGAAGCGTCGCGCGGACAGGCTCGTCATCTTGCGCACCGCCTCTTCGAGCGGCAGCAAACCGGCGTCCCGCGCATAGTGGCCGAGCACGCGCGGAAAGGGCGCCCCACAAACGCGGATGCGGCAGCGGATCGTTCGGCAAGCCGTCGGAGCCGACCATCGTCGCCGGATGCGAGAGGATGCGCCGCACGTCGTCTTCCGACATGTTGTGATACACCGCGCCCGCCGGCTGCAGGCGCTGCGCCGCTTCCTGCTGCGTGACGCCCCACTCGGCGGCAATGTCCTTCACGAGCTTGCCGGCCATTTCCGGATGCGGCTCGGACCACGTCACCGTGATGTCGATGTCGCCCGTGACCTGCTTCAGATCGAGCGTCGACGAGCTGCGGTTATACAGATAGCAATCGCAACCGATGGGCTGCATGCGCCGCGCGCCTTCGATCGATTTCAACACTTCCCGCTGCGTCCCCAGTTCGACGGCCCCGCGCATTTCAGATGCGAGATCACCACCGTCACGCGCGTGACGGCCCACGCGAAACGCCTCGTCCATTGCGTCGAGAATCGCGTCGAATTCGGTGCGCATGTGCGTGGTGTACAGCGCGCCCGCGGCGGCGAGCGCCATCACCTCTTCGGTCGGCGCGGCAAACGCGGAACCGTAGGCCAGTCCCGAACTCAGGCCGAGCGCGCCGTTCGCGAGCGCCTCTTCGAGCTGCGCGCGCATGCCTTCGATTTCCTGCGGCGTGGCCGCGCGGTCGAGGCGGTCCATGTGATTGTTGCGCAAGGCCGTGTGCCCGATCAGCGCGCCGACGTTGACCGAAGGACGCGCGGCGTTCACTGCCTTCACGTAGTCCGCGAAAGTCGGGTACTGGAACGCGTCGCGCTCGCCGAGCAGGTTCATCGGATCGGGCGGATCGCCCTTCAGCGCAACCGGCGAAGCGCTTATGCCGCAATTGCCGACGATCACCGTGGTCACGCCTTGCGTGATCTTCGGCAGCATCTGCGGCGAGCGGCTGACATGCGTGTCGTCGTGCGTGTGCACGTCGATAAAACCCGGCGCGAGCGCCCGGCCCTCGGCTTCCATCACGTCCTCGGCCAGCCAGTTCGACAGATTGCCGATCGCGACGATGCGCCCGTCGCGGATCGCGACATCGCGCTCGACAGGCGGCGCGCCCGTGCCGTCATACAGCTGCGCGCCGATGATCAGGGTATCGGCGGCTTCGGGATGCGAGTGCATGGATCAGTCTCCTATCAGTCACCCAGGGGTTGTCGATCGCCGCCGCCGCGATGCGTGTCGAGTGCGTGCTTCATGCGGCGGAGCAATTCGCGGCTCTCGTCACCCTGACTGACGGCAAGTTCGGTGACGAGCACATCGAGCGCCATCATCATCGCGTAGCGCGACGACGGCTTGTAAATGAAGTCGGTCTCGAAGGCGACAATCGGAATCAGCCAGTCGGCGAGCCTCGCGAGCGGCGACGCGGGCGCGGTCAGCGCGATCACCGTCGCGCCGTAGCTGCGCGCGATCTGGCAGTTCTCCACCATCTCCGGCACGCGGCCGGTCGTGGACAGCGCGATCAGCACGGTATCGCGCGACACGGTGCTCGCGACCATGCGCTGCAACAAGCCGTCCTGATACGTGGCCACGGGCCGCCCAAGGCGCACGAGCCGGAACCGCATTTCGTCGGCGAGCGCGGTGGAGCCGCCCATGCCGAACACGTAGATCATGCGCGCGGCTCGCAGCGCGGCTGCCGCTCCGGCCAACGGCGCCTGTCGCAGCAGTTGATGGTTGTGCGCCAGCGCCGTCTGCAATTCGTCGAACACGCGGGTCGCGATGTGCTCCGGCGCGTCGCCGGGCGTGCCCGCCTGCAGGAAGCGCTGGCCGACCGCCGCGGCTTGCGCGAGCCGCAGCTTCAATTCGCGGACGTCGCGGCAGCCCACCGCCTTCGCAAAGCGCGTGACGGCGCGACGCTCACCTGCGCCTGCTCCGCCAGCGCGCCGATGCTGGCGCGCGAGGCGCCCATCAGATCGTCGAGAATAAGCGCGGCCACCTTGCGTTCGGCCGAGCGCAGCTCCGGCGCGCATTCGGCAATGCGCGCGACGATGTCGAAAGTCAGCGGTTCGGCGGTGGAGTTCATGGCTGCTCGTGCCCGGCGGGCGCTCTGAAAGCCGTGGTACTAAATAACATTTCTTTATTTATCGTACTTTCGGTAACATGGTAAAGTCAACCTCGATGCAATTTAAACGGACGATGGAGCAGGGGACATGAAAGTTACAAACTATCAGGGCGCGACGATTGATCCTTATAGCAAGGGCTTGGGCATGGTTCCGGGCGCGAGAGCATCCAGCTCACGGACGCGGCGCGTCTGGAGTGGAATCTGTTGGACGAAGACGTGAGTCTGCCCGCCGCCGTGCTCTACGCGGACCGCGTCGAGCACAACCTCAAGTGGATGCAGGCATTCGTCGCGGAATACGGCGTGAAGCTGGCGCCGCACGGCAAGACGACCATGGCGCCGCAACTGTTCCGCCGTCAGCTGGAAACCGGCGCGTGGGGCATCACGCTCGCCACCGCGCATCAGGTGCGCGCGGCTTATCACGGCGGCGTCTCGCGCGTGCTGATGGCCAACCAGCTGGTGGGCCGCCGCAACATGATGGTCGCCGAGTTGCTGAGCGATCCGGATTTCGAGTTCTTCTGTCTCGTCGATTCAGTGGAAGGCGTCGAGCAACTGGGGCGCTTTTTCACGTCCGTGAAGAAGCCGCTTCAGGTGCTGCTCGAGCTGGGCGTGCCGGCCGGGCGCACCGGCGTGCGCGACGAAGCGCAGCGCAATGCCGTGCTCGAAGCAATCGCCCGCTATCTTGGCGTGCTGAAGCTCGCGGGCGTCGAATTGTATGAAAGCGTGCTGAAGGAAGAACACGAGGTGCGCGAATTCCTGCAAGGCGCGGTCGCGGTCACGCGCGCGCTCGCGACGCAGGGCGTTTCGAGCGCACGCCCGCAATCCTGTCGGGCGCGGGCTCGGCATGGTACGACGTGGTCGCGGAGGAATTCGTGAAGGCGTCGCAGACCGGTAAGGTCGAAGTCGTGCTGCGCCCCGGCTGCTATCTGACACATGACGTCGGCATTTATCGCAAGGCGCAGACGGAAATCTTCGCGCGCAATCCGGTCGCGAAGAAAATGGGCGAAGGCCTCTTGCCCGCGCTGCAACTGTGTGCCTATGTGCAGTCCATTCCGAAGCCGGACCGCGCGATTATCGGCCTCGGCAAGCGCGATTCCGCATTCGACGCGGGTCTGCCGGAGCCGGCGCGTCATTACCGGCCGGGCAATCAGGCGCCGCGCGACGTCGCCGCGAGCGAAGGCTGGGAAGTCTTCGGCTTGATGGATCAGCACGCGTATATGCGGATTCCCGCAGGCGCAGATCTGAAGGTGGGAGACATGATCGCGTTCGACATCTCGCACCCTTGCCTCACTTTCGACAAATGGCGCCAGGTGCTGGTGGTCGATCCGGCCTATCGAGTCACGGAAGTGATCGAAACGTTCTTCTGAGTGTTCCAGTGGGTATGACCGCGCGCGGGCTTCAGCGGTTGGCGCACCTCTTTGTGGCCGGCCGGCGGGCGTCTAGCTGACCGTTTTGCCGGGCGTTTGGCCGACCCTTTAGCCAACCGTTTAGCCGCCGCTTAGCCCAGCTTTTCTCCGGCCGTTTCGTCGACGCTAGCCGCCGACACCACTTCGCCGATTCTCGCTTCGAGCATTTTCAACGCGCCGGACAAGGCGCTCAGCGCGTCGTCCGGCAGCGCGGCCATCGTGTCGTGCAGGAAGGCATTGTGGCGCGGCAGGCTCGCCTCGGTGGCGGACAGGCCCGCTTCGGTCAAGCGCACATTGGTCACGCGGTTATCGCGCGAATCCATGCTGCGCGCGATCCAGCCGAGTCCTTCGAGCGCTTTCAACTGGCGCGTCAGCGCGCCGGGATCGACCCGCGACTGTTCGACAAGCCGCTTCTGCGACGACTCGCCCGCCTGCTCGTGCAGCGCGAGCATGATGCGCCAGCGCGGCAACGGGTGGCCGACTTGCGCCTCGAAGGCCGACATGAACGCACGATAGGTGCGGCCGAACTGCTGCATGACGGCGACGCGGTCCTGTTCTTCCATAATGGTTCTGTAACGCTGAAATCGAAAATCAATCCGCGTGGATCACCGGCTCGAGCTTGCGCTGGAGCTTGATCGGCGGAACACGGCGGCTTTGCTATACCGACACGACGGCGACGATGGCCGCCATCGCAAGACCAAAATGGATCGCGGTGACGAGCGTTTCGCGCGCCGTCTCCAGAAGCATTGCGCCATTATGACCGGCGCGCGCAAGCGCGCCGAGCAGGCTCGCTTGCGCTTCGTGGTTGATCAAAATCTGCGGATCGCCGAGGTCGCCGAACCATTGCGAAGCGCGATCGCTTTCGAGCGCGCTGCGCACGCCGCTCGCGTACATATGGCTGACGAGCGTGCCGGTGAGCGCCGTGCCGATCATGCCGCCGATCATCCGCAGCGACTGCAGCAGCGCGGTTGCAATGCCGAGATGCTCGCGGCCGGCTGTCTGTTGGGCGAAGATCGTGAGGTTCGGCATGACGAAACCGAGGCCGAGGCCGCCGAGCACCATGAATGACATGAGCAGCCAATGCGGCATGGAACGGGTAGCCACCACCACGCCGAGGCACGAGAGCGCAACCAGCGCAAAGCCGACGTACAGCATCAGATTCGGATTGCGCACGCGCGACACCACGCGGCCGTTGGCGATACTGCCATCGTGATGAACACCACGAGCGGCGTGATGACCACGCCCGCTTCTTTCGGCGACATGCCGAAGCCGCCCTGGAACAGCAGCGGCGCGTAAAAAAGCAGCGAGAACATCGTGAAGCCGCCGAGCACCGCGAGCGTGAAAAGCGCGGCGAGGCTCTGGTTGCGGAACATGTCGACGGGAAGAATCGCCGTGGGGCAACGCTTTTCCCACTGCCACAGCGCATACGCCGAAACGACGCTCAGCACGAGCAGCGCGCACGCGCCCAATGTGAGTCCATGTTTCGGCAGCAATTCGACGAACAGTTGCAGCGAGCCGAGCGCCACGGCGATCAGCGCGGCGCCGGGCCAGTCGAGCCGCATCTTGCCTTTGTGTTCGACATGCCGCAGATGCTGCAGGAAGCGCCAGACGAAAAACAGCGACAGGATGCCGACCGGCAGATTCACGTAAAAGACCGAGCGCCAGCCGTAGTACTGCGTCAGGAAGCCGCCGAGCGACGGTCCGACGGCATTGGCAATGCCGAACGCCGAGCTCATCAGCACCTGCCAGCGCAAACGCACGACCGAGTCCGGAAAGAGGTCCGGAATGCAGGCAAACGCGGTGCCGACCAGCATGCCGCCGCCGATGCCTTGCAGGCCGCGCGCGAGCACCAGGAACAGCATGTTGTTTGGCGACGCCGCAGAGCACCGACGCGCCCGTGAACACCACGATGGACGCAATCACGAACGGCTTGCGCCCGTAGTAATCGCCGAGCAGTCCGAAGATCGGCACAGTAATCACCGAGGTCAGCAGATACGACGTCGCCACCCACGCATAGAGCTCGAAACCCTTGAGTTCGGCGACGATGGTGGGAAGCGCGGTGCCGACCACCGTCTGGTCGAGCGCGACCAGCATGGTGACGAAGGAGATGCCGAGCATCGCCAGCAGCGATTCCCGGAACGGCAAGACTTGCCCACTCGAATGATGGGCGGCGGTATGGACAGCCATTTTTGATATAGCAACAGTTGACGCGTCAAACGATTTGGGAATCATACCACGCATGCGCGCTCTAAGCAGGACGTCGAGCGGCGCGGGATCGCCCTTGAATCGACTGAAGAAAACACTTCACATGACGCCAGGGAGGCACATGGAGCCGGGTTCGCTCGCAGCACGATCGTTGTCGGAAGAGAACTTGAGCGCGCTGCGCCGCGCGAAACACGAATTGGAAAGCCCCGCACTGGCGATGAAACTGGCGAGCATCGTCGGTGCGCCGTTGGAGAAGCTGATTGCGCGCATGCCCGCGTTCGCCAACGAAAAGGTCGCGGCCGCGACCGAACTGGCGCTGCGCAAGTGCCTGTCCATCGCGCTGCGCACGCTCGGCCGGCGCGACGTCGCGTCGTCGCTCGTCGCGCCCGAGAAGCCGAGTAACCTGCTGCACAAGTTCGCGGTGGCCACGACCGGCGCGGCGGGCGGCGCGTTCGGCCTCCTCGCGCTGCCCGCCGAGTTGCCGGTCACGACAACGCTGATGTTCCGCTCGATTTGCGACGTGGCGCGCAGCGAAGGCGAGGACCTGAAGTCGATCGACACGCAGCTCCAGTGCCTGACGGTGCTGGGCATGGGCGGCACCTCGACCGCGGACGACGACGCCGACTACGGCTACTTCATCATGCGCGGCGCGCTCGCGCAGGCGGTGTCGAAAGCGTCGTCCGAAGTCGCGACGAAGGGTTTCGCCACGCACGGCTCCGCCGCCCTGCTGCGCCTCGTCAATACGATCGCCGCGCGCTTCTCCGTGCAGGTCAGCGAGCAGATCGCCGCGAAGTCCATTCCGGCGATCGGCGCGGTGCTCGGCGCGATGGTCAACACCGTGTTCATCGACCACTTCCAGCAGGTCGCGCACGGCCATTTCACCGTGCGGCGGCTCGAGCGGCAGTACGGCGAAGCGACCGTGAAGGCCGCGTATCAGACGATCGACGTCACGCTCGACGCCTGAGCGGCATGGGCGGCGCGACTCGTCGTGCGCCCGATGAAGGCGGCTGCGCGGTCGAGCGCGGTTCGCCTCGGGGATGAACGGCGCGAACAGCGGCCACACGTGCGGCATCCTGTTCCACACCTCGAGTTCGCAATCGACGCCCGCCGCGCCGCGAGTCGTCGAGCAGGACTTCGGTGCTGCCCGCCATCATGAAAAGCGGCGGCAAGCCGCGCAAATCCGCGTAAACCGGCGACGCATACGGATGCGTGGCGGGCATGTCGCCGAGATAGACCCTGGCGGCTCGTGCGATTGCCAGACCGCTGAACATCGGATCGGCGCCATCGTTGTCGACAATGCTCGCGCCCGTTGCCGCGAGATCCGTCCACGGCGAGAACAGCAGGGCGCCCGCAGGCAGCGGATAGCCTGCGTCGCGCAACGCGACCAGCGCCGCGAGCGCAAGGCCGCCGCCGGCAGAGTCGCCCGCAATGACGATGGACCGCGGCGGCGCGCCGTCGGCGATCAACTGGCGATAGGCGGCGGTTGCATCGTCGAGTGCGGCAGGAAAGCGGGGCTCGGGCGCGAGGCGGTAGTCCAGCGAAAAGACCGGCGCGTTCGCACGCGTGGCGAGGCCGAACACGATCGAACGATGGGTTCGCGGCGAGCAGAAGTAATAGCCGCCGTGGCAGTACAACACCGTGGCTTGCGGGCCGGCTGCGGGCTCGGCGCCCACGCGCTCGATCCATTCTCCGCGCGGCTTGCCGTCGGCGCCATTCAGCTCCCGCAGGCGCCAGCCGCGCGGCACATCCGGCGACCAGACGCGCTTTGCCGTCAATGCACGCGCCTTGTTCACGTCGATCTGCGGATGCAGCGTTCAAGGGCGAAACTGCCTACGCAAAAACCAGCACGCGAGTGCGCTTTGCCAGCTCATCGGGACATGCTCCTTCGGAAATGTCCCCTCATGGTACGTGCGTTGGCCGCTGCGCCAGTGGACGGCGGCTTCTAATCTCGAAAAAGCCGCGACCGCGGCCCGCGCTAAACACGCGGCGCGGCGCGGCTCTTGTGAATGTTTCGGACGTGTCAGTTTGCCGGCAGGACCTGTCCGCGAATTTCACCGGTCGGATTTTGCGCGGTATGAATGTTGAAGTACCACTGACCCGCCATCAGGTCCGTGACCTGCTGTTCGCTGAGCGCGGCCGAGCCTTTAATCGGACTCGCGAGCGCGTTCTTGTCGATGGGCACCTGCACTTTCGCGTTTTGCCCGACTGGCGCCGGGCCGTGGAAATGTACGGCTGTTACCGGGCCGCTCAGCCCTTCGTAGCTGACTGTCCATTGCAGCGATTTCGTCGACGTGTCGAACGTTGCGTTCAGCGCGCCATGCCCGTGACTCACACGAGGCGGCACTTCGCTCGAAGGTTCGAGGTCTGCCTTCAATGCGACGGTGTCCGCAAACGCCACACCCGCCATTGCCGCCCACACAGCCACCGCCAGATTCAGTTTTTTTAGCGTAATCATGGTCTTCTCCGACTCGTTGCGCCTCAGCGTCGACCCGTCGGCCAGCGGCGAAGCCATCACATACTAGTGCAAAACGTCGGAGGACGTCGGCAGTGGAAAGCGCGTCGACGTCTGCATGGCGGCGCGCTGCCTCGCGCGCCTGTTGCGATCTTTTGAAACGGTTATTTGCAGATTCTGTAATGAATTATCCGCGCGATCCCGGGTATGCTTTGGCCTCGCGAGAAGTGACTCCTTCATCGAGGGATGTCTCCAAATCTTTAACGCGGCTTCGGCCGCGTTTTTTTCGCCTGGGTTTTTTGCCCCGCTTGATTGCAATGCGGTTGACGGGCGCGTTGTCTCGCGGATGGGAGTCTCCGCAACGAGCGAAACGATCAGGCGAGCAACGCGGCTTGCTGCTCGATGCCGTCGAGCATCGCATTGCATCTGTCGATGAGCGCCAGTCCGTCGCGGCGCGTGCGCTCGGGGGAACTAAGGATCAGGCGGCGATAGTCGTCCAGCGCGCTGATCAGCGGCGGATACTGCAGCACGCTCGCCGCCCCCGCCACTCGATGAAGCCACTCGCGCACGCGGACCCCATCCATGTTCTCGAGCAACGGCGCGAGCGACTGAATGTCGTCGCGCCCCACCCACGAGTGGATAGCTCTCGTACGCACGCGTATGCCGCGCCTTCGCGAGGCGTGGATCGTTGCTCGAGCCCGTGGTGAGAACCGCAAGTTCGCCGCGCTGGAAGGCTTCGATCGTGCTCGGCCAGTCGGGTTGCCGCGCGGTTGAACACGACGCCAAGCGTGCGGCTCAGGTAGGCGAGGTAGTCGGAGGTCACGCCGGCAGGGCTGCCGGACGTCGATATAGCTGAAAGGCGGCCAGCTGCTGTCGAAGCCGACCTGCAACGGCGGCAGCGATCGCAGCCAGGCCCGTTCCTGCTGCGTCAGCTCCAAGCGCGAAGTGGCGAGTTCAGGCTTCACGCCGAAATTGCCGGAAAGCCTGTGCACGCGAATCGCCGTTTCGTCGGCCTGATTCATGGAGGTCAACGCGCGGTCGAGGCTGTCGCGCAACGCGACCCGGCTGCGCGGCAGGCCGAAACGCAGCTCCGCGCTTTTGGTGGTTTCCTCGAATGCCACGCGCAGATCGCGGAATTCCTCGGTCGCGAGCGCATATTGGACGGCCGGCGTAAAATTGAGGTAGACGTCGGCATCGCCATGGGCGACGGCGGCGAGCGCCGCGTGCGTCGACGTAAACGCGCTGATCTGTGCATGCGGAAAGCGCTCGCGCAACGAGCGCTCGAGCGCGAAGCCCTTCTCGATTGCAATGGACGCCGCTGCAATGCGCGCCGGACCCTCGTACATGTCGCTGTCGCGACGGACCACCGCCGACGTCGACGCGCGAAAATACGGCGCCGTGAAACTGATGCAACGCTCGCGCTCCGGGGTGCGGGCGAGGCTCATCACGAGATCCACTTCGCCCGCGCATGCGGCGGCGATCAGTTGCGGCATGTCAGGATAGGCTTTTGGCTCTATCGCGACGCCCGGCCCGACGAGCGCGCGCAGGTAGTCGACGCTCATTCCGCTCAGCCGGCCGTCCTGCAGCGAGTCGAACGGCAGCCAGTTGTCCGCGAGGACGCCGACGGTGATTTGCTGCGGAAAGGCGCCGGCCGTCTGCCGTGCCGCTGGTTCGCCGAACGGCTGCGCGATGGCCGCCAATTGGACCGCGGCGAACAGACAGAGCCCGGCGAGCCCGTCCACGCATGCCGAAGCACGCGCGCTGTCGGCGTCGTCTGCAAGCGCATGGCGATGAAATTCAGCGACACGGCGCGGCTCAGGCGGCTTCGCTGTGCCCGTCGGCCAGCGCAGCGGCGGACTGGTCCGATCGGCCGCCAAGGAACGAAAACAGAAAGCCGGCCAGCACGCCCCCGGACATGGGCGCCGCCCAGAACAGCCACAGCTGGTCGAGCGCCCAATCGCCGACGAACAGTGCCTGCCCCGTGGAGCGCGCCGGATTGACGGAGCCGTTGGTCACCGGAATCGACACCAGATAGATGAGCGCGAGACATCCGCCGACCACCATCGGGCCGCCCGGATCCGCCTTGTACCGCGTGGCCACGACGAGACTCACCATGACAAACGCGAAAGACAGCACGAATTCGACGACGAGCGCCGAGTGCAGCTTGTAGTCGGAAGGCGAGTGATCGCCAAAGCCATTGGCCGCGAATTCGCTCGCGCCCATGTCAAAGCCGGGCCGACCGTTCGCCACATAGACGAGGAGCGCCGCGGCTGCGACCGCGCCGAGAATCTGCGCGGCAATGTAGGGCAGCAGGTCTTTGACGGGAAACCGTTGTGCGGCCGTGAAGCCGACCGTGACGGCCGGATTGAAATGGGCGCCGGAGGTTGCGCCGAACCAGTAGCTCGCCGTGGCGAGCGCAACACCGAATGCGAGCGAGACCTCGAGTACGCCGTATCCCTGCTGAACGGCGCCGGTGTTCAATACGATACTGCCGCAGCCGATGAACACAAGCCATGCGGTACCCACGCCCTCGACCAACAACCGCTTACCTAGCACGGCCATGCCGCCCTCCTGTCGCTATGCAAAGCAGACGGCGCCGCGTGATTTGCGCCAGGCGCCCGCCTCAAGTTCCCGGCTTTGCCCGGCGCGGCCTCAAGAAATCACTGCTTCGATGAGGCCAACGTCCGCAAAAGCCGAAGCTAATTCGCAACTATGGAGGGGCACGGCGTCTCGACCAATCAGAAGACTCCTAATTTCGGGACTGCGAGCTGGCGATATGCGCGAGTGGTCGCACGGATTCCGCTAGATCAACCCGATCTGCCGCGCGTAGTCGATAAGATCCGGACTCTGTTTCGAGGCCGAGCTTGCGCATGGCGGTACGTTTCTGAGTGCTGATGGTTTTTCCGCTGCGCTGAACGCGTGTCGCAATTTCGTGCACCGCGAAGCCTTGCGCATAGAGCTGAAATATTTCCCATTCGCGCGCGCTCAGAACACCGGCACGCTGTTGCGGCGGCGCCTCTGCCGTCTTCATGACGATGCGCACCTGTTCCGACAGAAAGACGTCTCCCGCATGGCTGCCTGGATCGCGTCGATCAAGGCAGCGGCCGTGTCGCGCTTGTCGACGATAGCGCTGACGCCGAGATGCAGCAGCCCCGACAGCATGTGCGCCTGAGAGGTCATGGTGAGCACGACGACCGGCGGATGGACGCGGCCCCGCAACACGCGGCGCAGGAACGAAACTGCGTTGCTGCCGCCGTCCAGTCCGGGCATGCCGATGTCGGATATGACGACGTCGCACTCGCAGTTGTCGAGCAGGTTGGCGAGGCCATGCGTGTCGCAGGCCTCGCCAACGATTTCGACGCCAGGTGCGGCGTGCAACAACCTCGTCACGCCGACGCGAATCCAGTCGTGGTCGTCCGCCACGATAACGCGGATTTTCTCTGTCGTTGTTTTCTTGTGTGATCGACTGGCTTGCCGAGTACAAAAGTACTTCCCCCGAACAACGCCAATGCATTGGTTTGCTGGCCGCGCCGGCTGCGCGCAACCCCTGTCTGTACGTGGGCCGCAGGTCAGCGACCTTCGACGCGCGCCTCGGACACCACGCCGTGCTCGACAGCGAAACGGAACAGTTCGGCGTCGCTGTGCAGCGCCAGCTTGCGCATGGCCGTGCATTTCTGGGCGCTGATGGTCTTGACGCTGCGCCCCAGCCGGCCGGCAATTTCCGTGACGCCGAGGCCTGACGCGTACTGTGTGAACACTTCGAGCTCGCGCCGCGACAACACGGAACGCACGAAGTCGAGGCGCTGCATTGCCGTTGCCTCGGCAATGAGCGCGCGCACGGCCGGCCCCAGATACGATTCGTCCGCGAGCGCCGTGACGACGGCCACGTGAATCAGATCGATGCGGTCGCGCTTGCTGATCAGCGCATGTACGACGAGCGCGACATTGGGATAACGCCGCCTGAATTGCCGAACCGCCTCGATGCCACTGCCGTCCGCGCCGCTTGGCATGTAGAGATCCATGAGCACGAGGTCGCAGCCCGTGCGTTCGACCTCGGCAAAGAGCTCGGTCGCGTCGCCCGCGCGGCCGACCACCTCCATGTTGGGGTAGCCGCTCATCAGATTCTCGATCGCCAACAGGACGAGCGGATGATCGTCCGCGATGATCGCCCGGACCGGCGCGCCTATTTCAGCCGTCTCGCCCATCGTCTACCTCTTCTCCATATCCTGA
The DNA here is from genome assembly GCA_940746715.1 of uncultured Paraburkholderia sp. Classification (GTDB taxonomy): domain Bacteria; phylum Pseudomonadota; class Gammaproteobacteria; order Burkholderiales; family Burkholderiaceae; genus Paraburkholderia. Next base: position 15,132 of record CALNWN010000011.1, read on the forward strand.
CTCCCGTCGTCTCATGCGCAACTGGCCGTATTCGATCATCAGGCATTCCGCCGGCTTTAAACATAAGATCGATCCGAAACAGCTTCAATAACCACGTCGATTAATTGCTTAGCTATGCGATTCAATTTTAAGAATTGCAATGTATCCGACGCACGAGAATAACCAGGATCGTTAGTAAAGCCAAGTTTTGTCATGGCCGCATGCCTTTGCCGAATAACAGTGCGGCGATGGCATCCAGGAGCAGCGGCAATTTCCGCAATGGGGTGACCTTCTACGAATATTCTGACGATCACCGTCCGCGTTACTGAAAGAGGCAATGCAAGCGCCGCTAGCAGCGGACCTCGCGCGGTCCTGCGGGAAGTCTCGCAGCGGGTCACCGACGCAAGGAGGGCCGGCTTACTGTAGGAGTGGGTGCAACGGATCGGCACCGATAAAATCACCGCCTCGCGCACAGCGAAAATCGCAGCGCGGGTAATTCTCCGGTGAATCGATCCGTCAATCGTGCCGTGCCGACGACAAAAGACCTGAATACTCAAAATGAATAATTCGAGAAAAGCGGTCCGAGAATTCGCCTGCCATTAACGCCGTCTTGCGCGACCTTCAGATCAGAGTCGCGCAGCTCGGCAATTCATAGTGCCGGCCATCATCGAGCGGCATTGCAGTTTTGCGTGGCGTGCGCGGGGCCGGTGCGTTGCACACGCGGGAAAATCGGCAATGCAATCAACGCGCTGATGCTGGCCACCGCCCACACCATCGGCCATGATCCGAGCGAGAGCAGCGGCGGAATGGCGAGCGGCGTAAAAAACAGCATGAGGAACACGCAGGTGTTGCCGATTGTCAGTACAGTGCCGGCGCGCTGAGTGCCGGCGAGCGTCGCGAGTTCGGTGAAGGCGACGCCGTGCCATGCGGACGCGCTGACGCCGCCGAGCACGATCATCGACGCGAGGATCGGCCCGACCGTCGGAATCGCGGCGTGCTGCATGCCGGCGACGCCCGTGGCGAGCGCGAGCGCGGCGAACAGCACTGCCGTCAGCAGACTGCAGCCTCGCATGTAAGCGCGCCGGTTACCGCGCCGGTCCGTCCACCGGCCGCTCCACACACGCGCGATGGCGGCGCCGACCTGCACCGCGGCCATCGCCACACTGATCGTCAGCACGCCAGCGTGGCCAAAGTCATGCAGGAACACAGTTCCGAAGGTCACGACAGCAAGCTGCGGCACGCAAAGCGCGCCGGCCCCGAGCGCCACGCGCCAGATGCCAATTTCGCGCAGCGGCGAGCGGACAACTGGGTTTGTGCCGTGTGCGACAGGAGCCGCATCTGCACGCACCGCGCGCGAATCGCCGGCTTCGGCATGTGTCGGTTCATGCAGCCATTGCCATGCAAACGCCGCCGTTATCGTGCACGCCAGCGCGAGGACCGCATAGACGCTCACGAAACCGAACCGCGCGGCAAGCAGCGGCAACAGCAACGCGCCGACCCCGCCGCCCGCGGGCACCGCTGTTTGACGAATGCTCATCGCCAGTCCACGCTCGCCTTCGCGGAACCATGCCATCACCGCGCGGCCGCTCGACCCTTGACACTGCCGCCGAGCAGGCCGACGAGCAGCAAGCCGAGCGCAAGCGTCGCGATATGCGGCACCTGCGCGCCGAACGGCGCAGCAAACAACGCGAGGCCGGCGAGCGCCGCGACAGTCGAAAGAAGCCCCAGCAACAGCACGCGACGATCGCCCCAGCGGTCAGTCAGCAGCCCCCAGGGCAGTTCGCTCACCGCAATGCCCAAACCGAGCATGCCGAGCACGAGACCGAGGCCGTCGTTGCCGAGGTGATAACCCGAGCGCAAATAGACCGCCGTCGTGGGAATGCCTGAGAACGCCGCGGAAAAACTCGCGTTTGCCGCGAAGCCCACGGCCCACGCCCAACACTTTCCATCTGTGGCTCGCCGTGCGGCTGCTGGTAATGAGTTCGCTTGCCGCCAGTCCGTTTGCCATGATTCCCTCCGCGATGATTTCAGAGGTATGCTACGGTGACGGCATTCATCGGAAAATCCTGAAATTCAGATGCCATCCATCGGAATTAACGAAACATGAGCCAGCGCGGATTTGACCTCACCCAACTGCGGACATTCGTCGCCGTCGCCGAATCGGGCAGCGTTTCGGCCGGCGCCGAGCGCGTGTTCCTGTCGCAATCGTCGGTCAGCGAGCAGTTGAAGAAGCTCGAGGAGCGCGCCGGCCAGCCGCTCTTCGTGCGCAGCAAGCAAGGCGTGAGCGCAACGCCCGCGGGCAGCCGTCTGCTCGAGCACGCACGGCGCATCCCCGCCATGAGCGAAGCGGCGTTCGAGGACCTGCAAGGCCGCTCGCTCGACGGCGAGCTGCGCATTGCCATCACCGACTATTACCGCCCGCACGACATCGCCCGCATCCTGAAGACATTCTCCGAGCAGCATCCGCGGCTGAAGCTGCATGTCACTGTGCTGCCGAGCGCCGTGATCGACAGCCATGCCGGCGACGACGCCTCGTTCGACATCGGCCTCTCGTTGCGGCTCGTCACGGGCAGCGCGCGCCCGCCGGGCCGGCGCGGCACTGCGCAGAGCACCGTCGTACGGCGCGAGAAGCTGCTGTGGGTCAGTGCCGCCGATGCCGATTCCCGACCCGGCGCGCCGTATCAACTGGTCCTGTTGCCCTCGAGCTGCCAGTTGCAGCGCTTCGTCGTCAAGCTGCTCGACGAAAACAAGGTGCCCTATGTAGTCTCCCACTCGGCCTCGGGCGTGGCCGGATTGCAACTCGCGCTGAAGGCGGGGCTCGGCATCTCGTGTCTGAACGAATCGTCGATCGGAGCGGGCGTGGTGGCTTGCCCGGCGGGCATCGGCTTGCCCGCGTTGCCGGCTGTCGAGTTTCATCTGTTGCCGGGGAGGATCGGCGAAAGCGAACGCGTCAGCAATGCGCGCACAGCGTTAATGCGCCTCTTCAGTTGAGTACACGAAATCCTGCTATTGCTTGCCCACGGCCGTTTATATGCGAGGCGGTTCGAGGTGTTGAAAGCGCTCTGATCGACACCTATGATGGTCAAAGACAAATCAACAAATCCCTTCGACCGGTTATGGGCATCGGGTAATCAGGCGTTAATCAGACCTCTACCAAGCGTCAAGCCGGCAGTGAATCAGTCGCGGTATTTCCGCGCTTCACGCGTCTGATTGATTTCGATCAAGCCATTGCATCGCCATGGCGAATCAGCTTTCGCCATCCAGAATAAGCTTCCGTTTGCAGTCTTAAGCTGTCTGAAGTTGTCCGAGTAGCGAAGTAGCAGACCCGCTGTGCGTGGCATATCGAGGCTGGATCGAAAAACCGGCCGCGAATGCAGGTGAAGCAGAATCGATAAAAGAACGTTCCCCAGCGAGGCCCGACGTGCATCGTAGAGCATTGGGATTTGCCGTTTTATTTGTGCTTCACGTAGTGTGGGGCGGCACCGCGCTCGCGGCCGGCGCTGCGGCCGGTGCAATGCCTTCGGCCATGGACGAACGCGTGCGTGCCTGCACCTCGTGTCATGGCGTGCAAGGTCAGGGCCTCAACAACGATTATTTCCCGCGCATCGCCGGCAAACCCGCCGAGTATCTGTTCAATCAGCTAACCGCATTTCGTGACGGCGGCCGCACCTATCCCCCAATGGGTTATCTGGTCGCTTTTCTGCCCGACGACTATCTGCGCAAGATCAGTCAGTATTTCGCCGATCTTCAGCCGCCCTATCCGAATGCAGATCAATCCGACGTCACGCCCGCCGTGCTCGCCGCCGGTCAGCGGCTCGTCACGCAAGGCGATCCGGCGCGCAAGATTCCCGCGTGCATCGCTGTCATGGCGCGCGCATGACCGGTCAGCAGCCGGGCATTCCCGGGCTGCTCGGTCTGCATGCGAGCTATATCGCCGGGCAAATGGGCACCTGGCGCTCTGGCACGCGCCATGCACTCGCGCCCGACTGCATGCGCTCCATTGCCGTCAAGCTCACCGACAAGGACATCACCGCCGTCTCCACGTGGCTTGCGCGCCAACCGCGCCCAGCCGATCCGCGGCCCGCGCAGGCATCGGCGCAACGGTTGCCTCTCGCCTGCGGGAGCCAACCGCAATGAAATCGCTACTTCGTTGTTCTCGCCCGATGACGCGCCGCCGCTTCTCGCTGATCGTCGCCGCAGCGCTCTTGGCCGGCAGCGCGACCCTGGTCCACCTGTGCGCGTCATTACCGGTCTTCGTTGCCGAAGCACATGCCTCGGAAAGCACGGCGGCGGGCAAAGCCAGCAGCTCGGCAGACACTCGCCCGGACATCGTCAAACGCGGCGAATACCTCGCGCGCGCGGGTGACTGCGTGGCCTGCCACACCGCGCCGCGCGGCAAGCTGTTCGCGGGCGGCCTCCCGATGGAAACGCCGTTCGGCACGCTCTACTCGCCGAACATCACGCCGGACGCTCAATACGGCATCGGCACATGGAGCGAGGAGGCGTTCTTCCGCATGATGCGCACCGGCATCACGCCCGAAGGCGCGCTGCTCTACCCTGCCATGCCGATCGCGCAATACACCAAGGTTACGCGCGAGGACTCGGACGCGATCTTCGCTTATTTGAAATCCGTCCAGCCGGTGCGCGAGGCGAACCGCAAGCACACGCTGCGCTTTCCGTTTAACCAGCGCAAATTTGCTGTACGGCTGGCGCACGCTGTATTTCCGCGAAGGCGAATTCAAGCCCGATCCCACTCGTTCGGTGGAATGGAATCGCGGCGCGTATCTCGTCGAAGGGCTCGGGCACTGCACCATGTGCCACACCAAGATCAACATGCTCGGCGGCTCGTCGCAAAGCGAGCAGTTCGCGGGCGGGCTGATTCCGGTGCAGAACTGGTATGCGCCGTCGCTCACCTCCGACAAGGACGGCGGCCTCGGCGACTGGAGCATCAAGGACATCGTCGATCTGCTGCAGGCGGGCATCTCGGACCGCGGCGCGGTGTACGGCCCGATGGCCGAAGTCACGTACCACAGCCTGCAATATATGACCGACGAAGACGTCAAGGCCATGGCCGTGTATCTGAAGACGCTGCCCGACAATGCCGGCCGCAAGTCCGGCCCGACTGCGGCGACCCACACGAACCTGTTCGCGCTCGGCGAAAAGATCTACGCGGACAAATGCGCGCTGTGTCACGGCGAGAAAGGCGAGGGTCAGTTGCAGCACTATCCGCCGCTCGCTGGCAACCAGTCGATCGAAATGGATTCCTCGGTCAACCCGATCCGCATCGTGCTGAACGGCGGCTTCCCGCCTGGTACGAAACGCAATCCGGAGCCTTACGGCATGCCCCCTTTCGCGCACGAATTGAACGACACGGAAGCCGCCGCCGTCGTGACGTATATCCGCACCGCGTGGGGCAATCACGGCAAGCCGGTGACCGCGCACGAGATCAACGAACTGCGCAACGCGCCGCTGCATTAACGACGCGGCGGCCGCGCACCAGCCGCTGCATCGGAAACTGGAGAAGCCTTGAATGGAAGCGAACGATACGCGCGCTGCGCGCCCGTCCACAGATGAAGAAGTCGACCGCGTGGTAGCCGCCGGTCCGCACGGCGCCGTTGCCGTAGCGGGCGTGGCCACGCTGATCGTCATGGCGATCTGGTTCGCCTTCTACTTCCTTGTGTTCCTGCCGCGCGGCGTCGTGCACTGATCATGTCCACCCATTCCCCCGACTCCCAGCATCAACCCGGCAGCAGCCACGCAGTCGCCGTGCGTGCGGAACGCCGCTGGGCAATTTTCGCGAGCGCGCTGATCGTGCTGATGCTCGCCGTGATCGTCTTCTCCGGACTGCATTGGGCGATGATGCCGCCGTCGCGCGTCGAGACCATCGGCCCGTCGCGTCTGCAACTCTCAGGCGAATTCGTCGAAGACAATCTCGGCAGCGCGGTCGAGCCGGACGGCTCGGTCGTGGTGCGTTTCATCGCGCAGCAGTACTCGTTCACGCCGCAGTGCCTGCTCGTGCCCGCGGACACGCCCATCACGATTCGCGCGACGAGCGCCGACGTCGTGCACGGTCTGCTCGTCACCGACACCAACATCAACACGATGGTCGTGCCCGGCTACCTCGCAACGTTGAATACGCGCTTCGACGCGCCCGCCGATCACACCATGCCCTGTCACGAGTTCTGCGGCTTCGGCCATCAGGCCATGTGGGCGCACGTGAAAGTGATCGACAAAGCGGCCTTCTTCGAACAGGCCCGACAATCAGGGAGGCTCAGCTGTGTTTCACGCTAAGCGACTCGTTCTCGCGCATTTCTGGCTTGCCTTCATCGCGTTCATCATTGCGCTCTTTCTCGGCGCCTGGCAGATGCTGGTGCGCAGCCCGCTCGCGCCATGGATCGGCGACCCCGAGCTGTACTACCGCTCGGTCACCGCGCACGGCTCGGTCATGGCCTACGTGCTGCCGACCCTCGTCTCGATGGGCTTCGGCTACGCCATTGTCGAACTCGCGCTCGCGCAGCGCCTCGCCGGCCTCAAATGGGCGTGGGCCGCGTTCATCATGCTGGCGGTCGGCGCGGTGATGGCGATGGTCCCGGTCGCGCTCGGCAAGGCCTCGGTGCTTTACACCTTTTATCCGCCGATGATCGGCAGTCCGTTCTATTACTTGGGCGTCGTGCTGGTCGTGGTCGGCTCGTGGATCTGAGTCGCGCTGATGCACGTGAACCTGCGCATCTGGCGCCGCGCGAACATGGCAAGCCGGTGCCGCTCGCCATGTTCGCGAACGTGGCCGGTGCGTACTTGTGGGCGTGGACTGCCATCGGCGCCGCGCTCGAAATCCTGTTCCAGATTCTGCCGGTCGCGTTCGGCCTCAGGAATACGATCGACGCCGGCCTGTCACGCGTACTGTTTTCGTGGACGCTGCACGCAATCGTCTACTTCTGGCTGATTCCCGCCTACATCGCCTACTACACGCTGGTGCCGCGTGCGATCGGCGGGCGGCTCTACAGCGATTCGATGGCGCGCGTGTCGTTCATTCTGTTTCTCGTCTTCGCCATGCCGATCGGCATTCACCATCTGTTCGCGGATCCGCAGGTCGGCTTGGGCTTCAAGTTTCTGCATGCGGTCTTCACCGGCATGGTTTCCGTGCCCACGCTGCTGACTGTGTTCACGATCTGCGCGTCGGTAGAAATCGCCGGCCGGCTGCGCGGCGGCAAGGGCGCGTTCGGCTGGCTCACGGCCTTGCCCGGGCAGAACCCGATGATGCTTGTCATCGCGTTCTCGTTCGTGATGCTCGGCCTCGGCGGAGCCGGCGGTCTCATCAATATGAGCTACCAGTTGAATACCACGGTGCACAACACGCAGTGGGTCACGGGGCACTTCCACCTGATCTTCGGCGGCGCAATCGTCATCATGTACTTCGCGATTGCCTATGAACTGTGGCCGCAGTTGACCGGCCGCGCGATCGTCTCGCTGAAGCTCGTGCGCACGCAGTTGTGGCTGTGGTTCATCGGCATGCTCGTGGTGACGCTGCCGTGGCACTACGTCGGCATGTCGGCGGTGGGCGGCCTGATTCTCGCGGTGTCGGGCGCGCTCTTCATCTACATTCTCGCGAAATCGCAATTCGGCCCGGCGGTTCAGCCACAAGGCTTCCGTTTCTCGACTGCGGTGCATCCGGTCGAACCCTTCGGCTTGTGGGTGGCGTTGATGATCGGTCTGACCGTCGTCAACTACAGCGTGCCGATCGTTCAATTGCTCAAACTGCCGCAGACTTCGGTGCCGGCGGTTGTCGTTGGAGCACAGCGATGAACCAGGAACGCGTCTTCAGCTTGCGCAATCCGTGGTTCACGGTAAGCGTCGGGGGCACGCTCGCGATTGCCGTCATCGCGATACTGATCGGCTTCGTCTGGCTGCCCTCCGCGAACAGCGCATTTGCCAACCGCGGCTTGTGGGCAACCATCTGCAGCGCGGCGGGCGCGCCGTCGAGCTTGGTATAGCGGCACCAATGTCGCCGGCCCGGTGCCGAGCAACGTGGTGTTGCCGCCGCTGCGGCGCGTGAGAGCCGACGCGAATTCCATTGGACGCGGTGCGACGATCGCCACGCAAAATTGCTCGATGTGCCACGGCGTGCTCGGCACCGTGCAAATCACGGCGCCGGCATTGGCCGGCCAATACGCGGACGTCGTGTACAAGGAATTGCGCGATTTTCAGCAGGGCGTGATGCAGAACTCGATCATGCAGCCGATCGTCGCGGCTCGCAGCGATCAGGACCTGCACGATCTCGCCGCTTACTATGCGTCGCTGCCTCGCGGTCCGGCGCCGGAAGTCGCGCCGACCGGCAGCACGCCCGATGCCAACGCGGTGCGCCTCGCGATGCAGGGCAACATCGCGCCGTGCGCGGCCTGCCACGGCCAGCTCGACCGCAAGGGCTCGGCGCCATGGCTCGGCGGCCAGTCGTCGGTTTATCTTGCGGCGCAAATGCGGGCTTTTGCTTCGGGCACGCGTCACAACGACATCAACGAGCAGATGCGCAATGTCGCGCGCCACATGACATCGGCGGAAATCGACAGTTTGGCAAAGTACTACGCTGCGCAGCAGTAGAGGAAGAAAAAGCGGCAGCGGGTGGAGAACGACCGCTGCGGCGCGCGCAGCGCCGCCCGAAGCATGACGGCCTTGTCACTCACGCGGGGTGCGCGAGGACACCGATTCCAGATGCACCACTGCCCCCTCCAAGCCAGGGGACCCACTTATGAGCTGGCGGTGTGAGCCGCTTTCTTTGCCTACTTTCTTTGCGGCATGCAAGGAAAGTAAGTGCCGCCCCGCACAGGGGCAACGCCAATAGACCACCGTGAACTCAAGGAAAGGCCAAGGGTTCTAAAAAGAAAGCGCCGCAACCCCAACACCTTGCCCTGCTCGCGCGCCCGCGGCAATTTCGCTGACGCCGCTGTCGATGGCTTCCGTGCCCTGACGCACCGAGTTCACCGTCGCGATCAGCGACTCCTGCATCTTGCGCAGCGCGGCGGCGAGGCGTCCCATTTCGTTATTGCTCGTCACGACGATCCGGCCGGTCAGATCGCATTGGCGATCCGTTGAAACTGCGCGATGGTGGCATCGACGGGACTCACGATAGCGCGCACCAGCACGGCACGGCCGATCAATGAACCCAGCAGCGAGACGACAATGCCGGTCGCCATCGTCACGCAAATCGCGTAAAATAGATCCTGTGCGCCCTGATAACGCTGGGCGCCGTGATCGAGTTGCAACTGCTCGAGAGCGAGCATCGCTTTTTCGTATGCGCTGTAGAGGGACGGCAGCTTGTGCGCCTGCAATTGCTGAAACGTCGGACGGTCGCCCGCTTTCAGCGCGGCGAACGCTGGTTCCACGCCCTCATGCAGGAACGTGTCGCGCTTCGTCTGCATATCCTTGATCAGGCGCTGCTCGTTCTCGTCGGCGCTGGCGCGGCTCAAATAATGGGCAAGGCGTTCGTCCGACGCTTTCTGGTACTGATCGAAACGTTTGAGCACGGCATCGGCGCCGTCCTGATCGTTAAGATCCACGAGCGACGCGTACGTGGCCAGCGCGAGGCGCAGCCGCAGCAACTGGCCGGCGCTGCCTTCCAGGTCGGCGACGGCGGGCGTATCCACGGTGTACATCTGCTGCAGCGACGCGTTGCTCGAGCGCAGCGACAGCAGCCCGGCCGCGGCGCCGAGCAGCAGCGCGGCGGCAAAGAACGCGACCATCAAGGTAAGGCAACTGCGAATCGACAGATTTTTCAGCATCGGGCTAGTCTCCAGATTGGGCTGCCTGACCGAATACTCAGTGAATGTGCCCCGGCCACGCATGCTGCGCCCAAGCCCGTTTTGGCATGGTCCGCAACTTTTTGTCAAAATTTAAGCGAATGCCACAAATAGGGACTACGGCTGAATGCCTGAAAACTTTATGGTGACGGCGCAAGCGTTTGCGTGACGTCAATGGATGACGACGCCAAACGGCGCGAGCGCACTGGGAGCATTTCTATGTCGGAAATAGGCTCGGCTCTGCTGGTTTTCGTTCTGCTGCTCGTGGCGACCGGCTTCGGCGTGTGGGTGCGGCCGCTGCTGCCCGAGGAACACAAGGCGCACGAAACCGTACAACTCGTGCAACTGGTGATCGGCATGCTGGTGACGTTCGCCGCACTGGTGCTCGGTCTGATGACCGCGTCGGCGAAATCGAGCTGCGACACGGCGGCGAACGATTTGCGCACGTATGCCGCCGACATCATCGAGCTCGACATGACGCTGAGAGATTACGGCAGCGACACGGACGCGGCGCGCAAGCTGTTGCGTGTCTACACGGCGGCGGCCATTGCGTCGACGTGGCCGCGCGAGGCGGCTCCGGCCGGCGACTATCCGAAAAACCTCGGCTCGCCCGACAACTCGCAGAAGCTGAAACGTGCGGCTCGGCGAACTGCTGAGCGCCGTGGGCCGGCAATTGCGGCAGCTGCGCGCATGATCCGCTGCAACAGCGCGCGCTCGACGACGGTCTGACGCAATTTCGCCGTGTGGTGGACGCGCGGTGGAAGATCATCGAGGAGGCGCATAGCTCGATTTCCCAGCCCTTCTTCAAGACGCTGACGTTCTGGCTTTGCGTGATTTTTCTGAGCTTCGGGCTGATCGCGCCGCGCAATGCGCTGGCGCTGGTGACGATTACGCTGGGCGCGGTGTCGATTGCGTCGGCGATCTATGTGATCGTGGATCTGGATACGCCGTTGACCGGGCCGATCATGATCTCGAGCTCACCGATGCGGGACGCGCTGGAGCATTTGATGCGGTAGCGGCGCGTTGATATGAAAAAGCCCCGCTGCATGAGCGGGGCTTTCTTGCGGTTTTGCCAGCAGGAGTAGGTTTTAAAACGGAATATCGTCATCCATCTCATCAAACCCGCCACCGGCCGGCGCGCTCGGGCGGCTGGAACCGCCACCGCCGCTGCTGCCGCCACGCGAACCGCCACCCGACATCGCGCGGCCGCCACCGCCGCCGCTGCGTTCAGACGGCTCGCCGCGGCTGTAGCCGCCTTCGTCGCCGCCGCCCATTGAGCCGCCGCGACCGCCCAGCATCTGCATTTGCTCGGCGACGATTTCCGTCGAATAACGGTCGGTGCCGTCCTGCGCCTGCCACTTACGGGTGCGAATGCGCCCTTCCAGATAGACCGACGAGCCTTTCTTCAGATATTCGGACACGATTTCCGCGAGGCGGCCGAAGAACGACACACGGTGCCATTCGGTGGCCTCCTTCATCTCACCCGACGCCTTGTCCTTGTACCGATCCGTCGTGGCAAGGCGGATGTTCGCCACTGCGTCGCCGCTCGGAAGATAACGGACTTCCGGATCGGCTCCGAGATTGCCGACAAGAATGACCTTGTTCACGGATGCCATGAGTTTCTCCTGTTGATTCCATGTCGGGCGGCACGGCAATTCGCGGTTTCCGTCTCGCGGCCTGCGGGCCCGGGATCGAAAATGCGCCTCTGCCCGCCGCCGGGTGAGTTCTGGGTGATGCCGGGCTAGACCCGAGTGTGCTGATCCCGCCGCGAAAACTGGGCGGTTACGCCTTGCGCGGCGGCTGTTTCATCCTGGCGGCGATTATAAGCCAGCATAAGACGAGCCCCGAGCAGGCAAAAAACACCACGCTCTGTCCGTGCACTTTCAGCAGCCAGCCGCCGATCATGCCGCCTAACGCCAGACCGATGGACTGCGTGGTGTTGTAGACGCCGGCCGCCGCGCCCTTGCGGTTGCCCGGCGCCAGTTTCGACACCAGCGAAGGCTGCGACGCCTCCAGAATATTGAAGCCGAGAAAGTACACAAAAAGGATGGCCGCCACACTCAGAATCGTATGCGGAGCGACGCCCAATAACAACTGTCCGAACAGGATAAGAGCGATGGCGGAAAGCAGCACCGTTTTCATGTGTCCGCGCTTTTCGGCGGCGATGATGGCGGGCACCATCATCACGAAAGACAGGCCCATGACGGGCAAATACACCTTCCAGTGCGACGCGACCAGCAGGCCGCCGGCCTCGAGAATGCGCGGCACCACGAGGAACAGCGCCGTTTGCGTGGCATGCAGCACGAGCACGCCGAAATTCAGACGCAGCAGTTCGACGTTGTGCAGCACTTCGGCGAACGGCGCGCGCACGTGCACGGGCTTCGGCGCATCGGGCACGACCCACAGCACGACGCCCACGGCCAGAATCGAGAACACGCCGACCAGCGCGAACAGCCCGCTCATGCCGAGCCAGTGAAACACGATTGGCGCGCCGACAATCGCCACCGCGAACGAGATGCCGATGCTGCCGCCCACCATGGCCATGGCCTTCGTGCGGTGCTCCTCGGCGGTCAGGTCGGCAATAAATGCGATGACCGCGGACGACACCGCGCCCATGCCCTGAATCACCCGTCCGACGATAATCCACGTCATGTCGTGCGCGCCCGCCGCGACGAAGCTGCCGAGCGCGAAGATGAGAAGCCCCGTCGCGATGACCGGCTTGCGGCCCACCTTGTCGGAAATCCAGCCGTAAAAAATGTAGAGCATCGACTGGGTGACGCCGTAGGCGCCCAGCGCGATGCCGACGAGCAGCACGTTGTCGCCGCCGGGAATCGTCTTCGCGTAGATGGAGAACACTGGCATGATCATGAAGAGACCGAGCATGCGCAGCGCGAAGATGGCGGCAAGCGACACGGTCGCGCGCAGTTCAGGCGCGCTCATGCGTGAAGATGTGGCGGACGGATTAGACATCGGAAGCGTTCTTTGAATGAGCTGGCGGCGCGCTGCAGGCGCCACGACCGGACGGCTTTCCACATGAAGGCGGCTGCGCATGCGGCGAGGCCCGTCGGCAAACCGGACCGGTCACGCGCGGCGTTCAGGCTCGTGCCCCGCAGGCGCCTCATGCCGCAAGCTGCGCGCCTTCGCACAGTTCACGGCGCCTTGTACAGACGGAAAACGGCCCCAGCTAGCTCTTTTGCCGCGACGCTCAAGCGCAGTCTTACAGCATGCCCGAGGCCCTGTTCAGGCCGTCAGCAAGCCGTAACGGCGGCCTTGAAAAGTCGTTATAGTAGCAGGTTTAGCCTCTTCCTCTTTCCGCAGTTCATGGAATAAATCCGTGGAACAAATCCGTATTCGTGGGGCTCGCACCCACAACCTGAAGAACGTCAATCTCGACCTACCACGTCACCAGCTCGTCGTTATTACCGGTCTTTCCGGCTCGGGGAAATCGTCACTAGCGTTCGACACGCTTTATGCGGAAGGGCAGCGGCGCTACGTCGAAAGCCTCTCTGCCTACGCGCGTCAATTCCTGCAGTTGATGGAAAAGCCCGACGTCGATCTGATCGAAGGCCTGTCGCCGGCCATCTCGATCGAGCAGAAGGCCACCTCGCACAATCCGCGCTCCACGGTCGGCACGGTCACGGAGATTCACGACTACCTGCGGCTATTGTTCGCACGTGTCGGCACGCCTTATTGCCCGGACCACGAAATCCCGCTCGAGGCGCAAAGCGTGTCGCAAATGGTCGACGCGGCGCTCGCGCTGCCGGAAGAAACGAAGCTGATGATCCTCGCGCCCGTGGTCGCCGACCGCAAGGGCGAGCACGTCGAGCTGTTCGAGGAAATGCAGGCGCAGGGTTTCATCCGCTTTCGCGTGCGCTCGGGCGGCGGCACGGCCAACGAAGGCGCCGCGAAAATCTACGAAGTCGACTCCCTGCCGAAGCTGAAGAAGAACGACAAGCACACCATCGACGTCGTGGTGGACCGCCTGAAGGTGCGGCCCGACATGAAGCAGCGTCTCGCGGAATCGTTCGAAACCGTGCTGCGTCTCGCCGACGGCCGGGCGATCGCGCTCGAAATGGACACGGACAAGGAGCATCTGTTCAGCTCGAAGTTCGCCTGCCCGATCTGCTCGTATTCGCTGCAGGAACTGGAACCGCGGCTTTTCTCGTTCAACAATCCGATGGGCGCGTGCCCCGAGTGCTACGGCCTTGGCCAGATCACCTTCTTCGACCCGAAGCGGGTGGTCGCGCATCCGTCGCTGTCGCTCGCGGCGGGCGCGGTGAAGGGCTGGGACCGGCGCAACCAGTTCTACTTCCAGATGCTGCAAAGCCTGGCCGCGTTCTACGACTTCGACATCGACACGGCCGTCGAAGACCTGCCGGAAAAAGTCCGCAAGATTCTGCTGTTCGGCTCGGGCAAGCAGGAAATTCCGTTCTCGTATATCAACGAGCGGGGCCGCGCGTCGGTTCGCGAGCATGTGTTCGAAGGCATCATTCCGAATCTGGAGCGCCGCTATCGCGAGACGGATTCGGCCGCGGTGCGCGAGGAACTCGCGAAGTATCAGAACAATCAGCCGTGCCCGGCCTGCGCGGGCACGCGGCTGCGCCGCGAGGCGCGCTTCGTGCGGATCGGCGCGGACGGCGACGCGCGCGGCATCTACGAAATCAGCGGCTGGCCGCTGCGCGACGCTCTCGGCTACTTCCAGACCTTGCGCCTCGAAGGCTCGAAGCGCGAGATCGCCGACAAGGTGGTGAAGGAAATCGTCGCGCGGCTTATGTTTCTGAACAACGTCGGGCTCGATTATCTGTCGCTCGAACGCAGCGCCGAGACGCTGTCGGGCGGCGAGGCGCAGCGCATCCGGCTCGCGTCGCAAATCGGCTCGGGCCTCACCGGCGTGATGTATGTGCTCGACGAGCCGTCCATCGGCCTGCATCAGCGCGACAACGACCGGCTTATCGCCACGCTCAAGCATCTGCGCGATCTGGGCAACTCGGTGATCGTCGTCGAACACGACGAAGACATGATCCGCATGGCCGACTACGTGGTCGACATGGGTCCGGGCGCCGGCGAGCACGGCGGCATGGTGATCGCCGAGGGCACGCCGAAACAGGTGCAAGGCAACCCGGCGTCGATGACGGGGCAGTACATGTCCGGCGCGCGCACCATCGAGTATCCGGACGAGCGCAAGGACCCGGACGAGCGGCGTCTGCGCATCGTCGAGGCGCACGGCAACAATCTGCGGCACGTCACGCTCGATCTGCCGGTCGGCCTGCTCATGTGCGTGACCGGCGTGTCCGGTTCGGGCAAGTCCACGCTCATCAACGACACGCTGTATCAGGCGGTCGCACAGTACCTTTATGGGTCGTCCACGGAGCCGGCGCCGTATGAGTCGATCGAGGGGCTCGAGCACTTCGACAAGGTCATCAACGTCGACCAGTCGCCGATCGGCCGCACGCCACGCTCCAATCCGGCCACCTACACGGGCCTCTTCACACCGATCCGCGAGCTGTTCGCGGGCGTTCCCGCCGCCAAGGAGCGCGGTTATGACCCGGGGCGTTTCTCGTTCAACGTGAAGGGCGGCCGCTGCGAGTCGTGCCAGGGCGACGGCGTGCTGAAGGTCGAAATGCACTTCCTGCCGGACGTCTACGTGCCGTGCGACGTCTGCCACGGCAAGCGCTACAACCGCGAAACGCTCGACGTGCAGTACAAAGGCAAGAACATCAGCGAGGTGCTCGACATGACGGTCGAACACGCGTACGAGTTCTTCAAGCCGGTGCCGGTCGTGGCGCGCAAGCTGAAAACGCTGCTCGACGTCGGCCTCGGCTATATCCGGCTCGGCCAGTCGGCAACCACGCTGTCGGGCGGCGAGGCGCAGCGGGTCAAACTATCTTTGGAACTGAGCAAGCGCGACACGGGTCGCACGCTATACATTTTCGACGAACCGACCACCGGATTGCACTTTCATGACATCGCGCTTTTGCTGGAAGTTATTCATCGGTTACGCGACCAGGGTAATACCGTCTTGATCATCGAGCATAATCTCGATGTAATCAAAACTGCCGACTGGGTCATCGACATGGGTCCGGAAGGCGGCGCGGGCGGCGGCCAGATCATCGCGCAGGGCACGCCCGAGCAGATCGCGAAGTCCAAAGCAAGTTTTACCGGTAGATATCTGGCGCCTTTGCTGAAACGCGCGGCCAGTAGAAAGTAACGCTGCACAACACGGGTTGGAGACGGATAAGCCATGGCCAAGCGGAATCAGGCGAGCGAAAACGGGCAAGTGCAGGATTTACGCCCACGCCCGGTCAGGCTGACCAGCAACATGAGCCTGCCGAAACTCTCGGCGGTCGAGATCGGCAGTTATGTGCTGATGCTGTTCGGTATGTGGGCGGTCATCCAGTTGCGGCTTCTCGGCGCGCTGCTCGCCGGGCTGCTGGTGTTCCAGCTGGTGCATACCATCGCGCCGCGCATCGAGCGTCATATGTCGAGCGGGCGGGCGCGCTGGCTGGCGGTGGTGATTCTGTCCACGGTGATCGTGGGCGCGCTCACGGGGCTCACGCTCGGCGTCATCGAGCACTTCGAGAACGACGTGCCGAGCGTGCAGAAGCTGCTCGACCAGGCGATGCAGCTGATCGACCAGGCGCGCGGGCGGATTCCGCAATTTATTGCGAGCTATCTGCCCGTCGACACCGAGCAGATGAAAACCCGCGCGGCCGAGATGATGCAGACGCACGCGAACATGCTGCAGCAAAGCGGCAAGACGGCGGCGCGCGCGTTCACGCATATTCTGATCGGCATGATCATCGGCGCGATCATCGCGGTCAGCGCGCAAAAGCATATGCAGCGGCTGCCGCTGTCCACGGCGTTCGTCACGCGCGTGACACGTTTCGCCGACGCGTTTCGCCGCATCGTCTTCGCGCAGGTCAAGATTTCGGCCATCAACGCGGTGTTCACCGGCATCTTTCTGCTGATCGTTCTGCCGATTTTCCACGACCAGTTGCCGCTCTCGAAAACGCTGCTGCTGATCACGTTTATCGTCGGCTTGCTGCCGGTCATCGGCAATCTCATCTCGAACACGGTCATCGTAGCCGTGGCGCTGTCGGTCAGCTTTCCCGCCGCGGTCATGTCGCTCGCGTTCCTGATCCTGATCCACAAGCTCGAATATTTCCTGAATGCGCGGATTGTCGGCGGACAGATCGAGGCGCGCGCGTGGGAGCTGCTCGTCGCGATGCTCGTCATGGAAGCCGCGTTCGGCCTGCATGGCGTGATCGCGGCGCCGATCTTTTATGCGTATATCAAGCGCGAGCTGATTTATCTGCGGCTGGTTTGAGCGCGTGAACACCTTGCCGCGGCGCTCGCGGACACAAAAACGGCACCGCGGTGCCGTTTTTTTCGTGCTCAGAAGTCGATGCGCGCGTTCAGGGACAGCGTGCGCGGATCGCCCGGCGTCACATAGTCCGCGTATTGGTATTCCCAATAGCCGGCGGTTGAGCAGGTTGTCGACGGCGGCACGAAACGTCACGTCGTAGCCGGCGATCCGCGTGGCATAACTCGCTCCGACATTCACCAGCAGATAGCCGGGCGCGTTCAGATTTGCCGACGGCCGCACGTTGGTATTGCCCGTGAACTTGGCGTCGGCGCCGATGCGCAGGCCGGGCACCAAGGGCACCGAGTAAGTCGCATGACCGTGCGATCACGAACTGCGGCGCGCCCGCCACGCGGTTGCCGTTGTTGGCCGCGCCGCGCTCGTACTTCGTATTGATCCACATGAGGTCGCCGCCCAGAGGTTCCACTGGCTGCCGAGGCGCACGTCGCCGCCCAGCTCGATGCCCTGAAAATCGACTCGCCGTCTTGCGTATAGACGTTCGCGCTGTTGGCGTACGCCGCGCCGCGTTCGATGCGAAACAATGCGGCCATCGCGCTCCAGCGCGCGTGCCCGGTCTTGATGCCCACCTCGTACTGCTTGCTGCGCAACGGCTTGAGCAGCTCGCCGCGGTTCGCATAGGTGTCGCCGACCACCGTGCCGGCCTCCAGCGACTCGACATAGCTCGTGTACAAGGTCGTGGTCGGCGCGAGCCTGAACATGGCGGCGACCGTCGGCGTGACCACGCCGTTCTGGCTGTACGTGGACGTCGTTGTGCCGCTGGTCGAGTAGCCGTGCTGCTCGTAGTTCGTGTAGCGCACGCCGCCGAGCACCGACCAGCGCTGCGTCAACTGGATCGTATCGCTCGCGAAAAGCGCCTTTTGCGTGATGTCGCTGTCGCGATAAGTGTAGTAGTTGGCTGCGCCGTCAAACGTGTTCGTGTTCGGCTGATAGATTTTGCCCGTGCCGATCTGGCCGAAGAAGCTGTTGGCGCCATAGTCGTTCGTCTGACGCTGATAGGCCGCGCCGAGAACAAGTTGATGCTGCACGGTCCAGTCTTCACGCTGCCTTCCGCCGATACCTGCCACAAGCTCAGCTGATGCCCTTCCTTGCCGGCGAAGCGGCTGTCGGTGTAGTCGCCGGCGCCGTTCAGCAGGTAGTAGGTGCTTTCGTTGCGAGTATGCGGCAGGTTTGCGCCGGTGTATTGGGCGGTGGAAATCGCACCGGTAATGCCCGTGGCGTGCCGCTCCTGATACAGCGACAGCGCGCCGAACGTCGCCTTCAGGTCGCGCGTGAGGCGGGCATCGAGCGCGACGGACACCGAGTCGCGCCGCACATTGCCGTCGTTGTACGTCTTGCCTTCCTCGTGCGTCGCATTCAGCCGATAGCCGAACATGCCATCCGGGCCGACACGGCCGCCCAGGTCCGCGTGTTCGGTCCACACGCCGTCCGTGTAATAGCCGATGTCGACGCTGCGCACGGGCGTTGTCGAGACGGGCGGCTTCTTCGTCACGTAGTTGACCACGCCGCCCGGCGCGCCGAAGCCGTACATGAAGCCGGTCAAACCTTTGAGCAGCTCCACTTTTTCGAGCTGCTCGTAAGGCAGCGTGATGCCGTAGCTGTTGAACGGCATGCCGTCGATCCTGAAGCCCGACTGCCAGTCGAGCTGCATGCCGCGCACCGTCAGGTAGGTGGCACACGCGTTGTACGCATTGCCGTTGTCGGACACGGAAGCGTCGGTGGCGAACACGTCGCCGAGCTTGGACGGCTGGCGATCCTGCAGTTCTTCGCTGGTGACGACCGTGGTCGAGAACGGCGTATCGAGTTGCGAGCGTGTGCCGAGTGCGCCGCTGCCCACGTCCTCGTTGAGATGCTGCGCGGTGTCTTGCGCGGCCGTGACCTTGACGGTCGGCAGCGCCTTGTCTTCGCTGGTCGACGAGGCCGGCGCCGACGGCACCTGTTGCGCCAGCGCCGCGTGAGTCGCAGTGAGCGCGACGCACGCTGCCCAGTTCAATCGACGCATCGTGCGCGCTTTCTGTGAACGCGCTACCCCGCTGTGTTTCTTCATGTCGTTCCCGTCCTGGTGACTCATCCATCAAATGAGAATAATCCCCATTTCCACGGGACGGCATGATGCCCAAAAATTATGCGGACTGTAAGGTTTTGGCTGCGACATTTTGTCGCTACTTGCGGCGCGCGCCGCTGGCTTGGGCTTTGTGGGAAACGCGCCAGCGGGGTTGTGCCTAAGCGACAAAATCGCCGACGCGCGGCTTTCGACCAACTTGCGGCTTACAACGCGCTTCGCATAAGATGAGAACAATTCCCATTTACAGAAAAGCCGCTGCCAGTGACTCGCCGTCCGCTCATCTCATGTTCCATGGCGCGCGCCCGCTCATGAGGCGCCAGTTCGTTCGCCTGCATCGCTGGTTCGGCGTGGCCACGGCGCTGTTTCTGTTCGTCGCGAGGCTGAGCGGCGCGTCGAAGCCGCCGACCCGCGCGTGCAGGTGACGTATCTGCCGCTCGCCGCCGAGCCCGGCCATACGCTGCAGATGATGGTGCTGCCCCGCACCGATCCGGCCACGCGGGAACCCTACAAGCCGGACTTCAACCAGATCGCGGTCGATCCCGCCACCGGCGAGGTGCAAGGACGCCGCGAATGGGGCGCCTTCTCGCTGTCGCGACTCAACCTGATTCCGTTCATCTACAAGCTGCATTACTACACATTGCATTTGCCGTTGACCGGCGGCGTCGACGTCGGCGTGTGGCTGATGGGCATTGTCGGGATCGTCTGGCTGTTCGACAGCGTAATCGCGCTCGGCTTGTCGTTTTCGAGCCTGAAGGCGTGGAGGAAGTCGTTCGCGTTTCGCTTCGGGCGCGGCGGCTTTGCGCTCACGTTCGACCTGCACCGCTCGGTCGACGTGTGGATCTGGGGGCTGCTTGCGATTGTTGCGCTGACCTCGGTATCGATGAACCTGGCGTCACCGGTTATGCGTCCCATCGTGTCGATGTTTTCGACGCTCACGCCGGACCCGATCAACAATCCTGAGAGGGTTCGCCCGCCGCAGCCCGGCGACGGCGTGCTCAGTCGCGAGCGGATCGTGCAGCTCGCCGCGGAGGTCGGCAAGGCACAGCACATCGCCGTGCCGCCGGGCGGCATCTATTACGCCGAAGCCCTGCACACCTACGGCGTCGGCTTCTACGAAACCAGCAACGATCACGGCGACATGGGCCTCGGCAACCCGTGGATGTATTGGGACGCGGCCACCGGCAAGCTGCTCGGCCAGCAGATTCCCGGCAAAGGCACAGCCGGTGACGTCTTCATGCAGGTTCAATTTCCGCTGCACTCGGGGCGCATTCTCGGTGTCGGCGGACGCGTGCTGATTAGCGCGGTCGGCGTCGCAGTCGCCGTGCTGAGCGCGACGGGACTGCTGATCTGGCTGAAGAAGCTCAATGCGCGCCGCCGCTCCGCGCAGAAAGTACCAAGGCCCTACGTCGGCGCCTAACGGAACACCACGGTCTTGCTGCCGTTCAGCACGACGCGATGCTCGACGTGCCACTTCACCGCACGCGCGAGCGTCACGCACTCGACGTCGCGGCCAATCGCCGTCAGCTGCTCCGGCGTCATGCCGTGGTCCACACGCTCCACTTCCTGCTCGATAATCGGACCTTCGTCCAGATCGGTCGTCACATAGTGCGCCGTGGCGCCGATCAGCTTCACGCCGCGGTCGAACGCCTGGTAATACGGCTTCGCGCCCTTGAAGCTCGGCAGGAACGAGTGGTGAATGTTGATTGCGCGGCCGGCCAGCGCCTCGCACAATTTCGGCGACAGAATCTGCATATAGCGGGCGAGCACGACCAGATCGGCCTGATGTTCGTCGATCACTTCGAGCACGCGCGCTTCCTGTGCGGCCTTCGCCTCAGGCGTGCCGCCGAGCAGCGGGAAGTGATGGAACGGAATGTCGTAGCTCGCGGCGAGCTGATAGAACTCCTTGTGATTCGAGATGATCGCCGGAATCTCGATGTTCAGCTGACCCGTGCGGTAGCGGAACAGCAGATCGTTCAGGCAATGACCGATCTTCGAGACCATGATCACGACGCGCGGCTTGACCGAGGCGTCGTGCATTTCCCAGCTCATGCCGAACTGCGCGGCAAGCGTGCCGAACGAAGCGCGCAGCGCCTCGAGGCCCGGATCGCCGCCCACCTGCTGAAAATGCACGCGCATGAAGAACTCGCCATTGCGGCTGTCGCCGAACTGCGCGGAGTCGAGAATGTTGCTGCCGCGCTCGAACAGGAAGCCCGATACGGCATGAACAATGCCGGGCCGGTCGGCGCACGACAGTTTGAGGATAAAGCTGTGATCGGTCGACATGACCTGGGTGACTCCCTTCTTCAATGCGTGGTTTGTTCGGTGCTGCTGCGTGGTGCGCGACTGTGGCGCTTACCCCAGCACCGGCGGCGTGAACAGCGCCTCGATGCCCGCGCACGCCTCTTCGTCGATCCAGCGGCGGCGCAGCAGGCAATCGAGCGTCGCAAGGCTCGCGTCCACGGTCATGGCGCCTTCTTCGATCCAGCGCGCCACTTCGTCGATGCGCGCAAGGCGATGCTCGCCGACTTCACCGTCCTGATTGCGCGGCGCGAAGTCAGCCGGCAACGCGAGGTCGTAGATAAAGATCTGCTCGGCCTGCGTGCCTTCCGGCAACGATTGCAGCACATGCGCGGTGCGGCGCGCCACGGCGCGCGGCGATCTCTTCCGGAATGCCCGCCTCTTCCCAGCATTCCTTGACGATCGTCGTCTCCACGCTGAAGCCCCAGCCGATTCCCCCCGCCACCACATTGTCGAGCATGCCCGGATCGGTCGCCTTGGTGTCGCTGCGGCGTGCGATCCACAATCGCGGCGCCCCGCCATCCGCGTATTCTACGACGCCGTTCAGATGCACCGCGTAGGTCATCGTGCCGAAAAAGCGCGACGCCGCGCGCTCGATGTAGGCGAGCGGCCGCGCGTCGAATGCATTGCGGATGGCATACGTTTCGTCGCGCCAGCCGGGGATGCGCCCCTCGGCGGCGAGCGCGCCGATCACCGAAGCGAGCGCGGCGCTGCGCAGATCGACCGTGTTGAAGGCCAGCGCGAGCGCAACGCGCGCGTTGTCTATCTCGAAGACGTCGGGCCAGCGCGCGAGCAGGTGCACGTCGCTCGAGCGGATCCAGCCGACCTGCCCGGCGTCGATCCAGAACGGCAGATGCGCGGCGGCATCGAAGCGGCGCGCGGCAATCAGGCAAGGCAAGCTCATTCAACACTCCATACTTTCGGCGACGGCCGATCGTCAACCCATGTCAACAGCCGCGCCCGATCAGTCGCGCAGCGCGACGCGAATCCCGAGCCCGATGAAGGTGGCGCCGGCAAGCCGGTCGAGCCACACGCCCGCGCGCGGGCGACGCCGCAGCCATCCGCCGATCACCCCGGCACAGACGCCGAACAGCGAAAACACCGCCAGCGTCTGCAACATGAACAGCACGCCGAGTTCGAGCATCTGCACGGTGACGCTTTGTGCACCGCTTTGTGCACCACCGGTCTGCACGAATTGCGGCAGAAACACGACAAAAAACAGCGTCACCTTGGGATTGAGCAGATTGCCGAGCACGCTTTGGCGAAACACGGTCAGCAACGGTTGCGGCGCGCGCTCGTGCGCGGTTGCGAGACCTTGGCTGCGCAGTGCCTTGATGCCGATCCACACGAGATATGCGGCACCGGCCAGCTTGATCGCCTGAAACGCGAGCGGCGACGAGCGCAGCAGCGCGGCGACGCCGAGCGCGGCCAAGGTCGTGTGAAACGTGATGCCCGCCGCGAAGCCGAGCGCGGCGACGAGACCCGCGGCGCGGCCTTGCGAGATGCCGCGCGCCAGCACTTGCAGATTGTCCGGGCCGGGCGCCATGGTGATTGCAACTGATGTGGCGAGGAATAAAGCGAAGTTAGGCATATTGGTTATCGACCTTTTTTGCGATTGATGCGTAGAGCCTCGCGCGACGCTCAATGGCCCGCGAAACTCGTCACCGTATAAAGCGGCAAACCGCCGCCCGCGAGCAGCTTCGAGCCGCCGAGGTCCGGCAAATCGATAATCGCGGCGCCTTCCACGACCACGGCGCCGAGCCGCTCGAGCAGAATCTTGCCGGCCATCATCGTGCCGCCGGTCGCAATCAGATCGTCGACGATCACCACGCGGTCGCCCGGCTTGCACGCGTCCTCGTGAATTTCCACAGTGGCCGTGCCGTACTCGATCTCATACGATTGCGACGCGCGCTTGTAGGGCAGTTTGCCCGCCTTGCGGATCGGAATGAAACCGAGGTTCAGTTCATACGCGAGAATCGGCCCGATGATGAAGCCGCGCGCATCCAGTCCGGCGATATAGTCGAGCTTCGCGTCGATATAACGCTGCACGAACAGGTCGATCAGCACGCGCAGCGACTTCGGCTCGCGCAACAGCGGCGTAATGTCGCGGAACTGCACGCCCGGCTGCGGCCAGTCGGCAACCGTGCGAATGTGACTCTTGATGTAGTCGGCCGCGTTGAGCGGCGCGCTCGCAAGCGCGTTTGACATGATGTCTCCGGATGGACCTCGCGAGGTCCAATGAAAAGCTGAAATCAGCGGCGGCCGGGCGAGCCGGGCCGCACCTGAGCTACGCCGCGGCGGCGCCCGCGCGGCGGTGTTTCGAGAGCCGCTCCTCGGCTTGCGCCAGTTGCTCTGGCAAGCCGCGTAGGACGACGATGTCGCTCGCGCGCAGCTTGGTCGACGGGTCCGGCTCCACGCCGCGAATGCCGTGCCGGCGAATCGCGGTGACTTCCACGCCGAGTTCGTAGAGGCCGAGGTCGGCGAGCGTGCGGCCGACCGCGTCGGCGTTTTCGTCGACCGGGACCGATTGTAGCCGCACCTGTTCGTGGCCGTCGTCGTCCATGTCGTCGGCGCCGTGGAAGTAGCCGCGCAACAGCGCATAGCGTTCGTCGCGCATTTCCTCCACGCGGCGCACCACGCGGCGCATCGGCACGCCCATCACGACCAGCGTGTGCGAGGCGAGCATCAGGCTGCCCTCGACGATCTCCGGAATCACCTCGGTCGCGCCCGCGGCCAGCAGCTTTTCCAGATCGGCGTCGTCGACAGTACGAACGATCACCGGCAAAGTGGGTTCCAGTTCGTGGATGTTGTGCAGCACACGCAATGCCGATGGCGTGTTCGCATACGTGATCGCAATCGCCGCGGCGCGGTGAATGCTCGCCGCGAGCAGCGACTCGCGCCGCCCGGCGTCGCCGAACACGACGGATTCGCCCGCCGTCGCGGCTGCCTGCACGCGGTCCGGGTCGAGGTCGAGCGCGACATACGACAAACCTTCGTGTTCGAGCATGCGCGCGAGGTTCTGCCCGGAGCGGCCGTAACCGCAAATGATCACGTGGCCGCTCTGCTTCAGGCTCTGTGTGGCGATGCGCGTCATCTGCAACGACTGCATCATCCATTCAGTGGACGACAGGCGCAGCACGATGCGGTCCGCGTTCTGGATCAGGAACGGCGCGGCGAGCATCGACAGCAGCATCGCCGCGAGAATGGCCTGGAGCAGCGTGGCGTCGACGAGATGTTTGTCGAGAATCAGATTCAGCAGCACGAAACCGAACTCGCCCGCTTGCGCGAGGCCGATGCCGGTGCGCATGGCAACACCCGACGACGCGCCGAACAGGCGCGAAAGCCCCGTGATCATCACCGCCTTCAGCAAGGTCGGACCGATCAGGAAGCCGAGCACGATCAGCGGATGCTGCCAGATCACGCGCTGATTCAGCAGCATGCCTGTGATAATGAAGAAGAGCCCGAGCAGCACGTCGCGAAACGGCTTGATGTCCTCCTCCACCTGATGGCGGTACGGCGTCTCAGCAATCAGCATGCCGGCGATGAACGCGCCGAGCGCGAGCGAGAGGCCAAACTTGTCCGTGATGAACGCCGAGCCGAGCGTGACGAGCAGCAGGTTGAGAATGAACAGTTCCTGCGAGCGGCGCCGCGCGACCACGTTGAACCAGCGCGTCATGAAACGCTGCCCGACGATCAGGAGCAGCGACAGCGCGACGACAATCTTGATCGCCGCGACGCCGAGCGCATTGACGAGGTCTTTGGAATCGCCGCCTAGCGCCGAAATGATGATAAGAGGCGGCACCACCGCCAGATCCTGGAACAGCAGCACACCGAAGATATTGCGGCCGTGCTCGGTCTCGATTTCGAGGCGCTCCGCGAGCATCTTGCTGACAATCGCCGTGGACGACATGGCGAGCGCGCCGCCGAGCGCGATGCTCACCTGCCACTTGATGTGCACCCAGCGCTCGAACACGAAGCCGAGCGTCACCGCGACCGCGATCGTGCCGAGCACCTGCAGGAGGCCCAAACCGAACGCGAGCCGACGCATGGAGCGCAATTTGGCGAGCGAAAACTCGAGGCCGATGGAAAACATCAGGAATACGACGCCGAATTCCGCGAGGTTCTGGGCGCCGACGGAATCCGGCACGAGGCCGAGCGCATTCGGTCCGACCAGAATGCCGACGGTCAGATAGCCGAGCATCGGCGGAAGATTCAGAAAGCGAAAAATCACCACCCCCGCTACCGAAGCCAGCAGCAGGAACAGCGTCATTTCCAGCGGGGAAATCATCGGCAAAAACGCATGGGTGAAGCGTTCTCGTTCGTCAGCGGAACCGCGCACGCAAGAGGCCGTGCGACAAGGTTGAGGGGCCGTTACAGGGGGCGATAAAAGAAGCCAATGAAGCCAGCAGTCTTGCACAGCAGGCCCGGCGCGGCGAACAAGCGCCTTTGCTATACTTCGCGAATGATAGCGAAAATCAATGGCGACCGGGCACTTGCGCTCGCTCGCGACGTGCTCGACATCGAAGCGGACGCCGTGCGCGCGCTTCGCGATCAACTCGACGGCGCCTTCGTCGGGGCGGTGGATTTCATCCTCGGCTGCCGTGGGCGTGTGGTCGTCTCCGGCATCGGCAAATCGGGGCACGTGGCGCGCAAGCTCGCGGCCACGCTCGCGAGCACGGGCACCCCGGCCTTTTTCGTGCACCCGGCCGAAGCAAGCCACGGTGACCTCGGCATGGTCACTGCGGACGACGTCTTCCTCGCGCTCTCCAATTCCGGTGAAACGGAAGAACTCGTCGCGATCCTGCCGCTCATCAAACGAATTGGCGCAAAGCTGATTGCAATGACCGGGCGGCCAGGGTCGAGCCTTGCAAAACTCGCCGACGTGCATCTGAATTCCGGCGTCGCCAAAGAAGCCTGTCCGATGAATCTTGCGCCCACCGCGAGCACCACCGCAGCGCTTGCGCTCGGCGACGCGCTCGCGGTCGCGGTGCTCGACGCACGCGGCTTCGGCCGCGACGACTTCGCGCGCTCGCATCCGGGCGGAGCGCTCGGCCGGCGCCTGCTCACTTATGTGAGCGACGTGATGCGCACCGGCGACCAGGTGCCGAAAGTCACGCCCGAGGCGACCGTGCGCGACGCGCTGTTCCAGTTGACGGCCAAGCGCATGGGCATGACCGCGATCGTCGATCAGGACGATCGCGTGAAAGGCATTTTCACTGACGGCGACCTGCGCCGCGTGCTGGAGCGCGACGGTGATTTCCGCGCGCTGTCCATCGCCGCGGTCATGACCACCGACCCGCGCACCATCGGTCCGGATCATCTCGCCGTGGAAGCCGTGGAACTGATGGAGCGCCATCGCATCAATCAGATGCTGGTCGTCGACGAAGCAGGCAAGCTGATCGGCGCACTGAACATGCACGACCTGTTCTCGAAAAAGGTGATCTGATAGCCGTCCCGCCCCCAACCGCTACCGAACGCGCGAGCCGCGTGAAGCTCATGATTTTCGACGTCGACGGCGTGCTGACCGACGGCGGCCTGCTCTTCACGGCGGAAGGCGACACGATGAAAGGCTTCAATTCCATGGACGGCCACGGCATGAAGCTGCTCCGCCAGGCCGGCATTGAAACGGCGATCATCACCGGGCGCAAGTCGGGCATCGTCGCGGCGCGCGCGAAAGAAATGCACATCACGCACGTGTATCAGGGCGTCGAGAACAAGCCGCAGGCATTCGCGGATCTGCTCGAAGCGACCGGCATGAGCGCCGAGGAATGCGGCTACATGGGCGACGACTGGGTCGATCTCGGCGTGATGCTGAAGGTCGGCTTCGCGGCGGCGCCGGCCAATTCGCATCCGGAAGTGATCGCACGGGCGCACTGGGTCAGCGAGGCGCGCGGCGGCCACGGCGCCGCACGTGAAGTATGCGACACCCTGCTGCGCGCGCAGCACAAGTACGAGGCGCTGCTCGCGGCCGCCTGTAGCGGCGAACAGCGGGGCCTCGTCGGATGAATAACACGTTCCGCCTGACTTCGCTGATTCCGCTCGTCGCCATGGCCGCCCTCGCGGGCTTTACGTGGTGGCTGCTGCAAGCCACGCTGCCGCGGCAGAACGAAGGCGCGGTGCGTCCGAAGGAACACACGCCGGATTACTTCGCCGACAATTTTTCGGTTTCCGAACTCGATCAGTCGGGCTCCACGCAGTATCGGCTAACCGCGCAGTCGCTGATTCATTATGAAGACGACGAACTGAGCGACCTCGTCAAGCCGGCCATGCGCGCGTTCCAGCCCGGCAAGCCCGTCGTCACCGCGACGGGCGACACGGGCAAGGTGAACGGCGACGCGTCCATCGTCGACCTGTACGGCAACGCCCGCATCCTGCGCGCGGCCGGCTACGGCGATCCGCAGATGCAGGCCGATTCCGAGCATTTCCGCGTGCTCGTGAACGACGATGTGATCGAGACGGCAAAGCCGGTTAAACTCCAGCGCGGCATGTCCATAATGACTGCCTGCGGCATGAACTACAACAACGTCACCCGGGTCATGAAGCTCTTCGGCAATGTGAAAGGCGCGATTGCCGCGTCCGACGCCGGCGGCAGCTCGCCGAGGCAACCCGGGTAATCCCATTCCAGCGTGACTGCATGAACGAATCGTTCCCCCGTTTTGATACCGGCCGCGCGCGCACCCTGTCCGCGTGCCGCACCGGACTCGCTGCGCTGCTGGTCGCCTTGCCGCTCGCCGGCTTCGCGCCGCTCGCGCACGCGGACCGCGCCGACAAGGACAAGCCGCTTAACATCGAAGCGGACAACATGACTTACGACGACCTGAAGCAGGTCAACATCTTCACCGGCCATGTGGTCGCCACGAAGGGCACGATCGTGATCAAGGCCGACCGTGTCGAAGTGACGCAGGATCCGCAGGGCTATCAGTACGCAACCGGCACGTCGAGCGGCGGCAACCTGTCGTATTTCCGCCAGAAGCGCGAGGGCCTCGACGAATATATTGAAGGCACGGCCGTTCGCATCGACTACGACGGCAAGCAGGATCTGACCACGCTCACCACGAATGCGACGGTCAAGCGCCTGCAAGGGCTCTCGACGGTGATGGATCAGGTGCACGGCAGCGTCATCACGTATGACGGCCAGAAGGACTTCTATACCGCGAAGGCGAAGGACGTCGCCGGGCCGGGCAACCCGACCGGCCGCGTGCGCGCCATGCTGTCGCCGCGCAACGGCGGCGCGGCGCCGCTGAACGGCGCGTCGGCCACGCTCGCGCCGTCCACCACGATTCAGGGAGCGCCGAATCAGTGAGCACTTCCGCGTCCCTCCCCAATCGCAAGCCGGCCGGCACGAGTAGTTCGCTGGTCGTACGGAATCTGAAAAAGCGTTACGGTTCGCGCACGGTCGTCAAAGACGTTT
The DNA here is from genome assembly GCA_940746715.1 of uncultured Paraburkholderia sp. Lineage (GTDB taxonomy): Bacteria > Pseudomonadota > Gammaproteobacteria > Burkholderiales > Burkholderiaceae > Paraburkholderia. The sequence goes on from CALNWN010000011.1 coordinate 44,057, forward strand.
CTCTCGATGTGAAAAGGGGCGAAGTGGTCGGCCTGCTCGGCCCGAACGGCGCGGGCAAGACCACGTCGTTCTATATGATCGTCGGCCTCGTGCCGCTCGATGCCGGCGAAATCGACCTGGACGGCAAGTCCATCAGCCTTTTGCCCATCCACAAGCGGGCGTCGCTCGGGCTGTCGTATCTGCCGCAGGAAGCGTCCGTGTTCCGCAAGCTTTCCGTCGAGGAAAACATTCGCGCCGTGCTCGAACTGCAGCACGAGGAAAACGGCAGGCGCCTGTCCAAAGACGCGATCAGGAACCGCACCGAAGCCTTGCTGGACGAGCTGCAGATCGCGCATTTGCGTGAGAATCCGGCGCTTTCGCTGTCGGGCGGCGAGCGCCGCCGCGTGGAAATCGCGCGGGCGCTCGCCACCAATCCGAGCTTCATTCTGCTCGACGAACCGTTCGCGGGCGTCGACCCGATCGCGGTGCTGGAAATCCAGAAGATCGTCAAATTTCTGAAGCAACGCAATATTGGCGTGCTAATCACCGACCACAATGTGCGCGAGACGCTCGGCATCTGCGATCACGCGTACATAATCAGCGACGGCAGCGTGCTCGCAGCCGGCGCGCCGAGCGAAATCATCGAAAACGAAAGCGTGCGGCGCGTCTATCTCGGCGAGCATTTCCGCATGTAAGCGCAGGTGGGATCCGGCCGGGCGGTGGCCCGTTGCGAGCTTATTTGCGGCTCGCTTGCGGCCACTCGCCGCCCATTTTTGGCCCGTTTTTGGCTCGTTTTCAGGCCGTTTTCAGCCCGCTTTTAGCCCGCTTCCAGCGCGTTTGCGGGCTTCGTTCCCGTGCATTTCTGACCGTCCGGCGCGCGCCCGGCGTCGCCACAGGCGCGCCCATAGGTAATTGCGATTCGCAAGGTATCGCGGTCGTGGCAAACTCTCTACAATGAATCTGAACTTGCCATGAAAGCATGAAAACCAGCCTCCAACTCTGCCTATCGCAGCATCTTGCGTTGACCCCGCAACTGCAGCAGTCCATCCGGCTGCTTCAGCTGTCTACGCTCGAACTGCAGCAGGAAGTGGCCACCGCGATCTCGCAGAACCCGCTCCTCGAGAACGAGGACGACTGGATCGCGAGCCCGCTTCGCGTGGCGGCCGACGGCTCGCTGATCGCGCAGGCGCCCGGCTCCGCCACCCCGCCCGACCAGATGGGCGGCAACGGCTCGTCGTCCACGAGCAGCAGCGAGCGCTCGGAGAACGGCGAGCCGCAAGGCGTGGACGAGTACAACGGCCTCTCGGGCGACGGCAACGGCGACGCGTCGCAATGGAATCTCGACGACTACGGCCGCTCCGGCAACGCCTCGGACGACGACGACCTGCCGCCGCTGCAAATTCACGAATCGAGTACTTCGCTGCGCGATCACCTGATGGCGCAATTGCGCGTCACGCAGGCCGGTCAGCGCGACCGGGCGCTCGTCACGTTTCTGATCGAATCGCTCGACGACGACGGCTATCTCGCCGCCACCCTCGAAGAAGTGCTCGCGGACCTGCCCGAAGAGCTGGAAGTCGAACTCGACGAACTGAACGCGGCGCTAGCGCTGCTGCACAGCTTCGACCCCGCGGGCATCGGGGCGCGCTCCGCGTCCGAGTGCCTGAAGCTGCAATTGCTGCGGCTCGAGCCGTCGCCCACGCGCGCGCTCGCGCTCGACATCGTTGCCCATTATCTGAAACTGCTCGCCGCGCGCGATTTCACGCGCCTGCGCAAGCATCTGAAAGCAAGCGACGACGACCTGCGCGACGCCCACGCGCTGATCCGCTCGCTCGAGCCGTTCCCGGGCGCGGCCTACGGCAAGGCCGAAGCGGATTACGTCGTGCCGGACATCATGGTGCGTAAAACCGCGCAGGGGTGGCAGGCCGAACTCAATCCCGAAGTGTTGCCGAAACTGCGCATCAACCACCTGTACGCCAATATTTTGCGCAACAACCGGGGCGATCCCGGCAGCGGTTCGTTGCGCCAGCAACTGCAGAAAGCGCGCTGGCTGATCAAAAATATCCAGCAGCGTTTCGAAACAATCCTGCGTGTCGCGCAAGTCATTGTCGAGCGTCAAAAGAGCTTTTTTGTGCACGGCGAAATTGCCATGCGCCCCTTGGTTTTGCGAGAAATTGCTGATACGCTGGGCCTACACGAGTCAACTGTCTCGCGTGTGACAACCGGTAAGTACATGCTCACCCCGTTCGGGACGCTCGAGTTCAAATACTTCTTCGGTTCGCATGTTTCGACGGATACGGGCGGCGCGGCGTCTTCAACGGCCATTCGCGCGCTCATCAAGCAACTGATAGGAGCGGAAAACGCAAAAACGCCTCTCTCAGACAGCCGCATAGCCGAACTGCTGGCGGAACAGGGCTTCGTGGTCGCACGGCGCACCGTGGCGAAATATCGCGAAGCGCTCAGGATTCCGGCAGTCAACCTGCGCAAGTCTCTGTAGCCCGTCGCCTTCTGCGGCGAGCATTTACCGGCCGCTCCGCAAGTTGGCGGACAGGCCGGCCGATGCGACCTGCCAGTAGTCAGTCACCGGGGGGCGACTCAGGCAAGCCGACAGATCGACCGGACCTTTGTCATCGTGCGGACCAAGCGGCCACTAGCTTGGAGAAGCACTATGAATCTGCAGATCAGTGGACACCACCTCGAAGTTACGCCTGCGTTGCGCGAATACGTGATCTCCAAATTGGATAGGGTGCTAAGACATTTCGATCAGGTCATCGACGGCAGTGTGGTCCTCTCGGTCGACAACCACAAGGAAAAGGAAAAGCGGCAAAAGGTTGAAATCAACCTGCATCTGAAGGGCAAGGACATTTTTGTCGAGAGCTGCGACAGCGACCTATACGCTGCAATCGATCTGATGATCGACAAGCTCGACCGGCAAGTGATCCGCCACAAGGATCGTCTGCAAGGCCATCAGCACGAAGCGATCAAGAATCAACCGGCGCCACAACTGGACGTGCCGCCGCAGTAAGCGAATCCAGAAGAACTACTTCGGTTCGCTTAACGAAACCGCCCGCCACCGGGCGGTTTTTCGTTGGGGCTTTCGTTGGGGCTTTCGTTGGGGTTTTCGTTTCGTATCCGTGCCTCGGAAACCCGAAGAAACCACCTATTACGCATTGATGGCGCGCCGCACCATAGGCCGTCGCCCTGTTCTATAATGTTCCGGTTACCATCGGGGTCTAGCTCGCAACAAGGCGGTCTGCCGGAGTCCTGTGCTTTCGGACTCCAATGTACGTCGCCGTGAGCATCAAACGAATGGAACGCCAATCAAATGCCCCAGCGAGGAGAACCTAGGCCACGTTTTCGCCTGTCAACATGAATCGTTTAGCCAAATTTCTTCCCCTCGAGAATGTCGTCGTCGGACTATCGGTCACCAGCAAAAAGCGCGTGTTCGAGCAAGCGGGCCTCATCTTCGAGAACCAGAACGGCATCGCCCGCAGCACGGTCACAGACAATCTGTTTGCGCGCGAGCGCCTCGGATCCACGGGGCTCGGCGAAGGCGTCGCGATTCCGCACGGCCGCATCAAAGGACTCAAGCAGCCGCTCGCCGCCTTTGTCCGCCTGGCCGAACCCATTCCCTTCGAATCGCCCGACGGTCAGCCGGTCTCGCTGCTCATCTTCCTGCTGGTGCCCGAACAGGCCACGCAGCAGCACCTCGAAATCCTTTCGGAAATCGCGCAACTGCTGTCCGATCGCGACGCACGGGAGCGCCTGCATACGGAACAGGACCGCGAATCATTGCATCGCCTGCTCACTCAGTGGCAACCTTGATGCAGCGGCGGTCATCCGCACGCCCAACCGCCCGCGTGCGGGTACAGCCAGACTCGGCTCCCGGCCCGCGTTAGCGCGGCCGGCGCCTTGCCCGGCAAGCGGCCCACACTGGAGTCACTGACTCATGGATACGTCCAGCATCAACGCCCAAAGCATTTTCGACGATAACGCCGCCACGCTGAAATTGAGCTGGCTGACAGGGCATGAAGGCTGGGAGCGCGGCTTTTCTTCGGAATCGGTCGCGAACGCCACGTCGAGCGCCGACCTCGTCGGCCACCTGAACCTGATCCACCCGAACCGGATCCAGGTGCTCGGCGACGCCGAAATCGACTACTACAAACGCCAGACCGACGAAGACCGCTCACGCCACATGGCCGAGCTGATCGCATTGGAACCGCCGTTTCTGGTGGTGGCGGGCGGAGTCGCCGCGCCGCCCGAACTGGTGCTGCGCTGCACGCGCTCGTCCACGCCGCTTTTCACCACGCCGATGTCCGCGGCCGCGGTGATCGACAGCCTGCGCCTTTACATGTCGCGCATTCTCGCGCCGCGCGCCACGCTGCACGGCGTGTTCATGGACATTCTCGGCATGGGCGTGCTGCTCAGCGGCGACTCCGGCCTCGGCAAGAGCGAGCTTGGCCTCGAACTGATCAGCCGCGGCCACGGCCTCGTTGCCGACGATGCCGTAGACTTCGTGCGCCTCGGTCCTGATTTCGTCGAAGGGCGCTGCCCGCCGCTTTTGCAGAATCTGCTGGAAGTGCGCGGCCTCGGCCTGCTCGACATCAAGACGATTTTCGGTGAAACCGCCGTGCGGCGGAAAATGAAACTCAAGCTGATCGTGCAACTGGTGCGCCGTCCTGACGGTGAATTCCAGCGGCTGCCGCTGGAGAGCCAAACCGTCGACGTGCTGGGCCTGCCCATCAGCAAGGTCACCATCCAGGTGGCGGCCGGCCGAAACCTCGCGGTGCTCGTCGAAGCGGCCGTGCGCAACACGATCCTGCAATTGCGCGGCATCGACACGCTGCGCGATTTCATGGACCGCCAGCGTCTCGCCATGCAGGATCCGGATAGCCAGTTTCCCGGCAAACTGATCTGAGCCGGGGCTTCGCGTGGCGCTCGCAGCCTTCACCCGCGGGCGGCTGCGGGTAACGCGCGCAAGGCTCAGATGCTATGATGAAATGGACCGATTTCACGACTCCATGCGCATAATCCTCATCACCGGCATATCCGGCTCCGGCAAGTCCGTCGCGCTCAACGCGCTGGAAGACGCGGGCTATTACTGCGTCGACAATCTGCCGCCGCGCTTTTTGCCCGAACTCGCGTCCTATCTTGCTGAAGACGGACATGACCGCCTCGCGGTCGCGATCGACGCCCGTTCGAGCGCATCGCTCGACGACATGCCGGCCATGATCCGCGACCTGTCGCGCGCGCATGACGTGCGGGTGCTGTTCCTCAACGCGAGCACGCAGTCGCTGATTCAGCGCTTTTCCGAGACGCGCCGCCGTCATCCTCTGTCGGGTTCCACCGCGCATGATGCGGATGTCGGGCTGCTCACATCGCTCGCCGAGGCGATCGAACGGGAGCGTGAGCTCGTCGCGGGCCTCGCCGAGTTCGGCCATCAGATCGACACCAGCAATCTGCGCGCAAACGTGCTGCGCCAATGGGTCAAGCGCTTTATCGAGCAGGAGCATGCCGGACTCGTGCTGATGTTCGAGTCGTTCGGATTCAAACGCGGTGTGCCGCTCGACGCCGACTTCGTATTCGACGTACGCACGCTGCCGAACCCGTACTACGATCATGAATTGCGCCCACTCACGGGCCTCGACAAACCGGTGATCGATTTCCTCGACGCGCTCCCGGTCGTGCATGAAATGATCGACGACATTCAGAAGTTTCTCGCCAAATGGCTCCCGCATTTCCGCGACGACAATCGTAGTTATCTGACAGTCGCAATTGGTTGCACGGGCGGCCAGCACCGCTCGGTGTTCATTGCCGAGACGCTCGCCGCGCGTCTTGCCAATGCAGCGAATGTGATCGTGCGGCACCGCGATGCACCGGTCGACGCCGGCGCGTCATCGAAGTTAGTGGCTTAACCGGCCGCATCGCGCGGCCTCAACTCGAAGCGTTGCGCCATGTCCTCTACTTCTACTGTGCTCGCCGATGTGCCGCTGTTCCCGCTACACACGGTTCTGTTTCCCGACGGCATCCTGCCGCTGAAGATTTTCGAAGCGCGCTACCTGGACATGGCGCGCGACTGCCTGCGCGAAAAGACGCCGTTCGGCGTGTGCCTGCTGAAAAGCGGCGCGGAGGTCGCACGGGAAAACGAGCCTTCGATGCCCGAATCAATCGGCTGCCTCGCCGAAATCGACCAATGCGACGTCGAGACCTTCGGCATGCTGCTGATTCGCGCGCGCGGCACGCGCCGCTTCCGGCTGCTGTCGCACCGCGTGGAAAGCAGCGGCTTGCTGGTCGGCATGGCCGAGCCGCTCGGAGGAGATCAACCGCTCGAAGGCAATCAGCAGTTGGCCAAATTCGGCGCATGCGCCGAAGTGCTCGAGCGGATCATCGCGACCATCCGCGAGCGCGATCCGGACAGCCTGCCTTTTGCCGAGCCGTTCAGGCTCGAAGACCCGTCGTGGGTGTCGAACCGGCTCGCCGAAGTGCTGCCGATCGCGCTGCGCGCGCGCCAGAAGCTGCTCGAAATGATGGACGCGGGCGCGCGCATCGAGGTGGTTCATCGCTATATGCAGCAACATCAGCTGCTTTAGGCTTCGCGCGACGCCCGCAAGCGCGATTCGTCAGATCAGCGAACCTGCAGGCTGTCCAGCAGTTTGCGCACGGGTGCCGGCACACCGAACGAATCGAGATCGCTGAGCGCAACCCACGCGGTATCGGCATCGCCAAGCGCGGCGAGCGCGCCGACACCGCGATCCAGTTCCGCGAGCCGCGGCTCGATATCCAGCTTGAAATGCGTGAATACATACGTGAGCGGCGAAAGCTGCGAAACGCTGCCATCGCCGCCGAACTCGCGCGCGCGGGCCGCGAGCGCGGCTTCGTCCGCAGCTTCCGGCAAGCTCCACAGGTCGCCCCAGATTCCCGACGGCGGACGCTTCTCCAGCATCACCGCATTGCCGTCGCGCAGCACGAGCATCCACGTGCGGCGCGTCGGCACGGCTTTCTTCGGGCGCGCCGCCGGCAGTTCGCGCTGACGCCCCGTCACTTTGGCGACGCAGTCGGCGGCAAACGGACAACGCAGGCAGTCCGGCTTGCCGCGCACGCACAAGGTGGCGCCGAGATCCATCAGGCCTTGCGTGTATGCGCTGACGTCGTCGTCCGATGCATTCGACGGCAACAGCGATTCCGCCAGCGTCCACATGGCATTCTCGACCTTCTTCTCGCCCGGAAAACCTTCCACGCCGAACACCCGAGCGAGCACGCGCTTCACGTTGCCGTCGAGAATGGTCGCGCGCGCGCCGAATGCAAACGACGCGATCGCGGCCGCGGTCGACCGGCCGATTCCCGGCAATTCCGCGAGTTCGTCGACCGATGCCGGAAACGCGGCGCCATGCTGCTCGACAACCGCCTGCGCGCAGCGGTGCAGGTTGCGCGCGCGCGTGTAGTAGCCGAGGCCGGCCCATAGCGCCATGACGTCGTCGACAGGCGCGGCGGCCAGCGCGGCAACATCCGGAAAACGCGCGAGAAATTTCGCGTAGTACGGAATCACCGTCGACACCTGCGTCTGCTGCAACATGATTTCCGACAGCCAGATCCGATACGGATCGCGCGTGTTCTGCCACGGCAGATCATGACGGCCATGCTTGCGTTGCCAGGCGATCAGCCGCACGGAGAAGTCGGACGTTAGCGAAGACGCGGACGAATCGGCCGCGGCAGCGGTCGGCAAAGGCTGCGCAGAGCGCGGACTTAAGCGGGAAGGCATGCGAAATTTAGCGCTGACAGGTAGGACAAAAGTAAGTGGAGCGCTGACCTTGCACGATCTGTCTGACCGGCGTGCCGCACACACGGCAGGGCTGCCCCGCGCGATCATAGACGAAATAGTCCAGCTGAAAATAGCCGCTTTCGCCGTTGCTGCCGACGAAATCGCGCAGCGTGCTGCCGCCCTTTTCGATCGCCGCGGCAAGCGTCACGCGCACGGCGTCGGCCAGCAGCCCATAACGCACGAGCGACACGCGGCCCGCTGCGGTAGTCGGACGGATGCCGGCGCGAAACAGGCTTTCCGACGCATAGATATTTCCCACGCCGACCACGATTTCTCCCGCGAGCAGCGCCTGTTTCACCGACACCTTGCGCCCACGCGTGAGCCGGTGCATCAGCGCGCCCGAAAATGCCGGCGAGAACGGCTCGACGCCGAGACTCGCGAGCAGCGGATGCGCGAGCACGTCGCCGGCTTCACGCGGATGCCAGAGCACCGCGCCAAAGCGCCGCGGGTCGCGAAAGCGCAAAATGAAGTCGTCGAAAATCCAGTCGACGTGGTCGTGTTTCGCCGCGGCCGGCGGATGCGGCACATGGCGCAACACACGCAGCGTCCCTGTCATGCCAAGATGTACGATGAACCAGCCCGTGTCCGTTTCGAAGAGCAGATACTTGCCGCGCCGCTCCACGTTGCGCACCACGCGGCCGCGCAAGGTCTTCGCAAGGTCCGCCGGAATCGGCCAGCGCAGCGCGGGGGTGCGGACATCGACGCGCTCGACCTTGCGGCCGGACACATACGGTTCGATTCCCCGTCGGGTAACCTCAACTTCTGGCAACTCTGGCATGTCTAACTGGTGTGCAACTTGCGTGAGTGATTGTGCGCGTATTGTAGCGAGCGCGTTACAATCGTCCGAAACATTGAACGGATTTCCATGAACTTGTCCTTCGTGAAGCTGTTTTTGAAGCGCCCGGCGAGCGCGCTCCGTGTACCGCGCGCAGTGTCCGTCCGGCGCTCGCTCGGTGTGGCCGCGCTGGCGCTCTGGGCGCTCGCGGCGGTGCCCGCGCACGCGCAGGACCCGGCGCCGGACGCGGACGACACCTCGGTCACGCTGAGCGATCCGCTCGGCCCGCCGTCGGCGGAAAAACAGAAAGCGCTGCCCAACGTACAGCTGACGAGCCAGATCGTATTTCAGGTGCTCGCCGCCGAAGTCGCGCTGCAACGCAACCAGCCGGCGCCTGCCTATCAGACGTACCTTGCGCTCGCGCGCGACACGCACGATCCGCGCATGGCGCAGCGCGCCACGGAAATCGCGCTGGCGGCGCAAAGCCCGTCGGACGCCTTGGCCGCCGCGCAATTGTGGCAGCAGTATGCGCCGAGTTCGGAGCGCGCCGCCCAGTTGGACGCGTCGCTGCTCGTGCTCTCCGGCAAGCCGGATGACGCCGAGCCGCTGCTCGCGCGCGAACTTGCGAAGGTGCCCGCGGACAATCGCGGCAACGCGATTCTCGCGCTGCAGTTGCTGCTTTCGCGTGGACCGAACCGGATCGGCGGCCTGCACGTATTGCAGGACATGCTGAAGAACGACATGAACCGGCCGGAAGCGCAGTTGGCCGTCGCGCGCCAGCAACTGGTGGTCGCGGACGACGCGCCGGGCGCGCGCAAGTCGCTCGAACAGGCGCTCGCGCTCAAGCCCGACTATTTGCCGGCGGCGCTCATGCTGTCGCAAATGGGCCCGGAGGAGCGCAAGGAAGGCATAGCGTCGCTCGAAAAATACGTGCAGCAGAATCCGAAATCGCATGATGCGCGCCTCGCGCTCGCGCAAATGTATCTGGCGAGCGACCGTCTGGGCGACGCGCAAAAGCAGTTCGAGATCATGCACAAGGCGAACGCGAACGACCTGACGCCGCTCATGGCGCTCGCGCTCATCAAGATCCAGCAGAAGAATTTCAGCGACGCGCAAACCTACCTCACGCAGTACGCGCAGCAGGCCGAGAAAACGCCGGGCGCGGACCCGGGCCAAGCGTACCTCTACCTTGCGCAGTTGTCGCTGGAACAAAAGAACGATGCGGCCGCTGCCGACTGGCTCGACAAGATCTCGCCCGCGAGCCAGCAGTACCTGTCGGCGCAGATCACGCGCGCGCAGTTGCTCGCCAAGCAGGGCAAGCCCGACGACGCGCGGCGCCAGCTCGCCAACCTGCACCCGGCCGATCCGCGCGACCAGGCGCTGGTGGCGCGCACCGACGCGGCGATCCTGTTCGACGCGAAGCGCTATCCGGAAGCCGAATCGCGCCTGCAACAAGCCACGGCGGCGTTCCCTGACGACCCCGATCTGACGTACGACTACGCGATGGCCGCCGAAAAGAACGGCCACTTCGACACCATGGAAGCGCAATTGCGCAAGCTGATCCAGACGCAGCCGGACAATCCGCAGGCGTACAACGCGCTCGGCTATTCGCTGGCCGATCGCAATCAGCGGTCTCGCGGAAGCCGACAAGCTGGTCGAGAAGGCATCGTCGCTCGCGCCGAACGACGCGTTCATCATGGACAGCGTCGGCTGGGTCAAGTACCGCATGGGCGACACGACAGACGCGATCAGGCTGCTGCGCAAGGCGTACACCCTTCAGCCGAACGCCGAAATCGGCGCGCATCTCGGCAAAGTGCTTGGAAAGCCTGAGACCAAGACCAGGCGCGCGCTGCGTTCCGCGAGGCGCGCAAGCTCGAACCCGGACAACGAAACGCTCGTCAAAACGCTGCAACGTCTTCAGGTGAACGATCTTTAATGCGTCTTTTCAGTCTTGATACTTCTTTTCCGGCGGCGCGTCGTGCGGCGCTCGGGCTCGCGGCGGCAGCCGTCGTAGCACTGGCCGGCTGCGCGTCGGTGAAACCGCAAGGGCCGTCCACGTCGAATGCCGCAACCGCGGTGACCGCGCAAACCAGCCGGGCTTACCAGGGCCGTTTCGCCGTCCAGTACAACGACCAGAACGGCCAGCAGCGCAATGCATACGGTAATTTCTCGTGGCAGGAAACGGGCGATACCGTCACTTTGCAGTTGCGCAATCCGCTCGGCCAGACGCTCGCCATCGTGACGTCGTCGCCGGCTTCGGCCACGCTCGAGTTGCCGAACCGCCAGCCGCTCACGGCGGACAACGTGTCCACGTTGATGCAGAACGCGCTGGGCTTCGCGCTGCCCGTCGAAGGCCTGCGTTACTGGCTGCAGCCATCGCCTGCGCCCACCTCGCGCGCGAAGACGGAGAAGGACCCGGAGCAACCGTCGCGTCTTAAGGAAATCACCCAGGACGGCTGGACGATCGACTATCTCTCCTACGCCGACGCGCCCGCCACGGGTGTGAAGCGCGTCAATCTCTCGCGTTCGGAGCCGCCGCTCGACATCAAGCTAGTGCTGGACCAGTAATCGCGTGCCTCCGCGCGCACTTACCGCTTATTCGGCGCCTGTTTGGCGCATGTAGCCTCGACTCATGATCGAAACCACCCACTCGCTGCGCGATTGCCTCGCGCCAGCGAAACTCAACCTCTTCCTGCACATCACCGGGCGTCGGCCAGACGGTTATCACACGCTGCAAACGGTCTTCCAGTTGCTCGACTGGGGCGACACGCTCCATTTCACGCGGCGCGACGACGGGCTCGTCACGCGCAGCACCGAAATCGCCGACGTGCCGCCGCAACACGATCTGACCGTGCGCGCAGCGAATCTGCTGAAAGCGCATACGGGCTCGCCGCAAGGCGTCGATATCGAAATCGAAAAGCGCCTGCCGATGGGCGCGGGCCTCGGCGGTGGCAGTTCCGACGCGGCGACCACGCTGCTCGCGCTGAACCGCCTGTGGAAGCTCAACTTGCCGCGCCAGGAACTGCAGGAGCTGGCATTGAAGCTCGGCGCCGACGTGCCGTTCTTCGTTTTTGGAAAAAATGCGTTCGCGCAGAGTGTCGGAGAAGCATTAGACGTTGTACAATTGCCGCCGCGTCATTTCTTGGTAGTGACGCCGAGGGTTCATGTTCCGACTGCAGCGATTTTTTCCGAAAAAGCGTTGACAAGAGATTCAAAAGTCCTCACAGTTACGGGCTTTCATGCAGAACTTGGCTGCAACACTGAATGGCCGGAAAGCTTCGGCCACAATGACATGCAGCAGGTTGTCGTAGGGAAGTACGCGGAAGTAGCGCAAGTGCTGCGATGGTTTGAAAATATCGCGCCAGCGCGGATGTCTGGATCCGGTGCAAGTGTCTTTGCAGCGTTCCGTAGCAAAGCTGAGGCAGAGGCGGCTCAAGCCAAACTGCCGGGCGAATGGAACAGCGCAGTGGCCGCGAGTCTAGAGCAGCATCCACTCTTTGCTTTCGCGTCATAGGTTTTGCATCGTCGAACGAAACTCCACGTTCGGCGGAGCTCAAAGTTAGTGTAGGGGAGTCGCCAAGCTGGTTAAGGCACCGGATTTTGATTCCGGCATGCAAAGGTTCGAATCCTTTCTCCCCTGCCAAAAATTCTCGCATTTCCCTCGCCCCCAGCCTGAAGCAGGTGCACGATGAGCAGCCATGACGGCCTGATGGTTTTTACTGGCAACGCAAATCCCGCGCTTGCACAGAAAGTCGTCAAAATCCTCGGTATTCCCCTCGGCAAAGCAATGGTTAGCCGTTTCTCGGACGGTGAAATCCAAGTCGAGATTCAGGAAAACGTGCGCGGCAAAGACGTGTTCGTGCTGCAGCCCACGTGCGCACCGGCGAACGACAATCTGATGGAACTGATGATCATGGTCGACGCGCTCAAGCGCGCTTCCGCCGGCCGGATCACCGCAGCCATCCCCTACTTCGGTTATGCACGCCAGGATCGCCGCCCCCGTTCGGCGCGCGTCGCCATTTCGGCGAAAATCGTGGCGAACATGCTGGAAATCGCCGGCGTCGAGCGGATCATCACCATGGATCTGCACGCTGACCAGATTCAAGGCTTCTTCGACATCCCGGTCGACAACATCTACGCTACGCCCGTGTTGCTCGGCGATCTGCGCAAGCAGAACTACGAGAACCTGCTGGTCGTGTCGCCGGACGTCGGCGGCGTGGTGCGTGCCCGGGCATTGGCGAAGCAGCTGAACTGCGACCTCGCGATCATCGACAAACGCCGCCCGAAAGCGAACGTTGCCGAAGTGATGAACATCATCGGTGAAGTCGAAGGCCGGACCTGCGTGATCATGGACGACATGGTCGACACGGCCGGCACGCTTTGCAAGGCAGCCCAGGTTTTGAAGGAACGTGGCGCGAAACAGGTTTTCGCTTACGCCACCCACCCGGTTCTGTCGGGCGGCGCGGGCGAGCGTATCGCCGCATCCGCGCTCGACGAACTGGTCGTCACGGACACGATCCCGCTCGGCGAAGAAGCCCGCTCTTGCGCCAAGATCCGTTCGCTGACCAGCGCCGGCCTGCTGGCCGAAACGTTCTCGCGCATCCGTCGCGGCGATTCGGTCATGTCGCTGTTCGCGGAAAGCTAAGTATTTGCGAAGGCGCGGCGGCCGCTTCATGCGGCATACTGCGCTTTTGCACAATCGGCATGAACGAAGGTTCATGCCGCAGTTCTGGGGCCTCAGCCATAACGGCTTGCAGGCCCCGTTTTTACTGCCTGGTCGCGGGCAGTGCAATGGAGATTCAAAATGAAAGTTGTCGCTTTCGAGCGTTCTTTGCAAGGTACGGGTGCGAGCCGCCGCCTGCGTAACTCGGGCAAGACCCCGGGCATCGTATATGGCGCTGGTGCTGAAACGCAATTGGTCGAACTGGACCACAACGCGCTGTGGCAAGCGCTGAAGAAAGAAGTTTTCCACTCGTCGATTCTCGATCTGGAAATCGGCGGCAAGTCGCAACAGGTTCTGCTGCGCGACGTGCAATACCACCCGTTCCGTCAGCTCGTGCTGCACGTGGACTTCCAGCGCGTCGACGCAAAGAAGAAGCTGCACACCAAGGTGCCGCTGCACTTCATGAACCAGGAAACCAACCCGGCAGTGAAGCTGTCGAGCGCGGTGATCTCGCACGTCGTCAACGAACTGGAAATCGAGTGCCTGCCGTCGGCATTGCCGGAATTCATCGAAGTCGACCTGGCCAAGATCGAAGCCGGTCAATCGGTTCACGCGAAGGACATCCCGCTGCCGGCAGGCGTGGCGCTGGTTGCTCACGTCGAAGCTGAAAACCCGGTCGTCGCTTCGGCAACGATCCCGGCTGGCGCCGTGTCGGAAAGCGACGCTGCTGCCGCTGAAGGCGAAACGCCGGCTGCTTGAGCGCCCATCGCGCACTGAGCAAGCAATCCTCTCGATCCGTTTCAATGAGACGGTCGACGTGACCCGCCGAGGTTCGCCCCGGCGGGTTTTTTTCGGCTTTTTTCGGCTCGGCCGCGTTCGGCTTCCGGGCCTGATGGACCCACGCAATCATGATCAAGCTGATCGTCGGGCTCGGCAATCCGGGCGCCGAATACACCGCGACGCGCCACAACGCAGGCTTCTGGCTGGTCGATCAACTGGCGCGCGAGGCAGGCACCACGCTGCGCGACGAGCGGCGCTTTCACGGCTTTTACGCGAAGGCGCGGCTTCACGGCGAGGAAGTGCACCTACTGGAGCCGCAGACTTACATGAACCGCTCGGGTCAGTCGGTCGTCGCGCTGGCGCAGTTCTTCAAGATTCTTCCCGACGAGATTCTCGTCGCGCACGACGAACTCGACATGCCGCCCGGCAGCGTGAAGCTCAAGCTCGGCGGCGGCAGCGGCGGTCATAATGGTTTGAAGGACATCACCGCGCATTTGTCGTCGCAGCAATACTGGCGGCTGCGCATCGGCATCGGGCATCCGCGCGACCTGATTCCCGAAAGCGCGCGCGCGGGCGCGAAGCCGGACGTCGCCAACTACGTGTTGAAGCCGCCGCGGCGCGAAGAGCAGGACGTGATCGACGCGTCCATCGAGCGCGCGCTCGCCGTCATGCCGCAGATCATCAAGGGCGAGCTTGAGCGCGCCATGATGCAATTGCATCGCAATTCGTAAGCAGTGTGGCCGTGCGGCGCGGCGCGCCGTCGTGGCCCCGAACCGTCTTGCCTGGGGAAAGCTTTGAGCTGATATTGGAGTGACATCATTCACCGTCTGACGCCGTACGTGCCGGGCGAACAGCCGGCGCTCGCCGATCCGGTGAAGCTGAACACCAACGAGAACCCGTACCCGCCTTCGCCGCGCGTGCTCGCGGCGATTCGTCAGGAACTGGGCGACGCCGGCGAGTCGTTGCGGCGCTACCCCGACCTGACCGCCCTTCAGCTCCGCCAAACGGTCGCGGCATACCACAACATCCGCGCCGATGAGATTTTCGCCGGCAACGGCTCAGACGAGGTGCTCGCGCTCACCTTCCAGGCTCTGTTGAAGCACGACAAGCCCTTGTTGTTCCCTGACATCACGTACAGCTTCTACCCGACTTACGCGCGGCTTTTCGACGTCGACTACCGGACAATTCCGCTCGACGAAACCTTCGCAATCCGTGTCGACGACTACGCTGTTCCGAAGGGCGGTATCCTGTTTCCCAATCCGAACGCGCCGACCGGACGCCCGTTGCCGCTCGCGGACATTGAACGGCTGGTCGCCAGAAACGCCGATTCGGTGGTGGTGATCGACGAGGCGTATGTGGATTTCGGCGCGGAATCGGCAATCGGCCTGATCGACCACTATCCGAATCTGCTCGTCGTGCAGACGGTGTCCAAGTCGCGCTCGCTCGCGGGCATGCGTGTCGGCTTCGCGTTTGGCAATGCCGGGTTGATCGACGCGCTCAATCGTGTGAAAGACAGCTTCAACTCGTATCCGCTCGACCGCCTCGCGCAAGTCGCCGCCCGCGCGGCCTATGAGGACGACGCGTGGTTTCGCGACACCTGCGCAAAAGTGATAGCCAGCCGCGAATGGCTGGCTGCGGGGCTAAGTGGGCTGGGCTTCGACGTGGTGCCTTCGGCGGCCAACCTGCTGTTTGCTCGCCACCCAGCGTACGACGCGGCACATTTGGTAGTTCGGCTTCGCGAGAAGGAAATTTTCGTGCGCCACTTCAAGGCGCCGAGAATCGAGCAGCACTTGCGCATCTCCGTCGGAACCGACGCCGAATGCGACATTCTTCTCGACGCATTGCGCGAGATTTTCAGAAGCTACGTCAGCTAGCCGCGCATCGGCGCAACTCAATAAAAAACGGCGAGGCGCAGGCCTCGCCGTTTTTTATTGAGTTGCACGGAAGCTCACGCGCTCCTGGCCGCCTGCAGCGCGTGGTACTTCGCGAGCAAGCCTTCCGGCGTTTCGAAATGCTCCGGATCGCGCGGAATACACTCGACCGGACACACCTGAATGCACTGCGGTTCGTCAAAATGACCGACGCACTCAGTGCACTTTTTCGGGTCGATCACATAGATTTCCGGACCCATCGAAATGGCGTCGTTCGGGCACTCGGGCTCGCACACGTCGCAATTGATGCACTCGTCGGTAATCATAAGGGCCATACTTCTCTCACTTCATGCCGGCCGCAGCCGGCTTCGTTCCGTCAAACCGGCAGTTTACGCCGGTTATGGCTGCCCGCGGGGGCGCCGTTATTCGGGTCCAATGCGGCGACCTTTTCCTTCAGCCATTTTTCGACCGACGGAAACACAAACTTGCTCACGTCGCCGCCCAGTTGCGCGATCTCGCGGACGATCGTGCCCGAGATGAACTGGTATTGATCGGACGGCGTCATGAACATCGTTTCCACGTCGGGCAGCAAATAGCGGTTCATGCCGGCCATCTGGAACTCGTATTCGAAGTCCGACACCGCACGCAGACCGCGCACGATCACCCGGGCGTTGTTAGTGCGCACGAAGTCCTTCAGTAGCTCTTTGAAGCTCATCACCTGCACGTTCGGGTAATGGCCGAGCACTTCGCGAGCAATATCCAGACGCTCTTTCAGCGTGAAAAACGGCTTCTTGTTGCGGCTGTCGGCCACGCCCACCACCAGCGTGTCGAAAATGCTCGACGCGCGCCGAACGAGGTCTTCGTGACCGCGCGTCAGCGGATCGAACGTGCCCGGGTACACGGCGACTACCATGAGATTTCTCCTCTCTTCAGACAGTTGGGCACGTCAAAGCGTCCACGCGACGCATTTGGCACCGGCCGCGCGCGTGACGTCAAACCGTCCGGCGCTTGTTATGGAAGGCGCATTATTCCTCATTTTCGCGTTGCAGCAAATGGAAGTGGACAGCGCCGGCTTTGCCTTGCCGCACCATTTTCCATCCGGTCAGCGCTTCATTCTTGCTCAGATCCAGTTCCGCGCCGGCTTCCACATAGAGAAAACCGTCTTCGCGGACGAGCGGCGCGGCCAGCGCGAGCGCCCTGTCGAGCAGATCGTCGCCGAAAGGCGGGTCGAGGAACACCACGTCGAACGAACCGGGCGGCAGGCTCGCTGCAAGCCGCAAACCGTCGGCCTCCGCAATCTCGATCATGCGCGCGGCAAGCCGTTCCTGGTTCGCCCACAACTGGGCGGCCGCCCGCGCATTGCGCTCGACCATCAGCACGCGCGCGGCGCCGCGCGACGCCGCTTCGAAACCGAGCGCGCCGCTACCGGCAAAGAGGTCCAGGCAGCGCTCGCCGTCCAGACGCTGGCCGAGCCAGTTGAACAGAGTTTCACGGACACGGTCCGGCGTCGGACGCAGCCCGTCGAGATCGAGCACGGGCAACGGCGTGCGTTTCCAGTCGCCGCCGATAATCCGGATGGCGTGCGGCTTGCCGCCTTTGGACGAAGCTCCGTGGGCGCGTGAAGGTGCGGAACGAGGCATGCAGATTCGATTACGTTGATGAAAGCGTCCGCCGTCTTCGCGCACGCTAGGGGCGCAAGCGGACGCGCCGCGCCCACGTTACCACAGGGGCGCGGCGCGTCCAGCCTGGCCGTTCGGCCGATACGACGCGCGACGGCGCGCCTGATAAAATGTGCGGCTTCCAGCGCCTTGCATCCCGCATTGCAACGCTGCCTGCCGCTCCCGCCGGTGCTGTGCCGGCTGCGCGCATCGGCGCGCGCTCTCACCACGCCAGATCATGTTCAGCTTTTTCAAACGATTCAAGGGTTCGAAAGAGTCCGAAAATGCGCCAGACGAGTCGCCAACCGCTGCAGATGAGTTCGTCGACGAGTCCGCGGTAGAAACGCCGGCCGCGCCGCCCGCCGAAGTTGCGCCGCAGGTCGCGCCAGAAGCAGAGCCCGAGACCGATTTCGAAGAATCGTCGCTCGAAACCGTGGAAATCGTGCCGCCGCCGGTGCAGGACGCGAGCGCAAAACGCTCGTGGCTGAGTCGTCTAAAGACGGGCTTGTCCAAGACCAGTTCCAGCCTCACCGGCATTTTTGTCGGCACCAGGATCGACGAAGATCTGTACGAAGAGCTGGAAACCGCGCTGCTCATGTCGGACGCGGGCGTCGACGCCACAGAATTCCTCCTCGAGGCGCTGCGCGAGAAAGTGCGCACCGAGCGTCTCACGGAGCCGCAGCAGGTCAAAGCGGCGCTGCGCGCGCTGCTGGTCGATCTGTTGAAACCGCTGGAAAAGTCGCTGATGCTCGGGCGCGCCAAGCCGCTCGTCGTGATGATCGCCGGCGTCAACGGCGCGGGAAAGACGACCAGCATCGGCAAGCTCGCCAAGCATCTGCAGAGCTTTAACCAGTCGGTGCTGCTGGCCGCCGGCGACACGTTCCGCGCGGCCGCGCACGAGCAGTTGGCGATCTGGGGTCAGCGCAATAACGTGACGGTGGTCGCGCAGGAAAGCGGCGACCCGGCCGCCGTGATTTTCGACGCGGTCGGCGCCGCGCGGGCGCGCAAGATCGACGTGATGATGGCGGACACGGCCGGCCGTCTGCCCACGCAGCTGCATCTGATGGAAGAGCTGCGCAAGGTGAAGCGCGTGATCGGCAAGGCACAGGACGGCGCGCCGCACGAAGTGCTGCTCGTGATCGACGCCAATACGGGGCAGAACGCGCTCACGCAGGTCAAGGCTTTCGACGACGCGCTCGGGCTTACGGGGCTGATCGTGACCAAGCTCGACGGCACGGCGAAAGGCGGCATTCTTGCGGCTATCGCGCGGCAAAGGCCGATTCCGGTGTACTTCATCGGCGTGGGCGAAAAGGTGGAAGACCTGCAGCCGTTCAGCGCAGAAGAGTTTTCGGACGCGTTGCTGGGCGCCTGAGGCTCGACCGGGCGGTCGCTTAAGCCGCGCCGCCGCTTAAAGCAAGGCAACAAACAAAGGGCACTCCGCGGAGTGCCCTTTTTGTTTTCACTGCCGCCGCCGACGGTTCATTCGGCGTCCGGCTGCACGCCCGGCGCCGCCCGCGCAAACGCGTCGAGCTGCATCGCGTGATCGTAAATGCGTTGAATTGTCGGAAACTTCGCCGTATCCACCTTGAAGCGCTGCGCGTTGAACACCTGCGGAATCAGGCACGCGTCGGCGAGCGTCGGCGCGTCGCCGAAACAAAGCTTGCCGGTGCGCGCGTCGCCCGCAAGATGCGCCTCGAGCGTCGCAAAGCCGGCTTCCACCCAATGACGGTATCACGGTCTTTGGCGTCGTCGTCGACGCGCAGCGTGTGTTTCAGATACTTCAGCACGCGCAGATTATTCAGCGGATGAATCTCGCACGCCACCTGCAACGCAACTGACCGCACATACGCGCGATCGGCCGGCGTTCTGGGCAACAGCGGCGGCTCGGGGTGCGTTTCCTCGAGATACTCGATGATCGCAAGCGACTGCGGCATCACCTCGTGGCCGTCCACCAGAGTCGGCACGATGCCGTCCAGGTTGATCTTGCGATACTCCGGCTTCAACTGCTCGCCGCCATCGCGCACGAGATGCACGGGCACGTACTCGTACGGCAGGTTCTTCACATTCAGCGCGATGCGCACCCGATACGACGCCGAACTGCGGAAATAGCTGTAGAGCTTCATGTCGTTGTCTCCTCCCCAAAACCGCGTCAGACCACGCGCACGCTCAGCTCGCCGAGCCCGTCGACGCCGCCCTTCATCAGATCGCCCCGCACCACCGCGCCAACGCCTTCGGGCGTGCCGGTGAAAATGAGATCGCCGGGTTGCAGCTCGAACAGCGTGGACAGGTAGGCAATGGTTTCCCCCACCGACCAGATGAGCTGCGACACGTCCGAACGCTGCTTTTCTTCACCGTTGACGGACAACCAGATCGCGCCTTTTCCGACGTGGCCGACCGTAGCAACCGGATGGATCGGCCCGAGCGGCGCCGAATGATCGAAGCCCTTGGCGGTGTCCCACGGCCGCCCCAGCTTCTTCGCTTCCGCCTGCAGGTTGCGGCGCGTCATATCGAGACCGAGCGCGTAACCGTAGACGTGGTCCAGCGCGCAGTCAGCGGGAATGTCTTTGCCGCCTTTGCCGATGGCCGCGACCAGTTCCATTTCGAAGTGGACGTTTTTGGACAGCGACGGATACGGGAATTCGCCCATCGCGCCCGGCGCGACATAGAGAACGGCGTCGGCCGGCTTGCCGAAGAAAAACGGCGGTTCGCGATCCGGATCGTGTCCCATCTCGCGCGCATGCGCCTCGTAATTGCGGCCGACGCAGTAGATGCGGCGCACAGGAAACTGCTCGCTGGACCCGACAACCGGCACCGCAACCACCGGTGCCGGCGCAAAAACGTAACTCATCCGGTTCTCCGTTCTTCGTTGGATTGCGCCGCGGCGCGGCGATAAACCGCGAGTGTAACGCGCGGCGCAAGGCGGCGCGCGCCAGTCCAGCGGGGCTTCGCGACAGCGGCGTGACATCGGCGGGGTCTCGCGGGACGGCCATAGATGCGATACTCACACCAGACACCGTCCTTTGAATACCGCGGCCGCCGGCTCCCCGGCGGCACGCCAGCACATCCATTGCCCTCATGACCGATTCCGCCGACACCGCCAAGCCGTTCCCGTGCGCCCGCTTCATCAAGGAGATCGGCCGCGGGCCGAACGGCGCCCGCGCGCTCACCGCCGAGGACACGTGCGCGCTCTACACCGCCATGCTCGACGGCCGCGTCGGCGAACTCGAGCTGGGCGCGATCCTGCTCGCCTACCGCGTGAAAGGCGAATCCGCCGACGAACTCGCCGCAATGCTGGCGGCCGCCCATGCATCGTTCGAACCGGTTCATCTGCCGCCGGGCGAGTTCCGGCCTGTGTCGATTCCGAGCTATAACGGCGCGCGCAAGCAGCCGAACCTCGTGCCGCTCCTCGCGCTGCTGCTCGCGCGCGAGGGCGTGCCGGTTCTCGTGCACGGCGTGACTGAAGATCCCGGCCGCGTGACGAGCGCGGAAATATTCATGCATCTGCGGATTGCGCACGCAAGCTCGCACGACGATATCGAAGACGGCCTCGCCGAGCGGCGCATGGCTTTCGCGCCCATCGAGATCCTCGCGCCGAAGCTCGCGAATCTGCTCGCACTGCGCCGGCGCATGGGCGTGCGCAACTCGACGCACACGCTCGTGAAAATCCTGCAGCCGTTCTCGCACGCCGGACTGCGGCTCGTGAACTATACGCATCCGCCGTATCGCGACAGCCGCCTTACGGAGCTCTTCAGCACGCATCCGGATGCGGCGGCGGGCGGCGCGCTGCTCGCGCGCGGCACGGAAGGCGAAGCGGTGGCGGACACGCGGCGTCAGGTGCAGATCGACTGGCTGCACGGCGGCATCTGCGAAACGCGCGTGCCGCACGAGCGTTCCTCGCGCGACGCGCCCGAAGTCGAGTTACCGGAAGCCCGCGACGCCGCGACCACCGCGGCGTGGATCGGCGCAGTCCTGCGCGGCGAGGCGCCGGTGCCGGGGGCGATCGAGCGGCAGGTCGAGCTGATCGTGGATGTCGCCAGAACGCCGGCCTGAGTTCACTCGATCGCGCAACGCGTCGCCTGCCACGCAATGAGCCGCCACTGGCCGTCTTCGTGCGTGTGGATCGCCGTGTAGGCAATCGGGAAAAGCAGCGCGCCGTTGTTCGCTTCCATCTCGATCAGCGCGCGGCCGGTCACGACGCAGGTTTCCCGCCCGACCGGCAGCACGTCCTGCGACTGCACTTCGATCTGCCGGTAGCGGCGGCGCCCCGCGGTAATGCCGTCGATAAACTGCCGCTTCGTCTCGCGCTTACCGTTCGTGTGCACGTAGCTCACGTTTTCAGCGAGCAGCGCGTCAAGCGACTGTCCGTCGCCGTCGACCATCGCGCGGAAGCGTTCCCTTTCCAGTCCGCGAATCGCCTCGATTGTCTTTGCCGCCATTGCTCAGCCCCTTGTACCGGTGAGCCGGACGCGGCCACGGTCAGAAGTTATATTGCAGATATAGCTGGTGGAAATTTATACCAAGATTCGGCTCTTTGATACCGCCATTCGACACATGCTGGAAGCGGTAGCCGGCCTGATACTGCTGATGTCCGCCGAATTGCACGCCGACGCCCGCCATATCGGCGAACTGGAACGCGGTGGAAAGCGTGAAGTCAGAAGAGATCCGGGGACTCGACAAAAGGCGCACGCCGGCCTCGACGAAAGGCCGGATCGATCCGGATCCTTTAATGAAGCGAATGATAGGCGTCAACACCGATCTCGCCGATGTTCTCGTGCACATTGCCTTCGTTCGTATGCCACCAGGCCACGTGCGCCTCGCCGATCAGCGCGAAATGCCAGTCGCCGATCTGCCACCACGTGAGGTTCGGGTCCCAGACAATGCCAAGGTCGAGTTTCCTGACGTGATGGTCGCCAAGCCCGCCGGCAATCTGAACTCCGAACTGGTCGGCCGCGGCAAGCCAGAAAAGCCGAGCAGCAGGGCCGCACAGCCGCTTTTTAGAGCCAGACCGCGCAAGACATTCTTTTTGTTGTTCATCTGGACACCCGAGCTCAGCAAAGGTTGAACAAATTGTAATAGTCCTGCTTATTCTAAAGACAATCAGAAGTCGGTGGATCATCTTAAGAAACTTAAATTTTCGCAATTAGTCACGTTAAAAAAAGAAAAAATCGGTCGAAAGTGAGAATGAAGGGGCTTCGTCAGGTAATTTATACGGCCGCTGCGCGGGCCGCAGAAGGCGCGCATGATGACTATTGAAATTGCAGATTCGATAGGAATTGACGGAACTTCGATGCCCCTACGACCTCTAAGTATTAGCACTCGGAAAACGAGAGTGCTAACATTCAACGTTAGAGTCGTTAACTGAACAAGCTTTTGCCTGATTCCAAAGGAGTTTTACACGTGAGCCATGCATTGACCTTTCCGAGTACTCTGAGCCCGTCGTCGGCTAAGGCCGCTCCGGCAGGTACGCTGGCGCTCTCGCATTCCTCCCTGCTGCCCGGTCAACTGGGCAATATCGACGCCTACATCCAAGCCGTAAATCGGATTCCGATGCTGACGCCGGCAGAAGAACGCCAGTTCGCTACAGAATTCCGCGAGCACGACAACCTCGAGGCCGCACGCCGCCTCGTGCTGTCGCACCTGCGGCTGGTCGTTTCGATCGCGCGCAACTACCTGGGCTATGGGCTGCCGCACGCCGACCTGATCCAGGAAGGCAATATCGGCCTGATGAAGGCCGTGAAGCGCTTCGATCCCGAACAGAACGTGCGCCTCGTCTCGTACGCTATGCACTGGATCAAGGCCGAGATTCACGAATACATTCTGCGCAACTGGCGCATGGTGAAGGTCGCCACCACGAAGGCGCAGCGCAAGCTGTTCTTCAATCTGCGAAGCCACAAGCAAGGCTTGGGCGCCTTCACGCCGGACGAGATCGACGGTCTCGCCAAGGAGCTGAACGTCAAGCGCGAAGAAGTGGCCGAAATGGAAACGCGTCTGTCCGGCGGCGATATCGCGCTGGAAGGCCAGGTCGAAGACGGCGAAGAGTCGTATGCGCCTATCGCGTATCTCGCCGACTCGCACAGCGAGCCGACCGCCGTGCTGGCCTCGCGTCAGCGCGACAAGCTGCAAAGCGACGGTATCGCGACGGCACTCGAGGCGCTGGACGCCCGCAGCCGCCGCATCATCGAAGCTCGCTGGCTGAAGGTGCAGGACGACGGTTCGGGCGGCTCGACACTGCACGAACTGGCCGACGAGTTCGGCGTGTCGGCGGAGCGTATTCGTCAGATCGAAGCCAGCGCCATGAAGAAGATGCGCGGCGCGCTGACTGAATACGCGTAACGCTCGTCAGCGGCTCACGGGCGTGTCGTATAGGCGGGTTACGAATCGCCCGAAAGTGCCTCCCAAAGCGCACCGAAAGCAGCCCGTGAGTGGCAAAGCCCTGCCGTCTTGCGACGGCAGGGCTTTTTTGCTGCTGCGCGCAGCGTTCGGAACGCTTTTATGTCACTAAAGCGCATCGGCGACAAAGCGCCAAACCAAAGCGCTCCGCCGCCACCTTGATTGCGTCAGGCCGGCACAGGCGCCGCGCCGCCGTTCGCCGGCATGCGTGTTGCCAGCGTGTCCGCATAACGCCGTGCGGTATCGCCGACGACCATGTGGAACGTGTCCGCCGACACCCACGCGGTATCCAGCGCGGCCAGACGTTGACGATCCACCGCCGACGGATCGCGCACGACGATCCGCAGACGCGTCGTCACCGCCGCGTCGAGCGACAACACATTGCCCGCGCCGCCGAACACGGCGAGCCAGCGCAACGGATCGGGATCGAGCGGACCATTGGCCGCGCCCGTGGCAACCGCGACAGTTGCCGCCGCCGGGACCGAGTCCACCGCTACAGGAGCCGCCGCCGCGGGCTTTGCCGCACCAGCAGCGGCACAATCAGCAGCGCCGCGGCCCTGCCCGATTGCCGGTGCGGATCTCGTCGGCGATGATGTCCGCTTCCGGCCCGATGATCACCTGCACATTGGTCGCGCCGCGCTTGAGCACGCCGCGCGCCGATCGTCTTCAGTTCGTTCTCCGAGACCTTGTTCGAATCGACAACCGACAGACGCAGTCGCGTCGTGCATGCATCCACCACCGACAGATTCGACGCGCCGCCGAGCGCCACGATATAGCGCTGCGCGCGCGGCACGGCGGCCCCAGCGACCGGCGAAACAAAGCCGCCCGCCGCGAACGACTCGACCTGCTCGTCGACATCGGCGAGCGAGCGCGGCAATTGCGCGGCGTCCAGTTCGACGAGCTTGATCTTCTTCGGATTGTCGGCGACGTCGAGCGCTGTCGCGTTATTGCCGTTCGTGCCCGCGCCCGCCTTCAGCTTGATCACGCCCTGCGCTTGCAGCAGCAACAGTGCACGGTTCTCATTCGACGGATCGTTCGGCACCGCGACCTTCGCGCCTTGCGGCAAGTCCTTCACCGACTTCAGCTTCCTCGAGTAAATGCCAAGCGGCGAGATATACGTGAGACCGGCGCTGACAATCTTGTAGCCGCGCTGCTTGATCTGGCTGTCCAGATACGGCTGATGCCGGAAGCTGTTGGCGTCGAGGTCGCCGGCGTCGAGCGCGGCGTTCGGCTGCACGTAGTCGTTGAATTCGACGACCTTCACGTTGAGGCCTTCGCGCTTGGCCACTTTCCTGACGACTTCCCAGATCTGCGCATCCGGGCCGCTGATGGTGCCGACCTTGATGACTTTCTCGTCGGCATGTGCGCCGAAGCTGGTGACGATCGCCGCGCCGGCGATCACTGCGGAAAGGGCTTTGAGGATGTTTCTGCGCTGCATGTAATTCTCGCTGTTTCTGATCGGCCCCGTTAGAAAACGGACCCGGGTGATAGCCGGAAGCACGCGCTCACGACGCACGCGTCACCGCGCTATGACAGCGGCGCCTCTAGCCGGACCGTAAATCGTCTCATAGGCGATGGGAAATACCGCAATGGCATATGAGTATGCGACGCGCTCCGACACCACTGCACCGCGCTGTGGCAGATAATCCGAAGTCTTGCCGCGAGTTTGCGCGGCCTCTTCACTGCTTGCGAGGACGCTTATCCATGTATGTCATCAACCTGATCTACACCGCACCGCTCGAGCGGATCGACGACGCGCTCGAAGCGCATCGCGCGTTCCTGGCCAGGCAGTTTGAGGCGGGTGTATTTGTCGCCGCCGGGCCGAAAGTGCCGCGCGACGGCGGCATCATTCTGGCGGTGCGCATCGAGCGCGACAGGCTCGACGCGATCCTCGCAAGCGACCCGTTCGCCGTGCAGAAGCTCGCGCGTTACGAGGTGACGGAATTCAAGACCACGCGGCTTGCGCCGGGCCTGAATCTGCCGATACCGGTTTGAGGTTGTCGCGGGCAGGTGTGCCCGTTGTGTCGCGGCGATGACGCCGTGGTAATGCCGTGGTGACGCGGTTCTGACCTGCTTTCGGCGCGGCTTGCACGCCGCGTCAGTCGAGCAGCAGCTTGATGTCGTGCACCCACGGCGCGGCGCCCTGGCCGTCGCGCGCGAAGAGGCGCAGCTTGCCGTCGGTATCGAACACGTAGCTCGCCGCGGTGTGGTCCATCGTGTAGCTGTCAGGCGTCTTGCCGGGCACCTTCGCGTAGTAGACGCGGAAGTCCTTCGTCACCTTCTTGAGCTCGGCCTCGTCGGCGGGCCGCAAACCCACGAAGGTCGGATTGAACGCCGGCACATATTGCGCGAGCAGCGGTGCAGTATCGCGCTCGGGATCGACGGTGACGAACAGCACCTGCACGCGCTTCGCATCTTCGGGGCCGAGTTGCTGCAGCGCCTGCGAGAGCTCGGCCATGGTGGTCGGGCAGACATCCGGGCAATGCGTGTAGCCGAAGAACAGCACGACCACTTTGCCCTTGTAGTCCGCCATGGTGCGGACCTTGCCGGACGTGTCCGGCAGCGAGAAGTTGCTGCCGAATTGCGTGTTGCCGGTAATGTCGAGATTCTGGAATGCCGGCTGCTCTTTGCCGCAACCGGCAACCAAGCGGGTAGAGAGCATGGGTATTACGCGCCGATCACAACGCGCACATAGTGGTCGATCAGCAGCGCGGCGAACAGCAGCGACAGATAGACGATCGAATAACGGAAGGTGCGGCGCGCCAGATCGTCCGAATACTCGAGGTAGATCTTCCACGCGTACGCGAGAAACACGGCGCCAAGCAAGACGACCGCGGCAAGGTAGACAACACCGCTCATGCCGGAGATGAACGGCATCATGGTGACGGCGAACAGGATCACCGTATAGAGCAAAATGTGCAGCCGCGTGTACTTTTCGCCATGCGTGTTGGGCAGCATGGGCAGGCCGGCGTTTTCATAGTCTTTGCGCCGATACAGCGCGAGCGCCCAGAAATGCGGCGGCGTCCACACGAAGATGATCAGCACGAGAATCCACGCGTCGCCGGGAACATGGCCCGTCACGGCGGCCCAGCCGAGCGCCGGCGGCATCGCGCCCGAGGCGCCGCCGAGCACGATGTTCTGAGGCGTGGCCGGCTTGAGCAGCAGCGTATAGATCACCGCATAGCCGACGAAGGTGGCGAGCGTGAGCCACATGGTCAGCGGATTCGCAAACGTGTAGAGCGTCCACATGCCGAGGCCGCCGAGCACGGCCGAAAACAGCAGAATCTGCGCAGTGGTAATTTCGCCGCGCGCCGACGGACGCCACGAAGTGCGGCGCATCTTCGCGTCGATCTTCTGTTCGACGAGACAATTGATGGCAAACGCCGCGCCGGCCAACAGCCAGATGCCGACGGTCCCGCCGATCAGGACGGTCCACGGCACCATGCCCGGCGTCGACAGAAACATGCCGATAACGGCGCAGAACACGGCGAGTTGCGTGACGCGCGGCTTGGTCAGGGCGATGTACTGGGACATCCGGCTGCCGGGCGTTTGGGAGAGTGTTGTGCTGTCCATGTGGAGTCACGCTGGCGCGGCATCGCGCGCAGGCAACACGGCGCGGCAGGGACGGCTATAAGCGATTTGAAAGTTTAACATAACGAGCAGGAGCAGCAGGACCGCGGCACCGCCATTATGCGCTACCGCAATAGGCAGCGGCCATTGCAGCACGATGTTCGACAACCCGGTGACGAACTGGATCAGCACGACCAGCAAGACGCCGTTCGCGGGACGCCGCAGCGACTCGAAGCGGCGCAGCTTCAGCGCAAACCACACCATGTAGGCAATCACCACGAACGCAAACGTGCGATGCGTCCAGTGGATGGCGACGAGCGCGTCCTGCGTGATCATGTCGCCGTCGCCCGTCATGCCGAGCGCGCGCCACAGGTGGAAGCCGTGCATGAAATCCATTGGCGGAACCCATTGTCCGTTGCACGTGGGGAAATCCGTGCATGCGAGCACAGCATAATTCGTGCTCACCCAGCCACCCAACGCGATCTGCGCGATCAACAGCACGAGACCCGCGAGCGCCGCGGCGCGCCAGCGCGCGGCCTCCGGTTCATAGGCGGGCAGCGGCGTTTGCCGCGCGGCGAGCCAGCCGAGCGTGCCGAGCAGTGCGAGACCGAGCAACAGATGCGTCGTCACGATGACCGGCTGCAGCTTCATCGTCACGGTCCACGCGCCGAACGCGCCTTGCACGAGAATCAGCAGCAGCAGCGAAGTCGGCCACCACGGCGACACATGCAGCGGGCGGCGCTTGATGCGCGCGACCCACGCGATGATCGTCTGTGCGATGATCAGCACGCCGATCGCCATGGCGAAATAGCGGTGGATCATCTCGATCCAGGCCTTCGTCATGCTGACCGGGCCGGTCGGCATGGCCTGATGCGCCGCGGTGATGGCCGCGTGCGCGATAAACGGTGAGGACGTGCCGTAGCAGCCGGGCCAGTCCGGACAGCCGAGCCCCGAATCCGTGAGACGCGTGAAGCCACCGAACATCACGAGGTCGAGCGTGAGAAAAGTGGTGAGCCAGACGAGCTTGCGGAATTTGTTGTCGTCGGCTTTGACCCACACGTAGGACAGCGGCAACAACGCGATACACAAGCCGATCATGCCTAATTGCAGTACGAACATCTTCTTTACCCTGGTGACGGCGTCAGCCGATGCGCGACCACTTCAGCAGCTTGGTCAGGTCGCCCTTGATCTTGCTCGGGTTCGGATCTTTCGGGAAACGCATCATCAGATTGCCGTTCGGATCGACCAGATAGAGGTGGTCGGAAACCTGGGTGCCCTGGTCGACGGGCAGCCACGCCGAGACCTGCGCCGGATCGGCGACCAGTATGTCGGTGTCGGGATACGCCTTTTGTATCACGTCCGCGACGTTGCCCGCATCCGTGCGCAGCCACACTTCCACGACGCGCTCGCGTTCCGCGCCCTGTGCCGCGCGGATTTGCCGCATGAAGTAGAGCTTGGTGGCGCAGGCTTTGTCGCAGGCGCTGCTGTCGACTGAGATCATCAGCCAGTGGCCGCGCAGGGAGGCGAGCTTGAGCGGCTTGCCGTCTTCGCCCGTGACGACGAGTGAATCCGGAATCGGCCGTTGCGGCTCGACGAGCGTGCCGTAGCTCGTGGTGCCGCCCGTCGGCTTGACGACGTAATACATGAAGTACGAGATGGCGATCGGCGCACCGCAGACAATAGCCACCAGCAGCAGCATCCAGCGGCCGCGTTGCCACGAGCCGCGGTCGCTGGGCTGGCCGGGCATCGGCTTCGCTGCGGCGGCCTGGGCGGCGTTGGCCTGCGCGGCGGCGGGTTGGGCGGCGGATTTGCCGGATTGCGGCGAACGGGGTGATTGCGTGGACACTACCTGACCTCTTTCAATGATTGTTCTGCCGGTGCGGGATTCGCGTGCAGCACTGCGCATTACACGCCGGGCGCATGCTCTTTCCTCGCCGCGCGGCGCGCCGCGTACAGGCCAAAGGCGAGCGCCGCAGCCGCCATGCCCCACCACTGGAACATGTAGCCATAATTGCGCTCGACGCCGCTGGTTGGCGCAGGCCAATCGCGCACGAGCTTGTCGCCGTCGTCGCTCAATTGCTGGATCACGAACGATTGCAAAGGCAATCCGGTCTCCGCGGCGTAGGCGGCGACGTCGAGATTCTGGCGAATCGACTGATGCGCGGCCGACCCGCCCTGCCCGAGCTCGTAGGCGCGCGACGCATCCGCGCGCGCAATGCCTTCGATCTCGATCTCGCCCTGCGGCGTGACGTACGGCGCGATCGTCTCGCGATTGCTCATGTTGCGCGGCAACCAGCCGCGGTTAACAAGCACATACCCGCCGTCGGCGAGTTTAAAAGGCATCACGACGTAAAAGCCCGGCTGATCGTTATACGGACGATTATCGAGATACACCACCTTATCCGCCACGAACTTGCCGCGCGCTTTGATGCGATGGAATTCGATGTCCTTCAAAGCCACTGGCGCACCGGTGACGGGCTGCGCAGGCGCATTCTCGAATTGCGTGATGCGCGCCTCGAGCGCTTCCTTCTGATGTGCGCGCTCGCGCTGCCAGAAACCGAGGCGCACGGTCACCACGACGACGAAGAGAATCAACAACGCGGGAACGAGCCGGATCTTCATCGACCGCACTCCCGCACTGCGTTGATCGCGGCGAGAGACGCGGGGCAAACGCCGGCTCGCGGTGAGATAATGACCATCTTGCCTTCGCGCTTTTCCGTTTCAGCAGGTTCCATGCACATTCTCGTTCCCATTGCCTTTGCATTGATCATCGCCAGCATGGTGTCGGCGCTGTACTTCATGATGCATGACAAGGGCAAAACCAAGCGGATGGTCTGGTCGCTCGCCACGCGAGTCGGACTGTCGATCTCGCTGTTCCTCTTCATCCTGTTCGCCTACTGGATGGGCTGGATTCAGTCTACCGGCATTCCCTACGGGCGCTGAGTCCGGAATAAGACCTCTCTTGCGCCAAAGCAAAACGCCGCCATGACAGGGTCGAGGGCGGCGCTGCATCCATTTCTGAGTATTTGCTGCGGACGTTCCGCTCGCTGCTTCGCTCACTGCCTGCGAACTGCTCGCGACCTGCCCGATTACGTTCCGTCGCCTTGCGCGTCGACCGCTTCTTTGGCGGCGCGCGCCGCGAACAGCTTAAGCAACAGGCCCACGCACGATCCGCAAGAGCGGCCGGCGCGCAGGCCAGGCATTCTTACAGCCAGTACACGACGACGTACAGTCCGAGCCAGACCACGTCCACGAAGTGCCAATACCAAGCCGCGCCTTCAAACGCGAAGTGGTGATCCGCCGTGAAGTGGCCGCGGATCATGCGCACCAGCACCACCGCCAGCATCGTGCCGCCGAGGAACACGTGGAAACCATGGAAGCCGGTCAGCAGGAAGAACGTCGAGCCATACACGCCCGAAGCTAGCGTCAGGTTCAGTTCGTTGTAGGCGTGGAAATATTCGAAGCCTTGCAGGAACAGGAAGCAGACGCCGAGCACCAGCGTAGCCGCCAGCCACACAATCGCCTTGTTGCGATGATTTTCACGCAGAGCGTGGTGCGAGACCGTGAGCGTGGCGCCCGACGACAGCAGCAACGCTGTGTTGATGGTCGGCACGGGCCACGGCGTCATGGACTTGAAGGTCGACACGAGCGACGCCGGACCGTTGTTCGGCCACACCGCCGAAAAATCCGGCCAGATCAGCTTGTAGTCGAGGCTTGCGAGTTCATGCAGCGCAATGGCGCGTGCGTAGAACAGCGCGCCGAAGAAAGCGCCGAAAAACATGACTTCGGAGAAGATGAACCAGCTCATGCTCCAGCGGTATGACTTGTCGACGTTCTTGCCGTACATGCCGCCTTCGGATTCCGCAATGGCGTCGCCGAACCAGTGCCACAACGTAAAGAGCAGCCACAACAGACCGACGACCACGCCGATCGGCGCCAGTTCATGTTCGTTGATCCAGGCCGCCAGCGATCCGAGCATGACCAGCAAGCCAACCGCGGCGCTGATCGGATGCCGCGACGGATGCGGTACGAAATAGTACGGGCTCTCGTTTTGACCGCTCATTCTTGATTCTCCACTTCAGTCCAGTTGTTCCGGAAACTCCGGCTGCATCTTCGACGGCGCGTGTGTACCGCACCGCTTCACTCTAATTCGTGGGCGCCGCGCGCCCGGTCCTGCATCGTGCCCGCGCCGTGTCGGCGTCTCAGCCGACCACCGCCCGGACCACCAGAATCAGCACGCCGATGAAAATCGCCGTGCTGATCAGCGCCGCGATAATCACATGCAGTGGATTGAGCGCGTGGCGTCGCTTTCCAGATCGCGCCGCTTGCGCACCCCGAAAAACGACCATAACACCGCCCGCATCGACTGGCCAAAGCTGCTCTTGCGCGGGCCGCCGCTGTTATCGCTCATTGTTGTCTTCCTTCGCCCGGGCTTTGGCCGTCAGGCGGGATTGGCGGCCGTGGCCGCCGTCTCAGCCGGAAGCGCCGCGCTTCCGACCTTTGCCGTTGCCGGCGTGTTCAACTCGAAGAACGTGTACGACAACGTGATCGTTTTGACATCCTTCGGCAGCTTAGGATCGACGACAAAAACCACCGGCATGCGCCTCGTCTCGTTCGCCTTCAACGTCTGCTGCGTAAAGCAAAAACACTCGATCTTCTTGAAGTACTCGGTCGCCTGCTTCGGCGCGTAGCTCGGAATGGCTTGTGCCTGAATCGTGCGCGCCTGGTCGTTGCTGACCTCGTACATCACCGTCGTCACTTCGCCCGGATGCACGTCCAGACTGTGCTGCTCCGGCTTGAAACCAAGCGGGCCGCGCGCGTTCGCATCGAATTCGATTGAAATCGTGCGGCTCATGTCGACCTGCGTATTCTTCGCCTCGCGCGCCGTCGCATCGCGCTGCACGAGGTTGTTGATGCCGGTGATCTGACAGATCGCGCGGTACATGGGCACCAGCGCGAAACCGAAACCGAACATCATCAACGCGACGACGAACAGCTTGATCAGCATCGAACGGTTAAAAGAGCGATCGGCCTGAGCCGGCGGCTGCGTCGACATCTCTCAATCCTCAAAAAACCTGCAAACCCGGGCTACCCGCTCTCTTCAGGAAAACCAACCCTGGTTGACGATGACGGCGGCGAAAAAAACCGCTGCGATAGCAAGCAGCACGAGACCTAACCGCCTGTTGCTCGCGCGAATCTGCTCCGGGGTACGTCTTTCCTGTGGATTGCGCGTCATGCTCACGTTTCTGAATACCGTTTTTGCTGCTCTTTTTACTGCGGCCATTACAGCCACTTCACAGCGCTCGCCGCTTTCGCGGCTGCCCGGTTCGGAAGCGCCACTGCCTGCCGCCACCGGAACCGATCAACTCGCCCAACGACGATTACTCGACGGTCGGCGGATGTTCGAACGTGTGAAACGGAGCCGGGCTCGGCACGGTCCATTCGAGGCCCGTTGCGCCGTCCCACGGCTTGTCGCTCGCCTTTTCGTGATCGCCGCTGCCGCGATAAGCGGGCAATGCAACCGCGAACAGGAAGTACACCTGCGCGAGACCAAAACCAAATGCGCCGATCGAGATCACCTGGTTCCAGTCGGTGAACTGTGCCGGGTAGTCTGCATAGCGACGCGGCATGCCGGCGAGACCGACGAAGTGCATCGGCAGGAACGCGAGGTTGAAGAAGAACAGCGACGCCCAGAAGTGGATCTTGCCGCGCGTTTCGTTGTACATCCAGCCGGTCCACTTCGGCGCCCAGTAATACCAGCCGGAGAAGAGCGCGAACAGCGAACCCGCCACCAGCACGTAGTGGAAGTGCGCCACCACGAAGTAGGTGCCGTGATACTGGATGTCGAGCGGCGCCATGGCGAGCATCAGGCCCGACAGACCGCCGAACGTGAACACGATCAGGAAGCCCACCGCGAACAGCATTGGCGTTTCGAACGAGAGCGAACCGCGCCACATGGTTGCGACCCAGTTGAACACTTTCACGCCCGTCGGCACGGCGATCAGCATGGTCGCGTACATGAAGAACAGCTGGCCCGTGACCGGCATGCCAGTGGCGAACATGTGGTGCGCCCAGACCATGAACGACAGAATCGCGATCGACGACGTGGCGTACACCATCGAGCTATAGCCGAACAGCGGCTTGCGCGAGAACGCCGGAATCACCTGCGACACGATCCCGAACGCCGGCAAGATCATGATGTACACCTCGGGGTGCCCGAAGAACCAGAAGATGTGCTGGTACATGACCGGGTCGCCGCCGCCTGCCGCGTTAAAAAACGACGTGCCGAAGTGGCGATCGAACAGCACCATGGTGATCGCGCCCGCCAGAACCGGCATCACGGCAATCAGCAGGTACGCGGTGATGAGCCATGTCCAGACGAACATCGGCATCTTCATGAGCGTGAGGCCCGGCGCGCGCATGTTCAGGATCGTCACGACGATGTTGATCCCACCCATGATCGACGACGCGCCCATCAGGTGGACCGCGAAGATCGCGAAGTCCATGCCCGGGCCCATCTGCGTGGAGAGCGGCGCGTAGAGCGTCCAGCCCGCGGCGGTCGCGCCGCTCGGCGAGAAGAACGAACCGACCAGGAGAACAGCCGCCACCGGCAGAAGCCAGAAGCTGAAGTTGTTCATACGGGCGAAAGCCATGTCCGATGCGCCGATCTGCAGCGGCACCATCCAGTTCGCGAAGCCAACGAACGCCGGCATGATCGCGCCGAACACCATGATGAGGCCGTGCATGGTGGTCAACTGGTTGAAGAACTCGGGGCGCATGATCTGCAGACCCGGCTCGAACAGCTCGGCACGGATCATCAACGCCATCACGCCTCCGGAGAGGAACATGGTGAACGAGAAGATCAGGTACAGCGTACCGATGTCCTTGTGGTTGGTTGCGAACAGCCAACGACGCCAGCCGTGCGGCGTTTCGTGGGCATGGTCGCCGTGCACGTGCTCGTGGCCCGCGACTACATCGTGTCCGATGCTAGACATGACAATCTCCTAAAGCGAATACTGCGGTGCTGACCATGACATGTCAGGCAGCCGGGCTTGCAGCCGCGCTGATCTGAACACGGCGCGCTTCTTTTGCGTCGCTGCCGCCCGTGATCGTTTCCGGCTTCTTCAAAATAATATGGTCTTCGGCGATGCCAGCTGCTTTCAACGCGTCGCGCACGGCTTCGGCGCTGCTCTTCGCGAGCTTCGCGTTGGTGTCGGCGGAACCGGTGGCGTCGGTGAAGCCCGACAGTGCGAACTTCGCGTCGGGATGTGCCTTCGCATAGGCCGCAGCCGCCTCGACCGCCGCTTTGGCGTCGGCCGGCAGCGTGCTCTTGCCGGTCTCGAAATAAACGCTGGCCGGCAATGCCGCTTGCGGTGCCGCTGCGCCTTCCGACCCTGCTGCGGCGGCTTGCGCGCCCGATGCCTCGGAAGCCGCCGCGCCTGCGTCGGCGAGATGGTTGCCACCTTCCGGCAGCTTGCCGTTACGCGCGCCCGCGACCTGCTTCGGCTGGAGAATGTCGCCCGTGTGGTTGCCCCACGAGTTGCGCTCGAACGTGACGACCGAAGCGATTTCCACATCGTTCAGCGTAGGCGCCCACGAAGGCATCGCGTTCTTGCCCTTCAGCACGAGGCTGACATGCTCGGCGATCGCACCGTTGGCGACCTTGCTGCCGTCGAGCGCCGGAAACGCACCTGCGCCCTTACCCGTGGGCTGGTGGCAGACCGCGCAGTTCGCTGCGTAGACTTTGCCGCCGCGCTCCATCAGTTCGGCCATCGTGTAGGTCTTGTTCGGATCGTCCTGACCCGCGGCCATTTTCTTCTTCTGCGCGTCGACCCACTTCGCGTAGTCGTCGGTGGAAAGCACTTCGACCACGACCGGCATGAACGCGTGTTCCTTGCCGCACAGTTCGGTACAGAAGCCGCGGAACGTGCCGACCTTCTCCGCCTTGAACCACGTGTCGCGCACGAAGCCCGGAATCGCGTCCTGCCTCACGCCGAACGCCGGCACGTACCAGGAGTGCACCACGTCGTTCGCGGTGGTGATGATGCGGATTTTCTTGCCGACCGGCACGACGAGCGGATTGTCGACTTCCTGCAGATACGTGGTGGAAATCGGCTGACGGCCGTCGGTTTCCGCCCGCGGCGTGGCGAGCGTGGAGAGGAAGCTGATGCCCTCGCCCGGACCCTTCACGTAGTCGTAGCCCCACTTCCACTGGTAGCCGGTGACCTTGATGGTGACGTCGGCATTGGTGGTGTCTTTCATCGCGACGACCGTCTTGGTGGCGGGCAGCGCCATCAACACGACGATGACGAACGGCACGATCGTCCAGATGATTTCGACGGTGGTGCTTTCGTGGAAGTTCGAAGCCTTGTGCCCTTTCGATTTGCGGTGCGCAAAGATCGAATAGAACATCACAGCGAACACGCCGACGAAAATCACCGTGCACAGAATCAGCATCAGCGTGTGGAGGCTGTAGAGCTCCTCAGCGATTTTCGTCGCAGGCGGCTGGAGATTGATCTCGTTGACGGCGGGGCCGCCCGGAACATCGCCCACTGCCAGGGCGGCCCCGGCGAAAAGCAGTCCGCTCATCGCCAGCACGCCCATGAGCGCTCGCTTGATTGTTTTCATAGCTTCCTTACCCAAAATTTCCATTCAAACCCTCGACCCCGCCTACCCGCCGCCCCGCTAGCCCGCCCGCTCACCCGCTGCCGCGAACGCCGCATGCCCCGGCGCGTCTAACACCGCGCGAGCCACATCCGCAGTTCGCCGGCGAACTGCGCGCGCCAGTGGTGCGCGAGGTGCTGCCCGATCATGATCGTCTCGCCGCGCGAGATCAGCCTGATCTGGTCACGCGGTGTTGCGCCAGCCTCGATCCGCACCCAGCGCGGATTGAACTCGAACTGCGTGACCTGCTCCGCACTCACCTGTTTCGATCACGAGCCGGTTCGGAAACAGCCGGATGCGTTCGTAATCCACAGCATGGCGCGCATAGATGGCAAATGCGACGCCCACCGCCAGCAATTCAATCCCGGTGAACGGCAACACCAGCCAGGCGCCGACCAGAACCAGCATGAAAGCAATTGCCAACGAGAACAACGCAAGCGACACGTAGAAACAAACGAACTGCCGCGGCGACATGGAGCAGTTGCGCTTCATCGTCCAGTCTTTCAGGACCGGTTCCGACTCCGCCAGCAGATCAGATGCTTCCATCGCTGCCTCCCGCCGATCGTCCCAAAGGCCGCCCGGGACTCTCCAACTGCGCCCGACCCCGGCCTCGGTTTCCACCGCCTGACCGCTACCGCGCCAACTCTTGCTGCGGCCCAGTGCCTCGGGCCTGCCGCCCCAAATGTGGGAACTCCGGGCGACAAACTGACGCATTATAGGCGCGATCCATAGCATCCACAAGCAAGCCCCGGCTGCCCCACAAGCCAGGCGCGACAAGCCTCCGCGCCGTTTTGCCGCACCTTTTGCGGGTGTTTGGAAACGGTAATTTCAGACATAATAGATGTCCTCTTTACCGCTTCAGCGATTCCTTGGCGAACCTCGTCCAATGTCCTCGAGCCGCACAATGCCATGGCCTTCCGCCGTCGTGCGCGGCACGGCTTTCCATGCGTGTCCGTAGATCACCTCGAAGGTCAGCACGATAGTGCCGTCGCCGCGCCGGCGCGCTTCCAGTGCCGCCAACAATGCCTTGTGCAACCGGCGTGCCGCCGCGCCCGAAGACGGTTCGCGCTCGAACGGATACGCGCCCCAGCGGCGCACGTCCGCGAGCAGCGATTCCGGCGATTTATAAGTGATGGTGAGGGTCTCCTGGTCCATCACGGGAATCTCGAAACCGCTTTCCACCAGCATGTCGCCGAGATCGTGCATGTCGACGAAATCGATCACGTGCTTGCGCGAGCCGATGCCGTGCGCCGCTTCCACTTCGGCGTAGGCGCCGCGCAACTCCTTCAGTGTGTCGGGGCCGAGCGTGCTGAACATCAAGAGCCCGTTCACCTTCAGGACGCGCTGCCACTCCGGGAACACGAGGTCGGGCCGCGAGTGCCAGTGAAGCGCGAGATTGGACCAGATGAATTCGAACGCGCCCGCCGCGAAAGGCAGCGCGGCGAAGTCGGCTTGCGCGAAGCGCGGACCGCGCGCGCCCAGCGCCTTGCCGAGCGTGGCCGGCAGGAAGCGCCGCCAGCTCGTGTCGCCGGAATCGTGGCGTAGCGCGCGCGTGAGCATGCCGCGCGACATATCCGTGCCGAACACCGGCGCTTCCGGAAAGCGCTCGCGCAGAGCAGGGATGTCTTCACCCGCGCCGCAACCCGCGTCGAGCACGCTCGCCGGGGCGACCTTGATGTAATCGAGACGCTCGCGCATGCGCTGCGAAATTTCGCGCGGCAGAAAGGCGACGTCGTCGAAAGTCGCGGCACGGCGGTCGAAAATCCGCCGCAGGCGCCGGGAGTCATAGGCCGGACGGCCGGATTGAGAGGGCGTTGAGGACATGGGTGTCGTACGGGCGTGGAGCCCGAAGTATACTCGTTCGCTTCCTTCGATTCAGTGCCGAAGGCCCGAGCGGCCGTCCCCGTATGTCATTCCGAGCCCATTTGCAGTCTTCACGAAGCCGCCTCGCGCGATTCGCGCACGGCCTGGAATCGGCGTGGCCGCGCACGATGCAGGCGGTGCTGCCGAATGCCTGCGCGTTGTGCGGCAATTTGTCGCATAACCCGGTGTGCACCTTTTGCGACGAATCCTATTGGAATGATGGCGCTTTGCGGTGCGACGTATGCGCGGTTCCGTTGCCTGTCACATTCCGAGGGCGCCGTGCGTCATATCGTTGCGCAGACTGCATTGCCGAAAAGCCGCCGTTCGACGCGACCTTTGCGCTCGCCGACTACCGCGCGCCGCTGGACACGCTCGCGGTCGGCCTGAAGTTTCGTGCGCAGCTCATGCAGGCACGTGAGTTCGCGCGGCGCCTCGCGCGTCTCGCGCAAGATGCCTGGCAGGATCCGTCCGAGTGCCCGGACGTGATCGCGCCAGTGCCGCTTGCTAGGCGCCGTCTGATCGAGCGCGGTTATAACCAGGCCTAGCAGATCGCGCGGCCTTTGGCTCGCGCATTGCGTGTGCCCGCTGACGCGACGCTGCTGCGCCGGGTCATCGAAACCGCGCCGCAGTCGCGGCTCGACCTCGATGCGCGCCGAATGAACGTGGGGCGCGCATTTGAGCTTGCCCAACGCGTTGAAGGGCGGCACGTCGGCATAGTCGACGACGTCATGACGACCGGCGCAACGCCCGAAGCGCTGGCTCGCACACTGAAGGCAGCGGGCGCGCGGCGGGTCACGAACTTCGTCGCGCTGCGCACACCGAAAAACTAGTTTTTACGTGGTCACTGTTATGTTCAATGTCGTTCTCGTCGAACCGGAAATTCCGCCGAACACCGGCAACGTCATCCGCCTGTGCGCAAACACGGGTGCGCGCCTGCATCTGATCCAGCCGCTCGGCTTTCCGCTCGACGACGTCAAGCTGCGCCGCGCCGGCCTCGACTATCACGAGTACGCGCAAATGAATGTGCACGCGAACTGGGCCGCGTTCATCGCGAAGGAGTCGCCCGAGCCATCGCGCATGTTCGCGTTCACCACGCGCGGCCCGGCCCGCTTTCACGACCATGCGTTTGCCGCCGGCGACTGGTTCGTGTTCGGTGCCGAAACGCGCGGCCTCCCGGACTCGATACTCGAGCAATTCGGCGGCGAAGAACGCGTGCGGCTGCCAATGCGTCCCGGCAACCGCAGCCTCAATCTGTCGAATACCGTCGCAATCGTGGTGTTCGAAGCGTGGCGTCAGATGGGTTTCGAGGGTGGCGCCTGACGGCCTCTCAATTCAGTGCGGTAGCGCTCGAACATCGCGTGGTCGAAACAGGCGAAGATCACGCTTTCGAGCTGCGGCATGCGCGGCAGGTTTTCGAGTACCGTGTCGATCGCGATGCGGACCGCCTCATCGGCTGGAAAACGGTAGATGCCGCAACTAATTGCGGGGAACGCAATGCTCGCGCAATTGACCTCGCGCGCCACCTCCAGCGAGCGCTGGTAGCAAGAAGCGAGCAGGTCGGGCTCGCCGTGCGTGCCTCCGCGCCATACGGGGCCGACCGCGTGGATCACATATCGCGCGGGCAAACGGTAGCCGCGCATGAGTTTGGCGTCGCCGGTCGCGCAGCCGCCAGGTGTTTCGCATTCGCGCAGCAACTCCCTGCCGGCCGCGCGATGAATCGCACCGTCCACACCGCCGCCGAGCAACGAAGTATTGGCCGCGTTGACGATGGCATCCACTTCAAGCGTCGTGATGTCGGCCACGCGTGCTTCCAGCGTGCAACGATCGATAGTGAGCATGTGAACCTCGCTGACCCCAGGAGTCGATACACAATGGACAGCGAGTGCAGGCAGCCGTTCAGCGTTTTGCACGCCGAACGACTGATTGAAACGACGGGAAAAAAGGCGCAATGGGCCTATTCGGCCTTGGAGTCGCGTCGCAGCAAGGCGCTGACGGCATCGCGCGGCGCCACGCCGTCGAACAGCACGGCACAGACCGCCTGGGTGATCGGCATGTCGATTGCATGAGCGCGCGCAATGGCGAGCACGGCCTGCGCGCAGCGCACGCCTTCGGCCACGTGCCCGAGGCCGCCGAGAATATCGGCGAGCGAACGACCCGCAGCGAGCTGCACGCCAACGGTGCGATTGCGCGACAGGTCGCCGCTGGCAGTCAGAATCAGATCGCCGAGGCCCGTCAAACCGGTGAACGTCTCGGCACGTCCGCCCAACGTCACGCCGAGGCGGGACATTTCGGCGAGCCCGCGCGTGATCAACGCTGCACGCGCATTCAGGCCGAGACCGAGGCCGTCGGCAATGCCTGTTGCGATAGCCAGCACGTTCTTCACCGCGCCGCCCACTTCCACGCCGACCACGTCGTCGCCGGTGTAGATGCGCATCGCGCCGTGATGGAACGCAGCCACCGTTCGCTCCCGGCAGGCCGCTGAAGCGCTCGCGATAGTCAGCGCGACCGGCAAGCCCTGTCCGACTTCGCGCGCGAAGCTCGGGCCCGACAGCACGCCGTTGCTGCCGTGCTGCGGCAGCTCCGCTGCAACCACCTGATGCGGCAGCAGCTGCGAGTCCGCCTCGAAGCCCTTGCACAGCCACACGACATGCGCGGGCACTTTGCCTGCATCGCGCATCGACTGGATCAAACTGCGCAGTCCGGCCACAGGCGTGGCAACGACGCATAACGCGTCGTCGGCGAGCGCGTGCTCGAGCGCCGCGTTCAGGTCCGCCTCGTAGCGAAGCGCCGCGGGCAAAGCAACGCCCGCCAGATAGCGGGCGTTTTCATGTGACCTGGACAGATCGGCAACGAGCGCGGAATCGCGCGCCCACAGCACGGTGTCGTGCCCAACGGCCAGATGGCCGGCGAGGGCTGTGCCCCATGCGCCGGTTCCGAGGACAGCAACCTTCATGGCCGGCACTGCCTGGGACA
The DNA here is from genome assembly GCA_940746715.1 of uncultured Paraburkholderia sp. Classification (GTDB taxonomy): domain Bacteria; phylum Pseudomonadota; class Gammaproteobacteria; order Burkholderiales; family Burkholderiaceae; genus Paraburkholderia. Next base: position 85,059 of record CALNWN010000011.1, read on the forward strand.
CTTAATGCGTGACGCCGTTTTGCGCCGCGGCGCCGTCCTGGCCGCTCATTTGCGCGAGACGTTGCTCGTAGAGCGCCTGGAAGTTGATTTCGGCGAGGTGGATCGGCGGGAAGCCCGCGCGCGTGATCGCGTCCGCGATGTTCGAGCGCAGGTACGGGAACAGAATGGTCGGGCACGCAATGCCGACGAGCGGATCGATCTGCTCAGCCGGGATGTTGCGGATGTCGAAAATGCCGGCCTGCTTGGCTTCGATCAGGAACGCAACCTTGTCCGACACCTTGGCCGTCACGGTGCCCGTCACGAGGATTTCGAACACAGTTTCCGCGAGGCGCTCCGCCTTCACGTCGACTTCCACTTCGACCGACGGCATTTCCTGCTCGAGGAAAATGGCCGGCGAATTGGGCTGCTCGAGCGACATGTCCTTCAGATAGATGCGCTGGATGTTGAAGAACGGCTGGTTATTCTCGTCGGACATGATTGTGTGATTCCCTGATAGATATGCGTAGCGGCGGCCCACGGGTTCCATGGGCCGCCAGATCGTTGCGGCGCACCGCCGGCTCCGGTGGGGAGCAACGATGCGCCGGCTTGTGTTTCACCCGCCGGGACACGCGCGCAAGATGCGCGCGAACTCAGGCGGCTTCGAGCAGAGGCGTCAGACCGCCCGCGCGATCGAGCGCGGAAAGGTCGTCGTACCCGCCGACATGCTTCTCGCCGATGAACACCTGCGGCACCGTGCGACGACCGGTCCTGGTCATCATTTCCTCACGACGGGCCGGGTCCTTGTCGATCAGTACTTTTTCGATATTCTCGACGCCGCGCGACTTTAAAAGACGTTCGGCCATCTGGCAATACGGGCACACCTGCGTGCTGTACATGATCACTTTGTTCACTTGGCTACTCCTTGTTTCACGACCGGCATACCGGCTTTCTGCCAGGCGTCGACGCCGCCTTCCAGAACGTGGACTTCCGCATATCCGGCGTCCTGCACGATACGCGCTGCCTTGTTCGACTGCTGGCCGGTCTGGCACACCAGCAGCACGGGGTTGTTCTTATTCTTCACCAGTTGCGCGACCTTTGCTTGCAACTCGGCAAATTCAAGATGCCGCGCGGCGGGCAGATGGCCCTTGGCGAAGTCGGCCGACGGACGCAGGTCGATGACGGCCGCGTTGCGCCGGTTGATCAACTGCGTGGCTTCGGCCGCCGACAGGCCGCCGCGGCCGCGCCGGCTGATGGTCGGCCACAGCAGCAACCCACCGGAGATGAGGACGATTGCGATCAGGACAAGGTTTGTGTAATCAGTGAAAAACTTCACGGAAGATCCGCCGAAAAGAGAGAAATCGGAAAGGGCAATCCGGCCATTATAAAATAACCGTCTGACGCGATGGCGGCGCTCCCCGGCGGGCGCTTCGCACGCTTTACCGCTTCCTTACTACCGACCGGCAATCTTATGTACAAACTCGTTCTCATCCGCCACGGCGAATCGACGTGGAACAAGGAAAACCGCTTCACGGGCTGGGTCGACGTCGACCTTACCGAGCAGGGCAACCGCGAAGCGCAGCAGGCGGGCGTGCTGCTGAAGGAATCCGGCTACACGTTCGACATCGCGTACACATCCGTGCTGCGCCGCGCGATCCGCACGCTGTGGCACGTGCAGGACCAGATGGACCAGATGTACATCCCCGTCGTCCATTCGTGGCGTCTGAACGAGCGCCACTACGGCGCGCTGTCGGGCCTCAACAAGGCGGAAACGGCGGCGAAATTCGGCGACGAACAGGTGCTCGTCTGGCGCCGCAGCTACGACACGCCGCCGCCGGCGCTCGAGCCGACCGACGAACGCGCACCCTACGACGACCCGCGCTACGCCAAGGTGCCGCGCGAACAGCTGCCGCTCACCGAGTGCCTGAAAGATACCGTCGCACGCGTGCTGCCGCTGTGGAACGAGTCGATCGCGCCGGCCATCAAGTCGGGTCGCAAGGTGGTGATTGCCGCGCACGGCAACTCGATCCGCGCGCTGGTGAAGTACCTCGACAACATCTCGGATAGCGACATCGTCGGGCTCAACATTCCGAACGGCGTACCGCTCGTCTATGAGCTGGACGAGAGCCTGAAACACATCACGCACTACTCCATCACGCACTACTATCTGGGCGATCAGGACGCCATCGCGAAGGCGCAGGCTGCGGTTGCCAAGCAAGGCAAGGCGGGCTGATTGCGGCGGAGCGCAGTGGCGGGCGCTCGCCCACGCCACATTTCCTGGCCGTCGCTGCGGTCGTCGCTTGTTCGCGTTTGTTCGTGCTTGTGCATGCCTGGTGGATGAACGGGCGCATTCGCGGGCATCTTTGTTAAAGAAGGTGGCCGCGAAGTTCACGCGAGCGCTGTGGGGGCGCCTGAGGGGCTGTGCTACCCGGGCCGTTTGGCTCACTCGGTCCACCGGGACCACCCGGACCAACCGGTGAAATCAGCGCACCGGCCCTACCCTGCGCCAGCCGCGCCGCCCGGCAACCCACCCCACCCGCCGAAGCCCTCCTCTCCAAACGCCCCCGCGTACCGCCATCCACTGTTACCGCACATTACTTCGCCGCCGAGCGCACGCTTCGCCGAACCCGGCACGCTTCGCGCTGTCGAACCTCGATTACTTGCGCCGCGCCCTCTGTGGGCGGGTGTGCAGTTATACTTGTCCGTCCCCATCTCTATCGACGCTGCCACGCGCTTCCGACCGCAACAGACTCTATGCGAAAGAACCTGAAAAATATCGGCCTGATCGCCGCGGGCCTTGCTACCGGTGTATTTGCCACCCTGCAACTCTCGGCTTCGGCACAGCAGCCTGCCAGCGCCGCCGCTCCGTTGCCGCTGGACCAGCTCAGGCTCTTTGCCGAAGTGTTCGGACAGATCAAGCACGAGTACGTCGAACCCGTCGACGATAAAAAGCTCCTCACCGCCGCCATCAAGGGCATGGTGTCGAGCCTCGACCCGCATTCGTCCTACCTCGACAAGACCGATTACGAGGAACTGCAGGAGCAGACCAAAGGCCGCTTTGCGGGCCTCGGCATTGAAATTTCGTCGGAAGACGGTCTTATCAAGGTCATTTCGCCGATCGAAGACACGCCCGCGTTCCGCGCCGGCATCCGTCCGGGCGACCTCATCACGCGCATCAACGACAAGCCCGTGCGCGGCATGACGCTCGACCAGGCCGTCAAGCAGATGCGCGGCGAGCCGGGCACCAAGGTCACGCTCACCATCTTCCGCAAGACGGACGACCGCACCTTCCCGCTCACCGTCACGCGCGCGGTCATCAAGGTGCAATCGGTCAAGATGAAGATTCTGGCGCCGGGTTACGCGTACGTGCGTATCACGAGCTTTCAGGAGCGCACCACGCCCGACCTCGCCGCGAAGCTGCAGGACATCGCGCGTCAGCAGCCCAATCTGAAGGGCCTCGTCCTCGATCTGCGCAACAACGGCGGCGGTCTGCTGCAAAGCGCGGTCGGCGTGGCCGGCGCGTTCCTGCCGCCGAATTCGGTGGTCGTGTCCACCAACGGGCAGATTCCGGATTCGAAGCAGATCTATCGCGACACTTACGACAACTACCGTCTCCAATCTTTCGACAGCGACCCGCTGAAGGACGAAGCGCCGATCTTCAAGACCGTGCCGATGGTCGTGCTGACCAACGCGTATTCGGCGTCGGCATCGGAAATCGTCGCGGGCGCGCTGCAGGATCAGCACCGCGCGCTGATCGTCGGCAAGACGACCTTCGGCAAGGGCTCGGTGCAAACCGTCCGCCCCATGACGGCCGACACCGCGCTGCGCCTGACCACGGCGTACTACTACACGCCGAGCGGCCGTTCCATCCAGAACAAGGGCATCCGTCCTGACATCGCGGTCGATCAATACGCGGAAGGCGATCCGGACGACGCACTCGTCACGCGCGAAGTCGACTACTCGAACCACCTTGCCAATACGCAAGATCCGAACGAGAAGAAGGAAGCCGAGAAGCGCGAGCAGGATCGCATGGATCAGCTGCGCCAGCTCGAAGAGCAGAACGACAAGAAAACGCCGGAACAGCGTCAGAAGGATCGTGAGCGCAAGCCGGTCGAATTCGGTTCCGCCGACGACTTCATGCTGCAACAGGCGCTGAACAAGCTCGAAGGCAAGCCGGTGCAGGAGTCGAAGTCGTTGACCGAGCGCCGCCTCGCGCAGAGCAAGCCGGCCACCTCGGCCTCCGCGCCGGTCGCGGTCAAGCCGACGCAACCGGTGCCGGGCGCGTCGAACACGGCGCCGGCTTCCGCTCCGGCAACGCAAGGCAAGTAGTCACGCAAGCAGCACACCTCGCGTGTCTTCGCGGTCCGTGCACCGCGAAGACACGCCGGCTCCCGCCATGAACGACGATCAACTCCTCCGCTATTCCCGCCACATTCTCGTCGACGAAATCGGCATCGAGGCGCAGCAGCGCTTTATCGACGCGCACGCGATCATCGTCGGCGCGGGTGGACTGGGTTCGCCTGCCGCGATGTATCTGGCGGCGGCGGGCGTCGGACGCTTGACGCTGGTGGACGCCGACACAGTCGATCTCACCAACCTGCAACGGCAGATCCTGCATGTGAGCGCGTCGGTCGGACGCAAGAAGGTGGACTCCGGCCGCGACACACTGGCGCAAATCAATCCCGAAGTGCAGGTGAACCCGGTCGCCGAACGCGTGGACGACGCCTGGCTCGATCGCGAAGTGCCGGGCGCCACGGTCGTACTCGATTGCACGGACAACTTCGCCACGCGCCACGCGATCAACCGCGCGTGCGTGAAGCATGGCGTGCCGCTCGTGTCGGGCGCGGCGTTGCGCTTTGACGGCCAGATCAGCACCTTCGATTTCCGCGACGAAGCCTCGCCCTGCTACGCGTGCGTGTTTCCAGAAGACCAGCCGTTCGAGGAAGTCGCGTGTTCCACCATGGGCGTGTTTGCGCCGACGGTCGGCATTATCGGGTCGATGCAGGCGGCGGAAGCGCTGAAGGTCATCGGCCAGATCGGCACGCCGCTCACCGGCCGGCTGACCATGCTCGATTCGCTGCGGATGGAATGGACCGCCATGCGCATTGCGCGGCAGCCGGATTGCCCGGTCTGCCGCGAGCGCCACGTCGCGCGCGCCTAGCGGAAGCCCAAAACACAACGCCGCACATTGTGCGGCGTTTGTCATTGGGGTAGTCGGAGTCGATCAGGCTTGCGCGACACGCTTGAGCGCGGCCTGCACTTCTTCCGGCTCGAACGATGCGAGCACATCGGCCACCGGCTTCTCCAGCGTCTTCAGATGCGAGCGCAACACTTCCTGCTTGACCTCGAGCAATTGGCTCGGATGCATGGAAAACTCGGTCAGGCCCATGCCGAGCAACAGGCGCGTCAACGCCGGATCGCCCGCCATTTCGCCGCACACCGACACCGGCACGCCCGCCCGTTTCGCCTCACGCAACGTGAACGCGATCAGATGCAACACGGCCGGGTGTAGCGGATCGTAAAGATGCGCGACGGAGTTGTTCGCGCGGTCGATAGCAAGCGTGTACTGGATCAGATCGTTGGTGCCGATCGACAGGAAATCGAGCCGCTTGAGAAACAGCGGCAACGCAATCGCGGCCGCCGGAATCTCGATCATCGCGCCGACCTGCACGTTCGGGTTGTAGGCAATCCCGGCGTCGTCGAGCTGACGCTTCGCTTCGCGAATCAGATCCAGCGTCTGATCGATTTCCTGCGCGTGCGCGAGCATAGGCACCAGAATCTTCACTGAGCCGAACGCCGACGCGCGCAGAATCGCGCGCAGTTGCGTGAGGAACATCTGCGGCTCGGACAGGCTCCAGCGAATCGCCCTGAGCCCGAGCGCCGGATTCAGCGCCGTCTCGTAGCCGTCGCCGCCGCTCATCGAATCGAGCGGCTTGTCCGCGCCGACGTCGATGGTGCGGATCGTGACGGGCAGGCCGTTCATCAACTCGACCGCGCGCCGATACGCCTCGAATTGCTCCTCTTCTTCCGGCATCCGGTCCTTGTGATTCATGAACAGGAACTCGGTGCGGAACAGGCCGATGCCGGTCGCGCCGGCATCGAGCGCGGCGCGCGCGTCTTCCGGCAACTCGATGTTCGCGCACAGTTCGATGCGCGTGCCGCACAGCGTTTGCGTGGGCGAAAATTTGAGGCGCTGCAGCTTGCGCTGCTCGAGCGCCTTTTCGCTTTGCCGGTACGAGTATTCCTCGAGCACGATCGGCGCGGGATCGACAATCACAATGCCATGATCGCCGTCGACGATGATCAGGTCGTCCTGACGGATCAGCGCGCTCGCGTGCTGCACGCCGACCGCCGCAGGAATGCCGAGGCTTCGCGCGACGATAGCCGTATGCGACGTGCGGCCGCCGAGGTCGGTGACGAAACCCTGAAACGTTTGCGTTTTGAACTGCATCATGTCGGCCGGCGCGATGTCGTGCGCGACCACGATCATCTCGTCGCAGGCGCCGTGCACGCCGTCCGCGAGTGTGCCGGACGCGCCCGCCAGCGCCTTCAGCACGCGCTCCACCACTTGCTCGATGTCGGCTTTACGCTCGCGCAGGTATTCGTCTTCGATATCGTCGAAATGACGCGACAGCCGCTCCAGCTGCTCGGTGAGCGCCCACTCCACGTTGTAGCGGCGCGTGCGAATCAAGTCGATAGTTTCCTGAACGAGCATGGCGTCGTTCAGGATCATTGAATGAACGTTGATGAACGCGCCCATTTCACTGGGTGCGTCTGCGGCGAGGTCGGCGCGCAACGCGTCGAGTTCTTCATGCACACGTTGCTGGGCCGCGCGAAAACGCTCGACCTCGCTTTCGATCTGCGCGGGTTCGATCAGATAGTGGTCTACGTCAAGTGCAGCCGGGGCGATCAGATAAGCCCGCCCGATGGCAATACCGCGTGATACGGGAATTCCATGCAGCGTGAACGACACGCGCACCTCCTCTAGTTGTGTGATGCCGCGGCAAACCGCTGCAATGCTCTCAGACCGTCGTCGTCATTATAAATTCCGCGCCGTCGCTCACGTGTGCGAATGCTGTGTGCAGCGCAGCACGAAAGCGCGTAGAAAGAACCTGCCCCGTGGCGCACCGCTCGCGCTGCGGCGCGTATTGTCGCGCGCTAAAAAAACGCCGCGGATGGCCGCGGCGTCGTTATTCATCGCAATGGCGATTCGCAAGCTCACTGACCTTCACCGAATTTATCGGCGATCAGTTTCAATAATGCGTCCATGGCTTCTTTTTCGTCGGCTCCTTCCGTTTCGATCAGCACCGTGCTGCCGATACCCGCAGCCAGCATCATCACGCCCATGATGCTTTTCGCATTGATACGGCGGCCATTGCGGCTCATCCAGATTTCGGACTGGTAGTTGCCTGCGAGTTGCGTCAACTTGGCCGACGCGCGCGCGTGCAGCCCCAGCTTGTTCACGATAGTCGTTTCCTGTTGCAGCATGTGATGGTCCGAAGCGCGGGTAAGTGTTGTTGTGAAAAAAGAAACTGCTCAGCCGCAATGCGAATCGAGATGCAGGCCGCCACGCGAGCTGCGCCGCGGCTTGCCATGCGAGCGCCTACAGACCCGCCGGGCCGCTCTTCTGCGTGAGATTCGCGTCGGGCGGCAAGGCCGGCAGGCAGTCTCCGGCCACCGCCGCAGCCTCGGCGGGCGCGGGCGTTGCCGGTCCGATAGCATGCACGCCTTTCGTCGCGCCGGCGAGCGCCTTGTCCACCAGCGTGTCGAGCGGCGTCGCGCGATAACAGACCGCGCGCACCAGCATCGGCAGATTGACGCCGCACAGCACGCGCACGTCCTGCACCGAAGCAAGCCGCCCCGCAATATTCGCGGGCGTGGCGCCGAACATGTCGGTGAGCACCAGTGCGCCGTTTTCTTCCTTCAGGCGCGCAATCTCCGACTCGGCAAAAGAAACCATTTGTGCGGGATCGCAATCGGGCGATACGTCGATCACACCGATGCGAGCCGGCAAACCGCCGTAAATATGCGAAATACAGTCGCGCAACGCGGTGGCGAACGGAGCGTGCGCAATGATCAGAATGCCTGCCATGTCAGCCTACTGCAAAAAGACGGCCCCAAACGTGGGTCGGAACCGTGTCCGAGATGCTCACGCCCCCGGCCGGCCGTTGGCCATGAGGGCTTCAACACTCCGCGGTCCACGCCAAGAGCTCCGCGTGGGGCTCATCGTCAGAAATCGATGCGGAGAGCGGGCATTGTAGCAGGCCCGTTTTCGGGCCAACGCCGATGTCCCGCCCGCAGCGGACATCATGCGGATTCCGTCACTCAGTTTGGGCGCCGCGGCCCGCTTTCAAGCGGGGCCGCTCAGCCCGCCGCGCGCTCCAGCGCGTCGACGAACATCGCGGCGACGTCGAAGCCCGTCTGGTCCATGATCTCGCGGAAGCACGTCGGGCTCGTCACGTTCACTTCGGTGAGCCAGTCGCCGATCGCGTCCAGTCCAACCAGCAGCAGGCCGCGTGCCGCCAGCACCGGCGCGAGCGTGTCCGCGATCTTGCGGTCGTGCTCCGTGAGCGGACGCGCGACGCCGAGCCCGCCGGCCGCGAGATTGCCGCGCACCTCGTTGCCCTGCGGAATCCGCGCGAGCGAATACGGCACCGCCTCACCGCCGATCAGCAGAATCCGCTTGTCGCCGTCCTTGATCTCGGGGATAAACTTTTGCGCCATGACCGAGCGCGCGCCGTCGTGGCTCAGCATTTCGATGATCGACCCGAGGTTCATGCCGTCCGGCTTCACGCGGAACACGCCCATTCCGCCCATGCCGTCGAGCGGCTTCAGGATCACGTCGCCATGCTGCTCGTGGAATGTCCTCAGGCGCGCCGGGTCGCGCGTCACGAGCGTAGGCGCGACGAACTGCGCGAACTCGCCGATGGCGAGCTTTTCTGAATGATCGCGGATCGCCTGCGGCTTGTTGAAGATGCGCGCGCGCCCCCGCTCGGCCAATTCGAGCAGCCACGTGGACGTCACGTATTCCATGTCGAACGGCGGGTCTTTGCGCATGACGACGGCGCTGAAGCTCCTGAGCGCGCGCGGCGCGGCGCTTTCCGCCGCATACCATGTGTCGCGATGCAGATCGGTCACGTCGCCGGTAATCGCGAAGCGCTGCACGTTGGCTTCGACGTCGCCGCCCGTCCACGCCAGATGCTTCGGCTCGCACGTGTACAGCGTATGACCGCGGCGCGCCGCCTCGGCCATCATGGCGTAAGTGGAGTCTTTGTAGATCTTGAACTGCGTGAGCGGATCGGCGATGAAAAGAATGTCCATGAAGGTCCCGTTGCGCCCTGCTGGGCCTGGCGTTAATCGTGAATGACGGCGAAGGTGGTGAAGGGAAACAGCGCGGGCGACATTGCGCGGCCGCGCTTAGACCTGGATCGCTTCCGGATCGGTTTTTTCCAGTTCGACCGAGGCGGCCAGCAAACCGAGCCGCGCCACCACGCCGTACATATAGAAGCGGTTCGGCGCCGCCGCGCCCGGCTTCGCATGCGCGTCCGGCAAAGCCGTGTGCTCGAAGCCGAGCGGCACGAAGTGCATGCCGGGCGCGTTCAGGTTCTGATCGCGCTCACGGCTGCCGTGCACGCGGTAGAAACCGCCCACCACATAGCGGTCGATCATGTAGACGACCGGCTCGGCCACTTCCTCGCCGATGCGCTCGAACGTGTACACGCCTTCCTGCACGATCACGTCGTGCACTTCGAGGCCGTCCTTCGTGGCCGCCATCTTCGCGCGCTCGCGCTTGGTGAGCGCGGCGACCTCCGACGCGTCGTGCACCGTCATGACGCCCATGCCGTAGGTGCCCGCATCGGATTTGATAACGACATACGGTTTTTCGGAGATGCCGTACTCGCGGTACTTCTTCGCAATCTTCTTCAGCACGCCGTCGATCGCGTCCGCCAGCGCTTCTTCGCCGGTGCGCTCCTGGAAATCCACGCCTTCGACGTGCGCGAAGTACAGGTTGATCATCCACGGGTCGATCTCGACCATCTTCGCGAACTTCTTCGCCACGTCGTCATAACAGGAGAAGTGCGTCGATTTGCGGCGAACCGCCCAGCCCGCGTGCAGTGGCGGCAGCAGATACTGCTCGTGCAGATTCTCGAGCACGGGCGGAATGCCGCCCGACAAATCGTTATTCAGCAGAATCGAGCACGGGTCGAAATTCTTGAGCCCGAGGCGCCGCTGCGAGCGCTCGAGCGGTTCGAGCACCAGCTTCTGGCCGTCGGACAGCGCAATGGTGACGGGTCCGTTGATGCTTTCGTCGAGCGTGCCGAAACGCACATTCAGGCCGGCTTGGCGCATGATCGCCGCCAGCCGGGCAACGTTCTCCAGATAGAACGCGTTGCGCGTGTGGCGCTCGGGAATGACGAGCAGATTCTTCGCGTCCGGGCAGATCTTTTCGATGGACGCCATGGCGGCCTGCACGGCGAGCGGCAGCACTTCCTGCGGCAGATTATTGAATGCGCCGGGAAACAGATTGGTGTCGACGGGCGCAAGCTTGAAACCCGCGTTGCGCAAGTCGACGGAACAGTAGAAAGGCGGCGTGTGCTCCTGCCACTCGAGCCGGAACCAGCGTTCGATTGCGGGAGTAGCGTCGAGGATCTTCCGCTCGAGATCGAGCAGCGGGCCGTTTAACGCCGTAACTAGGTGCGGAACCATTGATCACTCGCAGACTGGAGAAAAAAGATTGTAGAGCAAATGCTTTGCCCATTTGGGGATGGTTTCTCCATTCGCAAGCTAGCCGGAATGCATTCTCCCTATTGCAATGATAGGCAGGAAAAAGTGCTGTTAACAAGATGGCGAGCAAGAAAAAAGCCCGCCATGAAGGCGGGCCAAATCGCTGCGCTTGTTGCTACCGCTGGTTGCCGCTCTGGCGCCTCGCGCCGGTCGGCGCGGGTGCCAGCGCGTGCGGTCGTCGAGCCCGGGAGCGCGGGCTCGAAAGACCCTACTTATTCGACGTGTTCGCCGTGCAGGCTGACGTCGAGACCTTCGCGTTCCTGTTCTTCGGTCACGCGGATGCCCATCACCATGTCGATGACCTTCAGCAGGACGAAGCTCACCGCGCCGCTGTAGACCAGCGTCGTCACCACGCCCTTGGCTTGCAACACGAGGCTGCCGTCGAAGCCGCCAATGTCCTTGACCGCGAACACGCCCGTCAGCAGCGCACCCACGATACCGCCGATGCAGTGCACGCCGAAGGCGTCGAGCGAGTCGTCGTAACCGAGCTTGTGCTTGAGCCACGTTGCCGACCAGAAGCAGACCAGGCCTGCGACGATGCCGATCACGAGCGAACCCGTCATGCCGACGAAGCCCAAAGCCGGCGTAATGGCGACGAAACCCGCCACCGCGCCCGACACGATACCGAGCACCGAAGGCTTACCCTTCGCGGCCCATTCGGCGAACATCCACGCGAGTGCTGCCGCGGCGGTTGCCACTTGCGTCGCAAACATCGCGAAACCGGCACGGCCGTCCGCTGCGACTGCCGAACCTGCGTTGAAGCCGAACCAGCCCACCCACAACATCGCGCCGCCGATCAGCGTAAGCGTAAGGTTGTGCGGAGCCATGGCTTCGCGGCCGTAGCCGATGCGCTTGCCGAGCACGAGACAGCAGACGAGACCCGCGATACCCGCGTTGATGTGCACCACCGTGCCGCCCGCGAAGTCGAGGATGCCCGCGGTCGCGAGCCAGCCGGTCGGTTCCCAGACCATGTGCGCGATCGGCGCGTAGACGATGATCGACCACAGCGACATGAACACGAGCATCGCCGAGAACTTCATACGGTCGGCAAACGCGCCCGTGATCAGCGCCGGAGTGATGATCGCGAACGTCATCTGATAGACGAAGTAGACCGTTTCCGGGATCGTAGGCGCAAGATGGCTGACGGTCAGCGTGGTCGCCTTGTCGCCCTTGATGTAGTTCATCCCCGCCATGAAGAAGCGCGAGAAGCCGCCGATGAACGAGCCGCCCGGCCTGAAGGCGAGCGAGTAGCCCACCACGGCCCAGATGATCGTCACGAGGCAGGTATCGCGAAGCTCTGCATGAGCGTCGCCAGCACGTTCTTCTTGCGGACCATGCCGCCGTAGAAGAGCGCAAGGTCCGGGGATCGTCATGAAGAGGACGAGCGCGGTGGAGGTCAGCATCCAGGCGGTGTCGCCGGAATTGATCTTCGACGAATCGACCGAGAACGGTGCGGTGGGCGCAGCCGGGGCGGCGTCCGATGCGGCCGGCGCGGCTGCCGCGGCGCTTGCTGCCGGTGCAGCCGACGCGTCAGCGGTTGCCGATGCGGCCGGTGCCGCGGAAGCATCCGCTGCGGGCGCGCTTGCCGCCGTGTCGGAGGCAGCGGCCGAGGCGGCTGCGGGGGCTGAAGCGTCGTCCGCGAGGGCGGCGCCGATACCGCACGCGAGCAGCGAACCGGCCATCAGCAAGGACATCAATAATTTGCGCATCTTTCGTTTCCTCTTGTCGCTATCTGTGTCGCATCTTTTGGTGTTACAGAGCGTCCGCGCCGGTCTCGCCGGTGCGGATGCGGACCACCTGCTCGATCGGCGTGACGAAGATCTTGCCGTCGCCGATCTTGCCCGTGCGCGCCGCGCGCTCGAGCGCCTCGATCGCCTGATCGACGATGTCGTCCGAGACTGCCGCCTCGATCTTCACTTTCGGCAGGAAATCGACGACGTACTCCGCGCCGCGATACAGCTCCGTATGGCCCTTCTGACGGCCGAACCCCTTGACCTCGGTGACCGTGATGCCCGAGACGCCGATCGCCGACAAGGCTTCGCGCGCCTCATCGAGCTTGAACGGCTTGATGATTGCGGTGATGAGTTTCATGAAATCCCCTCGCTTAGTTGCTAACCCGTTGCTAACCCGTTGCGTAAGCGTTTGCGTAACCGTTGCGTAAGCTCGTTGTAGCCGCTCGCGCAAGCCTGGCGGTACTCGCAGCCCGTTCGCGTGGTCTCGTTGCGCTGCCGGAAAATAGTGCCGCCAGTGCGCGCGGGGCAGTAAGCGCAACTCGTATGCCATGTTGTGTCAGACTGCGCCCGTGAGGACCAGCCGAGGGCGCAGCCGCCCTTGTCCAGATGGCCAACGCGCGGGGCGCCCGGTGGCGCGAGGCGGGGATCGTTGCTAGAGTGTTCGCAGGCTTTCGCAGCAAGAGCACGCACCAAAGGGGCTCATGCGGCCCAACGTCGCGCGCCTGCACGCACCAACAGAGCGAGCGCACGGCGAAAGCTGAGGCACAGACGCAATGAAACGCTGCACATTTTTTGTGCACCAAGGGGAACACCATGAAACAACCCAACGATGTTTTTAACGACATTCAGGCCCGCATGAGCGAGCTCTTCAAGGACTCGCCGGCCAAAGACGTCGAACGCAATGTGAAAGCCATGCTGTCGCAAGGTTTCTCGAAGCTCGACCTGGTCACACGCGAGGAATTCGATACGCAGACGCAGGTGCTGGTGCGCACGCGTGCGCGCCTCGAGGAACTGGAGCGCCGCGTCGCCGAGCTCGAACAGAAGCTGCCGGTCACGACGCAAACCGTCTGACGGTATCGCTCATCGCGCTTTAGCTGCATCGAACTGCACATCACGGGCAAGCGAGCCGTGACGTCATCAGCGTATTAAGGGGATGGAGCGCGCCGCGCGCCGTCCGACGGGAGAAAACATGTCGCTTGCCGTGGTGCGCAGTCGCGCGCCCGAAGTAACCGTCGAGGTTCACCTCGCCAACGGGCTCGGGCTACCCTCTTTTTCCATTGTGGGGCTTCCGGATCTGGAAGTCCGCGAGAGCCGCGAGCGCGTGCGCGCGGCGCTGCAAAACTTGCAGCTTCGATTTCCCAGTGCGGCGTATCACGGTCAATCTCGCGCCCGCGGATTTGCCCAAGGAGTCTGGCCGCTTCGACCTGCCCATTGCCTTGGGCATTCTCGCGGCGAGCGGACAGATTCCGGCGGAGTCGCTCGTCAATCGCGAATTTGCCGGCGAGCTGTCGTTGACGGGCGCACTGCGTCCGATGCGCGGCGCCTTCGCGATGGCTTGCGGCACGGCGCGCGGCGTGGCTGCGGCTGCGAGCGGGTGCCGGTGCCGGTGCCCGTGCCGCGGTCGATGATGGAAGCGCGGCCGCACAACTACCGCCGCGCAATCCGCAGCTGTATCTTCCTGCGGCGAGCGCAGCGGAAGCGGCGCTTGTCCCCGGCGTCGACGTGTACGGCGCAACCGATCTGCCGTCGCTGTGTGCGCATCTTGCCGATGCGCCGGACGCGCGGCTCTATCCGGTGGCCGCGCCCAGTCTGGCCGATGCCGCGCCCGCCGTGGTGCCCGACATAGGCGATGTAATCGGCCAACGGGGCGCGCGACGCGCGCTCGAAGTCGCGGCGGCCGGCGGTCACCACGTCCTGCTCATCGGTCCGCCGGGCGCGGGCAAGTCGATGCTGGCCGCCCGCTTGCCCGGTCTGCTGCCGCCCATGACCGACGACGAAGCGCTCAGTTCGGCGGCGCTGCTATCGGCGAGCCGCGCCGGTTTTACGCCCGCGCAATGGCGCCGGCGGCCGTTCCGGGCGCCGCATCACTCGTCGAGCGCGGCAGCGCTAGTGGGCGGGCGCAACCCGCCGCAGCCGGGCGAGATTACGCTCGCGCACCTCGGCGTGCTTTTCCTCGATTAATTGCCTGAGTTTGACCGCGACGTGCTCGAAACACTGCGCGAGCCACTGGAGGCCGGCCGCATCACGATTTCGCGCGCGGCGCTGCAAGCCGATTTTCCGGCGGCGTGCCAACTGATTGCGGCGATGAACCCGTGTCCATGCGGCTGGCGCGCGACCCCAACGGACGTTGCCGCTGCACGCCGGAGATCGCGGCGCGCTACCTGCTATACACACGCCACCGTTCCAGATAAATTTTGAAACAACTGAAAGGTACTTCGAAGGCGCGCCCCTGCTGGCCTTGATTTAAAAGGATTATTTATTATGCGCCGCCTGCGCTCGGGCTGATGGAATGCCCGCCCGGCGGGCATCGGCGGCAAAAAAACGGGAGTTCTCAACAGAGTTATCCACAGAACAGATGCTGCAGTTGAAAACCTCAACGTAAACCGCGAATTAGCGCTGGAAGCTACGAAGGAACTTCCAGTGTGCGAGCGAATCGCTCCGCCGGGCAATCGGCCAAAACTACCGCTTTCAGTACAGTTGGAACGACGAAAAAACTGGTCGACCTGTTCCTGCGGCAACGGCTTCGAAGCAATGATCGCCGCCTGATACGCATGGCGTCCGCGCGCCACCAGGCGCGCGTAGACGGTCCGCGACTCATGGGCGGAGCCGGCCTCGCCGGTCAGCTTCATCTCCAGTCCCAAAACTTTGCCTCCCGCCGCGAGCGGGATCTGGACCGCGTGGGCGTCGGGCGCGACGCCTACGTTTCGCGCGAGGCCGGTGCGCAGGAAGTCGAGCGCCTTGCGTTGCGTTGCTTCGCTGTCGTCGGGCAGCATGATCGTGCCGACCGCGAACACGGCGTCGCTGGCTTCGGCCGTCTGCATGGCCATCTGCATCGGCGTGCCGTCGATCTGCACCGCGCGCTGGTCGTTGCCCGGTTTGGCCGGCAAGTCAATGGCGTAGCCATTGTCGTTATTCATGATGGTGCGCCGGTCGAAGGTCGGCGAGCAGCCGCCAAGCGCCACACCGGGCGCGAGCGCGCAAGCCGCCACGCGCACTGCCGACCGGCCTCGCGGCCCGCTGTGCCGTGTTCGGTCCGCGGCATGGATGAGGGAGGCGCGACGGGGAAAACGATGCGAGGGAATTCGAGCGAGGAGCGGGACAAGGCGAAAAACTGTCTGGAGCATGAGAACTAGGCACCCGTGAGGCGGCGAAGATGACGTGAGCATGAAGCGCTATTATCCGTCGGCAGTTGGGAGCGTGCGTCGGGACGGCACCTCGGATGTGTGGAAAAGGGATGCCGCGCGGAGGGCGTGCGGCGGTTTGTCGCTGCTCGGGTCGCGGGTCGCTGGTTGCCCGACGCCCGACGCGCAACCAGCCGAGCCCCGGCTCGCTCTCCACGCCCACCCAAAACCCAGCCTCTCGCCGCCACCTCCGCCACGCTCCCCGCCCTCCACAGCCGCGTCGGCTGAATAGGACTACAATAGCGGGGCTATGCTGCAGCGCGCCCGAGCCCAGCCGGCGCACTGCCCCGCGCCTTTGCGCGACTCCCGAGGTTCCGTTCATGAGCTCCATCACGTCGACTAGCGCCGTCACGCGCACGAATCCGCTTCGCTATCTGATCATCGCCGCCGTGGCGATTGCGATCGGCGTGGCGGGTTATTTCGCGTTCGCCGGCCAGCAGCGCGTGCCCGACGCGACCTTCACGCTGCTCTCCGGCCAGAAAGTCACCACTGCGGACCTGAAAGGCAAGGTCTACCTCGTCAACTTCTGGGCGACGAGCTGCGACACCTGCATGAAGGAAATGCCGCAAATGGTGCAGACGTATAACCGCTTCAAAGGCAAAGGGCTCGAATTCGTCGCGGTCGCCATGAGCTACGACGCGCCGATGTACGTGACCAACTACACGCAAACGCGTCAGTTGCCGTTCAAGGTCGCCATGGACGACGGCTCGGCCGCCAAACAGTTCGGCAACGTGCAACTCACGCCGACCACCTTTCTCGTCGATAAGGACGGCAAGATTCTGAAGCGCTATGTCGGCGAGCTGCAATTCGCGGAACTCGACCAGTTGCTGGAAAAAGCCTTGCTTGAGCGCGAGAACGCCACGGCGGCTGACTGAGCGTCGCGAAACGTTGACAAAACCGGTGACAAAGCCGGTCGCAAAACCGGTCGCGAAGCCAGCTAACCCCAGCGAGCTTAAGGCTCAATAAAAAAACGCCGGCATCGCAAATTGCCGGCGTTTCCGTTTTCACCGCTCCCCGTCCCCTTTGGCCGCAAGCCCATAGCGCTTGATCTTCTCGTAGAGCGTCGCCTTGCCCAACTGCAGCCGGTCCGCTGCAACCGCCACCGCGCCGCCGCATTGCTCCAGCGCCTCCGCGATCACCGCGCGCTCGAACTGCTCGACACGCTCCTTCAACGGCTGGGTCTCGCCGCCCTCTTCGCCGAAAGACATGACCGGATCGTCGGCGACGCCGAGCACGAAACGGTCGGCGGCATTGCGCAGCTCGCGCACGTTGCCGGGCCAGTCGCGCTGCATCAAGCTCGCGCGTTGCCGGTCGGTGAGAATCGGCGCGGGCCGCTGATATCGCACCGCGGCGTCGAGCAGAAAGTGCTCGAAAAGCGGCACGATGTCCTCGCGACGCTCGCCGAGCGGCGGCAGCGCGATCGTCACCACATTCAACCGGTACAGCAAATCGCGGCGGAACGAGCCGTCCGCGACGTGTTCGGCCATATCGCCTTTCGCCGCCGCGACCACGCGGCAGTTCACGCGAATCGGCTGATTGGAGCCAAGACGTTCGAGCACGCCGTCCTGCAGCACGCGCAATAGCTTGACCTGCAACCCGAGCGGCATGCTTTCGATTTCGTCGAGGAACAGCGTGCCGCCGGATGCATGTTCGAGCTTGCCGATCCGGCGCTTTGCGGCGCCCGTGAAGGCGCCCGGCTCGTAGCCGAACATCTCCGATTCGAACATCGGCTCAGGCTGCGCGCCGCAATTCACCGCAATAAACGGCTTGTCCCGCCGCGGCGACAGCTCGTGCAGGCTGCGCGCAATGAGTTCCTTGCCCGCGCCGGTGTCGCCGTTGATCAGCACCGACGCATCCGTCGGCACAATGTTGGCGATGAGCCGCCGCACCTGCTCGATGGCCGGACTGCGGCCGATGATGCGCGGCGCCACCGCATTCTGCCCAGCCAGTTCGCGCCGCAGCGCGTTGTTTTCGAGCACGAGCTTGCGCCGCTCCAGCGCGCGCCGCACGGTCTCGATCAGTCGCTCCGACGCGAACGGCTTCTCGATGAAGTCGTACGCGCCGTCGCGCATCGCCTGGACCGCCATGGAAATATCGCCGTGACCGGTGACGAGGATCACCGGCACGTCGGGCGCGCGTTCGTGACACTGCGCGAGCAGATCGAGGCCGCTTGCGCCCGGCAGCCGGATGTCGCTCACGATCACGCCGGAGAAGTCCGCGCTGATCGACTTCGCGGCGGATTCCGCGGACGCATGGCCGACCACATCGAAGCCCGCCAGTTACAGGCTCTGCACGCTGGCGCGCCGCACCAGTTCGTCGTCTTCGATATACAGCACCTGCAAGCCGTCGTTCAGCATGTCTTTCTCATCGGATTCAGGAACCCGTCGCGAGCGGGTCCGCGGCAGGGCTCGTCTGCGCGCGGGCGCGGCGCAGGGTCAACACAAATAATGCACCGCCTTGCGGCGCATTGCGCGCCACGAGCGTGCCGCCGCAGTCCCGCGCGATCGACGACGAAATCGCTAGCCCGAGGCCGAGGCCCTGGCCCATTTCCTTGGTGGTGAAAAACGGTTCGAACAGGCGCGGCAAAACGTCTTCGGGAATGCCGGGACCGTTGTCGCTCACTGCGAAAGACAGGTTGTCCGCGGCGATCTCGATGTGAACCGAAATGCGCGGCGCGCCGATGCCAGCGGTCGCGTCGAGCGCATTGCCGAGCAGATTGATGAGCACCTGTTCGAGACGCAGGTCGTCGCAATGAGCGATCAAGTCGGGATGATCGTCGGCAAGATCGAGCCGCGTGCGCGCGCCGCTCTCCGCATCGAACAGCGCAAGCTCCAGCTCGACGCCCTGCAGGCGCTTCTGCAGCAGCGCGACGGCGTTGCCCAGCGCGCACAGCCGGCGCACGCGCGCTGCGCGGCCGCGCCCGTCCGACGAACAGCTTGAGCTGATGGTGATCTTGCCCATGCGCTCGGTGAGCGCCGCGATAGCTTCGAGATTCTCACGCGCCGACGCCTGGTCGCCGCGCTCGAGCAGCACGCGCGTGTTGTCGGAAAAGCCGCGCAGCGCGGCGAGCTTGCTCGCCTGGATCAGCTCGTCGTGCGCGGCGCGCAGTTCCTGCTCGGCGCGCGTGCGTTCGGCGACCTCTTTCTGCAACTGCTCGTTGCCTGCGAGAGGTCCGCGGTACGTTCAGCAACGCGCTGGTTCAGCTCCGCATACGCCTTTTGCAGCAGCGCGCGGCTGCGCATCACTTCGCGCACGCGCGCGGCGCATTCTCCAGTAGAAGGCGAGCAGCACGAGCGACATATAGCCGAAGCCGGTAACGATGGTCGCATTGCGCGCGTCAGCGTCGACGGGGCTGACCGGCGCCATGGTGATCAGATGCCAGTCCGGTTCGCCCATGCCGCGCCGCGACGCGAGGTAGCGCGGCGCGTAGCGGCCGCCGCCCACACGCACGATCTGCGCGTCGCCATCCAGCTTGCGCTCGATGGTGACGGGCAGCGGCGCAATCGGCTGTTGCGCGTATTGACGCGCCTGGTAGATGGAATCGGCGACCTGTCCGGAGAGCGGCCGTATCGTGTGGTATTTCCAGGCGGGCACCGACGAGGGAAAGATCACGCCGTGGTCGTCGGTGACGACGAGCGGCTCGGACGCGTCGGCACCCTGAAACCATTCGAGATCCAGTTTGACGACGGCCACGCCGACAATCTTGCCGTCGCGCCGCACCGGCTGCGAAATGTAATAGCCCGGCGCCCGCGAGATCGTGCCGATGCCGAAGAAACGGCCCACGCCACCCTTGACCGCATCGACGAAATACGGCCGGAACTGATAGCCCGCGCCGATGAAACTGCCCGGCCCGTGCCAGTTGCTCGCGGCCACGCAGTAGCCGTCGAGCGGAATGATGCAGGTGACCGTGGCGCGCGCGTGGCGGTTCAGGTCTTCGAGATAGAGATTCGCTCGCTCCACGTTGGCCGGCGACGAATCGACCAGCACGTCCTGCACGATCGGATGTTCCGCGAGCAGATACGGCAGCGATTCATAGCGCTCGAGCGTGCTTTTCAGCGAACTGGTGGTGCGGTCGACGCGCCCGGCGGCATTGAGCCGCAAGCTGTCGATCCCGCTTTGCCACGCGATGCTGTAAGTGAGCCCGCACGCCGCCACGAGCCCGGCGACGAGCGCGAAGAGGATCAGCAGGCGGCGGGTCACGTTGGCATAAGGCGAAGCGCCGTCGGCGTGAGCTTCCTCGGCCGACGGCACTGGGGTTGGGCGCGCGGTCACCGGTTGCATGTTCGGGTGTCCGCGGCCGCAAATGTCACGCTTTTTTAAGAGGCGATGCCAGACGACGTCCGGCTCAGACGCCGGCCGGTTCCTTGACCGCCACGTCGCCGCGCAACGCGGCATTCAGCTTGTTGCGGTCCAGTTCCTTTTCCCACGCCGACACGACGACGGTCGCGACGCCATTGCCAACGATGTTGGTCAGCGCGCGGCATTCGCTCATGAAGCGGTCAATACCGAGAATCAGCACCATGCCCGACAGCGGAATGGTCGGCACGACAGCCAGCGTCGCGGCGAGCGTGATGAAGCCCGCGCCCGTCACGCCGCTCGCGCCCTTCGAGGTCAGCATCGTCACGGCGAGCAGCGTGAGCTGCTGCGTCCACGTGAGGTCGGTGTTGGTCGCCTGGGCGATGAACAGCACGGCCATCGTCATGTAGATGTTGGTGCCGTCGAGGTTGAACGAGTAACCGGTCGGCACCACGAGGCCCACCACCGAGCGCGAGCAGCCGAGCTTTTCGAGCTTCAGCATCAGTTGCGGCAGCGCGGCTTCGGACGAGCTCGTGCCGAGCACGATCAGCATCTCTTCCTTGATGTACGCGACAAAGCGCAGGATGTTAAAGTCCACCGCGCGCGCGATGATGCCGAGCACCACCACGACGAATACGATCGACGTCAGATAGAACGTGCCGATCAGCTTGAGCATCGGCAGCAGCGAGCCGATGCCGTACTTGCCGATGGTGAACGCCATCGCGCCGAACGCGCCGATCGGCGCCAGCTTCGTGATGATGCCGACCATGCCGAACAGGATGCTCGACAGGCTTTCGATAAACGTCGTCACCGGCTTGCCGCGCTCGCCGATATGCGCGAGCACCGCGCCGAACAGCAGCGCGATCAGCAGGATCTGCAGGATTTCACCTTGCGAGAAAGCCGACACGAGCGTGTCCGGAATGATGTGCATCAGGAAGTCGACCGTGGTCTGGCCGTGCGCCTTCGCGGCATACGACGCGACTTCCTTGCCGTTCAGCGTGGACGGATCGAGTTGAAGCCGACGCCCGGACGCAGCAGGTGCGTGGCGGCGAGCCCGAGAATCAGCGCGAAGGTCGACACGATTTCGAAGTACAGAAGCGCCTTGCCGCCCACGCGCCCGACCTTCTTCATGTCTTCCATGCCGGCAATGCCGGTCACGACCGTACAGAAGATGATCGGCCCGATCACCATCTTGATGAGTTTGATGAACGCGTCGCCGAGCGGCTTCATGTCGACGGCGAGATTCGGATAGTAATATCCGAGCGCGATACCGATGATGATCGCCACGATCACCTGGACGTACAGCACTTTGTGGATAGGTTTCTTCACGATGTTTCCTGCGATGTGGGTGAGCCCATGGCCTGCCACGCTGCGCTCATGCGAACGAATGAACGTCGCCTCTGCACGGCATTAGGCCACGACAAGACGACGAATTCAGAAATACCAGAAAGGGAAATCAGACATCGTTGTCTCCTTGCTTTAGTTGTGGGACCGTTGCGGCCGCGCCATCTATTTTGCAAGGTCGATGCCAGCTTGATGCCTAAGACATACCCTTGATTTTTCTAGATTTTTTATTCGAGACAGGCGCGCGCCTTCCGGGTTTCCGGAAATCCGGACGAGCGGCGTCGGGAAAGCGGAATTCGTCGCGGCAAAAACCTCGGGGAAAACCCGAAGCCTTTGCCGGCGGGCTCGCCGCGCGTTTTCAGGCGTTGCCTTCTTCCAGCACCAGCAGGTTGTCGTGCGAAAAACCGAGCGACATCGGCTGCCCGCGCTCGGGCAAACCGCGATTCGGGTCGTTGAAGACGTCGAGCGAAATCACCGCGTCTTTCACGCGTGTTCGGATCCGCACCACTGCGCCGAGGAAATTCACTTACTCGACGGTCGCGTTCAGCGTGTTGCGGCCGGGCGCCGCCGGTTCGAGCACGATCGCTTCGGGCCGCAGCGCAAGCAGGCGCTTCTTGCCTGCGTCGCCGGCCGGCAGTTCCTGGGTCGTAGTGAGCTCCTGACCGTCCACGGCCATCCTGCCGGTTGCCGGATCGACCACGTGCCCGGCAGAATATTCAGCGTGCCGACGAACGACGCGACAAAGCGCGTGCGCGGATAGTTATAGATCTCGGAAGGCGAGCCGATCTGCTCGACGCGCCCCTCGTTCATGACGACGATCCGGTCGGAAATGGACAGCGCCTCTTCCTGATCGTGCGTGACGAAAATCGACGTGATGCCGAGTTCGCGCTGCAACGCGCGAATGTCCTGCCGCAACGAGATGCGAATCTTGGCGTCGAGCGCGGAGAGCGGCTCGTCGAGCAGCAGCACCTGCGGCTTGCCTGCCAGCGCGCGCAAGCGCGACGCGCTGCTGCTGTCCGCCCGACAACTGCCACGGATAACGGCCGCCGAGCTTCGGCAGCTTGATGAGATGCAGCATTTCCTCGACGCGCTGATCGATCTCCGCCTGCGGCCGATGCGTGATCTTCAGCCCGAAGCCGATGTTCTCGGCCACCGTCATGTTCTGAAAGAGCGCATACGACTGGAACACCATGCCGACCTTGCGCTGGCGCGTGCGCAAATGCGTGACGTCCTTGTCGTCGAGCCGGATGACGCCGCGCGTCGGCGTTTCGAAGCCGGCGATCATCCGCAGCACGGTGGTCTTGCCGCAGCCGGACGGTCCAAGAAACGTGATGAACTCGCCGCGCTCGATCTTCATGTCGAAGTGATGCAGCGCGATGTTCGCCCCGAAGGACTTGTGCAGATTTTCGATCTCGAGAAATGCCATGATTCGCTGCCTCAGTGAGTCAGATTTTCTGGCCGCTTAGCGCGCGGGCCGAGCCGAACACCTGGATCAGACCCATCGACGCCCACGTGATCATGAACGCGATGATCGCAAGCGCCGACGGCTCATACGCGCGATTCGCGCCGATCAGCTGCAGATACGGACCGAACGCGGGCCGGTCGAGCAGGCTTGCCAACGTGAATTCGCCGATCACGACCGCAAAAGTGAGAAACGCGCCCGACAGAATGCCCGAGCGGATATTCGGAAAGATCACCTTGAAGAGAATGGTCGGCCAGTTTGCGCCGAGACATTCGGCGGCTTCGGTGAGCAAGTGCACGTCGACGGCGCGCAGGCCCGCGTCGACCGCGCGATACATGTAGGGCAGCGAGAGCGTGACGTAGCCGAATACGAGCAGCAGGTCGGTCGCGCGCTCATTGCTCGTGAGCGGCAAAATCGAGCTGCTGTTGTAGATGCGCAGATAGCCGAACACGATCACGATGGCCGGCACGACGAGCGGCAGCAGCGTGATGTTCGACCACCGGCCGCAGCTTCGGCAGGCGCAGCTGCACCCAGTAAGCGGTCGGCACGACGAGCAGGATGCCGACCACGATCGTCAGCAAGGCCATCAGGATCGAATAGCCGAACGACGCCTGAAAACGCGGATCGCTCAGCACGACGCTATATGCTTCGAAGCTGTAGGTGCCGCGCTTCATCCGCAGGCTGAACTCGAAGGTGGCGATGAGCGGAATCAGGAAGTAGAGCGATCCGACCGTCATCGCGGTCCACGCGCCCACGCGCGATTGGCTTTTCATCGGCGGCCCCTTTCGGCGCGCGAGCGCAGCCAGATATAACCGCCATTCGATAGCCCCGTCACGAGCACCATGCCGAGCGCGAGCGCATAGCCGAGATTCTGGTTGTGCATGACGTCGCCGCGAATCTGCGCGAACAGCAGAATCGGCACGATATTCAGCGAACTGCCCGTCAGGGCGTAGGCCGTCGCGACCGCGCCGAACGCGTTGGCGAACAGCAGCAGCGTCGCGCCGAGCACGCTCGGCCATAGCACCGGCAACGCGACATGGCGCCAGTATTGATACGCGGTGCCGCCGAGGCAATCGCAGGCTTCGCGCCATTCGCGCTTGAGCCCGTCGAGCGCGGGCGTGACGATCAGCACCATCAACGGAATCTGGAAATACAGGTAGGTGAGCGTGAGCCCCGAAAAGCTGAGGATGCTTAAACCCGTCGAATACAGGTTGAAGCCGAGGTATTTCTTCAGCAGCACGGTGACGAGCCCGACGCGCACGAGCGTGCAGATGAAGGCGAACGCGAGCGGCACGCCCGCGAAGTTCGACGCCACGCCGGAGAACGTCATCAACGTCGGACGAATCCAGTCCGGCAGCTTGCCCTGCACCGCCGCCCACGCCAGCAGCGAGCCGATCAGCGCGCCGCCCGCGGCCGACGCCGCGCTCACCTTGAAGCTGATCCAGTAGGCGTCGAGCACGGACGGCTGAAACAGATCGCGCAGATTGGCGAGCGTGAAGTGACCTTGCGCATCCCGGAACGCGCCGATCATCAGAAAGCCGGTTGGCAGAATCAGAAACAGCAGCGCGAACGTGAAGAACGGCACCACGCCGATCCATGCCAGCATCTGCGACGCGCGGCCCGGACCGTCGACGCGCGGCGTCGGCTTGGGCACAGGCGGCACCAGCAGTTCCGGCTGCACCGATCCAGCATCCGATGAAGCGCTCATAGTTCACCCTTTGGGCTTGACGGCTCACGCCGCGGAAACCGCCCTTTGCGAGCGGCGCCGCGGCGCACTTCAATCACGCAACGTTGACGTCACGGCGCTTACTTGACGTTCGCGCCGACCACTTCGTCCCAGTGCTTCGTGATGGTTTCCTTGTACGCGTCCTGCTGCTGGAGCGTCGGGAACACCACATTCTTATACGAAGCGGGCGGCGGCAGCTTGTCGAGGAGCGCTTGCGGCACCTTCTTGCCGGCCACCAGTTCGTTGTAGCGCATCGGATGGCAATAGCCCGTCAGCCAGCCGATCTGGCCTTCGTCGGAATAGAGGTGTTCCATCCACAGCTTGGCGGCGTTCGGGTGCGGCGCGTACGCGCTGATTGCCTGAACATAGACGCTGGCCACCACGCCCGTCCTCGGAATCACCACCTGAACCTTCGGGTTGCCCTTCAACGTATCGCGGTCGGCAAGCGCGTTGTAATCCCAACGGACGACGATCGGCGTCGTGCCTTGCGCAAGCGATGCCGCCTTGCCGATCACCGGCACGAAGTTGCCGCTCTTGTTCAGATCGGCGAAGAACTTGAGGCCGGCTTTGTCCGCCTTCGACGCGTCGCCCTTGCTTTGCGACAGGCCGGCTGCATAGACGGCCTGGATCGCCTGGTTCGCCGAGCGCGGATCGCCCGCGAGCGAGACAGCGTTCTTGTAATCGGACTTGAGCAGATCGCTCCAGTCGGCGGGCGCCTTGTCGATCATGTCGGCGTTCACTTCGAACGCGAGCACGCCGTAGTAGTCGCCGTACCAGTGGCCGTCCGGATCTTTGGACTCTTTCGGGATCGAGTTCCACGTCGACACCTTGTACGGCTGCAGCAGCCCTTCTGCCTTCGCGCTCGGACCGAACGACAAACCCACGTCGATCACGTCGGGGGCCTGCGGACCCTTGTTGCCCTTGTTCGCCTTGATGGCTTCGACTTCGTCGCCGGAGCCCGCGTCCGGATTCAGTTCATTGATCTTGATGCCGTACTTCTTCTGGAAACCCGCGACGAGTTGCCCGTAGTTGCACCAGTCGTGCGGCAACGCGATCACGGTGAGCTGGCCTTCCTGCTTCGCGGCGGCGATCAATGCGTCGAGCGGCGCGGCGCAAGCGCTGCTCGCGCCCGCGGCGGCCACACCTGCTGCGGCCGACATCGAAAGTACGCGAGCTAACACGGTGCGGTTCATAGTTTTCCCCATCCTCTGCCGAAGTTGTTGCGTTTGGAAAATTTCTCATTCGACTTCAAGGGCGCGAGCCGTCCGCGATTGCAGGCGCTTGTTGTCTGCGCTTTTTGCTGCGCTTGTGCGTCCGTCAATGCGTCAGTGCTTCCGTGCTCTCACGCCCGTGCCATGCCCGCGCCTATGCGGCGCTCAAAGCATGTCGTGCTGCAGCTTATCGATGCGATCTGTACAAATCATGTCGACGCCCCACTGCGCGAGCAATTGCGCACGCGCCGGGTCGTTCACCGTGTAGGCGAGTACATGCAAGCCGGCCGCGTGGATGTCGGCGACGAGCGGCTCGCTCAGATAACGGTGGCTCGCGTGCAAGGACACGCAGTCCAGCTCGCGCACGATGCGCAGCCAGTCCGCGGGCACTTCCTCGAACAGCATGCCGCGTCGCAATGAAGGCGCCGCGTCGCGCGCTGCCGCGAGCGCCTCGAACGAAAACGACGACAGAAGCGGCGGCGTCTGGCCTTGCCACAGCTCGAAGGCAGCACTCGCGACGAGCCGGCCGGTGATTTCATCGCGACCGGGACAGGGTTTGATTTCGATGTTCGCCGCGATGCCCTCGCGCGCGCAACGCGCGGCCGCCTCGGCCAGCGTGGGCAGGCGTGTGCCTGCGAATTGCGGCCCGTACCAGGCGCCCGCGTCGAGCAACGCGAGTTGCGCCCACGAGTAGACCGCGGCCGCGCCGTAGCCGTTGGTCGTGCGCTCGAGCGTGTCGTCGTGGAACAGGAACAGCTGGTTGTCGGAGGAAAGCTTGGCGTCGAATTCGACCATGCGATAACCGTAGCGCACGCAGGCGTCGAAACCCGCTAACGTGTTCTCGGGCGCGAGCGTGCCGCCGCAGCGATGCGCGACGAGCGGCGGATACGGCCAGTCTGCAGCTGATGCACGATCGATCCCGTTTGCCACGTCCCGTCACCTTTCACTCAGAATGAAGCGCACTGGCCACGCGCCGACGCCTGCGGTCTTGTCAAAAAGCGCCATAAAATGCGCGAAAACACAGATTAAACTTTCCATTCGAACATTCGACGTTCGAATCAGGCGGCACTTCGATTTGCGAAGGCTAATTCAAATACACAAACTTGCAAGCCACCAAAAAAATACAACACAATCCGGCTGAAGTAGTACGCTTGACATCGTCCGGACACACATTCGTGGCCACGATGTCGTCGGTTCGGACACGTTGTGCGAGCGCCTTCGCCCAGGGAAAATGCATGTGGCAGGAAGACCGTCATCAGAGAATACGCGCGTTATTGTCGACATTGCATCGGGTGTCGACCGAACGGATCATGGCAGACCTTGGCGTGTCGCGCGAAACCGTGCGGCGCGATCTGCTCGATCTCGAAACGCTCGGTGAGTTGCGCCGCGTGCACGGCGGCGCCATCAAACCGGCCGACGAGGCGCCGATCGCCGAGCGGGCGCACATGCGCGTCAAATCCAAAACGGCCATTGCGAAGGCGGCCACCGGGCTCATTGCGAGCGGCCAGACGCTGTTCATCGACGCCGGCACCACGACCGCCGCGCTCGCCGAAGAGCTGGCGAAGCTCGCAAACCTGACCATCGTGACGAATTCAATCGACGTCGCATTGAAACTGCGCGGCGCGGCGGAGCAGCCGGAAGCCGGCAACGAAGTGATTCTGCTCGGCGGCACGATCAGCGACCGTGCCATGGCGACCACCGGCGCAACCACCGTGCTCGACATTCAGCGCTATCGCGCGGATCTCGCGCTGCTCTCGCCGGTCGGCATCGACCATCGGCACATGGCGCGACCAACTACGACCACGCCGAAACCGAAGTGGCGCGCGCGATGGTCGCCAATGCAGACCGCGTGGTGATCCTCGCCGACTACAGCAAGATTGGCCAGCGCAGCCGGATTTCGTATTGCCCCGTCGAGCGGATCGACGTGCTCGTCACGAACAAGAAGGCCGCGGACGTCGCGGATTTCGGTGCGCTGAAAAAGAAGCTAGAGGAAGTGGTGCTGGCGTAGTGCGGGGAGCGCCCTGCAGCGCTGCCGCGCCGGGTGCGGACCCGCCGCGCGTCATTCCTTCACATGCATGATGTCGAGCGCGCGCTTGCGCAAGCGCGTGTCATGCAGCGCGCCCGCGGCATCGAGTACCGGATATGCGGTCGAGCAGAAAAGCGAATTGAGCCGCTTCATGTCGCTGATCAGATCGAGATGCAGTGCGCTGGTTTCGATGCTGCGCAGCGTCTGCCCGGCGAGGCGGTCCAGATGCCGGTATGAATAGGCGCGCTCCAGGTCGCGAAAGCGCTCCTTCTCGGCCAGCAGCCGCTCGGCGCAACGCAGATCGCTGTTCAGGAATACCGAGAGCCCGAGCTGCAGATTGCTGACGAGCCGCGCCTGCAAATCGTCCAGTTCGCCGAGGCCTTCTTCCGAAAACGACAGACGGTGCGCGATCTTCTTTTCCTCGATATCGCCCACGATCCGCTCGATGATGTCGCCCGCATGCTCGAGGTTGATGGTCAGCGAAATGATGTCGGTCCAGCGGCGGCTGTCGGCTTCGTCGAGTTGTTCGCGCGAAATCAGCGTGAGGTAGTCCTTGATCGCCGCGTAAAGTTCGTCGACGTCGTCGTCCATGCGAACCGTTTCGCGCGCCTTCTCGATATGGTTGTGATGAATCAGTTTCCGCCACGTTGTCGAGCATGGTCCGCACAATGTCGCCGATGCGCAGCACCTCGCGCGCGGCATTGGCGAGCGCGAGCGTTGGGGTGGTGAGCGCGGCGGCGTCGAGATGCAGCGGCCGCAGCTCGCCGTTGGGCATGGGCCGGTCCGGCAACACGCGCTCACAGATGCGCGCGACCGGATCGATCAGCGACAGACATATGCAGCAACGCAGCGTGTTGTAGATCAGATGAAAGCCCACCGTGGCTTCGCGCGGATTGGCGATCAGCACCGGCAGCCAGCGCGCGAGCAACGATGCGAACGGCAGGATCAGTAAGGCGCCCGCGAGCTTGAAGGTGAAGCTGCCAAGCGCGAGCCGCCGCGCCGCCGAATTCTGCGTGGCAGCGCCGAGCAAGGCCACGAGGCCGCTGCCGAGATTCGCGCCGATCACGAGACACAGCGCCACCTTCAACGAAATCACGCCCGACGATGCGAGCGTCGCCGTGAGCAGCACCGCCGCGAGGCTCGAATACGACACCACCGCGAAGGCCGCGCCCACCAGGGCGTCGAGCATGGTGTCGCCCGTCAATGCGCCGAACATGACGCGTACGCCGGCGCCTTGCATCATCGGCTGGGCGGCCTCGACGATCAGATGCAGCGCGAGCAGGATCAGCCCGAGCCCGATCAGCGTCCGGCCGACCTGGCCGGCGCGCGTCTGCTTGCGCGACAGGAAAAGCGGCACGCCGAACAGAATGAGGATGGGCGACAACCAGGACAGATCGAGCGTGAGAACCCGCGCCATCAGTGCCGTGCCGACGTCGGCGCCGAGCATGATGGCAAGCCCGCTGGTGAGCGGCAGAAGCCCTTGCGCCGCGAACGAGGTGAGGATCACCGCAGTCGCGTTGCTGCTTTGCACGAGACTCGTTACGCCGACACCCGACACGAACGCGCGCCAGCGGCTGCGCGTGCTGCGCCCGAGCACCGTGCGCAGGTCCGCGCCCAGCACCCGAAGGATGCCCGTGCGCACGATATGCGAACCCCACACGAGCAGTGCCACACCGGCCAGAAGGGTTAAGGAGAATCAACATAAGGCACTGCGCATTTGTTCTCTGCTGCCGTAAGCGGAACCGCATGCCGCGTACGGCACCCGGGGCGTATGACAGTAGTGTTGCACATTTTTGCCTTATTGTAATTTTGTGCTTTTAAATATACGCTCGCGCAACGAATGTCGAGCGGCGTGGCCGTTGTTGCTGGCCCACCTCGCGCGTTGCTGGTGCTTCAATACCCCTCTCATGTCGCTCGAATGGCGCTTACGCAACGTCTGTCTAACGCTTCGACCACCTGATCACGAGGACAACCGGATGAGCCGCAATCTCGCGCTATTCGACCTGGACCACACATTGCTGCCGCTCGACAGCGACCAGGCATGGGCGCACTTTGTCGCCGGCCTCGGTATTGAAGGCGCTGCGCGGCATGCGCAAGATATCGACGAGTACTACCGGCAAAATATGTAGCCGGCACGCTGGACATGACCGCTTACCTGGAGCGCACGCTCGCGCCGCTCGCTCGCCATACGCGCGAGCAGCTCGACGCGTGGCATGCGCGGTTCATGCGGGAGGTGATCGCGCCCACCATTCTGCCGGCCGCGCGCGAACTGGTGCGACGCCACATGGACGCGGGCGACCTGTGCTGCATCGTCACGGCAACCAATGTGTTCGTGACCGCGCCGATCGGCAAGGCGCTCGGTTTCGAGCATCTGCTGGTGATCGAATTGGATACCGAAGGCGGCGATCCGCTCGCGCGCTTCACGGGCGCGTCGGTCGGCGTGCCGACGTTTCGCGAAGGCAAGGTCACGCGCACCGAGAACTGACTGTCCTCGCCCGGCCACCGTTTGCAGGACTTTCCGCAGAGCTAGTTTTATAGCGATTCGATCAACGACCTGCCGTTGCTCGAACGCGTGACCCATACTGTCGCGACCAACCCCGACGCGCGTTTGCGTGCGATCGCCACCGAGCGCGGCTGGCCGGTCATCGAACTGTTTCTGTGAGGTGAGCGGCGGCGCGCCTCGTGCGGGCGCTCCGGGATACATCTGCAAGGCCCACCGCTGCTGCAACGTAGGCCCGCGCACTTGCCCTTGTTCCGGAGCAAAAAATGCCCGCAACGTGTGCGGGCATTCTTCAGTGAGCGGACGGGAAAGCAGGCATTCAGACCACGCCGGCTCCATGCGCCTGCAAATCGGCGTGATAGCTCGAACGCACCATTGCGCCCACCGCTGCGTGAGTGAAGCCCATCTTGTACGCCTCTTCTTCGTACATCTTGAAGGTGTCCGGGTGCACATAAGAACGGACCGGGAGATAGTGTTCCGAAGGCTGCAAATACTGACCGATGGTCAGCATGTCCACGTCATGCTCGCGCAGATCGCGCATGACCTGCAAGATCTCTTCTTCAGTTTCGCCGAGACCGACCATCAAACCTGACTTGGTCGCAACGTCCGGATGCAATGCCTTGAAATCCTTGAGCAGCTTGAGCGAATGTGCGTAGTCCGAACCCGGGCGCGCTTCCTTATACAGACGCGGCACGGTTTCGAGGTTGTGGTTCATCACGTCGGGCGGTGCGGCATTCAGGATGCCGAGCGCGCGGTCCAGGCGGCTGCGGAAGTCCGGAGTGAGAATTTCGATGCGCGTGTCAGGCGACAACTCGCGCGTCTGACGGATACATTCGACGAAGTGCGCCGCGCCGCCGTCACGCAGATCGTCGCGATCCACGCTCGTAATCACGACGTACTTGAGCTTCAGCGCGGCAATGGTGCGCGCGAGGTTCGCCGGTTCTTCCGGATCGAGCGGATCGGGACGGCCATGGCCCACGTCGCAGAAAGGGCAGCGCCGCGTGCACTTGTCGCCCATGATCATGAAGGTCGCGGTGCCCTTGCCGAAGCATTCGCCGATATTCGGGCAGCTCGCTTCCTCGCAGACCGTGTGCAGGTTGTGTTCGCGCAGAATCTGCTTGATTTCGTAGAAGCGCGAGTTGCCGGTTGCCGCTTTGACGCGGATCCAGTCCGGCTTCTTCAGCTTTTCGATCGGAACGATCTTGATGGGAATACGGGCGGTCTTGGCTTGCGCCTTCTGCTTTGCGGTAGCGTCGTAGGCCGCAGCGGATGCCGGCATGCCTTCCGGCGCGGGAGAAGCTGCGAGGTTCGCGGTAACGTCAGTCATTCGTTCGATCCAGACAGGCGGTGAGCGCACCGGCCTGCGGTTGGGCGACGGCCGCGGGACTGCCGTCGAGGTTTGCGGTGAGGCGTGCTGCAAGGGTGCGGGCCACGTCGCCCCAGCCGGCCGCAACGCCGAGCGTTGCCATGTCGACTGTTTCGAGACCCGCGTAGCCGCAAGGGTTGATGGCCAGGAACGGCCCTAAATCCATCTTCACGTTCAGGCTGACGCCGTGATAGCTGCAGCCGTTGCGAATCTTGAGACCGAGCGCGGCAATCTTCGCGCCGGCGTGCAATCCGGCCTGCGGCCCCGGCGAAACGTAGATGCCGGGCGCGCCAGCCTTGCGTTCTCCGGCAAGATTATACGCCGCTAGGGTGTCGATCACGGCCTGCTCGATCCGGGTGACCATATCGCGAACCATCAGTTTGCGGCGCCGCAAATCCAACAGCAGGTAGGCCACCACCTGCCCCGGGCCGTGATACGTGATCTGTCCGCCGCGGTCGACTTTCACCAGAGGAATGCCGCTGTCGGCCGCCAGCAGGTGCGCCGGATCGCCGGCCTGGCCAAGCGTGAAGACGGGCGGATGTTCGACCAGCCAGATTTCGTCGGGCGTGTCGGCGGTGCGCGCGTTGGTGAAGGTGCGCATCGCGTCGAAACTGGCTTCGTAGAGTTCGCTGCCGCGCCAGCGTACCGCGAGCGGCGCCGCAGCGGGCAATTGAGATGAAGAAACCGAAGAGGCGGACATGATCCCGGCAGTTTACCGAAATCCAGGAATCCCCGCCCAAAGTCACCGCGCGCGAACTGCGCGGCGTTCCCGTCAAACCGTGCGCCACCCGCCGCGCAACCACGCCGTAAAACGCTCGCCCACGCGCGCAAACCAGTTCAGCGCGCGCTGGTCGCAACGCGTCGGCACCGAAAACGCAACCGTTGCGCGCGGCGTGCCCTCGGCGCTCAACCAGAGCCGCTCGCCACGGCGCAGTCTCAACGTTTGGCCGGGTTGCAGCCAGTAGTCTTCGGTATCGTCGCTGCGCGTGACCCACACCGCGCCGCCGCGCACGACCAGCTTGGTGCCGCGCGCCACCTTCAGGGGCAGCATCTCGCCGCTATGGATTTCATACGCGATGCTAGATAGAGGAAACTTCTCGCATAATGCCCTCGCCAAAAGTCGTTTCATGGCTACAATCGTAGGCACAGCAAGGGTTTACGCAAAACGATCAATTTTCACCTCTATGTGAGAATAATTGCGATGGAGCTCCGTCATCTTCCGCCACTGAACGCGATCAAGGCCTTTGAAGCCGCCGCCCGCCACGAAAGCTTTTCGCGCGCCGCAGACGAGCTTTTCGTCACTCACGGCGCCGTCAGTCATCAGATCCGTGCGCTGGAAGCCGAACTCGGCGTCTCGCTGTTCGCGCGCGACGGCAAACGCGTGCGGCTCACCGAAACCGGCCGGCGCTACGCCCACCAGGTGCGCGCGGCGCTCGCCGCGCTGTGCGACGCTACCCGCCAGATCCGCGCCGGCGACCGGGAGCGTCGGCTGGTGGTGTCCATGCTGTCGTCGTTCGCTGCGCGCTGGGTGACGCCGCGCGTCGGCAGCTTTATTGAGGCGCACCCGCAGTGGGATCTTACTGTCCACGAACGCGCTGACGGACTTCGCGCGGGGCTGCATTCGGAGCTCCTGCTGGAAGAAATCTTTTTCCCGGCCTGCGCGCCCAATTTCAACGGCGGCAAGCTGCCGAAAACGCCCGCCGAACTCGCCAATCTCCCGCTGCTGCGCTCCGACGACGAACTGTGGCGCCCATATGGTTCGACGCCGCCGGCCTGACGGACTGGCCGGAACCCAAGCGCGGCGTGCTGTATCAGGATTCGTCGAACCTGCTGCAGGCGGCGATCGACGGTCAGGGCATCGCGCTCACGCGCCGCTCACTCGCCATGCACGAGATCGCTGCGGGCCGCCTCGTGCGGCTTTTCAATGTGGATGGACCGAGCCCGTGGCAGTACTACTTCATCTGCCCGCCGCACATGCTGGAAACGGCGAGGGTGAAGGCGTTCCGGGACTGGGTATTCGCGGAGGTGGGACGCTTCAAACTGCTTTTCGACCAGGCCTGCGAGGCCGGGCCGGCGGCGAATGCGGCAAGCTCCGCAGGGACAGCGGACGCGTTGCGCGTCGCGCCGTAATCTGACTCAAGCGCGAATCCAACCCGATTCAAGCGCC
Source organism: uncultured Paraburkholderia sp. (assembly GCA_940746715.1). GTDB lineage: Bacteria > Pseudomonadota > Gammaproteobacteria > Burkholderiales > Burkholderiaceae > Paraburkholderia. Next base: position 119,052 of record CALNWN010000011.1, read on the forward strand.
GCTTTACAGCACGACCTTGACCATCGGATGCCCGGTGAGCGCGCGATAAATATCGTCCAACTGTGCGCGGCTGGTGGCGCGCACAGTCACCGTCAGTCCGGTGTAATTGCCGCCGCTGGACGGACGGGTTTCGACGCGCGAGGCGTCGACTGCGCTGTCGAACTGCCGGACCACTGTCACGATCGTCTCAGCAAACTCGGGGTGCGATTTGCCCATGACCTTGATCGGGAAATCGCAGGGAAACTCAATGAGTGATTCGTTCGCCTGATTCATTTGCTGCTCCTTGCCGCGCCTCGTGCGCCTCTCTTGCCGCTTGTGCCTCTTTCGCCTTGGCTCGCTGATAAGCCGCGTACAGTGCCGCAAACACCGCGCCCGGCTTGCCCTCGCCGACCGGCTGGCCGTCGAGTTGCGTGACGGGCAGCACTTCCTTGGTGGCGGAACTGATCACGATCTCGTCGGCGGCGCGCACTTCGGCCTCGGCAATCTCGCGCGCCTCGAAGCGGACGCCGCATTCGGCCGCAAGCTCCTCGATCAGCCCGTAGCGAATCCCTTCCAGAATCTTGTGGCTGCGCGGCGGCGCGGCCAGCACGCCGTTCTTCACGACCCAAACATTCGACGACGACCCTTCGGTCAGCATGCCGTCGCGGAACTGGATGGTCTCCAAAGCGTCGTTCTCCGCCGCGTACTGCGCCATCAGCACATTGCCGAGCAACGAGACCGACTTGATGTCGCAATGAAGCCAGCGGCGATCCGCGGCGCTCACGCAACGCACGCCCTCGGCGCGCTGAGCGGCGTTCGGCAGATTGAGCGGCGTGACCATGACGAACACCGTCGGCTGGATGCCGGCAGGAAACGCGTGACCGCGCTTCGCCACGCCGCGCGTGATCTGGATATAAGCGATCGCGTCCTGTTCGGCGGCGAGGCCGCCCGCGGCTTCGTTGGCCGCCGTCACGCGCTCTATTAGCGCGCGCCAGCCGGCGTTGTCGAACGGATTGGCAATGCCGATCTTCCCGAGCGAACGCGCGAGACGCGCCAAGTGCTGCTCGAAGCGGAAAGCCGTGCGGCCGCCCGCGTGCGCGTACAGCGGCGCGACTTCGTAAATGCCGTCGCCGAAAATAAAGCCGCGGTCGAGAACCGGCACGCGCGCCTCGGACAAAGGCACCACCTCGCCGTTGAGATAGACGATAGGTTCCAGCGGAACATCGGGAAGAGCGGTCATCGCGATCGTGCTTACTTCTTCTTGTTGAACATGAGCATCAGCGAATCCCACACGCGGCCGACCACGCCGGCTTGCGGCACGGCCTGCAATGCGACCACCGGGAATTGCGCGAGCACCTTGCCGTCGGCGACGAGCTTCGCGGTGCGGACCTGCTGACCTTTCGCGATCGGCGCGATGAGCGGATCGATCTGGTCGATCTGCGGCTTGACCTTGTCGGCCATGCCCTTCGGCACCGTGATGTACTGATCGCTCTTCACGCCGATCTGCACGCTGTCCTGCGCACCCTTGTAGACGCGCGGCGTGCCGACCACCCGGTTCGCCTTGTAGAGACGCACGGTGTCGTAGGCGGAGTAGCCGTAGTTCAGCATCTTCAGGCTGTCCTGCACGCGGTCGTGCTCCTTCGTCTCGCCCATCATCACGGAGACGAGACGGCGCGACGCGTCCGGCGTGCCCGGCAGCGAACGCTTCGCGCTCGCGATCAGGCAGTAGCCGGCGGCTTGCGTGTGACCGGTCTTCAGACCGTCGACGGTCGGGTCGATCCACAGCAGACGGTTGCGGTTCGGCTGCTTGATCTTGTTGTACGTGAATTCCTTGACCGAGAAGATGTTGTAGTAGTCAGGGAAGTCGCGAATCAGACGCGCCGACAGCACGGCAAGGTCGCCCGCGGTCGTGTAGTGCTGCGGATCGGGCATGCCGTTGACGTCGGCGAAATGCGTGTGCGTCATGCCGAGGCGCTGCGCCTCCGTGTTCATCATGTTGACGAACTGCGCCTCGCTGCCGCCCACCAGTTCGGCGAGCGCGATGACGGCGTCGTTGCCCGACTGGACGATCATGCCGTACACCAGATCGTGCACGGTAACGGGCTTGTTCGCCTCGATAAACATGCGCGATTCGTCCGTGCGCACGCGGCGTACCGCTTCGCTCGGCGTCACCGTCTGGTCCATCGTGATCCTTTTCGTCTGCAGTGCTTCGAAGACGAGATACGCGGTCATCAGCTTGGTGAGCGATGCCGGTTCCACACGCTCGTCCGGATTGCCCGACGCGAGCACCTGATTGCTGGTTGCGTCGACGAGCACCCACGAGCGCGCGTTCACCGCGGGCGGCGGCACTTGCGCGAACGCGGTGCTGGCCGCAAGCGTGGCGGGCAACACGACGCCGAGCGTGATGGCGCGGCTTAGCGTGGAGGGAACGAAGGATGCAGCAGAGGGGAAAGACAAGCGGCCGGAGGTGGAAAAACGCATAGGGTCGGTTCGTGCAGAAAAGTACAGCGCGCGAGCGCAGAGTTGGGAGAGCCGGTCGGCGAGCGTCTGGCCGCAACATCAAGCGTAGCGGCTCGGGCGCCCATTGGACTTCCGACCACGCGATCGGTTCGCGCAGCACAGCTGCAGCCGGCACCGCTGCGCGCGTGAAAAGAAGCTACGCGTCGCGCGAACTGCCGCACAGGCCGTGCTGCGCCCAAAAAAGAGCATTCATTATACGCGCGCTACACTCGCAACTTCGCGCAACGGCGGGCGATAAATTGTGAGTTTTTGCCTACCTGTACCCCTGAAACGCGCGACAGCCGATCCGTCAACGCCACGCGTCGACGATGATCCGCTTCAGGATGTGCAGCTTGCGATGCAGGAAATGCTCGGCGCCCGGAATCACGACAACCGGCAATTCCTGCGGCCGCGCCCAGTCGTAAACGGATTGAATGGGAACCGTGTCGTCGGTCTCGCCGTGAATGACGAGCGTGTTTTCCGGCACCGGCGCGACTTCCCAGCGGCTCGCGGCCGTGCCGACGAACACCATGCGCTCGATCTGCAGCCCTTCGTCGCGCAACTTCGCAGCCACGTGCGACAACACGAACGTGCCAAACGAAAAGCCCGCCAGCACGAGCGGCAGATCGCCGTGTCCGGGCTGCGCACGCATGTGATCGAGCACCGCGCGCAGATCGTCGCGCTCGCCGATGCCCGCGTCGTGCTCGCCTTGCGTTTGCCCGACGCCGCGAAAATTCGCGCGATACGTCACGTAGTTCAACCCCACGAGCGTGCGCGCGAGGGTTTGCGCGACCTTGTTGTCCATGGTCCCGCCGAAGAGCGGATGCGCGACGAGCGCCATGCCGCGCGGCGCGGCGCCGTTTTCGCGCGCTTCGTCGGGCAGGTCCAGCGCGACCTCGATCTTGCCGACCGGGCCGTCGATCAGATACTTCTTCGTGTGTACGTTCGTACGTTCATGGTGCCGTTTATTGATCGATCTTCAGACGCTCGACGATTTTGCCGTTCGCGAGATGCGAGTCAACGATTTCGTCGATGTCGCTTTCATCCACGTACGTGTACCAGACGCCTTCCGGATACACCACGAGCGCCGGACCCAGCTCGCAGCGGTCGAGACATCCGGCCTTGTTGATGCGCACCTGGCTCGGGCCGGCGAGGCCGAGTTTCTTCACGCGTTTTTTCGCGTGTTCCTGCATGGCCTGCGCGTTGCAGTTCGCGCAGCTCGGACGCTCCGCACCCGGCTCGCGCTGGTTCAGGCAAAAGAAGACGTGATATTTGTAGAACGAGTCCATGATGTACGGGAGGGAAAGCTATCAGAAGGGCAATAGTGCAGCAGAACGCGATTGAGCGCAGCGACGCGATATTTTCGTGGATGCAGGCGCGGCCCGTTGGCTGAGTGGCTGCGCACGGCGCGAGCGCGCGGCTCGTAGCCGGCGATCGCGGCCGCGAACACGGCCCGCGCGAAGGCTGGCGCCAAGACCCGCAATAAGGCCCGCCGCGCTGAGGCCCACACTAAGCCCCGCACTACGGCCCGCAGCCGACGATTATAGCCAGCCAAGCCGCTTCCCACGCCGAGCCGCGCCCGGTCCACTTGTGCCGCGCCCTCAGGCGCGCCGCGTGCGCCGCCCAAGCCACACCCGCTCGACGACAAACGCGAGCCATACCAGCGCCGCATACGGCCAGACCCACGCGAGCCAGCGCGCAAGACCGTTGAAGTGCAGATACCGCCCTTGCCGCCAGTCGGCCAGCACCACATCGAAGTAGGGATTCACCGGCAGCAGATTGACCAGCACCAGCGTGACCACGAGCGCGCCGGCCGCCAGCGACGCCCGGGCGCTGCGCGGCAAACGCAGCGCGAGCAGCCCGAGCAACGCGCCGCCGCCGAGGCCCGCAAGCCCGCCCGGCGTCGCCCAGTCGAAAGCCAGGCCCGATTGCGATTGCAGGAAGGTCGCGCCCGCCTTCACGCCCAAAGCGACGACGATAAAGAGCAGCATCAGCCGCACGCGCGGCGCATGACGGCGCACGGACAACGACGCGAGCGCCAGCGCGGCAAACAGATTGAGCGTCGTGATAAGCGCTTCCCACGCGTCCTCCGGTAGCCAGGCGGCCACCCAAGGCCGGCCACGCGCCGACGTGCCAGCCGGCCGGCGTCTAGGCGAAGAGCGCGTCCTGCGTCGTGGAATCAAAACGCGTCCACAACACGCGCGGCCAGTTGCCGAGGCCGAAGAGGCGCGGCGCCGGATACATCGTCGCGAACGGCCAGGCCGCCACGAGGCACGCCAGCGCCGCGCTGTCGCGCTCGAACCACATGAGCCGCAGGCGCCGCAGCAAGCAGCGGTCGAGCAGCGCGCCGGTCGCGGGCGACATGATCGCGGCGCCCAGCAGCGCGCCGAGCGCATTGGCCGCGAGATCGAGATTGGAGGCGACGCGCGTCGGCAGATAGGTTTGCACGGCTTCCATCAGGCCCGACAGCAGTACGCCCAGCACGAACGCGAACCCGACCGCCAGCGGCCCGCGCCAGCGCGGGTAAAGCGCGAGCACCATGAGCGCGCCGAAGGGCATGTAGCCGAGCACGTTGGTGACGACGTCGAAGGCTGTCAGATACTGCGGCATCGGGTCCGCGGGTAGGCCAGCGGCCCGATGCCGAGCGACCGCCAGCCCGAAAACGGATACCACGAACCGTAGACGATCAGCGAGGTATAGAGCACCAGCGCCTGCCGCGAGAGCACCGAAGGGCGGCGCAGCCACGATCGTTCACTCATGCAGCGCTCCGTTGTGTGCGCTGCGCGTGCCTCATTGCGCGGCGACCAGCGCCTGCACACCGAGCCAGGCGCCGATTTGCGCGACGAGGTCGTCGCTGGCGGCGGCGAGCGCCTGCGCGCCGCCGGCGGCGTCGGCGGAACGGGACGGCGCGCGCGAGATGAAAGTGCGCTGGCCGATCACCTTGCCGCTCTGCGTGAGCGTGACGCGCGCGGTGACGGCCGCATGGCTTTGCGACTGGCTGTCGAAAACCTGCTCGAACTCGCTCAGTTCGATCTTCAGCACCGGCGCGGCGACGCCGTCGGCGCCCGTCAGCACCGTGCCGCGCGAACTGAGCGCGCCGCGCAGACGCTGCGTGAGCAACGCGGACGGCGGCATCGTCCAATGGCTGTTGGCGTACGCGGCGACCTGCTGCGAATCCGCGTAGCCGAGCCGATACACGAGCTTGTCCGACTGCAGCACTTCGGGCGCGCTCACGTCGAGCACCTTCACGGCCGGCTGCGTTCCCGACGACGCCGGCTTCGGCGGGCCGAAATCGTAGCGGATGTCCGACAGCGCGGCCGGCGTGCTCGTGCAGCCGGCGGCCAGCAGACCCACGGCGACGAGCGCCGCGCACGCCGCGCCCGCACGCGTGACGCGCGAGGACAACAACCGGTGAATGGAGCGTGACATGACTATCTTCCTTTCTTCAAACCTTCAGATTCATTGCGCGGCGCGCGCGGCGGGCCACGTAAAACCGGCCTCGCCCGGCCCCGGCGCCGCGGCCGGCGCACCGAACAGCACGCTGCGCGGACTGGTGCTGAACGTGTCGGCGGCACGGTCCACCGAGCGCGCGGCCGAGCGTACGTCTTCCGCGAGCGAATTCACGCGCGGCAGCGTGTCGTAACCGACTCGCGCCGACAACTCCTGCAACGAGCCGTTCATCATCGCGGTGAGCGCGTCGCCCGCCTGCTGCGCGGCCGTGCCGACCTTGTTCAGATTGCTCTCGAACGGACCGTCGGGGCGGTTCAGGCTCGTGATCAACTGGTTGGTCGAGGCGAGCGTGGCGTCCAGCTTGTCGATGGTCGCGGGCAGCTTGCCGGCCGCGGGCGCCATCTGCTGCGTGAGCGTGGCGACGCCGTCCGCGGCTTTCTGGATGCTGGCCGCGGTGCCGTGCAGGGCGACAACAGATTGTCGACGTCGTCCGTGACCTTTTCGAGTTTCCTCAGCAGCACGTCGCCGCGCTGCTGCAACTGGTCGAGCAGGCCAGGCCGCATCGGCAACTGCGCCATCTGTTTCGGCGACGAAGCGCGCGGCGACGGATCGCGCCCCGTATCGTCGAGCTGGATGAACGCGATGCCCGTCACGCCCTGAAAACCAAGACTGCCGAACGTGGAATGCGTGATCGGCGCGTGGGTGTCGACAAGAATGCGGATCACGATCTGCCCCGGATGATCGCGGTCGAACTTGATGGACTGCACCTTGCCGACGTCGAGCCCGCGATAGCGCACGGCGGCGTCGGTAAACAAGCCGGTCACATTGGTACGCGCAATCAGATCGTACGGCACACGCACGGCGCGGTCGACATTGAACAAAAATGCCGCCGTGGCGATCGCGGCGAGCAGGACGACCGTGAAGAGTCCTGCCCAGAACGCATGTGATTTGTTTTCCATTACCGGGTTCCCTGATTCACAGCGGCAATTCCGACGACGCCGGCTCGAGCGCCGCGCGCGGCAGCTTCGCCCGGCGCTCCGGCGGCAGCGCCTGCAACGCGCGACGCCCGCGCAAGCCGAGAAAATATTCGCGGATGAAAGGATGATCGACGCCCGCGGCCTCTTCCACCGGCGCGGCGACCAGCACCTTGCGGTCCGCGAGCACGGCGACACGCGTGGACAGCGCGACCATCGTATCCAGGTCGTGCGTGATCATCACGACCGTCAAACCGAGCGCGATGCAGCGCCGAGATGAGTTCGACAAATTCCTCGGACGCCTGAGGATCGAGGCCCGCCGTCGGTTCGTCGAGAAACAGCAGTTCGGGGGGTTCGAGCGCGATGGCGCGCGCAATGCCGACGCGCTTGATCATGCCGCCCGATAGAGCTGACGGCATTTTCGACGCGTGCTTGCACGGCAGACCGACCATTTCCAGCTTCAGCATCACGATGTCGCGCAGCAGGTCTTCCGGCACCTGGCCGAGTTCGCGCACCGGCTGCGCCACATTGTCGAACACCGACAGCGACGAGAACAGCGCGCCGCGCTAAAACAACATGCCGGAGCGGCTGCGCATGAGGAGCGCGGTTTCCGGCGAGATGGTCCCAAGGTCCTCGCCGAACAGCTTGATTGCCGGACGACGGCCGCTCTAGGCCGAGAATCTGCCGCACGAGCGTGGTCTTGCCTGACACGGAGCCGCCGACAATCGACATGATTTCGACGCGCCGCACGTCGAGATTCAGATGCTGATGCACGATGTTGCGGCCATAGCGCTTGGTAACGTCGATCACCTCGATCACCGGCTCGGCGATCGAAGGCATCGGCTGGCCGCGCACGGCCTGAGTGAGCGGTGCGATCATCCAAGCCCCACGTTCTGGAACAGGATCGCGAACACGGCGTCCGCGAGAATCACGATCGTAATCGACGTCACGACTGAACTCGTCGTGCCCTCGCCGAGGCTTTGCGAATTCGCCTTGATACGGAACCCGAAGTGACAGCCGACAATCGCGATCAGCATGCCGAAGGCGACGCCCTTGCCGAGCCCGATCCACAGATTGGCAACGGGCACCACGCCCGGCAGCGCTCGCGCAAAGTAGCTCATGTCGATGCCGAGCACGATCTTGGCGGCGAGCGCGCCGCCCGTCAGCGCAATGATGTTGGTCCACATGACGAGGAGCGGCATCGCCACGCCGAGCGCGACCACGCGCGGCAGGATGAGCCGCAGGCCGTGCGGAATGCCCATACGCGCATGGCGTCGAGTTCCTCGGTCACGCGCATCACGCCGATCTGCGCGGTGATCGCCGAGCCCGAGCGGCCGGCGACCAGAATCGCCGACAGCACCGGCCCCAGTTCGCGGATCACCGACAGCCCGAGAATATTCACGAAGTACTGATTCGCGCCGAAGAGCCGCAATTGCTGCGCGGACAGATAGCTAGCACGATGCCGATCAGGAAGGCGACGAGCGCGGTGATCGGCAGCGCCTTGGTGCCGGCGTTGTAGACGTTCGCCGAGATCTCGGTCCACGGCGTGATGGCCGGCTTGCGCGCAATGGCGAGCAGATCGAGCACGACGCGCCCGAACATCGCCACGCCGCCGTACAGATGCTCCAGAAAGGAGAAGATGGCAAGACCGAGCCGCGTGAACGGATCGAATCTGACGACGGGCTCAGCGGTTTCGCGAACCGTGTCGAGCAACGCGATGCGCTCGAAAATATCGCGCTGCGTATCGGTGAGCTCCGTGTCCGGCGGCATCCGGTGGCCCCACACGCGCCACAGCGCCTGGCCGCCCACATGGTCCATCCGGTCGATGCGCGACAGGTCCCATTGGCCGATGCCTTCGGCGCCCTCCAGCGAGCGCAATTGCGGGATCACGTGTCCGGTCGCGCGATCGCGCGCGAGCGCGAGCGCCGTCCACTGGCCCGAGAGCCGGACGATCTTGCCCTGGCTGCCGGCCGCGACTTCGAGGCCGGGCGGAGTGTCGTAGTTCAAGGATCGCTGCAATCTGGTGATCGGATTAGCGGCCATTGTAACGAAGGCGCAGCGGATCGACCGTCCGGGCGGCCCTCGGGCCGTTCGCCGTCGCTACAATATGGAGCATGAACGCTTCCCGCACTCCGCCCCAAGACCCGGCCGCTGCCGCGAACGCAGCTGACTGGCGCATCGACCGTGAACGCGCCGTCGCGCTGTTCGGCGCGCATGCCCATGACTGGCCGATTGAAATCGTCGAGGAAACCGGCTCGACCAATGCCGACCTTATGACCCGCGTGAAAGCGCTGCCGCGCCGGGCCGGCGCGCTGCCGCGGCCGATCGTGCGGGTCGCCTACCTGCAAACCGCCGGGCGCGGGCGGCGCGGCCGTCCGTGGTATGCGGAGCCGGGCAATGCGCTGCTGTTTTCGGTGGCCTGCGTGTTGCCGCGTCCGCTTGAAGGGCTCGCGGGATTGAGCCTCGCGGTGGGCGTCGCGCTCGTCGACGGATTGCGCTCGCTGCCTGTCGCCGGGCCCGGCCAGATCGCGCTGAAGTGGCCGAACGACGTGCTGCTCGAAGGCGACAAGCTCGCCGGCATTCTCATCGAAACCGCGTGGAGCACGGACGACGCGAGCGCGGTCGTGATCGGCATCGGCACGAATGTAAAGGGCGCCGCCGAGCTCGCCGCAAAGCTCGGTGCGCTCAACGCCGACACGCCGCCGCAGGCGCGCGGCGCGGCGCCGACTGCGCTGCAGCGCGCGCTGCCGAACGCCAATCTCACCGACACGCTCGCCGCCGGGCTCAACGCGCTCGAACCCGCCTTGCAGCGTTTCGGCGCCGAGTGCTTTGCGCCGTTCCAGGCGCGCTGGAACGCAATGCATGCCTACGCGGGCCGCGAGGTCGTGCTGCTCGAGCAAGGGCAGGAGGTCACGCGCGGCGTCGCGGCGGGCGTCGATGAGCGCGGCCAGTTGCTGCTCGATACCGCCGCGGGCAGGCAAAGCATCGCGACCGGCGATGTCTCGTTGCGTCTCGCCGACGGTGCTGCATGACGAGCGGCACGCCTCATCTGTTGCCCCAGCTTTTGATCGACGCGGGCAATAGCCGCGTCAAGTGGGCGATGGTGGCGGCGGACGGCGCGCAGATCGCGGCCGGCGCGCTCGCGCATGAGGCGAGCGAATCACCGGAGTGGTCGGCTCAGTGGTCCGCTCAGTGGTCTGCTGAGTGGTCAGGCTTGCCGGCGCCTGGCGGCGCGTGGTTATCCAATGTCGCCGGTGCTGCAGTGGCGGTGCGCATCGCCGCGCTGGTCCGCGCGCAGTGGCCGCACTTGCCGCTCACCACGGTCCGCGCATGCGAGCGGCAGTGCGGCGTGACCAATAGCTACACCACGCCGAATGCGCTCGGCAGCGACCGCTGGGCCGGCATGATCGGCGCACGCGCGGCCTTTCCCGGCGAGCATCTGCTGATTGCGACGTTCGGCACGGCGACCACGCTCGAAGCCTTGCGCGCCGACGGATTGTTTGTCGGCGGACTCATTGCGCCGGGCTGGAGCCTGATGATGCGCTCGCTTGGCGAGCACACGGCGCAACTGCCGACGCTCGACGCCCACGCCGCCCGCGGCCTTCTCGAGGCGCGGGGCACGCCTGAGGCCGCGCGTCGCGGCCCGTTCTTCGCGACCGACACGCCGCGTTCTTTATCCGCCGGCTGCACGCTCGCGCAAGCGGGTCTCGTCGAGCGAACATGGCGCGACTTGCAGGATGAGTGGCAGGTGCCGGTACGCCTCGTCGTGGGCGGCGGCGCGGCGGACGAAGTAGCGAGCGCGTTGAAAGTGCCGCATACTCGCCACGATTCGCTGGTCTTGTCGGGGCTCGCGCTCATCGCTTCGGAGTGCGCGTCGAATCGCGGCGCCTGAAGCAGGCTGCAATGTCACGGGCGCGCGCCGTGGCCAAGATCGCGGCAGAGCGACGCGGGGCGGTTCAATTTATGGACGTGAAAACAAAACAATGCTGCGCTGGCTGATCGCCATCTTGTTTCTAGCCAACCTTCTGGCATTCGTCGCGGTCCGCGGCGTGTTCGGTCCGACGCCCACGGCGGGCGGACGGGAACCCAATCATCTCAGCCGCGAAGTTCACCCCGACTGGCTGAAGGTGCGCCCCATCACGGCCGCCGAGGCAGGCGACCAGGCGGTGGTCGGCGCGCCGGCTCCGGCTGCGCCGATTGCGGCTTCGGCATTGCCGCAATAAAGCGCTCCTGCGTAAAGCGCGCTGGGCGCTCAGCCCTGCGTGCGGACTTTCTTGAGCAGTGCGGTGGTCGAGCGATCATGCTCGAAGGGGATGGCCAGCGCCTTGCCGCCCCACCCGCGCACGATGGCCGACTCCGGCAACGCATCCATGTCATAGTCGCCGCCCTTGACGAGCACGTCCGGGCGCAGCGCCGAGATCAGTTCAACCGGCGTCTTTTCGGCAAAGCACACCACATAATCGACGCTTTCCAGCGCCGCGAGCAGCGCCATGCGGTCGGCTTCGTTGTTGATCGGCCGGTCGGCGCCCTTGCCGAGCATGCGGACCGACGCGTCGCTATTCACGCCGACAATCAGGCAAGCGCCCTGTGCTTTTGCATCGGCGAGATAAGTCACATGCCCGCGATGCAGGATGTCGAACACGCCGTTCGTAAATACGACCGGCGCCTTGAGCGTGGGACGCAGCACGACGAGCGCGTCGCGCGTGAGAATCTTGCGTTCGAAAATGGCAGCCATGAGCGACGTGGACGCGAAGCCGACGCGACGTGGACCGTCAAGCCGGCTGTTCGGCCGATTTCTGGTCGGCCTGCAGCCGCGCGACCACTTCCTTGCGATAGCGGTTCAGTTCCTGCGCCGTGTTGAACGTGCGCTCGAACAGCAGCGACAGGTTGTGCAGAATGCGCTCGACCACCTTCTTTTCCCAACCGTCGTCGAAACGGATTTGCTCGTCGAGCCAGCGCTCCAGCCATTCGGGGTCGGGCAAACGCGACTGGATCGTGTCGCGCGGGAACAGCGCCTGGTTCACGTGCAGATTGGTGGGATGCAGCGGCTTTTCGGTGCGGCGCGCCGACGCCATCAGCACGCCGATCTTCGCAAAAGCAGCACGCGCGATGTCGCCGGTTTGCGCCATGGCTTTCTTCATGTAGCGCAGATACGCGCCGCCATGCCGCGCTTCGTCGCGCGAAATGGTTTCGTAGATGTGCTTGATGACAGGTTCGGTGTGCCACTCGGCCGCGCGGCGATACCAGTGATTCAGGCGAATTTCGCCGCAGAAGTGCAGCATGAGCGTCTCGAGCGGCGGCGCCGGGTCGAACTCGAAGCGCACGGCGTGCAGCTCTTCTTCAGTGGGGCACATTTCGGGCTTGAAGCGGCACAGATATTCCATCAGCACCAGAGAATGCTTCTGCTCTTCGAAGAACCACACGCTCATGAATGCGGAAAAATCGCTGTCGTGATGGTTGTCACGGAGAAACATTTCCGTGGCGGGCAGCGCCGACCATTCAGTGATCGCGTTCATCTTGATCGTCGCGGCCTGCTCGTCGGTCAAGAGCGATGCATCGAACTTGTCCCAGGGAATGTCCTTCTCCATGTCCCATCGAACGGATTCGAGCGATTTATAAAGTTCCGGATAAAGCATGGTGTTCATGGTCTCACCCTTGTTCTGCACATACTGTGTGTGTCTGTCACTACTACGTGTAGCACTCTTGCTGACGACGAACGAGGCGCACCGGGTGTTGTGCACGAGTGCCGCGCCGCTCGCCGGCCAAGCCTTCAATTTTACGCGGTAACCGGCCGCACGGATGCACGGGCAGCGAAGAAGTCCGGGCGCTTGCGCGAAGAGCGGCTAACACGACATTCCACGCTCGAATAACGCGCTGCGCGGCCAACCGTGGGTGAGGGATACCCTATGCCTGAGGTCGAGCCAGTTTGCGATGAAAACCGCACCGTCCAGACTGCGCCGGTCGTGCCGGCGGCGAATGGAGCAAGGGCGGCTGGATTGGTTGTTTTCAGCGCACGCCCAAAAGCCAAACAAAGACCTTTCAATGATAGCACGCTGGCTTCTCCAAACCCGCCGGGGGACAGCCGCAATTCGGGTGCCCGATTGACCTGTCTCAATGAAACGCCGAATCCGCCGAGTGTGACGCGCGATCGGCGTCAAAACCACGACAGCCGGCGATTTCGTACTGTTGTTTGGCGCCGACAGTTGGAGCGCGCCGCCGCCCGGCGCGCGTACTTCTACAGGGACTTTTTGGGCGCTTTGGACGCGGCGCTGCCCGTTCCTGTGTCCGTGGCCGTGCGCTTTGTCGCAGCCGGTGCGCGCTTCGCCGCCGGGCGTTTTGCGGCGGCTTCAGCCGGTCCGTTGGATTCGCCGGAAGCCGCGGCCGGCGCGTCGACGGGCGAGGGGCGCGGCACGTCCGTCGCGCCGCCGACCGCCTCGGCCGCCTCGTCTGCCGGGTCTTCGGTCGAGTCAGACTGCGCGCCCGTGGCGTCCGCAGCGGCGGCCGCCGGCTGGGTCATCGCGAATTGCGCGATCTGATTGAATTGCGATTGCAGCAGGTTCCACCATGCCGATGCGTCGAAGCTCGGCGCGGCGGGCGCGGCTTCCTCCTCGGCCGGCGGCTCCGCGCCGCCCGGACTTTCCGCGGCGGCGGAACTGGAACCGGAAGCCGAAGCGCTCGCCTGCGCATGCGGCCAGCCACTTGCCGGCGACGGGCTCGGCGCGGGCGCCGGCGCCGGCGCTTCAGGCGCCGCGGGCTGCGCCATCGACTGTTGCGCGAACGCGCCGAACGCGCGCAGCGTCGCGAGCGTCGCGCGCTGCACCTCCAGCGCCTGAATCGCGGACTGCAGCATGTTGAGGTTCAGCTTCAGCCATTGCTCGACGGCGCGCATATCGGTGATGCGCTTGTCGAGTTCTTCGACGTTGGTGAGCGGCGCCATCATGTCGGACATCATCGAAAGCGACGGTCCGATGCCCGCGCCCGGCTGCGCGCCCGCAAACGCGGAGCCGAACGGCGAGAGGCGCATCATGCCCCACATGCGGTCGAGCATTTCGGCCGGCGGAAAGCCAGGGGAAACCGGGAAACGGCGGCGTGGAGCCAAGTGTGTCGGTCATGCTTGTCGCCTCGCTGCATTAACGGAAAAGCGCGGAAGAAGGGAACACAAGAAAGCAACGGCCGCGCAGACGAATCCGATCATACCGCGCGACGCACGACGATCCCACCCAGCCGTCACCGCGCTCGCCACGGGTCGGCGCCGCCGAAATCCGGCGCGCGCCGCTCGCGCAGCGAGCTCACGCCCTCGCGCACGTCCGGCCCCGCGAAGCCCATGAATTCGAGCGCAAGCGACGTATCGAAGGCCGGACCCGCGGAGCGCAGCCAGTTGTTCAACGCATACTTGGTCCAGCGGATCGCGGTTTGCGAACCGTGGGCAAGCTTCTGCGCGACCTCGAATGCCTTCGGGAGCAGATCGTTTTCGTCGACGGCGAGCGATACGAGGCCGATGCGCTCCGCCTCCGCGCCGCTCACCGGCTCGCACAGCATCAGGAATACTTGGCTTTTGCCATGCCGCACAGAAGCGGCCAGACAATCGCCGCGTGGTCGCCCGCCGCCACGCCGAGCCGCGTATGCCCGTCGATAATGCGCGCGGTCTTCGACGCGATCGAGATGTCCGCGAGCAGCCCCGCGACGAGCCCTGCGCCGACCGCCGGGCCGTGCATGGCCGACACGATCGGCTTACTGCAATTGATCACGTTGTAGACAAGATCGCGAGCCTCGCGCCACACACACGCGCGCACGTCGAAATCGGTCGCCATGTCTTCCACGAGTTGAAGGTCGCCGCCGGCTGAGAAGCCTTTGCCCTCGCCGCGAATGATCGCGACGCGCGTGTCGGGATCGCGGTCGATGTCGCGCCAGATTTCCGCGAGCTCGTAATGCATGCGCGCATCCGCGGTCGCGAGGGCGCTCCTGTTCGCGCCCTCGCCGCTCATCACCACTTCGAGCACGCCATGCGGGCGGCGATGCAATTGAAGCGAGCGGTAATGCGCGTAAAAGGCGTCGTTGGTGTGAGGTTGCTGGGACATGGTGAGCGATCCGTGTTTGCGTATCAGTGCGCGGCCGGTGCCTAGGGCGCGCCGTCGAGTCGTTGCGTCGCGGTCTCTTCAGCGCGGCTGATAAACCCATTTGCCGTTTCTGATCTCGACCATCACGCGCGCGCTGGTCGAGGCCGAGGTGATCCGCGGCGCTCATGTTGACGACGCCGTTGGTGTACGCGAGACCGCGCGTGGCTTCGAGCGCGTCGCGCAACGCGCGGCGAAATTCCGGCGTGCCGGGCGGCGCCGCTTTCAAGGCGATAGGCACCGCGTGATTGAGCAGCATGCCCGCATCCCACGTGTAGGAGCCGAAAGCCGACACGGTGCCCGGACCGCGCAGCGCCTCGAAACGCGCGATGTAGTCGAGCGCGAGGCGCTTCGCGGGATGATCCGCCGGCAATTGCGCCGCCACGAGCACCGGACTCGCCGGCAGGAACGTGCCGTTGCAATCGGTGCCGCACACGCGCAGGAAGTCGTTATTGCCCACGCCGTGGTTGTGATAGATCAGCCCTTTGTAGCCGCGCTCCCTGAGCGTCTTCGGCGGCAGCGCGGCGGGCGTGCCGGCCGCGCCCACGACGGCATCCGGATGCGTCGCGAGGATTTTCAGCACCTGACCGGTCACGCTCGGGTCCGTGCGATTGGAAGCGCTCGCTCGCCACCATCCCCATGTGATGCAGTTGCGCGAACTTTGCGACTTCCGCGTAAAAGGTCTCGCCAAGCGCGTCCGCCTGGCCGATGAACGCGACGGTTTTCACGCCGGGCGTGCTCGCATGCTCGGCAATCGCCGAAGCCATCATCGCGTCCGCTTGCGGCGTCTTGAAGACCCAGTGGCGTTTCGCGTCGACGGGTTCGATGATTTTTGCCGATGACGCAAGCGAGATCATCGGCGTCGTTCCGTCCGCCACGACGTCGATCATCGCGAGCGAGTTCGGCGTGATCGACGAGCCGATGATCGCGTCGACGTGATTTTCGGAGATCAGCTTCTTGGTGTCCTGCACGGCCTGGGTCGTGTCCGACGCGTCGTCGAGCACGATATAGTCGACGCTCTGGTCGGCAATCTGCTTCGGCAATAGCGTCGCCGTGTCGCGCGCGGGAATGCCGAGCGAGGCGGCCGGCCCCGTCAGCGAAAGCACGAGCCCGATCTTCACCTGCGCCAGCGCGACGGCCGGCGCCACACATGCAAGCGTCGCAAGCAGCAGGACCGGGCGACGCACGAGGCGCGTGAATTGCCCGATTGGCCCGAACTGCTGCAACCGCTCGCGCCACGCGCCCATCCACGTTGCCCGCCCTTACCGCTTCAAACGATCCAGCTCGCCGCATGGTGTCTC
Source organism: uncultured Paraburkholderia sp. (assembly GCA_940746715.1). Taxonomy (GTDB): domain Bacteria; phylum Pseudomonadota; class Gammaproteobacteria; order Burkholderiales; family Burkholderiaceae; genus Paraburkholderia. The sequence continues at coordinate 135,369 of CALNWN010000011.1, forward strand.
CTCACATGAGAGTTTTTCGTTCTGATTTACCGCCTATGCCGCGGCGCCAGTCAGTGTAGCGGCGCGCGACAGCAGCGGCATCGGGCGAAACCCTTTCGGCAAACTTACCGCGTCACTCGAGCGGCGCGATGCTCTGCTCGATGGAACCGAAAATCGACTTGCCCGCTTCGTCGAAAATCTCGATCTTGACGGTATCGCCGTACTTCATGAACTGGGTCTGCGGCGCGCCGTGCTCGATGGTTTCGAGGCAGCGCTTTTCGGCGATACAGCAGTAGCCGCGCTTCGCGTACTTGTTCGACACCGTGCCCGAGCCGACAATCGCGCCCGCGCGCAGATTGCGCGTTTTGGCCGCGTGCGCGATCAGTTGCCCGAAGTGAAACACCATGTCGGTGCCGGCGTCCGGCTGACCGACCTTCTTGCCGTTCCAGTGGACGATCATCGGCCGGTGCACGCGGCCTTCGCGCCAATGTTCGCCGAGCTCGTCGGGCGTGACCGCGACGGGCGCGAACGACGTGGCCGGCTTGCTCTGAAAGAAAGCCGAAGCCCTTGGCAAGTTCGGCGGGAATCAGGTTGCGCAGCGAGACGTCGTTGACGAGCGTGATGAGCCGCACGCTTCTGAGCGCCTCCCCAGACGTCACGCCCATCGGCACATCGCCCGTGATCACTGCAACTTCTGCCTCGAAGTCGATGCCGAACGCTTCGGATGCGCACACCACGTCGTCTTTCGGCCCGACGAAGTCGTCGCTGCCGCCCTGATACATGAGCAGATCGGTCCAGAATTCCGGCGGCATCTCGGCGCCGCGCGCGCCGCACGAGTTCGACGTGATTTACATACGCCGAACCGTCGGCCCACTGGAATGCGCGCGGCAGCGGCGCCATGCAGTCGCTCGCGTTGAACGAAAACGTGTTGCGCGCGGCCCTGGTTGAGCGCGTCGTACAGGTCGTGCAATTGCGGCGCGTAGAAGGTCCAGTCGTCGAGCACGCGCTGCAATGGGCGCAATGGCAACGGCGGCGGTGTGCAGGTCGCGGGACACGACGATCAATTGACCGTCGCGCGTGCCGTCCTTCAGCGTGGCAAGTTTCATGGAGAGATGAACCGTGTTAGTGACGATAGAGGGAATCTATTCTACGATGTTGAATCGGCGCTGCCCAAGCCCGGCCTGCCGGCGCCGCACGGCAGGCCGTTGGAGCCCTGCCGCAGCCGGTTCCTTCCACACTGATTCTGAACGCGCTTCGCGCCTTTGCTCATGCCGCACACTGCCCGCTCCGGCGCAATGTCCCACGACGCCACTGCCTCCGAACCGCTCCCTCCGAACCGCTCGACGCACCGGAAACCGACGACGATTCCGACGACGCCGGCGAGGAAAAGCTGCGCTCCGGCATCCAGTCGATCGAAGTCGGCTTCAGGCTGCTCGACGTGCTGACTCACGAGCCGCGCGATGATGCTGCGCGATCTCGCGCAGCGCGCCGGCATGAGTCCGGCGAAAGCGCATCGCTATCTGGTCAGTTTTCTGCGGCTCGGCGTCGTCGCGCAAGCTCCGTTGTCGGGGCGCTATGAGCTCGGCGGCTTTGCGCTGCAACTCGGCCTCGCGCGCCTCGCCCGCGTCGACGGCGTGAAGCTCGCGAGAATTGCGCTTGCCGAATTGCGCGATCGCCTGGACCTGACCGTGGGCATCGCCGTGTGGGGCAATCAGGGGCCGACCATGGTTCACTGGATGGAATCGAGTCATCCGGCGAAAGCGTCGCTCAAGCTCGGCGACGTCATGCCGCTGCTCAGTTCCGCCACGGGCTTGCTGTTCGCAGCGTACCTGCCGGCGGGCAAAACCGCGGCGATGCTCGAGCGCGAGCTGGCCGACACGCGCCGCTCGTCGCACCTCGGGGTGCCGCGCACGCGCGAGGAAGTCGAACGCGTGCTTGCGCAAGTGCGCGAGCACGAAGCGGCGCGCGTCGAAGGCATGTTGCTGCCGACTATTCACGCATTCTGCATGCCGGTATTCGACTCGACCGGCGCGCTCGGCCTCGTCGCGCTCGGTCACGAAGGCGCGTTCGACATTAGCTGGGGCGGCGAAATCGACACCGCGCGGCGCGAGTGCGCGCAGAAGCTCTCGTATGAGCTCGGGTATAGTCCGACGACGCGCTAACGCATAGCTCCGCTTTCCGCCGCGCACCCATTCTTTCGCCGATGGCCTTACCTTCCGCCGCACGTCCTTCCAGTCTCACGCCGCCCGGCGAGCAGCGCGCCCGTTGGCGCGCGTGGCGCTGGATCGCCGTGCTGCTCGTCGTCAGTCTGCTTCACTGGATTGCCGCGCAATGGGTCGAGCGTCATCGCGCAACACTGAACCCAACGGACGACGAACACGTGCCCGTGCAGGTCGCGTTGCTCGAGCCGGAACGCATCGAGCGCAATCCGGCGGCTGCGGCATCCGTCGCGCCCGCGCAGCAGCCGAGGCGCAAACCCGCCGCGGGCAAGCCGCGCGAACATGTGCTGACCGCATTGCAACCCGCGGACAAAGCGCCAGCGCAAGCGGCAACTGCAACCTCGGACGCCGCCGCGAGCGAGCCCGCCGCAACCGCGGTGCCCGCGAGTGCGGCAAGCGCCGCGAGCGCAGCGTCAGGCGATGCCAATGCCAACGCAGCTGCAAGCGCAACCGCGACCGCCGATGCGCCCCAAGCCGCATCAGGCTTGAAGTTCTCTGTCCCGCCATCGGGTGATCTTCAATACGACACGTTTTACAACGGCGTGCGCAACCAGCCCGGCACGATTCATTGGACAAGCAGCGCACAGCGTTACGACATGGTGGTTTCGGTGCCCTTACCATTTGTGGGCACCTTCGTCTATTCGAGCCATGGCCGTATCGACGCATTCGGGCTCGCGCCCGAGCAATACGTGGAAAAGCGCGGCCGTCGCGCGGAAGACATCTCGGTCTTCAATCGCACCGACAAAAAGATCGCGTTCACGCGCACGCCTGCCACGCTGCCGCTGCCCGACGGCGCGCAGGACCGCTTCAGCATGGTGATGCAACTCGCAAGCCTCGTGCACGGCGATCCCGACGCGTATAAGCCGGGCGTCACGCGGCAGTTCTTCGTGGTGGACAGCGACAGCGGCGAGAACTGGCCGGTGGAGACCATCGGCGACGAAACGATCCGCACCGCGCAGGGCTATCTGCAAACGCGTCATTTCAAGCGCCTGCCGCGCCGCGAGGGCGACCAGCGCCGCATCGACGTGTGGCTTGCGCCGTCGCTCGGCTGGCTGCCCGCGCGGCTCGTGCAGACCGAGCCGAACGGCACGCAGTTCGAACTCGTATGGCGCGGCAAGCAGAACGCCGATAGCGGCGCGGGCGCGGATTCGCCGACCGGTTTGCCGAACGCCTCAAAAGACGCTTCTCTCCCAGATGCGCCGGCCGATTCGACCGGTCCCGGCGGCGACCCTTCGGGCAACATCAAGCCGTGATCGCGCACCTGCCGACCGACGGCAGAAGGCAAGCCCTGCACCCGAATGGTGCCTCGACGATTGCACGAAACTTCCGTCTTGCCGCCGACTCTGCATCATCTGATGCAACCGTTCGGCGGCACAAGCCGACTGATTCTTCCTCTGCGTTCTCCTCGAAGGAGCCTGCATGCAAGTGAACATCGACGGTATCGAAACGCGCTACGTGCTGAGCAATGAGGGCGGCGGGCCCTGGCTCACATTCGTTCATCAGCTCGGCGGCGATCTGTCGGTCTGGGACCAGCTCGCCGGCTATTTCCGCGACGACTACACAGTGCTGCGCTACGACGTGCGCGGCCACGGCGAGACGGCTCTATCGCCGGGACCGTTCAAAATTGCCGATCTTGCCGGCGACCTCGCCGCACTGCTCGATGCGCTCGGCGCACCGAGCACGCACCTCGTGGCACTGAGCGCGAGTTGCGCCTGATCTTTCGACGTTTGGAGCTTTTTTCAACGTTTTTGGCGACATCTATCGACCGCGCCGTCCGGCTTCGCCGGCGGCCCTCATCGAAACGGTTCAGCGGGCTGCGGCGCGCTGGACCGTTTTCTTTTGCAAGCCGCGGCGCGCGGTTCGCCCGCTCTGCCGCCCGATACCGTGTCCGGCGCAATAGCCCGGCTGCGGCTATAATGACAGGTTCCCGAAAAAGCCGGCCCAAGCCCTCGTCCGCCATGAACCAGCCTGCCCAAACCACCAAGTCAATCCGTCCCGAGCCCGAGTACACGCGGGGCGCGGCGCTGCCCGCGCTGCTCAAGTCGCGCATCCTGATTCTGGACGGCGCCATGGGCACCATGATCCAGCGCTACAAGCTCGACGAAGCGCGCTATCGCGGCGAGCGTTTCAAGGACTATGGGCGCGACATCAAGGGCAACAACGAACTGCTGTCCATCACGCAGCCGCAGATCATCAGCGAGATTCACGAGCAGTATCTTGCTGCGGGCGCCGACATCATCGAGACGAACACGTTCGGCGCGACCACGGTCGCGCAGGCGGACTACGGCATGGAGTCGCTGGCGGCGGAGATGAACGTCGAATCGGCGAAGCTAGCGCGCGCCGCGTGCGACAAATACTCGACGCCGGACAAGCCGCGCTTCGTCGCCGGCGCGATCGGACCCACGCCGAAAACCGCGAGCATTTCGCCTGACGTGAACGACCCGGGCGCGCGCAACGTCACGTTCGACGAACTGCGCGCCGCCTATTACGAGCAGGCGAAGGCGCTGCTCGACGGCGGCGCCGACCTGTTCCTCGTGGAAACCATCTTCGACACGCTCAATGCCAAAGCCGCGCTGTTCGCGCTCGACGAGCTGTTCGAAGACACCGGCGAGCGTCTGCCCATCATGATCTCGGGCACGGTGACGGACGCCTCCGGGCGCATTCTGTCCGGCCAGACCGTCGAGGCTTTCTGGAACTCGCTGCGGCACGCCAAACCGCTCACCTTCGGCCTGAACTGCGCGCTGGGCGCGGCGCTGATGCGTCCGTACATCGCCGAGCTGGCCAAGCTCTGCGACACGTATGTGTCGTGCTATCCGAACGCCGGCTTGCCGAATCCGATGAGCGATACCGGTTTCGACGAATTGCCGGCCGACACCTCAGGGCTTCTGAAAGAGTTCGCCGAGGCAGGTCTCGTGAATATTGCCGGCGGCTGCTGCGGCACGACGCCGGAGCACATTGCGGCCATCGCGAAGGCGCTCGCCGACGTGAAGCCGCGCAAGTGGCCCACGCAATATCGCGACGCCGCGTAACCGCGTAACCGGCGCCAACGACCTGCCGGTTCACGCCCATCAGCCGCACCAGGCCGCACCTAACGCACGCAATCGACTCGCACATACGCCATGACCGATCACACCATGCGCCTTGCCGGCCTCGAGCCGTTCAACGTCACGTCCGGGACGCTCTTCATCAACGTTGGCGAACGGACCAACGTGACGGGCTCGAAAGCGTTCGCGCGAATGATCCTGAACGACCAGTTCGACGAGGCGATTGCCGTCGCGCGTCAGCAGGTCGAAAACGGCGCGCAGGTGATCGACGTGAACATGGACGAGGCGATGCTCGACTCGAAGGCCGCGATGGTGCGCTTCCTGAACCTCGTCGCGTCCGAGCCCGACATCGCGCGCGTGCCGATCATGATCGATTCGTCCAAGTGGGAAGTGATCGAAGCGGGTTTGAAATGCGTGCAGGGCAAGGCGATCGTGAACTCCATTTCGCTGAAGGAAGGCGAAGAGGCGTTCCGCCATCACGCGAAAAAGATCCGGCGCTACGGCGCGGCGGCCGTCGTCATGGCCTTCGACGAGCAAGGCCAGGCCGACACGTTCGAGCGCAAGACGCAGATCTGCAAGCGCTCCTACGATTTTCTCGTGAACGAAGTGGGCTTTCCGCCCGAAGACATCATCTTCGATCCGAACATTTTCGCCATCGCGACGGGCATTGAAGAGCACAACAACTACGCGGTCGACTTTATCGAGGCGACGCGCTGGATCAAGCAGAACCTGCCCTACGCGAAGGTGAGCGGCGGCGTGTCGAACGTGTCGTTCTCGTTCCGAGGCAACGATCCGGTGCGCGAGGCGATTCACACGGTGTTCCTCTATCACGCCATTCAGGCCGGCATGGACATGGGCATCGTCAACGCGGGCCAGCTCGGCGTGTACGCGGACCTCGATCCTGAACTGCGCGAGATGGTCGAAGACGTCGTGCTGAACCGCCGACCCGACGGCACCGACCGTCTGCTGGAAATCGCCGATAAATTCAAAACCGGCGCGGCGAAGAAGGAAGAGAACCTCGAGTGGCGCAACCAGCCGGTCGAGAAGCGCCTGTCGCATGCGCTCGTGCACGGCATCACGAACTTCATCGTCGAAGATACCGAGGAAGTGCGCGCGAAGATCGCCGCGCAAGGCGGCCGCCCGATCAACGTGATCGAAGGCCCGCTGATGGACGGCATGAACATCGTGGGCGACCTGTTCGGCCAGGGCAAGATGTTCCTGCCGCAAGTCGTGAAGTCCGCGCGCGTGATGAAGCAGGCGGTCGCGCATCTGATCCCGTTCATCGAAGAAGAAAAGAAACAGCTCGCGGCCGCGGGCGGCGACGTGCGCGCGAAGGGCAAGATCGTGATCGCGACCGTGAAGGGCGACGTGCACGACATCGGCAAGAACATTGTTTCGGTGGTGCTCCAGTGCAATAACTTCGAAGTGGTCAACATGGGCGTGATGGTCCCGTGCAACGACATTCTCGCGAAGGCGAAAGTCGAGGGCGCGGACATCATCGGGCTCTCGGGGCTCATCACGCCGAGCCTCGAGGAAATGGCCTACGTCGCGTCCGAAATGCAGCGCGACGATTACTTCCGCGTGAAGAAGATTCCTATGTTGATCGGCGGCGCGACCACGTCGCGCGTGCACACCGCGGTCAAGATCGCGCCGCATTACGAAGGACCGGTGGTGTATGTGCCGGACGCATCGCGTTCGGTGTCGGTCTCGTCAAGCCTGCTTTCGGACGAAGGCGCGGCCAAATACCTCGACGAGATCAAGGCCGACTACGACCGCATCCGCGACCAGCACGCGAACAAGAAAGCGCTGCCCATGGTGACGCTCGCGGAAGCGCGCGCGAACAGGACGCCTATCGACTGGAAAAGCTATCAGCCGGTCAAGCCGAAGTTCATCGGCCGGCGCGTGTTCAAGAACTTCGATCTGAACGAACTGACGAACTACATCGACTGGGGACCGTTTTTCCAGACCTGGGATCTCGCCGGCCCGTATCCGGCAATCCTGAACGACGAGATCGTGGGCGAATCGGCGCGGCGTGTGTTTTCCGACGCCAAGTCGATGCTCGCGCGCCTGATCCGGGGCCGCTGGCTGCAGGCCAACGGCGTGCTCGCGCTGCTGCCGGCCAACACGGTCAACGACGACGACATCGAAATCTACACGGACGAGTCGCGCAGCGAAGTCGCGCTGACCTGGCGCAACCTGCGCCAGGTCAGCGTGCGTCCGGTGGTGGACGGCGTGATGCGGCCCAACCGCTCGCTCGCCGACTTCATTGCGCCGAAAAATTCGGGCGTGGCCGACTACATCGGCATGTTCGCGGTCACGGCGGGGCTCGGCGTCGACGTGAAGGAAAAGCAGTTCGAAAAGGATCACGACGACTACAGCGCGATCATGCTGAAGGCGCTCGCCGACCGTTTCGCCGAAGCCTTCGCGGAGGCGCTGCATGCGCGCGTGCGGCGCGACCTGTGGGGCTACGCCAGCACCGAAAATCTCGGCAACGACGAGCTCATCGCGGAAAAATATCGCGGCATTCGCCCCGCGCCGGGCTATCCGGCGTGCCCGGACCATCTCGTGAAGCGCGACATGTTCGAGGTGCTGCAGGCGGGCGAAATCGGCATGAGCGTGACGGAGTCGCTCGCCATGCTGCCGGCGGCAAGCGTCTCCGGTTTCTATCTCGCGCATCCAGACAGCACGTACTTCTCGGTCGGCAAGATCGGTCAGGACCAGTTGGAGGATTACGCGCAGCGCATGTCGCTCTCGAAGGCGGACGCTGAGCGGGCGTTGGCGCCGTTGCTTTGAGCGGCGGCGTTCGAGAGGCAGAGCGACGAGGCACGGCGAACCGCGTGGCGGGAAAGCCACTATATCGGGGGGAAAGACTGAATATTTGCGGCAACGCAATTTTCGGCTTTGTAGACTGAGGCGGCTTGACCCGCCAGACGCGGCCAAAACGCGTCGGCTCATCGACTTGCAACCGTCAACGGAGAGAATGATATGAAGAAGCTGACGCTGTTATTGACTGCTGTTTCTTTTGCCCTGAGCGCTACCGCGGCGCTCGCGCAAACCGCCGCTCCGGCCGCCTCGAGTTCAGTCAGTTCGTATTCGCCGCCCACCACGAAACACGTCAAGAAGCCGAAGAAGCAGAAAATGAAGAAAGGCGAGTCGGCGCCGGCAGCAGCGCCGGAAGCTGCCAGCCAGTAAATCCGCAAACGCCCAAGCCGTTTTCGGGCTTTGCAAAAAAGACGAGCCCGCTTCGAGCGGGCTCGTCTTTTTGGTCGATACATGACACGCGCCGCCGGCTAGCCCGCCGCGACCGGTGCTGCCGGCCCTTCGGTCGCGATGCTCGCGGTTGCCGCCTTGGCGGGTTAACTCCGCTCACAGCCCCCAAACAATATCGGCATTGTCCTTCTGCGCGGCACGCAACATGTCGAGGAACGGATAGGCACGCTGCGCAAGCCCCGGCGGGATCTCGTGATGCTCGTGGCCCTCTTCGCCTTCGTGGAAATGACCGTCGTGCTCGGCGCGCTCCTGTTTGTCGAAGGTAATCGCCGCTTCGAGTTTGGCGATCGCCTCGGCGGTTTCCTCGTGCGTAATCACGCCGCGTTCACCGAGGCGCTTGCCTACAATGTCGACTAGATACTGCGCCAGATTCTCGAGCATCATCACGTCCGGGCAAGCGCGGCATTTGAAAGTAATCAGCATGACTATTCCTTTTTCGTTATGTTGGCTTCACACGCACACGGCGCCGAAGGCCGTCCGCGCGCGCTCCGTTAGTCGCCCGAAAAGACGCGGCGGCTACGGCCCTTGCTGGGCATCTCATTGAACATATTAGCACCTGCTAAAATCCGTCTGGACGGAAAAGCGCGCCGCCCTGCACCGCGCGGCAAGGCGCAACGGGCGCGGCCGGGCTGGCCGGTTGGGGCCCGCATGCCGCAGCGGCCATGCCTTTGCGGGTGGCCGAATGGCGCACGCCTTGCATGGCTCGCAAGGACCCCGTCGGCGCACTCGTTATGCCGATGCGTCATGACGGACCCCGCTAGCGGGCGAGCGCCGCTTTCCACGCTTCTGCCGAATCGGCCGCGCGCCAGGCGGCCGGCGCTTCCTCCGTATCACCGGATTGCCTCACTGGACTCGCAACAAGCATGCTGCCCGCACATAAACATACTCTCGAAACACTGCTCGCCGACACGGTGGAGCAGGTCGCCCTTGCTACGCAAGGCGCGACCGAAGCCGCGTTCGTGTCGCCCACCATCGCGCTGGAGCGCCCCAAGGTCGCCGCGCACGGCGACGTCGCGTGCAATGTGGCGATGCAACTCGCCAAGCCGCTGCGCGCAAATCCGCGCCAGCTGGCGCAGCAGATCGTCAACACGCTGCTCGGGCAGCCGCAGGCGCAAGGCCTGATCGAATCCGCCGAAGTGGCGGACCCTGGCTTCATCAACCTGCGTCTCGCCGCCGCGGCCAAGCAGGCGGTGGTCACAGCCGTGCTCGCCGAGCAGGACGCGTACGGACGCTCGCAACGCGACGCCGGCAAGCACGTGCTGATCGAGTTCGTGTCGGCGAATCCGACGGGGCCGCTGCACGTCGGCCATAGCCGCCAGGCGGCGCTCGGCGACGCGTTGTCGAACGTGCTCGCCTCGCAAGGCTGGGACGTGCATCGCGAGTTCTATTACAACGACGCCGGCGTGCAGATCGGCACGCTCGCACTGTCCACCCAGGCGCGCGCGCGCGGCCTCGCACCGGGCGACGCGGGCTGGCCGGAGTCGGCGTACAACGGCGAGTACATTACCGACATCGCGAAAGACTATCTGGACGGCGTCACGGTCTCCGCGAGCGACGGCGAGCCCGTCACGGGCGCGGGCGACGTCGAGAACCTCGACGCGATCCGCCGCTTCGCGGTCGCGTACCTGCGCCGCGAACAGGACATGGACCTGCAGGCGTTCGGCGTGAAGTTCGACCAGTACTACCTGGAGTCGTCGCTTTACACGGAAGGCCGCGTCGAAAAAACCGTGCAGGCGCTCGTCGCCGCCGGCAAGACCTATGAGCAGGAAGGCGCGCTCTGGCTGCGCACGACAGACGACGGCGACGACAAAGACCGCGTCATGCGCAAGAGCGACGGCACCTACACGTACTTCGTGCCGGACGTCGCGTATCACGTCGCGAAGTGGGAGCGCGGCTTCACCAAGGTCATCAACATTCAGGGTTCCGACCACCACGGCACCATCGCGCGCGTGCGCGCGGGCCTGCAAGGGCTCGGCATCGGCATTCCGAAGGGTTACCCCGACTACGTGCTGCACAAGATGGTCACCGTCATGCGCAACGGCGAAGAGGTGAAGATCTCCAAGCGCGCGGGCAGCTATGTGACGGTGCGCGATCTGATCGAATGGTCGGGCGGCGCAACGCCGGGCTCGGAAGCCGCCGTCGACCTGATCGACGAAGAGACCATTCGCCGCGGCCGCGACGCGGTGCGCTTCTTCCTGATCTCGCGCAAGGCGGACACGGAGTTCGTGTTCGACATCGACCTCGCGTTGAAACAAAACGACGAAAACCCGGTGCACTACGTGCAATATGCGCACGCGCGGATCTGCTCGGTGATCGCGGAATGCAAGACACGCTACGGCGCTGACGAAGGCGCGCTCACCAATGTGGACCTCGCGCCGCTCTCGAGCGAACGCGCCATGGCCTTGCTGAACAAGCTCGCCGAGTTCCCGGACATGCTGCAACACGCCGCCGACGAACTCGCGCCGCACGCGGTCGCGTTCTATCTGCGCGACCTCGCCGGAGAATTCCACTCGTTCTACAATGACAAAGCCGAGCGCGTGCTGGTCGACGATGCGGCCGAACGCAATGCACGCGTCGCGCTGCTCGCGGCCACGCGTCAGGTGCTCGCCAACGGTCTCGCGATCATCGGCGTTTCTGCTCCCATCAAGATGTAAGTCCTCCGGCGCAACATGCATGCGGCCGTCGTTATAATCGACGGCCGTTCCAGGATTCTTTTTGCAGGTGATTCATACGATGGCAAAACCACGCCGCACAACAAAGCAATCGAAACAAACCGGGGGTACTTTTCTCGGCATCGTGCTGGGCCTCATCGTCGGCCTTGCGATCGCGGTAGTGGTGGCGCTGTATATCACCCGTGCGCCTACGCCGTTCGTCTCGAAGGTGGCGCCACCGGCCGCGTCGGATTCGGGCGCGAGCCAGGCGCAATACGATCCGAACCGTCCGCTGCAAGGCAAATCGCCGGGTCAGCCGGTGCCGCAGGCCGCGCAACCCGCTCCGCCGAACACCGCGCCTGGCCAGACGAACTCGCAGACGCAGTCCGGCATGCTGGAACAGCCGCAAATCATCGAAGTGCCGCCCACCATCGGCAACGGCAACACCAGCGCGAACAGCAATGCCAACGGCACGGCCGTCGCGCCCAAGCCCGCGCAGGAAAACGGCAGCAGCGCCACGGCCGCGGTGAAAAAGCCGCAAGTCCCGAGCGCGCCGGCCGCCACCGCGGCGGGTTCCGCGCCGAAGGGCACGTCGTCCGCAGCGGTCGCGAACGTCAAGCCGGGCTCCGGCGCGGCGCCGGCACCCGGCGACGCGAACACCGGCTACTTCCTGCAAGTAGGCGCCTACAAGACCTCCGCCGACGCAGAGCAGCAGCGCGCGCGCCTCGCGTTCCAGGGTTTCGAGTCGAAAGTCACACAGCGTGAGGCCGGCGGCGTCACGTACTATCGCGTGCGTATCGGACCGTTCTCCAAGTTCGAGGACATGAACGCGAGCCGTCAGCGTCTGTCGGACGCGGGCGTGGACACCGCCGTCATCCGCTTCACCAAACAATAAACAGCGAGTGATCCGCAGATCAGGCGCCGCCGCCGAACTATCGGTGCGCGGCGCCTGTCACAAGATTCGCAAGCAAGACAAGCATGATTGAGCACGACGGACGACAGAACCGTTGAACGCCGATTCTGAAAACGATGACGGGCATTTGCGTGGCGCCACTGTTTTACGCCTACCTGGGTCAACACAACATGAAAAAACTGCTGAGTATCCTGTTCCTCTCGCTGGGCCTTGTCGCGACCTCGGCGCACGCGTCGCCGACCGCGCCGGGCGCGGGCAAGGACTACACGGTATTGCCCACCGCGCAGCCTACCGACGTGCCTGCCGGCAAGATCGAAGTCACCGAATTTTTCTGGTACGGCTGCCCGCATTGCAACGAATTCAACCCGTACCTCGAAGCGTGGGTGAAGAAACAGGGTCCGGACGTCGTCTTCAAGCGCGTGCCGGTGGCTTTCCGCGACGACTTCATTCCGCATTCGAAGATGTTCCATGCGCTCGACGCACTCGGCCTTGCATCGCAGCTCACGCCGAAGGTCTTCAACGAGATCCACGTCAACAAGAACTACCTGCTGACGCCGGAAGACCAGACCAAGTTCCTCGCGAAGAACGGCGTCGATCCGAAGAAGTACATGGACGCGTACAACTCGTTCTCGACGCAAAACGCGCTGCAAAAAGACAAGAAGCTGCTGGAGGACTACAAGATCGACGGCGCGCCGACCATCGCCGTGCAGGGCAAGTATGAAACCGGCCCGGCTGCGACCAACAGCTTGCCGGGCACGATCCAGGTGCTCGACTACCTGGTCCAGCAGGTTCGCGCGAAAAAGATGTAAAGCCGAGGCGCCGGAATGAGTTCACCGTTGAAAGTCTTCATTACCGGCGCTTCGAGTGGGATCGGCCTCGCGCTCGCCGCCGAATACGCGCGGCGCGGCGCGGTTCTGGGCCTCGTGGCGCGACGCGGCGACGCCCTCGCCGCCTTCCAGCGGTCTCATCCGCAAAATTCCATTTCCACTTATTGCGTCGACGTGCGCGACGCCGAGGCGCTCGCCGAAGCCGCCGCGCAGTTCATCGCACAACACGGCCTGCCGGACATCGTAATCGCCAACGCGGGCGTGAGCCGCGGCGCCGTGACCGGCGAAGGCGACCTGCGCACCTTCCGCGAAGTGATGGACATCAACTACTTCGGCATGGTCGCGATCTTCGAGCCGTTCGCCGCGGCCATGGTGGCGGCGAGACGCGGCATGCTCGTCGGCATTGCGAGCGTCGCAGGCGTGCGCGGCCTGCCGGGGTCGGGCGCGTATAGCGCGTCGAAATGCGCCCGCACGGCGTCGGCGTGGTCACCATCGCGCCCGGCTATATCCGCACGCCGATGACCGCGCACAATCCCTACACCATGCCCTTCCTGATGGACGCCGATCGCTTCGCCGCCAAGGCCGCGCAGGCAATCGAGCGGCGCGCGGCGTTCGCGGTGTTTCCGTGGCAGATGCGGCTCGTCGCCATGCTGCTGCATGTCGCGCCGCGCTGGCTGTACGACCTCGTATTCGAACGCGCGCCGCGCAAGCCGCGCGCCGTCGTCGAGTAAATCGTGTCTGCGTGTGCGGTCGATGCAACCGGCGTCGCGCACGAAAAAGCGGGCGCCGACGCCCGTATCGTCTCGCTCGTGCCGAGCATCACCGAGCTGCTATTCGCGCTCTGCCTCGAGCGGCAGATCGTCGGACGTACCGGCTTTTGCGTGCATCCGCGCGACAAGGTCCGCAACATGCCAAAGGTGGGCGGCACGAAAGCGGTGAATGTCGAGGCCGTTCGCGCGCCGCAGCCTACTCATGTCATCGTCAATATCGACGAGAACGAGCGCGATACCGTCGAGCAACTGCGCGCGTTCGTGCCGCATATCGTCGTGACTCATCCGCAAACGCCGCACGACAATCTCTCGCTGTACGCGCTGCTCGGTGCGATCTTCGATCGCGAGCAGGAAGCGTCGAATCTCGCAGATCAACTGGAAGCCCGGCTGCACGAAGCGGCGACACGCGCTTTCCGCCCGCAAAACGTGCTGTATCTGATCTGGCGCGAACCGTGGATGACCGTCGCGCGCGACACCTATATTTCCGCGATGCTGCGCCTCATCAACTGGCAAACGCTGCCCGACGTGCAAGGCGGCGCGACCGGCGCGGCCCGCTATCCGTCGTTTAAATTCGACCGGGCACCGTGGCTTGCCGACGTCGAGCGCATTCTGCTTTCCACCGAGCCCTACCGCTTCACGCAAGCTCATTGCGAGGCGCTCGAACGCGATCCGCGCGTGGGCGGCAAGCGCATCGAGCTGATCGACGGCGAAATGGTCTCGTGGTACGGCGTGCGGGCGATCGAAGGCATCGCTTATCTGATGCAGCGCGCCGCAGCTGCATGAACGAGCGCGCCGGCTCGGCAGCCGCCATATGAATATGCGGATTATGTTGTTGTCGCCGAAACTGCCCTTCGATAAGCTTTCGCGAAGGCCGGCGCGCGCGTGAATCGGGATTCTGGCGACCCTGCGCGAGCGCCCGAAACGTATCAAAATGAAGTCGACGGAACATAACCACAACCCGACGCACTGCCTGACTGCGCTCGTTACCGGAGATCTTATGCGCTTCAAACTGCTCGCAGCCGCCGTACTTTTCACGGCGCCCGCGCTCGTGCTCGCCAAACCGCTGACCGTCTGCACCGAATCAAGCCCCGACGGCTTCGACGTCGTGCAGTTCAACTCGCTTGTCACGACCAACGCGTCGGCCGATGTGATTTTCAACTCGCTCGTGTCCTACGACGAGGCCGCGAAGAAAGTGGTGCCGTCGCTCGCGGACAAATGGGAAGTGAGCGCAGACGGCCTCACCTACACGTTCCATCTGCGCCCGAACGTCCAGTTCCAGACCACCGACTACTTCAAGCCCACTCGCCCGCTGAATGCCGACGACGTCGTCTTCACGTTCGACCGCATGCTCAACGACAGCAACCCGTGGCACAAGGTGGCGGGCGCGAGCGGCTTCCCGCACGCGCAGTCCATGGGCTTGCCGAAACTCATCAAGTCGATCAGCAAGGTCGACGACAACACCGTCAAGTTCGAACTGAACGCGCCCGACGCGACCTTCGTGTCGATCCTGACGATGGGCTTCGCCTCCATCTATTCGGCCGAATACGCCGACCAGTTGCTGAAGGCCGGCAAGCAGGTCGATCTGAACTCGAAGCCGATCGGCACCGGTCCGTTCGAGCTGAAGAGCTACACCAAAGACGCGGTGATCCGCTACGACGTGAACCCGACCTACTGGGGACCGAAGCCGAAGATCGACCGCCTGATCTACGCGATCACGCCCGACGTCACCGTGCGCGCGCAGAAGGTGAAAGCCGGCGAGTGCCAGATCGCGCTGTCGCCGAAACCGCAGGATCTCGCGGATGCGAAAAGCGACAAATCGCTCGCCATCGTGCAGACGCCGGCGTTCATGACGGCGTTCGTCGCACTCAACACGCAGAAGAAGCCGCTCGACAATCAGAAGGTTCGCGCCGCACTGAATATGGCGTTCGACCGCGGCACATATCTGAAGACGGTGTTCGACAACACGGCAACGCCGGCCGTGAATCCGTATCCGCCCAATACATGGAGCTACGACAAGGCGGAGAAGGCCTGGCCGTACGATCCGGCGAAGGCAAAGAAACTGCTGGCCGACGCGGGCTACCCGAACGGCTTTGAAACGACCATCTGGGTGCGTCCGAACGGCAGCGTGCTGAATCCGAATCCGAAGGCGGGCGCCGAACTGCTGCAGGCGGATTTCGCGAAGATCGGCGTGAAGGCCGACGTGAAGGTGATCGAATGGGGCGAGCTCATCAAGCAGGCGAAGCAAGGCCAGCACGACTCACTATTCATGGGCTGGGCGGGCGACAACGGCGATCCGGACAACTACCTGTCGCCGCTCTTCAGCTGCAATGCGGTGAAGTCGGGCATCAACTTCGCGCGTTTCTGCGATCAGGACCTCGACAAGCTGATCGCTGAGGGCAAGTCCACGCCGGATCAGGCCAAGCGCGCGAAAGCGTATGAGGCCGCGCAGCAGATCATCCACGACGAGGCGCTGTGGATTCCGCTCGGCTATCCGACGGCGGCGGTCATCACGCGAACCAACGTGAGCGGCTATCACGTGAGTCCGTTCGGACGGCAGAACTTCGGGGCAGTCTCGGTGCAGTAACGCGCTGCGCTTCGAGCCACGCTTCGAGCCGCGAAAAGCCCGGTCGCGCGATCGAAGCGCGCCGGGCTTTTTTGCTGGCCTGTCGAATCAAACGATCCGGGCGCTCACGCCGAGAACCGCATTACGCCGTCGGCGTCGTGCGTGCGCTTCAATGTGCCGGCAAGCCACAGCAGATGCAGGTGCGCGAGCGCCTCGCCCATTGCGAACGTCAACTGGTGAATATCCAGCTCGCGCCTGAACATGAGCGGCACGATATCCGCCGCGCTGTGCGGCTTGTGCGCACACGCCTCGCGCACTTCGGCAAGACACGCGTCGTGATGCTCGCGCAACTGCGCGACGCGCGTGCGCACGCCGCGAAACGGCTTGCCGTGCGAGGGCAAGACGAGCGTGTCTTCCGGCTCCATGGCGAACACCGACATGTTCGTGGAAATGCGCGGCAGCACCATGTCGCCGGAAATCAGCACGCCGAGCTCTTCGCAATGCAGCGCGCAGTGCTCCGGCGAATGACCGTAGCCGGTCACCACGCGCCATGTCTTTGCGCCGATCGTCACGCCGTCCGCCTCCCGCAGGCGCCGGTACTGGCCCGGCACGGCTGGCACGAGGTTCGCGTAATAGCTCTGCCGGTTGCGTAATTTCTCGAGCGATGCCTCGTCGGTCACGCCGTACAGCGCAAAGTGCCGCGCCGCCGCCTCGCCGCCCGCGTTGAAGCCGTCGCCGGCCGCCATCACGCGAGCCTGCATGTATTCGCCGAGGGTCATCCACAGGCGCGCGTCCCAGCGCTTCTTGTCGCCGCCGCTGCACACCCAGTGCGCCAGGCCGATGTGATCCGGATGGCAATGCGTGACGATCACGCGCAGCACGGGCAAGCCGTCGAGCACCGAGTCGAACACCTTTTCCCAGTTCTCCCGGATCGCGTCCGACGCAATCCCGCAGTCGACAACCGTCCAGCCCTCTTCGCCGTCGATCCGGTCGCGCAGCAGCCACAAATTGATGTGGTCGAGCGCGAACGGCAGCGGCATGCGCAGCCAGAACACGCCGGGCGCGACTTCCTGCGCGCGGCCCGGTTCAGGCATCAAGTCCTTGAACGGATAGTCGAGTTGATGTTCGAGTGCATTCATTCCGATGTCTTCCTCCACGCTTTCCGCGTACTTGCCGCAGGTTGCATTCAACCCAAGTTGACGATAACGTAAACATCGATTTTATCGTCCAATCCGATTTTGTGCCCGGCTAGTGAATGCCCCGATGACCACCCAATACACGATCACCGAACTCGCGCGCGAATTCGACGTCACGCCGCGCGCCATTCGTTTCTACGAAGACCAGGGTTTACTCTCGCCGAGCCGCGAAGGTTCGAGCGGCTTGCGGCGCGTCTATTCGGGCCGCGACCGAACGCGGCTGAAGCTCACGCTGCGCGGCAAACGGCTCGGCTTTACGCTCTCTGAGATTCGCGATCTGCTGGACGTGTATGAATCGCCGACGGACACCGTCCCGCAACTGCACGCGTTTCTCGCCACGGTCACGCGTCATCGCGAGGTGCTGGAGCGGCAGCTGGAAGACCTGAACGCGACGCTCGAAGACCTCGCGCAGTATGAGGCGCAGGCGCGCGCTGCTCGAAGGCGGCACGCATGCAGTTGGCACACGAGAAACCCGCGAAGCTAAGCCCGCCTGAGCAGATACAAAGCTTCAAAGCCGACGAAATTTTTTGCTGAAGATTGAGTGGTTTAACAATGCCGAACCGCGGCATTGAGCGCAGTTGCCCGGAAAAGTCGGCAAATGCCCGGCAGCGCCTACGCGGCGCCGCGGCACGAGCCGGTTGAAGCAATGCGTCGCGGGCGCACCCGAGCGATACAATCACGGGTGTCTTCACGACATGAGACGAATGCACGGTCGACATGAATCACTTCCCCAAACTGTTGTCGTCGCAAATCGGCTTTGACGTCGCGCAAACCATGCTCGAAGGATTCAACCAGCACTACCGGGTCTTTCGCGACGCGGCGATTCACGCCAAGACGCTGTTCGAAAACGGCGACTGGCATGGCCTGCAAAAGCTCGCGCGCGAGCGCATTACTTCATACGACGACCGCGTTCAGGAATGCGTCGAACTGCTCGAAGACGAATACGACGCGGAGAACATTGACAGTGAAGTGTGGCAGCAGATCAAGCTGCACTACATTGGCCTTCTGACCACGCACCGTCAGCCGGAGTGCGCGGAAACCTTTTTCAATTCGGTGTGCTGCAAAATCCTGCACCGCTCGTATTTCAATAACGACTTCATTTTCGTGTGCCCGGCGATCTCTACGGAATATCTCGAGAATGACGAGCCGGCCGCGAAGCCGACGTATCGCGCGTACTACCCGGGCAAGGACGGTCTCGCCGCGACGCTCGAGCGCATCGTCACGAATTTTCAGCTCGAACCGCCGTTCGAAGATCTGACACGCGACGTCGGCTGCGTGATGCAGGCCATTCACGACGCGTTCGGCACCTTCGACGAAGCGCCGAATTTCCAGATTCACGTGCTCTCGTCGCTGTTCTTTCGCAACAAGGCGGCGTATATCGTCGGGCGAATCATCAACGGCGACATGCTGCTGCCGTTCGCCGTGCCGCTGCGTCACGTGAAGCCGGGCGTGCTCGCGCTCGACACCGTGCTGCTCAAGCGCGAGCAGTTGCTGATCATCTTCAGCTTTTCGCACTCGTACTTTCTGGTCGACATGGAAGTGCCGTCCGCTTATGTGGAATTCCTCGGCATGATCATGCCGGGCAAGCCGAAAGCGGAAATCTACACGTCGGTCGGTTTGCAGAAGCAGGGCAAGAATCTGTTCTATCGCGACCTGCCGCATCACCTCTCGCATTCGAGCGACCAGTTCATCATCGCGCCGGGCATCAAGGGGCTCGTGACGCTGGTGTTCACGCTGCCGTCCTTCCCGTACGTCTTCAAGCTCATCAAGGACAACTTCCCGCCGCCGAAGGAAACCACGCGCGCGAAGTTCCATGAGAAGTATCTGCTCGTCAAGCGACACGATCGCCTCGTGCGCATGGCCGACACGCTCGAATATTCGAGCGTCGCGCTGCCCATTTCGCGGCTCGACGAGACGCTCCTTCGCGAGCTCGAAAAAGAAGTGCCGTCGCTGCTGGAATACGAAGGCGAGAACGTCGTGATTCGCCATATGTATATCGAACGGCACATGGTGCCGTTGAACCTGTTCCTGCAAAACGGCAACGACGCGGACGTCGAGCACGGCATCAAGGAATACGGCAACGCGGTGAAGGAGCTGATGCAGGCAAACATCTTCCCCGGCGACATGCTGTACAAGAACTTCGGCGTGACGCGCCACGGCCGCGTGGTGTTTTACGACTACGACGAGATCGAATATCTGACCGATTGCAACGTGCGCGCGGTGCCGGCGCCGCGCAACGAGGAAGACGAAATGTCGGGCGAGCCGTGGTACTCGGTCGGCCCGCACGACATTTTCCCCGAGACGTATGGCACTTTCCTGCTCGGCGATCCACGCGTGCGGCGCTCGTTCATGCAGCATCACTGCGGACTTCTTCGAGCCCGCGCTGTGGCAAAGGCACAAGGAACAGCTACTGAAAGGCGAATTGCCCGACTTTTTCCCGTATGACAACAGCGTGCGGTTTTGCATCCGCTATCCGGAGCGTTTCGAGGACGCGGCCAATGCGCCCGCTCCCGCCGATCCGCAAGCCGACGAGCGCGACGTGAGAGTGGCCCGATCCACCTGATACCCGCACGTCGGCCAAGCGTGATTCGCACTTCGCATGCATCAACCCGAATCCAATCTAACGAAACCGGCCGCTCAAACGGTCGACTAACCGCCAAGACGCATCATGAACACGAACGCTTCCAACACTGCTCATCCGCTCGCCCATCTGTTCGAGAACAACGACGCGTGGATCGCCCGCAAGCTCTCTGAAGATCCCGAGTACTTCTCGCGCCTCGCGCATCAGCAGACGCCCGAGTATCTGTGGATCGGCTGCTCCGATTCGCGCGTGCCGGCGAACCAGATCATCGGCCTGCCGCCGGGCGAAGTGTTCGTGCACAGAAACATTGCTAACGTGGTCGTGCACACCGATCTGAACTGCCTTTCGGTGATCCAGTTCGCCGTCGATCTGCTGAAGGTCAAGCACATCATGGTGGTCGGCCACTACGGCTGCTCGGGCGTGGGCGCGGCCTTGCACGGCCGCCGCGTGGGTCTCGCGGACAACTGGCTGCATCACGTGCAGGACGTGCGCGCGAAGCACGCGGCGCTGCTCGAGGAGTGGCCGCTCGGCGAGGCGCGTCACCGGCGTCTCGTCGAACTGAACACAATCGAGCAGGTGGTGAACGTGTGCCGCACGACCATCACCAACGATGCATGGGCGCGCGGCCAGGAACTGACCGTGCACGGCTGGGCGTATGGCGTGCACGACGGCAAGGTGCGCGACCTCGGCATGACGGTCAACAACGCGGCCGCGCTCGAAGAAACCTACGAGCGCTGCGTCGCCGGTGTCTCGGCGAGCCGCGCGCATGAAGCGGACAACGACGTGGTGGCGGCCGACGCGGCTCAGTTGGGCGACGTGCCGGCCATCGTCCAGGGTGTGATCAAGGAGCTAAAACATGAGTGAGACAAAGATGAGCGAGACGAGCGGCGTGAGCGCCGACCCGGTTGTGATCGTGAGCGCGGCGCGCACGCCGATGGCTGCATTTCAGGGCGACTTTGCGTCGCTGACCGCGCCGCAGCTCGGCTCGATCGCGATTGAAGCCGCGGTTCAACGCGCGCGCCTGAAACCCGAACAGATCGACGAAGTGGTGATGGGCTGCGTGCTGCCCGCGGGCCTCGGCCAGGCGCCCGCGCGGCAAGCCGCGCTCGGCGCGGGCTTGCCGCTTTCCACGGGCAGCACGACCGTCAACAAGATGTGCGGCTCCGGCATGCGCGCGGCAATGTTCGCGCACGACATGCTCGCCGCCGGTTCGGTCGACGTGATCGTCGCGGGCGGCATGGAGAGCATGACCAACGCGCCGTATCTGCTGCCCAAGGCGCGCGGCGGTATGCGCATGGGTCACGGCCAGGTGATCGATCACATGTTCTACGATGGCCTCGAAGATGCGTACGAAAAAGGGCGCCTGATGGGCACGTTCGCGGAAGAATGCGCGGCGTCGTTCGACTTTACGCGCGAAGCGCAGGACGCGTTCGCCGTCGAGTCGCTGAACCGCGCGAAGCGCGCGAACGAAGACGGTTCGTTTGCCTGGGAAATCGCGCCGGTCAAAGTGCAAAGCCGCAAGGGCGAAGTCACCGTCGAGCACGACGAACAGCCGTACAAGGCGAACCTCGAAAAGATCCCGACGCTCAAGCCCGCGTTCAGCAAGACCGGCACCGTGACGGCCGCGAACTCGTCGTCGATTTCGGACGGCGCTGCAGCGCTCGTCATGATGCGCGAGTCGACGGCGAAGCGCCTCGGCGTCGAGCCGCTTGCGCGCGTGGTCGGCCACTCAACGTTCGCGCAGGAACCGGCGAAGTTCACCACGGCCCCGGTCGGCGCGATCCGCAAGCTGTTCGAGAAAAACGGCTGGCGCGCGGACGAAGTCGATCTGTATGAAATCAACGAGGCCTTTGCCGTCGTGACCATGGCCGCGATGAAGGAGCACAAGCTCCCGCACGACAAGGTCAACGTGCACGGCGGCGCCTGTGCGCTCGGGCATCCGATCGGCGCATCCGGCGCGCGCATTCTCGTCACGCTCATTGGCGCGCTGAAAAAGCGCGGCGGCAAGCGCGGCGTCGCGACGCTGTGCATCGGCGGCGGCGAGGCGACCGCGATGAGCATCGAGCTGGTTTGACGCGTCGTGCGCGCATTCCGGCGCTTAACAGAGTTGGAGGTGATTCATGAAGACAGTGTTGATCGTCGGTGCGTCGCGCGGCATCGGCCAGGAATTTGTCCGGCAATACAAGGAGAGCGGCTGGCGCGTGCTGGCTACCGCGCGCGACGGCGCCGCGCTCGACGCCCTCGCCCAGTTGGGCGCGCAGCCGTATTCCGTCGATGTCACCGAGCCCGCGGATATCGCCGCGCTCGGCTGGAAGCTCGACGGCGAACATGTGGATGTCGCCATCGTCGTGTCGGGAGTCTATGGCCCGCGCAGCGAAGGCATTGAGACCATCACCGCCGAAGACTTCGATCACGTGATGCACACCAACGTGCGCGGGCCGATGCAACTGATGCCGATCCTGTTGCCGCTCGTCGAAGAGACGGGCGGGGTGCTGGCGGTCATTTCGAGCAGGATGGGCAGCATTGCCGACCCGAGCGGCACGAACGGCTGGCTGTATCGCGTGAGCAAGGCGGCGCTGAACGACGCGCTCAAGCTCGCGTCGCTCGAAGCGCAGCGCGCCACGTGCGTGTCCTTGCATCCGGGCTGGGTGCAGACCGACATGGGCGGCGCTCAGGCGGCTGTGCACCCCACGCGCAGCGTGACCGGCATGCGCAAGTGCTAGCGCAGGCCCGCGGCCTCGCGCGAGGCGTTCAATGGCCGCTTCTATCAATACGACGGCACGCAGCTCGACTGGTGAGGAGACAGGCTCATGGTGCTTGATCAGGACCACCTGATGGTCCGCGACGCGCTGCGCACCTTCGTGCGCGAAGCTATCACGCCGCACGCGGCGGCATGGGACCGCGAGCGCACTTTTCCCAAAGACGTGCACCGTCAGCTCGCGGAACTCGGCGCCTATGGCGTGCTGGTGCCCGAAGCGTACGGCGGCGCCGGCATGGACGCTCTTGCGCTCGCGCTGATTCTCGAAGAAATCGCGGCCGGCGACGGCGGCACATCCACGGCCATCTCCGTCAACAATTGCCCTGTGTGCAGCATTCTGCTGACGTACGGCAGCGACGCGCAAAAGCGCGACTGGCTCAACGCCGCTCGCGCGCGGCGAGATGCTCGGCGCATTCTGTCTGACCGAACCGCAGGCGGGCTCGGACGCGTCGGCGCTGCGCACCACGGCAACGCGCGACGGCGACGCTTACGTGCTCAACCGGCGTCAAGCAGTTCATCACGAGCGGCAAAAACGCTCAGGTCGCGATCGTGATGGCCGTCACCGACAAGGCGGCCGGCAAACGCGGCATCAGCGCGTTCATCGTGCCGACCGATAGCAGCGGTTACGTCGTCGCGCGGCTCGAGGACAAGCTCGGCCAGCATTCGTCGGACACGGCGCAAATCGTCTTCGAGGACTGCCGCGTGCCCGCCGCGAACCTGATCGGCGCGGAAGGCGAGGGTTATCGCATTGCGCTGTCGGGGCTCGAAGGCGGGCGCATCGGCATCGCCGCGCAAAGCGTCGGCATGGCGCGCGGCGTTCGAAGCGGCGTTGAGCTATGCCAAAGAGCGCGAGAGCTTCGGCGCGCCGCTTTTCTCACACCAGGCCGTGCAATTCCGTCTCGCGGATATGGCGACGCAACTTGAAGCCGCGCGTCAGTTGATCTGGCACGCGGCTTCACTGAAAGACGCGGGCCAGCCCTGTCTGACGGAAGCCGCCATGGCGAAGCTGTTCGCTTCGAAAGCCGCGGAGCGCATCTGTTCGGCGGCATTGCAGATTCACGGCGGCTATGGGTATCTCAGCGACTTTCCCGTGAACGGATTTATCGCGATGTGCGCGTGTGCCAGATCTACGAAGGCACGAGCGACATTCAGAAGATATTGATCGCTCGCGGTCTTGGTTAGGAGTTCGCTTAAAAGTTCGCTTAAGAGTGCAATGAGCAAGCATAAATCGTCCACGCGGCGCCCCGTCGACTGTCCTTGCGGCGCCGCGCCTCACCCGTCGGGTGCTGCTGCCAAGGCACCGCGATTTGCGGCGTGCTGAGGCCGTTATATCGACGGCGGCGAGCCGGCGCCGCGCGCGCTGGAACTCATGCGTTCGCGTTACAGCGCGTATGTTGTCGGTGCAACCGACTATCTGCGCGCCACCTAGGCGCCGGCAAGCTGCCCCGCCGATCTCGACGTGGACCTCGAAGCGCCCGACCCGCAGCACGCGACGGTCGAGTTCGTCGCACGGTACAAGGTGGCGGGCCGCGCGCATCGGTTGCACGAGCTGAGCCGGTTCATTCGCGATGATCGCGGCCACTGGCTGTATGTCGACGGCGATGTGAGCGAGTAGTTTTTTCGGCGGCTTACGCCGGCTTACTTGGCGCGGCGGCGCGGTGACAGACAAGGTGCTGCGATCGTGTGCCGCCATCGCATGTGGCCCTTTGGTTGGTTTGCCTCTTTAGTTGGCTAACCCTTTGGTGCGGCTGTTTTTTGTGTTGGCGCGACGCCACAGCTCGGCTCGTCCGCAGTCGGCTGGCCTGCAGCAGCGCCCGGCGATCGCTTCCGCTCGACACGTCGACTCAACCCATTTGTGGCTTCATTCGCTCACCGAATCCGCACTCTCTCCCCACTCGCGCCACTTCATTCAGCCTCCCGTGTGCCTCCCTCGTCACGCGGCAATTTTTTCGTCGCGGGTTCTCCTTGATTGCACAAAACAAAATTGTCGTGCCAAGATGAAATTGTTGCTTCATGACGCCACCCTGCGAGAGCCCGCTGGTAAGGGTTCCTCAAGTTGCGCCGGAGCCGGCCGATAACCGGATATGAGGTTGCGGCAGCGGTTCCCCGGCAGCAGACGTGGCGTTCATCATCGGCGCGTGGGGTCGCGCCGGCCGTTGGGTTTATCCCGTGCGATCTCGATCTGGCGTGCGTGCGCTTCGCGCAATGCGTACGTGAGCATGTTTTTGTTTGTCGCAAACGCGGGCGAAAGGCAAATGTCAGCCGCGCGTTTCAACAAACAGACGTGCGATGTCGAGGCGGTTTTTAAGGCAGGTGCGTGAATGGCGTTGAGCAAGGTTCTGGCGAAGTGTGCGGCGATTGGTGCAGCGGCGATGTGCGCTGTCGCGTCCGCGCACGCGAACCCGCTCGCGGACGCCCCCGGACCGCTCGCCCGCGCGCAAGTGCCGCGCATCGCGTTGCCGGACGACATCTATCTGCCGAGCGCGCGCCTGAACGAGCAGATCATTCGCATCCCCGTCGACGCCGACGGAGAGGTCACGCTTCAAACGACGATTTACAAGCCGGACGGCGCTGGCCCGTTCCCGATGATCGTCTTCAACCACGGCAAGATTCCCGGCGATCCGCGTATGCAGGAACGCAGCGACCCGTTGCCGCTTGCGCGCGAATTCGTGCGCCCGCGGCTACGTGGTGGCCCCGAACCGCCAGGGCTTCGGCCAGTCGGGCGGCGCCTATCATCAGGACGGATGCGCCGTCGAACGCAACGGCATCTCGCAGGCCGGCGACGTCGCGGCCACCATCGACTACATGTCGAAGCAACCTTACGTCGACGCATCGCACATCGTGGTGGCGGGCACGTCGCACGGCGGCCTCGCGACGATGGCGTACGGCACCGAAGCCGCGCGCCAGGCGTGCGGGCACTCATCAACTTCTCGGGCGGCTTGCGGCAGGACACGTGCGGCGACTGGCAAGGCAACCTGACACGCGCGTTCGGCGCGTACGGCGACAAGACGAAGGTGCCGTCGCTGTGGATGTACGGCGACAACGATTCGGTCTGGAACGCGCCCCTCGTGGCCAGCATGTACGCGGCGTATATCGCGCACGGCGCAAGCGCGAAGATGGTGGACTACGGCAAATATAAGAACGATGCGCACCGGCTCGTCGGCGACCGCGACGGCGTGCAGGTCTGGTGGCCGGCGGTCGAGGCGTTCCTTGCCCGCGTGGGCATGCCGACTGGCGTGCAGTACCGCGTGGCGGATCCGGCCGCGCCGAAGGCGAGCGGCTTTGCTTCCGTCGATGCCGTGGACGCCGTGCCCTACGTCGACGAAGCCGGGCGCAACGGCTACCGCAACTTCCTGCGCCAGTACCCGAGCCGGGCGTTCGCGGTGTCGGACACGGGCGCATGGTCGTGGGCCGAGGGCGGCGACGATCCGATGTCGGTCGCCATCGCGAATTGCCAGAAGCAGAGCTCGGCGCCTTGCCGCCTGTACGCCGTGGATAGCTCCGTTGTCTGGGGAGACCAAGGTTCACGGACGGCTGACAGCGGCTCCGGCGCGCCTGGTAGTGCTTCCGCTTCTTCTTCCGTCTCTTCTTCCATCTCTTCCACTGACGACGCGCGACCGGCTATTGCCAGCCGGGAATAGCCGCGCCGGCTGAGACCTGACGCCGCGCCGCCGACGATTGGGACTTCTCCCATTTTTGGGTATGGTCGTGCCCGCTATAAGTATGCGGACCATCACGACAGGAGAAGGACGTGAAGACGCTTTATGGCATCGCGTGGCACGCGAAGCAACGCTGCGCCGTGTTTCAGATTCCGACAGCCAATTTCGGCACCGTTTTCATGCGCGTGTCCGCCTCGCAAGGAGACGCGAGCATTGCCGTCGTCGAGGTCGACGCCGACCGGCTGCTCGAACAATGGCGGCGTACTGGCGGCAAACCCGAGCAATGCGCGGATACGTCGCAAGCCTTGTGGCCTTCCGACGAAAAATTCGCTGCCGCCGAAATCGGCTTCATGGAAGGACAATTCGACCCCGTTCCCCTTGCCCTCATGACATGCCGCGCGGAGAACGGCGGCTCGGTGCAATTGAGCATTGCCGACGGCGTGACGCGCACCATCTGGCTCCTGACCGCCGGCGCCATGATTTTCCCGGTGTCGTGCCCTATCGACGATGCACGTGCATTGCAAGCATGCGCCGGGGCTGCCGGCAGCCGCGTCCGGACAACCGCGGATTTGCTCTCACCCGCGTCAGACGAGCATTACCTGAAAGAGCTTCGGGCTGCTAACGGATGCAGGCTCGGCGGATTTTGCGGGACTTTGCGCAATCGAGATAAGCGGAGAGGGGGCGGCGCGGGTTCGTATGTCGAAGCATTATTCTGGCGAAGCCGCCTGCTTACCAAGATCGGTGACGGCGGCAGCAACCGGGCGAGTCGGCGGCGGACGTCGCGCGTCGCGCGCTCGAACACGTGCGTTCGCTCTTCGAAGCGCGCGCCGCGAAAATCGCCGCGTTGATCGTCGAGCCGCTCGTGCAATGCGCAGCAGGCATGGCCATGCACGACGCCTCGTATATCGCCGGCTTGCGCGCCCTGTGCGATCAGTACGGCGTGCATCTGATCACGGATGAAATCGCCGTCGGCTGCGGGCGCACGGGCACCTTTTTCGCCTGCGAACAGGCCGGCATCTGGCCGGACTTCCTGTGTCTGTCCAAAGGCATTAGCGGCGGTTATCTGCCGCTGTCCATCGTGCTGTCGCGCGACGAAATCTTCGACGCCTTCTATCACGACGATACCGCACGCGGCTTTCTGCACTCGCATTCGTACACCGGCAACCCGCTCGCGTGCCGTGCGGCGCTCGCCACGCTGGACCTGTTCGCGAGCGACAACGTGCTCGCCGCCAACGCGCACAAGTCGGCGAAACTGAGGTCAGCGCTTGCGCCGCTGGAGGAACACGCCCACGTGCGCAACCTGCGTCAGTGCGGGACGATCTTCGCTTTCGACGCAGTCATCGAAAACGCTCAGGATGCCAGAACGTTTTCGCGCCGCTTTTTCGAAAACGCCTTGCAGCGCGAGCTGCTGCTGCGCCCCATTGCGACCACGGTGTACCTGATGCCCCCCTACATTCTCGACGACGAAGAACTCGCGCTGCTCGCCTCTCGCACGCGCGAAACGTTCGACGCCACGCTCGCGGAGGTCCACTAATGCATCTCCTCGACAAACTTTCGCAGGGGCTTGAGGAAATCGACGAGCGCGGCCTGCGCCGTCGCCGCCGCATTGCCGACACGCCTTGCACGGCTCACATGACAGTCGACGGCCGCGAGATCGTCGGCTTTGCAAGCAATGACTACCTCGGCCTCGCCGCGCATCCACAACTAATCGCGGCCATCGCGGAAGGCGCGCAACGCTATGGCGCGGGCAGCGGCGGTTCGCATCTGCTCGGCGGCCACTCGCGCGCGCATGCGCAACTCGAAGACGATCTCGCCGAGTTCGTCGGCGGATTCGTGGACGCGCCGCGCGCCCAATCTGATCTCGATCGGCACGCTCGGCAAAGCGGCCGGCGTGTCGGGCGCATTCGTGGCGGCGCATGAGACGGTGGTCGAATGGCTCGTGCAGCGCGCGTCCGTACATCTTCACGACGGCTTCCGTGCCGGCCGCCGCGCACGCGGTGTCGGCGAGCCTGCGCATCATCGACGGAGCAGAAGGCGATGAGCGGCGCGCGCATCTGCGGCAACTGATCGAACGCACGCGTGCCATGGTCAAAACCACGCCGTGGCTGCCAGTCGATTCGCACACGGCCGTGCAGCCGCTCATCATCGGCGCGAACGAGGCCACGCTCGAGATCGCCGCGTCGCTCGATCATGCAGGTTTGTGGGTCCCCGCGATCCGTCCGCCGACCGTGCCCACCGGCACGTCGCGCTTGCGCATTTCGCTGTCCGCCGCGCATTCGCATGCGGATCCGGACCGGCTCGAAACGGGCTTGCAACAGACAGGAGCGCTGGCCGCATGACCTCTGCACATTCCGCACTGTCCGTGTTTGTCACCGGCACGGACACCGAAATCGGCAAGACCTTCGTCTCGTCTGCATTGCTGCGAGGCTTCGTTCGCGAGGGCCTGCAGGCGGCCGCCATGAAGCCGATCGCCGCCGGCGCGTTCGTGCTGAACGGCGAACTGCATAACGAAGACGCGGATCAGCTCGACGCGGCGTCGAACGTCCTGCTGCCGCCCGAAATGCGCACGCCCTATCTGTTGAAGGAACCGGCCGCGCCGCATATCGCGGCGGCGTTGGAAAACGTCGCGTTCGACATCGAGCATATCGTCGCCTGCCACCGGCAAGCATTGACGCGCGCCGACGTCGTCGTGGAAGGCGTCGGCGGCTTTCGCGTGCCATTGACGGCGACGCGCGACACGGCCGATCTCGCCGTTGCGTTGAAGCTGCCGGTCGTGCTGGTCGTCGGCATGCGCCTTGGCTGCATCAACCACGCGCTGCTCACCGCCGAGGCCATCGCCGCGCGCGGGCTCACGCTGGCCGGCTGGGTCGCGAACCGCGTGGATCCGAACATGACCTTTCCCGACGAAAACATCGCGTCGATCCGCGAGCATCTCGCGCGCGAACATCACGCGCCGTTGCTCGGCATCGTGCCGCATCTGAGCCCGGCATCGGCCGAAGTCGCGTCCGAACGGCTCGACATTCAACGGCTATTGCAGACGCTGCGTGACGCGCAGCGCTGAAGCGAACATCACATTCATTCATGAGGATCAACCACATGACCCAACTGAACATCACTCCGTCGTCCGCGGGCACAGCCATCAATGTGAATGCCGCAACCAGACAACTCGCGCGCTGGCGCGTCGCCGATATCGTCGCGTTGTACGAACTGCCGTTCAACGACCTGATGTTTCGCGCGCAGCAAACGCATCGCGAGCATTTCGACGCGAACACCGTTCAACTGTCGACGCTGCTGTCGATCAAGACCGGCGGCTGCGAGGAAGATTGCGCGTACTGCCCGCAGTCGGTGCATCACGACACCGGTCTGCAAGCCGACAAGCTGATGCCTGTCGATGAAGTGCTCGCCGCCGCGAAAGCCGCCAAGGAAAACGGCGCGACGCGCTTCTGCATGGGCGCCGCGTGCGCAATCCGAAAGATCGGCATCTCGAGCCGATCAAGGACATGATCCGCGGCGTGAAGGCGATGGGACTCGAGACCTGCGTGACGCTCGGCATGCTGGAAACGCACCAGGCGCAGGCGCTGCGCGAGGCAGGCCTCGACTACTACAACCACAACCTCGACACGTCGCCGGAGTTCTACGGTCAGATTATTTCGACGCGCACATACCAGGATCGCCTCGACACGCTCGAACGCGTGCGCGATGCGGGCATCAACGTGTGCTGCGGCGGCATTGTGGGCTTGGGCGAGTCGCGCCGCGAACGGGCCGGACTGATCGCGCAACTGGCGAACATGGACCCGTACCCTGAGTCGGTGCCGATCAACAATCTGGTGCAAGTGGAAGGCACGCCGCTGACCGGCACGGAACCGATCGATCCGTTCGAATTCGTGCGGACCATCGCAATTGCGCGCATTACGATGCCGCGTGCCATGGTGCGCCTGTCCGCGGGCCGCGAGCAGATGGACGAAGCGCTGCAGGCCATGTGCTTCCTCGCGGGCGCGAACTCGATTTTCTACGGCGATCAGTTGCTGACCACGAGCAACCCGCAAGCCGAAGCGGACCGCAAGCTGCTCGCGCGCCTCGGCATTCGCGCCGAAGCCGCGCAGCAGATGCCGCTCGACAAGAGCGGCTACGACCACGCGTAACGCGCGTTACTTCCTGTCGACGATGATCTGATCGAAAGTCCCGCCGTCGGAGAAATGCGTCTGCTGCGCTTTCTGCAAGCTGCCGAACATTTTCTTCGACGGTGAAGGTCTTGATCGGCTTGAACTCCGCCGCGTGCTTCGCGAGCACGCTCTTGTCGCGCGGACGCAGATGGTGTTGCGCGATAATCTCCTGCGCGGCGGGCGACCAGAGATAGTCGAGATACGCCTGCGCTTCCTTGCGCGTGCCGCGCTTGTCGACCACCTTGTCGACGATCGAAACCGGCGGCGCCGCGAGCAGGCTCACCGACGGATACACCGCCTCGAAGTTGCCCGCGCCCACGCCGCTGTTCATCAGCGCGACCTCGTTTTCGAAAGTCACCAGCACGTCGCCGATGCCGCGTTGCGTGAACGTCGTAGTCGCGCCGCGGCCGCGCGTGTCGAGCACCGGCACATTGCTGAAGAGCGCTTTTTCGAAGTTGAGCGCGTCGGCGTCCGTGCCGCCATGCTGCTTGCGATAAACCCACGCGGCCAGATACGTGCAGCGTCCATTGCCGGATGTCTTCGGATTGGCGATCACCACCTGCACGCCGGGTTTCGTCAGATCGTCCCAGTCCTTGATGTGCTTCGGATTGCCCTTGCGCACGAGAAACACCATCGTCGTGGTGTACGGCGCGCTGTCGTCCGGCAGGCGCGTGCGCCAGTTAGCCGGGACCAGCTGGCCTTTTTCGGCGAGCAGGTCGATGTCGTTCGGCTGGTTCATCGTCACGACGTCGGCCTGCAAGCCCTGGCAATACCGACAGCGCCTGCGCGCTCGACGCGCCATGCGACTGGCGGATCGACACAGTCTCGCCGCTCTTCTGCCTGTACGCCGCAATGAAGCCGGCATTGATGTCCTTGTACAACTCGCGCGTCACGTCGTACGACACGTTCATGAGCGACGTATCCGCGAGCGCCGCTGAGGTGCCGCCAAGCCCGAAGCCGAGCGTGATCGCCGTGACGCCGGCCGCCAGCCAGCGCGAAGTCCCCGTCCTGCCTGTCATGTTGTCCCCGCTGTCGATGATAAAACTCGTGGCCGCACCGTCGCGGCATGAAGCGGGATTCTA
Organism: uncultured Paraburkholderia sp.; assembly: GCA_940746715.1. GTDB lineage: Bacteria > Pseudomonadota > Gammaproteobacteria > Burkholderiales > Burkholderiaceae > Paraburkholderia. The sequence goes on from CALNWN010000011.1 coordinate 167,044, forward strand.
GCGGATCGCCTGTCGGCGCAGCGTCGCGCAAGCGGTGCCCAACACGACGCGCGTCGTCACACCAGCGCGTGCTGCGCAACCTCCAGCGTCTCGTCGCGAAACCGCAGCGGCGCAGCGCAGTGCACCAGCGTGTCGATGAAATACTTGGCCCTCGGCCACGGTCCGAATCCCGCTGCGGTATTGATATGTCCCGCGTCGCCGAGGTTGACGAACGCGCTGCCGAACCGCTGCGCCAGTTCGCGCGAGCCGGCAAGCGGCATCCACGGATCGGTTTTGCTGCCGATCAGAATAGACGGCACGCCGAGGCGCCGCGCCTCGAACGGCCCCGCGAAGGCGAATTTTTGCGGGCTCGCGGGCGCGACGAACAGTACGCCGACCACCTCGTTCGCATACGATGCCTGCTGCAACGCGTGGGCGGTCGCGAGGCAGCCGAAACTGTGCGCGGCGAGCACGAACGGTCCACGTTCACGCGCGAGCAGCTCGCGCAACGAGTGGGCCCAACCCGCGACGTCAGGCGCGTCCCAGTCCGCCTGCTCGACCCGCAGCGAGCGCGCGAACTGGCGCTCGAGCCACGTCTGCCAATGTGCGCCCTCACTGCCGTGCAGGCACGGAACGGTCACGAGCCGCGGCGGCCACGGCGATCTGGAGCATGAAAGCATGTCTGTCCCTCGCAAAGGGAAACCGGGCAGCCATTGTCCCGCCGCGAGGCGCGCCGACGAACCAAGTTTTTGTGCTTTGTTTATGGGCGGAATGTGCGCGGATTGCGAACGCGGCTGCGTACGGTCGCGCGCAAGCGCGCGGGATTGCTGGCGAAAAAGTAGAATGAAGCCTACTCATAAAAGGAGGAGCCCTCATTTCGCCAGCGTCGCGCGCCGCGCCGCAGCCGTCGCAAGCCGCAGAGCCGCCCTGCCGCGTGCGCGCGGCTTGTCGGGTAAACCGGTGCAATTGCGCATTACACGGTGAAGCCGCATGAAGATTCTCTTTTATATGCCGGACGCCGAAGCTGCCGCGTGGCTGCACGACTTCGCGCGAGCGCTGCCTCACGCCGACCTGCGTGAGTGGCAACCCGGCGACACCGCCCGCCGACTTCGCTGTCGTCTGGCGGCCGCCCGCGCGAGATGCTGGCCGGCCGCGCCGATCTGCGCGCCATCTTCAATCTGGGCGCGGGCGTCGACGCCATCCTCTCGCTCGAACGCGAACAACCCGGCACCTTGCCGCGCAATGCGCAGTTAATCCGCCTGGAAGACACCGGCATGGCGCCGCAAATGGCCGAATATGTGACGCACGCGGTGCTGCGTTACTCCGGCGCTTCGACGAATATGCAACGCTGCAGCGCGAGCGCCGCTGGCACGTGCTCGAGCCGCACCCGCGCGAAACGTTCACGGTCGGCGTGTTGGGCCTCGGCGTGCTCGGCGCGCATGTCGCACGAGCAGTCGCGGCATTCGGCCTGCCCGTGCGCGGTTACAGCCGCGGCCCGAAAGAGGTGGAAGGCATTGCTACGTTCGCCGGCGAAGCCCAGTTCGACGCATTTCTCGACGGTGTGAAAGTACTCGTCAATCTGCTGCCGCATACGCCGGACACCGCGAACGTGCTGAACGCCCGCACGTTTTCGAAGCTCGCACGCGGCGCGTATCTGATCAACGTTGCGCGCGGCGCGCATCTTGTCGAAGCGGACCTGCTCGGCGCGCTCGCCAGCGGCCAACTCGTCGCCGCCACGCTCGACGTGTTCCAGCAGGAGCCGCTGCCGCCGGATCATCCGTTCTGGCAGGAGCCGCGCATCACCATCACGCCGCACATGTCCGCGCTGACCTTGCGGGAAGAAAGCGTCGCGCAGATCGCCGGCAAACTGCTCTCGCTCGAACGAGGCGAAGCCGTCAGCGGCGTGGTGAATATCGATCGTGGATATTGAGCGCCGAAACACATTGAGCAAGCGCCGCCACTACAACTTTGCGGAGACACATCATGGCCCTACCCCAGCAAGTGAAAATCGTCGAAGTCGGTCCGCGTGACGGATTGCAGAACGAGAAGGAGTTCGTTCCGACCGCGACCAAGATCGAGTTGATCAATCGGCTTTCCGCAGCCGGCTTTCGCAACGTGGAGGCGGCCTCGTTCGTGTCGCCGAAATGGGTGCCGCAAATAGCCGACGGCGCCGAGGTGATGGCCGGCATCGAGCGGCGTCCCGGCACGATCTATTCGGTGCTGACGCCGAACCTGCGCGGCTTCGAAGGCGCGCTTGCCGCGCGCGCCGCCGAGATTGTGATCTTCGGCGCGGCGAGCGAAGCGTTCTCGCAGAAAAACATCAATTGCAGCATAGCGGAAAGCATCGAGCGATTCGCGCCGGTCGCGCAGGCAGCGAAGGAACACGGCCTGCGCATACGCGGCAGCGTTTCGTGCGCGCTCGGTTGTCCGTATCAGGGCGAGGTGCCGGTGGCGTCGGTGGTCGACGTGGTGCAACGTTTCGCGGCACTCGGCTGCGACGAGATCGACATTGCCGATACGATCGGTGTCGGCACGCCGAAACGCACGCGCGAAATCTTCGAGGCCGTGACGCGCGTGTTTCCGCGCGAGCGTCTGTCCGGGCATTTCCACGACACCTATGGCCAGGCGCTTGCGAACATCTACGCGGCGCTGCAAGAAGGCATCGAGATCTATCACGCGTCGGTGGCCGGACTCGGCGGCTGCCCGTATGCGAAGGGCGCCACCGGCAATGTCGCGACGGAAGACGTGCTGTATCTGATGAACGGCCTCGGCATCGAAACCGGTATCGACCTCGCGCAGGTGGTGGCCATCGGCGATTTCATTTCGACGGCGATCGGCCGGCCGAACGTGTCGCGCGCGGGCAAGGCGTTGCTCGCCAAGGCGCGTAGCGAAGCGGCGGCCAACTGCGTGTGAGTGTGAGCGGCTCGGAAGCACTTCCCATGCACTTCGAAGCAGACGTACTCCCGCAACATCAGCAACGCAGATCCGCACCTAAAGTCAGGACCCAAACGATGACGGACCACGCTTTTCTCGACTCCGACGACCTCACCGCCCTGCCCGACTCCGCACGCCGCGTCGCGCTGCTGCTGCGCGAGCGCGGTCACGCGGGGCGGGTCGTCATGCTGCCTGAAACCGGCAAGACTTCCGCCGAGGCCGCCGCCGGGCTCGGCTGCTCGGTCGCGCAGATCGCGAAGTCGATTCTGTTTCGCCGCCGCGAAGACGGCGCGCCGGTGCTGGTCGTCGCAAGCGGCGCCAATCGTGTCGACGAAAAGAAAGTGGCGGCGCACGTCGGCGAAATTGGCCGCGCGGATGCAAAGTTCGTCCGCGAAAATACCGGCTATGCGATAGGCGGCGTGTGCCCCGTCGGCCATGCGGTGGAACCCGTCACGCTGATCGACGAAGATCTGCTCACCCTCGGCAGCCTCTGGGCCGCCGCAGGCCATCCGCACGCGGTGTTCAATCTGACCGCTGAAGAACTGATCGCGCTGACAGGTGCGCCCGTGGTGGACGTGGCGCCGCGCGAAACGGCCTGATCCGATGACAGCAGCGAACGATCAGGCGACGAAAGGCGGCGGCGTGCCGTCGCCGTGCATCAACGTGTGCCGCATGGATGCGTCGACGGGCTGGTGCGAAGGGTGCCTGCGCACCATCGACGAAATTGCCGGCTGGTCGCTCTATGACGACGAGAAACGCGCGGTGTGGGACTCGCTGGAGTCGCGCCATGCCGAATTCATCGCCAGCCAGACCAAGGTGCAACGATGAACGCGCCGCCGCGCATTGTCACTCTCGGCGAGACGTTCAGCGCGACGCTCACGCTGTCAGCGGATTCCGTGAAGTCGTTCGCGACGCTCGTCAACGACCTGAACCCGCTGCATCACGACGACGCCTATGTCGCGCAAAGCCGCTTTGGCGGTCTCATCGCGTCCGGAACGCAGCCCACCGCGCATTTCATGGCGCTGCTCGCCACGCACTTTTCGACCTACGCGCAGCCGCTCGGGCTCGAATTCGACATCAAGCTGAAGAAGGCCGCGCACGCGGGCGACACGCTCGTCATGACGTGGCGTGTGCGCGATGCTTACTGGAAGCCGAGCCTGAACGGCGACCTCACGCATCTGGACGGCACGGTGAAAAACCAGCGCGGCGAAGTTGCCGTGGTCGGCGCTTCGACCATTCTCGTGATGCCGAAACCCGACGCGCCGGCCAACGCCGAAACCGGCAACGGTAACGGCAGCGGCAGCGGCACGCCATGAACGCGTTGCCCGCAGCGGTGCGCGTTTTCGAGCGCGGCTGGCTTTCGTCAAACAATGTGCTGATCGTCGACGACGCCTGCGCCGCGCTCATCGACACCGGCTATGCGCGACACATGCGCAGCAAACGCGTGCGCTCGTGCAGCAGGCGCTCGGCGAGCGGCCTCTCGATCTGATCGTCAACACGCATCTGCATTCGGATCATTGCGGCGGCAATGCGCTCCTGCAAGCGACGTGGCCGTGCCGCACCTCATTCCCGCCTGCGAAGCCGATGCCGTGCGCGACTGGGACGAAGCGCGCCTGACTTTCCGCGCGACCGCGCAGCGCTGCGAGCGCTTCGGCTTCACGGGCACGATCGCGCCGGGCGCGACGCTGCAGCTCGGCGCACTCGACTGGCAGGTGCTCGGCGCGCCCGGCCACGATCCGCATTCGCTGATGCTCTATTGCGCCGAAGAACGCCTGCTGATCAGCGCCGACGCGCTGTAGGAAAACGGCTTCGGCGTGATCTTTCCGGAACTGGAAGGCGAAAGCGGCTTCGCGGAACAGCAGGCGGTGCTCGAAGCCATCGCCGCGCTCGACGTGCGTCTTGTGATTCCCGGCCATGGCGCGCCGTTCGCCGAAGTTGACGCGGCACTGGACCGCGCGTTCTCGCGGCTCGCGTGGCTGCGTGCCGATCCGGCGCGCAATGCGAAGAACGCGCTGAAGGTGCTGATCGTCTTCAAACTGCTCGATGTGCACACAACGAGTTTCGCGTCGCTGCTGCGCATGCTCGACGACGCAGCGGCGATGCGCGCAGCGGCGTCGATGCTCAAGCCGCGCGGCGAATGGCCCGCGCTTCTGAAGGGGCTTGTCGAGGAACTGGCAGGCGCGAATGGGCCGCTCGCGGTGGACGGCGAACAGATCGTCGTCCGGGTTGCCGGGCGTGCGCTCGCGCGATAGCGCACACAAAAGCGCCGCCACAAAAAGAAAGCCGCTCAACCAGTTAAGGCGAGCGGCAGAAATTCTGTCGGACGTGATCAGCGTCTCACTGAATCATACGCGCGCGATTTTGAGCCGCATCAGTGATTTCCCTACAGATGCATGACGACGGCTGTTAACCCCATACACGCGGCCAAACGGGCCGCGCCGCGGCACATCTTACGAATCATTAGTCGGCTGATATGAACAAACACGGTTCGTTTGCAATCCGTAGCATCCGCGGAAAGCGCCGTGTTCAAACCGTCGGCACACGCCTTTGCGGCACGATCCGCCAGCCGAGATTAACGCCCGCGGCGGCCAGCAAAATCAGCACTGCGCCCAGCACCTGAATCCACGCGAGCGTCTGCCCGAACGCGATCCGGTCGACGATGATCGCGACCACCGGATAGATAAACGACAATGCGCCTGTCATGAATGTGGGCAGCTTCTGGATCGCGCCGTACAGCAGCACATACATAAGGCCGGTGTTCACGACGCCCAGCACGATCAGCTCGAGCCATTGCACGCCGGTAGCGGGCAGCGCGTCGAAACGCACGAGCGGCGCGAGCATCACCACGCCGAGCAACACCTGGATCAGCGCTTGCAGCGTGGTGCGGATATCGTTGAAGTCGATTTCCTGCGCATGCAGGCTGCGGCCCGACGTCTGCACGTGATACTTGAGCTTCTGGCTGCGCTCCTTCGCGCCGTAACGCTCGCGCATCGCAATCGCCCAGATGCGCCGCGCGACGCGGCCGAGCACCGTGTACTCCGGGTCCATGCCGTTTGAAAAGAAGAACGACAGGTTGGGCGCGAAGTCATCAATCGACATGCCGCGCGCAAGATACGCCTCGACATAGGTGAAGCCGTTCGCGAGCGTGTACGCGAGTTGGGAGATCGGATTCGCGCCGGCCTCGGCAATGTGATAGCCGGAAATCGACACCGAATAGAAATTGCGCACGCCGTGTTCGACAAAATATGCCTGAATGTCGCCCATCACTTTGAGGCTGAACTCGGTCGAAAAAATGCACGTGTTCTGGCCCTGGTCTTCCTTCAGGATGTCGGCCTGCACGGTGCCGCGCACGTTTTCGAGGGCGAGGCGGCGCGTGTCGGCGAGTTCGTCGGTGGTCAGCGCACGGCCGAGCTGCTACGTTCGGCGCGCGATCTGCTGATCGATGGCGACGTTGAAAAACATCGCAAGGAGGGTCGGCGCCGGACCGTTGATCGTCATGGAGACCGAGGTTTCGGGCGCGCACAGGTCGAAGCCGTCGTAGAGCGCGTGCATGTCGTCGAGCGTCGCCACGGACACGCCCGAATTGCCCACCTTGCCGTAGATGTCCGGCCTCTCGTGAGGCTCCTCGCCATACAGCGTGACCGAGTCGAACGCGGTCGACAGACGCTTGGCCGGCATGCCTTCGGACAGCAGTTTGAAACGCCGGTTGGTGCGCGACGGATCGCCTTCGCCCGCAAACATGCGCGTCGGGTCTTCGTTCTCACGGCGGAACGGGAACACGCCGGCAGTGAACGGAAAATAGCCGGGCAGGTTTTCGAGCATCAGCCAGCGCAGAATCTCGCCGTGATCGACGAACCGGGGCAGCGCGACCTTGCGTATCTGCGTGCCCGATAAAGTCGTGACCGTAAGCGCCGTGCGAATCTCGCGGTCGCGGATGCGGACCACGTGTTCGTCGCCGGAATAGGCAGCGACGGTTGTCGGCCCGCGTCGAGGAGCTGGCGCTCGCGCTCGCCCAACGCTGCGGTGCGTTGCGCGATCAGCGCGTCGAGCTGGGTTGCGGATGATGGCTCCGCGCTGGCGCCGCTTTCATCGGCGCGGGCTTCGCCGAGCATCCGCCGTGCTTCGACGAGTTGCCAGCGCTCGCGTGCGATGCACGCCTGCGCCTTAGCGCGCTCGCGATACGCGTGTACCGTTTGCGCGATTTCGGCGAGATAGCGCACGCGCGCAGGCGGCACGATCGCATGACGGCCGCTCGAAAACCGCACGTCGGCGTGCGCGGCCAGGCGGCCACCGCCCGCACGCAAGCCATGGCTGTGCAGCGCGTTCGCGATATACCGGTAGAGCGCGGTCACGCCGTCGTCGTTGAAACGCGAAGCGATCGTGCCGAACACCGGCATCGCGTCGGGCGATTTCGCAAAGTCGCCGCGATTGCGCTGCACCTGCTTCGCCACATCGCGCAGCGCATCGGCTGCGCCCTTGCGGTCGAATTTGTTGATGGCGACGAAGTCGGCGAAATCGAGCATGTCGATCTTTTCAAGCTGACTTGCCGCGCCGAACTCGGGCGTCATCACATACAGCGACTCGTCGACGAACGGCACAATTGCCGCGTCGCCCTGACCGATGCCGGACGTCTCGACGACAATCAGATCGAAGCCCGCCGCCTTGCACAGCATCAGCGCGTCGGGCAGCGCGTTCGAGATTTCGCTCGACGCCTCGCGCGTCGCCATGGAACGCATGTAGACGCGCGCGCCGCCGCCCCAGTCGCCGATCGCGTTCATGCGGATGCGGTCGCCGAGCAGCGCGCCGCCCGACTTGCGGCGCGACGGGTCGATGGCGAGCACGGCGATAGTTAGCGCGTCGCCGTAATCCAGCCGGAAGCGGCGGATCAGTTCATCGGTCAGCGACGATTTGCCCGCGCCGCCCGTGCCGGTGATGCCCAGCACGGGAATCTGCGCCGCATGCGCGAGCGTCGAAACCTTATCTCGCTCGGCGGCACCCACACCGCCTGATTCGAACGCACTGATGAGTTGCGCGAGGCGGCGAAATGCGAGCGCGGTTGCGTCGTCGGTCTGCCCTTCTTCGCCCGCGAATTGACGCGACACCGGCCGCGCCGTCAGGCCGTCTATCCATTCGCCGAGGGCGCCTGTATGCGCCGCCGACGTTTCGCGCCCAACTGACGAGCACCGCCCGATCATGTCGTCGATCATGCCTTGCAGGCCGAGCCGTTGGCCGTCGTGCGGCGAATAGATTTTTTCGACGCCGTATTGCTCCAGCGCGACGATTTCCTCGGGGACGATCACGCCGCCGCCGAACACCTTGATGCGCTCGCCGCCGCGCGCTCGCAGCAGATCCACGAGATAGCGAAAATATTCGTTATGGCCGCCCTGGTAGCTCGACACCGCGACGCCGTCGGCATCTCCTGAAGCGCGGCGGTCGCGACTTCATCGACGGAACGGTTGTGGCCCAGGTGGATGACTTCCACGCCGCTCGCCTGCAGGATGCGTCGATCAACATCATGCGGCGCATCCTGCAGGCGAGCGGCGGGCGGTAACTCGCCCTGGCACACCATTGGCAATATCGTGCTGCAACTGCTGGTACCGTTCGTGGCGGGCCAGCTGCTGCGCCCGCTGATCGGCAAATGGATCGAGCGGCACCGCGGCGTACTCAAGTTCGTGGACCAGGGGTCGATTCTGCTCGTGGTGTACGGCGCCTTCAGCGAGTCCGTCACCGAAGGTTTGTGGCACCAGATTCCGCTCTCCGCGCTCGGCGGCGTGGTGCTCGTCAGCGTGGGTGCTGCTCGCGCTCGCGCTGGCCGTCACGATTGTCGTGAGCAAGCGGCAAGGCTTTTCCCGCGCGGACCAGATCACGATCATCTTCTGCGGCTCCAAGAAAAGCCTTGCCGCCGGCGTGCCGATGGCCAAGGTCATCTTCGCCTCGCAAGCGGTGGGCGCCGTCGTTCTCCCGCTGATGCTGTTCCACCAGATCCGTTGATGGTGTGCGCCGCGCTCGCGCAGCGCTGGGGCGCCCGCGACACCAGCGGGGAGACTAATTTCTCGAAGGCTACGGAAACCCTTCCACGCACCATTCCAGTGCAACGCTTCACCAAAACTTCACTTAATTCTCCGCAGCGCAAGTCGTTAAGCCGAGATGGTCCATCGCTACGACTTTCTGCCATGCAACTTCGCTCGCCCTCCCGGTCCGCCGCGCCGCGCATCGAGGAGTTGATTGCCCGGCGTGAGCTGTCCGCCGTCTTTCAGCCCATCGTCGACTTCGACGGCGGCGCGATTCGGCTACGAAGGTCTGATCCGCGGGCCGGCCGGCACGTCGCTCGAGGCGCCAGTCGCGCTCTTCTCGCAGGCACTCGCCGAAGGCTGCACGATCGAGCTGGAAGAGGCCGCCGCGTGCGCATGCATCGAAGCGTTCGCGCGGCTCGGCTACGACGGCAAGCTGTTTCTCAACTTCAGCGCGGGCGCACTTCGGCGCCTTGCCGAGGCGCCTCTGGACACGCTCGCGCTCCTGCGCCACCGCGGCGTCGATCCACAGCGCATCGTGATCGAGCTGACCGAGCAAAGCACGATTCTCGACGTCGGCGCCTTCCTTCCGGTGATCGCCGCCCTGCGCACGGCGTGCGCGCAGTTCGCGCTCGACGATTACGGCACCGCCAACGCCAGCATGAATCTGTGGGTGCGCCTGCAACCACCGGACGTCGTGAAAATCGACCGCTTCTTCATTCACGACATTGCCTGCGACCCGCTGAAGTTCGAAGCCGTGCGCGCGATGCAGCACTTTGCGAGCGCGAGCGGCGCGCGGCTCGTGGCCGAAGGCATCGAGAAAGAAGCGGATCTGATTGTCGTGCGCGACATGGGAATCGGCTGCGGGCAGTGGTTTTTCTTCGGCCGCCCGAATGCGCAGCCGGCGCGCAAGGTCACCGACGACGCCCGCGACGCGCTGCGTGCCGGCCACATCGCGGTATTTCCGGAAGCGACGCGCACACTCGGCGGCGCGTCGCCCTCGGGCGGCATGGCGTCGGAAAAGATGCTCGTGCACGCGCCCGCGCTGCCGCGCCACGCGACCAACAACGACGTCCTCGAACTCTTCAACCGCCTGCCCGACCTGCACGCGTTTGCCGTGGTCGAGCGCGACGAGCCCGTTGCGCTCATCATCAACCGCCGCAGTTTCATGGACCGCTACGCGCTGCCTTACCACCGCGAGCTGTTCGGCTAGCGGCCCTGCCTGCTGTTCGCGAACGCGTCGCCGGTCGTGATCGAAAAATCCATGACCGTCGAGCAGATGGCCAAGCTGCTCGCCAGCGACGACCAGCGCTATCTCGCGGACGGCTTCGTCATCACCGAAAACGGCAAATATGCGGGGCTCGGCACCGGCGAAAACCTAGTGCGCGCGGTCACCGAAGTGCGGATCGAAGCGGCGCGCTACGCCAACCCGCTGACTTTTCTGCCCGGCAACATTCCGATCAGCTCGCACATTGCGCGGCTCGTCGGCAATCACGCCGGTTTTACGCGTGCTACGTGGACCTGAACCACTTCAAGCCCTTCAACGATCAGTACGGCTCTGGCAAGGCGACGAAGTCCTGAAGTTCGCTGCCGCCGTTCTCGCGGACGTATGCGACCCGATGCGCGACTTTCTCGGCCACGTGGGCGGCGACGACTTCCTGATCCTGTTCCAGAGCGACGACTGGCGCGAGCGCGTGCTGCGGGCGATTCACGTGTTCAACGAAGGCGCGCAGCGTTTCTACGCGCCGGACGACCGTCTGGCCGGCGGCATCCACGGCGAGGATCGGCGCGGCAATCCGACCTTCTTCGGCTTCGTGACGATGGCGATTGGCTGCGTGCGCGTCGAGTCCGACTCCGCCGACGGCGCGTCGCTCTACAACAGCGAAGAAATCGCCTCGCTCGCGAAGCGCCGCGCGAAGCTGGAGGTGAGCGGCTTCGTGCTGATCGACGCGGAAGAAAGCATGGCTTTGCTGCGCGGGCAGCCCGAAGCCGCCGTGACCGCGAACTGAAAAATAAAACGCCGCCAAACGCCGGCAACAGTGAGTGTTTAGTTGTTTTTACTAAACACCTAAATCTCAGAAATGTCCTGTAACTACGGGTATTTACGGGTCCGTTTCGCAGGATTTTCTAGCTGTTTTCGTGGTATTTTACTATACAATTATTTGGACTCAAACTGCGCGCGGCCGCCCTTGCACGGCCACCTGCTTCGATGGCGATCACTATTCGCGACGTTGCGCGCGGCCAGCGTGTCGATCGGCACCGTCGCGCGCGCTCTCAAAAACCAGCCCGGCCTTTCCGAGGCGACCCGCGCGCGCGTAGCCGAGGCCGCGCGAACTCGGCTACGACGCCGCCCAACTGCGTCCGCGCATTCGCCGTCTCACCTTCCTGTTGCACCGGCAGCACAACAACTTCGCCGTCAGCCCGTTTTTCTCGCATGTGCTGCATGGCGTGGAAGACGCCTGCCGCGAGCGCGGCATCGTGCCGTCCGTGTTGACCGCCGGCCCGACCGACGACGTGATCCAGCAGATGCGCCTGCATGCGCCCGACGCCGTCGCGATTGCCGGCTTTGTCGAACCCGAGACGCTGGCCACGCTTGTCGCCATGCAGCGCCCGCTCGTGCTGATCGACCTGTGGGCGCCCGGCCTGCGCTCGGTGAATCTCGACAACGCCGCGGGCGCCGCGCTCGCCATGCGGCATCTGTTCGAGCAGGGGCGCAAGCGCGTCGCGTTCATCGGCGGATCGCTCGCGCACTTCAGCATCGCGCAGCGCGCGCTCGGCTACCGGCGCGCGTTTTTCGAAGCGGGGCTGCTGTTCGACCCGTCGCTGGAAGTGACGATCGACGCTGGCCTCGACCCCGACACCAGCGCGGCGCGCGCGATGCAGCAGTCGCTCGAAGCGCCCGGCCCGCGCCCCGACGCCGTGTTCGCCTACAACGACGCGGCCGCGCTCGCGGCGCTGCGCGCCTGCCTCGCGCGCGGCGTACGGGTGCCGGAGGACATTGCAATCATCGGCTTCGACGATATTCCCGCCGCGGCTCACGCCACGCCGCCGCTGTCCACCATTTCTGTCGGCAAGGAAGCGCTCGGCCGGCGCGGCGTCGAGCTGCTGCTCGAAGAGGCGCCCGCCGAAACGGAAGTCCGCTTGCCCGTCCATCTCATTGCCCGTGCCAGTACTTTGGTGAAAACGCCATGACGCAAACCGCCACGCCCCACTCCGCCAACGGCGCGCCTGCTGTGCCGCCCGTCGCCAGTTTCCGCAGCCGCGAGTTTCTGCTCTCGCACGTCGAGGACACACTGCGCTTTTACGCGCCCAACGTCCTCGACCCGAGCGGCGGTTTCTTCCATTTTTTTCCGCGACGACGGCTCGGTCTACGACAAAACCACGCGGCACCTCGTGAGCAGTTGCCGCTATGTCTTCAACTACGCGATGGCGTATCGGCAGTTCGGCGATCCGAAGCATCTGGAATACGCGCGCCACGGCCTGCGTTTTCTGCGCGACGCGCATTGGGATGCGCAGAACGAAGGCTACGACTGGGAGATCGAATGGCGCGACGGCAAAAAGCGCACGCTCGACGGCACGCGCCACTGCTACGGCCTCGCCTTCGTGTTGCTCGCCTATGCGCATGCGGCGATGGCCGGCATCGAGGAAGCAAAGCCGATGATCGGCGCGACCTTCGAGCTGATGGAGCACCGCTTCTGGGACGCCGCCGCGGGCCTTTACGCCGACGAAGCGTCGCCGGAATGGCGCGTGAGTTCGGACCGTGGGCAGAACGCGAACATGCACACCACCGAGGCCCTGCTCGCTGCGCACGAGGCGACCGGCCACCTCGTCTATCTGGATCGCGCGGAACGGGTCGCGTCGAACATCACGCTGCGGCAGGCGAAGCTGTCGCAAGGGCTCGTGTGGGAGCACTTTCACGCGGACTGGTCGGTCGACTGGCACTACAACGAGGAAGACAGCTCGAACATTTTCCGTCCGTGGGGCTTCCAGCCGGGGCATCAGACGGAATGGGCAAAGCTGCTGCTGATTCTCGAGCGTTATCGCCCATTGCCGTGGCTTTTGCCGCGCGCAATCGAACTGTTCGACGCCGCGATGACCCACGCGTGTGACGAAGACCACGGCGGCCTCTACTACGGCTTCGGCCCGGACGGCACCGTATGCGATCACGACAAGTACTTCTGGGTCCAGGCCGAAACCTTCGCGACCGCCGCGCTGCTCGGGCAAGCGCACCGGCAACGAGCGCTTCTGGGACTGGTACGACGAGATCTGGCGCTATAGCTGGGCGCACTTCGGATCACAAATACGGCGCGTGGTATCGCATCCTCACGTGCGACAACCGGCAAGTACAGCGACGAAAAAAGCCCGGCGGGCAAGACCGACTATCACACCATGGGCGCGTGCTACGAGGTGCTCGCGCACGCTTTGCCGGAGGACGCGGCCGCTGCCGCGGCCGTTTCAGCGGAGCAGGCAAAATGAGCCACACCGACATGAACTCCGAACTTCCCGTCTTCGTTTCGGCGGGCGACATCCTCACCGATCTCGTCCGCACGGGCGCCTCGCAATGGCTATCGCGGCCTGGCGGCGCCGGCTGGAACGTGGCGCGCTGCGTGAACAGCGCGGATCTCGCCTTCGATCCGGCGCGTCTGCCGGCCGGCTGGATGGAGCACGTGAAGTGGGCGCACTTCGGCTGCATCAGCCTCGTGCGGCAGCCGCTCGGCGACACGCTCGCCACACTGGCCGCCGAGTTGCGTTCGCGCGGCGTGAAGATCAGCTTCGACCCGAACTACCGCAACCTCATGGAGCACGGCTACGAACCCACGCTGCGCAAAATGGCGGCGCTGGCCGATCTCATCAAGGTGTCCGACGGAGGACCTGCGCCTCATCTTCAAGACCGGCGACGAAGCCCACGCACTCGCCCAATTGCGTTCGATGAACCCGCGCGCCACCGTGCTCGTCACGCGCGGGCCGGATACCGCCCTGCTGATCGACGGCGCAATGACCGTGGAGGCCCGGCCGCCGCGCGTCGAGGTGGTGGACACGGTCGGTGCGGGCGACGCGTCGATCGGCGGCTTGCTGTTCAGCCTGATGACCGCCTCGCAGCGCGTGGCCGGAGCATCTGGCATTCGCGCTGGCGGCCGGGGCGGCGGCCTGCCGCCATGCGGGCGCGCACGCGCCGTCGCTCGACGAGGTCGTCGCGCTGCTGTAACGCGGGCGCTTTATGCTGGCGTTGCGGCGCGCACGCAGGTCGTGAGTGCCGCCAGCGGCCCCGCGCGCCGGCCCGTCAGCCGACGCGCGATGGCCGTGCTAGCATGAAAATATCGCAACCTTTGGAACGAGGAGCGACGCTATGGAGGACATCACCTATACCAAAGGCATCTACACGGCCACCGCGTCGGTAAGAGAGCTCGATCGTGATACCTGGCAAGGCGTGGTCACACTGGCGCGCGACAAAGGCGAAGCGAGGCAGGACCAGGAAACCACGGTCTACGAAGTGGAGGCCACCTCGTCCACGCCGGGCGAGGCACTGGAAGAAGCCAAGGCGCTCGCTCATCGGATACTCGGGGAACTCGAACTCTAGGCTGAGCGGCGCGGCGCCCGTGTCTCGCGCGCCGCGCCGCCCGAACGCAATGGTCGGAGGCGATCATGGTTGAACAGCTCTTCCTCTACGGCGTGTACTCGATTCACGTCCGCCCCATCGAACTCAGCGGCGCGCGCTGGGACGCGGAGTACGAGATCCGGCATCGCGAGAAAGCAGTCAAGCCGTGGACCACCGTCGGCGGCGGCGAAGGCTACGGCGACGAAGCCGAGGCGATTGCCGCGGCCCATCAGCAGGCCGTCGACGACATCGAGCACGGCGCCGGCATCCCCAAGCCGCGCGCATTCCCGTAAAGCACTGCTCGCGGGCCTCGGGGCACGAGCCAAGGCCGCGTTCGGCGACTCATGCGCCGTGCTACGCTTGCGCCGTTTTCATTTGATGAGCACGCAATGGCAACCGAACCGACCGAGCGGACCGACCGTTTTCCCGGCATCGGCGACGCTGAAAGCAGCGCGCAGAAACGCCGCATGCGCGGCAGCCGCGAATTGCGTCTGGACGATCGGGTAATCATTGCGCACGGCATGCCGACGCCGTTCTGGCAGGACCTCTATCACCGTGCGCTGGACGTCCGCTGGCCGACGTTCTTTGTCTCGCTCGCGGTGCTGTTCATGCTGCTCAACACCACCTTCGCCACGCTTTATATGCTCGGCGACGCGCCCATTGCCAATCAGTATCCGCCGGGCTTCGGCGGCGCCTTTTTCTTCAGCGTCGAAACGCTCGCCACGGTCGGTTATGGCGACATGCATCCGCAAACGGTCTACGCGCATTCGATCGCGACGCTGGAAATATTCGTGGGGATGTCGGGCATTGCGTTGGCAACGGGGCTGATTTTCGCGCGCTACGTGATCGTCCGGCCGCTCGACGAAGCGCCTGTGGGCGCGAGTGCTCGCCCCTAAAGACGCGGGGACGGCGAAGGCGAGCGGTCCCGCCCATGCTTGCCACTGCGCTGTGGGCACCCAGGGCATACCCGAATTCGCCCTTCACGTGGCATATCTATCTCAAAAGCGCGGGAAAACGCGCCGCTCTTCGCGCCCATTCGCGCGGACGTAGGCAAACTAGAAAAAATCCACTCTGATCGGCGCTAAAAAATAGAGTCTCTTTCGCTGAGCGACTTTCGCGGTCCCCGTCCGCGCGCGCGAATGCCCAATTACGGAGACTCACCCATGACCGCTCGCCTGCCCATCGACGGCACGCCCGCTCTCGCCGACTATAAGCTGTCCGACAATCTCACCGCCACGCGCGGCCACATCTTCCTGACCGGCACGCAGGCGCTGGTGCGGCTCGCGCTCATGCAGCGCGCGCTCGACAAGGCGCGCGGCATGAACACCGCGGGCTTCATCAGCGGCTATCGCGGCTCGCCGCTCGGCATGGTCGATCCGCAATTGTGGAAGGCGAAGAAACTGCTCGACGCGAGCGACGTGCGGTTTCTGCCCGCCATCAACGAAGAACTCGGCGGCACCGCCGTGCTCGGCACGCAGCGCGTGGAAGCGGACCCCGAACGCACCGTCGAAGGCGTGTTCGCGATGTGGTACAGCAAGGGCCCGGGCGTGGACCGCGCGGGCGACGCGCTCAACCTACGGTTCGTCGCCGCATGGCGGCGTGCTCGTCGTGGCGGGCGACGACCACGGCTGCGTGTCGTCGATGCCGCACCAAAGCGACTTCGCAATGATGGCCTAGCACATGCCGGTGGTGAATCCGTCGAATATCTCGGACATGCTCGAATTCGGGCTGTACGGCTGGGCGCTGTCGCGCTTCTCGGGCGCGTGGGTCGGCTACAAGGCGATTTCCGAAACCGTCGAATCGGGCTCGACCGTCGACCTCGACGCGCTGCGCACCGAATGGACCGCGCCCGAAGATTTCGTCGCGCCGGCGGGCGGCCTGCATAACCGCTGGCCCGATCTGCCGAGCCTCACCATCGAAGCGCGGATGCACGCCAAGCTCGACGCGGTGCGCCACTTTGCCAGAACCAACAGCATCGACAAATGGATCGCGCCGAGTCCGCAGGCGAATGTCGGCATCGTCACGTGCGGCAAGGCGCATCTGGATCTGATGGAGACGCTGCGCCGCCTCGATCTGACCGTCGCGGCTCGACGCGGCGGGCGTGCGGATCTACAAGGTCGGCTTGTCGTTCCCGCTGGAAATGACGCGCATCGACACGTTCGTCGTGGGTCTCTCCGAAGTGCTGGTGATCGAGGACTATCTGTACAACCGCACGGAAGGCGCGCGGCCGGCCGTGATCGGCAAGCATGCGGAAGACGGCAGCATGCTGCTCTCGTCGCTCGGCGAATTGCGGCCTTCGCGCATTCTGCCCGTGTTCGCCGACTGGCTCGCGAAGCACAAGCCCGCGCTCGATCGCCGCGAACGCGTGGTCGATCTCGTCGCGCCGCAGATTCTCTCGAATGCCGCCGACAGCGTGAAGCGCACGCCGTATTTCTGCTCGGGCTGCCCGCACAACACGTCGACGAAAGTGCCTGAAGGATCGATTGCGCAGGCGGGCATCGGCTGCCACTTCATGGCTTCGTGGATGGAGCGCGACACCACCGGCCTCATCCAGATGGGCGGCGAAGGGGTGGACTGGGCCTCGCATTCGATGTTCACGAAAACGCGCCACGTGTTCCAGAATCTCGGCGACGGCACGTACTTTCATTCGGGCATTCTCGCGATTCGCCAGGCAGTCGCCGCGAAGGCCACGATCACCTACAAGATCCTCTATAACGATGCGGTTGCGATGACGGGCGGCCAGCCCGTCGACGGCAGCATCTCGGTGCCGCAAATTGCGCGTCAGGTGGAAGCCGAAGGCGTCTCGCGCTTCGTCGTGGTCAGCGACGAGCCCGAGAAATACGACGGCCATCACGATCTGTTTCCGAAGGGCACCACGTTCCATCACCGCAGCGAACTCGACACCGTGCAGCGCGAGTTGCGCGACACCGACGGGGTGACCGTGCTCATCTACGACCAGACGTGCGCGGCGGAAAAGCGCCGTCGCCGGAAAAGGGCGAATTTCCCGATCCGGACGAGCGCCTCTTCATCAACGAGGAAGTCTGCGAAGGTTGCGGCGATTGCGGCGTGCAGTCCAATTGTTTGTCGGTGGAACCGGTCGAAACGGCGCTGGGACGCAAGCGCCGCATCGATCAGTCGTCGTGCAACAAGGACTACTCGTGCGTGAACGGCTTCTGCCCGAGCTTCGTGACGGTGGAAGGCGGCAAGCTGAAGAAAGCCGCGGGCGTCGCATTCGATCCGCAAGCCCTCGCTGAACGCGTCAACGCGTTGCGGCTGCCCGCGACGCATCTGGACGCCGCGCCGTACGACATTCTCGTGACGGCGTCGGCGGCACCGGCGTGGTGACGGTCGGCGCCTTGATCAGCATGGCCGCGCACCTGGAGGGCAAGAGCGCGTCGGTGCTCGACTTCATGGGCTTCGCGCAAAAAGGCGGCTCGGTGCTGTCGTTCGTGCGCTTCGCCGCGCGCGACGAGTGGCTCAACCAGGTGCGTATCGACACGCAACAGGCCGACGTGCTGCTCGCCTGCGACATGGTGGTCGGCGCGAGCGCCGATGCGTTGCAGACGATGCGTCATGGCCGCACGCGCATCGTCGTCAACACACATGCGATTCCGAACGCGACCTTCGTGACGAACCCGGACGCGACGCTGCACGCGGACGCGTTGATCGACAAGATGCGCCACGCCGCCGGCGCGGAGCGTCTGTCGACGTGCGACGCCCAGGCGCTCGCCACGCGTTTTCTCGGCGACACGATCGGCGAGAACATTCTGATGCTCGGCTTCGCGTGGCAATTGGGTCTCGTGCCGGTGTCGTTCGGCGCGCTGATGCGGGCCATCGAGCTGAACAATGTCGCAGTGCAGATGAATCAACTGGCGTTTTCCATCGGCCGGCTCGCTGCCGAAGATCCCGCCGCGCTGGAATCGCTGTGGCAGGCGCGGCACGCAGTGAAGCCAGGCGTGCGTGTGGATACGCTCGACGAACTGATCGCCCATCGCGAGGGCCGTCTGCAAACTTACGGCGGCGCGAGCTATGTGAAGCGTTATCGCGCGCTCGTCGATACCGCGCGCCGCGCGGAGCATGCCGTCGACGCACACAGCGAGCGTCTGACGCGCGCGGTGGCGACCACGTTCTATCGTCTGCTCGCAGTGAAGGACGAGTACGAAGTGGCGCGCCTGCATACGGACGCCGCGTTCCGCGAAGCACTCGAGGCGCAGTTCGAAGGTGTCGCGGGCAAGGACTTCGGCATCAAGTTCAATCTGGCGCCTCCGACGCTCGCGCGCACGCACGAGGGCGCGCATCCGACCAAGAAAACCCTCGGTCAATGGATGTGGCCGGTGCTCGGCGTGCTCGCCAGAGCACGCAGGCTGCGCGGCACGATGCTTGATCCGTTCGGCCGGACGCTCGAACGAAAGATGGAACGCGAACTCGCCGACGACTACGAAACCACGCTGCAGCGCGCGCTCGCGAAGCTCGACGCCGGCAATCTCGAAGACGTCGCGAAGCTCGCCGATCTGCACGCGCGCGTGCGCGGGTATGGGCATGTGAAGCTCGCGAATCTCGCGGGCGTGAAGCGCAGCGAGCGCGATCTCGCCGCGCGCTTGCAGATCGAAGCGGCGACGAGTGAGTCGGTGAAGAAGTCGCTCGATGAAGTGAAAGGCGCCGGGCAGTTGCGCGGCATTCCAGTGGTGATCGCGAAGTAAGCGTCACGCTCCCGTCACGCCTGCGGCATGAACGACAAAGCCGCTTCGTGTGTGAACACGAAGCGGCTTTTTATTTGCCTTGGCGTTTATTGCGCGTTCAGCAGCGCCCTGACTCGCGCCAGCTTGTCGATGTCGATCGGCGCAAGCCCGTTGCCGCTCATGCGCACGCCCGACCCGAAATGCACTGCTTCAACTTGCGTCCGGTTCACGAAACCGGCCACTGCGTCGACGGTCAGACCCGCGCCTGCCAGCACGGTGCAGCGCGAACCCGACGCCTGGCGGACAAGATCGCGAATCGTCGCTTCGGCATCCAGCACCGACGGCTTTCCGCCCGAGGTCAGCACATTCGTCACGGCATCGAAAGCGAGCAGCACGTCCAAAGCTTTGCGTTGATCGCGCACTTCATCGAATGCACGATGGAAGGTGATCGCGAGGCCGTCCGCAGCGTCGATCGCGCGCGAGCTGTTCGCGGTCGATCTCGCCGTGCGCATCTAACATGCCGATCACCACGCCGTTTGCCCCCGCGGCTTTGACGGCCCGCACGTCGCGCAACATCACCGCATGATCGTCGGTGTCGTAGACAAACGAACGGCTGTGAGGACGCACGATCACATTGACAGGAATACTGACCGTCTCGACCACGGCTTCGATCAGGTCAAGGCTCGGCGTGAGCCCGCCCTCGCCCATCGCGGTGATGAGTTCGAGGCGGTCGGCGCCCGCCTGCGCGGCGAGCCGCGCGTCGGCAACGGTGGTGGCAATGACTTCGAGCAGAACGGACATGAGCGCAACGGGTGTCGTTAAAACCGACATGATCTCAGATGCGCGGTTCCTCGACCCAGTCGATATCGCCGCACAGCACGCAGGTCTTGTCGCCGACGCGCGTCGCCACCGACAACGTCACGCACGGCAGCGCTTCGTTGATCGACAGATACGGACGCGTCACGTGCACGCGCTCGGGCGAATTGATCGCATCGCGAAAGTACGGACGACGCAGCCAGTTTGCGCCTTGCGCGTCGGCGAGCGGCAGAAAGCGGGTCTCGTGCGCCGCGCGGTCGGCGCGCAGCACGACGTTGCGGCCCGCCTGCCGCCCTTTGGCGTCGAGCAAAAAGCAGCGCGCAGCGTGGTCGAGGCCGAGAAAGTTCCAGCACACTTCGTCAAGCGGCTCGCCGGCCGCAAGCCTCTCCGCCGCACGTTCGAAGGCGCGCAGATAAGGCGCGAGGCGGCTCGCGTTGCGGCGCTCCCGCGCTTCGGTCTGATCGCGGTAGCGCTCCGTGAGCTCGCCGATGCAGGTGGCCGCATGCGCCGCATCGGCTGCGCCCGGGCTCGGACGTCCAAAGAAAAAGCCTTGCACGAAGTCGGCGTTGCAGGCGAGCGCCATCTGCGCTTCATGCTCGGTTTCCACGCCTTCGATCAGCACGAGCTTGCCGGCTTCGTGCAGCAGCGCGACGAGGCCCGGCAGGATCGTCGCCATGTCCGCGCGATGCGCGGCGTGCGACAGCATGATGCGGTCGAGCTTCACGATATCCGGGTTCAGTTGCCAGATCCGCTCGACGTTGGCGTGCCCCGCGCCGAAGTCGTCGAGCGCGATCAGAAAGCCGCGCTCGCGGAATTGACGCACGGCATCCGCGAGACGTTCGAGGTCCTCCGCGGGGTGCTCGAGCACTTCGAGCACGATGCGCCGCGGCGGCAAGCCGACGCGCCTGAGCGTCGCCAGCAACGCGGCGGACAGATACGGATCGGTGAGCGCGCCCGGATGCACGTTGAGAAACAGCCACTCGCGTTCGGCGCCGAGCACCTTGAAGCTTTCGGCGATGCGCGCCGAGCGCCAGGTGTTGCTCAACTTGCGCAGCGGTCAGATCATCAACGATGAGACGTTCAACAAGCTCATGCACGAAGTCGATCTGTCGGAGAGCGCGCTGACAGCGCGCCGCAGATAACGCCGGCTTGAAACGCGGTTGCGCGGCTTCTGTTCAAAGGCCTGCGCGCCGCTGCCGCTTGCGCGATCAGGCCACCGGCCCTTGTGCCGGCTTCCTTCTGAGGAGCGCATAAAGAATGATGGCGCCGAACGTCGCCGTGCCGATGCCGCCCAGACCGAAGCCGCCGAGCTTGAGCGAGAAATCGCCCGCGCCGAGCACGAGCGTGACGGCGGCCACGATCAGGTTGCGATTGTCCGAGAAATCCACCTTGTTGACGACCCAGATGCGCGCGCCCGTCACCGCGATCAGCCCGAACACGACGATGGAAACGCCGCCCAGCACCGGACCCGGAATCGTCTGGATCACCGCGCCGAACTTCGGCGAGAAGCCGAGCACGAGCGCGATCAATGCGGCGATGACGAACACCAGCGTCGAATAGATTTTGGTGACCGCCATTACGCCGATATTCTCCGCGTAGGTCGTCACGCCCGTACCGCCCGCGAACCCGGAGACGACCGTGGCGAGCCCGTCGCCGAGAAACGCGCGGCCAATATAGCGGTCGAGATTTTGACCCGTCATCGCGCTCACAGCCTTGATATGCCCGAGGTTTTCAGCGACCAGAATCACCGCGATGGGCGCGAGCAGCGTCATGGCCTGCATGTTGAAGACGGGCGCGGTGAAATGCGGCATGCCGAACCAAGCTGCGTTGGCGACGATCGAAAAATCGATCGGCTTGCCCATGCCGAGACCGTTGGTCACGATCGCGTAGATCACGTAGGCCATCAGCAGGCCGACGAGAATCAGCAGGCGCTGCAGCATGCCACGCGCGAACACCGCAACAGCGCCGACGCACAGCACGGTGACGAGCGCCATCCACGAATCGAAGTTGCTGCCGCTCACGCCGCGCACGGCAATCGGCGCGAGATTCAGACCGATCACGCAGACAATCGCGCCGGTGACCACCGGCGGCATCAGCCTTTCGATCCAGCGCGTGCCGACCGCCGACACGATCAGCCCGATGATCGCGTACACCACGCCGCACGCATGATGCCGCCGAGCGCCACCGGAATGTTCAGGTTCGGCCCGTGGCCGCCATAGCCCGTGACCGCGATCACGAGACCGATGAACGCGAAGCTCGAGCCCAGATAGCTCGGCACGCGGCCGCCCACCAGCACGAAGAACAACTGTGCCGATGCCCGACATGAAGATGCACAGATTGGGATCGAAGCCCATCAGCAACGGCGCGAGCACTGTCGAGCCGAACATGGCGACGACGTGCTGAATGCCCATGGCAAACATCTGCGGCCAGGCAAGGCGTTCGTCGGTACCGACGATGCGCCCCTCGACGGCATCTGGCTGCTGGCGCCAGCGGGGAAAATAGGAATCGGCCATCGCGGGGAATTCTCCTCTATTCGGCGTTTTTCGTGGACGACGGCGCGTGAAAGCGGCGCCGTGCAGGAAACACGCGCGAGTATACGGAGTGGGATTGGAGGTGGCAAGCGCGAACCAGAGCAAGCAGTCGTGCGCTTTGAGATTCGTCCGATAGGAGAGCGGGGCGCCGACTCTTAGACTTCTCCCGCTGCGTTGACCTCAGGCAGCGCATGCAATGTTGTTGTAACTCTCCGACTTTCCGCTCACGCTCGCCGAGTGTGAGCGGCTTTTTTTTGCCTGCGCGCGGGCGGGTTTTGCGCCGCGCGTGCCTTCGCCTTCGCCGCGATTCACGCGTGAGATTCGAACGCGTTTCCCGCAAGCCGCACCGTGTATGCGCGGACATCTTGCGGCCATTGCGCGATTTTTTCTTCGAAGCGCGACCGGTCGCCGGCATAGAGCGCGCGGGTCGCCTCCTCGTAATCCGGCAGGTTGCCGGCCAGCGCGGTCATGAAGCGGTAGACCGCTTCCTGCGCGGCGCGCCTGCGGTCGACGTGCTCGCCGGCCGCGCGCGCCGCGTCCACCAGTTTGCGCAGCGCGACCGACGCGACGCCCGGCTGCGCGTTCAACCAGTCCCAATGACGCGGCAACAAGGTCACTTCTCGCGCGACGACGCCGAGCTTCGGCCGTCCGCGACCGCGCGGCGCGCCTCCCGCGGCCGGGTCCGGGCTTGGGTCGTTCGCTGGATCTGCAGCGTGCTGCACCTCACCCAGGCGCGCGACGATCTCTTCCTCGGTACCACGCAGATCCAATTCGACTGGTGTGGCGGTGGAGTCGTCGAAAACAAGGACAGGCGCCTGCTCGCCGCGCGCGAGTACCTCCCTCACGGCGAGGGCGACCGGCGGCAACGCGCCGGAAGCAATCAAACGGTGGCCTTCAAAGGCGGTGCAGGTGCGCGAATGCGTGGTCACGACAAACTCCAGTTCAGGAAGTTGTCGAATTATACCCGGATTAAATTATGACGCAATTTATTGCCCGGATAATATTATTGGCGCGTCACCGCCCTGCCACGACCAGACGCTGCCCGGCGCCGGCTTCGTCGGTGTCCGGCAGGAGAACGGCGAACTCCTCGCCGCCATAGCGTGCCGCCGTGTCGCCCGGGCGCCGTACGTTCGCAGCGATGGAGTGAGCCACCGTGATCAGCGCGTCGTCGCCGGCCGAGTGGCCGTAGAGGTCGTTGAAACCTTTGAAACTGTCGACGTCGATCAGCAGCATGGAAAGCGGTCCGCCGTGGCGTTGCGCGCGGCGCCACTCCTTCTCCACGGCCTGCTCGAAGGCACGGCGGTTGTCGACGCCCGTGAGGCCGTCGGTGCGCGCGAGCAGCATGCGCAACTTCTTCCTCGGCGGACAGGTGCCGCCGCATCTGCTGCGCGAACAGCACAGCCAGCGCGATCAGCGTGAGGTTGAGCGCGGCGATCAGAGAGCCGATGATCCAGGCCCGCCGCCGCCAGCCGACATAGATGTCGCGGGTGGACAGCGCGACGTCGAGGATCAGCGGATACATGTCGATATGGCGGAACGCGTACCAGCGCTCGACGCCGTCGATCGCCGCCGTGCTGAAGAAGTCGCCGCTCGGCTGCTGGACGAAGCGCGAGTAGTTCGCCGTCCCCGTGAGATTGATGCCGATGATCTTCGGATCGTAAGGACGCCGCATCAGCATCGTGCCGTCGCTCAGCATGAGCGCCATCGACCCGCCCGCGCCGAGGTTCGTCCCGTCGAACAGCCTGCGGAAATATTTCAGGCGCATGGTCCCCACCACGCCGCCGAAACTGCCGTCCGCTTTCGTAATGCGCCGGCTGAGGCCGATGCTCGCGTCAGCGCCCGTGGTGCGCGGCATGAACGGGTGGCTGACGTACAGACCGACGTTGGGCGAATCGCGGTGAACCTTGAAGTAGTCGCGGTCGCCGAGATAGACATGCCGCGGCGGCACGAACTGCGAGTCGAACTTGATATAGCCGGTTTCGTCGATCACGAGGATCGAGCCCATGTCTTTCGCGGACACCGAGCCGTCAAACAGCACCATCTGACGCAGCACGGGATCGAGCTGCAGCACGCCCGGCTGCTTCAGGCCGTCTATCACGGTTCGTATCGACAGATCGTAGATCTCGAGATTGCGCGAGCACCCACACCGCAATCGCGAGGATTGCGCTGGCCAGCACGACACTGATCGCAATGATGAGGTTCGGACGACGCGTGACCATTCTGTTCGATTCGGGCATGCGCGGCCTTGACGCGCGACAGGGAAAGAGACACGCCCACCGGAGCGCATTGGGCGAACCGGTAGGGTACCAGAGGTGGTAGCGGCCCAAATCACGGAAAAGACGGGTCTTTGCCACCTTGCGCGCGGCTTACGAGCCGCGGTGAAGCGGGATGATAGCTCAGCACGCTATCGATTGGCCATGTTTGGCGCCGTGCGATCTCGTCCTCGAGCTTGCTGCTGCGCACCTGAGCGGCCCGGTTCAGCCGCCGTTCCGGTCGATTCGCGACGGCTCGCGTCGCTCGCGGGCGAAGCGGGCAAGACGATGACCGAGGTCACGCATGCGGTGGCAGGCGTGATGGATATCATGTCGGAGATCGCGACGGCCTCCAGTGAACAGAGCCGCGGCATCGAGCAGGTCAACCTCGCGATCACGCAGATGGACAACGTCACGCAGCAGAACGCGGCGCTCGTGAAGCAGGCGACGGACGGCTTCGCTGTCGATGCAAGAGCAGAGGTAGCAGTTGAATGAGAGGATGCAGTTTTTTCGGGTGGTGAACGAGGTGGGGGGTGAGCTGGCTGGGGTGGGTGCACTTCGCCGGAGGGCCGCTTGGGGCGCTGGAGGCTTGTAAGAAAAAACCCCGGCAGCTTTGGGCTGCCGGGGTTTTTAGTGAGGCGGATGGTGATGCAGGAATCTGGTTGGTGGAGAGGAGGAGGATCGAACTCCCGACCTTCGCATTGCGAACGCGACGCTCTCCCAGCTGAGCTACCCCCCCAACGTTCAAACAATTCTAGCACAGGCATTTTCCGTTTTGCCAAGCCGCAAGGCACGGCAAAACCGCCCAAAACCTCACTTCGACGGCGCGCCTGCGAGTACCCAATCCACCACGGCGAGAATGTCGGCATCGCTCATCGATTGATGGGCCGGCATGGGAATCATGCCCCACACGCCCGAGCCGCCTTCCTTCACCTTGCGCGCCAATCTGGCGGCCGCCTGTGCGTCGCCCTTGTAGCGGGCGGCGATCTGCTGGAACGACGGACCGACCAGCTTGCGATCCACCGCATGGCAGCCCATGCACACATTGGCATTGGCAATGCGCTGACCATGCGGCGCGTCGGCGGCAAATGCAGCGGGACCGGACAAGCCCGCTGCCGCGCCCAGCGTCAGCACAATAAGAACACCCGCAACTGCACGCTTCATTGCGCTGCCTTCGGGTTGCCCGGATGCACCGCGTTCGAATTCGTGACCGGCGCCGGCGCCTGCTGCTCGAGCGGCCGCGCGCTCACCGACGAATCCGGAATTGTGCCCACCGTCGCCGCGCCGGCATCCGGCTGCGATGCGGCGACCGGCGCCGTTGCCGCAGCCGCGGCGGCCGCCGCGGCTTCCTGCGGCTGGATGTACTGGAAAACCTTCACGACCTGCGTAACGCCCGGCACGCGGCTCGCGACGTCCGCGCCACGATTGCCCTCGTCCATCGTGACGAGGCCCATCAGATACACCGAACCGCGCTCGGCGACAACCTTGAAGTCATTCGCCGAAATATCCTTCTCGGCGATCAGCGCGGTCTTGACGCGCGTTTCCAGATACGTGTCGTTCGTGCGCGACGAGAACGAGCTCGCCGGCATGATCGCCAGTTCGTTGACGATCGTGTTCACGTTGTTCAGACCGCGTACGATGCTCTCGGCGCGCTGCTTCGACGCGTCGCCCGCCACTTCGCCCGTCAGCAGCACGCGGCGATTGAACACCGTCACGTTGACGTGCGCCGAATCCGGCAGGTTCTGGCTGATCTGCGCAAGCGCCTTCACCTGAATCTCGCGGTCTTCGGTTTGTGCGCCGAGCGTGCGCCGGTCGGTCGCCATCAGCGCGCCGCCGCCCGCCGCGCCCGCGACCGCGAGAAAGCAACCCTGCAACGTCGCGGACAATCCCGCCGCGAACCCCACCACCAGCACGGTTCTCACCAGTGTCTTCTTGACGCGGAATGCGCTCATCAACTAGCTCTCCTTCGGATCGGTGTCAGTCTTCGCCCAGCAACATGGCATCGATGCCGTCGCATAGACAATGGATGGTCAGCAAATGCACTTCCTGGATACGCGCGGTGCGATCCGACGGCACGCACACATGGATGTCGGTGTCGCTCAATACTTCCTGCATGCGTCCGCCGCCCTTGCCGCTCAGCGCCACGACGATCATTTCGCGCTCGTGCGCGGCCTCGATCGCCGCGAGCACGTTCGCCGAATTCCCCGACGTGCTGATCGCGAGCAGCACGTCGCCGGGCTGTCCGAGCGCCCACACCTGCTTGGAGAAAATCTGCTCGAACGAGTAGTCGTTGGCAATCGCGGTGAGCACAGACGTATCGGTGCTGAGCGCAACGGCGGGCAAGCCCGGCCGCTCGCGCTCGAAGCGGCCGATCAGCTCCGCGGCGAAATGCTGCGCATCCGCGGCCGAGCCGCCGTTGCCGCAGGCGAGAATGCGGTTGCCGTTGGCAAGCGCGGCGAACATCGTGTCGATCGCTGCGGCAATCGGCATCGACAAGGATTCCAGGGCTTCGAGTTTGACTGCCGCGCTATCGCGGAAGTGTTGTTGAATGCGTTCGACTGACATCGAGTCTCTATCTTGTACCGCGAGTGGGCCGCACTGCGCGGCCGTGTTGTGAAGTCGTATTGATGAAATCGTGCAGCGCGCAACGCGTCAAAAGCGGAACCGGGGACACGTGGGCATCTGGATGCATGGACCAAAACGCCTTGCACTGCGCTCTCGTGCCGCCCGTTGCGTTTCGCGCTCACTCCAATCCTCGCCCCGTAGCTCGCACGCGAGCGCAAGTTTATCGCACTAACACGCGTTCTCCCCGCCTTGCGTCACACTTCGTCGGCACGAAAAGCATCGCGCAGCCACACGAGCCGCCCCGCTTCGAATGCAATCACGTCGAAGCGGCAAGCGGGCTGCGCGCCTGCACGCGAAACCTGCGTGGCGAGGTAATGCTGCGCGGCGCGCACGATGCGCTGCCGCTTGTGCCACCCGATGCTCGCCGCCGCGCCGCCATACTTGCGTTGCGCGCGCCCGCACTTCGACGAATACCAGCGCACCGTCCCGATCGCGCATGACGAGATCGATTTCGCCGCCGCGGCACGACACATTGCGCGCGACGAGGCGCAAACGCTGACGCTGCAAGAACTCCTGCGCTCGTGTCTCGAAAGCCGCGCCGACGAGTTTGGACCCCACCTGCCCCGAAAAGTTGTCGGGCATCGGAGCGCGTGGCGCTTGCCTCGGCGCGGGCTTCGCGCGAGGCGTACTCTCAAGACGCGCGCCGCCCGGCGCGGCTCGCCCTGCGTGGCACAATGACGGCCTCATTCCGTCCGTTTGCGTTTTCTGCCTCATGACTCCTCTCACTGAACTCGCGCAAGGACAGCAGTACCCTGCCGCCGCGCTGTATGTGGTGGCCACGCCGATCGGCAATGTCGCCGACATCACGCTGCGTGCGCTGCATGTGCTCGGACTCGTGGATCGCATCGCCGCCGAGGACACGCGCAACACCGGTCAGCTGCTCGCGCGCTATGGCCTGTCGAAGCCGCTGATCGCGGTCCATCAGCACAACGAGCGAGCCGCCGCGCAACGCATCGTCGAGCATCTGCAAGCTGGCGAACGCGTGGCCTATGTGTCCGACGCCGGCACGCCCGGCATTTCGGACCCGGGCGCAAAACTCGTCGATGCAGCTCGCGAAGCCGGCTTCGCCGTCATTCCGCTGCCGGGCGCGAGCGCGCTCGCCACCGCCCTCTCCGCGGCGGGCGATTGGGTCGCCACGTTCTCGTTCCTCGGCTTTCTTCCGCCGAAGCCCAAAGCCCGCGCCTCCGCACTGCAAGCGCTGACGAGGCACCCGCACGCCATGGTCTTCTACGAAGCGCCGCATCGCATTGTCGAAACGGTGCAGGCGTTGGCCGATGCGCTGGGCGGCGAGCGCAAGCTGCTGATCGCGCGAGAACTGACGAAGTTACACGAAGCGTTGCATCGCGGCACCCTGGCCGAAAGGCCAACGTGGCTCGCCGCCGACGCAAACCGTCAGCGGGGCGAATTCGTGCTGGTAGTGGAAGGCGCGCGCGAGGAAGCAGCCGGCGAACACGATCACGACGCGCTGCTCGAACTGCTGCTGGAAAAATTGACGGTGAGCAGCGCGGCGAAGGTGGCGGCGGCGATCACCGGCGCGTCGCGTAACGCGTTGTACACGCGCGCGCTCGCGCTCAAGAAGGAAGGCGACTGACGGTAAGCGGCTGCAAACCCATCGCAGGTGCAGCGCCGCACAAACAAAAAGGCCGCTCATGCGGATGAGCGGCCCTTCTTACGTCATTACACGCACAGCGTGTCGTTTCGCCATGCCGGGCGACGCTGCGCGCGCCGCCGCAAAAATCATTTCTGTGCGGTCGATCCCGAGTTGAACGCGAGCATTTCCTCACGCGCGGCGCGGGCTTCTTCCTGCGTCAGGCCTTCGATCTTCACACGCGCGGTACCGGCGTGACGCATCTCGAGCATGGTCGCCGCCGCCATCGACAGATCGATCACGCGGCCGCGCGCATACGGGCCCCGGTCATTGATTCGTACCACCACGGAACGCGACGTGGCGGGGTTCGTCACGCGCACGTAGGAGCCGAGCGGCAGCGTGCGGTGCGCCGCGGTCAGCGCGTGCATGTCGTAACGCTCGCCGTTCGCGGTGCGGCGGCCATGGAAGCCGCGGCCGTACCAGGAGGCGCGGCCGGTCTGATGAAAGTCCGACACGCCGGTGCCGTCATCCGTCAGCGGCTTGGCGCCGGCCAGCGACGGGCCCTTGGCGGCGGCGTCCGAGGCCGACGCGCTGCCGTAGGCTTGCGGTCCGAAGGAGGCTGCTTGCGCATTGTTCGTGCGGAGCGGCACAGCGTTTGCGGCGCTGTTGTCGGCGCCCGGGGGCGTCGCGCAACCGGCCAGCGCAAAAAAGGCAAAAAGAGTCCCCCGACTACGGGATAACCGAGTTTTCATAAGACGTGCAATCACAGTGTCGAGCCGCATCACGCGTAGTTGAGCGTGTTGCCTGCGACTCCGGCGGCAAAGGACGGCAACGCGCCGCGCGAAATGAGCGCAGAACGTCAAAGCCCGGACGCAGCTCACTGAGCCGCTACCGCACGGTTAATTTTCACGTCTGGCGCAACCTGTCCCCGGCAGCCTGACCAGACCCCATATGCCGCCATCGAACGTGTCAAACACGCTCTTGCGCGCGAAGTTCAGCGCGCAGGAACGGCGGCGTAGGCACCACCCAGCGTCACGACCGTCAAAGTCGTAGCAGGCGCGCGGCGCCTGGCTGGGCAAGACGTGTGCATCGAATGCATCGATACCTGATGGCCGTCAAACCGCGACAGCCCTTACTTGAGTGGCGATCCGCGCTCCCATTTTGGGGACGCATCGCCTTGTGGCAGCACGATTCCCTCGTGCATGGACTTCATTATACCCAAAACAGAATTCTGTGTTGCTAAGCGACTGAAAACCTTGATGAATCTTCACCATTGCTGCAAGAATCGACAGACAAAAGCCCGCTGGCCCAGCCCTTGCGGGCGTGTGACGAGGCTCGGTGCGCGCCGTTCGCCGGTACAATCAACGTTTTCTCCGCGTCGCCGTCATCCATGAAAGTCACCTTGATCCCCGTTACGCCGTTCCAGCAGAACTGCTCGCTGCGCGTTTGCGAGGCCACCGGGCGCGCGGCCGTCGTCGATCCGGGCGGCGACCTGGACGTCATTCAAGGCGAGATCGCGCGCCAGAAGGTGAGCGTCGAGAAACTCTTTCTGACGCATGGTCATATCGACCACTGCGCCGGCGCCAAAACGCTCGCCGCGCATTACGGCGTGCCGATAGAAGGCCCGCATCCCGACGAACGCTTCTGGCTCGACAAACTGGCGGATCAAAGCACGCGCTTCGGCTTTCCCGCAGCCGAGGCGTTCGAGCCCGACCGCTGGCTGCACGACGGCGACACGGTGCAGTTCGGCGACGAAACGCTCGAGGTCTATCACTGCTCGGGGCATACGCCGGGGCACGTGGTGTTTTTCAGCCGCGCGCATCGGCTCGCGCTCGTCGGCGACTTGCTGTTCGCCGGTTCGATCGGCCGCACCGACTTCCCGCGCGGCAACCACGCGGACCTGATCCGCTCCATCCGCGAAAAGCTCTGGCCGCTCGGCGACGACGTCACGTTCGTGCCCGACCACGGCCCCACGTCGACGTTCGGCGCGGAGCGGCGCAGAAATCCGTACCGTGGCCGACGGAGTCGTCGCATGAGCAGCGAAATCTACGTCAGCACCGACGTCGAGGCGGACGGGCCGATCCCCGGTCCGCATTCGATGCTGAGCTTCGCCTCGGCCGCCTACACGGAAGACAAGCAGCTGATCGCCACCTTCTCCGCGAACCTGGAACTGCTCGAAGGCGCCGCGCCGCACCCCGTGCAGGAAGCCTGGTGGAAGACCCAGCCGGAGGCGTGGGCGGCGTGCCGCACGGACTTGCAGCATCCCGCTGAAGCGCTCGCGGCTTATGTCGACTGGGTCGAGGCGCTGCCGGGCAAGCCGGTATTCGTGGCGATGCCCGCCGGCTTCGACTTCACCTACATGTTCTGGTACATGATGCGCTTTGTCGGACGCTGCCCGTTTTCGTGGTCCGCGCTCGACATCAAGACGCTCGCCTTCGCGATGACCGGGCTGCCGTATCGCAAGAACATCAAGCCGCGCTTTCCGAAACACTGGTTCGACGAGCATCCGCACACGCATGTCGCGCTCGACGACGCCATCGAACAAGGCGCGCTTTTCTGCAACATGCTGAAGGATTTGCGCGCCATGCAGGCGGCCGATGCCGCTGCAAACCAAGAAGGGGACGGCTCAGGTCAAAATCCCGCTGAGGAACCGGCAAATTAGGTAATCTCCCTCGCTGGAGCCGTTTTGCATTGCGTTTCGTTTTCGCGCCCTCTACCATGCGGTGATACGGCGACGCAAACGGAGGCGCAGTTGACACTCGATACGTTCTCTCAAAAAATCCTGCGCCTTTTGCAGCTGGACGCACGCCGTTCGGTGCAAGAAATATCCGATCAGGTCGGCCTGTCGAGCACGCCCTGCTGGCGGCGCATCAAGGACATGGAGCAATCGGGCGTGATCCAGCGCTACACCGCGCTGCTGGACCGCGAGAAGCTGGGGCTGCACGTATGCGCGCTCGCGCATATTCACCTCACGCGTCACACGGAAGGCGGCGTCGAGCAGTTCGAGCGGGAAATCGCCACCTGCCCGAAAGTCACCGAGTGCTACAGCACGACCGGCGAGTCCGACTGCATCCTCAAGATCGTCGCGCCCGACATCAAGGCATACGACACGTTTCTGCACGAACGCATTTTCAAGATTCCGGCTGTCGCGCAAGTGCGCACGAGCGTCGTGCTGCGCGAGATCAAATTCGATACGCAGTTGCCGCTCTGAGGCGTCAGTCGGTGTGCCTGTGAGCCGGCTGTGATCTGCCGTTAGGCCATGGAAGGCGGCACGCCATGGCCAGACGCGCTTTGCGTTGGTTGCTATGAGGCCGGGTTACGTCGTCCCGTGAGGCGCCGTACTGCGCTGACGATGCTGTTCCGCCGCGCCCGCTTGCGTGGACGAACCGCTTTGCGTCGAAGGCGTGCTCACCTCGCGCAGCACTTCGAGCTTGCGCGCGCCGACCCGGCGCTTGAGCGCGGCCAGATCCACGCGCTCGAGCCCTTGCGCATCCCCGCGGCCTGCGTCCTGCGAAGGCTGCGCCGGCAGCACGACTTCGACGTCGAGCCCCGTGCTCAGATAATGGATGTTCACCGCCGCGGCCTTCACACTGCCCGCCGCCAACGCAGCGTTGATGTCCGCGCCGATCCGCTCACGCGGCGGCAAACCGACGGGCGGATGCGCGACCGCATCGTTTTCCGGGTCGACGTGGATCAGCGCGTCCAGTACGCGGCTGTCGTTCAGCACCCGAAGCCGCGCTGTCTCCGCGATGTAGTGCCCCTCCGACACCGAAATCAGCGGATCGACCAGAATGTGCGCGTCCACCAGCGCGAAATCGCCCATCTTGCGTGTGCGCATTTCGTGGACGTCGCGCACGCCGGGCGTCGACAGCAGTAGCGCGCGCATGTCGGCGGTGGCGGTTTCGTCTAGTGCTCTGTCGGAAAGATCCTGCAGCGCGTCCCATCCGAACATCCAGCCCATGCGCGCCACCATGAAGCCGACGATCGCCGCCGCAATCGGATCGAGCAGCCGCACGCCCGCGAGGCTACCGAGAATACCGAGCGCCATCACGAGCGACGACGCCGCGTCCGAGCGCGCATGCCACGCGTTGGCAATCAGCATGGCGGAGCGCACGCGTTGCGCTTCGCGCAGCATGTAGCGGAAGAGCCCCTCTTTGGAGACGAGGACGAGCACGGCCACGACGAGCGCGCTCAGGTGAACGGCGGGGATGCTTTCCAGATCGGCGAGACGCGTGCCGGCACGCCACAGCATGCCGACGCCGACCGCGATCAGCAGCGCGCCGAGGAACAGGGAGGCGACCGTTTCATAACGGCTATGGCCGTAGTTGTGATCGGCGTCCGGCTTCGCGCCGCTATGCCGGTTGGCAAACAGGACGACAAAATCGGAAATCAGGTCGGCGAGAGAATGGATGCCGTCGGCGACCAATGCCTGAGAGTGCGCGAACACGCCGATGGCGATTTGCAGCGCCATCAAAACCGCATTCAGCGCAATACTGACAAACGTACTTTTGCGCGCGACACGGTGTTTTTCAGCGGATTCAATGGCGGCGAAAGGCATGGAGGAAAGAAGTGGGCGTCCGATTCCGCCATTCTACCCGCCCGCTTTTCAAAGCGAGTGCCTTGCCCCGCAAACACCGTTTAAAATCAAGCGGTTATGAAAACGAAAAGCATTCGCATTCGAATTGTGCAAAGCACCGGCGGGCGCAGTCACTTGCGTTTGGCGCGGCGACGAAAAGGCCGCGTTTGAAAAACCTACGCGGCCTTAGCCAATGAGCCCGGCGCGCTTGCGACCATGGTCTCGTATTCGTATTACCTTTAATGCGACAGGCATTACGCCTGATTAATTCCAGGCAAGTACTCAGTAAGCCCTTGGCCTGATTACTTCTGAATAAGAAACTTATCGCGGTCCATGCCTGCAATCCAGCGCGGCGGTTTGC
The DNA here is from genome assembly GCA_940746715.1 of uncultured Paraburkholderia sp. Lineage (GTDB taxonomy): Bacteria > Pseudomonadota > Gammaproteobacteria > Burkholderiales > Burkholderiaceae > Paraburkholderia. The sequence goes on from CALNWN010000011.1 coordinate 200,992, forward strand.
CGCGGCCCGACCACGTGCTGCCGCTTTCCGGGTCGCGATATTTAGGCGCGACGCCAGCGCGCGGACGAGCGGCCTTGGCGCCCTTGGCCCCGCGGCCGCCGCCGAGTTCACTCAGCGAAATGCCGTAGTCGGCCATTTTCTGTTTGATTTCGTTCAGCACTTCCGCGTATTCACGCGACTTCGCCTCTTCATCTGCTTTTCCAGCTTCTCTCGCTGCGCGAGTAGTTCCTTGTAGGAAGACATAGGTTCCCTTGTGGTTTGGATTAACGACTGCCAGTCTTAAGCCGGCTTGCCCTTTGAAGGTGTTCATGCCTCGGAATTTGAACGCGAGATTAACACAAAATAGAAAGACTACAAATGCATCGGCGTAAAACTAATACTTGCTGTTTCAAAAACTTTCGCCGCGGCGCACTGTCGCGCGGCACCTTTCATTTAGCTACCTCCGCATTTTGCAGACAAAGCGGCTCGGGAATCGGTAAATATGGGATTAATTATCAGCGCATGAAAATTAAGATACGTTGCGACAGCGAACATTTCATTTCATGAAAGCTTCGACATGAAATGTCGTAACATATATCGAGCGCCGCCCGGCCTCGTTTTTGGCGATAAGGTTTTCCCGAATAGGCGATAAACGCCTAATTGCGTTGCCGTCGAATGCAATCTTCTAGCGCGGCGTGCAAGGTTTCCAGATCGGGCCTCGCACTTTCGAATGCGATGCGCTTGCGCTGGCTGTCTTTGCGCAAATCGACGCCATACCGGTCGACGCCGATCAGCTGGTAGCCGGAAGCGCTCGCGAGCGCGTCGGCAAACTCGCCGATAAGCGCGTCTTCCTCGGCGCGCTCGAGCACGGGCAGCGGGTCGAGTTCATCGCCGCCGATCCACCCCATTGCGCCAAATCCGCCGATGTAGCGCAGCCGGTCGAGCTTCATCGTCCAGAACGTGAAATCGCCGAGCACGAGATAGCGTTCCGCGTCCGGGTGATAGCGCAAATAACGCGCGACGAGTCCCGGCGCCGGCTCCACAGCCTCGAAGCGGCCCAGCAGCGTGACGCGCTGACCGTTGAGCACGTCGCCGTCCGGAGCGTCGACGACAAGAAAGCCGGCGCGCGGATCGGCGTGCAGGTTATGCGTGTGCTCGGCGAGCCGGTTCACCAGAATGGTCGGCCGATGCTGCTTATCAGGCGCGAAGGGCAGCACGGATGGATAAGGGAAGCCCTCCGGCTGGCGGGCGTGCGTGGCGAGCGTGCCGACCGCAGCGGTATGCAACAGGTGCAAGGGTGCTTGGGCGGGAATGTTCAAGTGCTTTCCTCGATGAATGAACTCTTGCGGGCGGTCGTCGGCGGAGGCGGCAATCGGGAGCGAAGCGCCGGCGCTCGGGCATGTGGCGTGCGTCCTCGCCGAAAGTTGCCGGCCAGCGCGCCAAGGGCCGCGCGCGCCGCATGAACCGCGCGGGACGCGGTAAAAGCCGCGAACGCACGCGTCAAAACCTGCAATCCGATGGCTTCAAGCATAAGACAGCGCGCCCGGTTAGAATCGGAAATTCGCTTTCAGTGCGCTTTCTTTCGCATCTTTCTTCTACTCGAGACTTCCGTGTCCGATCGCTCGACCGACTTCGCCGCCATTCCCGCCGCTCACCGAAACCTGTCCGACACCGCGCGCCAGCGCGCGCGTGGCGACGATGGCGCTGTTTTTCATCGCCGGGATGGTGTACGGCTCGTGGGGCGTGCATGTGCCGACCGTGCGCGACCGCTTCCACCTCAGCCCAGCCTTGCTGTCGCTCGCGCTCCTCGCGGTCGCCGGCGGCTCGATCGGGGCGATGGCGGCCAATGCGTCGTGGATCGCGCGGGTCGGCACGCGGCGCGCGTGTCTCACCGGTGGCCTCGTGATGGCGGCCTGCGTCGCGCTGATTCTCGTGGTGCCATATTACTTGGTTGCTGCTGATCGTGCTGACCCTCTTCGGTGCGGGCATGGCCACGCTCGACGTCGCGATGAACGCCGAAGCCAGCGCCGTCGAGAAGGCGCTGCGCAAACCGATCATGTCGTCGTTGCACGGCATGTTCAGCGTCGGCGGGATGGTCGGCGCTGCAGTCGGCGGCGCGCTGCTCGCGCATGGCATGGCGCCGGCCGTGCATCTCGCGCTGGCCTCGGCCGTCAGCGCGCTGGTGCTGATCGCGGCCTGCCCGTCGGTGCTGCCGCACGTGCCGCACGACGAGCATCCGGATTCGGCGACGCCGCGCGCGAACCGCTGGCGCTCGCCCGCGTTGTGGGCACTCGGCACGATGGCGCTCGTCGCGCTGATCGCCGAAGGCGCCATGTACGACTGGGCGACGGTTTATATGCGCGACGTCGTCCTCGCGACGCCGGCTTCCGCCAGCGCCGCTTATGCGGCGTTTTCCGGCGGCATGGCAGCCGCGCGTTTTGCCGGCGATGCGGTGCGCGCGCTTCGGCGCGCCGCAACTGGTGATGGGCAGCGCGACGCTCGCGCTTGTCGGCATGATCGGCGCGCTGTTGCTGCCGACGCCGGTCGCGGCCCTGACGGGCTTCACGCTGATGGGCCTCGGCCTCGCCAACATGATGCCGGTGCTGTTCGCGGCCACGGCGAGCGTGAAGGGCATCCACGCCGCCGAAGGACTCGCGCATGTCGCGGGGCTGGCGTATTTCGGGCTGCTGTTCGGCCCGGTCGTGATCGGCGCGGTGGCGCAGGTGACGAACCTGTCCGTCGGGCTCTCCGTGGTCGCGGTGTGCTGCGCGCTGATTGCAGTCATGGGTCCGAAGGTGCTGCAGCGGCTGAAAATCTAGCGGGTGCTCGCCTGGTGACGCGCGGGCGCACGCCACGGTCTCCCTCGCGGACTTCCGCCCACCAATGCGCCGCGTTACGTTACACGCGGGCTTCGCGCGAACGTGTTCCGGCGCGAACAATAAAGCGTCTCGCAAGGGAGGTGGCGAGCCGGGCAACCGGCTCGCTGTTTTTTCACCGCTGTGGCTAAAAGGCTGTGTGCCCGCCGCATTCATACACGTGATGCGAATTTCAAGCCTCACACGTGCAGCGAGCGGAAAGTAGCACTGCTCAGCAACCGTCGCGCAACGCATACGACTCCCACGCAAACGATTGCGCCATCACGCGCGCAAAGCGTCCGACCACACTCCTGCAACCGCAAAAGAAAAAGGCACGCGACCCAAAGGTACACGTGCCTTCCTGAACCTCCGGCGGCGGACAGCACACGGCTGCCCGCCCCGATGCGGTATTACATCTTCACCACGTCGAGCAGCGTCTTCTTGCCCGACTTGTAGTTGTACAGCGAGATCACGCCGTGCTTCAGATCGCCCTTCGAGTCGAAGGTCGTCTCGCCGATGACACCCTTGTAGTCGGTGTTCGGCATCGCAGCCAGGATCTTCGCCGGATCGGTCGAGTTAGCGCGCTTCATTGCGTCGACGATGATGTACACCGCGTCATACGTGAACGGAGCGTAAATCTGGATCGGCTGGCCGAAACGCTTCTGATACTTCGCCTGGAACGCCGAACCGCCTTCCATCTTCTCGAGCGCCATGCCGGCTTCCGAGCAGACGATGTTGTCGGTCGCGTCGCCGGCCAGATCGGACAGCTTGTCGGTACACACGCCGTCGCCTGCCAGCACCTTTGCGCGCAGGCCGAGCTGCTTGGCTTGCTTCGCGAACGGGCCACCGTACATGATCGCGTCCGGGTTTTCACCCTTGATCTTCGTCAGAATGGCGCGGAAGTCGACAGCCTTGTCGTTCGTCGCGTCATGCGACATGACGTTCAAGCCCAGCGACTTGGCCGTCTTTTCGAATTCGTTCGCGAGACCCTGGCCGTAAGCGGTCGAGTCGTCGACGATCGCGACGCTCTTCACTTTCAGGCCCTTGGCTGCGTAGTTCGCCAGTGCCGGACCTTGCTGCGCATCGGTCGCGACGACGCGGTACGTCGTCTTGAAGCCTTGTTGCGTGTAGGCCGGGTTCGTTGCCGACGGCGAGATCTGCACGATGCCTGCATCGCTATAGATCTTCGAAGCCGGGATCGACGTGCCCGAGTTTAGGTGGCCGACCACTGCGACGACCTTGTCGTCGACCAGCTTCTGCGCGACTTGCGTAGCAGTGCGCGGGTCGGCTGCGTCGTCCTGTGCGTCGAGTTGCAGCGTGATCTTCTGGCCACCGATCGTCAGGCCCTTCGCGTTGATTTCCTCAACCGCGAGGCGCGCGCCGTTTTCGTTGTCTTTCCCCTGGTGAGCGATACCGCCAGTCAGCGGTGCAACGTGACCGATCTTGACAACCGTGTCCGCCGCGGCCGTTGTTGCCAACGTTGCGAACAGCATCGCCGCAGCGCTGATCGGCAACAGCTTTTGAATCTTGATGTTCATGTAAGTCTCCAGTTTCGGTCCCAAAAACAACGTAATCGCCCTGTGCCCCCGCCGCTTCCCCAACACGTGTCGCTCAGTCCCGTGGACGACCACGCCAAGTGCATCGTTCATGCACTTGGCAGCACGGCTGCCGGACTGTTTGTGACAGGCGGCAAACCGTACTTGCGCGCAAGTGTAGGCTATCAAATTAATTTGTGGGACTTTTTTGAGGAAGTGGGATGAACACTAATAGCGTTTATCCAGCGGCGTCGGGTCCCGGCGTGCCTCGCAGTCTGCAAAGCACCGGCCCATACGGGAGCGTTCGAGCGGCCGGCCCGGCGGCAAGCCGAGGTCCGCGCGCACCGGGTCGATGGCCTCCAGCGCGCGGCGCACGGAGGCGTCGTCGGACGAGGCCGGCTCCAGCACGAACAGATTGACGCCGAACGGACGATCGGTCAGCGCGGATCGCCGCGACGTCGCTGGCAATTTTCTCCGGCGAGAGCGCCGCGCCGGCCAGCGTGCCGAGTCCGCCGCTATTCGACACCGCGGCGACCAGCACGCGCAAGCCAAAACGCTCGGCAAACGGCGTCACAAAATTGCCTTCACTCATGATCGATTCTCCTTCGCGCAATCTGCTCGCCATCACGGCGAACCACCACGTTGAACTCTACCGGGGCGGTGCGCAACGGGAAAATGAATTATCGAGAACGTTTCGATCGTCGGAGGAGATTGCCTCGACGACCCGCGCCCGACAAGCCTTTGAAGGCTGCTCGCAAGGCTCGCGCGGGCCTGCCTGCACCGGCCTTCTTTTGATGGCAAACTGACCGCCCGCTTCAGGCATCCGAGCCTCCTGCTTTCAATTCGACTCAACTCGCGCGGCCGCGCGCGACTATGTAGAACACCATGAGCATCACTTCCCGATGGATCGACATTCCTGCCGGCAATGACACGTTCGGCGGCTATCTGGCGTTGCCTAAAAGCGGCAAGGGACCGGCCGTCATCATCATTCAGGAAATCTTTGGCGTGAACAGCCATATCCGCTCGGTCGCGGATCAATATGCGCAAGACGGCTACATCGCGCTCGCGCCTGACGTATTCTGGCGCGTGCAGCCGCGCGTCGAATTGACGTATGAAGGCACCGACCGCGCGAAGGGCGTCGAGCTAATGCAGAAGCTCAACGCGGACGAAGCCGCCGACGACATCGGCGCCGCAGCCGCAGCGCTGCGGGCAATGCCCGAAGTCACCGGCAAGATCGCCGCGATCGGCTTCTGCTTCGGCGGACGGCTCGCGTATATGGCGGCGCGCGGCAGCGTCGACGCGGCGGTCGCCTATTACGGCGGCGGCATCCAGAACCAGCTCGACGAAGCCGCGAAGATCAAGGTGCCGATGCAGTTCCATTACGGCGAACTGGACGCGCATATTCCGCTGTCGGCCGTCGGCCAGATTCAGGAGCGCTTTGCGGGCCGCACCGATACCGAGTTTCACATCTATCCGAACGCCGATCACGGCTTCAACTGTTCGGACCGCGCGTCGTACAACCAGCGCGCCGCCGCCCTCGCGCATGGCCGCACGTTGACGTTCCTCGGCGAGCAGCTGTAAATGATGTAATGGGCGCGGCTCATCACGGCCGCGCTCGCGACGTCCAGCACCCAACATCCGACAGCGAGGCTCCACCCGCCGTGCTATCCGACTATCTTGCCCATGACGCCCTCGGCCTCGCCGAACTCGTGCGCACTCGCGAAGCCAGCGCGCGTGAACTGCTCGACACGGCCATTTCGCGCGCGGAGGCGGTCAATCCCGCAATTAACGCGATTGTGCTAAAGGACTATGACGCGGCCCGCGAACGCGCGTCGCGTTACGACGCAAGGAATGTCGACGGCGCACACGCCGGCTGCCGTATCTGATCAAGGATCTCGGCGCCCCGGTCGCCGGCCTGCCCATGACGATGGGCAGCCGCCACTATCGCCACTTCATTCCCGCCGACGACGCGCCGGTGGTCGCACTCGCCAAGGCCGCGGGCCTCAACATCTTCGGCAAGACGAGCACATCCGAGCTCGGCCAGATGCCTTATACGACGGAGCCCGAACTATTCGGCGCGTGCCGCAATCCGTGGAATCTCGACCATACGCCGGGCGGCTCCAGCGGCAGCGCGGCGGCAGCAGTCGCCGCCGGCGTCGTGCCGCTGGCGCATGCGTCGGACGGCGGCGGTTCGATCCGCATTCCCGCCTCGTGTTGCGGTCTCTTCGGGCTCAAGCCGTCGCGCGGGCGCGTGCCGCGCATGCCCGCGGCGGTCGCGGCGGGCGAACTCGGCGTCGATCACGCCGTCTCGCGCAGCGTGCGCGACAGCGCGTTATTGCTGGACCTGCTTGCGGGCAACGCGGACCGTCCCCTCGGCGCCCCAGGCAAGTTCCTCGGCGCGAGCCGCGAGCCGTGCAAACCGTTGAATATCGCCTACGTCACCGAGCCGATGCTCGCCCCCTCGCTTTCCGCCGACGCGCGTGCCGCGCTCGAAGACGCCGCGCAACTGGCCAGCTCGCTTGGCCATCGCATCGAGCCGATTTCGCTCGGCATCGATTTCGCGGCGGTCCGTCACGCGTTTCTCACGCTGTGGTCCGTCACGGCGGAAGATGTCGTGCTAAACGCCGAACGCATCACCGGACGCAAGCCGCTGCGCGAGGAGTTCGAAATCTCGACGTGGGCGATGGCGCACGTCGGCCGCAAGCTCGGTGAGCGCGGCCTGCCGGGCGCGCTCGAAGAACAGCGCCGCATCACCGCATCTGACCGATCTGTTGAGCCGCTACGACGTCATCCTGTGCGCGACGCTCGCAGGCGCGCCCATCAAGATCGGCGAGATGCAGCCGACGCCGGCCGAGCGCATGCAGATGCGCGCGGTCAGCGCAATGCCGCTCGAACCGCTGATGAAGAAGCTGCTTGCCGAGGCGTCGAACAAGGCCTTTGCGTGGGCGGGCTGCACCGAGCTGTTCAATCTGAGCGGCCAGCCGGCCATGTCGATACCGCTTTACTGGAATGCCCGCGGACTGCCGATCGGCGTCCAGTTCGCGGCGCGCGACGGCGGCGAAGCGACGCTCTCCATCGAGGCGCAGGAAACCCTGGAGGACCCCGCTGCGCGCCAGACCGACACCGGCTGCAAGCTGCCGCCGCAGCCGCGCCAGGTGAGCGCGAGCCATCCGGGCCTGAAGGTGACGGCGGGCCAATGGACAAACTGGACGATCGTCGACAAGGATCCGACGCTCGTCTACCGCGTGCGGGCAGGCCTGACGAATGACGCGAACGGCACCGGCGCGGCGAACGTGGCCCCTGCGGCCAGCGCGGCAAAGTGAACCAGCGGCTGATGAGCTGCAAACGAACTGCGGTGAGGCCGCAAGCGAAAGGTTGAAAAGCGAAGGTAAAGCGCCAACCTGAACGTCGCGCGAACGACGCGCGAATACTCGAAGCCCCGAAAACAGAACGTGGATAACGCGGCATGCGAAACCCCGAAGAATTGATCCGCGAAAGCGCAGCACCTAAAGATTTCGTGGCGGTGAGCTGGAACCTGCACAAGGGCCGCACGCCTCTCGGCTTTCAGGCCTGGCAAGCCATGCAGCGCTGGGTTCAGTCGACCCACGCAGACGCCTATTTCCTGCAGGAAGCGATGGCGCGCCGCATGCCGTCGCCGGTCCTCGCGAGCAGCTTCGGCGCGCCCGTCACCGATCCTCTGAACGATGTCTGGCATTGCCAGGCGACCGAAATCGCGCGTGCGCTGCAGCTCGAAATCGCGCTCGGGCCGAACGTGTTCAAGCCGTCGTGGCGGCACGGCAATGCGATCCTGTCGCCGCATCCGCTGGATTTGGGCGGACGGTGGGACATTTCCGCGCATCGCTTCGAAAAACGCGGGTTGCTGGTCGCGCGCGCGACTTTCGGCGGCCACTCGGTCACGTTGCTGTGCGCGCACCTCGCGCTGACGCGCTCGGCGCGCCTGCGTCAGATGAACTGGATCGCCCACTGGATCACGAAGGAAGCGCCGGACGGCCCGCTCGTGCTGGCCGGCGATTTCAATGACTGGCGCAACGATTCCGTGCCGCTATTCGGCGAGCACGGCCTGCAGGAAGTCGCCACGCTGCTCGGCGAATCGGGGCGCACGTTCCCGGCATTTTCGCCCGCGCTTGCGCTCGACAAGATGTTCGTGCGCGGCATGAAGCCGGTCGAATGGATCCAGCCAACGCAGGACACCGCGTGGCTGTCGGATCACTTGCCGTATATGGCGCGGCTGCGCGTGGAGTGAAAGCGCTGAGCGCGCGCGGCGCCGAATCGCGCAGGGCGCTGCCATCGCGTCTTTTTAAGCGCGATTGCGTCCGGAACGTCCAAACGGGCTGAATGACAACCCCGGCCCTGTGCACCGCGGCTTCGAACATCCGCTTCGCCGCAGCTTCCCCGGCGGGCTTCGGCACACCGGCATGCGCCTGCTTTTGGCGCATTTCCCCGAGCGTTTGCCTGCTTTAATGGCAGGGTCTATGCTGCGCCGCACGGCAGCTTTGGGTTATCATCTTAAAAATGCTGCCCGCGCGGCGCGCCTACCCCGCGCCAGCCTGGACAGCCGGTGGCCGCCGCCCTGCGCGGCCCTCGCCCATCGCCGTACTCTTGGTGACGCGCGGCTGCAATCACGCCAGGTACTTTCCGTCGCCGGCCGTAACTGGAATCCGACGGACCCGGCGCCGACGCTTCCAGCACCGGTGACCCGCTTGACCAGCTTGACGAGCGCCGTCTGGCAACAGCCGCTCGACCGCATCATTCGCTTTTGATTTGCGTTTTTTGATTTGCGTTTCTGATCTGCTTTCTCGCGCTCAATCGCCGCGCCTCGGGCCGTCGGCAGCGGGCGCGGTAAAATAACGGATTGCGCGCCGTTCCCGCTCGCGGGCGAGCGCAGCATTGCCCTTGCCGTGCCGGCCGGCTTGAACGACTGGTCGCCTTTGTTTTCGCACTATCCACGAAGCCATGAGCAACCTGAATTCACAAACCGTCCTGAGCGTCCATCACTGGACCGATACGCTTTTCAGCTTCACCTGCACGCGCGATCCGTCGTTCCGTTTCGAAAACGGCCAGTTCACGATGGTGGGCCTCGAAGTCGACGGCAAGCCGCTGCTGCGCGCGTACAGCCTCGCCAGTGCGAATTACGAAGAACACCTCGAATTCCTGAGCATCAAGGTTCAGGACGGCCCGCTCACGTCGCGTTTGCAGCATCTGAAGGTGGGCGACCAGGTCCTGATCGGCAAGAAGCCGGTCGGCACGCTGATGGCCGACAACCTGCTGCCCGGTAAGACGCTGTGGCTGCTGTCCACCGGCACGGGGCTCGCGCCGTTCATGTCGATCATCAAAGATCCGGACATTTACGACCGCTATGAGCGCGTTATCCTCACGCACACCTGCCGTTTCGTCGACGAACTGGCGTACAAGGAATACATCACCGACCACCTGCCGGCGCACGAGCACCTCGGCGAACTGGTACAGGAAAAGCTGCTGTACTACCCCACGGTCACGCGTGAAGCGTTCCAGAACCGCGGCCGTATTACCGAGCTGATCGAAACCGAAAAGCTCTTTGCCGACCTCGGCGTGCCGGGCTTCTCGCTGGAAGACGACCGCGTCATGCTGTGCGGCAGCCCGCACATGCTGCGCGACACGCGCAAGCTGCTCGACGACATGGGCTTCCAGGAAGGCAGCAACAATGCGCCGGGCCATTACGTGGTTGAAAAGGCGTTCGTCGGTTAAGCGGTTTTTCGCGGCTGACGCCGCGAATCAAGGAAAGGAGCCCCCGGGCTCTTTTTTTCGCCGTTACAATTGCCCGTTCCACGTTTGACATTTGTTGTCGGCATTCTTCCTACATAAGGACCCCGGCGCGACGTCAACCATTACACGAAATATTGGCGCTAACCCTTGGTGGGACTGTATTTTTGTTTTTTTACGATATGATCGTGGCGCACCGTCAGCCGATTTAAACGCCGCTCATGGTACGACCCGCTTGTTACTGAATGTAAATTTCGTTACGTTGCTGCGTAGTGATTTGCCCGTCGTACTCCTCTGATAGCCATCCTGGGAGGCCAGAGACCTTATGCGTTCTTTCGTCTTCGCGGCGCCGACGCGCCACTCTTTCGCTGTCCACGCCGCTTTCTGAGTGAAAGTCATGGATACGCCGACTGTCGTCCCCTTCGCGAGCCATCCTTCCGTCCCGTCGTCGCGCGCGAACTGCACGACGGCGTGGGCGCGGAGTTGACCGCGACACGCTTTGCGCTCGCCGGCGTCGAAACGTGGCTGCCCGCCGAGGCTCCCGCGCAATGCTCGGCGGCGCTTGCCGTGGCTAACCGCTCGCTGGACGCCGTGTGCGCCGCGACGCGTCAAGCGGTGGCCGAACTGCATACACCGGCGCTCGAAGCCGGGATTGTCGGTGCGCTCGCCCAGTGGACGGCCGACCTGCGCCTCACGCGTCTGCCGGCCGACGCGGCGCTGGCCATATTTCGCGTCGCGCAGGAAGCGCTGAACAACATCGCCAAACACGCGCGCGCCGAATCCGCCGACGTGCGCATCGAAACCAGCCGCCGCCATCTGACGCTGATCGTCGCTGACGACGGCGTGGGCGTTTCGCGCAACGCGCATCGCAGAAGCGGCCATTTCGGCCTGAGCGGGATGAAGGCGCGCTGCGCGGCGTTCGACGGCACGCTGCGCGTGACTGCCCGGCGCGGCGAGCGCGAAGGCGCAGGCGCCTGCGGCACGCTCGTGCGCGCGCTTCGCGTGGGACGCGATGCTCGCCGACGCTCAACCCGCCGGCCTGCGCGCCGTGCAATCGTGAGCGCGCGGTCATGAGCCTGCGCATCCTCCTCGCCGACGATCACGCCGTGGTTCGCCAGGGCGTGCGTCAACTGCTGCTGGATCGCGGCGTGGCGCGCGACGTGACGGAGGCGCAGTCGGGCGCGGAGGCGCTCGAGGCGGTTGCGGCCCACAGCTACGACGTGGTGCTGCTCGACATTTCGCTGCCGGACATGAACGGCGTGGAAGTGCTCAAGCGCATCAAACGCAAGGCGCCGCGCCTCGCGGTGCTGATGTTCTCCATGTATCGCGAGGATCAGTACGCGGTGCGCGCGCTGAAGGCCGGCGCGGCCGGCTATCTGTCGAAAACCGTCGACGCCGCCCAGATGATCGGCGCGATCCAGCAGGTCGCCGCCGGCCGCAAATACGTGAGCCCGGCGATGGCGGAGGCGCTCGCCGATTACGTTTCCTTCGACGGCGAGCAGTTGCCGCACGAAAAGCTGTCCGACCGCGAGTACCAGACCTTGTGCATGCTCGCGTCGGGCAAACGGCTGACGGACATTGCCGAGGCGCTGTCGCTGTCGGTGAAAACGGTGAGCGTGTATCGCACGCGCCTGCTTGAAAAAATGAAGCTGCGCAACAACGCGGAGCTTACTTTCTATGTGATGAGCAACCGCCTCGTCGACCTCAATCCCGCGATGGCCGGCTGAATTCGAGCGGTTACGGCGCCCTCGCCGCCTGCCGGGCGCTCTTTCTGGCCGCTTTGCCGCCAACGCGCGGCATCCGCTCTCGCCCAAGCTCCGTGTGCGTCCCAAAAAGGTGCATGCGCGTGCATCCGCTAAAATTGCTGGTTTCCCCGACATTCGGCGCGCAACACGCGTGCACTACTGGAGACCCCGCCAATGTCCCTGTTTCGCAAGAAGAGCGTCGAGCACATGCTCGCGACGAGCGCCCAGAACGCCGGGCTCAAGAAGGCGCTCGGCGCGCTGGACCTGACGTTTCTCGGCATCGGCGCCATTATCGGCACCGGCATTTTCGTGCTGACCGGCACGGGCGCAGTTCAGGCCGGTCCGGCGCTGATGATCTCGTTTCTGATCGCGGCGGTCGCGTGCGGCTTCGCGGCGCTCGCGTACGCCGAGTTTGCGTCGACGATTCCGGTCGCGGGCTCCATCTATACGTACTCGTACGCGACGCTCGGCGAACTGGCGGCGTGGATCATCGGCTGGGATCTCATGCTGGAATACGGGCTCGCGACCTCCGCTGTTTCCGTGGGCTGGTCGGGCTATCTGCAATCCCTCCTGTCTGGTTTCTGCGTCTCCCTGCCAGTCGCGCTGACGGCGGCGCCGGGCGCGCTGCCCGGCCACGAGACGCTCTTCAATCTGCCCGCGTTCCTCGTGATGATGGCCATTACGGCGCTGTTGTCGGTCGGCGTGCGCGAGTCCGCGCGGATCAACAACATCATGGTCGCGATCAAGGTGACGGTGGTGTTGCTCGTGATCGCCGTGGGCGTGTTCCACGTGACGCCGGCGAACTGGCATCCGTTCATGCCGAACGGCTGGAACGGCGTGTTCGGCGCGGCGGCGGTCATGTTCTTCGCGTTCATCGGCTTCGACTCGGTCTCGTCCGCCGCCGAAGAGGTGAAAAACCCGAAGCGCGATCTGCCGATCGGCATCATCGCGTCGCTTGGCGTGTGCGCGGTGTTGTATGTCGCGGTGGCCGCGGTGGTGACGGGCATTGTGCCGTCGGCGCAGTTCGCGAACATTTCGCACCCGGTGTCGTACGCGCTGCAGGTGGCCGGTCAGAAGTGGGTGGCGGGCTTCATCGATCTGGGCGCGGTGCTCGGCATGCTGACGGTGATCCTCGTGATGGCATACGGCCAGACGCGCGTGATCTTCGCGATGTCGCGCGACGGTTTGTTGCCTGCGCGGCTTTCGCGCGTGCATCCGCGTTTTGCAACGCCGTTCTTCACGACGTGGCTGGTGGGCATTTTCTTCGGGCTGATCGGGGCGCTCGTGCCGCTGAACGTGTTGGCGGAACTGATCAACATCGGCACGCTGGCGGCGTTTTCGATGGTGTCGATTGCGGTTCTGGTTTTGCGCAGGACGCATCCTGAGTTGCCGCGTGCGTTCCGCTGCCCGGGCGTACCGGTGGTGCCGGTGCTCGCTGTCGCGTCGTGTCTGTTTTTGATGGTCAATCTGCAGGCCGTGACCTGGGCGGCGTTTCTGGTTTGGCTGGTGGTAGGGATGGTGATTTATTTTGGGTATTCGAGGAGGCGGTCGAAGCTGGCGAGCTGAATGCCTGCGGCGGGGTGGGGTTTTCGTGCTTCTGGATTGTTTTTTTTACCCCCTTGGCCTTTCCTTGAGTTCACGGTGGTCTATTGGCGTTGCCCCTGTGCGGGGCGGCACTTACTTTCCTTGCATGCCGCAAAGAAAGTAGGCAAAGAAAGCGGCTCACACCGCCA
>CALNWN010000012.1 GCA_940746715.1 uncultured Paraburkholderia sp.
TACCTTGAACGAGAACACCGGCTGGTTGTCCTCGCGCTTCAGATACACCGGGTTGCGCAGACGCGTCGACAGATGCGGCGCGCGTTCGAGCTCGGTCTCGCGGGCCACGTCGTAGACGCGCGCGGTGTCAGGTAGTCGTGGGAGGCCATGCGAGTGGCGCGATGCGCTGTGGAAGGCGGAAAAGCATCCATGATAGCGCCAACGGTGCGTGCACTGGCCCGCACCGGCCCGGCAGTCGTCCGACTGGCGTCGGGCCCCGCGATGAGGCCCACGCCGGTACAGTCTGCAAGCGTACTAGAAGATATGCGGCAGCGCGAACAGGTCGCCGTGAAAATCGACTGGGGCTTCGCTCGTGAAAAGCCCGTCGAGATAATCGAAACTCAGTTGCGAAGAGACGGCGCGCAGCGCGGCATCCACCGAATGCGACGGTTGCAGTTCGGGCGGGTCGACGTCGAGCCGCACGGCGTAGCGGTCGGCTTTCGTTTCCAGCCCGCCGATGTCGATCAGCTTGCCGTCGACGTTCTGCGCAAGGACGCGCTCGCCGTTCGCGAACAGCCTGAAAGTGGCCCGTAGCGCCGCGGATGCGGCGGGTTGCTTGCTTGCCATCGGGATTCTCCTTGTGGTCTCGCCGACTGCTTCTGCTGGTCGGACAGGCGGCGGTCGCCGGCCGTCGGATCGTTCGGCGTTTGACGCGGCGGCGTCGGGCGGGCGGATTCGCTTGTCATGGGAACTCCTGGTCGTGTCGGTTGCTGGCGCTTGCAGTAAGCGCTGTGTTCCGGCGCAAGCCCGGCTCATTCCGGCGCACGCGTGCGATCCGCGTCGCTTTGCGAGCCGGGCGGTGTGCCGGGCTTGGTGTCGGGGCCGGCCGTCGGTGCTGCATCTTCGAGACGGTGGTTGTCGGGCCGCTCGTCGGAGCCGTCGCTCGGAATGTTTTCCGTGTGGCCGGGCACCGGTTGCTGTTCGATATGCGCGGTTTTCGGTTCGGGGTCTGGCATGCTGAGCCTCCGTGATTGCTGGTTCGTCGTAGTGAGTCAGCATCCGGCGTGCCGCGCTGCCGCGGGGCTCGAAAGGGCGGGCTCGGTCCCGCTCATGCGCGGCAGGCAGAGAGCCGCCGTCTCCGGCAAAAGTCTTTCGACGACAAACGGTGCCACCAACCCGGCGCCGAATGCCACATACACGACGGTGATCTGCGGCACGCGCAAGTGAAACTCGAAGCCCGGCGTAAAGCGCTTCGGCACGATCACGTAGTCGCTGAAGGCGGCGACCACCGTCAACGCACTCGCGAGCGCAACGCGTCGCCCGTGCTCGGGGCGCGAGGCGCGAGGCGCGGCCGGCCTCGACCGTCTCCTGCACGGCCGCCAAGGTGTACGCATTGACGGCGGCCCAGCCAATCGACATCAGATGATGGATCGCCAGCTCCGTCACGAGGTGGCGCGCGCGGGCGGGCCGTCTGGTTCACTTCTTGCGGCCACACCCAGTGGCTCACGGCGCTGACCGGCGCGGTCGCGCGCTTGCCGATGAACCGCGCGCAGGCGCCGAGCGCGAGCGTCGAGAGCGCGCCGGCAACGAGCCCCGGCAGCACGATGTCTTCTAATGGTCGGACGTCCAGAGCCATGGTGATTTTCCTTGCAGGTGCTACCGGCATGATCGGCGCGCGAGTCGCGCAGGCGCTTGTCGCGGCCGGCCATTCTGTCGTGTGCGGCGTGCGGGATCCCGTGGGCGCCGCACAGCGCTTGCGCGGTTGCAGGCTCGTTCAAGTGGACTTCGCCGCTGCCCGCGATGTAGCAAGCTGGATGCCGCTCCTCGCGGGCGTCGACGTGGTGATTAATGCCGTGGGCATTTTCAGCGACGCGACCGGCAACGACTTCCGGCGCTTGCATACCGAGGCGCCCGTCGCGCTCTTCAAAGCCGCCGTCACAGCAGGCGTGCGGCGCATCGTGCAGATTTCCGCGCTCGCCGCCGATGCCAATGCGCAAACCGCCTATCACCGCAGCAAGCTCGCCGCCGACGAGGCGCTGCTGGCGCTGCCGGTTTCGTCGCTGATCGTGCAGCCGTCGCTCGTATTTGCGCCCGAGGGCCGCAGCACGCGCTTTTTCGCCGCGTGGGCCACGTTGCCGGTGGTGCCGCTGCCGGGTTCCGGCGCTCAGCGCATCCAGCCGGTTCATATCGACGATGTCGTCGAATTGATCGTGGCGGGGGCGCTGGCCGCGCCGGGCCGGGATATGCCGGGCGCGACGCCGGGGCCGCCGCGCCGCGTCCCCGCGGTGGGCAGGGAGCCGATGACATTGAAGGACTATCTGGCCGTCTTGCGGCGCGTAGCGGGCGGCCCGCGCGGCTGGTTCATGCCGGTGCCGATGGCGCTGGTTCGGCTCGCCACGCGGCTGGGCGCGCTGTTGCCCGGCTCGCTGATGAGCGCCGACGCGCTCGCGATGCTCGAGCGCGGCAACGTCGCGCCGACCGAGCGCTTCGAGCGGCTGCTCGGCAGGCCGCCGCGCGCGTTGTCCGAGATGCCCAGAGCGTGAAAGCTTCGGCACGCCGGCGCGCCTCATGTGGCTGCTGCCTTTGCTGCGGGCATCGATCGCGGCGGTGTGGATCTGGACCGCGATCGTGTCCGCGGGCCTCTATCCGCGTGCGTCGAGCCTTGAATTGCTCGCGCGGGTCGGCGCGCCGGCGGCGCTCGGGCCGTTGCTGCTCTATGGCGCGGCGTTGCTCGACTTGGTGTTCGGCGTGTTCTCGCTGGCGTGGCCGCGCCGACTCGGGTCGCGCGCGCGGCTTTGGACCTTGCAGATTGCGCTGATCGTGCTGTACACGGCGCTGATCAGCTGGCGCCTGCCCGAGTTCTGGCTGCATCCGTACGGGCCGCTCTCGAAGAACCTGCCCATGATCGCGCTGCTGATCCTGCTGATCCAGTTCGACGGCGGCTCAGCCCCGCGGCCGCGGCGGGACGCGACCGGCCGTTCGCCACCTTCATGACCTTCGTGAGTTAGCCATGACTTACCTCGTCATCAAATGGCTGCACGTGCTTTCGTCGACGATTCTCTTCGGCACCGGCATCGGCTCCGCCTTCTACATGCTGCTGACGAGCTTCGGCCGCGATCCGCCGACGGTCGCGCGCGTCACGAAGCTCGTCGTGCTCGCCGACTGGCTGTTTACGATGCCCACGGCGATTATCCAGCCCGCCACCGGCTTCTACCTCGTGCATCTGGCGAACATGCCGCTCGCAAGCCGCTGGCTCGCCTGGTCGATCGCGCTGTATGGACTGGCTATTGCCTGCTGGCTGCCGGTGGTGTTTCTGCAGATGCGCCTCGCGGCATCGGCACGCGTCAGCGCCGAGACCGGCGGTCCGCTCACCGCCGCCTACTGGCGAATGCTGTGGATCTGGGTCGCGCTCGGCGCGCTCGCGTTCTTCGCTTTTCTCGGTATTTTCTGGCTGATGGTGACAAAGCTCGCCTGATCCGGCGTTCCACGTGACCACATGACGCCGCGCGTGCCGCAGCATCAGGCCGCCCGAGCGCCGCACCAGGGCCGCCCGGCGGGCGTCGCGGCGCGGCCGGCGTTGCGTCCGCTGCGCCGCCGCTCAGATTCCGGCCGTCAACGCCTCGCTGGCCGATGCGGTAGAATTCCATATTGGAATAAGGATCGGAAGATGCACTGGCAGCCTCGAATCGCCCACTTGATGCCCGTCCCGCGTGAGTCGTGCCCCGCGGCGGAGCGTCACGTCCGCCACGCACGATCGTGTAGCAGTATCTGAGCGCCGCGAAGCGACCGACGTGGGTAGGCCGTCGGTGGCGCTTCGCTCCCAAGAAGATTTCCAAGCATTGCGCCCCACGCGCACCGTCAGCCGGCGCCTTGCCATGAGCGCGCGGGGCTGATCTACCGAGTCGTCCACACATGAACGCACCTCAAGTTTTCGATCCGCACGGAGCGGCCACCGCGGTCGCCGCCGATCCCGAAGCGCGCCTGCGCGAGATTCCCTATAACTACACGTCGTTTTCCGACCGTGAAATCGTCATCCGCCTGCTAGGCGACGACGCGTGGGCGGTTCTGGCCGAACTGCGCGCGGAGCGCCGCACCGGCCGCTCGGCGCGCATGCTCTACGAAGTGCTCGGCGACATCTGGGTGGTGCGCCGCAATCCTTACCTGCAGGACGATCTGCTCGACAACCCCAAGCGCCGCGCGATGCTGATCGAGGCGCTGCATCACCGTCTGTCGGAAATCGAGAAGCGCCGCCGCGCCGACCTGACCGAACACGGCGACGAAGCGGGCGTCGAGCGTGCCGCGTGCGTCAAAACGCTGGTGCAGGCCGCGCGCCGCGCCGTCGACGAATTCGAAAGCGAGTTCCAGAAGACATACGATCTGCGCCGCCGCGCGACCAAAGTGCTCGGCCGCGTCACGCAAAAGGACAACATCAAGTTCGACGGTTTGTCGCGCGTTTCGCATGTGACCGACGCTACCGACTGGCGCGTGGAGTACCCGTTCGTCGTGCTGACGCCGGATACCGAGGCTGAGATCGCCGGCATGATCAAGGCGTGTTTCGAGCTCGGCCTGACCGTGATTCCGCGCGGAGGCGGCACTGGCTACACGGGCGGCGCCGTGCCGCTGACGCCGTTCTCCGCCGTCGTCAACACGGAAAAGCTGGAGCAGCTCGGCGCGGTGGAAATGACCGAACTGCCGGGCGTCGACCGCAAAGTGCCGACCATTTTCTCCGGCGCGGGCGTCGTCACGCGGCGCGTGACCGAGGCGGCCGAGCAGGCCGGCTTCGTGTTCGCCGTCGATCCGACTTCGCTCGACGCCTCCTGCGTGGGCGGCAACGTCGCGATGAACGCGGGCGGCAAGAAGGCGGTGCTGTGGGGCACGGCGCTCGACAACCTCGCCTGGTGGCGCATGGTCGACCCCGAAGGCAACTGGCTGGAAGTCACGCGTCTTGGGCACAACCTCGGCAAGATTCACGACGTGGAGGTGACGCGTTTCGACCTGAAATGGTTCGACGGCAACTATGCGCCGGGCGAGAAGCTGCTGCGCACCGAGTCGCTCGACATCAAGGGCCGTGTGTTCCGCAAGGAAGGCCTCGGCAAGGACGTCACGGACAAATTCCTTGCCGGCCTGCCGGGCGTGCAGAAGGAAGGCTGCGACGGTCTGATCACGTCCGCGCGCTGGGTGTTGCACAAGATGCCGGCGCACACGCGCACTGTGTGTCTGGAATTCTTCGGCCAGGCGCGCGAGGCGATTCCGAGCATCGTCGAAATCAAGGACTACCTGTTCGAAACGTCGAAGCAGGGCGGCGCGATTCTCGCGGGCCTCGAACACCTCGACGAGCGCTACTTGCGCGCGGTCGGCTATGCGACGAAGAGCAAGCGCAACGCGTTTCCGAAGATGGTGCTGATCGGCGACATTGTCGGCAACAATGCGGACGCGGTCGCACAGGCCACGTCCGAAGTGGTGCGCATGGCCAACGGCAAGAGCGGCGAGGGCTTCGTCGCGGTGAGCGCCGAGGCGCGCAAGCGCTTCTGGCTCGACCGCAGCCGCACGGCGGCAATCGCGAAGCACACCAACGCGTTCAAGATCAACGAAGACGTGGTGATTCCGCTCGACCGCATGGGCGAGTACACGGACGGCATCGAGCGCATCAACATCGAGCTGTCGATCAAGAACAAGCTGCAGCTCGTCGACGCGCTGGAGGCGTTTTTCAAGGGCGGCAAGCTGCCGCTCGGCAAGAGCGACGACGCCAACGAAATCCCGAGCGCCGAGCTGCTGGAAGACCGCGTGCAACAGGCGCTGGATCTGCTCAAGCGCGTGCGCACGCGCTGGGAATTCCTGCGCGACAAGCTGGACCTGTCGTTGCGCGAGGCGCAGCACTATCTGGTCGGCCTCGGCTACGAGGCGCTCGCCGAAAAGTTCGCGGACCGCGTGGACGCGCAACCGGACGCGACCGTGTTCCATGTCACGCAGGACCGCACGATCCGCGTGTCGTGGAAGCAGGAAATTCGCGCGGAATTGCGCCAGATATTTAATGGCGGCGAGTTCAAGCCGATCCTCGACGAAGCGCAGGCGATCCACAAGCAGGTGCTGCGCGGCCGCGTGTTCGTTGCGCTGCACATGCACGCGGGCGACGGCAACGTGCATACGAACCTGCCGGTCAATTCCGACAACTACGAGATGCTGCAGGACGCCCACACGGCAGTCGCGCGCATCATGAAGCTCGCACGTTCGTTCGACGGCGTGATCTCCGGCGAGCACGGCATCGGCATTACCAAGCTCGAATTCCTGACCGACGACGAAATCGGCGAATTCCGCAAATACAAGCAGCGCGTGGATCCGCATGGCCGCTTCAACGCGGGCAAGCTACTCGAAGGCGCGGATTTGCGCAATGCCTACACGCCGAGCTTCGGCCTCATGGGCTACGAATCGCTGATCATGCAGCAGAGCGACATCGGCGCGATTTCCGAGTCGATCAAAGATTGCCTGCGCTGCGGCAAGTGCAAGCCCGTGTGCGCGACGCACGTGCCGCGCGCAAACCTGCTGTACAGCCCGCGCAACAAGATTCTCGCGACCTCGCTGCTGGTCGAGGCGTTCCTGTACGAAGAACAGACGCGCCGCGGCGTGTCCATCAAGCACTGGGATGAATTCGGCGACGTCGCCGATCACTGCACCGTCTGTCACAAATGCGTGACGCCGTGTCCGGTGAAGATCGACTTCGGCGACGTGACCATGAATATGCGCAACCTGCTGCGCAAGACGGGCAAGAAGAAGTTCAATCCGGGCAACGCAGCCGGCATGTTCTTCCTCAACGCGACGAATCCGCAGACCATCAATCTCGCGCGCACCGCGATGATGGGCATCGGCTACAAGGCGCAGCGCCTCGGCAACGAGGTGCTCAAGAAGTTCGTGAAGAAGCAGACGGCGCATCCGCCCGCCACCGTCGGCAAGCCGCCGGTCACCGAGCAGGTGATCCACTTCATGAACAAGAAGATGCCGGGCAATCTGCCTAAGAAAACCGCGCGCGCGCTGCTCGATATCGAGGACAACAAGATTGTCCCGATCATCCGCAATCCGAAGACGACCACGGCCGACACGGAAGCGGTGTTCTACTTTCCCGGCTGCGGCTCCGAGCGGCTTTTCTCGCACGTCGGTCTCGCGACCCAGGCGATGCTGTGGGAAGCAGGCGTGCAAACTGTGCTGCCGCCGGGCTATCTGTGCTGCGGCTATCCGCAGCGCGGCTCCGGTCAGTACGACAAGGCCGAGCAGATCGTCACGGACAACCGCGTGCTGTTCCACCGCGTCGCGAATACGCTGAACTATCTCGACATCAAGACGGTGGTGGTGTCGTGCGGCACATGCTACGACCAGCTCGCCGGTTATGAATTCGACAAGATTTTCCCGGGCTGCCGGATCATCGACATTCACGAGTTCCTGCTCGAAAAGGGCATGAAGCTCGACGGCGTGACGGGCACGCGCTACATGTACCACGACCCGTGCCACACGCCGATCAAGACCATGGACCCGGTCAAGCTCGTCAATTCGCTGATGGGCTCGGAAAAGGACGGCTACAAGATCGAGAAGAACGATCGCTGCTGCGGCGAGTCCGGCACGCTCGCGGTGACGCGTCCGGACGTGTCGACGCAAGTGCGCTTTCGCAAGGAAGAGGAAATCCGCAAGGGTGCGGCCAAATTGCGCGGCATACCGCTCGTCGCCGAAGCTGGCGCGAACGCGATCAACCCGGCCAATGCATCGGCGGGCACGGCCGGTGCGGCGAACGGCTCGGTGCTGAAGGCCGGCGACGGTCCGCAGCCGAAGGGCGCCACCGACGTCAAGATTCTCACGAGCTGCCCGTCGTGCCTGCAAGGCCTGTCGCGCTACAACGAAGACGCGGGCATCGAGGCGGATTACATCGTCGTCGAGATGGCGCGGCATGTGCTCGGCGAAGACTGGATGGTCGACTACGTGCAGCGTGCGAACAATGGCGGAATCGAGCGCGTGCTGGTTTAATGGCACGACTGACGATTTTTGCCTGAGGACGACGATGGATTGCGTTTTTTGCCGTGAAGATGGCGGCGATGTGCTGTGGCAGGACCACACCCTGCGTGTCGTCCTCGCCGACGAACACGATTACCCGGGCTTTTGCCGTGTGATCTGGAACGAGCACGTGGCGGAGTTTTCGGATCTCGACGCGGCGGGCCGCGATCGCGTGATGAAGGTCGTGTATGCGGTCGAGCGCGCCATGCGGCGCATTCTCCAGCCGGCCAAGGTGAATCTCGCGAGCCTCGGCAATCAGGTGCCGCACGTGCACTGGCACGTCATCCCACGTTTTTCGAACGACGCTCATTTTCCGCTGCCGATCTGGGCGCCGCGGCAGCGTACGGTGTCCGAAGCCATGCTGTCGTCGCGCCGCGCGCAAGCCACGCTGCTGCGCGAAGCGGTGCGGCAGGAAATCGAACAGGCGCTCGCCTGAGCGCCCATCACCGCCGCTTCGCGCCATGGCCTCACGGGGCGCATGCGGGCGCGGCGGCGTTTTCATATTGAGGCCATCATGAGCGGACTGACTCCCGATACTCCGGTGCCGACCGGCGTCGTCGTGCATGCGAAGTCGCGCGTGCTCGAATTGCAGTACGCAAGCGGCGAATCGTACCGGCTGCCCTTCGAACTGCTGCGCGTCTATTCGCCGTCGGCGGAAGTGCAGGGCCACGGCCCCGGCCAGGAAACGCTGCAAACCGGCAAGCGCGACGTGACCATCACAATGATCGAGGGCGTCGGCAACTATGCGATCCAGCCGACTTTCTCCGACGGACACTCCACCGGCATCTATTCGTGGGACCTGCTCTACGAGCTGGCGCGGCGCCAGGATGAACTCTGGCGCGCGTATCTCGACAAACTCGCTAAGGCCGGCGTCGACCGCGACGCGCCGATGGCCCCGCCGGGCGCTGCGCACGGCCACCGTCACTGATACGATTCGCCAGACCCGCCGCACTGATGCGGCGCAACATTTGAGAATACGCGGAAAGGACAAGCGCGATGAGCAAAACCCACTTCGGCTTTCAATCGGTCGACGAACAGGAAAAGGCGCAGAAGGTGGCGGGCGTGTTCCACTCGGTCGCCGCGAACTACGACCTGATGAACGACCTGATGTCGGGCGGGTTGCACCGGGCGTGGAAGATGTTCACGATCGCACAGGCCAACGTGCGGCCGGGCTACAAGGTGCTCGACATCGCGGGCGGCACGGGCGACCTGTCGAAGGCATTCGCGAAACAGGCGGGCGAAACAGGGGAGGTTTGGCATACGGACATCAACGAGTCCATGCTGCGCGTGGGCCGCGACCGGCTGCTCGACAAGGGCGTGATCACGCCCGCGCTGCTCTGCGACGCCGAGAAAATTCCATTTCCGGACAACTATTTCGACGTGGTCACCGTGGCATTCGGCTTGCGCAACATGACGCATAAGGATGTCGCGCTCGCCGAAATGCGCCGGGTGCTGAAGCCGGCCGGGCGTCTGCTGGTTCTGGAGTTTTCGAAGGTGTGGGATCCGCTGAAAAAGGCCTACGACGTCTATTCGTTCAAGGTGTTGCCGTGGCTCGGCGAGCGTTTTGCAAAGGACGCGGAGAGCTACCGCTATCTCGCAGAGTCGATCCGCATGCATCCGGATCAGGAAACTTTAAAAACAATGATGGAACAAGCGGGACTCGACGGCGTCAAATATTACAATTTGTCAGCTGGCGTGGTAGCTTTACATGTGGGGACCAAATACTAGGTCTCCAACCCATCGATTTTAAAAGGAAAGTGCGAAATGTCCGATTCAGTGCTGTTACCTCCCCTAAGATTAGGCGGTCGCTGGCGAGAAGAATCGGACTGATCGCCATGGTCGGTCTGATCGTCGCCGGCTCTCCGCCGCGTTGCTCGACGCCGAAGCGCGCCGCATGGGCGGCGGCCGCAGCATTGGCCGTCAGTCGAATACCGTTCAGCAGCAGGCTGCGCCGTCGCAACCGGCGCCCGCGCCGGCTCCGGCCCCGGCTGCCCAGCCCAACCGCTCGCGCTGGCTTGGGCCGATCGCCGGTCTCGCAGCCGGCCTCGGCATTGCCGCGCTGCTGTCGCACTTCGGTCTGGGCGGAGCGTTCGCGGGCGCCATGGCCAACGTGATCGTGATTGCGTTGCTTGCGATGATCGGCATCTGGCTCGTGCGTCGCTTCATGGGTCGTAAGCGCGATGCGTCGCAACCGGCTTATGCCGGTCACTCGCCGTCGCTGAATTCGGGCGCCACGGGCTACACGCAGGAGCCGCGGTATACGGCGCCGCCGACTGGCTCGTATCTCGAACCGCAAGGCAATCCGCTCACCACGCCGTCGGTCAACGCCACGCCGAGCGTGCCGGCCGGCTTCGATTCGGACGCATTCCTGCGCAACGCCAAGGTCTATTTCGTGCGCCTGCAGGCCGCGTGGGACGTGGGCAATATCGACGACATCCGCGAGTTCACCACGCCGGAAATGTTCGCCGAGGTGCGCGTCGATCTGGCCTCGCGGGGTGCGGAGAAGAATCAAACGGACGTGGTGCAGCTGAACGCCGATCTGCTCGGCGTCGAAGAGCGTGCGAACCAGTACTTTGCGAGCGTGCGCTTCTCCGGCCTGATCCGCGAAACGCCGGGCGCGGCGGCCGAGCCGTTCGTCGAAGTGTGGAACCTGTCGAAGGCGAACCGTCCGGGCGAAGGCTGGCTGCTGGCTGGCATCCAGCAGGTCGCGCAGCACTGAGACGGCGCGGGCGCGCAGCGCCGGTTGCGATCCGGCATCCGCTTGCAAGAGTTCGCTTTCGGCATTCCTTGCGGCCGCTCACCATGCACCGCGGTTAGCCGTTCGGCCGAGCAGGCCGGGAAGCGAACGGACGTTACAATAGGAACCCGCGCGGGCAGTCGCTCGCGCGGGTTTTTTCTTGCCACCTTCAATGACCCTCGCCGCCAAGCCCTTCGTCGCCGCTGTCAATCACCTGCTCGCCCGCGAATCGTGGGCTCGCGAGCGCCTCGCTCCGTACGCGGGCAAGACCGCCAGGCTGTCGTCGCCGCCCGTCGTGCTCGCGCTCCTCGTGCAGCCGGACGGTTATCTCGGCACCGTCGGCGAAACCGACGCGCAGCAGTTCGACGTGACGCTCTCGGTGCCGTCCGACGCGTTGCCAGCTTTCGTGCAGGGCGGCCAGGCGGCCGTCATGAAGCACGTGAAGATCGAGGGCGACGCCGAGTTCGCGACCGTCATCGCGAAACTCGCGGAGCATCTGCGCTGGGAGTCGGAAGAAGATCTGGCCAGGCTGATCGGCGACGGGCCGGCGTGGCGGGTTCGGTCGATCGTGCGCACGGTCGGCGAACACGTGCAGCGCACCGGCCGCAATCTGCTCGACACGGCCACCGAATATCTGCTCGACGAGAGCCCGCAACTCGTGCGCCGCACCGCGCTTGGCGACTTCAACGCGGAACTGGCGCAAGCGCGCGACGCGCTCGCGCGCGTCGAAAAACGCATCCAGCGTCTTGAACAGAAGGTCGAAGCCCGCGGCGCCGCGGCGCCGGGCAGCGCCGCCACGTCGCGCGGCACGCGCTAGTCACCGGGCACAACTATGCGTTTTCTGCGTTTCCTCAAGATTTTCTTCACCGTAATCCGCTTCGGTCTCGACGAGATGATGCTCGGCCGCGTCAACGACCGGCGCGTGCGCATGCTGCTGCGTATCACGACCATCGGCCGGAAGTTCGAGGCGCCGCCCGGCGTGCGCTTGCGCCTCGCGCTCGAAAGTCTGGGGCCGATCTTCGTCAAGTTCGGGCAGGTGCTGTCGACGCGGCGCGACCTGCTGCCGGTCGACATCGCCAACGAACTCGCAAAGCTGCAGGACCAGGTACCGCCTTTCGATTCGGCGGTGGCGATCGGGCTCGTCGAGAAGTCGCTCGGCGCGCCGGTCGACGTGCTGTTCGACGATTTCGAGCGCGTGCCGGTCGCAAGCGCGTCGATCGCGCAGGTTCACTTCGCGACCGTGAAGGCCGGACAGCATGCCGGCAAGGCCGTCGCCGTGAAGGTGCTGCGCCCGAACATGCTGCCGGTGATCGACTCGGACCTCGCGTTGCTGCGCGACATCGCCGTATGGGCCGAGCGGCTGTGGGCGGACGGCAAGCGCCTGAAGCCGCGCGAGGTGGTCGCCGAATTCGACAAGTATCTGCACGACGAGCTGGACCTGATGCGCGAGGCGGCCAACGGCAGCCAGTTGCGCCGCAACTTTGCCGGCCTCGATCTGCTGCTCGTGCCCGAAATGTATTGGGAGTTCTGCACGCCCACCGTGCTCGTCATGGAGCGCATGGTCGGCGTGCCGATCAGCCAGGTCGACACGCTGCGCGCGGCGGGCGTGGATATTCCGAAGCTGGCCCGCAAAGGCGTGGAGATTTTCTTCACCCAGGTATTCCGCGACGGTTTTTTTCACGCGGACATGCATCCGGGCAACATCCAGGTGAGCCTCGATCCGGCGCATTTCGGCCGCTATATCGCGTTGGATTTCGGCATCATCGGCGCGCTGTCGGACTTCGACAATAACTACCTCGCGCAGAACTTTCTCGCGTTTTTCAAGCGCGATTACCACCGCGTCGCAACGCTGCATCTGGAATCGGGCTGGGTGCCGCCCACCACGCGCGTCGAGGAACTGGAAAGCGCCATTCGCGCGGTGTGCGAGCCGTATTTCGACCGCGCGCTGAAGGACATTTCGCTCGGTCAGGTGCTGATGCGCCTTTTTTCGACGTCGCGCCGCTTCAACGTCGAGATCCAGCCGCAGCTCGTCCTGCTGCAGAAGACCATGCTCAACGTGGAAGGGCTCGGGCGCTCGCTCGATCCGGAGCTGGATCTGTGGAAGACGGCGAAGCCCTATCTGGAACGCTGGATGAACGAGCAGATCGGCTTGCGCGGCTGGTACGAGCAGCTGAAGATCGAGGCGCCGCAGTGGAGCAAGACGCTGCCGCAGTTGCCGCGGCTGATTCATCATGTGTTGGCTGAGCGCCATGACCACGGGCGCGTCGGCAACGACGACATGATCCGGCAGATCCTGCTCGAGCAGAAGCGTACTAACCGGCTGCTGCAGGGCTTGCTGCTGTTCGGCGTAGCGGTCGGTGTCGGCGCGGCGCTGGCGCGTCTCTTTCTGGCGCTCGCGTACGGCGCCTGATTGCACAGTTTGCGAGGCGCATGATGAGCGATCCGACCCAATCCCCGGTGCCCGAATTCGAGAGCCGCGATCCGAACTCGCCGACGTTCTGGGACGAGCGTTTCGAGCGTCACTTCACGCCATGGGACCAGGCGGGCGTGCCGTCGGCGTTTCAGGTGTTTGCGGGGCGTCACGCCGGCGAAGCGGTGCTGATTCCCGGCTGCGGCAGCGCCTACGAAGCCGCGTGGCTGGCCGCTCATGGCAGCCCGGTCCGCGCCATCGACTTTTCGCCCGCGGCCGTCGCGGCGGCGCGCGCGCAGTTGGGCGAACAGCACGCCCAACTCGTGGAACAGGCGGATTTCTTCAGCTACGAGCCGCCGTTCACGCCCGCGTGGATTTACGAGCGCGCGTTTCTGTGTGCGTTGCCGCCGGCGCGCCGCGGCGACTACGCGCGCCGCATGGCCGAGCTGTTGCCGGCGGGCGCGCTCCTTGCCGGGTTCTTTTTCATCGGCGCGACGCCCAAGGGGCCGCCCTTCGGCATGGAGCGCGGCGAACTCGACGCCTTGCTCACGCCGCATTTCGAGCTGATCGAAGACGAGCCCGTCGGCGATTCGATACCGGTCTTTGCGGGGCGCCAGCGTTGGCTCACGTGGCGCCGCCGTGCCTGAAAGAGGCGCGTCGCCGCGGCTCGCGCTGTGAAGCGCGCGCCCGTCGGCCAGCGCTTGCCCGCCTCTTGATTTTTGCCGTGACCGCCCTCATTTAGTGCATCGGCGGTCGCGTCGGGCGTCCATCCCCAAAATGCCGGGGAGCGTTGCCGTTTGCGGCTATAATTCAAAGTTTTGCAAGCGTTTACAAGATTTCAGTAGGAAACGGTTATGCCGATCTACGCTTATCGTTGCGAGTCATGCGGCTTTGGGAAGGACGTCCTTCAGAAGATGAGCGACCCCCAGTTGACGCAATGTCCCGAATGCGGGAAAGACACTTTCCGGAAACAGGTCACGGCCGCGGGCTTCCAGTTGAAGGGCTCCGGCTGGTACGTCACCGATTTTCGCGGCGGCAGCGGCGGTGCGAGTGCGGCCCGCCAATGGTGCCGCGAATGGTGCAGGTGATGGTGCCGGCAACGGCGCGGCCAAGCCCGAGACGGCCACGGCCAGCAGCGCTGCCGCCACGCCGGCCACGCCCGCCGCGGCGCCGGCAGCAGCGGCAAGCGGCTCCGGTAGCGTCTAGTAGCACGGCCGCCTTCACGGGCGGCGCACACGCCGCGCGGCATTCTGGCGGTACACATGACGACGAAAAAAACGACGCTCAAATCGGTGTTCCTGACTGGCCTCCTGGTGCTGGTGCCTTTGGCCATCACGCTGTGGATGCTCGGTCTCATCATCGGCACGATGGACCAGACGCTGTTGCTGCCCAGCGCCTGGCAGCCCGAGCGCGTGTTCGGCTTCCGTCTGCCGGGCCTCGGCGCGGTGCCCACGCTGGCGTTTGTGTTTGTCGTCGGCCTTCTGACCCAGAATTTCGTCGGGCAGAAGCTCGTGGTCGCCCACATCCCGTGGTGGGGCCGATCTACACGAGCGTCAAGCAGGTGTCCGACACGCTGCTGTCGAGCAGCGGCAACGCGTTTCGCAAGGCGCTCCTGATCGAATATCCGCGCCGCGGCTGCTATACGATTGCGTTTCTGACCGGCATTCCGGGCGGCGACGTGATCAATCACCTGAAAGAAGACCACGTCAGCGTCTATGTGCCGACCACGCCGAACCCCACGTCCGGCTTCTTCCTGATAGTGCCCAAGAGCGAAGTGATCAAACTCGACATGACGGTCGACGCCGCGCTCAAGTACATCGTCTCGATGGGCGTCGGCGCGCCGTTCAACCAATGCAAAACGAAAGTCAAACATCATGTCGATGAGATCTGAATACTGCGGTCTGGTGACCGAAGAACTGCTGGGCAAAACCGTCTCGCTGTGCGGCTGGGTAAGCCGCCGCCGCGACCATGGCGGCGTTATCTTCATCGACCTGCGTGACCGCGAAGGCCTCGTCCAGGTCGTGTGCGACCCGGATCGCGCGGAGATGTTCAAAGCCGCCGAAGGCGTGCGCAACGAGTTCTGTCTGCAGATCAAGGGCGTGGTGCGCAGCCGTCCGGAAGGCACGACGAACGTGGCGCTCAAGAGCGGCAAGATCGAAGTGCTGTGCCACGAGCTGATCGTGCTGAACGCGTCCATCACGCCGCCGTTCCAGCTCGACGACGACAACCTGTCGGAAACCACGCGCCTCACGCATCGCGTGCTCGACCTGCGCCGTCCGCAGATGCAGCACAACCTGCGTCTGCGCTACCGCGTCGCGATCGAAGTGCGCAAGTACCTCGACACGCTCGGCTTCATCGACATCGAAACGCCGATGCTCACCAAGAGCACGCCGGAAGGCGCGCGCGACTACCTCGTGCCGTCGCGTACCAACCCCGGCCAGTTCTTTGCGCTGCCGCAGTCGCCGCAGCTCTTCAAGCAGCTGCTGATGGTGGCGAACTTCGACCGCTACTACCAGATCACCAAGTGCTTCCGCGACGAAGACCTGCGGGCCGACCGTCAGCCGGAATTCACGCAGATCGACTGCGAAACCTCGTTCCTCTCGGAGCAGGAAATTCGCGATCTGTTCGAGGCGATGATCCGTCACGTGTTTAAGGAAACCATCGGCGTCGAGCTGGACGCGAAGTTCCCGGTCATGGAGTACTCGGAAGCCATGCGCCGTTTCGGTTCGGACAAGCCGGACCTGCGCGTGAAGCTCGAATTCACCGACCTGACCGACGCGGTCAAGGACGTCGACTTCAAGGTATTCAGCGCGCCGGCCAACACGAAGGACGGCCGCGTCGCGGCGATCCGTGTGCCGAAGGGCGGCGAGCTCTCGCGCGGCGACATCGACAGCCATACGGAATTCGTGCGCATTTACGGTGCGAAGGGCCTCGCGTGGATCAAGGTCAACGAAGTGGCGAAGGGCCGTGACGGTCTGCAAAGCCCGATCGTCAAGAACCTGCACGACGAAGCGGTCAAGGCGATCATCGAGCGCACCGGCGCGCAAGACGGCGACATCATTTTCTTCGCCGCGGATCGCGCGAAGGTGGTGAACGACAGCCTGGGCGCGCTGCGTCTGAAGATCGGCCACTCGGAGTTCGGCAATGCGAACGGTCTCGTCGAATCCGGCTGGAAGCCGCTGTGGGTGGTGGACTTCCCGATGTTCGAATACGACGAGGAAGACAACCGCTACGTCGCCGCACATCACCCGTTCACGAGCCCGAAGGACGAGCACCTCGAGTACCTCGAATCGGATCCGGCGCGCTGCCTCGCCAAGGCTTACGACATGGTGCTGAACGGCTGGGAAATAGGCGGCGGCTCGGTGCGTATCCACCGCGAGGAAGTGCAGAGCAAGGTGTTCCGCGTGCTGAAGATCAACGCGGAAGAAGCGCAGGCCAAGTTCGGCTTCCTGCTCGACGCGCTGCAGTACGGCGCACCTCCGCACGGCGGCATCGCGTTTGGTCTCGACCGTATCGTCACGATGATGGCCGGTGCCGATTCGATCCGCGACGTGATCGCGTTCCCGAAGACGCAGCGCGCGCAAGACCTGCTCACGCAGGCGCCGAGCGAAGTCGACGAGCGCCAGTTGCGCGAGTTGCACATCCGTCTGCGTGCGGCCGAGCCGAAGGCGTAATGGCCGCGGCGGCGGCTCCTTGCCGCTGACTGCTGTCTGAAAACGACAGCAGAAGCAAAACCAGAAAGGCGCGGGAGGAAACTCCGGCGCCTTTTTCGTTTTTTGCGTTACAGTCGAAGCAACAACGTTCGACCCCTCCTCGACCACTCGCCGACATGTATCGCGCAAGCGTTGCGCATCGTTTTTACGCCATGCCGAAACCGCCGAAGATCCCGCAGTCCGTACTCGTCGTCATTCATACGCCCTCGCTCGACGTGCTGCTGATCGAGCGCGCCGATATGCCGGGCTTCTGGCAGTCGGTGACGGGTTCGAAGGACCGGCTCGACGAGCCGCTCGTGGAAACGGCCATGCGCGAGGTCGCCGAAGAGACGGGCATTGTGATCGGGAGCGCGCTGGTGCCGCAAAGCGCCTTGTTCGACTGGCAATACTCGATCGAGTATGAGATCTATCCGCAGTTCCTGCATCGCTACGCCGAAGGCGTGATTCACAACACCGAGCACTGGTTCAGCGTGGAAGTGCCCGAGCGGCTCGAAGTCACGCTCGCGCCGCGCGAGCACGCGGCGTTTCTCTGGCTGCCGTATGAAGAGGCCGCCTCGCGTTGTTATTCATCGTCGAATGCGGATGCGATTCTGCAGTTGCCGAAGCGGCTGCGCGGGCGTTCGGAGTCTCGCCGATGAGTGTCGGCGGCGCACGCCGTTTCGCTAGTCTGCGGCAATCGCTGCTCGGCCGCCGCTACTGGCAGCGCTACCGCTTCACGAGCGGCAACGAGGTCAAGCTGCTGCGTTCCGGCGACGAGTTTTTCAGCGCGTTGGTCGCGCGTGTGGATGCGGCGGAGCGCGACGTCGTCCTCGAAACCTATATTTTTTGCTACGACGAAGCCGGGCAGATGGTCAATGCGGCGCTGCTGCGTGCGGCCGCGCGCGGCGTGCGGGTGCGCGTGATCACCGACGGCGTCGGCACCGCGCGCCTGCCGATGTTCAACGAATGGGTCGGCGCCGGCATCGAGCATCGCATCTACAACCCGCATATCTTCGGACGCTTCGGTTTTTCGCGCACGCATCGCAAGCTCGCCGTGATCGACGATCAGTTCGCGTACTGCGGCGGCATCAATATCGTCGACGATTACGAGAACAACGGCGAGACGCTGCCGTACCGCCGCTGGGATTTCGCCGTCGAGTTGCGCGGCCCCGTGGTCAACGACGTGCGTCAGGCGTTCGAAGTGCAATGGCGGCGAATTCGCGTCGGACATAGACCGCTGGAATCGCTCGAGCCGGATCTCAGCCCGAAGACGACGGCCTCGCTCGGCAGCCTGCGCCGTCGCCGCCGGCGCCGCAACGAGGAGCTGTGGGCCGGCGGCCAGCCGTGTGTGGCGTTCGTCGCGCGCGACAACCTGGTCAATCGCCGCGCAATAGAAAAGGCGTACCTCGCAGCGATCGGCCAGGCGCGCAGCGAGGTGCTGCTCGCCAATCCGTACTTCATGCCGGGGCGGAAGCTGCGGCGCGTGCTCGTCTACGCGGCTCGGCGCGGCGTCGTGGTGAAGCTGATCATCGGCCGCAAGGAGTTCAAGGCGCTCGATTACGCCGTGCCTTTCCTCTATCGCGCGTTGCTGAGAGCGGGCGTGCAGATCGCCGAGTACGAGAAAACGCTGCTGCACGGCAAGGTCGCAGTGGTCGACTCGAACTGGGCGACTGTGGGCTCGTCCAATCTCGACGCGCTCAGCCTGATGCTGAACAACGAAGCGAACGTCGTGCTGGTCAACGATCCGTCGATTGACGCGCTGCGCGAGGCGATGCTCGCCGCCTTCAAGGACGCGCGGCGCATCGACGAAGCACACTACGACGCGCGCCCAGCCGGCGAGCGCCTGCTCAACTGGCTGGCCTACACGACCTACCGGCTCGCCATGAAGCTTCTGACAGTGGGCGGCTACGACTAGAGTCGGCGGGGCATGGCTCGGGACGTGTCGGCAGAGCAAACGAAGGTTTCGTCTGAAGAAGCCATGACTTAAGGCTAACCCTCTAAAAAATCCGATTCCTCCGATTGCCAGATGCCCCAAAATTGAAACTAGGTTAGAAACCGGTTTCTAATAAAGTCCTTGTTTCGCGGACGGCGCCACTCAATAATAGTGCGGCCGTTCGATTTTTTTGTCTCGGTCACATTAGAACGGTAAAAGCTATGCGAAAAGGCGAACAAACGCGAGCCGCAATTCTCGATGCAGCACTTGACCTTGCAAGCCGCGACGGACTGGAGGGCCTGACGATCGGCCTTCTCGCCGAGCGCATGCAGATGAGCAAGAGCGGCGTGTTTGCGCACTTCGGGTCGCGCGAGGACTTGCAGGTCGAAGTTGTGCGCGAATACCACCGTCGTTTCGAAGACGAGGTATTTTTCCCGAGCTTGCGCGAACCTCGCGGACTGCCGCGTTTGCGCGCCATGATTTCCCGCTGGATCGAAAAGCACATTCAGGAAGTCACGACCGGGTGCATCTACATCAGCGGCGCCGTCGAGTACGACGACCGCGCGGATAACCCGGTGCGCGAACAACTGGTGTCGAGCGTGACGATGTGGCGGGCGGCGCTCACTCGCGCCATTTCGCAGGCAATGGAAGAAGGGCATCTGCGCGCGGACACGGATCCGCAGTTGATGCTCTTCGAACTGTACAGCTTCACGCTCGGTCTGCATCACGACGCGCGCTTCCTGCATCTGCCGGAAGCGGTGCGTCTCACGTGGGCCGCGCTGGAAAAATTGATTGTTTCGTATCAAAGCGAAAGCCGTTAGCGAAAGCCGCGGAACCTGCAAAGATCCGGCGGCAAACGTCGCGCAGTGCGTAAGCACTGAGGCGACAGACGAGATCCGCATCACGCCCTCGCGCTCACGGCCTGGCTTCATGTTCAAACTTTGGAGAGAGTCATGGGACAGTACGCCGCGCCGCTGCGCGACATGCAATTCGTGTTGCACGAGCTGCTCAACGTCGAAGCCGGGATCAAGCAGATGCCGAAGCACGCGGATCTCGACGCCGAGACGATCAACGCCGTGCTCGAAGAGGCCGGCAAGTTCTGCTCCGAAGTGCTGTTTCCGCTGAACCACAGCGGCGATCAGGAAGGCTGCACGTATGTCGGTGACGGCGTCGTGACCACGCCGAAGGGCTTCAAGGAAGCGTATCGACAGTACGTGGAAGCCGGCTGGCCCGCGCTCGGTTGCGATCCGGAGTACGGCGGCCAGGGGCTGCCTGCGTTCGTCAATAACGCGCTGTACGAAATGCTCAACTCGGCGAATCAGGCGTGGACGATGTACCCCGGCCTCTCGCACGGCGCCTACGAGTGCCTGCACGCGCACGGCACGCCGGAGTTGCAGCAGCGCTATCTGCCGAAGCTGGTCTCCGGCGTGTGGACCGGCACGATGTGTCTGACCGAGCCGCACTGCGGCACCGACCTCGGCATTCTGCGCACGAAGGCCGAGCCGAACGGCGACGGCTCGTACTCGATCAGCGGCACGAAGATTTTCATCTCCAGCGGCGAACACGATCTGGCGGAGAACATCGTTCACCTCGTGCTCGCGCGTCTGCCGGACGCGCCCAAGGGCACCAAGGGCATCTCGCTTTTCATCGTGCCGAAGTTTATTCCGAACGAAGCCGGCGAGCCCGGCGAGCGCAACGGCGTGAAGTGCGGTTCCATCGAACACAAGATGGGCATTCACGGCAACGCGACCTGCGTGATCAATCTCGACAACGCGAAGGGCTGGCTCGTCGGCGAGCCGAACAAAGGCCTGAACGCGATGTTCGTGATGATGAACGCCGCGCGTCTCGGCGTTGGCATGCAAAGCCTCGGGCTCACGGAAGTCGCATATCAGAACTCGCTCACGTATGCGAAAGAGCGCCTGCAGATGCGCTCGCTGACCGGTCCGAAGGCGCCGGAAAAAGCCGCCGACCCAATCATCGTGCATCCGGACGTGCGCCGCATGCTGCTCACGCAAAAGGCGTATGCCGAAGGCGCGCGCGCATTCTCGTACTGGTCTGCGCTGCATATCGACAAGGAGCTGTCGCACGCCGACGAGTCGGTACGCAAGGAAGCCGCCGACCTCGTCGCGCTGCTCACGCCGATCCTGAAAGCGTTCCTGTCGGACAACGCGTTCGAAGGCACGAATCACGCCATGCAGATTTACGGCGGCCACGGCTTCATCGCCGAGTGGGGCATGGAGCAGTATGTGCGCGACGCGCGCATCAACATGATCTACGAAGGCACGAACGCGATTCAGGCGCTCGACCTGCTCGGCCGCAAGATTCTCGGCGACATGGGCGCGAAGATGAAGAAGTTCGGCAAGCTCGTGACCGAGTTCGTCGAAGCCGAAGGCATCAAGCCGGAGATGCAGGAGTTCGTCAACCCGCTCGCCGACATCGGCGACAAGGTCCAGAAACTCACGATGGAAATCGGCATGAAGGCCATGCAGAACCCGGACGAAGTGGGCGCCGCGGCCGTGCCGTATCTGCGCACCGTCGGTCACATCATCTTCTCGTACTTCTGGGCGCGCATGGCGCGCATCGCGCTCGACAAGGAAGCCTCGGGCGACCCGTTCTACAAGGCGAAGCTCGCCACCGCGCGCTTTTATTTCGCGAAGCTGCTGCCCGAAACAGCCATGACCATACGCCAGGCGCGCGCCGGTTCGAAGCCGCTGATGGACGTCGAAGAAGCGCTGTTCTAAGTCGTCTCACGCAAGGCGCCGCGTGGTGAGTCACACGCGGCGCTTTCGCAAGCCACATTCATCGCGACCCCGTCGACACATTCGCGACACCGCATAACTCCCCGGAGGAACGACGTGAGCAATCTGATCATTCGCAAGGTAGCCGTGCTCGGCGCCGGTGTGATGGGCGCGCAGATCGCCGCGCACCTGATCAACGCCAAGGTGCCCGTGCTTCTTTTTGATCTGCCGGCCAAGGAAGGCCCGAAGAACGCGATTGCGCTGAAGGCGATCGACAATCTCAAGAAGCTGTCGCCCGCGCCGTTCGGCGTGAAGGACGACGCGCAATATATCCAGCCCGCGAATTACGACGACGACATCGAAAAACTCGCCGAATGCGACCTCGTGATCGAAGCGATCGCCGAGCGCATGGACTGGAAGCACGACCTGTACAAGAAGGTCTCGCCGCATATCGCGCCGAACGCGATTTTCGCGACCAACACGTCGGGCCTGTCGATCACCGAACTGTCGCAAGGTTTCGCGGATGAACTGAAGGCGCACTTTTGCGGCGTACACTTTTTCAATCCGCCGCGCTACATGCACCTGGTTGAGTTGATTCCGACTACGGCGACCCGTCCGGAAATTCTCGATCAGCTGGAAACGTTCCTGACGAGTGTGGTCGGCAAGGGCGTCGTGCGCGCAAAAGATACGCCGAACTTCATCGCGAATCGCGTCGGCATTTTCTCGATTCTCGCGGTGATCACCGAAGCCGCGAAATTCGGCCTGCGTTTCGACGAAGTCGACGACCTGACCGGCGCGCGTCTTGGCCGCGCGAAGTCGGCCACGTTCCGTACCGCCGACGTCGTCGGTCTCGACACGATGGCGCACGTCATCAAGACCATGCAGGACAACTTGAAGGACGATCCGTTCTTCCCGGTCTACGAAACGCCGGCCGTGCTCGCCGAACTCGTGAAGAAAGGCGCGCTCGGCCAGAAGACGGGCGGCGGCTTCTACAAAAAGGAAGGCAAGGCGATCAAGGTGCTCGACCCGAAAACCGGCGAGTACGTGGAAGGCGGCGCGAAGGCGGACGAACTGGTCGGCCGCATTCTGAAGCGTCCGCCGGCGGAGCGCCTGAAGCTGCTGCGCGAGTCGCAGCATCCGCAGGCGCAGTTCCTGTGGGCAATTTTCCGCGACGTGTTCCATTACATCGGCGTGCATCTGGAATCCATCGCCGATAACGCGCGCGATGTCGATCTGGCCATCCGCTGGGGCTTCGGCTGGAACGAAGGTCCGTTCGAAGGCTGGCAGACGGCCGGCTGGAAGCAGGTTGCCGAATGGGTGGAGGAAGACATTGCGGCGGGCAAGGCGCTATTGAGCGTGCCGCTGCCGTCGTGGGTACTCGAAGGCCCGGTCGTCGAAAAGGGCGGCGTGCATACGAACGAAGGCTCGTGGTCGCCGGCTTCGAAGACGTTCGTGCCGCGCTCGTCGCTCGGGGTGTACGACCGCCAGGTGTTCCGCGCGCCGCTCGTCGGCGAAACGGCTGCGGATCCGAAGAGTTACGGCAAGACGCTGTTTGAGACCGACACCGTGCGTGCATGGGTCGACGACCGCGCGGGCGAGAACGACGTGCTGATCGTGTCGTTCAAGAGCAAGATGAACACGATCGGGCCGTCGGTGATCGACGGTCTGACGCAGGCTATCGAACTGGCCGAGAAGGACTACAAGGGCCTCGTCATCTGGCAGCCGACGTCGCTGAAACTCGGCACGCCGGGCGGTCCGTTCTCGGCGGGCGCGAATCTCGAAGAAGCGATGCCGGCTTTCATGATGGGCGGCGCAAAGGGCATCGAGCCGTTCGTCAAGAAATTCCAGCAGGGCATGCTGCGCGTGAAGTACGCGAGCGTGCCGGTCGTCGCGGCGGTGTCGGGCATCGCGCTCGGCGGCGGCTGCGAGCTGCTGCTGCATAGCGCGAAGCGCGTCGCGCACATCGAAAGCTATATTGGTCTCGTGGAAGTCGGCGTGGGTCTTGTGCCAGCCGGCGGCGGTCTGAAGGAAGCGGCGCTGCGCGCGGCGGAAGCGGCGACGCAAGTGGGCGCGACCAACGATCTGCTCAAGTTCCTGCAGAAGTCGTTCGAAAACGCGGCGATGGCAAAGGTCTCGGCCTCCGCGCTCGACGCCCGCGCAATGGGCTATCTGAAGCCGTCGGACACGATCGTCTTCAACGTGTTCGAGCTGCTCGACGTCGCGAAGAAAGAAGCGCGCGCGTTCGCCGGCGCGGGCTACCGTCCGCCGCTGCGCGTGACGCAGGTGCCGGTCGCCGGCCGTTCGGCGATCTCGACCATCAAGGCTTCGCTTGTCAACATGCGCGACGGCCGGTTCATCAGCGAGCACGATTTCCTGATCGCGAGCCGCATCGCGGAAGCGGTGTGCGGCGGCGACGTGGAAGCGGGCAGTCTCGTCGACGAAGAATGGCTGCTGCAGCTGGAGCGCCGCGCGTTCTTCGACCTGCTCGGCACGCAGAAGACGCAGGAACGGATCATGGGCATGCTGCAAACCGGCAAGCCGGTGCGGAACTAACAGCGACGCGCGGACAATCTGGAGAAACAAATGAGCAAGCAATTGCAAGACGCATACATCGTCGCCGCGAGCCGTACGCCGATCGGCAAGGCGCCGCGCGGCGTGTTCAAGAACACGCGCCCCGACGAACTGCTGGTGCATGCGATCCGGTCGGCGGTGGCGCAGGTGCCCGGTCTCGATACGAACGTGATCGAAGACGCCATTGTCGGCTGTGCGATTCCCGAGGCGGAGCAGGGCCTGAACGTTGCGCGTATGGGCGCGCTTCTCGCCGGGCTGCCGCAGTCGGTGGGAGGCGTCACGGTGAACCGCTTCTGCGCGTCGGGGCTGACGGCCCTCGCGATGGCCGCGGACCGCATTCGCGTCGGCGAATCGGACGCGCTGATCGCGGGCGGCTGCGAGTCGATGAGCATGGTGCCGATGATGGGCAACAAGCCGTCGCTGTCGCCGCATATCTTCGATCGCAATGAGGACGTCGGCATTGCCTACGGCATGGGCCTGACCGCCGAGAAAGTCGCCGAGCGCTGGAAGATCAGCCGCGAGGCGCAGGACGCGTTCTCGGTCGAATCGCATCGCCGCGCAATCGCCGCGCAGCAAGCCGGCGAGTTCAGCGACGAGATCGCCGCTTACACGGTCACCGAGCGCTTCCCCGACCTCGCCACCGGCGAAGTGCGCGTGAAAACGCGCGAGGTGTCGCTCGACGAAGGTCCGCGTGCCGACACCTCGCTCGAGGGTCTCGCCAAACTGCGCACGGTGTTCGCCAACAAGGGTTCGGTAACGGCGGGCAACAGCTCGCAGACGTCGGACGGCGCGGGCGCGCTGATCGTCGTGTCGGAAAAAGTGCTCAAGCAGTTCAACCTGACGCCGCTCGCGCGCTTCGTCAGCTTCGCGGTGCGCGGCGTGCCGCCCGAGATCATGGGCATCGGGCCGAAGGAAGCGATTCCGGCCGCGCTGAAGGCCGCTGGCCTCAAGCAGGACGACCTCGACTGGATCGAGCTGAACGAAGCGTTCGCCGCGCAATCGCTCGCGGTGATTCAGGACCTCGGCCTCGATCCGTCGAAGATCAACCCGCTCGGCGGCGCGATCGCGCTCGGCCACCCGCTCGGCGCGACGGGCGCGATTCGTGCGTCGACGGTGGTGCACGGCCTGCGCCGCCGCAACTACAAGTACGGCATGGTGACGATGTGCGTCGGCACCGGCATGGGCGCGGCGGGCATCATCGAGCGGCTGTGACACGGCCCGCTTCGGTGGACGCGGCACGCCGCCAAGGCACCTGAACGGTTCGCAGGCCTCGCGCTTGCGGACCGTTTTTTCCATTCTGACAGCAGTTCTGCGGCAGTTTCTGCTGCAGTCGAGGAGACGCAAATGACGACGGATATTCTGGTCGAGCGCGCGAACGGCGTGCTGACCCTCGCCTTCAATAGGCCCGACAAGAAAAACGCGATCACGGCCGCGATGTACCAGACCATGGCCGACACGCTCGTCGAGGCGCAAGGCGACGCGTCCGTGCGCGCGATTCTGATTCGCGGCAGCGCGAACATCTTCAGTGCCGGCAACGATCTCGAAGACTTCATGAAGGCGCCGCCGATGGGCGAAAACGCGCCGGTATTCCAGTTCCTGCGCGCGATCAGTTCGGCGGAAAAGCCGGTGGTGGCCGCGGTGGCGGGGCCGGCGGTGGGCATCGGCACGACGCTGCTGCTGCACTGCGATCTCGTCTATGCCGGCGATTCGGCGAGCTTTTCGCTGCCGTTCGCGCAACTCGGGCTGTGTCCGGAGGCGGCGTCGAGTCTG
Organism: uncultured Paraburkholderia sp.; assembly: GCA_940746715.1. Classification (GTDB taxonomy): domain Bacteria; phylum Pseudomonadota; class Gammaproteobacteria; order Burkholderiales; family Burkholderiaceae; genus Paraburkholderia. The sequence continues at coordinate 25,865 of CALNWN010000012.1, forward strand.
CTGCTGCCACGCGTTGCCGGCTATCAGGCCGCCGCCGAAAAACTGCTGCTCGGCGAGGCGTTCGACGCCGCGGAAGCCCAGCGCATGGGCTTCGTGAACCGCGTGCTGCCGGCAGCGGAAGTCGACGCGTTTGCGGCATCGCAAGCCGCGAAGCTGGCCGCGTTGCCGGCGTCGTCGTTACGCGTGACCAAGAGTCTGATGAAGCGCGCGAGCCATCAGGAACTGCAGACGCAGATGTCCGAGGAGGCGGTGCACTTCGGCAAGATGCTGATCGCGCCGGAAGCGCGCGAGGCGTTCAAGGCGTTTTTCGAAAAGCGCAAGCCGGACTTCCGGCAATTCGACTGAGCGCGGCGGGGCCTTCAGGCGCCCCGCACGACGCTCGCGAGCGGCGGCTCAAGACTGAACCGTGTCGTAATCGACGTAGCTCGTTTCGCGGCAGAAGCTCACGAGCCGCACGCCCGCCTTGCGGGCAATCGCAATGGCCAGCGACGACGGCGCCGAAATGGTCGCGACCATCGGCACGTCGACGCGCGCGGCTTTGCGCACCAGCTCGTAGCTCGCGCGGCTCGACAGAAACACGAAACCTTCCTTGGTATCCACGCGATCGAGCACCAGCTGGCCGATCAGTTTGTCGAGCGTATTGTGGCGGCCCACGTCCTCGAACGCGTAACGGCTCGCGCCCGCTGCGTCGCACCACGCCGCGGCGTGCAGGCCGCCGGTCAGCCGGGTCAGGGCTTGATGGTCGGGCAATTCGCGGGCCGCGCGCGCGATCGCGTCGGGCGCGAGCCGCTGCAAGAAGCCGGTGTCGGGCACGCGTTCCGGCTTCAGATCCAGCAGATCGATGCTTTCGATACCGCACACGCCGCAGCCGGTGCGGCCGGCGAGCGCGCGGCGCTTTTCCTTCAGCGCGACGAACGCCTGCTGCACGACCTGCAGATGCACTTCGGCGTGCGGCAAGTCGGCGTCGTCGTGCAGCTCCACCTCGATGTCCTGAATGTCGCTGCCGCGCTCCACGATGCCTTCCGAAATCGCGAAGCCGACCGCGAACGCTTCCAGATCGCGCGGCGTGCACATTATCACCGCATGCGAAATGCCGTTGAAAACCAGTGCCACCGGCCACTCCTGACCGACGTGGTCGGTGACCGTTTCCACCGCCGCGCCGCGATGGCGGTGCACCTCGCGCTTGACCGCGCCGGGCTGGCCTGTTTGCAGTTCGTCCAAGCTGATTCACTCCATGAATGCCGCGCGCCTTGCCGTCGCGCCGAGCGCGCCGCCGCCGCGCGAATAAGATTCTAAAATACCTTAAGCCGGGCTTGCGCGTCGCCCATCATCAAAGAGGACACTGTCATGGGACTGAGTGAGGCACCGCTGCTGTTCGACTTCGAGGTGCAGTCGTCGGAGAATTTCACCTATATCCCGATGTCGGTTCGCTTCAACCTCGATCGGTTCGGGCTGCGCATTTCGCTCGCGCAATGGCAAATGCTGCCGCTGGAAGACCGCAAGCTTCTTGCCCGTTTTCCCGTTGCGGACGACGCGGAGATCGAGCCGAACTTCGATCACGCGCTGTTCGAGATGCTGCGCACCCACGCGAATGTCGAGCCGGAGTGGTTCACGCCCGAAGAAGCGCCTGCCTGGCGCAATACGGACGCCGTGCCCGAGAGCGTCGAGCGGCAGGCGAAAATGGCGGGCCTCGCGGCCCCGAGCGCGGCACGCTGGGCGGAACTCGATCCGTTCAAGCGCTACGTGCTCGCCAAGCTTTCGCGCAAGCAGGAAATCAACCACGACTTCATCCCGGCGATGAGGGAATTTGGAGCGGGCGGCTAGCTGCGGCCGGCTAGCTGCGCCCACCCCACCAATTTTTTTCACCCCCCGCCCTAAACCCTTCCCGAACGCTGTCGTTATCCATGGGTTGGCGCGTAAAAGACTCGCATCGATGCGGCCGGACGTATCGCAAGCCATGGACGGCGGCGTCCTACATGCATGTCGGGCTTGGCCTGCAGCGTGTGGAAGCGGGCCTTGCCGCGCTGCGGGCTGCCGAAAACCGCGCGCTGGAGCTGTCGCTCGCGGCGTCGTCGAAAGAACGGTGGCATACGGCTTTGCTTCTCGTCGCGACCATGCTCGCGGGCAGCGCGCTGCTGATCTTCACGTTCGGCGCCCGCGAAAGCAGCGCGCGCAAGAAGCTGCACAGCGTGCGCGCGCTCGGCCGCAACGACGAGCGCTTTCACAGCCTGTTCGACGATCACCCCGTGCCGATGTACATCTTCGACCGCGAGACCCTGCGTTTTCTCGCCGTCAATTCTGCCGCGATCCAGCAGTACGGCTATTCGGAGAGCGAGTTTCTCGACATGACGATTCGCGCGATCCGGCCGAACAGCGAGATCGGGCGGCTCGAGTCGCATCTGCTGCGCGCCGACAGCGCCGAGCGCGGCCGCACGATGGCGGGCATCTGGCATCACCGGCGCAAGGACGGCTCGCTCATTAGCGCGGACATTTCCTATCACGCGCTGAACTTCATGGGCCGCGCCGCATTCTTTGTTCTCGCCGACGACGTCACCGAGCAGATCAATGCCGAAGCCGAGGCGCAGCGCTCGAACCAGATGCTCGAAACGGTGATCGACAACATTCCGCAGCGCATTTTCTGGAAGGACCTGGAGTCGCGCTATCTCGGCTGCAACATGGCGTTTGCGCGCGACGCGGGGCTGTCGTATCCCGAGCAGGTGGTCGGCAAGAGCGACGCGGACATGCCGTGGCGCGCGTTCGCCGAGCTGCTCAACGCGCACGACAGGGAAGTGGTCCAGACCGGCGTGCCGAAGATGAACTTCGAAGTCGATGTGGTGATCGGCGGCGTGCATCGCACGACGGTGACCAGCAAGCTGCCGTTCACCGACAGCGATGGCCGCGTGATCGGCGTGTTCGGCTCCTACACGGACATTACCGAGCGCAAGCGCGCGGATCTCGCGCTGCGTCTGCAAAGTCGCGCGCTCGATGCGAGCGTCAATGCGATTCTGATCACGGCGCCTTCGCCGGCGGGCAATCTGATCGAGTATGTGAATCCGGCCTTCATGCGCATTACGGGCTACGATCCCGCCGAGGTGATGGGCCACGACTGCCGCGTGCTGCAACGCGACGACCGCGATCAGGAGGGCGTCGCGCTGATCCGCGAGGCGCTCGCCGCAAATCGCGAAGTGAGCGCGGTGGTGCGCAACTATCGCAAGGACGGCGCGCTGTTCTGGAATCAGCTGTTCATCGCGCCCGTGCCGAATGCGGAAGGCGTGATCACGCATCACATCGGCGTGATCAACGACGTGACCGACCTGATGCGCTACCAGGAACAGCTCGAATACCAGGCCAACTATGACAGCCTCACGCGCCTGCCCAACCGCAACCTGCTGCGCGACCGCCTGCAGCACGCGCTGATCGTCGCGCAGCGGCAGCACAAGGGCGTCGCGGTGGTGTTCATGGACCTCGACGGTTTCAAGAACGTCAACGACAGCCTCGGCCACAGCGTCGGCGACCGGCTGCTCGGCGTCGTGGCCGAGCGGCTCGCGCGCTGCACCCGCACGAGCGATACGGTCGCCCGCCACGGCGACGACGAGTTCGTGATCGTGATGACGGATACCGTCGACGAACAATCGCTGATTGCGTGGATGGAGCGCGTACGCGCGTCGATCTCGGAGCCCGTGTGGCTCGACGGCACGGAGCTGTATGTCGGCTGCAGCATGGGCGCGAGCCTGTTTCCGCAAGACGGTGACGACGCGGAAACGCTGATGAAAAAGGCCGACCTCGCGATGTATCGCGCGAAGGACATGGGCCGCAACACCTTCCAGTTCTATCAGCCGGAGATGAACGCGAGCGCGGGCGCGCGCCTTGCCCTCGAGCAGCGTCTGCGGCGCGCGCTGCGCGACAACCAGTTCCTGCTGCACTATCGCCGCAAGTGGATATTCATACCGGCCAGATTGTCGGCACCGAGGCGCTGGTGCGCTGGAGTGATCCCGAAGCGGGGCTCGTGCCGCCCTCGTCGTTTATTCCGGTTGCCGAGGAAAGCGGCCTGATCGGTCCGCTTTCCGAGTGGGTGCTGCGCGAAGCATGCCGTCAGAACAAGGCGTGGCAAAACCTCGGCTTGCCGCCGGCGCGCGTCTCCGTGAATCTGTCGGCGCGCGTGTTCCAGCAGCGCGACATCGCGAAGCTCGTCATGCAGGTGCTCGACGAAACCGGCCTCGAGCCGCAATACCTGGAACTTGAGCTGACAGAAAGCGCAATCATGCGCAACGCGGAAGAAGCGGTGTCGATGCTCAACGAACTGAGCGCGCTCGGCATCGGCCTTGCAATCGACGACTTCGGCACCGGCTATTCGAGCCTCAGCTACCTGAAGCGCTTTCCGGTGGATCTGCTCAAGATCGACCGGTCGTTCGTGTCGGACATCGGCATCTCGGGCGACGACGAGACCATTACCTCGGCGATCATCGCGCTCGCGCATTCGCGCAAGCTGCAGGTGATTGCCGAAGGCGTGGAGACCTCGGCGCAACTCGACTTCCTGAAGGAGCGCGCCTGCGACGAGATGCAAGGCTTCTACTTCGCGAAGCCTTTGTCGACCGAGGCCATCTCCGAACTGATGAAGGGTGGCACGGCGCGCGAACCGGCACTGGCGTGACGCCGCGGATGCGCGCCCTTGAACCCTCGTCGCTGCTTTAGTCCAGCGCGGGCAGCGCGCGCGGGCGGCGGTCGCTGTCGGTGGCGACGTAGGTTAGCGTGGCCTCGGTCACCTTCACGATGTCTTGCGCGAGGCTCATACGTTGCGCGTAGACCTCGACGGAAACGGTGACGGACGTATTGCCCGTCTTGACGATATCCGCGTAAAAGCTCAGCAGATCGCCGACGAACGCCGGCTGTTTGAACAGGAACGAATTGACCGCGATGGTCGCGACGCGTCCATTCGCGCGACGGCTCGCCGGGATCGAGCCGGCAATGTCGACTTGCGCCATGATCCAGCCGCCGAACACGTCGCCGTGAATATTGGCGTCCGCCGGTTGCGGCATGACGCGCAGCGCGCAAGGCTTTTGCGGAAGTTGGAGGTTATCGGTCATGAGGGCACTCGGAAAACGCGGGTTGGTTTGATGCGCTCGGCGACGGGGCGCGGACATGATCGGGAGCAGGGCGGCTTAGCCTGCCTCAGACCAGAACCGCGGCCGCGTAGCCGATAAAAGCGGCGCCAGCCGGCTTCTGCGACAATACGAAGATCAGGAATTGTACGGGAAAGCGCCCAGCCGGGTTGCGCGACGAGGCCGCGTGCTCACACGCGCTGCGGGTCCGCGGCCGCTGCGCACTCCGGCATTTCCCCATTCTCCCAGCCGAACCATGCGTCGCTCGCTTCCCTCCGAACCCTCGCCGATTTCCACCCAGCCGCGCAACGACTGGCAGACCATCCTGTCGCTGCTGCCGTATCTCGCCACTTATATAAATGGCGCGTCGTGTTCGCGCTCAGTTGCCTGATCGGCGCGAAGGTGGCCAATCTCGGCGTGCCGATCGTGATGAAGCGGATCGTCGACAGCCTCGCCTCCGTGCAGCATCTCACGGCGCTCGGCCGCGCGCTTGACGCTCGGCGATCTCGTGCTGATCAACACCTTTATGTTGCAGCTCTATATTCCGCTGAATTTTCTCGGCGTGGTGTATCGCGAGCTGAAGCAGAGTCTTACCGACATGGACCGCATGTTCACACTGCTCGGTGCGGCGCAGGAAGTGCCCGACGTGCCGAATGCGCCGCCGTTGCAGGTAAGCGGCGCGCAAGTGCGCTTCGAGCATGTGAACTTTTCGTATGAGCCGGCGCGCCAGATTCTTCACGACGTGAGCTTCACGATTCCGGCCGGCACGACCACCGCCGTGGTCGGCCATAGCGGCTCGGGCAAGTCGACGCTCGCGCGGCTCATGTTCCGTTTCTACGATCTCGACCGCGGGACGGGCGGCGCGATCACCATCGACGGCCAGGATATTCGCGACGTCGCACAGGCATCGTTGCGCGCGTCAATCGGCATCGTGCCGCAGGACACGGTGTTGTTCAACGACTCGATCTACTACAACATCGCCTATGGACGTCCCTCGGCGACGCGCGAGGAAGTGATTGCGGCGGCGCGCGCCGCGCACATCCACGAGTTTATCGAAGGACTGCCGAAAGGCTACGACACGCCCGTCGGCGAGCGAGGCCTGAAGCTCTCGGGCGGCGAAAAGCAGCGCGTCGCGATTGCGCGGACCATCCTGAAGAATCCGCCCATCCTGTTGTTCGACGAAGCCACTTCCGCGCTCGATTCGCTTTCGGAGCGCGCGACCCAGCATGAACTCGATCAGATTGCGCGCGAACGCACGACGCTCATCATCGCGCACCGGCTTTCAACCGTAGTGCACGCTCAGCAGATTATCGTGAGGGACAAGGGGCGTATCGTCGAGCGCGGTACGCACGCAGAACTGTTGCGCGCGAACGGCCTCTTCGCGCAGATGTGGGCGCTGCAGCAGTAACGCGCAGCCGAGGCGTCGCAAGCCGCGGAGAGCGCCGGCGCGGCAACGCTGCCCGACAGAGCGGAACTGCCCGCGCGTTGAGCGGGCCACATCGATAGGTACAGCTTAGCGCTCAGCGCGCGCGCAAACGCTGATCCAGTTCGGCGAGCTGCGCCGGCGTGCCGACGTTTTCCCACAAGCCTTCGTAGAGTTCGCCGGTCGCGAGGCCGCGTGCAATCGTCTCGCGGTAATACGGCGTGAGCGCGCGCCGCGTGCCGCGCGGCAGGTCGCGGAACATGCGCGTGTCGTAGAGTCCGATATTGCCGAAGGTCAAGCGCCGCCCGGCTTCGAGCGACAGCACACCGTCTTCGAGCGCGAAGTCTCCGTTCGGATGAAACGGCGGATTGGGCACCATCACGAGATGCATGCCGGGTTCGGGCAAAGCCCGCAGTGCTTCGGCGTGCGCGTTCAGCACGCTGTAATCGAACTCCGCGTACACGTCGCCGCTCATGGCGACGAACACTTCGCTCGCGCCGTGGTCTTCGATCAGCGGCAGCGCCTGTACGATCCCGCCCGCGGTCTCCAGCGCTTCATGCTCCGCCGAATAGCGCAGTTCGATCTGCCAGCGCGAACCGTCGCCGAGCGCGGCCTCGATCTGCTCGCCGAGCCACGCGTGATTGATCATGATCGTCTGAAAACCCGCGCGCGCAAGCCGTTCGATCTGCCAGACGATGAGCGGCTTGCCGCCCACTTCGAGCAAAGGCTTGGGGCGCGTGTCGGTCAACGGACGCATGCGTTTGCCGCGGCCCGCGGCGAAAATCATCGCTTTTTTGAGGGACATTGTGGTTATTCAGAACGTGTAGCCGACTTCGTTCGCGCGGCCTTCGAGATCGTCGAGCAGCTTCGCGAACGGACGCAGCGGCGCGTAGCGTTCGGCCACCTTGCGCGCATAGCCGATGAAGCGCGGCAAGTCGTTCATGTAATGCGGCTTGCAATCGCGGTAATTGATCCGGCAGAACAGACCGAGCACCTTGATATGTCGTTGCAGACCCATCCATTCGATCTGGCGGTAGAACTCCCCGAAGTCGGGGTCGACGGGCAGGCCGGCTTTTTTCGCGCGCTCCCAGTAGTACACGAAGCAATCGAGCTCGAACTCCTCGTCCCAACTGAGGAAGGCGTCGCGCAGCAGCGACGCGACGTCGTACGAGAGGGGACCGTACACGGCGTCCTGGAAGTCGAGCACGCCGGGGTTCAGTGCGCGGTTTGCTGCGTCGGCCGCGTCCGGTTCTGCGCACACCATCAGATTGCGCGGCATGAAATCGCGCAGCATGAATACCTGCGGCTGCGCCCGAGCGCTGGCGATCAGCAGCGCGAACGTGCGGTCGAGCATGCCGCGCGTGTTTTCGTCGACCTCGCGCCCGAGGTGCCTGCCGATGAACCACTCGGGCATCAACTCCATCTCGCGGCGCAGGAACGCTTCGTCGAACGGCGGCAGCACGTCTTCGCGCGAGGCGAGCTGCCAGCGGATCAGCGCGTCGAGCGCGTCGCGCATCAGCGTGCGCGCGCCGCGCGGGTCGTTCTCTTTCTGCGCGGCGGTGAGCGCGCCGAGGTAAGACGCGGTGCCGAGATCGGTGACGAGCATCAGGCCCGCGTCCACATCCACTTCGAGGATGCGCGGCACGTGCACGCCGGCCGCCTCGAGCAACTGCGCGACCTGCACGAACTCGCGGCATTTTTCGGGCGGCGGGGCGTCGACGGCGATCAGCGTGCCGGCGTTTTCGCCTTCCGCCGCCTTACCGGCGAGCCGGAAATAGCGCCGGAAGCTGGCGTCGGAGGAAGCGGGCGCGAGCGTGCCGATATTCAGTGCGTAGCGGGCCGCATGGCCTTGCAGCCAAGCCTTCAGCAGGTCGAGGCGGCTATCGGAGGAAGCGTGGGTGAAGTCTTGGGAAGGAGGCAGGGTCATGAAAACCGGCGGCAAATTCAGAGGGACAATATCTTACCATATAATACCCCACGACTTTTTTGACGCGACTCACGCCAGCTTTCGCGTATTCCGCTTTACCGCCCGCCTCACCGTTCGGAGATTGTAAATATTGTGATGTGCGGCCGACTGTCACGGTCGTGGTGTGCAGGCGGTGGATCGTGACTGCAGAAGCTGACGGACGGGCCGATTCGCCAAACGATACATGCCGCCTAGACAGCTTTCCCAAACGAATCCCTCTTGTGCCGCGATGCCGCGCAAAAGGCGGCTCGTCGCGGCGTTGATCGCCGTTCCGGGCCTCGTGCCCGCGCTTGCTCACGCCCAACTGGTCGGCGAGGCCGCGCAGCCGCAGCCGATCGACCCGCCGTGGGGCATGCAGCTCGCCCCGCAACTCGAAGACCATGTGCTGCAGCCGGGCCAGAAACCGGCCACTTTCGTGCTCGGCGATTCGACCAACGGCACCACGGATCAGGACCTGGCCGTGAAGGGCGCAGCGGAAGTGCGGCGCAATACGGTCGTGATCAAGTCCGACGCGCTGCATTACGATCAGGACTCGGACATGGCCGACGCATACGGCCAGGTTCGCCTGAACAACAACGGTACGACGTTCGCCGGGCCCGAAGCGCACATGCGCGTGGATTCGAGCGAAGGCTTCATGACCGCGCCCAAGTACCACTTCAACGTGACAGGCGGTTCGGGCAGCGCCGAGCGCGTCGACCTGCTCGACAACGAGCGCTCGGTGTTCACGAAGGGCACGTACACGGCCTGCGCGTGCACGGACAATCCGGCGTGGTACATCAAGGGCAGCGAATTCGACTTCGACACGGGCGCCGACGAAGGCGTGGCCTACAACAGCGTGCTGTTTTTCCAGGACGTGCCGGTGTTCGCGTCGCCGTGGCTGTCGTTTCCGCTGTCGGGCGAGCGGCGCAGTGGTATCCTGCCGCCCACGTTCTCGCTCAGTTCGACGAACGGCTTCGAACTCTCGGTGCCGTATTACTTCAACATCGCGCCCAATCGCGATCTGACGCTCACGCCGCGTCTGATCTCCAAGCGCGGTGTGCAGCTGCAGAGCGCGTTCCGTTATCTGTCGCCCACGTATTCGGGCTCGATCACCGGCGAATTCCTGCCGAACGACCGGCTGACTAAGACCAACCGCTACGCGCTGTATATCCAGCACAATCAGAACTTCGGCAACGGGTTCGGCGGCTACATCTACTACAACAAGGTTTCGGACAACACGTATCCGGAAGACCTGTCGTCGTCGGCGAATCAGTTCATGAACGGCACCCAGCTCCTGTATCAGCAGGAAGCCGGGTTGACCTATAACAACGGGCCGTGGTCCGTGCTCGCGCGCGAGCAGCATTGGCAGACGCTCACGCCGTCGGTCGCGCCGTATGGCCGCGAGCCGCAATTGAACGTGAAGTATGCGAAGTACAACGTGGGTGGCTTCGACTTCGGCGCCGAGGCGGACTACACGAACTTCCGCATCACGACGGCTGACATGACGCAGGGTCAGCGGGTGATGTTCAACCCGTACATTTCGTACTCAGTCGTCGGGCCCGGTTATTTCGTCACGCCGAAAGTGCAGTGGCACTTCGTGTCGTATAACCTGAACAACATCAGTAACGACGTGCCGGTCGGCACGCCGAAGAACTTTACAGAATCCATCCCGACGCTCAGCTTCGACACCGTGCTCATTTTCGACCGCTCGGTGCGGCTCTTCGGCGAGGATTACATCCAGACGCTCGAGCCGCGCCTGTACTACGTGTACACGCCGTATCGCAATCAGGCTTCGGCGCCGCTGTTCGACACGGCGGAATCCGACTTCGGCCTCGCGGAAATCTTCACGCCGAACACGTTCGTCGGCAACGACCGTATCGCGGACGCGAACCGTCTGACGGCGGCTATCACCACGCGCTTCATCAACCCGGCAACGGGCGACGAGCGCGCGCGCTTCGTGATCGCGCAGCAGTATTACTTCCGGGATCAGCGCGTCACGCTGCTGCCGAACCAGACGAGCACGCAGGCCACGCATTCGGACCTGATCGTGGGCGCGTCGCTCAAACTCGGGGCCGGTTTCGCGTCGGAAACTGCGTTCCAATATAATGCGGACAACAACCAGCTGGTCAAGACGAGCGTCGGTTTCGGTTTCAGTCCGGCCACCGGCAAGGTGCTCAACGTCGCGTATCGTTACACGCGCGCGAACACCACGCTCGACAACGAGCCGATCAACCAGGTGCTGGTTTCGGGGCAATGGCCGCTGTCGCATCGGGTTTTCGGGGTTGGGCGGTTCAATTACGATCTTGGCGGGCATCGGATCGTCGACGGACTGGTCGGTCTGCAGTACGACGCAGACTGCTGGACGCTCGGCGCCGGTATTCAGCGCTACGCAAACGGGCTGAATACGTCGGGGCAGCATCAGTCGAGCACGCGCTTTCTCGCGCAGTTGACGTTCAAGGGCTTGTCGAGCGTCGACAACGGGCTGATTGCCGCGTTCCGCAGCAGCGTGGCGGGCTATACGCCGCTGCCGCCACCGCCGCCGCCGGAGTCGCGGTTCATCAATTACGAATGACGCTCGCCCGGTCGTTCATCGAATGCGAAAAGACGGGCCAGGCGTGCCCGACATCATTGGAGTATCTGTGGCAATCGTGAAAAAGCTTCGCTTGGCAACGCTCGCGGCAGGTCTTGCCGCCGTGGCGTCTTTCGTGTCGGTTGCGCCGGTACAGGCGCAGGCGCTCGCCGGCAACCGCGGCCAGACGGTCGACACGATTGCCGCAGTGGTCAACAACGGTGTCATCACGCGGCGCGAGCTGGACGAGCGCGCGAGCCTCATCACCCGTCGTCTGAACCAGCAGAACGCGCCGATTCCGCCCGCCGACCAGTTGCGTCAGCAGGTGCTCAACCAGATGGTGCTGGAGCGCATCCAGCTGCAGAAGGCGAAGGAAGACGGCATCAATGTCGACGACGCCGCCGTGCAGAAAACACTCGAACGGCTCGCCCAGGCGAACAACCTGTCGCTCGACGTGTACCGCGCGCGGATCGAGGCGCAAGGCGTGCCCTGGGCCACCTTCACGAGCGACGCGCGTACCGAGCTGAGGCTGTCGCGTCTGCGTGAGAAGGAAGTGGACAGCAAGGTCACGGTGTCGGACGCGGAAGTCGCGAACTACATCGCAAGTCAGCGCGGCCCGAATGCCGGCGCGACGAGCGACCTGCACATGGAGCACATTTTCCTGAAGGCGCCGCTGAACGCGCCGCAAACCGACATCGAAGCGGCCCAGAAGAAGGCCGAGGCACTGCTCGCTGAAGCGAAGGGTAGTGCCAACTTCGGGAAGCTGGCCAAGTCGAATTCGCAGGCGCCGGACGCGGCCAAGGGCGGCGACATGGGCTACGCGGCGCCTTCGAAGCTGCCGCCGGAATTCGTCAAGGCCGCCTCGGCGCTGCGTCCGGGCGAGGTCAATCCGGAAGTGGTCCGCACGAATGACGGCTTCGAGGTCGTGCGCCTCGTCGACCGGCGCGCCGATCAGGGCACGAGCTCCGACGCACCCAAGCTCGTGCAGACGCACATGCGCCACATCCTGCTGCGCGTCGGCGACGGCATGTCCGAGCCGCAAGCGCGTCAGAAGCTGCTCGAAATCAAGAAGGAAATCCAGGCAGGCGGCGACTTCGCGAAGTTCGCGCACACCTATTCGCAAGACGGTTCGTCGTCGCAAGGCGGCGACCTCGGCTGGATCAGCCCGGGCGAGACGGTGCCGGAATTCGAGCGCGCCATGAATACGCTGCAGGACGGCCAGATTAGCGACCCGGTGCGCAGCGAATACGGCTATCACCTGATCCAAGTGCTGGAGCGCCGCGAAGCGCAAGGCTCGATCGCCCAGCAAATGGATCTCGCGCGCCAGGCCATCGGTCAGCGCAAGGCCGAGCAGGCTTATGCCGACTGGCTGCGCGAACTGCGCGACACTGCCTATGTCGAAGTAAAGCCTGATCTGTCGAGCATTCAGTAACTACCATGAGCACCGCCGCCCAGTCCGCCAGCTTGCCGTTGCACGTCGCGATCACGACCGGCGAGCCGGCCGGCGTCGGTCCCGAGCTGACAGCGCAGGCGCTGGCGGGCGCGGCAACGCACTGGCCGAACGCGCAGTTCACCGTACTCGGCGATGCGGCGCTTCTCGCGGAACGCGCGCGCGCCGTGGGTTTGGACTGGAGCGCGCTGCTGGCGGACGGCAAGCGCATTCAGGTGCAGCATCGGCCGCTCGGTGCGCCAGCGGTCGCGGGCAAGCTCAACGCGGCCAATGGGCGCTATGTGCTCGATCTGCTGGACAGGGCCATCGACGGCGCAATGGCCGGCAACTTCGACGCCATCGTCACCGCGCCGCTGCAAAAGAGCACCATCAACGACGCGGGCGTGCCCTTCACCGGTCACACCGAATACCTTGCGAAACGCACGCACACGCCTCGCGTGGTCATGATGCTGGCGGGCACGGGCAAGCGCCCGCTGCGCGTCGCGCTCGCCACTACGCATCTGCCGCTCAAAGATGTCTCGGCGGCGCTTTCCATTGAGGGACTCGTCGAAACGCTGCGCATCGTCGATCACGACCTGCGGCATCATTTCGGCTTGCCCGCGCCGCGCATCCTCGTCACGGGGCTCAACCCGCACGCGGGCGAGAACGGCTATCTGGGCCGCGAGGAAATCGACGTGATTTCGCCTGCGCTGAAGCTCGCGAACGGTGAGGGCATCGACGCGCGCGGTCCCTATCCGGCCGACACGCTGTTCCAGCCGCGTTACCTCGACGAAGCCGACTGCGTGCTGGCCATGTTCCACGATCAGGGCCTGCCCGTGCTGAAATACGCGACGTTCGGCGAAGGCATCAACGTGACGCTGGGCTTGCCGATCATCCGCACCTCGGTCGATCACGGCACGGCGCTCGATCTCGCGGGCACCGGCCGCGCCGACGCGGGCAGCCTGATCGCCGCCATCGACACCGCGGTTTCCATGGCGCACCATCGCCGCGCGGGCTGAGTCAACGCCGCATCATCGGCAGGCTTGCGCGGCGTCTTTTTCAAGCAGTTCTCATTCTTAGCGTTTCTTCGATGTCCACCAGCAGACAGCAACAGGGCCGGCACCAGGGTCATATCGCGCGCAAGCGTTTCGGGCAGAACTTTCTGGTCGACCTCGGCGTGATCGATTCGATCGTCGACGTGATCCGGCCGCAGCGCGGCGAACGCATGGTCGAGATCGGGCCGGGGCTCGGCGCGCTGACCGAGCCGCTGATCGAGCGTCTCGCGACGCCCGAGGCGCCGCTGCACGCCGTCGAGCTGGACCGCGATCTGATCGGGCGTCTGAAGAACAGATTCGGCGATCTGCTCGAGCTGCACGCGGGCGACGCGCTCGCGTTCGACTTCGGCTCGCTCGCCGCGCCCGGCGACGCGCCGTCGCTTCGCATTGTCGGCAATTTGCCGTACAACATTTCGAGCCCGCTGCTGTTTCACCTGGCGACGTTCGCGCATTGCGTGATCGATCAGCACTTCATGCTGCAGAACGAGGTGGTCGAGCGCATGGTCGCCGAGCCGGGCACGAAGGCATTCAGCCGTCTTTCAGTGATGCTGCAATACCGCTATGTGATCGACAAGCAGCTCGACGTGCCGCCCGAGGCATTCCAGCCGCCGCCGAAAGTGGATTCCGCCATCGTGCGAATGATCCCGTATGCGCCGCACGAACTGGCACCGGTCGACGAGCGTGTGCTGGGCGAGGTGGTCACCGCAGCGTTCTCGCAGCGGCGCAAGATGCTGCGCAACACGCTGGCTGCCTTGCGCGATACAGTCGACTTCGACGCCATAGGCTTCGACTTGCAACGCCGCGCCGAAGACGTGCCGGTGGCCGAATACGTGCGCGTGGCGCAGCTCGTGGCGGCTAAGGCCTGAGCGCGCTGCACGCGGGCGGCCTGGTGAGCTGGTGAGCTTGTGAGCTGGTGAGCTTGTGAGCGCTCAAAGCGGTCGGCGCAGTGAGACCACCGCAACGTTCCAGTACACGACGTGCGCAGCGCCATGCAGCGAAGCGCACGGAGCAGAAACGGGCTTCATTCCTGAACCGAACAACGCGCCTTCCCGCCAGACGGTTTCCGCGCGCTTGCCCGGCGCATTGACCAAGCGCGATGCCGGTCAGCACCAGCGCCGCCGCCATCAGAAAGCGCACGCTGAACGACTCGCCGAGCAGCAGCACGCCGAAGGTCACGCCGAACAGCGGCGTGAGAAACGAGAACACCGACAGGCGCGACGCGACATAACGCGTGAGCAGCCAGAACCACACCAGATAGCTGACGAACGCGACCACGATCGCCTGATACGCGAGGCGCGCACCACGACGGTCGTCGCAGCCCACGCGATGCCGGCCAGCACGCCGAGCGCGTCGCCAGCCACAGCGGCGAGCGTCGAGCCGCTTGCGGTGGCGCCATGCTGCAGAAAGCCGTCCGCGAAAGCCAGCGTCATGCCGGCGAACGCCACGAAAATGCCGAGCCATTGAATGCGGCGCATGCGCTCGCCGTCGACGAACCAGTGCAGACCCAGCGCCGTAAAACACGGCGCGGTGTACAGGAACACCGCCATGCGCGACGCACTGGTCAGCGTGAGCCCGAGAAAGATGCAAACGAATTCGGCGGCGAACAGCATACCCGCCAGCAGGCCGGCGGCGAGCGTGCCGTCGTCGCGAAAAAGCTGCGTGCCGCGCGAGCGAGCCCAGCCCCACACTAGCAGCGCCGCGATGGCCGAGCGCAAGCCCGCCTGAAACAGCGGCGGCAGCGCGGCGTTGGTGCTCTTGATCGCGACTTGCTGGAATCCCCAGATCGCGCACAAGCCGACCATCAGGAGGACGGCGAAACCATCGGGGCGCGACGCGCGGGCAGGGCAGTGGTGTTCATGGGCAAGGTCGTGACGATGAAGCCGAGGCAGCCCGTACGATACCAAACGCCCCCGTTCTTTCAGCCAATGTCCCCACCGCCTACGCGTGCTTCTTTACAAGTCGCAAGTTATTTGCTGATTTAACGACGCCAGCGCAACGCTCGCGCAACACATATTTCTTACCATTTCGATTTCGCGCTAAGGTTCGACGACGCTTTCTGTCGGTAGATTTGTGCGCGCTGCGTCGCCAATTCTGAGCTTCCGTAGGAATTCAGCGAGCCGGCGCTGCCCGAATCGGCGGCCAACTCTATCCGCGCGAGGCGGAACCACGACGAGGAGACTAGACGATGACCCTCTGCAGAGGCGCGGTCGTCGCGGCGCTGTTGTCGCTCGGCTGCCCGGTTGCGCAGGCGCAGTCGAGCGTGACGCTCTACGGCGTGGTCGACGAGAGCGTGCGCTATCTGACTCACGCAAATAAAGCCGGCGATTCCTCGCTCGGACTCGGCACCGGTGGCATGACGCAAAGCCGCTGGGGGCTCAAGGGCGTCGAGGACCTGGGCGGCGGCTGGTCGACCTTTTTCAAGCTCGAGAATCGCATCTACATCAACAGCGGGCAGAGCGATCCGACCTTGCCGTTTTTCAACGAAGCGCAAATCGGCGTGCGGTCGAATTCCTACGGCCAGGTGATTCTCGGCCGTCAGTACAACGTGATGATCGAGGGCATTACCGTCGGCGGTTACGGCAGTAACCCGTGGATTCCGTACGACTTCAGCTTCCAACCTGAAGTGACGATGACAGGCGGCATCTGGACCAGCAACCAGGTGCAGTATCAGGCGAAGTACAACGGCCTGAGGTTCGCGGCCGGTTACGCGTTCGGCGGCAACGCGGGCAATTCATATGGCAGCCAGATCGGCGCCGCGACGGCCTATGCGCCCGCGGGCGGGCCGTTCACCGTCGGCGGCGCGTACGAGGAATCGAAAGACTCGGTCAACGGCGCGTCGGCGAAAGCATGGACATTCGGCGGCTCGTACACGTGGAACAAGACGCGCTTTTCGCTCGGTTATATCGTCAACCGGGCCGACGCCGGTTTCTCGACTTTCGCCAACGGTCCGTTTTCTGCAGCCGCGCTGACCGCGCTGAAGTACACGGACTTCTCGCGGCGGCGCATGTTCATGGGCGGCATCACGCAGCAGGTCGGCAACGCGTGGCATCTTGCGGCGAATGTCTGGCGGACATTGCAGGACGGCAAGACGGCCGCGAAGGACGGCTCGGCGTGGCAATACCAGCTTGTCGCAGACTACAACCTGTCAAAGCGCACGGATGTCTACGTCGAAGGCGACTATTCGCTGTATCGCGGCGATCTGATCGGCGCGCAGCTGCAAGGTGTGAATAGCGTGGGACTCGCGCAGAAAGGCTCGCAGATCGGCTTGATGGCGGGACTGCGGCATCAGTTCTGAAGGCGGCGGGGCCTGCACGCGGGTGCGGCGAGCGGCGGGCCGACTGCAACGGCGGTGGATTCCGGGTACATTTACGCTCTCGACATCAAGCAACAGGGAGTACATGATGCGCCTTCTTCACACCATGCTTCGGGTCGGCGACCTGGACCGTTCAATCGCGTTCTACACCGAACTGCTCGGCATGAAGCTACTGCGCCGCCAAGACTATCCGGAAGGGAAGTTCACGCTGGCTTTCGTCGGCTACACGGACGAGGCCGACGGCGCGGTCATCGAATTGACGCACAACTGGGACACGCCGTCGTATGACCTGGGCACCGGCTTCGGGCATCTGGCCGTCGAGGTGGACGACGCCTACGCAGCCTGCGACAAGATCAAGGCCCAAGGCGGCACCGTGGTGCGCGAAGCCGGGCCGATGAAACACGGCACGACGGTGATCGCATTCGTCACCGATCCCGACGGCTACAAGATCGAGTTCATTCAGAAGAAAAAGTAACGCGGGCGTCAGGGCGTCAGGGCACTAGAGCGTCGGCAGCAATTCCGGCGGATGCGACTTCAGCGTCTGCCGCGCTTCGCGAAATTCCGGAAAGATCGATTCGACCGTTTGCCAGAAGCGCGGGCTGTGGTTCATCTCTCGCAGATGCGCGAGCTCGTGCGCGACGACGTAATCGATAATGGAAAGCGGAAAGTGAATCAGCCGCCAGTTCAGGCGAATCTTGCCGTCGCTCGAACAACTGCCCCAGCGCGTGGCCGCTGACGAAAGCGCATACGCGCGATAGTTTACGCCCAGTTTCTCGGCGTAAACGGCCAGACGCTCGCCGAACAGACGCTTCGCCTCGCTTTGCAACCAGCCTTGCACGCGGTCCTTGATCTGCTGCGGGTCGGCTTGCAAAGGCAGCGGCACTTGAAGCGTGGAATCTTCCGCGCTGAAGGCGAGCGTGCCGTGCGGCGAGCCGAGCGTCACGCGCACCGGCTGACCCAGATAGGGCACCTCTGCGCCGTCTTTCCAGTCCACCTTCGGCAGCGCGCGTTGTTCGACGCGCGTTTGCCATTCAATCAGCTTCGTGAAAATCCAGCGCTGCTTCTCCGTGATCGCTGTTTCAATATCGGCGAGCGTGACCCAGCGCGGCGCAGTGATCGTCAGACCCGTGCCGTCGATGGCAAAGCCAATGGAGCGGCGCGCCGAACGCTTGAGCGCGTAATGCAGCGTGCGCGAGCCGATCACGAGACTGCGCAGCTTGCTGCCGTCCGGCGCGAGCGGCACGGCGGGCTGCTGGCCATGAGGCGTGGCGCCAGACGCGGACGGTAAAGGGGACGACAACGTCGACCCCGGCTCGGCGAAGAGCGGGAGATCGAGTTGCCGGTTATCGAGCGCCGCAGCGGGCTGCGGCGTAGGAGACTTCTGCATTGATTCGGCTTCGCGCAAGTACGCCTTCGAGGGCGTGGCGCGTCAGATAGGTGCGGCGGCGGAACCGCTGTCCGCCGCGCGATACGCAGCGGGATCGATGCGACGCATTTCAGCTTCGATCCACTGTTCGACGCGCGTGTTCACTTCATCGGGCGTGAGCCCCGTTGTCTGAATCGGCTTGCCGATCGACACTGTGACTATACCCGCATATTTGAGAAACGAGTTGCGAGGCCACACCCGTCCGGCATTGTGCGCGATCGGCACGACGGGCGCGCCGGTGGCGATCGCAAAGCGCGCACCGCCGGTTTTGTACTTGCCCTGCTTGCCGGTCGGCGTGCGCGTGCCTTCCGGAAACATGATCACCCAGGCGCCTTCCGCCATGCGGGCCTTGCCTTGCCTGATGACCGACTCGAACGCGTACTTGCCTTCCTTGCGGTCGATGTGAATCATCTTCAGGAGGCCGAGCGCCCAGCCGAAAAACGGCACGTACAGCAGTTCGCGCTTGAACACGTAGCACAGCGGCTTGGGCATCAACGCGGGGAATGCGAGTGTTTCCCATGCCGACTGATGTTTCGACAGCAGCACGGCCGGTCCGTCGGGCAGGTTCTCCATGCCTTGAACCGTGTAGCGAATGCCGTTCAGCCAACGCGCCACGTGCAGCGTGACGCGGCACCAGCCGGCCGCCATCCAGTAGCGCCTGTCGGCGCGCATGAACGGAACCGCGATGAAGCACGCGATCGCGTACGGCACCGTGAAGAGCACGAAGTAGATCAGCAGCAGCAAAGAACGAATGAAGCGCATCGGCGTGGTCTGTGAGGGGTGGGGACGCGCGTGGCGCGAGTCACTCTTGGGCGTCGGCGAGGAAGTCGAGCACGAACGCCCGCAGGTCGTCGTGCACCACCGTGCCTTCCGGCAGGCCGCCGGCCGCGAGCGTTTTGCGGCCCTTGCCCGTCAGCACCAGATGGACCGGATGGCCGAGCGCCGCGCCCGCTTGCAGGTCGCGCATCGCGTCGCCGACCACCGGCGTGTTCTCGGGATCGACCTCGAAACGCTCGTTGATCATCTTGAGCATGCCGGGCTTCGGCTTGCGGCATTCGCAATGGTCTTCAGCCGTGTGCGGGCAGAAGAACACCGCGTCGATGCGCGCGCCGACCGCCGCCGCCATGCGATGCATCTTCAGATGCATGGCGTTCAGCGCATTCATGTCGAACAGACCCCGGCCGATGCCGGACTGATTCGTCGCAATCGCCACGCGATAGCCCGCCTGGCTGAGACGCGCGATGGCTTCGAGCGAGCCCGGCAGCGCGACCCATTCGTCCGGCGACTTTATGAAAGCGTCGGAGTCGACGTTGATCACGCCGTCGCGGTCGAGGATCACCACTTTTTTGGTCGGCATGGCGTGCGGCTCAGGCGGCGAGTCGGGAAATATCCGCGACGCAATTCATCTGCTGATGCAGCGCGCCGAGCAGGGACAGGCGGTTGGCGCGCAGCGCCGGATCTTCGGCGTTGACCATCACGTCGTTGAAGAACGTGTCGACCGGTTCGCGCAACGCGGCGAGCGCGGTCAGCGCGCCCGTGTAGTCGCGCGCGGCGAGCTGCGACTGCACGCGCGGCGCGACCTGTTCGAGCTGCGCAAACAACGCCTTTTCCGCTGCCTCGACGAGCAGCGCCGGCTGCACGCCGCCGCTTGCCGTTGCGCCTTCCGACTTCTTCAGAATGTTCGAGATGCGCTTGTTGGCTGCCGCGAGCGACGTCGCTTCCGGCAACGCCGCGAACTCGCGCACCGCATCCAGACGCGCGACGATGTCGTCAAGCCGCGGAGGATCGAGCGCCAGCACCGCGTCGATTTCACCCGGCGCGTGACCGCGTTCGCGCAGCAAACCGCGCAGACGGTCCATGCTGAATTCGTAGATGGCCTCGGTCGAATCGGTCACGTTCGGCAGTGCGGCGAATTGCGCGTGAGCTGTGCCGAGCAGTTCGGCGAAGTCCACGGGCAGTTGCTTTTCCACTAGGATGCGCAGCACGCCGAGCGCGTGGCGGCGCAGCGCGAACGGATCTTTTTCGCCGGTGGGCTGCAGGCCAATGCCCCAGATGCCGACCAGCGTTTCCAGCTTGTCGGCGAGCGCGACCACCGTGCCGGTTGCCGTGGCCGGCAACGCGTCGCCGGAAAAGCGTGGCTGATAGTGTTCCGGGCACGCGAGCGCGACTTCTTCCGGCTCGCCGTCATGGCGCGCGTAGTACGTGCCCATAGTGCCTTGCAGCTCGGGGAATTCGCCGACCACGTCGGTGATCAGGTCGGCTTTCGCGAGACGCGCGGCGCGCTTCGCAAGCGCCACGTCCGCGCCGATCAGTGCGGCGATCGCGCCGGCCAGCGACTCGAGACGCTCCACGCGCTGCAGCGCCGAACCGAGCTTGTTGTGATAGACGACGTTGGCGAGCAGCGGCACACGATCCGCGAGCGGCTTCTTCTTGTCCTGCTCGAAGAACAACTTGGCGTCCGCGAGACGCGGGCGCACCACGCGCTCATTGCCTTCGATAATGTCGCCGGGCGTCGCAGTCTCGATATTGGAGACGATCAGGAAACGCGAGCGCAGCTTGCCGTTCGCGTCGGTCAGCGCGAAATACTTCTGGTTCGTCTGCATGGTGAGGATCAGACATTCCTGCGGCACTTGCAGGAATTCGTCCTCGAAGCGGCAGGAATACACCACCGGCCATTCGACGAGCGACGTCACTTCGTCCAGCAGCGCTTCCGGCATCACGACCTGATCGCCGTCGGCGTGCGCGAGCAGATGAGTGCGGATGGTTTCCTTGCGATCCGCGAAGTTCGGCACCACGCGGCCTTTGTGCATGAGCGTGTCGACGTACGAATCGGCGTGCTGGATCTGCACGAAGCCTTCGGACAGGAAGCGGTGGCCGAGCGTGGTGTCGTCGGCGTCGATGTCGAGCGCGCGCACCGGCACGACGTGCTCGCCATGCAGCGCGGTGAGGCGATGTGCGGGACGCACGAACTGCACATTCGAGCCGTCCGGCCGCTGGTAGGTCATGACCTTCGGAATGGGCAGCTTCGCGAGCGTTTCGTCGAGCGCGCCTTGCAGGCCTTCCGCGAGCGTGACGCCCGGCGCGGCGTAGCGCAGAAAGAATGCTTCCGCCTTGCCGTCCTGCGCGCGCTTCAGGTCGCTGACCGAAAAATCGGGGAAGCCGAGCGCCGCGAGTTTCTTCCCGAGCGGCGCGGTGGGCTGGCCGTCTTTGTCCAGCGCGACGGAAACCGGCAGCACTTTTTCGCGCACCTGTCTTTCCGGCGCGACCGCGCGCACGTTCTTTACCGTCACGGCAAGACGGCGCGGCGTGGCATAACGCTCGAACGACAGTTCGCCTTCGATCAGGTCGCGCGCCGCGAGGCGCTCGGCAATACCTTCGGCGAAAGCGTCGCCGAGACGGGCGAGCGCTTTGGGCGGCAGTTCCTCGGTCAGCAGTTCGACCAGCAGGGTAGCTTGATGGGGTTGAGTCATTTCTTGATGTTCTCGTCAGTCCTGGTCGATCTTGCGTTCGACTTTCAGCGGCGGCGCCCACGCGGGCTTGGCGGCGTCCTGCTCGTCGGTGGTGAGGCCGGGCACGCCGTGCACCGGATTGCCGAGCATCGGGAAACCGAGCTTCTCGCGTGAATCGTAATAGGCCTGCGCGACGAGACGCGACAGCGCGCGGATCCGGCCGATATACGCCGCGCGCTCCGTCACCGAAATCGCGCCGCGCGCGTCCAGCAGATTGAACGTGTGGCCGGCCTTCAGCACGAGTTCATACGCGGGCAGGGCGATCTGCGCTTCGATCATGCGCTTTGCTTCGGCCTCGTAGCTGTTGAAGAACGTGAACAGCAGGTCGACGTTCGCGTGCTCGAAGTTGTACGTGGACTGTTCGACTTCGTTCTGGTGGTACACGTCGCCGTAGGTGAGACGGCGCATTTCCGGGCCGTTCGGGCCTTGCTCTTCCCACTCCGTCCAGACGAGGTCGTAGACGTTTTCGACTTTCTGCAGATACATGGCGAGGCGCTCGAGCCCGTACGTGATTTCGCCGAGCACCGGTTTGCAGTCGAGACCGCCGACCTGCTGGAAGTAGGTGAACTGGGTCACTTCCATGCCGTTCAGCCACACTTCCCAGCCGAGACCCCAGGCGCCGAGCGTGGGATTTTCCCAGTCGTCTTCGACGAAACGCACGTCGTTCTGCTTCAGGTCGAAGCCGAGCGCTTCCAGCGAGCCGAGGTACAGGTCCAGGATGTTTTCCGGCGCCGGCTTGAGCACCACCTGGTACTGATAGTAGTGCTGCAGACGGTTCGGATTCTCGCCGTAGCGGCCGTCTTTCGGGCGGCGCGACGGCTGCACATAGGCGGCGCGCCACGGCTCCGGGCCGACCGCGCGCAGGAAAGTGTGGACGTGCGAGGTGCCCGCGCCGACTTCCATGTCGATCGGCTGGAGCAACGCGCAACCCTGCTTGTCCCAATAGGACTGCAGTGTCAGGATGATTTGCTGAAACGTGAGCATGAAGTGCCTTTCGGGCATGAGGCCGCGCCGCGGGCGCAGAGGCGCGCGGGGCGACCGTGGAGCAAAGTGCTAAACCAGAAATTTTAACGGAAAGGCGGGGGGTGTCCGTTTTGGGAGGGGGCGGAGGAAGCCTCGCCTGTTCCTGAAAAGAAAGAAACCGCCGGCTCCGGCAGCATTCTTCGGTCTGTCGGTGACACCCATGAAGGATGCCGACGCCGAGTATGGAGGCAGTGCGCCTTTGCCCCGAAACGCATTAAGCACGACTCGCCTAGCCGACGAACCAGACCTTTTCGATCTTCGCAGCGCCTACTTGGTAGATTGCAATCGCGTGTCGGACCGTGTCCTCGTTGAGGAAACCCGATATTCGCTCGCTGTCGATCACGATGTTGCCGTGCACGACGCGGCTGAGAAGCTCGGCGTTGAGCGATGGACTGGACTGGAACAGGACGTGATACCGGGAGCGAAATGCCGGGCCGGAGCGATCCGTCAGTTCCGCACCCGACGGAAATGAATAGACTCTTACATCATCGACATAGAAACGCAGGAACCCTTCCAGGTCGTGTCGATTGTATGCAGCCAGTTGCACTGCAACGGTTAATTCGATTTAATGCCACGGTGCCCGCGCGGACGACATCCGGGGATTTTGGCCATATACGTGATTTAGGAATACAAATTGTTCGTTTGATCCGATTTTGTATTTTTAGACCTGGATCGGGGCGTCTCAGACTAGTTATCGATGAGGATTGCAGCGTAGCTGCGCCGGGGAAGGCCAAAGCTTCGGAGCGTGCCCGTAAGCGGTCAGATGTGCTGAATGAGGTGGAAAGTAAGCCATCAACATTAAACGGGGGAAACAGACATCCGATAATGTATGAGCTAGAGGGGTGTTTTTTACATAGGATGAAATCTTAAGGATTCTTATTGTTCTATCTGTAGTCTCAATCCACCTATCTGGAAGATAGTGGCGATCGACGCGCCTGCGGATCGCCACCGTAGCCTGGCTAAGCCACCGCCAACTCCCCCTTCGGCGAAAACGAATCGCTGCGGGCAACCGGCCACCACTTCTCATACAGCGAGTAACGATAATTCCCCTTGAGAAGATCGTTGGGCTCGAAATACTTCAGCAGCTCGGACATCAACTGCACCTCATGTGACGACACACGTCGCACGATGTGATGGGCGCGCAGCTCCGCGGGATGCTTGAGACCGGCAGCCTGAACGATCTCCTTCAGCGCGTGCAGCGTGTTGTGGTGGAAGTTGAACACGCGGTCGGCCTTGTCCGGCACGACGAGCGCACGCTGGCGCACCGGGTCTTGCGTCGCGACGCCAGTCGGGCAGCGCCCGGTGTGGCAGGTTTGCGCTTGGATGCAGCCCACCGCGAACATGAAGCCGCGCGCCGCGTTGACCCAGTCCGCGCCGATTGCGAGCGTTTTGGTGATGTCGAACGCGGTGATCATCTTGCCGCTCGCGCCAATGCGGATCCGCTGCCGCAAGCCAATGCCGACAAGTGTGTTGTGCACGAGCAGCAAGCCTTCCTGCAACGGCACGCCGACGTGGTCGGTGAATTCGAGCGGCGCGGCGCCCGTGCCGCCTTCCGCGCCATCGACGACGATGAAGTCCGGCAGAATGCCCGTCTCCAGCATCGCCTTGGCAATGCCGAAGAATTCCCACGGATGCCCGATACACAGCTTGAAGCCGGTGGGCTTGCCGGCCCGACAGCGTGCGCAGCCGCTCGACGAATTCGAGCAGACCGCGCGGCGTCGAAAACTCCGAATGCGTGGCCGGCGAAATGCAGTCGCGGCCCATTGGCACGCCGCGCGTTTCGGCGATTTCCGGCGTGATTTTCGCCGCCGGCAAGACGCCGCCGTGGCCGGGCTTCGCGCCTTGCGAGAGCTTCACCTCGATCATTCTTACTTGCGGCTCGGCGGCCTGCTTCGCGAATTTTTCCGCGCTGAAGGTGCCGTCGTCATTGCGGCAGCCGAAATAGCCGGAGGCGATTTCCCAGATGATGTCGCCGCCATGCTCGCGGTGGTACTTCGACATGGAGCCTTCGCCGGTGTCGTGCGCGAAGTTGCCTTTCTTCGCGCCAAGGTTCAGCGCCATGATCGCGTTCGCGGAGAGCGAGCCGAAGCTCATCGCCGAGACATTGAAGATCGACATGGAATACGGCTGCGCGCGTTCGGCGCCGACCACGATGCGAAAGTCGTGGCTGTCGAGCGTGGTCGGCGCGAGCGAGTGACTGATCCATTCGTGCGCGACGGCCTTCACGTCGAGTTCGGTGCCGTAGGGCCGGCTGTCGACGTCGTTCTTCGCACGCTGATAGACGATGCTGCGCTGCGCGCGCGAGAATGGCTTTTCGTCGGTGTCGTTTTCGACGAAATACTGGCGGATTTCCGGGCGAATGAACTCGAACAGAAAACGCAGATGACCCCACAGCGGATAGTTGCGCAGAATCGCGTGGCGCTGTTGCGTCAGGTCGTAAAGGCCCAGCGCGATGAACGCGAGCGGCACGACGACCCACAACCATGAAACGTAATGGGTCGCGGCGAGCGCCGCGCAGACGGCGAGGAGTGCGATGGCGCTCCACATGGCCAGATAACGTCGAGAAAACATGGAGACTCCGGTGCAGTGGATCGTCACGGAGGGATTGCACGCGCTCGAGGCGCGGGCGGATCCACCGTGGGGAAACGGGCGGCTGGTTTGATGAGAAGCCGCGAGCCGGCAATGGCGCGGTTCGAGCCTCGCGGCTCAGGCGCCGCGGCTCAAAACCCGACGGCTAGCGCGCGCTCAGCAATGCCGCCTTTTGCGGCTCGCGCGCGGCCGGCTGCCCGGTCGCCGCATGTTCGATGATGCCGCCGCCGAGGCACACGTCGCCATCGTAGAGCACGGCGGATTGCCCCGGTGTGACAGCCCACTGGGCTTCGTCGAAAGTCAGTTGGAAAAGGTCCTCGCCCGCGTTGGCCGCATTGCTGGCGGCCTTGTCTGCTGCACTGAACGTGCAGCGCGCGTCGGCCTGGCGGTAGCGGGTTTTCGCGCCGCACGCGAAGCCTTCCGCCGGCGGCTCGCCAGCGACCCAGCTCGTGTTGCCCGCGGTGAGCGTATGGCCCAGCAGCCACGGGTGGTCGTGGCCCTGCGCGACGTACAGCGTGTTCGACGCAATGTCCTTGCCCGCCACGAACCACGGCTCGCCGCTGCCGTCCTTGCTGCCGCCAAGGCCGATGCCCTTGCGCTGCCCGAAGGTATAGAACGCGAGGCCGATGTGCTCGCCGACCACTTTGCCGTCGGTCGTCTTCATCGGGCCGGGCTTTGTCGGCAGATGGCGGTTCAGGAATTCGCGGAACGGCCGCTCGCCGATAAAGCAGATGCCGGTCGAATCCTTCTTTTTCGCGTTCGGCAGCGCAATCTGCTCGGCGATTTCACGCACCTTGGTCTTGGGAATTTCGCCGAGCGGAAACAGCGTTTTCGACAGCTGCGCCTGATTCAGCCGATGCAGAAAGTAGGATTGATCTTTCGTATGGTCGAACGCCTTCAGCAGTTCGAAACGGCCGTTGTTCTCGCGCACGCGCGCATAGTGGCCGGTCGCGATGGTTTCCGCGCCGAGCGACATGGCGTGATCGAGGAAGGCCTTGAACTTGATCTCGGCGTTGCACAGCACGTCCGGGTTCGGCGTGCGGCCCGCGGAATACTCGCGCAGGAATTCGGCGAACACGCGGTCCTTGTATTCGGACGCGAAGTTCACCGCTTCCACGTCGATGCCTATCAGATCCGCTACCGACACCACGTCGATCCAGTCCTGCCGCGTCGAGCAGTATTCGCTGTCGTCGTCTTCCCAGTTTTTCATGAACAGGCCGACCACGTCGTAGCCCTGTTCCTTCAGCAGCCACGCGGTAACCGACGAATCGACGCCGCCCGACATGCCTACTACGACTTTCTGCTTGCTCATAAGATGCTCACTGGGTACTGCGTGACTTCATGGATCGCGGGTCGCGTTGCCGCGAGGTTATTTTCTGGGACCGACCGAATGCGTGTGCACGAAGTCGAGCGGGAAACGCCGGCCGGCGAGGTAATCGTCGATACATTGCATGACGAGCGGCGTGCGGTGCCGCTCGGGGCAGGCGCGCAGCTCGGCTGCGCTCATCCACAAGGTTCGGACGATGTCCGGATCGAGCGCGCGCGCTGCCTCGCGTTCGCCGCCCGCGCCGCAATAGGTGAAGCGCAGATAGGTGACGCCGTCGCGCCCGGGTCGCTCGAAATGCGTCATGTATAGACCGACCAGCGCTTCGGGCGTGAACGGATGGGCGGTTTCCTCGAGCGTTTCGCGGATCACCGCTTCCAGCAGCGTTTCGCCGGCTTCGAGATGGCCGGCCGGCTGGTTCAGCCGCAGGCCGGCGGCGGTGTGTTCCTCGACCACGAGAAAGCGCGCGTCACGCTCGACGATGGCCGCGACGGTCACGTGCGGCAGCCAAGTTTCCGGTTTCATGGGTGCGCATTTTACCGTTTATGTCCGTGGACTGCCGGGAAGCGGGCGACCGGTGGCGGGCGACCGGCTGCGGGCTTAGGCGCCCGCTCGGGCGACCGGCCGGCACCCACTGGCTCACGGCGGCCGACTTCGGGCCGCGAAGCGATGGGCCGCAGCCGACCAGCCGGCGGCGCCCCCGGGTGTGTGCGCCCCGCGCCCAGCCTGCAACCCCGGATTGTCCCCGATTTTTGCGGCCCCCCATCTTTCGGGTAAAGTGAGGCGTTAGCCGTTGCACTTGCAAGCCGGCGTGCCTCGTCGGCCGATCTGTCGTCAAACAGTAAGTCGAGGAGGAACCACGATGCACATCGGAGTGCCAGCCGAGACGCGCGCGCACGAAACCCGCGTCGCCGCGACGCCCGAGACCGTCAAGAAGTACGTGGCTCAGGGCCACCGGGTCACGATCCAGAGCGGCGCCGGCGTCGGCGCGAGCTTTCCCGACGACGCCCTCGCCGCAGCCGGCGCGGAAATTGTCGATGCCGCCACCGCTTTCGGCGCCGACCTTGTCCTGAAGGTCCAGTCTCCCACCGAGTCCGAACTGCCGCTCCTGAAACGCGGCGCGGTGCTGATCGGCATGCTCGATCCGTTCAACGCGGACAATACCCAGAAGCTCGCCGCGGCCGGCGTCACCGCCTTCGCGCTCGAAGCCGCGCCGCGCACCACGCGCGCGCAAAGCCTCGACGCTCTATCCGCGCTTCATGCCGATGCTGATGACCGCCGCGGGCACCGTCAAGGCCGCGCGCGTGCTGATTCTCGGCGCCGGCGTGGCGGGCCTGCAGGCGATTGCGACCGCCAAGCGCCTCGGCGCCGTGATCGAGGCCTCCGACGTGCGCCCGGCCGTGAAAGAGCAGATCGAATCGCTCGGTGCGAAGTTTCTCGATGTCCCCTACGAAACCGACGAAGAGCGCGAAGCCGCGCAAGGCGTGGGCGGCTACGCGCGGCCGATGCCGCCGTCGTGGCTTACGCGGCAGTCGGCGCTTGTTCATGAGCGCGCGAAGCAGGCCGACGTGGTCATCTCGACCGCGCTGATTCCGGGCCGCGCGGCGCCCACGCTCCTCTCCGTCGAAACCGTGCAGGCGATGAAGCCGGGCTCCGTGCTCGTCGACCTCGCGGCGGGGCGCGGCGCGGAATACGAAGGCCGGCGCGGCGGCAACTGTCCGCTTACCGAAGCGGACAAGGTGATCGTCAGGCATGGCGTGACGATTGTCGGCTATACGCGAATCTCGCCTCGATGGTGCCCGCGGACGCCTCGTCGCTCTACACGCGCAACCTGCTGGACTTCCTCAAGCTGATTGTCACGAAGGAAGGCGCGCTCAATATCGACCTCGCCGACGACATCGTCGCGGCCACGCTGCTCACGCGCGACGGCGAAGTCGCGCGCAAGGCATAAAGCGAATTCACCTGGAGAAACGGCGATGGAAGTGCTCAACCACACCGTCATCAACCTGATTATTTTCGTGCTGGCGATTTACGTCGGCTACCACGTGGTCTGGAACGTCACGCCCGCGTTGCACACGCCGCTCATGGCGGTGACCAACGCGATCTCCGCGATCGTGATTGTCGGCGCGATGCTCGCCACCGGCCTTACGCTCGGCACGCCGGGCAAGTTCTTCGGGACGCTCGCCGTCGCGCTTGCGGCGGTCAACGTGTTCGGCGGCTTTCTCGTCACGCGGCGCATGCTTGAGATGTTCCGCAAGAAAGAGCCGAAAAAGCTCATCGCCGACAAGAGCAAGGAGAACGCGTAATGAGCCTGAACGTCGTCACGCTGCTTTATCTGGTCGCGTCGATCTGCTTCATTCAGGCGCTCAAGGGGCTGTCGAATCCGAAGACCGCGTGCATCGGCAATACGTTCGGCATGGTCGGGATGGCGATTGCCATTCTCACGACCATCGCGCTGATCGCGAAACAGGCAAACGCGCTGGGTTCAAACCTCGCGCTCGGGCTCGGCTTGCTGTTCGCTGCGCTGATTGTCGGCGGCGCGATCGGCGCGTTTGTCGCCGCGCGCGTCGAAATGACGAAGATGCCGGAACTCGTCGCGGCCATGCACTCGCTGATCGGTCTTGCCGCGGTCTGCATCGCATATGCGGTGGTGTCGGAGTCGGCGGCATTCGGGCTGATCGATCCGGAGAATCCGGTGCCGGGCTTCCTGCCGTACGGCAATCGCGTCGAGCTCTTTATCGGCACGTTCGTCGGCGCCATCACCTTTAGCGGCTCGGTGATCACGTTCGGCAAGCTGTCCGGCAAGTACAAGTTCCGGCTCTTCCAGGGCGCGCCGGTTGTGTATGCGGGCCAGCATCTGATCAACCTGATGCTCGCGGTCGCCATGCTCGGCTTCGGCATCATCTTCTTTTTCACGCAGTCGTGGCTGCCGTTCATCATCATGACGGCGATCGCGTTCGTGCTCGGCGTGCTGATCATCATTCCGATCGGCGGCGCGGACATGCCGGTGGTCGTCTCCATGCTCAATTCGTACTCGGGCTGGGCGGCGGCGGGCATCGGTTTTTCGCTGAACAATCCGATGCTGATCATCGCGGGCTCGCTCGTCGGTTCGTCGGATGCGATTCTGTCGTACATCATGTGCCGCGCGATGAACCGCTCATTCTTCAACGTGATTCTCGGCGGCTTCGGCAACGAGCCCGGCGCGGCGGCGGGCGGCGCGGCGGAGCAGCGTCCGGTGAAATCGGGTTCGGCGGACGACGCGTCGTTCATGCTCGGCAACGCGGAAACGGTAGTGATCGTGCCGGGTTACGGGCTCGCCGTCGCGCGCGCAGCATGCGCTGAAGGAATTGACCGACAAGCTGGTCGAGAAGGGTATCGAGGTGAAGTACGCGATTCACCCGGTGGCCGGACGCATGCCGGGTCACATGAACGTGCTGCTCGCGGAAGCCGAAGTGCCGTATGACATGGTGTTCGAGATGGAGGACATCAACGGCGAGTTCGGTCAGGTCGACGTGGTGCTCGTGCTCGGCGCGAACGACGTGGTGAACCCGGCCGCGAAGAACGATCCGAAGTCGCCGATTGCGGGCATGCCGATTATCGAGGCGTACAAGGCGCGCACGGTGATCGTCAACAAACGTTCGATGGCGGCCGGTTACGCGGGTCTCGACAACGATCTCTTCTATATGGACAAGACGATGATGGTGTTCGGCGACGCCAAGAAGGTGATCGAGGATATGGTCAAGGCAGTGGAGTAACAGGCGAGCGGCCGCGCGGCGCAGGTCGGCGCCGCGCGGTGCTCGTTGCTACTTCGGCTTTGCGTTCACATGCCGCAACAGGTCCGCAGCCGCCGTCCTTCCTGGTCCGGATACGGCTCGCGTACTTCCAGCTGCTGAATTTTCTCGAGCCCGAAATTGCGGAAGTCGCCGCGCAATTCACACCACGCGCCTAGCGTCCAGCGCGCGCCCCAATAGGCGAGGGCGAGCGGCCATACGCGCCGCTCGGTTGCCGCGCCGTTGACGTCCGTGTAGGCGAAGCTCACCACGTGCCGCGTGTCGAGCTGCGTCGAAAATTCGCTTCTGATATGAAACGACGGCGCGAAGATCGCGAGTCTTTCGAGCGATGCGCGCTTGTCCGCCGGCATTGCCGAAGCGATCTTCGCGAGCGCGCCGCGCGCGCCTGCGGCAAAGCCGGCGCTGCCCCACGATTCCAGCATCCGCGCCCCGGCGGCTAGCGCCGCGAGTTCGTCGGCGGTGAAGGTGAGCGGCGGCAGATTCGCCGCGCGGTTCAGCCGGTAGCCGATTCCGGCCTCGCCCTCGATCGGCACGCCCGACAATTGCAGATCGCGCACGTCGCGATAGACGGTACGCAGCGAGATGTTGAGCCAGTCGGCGAGTTGTTGCGCGGTGGTGAGGCGCCGGCCGCGCAACAATTCGGCGATCTGGAACAGGCGGTCGGCGCGGCGCGTCATCGTGGGCGTCTTGTAGAAGAGGACAGGGACAGTCCCGCGATGATAGCGCCGCATGCCGTGCTCCGGTCAACGCTCAGGCGGCAGGCGCGTTGGGCGTTGCCATGCGCGCCGCACTGTTCGCTTGCTCCCCGGTGGATCCGTGCCTTGCGCTTAGCCGTTGGTCCGCGAGTGCAGGCCGAGGCGATTGCCTTCGCTGTCGATAAAAAACGCGATATAGCCGATGTCCTGCGGCAGCTTGATGACCGGCCCGTCGGTCTTGCCGCCGGCTTCTTCGATGCGGGCGAGCGCGGCGTCCACGGTCGGATGAGCGTTCAGGTAGACGAGCACGCCGTCGCCGTTCGGGGTCATCGACGGGCTGTGGACGACCGCGCCGCGCGTGGCCGGTTCTTCGCAGTTGAACACGGCAGGCAATTGGCTGACCGCCGAATTCCTGGCGGTTCAGTTTGACGTCGAGCGCGGCCTCATAAAAGCGGACGGCGCGATCGAAATCGACGGACGGAATTTCGAACCAGGCAACGACTTTGGACGATGCGGACATGACACTCTCCTGTGGATGGCGGATAAGCCGGATAAATCGCCGGATGGCGTGAGGAGGAGTGTGCAGGGGGCTGCTGACAGCGTGGTGTCAGTAGGGTGCGGCGGCGAGCGAGACGGCGCGGCCAGCGCGGCGCGAAAAAAACCGCGGAACGGTGTCCGCGGTTTCAGTGGGAGCGCCTCAGCCCGCCGGCGTGTCGCCTTGCGGGCGCTGGCGCACGCTGCCCGCGATCAGATCGAAGCGAAACAGCCGGCATTCGAGCGCGCCGTTAAAGAGCGGCGTCTTGGTCGATTCGCGCAGGCGCAACTGGCCCGGCAATTTACGATCCGACGTCAGAATGAATGCATGCCAGCCGGTGAAGCGCTGCTTGAGCGTGTCGCCGAGCGACTAGAAAAACTCGCTGTCGGGCGTCTCTTCCTGGGCGCGGCGAAAGCCGTCGTCTTCACGGTTGTCGCGATTGCGTCCTTCGCGGATTTCGCCGCGGGCATTGCGCCCACGAACTTCGATTCGCTCGCCGTACGGCGGATTGGCGACCAGAATGCCCGGCTCGGCCGTGGGCGGCGTCATGCCGCGGGCGTCGACCTGTTTCAGCGGAATCAACGGCAGGCCCGCGCGCTGGAAATTCGCGCGCGCCTTGTCGAGCATGTCGCCGGAAATGTCGCTGCCGAAAATCTGCAGGTCGGCGCGCGAGTTGCGAGCGGCGTGTTTGGCGTCGAGCGCGGCGGCTTTGAGCGCCTGCCATGCCTTGGTGTCGTACTGCTTGAACTTCTCGAAGCCGAAGCGGCGCTCGGCGCCGGGCGTGATGTTCAGCGCGACTTGCGCGGCTTCCGCGAGGAACGTGCCGCTGCCGCACATCGGATCTAAAGCGGCGTGCCGGCGCTCCAGCCGGTCAGCCGGAGAATGCCCGCCGCAAGATTTTCGCGCAGCGGCGCCGCGCCTTTGTCGAGGCGCCAGCCGCGCTTGAAGAGCGGGTCGCCGGAGGTGTCGAGGTAAAGCGTGCAGTCGGTTGCGGTGAGAAACGCGAACACGCGGACGTCGGGCATGCCGGTGTCGATGCTCGGGCGCGCGCCGCTTACTTCGCGCAGACGGTCGCAGATTGCGTCTTTTACACGCAGCGTGGTGAATTCGAGGCTGCGCAGCGGCGACTTGATTGCCGTGACGTCGACGCGCAGCGTTTCATTCGCCGAGAACCACTGCTCCCAACGTTGTTCGACGGCGAGCGCATAGATGTCCTGCTCGCTGCGATACGGACGATGCGCGATTTTCAGCAGCACGCGGCTCGCGATGCGCGAATGCAGATTGGCCGCCATGCCGGCTGCCCAGCCGCCGCGGAAATGCACGCCGCCGGGCACTTGCGAGCCGGCCGCGAACGGCGCGCCGTGCAGATGCTTTGCGGCGATTTCGGCGAGTTCGGAGGCGAGCGCGGCTTCAAGGCCGCGTGGGCAGGGGAGGAAGAAATCGAAGGACATGGGGTGCGGCGGGGCCGGTAGGCGATGGGTAAGGGCCGTATTGTACGCGGTCGCGAGGGAGGCTTTGCCTGCGACGCGCGGCCGGATTTTTGATCAGAGCACCTGAACATCGCCATGGCGGAAGCACTAGCCCCCAGCAACCGCCCCAGCCGCTTCCGCAGGACAAGCCGGCACAGTGGCACGAGCCACGCCCTTGCCCGCCTGCGGGGCAGAAGCAGCCGAAGCCGAAGCCGCCATCGCCCGCACCGCCACCACCACCTGCGAGGAAACCCGCTGCAACGCCCGCCGATGCCCGTCCACAAGCGCGTCATAGCCGCCGCCGACCGGCTCGCTCACCACGCTCCTGCACGTCATCACCCCCGTACTGCGCACAGCCCGCACGCTCCACACAGCATCGATCAGCGCGTGCGAGCCCGGCCACGATTCGAACCGCTGCACATTCATGCTCACGCGATACACCGGCGTCGCATCCGAATAAGCCGTGCCGTACACGTCGATGGTATTGAGCTGCTGCGTGAGACTCGTCGACAGCGCCCGGCGCAGCTCGTCGCCGGGCAGCGACGCCCAGCGTTCCTGCTCCAGCACCTTGACCTGCGTGTGTCCCGACTGCACGACCAGCTGCGTTTTCGCGACTTGCGGCGGCACGTCGATCGGCGCGACCTCGATGAGCCACGCGGGCGCCGCTGCCGCGGTCCGCACGGCCGGCGCAGCAGCGGACGCGCCTGCGCTCACGTCGCCCAAGGTATAGAACCGGCTCGTCGGCGATGCGCAGGCGGCGAGCGCGAGCGCCGCAGCCAGCGCGCCGGCACGAACGGCGCCGCGCGCGAGCGTGCCGGGCAGGCCAGGGAGTCGGACGAACATCATGGTTTATCTACTGCTTTACCGCGCAACAACGATTCCGGGTGGCGCTCCAGATAATCCGACAGCGCATTGAGCGACTGCAACGTGCGCGTCAATTCCTGCAACGCCTGATGCACGTCCGACTGCAGCGGCGAATCCTGCTGCAACGTCGCCTCGGCCGAGCCGAAGGTCTGCTTCGCGGCCGCGAGTGTGTCGCGCGCCTGCGGCACGACTTCCGTGTCCAGCCGCTTGAAGAGCTGATCCGCATTCTTCAGCGCGGCGTTCAGGTTATTGCCGATCTGGTCGAAGGGCACCTTGTCCAGCTTCTTCGCGATGTCGGCGACCTGCAGCTGCAATTCGTCGAGCGTGTTCGGAATAGTCGGCAATTCGAGCGGATCGCTGGCGACGTCGACGGTAGCGGGCGGCGCCTTCGGGAAAATATCCAGCGCCACATACAGCTGGCTCGTGATCAGATTGCCCGTGCGCAACTGGCCGCGCAGCCCGTGTTTGACCAGTTGTTGCAGCATGTTCTGACCGGCGAGGCTGCCCGGCGCCGGCGCCGTTTCGCGGAAACGCTTGCCGAGCCGGTCAGGGTAGATGTTCATGGTCACCGGCATGGTGAAGCTGCGCGTTTTCGGATCGTAGTCGATGCCGATGTTCGTCACCTGACCGAGCACGATGCCGCGGAAATCGACCGGCGCGCCGACCGACAAGCCGCGCAGCGACTGGTTGAAGTTCATCACGACGCGCAGCGGCACGCCGTCCGGGTCGCGCATGGCGTCGGCTTCATCGGCGGCGAGGCGGAACGTCATGTTGTTCGGCGCCTGCGCGCCGACGCCTTGCCCCGGCGGCGACTGGAACGACAAGCCGCCGACGATCACCGTCGCGAGCGACTGCGTGTTCAGCTTGAAGCCGCTCGAATCGAGCCGCAAATCAACGCCGCTCGCATGCCACCAGCGCGAATTGGTGCCGACGTACTGGTCGAACGGCGCGGATACGAACACCTGCATGGTGACGCCAGTGCCGTCCTTGTCGAGCGAAAAGCCGACCACCTGGCCGACCTGCACGCGGCGATAGAAAATCGGCGAGCCGATGTCGATGGAACCGAGCGAATCGCCATGCAGAATGAACTGATGGCCCTTCTGGTCGCCGGTGACGGGCGGCGGCGTCTCGAGGCCGACGAAGTTCTTCTCGCTGTCCGGCGAATGGCCGGCGTCCGCGCCGATATACGCGCCCGAGAGCAGCGTGGTGAGACCCGAGACGCCGCTCGCGCCCACGCGCGGCCGCACGACCCAGAAGCGGGAATCCTTCACCGCGAAGTCTTCGCCTTCCTTCGTCAGCTGCACCTGCACGAGCACGTGCGACAGATCTTTCGACAACGTGATCGACTTCACCGCGCCCACGTCGACGTCCTTGTACTTGACCTTGGTCTTGCCGGG
Organism: uncultured Paraburkholderia sp.; assembly: GCA_940746715.1. GTDB lineage: Bacteria > Pseudomonadota > Gammaproteobacteria > Burkholderiales > Burkholderiaceae > Paraburkholderia. The sequence continues at coordinate 61,320 of CALNWN010000012.1, forward strand.
CTCGAGCCCTTCCGCGCTGACGAAACTGATGGTGATGGTCGGACCTTTTTCCGTGACGGATTTGATGGCGAGCGCGATGCCGATCAGCGCGGCAATCAGCGGAATGACCCACACGAGCGACGGCAGCCAGCGGCTGCGCGGCTCGATTTCGGGGTCTGGCAGTTGGGGCGGCAGCTTCGGTCCGTTCGAATCGTTGCGCGGCGAGTCTGAGGCGGGCGTCGGTCCTGGCGGGCTAGTCATGTTCGAGATCCTGAGGTTTTTGGGTACTGCCGTCCACGTGGTCCCAGATGAGCCGTGGATCGAACTGCATCGACGCCATCATCGTCAGGATCACCACCGAGCCGAACGCAATCGCGCCCGGGCCGGCCGTGATCACGGCAAGCGACTTGAAGCGCACGAGCGCGACGGTCAGCGTGACGACGAACACGTCGAGCATCGACCAGCGGCCGATCCGCTCGACCATCCGGTACAGCGTGGTGCGCTGCTGCGGCCGCCAGCGCGAGCGGCGCTGCGCGGTGATGGTGAGAAGCGCGAGCACGCTGAGCTTGAGCATCGGCACCATGATGCTAGCGACGAAAACGATCACCGCGAGCGGCCAGTCGCCGGAAGTCCAGAAGTACACGACGCCGCTCATGATGGTGTCGTCCTCCGAACCGACCAGCGACGACGTGTGCATGACCGGCAACAAATTTGTCGGAATATACAGCAAGGCCGCGGCGATTAGCAGCGCCCACGTGCGCATCAGGCTGTCGGGATTGCGCGAGTGCAGGCGCGCGCCGCAGCGTCCGCAGTGCTGCGGCGTGACCGAGCGGATGCGCGGTTCGACGCGTCCGCACGCGTGGCAGGCGACGAGCCCGGCGCGTTTTGCGCTCACGTATTTCATCGCGCGGGTCATCCTCGATGGGGCGCCGGGGGGGGGGCGCCGGCATTGGTGCCGGTCTCGCCGTCCGGCCTCTCGTCGGTTGGCAGCAGCGGCGGAACCGGCGGCCCGGCCACGGAGCCGACCGCGGCCGCCGCGCTGTCCGCCGAGGTGCGCGGCAGCGGCCGCTGATTGCGCGCGCCGAGTTCGTCGGCGAGATCCCACAGAATGCGCGGGTCGAAGGTGACGACCACGGCGAACATCAGCGTCAGCGCGCCGAACGCGAAGAGCGCGGCCTCGGGAATCACGCGCGCGAGACTGACCATCTTCACGATGGTGATAAGCACGCCGAGCATGAATACTTCGATCATGCCCCACGGCCGGACGAACTGGATCGCCCTCAACACGCGGTTAAAGCCTGCCGGCACATAGCCGGCGCGAATCGGCACGAGCACGTACAGCAGCGCGACGAGTTCGGTGAGCGGGAACAGAACCGTCGAGCAGAAGACCATGACGGCGACGATCTGCATGTTCTCGTTCCACAGCGCGACCAGCGCGCCGAACAGCGTGGTTTGCGTGGTAATGCCATTAGTCTCGAGTTCGACGATGGGAAAGCCCTGCGCGATCAGAAACGTGATCAGCGCGGCGAGCGTCATGGCGCAGATGCCGTTGAGCTTGCGCGACACGCCGCTGTAAAGCGTCGCGCGGCAGCGCGGACAGCGAGCGACCTTGCGCCCGACAAGCCGCGGCTTGCGGAACAGCGTATCGCATTCATGGCACGCGATCAGGTTGTCATGTTCCATACGGCAACGGGCCAACGATAGGTGAATGAGCGACCAATGCCGGTCGCGAGGTGGTGGCGCTGTGGGTGGCGATGTTGGTCGATGTGGCCGGTTCGTGAAAATTTGTGCAGCAATAGTACCAAAAGGCGTTGCGGCGCCGCGTCCGCGGGCACAGCGGCTCACCCTCAAAACGTCTGACAGCCTCCGTCCCCAATTGTTCAAGGGCGCCGCCGGCGACGCGCGGAACCGCATTTCGGTAAATTTCACCCTGCTCCCAGCCAGCTTTTTCCGCTTCGGGTAGCATGGCGGCCTGGCGCGTCCTGAAGCCTGTGACGCCGGGCCATCTGCCGATGAACTTTGCATCGGCGGGGAATAGCCGGGCGTGCGGCGCCGTTAACCTCTCTTAGCAAGCGTTGACCTGTCATGGCACACAATCCTTCGTTCGGTGGCCCGGAGTCGTACACGCGGACTGCCATTGCCTTTCATTGGCTGATCGCATTGCTGATCGTTTGTGGCTTTGCGCTCGGCTGGGTGATGACTGACATCCCGGGCTTCACGCCCACCAAGCTGCGTTATTTTTCGTGGCATAAATGGATCGGCGTGACCGTGTTCGCGCTCGCGGTCCTGCGCATTTTGTGGCGCGGCATGCACGGCGCGCCGTCCATGCCGCGCCGCATGCCGGCATGGCAGCGCGGCGCCGCGCATCTGGTGCATTTGCTGTTATATGCGTTGATGGTGGCGATTCCCGTCTCCGGCTATCTGTACAGCTCGGCGGCGAACGTGCCGGTCGTCTACCTCGGGCTGATCCCGCTGCCGCGGCTGATCGCGCCGGACCCGCATCTGAAGGAACTGCTCAAGACGGTCCATATTGCGCTGAACTACACGTTGCTGGCGCTGGTCGGGATGCACGTGGCGGTGGCGCTCAAGCATCAATGGCTGGACCGCGACGGGCTGCTGTCGCGCATGCTTCCCTTCCTCAAATAAGGACAACCATGAAGGTCTCATTTTATCGCTACATGCTGGCGGCGTTTGCCGCTGCGTCGCTGGCCGCGGCCGGCGGCGCGTTTGCCCAGGTCGACGCTGCGAAAAGTTCGGTGAGCGCCACCTCGAAGCAGATGAACGTGCCGGTCGAAGGCAAGTTCGGCAAATTCACCGCGCAGGTCAAGTTCGATCCGGCCAGGCCCGCCGAGGGCAGCGCGCAGCTGAACATCGACGTGTCGAGCTACGATCTCGGCGACGAGCGCTACAACGATCAGGTCCGCGGCAAGGAATGGTTCGACGCGAAGACCTACCCGAGCGCCACCTTCGTTTCGAGCGCGATTGCGCCGGCGGGCGGCAATCAGTACAAGGTGACGGGCAAGCTGACCATCAAGGGCAAATCGCAGACGGTGGTGGTGCTCGTCACGGTAACGCAGCAAGGGGCGACGCTGACATTCGACGGTTCATTGCCGATCAAACGCTCGCAGTTCGACATCGGCACCGGCGAGTGGAAAGACACGTCTGTCGTGGCGGACGACGTCGTCATCAAATTTCATATCGTAGCCGCACGCAAGTAATGGGACCGCGCGTATAAGCGCAGCCGTTTTTTTCTGACTGGGAGCATGAATTGAAGACATCCATGTTGATCGCCGCCGGCGCATTGGCCTCCTGCGTTTCGCTTGGCGCATTCGCCGCCGCCGACACCTATCAGCTCGACCCGACTCACACGTATCCGAGCTTCGAGGCGGACCACTTCGGCGGTCTGTCGGTGTGGCGCGGCAAGTTTACCAAAAGTTCGGGCACGGTCACGCTCGACCGCGCGGCCAAGACGGGCAGCGTCGAGGTCAACGTCGATCCGGCTGCGATTGCGACTGGAAACAGCAAGCTCGACGAGCATCTGAAGGCGCCGGAATTCTTCGACGTCGCGAAATTCCCCGCCGCGACGTACAAAGGCACCGACATCAAGTTCGACGGCGACAAGCCCGCTGAAGTAGTCGGCAGCCTGACGCTGCACGGCGTGACAAAGCCGCTCAATCTGAAAATCGAGTCGTTCAAGTGCATGCAGCACCCGGTGCTTAAGCGTGAAGTGTGCGGCGTCGAGGCGAGCGCCCAGTTCAACCGCGCGGATTACGGCATGGATTTCGGCAGCAAGTACGGCTTCAGCATGGAGACCCGGCTGCATATTCAGGCTGAAGGCATCAAGCAGTAAGCGCTGCTCTCGGGCGCGGGCGCCTTTGGGTCGTCATTGCATTGGAGCCGCCGTTGCGGCGCAGCAAAGATGGCGGCGCCCGTTTCATCGCGCGTTTATTGTCTATCTGGCCGCTTCGTTCGCTATCGCGACGAAGCGGTTTTTTCATGGCGTCGCAGGTGCAGTGAGGCGCCTCTAGCCTCATGTGACGCACGGTGCGAAATTTCGCGCTCGCGTCGGTTTAATTTTTCAGGTACATAAAGCGCTGGCACCGCATTGGTTGTGCGCGCATCCAATTCGGCGAAATCGGGTCCGAACCCGATCTATAAGACTCGCGCGAACTGGAGATGTGCATGAACGCAACGACTGCAGCAAGCCTTGCGGGAAGCCGGGGAAATTCGTGGCGGGCGGTGGTCGCCGCGTCGATCGGCAACGCGCTCGAGTGGTTCGATCTCGTTCGTGGTCTACGGTTTTTTTGCCGTGGTGATCGCGAAGCTGTTTTTTCCGGCAGGCAACGACACCGTCTCGCTACTGCTCACGCTCAGCACTTTCGGCGTGTCGTTTTTCATGCGGCCGCTCGGAGCACATCGTGATCGGCGCGTACGCATCGCGCCGGGGCGCAAGGCGGCGCTCACGCTGTCCATCCTGCTGATGATGGGCGGCACTCTGATCATCGCGATCTTGCCGACCTACCAGAGCATCGGCCTCGCGGCGCCGGTGATTCTCGTGATCGCGCTTTTGATGCAGGGTTTCTCGGCCGGCGGCGAATTCGGCAGCGCGACGGCGTTTCTCGCGGAGCATGTGCCGGGCCGGCGCGGCTTTTTCGCGAGCTGGCAGGTCGCGAGCCAAGGGCTCACCACGCTGCTCGCGGCGGGTTTCGGCGTCGTGCTGACGGGCAATCTGTCGCCTTCGCAGATGGCTTCCTGGGGATGGCGCGTGCCGTTCTTCTTCGGGCTGCTGATCGGGCCGGTTGCCTGGTACATTCGCACGAAGCTCGACGAAACGCCTGAGTTTCTCGCCGCCGAAACCACGACCACGCCGCTGCGCGACACGTTCACGAGCCAGAAGCTGCGGCTCGTAATCGCCATTGGCGCGGTGGTGCTCGGCACGGTGTCGACTTACCTCGTGCTGTTCATGCCGACCTTCGGCGTGAAGCAACTGGGGCTCGCGCCTTCGGTCGCGTTTTCAGCTATCGCGCTCACTGGCCTGATTCAGATGGTGTTCGCGCCGCTCGTCGGGCATCTGTCGGACCGGCCGGACGCACGTCGATCATGCTGCTCTCCGGGCTGCTGCTTGTGCTGATCTACCCGGCGTTTGTCTATCTGGTCGCGCATCCGACCTTCGGCACGCTGATCGCGCTGCAAGTCGTGCTCGGCTTTCTGATGACCGGCTATTTCGCGGCGCTGCCGGGTTTGCTCTCGGAGATGTTCCCCGTGCAGACGCGCACGACCGGCATGTCGCTGGCTTATAATATCGCGGTGACGGTGTTCGGCGGCTTCGGGCCGTTCATTATTGCGTGGCTGATCAGCTTTACCGGTTCCAAGGCGGCGCCGAGCTACTACCTGATTTTCGCCGCGCTTCTGAGCATTGCGGCGCTCGTTGCGGCGCGGCGCAAGCTCGGGTTCCGGTAGGCGGCAGCGAAGGCTAGGCGGTAAAACGCAAAAGGCCAGTTCATCACGAACCGGCCTTTTTGCATTGCGACAGCTAGCTCAGCTTGCGATTGCAGCGGACTCAGCCACGATCAAACCTGCGCGCCCGCGTTCGGATCGTTCGGATCGACGCGTTCTTTCTTGTCCTTCAGCAGATCTTCACGCTTCACACCGAACCACATGGCGAGCGCCGCGGCGACGAACACCGACGAGTAGATACCGAACAGAATACCGACCGTCAGCGCCAGAGCGAAGTAGTGCAGCGTCGGGCCGCCGAACAGGAACATGGAGAGCACCATCATCTGCGTACAGCCGTGCGTGATGATGGTCCGCGACATGGTGCTCGTAATGGCGTGGTTGATGACCCCGATCCCCGTCATCTTGCGTTCGCGGCGGAAGGTCTCGCGAATCCGGTCGAAGATAACCACCGACTCGTTCACCGAATAGCCGAGCACCGCGAGCACCGCCGCCAGCACGGACAGCGAGAACTCCCACTGGAAGAACGCGAAGAAGCCGAGAATGATCACCACGTCGTGCAAGTTGGCGACCACGCCCGCCACCGCGTACTTCCATTCGAAGCGGAACGACAGATAGATCACGATGCCGACCACGACGCAGGCGAGCGCGAGCAGACCGTCGGTGGCGAGTTCCTTGCCGACCTGCGGGCCGACGAACTCGACGCGCTGCAATTGCACCTGCGGCGTGTAGGTTTTCAGCGCGCCCATCACCTGGTCGCTTTGTTGCGCGGACGTGAGCCCGTGCTTGAGCGGCAGACGGATCAGCACGTCGCGCGAGGTGCCGAAATTCTGCACCTGCGCGTCGGCATAGCCGAGCTTGTTCAGCGTGTTGCGCACCGGGTCGAGCGGCGTCGCGCCCGGATACTGCACTTCGATCACGGTGCCGCCGGTGAACTCGACCGACAGATGCAGCCCGCGATGCACGAGAAAAAACACCGCGGCGAGGAACGTCAACAGCGAAATGGCGTTGAAGATCAACGCACGCTGCATGAACGGAATGTCTTTGCGAAAACGGAAAAATTCCATGGTCTTGTTCTCCGGGACTCAGCGGGATGAACCCGGTTTCTGCGGCGTGCCCGGCGTGCCGGGTGCATTGCGGCGACGCACGGTCGGCTTGCCCGCGCGCGATTGCGCGGTAGCGGCTGGCGCTTTCGGCTTTGCAGCGGCTGCGCTGGCTGCGCGCATGGCCTGCGCGGTGTCCGTTGCCGAATCTTCGTTACCGAGGTAGGCAGCGGAACCCGCAGGCGCGGTTTCCGGACGCCACACCTGGCCGATTGCGAGCGACTTCAGCTTCTTCTTGCCGCCGTACCAGAGATTGACGATACCGCGCGAGAAGAACACCGCCGAGAACATCGACGTCAGAATGCCGATACAGTGCACGATCGCGAAACCGCGCACCGGCCCCGAGCCGAATGCGAGCAGCGCGACACCCGCGATCAGCGTGGTGACGTTCGAGTCGAGAATGGTCGCCCAGGCATGCGCGTAGCCGTTCTGGATAGCCAGTTGCGGCGGCGCGCCGTTGCGCAGTTCTTCACGCACGCGTTCGTTGATCAGCACGTTCGCGTCGATCGCCATACCGAGCGCGAGCGCGATAGCCGCGATACCCGGCAACGTGAGCGTGGCCTGCAGCATGGAGAGCACCGCGATGAGCAGCAGCAGGTTCACGGACAGGCCGATCATGGAGATCACGCCGAACAGCATGTAGTACGCGATCATGAAGACGGCGATGGCCGCAAAGCCCCACACGACCGAGTGGAAGCCCTTCTTGATGTTGTCCGCGCCGAGGCTCGGGCCGATGGTGCGTTCCTCGATGATGTCCATGGGCGCGGCGAGCGAGCCGGCGCGCAGCAGCAGCGCGAGGTCGGCGGCGGCTTGCGGCGTCGGCTGGCCGGTAATCTGGAAGCGGTCGCCGAGTTCCGACTGGATGGTCGCGACCGTCAGCACCTCGCCCTTGCCCTTTTCGAACAGCACCATGGCCATCGGCTTGCCGATGTTGTCGCGCGACACACTGCGCACGGCGCGGCCGCCGGCCGAGTCGAGGCGAATGTTGACGGACGGGCGCTGATGTTCGTCGAAGCCCGCCGACGCGTCGATAATCCGGTCGCCGGTGAAGATGATCTGCTTTCTCAGCAGCACGGGCGTCTGGTTGCCTTGCGTGAACAGCTCGTCGCCGGGCGGAACCGGGTCGGACGGATTCGGATGCGTGTTGACCGGGTCGGCGAGGCGCGCTTCGAGCGTCGCTGTACGGCCGATGATGTCCTTCGCCTTCGCCGTGTCCTGTACGCCCGGCAGTTCGACCACGATACGGTCGGCGCCTTGCTGCTGGATGACCGGCTCGGCCACGCCGAGCTCGTCCACGCGGTTATGCAGCGTGGTGATGTTCTGCTTGAGCGCGGCGTCCTGCACGGCTTTCTGCACGGTCGGCGTGAAGGTGCCGACGAGCTGCACCGAGCCGTCCGGGCCGTTTTGCGACGCCCATTGCAATTCGCCGATGCTGCGGCTCAATTGCTTGGCCGCTGCGTCCGCCGTGGCCTGGTCGGCGAAATTGATCACCACCGTCTGGTTGACGCGGTTCACGCCGCCGTCGCGGATGTTGTTGTCGCGCAAGAGCGTGCGCGCATCCGACGCGTCGGAGTCGAGCTTCTTGTTGAGCGCGCCCGCCATGTCGACCTGCAGCAGGAAATGCACGCCGCCGCGCAAGTCGAGACCGAGGTACATGGGCAGCGCGTACAAGGCGGTCAGCCAGCGCGGCGACGCACTTTGCAGATTCAGCGCGACGACGAACTGCGGGTCGCTCGGGTCGCTGTTGAGCGACTTCTGCAGCAGGTCTTTCACGCGCAATTGCGTGTCCGTGTCGAGAAGACGCACGCGAATGTTCGCGTTGGTCGACGAGTTGTCGAACGTGACGTCTTCCGGCTTGATCTGATTGGCTGCGAGCGCGGCTTCGACCGCCGACAGCGTGGTCGAGTCGAGCTTGACCGTTGCCTTGCCGCTCGACACCTGCACCGCCGGCGCTTCGCCGAACAGGTTGGGCAGCGTGTACACGAGGCCGATGACGAGAGCCACCAGCATCACAGCGTATTTCCAAAGGGGGTAACGATTCATGAGTGGTCCAACGGAAGGTTGGCTTTTAAGCGATGCGCCCGGCGATGAGCGCTGGCGACCCGCAGCAGCTTTTGCATGGGTCGCCGGCGAGGCCGCGCCGGACGCGAGAGAGCAGGCCTTAGAGCGACTTGATCGTGCCCTTCGGGAGAATCGTCGTGACCGACGCTTTCTGCACGGTGATTTCCGTGCCTTCCGAAATTTCGACGCCGACGTAAGCCTCGCCCACCTTGGTCACCTTGCCGACGATGCCGCCGTTCGTCACCACTTCATCGCCCTTGGCCATTGCGGCGAGCATGTTGCGATGTTCCTTCTGGCGCCTCATTTGCGGGCGAATCATGATGAAGTACAGCACGCCGAACATCAGGATCAGCGGCAGGAAGCTCATCAGATTCGACTCAACGCCACCTGCTGCGGTGCCTTGGGCGAAGGCATTGGAAATGAACGACACGTTGGTCTTTCCGTTATAGATCAATTCAATCAAAAAATCAGCCGGTTATTCTACCACCGGCATCGCGCGCGTCGGCGCGGCGATTCGGCTTTGCGATCAACCGCTTAAAGCCGTTTTTCGCCGTCAGCGAAAGTAGATTGTAAGGTTTTATGAGAACCGCTGACGGATTCATCCGTCGAATCTGACAGCGTTCGCCGTCATGGCGCCTCGTCGACGCCGCGCGCGGTTCTCGTGAAAGCGTTTGCGGAACGGCTCGAACATTTTGGCGTCGATCGCGTCGCGCATTTCCTGCATGAGTTCGAGGTAGTAGTGCAGGTTGTGAATCGTATTCAGCTGTGCGCCCAGAATTTCCCCCACGCGATGCAGATGATGCAGATACCCGCGAGTGAAATTTCGGCAGGTGTAGCAGCCACATTGCTCGTCGAGCGGCCGCAGCGAATTTTTGTGCGTGGCGTTGCGGATCTTGATGTCGCCAAAGCGCGTGAAGAGCCAGCCATTGCGCGCGTTGCGCGTGGGCATGACGCAGTCGAACATGTCGACGCCGGCGGCGACGCCCGCCACCAGGTCTTCCGGCGTGCCGACGCCCATCAGATAGTGCGGCTTGTTGGCCGGCAGCTTCGGGCCGATGTGGTTCAGCACGCGCATCATGTCCTCTTTCGGCTCGCCGACCGACAGCCCGCCGATGGCGAGGCCGTGAAAATCCTTCTCCGCGAGACCCGCGAGCGACTCGTCGCGCAGGTCCTCGAACATGCCGCCCTGAACAATGCCGAAGAGCGCGTTCGGATTGCCGAGCCGGCGGAATTCGTCGATCGAGCGCTGCGCCCAGCGCATCGACATGCGCATGGAGTCGGCCGCGTCCTTGTGCGAGGTCGGCACGTTGTTGGTTGCGTAGGGCGTGCATTCGTCGAACTGCATGACGATGTCCGAGTTCAGCACTTTCTGAATCTGCATCGACACTTCCGGCGACAGGAACAGCTTGTCGCCGTTGATCGGCGAGGCAAACGTCACGCCGTCTTCGGTGATCTTGCGCAGGTCGCCGAGCGAAAATACCTGGAAGCCGCCGGAGTCGGTCAGGATCGGCTTTTTCCAGCCCATGAAGCCGTGCAGCCCGCCGTGCGCGGCGATGGTTTCGAGCCCCGGGCGCAGCCACATGTGAAACGTATTGCCGAGGATGATCTGCGCGTGCATTTCTTCGAGCTCGCGCGGCTGCACGGCTTTCACGGTGCCGTAGGTGCCGACCGGCATGAAGATCGGCGTTTCGACCGCGCCGTGATCCAGTGTCACGCGGCCGCGGCGCGCGGCGCCGTCGGTGCCGAGCAGTTCGAAGTGGAGGCCGTCGGCGGGTGGTTGAAATGGATGACCGGTGGTCATTAAGTTAACTCCGTGGCAAACCGGAAAACAGTCCGGCGCGGTAAAGAAAATGCCGCCGCGATGGCTCGCAGCGGCGTGAAAAAACGTCGAAAACGACAGGCGCTCTGTCAGATCAACCGTCGCGGCGAGTCAGCAGCATCGCATCGCCGTAGCTGAAAAAGCGGTAGCGCTGCTCGATGGCGTGCTGATACGCGGAGCGAATCGTCTCCACACCGGCGAATGCCGACACCAGCATCAGCAACGTCGACTTCGGCATATGAAAATTCGTGACGAGCCAGTCGACCACGCGAAACCTGTAGCCCAGCGTGATGAAAATATCGGTTTCCGTGCTCGCTGCGGCAAGCGGCCGGCCGGCGGCTTCGGCGTCGCGCGCGGCGGCTTCGAGCGCGCGCATTGACGTGGTGCCCACGGCGATCACGCGGTTGCCGCGCGCCTTCGTGGCGGCGATTTTGTCGGCGAGCGACTGCGGCAGATGATACCACTCGCTGTGCATCTTGTGCTCGGCGAGGTTTTCCACGCGCACCGGCTGGAAGGTGCCCGCGCCGACGTGCAGCGTCAGCGTCGCGCGCTCCACGCCGTGCGCGTCGAGCCGCGCGAAAAGCGACTCGTCGAAATGCAGGCCCGCCGTGGGTGCCGCGACCGCGCCCGGATTTTGCGCGTAGACGGTTTGATAGCGCGTTTCGTCGACGGCGTCGGGGTCGTGCTCGATGTACGGCGGCAACGGCAGGCGGCCGTGCTGCTCGATCAGCGTCAGGCAGTCGGCGGGAAAATGCAGCGTGTAGAACGGCTCGACGCGCTCGCCAACGGTGACGTCGAACGCATCGGCAAGACGGATCGTCGTGCCCAGCTGCGGGCTCTTGCTCGCGCGGATCTGCGCGAGTGCCGTTCGCTCGCCGGTGAGACGCTCGACCAGCACCTCGATCTTGCCGCCATTCGCCTTCTGGCCGAGAAAGCGCGCCTTCAGGACTTTGGTATCGTTAAAGACCAGCAGGTCGCCGGGCGAAATGCATTCGGGCAACTCGGAAAAGCGGCGGTCGACGAGGCGCGCGGCGCGGTCGGCATCGGCCGCGTTGTCGACCCGGAGCAGACGGCTCGCGCTGCGCTCGGGCAGCGCGACTTGCGCGATCAGTTCGGGCGGCAGATCGAAATCGAAATCGGAAAGCGTAAACATGCAAACGACTGGAAGCGAATGGGGACTGAATTGAGCCGAAGCCTCGGCCGGGCAGCTATGATTGCGGGACGCAGCGGCGGCCCGCGAGCCGGCGCGCACGCGCAGCCAGCCGCAGCCACCATATGGCCGCGCAGCCTTCGACACTTTTGACAGCCGATATTGTACTTGCGAAGCAGCCCATGCCTTTGTCCGACCGCCGATCACCTTCTGCAGATGAACTGAGCGCCGAACCGGCAGCCCGCGTCGCGCGAGACGACGGGTTGGGCAAGCCTGCGGCGAAATCCGCGGCAAATTCCGCGGCCAAAGCAGCCTCCACCAAACCCGCCGTCAAAACCGCCGACAAACTCGCCAAGCTCGGCCTCACGCGCGACATCGACCTCGTGCTGCATCTGCCGATGCGCTACGAGGACGAAACCTCGCTCACGCCGATCGGTCATCTGCTGCCCGGCGGCATCGCGCAAACGGAAGGCGTGGTGTTCGACAACGAGATCGCCTATCGTCCGCGCCGTCAGTTGCTCGTCAAATTGCGCGACGACGCCGGCGACGAACTCGTGCTGCGCTTTCTGAACTTCTACGGTTCGCAGGTCAAGCAGATGGCGATCGGCGCGCGGTTGCGCGTGCGCGGCGACGTGCGGGGCGGCTTCTTCGGCATGGAGATGGTGCATCCGGCAGTGCGCGTCGTCGACGAAGACACACCGCTGCCGCAAGCCCTCACGCCGGTTTATCCGAGCACCGCGGGCATGACGCAGGCCTATTTGCGCAAGGCGATCGACAACACGTTGTCGCGCACGTCGCTGCCGGAGCTGTTGCCCGAAGCCGTCGCGCGCGAATGGCTGCAGCCGCTCGGCGTACCCTCGCTGATGGACGCGGTGCGCACGCTGCATCACCCGGGCGCGCAGTCGGACGAGACCGCGTTGATCGACGGCACGCATCCGGCGTGGGTGCGTATCAAGTTCGAGGAACTGCTCGCGCAGCAGATGTCGCTCAAGCGCGCGCACGAGGAGCGCCGCACGCGCGCCGCGCCGGCCATGCCGCGTCGCAAGCTCGGCGACGAAGCGGCGCTCGTCGCGCGTCTGCTGAAGGCGCTGCCGTTTTCGCTGACGAAGGCGCAGGAGCGCGTGGGCGGCGAGATCGCGCTCGATTTGACCCAGCCGCATCCGATGCAGCGGCTCCTGCAGGGCGACGTGGGCAGCGGCAAGACCATTGTGGCGGCGCTGGCCGCCGCGCAGGCGATCGACGCCGGCTACCAGGCCGCGCTCATGGCGCCCACCGAAATTCTCGCCGAGCAGCACGCGCGCAAGCTGCGCGGCTGGCTCGCGCCGCTCGGCGTGAGCGTCGCGTGGCTCGCGGGCAGCCTGAAGGCTAAGGAAAAGCGCGCGGCCATCGAAGCCGCCGCGCTCGGCACCGCGCAACTCGTGATCGGCACGCACGCGATCATTCAGGACACGGTGGAGTTCGCCCGGCTCGGGCTTGTGATCGTCGACGAACAGCACCGCTTCGGCGTCGCGCAACGTCTCACGCTGCGCGCCAAAGCGCTGAACGCCGCTGACGGCGCGCGCGATTTCCAGCCGCATCAGCTGATGATGTCGGCCACGCCCATTCCGCGCACGCTCGCCATGACGTATTACGCGGACCTCGACGTCTCGACGATCGACGAATTGCCGCCCGGGCGCACGCCGATCCTCACCAAGCTCGTGTCCGACGCGCGCCGCGAGGAAGTGATCGGCCGAGTGCGCGAAGCGGCGCTCACCGGACGGCAGGTCTACTGGGTGTGTCCGCTGATCGAGGAAAGCGAGACGCTGCAATTGCAGACCGCAGTCGAGACCTATGAAACGCTCGTCGCGGCTTTGCCGGAATTGAAGGTCGGGCTCGTGCATGGCCGTCTCGCGCCGGCCGAGAAGGCCGCCGTGATGGATGCCTTCACGCGCAACGAGGTGCAGCTGCTGGTCGCGACCACGGTGATCGAAGTGGGCGTGGACGTGCCCAACGCGTCGCTGATGGTGATCGAGCACGCCGAGCGCTTCGGCCTCTCGCAGCTGCACCAGTTGCGCGGGCGGGTGGGGCGCGGCAGCGCGGCGTCGGTCTGTGTGTTGCTCTACACCGGTCCGCTTTCGATGACCGCGCGCGCCCGCCTGCAAACCATGCGCGAGACGACCGACGGCTTCGAAATCGCGCGCCGCGATCTGGAGATACGCGGCCCCGGCGAGTTTCTCGGCGCGCGGCAGTCCGGCGCGGCGATGCTGCGGTTTGCCGATCTGCAAAACGATCAGTGGCTGATCGAGCCCGCGCGCGAAGCCGCCGCGGCGCTGCTCGAGAAGTATCCTGAGGTCGTCTCGCAGCATCTGGCGCGCTGGCTCGGCGCCCGCGAACATTACCTCAAGGCCTGAGCGCCGACAGGCGCCGGCCTGCTCGCGCTGCCGGGCGCTTCGGCCGACCGGGCCGATTTCGCGGAGACGAAGCAAGCGAAACCCGGCAAACTAGGTTGGCGAACCGACCCTATGGGTGTATAACTAGAACCTATCGAATCCATCGCACTGATTGGTCCCCCAATGACGCTCACCGAATTGAAGTACATCGTCGCCGTGGCCCGCGAGCGGCACTTTGGCCGGGCCGCCGAAGCGTGTTTCGTCAGCCAGCCGACCTTGTCTGTCGCCATCAAGAAGCTCGAAGATGAGCTCAATGTGCAGATTTTCGAGCGCGGCACGAGTGAAGTGAGTGTCACGCCGATCGGCGAGCAGATCGTCACCCAAGCTCAGCGGGTGCTGGAACAGACGCTCGCCATCAAGGAAATCGCCAAGCAGGGCAAAGATCCGCTCGTCGGGCCGCTGCGCCTCGGCGTCATCTATACGATCGGGCCGTACCTGCTGCCCACGCTCGTCAAGCAGATGATCAAGCGCGTCCCGCAAATGCCCTTGATGTTGCAGGAAAATTACACGCTCAAGCTGATCGAGTTGCTCAAGCAGGGCGAAATCGACGTCGCGATCATGGCGCTGCCGTTTCCGGAAACCGGGCTGATGCTGCGGCCGCTCTACGACGAGCCGTTTGTGGTCGCGCTGCCGTCCGGTCACGCGTGGGAAAACCGCCAGAAAATCGACGCGGATGACCTCAAGCAGGAAACCATGCTGCTGCTAGGCAGCGGTCATTGTTTTCGCGACCACGTGCTCGGCGTTTGCCCGGAACTGATGCGTTTTTCGCAGAACGCCGACGGCATCCAGAAGACGTTCGAGGGCTCGTCGCTGGAAACCATCCGCCATATGGTCGCAAGCGGCGTGGGCATTACGGTGCTGCCGCGCATGTCGGTGCATGAAGTGAAGCCGCACGCGGGCGGCATCGACTCGGGCCTTTTGTCCTATGTTCCATTCGACGAGCCGGTGCCCGACCGCCGGGTTGTGCTCGCGTGGCGCAAGAGTTTCACGCGGATGCCCGCCATCGACGCAATCTGCGACGCCATCAGCGCCTGCGACCTGCCGGGCGTGAAAAAGCTGGACTTGCCGGTCGCCGTCAACTGAGCCGCGGGTCGGGGGTTATGGGCGGCGCGCTCGCTGGTTATATGCCGGCGGCCCGCCGCACGGTTTTGCCGTGTCAACTTAGCGCGCCAACGACCGTCTATTGGATAGATTAAATTTATAAAAACACGAATACGATAGTGTTGATATAGTCGTCTGCATGGATCGCCCGATCATCAAAAACCGGAGGACATCATGACGCAACCGAACTTGCCGCAAACTCAAACCGTCGCCGCTGACGGGGCCGCCGCCACCGCCGGCTTTGCGGCCGCCATGGTCGGCATTCGCACGGTCGCCGTGTCGTTGCTGGTCGACCGGGCGCTGTCCGCGTAATCCTTCATCTGCTGGCGTCATTTGCCTGCACTGTTGTTCGCCTAAGCTTTCGGCATTGCCTTGCCGCGCTTCTCCCCCAATCCGTTTGAACGAAAACCATCCAGGAGTCCCGCATGTCCGAACGTAAGCTCACCAATGCCGCCGGCGCGCCCGTCGCCGATAACTAGGATTCGATGACCGCCGGCGTGCGCGGCCCGGTTGTCCTGCAAGACGTGTGGCTGCTCGAAAAGCTCGCGCACTTCGATCGCGAGGTGATTCCCGAGCGCCGCGTCCACGCAAAGGGCTCCGGCGCATTCGGCACGCTTAAGGTGACGCACGACATCTCGCGCTACACGAAGGCGAAGGTCTTCGCTCAGGTCGGCAAGGAAACGCCGCTCTTCATGCGCTTCTCGACGGTGGCGGGCGAGCGCGGCGCGGCCGACGCCGAACGCGACGTGCGCGGTTTCTCGATCAAGTTCTATACGGAAGAAGGCAACTGGGACGTGGTGGGCAACAACACGCCGGTGTTTTTCATCCGCGATCCGCTGAAATTTCCGGACTTCATTCACACGCAGAAGCGCGACCCGTACACCAACCTGCGCAACAACGTTGCCGCGTGGGATTTCTGGACGCGTCATCCGGAGTCGATGCATCAGGTCACCATTCTGATGAGCGACCGCGGCATTCCGAAGAACTACCGTCAGATGCACGGCTCCGGTTCGCACACGTACTCGTTCATCAACGCGAATAACGAGCGCTTCTGGGTCAAGTTCCACTTCAAATCGCTGCAAGGCATTGAGAATTTCACCGATGCCGAAGCGGCCCAGGTCATCGCGCAAGACCGCGAAAGCGCGCAGCGCGATCTGGTGGGCAGTATCGACGAAGGCAATTTCCCGAAGTGGCGCTTCGCGATCCAGGTGATGCCGGAGGCCGAGGCGGCGGCCTATCGCTTCAATCCGTTCGACATTACGAAGGTGTGGTCGCAGAAAGACTACCCGCTGATCGACGTCGGCACGATCGAACTGAACCGCAACGCGGCCAACTATTTCGTGGATGTCGAGCAGGCAGCGTTCACGCCGGCCAACGTGGTGCCGGGCATTGGGCTCTCGCCGGACCGCCTGTTGCAGGGGCGGCTGTTCTCGTACGGCGACACGCAGCGCTATCGTCTCGGCATCAATCACCATCAGATTCCGGTGAACGCGTCGCGCGTGCCGAACCCGCATTCGTTCCATCGCGACGGCGCGATGCGCACCGACGGCAACCTGGGCGGCAACGTGAACTACGGCCAAACCGTTTCGGCGATTTCGCTCAGGACGCCAACGCGTCCGAGCCGCCGCTCGCCGCGGGCGCGGTGGATCGCTACGATCATCGCGCGGATGACGATTACTACACGCAGCGGGGCATGCTCTTCGCGCTGTTCGACGCGGCCCAGCGCGAGCGGCTGTTCGGCAACATCGCGCGCCATATCAACGGTGTGCCGCAGGAGATCGTCGCGCGTGCGGTCGAGCATTTCCGCCGCATCGATCCGGCTTATGCCGAAGGCGTGATCGCCGCGATGGCCGCGCTCGCGGAAGGCGGCAAGAAGTAACGATGTAAGCGAAGCGGGGCGCGCGGGCGTCCCGCGAGTATCGATACGAACCGGGAGCACGCCAATGATTGAGATGATGAGAGCCACGGCCGACAGATCGTCGGCCACGCAACGCGCACAGCGGCTGCATGCGCCGGGCTCGACCCTGCGCCTGAACATGCGCAAAGCCGTCGGCTTCGCGATCGTGACGAGCGGATTCGCGGTGATCGCGGCGCAGGCGCTGCAACATGCGTTGGGCGGTTGAGCGGCATCAACGTGAGCGAGCTTGCGGACGCGCGTCGAGCCGGCTGGCACCTCACTACGCCGTGGCGGCACGCCACACGAACGTTTCGACTTTCTAAGCTAAACTGTCGAACGCTCGTTTTGCCGGGCCTGCCATCAGCGGGCCATTGGCACGCCGTTACTTCACTGCCGGTTCGTATCACTCTTCGAAGGAGTCGTCATGGCCAAAAAAGAAACTGTACAGCACGTCAATATCGGGATCAGCGACAAGGACCGCAAGAAGATCGCAGAAGGTCTGTCGCGCCTGCTCGCGGACACCTACACGCTCTACCTGAAGACCCACAACTTCCACTGGAACGTGACGGGTCCGATGTTCAACACGCTGCATCTGATGTTCGAAACGCAATACAACGAACTGGCGCTGGCCGTCGATTTGATTGCCGAGCGGATTCGCCCGCTGGGCGTGCACGCGCCCGGCAGCTACAAGGACTTCGCCAAGCTGTCGTCGATTCCCGAAGCGGACGGCGTGCCTGCCGCGGAAGAGATGATCCGTCAGCTGGTGGAAGGTCAGGAAGCCGTAGTGCGCACCGCGCGCGCGATTTTCCCGTCGACGGAAGCGGCCAACGACGAGCCCACCGCCGACCTGCTGACGCAGCGCATGCAGACGCACGAAAAGACCGCGTGGATGCTGCGCTCGATGCTGGCTTGATGAGCATCGGCTGATGCCGGTTTCGGCCGGTTTGCGCAAGCCGATCTGCCGGACGCGGGTTTGACGCAATAGCCAAAGGCAAAGCCTCCTTCGCGGAGGCTTTGTTTTTTCCGGCGTGCACTCGCAGATCACACTGACCGCGTGCGGCACGAAAGTGGACCGCTGCGCAGGCATACGCGCCGCTTCCGGGTGCCCCGCTAGAGGTTCCCGCCGCATCCCGTAAAATAGCGGCACTGTTCCGCTATTCGCCTGCCTTCACCGAGTCCGCCATGTTCGCCCGACTTCCCCTGTATTTGCGCCTCGTGCGCATGGACAAGCCTATCGGCAGTCTGCTGCTGCTGTGGCCGACGCTCAACGCGCTGTGGATTGCGTCGGACGGCCATCCTTCGTGGCCGCTCCTCGTCATCTTCACCGTGGGCACAGTGCTGATGCGCTCGGCGGGCTGTGCGATCAACGACTACGCGGATCGCGATTTCGACCGCTATGTGAAGCGCACCGAGAATCGTCCGATCACGTCGAGCAAGATCAAGGCGTGGGAAGCGGTGGCGCTCGCGGCCGGCCTGTCGTTGCTGGCTTTTCTGCTGATTCTGCCGCTCAATACGCTGACGAAGGAGTTGTCGGTCGCGGCGCTGTTCGTGGCCGGCTCCTATCCGTTCACGAAGCGCTTTTTCGCGATTCCGCAGGCGTATCTTGGCATCGCATTCGGCTTTGGCATTCCGATGGCGTTTGCGGCCGTGCAAAACCAGGTGCCCCTGCTCGCGTGGGTCATGCTGCTCGCCAACGTGTTATGGTCGGTCGCGTACGACACCGAGTACGCGATGGTCGATCGCGACGACGACATCAAGATCGGCATTCGGACCTCGGCGCTCACGTTCGGCCGCTTCGACGTGGCGGCCATCATGCTCTGCTATGCGGTCACGCTCGGCATCTACGTCGGCATCGGCGTGATGATTGGGTTCGGCGTGCTGTACTGGTGCGGATGGGCGGCGGCGGCGGGCTGCGCGGTCTATCACTACACGCTGATCCGCAACCGCGAGCGCATGCCGTGTTTCAAGGCCTTTCTGCACAACAACTGGCTGGGCGGCGTGTTGTTCGTCGGCATTGCCGCGCATTATGCGGTGGCTTTGTTTTAGGCTTTAAACGCGGGCCGTTGGCAGGTCGTTGCCGACCCGCTGGCCTGTTTTCAGTGGCTGCGATAGGCGGACTCTTTCCACTAACGATTCCGTGCCTCGCGGCCTGGTGTTTTTCTGCCGGACGATCACCGGCCGACAACAGTGCACGACCGCTTACTGCTGGCCGAACTCATCGCCCATTTCTTTTGCACGCGCATCGGCGGCGAGCGCGCCGCGCACAATCGCTTCCTTGATTCCGCTCGCGTCGAACGACGCAAGCGCCGCCGCGGTCGTGCCGCCCTTCGACGTCACGCGCTCACGCAACACGCTCGGCGGTTCGTCGGAATTCGCCGCCAGTTGCGCGGCACCCGTGAACGTTGCGACGGCGAGCGCGCGGCCCTGCGCTTCGTCCATGCCGAGTTGGCGCGCGGCTTCCTGCAGCGCTTCAATGAAGTAGAAGACGTAGGCCGGCCCGCTACCCGAGATGGCGGTGACGGCGTCGATTTTCGCCTCGTCATCGAACCAGACGGTTTCGCCCACTGCGCCCAGCACCTGCGATGCGAGCGCGCGTCCCGCTTCGTCGACGCTCGCGGTGGCGTACAGTCCGGCGACGCCCATGTCGATCAGCGCGGGCGTATTCGGCATGACGCGCACGATGCGCGTATGGCCGTCGAGCCAGCGCGACATGTCGTCCATGCGAATGCCGGCGACGATGCTGATCGCGAGTTGCGACGCCTTGAGATGCGGCGCGAGCGTCTCGGCGACACTCTTCAGGATCTGCGGCTTCACCGCGAGCACGACCGCGTCATACGCAGCGAGCGCCGCGTCGGCTGCTCTACCGGTCTTGATGCCGAACTGCGTTTCGTTGCGCTTGCGGGCGTCTTCGTTGGGATCGATCGCATACAGGTCCGCGGGCGCGACGCCGCGCTTGATCAGGCCGCCGATCAACGCCGCGGCCATGTTGCCGCCGCCGATAAAAGCAATTTTCATGATGTTCCGGGAAGGTTTGATTGAGCTTCTGAAACGGTGCTTGCAGCCGCGTCTGCAACTGCGGCTGCGGCCGCTTAATGCGAATAATCGCGCGCCGAAGATTGCCGTGCCCACGCGCACGATCGTCGCGCCTTCGAGCACGGCGGCCTCGAGGTCGCTCGACATGCCCATGGACAGCGTGTCCAGCGGCAAGCCGTCGCCGCGCAGACGCTCGAACAGCTCACGCAAGCGGCGATGCGGCACACGCTGCTCGTCGATGCTGCCGGCCGGCTCGGGAATAGCCATCAGGCCGCGCAACCGCAGCCTCGGCAGCGCCGCAATGTCACGGGCAACCTGCACGGCCTCGTCGACGCTGACGCCGCTTTTCGACGCCTCGCCGCTGATGTTGACCTGCAAACACACGTTGAGCGGCGGCAGGTGATCCGGCCGTTGCTCGGAAAGCCGCTGCGCGATCTTAAGCCGATCGACGGAATGCACCCAGTCGAAATGCTCGGCCACCGGCCGTGTCTTGTTGGACTGCAGCGGACCGATGAAATGCCATTCGAGCGACGCGCGCAAATCGGCAAGCGCTTCTATCTTTGTGAGCGCTTCCTGCACGTAGTTTTCGCCGAATGCGTGTTGACCGGCTGCATGGGCGGCGCGCACGTCTTCGGCGGGAAAGGTCTTCGAGACCGCGAGCAGCGCGATGGAACGCGCGTCGCGACCCGCCACGTGCGCGGCCATGGCGATGCGCTGCTGCACCGCTTCGAGGTTGTGGATCAGATCGGGCATGGAACGAACCGGAGCGGACCTAAGGTCGATAAAGTCGATGCCCCGATTATACGGACAGCATGTGCTCGACCAGTTCGATCCAGTGCGCGACCGGCGTCGACGTGCCGCTTTGCAGATGCGAAATGCAGCCCACGTTCGCCGACACGATCACCTGCGGCTCCTGCGCATGCAGCCGCTCGAGCTTTTGATCGCGCAGCGCGTAAGAGAGCTTCGGCTGCGTCAGCGAGTAGGTGCCCGCCGAGCCGCAGCACAGGTGATTGTCGACGGGCAGGCGCACTTCCACGCCGAGTTTCGTCAGCAGATGCTCGACCGTGCCGCGCACCTGCTGTCCATGCTGCAACGTGCACGGCGGATGAAACGCGACGGTGTGGATCGCGCGGCGGCGCGTCACCGCGACGAGCTCTTCTTCGAAGTCCGGCAGGATTTCGGCGATGTCGCGCGTCAATTCGACAATACGGCGCGCTTTTTCCGCATAGGCCGGATCGTTGCGCAACAGGTGCGCGTATTCCTTGACCGTCGCGCCGCAACCCGACGCGTTCATCACGATCGCTTCGACGCCCTGTTCGACATACGGCCACCATGCGTCGATGTTGGCGCGCATGTCGTCGAGCGCTTCGTCGTTGTAACCGAGATGCAGGCGGATCGCACCGCAGCAGCCGGCGTCGGGCGCGACCACGGTTTCGACGCCGAGCGCATCCAGCACGCGCGCGGTGGCGGTGTTGACGTTTGGCATCATCGACGGTTGCACGCAGCCCGCGAGCATCAGCATCTTGCGTTCGTGCCGGGCGGTCGGCCAGACAAGCGGGCGCTGCCGCGCCGGCACCTTGTCGCGCAATTTTCTCGGCAGCAGCGCGCGGAAATGCTGGCCGAGGCGCATGGTCGGCGTGAAGAGCGCGCTGTTCGGCACGAAGCTCGCGAGAAACCGGCGCGTGAGACGCTGGCCGAGCGGCCGCGTCACTTTTTCCTCGGTGATCGTGCGGCCGATTTCCACGAGCTTGCCGTACTGCACGCCGGACGGACACGTCGTCTCGCAATTGCGGCAGGTGAGGCACCGTCCAGGTGGACTTGCGTGCTGCGCGTCACCTGCGCGCCTTCCACCATCTGCTTGATCAGATAGATGCGGCCGCGTGGGCCGTCGAGTTCATCGCCGAGCAGTTGGTAGGTCGGGCAGGTGGCCGTGCAGAAACCGCAGTGCACGCAATTGCGCAGAATGGCGTCGGCTTCGGCGCCATCGGGCGTATTGCGAATGAAATCCGCGAGATTGGTTTGCATCGCGTGCTCAGAAGTCGGGGTAGAGACGGCCGCGATTGAAGATGCGGGCCGGGTCGAAAGCGGTTTTCAGGCCGCGATGGATTTTCATCAGCGGCGCGGGGAGCGGTGTGAACACGCCGGCGCCGCGGTCGTAGCCGAGGCCGGAGCGGAAGATGGTGGCGTGGCCGCCTGCCTGCTTCGCGCTGATGCGTACCGTTTGCGCGTCGGTGTCGGTGATCCACCAGCGCTGGGCGCCGCCCCATTCCATCAATTGCGCGCCGGGCAGTTGCAGCGGCTCGGTGATGGACGGCAACGCGAGCCGCCAGAGCGCGGCCTTCGGCGGAATCGCCGCGAAGAACGAGTCGGTCTGCTCGCGCAGGCCGGCCCAGAAGCGTTCGGCCTCGACCGCGTCGACCACTTCTCCGCCCAGCGACGAGCGCGCGGACTTGACCGCGGTTTCCGCGCCCGCGAGACGCACGGCGAGCGTGCCGTGACGCCACACGCTCGCGGTGATCGGCAGCGGCCGGCCGCCCCATTCGTTGAGCTTGCGGACCGCGTCGGTGCCGTTCATGTCGAACTTGAGCGTGGCTTCGGCCTGCGGCTGCGGTAACACCTTGAGCGATAACTCGAGATGAGCCCCAGCGTGCCGAGCGAGCCTGCCATGAGACGCGAGACGTCGTAACCGGCGACGTTTTCACCACCTGGCCGCCGAAGCGCAGCGTTTGTCCCTGACCGTTCATGATGACCGCCCCGAGCACGAAGTCGCGCGCGGCGCCCGCCGACGGGCGCCGCGGACCCGCAATGCCCGCGGCCACGCAGCCGCCGAAGGTGGCCTGCGGCCCGAAGTGCGGCGGCTCGAAGGCAAGCATCTGATTGTGCTCGGCGAGCGCTGCTTCTATTTCGACGAGCGGCGTTCCCGCGCGCGCGGTGATGACCAGTTCCGCCGGGTCGTACGCGATGATGCCGCGATAAGCGCGCGTGTCGAGGATCTCGCCTTCCAGCGTCTGACCGTACCAGTCTTTCGTGCCGCCGCCGCGCACGCGCAACGCGCGTCCCGCGGCGCTGGCGGAACGCACTCGCTCCGACCACATGGCGACGATGTCGTCCTCTTCCATGATGCCCTGCTTCGTTGTGTTTCGAACGATTGTACCGGACGGGGGCGCGCTGGCAACCCGGAGCGGACCCGCATCGGGTAATCAGGGTGGGATGAGGGGAAACCCCGCCGCGCCGGGCTATGCGCGATGCGTGACGCTAGAAGCGCGGCAGCTCCGGATGCGGCAGTAGGCCGCCGCGCACGTGCATCTTGCCGTATTCGGCGCAGCGCGCGGGTGGGAATGCCCTTGTCCGGGTTCAGCAGGCCGGGCGGGTCGAAGGCGCGTTTGACGGCATGGAACGTATCGCGCTCCTCGGGTGAGAACTGCACGCACATCGAATTGATCTTCTCGATGCCGACGCCGTGCTCGCCCGTGCCCGTGCCGCCCAGTTCGACGCAGGTTTCGAGGATGTCGGAGCCGAACGCTTCCGCGCGGTGCCATTCGTCCTGGTCGTTGCCGTTAAAGAGGATGAGCGGATTCATGTTGCCGTCGCCCGCATGAAATACGTTGATGCAGCGCAGGCCGTACTTCTTCTCCATGTCCTCGATGCGCGAGAGCAGCGGCCCGATACTGCGGCGCGGCACGGTGCCGTCCATGCAGTAGTAGTCCGGCGAGATGCGGCCCGCGGCCGGAAAGGCGTTCTTGCGGCCGGACCAGAAGCGCAGCCGCTCGCTTTCGGTGCGCGAAATCTGGATGCGCGTCGCGCCGTGCTCGCGCAGCACCGCGGTCATGCGCACGATTTCGTCGGCGACTTCTTCCGGCGTGCCGTCGGATTCGCACAGCAGGATCGCCGCCGCGTCGAGGTCGTAGCCGGCATGCACGAATTCTTCGACGGCGCGGGTGGCGGGCTTGTCCATCATCTCGAGCCCGGCCGGAATAATGCCCGCCGCGATGATGCCGGCGACCGCATCGCCGCCTTTCACGACGTCGTCGAAACTGGCCATGATGACCTGCGCCGTTTGCGGTTTCGGGATCAGCTTGACAGTGACTTCGGTGACGATTGCGAACATGCCCTCGCTGCCGATCAGCACCGCAAGCAGATCGAGGCCGGGCGCGTCGGGCGCGAGCGAGCCGAATTCGACGATCTCGCCTTCCATGGTCACCGCGCGCACGCGCAGCACGTTGTGCACGGTGAGGCCGTATTTGAGGCAGTGCACGCCGCCCGAGTTCTCCGACACATTGCCGCCGATCGTGCAGGCAATCTGCGATGACGGGTCCGGCGCGTAGTACAGCCCGTAAGGCGCGGCGGCCTCCGAAATCGACAGATTGCGCACGCCCGGCTGCACGGTGGCGGTCCGCGCATACGAGTCGACCTCTATGATCTTCCTGAAGCGCGCGAGCGACACCACGACGCCGTGGCGGATCGGCATGGCGCCGCCGGAAAGGCCGGTGCCCGCGCCGCGCGGCACGATCGGCACGCCCAAGCGGTGGCAGATCTGCACGATGCGCTGAACTTGCGATTCGGTCTCCGGCAGCGCGACCGCAAGCGGCAGCCGGCGATAGGCGGCGAGGCCGTCGCAGTCGCAGGCGACGGTGTCTTCGTCGCGATACAGCAGACAGTGGTTCGGCAGCACCGCCATTAGCGCCTGCACGACTTCGCGCTGGCGCTGGGCGAGAACTTCAGCCGTCAGTTCGGCGGGTGCGTTCATGTGAGTCGTCTCCTCTTGCCTTTTACGCATCGCTCGTTGGCGCTGCTACTGTGGCGTTGGCGTTGGCGTTGGCGTTGGCGTTGGCGTTGGCGTTGGCGTTGGCGTTGACGTTTCCGCCGCTGTGGGCGGACGCTGTGCGCGGCCGCCGTGGCAGTTTTGCCGCGCTGTTGCGCCTGATCCAGCGTCGATGACGCGCGTCCCTCTACCTACGCCGCTCTACGCTGCCCAGCTGAAAATCTTGCCGGGGTTCATCAGATTGGCGGATCGGGCGCGTGCTTGATTGAGCGCATTGTATCGACCGCGACGTCGCCGTGTTCTTCGAGTAGAAACGCCATCTTGTGCAGGCCGACGCCATGCTCGCCGGTACAGGTGCCGTCCATGCGCAACGCGCGCTGCACGATGCGATGGTTCAGACGCTCGGCCTCGACCAGTTTCTCCGGCTTGTTCGGGTCGATCAGAATCGCGACGTGGAAATTGCCGTCGCCGACATGGCCGACGATCGGGCAGGGCAGCGGCGATGTCTTCAGATCCTGCTCCGTTTCAACCACGCATTCCGCAAGGCGCGAGATCGGCACACAGACGTCGGTAGTGACGGCGCGGCAGCCCTGCTTCAGCTGGAGCATCGCAAAATAGGCGTTGTGACGCGCGTTCCACAGACGGCTGCGGTCTTCCGGCCGCGTCGCTCATTCGAACCCTTCGCCGCCGTTCTGCGCGGCGAGTTCCTGCACGAGCTCCGCCTGTTCCTTCACGCCGGCTTCGGTGCCGTGGAATTCGAAGAACAGCGTGGGCGCCTCGCGCAGCGTCAGGTTCGAATGGCGGTTGATGGAGCGGATTGCGAGCGCGTCGACGAATTCCACGCGCGCAATCGGCACGCCGATCTGGATTGTTTCGATGACGGCGCGCACCGCATCGCCCATCGACGGAAACGCGCAGACCGCGGCGGAGAAGGCTTCC
The DNA here is from genome assembly GCA_940746715.1 of uncultured Paraburkholderia sp. Lineage (GTDB taxonomy): Bacteria > Pseudomonadota > Gammaproteobacteria > Burkholderiales > Burkholderiaceae > Paraburkholderia. The sequence continues at coordinate 87,047 of CALNWN010000012.1, forward strand.
GGCTGCGGATAAAGACGCACGGTGATCTCGGTGATGACGCCGAGCGTGCCCTCCGACCCGGCGAAAAGCCGCGTCAGGTCGTAACCCGCGGATGACTTGCGCGCCCGCGTTCCGGTCTTGATGACGCGTCCGTCCGCCAACACCACAGTCAGGCTGAGCACGTTCTCGCGCATCGTGCCGTAACGCACCGCGTTCGTGCCGGACGCGCGCGTGGCCGACATGCCGCCGATGCTCGCGTCCGCGCCGGGGTCGATCGGGAAAAACAGACCGGTGTCGCGAAGCGCCTCGTTGAGCTGCTTGCGCGAGATGCCGGGCTCGACGGTGACTGTCAGATCTTCAGCGTTAATTGACAGCACGCGGTTCATTTCTGACAGATCGATGGACACGCCGCCCTGCACCGCGAGCAGATGTCCTTCGAGCGACGAGCCGTTGCCGTAGGGAATGATCGGCACGTTGTACTGGCTGCAAAGCCTGACGATGGTTTGGACGTCTTCTGTGCTGCGTGCGAAGACGACGGCGTCGGGCAGTTGCGGATCGAATGGCGATTCGTCGCGGCCGTGGTGTTCGCGCACGGCTTGCGCGACGGAGGCGCGTTCGCCGAAGGCATCGGTGAGCGCGCTGAGCAACGCTGTGGGGAAGGGCCGGCGCAGCGGGCCGGCGGAACAAGCTGATTCACACGTGTCTCCTTGTCGACCAGAGTTAGCGCTTTAGCGCTTACTCGGCCCACCTAACGGTATTGGCTAGCGTCAGCGCTTGCTCGGCCTCATCTAGCGGCGTGGGCTGGAGCTAGCGAGCACTTACTCTGCCGCATCTAACGATACTGGTACCGACTAACGTTACCGCCCCAACCACTTTACAGCAGATGTTTCATTCTAACGCCGATTGCTCGCTGGCCGGCTTCATTCAGCCGGTCCCAGCCGCGCCGCCTCACCTGCTCCCACGCGCCCCCGCTCCTATAATGGCGGCGGCCGCGCGACGCGTGCAATATGGTTAACGCGGTGGTGCCTGACGCGGTTGCGCGAAGCGCGAGACGCATCGACAAACCGGTCCGCCGACGGATTGACAACCGCACAACCGCACAACCGCACAACCGGCGCATACCGAACGAAAGGGGAGACATCATGGGTAACCGCCTGAGCAAGATTGCAACGCGCACCGGCGACGACGGCACCACCGGCCTCGGCGATGGCCGGCGCGTGCGCAAGGACAGCGCGCGCATTGCAGCAATCGGCGACGTGGACGAGCTCAACTCGCACCTCGGCGTGCTCTTGTGCGAAGACCTGCCGGATAACGTGCGCGCGGCGCTGGTGGCCATCCAGCACGACCTGTTCGACCTTGGCGGCGAGCTGTGCATTCCCGGCCACACAATGATCACCGACCGCCATCTTGCCCAGCTCGACGGCTGGCTCGCCGACTACAACGCGGCATTGCCGCCGCTCAAGGAATTCATTTTGCCGGGCGGTTCGCGGGCCGCGTCGCTCGCGCACGTCTGCAGGACGGTGTGCCGCCGCGCCGAACGGGCGACCGTCGCGCTCGGCAAGGAAGAGACGATCAACGCGGCGCCGCGTCAGTATGTGAATCGGCTGTCAGATCTGCTCTTTGTACTTGCGCGCGTGCTGAACCGCGCTGACGGTGGCACCGACGTTCTCTGGCAGCATGATCGAGGTCACGGCTAAGCAGTTGCCCCAGACGGCGTAGGGTCACACGACGGCGCTGAGCAGACTGCGACAATCTGTCTGAGAGAAAGAACTGCCTTAAACATGTATGCTGTATGAATCTTTAAGGACAAGTACAAATAACCGCCCTTACCGCCGACCAGATTGCCCGCGTCAAAGCAACGGTTCCCGTTCTGGCCGAACATGGCATGACCATCACGAAGCATTTCTACAAGCGCATGTTCGCGCATCATCCGGAACTGAAGAATCTGTTCAACCAGACGCACCAGCAGAGCGGCAATCAGCCGGAAACGCTTGCCCGCGCCGTCTATGTCTACGCGGCCAACATCGACAATCTGGGCGCGCTCGGCCCGGCGGTCTCGCGAATCGCCAACAAGCACGCGAGCCTGAACATCCGGCCGGAACACTATCCGATTGTCGGCCGCAATCTGCTGGGCGCCATCGTCGACGTGCTCGGCGACGCGGTCGATCAGCCGACGCTCGACGCGTGGGAAGTCGCCTATGGGCAACTCGCGAACATTTTCGTCGGCACCGAGGCGAAGCTTTACCAGGGCGCGGCGTGGAGCGGCTTCCGCCCGTTCAAGGTGGCCCGCAAGCACGTGGAGAGCGACGAGATCACGTCGTTCTATCTGACGCCCGCCGACGGCAGCGCTGCCTGTGACTTCGAGCCGGGCCAGTATGTGAGCGTGACGCGCTTTGTCGACAAGCTGGGCGTGGACCAGCCGCGTCAATACAGCTTGTCCGACGCGCCGCATGGCAAGTGGCTGCGCATCTCGGTGAAGCGTGAAGACGGCCGCGAAGACGCCGCGCCTGGCCATGTGCGGGCGTGGAAGAGGGCACGATCGTGCATGTGAGCGCGCCGATGGGCGACTTTACGCTCGACCGCAAGAAGACGATGCCGGTCGTCCTGATGAGCGGCGGAGTGGGCGTCACGCCAATGACCTCCATGCTCTCGACCTTGCTTGCCGACGCCAGCGAGCGGAGCGTGACTTTCGTGCACGCTTGCCGCAACAGCCGCGTGCATGCGTTTCGCGAGTGGCTCAACGACACGGTTGCCTCACATCCGAACATGAAGCGCGTGGTGTTCTATGAAGCCGTTGACGCAGGCGACCGCAAGGGCATCGACTACGATTTCGAAGGTCGTCTCGACGTGGCTCAGATCGCCGATCAGGTCATCGTGCCGGATGCCGACTACTACATCTGCGGCCCGGTGCCGTTCATGCGCGCACAGCGCGACGGCCTGACGGCGCTAGGCGTGGACGCGGCGCGCATTCACACGGAAGTGTTCGGTTCAGGCGCAGTCGAGTAAGCCGCAGCCGGTGAGGACAGCGCGCAGCTCGCGCGTTATCCCACCGCAAGCGTGACCGGCTTGCCGATCCGGCTCAACATTTCCACCAGCGTGTCGATGGTGAACTTGGTGGTCTTCTTGTTCACCACGTCCGACACCCGCGGGCGCGAGACCATGAGAATTTCGGCCGCCTCTGCCTGCTTTAGATGATGCTGCTCGATCCAGGTGGATAGTTCGGTCATGAGCTGCTCCTTGAGCAGCCTCGTGTCGTTGATCTGCTTTTGCGATGCCGCATAGAGACGCTTTGCCACTTCGGCGGAAAAACCCAATTCGAGAAAGATGTTCGCGCCGGGCTTGGTTACGTGACGAATTTTGGTGTCGATCGTCATTTGTTGATGGCGCGGTATCGCGTTTCGGCAATCAATCTGTCGCGCGGTGCCAGCTTCTTGCCGAGTTGAAACCCGGCTCGCCGGTGCGGCTTTTCGGGAAAGGCGGGCAAATCGCTATAGCTGGAACACTAGCCAGCGAATTTCTTTTTCCTGCGTCATAACCGCCTTCCATATACAAAATCATATACGCGACTTCCCGCCGGGTCAAGTCATTCGCGACCCGGCGATGAGCTGTTTCGGTATCTGGAGGGCGTCTATTGCACCATTCGTCCGTTCGGCCAATCCAATAAAAAACCCGGCTCACCGAGCCGGGTTTTTGTTGCTGCAAAGCGCGCCTTGGATGCTGACGAAGCCGATCAGTTGCCGCTTCCGCGCGCCACGCGGCGCTGCTTGACCGCTTCCGCGAGATCTTCCGGGACGGCGACGCTTTCATCCCAGCCGATGCACGCGTCCGTCACGCTCTGGCCGTACGTCAGCGCGCAGCCTTCCTGCAAATCCTGGCGGCCGGCCACGAGATGCGATTCCACCATCACGCCGACAATTCGTTCGTCACCCGAAGCAATCTGACGGCCGATGTCCGCGCACACCGGAATCTGGTTCTCGTGTTTCTTCGAGCTGTTCGCGTGGCTCGCGTCGATCATCAGACGCGCGGCGAGCCCCGCCTTGCCGATGTCCGAACACGCCGCATTCACGCTATCCGCGTCGTAGTTCGGCGTTTTGCCGCCACGCAGGATGATGTGGCAGTCCTCGTTGCCGGCCGTCGACACGATCGCCGAGTGTCCGCCCTTCGTGACCGACAGGAAATGGTGCGGCTGCGAGGCGGCCTTGATAGCGTCGACGGCAATCTTCACATTGCCGTCCGTGTCGTTTTTGAAGCCGACCGGGCACGACAATCCCGGGGCGAGTTCGCGGTGCACTTGCGACTCCGTGGTGCGCGCGCCGATCGCGCCCCACGAGATCAGATCGGCGATGTACTGCGGGCTGATCATGTCGAGATACTCGGTGCCGGCCGGCAGCCCCAGCTCGTTGATGCGCAACAGCAGCTCGCGCGCGGTGCGCAAACCTTCGTTGATCTTGAAGCTGTTGTCCATATGCGGGTCGTTGATGAGCCCTTTCCAGCCCACCGTGGTGCGCGGCTTTTCGAAGTACACGCGCATCACGACTTCGAGTTCGCCGGCAAAGCGCTTGCGCTGTTCGACGAGACGCCCCGCATATTCCATCGCGGCTTTCGTGTCGTGAATCGAACACGGCCCGATGATTACGATCAGCCGGTCATCCATGCCGTGCAGAATGCGATGCATGGCAGTGCGCGAGCTGTAGATCAGGTCGGACACCGCTTCGTCGCACGCGAACTCGCGAATCAGGTGCGCCGGAGGCGTGAGCTCTTTCAATTCGCGAATGCGGACATCGTCGGTGTTGTGCGGGGGCATGTTGTTCTCCTGAATCGGTTCGTAGCGTGTTCGCGCGGGCGGCGCGTGCAAAACAGAATGTTCAAAGGCCGATTGGGCAAAGACCTGGGGGCGAAAAAAACCGCCAGACTCGCTGGCGGTTTTTCGGGAATTCTCGGTGTTCTACGTGCACTAACACCCCTCTCGATCCGCCAGCGGTCTGAGATACCAAAAAAAGTAAAAGTAAAACTTGGCGGACATGGCGAAATGGAGTCGCTGGTCAAAAAGGGTGAGTGACTTTATAACCCGGGTAAGCGCGCCTGACAAGCGGCGCAGGCGGAAAATGCGGAAAACCCGCATACTCCCCGCGTTGTGTGCACGAAGTATGCGTCGGCTCAATTTTCAAGCGGTGCCGCCAACCGTCATCCGGTCGATGCGCAAGGTGGGTTGGCCCACGCCCACGGGCACGCTCTGGCCTTCCTTGCCGCATACGCCCACGCCCGAATCCAGTTTCATGTCGTTGCCGATCATGCTCACGTACTTGAGCGATTCCGGGCCGCTGCCGATGAGCGTCGCGCCCTTCACGGGGTAGGTGACCTTGCCGTTCTCGATCATGTACGCCTCCGAGGCCGAGAACACGAACTTGCCGTTCGTGATGTCGACCTGGCCGCCGCCGAAGTTCACCGCGTACAAGCCGTTTTTCACCGACTCGATGATTTCCTGCGGATCCTTGTCGCCGTTGAGCATGTAGGTGTTGGTCATGCGCGGCATGGGCAACGCCGCGTACGATTCGCGACGCGCATTGCCTGTCACCGGCATTTTCATCAAGCGCGCGTTGAGCGTGTCCTGGATGTAGCCCTTCAGAATGCCGTCTTCGATCAGCGTGGTGCACTGCGTCGGGTTGCCTTCGTCGTCGATATTGAGTGAGCCGCGGCGGTTCGGCAGCGTGCCGTCGTCCACCACGGTGACGCCTTTCGCGGCGACCTGCTCGCCGATGCGTCCCGCAAATGCCGACGAGCCCTTGCGGTTGAAGTCGCCTTCGAGACCGTGGCCGATCGCTTCGTGCAGCAGCACGCCGGGCCAGCCCGGTCCGAGCACGACCGTCATCGCGCCGGCTGGCGCCGGGCGTGCTTCCAGATTCACAAGCGCAGCGTGCACCGCGTCGTCGACATAGCGCGACAGCACTTCGTCGGTGAAATAGCTGTAGTCGAAGCGGCCGCCGCCGCCACCGCTGCCGATCTCGCGGCGGCCGTTTTGCTCCGCGATTACCGTGACGGAGACGCGCACCAGCGGCCGGATGTCCGCCGCGAAGCCGCCGTCGCTGCGCGCGACGAGCACGACGTCGTATTCGCCAGCGAGGCCTGCCATGACCTGCTGGATGCGCCGGTCGCGGCCGCGCGCCATGTGTTCGATGCGCTCGAGCAGCTTGACCTTGGCGGTCGCGTCGAGCGAATGCAGCGGATCGGCGGGCAGGTACAGATCGCGCCCGGCAATGCCCGTCAGCGACGACGCCACCTTGATCTTCTGCTTGCCGCCGCCGGCCTTGGCAATGGCGCGCGTGGCGATGGCCGCCTGGCGGATCGCCTCGGGCGACAGGTCGTCCGAATACGCGAAAGCCGTGCGGTCGCCCGACACGGCGCGCACGCCGACGCCCTGGTCGATGCTGAAACTGCCCGACTTCACGATGCCTTCCTCGAGACTCCACGCCTCGCTGCGCGTCGCCTGGAAATACAGGTCCGCGTAGTCGACGCGATGCGTAAAGATTTCGGCCAGCGTGCGGGTGAGCAGCGATTCGTCGAGACCGTACGGCGTCAGGAGGATGTCCTTGGCGGTGGCGAGATTACGGATACCGGGTTCGATGATGTTCATGCGAAGTATGTTCTGCTCGATACGAAGGATTCGGTTAGCGCGACCGTCACTCCATGCGTGAGGCGCGCCGCAGTTTCAATGTCAATCTTGCTAGCTCAGCACTCGATGACGCCAGGCGGGCAGGCTCTGCCTCACCTCGTCGATGCGCGCGCGTTCGAGCGTTCCCGCGACCACGCCGGCGCCTTCGTCGCGCACCGCTACGATCTCGCCCCACGGGTCGACGAGCATACTGTGGCCCCAGGTGCGGCGGCCGTTCTCATGCTTGCCGCCTTGCGCGGCGGCCAGCACGTAGCACTGGTTTTCGACAGCGCGGGCGCGCAGCAGCATTTCCCAGTGGGCCCGGCCCGTCGTGTAAGTAAACGCCGACGGCACCACCATCAGCGTGCAATCGCCCATGCGCCGGTACAGCTCAGGAAAGCGCAGATCGTAGCAGACCGACAGGCCGACACGGCCGAACGGCGCCTCGAAGGTGCGGACCTCGCCGCCGGGGCAGATGGTGCGCGCCTCGTCGAACGATTCCTCGCCTTTTTCGAAGTTGAACAGATGGATCTTGTCGTAGCGCGCGGCCTCGTTGCCTTGCGGGTCGAACACAAGCGTGGTGTTCAATACGCGCGACGGCTCCGGCGCCGTGATCGGCAGCGTGCCGCCGATCACACACAGCTTGTGGCGGCGCGCGGCCTCGGCGAGAAAACGCTGGATCGGGCCGTCGCGGTAGGCCTCGCGCACGGCGAGCTTGTCGGTGTCCTTAAAGCCCATGAAGCAGAAGTACTCGGGCAGGAGGACGAGCTGCGCACCGTCTGCGGCGGCTTCGGCGATCAGGCGCCCGGCTTCGGCGAGATTGCGCTCGCGATCCGGCGTGCTCACCATTTGCAGCGCGGCGACGCGGAAAGTGCCCGGAGCGCCGCCCGCCAGCGCCCGCCCGGCAGCATGTGGCGCAGCGGCGGACGAGGCGTGGGACGAAGCAGGGGACGAAGATGAAGGGACGTGTGTTTCGCTCATGAGCGTTTCGGAAAACTCCCGACAAGGCGGCGCGACACCCGGCGCCGCATGCTCCGCCCGGAAAGTGCCCGCCGGCTGCACTGACCAGCGCGCTCGGGGCGCGGCGAGTCAGGCGGTCGGTTGGGCGCGCGGCTCGAAGCTCAGTTGGCGCCGACGGTCGAAGCTGGAGTGTCCATCTTACCCCGATCGCTCCTGACCCGCTCGATGTGCGGTTTCGACCACGAGCCCGTGATCGCGTATTCGCGCGCAAACGCGTGCGACATCGATTTGCTGAACGCGAGGTCGGCCACCAACGCACCGAGGCCGAGCAGCGGATTGACCACGGCAGCCGCGACAACCGCCGCGCCTGCGCTGACCGTCGGCACGATCTGCACGTGCAGGTCCTGAGTCTCCTGCGCCAGATCGACCGAGCCTTTCATTTCCGCGCGCGCGGGCGCGGTCACCATTTCAAAGTTTTCGGTGCGGCCGATGCCGTTGCGGATCTGCGCCGTTCCGGTGACGTGCTCGAACGGCAGACCTTCGCCGATCACGTCGCGGAAATTGAGCGTCGCGAAGCGCGCGAGGCTTTGCAGGCTGAGCACGCCGAGTAGCTTCGCGACGCCCGGATCGACCTTGAGAATCTGCCCGTGGCGCAGATCCACGGCGACATTGCCGTTGAGCGTCGGATAGTCGATCGCGGTCGGGCCGCCGCGCCACACCATCTTGCCCGTCAGCGTGCCGCTGCCCGCCTTCAGCGTGCGCGGCTGGCCGAAGCGCTGGAGCAGGCCGCCCGCGTCCTTGATGTCGAGCTTGAAATCGAACACGGTGCGCCGCGGCGTGGTTTCGTCGGCGGTATTGCCGAGCTCGGTCGAGGTGCGCCAGTTGGCCGTCGCAGTGAGCGTGGCCGACGGATTCGCGATGTCGAGCTTGTCCAGTTGCCAGACCGGCACGCCGTCTTCGGTGAAGTTGTGCGCGGCTACTTCGAGCCGCCCGATATTGCGGTCGCGCACGATCAGCTCGTTGACGACGAGATCGATCGACGGCATGTTCTGCGCCGGCGCCGAGATGGCCTGGCCGAGCAGATCCTTGTCCGCGACCGACGGAATCACCACGCGCGCAAAGCGCGCCTGCAGCGTGCCCGGCGAGGCCTTGTCGGCGCCCGGCAGCCACGACACGTGGCCCGACACGTGGTTGGACGCGATATTCGCTTGCCATTTGCCGTCCGCATGCGAAGCGCCGACGATCACGCTTTCCCAGTGGCGCTTGAGCAGCGTCAGGGTGCCGATGTGCAGCGCGAAGCGGCTCGGCAGGAATTGTGCGACGGTCGGGTTCGGGGCGGCCGGCGCGGCCGGCGTGGGCGAAGACGGCAAAGCGGCCGAAGACGGCGAAGCGGCGCGCGCTTCGTTGCTGCGCAATTGGGCAACGAGCGCGCGCCAAGCGTCGGCGTCGAAGGCGTCCACGTCGACCGCGGCGATCACGCCTTCGGACGGCAAGTCGGCCGGCCGGTTCACGCCGATGGCGCCGCGCACCACCGTCAGCGGGCTTTTCGGCTCGTAGTGCAGCAGATAGCGCGCGGCGATGGGCCCGAAGTTCAGTTCCGCGCGCTCGAGTCCGCTTTCGCCGGCGAGCGTCGACGGACCGGCGGCAAGGCGCAGCGGCATGGGCGTGCCGACCGGCTTGTTGAACGGCGCGGGGAAGTCGAGCGCAAGGCCGGTCAGATCCGAGTTGGCGGTCACTTGCGGCAGCTTGCCCTTCTCACCGCGCACGGTCAGCGCATACGGCGCGCTGCCGCTCATGCGCGTGAGCACCTGCGCGGCCGGGCCATGCAGGTCGAGGCCGCGCGCGGCATCCACCGCGATATGGCCGCCCAGGTCGAGCGCGTAGGTGCCGTCGGGTTCGAAGCCGCCGCTCGCCCGCATGTCGCCGCCCAGAAACTGCGCGGTGAGGCGCTCGGTCTGCGCGCTGTGTTCGGTGAAGCGCACCTTGCCCTTCACTTGAGAGAGCGGCGGCACATTCTCCACGCTCAGCCGATTGTTCTGGAAGCCGAGCGCGCCTTCCACGCCGATATGCGGTTTGGGCGTGCGCGGCACCGTCAGCTTGAGCGCGAGCGAAGCCGGCCCTTCGGCGCGAATCTTCTCGGTTTGATGCCGCGCCATGATGCCGAGCGAGCTTTCGTTCACGTAGTCGAGCATGTCGGCGAGCGGACCGAGGCCGTCGCCCTTGATGACGAGGTTGGACTCGCGCGTGCCGAGATCGTCGATCCTGCCGTTCACGCCGCGCAACGCCACACGCTTGTAGCGCGCGCGGTCGATGTCGAAGCGCAGCACGTTCTGCCTGATTTCGAACACGCCGTCGATGCCGTCGAGCGGCGGCCAAACGTTCGGCGTGCCGTTGCGCATCTTGCGCGGCGGGTACGGCGTGGGGTCGAACTTGCCGCCCTTGAAAGGCGCGACGATATGGAAGATGCCCGCCTCGGGATCACGCGAGTAGGGGAATTTCGTCAGGTCGCCGTGCACCTCGATCTTCGCGCCGTGCGACATGCCGGCCTGCAAGCCGTGGCCGAGATAGATGCGCAGCTTCTCGCTGATACTGGTCGGCAGATAGCGGACGATGCGCGACACCTGCGCGCGCTCGAAATCCGCCGTCAGATCCAGCGAGCTGCGGCCGTGGCCGGGGTTGCTGTAGTCAGCGCTGGCGGTGGCCGCGACGTCCGCGTTGGAGACGCCCAAGTCGGCCAGCTTGACCGTGAACGCCGGGTGCTTCTCGCCGGGCGCCTTCGGCGAGATGGTCCAGTCGGCACGGCCATGCAGGCGGTCGAGTTTCAGGCGCGGATCGTCGAATATGCCCGGCAGCGTGATCGCGACGTTGGACGTGTCGAGCGTCGCGCTACCGTGACGCTGATCGGCATCCACGCGGCCCCACAGGTTCTCGATGCCCGGAATGCCGGCGCGCGGATGATTGCACGCGGTGAGCCCGGGCGGCGGTTCCTGCGCGGCGATGCTGATGCCTTGCAGATCGCCTTGGAAGCGATAGCGCTCGATCGGCTCCGCGCCCGTCGCGTGCCGGTCGCCGCCGGGTTCGCCCGATTCCGGCTTGCCGCGCTCCACTTCGATTACGTAGTTGGCGACGAGCCCGCGCGGGTTATAGCGCACGAGATTGTTCAGCAGCGGCCGCGGCAGCGGCAGCGCGCGGCTGAATTCCGCGAGAATGCCCAGATCGACGCGGTCGCCGGAGACGCTGATCAACTGCCCGTTTTGCTGCGACGCCATCCGGTAGTGCCCGTTCAGCGTGTGAAACGAGAGTGTGCGCGTGAGCGGCGTACCGTCCTCGAGCGGCGGCTGGCCGAGTTCGGCCCGCAGGTCGTTCAGTTGCAGCGTGTAGTCGCCTTGCTGGGCTTCCACGCGCCAGCCGAAATTCGCCACCGGCAAAAGCAGCTTGGGCTGCGTGGGCCGCACGCGCAGGGCGACATCCGCGCCGGCCATCTGGCCGCTTGCCGAGCTCATGCGGCCGTCGGCGAAATCGACCCAGATCGCATTGTCGATGCGGCCGGCAAATGTCTCGATCGGGAATTTGACATAGCGCGCGAGCGTGGGCAGGTCGACGGGGCCGGTCGACACATAGGCTTGCCCCTTCCAGTTGACCGGCTTGCCGATCGCCGAGAGCGGCGCATGGCGGAAGTGCGTGCGGAAATCGAGCGGGCCGTGCAGCAGCTGGCCGTCCGACGGCGCCTGAAGCGCGAGGCGGTGATCGTAGCCGTCGTTGAGAATGGCAATGCGAATGTCGTGCAGCGCGAGTTCCGGCGCGTCGCGCTGGGCGTCGCGCCAGCGCAGCACGCCGCCGCGCACCACGATCGCCTCCTGGCGCACGAGCCATGTCGAGAGGATGTCGTTGCCGCTATGACGCGTCGGCACCGGCACGCCGGCGACCGACAGCACGCCGTCGCCGCCGCGCGCGATCAGCACGTCCGGCTGGTTGACAATCAGGCTCGACAGCACCGGGTGAAACTGCCACAGCGAACGCCACGACAGCGTCGCGGTGGCGTGCGGTATGGTCAGCGCGGGCTTGCCATCACGGTCGCGAATCACGAGGTTCGTGATGTCGAGCCCTGGCTGGAAGCCCGTCCAATGCGGCGCGAGTTTGCCGATGGTGAACTGCGCGTGCAGCTTGTCGGAGACGGTCGCCTCGATGTGCGTCCGAGCCGTTGACTCCACGCGCGGCAGTACCACATAACGCAAGCCGAGAAAGAGCCCCGCCGCGATGAAATACAGGACGAGCGCGAGCGCGAGAACGACGTGAAGAGTCCGGCGCAGCACGACGTGGTCGCTTCCGCTCACAGGCCGGGCCTGCCCGGTTTCCTGCGGGTCGGCGGATTCGTTTCGCTCGGACATGCTGCGGCGGGTGGGCGTATGGTAGTTTTGCGAATTAACGACGAAATGTAACACACGGGAAAGCGTCGACAGGACTTCCTGAAAACCCTGTCTGCACGCTGCCGCGCGACCCGCATCGGCGTTCGGCAACCCGTCGTGCGACGAGCCGGTAATCCACGGTTCATGCCAATCAAGCAACGAGCGAGCCAGACCTTTGATGACTCACGCCACCCTCCTGAGTTCCAGCTATTCACATTACGCGGCGCGCGCCGTGGCGGCCCGCCCGCAACTCGTCGTGCAGGTGGCGGAGCTTGCGTCCGAGCCGTTGACGCGCGAGCGCATCGACGCGCGCTTCGACGCGCTGTGCGCCGAAGCGGCAGGCGGCTCAAGCGCACCGCTGACCGAAGACGCGCTCAAACGCGCATTGCGCCAGTTGCGCACCGAGGTCTTCTGCGCGGTGATGGAGCGCGACCTGGCGGGCGAGGCGGATGTCGCCGAAGTCACGGGCGCGATGACGGATCTCGCGGAGACAGCAATCCAGCGCTCGCTGGCGGTACTTTCCGCCGAGCTCGAAGCGCTGTTTGGCGAGCCGCGCGGCCCGCAGGGCGAGCGGCTCACGCTCGGCGTGGTCGGCATGGGCAAGCTCGGCGGGCGCGAGCTGAACGTGTCGTCGGATATCGATCTCATCTTCATTTATGAAGAGGACGGCGAGACGGCGGGCGGCCAGCGCGCGCCGATTGCCACGCAGGAGTTTTTCACGCGCCTCGGCAAGCGTCTGATCGGCGCGCTCGCCGAAGTGACCGCCGACGGCTACGTGTTTCGTGTCGACATGCGCTTGCGGCCGAATGGCGATTCCGGGCCGCTTGTCTGCAGCCTCGGCATGCTGGAGGAGTATTTCTACGTGCAGGGCCGCGAGTGGGAGCGCTATGCGTGGATCAAGGGACGGCTGGTTTCCGAAGGCGCGAGCGAGTCCGCTCAGCGCTTGCAGAAACAGCTGGATGCGCTCGTCACGCCGTTCGTCTATCGCCGCTATCTCGACTTCGGCGTGATCAGCGCAATCCGCGCGCTGCATCTGCAGATTCGCCAGGAGGCGCAGCGCCGCGCGTCGATGCGCCCGGACAAGGCCGACGACATCAAGCTCGGACGCGGCGGCATCCGCGAAATCGAATTCAGCGCGCAGGTGTTCCAGCTGATTCGCGGCGGCCAGGACGCCGGTTTCCGGGTGCGCCCGACGCTTGCCGTGTTGCGGCACGCGGCGACGCACGGGCTGATCGACACGTCCGTCTGCGTGAAGCTCTCGCAGGCGTATCGCTTTTTGCGCGAGCTCGAACACCGGCTGCAATATCGCAACGACGCGCAGACTCACGCGATGCCGGTCGATCCGGAAGAGCGTGCGGCGCTCGCGCGCGCAATGGGCTGCGACGACTATCCGATGTTGATGGAACGGCTCGACGCGCATCGCGAATTCGTCGAACAGCAGTTCGACCAGATTTTCGCCGACAAGGTGAGCGGCCGCGACGGCTGCGGCGCGCCCGAAGACGGCGCGGCCGCTTGGGTATGGAGCAGCGCGCTCGCGGACGACAGCGCGGAAGAAGCATTGTGCGCGCGCCTCGTCGAACTGGGTGTGGCCGAGCCGGCAGACCTGCTCGCGCGGCTGCGCGGCGTGTGGCAGTCGTCGCGCTATGCCGGGCTTGCCGAGCGCAGCCGGCAGCGCTTCGACATCGTCGCTCAGCGGGCGCTCGAGGCCGCGCGCACGCTGGAGCCGCCCGAGCGGCGCGGCGATACGCTCGCGCGGCTCTTCGACCTGCTCGAAGCGGTGGGCCGGCGCGGCGCGTATCTGGCGCTGCTGACCGAATATCCGCAGGCGCTGCATCGCGTGCTGTCGGTGCTGGGCGCGTCGCGCTGGGCGGCGGGCTACCTCCGCCATCCGCAATTGCTCGACGAACTGCTCGACGACGAAGCGCTCAACACGCCATTCGACTGGCCGGAATTCAAACGCACGCTGCACCTGCGGCTTGCCGCCGCCGACGGCGTCGAGCAGCAGATGGACCTGCTGCGCCACGCGCACCAGGCCGAGGTGTTCCGCATTCTGCTGATCGACCTTGCGGGCAAGTTGAGCGTCGAGCACGTGAGCGACCGGCTGTCCGAGCTCGCCGATGCCGTGCTCGACGTCACGCTCGAAGCCGTGTGGAACCAGTTGCCGAAGCGCCATCGCGAGGCGCCGCGCTTCGCGGTGATCGCCTACGGCAAGCTGGGCGGCAAGGAATTGGGCTATGCGTCGGACCTCGACGTGATCTTTCTCTACGACGACCCGGACGCCGCCGCCGACATCTATTCCACCTACACGCGCCGGCTGATTACGTGGCTGACCACCGCGACCGGCGCGGGCACGCTGTTCGACATCGACCTGCGCCTGCGGCCGAACGGCGAGTCAGGCTTGCTCGTCGCCGATCTGGACGCGTTTCGCCGCTATCAGTTGCGTGAGGGCGATGCGGCCAACACCGCGTGGGTGTGGGAACACCAGGCGCTGACCCGCGCGCGCTACTGCGCCGGCGACGCGCAGATCGGCGCGCAGTTCGAGGCCATCCGCGAACAGGTGCTGACGACGCCGCGCGACGCCACGCAGCTCGCCGGAGAAATCGCCGAGATGCGCGAGCGCGTGGGCACGGGACATCCCAACCATACGACGCTCTTCGACCTGAAGCATGATCGCGGCGGCATGGTGGATATCGAGTTCACGGTCCAGTATTGGGTGCTGCTGCACGCGGCGCGCGATCTCGAGCTGATCCGCAATACCGGCAACATTGCGCTCCTGCGCGAGGTGTCGCGTCTCGGGCTGATGAGCGAGGCGGAAGCGGAGACCGTCGGCGTGGCCTATCGCACTTACCGGAAGCTGCAGCACAAGCTGCGGCTCGACGGGATGGAGAAGGCGCGCGTGGAGCCGGCGCTGGTCGCGGCCGAGCGCGACGCCGTGTTCGGGCTTTGGGAGAGGGTGTTCGGGGAGAGCTGAGGCGGCCTGGGTCTCGGCGTGCGTTTGCTCGGCTCGCGCGGCAAGCGGGCGCCGCGGCCAGTCGCGCATCAGCGAGTGAATTGCGCCGGTGACGAACAGCAAGTACCGGCGGCAAGTACCGGCGGACGCCCGAGCAAGCCGATTCGGCCGCTCGCGAGCCCCGACGCAGGACCGCCTACGCCGCCAGCATTTCCTTCGCGTGCTTGCGCGTGGTCGGCGTGATCTCGAGGCCGCCCAGCATGCGCGCGACTTCCTCGACGCGGCTCGCCTTGTCGAGCGACACCACGCTGCTCACCGTGCCGCCCTTGCCGTTGCCGGTTTTCGCGATCTGGAAATGATGGTCGCCGCGCGCGGCAACCTGCGGCAAGTGCGTCACGCACAGCACCTGGCGAGCCTCGCCGAGCTGATGCAACAGCCGCCCGACCACTTCGGCGACGCCGCCGCCGATACCTGTATCCACTTCGTCGAAGATCAACGTCGGCGTCGGGCTCGCGGCACTCGCGATCACGGCCAGCGCCAGACTGATACGCGCGAGTTCGCCGCCGGAGGCCACCTTCGCCAGCGGCCGCAGGGGCACGCCCGCATGACCCGCGACGCGGAACTCGACCTGCTCCAGTCCGTGCGCGCCGCCTTCGGGCAGCGGGACGAGCGCGACTTCGAAGCTGCCGCCTTTCATGGACAATTCCTGCATGCCCGTGGTGACCGCGGCGCCGAGCGCCTTGCCCGCCTTGGCGCGCGCCTTGGAAAGCTTCTTCGCTTCCGTGACGAAGTCTTCGCGGGCTTTGGCTTCGGCTGCGTGCAGGCTGTCGAGGTCCGCGGCGGCGTCGAGCGCGGCCAGCTGCGCGCGGCGCGTTTCGTGTTCCTCGGGCAGCGTTTCGGGCTGCAGGCGGAACTTGCGCGCCGCCGAGTGCAACGCGTCGAGGCGCTTTTCGACCTGGGCGAGCCGGTCCGGGTCGAGTTCGAGCTTCTGCGCGTAATGGCTCAACGAGTAGGCGGCTTCCTGCAATTGAATCTCGGCGGGCTCGAGGGCGGCCAGCACGTCGTTCAACGCCGGGTCGATTTCCGCCAGATCGCGCACCTTGGAGACGATCGACGAAAGATGCGTGATCATTGCCTCGTCCGATTCGGAGAGCGCATTGAGCGCGCCTTGCACGCCGTCGATCAGATTGGCCGAATGCGACAGCCGCCGATGCTCCGCGTTGACCTCTTCCCATTCGCCCGGCTGCGGTGCGAGCTTGTCGAGCTCGGCAAGCTGCCAAGCGAGCCGCTCGCGTTCCAGTTGCAACTCGCGGTCGCGGGTTTGCGCATGCTCGACCGCCTGCACCTTCTCGCGCCACGCGTGCCACGCGCGTGTGACGTTGGCGGAAAGTTCGGTCAGGCCGGCGTGCGTGTCGAACAGTTCGCGCTGCGCGTCCGGCCGCATCAGCAACTGGTGCGCATGCTGGCCGTGAATGTCCACCAGCATTTCGCCGACCTCGCGCAGTTGCGCGAGTGTCGCCGCGGTTCCGTTGATGAAAGCGCGCGAGCGGCCGTTCGCATCCACCACGCGACGCAGCATGACCGTGCCGCCGTGCTGGCCGTCCGCCGCGGAGGCGCTCAACGCCTGCTCGTCGAGCCACTCGTCCACTTGCGCGTGCGTTTCGAATTCGGCGGTGATGTCGGCGCGGCTCTCGCCGGTACGCACGACGCTCGCGTCGGCGCGCGCCCCGAGCGCGAGCGCCAGCGCGTCGATCAGGATCGACTTGCCGGCGCCGGTCTCGCCGGAGAAAACGGTAAAGCCGCTGTCGAACTCAAGGTCGAGCGCGGCGACGATGACGAAGTCGCGTATCGAGAGGTGGCGAAGCATGGAAGTCGTCTGTGAGCTTGGTATTCGGGTTTCACGTACGCGGGTTTCACGAACGGCGCCGGGTTCCGGCGTCCCGCCGGTCAGGGCTTGGCGTCTTCCTCGTGCGACGGGTATTCGTTCCAGTGAAGCTTCTTGCGCAGCGTGGCGTAATAGCTGTAGCCGACCGGATGCAGCATCGGCACGGTATGACGCGAGCGGCGCACCTCGATCGCGTCGCCAAGTTCGAGCGAGGTGAACGACTGCATGTCGAAATTGACGTTGACCTCGCGCCCGGACACGATCTGGATGCTGACCTTGGAGTCGTCCGGCAGCACGATGGGGCGGTTCGACAGCGCATGCGGGGCGATCGGCACGAGCACGATGCCCTGCAATTGCGGATGCAGAATCGGCCCCTGCGACGACAGCGCGTAAGCGGTCGAGCCGGTCGGCGTGGCGACGATCAGCCCGTCGGAGCGCTGGTTGTACATGAAGTGGCCGTCCACCGAAACATGCAGTTCCGCCATGCCGGAAAAGCCGCTGCGGTTGACCACGACGTCGTTGAATGCCAGAGCGTGGTAGATCGGGTTGCCTTGGCGCATGATGCGCGCCTCGAGCAGCACCCGCTCCTCCCGCTCGAAATTTCCCGACAGCATTTGCGGCACGATCTCACTCATGTGCGAGATCGGGATGTCGGTAATGAAGCCCAGCCGGCCGTGGTTGATGCCGATGAGCGGCGTGCGGTACGGCGCGAGCTGCCGGCCGATGCCGAGCATCGTGCCGTCGCCGCCGAGCACGATCGCCACGTCCGCGCGCGCGCCGATCTCGGCCGGGCGCAGCGCCGGATAGTCGGTCACGCCGATTTCCGCCGCGGTGTCGGCTTCGAAAACGACTTCGAAGCCGCGCTTCGCGATGCACGAGGCGAGCGCGGTCAGCGGCTCGCGGATGCCCGGCGTATTGTTGCGCCCGACGAGCGCGACGGTCTTGAACTGGCTGGTTACTTGCATGCCGGCATTACACCATAGGTAGGGCCTGAAAAGAACCGCGCCGGGACCCTGCGGGCGGCCGGCCGCAGCGGGCCGTGAGCGCAGTCCGGGATTATCGTTAGAATAGTGAAGCCTTGATGACATGTGCGCCGGCCAAACTGCACCGGCGCACTGCCGGCCGGGCCGCCGGAAATAGGGCAGACGGCGCGCCGGACGAATTGCTGCGCGTGGCCCTGAAACGGGCGCAAGGCGCGGTCCTGCCGGGCGGCCGGAATGCGGGCGGCGAGGGGCGCGCTGGGCGCTCGCGGTAGTCGCATCATTGAGCTAAAATTTTTCGCCATGCTAGATCCTCGTGCACAAACCCTCCTGAAAACCCTGATCGAGCGCTACATTGCCGAAGGTCAGCCGGTCGGCTCGCGCACGCTGTCGCGCTATTCCGGCCTGGAGCTGAGCCCCGGCAACCATCCGCAACGTCATGTCGGATCTCGAGGATCTGGGGCTCGTGATCAGTCCGCACACTTCCGCCGGCCGCATTCCCACGCCGCGCGGCTACCGTCTTTTCGTCGACACGATGCTGACGGTCGAATCGTCCGCAGACGAAGAGGCGGTGACCCGTACCGTCAAGACTACGCTGCAGGCAGGCGAGCCGCAGAAAATCGTCGCGGCCGCGGCGAGCGTGCTCTCGAATCTGTCGCAGTTCGCCGGTGTGGTGCTCACGCCGCGGCGCAGCCACGTGTTCAAGCAGATCGAATTCATGCGGTTGTCCGACAAGCGCATTCTGCTCATCATCGTGACGCCGGAAGGCGATGTGCAGAACCGTATGATGGCGACACAGCGCGACTTTTCGCCGTCGGAGCTGGTGGAGGCGTCCAACTACATCAACGCCCACTTTGCAGGCCTTTCGTTCGACGAAGTGCGCCGCCGGCTGCGCGAAGAAATCGACCAGTTGCGCGGCGACATGACGACGCTGATGCACGCGGCCGTCACTGCGAGCACGGACGAATCGGACACCGGCGAGACGGTGCTGATTTCCGGCGAGCGCAATCTGCTGGAAGTTGCTGATCTTTCCTCCGACATGGCGCGCCTGCGCAAGCTGTTCGATGTGTTCGACCAAAAAACGAGCCTCCTTCAGTTGCTGGATGTATCGAGCCATGCCGCCGGCGTGCAGATCTTCATAGGCGGCGAGTCCAACCTCGTGCCGATCGAGGAAATGAGCGTCGTTACCGCGCTGTACGAAGTGAACGGCAAGATTGTCGGCACGCTCGGCGTGATCGGCCCGACGCGGATGGCCTACAACCGCGTCATCCCGATTGTGGACATCACCGCGAGACTGCTGTCTCTCACGCTTAGTCAGCAATGAGCCAGCCGTAGCGCGTGACTGCCGCGGCGGTCGATCCGGCACATCATGCGGGAGCGCGCGCCGCTTGCCAATTAGCCGAACGGCCAGGGGCGCTTCAGGCGCGCGGCGCAAGGGCGCGCCGCTATAATGAATTCCACCTTGTTCCATTGCCCGCCTTGAGCGGTTACCCCTGCCAGCCTATGCGCTTCGACCTCGAGCGGCCTTTGCAGAACGCCACGTCGCACCGTGTTGCCGTGCTGTTGATCAATCTCGGCACGCCCGACGCGCCGACGCCGCGCGCGGTTCGCCGCTATCTCGCCCAGTTCCTGTCCGATCCGCGCGTGGTGGAGATTCCCGCGCTCGTGTGGCAGGTTATTCTGCGCTTCCTGATCTTGCCGTTCAGGGGGCGGGCGTCCGCGAGAAAATATGCGGCGGTGTGGATGCCGGAAGGCTCGCCGCTGCGCGTCTACACGGAAAAGCAGGTGGAAGGCTTGCGTCATCTGCTGCAGCTGAACGACTACACGGTGCTTGTCGACTACGCGATGCGTTACGGCACGCCCGGCATTCCCGCCATGCTGAATCAGCTGAAGCTCGCGGGCGCCGAGCGCGTGCTGCTCATGCCGATGTATCCGCAATATTCGTCGTCGACCACGGCAACCGCTTTCGACGACACCTTTTCCGCGCTCAAGCGCATGCGCAACCAGCCGGAGATCCGCACGGTGCGTCAATACGCCGATCATCCCGTGTATATTTCGGCACTCGCCGCGCAGGTGCATCAGTACTGGCACCTCCACGGCCGGCCGGATTTTGCGGCGGGCGACAAGCTGATCTTGAGTTTTCATGGCGTGCCGAAGCGCACGCTCGATCTCGGCGACCCTTACCACGACCAATGCCAGAGCACGGGCGCGCTGCTCATGCAGGCGCTTGGACTGACGCCGGTGGAATGCCGCATTACCTTCCAGTCGCGTTTCGGAAAGGCCGAATGGCTGCAGCCCTACACGGCGCACACGTTGAAGGAACTGGGCGCGGCAGGCGTGCGGCGTGCTGATGTATTTTGTCCGGGCTTTACCGCCGACTGCCTGGAGACAATTGAAGAAATCGGCATCGAAGTGCGGGACGAGTTCCTGCACGCCGGCGGCAAGGAGTTCCACCGCATTCCTTGCGTAAACGCGTCGCAGGCGTGGATTGCCGCGCTCGGCGAAATCGTCGCGCAAAACCTGCAAGGCTGGCCGGTGCAAGCGGTCCCCGTACCGCACAACACAGTGGCTTGACGAGACCGATGAATTACAGGATTTCAACCGAACCAGGCGCGAAGCTGCGCATCGACAAATGGCTCTGGGCGGCGCGCTTTTTCAAGACGCGCTCGCTCGCCGCGGATGCCGTCGAGAAAGGCCGGGTGCGCATCGGCGGGGCCACTGTGAAGCCGGCCAAGGACGTGCGGGTTGGCGATCTCGTTGAAATCGAGATCGAGCGCCTGGTGTGGCAGGTGCAGGTACTGGGCGTGTGCGACGTGCGCGGCCCGGCTACCGTTGCGCAGACGCTCTATGCGGAAACCGCTGAAAGCCGCGCGAAGCGCGAAGCCGAACATGAGCGCCGCAAGACGTATCGCGAGCCGGCCGAGGCGCTGCACGGCCGGCCGACCAAGCGCGACCGCCGCATTATCGACAGATTTTCAGGTGGGGATTGAACAGTTGTTCGATGGTCGCGTTCACGCCGCCGTATTCGGTGGTGTGATCGTTGACCGCCCCGGACATACAGATGGTCGTGGTGCCCGCAACAAGTACCAGTGCGACCACCGAGATTGCAAAGGTCAGCTTCACGGTACCCCCTTCTGGGATGGTGCAGGAAAGAAACGAGCTAGCCGGGTGGGAATTGCAAAGGGGCGGAAAGGATTACGTCAGATTAGGGTTAACGAGGTTTTCCGCGCGTAACTGGAGCATAGGTCACTTGTTTGCTGCGCTCAATCTGAATCTGATTGCGTCGCGCTAATGGTTGTAACTGTGCATTTCCGCCAGCCGCCCGCCGCTTTGAAAATTTCTGCGCAGGCGCTTGAAACGGGCGTCTGCGGCCCCATCTGCCGTTCCAATACGTGGTGGCGTGTCTGAACTTCTGTCGCGATTTTGCAACGCACAAATCGCGGCAGGCTCGTGCTTCGCCGCCGTTGGCTTTTAAATTTTTAACGACTTTCAGCGACATGGAAAACACGCAAGAGAACTCGACGAGCCAGAATCCCACGCCCGCGGACGAAACCGCGCGCCCGGCCGCCGAGGCGGCCACGCCCGAGCAGGAAGCCGCAGTGAGCGTCGCCACGGACGCGCCGGCAGCGGGTGCCGAAGCTGCGTTGGCTGAAGCCCAGGCGAAGATCGCCGAGTTGCAGGAGAGCTTCCTGCGCGCCAAGGCCGAGACCGAAAACGTGCGCCGCCGCGCGCAGGAAGACGTGGCGAAGGCGCATAAATTCGCGATCGAGAGCTTCGCGGAACATCTGCTGCCGGTGATCGACAGTCTGGAAGCTGCCGTCGCCCTTTCTTCGGACGACCTCGTGAAAGTGCGCGAAGGCGTCGAACTCACGCTGCGCCAGCTGACCGGCGCGCTGGAAAAGGGCCGCGTCGTCGCGCTGAATCCGGTTGGCGAGAAGTTCGACCCGTACCGCCATCAGGCTATTTCGATGGTGCCGGCGGATCAGGAGCCCAACACCGTGGTCGCCGTGCTGCAAAAAGGCTTTGTGATCGCCGACCGCGTGCTGCGTCCGGCGCTCGTGACAGTGGCCGCGCCCAAGTAAGCTTGCAAGCCCGTCACGCTCGCAGTAGGCATTCCGCCGTCAGATAGCAGGTGGGACTCCGTCAGCAGGTGAACACCGTCATGGCCAATGTTCCCGTCGATGCGACTGCGTTTTCGGTATTCGACATGAAGGAGCTGAGCGCCGAATCGTTCGACGCCGGCCTCGCCGAAGCCGGCGACGCGCTCGCGGTGGTGTTCTTCTGGGGCGTCGACTGCTTCAACTGAGAAATCGCCAAGAAAGCCATGCTGGCGCAGCCGGCGGCGATTCGCGCGCTGGGCCTGCGGTGGTTTCACAGCAATGTCTACGAGCACCGCGAGCTGGGCCGGCGCTTCATGCTTCACGGCGTGCCCACGTGGTTCTTCTTTTATCGCGGCAAACGGCTTGGCCGGGCGACCGGCTGGCATGGGCTTGGGCAGTTCGAGGCTGCGGTGGCCGCGGCGCGGGAGAAGATCCGGGCCGGCGCGCAGGCAGGCGGCGCGGCTTCGGGCAAGACTTCAGCCAGGACTTCGGACGAGGGCTCGGCCGATTGAAAAAAATTAAAGACCGCATCGTAAAAGAGGTCTTGAAAACGATGCGGACGCACTTATGTTGAGTGCAGGTATGAATTCAATGCGGATCGCCTTGCCGCTGAACCGGCAAACAGGGCGCTTCCCGCAGCGATCAAAGTCAGGAGATTAGTAAAAATGGGCAAAATCATCGGTATCGACCTCGGCACGACCAACTCGTGTGTGGCGATCATGGAAGGCAACACGACCAAGGTGATCGAGAACTCGGAAGGTGCGCGCACCACGCCGTCGATCATTGCTTACATGGAAGACGGCGAGATTCTCGTCGGCGCGCCTGCCAAGCGTCAGTCGGTCACGAACCCGAAGAACACGCTGTACGCGGTGAAGCGCCTGATCGGCCGCCGCTTTGAAGAAAAAGAAGTGCAGAAAGACATCGGTCTGATGCCGTACAAGATCATGAAGGCCGACAACGGCGACGCATGGATCGAAGTGCGCGACCAGAAGCTCGCTCCGCCGCAAATCTCGGCAGAAGTGCTGCGCAAGATGAAGAAGACCGCTGAAGACTACCTCGGCGAGCCGGTCACGGAAGCGGTGATTACGGTTCCCGCGTACTTCAACGACAGCCAGCGTCAGGCCACCAAAGATGCCGGCCGCATCGCCGGTCTGGAAGTGAAGCGCATCATCAACGAGCCGACCGCAGCGGCTCTGGCGTTCGGTCTCGACAAGAACGAGAAGAGCGACCGCAAGATCGCGGTGTATGACCTGGGCGGCGGTACGTTCGACATCTCGATCATCGAAATCGCGGACGTCGACGGCGAAAAGCAGTTCGAAGTGCTGTCCACGAATGGTGACACGTTCCTCGGCGGTGAAGACTTCGACCAGCGCATCATCGACTACATCATCGGCGAGTTCAAGAAAGAGCAGGGCGTCGATCTGTCGAAAGACGTGCTCGCGCTGCAGCGCCTGAAGGAATCGGCTGAAAAGGCCAAGATCGAGCTGTCCTCGAGCCAGCAGACCGAAATCAACCTGCCTTACATCACGGCTGATGCGTTGGGTCCGAAGCACCTGAACCTGAAAATCACGCGCGCCAAGCTGGAAGCGCTGGTTGAAGACCTGATCGAACGCACGATCGAACCGTGCCGCATGGCGATCAAGGACGCGGGCGTGAAGGTCGGCGAAATCGACGACGTGATTCTGGTCGGCGGTATGACCCGTATGCCGAAGGTGCAGGAGAAGGTGAAGGAGTTCTTCGGCAAGGACCCGCGCCGCGACGTGAACCCGGACGAAGCCGTGGCCGTTGGCGCTGCGATTCAAGGTCAGGTTCTGTCGGGCGACCGCAAGGACGTTCTGCTGCTCGACGTGACCCCGCTGTCGCTCGGCATCGAAACGCTCGGCGGCGTGATGACGAAGATGATCAACAAGAACACCACGATCCCGACCAAGCACTCGCAGGTCTACTCGACGGCTGACGACAATCAGAGCGCCGTGACGATCAAGGTGTATCAGGGCGAACGCGAAATGGCAGCGGGCAACAAGCTGCTCGGCGAGTTCAACCTGGAAGGCATTCCGCCGGCACCGCGCGGCACGCCGCAGATCGAGGTGAGCTTCGACATCGACGCGAACGGCATTCTGCACGTCGGCGCGAAGGACAAGGCGACCGGCAAGGAAAACCGCATCACGATCAAGGCGAACTCGGGTCTGTCCGAAGCCGAGATCGAGAAGATGGTGAAGGACGCCGAAGCGAACGCGGAAGAAGATCACAAGCTGCGTGAGCTGGCCGACGCCCGCAATCAGGGTGACGCGCTCGTCCACAGCACGAAGAAGGTGCTCACGGAATACGGCGACAAGCTGGAAGCCGGCGAGAAGGAAAAGATCGAAACCGCGCTGAAGGAGCTGGAAGACACGCTCAAGAGCGGTTCGGCGGACAAGGCCGCGATCGAAGCCAAGATCGAAGCAGTCGCCACGGCCTCGCAGAAGATGGGCGAGAAGATGTACGCCGACATGCAGGCTTCACAAGGCGCCGAAGCTGCGGCAGCAGGCGCGGCGGGCGCGAGCGCGGGGGCATCGGCGGGCGGCGCGAGCCAGCAGCAGGACGACGTGGTCGACGCCGAGTTCAAGGAAGTCAAGAAAGACTGAAGCCAGGTCGCATTCCGACCGTAAAGCCGCACACGGGTCATGTGTGCGGCCCGGCTGCACAAGGGACCGCGACCCTTCGGACGCGGGAACGTGCAAGAACGGTTATCACGCCTGGCGAGCCTTTTAGGCTTTCCGGGCACATTTGTTTTATGGAGGGCGTTGTTTTTAGCCGCATTCAGGCGGCGTGAACAGCGGCCGGACGAGTCGTGAGACTCCAGCATTCAAGAGGAGCCACCGCGCGGCACTCTCGCGGGGGGGGCGTTGAACCGATATGGCGAAACGGGATTACTACGAGGTTCTGGGCGTCGCAAAGAACGCAAGCGACGACGAAATCAAGAAGGTTTATCGCAAGCTGGCGATGAAGCACCACCCCGACCGCAATCCGGGCAACAAGGATGCGGAAGAGCATTTCAAGGAGGTGAAGGAAGCCTACGAAATGCTCTCGGACTCGCAAAAGCGTGCCGCGTACGACCAGTATGGTCACGCGGGCGTCGATCCGAACATGGGCGGAGCCGGCGCGCAGGGCTTCGGCGGTTTTGCGGATGCCTTCGGCGATATTTTCGGCGACATCTTCGGTCAGGCGGCCGGCGGCGCGGCGCGCGGCGGCGGTCGTGCGGGCCCGCAGGTGTATCGCGGCGCGGACTTGCGCTACAGCATGGAAATCACGCTGGAACAGGCGGCGCATGGTTACGACACGCAGATTTGCGTGCCGAGCTGGGTGTCGTGCGAAGTCTGTCACGGTTCGGGCGCGAAGCCCGGCACCAAGCCGGAAACCTGCCCGACCTGCAGCGGTTCGGGCGCGGTGCGCATATCGCAAGGCTTTTTCAGCATCCAGCAAACCTGTCCGAAATGCCACGGCACCGGCACCTATATTCCTGAGCCCTGCGCCCACTGCCACGGCGCGGGCAAGGTGAAGGAAACCAAGACACTCGAAGTCAAGATTCCGGCAGGCATCGACGACGGCATGCGCATCCGTTCCGCCGGCAACGGCGAGCCGGGCATCAACGGCGGGCCGTCGGGCGATCTGTACGTCGAGATTCATATCAAGCAGCATGCGGTGTTCGAGCGCGACGGCGACGACCTGCATTGCCAGATGCCCATTCCGTTCACCACGGCGGTTTTGGGCGGCGAAATCGAAGTGCCGACGCTGGCGGGCCGCGCAAGCTTCACGGTGCCCGAAGGCACGCAGTCGGGCAAGACGTTCCGGCTGCGCGGCAAGGGCATCAAGGGACTGCGCTCGAGCATTGCCGGCGACCTGTACGTGCGCGTGCAGGTGGAAACGCCGGTCAAGCTCACCGAGTCGCAGCGCGACCTGCTCAAGCAGTTCGAGAAAGCACTGGTGGAAGGCGGCGCGCGGCATAGCCCGCAAAGCAAGAGCTGGTTCGACCGGGTAAAGAGCTTCTTCGATTAACGGCGGTTTGAAGTCGGCGGTAAGCATGACGGCAGATGAGCGCGGCGCGCCGCTCAAGCCGTCTCTACACGGGCTTCGTGCATGAGCGCGTGTGTGCGGACGCCGCGCAACTGGAAGCGGTTTGCGAAGCAGCGGCCGCCGACATGCAGGCGGGCCTGCATGCCATCGTGCTCGCCGACTACGAGTTCGGCCGGCATCTTCTCGACGGAGAATCGGCGCCGTCTTTCAAAACGCAGCATGGCGATGCCACGCTGCGTTTTTTATTGTTCGAACGCTGCGAAAAGCTTTCGCGCGACGAGGTCGACGCGTGGCTCGTGAAGCGCGACGGCGGGCTCGCCGAGCCGTCGGTGGCGGGCACGGCGAATGTGCGCGAAAGCGTCGAGCCGGACGAGTTCAACGCGGCCATCGCCGCGATTCATGCCGCGTTGCGCGCGGGCGATTCCTATCAGGTCAACTACACCTACCGGCTCGGTTTCGACATGTTCGGCTCCCCTGTCGCACTGTATCGGCGGCTGCGGGCGCGTCAGCCGGTTCGCTACGGCGCGCTGATCGCGCTGCCGGGCGGCGCGTGGGTGCTGTCGTGTTCGCCTCGCCGGAGCTCTTCGTCGAAAAGCATGGTGCTACGTTGCGCGCGCGTCCGATGAAAGGCACGGCGCCGCGCTCGGCGGATCGCGCAACCGACCGGGCCGCGGCCGAATTCCTCGGCAGCGATCCGAAAAATCGCGCCGAAAACGTAATGATCGTCGATCTATTGCGCAACGACCTGTCGCGCGTCGCGCAGACGGGATCGGTCAGGGTGCCGGCGTTATTTTCCGTCGAGCCGTACGCGTCCGTTTGGCAAATGACGTCGACGGTGCAGGCCGATTTGCGGCCCCGCACGTCGTTCGCCGGCATACTGCGCGCGCTCTTTCCGTGCGGCTCGATCACGGGCGCGCCGAAGCATCGCACGATGCAGTTGATCGACGAACTGGAAAGCACGCCGTGCGGGCTGTACACGGGCGCGATCGGCTGGCTCGACGCGGCTTCCGAGCCGGCAGGCGCCAATCAGAATGCCTGCGGCGACTTCTGCATGTCCGTGGCCATCCGCACGCTGACGTTGAAGCCGTCGGCGTGAGCGGACGTGTTGCGCGGCACGATGGGTGTGGGCGCGGGCATCGTGCTTGACAGCGTCGCGCAGGACGAACACGCCGAGTGTCGATTGAAAGCGCGCTTTTTGACGGGCGCCGAGCCCGGCTTCGAGCTCTTCGAAACCCTGTATGCGACGCGGGAAGAGGGCGTGCGCCATCTGCCGCGCCATCTCGCGAGACTTTCGGCGAGTGCCGCGACCCTCGGTTTTCCATTCGATGCGAAACCCATTCGCGCGCAGATTGCAGCACAGTGCGCGTCTTTGCCCGCGCAGACTGCCCACCGCATGCGTCTCGCGCTGGCCAAAAGCGGCGCGACGCAGATCACAACGGCGGTCCTGACGCCGCTGCCCGAGTCGACGGTCGGCGTGCTGCTGGCAAGCGAACATGATTTCGCGACCATGCAAGCCGGCGATCCGCTCTTGCGCCACAAGACCACGCGCCGCGCCGAGTACGACCGCGGCTGGCGCGAGGCGGAGGCGAAGGGCGCTTTCGATACGCTGTTCTTCAACGAACGCGGCGAGTTGACGGAAGGCGGCCGGTCGAATGTGTTCGTGAAGCTGGCGGGACGCTGGTGGACGCCGCTGCTCAGATCCGGCGTGTTGCCGGGCGTGATGCGCGGGGTGTTGCTCGAGGAAGACACGAGCCTGCAAGCGGCCGAGAGAGTGTTGACGCGGGCGGACGTGCTGAATGCCGAAGCGCTGATGATCTGCAATGCGCTGCGCGGGGCGCTGCCCGCGCGGGTTATTCGCTAAGCGCTGGTCATGCCTCGCGCGCGCACGCTAGAAGCGCAACGAATTCGACAACGCGCCCACAAGCCATCTCGGGGCCTGATTCTCAAAAGGTATGCTCAGGCCCAGGAAACGTCCCATCCTTCACAGCGCGCACATAAGCTTCCACCGCCGCGAGAATGCTCGGCTGTCCCTGCATGAAATCCTTCACGAAGCGCGGGCGTTTGCCGGGAAAAATCCCCAGCATGTCGTGCAGCACCAGCACCTGACCCGAGCAGTCGAGCCCCGCCCCGATGCCGATAGTCGGAATGCGCAACTGCTTCGTGACCTCGCTTGCCAGCAGCGTCGGTATGGCTTCCATCACGATGAGCTGTGCGCCTGCCGCCTGCAGCCCCAGCGAGTCGCGCAGCAACTGGCTCGCGCCTTCCTCGGTCTTGCCTTGCACCTTGAAGCCGCCGAACGCATGCACCGACTGCGGCGTCAGGCCAACGTGGGCGCACACCGGAATCGAGCGTTCGACCAGAAAGCGCACCGTGCCGCCGAGCCATTCGCCGCCTTCCAGCTTGACCATTTGCGCGCCGGCGCGCATCAACTCGACGGAGCTTCGATAGGCTTCGTCACGCGTGCCGTAAGTGCCGAACGGCAAGTCGGTCACGATCAATGCCGACGGCCGCGCGCGCGCCACGCTGGCCGTGTGATACGCAATGTCGGCGAGGGAAACCGGCAGCGTGGTGGCCTGCCCTTGCAACACATTGCCCAGCGAGTCGCCGATCAGCAGAACATCGACGCCCGCGCGATCGAGCAGCGCCGCGAAGCTCGCGTCGTAACAGGTGAGCATGGCGATTTTCTCGCCGGCGTCCCGTATTGCCTGCAGTTTCGGCACGGTGATCGCATTCCGGCTCGCTTCCTGCAAATAGGTCATGGGTCAATCCGTTGAAAGAGAGGCGCGCCGCTTAGAGCGACGTGCCTTTGACAAAGAATTCCTTGCGGCCGCGCATGGTTTCGATGCGTTCGGCGAGCAGAGCAAGGTCCGCGTCGGAGTCGAGCGGATTCAGATGTTCGGCGTTGACCGTCAGCACCGGCGTGCGGTCGTAGTGATAGAAGAACTCGTTGTACGCGTCGCACAGCGCATGCAGATAGGCTCGGAAATCTGCAGCTCCATCGGCACGGCGCGTTTCTGGATGCGCGAGAACAGCACCTCGGGACTCGCCTGCAGATACACGACGAAGTCCGGCGCCGGCGCGCTCACCTCGAGCCGCGCGGCGAGCGCGCGGTACAAATGCCACTCGTCTTCCTGCAGCGTGAGGCGCGCGAAGATGTCGTTCTTCTGCGTCATGAAATCGGCGATGAGCGGTGTGCCCGCCACCTGTGCCGCGCTCACTTCCTGCGCCTGCTGCGCCCGTTGCAGCGCGAAATGCAATTGCGCGGGCAGCGCATAGCGCGGTGTCGCGATAAAAACGTTCGAGGAAGGGATTGTCCTGCGGCCGCTCGAACAATTCCTGCATCGACCAGCGTTGCGCGAGGCGCCGCGCGAGCGATGTCTTGCCGACGCCGATCGGCCCTTCGATCGCCAGGTAGCCGAATGGAGGCCGCAATTGCGGCGCGGTCACGGTGAGCGGTGGTGAATTCATTCGCAGCGGCCCTTGCCGGCATTGAGTGCATTGAGCGCCGGGCACTGGCACGGCCCTTTGACTTTTTCGATGCGCTGGTCGCGCACGCCCTCGAGCAGCGCGTCGGCGCGGCCGTGCCGCGGAATCACGAGCGCGGCGTCGATCTCGACGAGCGGCACCAGCGCAAACGCGCGTTCGACAAGGCGGGGATGCGGAACGATCAGATCGGCTTCGTCGATGGATTGATCGCCGTAGAGCAGGATGTCCAGATCGAGCGTTCGCGGCGCATTCCGAAAGGGCCGCTCCCGGCCGAACTGATGCTCGATCTTGTGGCACAGCGCGAGCAGATGCCGCACGGGGAGCGTCGTGTCGAGCTTCACCACGCAGTTAAAATAGTCGTCACCGCCCGCGTCGATCGGGGCAGTGCGATACAGGCTCGACTTGGCGAGCACGGTGATGGTGTGCTGTTGTGCGAGGCACACCACCGCGTCTTTCAGGGTCTGGCGCGCGTCCCCGAGATTCGCGCCCAAGCCGAGATAAGCAACCGTCATGGCATAACTTCCTGCAACTATCGTTCGACGGCTTCAGCAAACGCTGCGTCAGTCTTCACGCGGGCTGTCGTGGCCCGCTTCGGTATCCGCGCGTTCGGCTGGCGTGCCGCCCTCCATTCCGTCGCCCGATTTGCGGTTCCTGGCGCCACCGCCGCGCCGCCGTCGTTTTCTGGGGCTTCGGTCCTTCCCGCCTTGCGTGAGCAGTGCTTCACGCGCCGCGACGTCTCCTTCGATGAACTCCGTCCACCACGCTCCGACGGACTCGTCGAGTTCGCCCGATTCGCAGCGCAACAGGAGGAAATCATACCCCGCTCTAAATCTTTGGTGTTCCAGCAGCTTCAGCGCGCTTCTTCCGGAACGTTTTTCAAGACGCAGCTGCAAGCCCCAGATCTCGCGCATGTCGGACGAAAAACGCTTGTGGATGGCGGGCTTCTCGGTCTGCATGTCGAGCACTTCGTCCATCGCGCGATGCAGCGCGGGCACCGGATATTCGCCGTTCGCCTCGAATTTCTGCCAGCGCTGCTGCACGTCGTGCCAGAGCAGCGTGGCGAACAGGAAGCCGGGCGACACGGGTTTGCCGGCGCGCACGCGCGCGTCCGTATTGTTGAGCGCGAGGGTGATGAATTTCTCGCCGGTGGGCTGTTCGAGCACCACGTCGAGCAAAGGCAGAAGCCCGTGATGCAGGCCTTCCTGGCGCAGGCGCTTGAGACAGGCGAGCGCGTGGCCGGAGAGCATCAGCTTCAGCATTTCGTCGAAAAGACGCGCGGCCGGCACGTTGTTGATCAGGTCGGCCATATTCGCGATGGGCGCGCGTGTCGCGTCGTCGATCTCGAAGTCGAGCTTGGCGGCGAAACGCACGACGCGCAGCATGCGCACCGGGTCTTCGCGATAACGCGTGGCCGGATCGCCGATCATGCGCAACAGGCGCGCGCGCACGTCGGCCATGCCGTTATGGTAGTCCAGCACGGTTTCCGTGGCCGGATCGTAGTACATCGCGTTGATCGTGAAGTCGCGGCGCGTGGCGTCTTCGTGCTGCTCGCCCCACACGTTGTCGCGCAGCACGCGGCCGCTCGCGTCCACGGCGTGCGTGCGGCGGTCGAGTTCGTCGCGCTTCAGACGGCGCGGCGGCGCGGCGTCGGCCGCGGGCGGATCGACCAGCGCGCGGAAAGTGGAGGTTTCGATGATTTCCTGGCCGAACTGCACATGCACGATCTGAAACCGGCGCCCGATAATGCGCGCGCGGCGGAACAGCTTCTGCACCTGCTCGGGCGTGGCGTCGGTGGCGACGTCGAAATCCTTCGGTTTGATGCCGAGCAGCAGATCGCGCACCGCGCCGCCGACGATAAATGCCCGGTGTCCGGCCTGTTGCAGCCCTTCGGTCACACGAATCGCGTTGCGCGAGATGAGCGTAGGGTCGATGCCGTGCACGTCGTGCGGAATGATGACCGGCACGTCGGGATCGCGCACCGCCTTGGCGGCCGCGCCGCCGCGGGCCGGCTTGCGGCGCGCGCGGCCGGCCCCCGCGGCACCCTGTGCATTGCGTGCCGGTGCGCTGCCGGTCTCGTCTGCGTCGGCTTCAGCCGGCAGCGTGTCGTCGGCGGATGCGGTGTCCTGGCCGAATAGCTTGCGAATGAGTTTTTTGATCACGTGGGTTGAAAGAGTTCGAGGATGCGCCAGCCTTTGGCCTGTGCATGGGCACGCAACGTGTCGTCGGGATTGGTCGCGATCGGGTCGGTGACCTTTTCGAGCAGCGGAATGTCGTTGTGCGAATCGCTGTAGAAAAAGCTGCGCTCAAAGTCGCTCCAGCTCTTGCCGAGCGACGCGAGCCATGCCTCGGTGCGCACGATCTTGCCTTCCTTGTAGCTCGGCGTGCCGGTGGGGCGGCCGGTGTAGGCCGAATGCGGCTGGCCGTCGACGGTTTCCGCTTCGCAGGCGATGAGCGTATCCACGCCGAACGCGCTCGCAATGGGACGGGTGATGAATTCGTTGGTGGCGGTGACCACGCAGCACAGGTCGCCGGCTTCGCGGTGCCGCTTGACCAGCTCGACCGCCGCCGGGAGGATGGCCGGCGTGATCACCTCATGCATGTACTGCGCGTGAAAGTCCGCGAGCTGCGCGCGCGTGTATTTGGCGAGCGGCGTGAGCATGGCAAGCAGATAGGCGTGAATGTCGAGCTTGCCGGCCTTGTAGTCGGCGTAGAAGCGGTCGTTGTCACGGGCGAAATTTTCGGCGTCGACCATGCCGTGTTTCACCATGAAGCGGCCCCATTCGTGGTCGCTGTCGGTGGGAATGAGCGTGTGATCGAGGTCGAAGAGTGCGAGATTAGCCATGGGGGTCTATTTTACTTGAAGCGGCGGACAACGCGGCGGGGCCCTCCTGGCCCGGCGAAGCCAGCATCGTGCGCAAAAGCGGCAGCGTCACCACGCGCTTCTGTTCGAGCGAAAAGCGGTCGAGCGCGTCGAGGAGCGCCATCAGGCTCGGCATGTCGCGGCGAAAATGCGTGAGCAGGTAGGCGGGGACGTCGTCGGCGAGCATGATGCCGCGCTCGCGCGCCGCGCGTTTCAGCACCGCCGCCTTGGCTTCGTCCGGCAGCGGCGCGAGATGGAACACGAGGCCCCAGCCGAGCCGCGTGCGCAGGTCCTCGCGCACCGTCATGCCGATGGGCGGCGCGTTGCCGGTGGCGACGAGCGCGCTGGTCGGATGCGCGCGGACCTCGTTGAAGAGATTGAACACGGCGATCTGCTGCGCGGCGGAGAGGCCGTCGCAATCGTCGATCGCATAGAGCGCGATGCGCGGGTCGAAGGCGAACGCGGCGAGGCTGCTTTGCGGACCCGCGAAGCGCGCGTGGCCCGGCGGCGCTTCGTGCACGAGCGCCTGCAGCAGGTGCGTGCGGCCGCTGCCCGCTTCGCCCCAGATGTAGAAGGTGCGATCGGCGACAGGACCGGCGGCGAGCGCGCTGTCGAGCTCCCGCAGGCGCGTGACGAGCTCGGCATTGGTGCCGGCGAAAAAATTGTCGAATGTCGATGGCGGCGGCGTGCCGAGATCGAGCGTCAGTTGACGAAGCACAGTAGGTTAATGCCGAAAGTAGGGCTCGCGTCGCGAAGCGCCTCGCGAGCCGGAACAGCGAAGCGGAATGTCAATTGTTGTACAGCGTGCTTTCCAGATAGCTTTGCCGCAACTCGCGCACGGCCACCGACAAAATCGCGCTGACCGGCAATGCGAGCAGCACGCCGAAAAAGCCGAACAGCTGCCCGAACGCGAGCAACGCGAAAATAACCGCCAGCGGGTGCAGGCCGATCAGCTCGCCGACGAGGCGCGGCGTCAGGAAAAAGCTCTCCACGACCTGGCCCACGCCGTAAATCAGCGCGACCGCGCCGAAGCCGTACCAGTTGCCGAATTGCAGCAGCGCGGCGAGCAGCGCGAGCGCAAGACCGGTCGCGAAGCCGACGTACGGAATGAACACCGCGAGACCCGTGAAAATGCCCACCGGCAGTGCGATCTCGAAGCCGGCGATGGTCAGCGCGGCCGCGTAAAACACGGCGAGCACGCCCATCACCAGCAACTGGCCGCGCAGGTATTGCGACAGCATCTGATCCATGTCGCGCGCGAGTTGCAGCGTCTTGACGAGCCAGCGCCGCGGCACCACGCCCTGGGCGCGCAGCAGCATGCGGTTCCAGTCGTACAGCAGATAGAACAGCACGAGCGGCACCAGAATCAGATTGCCGATCACCGTCATCATGACGTTGCCGCTCGTCACGATCGAGGTCCACGCATAGCGCGCGACCGTCTGCGCGCTGCCTTCGAGCTGTCCCATGACGAGGTCGCGCACGCTCGCGAAGTCGAGCGAATCGGCGAGGCCGAGCAGCGCGAGCTTGGGTTGCAGCCACGCGTTGATATGCGCGAACAGCACGGGCACCTGCTGCCGCAGCTGCGGCCCTTCTTTCTGGATCACGGCGAACACGAGCAGCACGAGCAACGTCATGAGCAGCGTGAAGAGCAGCATCATCAGCAAGGCCGCGAGCGCGCGCGGCACGCGCCGGCGCACCAGCCACGCGACGCCCGGCTGCAGGATGTACGCGAGGATCGCGCCGAGCAGAAACGGCGTGAGAACCGGACTCAGCAGCCACAGCAGAATGCCGACGCCGAGCGCAATGGCGAGCCAGATGAAGGCGCGGCGCTGCACCGGCGTCAGTATCGAGGAGTTCTGTTGCAAAGTTGTTTCCCAGGTGTCGTCGGAACCGGATGATCAAATTCCAGCCAGCCGGCCGGCAACTCTGTATGGGACCAGAGTAAGCGCTGAAGCGCCAACTCTGGATCGGCATCGGGTAAAATCACATTTTACCGACCTTCGAGCACTCCCCCCATGAATCAACCGAAATCCGCCCCGAATTCCACTGATTCGGCCCAAGGTTTGTCGTATCGCGACGCCGGCGTGGACATCGACGCGGGCGACGCTCTCGTCGACGCAATCAAGCCCTTTGCCAAAAAGACGATGCGCGACGGCGTGCTGGGCGGCATTGGCGGATTCGGCGCGCTGTTCGAGGTGCCGAAGCGGTATAAGGAACCGGTGCTCGTGTCGGGCACGGACGGCGTGGGCACCAAGCTGCGCCTCGCGTTTCAGTTGAACCGGCACGACACCGTGGGCCAGGATCTGGTCGCCATGAGCGTGAACGACATTCTCGTGCAAGGCGCCGAGCCGCTCTTTTTCCTCGACTACTTCGCGTGCGGCAAGCTGGACGTCGGCACCGCGGCCACGGTGGTGAAGGGCATCGCGCAGGGTTGCGAGCTGGCGGGCTGCGCGCTGATCGGCGGCGAAACGGCTGAAATGCCGGGTATGTATCCGGACGGCGAATACGATCTGGCAGGCTTCGCGGTCGGCGCGGTCGAAAAGAGCAAGATTATCGACGGCAGCACGATCGCCCCCGGCGACGTGGTGCTGGGCCTTGCCTCGAGCGGCATCCATTCGAACGGTTTTTCGCTCGTGCGTAAGATTATCGAGCGCGCGCAACCCGATCTGAATGCGGATTTCGACGGCCGTTCGCTCGCCGACGTGCTCATGGCGCCCACGCACATCTACGTGAAGCCGCTCCTCGCGCTGATGCAGCAGATCGCGGTCAAGGGCATGGCGCACATCACGGGCGGCGGGCTCGTCGAAAACATTCCGCGCGTGCTGCGCGAGGGCCTCACGGCCGAGCTCGATCATCGCGGCTGGCCGCTGCCGCCGCTGTTCTCGTGGCTCCAGAAGCACGGCGGAGTGGCGGATGCGGAAATGCATCGCGTGTTCAACTGCGGTATCGGTATGGCGGTCGTCGTGTCGGCGGCGGATGCCGACGCCGCCATCGGTCTCTTGTCCGCAGCCGGCGAGCAGGTCTGGAAGATCGGCGTGATCCGCGAAAGCGCGGCCGGTGAAGCGCAGACGGTCGTCGTTTAATTGTTGTCTTCAGGCGCGCGGTAGAGCGCTATAGCCTGCGCGGTGTGAAGAGCAGTCGCCCACGCCGCCGGGTTCCCAGTATTTTCGCTGCGTCAGGCCTCCAACAGCGCTTCGATCACCTCCAGCACGCGCGCCGTTGCGTGCGGATCGCAGCAGTCCACCACCCGCTCATTCATGCTGCGCAGCCATGTGAGCTGCCGCTTGCACAATTGCCGGGTCGCGAACACGCTCTTGTCGCGCATGGTCGAATAGTCGACGGCGCCATCCAGATGCTCCCAGACCTGCCGGTAGCCGACGCAACGCATGGAAGGCATGTCCGGCGTCAAGTCACCTCGTTCGCGCAGTTTCACCACTTCGTCGATGAAACCGTTTGCCAGCATCGCATCGAATCGTTGCTCGATGCGCGCGTGCAGCACGCTGCGGTCCGACGGCTCGAGCGCGATCGGCACGAAGCGCCACTGCGCGGCGGCTTCGTCGGTGCGCGCGGGCGCGGCGAGCAGCGCCGACATCGCTTCGCCCGTCAGCATGAACACTTCGAGCGCGCGCTGGATGCGCTGCGAGTCGTTGGGCGCGAGGCGCGCCGCGGTGGCCGGATCCACCGCGGCAAGCCGCGCATGCAGCGCGGGCCAGCCGTCGCGCGCGGCGTCGGCGTCCAGTTGCGCGCGCACCGTGGCGTCGGCGGCCGGCAGCTCGTTGAGTCCTTGCGTGAGCGCCTTGTAGTACAGCATCGTTCCGCCGACGAGCAGCGGCAGCCGACCGCGCGCCCTGATTTCGGCGGTGAGGCGCAACGCGTCGGCGCGAAATTGAGCTGCTGAATAGGCGTCGGCGGGATCGACGATATCGATCAGATGATACGGCGCGACCGCGCGCTCCTCGGCGGTCGGCTTCGCGGTGCCAATGTCCATGTCCCGATAGACGAGCGCCGAATCGACGCTCACGATTTCGACTGGCCGCCGCCCCGCCAACGCGAGCGCGGCCGCGGTCTTGCCGGACGCAGTCGGTCCGAGCAGGCAGGGAATCGGCGTGGGGTGGCGTGCAGTCATCGGCGTGCTGGCGCGCGCGGATCGCGTGTCGGGAAGCCCACGGTCACTGGCCGCGCATGAACAGGCGGTCGAGATCGGAGAGCGTCAATTGATACCACGTTGGACGCCCGTGGTTGCATTGATCGGCGCACTCGGTCGCTTCCATCTGGCGCAGCAGCGCGTTCATCTCATCGAGTGTCAGACGCCGGTTCGCGCGCACGGCGTGATGGCAGGCGAGCGTGCCGAGCAGTTCGTGCTGACGCTCGGTCAGCACGCGCGAGCCGCCGTATGCGTGCAGATCGGACAACACCGCGCGCGCCAGGGCTTGCAGATCGGCGTCTTTCAGCAAGGCCGGCACCGCGCGGATCGCGAGCGTGGTCGGCGACAGCGCGGCGAGATCGAAGCCGAGGGCGTCGAGCGTCTCGCGCTCTTCCTCCACGGTGCCGATTTCGACGGTGTCCGCCTGCATGGTCTGCGGAATCAGCAGCGGCTGGACGGCGATCGTGCGATCGGCGAGCGCGTTCTTGAACTGCTCGTACAGGATGCGCTCGTGTGCCGCGTGCATATCGACGATCACGAGCCCATGCGCGTTTTGCG
This sequence comes from uncultured Paraburkholderia sp., assembly GCA_940746715.1. GTDB lineage: Bacteria > Pseudomonadota > Gammaproteobacteria > Burkholderiales > Burkholderiaceae > Paraburkholderia. The sequence goes on from CALNWN010000012.1 coordinate 124,057, forward strand.
CGAGCACGTAGATGCCGTGAATCTGGCCGAGCGCGAAGCCGAGCGGCTGGTCGTCGGCGGAATGGAAGGCGGGCGATGCATGCGGCGCCGACGCGTTGTACGGCGACGGACCTTCGGCGGCGGAATCGCGCGCTTCGAAAAGCGTCGCGCCTTGCGCCGTTGCCGCGCTGCTGTCTTTGCGGCCGAACAGTGCGTCGTAGAAGGCGAGCGGCTGCGCGACCGGCAGCGTGCCTTGCGTCATGCGCGACTGGCGCATCCACGTGTTGCCCGGCTGCGACGCGGTGAAGCCACTGCCGCTCGAACCGCTCGACGCATTGGCACCGAAGCCGCCCGCGGCGTTCATCGCGCCTGATGCCGCGAAGCCGGCGCTCGCCGCAGGCGACGCGCCGAAGGAAACCGCTCCATCCGCGGACGCCTGCAGATGCGCCGCGTGGTCGCCCGCGGTCGTTTCCGGCGACGCGCCCGCGTGACGCGCCAGCGCGCGCTGGACCGCGTGGAAAACGAACTGGTGAATCGAGCGCGAATCGCGAAAACGCACTTCGATTTTCGAGGGATGCACGTTCACGTCCACCGCTTCGGGCGGCAAGTCGAGAAACAGCACATACGACGGATAACGGTCGCCATGCAGCACGTCCTCGTAAGCGGCGCGCACGGCGTGCGTGAGCAGCTTGTCGCGCACGAAGCGGCCATTGACGAAGAAGTACTGCTGGTCCGAGCGCCCGCGGCTCGCGGTCGGCAGCCCCGCGCAACCGTAGACGGCGAGCGGACCGGCGGACTTGTCGAGCGGCAGATGAGCCGTCGCGAAGGTTTCGCCGAGAATTTTCGCGACGCGCGCAGGCGGTTCGCTCGCGTTCCAATGCTCGATTGCCTTGCCGTTGTGCAGGACCGAAATCGCGACGTCAGGGCGCGCCAGCGCGGCACGCCGGATCTGCTCGAGGCAATGACCGAGCTCCGTCTGTTCGCTCTTCAGAAACTTGCGGCGCGCGGGCGTATTGAAATATAGCTCGCGGACTTCGATGGTGGTCCCTTGAGTGCCCGCCGCCGGACTCAGGACGCCCGTTTGCGCATCGACGCGCACGGCGTGCGGCGCGTCGGCCGTGCGGCTCGTGATCGTCATTTGTGCGACCGACGCGATGGAGGCCAGCGCCTCCCCGCGGAACCCGAGCGTCGCGACCGCCTCCAGTTCGGCGAGCGAGCGGATTTTGCTGGTCGCGTGGCGCATCACGGCGAGCGCCAGTTCGTTCTCGGGAATGCCGCAGCCGTCGTCGGTGATCGAAATGCGCTTGACGCCGCCTTCGTCGAGCATGATGCGCAGCGTACGCGTGCCGGCGTCGAGGGCGTTTTCCAGCAATTCCTTGACGACCGATGCCGGCCGCTCGACCACTTCGCCTGCGGCAATCTGGCTGATGAGCTGATCGGGCAGGGGCTGGATGGCGTGCAGCGGCCGCGCAGCCGCTGTGGCGGATGACGTGTCGGCGCGGGCGGGCGTTTCGGAGAATTCGGACATGGCGAAATTATAGCGATTCGGGGGCGGCAGCCCGGAAATGGCGGAAACATGCCGGAGATTTTCCCGGCTCGCCCGGGCACTTTCGGTATCATGACGCGGTCAATTCGCGGCGACGGGCGAGACTTCGCGCCATCGCCCGCCGGTTTCCCGGCGAACCTATCCGCCGCATTCAATCTCGCTTGATAAAGGACTCTTTTTGGACACGCTGCTACATCTCGTCAACCTTGTGCTGCACATCGACAAGTTCCTCGGAGAATTCATCCACGTGTACGGCGCCTGGGTGTATGCGGTGCTGTTCCTGATCGTGTTCTGCGAAACCGGGCTCGTGATTCTGCCGTTTCTGCCGGGCGATTCGCTGCTGTTCATCGGCGGAGCATTTTGTGCTTCTGGACAGATGAATCTGGGGCTGTTGATTTTGCTGCTGTTCGTGGCGGCAGCCAGCGGCAATACCGTCAACTACATGATCGGGCGAGCGATTGGTCCGAAGGTTTTCAATTCGCGCATTCCGGTGCTGGAGCGTTTTCTGGACCGGCGCGCGCTGCAAAGAACACACGACTTCTATGAAAGGCATGGCGGCAAGACCATCGTGCTCGCGCGCTTCATTCCGGTGGTGCGGACGTTTGCGCCGTTTGTCGCGGGCGCCTCGGAGATGACGGTCAGCCGGTTTCAGCTGTTCAATCTGGCGGGCGCGCTGTTCTGGGTGTTGCTGCTTGTGCTGCTCGGCTATTTCTTTGGCAATATTCCTTTTATCCGTCAATATCTGAATGTGATCGTGCTCGTCGGCATTGGCGCGGCGATTGTGCCGGTCGTGCTCGGTGCGCTTTGGAAGATGATGCGCAAGAGCGCATCGAAGGCGGGCTAACGGGTAAGAGGCATTGCGCGGACGGACCGCTGAGGTTTCCGCATAAATTTCCGCACGAGTTGCAGTATGAAAGAAACGGCGTCGCGATTTTTCGCGATGCCGTTTTTGTTTGCGGACCGAAAAGAGGGAGCGGGCGCGCCGCTCACATCGGCAACTGAGATTCAGAGTACGGCGAGGTCGGAATGACGAGCGCCTTGCCCGGCGCTGGCTTCGCCGGACGATGCCGGCGGCTGATGCCTTGCCAGGCAAACGCCGCAACGATCGCGAGCGCGTAGGCGGCGCTGCGGACCCAAAACGCCGACGGCGTGCTGAACTGGCCATGGCGCGTTCGGGCGTCGGCGAACACGAGAAAGGTGAGGGCGGCATCGAGCAGCACAGCCGTGAGCGCGAGCGCGGCAAACACGCGCGAGCCGTTGAGCGCAGCGCCCGGTATCAGACGATTACACAGATGGCACGCCACGAGTACGATCGCCAGCAACGCAAGATTCGAGACGAGATCGAACAGAAAATTGGTCATTTCGGTGGAATGAAAGCGCCGCGGGTTGCGGTGTTGCGAGAGCGTCTGTCCCCGCTCATGCAGAGCGGCCGTGTCAGACGGCGGCGATCATTGCACGTCTTTATGTCTCAATAAATGCTCAGGTTCGCAGTTCGTAGTGTTGTCAGAATGCGTGAAGTTTGCCGGCTGAAAAGGCCGAAGGCGGCGGGCGAAATTGCAGGGATTATGCGGGCTGCTGCGTTCCGGCTTGTGGTTTTTCGTGAAGGAGACAGGCAGCGGCCGCAGCAGAATCTGCGACGCAAAAAAACCTAGGACAAAAAGCTTAGGACAAAAAGCTTAGGACAAAAGAAAAAGGGCTTACGACGCTGACGCGTGTAAGCTCTCGAATCTTTTGGTAGGCCGTACGGGATTCGAACCTGTGACCAACGGATTAAAAGTCCGCTGCTCTACCAGCTGAGCTAACGACCCAAAAGAGAAACAAAATTATAGCGATGGCCGCAAGGGGCTGTCAACCGTTCCGCACGTCCGCCAACGACAGAAGAAAGCAATCCAGATAGTGAAAAGCCCGGGCATGAGACCCCGGCTTTTCAGCGAGAGGCGCGACTATCTTTTCGGGCATTGCAGACACTGCGCGTTACTGCAAACTACTCAAACAGAACTGCCGCTGCACGACAACCGCTGCGCGGCTACTTGATTTGCGACAGCTTGCTTTGCGCCGACTGGGCGACGCCCGAGCCGCCATATTGCGCGACGATCTGTTCGAGCGTCTTCTTGGCCGCAGCCTTCTGACCCTGCTCGAGCTGATTGTTCGCAATGGCCAGCAAGGCCTCCGGCGCGCGCGGATGCTGCGGATATTTGGCCACGATGCCTTGCCAGGTCGCCGTCGAACCCTTGTGGTCGCGCAGCGCATACAACGCGTTGCCGAGCCAGTACTGTGCGGTCGGCTGGTAGGGGCTGTTCGGATACTTCGAGATGAAGCTGCGGAACGACGCCGCCGCATTCTTGAAGTCGCCGTTGCGGAACTGCTGTGAGGCCGCATTGAACGCATCCGTTTCGCCCGGCTGAACTTCGCCCTGGACGCCGTCCACCGTTTGTTGCTGCGGCTCGAATTTCTTCAGCCGCGTGTCCAGATCGGTGTAGTAGTCCTTCTGCTGCTTTTGCAGCGTGGCGAGCTGATTGCCGATGTCCTCGTTCTGCCCGCCCAGCGTCGCAACCTGCTGGTTCAGCTGGTCGAGACGGTTGGACTGATCGAGGATCGTGCGCTGCGCTGCCGACAGCTGGCTCGACAGGCTGTCGGTCTTCGCCCGCAGATCGAGAATGGCCTGGCGGGCCTGATCGTCGTCGAAGATGCCCGCGTGCGCCGGCACAGCCGCGAGGACCGTGCCCGCGACGCAGGCCGCTGCGGCAAGTCGCAGCGAGGAGAAACGATGCGTCATTCGGCTCATCACCCGTTACTTACTGTTGGTACACGAGGTCGGCGCGGCGGTTTTGCGCCCACGACGATTCGTCATGACCCGTGGCTTGCGGCTTTTCCTTGCCGAGGCTCACGGCTTCCATTTGCGAGTCCGTCACGCCCATCAGCGAAAGCGAACGACGCACCGCTTCAGCACGCTTCTGGCCGAGCGCCAGGTTGTACTCGCTCGTGCCGCGCTCGTCGGTGTTGCCCTGAATCAGGACGTGGCGTTGCGGATGGCTCTTCAGGTACTGCGCGTGTTGTTGCAGCAGCGACTGGTAGTCGTCCTTCACCGAGTAGCTGTCGAAATCGAAATAGATGCTGTGCTTCGCGAGCGGGCTGTTCGGGTCGTTCAGCGGGTCGACGTTCACTTGCGCGACATCGTTCGGGTTCGGTTGCGTCGAGACAGCACCGCCCTTGTTCGCGTTTTCGTCGAGCTTCACGCCCGAATGACACGCGGCCAATGCACCGACCATCAGCACTGCAAATGCGAAGCGAAGTTTGGACATCATTTTTACTCTCCTTGTGTTATTGCATCAACGTTATTGCATGAAGGGGCCCCAGGACGGCTCGCGTACGCTGCCCCCCTGCACAGACAGGACCTGCCGGGTGCGACCGTCCGTCGAAACCGCGGCCAATACGCCACGGCCGTTCACCTGGGTAGCGTAAAGAATGTACTGACCGTTCGCCGCGAAGCTCGGCGATTCGTCACGTGTCGTGTCCGTCAGGCCCGTAGCGGTTCCGCCTTTCAGGTCCTGGATATACAGCTTGAAGGCGCCGCCGACGCGCGAAATATACGCGAGTTGCTTGCCGTCCGGGCTCGCGCGCGGGCTGGTGTTGTAGCTGCCGGTGAACGTGACGCGCTGCGCCGCTCCGGCGCTTTCGCCCTGCGCCGACATCTTGTAAATCTGCGGTTGGCCGCCGCGGTCGCTCGTGAAATAGATGGTCTGGCCGTCCGGCGAGAAGGTCGGCTCGGTGTCGATCGAGCTGCCCTGCGTGAGGCGGCGCAGGCCGGCGCCGCCGTCCGCGTTGATCGCGAAAATCTGCGTGTTGCCCGTGCGCGAAAGTGCGACCGCGAGCGTGCGGCCGTCCGGCGACCATGCGGGCGCACTGTTGTTGCCCTTCTGATCCGACACGACGATGCGGCGGCCCGTGGGCAGATCGTGAATGTAGACGATCGGCTTTTTCTTCTCGAACGAAACGTAGGCGACCTTGGTGCCGTCAGGCGACCAGGCCGGCGAGATGATCGGCTCCGGGCTCGACAGCGCAATGTGCGCGTCCTGGCCGTCCGAATCCGAAATCTGCAACTGATAACGGTTGCCCGTCTTGATGACATACGACAGCCGCGTGGCGAACACGCCGCGCCCGCCCATCAGCTTCGCGTAGATGTAGTCGGCCACCTTGTGCGCGCTCATGCGCAGGCCGCTTTCCGGGCTCACGAGCACGAGGCCGCCGAGGCTTTCGCCCTTGACCGTGTCGTAGAGCTTGAAACGCACTTCGTACTGGCCGTTCGGCAGACGGTTCACGCTGCCGGCCACAAACGCATTTGCACCTTTCGCCTTCCAGCTGCCGAGATCGACCGAGGCCGTTTCCGGCACGGGCGCCGAACCGGCGTCGATATTGGTGAATTTGCCGCTGCGCTGCAGGTCCTGACGCACGATGGTGCTGACCTGCTGCGGCGGGTTCGCTTCGTTGGCGAAATTCGCGGTTGCGATCGGAAACTGGGTGGACCCGACGCCCGTGACGAGCACGTTGAGTTGCGCGTTCGCGGCGCCGCCGACGGCGATCAGGCACGACGCTACAAGTGTCCGCAGGCCTAGCTTGGTCATCAAACTCATGCTGTATGGATTCCCCAAAAACGGTTTTACTAAAGCTTCGCAACAGCAGACAGACCGGAAAAGCGCTATTTCGTTCCCGAGTGCGCCGCGCCGGGCGAGGCGCGCAGTCTGCTGTCAAGTTACTTGTCGCTGCCCTCAGCCTGCCGGCCGCAACGTAATCCTGAAGCTCGCCGGCGTCTTTCCGTCGATGTCCTGAGGCATCGGGTCGGAGCGCTGAACGGCTCGCAGGGCCGCATCGTCCCAGGCCGAGTTGCCGCTGCTGTGCGCGATCGTCGCGCTCAACAGCGTGCCGGTCGACGAGCAGCGAACGGCGATTACGGTTTCGAGCCCCTCGGTCTCGCCGCCCCACGAAATGTTCGGCCTGACCACGCGACAAACCTTGTCCGCATAACCGGGCGACGCCGCCGTGCCGCCCGAGCCGCTACCCGTTCCGCTTTTGCCGAGGCCATTGCCGGTCGAGCCCGGCGGCCCCGCCATGCCTTGCATCTGCGCAAGGCGCGCGCGACGTTCGGCGTCGAGCTTTTTCGCTTGCGCCGCCGCTTCCGCCTGGGCCTTGGCCTTCGCCGCCTTTTGCGCCTCCGCCTTCTTTGCTTCCGCTTCGGCCTGCTTCTGCTGTTCCTCTTGCTGTTCCTTCAGTTGCTGCTGCTTCTTTTGCTCAGCGAGCTGCTGTTGCCGGAGCTTCTCCGCCTGCTGCTGTTGCAGCTGTTTCTGCTTGGCCGACGCGGCTTTCTGCGCAGCCTGTTCCGCGGCGAGTTGCTGCTGACGTTTTGCTTCGGCTTCCTGCTGAGCCTGCAGCTTCTGCTGGCGCTGCTGTTCGGCGAGTTGCGCCTCGCGCGCCGCTTCCTGCTGCTTACGCTTCTTTTCCTGCAGCGCGATGTCGGCCTGTTCGTCGCGCACCGGGGGAGCAGGGGCAACCGGCACGGGCGGAGGCGTGACCGGGCGCGGGATCGCGCTGTCCGGCACTTCCGTCCATAGCTCCGCTTCTGCGCCTTCCGGCGTGCTGTTTTGCCACTGGATGCCGTGATACAGGAAGAACCCGAGCAGCGCATGCATCACCAGCGCGAACACAAAGGCTCGCCCGGTGCCGCGTTCACGCGGTGGCTGGAGCGGATATTCGGTGTTCTTACGGATCATTGCGATTTGACGAGCAATCCAACGCGTTTGACGCCGTGAGCCTTCAGCTCGGACATCACATTCATCACGGCTTCATACTTCACGGTCTTGTCGGCGGCGATGACGACAGGCTGATCGGGATGCGACTGCGCGCGATCGGCGATAAAGCCGTTGAGGCCTGCTTTCGTCATGTCCTCCTGCTGCTGCGCGCCGGAGTCGTCCTTGTACTTCACGCTCATGTTGCCGTCCGCGCGGATGTTGACGATCACGGGCGGCGTTTGCTGCTGCGGCGCTGCGCCGCCGACTGTCGGCAGATTGACGATGGACGGCGCGACGAGCGGCGCGGTCACCATGAAGATGACGAGCAGCACGAGCATCACGTCGATATACGGCACGACGTTGATGTCGGACATCGCGCGGCGCGAGCGGCCGCCGCGCATGCTGGAGGAGCGAGAGCCTGCCATCGTGGACTCCTTAGTGCGCCTGGCGCTGCAAGATGTTCGAGAACTCTTCGATAAAGGTCTCGAAGCGGATCGCCAGACGGTCGATGTCGTGCGCGTAGCGGTTGTACGCGACCACGGCAGGAATTGCGGCGAACAGGCCGATCGCGGTGGCGGTCAGCGCCTCGGCGATGCCCGGCGCGACGTTGGCCAGCGTGGCCTGCTGCACGTTCGCGAGTCCGCGAAACGCATTCATAATGCCCCACACCGTGCCGAACAGACCAATATACGGGCTCACCGAGCCGACCGACGCGAGAAACGCGAGGTTCGCTTCGAGCACGTCCATTTCACGCTGGAACGCCGCGCGCATCGCGCGGCGCGCGCCGTCGAGGATAGCGCCAGGATCGTTCAGGCGCCTCTCCTTACCCTTCAGAAATTCGCGCATGCCGGATTCGAAAATTCGCTCGAGCGCGCCGATGGTGTGACGGTTATTGGCGGCACTTTGATAAAGCGCCTGCAGGTCGCCACCGGACCAGAAATCGCGTTCGAAACGCTCAGTTTGCGCGCGGGCGCGGCGGATCGCAAACCACTTGCGGAAGATGAAAGTCCACGACAGCAGGGACAGCAGCAGCAGGAGCGCCATGACGGCCTGCGCCAGCAGGCTCGCATTGAGTACGAGAGAGACGATCGACAGATCTTGTGTAGTGTTCATAAAGGGATGTGCGCGCACTCTGGCGGGCGTTAGCCGCGATGAATGCTCAAACCGGCGAACGATTGCGCGACCGGCATCAGTTCGATCGTGTTGATATTGACGTGCGCCGGGCGCGTGGCAATCCAGTAGATCGAATCGGCGATGTCCTCAGCCGTGAGCGGCTGCACGTTTTCATAGACCTTGCCGGCTTTTTCGTCGCCGCCGCGGTAGCGCACGTTCGAGAACTCAGTGCCGCCGCACAGGCCCGGTTCGATGTCGGTCACACGCAGCGCGGTGCCGGCGAGGTCGGCGCGCAGGTTCAGGCTGAACTGCCGCACGAACGCCTTGGTGGCGCCGTAGACGTTGCCGCCCGGGTAAGGCCAGTGGCCGGCCACCGAGCCCAGGTTGAAGACGTGGCCGCGGTTGCGCTCCACCATGCCGGGCAGCAGCGCATGCGTCATCTGGACGAGGCCGGTGCAGTTCGTTTCGATCATCGTCTGCCATTCGTCTAGGCTTGCCTTGTGGGCCGGCTCGACGCCCAGCGCGAGGCCGGCGTTGTTGACGAGCACGTCGACGGCGGCGAATTCCGCGGGCAAGGCTGCCGGGACCGCCTCCACGGCGGCACGGTCCCGTACGTCCAGCTCATAGGGCAGAAGCGCTTCGCCCAGCTCGTCGGCGAGCGCTTGCAGGCGGTCCTTGCGGCGGGCGGTGGCGACGACGCGGTAGCCACCCTTCACGAAGGCACGAGCGATGGCGGCGCCGAATCCTGCGGACGCCCCGGTGACGAACACGATCATTGCGGTTTCCTGGTCGGTAGGAGAGAAAGGCCCCAAGCCTACTTCCAATGCGGCGCTGCGGCAAGGATGAACGAGCCGGATGAGCGGCGGCGCGAGGCGCGCACAAGCGCCGCCGGACAAGCGGTTGGAGGCCGCTGCCGCGCAGTCTTGCCGCCCCTGGCCCACCGCCTTCGGCGCGCCCTTAGGGGCGGCGGAAAGCCGGTTGCCTATTCGATCCTCTTCCAATAAACTAACGCGCTCATCCCTGCGTGACTGGCGATAGAACCGATCCAACCAATCGGGTTCAAGGTGGAAAAACCCACCGTGAAGCGCGGGGTGCCGTTTTGCCGTTCGCCTGGGCAGCCGTGATCCGCGCGCATTCATCTGCGCTGACGGTGGCTGTCCTGCGTCGCGTGTGCGGCGATTCTCCTTCCGCCACGTCAGGGACAGCCCAGCCGCCAGCAGCGCCGCGTACCCTCTACGCAAGATTCGGCGCACGATCCGGTCAACCTGAAAACACTCAACGGAATCCGTATGTTTGACATAGCCCAAAGCACCATCGCCAACGTCGACCCTGAACTCTGGAAGGTGATCGAGCTGGAAAACCGCCGTCAGGAAGAGCACATCGAACTGATCGCGTCGGAAAACTACACGAGCCCGGCTGTGATGGCCGCGCAAGGCTCGCAACTCACCAATAAATACGCGGAAGGCTATCCCGGCAAGCGCTACTACGGCGGCTGCGAATATGTCGACGTGGCGGAACAGCTCGCCATCGACCGTGTCAAGCAGCTGTTTGGTGCGGAAGCGGCGAACGTGCAGCCGAACTCGGGCTCGCAGGCGAACCAGGGCGTCTTTTTCGCGATGCTGAAGCCGGGTGACACGATCATGGGCATGAGCCTCGCGCACGGCGGCCACCTGACGCACGGCTCGCCCGTCAACATGTCGGGTAAGTGGTTCAACGTGGTCAGCTACGGCCTGAACGAAGCCGAAGACATCGACTACGACGCTGCCGAAAAGCTCGCTCAGGAACACAAGCCGAAGCTGATCGTCGCGGGCGCGTCGGCTTTCGCGTTGCGCATCGACTTCGAGCGTCTCTCGAAGATTGCGAAGTCCGTCGGCGCATACTTCATGGTCGACATGGCACACTACGCCGGCCTCGTCGCCGCGGGCGTCTACCCGAACCCCGTGCCGCACGCCGACTTCGTTACCACCACCACACACAAGAGCCTGCGCGGCCCGCGCGGCGGCGTGATCCTGATGAAGGCCGAGTTCGAGAAGCAGATCAACTCGGCAATCTTCCCGGGCATTCAGGGCGGTCCGCTCATGCACGTGATCGCCGCAAAGGCTGTCGCGTTCAAAGAAGCACTGTCGCCGGAATTCAAGGCTTATCAGCAGCAAGTCGTGGAAAACGCCCGCGTGCTCGCCGAAACGCTCGTTAAGCGCGGTCTGCGTATCGTCTCCGGGCGCACCGAGAGCCACGTCATGCTGGTCGATCTGCGCGCGAAGAAGATTACCGGCAAAGCTGCGGAAGCCGCGCTCGGCGCAGCTCACATCACGGTCAACAAGAACGCGATTCCGAACGACCCGGAAAAGCCGTTCGTGACGAGCGGCATCCGCCTCGGCTCGCCGGCCATGACCACGCGCGGCTTCGGCACGAAGGAAGCGGAGCAGGTGGGCAACCTGATTGCCGACGTGCTGGACAACCCGGAAGACGCCGCCACGATCGAACGCGTGCACGGACAAGTCGCCGAGCTGACGCAGCGCTTCCCGGTTTACCGCTAAGCCGCCATGCATTGCCCTTTCTGCCGTCACGCCGACACGCAGGTCGTCGACTCGCGTGTCTCCGAAGACGGTGCGACGATTCGCCGGCGCCGCCGCTGCCCGGCCTGCGACAAGCGTTTCACGACGTACGAGCGGGTCGAGCTGGCGTTGCCGGCGGTCGTCAAGAAAGACGGTAGCCGCACGGAATTCGATCGCCGCAAGATTCTCGCGAGCATGCAACTGGCGCTGCGCAAGTGCCCGGTTGCGGCCGACGCGATCGACGCGGCTGTCGCCCGCATCGAGTATCAGCTGCTTGGCAGCGGCGAGCGCGAGGTGCGCAGCGAGCGCCTCGGCGAGCTCGTCATGAACGAGTTGCGCGCGCTCGATACCATTGCTTACGTTCGTTTCGCCTCTGTTTACCGGCGCTTCGATCACGTCTCCGAGTTCGAAGACGTGATCGAAGAGTTCCGCCGCGCCTCCTCTCCTCCCAAGCCTTCCCGCAAGCGCTAAACGGAAGCCCGCCTGGCGCTTCTGACAACTCACGTTTTGCCGCGCAGCCTGACCTGTTCGCATCTGCTGCTCCCGTTGTGTTCGTCGCGTGAATTCTGGCGCGCAATAGCGTCTGAATGCCACCTGGCCATTCGGCCGATTGTTGGGCCGTCCGCGAATCGCTAGATTGGCTGCATTCGTTGCAAACGTTCAGGGATGCAGATGAAACAACATGCAATCGCTTCGCCGCCGTGCGGCGCATTTACGCTTGCGCGCTCTTTGCGGTGATCGTTGTCATGGCGACGCCATCGTTCGTAGCGTGGCACGTGCGAGATCAGGTCGATGCACGGGCAAAGGCGCTGGTGTCGACGCTCTCGTATGCGCGCAGCGAGGCATTGCGCCGAGGCGCCCGCGTGACCGTATGCAGAACGGACGCTGCGCGGCACTGTCTCGCCGCCGGGCAGCCGTGCGGTAACGGCGTGACCGACTGGTCTTGCGGCTGGGCTATATTAGCGGACCGCGGCGGCACGCCGACGCTGCTGCACGCACACGGCTCGCTTGCGGCGGTGAGTATCGTCGGCATTCAAACCAATCTGACTTTTACGCCGCCTGCCGGCCAACTCGGCACTTTTCGCAGTTTCGACATTGCGCCACGAGCGCCATCGAAGGCAACGCAAGGCGATAAATGGCGGCGCTGCATTCGCATTGCGGCGGGCGGCCGGACGCGGATGGTGGACGGCGCGTGCGGAGCGGCGTCATGAGCTCGCTGACCGGGCGGTCTTTGCGGCGCGCGCGGTCGCGTCAGAACGGCACGAGGGATGGCGGAAGTTCGTTGTTCGAAGTGATGCTCGCCGTGGCGGTGATGGCCGTGACTGCACTCGGGCTGATTGCCGGGCAGTTGTGGACGGCGCGGGAGGCGCGTGCCATGGCGATGCGCGAACAGGCTGCGTGGATTGCCGATTCGGTCGCTGAGGCGATGTCCGCGCCGTCAGCCAACGAAGCCGCGCTCAACGCCTGGCGCTCGCGAGCGGCGGCGCTGTTGCCGCGAGGCGACGCGTCGGTCATTGGAGCGGGAGGCGTCTCGGTAGCGCGCGTGACATGGACGGCCTCGCGCAACATGCCGCGAGCCGACGATGTGATCGACAAGCCCGAGCCGTGTGGCGGAGTAGACGCGCCCGTGGGCTTCTCCGTTGCACTGGCGTTCGTCAAATGATGTCGCCGGTGCAGGGTGGGCGCGGCCATACATTGATCGAATTTGTGATCGCGGTCGCGCTCGGACTGGTGGTAACAACGGGCGTCGTCTCGCTTTACGCGACGCAGCGTGCAGCTTTCGACCACGCGAGCAATGCGCTGCGTATCCGCGATGCCGGCTTGACGGCGCTGACCGTCGTTGGCCAGCAACTGCAGATGGCCGGCTTCGTACCCGCCGACGTCGCGCAATATCGCGCGCCGGCGCCCTTATTCGGCTGTTCGGGTGGCCATCCCACGGGCACGGACGACAGCCGGCTGATGTGCGAGACGTTGCCTGGCAGATCAGACGGCGTCGCTGTGCGATACGTCGGCGACAGCGTGTCCACGTGGCCGTCGTCCACGGGACAGACAACGGATTGCCTCGGGCAGGCCGTGACGGGCAGCAGCGCTGCGCTCGGCGACCGCGGCGTGCCGGTAGTCAATCGCTTTTATGCCAAGGCGAGCAGTTCGACTGGCGAGCCGGAACTCTATTGCGAAGGCAACGGCAAGACCGGGTCTGCGCAGCCGCTGGTTGAAGGCGTCGAACGCCTGCGCCTCAGGTACTGGCTCGCGGGCGCGGTGAGCGCAGTGGACGCCTCCGCGGTGACTGCGGATCAGTGGGCGACCGTCGTCGCGGTCGATCTGTGTGTCCTGGTGCGGGGCGCGCCGCAGGGGCAGCGCTCCCGTTATGTCGACTGCGATGGCGTGAGTAGCGTGGCGACGGACTTCCGTCCGCGGCAAGCGTTCTGGCGCCGCGTCGCGCTGCGCAATTACGCGGAGGGCGTGTCGTGATCGAAAGACGTCGCAGAGCAGAGTGCAGTTGCATGGGCGAACCGTGGCGCGGCCGCGAACCGCAATGGCCGAACCGCTGCTGCGGCCGCCCCCGCGGCCGCCGCTGTAGTCGCGCCGCCCGCCCGCGCCAGCGCGGCGTGGTGCTGGCCATCGTCCTGTTGATGTCGGCGATGCTGCTCGTGACATCCGCGGCGTGGTTCGAAGCATCGTTCGCGGCGGCGCGCAGTGCAGTCAACGTCCGCGACTACTTGCAGGCTTTTCACGCCGCGGATTCGGCATTGACTTTGTGTGCCCGCAGCGTCATCGGATCCGCGGGTGTGGGTGTGATCGCGTCGCGCAAGCTGCCCGTGAACCGGCGCAGTGGAAGCTCGAAGCCGCGTTCGAAGCAGCCGCCGCGACGCCCATTGCGCAATGGCCGGGGTCCGTTCGCGCGCCGCAATGCGTGGTGGAAGAGTGGCGCATCGCCGGCCGCCCCGAGGCGCGGGCGTATCTGCTGACCGCGCGGGGATTCGGCAAGAACAGGGAGTCGCAAGTGTGGCTGCAGATGCAGCTGGTTCTCGACGGCAACGTAGTCGAACGCCATTGGCGGCGGGTCGCTGCGAGGCCCCTTTTAACGAGGCGTAGATGAAAAGGCTGCAGATATCCGCATTCACCTTGCTGGAACTGGTGATCACGCTCGCGATAGTCGCTGTGCTCGCATTGTTCGCCGTACCTTCCTATCGCAGCCAGGTCGCACGCGCGCATAGAGTCGACGCGGCCTCGGCATTGTTGCGAGCGGCGCAATTCGTCGAGGGCGCGGCAAGCGACAGCATTGTTGCGCTGCCGCCGGGCTTTAACCAGGCTCCGCAGATGGGCGCGGCTGTGTATCGTCTGCGCGTGTTGCCCGCGGACGGCGCCAACGGCGGCTATGCGATCGAAGCAACACCCGATGAATCAGGGCCGATGCGAGACGACGCATGCGGTGTCTTCACGCTCGACGCGACCGGGATGCGAAGTAACAGAAGCGCGGCGAACGGTTCGGTGCCGCGCAGCGCGGAATGTTGGGGCACGAGCTAGCGAGTGCGAGCACATGCCATGAAGCATATGCCGCCAACCCTATGCGATAAAGGTCAGCCCTCGTCGCCGGAAGCCCGTGACTCGCCTTTGATCTGCTGCCACACGCGGTACGCTTCCCACGCGGCGAACGCAAGGCTGCCCCACTTGAGTGCGGGCTTCGCACCCGCAGCGACCGTCGCGTGCAGCGGTTTCGCCAGCACGAGCGACACGAGAGAACTGATGACCGGATATTGCTTGAGAAGCGCGCCAATCGTGCCTGCATTCAGAAAGCTCGCTTTGGAGCCGCTGCCCATGCGCAGCCCGCCGAAGCCCGGCACGATAAATTTGAGCCAGCTGAAGCGCGTGACGGCCTCGCGCAGTTCCAGCGTGGCCTCTGCGAGCTCCATGCGCTCGACGTCCGCGCGCACGAGCAACAGTTCCTTGCGCAGGGCTCGCAGGTGCGGTGCGCTCAGGTCTCGCGCCGGCTGGCGCTTGTTACGGTATGCGGTACTCGAGTAGCTATGGCTCATGGCGTGTCGGCAGTGAGGGAGCAGGAAATGGCGCAGCGAACGACTTAGCTAACCATCGCAGCAATGGTGGACCTGGCAATGCCTCGCAAATGCTTCACAAGCGTCGCAGCAGGCGAACCGCACTGCAGGCGTCCACGTCGCTACGGTCTGCGAAATACGTCGCGGTCTTTCTCGAATTCGGCGATGGTGGCCTCGAACACCATAGGCGCATTGCGCAGGCCGCTGCGCGCCTTGAGCGCGCACACCAATCCCGCAATCGCATAGACCAGCGTGATTCCGGCGAGCGCCTGCCAGCGGTAGGTGTCCCAGAACGCAATGGCGATCAACGCGGTCAGTGCGATCAGCGCCATGGTGGTCAGCATCATCGCGGCAAGGCCGAGAAAGAGCACGCCGAGAAGGCGATCCTTTTCTTCGGCGAGTTCAATGCCGATCAGCTCAAGGCGCGTTTGCAGAATGGCGGACACCGAACTGATGATGCGGCGTAACGGACTGTGTTGTTCGCGCTGCGATTGTGTGTCGATCGTCATGGCTGTGGGCGTTGCGCGGATGGGCTAAGCGACGCTCGAGAAACGTGCGCGCCGGGACAAGCGGACCGGCCGGACATGCGCCGGTCCACTCCATTTGGTCGCATGCCGGACGGGAGCCGTCCGGCCATGTGCAGTGTTACTTGCGGTTGATCAGGAGACCCAGCAGCACGCCGGCGCCCGCGGCGATGCCAATGGATGCCCACGGGTGCTCGTGTACGTAGTCGTCGGTTGCGCGAGCAGCCTTTTTGCCTTTCTCGACTACGACGACTTGCACGTCAGCCGCTTTTTCCCTGGCTTGCTTGAGACGGGACAGCGCCGTTTCGCGCAGTTCCGAAGCGCGCTCGCCCGTTGCGCTTGCGGCCTGTTTCAGCAGGTCTTCCGCGTCCGCGAGGACCGTTTTGATATCCGACATCAATCTCTCCTTGTTGACTTCCGACATGGACAGCTCCCCTTCGTCTCACGCTACGCGTGAATCGTAACCAAAGAAACGGCGACTGGCGAGCGCACTGCCCGGTTCACCTAGGCGAATGCACGAACCGTTCCTGGCAAGGCGAAACTGCACCCAACACCAACTGCTTAGCCTCGCAGATGATGTTAATGCAGGATGGAGTTGATCTGTCCCGCAAAGTTTCCACTAAATCGGTGAAAATTACAAAACCGCACAGAGTAGTGAGCCGAAGTTAGTTCGGCATATACGGTCGCTGCCGTATGCTTTATCTTTGCCAGACCCGGCCGGCAGAAGCCCGCGCCAGTCGTCCGATAGCTTCCAGATACCTAAAGGAGATGCACATGAGTCTACGTCTTGGCGATATCGCACCGGATTTCGAGCAGGAGTCGAGTATCGGCCGCATCAAGTTTCATGAGTGGCTCGGCGACAGCTGGGGCGTGCTGTTCTCGCATCCCGCCGACTTCACCCCGGTCTGCACCACCGAACTCGGTCTGACCGCCAAGCTCGCCGAGGAATTTGCGAAGCGCAACGTCAAGACCATCGCACTGTCGGTGGACAGCGCCGAGTCGCATAAGGAATGGATCAAGGACATCAATGAAACGCAGGCAGCCAACGTCGGATTCCCGATCCTGGCCGATGGCGACCGCAAAGTGTCCGAGTTGTACGACATGATTCACCCGAACGCGAACGAAACGCTCACGGTGCGCTCGCTGTTCGTGATCGATCCGAAGAAGAAGGTGCGTCTCATCATCACGTATCCGGCAAGTACGGGGCGCAACTTTGACGAAGTGCTGCGCGTCATCGATTCGCTGCAGCTCACCGACAACCACTCCGTGGCCACGCCAGGCAACTGGAAGCAGGGCGACGACGTCGTGATCGTGCCGTCGCTGAAAGACGAAGAGGTGATCAAGCAGAAATTCCCGAAGGGCTACAAGGCACTGCGCCCGTATCTGCGCATGACGCCGCAGCCGAACAAGTAAGCCCGCGGCGAGCGCGTCGGGAAAACGGCGCGTCGTCCACCCGTGAATGAGAGAAGGCCGGTTCATTGCGAACCGGCCTTCATTCTTACTGCTCGGGCGCGCCACGCGCCGCCGCCGACAGATCAGACAAGCGCCCAGCAAGACCTCAGAAAAACGCCTGAATGCCCGTTTGCGCGCGGCCCAGAATGAGTGCGTGAATATCGTGCGTGCCTTCGTACGTGTTCACCACTTCCAGATTCACCAGATGCCGTGCAATGCCGAATTCGTCGGAAATGCCGTTGCCGCCCAGCATGTCCCGCGCGAGCCGGGCGATGTCGAGCGCCTTGCCGCACGAATTGCGCTTCATGATCGAGGTGATTTCGACGGCCGCCGTGCCCTCGTCCTTCATGCGGCCAAGGCGTAGCACGCCTTGCAGGCCGAGCGTGATCTCGGTCTGCATGTCGGCGAGCTTTTTCTGAATCAGCTGGTTGGCCGCGAGCGGCCGGCCGAACTGCTTGCGATCGAGCACATACTGACGCGCGGTGTGCCAGCACGCCTCCGCCGCGCCGAGCGCGCCCCAGGCAATGCCATAACGCGCCGAGTTCAGGCACGTGAACGGACCGCGCAGGCCGCTTACTTCCGGAAAGCGTTTTTCTTCCGGCACGAACACTTCATCGAGCACGATTTCGCCGGTGATCGATGCCCGCAAGCCGACCTTGCTATGGATGGTCGGCGCCGACAATCCCTTCCAGCCCTTCTCGAGAATGAAGCCGCGAATCGTGTCCTTGCCGTTCTCTTCGAGCTTCGCCCACACGACAAAGACATCGGCGATGGGCGAGTTGGTGATCCACATTTTCGAGCCCGACAGCGAATAGCCGCCGTCGACCTTCTTTGCGCGCGTCACCATACTGCCCGGGTCGGAGCCGTGGTTCGGCTCCGTGAGCCCGAAGCAGCCGATCCATTCGCCCGTGGCCAGCTTCGGCAGGTACTTCTGTTTCTGCGCATCCGAGCCGAATTCGTAGATCGGCACCATGACGAGCGACGACTGCACCGACATCATCGAGCGGTAGCCGGAATCCACGCGCTCCACTTCCCGCGCAATCAGGCCATACGCCACGTAGTTGAGCCCCGGCCCGCCGTATTGCTCGGGAATGGTCGGGCCGAGGAGGCCGAGCTCGCCCATTTCGCGGAAGATTTCGATGTCCGTATTCTCGTGGCGGAACGCTTCGAGCACGCGCGGCTGCAGCTTGTCCTGCGCATAGGCCGCGGCGGCGTCGCGCACCATGCGTTCGTCTTCGGTGAGCTCCTGATCCAGCAGCAGCGGGTCTTCCCAGTGAAACTGCGCGGCCTCGGCCATGACGTATCTCCTGATGCATGCCTGATTCAAGCTTGACTAGAGTTCCGCTATGCGAAGCAATGTTTTGCAAACGACACCCGAGTGTATCACCCGATGACGCCCGCAGCCACTTTCACCGAACCGCTCGACGAGCGCAAATTCGTCGTCGCCCTGGCACGCGGGCTCGATCTGCTGCGCGCATTCAAGCCGGGCGAAACGATGCTCGGCAACCGCGATTTCGTCGAACGGACCGGTTTGCCGAAGGCCACCGTCAACCGCCTCGCCTACACGCTGACGGTGCTCGGCTATCTCCGGCTCGACGAGGCGCTCGGCAAATACGCGCTGGACGCCGGCGTGCTGTCGTTGGGTTTCGCGCTGCTCTCGGGCACCGACACACTGGAACTCGCGCGCCCGCACATGCGCGCATTTGCGCGCGAGGTGGGCGCGGCGGTCTCGCTCGGCTGCCGCGACGGCCTCGACATGATCTATCTGGACACGATCCGCAGCGAAACGGCGCTGACGCTCGGCCTCGCGCCGGGCTCGAGACTGTCGATGCTGACGAGCTCCATGGGCCGCGCCTATCTCGCCGTGCAGCCGGCCGACGCCGTGAAGGAAATCGCCGCGTTCGGTAGAGAGCGGTGCTGCTATTCGTTTCGCGCCTGGCACGACGACGTGAACGCCGTTGCGGTGCCGTTTCGCGAGCCGCGCGAGGGACGCTGGCTCGTGCTGAGCTGCAGCGGGCCGGCTTCGTCGATGGGGGAAGAGGTGTTTCGCGAGAAAGTGGCGCCGCGGCTGAAGGCGCTGGCGCGGCGCCTCGGGGACGCCGCCTGACGCGTGGCGGAAATCAGGCCGCGCGGTCGTGATAGTGCGCGTTAAAGAGCGGCCCTTGCACAAAGCGCACATCGTATTGCTGCAACGCCTCGAACTGCGGTTCGTCCATCACGCGATTGAAAATGAGCGGAATCCGCAGCCGGCTCGCGTAGCCGACTAGCGGCTTCACCGTTGCGTCGCGTAACGCAATTGCTGCGTCCATCTTCAGAAAATCCAGCCGCGCGGTGTCCGATACCGACAGAATCTGCCCCGCGTTCGACAGATTGCCCGCCACCTTGAAGCCGTAGTGCTGGTAACTCTTCGTCAGATAGCCAAGAAAGGTCTTATGCGCGACGGCTGCCGCCGGCAGTTCGATCACGATTCGCGACGGATTAAGACCGAACGATATCAGCACACTCGAGAAATGCCGGCCGTGGTCGTACTTCACGCTCTTCAAGAGCCGCTCGTGCACGCGCAGAAATAGCAGGCCGTGGCGTTGCGCGCCGAAGAAATTGATCGCATGCAGCGCGCGCGACATGCGGTCGAGGGCGACGAGTTCCTGGTCGTTCGTCGGCAATACGGTCGAAGGCCTCGAACATATCGAACGGCGCGTCGTCGAGCCGCTGCGTGACCGCCTGGAAGCCCAGCTCGTCGCCGAAACGATCCACATTTCCGCATCCGACGAAAGCGACTGCGCCAACGCGTGCACGCTGATATCGAAGATCGGCTCGTAGGCGCTCGTCAGCTCGAAGTCGGTCAAGCGCACAAGCGCGACGTCTCCATGTGCGCCACGCGCCATCGTCAGATGCTTGCCCAGAAAAGGACGCCCGGAGGCGCGCGCAACGAGATCGGGGATGGTCGGCGGAATCATTTAGGCGAATGGATCACTTGGGTGGCGCGTGCGGCACCGGAACAAAGGCGCGTGCACCGCATTCTTCGATGGTAGCAGTCCACGCTGCAGCGAAATGAACAAAATGCTCATAACCATATCCGGCGAACGCCTGTCGGGACGGGCTGCGGCGCGCCACGGCCTTCGCTTCCAGAGTATACGTTAATTTTACTTAACGTAATTCGTTTTACTATTCGTAAATCTACCGCCGACCATGGCGGCGGCGAACTCGTGCCGTGAAGGAATCGCATGTTTCGTGCGGCGGCCGTGCGCGTGCTGACTCGCGTAGCCGCCAAGCGGCGCCGGCGCCGAAAACCGCGTGAGACAAGCCCCGTGAGACAAGTCTCTTGAGACAAACCGCCCCACACAAAACGAGCATCAACGGAGAACCATGCATGGACACTTCAACACGTCAGCCGGATACGGCCAGCTCGCGGCTCGAGATCGAGCCCGGTTATCAGTTCGGCTTCGGTAACGAATTCGCGACGGAGGCTCTGCCGGGCGCGCTGCCCGAAGGGCGCAATTCGCCGCAGCGCGCGGCCTACGGTTTGTATGCCGAGCAGCTGTCCGGTGGCAGTGCACAAGCCGTTCACGCCGCTGCCTTCGGAGCGGCTCGTCGCCAACTTCGCGGAAGGTCCCGCCGACGCCGCCCAACCAGTTGCGCTGGGACGCTTTGCCCATGCCGACCGAGCCGACCGATTTCATCGACGGCTGGGTGACGATGGCGGGCAACGGCGCGGCGGAATCAATGAGCGGCTGTGCGATCCACCTGTACGCGGCGAATCGCTCGATGCAGGACCGCTTTTTCTACAACGCGGACGGCGAACTGCTGATCGTGCCGAAGGCCGCCTCGACATCGCAACCGAAATGGGCCGGCTCGAAGTGGCGCCGTTCGAGATCGTGGTGATTCCGCGCGGCGTGCGCTTTGCGGTGAGCCTGCCGGACGGCGCGGCGCGCGGCTACATCTGCGAAAACTTCGGCGCCTTGCTGCGCTTGCCGGATCTCGGCCCGATCGGCTCCAACGGTCTCGCCAATCCGCGCGACTTCCTCACGCCGCATGCCGCGTATGAAGACCGCGAGGGCGATTTCGAGCTCGTCGCGAAGATGAACGGCAACCTGTGGCGCGCGGACATCGGCCATTCGCCGCTCGACGTGGTGGCGTGGCACGGCAATTACGCGCCGTACAAATACGACCTGCGGCGCTTCAACACGATCGGCTCGATCAGCTTCGACCATCCGGATCTGTCGATCTTTCTCGTGCTGCAATCGCAAAGCGACACGCCGGGCGTCGATACGATCGACTTCGTCATCTTCCCGCCGCGCTGGCTCGCCGCGGAAGATACGTTCCGCCCGCCCTGGTTCCATCGCAATGTGGCGAGCGAGTTCATGGGCCTCGTGCATGGCGTGTACGACGCGAAGGCCGAGAGGGCTTCGTGCCTGGCGGCGCGAGCCTGCACAACTGCATGTCGGGCCATGGCCCCGACGCCGAGACCTTCGAGAAAGCGTCCCACAGCGATACGTCCGAAGCCGAACAAGGTGGGCGACACGATGGCCTTCATGTTCGAAACACGCACGCTGATCAAGCCGACCCGTTTCGCGCTCGAAACCGCGCAGCTGCAGGCGCATTACTACGAGTGCTGGCAGGGTCTCAAGAAACACTTCAATCCGGAGCAACGATGAGCGCAGTGAGCGATCTTCAGGCAACGCTCGATCCGTCGCGCAAGAGCTGGGTCGAGTCGGCCAACCAGCCGGCCAACGATTTTTCGATCCAGAATCTGCCGTTCGGCATTTTCAGCGACAGCACCAACGCAGCGCGCCGCGCAGGCGTGGCGATAGGCGAAGAAATCGTCGACCTGGCCGCATTGCAGGCGGCGGGGCTGCTGACGGTGCCGTCGAACGCCGAGGTTTTTGCGCGCGATACGCTGAACGACTTCATCGCCCTTGGCCGCGCGCATGGCGCAGCGTGCGCATCCAGTTGAGCACGCTGCTGTCACGCGATACCGCCACACTCCGCGACGCCGCCGCGCTGCGCGCGAAGGCGCTGGTGCGCCAGGCCGATGCGCGGCTCCATCTGCCGGTAGATATTCCAGGCTACACAGATTTTTACTCGTCGAAAGAACACGCGACGAATGTCGGCTGCATGTTCCGCGATCCGAAGAACGCGCTGCTGCCGAACTGGTCCGAGATGCCGATCGGCTACAACGACGGACGGGCGTCGTCGGTCGTGGTGAGCGGCACGCCGGTGCGTCGCCGAACGGTCAACTGAAGCGGCCCGATCAGGAGCGGCCGGTGTTCGGCGCGTGTCGCAAGCTGGACATCGAGCTGGAGACGGGCTTTGTGATCGGCGGCGGCAACGCGTTGGGCGAGCCGATTGCGTGTGCCGATGCCGAAGCGCACATCTTCGGCATGGTGTTGCTAAACGACTGGAGCGCGCGCGACATCCAGCAATGGGAATACGTGCCGCTGGGACCGTTCAATTCGAAGGGCTTCGCGACGACCATCTCGCCGTGGATCGTCACGCTCGACGCGCTCGAGCCTTTTTGCGTCGCGCAGCCGGTGCAGGAGCCGCAGCCGCTCGAGTATCTGCGGCACGAGGGCGACCATGCATTCGACATAGCGCTTGAATTCACGCTGCGGCCGCACGGCGCGAAACAGGCGACCACCATTGCGCGGACCAACTTCAAATACATGTACTGGACGATGGCGCAGCAACTCGCGCATCACACGGTGGCGGGCTGCAATACGCGAGTGGGCGATCTGATGGGCTCTGGCACGATCAGCGGTCCGACCGAAGATTCGTACGGCAGCCTGCTCGAACTGACGTGGAACGGCAAGAAGCCCCATGATGACGAATTCGGTGGTGCCGATGCCAAAGGCGGCAACGGCAAGAGCAAGCAGAGGCAAAGGCATGGCGACGGACTGTGAATCGGCGCGGCGCAAGGCGTTGCGCGGCCGGCGCGCGTTTTCGGGGCGAGAGCGCGGGCGCCGTGCGGGAGCAAAACAGTCAGGGATTCTACCTAAGTCAAAACGATAGTGCTGCGGGCCGGCGCGGCTGTTGTTCGCAGGTGTTGTTTTTAGTCGAGCGTTTTGCCGTGCCGCCCCGCGCCTTGTGCAAAGCGGGCGGCGCCGGCGATACCCTCGTCGACTACCGCCCGGTATCCGCCGGCGCCTTCGCGCCGCAGTGCCTCGGCGAAATCGTCGAGCATGCTGTTTTCGAGGACGGAGCGGCGGTCGGCCAGCAGCGCGGCCTGCGGGAACGCGGCCAGTTCGGCTGCGAGTTGCTCCGCGCAGGCCCGCGCACCGCCCTTGGGCACGATCCGGTTGGCGAGCCCGAAGCTGAGCGCTTCCTGCGCGCTCACGGCGCGTCCGGTGAGTATGAGATCGAGCGCGCGCGACACGCCGATGAGCCGCGGCAGGCGAATCGTCCCGCCATCGATCAACGGAATGCCGACGCGGCGGCAGAACACGCCGAGTACCGCGTCTTCTTCGACGACACGCAGGTCGCACATCGCCGCGAGCTCTAGGCCGCCGGCGACCGCATAGCCTGCAATCGCAGCGACGACCGGCTTGGTGAAACTCATGCGCGTCGGCCCCATCGGTCCGGGGCCGCTGCCGTCCGCGTGGATTTCGTTGCGGCGGGTTTCGTCGGCGAGCGCGCTCAGGTCCGCGCCCGCGCAGAAGGTCCCGCCTGCGCCGAACAGCACGGCGGCGCGCCACGACGGCTCGGTTTCGAAGCATTGGAAGGCGGCGCTCAGCGCGTCGGCGACATGGCGGTCGACGGCATTGCGACGCTCGGCACGCTCAAGCACGATCGTTGCTACGCCGTTATCCTGGTTAGCCTCGATGCGCACATATTCGTTGAAATTCCGGGTGTCTGTCATCGTCGTGTCCTTGAAGGTCCGCGTCCGCCCGTTGAGTCGGGCGGTTGTGCAGCGCTCATGCAGAGCAGTTAATACCGTGGCTTGACATGCTTCTTTCACAATCGACTCGTAGCGTTAGCGCTCTCTTAACGCGCTGGCGAAACCCGGCCAGCTTATCGAGCCTGCCTTTGCCTCTATCGAATTCATTGTCCGCGGGTGCGCCGGCCTGCGCGGAGACAGTCTGGATCGTGCCGCTTCATCAGCATTCATGGTACGACCATGTGCGGCTGAAACGCGTCTTTGTCGCCGACGGCACGCGGCACCAGGTCGTGGCTGATCGACGTGCGCAAGCTGCTTGCATGCGCCGATCGCGACAATACCGACTATGTGTTGAAGCCCGTCGCCGAATGGCACGCGGGGAAGGTGCACGGCATTCGCGAGTTTCTCGATCCGGACAATCCGCGCATTCCGCAAATGCCGTACGTGACCATCTCGACGCGTCGCGCGCCGGGCGTACTCGGCTGGCTGGGTATCGAGCGCGAGGGCGTGGTGGCGTTTCGCAACGGCCAGCATCGCGCGCGCTATCTCGCCGAGGCCGGCGCGCGCTGGTTCCCGGTGGAAGTGCATGAGCGCGAGGCGGCCTTGCTGCGCGAGATGTGCGGCGCGCCGGACGACGCGCGCACGGCGATACGCCCCGTTTCGCTGAACGCGGGCGGCGTTTGAAGGCGCGCTCGCCCGGGGACTGAGAAGACCGATCTCAGCGGTTGCGCGCGGCGCGTTGCCAAGCGCGCCGGTTTGTCACGCGGCTTGGTCCGCGGCTGTCCTCTACGCGATCTCGTTTGTCGTCTTGCGTTGATGGACAGTCACGCACTTCATCGCCTTGCACTGGAACCGCCGTTTCGCTTTAAAGGCGCGATTGTGCGAATTCAGGTCATCGCGATAAGCGGGATTCGCGTGAGCAAACCGTCAAAATCGCTATTGAAACAAGTCATGATAAAGCGCACGCGAAGCGCTTTTACTTAGGTCCATCAATTAAGAAGTCAAGGTTTAATGCCTGAAAAAAGAGCGTTGACACGCCCGCTAAATTTACTTAACTTAAAAAAGCGCGCGATCAATCGGCTCAATTTGCTTGAGCTTCGCGGGCCGATCCCATGGAAAGCGGTGTGCGTGCGGCTTCCTGAGTCGTTCGCCCGGAATCCGGTGCGCTGTACTTTTGCTTAACGACGCTTAGCGGAACGATTATGTCCGGCAATCGACCCACATCACATTAGAGAAAGAATCATCCGGCTTAATTCGATTGCGAATTTACTCATGCAGTTTGATAACGGACCGAGAAATTGGCTGCCCGCTATGAGTGCCGAATTGCCGACGACTCAATGGCGGATTGCCCCGTTCACGAGCGTTGCAATCGGCTATTCGATTCAATCTCAATTCGTTTCCGTTATCGGCTGCGGGCGCGCGCTGGCCGGTCTCGCCGGCGAGACCGGCTAAGCGGTCCGATTGCCGGGCAAGGGCAGTGCCTGCGCGCGGTCGACGACACATATCGATTAGTAGAACCAACGACACAACGAGGACATGATGGACTGGCTACATCACATCTTTCAGAAATCGCGCTGTTTTTATCGCTGGCAGCGGGTTACTTCATTGGCCAGATCAACTTCGGCAAGTTTCAGTTAGGCGGCGTCGGCGGCTCGTTGCTGGCGGCCGTGGTCATCAGTCAGGCGGGCGTCACGATCGATAACGGTGTCAAGGCCATCATGTTCGCCGTGTTCATCTACGCGGTCGGTTACGACTCCGGGCCGGGCTTTTTCAATTCGCTCAACCGCAAGACGCTGCGTGAGATCGCAATGGCGGTCTTTCTCGCGGCCACGGCATTGATCACCGTGGTGGTCTGCGCGAAGCTGTTCCATATGAACAAGGGACTCGCCGCCGGGCTGGCGGGCGGCGCGCTGACGCAGTCCGCGATCATCGGCACCGCGGGCGATGCAATCGCACGCCTCGGGCTGTCCGCCGACGAGGTCAAGTCCCTGCAATCCGACGTCGCGATTGCTTACGCAGTGACCTACGTGTTCGGCTCGCTCGGCGCCATCATCGTCTGCGTGAATGTACTGCCTAAGTTCATGGGGCAGAGCCTGCGTGATGCATCGGTCGAAGCCGAACGCGACCTCGTACCGGGCGGGCCGTCGCGCGCGCCGGGACAGCTTGTCGCGTTGCCGGAACTGGTGGGACGCACGTACCGGATCGACTTCAGTGCCGGGAAGACCGTCAAGGAGGTGGAGACGCTGCATCGCGACCTGCTGACCATCGAGCGCGTCAAGCGGGGCGGCCACGCGCTGGACCCGACGCCCGATCTCATACTGGCGCCCGACGACGTGGTGCTGGTGGTGGGCCGCCGCGAAGCCGTCGTCGATTTCGGCTCGAACGGCAGCGAGGTGGCCGACATCGGCGACCTGGGCGTCGTCATGCAAACACGCGAAGGCGTGTTCACGCGCAAAGGCATGAATCACACGACGATTGCCGCCGCGCGCGAACTCGTCGATCGCGACATGCGCCACGGCGTGTATATCCAGAGCGTGTCGCGTGCCGGCCAGCCGCTGCCGCTGCTACCCGAGACGAAGCTCGAACACGGCGACGTCATCACGTTCTACGGATCGCCGAAGGACACGAAGCGCGCGGTGGAAGCCGCCGGCTAGAACTGCCGTACTCCAACAAGACGGATTTCATCTACATGGGCGCGGGTCTCGTGCTCGGGCTGCTGATCGGGCTGATCGTCGTCGACGTCGGCGGCATTCCGCTTACGCTCGGCTCAGGCGGAGGCTGCTTGCCGGCCTGCTGTTCGGCTGGATGCGCGGCAAGCATCCGATGTATGGCGTCATGCCCCCGGCGGCGTCGCAGTTGCTGAAGGACTTCGGACTCGCGGCCTTCGTCGCCGTGGTCGGCCTGAATTCCGGCTTGCAGGCTGTGGTGACGGTCAAGCAAAGCGGCATGACGATCTTCCTGCTTGGGGTGTTCGTCACGCTCTTTCCGCTTCTCCCCACGATGCTGTTCGGCCGCTATGTCCTCCGCTACAACAACGCGGCCATCCTGGCAGGCACGCTCACGGGCTCGCGCAGCGCCAATCCGGCGGCGTTCGGCGGCGTGCTCGACAAGGCCGAGAGCGCGGTGCCTACCGTGCTGTTCGCGATCACGTATGCGATCGCAAACGTCGCGTTGACGCTGCTCGGGCCGCTCGTCGTCTAGAAAACGCATCGCATCCCTTCTTCGCGCCGGCCGGGGCGTCGCTCGCCGATGTCCCGGTCGCGCCTTTCATCTGGTTCATTGGAGAACGCATCATGGCAAAAAAGAATGGCGGCACCACGCATGCAGACATGGCTCAACCGGGTCTTGCGGCGCTCAGCCCGTTCGAGTTGAAGGACGAACTCATCAAGGCGGCAGGCGGCGGTGTCGTCGAGCGTCCGGCCAACATGGCGATGCTCAACGCAGGACGTGGCAATCCGAACTTTCTCGCGACGATTCCGCGTCACGGTTTCTGGCAGCTCGGTCTCTTTGCGATGCGCGAGTCGGAGCGCGCGTTCGCATACATGCCGGAGGGCGTTGGCGGATTTCCACGGCGCGAGGGCTCGAAGAGCGCTTCGACCTGTTCCTGCGCGAAAACCGGGGCGTGCCGGGAATCGACTTTTTGCGCGGCGCGGTGTCGTATGTGCGCGATCAATTGGGCTGTCCGCAGGCGACTTTCTGTATGAGATGTGCTAGGGGATTCTGGCATCGAACTATCCGGTGCCCGATAGAATGCTTAAGCTCTCCGAAGTAATTGTTGGGCAGTACCTGCGCCGCGAGATGATCGGTCGACATCCGTTCGTCGGCGAGTTCGACGTATTCGCCGTGGAAGGCGGTACCGCGGCCATGACCTATATTTTCAACACGCTGCGCGAGAATCACATCATCAGGGCTGGCGATACGATCGCGCTCGGCATGCCGATCTTTACACCGTACATTGAGATCCCGCGACTGAACGACTATCAGTTGAACGTTGTGAGTCTCGAAGCCGATGTCGCAAACGGCTGGCAGTATTCGAAGCGCGAACTCTACAAGCTGCGCGATCCGAAGGTGAAGGCGTTCTTTCTGGTGAACCCGCGCAATCCGCCTTCCGTGAAAATCGACGACGAAAGTCTTCAATACATTGCCGACATCGTAAAAGAGCGGCCCGATCTGATTCTCCTCACCGACGACGTGTACGGCACCTTCGCCGACAACTTCGTTTCGCTGTTCGCGCTCGCGCCGAAGAACACCATTCTCGTGTATTCGTATTCGAAGTACTTCGGCGCGACCGGCTGGCGCCTCGGCACGATTGCGACGCATCGCGACAATGTGCTCGACAGGCTGATCGCCGAACTGCCGAAGGACGTGAAAGAACAACTGCACGAACGGTACGAGTCGATTACCACCGAGCCCGACAAGCTCAAGTTCATCGACCGTCTGGTGGCGGACAGCCGCACCGTCGCGCTGAATCACACAGCGGGGCTGTCCACGCCGCAGCAGGTGCAGATGGTGCTGTTTTCGCTGTTCTCGCTGATGGACACGCCGGACGCCTACAAGAATGCGTTAAAGCGCCTGATCCGCAAGCGCAAGCAGGCGCTTTACGAAGAGGTGGGCATTTCGTTCAAGGACGACGACCCGAATCAGGTCGACTACTACACTATTCTCGACGTGGAGTACCTCGGCGAGCGGGCGCATGGGCGCGAGTTCGTCGACTGGCTGTTGAACAACACCGAGCCTTCCGAACTGCTGTTCCGCCTCGCGCGCGAGGCGCGTGTCTTGCTGTTGCCGGGACGCGGCTTCGGCACGCAGCATCCGTCGGGCCGTGTGTCGCTCGCGAACCTCAACGAGTCCGATTACCGGCAGATCGGGCGGGCCATGCGCCGGCTGATCGAGGAATATGTGGGGCGCTTCAATGCGGCGGCCGGGAAGAAACTCGACAAGAGCGCCGTGAAATGACGCTTGAGCAAGCGTTGCGTGACGCGGCATGCGCGGCGCGGTTGCACGAAGCATGGTCAAAAAACTTGCGCAATCGCGCGGATCAGTGAATCATCGAACGACGGCCTTGTCAGCATGACAGCTGACGAGGCCGTTGGCTCCTGTGCATTCCATCTTGCGCTTTCCTTCAAGTACCGATCATGCCGACTTCATCATTCAACGTTGCGTCCACTGCTGTGCCGTGCCCGGTTGTCGAATCGCTCGACGCCATTCTTCCCGAAGAGCCGTTGCTGATGATGGGCGCCGGCCCCGTGCCGATCCCCGCGGCCGTCGCGAAGGCCAACACGATCGTCATCAACCATTTGGGCGCGACGATGGTGAAGGTGATCAGCCAGGTGAAGACGATGGCGCGCTATGTGTTCCAGACGCATTCGAAATGGGTGCTGGGCGTCGCGGGGCCGGGCTCGGCCGCGATGGAAATGGCGATCTCCAATCTCGCCTGGGAAGGCACGCGCGTCCTGAGCATCAAGAATGGCTTTTTCAGCGGACGGATGGCCGAGATGGGCCGCCGCGTCGGCGCGCAGGTGAGCGTGCTGGAAGTGGCCGACAGGTCGGTGGCCAGTCTTGAGCAGATTGCGGACGCGATTCGCCGCGAGCGCCCGGAGATCGTCACGGTCGTGCAGGGCGAGACGTCGAACACGGTGTGGAATTACCAACTGAAGGACATTGCGGCATTGGCGAAAGCGGTGGGCGCGCTCGTGATCGTCGACGCCGTCTGCACGTTGAGCACAATGCCGCTCGCGATGGACGCGTGGGGTATCGACGCGGTCATCACCGGTGGGCAGAAGGGTTTGTCGTCGATTCCTGGCGTCTCGCTGATTGCGTTTTCCGATGCGGCGTGGGAGCGGGTGAAGGGGCGGACGGCGCCGAACGCGCATTGGTGCCTGGACGCATCGCTCGCGGAGAACTTCTGGCACAACGCGGGGTATCACTACACGGCGCCCGTGTCGGGCGTGCTCGCGTTGCACGAGGCGTTGCGGCTCGTGTGCGCCGAGACGCTGGAGAAGCGCTTCGCGCGGCACCTGAAATGTTCCGTGGCATTACAGGAGGGCGTGACGGCGCTCGGTCTGCAGTTGTATGCGCCGAAGGAGTGCCGGTTGAATTCGGTGGTGGGGATCGAGGTGCCCGCGGGCTTGAGTCCGGGCGATGTCTGCGCGCGCATATTTCGCGGCAACATCAGGTGGAGATTTCCGGGTCGTTCGGATTGCCGATTGTCCGCATTGGGCAGATGGGCGAGCAGTGCCGTGAGCATAATCTTTTCCGGACGGTGCATGCGTTGGGGCGGACGATGGTGGATCTCGGTGTGAAGGTGGATTTGCCTGCCGGCGTTGCGGCGTTGGAGAGGGGGTTGTCGGGGGCGGGGGCGCTATGAGGGGTTTTTTGTTTTTTTGGATGGCTGTTTTTTTACCCCCTTGGCCTTTCCTTGAGTTCACGGTGGTCTATTGGCGTTGCCCCTGTGCGGGGCGGCACTTACTTTCCTTG
>CALNWN010000013.1 GCA_940746715.1 uncultured Paraburkholderia sp.
GGGCGACAACGTGTCGATCACGGTGAAGCTGATCAACCCGATCGCGATGGAAGAAGGTCTGCGCTTCGCTATCCGCGAAGGCGGCCGTACCGTCGGCGCAGGTGTCGTTGCCAAGATTCTCGAGTAAAATCGCAGATTCACTTGCAGTAAGTGGTGCCCGGAGCCGGGCGCCCGCCCCAAGCGGGCATCCGGCTCTACGTTCTTTTACTATCTGGCGGCGCAATACCGCCTCGCTCTTTCCAAGGAATTGTCATGCAGAACCAGAAAATCCGTATTCGCCTGAAGGCTTTCGACTATCGCCTGATCGACCAGTCGGCTGCTGAAATCGTCGACACCGCGAAGCGGACTGGCGCAATCGTTCGTGGCCCGGTACCCCTGCCCACCCGTATTCAACGCTTCGACATCCTGCGTTCGCCGCACGTCAACAAGACGTCGCGCGATCAGCTCGAAATCCGTACGCATCAGCGCCTGATGGACATCGTCGATCCGACGGACAAGACCGTCGACGCGCTGATGAAGCTCGACCTGCCGGCTGGCGTGGACGTCGAAATCAAGCTGCAATAAGGCTCCCAGCCGTTGCCGAGCTTGGCCGGCAACGCTAAGTCTTTGATTGTTTGCAGAAAACGAAAAGCCTCGCTATAATGCAAGGCTTTTCGCGCATTTGCGCAAAAAGCCGGTGTGCTGCAGCGTGGTTTCACGCCCGAAACGGCACCGGCATTTTGTAATAAATTAGCCCCGACCAATCGCAGTCGGGAATGGAGAAAACGATGAGCCTTGGACTCGTAGGTCGCAAGGTTGGCATGACCCGTATCTTCACGGCTGAAGGGGATTCGATTCCCGTTACCGTGCTGGACGTGTCCGACAACCGCGTGACGCAGATCAAGACTGTTGAAACCGACGGCTACGCCGCCGTGCAGGTTGCATTCGTTACGCACCGTGCATCGCGCGTGACGAAGCCGTTGGCCGGTCATCTCGCCAAAGCCGGCGTTCAAGCCGGTGAAATCCTCAAAGAATTCCAGATCGACGCCGCCAAGGCAGCCGAGTTGTCGAACGGCGCCGTGGTCGGTCCCGACCTGTTCGAAGTGGGC
Source organism: uncultured Paraburkholderia sp. (assembly GCA_940746715.1). GTDB lineage: Bacteria > Pseudomonadota > Gammaproteobacteria > Burkholderiales > Burkholderiaceae > Paraburkholderia. Next base: position 1,089 of record CALNWN010000013.1, read on the forward strand.
CAGAAGGTCGACGTGCAAGGCGTGTCGATCGGTAAGGGCTACGCCGGTACCATCAAGCGTTACAACTTCGCATCCGGCCGTGCATCGCACGGTAACTCGCGCTCGCACAACGTGCCGGGTTCGATCGGTATGGCGCAGGATCCGGGTCGTGTTTTCCCGGGTAAGCGTATGACCGGTCACATGGGTGACGAAACGGTAACGGTGCAAAACCTCGAAATCGCTCGTATCGACGCTGACCGCAAGCTGTTACTGGTCAAGGGCGCCGTTCCGGGTGCGAAGGGTGGCAAGGTATTCGTTACGCCGGCCGTGAAGACGCGTGCCGTGAAAGGAGCGAAATAATGGAACTTAAGCTCCTGAATGCCAATGGTCAGGAAGGTGCAGGCGTTAGCGCGTCGGACGTCGTGTTCGGCCGTGACTACAACGAAGCCCTGATTCACCAAGTCGTGGTGGCGTATCAAGCGAATGCCCGCAGCGGCAACCGCGCGCAGAAGGACCGTGAGCAAGTCAAGCACACGACCAAGAAGCCGTGGCGCCAGAAGGGTACGGGCCGCGCCCGTGCCGGTATGTCGTCGAGCCCGTTGTGGCGCGGCGGTGGCCGGATCTTCCCGAATTCGCCGGAAGAAAACTTTTCGCACAAGGTCAACAAGAAGATGCATCGCGCAGGTCTCTGCTCGATCTTCTCGCAGCTGGCCCGCGAAGGCTGTATCTCGGTGGTCGACGAGCTGACGCTCGAAGCACCGAAGACCAAGCTGCTGGCCGAAAAATTCAAGGCGATGGGTCTCGACTCCGTGCTGGTGATTACCGACACGGTTGACGAAAACCTGTACCTCGCGTCGCGCAACCTCGCCCACGTGGCGGTTGTCGAGCCGCGTTACGCCGACCCGCTGTCGCTGATCTACTTCAAGAAGGTCCTGATCACGAAGGCTGCGGTCGCCCAGATCGAGGAGTTGCTGTCATGAGCGAGATTCGCAAAAACGATCATCGTTTGATGCAGGTCCTGCTCGCGCCGATGATCTCCGAAAAGGCGACGCTGGTGGCCGACAAGAACGAGCAAGTCGTGTTCGAAGTCGCGCCCGATGCCACGAAGCAGGAAGTGAAAGCTGCAGTCGAGCTGCTGTTCAAGGTGGAAGTCAATTCCGTCAACGTGCTGGTCTCGAAGGGCAAAGCCAAGCGCTTTGGCCGCTTCATGGGCAAGCGCAAGGACGTGAAGAAGGCGTACGTCTGCCTGAAGCCCGGCCAGGAAATCAACTTTGAAGCGGAGGCCAAGTAATCATGGCAATCGTTAAAGTTAAGCCGACTTCGCCGGGTCGCCGCGCGATGGTGAAGGTGGTCAACAAGGAACTGCACAAGGGCAAGCCGCTCGCTGCGCTGCTCGACACGCAATCCTCGGCCGCCGGCCGTAACAACAACGGTCACATCACCACGCGTCACAAGGGCGGTGGTCATAAGCACCACTATCGTGTCGTCGACTTCCGTCGCACGAAGGACGGCATTCCGGCCAAGGTCGAGCGTCTCGAGTACGATCCGAACCGTAGCGCGAACATCGCGCTGATTCTGTACGCAGACGGCGAGCGCCGCTACATCATTGCTCCGAAGGGTGTCACCGTCGGTCAGCAACTGATGTCGGGTTCGGAAGCGCCGATCCGCGCAGGTAACACGCTGCCGATCCGCAACATTCCGGTCGGTACGACGATCCACTGCATCGAAATGCTGCCGGGCAAGGGCGCGCAAATGGCGCGTTCGGCTGGTACGTCGGCCATGCTGCTGGCTCGTGAAGGCATCTACGCACAGGTCCGCCTGCGCTCGGGTGAAATCCGCCGCGTCCACGTTGAGTGCCGCGCGACGATCGGTGAAGTTGGCAACGAAGAGCACAGCCTCCGTCAAATCGGTAAGGCTGGCGCGAACCGCTGGCGCGGTATCCGCCCGACGGTGCGCGGCGTTGCAATGAACCCGGTCGATCACCCGCACGGTGGTGGTGAAGGCAAGACGGCTGCAGGTCGCGATCCGGTGAGCCCGTGGGGCACGCCTGCTAAGGGTTATCGCACCCGCAGCAACAAGCGCACGACGAGTATGATCGTCCAGCGCCGCCGTCACAAGCGTTAAGGAGTAGGCAATGGCACGTTCTGTAAAAAAAGGTCCGTTCTGCGACGCCCATTTGCTGAAGAAAGTTGAGGCGGCAGCAGCTTCGCGGGATAAGAAGCCGATCAAAACCTGGTCGCGTCGCTCGACGATCCTCCCGGATTTCATCGGTCTGACGATCGCCGTTCACAACGGCCGTCAACACGTTCCGGTGTACATCTCGGAAAACATGGTCGGCCACAAGCTTGGCGAGTTCGCACTGACCCGTACGTTCAAGGGTCATGCAGCCGACAAGAAGGCTAAGAAATAAGGGGCTCAAGATGGAAGTGAAAGCAATTCATCGCGGTGCCCGCATCTCGGCGCAGAAAACGCGCCTTGTGGCTGACCAGATCCGCGGTTTGCCGGTCGACAAGGCGCTGAACGTTCTGACGTTCTCGCCGAAGAAGGCTGCGGGAATCGTGAAAAAGGTCGTGCTGTCGGCGATCGCGAATGCGGAGCACAACGAAGGCGCCGATATCGATGAGCTCAAGATTACGAGCATCTACATCGACAAGGCTGCGTCGCTCAAGCGTTTCACCGCGCGCGCCAAGGGCCGCGGTAACCGCATCGAGAAGCAATCCTGTCACATCACTGTGACGGTCGGGAATTAAGGGGTCATACGATGGGACAGAAAATTCATCCGACTGGCTTCCGTTTGGCCGTCAGCCGCAATTGGGCTTCGCGTTGGTACGCGAACAACAACAATTTCGCGGCGATGTTGCAGGAAGACATTGGTGTTCGTGAATACCTGAAGAAGAAGCTGAAGAACGCGTCCGTCGGCCGCGTGGTGATCGAGCGTCCTGCAAAGAACGCGCGTATCACGATTTTCAGCTCGCGTCCGGGTGTCGTGATCGGCAAGAAGGGTGAAGACATCGAACTGCTGAAGTCCGAGCTGCAAAAGCGCATGGGCGTTCCGGTTCACGTCAACATCGAAGAAATTCGCAAGCCGGAAACCGACGCGCAACTGATCGCCGATTCGATCACGCAACAGCTCGAGCGCCGGATCATGTTCCGCCGCGCGATGAAGCGTGCAATGCAAAACGCGATGCGTCTGGGTGCTCAAGGCATCAAGATCATGAGCGCTGGCCGTCTGAACGGTATCGAAATCGCTCGTACGGAATGGTATCGCGAAGGTCGCGTGCCGCTTCATACGCTGCGTGCGGATATCGACTACGCGACTTCGGAAGCGAAGACGACGTACGGCATCATCGGCGTGAAGGTGTGGGTCTACAAGGGCGACACGCTCGGCCGCAACGACGCACCGGTGGTTGAAGAAGTCGCCGAAGAAAAGCGTCCGCGCCGCAACGCACGTCCGGGTGGCGATCGCCGTCCGCGTCGCGATGGTGAAGGTGGTGGCCCGGCAGGTGCACGCCGTGGCGCTCCTCGTCGTGCTGGCGGTGCCGGCGGCGACGGGAAGACTGGAGAATAAGATGCTGCAACCGAAACGCAGAAAGTATCGCAAAGAGCAGAAGGGTCGTAACACCGGCGTCGCAACCCGCGGTAACGCGGTGTCGTTCGGTGAGTTCGGCCTGAAGGCTATCGGTCGTGGTCGCCTGACCGCGCGCCAGATTGAGGCGGCACGTCGTGCAATGACGCGTCACATCAAGCGTGGTGGCCGCATCTGGATTCGCATCTTCCCGGACAAGCCGATCTCGCACAAGCCGGCGGAAGTGCGTATGGGTAACGGTAAGGGTAACCCTGAGTACTACGTCGCAGAGATTCAACCGGGCAAGATGCTGTACGAAATGGACGGCGTAACCGAAGAGCTGGCACGCGAAGCGTTCCGTCTGGCTGCAGCCAAGCTGCCGCTGAAGACGACCTTCATCGTGCGTCAGCTCGGCGCCTAAGGAGCAAATGATGAAGGCTTCCGAACTTCACCAGAAAGATCAGGCCGCGCTCAACAAGGAGCTGTCGGACCTGCTGAAGGCGCAATTCGGCCTGCGCATGCAACTCGCGACCCAGCAGCTCACGAACACGAGCCAGCTGAAGAAGGTTCGTCGCGACATCGCACGTGTGCGGACCGTCCTGACTGAGAAGGCGAACCAGAAATGAACGATAGCGTAAAAACCTCGCTCAAGCGGACGCTGGTCGGCAAGGTCGTCAGCAACAAGATGGACAAGACGGTCACCGTGCTGGTCGAGCACCGCGTGAAGCACCCGATCTACGGCAAGTACGTTGTGCGCTCGAAGAAGTACCAAGCGCACGACGACGCGAACACGTACAACGAGGGCGACCTCGTTGAAATCCAGGAAACTCGTCCGATTTCGAAGACGAAGGCTTGGGTTGTGGCTCGCCTGGTCGAGGCTGCTCGCGTCATCTGACGCCGCAAAGCAGTAGAAGCTGTTGAAATCGCAGTAGATTTCGCTTGCAAGACCGAAATTATTTGTTATAATTTCGGTCTTGCCTCTTTATGGGAGCCCCGTCGCGGGCGAAGTTGGTGGGGGAAGCGGTTCAGGCGCCAGCCTGTCTCGAAGGATTCACCGGATTGCGATGGCGGGTTTCGTTTGCCGTCGCTGCTGTTCTAACCCAAGCAGCCGATTGGCTGACGGGACCAAGACTGACCTGGTGCGCCATGGTGGTGTGACCGGATTAAGTTGGGAAAGATAAACCATGATCCAGACCGAAACTCGGCTTGAAGTGGCCGACAACACGGGTGCGCGTGAAGTCATGTGCATCAAGGTGCTCGGCGGCTCGAAGCGTCGTTATGCCAGCATTGGCGACATCATCAAGGTGACCGTCAAAGAAGCAACGCCGCGCGGGCGCGTGAAGAAAGGCGAAATTTATAACGCCGTGGTGGTTCGTACCGCCAAGGGCGTGCGCCGTCAGGACGGCTCGCTGATCAAGTTCGACGGCAACGCCGCAGTGTTGTTGAATGCCAAGCTCGAACCTATTGGCACCCGTATTTTCGGGCCTGTCACGCGCGAGTTGCGCAGCGAACGATTCATGAAGATCGTTTCGTTGGCACCTGAAGTGCTGTAAGGAGTCGCGATGAACAAGATTCGCAAAGGTGACGAAGTTATCGTCATCACCGGCAAAGATAAAGGCAAGCGCGGCGTCGTGCTGTCCGTTGGCGATGGCAAGGTCACTGTCGAGGGTATCAACCTCGTCAAGAAGCACGGCAAGCCGAACCCGATGAAGGGTGCGACGGGTGGCGTGGAAGCCAAGACGATGCCGCTGCAAATTTCGAACGTCGCATTGGTCGACGCGAATGGCAGGGCGTCGCGTGTAGGCATCAAGGTCGAAGGAGACAAGAAGGTCCGTTTCCTGAAGACGACCGGTGCCGTGCTGAGCGCCTGACGCTGCGGAGTAAAAAAATGGCTCGTTTGCAAGAGTTTTACAAAGAAAAGGTTGTACCCGGCCTCATCGAGAAGTTCGGTTACAAGTCCGTGATGGAAGTGCCGCGCATCACCAAGATCACCCTGAACATGGGCCTTGGCGAAGCGGTTGCTGACAAGAAGATCATCGAAAACGCTGTGGGCGATCTAACCATGATCGCAGGTCAGAAGCCGGTGATCACGAAGGCACGCAAGGCAATTGCTGGCTTCAAGATCCGTCAGGGCTATCCGATCGGTGCAATGGTCACGTTGCGTGGTCAGGCTATGTACGAATTCCTCGACCGTTTCGTGACGGTGGCGCTCCCGCGTGTGCGCGACTTCCGTGGCGTGTCGGGCAAGGCGTTCGACGGTCGCGGCAACTACAACATCAGTGTGAAAGAGCAGATCATTTTCCCCGAAATCGATTACGACAAGATCGACGCACTGCGTGGGCTGAACATCAGCATCACGACGACTGCGAAGACCGACGACGAAGCAAAGGCTCTGCTCGCCAGCTTCAAGTTCCCGTTCAGAAACTGAGGTTACCGTGGCTAAACTGGCACTGATCGAACGTGAAAAGAAGCGTGCTCGCCTCGCTGCTAAGTACGCTCCCAAGCGTGCAGAGTTGAAGGCGATCATTAGCGATATGAGCAAGTCGGACGAAGAGCATTACGCAGCACGTCTGGAACTGCAACAACTGCCGCGCAACTCTAACCCGACCCGTAAGCGCAACCGTTGCGTAATTACCGGTCGTCCGCGCGGTACGTTCCGTAAATTCGGGCTGGCGCGTAACAAGATTCGCGAAATCGCGTTCCGCGGCGAGATCCCTGGCCTGACCAAGGCGAGCTGGTAATGGGAGAAACATAAATGAGCATGAGTGATCCTATCGCCGATATGCTGACTCGCATCCGCAACGCGCAGATGGTTGAGAAAGTCTCGGTAACTATGCCCTCGTCGAAAGTCAAGGTTGCGATTGCGCAGGTCCTGAAGGACGAAGGTTATATCGACGATTTCGCAGTGAAGTCCGAAGGTGCGAAGTCTGAATTGAACATCGTGTTGAAGTACTACGCTGGCCGTCCGGTGATCGAGCGCATTGAGCGCGTCTCGAAGCCTGGTCTGCGTGTGTACCGCGGCCGTAACGACATCCCCGTGGTCATGAATGGCCTCGGCGTGGCAATCGTGTCGACGCCGAAGGGCGTGATGACGGACCGCAGGGCGCGCGCAACGGGCGTTGGCGGCGAAGTCATCTGCTACGTCGCTTAAGGCCGAAAGGAGAGAAACATGTCTCGAGTAGGTAAGAGCCCGATCGCGCTGCAAGGCGCAGAAGTGGCCCTGAGCGATGATCGCATCACAGCCAAGGGCCCGCTGGGTACGGTTACGCAGGCGGCAAACCGCCTCGTGAAAGTGGTGAACGACAACGGCATTCTGAAGATCGAGCCGGTTGACGAAAGCCGCGAAGCGAATGCGATGTCGGGCACGATGCGCGCACTGGTTGCGAACATGGTGAACGGCGTGACGAAGGGTTTCGAGCGCAAGCTGACGCTGGTTGGCGTCGGTTATCGCGCACAGGCGCAAGGCGACAAGCTGAACCTGTCGCTGGGTTTCTCGCACCCCGTGGTGCACCAGATGCCGGAAGGCGTGAAGGCTGAAACCCCGTCGCAAACCGAAATCGTGATCAAGGGGATCGACAAGCAGAAAGTTGGCCAGGTCGCTGCAGAAGTGCGCGGCTATCGCCCGCCGGAGCCCTACAAGGGCAAGGGTGTGCGCTACGCTGACGAGGTCGTGATCCTCAAAGAAACGAAGAAGAAGTAAGGGTGCGCAATCATGGATAAGACTCAATCTCGCCTGCGCCGCGCTCGTCAGACGCGTATCAAGATCGCTGAGCTGCAGGTCGCGCGTCTCGCCGTGCATCGCACGAACACGCACATCTATGCGCAAGTGTTCTCGCCGTGCGGCACCAAGGTGCTCGCCAGCGCGTCGACGCTCGAGGCCGAAGTGCGTGCGCAACTGGCTGATCAAACGGGCAAGGGCGGTAACGTCGCCGCTGCCACGCTGATCGGCAAGCGCATCGCAGAAAAGGCTAAGGCTGCCGGCATCGAATCCGTCGCCTTCGACCGTTCGGGTTTCCGTTACCACGGCCGCGTGAAAGCGCTGGCTGATGCGGCGCGTGAAGCCGGACTCAAGTTCTAAGGGAAGAATTCGTCATGGCAAAGATGCAAGCGAAAGTTCAGGCTGACGAACGCGACGACGGCCTGCGCGAAAAGATGATTTCGGTCAACCGCGTGACCAAGGTCGTGAAGGGTGGCCGTATTCTCGGCTTCGCCGCACTGACCGTGGTTGGCGACGGTGATGGCCGCGTCGGTATGGGCAAGGGCAAGGCGAAGGAAGTGCCGGTCGCTGTCCAGAAGGCGATGGAACAAGCCCGCCGCAACATGTTCAAGGTGCCGCTGAAGAACGGTACCCTGCAACACGAAGTGCACGGCAAGCACGGCGCATCGATGGTCCTCCTCGCCCCGGCGAAGGACGGTACCGGTGTGATCGCCGGCGGTCCGATGCGCGCAGTGTTCGACGTGATGGGCGTGCAGAACGTTGTGGCCAAGAGCCACGGCTCGACGAACCCGTACAACCTCGTTCGTGCAACGCTCGACGGTCTGCGCAAGCAGTCCACGCCGAGCGATATCGCGGCGAAGCGCGGCAAGTCCGTCGAAGATATTCTGGGCTAAGGTGGACACCATGTCTGAAAAAACTGTCAAGGTCCAGCTCGTCAAGAGCCTGATCGGCACCCGTGATACGCACCGTGCAACGGTGCGTGGCTTGGGCCTGCGCCGACTCAACTCGGTCAGCGAGTTGCAGGACACGCCGGCCGTGCGCGGCATGATCAACAAGGTTTCGTACCTCGTTAAGGTCATCAGCTAAGTGGCTGACCAGGACTCAAGGAGTTGATAATGGAATTGAATAACCTGAAGCCGGCTGAAGGCGCGAAGCACGCAAAGCGTCGCGTTGGTCGCGGCATCGGCTCCGGCCTCGGCAAGACCGCTGGCCGTGGTCACAAAGGTCAGAAGTCGCGTTCGGGCGGCTTTCACAAGGTTGGCTTCGAAGGCGGTCAAATGACGCTGCAACGTCGCCTGCCGAAGCGAGGCTTCACCTCGCTGACGAAGGAATTCGTCGGTGAAGTGCGTCTCGGCGATCTGGAAAAGCTGCCGGTCGATGAAATCGATCTGTTGGCTCTGAAGCAAGCCGGCCTGGTGGGCGAGCTGATCAAGAGCGCCAAGATCATCGCGACGGGCGAGCTGAAGCGCAAGATCGTTGTGAAGGGTCTGAGTGCGACGAAGGGTGCGCGCGCTGCGATCGAAGCAGCCGGCGGCTCGTTCGCCGAGTAACGCGCAAGTTATTTGCCGTCACTAGCTTTTGCATCGGAGAAGGTACTTGGCTAACAGCCCGAGTCTCGCAAAACCCGGTCGCAGCACGGCGAAGTTCGGCGATCTGCGTCGGCGGGCAGTGTTCCTGCTGCTGGCGCTGATTGTCTACCGTATCGGCGCGCACATTCCGGTGCCGGGTATCGACCCGGACCAGCTGGCGAAGTTGTTCCAAAGCCAGTCGGGCGGCATCCTTGGCATGTTCAACATGTTTTCGGGTGGCGCACTTTCGCGGTTCACGATTTTCGCGCTGGGGATCATGCCGTACATCTCGGCGTCGATCATCATGCAGTTGCTGGCCATCGTTTCGCCGCAGCTGGAAGCGCTGAAGAAGGAAGGGCAGGCGGGGCAGCGCAAGATCACGCAGTACACGCGTATTTTCACGGTCCTGTTGGCAACGTTCCAGGCATTCGGCATCGCCGTGGCTCTGGAGAATCAGCCGGCTCTGGTGATCGATCCGGGAATGGTGTTTCGGTTGACGACGGTCGTGACGCTGGTGACGGGCACGATGTTCCTGATGTGGCTGGGTGAGCAGATCACGGAGCGCGGACTTGGCAACGGTATCTCGATCATCATTTTCGGCGGTATTGCGGCGTGTTTCCCGAACGCAATCGGTGGTCTTTTCGAACTGGTGCGAACCGGCTCGATGAGCATCATCTCGGCGATTATCGTGGTCGCGCTGATTGCTGCCGTGACCTATCTGGTGGTGTTCATCGAACGCGGCCAGCGCAAGATTCTCGTGAATTATGCGAAACGGCAAGTCGGTAACAAGATTTACGGCGGTCAATCCTCGCATTTGCCGCTGAAGTTGAACATGTCGGGTGTGATTCCGCCGATCTTCGCATCGTCGATCATTCTCTTCCCGGCAACCATCCTGAACTGGTTCAGTTCGGGGTCGCGCACCAGCTGGTTCGCAGACACGCTGCACAATGTGGCCGAAGCCCTTAAGCCCGGTCAACCGGTGTACGTGTTGCTGTACGCGTTGGCGATCGTGTTCTTCTGCTTTTTCTACACCGCACTGGTGTTCAACAGCAGAGAGACGGCCGACAACCTGAAAAAGAGTGGCGCTTTCGTTCCTGGCATCCGCCCGGGCGATCAAACGGCGCGATATATCGACCGCATCCTCACGCGTCTGACGCTGGCCGGTGCGATCTACATCGTGTTTGTTTGCCTGTCGCCCGAGTTTCTGGTGCTGCGCTGGAACGTGCCGTTTTATTTTGGTGGAACTTCGCTGCTGATCATTGTCGTCGTCACAATGGATTTCATGGCGCAGGTGCAGTCGTACGTTATGTCGCAACAGTATGAATCGCTGCTGAAGAAAGCTAATTTCAAAGGCGGCGTCCCGATGCGTTGAAAGGACTTATGGCCAAAGACGATGTTATCCAGATGCAGGGTGAAGTCATCGAAAACCTGCCTAACGCTACCTTCAGGGTGAAGCTGGAAAACGGCCATGTTGTATTGGGACACATATCCGGCAAGATGCGGATGCATTACATCCGAATCCTGCCGGGCGACAAGGTGACGGTTGAATTGACGCCTTACGATCTGTCGCGTGCGCGGATCGTGTTCCGGGCGAAGTGATTTGAAAAAAGGGTAATATCATGAAAGTGATGGCATCGGTTAAGCGCATTTGCCGCAATTGCAAGATCATCAAGCGCAAAGGCGTTGTGCGCGTGATTTGCAGCTCTGATCCGCGCCACAAACAGCGTCAAGGCTGAACGCCGCGCTTTTGCTTGCGCTTTTTGTTTGAGGAAAAACAATGGCTCGTATCGCAGGGGTTAACATCCCGAACCACCAGCACACTGAAATCGGCCTGACGGCTATTTACGGCGTAGGCCGCACGCGCTCGCGCGACATTTGCGTCGCTGCTGGTGTGGCATTTTCGAAGAAGGTCAAAGACCTGACTGACGCAGACCTCGAAAAGCTGCGTGAAGAAGTCGGCAAGTTCATCGTTGAAGGCGATCTGCGCCGTGAAACAACGATGAACATCAAGCGCCTGATGGATCTCGGCTGCTACCGTGGTGTGCGGCATCGTAAGGGCTTGCCCCTGCGCGGCCAACGCACGCGTACGAATGCCCGTACGCGCAAGGGTCCGCGTCGTGCAGCGCAATCGCTGAAGAAGTAAGCGGAACTGACAGTTACAGGAAAACGTAATGGCTAAGGCTTCGAACAACTCCGCGGCGCAACGCGTTCGCAAGAAGGTCAAGAAGAACGTCGCCGAGGGCGTGGTTCACGTTCACGCGTCGTTCAACAACACCATCATCACGATCACCGATCGTCAAGGCAATGCACTTGCCTGGGCAACGTCGGGTGGTCAGGGCTTCAAGGGCTCGCGTAAATCGACCCCGTTTGCAGCTCAGGTGGCAGCCGAATCGGCTGGCCGCGTTGCGATGGAATACGGCGTGAAGAACCTCGAAGTGCGGATCAAGGGCCCCGGTCCTGGCCGTGAGTCGGCGGTGCGCGCGTTGCATGGTCTTGGCATCAAGATCACCGCGATCTCCGACGTGACCCCGGTTCCGCACAACGGCTGCCGTCCGCCGAAGCGTCGTCGTATCTAAGACGCTGTTTTTGCTTGCGCCTGTTGCCGCCGGATCGAGTAGCCGGCGAAACAGGCTGCTTGTGCTATTGAATTGACTAAGCCCACCGTTCGACCCAAAGGGTTCGGACTAGCGCGAGTGCACGCATTCGCGTGACTAGTGACTAATCAACGAAGGAATCAACGTGGCACGTTATATCGGCCCTAAGGCCAAGCTGTCCCGCCGTGAAGGCACCGACCTCTTCCTGAAGAGCGCCCGTCGTTCGCTCGCTGACAAGTGCAAGCTTGACAGCAAGCCCGGCCAGCATGGCCGCACCTCGGGCGCGCGTACGTCCGACTACGGCACGCAGCTGCGCGAAAAGCAAAAAGTGAAGCGCATCTACGGTGTTCTGGAGCGTCAATTCCGCCGTTACTTCGCTGAAGCCGACCGTCTGAAGGGCAACACGGGTGAAAACCTGCTGCAATTGCTCGAGTCGCGTCTGGACAACGTCCTGTATCGCATGGGTTTCGGCTCGACGCGCGCTGAAGCACGTCAGCTGGTGAGCCACAAGGCGATCATGGTGAACGGCGTCGTCTCGAACATTCCGTCGATGCAAGTGAAGGCAGGCGACGTTGTCGCAGTGCGCGAACAATCGAAGAAGCAAGCGCGTATTCTCGAAGCGCTGTCGCTGGCTGAGCAAGGCGGCATGCCGAGCTGGGTCTCGGTCGATTCGAAGAAGTTCGAAGGCACGTTCAAGCAGAAGCCGGAACGCAGCGACATCGCTGGCGACATCAACGAAAGCCTGATCGTCGAATTGTATTCGCGGTAATCGGATTAGCGGCCGGGGCACCCCGTTGCGTTGCGCAAGGGGGCGTCTCGGCTGTTTATTTTCAGGTTGTTACCGGTCAGCCTTATCGGTGTAACGAGCCGAGGGTATTGAAAAGGAAAACCTATGCAAACCAGTTTGTTGAAGCCCAAGATCATCGCAGTTGAATCGCTGGGCGAAAGCCACGCGAAAGTGGTCATGGAACCGTTTGAACGCGGTTACGGCCACACCTTGGGTAACGCGCTCCGGCGCGTGCTGCTGTCGTCCATGATTGGCTATGCGCCGACCGAAGTGACGATCGCAGGCGTCGTACATGAGTATTCGACGCTCGACGGTGTGCAAGAGGACGTGGTCAACCTGTTGTTGAACCTGAAGGGCGTGGTGTTCAAGCTGCATAACCGTGACGAAGTGACGGTTACGCTGCGCAAGGAAGGCGAAGGCGTCGTCACGGCTGGCGACATCGAGCTGGCGCACGACTGCGAAGTGATCAACCCTGACCACGTGATCGCGCATCTGTCGAAGGGCGGCAAGCTCGACGTTCAGATCAAGGTTGAGAAGGGCCGCGGCTATGTGCCGGGCAATGTGCGTCGTTACGGCGAAGAATCAGCCAAGATCATTGGCCGGATCGTGCTGGACGCGTCGTTCTCGCCGGTTCGCCGCGTGAGCTACGCCGTTGAAAGCGCTCGCGTCGAACAGCGTACCGACCTCGACAAGCTCGTGATGAACATCGAAACCAACGGTGTGATTTCGCCGGAAGAAGCGATCCGACAATCGGCTCGCATTCTGGTGGATCAACTGTCGGTGTTCGCTGCACTGGAAGGCACCGAAGCAACGGCTGAAGCGCCGTCGCGCGCGCCGCAGATCGATCCGATCCTGCTGCGCCCGGTCGATGACCTCGAACTGACGGTTCGTTCCGCGAACTGCCTGAAGGCCGAGAACATCTACTACATCGGCGATCTGATCCAGCGCACGGAAAACGAGCTGCTCAAGACGCCGAACCTGGGCCGCAAGTCGCTGAACGAAATCAAGGAGGTACTGGCGTCGCGCGGTTTGACGCTCGGCATGAAGCTGGAAAACTGGCCGCCCGCAGGGCTGGACAAGTAAGCCGGCAGTCATCCGGGGCACCACCCGCTGCTGCACTGGCAAAGACGCGGATTTTCCTTTAAAATCCGTGATTTGTCTTTTTTCACTACCGGCCCGTGTGCTCTCTGCTCTGCAGTAATTTCGGAGCGGAACAGCGTGATAGAAGAGCTGGACCAAAACTTTGAATCGAAGGAATCAACATGCGTCACCGTCATGGTCTGCGGAAACTGAACCGCACGAGCAGCCACCGTCTGGCAATGCTCCGTAACATGTCCAACTCGCTGATCGAGCACGAAGTCATCAAGACCACGCTGCCGAAGGCGAAAGAACTCCGTAAAGTTGTCGAGCCGCTGATCACGCTCGGCAAGAAGCCGTCGCTGGCAAATCGTCGTCTGGCATTCAACCGCCTGCGCGATCGGGACTCGGTCACGAAGCTGTTCGACGTCCTCGGCCCGCGTTACGCTAACCGCCCGGGAGGCTACCTGCGCGTGCTGAAGTTCGGCTTCCGCGTCGGCGACAACGCACCCATGGCGCTCGTCGAACTGCTCGACCGCCCGGAAGTTGAAGAAGTCGAAGTGCAAGAAGCTGAATAAGCGTTCAGGCGCTGATCGGTCATGAAAAAGCCAGGCTCACAGCCTGGCTTTTTTGTTTGCGGCGGCGCAAACGCTGGCGTCGCGCGCACGAAAGGGCCCGGCGGCCAAATGCCGCATACCAGCGGCCGACCTGCGAGCGACACGGCAATGCCAGGTGATACGATATTGGCACCCAGCTTGGGTGTTGCCGGAGCTATCTGTGAGCTTTAGCGTGAACGTGACTTTACTTCTGACGACAGTGCCCGACGCGGCCGTGGCCCAGAAGCTCGCCGCCGACGCGCTGGCTGCGCGGCTGTGCGCGTGCGTCACCCAGCTCGGTGCCGTGCAGTCGAGCTACCACTGGCAAGGCCAGGTGGAGACGGCGCAAGAAATCCGGTTGCTGTTCAAGACGAGCGCGGCGCGCGCGGTCGAACTCGAGCAGTACCTACAGGCGCATCATCCCTACGACACGCCCGAAATCCTGTCGTGGCAAGCCACCGCGTCGGCCGCCTATGGCCAATGGATCATCGCTGAAACCCAACGCCCGCTCCATGTTTAACCGCCTCAGTCGTCGCGCGCACCATGCGTGGCGTGCTGCTTTTCTCGTCTTCGCTAGCCTGGTTTTCGCGCAGTTCGGCCCGCTTGCCCGTGCGGCGGACGACTTCCTGGATCCCGCCGTCGCCTTCAAGTTCAGCGCAGCGGAAAAACCGGGCGAAGTCGACATCACCTACAAGATCGCGGACGGCTACTACATGTACCGCGAGCGTTTCGCGTTTGCGACCCGCAATGGCAGTGCGACACTCGGCGAGCCGAAGCTCCCGGCGGGCCACATCAAGTTCGACCAGACGTTCAACAAGAACGTCGAGACGTATCGCAATGAACTGACGATCCGGATACCGGTGAAACAGGCGACGGGGGGATTCGATCTCGCCGTGACATCTCAAGGTTGCGCGGATGCCGGCATCTGCTATCCGCCGATGGAGCGCGTCTACCACATCAGCGGCGCCGCACTGCTGCCGGCGGGCAGCGCGCCCGCGCCGCAGTCCACCGCGAGCGACGCGCCGTGGTACGAGCGCGCAACCAGCGCCGACTACGCGCAATCGCTGCTGCAGGACGGCGGCTTCGTCGCGATCATCGGGCTTTACTTCGTCGCCGGCATCGTGCTGAGTCTGTTGCCGTGTTCTTATCCGATGATTCCGATTCTCTCGGCCATCATCATCGGCGAAGGCGCGCGCGTGACGCGCAGCCGCGGTTTCGCGCTCTCGCTCGCCTACGTCTTCGGGATGGCGCTCGTCTACACCGGGCTCGGCATTGCCGCCGCGCTGGTCGGCCAGAGCCTCGGCGCCTCGCTGCAAAACCCCTGGGTGCTGGGCGCGTTCGGCGTGCTGCTGACCATTTTTGCGCTCACGCTGATCGCTGGATTCGATATCGCTTTGCCGCAGCGCTGGCAGCAGGGCGTCTCGCATGCGTCGGCCGGGCGCTCGGGCGGCAAGTTCGCCGCCGTCGCCGCCATGGGCGCGTTGTCCGCGCTGGTGGTCGGTGCCTGCATGACGGCGCCGCTTTTTGCCGTGCTCGCGTTCATCGCGCATACGGGGAACGCCGTGCTGGGCGGCGCGGCGTTGTTTTCGATGGGCCTTGGGCTCGGCGTGCCGCTCCTGATCGTCGGTCTCGGCGCGGGGACGTTGCTGCCGCGCGCAGGCGCATGGATGGACAGCGTCAAAGTGCTGTTCGGCGTCGTGCTGCTCGCCGCGGCACTCTGGATCGTCTGGCCGGTGCTCCGAGCCACGGCCACCATGCTGCTGAGCGCGCTCTGGCTGCTGATCGCTGCTGCATCGCTCGGCCTTTTTGCGGCGCCGGCGGCACAGACGCCGATATGGCGCCGGCTCGGGCGCGGCATCGGCGCTGCATTTGCCGTTTGGGCGGCGGTGATTCTGGTCGGACTTGCGGCGGGTTCGTCCGACCCTTTGCGCCCACTTGCCGTGCTGGCCGCACGTGGCGCGGCGCCCGCGGGAGAAGGTGGGCCTGCCACGCCGCAAATCGCGTCGCAGGGCGATCTGGCGTTCCAGCCGGTGCGTTCATCGGCTGAACTCGACCAGGCCGTCAAAGCGGCTGCACAGCCCGCCATGCTCGATTTTTATGCGGACTGGTGCGTGAGCTGCAAGGAAATGGAGAAATTCACGTTCAGCGACCCGCGCGTGCAGGCGAAGTTAAAGCAAATGAACCTGCTGCGCGCCGACGTCACCGCCAACAATGCCGATGATCAGGCGCTGCTAAAGCGTTTCGGCCTGTTCGGCCCGCCGGGGATTATCTTTTTCGACCGCGGCGGCAAGGAGGTGCTACGAGTGGTCGGTTACGAATCCGCTGACAAATTCCTGCGATCGCTTGACCGGGCGAGTCTGCCGCAAACCTGACGGCATCCATAAAAAACGGAGGCGTGACCTATAGAAGTCCGCCTCCGTTTTCTATTCAATGAGCGAGTGAGCTGCTACCAACTGCGCACAACGCGGCGTGCCTATTCACTCAAGCACGCCGGGCCGTTGGCGCCAAGCCGCAGCACAACCTCAACCCCCATCATTTCTGCGAGCGCAGAATCCGCGCCGCATCCAGCGCGAAATATGTCAGCACGCCGTCGGCGCCGGCGCGCTTGAACGCGAGCAGCGATTCCATCATCGCCTTGTCGTGGTCCAGCCAGCCGTTCTGCGCCGCCGCCTTGAGCATCGCGTACTCGCCGCTGACCTGATAAACGTAGGTCGGAAACTGGAATTCGTCCTTCACGCGACGCACGATGTCGAGATAGGGCATGCCCGGCTTGACCATCACCATGTCTGCGCCTTCGTTGATGTCGGCCTGGACTTCGCGCAGCGCTTCGTTCGAATTCGCCGGGTCCATCTGGTACGTCATCTTGTTGCTTTTGCCGAGGTTCGTGGCCGAGCCGACGGTGTCGCGGAACGGACCGTAGAACGCCGACGCGAACTTGGCCGCATAAGCCGTGATGCGCGTGTGCACGTGGTCCTCGCTTTCCAGCATTTCGCGGATCGCGCCAATGCGGCCGTCCATCATGTCCGAAGGCGCAACGATGTCGACGCCGGCCTCAGTCTGCGCGCGCGCCTGCTCGATCAGGATCTCGACGGTTTCGTCGTTGATGACATAGCCCGTCTCGTCGAGCACGCCGTCCTGGCCGTGGCTCGTGTACGGATCGAGCGCCACGTCGGTCAGCACGCCGAGTTCCGGGAAGTGCTTCTTGAGTTCCCGGACCGCGCGGGGAATCAGGCCCGCCGGGTTGGTCGCCTCGCGGCCATCGGGCGTTTTCAGCGACGGCTCGATCGCCGGAAATAGCGACAGCACAGGCACGCCCAGTTCGACACACTGCTCGGCGACTTTCATCAGCAGGTCGACGGAAACGCGTTCGACCCCGGGCATCGACGCCACGGCTTGCCGGACGTTAGTGCCTTCGACTACGAAGACGGGGTAGATCAGGTCGTTAGTGGTGAGAATGTTCTCGCGCATCAGACGGCGCGAAAAGTCGTCGCGGCGCATACGGCGCGGGCGAAAATGCTGGTAGAAGCTCATGTGGGATCGAAGACCGTGGATATCTTGAGTGGGGCGGTGACACGAGCGGTGCCGATCGGGGCGGCGCCCACTCGCGGAAACTTTTCAAGACAATAGTATATCATACCGATCGAGCAAGGCGCTTGGCGCTGACCTCCCCGCTTCTCCTCCCTGAGCGGGTGCCTGTCGTTTTTCGATTAGGCTGTTTGACCCGCCGTTAAAGCGGCGGGTTTTTTATGGGCCGCCGAAATCGCGCCTTCAGGCGTTCAAAAGAGCGCGTGCGCCTTACTGCGCAGCGTCCGTTTCGCCCTTTGCGTCGGGGATTAGCCAGCTTTCGATCAGTTCGTGCGCTTCCTCGATGCCGACCCGCTTGAGCGCCGAAAAAAGCTGCGCGGTCAGTTCGCCCTGGTAGCCCGCGGCGCGATATTCCGCCAGCCCCTTCTGCGTGGTGCGCAACGCGTTGACGCTTTCATGGCGCGTCAATTTGTCGCATTTTGTCAAGAGCGCGTGAATCGGCTTGCCCGTCGGCGCAAACCATTCGATCATCCGCCGGTCAAGGTCGGTCAACGGGCGGCGCGCGTCCATCATCAGGATCATGCCGCGCAGTTGCGAGCGCGATTGCAGATAGGTGGAAAGCAGCGCTTCCCAGTGAGCCTTGGCGGCGCCGGGCACTTCCGCATAGCCGTAGCCCGGCAGGTCGACGAGATGCCCAGCGGGTTCGTCCGCCTTCCCCACGGAAAAGTAGTTGATGTGCTGCGTACGCCCCGGCGTTTTACTCGCAAAGGCGAGCCGCTTCTGATTGCACAGAATGTTGATGGCCGTCGATTTGCCCGCATTCGAGCACCCGGCAAAAGCAATCTCGGGCTGAGCGGTGGCCGGCAGATCGCGCAGGTGATTGACGGTCGTAAAAAAGCGGGATTGGTGGAGCAGGAAGGACATGAGCAGGCCAGATTTCGAGACGCCGGGGAACCCGGATTGGGGACGGGTCAAGCCCGACTGGCGTCTTAGCGATTAGCGAGTTATTGTACAATACGATGGTTTACTGAAAACCTGAGGGGGCCAGCCCGCGTGCCTCGGCGGCTCCTGGGCGGTCACTTGGGTCGCCGCCGTATTGTGCAAAACCTCTAAAATCCCACAAGACGAGACAGGGTGTGCGAATGAATCGACTGTGCAAGGCTCTGATGGTGTTTCAGGTAGCGGCAGGTCTTTCAGGTTTGGCAATTCAGGCACGAGCAGCAGATCCGGCAAAGCCGGACATTAATCGGGGGCAGGCAATCGCGGTGCAGGTTTGCGCGTCGTGTCACGGCGCAGACGGCAACAGTGCCGGCGGTGCGTATCCGAAGCTGGCGGGTCAGCATCCCGACTATCTCGTCAAACAACTCAAGGATTTCAAGGCACAGCCCGGCGGCAAGCAGCACGCGCGCAACAATGCGATCATGACGGGCATGGCGTCGGCGTTATCCGATCAGGACATGGTCAACGTCGCTGCGTATTTCGCGGCGCAGGCTCAGAAGCCCGGCTACGCACACAACAAAGATACGGTGCCGCTCGGGCAGAAGATTTATCGGGGCGGCATTGCCGACAAGGGCGTGCCGGCATGTGCAAGCTGTCACGGGCCCACGGGGCAGGGTATTCCGTCGCAGTATCCGCGTCTGTCGGGGCAATGGGCTGAGTACACGGTGGCGCAGCTGAACGCTTTCACGCAGGGGCCCGGCGCACGCAATAACAATGAGGCGATGCATGCTGTCGCATCGCGTCTGTCGGACAGCGAGATCAAAGCTGTAGCCGATTACATCGCGGGCCTGCACCAAAAGGTTCGCGCGCAAGTGCAACCGGCCCGCCGAGGCCGGTGAAAAACAAGAAAAGGGCGGGGGCGTCGTCGCTACGATCGCCCTTCACCTTTTTTGCTGTTCAGTCGGAGTATGAATGAGCGTCACCACGTCGGGTTTGCAGTCGAAGTCGGGCCATCGCGTCTTGCGCAGCGTCGTCGAAGTATTGAGTTCGATGCGTTTTGCCATTGCGCTGCTCGTGATTCTGTCGATCGCCAGCATCATCGGCACCGTCCTCACGCAGGACGATCCCTATCCCAATTACGTCAATCAGTTCGGCCCGTTCTGGGCTGACATCTTCCGCGCGCTGAGCCTCTACACGGTCTACAGTTCGTGGTGGTTCATGCTGATTCTCGGCTTCCTGATGGTGTCGGTGTCGCTGTGCGTGATCCGCAACGCGCCGAAAATGATCGCCGACGCGAAGAGCTGGAAAGACAAGGTCCGCGAAGCGAGCCTGCGCGCGTTTCATCACAAGAGCGAATTCGCGGTGCATGGCACGCGCGCGCAGACGGCAGCGGCGCTCGGCAAGCTTTCGGCGAAACTCGGCTATAAATTCGTCGCGCGCGAGTCCGATGGCGCCACGCTGATCGCGGCGAAGCGCGGCGCGCTGACCGGGTTCGGCTACATCTCCGCGCACCTCGCGATTGTGGTGATTTGCCTTGGCGGCCTGCTCGACAGCAACCTGCCCATCAAGCTGCAAATGTGGCTGTTCGACAAATCGCCGATCCGCGCCAACACGGTGATCAACGACATCCCGCCGGAGCACCGTCTGTCGCAGTCCAATCCGACGTTCCGCGGCTATGCGTGGGTGCCGGAAGGACAGCATGTATCCACCGCGATCCTCAATCAGCCTGACGGCTCGCTCATTCAGGATTTGCCGTTTTCCATCGAGCTGCAGAAATTCATCGTCGACTATTACTCGACCGGCATGCCGAAGCTGTTCGCGAGCGACATCGTCGTGGTCGATCACAAGACCGGCGCGCGCGTGCCGGCCCGCATCGAGGTGAACAAGCCGTTCGAGTACGACGGCGTGTCGATCTATCAGTCGAGCTTCCAGGACGGTGGCTCACAAATGCAGATGACGGCCTACCCGATGACGGGCGCGAGCGCGAAAACCGCGCCGTTCGGCGGCACTATTGGCGGCAATGCGCCGTTGAGTTCGGCCACGCCGCTCGCCGACGGCCAGACAGTCGAGTTCACCGATTTCCGCGCGATCAACGTCGAAAACATCTCGAACGCCAACGGCCAGACGGACACCCGCGGCGTCGCGGCGCACCGCTCGCTGAAGGAAGCATTCGACGAGAGGCCCGGTTCCGGCGCGAAGACGTCCAAGCCGCTCGAGCTGCACAACGTCGGTCCTTCGGTGCAGTACAAGGTGCGCGACAAGGACGGCCAGGCGCGCGAGTACAACAACTACATGCTGCCGGTGGCGGTAGGCGGCGAGAAGTTCTTCCTCGCGGGCATGCGCCTGAATCCCGACGATCCGTTCCGCTACCTGCGCATTCCCGCGGACATCGGCGGCACGGTCAACGAGTGGATGAACCTGCGCGCCACGCTGGAAAACCCGGCGGTGCGCGCACAAGCCGCGCACCGCTTTGCCCTGCGCTCGGTGCCGGAAGCGAACCCCGAATTGCAGCAGCATCTGGAAGAAAGCGCTTTGCGCGTCCTGACTCTGTTTGCGGGCGCCGACAACAGCGTCAAGCTGCCGAACGGCCAGCCGGTGGGCGGCTTCCAGGCTATTGCCGGTTTTATCGACCATTCGGTGCCGAAGGCCGAGCAGGAAAAGGCCGCTGGTTTGCTGCTGCGTATGCTGGAAGGCTCGATGTGGGACCTCTGGCAACTGTCGCGCCAGCAGCAGGGCGAGCCCGACGCGCAGGCGAATGCGGAGACGAGCCGCTTCGTCCAAAGCTCGATCAATGCGATATCGGACAGCTTTCTGTATGGATCGCCGGTCTACTTGCAGCTGGACTCCTTCAAGCAGGTGCAAGCCTCGGTATTTCAGCTGACGCGCGCGCCCGGCAAAAAAGTCGTGTATCTTGGCAGCCTGCTCCTCGTATTGGGCATCTTTTCGATGTTCTACGTCCGCGAACGGCGCCTCTGGTTCTGGCTCAAAGATTCTGAGCAGGGCGCGCATGTCGTGATGGCCATGTCGAGCGCCCGCAAAACGCTCGACTTCGAAAAAGACTTTGCTCAGACGCGCGAGGCCGTCGGCGCCGCGCTAGGCGCGAAGCCCGTCGATGCAGCGTCCGGCGGCGCCGGCACGCAGCCGGCAAGCTCACAAGATTCGACCCGGTAATACCATGGACTTGACTCAGGTTTCCTCATCCTCTCCTTCCGCCCGGCCTGCCAAGGCGCCCGCGGACGAAGCGCTCAACGCGGTTCAATACGACGAGCGGCCGTTCCTGAAACGGCTCGGCGTGGTCGACGGACTCTTCGCCCTCGCGATGGTCGCGGGCGCCGGGTTCGCGCTGTCGCGCTATCACCCGTTCATGAATTACTACGACAAGCTGGTGCTGGTGTGCTCGGTGCCGGCGTTTGTCGTGCTCGGCTGGCGATGGAAGCCCGCGCGCCCGCTCATGGCGGGAATCGCCGCGCTGTCGCTGCTGGCCATCCAGATCTATCACGGCGATCTGAGCCGGGCCGACAACGCGTTCTTCCTCATCTTCCTCAAATGCTTCCTGTCGAGCCAATCCGCCATTCTGTGGATGAGCGCGCTGTTCGTTTTCGCGACCGTTTTCTACTGGATCGGCTTGCTGTCGCGCTCGCCCACCGGCGTCGCGATCGGCTCCAGAATGACGTGGGCGGCGGTGGTAATGGGTTTTGTCGGGCTCATGGTGCGCTGGTACGAGTCGTATCTGATCGGCGCGGACGTCGGCCACATTCCCATCTCGAACCTGTACGAAGTGTTCGTGCTGTTCAGCCTGATCACCGCGCTCTTCTATTTGTATTACGAACAGCACTACAACACGCGCGCGCTCGGTGCATTCGTGCTGCTCGTCATCAGCGCGGCCGTCGGCTTCCTGATGTGGTATTCGGTCGCGCGCGACGCGCAGCAGATCCAGCCGCTCGTTCCGGCGCTGCAAAGCTGGTGGATGAAGATTCACGTGCCGGCGAACTTCATCGGCTACGGCAGTTTCGCGCTGTCGGCCATGGTCGCCGTCGCTTATCTCGCCAAAGAGCGCGGCGTGCTGGCCGATCGCCTGCCGGAGCTCGAAGTGCTCGACGACGTGATGTACAAGTCCATCGCCGTGGGTTTCGCTTTCTTCACCATTGCGACGATTCTCGGCGCGCTGTGGGCCGCGGAGGCTTGGGGCGGGTACTGGAGCTGGGACCCGAAGGAAACGTGGGCGCTGATCGTCTGGCTGAACTACGCGGCCTGGCTGCATATGCGTCTGATGAAGGGCCTGCGCGGCGCGGTTGCCGCCTGGTGGGCGCTGACCGGCCTGCTGGTCACCACCTTCGCCTTCCTCGGCGTGAACATGTTCCTGTCTGGCCTGCATAGTTACGGCAAGCTGTAATATTCGCCGTTCTCAACCGACAAACAACCGCCGCGTGTTACACACCGGCGGTTTTTTTACGACCGGCGGAATATTGGCGCATTCAATGTGTTCGTGATTGAGAGAGCGCGTGAAATGGCCCGACGAGCGATCATCACCATGGCCAGGCTCGACGTCTGACCCGGAGGCCGCAAGGAGCAGCACGATGTGGATCAAGCGAAGCGACAGGATTCAACTCACCGGCGACGATATCGCTCGCAGCGAAATCACGCCCCAGCACATTTTCCAGAACCGGCGGCGCGTGCTGCAGGCGGTCGGCGCATTGGCGCTCGGCAGTCTGATCAGCGCGAACGGCGAAGCGCTGGCGGCTTACACGTCGCCCGACCCCAAGGCGCAGAAGCTCGCGGCGAAGACCAACACGAAGTTCGTCGCGCTCGAAAAGATCACGCCGTTCAAGGACATCACCAGCTACAACAACTATTAGAATTCGGCACGGATAAGGCGGGCCCCGCCGAGCACGCGGGGACGCTGCGTCCGCGGCCGTGGAAGGTCAGTGTCGAAGGCGAGATCAAGAATCCGAAGGTGTACGACATCGACGAACTGCTCAAGCTCGCGCCGCTCGAGGAGCGCGTGTACCGGCTGAGGTGCGTCGAAGGATGGTCGATGGTGATTCCGTGGATCGGCGTGCCGCTCGCGGAGCTGATCAAGCGCGTACAGCCGACGGGCAACGCGAAATACGTGCAGTTCATCACGCTGGCGGATCCGTCGCAGATGCCGGGGCTTTCCACACCGATTCTCGACTGGCCCTACTCGGAAGGCATGCGCATGGACGAGGCGATGAACCCGCTCACGCTGCTCACGATGGGCGTCTACGGTTAGGTGCTGCCGAATCAGAACGGCGCGCCGGTTCGTGTCGTGGTGCCCTGGAAATACGGCTTCAAGAGCGCGAAGTCGCTCGTCAAAATCCGCTTTGTCGAGAAACAGCCGCCGACGAGCTGGAACACCTATGCGTCGAACGAATACGGTTTCTATTCGAACGTGAACCCGAATGTCGACCATCCGCGCTGGAGCCAGGCGACGGAGCGGCGCATCGGCGAAGACGGCTTTTTCACGCCGAAGCGCAAGACCTTGATGTTCAACGGTTACGGCGATCAGGTGGCGTCGCTGTATCAGGGCATGGAACTGAAGAAGAACTTTTAAGCGACATGACGATGGCTTCCGATACTTAATCTGTCGCGCGCACCGAGCACAATGCGCCGCGGGCGCAGGCACGCGCCGAGACGGCCCGCGGCTGGTTCGCGTTGGGTCGCACCTGCCAAAGTCGCCGTATTTGTGGCGGCGTGGTATCCGCTCGCGCGCATCGTGTTGTTCGGCGTGACCGATCGGCTGGGCGCCAATCCGATCGAGTTCATCACGCGTTCCACGGGGCTGTGGACGCTCGTTTTTCTGTGCATCACGCTGGCCGTGACGCCGTTGCGCCGGCTCACCGGCGTGGCGGCCTTCTTGCGGTTTCGCCGCATGCTCGGGCTGTACGCGTTTTTCTACGCGACGCTGCACTTCACGACTTATCTCTGGTTCTACAAGTGGTTCGACGTCGCGGAAATCGTCAAGGACATCGGCAAGCGGCCGTTCATTACCGTGGGTTTTGCCGCTTTCGTGCTGCTGATTGCGCTGGCCGTCACGTCACCGCGTGCCATGGTGCGCAAGCTCGGCCGCCGCTGGCAGGCGTTGCACCGCGCCGTTTATGCGATCGGCGCGCTCGCGATTCTGCACTTCTGGTGGATGAAGGCCGGCAAGCACGACCTGATTCTGCCGAAGATCTACGGCGCGATCATGCTGGCGCTGCTGGGCTGGCGTCTGGTTGTGTGGTTGCGCGACCGCGGGCCGAAACGACGCTAAAGCCGCGGCCGCGCTGAACTCGCGCTCAATCCGCGCTGCATGAAAAAAGGCGATGTCACGGTGGTGGCATCGCCTTTTTTCATGCAGCCGCTTGCTGATAATGGTTACGCCGGCAAGATGCTTTCGCCCGCAAACAGTTGCTGGACTTCCTCGCGCGCACGGACCACATGCGCTTGTGTACCATCAACCATGACCTCCGCTGCGCGCGGGCGCGTGTTGTAGTTCGAGCTCATCACAAAGCCGTACGCGCCGGCCGAGCGGATGGCGAGCAGATCGCCGGGCTCGACGGAGAGCAGGCGCTCGCGCCCGAGCCAGTCGCCGCTTTCGCAGACCGGCCCGACGACGTCGTACACATGCGCCGGCACTTCGCGCTGAACGACGGCGTCGATGACGTGATACGCCTCGTACATCGCCGGGCGGGCGAGATCGTTCATGGCTGCATCGACGATGGCGAAGTTCTTTTCAGCGCCCGGCTTGAGGAATTCCACCCGCGTGAGCAGCACGCCCGCGTTACCGACGAGCGAACGGCCCGGCTCGAAGTACACTTGGCGGTGGCCGTGGCCGCGCGCTTCAATGCGGTCGAGCACCGTGCGCACGAAGTCGCCGATGTCCGGCGGCGTTTCGTCGTCGTAGGTAATGCCGAGGCCGCCGCCTACGTCGATATAACTGATCGTGATGCCGTCCTGCCCAATCTGCTCGACGAGCTCCAGGACTTTGTCGATCGCGTCGAGGTAAGGCGCCACCTCCGTGATCTGCGAACCGATATGGCAGTCGATACCGACCACCTCCAGGTTCGCCATGGCTGCGGCTGCCTGATAGGTGGCGCGCGCATCTTCGAATGCGACACCGAACTTGTTCGACTTGAGGCCGGTGGAAATATAGGGATGCGTTTTCGCGTCGACGTCGGGGTTCACGCGCAGCGAAACCGGCGCCTTCTTGCCCATTTGCGCCGCCACTGCGTTCAGGCGATCCAGTTCCGGAATCGACTCGACGTTGAAGCATTTGACGCCGGCCGCGAGCGCTTCGCGCATTTCGTCCGCGTGCTTGCCGACGCCCGAAAACACGGTGTTTTCCGCCTTGCCGCCCGCTGCCAGCACGCGTGCCAGTTCGCCGCCCGATACGATGTCGAAGCCCGCGCCGAGTCGCGCGAACACGTTCAGCACCGCGAGATTGCTGTTGGCCTTGACGGCGACGTGCACGCTCGCGCGGCGGCCGGCGCATGCGCCCGCGTAGGCGTTCCACGCGTCGGTGAGCGCGGCGCGCGAGTACACATAAAGCGGCGTGCCGAACTGTTCGGCGAGCGAAACGGCGGACACGCCTTCGGCGTGCAGCACGCCGTCGACATAGTCAAATGCAGGTCGAGTCATGCGGAGTTCTTATTGAGCGGGAGTGGCGGCGGAAGCGGCGGAAGCGGCAGAAGCAGCCGACGCGAGCGAGAGCGGCGTGCCGGACGTATCGGGAATGGAGTCCGCGTCGGACGCGGTCTCTGCGCCAGGCTTCACTTCGTCCGGCGAGGGCGGCTGGGTGCGGTCGATCGGCTTGGCCGGCAAGGGCGGCACGGTGGGCAAATAGAGCGAACCGCGTTGCCCGCAGCCGGCGAGCGAACCGCCGAGCGCGCAACCTGCGAGAATGGCTAAACCCGCTACAATCGCGCGGCCGGGCGCCGCCGCGCGCATCCGAGATACGATTCGCATGACTGTCCCTGAATGAATAATCGATGGAGTTTAGCATGTCCGATAGTGATTACCTGACCCGCGCCGAGGCCGCGCTAGCCGCCATCGAACGCGCGCTGGAGGACGCCGAAGCCGACATCGAACTCGAGCGCAGCGGCAACGTGCTGACCCTCGAATTCGCGAATCGCTCGAAGATCATCGTCAATCTGCAACCGCCCATGAGCGAGATCTGGATCGCCGCTAAAGCCGGCGGTTTTCACTACCGTTTCGTCGACGGCGAGTGGCGCGACACGCGCAGCGGCAAGGAGTTTTTCGCGGCGCTTTCTGAATACGCGACGCAACAGGCCGGCGAGCCGGTGCACTTCGAGGCCTGAGCACGGCAACGTGCGCCTGAACGCAAGCCTCAAAAAAAGCCGCCGCGCATGATCTGCGCGGCGGCTTCAATCTTCTGCCGCACAGACAACGCAACGCGCGGCTCGGGCGCAGGCGATGTCTGCTTACGTGGGCTGCCGCGGTGCTGACTGGCTGCACAGCCGTGGGCGCACTGGCTGGCTACCAGGCGTTCGACAAAGCGCGGCTCGACGCGCAGCGCGGGTCGAACGAGCAGGCGCTCGCGCAACTCGCGGCTCCGCTGGCCGAGCATGCGAACTTGCTGCGGGCGCGCGACCGGCAACGCGATGAAGCAGCGCGCGCCAAACGTCTCGCCGAGCCGCTCACGTACTTGCGCGATCTGCTCGACGCGCTGAGTTTCGAACCGGGCGGCGGCGTGCTGTTGCAGCAGCTTCGCCAGCGCGAGCATGAAACGGAACTCGTGGCGACGTCACGAGCGCATCTCGATTCCGCGCAATGGCTCAAGCGTCTCAGTGCGATTCACGGCGTGACGGGCGCGGAGATGAGCGAGTCGCATCACGCGTCGCCAAAGGCGAATTCAGTTGCGGGCAGCGCCGGCGCAATCGAGTTCGGCGCTCGCCTGCACTGGGAGGGCGCGACAAAAAATCCGGCGACGAAGGCGGCCCTGGCGGCATCGCCGAAAGCGAGCGTGGATCACACAGGAGGTTTGAAATGAGTACGACGATTGTCGGGTTCGGCGGCGCGCTGCAGGCAGGCCCAGTGCTCGCGCATTGGATGAAACGTGTGCGCGCGCCGCTCCATACGTGGAGCACGCGTCGCCGGTGGGCGGTTGCCTTGCTGATTGGGCTCGCGGTGTTCGTCATTGGCGCGCATGGCTGGGTCGTGGCGGACCTCGGTCGCGTCGAGGCGAGCCGTGCGGCGCTGCTCGCGAGCACGCAACGTCTCGCGGATGCGAAGCGTGCGCTCGCGCAATTGCCGTCGTTGCGCCGCGAAGCCGAGGCGGCGCGCGGCGGCATGGCTGCGGTTCCGCGTGCGCCCAAAGTGAGCGGCCGCTGCAGCTCACGGCGCGCACCGATTTCATCCACCTCATGTCGTTTCTGCGTGGACTGGCGGAGTTGCCGGTGCTGATGGTTCCCGTGGACGTCACCATCAAGCGGGCAGCGCATCGCTCTCGGTGAGCGCTGCGCTGCGCGTATACAGCGGCTTGCACCCGGCGCCTGCCAGCCTCTCCGTACAGCAGCTTGCCGACGCGAGTCTTGATTCGGACGACGAAGAAGATGTCGTGTTCTTCGATCCGTTCTCGCCCGCCCAGATGCAGGCTGCGGCGGATTCGCCCGGAGCCGCGCAGCTGCATCTGCTCGGCTTGCTGCATGATCGGGCGCGCGGTCTCGCGCTAGTCGATACACCGGACGGCGCGATCACGGTCGAGTCGGGTCAGTAGATCGGCGACGAGCGCTTCACGCGCTTCGACGCGTCAGGCATCACGCTCGCCAAAGGCGATGCAACGCGTACGCTGGCGCTCGCGGAGGCGTCCTGATGAGCACAACGAAGCTGTTACGCGTGCAAGCTCGCTCCGCTGATCGCGCCGTGGTATTTCCCGGCGTTCGCAGGTGCGTTGGCATTGGGCTGTCGGTGAGCCTGTACTTGAGCATGTCGGCGAGCGTGGCACTGAGTGTCGGCGCCGCGCAGGCCGCGATTCCATCGCTGCCGCCGTTGCCGGCCTCCATGCCGCTCGACAATGCCGTTGCGCCGCCCGAGGGAGCATACAATGCGCCGCCTTTGCCGCGCGATGCGGTCGCCGAGACGCCGAACCCGTTCCGCGACGATTCTTCGGACGAGCCTAAATCGTCGCGCGCGGCGGTGCCCGCAGGCCGCAGCAGCACGGACGACGCGACCGACCCGGCCGACGGTTCCGTGCCTCTGGACCGGCAAGCGGCGCCCGCAAGCCGCGACGCCGCCAGCTCCGCGCTGGAGGCCCGCCCGTGCCTTTGCCGCCGCTCACGCGTCTGAGCGGCGCACCAAAAACGGCCGCCGACGCGTCGCTCGCCGCCGACGACAAGCCGATCTCGCTCAACTTCCAGCGCGCCGAGCTGGGCGCGGTGCTGAATGCGTTCGCTCAGTTCACCGGCCTGAACATCGTTGCGAGCGAAAGGGTGTGCGGCTCGGTGTCGCTGCGCCTCGACAAGGTGCCGTGGCGCATCGCGTTTGACACGCTGCTCGACGTCCACGGTCTCGCGATGGAGCGCCACGGCAACGTCGTATGGGTCGCCCCGATTGCCGATCTGGCGGCTCGCGAGCGGCTGATCTGGAGCCGCTCGCGAGCCGCACGTTCGAGCTGCACTATGCCCGCGCCGAGGACGTGCGCCGCCTGTTGACCGGCTCCGGCAACCAGCGCGTGCTGTCCAAGCGCGGTGCGGTGACCGCGGACCCACGCACCAATCTGCTGTTCGTCACCGACCTGGAAGGCCGTCTTACGCAGATTACCGCTCTGCTCGCTTCCGTCGACCGGCCGACGCGGCAGGTGCTGATCGAGGCGCGCATCGTCGAAGGCGAGCATGGTTTCTCGCGCAACCTGGGCGTGCGGCTTTCGATGGCGGGCACCAGCGCCGACGGGCACCACGCGCGGCTTGAGCGGCGGCAAGGACGGCCGCCTCGTCTATGTGATCTGTCCGCCCGGCCGATTGCCGGCTTCGACGCGGCAACCGCTGGTCTGACGCTGTTCGCGGCCGGCGCCACGCGGCTTCTGAACGTGGAACTGAGCGCGAGCGCGCTGGAGGCCGAGGGGCGCGGCGAAGTCGTCTCCAGTCCGTGCGTGGTCACCGCGGACCGGATGAAGGCCGTGGTCGAGCAGGGCACCGAACTGCCGTATCAGGCGAAAGTCGGGCAGGGCGTGTCTGGCGTGCAGTTCCGGCGCGCCACGCTGAAACTGGAGGTCGAGCCGCAGATCATGCCGGACGGACGCGTCGTGCTGGACCTGGATGTGGCGAAGGACAGCGTCGGCGAACAGACCGACGCCGGGCCCGCATCAACACCAAGCACGTGCAAACGCGGGTCGAGGTAGAAGATGGTGGTACGGTGTCGATCGGCGGAATTTACGCGACGGACGGCCGGCCGCGACGATGTGACTCGCGTGCCGGTCCTGGGCAAAATACCGGTTTTAGGCGCGCTTTTCCGCCATCGGGCTCATCGCGACCAACGCAGCGAACTGGCCGTTTTCATCACGCCGCGCGTCGTTCAGACGAATTAGGGGCACGCTCCCGCCGCCGGAAAGCGGCGGCGCGCAGGCTCGACAAGGCAGCCGCTTTGCCAGTAAGCTGCGGCACGAACCACACCGGATTAGCCAGAGGACACCGTTGCAAGCGCGGGACGCACACGCCAATGTATTTTTTGTAGGGCTCATGGGGGCAGGAAAAACCACCGTGGGCCGGGCCATTGCGCGCCGTCTCGACCGCCCGTTCTTCGATTCCGACCATGAAATCGAAGCTCGCACGGGCGCGCGCATTCCCGTGATCTTCGAGCTGGAGGGCGAAGCCGGCTTTCGCGAGCGCGAGGCAAGCGTCATTTCGGAGCTCACTGAGCGCGACAATATCGTGCTCGCCACCGGCGGCGGCGCCGTGCTCCGGCCGGAAAACCGCGCGGCGCTGCAAAGCCGCGGCGTGGTGATCTACCTGCGCGCCAATCCGCACGATCTGTGGCTACGCACCCGGCGCGACAAAAATCGCCCGCTTCTGCAAACGGAAGACTCCAAAGCGCGCCTCGAAGCGCTTTATGAAGTACGCGATCCGCTTTACCGCGAGTGCGCGCATTTCGTCATCGAAACGGGCCGGCCTTCGGTCAACGGGCTCGTCAATATGGTGCTGATGCAGCTCGAGATGGCCGGCGTGGCCAAACATCCTGCTTCATAACGGGTCCGTATGATTACCGTCAACGTCGAACTGGGCGAACGCGCCTACCCCATCCATATCGGTGCCGACCTGATCGGCCAGACGGCACTCTTTGCGCCGCACATCGCCGGCAACTCGGTCACGATCGTCACCAACACCACCGTCGACCCGCTCTATGGAGACAAGCTGCGCGCGGCGCTGGCGCCGCTCGGCAAGCAGGTATCCACGGTCGTGTTGCCGGACGGCGAGGCGTACAAGAACCTCGAGACACTGAACCTCATTTTCGACGCGCTGCTGGGTTCGCGCGCCGACCGCAAGACGACGCTAATCGCGTTGGGCGGCGGCGTGATCGGCGATATGACAGGGTTCGCCGCCGCCTGCTACATGCGCGGCGTGCCGTTCATCCAGGTGCCGACCACGGTGCTTTCGCAGGTGGACTCGTCGGTGGGCGGCAAGACGGGCATCAATCATCCGCTCGGCAAGAACATGATCGGCGCGTTTTACCAGCCGCAAGCCGTGATTGCCGACATCGGCGCGTTGCGCACGCTGCCCGCGCGCGAACTGGCGGCGGGCATCGCCGAGGTCATCAAGACCGCTGCGATTGCGGACGCCGGTTTTTTCCGCTGGATCGAAGCGAATGTCGAGGCGCTGAATCGCTGCGAGCCCGCGGCGCTCGCCGAGGCCGTCAAGCGCTCGTGCGAGATCAAGGCGTCGGTGGTTGCACAGGACGAGCGCGAAGGCGGCCTGCGCGCCATTCTCAACTTCGGCCACACGTTCGGCCATGCTATCGAAGCCGGCCTGGGTTACGGCGAGTGGCTCCATGGCGAAGCGGTCGGCTGCGGAATGGTGATGGCGGCGGATCTGTCCGTGCGACTCGGCTATCTCGACGAAGCGTCGCGCAAGCGGCTCGTCGACGTGATCGTCGCCGCGCATTTGCCGACCCGCGCGCCGGCGCTGGGCGAATTGCGCTACGTCGAACTGATGCAGGTCGACAAGAAAGCGGAAGCCGGCGCGATCAAATTCATTCTGCTGAAGCGTTTCGGTGAGACGCTCATCACTCAGGCGCACGACGCCGAGGTGCACGCCACGCTGGCCGCCGCCGTCTGAGAGGGCGGACGTTCCAGCAAGGCGCCGCGCACGGCGTCGAGCGGTGTCGCCCATGTTTCGGAGAACCCGGTGACAGACAGGCGCAGCGACGATGTAAAGCAGCAACCCGCCGCAGGCACGGCAGCGCTCGGCGTTCCCACCCAGGAAGCGCTCGAAGCGCATCTCGCGCCGTATGCCGCGCATTCCGCGCAATCGCGCAGGCGCCGCTATCCGGAAGCCCCGCCGAGCGCGCGCACCGAGTTTCAGCGCGACCGCGACCGCATCGTTCATTCAACGGCGTTCCGCCGGCTCGAATACAAGACGCAGGTCTTCGTGAATCACGAAGGCGACCTGTTTCGCACGCGTCTCACGCATAGCCTCGAAGTCGCGCAGATCGCGCGGTCCGTGGCGCGCAATCTGCGCGTGAACGAAGACCTCGTCGAGGCCATCTCCCTCGCGCATGATCTCGGCCACACGCCCTTCGGCCACGCAGGCCAGGACGCGCTGAACGAATGTATGCGCGAGCACGGCGGCTTCGAGCACAATCTGCAAAGCCTCGCCGTGGTGGACGATCTGGAGGAGCACTATGGCGCGTACAACGGCCTGAATCTGTGTTTCGAAACGCGCGAGGGCATTCTCAAGCATTGCTCGCGCGAGAATGCGCGGCGGCTCGGCGCGTTGGGCGAGCGTTTTCTGCAAGGACGTCAGCCGTCTATCGAAGCGCAGATTGCGAACGTGGCCGACGAAATCGCGTACAACAATCACGATGTCGACGACGGCCTGCGCTCGGGATTGCTCACCGTCGAGCAACTCGCCGAAGTCGAGCTGTGGCAAACGCACTACGAGGCGGCGCGGCGCGATTTCCCGCAAATCGAAGGCCGCAGGCTGATTCATGAGACGGTGCGGCGCATCATCAACACGCTGATCGTCGATCTGATCGACACCACCAAGCTGAACCTCGTGCGCCACGCGCCGGATTCGCTCGAGGCCGTGCGCGCCGCGCCGGCGCTCGTCGCGCATAGCGAGCCCGTGGCGGCTCAGGCGGCGTCGCTCAAGCGCTTTCTGTTCAAGAACCTGTATCGCCATTACCGCGTGATGCGCATGGCGAACAAGGCGCGCCGCGTCGTCGTCGGTCTGTTCGACGCGTTCACCGACGATCCGCGGCTCTTGCCGCCCAGTTATCAGTCGACCGATGCCGCGCTGCAAGCGCGCCTGATCGCGCATTACATTGCGGGCATGACCGACCGCTATGCGCTGAAGGAGTATCAGCGCCTTTTCGTGATCGACGATAACTGAGCGGCCGCGCAGCCCGGCTTCGCCCGATTCGGCGGAATGTGCAGCGCGACCGCGACGCGCGGCGCAATCGTCAACTTATCGTTCGCGTATCCGCGAGGCAAACAGCGCGCCTGCAATCAGCGCGACGCCGCCGACAATCGCCAGCGTCTGCCACGGATTTTCATGCACGTAGTCGTCCGCATCGGCAAGCGCGACGTTGGCGCGTTCGCGCACGGCCTCGCGGGTGTCGTTCAGACGGGCGCGCGCGCTGTCGAGCTGCTTGCGCAGCTTGCCGCGCAGCGCAACGGCGTCGGCCTGCGTGCCGTCCGCCAATGTGGATTCCAGCTCCGACATGAGTGTGCGCAGTTCGCTTGCAATGTCTTCGGCCGCATGGCGGCTGTGTCGGGCAATACGGCGCGCGCGGCGGCTCGTGCTGGTCCAGGATTCGCCGAGGGCGTCTCGCGTGTTGGGAAGTGCTGTCATGGTCGCTCCGTCGATGAGGGTGAAAAAAGGCCCACGTTCACGGTTGCGTCAAACCACATCGCAACGCAGGAAGCACCAGCGGAACGCAACTTCGGTGCCAAACCCGAAGGCCCGGCAGACGGCGGTGCGCGCCGGATTTCGTCAGCACATATTGCACGAAGCGCCTTGCCCGCGGGTCAAATTTACAAACGCATCTGCGAGCTGCGGCGGTTATCGGTAAAGCCGGCGCGCCGCCTCGTCGCGCGCACAAAATAAAAAACGCCGCCATTGGATGAATGACGGCGTTGTAGGAGCCAGGGAAATTCGACTACCCTAATCGCACAGCATCGTTCTATCGCGCACCGGAAAAGGTGTTAGAAGCGGTAACCGATGTTGACGTAGGTCACGATCGGGTTCAGCTTGATCTTGGTTTGCGATTGCACGTTAAGCGTACCGACCGGCGTGCTCGCCTGCGTGTTCAGCTTGGCCGTCGTGCTGAGCGGCAGATACGACACCGAGACGCCCGCAAACTAGTGCTGGTTGAACGCGTAAGTGAAGCCCGCATTAAACACAGGCTCCCACGAACTATCCGTAGTCACGCTGGTCGGGCCATGCAGAACGTTTGCTTCGAATGTGCCGTTCGTGATCTTCTCGTCGGTGAACCAGATACGGCTCACGCCGATACCGAGGTACGGGCGGAAGGTGGCAGTCGGAGCCTTGAAGTAGTACTTGAACAGCAGAGTCGGGCTCCACTGTTTCGCCTGGCCGATCTTGCCGAACCGTTCGAGGCTGCCGGTGCCGTTCAGGTCGAACGAAGGCGGGTAGCCGACGACGAATTCGGCGGCAATGTGATCGGTGACGAAGTAGCCCGCTGTGATGCCGATGGTGTCGGCGGAACTCAGCGTTGCTCCGGTATTGGCTTCTACGATATTGGTCGGGCTCCCGCCGATGCTCGTCACTCGCAGAGGCTGGCTGCTTGATTGAGGCGCAAGATGGAACCAGCCTGTTGAGACGAAAAAGCTACCGGCCGATTGTGCGTATGCTGCCGTTGTCATGCCGGCTAGCATCGCGGTCCCCACTACGGCCTGTTTTATTTCATATGTGCTCCTCCAAAAAAGGCCCGCTCATTATGACCACAACGTTTGAAACTCACCATACGCGGCGATTAGAGCTTTCTCCCTAAGCCGCGCGCGCTTTCTGGCCTGGCCGCGCCGCGCCGAACCTGCGGCGCATGCGGCTTCTCGGACCTTCGGGTATGTACCAACGCGACTATCGGATACCTCAGCATGGCACGGCTTGCACGTCTTTATGTTCCTGACCAGCCGCAGCACGTCATCCTCCGCGGACTCGATCAGCAGCCTGCGTTCGTCGACGACCAGGACTATGAATTGTTCATCGACTGTCTCAAAGCAGCTTCGCGCGACCATCACTTGTCCATCCACGCTTATGCGTTGATGCCGGGCGCGGTCCAGCTGCTCGTCACTCCTACCGAGGAGTCGAGCCTGCCCAAGGCGATGCAGGCAGTCGGGCGCCGCTACGTGGCGCACTTCAACCGCCGCTACGCGCGGCGCGGCACGCTATGGGAAGGGCGCTACCGCGCCACGGTGATCGAGGGCGAGCGGTATTTTCTGTTGGCGAGCCGCGTCGTCGAAATGTGCCAGGTGCGCATGCAGATCGTGAGCGCGCCGGAAGACTACCGGTGGTCGAGCTACCGGCATCACATCGGTCTCACGCTCGACAGCCTCATTACCGACCATCCGCTTTACTGGTCGCTCGGCAACACGCCGTTCGAGCGCCAGCGCGCGTACCGCGAACTGTGCGAGCAGCCGCTTGACGAACGCGAGGCCAGCCAGCTTCAGCAGGCCACGTTAAAGGGTTGGGTGCTCGGCAGCGACACCTATCGCGAATGGGCGGCGCGCGCCGCGAACCGGCGCGTGTCGCCGTTGCCCCGCGGGCGGCCGCGCAAGGTGCGCGAGACGCCGCAGGCGCAATAAGCCATTCGAATCAAAGGCTTGTGTTTGGAACGGCATCCCAATATGCCGTTTTATTTTGCCCCATTTTGATGTGGCGCCAATTAATAGAGACCGCAATGCACCAAATTGATAATTGGGGATCGAACATGACGTTTTATTTGCTATTCCATTGATTCGTCGCGTATATTCCAAATTCCGGCGTTCTGGCAGGCTTCGCGGCCTGCGATCGAGCGCCTCGCCGTTGCGGGTGTGCACGTGCGGCAATAGAAAAACGGTTTAACGGCCTGTCCGGCCCCTCACAGACGGTGTCCCCATGAACGATCACCAGCAACCGGCTCATCCGGTTCCCGCCGCGCAAGGGTTGTACGACCCGCAAAACGAACATGACGCCTGCGGCGTCGGTTTCGTCGCTCACATCAAGGGCAAGAAGAGCCACGAGATCATCGAGCAGGGCCTTAAGATTCTCGAGAATCTCGACCACCGGGGCGCAGTCGGTGCCGATCCGCTGATGGGCGACGGAGCGGGCATCCTGATCCAGATTCCGGACGGCTTCTATCGCGAGGAAATGGCGAAGCAGGGCGTCACCCTGCCGCCGTTCGGCGAATACGGCGTCGGCATGGTGTTTCTGCCGAAGGAACACGCGTCGCGCCTCGCCTGCGAACAGGAACTCGAGCGCACGGTGAAGGCCGAAGGCCAGGTCGTGCTCGGCTGGCGCGACGTGCCGGTCGACCACACCATGCCCATCTCGCCCACCGTCAAGGCGAGCGAGCCGCTGATCCGCCAGATCTTCATCGGCCGCGGCAAGGACATCATGGTGACCGACGCGCTCGAGCGGAAGCTGTACGTGATCCGCAAGACCGCGAGCCACCGCATCCAGGCGCTCAAGCTCAAGCACGGCAAGGAATACTTCGTGCCGTCCATGTCGGCGCGCACGGTCGTCTACAAGGGCCTGCTGCTGGCGGGTCAGGTCGGCGTGTACTACCGCGACCTGCAGGACGAGCGCACCGTCTCGGCGCTCGCGCTCGTGCACCAGCGCTTCTCGACCAACACGTTCCCGGCGTGGGAACTGGCTCACCCGTCCGTACCGCATGATCGCCCACAACGGCGAAATCAACACGGTCAAGGGCAACGTCAACTGGCTGAACGCGCGTACTGGCGCGATCGCGTCGCACGTGCTCGGCGACGACCTGCCGAAGCTGTGGCCGCTCATCTATCCGGGCCAATCGGACACCGCCTCGTTCGACAACTGTCTCGAACTGCTGGTGATGGCCGGCTACCCGCTCGTCCACGCGATGATGATGATCCCGGAAGCCTGGGAACAGCACACGCTGATGGACGACAACCGCCGTGCGTTCTACGAATACCACGCCGCGATGATGGAGCCGTGGGACGGCCCCGCCGCCATCGCCTTCACGGACGGCCGGCAGATCGGCGCGACGCTCGACCGTAACGGTCTGCGTCCGGCGCGCTACATCGTCACGGACGACGACCTCGTCATTATGGCGTCGGAAGCCGGCACGCTGCCCATTCCCGAGTCGAAGATCGTCAAGAAGTGGCGTCTGCAGCCGGGCAAGATGTTCCTGATCGACATGGAGCACGGCCGCATCATCGACGACAAGGAACTGAAGGACAACCTCGCGAACGCCAAGCCGTACAAGAGCTGGATCGACGCCGTGCGCATCAAGCTCGACGAAATCGAGGCGAAGGCCGAAGACGTCGCGACGGAACGCCGCGAAGCCGCTGCACTGCTGGATCGCCAGCAGGCGTTCGGCTACACCCAGGAAGATCTCAAGTTCCTGATGGCGCCGATGGCGCAAGCGGGTGAGGAAGCCGTCGGTTCCATGGGCAACGACTCGCCGCTCGCGGTCATGTCCAACAAGAACAAGACGCTCTACCACTACTTCAAGCAGCTGTTCGCGCAAGTGAAGAACCCGCCGATCGACCCGATCCGCGAAAACATGGTGATGTCGCTTGTGTCGTTCATCGGCCCGAAGCCGAACCTGCTCGACACCAACAACATCAACCTGCCGATGCGCCTCGAAGTGTCGCAGCCCGTGCTCGACTTCAAGGACATCGCGAAGATCCGCGCAATCGACCAGTACACGGGAGGCAAGTTCAGCTCCTACGAACTGAACATCTGCTATCCGGTTGCCTGGGGCAAGGAAGGCATCGAGGCGCGCCTCGCGTCGCTGTGCGCGGAAGCCGTCGACGCGGTCAAGTCCGGCTACAACATGCTGATCGTGTCGGACCGCAAGACCGACCGCGACAACGTCGCGATTCCAGCGCTGCTCGCCACGGCCGCGATCCACACGCACCTCGTGCAGCAGGGCTTGCGCACGAGCACGGGTCTCGTCGTCGAAACGGGTTCCGCGCGTGAAACGCACCACTTCGCGCTGCTCGCGGGCTATGGCGCGGAAGCCGTCCACCCGTATCTCGCGATGGAAACGCTCGGCCAGCTTGCGGCCGGCCTGAAGGGCGATCTTTCGCCGGAGAAGGCGGTCTACAACTTCACGAAGGCGGTCGGCAAAGGCCTGCAGAAGGTTATGTCCAAGATGGGCATTTCGACCTACATGTCCTACACCGGCGCGCAGATTTTCGAAGCCGTCGGTCTGGCCGAAGACCTCGTGCAGAAGTACTTCAAGGGCACGTCGTCGAAGGTGGGCGGCATTGGTCTCTTCGACGTGGCGGAAGAAGCGATCCGCCTGCACCGCGACGCGTTCGGCGAGAACCCGATTCTCACGAACATGCTCGACGCGTGCGGCGAGTACGCGTACCGCGTGCGCGGCGAGGAACACATGTGGACGCCGGATGCGATCGCCAAGCTGCAGCACTCGGCGCGCAGCAATTCGTATCAGACGTACAAGGAATACGCGCATCTGATCAACGACCAGACGAAGCGCCACATGACGTTCCGCGGCCTGTTCGAGTTCAAGCTCGATCCGACCCGGGCGATTCCGCTCGACGAAGTGGAACCGGCCAAGGAAATCGTCAAGCGTTTCGCCACCGGCGCCATGTCGCTCGGCTCGATCAGCACGGAAGCGCACGCCACGCTGGCAGTCGCGATGAACCGCATCGGCGGCAAGTCGAACACGGGCGAAGGCGGCGAGGACAAAAACCGCTATCGCAACGAACTGCGCGGCATTCCGATCAAGAACGGCGACACGATGAAGTCCGTGATCGGCGACGAAGTGATCGTCGACATTCCGTTGAAGGACGGCGATTCGCTGCGCTCGAAGATCAAGCAGGTCGCGTCCGGCCGCTTCGGCGTGACGGCGGAATATCTCGCCTCGGCCGACCAGATCCAGATCAAGATGGCGCAGGGCGCGAAGCCGGGCGAAGGCGGCCAGTTGCCGGGCCACAAGGTGTCCGAATACATCGGCAAGCTGCGTTACTCGGTGCCAGGCGTCGGCCTGATCTCGCCGCCGCCGCACCACGACATCTATTCGATCGAAGATCTGGCGCAGCTGATTCACGACCTGAAGAACGTGAATCCGAGCTCGAGTGTGTCAGTGAAGCTCGTGTCGGAGTCGGGCGTCGGCACGGCTGCCGCGGGTGTGGCCAAGGCCAAGGCCGATCACGTCGTGATCGCCGGCCACGACGGCGGCACCGGCGCGTCGCCGCTGTCGTCCATCAAGCACGCGGGCACGCCGTGGGAACTCGGTCTCGCGGAAACGCAGCAGACGCTCGTGCTCAACCAGCTGCGCGGCCGAGTTCGGCTTCGCGACGGCGCCGCTCGTGGTGGAAGGCTGCATCATGATGCGCAAGTGCCACCTGAACCACGTGCCCGGTCGGCGTCGCGACGCAAGATCCGGTGCTGCGCGCGAAGTTCAAGGGCCAGCCGGAACACGTCGTGAACTTCTTCTTCGTCGCCGAAGAGGCGCGTGAAATCATGGCGCAACTGGGCATCCGCAAGTTCGACGACCTGATCGGCCACGCCGAACTGCTCGACATGAAGAAGGGCATCGAGCACTGGAAGGCGAAGGGTCTCGACTTCTCGCGCGTGTTCTATCAGCCGCAAGTGCCGGCTGAAGTGGCGCGCAAGCACGTGGAAGAGCAGGATCACGGTCTCGACCACACGCTGATCGAAAAGGCGAAAGCGGCCATCGAGAAGGGCGAGCACGTCTCGTTCATCCAGCCCGGTGCGCAACGTCAACCGTACGGTCGGCGCTATGCTGTCCGGCACGATCGCGAAGAAGTACGGCCACGACGGCCTGCCCGACGACACGATCTACATCCAGTTGAAGGGCACGGCGGGCCAGAGCTCGGCGCGTTCCTCGCGAAGGGCATCACGCTGGATCTGGTCGGCGACGGCAACGACTACGTCGGCAAGGGTTTGTCGGGCGGGCGCATCATCATCGTCCCACGAACGATTTCCGCGGCAAGTCGGAAGAGAACATCATTTGCGGCAACACGGTGATGTATGGCGCGATCGAAGGCGAGTCGTTCTTCCGCGGCGCGGCGGGCGAGCGCTTCTGCGTGCGTAACTCCGGCGCGACGGCGGTTGTGGAAGGCACGGGCGACCACGGCTGCGAATACATGACGGGCGGCACGGTCGTCGTGCTCGGCGAAACCGGCCGTAACTTCGCGGCGGGCATGTCGGGCGGCGTGGCTTATGTGTACGACCCGGACAATACGTTCGCGGGCAAGTGCAACAAGTCGATGGTCGCGCTCGACTCGGTGCTGCAACAGGCCGAACAGGAGCGCACCGTCGACCGCGGCCTGTGGCACACCGGCACGACGGACGAAGCGCTGCTCAAGGGTCTCGTCGAGCGTCACTTCCAGTTCACGGGCTCGCCGCGTGCAAAAATGCTGCTCGAAAACTGGGACGCGTCGCGCCGTCAATTCGTGAAGGTGTTCCCGACCGAATACAAGCGCGCGCTGGGCGAAATGGCAGCGAAGAAGGCGAACAAGGAAGTGCTCGCCGCCTGATCGCTGATTTTCGCCGACTGCTCCCGCACGGTAGACGTCACCTTTAGCCGTACCCGCCGCCGCTCGGCAATCCGACGCGCGGCGGGTCCAGATCACCCCTAGATACAGATAGAGAAGAGAACCACATGGGCAAGGCAACCGGTTTCTCGAGTTCGAGCGCCGCCACGAGGCGTACGAAGCTCCGCTCACGCGTGTGAAGCACTACAAGGAATTTGTCGCGGCCCTCACCGACGACGAAGCGAAGATTCAAGGCGCACGTTGCATGGACTGCGGCATCCCGTTTTGCAACAACGGCTGCCCGGTGAACAACATCATCCCGGACTTCAACGACCTGGTGTTCCATCAGGACTGGAAGAACGCGATCGAGGTGCTGCACTCCACGAACAACTTTCCGGAGTTCACCGGCCGCATCTGCCCGGCGCCGTGCGAAGCGGCGTGCACGCTCGGTATCAATAACGACCCGGTCGGCATCAAGTCGATCGAACACGCGATTATCGACAAAGCGTGGGCCGAAGGCTGGGTCGCGCCGCAGCTGCCGAAGCACAAGACAGGCAAGAAGGTTGCCGTGGTCGGCTCCGGCCCCGCGGGTCTCGCCGTCGCGCAGCAACTTGCGCGCGCGGGCCACGAGGTGACGGTGTTCGAGAAGAACGACCGCATCGGCGGCCTGCTGCATTACGGCATTCCCGACTTCAAGCTGGAGAAGTGGCTGATCGACCGCCGCATGCGCCAGATGGAAGCCGAAGGCGTGACGTTCCGCGCGAATGTGTTCGTCGGCAAGGCGGACTCGCTGCCCGCGTACATCGGCAACACGGCGAAGGAAACCATCACGCCCGAGCAGCTGAAGGAAGACTTCGACGCCGTCGTGATCGCCGGCGGTTCGGAAACGCCGCGCGATTTGCCGGTGCCGGGCCGCGAGCTGGAAGGCATTCATTACGCGATGGAATTCCTGCCGCAGCAGAACAAGGTCAATGCCGGCGACAAGGTTCCGCACCAGCTGGTCGCGAAGGGCAAGCACGTCGTCGTGATCGGCGGCGGCGATACGGGCTCGGACTGCGTGGGCACGTCGAACCGTCACGGCGCGAAGAGCGTCACCCAGTTCGAACTGCTGCCGCAGCCGCCGGAAGAGGAAAACAAGCCGCTCGTGTGGCCGTACTGGCCGATCAAGCTGCGCACGTCGTCGCATGAGGAAGGCTGCTCGCGCGACTGGGCGGTGGCGACAAAGCGTCTGGAAGGCAAGAACGGCAAGGTCGAGAAGCTGATCGCCGCGCGCGTCGAATGGAAGGACGGCAAGATGGTCGAAGTGCCGGGCTCGGAGTTCGAAATGAAGGCCGACCTCGTGCTGCTCGCCATGGGCTTCACGCAGCCGGTGTCGCAGGTGCTCGAGGCATTCGGCGTCGACAAGGACGCGCGCGGCAACGTGCGTGCTTCGACCGAAGGCGACAAGGCTTACTACACGTCGGTCGACAAGGTGTTCACGGCGGGCGACATGCGCCGCGGCCAGTCGCTCGTGGTGTGGGCAATCCGCGAGGCCGTCTCAGTGCGCACGTTCGGTCGACGCGTACCTGATGGGCCATTCGGAACTGCCGCGCTAAACGTCGTCGGCCGCCGGCCGGAGACGACAAGGTGCCGGCATGGCGTGACTCGCGAGCGGCACCCTCACGGCGGCAAGAACAAAGCCGGGCACCTGCAAGGGTGACCGGCTTTTTAACATGCGTGGGTTTTTGCTGTGGCGGCGCAGCCGTCACTTCCCATATCGCGCCAACGTCGTCAGCCCGTCGAGATCGATCTCCGGTTTGCGCTGCGTGATCAGATCGGCGACCACGCGCGCCGAACCCATCGACATCGCCCAGCCGGTCGAGCCGTGGCCGAGATTGAGCCACACGTTGCCGATTCCCGAAGGTCCGAGTAAGGGCGCGCCGTCGGGCGTCATCGGGCGGCGGCCCACCCAGAAATGCGCGGACGTGGGCGCGGCGGCGGTGCGGAAACCAGTCGGCCAGCACTTTCATCAGTGTCTGCAAGGCCTGCTCGCGCAACGTCGCTTCGCGGTTGCCGAGCTCCGCCCGAGGTTGTAGCAGAAGCCTTGGCCTGACCCGCGAATCGCATTCGGATAAAGCTCCGACAGATATGCACCTACCCCCGCGAAAATCCCCTGCACGACGATGCCGAGCGGAAAACCGAGCGCGAGCATCATGCCATCGGTGATCGGCAGCATGGTGTAGACCATGCCGAGCACGAGCGAGCCGACCACGAACAGCACAAACGACGCGCGCCGGCCGATCCTGTCGCACAGAATCGCGCCGACGATTAGCACGATCAGATAGCCGCTCGTGTTGAACACCGACAGATGGCGCACGGTCTTCAGATACGTCGGCAGCCACGTCGTGATCGCGTAATAGCCGCCGAACATGCCGGTGCAGAGCGTGCTGCCGAGCAGCGTGGTGCGCAAATGGGGCAGCGAGAAAATCTGCAGGAAGTGCGCGGTCTCAACGCCGCTTTCCCGCGCGCGGCGCGTCTGCAGGTAGATATCCGGGTCGCTGACATTGCGGCGAATGTAGATGATCCACGCGGCGGGCAGCAGGCCGATCCAGAAACACGCACGCCACGCGTACTGTTCCGGCAGCAGTGCAAAGAACGCCCAGTAGATGATGGCAGCCGCCGCCCAGCTGCTTTGCACCGTGCCCACCGCCTTCGCGCGATGCTGCGGCGAGCGTATCGTCTCCGCCATCATGAGCGTCACGATCGACCACTCACCGCCGAAACCGATGCCTTGCAACGTGCGCGTGGCGAGCAGCTGCCAGAACGAATGCGTGAAACCCGACAGGAAGGTGAAGAGCGCAAAAGTCGCGATCGTCCATTGCAGCACGCGGATGCGGCCATAACGATCCGCCAGGATGCCGGCGAGCCAGCCGCCGAGCGCCGACGAAATCAGCGAGCTGGTGGCGATCATGCCCGCTTCGCTTTTGCTCATGCCCCATGTCGCGATCAGCGTTGGAATGAGGAACGAGTAGATCATGAAGTCGAACGCGTCGACCGCGTAGCCGCCGAAACCGGCGTACAGGGTGCAGCGTTCCCGCTGCGTCAGTTCGGTGAACCATTGGAGAGAGGGCATGTTTGTTGTGTTCTCCTCGCTTTTCTTGTGTGCCGGCGGCTTGTGGGCGGTGTTTCTATTCTACGGGGACGAGGCGTCGTGCGGCCACGTGTGGTCAAAATTGGCAGCAGGTCGGCAGCACATCGGCAGTAAGCGGTAAGCAGCCGATAACAGAGAATATGCGGATTGCAACCCGCATACTGGGAAGGCCTGCCCAACACGGAAAAACCATGCAAAAACATTGCTTACGAACTAATACGCCGTAACCAAAAAATTATTGAAAACGTTAAACTGCGCCCGCAGCGCATAGGCTGCACATTATTACTCACGCTTTGCGCCTGCCACGTCGAATCGCCTGATGCCCGCCACCGCGAAAACCTGCCCGGCGCCTCGCCGCTACTTTGTGCCCATGGACATGCGCGCGCAGCCACTCACACTCGCGGCATGCCCGTCGCGACGGACATTTCTGAAGCGCTCCGCCAGCGTGCTGCTGGTGTCCGGCGTGAGCAGCTCGCTGCTTTCGGCATGCGGCGGCGGCAATCTCGACGATGAGCAGGGCGAGACGCCGCGGCTTGCGTCGGTCGATAATTTTCGCGACGTCGCGGGCGCCGCGGCCGGCTATCCGACTGTCGACGGCAAGAAGATGCGGCGTGGCGCCTTTTTCCGCTCGAATGTGCTGACGCTCAGCGTGGCCGATCAGACTGAAATGGAGAGGCTCGGCATCGCGAGCGTTTTCGATCTGCGCACGCCCGGCGAAATCGAGCGGACGGCCGACATGCTGCCGCGCGGCGCGGTTTCGCAGACGCTCGACGTGTTGGGCGTGCGCGACTTCGTGCCGCCCGCTGTCAATTCGGCAGCCGACGCCGTCGCGTTCATGGAGTCGCAGGCACGCGGCTATGTGACCGGCGCCGCGCAGAGGGCGAGCTTCGGTGCTCTGCTGCGTCAGCTCGCGGACGGCGCCGGCGCGCAGCTTTTCCATTCCAACGCGGGAAAGGATCGCGCCGGCTGGGTCGCGGCGTTGCTGCAAAGCATTGCCAACGTGCCGCTCGACGTCATCATGCAGGACTACCTGCTCAGCAACGTGTATCGCGCGCAGGCCATCCGGTCGCTGAAGGAAACGTTG
Source organism: uncultured Paraburkholderia sp. (assembly GCA_940746715.1). Classification (GTDB taxonomy): domain Bacteria; phylum Pseudomonadota; class Gammaproteobacteria; order Burkholderiales; family Burkholderiaceae; genus Paraburkholderia. The sequence continues at coordinate 45,552 of CALNWN010000013.1, forward strand.
CGCGCGCAGGACGGCGACGCGCTCGCGGCAATTCAGGAGCCTTTGCTCGGCGTGCAGGAAAGTTTTCTGCAGGCGGGCTTCGATCAGGTTCAGGCAAGCTACGGCACGATGACGCGCTATCTGACGGAAGGCCTCGGCGTGTCGGATTCCACCATCGAGAGCTTGCGCAGCCGGCTCGTGGTCTGACGCGCGCGCCAAACGCGCGGGCAAAAAAATCCGCCCCAGATAAGCGGGCGGACTGAGAAGGGCGGCATCGAGGTTGCCGGGGGCCAACTATAAGACCGCCGGCCATCCGGTAGCCCATTCGGTAAGGTGACGTAAGCGCACCTCGGCCGCGTCAGCCAGCCGCGCCTGCGCTCGGCGTGATCGGCGTCTCACGCGCACGCCGCCTCGACCGGCAACTCGAACACACGTCCAGACCGCCCTCGGCGTGATTGCGCACCTGGCAGCGTCCGCCGCGGTCGTGCGCAAGACGCGCGACGATCGCGAGGCCGAGGCCGCAATGGCCTTCGCCGCCGCGCGCGGCATCGAGTCTCACAAACGGTTTCATCGCGGCGGCAATGCGGTCGTCGGGAATGCCCGCACCGTGGTCGCGCACGCTGATGGTCCAATGTTCGCCGTTGCGCGCAGTCGCGATGTCTACGGGCGGCGCGCCTTGTTCCAGCGCGTTATCGACGAGGTTGGTCACGAGCCGGTCGAGCAGCGTGCGTGGCAGCGTGAACGACGGACCGGCACGCAAATCCAGCGCGAAGAGCGCGGTTTCGCCGGCGCGGTCGTCCGGCGCTTCGTCGGGATTGGCGCTCACGCTGTCATTGTCGGAGAACTGCTCGCGCAGAAATTCGTCGACTTCGACCGGCGGGCCGGCATCGGCGGATTGACCGGCGAATTCCAGAAACTGCTGGACAATGTTGGTCAGCGAATCCACGTCGCGGATCAGGCCAGCGCGCTCGCTTTCCGCCACCAGCAAGCTCGCGCGCAGCTTCAGGCGTGTGAGCGGAGCCTTCAGGTCGTGCGCGACGCCGGCCAGCATGACGGCCTCATCGTCGCCGGCTTCGTTCAGGCGCCGCATCATGTCGTTGAACGAGCCGATCAGATCGCGTAGTTCGCGCGGCCCTTGCACCGTCACCGGCTCGGGACGGCCGCCCGAACCGAAAGCGCGCGGCGTCGGCGACGCGCGAAAGGGGACGCTGCATCTGCCACACCGCGAAGAGCGACAGGATCAGCGCGGCGGCCAGCATCGAAATCGCTTCGATCAGAAAGCGCGGCGGCGGCAAGTCGGCCGGCACCACCATCCAGTTCGACTTGCCCGGAAACAGCACCCACAGTTGCGGCGGACGCAGATCGTCGACGGCAATCTGGGTGCCGGGCGGAAGCGTTTCACGCAGATGCCGGGTCAACTGCACGACCAGATGTTCCGTGGGTTCACGCAGACGGACGCTCGGCGGCATGTTCCAGGTCGGAACGAGATGCACGCGCATGGCGGGCGCGAGCGCGGCACCCTTGATCGGCTCGCCGTTGACGGCCTGCAAGGCCAGCACGACGCCGCGCGCAAAGCCGTCGATTTCATGCCGCGGCGGCTGCATGACCACGAGCACGAACCAGCCGGCCTGAATCGCCAATAGCACCGCCGTCGAAAGCAACGCCATTCTGCTGAACAGCGTGTTCAGCGGGTTTCTCATGCGTTCGAGGCGGCCTCGTCGGAGAATGGCGTGCCGTCGGCATCGGGCACGAAGACATAGCCTTTGCCGCGCACGGTCTGCACGTAGCACGGATTGGACGGATCGTCCTCAATCACGCGGTGCAGGCGCCAGATCGTGCGGTCGCGAAAGGCGAGGTTGTCGCGATGCACGAGGTCGTGAATCAGCACGCGCGACAACACCTTATACGGATTGTTGACGAAGATCTTCAGCAGCGCGAACTCGCTGTCGCGCAGCGGCAGCTTGCTATCGGCGCGCGACAGCGAACGCGTGGCGAAGTCCAGCTCGAATGGGCCGAAGCGGTACGGCTTGCGGGTTTCGGGCGCGCTCGTGGTCGACGGGCCGCGGCGGCGCAGCACCGTGTGAATGCGCGCGAGTAGTTCGCGCGGATCGAAGGGCTTGGTCAGGTAGTCGTCCGCGCCGAGCGAGAGCCCGACAATGCGGTCGGCCACCGTGCCGCGCGCCGTCACGAAGATCACCGGAATGTCGTCGCCGGCGGCGCGCAGCGCGGTGAGCGCGCGCAGACCGTCGGTGTTCGGCATCATGATGTCGAGCACGACGACCGACGGCCGCTCGCGCTCGAGCCGGCGCTGGAGGTGGGTGCCGTCGTGCAGCACGGACGCGTCGAAGCCGTTCGACTGCAAGAACTTGCAAAGCAGATCGCGCACGCCCGGATCGTCGTCGACGATAAGGACCTGTGGATTCATGGCGAAATTCTAGACTGCCGCGCGCCTCGCGCGCGCGGCGTGCGGCCGGCAGTTTGCTTACCAATGCTTGATGACATGCCGATCCGGCCGGAAAGCGGCGCGAATCCGGCCTATGTGCGCGTAAGGCCCCTCACTCAAGGTTCACAGCATATTGAGAGCGGTCCTGTGCGTTGCCGCGCAGGACCGTGCGAAATCGCCTTGAGGCGGCGCGCGCCGCGGTCCCGGAAACAATTCGGATGCTTAAGGAACCGCTGGAAACCGCTCGCAACGGGTCGTAAGAACCGCCGGAAAGCGCGCTTTTCTTCGTGCATCGGCGAGGCGCGGGCGGCGAGATGATTCGTCCTGCGATACGTCGCGTCGCATGCCGGCAGCGCCTTGAGCCCTCGCCGGCCCGCGCGGCGCACGACCGGCATCCCGCCCAACCCAGTGCCATGCGAGGCTCATCATGACTGTTCCTGGCAACCTGAATTCCACCAGGTTTTCTTCCATCGCGCCCGCGAGGCCGGCCGAAAAACCGGCGTCGTCCGGCAGTTCCGCGGGGGCCGGCGGCACCGCGCAAAGTAAGGGCTCGGCGACGCAGCCGTCGCTGCCTGCGGGCCTCGTCGGCCACCATGTCAACACCACCGCCTGAGCTGACGAGGCGCGCGTGTCGACTTCGAAACTTTGCAGGCGCGTTGTTCGCGCCGCCGCGTGGCTCGCGCTCGGCGCGGCGCTGCTGCCGCTCTCGCAGGCGGTGGTCGACGGTGCGCCGGCGGCCGAGCATGTGCTGCGATTCGCGCGCATGGAAGGCCAGAGCGAAGGCCAAAGCGCGCTGCGGCTCTACGAGATTTCCTTCGTGATCGACGAGGTCACTGCAGAGGATCTGCGCGACGCGCTCGCGGAGCGCTATGGCCCGCCGCGTCACGCGACGCAGAACGTGTCGTCGCCCGGCGGCGCGCTGCCGGTCTATGTCTGGGAAAACGCGGTCAGCTCGATCACGCTGTGTTTCCTGCCGGGTACGCGCAACGGCACGCTGACTTATCTGCTGAAGGGCCCGGACGCGTGGGTCAGGTCGGTAGTACGGCAATGGCAGGCGAGCGATGCGGAAGCCGGTTGATGTGAGGTGCGGCGCATGCGGCCACTGCGGCCCATGCGGCTGAGGTTTCGGAGGAACTCGGACCCGTCTTGGACATAGAGAGTCCAGGGAGTAAAACAATGCTTACGTCACGTTTTTCCGTCGCGCTGTGCGCGGCGGCATGTCTATCCGCTTGCTCGAGCGCACAGAAGTCGATTGTCGACACACCGATGGCGCCGCCGCTCGTGTCCGCGCCGCTGAACGTCAACACGCAGGGCGCGATCTATCAGGCCGGCACGCTCATGGTGCTGTACGAGACGCCGCGCGCGCAGCATATCGGCGACGTGCTGACCATTCGGCTGTCGGAGTCGTACAGCGGCAACAACAGTTCGACGGCGGCGGCGAGCCGCGCGAGCAGCATTACCGCGGACGCCGCCGACAAATCGACCGGCGCGGCGGCGCGGCTCGCGAGGCTGTTCAACATCGACTCAGCCAGCACCGAGTTCAAAGGGTAGGGCAGCCTCACCGACGTGAGCGGCATGAACGGCACGCTGGCTGTCACCGTGATCGGCACCATGCCCACGGGCAATCTCGTGGTGTCCGGCGAAAAGTCATTTCGATGAGCGGCAACCGCGACCGTCTGCGTCTGTCGGGCGTCGTCAATCCTAAGGATATCGAAGCAGGCAACTACGTTGCGTCGAGCAAGGTCGCGAATGCGCGCATCGAGCAGGCCGGCACCGGCATGATCTCCGACGCGACGACGATGGGCTGGCTGCAGCGCATGTTCCTGAGCGTGCTGACTTTCTAGTGCGGACGACGTCGGCGCACGACGTCAGCGCGCGCGGGCTGCGTGGCAGGCGCCCCCGCGCTGACCGGCGCCCGCGGTACTTACTCCGCAAGCGCGGCCGGTCCGCGCTCCGCCGCGCCGATTTCGCCGTCCGGCACGAACACATAGCCGCGTCCCCACACTGTCTGCACGTAGCGCGGTTCGGACGGGTCGACTTCGATCAGCCGGCGCAATCGCCAGATCGACACATCGAGACTGCGGTTGCGATGCGCCTCGCTATTGCCGTGCAGTTTTTCGAGCAGTTGCGCGCGCGTGAGCACGGTCATCGCGTGGGTGACGAACACTTTCAGCATCGCAAATTCGCTCGAACGCAGCGTGATGCGCTCGCCGTCGCGGCGCAATTCGCGCGCCGGGAAATTGACTTCGAAGCGGCCAAAGCGATACGGCGCGCGTTGCTCGGGTGCGCTCGGCGCAATCTAGCCGCGCCGCCGCAGCACCGTGCGAATCCGCGCGACCAGCTCGCTCGGTTCGAACGGCTTGCCGAGATAGTCGTCGGCGCCGAGTTCCAGGCCGATCACGCGATCGATCGGATCGGCGCGCGCCGTGAGAAGAATCACGGGAATGTCGTCGCCCGCGACGCGCAACGCGCGTAGTGCACTGATGCCGTCGAGCTCCGGCATCATGATGTCGAGCACGACGAGCGCGGGACGTTCGTCCTGGAGCTTGCGCTGCAGCGCCATGCCGTGTTCGAGTGTGGCGACCTTGAAGCCGCGCCCTTCGAGATATTGGCTGACCAGCTCGCGTACGACGGGGTCGTCGTCGACGACCAGAATGGATTGGTTCATTCAGATCATCTTAGTGATCCGCGCGGGCGCAGCAAAGCGGCTAACGCTTTCCAATACTTTCTCGCGTAAGACAAAGCAAGGGCGCGGGGCTAATTGATCTGCGAGGTCTGAATGGTCTGCAGCGTCCGGCGGCCAAAATCGGTCTGGTCGATCACCATCCTGTCGATCATCCGTTGAGCTTGGTGGACGCGGAGGAAAAGCGGTCGGTGTTCGGGCCGCCGGTCTGATAGCGCGCGGTGACGAGAATGCGGCCGTTCTGCACGAGCGTCAGATCGATGATGGACAGATACTGAATCGCGTCGTCGCTGAACGAGCGGCGGCCGTAGTCGATGGCGGGATTGTACACGAGGCGCGCCTCGCAGCCGGCCGGCGAGGTGCCGGGATTGTAGACGTCCGAACGAATGCCGCGCTGAGCGTATCCGGGTCCAGCGCCTGAAGCGTTTGACGCTGCGCATGCCCGGCATTCGCGACCAGTTGATCGAGCGCGCCGAAGTTCGCGAGTGTTTGATGCACCACGTGTTCCGCCGCGCCGCGCTCGGCGAGGTCGGCGAACACGGTGGCGCAGACGGCGCCGTTGGCGCTGCAATCGGCGGCTACCTGCGCAAGACGTTCATGCGACTCGCGCCCGGCAGCACGACGCGCTCGAAAGCCGCGCTGCTTTCGCCGGCGGCGTCGCTTGCCGTGTTCATGCGGCGACCGCTTCGGCGGCACGCTCGACGTCGAGCGTTTCGTCATGGAACGCAGCCAGCGACTCGCGATGCGCGACGCTGACAATCGCCGCCTTCGGCAGCCGCTCGGTGAAGAGGCGATAGAGACGTGCTTCGTTTTCGGCGTCGAGCGCGCTCGTCGCTTCGTCGAGGAACAGATAGTCGGGCTTGTGCAGCAACACGCGCGCGGCGGCGAGGCGCTGTTGCTCGCCTGGCGAGAGCACGCGCGTCCAGTGGCCGGATTCCTGCAGACGGTCCGCGTATTGCGACAGATGGCAGGTCACGAGCGCCTCGCGGCATTCGTCGTCGGTATAGGTGTCGGCCGCCGACGGATACGCAAGCGCCGCCTTCAGCGTGCCGATCGGCATGTAGCTCACTTGCGGAATGAACATCATGCGGGCGTTGACCGGCGCGTCGATGGCGCCGTCGCCGAACGGCCACAGGCCGGCCAGCGCGCGCATCAGCGTGCTCTTGCCCGAGCCCGACGGGCCGCGCACGAGCCAGCGCGAACCCGGGTGAATCACGATATCGCGGATGCGCGACAGGGGGCTGCCGTTCGGGAGCGCGAGCTCGAGGCCGTCGGTGGAGAGCTCGTCGGCGTCGACGAAATGCAGATTGATGCCGCCGTGCGCGGTGGCTGGCGAGACGGATTCCTTCAGACGCGGCGCATGCACGACACGCTTGAATTCGCGCAGACGGTTGACCGTGGCGCGCCATTCCACCAGCGTCGAATAACTGTTGATGAACCACGAGAACGAATCGCTGACGGTGCCGAACGCGCTGGAGATCTGCATCAGCACGCCGAACGTGAAGGCGCCGGCAAAATACCGCGGCGCGGCGACGACAAGCGGAAAGATGATCGCGATCTGGCCGTAGAAGCTCAGCACGAAGGTGAGCCGCTTCGTGTACTTCATGACCTGCCACCAGTTGTCGCGAATGCGGCTGAACAGCGAGTGGGCGTTTTTCTTCTCCGTGTCCATGCCGTTGTAGAAGGCGATCTGCTCGGCATTCTCGCGCAGGCGGATCAGGCCGAAACGGAAATCCGCCTCGACTTTCTGCGCCTGGTAATTGATGGGCACGAGCGGATGCCCGACCTTCTGGATTACGAGCGATCCGCCCACCGCATAAAGCGCGGCCGCCCACACCATGTAGCCGGGAATATGCAGCGGCACGCCGCCGAGCGTGATGGTCAGCGCGCCGGCGAGCGCCCACAGGATCGTGATGAACGACACCAGCGTGACGACGGTGGACAGCAGATCGAGCGTGAGCGAAAGCGTCGTGGTGGCGAAAGACTGCAGGTCGTCGCTGATCCGCTGGTCGGGGTTGTCGGCGAGGCGGTCGCGCTCGATGCGGTAAAACGCGCTGTCGTGCAGCCACTCGTTCAGATAGCGCGTGGTGAGCCACTGGCGCCAGCGGAAGCCGAGCATCTGGCGCATATAACGCCCGTACACCGCGAGGATGATGTAGCCGAAAGCGAGCCCGGAAAAAATCATCAGCAGATGCGTGAAGTCGCGCACGTTCTTGGTCTGCAGCGCGTTGTAGAAGTCCGCGCTCCAGCGGTTCAGGCGGACGTTGATCCACACGACCATGAGGTTTATCGCGATGATCGCAATGAGCATGGCCCACGCCGTCTTTTTCTCTTCCGACACCCAGTAAGGCTTGATCAGGCTCCAGGCGGAGACTTTCTCGTCGGGCGGCAGCGCGGGGCTGACAGAAGTATGGGTTGTCATGAGCGTCCTGAGGAGTGCTGTTCTAATCTGGCCGTGCCACGGTGGCCGCGCCGCGTTGGACGGGCCACGCGGGCCAGCCCATTGCGGGTCCTGGTGCATGTGCGGGCGCGGCGCCGCATGAGCGAGCGCCGCGGCGATTGCCGATTCTGGCGCGAAGCCCTTAAGCGAAAATTAATTGTCGTCGCCGCGCGTGCCGCCGGTCGCGGCGCGCGTTCTGCTCAGACGCCGCAGCCACGTTTCACCGCCGGATCTCGCACGATGCCGCGTTCGCCGCGTCATCTCTGCTGGCATTGTGCCAGAGCGCCGGGCCGCCGCCCTCGATCAGACAAAAGCCGCAAGAGATGGTGCCGGATCAAGCCGCGTGCGACGCAATGCGCCGCTCGTTTGCGAGCGCCGCGCCTTTTATGGTCTAATGACCTTCGACGAAACAGGGGTGCTTCGCACTTGAGCGGCGTGATTCTCACGCTGCGGCAGCGAGGCTGAGAGAGACCCTTTGCACCCGATCCGGGTAATACCGGCGCGGGAAGTTTCCGGAAGCAGCCAGTCTTCCATTTCCCGCCGGGCGGCGTACTTCATTCGAGCGCGCCTGTTGCCTGGCCGGCCTTGCCCGCCGGTTTCGTCCTGGGTACGCGCTTCTTGTTGGCCGTACAGAAAGGACTCGATGACTGCCTATTGTTCAGTTATGTGTTTTGCTCCTGATCGCGCCGCCTGCGTCGGCCGCGCCGTTCGTCATGCGCGCTGCGTCGCCATCGCCCGTCATATCGAAGCGGAGCGCGCACGATGAGCCGCGCCGCGCAACCCGATTTCGCCGTGCTCGGCGGCGGCCTGTGCGGGCGCCTCGTCGCTTGGCGGCTTGCCGGAGACGGCCATCGCGTCGCGCTGTATGAGCGCGGCGACGCGGCCGGTTCCGGAGCCGCCGCGTGGGTCGCGGCGGCCATGCTCGCGCCGCTCGCCGAAGCCGCCAGCGCGGAGCTGCTGATCACGCGGCTGGGCGCGGCATCGCTCGAAAGCTGGCCGCAGGTGCTGGCCGAGCTGCCAGAGCCGGTGTTCTTCCAGCGCAACGGCACGCTCGTCGTCTGGCATCACGCGGATCGGACCGAGGCGCCGCTGTTCGAAAGGCGCGTGCGCTCGAACGCGCCGGCCGAATTGCTGGACGGCGGCTTCGTCACGCTGGCCGGTGCGCAACTTGGTGCGGCCGAGCCTGCGCTAGCCGGACGCTTCAACCAGGGCTGGCTGTTGCCGCGTGAGGGGCAGCTGGACAACCGCCAGGTGCTGCGCGCGCTCGCCGCGGGCCTTGCGCAACGCGGTGTGGAAACACACTGGAATACGCCGGTGCAAGACGGTGCGTTGCCGCCGGCGCGTATCACCATTGATTGCCGCGGCCTCGGCGCCAAACCCGTGCTGCCGACGTTGCGCGGCATTCGCGGCGAAGTGGCGCGCGTGCACGCGCCGGGTATCCATCTGACGCGGCCGGTGCGGCTCCTGCATCCGCGCTATCCGCTCTACATCGCGCCGAAACAGGACGATCTGTATGTGATCGGCGCGACCGAAGTGGAGGGCGAGGACATGTCGCCCGTCAGCGTGCGCTCCGCGCTGGAGCTGCTGAGCGCGGCGTTTTCCGTGCATCCGGGCTTCGGCGAGGCGCGCATTCTCGAACTGAATTCGCAGTGCCGGCCGACGTTGCCCGATCATCGGCCGGCCTTGTTGTGGGACGGCGGGCAAACGCTGCGCGTGAACGGCCTGTACCGGCACGGCTACATGATCGTGCCCGAAGTCGCCGACGAAGCCGTGCGTTTTGCGGCGGCGCTGCTGGACGGGCGCGTCGCCGACGCGGACGCATTCGCGGACTGGCGGCGCGCCGCGCGCTGGAGCGAGCTGTTCCACCAGGAAGGACCGCGCGCGGGAGCCGGCATGAGCGTTGGGGCGACGAAGCGGCGCGGTGAGCGCTCGCGCATTGGCCATCGACTGAATCGTATTTGAGCACTATGGACATTCATATCAATCAGGAGCCGTTGTCGCTGCCCGAAGGCGCGACTGTCGCCGATGCGCTCGCCGCGTACGGCGCGCGGCCGCCGTTTGCCGTCGCGCTGAACGGCGATTTCGTCGCGCGCACGCAGCATGCGGCGCGCGCGTTGCAGCCCGGCGACAAGCTGGACGTGGTGCAGCCGGTGGCCGGCGGGTGAGCGCCTGGTTAATCGCACCGCAATCACCCGATCGCACCCAATCGCCGCCCGCCTTGCCTTGCCGGAGACCCGATGATGCACATGACTTCCCCGCAACCCGCCGATGCGCTCACGCTCTACGGCCAGACCTTCGCGAGCCGCGTGCTGCTCGGCACGTCGCGCTATCCGTCGCTGCAGTCGCTGTCGGATTCGATCGCGGCCGCGCGCCCCGGCATGGTGACCGTCGCGCTGCGCCGGCAGATGAACGAAGGCGGCGCCGAAGCCGGTTTCTTCGATCTGCTCAAGCGCCACGGCGTGCCGCTGCTGCCTAACACGGCCGGCTGTCTGACCGTCGGCGAGGCCGTGACGACCGCGCATATGGCGCGCGAAATTTTCGAAACCGAGTGGATCAAGCTCGAACTGATCGGCGACGACTACACGCTGCAGCCCGATCCGGTCGGCCTGATCGAGGCGGCCGCGAAGCTCGTCAAGGACGGCTTCAAGGTGCTGCCGTATTGCACCGAGGACCTTGTCATCGGCCGCCGCCTGCTCGACGCCGGCTGCGAAGCGCTGATGCCGTGGGGCGCGCCGATCGGCACGGGCAAGGGCGTCATCAATCCGTACGGCCTGCGTGTGCTGCGCGAACGGCTGCCGGATGTGCCGCTCATTGTGGATGCCGGACTCGGCGTGCCGTCGCACGCGGCGCAGGTGATGGAATGGGGTTTCGACGGCGTGCTGCTGAACACGGCCGTGTCGCAGGCCACGCACCCCGAGGCAATGGCGCGCGCTTTTGCATTCGGCGTCGAGGCCGGCCGCGAGGCATTCCTCGCCGGACCGATGGCGGAGCGCGAAAGCGCCCACGCAAGCACGCCGGTGGTCGGCATGCCCTTCTGGCATCAGGATGGGAGCGCAGCATGACGCAGACTCTGGCTCTGAAAGACCGCGACCTGTTCTGGCCTCCCGCCGACGAACTCGTCGAAGCCACCGAGCGCATCCGCGCGCGCCTCGGCGACTGGCCGCCCACCCACGCGCCGTGGCGCATCTGCCTGACCACGCCGGACGAGCCGAATGGCGGCGATCTGATCGTGTCGCCGACGCCGCCCGGCATGGGGAACAGATGGCGCGCTGGCTCGTGCAGGGCGCGGCCGTAGTCGAGGCCGCCGAGCACAAGGCCACGCTGCACCTCGGCGGCGAAAAGTACCAGCTGGAAGGGCATTTTGCGGAAGACTGGATTCCCGCGCTGGCCGCGTTTCTGGACTGCGGTTTCGATCCGCACGACGCGCTCGTGCTCGCGCTCGCCTGGCGCGACGGCGACGAAACCCGCACGCACGCCGCCGGCGATTCCTTCCCGTGCAATCTGGCCAGCTTCCCGCGCGTGGCCGGCTTGCCGCAGGCGCCGGCCGACGCGTTCCCGCGCTGCCCGGAGCGGCTCGGCCTGTATCCGGTGCTGCCGAGCGCCGAGTGGGTCGAACGGGTGCTGGACTTCGGCGTGAAGACGGTGCAGTTGCGCCGCAAATCCGCCCATCCCGCGGATGAGCTCCAGCGCGAAATCGCCCGCTGCGTCGCGGCGGGGCGGCGGCACGACGCCCGGGTTTTCATCAACGATCACTGGCGGGCGGCGCTCGAGGCGGGCGCCTACGGCGTGCATCTCGGGCAGGAAGACGTGCACACGGCGGACTTGTCGGCGCTCGCCACGGCGGGCATCCGCCTCGGTTTGTCGACGCACGGTTTCTACGAGATTCTGAAGGCGCTGCACTTCCGCCCGAGCTATATCGCGCTCGGCGCGGTGTTCCCGACCACCACCAAGGTGATGCCGACCGCGCCTCAGGGCCTGAAGCGCCTCGCGCGCTACGTCCGGCTGCTCGACGGTGTGGTGCCGCTCGTGGCGATCGGCGGGATCGATTTGCAGGTGCTGCCCGACGTGCTCGCGACCGGCGTGGGCTGCGCGGCCGTGGTGCGCGCAGTGACGGAAGCGGCCGATCCGGCGGCCGCCGTTTCCGCACTGCAACAAGCGTTTACGCAATAATGGTCGCGAATCGTTAAGGGAGAGGGCACCTCACGGCAACTTTTGCATGATGGCCCTATAATTCGGCCTTCCGTGTAAAAGGATTGTCAGTCAGTGTCTTCCCCATCCGAGACCTTACTCGAGCTGCGCGACGTCGACTTCGGTTACGGCGACCGGCTCGTCCTGTCGAACCTGAATCTGCGCTTCAAGCGCGGCCAGGTCGTCGCGGTCATGGGTGGCTCGGGCTGCGGCAAGACCACGGTGCTGCGGCTGATCGGCGGTCTGGTGCGCGCGCAGCGCGGCGAGATCCTGTTCGATGGCGAAAACGTCGGCGCACAAACGCGCGAGGGCTTGTACAAGCTGCGCCGCAAGATGGGCATGCTGTTCCAGTTCGGCGCGCTGTTCACCGACATGTCGGTGTTCGAGAACGTCGCGTTCGCGCTGCGCGAGCATACCGATCTGCCGGAGGAACTAATCCGCGACCTCGTGCTGATGAAGCTCAACGCGGTCGGCCTGCGCGGTGCGCGCGATCTGCTGCCCTCGGAAATTTCCGGCGGTATGGCGCGGCGCGTGGCGCTCGCGCGCGCTATCGCCCTCGACCCCGAACTGATGATGTACGACGAGCCGTTCGCCGGCCTCGACCCGATCTCGCTCGGCATCACCGCGAATCTGATTCGCGCGCTCAATCAGGCGCTCGGCGCGACCTCCATTCTGGTTACGCACGACGTGCCGGAATCGTTCGCCATTGCCGACTACGTGTATTTCCTCGCCAACGGCGGCGTTCATGCCGAGGGCACGCCCGCGCAGCTGCGCGCGTCGACGGATCCGACGGTGCGGCAGTTCATCGACGGCGCGCCGGACGGTCCCTTCAAATTTCACTATCCGAGCAGGACGCCGCTCGCGGCGGATTTCGGCGTCGGCGGAGGTCAGTCATGATCGGCTCATTGATCAGCACACCCGGCCGCTCGGTGCTCGACGGCCTCGGCACGGCCGGTTACGCGACGCGCTTTTTCTTCCGGCTGCTGTTCGAATTCTTCCCGTTGCTGCGCCGCCCGCGCCTTGTCACGAAGCAGATCCACTTCGTGGGTAATTATTCGCTCGTGATTATCGCCGTGTCGGGGCTCTTCGTCGGCTTCGTGCTCGGCTTGCAGGGCTATTACACGCTGAATCGCTATGGCTCCGAGCAGGCGCTTGGGTTTCTCGTCGCGTTGTCGCTCGTGCGCGAGCTCGGGCCGGTGGTCACCGCGCTGCTGTTCGCGGGCCGCGCGGGCACGTCTCTCACCGCCGAGATCGGTCTGATGAAGGCCGGCGAGCAATTGACCGCAATGGAAATGATGGCGGTCGACCCGGTCAAGGTCGTGGTCGCGCCGCGTCTGTGGGCCGGCATTATTTCCATGCCGATCCTCGCCGCGATTTTCAGCGCGGTCGGCATCGCGGGCGGCTATGTGGTCGGCGTGCTGCTGATCGGCGTGGACGCTGGCGCCTTCTGGTCGCAAATGCAAGGCGGCGTGGATGTCTGGCGCGACGTCGGCGCGGGCGTCGTCAAAAGCGTGGTGTTCGGCCTTGCCGTGACGTTCGTGGCGCTGTTCCAAGGCTACGAAGCGAGGCCCACGCCGGAGGGCGTGTCGCGCGCCACGACAAAGACGGTCGTGTATGCGTCGCTCGCCGTGCTCGGCCTCGATTTTCTGCTGACCGCGCTGATGTTCAGCTAGGACTGCGTCGCCTGTCGGCTGCTGCGGCGCGTCGCTGGGCGCGCGCGGCGCGACGGCGGCGTGGCGGATTCACTTTAGGATGACGATGAAAAAGACTGCTCTCGACTTCTGGGTCGGCCTGTTCGTAGTGCTGGGTTTCGTGGCGTTGCTGTTTCTCGCGCTGAAGGCCGGCAACATGAGCTCGCTGTCGTTTCAGGCGACCTACCCGGTCAAGCTCAAGTTCGACAATATCGGCGGACTGAAGGCGCGCGCGCCCGTGAAAAGCGCGGGCGTGACGGTGGGCCGCGTGGCGTCGATCGGTTTCGACAGCAATGCCTATCAGGCGCTCGTCACGATCGACATCGACAAGCAATACCAGTTTCCGAAAGACACCTCGGCGAAGATCCTGACTTCCGGGCTGCTCGGCGAGCAATACATCGGACTCGAGCCGGGTGGCTATTCCGAGATGCTGAAGGCGGGCGACACGATTTCGATGACGCAATCGGCAATCGTGCTGGAAAACCTGATCGGGCAGTTCCTCTACAGTAAAGCGGCCGATTCGGGCGCATCGAAGCCGGGCGCCGCGTCGGTCGGAAACGCGGCCGCACCGGCACCGGCGCCGGCACCCGCGGCGGCGCTGCCTGCTTCCGGCTCGGCCGGTCAATAAGGAGAACAACAATGCAGACCTTACAGGCCGGAGGCGCGCGCGTCTTCCGGTTGGCCAGACTGGCCGTCGCGGCGGCGCTCGCCGGCTGCACCACCGTGCAGCCGCCGACCAAGGGCGATCCGCTCGAGGGCCTGAACCGCACCATCTTCACGGTCAACGACAAGCTCGACCAGTACGCGCTCAAGCCGGTCGCCAAGGGCTACGTGTTCATCACGCCGCAGCCGGTGCGCGACAGCGTGACGAACTTCTTCTCGAATATCGGCGACGTCTACATCGCGGCAAACAACCTGCTGCAGCTGAAGATCACCGACGGCGTAGAAGACATCATGCGGATCGTGATCAACACCGTCTTCGGTGTGGGCGGCCTGTTCGACGTGGCGACGCTCGCGAAGCTGCCCAAGCACGACAACGACCTCGGGCTGACGCTCGGCCATTACGGTGTGCCGGCGGGTCCGTATCTGGTGCTGCCGCTCTTCGGCCCGAGCACCTTGCGCGACGCAGTCGGCTTCGAATCTGCTGAATGCAAGCGACGTGCTGGAAGGGGCCGCGCTCGACAAGTATTCGTTCATGCGTAATGCGTACTTGCAGCGTCGTCAGTATCTGCTGTCTGACGGCAAGCAGGCGTAGGCGCTGCCGAACTACGGCGACGAAGCGCCGCTGCTGAAGTACGAGGACGTCGACGGCACGGCCGCGGGCGCCCCGGCAGGCGCAGTGACGGGAACCGCGGGCGCGGCGGGAACGGGCGGTGCTGCAGCGAAGGCGTCGGCCGCTTCCGGCCCGAACGCCGCCATGCCGCCGCAGCCGGCCACCGCCAACAGCGCTTCCGCGCCGGAAGCCGCTTCGGCAGCGCGGAAACGCCGCCGCTCGACGTCAACGGCGGTCCCGAAACCACGCGCAGATTCCGGCGGGGCAGCTGGTGCCGCCCACGCGGTTCAACTTCCCGTCGTTCAAGCTGCGTTGATTGTGCGGGGTGCGGCCGTAACATATCGATACGACTCTCGCAGTTTGCGCATGGATTGTCGCTGAACTCGCGTGTTAATGTCGGTTCAAACAGTTGCACTATTTTTTACGCAAGGCTCGATATGAAAAAATTCTTCCTCATTCCGTTGTTCGCCGCGCTGTTCTCGTTCATGAGTGCTGGGGTATCGGCACAAACTGTCGACAGCAACGCGCCAGACGTGCTCGTCAAAACGGTGACCCAGCAGGTGATCGACGCAGTGCGCGCCGACAAGTCGATCCAGCAGGGCGACATTTCCCATATCACGCGTCTCGTCAACGAAAAGATCCTCACGTACACGGATTTCCGCCGAACCACGCAACTGGCCATGGGCCGCAACTGGCGCACCGCCACGCCGGAGCAGCAGAACCAGGTGGTCGAGCAGTTCAAGATGCTGCTGATCCGCACGTATTCGGGCGCGCTCGCGCAGGTGCGCGACCAGCAGATCCAGTACAAGCCGTTCCGCATGAATCCGGACGACACCGACACGGTGGTGCGTTCGGTCGTGATGAACAACGGTTCGCCGATCGAGCTCGACTATCGTCTGTACAAGACGCCGCAGGGCTGGCGCGTGTATGACATCAACGTGCTGGGCGCATGGCTCATTCAGGCTTATCAGCAGCAATTCAACGAGCAGATCCAGCAGAAGGGCGTCGACGGACTGATCCAGTTCCTCACGCAGCGCAATCAGCAACTCGCCGCGGGCAAGCAGTCGTGAGCGAAGTGCTGAGCCCGGTCGCCAATCGCTTCACGAGCGGCGCGACGCTGACCCACGCGAGCGCGAAGGCCGCGCTCGCGGCGGGTCTCGAGCGCATCGCAGCCGGCGCGCGCGGTGTGGATTGCACGACGCTCACGCAGTTCGATTCGTCGGCGCTGGCTGTCCTTCTCGCGTGGCAGCGGGCCGCGCAAGCGCGCGGCGGCGCGCTTCATGTCGTCAATCTGCCGGCTGGACTTGCGAGTCTCGCGCAAGCCTATGGCGTGGATACGCTGATCGCCGGTGCTGCGCAAGGCGATCGTCCCAACTGAGCAGTCGCGCGCGTGCCGGCTGCTGATTTTCGCTCCCGCGCAGCAGGTTGCCGCAAGCGCGGCAGTCTCACCTGCCCCGCACATGCGTCGCACACCTCCAGTCCCCGCAACCGAGATAGGGCCGCCGGGTTTTGCCCTATAATCAAACGTTTTTTGGGGCATGGTTCGGTCGCCCAACCCGCCCCAATTCCGTTTCTTTCCAGCATTTTGCGCCCGCCCAAGGCTCCTTTAAGCGCCGCGACGCACGTGGCGCACTGTCATGTCACCCATGAAATTCGTAACGTCAAGAAGCGCTACAAGGACTTGCAGGCGCTCAAGGGCGTCAGCCTCACGGTGGAAGAAGGCGAGTTCTTCGGGCTGCTCGGTCCGAACGGCGCGGGCAAGACAACGCTCATCAGCATTCTCGCGGGCCTCGCGCGCGGACGAAGGCAGCATCGCCGTGCGCGGCCACGACGTGGTGGACGACTTCCGCGCCGCGCGTTGGGCGTGGTGCCGCAGGAACTGGTGTTCGACCCGTTCTTCACCGTGCGCGAAACCTTGCGCATTCAGTCGGGCTACTACGGGCTGCGCAACAACGACGCGTGGATCGACGAGATCATGGCGAACCTCGATCTCACGGACAAAGCCGACGCCAACATGCGCGCGCTGTCGGGCGGCATGAAGCGCCGCGTGCTGGTCGCGCAGGCGCTCGTGCACCGGCCGCCCGTCATCGTGCTGGACGAGCCGACTGCCGGCGTCGAACTGCGCCAAACGCTGTGGAAATTCATCTCGCGCCTGAATCGCGAGGGCCACACCATCGTTCTGACCACGCACTATCTCGAAGAAGCCGAATCGCTGTGCGACCGCATTGCGATGCTGCGCCGGGGCGAAGTGGTCGCGCTGGATCGCACGAGCACGCTGCTGCAGCGTTTTGCGGGCATGCAGCTGTTCGTGCGCTTCGCGCAAGGCGTGCTGCCCGCCGAACTGCGGCCGCTCGAAGCCGAGGGCGGCGCGTGCAACGGCAATGGCCGCCAGCATCTGCTGCGCCTGGCGAGCTATGACGACGTCGAGAAAATTCTCGCGCAATGCCGCGCGGCAGGCTGCACATTCGAAGAAATCGAGGTCCGCAAAGCCGACCTCGAAGATGTTTTTGTTCAGGTCATGAACGGTCCGGAAGTGATCGAGGGGCTCGCATGAGCGGCTATAGCAGTTTCGGCACGCTGTTCTACAAGGAAATCCTGCGTTTCTGGAAGGTGTCGTTCCAGACCGTGCTCGCGCCCGTCATCAACGGCGCTGTTGTATCTGACCATTTTCGCTCACGCGCTGCGCAATCACGTGCAGGTCTATCCGGGTGTGGAATACACCAGCTTTCTGGTGCCCGGCCTCGTGATGATGAGCGTGTTGCAGAATGCGTTTGCGAACAGTTCGTCGTCGCTGATTCAGTCGAAAATCACCGGGAATCTCGTGTTCGTGCTGCTGCCGCCGCTGTCGCACTATACGAGATGTTCGCCGCGTATGTGCTCGCGGCCTGGCAGTGGGCTTCGGCGTGTTCATCGTGACAATCTGGTTCGTGCCGGTCATTTTCGCGGCGCCGCTCTACATCATCCTGTTCGCGATTTGCGGCGCGGGGATTCTCGGCACACTCGGTTTGATCGCGGGCATCTGGGCCGAGAAGTTTGACCAGCTCGCCGCGTTTCAGAACTTTCTGATCATGCCGCTCACGTTTCTCTCGGGCGTGTTCTACTCGACGCATACGCTGCCGCCCTTGTGGCGCGAGGTGTCGCGACTCAATCCATTTTTCTACATGATCGACGGCTTTCGCTACGGTTTCTTAGGGATGTCGGATATCGATCCGCTCGCGAGCCTTGCGATTGTCGCCGGTTTCTTCGTGGTGCTGGCCGTGGTGGCGATGCGCATGCTCGCCTCCGGCTACAAGCTGCGCCACTGACGAGGAGCTTCTCACATGTTGCCGACTCCCGAACAGGTCAAGCAATACATCGCCGCTGGGCTCGCCTGCCAGCATCTCGAAGTCGAGGGCGACGGTCAGCATTTCTTTGCGACCATCGTTTCTCCGAGCTTCGAGGGCAAGCGGCTGATCCAGCGTCATCAACTCGTGTATGCGGCGCTCGGCGACCGTATGCGCGAAGAAATTCACGCGCTCAGCATGAAAACGCTGACGCCCGCCGAATGGCAGAACGCGTAATCTGGAAATTTAGTGCGAATCACTCAGGAAGGGCGCGACGCCGGCAACGGCGCGCCGAACACAATGCAAGCAGTCCCGGCTGAAGCCCGGGCCGATCAGGAACACACAGGCATGGACAAACTGGTCATTGAAGGTGGCTACCCGCTGTCGGGTGAGGTCGTTGTCTCGGGCGCGAAGAACGCGGCGTTGCCGATTCTATGCGCGAGTCTGCTGAGCGCGGAGCCGGTGCACCTCGACAACGTGCCGGATCTGCAGGACGTGCGCACCATGCTCAAGCTGCTCGGGCAGATGGGCGTGCGGATCGAAAGCGGCGACGGCCGCGTGTCGCTCGACGCGTCGAAGGTCGACAACCTCGTCGCGCCGTATGAAATGGTCAAGACCATGCGCGCGTCGATCCTCGTGCTCGGGCCGCTCGTCGCGCGCTTCGGCCACGCGCGCGTGTCGCTGCCGGGCGGCTGCGCGATCGGCGCACGGCCGGTGGATCAGCACATCAAGGGCCTGCAGGCCATGGGCGCCGAGATCACGATCGAGCACGGCTTTATCGAAGCGCGTGCGAAGCGGCTGAAGGGCGCGCGCATCATCACCGACATGATCACGGTGACCGGCACCGAAAATCTGTTGATGGCGGCGGTGCTCGCCGAAGGCGAGACGGTCATCGAGAACGCGGCGCGCGAACCGGAAGTCGGCGATCTGGCGCATCTGCTCGTGCAAATGGGCGCGAAGATCGAGGGCATCGGCACCGACCGTCTCGTGATTCAGGGCGTGGACAAGCTGCACGGCGCGAAGCACACGGTGATTCCTGACCGCATCGAGGCCGGCACGTTCCTGTGCGCGGTGGCCGCGGCGGGCGGCGACGTCACGCTGCGTAAGGTGCGTCCGCAGATTCTGGAAGCGGTGACCGCGAAGCTGCGCGAAGCGGGCGTGACCATCGAGGAAGGCGACGACTGGATGCGCGTGCGCATGAACCAGCGCCCGGGCGCGGTGTCGTTCCGCACGTCCGAATATCCGGCGTTCCCGACCGACATGCAGGCGCAGTTCATGGCGCTCAATGCGGTGGCGGACGGCAAGTCGCAGGTTGTCGAAACCATCTTCGAAAACCGCTTCATGCACGTGCAGGAGCTGAACCGCCTCGGCGCGAACATTACGACTGACGGCAAGACTGCGGCGCTCGTGACCGGCGTCGACAAGCTCTCCGGCGCGAAGGTCATGGCGACGGACCTGCGCGCGTCGGCGAGCCTCGTGATTGCCGCGTTGCGCGCGGAAGGCGAGACGCTGATCGACCGCATCTACCATCTGGACCGCGGTTACGACCGCATGGAAACCAAGCTGAACGCGATCGGCGCAAAGGTGCGCCGTATTTCCGGGAGCGAGGCATGAGCTCGATGCCGCAAGCCTCGAATTCGCCGGCGGTCAGCGCGCCGCTCACGCTGGCTTTGTCGAAGGGGCGTATCTTTGAGGAAACGCTGCCGCTCCTCGCCGCAGCCGGCATTGAAGTGGCCGAAGATCCGGAAAGCTCGCGCAAGCTGATTCTGCCGACCACGGACGCGAATCTGCGCGTGATCATCGTGCGCGCGACCGACGTGCCGACCTACGTCGAATACGGCGCGGCCGACTTCGGCGTGGCGGGCAAGGACGTGCTGCTCGAACACGGCGGCAGCGGCCTGTATCAGCCGGTGGATCTGGATATCGCGCGCTGCCGCATGTCGGTCGCGGTCGCCGCGGGGTTTGATTATGCGAACGCCGTGCGCCAGGGCGCCCGCTTGCGCGTGGCCACCAAGTACACGGAGACGGCGCGTGAGCATTTCGCGGCCAAGGGCGTGCACGTCGATCTGATCAAGCTGTACGGTTCGATGGAACTCGCGCCGCTCGTCGGCCTCGCGGATGCCATCGTCGACCTGGTGAGCTCGGGCAACACCTTGCGCGCCAACAATCTCGTGGAGGTGGAGGAAATCATGCAGATTTCGTCGCGCCTCGTTGTGAACCAGGCGGCGCTGAAGCTCAAGCGCGCCGCATTGCGGCCGATTCTCGACGCGTTCGAACGCGCGACGAAAAGCCGGCCTTGCCGCGGCCTGACAGCTCGCTCGACCCGTCTGACCTCGCTATAAAGCGCGCCTTACCGAAACGGATACACGTATGTCTATCAAGATTCGCAAACTCGATTCCACCGCTCCCGACTTCCAGAAGTCGCTGCACGCGGTGCTCGCGTTCGAGGCGAGCGAAGACGAAGCAATCGAGCGCTCGGTCGCGCAGATCCTGAACGACGTGAAGGCGCGCGGCGACGCGGCGGTGCTGGAATACACGAACCGCTTCGACCGGCTGGACGCGCAGAGAGTCGGCGCGCTGGAGTTGCCGATTTCGAAGCTGGAAGCGGCGCTGGAGGGCCTGGAGCCGAAGCGACGCGCATCGCTCGAAGCTGCGGCGGCGCGCGTGCGCGGCTATCACGAGAAACAGAAGATCGAGTGCGGCAGCCATAGCTGGCAATACACGGAAGCCGACGGCACCGTGCTCGGCCAGAAGGTCACGCCGCTCGATCGCGCGGGCATCTACGTGCCGGGCGGCAAGGCGGCGTATCCGTCGTCGGTGCTGATGAATGCGATTCCGGCGCGGGTTGCCGGCGTGCGTGAAATCGTCATGGTCGTGCCCACGCCGGACGGCGTGAAGAATCCGCTGGTGCTTGCGGCTGCGCTGCTCGGCGGCGTGGATCGCGTGTTCACCATTGGCGGCGCGCAGGCTGTCGGCGCGCTCGCGTACGGCACCGAAACCGTGCCGGCTGTCGACAAGATCTGCGGCCCGGGCAACGCGTATGTGGCGTCGGCCAAGCGCCGGGTGTTCGGCACGGTCGGCATCGACATGATCGCGGGGCCGTCGGAAATTCTCGTGCTCTGCGACGGCACGACCGATCCGCGCTGGGTCGCGATGGACCTGTTCTCGCAAGCCGAGCACGACGAGCTCGCGCAGTCCATTCTGCTGTGTCCGGACGACGCGTTCATTGGCCGCGTGCAGGATGCGATCGACGAACTGCTGCCCACCCTGCCGCGCCGCGATGTGATTCAGGCGTCGCTTGAAGGGCGCGGCGCGCTCGTCAAGGTGCGCGACATGGCCGAAGCGTGCGCGATCGCCAATGACATCGCGCCGGAGCACCTGGAGATTTCGGCGCTGGAGCCGCATCAGTGGGGGCAGCTGATCCGCCACGCGGGTGCGATCTTCCTCGGCCGCTACACGAGCGAGAGTCTCGGCGACTACTGCGCGGGACCGAACCATGTGCTGCCTACATCGCGCACCGCACGGTTCTCGTCGCCGCTCGGCGTCTATGATTTCTTCAAGCGCTCGAGCGTGATCGAAGTGAGCGCGGAAGGCGCGCAGACGCTCGGCGAAATCGCCGCCGAGCTGGCTTACGGCGAGGGTTTGCAGGCACACGCGCGCAGCGCGGAATACCGGATGCGGCAAGGCGGTTGAGCCGAGGAGCCGGCGCGGGCAGCCTGGCTCGCGCGGCGGCTTCGGCCATGGCCGGACTGCTTCGGCAGGCGGCATCCAGCTGTCCCATGCATGTTGAGCGGCTCCGCCCGATTCCGCGCAAGCCGTTGATGAATCGCCACCTTATAACCACAATACAGACCAACCGGCGCGGCAAGCCGCCGCGCCACGAGGCGTGTCCGAAGCGTGCCTGCTCCACACACATTCGACGCACGCAGCCCGGCCCACTGACTTATGACGACACCTCAAGACATCATCCGCCCCGACGTGCTCGCGATGACGAGCTATCCGGTACCGGACGCCACGGGCTACATCAAGCTCGACGCGATGGAAAACCCGTTTGCGCTGCCGCCGGTGCTGGCCGCGCATCTCGGCGAGCATCTGGCCGGTGTCGCGCTAAACCGCTATCCGGCGCCGCGCCCGGAAGCGCTCATCGAGAAGATCAAGCGTGTGATGGGCGTGCCGGCCGGCTGCGACGTGCTGCTCGGCAACGGCTCCGACGAGATCATCAGCATGCTGTCGGTCGCGTGCGCGAAGCCGGGCGCCAAGGTGCTTGCGCCGGTGCCGGGTTTCGTCATGTATCAGATGTCGGCGAAGCTCGCGAATCTCGAATTCGTCGGCGTGCCGCTCAAGGCGGATTTCACGCTCGACACCGAAGCCATGCTCGCGGCCATCGCGGAACACGATCCCGCGGTGATCTATCTCGCCTATCCGAACAATCCGACCGGCACACTGTTCGACGATGCCGACATGGAACGCATCATCGCCGCCGCGACGAAGAGCCTCGTGGTGATCGACGAGGCGTATCAGCCGTTCGCCCAGCGAAGCTGGCTGCCGCGCGCCGCCGCGTTCGACAACGTGGTCGTCATGCGCACGGTGTCGAAGCTCGGTCTTGCCGGCATCCGCCTCGGTTACCTCGTCGGCAAACCCGCGTGGCTCACCGAGTTGGACAAGGTGCGTCCGCCGTACAACACCAATGTGCTCACTCAGGCGGCGGCGGATTTCCTGCTCGATCACGTCGACGTACTGGACTCGCAGGCGGCGAAATTGCGCGACGAACGCGCGAAATTGGCCGACGCCGTCGCGGAATTGCCGGGCGCCGAAGTGTTTCCGAGCGCGGGCAACTTCCTGCTCGTGCGCGTGCCGGACGCCTACGTTCTGTTCGAAACCCTGCTGACGGCGCGGGTTCTGGTCAAAAACGTGAGTAAAATGCACCCATTGCTGGCGAATTGCGTGCGTTTGACCGTCGGTTCTCCCGAGGAAAACGTCCAGTTGCTCGCCGCGTTGAAACTCGTATTGCATTAAACGGCGGCTTGCCGCTTCCCTCCCACCACACTACAACTACTATCGCTTTGTAGCCAGATTCGAGGAATTACCATGCGCCTTGCGGAAGTCGTTCGCAACACCAGCGAAACGCAGATCCGTGTCAAGATCAACCTGGACGGCACCGGTCAGCAGAAGCTGGCCACGGGCGTGCCGTTTCTCGACCACATGCTCGACCAGATTGCGCGGCATGGTCTTTTCGATCTCGACATCGAAGCGCATGGCGACCTGCATATCGACGACCACCATACCGTCGAAGACACCGGCATCACGCTCGGGCAGGCAGTGGCGAAGGCGATCGGCGACCGCAAGGGCATTCGCCGCTACGGCCATTCGTATGTGCCGCTCGACGAGGCGCTGTCGCGCGTCGTGATCGACTTCTCGGGCCGTCCGGGGCTCGAATTCCACGTGCCGTTCACGCGTGCGCGCATCGGCACGTTCGACGTCGACCTGTCCATCGAATTTTTCCGCGGCTTTGTGAACCACGCGGGCGTGACGCTGCACATCGACAATCTGCGCGGCATCAACGCTCACCATCAGCTGGAAACGGTGTTCAAGGCGTTCGGCCGCGCGCTGCGCATGGCCGTCGAACTTGACGAACGCGCGGCGGGGCAGATTCCGTCGACCAAGGGCAGCCTTTAAGCGACTTACTTACCCGGACCGGTACGCGCACGAGGCGCGCCCGGTGTGCAATGGATATTCTGAAGTCGTTTATTTCGCTGCTCGCGCTGATCAATCCGGTCGGCGCCATTCCGTTCTTCATGAGTCTGACGGCGAATCAGAGCGACGCCGAACGGCGCAGAACCATCCGGATCGCGGCGATTTCCGTGTTCTGCGTGATCGCGGTGACGACGCTGCTCGGGCAGCAGATCATCAGCTTCTTCGGCATTTCGGTGGGTTCGCTCGAAGTGGGCGGCGGAATCATCATGCTGCTGATGGCGATCAACATGCTCAACGCGCAGATCGGCAACAGCCGGTCCACGCCCGAAGAACGCGACGAAGCGGAGCAGAAGGACAACATCGCGGTCGTGCCGCTGGCCATTCCGCTCCTGAACGGCCCTGGCGCGATCAGCACGACGATCATCTACGCGGCCGGCTCGCCGCACTGGTACGACCGCATCGGGCTGATCGTGATCGGCGCGGTGCTGGCGGCGATCTGCTTTTTTTCGCTGCGGCTTGCCGAACCGATTGCGCGCTGGGTCGGTCGCACCGGTATCAACATCGGCACGCGGCTCATGAGTTTGATGTTGTCGGCGCTGGCGGTGGAATTCATCGTCGACGGATTGAAGGCTTTGCTGCCTAACTTGAAATGAAAACTTCGATAGCGATTGTGGATTACGGAATGGGCAACCTGCGCTCGGTGGCGCAGGCGTTGCGCAAGGCCGCGCCGGAAGCGGACGTGGCTATCGTCGACCAGCCGGAGGCGATCCGCGCGGCCGACCGCGTGGTGCTGCCCGGCCAGGGCGCAATGCCCGATTGCATGCGCAGTCTCGCCGAATCCGGCCTGCAGGAAGTGGTCGTCGAAGCCTCGCGCGTGAAGCCGCTGATGGGCGTGTGCGTCGGCGAGCAGATGCTGTTCGACTGGAGCGCCGAAGGCGACACGCAGGGCTTGGGCCTCCTGCCGGGCAAGGTGCTGCGCTTCGATCTGGAAGGCCAGGTGCAGGACGACGGCTCGCGCTTCAAGGTGCCGCAAATGGGCTGGAACCGCGTGCATCAGACGCAGCAGCATCCGCTGTGGGACGGCGTCGCGGACAATGCGTTTTTCTACTTCGTGCACAGCTATTACGTGGTGCCGGACAATGCGGCGCACACGTCCGGCGAGACCGTGTACGGCGTGCCCTTTACCTCGGCGGTGGCGCGGGATAACATCTTCGCCACCCAATTTCACCCGGAAAAGAGCGCCGAAGCGGGGCTGCGCGTGTATCGCAACTTCGTGCACTGGAACCCGTGAGCGCCTTTCTTCACTCTGTGGCCGCGCGCCGTCCCGCCACCAGCGGGGCCGTCGCCGCGCGCCGCAGCCGCCGTATGCCGGTTCCGCCTTGCGCCGCCCGCGCGCAAGGGCGTCGAAAGAGTTGTACTAAACTAGCGAGACGGCGTTCCGGCGGGCTGGCCCACCAGCCGCTGCCGCCGACCTTCAACCCCTTCCCAGACAACACCCGATTGCTATGCTGCTGATCCCCGCCATCGACCTGAAAGACGGTCAGTGTGTACGCCTCAAACAGGGCGATATGGACCAGGCGACGATATTCTCCGAGGAACCGGCGGCGATGGCCCGACATTGGGTCGAACGCGGCGCGCGGCGTCTCCACCTCGTCGATCTGAACGGCGCGTTCGCCGGCAAGCCGAGGAACGAAGACGCGATTCGCGCGATCATCCAGGAAGTGGGCGGCGAGATTCCCGTGCAACTGGGCGGCGGTATCCGCGACCTGAATACCATCGAGCGTTATCTCGACGACGGCCTCGAATACGTGATCATCGGCACGGCGGCGGTGAAGAACCCGGGCTTTTTGCAGGACGCGTGCACGGCGTTCGGCGGCCATATCATCGTCGGGCTGGACGCGAAAGACGGCAAAGTCGCCACCGACGGCTGGAGCAAGCTGACGGGCCACGAAGTGGCCGATCTCGCGCGCAAGTTCGAGGACTACGGCTGCGAGTCGATCATTTACACGGACATCGGCCGCGACGGCATGCTTCAGGGCATCAACATCGAGGCGACGGTGCGCCTTGCGCGCGCGGTGAAGATTCCGGTGATCGCGAGCGGCGGCCTGTCGAATCTGGCCGACATCGAATCGCTGTGCGAAGTCGAAGACGAAGGCATTGAAGGCGTGATTTGCGGCCGGGCGATCTACTCGGGCGACCCGGACTTCACTGCGGCGCAAACCCTCGCGGACCGGCTGCGCGAATCGGACGACGCGTGAACGCGCGCCGGGCGCGCCGCACGTAGGCGGGCGGGTCGGCGCGGCGGGCGACCACAAGTGGCATAAGCGGCATAAGCGGCTTGAGCTGCGTGAATCTCAGGCTCTGGCGCCGCCGCCTCCGGACAACGCCGAGCCGCAGCGCGCGCCGCGCCCGTGGGCGCCGTCGGGCAGCACTCGGCACACGACCGCTCGCATCCTCACATGAAGCGAGCGGCCTCATCAGCGGTATTGGCAGATTTGCAAGATCATGGCTCTAGCTAAACGCATCATCCCCTGTCTCGACGTCACCGCTGGCCGCGTGGTCAAGGGCGTCAACTTCGTCGAATTGCGCGACGCGGGCGATCCCGTCGAAATCGCGCGCCGTTACGACGATCAGGGCGCGGACGAACTCACTTTTCTCGACATCACCGCGACTTCCGACCAGCGCGACCTGATCCTGCCGATCATCGAAGCGGTCGCCTCGCAGGTCTTCATTCCGCTGACGGTCGGCGGCGGCGTGCGCGCCGTCGAAGACGTGCGGCGCCTGCTCAACGCGGGCGCGGACAAGATCAGCATGAACTCATCGGCGGTCGCGAATCCGCAGCTCGTCAAGGACGCGACGGATAAATACGGCTCGCAATGCATCGTCGTCGCGATCGACGCGAAACGCGTGTCCGCGGACGGCGAGCCGCCGCGCTGGGAAGTCTTCACGCATGGCGGGCGCAAGGCGACCGGCCTCGAGGCCGTCGAGTGGGCGCGCAAGATGGCCGAGCTCGGCGCGGGCGAAATCCTGCTGACCAGCATGGACCGCGACGGCACGAAAAGCGGCTTCGACCTCGCGCTCACACGCGCGGTGTCCGACGCGGTGCCGATTCCGGTGATCGCCTCCGGCGGCGTCGGCAACCTGCAGCATCTCGCCGACGGCATCAAGAGCGGCCATGCAGATGCCGTACTCGCCGCGAGCATCTTCCACTACGGCGAACACACGGTCGGCGAGGCCAAGCGCTTCATGGCAGAGCAGGGCATTTCGGTGAGGTTGTGACGTGGTGAATCCAACGGCAGTCAATTGGCTCGACAAGGTCAAGTGGGACGCGAACGGCCTCGTGCCGGTCATCGCGCAGGAGGCGTCGACGAACGACGTGCTGATGTTCGCGTGGATGAACCGCGAGGCGCTCGCGAAAACCATCGAGCTCGGCCGCGCGGTGTACTTCTCGCGCTCGCGCCAGCGCCTGTGGTTCAAGGGCGAGGAGTCCGGCCACGTGCAGCACGTGCACGAAGTGCGACTCGATTGCGACGAAGACGTCGTGCTGCTGAAAGTCGAGCAGGTGTCCGGCATTGCCTGCCACACCGGCCGCCACTCGTGCTTTTTCCAGAAATTCGAAGGCACCGTGCAGGATGGCGACTGGATCGCCGTCGATCCGGTGCTGAAAGACCCCGAACACATCTACAAATGACGCAGACCCCCCAAGCCGCAGCCGCCACGCCGTCCACGACCGATACGTTGATGCGCCTCGCGGCGATCATCGAGAGCCGCAAGGGCGGCGATCCGGACCTGTCGTACGTGTCGCGCCTCTTTCACAAGGGCGACGACGCGGTGCTCAAGAAGATCGGCGAAGAGGCCACGGAAGTCGTGCTGGCCGCCAAGGACACGCGCCACGGCGGCGAGACGAAGGCGCTGGTCGGCGAGGTCGCGGACCTGTGGTTCCATTGCCTCGTCATGCTGTCGCACTACGATCTGAGCCCGGCCGACGTGCTCGCCGAGCTGGAGCGCCGCGAAGGCATGTCGGGTATCGAGGAAAAGGCGCTGCGCAAAAGCCGCGAGCGCGAGAAGAACGGCGACTGAGTCCGCAGTTTTCGCCGGTGCGATTTTTTGGCGCGGAGTGGCCCGCTGCGGCTTGAAGTGGCGGGCGCCGGCGCCCACATTGCAGTGAACGCAGCCGGACAACCCATCCTCGGGAGGACGCAGCATGGAACAGTCGCACGAGAGCTACCCGCCGCCGGCTTACCGCCACGCCATGGAGCCGGAGCGGGAACGCAGCCTGCGCACGCTGACGCATGTGCTGTACGCGCTGTATGCGGTCCACTGGCTGACGGGCGGTTTGACGATTCTCGTCGCCATCATCATCAATTATGTAAAGCGCGCGGACGCGGCGGGCACGCCGTATGAACCGCATTTCGAGTGGCAGATCCGCACGTTCTGGATCGGTCTCCTGGGTTATGCGATTGGCGGCCTGCTGATTTTCGTCGTGATCGGCATTCCGTTGCTGTGGGCGGTCAGCATCTGGATGTTGTACCGTATTATCAAAGGCTGGCTGTATCTGTACGATAACAAGCCGCTTGCAAATCCTCGGGCGTGGTTCTGAGTTCGTCCAATGTTTCGAGGCGTCGGCGCGGCCCACTGCGCCGTCTCAGATCACGCTTCACGCTTTAGCCATACCGCTTCAGGAATACGATGAGTCACGACCCGAATTGCCTCTTCTGCAAGATCGCCGCCGGCGAGATCCCGTCGACCAAAGTCCATGAAGATGAAGAGTTTCTGGCCTTCCGCGACATCCGTCCGGCGGCCGAGACCCATGTGCTGGTCATTCCGCGCAAGCATATCCCCACGCTCAGCAGTTGCACCGAAAGCGACGCCCCGCTGCTTGGTAGAATGCTTGTTTTGACCGCGCGTCTGGCGGATCAATTGGGCGTGGCGTACACCGGTGGCGAAACCGGCTTCCGCACGGTCATTAATACCGGTCCGGGCGGCGGGCAAGAGGTGTATCACCTGCACGCGCATATTCTCGCGGGGCCGCGTCCCTGGCAGCGCATGGGCTGATACCGCGGGACGTCGCAAGGCCATCACGCGAAAGCATTACGCGAAAGGCCGGGCGAGCAAGCATCATTTTTGCCCGCTTGTAATTTTGGCGACGTGATTGCCTGGTCACAATACATACGGGCCGTGGCGCTTCGGTAGCCGGTGCATCGCATCGGCAAAGCACGCAACGCTGCTGTAAGGTAGAGATGAAGCGCGTGCGCTTCGATTCACGCCACAAGGCAGACGATTTTTTGCCGCACCAGGTGCGGCGTCGGGGTTAAGGAGAGTAGTCATGGGTTCGTTGAGTATTTGGCATTGGTTGATCGTGTTGCTGATCGTCGCGCTGGTGTTCGGCACGAAGAAGCTGCGCAACATCGGCGGCGATCTGGGCGGCGCGGTGAAGGGCTTCAAGGAAGGCATGCGCGAAAGCGAAACGCCGTCGTCGACGGACGCGCAGCAGCAGCGCGAACTGCCGCGCAACGGCGCCGTGGATGTGGAAGCCAAGGAAAAGACCCCGCGTTCGGGCGATTACCGCTAAGCCGCGGACCAACCGCGTTACTGACGGACATTTCCCTCCATGCTGGACGTCGGTCTAACCAAGATGGCGCTGATCGGCGTCGTCGCGCTGGTCGTGCTCGGCCCTGAGCGGCTGCCGCGCGTCGCCCGCATGGCCGGCGCGCTGTTCGGCCGCGCGCAGCGCTACATCAACGACGTGAAGGCGGAAGTCACGCGGGAAATCGAACTCGACGAGTTGCGGCGCATGAAAACCGAGTTCGAGACGGCGGCGAGTAATGTGGAAACCGCCGTTCAGGAAAATCTGCGAAAGCATGAAGCCGAGTTGAACGACGCGTGGAACAGCGGCACGTCGGTGTCGCCAAGCATCGCCGGCGGCGCGCTGGAAGACGCCGGCAATACGTCCTGGCCAAACAGCACACCGGCTGCGGCGCCGAGGCGCAAGAACTGGCGCGTCAAGCAGACCGCCATGCCCACCTGGTACAAGCGCGCCACCACGCGCCGCACGCGCGTGCAGTCCGGGGCGGCGCGCGTCGCACGGCATACGCCTGCCAGCATGCGTCGTCCGACGCGGTTTTTCTGATGATCAGAACGACAATCCCTAACCGAGGGCCGGTGTGAGCGACCCCCAGCAAAGCCAGGACGAAGGCACTGAAGAGACCTTCATTTCCCACCTCGTTGAACTGCGCGACCGCATCATCCGCGCGGGTCTTGCCGTCATCGTCGTGTTTGTCGGGCTGGTGTATTGGGCGCCGGATATCTTCCGGCTGCTGGCGCGCCCACTCATGAACAATCTGCCGAAAGACGGCAAGATGATCGTGACCGACGTCACCGGCTCGTTCTTCGTGCCGATGAAAGTGACCATGCTGGTCGCCTTCGTGATCGCGCTGCCTTTCGTGCTGTATCAGATCTGGGCGTTTGTCGCGCCGGGTCTGTATCAGCATGAGAAGAAGCTGGTCGGGCCGCTCGTCGGCAGCAGCTACACGCTGTTTCTGTGCGGCATGGCGTTCGCGTACTTCGTCGTGTTTCCCACTATCTTCCGCGTGATGGCGCATTACAACGCGCCGCTCGGCGCGGAGATGACGACGGATATCGACAATTACCTGAGCTTCGTGCTGACCATGTTCATTGCGTTCGGCGTGACGTTCGAGGTGCCGATTGTCGTCGTGCTGCTGGTGCGCATGAATGTGGTCACGCTCAAGAAGCTGAAGGAAGTCCGGCCGTATGTGATTGTCGGCGCGTTCGTGATTTCGGCTGTGGTTACGCCGCCGGACGTGTTCTCGCAACTCATTCTGGCCATTCCGCTGATCGTGCTGTATGAGGCGGGCATCATCGCGGCGCGGCTCATTGTCGGGAAGCAACCGGCGGTAGTCGAGGACGCGAGTCCTCCGGGCTGAGGCATCACTGGATGCGACGGCTGTGACGGCTCGTTAAGTCGTGCAGCAAAAACAAAAAGGGCAGTCCGCTTGATGTGGACTGCCCTTTTTGCATTTCATGCCGCGGATTGGGCGCCTTGCTTGTTGCGCGCTTGTGGTGCGCTCAGCCGGCGCTACCGCGCTCAACCGTCCTCAGCCGCCGTTAACCCGCGTCGTCGTCCTGCTGGTCGCTGTCGTCGGCGGGCTGTTTCGGCGGCGGCGGGCGCTTGCCGATGATCACGTCCACATCCATCTCGTGGTTCTTGCGCACCAGATGCACCTTCGCCGGGGTGCCCGGCTTGATCTGCGCGATGAAGTTCAGAAGGCGCGTGGTGTCGGTGATTTCCTGTCCGTTGACGCTCATCAGAATGTCGCCCGGCTTGATGCCCACGCGGTCGGCCGGACCATTCTTCAGCACGCCCGCCACGATCGCGCCCGACTTCTGGTCGAGCCCGAACGACTCCGCGATCTCCGGCGTCACGTCCTGCGGTTCGACGCCGATCCAGCCGCGCGTGACGGAGCCGGTGGTGATGATGCTCTCCAGCACGCTACGCGCCGTCGACACCGGAATCGCGAAGCCGATGCCGAGCGAGCCGCCCGAGCGCGAGTAGATCGCGGTGTTGATGCCGAGCAGATTGCCGTTCACGTCGACGAGCGCGCCGCCCGAGTTGCCAGGGTTGATCGCCGCGTCGGTCTGGATGAAGTTTTCGAACGTATTGATGCCGAGATGATTGCGCCCGAGCGCGCTCACGATACCCATGGTGACCGTCTGCCCGACGCCGAACGGATTGCCGATGGCGAGCACGACGTCGCCCACGCGCGTCTGCTCCATGCGGCCGAGCGTGATGGTGGGCAGGTTCGTCATGTTGACCTTGAGCACGGCCAGATCCGTTTCGGGATCGATGCCGATCACCTTGGCGTTGGTGGTGCGGCCGTCGGCGAGTGCGATTTCGATTTGATCCGCGCCGTCGACCACGTGCTGGTTCGTTAGAATGTACCCTTCCGAACTCACTATCACCCCGGAGCCTAGGTTCGCGGCCGGCTGCTCGCGCTGCTTGCGGTTGTTGTTCTTGTCGCCGAAGAAGTAGCGGAACAGCGGGTCTTTCGCGCGCGGATCCGGCGGCAGCGAGCCGTCTTTGCTGGAAAACACATTGACGACCGCGGGCATGGCCTTCTGGGCGGCGTCCGCATAAGACGCCGTGGCGGGCCCGTTGCCGATGCCAGGCGCCACTTCCCGCAGCGCGACGATCGGCTCGGCAAGCTGCTTGCCGAATTGCCCTTGACGCTGAAGCCACTGCGGTTTGAGAGTCGCGATGATGAACATCAGCGCCAACAGCACAGTCACCTCTTGGGCGAAGAATAGCCAGAAGCGTCTAAGCATCTGAAGACTAGAGGTTTATATGGATCGGATCGAACTTGAATTGTACTTGAACAATCTCCTTGAAACCGTGCGCTTCAAGGACTATTGCCCGAACGGTCTGCAAGTCGAAGGGCGCCGCAAGGTCGGCAAACTCGCCACCGGCGTGACCGCGTCGGTCGCGTTTCTCGAAGCCGCGCTCGAGTGGGGCGCGGACGCCGTGCTGGTTCACCACGGCTACTTCTGGCGCAACGAGGCGCCGCAGATCACCGGCCGCAAGTGCGCGCGCCTGAAGCTCCTGCTGGCGAACGACCTGAACCTCTTCGCCTATCACCTGCCGCTCGACGATCATCCCGAATTCGGCAACAACGCGCAGATCGGCGCGAAGATGGGCTGGATCAGCGACGCGCGCTTCGGCGAGAACGACCTAGGCTGGCTCGCCACGTTCGCCATGCCGATCACGCTCGCGC
The DNA here is from genome assembly GCA_940746715.1 of uncultured Paraburkholderia sp. Taxonomy (GTDB): domain Bacteria; phylum Pseudomonadota; class Gammaproteobacteria; order Burkholderiales; family Burkholderiaceae; genus Paraburkholderia. The sequence continues at coordinate 78,055 of CALNWN010000013.1, forward strand.
ACTTCACCGCGGAGATCGAGCAGACGCTCGGCCGCACGCTGCTCGTGTTCGGCGACCCGGACCGCATGCTGCGCCGCGTCGCGTGGTGCACGGGCGCCGCGCAAGGCATGTTCGACGCAGCCATCAACGCGGGCGCGGACGTCTATCTGACGGGCGAGGTGTCGGAGTCGGTCATGCACACGTCGGCGGAAAGCGGCGTCGCGTTTCTCGCGGCCGGGCATCATGCCACCGAGCGCTTCGGCGTGCAGGCGGTGGGCAAGCACCTGTCCGAACAGTTCGATATCGAGCACCTCTTTATCGATATCCCGAACCCCGTTTGAAGCGTCGAAATATCAAATACGCATTAGCGAAGAAAAAGCTTGAATAACGGAGGGAGCACTTAAAAGCAGTGGCGAAAAAGTTTGCGATCCGTACGGAGAAACCCTGAGTTATCAAGGGTTTTGCACGGTTTTTGGCAATCGGCCCTTGTAAATGGCGACTCCATTCGAGCAAACTAGCGGCGGTAGAAGCGACCTGAAGGAAAATCCAACTCAGAAGTGGGGCGTGTGATGCGAGACAAGGAAGATGAACGCGTCGACGGCAGCCGGCGTACCTGGCTGATAGCGACGACCGTAGCAGGTGGCATTGGAGGTGTTGCCACTGTCGTACCCTTTGTTAGTTCGTTTGCACCATCTGAAAAGGCCAAGGCAGCAGGAGCCCCGGTCGAAGTCGACATTAGCGATCTCAAGCCCGGCGACATGAAGACCGTGGCCTGGCGCGGCAAGCCGGTCTGGATCATCAACCGCACCGAGAAGATGCTCGCCGATGTCCAGAAAGCCGATAACGAAGTAGCCGATCCCCACTCGAAGAATCCGTTTTCGATGCCATTGCCGGAATACTGCAACAACGAATTCCGCTCACGCACCGACCACAAGAATATTTTTGTCGCTGTCGCGGTGTGCACCCATCTCGGCTGCACGCCGACGCCGCGCTTCCAGGAGGGCGCGCAGCCCAATCTGCCGGACGACTGGCCAGGCGGTTTCCTGTGCCCGTGCCACGGCTCGACCTATGACATGGCCGGCCGCGTCTTCAAGAACAAACCTGCGCCGCAGAACCTCGACATCCCGCCTTATATGTTCACGTCGGCCAATGGGCTCGTGATCGGCAAGGACGAGAAAGGAGAAGCGTAATGGCGATCGAACACGAAGTAGAGACGACCGGGCTCGTCGGCTGGATCGACCGGCGCTTTCCCTTCACGTCGACCTGGAAAAAGCACGTTTCCGAGTACTACGCGCCGAAAAACTTCAACTTCTGGTACTTCTTCGGCTCGCTCGCGCTGCTGGTGCTCGTCAACCAGATCGTCACGGGCATCTTCCTCACCATGAACTACAAGCCCGACGCGACGCTCGCCTTCGCGTCGGTCGAGTACATCATGCGCGAGGTGCCGTGGGGCTGGCTGATCCGCTACATGCACTCCACGGGCGCGTCCATGTTCTTCGTGGTCGTCTATCTGCACATGTTCCGCGGACTCATGTACGGCTCGTACCGCAAGCCGCGCGAACTCGTGTGGATTTTCGGCTGCGCGATTTTTCTGTGCCTGATGGCCGAGGCGTTTTTCGGCTACCTGCTGCCGTGGGGCCAGATGTCGTTCTGGGGCGCACAGGTGATCGTGAACCTGTTTTCGGCGATTCCGTTCATCGGCCCGGATCTGTCGTTGTGGATTCGCGGCGACTACGTGGTGTCGGACGTCACGCTGAACCGCTTCTTCGCGTTTCACGTGATCGCCATTCCGCTCGTGCTGCTCGGGCTGGTGGTCGCGCACCTCGTGGCACTGCATGAAGTGGGCTCGAACAATCCCGACGGCATCGAGATCAAGGCGAAAAAGGACCGCGACGGCATCCCGCTCGACGGCATTCCGTTCCACCCGTACTACTCGGTGCACGATTTCATGGGCGTGTGCATCTTCCTGATGATTTTCGCCGCGATCATTTTCTTCGCGCCGGAAATGGGCGGGTATTTCCTCGAGGCGAACAACTTCGTGCCGGCCAATCCGCTGCAGACGCCGCCGGAAATCGCGCCGGTCTGGTACTTCACGGCCTTTTACGCGATGCTGCGTGCTACCACGGACCCGTTCAAGATCGTGCTGATGGTCGTGATCGCGCTGCTCGGCCTGCTCGCGCTTGTGCGCGCGCGCGGCAAGTGGAAGCTCGGCTTGCCGGTGCTGGCGGTCCTCGTGATTCTGGCTATGGCGTTCACCGAGTCTAAGTTCTGGGGCGTGGTGGTGATGGGCGGCGCGGTGATTTCGCTCTTCTTCCTGCCGTGGCTCGACCGCTCGCCCGTCAAGTCGATCCGCTACCGGCCGTTTTTCCACAAGGTGTTCTACGGGATCTTCGTGCTGGCGTTCCTGACGTTGGGCTTCCTCGGCACCAAACCGCCGTCGCCGGCCGCTACGTTGATTGCGCAGGTGTGCGCGCTGATCTACTTCGCGTTTTTCCTCGGCATGCCTTTCTGGACGCGGCTTGGCACGTTCAAGCAACCGCCTGAGCGCGTGCACTACAAGCCCCACTAATCGCGAGCGAGGAGAACACGAAGATGAAAAAGCTGCTTTCGACGTGCGCGCTGATCGGCGCGACACTGCTCGCGGTGCTGGCCCGCCCGGCGTTCGCGGACGAGAATATCCACCTCGACCACGCGCCGGATAACGCAGACAATTTCGCTTCTTTGCAGCACGGCGCGCAATTGTTTGTAAACTACTGCCTGAATTGCCACAGCGCGAACCTGATGCGCTACAACCGGCTGACCGACCTCGGCATCACGCCGAACGAAATTCAGTCGAACCTGCTCTTCACCACCGACAAGATCGGCAACACGATGACCGTGGCCATGCGTCCGGACGACGCGAAAGCGTGGTTCGGCGCGAGTCCGCCGGATTTGTCAGTGGAAGCGCGGGCGCACGGCAAGGACTGGCTGTACACGTATTTGCGCAGTTTTTATCGCGACAATACGCGGCCGACCGGCTGGAACAATCTGGTGTATGAAAACGTGAGCATGCCTCACGTGCTGTGGCAGCTTCAGGGGCAACGTACCGCGAAGTTCGGTGACGAAGTCGACGAAAGAACGGGCGAAACGGTGCACAAATTTGTAGGCTTCCAGCAGGTCACTCCGGGGACGATGTCGCCGGTAGATTATGATTCTGCTGTGGCCGACCTTGTGTCGTATCTGTCCTGGATGTCCGAGCCGACGCAGAAAACCCGCAAGCAACTTGGCGTGTGGGTGCTGTTGTTCCTCGGTATTCTGAGCTTTTTCGCCTGGCGACTGAACGCCGCGTACTGGAAACATATCAAATAATCACGCCGCACCACGGCGTGGGGCCGGCGCCAGGAAAAACCTGCTGAACGGTTTTTCCGCGCGCTGGCCCTTCAGCTTTTTGAGGAAACGTAAATCATGATGGTTCTGTATTCCGGCACTACTTGCCCGTTCTCCCAGCGTTGCCGGCTGGTGTTGTTCGAAAAGGGCATGGACTTCGAGATCCGCGACGTCGACCTGTTTAACAAGCCGGAAGACATCACCGTGACGAATCCGTATGGTCAAGTGCCGATCCTCGTCGAACGGGACCTGATTCTGTACGAATCGAACATCATCAACGAATATATCGACGAGCGCTTCCCGCACCCGCAACTGATGCCGGCCGACCCGGTTCAGCGCGCCCGCGCGCGCCTGTTCCTGCTCAACTTCGAGAAGGAGCTGTTCGTCCACGTCGGCACGCTCGAAAACGAAAAGGGCAAGGCCGCCGAGAAGAACCACGAGAAAGCGCGCCTCGCGATTCGCGACCGTCTGACGCAACTCGCGCCGATTTTCCTGAAAAACAAGTACATGCTCGGCGAAGAGTTCTCCATGCTCGACGTCGCGATCGCGCCGCTCCTGTGGCGTCTGGACCACTATGGCATCGAGCTGTCGAAGAACGCGGCGCCGCTCATGAAATACGCCGAGCGCATTTTCAGCCGTCCGGCTTATATCGAGGCGCTCACGCCTTCCGAAAAGGTGATGCGTCGTTGAGTTTGGCTTTGGGCGCAGGGCGCCGCGCGGCTTATCGCGCGCGGCCCCGCGCCCGGTAAGAGGACTGCTGATGCAAGAGATTTCCACCAAGCCTTATCTGCTGCGCGCGCTGTACGAATGGTGCACGGATAACGGCTACACGCCGCACATTGCGGTGCGCGTCGATAATCACACGCGCGTGCCGCGGCAATTCGTGCGCGATAACGAGATCGTGTTGAACATCAGCTTCGAGGCCACCAGCCAGCTGCAGATGGGCAACGAGTGGGTCGAGTTCAGCGCCCGTTTCTCCGGCAAGTCGCACAAGATCGAGGTGCCGGTCGCCAACATTCTCGCGATCTACGCACGCGAAAACGGGCAAGGCATGGCGTTTCCGGTCGAGTCGACAGGCGGCGAAGCGCAGGATTCGGGCGCAGACGCCGAAGCGGTCGAACCGGCCGCCGCGCCGGGCGCGCCGCGTACGGTCGAGAGTCCGTCCGCAGCCGATGCCGCCGCCAAAGCCGATCGCGTGCCCGAGGGCGACCAGCCCGACGACGACGGTTCGAAAGGTGGCGGGAGGGCTCGCCTCAAGATCGTAAAATGAAGTAGAATCACGGCCTCATGCCGGCTTAGCTCATCAGGTAGAGCGCTTGACTTGTAATCATGAGGTGGCGGGTTCGAGTCCTGCAGCCGGCACCAGTAGTGCGAAACGGGGTTTCTGTTCAGTCAGGAACCCCGTTTTTTATTGGCCGATGATTAGCGCTTTGCATCACGAACGGTGAGCGCGGACGAGGGCTAAAATCGCCACATCTCTTTCACCTTGTCGATTGTGGACGAAACTGTCTACGCTTCGCCGAGCCTGAGCACGCAAAGCGCGTCGCCGCGCCCCTTCGCCCAACCATTCACCTGCCCATGATGAGCCCTGCAAGCATCACCTGGCCCGAAGCCGACGGCCCCCGCACCGCGCGTTGGCGCTCCGAGGCGGCGGTGCCGCCGCCCAAACGCGTGATCGTCGCCGACGACAGAACCACCGCCGATTCCGCCTACCGGCTCGCGTGCGAAGGCACCGCGCTGCTGTGGCGCGGCGACTTCCAGAACGCGCGCCAATTGCTGCAGGCGGTCACGCGGCGGCTGGAGCGCAAGCCGCGCAAGCAGGGCGCGACACCGCTCGACGCGTTCAACCTTCACCGGCAGACGCAGTCGCAGCGCGCGCACGCTCGGCATGATCCTGATTCCGCTCGACGCCGATTACGCGATTCCGCTGCGTCGCGCGCCGGATGTGCGGCAAGCCTGCATCGAAACTTACGGGCCGCCGGGCGACGAAGCCTCGGTGGTGTCGCTGCGTGAACTGCTCGGTCTGATCGGTGCGCACGAATGGCGCAAGAAGGGCGTGGAAATTCCTGCACTCGGCGAGCGGATTCATCCGCACTACGGGGTGTTTTCGCCGGTGCGCGGGGAATATGTCGATCTCGTCTCGACGCGTTGCCCGAGGTCTCAGCTCGGGTAGGCTTCGTCGACCTTGAGCCCGGCAAGCTTGAAGATGACGCGCAGCGTTTGCGGTTTGATGTCGCGCCGCGAAGCGAGCGTGGTCATCACGAAGTCCAGCACTTTCGCGTACTTGAGGAGCGTCAGGCAGGTTTCCATGTCGACGCTGCCGTTGCGCATGACTTCGGCGAGACGAAGCATTTCCGTGGAGATGTCGCGCGCCATCTCCAGTTCGAGCTGCTGCTTTTCGGTCCAGGCGGGCATGGCGGTTAGCTTCGCCATCATTTCCTGGAACTTCTGTTCGACGTTTCCGTTGGGTACCGTGTCCATTGCTGCCTCTTCTATTGTCCGGCGCGAGTGCTGTCGAGATTGCGGCGCGCTGCCGGTTACGTAACGTTCGGCTCGTGTTACGGAGCCGTCCTCCCCACCTGCATCCGGGCCGGATGTTCGTCACCACGGCCGACAGCTTGTTGTTATGGGCACCACGGCTTACGCCTTTGGGACCTTGGCGGCGCGATACGGTTCTGCTACGCGCGGAGAATTCCCGCGGCGTGCCAAAAACAGCAGGAACTGTTCCAAGAGTGCGGCACTTCCTGCATGTTTTGGCGCGCTCTTCGGTGAACGGGCCGCCGTTTGGGTAAACTGGCAGCAACTTTTGTTTTCTTCCGTCACCTGACGCACGTTCCTGCCGCAATTGCCGACGGCTTCCCACGATGTCCAGCAAAACCCACGAAATCCGCCCGAACCAGTCCATCGAGTTGCTCAAGGAACTGCACATCCTGACGCGCGACGGCAAGATGAACCAGGACAGCCGCCGCAAGCTGAAGCAGGTCTACCATCTTTTCCAGTTCATCGAGCCGCTGCTTACGGACCTGAAGGAGCAGAAGGGCGCGGTCACGCTCGTCGACCACGGCGCGGGCAAGTCATATCTAGGTTTTATCCTGTACGACCTGTTCTTCAAGGAGTTTCAGGGTGCCGCGGGCGGGGCGTCGCACATTTACGGCATTGAAACGCGCGAGGAGCTCGTGACCCGCTCAGAGGAACTGGCGGCGCGGCTCGGCTTTACGGGCATGTCGTTTCTGAATCTGTCGGTAGCCGAATCCATTACGTCGGACCGCCTGCCGGCGCAAATCGATATTGTCACCGCGCTGCACGCCTGCAATACCGCCACCGACGACGCCATTCGCTTCGCGCTTCAAAAGAAGGCGAAATATATTGTGGTGGTGCCGTGTTGCCAAGCCGAAGTGGCGGGCGTTTTACGGCAAAACAAAAGTAAATCGCTTGGCAATGCGTTGACGGAAATCTGGCGGCATCCGTTGCACACGCGCGAATTCGGCAGCCAGATTACCAACGTGCTGCGCTGCTTGCAGCTGGAAGCGCACGGCTATCAGGTGAGCGTGACGGAACTGGTCGGCTGGGAACATTCGATGAAAAACGAACTGATTATCGCCCAGTTCAAGGACCTGCTGCGGCGGCGCCCTGCCGAGCGCCTCAACGAGGTGATGCAGACGCTCGGTATCGAGGAACTGAAAGAGCGGTTTTTCGTTTCCGCGTAATTCAGATTTTCATCATTTATGCCATCCGGCGAGTCCGATTCGCCGCAGCGTTTCCTGATTGCGTTCGTAGATTTCTTCGGCATCGGGAAATGCCTGAACCGCGCGTTCAATGCTGTCTTCTCTGAGTAAATGCAGAATGGGGTACGGCGCGCGATTCGTGTAATTCTCGATGTCGTCAGGTTCCGTGCCTTCGAACTGATAGAAAGGGTGAAAGCTGGCAATCTGGATAATGCCTTCAAGCCGAAGCTGCTTGAGCATTCTTTCGGCGAAAAAAAGCGCGTCGTTGTATTCCAGAAAATCGCCGAGCGCCTGCGGCAAGATTAATAGCGTCGTGTCCACAGCGGCGGGATCGGCGGCGACCAGCGTGTTCAGTTCCGCTTCGAGATCGGCGAGCACGCCTTCCAGGTCGGTGGCCTCGCTCACCGCGTAGCGGATCTGCCCCTTCACGTGGACGGCCTTCGCAAACGGACACAGGTTGAGTCCGATCACGGCTTCAGTCAGCCAGTGACGGGTGGCGGCAACGACGGCGTCGTGCGATTCGGCGGATGAGGGCATGACGGAGCGGCCGTCAGGCAAAGCGTCATTTTAACGGCGCGCGTACGCCGGCTAACGACGGCCTGCTGGCTGCGTGCGCGTGCGCTCGCGAGGCGCGATCGGAAGTTCGGTTGCTGCCAATATAAAGCCGCACCGCTGTTTGATAAACGGGTGAAAGCGGAATTGATTGTCTTGCGCCAGTTGTTAATGCGGCGCCTGGGTCGCGCGACGCAGTCAATCGTCGGCGCCGCGCAATCCCGTCCACGCCGGCGACAGCGCCGGCCCGAGCGCGAACAGATCGAGCACGCGGGCGACCGTGTGATCGACCATCTCGTCGATGCTCGCCGGTTGGTTGTAGAAAGCAGGCAAGGGCGGAAAGATCACACCGCTCATTTCCGTCACCGCCGTCATATTGCGTAGATGCGCGAGATTGAACGGCGTTTCGCGCACCAGCAGCACGAGCCGGCGGCGCTCCTTGAGCGTGACGTCGGCGGCGCGGGTGATGAGGTTGTCGGAGAAACCGTGCGCGACGCTCGCGAGCGTTTTCATCGAGCAGGGCGCGACGATCATGCCGTCCGTCGCAAACGAGCCCGATGCGATGCTCGCGCCGACGTCGCGCACCGAATGGACGACATCCGCGAGCGGATGCACGTCCTCCTTGCCTAGCTTGAGTTCGTGCTGGATGTTGAGCCAGCCGGCGCTTGAAATAAGCAGATGACTTTCCACGCCGCCCAGCTTGCGCAGCGTTTCGAGCAGGCGAATGCCGTAAATGGCGCCGGTCGCGCCGGTGATCGCGACAATCAGACGGCGTGGCGCCGCAGCGCGTGTTTCCATGACTCGCGGCGCCTTAGCGTGTTTAAGAGCAGCTTTGGAGCGGCGGATCAGGCCGCGGCAAACAGCTGCTGCAGTTCGCCGGATTCGTACATTTCCATCATGATGTCCGAGCCGCCGACGAATTCGCCCTTCACATAAAGCTGCGGAATGGTCGGCCAGTTCGAGAACTGCTTGATGCCCTGGCGGACTTCGTCGTCTTCGAGCACGTTGACGGTCTTGAAGTCGCTGACGTTGCAGGCCTTCAGGATCTGGACGGCACGGCCGGAGAAGCCGCACATCGGAAACTGTGCGCTGCCCTTCATGAAGAGCACGACGTTGTTTTCGTCGACGATTTGCTTGATGCGTTGTTGCGTATCCATGACTGACCTTGCGGTTCCGGTATGTGTAGGGAATAGGCTGAAATGATAGCGGATTTCGCTCGCACCGGCCGGCGGCCGCTTTGACCATCTGGTGATTGCGGCTATTGCGGCGGCTCACATTGGCCGGCGGGTTTGCGTTGGGCGAGTGTCGGCGTGTCCATTCACGAATCGCGTGCTCAGCCGGCAAGCCGCCCGCCGCTGATTCGCTCGATGCCTGCCAGATCCCGCTCGGATCTGACGTCCGCGAAACCTTGCGCTGTCAGAAGTGCGCGCACGGCCTCGGCCTGATCGTAGCCGTGCTCCATCCACAGTGCGCCGTGCCCTGTCAGGCGCGCAGGCGCGCCAGCGACAATCGTACGAATGGCGCTGAGGCCGTCGGCTTCGTCGGTGAGCGCGCCGCGCGGCTCGTAGCGCAGATCGCCCTGCGCCAGATGCGGATCGCCGCTTGCGATATAGGGCGGGTTGCTGACTATCACGTCGAAGCAAAGGCCGCGATCGAGCGCACCGTACCAGTCGCTCTGCGCGAAGATCACGGCGCCGCCGGGCCGCCGCGCATCGAGCAGGCGCGCGGCATTGCGCGCCGCGACCGCGAGTGCTTTTGCCGAGCGATCCACTGCGGTGACTTGCGCGTCCGGCCGCATCGACGCAATCGCCACCGCAATCGCGCCCGTGCCGGTGCCGAGATCCAGCACGCGCGGGCGCGCGAGGTCTTGCATGGCCGTGAGCGCCGTTTCGACCAGCAATTCGGTTTCGGGACGCGGAATCAGCACATGCGGCGTCACCTCGAATTCGAGCCCGAAAAATTCGCGCGCGCCGACAATCTGCGCCACCGGCTCACCAGCCACGCGCCGCGCCTGCAACGCCAGATAGCGCTCGACGCAGGCGCTGTCGAGCACTTCGTCCGCGCGCGTGATGAGTTGCGTTTGCCGCCAGCCCAGCGCGTGCGTGAGCAGAATCCGCGCTTCGAGCGGCGGCAGCGGCGAGGCGCGCAACAAGGCGGCGGGAGTGGCCGGCGAGGCGGCGCGGTCGCGATCGGCTGGGTCGTGGGCGATCATTGGCGCCTAATCCGCGTCGCCGAGCGAAGCGAGCAACTCGGCTTGATGTTCGCTCACAAGCGCCCCGATCAGCTCGTCCAGATCGCCGTCCATGATCGCATCGAGGCGATACAGCGTCAGATTGATACGATGGTCTGTCAGACGTCCTTGCGGGAAGTTGTAGGTGCGAATCCGCTCGGAGCGGTCGCCGGAGCCGATCAGGCTCTTGCGCGTCGCGGCTTCCTTCGCCTGCTGCTCGTGCGACTGCTTGTCCTTGATGCGGGCCGCGAGCACCTTCAGCGCGCGGTCCTTGTTCTTGTGCTGCGAGCGGTCGTTCTGACATTCGACGACAATGCCCGTCGGCAAGTGCGTGACCCGCACGGCCGAATCCGTCTTGTTGATGTGCTGGCCGCCCGCGCCGGATGCGCGGAACGTGTCGATGCGCAGATCGGCCGGATTGATTTCGACTTCGCCGATTTCGTCGGCTTCCGGCATCACCGCGACCGTGCATGCCGACGTGTGAATGCGACCCTGCGTTTCGGTTGCCGGCACACGCTGCACGCGGTGGCCGCCGGACTCGAATTTGAGCTTGGAATACGCGGCTTCGCCCGCGATCCGCACGATCACTTCCTTATAGCCGCCGAGGTCCGACTCGCTCGCCGACATCATTTCCACTTGCCAGCGATTGCGCTCGGCGTAGCGCAGATACATGCGCAATAGGTCGCCCGCAAAAAGCGCGGACTCGTCGCCGCCGGTGCCCGCGCGGATTTCGAGGAAGATGTTGCGGTCGTCGTTCGGATCTTTCGGCAGCAGCATAGTCCGCAGTTCGCCGCCGAGCTGCTCCATTCGGTCACGCGCCGCGCGAATTTCCTCTTCGGCGAAATCGCGCATGGATGCGTCCGTCAGCAGTTCCTGCGCGGTGGCGGCGTCGTGCATGGCCTGCCGCCACAGCGCGTAATGCTCGACCACGGGGCCCAGCTCGGCGTGTTCGCGCGTGAGCTTGCGGTATTGATCGAGATTCGAGGTGATGTCCTCTCGGCTCAGCAGGTCGTTGAGTTCGGCCAGCCGCGTAGTCAGCTGGTCGAGCTTGTGTTGCATGCTCGTTTTCATCGGGCGGGTATCGGAGCGGGCTCCGGCAAGGACGGCAACCAGAAAAATGGGCGGATGCCCGGGACAGAAGCACGTGGCGGGCCACTGCGGGGCCACGGGCGGGCGGCGCGGCGGCGTGCGCGCCGCTAACGCTCCGTGGAACCGGAGTGTTTGTAGAAGCCGCCCATCAGTTCGATGAGCGTGTCGCGGTGTTCGCCGCTCGCGCGGTTGAGCGCGTGGGTGGGACCGTGAATCAGCTTGTTGGTGAGCGCCTGCGACAGCGCCTCGATCACTGCGGCTGGATCGTCGCCGCGCGCGAGCATTTTCTGCGCGCGTTCGACCTCGGCCCGGCGCAGCACGTCGGCTTGCGTATGCATATGGCGGATGACCGGCACGATGCTGCGCGCCTCGAGCCACTGCATGAAATTCTGCACCCGCGTTTCGATAATCGCTTCGGCCTGCGCCACCGCGGCTTGGCGCGACGCATTGCCTTCGCGGACGATTGCGCCGAGGTCGTCGACGGTATAGAGGAACACGTCTTCGAGTTTGCCGACTTCCGGTTCGATGTCGCGCGGCACGGCCAGATCGACCATAAAAATTGGCCGATGACGGCGCGCCTTCACCGCGCGCTCGACCGCGCCCAAGCCGATGATCGGCAACGTGGACGCCGTGCACGACACGATGATGTCGAACTCATGCATGCGCGTGGGCAGCTCGGACAGCGGAATGGCGCGCCCATTGAAGCGTTCGGCGAGCCGCATGCCGCGCTCCGCGGTGCGGTTCGCGACCACGAGTTCGCGCGGTTGCTGCGCGGCGAAGTGCGTGGCGCACAACTCGATCATTTCGCCCGCGCCGATGAACAGCACGCGCTGGTTCGACACCTTGTCGAAAATGCGCTGCGCGAGCCGGACGGCTGCTGCGGCCATGGAAACGGACTGCGCGCCGATTTCGGTCGTGGTGCGCACTTCTTTCGCGACGGCAAAGGTGCGCTGGAACAACTGGTTCAGATAGGTGCCGAGCGCGCCTGCCTCCGAGGCCGTGTGCATGGCGTCCTTCATTTGTCCGACGATTTGCGTTTCGCCGAGCACCATCGAATCGAGACCCGACGCGACGCGAAATGCGTGGCGCACGGCTTCAGACTGCGGCAGCGCGTAGACGTGCGGCGCGAGTTCTTCGACAGGCAGGTTGTGGTACCGCGACAGCCATTGGATCGCGGCTTCACGCGCGGCCTCTTTGTCGGTCGCGCAATAGAGTTCCGTGCGATTGCAGGTGGAGAGAATCGCCGCTTCGGGCGCCGAGCGGGCCGTGGCGCCGAGCCAGACGCTTTTGAAGGTGTCCAGTGCAGGCTTGATCTGTTCGAGCGGAAACGCCACGCGTTCGCGCAAGGCGACAGGCGCAGTGTGGTGATTGATTCCGATCGTTAGAAGCTGCATGCTGGGGAGCTATGGTTTAGCCCCATATTATAGCGTTTCCGCGATTCTTACATCGCGGCGCCCGCGCCGTGCCGCTTATGGCGGGCATCAGCCTCAGGCCGCGACGGCTTCCACCGGGAAGGCGTCCAGTTGATAGCCGTAGCCGTACAGCGGCGCGAGCGAATAGCCGTTTTCGGGGCGCAGTTCGAGCTTGGATCGCACGCGCGACGCGTGGGTGTCGACCGTGCGCGACTTAACGTCGCGGCGGCGCGCCCACACCGTTTCCATGATGTGCGCGCGACACCGGCCGCGAGATTGCTCAACAGAAGCAGCGCGAAGCGGAACTCCTTCGGCGTGAGCGTGACCGTGCGGTTGCGGAAGGTGACGGCGAAATTGGCGGCGTCGAACGCATAACCGCGGATGATGTCGTGCCGCCGGTTGGGCGGCCGGCGCAGTCCCGCGCGGCGCAACAGCGCGTCCACGCGCGCGAGCGTTTCGGGCCCGCGCACTGGCTTTGTCAGACAGTCGTCGGCGCCCGCGTGCAGTGCCGCGGGGCGCTGGCAAGGGCGGGAATGGCTTTCCGGCTTCACCGGCTCGGCGGGCACGCTCGTCGTCACGGCCGACTTCGCAGGCGTGTGGACCGACAGCCGCTACTGGGAACAGGCCAACGCGCAACTGGCCGGCAGCGGCGTCCAGCTCATGAAGATGACGGGCGGCCAGCAAACCGCACCGCACTTCGACTGGCTCGCTGAAAACGTGGCGCCCGGCGGCACGGTCGGCGTGGACGGCGCCGTGCTCGGCGTGGCGGCGGCGCGCGCACTGACGCAGGCGCTCACGGCGCGCGGCGTGAAGCTGCGCACCGACGTCGATCTGTTCGACGGCATCTGGCCGCAGCGCCCGTCGCTGCCGGATGCCACGGTGTTCGAGCACGCCGCGCCGCATGCGAGCGTCGCGCGTTCTGACAAGCTCGCGCAGATCCGCCGCGTCATGGCGGAAAAGGGCGCGCAGTGGCACTTCATTTCTACGCTCGACGATCTCGCGTGGCTCTTCAATCTGCGCGGCGCCGACGTTAGCTTCAACCCGGTCTTTGTTGCGCATGCGATGATTGGCGAAAATCACGCGTCGCTTTTTATTGCAGACGGCAAGGTGCCGCCCGCGCTCGCCGAGGCGCTCGCGCGCGACGGCGTCAGTGTCGAGCCGTATGCGAAAGCGGCGGATGCGCTCGCCGCGCTGCCCGCCGGCAGCACGCTGCTGATCGACCCGCGCCGTATCACGTATGGCTCGCTGCAGTCGGTGCCGTCGACGGTGAAAGTGGTCGAGGCGGTCAATCCGTCCACGTTCTTCAAGTCGCGCAAGACCGAAGCTGAAGCGCAGCACGTGTGCGAGACCATGGAGCAGGACGGCGCGGCGCTCGCGGAATTCTTCGCGTGGTTCGAAGGCGTGCTCGGCCGCGAGACCATCACCGAGCTGACTATCGACGAACGTCTGACGGCCGCGCGCGCGTCGTCCGGGTTTCGTGTCGCTGAGCTTTGCGACCATCGCGGGCTTCAACGCGAATGGCGCCATGCCGCACTATCGCGCGACCCAGGAATCGCACTCGGTGATCGAAGGCAATGGCCTGTTGCTGATCGACTCGGGCGCGCGGTATCTGAGCGGCACGACCGACATCACGCGCGTGGTGCCGATCGGCACGATCAGCGACGAACAGCGGCGCGACTTCACCATCGTGCTGAAAGGCACCATGGCACTGTCGCGCGCAAGGTTTCCGCGCGGCATCCGCTCGCCGATGCTCGACGCGATCGCCCGCGCGCCGATCTGGGAAGCGGGCGCCGACTACGGCCACGGCACCGGCCACGGAGTCGGCTACTTCCTCAACGTGCACGAAGAAGGCCCGCAAGTCATCTCGCACTACGCGCCGGCGGAACCTTGGAAGGCGATGGAAGAGGGCATGATCACGTCGGTCGAACCGGGCATCTATCGGCCGGGCAAGTGGGGCGTGCGCATCGAGAATCTGGTGCTGAATGTGCCCGCGGGCCAGACGGAATTCGGCAACTTCCTGAGGTTCGAGACGCTCACGCTCTGTCCGATCGACACGCGTTGCCTCGACCTGTCGCTGCTGCGTGACGATGAACGCGCGTGGCTCAACGACTATCATCAGACGGTGCGCACGCGCCTCGCGCCGCATGTTTCCGGCGACGCGAAGGCGTGGCTGGAACTGCGCACGCAGCCCATCTGAGCCGCAACCACCTCGCGACGGAGAGCGCATGGGCATCAAGGCAGTCGTGTTCGATTTCGGCGGCGTGCTGATCGACTGGAATCCCGAGTATCTCTATCGGCAACTCATTCCGGACGAGGCCGAGCGCCGCTGGTTCCTCACACACGTCTGCTCGATGGATTGGGTGGTGCGTCAGGACGGCGGCCAGCCGATCGTTGAGGCGACGGCGGAACTGATTGCGCAGTTTCCCGATCACGAAGCGCTGATCCGCGCGTTCTACGAGCGCTGGCACGAAATGGTGGCCGGCGTGCTGGACGACGGCGTCGCGATCATGGGAAAGCTCGAGGCCGCCGAGGTGCCGCTCTTCGGGCTGACGAACTGGTCCGCGGAGACGTTTCCGTACGCGTGGGAAAACTATCCGGTGCTGCGGCGCTTCAGGGACATCATCGTGTCGGGGCGAGTGGGTCTGGTGAAGCCCGATCCGGCGATCCTCGCGGCCATGCGCGAGCGGATCAATGTGCAACTGCCGGGCATTGAGCCGGCCGAGCTTGTCTTTATCGACGACAACCCGAAGAACGCGGCCGCCGCCACCGCGCTCGGCTGGCATGGCGTGCACCACACCAGCGCGGCGCAAACTGAAGCGCGCTTGCGCGAATTGGGTTTGCCGGTTTGATGGGCGGCGCGGTGCGCAACTCGCGCACGCGGCAGGCGTAAGCCATGACAACGCGCTGCTTCGAGCACGCCCGGTCCGCTCACGATCACTGCTCGAGTAAATTCTTCAAGGCGTTCCCCAGCCCTTTGACGGTTTCGCCTGCGCCTTTCGCTACGCCTTCCACGCTGACGCCCAGCGCTTTCGCGAAGCCCTCCGCGATGCGCGTCGTCAGCCGTTCCTGCACCGAAAACTTCGGATCGCGCAAATTGCCGTCGAGCACGAAGTGCAGCGTTATGTCGCCGTTATGCGTCTTCAACGCGGCGACTGCGGCTTTGGTCGGAATGGACAGGAACGTGTCCAGCGGATTGCCGTTGTCCGCGAGTTGCAGGTTGTGGACCGTTATCGTGCCCGGCGCGTGCAGCTGATAGTTGCGCACCGTCGACTGAATGCTCATGTCGACCGTGCCGCCCGTCACTTGCGCCCTGCGCCGGTCTTCTTCACGAGATACGGGTCGAGCATGACGACGTCGACGCCGCGCAGGGTGCTCGTCGTCTGCGAGTCCTTGCTCGCGATTCGGATCCATCCGCTGAACGTGACCGTGCCGGTGTGCGCCGGTCCTTTGATCGAGCCTTTGACGTCGACGTTGGTCGGTTCCTTGAGCTCGGGTAGACGAATGTTGTCGACGGTCGCGTTCGCGTTGCTCACCGTCACCTTATAGGCGGGCGTTCCGACGGTCATGTCGTAGAAATGGAAGCGGCCCTGTTCGAAGCTGATGTGATCGACCTGCTTCTCGCGCGGCGTCGAACTCGCCGACGCGCCGCGCGCCTCGTCGTTGGTGCTGTTGAGGGACTGGCGCAGATTCGGCAGCAAACGGAGCGTGCCGGTTTGCGTGCGCAGCACGGCCATGTCGAAACCTCGTATCACCACGCTGCGGATATGCATGCGGTGCGCGAGCAGATCGCGGATGTCCGGCGTGAGCGTTATTTCATCTGCTTTCAGCGGATCGCCGGCGGGCCAGCCGGGCGGCGGCTTCAGCAGAACCTGGGTGAGATGAACCGAGGTAAGCCCGACGTCGATACTTTGCGCGCTGCCTAGCGGCCCGAGCGCGGCCACCACGCGCGCTTTCACTTCGCGCTGCGCGTATTGCAGCAGGCCGAATGCAACGACGACGAGCACCACCAGCACGCTGCCCGCGGCAACGATCCAGCGTTGGCTCTTCGACATCGCCATGCTTCTCCCCTCGTTGCCGCCATGCGCGGCTAGGCCGTGATGAGTGCGCGCCGTCCTCGCGCCGCGCGGACGACGTATAGCACGCGCAGGTGAGCAATGCGTGTGCCGTGTCGCGATGCCGCCGACGTCTGGCGGTTGCGGATGGTATGAGTGGTTGCGAAGAACGGTTGGCGCTGCCGGCGGGGCGATAACCCGCCGGCATGCCTGAGAGGAAG
The DNA here is from genome assembly GCA_940746715.1 of uncultured Paraburkholderia sp. Taxonomy (GTDB): domain Bacteria; phylum Pseudomonadota; class Gammaproteobacteria; order Burkholderiales; family Burkholderiaceae; genus Paraburkholderia. The sequence goes on from CALNWN010000013.1 coordinate 94,681, forward strand.
AGTTGAATGCTGCGCCGCCCCTATTTGCACGGGCAGGCTGCGTGTGAGACCGCTGCTGAACCGGCGAACCTTAACGCGTGATCGGCTTGTAGCGCAGACGCTTCGGACGCGCCGCTTCTTCGCCGAGACGTGCGCGCTTGTCCGCTTCGTACTCCTGGTAATTGCCGTCGAAGAACGTGACTTGCGAATCGCCTTCGAACGCGAGAATGTGCGTCGCGATCCGGTCGAGGAACCAGCGGTCGTGCGAGATCACCATCACCGAGCCGGCGAATTCGAGCAGCGCGTCTTCGAGCGCGCGCAGCGTTTCGACGTCGAGGTCGTTCGACGGTTCGTCGAGCAGCAGCACGTTGCCGCCGGCGATCAGCGTCTTCGCGAGGTGCAGGCGGCCGCGCTCGCCGCCCGACAGGTTACCGACGACCTTCTGCTGGTCGCCGCCCTTGAAGTTGAAGCGGCCAATGTACGCGCGCGAGGGCGTCTCGTACTTGCCGACCGTCAGCACGTCGGCACCGCCGGAAATCTCCTCGAACACGGTCTTCGACGGATCGAGCGCGTCGCGGCTCTGATCGACGTAAGCGAGCTTCACCGTCGGCCCCATCACGATTTCGCCCGAGTCCGGTTGCTCGCGGCCCGTCAGCATGCGAAACAGCGTGGACTTACCTGCGCCGTTGGGACCGATGATGCCGACAATCGCACCCGCCGGAACCTTGAAGCTGACATTGTCGAGCAGCAGCCGGTCGCCATACGATTTGCTGACGTTCTTGAACTCGATCACTTCGTTGCCGAGGCGGTCGCCGACCGGAATGAAGATTTCCTGCGTTTCGTTGCGCTTCTGGTAGTCCTGGCTGTTCAGTTCCTCGAAGCGGGCAATACGCGCCTTCGACTTCGCCTGGCGGCCCTTCGGATTCTGGCGCACCCATTCCAGTTCCTTCTTGATCGCCTTCTGACGCGCGGACTCCGACGCTTCTTCCTGTTTCAGGCGCTCTTCCTTCTGATCGAGCCAGCTGCTGTAGTTGCCCTTCCACGGAATGCCGTGGCCGCGGTCGAGTTCGAGAATCCACTCGGCCGCGTTATCGAGGAAGTAGCGATCGTGCGTGACGGCGACCACGGTACCGGGGAAGCGCGTGAGGAACTGTTCGAGCCAGTCGACCGATTCCGCGTCGAGGTGGTTGGTCGGCTCGTCGAGCAGTAGCATGTCGGGCTTTTCGAGCAGCAGCTTGCACAGCGCGACGCGGCGCTTTTCGCCGCCCGACAGGTGCTCGATCTTCGCGTCCCATGGGGGCAGACGCAGCGCGTCGGCGGCGATTTCGATCTGCTGCTCGGCGCTGCCGCCGTCCGACGTCGCGAGAATCGCTTCGTACTTGGCCTGCTCGGCGGCGAGCGCGTCAAAATCCGCGTCCGGCTCCGCGTAGGCTGCATAGATTTCGTCGAGCTTTTTCTGCGCGTTGAACACGTCGCCGAGACCTTCTTCGACGGTTTCGTGCACCGTCTTGTTCGGGTCGAGCTGCGGCTCTTGCGGTAGATAGCCGATGTTCAGATTGGGCATCGGCGTGGCTTCGCCTTCGATGTCCTTGTCCACACCGGCCATGATGCGGATCAGCGTGGATTTGCCCGAGCCGTTCAGGCCGAGCAGACCGATTTTCGCGCCGGGGAAAAACGAGAGCGAGATGTCTTTCAGGATTTGACGCTTGGGCGGCACGATCTTGCCGACCCGGTTCATGGTGAAGACGTATTGGGCCATTTGCTTGTGTGCTTGATAGACGTTGACGACGCCGGCCGCGCGGGGGCGGGCAGTCGTGGGTGGATGGATAATCGGTGTCAGCGCGACGACGCCCTCGCGGGCCGTGTGCAGATGGCATTGTACTTCGGCGGGAGCGCGCGACGGCAGCGGGACTGCCCACGGCCTGCGCCGGTTTTCTTGTGCCGGCTTCCCTCGTGCCCGCTTGTTCGTGCCTTTGCGGCGCTTACAGCCAATCGGCGACGCCGCCGTGACGCGAGCAGGTGCCGCCGTGGTGCCGGCTGAAGCTGTAGCTCCCGTCGCGGCAACGGGCGGTCGCGCCGTTGGGCGCCCTGCCCGACAGCGAGCGGGCCGGCGCATGCACGGTGTTGCCGTCTCTATTTCTGTAGGTGTTGTGATTGCTGAGGCCGGCTTCGTCCGGCGTCGTGCCGGGCGCCACATACGCGAATGCCGGCGACATGCCGATCGACAGCGTCAGCAGCAGCGCCGCTGCAACCGATGCGCCGCGGCGCGCGCTTTTCAGGCCATGAGCTTGCATGTCGTCCTGGCGTAGTTGTTCATATGTTCTCGAAGCGCAGGTCAGTTCACGCGCCGACCGCTCACCGCATCGAAGAAATGCAGATGGCGCGCGGGCAGCGCGACCTGCAACGCCTCGCCGGCTGCGGGCCGGTGCGCGTGCGGCAAACGCACGGTCACGTCGTGATTGCACCAGCGTCCGTGCGCGAGATTGTCCGCGCCGAGCAGCTCGCAGGAATCGACGGTGAGGGTTGCCTGCGGCGCATCCGCTTGCCCCGGGCTCATGTGCTCGGGACGAGTGCCGAGCGTGTACTCACGCCCCGTCGCGACTTCGCGGCCAATCGACGGCACGCCCGCGAGAGGCAGCTGCGGACCGTTGCCCGCCACGTCGAAGGTGGTGCCGTCGTCGGATACGCGGCCTTGCAGCAGATTCATTCCCGGTGAGCCGATGAAGCCCGCCACGAACACCGTGGCCGGCCGCTCGTACACTTCCGTCGGCGCGCCGATCTGCTCTGCGTGACCCTTGTTCATCACGATCACGCGTTGCGCCAGTGTCATCGCTTCAATCTGGTCATGCGTCACGTAGAGGCTCGTCGTGGCGAGGCGCGCATGCAGACGCTGAATTTCGAGCCGCATCTGCACGCGCAGACGCGCGTCGAGGTTCGACAGCGGTTCGTCGAAGAGAAACACGGCCGGTTCGCGCACAATCGCGCGGCCCATTGCCACGCGCTGACGCTGACCGCCCGATAATTCGCGCGGCTTGCGCTGCAACAGCGCTTCCAGTTCGAGAATCTGTGTGGCGGCCTTCACGCGCTCTGCGATCTGCGCCCGGTCGACGCCCGCGATTTTCAGCGCGTAACCCATGTTTTCCGCCACGCTCATGTGCGGATAGAACGCGTAGTTTTGAAACACCATCGCGATGTTTCGGTCTTTCGGCTCGAGCTCGTTCACCACTTTGCCGGCGATCGAAATGCTGCCTTCGGAGATACGCTCGAGTCCCGCCACCATCCGCAGCAAGGTGGATTTGCCGCAGCCCGACGGCCCGACCATGACGACGAACTCGCCGTCGTTCACATCGACGTCGATGCCGTGCAACACGAACTGTTTGCCGTCGTAGGTTTTTTTAACGCCTTGCAGTGTCAGTGCAGCCATGCGGTTTTAGCCCTTCTTTTGCGTGTTTTCGTTTGCGTGTTTTGGCGAGTTTCTCAGTGTGGTTCGCGCGGCCAGGATCACTTCTCGGCATCCACGAGTCCGCGCACGAACCAGCGCTGCATGGCGAGCACGACGGCGAGCGGCGGCAGCATCGCGAGCAGCGTGGCCGTCATGACCAGATGCCATTCCGTCGCCGTATCGCCGGAGGCGATCATGCTCTTGATGCCGACCACGGCTGTCGTGAGCGACTGCTGGCTCGTGATCAGAATCGGCCACAAATACTGATTCCACCCGTAAATGAAGGTGATCACGAAGAGCGCCGCCATGTTCGTCTTCGACAACGGCAGCACGACGTCCCAGAAAAAACGCATCGCGCTGGCACCGTCGATGCGCGCCGCTTCCATCAATTCGTCCGGCAGCGTCATGAAGAACTGGCGGAACAGAAACGTCGCCGTGGCCGACGCGATCAGCGGCAGCGTCAAATCGCTGTACGTGTTGCTCAGATGCATCGACGACACGACTTGCACCGTCGGGAAAATGCGCACTTCGACTGGCAGCATCAGCGTGATGAAGATGAGCCAGAACGACAGGTTGCGAAACGGAAAGCGGAAGAACACGATTGCGTAGGCGGAGATCATCGACACCGCGATCTTGCCGATGGCAATGGCGAGCGCCATCACCAGGCTGTTGAACAGCATGCGGCCGAAGGGCGCCGCCGCGTTGCCGCTGCCATGCGCCCACACGGTCGCGATGTTGTCGAACAGATGTGAGCTCGGCATGAGCGAGAGCGGCACAGAAAACACTTCGTGCTCGCTCATGGTCGCCGCGCAGAACGCGACGTACACCGGAAACACCACCAGCACGACGCCGAGAATCAGCACCGCGTGGCAGAAGAGGTCGAAACCGCGGCGGTTCTCGATCATGAGTATTGAACCTTGCGTTCGATGAAGCGGAATTGCACGACCGTCAGCGCGACGACGATCACCATCAGGACCACTGATTGCGCGCCCGAGCTGCCGATGTCGAGCCCCTGGAAACCTTCGGCGAAAATCTTGTAGATGAGCGTGCGGGTCGATTGAGCGGGGCCGCCGCCCGTTGCTGCGTCGATCACGGGGAAGGTGTCGAAGAACGCATACGTGATGTTGATGACGAGCAGAAAGAAGCTGGTGGGCGACAGCAGCGGCAGCGCGATGCCGAAAGCGCCGCACGGGACCGGCGCCGTCGATCGCCGCAGCTTCTATCAGCGAGCGAGGAATGGCCTGCAAGCCTGCGTAGAAAACAGAAAGTTGTAGCTGACCTGTTTCCACACCGAGGCGAGCACCACGAGAAACATCGCCTGACCTGCATTCAAGGCGTGATTCCACACAATGCCGTACTTCGCGAGCGCATACGTGACGAGGCCGATGCTCGGGTTAAAGAGAAACGACCACAACACGGCGGCAATGGCCGGCGCGACCGCATACGGCCAGATCAGCAGCGTCTGATACGCTTTTGCGCCGCGCGTCACGCGGTCCGCGCAGACGGCGAGCAACAGCGAAATCACGAGGCCCGACGCGGTGACGAACGCGCAGAAAATGATCGTCGTATTGAACGACGACAGATACAGCGGATCGGCGGAAAGCTGCCTGAAGTTCGCGAGCCCGATAAATTCGCTCGACGTGCCGAACGCGTCCTGGCTTTGCGTGGAGTGCCACAGCGCTTCGCCGGCGGGCCACAGAAAGAACAGCGCCGTAATCAGAAGTCGCGGCGCGACGAGCAGATAGGGCAGCAGGCTGGTGCCGAAGCGGGAGCGCTTTTCCATCGAGGAATCTCAAGAGGGTTGCTGCAGGCGGGCTCCGGCGCGAGTGCGCCGGAAACCTGCCGGTTTGCGCTTGCTGATGCTATTGCTGAGGCTTACGCGGCGATCAGCTGCCGGCTTTCTCGAAGCGGCGCAGCAATTCGTCGCTACGCGAGACCGCCGAGTCGAGCGCCTGTTGCGGCGTCTTCTTTTCGGCCCACACCTGCTCGAGTTCTTCGTCGATGATCGTGCGGATCTGCGGCATGTTGCCAAGGCGCAGGCCCTTGGTATACGGCAGCGGCGGCTTGTTGAGCATCTGCTTGATCGCGGTATCGCTGCCCGGGTTCTTCTCGTAGAAGCCCTGTTGCTGGGTCAACTGATACGCGGCGGCCGTGACCGGCAGATAGCCCGTGTCCTGATGCCACTTCGCGGCGACTTCCGGCGAGCTCAGATACGACAGGAATTTCGCCACGCCCTTGTAGACAGCCGGATCTTTGCCCGACAACACCCACAAGCTCGCCCCGCCGATGATCGCGTTCTGCGGCGCGCCCTTCACGTTGGCGTCGTAAGGCATCATGCCGGTGCCGAAGTTGAACTTCGCATACTTCTTGATGGTGGCGAGCGAGCCCGACGAGTTGGTGATGATCCCGCAGTCGCCGCTATAGAACTTCGAGATCGGTTCGTCCTTGCGGCCCACATAGGTGAACGTGCCGTCTTTCTGCGTGTTTTGCAGGAACTGTATATGTGCGACCTGCAGCGGCTTGTTGAATTCGAGTTGCGCGTCGGCGCCGTCGAAACCATTGTTTTTCGACGCGAACGGCACGCCGTGCCACGCGCTGTAGTTCTCTAACTGGATCCAGCTCTGCCTCCAGCTCTGCCAGCCCGATGAATAGCCGCACGCCATGCCAGACGCTTTCAGCTTCTGCGCGTCGGTTTGCAGTTCGGCCCAGTTTTGGGCGGCTGGTTCGGATCGAGGCCGGCTTTCTTGAATGCGTCCTTGTTGTAGTATAGGACCGGCGTCGAGCTGTTGAACGGCATGGAGATCAGATGGCCGGTTTTCGCGTCGCTGTAGTAGCTCGCAATGGTCGGCACGAATGCTTTTTCGTCGAGCGGCACGCCGGCTTGCTTGAACACGTCCGATACCGGAACCACGGCTTTTTTCGCCTGCATCATGGTCGCGGTGCCGACTTCGTAGACCTGCAGAATGGCCGGCGCGTTGCCGCTGCGATAGGCGGCGATGCCCGCCGCCAGCGTCTGGTCGTAGGTGCCTTTGAACACGGGCACGATCTTGTAGTCGGACTGCGACGCGTTGAACGTGTTGGCGATGTCGTCCAGACGCTCGCCGAGCGCGGCTTCCATCGCGTGCCAGAACTGGATTTCAGTGGCGGCCCGGGCCGTCTGGCTCATGCCGAGGGTGCCGACACTCAGCACGGCGGCAACGGAAAGCGAACGGAACAGCGGCTTCAAACTCATCGATTTGTCTCCTGACGGAAGGTGCGCGAATGCGAATCGCGCGATTCTATTTGTATTCGATGACAGTCCGGCGTCGGCCGCCGGGCCGGCGCACGCTGTTCACGCTTTTGACGGGCGCCGGATGCCGCAATTTAACATCGCATGTCACGAAACTGAAATAGAGGGCTTCGGCAATGGAAAAAGCCCGCGCGAGGGCGGGCTTGGGGAACGATGCGAGTTGAAGCAGCCGGCGGGCTTCCGGCCTTGGGCCTCTGTAGGAGATCGCTCAGACGTTAAACAGAAAATTCATCACATCGCCGTCATGCACGACATACTCCTTGCCTTCCGCGCGCATTTTCCCGGCTTCTTTCGCGCCTTGCTCACCTTTGTAAGTGATGTAGTCGTCGAAGGAAATGGTTTGCGCACGAATGAAGCCGCGCTCGAAGTCGGTGTGAATCGCGCCCGCGGCTTGCGGCGCCGTGTCGCCGATATGGATGGTCCACGCGCGCACTTCCTTTACGCCCGCCGTGAAGTAGGTCTGCAGCCCGAGCAGCTTGAAGCCCGCGCGGATCACGCGGTTCAGGCCCGGCTCTTCCATGCTCATGTCGGCGAGGAACACTTCCATGTCAGCCTCGTCCAGGTCGGCGATTTCCGCTTCGATTGCTGCGCAGACCGCGACCACCGGCGCGTTTTCCGACGCCGCAAATTTCATTACCGCGTCGAGATGCGGATTATTCTCGAAGCCGTCTTCCTTCACATTGGCCACGTACATGGTCGGTTTCGCCGTGATCAGGCAGAACGGCTTGAGCGTCGCCTTCTCTTCGTCCGACAGATCGAGCGCGCGCACCGGCTTTGCCTGATCCAGTTGCGCGCGCACTTTTTCCAGCACCGCGGCGTTCTTGGCGGCTTCCTCGTCGTTGCCCGACTTGGCCGCCTTTGAATAGCGCGCGAGCGCCTTTTCAACCGTGGCGAGGTCGGCGAGCGCGAGTTCGGTGTTGATGACCTCGATGTCCGACAGCGGATCGATCTTGTTGGCGACGTGAATCACGTTCTCGTCTTCGAAACAGCGCACGACGTGCGTGATCGCGTCCGTTTCCCGGATGTTCGCGAGGAACTGGTTGCCGAGCCCTTCGCCCTTGCTCGCGCCCGCCACCAGACCGGCGATGTCGACGAATTCCACGACGGCCGGCAGGATGCGCTCCGGCTTGACGATTTCCGCCAGCACCTTCAGGCGCGCGTCCGGCACCTCGACGATGCCGACGTTCGGCTCGATCGTGCAGAAGGGATAGTTTTCGGCGGCGATGCCCGCCTTGGTCAGCGCGTTGAACAGAGTGGACTTGCCGACGTTAGGCAGGCCGACGATGCCGCATTTGAGGCTCATGGAAATCCTTCAGTGATTCGATAAATTGCGTGATGCGCTCGACGCCGTGTGCAGGATTCGGGAGCCTTCGCGTTGGACCGGCAAGGAAGACGCAGCGGAGCGGGACACGACACCAGACGGGCATTGCCTCGACGATTCTGGGCGGGTTTTGTCACGGAAACTGCAATTGTAACCCGTTCCCGCCAGCTTCTTGACGTGGCGTCAGAAAGCTGCCCGCCCGGTCCGTCCCCCGCAACCCCCACGGCTATAATGCGCGGATGAACGCACACCATCAGACTTTCGACGCCGCCGTGATCGGCGGCGGGCTGGTCGGCAAAGCCGCTGCGCTTGCGCTCACTCAAGCCGGACTGCGGGTCGCGCTGCTCGCGCAGGCCTGCGCGCCGCTGCCCGCCGGCGCTTCGTTCGACTCGCGAGTGTACGCGTTGTCGTCCAGCTCGCAGGCGCTTCTCGAGCGTTTGCGCGTCTGGCAGGCGCTCGATCTGGCGCGGCTCGGCCCCGTCTACGATATGCGTGTCTACGGCGACGCGCATGCCGAGCTGCATTTCTCCGCGTTTCAGGCTTCGGTGCCGCAACTCGCGTGGATCGTGGAGTCGTCGGTGATCGAGCGCGCGCTCGACGCGGCGCTGCGCTTTCAGCCGAATCTCACGTGGATCGACAGCCGCGCCCAGGCGCTCGACTTCACCGCCGACAGCGCAAGCGTCGGTCTCGCGAACGGCAGCCTGCTCGTGGCGGATCTGGTGGTGGGCGCGGACGGCGCGCACTCGTGGGTGCGCGCGCAGATCGGCTCGAAGATGAACCGTCGCGACTACCGGCAAACGGGCGTCGTCGCCAACTTCAAGGCGGAACGGCCGCACGGCGAGACCGCTTTCCAGTGGTTCAAGGACGGCGAAATCATCGCGCTGCTGCCCATGCCGGACGGCCACGTGTCGCTCGTCTGGTCGGCGCGCACCGAGCACGCCGAGCAACTCATCGGACTCGATCCCGCGCAACTCGCGGCGGAAGTGGAGCGCGTGACCGGCGGCCAGCTCGGCGCGCTCGATTACGTGACGCCGGCGCAGGGCTTTCCGCTCGCGCTGCAAACCGTCGACCGGCTCGTCGCGCCGCGCGTCGCGCTGGTGGGCGACGCCGCGCATCTGATCCATCCGCTCGCCGGGCAGGGCATGAACCTCGGACTGCGCGACGTCGCCGCGCTGGCCGATACAGTCGCCGGCAAAGAGTCGTTCCGCGATCTCGGCGACGTGGTGCTGCTGCGGCGCTACGAGCGCGCGCGCCGCGAAGACATTCGCGCGCTGATGATCGCGACCGACGGTCTGCAGAAACTCTTCTCCGTGCCCGGCCCGCTCGCGAAGATCGTGCGCAATAGCGGCATGGCTTTTGTCGGCGCGCAGCCGTTCATCAAGCGCTGGCTGGTGTCGGCGGCACTCGGCTGACGTGTTGGCCGACATGCCGCGCGGCGTGCCAGTCCGGTGAGACGGGTATCATGAACGCACAGCGGCGGTTCGCGTCACCGCGCAAACCTCGCAAAACGCCAACGCGTGCGCCACGCGCGCGATTGAACCAGGAATTCAGCATGAAAAAAACCTTCCGCATGGCCGCAGCCGTGCTCGCGATCGCCGCCGTCACCATCGGCTGCTCCGCGCAGGCCGACCAGTCCACCGACAAGCTCAAGGCCACGCTGCAAAGCCGCCTTGCCGATGTGACCATCAAGAGTGTGACGAAGTCGCCGATCGCCGGCCTTTACGAAGTGAACCTCGGCAACCAGATCGTCTATAGCGACGCCAACGGCGACTATCTGCTGCTCGGCGACATGGTCGACACCAAGACGCGCAAGAATCTGACGGACGCGCGCCTCTCGGAAACCAACCGTATCGATTTCGCGAGCCTGCCGTTTGCGAATGCGGTCAAGGTCGTGAAGGGCAACGGCTCGCGCAAGATTGCCGTGTTCTCCGATCCGAACTGCCCGTACTGCAAGCAGCTCGAAACCACGCTGAAGTCGATCGACAACGTGACGGTCTACACCTTCCTTTACCCGGTGTTGTCGCCGGATTCCACTGCCAAGTCGAAGTCGATCTGGTGCTCGACGGACCGCGCGAAAGCATGGGAGTCGTGGATGCAGGATCATCAGGCGCCCACGGCCGCCGGCACCTGCGACACCGCTGCGATCGACAAGAATCTGGCGCTCGGCCACGCGATGAACGTCGAAGGCACGCCGACCGTATTTCTCGCCGACGGCCGCCGCCTGCCCGGCGCCGTGCCGGCCGACCGGCTCGACAAGGAAATGGCCGCGGTGCACTGAGCACGCGGTTCACATTAGGCAAAGGAGGCGCGACTGGCGCCTCCTTTCGCATCAAGCTCCTCAACATCAAGCCCGAAAAACAAGCGCCGCCGATGAAGCCGATCCGCTACACCATCGTTCCGAAGCAACCTGCCGCCCATCTGTTCGAAGTCACCGTGACCATCGCCGATCCCGATCCGGCCGGCCAGCGTTTCATGCTGCCGGTGTGGATTCCGGGCAGCTATATGGTGCGGGAGTTCGCGCGCAACATCGTCACGCTGCGCGCATTCAACGAGGCGGGCCGCAAAGTGCGCGTCGACAAAACCGACAAGCACACATGGCAGGCGGCGCCGGTGAAAGGCGCGCTGACGCTGCGCTATGAGGTCTACGCGTGGGATCTGTCGGTGCGCGCGGCGCATCTGGACGACACCACGGGCTTTTTCAACGGCACGAGCGTGTTTTTGTCGCTGCTCGGTCACGAGGAAGCGCAGTGCGTGGTCGACATTCAGAAGCCCGAAGGCGCCGCGTATCGCAACTGGCGCGTCGCGACGGCGCTGCCGGAGGCGCGCGGCACGAAGCGCTACGGCTTCGGCGAATATCGCGCGCAGAACTACGACGAACTGATCGACCATCCGGTGACGCTCGGCGAATTCGAGCTCGCGACCTTCAAGGCTCACGGCGTACCGCACGACGTGGTGATTGCGGGATGCGTGATCGGGCTCGACATGCCGCGGCTTTGCGCGGACCTGAAGCGCATCTGCGAGGCGCAGATCGCGCTCTTCGAGCCGAAGTCGAAGAAGGCGCCGGTGGACCGCTACGTGTTCATGACGCAAGCCGTCACCGACGGTTATGGCGGCCTCGAGCACCGCGCGTCGACGGCGCTCATCTGCAATCGCGGCGATCTGCCGGTGCAAGGCCGCGAGGCGCTGACGGAGGGCTATCGTACTTATCTCGGCCTGTGCAGCCACGAATATTTCCACACCTGGAACGTGAAGCGGATCAAGCCGGCGGTGTTCGCGCCGTATGACCTTTCCGTCGAGAACTACACGTCGCTGCTGTGGCTTTTCGAAGGTTTCACGTCTTATTACGACGACCTGATTCTGGTGCGCAGCAGCCTGATTTCACAGGACGATTATTTTGGCATGCTCGGCAAGGTGATCGGCGGCGTGCAGCGCGGCAGCGGCCGGACGAGGCAGACCGTCGCCGAAAGTTCGTTCGACGCGTGGGTCAAATACTATCGGCAAGATGAAAACGCGCCGAACGCGATTGTCAGCTATTACACGAAGGGCTCGCTCGTTGCGCTTTCGTTCGACCTCGCGATTCGCGCAGAAACCAGCAACCGCAAGTCGCTCGACGACGTGATGCGCCTCTTGTGGCATCGCTTTGGCCGCGACTTCTACCAGGGCAAGCCGGTCGGCGTCGAAGAAAGCGAAATCGAGGCCCTTTTCACCGAGGCGAGCGGCGTGCAACTGGGCGAGCTGTTCACGCAAGCCGTGCACGGCACCCGCGATCTGCCGCTGGAAACGCTGCTGGCGCCGTTCGGCGTGACGATCGCGCCGGAGCCCGACAAGAATGGCAAGCCGTCGCTCGGCGCGCGCGTGCGCGGCGGCGCGGACTGCACGCTGGCCGCGGTTCACGAGGGCAGCGCTGCGCAGAAAGCCGGACTCTCCGCCGGCGACGTGCTGATCGCGCTAGACGGCCTGCGCGTGACCGGCTCGAATCTGGACGCGCTCCTCGCGTGCTACCAGCCGGGCGCCAAAGTCGAAGTGCATGCGTTTCGCCGGGACGAGCTGCGCACGGCGCAACTCAAGCTGGACGGCCCCGACGTGTCGCGCTACAAGCTCACCGCCAGCGACAAGCGGCCCGCCACCCGGAAGGCACGCGAGCGCTGGCTCGCAAGCTGACTGTAATCTGCGATAACGCCAATTGGCCTTGGCAAGCGGCGGATTGTTCTATCAGTGCAACAATCCGTCGCCGCCGGACGGCTTTTTCCCGCGTCGGTAAAAAAACACAATGGCTCCATTCGCGCAACGCTGCGCGCCCCCTACTGGAGTCAACCATGACCACGATCCTGCAAATCAACTCCGCGGCCCGCTCGCAAGGCGCAAACTCGACGCTGCTTGTGAACGAACTGACCGAAAAGCTGCAACAGTCGAACCCGGGCGCGCAAGTCGTCGTCCGTAATCTGCAAGCCGAACCGCTGCCGCACCTGGACGACGCCGTGCTCGGCGCGTTCTTCACGCCGGCTGATCAGCGCACGGCCGAGAGCAGGCCGCGATCGCCGCCCGCAGCGACGCGCTGATCGCCGAACTGCAAGCCGCCGACATCATCGTGATCGGCGCGCCGATGTACAACTTCGGCATCTCGTCGCAACTGAAGACCTACTTCGACTTCCTGGCGCGCCGGCATCACGTTCCGCTATACCGCCGGTCCGGAAGGCCTCGTGACGGGCAAGAAGGTCTACGTCGTGTCGGCACGCGGCGGCAAGTATCTGGGCACGCCTCCTAACGACAGCCAGACGCCGTATCTGAAGACCTTCCTCGCCTTCTTGGGCATGACCGACGTGAGCTTCATCTACGCGGAAGGCCTGAACATGGGCCCCGACGCGGCGAGCGCCGCGCTGGCTTCGGCACGCGAAGCGATTGCTGCTGCTTGAGGTGCTGGTGCAGGTCCTGCTTAGGCGGCGTCCTGGATTGCTGCCTCGGTAGCGCCGGACCGAGCTACCGGAGCGGACTCACACCGGCTTTGCCGCGGCGCCTTCGGGCACGCACTGCGTAAAAAAACGCCACGGGCTATTTGGCCGCGTGGCGTTTTTTGTCTGCGTGCGCGATGTGCGTTGCGCTAACACGCGCGCTTTGCTGCCGCCTACGCGAGCATTTGCGCTTCGTCGGGCAGACGCCAGTCGATCGGTTTGCGGCCCTGCTGCACGAGATACTCGTTTGCCTTGGCAAAATGCCCGCAGCCGAGAAAACCCCGATGTGCCGACAACGGCGACGGATGCGGCGCCTCCAGCACGTAATGCGACTTGCCGCCGAGCAGCGCGCGCTTTGCCTGCGCGTGCGCGCCCCATAGCATGAACACGAGACCGTCGTGGCGCATCGCGAGTTCGTGAATCAGCGTGTCCGTGCATTTCTCCCAGCCGCGTTTGGCGTGGCTCGCCGCCGAATCGCGCTCGACCGTCAGCACGGTGTTCAGCAGCAGCACGCCTTGTTTCGCCCACGTGTCCAAGCAGCCGTGACGCGGCGGTTCGTGGCCGAGGCTGGCGGCGATTTCCTTGAAGATGTTGCGCAGCGACGGTGGCGTGCGCACGTTCGGCGCGACTGAAAACGCGAGTCCGTGTGCTTGCGGCGTGCCGCGGTCTTCGCCGTGATACGGGTCCTGGCCGAGAATCACGACTTTCACTTCGTCGGGGCTCGTCAGGCGCAGCGCGCGGAACACGTCGGTGGGATACACGGTTTTGCCTGCGGCGCGCTCACCGTCGACGAAACGGCAGAGCGGCGCATAGGCGTCGCTTTCAATAAACGGTTTCAGATGCGCGCGCCATGCGGCGGGCAGGGCGGCGAATTGCGCTTCCAGCGTGGGCGGCGTGCTGGCGGCCGGGCGCGGGTGCGGCGGGGCGGATGGCGTGTTGGACGTCGCGGCGTCGTCGCCGAATAGCGATGCCTGGGACGCCTGCGACCGCGTCGAGCGTATACGGGATGAGGAAGTCATGGCGCAGAAGTGTCGCAGCAAACGGGATGCGGCTCAAGTCGTGGCGGCGGCGCGTCTTTAGATGCTGTACAAGGCGACGCAGCGGTGAAGCGCGGGCGGCTGCGCACGAAGCAACAGCCCCTTGCGAGACGGCGCGCCGCTCAGCCCGCCCGCAGTTGGTATCCGCGCTGCGCCTTGCTGATGTTTTCCGGCGCAAGGCCGGCGATCTCTTTGCCGAGTTCGGCACAGAGCGCGTGCAGCGCGGCTTTGTCGCCGGATTTCAGTTCGAGTTCGATCTCCGAGATGGGCGCACGGCGCAGTTCGCCGTGCACGTCGGCGAGCACGTTGCCCTGATCGACTGCGGCTTCGACCTCCGAACCGTCGACGCTCACATGCCACAGCGTGCGCGTGAAATCGGTGCGGAAGAGTTCGATCAACTGGGGCGCCGCTGCGCGCAGCGCTTCTGCCGCCGCAGGCTCGTCGCAGTCGCGCAGCAATGCGTCGATTTCGAGCGCCTCGCCCGCGACGGCCATTTCCCATTCGTGACGGCTGTGCAAGCCGTTCGTCGCGTTGCCCACCGTCTTGAAGGTTTGCAGCCAGCCGTCCGGCGTATGGCGCAAACGCAGCGCGCTCTTCGACGCTGCCAGCGCGAGTTGCGGCGTATCGAAGTAAATGTTCGACAGCCTGATCGCGCGGCCTTCCTCGCCGGTGCGCGCGGCGAACCAGCCGCAGGCCGCCTTGACCTGCGCGGCCGGCAGCAGCAACTTGATCTCGCGTTCCATGCCCATGGTCTGCTCCGCTGTTTTTGCTAAACGCGACGCGCTGACTTCACGCCGCGCCTGGGAAGAACATGCGAGCAAGCTCCACGCCCGGCTCGTCGGCGCGCATGAACGCCTCGCCGACGAGGAACGTATTCACGTCCTGCGCGCGCAGCCGTTCAACATCGGCGCGCGCCAGAATGCCTGATTCCGTCACGACGATACGGTCGTCGGGAATGGCCTCGAGCATGCCGATTGTCGTTTCGATCGACGTCTCGAACGTGCGCAGATTGCGATTGTTGATGCCGATCAGCGGCGTTTTCAGCGTGAGCGCCGCCCTCAGCTCTTCGTGGTCGTGCACTTCGACGAGCACGGCAAGCCCGAGCGAATGCGCGAGCGCTTCGAGGTCCTGCATCTGCGAGGTTTCGAGTGCAGCGGCAATCAGCAGGATCGCGTCGGCGCCCATGGCGCGCGCCTCGACGATCTGATACGGATCGACAATGAAGTCCTTGCGCAGCACCGGCAACTGGCAGGCGACGCGCGCCTGTTCGAGATAAGCGACGCTGCCCTGAAAGAACTGCACGTCGGTCAGCACGGACAGGCAGGCCGCGCCATGCTGTTCGTAAGAACGCGCGATGTGCGCGGGCACGAAGTCTTCGCGCAGCACGCCTTTGGAGGGGCTCGCCTTCTTCACTTCGGCGATCACAGCGGCAAGACCCGCTGCGTGCTTCGCGCGCAATGCCCCGACGAAATCGCGAATGTCGCGTGACGACGCTTCGAGGCGCAGCTCTTCGAGCGGCGCGCTTTGTTCGGCCGCGCGGACTTCTTCGCGTTTGACCGCGATGATACGGTCGAGGATGTCGCTCATAGGTGTCTTGCTACGTTGGGTTGCTACGTGATCAGTGCTTGAATTGCTGCGTGAAGCGGATCAGCTCGTCGACTTTCGCGCGGGCCTTGCCGCTTGCAATCGCTTCGCGCGCAAGCTGAATGCCGTCCGCAATCGACGACGCCACGTTTGCCGAATAGAGCGCCGTGCCCGCGTTCAGCGTGACGATCTCGCGCGCGACGCCCGGCTTGTTGTCGAGCGCTTCGAGCAGCATCGTTTTCGATTCGGCGGCGTCCGCTACTTTCAGCGTGCGGTTCGACACCATCTGCATGCCGAAGTCTTCCGGATGGATCTCGTACTCGTGCACCTCGCCGTCGCGCAATTCGCCGACCTGCGTCGCCGCGCCGAGCGAGACTTCGTCCATGCCGTCCATGCCGTACACGACCAGCACGTGCTTTGCGCCGAGACGCTGCATCACGCGAACCTGAATGCCGACGAGATCCGCGTGGAACACGCCCATCAATTGATTCGGCGCGCCGGCCGGATTGGTGAGCGGACCGAGAATGTTGAAGATGGTGCGCACGCCGAGTTCGCGGCGCACCGGCGCAATATTCTTCATGGCCGGGTGATGGTTCGGCGCGAACATGAAGCCCATGCCGGTCTCGGCAATGGATGCCGCCACCTGTTCCGGCTGCAGGTCGATGTTCACGCCGAGCGCCTCGAGCACGTCTGCGCTGCCCGACTTGCTCGACACGCCGCGATTGCCGTGCTTCGCGACTTTCGCGCCGGCCGCTGCCGACACGAACATGGTCGCCGTGGAGATATTGAAGGTATGCGAGCCGTCGCCGCCGGTACCGACGATATCGACGAAGTTCGAGTTGTCCTGCACTTCGACGTGCCGGGCAAATTCACGCATCACCGTGGCGGCGGCGGTGATTTCGCCGATGGTCTCTTTTTTGACGCGCAAGCCGGTAATGATGGCCGCGGCCATGACGGGCGAGAGTTCGCCACGCATGATGAGGCGCATCAGATGCAGCATTTCGTCGTGGAAAATCTCGCGGTGCTCGATGGTCCGCTGCAGCGCTTCCAGGGGCGTGATGGTCATGATGTCGTCTCGCTTCATCAGGCGGTGCGTTGAGCGGTCTTCGCTTTGGACTGCTTCACGAAGTTCTCGAGCAGCGCGTGGCCGTGTTCGGAAAGAATGGATTCCGGGTGGAACTGCACGCCTTCAACCGCCAGTTCCTTGTGACGTACGCCCATGATTTCGCCGTCTTCGGTCCATGCCGAGACTTCGAGGCAATCGGGCAGCGATTCGCGTTCGATGGCGAGCGAGTGATAGCGCGTGACGACGAAATGCTTCGGGAGATCGGCGAACACGCCCTTGCAGTCGGTTTCGATCGTGCTGACCTTGCCGTGCATGATGGTTTGCGCGCGCACCACGCGGCCGCCGAATGCTTCGCCAATGGCCTGATGGCCGAGGCACACGCCGAGAATCGGCGTCTTGCCGGAAAATTCGCGCAGTACGTCGAGCGTGATGCCCGCGTGTTGCGGATTGCTCGGACCGGGCGACAGGCAGATTCGCTCGGGGTTGAGCTTCGCGATGTCGTCGAGCGTGATTTCGTCGTTCCGGTAGGTGCGCACGTCTTCGCCGAGTTCGCCGAAGTACTGCACCAGGTTGTAGGTGAACGAGTCGTAGTTGTCGATCATGAGCAGCATGGTGTGTCTCCGGTCAGAAGTCGCTATCGAGGCCGTCCTGGACCTGCTCGGCCGCGCGCAACACGGCGCGCGCCTTGTTTTCGGTCTCTTGCCATTCGGATTCGGGCAACGAATCGGCGACGACACCCGCTGCCGCCTGTACATACAAATTGCCGTTGGCGATCACGCCGGTGCGGATCGTGATGGCGAGGTCCATTTCGCCGGTGAACGACAGATAGCCGACTGCGCCGCCGTAGAGGCCACGCTTCACGGGTTCGAGCTCGTCGATCAGTTCCATCGCGCGGACCTTCGGCGCGCCGGACAATGTGCCCGCGGGGAAGGTGGCACGCAGCACGTCGAAGTTGGTCGTGCCGGGCTTCAGCTTGCCTTCCACCGAACTCACAATGTGCTGCACGTGCGAGTACTTCTCGATCACCATCTTGTCGGTGACGGCGACCGAGCCAATTTGTGCGATTCGGCCCACGTCGTTGCGCGCGAGGTCGATCAGCATCACGTGTTCGGCGATTTCCTTCGGGTCGTTGAGCAGTTCCGTCGCGAGTTCCGCGTCGCGCTCGGGCGTGTTGCCGCGCGGGCGCGTGCCGGCGAGCGGGCGAATGGTGACAATGCGGTCTTCGCCGCGCTTTTCCTGGCGCACCAGAATTTCGGGCGACGCGCCGACCACGTGGAAGTCGCCGAAATTGTAGTAATACATATAGGGCGACGGATTCAGCGAGCGCAGCGCGCGATACAACGACAGCGGATTGTCGCGATACGGCTTCGTCAGACGCTGGCCGACCTGCACCTGCATGAGTTCGCCCGCGGCAATGTACTCCTTGGCCTTGTGCACGGTGGCCAGATAATCGTCTTTTGCGAACTCGCGATAGGTTTCCGTGCGCACGCTCGCCGACGTAACCGGCGGCTCGACCGTCGCGCGCAGGCGCTGGCACAGTTCGCGCAGACGTTGCTTCGCCTTCGTGTAGGCCTCGGGCTGCGTCGGGTCGGCGTAGATCACGAGGTACAGCTTGCCCGCGAGGTTGTCGATCACCGCGACTTCTTCTGTCAGGAGCAACTGGATGTCCGGCAGGTTCAGATCGTCTTTCGGCGCGGTATGCGCGAGTTTTTTCTCGATGTAACGCACCGCGTCGTAGCCGAAGTAACCGGCGAGGCCGCCCGCGAAACGCGGCAAGCCCGGGCGTTGGGCGACCTTGAAGCGGCCCTGGAATTGCTGGATGAACTCGAGCGGATCGCCGTCATGGGTTTCGACGACCTTACCGTCGCGCATCACTTCGGAGACACCGTTGCGCGTGCGCACGAGCGTGCGCGCCGGCAGGCCGATGAACGAATAGCGGCCGAAGCGCTCGCCGCCCACCACGGATTCGAGCAGGAACGAATTCGCGCCGTTGCGCTCCGTTTGCGCGAGCTTCAGGTACAGCGAAAGCGGCGTTTCGAGGTCGGCGAGCGCTTCGGCGATCAGTGGGATGCGGTTGAAGCCCTCGTTGGCGAGGGACTGGAATTCGAGTTCGGTCATGTTCCGATCCTGTTCATAGGTCCGGCGGCAGCGTGCGTCGGACAAAGCGGGGCATAGCGCAGCCGGTCAGGCGTTCGTTCGATATTGGCGATGATGAACCGACCGGCGCGATTTTCCCATCGACGCAAGCACGGAGTTCCGGCGCCAGCTGTACTGTGCAAGTACACGCGGGCCGAATCAACCGATGTAGCTGAGTACAGCGATGCGAACGAGGGAAAAACGCGTGAGCGCAGCGAAGTAAAAAACGGTTGCCGAAGACGAGCTTCAGCGTACCTCAGGCGAGGTTAGCGCGACCAGCGACGCCAGGGCCAGGCTCCCCGGTCGATGCTAATCAGACTCCGTTTTTTATTCAGAAACATGAGGATGAAGGACTTTTCAAGTCGTGGGAATGGTGCGCTGCGATCGCCCTGGCGGCGCCTAGCGGCGTCGAGCAGCGAGGCAACTATACCATCGGATTTTATTGTTTGTATAGCTTGGCCATGGTTGTAGCCATACGGCACGGTCAGCGTCGCCATGCCGGCCGCGCGGCCCGCCAGCGCGTCGTTTTCCGAATCGCCGATCGCGACCGTGGCACGCGGTTCGACGCCCAGTTGCGCGGCGGCCGTGAGCATGGGCAGCGGGTCGGGTTTTTTCCTGGCCAGACTGTCGCCGCCCAGCACCACGCTGAAATATTGCGCGAGTCCATATTGCTCGAGGAGCTCGACGGCAAAGCGGTGCGGTTTGTTTGTCACGCACGCGAGCTTCAGGCCGGCGTCGCGCAGGGCGGCGAGGCCGGCTTCCACGTCGGGATAAAGGCGCGTGTGCAGACCGTTGATTTTCGCGTACTCCGCCTGATAGATGGCGAACGCTTCGTCGAACCGGTCTTGCGCGTGCTCCGCTTCGAAGCGCGGCGCGAGCACGCTGCGGATCAGATGCTCCGAGCCTTTGCCGACATAGCCGACCACTTCCTCGCGCGAGGTTTCCTCCGCGTCGAGCTGCGCGAGCATGCCGTTGAGACCGGCTGTGAAGTCGTTGGCGGTGTCGATCATCGTGCCGTCGAGGTCGATGATCGCGGCCTGCAGGCGCGGGCCGGTGAAAGTCGGGGCGGGGAACAGAGCGGTCATCTGGCGCGCGGTGTCAGGGCTGGGCTTAGTGCTGGATGTTGGCGAGCGCGGCGCGCATCTTGTCGATCACGACCTTGTGGTCCGGCTGGCCGAAGATCGCCGAGCCCGCCACAAACGTGTCCGCGCCGGCCGCGGCGATTTCGGCAATGTTGTCGACCTTGACGTCGCCGTCCACTTCGAGATGGATTTCTCGGCCGGTGCGCTCCTTATAGGCGTCGATCCGTTTGCGCGCTTCGCGCAGCTTGTTGAGCGCCTCGGGAATGAATGACTGGCCGCCGAAGCCCGGGTTCACCGACATGATGAGCACGAGGTCGAGCTTGTCCATCACGTGATCCAGGTAATTCAGCGAGGTGGCCGGATTGAAGACGAGGCCGGCCTTGCAGCCATGATCGCGGATCAGCGACAGCGTGCGGTCGATGTGGTCCGAGCCTTCCGGGTGGAAACTGATCAGATTCGCGCCCGCCTTCGCGAAGTCGGGCACGATGCGGTCGACGGGGCGCACCATCAGATGCACGTCGATAGGCACGTCCACATGCGGACGGATGGCTTCGCACACGAGCGGACCGATCGTCAGGTTCGGCACATAGTGGTTGTCCATCACGTCGAAATGGATCCAGTCGGCGCCGGCGGCGACGACGTTGCGGACTTCTTCGCCGAGGCGGGCGAAGTCGGCTGACAGAATGCTGGGGGCGATGCGGAATTGCGTCATGGCGGCGGGCGGATGCAAGCGGGAAAGCGCCATTTTACCTTTTGTGCGGGTGGGGGCGGTGGAGCGGGTGGCGCGGCAGAGTCACGGAGTAGCTGAGTGACGGAGTGCGGAGTAGCGGGAGTGGCGGAGCGACGGAGGGCGGTTCTCGTGGCCGTCCTTTGAAGTTTTGCCGCTGCTGGCTTGCCGGCGTCGAATACGAAGCCGCCTGAAGGCCGCGAGCGCCCGGAGCGCCTTACGCGCCCTAGTCCAAAGGATATGTCCGGTTGCGGGCGCCTCGCTCATGACGCAGAATGCCAAACCATGGCGCATCGGCGTCAAGGGGCCTGAAGCCGTTGGCGCTCGGGTTTTCCAGCGATCTTGTCGCACCGTTTCACCAGATTGGAATCAGGATGAGCCAGTACGAATTCAGCGTGTCGGCGCAGGTGCAGTTCCTGCCCGAGGAGTCGGACCCGGAGCGCCGCCAGTATGCGTTCGCCTATACGCTGACCATCCGCAATACCGGTCAGGTGCCCGCGCAACTGATCGCGCGGCATTGGGTGATCACGGACAGCGACAAGACGGTGCAGGAAGTGAAGGGTCTCGGCGTGGTTGGCCACCAGCCGCTCCTCAAACCCGGCGAGCAGTTCGAATACACGAGCTGGGCGGTCATCGCCACGCCAGTCGGCACGATGCGAGGAGAGTATTTCTGCGTGGCCGAGGACGGTGAGCGTTTCGACGCGCCGGTGCCGGAGTTCATTCTGCGCATGCCGCGCACGCTGCATTGAACCGGGGCCATGGTCCGCGGTCTTTAACTGGGCAATGCGGCCGCGACGCGGGTTCCATCGGCACAGTGGAGTGCGCGGACCGGCGCTGCGTCAGCGCGGTTCTTGCGGCTTCTGCGTTTCGCGGCTGTGGGCGCGCGCCGCTTTCTTTTTACCGGATGACGTCCACACGACGATGAACACGAGCAGGAACAGCGCGAGAAGCGATTCCAGCGCGAAGATGAGCATTGGGTATTCGTCGAACAGATCAGACATGGCGGTTTCCATCAAGAACGAACATTGTATGCGTTTTGTCCGCGCGGCCGGCGCCTGGCTCGGCGCGCTGTCGGTTGCGGCCATTCTCGCCGCCTGTGGCGGCGGGGCGGTTCGGCCGGTGACTTCGCCGCCTACCGGCGCCGCGATCATTCCTGGCCAGATCGCCGCCACGCGCCTCACGGCGGTAGCGTGGCAGCATGTTCCCGGCTGGCAGGACGATTCGCTGATTGGCGCCACAGCCGCCTTGCGGCAGAACTGTCTGAGGCTCGCGCGGCAACCGAATTGGGCGCGGGCCTGTGCGGCAGCGGCGCAGTTGGACGATCTCGACGTCACGAGCGCGCGAGCTTTTTTTGAGGCCTATTTCACGCCGTTCCAGCTAGCCAATACCGACGGCACGCTCGACGGTCTCGTCACCGGTTATTACGAGCCGTTGCTGTGCGGGTCGCGCACTCGCCATGGCGCGTATCAAACGGCGCTGTATCGCTGGCCATCCAGCTATCGGCCGGGTGCGCCGATGCCGCCGCGGGCGCAGCTCGAACGGATGGGCGTGCTGAACGGCAACGAGCTCGTCTGGGTCGACGACCCGATTGAAGCGTTCTTCCTGCAAGTGCAGGGTTCCAGCCGGATCGTGATGGAAGACGGCAGCGTGATGCGCCTAGGCTTTGGCGGCACGAACAACCAGCCGTACAAATCTATCGGACGATGGCTTCTGGACCGCGGCGAGCTGACGCCTGCACAAGCCACCATGCAAGGCATCAAGGCCTGGGCGCGCGCGAACCCCGGGCGGGTGGACGCGCTGCTCGATACGAATACCCGTTTCGTGTTTTTCCGCGAGATGCCGTCGGCGGAAAGCGCGCCCAAAGGCGGCGCGGACGGCCCCATCGGCGCGCTTGGCGTGCCGTTGACGCCGGAGCGCTCGATTGCCGTCGATCCGACCTCGATTCCACTTGGCACGCCGGTGTTCTTGCAGACCACGCGCCCGCTGACGAACTCGCCCATGAACCGCCTTGTATTTGCGCAGGACACCGGCTCGGCAATCAAGGGCGGCGTGCGCGCCGACTACTTCTGGGGTCTCGGCGATGACGCGGGCGACCTCGCCGGCAAGATGAAGCAGGGCGGCCGGATGTGGTTGCTGCTGCCGAATTCCTAGGGTCGGCAGCGGCCTGTCCGTCAGTGTCGCGACGATGGCTGCTCGGGTGCCGCTGGCGCTCGTAGCGCGGCGCGCCTCCCGCTTAACCGCAGCATTGGCGAAAAACGGCGGGGTTCACTGCCCCGACTTGCGCTTGTCGACGACGCGCCTCGCCTTGCCCACCGAACGTTCGATTCCGTTCACCGGCAGCACATTCACGACTGCGCTTACGCCGTTTCCGGACAAGGCTCGACGTTCAGCGTCAACACATCGAGCGGACCCTCCTTGGTGAGCACGATCTGATAGTGAGGCGCGAGAGCGTGTTGCTTCAACAGCAGTTCCTCGATTTGTGTGGGGAAAACGTTGACGCCCCGCACGATCATCATGTCGTCCGAGCGACCGGTGATTTTTTCCATGCGGCGCATGGTGCGGGCGCTACCCGGCAAGAGACGCGTGAGGTCGCGCGTGCGGTAGCGAATGATCGGCAACGCTTCCTTCGTCAGCGACGTGAACACCAGTTTGCCCAGTTCTCCGTCCGGAAGAACCTCGCCCGTTTCCGGGTCGATGATTTCTGGATAGAAATGGTCTTCCCAGATGGTCGGCCCGTCTTTCGTTTCGACGCATTCCGAGGCCACGCCCGGCCCCATCACTTCCGACAAACCATAAATGTCGACCGCGTCGATCCCCATACGCTTTTCGATCGCCTGACGCATGTCGTTGGTCCACGGCTCGGCGCCGAAGATGCCGATGCGCAACGAGCAAGTGGCAGGGTCAATGCCCTGGCGTTCCAACTCGTCGGCGATTGACAGCATGTAGCTCGGCGTCACCATGATGATGTCGGGCCGGAAGTCCTGGATCAGTTGCACCTGCTTTTCCGTCTGGCCGCCGCCGAACGGGATGACGGTGAGGCCCGCCCGTTCGGCGCCATAGTGCGCGCCCAAACCGCCGGTGAAGAGGCCGTAGCCGTAGCTCACATGGACTTTGTCGCCGGGTTTGGCGCCGGCCGCGCGGATCGAACGCGCGACGAGGTTCGCCCACGTGTCGATATCGCGAGCGGTGTAGCCCACCATGGTCGGCTTGCCGGTCGTTCCGGACGAAGCGTGAATGCGCGAGACGCGCTCTTGCGGCACGGCGAACATTCCGAACGGATAGCTGTCGCGCAAATCCTTCTTGGTCGTGAACGGGAAGCGCGCAAGATCCGCGAGCGTCTTCAATTCGCTCGGATGAATTCCCGCTTCGTCAAACTTTCGACGATAGACCGGTGAATTTTCGTAAGCGTGGTTCAGCGACCATTTGAGCCGTTCAAGCTGAAGCGCGGCAAGTTCGTCGCGGCTGGCGGTCTCGATCGGATCGAGCGGAAGGGCGGGGCTCATTGCATGTCTCCTTGCTGCCTCAATGCTGATGCTGGGGCTGATATAGGCTGCGCTAAGCGCAAAATTCGAGCGGGGGCGCCGGACTGCGCGCCGCTGCTACGCGGCGAATCGATTGCCGTGTCGCCGCTCGTCACTGCCGCGGACTTGCGACTCCCGGGTGGAGCGCTTGCCGCACGCCTTCTCTGTGCGCTGTGACGCTATCGCATCTCGTCTTACTCTGGTCCCGTGCCGGACGGCGTATGCGGAATGACGTTTCCCTTGATCTGCGCCGATTTGCCGCGAAACAGGGCGACTGTGTCGCCGGCACGATTGGTGACTCGAATATCGTAAATTCCGGTGCGGCCGCTCAAGGTCTGTTCGACGGCCTCCGCAGTGAGCACGTCAACGCCATGCACGGGACGCAGAAACTCGATCGAGCAACCGGATGCCACCGTGTTGACGTTGCGCGAGTTGCAAGCGAAGGCAAAACTCGAGTCAGCGAGCGTGAAGATCAGTCCGCCATGGCAGATCTGATGGCCGTTGAGAAAGTCGTCGCGCACAGGCATCCGCAGACGCGCATAGCCGGCGCGCACTTCCACGATTTCGAGGCCGACACGGCTGCACGCATCGTTCTCGTACATCGCGGCGGTGGCGCGGGCGAGTTCGTCGGGCGTCATTTCCGCAGGATAGAGAGATTGCGTCGACATATCAGCGGCCCTCGAAGCGCGGCGCGCGCTTGTCGACGAAGGCTTGCACGCCCTCCGCATAGTCATGCGACGCACCCAGCTCGCGCTGCAGGTCGCGCTCCAGGTCGAGTTGCTGATCGAGCGTTTGTGTCGCGCCAGCGCGCATGGCCTGCTTGATCGCGGCAATGGCGCGCGTGGGTTGCTGCGCGAGTTGCGCCGCCAGTTTGGTGGCGGCTGCGGCGAGCTCCTCGTCGTCGACTGCTTGCCAGATGAGCCCCCAGCTTTCGGCTTTTTCCGCGCTGAGTTTGTCGCCGGTGATGGCGAGTCCCATCGCACGCGCCATGCCGACGCGCTGCGGCAAGAACCAGGTGCCGCCCGAATCCGGCACGAGACCGATCTTCACAAATGCCTGGATGAAGCTGGCCGAACGTGCTGCCAGCACGATGTCGCAGGCGAGCGCCAGATTGGCGCCGGCGCCCGCCGCGCGATTTCCACACCGACGATTTCCTGCGCGAGCGTGCCGTCACCTTGTGCGCGCGCGGCCTTCTGCTGGCTCGCCAATGCGAAGGCGTCTTGATCGGCGCGGCTTATTCCGAATTCGACGGCCACATTTTCCGCCGTTTCCGGCATGGAATCGACGCCGTACTGACGCTTCATGAGCGGATTGACGAAGCGCCAGCCAATCGTCGTATCGTAGATGTCCGCTTGCCGCGAAAACGCGCTCGCCGCCTTGCCCATTACAAACGGCGCGCGAGTCATGCTTTGCACTCCGCCAGCGATCATCAACCGGGCTTCGCTCGCCTTGATGGCGCGCGCCGCGCTGCCGACGGCGTCCATGCCCGAGCCGCACAGGCGGTTGATCGTCGAGCCCGGGACGTCGGTGGGAAGTCCCGCGAGCAACGCCGACATGCGCGCCACGTTGCGATTGTCTTCACCGGCCTGGTTCGCGCAGCCGTAGATCACGTCGTCTACGGCACGCCAGTCAACGCCAGGATTGCGTTCGATCAATGCCTTGATCGGCACGGCGCCGAGGTCGTCGGCCCGGACGTCTTTCAGGGCGCCGCCGTAGCGGCCGATGGGAGTGCGAATCGCGTCACAGATAAAGGCGTCGTTCATGTCCATTCCTGCTCGGGCGGACCGGCGGTGCATGCCGATCCGATGTCTCATGTTAGTTGGCGGGCACGGCGGGGTCTATTCGGCCAAAAGGCATAGGACGAAGCCGTGCTTTTGTCTTATGACGTTCAGCCAGCTACCGCTGGCGCCGCTTTCGGTTCAACATGTACGCGGCTTTGGACCACACGGAAACGATTTGCGACGAAGGCAGCATCGGTAAGCGCGGCGTTGGCCGCGGGGTTCGCGCCAGTGCCATGGAAATCGGAGAAGGCCGCCGACTGGTTGACGAACACACCGCCCGTCAGGTTGATCGAAAGCGCGACACCGCCGCGGAGCGACGCCTCGTGCGCCTCTTCGAGCACTGCTTCATCGGTGCTGTACACCGACAGCGTGAGCGCGCCGTGCTCGGCTGCGATCGCGCCGGCAAGTTCGAGAGATTGCGCGGTCGAGTCCGTAGCAATGACGAACGAGATGGGACCGAACCATTCCTTGTGAATTGGGCGCGGTCGGTTGCGGCATCGAGCTGGAGCACGAGCGGCGTGCGTACGCGGGCATCGGCAAAAGCCGGGTGTTCAAGCGTTTGACTCTCGACCAGAATCCGGCCGAGCTTCGCGGCTTCGTCGATGCGTTGCGCGACGCCTTCGTTCTGAATGGCGCCCAGCAGTTCGACGGCACGGGCCGGGTCGGCCACCAGTTTTTGCACGGCGCCGGCAAGGGCCTGCGCGACTTCGTCGAAGGTGAGCGTGCCGTCCGCGGTACGAATGCCGCCGCGCGGCACATAGATGTTTTGCGGCGCGGTGCACATCTGGCCGGAGTAGAGCGCGAGAGAGAATGCGATGTTACGCGCGGCGGCTTTGATGTCGTCAGCGGAGTCGATCACGATCTGGTTGACACCGGCTTTCTCGGTATAGACATGGGCCTGGTGCGCATTGCGCTCGAGCCAGGTGCCGTTTTGCGTGCTGCCCGTGAAGTCGATCAGCTTGATTTCCGGACGTACGGCAAGGCTTTAGACGATCGCGCCGTCGTTAGGCTCAGTGGCGAGCAGGGTGACGACGTTCGGATCGAAACCGGCTTCGCGCAGAACGTCGCGCGCAATGCGCACGGTGATCGCGAGCGGCAGAATCGCGCCGGGATGCGGTTTCACGATGACAGTATTGCCCGTGGCGAGGTCGGCGAAAAGACCCGGATAGCCGTTCCAGTTGGGAAGGTGCAGCACCCGAGCACGAGGCCAGTCCCGCGAGGCACGATCGTGTAGCGCTTGTGCATGGCGAGCGGCGGGTTCTTGCCTTGCGGTTTTTCCCAGTGGGCGTCCGCGGGGATGCGGCGCAGCTGGTCCCATGCGTAGACCACGGCTTCCAGCGCCCGGTCTTGTGCGTGCGGGCCGCCCGCCTGGAAGGCCATCATGAAGGCCTGACCGGTCGTATGCATCACGCTATAGCCGATTTCGAAGCTGGCGCGATTGAGCCGCGCGAGAATTTCGAGCGACACGCCGATCCATGCCTTCGGGCCGGCGGTGCGCCAGTCGCGTTGAGCGGCCGCGGCGAGCGCCTTTTGCAGCGTATCTTCGTGCTTGGTGAATAACGGATGTGTCATGGCAGAGGCTTGGCTGTGTGTTGGAGGAAGCCCGTCGAATAATTGACCGACCGGTTGGTTGGTGAATGTAGCATTATTAGGATGGCCGCGCGAAGCGTTTTTCGCGCTCAATTGATCACAAGGAGGCGGCATGGCTTACGAGAACATTCTGGTCGAAACGCGGGGGCGGGTCGGTTTGGTCACATTGAATCGCCCAAAGGCATTGAACGCGCTCAACGATGCCTTGATGGACGAACTGGGGGCGGCGCTGCGCGCGTTCGATGCCGACGACGGCATCGGCGCCATTGTGGTGACGGGCAGTGAGAAGGCGTTCGCCGCCGGTGCGGACATCGGCATGATGTCGACCTATTCCTATATGGACGTCTACAAGGGCGACTACATCACGCGCAACTGGGAGACGGTTCGCTCGATCCGCACGCCGATCATTGCAGCGGTGGCGGGCTTTGCGCTGGGCGGTGGCTGCGAACTCGCGATGATGTGCGACATGATTTTCGCCGCGGACACTGCGAAGTTCGGTCAGCCGGAAATCAAGCTCGGCATTATGCCGGGCGCCGGCGGCACGCAGCGCTTGCCGCGCGCGGTGTCGAAGGCGAAGGCGATGGACCTGTGCCTGACGGCGCGCTTCATGGACGCCACGGAAGCAGAGCGCGCCGGGTTGGTGTCGCGGGTCATTCCCGCTGCGTCGTTGATCGAGGAATCGATCGCCGCGGCCGCTACGATCGCGGAGTTCCCGCTGCCGGCGGTCATGATGGTGAAGGAGTCGGTGAATCGCGCGTACGAAACAACGCTTGCCGAGGGCGTGCATTTCGAACGCCGGCTCTTCCATTCGCTGTTCGCGACGGAGGACCAGAAAGAAGGGATGGCGGCGTTCGTCGAGAAGCGCAAGCCAGTTTTCAAGCACCGTTAATACGCTTGTCAAAATAACGCTTGCAACCCGTCGCCGGGGTCGCTAGAATCTCGCTCTTTCGTGCTCCGGACGCCGGGGCACGGGAAGCGGGAGAGCCAGTAGTGGCAAGGCTTCCGGCGGTGGCAGCAGGTTC
>CALNWN010000014.1 GCA_940746715.1 uncultured Paraburkholderia sp.
CTACTTTCTTTGCGGCATGCAAGGAAAGTAAGTGCCGCCCCGCACAGGGGCAACGCCAATAGACCACCGTGAACTCAAGGAAAGGCCAAGGGGGTAAAAAAACAGCCATCCAAAAAAACAAAAAACCTCAAAGCGCCGCAGGCATCTTCCCGACCCTCACATCCCGAACATAAAGAAACCCCGACAACCCCACGGCCGCCGCAGCGGCCACAGCCGCAAACAAAAACACCGACCCATACCCGAACTCGCCGGCGATATACCCGGCCAGCGGCCCCGTAATCCCCAACGACAAATCCAGAAACACCGAATAAGCCGACAAAGCGGCCCCCCGGCTGGCCGGCGGCACGAGCCCTACCGCCTCGACGCCGAGCGCCGGGAAAACCAGTGCGAAACCAAAGCCGGTCAACGCAGCGCCCGCAAGCGCGACATGCGGCTCAGGCGCGAGCCACAGCATCAGCAAGCCTGCACATTCGAAGGAAAACGAAGCAATCGCGACGCGGAATCCGCCATACGTCTTGATCGTGTTGGCGAACAGCAGTCGCGCGCCGATGAACAGCGTGCCGAACACCGTCAGCGACAACGCCGCGTTCGGCCACTGCTTCGCTGCATAAAACAAGGTGATGAACGTCGCGATCGATCCAAAACCCGCCGAGCCGAGCGCAAGGCCGATGCCGTGCGGCAACACGCGCGTGAACACGCTTCGATACGACATCCGCTCGCCATGCACGACAGGCACAGGTGCCATCGACCGGGCGAGGTAGTAGCCCAGCGCCGCCAGCAGAATCACGAGAATGCCGAGCGCCGCAAAGCCGACCGTCCGCTCGATCGCGACGCCGAGCGGCGCGCCCACAGCCAGCGCGCCATATGTGGCGATGCCGTTCCACGAGATCACTCGCGCATTGTTGTTCGTGCCCACGCGGCCGATTCCCCACAGAATCGCGCCGGTGCCGCACAGGCTTTCCCCGAAGCCGAGCACGAGCCGGCTGCAAACCAGCAGCGCGAGGCTCGCCGCCGGCCAGCGCCCGCTCAACACCGCCAGCAGCAACAGAACGCCGTTCGCGCCGCAGCCGAGCAAACCGATCGACACCGTGCGCTTCGGCCCGAGCGTGTCCGCGGAACGGCCGGCCAGCGGCCGCGAGGCCAGCGTCGCGAGGTACTGCACGCTGATCGCCGCGCCCGCAAGAACCGCGCTGTAGCCGAGGTCGTCGTGGACATAGCCGGGCAGCACGGCGAGCGGAATGCCGATCGTCAGGTAGCAAAGAAACGTGAAAAAGACGACCGGAATGATCTGCAGGGTCGTCGCGAATTCGCTGCGAGTTGTCGCTGTGTCGGTGGACATGGGGAAAACGAGACTTGAAAACGGCGGGAAGGTGTGATTTTCCCATGGAACCGATTCTCTTGCAGCGTTTGCTTAATAATCATCGGACGAAAACCGGGCAAGACGCCCGGATAACATGGCCTTCGACTCCTGAGATGGCCGCCGCGTTCGCCGAAGACCGTCGCGCGAGCACAACATTAAATGTCCGTAACGCATCAAAGGCAATAAAAACGCCTTGAATCTGCCACGGCAACGTAAGCCCACGCCGCGCAAAATCCATCTCGTTATCGCTTAACGAATATGTCCCGCATGCGATTGCGCCTATGGGTTGTATTTATTGACGGTGATAGTTTTCGAACCATCCCCGCGGTACTGGCAGCCGCACACGAGATTCGAGACATCGAGAGCACGAGACATGACCGAGCCGATTCGCTTCTACCACCGCAACGCGATCCGCGAAATCAAGGACGCGCCCGTCACCCGCACGGTCCTGCAGTATCTGCGCGAGGACGCGCACTGCACCGGCCACCAAGGAAGGCTGCGCCGAGGGCGATTGCGGCGCGTGCACGGTCGTTGTCGGCGAACGCAACGAAGCAGGCGGCGTCGACTTCAAGGCGGTCAACGCCTGCATCCAGTTCCTGCCCACGCTCGATGGCAGGGCGCTTTTCACCGTCGAAGACCTGCGCCAGCCGGACGGCTCGCTGCATCCGGTGCAGGAAGCGATGGTCGAATGCCACGGCTCGCAATGCGGGTTCTGCACGCCGGGCTTCGTCATGTCGATGTGGTCGCTCTATGAAAAGCACGGCCACGAACAGGGTTGCGCGAACAGGACGGTGCCTTCGCGCGAAGACATCAGCAACGCGCTGACCGGCAACATGTGCCGCTGCACCGGCTATCGTCCGATTGTGGATGCGGCCGTGCGCATGTTCGAAGCGCCCGCGCCCAAAGCGCCGGTCAATGTCCGTGCACTGGCGGACACGCTCGCCACGCTGCAACGCGACGAAACGTTCCACTATGAACACGCCGGCCAGCGCTTTCACGCACCGCGCACGGTAGAAGCGCTTGCGCAGATCAAGGAGGCCCAGCCCGCCGTGCGCATCCTCGCGGGCAGTACGGACATCGGCCTGTGGGTGACGAAGCAGATGCGCGAACTGGGCAATGTGGTCTACGTCGGGCACATCGCCGAATTGCAGAAGCTCGAAACGCGCGGCGAATGGATCGAAATCGGCGCGGGCGTGACCGTCGAAAAAGCGTATGCGGAGATCGCGAAGCAGTATCCGGAAGTCACCGAAATGTGGCAACGCTTCGCTGCCGATTCGCAACGCCGGCACGCTCGGCGGCAACATCGCAAACGGCTCGCCGATCGGCGACTCGATGCCCGGCCTCATCGCGCTCGGCGCGCGCGTGATCGTGCGCGGCGGCGCGACGGAGCGCGACATGCCGCTCGAGGACCTGTACCTCGCGTATCAGAAGAAGGATATGGCGGAGCACGAGTTCGTCGTCGGCGTGAAGGTGCCGACACGCACCGGCGCGCGCGAGAAGCTGCAGTTTCGCACCTACAAGCTCTCCAAGCGTTTCGACTCCGACATTTCCGCCGTGTGCGGCGTTCTCCTTCATCGCGGACTGCAAGCTGATTCGCGAGCCGCGCATCGCGTTCGGCGGCATGGCGGCGACGCCGAAGCGCGCCACGCATGCCGAGGCCGTGCTGCGCGACGCCGAATGGCACGAAGCCACCGCGCAAGCCGCGATGCTCGCGCTCGGCAACGACTACACGCCGCTCTCCGACATGCGTGCGACGAGCGACTATCGTCTGGAAGCCGCGAAGAACACGCTGTATCGCTTCTGGCTCGAAACGCGTCCGACCATCCGCTGCCGAAAAGCGCGCTCGACGTGCGCGCGGTCGCGGCGGCCTGTGCGCGACGACACATTTCTGCCGCCGCGCGAAGCGTACTGTGTGCATGAAGACAGGAGTCATCGCCATGCAAACCACGGTTCTGCGCTATACCGACCTGCCCATCACCGACCGGGCCGCCTTCGAGCTGGTCTGCGCGCGGCACGGCTTCGCGCCCGCGCATTTTGACGTCAGCATTCACGCGGATTCCGCCGATTCCGCCGATTCCGCCCACGAGCGTCTTGTCACGGTGCGGCGCGGCGGCTGGGCCCAGTCCTATTACGACCGCCACGGCCAGTGGGTCAGACAGTTCGAAGCCGATCTGACTTGCCGTTTTTTCAAGTGACGGCGACGGGCGCGGCTCGCGCTTAGGCCACCACGAGGCGCAGGCCGACCAGCGTGAGGGTGGCGGCAAGCAGATTGCGCAGCAGCGCATCCGGCGCGCGCGTGGACAGCATGCTGCCCACCGCGATGCCCGGCAGCGAGCCGATCATCAGCGACAGCAGCATCGACCAGTCGACCGAGCCGAGCAGCCAATGGCCCGCGCCCGCGAGCAGCGTGAGCGGCACCGCATGCGCGATGTCCGAGCCGACGATGCGCATGGTCGGCAGCATCGGATAAAGCAGCAGCAACACGGTCACGCCGATTGCGCCGGCACCCACCGAGGTGAGCGACACCAGCACGCCGAGCACGGCACCCGTCAGCATGGTGAGGGCAAGCGTGCGTGCCTGGCTCGGGGTGCGCCGGCGGTGTGCGCCGAGCGCCGCGAGTTGCGGGCGAAACACGAGTGCCACGGCCGTTACGAGCAGCGCGGCGCCGAGCACCAGCTGGATCAGCCGGCTCGCGCCCGGCGTGTCCATGCCGTAGCGGTGCAACAGAGCAGCGTGACCGTGGCCGCCGGGACGCTGCCGGCGGCAAGCCGCAGCGTCACCTGCCAGTCGACGGAACCTTTCAGGCCGTGAACCAGCGTGCCGGTCGCCTTGGTGGCGGCCGCGTAGAGCAGGTCGGTGCCGACCGCCGTCGCCGGATGGACGTTGAAGAGCAGCACCAGAATCGGCGTCATCAGCGAGCCGCCGCCCACGCCCGTGAGGCCGACCAGAAAGCCGACGAACAGGCAGGAGACGGAATACAGCAGATCGATATGCGGAAGGGCCATTGAAGGGACCGCGGGCGGGGTGGATTGACAGTTAGGGCACGGGCGGCGCGCGCCTCGACCGCCGACACGGGGCGGAAACTGCAAGAAAGGCGTCGCCCGGCGCGGCGAAAGCCGCTATTGTCAGCAAAACTGAAGCCCGGGCGTACGGAATGCGCAGAAGCGCGAACGTCGGGGCGGTTTTCGGGCGACGCAGCGCTCAAAGCGAGCGGCGAATCTCCACGACGCCGAAAGCCGCCAGCATGACGCCGACGAGCCGGTCGATGGCGAGCCGCAACTTGCTGCCGATCGCATGGCGCGCGAGCGACACGACGTTCACGAGGAAGCACCACCACGCAATCGAGCCGCAGAACACGCCGCCCACCGTGGTGAGCGCGATCGCCGACGAAAACGCGCCGCGCGGCGCCAGCGTCGTAAAGAGCGCGGCGAACATGATGACCGTTTGCGGGTGGTCAGCGTGAGAAGCAGGGAGCTCGCGTAGGCACGCAGCGCGCCCGCGCGGCCCACTTGCGCGAGCTTGCCGTTGCCGTTGCCGCTGCCGTTCGCTTGGCCGGTGCCGCTGTCCGCCGGCGCTTTCTGCAGCAGCGTGCGCACGCCGAGATAGAGCAGAAACAACCCCGCGAGCAGATGCAGCGGCCGGTCGTAGGCCAGCATGAACTGCGAAATGCCGACGAGGCCAAGCGCCGCGATCAGGCCGTAGAATGCATCGCCGCTCGCAATGCCGAGCCCGATGGCAAGACCCGCGCGCGGACCGCCCGTCAGCGTGCGGCGAATACAGAGCATGCCCATGGGGCCGACCGGCGCAGCAATTGCAAGGCCGACACCGGCGGCGGTGAAAAAGAGGCTCGTCATGGACATGGCGGGTTCCGTTGGCGTGTTGTGACGGGTAGTGTGGTGCCCGGCGCAATGGGTGCAGCTCCAGTGTGGCCGCGCCGCAGCCGTGCCGGGTGCGCGCAAGGGATGTCTGCTCGCACGGCCAACGCGCCACTGCAACGCACCGGCTGCCGCAAGCACCGCCCAGCATAGCCACAGCCCGTCCCGCGAGCAAGCCGGGCGCCGCGCGTTCGGAATTAACCGTGGATACCCTGGGATCGTGCCGCATGGCGCCGGCCGCCGCGCTTCCTCGGGCATAATTTTCCGCACTTCAATTTCAGGAGCCGCGCGCATGTGGCAGATCGACCAGGTGACGTTGCGCTTGTTCATCGCCGTGTGCGAGGAAGGCACGATCGCGCGCGCCGCGGAGCGCGAGTTCATTGCGCCGTCGGCGGTCAGCAAGCGGCTCGCCGATCTCGAAGCGCTCGTCGACGTCGCGTTGCTCTCGCGCAGTCAGCGCGGCGTGCGCACCACCGCCGCTGGCGAGGCGCTCTTGCGGCACGCGCGGCTCATCATGCGCGGCCACGAGCGGCTGCAGGCCGAGTTGAGCCAATTTGCGGCCGGCGCGCGCGGGCATGTGCGCGTGCTGGCGAATGTCTCGTCGATGGTGGAATTTCTGCCCGAGGCGTTGTCCGAGTTCCTCAAGGCCAATCCGCAGATTCGCGTGGATGTGGAAGAGCGCGTGAGCGCGGAGATCGTGCGCGGCCTCGAGGAAGGCGTCGCGGATCTCGGCATTTGCCGCGATGTCGTGCCGATGGGCAGTCTGGAGGCGCTGCCTTACCGCGCCGACCATCTGGCGCTGATCGTGCCGCGCGGCCAACCGCTTGCCGCCGAGGCCAGCATCGGCTTCGAGCAGTCGCTCGCCTTCGATCATCTCGGGCTGGCTTCGAATGCGTCGGTCAATGCGCTGATGCAGCGTATCGCGGCCGAGAAAGGGCGCGAGCTCAACTACCGCACGTACGTGTCGACGTTCGACGCCGCCTATCGCTTCATCCAGGCCGGCCTCGCGGTGGCGATTCTGCCGGCGGAGGCGCTGCCCCGCCACGCCGCCGACGAATACGGCATCGTCGCGGTGCCGTTACGCGAGGCGTGGGCGGCGCGGCGCTTCGTGATCTGCGTGCGCGACCGGGGCGCGCTGACGCTGGCCGCATCGCATTTGCTGGATCATTTGCTGCGCGGGGCTTAAGCGCTCGCGCCGTCTTTGCGGTTCGCGTGTTCGCGCGCCTTCTGAAAAGCCCTTAAGGGTTTCCCCTTTGCGACGGCGCACGCCCGTCCCGCTTGCCTCGCCGGCCATCGTCAACGGCGATGGAGTGCTTCGTCAACGCAGACTTTGCTATGCGGCCGCGCGCAGGCACGCTGTGATCCGTACTTCATTTTCCCGCGTTTTCCGCAGGATTCAAACCATGAGTGATACGAGGGAGCGCGTCGTCGTGACCGAAGTGGGCATGCGCGACGGTCTGCAAAGCATTGCGCGAACCATGCCCACCGAATTCAAGCGCCGCTGGATCGACGCCACGTATGCCGCCGGCGTGCGGCATATGGAAGTAGCGTCTTTCGTGCCGGCGAAGCTGTTGCCGCAAATGGCCGACGCCGACGAAGTCATCGCCCATGCGCTCGGCTACGAGGACCTGATCGTCACAGCGCTCGTGCCCAACCTGAAGGGCGCGCAGCGCGCGCTCGAAGCGGGCGTGCATCGGATCGTCGC
Source organism: uncultured Paraburkholderia sp. (assembly GCA_940746715.1). GTDB lineage: Bacteria > Pseudomonadota > Gammaproteobacteria > Burkholderiales > Burkholderiaceae > Paraburkholderia. Next base: position 6,941 of record CALNWN010000014.1, read on the forward strand.
GCCGATTTCCGTGAGCACTGCGCACAGTCTCGCGAACGTGCGCAGGACGCCGGCTGAAATGATCGACGCGTTTGCGGCGATGCGCGAGGCAATCGACAGCGCGGCGAGCCATGCGTCAGGTGCGGGTGCGCGGCCCGTGCAATTGATCGCCGGTTTGTCGACGGTATTCGGCTGCACGCTGCAAGGCGCGGTGCCTTACGACGACATCGCCGCGATTGCGCGCGACGCCGTCAAGGCGGGAGCCGATGTCGTCGCGCTCGGCGACACCACCGGCGAAGCGACGCCGCGCCAGGTCGGCGAGATCATCCAACTCGTGCGCGATGTGGCCGGCGAGAAGCTGCGCTCGCTGCATTTCCACGACACGCGCGGGCTCGGTCTCGCGAATACGCTGATCGCGCTGCAACACGGCATTCGCGAATTCGACGCGTCGCTCGCAGGGCTCGACGGCTGCCCGCATGCGCCTGGCGCGACCGGCAACGTGAACACCGAAGACCTCGTCTTCATGCTCGACAGCATGGGTTACGAGACCGGCATCGACCTCACTCGTCTTATCGCGTCGCGCGACGTGCTCGCCGAAGCCTTGCCGGGCGCGCCGCCGCGCGGCGACGGCACGCGCCGTTTGCTCGGCACCGGCGCGGGCTTTTTCCGCACCTTCAATCGCAACAAGAAGAGCGTCGCGCTCGATCTCGACAGCGAAGCGGGACTCGCCGCGCTGCATGAGCTCGTCGATACCGCCGATGTGTTCGTCGAGAACTTCAAGCCGGGCCGCATGGCGAGCCTCGGTCTCGACTATGCGTCGCTGCGCGAGCGCAATCCGAAGCTCATCTACGTATCGCACAAAGGCTTTCTGAACGGGCCGTACGAGCATCGGCTCGCACTCGACGAAGTCGTGCAGATGATGGCGGGCCTCGCCTATATGACGGGCCCGGTAGGCCGTCCGCTGCGTGCCGGCAGTTCGGTCAACGACATCATGGGCGGCATGTTCGGCGCGATCGGCGTGCTCGCCGCGCTGCACGAACGGCATGCGAGCGGGCGCGGCAAGTAAGTGCAGAGCGCGCTCTTCGAGAACTGCGTGCTGCTGTCCGCGCAGCACATGCAGCAATATGCGGCGACCGGCGACGGTCAATGGCGCGCGTTGTGCGGCATTCTCGGACGCGCGGATCTGCTTGCCGACCCGCGCCTCGCGACCAACAACGACCGCGTGCTCGCGCGAGCGTGGCTCCTGCAGACGCTCGGCGAAACGCTGCGTCAATTCGAGGGCGCGGCGCTCGTGCCGCAATTCGAGCGCGACCATATCCCGTTTGCGTCGATCGTGAAGCCCGAAGAACTGTTCGACGATCCGCATCTGAACGCAAGCGGCGGCCTCGCGCGTCTCACGCTCGACGACGGCAGCGAGACCGCCATGCCCTTGCTGCCCATCTCAATCGACGGCGCGCGTTTGCAGCCGCGTCAACCGATTGCGAAGATCGGCGAGCACACGGCAGAGGTGCTGCGCGAGCTCGGTTACGACGAGGCGCGGATCGCGGCCGTTACATCGCCGCCGAGCGGTTCGGCTCAGACGCCGCGCGAAGCCGCCTGAGCGGGCGGATTCGCGAGCGCTCAAGGAGACAGACGATGAAGTCGTCGAATCAAACGGTATATGCAACAGCGCTCGGCGATGCCGGCGCGCTTGGCGTGCCGGCGGGCGCGGGCGCGTCGGCGGGCAGCCGTGCCGAAGAAGTTGCACTGGGCGGCGCGCGTATTTCGGCGCGGCTCGACCGCCTGCCTGCCACGCGTTCCATCTGGAAGCTCGTGATGTTGCTGAGCCTCGGGCTCTTTTTCGAACTGTATGACCTGATGTTCTCCGACTACATCGCGCTGGGACTCGTGAAAAGCGGCATTCTCACCGCGACGACGCATGGCCTCTTTGGCACGAGCGGCGTCGCGAGCTTCATTGCCGCGCTGTTCGCAGGCCTCTTTATCGGCACCGCCGCGTGCGGTTTTCTCGCCGATCGCTTCGGGCGGCGCGCAATCTTCACGTGGTCGCTGCTGTAGTATACCGCGGCCCACATCATCATGGCGTTTCAGGACACGGCGCTCGGGCTTAACGTGTGGCGCTTCATTGCGGGCATCGGCATTGGCGTGGAGATCGTGACGATCGGCACGTACATCTCCGAGCCCGTGCCGAAGCATGTGCGCGGCCGTGCTTCTGCGTGTTCGCAGGCGGTGGGCTTCTGCGCGGTGCCGATCGTCGCGTTCTTATCGTATCTTCTCGTGCCGCATCGGTACTTCGGTCTCGACGGCTGGCGTCTCGTCGTGCTGACGGGCGTGGTGGGCGCGGTCGTCGTATGGTGGATTCGCCTCGGTTTGCCGGAAAGCCCGCGCTGGCTCGCGCAAAAGGGCCGTATCGACGAAGCCGACGCGATCATGACGCGGCTCGAAGCGCGGGTCGAGCGCGAATACGGACGCGCACTGCCCGCGCCCGCCTTGCCCGAGCCGGTGCGCGCACGCGCCGCTTTCCGCGATCTGCTCGCGCCGCCGTATCGCAAGCGCACGCTGATGCTGATCATCTTTCACGTGTTCCAGACGATGGGCTACTACGGCTTCGCGAACTGGATCCCGACGTTGTTGATCAAGCAGGGCATCACGGTCACGACGAGTCTGATGTACGCGAGCATCATCGCGGTGGCCGCGCCGCTCGGGCCGCTGCTCGGTTTGCTGATCGCCGACCGCTTCGAGCGCAAGACGGTGATCATCTGCATGGCCGCGGTCAATGTGGTGTGTGGCCTCCTGTTCAGCCAGGCGCGCGAAACGGTGTTGCTCGTGAGCCTCGGCGTGTGCCTCGTGCTCGCCGGCAATATCATTTCGTACAGCTATCATGCGTATCAGGCCGAGCTCTTTCCAACCAGCATTCGCGCGCGCCGTCGGTTTCGTCTATTCGTGGAGTCGTCTGTCGGCAATGTTCTCCGCATTCGTGATCGCGGGATGTCTGAGGGAGTTCGGCGTGAACGGCGTCTTCGCCTTCATTTCCAGTGCCATGGTGATCGTAATGCTCGCGATCGGCACGCTGGGACCGAAGACGCGCGATATCGCGCTGGAAGATATTTCGAAGTAGAGCGGGTTGCGCGCTGCGTTGCCAAGCGCGTGTTATGAACCTGACGTCGCTGTAGGCCTGGCGGAGAAAGGCGACTCGGGACAACGGAGAGCGTGAAGACGAGGCGACACGGAACGGCAGAAATCCGGTCACAAGACGTGGCGCTGTTGCGTGCGTCAATGTATTCATTGCCGCTATGCGCCCGTTGCGACGCGTGAATCGGAAAAACGATCAGCAAGATTTGCTTTGTTCGTATCTTTGATCACTGTGCGGTCGCGCTCGTTCTTCTCCGCCAAGGCTCGCGCGGGTTCGCGTAAGAAAGTGGATGGCTAACCGCTGCGCCGGCGAGATTCGCATTCTGAGTGGGCGATACCGCTCATTCGAAAGCCGAAGGAGTCTTGGCCTTGGCGCAAATTTGCAGGATGTTGGGTGTAACGTTTTCCGGCGACGGTTGACGCCGCATCGGCGAGTCGCGGGTTTCGGAAACGACGCGCGTTTGAACGCGCGCCACATAGCAACTATCGGATGAGGGCGTCGAGTGAGCCGTTGCTCACGAGGGCGGCTTATCCAGCCGCTGCAAGGCGGGCGGTCATCAGAGAAGATAAATCGTGAGGATTCTTCAACTGGTTCACGCACCACGATTGTCCGGGGCAGAAGTACTCGTAAAAGGTCTTGCAATTCACCATCAGCGCGCCGGGCACGAAGTCTGTATGACTTCGCTGCTGCCGCAGCAGGACGATTTCGTCGATATTCGCGCCGAGCTCAATGCGGCCGGCGTCATGTGCCGTTTTCCTTCGGTGCGGCATGGCCGGGTGGGCAAACTCGTGCACCTGTACCGTGTGGCGCGTGAGTTTCGCCCGGATTTCATCATCGCGCACGCGACGCTTGCTGCCTTGTATGTGCGTCTTTTGCCGGTGCAGACGCCTATTGCATGGGTCATGCACTCGGGCGTCAACGACTTCGAAAACGGTGCGCTCAACGCGCCGAGCGCCTCTCGCGGCGGGCCAGTGCCATTATCGGTGTCTCGCAGCAGAATATTGACGACTACATGCGCGAGATCGGCAGGCATCCGTCGATGGTTGTGATTCCTAATGGAGTGGACTCGTCGCTCTTTGCCGCGCACGATGCCGCGCGCGACGGCGCGGTGCCGTCAAAGCAGATCGTTCAGCTTGGCCGCTATATAGAAGGGAAGAGCCAACTGGACACGGTTCGCGCGTTCGAACGCGTGTTACAGGTCGAGCCGGACGCGCGTTTGCTGCTGTGCGGCGTGGTCGAAGAGCTCGACTATCACCGGGCAGTCGTAGCGCTCGTCAGGCAGCTGGGCTTGGAGAGCAAGGTCAGCGTCTGCGGGCCGCGTTCGGACGTCGCGGCGGTGTTGCGCGCGTCGCGCGTGTTTGCGATGCCCTCGCGCTTCGAAGCGCAGAGTATCGGCTTTCTTGAGGCGCTGGCCTCCGGCATTCCGGTCGTGGCCAACCGGATTCTGTCGTTCGGTTTCGCGAGCAACTTCGCGGGCGTTAGTCTCGTCGACACGACCGACGTCGAAGCGTATGGCCATGCGCTCGTCAGCGCGCTCCACACGCCGCGGGCGCATCGGCAACTCGCCGGTTATACGCTGCACGATACCGCTGACCGTTATATGTCGATCGTGCGCAAGTTTGCCGAGCCGCTGCGGATCTCGGCCTGATCCTGTCGACCCCTCGCGCGCGGATTACTGCGCGAGCCGGTCGATCCTCACTGTCTCCGAGAAGAGCCCCGGCAATTCACCGAGATCCTGCGGCGTGCCGAGCGCAAAGCCGTTTGTCAGCGGATAGCGCAGCAGAGCGGGGGCGCCGCCTGTGAAGTAGAAGTCGCCAAGCGTGGCGTCCACTCTGCGGTATAGCACGAGCGCCGCGCCATTCTTATCGCGTACACAGGCCGGGAACACGTCGGACCACGACATGCCGCGCAGCGAAGCGATGTGCACGGGCTCGGCCGCCGGGTCGGCAATGTCGAGCGCGGCAATGTCGATCTGTGCGTCGGCGTCCGTACCGTCAAGTCGCGGCGTGACCAGCATCAGCGTGTCGCGATCGCCGCCGTGCAGCGATGCGACCGCCGTTTTCACGAAGCCGGGCATGAAGTTGGACGGCAACATCCTGCGTTCGCCGAGGGTCATGCGAAGGTTATCGTTGCTGATGACCGTGAGCGATACGCGCTCCCGCACCGTCTCCAATGCGGCGAGCGACGCGCGCGAGCCTGAGTTGCCGAACGGCAGCAATGCGGCGTTCTGCGCGAGCCCCTTGGCCTCGGCAACCAGCACGGGCGCGGCGGCCGCATCCGCTGTTACGTTCGACGACGCGATCCATAGATCGAGTCCGCTATCGGCGCGCTTCTGGGCGATCAGCACGCTGGCTCGATGCGCGCCGGTGAAGTCCGCGGCCACGTATTGCTGCGTCAGCTCGGGCTTGAATGCGGGGCTCGTTTGCAGCCACAGGCGCGGCGCGTCGAAATGGTCGCCGGTGCTGCGCAGCAGCCAGTTGAGCGTGTCGCTTTGCGGCGCGCGCGTGGTGATGACGAGGCCGAACGGCTTCGATGCGGCAAAGAGGCGCGTGCCGTCGCCCGGCGTGTCGGCTTCGATCAGATCGCCGGTCGGCGCGGCGCGCGTTTGTGAGGAAGGTACGGAGCAGCGCAGGCTCTGGCCCGAGGTTTCGGCTTGTGGCCGCGCCTCGAACGCCTTCGTATCGACATGTAAGGACGATGCATCTGCAGCCGCCGCGTCGCCTTGAACGGCAGGAACGCAGAGCGCTGCGGCGGCGACCGCGGCGCGACATATCGGCGCGCGCACCGCGAATTGGCCTACAATGCTTCGCACTCCGCGATGTTCGTTTGAATCCGACATGTATTCCCCCGTGACGTTCGCGGCGCGTCCTGACGCACGAACGTCTTCAAACTGCTAGATCACCAGGCGCAAGCCGCCTGAGTGTAGTGTCCGTTGCCACATCTTGCGGAAAGCGCATAGTGCATTTCGGCAATCTTATGGCGGTTTCTGACTGCCCTCCAGCGTGGCGTTATCGGCGGCGGGTCCGTCAATTGCGCTGTCTTCATAACTGCAGTTATTGCGATGTTTCAGGACTGAAACATTAATCGCCGTATTTATATTGAATGCGCCCAATAAGAACAAATTAAATAACTGAAAGGCTCCGTAAAGTGCCTATCTCCGTAAAGTGCCTATATTAGACACTGCTTCGTGCAATTGAAGTAGGCCGTTTCTATGGTCAGCCGAAACCCGCGCGGCAAGTTCCACGGGAAAGATCGGCCGCCGGGAGAGATTATCTGTCGAATAGCCTGTTACAGGTGAAAATTGCTTTATATGCCGCCGTTCGACATCTGGATCGAATTGTAACCGCCCTTTTTTGAGTAGCGATGCAGTGTGCGGTGGCGAACGAAATCGGCTTTGGGTTTGAACTAACATTCGCACAACGCCAATTCAATGATATGCGGAATCGGCAATTAATTCGGTGCAATCCGGTGGCGGCAGAATATTGCCGAAAATCACCGGCCGGCCACTCCCGTCAATGCGCCAGCATGTCAACACTATCGGTCACGGCGGCTAAATACTTGACTGCTCGTGGCTATGATGCACTGCTCAGAGGTCGGCCCGGGGAGGCCGTTGATGGTGAAAGTAAATCCGTTTCTGGTGAGGATAGCTATGACCTGCGCGAATCTCGAGTCTGCCATGCTGCGTTGGGTGCATGCACCGAACAAAGGCATGCGTCGCATCGCGATCCTGATGTTCAACGACTGCTCGCTGCAAGGCGCGGGCGTCGTAGCCGAAGTGTTTCAGGCGGCGAATGAACTGGCTTCCTCGAGCGCGAGCGGCTGTTCCTACGACGTCTGTTTCCTCTCCGCCGACGGCGGCATGGTGACCTCGTCGTCGGCTCTCAGAGTGTGGACCGACGGACTCGACGCAAGACATTACAGCGGTTTCGACGCGTTGTACGTAGCCGGCGGCAAAGGCGCAATTGCCGCTGCGAGGGACGAACGGCTGATCGCCTGGTTGCGCCGCGTGCGGCACAACACCGGAATGATCCGCCCGATCGCGGAAGGTCGCGCGCTGCTCGATGCCGCCTACGTGCCGGATGCACAGGAGAGCCAGGCATTGCAGGAGTCGTCGAAAGCATCCCGCTAGGGCGAGCAAACCGCGGACGCAGGCGATCGCCTCGAGTCGATGCGAAGCGCGCTCGCGATGATCAAGCGCGACCTCGGCGCCGCGACCGCGCGCACGGTTGCGGAGCGCCTGCTCGCCGATTCCTGCTCGAACCTCGCGCCGCTTCTCAGCGAAGACGGAGCGCTTACGCCAGGCGACAAGGTGCGGGCCGCCGCCCGCTGGCTTCAGGAAAACTGCCAGCAATCGATTTCGATTGCGGACGCCGCGCAGTTTGCGGCGATGAGCGAGCGCAACTTCCTGCGCCGCTTCAAGATGGAAATGGACATCACGCCCTCGAGTTTTTTGCTGCACGAGCGTCTTGCCGTGACATGCAGCCTGCTGACTGAATCTGAATTGCCGGTCGACAAAATTAATTGCGCGCCGCACCGGCATGGGCAATGGCGATCGGCTCGCCAAGGTGTTCCGCAAACGCATGAGGATCTCGCCTACCGAGTTCCGGATACAGAGCCGCCGTATGGTGGGCCAATAGCGTCGACGGGGCCAGCCGGAGGCCGCTCGTTGCACGCGGTCTCCGGCATCTGTTTTGGTGGTTTCAAAGCATCATAAGGATTGCGAATATGTTGACTCAGGGAGCTGGAAACAAAACGTCGCCCAATGCCGGCGATGACGCTGTCGGCGCGCGTTGCACGCGCATTGTCCCGGTCATTCTCGCGGGTGGCTCGGGTACGCGGCTGTGGCCGGTGTCGCGCGAGAACTATCCGAAGCAGCTCATCGACGTGGTGGGCTCCGATTCGCTGCTGCAAGCCACCGCGCGACGTATGAAAGATTTTCCCGTCGTCTGGCAGGTGGACGCTTCGCCGATCATCGTATGCGGTGAGGAGCACCGCTTCGTGATTGCCGGGCAACTGCACGAGAACGGCGTGGAGGCGCGGCTCATTGTCGAGCCGGCGCGCCGCGATACGGCGCCCGCGTTGACGCTCGCCGCGTCGCTTGCATGCGCAGAAGGTCAGGACGGCATTCTCGTTGTGATGCCGGCCGATCATTCGATTGCCGACGTCGACGCGTTGCAGGCCGCGCTGGAAACCGCGGCAAGTTACGCCGAACGAGGCGCGATCGCGACGCTCGGTGTACCGCCCACGCGACCCGATACGGGCTTCGGCTACATCCGCATCGGCGCCGCGCTGCGCGACGGCGCGCATGCAATCGACGGCTTCGTCGAAAAGCCCGCGGAGGAAATCGCCGCGCAGTACGTGGCAGCGCGAACGTACTGGTGGAACAGCGGCATCTTTATCCTGCGCGCGAGCGTGTGGCTCGACACGCTCAAGCGTCTGCAACCGGACATGCATGCGGCCTGTGAGCGGGCATTCAGCGGCGGCCGCAGCGAGGGCGCGTATTTCCGCCCGCTCGTCGATGAGTTTCTGAAGTCGCCGGCCGATTCGATCGACTATGCCGTGATGGAGCGCCTGAGCGAAGCAGCAGATGCCGCAAACACCGACGCCACACAGCCAGCCGATGCAGCAGCGCCCGCAGGCGTGGTCGTCAGGCTCGAAGCAGGCTGGTCCGATCTCGGTTCATGGGACGCGGTGTGGGCCGCCATGGAAAAGGACGCCAACGGCAACGCGGGACGTGGCCGCGTGACGTTCGAGGGCGCCGTGTCGAGCTATGCGCATTCGGAAGGGCGCCTCGTCGCGTGCGTCGGTACCACGAACGTGGTCGTGGTCGAAACCGCCGACGCCGTGCTCGTGGTGGACCGCTCACACGTGCAGGACGTGAAGGGTCTCGTGTCGTGCATCAAGGCGCAGCACGCGCCTGAGGCGGACGCGCATCGCAAGGTGCACGTCCGTGGGGCTTTTACGATTCGATCGATCACGGCGAGCGTTTTCAGGTTAAGCACATCGTCGTGACGCCGGGCGCACAGCTTTCGCTGCAACTGCATCACCACCGCGCCGAGCATTGGGTCGTGGTGCGCGGCACCGCGCTCGTCACGCGTGGCGACGAACAGTTCCTGCTGATCGAGAACGAATCGACCTACATCCCGCTCGGCACGCGGCACCGGCTCGAAAACCCGGGGAAAGTGCCGCTGGAAATCATTGAAATCCAGTCGGGCACCTATCTGGGGGAAGACGACATCGTGCGATTCAACGACAACTACGGCCGCTGTTCATAGACAGCGTGCTGGCAGGTTGCGGACAGGAACGGCCAGTACGAGGTAAGCAAAATGCGCAGGTTTCAGGATTTACTCGCGCGAATGTTCGATGTCGCGCTGGTGCTCGCGGGTGCGGCGGTGGCGTCGCAGATCCGTTTCGACTACCTCGCTCAATCCGGCTTCTATTGGGCGCTGGTGATGTTCGCGGCTGCCTTTGCGCTCGCCATCTTTCCGGCGTTCGGCGTGTATGAATCGTGGCGCGGCCGCTCGAAGCTCGCGCTGGCGGGCCGGGTGTCGCTCGCGTGGCTGATCGTGCAGGGCAGCGCGCTCGTACTGATGTACTCGCTGCACCGCAGCGATTTCGTGTCGCGCTTGTGGTTTTCGTACTGGACCGCCGGACGGGCGGCCTGCTGATCTCGTACCGGCTCATCACGCACGCGGTGCTTGCGCGGGCGCGCGGTGCGGGCATGAACCTGCATCAGGTCGCGATAGTCGGCAGCGGCTCGCAATGCGACGTAATCATCCGCCGCATCGAATCGGCACCGACCACGGATTTTCGCGCGGCGGCGGTGTACAACACGAGCCCGCAGAAGTCGCCGGTGACGAGTACGGGTGTGCCCGTGTTCGACACTGTCGATGCGCTCGCGCACGGTTGCCCTGCAGTGGTGAGTGAAAGCTGCGGCTGCGTGCCGGAGCTCGTCATCGACGGCGTGAGCGGCTATTCGTTTACCGCGGGCGACGTGCCTGGATTGCAGCGCACGATGTTGAAGGCGATGGAAGCGTTCGCCGACGCGAGCGGTACAGCACACCGTTGCATGGAAGTGATTCGCCGGTTCGATCCTCCTTCTGCAGCCGCCAGCATTGCCCGCGGCTGTGCGCTGATGCTGAGCAATTGACGGGCGCCGCCGCGAGGTCGGGCAACGAAGCCTTAACACGTTCAGACACGCACAATGAAGATCCTGATCTACGGCCTCAATTACGCGCCCGAGCTCACGGGGACCGGCAAGTACACGGCCGAAATGGCCGCGCTGCTGGCGAGCCGCGGCCACGAGGTGCGCGTGGTCTGCGCACCGCCGTATTACCCGGATTGGCGGGTTTCCTCGGGGTACGCCGGCTGGCGCTATCGGCGGGAACAGCGCGACGGTGTTGCGGTGTGGCGCGCGCCGCTATGGGTGCCGTCGCAGCCGAGCGGCCTCAAGCGGATGATTCATCTGGCCAGTTTCGCCGCCACGTCGCTGCCTGTGCTCGCCTGGCAGACTTTCTGGCGACCCGACGCCGTGCTGTTGATTGCGCCCACCCTGATGTGCGCGCCGGCCACGCTTGCTCTCGCGCATCTCGCGCGTGCCAGCGCGTGGCTGCACATTCAGGATTACGAAGTGGACGCCGCGTTCGAACTCGGCTTGCTTAAGGGCTCGCGGGCGGCGCGAATGGCGCGCTGGATCGAAAGCCAGTTCTTGCGACGCTTCGATGCGGTGTCGTCGATTACGCGGCAGATGAGCGCACGCGCAACCGCGAAAGGCGTGGCGCTTTCGAAAGTGGTGTGTCTGCCGAACTGGGTCGACGTATCGGCAATCTACCCTTTGCCGCGCGCGAGCGAGTATTGCAGTGAGCTCGACTTGGCGGACGGCCAGAAAGTCGTTCTGTACTCGGGCAACATGGGCGCGAAGCAGGGCATCGAGACACTGGCGGAGGCAGCGGCGTCGCTCGCATACCGTCCGGATCTGACGTTTGTGTTCTGCGGCGGCGCAGCTAAGGAAAGTCTCGCGCGACGCTGCGCAGCCTTGCCGAACTGCATCTTCCTTCCGCTTCAACCCGCGGAGCGCCTGAACGAACTGCTCAATCTCGCCGACATCCACGTGTTGCCGCAACGCGGCGATGCAGCCGATCTCGTCATGCCGTCCAAGTTAACCGGCATGTTTGCAAGCGGCCGCGCGACGATTGCCATGGCGCGGCGTGGAACCGCGCTTCATGAGGCAGTGCATGCGCGCGGCGTCGTGGTGCCGCCGGACAACGTGAAGGCGCTGGTCGGCGCGATTACGGCGCTCGCCAACGATCCGGAGCGCCGCGTGGCGCTCGGCCGGGCAGCGCGCGACTATGCAGAAACCGCACTTTCGCCGGATTCGACGATTAGTACTTTTGAAGAACGCGTGGGAATGTTGTGCCGCGCGGCGGGACGGAGGCGTTGGAAGGCGAGCACCACGTACTTCGACGCGAGGCCTTCAGCAGTGACGGTGCCGCATGCGAAGCCCGCGACCCCGGAGGACGCCGCGCCGGAGTAATCCGGTGCGCGGCCATCATGAATGCGCGATTACCACGGCGAGCGATAGACGGAGCGCTTGCCGGTTGCATAAGGATCGGCGTACGTGGCTTTGGCGGCGCCTTCCGGCAGCAGTTTGTCGGTGGCGCGGGGACGCGCTGCTGCATCGGCAACGCGAAGCTGACCGTTGACGGCGGGCGGCGCCTTGCGCTTGCCAGCGGCGCCTGGCTGACCGCCTTGGGCAGCACCGTTGACCGTCATGCGTTGCTCATCGAGCAAGGCTGCGCGGCGGGCGTCGTCGAGCGTGCCGTCCTGCGCGTTGCCGACGTCATACCCGTCGGGTGCGCCGAGCAGCTTCTGTTCACGCTTGCGCTGCAGCGCGCGGCGGTCGGCAGGAGCGGGCATCGGGGCGCCATAGCCTGTAGGAGCCGTAGCGGTCATTGCCGGCGGCGGACAGGCGGCGGACAGGCGCCGCGTCCAGGGCAAGCGCAGGTGCCGCGTAGGCGGCTAGGAGAAGCATGCAGTGGGCGGTGTGTCGAAGCGGAGTTGTCGTTATGGTTCCCAGGTCGATGCAGTGTTGTAGAGATATCGTGCGCCAAAATCCATGCACGCAGCCGCCAAAACGCTTGCCCAGGCGGACAGCATGAAGATGAGGTGGTCGGTTAAAGACGAGTTTCCGGATTGATTAGTATCCCTGCGTATAGAAGCAGGACGAAAGGCACGGAGAAAAACGATGGGCAATATCGTAGACGATCCGCGGCTCACACATACGCCGCAAAGCGACGCCGAGAGTGCGGAGCCTCGTGTCATCGACTTGAGTCTCGCCGGCAAGGGCAATTATCGCGCGCGGCGCAGTGCGCTGATCGAGCTCGTGTGGTTTGTCGTCGAGGCTTGCGTGATCAATAACAAGCTGCTGCCGTTCTCATTCGTGCGTGTCGCGCTGTTGCGTCTGTTCGGTGCGCGGATTGGGCAAGGGTGCCGGTTTGTGCATCCGTTGCGCGTGAAGGCGCCATGGAATCTGGAAGTGGCGACAAGTGCTGGTTTGGCGTGGACGTGTGGATCTATAACTAGGCGCCCATCCATATCGGCTCCAATGTATGCATTTCTCAGGGCACGTTCCTCACGGCCGGCTCGCACGATATGAGCACCACGATGGACCTTCGCGTCGCACCCATCGTCATCGAGGACGGCGTCTGGATCACCTCGAAATGCGTCGTGCAAATGGGCGTGACGATCGGCCGCTCCGCGGTTGTCACGCCGCTCTCCGTCGTGCATCGCTCTCTGGAAGCGGAAGGCGTGTACGGCGGAAATCCATGTCGTTTTTTACGGAAGCGTTTCCTTCCGTGACCTGAAGCACAGAATAAGAGCCGCAGCCTTTATACGCTGAGGAGACCGACGTCGTGGCAGCCGGCGTAATGACGCGCATCCGGCCACGGCATACGGCGCGTTGCCTGACCGCCATTCACCGGCGAGTTAGCGACGCCCCAAAAAGATCATGATGAAGAACACGGGAGCTGCGGATGTTCATCGATACTCGCAATGTTGAGCAAAACACGGTCATCGAAACGACGGTCTGCATCATCGGGGGAGGCGTCGCGGGCATCACGCTCGCGCGTGAAATGTCGGGCGCCGGCGTGGAGACATGCCTGCTGGAAAGCGGCGGTTTTGCGCCGGACGAAGAAACACGCGACCTGTACCGCGGTGAGAATGCAGGGCTGCCGTATCGATTCGCAGACGGCTCGCGCAGCCGCTATTTCGGCGGCAGCAGCAACTGCTGGGGCGGCTGGTGCCGTCCGCTCGATCCTTGGGACTTTGAAAAGCGCGACTGGATTGCGCACAGCGGCTGGCCATTCGGGCTCGACGAACTCGCGCCGTATTACGCACGCACGCACGAACTGCTGAAGCTCGGTCCGCAGAACTTCGACCCCGCCTATTGGGAGCGCGAGATCGGCCGGTCGGACGTTCGCCGCATACCGCTTGGCAGCGGCGACATGCGCGACACCGTTGCGCAGTTCAGCCCGCCGCTGCGTTTCGGCAAGGTGTATCGCGAGGAACTGGGGCGCTCCACGCGCGTTCGCGTGTTTCTGAACGCGAACGTCCTCAATATCGACGCCGACGCCCAAGGCACGACGATTACGCGCGTGCAGGTGGGTACGCTCAGCGGCCGCAGAATGTCCGTCAAGGCGCGCATCTTCGTACTCGCCACGGGCGGGATCGAAAACGCACGGCTGCTGCTTGCTTCGAACAATGTGCAGGCCGCAGGGCTTGGCAATACTAACGATCTGGTTGGGCGTTACTTCATGGATCACCCGCGCATGATGTCGGGGAAGGTACGTTTCCGTCCAGGTGTTCCGCGCAACAAGCTCTATGACATCAAGTACCACTATCAGAACCCCGCGGTGTCGGCGCATGGCACGAAGATCTCGTCGCAATTCGCACCGAAGCAGGAGATGATGGAACGCGAAAAGCTGCTGAATTCCCGCGTGTGGCTCTATTCACGCTGGTACGGCGAGGGCAGCGCGGGCTCGGAGGCGCTGATCCGCTGCAAGGAAGCGCTCATGCACAAGGATCAGCCGGGGCGCAGCCTGAGGGCCGACGCGACGATGGCCGCGCATCCGCTGCATACGGTCGGGTACGGCTTGACGCGATTGCTGCAGTGGCCTGCGCTTATCACCGATGTGACGCTGCAGGCCATCGTCGAAGCGGTGCCGGATCCGGACAGCCGCGTCACGCTGTGCACCGACAAACGCGATCGGTTCGGCATGCCGCGCGTGAAAGTTGAGTGGCGCCTCGGGGAGCAGGTGAAGCGTACTTTCGACAAGACGTTTGCCGGACTCGCGAAGGAGCTGCAGATGGCGCGCGTCGCGGACGTCGAGCTCGATGCGCCGCTCGAAGGCAGGGCATGGCCCGAGAAGCTGGAAGGCACGTGGCATCACATGGGCACGACACGTATGCACGATTCGCCGCGCGAAGGCGTGGTCGATCGCAATTGCAAGGTGCATGGCATCAGCAATCCGTACATAGGCGGCAGCTCGGTGTTTCCGACTGTCGGCGCCAATTTCCCCACTATTACGATTGCTGCACTCGCGTTGCGGCTCGCGGGGCATCTCGCGCGGCAGCTCGATGTGCCGCACGTCGTCGGTGGCACGCATGTGGAAGCGCCGAATAGCGGCGTAGTGCCGGCGCACACGCCGGTCGATACGCTGCCGATCGCTGCGTCGACGTTGACACCGTTGATGAAGGAGCAGCGAAGTTGAGGACGTAGGCGGCGCTCACGTGAGTGTCGCCGCTGAAACTTGAACGGCGCTCAGAGGAGCGCCGTCATTTTTGGTGGAATGCCGCGGAATTCAGCGGCCAGGCTGAGCGGCACCCCGCAGTGTGGCGAGCATAGTGCTTTTTGCATCGCTCCCGTGGCCGCCTTTCGTTTCGAGCAAGGTGGTCAGCGCGCTGACCATGGTCTCGACCCGAAACCGCGCGTTGAAGGTACGCGCGGCTTGCGTACGCATGGTTTCGCGAGTGGAGTCGTCTAGCTCGAGCCAGCGAGTGAGAGTCTGTTCCGTGCCTTCGACCGTGTCAGGTGCCACGATCCCCGCACCATCTTCTTCGATTTCGCGCCACACGTTGACCTTGTCGGAGATGAGCGCGGGCAGTCCGCAGCCCAGCACCTCTGCGACCGCCACGCCGAAGTTTTCCTGATGCGACGGCAGCGCGAACACGTCGCTTGCATGAAAGGCGCCCCACTTGAGATCGCCTTGCAGCATGCCAGTCAGGCTCATTCGATGCGCGATTCCAGCGGCCTGTGCCCGGGCTCGCAGGCTTGCCGACCCAGCCCGTTTCGTCAGGGCCGGCAATCACCAGATGCAGCGCCTCGTCGCGTTTGGCCACGCGTGCAAATGCGTCGATCAGCAGGTCACAGTCCTTTTTCGCATGCACTCGGCCGAGGAACAGCACGATACGTTTGCCGCGTGCAGCAGGCACGGCCTCGAAAAACGCTTCGCGTACCGACGCGGCATCTACCTTCGGAACCGCCGTGCCGAACGGCACGATACGTTCACGCGCGCGATAGAGCCAGAATGATTGACGTGCTCGCGTGCGTTCTTCTTCAGTCGTGAAGATCACCGCGTGCGCATCGCGCAGCACGCGGTATTCGGCCCAAGGCCAGTAAAGCCATTTCTTCAGATGCTTGAGCGGATACGCTTCCTTGAACCATGGGTCGAGCATGCCGTGCGCGTACACGTAATAGGGCACGTCGCTGTCATGCAGCGCTTTCCATGTCGCGAAGCCATGGTATTGCCACAGCCCGTGCACGACGACGGCATCGAAGCGCCTCGCGTGATTCGCGAGCCAGGGCGCAAGGTGCGCGCTATAGCTGTAGCGATTCGAGTTGGGGCCGAACGCATGAACAGGAAAGGGGAACGTCGCGATATAGGCATCGTCGGGAGAATCGCAGGTAGCGACTTCGATCTCATGCCCGGCCTCCTGCATCGCTACGCCGCTGCGGCGAACGCCCTCGACAGGACCGCCCGCCCGCGGATCGATGCTTGCCAGCACGTGGAGGATTTTCATCGCGCAATGTCCGCTTGGTTAGCACCAGGCAGTCGTGGCGTGTGCGACATGCCGAGCGTGCTGGCAAGATCGGAGTGGCCCATGCCCGGTTGAATGCGGCCAGGCAGGTCCGGCATCACCGCGGGCCGCATACGGCGGGCGGCTCGTATGCGATTCGTGCGTGCCGGCAGCGCGCGCTGCAAACGCGTGTAAGTGGCGATCATGAGGCCGAGCCCAATGCCGAATACGAGGCCCGAAAAGCGCGGCCCGAGCGGATTGCCGCCGATCGATGTGGCAGGCAACGCGGCAAACAGCATGATCGCGCGTCCGAGTACCGGCAGCATCGGCGCGTCGGGCACGACTTTGCGCCAGTAGCGATACGAGAAGAAACACAACGCGAGCGCGCCGAGCGGCATCGCGATGCCGAACACGAGTCCGCCTGCGAAGAACTGATAGACCCAGAAGTTGTGACCCGCAGCCCATTCGTTGATCGCATAGAAATCCTGCTTGCTGAATTGGCCCGCGAGGTCCGGCAGATAAGCTGGCGAATAGCGATAGTAGTGTCCGTAACCTGCTCCGAAGAGCAGCGTTTCGGGGTTCGACGTCACCTGGTCGTACTGATCGCGCATTTCCGCGAGACGGGTGATGGTGGTCGGATCCTTGCCCGAGACCGTTGCTTCGGAGAAGAAAATGCGCTGCGTCCAGTGTTCCGCGACATTGGGAACCGCCAGTATCGCAATGCCCGCCACGCCCGTCAGCACCGCGGCGACGACGACTCCGCGAGCGATGGCGCGCCAGATCTGTCGTACCGAAGGTGCACTCAGTGCCATTGCGATCAGAAACAGCAGCACGGTGCCGACCAGCAGGCTGCGAGTGACGCTCAGCAATTCGACGATGACCGTGCCGGCGAATACCGCCACCGTGTTCAGCGAATAGCGCTTGGCGACCACGAATTCGTGCAGCAGTACACCTTGCAGTCCGAGCAGCGTGACGGAGATGATCCGAAAGCGCACGTCTTCCAGACCGCCCCCGGTTGCAATGCCATAGACGAAAGTAAATACAAGGCTAATGACATTGCCCGCGAACAGTGCTTTTTCGAATTGAGCGATGCGCTGCTCGCTCCACGGCCGGCACGCAACGAGATAGCCGAGCAGGAACAGCACGAATGGCAGCAGCACGCGCAAGTAATTGCCGCTGTCGTTGTCCTGAACGAGTTGCGCGACCACGCTGCCGAATACGCACAACAGCATGTTGGCGGTGACGATCGAGCGAAGCCGGGAGCGCTCGTGAAAGCGCGGTGCAATCAGCAGAAGGGCGAGCCCCGTCGCCACTGCTGGAACGACAAAAATGAACTGGGCGAAGTGCCCGGTGGTCGCGTTGGTGGCCTTATAGTCCAACGCAAGTGGCAGCAGGAAAATCCATATCCATGGCGTTGCATACTGATGGCGCATTCTTGTTTCCTCCCCGTCGCCGTCATTTGCCGTCGTCTATAGTGGACGGTCTCGCGTCGGGTCATTGTGAGCGCAACTTTGCGTCTGTGCACATCGCTAAATGCGGTTCGTCTCCGACTGCCTGGATTCTGGCGACAGTGGAAAGGCCTATGCCTGCAAGACGCACGCAAGCTCGCCGATGTTGTCGGTCAATGCCCTTGATCTTGGCGCTCGCGTATGCTCCCTGCCGCCGAAGATGAAAACAGGCCAATGTACCCAATAGAATGGAAAGGGGAGAACAACATGAAGCTATTTGGCGGGACGGGACCCGCAAAAGCCGGACGGGCGATCGAGCTGGATTTCGTCCGCGGCATCGCGATCATTGCGGTGATGTGCTTTCACTTTCATGCTGTTCATACAAACAACGTTCTGCTGCAGATTATCGAGTACCCGCTCAAGAACTTCGGTCGAGAGGGTGTCAATCTCTTCTTTACGCTCAGCGGCTTTCTGGTTGGCGGTTTGCTGCTGCGGCAATACGCGGAGACAGGGCACGTCGACGCGCGGCGCTTCATTGTGCGACGGATGTTCCGCATCTGGCCCGCGTATTACGTATTGATTGCGTTTCATGTGCTCGCGGGGCGGCATCCGTGGAATACGTTTGTCTTTCAGAATCTCACGCATTTGCAGAATTATCTCGGCACCTCGATCACGCAGACCTGGAGTCTCGCGGTTGAAGAACATTTCTATCTTGTGCTGCCGGCGCTTTTATTACTTTTCTCTCGCTGGCGGCTCGGTGCATGGACCATTGTCGGCGTGCTTTCCGGTATCTGTGCGATAACGCTCACAGCGCGCTGCTTTGCCGTTGCGGGCGGCAATCTGGAAGGTGCTTTCGCCTAGCAGTACCGCATCGACAGTTTGCTGATCGGCGAGATTCTCTCGGCGGTCTACTGGATGAAGCCGGCCATCTATCAACAGATCGCGAAACGCAAGTGGCTGTTGATCGGTAGCGTCGTACTGTTGTGTGCATGGCTCGTGCTGGCCACGAAGCACATCGCACTCGACGAAAGCATCGGCTATACGATTCAGGCACTCGGTTTTGCCGCGCTTATCGTGCTGGTGCTGGAGTACTCCGGATAGTTGCGCTCGACATGGATCTATCGCGGTGTTGCGTGGATCGGCCTCTATTCGTACGGTATTTACTTGTGGCACTCGCTCGCGCTTGCGCCGGGCGTAATCTGGGTCGTGGCGCTTGCTGCGCAGTTCGCCATTGCAATCGTAATCGGCTACGTGACTACGCGTGCAATCGAATACCCGTTCCTGCTGATGCGCAATGCGCTGTTCCCCGAAAAGCGCAGCAGTTCGGTACGCGAAGAAGTGCCGGTAGCAGGCGGACAGTTATCCTGATCATAAGCTGCAGGTAACGTGCGCCGGGCGTTGTGCGTTTCGCACGTCGCGTCGTGCGCAAGGTTTTTTAATTACGCCATCTGTTGCAGCAAGGTGTGCTTGAATTCGCCGAGCGTATTTTGCGCGAGCAGATTGTCGCGTGACGAAGCCGACGTATGCGCGTTAGGCCATGACGTCATGGTTTCCGTAATGGCTTTGGCTATCGACGCAGAACTCAGGTCGCTCAGAATCGGGCCCAATTCGCAGCGCCTGCTGAACCAGCCAATCAGGCCGTCTTCCGTTGCAATCACCGGCTTGCCGAAGCGGTACGCCTGCACGAGCACACCGCTCATGCCGTAATGACCTTTGTAGCCGAGCCAGACCGCATCGCATGCGGAGAACAGGTCGCGCTCCATGTCGTTGGAAATGAATGAATCGAGCACCACTGGCGCTGGCATCAAGCTACGAATGTGATTACGCATGAAGTGGCGCGTGCCCGCATCCTGTTCGCCAGCAACGATCAGCGTCGGCGCATGCTCGAGGCGGGTCATCGCGTGAACCAGCTCGTAGATACCCTTGCGTTCGGTGATCGCGCCGTACACGAGCAAATAGCGCTGCGCTGGATCGAGACCGAGTCGTGCGCGCGCGAGCGCCGGATTTTCCGCTCGCTCGTCGGGGAATGGGTCGGCGACATAAGCGATCTTTGCGCTGCCTTTTGAGGCATGCTGCGCGGCCTATTCCGGCAGCGTCGGATCGATGCTCAACAATGTGCGCAGGCCCGGCGTGCGGATCGCGCGCCTGAACAACTGCGCCTTGATTGCGTTGACGACTGGTCGATCGGGTGCCTTGATGCCGACCTTGTGATGATGAAAGGTGGAGCGCATCGTGATGCCGATCCACGGCGTTTTGCCGAATGGCGAACCGAGAAAAGCGAGTCCATTGAAGAAGTAATCCGCATACGGCACGACAACGAGCCGGATTGACTGCGCGCGACTGACAAGCCGAAAGGCGCGCTCGAAGTAGTGATGAAAGCGCCAGTGCTGGTTGCGTTCGCGCAGGCGGTGAGTCCGGCTTTCCTCGGATCGACGAAAGCAATCTGCTGATCCGGGCGGTTCGCGGCGGTGATCTGACGCGCGAGCCGGTGATCCTCATTTGCGCATTCGGTGACGAGAATGCATGGATAGCCGGCATCCGCGCAGGCCTGCATGATCCACTCCGCGTAGCGCCCGCGGTGACCCCTCAGATTAGGCTCAACGATCAGGACAAAGTCAGGTTCGATCACGTCGGTAAGGCATAAGCGGAAATAGGCGGGCGTGGATTGACGAATTGCATCGGCGGGCCAGCTGGCAGGGACCGGATAGCCCGCGCCACGACCTCTGCCGCGCAGTCAATGAATAACGTTAGCACCGTGCGGCACCGTAAAACTACCTAATTTATATATTATGTGGGAAAACGAACTACCGCGCAAGGGCTTCGGCTGAAGTGGCTTGGTTGATGGCGGTTGACGGCGAATCTCTCGCGGTAAGGTCATGCTTACGGTTCCAGATGAACCACTGCCAGCTTGCTGGCGCAACGAATCCAATCAGGCGCGGCGGCGTCTCCAGCAAGTCACGGCATGCTGGGCAGATCGCTGATCAGCGCTGTCATTCGACGGAGAACCAGCTTGCGGGCGATCAGGCTTCCCGCGTTCTCGATAGCGAGCAGCTTCGGGGCGAGCGCGGCGACGTGGGTGTTATTGCAACAGTTCGCGGTGCGTGGACTGGTGGCGATCAAGTTTCTGGCGATAGGCCGCATGCTCGGACCGGCCGCCATCGGTAGCGTGAGTGTGGCTTTGCTCGCCGTTGCAATTGCCGAGGCGCTCTCCGATACAGGCCTCGCGCAGGCCGTAATTCAAAGCGAGCATGCGCCGACGCGCTCGCAACTCGGCGCGGTATGGACCACGCTGACAGCGCGCGGCGTGCTGATCTCATTGCTGCTGGTCGCGCTCGCGCCTTTGCTTTCGAGCCAGTTTCATCTCGACGGATCGCTCGTGCTGATCCAACTCGCTGCGTTGCTGCCGTTGTTGCGCGGCCTCGCCTCGCCGGCCTATTACGTGGTGCAGCGCGAGCGGCGCTTTCAGCATATTGCGGGCGTGGAAGTGGCGGCGGCCTTCGTCGATTGCTCGGTCGGTCTTGCACTCGCTTATTTTGGTGCCGGAGCCGCGTCGGTGCTGATCGGGCTCGTTGCCGGCGAAACGCTGAAGAGCACGCTGACGTGGGCCAGGATGACGCCGCGGCCGCCGGTGCGCGCGGTGTGGTCGGGGATCGGCCAGTATGTCGGTTTCAGCCGGTGGATCTGGGCCAGCAGCGTGATCAACCTGTTGCTCAATCAGTTCGACAAGGTCGTGGTGGGCAAACTCCTTGGACCTACGCAACTCGGCGGCTATCAGATGTCGTCGCGCCTTGCGCAGATGCTGCTGGCGGATGCGGCAATCGCCATGTCGCAATACCTCTTTCCGACCTTTGCCGCGCATCATCGCCGCAGTGCGCAGTGCGCAGTCCGCGTCGAGGCTGATCAGGATTTATCTGCTCGTGGTCGCTATCGGCCTCGCCGCATTTGTCGAAGTGCTGCGGCTGATCGCGGAACCGATGTTCTCATTGATTCTCGGCGCGGCGTGGCTGCCCGCTGTGCCGCTCTTCAGGATACTCGTCATCAACATGGCTATCGGGGCGTTGATTGCGGTGCTCGTGTCGTATCTGCGCGCAATCGGCGACGCTAAGGCTACCGTGCACGCTTCCGCGATTCAGGTGGTGGTGCTGCTCGTCAGTGCGCCGCTCTGGGTTCGCTGGTGGGGCGTGACAGGGATCGTATGGTCGATGACGCTGGGCCTCGGCTGCGCCGCGGCGTGGATGCTCTATAGAACATTGACGGCAAGGACGGCATGATGCGTGTCTTCCATCTCGTACTGGCGCCGCGTTTGTCCGGCGCCGAAGTGCTCGCGAAAGATCTCGCGCTCGATCAGTGCGCCGAAGGAATGGCCGTGTGCGTGGCATCGCTGTTGCCGGCGCATGCTGATTTCGCGGCGCTGGCTGACGAATTACAAGCGCACGGCGTGCAGTGCTGGTTTCCGCAAAAGCGGCACCACGCGCCCGGCAAGCTGTGGAATCTGTTCGTCGCCGTGCGGCGTTTTCGCCCTGATGTCATCTTCGCGCACGCTACGATTCCGTCGTTCTACGCGCGCGTTGCCGCTCGGCGCACCGGTTGTCTATGTGATGCATTCCGCGACCAACGATTTCGAGCGCCCGCTGTTCCGGCGCGTCGAGCATCTGCTGTCGGGGCGTGCACGCGTGGTGATCGGCGTATCGCAGCAAGGCGTGAGGGACTATATCTAGGCAATCGGCGTGCATCCGTCCATGACAGTCGTGCCGAACGGCGTGGATCTCGCGCGCTTCGCATTCACGGACGGCGGACAGCGCGAGAGCACTGTGCCGCACATCGTGCAGATTGGCCGATATGCGCCGGTGAAAAATCAGCTGCTCACGGTGCGCGCTTTCAGCGGGGTGCTCAAGCAGGTCGAGAACGCGCAACTGACGTTGTACGGCGTAGTCGAGGACCCCGATTATCAGCGTGCGGTCGTTGCGCTCGAAACGGAACTGGGCATCGCGGAGCGCGTCGTGGTGGCCGGTCCGCGCAGCGACGTAGCCACGGTGCTTTCCGAATCGAGCGTATTCGTGATGCCGTCGCGCTCCGAAGGGCACAGCGTGGCGTTTCTGGAGGCCTTGGCGTCAGGCGTGCCGATCGTCGCGAGCCGGATACCGGCGTTTGCATTCGCCAATGGCTTTCCGGGCGTGCAACTCGTCGATACCGACAACACCCGCTGTTATGCCGAGGCCATCGTTACAGCGCTAGGTCAGGAGCGTGTGCAAAGATCGCTTGCCGGGCTGACGCTAAGAGACACGGCCGAGCGATATCGCGCGATTGCACGGCAGGTCTGCCCCGCGGTATCGCCGCGTTAAGCGCCCGGCCTCGCGAGTTTAGTGATGCGCGTTGACGTCGCGCGGCGCAGGTTCGGGCTCAGGCGCGGCAGTTTGCACGGTGGCGAGCGCCGTCTCCTGCATCGCCAGCGTGACGAGCAGACGCGCTTCCCGGCTGCTCGAATCGATCTCGAGCGCGCTGCCCGCATTGCGCGACACGCAATCACAACGCGCGATGGTGTTACAGCCTCGTGCGAGACTCAGCAGTGCGTCGCGCTGCTGCTCGCGCGTGGTGACGGTCGCACGCAAGCTTTGCGCTTCGCGGCTTTGAGGTTGCACGAACATGGCTGCTGCAATCCGCACCTTCGTCGCGGACAAGTTGTTGTTCTGAAGACTCGCGCGCGGCGCGTAGGTGCCGTGACAGATCCACGCGTGCTTTCTCTTCGGCGGTGAGCGGCGGCACTGCACCCGGGTTGCGCTTTGCTTGCGCCGACGCGATCGCGACACCAGTGGCAACGGGGGCTGCGGCCGACATAGCGGAAACAGCAGGCGCAGCGCGACGCGCGGGCAAGCGCGGTGCGGGCAATGCGGCCGGTATCGGCGGCTGTGCCGCGGCTAATGCTGTCGGCGGCGTAGATGCCGTCTCGGGGCGCGGGGCGGGGGCGACAGCTGCGGACTGCACGGGAGCGACAACGGGGGAACGTTCGACGGCCGCCACAGGCGGCGCGACGTGCTGCTGCCTGATCGCACCCGAGACGGCGACCGGTTCGCCTTCCATCTCGCTGTCGCTGTTGTGTATGAAGCCCACATAGACCGCTGACGCTACGACGAGCGCGGACGCGGCAAATGCAATGGGCTCGCGCAGCCGTTGATAGGTGCTCTGCACGACCACGGGCTCTTCCGTGAACGCGTATGGATTGGTGAGCGCACGTGATGGGTTCCACACTCTGCGAGCCGGCAGCCGGTGTGTCTGGACTGGACGGCTGTCGTTGAGCCGTACGGTCAGCGTGGGCACCATCGCCCCGTAAGAAGGGACGCGGCGCGCGCGACACGAAGGACAGGGCATCGCGCGGTCGGCGAGCGGCGCTCCACACGATTCGCAATCCGAAATATTGGCCTGGTCTGTATTCATGTCGTTATTTCCCGATCTTGTACCGGGCGTCCGCTTCGCTCGCGGCAGCCGGCGCTCGGCCTGCCGCAAGTCGCGCTTCCGGCGGCCGCTTTACTGCGCGACGACGTAGCCGCGCGCCTGCATACAGGCGCCGTACGCGGCCCAGTAGCGTGTATGGGTGGTTCGGGCGCAGGCAGCGGCGGCAATGCGGCGGTGCCGGGTTGCGATGCGCCTGCGGCGCTTGCTGCGTTGGGCACGGGCGAACAACGCATGGGTTGTCGACGACGACTACGACAGCGAGTTCCGCTACGAGGGTTATCCGTTTCCGGCGCTGCAGAGTTCGGACCCCGATCGCGTGATTTACCTCGGTACGTTCAGCAAGATTCTGTTTCCTTCGCTGCGCCTCGGGTATGTGATAGCGCCCGCCGATCTACCCGACGCCTTTTGCGGCGCGCGGGTTTTGATGGACCGGCATCCGCCGAACGCGGATCAGCACGTGCTCGCCGCGTTCATGGCTCAAGGGCATCTGGAGCGGCACATCAGGCGGGTCCGCAACGTGTATGCGGAGCATCGCGCGCATCTGATCGAGACACTCGGCGAACTGCTGCCTTCGGAAATCGCATGGCTTCAGCCCGGCGATCAGGGCATGCACCTCGTGCTTTGGCTTGCTCACGCGCTCGACGATAGAGAGGTGGCCGCGCTAGCAGCGCGGGCAGGGGTCGCGGTGCGTGCCGTGTCGCCGATGTTCTCGGAAGGCAACGGCCGGCCCGGCCTTGTGCTGGGATTCGGCGGGTTCAGCCGTGCGCAGATGGAGGGGGCGGCACGGCGTCTCGCAGAGGTAATCAAGAATACTATACGTCGGCGCGCGAAGCCACGGCGGAAATAGCACGCATTCGGTATTGCCGGCAACAAAAATGGCCTCCCGCTTGCATGCAGCGGGAGGCCAGTTCTCAAGTCACATTCGGGCACTCGCCGGATCAGGTGTCCGCGTGGCTCGAGGTGAACGTGGTGAATGCACCGTACGGCGGGTTCAGCGCCGTGCCGTTCGTCACGATGCCGAACGTGTTGTTGCCGCTATCGAGCACGTAGTACATCACGGACTGAATGTTGTGCGTCTTGCGCGCCGCATAGAACAAATTCAGTTGCGAAGTGATGTAAGTCGCACGATACGACTGCGTCTTTTCCGGGCCCGTATTCCACTCCGTGATGAAAAACGGCACACAGTATCGGGCTTTGCAGTACGTAGGCAGGTCGATGCCAGGACCTGCGCCGTCCGTGCCGATGTTGAAGATGTCGCCATACACTTCGTAGTTGTGCCACGTGGTGATGTCCCAACGCACCTTCGGATGGCCGCCGCTGCCGTCGGGCTGCATGCCGTCCCAGAGAGCGTCCGACGCGCCGACATCCGCGACACAGAAGTTGATCCCGCATTTCGCGCTGGGCTGCGCCGCCTTGACTCCGTCGATCATGCCGCGCATTGCGCCGCGCATGGTCGGCCAGTTGGCATTGTTGAAGTCGAGCGCCTTTGTGCCGGCGTTGGTCGAATCGATGATGATGGCATCGTCGCGGGTCAATTCGTTGCCGCACTCATAGAACGTCACGCCGTACGGTTTCAGCGTATTGGCGATCGTGAAGGCCGATCCATAACAGGCGTTGTAAGCCGCGGATTCGCCGGCCAGCAGGTTGCCGTTGTTGTCCCGGAAGCCGGGTTCACCAGCACGAGCAGCGTCATGCCGGCCGACTGGAACGCCTGCGCGAGTTTGACGACGGCGTTGAGTTCATTCGCGTCCGCTGTGCAGCCGATACGATAGCTCGTACAGCCGAGGCCCTTCAGAATCGAGACGATCTGTGAAGGCGTGTACGTGTAGTCGAAGTGACCGTTTATGCCGAAGAAACTGCCGGCAGTCGCCGCGACGGCCGTGCGCGGATCGCTGCACGGTAGCCATTGAGCGGCGACTTCCGCATTCGCGTAGAACTGGCCGCTCGTGTTGCGGCAATAGATCTTGCCGCCGTACCACAGCACCAGGTTCACGTTGTAGTTGTTGCCCACCACCGCGCCGTTTAGCGAAATCACGCCATTGGTGAGCGTCCACACGCCGCCCGTCTTGTCGATGATGCTGGACGCCGACGGCATGGTGGTGCCGTCCGGCGAAGTCGTGCCCTGGCGAGGATCGCTCGTGGCTTGCCACGTCGAGCCCGTCCACTGGTAAAACTGCGAGCTCGTGTTTTCAACGTAGATGTTGCCGTTGAAGCACAGCGCGAGAACCACGTTGTAGTTGTTGCCCGCCTTCGCACCGTTGCGATAGGCGACGCCGCCGGACAGCGTCCAGGTCGCGCCCGTACCGTCGATCAGCGACGTTGCGGGCGGCATGGCCGCGCCGTTTGGCGAAGTCGCTTTTGCCGTGGCGCTCGTCTTCTGAGCCCTTGAGCTCGAAGTCGTTGCCCCTGCCTCTTCCGTGCCGCCTCCACCACAGGCGCTCAGCACCACACTGCCGCCAAGCGCCGTCAGCGCACCAATAAATTGTCGTCGTTTCAACATTGTGATTTATTCCACTATCGAGAAGGTCCCCGAATAAAATCAAAAATGTGGTTCTTATGTTGGTTAATTGCTATTGAAAATCAGATAACGTTATTTTTATTGGCACTACTGACCGTCCAGGAAATCCGAGTGCTGTTGATGCGTCAAGCAGAGGTATTTGCCGAAACGATTAATACCGCTGAACTACCCGCGTCGACGGGACTGACGCGCGCAAGCCGCCCACGTCACGTGGCGGCGCCTCACGCATGGAGTTCAATCAGCAGTGGAATAACCGGGTTCGTTTTCGGGCGTCGGTGAGACACGCGACGCCTTCGCAAACGTTTGTCCGAGAAAGAGAGCCCGCACTGCGTAAATATTGCGGACTGTTACTGCGAACGGGGTAGATCTTACCCACAACCCGCGACGGTCAAAACGAAAATTAGCCGTTTTTCGCCAGAAAGCAAGATCATTTCCGATCGGCTCCCCTATGACAAAAGAAAATCTACTTTCTCCTTATGGTATGGGGACTGGACGCCCCGCATTTTTTTCACTTTGACCCCAAGAAATACGCGTCAATTTTTCCGCTTTTGTGGGCGGAGTACTTTTGCCGTGTGGCAGTTCGTGCGGATTGCTCGGCGGTGCGCGCGGGCGTTCAGCACTTTCGGACATGGGCGGGTGAGCGCCTGTCCCGATTGGCGCGTTTTCAGGTGATCGCAGCCACACGTGGCCGTTTTTTTGCATGCTAAGCTGGACTGAAGAATACAGATTCAGATCATTCAATTTTGCTAAAAGCGTTCATAACGACGGAAACTCGAGACGTCGGGATAACGCTTTTGCTTGATGTTCCGCGGGTGCGGTCCGACCGGAGATTGTCTAATGTCGCAGATTATTCAGGAAGCGCGTCGCGCGCATGGAAAAGATGAAATGAACCGCGTGCGGCCGCGCGTGCTGATGTGTCCATTTACCAATCCCACGAACCGCTATATAGAGATCCAGAAAGATCTGTACAGATCGGTTGGCTACGATGTGATGCCGTTGTCGATCAAGGGCTTGTTAAAGGGCGGCATCGTCGACCTGTTCAAGCTGGAGAACCTGCTCGTGTTCCATTGGCTCGAGTACCGCGCGTTCAGGCGACAGAAAGACACCGCGCAGCTGAGCCTGGCCGGCTCGCTGATCTTTGCCTTCTATTGTGCGGTCATTCTGCTCGGGCGCGCGAAGGTGGTGTACTTCGTACACGACCAGGCTGTCCACGATACGGTGGGATTCAACAGACGCCTGTCTTGCGGATCATTGCGTTCGTGCGCCGTCTTGCAGACTTTCGCGTCGTGCACGCGCCCGATTTCCAGGCGCCCTACCGCGCGCAGTATTTACCGCATCCGTTGTATTGGGACGCGCCAGGGCACCCGCCGCACCATGCAAAACCGCAGCGGTCCGCGCCGCTGTTTACGATGCTCGGCGTGATTCGGCCGTATAAACAGATCGATGCGGTACTCGACCTTTGGCCAGCCGAGTGCAAGTTGCATATCGCTGGACACGGCACTGACGCTTATCTGGCCACGTTGAACGAGATCATCGATAGAAGATCGCTGCGAGAAGCGGTGGACCTTGAATCGCGATTTCTCACGGACGCTGAGTTTGCCCAGAGCATTGCCGACAGCGACGTGCTGATCCTTCCGCATGCTGCTGATTCAATGCTGGTCAGCGGCGCGTTTTTCGAAGCGATCGGACTTGTACCGGTGCTGATCGCCCGCTCCACGCCTTTCATGGCGTGGGCAGCCAGGAAGTTCAACAACGTGATTCTTTTCGATGACGTCAGCGAACTGCCCGCCATACTGCGCTCGGTCAACCATTCATGGCAGACGCTTGCCGGCAACGGGAGCCATCGCAAGGCGCTCGAGGAATTCGGCTGGAATGCCTGCCGCCGCCGTTACGGAGAGTTCCTCGAGACGGTCGGCGGACACGCTGGCGCAGTCGAAAAGCCGGTAACGGAATGAACTCGTGCTCTCGCCGCGCGATGGCTTATTCGGCGGCTGGCGGCGTTCTGGTGGCGTAGATGTCCACATAGTTCAGCGGATTGTCGCGCCACTGGTCGATTGTCTTCCTCAAGCGGCTCGTGATCGTTGCCATTGGTTCCGTCACGCCTTGCTTGCCCGCCTTCGCGTCCGTCTCTTCGATCCGCCCGTAACTGAAGTGCGCTTCGAGAAACTGCAGCACGATGTTCGGATCACCGCCGAGACGCGCCATATGATAGGGCGACCATTCGACGAGGATCGCATCGGCTTGCGCAAGCGTTTTGCTGCCGCCGGCGAATACGTAAGGCTCCGCACCTTGGGTATCGATCTTGGCAAAGACCGGCCCCGCTAGTTCGATGGGGAGATCGTCGAGCCTCACGCAACGCACCTCGATAATCTTGCGGCCCATTTCATTCTGCTTTGCCGGCAGACCGGTTTCGAAGTGAAGGCGATGATCGCCGAGATTGCCGTCGGCGATTTCAAAGGGCAGTACTTCCTCGCGTTCGTGGAGCGCGAGCTGGAAGGTCTCTATATTGGACGACGGGCAGTTCTCAGCAATGTTGCGCTGCAGATTCCGATAATTGACAGGCTCGGGCTCGAACGCATAGCACTTCACGCTCTGGTTGTACTGCGCAATGGAAATGGTCGTCATGCCGATGTTTGCGCCGATGTCCAGATAAGTCCCGCCGGAATCTCCGAAGAACTTTTTCAGTTTCTCTGCCAGCTCGGGCGCCCAGCGGCCCGTTTCGGCATATTTGCGCAGGATGCTCAAGTCGTTCGAGCTGCTAACCATTGTGCCGTACTGTCCCGCTGCCGAGAGGCGCACGACGTTGAGCTTGCGCGAAAGGCTGGAGAGATAAAGGTAGCCGTACTCCCTTGCGAGCGAGCTGTCTTCGAGAAGCGACTTCGCCATAACATGCCGGAGCCTCAGGGGAAGCATCGAGGTCACAGCGCCGGTCGCGGAGAGTATAAGTTTCTTCATGAGAAACGGCATACCGCAGCACTATTTCACAGCGAGCATCACGTCTCCGCGCTTTCGGCAAAGGCATCAACGAAATCGGCCACTCGTTGCAATGCATGTGCAGTGGAAGCGGTGTTATCTCGAGCAGCCGGGGGTTTTCCCCTATGTTTCGAGCGATTGCTGCCGGCGTTTCTGACTTTGCGCACTGCTGGCAGACACGCGCGTCGTCGTTACTATTAGTCGGGACATGTCTCCCGGTTTCCCTGGTCCCCCACGCGACTTCCTCTACCCAGGCCGGGGGTAAAATAAACGGTCCGACGGGCCATTCATGGATGGCTATGGCACGCGAACGCCTGTTCTAATCTTGCGCCCGCCGCTGCAAATCGTCGGCACGTAAGGCTAAGGCGCGCAGCGCCCGGGAGCCTGTCATGGCTACGTTGGGATTAGTGGGCGCCGGGCGGGCGGCATTGCCGCCCTGCAAAAGCTTTTCTCGGGCATGCCGGCCGAAGTCCCGTTCGCACTCGTGGTTCTTCAGCACTTGCCCGCCGGTCAGCCAAGCGGCCTCGCGGAGCTCATTGCGCGATGGACACCCATGCGCGTGCGGGCGGCGGCCGATGGGGTCATGCCCGAAACGAACTGCATCTACGTTCCATCACCGGATAACATCCTCACGCTCGAGCGCGGCACGTTCCGTACGAGACCAGCAGAGGGCGGAAGCCGGCGCCCGGGCATCGACACAATCGATGCTTTTCTCGAGAGCCTGGCGCTTCAGCCAAAGCCGCGCGCCGTTGCCGTCATCCTGTCCGGCACCGGCATGGACGGGACTGCGGGCGCCATTTGCCTGAAGCAGGCAGGCGGCATTGTCATCGTTCAGGATCCGCTCACGGCGATGCATGACGGCATGCCCGGCGCCATCGTCCAGCGCGGTCTTCATGATCACGTGCTGCCCGTTGGTGCGATCGATCGGCAACTCATGGCGTGCGCCGCTCGGGCGTATGTGAGGCCGGTTCAATCGGCTGACTGGACGGACTCAGCGTCCGGAACGCTCAGCCGGATCATTCAACGCATTCAGCAGCAGGCCGGTTTCGATCTGAGTGGATATAAACCTTCACCGCTGCTCTGGCGGATCCAGCAGCGCATGGATACGCGCAAGGTCTGGTCGTTCGAGGACTACGCTTCGCTGATCGAAGACGACTCCGTCGAACTGGAAGCGCTGTGCGTGGTATTCCGATCCACGTCACCGAGTTTTTTCGCGACCCCGATGCGTGGCACTTGCTTCGCGATGAGGTGTTGATGCCGCTCGTCATGGAGACGAGGCGGCGCCCGATACGCGTGTGGACCTCCGCGTGCTCGACAGGCGAAGAGGCCTATTCCGCTGCGATGCTGCTAGACGAGGTCGTGCAGAAGAGCGGGCGCAAATCGGACTTTCAGCTCTTCGCAACGGATGCCGCCCCCGAACTGGTTGCGAGGACCAGTCGCTGCCTGTTCGCCGAACGATCGCTGGCAGGCGTATCGGCCCCGCGCCGCGCGCAATACTTCTATCAGGTCGACGGCGCGTATCGCGTGAA
The DNA here is from genome assembly GCA_940746715.1 of uncultured Paraburkholderia sp. GTDB lineage: Bacteria > Pseudomonadota > Gammaproteobacteria > Burkholderiales > Burkholderiaceae > Paraburkholderia. The sequence continues at coordinate 38,042 of CALNWN010000014.1, forward strand.
GCGCTCGCTGCGCGAGAAGATGATCTTTGTCCCGCAGGATCTGATTGCTGATCCACCCTTTTCGGGGCTGGATCTTGTGACCTGCCGCAACCTCCTGATCTATCTGAAGCCCGAGACGCTCCAGGAAGTACTCTCCATTCTGTACCGATCGCTGCGACCGGGGGGCTTTCTCCTTGGAAAGAGCGAGCCGTATCAGCTCGAACAACAGGGCTTCGTGGCAGTCTCGCCTACCGCAAGGGGGGTTCCATGCGAGAACCCGGCAGGTCCGGTGCCGCGAGGCGTTCCGCCACGACTGACGACGCATCGGCGATCGTGCTGCTGTCCGGTGCGGTGAGGGCCATGTTTCTCGATGCGGAGTTGAAGTTGCGCGGGTTTACGCCGGCCATGCAAGACCTGCTTCCGCTCGTTACGAGCGACATCGACCGGAAAATCACGGACCTGGTGCTGAAATTCAAGGACAAGGATTTTTTCGCGGACATTGAGTACGTACTGCGCTGCAGCGAAATCCGCGAGGCGGTCGTGCCGAATCAGCAGGGCAGAACGTTCCTCAGAAAGACCTATCCCTACGTGTCGCAGACGGGAGCGGTGGCCGGCATGGCGATCACGTTTGCGGACACCTCACTGACCGCGAACGGGCCGAAATCGCATTGCGGCGCAACCGGGCCTGGCTCACTGCCCAGAAGGAAGCGTTTCAGGCGGCCATTAATGGCTGATCACTCCACACATCGCTGGGAATACTGATCCCGCTCGCTTGTCGCTCAGGCAGACGACGGCCGGAGATGTGCGTTCTATATCGCTGAGCGCGATGTGCTGCACCACATAGTGGGCATGTCGGATTCGTACGCGCGCTGCGTGAATGGATTCCGCATCTCGATCGAGTCGCGTGCGTGTGGCCTCGCAGTGGCCACGGGCGAACCGGTCGTCACACGCGATGTATTCGATGAACCGCGGTGGCAGCCATGGACCTGGCTCGCGCAGCAATTCGGTTATCGCGGCTGCTGGTCGTTCCCGGTTGAGACATCCGGAGGCAACCTGGTGGGCTCGCTCCCCATGTACTTCGACAAGCCGCGTGAGCCGTCGCAGTTGGATCTCGATCTTGCCGCGGCCTTTACGCAGACGGCCGGGATCATTATCTGGCGACATCTGCAGATGCATCCCGTCTCAGAGGTTTGAGGGATTTTCAGCGCGATAACGGCACAATCGTCGTCTAGGCTCCGGCCGCATTTAATACAGTGTCTTGCTTGACACTTGTTAATAGTTCTCTTCCGGCAGCTTATATATCATCCGCTAGTTCTCGCGAATCCATTGCAAAGTCTTTCCTCTGGAGTGCTACTTTCCGGCCCGATACGAAGCGTGAGTTTCAGGTGTCGAGCCATGGTAGGCGCCTGCCCGAGGCAAGCAATCCCACGTCCGCGAGGTCACAAAGACCTACCGTTCTCAGATTGTGCCGACGCATCAAGTAGGTCGCGTTTGTCGCTGAAAAACGGTCGCTAATCGAATCCCATATTCCGGGATCGATGGCATCTAATAAGAAGCATAACTAACTACTTTCAAGGGTGAAACGCATGACCAGCAAATTAACCAGCTGTCGGTCTCATGTCGGTCCATTGGGGAGAAGGCCGCAACCCGCGGGGGGGAAGCGCGCTTCTGTACGCAGCGAAGTGCAATCTGTCCTGCCGCGCTTGCGTATATTGCGGCTATCCCTTCATTGTCTTACGCCAATTGCGCGACGTCGAACAACGCGACGACTTGCGACTCGAGCGCGCCGTCCCCGTGGACGAGCACCATTGGGACCGGGCCGGCCACTGCGTCAGGTGCCACAGCGACCGCAGTTATGCAGGGATCGTGAGCGGCACGGGTTCGGTAGAAAAGGACGGTGCCGGCACACTCACGCTTGCGGGCGCCAATGCTTACACGGGAGGCACGGTACTCAAGCAGGGAGTGCTTTCCGTGTCTGCCGATAATGCACTCGGTGGGACGGCAGGCGGCGTCACATTTGACGGCGGCGCGCAGGGCAATGCCACTGCCAATCGCGCCGTCGCGGTCGCCCACGCATCGACGCAATTTGCGGTCGGCGTGCACGGCACTTTCACGATCAACGGCACATTGACGAACGCGAATCTCGTGCAGCTCGGGGGCGGCCAGAGCGCCGGCAATTCGCTCATGGTCAACAGCTACGTTGGCAACAATGGCACGCTTGCATTGAACACCGTTCTCGCCGGTGACAACGCGGCGTCGGACAAGCTCGTCGTGAACGGCGGCACAGCGACCGGCACGAGCACGCTTAAAGTGACGAACGTGGGTGGCTAGGGCGCGGCGATTACGTCCAACGGTATCGAGGTCTTTGCCGCGACCAATGGCGCCACGACCGACGCCGGCGCCTTTTCGCTCGCAGGCGGAACGATGAAGGCCGGTGCGTACGAATACTATCTGGCGAAAGGTGGAGTGACCTCCGGCACATCGCAGAACTGGTATCTGCGCAATACGCTCGTGGCTGCGGCGGCCGACCCGAACGGCAGCGACACGGTCGCGGCAAGTCCCGCGCCGGCGGCGGGCACCCCCGCGCTTCCCGTCGCGGGTGCGAATCCGGTCACGCTTTATCGTCCGGAAGTCGCCCTTTATGCAGAGCTTCCGTCGGTCGCGCGACGGTGCGACGCCGATCAGCACGTCCGTTGGGCAGACCACCGGGCAGATCGACGCGGGGCTCGTCGCCAGGCTGACGAAGCACGGAAGTGCATTCGCGACCGTGAGCGTCGGCACCTCGGCGGCGAGCGTCAACGCGTTGTCAGCGGAAACGTGGGCGCGCGCTGGGCCTGGTAGATAGACAGGACCCTCCCGTCACCTTCACGAGCACAGGAGGGCACCTCTTCTCGCGGAACTACTTCCCGCCGACCAGTTCCTTCGTTCGCTGGGTGATCGCCGCGAGGCCTTTTTCCACGATCTCCTGCCAGTCGCTGGAGACGACAACCTGCTTTGATTCACTCACGCGCGTCTTGATTGTCTGTTCACCATGAAGAGCGCCGACATCGCCCGACAACTGAAGTTCGGACTTCTGGTTCGTTTTGATGGACCAGAAGCCGGGCTCGAACCACGCCCAGAAATCGATGATTTGTGCAGTCACCGGAGCCGCCGCCGCGAAGTTGGGATCACCCTGCTTCACGACAATGTAGCCCGTGTCCTGAAAGCCTGTGGCCAGTGCGCTTTCAACGAGCCCGGAAGCCGTCTTTCTTGGAGGCAGCACCACGGTTGCAGATTACGCATGTAATGGGCGTCGGCGGCGGTGTGTGGAGCTGGGCCCAAGGCCACGACGGTGTGGGCAGATCTGGTCGAGGGCGACAAGGTTGTGCGTCATGCCAGCATTAACCGCTGGTCGGTGGGCGGAGTCTGGGGCGGTTTCAAGGGAACCTGTTCTATCCTCGATCGCACGACGGTTTCCATCGCGGCGAAGGATCTGTATCGATGGGTACGCGACCCGTCGTACGAGATCCGCGAGGAAGCGCCGCCGAAGGAAACCTCTGCGCCGACGGCCCAGGCGGAGCCGGAAAAGGCCGATTAGTCGTTCTCGTCCGGTAGCTGAACGCGCAGCGCAGACCGTACGGGCATCCGAACCATTGCGTGAATGCGGCAACGGCAGATACCACAGACTTCAGCACGGCCGATCGGTGGACTGGTTGGTATTGCTCAGTGCGGTATCTATATCACGCGTCTAGGCACGGCGTCGTGGGCTTGACCAACAGTGGCGGGCGTCCGTTGCGTTCGCAACGAGTCCAGCACCGCGTTCGCGACCTGTTCGACGTCCGGCCAGTTTGTTTCCTGCTGGCCTTCCATATAGACGTCGGGCGCGACGCTCCTATAGTGTTCCGGGTATCCCCAGATCGCATCGTGAACCGCCGGCCTCGTGATGCTGCCGCCGAGCACGGCGACGGTCGGCCGATGGAACGCGGCAGCCACGTGCATCAGCATTGAAGAGTTGGTCAGGACGACGTTCGCTGTCCCGGCGAGCGCGAAGACGGTTCGCATCGACACCTCGCCCGCCACCGAACGCACGCGCGCGTGAGGCCCCGCAGCCGCGATGGCTTCGACAGCGCGTGGTTTGTCGGCCTCGCTGCCGACTATGACGATGTCGCACTGGTCGCGGGACTGTGCGAGTGCAGACGCAATCTGCTGAAGCGCAGCGCCGAACTGACGGGGAGGCCAGGCTTTGCTGGAAACACCTGCGCCCACGCCGACCAGCAGTCGTCGTGGAGCGCAATCGTTAGGAGAACTGGCTGACCAGATCCTTGCGGCGCTCGCTCGTTCGGCTGCCGTGAGGAGAAGCTGTGGACGCGCCTCGGGGAACTCCGTCGCGTCCAGCAACCCGGCTTGCGCTAGCGCGGCGCGACCGGATTGACGGCGCGCGAAATCAATGTAGGCGTGACAGCCGCTGTGGCCGCCGCGATAGCCGCGCACGCCGATGCGGTACCGAACGCCGAGCCGCATCATCAATAGTGCGCCCATATAACTGCCGAGGACATCGATTCCGACGTCGAATCCGCCGCGCTTGCGCAGTGCGACAACCTGCGGCGATCGCAACAGGAAGCGCATCACTGCACCCGGCGAGCGATTCTCGACGATCTTGTTGTTCCACGGCGCATTCAGTTCGACAATCTCATCGACGAACGGATTGTTCTCGAGAACCGGACGCCCCCAACTGCCAATGCCGGCAACGATACGCGTCGCGGGGAAGCGTTTCTTGAGCGCCTCAAAGATGGGCGTCGCGGTGAGCAGTTCACCGAAATCGTTCGGCCTGAGGACGAGGATCTCACGCGGTTCGCTGCGACGCGGATCATACCGCGCCGGGGACAGGCGGGCCATCGCCCAAACCGGCAGTTCAGTCAGCAAGCTTTTCCAATTCATTGCGTACCCAGGAGACGAGGTCAGTGCGAGGCCGCGCGGAGCGACGCACTGATTCTGCATGGAAGCAGGCGCTCGATCTGTGGGCCGCCATACGGATTTCGCCGAACGTCGCTCCGCAAGCGCAGCGCTCAGGCTCCGTAAATCTTCTCGCAGAACGCCGCACTCGCACCCAGCCTTCGAGACAGATCTGCAGCGGCATCCAGCTGCACACGGTCGAGTTCACCAGATGCATGCGCGGGGCTCAGGCGTGACGCAGGGCCTGAAAGCGTGAGGGCTGCCATGAACTTGTCGCCGGCCCCGAAGACCGGTATCGCGAAGGCTGCGGTATGCACATCGCGTGCGCCGGCGGTGAAAATGGGCAACGCGGGCGGATCATCATAGATCCGTTCGCCAAGCCCCCAGAACCGGATCACCTGGCTGATGGCGGTGTCGTCGAGCGGAAGCGTCGTTCCTGCTAGCCGCGTTTCCCGAAGGCCTTCCGACGGTTCGGCGCGAAACAGGCAAAGCCGCTGACCGTTATCGTGAACGTAGTACGATGCGCTTTCCTTTGTCAGCGCCGCGAGTGCGTGCAGTGCAGGCTCAACCACCGACGACAGGTGGAATGACTGCTCATACAGCTTGCCCAGGTACAGCACACGATGCCCGAGCGAATACGCGCCGCCCTGTGAGCGCACGACATAGCCCATGCGCTCGAGCGAGTTCATGAGTCGGTAGACCGTCGTCTTGTGCATGCCGGACGCTTGCGCGAGCATCGCCAGCGACTGCGATTCGGCGCCCGGCTTGAAGCAGTCCAGCAGCGAAAGCGCCTTCTCCACAGCGACCACGCCGTCGTTTCCCATCTTTCCCCCGTCGTGAGTTGCGTGACATTTTACACAGTAAAACGACGGTTTACAGTATAAAATGGTAAACGCCAGTGCCGTTACGTGTCACGTCTCGCTATAGTGATTTCACTTAGTACACCATGGTTGTACAAAGTACAACAACCGAAACTTGAGGTGAAATTCATGAGCACGATATCAGCAGGGACTTCCGCCATTAATCGCAACATCGAACGCGTGTCGCCGGAACTGGTCGAGGCGGTCGCCCGTTATCAGGCCGCCATCCTCGCCGACGTCGCCGGCCGGCGCGGCACGGTGCACGGCCGCGTGCAGCCCCTCTCGCCGAAGATGAAAGTCGCGGGTCCCGCCGTCACGGTCGAAGTCCGCCCGGGCGACAACCTGGCCATCCATGCAGCGCTCGCAATTGCAAAGCCGGGCGACGTGATCGTCGTCGACGGCAAGGGCGACATCTCATGCGCGCTGCTGGGCGAGATCATGGCGACGCAGGCGAAGGCAAGCGGCATCGCCGGCATCATCATCGACGGGGCAGTGCGCGACGCACACGAACTCGCCAACGGCGACTACCCGATCTTCTCGGCCGGCCTCAATCCGTGCGGCCCGACGAAAAGCGTCGCGGGACTCGTGAATGCGCCGATCTCGATCGGCGGCACGGCCGTCAATCCGGGCGATCTGGTCGTCGGCGATGCGGACGGCGTCGTCGTCATTCCGCGCAAGGACGTCGCGCGCATCATCGAGCTTGCGCAGAAAAAGCTCGATACGGAAACCGCGCGCATCGCCGCGATTCACAAGGGCGATGTGCGCCCCGGTTGGGTCGAGAAAGAACTGCGCGCAGCAGGCATGCTGGCCGAAGGCGAGGCGCTGTGATGCAGAACGTTTCGCAGAAGCCGGTCGTCCTCGTCACGGCCGCCGACCTCGCGCCGCAAGCGCTCGACATGCTCACGCAGTTCGACGTCGTGTTCGCGGGCAAGCAGCCCACGGAAGACGACATCGTCGCGCTGTGCGCCGCGCGCAAGCCCGTTGCCATTATCGTTCGATACGGCAAGGTCAACGCCCGCATCATGGATGCCGCCGGAAACCTGCAGGTGATTTCGAAGCATGGCAGCGGCATCGAAGTGATCGATCGGGAAGCCGCTGCACGGGCGCACGCTCGGTCTGGTTGGACTGGGCGCGATCGGTCGGAGAGTCGCCGCGGTGGGTGCCGCCTTCGGCATGGACGTACTTGCGTTCGATCCGTATGCGAAAGAGGTGCCTGCGGGCGTGAAGCTCGTGAAGCTCAACGAACTGTATGTCGCCTCCGACGTCGTGTCGCTGCATTGCCCGCTGACGGCGGAAAACCGTCAGATGCTGAATCGCGACACGCTCGCGCGCTTCAAGCGCGGTGCGATTCTCGTCAACACGGCGCGCGGCGGCTTGATTGACGAAGCTGCGCTCGCCGAGGCGCTCGCGAGCGGCCAGTTGCGCGCCGCGGGTCTCGACAGTTTCGACGTCGAGCCGATGACGACACCGCATCCATTCCAGCAGATTCCCAACGCCATTCTGTCGCCGCATATCGGCGGCGTGAGCGATGCCGCCAATGTTCTCGCGGTCATCGAGGAACACGCCCGCAACGCAGCCTGAAGTTCGCAAGAGAAGGTCCGACATGTTCTATCTCTCCTCGCCCGACGTGCGCGCAGCCGAAGTCTTCACGCGCATGCCGGAAAAATTCCGCAAGCTCGACGTCCAGACGGACTGGGCGCGCGCCAATCGCGGCGGCCTTGCTACCGATTCGTTTCTCGAAGGTCCCGTGTGGGACACGAACGGTTATCTGTTCGTCACCGACATTCCGCATGGCCGCGTTTTCCGGATCTCGGCGTCAGGCGCGTGGGAACTCGTCGTGCAGTACAACGGCGAGCCGAACGGCATGAAGCGCTTCGACGACACGCATCTGCTCATCACCGACTATCGCAACGGCCTGATGCTGCTCGACCTGGTGCGAGGCGAAGTGCGTCCGTTTCTCGAGCGCCGCAACAGCGAGCGCTTCAGGGGCGTGAACGACCTGACCTTCGATTCGAGCGGCAACCTGTACTTCACCGATCAGGGGCAATCGGGACTGCATGACTCGACGGGCCGCGTGTATCGCCTGTCACCCGACGGCAAGCTCGACATGCTGCTCGGCAACTGCCCGAGCCCTAATGGCCTCGTGCTGTCACTCGATGAGAAGGTGCTGTTCGTCGGTATGACCCGCGGCAACTGCGTGTGGCGCGTGCCGCTGCAGGCGGACGGCTCGGTCAGCAAGGTCGGGCAGTTCTTCACTTCCTACGGTCCGAGCGGCCCGGACGGTCTGACCATCGATTCCGAAGGCCGCCTGTTCGGCGCGAACCCTGGGCTTGGCCGCGCATGGGTGCTCAATCATCGCGCCGAGCCGGTCGAGATTCTGACGAGCCCCGAAGGCGCGTCGCTCACGACTCTCTGCTTCGGCGGGCCCGACATGAAGACGCTGTTCATGACGGAATCGGTGTCCGGAACCATCCTTAAAGCCGACATGACGATCGCCGGACCGCTCCCGAGGCGGGCCAAACAGACCATCTGAGCCGCGGCGGGCGCAGCGCGCGCCAAACATCAAGACATCGCGTCGACAGAAGCGCGATGGAGGAGGCAAGCATGACCATTTCGCAAACCCTGCGCGCCGAGGGCGCCCAAGATGCCGCACGGCGCGCCGACGCGCTGCGCGTCCAGGGCATCTCAAACGAAGACTATGCAGCGAGCGCACGCTAGCGAAGGCATTCCGGCGAATTCTGCCGTTCATCTTCGTCTGCTATGTCATCAGCTATCTCGATCGGACCAACGTCGGCTTCGCCGCACTGACGATGAACCGTGACCTCGGCCTCACGTCCGAGCAGTTCGGCTTCGGCGCGGGGTTGTTCTTCGTCGGGTACTTCCTGTTCGAGATTCCGAGCAATCTGATCATGCAGAAGGTCGGGGCGCGCGTATGGATCGCGCGCATCATGATCACATGGGGGCTTTTTTCGATGGCGACGGCATTCGTCGGTCCGAAGAGTTTTGCGGCCGCCCGCTTTCTTCTTGGACTCGCCGAGGCGGGCTTTACGCCTGGCATCTCCCTCTATTTCACGCACTGGTTTCCGGGCAAGTGGCGCGCGAAGGTGACGGCCGCGTTCCTGGTGGGGATTCCCGTTGCAAACATGGTCGGCTCGCCGATCTCGGGTGCGTTGCTCGCTCGGCGGTCTGCATGGCCTGCGCAGCTGGCAGTGGCTGCTGCTCATCGAAGGCGTCCCGGCGGTGATGCTCGGCATCGCGTGTCTGTTCCTGCTTGCGGAACCGCCCCGAGAAAGCGAAGTGGCTAAGCGACGAAGAAAAGTCGTCGCTGGCGCGGCGCCTTGCGCTCGAACAGCGCGACATCGGTGCAAAGCACGGCAGCAACCTGCGCGATGCGATGACCAACTGGCGTGTGTTCGTGCTCGCATTCATCAACTTCTGCGGCATCGTCGGCTCGCTCGGCGTCGGTTTGTGGATGCCGCAGATCATCAAGCAGTTCGGCGTCGGGCATGCGGTGGTGGGATGGCTGACCGCGATTCCGTACGCAATAGGCGCCGTGGTGATGCTCGACTGGGCGCGCGTCGCCAACCGCTCGCAGAACCGCATTCCTTATGTTGCCGGCGCGCTTGCCGTCGCTGCAGTTGCACTGTGCGCGAGTACCGTTATCGATACGCCGTTGCTCAAGATGATTGCACTGTGCTTCACGGTGAGCGGCATTCTCGCATTCCAGGCGACCTACTGGGCGATTCCGTCAGGTTTCCTAACTGGTCGAGCGGCCGCGGGCGGTCTCGCGCTGATCGTCTCAGTGGGCAATCTCGGCGGCTTCGTCGGCCCCTCGATGATCGGGGCGCTCAAACAGATTTCCGGCGGCTTCACCGCGCCGCTGCTCGCGGTATCGGCTGTGCTGCTGCTCGGCGCGTTGACTATCGCTTGGCTCGGCGATCCAGGCGCGGATGCCGGTAAAGCGCCGTCTGTTCACAAGGCGTGATCTCTCCTTTCCTCAAACCAATCCATAAACACTGTTTGGAGACTCAATGTTGTTCAAGAAAGCCAGCCAGAACTCGAATACGAAAGCGCGTGCCATTCTTGGGGCTGTCGCAGCCGTCGGCGCGAGCCTGTCGGGGGGCGCGGCGCATGCGCAAAGCAGCGTGACGCTGTACGGCATCGCCGACGTCGGCATCGAGCACATTAACAATACGAGTGCTGGCGGCGCGCAGACGCGCGAAGTGTCGGGCAACCTGTCGGGTTCCCGATGGGGCCTGAGGGGCGTCGAGCAACTCGGTGGCGGACTGAAGGCGATCTTTCAGCTCGAAAGCGGCTTTAACATCAATGACGGGACCATGGCCCAGTCCACGAAAGGGTTAGGCGCGAATGCGAGCACGACCTCGCGACTTTTCAGCCGCCAGGCGTGGGTCGGTTTTTCATTCAAGGATCAGCAATTGACGATGGGGCGTCAGAACTCGGTTCTGTACGACCAGGCTGTCGCATTCGACCCGATGGGCGCTTCGTCCCGATACTCGGCTCTTTCGGTCGATTACGCGATGGCCGGCCGCGTCGACGACTCCCTCAAGTACACAGGCACGTTTGGCGCCTTGACCTCGCAGGCCATGTACAGCACACGTTACGACACCGGATATAGCAGCGAAGTGCCCGGTGTGCAGATCACTGGACGGTATTTCGGCGGCGCGCTGACGTACGCGACGGGCCCGTTCGCGGCGAGCGTCGCCTATGAGCAGCGCAACAGCAATACCGCGACGACGAATACCGGCTCCAAGCGTCGCGCAACGGCTGCCGCGACTTATGTCTTCGGCCCGGTGAAGGGATTCGCCGGCTATCGCTATCTGCGTGCGTCGAACGCTTTCCTGCCGGCGAATCCGATTCTGGTTGCCAATGGCTCGCAAGCCAGCGCGGCAAACCTGTACTGGGCGGGCGCGCAATATTCCGTGACGCCGGCGTTTGTCGTCACGGCAGCAGGCTACTACCAGGACGTCCATTCGACGGGTGCCGATCCGTGGCTTGCCCTGCTCTGCGCGGACTATTTCCTGTCGAAGCGCACCGACCTGTATGCGACGGCGGGCTTCGCTCACAACAAGGACAAGTCCGCGCTCGGTGTGAACGGTTACGGCACGGTCGCGCCCGGGTATAACCAGACCGGCATCACGATCGGCATGCGCCAGAAGTTCTGACGGAGAAGCGTCGTGCAGATCGTCCATGCGCCCCATCTGCCGGTTTGCGAACATTGGCTGGCTTTGCGGAAGGAGCCCGTGGTCGCACCCGACTTGCCGATTGTCGGTGCTCCTCATCATCTTTGGGGCCGTCAAACCGGACGGTACCTCGCGGATGAATTTGGCGAAGATGTGACGAGCGGGCATTGGATTGGGGCGACGGTCTGCCTGCCGTGTCGCTCGATGCTGCGCATGTCTTTCGCGCGGCAAACGCGCAGCAAGGCGTTGTCATGACGGCGGCCGCGCAACCGGGCTTTGTCAGCAGACTGTTTCCCGCGCTTTCGGAGGCGTCGCTGAGGCGCTATCTGAGTGGGCAAGTGGCCTCTGTGCTCGGCAGCTGTACACAGAACGTCACGCTGAATCTGCTCGTTTATCACCTGTCAGGGTCGGCGGCGATACTCGCGCTGCTCAACTTCCTGCTGTACGGGCCGCAGTTGATCGTCGCGCCGCTGGCAGATTCGCGCATCCGCTCGGCCAATGCGAAACGCGCGACGCTCTGCGTGCTGACGACCTCGCTGATGCTGACGTGCAGTCTGTTCACGCTGTCGATGCTCGGCGTGCTTGGCGTGAAATTGATCCTCGCGCACGCGCTTGCCATCGGAGTATCGAGCGCGGTCGAGACGCCCGCGCGCCAGGTCCTGCTGCTCACGAGCCTGCGGGATCCGACGCATACGTCCAACGCCGTGGCGATGAACACAATGGTTTACAACGTCGGCCGCATGGTCGGCCCGACGATTGCGGGGTTCGTCTATCCGACGCTCGGGCCGAGAACGGCGTTTGTCATTTACGGCTTGGCGCTGTGCTTCATGGCGGCGTGTGTGCGCTCGATCAGGACCGGACCGGCGGCGCGGCCCTCGCGCGCGGACAGCAGCCTGCGCGACGCTGTCGGCTATGTCATGTCCGATGCGTTCTCGGCACGCTATCTGCCGATTCTCGCCTGCATCGGCTTGTTCGCCGGAAGCTATCAGACGCTCGTGCCATTGCTCGCGGACAAGGGCTTTCATGACGCAGCGCGCTTTACGGGCGTGTTCTTCGCCTGCGCCTGCGCCGGCTCGCTGAGCGCGGCGGTGCTGCTCTCGTCCGCGTTCGGGCCGCGGGCATCGCGCCGGTTCATTGCGTGGGCGCCATGGACGGCCGTCGCTGCGCTCGCCGTGCTGGCGGCGACGACCGATGCCGCGGGTTCGATCCCCGCGTTCTACGCGCTCGGCTTCAGCCTCACTTTCGCGGCGACCTCGACGAACGCGACGATTCAGCGGCAGTGCCCCGAACACGTGCGCGGCGGACTCGTCGGCATGTACGGGATGGCCTACAACGGCACGATGCCGTTCGGCTACCTGCTTGTAGGGACCGCGTCGGAGGCGCTTGGCGTGCGGCACACGTTCGCGGCCATGGCGGTCGTGCTCGCCGGTGGCGTCATCGCCGTCATTGCATGGCAACGATTCACAGATTCGCGCTCAGGCGCACAATAAACAGAGACACAATGCAAACTGGATTCATGGACAAGTCCGCGATCGAGCGCCGGATCGTACGAAAAGTCGTCTGGCGGCTCATTCCATTCCTGATGATCTGCTACCTGCTTGCCTTTATCGACCGGGGCAACGTGGGGATGGCGTCGCTGCAGATGAATCACGACCTCGGCATGTCGGCGAAAGTCTTTGGCTTCGGCAGCAGTCTGTTCTTCATCTCCTACTTCTTTTGCGAAGTGCCGAGCAACCTCGCGCTCCAGAAATACGGCGCGCGAATCTGGATTGCCCGGATCATGATCACATGGGGCATCGTATCGGCGGCGCCGGCGCTCGTGCAGAACGCCACGATGTTCTACGTGCTGCGTTTTCTGCTCGGTGCTGCCGAGGCGGGCTTCTTCCCGGGCGTGCTGCTGTATCTCTCCTACTGGATTCCGGCGCAGTATTGCGCGCATTGTTGCGACGTTCATGGTGGCGATTCCGGCCGCGAGTTTCATCAGCTCGCCGATTTCGGCACTGCTTCTGCAGATGGACGGTTTGTGGGGCCTGCGCGGATGGCACTGGCTGTTCCTTCTCGAAGGCATCCGGACTGTGCTGCTGGGCATCGCGTGTCTGTTCATGCTGACGAACAAGCCAGAAAACGCAAAGTGGCTCGACGAAGAAGAGCGTACGTGGCTCGTCAATGAACTCGCCACCGCCCACAAGACGCCGAAAAAAGTGCCGTCGCTGCCGCTCACGCAACTGTTCCGGAACCGCTATGTGTTGTGTCTCGCGCTCGTCGACACATGCGCATCCGCGGCGGGCAGCACGCTGTCCGTGTGGCAGCCGCAATTGCTCAAGTCGTTCGGATTGACCGTCATGCAGACGGGGTTGCTGAACTCCGTCCCCTACGCGCTCGCCTCCGTCTTGATGGTGTACTGGGGCCGGCGCTCGGACCGTGTCGGCGAACGCCGCTGGCACACGGTCGTGCCCATGCTGCTGATTGGCGTGGGCCTGTTCGCGACGTCGCTGAGCGGCTCGCTTGTGCCGACGATCTGCATGCTCTGCGCGGTGCTGGTCGGCGCGTATTCGTTCAAGGGTCCGTTCTGGGCGCTCGCCACCGATATGCTGTCGAACAGTGCCGTGGCAGCGGGGCTCGCGACGGTGAATGCAATTGCGAATCTGCTCGGCGGCGGCCTGATGGTGAATGTCTACGGCTGGGTGAAGCAGGCGACCGGCAGCTATGCCCTCGCATTGATGCCGCTCGGCATTCTCACGCTCGTGAGTGTCGCGACACTGCTGTTGCTCACGCGTCACGGGCAGGCGAGCAACGTCGCCGGCAAGACAAAGGCCATCTGATCATGCGGCCCGTTGCGAGACGTGATTTCATGGGCATCGCCGGTGCAGCGCTGGCTGCCGTTGCTCTGCCGAAGTTGGCCCGTGCGGAAAAGACCTGGTCGAGCGGCACGGAACGGCCAGCGTTCAGCCTGCCGGAAGGCGCTGTCGATTGTCACATGCATATCTACGACGACCGCTTTCCGGTCGCATCAGGCACGACGCTGCGTCCGCCGAATGCGACGGTCGCGCAATACCGGCTCCTGCAGACGCGCCTCGGCGTCAAGCGCAATGTGGTCGTGACGCCGTCGACGTACGGAACGGATAACCGTTGCACGCTGCAAGCGCTCGAGCAGTTCGGCGACAACGCACGCGGCGTTGCCGTCGTGAACAGTTCAGTGAGCGATGCGGAGCTGAAAACACTGGATAGCGGGGGCATTCGCGCAGTGCGCTTGAACCTCAGCTATCCGGGCGCGACCACGCTCGACATGCTCGCGCCACTCGCCGCACGTATTGCGAGCCTCGGATGACATATCGAACTGGTCGTGCAGGGCGCGCGCCTGCCGGAACTGGAGCGGCATCTTCTGGCGCTGCCTTGTCCGCTTGTGATCGACCATATCGCGCACGTGCCGCAACCCGGCGGCCTGTCGTCGGATGCGTTACGCACAGCGCGGCGCCTCGTTGAGAAGGGCAACACGTGGATCACGCTGTCAGGTCCATACGTCGACAGCAAGGCCGGCGCGCCCGCCTACGAAGATGTCGCGCCCGTAGCGAAAGCACTGATCGACACGGCGCCCGAGCGAATGTTGTGGGGAACCGACTGGCCGCATCCGACGCAGAAAACTGACAAGCCGGATGATGCGAGCATGCTGGGCGTTATCGCCGGCTGGATTGGGCGCGCGGATTGGCAGCAACTGATATTCGTCACTAATCCGGCGAGGTTGTATCGGTTCACCTAGCACAGCGCGTGTGCTTTCGCGCCGAGCGCCTTGTCGGAATCGTGCATTGGGGAGCGGAATGTCGACGGAACGAAAGTTGATCTGGCGCAAGCTGGTGCGACACGGGACCACAGGGATTCGGCCGGGCGCAGCGATACCATGAATACGTCGCTAAACACAGCACTTGCTGATCGCGCCGTGTACGCACGAATGAACCAGTGGTGTTGTGAAAGTCAATCGCGCTATTCAGCAGTATGAAATGTCTGCCACCTCCGTTCTCATCAGCATGGCCCCCATGTGGGGAATCCTTCTTATCGCATCCAGCACGGCCGCGTACCTCGTATCCTAGCGCAAGGTCATTAAATAAGCGTTGCCTGTTTTTCCCGATCTACTCACGATGGCAGCGAACTGCCACAAAGTGCGGTTCGCTCAATCCGCGCAACGTCTTGAGTTTCAATGGAACGCCGGGTTTGCATGGCACGTGGCCGGGCTGCGGGCATAGCCTGCTCTTTGCCAGCTTAAGAAACGACAAAACGGTAAATTCGAGCCCGGATTCAAAGTCCAGCGTCGTCGTCGAAAAACGCGGATCGTCGTCAAGGTAGCGCTTGTATGGCCGAACGGCGTCCTCGGCGGTGTACATGTTGTCGGCGAGAACGATAGATCCCGGGCGCAGCAGGCGCTCTATGTGCTTGAATAGGTCCAGATAGGTATCGGCCCACACGTCGATAAACACCATATCGAAAGAGCCTTCCAGTTGCGCAACGGTCTCAAACGCATCGCCTTCCCAAAGGTCAACATAGGCACTGAGGCCCGCCGCCTTGACGTTGGCCTGAAGACGAGCGCACTTGGCCGCGTCAGATTCAGTCGCGACAACCATTCCGCTGCCTAACGTACGAAGTGCCTCGGCAAGATAGAGCGTGGACACGCCGCAGGAACTACCGAGTTCCAGGATTCGAGCCGGTCTATCGACAGCACCATGTTGTGCAAAAACTTTCCCGTTTTCGCTGACACGGCTAACGACAGAGGAGCGCCGTGCGACGATTCGAAATCTTGGCTGGATAGTCCGAGCGTTTCGAGAAACCGTCCACGCAGCCGAGGGGCGAGCGTGTCATATTCGTCCGCGAGAGTCAGAAACTCCTCGCTGGAACCACAAAACTGCGCCTGCGCGCGGGCTATCACTTCGGTCTCGCTCTGTTCGTGAAGGTGCCGCAGAAGGGTTGTGCTTGACGGCGACATGGGCGCTCCTTGACGAGATCGGTAGGGTTGTGAAACCTCGGGCGAGGCGGCTCACGGCTGTTTCAGGCAGCATGCAATGTCCTTACACCATCAGCAGGGACGTATGACGCTATGCTGTTCCGGCGAGCTTGATTGCACGTTCAGGGCACGCCGTGACGCAAAGACCGCATGACCTGACTTCTCGGCCATGTTCAGTCTCCCGCGCGCCGGGCGCGGGCCGATCGCCATGCGGTCTGAAAGTGCTCGCGTTCCTCAGGCGTCATGGCTTCCCATTTGCGCCAATGACGCCGATCGCGCCAGCCGCCGTGTCCGCGGAATCCGCCAAACAGGATGCGGCTCAAAACCAGCAAGCCCAACGCATGCGCGAAGTCGATCGTACGGGCGCCGACGAATAACGCCGGAATCACCCAGTTCCATAGCGTCATGACCACCCAGCCAAGCACGGCGAGGCCGACCACGACGAGCAGCACTTTGCTCACACATCTGATTCGAAAATTCATCCGTCGACTCCTCTAGATACCCAGTTCGTCATAAATGGCCTGCAATCGGGCACGCAGATGTAGGACTGCATAGCGTTTGCGCGCGAGCAGTGTGTTCAGCGTGACGCCGCTCTCCGCCACCATGTCTTTGAAGGACCGCCCCTCGAGCTCATGCGCGATGAACACCTCACGCTGATTGGCAGGCAAGTCATCGAGTGCGTCCTGCAAGGCCTTGAGCAATACAGCGCGAGCGTAGAGCGCTTCAGGGCCCGCATCGTGCGCCGGCAGGGCGAGGTCGAGGCGATACTCGCCGCTCGAGTCCTCCTCGCCCTCCGACAGATCTGCCAGAGGCTCCTCTCTCTTCTTGCGAAAACGATCGACGATGCGGTTGCGCGCAGCACGGAAAAGCCACGCGCTTGCCTGTTCGATCGGAGCGGGCAGCCGGTAAGCCTGCACAAATTCCTGGAACACATCCTGCAGGATGTCCTCTGCATCGTCTGGATCGCGTATTCGTCGCCGGATGAAATTGACGAGCCTCTTGCGCTCACGGACCACGGTCGCGGTGATGTCGTTGTCTCGTTCGGTCATCGTTTGCGAGGTGGCTGGCGGTTCCATGCGTCTGAAGACGTTTCAGACGCGCGAATATTGTGGCGGGCGTGAAATTTTTCCCCCGGCAACTGCGGGTTGGCTTGAGGCCGTGCGTAAACGTGTAGCAGCCGTTGAGGACCCTGACGAAGCGGGCGGGTTTTAGTAGCGATGCGGCAGAAACCAGCAAGCGCCGGTGAGACCGGTTCGTCACTGGTGCTTCGTCAGATCCGGCCCAATGGCGACGACTACTGCCTGCTCGCAATCCTTGAGACCGGCGACAGATTGATCGAACTGGTCAATCAACGTGGCAAAGCTGCCATAGAGATACTTTGCGTCCGCTTCGCCGGTGTATTGGTGGCCGAAGTCATCGCTCGCGGCAATTTCAAGCAGTGGCAAACTACTTAACGGCGCTCTTTGCGTGAACTTTAAGTTCTAACCGACGAGCATCACGCTCGATTAAAGACTGCGCTATTGTTCGAGGCGGGGACAGAAACTATCGACACGCCTGTGCGGCCGGTTCGGTGGAGTAGCGACGCAAATACACCGACGTGCAGATTTGGTGTTAACTCGCGCCGGATCCGGGCCGACAATCACCGCGGCATCACCGAGGTAGTGTTGCCCGGCGCGAGATCGAGAACGGTGAAAGTACTGACGTCCTGAAGGGTTGATAGATTCACCGTGGTCTGAGCACGGCCACGTTCCATTTGAGTCCCGACGGGGTGTGCGCGATACGGACACAATCAAGTTCCTCAAACCCGGCCCGCAACCGTTTCCATGTGCTTGCGGCATCGGCGTGGTGCCACATGCTGACGATAAGTATCCCACCGGGCGCGAGTGACTGCGCCAATCGCCTCATGTCGTCTTCAGGGGTCCTAAGATAATAAAGTATTTCATTAAAGACGATCACGTCGAACAGCCGTGAGGTCTTGAACGCGGTGACATCGGCTACAGCAAACTCCGCTCCCTCGATGGTCGACTGTCGGGCCTTCTCGATGGCGGCTGCCGACAGATCAATACCGAGGTAGCTGGATATTGCGGCACTCGAAAGCCAACGTGCGAGGATACCTGTACCGCACCCAACGTCGAGAACGCGCGCTGCCGGTTTGAAGTGCAGACAATATCCGAGAATCACGCTATAGCGGCCGACTTCCTTTGTAGTGGACAGAAATTCCCACTCTCCGGATTCGTATTCACGATTCCATCTTTGATCCGAGATGGAGGTGTTGCGACGCGGCAGAATCACGGCCTTGATTGCAACCGGGATGAACTTATGAACAGGCCATTCCAGAATCTTTTTGACTAACCGCGCAGTGCCGACAAGCTCGTTAGCAGTGGACAAGGCCATCTCCCTTCAGAAACCGACATTACCAATGCGGATGCAGACTATCGGAGCTGATGTGTTGGCTAAGTGCTAATCAATAGTCTCGGAAATCATGCTAGCGGGTTGAAAGGGTATGCAGCAGTCGCGATCCTTGATAGGGCGTGCTGCGGCGGACAAATGGCGGAAAGCCACTTGCCATCACGGCGCGGAACGCGAAACGGACAGGAGTGCCGATGGCAGCCTGGGGCTAGGACTTATATATCGCGAGGGAGATTGTCAAGGCGCATGGGGGCGGCATCGAAGCGCAGTCTGACGAGACAGAAACGGTATTCGTCGTGCATCTGCCCCATCATCAGCAACTGCGTGCCATCGAAGAGCCGGTCCCGCAATTCGGACCGCGCCGACCCGGGGCGCGGCCGAAACAGCAGCTTCACCACTGATGATGCACGTGAGGCGCTATATTCTTCAGATAAAGCTCGCGAAGAACAGCCATGGCCGAGCCACTCAAGGGCGGCAACTCGCTTGCCTCACTGTCGACCCTGGCTTGCGCCGCGTTCTTCGCCCCGGGTATGACGGTCGTCACGCCCTCGTTCATGAGAATCCAGCGCAGCGCAAACTGCGCCATCGTCGCATTCTGCGGAACGAGCGAGCGAATTTCGTCGACGGCGTCCAGAGCGATTTCATAAGGAACGCCCGCGAAGGTCTCGCCCTTGTCGAAGGCCTCACCGTTCCGATTGAAAAGGCGATGGTCATTGGCGGCAAACGTCGTCTCGCGCGTCATCTTTCCGGTGAGCAGGCCGGATGCGAGCGGCACACGCACGATCACGGCGACGCCCCGTTCATGCGCTTCCTGGATGAATCGCGCCGGTCTCTGTCTAAAAATGTTGTGATGATCTGCACCGACTTCACGCCCGGATATTCGATCGCCTTCAGCCCTTCTTCGACTTTCTCGACGGACACCCCATAGGCGCGGATCTTTCCCGATACGACCATACGGTCCAGTGCATCGAAAACTTCAGGCCGGTAATAGACCTCGGCGGGCAGTGAAGCTGCACCAGGTCGAGGCACTCCACGTCCAGGTTCTTCAAAGACCGGTCCACGAAGGCGTTCAGATTCGTCGCCGTGTAGCCTTCTGCCAGATGCGGGTCAAGCCTGCGACCCGCCTTGGTCGCCACGAAGGGGCGCGGACCCGTGCGCTCCTTGAGCACGTCCGCGATGATTCGCTCCGAGCGGCCATCGCCATAGACATCGGCCGTATCGATGAACGTCGTGCCGTTGTCGAGCGCCGCGTGCAGCGCTGACTTTGCGTCGCTCTCTGCGACGTCGCCCCATGAGTCGCCGATTGCCCAGGCGCCGAATCCGATTTCGGAGACACTGCTTCCTGTATTCTCGAACTTCCGCTGTTTCATGCTGATTCTCCGTTCATGGCATCAGTTGCCCGCCGTTGACCTCGATAATTTGCCCAGTGCGTATCCCGACATCGCGCGGGACGCGAGGAACAGGAATGCGCCCACGCATTCCTCCGGTAAGCCTTCTCTGCCCATCGGCCCCGTCGCTGTCTGCGAAGCGCGGATTTGCGCTGGCGTGTATTTGTCGTGAAAGGGCGGTTTGTATCAGTCCCGGCGATACCGCGTTGACCCGGATGCCGTCGTTCACGAATTCCTTCGCGTGGCCGCGAGTCAAGCTGCTGACAAAGCTTTTCGACACTGCGTAAAGCACCGCCCCTGCGCCGCCGCCCGTGCGCGCCGCAATGGACGTCGTATTGATGACGTAGCCACCGGCCGCCTTCAGGAACGGATAGGCCGCGGACGTTGCTTCCCAGACCGATCTCGCGTTGAGATTGACGACCCGTTCGAAATGGCTCGCCGATGCGCTGACGGAGGCCAATCGTCCCAGCATGCCGCCGGCGTTATTAATGAGCCCATCAAGCCCGCCTAGCATGTCCGCCGCTTCTTGCACGACGCGCGCTGCCTCGCCGGCTTCGCTCACATCACCCCGAACCAGACGGATACGGTCCGGCGATTCCGCACGCAGCGCTTGTGCAGCCGTTTCGCTTTCGTTGAAATGCGCGACCACGTGGGCACCCTGCGCGGCGAACGCCCGAACAACAGCCGCGCCTATTCCGCTCGACCCGCCGGTAATGAGAACTTTCGTGTCCTTCAGGTCGCCAATCTGCATCTGCTCAAGTCCCAGCATGGAATGTCCTCCGAACGGAGCTGTCGAGGCGCGGCGGCTGCCGCACGCCACAGGCATCAAATCGGGAAAATAATGACATAGCGTAGAATAAAACAGGCTCACTGAAGCGATGAATCGCATTCACCATGTCAAAGACCGCATCGACTTCGCCGACCTGAAGCTGTTTCTCGCCATAGTCCGATGCGGAAGCTTCAGGCTCGCCGCCATTGAAGCAGGACAGACACCCTCGGCTGTCAGTCACGCAATGCGGCGGCTGGAAGACCGGCTCGGTGCGAAGCTGCTGAACCGCACGAGCAGGGCGGTGTCGCCTACGGAGGCGGGGCTCGATCTCACCTCGCGATTGCAGGACGGCTTCAACCAGATCGGCTCCGCACTCGAAGGCTTCGCAGCGCCTGGAACGGCGCGACTAGGTTCTCTTCGCCTGAATGTTTTCGCAGATGCGGCTCACCTGCTGATCGCACCGGCATTGCCGGAATTCGCACGAGTCTGTCCCGGGGTGCAGATCACAGTGGTTGTGGACAATCGTCCGATCGATATCGTCGCGGAAGGCTACGACGCTGGAATTCGCTACGGTCATCATGTTCCGGAAGACATGATTGCAGTGCCCCTCACTCGCCCGTAGCGATGGGTGATGGTTGCGTCGCCCGCGTATCTGAAGAAGCACGATACGCCCCGTCAACTCGGCGAACTCGCGAACCACCAGTGCCTGCAACTTCTGCTCGGTGACAATTCCAGCTACCGCTGGGAAGTCGACGTCGCAGGCAAGAAAAAGTCTATCCGGGTGCCTGGGGCCATCACGATCAACGATACGGTGACGACCATCAGCGCATGCAAAGCCGGAATGGGGATAGCGTACGTTCTGGAGGAGCGGATTGCTGACGAGCTTGCGCGGCGTACTCTGAAAGTGGTCCTCGAAGAGCATGCGTGCGCGGAGGATCCCTTGCATATCTACTACAGTAGTCTACTACAGTAGTCGTCGCTACAACCATCCCGCCTTGCTTCGGCTGATCAACATCATTCGCGAACGGCAGTCGCTCCCGAAAATTGCAAAGGCGCGTGGTTGAGTCGGGAATGCGGTGCCCGTCGCAACGGCGCGCGTCTGCGCACGGCTAGCCGGGCCCCTCACTGGCGGCCGCGAGCAGCGGCACGAGCAGATCGCTGATTGGTGTAGCGATACCGTGCGAGCGGCCGCATCGCTGCACGACACCGTTGCGGCAGTCCCACTCGAGAGGGCGGTTAGCCTGTCTGTCCGCAAGAATGGATGTACCCAGATCCGGCGGCGAGCGATGAAACCCGTCGACGATCTGCTGCGGAACTTCATCTCCCAGGTTAGCACCTTCCGCACGCGCGACGTCGAGACATTCCCGCAAATAGGCGAGCGACAGCGCGGTGATATCGCTTCGGGAAAACATGCCGGCGCGGCGTCCTGTCAGCACCATGAGTCCAGCAACTGCATTCTGCAAGAGCTTTCGCCACGCGACCGAAACGAAATCCTCCGCCACCTCGACGGAACACCGCGTGCCGCGCAAAGCGGAAGCCGCTACGCCAGCGGCCGGCACGTCCGGCAAGGTGAGGCGCGGCTCTGCGCGCAACCATACCGATGATGCCGATTCGCGTTGCGCTGGGAATCACACCACGGAGGGCAAGACTGCGCTGCCGGACGCGAATGGTTTGAACAGGTCGATCTGCTCGACCCCGTTTTGCAGCACGCAGACAACCGTCCTCGCGTCGCACAGTGAGGAGAGCCACGGTGCCGCGCTTGCTGTCTGGGTCGACTTCACCGCAACGAACACAAGATCGAATTTGTCGCTGATGCCGTGCGGATCGGTCAGCACCGGCCCGGGCACCACGATCTGACCACCGTCGAACTCGAGCGTCAGGCGCACATGCGCTGAACGGCCGCAAATGGTCGGCCTACGTCCTGCCTCATGGAGCGCCGCGGCAACAGTCGTGCCGATTGCGCCGGGGCCCACAAGGGCAATGGCGGGAATCTCAGACATCGTCATTGGTATCGGCCTCCTTCCGGTTGTCTCTCAGATACGAGCGAAGGGCTATCGCGAGCGGAAAGATTGCTAGGGCGGTGAACGCGGTGGCGACCGTGGCGCCATGCAAACCGATCCTGTCACCAAGAAAGCCATAAAGGACCGGCGACAACGCCCCCGACGCGATGGTCCCCGTATAGAACATGGCGAACGCTCGCTCGGTACGCTCGGGTGGACACATCTCCGGCACGGTTCCGTAGAGGACCGAGGAGGTGCCGTTGAGCATCATCCCGAGAAATGGCAGCAGCACCAGGGTCCAGGCTAGAGGCAGGAACATCACCGCGACGATGCACACCGCCGTGCCGCCCTCGGTGAGGAGTACTGTGTGCACGACGCCCACTCGCGCGCCGATCCACCCGCAAACGAATTTGCCGGCCGCACCGCCGATGAACACAAGCGCGAGAGCCGTTCCTGTCAGTTGTGGCGATACGTCTTTTGCCTTGAGCAGAAACGGCAGGAACGTGAGGAGCCCCATGCGCACGGCAGTATCGAGCACGCCGATGGCGAACAGCCACGAAAACCCTTTCCCCGCAGCGGGACCTCGCTGGGCAGGCGCGCTCAGGTCCGGAGTTTCGCGGCGCGGCAGGTTGGGAAAAGATAGCGCGATGAGCGCGGCAGTCATACAGCCGACTGCCGCGACGATCCACAACGCATGACGCCACGACATGATGGACACAAGCAGTGAAATGGCTGCCGGCAACGCGGATTTGCCGAGGTCGCCGGAAAAGTTGTAGATGCTCAAGGGGCCTCTCGCCTCGCGCTTATACGTACGCGCGACCGCGCCTGATGCGATCGGGTGCCGGGTGCTTGATCCGCTGCCCGAGATCGCCAGCGCCACACACAAACCAGCCAGGCCGCCCGACATTCCCGCCAACGCATAGCCGAGTGCGGCGAGCAGCGTACCGAGCTCCAGCGTAGCGCGGCTGCCCAACTGTGTTGCCAGGCGGCCGGCGGGGATTTGCAGCGTCGCCATCGTGCCGGCATAGATGCCGCGCAGGATGGCCAGACCGGCGAAGTCAAGACCGAAGTCCGACTGCCACACCGGAAGCAACGCGTAGATCATGTCCGTATAGCCGTCGTGCAATGCGTGCGCGACACATGAGAGCCACAGCACGCGCGAGCGTGACGGCGCACTTCGCCCTTCTGCTGAAGGGACCAGAACGGATAGACGCATATCGATTGTTCTCACCTCGCACGATCGCAACGGCGTGCGCGTGCAGGGCATAAAAGTCGGACAGGCGATTTTATGGCGGCACGGTTGCGCGATTCAACTGAGCTAATATCGCGGCAACAGAGAGAAAAAGTCACGTCATGAATAGAGGCCAAAGCGTCGCAAAGAAACGGGATGAACTTCCGCCGCTCAATGCACTGCGAGTGTTCGAGGCGGTCGCTCGTCATGGCAGCTTCGCGGAGGCCGCCACGGTTTTGCATGTCACCCATTGGGCCGTTGGAAAACAGATCAGACTGCTCGAGGACTGGTTCGGCGTGCCCCTGTTCGAGCGCCGCCCGAGGGGCGTTGTGCTGACGGATGAAGGCGCCGCGTTGCTGAACGACGTCAGCCATGCGTTCGAGCGCCTCGGCGTGGCGGCGGTGCGTCTGCGCCACAATCGCTCGACGCATCGGATATCAGGCGTCGTGCGTGTGAATGTGCCGATGAGTTTCGCGCTCTGCTGGCTGCTGCCCCGTCTTGCCGATTTCCAGGCGCGTTATCCCGAGGTGGACGTGAGGGTGTCGACCACCTCGCGCAAATTGCGCTACGTCGGTGACGTCTTTGATATCGGCGTGCGTTCCGGACCGGAAGAGGGCGCTGGCTTGTGTCCCGTCCATTGATGCCTGACTTGCGCTTGCCTGCCTGCAGTCCGGCACTGCTGCGTCAGCGGCCGATCCGGGTCGTGACCGATCTGCGCCATTACACCTTGCTGCACTCTGCCACGACGCGTTCCGCCTGGTCGCACTGGTTAAAGCAAGCCGGCGCGTCCGACTTGCGGGCAGCCCGTCATGCCGAGTTCGACCACGTGAATCTCCAACTCGGTGCAGCCGTCGAAGGTCTCGGCGTGGCGCTGGTGTCACTGCCGCTAATCAGGCGCGATATTGCAGAAGGGCGTCTTGTGTGCCCCATCGCCACACCGGCGTGGCGTGCGGACGACTACATGCTGGTGAGAAGTACGGGACGCGTCGACGACAATGCCGTGGCGGCATTCGAGCAATGGATCACGCGGATGGCCGACCACGAGGCCGAGCCGCTTGTATCGGCGCGTTCGCAGTGATGGGCGCCCGACCACCGCGAGCCCGGCATCGAGGCTCACGCGAACCTTGCCGAAAAAGCTTCCCGAAATGCGTCAACCACAAACTGCCGGTTGATGCGCCTCGGCCGTTGCTTTCAGCGCTGCTGCGCATTCGGCCGCCCGCCGGCGATCACCCGTTCCAGCGACATCTTCAGGTGACGCTGCATGCTCGCCTGAGCCTGGATCGGATCATGCGCTTCGAGCGCTTCGAGGATCACACGATGCTCGTCAGGAACCGCGCCCCATGTGCTCTCGTTTTCGAAATGGCCGCGCAGCTTTTCGGACAGCGGGCTGTGTCGCGCATCGAAGAGTGAACTGACGGTGCGCACGAGCACCTCGTTGCCGGTCATTTGCGCGATCGCGAGATGAAATGCGCGGTCGGCGGCGACCGGAATCCGTCCCGCCGAGACTTCGCGCTGCATTTCGTCGTACAGCTCGCGCAGGTGCTTCAGGTCCTTCGCTTTGCAAAACGGTGCGACGCTCGCCGCGATCGAGCCTTCAATCACACAGCGCGCGCCCATGATGTCGAGCAGGCTGTCGCCGAGTTCGGCGCGCGACAACGGCTCCTTGCTGTGCGTCGGCGGCGTTGCGCACACGTAGACGCCCGAGCCCATGCGGATTTCGACCAGCCCTTCCAGTTCCAGTGCAACCAGCGCCTCGCGCACCGACGGACGCGACACCGCAAGCGCTGCCGCGAGCGCGCGCTCCGAAGGCAAGCGGCCGTTCGGCGCGAACTCCGGCTGCGCGATCAGATCGCGCAGCTTCTCCGCGATCTGCAGATAGAGGCGGCGAGGGTCGGCGGGTTTGTCTGTCACAAGCTGTCTTGGCGAGGTGGCGCGCTGACGTGGCTACGCGCCGTTGAGGCGAGCGCCGATTGTAGATCGAAGCGCGCTGCCCGCAAACGGGCAACGCGGCGCAGCACGAGAGGTTCGTCCAACCCGGGGATTTCCCGAATTTTCCGACAATTGGCTTGACCAGCGGCCCAACCGCATTTTAATTTGTCGAATCTGGTAAGGCCAGACAAGTTGTTGAGTGCGGCGCGGTTGCCGCGCAACGGCGATGTGCTGCGCGCCCCAATAGCACGAGGGCCCGCATTTCGCGCGATTAGGGAACTGGTCCCATATTCAAGACAAGCTATGCGCAAAATGCGTTGGGTGGTGATTTTTCTAAGCTTTCTGGCGATCGCGGTGAACTACATCGATCGCGCGAATCTGGCGGTCGCAGCGCCGGAGATCGAAAAGGCGCTGGGCATCGGACCTGCGCAGATGGGCTTCATCCTGAGCGGCTTTTTCTGGACCTACGCGTTGATGCAGATGCCGTTCGGCTGGTTCGTCGATCGCGTCGGCGCACGTATCGCGTTGCCGCTCGCCGTCGGCTGGTGGTCTGTGTTCACCGCGTTGACCGCGGCCACCAGCAGCGTTGCGGGGATGTTCGGCTGCCGGCTGCTCGGCGTCGGCGAGGCGGGCGCGTACCCGTCGTGCGCGAAGCTCGTGAGCCAGTGGTTCCCCATCAAGGAGCGCGCGCTCGCGACGAGCATTTTCGATAGCGGCTCGCGTGTCGGCTCCGCGCTGTCCATTCTGGTCGTCGCGCTGATCATCAGCTCGGTCGGCTGGAAAGCGGCGTTCGTCATCACCGGTGCGCTTGGCGCGGTGTGGATTCTCGGCTGGTTCGTGATCTATCGGAACCCCGAGCCGCTCGATACGGGCAGCTCGAATGCGGCCGCCAGCGCGCCCGGCGTCGCCAGACAGCGCCAACGCGTCACTTGGAGCTCGCTGTTTCGCCACCGCACGCTGTGGGGAATGATGCTCGGCTTCTTTTGCCTGAATTTCGTGATCTATTTTTTCATCACGTGGTTTCCGAGCTATCTCGTGCAGACGCGCGGCTTCTCGCTGAAATCGCTCGGCACGCTCGTGATGATTCCGGCGCTGATCTCGATCCCCGGCGGCTGGCTCGGCGGCTATGTGTTGGATGCGCTGTTCCGGCGCGGCTGGAGTCTGACCGCTGCGCGCAAGACCTGCATGGTCGGCGGCATGCTGTTGTCGTCGGTGATCACGCTGTCCGCATTCACGGCGAACGTCTATCTGATGCTCGCGTTCTTCGGCATCGCATACGGCAGCCTCGCGTTCGCCGCGGCCAGCATATGGTCGCTGCCCGGCGACGTCGCGCCGACGCCGGACCATGTCGCGTCGATCGGCGGTATTCAGAACTTTGCGTCGAACCTGGCCGGCATCGTGATCACGACTTTCACCGGCGTGATGGTTGCGATGACCAAGGGCTCATTTTCACGATTCCGCTCGTCGTGGCCGGCGGCTTCTGCTTTCTCGGCGCGTTCAGCTATTTGGTGATCGTGGGCCGCATCGAACCGCTGTCCATGGCTTTCGATACCGAAGAAGCGTCGACGCGTGTCGGCTCGGCAGTCTGACGTAGCCGGTAGCCGGTAGCCGGTAGCGGCCCGCAACCCATTCCATTCGAGGCCTTCTTATGTTGACTCAAGCTAGCAGCGCGCCCCAGGTGATTCGTCTGCATCCGAACGACGATGTGATCATCGCCACCCGGCAGCTCTTGCCCGGCACGCGCATCGACGCGGAACGACTGGTCGTGACAGGACTCGTTCCTCCCGGCCACAAGATCGCCACGCGCGATATTGCGAAGGGCGAGCCGGTCAAGCGCTACAACCAGATTATCGGTGTGGCGCGCGAAGCGATCGCGTGCGGCCAGCACGTTCACGTGCACAACCTCGGCATGTCCGAATTCTCGCGCGATCATGCGTTCGGCGTCGACACGCATCCGACCGAGTACGTGGCCGAGCCCGCGCACTTCATGGGCATTCGCCGCGACGACGGCCGTGTGGCGACCCGCAATTACATCGGTATCCTGACGAGTGTGAACTGTTCGGCCACGGTCGCGCGCGCCATCGCCGATCACTTCAGGCGCGACGTGCGCCCCGAAGCGCTCGCCGACTTCCCGAACGTGGACGGCGTCGTCGCGTTGACACACGGACTCGGCTGCGGCATCGACATGCAGGGAGAAGGCATCGCCGTATTGCGCCGCACGCTGGCCGGCTGCGCGGTGCATCCGAACTTCGCGTCGGTCGTGTTCGTCGGACTCGGCTGCGAAACCAACCAGATCGACGGCGTGCTCGAAGCAGCCGGGCCAGCCGGCAAAGAGATGAAGCTGCGCAGCTTCACGATTCAGAACAGCGGCGGCACTCGCAAGACGATCGAGCGCGGCGTCTCGCTCGTCAAAGAAATGCTCGTCGACGCGAACCTGATCTGCTTCACGACCGGGCGAGGCTCCGCATATGGATGCGCGTCGTCACCCTCGCTGAAGCTCGCAACCAACACCGCGCTGTGGGAACGGCAGGAGGACGACATCGATCTCAACTGCGGCGGCGTTGTCGACGGAAGCGCCAGCATCGACGAGCTCGGCGAAGCGATTTTCCGGATGATGCTCGACTGCGCATCGGGCACGCGCTCGAAGAGCGAGCTGCACGGCTATGGGCAAAGCGAGTTCGTGCCCTGGCAGGTCGGCGTGGTGACCTGATTATGTTCACCGGGAAACGCATGCACGCCAGAGAGACGAATAGAAGAGGAGAGCTGCATTGAAACGCCGCCTTTATTCAGGCCGCGACGTGAACCGCGCGCACGGCATCGACGATCTGCGCGCGATGGCACGCAGGCGGCTGCCTAATTTCTGTTTCGAATATATCGAAGGCGGCGCTGAAGCCGAGGCGACGCTGCGCCGCAATCGGGACGTGTTCGACGAAATCGCGTTTTTGCCGCGCACGCTCGTCAATGTCGAATACCGCAACCAGAGCAGCACGCTGTTTGATCAGCGCACGGCGTCGCCGTTCATGATCGGCCCGACGGGCTACAGCGGACTGATGTTCCGCGAGGGCGATGTGCAGCTCGCGAGCGCCGCGGCGGCGGCCGGCATTCCGTTCGTGCTGAGCAACGCGTCGACGGTTGCGCTCGAAGAGGTCGTGCAACGCGCGGGCGGCCGCGTTTGGATGCAGGTCTACATGTATCGCACGCGCGAGTTCGTCGCGAAGCTTGCGCAACGCTCGCTTGCGGCCGGAATCGAAGCGCTGGTCGTCACGACGGACAGCGCCGTGTTCGGCAAACGCGAATGGGATCTGCGCAACTACATCAAGCCGTTGATGCTCGACTGGCGCAACAAGTTCGACGTGCTGGGCCATTCGCGCTGGATGAGCAACGTGCTCTGGCCGAGCGGGATGCCGCGCTTCGCGAATCTCGGCGACCTGTTGCCGCCCGGGCAGACCAGCGTGAAGGGCGCGACGATTACGCTGGGTCAGCAGCTCGATCCGTCGCTGTCCTGGGACGACATCCGCTGGCTGCGTGATCTGTGGCCGAAGCGCCTCGTCGTGAAGGGCTTGCTGGGCGCGCCGGACGCGCTGCGGGCGATCGAGGCGGGCGTCGACGGGATCGTGCTGTCGAATCACGGCGGCCGGCAGCTCGACGGCGCGGTGTCCGCGATGGACGTGCTGCCCGAAGTCGTCGATCAGGTGCGCGGCCGACTCGCTGTGATGCTCGACGGCGGATTCCGCCGTGGCTCCGACATCCTGAAGGCCGTTGCGCTGGGCGCCGATGCCGTGCTGCTCGGCCGGGCGACGACCTATGGCCTGAGCGCGGGCGGCCAGCCGGGCGCCGCGCGCGCGATCCAGATATTGCAAACGGAAGTGGACCGGGGGCTGGGTCTGCTCGGTTGCAGCGATATTGCCGCGCTGGATCGAAGCTATCTGCGCTGGCGGTCGCTGAGCGCGGCGCAATCGCGAGTGCACGCAGGCAGCGCGCACGAGGCGGTGTCACTCGCGTGACGACGGGAAGACGATGAGCGTGCTTGCCGGCACACCTGCCGGCACCGCCCGCGTTACCGGTAACTAAACGGAATTGCACACGCCCGCACCAGTCGCTATACTGGCTCCGCAATCGGTGGCCTGACCAAAACAGATTGGCCTGACCGCAGCACGAATCAACGCAGACTGGCGAACGGCGCGTTGTCGATCAAGTCACGGCGCGCGAAGAAAAACGAAAGGAGATGACACGATGTTCCGTAAAGGAATGAAGGTCAGGGCCGCGCTCGCGCTCGCCGCGTGCATGGTCGGCAGCGCGGCGCACGCGCAGGTTGCCACCGGCGACACTCTCGCGGGCAAGCCTATCCCCAAGGACGTGACCATCAACGTACCGCTGCTCGCGATCTCGCAACAGGAGTTGCCGGCGAAGCTCGCCGCGACGCCGAAGGGCGCTATCGCCGACGTCACCTACACGTTGCCGCAGACCGTGGCGCTGCTCGACAAAAAGTAAGCACGCGCGCGACGCCACGCACGGAGGCATGTGAATGGGCGCAACATCAAGCAACGGTCAGCCGGGCGCGCTGATTCGCTTCGAAGGCATCGGCAAGACCTTCGGCCGGGTTCGCGCGCTCGCCGACATCGACTTCGCGTTCATGCGCGGAGAATGCGTCGGCATCGCGGGACATAACGGCGCGGGCAAATCCACGCTCATGGCGGTGCTGGCGGGCGTCTATGCGCCGACGCAGGGACGCATCGACGTGGAGGGACAAGCGGCGCCGCATTACGATGCGAACGCCGCGCGCGATGCAGGCGTGCGCGGCGTGTTCCAGGAGTTGTCGCTGTGCGCGAATCTGACGGTCGCCGAAAACATGACGATCGTGCATCCGCAATTGCGCGGGGCTGGCTGGCGTCGCAAGGCAACCGCGTTGATGCGCGAGAAGCTCGAAGAAATCTTTCCCGGCAATGGGCTGAAGGGTAATGAGCTGGTTTCCGATCTGACGCTCACGCAACAGCAGATGGTGGAAATTGCCCGCGGCTTTACCGTGACCGATGCGCCGGTGCGCCTCGTGATTCTCGACGAGCCGACGTCGTCGCTCGACGCGCATACGGCCGATCAGCTGCTCGCGTTCGTGCGGCGCGCGGCGCAATCGGGAATCACCTGCGTGCTCATCACGCACATGCTGGGTGAAATCGAGCGCGTCGCGGATCGTGTGGTCGTGATGCGCGACGGCGGAATTGTCGGCGTGCTGCCGCGCGACGCGGCGAGCCGCGCGGCGAGATCGTCGGCTTTGCGGGACTCGCCGGCCAGGGTCAAACCGAAGCGTTGCTGTCGATCTACGAGGCCGCGACGCGTCGCGGCGCAGGGCGCCTGAAAGCCGCTTTCGTCGCAGGCGATCGCGGTCGCGACGGCGTGTTTCCGGTCTGGTCGATCGCGCAATCTCGACGTGCGCTGGCTTTTCGGCGGCGCGAAGTCGAAGCGCGGTCTGGTCGATCGCGCGGCCGCGCGCGCTCGACGAAGCGTGGCGCGCGAAGATCGGCATACGCGGCGCGCCGATGAGCGCGGGCATCCTGTCGCTGTCCGGCGGCAATCAGCAGAAAGTGCTGCTCGCACGCGCGCTCGCGTCGGACGCGGTGCTGATCCTGATGGACGATCCCACGCGCGGCGTGGATGTCGGCACGAAGCGCGACATCTATCAGCTCGTTCACGACGAAGCGCAAAAGGGCCGCACCTTCATCTGGTATACGACCGAAAACGAAGAGCTGTCGCATTGCGATCGCACCTATGTATTCCGCTCGGCGGCCGTCACGCGCGTGCTCGCTGCCGACGAATGCACGGAAGAAGCACTGCTTGCAGCCAGCTTCGAGGAGCAGGCCGCATGACGCCCGCGCGCTTTTCGATCCAGAGCACGCGGGGTCGCCTGCGCGCGCTGCTTCCCGCAATCTCGCTGATTGCGGTGCTCGTGCCGATCCTCATCATGCAGCCCGCGGTGATGAGCTATTCCGGCTCCAGTCTGCTGCTCAATCTGGCGGTGCCAATCGTGCTCGCGACGCTCGCGCAGCTCGCGATCATCACCGTGAACGACCTCGATCTGTCGATCGGTTCTTTTGTGAGTCTCATGGCGTGCATCGGCGCGACGCTGCTCGTTAAAGAGCCGTGGCTCGGTGCGCTCGCGCTGATCGGCTGCGTGCTCGCATATGCGGCAGTCGGCGCGCTGATCGAGCTGCGGCAGATCCCGTCGATCGTGGTCACGCTCGGTCTGTCGTTCGTATGGAGCGGCCTCGCGATCGTGCTGCTGCCTTCGCCGAGCGGCACGAGTCCCGGCTGGCTCGGCACGGCAATGAACTATCAGACGCCGCTCATCGCGGCGCCGATCGTGTGGTCGGTGGTGGTCGCGATTATCGGCCACATGCTGCTGATGCGCACCTCGGCCGGCGTTCGCATCCGCGGCGCGGGCGGCAATCCGCGCGCGATGCGCCGCTTCGGCTGGTCGCTCGTGCGCAGCAAGGCGACGCTGTACGACATCGCGGGGATCTTCGGCGTGCTGTCGGGTCTGTCTCTGCTCGGCCTCACGACTTCCGCCGACGCCAATCTCGCGCTGCGCTACACGCTGCTGTCCATCGCGGCGGTGATACTCGGCGGCGGCGAATTTATCGGCGGGCGCGTGTCG
Organism: uncultured Paraburkholderia sp.; assembly: GCA_940746715.1. Lineage (GTDB taxonomy): Bacteria > Pseudomonadota > Gammaproteobacteria > Burkholderiales > Burkholderiaceae > Paraburkholderia. The sequence continues at coordinate 70,379 of CALNWN010000014.1, forward strand.
GTGATCGGCGCAGTGCTCGGTGCAATTACGCTGACGCTCGCGGCGTCGTTCCTCGCCTTCCTCAATATCTCGGTGGACTGGCAGGTCGGCATGCAGGGCGCGATCCTCGTCGTCGTGCTGTCGCTGCGCGTGCTGCTGCAACGCGGGGAGCGCCAATGAAATCGCAGGTAACTGGCAGGACAATCGGCGCAGAAGAACCCGCGTGGTCGCGCTTGCGCAGCGTTCAGGCGCCGTGGGCGTGGTCGTTCGTCGGCGCGGTGCTGGTGTGGTTCGGCATCGTCGGCGTGTTCGGCTTCGGCATTGCCAGCAATGTCGCCCAGACGGCGCTCACCTACGGCGTGTTCATGGTGCTGGTCGGTCTCGGGCAGATGCTCGTGATCACGTCGGGCGTCGGTAACATCGACCTCTCGGTGCCGTCGACCATCGCGCTCGCGGGCGTGATCGGCATGCACGTCATGGGCGGGGCAGACGGGCGAATCGTGCTCGGCGTCGCGGCCGCGCTGGGCGTCGGTGTCGCGGTGGGCCTCGCGAATTACATGCTGATCAGGCTGCTGCGCATTCCGCCGATCATCGCGACGCTGTCGTCGAGTTTCATCATTCAGTCGATCGCGATCACGCAAGGGCGGCAGCTCCCGCCACCGCCGCCCGCGCTCGGCGCGTTCGCGACCGGCCGGTTCCTGAACGTGCCGTATATCGCGCTCCTTGCATTTGCGCTGTCGGTCGGGCTGGCGGTGCTGCTGCATCGCGCGGTGTACGGCCGGAAGCTGTCGGCGATCGGACAGAACGCACGGGCCGCGTGGCTCGCGGGCGTCGACGTGCATCGCACGCGCTGCCTCGCGTACGTGCTGTGCTCGATGATCGCGGCGCTCACGGCGCTTCTGCTCGCGGCGACCTCGGGCGGCGCGTCGCTCGACATGGGCGTTGAGTACATGCTGATTTCGATCGCCGTGGTCGTGATCGGCGGCACGCTGGTTGCCGCGGCAAGGCGACGATCGTCGGCGTGTGGGGCGCGTCGATGTTCCTGTTTCTCACGAACGCCGCGCTCAACGCGCTCGGCGCGGATGCGGGCGTGCGCTCGATCGTCTATGGCGTGCTCATCATCGCGGTGACGGTCGCGGTCGGTGGAAAGACGGTGCGGTGAAGAGGCGTCGACCGCTTTTCCGATTCATATCGAGAACGAGAGGGGACATGAAATCCAGCGACTACGAAGTGCATGATCCGCGTTTCAGACGGCTGCTTCAGCCCAACGCATTCCTGAGCCGCCTGACGGATGAATGCCTGTGGGCCGAAGGGCCGGTGTATTTCCCGGCGACCGACCTGCTCATCTGGAGCGACATACCCAACAACCGGATGTTGCGCTGGGCACCGGGAATGGGCGTGGGCGTGTTCCGCGCGCCGTCGAATTACAGCAACGGCAACACGCGCGATCGTGAAGGCCGGCTCGTCAGTTGCGAGCACGGTGCGCGGCACGTGACGCGCACCGAACATGACGGCAGCGTAACCGTGCTTGCGTCGCACTTCGAAGGCAAGCGGCTGAATTCGCCGAACGATGTCATCGTCGATTCGAACGGCCACATCTGGTTCACGGATCCTGATTACGGAATCCTGAGCGACTACGAAGGGTATCGCGCAGAGAGCGAGATCGGCCGCTGCAACGTGTACCGCATTTCGCCCGACAGCGCGCGTGTGGAACTGGTCAGCGACGACTTCGTGAAGCCGAACGGTCTCGCGTTCTCGCCGGACGAATCGCGCCTCTATATCGCTGATTCCGGCGCGTCGCACGACGACAAGGCGCCGCGTCATATCCGCGTGTTCGATGTAGCGGGCGAGGGCCGTTTGCGCAGCGGACGCGTCTTCATCGAAATTCGAAGCGGCGTGCCGGACGGCATGCGCGTGGATGAGCACGGCAACGTGTGGACGAGCGCGGAAGACGGCGTCCATTGCTATGCGCCGGACGGGACGCTGCTCGGCAAGATCCTGATTCCCGAGGTGGTCGCGAATCTCACGTTCGGCGGCATCAACCGCAATCGGCTGTTTATCGCAGCGACCTCGTCGATCTATTCGCTTCACGTCGGTGTGCGCGGCGCGGGGCGGTGAAACGTCACAACATCAAAAACCGGAGACGAACATGAAGATGTCAGCAATCGCGGTGGCGCTGTGTCTGGCCGCGGCATCGGTGGGCGCATCGGCGCAGGTCGCAACCGGCGATACGTCGTCGATAAAGATCGCGCTGTCGAACAATTATGCAGGCAACAGCTGGCGCCAGCAGATGCTCAAGAGCTGGGCGAACGTGGCCGATCCCGCGGTGAAGCAGAAGATCGTCGCGGCCGCGCCCAGCTTCACGACGGCCGAGAGCTGGCGCCAGCAGATGCTCAAGAGCTGGGCGAACGTGGCCGATCCCGCGGTGAAGCAGAAGATCGTCGCGGCCGCGCCCAGCTTCACGACGGCCGAGAGTCAGGCGACCGAGCAGGTCCAGCAGATCCAGAACCTGATTCTGCAAGGCTACAAGGCGATTGCCGTCGATGCCGTTTCGCCGACCGCGCTCAACGGTGTGATCAAGCAGGCGTGCGGCGCGGGCGTGACGGTCGTGTCGTTCGACGGAATCGCGACCGAGCCGTGCGCGTATCGCATCGCGGTCGATTTCCAGGGCATGGGCCGCGTGCAGGTCGATTATCTGGCGAAGCGGTCGAACGGCAAGGGCAACCTGCTGGAAATCCGCGGGCTCGCAGGCGTCTCGGTGGACGACGAGATTCACCAGGGCGTCGTGGATGAACTGAAGAAGTATCCGGGGCTGAAGATCGTCGGCTCGGTACATGGCGACTGGACGCAGACCGTCGCGCAAAAGCAGGTTGCGGGCATTCTGCCGACGCTGCCGAAGATCGACGGCGTGGTCACCCAGGGCGGCGACGGATTCGGCGCCGCGCAGGCGATCAAGGCCGCAGGACGGCCGACGCCGATCATCATTCTCGGCAACCGTCAGGAAGAGCTTGCATGGTGGGCCGATCAGAAGAAGGCCGGCTACGAGACGATGTCGGTGACGATTCCGCCGGGCGCGTCGACGTTCGCGTTCTGGGTCACGCAGCAGATCCTGGCCGGCAAAAAGGTTCCGCACGATATCCGCATGCCGGTTCTCGAAGTGAAGCCGGATGAACTCGATACCTTGCTAGCAAAGACGCCGGCGGGCGCGCTTGCGAACAAGGAGTACACGCGCGACGAGGTGGTCGCGGTGGTCGATGGGAAAAAGTGAGCGCGAGCGCGGTGCAAACCTTGGCGGTGCGCCATCCTCCCCGGGCGGTTCGCCTGGCAAAACCAGGAGAGTGATCGAGTGGATACGGAAGCGTTCTTCAAGATGATCCGAACCTACTCGGCCATCTCCGAAGAGGCAGAGCGGGCTTGGACTTCGCTGCTGCAACCCCGGCAATACCGGAAGGACGAGTCGTTCATCGTCGCGGGCGAAGTGCCGACACGGTTCGCCTTTGTCCTCGAAGGCCTGTTCTTCCAACACCATGTCGGCCCCGAGGGGGACATGGTCATCAAGTACTTCTTTCCGGAAGGCCGGATCGCAGGCTCCGTCAGTGCGACGCTGCTTGGCAAACCTGGCCAGTTTACGATCACCGCCATCGAAGACTGCAGTGTCCTAGAGTACGAGTTCGCCGCGTTCCGATCGTTGACGACCACGTTTCCCGACATCGCAGCGTTCTACATCCATTACATGGAACGCCACTGGATCATCGAAAAGGAGCCGGTCGAGATCGCCTTTCGTCACGACAGCGCGATGAAGCGCTATCGCAATTTTATCAGCAGTGAACCCGATCTGCACAGGCGTCTGAAGCAGCACCACATTGCGGTCTGGCTCGGCATTACTCCGGAGAGCCTGAGCCGTCTGAGGAAGGCCATTGCCCTGGGTGTCGGATGAACTGGATCGCGTCTTACCAAAAGTCAATGCGCCAACAATCTTCGCGCCTGTATCTTTTAGCCAGGCAAGCGCGGTGCTTGTTCTCAACTGGGGAGACCCGTCATGACCAAGTCAATCTTTGTGAACCTTCCGGTCGCAGACCTGCAAAAGTCCAAAGCCTTCTATGAGGCCTTGGGTTTCAAGAACAATCCGCAATTCACCGATGACACGGCCGCCTGCATGGTATGGAGCGAGTCGATCTTCGTGATGCTACTCACGCACGCAAAGTGGCAAACCTTTACGAGCCGTCCGCTTCCGCAAAGCGGATCGAGCGAAGTGATGCTGGCACTGACTTGCGACAGCAAGGATGGTGTGGATCGGATGAACGATGCAGCGGTGGAGTGCGGCGGCACGGCGGACATCAACCCGAAGCAGGACTTGGGATTCATGTATAACCGCGCCCTCGCCGATCTGGACGATCATGTCTGGGAGGCGGTGTGGATGGATCCCATGGTCATGGGTTCGTGACGCTGGGGCGCCGGAGCGCAGGCGCCAGCTGTTGCAGTTCGTGCATCCCATGCTCTTGTCACGAGCGACTTTACTCATTAAGCCGCTCGTGGGCCACTAGCGCTGCCAAGGGATGCCGTCCTGAGTAGCACGATTTATCTCCGCGCCGTGGATATGGGGCTGGATACTGGCTATGGTTTGCCAGTATGATTTTCGCGTGCGCTTCTGCACTATCCTTGGCACCACGGCGCGCAGGGCGCTCTCGGTAGCGTTGTTATTCCCGTCGTCGACAACGGAGTCAGCCACCGATTCCGCTTATTGTTGATCCGCTCATGCTCGCCGCTGAATAAAGACACGCTTTCTCGCGCGCGCTCTTGCAGCAGTCCACGCAGAGGGCGCCACACTATCGACTCGCAGCGTTGCCAGCATCGCCGGATGGCACCCGGCGTCCGGGACGGTGGGGAGTCGGCGATGGCGGCGTGAAGGTCGAGGTCGAACTCTGGAACATGCCTGTCTCGGAGTGTGGCTCATTCATTGCGACCGTTCCGTCGCCGCTGGCTCTCGGCAAGATCGAACTAGCAGATGGTTCGTGGGTGACCGGTTTCCTGTGCGAACCGTATGGCGTTCATTCGGCCACCGACATCTCGGAATTTGGCGGATGGCGGGCATGGCTTGCCAATGAGCGCGCCCGCGACGCTTGAGGCCGTGCTTTCATTCTGGACTTGAACGGCGCAATACACGCGCACTAGTGCAGGCGAGCGTTTGCCCAGCGGGGCGCGCTCGCTGCGTCGTCTGCATCCTTCACGCGTTAAGACCGCGCACTCAAAGTCCGGCTTCCGCCACGAGCTGCAGCGCGGGCGCGAACTCCATGCAGACTTCGGGCCGCTCCAGCGCGTACGCGAGATTCCTCTGCGCGATCTGGACGTGCTCCGTGGCCAGCGCGAGCGCCCGCGTACCCTCGCCGCGCTCCATCGCCTGAACCAGGCTGTGGTGCTGCTCATGGGCCATGAAAAGCCATTGACGGCCTTCCTGGATGGCCGATTGCATCGGCAGCATCGCGCTTGCGGCAGCGAACGGCAGCCGGTTGTTCATGTCGATGGCGCGAATAAGCGCTGCATTGCCGGAGCCATCGACCACCAGTTTGTGAAACCGGTTATTCATGTCGGTATAGCCGGCATAGTCGTCGAGGTCGAGTTCCGACTTGGCCAGCAACCTGTCGCCCGCGCGCAGGCATTCGGCGAACGCATTCGACAGTTGTCGCGGTACGCCATGTTCCGCGACGAGGCGGGCGGCCATGCCTTCCAGGTGTCCACGCACGGCGATCGCGTCGGCGATTTCCGCCGCGGTGATACGCCGCATCACGTAACCGCCTGCGGGCGACGGCTCGACGAGTCCTTCCTGTTCCAGCGTGGTGAGCGCGAGCCGGACCGGCGTGCGCGACGCCTGCAGCCGTTCGGCAAGGGCCACCTCGCCTAGGCGCTCACCAGAGGCGAACTCGCCCTTGAGTATGAGGTCGCGCAGATGCACCAACACCTTCTCCTGTTGCGTCTCCATTCCTGTTTCTCCTTTCGCCCGCTGAGGCGTCGTGCCGTCTTGCACAGTGCCCAGCTTACTTTTGCATTGTAGCTGAGCGTGGGCTCAACGGTATGTGCGTTTGAGACGAAGTATTCTTCCGTGTATGCAGCAAGGCGGAAACATTGACATTTTCGGAGAGATGGCAAACCAGGGAAAATAACTACGCGCCCGCAAAAGTCGTGACAATTCAAATGTTAAATATGATCTTGGCACCCGGGTTCTTGGTACACGGGCGCGGTCGGTGCTCAGAGGTGTATGCAACGCTTGCAGATATGAATTCAATATCCTATTCTTTGCATAAAATAAACGATATGCTGCATGCGGGCGCCCATCGTTTGTATTCACTCTAGGAGACAGTGTCATGATGAGTTCCGCGCAAAACGACGCGATCACTCGCGTCGGCAAAGGCACGCCGGCAGGCGAACTGTTACGCAACTATTGGCAGCCGGTCGCGCTGGTAGAGGAGCTCCCCGACGTGCGGCCGGTACGCGCGGTGCGACTGATGGGTCAGGACTTCGTCGTATTCAGGGACGAACAGGGCCGCTATGGAATGCTCGACCGGGATTGCCCGCACCGCGGCGCCGATCTCGCCGCCGGCAGGCTCGAAGCAGGGGGCTTGCGCTGTGCTTTTCACGGCTGGCTTTTCGACGTCGAGGGCCAGTGTCTGTCCACGCCGGGAGAACCGGCTGGGAGCTCGCTGTGCAAGCGGGTTCGTCAGAGCGCGTATCCGGTTATCGAACGAAGCGGCATTCTGTTCGCCTATATCGGCAAAGGTGAGCTGCTGGCGTTCCCCCACTTCGACTGTTTCGCGGCGCCGAACGAGTACACATTCGCCTTCAAGGGACTATTCGAATGCAACTGGTTGCAGGCGCTCGAGGTGGGCATCGACCCCGCGCACGCATCTTTTCTTCATCACTTCTTTGAAGACGAAGATGTCAGCACAAGCTATGGCAAGCAATTTCGTGGCGCGTCGGCGGACTCGAATATGCCCATCACGAAGGTGCTGCGCGAATATGAGTCGCCTGAAATTCTCGTCAGCCCGGCCGACTACGGTCTTCGGCTAATTGCAAAACGTCCGATCGATGACGAGCACACGCATGTGCGTGTGACGAACGTCGTGTTCCCTCAGGCCTTCGTGATTCCGATGAGCGCCGAAATGACCATTACGCAATGGCACGTTCCCGTCGACGACGAGAACTGCTACTGGTACGCGATCTTCACGAGCTTCGGCGCGCCGACGAACAAGCAGCAGATGCGTGAACAGCGGCTTGAACTGTACGAATTGCCCGATTACACATCGCGCAGGAACAAGCGCAACCACTACGGCTTCGACGTGCACGAGCAATTGACGGAAACGTATACGGGTATGGGCTTCGACATCAACGTGCACGATCAGTGGGCGGTGGAGTCGCAAGGGCCCATTCAGGATCGCACGCGAGAGCATTTGGGTACGACTGACAAGGGAATCATGGCGTACCGGCGGCTGCTCGTGGTGGACGCAATAGAAAAGACGCAAGCCGGCGAGAAGACGTTGATGGTGATCGATGAAGAGGCGGCGGCACACCTGACCGGGCCGGCGTCGATCGACGGCATTGCTCCCGCTGAGCGTTGGGACGAGTACTGGAAGGAAGCGGATGCCAGCCGCCGCGCTGCCGCGCCTTGGCCCGCGCCCAAGGCTTGAGTCCTATCCCAACCGGAACGGAGCGCGCGGCTTTCAGGCTGCGCGGAAGAGACATGTCTTTCGTTAAAACCCATGGTCTTTGGACCGACGCGCAGAACGCGGCCTTCGCGCAGCTTCTGGAGCGCCTGAAGGAAAGTGCCGTACAGGTCGTGCGATTCTCGTTTCCCGATCAGCATGGATTGCTGCGCGGCAAGACACTGGTCGTCGACGATGCAATCAAGGCCTTCGAATGCGGCGTGACGCTGACGAGCACACTGCTTGCCAAGGATACGTCGCATCGCACCGTGTTCCCGGTGTTTACAGCGGGCGGCGGATTCGGCATGCCCGAGATGCAGGGAGCGTGCGACACGCTGATGATTGCCGATCCGCAAACGTTTCGAATTTTGCCTTGGGCACCGCATACAGGCTGGGTGCTCTGCGATCTCTACTTCCCTAACGGCAGGCCTGTGCCCTTCGGCACGCGGCACCTATTTCGTCGCGCGCTGGAGCGGCTCGCGAACCAGGGGTTCGAACTGGTCAGCGGCCTCGAGGTCGAGTTTCATGTGTTCAAGCTCACGAACCCGAATATGAAACCCGAGCATTCCGGCCAGCCCGGCTTGCCGCCCGATGTCGAACTGCTGTCGCACGGCTATCAGTATCTGACCGAGCTGCGATACGACGCCGTCGATCACGTCATGGAAATGCTGCGCAATGGCATCGACGGCCTTGAGCTTCCCGTGCGGTCACTCGAAGTCGAGTACGGTCCGAGTCAGTTCGAGTTCACCTTCGCGCCGACGAAGGGAATCAAAAGCGCCGACGACATGATCCTCTTTCGCAGCGCCGTCAAACAGATATGCCAGCGCAACGGCTATCACGCGACCTTCATGTGCCGGCCGCGTATTCCGAACGTGGTGTCGAGCGGATGGCATCTGCACCAGTCGCTCGTGCATATCGACAATGGCAGCAACGCGTTCATGCCGTCAGATGCAACTGCTCCGCTTTCGTCTGTGGGGCAAGCGTACCTTGCGGGGCTGCTTGCCCACGCGCAAGGGGCGACTGCTCTATCGACGCCCACAATCAACGGCTACAGGCGGTATCGGCCCTATTCCAATGCACCCGATCGCGCGAACTGGGGATGTGACAACCGCGGGGTCATGCTGCGCGTGCTGGGCGGGCCGAACGATCCGGCGACGCGCGTGGAGAACCGCGTCGGCGAACCTACGGCGAACCCGTATCTGTATTTCGGCACGCAGGTGCTATCGGGGCTCGACGGGTTGCAGCGCAATCTGGAATTGCCGCCTTCAGCGGACACACCGTATGAGACTCAAGCGTAATCGCTGGCCCCGTTCACTCGGCGACGCGCTCGACGCACTGCGTGCGAACGAATGCATGCTTGAAGGCTTCGGCAGCGCCTTCATCGACTACTTCTGCAAGCTCAAGGAAGCGGAGATCAACCGCTTCAATCTCGAAGTAACCGACTGGGAACACCGCGAGTACTTCGAAACCTTCTGAATGTTCCCAATCATCAGGGAGACATGTGATGCCTATCGTCACTTATATTCTGCGCGACGGCAAATGCACTGAAATCGAAGTGTCCGCCGGTACCAGCGTGATGGAGGCAGCGACCCACAACAACGTGCGTGGCATCGACGCCGAGTGTGGCGGGTGCCTGTCGTGCGCGACATGCCACGTCTATATTGATCCTTCTTCGACGGCTGAGCTTCCAGCGCCCGACGATGCCGAGCAGGAACTGCTCGAAGGCGTGGCAGCCGAACGCCGCCCGGAAAGCCGGCTCAGTTGCCAGCTCGTCGTCGCATCGACGATGAGTGGACTTGTCGTGCGGATTCCCGAAAAGCAGGGATGAGATCATGAAACCCAAGCTTGTGATTGTCGGCGCTTCGTATGCGGGGCTGCAACTCGCGGCCTCCGCGAGAGAGTCAGGTCACGACGGCGATATCGTGCTGATCGGCGACGAACCTCACGCGCCATATCAGCGTCCGCCGTTGTCCAAAGGCTTTCTGACGGGCGGCTTCGCGGAAGAACGCCTGCCGCTGCGCTCGCCGGCGTTTTACGGCGAAATGCGAATTCAGTAGATGCCTTCGACGCGAGCACTGCGCATCGACCGCGAACGCAAAGAGATCGAGTTGCACGACGGCGCGCGCGTCGCCTACGACCATCTCGCGCTGACCACGGGCGCGCGTGTGCGCAAGCTCGATTGCAAAGGCGCGTCGCACGATGCGGTTCACTACTTGCGCGATCTGCCCGATGCAAGACGCCTCGTTGAGCGCACGCGAACCGCGCGGCGTGCGGTCGTGGTGGGCGGCGGATACATCGGCCTCGAAGCGGCGGCATCGCTGCGTCAGAAAGGCCTCGACGTCACGGTCGTGGAGGCCGAGGCGCGCGTGCTTGCACGTGTTGCTTCGCCATCTATCTCCGTCATCATGCAGCGCGCCCACACGAGGCACGGCGTGTCACTTGCGCTGGGACGGAAAGTAGTCGCTATCCACAACGTCGCGGACGGCGTCGCCGTCGAGCTGGACGACGGTGCGTGGCTGTCGTGCGATCTCGTCGTGGTCGGCATTGGCGTGCTGCCGAATACAGAGCTCGCTGCGGGCTGCGGATTGGAGGTGGCGAGCGGCATCGTAGTGGATGCGTGTGTGCGCACCAGCGACCCGTCGATCGTCGCCGCCGGCGATTGTGCGGCTTTTGTGCCGTACTGGTCGCCGGCGGGCAGAGCGGCCTGCCGCATCGAGTCGGTGCAGAACGCAAACGATATGGCGAGGACAGCGGCGGCCTCGATCCTCGGGCGATCCGAGCACTATCGCGCGGTGCCCTGGTTCTGGTCGGACCAATGCGATCTGAAGCTGCAAATGGCCGGCGTCAGTACGGGGTTCAACGATTTCGCGGTGCGCGGCTCTGTCGACGAAGGCAAGTTTTCGCTGTTTTACTTTCGCGACGGCAGGCTCTTGCTGTGGACAGCATCAACCGGCCACAAGACCACATGCTCGCACGCAAGCTGCTCTCAACCGGTACGTGGCCAAGCGTAGACGACATCAACGATCCGGGGTTCGACCTCAAGGCATTCGCGAACCGCGACGTCAGCGTGGCGCACGGAGCGACATCATGAGAGCGGGTGACAGCCATGTCCGCTAACCGCATCGACCTCAATTTGCTGCGCGTGTTCGACGCGGTATTCGAGGACCGCAACCTCGCGCAGGCGGGCAAGCGTCTCAACCTGAGCCAGTCAGCCATCAGCCATGCTCTAGCGCGCATGCGTGAGGTAGTCGGCGACGATCTGTTCGTGCGCACCGCGAGAGGAATGGAGCCGACCGTGCGCGCGCTACGCATGGCAGGGAAGGTACGCGGCGCGTTACAGCAGATCGGGGCCGCGTTGGGCGTGGACGATTTCGATCCGCAGGTGGCGCAACGCAGGTTTGTCGTGGCTGCCAACGACTACATCACGTCCCTCGTATTGGGGCGGCTGAGTCAGCGCCTGTGTGCGGAAGCTCCGCTCGCGGACCTGGTCGTGCGGCCGTCTACGCGGCTCGACCTGGCAGGGCAGATCGACGTGGGGCGAATCGATGTCGCAATCGGCATCTTTGCCGACGTACCACCGCGCTTTCGCTCGATGGCGCTGTGGGAGCAGACAGACGTGCTGCTGGTGAACCGCGACCATCCGATTGCCGAGCGGGCGGTTACGCAGCAAGATCTTCTCGCGTATCCACTCGTGGCGATCTCGCAGGGCGGCTCGGAAGAAGGTGCCGTAAGCGGCTTTATTATTGAACGTGGCCTGGCACGGCAATCGGAGATGTTCGATCGCGATGCGCTCAACCGCGCGTTCGCCGACACGCCCGACATGCCGCGCATGCGCATGTCCGTCGCGCACTCTCTTGCGATTCCCGTACTGCTTCGCCATAGCGAGATGCTCGCGCTGGTTCCGTCGTCGCTCGCTCGGGAACTCGAACGTTATGGCGAACTGAAGATGCGCGCAACGCCCTATGAATGCCCCAACGTGGCGGTGCGCGCCGTATGGCATGAGCGCAATGACGCAGATCCAGTGCTGCAATGGCTCAGACAGCAGCTTGCAGATGTCGCGCGACAGGTTCGTACCGGCTAAACCCGTTTGTTCAAGATACCTATGCAAACAATTCATTGCTCAGGAGCCGGCGAGCAGTGCTGCGTCAACGTCGCCGAAACTCTGCAATACGTGGCCTATTTTTGCGCAACGCACGCGCATCGCACGAACGAATCGGCGATGCGCGTTCGGCTTGATTGCCGCCTTTGCGCGATTTGCCGAGTTGTAGCGGCGTTTTGGCGCTCCTAAGCTTGGTCCCCGTCGATACCTGTCATATCAGCAAGTATCGGCACTCTAGCGAACCGCGAGAGCGGATGGCTTTTCAATCGGACCAGCAAGCGTGCCAACCAGCGTGCCAACAAGCGGTCGGCGCCGACAGTTCAATCTCCGCGAGGACGCAATGGAAGAGACAAGACCAGTCGATGTACAAGTGCTCATCAACGAGCATCCCTTTTCGCCCTTTCAGCGGCTCATATTTGCAATGTGCTTCGTGATCGTGCTGATGGACGGATTCGATACGGCCGCGATCGGTTTTATCGCACCTTCGCTACTGCAGGAATGGCACATCGGCAAAGCAGCGCTCGCGCCCGTGCTCAGTGCGGCGCTGTTCGGTCTTGCGTGCGGCGCGCTGCTGTCGGGTCCGCTCTCGGACAAATTGGGGCGGCGCGTCGTGTTGACCTCGGCGGTGCTGCTATTCGGCGTATCGTGCTTCGGCTCCGCCTTCGCATTCGATCTGACGCAACTGACAATACTGCGCTTCATTACGGGCCTCGGACTCGGCGCGGCGATGCCGAATGCCGTCACGCTGATGAGCGAGTTCTTTCCGGACAAGCGTCGGGCGACAATCGTCAATCTGATGTTCTGTGGATTTCCATTGGGCGCTGCACTCGGCGGGTTTCTCGCGGCATGGATGATTCCGCATTTCGGCTGGCGCAGCGTGCTGCTGTTTGGCGGCGCGGTGCCCCTGCTGTTGTGGGTGCTTCTTATGCTCAAGTTGCCCGAGTCGATTCGCTATATGGTCGCGAAACGGCAACCGACCATGAGGATTCGCAAAGTACTGGTTCAAATCAGCGCGAGTGCAGATGCCGCGGAGTCTTTCATCATGCGCGAAACCGTGGAACACGCGATGGGCAGCGGCGGCATTCGCATAGCGCTCTCGCGTTTGTTCCTCGTGGGTTCGTTGATGTTATGGCTGTGCTATTTCATGGGCCTCGTGATCTTCTATGGCCTTGTTAACTGGATGCCGGTTCTGCTCAAGGAAGCAGGGCTGAGCCCGCAGCGAGCGGCGCTGGTTTCCGCGCTGTTTCCGCTCGGTGGCGTAGGCACAGTGCTATGCGGGATGCTGATGGACCGCTTTAATGCCAATCGCGTCGTGGCCGCTGCATATGCGCTCGGCGCAGTCAGCGTGTACGCGATTGGCCAGGCGTTCGGCAATCTTGGGTTGCTGATGTGCGCGGTGTTCGTCGCGGGCGCCTTAGTGAATACGGCGCAGGCGTCGATGCCAGCGCTCGCCGCGGCCTTTTATCCCACAGCGGGGCGCGGGACGGGCGTTGCGTGGATGCTCGGTGTCGGGCGCTTAGGCGGGATTGCCGGTTCGTTGCTTGTCGCGGAGTTATCCCGACGGCAAGTCAGCCTGGAAAGCATCTTTACGGTAGTGGCCATATCGGGCGCAGTGTCGTGCGTCGCGTTGTTGATCAAGCAGGCGACGAGTTCGAGCACGGCCGCAGTGGAATCATCGGAACGTGAATCGCTTGTGCATTAATGCCGGACGGTGAGCGGGACCAAACAGGCGAGCCTCGAGCGAGGCTCGCTTTACTTCATTTCGCCGGCGCTTCGTAGTTGTACGAGATGCGGCCCGCCGGCAGGAAAAAGAGCGCGATCACTGCGCCGCCTTTCGCCTCGGGATAGTGATGACTGCCCGGCGCGGGAGCCGTCCAACCGCCATAGCACCAGCCGTTCGGCCCGGCGAGCGCGGCACCTTCGTCGACTGGCACGACCATGTTGAACTCGCCATAGGGGTGAGCGTGATAGTCGCCGCGGAAGCTGTTCTCCGGATTGTTTTGCGTGTTGCCGGTGCTATCCATCAGCACTGCAGTGATGCTGAAGAAGAAGGTCTCCGCGCAAGGCTCGACGAGTCGAGCACGCCGATATCGGGGGCCTGCGATTTCGACGTCGGCGGCCCAACCCTCTTGCACGCCGATCCGGATCAGCCGCGCAAGGTCCTTATAAAGATCGCTCTCGACTCCGTACTTCGAGTTCAGCCATTGCTCGACGTCCGTATTCGTCGTCAAGTCTTTCACTTCCTCAAGAAAGGGCACACAGCGCGCGACGAGTTGATCCTTATTGCTGATGGTTGCAGTTTGCGACATTCCAGTTCTAATGAAGCGAACTTTCTACAACGCAGGATTGCACGCGATTCATATGATGCCGAGTGTCCTGAAGGTCGTGCGTCAGGCGCGGAATGCATCGATTCACATTGTTCAATATTGGATTGAAGACATTTCAGGGCAGAACCGCATTTAAGGCGTCGTTGGCGAATGTTGGTTTTTTCGATTGAGACTTTGTGAGTGTTTGGGACCATTGAGAGAAAAGATGGCTTGCCTGCTTGAATCGTAGAAAGATTTGCCCGACGCATTTTTCCTCTCCATTGCGGACGGCCTCTCGCTTTAGGGTTTCCCCGTTGTCGTGTTCATTGACCGACCTTAATCCCGCCGCCATGTATTCGTGACGAGCAGCTTCGTCATTCAAACAAACGAGACGCGGTCCAGGAGACTTCATGAAATATGGCAGGTCGGTGATATTGGCGGCGGGACTGTTCAGCGCTTCGGCGTTTGCACAAAGCAGCGTGACACTCTACGGCGTGTTGGATACAGGCGTCGAATACGTGTCCCACGCGAATGCAGCAGGAGGCTATGTTGTGCGCATGCCGGGCATCACCGGGGAACTGCCGTCGCGCTGGGGGATGCGTGGTTCTGACGACCTCGGCAGTGGACTCAAGGCGTCGTTCGTTCTTGAAAGCGGCTTCAATACGCGTGGCGGCGACGCGGGGCAGGGCAGCCGTCTGTTTGGACGACAGGCGTGGTTGGGAGTGGAAGGGCCGTGGGGCGCGCTGAGTTTCGGCCGTCAGTACACGATGACGTATTGGGCGATTTCCGATGCGGACATTCTCGGTCCCGACATCTATGGCATCGGCGCACTTGACGCGTACATACCGAACGCGAGAAGTGACAACACCATCGTCTACAAGGGCAAGTTCCGCGGCGTGACGATAGGCGCGTCATGGTCGTTTGGACGCGACAGTACAGGCACGGGCAATTCTCCCGGGCAAGGCACTTGCGCGGGTCAGGTACCCGGCGACGTCAACCAGTGCCGCCAATGGAGCGCGATGCTCAAGTACGACGGCACCTACTTTGGCGTCGCTACCGCCTATGATGAGCAGCGTGGCGGCACCAGTGCGGCCGCCAGCTTCTTCGACGGCGTAGCGCCTTTCAAGACATCTTCTAGCGGCGATAAGGACGCACGTCTTCAGGCAAATGGCTATGTGAATGTTGCGGGCGTAAAGCTTGGCGCCGGCTGGGTAGGTCGTCGCGTGGAAAGCGATGCGCCCCGTGGCAATGTGCACTCGCATCTTTTCTTCGTTGGTGCACAGTACTACCTGACGCCCGCATTTGTGCTTGATGGAGAGGCGTATCGCGTGCTCGTCGAGCAGCACGATGCGCGCGCAACCATGGCGAGCATGCGGGCGACTTACTTCGTGTCGAAGAGGACAGCGGTATACGGCAACGTCGCTTATCTGTGGAACAGCGCGCACGCGCGCTATTCGGTCAGTGCGGGCGGTGGCGGGACGACGCCTGCGCCAGGCATCGGACAGCTAGGAGCAATCGTGGGTATGCGGCACATGTTCTGATCCGACGCAGTGCTTCAACTCTTTCACGGTATCGCGATGCGTTCAGTTGCGATGCCTTTTACGTTGCGGATTCGCATCCATTTACGCAGCCGCCACGCGCTTCGTTTTCGGCGCTTGGTGTTGGCGGCACTCTATCAATTGGCATTGACCTATGAGAACCGACCGTAACGCCAACTCTGACGCGCGTGTAGTTGACTCGGTGATTCGATCACGCAGGGCCGTCAGGGCTTTTAGACCCGATCCAGTTGCGCGACACGTCATTGAACAGATTCTCGAGGTGGCAAGCTGCGCGCCGAGCAATTCGAACACGCAGCCCTGGCGGGTCGATGTTCTCGCCGGCCCGGCAAAATCTGCTCTAAGCGATGTTCTGAAGCAGGCGTACGAAGAGAATCGCCATCCTCCGCTCACGCACATGCCCGAGGTTTTGCCGGAAGCGATGAGAAGAAGGCAGGAAGCGTTTGGCGCGGCTTATTACGGTGTGCTCGGTGTGCCCAAGCACGATGTGCAACAGCGTGCCCGTGTGACTGCGAGAAACTTCGATTTTTTGGTGCGCCAGTGGGCCTGATCTTTTCAATCGATGCAGCGCTCACAAAGTTCAGCTGGCTGGATTACGGCATCTTTATCCAGACCGTAATGATGGCAGCACAAGCGGTAGGCCTCGACATGTGTCCGCAGGTTTCATTTGCAAGATTCCAGAATGTGATTGCGGAACACCTGGAGCTCCCCGCGGACTATGAAGTGGTGTGCGGAATGAGTATGGGATTGTCTGACTGCGACTCCCCTGTCAGCCGTCTGTTAACCGGACGCGAACCAGTTGAGAACTTCGCGCGGTTCTTGGGGTTCGACTCGTAGTAGCTGTTCGTCTCGTGTCGTCGCGCATCCGCCTCGGATGAGGCAGATGCCTTCTGCGTACGAGGGGCCGCAGTCGCGCGCACATCGGCTCAGCTATTTCAGCGTGAAGCTGGCGTAATGCGAGCGTGATGCGGCGCCGCCCGTGTCTGCAACTGCGGCGCGCGGCTACTCAGCATCCAAGCTTTTGCGCGGCGTTGGCGAGTGCGGCGCCTACGCCTCGTACCACGGCATCTATCTTGTCGTCCTTGAGCTTGTTGTTGCGAGCGAATGCATCGTTTGCGTGACCCAATGCAATCTCCTGCGGAATCTTCGTTGGTATTGCTGGGCAAGCAGGCCATCGACGACGACTCGAACCAGACCGGGCAGATGCTTGCCGCTTTGGCTAACCTTCCGCAAGCGACGTTCGCTTCGAAGGTCGTTGTGGCTGACGGGAAGGCGACCGTGTCGCGCGAAGTGGACGGCGGAGCTGAAACGCTGTCGCTGACGCTGCCGGCAGTCGTGACGACCGATCTGCGTCTGAACGAACCGCGTTACGTGACGCTGCCGAACATCACGAAGGCGAAGAAGAAGCCGCTCGAAACCGTGAAGCCGGAAGACCTGCGCGTCGATGTCACGCCGCGTCTGAAGACGCTGAAAGTCAGCGAGCCGCCGAAGCGCTCAGCCGGCGTGAAGGTGGCCGACGTGAAGACGCTGGTCGAGAAGCTCAAGACCAAAGCCAAGGTACGCTTGCTGCCGCGCAGAAAATTGGCGGCGATGTGCATGTGCTGATCGTGGGCCACAACGCGCAAGGCGCGACCGATGCGACAGCGAAGGTGGCAGGTGTGTCGAAGGCGCTGCTGGCCGACGCGCCGCAATTGGCCGAAGGCCTCGCGGAGGACGTCGAGGCGACGGTGTTGAACATCGCGAGGGACTACTCTCACGTCCTCGCGCCCGCTACGGCTTACGGCAAGAACATCGCGCCGCACATCGCGGCGAAGCTCGACGTCGCGCGGATCAGCGATATCACGGCTGTGCATTCGGCCGACACGTTCGAGCGCCCAATCTACGCCGACAACGTCATCGCGATCGTGCAATCGGCTGATCCCATCAAGGTTATCACGGTTCGCGCGACGGGCTTCGACCTGATTGTAGCGGAAGGCGGCAGCACATCGGTTGAGAATATCCAGGCTGCGGCTGGTAGCGGTCTCTCAGCGTTCGTGAGCCGCGAAGTGACGAAGCTGGATCGTCCGGAACTGACGTCGGCGAACATCATTGTGTCGGGCGGCCGGGGTCTGGGCAGCGGCGAGAACTACACGAAGGTGCTCGAGCCGCTGGCCGACAAGCTTGGCGCGGCCATGGGAGCATCGCGTGCAGCCGTCGACGCTGGCTACGTGCCGAACGACCACCAGGTCGGTCAAACCGGCAAGATTGTCCCGCCGCAGTTGTACATCGCCGTCGGCATCTCGGGCGCGATCCAGCATCTGGCCGGCATGAAGGACTCGAAGGTCATCGTTGCGATCAACAAGGACGAAGAAGCGCCGATCTTTAACGTCGCAGACTATGGGCTCGTTGGCGACCTGTTCGAAGTCGTCCCGGAACTCGTAGGGTCTATTTGAAAGTCGCCCGTTTAGCGCCGGGGAATGGATAGTGTTCGTGAGCTCCCCATCTTTTTCCGGTCTCGCGTCCAATAGAAGCACGGAGTTCAATAATGCTAGATGATCGCAGGTCAGTTCTCGTAGGCGTTGGTGAGCTCACTGACCGGCCTGCCGATCCCTCGCTGGGTCAGGAACCGGTGGCCTTGATGGATTTTGCGCTGGGTCGCGCGGCGGATGATGCTGTCGACGCTGCAAAGCGCACAGAATTGCTGTTGATGATTAATCCCTTGGATGTAGTCAACGTTGCCAGTTGGCGGTACGACGACTCGGCGCATCAACTATGTGAGCGGCTCGGGATCGGGCCGCGTCGCGCGGTGTTTGGCCCGCTCGGCGGAGAAAGTCCCGTGCGTCTGTTGCATGAGGCTGCGATTCGCGTGGCGCGCGAGGAGAGTACAGCGTGTGTGCCGTTGTCGATGTGGAGGCGCGCAGCACGGTCGTGAAGGCGCGCAACGGAGGAATCGAATTGCCCTGGACGTCCCTGTCGCGAACCAGGCATGAGCCAGAAACTGGCCATTCCCACACTTGCAGAAATCGTGACGCTCTGTTCGTCAAGAGCCTGGAGCCCCGTGCCCCGGTTGCGTTGGCCGGGTTCGACCTCTGTTGGCCATATGTGGGTTTCCGCACACTTCCTTGCCAATTACGGGCTCCTGGGGCTTCCCTGACCACCCCTTATACCTAGAATTAGTCCACAGCGACAACCGTGTGGAGGCCGATGATGGATGCACTTCCGGGCTTTCTCGTCTTTGGCGTTTCATTAGCCGCGATTGTTGCAGTCAGGGAACGCAACCGAAAATTGTGGTGGGCCAAGGTGTTTGGCACCCTAGCGGGCGGGCCAATTGTGGTCACGAGGCTGTCGATGGCGATGCCTGGCACTACAAGCAGTATCGAGGCCGCCATCTTTGCATTCCTGCTGCCGGTTGTCATCCTGTTCGCCTCCCTATGGAGGCAGAGCAGTCCGCAGATCGCTGCGAAGAACGGCAGTTGAAGACACGGCGTCCGAGATAATGCCACGATGTATTCGACATGCCATACGCTGCCAGAAAGCGCGCCAAGCGCTTGCGCAAGTTCGCGGGAAAATAAATGATGGCACTTTGCCCGGCTCCTCTGCAGAAATGCGCGCGTGGTGGGCCGCCAGTGCCTCGGCGGCATCGTTGTTGTGGCCCATGATAAGCGCATGCAACCCCGCACCGATGACGGGCCTCGAGCGCGGGGTCCACCGTCCTCATGTCTGGTGAGGTTTCCTGAAAGCCGCATCAAAAAAACTTTCCCCTCACGCGGATTTCGTGCACCACCACATAATGGGAGCGGCCGAAGGTATCAAATACGCTGCTTCTTCATCAGCAGCTTCAGTAACACCGGCAGCAACAGCAGCACCAGCGGCAACTGCACAATCAGCCCTGAAATAATCGCAATCGCAAGCGGTTGCTGCATCGCCGATCCCTGGCCAAGCGCGAAAGCGAGAGGAAGCAGCGCCAGGATCGCGGCGATGGTGGTCATGGCAATGGGCCGCAGGCGATTACGTCCGGCGGCCGTCAGGGCCTGCTCGAACGGCAGCTCTTCGTCGCGGGTCAGTCCTTGCAGTTCGGATACGTAAAAGATCGCGACTTCAGTCACGATGCCGATAATCATCGTCATTCCCATCATGGCGGAAATGTTCAGTTCGATGTGGGTGAGCCACAGTCCGATGAACACTGCGCTCGCAGCCAGCAAGGGCATTGCCATGACTGCCAGCGCCACGCGAAAACGCTCATACAGAAACAGCAGCAGGCCGAACACCAGCGCGACGGCCGCGCCGAACACGGTCAGCAGGCCCCGGAACGCAATCTGCTGTTGCTGATAAAGACCGCCAAGCTGGTAGTAAACACTCGCGGGCAACAGGCTGCTGTCGCTGAGCGCTTTTTGCACGTCGGCGATCGTCGAGCCGAGATCGCGGCCGTCGATGCGCGCGGTCACCGCCACCATCCGCTTCAGATTGTCACGGCTGATTTCGGGCTGTCCTGTCACTGTCACCTGCTCTGCAACCCGATTTAACGCAAAAAGATGACCGTCGGGCGCACGGATCTGTAGCTGTCCCAGTTGCGTGTCAGTTAATGTCGTCGCTCCAGTGACGCGCACACGCACCCCCACCGTTTTCGGTCCGTTCTGGAACTGCGTGGCCACGTTGCCTTCGACCATGTCGGAGACGGCCTGCGCGATCGACTGCGGGTCCATGCCTTCAGCTGCAGCGGCTTCGGGCCGGATATGCAATTCGAGCGCGTCGCCTGCGGGATTGATGCCGTCATTCACGTCGACCCACGCCCTGAATCTTCGCAATGCGCGCGTCGACCGCGCGTGCCGTTGTGTCGAGCGTGTTCTGGTCGTCGGAATAGATCTTGATCTGGACCGGTTGCGGAACCGCCGTCAGGTCGCCGATCAGATCTTCCATGAGCTGCGCGAGTTCAACGTTGACGCCAGGCACCTGGGTCTCGACTTTCGAGCGGATCTCTTCCATCACCGTTTCGATTGGCTCGCGATTGCCCGACTTCAGCCTCACAAAGAAGTCGCCCTTGTTGGGCTCGTTCAGATCGCCACCGAGACCCGCGCCTGTGCGCCGTGAATAGGTCGCGACATTCGGGTTTGCCTGAATGATGCTTTCAACCTGCTTCATGAGACGGTCCGTCTCGCTGATTGAAGTGCCCGGCTGGGTGTGGTAGTCGAGCACGAAGCCGCCTTCATCCATACTCGGCATGAAACCGCTCCCTACGCGCGTGAAGGCGAAAGCGGCCACCGCGATGAGCGGCAGCAGACCCACGAGCACGAGAACCGGCCGCGCGGTGACGCGCTCGACGAGAATCGCGTATCGCCGGTTCATCCATGACGCAAAGCGGGTTTCGGCATGCTCCTCGGCGTCCTTCGGCTTGAGCCACCGGTCGCACAGGATTGGCACGGCGAGCCACGTGACGAGAAAGGAGATGAAGAGCGCGCTGGCCATGGTGACCGAGAGCGCCTTAAAGAAAGCACCAGTCACACCCGAGAGGAAAGCGAGCGGAACGAAGATGATCAGCGTCGCAGCCGACGATCCGGCAAGCGGTCGCGTGAATTCGAGCGCCGCGGCCATGACGCGGCCGTGAAAGGCGCGTGCGCCACCTTCGCGCATACGCCGCGCGATGTGTTCGATCATCACAATGGCGTCGTCGATCACGAGCCCGACCGCGGCGGCCATACCGCCGAGCGTCATGATGTTGAAGCCCATACCAAAGACGTCGAGCAGAAGGATAGTCGCCGCCATCACGACCGGCACGAGTGCGACAGCGATCGCGGTGATCTTCCAGTTGCGCAGGAAGAAAAAGAGTGTCAACGCCGCCAGTACCACGCCGATCATGATTGCGTCGCGCACGCTGGTCGCCGAGGCGATGACGAGTTCGCTCTGATCGTACCAGTTGGCCAGTGCACCCCGCGCGGCATGTGCTGCTGGAATCCGGCGAGCTTCGCACGGATCGCGTGGGCCATGGCCACGCTATTCGCGCCGGGCTGCTGATAGACGTTGATCAGCACCGCATCCTGCCCGTCGGCGGTCACGCGCATCCATTGAGGCACCACGCCTTGCCGGACCGTCGCGATGTCTCCGAGGCGGATCTGCGTGGCGCCGTTTGCCGCCACCACGACGTTGCGCAGCTCATCCGGCTGCGTGATGGTAGTGTTGGCAATCACGAGATACAGCTTGTAGTGATCCTCGATACGGCCGTTCGCCATCAGCACGTTGCTCGCGCCAATCGCCTTAGATACATCGGCAAGCGAGAGCTTGTAGGCGGCGAGTCGCGCGGGATCGATTGCGACTTCGAGCTTGTCCTGAGCGCCGCCTGTCACGTCCACGCGCGCCACGCCCTCCACCGAGGAAAGCAGCGGTCTCATCTGGAACTGCGCCAGATCGCGCAACGCTGCGAGCAATTGGTCTTTCGACGTCAGGCTGTAGGCCAGCATGGGAAACACCGTCGGGTCCATGCGGCGAACCTGCATCGAGGTGCCCTGTGGCAGGGTCGCAAGAATTTCACTGATCGTGGACTGGGCTTGCAGAGTAGCTTGTGCCATGTCGGTACCCCAGTTGAAGTTCAGCGAAATTTCCGCCGACCCGCGACTGGTTCTGGATTCGACGTCGAGCACGTTGGGGACCCGGCGCAGCGCCTCTTCAACGGGCATCTAACGAGTGTGGCCATCTGCTCGGCGGGGCGGTCGCCTGCATCGAGTGAGACCACCGCGCGGGGAAATGCGACGTTAGGGAACAGCGAGATCGGCAGCCGGAAAGCGCTGATCACGCCGGCAATCGCCAGCAGGGCGATCACGAACAGCAGCGAACGCCGGTGCATCTGCATCCATTGACCGAAATTCATCGCGGCGCGCCTCCACTGGCCCGCACCGCCATACCGTCCTGCAGCTCATAGTTGCCGCTGGTCACGAGACTCTGGCCCGGGTCGAGTGGCCCGTCCACGCCGTATCGGTCGCCGTTCTCCACCTGGATCGCCACGGCGCCGCGCCGCGCCCTGTTTTGAGCATTTATCTGGAAGACGTATGCGCCCTTGTCGTTCTTCAGCACGGCCGCGCGGCACAATCCGGCGGACGCCGTTTCGCGTGGCGATGTCCGCGCCCACGCGCGTGCCCGGAATGAATGCACTCTGACCGAGGGGCACGTTGGCGCCGACGTCGACAAGCTGGCTCTGCGGATCAATCGAGGCACCGACAAGCACAACGCGGCCATCGGCAGTGCTTCTGGCGAGCGTGGCCGAGAGCTCGTGCAGCGTCACCGCGTCGCCGGCGTGAATCGCCGCAGCATCCGACGGTTCCACGCCGAGCATGACATTTGCGCGCGTGTCTTTACCGCTGCCGCCGGTGAGTTGCAGGATCGCTGCGCCCGCCTGGAGCTGGTCTCCCTGCGCAACCGATATCTGGAGCACCACGCCGTCGAACGGCGCGGTCACAACCCTGTTACCGCTAGTGACGCCGCTCTGGCTTTGTGCGGCGAGTGCCTGCTGCGCGTCCTGTTCGGATTTGCGGGTGGCCGCGAGCTGCGATTGAGTGGCGAGCCCCTTGTCGAACAGTGACTGCGTGCGCGCGAGTTTGCCTTGGGCGAGCGTCAAGGCGCTCTTCGCCTCAGTCGCGGCAAGGACTGCGGCGGGATCGGCCTGCACGACGAAGAGCGGTGTGCCGCGCGTCACCGCCTGCCCCGGCTGTACACGCATCTAGACGATGCGCGCGGTGTACGGCAGATTGATGGAAGTGACGTTGGAGGCGGAAGCCGCGACGATGCCGTAAGCGCGCACGGGTTGCGCAATGGCCCCGCGCTGGGCGCGCGGTCTGCACCGATACGGCGGCTTTATCTTGCGAGGCGTCCGCAGCGGCAGCATCGGTGGCACTTGATGAATGGCAGGCGGCGCACGTCAGGACTGCGCCAGCGGCGATCGTCCGGAGCGCAATGTGCGCTCGCCGTCCTGCAAATGGACTATTTCGCATGAGTTTCGGTGAAGTTCTGGGCCGAGGAGAAAGCGTCGGGAATTGCATTGCCCAGCAGCGCCTGCAGACCGACGCGCTGTTCGGCAAGCGACTCGCGCAAGGTCGCGGCGTCGATGTGTTTGGTGAGTGCTGCGCTTTGTGCGTCGGTATAGGCGCCGAGCGTGACGTTGTGCTCGGCATAAGCCGCCGCCGCATGGGCTGCGGCGAGATCCGCATCGGGCAGCGCGTCTTCGGTCTGCTGCAACTGGCTCGACAGGATCGCGTTGTCCGTGCGCAGGTGCGCGACATCGGCATAGGCCTCGTTCAGACGCGTTTGATATTCGTCGCGCAGCCGCTGGCGCGTCGCCTGTTCGATGGCCACATTACCTGGTTGCGGTTGAAGATTGGCAGGCTCAGATTGATCTGGAACCCGCTGGTATAGATATTCGACGTGTCGCGGGCACGCACGAAGCCGACAGTAAGACTCGGGAACTGGCTCAGAATCGCCGCGCGATATTTTTGTTCCTGCGCTTCGTAACCGGCCTGCAACGCGATGAGGTCGGGCCTACGCTGCGCCAGTTTCGCGAGCGCGGCGTCGAGCGTTGCATCGTCGAGCGCAGCGGTCTCGCCGCCGTCGGCGAGTTGGAGTTGCACGTCGGGCGCGAGTCCGAGAAGCGCGTTCAGATCGTGATGCGTCTGTTCCGCGGCGCGTTCGGCGTCGGTGTACTGCTTGCGGGCGTCGCCATACGCAGTGAGCGCGGCGGTGAGGGTGTCGTCGGTGAGATTGCGGCCATACGCTCGTAACGCGTGCGCGCGAGATCACGCTGTTGCCGCAGGAGCGGCAGTGTGTCCTGCTGGAAGCGTGTCTTGATGAACAGTTGCCTTGCCTGAGCGACGACCTGCCATTCCTGCCACAGCAGGCCGAGGTCGGTCTTGGCGACAGTCGCGTCGGCGGATTGCCTGTTCGCGCTGCGAAGCACGATCGCCATGATGTCGATGCTCAGGCCGTAGTTGAAGGCGCGTGTCGTGCCTGCGGCTCCTGGATAGTCGCTCGAGACGCTCAATTGGGGGTCGGGCAATAGCCCCGCGGCATAGGCCTGGGCACGAGCTATACCGAGATCGTCGCGTGCCAGCCTGAGTTCGGGATTGTTGGCCACCGCGAGCATGGCAACCTCGTCGATGTCAAGTCCGTCGGAAGGATCGAAACGATGGACGGCCAGGTCCGGCAACGGCATCGTCGAAGGATCGATCTGGATGCGCTGCAGCGTACGCGCGGATGTGGACGTTGCCTGAAGCGCGAGCGGCTCGCGGTGGTACCACGTACAGCCGCTCATCAGCAGTGCGAAGATCGGAAGAAGCGCGTGGCGTCTTAAGCAGAAACGGCTGGTCGGACGGTTCGTCGGCCAGTTCGGCCATCTTACGGCCGTGCAACCCATCGCTCCTCTTACCCCTGAAGCGCTGGTCGCTGCAACCCTGCGTACGCTCAAAATCGGCTCCCCTGAGAAGATATGCGACAACCGGGATCGGATGTGTGGACAGGCGGCCATTTTGCGGACCGGTCCTTAACAAACCCTTAACGCGCCAACGTTTGCGCGCCGAAAGTGTTCCGCCTGACGCTTTGACGAGGTCGGTGGCTCCTGCCAGAACGGGCGTGCTGTGATTTGGGCATGGTGCCAGCTGGGGCGATTCATCCGTTACCGTTTCTGCCGGCACAAAGGTCCCGGGTTCCCGGCGCACGACGAGCTATGGTCTGGCAGGGGGCGACATCACGTTGGCGTCAACTGGCGGCACCGCATCCGGCAGTGCGACCCTGACGGTGTATGGGCGTGTACCCGCGTCGCAAACCATCCTCGTCGCCGGTGTTACGTCTCCAGCTTCAGTGGCACTACGCAGGCCGGGCTCGACTACCAGCAATACCTGGTCACTGCGCTATCCTGCTGGATGCTGTCGATGCCTGCCGCGACGCTGCCGTTCACGGTCAGCGGCTCGATCACCGACGATTGCACGATTGCCGGCAGTGGGGGGCTTGGCAGACTGCGGGGGAACCTATGGACCGGTCGGGGCTTGCTGCGCATTTCCCGCAGCCGCCTTCGTCGCCGCACTTGTGGTGCCTTCGTGTTGAGCGCCTTCGTCGCGATGGAACGCCCGATATTCCATTGGCAGGATCTTGAAGTGCAGTTGGAACTGTCGCGCAAGGTGGGCACGACTGCGCATGCCAGCGCGCCGTGCGACCTTGCCGATCGGCAGGTCCGTGCCGACGAGGAGTTGGAGGGCAATCTGGAGCCTGAGGTCCAGGAGATAGCCGGAAGGGGAGACGCCCAGCTCACGCTGGAAGTGGCGCACGAAGGTGCTCACATTCATTGCAACTACGGCGGCGGCGTCGCCGGCGGTGACGGGCAGACCGCAGTTATTCTCCAGCCAGCGCGCCGCGCGGCGCACCCGCTCCAGAAGTTGGGGTTCAGTTCCGTCCAGCGCAGTGCTGACAGGTGGCTGTAACACGATCGACAGTTCCCTGGACACTCGCCACGCGAGCGCATCGCCGCAATCCCTTCGGATAACTCTCAGTGCTGCGCTCAACGCATCGTCGGGTGTCTGCGATGCCGGGCTGCTGGGACGTTTGGCGCGTATGGGACGAGCAACCTCGAGCGTCGGTGAATTTTGGTCAAAATGTATGATGTCTGTCGCCTCTCCGCAAATCCTGTCCAGCCAGGGCGCGAGGCGGTCGCTGCGCGTTGGATGCGTGGGTTGCCTGGATGCCGCGACAAAGAGCGTACCGAAGGTCCAGCTCTTTGGCAGAACTACCGCATCAGTGCATGGCTCGATTGACGACGCGGTCAGGATCGCCCCGCCGTGCCGCGAGAGGAAGACCACCTGGTAAGTGCCGATACCCCGGTCGGTGCGTGCGATCCGGGACGCCAGATTGAATGCCTCGGCGACAACTTGGGCGCCGGGGAGATCACCCGCATCAGGTAGCACGATGCCGATGCGCCGTTGCGGACACGATGACAGCCGTTGCGAAGCCGACAGGTGACAGTCCGCCGGATTGGCGCCAGGTATCGCAGCCATTTCGCTCCTCCTGTGCCCGACAGACACTATCGCATTCTTTCCTGTCCTGAGCCGCCTATTTCAGCGCGTGAGTTCATTGTGTGCCGGATATACAGGAGCTGATAGGGCGCACCGCACACAAGACAGATCAGGGAGCGCGCGCTGGACAATCTCTACTCTCGACAACTGGCGACTCTGTTCCGACCGGTCGCCTTCGCGTTGTAGAGCGCTTCATCGGCCGCCCTGATGACGGTCGTGACATCGGTGTCCTGGTCGGGCGTCCAGCTCGCGGATCCGATACTGGCGGTCACGCGGCCATACTCGCTGCCAGCGTGCTCGATACCGAGCTCATTGATCGCGGACCGGATCTTCTCGGCAATCGTGGATGCGCCTTGGGGTGGCGTGTCCGGCAGGACGACGATGAATTCTTCGCCACCGTAGCGGGCCGCAGTGTCGGCTGGTCGGCGTATGTTCTCGCCGATACAGCGTGCAACTGCGGCCAGTGCATCATCGCCTGTCTGGTGGCCGTAGGTGTCGTTGTAAGCCTTGAAACGGTCGATGTCCACGAAGAGAAGGGAAAACACGCTGCGCGTGCGCTTCGCCCGACGCCACTCCTGTTCCAGAATCTCACCAAGCGTGCGGCGGCTATGCAGCCCGGTGAGGCTGTCGGTCCGGGCGAGCAGTTGGAGCCCTGATTCAGCGCGCAGGCGACGCTGCAGTTGCGTACCGAGGCAGAACGAGAGGGCCACAAAGCCAAGCGCAAACGCGCCCATCAGGGAGCCGATTGTGAGTGCCCGCCGGTGCCAGGCTGCGTAAATGTCAGGCTCGGCTTCGGCGACCATGATGGTCAGCGGCAGGTGGGGGAAGTTGCGGAAATAGTACTGGCGACGCACGCCGTCTATCGAGGATGTGTCAGAAAAGCTGCCTTCCGGAGCCGACATGAAATGCTTGAACGTGCTTGCATTACTGATGTCACGCCCGATTATTTTTGGATCGTAGGGCTGCCGCATGATCATGAGGCCGTTGCGCGCGATCAGCGAGATGGCGCCGTGCTGGCCGAGCGACAGTCCACCGAATAGCTCATGGAAATACTCGAGGTTGATCGCCATCAGCGCGATGCCGCCAAAGGAGCCGTCCGGACGCGATACCCGGCGGCTCAGCGCGATGCTGGCGACACCGTTGCGCAGGCGTGAATGAAACGGTTCGCTGACGTACAGGCCGACATCCGGATTGTTACGGTGGACTGCAAAGTAGTCCCTGTCGGCGAAGTTGCCCTTGCGCGGCGGATCGCTGCCGGCGTCGATCATGATCTCGCCTGAGGCGTCAAACACCAGCATCGAGCCCAGATTCTTGGCGGCGGTTGCGCCGTCGAATAGGACCTGATTGCGAAGGCGCGGCGGCAAGGCCATGACCTGAGGGTCCCCGAGTTCGTCGACCACGCTCTGCAGCGAAAGCCCATATAGCTCGAAATTGCGCTCGATGTCGCGTTCGGCAACGAGTGCGACGTTTCGCGAGGTGTCGCGCGCGCGTTCCAGCGCGTCCTGCCGACTCTGGTACAGCGACGCGGCACACAGCGATACCATCACAAGGGCAATGACGACGCCACTCCAGAAAAGCGCGCGTGGTCCCATTAGCCAGGCGGACATGTTCTTGTTATTGGGCAGTGACAGCATATTTACCTTGTCGTTGTAGAGCTGGAGCGCTGGGCGAGGAGACGGAAAAGGGTTGAACGGTGAATGCCAAACATCGACGCGATGTCCTGCATGCCAGTGTTGCCCTCGTCGGCGAGCCGGTAGATGTGCTTGAGCTGCGCGGGCGAGAGCGCCGGTTTGCGGCCAAATTTCGCGCCGCGCGTTTTGGCGGCGGCCCGGCCGCTCGTCGTACGCTCGATCATCAGGCTGCGCTCGAACCCGCAAGGCCCGCGAAGACAGTCAGGACCGTGCCGCCGGTCCTCGCCGTAGTGTCAGCCCACGGCTCGGCCAGACCGCGCAGCCCCGCTCCTGCTTCCCAAGTGCACGCAACGAGATGAAGCAACTCGCGCATGCTGCGCGCAAGCCGTTCCAGGCACCCTTGCGCGAAAGAGACAACCGGTGCGCATTGCCAATGCTCGAGACGTTGGTCATCATAGGTTCCTTATCGCATTCAGTCGCGCGGGTGCGGGGTGTCAGCTTCGTGGCGGTTACCGAATCGGCCCAGCAGGTGGCATTCGCTTCCGGTGCGTCCGTCGTGGTGAATGGCGAGATCTGCGCGCCACATGCCGTCGAGCTCCAAGTAATAGCCCCCGACGCAATCTGCTCCTTCCGGCGTCGTTGGCGACACACGACAACAGCGCATCAGGAACCCATTGGCGATGCCCGCGGGCGAGGTGCAGCTATGCTCCACGAAGAAATCGCCGTCATCAAGCAGCACATCACCGTTGGACTGCATCGACATGTTGGTCCTGCCCTGCTAGTAAGCGATCATCTGAATCCCGACGAGCCCGGGACCTGTCCACCCGGGACTTCATTTGTTCACAGCCCGCGCACCGGCCCCTGCTCGCCGAACATGACGCCATGCCCGATACGCGACTATATTGTGCAACACCTCGGGGCCGTGGCATAGGGCATCTGCGGGGACTGCGGATGTTTGCCTATCGCTACGCTATGCGCTTCTGCGGGAAACGCGGCAAAGGCAATCGATTCGGCCACCGCCGCGCTGGTATGGGGGGCGCCTGCTGCGGTCGCTGCCAGGCAGTGCAGAGTGCGGAGCGGTGCCAGAGCAATTGGGTCATGTCCGACGCGCAGTCCCGACGCACGCGATTCGTCTGTCGTTCGCATCGGTTCTTATATCGGCCTTGCGCCAACTATGCAGTGATCGTTCATGCTGGATCGTTGTGCGATCTGTGCGATCGGGACAAATACGACGACATTGCCCACGAATGTCGGGCCCCGCTCTTACGGCGGTGCGACCGGATTCGCTGCCGGACATCTCAGGCCCTTAACAGTCGAGTCTCTCCAGTCCACCTTGATTCATGCGAGCAGGCGGTTTCACCGCGTTGAAGCGAGCACCGGGGCATGCGCGGGCGCCGGATCGGAGATCGCGATGACTGGCACGAACACCGACGGTGAAGCAGCCATGTCGTCGTTACTCGCGCGCGTTTGCGCCTGCCGGTGCAGCCGAACCCATTTACGCAACTGGTTGGCGTTCACCCCGGCCTTTAACGCCAGGCCAGACAATGACGCACTTGGCTGCTCGCAGGCCTCCACCATTCGGGGCGCGTGCAGTCAGAACCGCAGCCATCGCCTCTGTTGTTGATGTCCACGCAGAACTGACCCACTTAGGGCCGTAATTTCGTCGAATTTTGACCCACGGGATTGAATGTCCTGCTCAATGTGTGAGCAGGGGAAACAGAGGTGATCACGGTGGGCATATTGGCCAAGATCAGGCGGATGTATTTCCGCGAGAAGGTCCCGCTGTGCAAATAGCGAGTCAGCCGACCTTGTGTTTCCGTGCACGTCTGAACTGGACTGAATCACTGACCGGCTTTGGCATGTGACGTTCATGAATCCGTCTCCGGCAAAATCTCCGCAAGCAACTGGAACTTGTCACGGGAGTCAACGGCCGTTTTCAGGGTGAAGCGGACGCGCGAACGTCGACGTGTCCGTGAACGCGAATGATGCTTCCTAGCGGGTTGCCGAAGTTCCTGGTCTGGTGCGGCGCGGCCCCAGTCAACGTTCTGGCACCCGACCCTATTGGGCCGTTCGATTTGCCTGACAGTGGTTGTTTAGAAACCATCTACATTAAATCTCTGGATCGCATCACCTTCTCTACTATTCGGCGCGATCGAAATGCCCGTAATCGGTAGTGAAGGCGTTCGGCACCCTGCTGCCGTCAAAGCCGGTGGCGTGGGGATCTCCTCCCTTAAAAGCAAAGGTGAGGAGGCCCGGCGGTATATCGGGATTCTCAAACGTGATCAGGAACGAGTCGGCGGACCAATGCGTCAACCTCCCCGGAAAATCATGGGCGCCGATTTTCACTGCAAGGGTTTTGCCGTTGCGTATCACGGCAAGCGACCCATACAGCGAACTGACAAAGAGGCCCGTGAAAGCGTCAAGGTCGCGCGCGAGCGGCTTGGCATCGGCCCGGGGGCTTGGGCACATCGAGAAGCGCAAGCCAGCCTTTTTGCTCTTCGTGAATCTGCCTTTGCAAGTCCTGCCCTGACGGCGCAAGCACACGCTCGAGAAACTCCGCACGGACGGCCTCGGGAAATACCGTCACCTGCTTGTTGGCAAAGATTGCGATGCCAAGGCCACGCTCCGGAATCAGCGTGACGATGGTGCGCATGCCGTTCAGCGCGCCATTTTTCTCGATTACGCGCCAGCGAAGGAAGTGGTAGCTCTCGCAGCCCAGCCCGGCCGAGTCATTGGGATCGCTCAGCGGACCGCCAACGCCTTGCACCATGCTCGCGGCGAAGATTTCCGTCACGGTTTCCTTGCTCAGAATCCGCTTGCCGTCCAATGTGCCTTGCCCGAGCAACATTGTCATCCAGCGTCCGATGTCGCGGCCTGTCGAAACTATGGCGCCCGCACTGCTGAATTTGTCGACGTTCTCGTACGGCATGACCGAGCCGTCGATGTTATGGGCCGTGGCGCGATTATCGTCCTTGAAAAGTTCCGCCTGTATCGGACCACTTCGCGTCATGCCTAGCGGCACGAGCATCATGTTCGACAGCAATTGCGGGGGGCTCATCCCGGCAACTCGCGACGCGCTGTACTGCCCGAGAAAGATGCCGTAGTTCGAATAGGCCCATCGCGACCGGAAGCTATGGTCGAATTGCTGGAAGCGCGCGCGGTGCAGCAGTTCGTCGGGGCCAAAGTCGAGTTGGGGGAGCAGCTCGTCTGTGTAGGCCGGCAGCCCGGTACGATGTGCGAAGAAATCGCGCAATGTGACATTCTGCGTGGCGTAAGGCTCCGCGAGTACGGTGTCAGGCGAAAAAGTCCTGACAGGTGCGTCCCAGGAAACCACGCCCCGATCGACGAGTGCTCCGACCGACGTCGCGGCGATGAACTTGCTCATGGACGCGAGCTGAAATCGTGTATCCCCGTCGACCGGCGCCGTTTCGCCCCGACGACGCACGCCGCACCCCTTCAGGAACTCAGTGCCCTTGTCGCTCGCCACGACGACAATCGCCCCAGGTACGCCATAGTCCTCAAGCGTCTTCTGTATGAACTGGTCGAACGTAACTCCGTTCACTTCCCCTGCAAGGGGACCTTCCGCGTGAGCGGGCTGCAGCGGCGCCAGCGTCGACGCCAAGAGCAGCAGCATCGCGAACCAGCGCGATCGGATTACCGTTGACGCGGTCATCGCCATCTCCCGAGTCGACTGCGTTCTTACGTTAGCGGAACCTATCGTCGTGTTACTGTACCGCGGCGTTCAGGTTGGAATTAATTTAGGAATCGGCGGATGTCGAAAAAATCCTGGTATTCCGCGATTCGGCAGCGCCGATCAAGCGCAACACCGACGACCCATGATTCATCGGGGGCCACGCCGAGCGACTGGATGCCTCCGACCCTACGCGTCGTTCACCCTGCCCGATCGCTCCCGGTCGTGCGGATCTGACCATGAATGGCTTCGCAATGGTGCACGAGCGCCGGGCGGGAAAGCACGTACTGCTTAAGCGGTGTATCGATTTCGTAGAAGTAAATGTTGGCGACAAATCCATAGATCGCCGCGTCAACGGTGGCAGGATCGCCGCTGAACACATAGCCGGTGTTGCCGAGCATGTCCGCCACGACGCGCAGGTCCGCGATACCTCGCTCATAGACCTGCTCGGGTTCATATCGTCCGATGCCTTGATAGTGGTACCGCAGGCGGTTGTATTCGCGGGCCTCCTCGAGATCCCTAGCTCGAATGTCCGGGTGGGCGGACAGCACGGCGTCGCGAAAGGAGGGCCAGAAGCGCTCGTCGCGCCAGCGTGAAAAGCTCATGATCCAGTACAGGTCGTCGAGCGTTCGCCGGACCATGAAGTCCAGGTTCAACTGTCTTTGCGAAAGCGCGCGATCGATGTCCAGATGGTATCGACGTGTCAGATGCGCGATGATCCTGTCGCTGTCGCCGATCGTATCGTCCCCGTCGCGGAGGTAAGGCAGTTGGCCACGCGGCGCAACGCTTGTGTCGAGGACATGGCGATGCTCAAAGGCGAGGCCGCACAATCGCATGAACGCAAATACTTTCAGACCAAACGGATTGTTATCGGCGACCCCGAAGAGATCCGGATAGGAATAAAGCGTCAACATAAGCACTCCTTTGCGCGCGAGGCAACCGACCACTAACGCGTGAGAGAAGAGACCGTTCGTTGGCCATGCTACTTCATTCTGCCCATCTCAGGGGATAGACACCCGCCATGCGTCTGTGGTCAAGGCAAACGGGCTGGTCGCGCATGACTCCTGTGTCGTACGAGA
Organism: uncultured Paraburkholderia sp.; assembly: GCA_940746715.1. GTDB lineage: Bacteria > Pseudomonadota > Gammaproteobacteria > Burkholderiales > Burkholderiaceae > Paraburkholderia. Next base: position 103,432 of record CALNWN010000014.1, read on the forward strand.
TGCGATACCCGCGCAGTAGGTTCTCCAAATACCAGACAAATGTGCCAGTCGACTGCTACGGTAAGGAGGCGCCGTTCGAATGACTGAGCGTTGGCGACATCGAACCGCGAGAAGTGGCCCGTTTCCCGCAGGGCCATGGAGTCACAACCCTGCCGTTCGTACATTGGGAACGCGTGAACGGCTGCATTGGGCCGCGGCCGTTAAACGAGTGCAGTCGGCCAAAGGCGGCCGGTCGACATCAGATCCCAGATCGCCGACAATCCCGTTGCTTGTCGTCTCGCCGGCTTGCATAGAGCCGAAAATTGATCAATCACCAAGGATTGCGTCATGCCCGAAGCTCCGCTTTGCTTATATGCCGATGCCCCAGTTCGCAAGTCCGTACGCGATGTCTGTGTTCGTGGCTCTTCGGGAAAAACAACTAACATTCGAGCTCTTCGCGGTTGACCTTCGAAGCGGCGCCAGTCGTGAAGAGAGCTACGCCGTCGAATCGTTGACTCGGCGCGCTTACCTACATTCGCGCATGGGCATTTCGCGCTATCCGAGTCATCAGCAATGACCGAGTACCTGGACGAGACTTCCCCTGAAACGCTAGGATATCCCCGGGACCGACCTCCTCGGGGCGAGGGCGCACCAACTTCAGGGGTGGCTGGTAAGTGAACTGTTGCCGCTTCGTCAGGAACGCTCGACGGAGGTGGTGTTCTATAAAAATTGAGGCTCCGGCAGGAGGTCCGCAAGATGATTTTCAATCCGATAATGGAGTACGAAAGGAAGAAGCCTCTATGAACGAGAGCACGGTAGATCGAAAATCGTTTGATCTCGATCGACGTCGCGTGGGAGCACCATTGGTGATGCGAACGTGGCTGGCCCGCACCGTAGGTTTGCCCATCGGCTGCCGCGTCGACGAAACACCGGGCGCAACATGCACAAAAGTCTATGGACATCAGAACTCTTAGCGCCTACGACCAAAATTCCGCGTTATTTGCAAAAGACTGGGATGAGCAGCCGCCAGCGACAGACTTGCACGCGCTCGTACGGAGGTACTTCCGTCCCGGACGCACGGCGGACGTCGGCTGTGGTAGCGGACGCGATGCTGCCTGGCTGTCTTTAAATGGTTTCCCGACCGTGGGCTTTGAGCCTTCGAAGTGTTTGCTGGAAGAGGCTCGACGGCGCCATCCCGACGTCCAGTTTCAGGTTGCCGCGCTACCAGAGCTTGAGGGCATCGCGGACGCGAGTTTCCAGAACGTGCTGTGCGAAACTGTCATCATGCATCTGGAGACGGAATTGATTGTGCCTTCGGTGCGCAAGCTCCTGGACATCACCGAACCTGGCGGGACGCTGTATCTGAGCTGGCGGGTCACCGAGGGAAACGACCGCCGGGACGAACATGGACGGCTCTATGCTGCCTTTGATCCTTCGTTAGTTCTGCAGGCCTTATCCAACGCAGCTGTTGTTGTGAATGAGCAAGTGGTGAGTCCTTCGTCGAGTAAGGCGATCCGGCGCATCATCGCCAGGAAGGGATAGACGCGCTTGCCGAGTATGGCAATGGGCATGCTGCAACCCATAACGCCCGCTCGATCCAGCGGAGGTCTATTCCAGCAGGCTATGCCCGCTTCTGCATGCCTCCATGCCAAAGATTGAACAGCAGTTCACAGGAGATCTGGCGTTCGGCTTGGGTCGAGCGAAGCCAACCGCACGGGCATAGGCCGGCCATGTCGGGTCATTTGTGCGCTTTGTTCTCTGGACGTTGAGACGTCGGCTGCACCCCGGCAACCAGCCGTTCAATCCAACGGCACGACCGGAGGGCTTTGTACAAGCTATTCGTCAACGTACGAATCGTACCGTAGCATCGGTTTCAATGGGTCAGAGCCTTCGGCTCGCGTCTATAACGGAGCGCCAGCGCCGGTGCTCACGTCTCGACACACTCCCCGGGTGGTCGTGGTCCTACGTTTTCGAAGGGTAATGGAGAAGACGAAATGGTCATCGAACGTCCTGTTCGTGGCTTCGATCTTACCTAGAGCGAAGTTAGCGATAGCCGGTACGGCCTGTCGCTCCTCGTCGGACGCCTGTGAACCCTCAAACTGCGGTCTGCTTCCCAGCTTTAACATCGGCTCGGCCGCCATGTTCCATACTCATCGAATTTGATGCGACGTGTGCCTGGCAGAGGACTTGCTTCGCAGTCCGCCAACTTCGTTCGCTGATGCCCCTCACATGCCGAGACCATCCTTTTCCACTCAGCTTCTCACGCTTTGGATGCTCATCGCCGGGCTCTGTGGTCTGCTGTGTGTCGCGGTATGGCTCATGTTGTCGTCGGCGCTGAGCGAACGCGTCGTGACCGCGAGGCAGCAAGCGGCGGCCGCTTGCACCGCGGTTGCATCGCGCTATGACTTGTCGATGCAACGCTCCGGCGAGACCGACGTCGATCTGATGCACGCGGTGCTCGATCTCGTGCTAATTCAGACCGACGGTATCGAAGGCGGCTTCTGGAACAGCAAAGCACCTTCGAATGCGGCGAACGGCTTCATTGCGTACGCATTCCCTACCTATGGAGGCAGCGGAGTTAAACGTGATGTTCCCGAAGCCGAGACGCCACTTATTCTGCGTGCGCTGAAGAACGCATCGAGTGCCCGACAGTTGCAGTCCGAAATCGTGACGAGCGGAACGGACGCCGTGCTCGCGGTCGCCTGTCCGGTGCCGCGTCATGTGCACCTGCTCGCATGGACGCTCACCCGCGCCCGCCCGCCGCTTGGACCCTACGGCGAGCGCGCCACCGCCATTCTGGCGGGCGTGCTCGCCGTCATCGTCGTGCTCGCGCTGTTTCTGGCGCTGACGCTCAAGCGATGGCGACAAAACCTCTCGCGGCTGGAACACGCGCTCGCACCTGACGGTGAATTCGAGCAGGGCAAGCGGCTCGAGCGCTTCGGCGAGCGCGATCTCGACCAAATTGTCGATGCGCTGAACCGCTATGGCGAGCGCGCCGAGCGACTCAAACGCGATGCCAACGCGCTGAACCGGCAACTCGCACAGGCCGAGCGGTTTAGCACGTTGGGGAAGATGGCGGCGCAAATCGCGCATGAGATTCGCAATCCGGCGTGCGCAATGCGACTCAAGGCCGAGAACGCGCTCGCAGGTGACGAGCCTGCTCGCACTGACGCAATCCGTGACGGTCCGCGCATGCGCGGTCGATCTGCGCGCGTGGCTCGACGATATCGTCCATACGCATGAATCGCGCGCCGAAAGCAGGCAAGTCACGCTCGGCGCGGAAGTCGCGCAAAACCCGACGCAGCCGGTTTTCGATCCCGCGCAGATGGCGCGTGCGCTCGACAACCTTCTCGTGAACGCGCTCAGGCACGCGCTGTCAGGCGGAAATGTGACGGTTCGCGCGTATGGCGCGGTCGCGAAAGGAGGTGAACGGCTCAGGCTCGAAGTCATCGATAATGGTGCGGGCGTAAGCCCTGCCGAGCGCGAGCGGATCTTCGAGCCGTTCGTGACGGGCCGCCCCGAGGGATCGGGTCTCGGTCTCGCCGTCGTCCGTGAGATTGCGTCGGCGCATGGCGGCCGCGCTTACCTCGCGGAAGATTCAAACGTGACACGCTTTGTGATCGACTTGCCATGGCGACCATCCTGATCATCGATGACGACGACGCGTTCCGCGAAGGCCTTGCGGAAACCGTGCAGGACCTCGGTTACTCGCCGTCCGAAGCCCGTTCCGGCGATGACGCGTTCGAGCAGTTGCGCGGGCGTCCTGCCCCCGACTGCATCTTTCTCGACTTCCGCTTGCCGGGCGCGGACGGCCTCGTCGTGCTGGAAACGCTGCGCAAAACGCCGGGGCTACACACCGTGCCGGTCGTGATGCTCACCGCGTACGCGACAAGCGATAACACCATCGGCGCCATGCGGCTCGGCGCTTTCGAGCACCTTACCAAGCCGGTCGGACGAGACGAGATCGCCGCGCTGCTGAAGCGCATTCTGTCGGCCTAGGTCGACACACCCGCCGCGCGCGCGTTCGCCGACGAGGCCCGATCCGATGAGCCGCAACTGCTCGGCGTGAGCGAGACCATGCGTGAGGTGCAGAAGCGCCTCGGCCGCGCGGCGGGCAGCAATTCGACCGTGCTGATCACCGGCGAAACGGGGACCGGTAAGGAAATCGCGGCGCGCGTGCTGCACCGTGCGTCGGCGCGCGCGAGCGGTCCGTTCGTCGCGGTGAACTGTGCGGCCATTCCCGACGATCTGCTTGAAAGCGAACTCTTCGGACACGACAAAGGCGCATTCACGGGTGCACAGGCCGATAGATAGGCGAGGGCGCGTCGAGGAAGCGCATGGCGGCACGCTTTTTCTCGATGAAGTCGGCGATATGCCGCTTCCCATGCAAGCGAAGCTCCTGCGCGTGCTTCAGGAGCGGCAAGTCACGCCTCTTGGCACGAACCGGATCGTGACGGTCGATGTGCGTGTGGTCGCCGCCACGCATCGCGATCTCGCTTCGATGGTCGCGGCGGGCACGTTCCGGCAAGACCTGCTGTTTCGTCTCAACGTAATTCCGCTGCATATGCCGCCGCTGCGCGAGCGCGTGGCCGATATCGTGCCGCTTGCCGAGCACTTCCTTGCGAGCGCATCGGCCGATATTGCGCGCAAACATCTTTCTGCCGATGCGCAGCGCCTGCTCCGCCACTTTCGCCTGGCCGGGCAACGTCCGGGAGTTGGCCAATGCGATCGAGCGAGCGCGCTTGCGCCAGGTCAGGGGCTCACGCGCGACGACTTCGCGTTTCTGACCGCGACGCGAGACAGCGCGGATGACGGGATTCCCCCGGCGCTGCTCGAACTTCCCCTGCCGCAAGCGGTGGCGCAACTGGAGCGCGCGCTGATCGTTCATGCGCTGTCGGCATCGGGCGGCAATCGCGCCGAGGCGGCGCGGCGGCTCCGCATCAGCCGCCAGTCGCTTTACACGCGCATGGCGGCGCTGGGAATGTCCGACGCCTCCGTGTGAAGCGGGAAGTGTCAAGGTATCGGACCTGTGCTGTCCGATACCTTGACACTTCCACACGGCGCTGTCGTGCAATGCGTTGAGGCACGGCGTTTCCAGATTGGCATAGGCCTTGCAGATGATTCCTCGCTACGCAAAAAGGAGTGAATCATGCAATCGACCCGATATCCCAGCTTGCGAATCGCCATGCTGGCGACCTTGCTTACAGCGAGCGCCGGCTGCGCAGCACAATCCGCTGCAACGCCGACACCGCCGCCCGACGGAACAGATGCTCCGCTGCCTTCCATCTCCGGAACGCCGCTGCCTGCGCCGCCGCAAGGCGCCCAGCCGCGTGTGCTCGCCGACGCGGCTTCGGTCGCGACCACGCACGGCACTGTCGCGCGTTTCCTCACGAATCCGGATGGCGACGTCGATGGCTTCATGACCGACGATGGCACCTTGGTGCGTTTTCCTCCGCATATGAGCGCGCAACTCACTTCGGCAGTTCGTCGCGGTGACCTCGTAGAAGTGAGCGGCAGACGCGAGGAAGGTGGCAGTTTGGCGGCTCAACGCATCACCGACAGACAGACGGGCCGGCAAGTGATCGACGAGCCGCCGATGCGCGGCGCACGGCCGATGCCACGCGCCGCGCGCGAAGGAGGACTCTCGCGTCTGAGCGCGCAAGGACAGGTGGCGCACATTACGACCTCACCGCGCGGCGAACCCGATGGCGTGATTCTCTCCGACGGCACGGTCATCAAACTCATGCCGCCCGTGGCTCAACAGTTCGCCGCCCTGGTGCGGACGGGGGTGACAGTATCGGCGCAAGGCTACGGCACACGCAATCAATACGGCACCGCGCTTCAGGCGACCGCCTTCGGGTCGCCGGGCAATCTGACTCCGCTCTACGGCCGCAACGCGCCGATGCCTTGAGGCAGCGCCACAACAACTTTAAGGACAACGAACATGCACTGGATCGACCCCACGAGTCTTCCGGAAACACGCGGCAAAGTCACCCGTTTTCTATTGAACCCGCACGGTGAACTCGACGGCCTCATCATCGGCTCGCGTCAGGTTCACTTTCCTCCGCATTTGTCGAAGCAACTCGCGCGTCATGTCACGCTCGGCGATGTAGTTCGCGTGCGCGGCATCAAGCCTCGCGATGCCGACATGATTGCCGCCGTTTCGCTGACAACCGAAGGCGGCGTCGTGATTCTCGATGAAGGTCCGCATCTCAAAGGCGAGAAGCATCACAAGCCGGATGTGAAACGCAAACCGATGGACGCATCGGGCGAAGTGGTGCTTTCGCTCTTCGGCCCGAAAGGCGAATTGCGCGGCGCACTGCTGGACGACGGCACATCGTTGCGCATGCCGCCTCACGCGGCCGCAGAATTGGCCGATTACCTGACGCCGGGCGCGCACGTTCACGCCTGGGGCCACGGTGTCAAGAACAGACACGGGTGCACGATTGAGGTCGACGAAATAGCCGAACTCGTCGATGCACCCGAGGCGCCCTGACAAGGCTGGGCCTCGTGCATGGAGCGTATGTCGTGGCGCGCCATGCAGACAAAGACCTCTAACATCACCCGGCACCAGGCACCGATGCACATGCGGTCGAAGCCTGGCCGGAGCACGGCATCCTCGGCACGCGGCTTGGGCCCAACAAAAGCGGACACCATTGGTGAGCCATGAATCCTCAGTACGCGCTCGAAGGACTGAATTTCTTCATGGCCGATGTGCAGGCGGGTATCGGGCCGTTCCTCGGCGTCTTTCTTCAGGCGCATGGCTGGCATACCGACGCAATCGGCACGGTCATGACTCTGGGTGGTATCGCGGGCGTGCTTGCGACTGCTCCGGCAGGTGCGTTGGTGGACGCCACGCATCACAAGCGCGGCATCATCGTCATCGCGGGGGTGATGACGACGCTCGCGTCGCTTGTACTGTGGGTATCGCACAGTTACTGGATGGTGGCGGCGTCGCAGATCCTCACTGCCGTGACGGGGGCAGCGCTCGGTCCGGCGGTGGCCGGCGTGGCGCTGGGAATCGTGCGCGAGAAAGGTTTCGACCGGCGGTTCGGTCGCAATCAGGTGGCCAATCACGCGGGCAACGTGCTCGGTGCCGCGCTCTCGGGCTGGCTCGGATGGTGCTACGGATTGAGCGCGGTGTTCGTGCTGGCCGGCGTGTTCGGTTTCCTGACTGTCATCGCGACGCTGCTCATCCGCCGCGACGCGATCGATCACGACAGCGCGCGGGGTCTCGGGGGCGCGACGTCGGGAGAGACGAACCTGGAGCATGAGCATGCGAGCGGTTTTCCATCTGGGCAATGCGGCGATGCTGCCGCTTTATGGGCTCGCGGTCGTCGCGGCGCGTCAGGGCGATCCTAGTGCTTTTACTGCCCAGACTGTGGTGGTCGCTCAACTTGTAATGGTCGCGCCGCGTGTTTCGCGAACCGCCTGATTCAGCGAATCGGTTACTGGGGCGTGATTCTGATCACTTTCCTTGCGCTGCCGCTGCGTGGCCTGGTGGCCGCGATGTTGATCACAGCCTGGGGCGTATGGCCGGTTCAGGCGCTCGACGGCGTTGGCGTGGGCTTGCAGAGCGTCGCGGTGCCCGCCCTGGTGGTGCGGCTGCTGCAAGGCACGGGACGGGTGAATGTCGGGCAGGGTGTGGTCATGACGGTGCAGGGTATTGGCGCGGCACTGAGTCCCGCGCTGGGCGGCGTGATCGCCCAGCATTCCGGATACGCGAGCGCATTCCTCGTGCTGGGCGCTGTGTCGACCGGATCGCTGGCGCTGTGGCTGCTCTTCGGCACGACGCTCAAAAGAACTTGCGGCCTTCGCAGCGAAGTCGATAACGATGCTCTCCAGGCGACCTGAATCCGATTTTTCTCTCCTGGGGCATTGCGCTCTCCGTCACTGCCGGCGTCATCTTGCGGCCTTTCCGCTGGTCCGGAGCGAGCTGGGCCGTGGCTGGCGCGCTGATGCTCGTCGCGCTCGGGCTTCTTCCAGCGCGGCTTGCCTTGCGGGCGGTCGGCAAGGGCATGGACGTCTATCTGTTCGCTCTCCATGATGCTGCTCTCGGAACTGGGACGTCGCGAAGGCCTGTTTGACTGGGTGGCGGTGCATGCTGTCAATTACGCAAAAGGATCGCCTCGCAAGCTCTTTCTTCTGGTCTATTCCTCACCGACATCGTGATGGCGCACGGCATCGGCGGGCTCGAACTCGCGCGCCCGGTCCGCTCGCAGTATCCGGCAATCAGGGTCGTGCTGACGTCGGGCTATTCGGCGGCCCTGTTGCGCGACGAAAAAAGCGGCCTCCGCGATCTAATTTTCGTGCAGAAGCCCTACCGCCTGGCCGACCTTGCGAAGACGCTGCGGGCGGAGGGACACCATCTTCGGCGCCGATAGCGTCTGGGGCCTGTCCAACGACCTGGAGCGCTACGGAAAAAACCGATGCGCGACCGCTGCTGGACAGTAGGACATCTCTGAGGCCAGCCGATGCAGCAAGCGCAGAAGCGCAATGGGTTCCGCTTTGTGCAGTGCATGGCCATCCCTGCCTTGAGCAGGGCCTTCACGCTTAGCTGGTGGGAAAACGCAGCCACGTCGACGACGGCGGATGCTGCTGGATGACCCGCCCGACTTCCCAAGCCGAAATATTTTAACCTCGCTGGCGCATCGGGTCCCCGCTGAGCTTTAACCGACATTCATCGGCAGCAGCACCATCTGCCGCCCCTGCAAATGAAGTCGTGTCTGTATTTCGACGGGTGTCTGATTGTGGAGCCACGCCGTCAGGAAATTGACCCGCTTGAAGATCAACTTGCTCGCGAAGCACACGCTATTGGGGAACTCGTCCATGGTGGTTTCGGCCAGCTTCATGAACTCACCAATCGGATGGGTGCCGAAGGCGATCCGGTAATCGGCCGCAATGCCATGCCGCCTGCAATGCGCGACGTAGTAATCGAGCGATGAAGTGATCGTTTGCCGCAGCTTCTCCAGATGCTCCGCGCCTTCATAACTTTGCGCATCCACTTCACCGACGGCGAGAAACATGATATTTCTGAAGTGCCCGGGGAACAGCCGGTTGACCCATAACAGTGCATGCATGCTTGCGCCACGGTACTTGCCGACGAGCAGGATCGCTGTCGGCAAAGACGGGTCTAGTTTGGCTGGCGTGTTATCGGCATCGACTTCGGGTGTGGCGCCCGAAAATAGCGCATCTTCTTTCGAGATCTGCGCACGCGTATCGCTGTAATGACGCTTGATGAGCACACAAAGCACGACTACAGCACTCGTCACCAGCACGGTGAGCCACCCGCCTGCCGTGAACTTCTCAATCAGCGTAATGACAAGGACCGTGCTGGTGACGGAAAGCCCGAGTGCTGAAAACGCGAAATGCCTGACCCACTGGGTTCCATCTGCGCGATGCTTCCACCAGTACACGCACAGCCCAAGCAGCGAAAGACTGAATGTCAGGAACACATTAATGCTGTAGAGCACGACGAGCACGTCCACGTTGCCATGCGTCCAGGGGAGAATCGCGAGGCTCGCGACACCCATCACGACAATGCCGTTTTGCCGCACAAGCCGTGTCGACAGATCACGGAAATGGCGGAGGACCCATGAGTCCGAGGCCATGTTTGACAGTACGGCTGGCCCGTCGAGAAAGCCAGTTTGCGCTCCCACCAGAAGCAGCCCCGCCTCGGATGCAAGAACAGCGGCGAGGAGCGCGTGTCGCGCAAACGACGATCCGAGCCCCAGATGTTCGATAACGCTGCCGAATACGACGGCATTGAGTGTCTGTCCTTCGACGGGCTTCGCATGCCACAGCATGTAGAGCAGGATGATTCCACCCGCCGTAAACGCGAGCGAAGCGGCCATATAGAACATCGTGACCTTGCCGTTCGGCACACGCGGTTCGGCAAGCATGTTGACGTTGTTCGACAACGCTTCCAGGCCTGTGTACGTGCCGCCGCCGAGCGAGAATGCGCGCATCAGCAGCGCGGTAACGACGAGAGGGCCGAGCGCGTGCCACATGCCATGCGCCTCGCCAACGGCACTCGGAACGACCGAGACGAGATTGCCGCCATGCACGGCGACGCCATAGACGATCAGGCCCAGATGCAGCGCGATGAAGCCGAGAAAAATGGGTAGCAGCACGAGGATCGATTCGCGCATGCCGCGAAAGTTCAGGCCTGTCATCAGGACGATCAGGATGAGCTCAGTTGCGAGCTTGAATTCCTGCGCGCCGACGGGCAACAGGCTGAAGAAGGCGTCGACGCCGCTTGCGAGTGATGTCGCGACCGTCAGCACATAGTCGACGAGCAGCGCTGCGCCCGATATGAGACCGGGTCGCGGGCCCAGCAGCGCGGTCGCGACGCGATAGCCGCCGCCCGTCGGGAACAGCTCGATTACCTGGTTGTATCCCAGCGCGATTATGAAGACGGTGGCCGCCGTGGCAATGGCGAGAAACAGTGCGAGCGCCGTGTGTTGTCCCAATGCAAGGAACGCTTCTTCGGGTCCGTAACACGAAGAGGACAGACCATCGGCGCCGAGTCCAACCCACGCCAGCAGCGGCGTAACGGCGATCGCGTGACGGGTGCGGGGATCGAGTGGATCGAGCGGCTTGCCCACAATCAGCTGCCACATTCTGTTCAGGGTCGCCATAGTGTTTCGCCTTCGTTGGCACGGCCTTTCAATGCGTGTGACCGTCAGTGATGCGAATGTAGGCGAGGCAGCAACCGCTCACCACCCGGCGTAACCCGGGGGAGCGCCAGACCGTTGATCCATTGATGTCAAAATCGTTACAGTTGGCACACGCAAATGACTGTTCTCGTGATTCACATCAAGGTTAAGCGTCGACCTGACAGGACACTTGAAACGCGAAGAAAAGATCATGACGCCTGGGACCCGTTATGCACAGGCGTGTGATGAACGTGGCGATGTTTACGGGTTCTTTATGCAGCGTGTCGGGTTTTTGCTGCGGCGTTTATCAAAACTGGACTACCGACTGCGGCCTAACCCTTGCAAAAAACGCGCACCATCTGCGCATTACATGGGACATTTGCGGAACTGGCTCGAACGCGATCCGTCACAGCACGTGCGGGGCGCCACCGAGATTTGGGTAGGCTATCGGCTGGCGCGTGTTAGATCGGGGCGAGGTCGCTTGCCCGGGTACGCTGTGAAAATCCGCTGCAATGCCGTCGCATCTTGATAGCGTTTTTACGTACGCGGGTTGAAGCTTTGCGGCTTGTTGACGCGCCATGTGCTGCAATGACAAGCACGAAAAATCGTTCCGTTGAGGCTGACGATGTTGAAGCTGCTGATTCCAGTACTTTGCCAGGCGGGTGTTGTAGAAGCCGCACGGCATGCAGCGTTTCTTGCTGCTGAAAAGTGCGTCGCACAAGTGGAGCTGATCGAGGTCCTGGAGGATGTAGGAGAAGGGCGCGCGGTTGCATTCCAGTCGCGCGCGGCGTTGCGGCGCCGCGAGAAGCTATCGATGCGCGATGCGCTGACGCGGACTTGCGCAGTGCTCGACGCTGCCTGCGTCCCCTATACGTGGAAGCGCGTCTTCGGGCCGGCTGAAAAGACGATCGCCGCGTATGCTGCCACGAACGGCGCCGACGTCGTGGTGCTGGATGCGAGTGGTCTTGGCCTCCTTCGGAAGTGGGCCACACTGGTGAAGCTATGGCGGCTGAGTCCCAAACCCATCACCATGCTGCATTGACGGGCGACGTATCCAGTGTGAAACCAGAGGACAGACGGTCTGCCACGAGATGATTTGCGAAGGTCGCCCAGAACCCACCGTGGGCTGCACTTTTGAAGCGTTCGGGCAACGCAGGCCTTCCGCGGTCTTTGCCGTGACGTCTCGATGACTTCTAGGGCAGACTTCTCTTAATGTTATTCATTGCCAGCCTGATGGGGCGACGAACATCTCTCGAGATTGATTCTGAGCCGATTCAAAGGGTAGTCGGCCGCTGGAGCGCCAGCAAGCGGCTAGTGAGGTTCCGCTAGCCAGGCAAACTGATGCCGGTCGTCGACGGTAGGTTGTTCTCATTTATCCGCAACCCTGACTGGCGAGGCGCGCTTTGCAAGGCATTGCTTTTACGCGGTCTTTACATGGAGAGTACCTTTCTTGCTGAAATGTTGACGGGGTAGTGCTTAAAGTGTTTGCATCCGGGCTCGTACCAGACGCTATGCAAGAACAACAACACCTCCTCACCAAAGCACGATGGAAATACGCGCTTGTCAGGCTCGCATTGATGGCCGCAAGCCTCGCATTGTGCAGCGCGCTGCCATTCGCGCATGCACAAGAACAGACCACACCTCCAACTGCCGAGGAACCCTTCATCCCCGCACCCGGCGACATCGTTGCGACGTTGCGCGCGCAGTTTCGCGTATCGGCTGGGGATGCGCTGATGATTGCACAAACCGTCGTGACGGAAGCGAACCGCTATTCGATGTCGCCTGTGTTGCTCTTGTCCGTGATGGCCGTCGAATCGGGCTTCAATTCACGCGCGGTGAGCTCCCTCGGTGCGCGTGGCCTGATGCAGGTGCTGCCCGCAGCGCATCCGGGCGCCTTTACCGACATCAGGCAGCTCGACGATCCCGCAACCAACGTGCGGATCGGTTCCGCGATTTTGCGCGGCTACCTCGATGCATCGGGTGGGGATGTCGATGCTGCGCTCTGGCGTTATAGCGGCGGTGGAAAAGGCTACGCACAGCGTGTCGCGCTTCACATGCAGCGCTTTAGTGTGATCCTGCGCGGCAATGCGCGACCCCTGGAAAAAGTGTCAGCGCATGGGAGCCGTTAGCGTCATCGACTGTCGCCACCTTGAATCCAATCAGGCTGGCTGCATTGGCTGTAAACGCTTAGTGTCCGAAAACGTGGGCTGCCGATTGGTGGACGCGTGGTGCGGCATGTGCAACTGGACGGATCTTTCGTTGCGAGACGGAACTGGCAGGCTTCAGCCTGTCCTCGGACGATACGTTCGGAGTTCCGGATAGGGCGCAGACACCCGGGTTCAAAGGAAAATTCGACTAGTCGCGGATTTTTCAGCGGAGGTGGGTCAACGGCCGATCGCTGAGTGGAACGGCGTACAGTGCAGTCATTTGAAGACCGATGCATGAAATTCAGTGGGTTACCGCGTAGAGCGTCCAACGGCCGCACGAACCACGATACCTAGGCGTCGAAACGACCTGCCAGTCCAGCAAGCATTGTCTCAAAGAACAGCCCTAGTCTTTCATGGGCAGAATTGTTCGTCGGCGACCGCCCCGAGAGGCTGCTCCTGTGCGAGTTCCAGATGGCTGTACTTCATGTACGTTCTCCCCTTGATGTCACCGCCTGCTCCGTCTCACCCCTGAGTGCAGCGTTGGAATTGCGCGCGATATTGACGTTGCCCTTCGGACGGACACCTGCGAGACCTTCGGCGGAAAAATTTTTGCCCGACCGCGTCCCCTTGAGTACGGTCCCGCCACCGGGGTCGACACCTTGCCGAAGTCATACATCGACGTTATCGCCTCCCGTTTGCCCGCAAGCTTTTCCTGTTCAAGTGCGTTCACCAGCTCGATAGTGGAAAAGAAGCTTACGCGACGGCGATGATGCTCGAGCGGCCAACGGCACGGTAACGGCTTCAGCTAGTCCTGCCGGTTTGCTCGCCGCAGTCACTTACGGGACGCGGACCAATGTCGGGGCGACAGGCACTATCACGTCCACGGGCAACTCGAGCACGCGAATCGGCGGGCGCGTCGGCAAGAATTTCGGCAGCATCGAGCAGTCGTGGGCGGGTGTGCACATCAACGGGACGGTTGAGCTGGCCGGGCGCAACGACGGTCACATCGATCGCTCGTACTCCAGCTCCATCACAGCCACAGCGCTCAGCACCGTTGGCGGCCTGGTCGGCACGAACAATGGCGACATCGTGCGTTCTTACGCCAACGCGTACCAGATGACAGGCGGCACGACCGTTGGAGGACTCGTAGGCAATAACACCGGCCACATCGAGCATCGTACCGGTGCGAGAAATTTACCCGCACCGGCAACGCGACGACGGGCGGCATCGCGGGCAAAAATGGCGGCAGCATCGCCACGGACATGTTCTGGACAGCGAGTCATCGGGCGCGCAGGTTGGGGTGGGTCTAGGTACGGTGGTCGTCAGTTCCAGCGGTCTTACCGACTTGCAACTGCGCGACCCGGCAAGCTGCGGCTCGACATGGGACTTCAGTGCGGGTGGCACGCGGCCGGCCAGCTATTTTGGGTCGTCGCTGCGCAGACAGTTGCAACCTTGATCGTAAAGGGTGCGCCTGCGGGCACGGCGGCTCTAGCCGCGGTAAGTCTTTGTCGAGATCGGTCCGATACTCTCGGTCATACGTCCATACTCGCGGCTAGCATATTCGATACCGCGTTACTTCATCGCCGGCCGGATTTTCCATGGTCAACTTTATCACTGCGCGCTTAAACGACCCGACGGATAGCCGCTGGACACAATTCCGGTGCGCAGCGTGATAGCTGAACGGGCGGCCGTCGGCGCGCCGCAGACGCGGACATAGACGCAAACGCAAACGCAGGACAGCAAAGCCAATGCCTGAAAGGCACGCGCGGCAGTCAACAGGCGCGATCGTCTCTCACCATT
>CALNWN010000015.1 GCA_940746715.1 uncultured Paraburkholderia sp.
TATGAGCTGGCGGTGTGAGCCGCTTTCTTTGCCTACTTTCTTTGCGGCATGCAAGGAAAGTAAGTGCCGCCCCGCACAGGGGCAACGCCAATAGACCACCGTGAACTCAAGGAAAGGCCAAGGGGGTCAAACACAAAAAAACGAAAACCGAAAACCAAAACCCGCCCCCGGCTCACTCCGGCAATTCCGCCGCCCCCATCCTTCCCGCAATCACCCGCGACCTCGCCGCCAGATACCTCGACCCGCGATGCTCATCGAAATACCTCGGCTGCGGCAGCATCACCGCGAGGGCGCCGACTGCGCCGCCGTCAGCGCCCTCGCCGACGTCCTCCTGTAGTATACCGCGCCGCCGCCTCGGCGCCATACACGCCATTGCCCCACTCACGCCATTGCCCCACTCGACGGAATTCAGGTAGATCTCGAAGATGCGCTCCTTGTCCATCAAGGTCTCCAGCATCCACGTAATGATCAGTTCCTGCCCCCTTGCGGATATAGCTCTTTTCGCGCGACAAAAAGAGGTTGCGCGCGAGTTGCTGCGTGATCGTCGAGCCGCCTCGAACAATCTTGCCCTTCGTCTTGTTGCGCTCCCACGCCTGCAGAATGGCGTCGGCGTAGCCGTTGTTGTTGACGAAGTTCGCGTCTTCCGAGGCGATGATCGCTCGCTTCAGATTGCGCGAGATCTGCTCATACGGTACCCACGTGTGGTGGATCGCGAGATCGGGCCGCTCGCGCGACAGGCGCCACGCGTCCGAGCGCATGTAAGCCGTCGAACGTGGATTGACATAGTTCCACACCGCGATCTGCGCGAAGTAATACACCTGTGTCGCGAGCCACGCGAACGCCAGCACGGCGACCCCGTAACCGATCCATCGCGCCGGACCGGGCCGGCTCGCGCGCCGCGTTGCTGTCATCGTGGTGTCGGGCCTCGTGGGAATGCGGTGATATCGCGCGTCAGGCGTGCGACGGCGCGGTCAACAGCGCGCGCAACTCCGCGAGCACGGGCGCGCCGTCGGGCCGCACGCCGCGCCACACATAAAACGATTCGGCCGCCTGCTCGACCAGCATGCCGAGGCCGTCGGCGCCGCGCGCGCCCAGTTTCTGCGCGTGCTCCATGAACACCGTCGGATGCGCGCCGTACATCATGTCGTACGCAAGCGTGCCGGTGCCGAACGCGCCGTCGTCGCATTCCGGCAACGACGCCTCCAGACTGCCCGCCGTTGCATTGACGATCACGTCGTACGCCCCCGGCTCGATTGCGCGCGCGTTGCCGCCGCTGAGACGGCAGCCGGCGTCGCTCGCAGCCTGCGCGAACTGGTCGACCAGCGCTTCGGCCTTCGCGCCCGTGCGGTTGACGATGGTGAGCGAATGCGGCGCGCGCTCGAGCATCGGCAGCACCACGCCGCGCGCCGCGCCGCCAGCGCCGAGCAGCAGAATGCGCGCGCCCTTCAGCGGCACGCCGAGATTCACCTCGATATCGCGCACGAGCCCGAAGCCGTCCGTGTTGTCGCCGTAGACGCCGTTCGCATCGACGCGCAAGGTGTTCACCGCGCCGGCCGCGGCCGCGCGCGGCGACAGCGTGTCGGCGAAAGCGTGCGCGTCAAGCTTGAACGGCACCGTCACGTTCAGGCCGCGGCCACCCGCTTCGATAAACGCGCGCACGTGCGGCACGAAGGCGTCCACCGGCGCGAGCAACGCGCCGTACTCGACCGGCTCGCCCGTCTGCGCGGCAAAGCGGCCGTGAATGAACGGCGATTTGCTATGGCCGACCGGATTGCCGATCACCGCATAACGGTCTTTCGTCTCTGTACCGCTCATCGTCCCGGTTCCGTGATGTGCTGCTCGGCAGCGGCATTCGTGCCTTCACCGCTGGACGCGCTGTCGTCGTTCGCGTCGCCATTCTCGTCGCCGTCGGACTCGGCAGCGGCTTCGGCCTGTGCCTCCGCTTCGCTTTCGGCGCTTTCATCCGATGCGTCGACGATTTCGTCTTCCTCACCTTCGTCGGCCTCGTCCGCTTCGCTGCCGCTCGTGACAGTGGGCGCATCCAGCACATGCAGAAGACGCACGGATGCCTCGACCGTCAACTCGTCAATCGACATGACTTCCATTTGCAGGCGCGTGCCGCGTGCGTGCACGCCGAGCCCCGGCACATGCAGCAGCAGCGGAATCTCTTCGAGCCGCACCAGATCGCCCTTCACGACCGACGCGACCACCTGCTTCCTTGTTCTCCTGCTTGAGCCAGCGCAGGCACCAGAAATACTCCATGCGGCGCTGGTGATCGGCGTAGGCACTGGTAGGTATCGTCGAAACCTTGCACGACGGCGAACAGGTCGGCGTCTTTCGGCTTGAACGGCGCGGCCAGCTTCGCGGTCACGCCATGCTGCACGCACGCGAGCAACTGCCACTGATTCACCAGGTCGACGTAACGGCGCAGCGGCGACGTGCTCCACGCGTATTGCGTGACGCCGAGCCCTTCGTGCGGCGCGGCATTGGTCTGCATGCGCGTGCGCTTTGGGCCGCTCGGCGCGCCGAACGCGCGCTGCGTGCGATAGATGCCCGGCACGCCATGGTCGTGCAAAAACGCGCCCCACGACGAGTTCGCGAGAATCGCCAGTTCGGCGACGATCGTGTCGAGCGGCGAACCGCGCCGGAGCGGCGTGATCGTGATGTGCTCGCCGTCCACATAGAAGTTGAAGTCGGCGTTGCGCTGCACTTCGCGGCGCAGGCCGTAGCCCGCGCGCGCGGCCTGGCGCTTTTCGAACAGCGCCTGCGCGAACGGCCACAGCACGGCAATGTCGTCCTCGTGCGGATAGTCGCCCGTGCCGGCGGCGAGCGCTTCTTCGGTGACGAGTTCGTCGAGCGTGTTGTGCCGCAGATTGTTCTTCACGAACACGCGCTCGGCGCGTTTCGCTCGCGACAATCTCCTGCGTCTCGCGATTGACGATCACGTAGAGCGACAGCGCGGGGCGCAAGCCGCCCTCGGCGAGCGTAAACGCGTCGACGACGCTGTCGGGCAGCATCGTGATCTTGTCGCCCGGCATGTAGACCGTCGACAGACGCGCGCGCAATCGCGTCAATCTCGTCGCCGCGCTGAATGCCGAGCGCCGGCGCGGCGATGTGCACGCCGATCCGCACACGGCCATCCGCGAGATGCTCGACGGAAAACGCGTCGTCGATTTCAGTGGTCGTAATGTCGTCGATCGAAAACGCCTCGACCTCGGCTTGCGGCAGATCGTCCGGCAAGCCGCCGAGCGTGACGGGCGGAAAGCCCGTGCCGTGCGGGAAAAATTCCGCGAGGAATTTGGCCTCGTGCAGCGCGCGCCGACGGAATTGCGCCGCATTCGAGCATCAGACGCGCCTGCGAAATGCCGCGCGCGGCCGCCGCGGCTTCCAGCGCCTTGTATTCGATGGTGTTCTTGTCGGGCTTCGTGAGCAATGCGAGCGCCGTCTTGCCGCTGAAGGCCTCGGGCAGGCGGCCGGCCTTCAGCTCTTCCTCGTAGCCTTGCTGCACGAGCGCTGCTGGCGCTTGCGCTCGAGACCGGCAAGCGCCATTTTCAGTTGCTCCTGCGGCGCGCGCTGATACATGCCGCGGCCCTTGCGACGGAAATACACCGGCGCGCCGTGCATGCGGAGCACCAGCGCCGCGCGCTCGGTCGGGCCGAAGCGCTCGCCGAAATATTCCGCGCCGAGCGTGGCGAACGGAAACTCCTCGTCGGACGCGCATTCCCGCAGGAAGTCGAGATCGATTTCCTGCGCGACGGCGTCCGCCTCCTGCATAAGCTCGGCCGCGCCCGGTTTTTCGAACTCGATCAGCACGTCTTTGGCGCGCACCTTCGCGCGCCGGCCGCCCGGCAACTCGACCTGAAACGCATCGCCCTGGCGCGACAGCACGCTGCCGGCCTTGAAACTGCCCGATTCCTCGAAGAAAACGTTCACTCAATACTCTCGTCTGACTTGCATGCGCCGGCGTGCGCGGCACAGCAACGTGTTCGTGGTGATGAATCCGCCGCGCGCCACGGCGCGCAGGCGGCATGAATTCTGATGACCGGCGGCGTTTCCGCTGTCGGACGGCCGGCTTTCAGGGCCGCGCCGGTTATGTGCGCTGCGGGCGCTTCCTTTTGTTCAGGCTGCTTCGCGCGGCGCCGGCGGCTCTTCGTGCCCGGCGTCGCAGAACGCCAGCACGTCGTCGAGGTAGTCGGCGAATTCGCTGATCGCATGGTCGCTGCCTTCGATCAGCGTAGTCCGCGCGCCGGGATAGTGCGCGAGCATTTCGCGGTAGTCGAGCACTTCGTCGCCGGTTGCGGCCAGCAAATAATAACGTTCGGGACGCGTGATCGCTGTCACACTCAGCGCCCGCAATTCGTCAAGATGATGCGGCTCGACGACGATGCTGCCGCCGCCATGCCACAGCGGCTGCTCGCCGAGATAGGCGCTCAAGTCGCGCTGCGGCACCACCGCCGGGTTCAGCAGCACGGCCGGCCAGCCATGCTTTTCCGCCAGATAAGTGGCGAAGTAGCCGCCAAGCGAACTGCCTATCACCGTCACGCGGCTGTTGTCGAGCCTGTTGTCGCGCCCGGTGTCCGCGGCGGCCACCAGCGACTCCACGAGCTCAATCGTCTCGAATGGCGAAACCGGCAGCATCGGGCAGCACCATTCGTCGCCGCAGCCAAGTTCTGCGAGCCGCGCCGCTAGGAGACGCGCCTTGAACGAATTGGGAGAAGACCGAAAACCGTGCAGATAGAGAATCACGTGGCGCCTCGCGCGGAGAGGGCGTCGAGCAGCTTCTGATGCACGCCGCCAAAGCCGCCGTTGCTCATCACGAGAATCTGGTCGCCGGGGCGCGCGGCGTGAACCACGGCTTTGACGAGCGCGTCCAGATTGTCGAAGGCTTGCGCCTTGGCGCCCAAGGGCGCCAGCGCTTCGCCGAGGTTCCAGCCGAGCGCGTCGCGGCCGCTCGGCGCGCCGTAGCCGAACACGAGGTCGGCATCGGCGAGGCTGGCCGGCAATTGCGCCTTCATGACGCCGAGCTTCATGGTGTTCGAGCGAGGCTCCAGCACGGCGAGAATGCGCGTGTTGTCGCGGCCCACGCGCGCGCGCAGACCGGCCACGGTGGTGTCGATCGCGGTCGGATGATGGGCGAAGTCGTCGTACACGGTCACGCCGTCCACGCTGCCGCGCACTTCCATGCGCCGCTTCACGTTGCGAAAGCTCGCCAGCGACCGTGCCGCCTGCGCCAGCGGCACGCCCACATGGCGCGCGGCGGCAATGGCGGCGAGCGCGTTCATGCGGTTATGTTCGCCCTGCACTTGCCACTCGACCACGCCCACGCGCTCGGCGTTGTGGTACACGGCAAAGCGTTCGTCGACGGGCACGCCGTCTTCCGCGGGCTGGGTCTCCCAGCCGCCCTGCACGCCGAAGCGTTCCACTTCGCTCCAGGAACCGCGCGTCAGCACGCGCTCGAGCGCATCTTCGCGGCCATTGGTCACCACCCGGCCAATGCGCGGCACGGTGCGAATGAGATGATGAAACTGTGTCTCGATCGCGGCGAGATCCGGGAAGATATCGGCATGATCGAACTCCAGGTTGTTCAGGACGGCGGTTTTCGGCCGGTAGTGGACGAACTTCGAGCGCTTGTCGAAGAAGGCGGTGTCGTACTCGTCCGCCTCGATCACGAAGAAGCTCGAATCCGTGAGCCGCGCCGACACGCCGAAATTCAGCGGCACACCGCCCATCAGGAAGCCGGGGTTCAGCCCCGCGTCTTCCAGCAGCCACGTCAGCATGGAACTGGTGGTCGTCTTGCCGTGCGTGCCGGCCACCGCCAGCACCCATTTGCCGTTCAGCACGTGTTCGCCGAGCCATTGCGGACCGGACACATACGGCAGGCCGCGGTCGAGAATTGCTTCCATCAGCGGATTGCCGCGTGACACCACGTTGCCGATCACGAACAGGTCGGCGTTCAGACCGTTCAGCTGTTCCGCGTCGTAGCCCTCGATCAGCCGGATGCCCTGCGCCTCGAGCTGCGTGCTCATGGGCGGATAGACGCCGGCGTCGCAGCCCGTCACCGTGTGGCCCGCGCCGCGCGCGAGGACCGCGAGACCGCCCATGAACGTGCCGCAGATACCGAGGATATGGATGTGCATAAGCCTGTCGTGCCGCGCGGGCGTTATTCCTGGAAGGGCCCCTTCTCCGGCGTTTCGCCAGACCCGGGAGGGCCAGAAAACCCGGCTGGCCGGCGCTTTCCTGTGAGGGATGTGAGATGAGCGGGCAGCCGAAACGGCTTCCCGCAAAGGACGCTATTGTAACCGACGCCTCCCGAACGCCTAAGCGCTCTCGCCCGCCGGGAGCGCGCGCCGGCAGCCGCTCAGAGCCGCCAAAAAGGGCTGTCATCAATCTCTAGTATGATGGACGGATGGTTCGCAAATCACATTTTGATCCGCAGCGCGTGCGCGAAGAAATCGCCATCGCGGCTGCGCGCCTCATCGCGGAAGACGGTCTCGACTATGCCACGGCCAAGCGCAAGGCGGCCCGGCAGGTCGTGGGGGAAAGCCGCGTCGCGGGCGAATGGCTGCCGGACAACTACCAGATCGAAGAAGAAATCCGCGAATATCAGTCGATCTTTCAGGGCGACAGCCAGCCGGCGCTGTTGCGGCGTCTGCGCCGTATCGCCATCGAATGGATGGAGCGGCTCGCGCCGTTCAACCCATATCTGACGGGCGCCGTGCTCGGCGGCACGGCGGGGGAACATTCTGACATTCACCTTCAGGTGTTCTGCGACAACCCGAAGGAAGTCGCCATCTACTTTCTGAATGCGAATATTCAGTACGACGTGTCGGAAACGCGCCACTTCGCCGGGCGAGGCTACGTCGAAACCCTCAGCTTCCTGTGGCGGCCGGCGAGCGAAGGGCGCGACTCAGAACCCGTCGGGGTGCACGTCGCGCTGTACGAATCGGACGACCTGCGCGGCGCGGTCCAGGCCGACGCGCGCGGACGCACGGCGCGGGCGAATCTGCAGGCGGTCCAGTCGCTTCTTGACGGCAGCGGCGTCGCTCCTTCCACTAATTAGATTCGCATCATGAGCCTCAGACGGATTATGTTCGGCGCGGTCGTCACCGTGATCGCTGCCGCGAGCGGCGTGCTGGCTCATCACTGGCTGAACGGCAATGCCAACAGCGGCAGAGGCAACGACGGCGTCGGCGAAGTCGCGCCCGCGGCCCAGCCGGCCTCGAAGGAAAGCGCCGTCGCGCAACTCTGGGCGGCGCCCGTCACAACGGCCGACGGCAAGCCGGAATCGCTAACTGTGCTCAAAGGACGCCCAATCGTCGTCAACTTCTGGGCGTCCTGGTGCGGCCCGTGTGTCGAGGAAATGCCGGCACTGTCGCAACTTCAGCGCGACTATGCGAAAAAAGGCATCCAGTTCGTAGGACTTGGCGTCGATTCGGAGAAAAACGTCCAGACTTTCCTGCAGAAGGTGAAAGTGGCCTATCCGGTCTACGTAACCGGTTTTGGCGACGCCGACCTCGCGCGAGCCTTCGGCAACACGGCCGGCGGCCTGCCGTTCACCGTCGTGATCGACGCAAACGGCAATATCCGCTCGACAAAATTGGGCCAGATCGATCCAAAAATACTCAAACAGACCCTCGACGCGCTGTAGATTTCACAATCTTTTCACGCTGGTTTGCTGCTGGAATACGTAAAATTGGGCGCAAATCGGCAGGAATTCGTAGAAGTTGGACCGCCGCGGAGACGCCAAAAAACGGCTTCCGGTGCTTCGTCCGTGCATGAAACTAGACAAGTTTCTCTAATCAGCGCTAAAGTGCGCCCAATTCAACGGAAAAAGAAGCGACCATGACGCGACTGCTGGTACTCCACGGTCCCAACCTCAATCTTCTCGGCACCCGGGAACCCGAGGTCTACGGCCGCGTGACTCTGCCGCAGATCGATCAGGCGCTCGCCGACCGCGCGGCGGATGCCGGCGTCGAGCTCGCGTCGTTCCAGAGCAACCATGAAGGCGCCCTCGTCGATCGCATCCAATCCGCGCGAACTGAAAAGGCCGATTTCATTCTGATCAACCCGGCCGCGTACACGCACACGAGCGTGACGATCCGGGACGCACTGGCGGGCGTCGGTATTCCGTTCGTCGAGATTCATCTGTCGAACGTGCATCGTCGCGAACCGTTCCGGCATCACTCGTATTTCTCCGACCAGGCTGAGGGCGTGATCTGCGGCCTCGGCTGGAAGGGCTATCTGTACGCACTGGAGTTCGCGCTCGACCGGCTCGCCGCCGGCTCGTCGCGCGCCTGAATCAACAACACGTCTAATTGCGCCGGCATCCACGCATTGAAAGGGGCTTCCTGATGGATCTACGTAAACTGAAAACCCTGATCGACCTCGTCTCGGAGTCGGGTATCTCCGAACTCGAAGTGACCGAGGGCGAAGGCAAGGTCCGCATTGTCAAGAATGCGCCGCCGGTTTACGTGCAACCGTCCGCCTCGTACGCGCCGCAGCAGTTCGCGCAAGCCGCGCCCGCCAACGGCGGCGAAGCGCTGCCGGCAGCCGCGGCAGGCGCACCGGCCACGCCGGCCGCCGCCGCTCCGCAAGGCCACGTGGTGACATCGCCGATGGTCGGCACGTTCTACCGCGCGCCGTCGCCGGGCGCCGATCCGTTCGTGCAGGTCGGCGACACGGTCAAGGAAGGCCAGACGATCTGCATTATCGAAGCGATGAAACTGCTCAACGAAATCGAGTCGGACAAGTCCGGCGTCGTGAAGGAAATCCTCGTCGAAACCGGCCAGGCAGTGGAATACGGCCAGCCGCTGTTCGTGGTCGGTTAAACGCGGCGCGCATCGCCTTTCGCGCGCATGCCGCCCGCGCGCCCGTCGCACGAGCCCTCTCTGTTGCACGGAGCGCGCGCCCGATCCTCTGAGGCAGCCGGTGTTGTGAACGACCCGGCGCCCACTGATGAGTCGAAAACCCGCTATGTTTGAAAAAATCCTCATTGCCAATCGTGGCGAGATCGCGCTTCGCATCCAGCGCGCCTGCCGCGAACTCGGCGTCAAGACGGTCGTCGTCTATTCGGAAGCCGACAAGGAAACCAAGTATGTGAAGCTCGCCGACGAGGCGGTCTGCATCGGCCCGGCGCCCTCCAATCTGAGCTACCTGAACATGCCGGCGCTGATCAGCGCGGCGGAAGTCACGGACGCCGAAGCGATTCACCCCGGCTACGGCTTCCTGTCGGAAAACGCCGACTTTGCCGAGCGTGTCGAGCAATCCGGCTTCACCTTCATCGGCCCGCGTCCGGAAACCATCCGCATGATGGGCGACAAGGTCACGGCGAAGCAGACCATGATCAAGACCGGCGTGCCCTGCGTGCCCGGTTCGGAGGGCGCGTTGCCCGACGATCCCAAAGAGGTCGTGAAAATTGCCCGCCAGATCGGCTACCCGGTGATCATCAAGGCGGCGGGCGGCGGCGGCGGCCGCGGCATGCGCGTCGTTCACACGGAAGCGGCGCTCGTCAACGCGGTCAACATGACGCGCGAAGAAGCGGGCCGTGCGTTCGGCAATCCGCAGGTCTACATGGAGAAATTCCTGGAGAACCCGCGGCACATTGAGATTCAGGTGCTGTCCGACTCGTTCAAGAACGCCGTCTGGCTCGGCGAGCGCGACTGCTCGATGCAGCGCCGTCACCAGAAGGTGATCGAAGAAGCGCCGGCGCCGGGGATTGCGCGTCGGCTGATCGACCGCATCGGCGATCGTTGCGCGGACGCCTGCAAGAAGATGGGCTATCTTGGCGCCGGTACGTTCGAGTTCCTGTACGAAAACGGCGAGTTCTACTTCATCGAGATGAACACGCGCGTGCAGGTCGAGCATCCGGTGACGGAACTCATCACAGGCGTCGACATTGTGCAGGAACAGATCCGCATCGCGGCCGGCGAAAAGCTCGCCTTCCGTCAGCGCGACATCGTGTTCAAGGGCCATGCCATCGAATGCCGGATCAACGCTGAAGATCCGTTCAAGTTCATTCCGTCGCCGGGACGTTTGACGTCGTGGCACATGCCGGGCGGCCCCGGCATCCGCGTCGATTCGCATGCCTACAATGGCTATTTCGTGCCGCCGAACTATGATTCAATGATCGGCAAGCTGATCGCTTACGGCGCCACGCGCGAGCAGGCGATCAAGCGGATGCGCATTGCGCTCTCCGAAATGGTCGTAGAAGGCATTCAGACGAACATCCCGCTGCATCGCGAATTGATGCTGGATGCGAAGTTCGTCGAAGGCGGCACGAGCATTCACTACCTCGAAAACCGGTTGGCCGCGAAGCAGCAGGCCGCGCCGGAAGAAGCGTAAGTCATGAGTTACCGGGAACTGGTCGCAGAACTGGCACGCGAGCACGCGGAGGAATTGTCCGACGCGCTGCTCGAGTTGGGCGCGCTGTCCGTGTCCGTCGAAGATGCGGACGCCGACACGCCCGACGAGCAACCGCTCTTCGGCGAGCCCGGTCTCACGCCAGACCGCACCGCGTGGCAACGCTCGCGCGTGATCGCCCTGCTCGCGCCGGAGCACGAACCGGCGGTCTTGCTTGCCGCGGCGTCGAATGAAATCGGCCTTGCCGAGCCGCCGCCCTTCAGCGTGCGCGAAGTCGAGGAGCAGGACTGGGTGCGGCTCACGCAGTCGCAATTCGATCCGATTCCGATTGGCGAGCGCATCTGGGTGGTGCCGTCGTGGCATGACGCGCCGGACCCGGACGCGCTGGTGCTCGAACTCGATCCCGGTCTTGCCTTCGGCACCGGCAGCCATCCGACCACGCGTCTTTGCATGGAATGGCTGGAGCAAGCAGTGCAGCCGGGACAATCGGTGCTCGACTATGGCTGCGGCTCAGGCATCCTCGCGATTCTCGCGAAAAAATGCGGCGCCGATCCGGTGTTCGGCATCGACATCGATCCGCAGGCTGTCGAGTCCGCGCGTCACAACAGCGAACGCAACCGCGCGGAAGTCACCTACGGCTTGCCCGACGCGTGTCCGGCCGGCGAATTCGAGATCGTGGTCGCCAATATCCTGTCCAATCCGCTCAAGCTGATGGCCTCGATGCTGTCGTCGAAGGTCAAGCCAGGCGGCCGCATTGCGCTGTCCGGCATTCTGGCGCGGCAGGCCGACGAGGTCGCGCAGGTGTACGCGCGCTGGATCGACATCGGCGTATGGCGTGAACACGAAGGCTGGGTATGCTTAACGGGAACGCGCCGCGAAAGCCATTAGAATAAGGCGTATTGTCCAACCAACAGCCTCGCGGCTAACCGGCTCAATATGCTTCTGGCGACGCGCTGCCCCTTCTGCGAAACCGTTTTCCGCCTGCAACCCACGCAGCTCGCGCTGCGTCGCGGTCTCGTGCGCTGCGGGCAATGCCACGTGTTCGACGCATCCGGCAGCCTCTACGACATCAGCGAAGGCGGCGATTTTTCCACTGCAAGACACGTTTCCGCCGCGGCGGCCACGGAGGCGCTTTCCGGCACGCGGCCGAGCGGCGCCGACTTCAGCCCCGCCGCGTGGGATCCGTGGGCGCCCCGGCCCACGCCGCTTTTCGAGGAACGCTTCCGTCACAACGCGGAGAACGTTTCAGCCGGGCCGCGCTATGCGGACGCCCGCACGGACGCCCGCACGTCCGCGGCGCCGGGCCATGCGGCAACCGGTCCGGAGTTGTCCGCCGACGCGTCAGGCGCCGCAGCTCGGCCCGACCACGAGCCCGTGCTTGCGGACGCGCCGCTCGAACCGTTCGCGTACGAGGACGAGCCCAGAATTGAGCCAACACCTGGGCCAACCAGCAGGCCGTCCGCCGACGAAGCTCCGCGCGTCTGGCATAAAACGGAGCGCCCCGCTGGCTCTCCGGCCGACGAACCAGTGTTCAATGAACCGACGAGCTTCCACGGATTTCCCGACAACGAACCGCATTTCGGCACGACCGGCGTAGGTGCGGCCGGTCTCGGCACGACGCATCCGCATCTCGACGATCCGGATCTGCGCGGGCCGGCACGTGCCGCTGCGACGCCGGGCGGCGAGCCGTTCTCGGTGAACCCCGTGAACGACGACGCCGATCCGTTTCCGGTGGTGCGCGAAACGCGTCCGGCCGAGCCGCGGCGTCTTGCGTGGATCATCGGCGGATCGGTGGCGGCGGGACTGCTCGTCATCGCCCTGCTTGCGCAGCTCGCGTGGTGGCAGCGCGAAACCGTGCTCGTCTATCTACCGAGCACGCAGGCGTTGTACGCGAAGGCATGCGCGCAGCTCGGCTGCCAGATCACGGCGCCGCACGACATCGACGGTCTGCAGGTCGAGCCGTCCGATCTGCGCCTGGTCGACGGGCCGCACAAGCTCGAGTTGCGCATGCCGCTGCGCAACCGCTTCAACGTCGCGCTCGCCTATCCGGCAATCGAACTCACGCTGCTCGACGACCAGAACAACATTGCGCTGCGCCGCGTGCTCTTTCCGCAAGACTACGTGCCGCCCGGCACGCCGATCGCGGCCGGCCTGCCGCCGCACATGACGCAAACCATGATCGTGCGCCTCGACACAGGCAACGCGGTCGCCTCGAATTTCCGCGTACAGATTTTCTATCCGTAACGCATCCCTGCGTGCTCGGCTCGAACCGGGCGCGTTCACCGTCATCACTGACGAACTTTCGGAGCACAACAACATGAGTCAAGTCACGCTGGGTGGTAACCCGATCGAAGTAGCCGGCACGTTCCCGTCGGTCGATCAGACCGCTCCTGCTTTCTCGCTGGTCGGCAAAGACCTGAAGCCGCTGTCGCTCGCCGACTTCGCCGGCAAGCGCAAGGTGCTCAACATCGTCCCGAGCCTCGACACGCCGACCTGCGCGACCTCCACCCGCAAGTTCAACGAAGCCGCCGCGAAGCTCAGCAACACGGCCGTGATCGTCGTGTCGGGCGACCTGCCGTTCGCCGCCTCGCGCTTCTGCACGACCGAAGGCATTGAAAACGTCGTGACGGCCTCGACCTTCCGCGGCCACGAATTCGCACAGGTGTACGGCGTCGACGTGACGAGCGGCCCGTTGACGGGTCTGACGGCGCGCGCCGTCGTCGTGATCGACGAGAACGACAAGGTCGTGCACGCGGAACTGGTCGGCGAAATCAAGAACGAACCGAACTACGACGCTGCACTTGCCGCGCTGAAGTAAAACCTCAGCGTAGGACGACCCGGCGCCGCGCTCAACGCGCGGCGCCGGGTCGTCACTCCCATTTCTCCACAGTTTTTTACAGGAACGCTCGCCTTGGCTACGCTGATTTGCGGCTCGCTCGCCTACGACAACATCATGACCTTCGAAGGCCGGTTCCGGGAGCACATCCTGCCGGAGCAGGTTCACATCTTGAACGTGAGCTTTCTCGTACCGACCATGCGGCGCGAGTTCGGCGGCTGCGCGGGCAACATCGCCTATTCGTTGAATCTGCTCGGCGGCGACGCACGCATCATGGGCACGCTCGGCGAGGTCGACGCGCAGCTCTATATGGACCGCTTCAGGCAGTTGGGGTTGTCCACGGAAAACGTGCTGGTCGTGCCGGGCACCTACTCCGCGCAGGCGATGATCACCACCGATCTCGAGAACAATCAGATCACCGCGTTCCATCCGGGCGCGATGATGCAGTCGCATCTGAACCGCGCCGACGAAGCAAAGGGCATCACGCTCGGCATCGTCGCACCGGACGGCTACGACGGCATGGTCCAGCATTCGGAACATCTGGCGGCCGCCGGCGTGCCGTTCATTTTCGATCCGGGCCAAGGCCTGCCGCTCTTCGACGGTGCTGCACTGCAGCGCATGATTGAACTTGCGACTTACGTAGCTGTCAACGATTACGAAGCCAAGCTCGTGAGCAACAAGACCGGTTGGTCGATCGAGGAGATCGCCGGCAAAGTGGAAGCGCTCATCGTCACGCTCGGCGAACACGGTGCGCAGATTCATCACGCGGGCGGCGTCGAGCAGATTCCGGCCGTGAAGGCGCAGCAGGTGCCCGATCCGACCGGATGCGGCGACGCGTTCCGTGGCGGTTTGCTGTACGGCATCGAAAAGAAGCTCGGCTGGGCGACCACCGGCCATCTCGCGAGCCTGATGGGCGCGCTGAAGATCGAGCACCAGGGCCCGCAAAACTATGCGCCCACCCGGGCGCAGATCAACAAACGGTTCAAGCAGGCGTTCGGGTACGACCTGCCGTAATACCGCAAGCTATTGGAGTTAGGGAATGAGAACAACGAGTCGCCTGATAGTGGCCGCCTTGATTGCCGGTTCGCTGGCCATGTCGGGGTGTGCGTATAACAGCAGCTCTGCCGACGTCTACACGGCGTCGCAGGCGCAGCGCGAGGAAACGGTCCGCATGGGCACGGTCGACAGTGTGCGCGCAGTCAAGATCAGTTCGAACAACGGTCAGCCGAGCGGCCTCGGTGCGATCGGCGGCGGCGCGCTGGGCGCGGTGGCCGGCAGCGCGATCGGTGGCGGACGCGGCTCGATCGTGACCGGCATCATCGGCGGTCTGGCGGGCGCGGTGGCCGGCAATTCGGTCGAGAACAGCGTCGCCGTGCGCGACGGTCTGGAAATCACCGTGCGGCTCGACAACGGCGACATCCGCGCAATCACGCAAAGCGCCACCGGCGAAATTTTCCGCGCCGGCGACCGCGTCCGGCTGCTCTCCAGCGGCGGCGTGACGCGCGTTACGCACTAGTTTTCCCCTCTCGAGCGGCCAGCCTGACGCGGCCGCATCGACCTCACCCGCATGCCCTCCCCTGTGCATGCGTTTTTTTCGCCTGCGCTTTTCGCGTCATGCGGCGCTCCACGCTCGACGTTTTCGAGCGGCGAAAAAAATCCCGTGGCCGGAAACCGGCAACGGGATTCTGACCGCGCGGCGCTCGCAAGACTGCGTCAAGCGCCACTCGGTCATCCGGCACACCGAACGATATACCGAAGTGCTGCTACTCCCTGTCGTCCGATTACGGACGGCTGCCCGTCGGAAACGGCCATGCCGCTGCCGGGTTCAGCGCGGTCTTCACCGTCGCCGCCGGTGCGCTCGAAACAGAAGTCGCAGCGGGTGCAGGCGCAGCCTTCTTCGCCGGAGCGGCCTTCTTCGCGGCGGCCTTCTTCGCCGGAGCGGCCTTCTTCGCGGCGGCCTTCTTCGCCGGAGCGGCCTTCTTCGCGGCGGCCTTCTTCGCCGGAGCGGCCTTCTTCGCGGCGGCCTTCTTCGCCGGAGCGGCCTTCTTCGCGGCGGCCTTCTTCGCAGTTGCCATCATTTTCTCCTTCAGGTTTTCAGATGAGAGTCAGTTCAAACTACACCCTTCGTCAAAACCCGCTTCCCGCGGACGCTTCTCACAGGGCGCGCTACGAAGCGGGCTATTCATCGGCGTACGCAGGTGCTGCGCGCTTACGCTAATGAATGCGGTAAGGCGCGCCGTGCCCGAAAGCACCGCGCGCCAAATGTCATCGGCGTTGGGTTTCAACGCCGGCAATTGCTTGATCGAGCCGACGGCGCTCACGCCGACGGCTTTTTCCGGGGGGAAGTTTGCCCATCCCACTGAAGGGTTCGCAAAGTGCCGGTCATGTTTGTGGGCCGCGAAGGCACGCGGCGCACGGGGCACGCTTTGCATCAGGCGGTTCAGCTCCTAAACATAATTGCCGCAGCCTGAGGCCGACGGCATCCCCATCGATGAATGCATCACAGCACGGACCCGGTTTACTCCCAGGTCAGCGCGCCGCCAGTCTGATATTCGATAACACGCGTCTCGAAGAAGTTGCGCTCCTTCTTCAGGTCGATCATCTCGCTCATCCACGGGAACGGGTTTTCCTCGTTCGGGTACAGCGGATCGAGACCGATCTGCTGGCAACGGCGGTTGCAGATGAAGCGCAGATAGCTCTTGAACATCGACGCATTGAGGCCGAGCACCCCGCGCGGCATCGTGTCTTCTGCGTAACGATATTCGAGTTCGACCGCCTGCTGGAAGATCTCGCGGATCTCCGCGCGGAATTCAGCCGTCCAGAGTTGCGGGTTTTCGAGCTTGATCTGGTTGATCAGGTCGATGCCGAAATTGCAGTGCATCGACTCGTCGCGCAGAATGTACTGGTACTGCTCCGCCGCGCCGGTCATCTTGTTCTGGCGGCCGAGCGCTAGGATTTGCGTAAAGCCGACGTAGAAGAACAGGCCTTCCATCACACAGGCGAACACGATCAGCGAACGCAGCAGCGTCTGGTCTGCTTCGAGCGTGCCGGTCTTGAAGGCCGGATCGGTCAGCACGTGGATGTACGGAATGAGGAATTCGTCTTTCGCGCGAATCGAGGGAACCTCGTGATACGCGTTGAAGATTTCGCCTTCGTCGAGACCGAGCGATTCGACGATGTACTGGTATGCGTGCGTGTGGATCGCCTCTTCGAACGCCTGGCGCAGCAGGAACTGGCGGCATTCGGGCGCCGTGATGTGGCGGTAGGTGCCCAACACGATGTTGTTGGCGGCGAGGGAGTCGGCCGTCACGAAGAAGCCCAAGTTGCGCTTGACGGTGCGGCGCTCGTCTTCGGTCAGACCGTTCGGGTCTTTCCAGAGGGCGATGTCGCGCGACATGTTCACTTCTTGCGGCATCCAGTGGTTGGCGCAACCAGCCAGATACTTTTCCCAAGCCCACTTGTACTTGAACGGCACCAACTGATTGACGTCGGTCTGGCCGTTGATGATGCGCTTGTCGGCGACATTGACCCGCGCTTCGGAAACGGCAGCCGTTCCGGCAGCGCGCGCCGCGGTGGCAACGGGAGCGACAGCGATGTCGTTCGCGAAGATGTCTTGAGCCGAGGGAGCATGAGGAGCGGAACGCGTTCCGACTTGCGAACCGACAGCCGGTCCCGCAGCGTTGCGCAACACGTTCTGTTGCGTAGCGCTCGAGGGAGTTACGGCAGTGATCTCGTCATCCCAGTTGAGCATAAATGTCACCATCAATTTAGAACGGTTTGTACCATCTTTTCACGAGCGATAAAAGAGTCCGCTTGCGAAAAATCCTGTTTTCGATTCGCGTTGCTACGTTCATACAACACTTTGTTCAACGTAGTGTGCGCATCACCTCATGTGAGGCGTGTTGAACGTGTGTCGTCGAGGTACTTCGCGAGCTCGGAGAGCAACGTGTTCAAGCGTCGTTTCGCTGCTCTATCTATCTGTATTGCGCGAGTGCTCTTGCCGTGTGTGCTGCACGTGCTGCGCGTTGCCGGTTCGTCCGCGCGAGTGAGATGAAGTTCAACGCAGCCTCGGGCGATGCATGTGGCCGGCGAGCTTGCCTGCTCGGCTGGCTTGCTCGGTTCCCTGCTCCGTTCACCGAAGCGTTGATAACGCGTTGCCGAAGCGCCGACGTGTTGCAGTCTGCTGTCGGCTTGCGCGCTTCATCACACGCCGACTCGTTGCTTCGCTACTGCTCTTTCCGACGATAAGCGGTGCGGCTTTCACTTCCCTGCTGACTTCAGCATCGCGCTTGCCGCGCCGCTCGTCGGATTACTTCTGCTTCATCTCTGCGAGGTTCGTTGCTGCTGCATGCGGGTGATTACCTAGAACCCGTCAGCAAACAACGAACCTGCCTGCTGCTCGCTGCTTACTGGCAAACCTCGCATTCGTCGAAGCCGGGATCGCCCGGACGCATCATGCACACGGGACCGTCAGCTTCGGCCGCTGCTTCAACTGCAACGGCCGGTGCTGCCGCCTGAAGGCCGCCAGCACCGCCGCTCATGCCGAAGCCGCCTGCCGCGCCGCCGCTAATCCCACCCGCGCCGCCGGCACCTTCACCGCCACCCGAACTGACCGCGTTGAGCGCGCCGTGAGCAACCGTCGATTTCTCGACGTGCGTGGCCGCCATCGTGCGGAGGTAGTAGGTGGTCTTCAGGCCGCGCACCCAGGCGAGCTTGTAAATCTCGTCGAGCTTCTTACCCGATGCGCCCGCCATGTAGATGTTCAGCGACTGTGCCTGGTCGATCCACTTCTGACGGCGCGAAGCTGCTTCGACGAGCCACTTCGGATCGACTTCGAACGCGGTCGCGTAGATCGCGCGGAGGTCCGCCGGAATGCGGTCGATGCGCGAGAGCGTGCCGTCGAAGTACTTCAGGTCGGCGACCATCACCTCGTCCCACAGGCCACGTGCCTTCAGGTCGCGCACTAGGTAGTCGTTGACGACCGTGAACTCGCCCGACAAGTTCGACTTCACATACAGGTTCTGGAACGTCGGCTCGATGCAGGCCGACACGCCGATGATGTTCGAGATGGTCGCCGTCGGCGCGATCGCGATGCAGTTCGAGTTGCGCATGCCGTAGGTGGCGATGCGCGAACGCAGCTCCGTCCAGTCCATCGACTCGCTCGAATCCACTTCCACATAGCCGCCGCGCGCCTCGGCGAGCAGCCTGACCGAGTCTTGCGGGAGGATGCCGCGATCCCACAGCGAGCCGCGATAGCTCGAGTAGCGGCCGCGCTCCTGCGCCAGTTCCGTCGACGCGTAGTACGCGTAGTAGCAGACTGCTTCCATGGACGTGTCCGCGAACTTGACCGCTTCTTCCGACGCATACGGCGTGCGCAGCAGATGCAGGCAGTCCTGGAAGCCCATGATGCCCATGCCGACCGGACGGTGCTTCAGGTTCGAGTTACGCGCCTTCGCCACCGCGTAGTAGTTGATGTCGATCACGTTGTCGAGCATGCGCATCGCGACGCTGACCGTGCGCTTCAGCTTGTCGTGGTCGAGCGCGAGCGTGCCGTCGGCCTGTTCCTTCAGATGCGCGACGAGGTTCACCGAGCCCAGGTTGCAGACGGCGATTTCGGCGTCGCTCGTGTTCAGCGTGATTTCGGTGCACAGATTCGACGAGTGCACGACGCCCACGTGCTGTTGCGGCGAGCGCACATTGCACGGATCCTTGAACGTGATCCACGGGTGGCCGGTTTCGAACAGCATGCCGAGCATCTTCCGCCACAGCTGAGCCGCCGGAATCTTCTTGAACAGCTTGATCTCGCCGCGCGCGACCTTGTCTTCGTAAGCCGTGTAAGCCGCTTCGAATTCGGCGCCGAACTTGTCGTGTAGATCCGGGCAGGTGGACGGCGAGAACAGCGTCCAGTCGCCGCCTTCCATCACACGCTTCATGAACAGGTCGGGAATCCAGTTCGCCGTGTTCATGTCGTGCGTGCGGCGACGGTCGTCGCCCGTGTTCTTGCGCAGCTCCAGGAACTCTTCGATGTCGAGGTGCCACGTCTCCAGGTACGCGCACACTGCGCCCTTGCGCTTGCCGCCCTGGTTCACGGCCACGGCCGTGTCGTTGACGACCTTCAGGAACGGCACGACGCCTTGCGACTTGCCGTTGGTGCCCTTGATGTGCGAGCCGAGCGCGCGCACGCGCGTCCAGTCGTTGCCGAGGCCGCCGGCGAACTTCGAGAGCAGCGCGTTTTCCTTCAGCGCTTCGTAGATGCCGTCAAGGTCGTCGTCGACCGTCGTCAGATAGCACGACGACAGTTGCGAGCGGCGCGTGCCCGAGTTGAATAGCGTCGGCGTGGACGACATGAAGTCGAAGCTCGACAGCACGTTGTAAAACTCGATGGCGCGCGCTTCACGGTCGATCTCGTTCAGCGACAAGCCCATCGCGACACGCATAAAGAATGCCTGGGGCATTTCGATACGCACGCCGTCGTGATGCAGGAAGTAACGGTCATACAGCGTTTGCAGACCGAGGTAGCCGAACTGCAGGTCGCGGTTCGCGTCGAGCGCGGCGCCGAAACGCTTCAGGTCGAACTGCAGCAGCTTGTCGTCGAGCAGTTCGGCTTGCACGCCGCGCTTGATGAACTGCGGGAAGTATTCGGCGTAACGCTCGCCCATTTCGGCTTGCGTCACTTCTTCTTCGAGAATCTCGCTGCGGATGGTGTGCAGCAGAATGCGCGCCGTGACCTGGCTGTAGGCCGGATCTTTTTCGATCATGGTGCGCGCGGCGAGAATGGCCGAGTCGTAGACCTGGCTCATCGGCACGCCGTCGTACAGGTTCTTCACCGTTTCGGCGACGATCGGCTCGGCGCTGACGGCGTCGCCCAGATTCGCGCAAGCCGACTCGATGATGCCGCGCAGCGCCGCCATATCGAGCGGACGGGTGACGCCGTTGTCGGTGACGGTGACGGTGAGGCCCGGCGTGCTCGCGGCCGCCTGCTCGTCGTGACCGCGCGCCTGCGTGCGCTTCTCGCGATACAGCACGTAGGCACGCGCGACGTTGTGCTCGCCGCCGCGCATGAGCGCGAGTTCGACCTGATCCTGAATGTCTTCGATATGGAACGTGCCGCCGTTCGGACGGCTGCGCAAGAGCGCGCGCACCACGTTCTGCGTGAGTTGCTCGACCAGTTCGCGCACGCGTGCCGACGCCGCGCCTTGACCACCGTTGACGGCGAGGAAGGCCTTCGTCACGGCGATGGCGATCTTCGACGGCTCGAACGACACGACGCTGCCATTACGGCGGATCACCTTGTAGTCGGCATACGTCGCTTGCGGCGCGAGCGCCTGAGCGCCTTGTGCCTGGCCGAAAGCCTGGCCAGTCGGCGATCCCTCATACCGGGTCGTCACATTGTCGGTGGTTTGCATGTGCAAAGCTCCTGGTCCTGGAAATGTTGCGGCGAGTGCCGCGGATTAAAACGAACGCTGCGCCGCCGCGTGCGCAAGCGATGAGGTGCAAAAAAGACCGGCCTTGGCGGCTGGCGGGATGCGACTGCGATGAAGCCTGATTCGAATTCGTAACGGTCTTCTTCGTAGGTGTCGCGATCACTCTCAGCCCTTTCCTGATGCTTTCTGGTTGCCGCCGGTTGGTCTTGACCGGCGCGCCGCAGGAATTTTTTTCGCTGCCTGGAATGCTTGCGGCGCCATGCTCCGGGAGCGGGGCGCCGCAGACTTGTGCACGCAGTTATGCACTCGGTTATTCACACAGTTATACACAGGACGCACAATATCTAGTGCGTAACTGAATGTGTGGCACCAAGTATAGTGGACTTTCAAGACAGATCAAATCGTTTTATTTGCTTCCGACGTCTTGACTTTTGGCTCGCGCGACGCGAAGCCGCCTCCCCGGGGAACAAGGCTGCGCCTCGTTCTCCTCGCATGACGCGAGCTCGCGCGAAGGGACGTTACGGCGTTTTTGAAAACTTGAGATAGGGGAAATACCGATCCGCGAGCGCGGTGTCGGATTGCAGGCGCGCCCACTCGAAGTGAGGCCCTGGGTCGGTCTTGCGGCCAGGCGCAATGTCGGCGTGGCCGGCGAGTGCCTCGATCGGATAGCGCGACGCGAGCGCGGTGACGAGCGCGCTCAGCGTGTCGTATTGCGCCGCCTCGAAAGCGGTCGTGTCGCTGCCTTCGAGTTCGATGCCGATGGAGAAATCATTGCAGCGCTCGCGGCCGAAAAAGTTGGACGGCCCGGCGTGCCACGCGCGCTCGTTGCACGACACGAACTGTTCGAGCGCGCCGTCGCGATGAATCACGAAATGCGCCGACACGCGCACGCCGCGCAGGTGCGTGTCGTAGTACGGGTGAGCGTTGCAGTCGAGCGTGTTGAGGAAGAGTTCGGCGATCGCCGTGCCGCCGAATTCGTCGGGCGGCAAGCTGATGTTGTGCACGACGATCAGCGTGGGCACCGCGCCTTGCGGCCGTGCCTCGACATTCGGCGAGGGCAGTTTGCGTGCTTGCGCGACCCAACCGTCTGCGTCGACGGTGAATTCGACGCTCATCGAGCGTCGCGGCCCGTGGGTCGCGCGCCGTGCCGCTGCGCATGCGCGGCGCTGCAGAATGCCTCTCCAGGCGACGACGACGGAATCGCTCTTCGGCGCATGCACGCCGCACTCGACGCAGCGGATCATCGGCTCGGCGAGTTGCGGCGCGCCGGACTGACGCGCGGCGCCGTTGCGGTTGTCGGCCTTGTCGGCCGCCCCGCGTGCGCCATCCGCGCCGGTACGTTGCGCCGTGTGCGCGTCATGACGGCGCAGCGCCTTCACGAGCCACTGGCCGACGATGAACAGCAGGATCAGCAAAAAAAAATTTGTCGCATGGGACACGCTTACACTACAGCACGGTGCAGCAGCACCTCGAAAACAAAACGGCTGCCGACATAAGCCAGCAGCAGCGCGACGAACGACGCCAGCACCCAGCGCAACGCAGCGCGGCCGCGCCAGCCGGAGATCTTGCGCGCGCTCAGCAGCGCGCCGAACATCACCCAAGAAAGAATGGCGAACACGGTCTTGTGGTCGAGGCTGAGCGCCCGGTCGACCAGTTGCTCGCTGAACAGAATGCCCGACACGAGCGTCAGCGTAAGCAGCACGAAGCCCGCGCCGATCAGACGGAACAGCAGCTTCTCCAGCGTGAGCAGCGGCGGCAGCGTGTCGAGCCAACTGGATAGCCAGCCGTTGCCGGCTGCGGCGACGTGCCGCTGCGCGATGCCGCCGCGCATGGCAGCATGCAGACGCCGCTCGACGAGCAGCATCAGGACGGCGTGCAGCGCCGCGATGGCGAACAGTCCATAGGCGATGTTGGCGATCAGAAAGTGCAGCTTGAACAGGGGCGCGGCCGAATACGGCAGCACGCGCACGCCGTTGAACGCAAGCGGCAAAAGCGAAGCGACGCAAGCGAGCGGCAGCACGAGGAGCCGCAGCCCGTCGAGCGGAAAGAAAAAGCTTTCTATCCAGTAGATGCCGGCGCCGAGCCAGAACATGGCGGAGAGCGCGAAGGCGAAGCCGAACACCATCGCATTCTGCGGAAAGATCGTGGTGTGCAGCAGCACGCCGTGCGCGAGGAGCGCCACGAACAACAGCGCGCGGCCCGACGAGCTCATGCCGGAAGCCGCGGCGCCGGCCAACCCCGGCTGCGCAGGACCGCTCGTCATGGCGGCGGCGGGCAGAGGCGGGATGCTCTCCAGCATGGGGCGCGATCCGGCGTGCCGGTGCGAGCGCCAGCCGGCCACGGCGAGTCCGCCATAGAGGAGCGCGGTGAGGGCATACAGTACAATATCCATATTTGAAGTTTACACTAGGCCTCTGCTCCGCGACGTCTTCCGCTTCGCGCCCGCCCGGGCCGCACTGTTCATCGCTCCCCATGCTCGACAATCTGACTCAACGGATGGCGCGCGTCGTCAAGACGCTGCGCGGCGAAGCCCGGCTCACTGAGGCGAACACCCAAGAAATGCTGCGCGAAGTGCGTCTCGCGCTGCTGGAAGCGGACGTGGCGCTGCCCGTCGTGCGCGAGTTCATCGCGAAGGTCAAGGAGAAGGCGCTCGGCGAGGAAGTCATCAGCAGCCTGTCGCCGGGCCAGGCGCTCGTCGGCGTGGTGCAGCGCGAGCTGACGGCGGTCATCGGCGGCGACTACGAAGGCAAGGCCTCGGAGCTGAATCTCACCGTCACGCCGCCGGCCGTCATTCTGATGGCGGGTCTGCAAGGCGCGGGCAAGACGACCACGGTCGGCAAGCTCGCCAAGCTGCTGCGCGAGAAGTACAGGAAGAAGGTGCTGACCGTTTCGTGCGACGTCTACCGCCCCGCTGCTATCGCGCAGTTGAAGACGGTGACCGAGCAGGTCGGCGCGGACTTCTTCCCGTCGGAACCGGATCAGAAGCCCGTCGACATCGCGCGTGCCGCGGTGGACTGGGCGAAGCGCCACTATCACGACGTGCTGCTCGTCGACACGGCCGGCCGTCTGGGTATCGACGAGGCGATGATGCAGGAAATCGCCGCGCTGCACAGCACGCTGAAGCCGGTGGAAACGCTCTTCGTCGTGGATGCGATGCTCGGCCAGGACGCGGTCAACACCGCGAAGGCATTTAGCGACGCGCTGCCGCTCACCGGCGTCGTGCTCACCAAGCTCGACGGCGACTCGCGCGGCGGCGCCGCGCTTTCCGTGCGCCACGTGACGGGCAAGCCGATCAAGTTCGTCGGTGTCGCCGAAAAGCTGGACGGGCTGGAAGTCTTCTACCCGGACCGGATGGCCAACCGGATTCTCGGCATGGGCGACATTCTCGCCCTCGTCGAAGAAGCGCAACGCGGCGTGGACGTCCAGGCCGCGCAAAAACTCGCCGACAAGGTCAAGAAAGGCGGCGACTTCGATCTGAACGATTTCCGCGCGCAGCTCACGCAAATGAAGGGCATGGGAGGGCTGTCGTCGCTCATGGACAAGCTGCCCGCGCAGTTCCAGCAGGCGGCCGCCGGCGCCGACATGAGCCAGGCCGAAAAGCAGATGCGCCGCATGGAAGGCATCATCAACTCCATGACGCCGCTCGAGCGCGCCAAGCCGGATCTCATCAAGGCGACGCGCAAGCGCCGCATCGCCGCGGGCGCAGGCGTGCAGGTGCAGGAAGTCAACCGCATGCTCAACCAGTACGATCAGATGCGCACCATGATGAAGAAGCTGAAGGGCGGCAATCTGCAAAAGATGATGCGCGGCATGAAGGGCATGTTGCCCGGCATGCGCTAAGCTTTAGCAACACGGCGGCGCGCAGGGTGTCCACGCAAGCGCCAGCCGCCGTCTCGAAAGAAGAATTGGTTGTGAGCACTCCCGCTCACACTATGTATACCGTTACCGCCCGTCAGACGTCATGAACCGCGAAGAAGCTTTCCATATTTTCAGCCACTCCGAAGAAATCGTTTCGGCCGACGAGGTGAATGCGTCGATCAGCGGCATGGCGGCCGCCATCCGCGCCGAAATGAGCGAGGACTTCCCGCTCGTGCTCTCGGTCATGGGCGGCGCGGCGGTGTTCACCGGCATGCTGCTGCCGCACCTCGATTTCCCGCTCGAGTTCGACTACATCCACCTGACGCGCTACCGCAACACTACGAAGGGCGGCAACGAGATGCAATGGCGCGTGGCGCCGGCGGAGTCGGTGAAGGATCGCGTGGTGCTCGTACTCGACGATATTCTCGACGAAGGCGAAACGATGGCCGCGATCCGCGACCGTATTCTCGCAATGGGCGCAAAGCGCTTCCTGAGCGCGGTGCTGTGCGAGAAGATCATTCCGAAGGCGAAGCCGCTGCGCCCCGACTTCTGCGGCTTTGAAGTGTCGGACCGCTATGTGTTCGGCTGCGGTATGGACGCCAAGGGTTACTGGCGCAACCTGCCGACTATTCGCGCGCTGACTGAAGGCGCTTGAGTCCCGGCATGGGCCGCATGGGCCGGTAGCCTGTAGCAAGCGAAAGCAGGAAAAAAGCGGCCCGCCGGGCCGCTTTTTCATTTGCGCAACGAATCGCGCGAAGCGGCGCCGAAGCAACAGCGTGCCCGCTTCACAGTTGATGCACGAACGCGCGAATACCGCCTAGCATCATCTCCACCGAAATCGCGCGACCAGCACGAGCCCCATCAGACGCTCGAAGGCCATCATGGTGCGCTCGCCGAGCCACGCCTGAATGCGCTCGGCCAGCATCAGCATCACGGCGCAGACAATCATCGTGACAGTCAGCGCGCCGATCCACTCGAACATCTTGCCGGGCGCCTGCGACGTCAACAGCATCACCGTTGCGAGCGCCGACGGCCCCGCGAGCGCCGGAATGGCGAGCGGCACGATAAGCGGCTCGCCGCCGCGCGTGTCGCCGCCGAACGGACCGTCCGGGTGCGGAAACACCATACGCAGCGCAATCAGAAACAGCACGATGCCGCCGCCGATGCGCAACGACTGGTCTGTGAGACTCATCATGCGCAGAAAGCGGTCGCCGAGCACCATGAACAGCAGCAGGATCGCAAACGCGATCGCGACCTCGCGCAGAATCACGGCGGTGCGCCGCTTCGGCGACACCCCGCGCAGACAGCTGATGAAGAGCGGAATGTTGCCGAGCGGGTCGGTGATGAGAATCAGCAGGACGGTCGCGGACAGGAAGGTGTACTCCACCGTCCGCTCCGCTTAGCGCGCGAGCGCCGCGCGGACCTTAGCGATCACCGTTTGCGCGGCTTCGTCGACCGGCAGCAGGGTTGCCTCGGCGTCGCGACGGCCCTGATATTCGAGCTTGCCTTCCTTCAGGCCGCGGTCGCCGATCACGAGACGATGCGGCACGCCGATCAGTTCCCAGTCGGCGAACATGACGCCCGGGCGCTCGCCGCGATCGTCCAGAATCACGTCGATGCCCGCATCCACCAGTTCCGCGTAGAGCTTGTCGGCCTGCTCGCGGACGGCTTCGCTGCGATCGTAGCCCATCGGGCACAGCACGACTTCAAAAGGCGCAATCGATTCCGGCCAGATGATGCCCTTCTCGTCGAAATTCTGTTCGATCGCCGCGCCCAGAATGCGCGTGATGCCGACGCCGTAGCAGCCCATTTCCATAGGCTGCGGCTTGCCGTTTTCGTCGAGGCAGGTCGCGTTCATCGCTTCGGAATACTTGGTACCGAGCTGGAACACGTGGCCCACTTCAATGCCGCGGCAAATGTCGATCACGCCCTTGCCGTCCGGCGACGGATCGCCCTTCTTCACGTTGCGGATATCCGCAACGACCGGTTCCGGCAGATCGCGGCCCCAGTTGACACCGGTGGTGTGGTAATCCACTTCGTTCGAGCCCACCACGAAGTCGCTCATGTTCGCGACGGTGCGGTCCGCAACCACCTTGACCGGCTTCTTCGTGTTGAGCGGCCCGAGATAGCCCGGCGGCGTGCCGAAAGTTTCGATGATCTCCGCCTCGGTGGCCATGCGGAAATCGGCGAGGCCCGGCAGCTTGCTCGCCTTGATCTCGTTCAGATCGTGATCGCCGCGCAGCATCAGCAACCAGATGGTCGGTTCGGCGCCTTCGTTTTCGGTGGCGAGCACGATCGACTTGATGGTCCGCTCGATCGGAATGTTCAGATACTCGGCGACGGCCTCGCACTTTGCCTTGCCCGGCGTCGGCGTCTTTTTCAGTTCCTCCGCCGGGGCCGCGCGCTCGGTGTAGAGCGGCAGCGCTTCGGCCGCTTCCACGTTTGCCGCGAAATCGGAAGTCGGGCAATAGGCAATGGCGTCTTCGCCCGTTTCGGCGATCACGTGGAACTCATGCGAGCCGCTGCCGCCGATCGAGCCGTTGTCCGCTGCCACCGCGCGAAAATCGAGACCGAGGCGCGTGAAAATGCGCACGTACGCGTCGTACATCTTGCGATACGACTCGCGCAGGCCCGCCGCGTCCTTGTCGAACGAGTAGGCGTCTTTCATGATGAACTCGCGGCCGCGCATCACGCCGAAACGCGGGCGGATTTCGTCGCGGAACTTGGTCTGGATCTGATAGAAGTTGACCGGCAACTGACGGTAGCTCTTGATCTGACCGCGCGCGATGTCCGTAACCACTTCCTCGTGCGTCGGTCCGATCACGAAGTCGGATTGCTTGCGGTCCTTGAAGCGCAGCAATTCGGGGCCGTATTTCTTCCAACGGCCCGACTCCTGCCACAACTCGGCCGGCTGCACGGCCGGCATCAGCAATTCAATCGCGCCTGCCCGGTTCATTTCCTCGCGCACGATGGCTTCCACATTGCGGATAGAGCGCAGGCCGACCGGCAGATAGTTGTAGATGCCGCCGGCGACGCGGCGGATCAGGCCGCCGCGCACCATCAGTTTGTGGCTGACGATTTCGGCGTCTGCCGGAGCTTCTTTCAGGGTGCCGATAAAGAAACGGGAAGCTTTCATTCAGATTTTCCAAAAGCGGCGGCTCCGGAGGGACCCGCCCGAAAGGGTGAAAACAGGAAATACACGGCTTGGGCGCCCGAGCCCTGCTGCGCGGCGGCGCCACTGCGCAGCCGTCGCCGCCGTGCAAGGGATGACGCACGGGAAACTTGACAGGCTACCCCAAATGCAGGCTATTTGCGGCGAATCGTTCCATTCTGGTGCGAATCGGTGCGTCAGGGCCGTTATCTGTTTATAATCAAAGCAATTTTAAAGGATTCGAAGGTGGTTGTATGCTTGATTGTGAAGGCTTTCGCCTGAACGTCGGCATCATCCTCTTGAACGCGCACAACGAGGTGTTTTGGGGCAAACGGCTCCGTGAACATTCCTGGCAGTTTCCGCAAGGGGGCATCAAGTACGGTGAGACCCCCGTGCAAGCGATGTATCGGGAGTTACACGAAGAAACCGGTCTGCTTCCTGAGCACGTCAAGGTGATTGGTCGCACGCGCGACTGGTTGCGTTACGAGGTGCCTGACAAGTTCATCAAGCGCGAGGTACGCGGTCATTACCGCGGCCAGAAGCAAATCTGGTTTTTGCTCCGAATGATGGGGCGCGATTGCGACATCTGCTTGCGCGCCACCGACCACCCGGAGTTCGATGCTTGGCGCTGGAACGAATATTGGGTGCCGCTCGACTGTGTGATCGAGTTCAAGCGGGATGTGTATCAGTTGGCGCTGACGGAGCTATCCCGTTTCATGCGCCGGACTGCGCCGCGTACGGAAAAAACGGT
Source organism: uncultured Paraburkholderia sp. (assembly GCA_940746715.1). GTDB lineage: Bacteria > Pseudomonadota > Gammaproteobacteria > Burkholderiales > Burkholderiaceae > Paraburkholderia. The sequence continues at coordinate 28,380 of CALNWN010000015.1, forward strand.
CGGTCACCATGGCCCGCGCTATCCGCGGATAGCGTCGTCAATGGAAAGTCCGCCGGATTCAACGGTGATGACGGTGACTTCAGTAGCGTCGGTCACGTCCGTCACGTCGGTCAGAATCGAAACGTCGGTTCACACAGCGAGCGCGGCGGACTGCGGCGAGCATGTCGGCTCAGCGGACAAGACCGGCGCAGCGTCGGAGCTCGAAAACGAATCGGCTCGCGAGGCTGGGGGTTCGCTCCTTCGCCACGGCGCGCGCAGTTGATCGTTCTGAGCGGCGTCTCGTGCCGTCCATGCGGGCGCGGCCCCGGGAATCCGGGAGCCGCGCCCGTTTTTTGAGGAAATCATATTGAAAGCACTTGCTCTCGTCGTGGCGTGCGTCGCCACCGGCGCCCTGCTGGCTGTTCGAGCGCCGGCAAACCCACCAACAAGGACGACAGCGCGTTCGCCTACCTGCTCGACCGGCCCACGAACTGGGTGGAAAACCCGGTCGACACCTTGCCGCCGCTGCCGCAGGAGTCAAACCTGCTTCCGTTCGAGGTGTCGGGCAATACGCCGCTGCATTTCGCGATAGATCGCAACTCGTTGAGCGTGGGTTCAGACGGCGTGGTGCGCTACACCGTGGTGGTCACGAGTCCAAGCGGCGCGCGCAATGTGAACTACGAAGGCATTCGCTGCGACACCTATGAATGGCGCCTCTATGCCGGCCTGAATTCGGATCACGACGGCTGGGACAGAACGGTCGCCAACGACTTCACCCGCATTGAAAACGGCACGCTGAACGCTTATCACGCGGCGCTCTATCAGGATTACCTGTGCGCGAACAAACTGCCTACGGGCAGCGCAAAGTCGATTATCGAGAATATCCGCTATAAGCGCACCGCGACGTCTCTGGTTCATTGAACACATTGAACGGCTGACGATTCTCCCGGCAAAAAGCCGTTCCGGCACCAACCGGAACGGCTTTTTTGTGCTGCTCGAGGCTCAGCTCAGCGTGCTAACCGGACGTGCCGACCGGAAACCGGTGAACGGATCAAACCAGCACCAGATTGTCGCGATGAATCAGCTCGGGCTCCAGCATATAGCCGAGCACCGTTTCGATGTCGCCGCTCGGACGCCGCTGGATCAGCTTGGTTTCCGCACCGCTGTAGTTGGTGAGGCCGCGCGCCACCTCGCGGCCAGTCGCGTCGAGGCAGGCAATGACCTCGCCGCGGGCAAACGCGCCCTGCACACCGACAATGCCGATTGGCAGGAGACTCTTGCCGCCCGCGGTCAGTTTTTCGACGGCGCCGTCGTCGATGACCACGTGGCCACGCACCTGGAGGTGATCGGCCATCCACTGCTTGCGTGCCGCCATGCGCGCAGTGCGTGCAATCAGCTGCGTGCCGATTGCCTCGCCGGACGCAAGGCGCGATAGCACGTCTGCCTCGCGACCGCTCGCAATCACCGTATTGGCCCCGCTGTGGGCGGCGCGTTTGGCTGCCAGAATCTTGGTCAGCATGCCGCCGCGGCCCAGACTGGAACCCGCGCCGCCGGCCATGGCTTCGAGATCCGGCGCGCCGGCATCCGCCTGCTGGACCAGCGTTGCATTCGGATCTTTCCGCGGATCGGCGGTGAAAAGCCCTTGCTGATCGGTGAGGATGATAAGCGCGTCGCCCTCGATCAGGTTCGCGACCAGCGCGCCCAACGTGTCGTTGTCGCCGAACTTGATCTCGTCGGTCACGACGGTGTCGTTCTCGTTGATGATGGGCACCACGCCGAGCCGCAGCAGCGTCAGCAACGTGGAGCGCGCATTCAGATAGCGCTCCCGGTCCGCGAGGTCGGCATGAGTCAGCAGGATTTGCGCGGTCTGAATGGAATGCTCGGCGAAGCAGCTCTCGTAGACCTGCGCGAGGCCCATTTGACCGACAGCGGCGGCGGCCTGCAATTCGTCGATCTCACGCGGCCGCTTGGTCCAGCCGAGCCGTTGCATGCCTTCCGCGATGGCGCCCGAACTCACCAGCACCACTTCCTTGCCTTGCGCGCGCAACGCGGCAATCTGCGCAGCCCAGCGACCAATGGCCGCATGATCGAGGCCGCGGCCGTTGTTAGTGACGAGGCTCGAGCCGACTTTGACTACCAATCGCCGTGAATCTGCGATGACGGAACGCATTGTGCGCTGTCTCCCAAGATGACGCCTGACGTGCGCCGGCGCCGCTTGAGCACCGACGCTCCGGTTGTTTAGTCCCGCGGATCCGCGCTGGACTCGCCCGCGGCGGCCTTCGCATCGGGCTTGTCGCGAAAGCGCACGTCAGCGGCGAGATCTTCTGCCTCGGCTGCGCGCTGCGCGTCCGAATGCGCGGCGATGTGGTCGTACACCGCATAACAAAGGCTCTCGCAACCTTGACCGGTCAGCGCCGAAATCTCGAAAACAGGGCCGTCCCAGCCGAAGCCTTCGAGGAAGGCCGAGACGCGCGCTTCGCGCTCGTCTTCAGGCACCATGTCCAGCTTGTTGAGCACGAGCCAGCGCGGCTTCTGATACAGCTGCTCGTCGTACTTGCGCAGTTCGTTGACGATCGCCTTGGCCTCCGCGACCGGATCGACCGATTCGTCGAACGGCGCGAGGTCGACGATATGCAGCAGCAGCCCCGTGCGCTGCAGGTGGCGCAGGAACTGGTGACCGAGCCCCGCGCCTTCCGCGGCGCCTTCGATCAGGCCCGGAATGTCGGCGATCACGAAGCTGCGGCTCGGGCCCACACGCACCACGCCGAGATTCGGCGCCAGCGTGGTAAACGGGTAGTCTGCGATTTTCGGCCTGGCATTCGACACCGACGAAATGAATGTCGACTTGCCCGCGTTCGGCATGCCGAGCAGGCCTACGTCAGCCAGCACCTTCAGCTCGAGGCGCACCATGCGGCGCTCGCCCGGCTTGCCGTCCGTCTTCTGGCGCGGCGCGCGGTTGGTGCTGGATTTGAAATGGAGGTTGCCGAGACCGCCCGCGCCGCCCTGCGCGATCTGCACGCTCTGGTTGTGCTCGGTCAGATCGGCGATAAGCTCGCCGGTTTCCATGTCGGTGATCGTGGTGCCGACCGGCATGCGCAGCGTGATGTCGTCGCCGCCCTTGCCGTAGCAGTCCGAGCCGCGACCGTTCTCGCCGTTGCGCGCCTGGTGTTTTTTCGCGTACCGGTAGTCGATCAGCGTGTTGATGTTGCGGTCTGCTACCGCGATCACGCTGCCGCCCCGCCCGCCGTCCCCGCCATCCGGGCCGCCGAACGGAACGAACTTCTCGCGGCGCATCGACGCGCTGCCATCCCCTCCGTCGCCGGCGATGACTTCAATCCTCGCTTCGTCAATGAACTTCATGCGTAACTCCGTCCCGTGGTGTACAGCCAGATGGTGCTGCCAGATTTGGTGTTGCTGGATACTGCTTCAAACTGCTATTTTGCCGCGCCCGCCGCGCGATGATCAATCGACCGAACGGCATAGGACGACGCCCGAATTCGCGGCGCGAGCGGCGGTTGCTGCAATAAAAAAGGCCCCGCTAACTTCGCGGGGCCTTTTCCGGTCCTGAAGCCCGTGCCTGATTAAACTCAGGCTGCTGCCGGGACAACGCTGACCGTGTGCTTCTTCGCGGCGCCTTTCGTCGAGAACTGGACGTGGCCGTCCGTCAGCGCGAACAGGGTGTGATCCTTGCCGATACCGACGTTTTCACCCGCGTGCATGCGCGTGCCACGTTGACGAACGATGATGCCGCCAGCGTTGATAGCCTGACCGCCGTACACTTTCACGCCAAGTCGCTTCGACTCGGAGTCGCGGCCGTTCCGGGACGATCCGCCTGCCTTTTTGTGTGCCATTTGATTTGCTCCTTAACCGGTGCGCTTACGCGTTGATCGCGTCGATGCGCAGTTCGGTATAGTTCTGGCGGTGGCCGCCATGCTTCTGGTAGTGCTTCCGGCGACGCATCTTGAAGATGGTCACTTTCGCGTGACGACCTTGCGACACGACGGTAGCCTTGACGGAAGACCCACTGACCAGCGGCGTACCGAACTTAATCGATTCGCCTTCGCCCACTGCGAGAACCTGGTCGAGCGTGATTTCAGCGTCAATGTCTGCCGGTATCTGTTCTACTTTAAGTTTTTCGCCGACGGCAACTTTATACTGCTTGCCACCGGTTTTTATGACCGCGTACATTGAGAACCTCACTCTGTGTTCATTTTTTCCCGCGCACCGCGCGGAAACCTGTGATTATACATAGAGTTAGCTGCTCGGTCAAAACTCATTGAGAGCCGCCGCGCGTGCCTTCCGGGCGACGCACGGTCCGCCGCCGAGCGCCGCCTGACGGCGTCCCGCACGCGCCGCGCGGCAGTCCGCGACCCGGAATCACCGCGATTCGCCTTATAATTCGCGGCACTACCCAATTCAGCCATCATGTCGTCGACTGCCACCCCCTCCTCCAACGCCGCCAGCCTGCTTGCTCCGATCGCCGAAGACATGCAGCAGGTGAATCGCGTCATCCGGCACCGTCTTGCGTCCGAGGTGATGCTGATCAATCAGATCTCCGAGTACATCATCAGTGCCGGCGGCAAGCGGCTGCGCCCCGCGCTGCTGCTGCTGGTGGCCGGCGCGCTCGGAGAAACCACGGGGCACCGGCACGAATTGGCGGCGGTCGTCGAATTCATCCACACCGCCACGCTGCTGCACGACGACGTGGTCGACGAATCCGACCTGCGGCGCGGCCGCCAGACGGCCAACGCGCTGTTCGGTAACGCGGCGAGCGTGCTCGTCGGCGACTTCCTCTATTCGCGCTCGTTCCAGATGATGGTGGGTGTCGGCAAGATGCGCGTGATGGAGATTCTGTCGGAAGCCACCAACATCATCTCCGAAGGCGAAGTGCTGCAGTTGCTGAACATGCACGACGCGGACGTGGACGAAGCGCGCTACATGCAGGTGATCCGCTACAAGACGGCCAAGCTGTTCGAGGCCGCCGCCCAGCTGGGCGCGGTGCTGGCCGGCGCGGACGCCCGTACCGAAGCGGCCGCGGCGGAGTTCGGACGGCGCATCGGCACGGCCTTCCAGATCATGGACGACTGGCTCGACTACACGGGCACGGCGGAGTCCATGGGCAAAAATGCCGGCGACGACCTGCGCGAGGGCAAGCCCACGCTGCCGCTCATCTATCTGATCGAGCGCGGCACGCCCGAGCAGTCGGCGCTCGCTCGCGAGGCTATCGAACAAGGCGGCACCGACCGTTTCGACACGATTTTCGAGGCCATCACGCGCTCGGGCGCGCTCGACCACACGCTCGAATGTGCCAAACAGGAGGCTCAGGCAGCCGCCGCAGCAATTTCTTCGTTTCCTGATTCCATTTACAAAGAAAGCCTGCTAGAATCATGTGCTTACTCGACGGCGAGACAGTCTTGAACGGGACGGAAACGCCGGTTTAGTCTGAATCGAGTCTGCAGTACATTTCGGGGTGTAGCTTAGCCTGGTAGAGCGCTACGTTCGGGACGTAGAGGCCGGAGGTTCGAATCCTCTCACCCCGACCAGATTTGCCTTGTTAGTGCAAGGCTCGAAAAACCGCCCAGCTTGCTCGGCGGTTTTTTGTTTTTGCGGCGCATTTTCGTCAGAGCGCCGAACGCGGTGCGCGTGCGCGTCGAGGAGGAAGCCGGGCGCCGCGCCGCTGGCGGCTTGCACAGCCCCCTCTCTGCTATATTCTCTCCATCCTTCCTCCCTCTATTCTTCACGACGCGTGGAACAACTTCCCTTATGGGCGCAGATTGGCGCCGTCTTCCTGCTGCTTGTCTGCTCGAGCTTCTTCTCGATTTCCGAAACGGCGATGATGGCGCTCAACCGCCATCGCCTGAAGCACCTTGCCAGCAAGAACGCGCTCGGCGCCAAGACCACGCAGGGCCTGCTCGCGCACACTGACCAGCTGCTGAGCGTCGTGCTGATCGGCAACAACCTGTTCAACACCATCATTCCGGTGCTGACCACGTCCATCGCGTTGCACACCTTTGGACGCAACAACGTGGTGCTGTCCATCGCGACCGGTATCGTCGCGTTCCTGATCATCGTCTTTGCCGAAATCACGCCGAAAATCGTAGGCGCCACCTTCCCCGAGAAGATTGCGCTGCCCGCGAGCCTGCTGATCGCGCCGATGATGCGGGCCGCCAGACCGCTCGTCTGGTTCGTCAATCTCTTTGCCACCGGCATCTTGCGCGTCCTGCACATCAACACCCAAGGCGCGCGCGACCAGCGCCTTTCCACCGAGGAGCTGCGCACCATCGTGCTCGAGTCCGGCAGCTTCATGCCGACCAAGCACCGCAGCATCCTGCTAAATCTGTTCGACCTGGAAAACATTTCCGTCGACGACGTGATGATCCCGCGTCGCCGCATCGAGGCGCTCGACTTCGACGCGCCGTTCGAACAGATCCTTCATCAGCTCGAAACCTGTTATCACAACAAGCTGATCGTCTACCAGGGCGACATCGACCGCCTGCTTGGCGTGCTCCACGTTCGTAAGACGCTGGCGGCGCTGCACAACCAGGAACTGGAGCGCGAGACGCTGCGCGAGCTGCTCACCGAGCCTTACTTCGTGCCGACCGGCACGCCGGTGTTCCAGCAACTGCAGTACTTCCAGGAAAGCCGCCATCGCATCGCGCTCGTCGTCAACGAATACGGCGAGTTGCAGGGGCTCGTCACGCCGGAAGACATCATCGAGGAACTGATCGGCGAATTCACCACGTCCATTCCGCGCGGCGCCAGTTCGCGCGGCGGCTGGAACGAGCAGGGCGAATGCATCGTCGCGGGCAGCATGCCGCTGCGCGAATTGAACCGCTGGCTTCAGCTCACGCTCCCCACGGACGGGCCCAAAACGCTCAACGGCCTGATCCTCGAAATTCTCGAAGACATTCCCGACGGCGACGTGTGCGTGCAGATCCGCGACGTCAAGATCGAGGTGATGCGCAGCGACGACCAGGCAATCCGCACGGTCAAGCTGTTCAAACCGCCGGCGCGTGCGAAGAGCGCCAAGGCACTGCTCGGTTAGCGGACTCGCGCGCTGTCGAGTCGCTTCCCCCGCTTCACGTCTCCTTCAGATCTTCGTCGCCATCCGACCCGGCGTGCCGTTCGCTTCCCCGACCGGCACGCCCAGCATAGCATAAGCCTGCGGCACGCGCCATTAGCCGAATGGCCGAATGGCCGAATGTCATTCAGACGCGCCTTGGCGGAAACTGGAGCCGTCGTGTTCTACAGGCGGCGCATCGCCGGCTTTTCATGCAAGCTTCTTTTCAATCTGCGGCGCCGCTGCGACCGCTCGCGGCCGACGGCGAAAGCGCCTCGCGCAGCAAGCCCAGTGCGTTCGCCGTCGATTCAGGAGCGGCCACGCTCAACTATCCTGATAACGCCCCCGCCGTGCGCCTGCTTACCGACACGCTGCGTGAAGCGACTCGCCGCAACGCTTCGGATCTGCACATCGAGCCGGCCGAAAACAGCTGGCGGGTGCGGCTGCGCATCGACGGCGTGCTGCACGAAATGGCGCCCCGCCGGCTCACCTGCGCGACGCGTTCATCACCCGTGTAAAGGTGCTGGCGCGCATGGACATCGCCGAGCGGCGCATACCGCAAGACGGCCGGCTGCGGATCGCGACCTCGCCGGGACGGCTCGAGGACTACCGCGTCAATTCGCTGCCCACGCTGTTCGGAGAAAAGCTGGTGCTGCGCCGGCTTGCCGCTCGCGCCCGCGCTCGATCTGCTGGCGCAGGCGCCAGGCTCGCGCCGCATGGGCATGCCGCGCATCGTCGGCGCGCTGGCGCGCGACATCACGGCCGGCCTGCGGTTTTCGGCTGCGTTGCAGCGGCATCCGGCGCAGTTCAATGCGCTGTACTGCCAGCTCGTCGAGGTCGGCGAGGCGGCGGGCGCCCTCGCCGCAGTTCTCGCCCGAATCGCCGATGACCGCGAGCGCGCCGCCGCCCAGCGTTCGAAAGTGCGCGCGGCGTTAACCTATCCGCTCGCGATTTTGCTGCTGGCTCTCGCGATTACCGCCGCGTTGCTGGTGTGGGTCGTACCGACTTTCAAACAGATCTTCGACGGCTTCGGCGCGCGCCTGCCCGCGCCCACGCAGTTCGTCCTCGCGCTGTCGTCCGGCGTGGCCCGATGGAGCGTTCCGGCCATTGCGGTCATCGTCGCGACCAGCTCGATAGTGACGTTTCTCCTGCGACGCTCCGAAGCGGCGCGCATCCGCTTCGCCCGCCTATCGCTGAAAATACCGGTCGCCGGAACGCTGCTCGCCACCCTGTGCGCCGCGCGCTGGAGCCGCGCGCCGCTCGCCGATGCCTTCGACTCGCTGACTCACGCCACCGGCAATGCGTTTTGACCGTGCCACCGTCGACATCGCGGCCCGGCTGCGCCGCGGAGAACGGCTCGCCGCGGCTATGCGCGCGGCGCGCTGCTTTCCGCCCGAGGTGGTGCAGCCGATCGCGGTTGCCGAGGAGTCCGGAGCAATCGACTCGATGCTGCTCGACGTGGCCTCATTGGCCGATCGTCAGGTCGACGAAAAGATCGGCGCGCTGGCGAGCCTCTGTGAACCGCTCGTCATCATTGTGTTGGGAGCGCTCGTCGGCGGTCTCGTCGTCGCCATGTATCTTCCCATTATTCAACTCGGCAACGTGGTGTAGCATCGCAGCCGAATTCATCGTTTATCCATGCAGGCAGCTCATTCACTCGTGCCAGACACTTCATCTAGCCTGCTTTCGGGCGCATTTTCGAACCTGCTTCCGGCGCATTTCGCAGCCGGTCCCGGCGAGGCATTCGGCAGCCTGCCCGCCGGTTTGCAGTTCACCTTTGCAATCGTGTTCGGGCTCGTAATCGGCAGCTTCCTGAACGTGGTCGTCCATAGGCTGCCAATCATGCTCGAACGCGCATGGCGTCTGGAAGTCAGCGAGGCGACCGACGAACCTCTCGAAGAAGACGGCCTGCCCATGCGCTACAACCTGTGGGTGCCGCGCAGCGCCTGTCCTCACTGCGGGCACGTGCTGCGCGCGTGGGAGAACGTGCCGGTGCTGAGCTACCTGCTGCTGCGCGGGCGCTGCTCCGCATGCAAAGCGCACGTGAGCCTGCGTTACCCGGTGGTCGAGGTCGCGAGTGCGGCGCTCGCGGCGGCCGCGCTCGCGCTCTTTGGCCCGACACTCGCCGCGCTTGCCGCGTTCGGGCTGTGCGCGGCATTGTTGGCGATGAGCATCATCGACATGGACACACATCTGCTTCCCGACTCCATGACGCTGCCGCTCTTGTGGGCCGGCATCATCGTCAACTTCAACAGTGTCTTCGCGAGCCTGCACGACGCGGTGCTCGGCGCTATCTTCGGCTATCTGGTGCTATGGGCCGTGCATTGGCTGGTGCGAGGTATCGACGGAATGGGTTACGGCGACTTCAAGCTGCTGGCCGCGCTGGGCGCGTGGCTTGGCTGGGCGGCGCTGCCGCAAATCGTGCTGGTCGCCGCCGTGGCAGGCGCAGTCGTCGGGCTCGCGGCAACCTGGCGCGGCCGGATGCGCTTTGAAGAACCGCTGCCCTTCGGGCCGTTTCTGGCAGCGGGCGGCGCCCTCACCCTGTTTCTCGGCACCCCCCTCTACCTGGCTCTCGGAGGCTGAAGCATGTTCGTTGTGGGACTGACCGGCGGCATCGGCAGCGGCAAATCGACAGTGGCGGACCTGTTCGCGGCGCATGGCGTGCCGATCGTCGACACAGACCTGATCGCGCATCGCATTACCGCGCCGCAAGGAATGGCGATGCCGCAGATCGCCGCCGAATTCGGCCATGCATTCGTCGCCGCCGACGGCTCGCTCGACCGCGCCCGCATGCGCACCCTCGTCTTCAGCGACGACGCCGCGCGCAAGCGCCTCGAAAACATCACGCATCCGTTGATTCGCGCGGAAACCGAGCGCGAGCAGCGCAAGGCGAAGGGGCCCTATGTGATCGTCGTGGTGCCGCTGCTCGTCGAGTCGGGCAGTTGGAAAAACCGGGTGAATCGCGTGCTTGCGGTGGATTGCAGTGTGGAAACGCAAATCTCCCGTGTAATGATCCGCAACGGTTTCAGCCGCGACCAAGTGCTTGCGATCATCGCGCGCCAGGCGACCCGCGAAGCACGCCTTGCCGCTGCAGACGACGTGATCGTGAACGACAACGCGCCGCTTGCGTCGCTGACGGCGCAGGTCGACGCGCAGCATCGCGCGTACCTGGCGCTCGCAGCGGCCTGATCGGCGGCATCGGGACACAGTCGGCCACACACTTAAAGCGTGCGGGAAGCGCACTGCGCAGGCCGTTAGACACAAACAGCGCTCGCGGTGCGTCACCGGTTGGCGCGAATCGTTGACCTTCGGCACTTTCTGCATGCCGAACCGGCTGAAAACCGCCGAAAACACGCGAAAAACTTTGCCAAGGCACGCGCAAAGCGCGCGCGATTGCTAGGGTAGTCCCACGGCATTAGAATGTCCTGCATTCCCGTCACCGACCACGCCCGAGGCGAGCCCGCTTGATCCTTTACGAGTACCCCTTCAACGAGCGAATCCGGACGCTATTGCGCCTCGAAGATCTGTTCGAGCGCTTCACGTTCTTCCTGACGCAGGAAGACGCCAGGGAACACCACGTCGCACTGACCACGCTGTTCGAAATCTCCGAGGTAGCGGGTCGCGCGGATCTCAAGTCGGATCTGATGAAGGAACTCGAGCGGCAGCGGCAAACGCTCGCGCCGTTTCGGGGCAATCCGGGCATCGAGCAGAACGCGCTCGAAGTAGTGCTCGGCGAAATCGAGCAGACCCTCGCGGGTCTCTCGCAGATGCAAGGCAAGACCGGCCAGCATCTCGCAGAAAACGAATGGCTTGCCAGCATCCGCAGCCGTGCGATCATTCCGGGCGGCACCTGCAAGTTCGACCTGCCGTCCTATTACGCGTGGCAGCAGCTTCATCCCGACCAGCGCCGTCAAGACATCGCCAAATGGGTCACGCCGCTGCTTCCGCTGCGCGACGCCGCAACTATCGTGCTGAGGCTCGCGCGCGAGTCGGGTCAGGCGTCGAAAGTCATGGCCATGGCGGGCAGCTATCAGCAAATGCTGTCGGGCCGCTCCTATCAATTGATGCAGGCACGGGTCGCGCCCGAATTGCGCGTGATCCCCGAGGCCAGCGCCAACAAGTACATGCTGTGGGTGCGCTTTACGGTGCAGGACGGCGATCTGCGTCCGCGCGCGGTAGATGTCGACGTGCCCTTTCAGCTCACGCTCTGCAGTCTGTAGGTCAGGCTCGTCCCGACTGTCAGACAGATTCGAACAGATCTGGCGGCTTTGCTCAGCCGCGCCTTTGAAGCGGCGAGAAATGGCCTTATATTCGTTACCTGTTCCATCTGCAATGACTGCCTGACCGTATGCCAACCGTCGTCAAATGCCCCACCTGCGGAAAGGACGTCCGCTGGACACCTGAAAACCGGTGCCGCCCGTTCTGTTCCGAACGCTGCAAACAGATCGATCTCGGCGCCTGGGCCGCCGAGAAATACAAGATCGGCGGGACGGATCAGGACTCGCCGTCGGACGAGACGCCTGGCGGGAATTACAACCCGCACTGATCGACAGCGCGGGTTGTCCCACCTGCGTCGAAGCGCCTTGGAACAACCGCGCGAAAACGGCGTCGCCCGGCGACTCACTCAGCCGGGGTCAACCGACCTTCCGACGTCCGTGCTCTTTCCCCATGCAGTCTTTTCTGCCGCGAGCCATTCCAGCACGGGAATGGTAGCCGGCAGCAGCGGCGAAACGTCGGCGGGCAACGCCTGCCAGACGAACGCCTGACCTTCGCGGCCATGCGGCTCGCCGGTCCACTGCGTCACCTTGCAGAAATAGAGTCGCACATAAGCGTGCGGATAGTCGTGTTCGAGCGTGTGCCACAAGTGGCACGCTTTGACGTCGATACCGAGTTCCTCGTGCAGCTCCCGCGCGAGCGCCGCCTCGACCGATTCGTCCGCTTCCAGCTTGCCGCCAGGAAACTCCCAGTAGCCCTCGTACGGCTTACCCGCGGGACGTTGCGCGAGCAGATAGCGGCCATCGGGCTGCACGAGCACGCCGACGGCAACCTCGGTGACCGGCCGGCCCGCCGCGTTCTTCTGAGCGTCGCTCATGCCTCGGATTTCCTGCCGGACCAATCGCGCGCGAACTGCCACGCGACACGTCCCGAACGCGACCCGCGCTCCAGCGCCCAGACGAGCGCATCGCCGCGCGCAGCCTCGACTTCGGCGTCCGTGCAGCCGAAATGCCGCAACCAATGCGCGATGATCGACAGGTAGTCGTCCTGCTTGAATGGATAAAAGCTGACCCACAGCCCGAAACGCTCTGACAGCGAGATCTTCTCTTCCACCAGCTCACCGGGATGAATCTCTCCGTCGGACGTGTGCTTGTACGTCTCGTTGTCGCTCATATACTCGGGCAGCAGATGGCGGCGGTTCGAGGTCGCGTAAATGAGCACGTTGTCCGACTGCGCGGCGACCGAGCCGTCGAGCGCGACTTTGAGCACCTTGTAGCCCGACTCGCCGTCTTCGAACGAGAGGTCGTCGCAGAACACCACGAAGCGCTCCGGACGCTGCGCGATCAGCTCGACGATGTCGCCAAGGTCGTGCAGATCGTCCTTGTCCACTTCGATGAGACGCAGCCCGTCTTTCGCGTAGGCGTTCAGGCAGGCCTTGATCAGCGACGACTTGCCGGTGCCGCGCGCGCCCGTCAGCAGCACGTTATTCGCCGGCAGCTTGTGCACGAATTGGCGCGTGTTCTGCTCGATCAGCGCTTTTTGGCGGTCGATGTTTTGCAGGTCGTCGAGCTTGATCTCAGAAATGGCCGGTACTGCCTGCAGATAGCCACGCCCCTGGCGCTTGCGCCAGCGGAAAGCGACCGCCGCCGACCAGTCGATGTCAGGCGCGGCGGGCGGAAGCATCGCTTCGAGGCGAACGAGCACGGCTTCGGCCCGTGTCAGAAACTGTTCGAGTTTGTCCATGACAATGATGAGCGGCCTGGAAGGCCGCGTGATGAACCGGGTTACGAGCGGTAGTCGGCGTTGATGCTCACGTAGTCGTGCGACAGATCGCAAGTCCAGATGGTGGCTTGCGCATTGCCGCGGCCCAGCACGACGCGAATGCCGATCTCGCTCTTCTTCATGACGCGCTGGCCGTCTTCTTCGCGGTACGCCGGGTTGCGGCCGCCGGCCGTTGCGACCAGCACGTCGTCCAGATACAGATCGATCTTGCCGACGTCGAGATCGTCGATGCCGGCATAGCCGATGGCCGCCAGAATGCGGCCGAGGTTCGGGTCCGATGCATAGAAAGCCGTCTTCACGAGCGGCGAGTGGCCGATCGCATACGCGATCTGGCGGCATTCGCCGACGCTCGAACCGCCTTCCACATGAACCGTCATGAATTTGGTCGCGCCTTCGCCGTCGCGCACGATCAGTTGCGCGAGCGTCTGCGCGACTTCGGTCACCGCGTCGCGCAACGCCGCATAAGCGGGCGAGTCGGTGGACGTGATCGCCGGGAGGCTCGATTTGCCCGACGCGATCAGGATGAACGAATCGTTGGTCGACGTATCGCCATCGATAGTAATGCAGTTGAACGAACGATCCGCCACGTGTTTGACGAGCGCGTCCAGCACCGGCTGGGCAACGGCTGCGTCGAACGCGAGGAAGCCGAGCATGGTCGCCATGTTCGGCTTGATCATGCCGGCGCCCTTGCTGATGCCCGTGAGCGTGACCGTGTGCCCCTCGATCGCGACCTGACGCGAGGCCGCTTTCGGCAGCGTGTCGGTGGTCATGATCGCCTGCGCGGCGTCGTACCAGTTGGCTTCCTTGCGGTTCGCGAGCGCGGCCGGCAAGCCGGCTTTCAGGCGGTCGACCGGCAGCGGCTCGAGAATCACGCCCGTCGAAAACGGCAGCACCTGCTCCGGCGCAATATCCACGAGGCGCGCGAGTTCCGCGCAGGTTTCCCGCGCATGCGCGAGGCCCGGCTCGCCCGTGCCCGCGTTTGCATTCCCGGTGTTGATCACCAACGCGCGAATCGGCTTGCCGCCGGCGCGCACGCGCTCCAGATTTTCGCGGCAGACGGTGACCGGCGCCGCGCAGAAACGGTTCTGCGTGAAGACGCCGCCGACCGTTGCGCCATCGTCGACGGAAATGACGAGCACGTCCTTGCGGTTCGGCTTGCGAATATTCGCCTCCGCCCAACCGAGCGTGACGCCGGCGACGGGATGCAGTTGAGCGGGATCAATCGAGGGGAAATTGACAGCCATGGTCGCGACCTGTCGAAGAAAATGCCGGCGGGCGCCGGCATGGAGGAAAACGGAACTGGTGGCTCGGGGAAGATGCCGCACCACCGCGCAATCAACAACACCACACGGTGCAAAAGAGACGCTGTAAATCGACGCGGCGCGCCTCAGAGCGCGCCGCCTTCCGCATTATGCGATCTTGCCGTGACACTGCTTGTACTTCTTGCCGCTGCCGCACGGGCATGGGTCGTTGCGGCCGACCTTCGGCACGCTATCCGCGCCGACAGGCGACGCTGTTTGCGGCGACGCGGCGTGGCTCATCGCGTCGCCGATCATGGCGGCGGTGGCGGCTTCCGCGGCGGCGGGCGCCGCAGCCGACGCTTCGGCAAACTCTGCATGGCGGAACTCGACATTCTCAAGGTGGCCGCCCTGCTCTTCCATCTGCTCGGCGGCCTGCTCGAGCTGCTCGGGCGATTGGATCTGCACGTTCATCACCACGCGGGTGACTTCCAGCTTGACCGCGTCGAGCATGGCCGCGAACAGTTCGAACGCCTCGCGCTTGTATTCCTGCTTCGGGTTCTTTTGCGCGTAGCCGCGCAGATGAATACCCTGGCGCAGATGATCCAGCGCGGCCAGATGTTCGCGCCAGCTCCGGTCGAGCGTTTGCAGCATGATGGAGCGTTCGAACGCGCTGAACGACTCGCGGCCGACCAGTTCGACCTTCACCTCGTAGGCTTCGTCCGCGGCAGCCTGCACGGCCTCCAGAATCTCGTCCGACGTGATCGAGTTCGACTCGTTGATCATTTCCTGGATCGCGAGGTCGAGCTGCCATTCGTTGCGCAGCACTTCTTCGAGTTCCGGCACGTCCCACTGTTCCTCGATGCTGCACGGCGGCACGAACTGGTGAACGATGTCAGCAATCACGCCATGACGCATTGCGCCGATGGTTTCGGTGATATCGTTCGCCTCCAGCAACTCGTTGCGCTGCTGGTAGATCACCTTGCGCTGATCGTTGGAGACGTCGTCGTATTCGAGCAGCTGCTTACGAATATCGAAGTTGCGCGCCTCGACCTTGCGCTGCGCGGATTCGATGGAACGCGACACAATGCCCGCTTCGATCGCCTCGCCTTCCGGCATTTTCAGGCGGTCCATGATCGCGCGCACGCGGTCGCCGGCGAAAATGCGCAGCAGCGGATCTTCCAGCGACAGATAGAAGCGCGACGAACCCGGGTCGCCCTGACGGCCCGCACGGCCGCGCAACTGGTTGTCGATCCGGCGCGATTCGTGACGTTCGGTGCCGATAATGTGCAAACCGCCCGCCGCCTTCACCTGATCGTGCAGCGCCTGCCATTCGTCGTGCAGCTTCTGGATGCGGCGCTGCTTTTCGTCGTCAGGAATCGTCTCGTCCTGTTCGATGAACGACGCCTGCTTCTCGGCGTTGCCGCCGAGCACGATGTCGGTACCGCGACCGGCCATGTTGGTGGCGATCGTGATGCGCTTTGGCCGGCCCGCTTCCGCGACGATCTCCGCTTCACGCGCGTGCTGTTTGGCGTTGAGCACTTCGTGCGGCAAGCCGGCCTGCTTCAGCAGATGCGAGAGCAGCTCGGAGTTTTCGATGGACGTGGTGCCGACCAGCACCGGCTGCCCGCGCTCGTAGCAATCGCGGATGTCGCGGATCACCGCGTCGTAGCGTTCCTTGGCCGTCTTGTAGATCTGATCCTGCTTGTCGATCCGCTTCGGCGGACGGTTGGTCGGGATCACGACCGTTTCGAGACCGTAGATCTCGTTGAATTCGTACGCTTCCGTGTCCGCCGTGCCGGTCATGCCGGCCAGCTTCGCGTACATGCGGAAGTAGTTCTGGAACGTGATGGAAGCGAGCGTCTGGTTCTCGCTCTGAATCTTCACGTGCTCCTTCGCCTCGACCGCCTGATGCAGCCCATCGGACCAGCGGCGGCCCGCCATCAGACGGCCGGTAAATTCGTCGACGATGATCACTTCGCCGTTCTGCACCACATAGTGCTGGTCCCGGTGGAAGAGCGTGTGGGCGCGCAGCGCCGCGTACACGTGGTGCATCAGCGTGATGTTTTGCGGCGCGTAGAGGCTTTCGCCTTCGCCGATCAGGCCCCATTCGGCGAGCAGGCGCTCGGCCTTTTCGTGACCCGATTCCGTGAGGAACACCTGACGGCCTTTTTCGTCGAGCGTGTAGTCGCCCGGCTTTTCGACGCCCGTGCCGTCCGCCTTCTCCTCGCCGATCTGGCGCTCGAGCAGCGGCGGCAGCGCATTCATGCGCACGTAGAGCTCGGTGTGGTCTTCGGCCTGACCGGAGATGATGAGCGGCGTACGCGCTTCGTCGATCAGGATCGAGTCCACTTCGTCGACCACGGCGAAGTTGAGCCCGCGCTGCACGCGCGCTTCGGGCTCGTACACCATGTTGTCGCGCAGGTAGTCGAAGCCGAATTCGTTGTTCGTACCGTACGTGATGTCAGCGGCGTAGGCCTGCTGCTTCGCCGCATGATCCATTTGCGACAGATTGATGCCGACGGACAAGCCGAGGAAGTTGTAAAGACGCGCCATCCACTCGGCGTCGCGCTGGGCGAGATAGTCGTTCACCGTCACGACGTGAACGCCGCGGCCGGACAGCGCATTGAGATAGACCGGCAGCGTGGCGACGAGCGTTTTACCTTCGCCGGTGCGCATTTCGCCGATCTTGCCGTAGTGCAGGACCATGCCGCCGATCAGCTGCACGTCGAAGTGGCGCATTTTCAGCACCCGCTTGCTCGCTTCGCGGCAGACGGCAAACGCTTCCGGCAGGATCTTGTCGAGCGACTCGCCGCTCGCGACGCGCTGGCGGAATTCGTCCGTCTTCGCGCGCAGTTGCTCGTCCGTCAATTGCTCGATCTGCGGTTCGAGCGCATTGATCGCCGCGACGGTCTTTTGATATTGCTTGACTAGCCGCTGGTTGCGGCTGCCAAAAATCTTCTGTAGAAAACCGGTGGTCATCGGATCGGTGTCTGCGTCGCGGCTTCGGCTGGTCGCGGCGTGCGGTTCATGCACGCGCGCTCCGGGGTCGGAATGGCCTCGGCGGCTTAGTCCAAGAGTGAATTCGAATCGGGCATTTTAGCACGCGCCCCCGCCCGCGCTGATGTCAGCCGTGCGAGCCCGGCAAGGCAGCAAACCCCGCCCCGCCGCGCTTCGCGGCTGCCGACGCGGCCGGCTCGCGGTGCATGCCGCGCGGTACAATTGCGGCATGTTCGCGCGTGGGGCGCGCACACGCCGTCACAGTCAAACATGAGCCATTTTCCCTCGTTTTCAAGGCCGCCCAAACAGTTCCAAGCGCGCCGCCCGCAGCCGGTCGCCGAAGTGCTCAATCGCACCGACGCGTACGCCGCGCTGCGCGCGGGCGTCGAGCAGATTGCGGCGTTGGAAAAAGACCTGCGCGATCTGCTGCCAGACTATCTGGCGGCGAGCGTGGAACCCGGCTTTATCAAAGAAGGCGTGCTGTCGCTTTTTGCCGCGTACAACGCGCTCGCGGCGCGCCTGCGGCACCTCGAGCCGCGGCTCCTGGCGGATTTGCAGCAGCGCGGCTGGCCGGTCAACGCGCTGCGCATCCGCGTGCGGCTGCAGCCCGCCAAAGAGCCGCCGCCCGTCAAGCAAGCGCGCATGACGCCGGTGGGCGCCGACGCGCTGCACGCGCTCAGCGAATCGCTCGCGCCGTCGCCGCTACGGGAGGCGCTGGCGAAGATGGCGGCGCGGCATCGGCGAAATCGCTGAACAAAAAATAAGCGGCTCAGATGAGCCGCTTATTTTTCGTCCACTCGCTTCGGAAATTTCACCGAAGACGCGATGCCGATTCTTTACGCAAAAGCCGTCTGCGTCTCGTAAGCAAAGCCACGCGGCGCTTTCTGCGTGTCGTCGAACGTGACGATTTCGTACGAATCTTCATGCGCGAGCAACTCGCGCAGCAGCGCGTTGTTCAGGCCGTGGCCCGACTTGTAGGCGTTGTACGAAGCCAGCAGCGGATGCCCGACCACATACAGGTCGCCGATTGCGTCGAGCATCTTGTGCTTCACGAACTCGTCGTCGTAACGCAGACCGTCGTTGTTGAGAATGCGGTACTCGTCGAGCACGATCGCGTTGTCCATGCTGCCGCCGCGCGCGAGGCCCAGTTCGCGCATCATTTCCACTTCGTGCGCGAAGCCGAACGTGCGGGCGCGCGCGATTTCGCGCACGTACGACGTGTTGGCGAAATCGACTTCCAGCGCCTGGCCGGTTTTATCGACAGCCGGATGGCGGAAATCAATCGTGAATTTGAGCTTGAAACCGAAATACGGATCGAGGCGGGCGAATTTGTCGCCGTCGCGAATCTCGACGGGCTTCGTGACCTTGATGAACTTCTTCGCCGCGTTCTGTTCTTCAATGCCCGCCGATTGAATCAGAAACACGAACGAGCCGGCGCTGCCGTCCATGATCGGAATTTCTTCCGCGGTGACGTCGACATACAGATTGTCGATGCCGAGACCGGCGCAGGCGGACATCAGATGCTCGATGGTCGAGACGCGCGCGCCGTCTTTCTGCAACACGGAAGCGAGGCGCGTGTCGCCAATCGCCATGGCCGACGCAGGAATGTCCACCGGCGTGGGCAAATCCACGCGCGAAAACACAATGCCCGTATCCGGCGCTGCGGGGCGGAGCGTCAGGTCGACCTTACGGCCGGAATGCAAGCCGATGCCGACCGTCTTGACGATTGATTTGAGGGTGCGCTGCTTCAACATGGTGATCTTTTGTTCGATTGAAAATCCAAATCGGGACTTTTTATTCCATAGCACGAATTATACTCCATAACCCTAAGAAGCGTCTTCGCGCGAAAAGTATCAATCTGTTTCGCTGCATTACCCGCATTTTCCAACGGGCGCCCGTGGGGGAAAGCGTGACGGGCCGGCGTCCGGAACGGAGGCGTTTCCGGTCGTCGGCCCGCGTAACGGCCTGTCACAAAGCGTCATGCTCGCCGTTGCCATTGCGCCACGCGGCGGACCGCGTGCCGGGCGAAGGCGCCGACGCTTCCATAACTAGCTCAACGTTGCGAGGATACTTCCTGCATCGCTTACTTCGAATTTGCCGGCAGCCTCGACGTTCAACGTCTTGACCACGCCGTCGTCGACAACCATCGCGTAGCGCTGGGAATGGATCCCCATGCCGCGCGCCGACAAATCCTGCTCGAGACCGAGCGCTCGTGTGAAAGCCGCACTGCCGTCCCCGCCATCATGCGCACCTTGCCCGAGGCGTGCAGATCGCGTCCCCACGCGCCCATCACGAACGCGTCGTCACGGACACACACCAGATTTCGTCGACGCCGGCCGCGCGCAACTGCTCGGCGCGTTCGACATAACCCGGCACGTGTTTGGCCGAACAGGTGGGCGTGAAGGCGCCGTGCAATCCGAAGATCACCACGCGCTTACCCGCCGTCTGCTCGCGCACGTCGAAGCTGTTAGGTCCGATCGTGCAGCCCGCCCGCTCGTCTTCGACATACTCGAAGAGCGTTGCGTCGGGCAGCTTGTCACCAGCCTGAATCATGCTCAGTCCTTTGCATCGATGCGAAGCATCGTTCGCACGTCATCGTGTCGCAGTGAATCGGCGACAGTTGCCCAAGCCGCTTCGCGATTGCGAAGAGGGCACTTGTCCTTGCCGCGAATCCGACGATACGCGGCTTGTTTGCCGTTCACCCGCCACGCTCGTGCATTCGTCCGCCAACGCCTGAAATCCGGAAAAAGCCCGGCGGCGCGGCAGCGAAAGCCTGCCCCGTGCGCTCAGTCCGCCTGCTTGCGCAGGAAAGCCGGAATGTCGTACGTGTCGACGCCCTTTTCCTGCAGCACCTGCACGTGCGAAGCCGCGGTGTCGCGCGACGTGCGCCACACAGCCGGCGTATCGAGCGCGCCGTAGTCGGCGGTGCTCGCGTGCGACGGCGTGGCGTACGAAGCGTGCTGAGCGGCGATCGGCTGATTGTCGGTGCCGGTGCGCAGGAGCGTCATCGGTGCCGATTGCTGCTTCTTCGCCGCACGGCCGAGACCCGTTGCCACGACCGTCACGCGCAGCGCGTCGCCCATTGCGTCGTCGTACACGGCGCCGAAGATCACCGTGGCGTCTTCCGCTGCGTAGCTCTTGATCGTGTTCATCACTTCGCGCGTTTCCGACAGACGCAGCGAACGGCTCGACGTGATGTTGACCAGCACGCCGCGCGCGCCCGACAGATCCACGCCTTCCAGAAGCGGGCTGGCAACAGCCTGCTCGGCTGCGAGACGCGCGCGATCGACGCCGGCCACCGTGGCCGTGCCCATCATCGCCTTGCCCTGCTCGCCCATCACCGTCTTCACGTCTTCGAAGTCGACGTTCACCAGACCGTCCACATTGATGATTTCCGCGATGCCGGCCACTGCGTTGTTCAGAACGTCGTCAGCGCACTGGAAGCACTTGTCCATCTCGGCGTCGTCGCCCATCACCTCGAACAGCTTGTCGTTCAGAACGACGATCAGCGAGTCGACGTGATCCTCCAGTTGCTGCGAACCGGCTTCTGCCACACGCATGCGCTTGCCGCCTTCGAATTCGAACGGCTTGCTGACCACGCCAACAGTCAAGATACCCATTTCCTTGGCGATTTGCGCGACCACCGGCGCTGCGCCCGTGCCCGTGCCGCCGCCCATGCCGGCCGTGATGAAGACCATGTGCGCGCCGCGCAGTGCGTCGGCGATGCGCTCACGTGCTTCTTCCGCTGCGGCGCGGCCCATTTCCGGCTTGGCGCCGGCGCCCAAACCCGTGTTGCCCAACTGGATCACCGCGGTGGCGCGCGAACGCGACAGAGCCTGCGCGTCCGTGTTCATCACGATGAAGTCGACGCCTTGCACGCCCTTGTTGATCATGTGCTGAACGGCATTGCCGCCAGCGCCACCTACTCCGACCACCTTGATGATGGTGCCGTTCGTTTCGGTTTCCAGCATCTGGAATTCCATGTTGCCTCCGTCAAGATAAAAAATTGCAGCCACTCGGCCGTTATTCGGCAGAAGATCGGGCAACCTTCTGTCGCGCGCCAGCCGCCGGCACCAGCGCGTATTTCTGAACCTGTTCGGTAACGCGAATTCGTTAGAAGTTGCCGAGGAACCAGTCCTTCATGCGTGTGAACACCTGTCCCATCGACCCCGACTGTACCGCCACCTTGCGGCCGCGCATGCGTTGCGAGCGTCCTTCGACGAGCAGGCCCATCGCCGTCGAATAGCGCGGGTTGCGCACCACGTCCGCGAGACCGCCCGCGTATTCGGGCACGCCGATCCGCACCGGCTTCAGGAAAATGTCCTCACCCAGCTCGACCATGCCGAGCATCATCGACGCGCCGCCCGTCAGCACGACGCCGGAGCTCAGCAGCTCTTCGTAACCCGACTCGCGCACCACTTGCTGCACGAGCGAAAACAGTTCTTCGACGCGCGGCTCGATCACCGCGGCGAGCGCCTGGCGCGACAGCGTGCGCGGACCGCGCTCGCCGAGACCTGGCACCTCGATCATTTCGTCCGGATCGGCGAGCGCCTGTTTGGCGATGCCGTAATCCACCTTGATGTCTTCCGCGTCCGGCGTCGGCGTGCGCAGCGCCATGGCGATGTCGCTCGTGATCTGGTCGCCGGCAATCGGAATCACGGCCGTGTGACGGATCGCGCCTTCGCTGAAAATCGCGATGTCCGTCGTGCCGCCGCCGATATCGACGAGCACCACGCCCAGTTCTTTTTCGTCTTCCGTCAGCACCGCGAGCGACGATGCGAGCGGCTGCAGAATCAGATCGTTCACTTCGAGCCCGCAGCGGCGCACGCACTTCACGATGTTCTGCGCCGCGCTCACCGCGCCGGTGACGATATGCACCTTCACTTCGAGGCGGATGCCGCTCATGCCGATCGGCTCGCGCACATCTTCCTGACCGTCGATGATGAATTCCTGCGTGAGGATATGCAGCACCTGCTGGTCGGTCGGAATGTTGATCGCCTTCGCCGTCTCGATCACGCGCGCCACGTCGGCCTGCGTGACTTCCTTTTCCTTGATCGCCACCATGCCGCTCGAATTGAAGCTGCGGATGTGACTGCCGGCGATCCCGGTGAAGACGTTCGTGATCTTGCAGTCGGCCATCAGCTCGGCTTCTTCGAGCGCGCGTTGAATTGACTGCACGGTGGCTTCGATGTTCACCACCACGCCTTTCTTGAGCCCCTTCGATTCGCTCTGGCCGAGGCCGATCACCTCGTAGTGACCTTCGCCCTTCAACTCGGCGACGATGGCCACGACCTTCGACGTCCCGATGTCGAGGGCGACCAGCAAGTCTTTATAGTCTTTACTCATAGCGTGCTCATTGCGTGTGATGTCCCTTTACTTCTTGCCCTTGTCGGGTTCGCTGATAAAGCGCATGCCAGCGGCACGAATCGCGAAACCGTTCGGATAGCGCAAGTCCGCATACTCGATATCCTTTCCCCAACGTTGCGTCACCGCGCTCCAGGCCGCGGTCAGACGCTTGCTCCGATCGAGCAGCGTGTCCTGATTGCGTTCGCGCCCGAGTTCCACCTGCATGCCGTTCGACAGCTTCACCGTCCATGCGTAACGCGGCGACAGCGTCACTTCTTCCGGCGTGGCGTTCAGCGGCGCGAACCACTTCTGAAAGTCGTGATAGCGCGCGACCACTTCTTTCGCCGTACCGTCCGGGCCGTCGAACGCCGGCAGGTCTTCTTCCAGCTCGCCCTGATTCGCCGTGAAAAGCTCGCCGTCGACGCTCACCAGCTGATCGCTGCCCCACGTGCCAAGCGGTTTGTACTCCTCCAGCGTGACAGCCAGCGCGTTCGGCCAGACGCGGCGCACGCTCGCGTGACGCACCCACGGCATCTGCTCGAACGCCTGGCGTGCGACGTCGAGATCCACCGTGAAAAAGTTGCCCTTCAGGCGACCCACCACGCCCGCGCGAACCGTCGGCGAATTGATGTGCTCGGTATCGCCGTCGATCTGTATCTCGCGCAGCGCAAAATTGGGGCGCTGGATCAGCCAGTAACCGCCCGCCGCCAGCAGCACGAGCACCAGCAACGCATGCAATGCGCTGGCGGCGAGATTGAGCTGGCGAACGTTATTCCACATAGTGTTTGCTTTCGGGTTGCCCCGCTTATTGCTTCGAACGATGCTGCTCTCGATTAGTCCTTCAAGGTCAGCGCCAAGACGCCGACCACCAGTTCCTGATAGCTGATGCCCACCGCGCGCGCCGCTTTCGGCGGCAGCGAGTGGTCCGTCATGCCGGGCGCCGTGTTCACTTCCAGGAAGTACGGATTGCCGTCGGCGTCGAGCATGAAATCGGCGCGGCCCCAGTCGGTGCAGCCGAGCACGTCGAACGCGCGGCGCGCCAGCACTTTCATGCGCGTTTCTTCGGCAGGCGTCAGACCGCAGGGAATCAGATACTGCGTGTCGTTCGCGATGTACTTCGCGTGATAGTCGTAGAACTCGCCGGCCGGCACGATGCGGATCACGGGCAAGTCGAGATCGCCCGCGATGCACGCGGTGTATTCGCCGCCGCCCTCGATGCTCTTCTCGACCACAACGATGCGGTCGTACTTCACCGCTTCGACGAGTGCGGCCGGCAACGCGTCCGCGCTCTTCACCTTGATCACGGCGACGCTCGAACCTTCGCTTGCCGGCTTCACGAAAAGCGGCAAACCGAGCTTCGCGACGATGTCTTGCGCGCGCGCTTCGTAGTCGTCGCCACGCATGACGGCCTCGAACGGCGGCGTGGGAATGCCGAGTTGCTGCCACACGAGCTTGGTACGGAATTTATCCAGCCCGAGCGCCGAGCCGAGCACGCCGCTGCCGGTATATTTGATGCCGTAAAAATCCAGCGCGCCCTGAATCTGGCCGTTTTCGCCGTAGCCGCCGTGCAGCGCGTTGAACGCGCGCACGAAGCCTTCGTCCTTCAACGCGGCAAGCGGACGCTCGGCCGGATCGAACGGATGGGCGTCGACGCCGGCGTCGCGCAAACCTTGCAGCACGAGGCGCCCGGAATTGAGCGACACCTCGCGCTCAGCCGAATTGCCGCCGAGCAGCACTGCCACCTTGCCGAATTTGTTGGGTTCGATACTGCTCATCTCACACCTTCGTTTCCTGAGCGAGACGACCCGGCACACCGCCGATCGAACCCGCGCCCATCGTGATCACCACATCGCCGTCGCGCACCACTGCTGCGAGCGCGCCCGGCACTTCGTCCACCGTATCCACAAACACCGGCTCGACTTTGCCCGCGACGCGCAATGCGCGCGCGAGCGCGCGGCCGTCCGCCGCAACGATCAGCGCTTCGCCCGCCGAATACACTTCGGTCAGCACGAGCGCGTCCACCGTCGACAGCACCTTCACGAAGTCTTCGAAACAGTCGCGCGTGCGCGTGAAGCGGTGCGGCTGGAACGCGAGCACGAGGCGCCGCCCCGGAAACGCACCGCGCGCCGCCGCGACAGTCGCCGCCATTTCCACCGGGTGATGACCGTAGTCGTCGACCAGCGTATAGGTGCCCGCCGCCTGGCCGTCGGCGATTATGGGCACTTCGCCGTAACGCTGAAAGCGGCGGCCGACGCCGTTGAAATCGGCCAACGCTTGCTGGATATCGGCATCTTTCAGTTCGAGTTCAGTCGCAATGGCGATCGCGGCCAGCGCGTTCTGCACGTTGTGTTCGCCCGGCAGGTTCAGCGTGATGTCGAGCGGCGCCGCGTCTTCGCGCATCGCCGTGAAATGCATCTTGCCGTCGCGCGCTTCGACATTGACCGCGCGAACCTGTGCATCGGGCGCAAAACCATAACGGATGATCGGCTTCGATACGAACGGCAGAATTTCCTTCACGTTCGGATCGTCGACGCACAACACGGCGATGCCGTAAAACGGCAGACGGTGCGTGAATTCGATGAACACCTGCTTGAGCCGCGCGAAGTCGTGCCCATAGGTGTCCATATGATCGGCGTCAATGTTCGTGATGACTTCGATCACCGGAAACAGATTGAGGAACGACGCGTCGGACTCGTCCGCTTCCGCGACGATGAAGTCGCCCGTGCCGAGTCGCGCGTTCGCGCCGGCGCTGATGAGCCGTCCGCCGATCACGAAGGTCGGATCGAGGCCGCCCGCCGCGAGCACGCTTGCCACCAGCGAGGTCGTGGTGGTCTTGCCGTGCGTGCCGGCAATCGCAATGCCCTGCTTCAGGCGCATCAGTTCGGCGAGCATCACCGCGCGCGGCACGATCGGAATGCGGCGGTGACGCGCGGCCAGCACTTCCGGGTTGTCGCTACGCACTGCGGTGGAAACGACCACCGCATTGGCCCCTTCGATGTTTTCGGCCGCATGGCCGATCGCAATGCGCGCGCCGAGCGCGGCGAGGCGATCGGTGACGGCGTTGCTCGACAGATCCGAGCCGCTCACCTGATAGCCGAGATTGACCAGCACCTCCGCGATGCCGCTCATGCCGACACCGCCGATGCCGACAAAATGAATATGTTTGACGATGTGTTTCATTGCTTTCCTTCTGGGCTCGCGCCCGAAATCGAACCCGCCACGGTGGCGCAAATCTGCGCCACCTGTTCCGTGGCGTCGGGTTTCGCGAGCGAGCGCGAACGCTCTGCCATCTGTGCGAGACTTTCGCGCGTCTGACTGCGCAACCAGTCGGCAAGTTTTTCCGCCGACAGATCGCGTTGCTGCACGACCAGCGCTGCGCCGTTGTCGGCGAGAAACGCTGCATTAGTGGTTTGATGATCATCCACCGCATACGGGAACGGCACGAACAACGCGGCCACACCGACCGCTGAAATCTCCGACACCGTCATCGCGCCCGAGCGGCAGATCACGAGATCTGCCTTCGCGTAGGCGCTCGTCATGTCGTCGATGAACGGCACGAGCTGCACGTCCGCGCCCGTTTGCAGTCCCGCTGCCGCGTAGTTCTCGCGCAGCGCGTCGATATGCTTCGCGCCCGCCTGATGCACGATGCGCGGCCGTTCCTGCGGAGCGAGCAGCGCGACCGCGCGCGGCACGACTTCATTGAGCGCCGCCGCACCCAGACTGCCGCCGACCACCAGCACATTCAGCGGACCGTTGCGTTGTGCATAGCGTGCTTTGGGCGCAATGGCGCGCGCAAGTTCCGCACGAATCGGATTGCCGGTCCATTCGCCGTGCGGCAGCGCATTCGGAAACGCGACGAGCACGCGTTTGGCGAGCTTCGCGAGCACCTTGTTCGCGAGCCCCGCAATCGAATTCTGTTCGTGCAGCACGAGCGGACGTCCGCTCAATGCAGTCATGAGGCCGGCCGGAAACGTAATGTAGCCGCCCATGCCGAGCACCACGTCAGGCTTCACGCGACGCAGCACATTCAGGCTCTGCGTGCAGGCGCGCAGCAGATTCAGCGGCAGCATCAGCTTGGTCTTCAGCCCCTTGCCGCGGAGCCCGCCAAAGCGCACGTATTCCATCGGAATGCCGTGCTTCGGCACAAGCGTGGCTTCCATGCCCGCCGGGTTGCCGAGCCAGACGACTTTCCAGCCCCACGCCTGCATCAGATACGCGACCGCGAGCCCGGGGAACACGTGTCCCCCGGTGCCGCCGGCCATCACCATCAGCGTGCGTTGCTGGATGGAGATCATACTTTTCCTCCGCGCATGAGCACCCGGTTTTCGTAATCCACGCGCATCAGCACCGCAACGGCGACGCAGTTGAGCAGAATGCCCGAGCCGCCGTAACTGACGAGCGGCAATGTCAAACCTTTAGTGGGCAGCAAGCCGAGATTCACGCCCATATTGATGAACGTCTGCGCGCCGAACCAGAGGCCGATGCCTTTCGCGACGAGGCCCGCGAACGTGCGGTCGAGCGCAAGCGCCTGACGGCCGATCTCGAACGAGCGTCGCACGATCCAGTAGAACATCAGGATCACGACGAGCACGCCGACAAAGCCGAGTTCCTCGCCGATCACCGCCAGAATGAAGTCGGTATGCGCTTCCGGCAGATAGTTGAGTTTTTCGACGCTGCCGCCGAGCCCCACGCCGAACCACTCGCCGCGGCCAAAAGCGATCAGCGAGTGCGTCAATTGATACGCCTTGCCCTGCGCGTAGCGGTCGTCCCACGGATCGAGATACGCGAAGATCCGCTCGCGCCGCCACGGCGACGCCCACACGAGCAGGCTGAACGTGCCGACCGCGGTGGCGACGAGGCCGCCGAACAGCTTGCCGTTCACGCCGCCGAGAAAAAGCAGCCCCATCGCGATCGCGGCGATCACCATGAACGCGCCCATGTCCGGCTCGAGCAGCAGCAAGGCGCCGACGAAGCCGACCGCCATCGCCATCGGCAGGAAGCCTTTGGCAAAGCTGTGCATGTATTCCTGTTTGCGCACGGTGTAATTCGCCGCGTAGATCGTCACCGCGAGCTTCATGATTTCCGACGGCTGCATGTTCGTGATGCCGAGCGGAATCCAGCGGCGCGCGCCGTTTACGCCCTTGCCAACGTGCGGAATCAGCACGATCACCAGCGCCGCGAGTGCGATCAGAAAGAGCTTCGGCGCGTACTTGTCCCACGTCGAAATCGGAATGCGGAACGACACCACGCCGACCACGGCGCCCATGATCACGAAGATGATCTGACGCACGAGGAACGCGTAGTCGCGATACGACGCGTACTTCGGCGAGTCGGGCATCGCAATGGACGCCGAGTACACCATCACGACGCCGAGCCCGAGCAACGCGACGACAACCCACAGCAGCGAGTGGTCATAATCGAGCATGCGCGAACGCAGCGGCCGCACGCCGTTGACGGCGCTCGCGAGACCGCTGCCGCCCGTGCGGCCGCCGGCGCGTGCAGCGCCCGCCGTCTCGCCCGAGCCGCCCGCGCGCGAACCGAATCGTTCGGACCAGCTCATATCATCGTCCCCCGTTCGGCGGCGATTTCTTCCACCGTGCTGCGGAAAACCGCTGCGCGATGCGCGTAACCCTTGAACATGTCGAAGCTCGCGCAAGCCGGCGACAACAACACGGCGTCGCCCGGTTGCGCGAGTGCGGCGGCGGCACGTGTGGCTTCTTCGAGCGTCGTGTGGTTTGTCATAGCGATGCCGGTGTCTTCAAGCGCCGCGCGGATCTGCGGCGCGTCGCGGCCGATCAGCATCACGGCGCGGCACCAACGCATGACGGGCGCGGCAAGCGGCTCGAAGTCCTGGCCTTTGCCGTCGCCGCCTGCAATCAGCACGACGCGCTGCGCGAGGCCGTCGAGCGCGGCAACCGTCGCGCCGACGTTGGTGCCCTTGCTGTCGTCGACATAGTCGATGCCGTCGATCGACGCAATCAATTCCACGCGATGCGGCTCGCCGCGATATTCGCGCAAGCCGTGCAGCAGCCGCGCGCCGGGCAGGCCGATCGCGCGTGCGAGTGCATACGCGGCGAGCGCGTTCGCGGCGTTGTGCAGGCCGCGAACGCGCAGCGCATCCGCCGGCATCAAACGCTTCAGTGCGATATTCGGCGGCGTGACGGCTTCGTTCTTGCGACGGCGCTTCGGAGCCGGTTCGTCGCTCGCGTCGAGGTCGTGCGCTTCCACGAGCCACACCATGCCGTTCTCGCGCAGCAGGCCATAGTCACCGTCGTTCTTCGGCTCCGTTACGCCGAACGTGACCATGTCCGCGTCGCTCGACTCGGGAGGCGCGAGCGCCATGACGCGCGCGTCGTCGCGATTCAGCACGCGCACGGTTTGTGTACCGAAAATGCGGCCCTTGGCGGCGGCATAGGCATCGAGCCCGCCGTGCCAGTCGAGATGATCCTGCGTGATGTTGAGAATCGCCGCCGCGTCCGGTTCGAAGGTATGCGAGGTTTCCAGCTGGAAGCTCGACAGTTCGAGCACCCACACGTCGGGCAGCGCGGTGTTGTCGATGGCTTCGCTCAGTTTGTCGAGCAGCGACGGGCTGATGTTGCCGGCCACCGCCACTTTCTTGCCCGCGCGCTCGCAGAGCAGGCCCGTGAGGCTCGTCGTCGTGGTCTTGCCGTTGGTGCCGGTGATCGCGAGCACCTTCGGCGCGTAGCCGCTTTCGCCGAGCGTCTTCAGCGCTTGCGAGAACAGTTCGAGTTCGCCCCACACGGGAATGCCCTGCTCGCGCGCCGCGGTGATCAGCGGCAAAAGGTCGGCGGCGAGCGGCGACAAGCCCGGGCTGATCGCGACGAGCTCCACACCTTCCAGGAGCACCGGCGAAAACGGGCCGCCGACAAACGCAGCGTCGACGCCGTGCGCTTCCAGCGCGGACAGGTTCGGCGGCACCTCGCGCGTGTCGGCCACTCGCAGCCGACAGCCGTGCCGCGCGCACCAGCGCGCCATGGCGAGACCGGATTCACCCAGTCCCAGCACGAGCACCATCGGCTTTTGCCGATCCCGAAACTTCTCGCCGAACATCGTCTGCTTCCTTTAATGCCTTCTTAACGCAGTTTGAGCGTGGACAACCCGAACAGACACAACATCAACGTGATGATCCAGAAGCGCACGACCACCTGCGTTTCCTTCCAACCCGACAATTCGAAATGGTGATGCAGCGGCGCCATCTTGAAGAGACGCCGGCCTTCGCCGAACCGGCGCTTGGTGAACTTGAACCACGCGACCTGCAACATCACCGACAGCGTTTCGGCGACGAAAATGCCGCCCATGATGAAGAGCACGATTTCCTGCCGCACGATCACCGCGACCGTGCCGAGCGCGCCGCCGAGCGCCAATGCGCCGACGTCGCCCATGAACATCTGTGCCGGGTGCGTGTTGAACCAGAGGAAGGCGAGCCCCGCACCGCCCATCGCCGAACAGAAGATCAACAGCTCGCCCGCGCCGGGGATATGCGGAAACAGCAGGTATTTCGAATAGACCGAGCTGCCCATCACGTAGGCGAACACGCCGAGCGATGCGCCCACCAGCACGACGGGCATGATGACGAGGCCGTCGAGGCCATCGGTCAGATTCACGGCGTTGCTCGCGCCGACAATCACCAGATACGTCAGCACGATGAAGCCCCACACGCCGAGCGGATAGCTGATCGACTTGACGAACGGCAGCATCAGGTCGGCGCGCGCGGGCAAGCCCATGGACAAACCGCTGCGCACCCACGCCATGAAGAGGTCGAACACGCGCACGTTGCTCGCTTCCGACACGCTGAACGCGAGGTACACCGCGGCGAACAGACCGATCACCGACTGCCAGAAATATTTTTCGCGCGAAGACATGCCGCGCGGGTCCTTGTAGACCACCTTGCGGTAGTCGTCGACCCAGCCGATCACGCCATAGCCGAAGGTGACGAGAATCACGATCCAGATGAAGCGATTGGTCAGGTCGGCCCACAACAGCGTGGCCACGGCGATGCCGAGCAGAATCAGCACACCGCCCATGGTCGGCGTGCCGGATTTCACGAGGTGCGTTTGCGGACCGTCTTTACGGACGGCCTGACCGACCTTCATCGCGGTCAGTTTGCGAATCACGGCCGGGCCGCAGACGAGCCCGATCAGCAACGCGGTGATGGTGGCCATCACCGCGCGGAAAGTCAGATAACTGAACACGCGCAAGAAGCTTGCGTCATTCTGCAGCCATTGCGCCAGCGCCAGTAGCATGCTTCGGTCCTTCTATTTCAGTGTGCGGCGGGCGCGCTGCCCGCTGCGTTGGGTTGTGGACTCGTAACGGCGTCCACCACGCGCTCCATTTGCATGAACCGCGAGCCTTTCACGAGAAGCGTTGCAGCCGCACCGAAACCGGCCTGCTGCAATTGCGCGACTAGCGTGCCGACGTCGGCGACGTAATGCGCGCTTGCGCCATATGCGCTGCAAGCGTCGCGCGAGGCGTCGCCCATTGCGTATAGCGCGTCGATACCGCGTTCCCTGGCGTACGCGCCGATTTCGCGGTGGAATTCGGGTCCGTTGTCGCCGACTTCGCCCATGTCGCCCATCACCAGCACCCGCGGCGAAGCGTGCGACGCCAGCACGTCGATCGCGGCGCGCATCGAATCGGGATTCGCGTTGTACGTGTCGTCGATCACCTTCGCGCCCGCGAGCGTGCCAAGCGCCGCGCGCTTGACCTGCAAACGGCCTTTCACCGCGCCGAACGATTCCAGGCCGCGCTTGATCGCGTCGAGCGAAACGCCTGCAGCGAGTGCCGCCGACGTCGCGGCGAGCGCGTTGTGCGCGTTGTGGTCGCCGAGCACCTGCAAGGTGACCTGCAAAGCGCCTTCCGGCGTTTCGATGCTGAGCAGCGCGCCGTCGAACGTGCCGGTGACGGCCGCTTCGGTCACGCGTTCAGCCGTGTTGAGCGCGAAGTCGATGATGCGGTTTCCCGTGGCCGCCACGCGCCAGATGCTCGCGTAAGCGTCGTTCGCCGGGAAGACCGCGACGCCTTCGGGCTTGAGCGTGTGAATCACGCTGGCGTGTTCGAGCGCGACCGCTTCGACTGTCGCCATGAATTCCTGGTGCTCGCGCTGCGCGTTGTTCACCACCGCGACCGTCGGCTCGGCGATTTTCGCGAGCAGCGACGTTTCGCCCGGATGGTTCATACCGAGTTCGACGACGGCGAGCCGATGCGCGGCATTCAGACGAAACAGCGTGAGCGGCAAGCCAATGTCGTTATTGAAGTTGCCGGCGGTGGCAAGACGCTCGTCCGCGCCGACGGCCGCGGCGAAGATCGACGCGATCATTTCCTTGACCGTCGTCTTGCCGTTGCTGCCTGTTACGGCGACGAGCGGCATGCTGAACTTGCGGCGCCAGCCGCGAGCCAGCGCGCCGAGCCCGGCGCGCGTGTCGGCGACCCGCACGGCGGGCACCGTCCAGCCGTCCGGCACGCGCGAGACGAGCGCAGCGCTCACGTGGCGCGCGGCGACATCGGCGAGGAAGTTGTGGGTGTCGAAACGGTCGCCTTTGATCGCGACGAACAGATCGCCGGGGCCGGCGCTGCGGCTGTCGGTCGACACGCGTTCGAACGCAGCGCTCTCGTCGCCGATAAGCGTGGCGCCCGGAATCAGCGCCGCGGCTTCACGCAGCGTGAACATGACGTTGGCTGGATGGCTCATTCGCCACCTCCGCGTGCCTGCGTCGCGCGTGCGGCGAGCGCGAGACGGGCATGATCCTGGTCGGAGAAAGCGCGCTTCTTGCCCATGATTTCCTGTGTTGCTTCGTGCCCTTTGCCGGCCAGCACGATGACGTCTTCGCGCGCGGCGCCGCGGATCGCCTGCAGGATCGCGCTCGCGCGATCTTCGATGCGGCGTGCCTTCGACGCGTCCTTCATTCCGGCAGCGATCTGCTCGATGATCGATTGCGGGTCTTCGCTGCGCGGGTTGTCGCTCGTGACGACGACGCCGTCGGCCAGCTTCTCGGCAATCGCGCCCATCAGCGGACGCTTGGTCGCGTCGCGGTCGCCGCCGCAGCCGAACATGCAGACGAGTTCGCCGCCGCGCGCGGCCGCCATCGGCCGCAATGCTTCGAGGGTTTTTTCCAGCGCGTCCGGCGTGTGCGCGTAGTCGATCACGACGAGCGGCTCGTCGTTCTGCAAGCGGCCGCCGAGACGCTGCATGCGGCCGTTCACCGATTCGAGCCTCGCCAGTTCGGCGAGCGCGGCGTCGAACGGGACGTCGGCGGCAAGCAGCGCGCCGAGTACGCCGAGCAGGTTGCTCACGTTGAACGCGCCGAGGGTTTGCACCTCGACGTCCGCGTCGCCCCAGTCGGACGTGCTGACGTGGAACGCGGTGCCCGTGGCAGTCGCGCGCACGTTCGACGCGAGCAGCAACGCGTCGGCCTGCGGCGCGCTTTCCGGCGTGCTTCGGGGCGCATCTTGCTGCACGGAGTCGAGGCCGTATGCGATGGTGCGTGCGTGGCCGCGCGTGCTCGCGAGCAAACGGCGGCCCGCCGCGTCGTCGCGATTGATCACGGCCGCGCGCAGTTCGGGCCACGCGAAAAGGCGCGCCTTCGCCGCCTCGTATGCCTCGAAGGTGTGGTGGTAATCCAGATGGTCTTGCGTGAGATTCGTGAACACGGCAATGTCGAACGCCGTGCCGTTCACGCGGCCCTGATGCAGCGCATGCGACGACACTTCCATCGCGACCGCCTTGGCGCCGGCGTCGCACAACTGCTCAAGACTGCGCTGCAATTGCGGCGCGTCGGGCGTCGTAAAGCCAGTGTGCACGAGTTGCCCCGGCAAACCGGTGCCGAGCGTGCCGATGATCGCGCACTGCGTGCCGAGCGCGGTAAGCGCCGCCGAAATCCACTGGCTGCACGAGGTCTTGCCGTTCGTGCCGGTGACGCCAACCGTGAGCATGCTGTCGCTCGGATCGCCGTACCAGGCGCTCGCGATCGAACCAGCGAGTTCGTTCAATGCGGGCACCGCGAGCATCGTGGATGCGTCGATCGTGCCGCTGAAACCCTCCGGCTGGACGAGCACCGCTGCAGCGCCGCGTTCGAGCGCGCCGTCGATAAACGGGCGGTTGTCCGCGCCCTCCACCGCGTAGGCGAAAAACGCGTCGCCGGCTGCGAGCGAACGCGTGCCGGCATGCAGATGCGCGCCCGGCTGCGCGCGCGCGCGCAGCCACTGCAACGCGTCGGCGATCTGCTGATGCGCGGGATGGTTCTGGCGGAGCGCGCTCATCGAACGACTCCCGGGTGGCTCTTCGCGTTCGCGGAAATCGTCATGTTCTTCGCGCTCGCGCTGGTCGAAATTTTCTTCGCCGCAGACGGCGCCGGCGCGGCTGGAGGCGCGGCCGACGCGGAATCGTCCGACACCACCATCTGCTTGACCGGCATTTGCGGCGGCACGTTCAGCGAGCGCAGCGTGTCGCCGACAATGCCCGAGAACACCGGCCCCGACACCTGACCGCCGAAGTGGCTGCCCGCCGTCGGTTCGTCGACGGACACCGCGACCACGATGCGCGGATTCGGCATAGGCGCCATGCCGACGAACGACGCGCGGTACTTCGAGTGGTCGTAGCCGTGCGGACCGTGCTTATACGCGGTACCGCTCTTGCCGCCCACGCGATAACCCGGCACCGCCGCATCCGGCGACGTGCCGCCCGGCGAGACGACGGTTTCGAGCATCGCGCGTACTTCGCGGGCAGTGGTCGGCGAAAAGATTTGCGGGCCGGTTGCCGGCTGGTCGCCCGGCGTGCGGAAAATCGACACCGGCATGATCTGGCCGTCGTGCGCGATGGCGGTATAGGCGCGTCCCAACTGGAACAGGGACACCGAGAGGCCGTAACCGTACGACATGGTCGCCTGCTCGATACGGCGCCAGCTCTTCCACGGACGCAGACGTCCGGCCGCCGCGCCCGGGAACCCGACCTTCGGTGCCTGGCCGAGACCGATGCTCGTGTACATGTTCCACATCTCTTCGGGCTTGAGCTGCATGGCGATCTTTGTCGCGCCAATGTTGCTCGACTTCTGGATCACGCCGCCGACGGTCAGCACGCCGAACGCGCTGTCGTCGGTGATCGGCGCACCGTCAAGCACGAAGCGGCCGCCGCCGGTATCAACCAGTGTAGTCGGCGTGACGCGGTGCAGATCGAGCGCGAGCGACACGGTGAACGGCTTCATGATGGAGCCGGGTTCGAACGTGTCGGTCAGGATGCGATTGCGCAGCTGGTCGCCGGTCAGGTGAGAACGGTCGTTCGGGTTGTACGTCGGGTAATTGACGAGCGCGAGCACTTCGCCCGTGCGCACGTCGATCACCATCGCCGCGCCAGCTTTCGCCTTGAATTTTTCGACGGCCGCCTTCAGGTTCGCGTAGGCGATGTACTGGATCTTGCTGTCGATCGAGAGGTCGACGTCCTGGCCGTTG
Source organism: uncultured Paraburkholderia sp. (assembly GCA_940746715.1). Taxonomy (GTDB): domain Bacteria; phylum Pseudomonadota; class Gammaproteobacteria; order Burkholderiales; family Burkholderiaceae; genus Paraburkholderia. Next base: position 63,462 of record CALNWN010000015.1, read on the forward strand.
TGCGGCACGACCTGCTCGTCCACGTCCTCGATAATGTGGCCGATGCGGTCCTTGATCACGCGGCGACTGCCCGACACGCCCGCGAGCAGCTTCTGATCGCCGAGTTCGACGCCTTCCTGGCCTTCGTCCTCGACGTTGGTGAAGCCGATCAGGTGAGCGATGATTTCGCCTTCCGGATGGAAGCGCTTATATTCGTCGCGCGCGTAAATGCCGGGGATGTCGAGCGCCTTCACCTTGTCGGCAATGTCCACCGGCACCTGGCGCTTCACATAGACGAAGATCTTGTCTTCCGAGAGCTTCGCACGCAGTTCCTTGTTGGTCATGCCGAGCAGCTTGCCGAGTGCGTCCAGCTTGTCGGCGCCGAGGTCGTCGGGTACCGACTCGGGAATCGCCCAGATGGCGCGCACGGGCAGACTCGTGGCCAGCACGAGACCGTTGCGATCGAGAATCTTGCCGCGCGTGGCCGGCAGTTCGAGGCGGCGCTGATAGCGGATTTCGCCCTGCTTCTGATAGAACGCGTTGCCCGGACCCTGAATCCAGAAGGCGCGCGCGGTGAGCGCGACGAACGCCATGAAGAGCAGGAACACGACGAGCTTCGAGCGCCACATGGGCAGGCGCACGGACAAGATCGGGTTGGCGGAAAACGCGACGCTCTTGTGAGCCGACGATTTTTTCATCGCACGCCTCCGCCGCGTTTCGCTGCGCCGGCGGGCGCCGAGGCCGGCGCGGAAGTCGGGATCGGCGCGTCTTCCGCCTTCGCGGCGCCGGGGTCGAGCGTCAGGTATTGGGTGCGCCCGGTGCTGACGGCCTGCATTTTTAGCGACGCGGTCGCGATCTGCTCGATGCGCGACGTTTTCGACAGCGCGCTTTGCTGATATTGAAGCTGCGAATAGTCCTGCTGCAGCTGGCGCTCCTGCGACTGCGCGCGCTGCAACTGGATGAAGATCTGGCGCTGCTGATTGGTGGCGTTGACAACAGACAAGGCGCAGCCCATCACGATCATCAGCAGGAAAATATTGAGGCGATTCATGGTGCGATTCGCTCCGCCACGCGCATCACGGCAGAACGGGCGCGCGGGTTCGCGGCGACTTCAGCGTCGCTCGCAAATACGCGGCCGATGATTTTGAGCGGGGGGCTCGGCAGATCGACCGCCCGAATCGGCAGGCGACGATCGACCGCGGGCGCACTCGCGTGTGCCTGCATGAATCGCTTGACGATCCGGTCCTCGAGCGAATGAAAGCTGATGACCACCAGCCGCCCCCCTTGCTCCAGCAGCGCTAGCGCTGCTTCTAAAACGACTTGCAGCTCCGCAAGCTCTTGATTGATGTGAATCCGTATAGCCTGAAAGGTGCGGGTTGCCGGATCCTTGCCCTTCTCACGGGTTTTGACGACGTTAGCCACGATTTGGGCAAGCTCGCCCGTGCTGACGAGAGGCCCAAGACGGTCGGACTCTGCCCGGCGAGCAACAAGCGCCTTTGCAATCTGAAAAGCAAACCGTTCTTCCCCATAATCTCGTATCACCTCCGTCAGTTCCTGCACCGTGGCCCGCGCCAGCCAGTCGGCGGCAGACTCGCCGCGCGTCGGGTCCATCCGCATGTCGAGCGGGCCGTCGGCGCGGAAACTGAAACCCCGCTCCGGATCGTCGACTTGCGGCGACGACACGCCCAGATCCAGCAAAACGCCCGACACCCGTTCAATGCTGCGCACCGCGATCGCGGTGCGCAGCGAAGCAAAACTCTCGTGCACGATGCCAAAGCGCGGATCTGCGATCTGCTGCGCCGTGGCGATGGCGAGCGGATCTTTGTCGAAAGCGATCAGACGCCCCGCTTCACCCAGCTTCTCCAATACCAGACGGCTGTGACCGCCGCGCCCGAACGTGCCGTCCACATACACGCCGTCCGCGCGCGTGACGAGCGCCTCTACCGCTTCTTCCAGCAGCACCGTGCGATGCTGCAAATCGTTTCTCATCGCCGATGCCATATATATAAGCCGCGATCAGAACGTGAAGTTCTTCAACGCCTCGGGCATGCCCTCGGCGATCGCCGCCTGTTCCTTCGCGGCGTAAATCTGTGCGTCCCAAATTTCGAAGTGGCGCCCCATGCCGAGCAAGGTCACTTCTTTTTCCAGCGAGCCGGCCGCGCGCAGTTCGGGCGACACGAGCACGCGGCCCGCGCCGTCCATATCGACGTCCATTGCATTGCCGAGAAAGATGCGCTTCCACCAGGCCGCATTCATGGGGAGCTTGTCGACTTTGTCGCGAAAGATTTCCCATTCCGGGCGCGGAAAGAGCAACAGGCAGCCGTCCGGGTGCTTGGTAATCGTCACCCGGCCCTCTGCCTGTGTTTGCAGCGCATCCCGATAGCGCGAGGGAATCAACATCCGCCCTTTCGCATCGAGCGTCAGCGCCGACGCCCCTTGGAACACTTCGCTCTCCCTCTTGGCCAGCGCCTGTGCGCTGGCTGCCCGATTCGTAAAAATTTACCCGAAACCGCCCCTGAGATCACACAAAAATACACTTTCTCACACTTTCTCCCACTTTAGAGGAACGCTACACACGGGTCAAGGGAGAGAGCCGCTTTTCGAGCGAATTTTGTTTGTTAGAACAAGGACTTAGCGCGACTCCTTCATGTCAGACATAAAACGGAAAACCGTTATAAATGAAGGAACTACTGAAGCTTGTGAAGGTGATACGTGAAAAGTGCGGGCGAAGGGCGCGGATCGTAAGCGATCGTGAAGGGCATCTGGAAGGTGGTCGGCGGGGTTTCAGCAGTTACGTACGGACGACGCGAGCGGCGTCGTCCCACCTGGCGCGATGTGACGGAACCATGGCGGTTCTTATAGGTAGTACGCGGTGCGCGTCATGACTTTCGACATCGCGCGCATCAACGCGCGCGCCGGGAACGGCAACTTGATGCCGCCCCCGTCCATGGCGGCTTTTCCGTGTTCGGCTTCGTCGACGCGCATCTGCTCGACGATGGCGCGCGACTCGCGATCGGCGGCGGGCAGGCGGTCCATGTGACTATCCAGGTGCTGTTCGACCTGCCGCTCGGTTTCGGCCATGAAGCCGAGGCTCACGCGGTCGCCGAGGCGTCCGGCCGCGAGCCCAATGGCAAGCGCGCCTGTGTACCAGAGCGGATTGAGCAGACTCGGGCGTGAATCCAGCGCCTCGAGCCGCCTGGCCGTCCAGGCAAGGTGATCTTCTTCCTCGATTGCGGCACGATTGAACACGCTGCGCAGCGACGGCGACTTCGTCGCCAGTTTCTGCGCCTGATAGAGCGCCTGCGCGCAAACCTCGCCGACGTGATTCACGCGCATGAGACCCGCGGAATGCGCGCGCTCGGCCGGGGACAGTTCCGGCACCTCCGCGGAGGCCGCCGATTCTTGCGGAACCGGCAAAGGACGGCTCATTCGCGAAACGCCCGTCATTGAGCGTAAACCCCGATCAAATTCAGTAATCAACTCGTCCAGAAACATTCGGCACTCCCTGATTCAACAACCGGCTTCCCGCGCTTCGTGGCCAGTGCGACAAGGCCTTCCGGGAAAAATGCGGCCTGCGAGCGGCTCTGATCCAGCCGCCTGAGGCATCAGGATTTCGATTTTAGATCATGTTGCGTAAACGAAACAGGAGCGTTCCCGGCGACCTCCTTTTTCTTTGTGCCATGTAGCCCTTTTGTTACATTACGTGCAACTTCTCGCGGAGTTGGACAAGCAAGAAGGCCTCAACGCTACATAAATATTTCGCCTTGTAGAAAAGATTCGTAATCCTTGGAGATCATTCGATGAAAAAGTCGCTTCTCGCTCTCGCAGCACTGGGCGCATTCGCAGGTGTCGCACATGCGCAGAGCAGCGTGACCCTGTACGGTATCATTGATGAAGGCTTCAACACCAACTCGGCCGGCAAGCACCTGTACAACCTGTCCAGCGGCGTTATGCAAGGCTCGCGTTTCGGCCTGCGTGGCACGGAAGATCTGGGCGGCGATCTGAAGGCGCTGTTCGTGTTGGAAAACGGCTTTGACGTGAACAACGGCAAGCTGGGTCAAGGCGGCCTGATGTTCGGTCGTCAAGCTTATGTCGGTCTGTCGAGCCAGTTCGGCACGGTCACGCTGGGTCGTCAGTACGACTCCGTCGTCGACTACGTCGGTCCGCTGGAAGCGGGCGACCAGTGGGGCGGCTACATCGCTGCTCACCCGGGCGACATCGACAACTTCAACAACGCATACCGTACGAACAACACGGTTAAGTACACCAGCGCCGACTACAACGGCCTGAAGTTCGGCGGCACGTATAGCTTCGGCGGCGTTGCAGGTAACTTCTCGTCGAACCAGATCTGGTCGTTGGGCGCTGGCTACAACAACGGTCCGCTGGTCTTGGGCGTCGGCTACCTGAATGCACGTACGCCGGCAGCTTCGGGCGGCCTGTTCAACAACGGCGGCACGATCGCTACGAACACGCCGGCAACCGCTACGGCTGCTGCAAACTTCGCAGTGACCTCGCCGGTCTACACTGGCTTCGCTTCGGCTAACACGTATCAGGTCGTCGGTGCAGGCGGCGCATACACGTTCGGCGCAGCAACCATCGGTCTGACGTACTCGAACATCCGCTTTGCAAACTTGGGCGCTTCGTACGCATCGCCGTTCAAGGGCCAAACGGCTACGTTCAACAACGCAGAAGTCAACTTCAAGTACCAGTTGACCCCGGCATTGCTGGTCGGCGCAGCGTATGACTACACGCGCGGCACGGAAATCAACGGCAACTCGCGCGCTCAGTACCACCAAGGCGCAGTTGGCGTGGACTACTTCCTGTCCAAGCGTACCGACGTCTACGTGATCGGCGTGTACCAGCACGCTACTGGCGAAACGCTGAGCGCAACCGGTACCGTGGTCGCAGCAACGACTGGCATCAACGGCCTGTCGGGTTCGTCGAACCAGAACCAGAACCAGCTGGCAGCTCGTGTCGGTATCCGCCACAAGTTCTAATAAGTCGTAAAAACGCAGTTTGCCTCAAAGGCGCCTTCGGGCGCCTTTTTTTACGTCCGTGGCGGGACTGCGCAAATAAAAAGGCCCGGCTGACTTGGCGTCCGCCGGGCCCTTCCGTTCTTTTCATCGAGACGTGTTACGGCATGTCAGCCTTCGCCAATTCAACGCGACACGCGCTCATGCACGACCGTCGCGCAGCTCGCGACGCAAAATCTTGCCGACATTGCTCTTCGGCAGCTCGGTGCGGAATTCGACGATTTTCGGCCGTTTGTAGCCGGTAAGCTGCTGTTTGCAATAGGCCAGAATGTCGGCGTCGGTGAGCGCCTCGTCCTTTTTCACGACAAACAGCTTCACCGCTTCGCCGGAATGCTGGTCGGGCACCCCAACCGCGGCAACCTCGAACACGCCGGGGAGCTTCGCGACCACGCCCTCGATCTCGTTCGGATACACGTTGAAGCCGGAAACCAGAATCATGTCTTTCTTGCGGTCGACGATCTTCACAAAACCATGCTCGTTCATGAAACCGACGTCGCCCGACTTGAAGAAGCCGTCCGGCGTCATGACTTTCGCCGTTTCTTCCGGCCGATTCCAATAGCCGGCCATGACCTGCGGGCCGCGAATGCAGATCTCGCCCGCCTGGCCGAGCGGCATTTCGTTGCCCTCGTCGTCCCGGATGGAGACTTCCGTCGACGGCAGCGGCAAACCAATCGTCCCGCTATATTCCGTCACGGTGACGGGATTGCAGGTCACGCACGGCGACGTCTCGGACAAGCCGTAGCCCTCGATGATCGGCGTCTTCGTGTGCTCGAACCAGCGCTTCGCGACCGCTTCCTGCACGGCCATGCCGCCGCCGTTGGCAGCAATCAGTTTCGAAAAATCGAGCTTGTGAAAGTCCGGGCTGTTCAAGAGCGCGTTGTACAGCGTGTTGACCGCCGGGATCGTCGTAATGGCATAGCCTTGTAGCGCCTTGACCATACCGGGGATGTCGCGCGGATTCGGGATCAGCACGCCAAGGCCGCCGGTGCGAATGGTCAGCAGGCCGCACACCGTCAGCGCGAACACGTGATACAGCGGTAAAGCCACCACGGTGATGAACTGGTCGATGTCGGTGCGGTTCGCGCGCACCGGATTCAGCCAGATTTCGGACTGCAACACGTTCGCAATCAGGTTCCGATGCAGCAGCGTGGCGCCCTTGGCCACGCTCGTCGTGCCGCCGGTGTACTGGAGGAATGCGACGTCGTCGGGGCCCTGCTCGACTGGCTTAAAGCTTTGACGTTCGCCTTCCGCGACTGCCGCGTTGAATTTGACGTGACCGGGCAAGCTCCAGGCCGGCACCATTTTCTTCACACGGCGCACGACAAAGTTGACCACGGTGCCTTTCACGCCCATCAGATCGCCCATAGCGGCGACCACGATGTGCTTCACGGCGGTGTTGCGCACGATTGCCTGCAGCGTAACGGCAAAGTTTTCCAGCAGGATGATTGCTTCCGCGCCGCTGTCTTTCAACTGATGCTCGAGCTCACGCGGCGTATACAGCGAATTGACGTTCACGACCACATAGCCCGCGCGCAAGATTGCCGCAATCGCGACCGGATATTGCAGCACGTTGGGCATCATGATCGCGATGCGAGCGCCGCGCGCAAGACCCTTCGACTGAAACCACGCGGCCAGCTTGCGCGAAAGCGCGTCCAGTTCGCCGTAGCTGATCACCTTTCCCATGCACACGAAGGCCGGCTTGTCGCGATGCTCACGGAATGCCTCCTCGAGCAGCTCGGCGACGGACGAATAGCGGGTCGGGTCGATCTCTGCGGGAACGCCGGGCGGGTAAGATTTCAGCCAGATTTTATCCATGCAGCGTCTCCTTCTTTATTTTCGAATGGTCGTGCTAAAAACGCATCGTAGCATGGGCACCTCTGCGGTATCCGCGAAAAACGGCTGGGTTAGATTGCTGCCTCGAACCTTCGAATGCCTTGCTGGCGAGGCTTGCGCAGTGTGAGAAGCGCGGGTCAGACGCGCTCCACTTCGACGAGGCAGTCGTAGAAAGTGGCCGATCCGCCGAGATCGGTGAGCGCCTGGCTCGTGACCTGATTGGCGTTGCGGCCATCGGGCGCAAGCTTTTTCCACCAGATCGACAAGCCGACCACGACGCCCTGGCGCGCGGTCGGTGACGCGGGCGCGCGCCTGCATCGAGCCGCGGTCGTTGAAAATGCGCACCGTGTCGCTGTGCGCAATACCGCGCGCGTCGGCGTCCGCCGGATGAATGTCGAGATGAGGCTCGCCTTCCGTCGAGCGCAGACTTTCCACGTTGACGAACGTGCTGTTCAGGAAGTTGCGCGCGGGCGGCGAGATCATCGCGAGCGGGTAGCGCGCGGCGAGTTCCGGGGTGAATTCCGCCGACTCGTAAGGCGGCAGGTAATCCGGCAGCGGGTCGAGGCACTGCTGTGCGAGGCGCTCGCTGTAAAACTCGCATTTACCCGACGGCGTGCAAAAGCCGCCCTCGGCAAACGGCGCGTCCGGCACATTCAGCTTTGCCCAACCGGTGTGCTTGAGCGTCTCCCAGTCCACGCCTTCCAGCGTCTTATCCTCCCATCGGAGCGCACGGCGCGCGACGGCTTCGTCGCTTTCGAAGAGCGCCGGCTCGTCAAGCGCCATGTGGCGCGCGAGGCCGCGAAAAATCTCAGTGTTCGGACGGGCACCGGCGGCCGGCGGAATCGCCGGCAGGTTCACCATGACGTGCGTGTGGCCGTACGACTTGTGCACGTCAAGATGCTCGAGCTGTGTAGTGGCCGGCAGAAGCAGGTCGGCATAATCGGCCGTATCCGTCTGGAAATGCTCGAGCACGATGGTGAAGAGGTCCTCGCGCGCAAAACCTGCCGCGACGCGCTCCGAATCGGGCGCGACGGCGACCGGATTCGAGTTGTACACGACAATCGCCTCGATTTTCGGGCCGAACTGCGTGTCGCCCGGGTGCAGGAGTGCGTCGCCGATTGCATTCATATTGATGACGCGGCTCGGTTTGGCGGGCCAGCCGGGCATCAGATCGGGTCGTTGCAGAAGCATGCGAGTCGACCGGCGCCCAGCCGGACGACGACAGCAAGGCGCCGCCGGCGCGCTCGCGCCACGCGCCGGTCAGCGCGCCGGAAGGCACGCGATCGCGCGGACCGCGTTGCCGCCAGCGCGCACTCTTTGCAGACCATAGTTCAGGCGAATCGCGGCTTTCCTGGTGCTGCCGTAAAGCCGCGCGAGGTCGACGACAACCTGCTCTTCAATGCCGCAAATTTCGGCCACGCGCGCCGGCGAATACGTGAGCGCGCGGGCTTTGAGTTCGGCGAAGCCCACTGTATGTGCGGCGATATAAGCGTGGTCGAGCAGCTCCTCTGAAATCAGCACGTTTATCATGCCGAGTGCCAATGCGCCGTCAGTCCCCGGCTTCAGCGCAATATGCTGATGGCACTTCTCCGCCGTCAGCGAACGATACGGATCGATCGCAATCAGGCGCGCGCCTCGACGCTTGGCCTCCTGCGCCCGCGTCCAGAAATGCAGATTCGACGCAATGGGATTCGAGCCCCAGATGAGAATGACCTCGCTCTCCGCGAAAAACTCGGTGAGCATGCCGAGGCTCGCGCCATAGGTGTATTTCAGACCCGCCGCGCCGGCCGCGGCGCAGATCGTGCGGTTCAGTTGCGATGCGCCCAGCTTGTGAAAGAACCGTTGCGCAATGCTGTCGCCCTGGACGAGACCCATCGTGCCGGCGTAGCTATAGGGCAGGATAGCTTCGGGCGCGCGGCCCGAGATCTCCAACAGGCGCTGGGCGCCCCACTCCGACGCTTCTTCCCAGCTGATCGGTTGAAAACGGCCCTCGCCTTTGCGGCCGATGCGCTTCATCGGTGTCGTCAGGCGTTGCGGATGATGGACCCGTTCCGCGTAGCGGCTGACTTTGGTACACAAAGCGCCTTGCGTCGGAGCATGGTCCGGGTCAGCGACGACCTTGATCGCCCGGCCGCCCTCGATTGTGACCCTCATTGCGCAGGTATCGGGGCAATCGTGAGGACAAACAGCGCGAGCGAATTCGGTCGGAGCGTTCATTGGGTAACCATTCAGGGGACGGTAAGCGGGGCGCAACGCGGAATTTTATTACGTCCGTTGGCGCTTGCCTGCATGCTGCCGCCAAAAAGCCTTCGGCATAGAATCGTTAGCACCGCGTCCGGCACCTATCGCCAGGACGATTCCAGGCAAGTCAAAGCGCAAGCACATCGGCACTCCATTATGAAACTTATCCCCGAAATCCAGGCTGCTCACGGAGAAATCCGAAACCTTCGACGAACGATCCACGCTCATCCCGAACTACGCTACGAGGAAACCGCGACCGCCGACCTGGTTGCGAAGACACTCGAGTCGTGGGGCATAGAAACTCATCGCGGATTAGGCAAGACAGGCGTGGTGGGGGTGCTCAAACGCGGCAATGGCGCGCGTTCGATTGGCCTGCGCGCCGACATGGATGCGCTGCCGATTCAGGAGCTGAATAGCTTCGAACATCGATCGAAGAACGACGGGAAAATGCACGCGTGCGGTCACGATGGGCACACCGCGATGCTCCTCGGCGCAGCCCGGCATCTCGCGAAGCACGGCGACTTTGAAGGCACGATCGTTTTCATTTTTCAGCCGGCCGAAGAAGGCGGCGCCGGCGCTCAGGCCATAATCGAGGACGGCCTTTTCGAGAAGTTTCCCGTCGATGCAGTGTTCGGCATCCACAACTGGCCCGGCATGCCGGCGGGGCAGTTCGGCGTCACGGAGGGGCCGATTATGGCCTCGAGCAACGAATTCCGCATTGATATCAAAGGTGTCGGCTCGCACGCCGCGTTGCCGCATAACGGACGCAATCCGGTATTTACCGCGGTGCAGATCGCTAGCGGGCTGCAGGGCATCATCACGCGAAACAAGAAGCCGCTCGATACGGCCGTGCTCTCGATCACACAGATCCATGCCGGCGACGCAGTCAACGTCGTTCTCGACGACGCGTGGATCGCGGGCACCGTACGCACTTTCACCACTGAGACGCTGGATCTCATCGAAGCGCGTATGCGCAAAATCGCCGAAAACACGGCGGACGCTTACGATTGCACGGTCGACGTCCACTTCCACAGAAACTACCCGCCCACAATCAACAGCAGTGAAGAGGCGCGCTTTGCGGCGGCAGTCATGAAGGAGGTTGTGGGGGCGGAGAATGTGAACGATTCCGTCGAACCGACGATGGGTGCCGAAGACTTCTCGTTCATGTTGCTGGCGAAGCTTGGGTGCTATGCCTTCCTCGGCAACGGCGACGGTGGCCACCGCGAGGCAGGCCACGGTGCCGGCCCCTGCATGCTGCATAACGCAAGCTACGATTTCAACGACGAATTGCTGCCCATTGGTTCGACGTATTGGGTACGACTTGCGCAGCGGTTTCTGGCGCAGGGGAAATAGGATTTTGGCGTGGGTGTGCGGTAGGACGTCGCGGTAGGGCCTTTCGCGCTTGTGGCGTGCACATGGGTTGCGTTGCCGCGTTTCTGTATTTTCTCGACCCGACCCAGAAGGATTGCGTCGATGTCGGGCGCGCGTATCTGGAACTGACGGGGTATGCGGGGGCGCTGCGTACTGGCGGTGGCGATGAGCGGTGAGCGATGCGGCGATCGGGCGTGTAGCGCCTGACGCTTCGGGGTCTGTC
>CALNWN010000016.1 GCA_940746715.1 uncultured Paraburkholderia sp.
AAGCGCCCACACTTATCGGCTGTTAGTTTTTAAAGATCGGTTCGCCAAGAAGCTCTGCTTTCTTCGCGTCCGTCATCAAACGGGAGGCAAATTATGCGATGCGCCCTGCCCTGCGTCAACCCCTTCTGCGAATTTTCTTTTGCATAAGCGCCGATCGACGCCAAAAAACTTCGCGCTACAGCTACATATAGAGGGGTGTCCGCACACAAGCACAGACAAGCGACGCAAGCCCACACCGGCAAGCCGCACGCACTCATGTGAGAACGAACAAGTTCGTCTATAGTTGTGACTCGGCGCTTTTCCGCGACACGAGCCTCGTTGCAGCCGCAACTTTTTTGTACCGGCTCGGCCGCCCGCGAGCCACGCACAGCACGCAGACCGACAACAACCCGCGACGAATTGCTGCGCACAATGCGCGCGAAGGCGCAAGCTCGTATATAATGCGAGCCGCGCGAATTTCGCACATTCTATCGGCTCGCTCCATGCGGGCTCATCTTTTTTGCTCCCCAGAGCACACAGCCCTATAACCGCGTTGAGTCACTCAGGTGATGTTGAGCCATGCTCGAAACGCCTGACGGTCGCGTCTTGCGTCTCATAGCGAAGCCTCTAGAGGAGAATACGTGAACCCTTTTGATCGCGAAGATTCGCAACACGAAACCGCCGCCTACACGAAAGCTCCGTCGGGCCGCACGCCGAAGGGCAAGGGCGCGGGCAAAGCGATCCCCGTCGCGGCCAAGCTGCCGCCGCAGCAGGCCGAAGAGCGTCAGCGCCAGATGCGCGCGCTCATCCAGCTGGGCAAGGAGCAAGGCTACCTGACCCACGCGCAGATCAACGACCACCTGCCCGACAACTTCGCGCAGACGGCGGCGATCGACAGCATCGTCAGCGCGTTCAATGACATGGGCGTGCAGGTCTACGAGCAGGCCCCGGACGCTGAAACGCTGCTGCTGAACTCGAACGCGCCGGCAGTCGTGTCGGACGACCAGGCGGACGAAGAAACAGAAGTTGCGTTGTCCACGGTAGACTCCGAGTTCGGCCGCACAACCGACCCTGTGCGCATGTACATGCGCGAAATGGGCGCGACCGAACTCCTCACGCGCGCGGGCGAAATTGTCATCGCGAAGCGTATTGAAGATGGTCTGCACGAAATGGTGCAAGCCATCGCCGGCTGCCCGCTCGCCATTTCCGCCATTCTGGCCAGCGCCCAGCAGGTTGCGGACGGCGAACTGCGTATCGACGAACTGGTTGACGGCCTGAACGAGGACAACGTCGCAGCCGAAGAAGAGAACGTCAGCGACGACGACGTCGGCCCGGCCGATTCCTCCGCTGCGGACGAAGCACGCCTGAAGCAACTCACGAGCGACTGCCTCGAAATCTTCGCGCAGGTCGGCATTCTGTACGACCAGATGAACGCCTCGCACACGCGCGGCGGCGTGAGCTCGAAGGCGTACCAGAAGGCGCGCGAAGAGATCCAGCAGCATCTCGCGAAAATCCGCTTCACGGCGCGCACCATCGACCGTCTGTGCGGCGACGTGCAGCACCAAGTCGCGCAGGTCCGCGTGATCGAGCGCAACATTCTGCAAATCGTCGTCACGAAGAGCGGCATGCCGCGCGAGAAGTTCATCGAATCGTTCTCCGGTCATGAAGCCGATCTGGGCTGGACCGAGCGCGCGGCACGCGGCAACACGTCGTACGGCGCCGCGCTCGAGCGCCACCTGCCGGCCATTCAGTCGGAACAGCAGAAGCTGATCGACATTGAAGCCACCGTTTCGCTGCCGCTCAAGCATCTGAAAGAGATCAACCGCCAGATGGTCGCGGCCGAATCGAAGATGCGCAAAGCGAAGAGCGAGATGATCGAGGCAAACCTGCGTCTCGTCATTTCCGTCGCGAAGAGGTACGTCAATCGCGGCATGCTGTTCCTCGACCTGATCCAGGAAGGCAACATCGGCCTGATGAAGGCGGTGGACAAGTTCGAATATCGCCGCGGCTGGAAGTTTTCCACGTATGCAACGTGGTGGGTCCGTCAGGCCGTGACGCGTTCGCTCGCCGACCAGGCGCGCACGATCCGCGTGCCGGTGCACATGATCGAAACGATCAACAAGCTGAACCGCATCTCGCGCGAGATCCTGCAGCAGACCGGTCAAGAAGCGCATCCGTCCGTGCTGGCGGAACGCATGGACCTGTCGGAAGAGAAAGTGCGCGGCATTCTGAAGATCGCGAAACAGCCGGTGTCGATGGAAACGCCCGTCGGCAATGACGGCGACGCCACGCTCGGCGACATGATCGAAGACTCGGCCGCTTCCTCCCCGGCGGATGCGGCCATGCAGGCCGACTTGCGCGCCGCCATCGACGACGCGCTCGACTCGCTGTCGCCGCGCGAAGCGAAGGTGCTGCGTATGCGCTATGGCATCAACACCAAGTCGGACCACACGCTGGAAGAAGTGGGCAAGCAGTTCGACGTCACGCGCGAACGTATTCGCCAGATCGAGAGCAAGGCCATGCGCAAGCTCATGCATCCGAGCCGTGCAGACCGCCTGAAGTCGTTCCTCGACCGCTAACCAAAATCCGCCTCATCGCGCTTGCCGTGCGCCCTGCACGGCAAGCGCGCCCCGCCTGAAGTCTTCAAAAACACAAAGTCCGCTAGTCTCCCACCCGAGCAGCTTCAGATAAGCAGCGAGATGATCCCGCCAAGGGTGATGCCCGCCGCGAGCCAACGCCCTACCGTGTAGAAAGCGTTGCGCTCTTCGGACGGCTGATCCGGCCGCTCCAGCCCGAGCGTGCCATACGCAAACGACTTGACCGCCGACGGGTCCGCGTCCGCCGCGCCGTTGCTTTCCGCATCGGCCGCGTTCGTGCCGTCTACGGCGTTTGCGTGCTGAGCCGCCGCAGCGGCGCCTTCGCTGGAGATGTGCACGGCATCGTCCTGCTTCGACGCGTTCGAGGCAGCGAAGCGCGACGCGGCGTCATCGTTGCGCGCCACGGACGACGACGCGGCATTCTTCGTTGCGCGAGCGGCAGTCTGGGGTGCCGACGGCAACGCGCTGTCGATCTGCATTGCAACCTCCGTTCATTTTCTTCAAGGCGTTCGGCGCAGAGCCGGTTACAGGCTCTATCGATCCTCGCCGGCTGAAACTTGAACCCCCGTAAGGGACGGTAAGCGCAAGCGGGGTTCGTCCCGCCAGAAGTCACGCAACGAGACTGTCGGCTACACCGCGTTTGTCCACAGAAAATGTTTGCAAGCCTGTGGATATCCTGCGCAAGAGTCAGCCAAGCATCTGAGCGCGCACGGTTTTTGCGCCCTGCATGCGGCGAGCCGCAACTCGACAGGCAACACGAGGCAAAGCAAGGCAACACCCGCCATGCGACGCAGCCACGCGCCGCTCAGGGCACGACAAACGTCTTCACGAGCGTGAGTTCGCCGGCTTTGCGCATCGGCACGCGGATCGTCTCGCTCTTTTCGTCGGGCGTGTTCTCATTGATGATGATCGTCACCTGTGCGACGGTCATGTCGCTGCGGCCGCTGCCGCTGCCGTAGTAGTTCACGTAGACGAGATACGTGCCCTCGAGCGGTGCCGCCGACGAATAGATTTCCGGTCCATAACCCGTCGTCACGTCGACGTCGAGCGCGCCGTCCGGCGAGACGACATGCAAGTCGAGGTCCGTGCTGTCGGTGTCCCACGCGAGCACGACGCGGAGCTTCGGCTGCGTTTTGCCGCTGTAGGCGTCGTAAAACTGCACGCGCTTGCGGCTGCCGCCCGGCGCGCGCAGTTCGACCCCGTTGCTGCCGGCGGGAAATGCGTACGGCCGCGAGAACTTGCCGTCCTCCTCGATGCGCTGCGGCAGCGGCGTGCCGTCCACCACCAGCGTGCCGACCGTGGTGCCCTTCTTCTTCGGCGCGTTGCGGATCTGCCCTTCGATCAGTGCGGCCTTCGACTGTCCCTCGGGCGTCGAGACCGCAACGGCGGGATAGTGCACGTCCTGTGTGTAGCGCTCGTTGCTGTCGCCGCCCGAATTGCGCCAGCCGTTCAACGGCGCATTCATGTCGATATCGCTCGCGTGCGCGGCCGACGCGCCCAGCCAGCATGCGAGGACCAGCAAGCCGCGGCCCGCGCTCACCCGTCCTATCGTTCTGCGCTTCATCGTGACTGCTCCCGTCCCGCTGTCAAAGTCGCTCGCTCTTCACGAGCATCAGGTCGCCGATTTTGCGCAGCGGCACGACCATCGTCTCACGCCGTTCGTTCGGCGTGTTTTCGTTGAAGACGAGCGTCAACGTCGCCGTGATCACGTCGCGATCATGCGCGGCGGCGTCGAAGTTATAGCCCGTCGAATCGAAGTTGCCCCAATAGTTCAGAAAGAACAGCCATGTGCCGCGCTCCGGCGCCGCGGACGAAAAAATGCCCGGCCCCGCGCCGTCCACGGAATCCACATCGAAGCCGCTGCCGTCTTCCAGGGTCGGATTGGCGAAGAACGCGTGCAGGCCGCCCGGCGTGATGACGTGCAGATCGACCTGCGCATGCGTGTCGTCCCACGTGATCATGGCGCGCAACTTCGCCTGCGGCTTCGCGCGGTCCGCTTCGTAGAACTGCATGCGCTGACACTGCCTGCCATCGGCGGAAATCAGTTCGATGCTGTTCGAGCCCGCGGCGAACGCGCCAGATCGTAACTAATGAACGACAGGCTCGACGACGTACGCACGTTGTTGCGGCGCGGGTGATAGAAGAAATCGACGATGTTCGGCGCAATTTCCGGCTGCAGCACATAGACCATTTCGTCGACCACGCTCACCGTCAGATTCGCTGCCTCCGGCGTGCCGTTCAGCGTGCTGTCGAAAAATTCAGCGTGACCATGTCGCCGGGACCGTACACCGGCTTGTCGCTCTTTACGTTGAGCTCGATCTGCGGCTGCGCAACCACGATGCCCGCGTTCTGGAACGCGTATTCGCCGCTATGCACGTACAGCACCGAGAACGTCATGTTGGGCGCGAAGTCCTCGCCGACCTTGATGCGCGCTTTCCATTGCGACGGCGTGACGCGCTGCAGTTGCAGCCAGTCGCCGCCTGCGCTCAGCAGCGCGCCGTTCCACGTTGTCGCGTTCGAGCGTCAGCAATGCGTCGTCGACGGGCAACGGGAACGTGATGAGTGCCTCGGCCGTGTCGCCGATCCGGTACTTCTCGCGGTCGAACACGATTTCGACGCTGCCCGGAACCGCCTTCAGGCCGTCGCCCGCCACCCAATGGCTGACGGCTGCAAGCAGATTGCCCGAATCGTCCTTGACCGACAGCATGTAGGAGCCTGGCTCGTCGAACTGAACCGGGAACGACAGCTTGCCGCCCGCGCCCTTGCCCGACGCGTTCTTCAACGAGCCTTCCGCGTGGGTCTGCGATTCCAGGCGCGTCCATTCCCATTTGGCCGGCAAGTGTGCCGACGGATCCAGCGCGGCCAGCGCCTGCAGATCGAAGTTCACCGGCTCTTTGGGCTGCGAGAACGACCTGGCGGTGCTCAGCCGATACGGCGTGGCGCCGCGCGCAATCAGCACTTCGCGCGTCACGCGCACCTTGTACGCCGCGCCGTCCTGGGCGAACAGCGTCAGTGCGTAACGGCTCGGCTCGGTCGCGGCCGGCAGCGTGAGGCTCGCATTGCCGTCGCTATCGGTCTTCAGTTCCTGTTGCTCGAGCTTGACCGGAAAGAGTCCCGCATAGCGCAATTCGCCGTCGACAATCGTCACTTTCTGCGCGCAGCGTGACCGAGACCTTGCTGTCGCGCACCGGCTTGCCGTTGTCGCGCCGCGTGGTCCACACCAGCATGCCGCTCGATGCCGCCTTCACGACCGCGACCGTGTCCGACACGAACAGCAGCGTATGCGCGCGATAGTTGCCGATCACCGCCTCGACGATATAAAGCCCCGGCGGCAGCTTGCCGACTGGAATCATCACGTTGCCGGCGCTCGCCTCGATAAAGTTACTGCTGCTGCCCGCGAGGTTCACGCCTTTGGGCGGCTCGATCACCTTCGCGTCCCAGATCGGATAGCGGAAGCGCGCGACCACGTCATAGCCCTTCAGCGGCGCGAACTGCGAGTTCTGCTCGAATTGCCTCTGTTTGCCGGCCTGTTCGCCGAGCCTGAATTGCGGCGCGGCCTCCGTCGCCTTGCTGCGAGTCGCGAACGAAAGCACGCGCTGCCAGGCGCGCCGCGCCTCGGTGAACCAGCGGTCCCACAAATACGCCAGCGTGTTCGCGAGCCCTTCGCCCTCATAGTTCGGCGCGACGTTCAGCCGATGCAGGTTCTTCTGCGCCTTCAGGAATTCGAGCGGCCTCGGCACGCGATACACGACGATGTCCGCGCCGCCATACGGCTGCAACGCATCCTTGAAGTCGCGGCCGGGCGCCTCCAGCCGGACCTGCGCGAGCTGATTGCTGCTGAAGCTCGCGTCCGAGAGCAGGAAGAACGGTTGGCCGTCCACCTTCTGCGCGCTGTAGTTGCTCGGCGGCGCCGGATTCAAGGTGGGATTCGCGGCGATGTTGGCATCCGCGGCTGCCGCGCTCGCGGCGTCGTCGCCGGCATGCGCCGGGTTGCTGACGGCAACGAGGACGACGGCCGCAAGCAGCGGCGCCACGGTGAAAGCCGCGCGGCGCCTCGCCTTGCCGAACCAGTTGCCCATTGCGACGACGGAAATCATTCGGGTCATGGTGTCAAAAAGTCCAAACGAAATACGCCGACGAAGTTCGGATTGCCGTCGAGCGGCTGCCAGCGGGAATCTTTCCATTGCATCAGGTCGGAAACGGCGACCGCGCGCAAACCGGTATCGGTCGACGTGACGGTGCCTGTATGTAAGCGATGTAGCGGTCGAGCCAGATCATCAGATGCTGGTCTCTTTCAACCCTTGCAACATAGCGAAGCGGAACAGCCGATGTCAAGCAAATATGCTCGACCGCGTTTTCCGTAGCTTGCCGTGGTTTCGGCTCGAAGGCCTTTTCCTTCAATGAGTTGGCGTGGTTGTATACAAGGGCAAACCCCGACCGGCTGCTTGGCCGATTCGCACGCGGCGCGCTTGTCAGGCAACTGTACGGGCTTGTCCTCGCGCCGCCCAGTTGCTAACGCCCCTAGGCCTCAGCCGCCACGCACGCCCTGCGTGTTCACATAGAGCGAATAGAGACCGTGACTCGCCGCCATGAAGAACCGGTTGCGATGACGCCCGCCGAAGCACACGTTCGCGCAGCGCTCGGGCAACGCAATGTGGCCGATCGGCTCGCCTTGCGGCGTGAAGACACGCACGCCGTCGAGTTCGTCGGTGCCCATTCCCCAGCCGCACCACAGGTTTCCGTGGGTGTCGACGCGAAAGCCGTCCGGCGTGCCCGGCGTCGATCAGCACGCGGTTGTTCGAGAGCGCCGCGCCCTTGCCGTCGGCCTCGACGTCGAACGCGCGGATCTTGCGCGGCTCGCCCCGCGATTCGACGACATAGAGCACGGACTCGTCCGGCGAAAAGGCGAGGCCGTTCGGTCCGAGGACGTCGTCGGCCACCATGCTGACTTCGCCCGACTGGCCGTCGATGCGGTACACGCACGCCGGCAGCTCCGACTCCTGCTTCTCGCCTTCGTAGAAGCTATCGATGCCGAACGTCGGATCCGTAAACCAGATCGAGCCGTCCGCCTTGACGACCACGTCGTTCGGCGAATTGAAACGCTTGCCGCGGTAACGATCCGCCAGCAAGGTGACGGCGCCGTCGTATTCGGTGCGGGTCACGGGCGCCGCGTCAGATGCTCGCAGCTCACGAGCCGGCCCTGACGGTCGCGCGTATGCCCATTCGCATTGTTCGACGACTGGCAGAACGTGCTGACCGCGCCGCTCGCTTCGTCCCAGCGCAGGATGCGGTCGTTGGGAATGTCGCTCCACAGCAGATAGCGGCCGTCGCCGAACCACACCGGGCCCTCCGACCAGCGCGCCCTGATACAGACACTCGACGGACGCCGACGCAAGAATCAGCGACTTGAAGCGCGGGTCGAACACGCGCACGGAAGGATCGGTATAGCGTCGGCTGGTGTCGGTCATGCTGCCTCTAGGTGGATAGGTTGAGCGGTTGCGACCCGCGCGCGTAGTCTCTTTCGAGCGCGAGCAGCGTGCGCGCCGCCTCGGCGATCTTCGCATAATGTTCGGGCGGCGTCGAACTGAGCAGCGGCAGCAGCGGACCCATGTCGGCGAGCTGCGACAATGTGACGGCGTCGTGCAGCACGCGGATCAGCGAAATGTCTTCGCGCAAGGTTTCGAGCGGCAGGAAGGCGTCGTAGAAGCGTTGCGCGGCGTCGCTGTCGCCCGACCTCACCGCGTGCAGCAAGCCCGTCACCATGCGCGGCGCGATGCAGCCCGAGCCCGTCGTCCAGGCGGCGAGGCCGAACTGGCGCATGTGCACGAGCGCCGGGCGCTCGCCCATGCCCGACACGATCTTGCCGGCCGGCACGTGTTCCAGCAGCAGCCGGAGGTACGGATCGTCCGCCGGATTTTTGCGGACGATCGCATATTTGACGGCGAGCAAGGTGCCACGTTCGACGAGGCGCGCGAGCGTCTCCACCTCCACGTAGTCCTCGCTTTTGATGTACAGCGTGAGCGGCATGCCGGCCGCGTCGGCGATGCGCTTGACAACATGTCTAACAAATCCCCATATTCGCTGATGGCCACGTGATACAGATTGGCGTTGCCGCCATACAGGAGCGTGCGGACGCCGCCCGCCTCGATGTGGCGGACCAGCGCGGCGTTGCGGTCGTGATCGAGCGCATGGTCCGCGCGGCGCGCGAGCGGCGGCACGGCCATGACGGACACGGCGAGCTCGCTGTCATTGAAAGGGGATTCGTTCATGGGGCAAGCACCGGGATGAAAAGCAGGCGCCCACGGTAGCATCTGCCTCGACAAGTTATCAAACAACATCATCGGCAACGAATGACGCGAAGGTCTCGCGTTCGTGAAGAAACGTCAGCCATCCAATGCCGTTTTTTGTATGACAATAGTACTCAGGCAGTGAATAACGGAGAAATGAGCTTCACGCTGAATCGCAATGCCTGGTAAATGAAATGCGTGAAATGCGGCGATTTGGCGAATAACGTTATTTTGCCCGCTTAATTGGCGTAAGCCGCGGCGTCGCGTCAACCAGATGGGCGCAATGTGAGCGCGGAAGCGTTGCTGCATAGGCTTGAAGCGCCGTCGCGTGGTGCCGCTTAAACGTGACGCGAGGATTAACGGCTACCGACGAATGCAGCCCTGCGCATTGCGGAACAATTTTAGTGATAGATTGTGCGCATTAAAGCAGTCGCACATAAAAACCTACGCAAATAACCGTGTTGAATATTTGCGAGTCTGAGAGAGTCGAAATTGTCGCTACATTTTATCGAGCAGATGGCGCCACTCCTGGACGCCGCCGACGAGGCGGAATGGTTCAGCGCAGTCGCGGGCCTCGCCGAGACTTGGGGATTCGACCGGCTTCTGGTTGCGATGCTGCCGCGCCCGACCATTCGCCTTGAAGACGCCTACGTTCGCAGCACCTATGCGCCCGAGTGGCGCCGTACCTACGACGAGCAGGGCCTCGTGCATATCGACCCGACAGTCGCGCATTGCGCGACGCGTTCCATGCCGCTCGTGTGGTCGCCAGAAATTTTCGCGACTGCACCGCAGCAGTCCATGTATGAGGAAGCACGTGCCCACGGCCTGCGCGCGGGCGTGACTTTGCCGATTCACGGCCCGAATCAGGAAGCCGGCATGATGTGCTTCGTGAACGACGCCAATCCGACCGACACCTTCTGGCGTCATATCGACGTGGTATTGTCGAATCTGGTGTTATTGCGCGATCTGGTGATCGACACCAGCCAGCGCCATTTGAATACGCACGCGCAGACGCTGTTACCCAAGCTGACGCCGCGCGAACGGGAATGCCTTCAATGGACCGCGCGCGGCAAATCCACGTGGGAGATTTCCCATATCCTGAACTGTTCGGAAGCCGTGGTGAACTTTCACATGAAAAACATCAGGACGAAACTCGGCGTGAATTCGCGGCGCGCGGCAGCCGTGATTGCGACACAGCTCGGGCTTATTGATCCGGGTTGAACAACGCGGCAGCGTCGCGGCTGTGCATGACGCGCTCGGCGCGGCAGAGGTCGGCGTCCGAAAGGTCTTGGTGAAGTAAAGACCCAGCAGGATGGACACCGGCGCCGGAATTTCCGCACCGGACTCGAAGCGGCTGCCGCGGCGACTGCGTGACGCCGAAGCGGGCCCAGAAGCGGCGCTGGCTCTCTTTTTTCTTCTTGCGGTAAGCAATGATCAGAACGCGGTCCACCGCCGTGGAAGGTTCGGCCGGACGAGCTTGGAGGCCGGTTTGCGGTTGCCAGTGATTGTCGAGAAGTTCCATTTTTGTGTCCCGTCGGTTGAGTGCTGTTCCTGTCTCAAATTCTGCGTTATCCGATAAGCATGCACACCTATCCAAGGTAGATAGGTGGCGGAACGATTCAGAATGCATAAGTTTTCCTGCGTATCGGTTTTCCCAACACGTTCAGGAGAACGTCATGCAAACAGCGATCCGGATTGGAATGCGTCAGGAGTTCGACAACGAGGATATCAACGAGATGTACCGCCTGCGGGCGCGGGTGTTTCACGGCCGGCTGGGCTGGGATATTCCGACCATAGCGGGCATGGAGATCGACGGCTACGATGCGCTCGGCCCGCATTACATGCTGATTCAGGGCGACGACCGGCGCGTGCGCGGCTGCTGGCGGCTGATGCCCACCGAGGGGGCCGAACATGCTCAAGGACACCTTCCCGCAACTGCTGCACGGCGCTGCGGCGCCGGTTGGGCGGCACATCTGGGAGTTGAGCCGCTTTGCGATCGACACGAGCGGCGAGGAGAAGTCGTTCGGCTTTGCCGACCTGACGATGCAGGCGATCCACGAGCTCGTCACTTTTGCGGACCGCATGGGCATCACGCGCTATGTGACGGTGACCACCACGCCGATCGAGCGGCTGTTGCGCAAGACCGGCATTGAAATCGACCGGCTCGGCTCGCCGCTGCAGATCGGCGTGGAACGCGCGGTGGCGCTGCTGGATATCGCAGTCAGTCCGAAGACGCGCACTGCGCTATTTGGGCCGATGGCGGCGGCTTAGCTCCTCGGCCGCTGCGCGGCTGTGCCGCGTGCGTGTCGCCGTGGCTCGCCGCTGGTGTGCCGTCGTCTGGCGCCGGCTTGCAACGACGAAGGCCGCTCAGACAGCACCACGCGGCAACCGTGCGCACCACGCGCACGGCGAGTCACGCGAAGCCGCTCACGAACCAAACATCCGCTCGAGCGCATTTTCCAGGTGCGCTCGCATCGCCTGCCCCGCCGCCTGCGGGTCTCTGCGGCGAATCGCGTCGAGCACCGCCCGGTGCTCCGCCTGCACGAGGCGTTGGCGCTCCACCGTTTTCACGAGCGAAAGATTGCGCGACAGATTCATGCTGAAGACGATCTGTTCCTCGATGAACGACATCACCGTGATGAAAAAGGGGTTTCGCGACGCGCGCGCCACGGCGAGGTGAAACAGCAAGTCGTCATGCGCGCCGATGCCGCGTGTCTCGATGATGCGCTCCAGCTGTTGCCACGCCTCTTCGATGGCGGCGATGTCGGCGGCGTCGGCCTTCAGCGCCGCGTGTTCCGCCGCGCCGGTCTCGGTGACGATGCGAAATTCGTAGCAGCGACGGATATCGGACAGCGTCTCGAGCGGCGCAAAGCGCCGCACATCGGGATCGGGTCGACGCGCCACCGTCGTGCCCGAGCCATGCCGTGTCACGATGATGCCGTCCGCCCGCAGCCGCGCGAGCGCCTCGCGCACCGTGGGCCGGGACGTCGAGAAGCGCTCGGCGAGCGCGTGTTCGGTGGGCAACCGCTGGCCCTCCTTGTACTCGCCTTCGAGGATGCGATTCAGGATGTCGCCGTAGATCTTGTCGGGCAAGCCCGTCGTTTTGCGCTCGTTCATCGGCCGGGCGGATGCTGCTTGTCAGAGTAGATTCCAATTGTAAGGCAAACCCCGGCGGCATTCGCCGCGTTTCGCGTCACCGCGATGAAGCGGCAAGCCGCCGCGCCTCGCGTGAACGTGGGCGGACTCCTTGCGCCTTGCGTCAAAATTTGTGAACCGCTTGATTGACATCCTGTCCGAACGCGGGTTGATGAACCATCATCGAAGCTCGCAACCTGACGTGGAGTGAATATGTACACACGCATTCTTGTAGCGGTCGACGGCAGCCAGACTTCGCGCCACGCCTTCGAGGCGGCGCTCGCGCCCGCCAGGTCCACAGACGCGCTTTTGCAACCGTTTTATGTCGTCGAAAACACGCCCTTGTACTTCGAGGCGCCGGGCTACGACCCGTCGGTGCTGCGCGACCGTCTCATCGAAGAAGGCAAGGAACTCGGCGTGGAGTTTGCGCGCGAAATGGACGCGCAAGGCGTGAAGGGCGAGATCGTGGTGGGCGAAGCGGCGTCGCTCGACGACGTTTCAACGGCCGTGCTGCAAGCCGCCGACTTCCACGCCGACCTGCTCGTGATGGGCACGCATGGCCGACGCGGCTTTCGGCGCCTCATTCTCGGCAGCGTCGCCGAGCGTTGTGCGCCAGGCGCGCTTGCCGGTGCTGCTGATTCCGTCGGCGGCAGGCAAGCCGTCCGACGATGCGCACGCGCAAGCCTGCTGAGCACGCGCAAGCCGCAAGCGGCATGCGTCGTAAGGACGGCCCGCCTCGTTGCAACGCGCGATGCGTAACGTGGTCCTCCAGCAGGCGCCGCATCGTGGCGAGCAGCACCGGGCCATCCACCGGCTTGCGCAGAAAGCCATCGAAGCTGACGAAGGCAGGCGGGCTCGGCTCGCCCGAGACGGAGTATGAAGGCGACGTCGGCGAGACCGGCAGCGTGCGCAAGCGGTGGCACAGTTCGCTGCCCGACATCACAGGCATGCGCCAGTCGGCTACCACGACGTCGACGGGCGCGGCCATGAACTGCGCGAGCGCCGACTTGCCGTCGAGCGCGGTTTTCACATCGTAGCCCTCGGCGGCGCAGATCATGCTCCATGCATCGAGCGCCTCGGCGTCGTCATCGACCAGCAATACGGTTGTCATGTGCCCTTGTCCTATCACTTCGACAACCTGCTTCGCAACGCGCATGCCAACACGCGCCGCCCTGCTTGCAGTGCGCTTGAGGAATATGTGCATGACGCTTGCACGACCGTCATGCGCGCCGCCAGCAAGAAAGCGAAGCCGGAAACGGCGAGGCTGCCGCCGCACGGCACGATGCATTGCCGCTCACGACACCCTCGCCTGTTGCTGTTAACAATAGCAACTCAACGGCAACCAGGCAGGCCAACTGCTTGACTTTGCAACTTCACGCGCGCGTCAGTGCAGCCGCGACGAGCAGCAGCGTCTCGTCGCGGCTGCACTGACGCGCGCGTATCGACGAATGCGCGCCCGACGGGCTCTCGCGCCGGCACACGTCGACAATGCGGCAGTTCGCCGGCACCGCCTGCTGCAGGTGGTCGCGTACGAAATGCCATGCGCCGTGGTTCTTTTCCTCTTCCTGCGCCCACACTACCTCGGTGAGCTTCGGGAAAGCGGCGAGCGCAACCGCAAGCTCGCTCGTCGGGAACGGGTACAACTGCTCCACGCGAACCAGAGCGGTTCGCGTGTCGTCCGAGGCATCGCGCGCCGCCAGCAAGTCGTAGTAGAACTTGCCGCTCGACAGCACCACGCGGGTCACATCCTCAGGCGAGGCGACGCCGCTGTCGTGCAGCACTGGAGCAAACGCGCCGCCGATCAACTCGCAAAGCGGCGAATGCGAGCGCGCGTTGCCGTACAGCTGCCCTTTCGGCGACATCACGACGAGCGGCTTCGGCTCCGCGCTCAGTGCCTGCTCGCGCAGCAGGTGTAACCACTGCGCCGAAGTCGACGGCATCACGACCTTCATGTTGCCGCCGGCGCATAGTTGCAGAAAGCGGCTGACGTATCCCGTCGAATGCTCCGGACCGACGCCTTCGTGGCCATGCGGCAGCAGCATCGTCAAGCCGGACGGCTGGTCCCATTTGTACTCGCCCGCGGCGATGTACTGATCGATGATCACCTGCGCGCCGTTCACGAAGTCGCCGAACTGCGCTTCTCAGATGGCCAGATGCGAGCCTGTCTGCACGCTGTAGCCGTATTCGAAGCCAAGCACGGCCTCTTCGGTCAGCGGCGAGTTGACGATGTCGAACTCGCCCTGATGCACGCCGAGGTTTTGCAGCGGCACGTAAGGCTCGACCGCGCGCGACGCGCCGCCTTGCGAATGCCAGACCGCATGACGGTGCATGAACGTGCCGCGCCCGACATCCATGCCGGAGATGCGCACGCTGTGCCCGTCGTCCAGCAAGGTTGCGTAGGCCAGGTTTTCCGCGAAGCACCAGTCGACGGCGGCGTTTTCATCGGCGACGCTCTTCTGCCATTTCGCCGTCACGTTGCGCACGAAATCGTGCAGCCGCACTTCGGGCGGCGTGCGGATCAGCGCCGCGGTCAGCGACTGCACGCGCGCGAGCGACAAAGGCCGCGTGCGCTTCGTGCGCTGCGTCCCGTCCCCGCGCGGCCGCGACAACGTTTGCCTTGAGGCCGTCTGAAGATGCTGCAAGGCCTCCGCGCGCAGCGCCTCGAGTGTCGTCTCTTCGCCGATCGCCGCGTGATACAACTCGGTGACCGTCTGATGCGTCGCAATGGCCGCCTGCTGAAACGGCTGCGTGAGCGCGGGAATGTCGTGCTCCGAGTGACCCAGCCGCCGATAGCCGATGAGGTCGATCACGACGTCCGCCTCATGCTCCATCCGGTATTGCAAGGCGAGCTTCGCCGCACGCATGACCTCGTCGGGACGGTCCGCATTCACGCGAATCACGGGCGCGTCGATCATCCGCGCAATGTCGGTGCAATACGACTGCGCTTCGGCGTCCATCCGGTTCGGCGTCGTAAAGCCGATCTGATTGTTCACGATCACATGGACGGTGCCGCCCAATGCGTATCCGTCCTTGCGCGTCATGTTCAGGGTTTCCATCACGATGCCCTGCCTGGCCCGCGAACGCGGCATCGCCATGCACGACGAGCGGCAGGCAGCCGAAGCCGCGATGCTCGTCCTGATACGCGCGAGCCATGCCGCTCACCACCGGATACACGCTCTGCAGGTGCGACGGATTGGGCGCAAGGAAGATCGCCACGTCGCCGTCGGGCGTCTTCTTCACTGTGTTGCCGCCGAGGTGGTAAGGCAGGTCCCGCTGCACGGCCGCGGCATCCGAATCCGGATCGAGGCAGGCAAGCAGCGTCGCCGGGTCAAAACCCATCACGTTGACGAGCACGTTCAGCCGCCCGCGATGCGGCATGCCCGCGAACACCTGCCGCACGCCATGAGCGGCAGCCTGATCGACGATTGCTTCGACAAGCGGTACGAGGCTGTCGCAACCTTCGAGCGAGAAGCGCTTGGCATGTTCGAACCTCGCCGCCACGTGGCGCTCCCACATCTCGGCGGCCACGAGGCGGCGCAGCAGACGGCGGCGGCGCTCGCCGCGCCGGCAACGGCGCAAGCTGCTCCGCCTTGAGCCATGCGGACAACTGGGCGCGGCGCTGCGGATCGCGAATGCCGGTCAGATCGAGGCCGATCGCGCCGCAATAGACGCGCCGCAGCTGGCGCTCGAGTTCATGCACCGCAGCCGAGGGCGGCAACAGCGGGTTCTCCGCGCCGATCGGCTGCGCCGGTTCGAGTCCATGAAATACGGGGTCGAGTTCAGGCACTTCGGGCACGGGTGCAAGACCCAGCGGATCGAGCGACGCCTGACGGTGACCGTGCTGACGGAAGGCGTCGATGAAGCGACGGACCTGCAGCGTCCGCGCTACCGGCGACAGGTCGCCTGCCGGTTCGAGAACCGCGCTGGCCGGCGAGCGAGAAAGAACAATCGATTCGGAAGAGACGTGGGACATGTTGGATAGCGTGCGGATGAAATCGTTAATTGGATTTCGCTGTCCACGTCCGGATGCTCGGGGCAACAGGCGCCCCTCGACGGCAGCGCGACACATGGCCGCGACCTTCGGCAGACAGCAAAACGGGAAAGAACGCCATGCGGGTGCGGGCTTGCCGTAGCGCTCCGTCTTCTGTTTCTTATCGAGTCGGTCCGCGCGACCGGCTCGTGTCTCCGTCCGTTGCCTGCCTTGACTTCTACTGGGCCGTCACGAGCCACGCATTGGCGTCGCTCATGTCGTTCGTGCGATGCGCATGCGATTCGCGTGCGGCGCGCCGCTCTTTGGACGCGCCGTCGTCGAGCTTGAAGGTGCTGACGGTATGAGTAAGCTGCTGCGCCTGGTCCTGCAACGCCGTGCGGCCGCAGCGCTCTGTTCGACAAGCGCGGCGTTTTCCTGCGTGACCTTGTCCATCTGCGTGACGGCGTGGTTGATCTGCTCGATGCCCTCGCTTTGCTCCTTGCTCGACGCGCTGATCTCGCCCACGATCTCGGTCACATGGCGAATGCTCTTCACGACTTCACTGATGATCTGCCCGGCTTCCTCGACCATCTTGCCGCCGGTGCCGACCTGATTCACCAAGTCGGCGATTAACTCCTTGATCTCCTTGGCCGCGACGGCGCTGCGCTGCGCGAGGCCGCGCACTTCGCTCGCGACCACGGCGAAGCCGCGGCCGTGTTCACCCGCGCGGGCCGCTTCCACGGCCGCATTGAGCGCGAGAATGTTGGTCTGGAATGCAATGCCGTCGATCACGCCGATAATCTCCACGATCCTGCGCGACGACTCGTTGATCGCGCTCATCGTGCTCACGACCTGGTTCACCGCGTCGCCGCCCTTCACTGCGACGTCCGAAGCATTCGACGCAAGCTGGTTCGCTTCGCGTGCGTTGTCGGCGTTCTGCTTGACCGTCGAGGTCAGCTGCTCCATCGCAGCCGCCGTTTCTTCCAGCGAACTGGCCTGATGCTCGGTGCGGCTCGACAAATCCATGTTGCCGCTCGCCACTTCGCGCGTCGCCTGGCTGATCGTGTCGGTGCCCTGGCGCACTTGCGCGACGATGCCGTGCAGATTGCCGGTCATGCGTTCGAGCGCGATCATAAGACGCCCGACTTCGTCGGTCGAATCGATCTGCAGATGATGCGTGAGATCGCCGGCCGCGACCGCTTCGGCGAGCACCACCGCGCGGTTGATCGGCCGCGTGATAGTGCGCGTGATGAAGATAGCGGTGGCAATGGCGATCACGGTTGCGATCAGCGCGAGAAGAATCATCTGCAGCTTTGCGCGATGCGCCTCCGCGACGGCATCGGCAACGTCGTGCGCCATGCGCTCTGCCTGTACGTCCACCATTTTGTCGACGAGGACGTAGTAGGCGTCCTGCAGACGCGCCATGTCGCCCTGATAGACGTCGCGCGCTTCCTGCTGCTGGTTCTTGCTGACCAGATCGAAGAAGCTCTTGACGCTCACGCCGTAGGCCGAGCGAGCGTCGAACTGCTGCTTGAAGAGCGCCTTGGTCTCATCGCTCGTCAGGTGCTTTTCGAGTTCGGCATACGCTTGCGCGTTTGCTTTGCGGATGGCCGCATAGTCGTCCATGTACTGCTTGGCCTTGTCCGGCGACGCGGTCAGCAGCAGGTTGCTGAGAATGCCGTTTGCCTTGTAGCCGTTGCTCTTGATCTGATTGCTGAGCGCGATCAGCGTGTAGCGATTGCTGACGATCTCGTCCATCTTCGTGTTAGTGGACTCGAGATGCTCGATGCCCACGACGGCCGTGCCGACCAGCAGCGCGACCATCAGCGCGAAGGCGGAGCCAAGACGAACCCCGATTCTTAAATTCGAAATCTTCATGTGTCTAATTCCTTACCCAACCGCACGATCAAAGTTGTCGCGAAGCGCGCGCCGGCCGCGGCATGGCGACGTCGCGCGGCGCTTTAGCGTAAAAACCTCCGCCCCTCTGAAGGCAATGCACTTCAATGACGCCGGAAGCCCGGCGTGCTTCGGCGCGGGCGCGTGGAATCCGCCCCTTTCTCGTTGCCGTCGCTTTGTTCAGACAATATGACGACACAAATTCCTAAATCTTGAGAGCGTCGACGCGAGAAAGTGAAAAATTCGCCAAACGTTTGCGAGGGCGCGGGAAAGCCACCGTCGGCGGGAAAGGTTGAGTAAGCGTTTTTGCGATTGGGAAGATGCGCTCAGACGCTTCCGCGTCGCGCGCGCGGCGCTGACGCCGCGCAAGATGCCTGAGCGCACGAGCGCGTCATTTTGCCGCTAAACGGGGGACAGAGCCGGTGGGACAATGGGTCATTACCCCTGACATTGGTTCAGACATGCTTACTTCCACCGCCGCCGCCCATACCGCCGATTCGGCCCTTCCAACCGGTTCCGCCGCGAGCGCGCCGCCGCGGGCAGGCGCGCGAACCCAGACGCGCAGCGCATCGCGCTACTCGAGCTGCGCGATGCGCCAGCTCTGCATGCCGCAAGGCTTGTCGACCGACGAACTATCGAAGCTCGAAACGCTGATCTGCTCGGCGCGCTCCGTGCATCGCGGGGAAGCGCTGTACCGCAGCGGCGACCGTTTCGACAATGTCTACGCGGTACGCTCGGGCTCGATGAAAACCGTGATGGCGCACCGCGACGGACGCGAACAGGTCACGGGCCTGCGGCTCGCGGGCGAAGCGCTCGGCCTCGACAGCATCAGCGAAGACCGGCACGCGTGCAGCGCGGTTGCGCTGGAAGACAGCACCGTGTGCATCGTTCCTTACACCGCGCTCAAGTCGCTGTGCCGCGAAATCGGCTCGATGCAGGAACGTCTGCACAAGCTGCTCCGTGAGCAGATCGTGCGCGAAGCCACGCAGATGATGGTGCTCGGCTCGCTTTCGGCCGACGAACGCGTGGCCGCCTTCCTGCTCGACGTGTCGGAGCGCAACGCGCAGCGCGGTTATTCGTCGGCTGAATTCAATCTGCGCATGACCCGCGAAGACATGGGCAGCTACCTCGGCATGACGCTCGAAACCGTGAGCCGCACCCTGTCAAGATTTCAAAAACGCGGCCTGATCGACACGCAAGGCAAGCACATCCGCATTGTCGATCTGGACGGTTTGCGGCACGTCTGAGTGCGAGACAAAGGGCGCGGACCGCGCGGCCGCGCCCCTTCCCACGTTTTTCCGGCGGGCCTTTTGCCTTGGCATGGCATCTGCGAGCGGGTACAGTCTTTGTTTAGTCCGTCCCCCGCAAGGAGACCCGGCGAATGTACCGCGATCCCGGTCCGCATCACCCGCTCGTTCAGCGTCTGATCGACGCGCGTCAGGTTACCGACGCTCTCTTCTCCATCGTCAAGCCCCAGTTTATCTACGAAAGGCCGATCCGCGAGCGGCACCGGATTGTGTTTTACATCGGGCATCTGGAAGCTTTTGACCGGAATCTGTTCGATCAGCGCCTGTTCGACCTGCCGGCGTTCGATCCGCAACTGGATCAGCTTTTCGCATTCGGTATCGATCCCGTCGACGGCGGTTTTCCGACCGATCAACCTGGCGACTGGCCTTCGCTCCAGACTGTGCGTGAGTACGGCTCGCATGCCCGCGAACAGATCGACCGCGAACTACGCATGCTGACCGATTCCGCGCGCGTCGACGCGTCGGAGCAATTACTGAATGTCGCGATCGAGCATCGGTTGATGCATGCAGAGACGCTTGCGTACATGCTTCATCAATTGCCGCTGGAGCAGAAGGTCACCGATCTGCGCGAGCCCGTTGTGAGCGGTTCGGGGCGCACGGACAGCCTCTCGTCGATGGTCAGCGTGCCTGCGGGTTCGACCACGCTCGGCATGCCGCGCGACGGCGGGCGCTTCGGCTGGGATAACGAGTTCGGCGAATTGCGCGTGGACGTGCCGGCCTTCGAGATCGACCGGTACATGGTGACGAACGGCGCGTTTCGCGAATTCATCGACGCGGGCGGTTATCGCGAACCGAAGTGGTGGTCAGAGCAGGACTGGGCCTGGAAGGAAGCCGAGCGCATCCAGCATCCGGCATGCTGGGCGCGGCGCGATGCGCACGGCCAACGCGACGAATGGACGCTGCGCACGATGTTCGACGACGTACCGCTGCCGCTCGACTGGCCCGCGTACGTGAGCCACGCGGAAGCAAGCGCGTACGCGCGCTGGGCGGGCAAGGCGCTGCCCACGGAAGCGCAATGGCAACGCGCCGCCCAAGGCGCGCCGCACGCGGGCTCCGGCAACTTCGACTTTCGGAGCTGGGACCCGCGGCCCGTGGATGCCTATCCCGACAACGTGAGCGCATTCGGCGTGGAAGGCCAGTTCGGCAACGGCTGGGAGTGGACCTCGACTTTGTTCGACGGCCTGCCGGGGTTCGAGCCGTTTCCGTTCTATCTGGGTTATTCGGCGAACTTCTTCGACGGGAAGCATTATGTGCTGAAGGGCGGGTCGGCGCGCACCGCACAGTGCATGCTGCGGCCGACGTTTCGCAACTGGTTCCAGCCGCATTATCAGTATGTTTATGCGGGGTTTCGGTGTGTGGTTACAGACTACTGACTTCTAGCGCGCATTCTTTCCTTTACCCAGAGAAACAGCCGCTCCTCTGGCCCGCCCTCGCAAATCATAACCTTCCGCGCTCGAACAGGTTGCTCCGGTTGAATGCAAGCCCTGCACGCCCCCCGATGACGAGGCCTCTGTCGCCAGCAGCGGCGTCGGCGCTGATCGACATCAGCCCCGACGCGCTTGCTTTCCCGTTGCACACGTTACAGCGTGGCAGTCACGCCGCCGTCGACATAAAGAATGTGGCCGTTCACGAAGTTCGATGCATCACTGGACAGGAACACCACCGCGCCGACGAGGTCTTCGACGTCTCCCCAGCGTCGCGACGGTGTGCGTCCGATGAGCCATGCGCTGAACGTCTCGTCTTTCACGAGCGCCTCTGTCAATTCGGTCTTGAAGTAGCCGGGGCCCAGACCGTTGACCTGAATGCCGTATTGCCCCCAGTCGATCGCCATGCCTTTTGTCAGCATCTTCACTGCGCCTTTGCTCGTGGTGTAAGCGGCAATGTTCGGCCGCCCGAGTTCGCTTTGCACCGAGCAGATATTGACGATCTTGCAGCGCTTGCGAGGAAGCATGTGCCGCGCCACGGCTTGGCCAACGAGAAACACACTGTCCACATTGGTCTTCATCAGCTCTTCCCATTGGGCGTGGGAAAACTGGTCGAGCGGCGCGCGGCGCTGCATGCCGGCGTTATTCACGAGGATATCGACCGGGCCGATCTCGCGCTCGATCCGGGCGATGGCCGCTTCGACGGCTTCCGGTGAAGTCACGTCGAAACTTGCGGCATGCGCGCTCGCGCCCTCCTCGCGCAGGCGCTTCACCGCTTCGGCGAGGCGCGCCTCGCCGCGGCCATTCAGCACCACTTCTGCACCGGCGCCGGCAAGGCCTCTTGCGAGCGCAAACCCGATACCGGTGCTCGATCCGGTGATCAACGCGCGGCGCCCCGTCAGATCAAACAGCTTCAGGCTATTGTTCAACTTTCTCTCCCTCCCCGATCCATGAATGCGACGCCTCAGGGTACCAGCGTGAACTTCAACTGGTTGATCGGCGTGACCCTGTCCGTACGCGTCAGCCCATACGGCGTTTTGGATCCGAGCCATTTGTTGAAGATCGCGCTCATTTCGCCGCTCTGCTCCATGGATGCCAATGCCTTATTGACCGCCGCCAGCATCGCCGGTTCATTCTGACGCAAGCCTACGGCAATCGGTTCGATCAGCATGTGCTCTGCAGCGATAGCCACGGCGCCGTCCGTTCCCTCCACCTGTTTGGCGATCTTCGTGGCGGTCATCTGATTCGTGACGAAGCCTTTCACCTTGTCCTGCTCCAGCGCGAGGAACGCCGAACTCGTATCATGGAACGTGACGGCCTGACCGTCCTTGATGGAAAGCGGAATGGACTGCGCGGACGTGGAGCCGTCGGCGGCGCTAATCTTTTGGCCGGCGAAATCCGTGAGCTTTTTGCCAGCATCGGCTTTCTTCACGACCAGCACTTCCTTGGTTGAATAATACGAATCGCTGAATGCAATCTGCGTCG
Organism: uncultured Paraburkholderia sp.; assembly: GCA_940746715.1. Taxonomy (GTDB): domain Bacteria; phylum Pseudomonadota; class Gammaproteobacteria; order Burkholderiales; family Burkholderiaceae; genus Paraburkholderia. The sequence goes on from CALNWN010000016.1 coordinate 22,081, forward strand.
CGCGGGTTTTCGTGTACGCAAGATTGGCGACCACCAGATCGACACGTCCAAGCTTGAGTTGCGGAATACGTGCCTCCACCGCCAGCGGTTCGAGCTTTGCCTTCACGCCAAGCTGTTTCGCCACGGCGTTGCACAGATCCACGTCCATGCCCTCGAGCTGGCGCGTCTGCGCATTCGGATATGAAAACGGTTCGACATTCGAATAAACACCGTACGTGACTTCGCCGCGGCTCCTGATGTCCGCGAGCTGATCCGCGAAAGCGGGACTCATGAACTGAAGTACCGCGCCCACGACCAACATCCCCGCGCTAATCTTGCCTACCTGCATGGTGGTGCTCCTCTAAAGTTTATGTTTAAAGCAATAGACCGCTGTTGGAAAGCCGCTGCCGGATTCGAATCAATGCGTGCGCAGGTCGGAAAGAAAGCGCTGCGCGCGTGCATGTTTGGGACGCACGAAGAACTCTTGCGGCTCTGCGATTTCCAGAATCTTCCCTGCGTCCATGAACCACACGCGGTCCGCGACTTCTCGTGCGAAGCCCATTTCGTGCGTGACGCACATCATCGTCATACCTTCCTGCGCGAGGCTCTTCATGACGTTCAGTACTTCGCCGACCATCTCGGGGTCGAGCGCGCTCGTCGGCTCGTCGAACAGCATGGCGGGCGGATCCATCGCGAGTGCACGCGCAATCGCGACACGTTGCTGTTGTCCGCCGGATAACTGCGCCGGATAAGCACGCGCCTTGTTCGACAGACCCACGCGTGACAACAGGTCCTCGGCCTTGCACTCGGCGTCGACTCGCTTCAGGCCATGCACGCGCATCGGTGAGAGCGTGATGTTATCCAGCACCGACAGGTGCGGAAACAGGTTGAATTGCTGGAACACGAAGCCGACACGGCTGCGGTAGGCGTTCAGTCCGAGCTTTTTGTCGTGGATGTCCTGGCCGTCGAAAAAAATCTGCCCGCGGTTGATCTCTTCCAGACGATTGACCGTGCGGATCAACGTCGATTTGCCCGAACCCGAAGGACCGCACACCACCACGACCTCGCCCTTGCGAACTTCGGCGTTCATATCCACGAGTGCCTGATATTCACCGTACCATTTGTTGACGCTGGAAAACCTGATCATGCGCAGTACCTCTAAATGAATGAACGCCTAGTTTTCGGTGGCGAGCGGTTCGGTGAGTGAGAGCTCATCGCCTTTCTGAGCTTTCGCGACCGCACCCGCCCGCTTGAGCGTGACGCGCCGCTCCAGATACTGTGCGAGCTGCGTGAGCGCATAACACAGCGCGAAGTAGCTCAACGCGAGAATCAGATAGACCGGGAACGGTTTTGTCAAAAGCCGGTTGTTGATCTGGTCCGCTGCGAACGAAATTTCCTGCACGTTGATGATGTACCCGAGCGAGGTCTCCTTGATCGTCGAGACGAACTACGTGACCATGCTCGGCACCACGTTGTAGAGCGCCTGCGGCAGCACGACTGAACGCATCGTTTTCATGTAGCTCATGCCGAGCGCGCGCGACGCTTCGGTTTGTCCTTTCGGCAGTCCCTCGATGCCCGCGCGGATGATCTCGCCGAGATAGGCCGAGTCGTAGATCACGAGCGCGCACAGCATCGTGACGAACCCGGTGACCGGATAACCGGTCAGCACGGGAACGAGAAAGTACACCCAGAAAATCACCATCAGCAAAGGAATGCCGCGCACCATATAGACGAGCGCCGTTGCGGGTGCATGCAGCACGCGCAATGGGCTGATGCGTGCCAGTGCAACCAGAATGCCCAACGGAAAGGCAATGATGAGTGCGGAGAGCGAAAGCAATATCGTGAGCACGATGCCGCCCAGCGGCCCATGCGGATATTGCCCGATGAGCAGCAGGGTCCAGTTATCGCGCAAGATGTCGAACATGTCACTTCACTCCCGGAATGCGGTAGTGCATGGCGATCTTCGCACCGCACAGCATGATGACAAGCGAAAGACCGAGATACACCGCCGTGGCGACAAAATACGACTCGAAAGAGAGGAACGTTTCGTTCTCGACCTGCCGGGTCACGTACGTCAACTCCGCTGCGCCAATCGCCATGGCAAGACTCGTGTTTTTGAAGAGCAGCACCGCGTGATTGACCATCGGCGGAATCGCATTGCGCAGCGCCTGCGGCAGCACGACATGACGCATGCCGGTCAGGAAATTCAGTCCGAGCGTGCGGGACGCTTCATATTGGCCATACGGAATGGCGCGCAGCCCACTGCGAATGTCTTCCGAGAGATACGCCCCGCTGCACAGTCCAATCGCGATCACCGCGAAAACAAACTGGCCGTTGTAGTGATTCAGCAACGCTTGTAAAGAAGCCGGCAAAATGTTCGAGATGCCGAAGTACCAGAACAGAATCTGCACGAGCATAGGCACATTGCGATGGTACGCAACGAACGTCGCGACGAACGAGGTCGCAAGGCGGTTATTCGTGAGACGGATCACAGAGAGCAGTACGCCCACGATCAACGAAAGCACCCATGCCAGCGCGGCCATGGCGAGCGTCAGTTCGATCCCATGAAGGAACAGCACGCCATAGTCGCCTCGCAGCACCGTGGCCAGGTCAAAATGAAGTTTCATGTTGCGCGTCCCTGCCTTCGTAGCGTCCTTGTTGAATCGATACTAGCCCGCAAAAAAACGCCCTGGCAGAGGCCTTTCTTCTGGTGCAGTAAGTTTCGGGAATGACGGATGGCGAGGACGAGGCAGATCGCCGTGGGCAGCGCTCGAGGCAGCATGCTGCATGATGTATGTCTCCGGTATGCGGGGCCTCTGCGGGCGCCTCATCGGTCACCGCGCCCGTCAGAACGAGCGCGACTTTTACGAGTCGAACCGGCGCAACGCGATGCGCCGGTTCAGATCAAACAATGGCCGCCGGGCCCGCGAGCACCTGCGGATTGATCGGCGTGGGAGGCTTGCCGGCGAGAGGACCACGTCCCAGTGCCGCGATCAGGTTGTCGACGCAGAGCGCAGCCATGGCGCGCCGCGTATTGACCGACGCACTGCCGATATGCGGTGTCAGCACCACGTTCTTTTGCGCGAGCAGCGCCGGACACACGAGCGGTTCGCCTTCGAATACGTCGAGACCCGCGGCCGCGATGCTGCCTTCATGAAGCGCGACGGCGAGCGCCGCGTCGTCCACCACGCCGCCGCGCGCGATATTCGTGAGCGTGGCGGACGACTTCATCTGCTTTAACTCCGCCGCGCCGATTGCATGATGCGAGCTGGCCGAATACGGCACGACTACAATCAGATGATCCGACTCACGCAGCAGTGCTTCCTTGTCGACATAGCGCGCGTGGCAGCCCTCTTCCACTTCAGGCGCGAGTCGCGAGCGGTTGTGATAGATGACGCGCATGCCGAAGCCGAATGCACCGCGCCGCGCAATGGCCTGACCAATGCGTCCCATGCCGAGAATGCCGAGTGTCGAGCCATGCACGTCGCTGCCGACGAACATGTCGTAGCGGACGGCTCGCGCTTGATGGTAGTGAGCCCGCCCGGCACCTGCAACGTCGGCAGAATCTCCATGTTGCTGATGTTGACCGCGAGCGGCGCGGCTATCGCAAACGCAATCGCATCCGCGATGTCGGACGGCTGCGGCAACTCGAAGCCGTCAATGAACTTCTTTCGCGCTTCCTCGATGTCGCCGTGCACATGGCCGAAAATATCGGTCGCGACACGGCCAGGGCAGATCTCGGTCACGCGCACACGCTTGCCCGTCGCGTCGACCCGCAGCTGGCGCGACAGCGCGTGTATGCCGGCCTTCGTCGCGTGATAGATGGAGTTGCCGTTGAAGTTGTAGATCGCCACAATGGAGCTGATGTTGACGATATGGCCGCGGTCGCGTGCCACCATGCCCGGCATGGTGAGCCGCACGAGGTGCAGCACGGCTTGCAGATTCACTTCCACTTGCACGTCGATGTCCTCGACACCCGCATCGAGAATCGAACCCTTGCGCGATACGCCCGCATTGTTCACAACGATATCGAACGGCACCTGCTGTGTGAGCGTCGTCACGGCGTCCAGATCGCAAACGTCGATTGCATGCGCAATGCAGCCAGTGCGCGCGGCAAGCTCATTCAGACGATCGACGTTGCGCGCGAGCGCATGCACTTCGAGTCCCTCGCGACAAAAGCGCTCGACAATGGCAGCGCCAATTCCTGTCGAAGCGCCCGTAACCAGCGCGGTCTTGTAGTCTGAAAACGGCATGAATGACCTCAGTCTGTAGTTCTCAAATGTCGCCTCGCGAAAAGGCGTGCGATAAAGCCTGTTGCCAATCGGCTTTTTATCAATCGACTCTTATCAATCTATACGCCGCGAAAGCGCGCAACAAAGACGGATTGGCTTTGAAGCGATAAGCGGGCCTTATGGTTGACACCGTGTTGCCCCGGTCGCCTCGCGCGCGTGTCTAGCGCGTAAGGCGCGAGACCGGCACGACCCGTCCGCCCGCCGCTTCGATCACGCCGCGCACCGTGCGCGCCAGTTCGACGGCACCTGGCGTGTCGCCATGCAGCAGGATCGACTGAACCGCAATCTTCAGCTTGTTGCCGGTAATCGTCATGATGGTGCCTTCCTCCAGCAGTTGCTTGACACGCGCAAGGACCGCCGCCCGGTCCTTGATCACCGCGCCCGCTAGTTTGCGCGAGACCAGCGCGCCTTGATCGTCGTAGGCATGGTCGGCGAGAAATGTGTTGGCGATGCGCACGCCGAGACGATCCGCGGCGCGTTCTATCTCCGTGTTCGTCGACACGCTGATGACGAGATCGCGGCCGAACTCGGCGACGGCTCGCACCAGCGGCTCGGCGAGTTCGTACGAAGCGGCAGCCATGTTGCCGAGCGCGCCGTGAAAACTCATATGCGTGACGCGGTGCCCCGCGGCCTTGGCGATGCCCGCGAGCGCGCCCATCTGATACAGGATGTAATTGGCGAGCTCCAGCGGATCGGCCTAGATCTGCCTCCGGCCGAAGCCCAGCAGGTCGGGAAAACCAACGTGCGCGCCGACTTCGACGCCGCGCGCGAGAGCCATGCGCACTGTTGTGTCCATGATGACGGGGTCACCGGCGTGATAGCCGCAGGCCACGTTGGCGGACGACACGATGTCGAGCATCGCCTCGTCTTCGCCCATGCGGTAGGGGCCAAAGCCTTCACCCAGGTCCGCATTCAGGTCGATTTCCATCTTCACTCTCCATTCTTCAAGCGCTGACATGCGCTGACCCATTCTTCATGCGGACGGCGCGAGCTCGATCAGGCGCGTTCCATAACCGACCGTTGCGCCATGCGCGACGAGCGTGCCCACCACCCCGTCTACGGGCGCGAGAACCGGCACGCACAACTGCGCGATCCGCAGCAAGCCGACAATCTCGCCCCCATCGACGCGCGCACCGACGCTGACAAGCGGCGTGGAGCGCGCCGGATGCGTGGCGAGAAAAATGCCCGCGCAATGCGCCGTAACGGCGACGCTCGACGCGCTTGCAGCAATGGGCGGCTCACTCGCACCGTCGGCATCGTCGGGCGCCTGAACCGTTCGCGTCCGCACCTTCGTGCGGGGTGGCTTCTCCATCGTCAGGCGAACCGTCACGGCGGGCCTGCCAATTTCGATGAATTCGACCTCGGCGGCGGCCAGCCACGAAGTAATCTGCCGAAGCTCGCCAATATCCACTTCGTTTTTTTCTGTCATGTCTCAGTGTCTGGAAGAGCGGAACAACTCGACGAGATTGCGCACCCTGGCGAGGTAGTCCGCCAGTTCTTCCAGCGCCGCGACGGCTTCCGGATAGGTCGTCTGAACAAAGCGGATTTTCGTACCGATGCGCGCCTGCGCGAGGCGCCATAAATCCACCTCGATGACGGTGCCGATCTTCGGGTAACCGCCCGACGGCTGTGCATCGCGTAGCTGGATGATCGGCTGCCCGTTGTGCGGCACCTGAATCACACCGGGCACGATGCCATGCGAGCGCTTCTCGACGGCGTGCATCGCCCTGAGCGTCGGACCGGCGAGGCGATACCCATAGCGATCGCTTTGCGGCGTCACTTTCCAACCCTCGCGCCAGAACGCCTCGAGCGACTCCGGGCAGTAGCACTCGTATTCCGCAGCGGGCAGCACGCGCACCGCGGTTTCGTCGGCTGTCGCACCAGGCAGCGCGGACGGCGCCGGCAATGTGAATTCCGGCGGCACGGTGCCGAAACCCGCAGCATGCGGTGCATCGCGCGGCATGGTGCGGGCGCCCTCGCCCACGGCCTTCAGCACATCGCCCTTTTGCAGCTGACGGCCGTCGTAGCCGCCGAACTGGCCGCGCAGCTGCGTGCTGCGCGAGCCGAGCACGACGGGCACATCCACCCCGCCCGCGAGTGTCAGATAGCAGCGCGTTCCGCTTGTCGGCACACCGATGGTGAGCACGTCGCCCTCTTTCGCCTGCACCGTCCACCACGGCAACAGGGCCCGCTCGTTAAGGCGCGCGGGACAGTCCGCGCCCGTGATTGCAAAGGCCATGTCCGCGAGAAAGCGCAGACGAAAGGGGAACATGGGAATCTCGATGCCCGCTGCGTCGTCGGGATTGCCGAGCAGCAGATTGCCGACTGCGAGCGCAAGCCGGTCCATCGCGCCGGCCGTGCCGACGCCATATCGCAGATAGCCTTCGCGCCCCTGGTCCTGCACGGTCGCAAGCGCCGAAGAAGACAGGATCTCGATCACGATGCAACCCTCTCGACCCGGAAGCGGATCATGTCGCCCGGCGCGAGCGTGGCGGGATGCTCGCGCGCCGGGTCGAAGAAAGACATCGACGTGTGGCCGATCGTGTTCCAGCCGCTAGGTCCCGTCGATGCGGACACACCCGTCTGCACGCCGCCGATCGACACGGCGCCGCCGGGCAATCCGAGCACCGGCACCTTGCGCCGCGGCGTCGAGATGCGCGGGTCCATGCCGCCCAAATAGCAATAACCGGGGTGGCTGCCGAGCGCGTAGACCGTATAGAGCGGCGCGCAATGCAACTGCACGACGTCATCGACGCACAGGCCGGTGTGATTCACCACGTCTTGCAGATGCGGCCCGAACTCGCCGCCGTATTGCACCGGCAATTCCACCACTTTGCCCTCGATCTGCAGCTCGCCCGCCGCGGCCCATGCATCGCGCAACGCCTCGCCCAGCGACTCGGGGTCTGCCGGTGGCGTAGCGAACGTCAGCATCAGGTTAGTGACGCCCGGCACGGCTTCGCGCACGCCCGGCCATGTTTCCACCTCGCGCGCGAGCGTCCAGATACGGCGCTGCACGTGAAGATCGAGCGCACCTGGCGCTTCGAAGAGCAAGGCGGTCGTACCCAGCATGCTCACGCGCAGCGGCTCGTCGGATTCGTCGTGGTTCATTGCAACAGCGGTCCTTGGTGCGTTCCGACGCGGCGGCCTCGCGGCGTCCGCATGCGCGATCGACGCAGGCTCAACGGTCAGCGTCATGGTTTTTTCTCCTGGCCAGCCAATGCTCGAGATAGTGGATGTCGACGCCACCTGCGCAAAATGCCTCGTCGTCGAGCACGGCCTGATGCAAGGGCACGTTCGTGCGAATGCCTTCCACGCGCATTTCCGACAGCGCGACACGCATGCGCGCGAGCGCTTCGTCACGCGTGGCGCCGTGAGTAATGAGCTTGGCAATGAGCGAGTCGTAGTACGGCGGTACGCGCGCACCGCCGCTGATATGCGAGTCGACCCGTACGCCGTTGCCGCCGGGCTGTTCCCACATGGACTCCGTGCCGGGACACGGCGCGAACGTAAGCGGATCTTCGGCGTTGATGCGGCATTCGAACGAATGGCCAACAGAGCGAATGTCCGATTGATGAAGGGTCAGTGCATGCCCCTGTGCGACGCGAATCTGTTCGCGCACGATGTCGATGCCCGACGTCATCTCCGTGACGGGATGCTCGACCTGCAAGCGTGTGTTCATTTCGATGAAATAGAACTGGCCGTTCTCGAACAGGAATTCGAACGTGCCCACGCCGCGATAACCCGTGTGCCTGCATGCCTCCACGCAGCGCTCGCCGACTTGCCGGACCAAGCCAGCGTCGATGCCCGGCGCTGGCGCTTCCTCCACTACCTTCTGATGATGCCGCTGCAACGAGCAGTCGCGCGACCCGAGCCATAGCGCATTGCCATGCGTATCGCACAGCACCTGGATTTCGACATGACGCGGATGCTCGAGAACCACATACAGTTGCGGCTTGCCGAAGGCGCGGCGCGCCTCCTCGCGCGTTACTGAGACGGTATCGAGCAACTGGTCGGGGCCCGGCACGACGCGCATACCGCGCCCCCCCCCCGCCCGCCGCTTTCACGATGACCGGGTAACCGATCTCTTCGGCGACACGCAGAATCTCCGCCGGCTCGTCGGAAAGGCTGCCGTCCGGGCCAGGCACGCATGGCACACCGGCCGCGCGCATCGCGCGTTTTGCGGCGACCTTGTTGCCCATCGTGCGAATGGTTTGCGCGTCAGGTCCGATAAAAACCAGGCCCGCGGCCTCTACGTCCGCGGCAAAGTCCGCGTTTTCCGAAAGAAAGCCATAGCCCGGATGAATGGCCTGCGCGCCGCTCACGTGTGCGGCAAAGAGGATCGCCGCGCCATCCAGATAGCTTTGTGCCGGCGACGCCGGGCCGATGCACAACGCTTCGTCAGCGAGACGCACGTGGCGCGCCTCGGCATCCGCCTCCGAGTAAACCGCGACCGTGGTCATGACCTCCTGCAGCTTTTGGATCCGATCGGTGCGCTCACCGATGGGCTCGCCGATGGGGAATTTCTTGCCGTAGATATGGCGAATCACGCCCGGCTCGACGATCTCAGCTGCCGGATAGACCACGCAACCGATCGCGCGCCGGCCCAAGCCCCCGCCACTGTTTGCCGGCCGGATCAACGCTGTCGAGCCTGGTTCCGGCGAATTCGCCGCCATGCTTATGGAAGTACCAATACGGAATACCGTTGACTGCGGTCACAATCGCCGTTTCAGGTCCCAGAAGCGCCTGCATCTGGCCGACCACATCTGGCACCGAATGCGCTTTCAGTGCAATGATCAAGTAATCCTGCGGGCCCAGCTCGCGCGGATCAGCCGCGCAACGCACTTTGACGACACGTTCACCGCCGTCGATCAGCAAATGTACGCCATTTGCTTGCATCGCGGCAAGGTGAGGGCCCCGTGCCACGAAACTGACTTCGGCTCCGGCAGACGCCAGCTGCGCGCCAACATACGCGCCGATAGCACCGGCGCCATAAACACATATCCTCATCTGTCGCTCCTCCTTCCATAGTGACCAATGCTGCCGTACTCAAGTCAATCTTCGTTTCCCCGGGAAGCTACGAGTGTGAGCGGCGACACGCGCGAGCGCTTCCTCGCGCTCCGGCATCGAGCCGAAGAATTCCCCGATCAGAATCGCCACCCCAACCTGGTACTCAGCCTTCATTTGCCGCTAGCCGCATCGACCGTCGCGCCGTGTCGCAGCAATGCCGCCTGTAGCCAGCGGGGAACGTGGCGTAGCCGCGGCCGCGCGGCTACGATTGGACCGGGCCACGCGGGCGGCCTATCGGGTCAGCGGTTCAGAATCCAGTTCCGCCGCATGGGAGCCAGAACGAGCTTCGCCGACAGGCCCGCCAGCATAGACATGCTCGCGAAGAAGACGAAGACCGTGCTCCACCCGCCATGCGCGGACAAGAGCGATGCAACGGGCACGAGGATAGCGGCCGTCCCCTTTGCGGTGTACAGCGTGCCGGCATTGCCGGCAGCGTATTTGGCGCCGAACGTGTCGGCGCAAGTCGCCGGAAAATTCGAGAAGATATCGCCGTAACAGAGGAACACGATGGCTGAAAACATCACGAACATGTACGGGTTATGGCCGAAGTACATTAGCCCAAGCAGCGCCGCACCTTCGCCTATAACGTGTGAACATCGTGTTTTCGCGTCCGATCCGATCGGAGATGAAGCCGCACATCGGGCGTGTGAAACCGTTGCACAGATTGTTGACCGAGAGTGTCATCGCCAGGAGGGGCAACGTGATGCTCATCACACTCACAGGCATCGCCGCAAAACCAAACTCCTTGGCAATCGGGCCGATCTGCGCGGTGGCGATGATGCCACCGGCCGCGACGCAGACGAACATCGCGTACATTACCCAGAAAAGCGGCGACCGGACCATCTGCTTCGTCGTGTAGTCGGTCTTCGTGGCAACGATGCGCTTTACACCGACTGCATGCGCCGGCGGCTTCGGGCGCACAAGCAAAGTGGCAAGCAGCAGAATGCAGACGCCCTGCAGCACGCCGAAGAAAACGAACGCGTGCTCGTACCCGGAACTCTGGATCATCCTGGAAATCGGGATCACAGTCAGCGCCGCCCCGGCGCCGAAACCCGATGCAGTCAGGCCAGCGGCCAGACCACGCTTGTCCGGAAACCACTTAAGCGTGGTGCCTACACACGTTCCATAGACGCACCCTGCTCCGATGCCGGAAATGACAGCTGCGACATAAAGCACCGGCAAGCTCGGTGCATACGCGTCGAGAACCCAGCCGAGCGACGCGCACATGGAGCCCCCGATCACGACCGGACGCGGCCCGAACTTATCGACCATCCAACCTTCAACGGGTACCAGCCACGTCTCGATGACGACAAAAATGGAAAACGCTAACTGGATGGCTGCCTGGCCCCAATGATGCCTTGCATCCATCGGGACAACAAAGAGAGTCCACGCGTATTGAAGGTTGGCAATGAGGCCCATACAGGCGACGCCTGCTGCCCGTTGGATCCAACGGTTATGTCGCCTCGACGTATGACCGCTGACGGCGGTGTAGGTTTGCGTCACGTTCATGTCTCCGTTTGCTGATTTGATAGTTTGTGTATCGGAAAAGCGCAATGGCGAAAACGCCCTGCGCTGCCCGCTCCAACGCGCTTAGGCGGTGCGCCACGGGAACGGCACACCTACTTCTGGTCACACCCTGGCAATGCGCAAGATATTGGTGGTGCCCGGCTCACCGAAGGGCATGCCGGCGGCGATGGCCACCCGATCCCCGGCGCTCGCGAGGCCCTCCCTCACAGCGATGGCGCAGGCCGCAGTCACGATTTCGTCGACCGTTTCGACGTCGTGGCTGACCGCGCAATGCACACCCCACGCCAACGCAAGCCGCCGCGCAGTCGACAGCTTCGGCGTGATGCCCAGGATAGGCGCGCTCGGGCGCTGCCGGGTTGCCCTAAGGCTCGTGTGCCCGGAAGTCGTATAGGTAACCGCCGCAACTGCGCAGATGGTCTGAGCCACATCACGAAGCGCGGCACAGATAGCGTCGCTGGGAGTTTGAAGCGGCAGTTCATGCTGTGCATCCAGCAGGCTCCGATAAAGCGGATCGCGCTCTACCTCCTTGATGATACGGTCCATCATCCCGACGGCCTGCACGGGGTAGCCGCCGCTGGCCGATTCCGCGGACAGCATGACGGCATCGGCGCCGTCGTAGATCGCGGTCGCGACGTCCGATGCCTCCGCGCGCGTGGGTACCGGTGCCAAAGTCATCGACTCGAGCATTTGCGTCGCGATGATGACGGGCTTGCCACGGCTGCGGCACGAGCGAAGGATGCGCTTTTGAACGCCAGGCACGCGCTCTGGGGGAAGTTCGACGCCGAGGTCGCCACGCGCGACCATCACGGCATCAGCCGCGCTCACGATCTCGTCGAGCCGATCGAGCGCCGCAGGCTTCTCAAGCTTGACCATCAGTCCCGCACGTTCGCCGATTAGCGCGCGTGCATCGATCAGGTCTTCAGGTTGTTGCACGAAAGAGAGCGCAATCCAGTCGGCGCCGAGCGACAACGCAAATTCCAGATCGATCCGGTCTTTCTCTGTCAGCACCGGAATCGGCAGGATGGTGTCGGGGACATTCACGCCCTTGCGATCCGATAACATTCCGCCGTGCATGACGCGCGTGCGAATGCTCTCGCCATCGTTTTCGAGCACTTCGAGTCGTAGTTTGCCGTCGTCGAGAAGCAGCGACTGCCCCGCCGCGATCAGCTCCGGATGAGGCAGGTGAACGCGCTCGACGGTGCCGCGCGCCGGGCTGCGATCAAGCGTAAAAAGCGCGCCCACTACCAATGCCACCTTACCCGCATCGAATGTGCCGACGCGCAGTTTCGGCCCTTGCATATCGGCCAGGACGAAAATGGGCCTACCCGTTGCACGTTCCACCTCGCGCACGAGCTCGCAGCATCACCGGTGATCTTCGTGGGAGCCGTGGCTAAAGTTCAGGCGAAATACATCCGCACCAGCCCTGGACAGCTTTGAAACTATATCGAAATCGGCACTTGCGGGACCCAGCGTGGCAACAATCTTGGCCTTACGTCGACGAAACATGATCGATCCCCCTACAAAGTGAATGGTGGGCAAACGTGCGCGGCGCAGCTAGCGTTCGCGCCGCCCGTTTCCGGGCCCCGGTGGCAATGCAGCATAGCTGTCATGGCACCGGCCTCTCAAACTGTAAGGTGCTTGAGCAACGCGTCGACGCTCCCTTTCGCGTCGCCGAACAGCATCCGTGTGTTCTCCTTATAGAACAGCGGGTTATCGACGCCGGAATAGCCGGTGGCCATGCTGCGCTTGGACACGATCACTGTGCGAGCCTTTCATACTTCAAGCACCGGCATGCCGGCGATTGGGCTGCCAGGATCCTCAAGCGCGCCGGGATTGACAATGTCGTTTGCGCCAACGACGAGTACGACATCCGTGTTCGCGAAATCGTCGTTGATTTCATCCATTTCCAGCACGATCTCGTAAGGCACCTTCGCTTCGGCCAACAGGACATTCATATGCCCCGGCAGCCGTCCGGCAACCGGGTGGATGCCGAACCGCACCCAAACACCATGGCCCTTGAGCTGGCGGGTAATCTCGCTGATCGTCGCTTGCGCCTGAGCCACGGCCATTCCGTAGCCAGGTACGATGATGACCTCCGCCGCATCGCGCAAAATCGTCCCGACTTCCTCGACCGTGGTGGATACCACCTGGCCTCCGATATCCGACGCACTCTCGGTGCTCGTCGCACCGAAGCCTCCAAGAATGACCGATACGAAGCTGCGGTTCATCGCACGGCACATGATGTAGCTGAGAATCGCACCGCTTGAGCCGACAAGCGCGCCCGTCATGATCAACAGGTCGTTGCTCAACATGAAGCCGGTGGCCGCCGCCGCCCAGCCCGAGTAGCTGTTCAGCATGGACACAACGACCGGCATGTCGGCACCGCCGATAGCCATTACGAGATGCACGCCCAGCAAGGCCGCAAGAACAGTCATGGCAAGCAACGCGCGGATGCCATGTTCGCTTGATGCCGCAGTGAGGAAACCATAGCCAAGCGCGAGGCATATCGCGAGGACGAACAGGTTCAGCAGATGCCTGCCCGGAAGCACGAGCGGTTTGCCGCTAACCGTGCCTTGCAGCTTCAGGAACGCGACGATCGATCCTGCAAACGTGAGGGCGCCGATAAAGATGCCTAGATAAATCTCCGCCCCGTGGACGATCAACTCCGCTCCGCCCAACTGAGCCGCTGGCGTCGAGAAGTTCGTGAAGCCGATCAGCACCGCCGCCAAACCGACAAAGCTATGCAGCACGGCAACCAGCTGCGGCATTTGCGTCATTTGAACGCGCCTCGCGAGCAGTGCGCCTACCCCCGCACCGATGCAGGACGCCACGAGCACGATCTGCAGTGCGGCGCCCTGGGCGGTCAACAGCGTCGCCAAGACCGCGAGCAGCATGCCCGTCACGCCGTACACGTTGCCGCGGCGAGCCGTTGCCGGATGACCCAGTCCACGCAGGCTGAGAATGAATAACGCACTAGCCCAGAGATATGCGATGTTTCCCATTCCGTTCAGCATGAAATCTCCTCAGTTGCACCGGAACATATTCAACATGCGTTGGGTAACGAGAAACCCACCCGAGATGTTGATCATGGCGACAAGCACCGCCGTTGCACTGAGCACGCCGATGAGCGCGCTCGACGATGCGCCAAGTTGCATCAAGGCGCCGATCACGATGATCTCGCTAATCGCGTTGGTGACGCTCATCAACGGGGTGTGCAATGCGGGCGTCACATTCCAGACAACGTGATAGCCGACGAATACCGCCAGCACAAACACGGTAAGATGAGCGACAAACGTCGGCGGTGCGACTGCGCCTAGCGCAAGCATCGCGAGCGCCGTGAAATTGGAGCGGCGCGTGGGCTTGGTTTGCGTCGTCGCACGGTCGGAACTCGCTGTTTGCCTGGCGGCGGGCAACGGCCGATGCGCTGTTATCCCAGCGCACTTCGGCGGTGGCGGGGGCCAGCTGATAACGCCGCGATGGACCACCGTCGTACCTCGATCACTTCGTCGTCCAGATCGATGTATGGTTCGCCGTCTCTATGCGGCGTCATGTCAGTCAGCAGATGGCGGATGTTGGTTGCATACAGCTGGCTCGACTGGGTCGCCATCCGGCTTGGCAAGTCGGTATACCCGACGATGGTCACACCGTTTGCGGATACGGCTTCGCCCGGCCGAGTGAGCTCGCAGTTGCCGCCCTGCTCCGCGGCCATGTCGACGATCACGCTACCCGATCGCATGTTGGCCACCATCGCAGCGGTGATCAGCTTGGGCGCCGGCTTGCCCGGAATGAGTGCGGTCGTGATGATGACGTCGACTTGCCTCCGCATCAAACAGCGCCATCTCCGCTGCGATGAACTCGGCGCTCATCTGTTTGGCGTAACCTCCCCCGCCGCTGCGTTCCTCCTCGAAATCGAGCGTGAGAAACTCCGCGCCCATACTTTGGACCTGTTGCTCGACTTCGGGGCGCGTGTCAAACGCCCGCACGATCGCGCCGAGGCCGCGCTGCGCCGATCGCTGCGAGCCCAGCAACGCCCGCTCCGATCACCATGACCTTCGCCGGTGGCATCTTACCTGCGGCCGTTATTTGCCCGTTGAAGACCCGCCCAAAATGGTGTGCGGCTTCGATCACCGCCCGGTAGCCCGCCATGTTCGCCATCGAGCTGAGCGCATCGAGTTTTTGCGCGCGGGAAATGCGCGGGACGCAGTCCATCGCGAGCGCGTTGGCGCCGCGCGCGGCGAGCCGCTCGAGCAAGCCCGCATTCTGCATGGGCCAGAGGAAGCTGATCAGCGTCGCGCCCTCTTCCAGTAGCGCCGCTTCATCGACATCCAGCACCGGATGAAACTCGGGCGGTCGGACCTTGATCACTAGATCAGCGCCCGCCCACAACGCCACGGCGTCGGTAACCACATTTGCCCCAGCCGAGCGATAGGCATCGTCATCGAATGCTGCCTGCGCGCCAGCGCCCGCTTCCACGTTTACTGCGAAGCCCAGCCTTAACAACTGCCCCACGGTCTCGGGCGTCGCCGCGACACGGCGCTCCCCTACGTGGATTTCGCGCGGGACTGCAATCGTTTTCGCCATGTCAGTTCCCCGCGGGCAGCGCGTTGGACAGCGCGCCTATGCCGTCGATCGAGACACAACTGTTGAGCCGTCCTTGATCGAGCCCACACCGATCGACGTGCCGCACGCGATAACGTCTCCGGGCATCAACGTCATGTCGTGCGAGATCAGACTCACCTGTTGCTCGGGCGAGAGGATCATGTCAGACAGCGGAAAGTTTTGGCGCTCGACGCCATCAAGTCTTGTCACCACCCGAGCGGTACGCCAGTCAAAATCGCGCTGGATTACCGGTCCTACGCAGCCGAAGGTGTCGAAGCCCTTAGACCGGCACCACTGAGGAAAATCGGGCTCCTCGTTCAGCAATTCGATCGCCGTCACGTCGTTGACGCAGGTAAAGCCGTAGATATACTGCGCCGCGTTTCCAACCGAGACGTTGCTGCAACGCGTGCCGATCACTATGCCGAGTTCGCCTTCGTACGCAATCTTGCCTGTGTAGCCCTTCGGGCGCCGGATGGGCTCGTCTGGACCAATCACCGACAACTGCGGCTTGATGAGAAACAGCGGATGGGTTGGCGGGGCTTTGCCAAGCTTCTCGGACAGCGCATGAAAGTTGTTCCAAAGCGCGACCACCTTGGTAGGTACGCAGGGACTGCATAGTGTCACTTCGTTCAACTTCCATATCCGGCCACTGGCGACGAGCTCGCCGAACATGTCGCCTTCGTATTCTTTGATTCGATCGTTCTGCAGCAC
The DNA here is from genome assembly GCA_940746715.1 of uncultured Paraburkholderia sp. Classification (GTDB taxonomy): domain Bacteria; phylum Pseudomonadota; class Gammaproteobacteria; order Burkholderiales; family Burkholderiaceae; genus Paraburkholderia. Next base: position 38,256 of record CALNWN010000016.1, read on the forward strand.
GCCGAAGCCTATATGGCCATTCGCAAACTGAATGAAAGCGTATCCACGAGCTCATCGGGGACGTCTCCTATCGTGATTTTTCGGGCTGCAGCGCACTGAAACACATCACGCCGTAGCCGCATGTCATGCGCGTCAAGCGCGCCACAATTCGTAGTCCACACTGTCCTTCATATCGCGCCGGCGGTACGCAACGCGCTGATCTGCTCGGGCGAATAGCCCAGTTCCGCCATGACCTCGTCGGTATGTTCGCCGAGCAGCGGCGAGCGCGTGACTTCGGTGGGACTGTCTGACAATTTGATAGGATTACCAACTGTCAGATATTTTCCGCACGTCGGATGATCCACTTCGACGATCGTGCCGGTCTTACGCAGCGACGGCTCCTCGGCGATCTCCTTCATCGACAGGATCGGCCCGCATGGAATGTCGTACCTGTTGAGAATCTGCATGGCCTCGAACTTGGTTTTGGTCATCGTCCAGCGTTCGATTTCCGCGAAAATTTCCTTCAGGCGCGGCAAGCGTGCGGCAGGCGTCGCGTAGTCCGGGTCGGTCGCCCACTCCTCTTTGCCGATCACGTTGCAGATCTTCACCCACACCGGCGCCTGCGTGATGAAGTAGATGTATGCGTTCGGATCGGTTTCCCAGCCCTTGCATTTGAGAATCCAGCCGGGCTGGCCGCCGCCCGACGCGTTGCCCGCGCGCGGCACCGCTTCGCCGAAAGTACCGTTCGGATATTGCGGATACTCCTTCATCACGCCAGTGCGTTCCAGCCGCTGCTGATCGCGCAGCTTCACGCGGCACAGGTTGAGCACGCCGTCCTGCATCGCGGCCAGCACGCGCTGACCACGGCCGGTTTGGGTGCGCTGATACAGCGCGGTGACGATGCCGAGCGCGAGATGCAGGCCCGTGCCGCTATCGCCGATCTGCGCGCCCGTCACGACCGGCGGGCCGTCGTCGAAACCCGTGGTGGAGGCCGCGCCGCCCGCGCATTGCGCGACGTTCTCGTAGACCTTGCAGTCCTCGTACGGACCCGGGCCGAAGCCTTTCACCGACGCGACGATCATCCGCGGATTCAGCTCCTGGATGCGCTCCCACGTAAAACCCATGCGGTCCAGCGCGCCCGGCGCGAAGTTCTCCACCAGCACGTCGCATTTCTGGATCAACGCCTCGAGCACCTGCTTGCCTTCCGGGTGCTTCGTGTCGATCGTGACCGAGCGCTTGTTGTGGTTGAGCATCGTGAAGTACAGGCTGTCCACGTCGGGGATGTCCCGCAGTTGCTCGCGCGTGATGTCGCCGGCGCCGACCCGCTCCACCTTGATCACGTCCGCGCCGAACCACGCCAGCAGTTGCGTGCAGGTCGGGCCCGATTGCACATGCGTGAAATCGAGGATGCGCACCCCGTCGAGTGCTTTGCCCATGTCGTGTCTCCTAAGGTGTCCGTATTACTTGTACATGGTCTGATTCTTGGTGCCCGGCGCATACTCGCGCGGATCGACCCAGATGTTGACGACCGCCGAGCGGCCCGTGCGATGAATCGCCTCGCGTGCACGCTGCAACGCACCCGCAATCTGCGCAGGATCGCGCACTTCCTCGCCGTGGCCGCCGAGCATTTCGGCGAACTTGCTGAACGGCACATCGCTCAGCAGATTGCCGACATTGCCGCGCTCGTCGCCGTATTTGGCGAGCTGGCCGTAGCGGATCTGGTTCATCGCCGAGTTGTTGCCGATCACCGCGAGATACGGTGCGCCGAAGCGGTTGGCCGTTTCCATGTCGAACGCGGTCATGCCGAACGAGCCGTCGCCGTAGTAGCACAGCACTTCCTTGTGCGGATGCGCGACCTTGGCAGCAAGTGCAAAGCCGGTGCCGACGCCGAGCGAGCCAAGCGCGCCCGGGTCCATCCATTGCCCCGGCCGGCGCGGGCGAACCGCTTGCGCGGAAATCGTCACGACGTCGCCGCCGTCGCCGATATAGATGGTGTCGTCGGAGAGGAACTCGTTGAGTTCGTAGGCGACGCGGTACGGGTGAATCGGCGTGTTGTTCGACTTGAAGAGCGGCATCAGCTTTTCGGTCGCGGTTGCTTCGGCGTCCTGCAATTGCGCCATCCACTTGCGGCGTGCCTGGCGCTTGTCGTCCTTCAGGCGGCCGCTCGCGGCTTGCAGCACCGCCGCGAGGATCGCGCCCGGATCGCCGACGAGACCCAGATCGATATCGCGGTTCTTGCCGACCGTCCGGTAGTCCATGTCGATCTGCACCAGCGTGAGTTCCTTGCTGATGCGCTTGCCGTAGCCCATGCGGAAGTCGAACGGCGTGCCGACGACAATCAGCACGTCGGCATTGGCAAACGCCTGCGAACGCGTGCGATCGAAGTGATGCGGGTCGCCCGGCGGCAGCAGGCCGCGGCTCGCACCGTTGAAGTAGCCGGGAATGTCGAGGCCGCGCAGCAACGCGATGGCTTCCTCGTGGCCGCGCGCGGTCCAGACCTGCTGGCCGTACAGAATCGCGGGGCGCTCGGAATTGACGAGAATGTCGGCCAGTTTCTCGATGTCGCGCGGATCGCCGATCGATTTCGTCGACGCCCGATAGTGACCCGGCTGCGGCACGACCGCGCGCGTCAGCTCGACTTCGCGGTCGAGCACGTCGCGCGAAATTTCCAGGTAAGCCGGACCGGGCGCGCCGTTGAAGCACTCGCGCGCGGCCATCGAAATCATGTCCGCGACGCGCTCCGTGCTCGACACGCTTGCGGCGAGCTTCGTGATCGGCGCCATCATGTCGACGTGCGGCAGATCCTGCAGCGAACCCATCTTGTGCTGCGTCAGCGCGCCTTGCCCGCCGATATGGAGCACCGGGCTCTCCGAGCGGAACGCCGTCGCGATGCCCGTCACCGCGTTCGTGCAGCCGGGGCCGGCCGTCGTGACGACGCAGCCGAGCTTGCCCGTCTGGCGCGCGTAGCCGTCTGCCGCGTGCGCTGCGACCTGCTCGTGGCGCACGTCGATGATGCGAATCCCTTCGTCCACGCAGCCATCGTAAATATCGATGATGTGGCCGCCGCACAGCGTGAAGATCGTATCGACCCCTTCATTCTTCAGCGCCTTGGCGACGAGATGCCCGCCCGAGACGACGCCGGCGTTGCGGGTCTTCTGCTTGAGCGTGTCTTCGGCCGTGGTGCTGCCTGTGGCTGGGTTCAGGGATGAAACAACTGCAGACATGGTCGTCTCCTTGTGTGTCGACCGGCGTTGGGGCCTAGCGCTGACGTCGGTCCCATGCTTTGGCACGATGGGGTGGGTGCTGCCAATCGGTTATGCGACGGTTGTGCGACGGATTGCAGGGAACGCATCTCAGAACATGCTGCCGACCTTGTTCACATACGGTATGTGATATATCAGATCCTGGCAAGGACGATCTGGGTCCCGGTGACCCTGACGTTTCTTCTGCAATCCCCCGCTGGGCAAACAAAGGCGGGGCCAGGTGGCGGTCGTCTTCGGGTGCTCTGCAAGGGAAAACACTGAGCGCGGTGTAGAAACGCTCAACTGTTAATATATCACATACCACATTTCAGAAGACGTCAAGCACGGTGTTTCCCTACGACGCGCGAAGAGACGAAAAAAAGCCCGCGGTGCGTGAACACCGCGGGCTTTGCGCCAGCGCTATTTCGTCGAGGCAGCGGACGCCGCAGCCGGCGCCCGCCTTACTCAGCTGTTAATCGAGAAAATCGCAGTTTTTCTCCACGAATGCCGCCAGATCGAGCGAATGCTGGCGTGTGAGACGCTCGGCCAGCTCCGTGTCGCGCTTCTCGAGTGCCTCGATAATGCGCAGATGGTCGACGATCGAGCGCGACGCGCGATCGCTCTGCGAGATCGTCATGCGCCGAATGGCGCGCACGTGGATAAAGATGTTCTTGATGGTGTCGAGGATGATCTGCGACTTGGACAATTCGACAATCGCCTGATGAAACGCGATGTTCGCGTCCGAATACTCGGCAATGTGCTCGGCCGGCGTGGCGTCGCGGAAATGGTCAAACATATGCCGCAAGCGCGCGATCTCCTCGTCTGTCGCGCGCTGCGTGGCGAGACGGGCCGCCATGCTTTCCAGCGCCGCCCACATGTGAATCATCTCGACGATTTCGCGCTTGCTCTTGCGCACGATGTAGATGCCGCGGCGCGGCACCATGCGCAGAAAGCCTTCCTGCTCGAGCAGCGTCATCGCCTCGCGCACCGGCGTGCGGCTTACGCCAAGCGTCTCGCCCAGGACGCGTTCGTCCAGACGGATTTCTTCGCGCGTCTGGTAGATGTCCGCGTCTGCGATAGCCTGGCGCAGCATCGCATAAGCCTGATCGCGCAAGCTCGCGCTTGCGCCGATAGGCTGCAATGACAACGTCAAAGGTGTTGCCACCGCTTCAGTTTGAAGTTCCGACGACATTCATCGCCTCAGTTTGAACGTGCATACGATAAGGCGCCACTGCGGCCCCGCGCTGCTCGTCCAGTCCGACAAACCGGCCATGTTGCGCTGCAAGTTGCGCGACCGACTGCGGAATTCAGCGAGCCACGAGAACCGTGGCGGCACTACCCAAGCCAACAACAGCGGCGGCCAGTAGCGAGAGAGGAACAAATTCCATGTGCAGCTCCAAACGATTGAGTTAAACGGATGACTCAATCATATGCTGCGTCGCCGCAAAAATCAATTTCGGTATGTAGTATATCAGTGGATGTTGTTTTCCAATCATATCCTAGGTAGCATGCGCCGCTTCGTCCCGCCTGCGCCTCCCATCAGCGTCGCGACGCTCGGTGCGCTCGGGGTATACGCGAGGAACGCGCACTATGCGCGCAACAGCGTTCGATGATCGCGCAGTTTGCCCCGAGTGCCGATTGTGCGATGCCCGTGGCGTCATTAATCTTCCGCACATCCTGCAAGCGTCGGCGAGGTGCCGCAGCAACCCGCAAGCGACCGACCACGCAGTAGTCCGAGAATCTCAAGGAGACACCCCTCATGAGTACCACCATTTCGCCGGCCGCCACAGCCGACAATCGCACGGCGCGCAGCCGGGCACGCAAGGCGGCGCTGGGCAGTTTCGTCGGCGCAGTTGTCGATTGGTACGACTTTCTGCTGTACGGCATTGTCGCGGCGCTGGTCTTCAACTCGGAGTTTTTCCCGAAAGTGAGCCCGGCAATGGGAACCCTCGCCGCTTTCGCGACGTTCGGCGTCGGCTTTCTGTTCCGGCCGCTCGGCGGCTTCGTGTTCGGCCATTTCGGCGACCGGCTCGGGCGCAAGCGCATGCTCGTGCTCACCGTAATGATGATGGGCTTGTCCACCGCCGCAATCGGCCTGCTGCCGTCGTTCGCGGCCATCGGCTGGCTGGCACCGGTCCTGCTCGTGACGCTGCGGGCGATCCAGGGCTTCGCCGGCGGCGGCGAATGGGGCGGCACGGCGTTGATGGCGGTGGAAAGCGCGCCCGGGAAGAAAAAGGCGTTCTACAGCAGCGGCGTCCAGGTCGGCTACGGCGTGGGCCTCGTGCTGGCGACGGGCCTCGTCGCGCTCATCAGCCGCTCCATGGACAACGCGTCGTTCATGAGCTGGGGCTGGCGCCTGCCGTTCCTATTCAGCGTGGTTCTGGTGCTGATCGCGATGTGGATCCGCTCGAGCATGGAAGAGTCGCAGGAATTCGTCGAAAAAGTTGGCGCGCACGGCGAACGCCGTGTCCGGTTGCCGATTGTCGAGGCGCTGCTGCGCCACCCGAAAGCGTTCCTGCTGATTATTGCGCTGCGCCTTGCCGAACTGTTCACGATGTATATCGTGACCGCGTTTGCGCTCAATTATTCGACGGCGAATCTGCACATGCCCCATGCTCGCCGACCGCTTCGGCCGCCGCCGCGTGTATATCGTCGGCGCGCTCGTCGGCATGTTCAGCGCCGTGCCGTTCTTTCTGGCGCTGGAAGCGCGCTCGACCGTGTGGATCGTGGTGTTCGCCGTGATGCTCGCGAATATCGCCCACGACATGGTGGTGAGCGTGCAGCAGCCGATGTTCACCGAACTGTTCGGCACCGAATATCGCTATAGCGGCGCGGGCGTCGGCTACCAGGTAGCGAGCGTGATGGGCGGCGGCTTCACGCCGTTCATCGCGGTGGCACTCGTGAGTTTTGCCGGCGGGTCGTGGCATCCGGTGGCGGGTTATCTCGCGGTCGGCTGTCTGATCTCCGTGCTCGTCGCTGCGAAAATGAAGACGGGCCGCACGGTCTGACGACCAGGTCGTAGACCGGAAAGGCCGGCGTGGCGATGCTGCCACCGTCGGCCTTTTTGCTTTGAGGGTCCTGTTCCGCTTGTAGGGACGCTTGCCCTACCCGCTAAGTGGGAAATTCTGTCGCAATCTGACAGATCGCCGTCGCATTTCCTCGGGCAATGCCTTATGCATTGCTATCTCATATTGCCAACCCCGGTGCGCCGCCCTATCGTTCGACCAGCCAGGTTTCTTTCAGAACTTGCGCACGTTCATATGAAGCCCAACCGCATATATGACCGCAGAATCGTGTAGCAATTCTCACCGAATCGCTTAAGTATTCGGTGCGATGCGCCGATAACAAAGACTTCGCTTCCCGGGAGACCGACCATGAGCAGCATTACCGAGCCGCAGCACAATCGAGGCTCCGCACCATTCTTTTCGAAAGAAGCCACCGTTGCCAAACCGGGGTTTTCGCGCTGGATGGTTCCCCCGCAGCACTCGCCGTTCACCTCTGTATCGGCCAGGCCTATGCGTTCTCCGTCTTCAACGGACCGTTGACCAAGGTTATCGGCATCACGCAATCCGCCTCTGACGACTGGTCGCTCACGTCGCTCGGCTGGATTTTCTCGCTGGCTATCGTGTTCCTGGGTTTGGTCGGCGGCGTTCGCCGGCAAGTGGCTCGAACACGTCGGCCCGCGCCGCACGATGTTCACCGCGGCCTGCTGCTTCGGCGGCGGCTTTCTGATTTCCGCGCTGGGCGTGTATCTGCATCAGATCGTGTTGCTGTACCTCGGCTACGGCGTGATCGGCGGAATCGGGCTCGGCCTTGGCTATGTTTCGCCGGTCTCGACGCTGATCCGCTGGTTCCCGGACCGCCGCGGCATGGCAACCGGCATGGCGATCATGGGCTTCGGCGGCGGCGCGATGATCGCCGCGCCGCTCTCCGTGGCGCTGATGAACCACTTCAGAAGCGCGACGAGCATCGGCGTGGCCGAAACGTTCATCGTGCTCGGCATTGTGTACTTCATCTCATGTCGATTGGCGCGTTGGCCATTCGCGTGCCGCCGGCCGACTGGAAACCGGCAGGCTGGACGCCGCCGCAAACGTCGCAACAGAAGATGATCACGCGCAACCACGTGCACATCGACGAAGCCCTGAAGACGCCGCAGTTCTATCTGATCTGGCTCGTGCTGTTCCTGAACGTGACGGCGGGCATCGGCATTCTCGGCCAGGCCTCGGTGATGATCCAGGAAAGCTTCAAAGGCACCGTGACCGCAGCCGCCGCTGCCGGCTTCGTCGGCCTGCTGTCGCTCTTCAACATGGGTGGCCGCTTCGTGTGGGCATCGGCTTCGGACTGGATTGGCCGCAAGAACACGTACTTCATCTTCTTCGCGCTGGGCGCCGTGCTCTATTTCCTCGTGCCGAGCTTTGCCGCGTCCGGCCAGATGGCGCTCTTCGTGCTGTCCTACTGCGTCATTCTCACGATGTACGGCGGCGGTTTTTCGACGGTGCCCGCCTATCTCGCGGACATGTTCGGCACCGCGTTCGTGGGCGGCATTCATGGACGCCTGCTGACCGCATGGGCCGCAGCCGGCGTGGCCGGCCCAGTGCTGGTCAACTACATCCGCGCCTACGAAGTCGCGCACGGCGTCGCTAAAGCCGACGCCTACACGATGACGGTGCATATCATGGCCGTGCTGCTGGTGATCGGCTTCATCTGCAATCTGTTGGTCAAGCGTGTGGACGAGAAGCATCACATGACCGACGCACAAGTCGCCAAAGGCGCATAAGGAGACTCGCATGTCGACCGTTGAACCCGTGCACCCCACCAACAAGGCCAAGATCGTCATTTTCTGGCTGTATGTGATGATTCCGCTCGCATGGGGCGTATACAACACGCTCTCGCAAGCGATGAAGCTGTTCCATTAAGCGCGTGCGCGCCCCGCCGCCTCACAGGCGGGGCGCCTTCAATCCGCCACCGGCAGTTCTCGCCCGCTGGCTTCCCCTACCACTGATACGCGGCGCCGGCGCCCACCGAGGTCGTCACCGAACTGATGCCCGCGCTCAGCTTCACCTTGAAGTTTTGCGCGACGCGCGCCGACAGGCCCACCGCCACTGCCTGATAACCCATGTAGCCGGCCGTGCCCACGCCGATTGCGAGGTTCTTCGTCGCGTCGACTTCCGGCACCATGTTCATGGCCATCGCGGACGCGGCTCCGGCATACGCGCGCCGCGCGAGGTCGCCCATGCCGCCCTGGAACTGCTGCATGTTGACCGCGTCGCCCGGCGCCTGCCCGGCGGCGAGATTCGTGATGCGGCGCTCGCTGCCTGCCGAGCCTACGGAAACCGTGTTCGGCTGATCCGCCACCGAGCCCTCCCCAAGCGCGACACTATTCGCCGCCGACGCCTTCGCCCCGCCGCCGAGCGCAAGTGAGCCGCTGCCCGTCGCCTGCGGCGCGCTCGCGGTACTGTTCACGGCGACGTAGCCATTGCCGTTCGTCGCATAATTCTTGACGGTCTGACCGATGCTGCTGATCTGCTGGCTGGTTTGCCAGAGCTGTGCGCCGGTGACCGCATCGCTGCTCGTTGCCGACACTTCGCCGTTCTTCAGATTGGTCAACTGCACGGCCGGCGCATTCGCCGACGTGCCGCCGAGCGTCACCTTGTCGTGCGCGGTGCTGTCGTACTGAACCGCATTCGCCACCGTGCCGTTGATGCGGCCAACGCTGCTCTGCAAGCCCGCAATGTCGTTGCTGTTCTGCGTGACGCGGCCGTCCAGATTGGCGAGCGCGCCGCCGACGCTGTTCACCACCTGCCCGCCCACCTTGTCCGAAGGCGCGCTCACCGAGCCGTCGCCATTCACGGTGGAGCCGCCGCCCAGCGCCATCGCCGTACTCGCTGCCTGCGCGAACAGTTGCGAACCGTTGACGGCGTCGGTGCTGGTGGCGTTCAGCGATCCGCGCGCGACGCCCATGACGACGCGATTGCCCTGCGTGCCCGCGACGTTGATCGAGCGGCCGTCGGTCGTCGCGCCGATCTTGATTACGCGTGACGCCGGATCTTGCGTCACGATGCCGATGCCGCCCTTTTCGACGTTCTGCTGGAGCGTGCTGAGCCCGTTGTCGAGCGAGTCGAGCGCATCGCCGACGTTGTTCTGCGTGCCGCCTTGCAAGTGATACGACGGTGCGGTGACCGAGCCGTCGATATTGATCTGCGCGCCGCCGCCGAGCCCGGCCACCACCGGCCTGAACTGGGCGAAGTTGATTGCGGACGTGTCGGTCAGGCCCGCCGCGACGCCGGTCAATTGGCGGGCGCCACTCGTCCCGGAGAAATCGACGCGCGCGCCGTTTGCGTTCTGCCCGATGCTGATGACTCGCGAAGTCGGGTCTTGCTGCACGAGCCCGATTTCGCCGTTCGCAATCTGGCTCGCGACGTTCGTCAGATTGCCCTCCAGCGCCGTGGTGCGCGTGTCGAGGCCGGCAATCTTCGCCGTGTTGGCGCTTGCGCCGCGATAGAAGTCGCGCTGCTGATGACCCGCTGATCGAGGTTCGCGATTCTGTCGCTGTTCTGCGCGACCTGCTCATTCGTCGCGAACAGCTAGCTGGCCGCCATTCACTGCGTCCGTGCTGTCGCTCTCGAGTCTCGTGGCGCGCACGTTCGTGACGCGGACCGGCGCGCTTCCGTTGCCGAGCGTCATAGGTCGCGCGCGGACGAGTCGTACTGGACGGCATTGGCCGTGGCCGCGGCAATGCTCGTTGCACTCGCCACCGCGCTTGCCGCGGTGCTGGTTGCCACGCTGGTATTGACGGCCGCGGCGAGCGCCGAGCCGACGTCGCCATATGTTTTTCTGCCGATGGTGTAGACCGGCGCCTTCGCGGTGCCGTCTGCATTGACCGCCGAGCCGCCGTCGAGCGCCTGCGCCACGCTCGCCGTGTGATCGTAGAGCTGGGCGCCGTTGACCGCGTCAGCACTGGAGGCGCCGATCGCGCCGCGCGACAGCCCCGTCAGCGTGCGGTTGCCGTTAAGACCGGCGACATTCATGCGGATACCCGTCGACGACGGCGCGACCAGGATGTCGCGCGTCCCCAGGTCCTGCCTGACGAGGCCGATGCTGCCCGAGACGATTTGCGACTGCAGCGTCGTAATGCCCGCATCGAGCGAGCTGAGCGCGCCGCCGACTGCGCGCTGGTTCCCGCCGCGATGCCGACGAGTTCGCGAGGTCCGCCGGTTCCGGTGAAGTCCACCGACGCGCCGTCCGTAACCTGCCCGACGGTCAGGTTACGCGTGCCCAAATCCTGGCGGACGAGCCCTAGCTGACCGCTTTCGATGTTGCCTGCCAGCTCCGAAATGCTCGCCGAATCCCGCGCTACCGCGTCATTAGTGGCGTGCAGTTGCGCGCCGGTTACCGCGTCGGAACTGTAGGCGTCGAGCGCGCCCTGCGCCAGGTTCGTCACCCTGACCGGCGCGCCTGGATTGCCGAGCGTCACGCTGTCGTGCGCGCCGCTGTCGTAGAACAACGCGTCGGCGAGATTCGCGCAGCCGGCCGGCCCGCACTCTTCTGCGCCGGCCGGCTGCGCCAATGCCAGCACGCCGAGCAGGCCCGATGCCGCCACATACGCGCGTTTCGCTTCGTTCCATACTGTCTTATAGGTCTTGTTCAACATTCCTCCCACTCTTCATCCACGATCTCTTGCAGAGATTTTTCTTATGCCATCCTAAGTATTAAGCCGACTAAACAGACTCAGGACGCACCGCGTTTTCACCTGGCACACAAGGCTGAAGCGCCGAGTGTGTAGGCAGCTCCGCGGTTCGCGAATACGATTAATCCGAAAAGCGATTTTTTAGCGTGATTTAGCTAAATGGCATAGGGCGCTTCAGACGAAAAGCGGACGAATGTCTTAATCGCCAAGGGGCAGGACTAAGTGGTTTTAGTCGAATGCTGAAAGTGGCCGAGAACCGGCATGGAAGAAATGCGAGCCAGTCGAGGCTGGCTCGCCACTACTAAAGAACCGTGAGCGGCGCTCAACGCCGCAAGATGCTCAGATCTTTTCGAACAGCACGTCTTGCGCGCCTTCCCACAGCACCTTGACACCGACTTCGCGTAACTTCTCTTTGCCTTCGACGATAGTCAGAAAGTGATTGCCCGCGAGTTGACCCATCTTGCTCGCGAAGCAGCAGGAACCATAGGCGATGAGAATCTCGTTTTCGCTATATCCGCCCGGATAAAACAGGATGTCGCCGACCGACGGATGGCTCGTGTGATTTTCGAAACCGACTGGCGCGCCGTCGTTTTCCAGCTTGAACTCGCCGAGCGGTACCCAGCAGCCCTCGCCGCTCCAGCGCACATGGATGATTTTCTGGCGGTACGGCAGCAGCTTCAGGAAGGCGGCCACGGTTTGCGGCGCGTCGGGGTTCGTTTCGGCGATAAATTCATGGCCGCAGGAGGTGATTCGAAGTCGGGTCATCGCAAGGTACCCGGTATGACGGTGAATAATGGACAAGTGGTCGGTCAGACGCGGCTCGGGCCAAGCCGTGGGTGGATCATTCTGTCGTGCTGTGCAAGGCTTCGACAGATACAGTTCTCACACGCGGTTAGGCCAGTTAGACCGGTTGGCGCCGCGCGGCCATCCGCCTTCACACGACTACACGGGCAGCCCCATGCCAGGTCTGATCGGTGTGGCGCCACGAAACTTCGTAGTTTGCAAGCCGCGCAATGCACAGCACACTTCGAAAGGTGCGTGATTCCTACAGACGGCTTCCGGCTTCGCTTCTGCTTGCATCGCAGTCGGGCTGGCCGCCAGCCAAAGCGCGAATGAGAGGCGCAGCGCCGCCCTGCATCGGAAGGCACCGCTCGCGGCAACGAGCACAGCGGGCGCGCTCCATCACCGGCTGTTGCCGACATCCCGCCTGAATCAGCCGCGCAACCGGTAAGCAAGCGGCGTCACGCCGTAATCACGCTTGAACTGCACGGAGAAATGACTGGCATTCTCGTAACCAACCGCAATTGCGATCTGCAGCACGGTCTGATCGGTCGAACGCAGCAGCCTCGCCGCTTCTTCGAGACGCAAGCGCGTCACGTATTGGTGCGGCGTTTCGCCGGTTTCGCGGCGGAACACGCGGGCAAAGTGGAAGCTGCTTAGATCCGCGTGCGCGGCCAGTTCGCCGATCGCCAGATCGGCACCTAGGTGCGCGCGAATGTAATCGGTTACACGCCGGATGCGGCGCGGCACCAGCCGTTCTGGCTGTGCCGGCGTCGTCCCCGCTTGCCGGCCGTGCGAATAATGTTGAAGAAGATGCGCGGCGAGCGCATGAACCAGCGCGTCGACGTAAAGGCGCGAGTCGGTCGGGTCGCCGGCGGCGCGATGCAATGCAGAAAGCATCCCGGCCACCAGCGGATCATGGAACTGCATCGCGTCGCCGAGCGACAGTTCGCGGCGCGACCCGCCGAGCTCCATCTGATCTGCGACGCTGTCGATCAGGCTGCGCTCGATATGCAAATGGACGGTCGACAGTGGCTCATCGCTAATCGAACGCCAACGCCAGGAAATCGGCGCGGACGGCACGTACCACAGGTCGCCCACTCGCAGGTCGGCGCTTTCCCAGCGCCCGTTCAGATTGCGCTCAAGATGCTCGGCGCCGCTCGCGAGCGTCATCAGCGTGAGGTCCTGCAGGCCGGGCGCTTCCAGCAGTTCCTGCTCGTTTGGCTCGAGATAGGAGCGCAACACCAGGTGACGCCACGGGCGATCCACGCTCGACACCAGTTTCTGGCCCGCCATGTAGCGGTCGTAGGCAAGCGTCGTTGTCAGCTTTGGAATTCGTGTCTTCACGTCCATTCCCAAGGAGGTGCCGTATGCAAATGAGAGAACCCTGTCGAACCCGCGTCGCCGGTCAGCTGTCAGCGCAAGATCTCAAAAATGATAGCAAGGAACCGGCTACCGTAATTTTTGGAAATAGCTAATCATTCAGGTTGTCGTCTTTCACGCGTTTCGAACGCCGGAGCTACCGTTTCATGGAACATGAATGCGATACGCTGCCGCATTGGCTGACCGGTTCGCCGCAGGGCGAATCCGGCCATGCGTCGGCAGCATACAAGCCAGCGGTCACCGCACAACCGGCCTACCCGGTCGGCACGCGGCAGGCCGCGAACTCAGCCCACGCGGCTGAAGCATCGATCGTATCTGGCCGCGCGGCAACAGGCGCGGCGCCCGCAGGTTTTCTCACGCTCTTCACCGAGGAGGAGATCGGCACGCCCGCGCCGGCCGCGCGCCGGTCATCAGTCCGCTGGTGCGTTTCGGCAGTGCGCAGGACCGCATCGAATTCGTGCGGCAACGCATCAGGCAGTTGGGCTTCAACTCGTTCAGCTACACGGCCACGCGCACGTCCGCGCATCGCAAGACCATGTTCGTGCTGACGAGTTACGAGTCGCAGAGCTGGCTCACGCGCTATTTCCGCGAGCGTTATTTCGAGCTGGATCCGCGCGTCGCACTCGCCTCGCCGACCGGCCTGCCGTTCCTCTGGAATACGGTCGACATGCGCGCCGACCTGCCGCGCGCGCAAATGCGCAGCGAGCGGCTAGGCAGCCTCATCGACATGCTGGAGGCAACGGGCCGCAAAAGCGGCATTCTCACGCAGATGCCGCTGCCCGAGCCGGAGCTGAGCGCGAGCCTGTGCTTCAACTCGGAGATCGGCAACCCGCGCTGGATGACCGAATCGATCGTGGCCGAAACGCTGATGTTCGCGCACACGATTCATGAGTTCATCTGGACGCATGCGAAGAGCGTGATCGGCATGACGCCCGCGCAGCAGCATCGCGTGACGTTGAGCGAGTTGCAGCATGCGGTGCTGAAGGCGGTGGTTCAAGGGCAGCGCGACAAGGAAATTGCGTATTTCCTCGGGCTCTCGCCGCACAACGTCGACTACCACCTGCGCCGCCTGCGGCAACTGTTCAACGTGCGCAACCGCGTGCAGTTGATCAACGTGGCGAAAGCCTATGTGTCGTAGATCCGATAGACATCATGAGCGCCGAAACGGCGTGGCGGCGAGCGCTGCCACGCCGTTTTTTATGCGCAGTCCGCCGCTCAGCTCTTTAAGCGGTAACCCGTCTTGAAGATCCACGCGACGATAGCGAGAAACACAGCCAGAAAGAGCGCCGTCATGCCGAGGCTGACTTCGACGTTCACATCCGCGAGACCATAGAAACTCCAGCGAAATCCGCTCACCAGATAGACAATCGGATTGAACAGCGTCACGACCTTCCAGAACGGCGGCAGCATGTTGACCGCGTAGAAGCTCCCGCCGAGGAACGTGAGCGGCGTGATGATCAGGAGCGGCACCAGTTGCAGCTTCTCGAAGCTATCCGCCCAGATGCCGATGATGAACCCGAGCAGACTGAACGTGACCGCGGTCAACACCAGAAACAGGATCATCCAGACCGGATGCTGTACCTGCAGCGGCACGAAGAGGCCCGCGGTAGCCAGAATGATGAGTCCGAGCAGGATCGACTTGGTGGCCGCCGCGCCCACATAACTCACGACGATCTCCAGATACGACACGGGCGCCGACAACAACTCGTAGATGGTGCCGGTGAAGCGCGGAAAGTAGATGCCGAACGACGCGTTCGAAATGCTCTGCGACAGCAGCGACAACATGATGAGCCCCGGCACGATGAACGCGCCATAGGTAATGCCGTCCACTTCCTTGATGCGCGAGCCGATGGCCGCGCCGAACACGACAAAGTAGAGCGACGTGGAAATCACCGGCGCGATGATGCTTTGCATCAGCGTGCGCCACGTGCGCGCCATTTCGAACTTGTAGATCGCGCGAATCGCGTAGATGTTCATGTGTTACCCCGAAGCAGACTCACGAAGATGTCTTCAAGCGAACTCTGCGTGGTATGCAGGTCCTTGAAACGGATGCTGGCGTCGTCGAGCGCCTTGAGGAGCGCAATGATGTCGGTGCGGCCGCCGTCGCCTTCATACGTGTAGATCAGCTCGTTGCCGCCCTTCGCGACGTCGAGCCCGTAGCCCGCGAGCGACGGCGGCAAGGCGTCGAGCGGACTCTCCAGTTGCAGCATCAACTGCTTCTTGCCGAGCTTGCGCATGAGTTCGGTCTTCTCTTCGACCAGCATGATTTCACCGCCGTTGATCACGCCGATGCGGTCCGCCATTTCCTCCGCTTCGTCGATGTAATGCGTGGTCAGAATAATCGTCACGCCGCTTGCCGCGAGCGAGCGCACGAGCTTCCACATGTCGCGGCGCAACTCGACGTCGACGCCCGCCGTGGGCTCGTCGAGAAACAGCACGCGCGGTTCGTGCGACAGCGCCTTCGCGATCAGCACGCGGCGCTTCATGCCGCCCGACAGCGTGATGATCTTGCTATTGCGCTTTTCCCACAGCGACAGATCGCGCAGCACCTTCTCGATGTAAGCCGGGTTTTTCGGCTTGCCGAACAGGCCGCGGCTGAACGACACGGTCGCCCAGACGGTCTCGAACGAGTCGGTGGTGAGTTCCTGCGGCACGAGGCCGATCAGCGAGCGCGCGCCGCGATAGTCGGCGGCAATGTCGCGTCCGTCCACCATGACGCTGCCTCCGCTCGCGTTGACAATGCCGCAGATGATGCTGATGAGCGTGGTCTTGCCCGCCCCGTTCGGCCCCAGCAGGGCAAAGATTTCTCCGCGGTTGATCCCGAGATTGATGTTTTTCAGTGCCCGAAAACCGCTTGCATAGGTTTTCGACAGATTCGTGACTGAGACGATTGGCTGCATGGATTCGACGATGGCAGACACCGTTGTGAAAGTGGATGAAATGACGCGCGAGCGCGACCGCACCCGAAATGTAATGGAAACCGCGAAAGCGTGCAGCGAACCGGATCGGAGCCTACGGAAAGTCGCATGCCGCCGTGTCGACCCTCCGCATCAGGGCGGTTTTCGCTGCATTGCAAGATAATTCGGCATGCGTATGAATTTCATGCAGCGCCAATTGTCCCTGCGCACCTCCCGATTGCGGCGAAACAAGCCGGCGGGGCGTCGTCCCGGGAACGCGCCATGCTCGACTTTCGCCGTGCTGTTGCACCCGTGCGGCTGGCGCCGGCATCCAAGGCACAGTGCTTGCGGCAGTCTCTTCATGTGAGTGCGAAGCGCTCGCGTGACATCAATCGACTCTATGGAGGTGAACCATGAAACGCTTTACCAGGACGATTTTTGCTTCAGCGCTCGTAATGGCACTATCGGGCGGAGCCTATGCACAAGCCGGCGACGGTGCCGGCGCAGGCGGCGCGGGCGGCACGGCAACACCGGGAGTCGGCCCCGGCACGACGAAGCATCCCGGCGATTCCGGCTACGGCTCACCCGGCGTGACCGGCACCGGCGGCGGCATGGGGACGGGCACCGGCGCATCGCCGAACAGCGCCACGACGAAACGTTCGAATAGCGGCACAGTATGCGCGGCGGCACGAACGGCACCAATGGCACCAACGGCACGATGCAGAACGGCCAGTAAGCGAAGGACGGCGTTCGCGCCTCGAGCAGCTGTTTGAAATCGAGGCTGTGACAGCGCCTGAAACATAGACGGCGTCGCCGTCCTTTTGTTCTCGAATCGTTTTCCGATCGCGCTGCACGGTCCTGCATGCAGGCTTTGCGTCGATGGTGGATTTTGCAAGCGTTCCCAGGTAAAGCAGACGCGCCTGCCCGCAAGGCAGAATCACGGCTCCGCGCAAACAAAGCTGGTCGCCAGATTCACATTGCCCTTGCCCACATAGCGCGGAAACAGCGGATAGCGGCACAACGGGCGCGAGCGTCCATTGGTCGCTGCGGCGATGTCGGTGGCGATCAGCGTTTCCGGCAACGCGCCGCGCGTCACCCAGCGATCGAGCGCGCCGAGCAGATCGACGGACGGCACGAACGCGCCGCTGCCATGCTGAAAACCCGGCACCATGTACAAGCGCATGAAACGGTCGACTTCGTCGACACCATAACGGTCGACGAGCGCCTCTCGATACGCAATGGTCTGATTCGGGCTGATGACTTCGTCGGCGAGACCTTGCAGCGTAATGAGCTTGCCCCCGCGCGCCATGTAGCGCGCGAGGTCCGTGTTCATCGCGCCGATGGTCTGTGAAAGCGCCACCAGTTGCGCGCGATATTTGCCGGGATGCTGCGGGTCGAACCTGAGCGAGTCGAAGTCCGCGTCGCGCGCAACGAAGTAGCGCACATAGCCGTCGCCCTGCGCGAACAGATAACAGTTGGCGAAAAACTTCGGCACCGCAAGCCGTTCCGCCTGATGCCCGAGGCCGAGCGAGCCATTCAGATGCGTGCCCTGAAAAACGTCGTAGCCGCGATAACCGCTGACATCCCAGGCGAGTTTGTAGGGCAGCGACAAGCCGTCGCGCAGCACCATCAGCGTGGCGAGTTGCGCTTCGGTGAGGCACTCGTCGCGTGACAGCGTGCTGCCCGCGCAACGCAACGAGTCGACGATCTCCGCTTCATGCGCGCGGCATGCGGCCACGTCGCTCACAATGCCGTCCGCTGCGCCGTCGAGCCGGTCGCATACAGCAAGCGTTCGCTGTGATACACGCGCTCGAGCAGGAGCGGCGGGATGAAGCCGCCCGGCGTCGCATATTCGGCCTGCCCCACCTTCACGCCGATGAGCCGCACGCCGGAAAAATTGAGCGCGGGCGAATTGGCGATCACGCCGTCGTAGTCGTCGGGAAAGCGCTGCATGACCGTGTAGCCTTCGCGGCCACCCGTCGAGCCGCCCCCGAAATACATGCGCTGCGGCGGCCGGCCATACGCGCGCGATGAGCGCAAGCGCGGCGTCGTGCGTCTTCTTCAGATGCGCATAGCCGAAGTTCGTCACGGCTTCGTCGACGAGGCCAAAGACCGCGAGCGACGAATCGCCGACATGTCCCGAATCGTCGCCGAAAGTCGCATAGCCTTGTGCAAGCGGCGCGCGATCCGGTGAAAACGGCATGACGCCGGTGCCGCTCACCACCACGCCCGTTGTACCCGCCGCCGCCGACCTGCAGCGCGCGGCCGTTCCAGTGGCGCGGCAAATTCAGGTCGAAGCGGATGTGGGCGTGGTCGGCTTGAGTGCCTTGATGCGCCCCGTGATGCGGCAGTATTCGCCGCCTTGCTGATTGCCCGGCGCGGTGGCCCCGACCATCGACGCGCTTTCGATCTGCGCGCCCGCTGTCGGCAGCGCGATCAGTTCCGGCGGCAGACGGCGCCCGCGAACTCGGCGCAACGCATGGAAAGCGGCGCTTCCTTCTGCGCGGCGAAGGCGCTCTGCGGGGTCAGGACGAGCCAGGCGCCGGTCAGCACGGCGACACGTGCCATGGCGCGCACGCGCAAAGCTCGCGCGAGAGGCAGGCGACGCGAGCCCGCCGTCATCCGCAACGCGCCCCGCTCGCAGCCGCGCGCGGCTGCTGTGCTTTCCATCCGTGCCAGCCGCGCGCAAGAATCAGCAGCGCGCCGATTGCCACGAAGTCGCCGGCGAGTCCCAGCAGCACGCCGCGAAAGCCATGAAACGTGTGCGGCGTCGCGGTATCGACGATCAACGACACGAGCGTGCCGCCGACAAAACACACGAGCCCCGTGCGGCCCACGGTCACGACAGCCGGCAGGCGCTGCGCGAGCCGGGCGATGCTGCCCACGCGCACGAGCTGCGCGGCGAGCCAGGCAATGACGATGAAGTTGATCACGCGGTCGACGGAAAGATTCTGTTTAAGGGAGCCGGGCAAAGGCTGCGTCAGCACGAAGAGTTTAACGGCGGCAAAGGCGAGCACGGCGACGATGGCGGCCCGCGTGAACCAGCGAGCCGTCTCGCCTGCCTGAAAACGCTCGCTGATGGGCGCAAGCCGGCACATGATACCGAGCACGAACATCAATTGCCATGCAAACGGATTAAAAGCCCAGTTGGCCATGTCGTCAATGCTGAGCAGCACGGCGAGCGGCCGGGCGAGCCACCAGACGCCGCGCTCAGCGCCAGCGGCACCACGGCGGGCACGAGAAGCGCGTAGAACATGTACATCGGCAACACGCTCGACAGGTACGGTTGCCGGCGCAACACCGCAATGTCCAACGTCTGCTGCAGCGGCTGCGCCGCGAACGGCCACCAGCCGGTCAGATCGACCATCGCGTGATTCAGGTGCACCAAGGCGAGCACTGCGCCGGAGAGCAGCGTGAGCAACGCGGTCAACAGATACGCGCGGTAGATTTCCCAGCAGCGCCGCACGAAGCGCAGGTTAGCGGCCTTCTCGCCGCGAGCCGTCAGCACCGCCGTGTACGCCGCCGCCGACGCATAGCCGCCGAGGAACACGAACACTTCCGCGGAATCGCACAGCGCGTACGCGTGCAGCATCAGATGGGAAAGCGTGCTGCGGGGCATGTGATCCAGCACGATCACGATCAACACGACACCGAGAAAGAAGTCCACTTCGACGGAGCGTCCGCGGCGAATGTCCATTCGTGTTCTCGCAGGAAAGTTATCCAGCAACACGCCACGATATAACTTTTCGACGGGCGCCGTGCGATGAATCGATAAGCGCTGACAAGCAGCCTGTCATAACCGGCAATTCGCTGGCAATCTGAAATCCCGCTGTCGGCATGCGGTAATCGTCGGGCGCCCGCTTTGCAATCACGGAAAGTTTTGCGGCATTCGCGCGCATTCGCGAATGCATCCGGTAATTGCCGCCAAAAAAATTCTGTGCATTGCGCGCTGCGATTTTTTTCGCTTTTTTTCATCATACGATGAATTCATGCATGTCCGTCGGCGTTCCACCTGAACGGCTGCGCCGCGCGCATCGCCTTCGCATTGGAATACGCTCACATGAACAACAGAATTGGCGGCTTCGACGGACTGCGCGCCATTGCAGTCCTCATGGTGTTTCTGCAACACCGGCTATTCGGCAATATCGGCGAAACAGGTCATCTCGGCGTGTGGATCTTCTTTGCGCTCAGCGGCTTTCTGATTATCGGCATTCTGTCGACGCAGTGGCAGCGCATCGAGCAAAGCGGCAGTGGCTTTGTCGGCCGAGCTCAAGCGCTTTCTGTTTCGCCGCACGCTGCGCATTTTCCCGATCTATTACCTGATGCTGACCGTGATGGGCGTGCTTATGCTTTTCGGCATGGCGAGTCCGGAGCTTGCGAGCGGCATGCCGTTTCACTTCGCTTATCTGTCGAACTTCTGGATCGGCTACGTGCTGCATGACTGGCCTGGGCGTTACTCGCATTTGTGGAGTCTCGCTATCGAGGAGCAGTTTTATCTCGTGTTTGCGCCGCTGTTGCTGCTGCTTGCTGCGCGCCGGCACCTCGTCGTGTGCGCGCTGACGGTCGTCGCTGGACTGATTTCGTTATGGGCGATGCGCGCCGCGCATTGGCCGGAGATCACAATCTACACGTATCCGTTGAGCAACTTCTGGCTATTGGCGCTCGGCGGAATGGGCGGTCTGTTGATCGCGCGCAATGCAGGCGGTGTGCGGGCGTGGCTCGGCCACGGCGCGACACTGTTTGGCCTGAGCCTTTGTCTCGTGGGCTTGTGTGCGAGCGAACCGGCGTGGAGCGCGCTACAGAATCCGCTGCTCTTCACGGGCGTGAACGCCGTGTATGGGCTGTGCATCGCGGCGCTCGTGGGTTCCATCGCGTGCTGCCGCAATGCGGTCGTCTTGGGTCTGCTCGAAACGCGCTGGCTGGCGGGCCTCGGCCGCATCAGCTACGGCTTCTATTTTCTATTTGTATCACAACCTGATCCCCGACCTGACCCGCAACCGTCATGCACAAGCGCTGTTCGGGGCAGCAGTACCGCTATGGGCACACGTGATGGGCATTGCGGCGTCGTTCGCGATCTCGCTCGGACTTGCGCTGTTGTCGTGGCGGATGATCGAAGAGCCCATTCTCCGCCTGAAGACGCGGCGCATGCCGGCGGCGAACGCGGATTGCGCATTGGCGCACGCGGCCACGTTCGCTGACAGACGAAGGCGCTGCCTCGGATGCTGCCTGAAGCGGCTCGATTCGTCTGACCTCGCAGGGATGGCACAGGCATTGCTGACTGTATGGCGTGACTGTCACCACTGGAGATGCGCCGTGGCCACTCAGCCAGATAGCCCGAACGAACACGACCAGCAACCCGGCAACGAGCCGGATGAAACGGCAGACCCCGGCGGTCCGCCCACCGATATTTCGAAGCCCGTCGGCGATGCAATCCCGACACCGGTCGAACCCGGCCTCGACCAGCCGCTGCCGGAAAAAGGCGAAAGCCCGCAATCCGACGATAAGACAAAGAAGCGAAGCGCGAGCCCTTGGGCGAGACGGAGACGCCGCCGGGCGTTCCACCGCCCGGCCCTTCTGATTTTGCGTAGCGCAGAGGCGGTTATTGCACCGTCAAGCCGTCACGCCGTTACATTAAGCGGCTTCCGGCTCGGGCTCCTGTTCGTGCACGATCTTCAGCGTACTCTTGTGCTCCTTGATCAAGCGGTACACCGTCTCGCCCGGCACGGTCTCGTGTTCGAGCAGTTCGTCGGCAATATCACGCAGCACCGGCTCGTACGCATGCAGCAGGTCGTAGCACTGCTCGTTCAGCTCCTTCAGCAGCACGTTTGCCTGGTCGATCGCGCCCTTCATCTGAAGACCCGCGTATTGCGAGGGGAGCGCGGCGAGGCTGAACAGATTGCCGTCGCTGTTAAAGCCGAACTTCGACACCATGTCGAGGCTGATGCGCGATGCCTCCTGCAAATCGGAAGCCGCGCCGCTCGATGCTTCGGAGAACGCAAGAATCTCGGCGTTGCGGCCGCCGAGCAGCACCTTGACCTCGTTGCGGATCTCGGTCTCGCGATACAGATGCTTGTCCTGCGCCTTGGTGATGAGCGCGACGCCGAGCGCGCCGCCGCGCGGCAGAATCGTGACCTCTTCGAGCACGCCGGTGCCGAGCAGCGCGGCCACGAGACCATGCCCCGCTTCGTGCACGGCGATGCGCGTGCGTTCGTCCTCGGTCAACGCGCGCTCCGCGCCGCTCACGTCGCCGATACGGGCGATCTTGATCGCCTCGATAAAATGCTTCGCCGCGATTTCCTTGTCGCCGGCCTTGCGCGCCACGAGCCCCGCCTGGTTCACGACCATCGCGACGGTCGCCGGAGACAGCCCCGTGGTCAACCGTGCGAGCTGGTCATAGTCGATGTCGGCCGCCTTCGCCTTCAGCTTTTCCGCGTAGAAGCGGAAAATCTTCGCGCGATCCTCGCGGTCCGGCAGGCGAACCTGCACCGTGCGATCGAAACGCCCCGGGCGGCGCAATGCCTCGTCGAGATTGTCCGGATGATTCGTGGCCGCGACGATGATCACGCCTTCGTTCGACGCGAAGCCGTCCATTTCCGCGAGCAGCTGATTGATGATGCGGTTGCTCTCGGCTTCGACAGGACCGCCGCCGGTATCCGTACGTTTCGCGAGGCCGTCCGCCTCGTCGATAAAGATCACCGTCGGCGCATTCTTGCGCGCCATTTCGAACAGATGCTTCACCTTCTGGATGCCCACGCCGTAGTACTTCGCGCTGAAATAACTGCCGGTGATCGAGATGAAGTTCGCCCCGCATTCGCCTGCGAGCGCCTGCGCGAGCCGCGTCTTGCCGACGCCCGGGCCGCCCACCATCAGGATGCCGCACGGCGCGCGCACGCCCATCGACGTGAATTGCTTCGGGTTCGACAGATAGCCGCGGATGTCCGCGAGCGCCGCCTTCGCTTCACCGGCGCCGATCACGTCGTCGAAACGCAGTGTGGACGCCTTGCTGAGCAGCGTCGCGCCGCCGCGCATTTCCCGGCGCATGAACCACACCATGCCGCCGATCAGCACCAGCGGCAGCAGCAGACTGAGGATGTCGCGCGTCTGGTCGAACATCTGGAGCCAGCGCGAGCCGCCCGTGCGAATGTCCGCGTCCGGCAGCCACACGAGTTGATAGGAAGCCGCGTCGCCGCTTTTCGGTTCGCCGAGCAGAAGCGCGTGCGAAAACGTCGCATCATGGTCGGTCACGAAGTACTTGGAACCGTCGCGCTTCGACACGAGAATCGCGTTGGGGCTCACGCCGATTGCCGCGACCTGGGCGTCATGAATGTCGCGCAGCATCTGCGACGCGTCTTTCTCCTCGCGCGTCCATGCCGACGTATCGTGACGCATCTGATTCGCGACGCCGGTCAAGGCCGGGGCAGGCTGCGCGGTGCGCTGCTGGTGATGCCAGAAACTGAATGCGAGTACCAATGCAATGAGTGCCGACACGGCTGCAATGGCGATTTTGCGCGCCCGCGTTTTCCCAAGCGAATTCTTTCCCGGCTTCATGAGTCACTTCCAAAAACGGGCTCAAGCGAGCCCCTAATACATGTCGAATCAGCGGATGAGCGGTTGGGAGAGGAATATCGGCCATTGCGACGCCATGCCTGCAAGGAAGAAAGGACACCCAACCATGCGTCCCTTTTAACCAGTCGCGTATGAGCCAGTATGCCCCGCGGCTGCTTCTTCCAAATCGCAGAAAAGGCCTGTTTCTACCGCTCATCCCGTCGTTTGAAGAGGCGGAATATAGGGCGCGAGCGGCGCATGCGATGCGATAGAAAACTGCTCCGCCGCACAGTTTAGCAGCGTAAAAAAGGCCGCGTATTCTGTAGACCTATCATTTGCACCTGCCCTATTTCCGCCAGGCACGGTTGCGCCGTGTCGCCGTGTCGCCGGGTTCGCTTGGTCCGCGCGCAGGCGCGTTCTGGCCGGGCCGGCGCCGCCACGAGGCCGTGTTGGAACGCCCTCGCGGATTTTGTTACGCTTCGCCATCCTTGTTGCTGCGTCGCGCTGCGGGAAAGCGCTGGGCTTATGCGGCTGTTGCGCGCGACGAACACTCCCCACTTCTCACGACTTATGCTTCGATTCGAAAACCTCAGCAAGCGTTATGGCGAGCGCATCGTTTTCAATGGACTGAGCCACGACTCGGCAGCCGGATGCGTCGCGCTCAACGACGAGTCGGGCAGCGGTAAATCTACCCTGCTCGCCATGCTGGCCGGCGCCCTTGTGGCCGATTCCGGCGAGGTGTGGATTGGCGGCCAATCGCTGAGCGCCGCGCCCGTAGCCGCGAAGGCGCTGCTGACTTATGTGCCGGAGGATTGCATGCCATCGCCCGATCCGACCGGCCGCGAATACCTCGAGCGCGTGGCCGCAGCGCGCAACACTACCGTGAGCGACGAGACGCTCGCGCTCGCCGATCGCTTCGGGCTCACGCCGCATCTGGAAAAGCGCTTCGAGCAGATGTCGTTCGGCACGCGCAAGAAGTTTTTTCTGACCTCGGCTGTGATCGGCGAAACCAGCGTGCTGATTGCCGACGAGCCCGTCGGCGGACTCGATGCCGCCGCGCGCGCCGTGCTGGTCGACCTCTTCAGCACACTCGCGCACACGCGCACCGTGTTTTTCTCGAGCTACGACGAAGCGTTCACCGACGCATGCGCCGCGCGGCGCATCGCATTCGCGGATCTCGCGCAGTGCGGCTGAACGCGGGCATGTGAGACGCGGGCCGCGAAGCAGGAGACGCGAAACGAGAGACGCGACACGCGGCGCGGGCGTTGTGCCTCGCCACGCCACGCGGCGCCACGCCCCACTCAGACCGACACGCAAATCTTCCCGAAGTGAGTGCCTGACGCCTCGTGCCTGAAGGCGTCCGCCAGCTGCGCGAGTTCGAACGTGCTGTCGATCACCGGCTTAATGCCGGTCGTTTCGAGCGCGCGGATCATCTCGCGCTGCTCCTGCCGGCTACCGACAATCAAACCTTGCAGCCGCTGCTGCCGCGCCATCAGCGCGGCGGTCGGCACCGGACCGGCGCGCCCCGTGATCACGCCGATCAGCGCGATATGCCCGCCGATGCGGCACGCCGTGATCGACTGCGGCAAAGTGCCGGGACCGCCCACTTCGATCACATGATCGACGCCTCGGCCGTCGGTCAGCGCGCGCACCGCCTTGCCCCATTCCGGATTGGCGCGGTAGTTGATCGTATGATCGGCGCCGAGCGCGCGCAGCTTCTCCAGCTTCGCGTCCGATGAAGACGTCGCGATCACCGACGCGCCCATGGCCTTGGCCATCTGCAAGCCGAAGATCGACACTCCGCCGGTGCCGAGCACCAGCACCGTGGCGCCCGGTTTCAGTTGGCCGTCAACCACGAGCGCGCGCCAGACGGTGAGTCCCGCCGTGGTCAACGTCGCGGACTCCGCATGGCTATAGCCTTTCGGCGCATGCGTGAAGTAGTGGCTCGGCAGCACGACGACCTCGCGCACATAGCCGTCGACGCCGTCGCCGGGCGTGGTCCTGAAGTCGCCGACAGCGGGCGGCCCGTTTTCCCAGAACGGGAAAAACAGGACACCACATGATCCCCGGCCTTGAATCCGTCGACACCCGCGCCGTCCGCCATCGGAATGCGCCCTGGCTCGGCGGGCAGCACGCCGCTCCTTCCCGCGCCTGCTGTTCCAGCCACAGGCGGCTGTCCGGAAACCAGAACGCGTCCGGCCGCGGCGGGGCCACGAGTTTGACCGAAAGCGCCGGATTGAATATGCGCGACCAGGCCGACAGGTAAGACGGCGTCTTCACAAGATAGCCGTAGCGCGACAACAACAGGCTCGAGATCAACGCCTCGCGACCCATGTCGAGCCCCGGAAAGCCGCTGAAATGAATCGGCGTCGCGCCGCACGCGAGCAGTCTGGCGGGCGCGACGCTCACCGGCTTGCCGAACGGCCATGCGGCGAAGTAATCGAGAAAGCCTGCTTCGTCGCTGGACACGAAGACGTGGGTCAGGTGCGGATTGTCCGCGAGCGTGGCTTCCACATGCCGACAGAAGTCTTTCCACGAAACCGGCATGGCTTCGAGCGACTTGTCAGTACCGCGGAAGTGCGCGCCGAGTGTGGACGCGCCGATATGAAGGTCCTCGCAGATCGCGTCGACCTCGCGCATGACGTGACCGGCCGGGCGATAGTACGCGAAGAACAGTTCGCTCGCGCTATCCAGTTCGAGCAGATGCTCGTAGCGCTGACGAAAGCCGAGTTGCACAAGATCGCGAACCGTGGAGGTTCTCAGCTTGCGGGTGTGCGGCAACGCGGCCGCGGCGTGCACGGGTTCGAAAAACGCGGCGAACCAGTCGACCCGGCCTTCCGCGTCGCCATACAAGCCGCCGCGCGCGCTGATTTGCGGCGTCAGGCATTTCTCTTCGCAAAACATCAAGATGAACAAGACTATCTGCATGACGGAGAAAAAGCCTGAGTTCTCCTTGATTTCGATGGCGAACACGCCACGATTGAGGCGCTGTTTCGCATGAAGCGAAATGCGCCGTGGGGTGGCAACCGAATGCTTGAATCTCTCGCTTCGACGAATTTGCTTCGCCCTGTCGACAACTTTTCTGAACATGCCCGGGCCCTCTCTTCGTTGGTTGGTTTTTTAACGGCAAGCGACTGCAAGGCGACAAAAAGAAGACAACGCAAACGACGCCCGACAATAGCACCGTCAAATCCTCCCTCAGTAAGTTCGACGCGGTGTTGAGTTAGCTAGCGCACAAAGGACCGGTAGCTTGTGCCGTGTGGATAACGCTGCTTCAATTCGTCCTCGACGCGCTCGAGCACCTCGATCCAGTTGCCGCGTTGCGACTGCGTGAAAAGGCGCACGGCCGGATACCACGGACTGTCCTCACGATCGCGCAGCCAGCGCCAGCAACCGGCGAAGCGATTGAGCAGCCACACCGGCTTGCCCATGGCTGCCGCCAGATGCGCGACTGACGTATCCACCGAGATCACGAGATCGAGGTTGTCGATAATCGCCGCCGTGTCCACGAAGTCCTCGACGTCGTTCATCCAGTCGACGAGGTAAGGTTTCGCCGCGGCGCCGGGGCGCTTCGCGAGGTCGTCGGCTTTTTGCAAGCCGATCCAGCGGACCGGCACGGACGCGAACAATGGCGCAAGTTGCGCCGAATTCAGACTGCGCGCGGTCTTCGGTCAGGCCCGAGTGACCGCCGGCCCACACCACGCCGACGCGCGGCAAGTCCGGCTGAGGCAGCGCTTCCAGTTTCGCGCGCCAGTTGGCCGAGCGCTGCGGATCCGTGCACAGATACGGCGAGGCGGAAATGTTGTCGAGGCGTGTGCCCAAGGCGAGCGGCAGCGACATCAACGGGCATTGCCAGTCCCATTTGCTGAGGCTGGGCATGACGTCGTCGAGCATCACGAGGCCGGGCCAGCGCGCACAACGACTCCTCATACAGACGCCGCAATGGCGGCGGGCAGATATAGCCCACCTGTGCAAACCGTCCGAGCGCGAGCGGCAGATAACGCACGAATTGCAGACTGTCGCCGTGACCCTGCTCCGGCAGAACGAGCAAACGCGCGCCGCCCGCCGCTGGACCGTGCGCGCCGCCTACGAGCTCCGGACGCTCGCCCCGCCATTGGGGCAACGGGAGCTTTGGCGCCTCCTGGGCAGGCTGCCCGTTGGCATCGACGAAATTGACCCAGCGGTCCTCGAAGTAGGGCCACGCCTCCTCATAGCGGCCGGCAGCGAGCAGCACCTGGCTCAGGCTCGCGCGCGCCGCGATTCGCCGGGTCGAGAGCCATGGCTTGCCTGATGTGCCGCTCTGCTTCGCTCAACGAGCCGAGGTCTTTCACTACCAAGCCGAGGTTTGCGTGCGCCTGTGCATAATCCGGCGCCAGTTCGATCAACCGCCGATAGACCGGCGCGGCTTCGTCGGCATGCCCTTGCAACTGCAGCGCCGCGCCCAAGTAGTAGTGAAGCGCGAGCGAATCCGGCTGATGCGCGAGCCCCGCCCTCGCCGTCTGCACGATGCTCGCGAACATGCGCAGCTTGATCTGGATAAGGCACAGCATGTCGAAGAACGGCGGCTGCGGCTCCACCTCGATTGCCCGCTCGATCCACCTCGATTGCCCGCTCGATCCAGCGCTGCGCGAACGGCAACTGATCCAACGCGAGCGCCACCAGTCCGCGTGCATAGAGCGCGCCCGCGTGAGCCGAGTCATGCACGATGATTCGATCGAGAAGCGCCTGCGCCGTGTCGAGCCGGCCTGCGACGCGCGCCTCGTCGGCCTCGCTGAACCAGAGCGAGATAGTTTCAGATGACACCGGAGATGGGCTTTGCATGATCGCAACAAGAGTCTGCGTTGATGAACCGGGGTGGTCTCGAAAGCGCAATGCGCGAACACCGCCTTGCGCTGTGAGCGGCGTCGATTATCGATGTCGCGCGCGGCCGCTTGTGTAGGACCGTTCCCAATCGCGGGCGCAGATTTGCGTCGGCAATAAAAGTAAAAACGCCCCGATACGGACTTGACCTTACCCCCATGGGAGGGTCCAAGATTGCCTTGAGATTTGTCTCAGGAGATGGGAAATGAAAACAGAGTTAGCGGTTCAGGACATGTCCTGCGGCGGCTGCGCCAGGTCGATTTCAGGCGCGGTCGCCGGCCTCGATCCGGCTGCGGCGGTCGATGTCGACGTGTCGACGAAAATCGTCACGATCACATCGACGCTGCCGGCCGCGCAATTCGTCGAGGTCATCGCGGCGGGATTTCATCCGTCGGTGAGAAACTGATGTCTTTGCGTATTGCCTAAGAAAAATTTTTAACGGGAGTCGACTATGAAGAAGCTTCGTGCTTTTCGTGCTTTTTGCATGTTCGGCGGCGTGGCATGCGCCGTCGCGGCCGCGCCTGTGTATGCGCAGCACACGGCGTCCATGCCCGGCATGGACATGGCCTCGTCAGCCGATGCCGGCGCGGGCGACTCGACGCCCGCCTTCAAGGCCGCCGACGACAAGATGATGAAAGACATGAGCGCGCCGGCCTACACAGGCAACGCCGACAAGGACTTCGTCGCCCACATGATCCCGCACCACCAAGGCGCGATCGACATGGCGCAGGTCGAACTGAAGTACGGCAAGGACCCTGAACTCAAGCGCCTGGCGAAGAACATCATCAAGGCGCAGCACGACGAAATCGGTTTCATGCAACGCTGGCAGGCGAAGCACGGCGCGAAGTAGGCTGAGGCGGATCAGTGTTGAGTGGTGTCCGGGCCCGAGCCGCCTTGCAGCATGTCGTCGCTTGACGGGGCGTCCGCCGGCCCCGGGGCGTGACGGCCGGCCGGCATGCCGGACATCTGCGCCGCGCTCGACATGTCCGTGGCCTCGTGCAGCAGGCGCGCCGCGCGGCTTGCCGTGATGCGCTTTGCGGGCACGCCCTTCGAGTCGAGCGCGATGACCTGGAACAGTTCGCGGTCGCACGCGAGTTCCTGCCGATACTGCTCTGCAGTACTGACGAGCAAGTCGAGCATGGTTTGCTGACGGCAACGCTCTTCGGTCGTGACGGCAGGATTCCTACCTATCGTGGATGCAAGCGCGATCAGCGTTTTGAGCTTGCTCATCTGCCGATCACAGAGATGGAAAGCCGACAGCGCGAGCTTTTCGTACTGGAGAGCATCGACAGGCGGGCGAGAATCGGCTTGCGACCGCTTTCTGTTCTTACTCATTGTGCGATCTCTCTAGGACTTTGGTGGGTCGCCCGGGATTCGGTTGATGGAGGGTGTGCGCTTACGATCGCAGGCTGTCGGTCTCGTCATGCGTCTCTTTGAATGGCTAACGATTATAGCGACTGAGAGGTCTCGCAAGTACAACCACGTGGGCTAAATGACGGGGAGCGCTCACTATCGCAGGATTGTTCGGTTGAACTTATCAATAGCGAATGCCCAACGCCACAGAACACATGAGAGATATCCCTGTCGCGTCCTACACCGCCCCCACCCTCACCTACCCCTCCATCAACACCCGCGCACTGCGGCTCATCAACGCCTTCGACAGCCCACTCGCCGCCCACGAGCGCCACTTCCGCCCCCACACGCAGCGTGCCCGACGGATGCCCGAACCGTACGGCCTCGCGCTCGCCGCCGCCGGCCGCCAGATTCACGAGCGTATCGGAAAACGCGACGCCGTCCTTCACCTGCACGACCGGGCTCATGCGTTCGAGGTTGATCTGATGCAGGATGCCGTTGCCCGGCGGAATCACGTCGACGTTCCTGAACGCGCGCTTCGTCCAGTTGATGAAATCGAAACGGTCTTCGTTGCGGCGATCTTCGATTGCGCGGTTCTTCGCGAACGCGTCCGGATCGAACCCGCCGCATTCCACCGCCAGCGAGTGATCGACAACGAGCTGCGTCGGCACGACCGGATTCACGAGCGCCGGGTCGCCGCCTTGCGCCGCGATTGCGTCGCGCAGACCGGCCAGATCGACGAGCGCGGTCTGGCCGAGAATGTCGTGGCACACGACGCGCGCGGGAAACCACGGAAAGTCCAGCTCGCGTTTGCGCTCGACAATCTGTTTCAGCGACGCGACGAGCGTCACCGGATCGCAGCGTCGCACGAGATTTTCAGCGAGCACGCGCGACGTGTACGGCAGCTTGTCGTAGGCGCCGGGCTGGATCGCGTCGACGGCGGCGCGCGTCGAAGAAATCGAGTTCGGTGCCGGGAAGGCGTTTGCGATAGGCAGTATTCATGGCTTGGGGACGATCGGTAATGAAGCGCAAACAGAGGTGGCGCGGCGCATCGGCCGCGCCGTAGAGGCGGCGCGAGCCAGCATTCAAATGAGGCGTTCTAGAAGTCTAGTGTAGCTGGCGGCTGCGAAAGCGCGCTCCTGGTTTGGTCAATTTGCGAACCAGGAGCCGGATTCATCGCGCCGCGGTCTCGTGACACGATCCGCAGCGCGACGAGCAACCTCACACGCGTTTGGCGAGCGGCACGTACTTTAAATTCTCGGGCCCCGTGTAATTCGCGCTCGGGCGGATGATCTTGTTGTCGATACGCTGCTCGATGACGTGCGCGCTCCAGCCTGCCGTGCGTGCGATCACGAACAGCGGCG
>CALNWN010000017.1 GCA_940746715.1 uncultured Paraburkholderia sp.
TCCTCTACGCACCGCCGCTGCAAAGTGCCGATCCGGCCACACCGGCGGACCCGCAGAGCGCGACGCCGAATGTGTAGGTACTGAGATTGGGCGCTCGGAGTGGGGACGTGCTGCCGGCAGCATGTCCTCATAGTCCAAATCGACTTGAGAACCGTTGACGTTCTCGGTTACGACGCGTGCAGGGACATTGCGTTCAGAAGCGCCAGAATCGCTTACGCTAACGGAGGAGAGATACGACACTCGACTTCGCCATGGCATCGAAAAAAGAAATCAAACGGTTCAGGGCCAACTTCTCGGATGGGCTGCACAGCGCCGCCTTATACGAGACCCTTGCGCACGCTGAAAAGGATGAGGCCCGCAAGCAGGTATACAAAGACCTCGCCAGGTCGGAGCGCGAACATGCGCAAGTTTGGGCGGACAAGCTAAGCGCCAATGGACTTTCCGCAAAGCGAACGGGTCCAGCCCTCAAGACGCGCCTGATGCGAGCTCTGGTCCGGGTTTTCGGTGCGGCCTTTGTGCCCACGCTCGCTGCAGCCGAATATGCGGACCGAAACAAGTACCAGGGGCAACCTGACGCTGGCCAGATGTCGGCTGACGAGCATCACCACGCCGCCGTGGTGGAAACACTGGCTCATGGCAGCGACCCGGGAATGTCGCAGGGCGCTCGCATTGCTGCGGCCGAGTCATGGCACAAGGGCGTCTCGTCGGGGAACGATCTGCGCGCGGCCGTACTCGGTGCGAACGACGGGCTCGTCTCCAACTTCTGCCTGATCATGGGGGTAGCATGTGCAGGCACCGGCAACAAGGCGATCCTTCTGACGGGGCTCGCCGGACTGATAGCCGGCGCCTGCTCGATGGCGTTGGGCGAATGGCTTTCGGTGACCAACGCGCGCGAGCTCGCACTCAGATTGCCAAGGAGGCGGACGAACTGAAGATTTCGCCCGATGCCGAGGAACACGAACTCGCGCTGATTTATCGTGCGAAAGGCCTCGAACCGGACGAGGCGAAGCGGGTAGCGTCGCAGATGATGCGCGACAAGGCGCTGGATACCTTGACGCGGGAAGAGCTGGGCCTGGACCCGGCGGAACTGGGCGGCAATCCGTGGTCCGCGGCGGCTGTCTCCTTCTGCCTTTTCTCGCTTGGCGCCATTTTCCCGGCCATGCCATTCCTGTGGACCCACGGGTTGCAAGCCATCGCGCAATGCATTGTCCTGAGCGCGCTGTCGCTTGCAGCCATCGGCGTTTTCACATCGCTATTCAACGGGCGAAGCGCGGCCTTCTCCGCTTTCCGGCAAGTCGTCATTGGCCTGATCGCCGCCGCTTTCACGTTCGGCGTGGGCCGGCTGTTAGGCGTGTCGGTTTCGCAGAGCGACCGGATGCACATATCCCCGCGGGTAACGATCGTCGTTGCGCGAGTGGTAAACGAAAAGGCGTGCAAATCATTTGCATTCGCCAGAAGTAACGGATTCGAAAGGAAAAACTTCTAAATAGTCGTTGACTTGGCTCGTGCGCCGTCACTAGAATTCGCGTGTTTCCACGAAAGGGGCATTTGCCTTGGACAGTTGCAGTAGTCGACCTTCGAACAGTTTTTCTGCCTGACCGGCACGACGCCCGCCTGGATTCTTCCTTAGCCGCCGTCCTGCCAGCAGGCAGACGGTGCGCGCCGCAGTAGCTTCCGCAGTTCCTCACCCGCGCATCTTTTCGATTGGCCGCCGTCGTCGACGCGTGCGTCGTTGCGCACATTCGTCTACGCGACCCGGCGCGTCGGGCCCTTGGCTCGTGCCGCCGTTCGTTCACGCTGTTTTCGCGCACGCCATTCGTGCCGGATCGAGCGTGCGGTTGAACACGTCCGTCAAACATGAACCGGACTCGAGTAACAGAGGAGTTCACGATGCCCGACCCCGAGCCTTGTCCCTGCACGACTCGCCTTGCGTTCTCGCGGAACGTAGGCTGTTCCGCCTGACATCTGGCTGCACACGTTCCTCCCACGCTCGAGCATGTCGAAGCGCGCGAAGTGAAACGAGGGCATGCCTGATCGACGGCGCCACGTTTCAAGCATCTGGAGGAATCACCATGCGCTTCGCTCTGCTCGTTTCACAACTCCCGCACGTCGAGGAAGCTCGCACGCACTACAACTGCATGCTCGCGCTCGACGGCCGTTCACGCGCATCGGCTCGCGTCGCCGCCGCCATCTGGGCGGCGCTTAAGAAGCTAGCCCGCTGACGGGCCTTGCGTGGCCGACTGTCTGCCGGCTGCCTGAGCACCGGCACGCGGAAGGGCGTGTCACGCGTCAATCATCGATTTCAAGCAGCACTGCTAAGGAATGACCAGAAATGTCAACTACTCCCGCAAACCTCACGCAACGTCAAAGCGCCGTGCTCGACGAGGCCCACGTGGGTGATATCAAGGGCGCGCTCGGCACCATCGCCCACCACGATACCGCCCCCCGTGGCAGCTGGATGGCGCGCCTGCGCACGCTGCTCGCCATTCTTGGCCCCGGCCTCATCGTGATGGTCGGTGATAACGACGCGGGCGCCTTCGGCACCTATACGCAGGCCGGGCAGAGTTACGGCACGTCGCTGCTCTGGACGCTCGCGCTGCTGATTCCGGTTCTCTACGTGAACCAGGAAATGGTCCTGCGCCTCGGCGCCGTGACCGGCGTCGGCCATGCACGGCTTATCTTCGAGCGCTTCGGCAAGTTCTGGGGCGCTTTCAGCGTCATCGACCTTTTCCTGCTCAATGCGCTCACGATCGTTACCGAGTTCATCGGCATTACGTTCGCGCTGGACTTTCTGGGCGTCTCGAAGGTGCTGGGCGTCTGCATTGCCGCGGTGCTGACGATGGCCGCGGTCAGCACGGGTGACTTCCGGCGCTTCGAACGCTTTGCAATTGTGTTGTGCGTGTTGAGTCTGTTGCTGGTACCGGTGCTCGTGTCGATCCACCCGCCCGTGAGCGTCATCGCGCGCGACTTTCTGGTGCCGACATGGCCGAAGAACTCGAAGCTCTCCGACGTGATGCTGCTCGTGATCGGTATTGTCGGCACGACGGTCGCGCCGTGGCAGCTGTTCTTCCAGCAGAGCTACGTGATCGACAAGCGCATCACACCGCGTTTCATGAAGTACGAGAAGGCGGACCTCTGGATCGGTATCGCGTTCGTGATCATCGGCGCGGTGGCAATGATGGCGTTTACGGCGGCGCTGTTCGACGGCAGGCCCGAGTTCGGTAACTTCACTGATGCCGGCGGTGTGATCGCCGGGCTGCACAAATATGTCGGCGAGACGTCGGCCACGATTTTCGCCGTGGCGCTGCTCGACGCGTCGATCATCGGCGCTGCCGCCGTTTCGCTCTCGACCGCCTACGCGATCGGCGATGTCTTCAAGGTCAAACACTCGCTGCATCGCAGCGTGCTCGACGCAAAGGGCTTCTACCTTGTCTACTTCGGCATCATTGCGCTCGCGGCGGCACTGGTCCTGCTGCCCGGCAGCCCGCTCGGCCTTCTTACCGAAGCCGTGCAGACGCTGGCCGGCGTGCTACTGCCGAGCGCAACGGTATTTCTGTTGCTTCTGTGCAATGACAAGGCTGTGCTCGGCCCGTGGGTCAACTCGAGGAAAGTCAACGTGTTTACGGGCGCCGTGATTGCCGTGCTCGTGGTTCTTTCGATCATCCTCACGGCGGCTACCGTGTATCCGGATATCAGCGGTGCGGCGATTCTCAAGATTCTCGTGGTCGGATGCGCGGTGGGCGCGGCCATATACGCGACAGTGGAGCTCTCGCGCAAACTGCGCGGTCGAGCCGGCGCGGATGATGGGTTGCCGCTCAGTCGTATTGCCCTGAAGGAGTCGCGCAACACGTGGCGTATGCCGCCGCTCGAAGATCTGCCGGCGCCGCAGCACCTGAGCTTGTCGACGCGCGTGTGGATGGGTGTGCTGCGCACCTACCTCGTCGTTGCAGTGGGTCTCGTCATCGTGAAGGTCGTGCAGATGGCCATTCACTGAGGGATGCCGCACGGATGGGGCAAGGTGCGCCTGCTGTTCTTCTAGCGACAGGCGTGACGTGATTTGCAATGGAGTGCAAACGTCGCATCCGCGCTGCGTTCCGTGCGCCCGGAATGAGCGTGCGGTGGATGAAGTCGTGCAGCGCCTCTCGACAAGAAAAAGGTAAGGGGACACTCATGCGCAAGGCGACGTTGAGTTCTCCTGAAACGCGTGTGAGCAGTAATATGATGACTTCCTCCCTCTATCGGAAACACCACGATGCAAGTGCTGGTCGACGCAGACGCCTGCCCGGTTGCCGTTAAGGAGATATTGTTTCGGGCAGCCCGGCGTGTTGAAGTGTGCGTCACGCTCGTCGCGAATCAGTATCTGCGAACGCCACCTTCCCGGTTCATCAAGGCGCTACAGGTGCCCCACGGCTTTGATGCGGCCGATAACCGTATCGTTGAACTGGTCCAGGGCGGTGACCTCGTGATTACGGCGGACATACCTCTCGCCGCTGCTGCCCTCGACAAGGGCGCTCACGTACTCGACCCGCGGGGAACGTGGCTTAGCTCTGAGAATATTCAGGAGCGCCTTACGATGCGCGAAGTAATGGATCAGTTGCGCAACTCAGGCGTGGAGACCGGCGGCCCAACACCTTACGCAGCAGGCGACAGCAAAGCATTTGCGGCACAGTTGGACCGTTTCCTGGCACGTCACCGTGCCACGCCACGTTGAGCCGCTCCATAGCCGGGAGGGAGGAAGAAACGTTGCTGCGGGTCTGTTAGCCATGCTGCGGCGGTGAACCGGTAGGTGATTTTCTGTCAACTATCGCTTTATTCCTCACCCCCTATCGAATAAAGCAAAAGGCGAACAAATTTAAAGGAAAAGTTGAACGCAAAGTGAGGGCTGATTTCGGGCGGTCGAGCGGATCGTTAAACCAGAAATTGAGCGTTTTTGCAGAAATAAATCAGAAGTTGAATTTACTTTTAATCACTGGCTAAGTCGTTGATTTTTCACGATTCTGTCTGCGATCAAATTGACGGGTTAAAGCAAATCCTGAGCATTCGGTCACGGTAATGCGTCTTAGAATGTTGCGTGACCGAGAGTTAAGCAGAATTTGAATCGTGAGGCAGGCATGCGAGCATAAGGTCACTGGCTTGGGCGCTGATGATCGGCCATTGCGGACGTTAGTGTGTCGGCCGCCCAGAGGCAACTGAGAGGCGCTTTGCCGCCGTTCGCGCCGTCGTAGCCTCGAATATCAGGTGCCGATGCGAGTGAATGAGTACTCGCCGCGACCTGCAGCCGCTATCTGGGTCGCTGCAGCGGCTACGGCCGCTCTTGAGTTTCAGGAGACATCCGGCGCTATAGTCGTCTGCCGCTTAGGAAGTCAGATGATCGCCGAATATTGCGGCTGCCGTCACTTCTCGACATCAAGGTAGCCGGACGGCACGGTCCATTCCTTACTATTTGCCACGATTAGAATCGGTCCTGCATTCTCCAGAGTCGCTCAGTGCGACGTAGCGTCCGCAGGAATATCGCTGGACCTGCGCGAAAGTCACTGGATCTGGTTTGTGCTTTCAGCAGGTCGCTCGATGAATACTATCGGTCGTCGCGATGCCGCGCACGCTGTGTCCACGTAGGCCACGGGTTTAGGTCGATGACGACAATGCAAGCTCAGGTAACACTGAACGACGGCTAACCGCTACGCGGTGTAGACATCAAAGGCATCCATAGGCACATGCAGTTTGTGATCTGCCGTGAGCGCTTCCAGCAGATGTCTCACGGTGACTTGCACACGTGGCGCCACGAGTGCTCGGTGTGGGTACTGCATCACCATCTCGTATGTCCCGGGCTGGTGAAACCTGTGGAGGACTATCTTCAATGAACCGGAACGCAGGCGATCCCACGCAAGATGAACGCCGACCTCAGCAATTCCAACGCCATCGCATGCCGCCTGAACAAGAGATTCGGGTGCGGATAGCGTCAGTATTGCTTTGCGAGAAGGGTCTAGTGTAGTAATACTTCCGTCGTCGCCCTTGAAGTTCCACGGTACGACCTGTCCGCTTAGGAATCGCCGTGCGATGAGCCGGTGTCCCTGCAACGCCTCAGGCATTTGGGGCACTCCATGGCTCGTCAGGTAGCCGGAAGACGCAACCAGCACTGTATTCAAGCGACAAATCGGCCGGGTCACAAGGGCCGAGTCTGGGATGTTCCCGCCTTTGACCGCAATGTCGTAGCCGTCTCGGACAATATCGACGACCCGATCATCAAAGTCGACCTCGACCGACAGGCTGGGATAGCGAGCAGAGCGGGGAGCGCCGGGAGTACGTGGTTGTGCCCAAAGGCCGCGCTTGTCGAAATGCGAACCCGGCCCGCTGGCACTGCGCGTTGCGCAGCAACCGTATCGACCGCGGCAAACAGACTGACGATGACATCATGGACCATCAGTCGGTCGCGGTTCTTACTGAAAGTGGAGTGGTCCGAAACCACATCGTCCATCGCCAGTCCGACGAACCAGCATGTTATAGGAGATTTGCTCCATCAGCATGCGTTCGCTGCGAAATCGAATAAAGCACTTGCAACAGCAGTGCGCGAATCAGCTTCTCCGGCGCGATGCCCGGGCGCCCGCCCTTCGCGTCGCGCTCGCAGGCGCGAAAAGACCGAATCCATGCGAGTGAGCGCATCGTTCAACCACAGCCGAATCGGTCGCAACGGGTGATTGGCCGGAACGAAGTCGTCCAGCCTGGACATCGTGAACATCGACTCGGTACAGCCGTCCGCTCCGCGCATCGCTTCAGTCTCAATGTTGTCCGATTCCTCGTTTCAACAATTACCCCTCCCGCGCGGATTACGTGCGCGGAAGGTATTTCAACAGCCTGGTAGTGGTCACCCAATCCCGGACACTGCGTTAGGTTTTTCTTCCGCAACAGCCGGCGCTAGTCCGTTATTGAACTGATGCGGCCGTATCCGGTTGTACCGATGTGTCAGGTGGTGGCTTACTGCCTCGATGAGCTGATAGGCGCGTATGTCATGCCACCGCTAGAGCAGACGGCTGATCGTGGGAGCGCTCCTGCGAGACAGGAACGCTGCTGATTATGTCAGAATAATTTAAAAAAACAGCATTGCGCAATTTGACATTTCGGTGCGTTTCTTCTCTTGTCTTATCTGTTACATTCTTCTGGATGTAAATCGCGCACCTCCGGAAAGAGAAAGGAGCACACGCGACAGCGTTTGAGTAACCGTTTGTGATAGGCATTCCCGCAAACGACGCGAAGTTGTAAGGTCCAGATCGAAAAATAACGTCAACTCCGGCTTGGAAAAAACTGGCGTTTGATCGGTCTCCACAGTTGCCGTCTTTAACTCCTTATGAAAGGTTAAAACAAAATGAAAATCTCTCGTTTACTAGTCGAAATTTCCTTGGCATCAGGCGCAATAATGCTTGCCGGCTGCCACGGCAGTAGCGACTCTCCGCCTTTGAAGGCAGATTTATCTGCGCAGGATAGTTTGGCAACTGCGACGCCAATCAAGCACCTCGTAGTGATTTTCGATGAGAATCGCTCGTTTGACCACTATTTTGCTACTTATCCGAACGCATTGAATCCGGCCGGTGAGCCTATTTTAAGGGCGCCATTGAAACTCCCAGTATAAATGGTTTGTCGGGTACTTTGCTAAACGCAAACCCAAATTTTTTGAATAGCTCCAATGGAATGAATGCGTCGAACCCCTTCCAAATCGATCGCACGCAGGCGTCAACTTGGGGTGAAAATCACGCTTACACGGCCGAACAGCAGGCGTATAATAATGGGGCCGCCGATCTCTTCCCGCTTTACACAGGTAATGGGAAGGCTGGCTCCCCTGGCGCCTTCGGAATCCGAGCTCTAGTTATGGGGTATTTTGACGGGAACACGGTTACTGCGCTGTGGAATTACGCGCAGCATTTTGCCATGAGTGATGACGCTTATACTGATACCTACGGGCCGTCCACTCCGGGGGCTCTTCACCTTGTGTCAGGTCAAACAAATGGCATGATGATCGTGAAAACGTCCGCGGCGCCGTCAACATTAAAGCAAAGCTCTTATTATATTAGCGATGGGCAGGATGGCTACACGATGATCAACGACGTCGATCCGGGCTACGATATCTGTTCGAGCAAAACAGATCAAGTTATGATGAGGGGCAGAAATATTGGCGATTTACTGAATGCGCGGAACATTAGTTGGGGCGGGTTTATGGGAGGGTTTGACCTGTCCAAAATTAACAACAACGGAACGATGGGCTGTAAGCGAAGCGCGCTGGCCGTGATTAATAATGCTGAAACACCCGACTACATTCCGCATCACAACTGGTTTCAGTATTTTGCTTCCACTGCGAATCCGAATCATGCACGCCCAAGCGCCACAGCGGCTGTGGGCTCAAGTTTCCAGGCAGACGGTAAAACCCCAGATCCTGCAAATCATGAATATGATATTGATGACTTCTTCGAAGCAGTAAAGTCGGGAAACTTTCCGTCGGTGAGTTTTTTGAAAGCACCGGCGGCTGAAGACGGACATCCAATTTATTCAGATCCACTGGACGAACAGCGATTTCTTGTGCGCACGATTAATTTTTTAATGCAACAACCTGATTGGAAAAATACTGCAATCATCGTAACGTACGACGACTCTGATGGTTGGTATGATCACGCTTATGCTTCGCCGACGCATGGGTCGTTTGATGCTATTGACCAAGTGAACGGTGACGGCATTTGCGGTGTGTCGGGGTCTTTGCCGTTAGGGGTCGCGGGAGCGCCAGTGAATGGGCGTTGCGGACCGGGTACTCGAATTCCTTTCCTTATGATCTCGCCCTATGCGAAAGCTAACTATGTAAGCCACACCCCTATAACTCATTCCTCCGTCGTTCGATTCATTGAGGACAACTGGCTCGGGAGTACTCGCCTTGGTGGTGGCGCTTTTGACGCCTCCGCCGGTGATCTTCGCGACATGTTAAATCTTTCAGGCTCAAGCAGCACTGCGGCGCTTTACCTTGATCCTAACCTGGGCACTGAATTAAGGAGCCCCCCTCGAATTAAGGCACGTGTCGGGGAAAGCATCATCAAACGGAACATCGTGGCTCGTTCGGGTAGTACCGCCGCTCCCATCGCGAGCAATGTATCGACGTTGGCGCGGCAATTCCCACTCGTTGAAACGTGCGCCGTGCGGAGGACATCATCCTCACGGCGCTCTGAAGTGTCGCTCGGCACGAGAGTTCAGGCGCAGGGCCGATTCATCAACTCAAGTGTGAGGCGGTGGCCGGAAGTACAGAGGCACTTCCAACAACCACTCGCTTCATTGACAGTCTAAAAAGACGACACACGTACATTCGGAGTGGCCCGATCATTCACGCCCGACCGAACTCAACGCCTGCGGCGGAAGCACGAGAAGGGGGGCTAGTCTGGCGGGTCCTGACTGTGCACAGTCGGACGTCGGTATTGTTCGGCAGACGCTTAGCTCTACCTGCACCGACTCGCAGCCCGGTCAGATGGGAGCTGCTAGATGAATGCGTTTTTCGAAGCGATGATGCGCTTCCCGTGGAGAACCGACCCTAAACCAACACCGTTTAGGGTCGTTAATTTTTGCTAGGTGACGCAAATGTAGGCTTCCCCCATTGGAATCGCAGTCTGATTTGCCGACGTCCTGGTCACCGCTTCCATACAACACTCCTTCTGGGCACCGGTAGAGACATGAATTTTAGCCAATTGTCAGTGAGAACCAAGCTGAGCCTTGCTTTCGGCTCCTTAACATTAGTCGTCGCTTGCGTATCCGCATATTCGGTCAAGGCACTGGATGATTCGCATGAACGCATGATCGGGTTTCTGAAAGGGATCAATGCTCGGGTGGAAACCGCGAACACGGTCAGAGCTGCCGTAAGCGATCGCGCAGTGGCGGTGCGCAATCTCGTGCTCGTCACAACGCCCGAAGACATTCAGATTGAAAAAGCCGCCGTTCGGGAGGCAGAGGCTAGGGTCGAGTCCTCTCTTGTCAAGTTCAACGAACTCGTGGCGAACGCGAAGGACATGACAGAGGACGGGCGCAAGCTTGGCCTGGAGATCCCACGGATCGAGTATGAGTATCGTCGTCCCGTAGCTTTGGAAATCAATGACCTCGCGCTCAGTGGACAACGTGACACCGCTATTCGCGCGATCCAGTTGAAGTGCCGACCATTGCTTTCTGCTTTGATCAAAGCTGTGAAAGACTACAGCCAGACCGCTACAGAACATTCGGCGCAAATTGTTAAGAAGTCGAATGAAATTTTTATTTTGGAACGGAACATTTTGATTGGGCTGTGCATTCTGGCCGCTGCGTTGGCTGTACTTGCAGGTCTTGCCATTACTCGAAGCTTGGTTAGCGCCCTTGGCGCTGAACCGGTCGATCTGGCAAGAGTAAGCCATCGCGTTGCGAGAGGCGATCTGAGTCCAATCCCAAGCGCAGTGATGAATGCGCCCACCGGCAGCGTTCTGGCCTCAATGTCGGACATGCAAACCAGTCTTCTCGGGCTCATCGGTAAAGTTCGCACGGCCGCCGACGGGATCGCCATCGGGTCAAGCCACATCGCTGCGGGCAACGTTGACCTCTCATCGCGAACTGAAGAGCTGGCAGCATCCTTGCAAGAAACCGCGACAAGCATGGAACAACTGACTTCAGCAGTCAAACAAAACGCGGAGAATGCCAACCTGGCCAGTTCACTATCACGGGACGCATCAAACATGGCGCTTAAAGGGAACGAGGTCGTCGGCGAGGTGATGGGCAAGATGAACAATATCAAGGCCAGCTCGACCGAGATTGCCGACATTATCGGCATTATCGAAGGCATCGCGTTTCAAACGAACATCTTGGCGCTCAATGCGGCTGTGGAAGCCGCGCGGGCCGGCGAGCAAGGACGCGGCTTTGCCGTTGTTGCCGGTGAAGTGCGCAATCTGGCCCAGCGGTCCTCAACTGCCGCGAAGGAAATAAAAGAGCTGATCAACGACTCGGTTGTCAAGATTCACGATGGTTCGCTCTTAGCGAACGAAGCCGGACGAGCCATGTCCGACATGACCGACGCAGTGAGCCGCGTGGCAGGCATCATGGGAGAAATCGCGGCCGCTTCGGCCGAACAAGGTCGCGGGATTGGACAAGTTAATCTAGCCATCGCTCAGATGGACGAAGTCACACAACAAAACAGCGCCTTGGTTGAAGAGGCTACGGCGGCATCCCAGTCTCTTCAGGAGCAGGGACGCGTCCTGAACGAATCGGTCGCGTCGTTCGTGATCGACCCGTGGCGCACTGGAGTAATGTAAGCAATGGGATGGACGCCCCCACCTTTAATGGCATCGATGTGCCAGAGTGGAAGTGTCGTCACTCTAACAGCGGGAGCGCCACCATGGAGATTACAACGATCGTTATCGACCTAGCCAAGAACCGTGTTCCAGATCCACGCGGTAAACGAGGCACGGCAAGGTTTTCCTTCGTAAGCAGCTTCGCCGGTAGAGGGTGGCCGCGCAAATTCGGACGGCCGGACAAGTGGAAAGGCCGGGTCCTGAGTCCAGCGATAATGCTGGCAAAGGAACCCGAAAGATGGCGAAGAGAACCCGACGCACGCACTCAGCGGCGTTCAAAGCGAAGCTGGCGCGGCCAACAGCCGGTCTGCGAAACCGACGTGCTGTTGATGCGGCGAATCGGCGAACTGCACATGGAGTGCCCGTTTGCCGGGGGCACGGATGCCGGTGCGCCTGTTGCGTCGGGAGGGCCATGAAGTCAGTCGCCGTCGCGCACGCACGTTGACGAAGCGCATGCGCTTCGAGGCTCTGTACTGCAAGCCGAACACGAGTCGCCGTAAGGCGCAGCACAAGATCTGGCCGTACCTGCTGCGCGGCATGAAGATTGACCGTGCCAATCAGGTGTTCACCCTCGACACGACGTACATTCCGATGGCTCGTGGCTTCGACGTTGTCGCGCCACGCCCCTTTGCCGTCCATCGAAAGCCGCACGCCGCGCTCAAGTACGGCATCGGTGAACGCGGCCGCCGTGAACTGGCTACCCTGACCGGTGTTCACGATGTCTGGCAGCCCGTAGCGGGCGAATGCTTCTTCCAGTGCTTCAATGGCATGCACGGCTTCCAGCGTAATGGCAACCCGGTACGCGAGTATCTTGCGACTCGCCCAGTCCACAGCCGCGGTCAGGTAAACATGCCCGGCGCTGTATCGGCGACTGGGCGGGTTGGGTGCGAGACGCCCGCAACCCGTACGCGCTCAACGCTGGAATGGCGCCCCATCACGCCCATTCCCGGGTTGCAGGTTGGTCTCGACGCCGGCTCGCCGCTGCAGTTGTCCGTCGATTGTGCCCGGTGATGAACTTATCGTGCTGTACTGTCTGGCCGCGACCGCGCGACAAGTCGATGCCTGAGCAGCCCACGCACGTAAAAATCATCGGGACGCGACAGCAGCAACGCTTCCCCGCTGACCATCCTGCATGTGCCGCGATGCCTGCCACCAGTACCTGCCCGTGCGTAGTTGCGGATCGCTTATCGCGAGATATGTCGTGCTCCACAGCTGCGCAGCATTGGCTTCAGTCGCGTCCGCGCTGCGCGTGCCGAATGCGTCTGCCTGGTAATGTCCGCCTGTGTACGACCACGTCCACATCTCGGAAGTTCGCCTGTCGCGCGCATTCGAGATCGCCCGCCAGATCGTCAGACGTGCCTGCGTCAGGAGGGCGCGCGCTGGACCGGACAGATCCTCGCGCCTGAGTTGCCTGTCCAGGCCAGTGACCCACATCGCCTGCTGCCATGACCAGACCACGGTGCCGTGGTACGCAGAACTCGTAAATTTCGGCCAGAGCGAGGGGCTCGCATACGCCGGGTTCGAGACCAGCATCCCAACGTCGGTGACGAGTCCCGCCGGAAACGGCCTTGTCACGTCTGCAACAATGCGCCGCAGTTCTTCCTCGGGCGGCGTACCAAACAGCAGTGCGAAGCCGCCATCGGAATTCATCACGGCAACCGGTGCGCCCTGTTCGTCGAGCG
Organism: uncultured Paraburkholderia sp.; assembly: GCA_940746715.1. GTDB lineage: Bacteria > Pseudomonadota > Gammaproteobacteria > Burkholderiales > Burkholderiaceae > Paraburkholderia. The sequence goes on from CALNWN010000017.1 coordinate 13,013, forward strand.
ATAGAGCATAAAACGATAGCGGCGCGTCCGGTGCGGTTCCCGCAGGCACACCCGCCGTGGGGGCGTACCTGGAGACGTCAGTCGCCGCCCGGGCGGGCGGCACGTCCACCCGGAACAGGATCGGCGCATACTGTTCCCACACAGCAGCCTCGTTCGCCGCGCCCGCCAGCGTGGCACGCTGCCCGGCGTCCAGATACGGATCGAGCAGCCCGCGCACAAGGAACGCACTTGCAGCACGCAGCGCGGCGGGCACCAGTACCGCATTGACATCGTACGGGTACACTCCGTGACCAAGTCCATCAGTGCTGTCCCGCCAGTTACCGACGATCTGCCCTCGCCGCAGATGGATCAGGTTGGCAACCGTCGGCTGTTGAGTGAACGGCTTTGCGGTGTCTGCGACATGCAGCAGGTTGACGACTAGCCGGCTGCCGTGGGTCCGTCCGCCGCTGCCGCGCTGCGCAAGATACGCAGCCGCTCGTGACTGACCGCGTGCATCGTCGATCAGCCACGTGGCCGCGATAGGCGCGAGAAGGTAGTCGCCGTCGATCATCTTGTAGTCGTAAGTCGGCGTCGGGTCGTCTGGCCGGTTGTTGTTCGCATTGTCGACCAGTGCGAACTCACCGATCCCTTCCTCGTGCGCAACCCTGCCGTCGTCCGAGAGGCGATCCAGCACAGACGTAAGACCCGCCTCGATCGTAGCAGGCTGCAGCACCGGCATCAGCATGCACACAGAGATCAGCGTGTCGCGGCCGAAGTACGTGTCGTACTGCCATGAGCCTGCGAGCAGCTTGTCGCGAAAGCTCAGGAATTCGAGCACATTCTGGCTCACCGGATCGGGATTCGCCGCCGCTGCGAGCAGGTCAGCGTGAGCGATTGGCGACATCGGCATCTCCCCCGACAGCGCATCGACGTGCAACCTTAGCGTGTGTGCGCCGGCAGGTGCACGCAGTACAAGCTTGCCGCCCGCCGCTGGCACGATGTTGCCGCCATCGCGCAGCGACACGCGCAGCGCGTAACCTGCCGCGCCATCGACACGGTCGCGTTGCCATTGCACGCTGGCCTTCTGTACCACCGGCTGCGTCGTGATCTGCGGCGGCACCGTTGCACCACCGTTGAAGTCGCGCAGGAAACGCACGTTGCTGAGCAGTCCTTTGCGAATTGTCAGCGCTTCAGTATTCACGGAGAGATCAGCACCGATGCCATAGAGAGGCCGACCAGCTAGGTCCCGATCCGATAGTGCAGAGGGGGCTCTGTCAAGGTTCCAACTCACCGGCTGCGCGGTGTCGTCGAACCACAGTCCCGTGCCGCTATTGCCAGCAGGGAATACGACGAGCAGCCGGGGTTTCGTCGACGAGCGCGCCAGTAGATGCGCGGCGACCTTGTCCTGCCGGTAGAACACGTTGATCTGGCCACCGGTGTCCATGCGAAATGACAGAGCCGAACTTGAGGCCCGCGTGCCGCTTGACTGAATGCTACCGTCGTCGCATGCCGGGAACAGTCCGACACAGGCAAACCAGGCACAGAACAGTTTCGTAAAACGGTGCATTTTTATAGCCATCCCGATCTGATTCGGCGGTCAAGTTCGCCGAAATACGTACCATCAACTCGCGTACGTATCTGGAATACGTCATGACTCACATCGCGGACCACAAAATCGGTCGCATCGACGAACTGCTGCACTGGAACGTGGCCGCTAAGTTGCCCACCAAAATCCGCGCCACCGCCAGCGACGACCTGATCTCCGAGGCGTTCCGCAATCTGCGCGCGAGCCTTCAACGCACTATACCACTCGTGCGCCATCGGCGAACGGCCGACGCGAGGCGCTTTACGCTTATACACCTTTGAGCCTGATTCCTAGGCGTTCACGGATTGCGGAAAATACCGTCATTACCCAGCACACGATGTATCGCTCGGCGCTGTCCGTCGAAATCGTTCGGCGCATAGTGCTGCACACAGCGATTGTCGGTGAAAAAAATCCATGGCGAGTCGGCGTGCTGCACGCGGCCAAGGGTGTTAGTCGGGGGGCCTGAACATGCGGAAAATCTCGGGTTACGTCACCCAATGGTTCGCCGAAACGCATATTCCTCGGCCGCGTCCAGCCGACGCGCGAACCAAGTGCGCATTTGGCCAAGAGCATCTTGGCCACCGACAGATATAATCGAGCAGCACACCCCTTGATTTCGTCGAACTCCTCGTGTCACTACCGATTAACCCTTACATCGCTGGTCCGGGCATCAAGTTGCTGGACTGGGGTTTGGTACTTGAATTACACAGGCCCTTGAACCGGCTTGATATGCCCCACACCACACTGTCTCGGTGGACGTTGATCTTCAATCGATTCCATCACTTCCTCGTGAATCTTCACCGGGTCATGAAAAAGCGATCGGACGAATTCCATATTGAGTTTTGACAGAAATCCACAACCCAAACCCCGGTAAGAATCGGGCACAGTCGTAGTCGTGGGAATGACCAGCCGATCGGCATAGAGCCGTCCACTCCAGACATCGTTGCTATCTGCAATTCGGCGTGTTGAGTTTACGTCGATCAGTTGAGTGACCGGAGCATCGGCTGGAAACCGCAAACTATTCTCTGCGGCTGGCAAATCATGGATTGTTAACCAGTCGACTATTCGGTCCTGGCGATCAGCCAATGCCCCTTTCTTGAATTTGGCCGACATCAGGATAGGTACGATAACTCCTCCTGCCTCGCGGTAATTTCGAATAAACTGCATACGGTGTGTAAGCTGTATATGGTTGTCAAACGCGCTTATCGAGACTCGGATCTCGGCACCACTCTTCGCAAGGTCAGTACACATCCTGGCGTCAATCTGAGTGAAGGCTTTGGTGATGAAGATCGGCAGGCGACCGCTTTTTTGTACTGTTTCGGCCAGCGCCAGTGCCTGTTTCCAAGCCCACGACGGATCGCTGTTCCATCCGTTACGCACATAGCCTTGCGTTTCTGGTAGCCGCTGGAGGTCGGTTCTAAAGATATCGCTGTCAAAATGATTGAGGACGCGCGTCCCGAAATCGACTCCCTGCTTCCAGGATTGCTTTGCCGCGAAACAAATCCCATAACAGGCATGGCGCGCCGGCAAACAACCGGAAACTATATCGGTAGTCAAGGTGTTGAATGGTAAGCCGCCAGCAAGTCCTGCGCGAATAACGAGTGAATCCGGTTTTTTTAGAGGCTCAGAGCCAATGTTGGAACGATTACTCTCGTAGATCAGCCTGTTCAGATTGACCTCTGCACGCCTATCTGGACGCTGGATCTTGTCGATTGTTACGGAATCGAACGAAGTGGTTTGCGAAATCATGGCTCCGTACCTATCGGTTAATAGCTGGAAATATCTAACCCGCTCAATTGCGATTTTTAGCCAATAATCAATACCTGGGATTCCACCAATATCATATAGAGTGGCTCACCACCCTTCCCAAAGGGGCGATCAAATGCTTGCCGTCCGGATAAATCTTGATCGCCTTCATGAGTCTTACTCCTTGAAATTCTTCACGCCGGTGAAGGAGCTGTATGTTGTCGTAAAGTATTAAATCCCCCATTTTCCAATGATGGGAATATATGTTTTCTGGTTTCAATATCTCCGCAAGCAATGCGTCCTTGATCCTTCCTCCAGCCGCGGAAGAGCATCCCTGGAAATCCAGAGCATTCTCGCTTACATAAACAAATTCTTCACCCAGCGAGTTCGCAACAACTACCGGGTGGGAAACTATCCACTGTGGTGCATTGTCATGGGTGCTCGCGGGTTGCCTAATGGATGAGAGGCCTCGCAGCCGGGATAATTCTGCTTTACTGATATTCAGGTTCCGTACAGCAGTTGTGGCAAAGCTGGTAGCGCCACCTGTCTCCGACGGGATCAGACAATAGAGAATACCTATAGACGCAGGCTTCTCCCTGAATTCCTGATCGGAATGCCAGAAATCCGTTGTATCCCCTGCGAAGCCGAACGGTGACCCATCGGGGTTCCGCAAATTGGTCAGATAGGCGACGTGCCTGTCACTATGGCCGTGGCTTATTCGTCTTGCCGAGGGCTCAATCATCCCAGAACCGAACAACCTCGAAAAGTTAATCAAATCACTGTCATGAAGTGCCTGATTACGGATCAGGATCAGTCCGTGTTTAGCGAGTAATCGGCGAAAATTTATAGCCTCGTCTCTAGAAACACGCTTGAGATCAACTTCAATCAACTCGACACCATACCTCAACTGCCCGAATAGAGAGACGATTTGGAGGCGATCACACTCATCTCCCGGCTCTGAATCAAAAGGAGAACGGTCGACATTTGAGTTGGCAAACATAAAATAACCCTTATCTTCAAGGTTTATATAATGAAGTTGATTAATTTGGCAATCAGTTTATCACGTTTGACGCGCCTAAATTAAACAAAAACTTTGTCATGGGTACAATAAAATTTCCGTCGCATCATTTTCTTTCTGAGGTTACTCGCAAGGTTCGTGATTTTGAACGAAGTTGACCACATCCGCCCCATACATCGGTTCCTTTGCTGATGTCAACAATACACTCGTATCCATTTTCTCTTAGCTCATTGGCAAAAACGGAAAATCGATCAGAGGCTTTCAGCTTCAAGCCATCGATTGAGTTGATTTCATTGAGGTATTTCAGTTTTACAACGAAGTTATTTGGGTTAATTAGTGTGATTAACCGATGCAAATCTTCGTCAGTATCGTTGATATCTCGCAGAAGTAAGTAATTGAATATCACGCGCGCCCCAGAAGTTTTCTGGTATCGATCGGCGTGATCAATCAAGTCGGTAATACGGTACTTCGCGCCACCAGGTATCAGTCGCCCTCTTTTCTCGTCCGTTGTAGCATGCAAGGAAATAGATAGCGTATCGAGCGGTATTTCATAAAGCTCATTAAATTTGGAGACGATGCCCATCGTGGTCATTGTTACACGATTCGCCAGTCTCCACGATTTAATTGAAATAGTTGCCTTTTTAATCTCTGGCAGATTGAGCATGGGCTCTCCCATGCCTGCAAATAATACTGTATTGATATTCCGTATTTCGCCCTTCGTCTCTTCCCCAAGGTCATTTAGGCAAACTTTTACCTGCCGGATGATCTGATCCGCGTCCAGATTTCCCAGAGGCTTCTGGCGACCGGTTTCGCAGAAAATGCAAGCGATTGCACATCCTATCTGGCACGACACACATAGATACGGAAGTCGCGGTTCATGCAAATAGAATAAAGTCGACTCAACAGTTTTCGTTAGATCGCCAGTGGACAGCAGGTACTTACACCCACCATCAGCCGATTTTTTTCTCTCTACAATTTCCATGCTCTATCCTGTTTTTGATTCTCGAATAGTCATCCGTTAGCACACAACATAATGACATCGCCAGAATACGAAATTGACCAACAGTTTCAATCGACGGAAACGATCCATCCGCGACGAGAGGAGGCGGCTGATCAGGAGGCTTGATCGTCATTTTGCCTCGGTCCAAATTGACCAACGTTTCCTGCGCGATGTCATCGGTACCACCAATGTTTGCCGTGCAGGTGATCGATGGGGCATGCCTCAACAGAGCAGCAATGGTCGGGACAACAGCGTGTTCATACCATGCATGCTCCGCGTGCACGGACGGCGGATATAAACAGCCGGTCTTTGGAGAAGCGCTTGTATGTCCGCTCACATGGCTCTTCAGCGCATGCGCCCCGACCTGGCTCATGAATGGGCTGTCCATTCAGCATTCTGAAGTACTTCAACGGAACCGCATCAAGTTGCGCAATGAGTTCAGGTCCTATGCCGCACACGCCACGTCCGGTCCGCTCATCGCAAAGCGCAGTCAAGAACTTTGGAAGCACTCCCAACCTGCAGGTTGCACAGAAAACCGCAGCAATACTGAAATCTTCGTCTCGCTGACTACTGGGTTGAACTGGTGACGGCACCATATTCATGCCTCCCGCTAGCAATGAAACTCTAGTCAACACCCATTCTAAGGACTTCCGGATGCTGATCAACTGTCCATCTGGACAGGTGTGCGCGATCGGGCACTTCATCAGACTCTCACCACAGCCAGCTAAAGAACGAGCGGCGTTCGTACTCACAGTTGCGTGAAGAACGTCGCTCAACCCTGAAAAAACCAGGGAAATGCGGTAGCCGCCTATATATAGTTAGGGAAAACTCTGCGTAACTCCTGCGCGTAAGGGCCATTAGCAATGCCACTAGCTACGACCTACAGGCATCGCGATGACGCGCCTTCATCTCGGCTTGAATCTGTCAACCAAGCGCACGCGCAAGCGGGAATTCTTGGACGCGATGAGACGAGTAGTGCCGTGATCGCGGCTGATTGAGAGTAAGCGATCGTTTCTACCCGCCTAGCCTGTTCGCTGGTCGAAGGTCAAGCTTGCGTCCGCAACATGCCCCCAGACGAACTTGTTTTCCTCTCTCAAAGTCACGCACATCGACGGAGGCGGTCGGCGCTGCTTTGATCCTGAAAGCAAGCGGCGACTGATCGAGGCTGGCGAGAAGTCTGGAGCATCGGTGGCCGGGCTGGCGCTCACGGCGGGCGTGAAAGTCAGCCAACTGCGCAGGTGGATCATGCCGCAGCGCAGACGGGCGATGCGCATCGACTCCGGGGAGCCGCCCAGCACGGACACGGCGCAGTTTGTACCCGCAGTGGAAGTGGCCGATCGGGATGCGGTGCCCGTGAACTCAAGGCTGTCTGCGTCGGCAACACAAATGCAGCTCATCCGAACATTGGCTGCGTGGCGTCCGGATCTGTTCGACTATCGGAACCTGACGTCTGCTTGCCGAATTGCACTGAAGTTGCTGGGACGTCGGTATCTGGAGTTGCACGACGAGATTGCCGACCTCGACGTCATGATCGCGAAGCTCGCGGACGAACTTGCTCCCGATCTTGTCTCGCGAAAATCGATTGGTTACGAGTCGGCTTCGCAACTACTACTGACGGCGGGCGATACAGCGACCGGCTTCAGTCAGAGGCCAGCTTCGCCGCTCTTTGTGGCGTGAGACCGGTCCCGGCCTCCTCCGGTAATGTGACGCGACATCGACTAAATCGCGGTGGCGATCGCGCAGCCAACAGCGCCTTGCACATCATTGCCATTGGTCGCTGAGAACCGACGCTCGCACAAAGGCCTACGTCTCCAAACGCGTCAGCGCGGGCATTCGACGCTTGAAGCGATCCGATGTCTCAAACAGCTATACCGCGCGGGAAGTCTACTACGTGATCCAGCAACGCAACCGCCAGATCACACAGAATCATATTGCCCCTTGACCTTTAGAAAAGCGTCAATCAGAAGGATGATAATCCTAGCACTCCTTCGTCAAAGGGCCGTTGAAGATACTCGCAAGCCTCCATGACCTCTTGCAGGCACACGTCATTCAGAAATGTCGCTTCTCCAATCGCGGTAGGAACCGGGATACGCTGCAGTCCATCTCGGTGTTTGACCACATCATCAAGCGCGGTTTGCATGTTTGCGGCTGTGCAATCGGAGTTGATGACGGGTAATCCCATGCGCTTGGTCAGTGCGATAATACGGTCAGCGGCAGCGATATCTATTAAATGTCGTCTGGCCGCAATTATGGTCGAAATGCACATGTCAATAGCAACAGCCTCGCCATGAAGCAAGCAGTCCACCTTGAGCATTTCGATCACCGGGCTGAAAGTATGGCCGAAGTCCACCGTGCGGTACAGGTCGTGTTCCCAGAGGTTGGGCTCCAATGCGTCTAGCATTCGCTGAATGGAGCGCTTGATGATCTTCAGCGATACTGGCGAGGACTTCGCGCATGCTTCGACCAAATCCGACGCATGAGACTCCAGAAGTTGGAATAGCGTCGCGTCCGATACGATTGCCATCTTGAGCACTTCGGCAAGGCCGTTGCGGATATGCCGGTTTGGTAGTGTGGCCAGAAACGTGGTGTCGAGAACGGTGGCTACGGGTGCACAATAGCTACCGATGCGATTTTTGTGAAGGCCGAAGTTTACCCCCGTCTTGATTCCTATACCGGCATCCACGATCCCCAAGAGGGTGGTTGGCACGCGCACATAAGGGACATGCCGTCGATAAATGCTCGCGGCGAAGCCGACGGCATCCATCAAGCAGCCACCGCCAATGGCGATCACTGGTTCACTTCGCCTGTTGACGCCGAATTGGACCATCTGCTCGACTGTGCGTTCGACCAGCTGCAGATTTTTGCTTTTTTCCGTCGCGTTTAGGACCACGATTTGCGAGCCTTCGCCGCAGAAGAAGCGATTAATAGCTCCGGAATAGAAACGAAAGACCTCGTTCTCGACAAAAACAATACGGCGACCACCGCGATCCCCACGCCAGTTTTTTTCTGAAGATCCCAACTGCAATAGAAGGGGATTGCTCGAAAGCAAAACACCGTTGGCGCAAATGACTTTGTATGTCACATCTAGGCTTGCAGAAACGTCCCAATACTGGGCATCTTCGGACCGCTGAGTAGTAGGTTGAGCTGTTGATTGCACCATGTTCATGCCCTCCGCTAGGAATGAAATCGCTCGTCACCCCATCCTACGGATTTCGGGATTTTGATCACCTGTCCATTCGCACAGGTGTGCGAGGTCGAGTGTATACGATCCATTAGCGACGCCCCTCAGCGTAAAGTGATGGCACTCGTGGGGCGTAGTAGCGGCGCAGGTCAGCGGAGGTCGACGGGAATTCGTCAGGGAACGAGCGCCCTTCTAGTCGTCGGCGGTCTTTGGCAACGGCAGACGTTCGAACAGCCAAGTCAGGTAGCGGTATGTATCGATTGAAGCGCCCCGGGGTTTTCCGCAGACTCCAATTCTTGAGAAAATGGGTAAGCGTCATTTCGTGGCCGCATGGATAGAGCTGAAGGTGGCGTCCAAAGTGATGGGGATTACTTTGGACACACGGAATGCGCGATCATCGAACCGCAAGGGCCGACCGAACTCCACACCAGAGTACCGACGGGCAAGTTGCCGTGGCGGCGTGCGAGCCGGGTATTTCGGTGGCCAAGCTCGCGCAGGCGCACGGGCTGAATCCGAACACCGATCATCATCCCTTCTCGGGGCACATCTTCCTGTTTCGTGGGCGTCGCGGTGACCTCGTCAGGATTTTACTGCCCGACTTTGGGCATGCGCGCCAGTGAACTCGTTGGGGTCACGCTCGGTGCATCGAAACCGGCCCGCATGGCGAACGCTGGCATCCCGCGACGCTGCTCGTCGGCAATCTGGAGGACCCGGCCGGCGTTACCACACCATGCCTGCGAGAGGTGCTGCGCCGTTTCTTCCGGAGTGCGGCCTCTACGATCGAAGCCGATCATCCGGTGCTGGCCGGCAACCTGCGGCGCGCCACGCCGCACTGGATGAGGCACATGTATGCGACCCATGCGCTCGCACAGGGCGCGACGCTTACCACCGTGCGGGATAACCTTCGTCATGCGTCGGTGACGACCACCTTGACCTATCTGAACGACGACGAAACCCTGCACCAGCGCCAGATCGAACAGATATTCTCACGACGGCAACCGGCATGGCGACCGTCCACGAGACCATTTACCCGGTTCTGCCAGCTGAGCCAACCGCAGTTGAGCTCAGGAGGCGTTTGCGCCAACCCTGGCCGAAATCCGCTTTGTGCGCCGGCAATCCCCGTCAGGAGTCGACGGCGGTTATGATCATGGCTCAGATGAAGTTGCTGCAGCGGCTCGGGTACTTTCGGATGCTGTCGGACGTACCGTTCGCGATCATCGATCACATTCGTGTCGCGCTTCGGGCGCGCCCGCTCTCTGGCGAGGCAATTTCACGTTACGATCAATCCGGCACCCGGATTCGTCACCAGAAGCTGCTGCGTGCACGGCTCGGCATCCAGGCGTTTGATACGTCGACATGACATGGCTCACCGGACTCGCATGCGAAGCCGCGCAGACGAAAACCGAGCTTTCTGACATCGTCAACGTGCTGATCGAGGAACTGGTTCGCTGCCGCTACGAGCTTCCACCGCTGGCGACGTTACAGCGTACGGCCACCCAAGCCTGCAATAAGATCAACAACCCTTTCCGGGCGCTGCGCCGCAGACGCGATGTAAGGCGTAGTCACGAGTCTGGAAAGCACGTTCTCACCCTTAACCTGCAGGTTGCAGAGAAAGCCACAGCAATCCTGACGATCTTCGTCTCGCTGACTACTGGGTTGAACTGGTGACGGCACCATGCCGTACTCTCCGCTAGCACTGAAACTGCTTGTCATCAAGCATCGTACGGACTTCCGCATGCTGATCAACAGTCCATCTGGACAGGTGTGCGCGGTCGGGCACTTCATTAAGCTCAGCGCCAATTAAGCATTGCGGGATCGGCAGCGATTCGCGATGAGCGACGAAGGCAAAGAAACTGTGAATAGCGGTAAGTTGGCAATTGCGCATGCCGATGAAGGCCTTTCTGTGTTTCTCCAGGTAGTCGAGGAACTCGGTTTCCTCGCTTGTTCCTGTCGCCTGCGGTGGGCCACAAACTGAAGAAATAACTTCGATACGTCGCGATACGCGCATAAGATATGAGGTAGGGGAGAGAGTTCTCTGACTGTTCCATGCATTCATGAAAGATTTCGTGTAACAGAGAGGCGAATGAACTCGGTTTCCTAACACGTCCTCCCCGTTCGGAGACCTGCAGTGCCATTCTTGCGGAAACGCTCGCCGGCTTCCTGCAGCAATTCCGGCGTGGTGATCAGATAAACCGGCGTTGATCGGATGTCTTTGTGCCCGAGGTACGTCGCGAGATAGTGAGTCGGGATTGTGGATTGGTTACTGATTTGCACCACTCACGCATCCGGTGGCTTGTGATTGTGTGGCGCAGATCGAGAACTCACGGTCCGACTGCTCCACGCGCGGGTTTGATTTCCGATCAGGAGATCTATCAAAACAAGCCGTATGCTGCTTACTGCGTAGTCGAAGTTTATATATGGACTCCAAAACAATATACTCTCCGTATTTAGTGGGGCCCCCGCTTGCTCACGCATGAGTGGATAGCGTTTGGGTACGTCCATAACACCATGACGCAACGGCAAACGGCACCTCTTAAAAAAACTTGGCCTCGCGGATGTCGATGGTCAGATCAAGTAAGTCTACGCCCCACAAGCAACAGATTAGCGATCTCGCTTCCACGCAGCAGCGCAGTACGCAAGTACAAGCATTGTAAAGAGGGTAAGCGGGTCAGTGTGACTTCCGAGGGATATAACAGCGCCGCTTGCCAAATGCGCGGAAACGCCGGTACTGTTCGAGTTGATCAACGCACCGCGACAAGTCAACGCTTTGATTCCGGATGAGGATTGTGATGAACGAAGGCAATTCGATGCAGCAGAAAACAAGAGCTCTCTGTGACGGTCCGGCGGTCAGGGTGAACAGTTGGAATGAGTGGTCTTCGCTGCGCCGGATCATGGTAGGACGTGCGCGCGGCACGATGGTCCAAGCGCCCGAGCCGGCGGTAGCCCGTGATTGGCCCGAACACGGCTTCCCTCGAGGAACATATGGCCCCATGCCCGAAGACCTCGTGGCCGCGGCCGATGAGCAACTAAATGCGCTGGCAAGGCTGCTGATGGATCGCGATGTCTTGGTCGATCGTCCGGCAGAATTTGACTTTTCGCAGCGGGTCAGCACGCCCGACTGGGTGCAGGAGTCCATGTTTGGCTGCATGCCGCCTCGGGACGTCTTGATTGTGATCGGGAAGGAGCTACTCGAAGCAACAATGTCACAACGAAGTCGCTGGTTCGAATACCTGTGTTACCGACCTCTTCTGAGTCAGTACTATGAGCGGGATGAGGAAATGAAGTGGGAGGCTGCTCCCAAACCACGCTTGACAGCTGACTCATACGACGAATATTTTTACTCGGAGTATCCCGGGCTTTCCGATGAACAAAAGGTGCAGCGCGTTCGGGCGAACCGATTGTTGCTACGGGACGCCGAGCCGTTGTTCGATGCCGCAGACATTGTGCGTTTCGGGAAGGACCTGTTTGTCCAACTGTCGATGGTGACGAACCGCCTCGGATTCAGGTGGATCAAGGACCATTTTCCGGATCACCGCGTTCACGCCGTTACATTCGATAACCACTATCCGCAGCACATCGACGCAACCCTTGTGCCGCTGCGCCCGGGGTTGGTTTTGCACTGTGGCGAAAGGACGGCTAATCCCGACATGGTCGAATTTTTCCGGTTGAATGACTGGGAAATCGTCACTGCCGCGAAACCTGCCGGAACCTATGACACGCTACCGAAGCTGTGTTTCTGCTCACCATGGCTGTCGATGAATCTTCTCAGCCTTGACGAAAAGACTGTGTTTGTGGAGGCAGGAGAGGTAGCGCAGCAGGAACAGCTGGACCGGCTCGGGTTCGATGTTATTCCTGTCCCGTTCTGGGACGTGGCTCCGTTCGGAGGCGCGCTTCACTGCGCGACTGTGGACATCGAGCGCGACGGTGAGTTGCAGGACTACTTTCCGCACCGTTACGGGGGCTTCTGATGTCCACGCAAAGCGGAACCATGAGCGAGGTGGCTGGAATTCCTGTCGAGGATTTCCGTCTCCTGATACTTTCGATCGATGCCATGGTTTCTGGCGTTCTGTCGCAGGTCTCGGGGAGCTTTCATGGGTTGGGAATGATAGTCGCAAGCGACGCAGCACCATTGCCCATCTTCCAGCTTCCCGCGGCGCGTATCGACAAGCCCAAAAAGCTTGAGTCGTTAAGTACCCGGCTCGCGCGTTACGCGTGTGATGAAACTTCGTTGCATGACGGCTTCCACATCCTGTCGCCGGAACTGGAATTGCGTCTTGCCTCGTGCTACGTCGCGGCGCCGGTGCCGCAGTCAGAGTGGCGTCCGGCCTATCTTCCTGGTATCAGCGATCGCGTAGGAAGCCGCTGGATTACGGCGATGTTTGCGTCCCGCGTCTTGGGGGTGACATGTACTGTTGTGGTGAACAGCCAATGGCGGCGCCATTACTTCGTTGCAGGCGAATGGGTCGATTATGCGTAGTCGCAGGCTGTACAGCGTCGATCAGTATCGCGAAGCCGGGACGCCTGCCTCGTTTCATATTCGACTATCTGGAGGGCGGAGCGGGGGACGAGTTTGGGCTTCGTTATAACGTTGAGAGGTTGAGGGAGATTCGGCTTTACCCGAAGTGGCTTATTGATGCTTCAGATGTCAGCCGACTTTCGGGCGGACTTATTTCGTTCCGCTGGGAATCTCGCCGGTGGGTGTCAGCGGTTGCTTTCGGCGGCACGGGGATATCCACCAGGCCGAAGCAGCGTCGCGAGCCGGCATGCCTTACACCATGTCGATGGCATCAAACGAACCGGTCGAGGACGTGCTTGCACAAGCAGGTAAGGAGCGCGAGTGGTATCAGCTATACGTCATTGAGTCCGCATTCACTGCGTGTTGCTTTCGCAGTGAATGTCTGATGGGTGCCGGACCCTAGTGGTCACGATGAACGTGCCGATCAGCGGAAAGCGGGAGCGGGACATCCGCAATGGGTCTCGTTGCCCTTCCGGCTGGGCCTGAATCATTACGACGACTGTCTGATGGAGCCACGGTACTGGCGGCACGGTTCGCGACTTGAGCATCTCCGGTCACGAAACATTGAGCGGATTCTGGATGTCCGCGGTGCGGTGGCACAGGCGGCATTGATGCGTCGAAAGATGGACATGACGCTCGACTTCGCGTCGTTGAGCAGGATCAGGGCGAAGTGGTCAGGGACGCTCGTTGTCAAGGGGATTGTCCGGGCGTCGGATGCGATCAGATGTGTGGCCGCTGGAGCAGACGGGCTGATCGTATCGAATCAGGGCGCACGCCAACTGGACAGCTGCGCATCCCGTTCAACGTACTAGCGGATTTAGTGAAGGCCGTCAATGTAACAGTCGTGATCGATGGCGGTATACGATATTGCTGCGGCTCGGCAGGCGCGAACATGGTTTCCATCGTTCGAATGGGGGGACAACATGCAGCATGTGGATCTGAGAATTGGCCAGGCCGGTGAAAGCCTGCTTCCGTCGCGGGCGTGGGGTGACGCGGCGCGACGGCTCTTCGTGGCAGACGGCTGCGACGCATTCCAGTACGCGCCGGAGGCGGGCCTTCAGTCTCTACGAGATGCGCTTTCCCGCTTCTTGACTGCTCGCAACGGACGATATATCGCCCCGCGGGAATTGCTGATCACGTCGGGGGCATCGCATGCAATCGAGTTGATGCTTAAGGTACTGCTGCCAGCTGGCGCGACAGTGGCAGTTGAAGATCCCACGTACTTCCTGTCTCTGAGGATATTCAAGGACTGGAACGTCAAGCTGGTGCCAGTGCCAGTTGAGCGTGACGGCATCGACGTCAACCGGTTCGAAGCGCTGTTGACCAAACAGCGTATTGACATGCTTTACAGCATTCCAGTCAATCACAACCCTACCGGCGTTTCGTTGTCGGAGTCCAAGCGCGAGGCACTGCGGGCGCTTTCGGATCGGCGCGGTGTATAGCTTGTATTCGATGAAGTATACCAGTTTGTCGGTGAGCCGACTCCGGACTGTATGTTTCGCCCGGGAAACGAACGGATCGTGTCGCTGGGGTCATTCTCGAAGATCCTGGCTCCTGGCATCCGCATTGGTTGGATGCACACCACATCGAAGACGATCGAGCGTATAGCCGCGTACGGCGTGCTGGCGAGCGCGGGAGGAGTGTCTCCGGTGACTTCGCTGACACTGGCGGAATTGCTGGATAGTGGCGCGCAGGGCGAAGTGATGGCGGCTCTTAATCGCGCCTATCACTCGCGAAGGCGCGCGCTTTGCGGCGCGCTTCAGGAAGGCATGCCCCCGTGGGTAGGGTTCGATGCGCCATCAGGCGGATTCTTTGCCTGGCTAACTTTTCCGCGGCAGTTCGACATGAGCGCACTACGTGAACGGGCCGCTGCTGCAGGGATCGAGTTCTACACGGGTGACGTGTTTTCTTGTGAGCTCGGATATGGAAACTGCATGCGCCTCGCGTTCACCTACTACCCCGAGCCAGTTCTGTCGGATTCCGGCAGGCGGCTTTGCGAGGTTGTACGAAACCACTCACCTATCCAGAGGATAAGTGATGCGAAATGATCGCCAGCTATTCATGAAGGCTTTCTCAAGTCTCGCAAACCGGGTGCGTCCGCCGGGCGGTGTCTTGCAGGGCAGCCTGTTGTCGTTGATGCACACGTCCAGCGTCAACAAGATTCCCGCCGAACACATTGCGTTGGCGCAGCAAATCCTGATCGAGCGCGAGGAACTGCTGGACTGTCCGGTACCCCTCGATGATTCTCGGTGGCGCAGGATATGGTTCCTGCAGCGACAGCTCGTGCAGGATCATCTACGAATGCGCGGCGAGTATTACGGTTTGGACCAGGTTGCCCCGCTCCCCGACGCTGCTGATCTGGCGGCAGAAAGGCGGGATGTATTTATCGTGGTGAAGTTCATGGATGAGGAGCCGCACATTGATGCCACCATGTTCTCCATCCTGAGCCAAAGCATGGCACTGTCACGTGTTGTGCTGTTAATGGTGGACAATAACTCGACCGATCGGTCTGCTGAGGTAGTGCAGCAGCGGATCGAACGTAATATGACAGCGCCGCGGATCTACTACCTGAATCAGGCTGTGCCCGGAGGTGGAAGTGCGGCACGTCTGGGTACAGATCGCGCACTGGCCACAGTGTTGCGGATGAGCGAAATCGATGAAGACTGGTCGCGGCTGCAGCGCGCGACGATGGCGGTCTCCGATGGGGACACCGTCTACGAGACGGGGGTACTGAAGGAGATCGACAGGCTGATGGCGGCGCAGGACGGTGTCGACGGTGTAATGCCGTTCCTGATCTACAAGCTGACGGCTGCGTTGCGCTTTTTCAGGGAATATTCCGAGCTTGATGCGCGGTTCGATGCAGATGCGCTGAACGGTGTTGCAGTCAAGGATGTGAACTTTACACTCGCAAGTATGAGCGCCTACAGTCGCTTGCCCCGCAGGGAGCGCACCTCAGGTGAGTGTTCGGCAGCGCCGTCGGGCGCCTATACGCTGTTGCGTGACGCTGAAGGCAATCGTGCCAAATTGTTCCCGGATGGCCAACTGCTTCTTGAAAAACTTCCTGTCTCTGGTGACGACCGCGCACTCATCTATCTGGAAAAGAGCTACATCGGCGCAGACGAGAAATGGAAGTGGCACGCGCTCATTGGACATGACCTTTTCCTCAGACATCTTTTTACGGATTGCGGATTCATCGAGGATGGCGTCTTGCCGGATACCAGCGACGCTCTCAAGACGTTTCGGTGCTGGAGTTATGCCATAGGGGGGCAGCACCAGCTTTCGAAACCGGGGCTCAAGATCGTTACTGGCACCGACTACCAGTCAGGCCGCGTGCTTCAGGCCGTTGGCTGCCGGGTGGTGTTGGGGGACGCCCGTCATTACGCAGAGACGGAGACGGATCGCCTGGCAAAAATGATCAGAAATTTCCACCTGACGAAAAATATCTTCTATGGCGATGTGCGGGCGGCGGCCATAGAACGGGCGAGTGGACTTTATCTGCACATGACGCGCATTCAAGATCAGGTCGAGACGGAAATCCGCGCTTATCCCGATGCCTTCTATGAACACATCGTGTTCCCGGAGGGGATTGTATTCCCGTTGCGGTGGATCATCAAAAACACGCTAGTGTTCATGGCGTTGTCAGATCAGGACGATCGCGCATCGCTCATGAGACAGGTGTTTCGCCAGATCACTGGCAGCGAAAATGTGGAGCATATGCTTGAGGAGATTCTCGGTCGCGACGCCCTTTCGATACTCGCAGCAATGGAACATGAAGTTCGGGATAATGCTGCTGAGCGAATGGCCGAACAGATCATCGTCGCGTGTCACCACCAGATCATGCACTTTTATGTCGCGACATTGACCAGTTATTTTGCCACGCAGGGTGCGCCCGAAGATCTGTATGGGTGGCTTCTGAAAGGGGTGGAGCGGTGTGAATGTGCACTGAACCGAAAAGTTGAGCCGATTCATCTCGCGCAGGCGTGGGGCGGGTCAGAGTTTGTCATTGATGAACAGCGGGGACAGGTAACGAAACTGGTTTCGTTACCGGAGAACGAGCGATGACCACACGTCGATTCCTGCTCTATCAGGGCATTGCACCGTTTGCGCTTGACGCTGGCCGGGACCGCGAGGTGACTGTCGATTTTTATCTGCCGCGCGCCGACATCAGAAATGGCGTCGCCGTCATCACACTGGCTGGCGGCGCATATACCTTTCTCTCAAAAAAATCGGGCGAGGAATATGGCCGTTGGTTTGCCAAACGAGGGTTCACGGTCATTGTGCCTTCGTTCCGCCTCGGATCAGAAGGTTACGACTTCCGCGCGATGTGTACGGACGTGCTTAGTACAGTGGCGTTCGCACGCAGGGTGGCCGGCGAGCTCGGCTTTCATCCTGACCGGCTTGGCTTGATGGGCACATCGGCCGGTGCACACATGGCCGGCGTGCTGTCTACGGGTGCCGGCAAGGAAATGCTTGAGGCGTCCGGGGTCGGGAAGTTCGCAGAGCTTGAGGCGAGGCCGGATTTTTGTGTGCTTTGCTACGGCGTTCTTTCCCTGCTGGATCCACTCGGCCATGTCGAGACTTGCGAAAATTTTCTTGGGGCTTTGCGGGACGATCCAGCAGCCCGGCACGCGTTCAGTCCGGTTGAGCACGTGTCGTCTACGACGCCGCAGACTTTTCTATGCACACGGCCGAGGATGCCGAAGTCACACCCGCGAATTCGATCCGGTATGCGGAGCGCCTGGCGGCATGCGATCGCCCGTATGAATTTCACCTTTACCAGAAGGGGCCGCACGCGCTAGGTCTCGCGCGCGACCAAGGCCTGCACTGGGCGAATGATTGTGCCCGGTGGCTTCTCGACCTGAAATGATGAACCATGTGAGTCATGGGCGGAGTGAGTCATGAACTTAAAGAACCAATTGCTCCAGAAGTTGCACGACAATAGTGCCGTCATCGGCGTATTCGGTTTGGGGTATGTCGGTATTCCGCTTTCGTTCTGCTTCGTCGATGAAGGATTCGAGGTGGTCGGATTCGATGTGGACGCAACGCGTGTGGCAATGGTGAACGACGGCGTGAGCTATCTGTCTACGATCGATTCAAGTCGGTTCGCGCAGGCTCGCCAGCAGGGTTTTCGGGCGACCGCAGATTTTCAGCTATGCGCCCGGCTCGACGTCATGGTGGTCTGCGTGCCGACTCCCGTGGATACGCATAAGAATCCAGACTTTACGTATCTCGATGCGGTTATGGCGGCGATTCTCCCGCACGTGCGCGCGGGGCAGATGATCTCACTGGAAAGCACAAGTTATCCGGGCACGACAGACGATTTTGTACGCCACAGGCTTGAGTCGGAGGGGTGGGTGCCGGGGACGGATATCTTCGTTTGCTATTCGCCCGAGCGCGAGGATCCGGGTAACGCCCGCTTTTCGACTAAAACGATCCCGAAGATCTGTAGTGGTGCCACCGCGGCGTGTCTGGAAGTCGGGGTTGCGCTTTATGGCGCAGTCATTGATACCGTAGTGCCTGTGAGCACTCTGGCGACCGCCGAACTCGCAAAATTATTCGAGAATGTCTATCGGCTGGTCAACATTGCCCTTGTCAACGAGTTGAAAATGCTGTGTCACCGGATGGGTAATGTGGATGTGCACGAGGTAATTGCGGCCGCTGCGACGAAGCCGTTCGGTTTCTCGGCGTTCAGACCCGGCCCCGGGTTAGGCGAGCATTGTATTCCTGTCGATCCGCACTATCTGATGTGGAAAAGCAAGGAGCTTGGATGTTCGTTACGTCTTGTCGATGCCGCTAGCGAACTCAACGGGGCGATGCCGATGTGGGTCGTGGAAAAGATAACTGAGACCCTGAACGGCGCGGGTATTCCGCTAAAAGGCGCCAGATTGCTGGTGATCGGCGTTGCATACAAAAAATATTGATGATGTCCGGGAGTCTCCGTCGATCAGGATTATCGAACTTTTGTTGGGTAAAGGGGGGTGTGTCGAATTCGTTGACCCGTATGTCGAGGAGATCCGGCTGCCGGGTCACGCCGGTCGCATAATGTCAAGAAGGGCAGATACGGTGGGCTCGGGGGAGTATGACGCTGTCGTAATCGCTTGCGACCACGACGCGATCGACTACGACGCGTTGGTTCGCGACTCGAAATTGATCATCGACGCGTGTGGTTGAATCACCGGAGCGGCCGACAATCTGGTCAAGGCCTAAAGACTTCTGGCACATAAGATTCTATTCACGTACACCCTTATTAGACGGGCTTGCACTGACGTAGCCCTTGCAGTATGGCCTGTCGTAAGCAGGTACCGCCCAGATTGTGCGTGCCATCTTGTTTGCCAGCGCGACGACTACGACGTTCTTGGGTCTACGCCGGAGCATTTTCTCAACCCACGGACCTGGCTCTTTCGCGTGCTCCAGAACCGATCGCGCGCCATGAATTAACAGGGTGCGCAGATATGTGTCCCCGCAGCGCTTGCATCGCTCTATCGCGCATACATGGAATGCCGAGCACTCTTTTCCTGCCATTGCTTTTTTGGTATAAGAATTCTCCGCAACGGCAGCGGCCGATAGCTACGTCGATGCAGCGTCTCGATGGCGTGATACTTGGCGTCCGGGGTAGACCATGTGACCTTGTCGACCCCGGTGTTTTCCTGCCTCGATTTTCCGTCACCCATTTGACGGCGAGTGCCTTGACGATACGTGCTTGCAGCCTTCTGACTTCCCGGTAGCACACGGCCCAGTTGATAGCGTGCCAGTGCCCCGCGTCGCCGGAGGGCGCACCTGCGTATTTCGCACCAAGCCGGACACTGATTTCGCAGCAAGCTGGACAGGCATTTCACGTGAAGGTGGACACGGATTTCACGGCAAGCTGGACAGCGATTTCACACGAAGCTGGATAGTAACGCTCTGATGTAGCGACGCGGGTCAACCGTGGCACGCTCGACGATTTCGTCGAGAGTGAGATTGCCCGGGCAGTCGGCGCCTCTCCGACGACTGTCGTACAGTATGTGCGGCGCATGGAGCGCGCAGGGCTTTCCTGGGCGGTGCCGGCGACGCTGTCCGACGACGAACTCGAGGCGCGGCTGTATCCGCCACCACCACAGGTCGAAGGGCGGCGGGACGCGGTTGATCATGCCGGCCTGACGTTTTTCCCTCAGTCTGTACGAGTCGCCAGAGATCGGCACGACGTGTGCATGGTGAAGCAGGCGATCGAGGAGCGCCGCAGTGAGCGTTGCGTCGTCAGCGAAGGTCTGGTCCCACTGGCCGAACGGCAAATTACTAAAAGTTATTTGGAGTTGAATCTGTGCTACGGTAGGCCAGTTTTTAGTTGGCTAGTGCGCAGAACATATTGAAACAGATCACGCAGGGTTATCCACGGGGCCGCCGCCCGCTCTCTTTCTGTAGCGAGAGGCGAGCGGGCCGGTGGATAACCCGTGCCGAAGGCGATGCCCGCTTACTTGCCCGAGCTGAATCGTTGTGGTGACGACTCAGCATCCCTCGCGAGAGGAGCAAATCATGGTTGCAGGCAACGCTGTTGTCGAACCGGTGTGGGAACGGGTATCCACTGATCGCCTCGAACTCGTATGCTCGACGCTGGATACAGAGTTGCGTGATGCTCGACCTGGCAAGGAATACAGTCGCGGCCTACATGTACGCGGCAGAAGGCTTCCTTCGCTTTGCACAGGGTCACTCCGTCGATCTGCGTACCATGTCGCGCGAAACCATCGCGCAGTATGTCGGCGAGCTGCGAACCCAGCCAAGACGAGCGAATGCGAACGTGGTTCGCATCGACTCACGTGGTTTCGGGCATTTGCAACGCCTCGCTCGATCAAGGCCCTGATCGGACCAGCACCACGAATCATTGCAGATGACCTCTGGGCGAAACTCCTCTGGGCTGGCCTGAATCTGACGATCGCCGACCTTCCTGGTCACGGCAGTGCTCCAAAGGGACATAGCAATGCAACAGGCGCCATGCTTCGCAACGGAGGCTACTATCCACTCGAGATGCTACAGGCGTTGAGCGTCGTGTGGCTCTTTGCAGGACTACGTAGCGACGAGATTGTCCGACTGCCGGTCGGCTGCGTGCGCAAGGAACCGTCGATAGGACAACAGGCCACGTCATGGCTGGATGCTTGACGTTTAGACGGCGTCAAGCAGCACGGCCGGCCAAAACAATTGTCGCCGCCCAGACGTTCCAGTTCACAAGACGGGAACCGCGTTTGCCAAGCCCATTGACACTATTGTCGGAGAAGCGATCACTGTGTGGGAGCAACTCCGTCCTGTACAACCGTCGGCGCTCGACATCAAGACCGGAGAGAAGGCCGATTTCCTGTTCTCGTACCGCGCCCGAGCAATTCCACGAGCACCTGAACAAACGGCTGATTCCCATGCTTTGCCGCAAAGCGGGCATTCCACAGGCGGATGCGCGCGGTCAGATCAGCAGTCACAGGGCCCGCTCCAGCATCGCGAGTCAGCTGTTCAACGCCCGCGAACCTATGACGTTGTTTGAATTACAGGCATGGCTCGGTCATCGTTCGCCCGTGACCACGCAATAATACGTGGCATTCACGCCAACCCGGCTCGCCCGGGCTTACTCAGAGGCACAGTACTTCCAGCGCAACCTGAGAATGATGGAGGTGCTCATCGACCGGCAGGCGATCGACGATGGTCAAACGGAACAGCCATGGCGATACTACGATCTTGGCCACGGTTTTGGGCTATCCGAGTCGCGAGACGCTTGCAGCCCGGATCGAAGAACTGTGCCCTGAAATCAGAAAACGTATTGTTGGCAGAGCAGTTAGTGTTCCAAAATCACATAAAGTGAAGCAGGCAGCAGTCATCGAACTGTGCACCAGAGAGCAAAGCGCGCGCGTGGTTGCCGAGAAAACAGGCGTGAGTAGGCCGACTGATAAAAAAGGAATGGGCGTCGACCCACAACTCCTGAGCAACCGGGAGAAGACGATGCTGGTTGATGCCCTGAAACAAGACTATGCGTTGCAGAGCTGTTAGCCGCTTTGGGTCTTGCCCGCAGCTCCTACTTCTATCACCGTGCACGGCTGTTGGTTGCTGACAGGCATGCTGACGCGCGTCGCGTCATGGCGGACATCTTCGAGCTCAATCACCGTTGCTACGGTTATCGTCGGATTCGCGCGGCATTGATCAGGCAACAGGTCTTCATCTCGGAGAAGATAGTGCGTCGTTTGATGCGACAAGGAAGGTCTGGCCGCTGCCACGAGCAGGCGACGTCGCTACGGCTACTATCGTGGAGAGATAAGCCCTGCGCCGGAAAACATCATCAATCGTGACTTCTACGCCGCCGCTCCTAATCAGAAATGGCTCACGGACCTTACCGAATTCCAGATCCCGGCAGGCAAAGTGTATCTGTCGCCGGTTATCGACTGCTTCGACGGTCTCGTTGTGAGCTGGTCAATCGGCACGCGCCCGGATGCCGAACTCGTCAATACCATGCTGGATTCGGCGATCGACTCGGTGGCTGGCTGCGAGCAGCGGCCCGTGGTTCACTCCGATCGCGGTGCGCACTATCGCTGGCCAGGATGGCATCTCACGGATGCAGGCTGCCAGACTGATTCGTTCGATGTCGCGCAAAGGATGTTCGCCGGATAATGCAGCCTGCGAAGGTTTCTTCGGGCGCCTCAAGACGGAGTTATTCTATCCTCGTGATTGGCGAACCACGACCATTGATCAATTCATCGAAATCGTTGACTCATACATCCGCTGGTACAACGCAAAACGGATCAAGGTCTCGCTCGGCTCGCTCAGCCCCGTCGAATACCGGCAGAGTCTTGGAATCGCGGCATAAATCAGTCCAGGAATTTGGCCGCACCCCGGCTGTATCAATTTACAACTGCGCGCGACACGGCCACCGTTCGACGCTCGTGACAAGTCAGATTCCAATTGAAAAATGGCACCCGGTACTCGGAGCCCCGACGCTGGCCGACGCCATTCTTGATCGACTCGTGCACAACACCTATCGCGTCGATCTCAGCGGCGAATCGATGCGCAAACACAAAAAGAGTTTTGACCGACAAACCCCGATCAGAGTAAAAACCAGAAACCCCGCGTCGCTGCGCTCCGACTGTCCAGCTTCGCGCGAATCAGCCGTCCACCTTCACGCGAAACGCGTGTCCCAGCCACGCTCGCCCCGGTAGGCTATTGTTGAGGGAACAACAAGTCTCACTATCCCTTGCCGGCCGAGAGAATAACTGGCGCGACTTCACGTCGCACACGTACGATTTTTTTTCGGATTTCTGAGATGACCAGACGTTGCCAATATTATTGGACGCTGGCGGTGAGTTCGTAGACGTAATACTGGAAGATCCCGTACGGGCTAACCGACTTTCCAAGCGCGCTGACAGCTTTCGCGCCCATTTTTTCCATGGCCCGTGGCAGGTCTAGGGCGACGGGCGTATGGCCGAAGACGATGACTTTCCCGTTCGCCTTGCAGCAGCTTGCGACATTTGTCAGCGCCACTTCCGCCTCGCTGCCCGACATAACCTCATGATTCAGGAAGCGGCAGATGACGACGTCGCATCCCGAAAACAGTTGCCGGCTGTCCTGCGTATCGGCGACGAAAGCGTGCGGAAGCCGGCCTCTGGCCATCGCGATCATGCGATCGCTGGCATCTGACGCGACATAGTCGTAATTTGGGCAGCGCGCCATCACATATCCGAGGAATGCACCAGTCGAGCAGGCCGGGTCGTAAATGATGGCTCCTGGTTTGACCCACTCTCCCAGCATATTCACGGTATGCTCGCGGAAGTGTGATTCTTCTTGATCCAGCCTGGCAGGATCGTCCGCGCACGTTTCCCAAAACGCCGCTGGGCAGACAAACGCGGTACCGTTTTCATCCAGCGGCGGGTAAGGGAAATGCAGATCCCAACCTGCCGAATGGAACGCGGCCTCGAAAACGCTATCCTTCCAGCCGTCTTCCCGGGGGATGTCCACGTTGAAATTCACGCAGTCACTATCGGCTCGCGTCTTTTTCAGCTTTCCTAGCAGCATGCCGGGTTCGACAATGCTGTACCGGCTGAATCTGGTTTGTCGTTTCCGCATGCCCAGCCATGTTTCCTCCGCGTTCCGCAGCAGAAACATCTCGTGCAGCCGGGCTTGGGTTATGACCATGCACACCGTGAAATTTCCCGCCATAACTCAAGCATCCTCTTCCATCTGCTCCCTGACGGAGGTCGGCACCACGTAGTTACCCAGCGACACGGTGGAAAATCTTTCCATTTTCGGCATCACGGCGCACGCCAGCGTAATGTCGCCTTCTTCCCGTCTCAGCGCTTTCACCCATGCAGGCATGTCGGCCCTGTCGCATGCCATAAACAGCTTCTCAAGATGATTGCCCAAGTCCGTCGGCGACGACGAGACGGTCGGCAGTTCCCCCTGCTTGTGTTCAATCTGGCCCAGATCGGCAACCAGGCAGCGGAGCAGTTTGGGATATTTCGCCAGGTGCACGTAATGTCTTGCCCATTCTTGGCGTACGAAGTCAACGCCGTCCGCAATCATGTATTGTTGCACCAACTCCTTGATTGCCCGCGCGGTTGCATGCTCCGAATAAAGAGAGCACCCGGCTCCGATAACATGCACGCCTGAGATGGTTTTGCCCTGGCAATGCGCGGCGATGACTGGAACCTGAATGTTGGACGTAACGTCAATCATGGTGATGCGGCCGCCAATCTGCTCTTCCGCCTCGAACAGAAGGCCCGCCAGGCAATTGGAAAGGGAATCGCGGGCAATTGTTCTGATGGATGACGGCTGGCTATGGAAAAAGGTATTGGCCAGGAAGAGGCCTATTGCGTGGCGCTCGATGACCTCGCTCAATGCATGTACCGCCGCTTCGCGAAGCCCTACTCCGACCGCCAAGCCCGTGCCGCATGAATAGCGCCGCGCGTGGCGGTAGTCAGAATCGTCTTCCTCGTTTTGATTCGAGGCATAACGGTAATCGATCAGGAACTGCGGGTAGAGTAGGGCTTCTGTCTTTCTTGGCGCTTCGTCAAACCGGATCGCCGCTATTTGTCCCGGATGGCCCCGTCCGATCATGTCGACCGGCGCAAAACCAGCAAAGCATGGTTGAGCGGCCAGTTGCGCGAAGGGCACAATGGAGCTGTTGGCTCGTATGCTGGACAGGTCCACCAGATGCTCGTAAGCTTCAAATTTGGCCCCGATCCTGGCCTCGTCTTCGTACCCCTTTCCGCAACCTATGCAGGTTGAGCCATCCTGGAGATGCAGTTTTGCCACTGTGCTGGATAGCGGATTACCGTATCGCGTCAACTCTATCCGGATATCATTGTTGGCAAAGTAGCCATCGATGATCGCTTCCGCGTCTTGTAACAGCGTTTCTCTCTCTTTGACGAACATGTAATTGAAATTCCGGTTGATCTCAGAAGAAGAGGCGGGCAAGCCCGCCTACGCCTACGATGCAGCCCCCTGCATTACCTGGTGATCTCTTCGCGCTCCTGGTCGGTCAGTTCCAGGTCCGGACTTTGTCCGTTGAGTGACGAATCGCGCTGTGTTGGCTCATCTGCGGGGTTTTGATAATCATTCGAGTACATGCAAATCAGATATCCCATTTTTCATATCCTTAAAGGTTGATGTCATGCTCGCAGCAGAGTAACCCTGCCGCATGAGAATCTAATGAAGTGCTCGACCTCACACACCTGTCCAAATGGACAGGTGATCAACATCCAGAAGTCCGTAGGATGAGTGTTGACGAGCAGTTTAATTACTGGCGGAGGGCATGAACAGGGTGCGATCACCAGCTCAAACCACTACTCAGCGAGCCGAAGATGGCCAGTATTTGGGGAAACTCTGCAAGTTTTGATCTGGAAATTATGTGCGTCAATGGTGTTTTGCTCTCAAGAATTTGTTGACAAATATACTCGGGTGTTTAAGTTTATTTCGCTGTTTGAATTGCGGATGTCAAGCTCGGCCGCAATTGGCTAAAGGGTGCGCGCAGCGACGCGATTCACGCGGTGCAGCGCGGACCACAACCTGCGGATGATTCTCAGGAAACTGCGGTTTTTAGCCCCTATTCTGGTCGTTTTGCTGAGTCGCTTGGTTGGGGAACTCCTTGCGACATGAGAGCCGTCGGCTCTCAAGACGAATTTTTAATACAGCGCGCTGCGGAATGTCGCGTCGTCAAGAATCGGGTGATCCGTCCAGTTGTACTGCGTCACGGTCGCAACGAAGTCTCCCCATGCATCCTCGTCCTCGGCGAAGCGCTGGAATTCGTAGTAGCCCATCGCCGCAGCGCGGCGGGCGTCCTGCAACGTCTTGCGGAATACCTTTGTCACGCCGGGCGTGCCGATGCCGATGATGGGGATGCCGATCTGCTCCACCATGCTGCTCAGGAAAGTCAGGAATCCCTCGTCGCCCTGTGTTTTCGCGCGGCTGAGGTTTTGCAGTTCGTCGATGATCAGCACACCGAGGAAGTGATTCGCTGCAATCGCCGCCATCTCTTCGAGGAGCACCGCCAGGCGTGGCGAGCGGCCACTGGCCGGAAAATGCTGACGTGCATACGATGTACCCAGCGCACGGTTAACCGCCGTGAAGAAACGCAGGGCGAGCCCGGAAAGCGATCCGTTGTGGGGGCAGTCGATCTTCACCCAGACGAGCTGGGGATGGATGAACTGCCGGTCGTCATAGCGGGTGTGCTGGATAACCTGCGGGTACGTCTGCAGCAGGCGATTGACGAACGTCGACTTGCCCGTTCCACTCAAGCCCGAAAAAAAGGATTCCCGACGAGCGGTGGGCTGCCGGTTCGAGGCCATCACATGCCGGCAGTTCACCGCTGTTGACGTAATGAAGGTGCTGCCAGGTTGGCGCGCGCATGGGATTGCGCGTCGTGTAGGCCTCGCGCAGCACGACCGAGAAGACAGAACTATAGAGGCCATATTCCGGAAGCAGGTAGATATCGCGCCGATAGGGTTTCACACCCGCCTGGATCATCTCCATGGTGAGAAGATCCGGGATCGCAACGGCGTTGTTGGGAAACAGCACCTCCTCAATCAGCAGCTGGGTGAATTCGCGAAGGGGCAGAGTGGCATCCCAGCGCAGGTCGAGATCGTTGCGCGCGTCATGTTCGAGGGCACGAGCCTTCCAGGCGCCAGGAACCCACGCGATGGATTCGTTCACGGTAGCGAACTTGCTTTCGACGGTGCCTTTTGAGACCGGCGAACCCACAGGGTTGATGTTGCAGTCGATGCGCAGAAGGTTCTGAAGGGAGTTTTCGGTGTTCCGGCCGAGTAGTTCGGCGTTGTCAGCGACGACCAGATTGCACAATTCCTGCGCGGGCCAGTCCTCAGGGCTAAGTGTGATGTCATACTGCGCACAGAAGCCCACCTTGTCGCTGAAAGCACTATACAGCGCCATGCGCGCGGCATTCCACGACGGGCCGGTCAGACCGACGTCCAGGCCAACGATCATGGTCGATCGCCGGTCGCCCGATCAGGTGGTTGCGGTGAAATTCGGACACGAGATAGAAGTTTCCAACGGTCGCATCGATCTCAAAGACGTCCGCCGGGCCGACTGTCGTATCGCGCGCACGTCCCGCCCGACCGCGCAGGCGCTTGCGCCAGAGCAGGTCATTGAGCACCTCCTTCTACAGGCCCATGTCCTCCATGAGTTTTGCGGCCCAGTAGCGATACGCGGGCAGCTGGATCAGCTTGTTCGATGGGAAGGGAATGTTGCGTATCTCGCCATCAACCAGCTCGCGCGATGAGTAGTGGCGCAGCACCATCTCATCGTAGCTCTGCTTGAGCGTCATGCCGCGCCGCAGGTGAGAGACCTTGACTGACATGGCGATGAACTTCAGATCGTCCGGCGTGACATTGACACCGGTTGCATGCGGGTCGTGCCCTGCAGCCAGTACCTTTCGCGGGCGACCGCGCTTGCGACCAGTGGCGGCCCGCGTCTTTCCCGCGCCGCCACTGTTGGGGTACGCGGGCAGTAGCGCGTTCGGAATCTGGCCGAACTGCCAGTAGCGTTGCAGCACACGATACAGATACGCGACGGACAGATCGACTTCGGCTACGCGTTGCGAGAGCAGCTTCCACCGGTATCCTTCGTCGAAAATCAGTTCGGCATTCGCGCCCGTGACGAGAGGCCGGATTGCCTCCCATAATGTGTCGCGCTTTGTGCGGTGAGCGAAGGGAATGTCATTCTCCGCGCGCCGGATGTACTCAGGCGCCGGGTCCGGGCCGATCGATACGAGGCCATCCGAACACCAGCGGGTAGCGATGACGCGTGGCACGACAAAGGGTTTGCCGTGCCGTGCCGTGCGGCGCGGCGAGCCGGAACAGGACGAGATCACGGCCGGGACGTGCGAGTATGCGGTGCGCATCCGCGAGCGGTCCGTCGGCGGCCGGTAACAGCGCCGCGTTGATTCTCAGTCGTATCATCGGACTGCCCCCCGGAAGTTCGAGGCGAGCGCTGGATGAGGCTTCGTCAGATGCAGTGGCACGTACGGGTCGACTTCGACAAGGCGGTGCCACGCGAGATACCGGAACACGTGAATAGCGAGAAGCCGGGCGATGCGAAGTTGTGCGGCCGCGCCCTCGATGATCGCGCCGAGCGGCTTCAGAAACGATTCTCCTGCAAGCGCATCACGAAAAGCGTTCTGCAGTTCGGCCGGGGGCGCGCCACGGCCGTCGCGGTCCCAGCCGGCAGGAATTGAACTTCGCGAGAAATAGGAACGGCAATGCTCCAGTTTGACCTGACGAAGCGCCACGCCGGAATCGTGCTGTGGGGGCGACACTTGGACCCTTCGGGCCGTGCATGAGCTGGTGCATAAGGTCAACGAAGAAAGTCCGGCAATCAGGGACAAGGAAGGTTTCATGCTTGGCCTCGCCTACGACGTGCGCAAGGCGTATGAAGGGCAGCGCGAGACGGCGGTCCGTGAATACTTCGATGACCGGTGCCCGATCTACGGTGTCCAGGTCCTGTGGCCAGCGATCATCGCCAACGTCGCGCTGCTCAGGGCAGCAATGGCGTTCATCCCGACCGATCGCAAGGACCAGTCGGTGATGTATGCGCTCGAACATCTTGTGGAGCAGGCGTTACGCGCAGCCTTACCAACTGGAGCGGAGCAAATTCTCGAGCAGATGAGGCGCATCGAGCCATCAACCCACATTGACGACGTGATTGACAGCCGTTGTGGATACTTTGTATCGCTGCCACCGAAGCAGCGGCTCGCGCAACTGGCGACGGTGCTTGCGAGCCTTGACCCCATGCATGGATTTCATGCTCAGCATAGCCTGCACGCGGTCCGCTCTCGCACGTCGATTGCAGCGTCCGGCCATCGAGGATCACTGCACTGGTCTGACCTCGCCGATCCTGCGCCACCCGGATGATCGAGCGCAGGTCATGGACCATGGCTTCGAAAGAGCCCGCCTGAATCCAGCGTTGCGTCTGCTGGCAGACCGTCTCCCACGGCGGAAAGTCATTGGGCAGCAGACGCCACGGCGCACCCGCGCGGACAATCCAGCGCAAAGCGTTGAACATTTCGCGCAATTCGTATCTGCGTTGTGGTGCGTCCTTGCTCATCAAGGTCAGGTACGGAGCAGCGAAGTACCACTCTTCATCCTACACATCCGTTGGGTAGGGTGTGCGTTTTTTCATCCGGCCAGGATACCAGGTCTGGCCGAAAGTTCATAACACCGTCTAGGTTGGAGAATTTTTTGCTGGCGAAACTCGCGTGGCGAGCGGTATTTCAGGGCGCGGTGTGGATGTGACTCGTTGTAGTGGTCGAACGCAAGGACCAAGTTTTGCAGCGCCGTTCTCGCGTCAGGTTTGGGTATCCACGAAACGTAATCGCGCTTCATCGTTTTGACGAAGCTCTAGGCCATCCCATTTTTAGCCGGGTCCCTCGGCGGACACGGATCGACCTTGAACGAATACCCTTCGGCGCATTGCGCATAGGCCCGCTGCACTTCGGGTTCGTAGATGCAGGCCTTGACGATGGCACACTTGGGGTTATCTATGATCACGCGTCCCACTACGCCATTGAACCATTCGAAGGCGTGACGATGACATAGCAACCATGTGTCGACGCTCTGATCGCGGACAAACTCAACGTATTGATGCCGCGCGACCAGCACAAGGTCATCACGAAGAACCACGTCTTGTGGATCTCGCCGGTGTGCGCATCGGTGATGGTCGGACCTGCGCCGAAATCAACCTGTGCGGCTTCTGCAGGTTTGAACTTCAGCCGCATCGGTACATCCGGCGTGAGGTCCACCTTCAATTGCTGAAGTAGCCTGTATACGGATGAGTAGCTTCCCTCGTAGCCGTGGTTGCGCACTAGCGCGCTGTGAATCGTCGTGCCGGGGACGCCCGCGTCGTGCCACTGGGCAATCTGTTCGCGCCACGGTTCGGCCGACGAGATACAGCTCGCGGGCAGGAACTCCTTGCGGCTGAACGCTGTAGCAAGCTGCGCGTCATCCGGCAGAGCGTTGTCCGGAGAAAGCCACCCGCGCTCGGTTGCGATCTCCCGCACGGCTGCCAGCTTCTTACGGCCCATGATCTTCGACCGGTCGATATCCCGGTCGAAGTCACCTTGGCGCATTCGCACCAGAACCTGTCGATATCCTCCCGAGCAAATGCGTGCCGGGAGGGTAGCGGTTGGCGAAATTCGAGCGCCCGACTCAGACGCCAGTGGCGCCTTTACGGCGAAAATCTACTGGCGCCTAAACGCCGAAAGACTTGTGGCGCCTAAGCGCCGAAAAATCCCTGGCGTCTTTATGCCGAAAACGGGTTTGGCTCCTTAACGGCGAAAGTTCACATGCCGCGCTGATTACCTTATGGGAGGCTGCCGACCGGATCTGTGGTAAGCGGCTGAAAGCGCTTATCCCGACGCTGATCGACTCAATGACACGGCATGGTCATCTGTCGCTACCGAAGGGCGTGCGCCGACGGCTCAAGCAGATCAGCGCCGCCACCATTGATCGGCTGTTGCGGGATGTGCGCGAGCAAGCCTTCAGCGGTCAACGCCGACGCGCTGGCGGAGTCGGCAATGCGATTCGCCGTGCTGTGCCGATCAGGACCTTCACTGACTGGAACGACCCCGCTGCCCGGTTATCTGGAGATCGATTTCGTCGAACATTGCGGTGGCACCAAGATCGACGGCGATTTTGTACACAGCTTCGTGATGACGGATATCGCAACGGGTTGGACCGAGTGTCTCGCTATGCCGTTTCGCAGCGGCGCGTTCGTTCTTGAGCACATCGAGCGGGTGAGCGCTGCCTTACCGTTTCCGTTGCGTGGTCTGGACTGCGATAATGATAGCGCCTTCATGAACGCGGCTGTCTTTGACTTCTGCAAGGCAACGGGTATCGAGCTGACGCGCTCGCGTGCCTATAAGAAGAACGATCAGGCGTGGGTCGAGCAAAAGAATGGCGCCATCGTACGCCACCTCGTTGGGTATGGCAGGCTACGAGGTCTTGAAGCCACGGAAACGCTTGCCTCTCTTTATCAAGTGTCACGGCTGTACATCAACTTCTTCCAGCCATCATTCAAACTGAAATCGAAGACTCGTCACGGCGCTAGGGTGACGAAGCGCTATGAAGCTCCGTTGACGCCGCTTGAGCGCGTCTTGCGGTCCGCATCTATTCCCGAGGCGACCAAAGGTAGTCTTCGCGCGCGGTTTCGTAGGCTCGATCCATTGGATCTGCTGCATCGAATTCGCGAAGCATAACAGCGCGTTGCACAAAGCAGCGCTGCTGGCGGTCCGCCAGCGTCGACGAAGACAGCAACTGAGGTCCCACTCGCGGACTTCCTGTCGAGTCGTCGAGTCTTGGGACAGCGTGGCAGGCCGGCGAGATTCGACCGACGCATCACCGCAAAGCGCGCGTCCCACATGACTGGCGCACTCGCGAAGATCCGTTCGAACACACCTGGCCGAAGATACAGGAGTGGCTCGAAACTGAGCCCGGCATTACGGCAAAGCAGCTATACGAGCGCCTCACCGCGATGTCTCCCACCCTGTATTCCGGCGCTCAACTGCGCACTCTGCAGCGCCAGCCTTCTCCACAAAACTCTTCGTCGGTGACAAACAGCCGGGAGTAACATCATCCCGTGAGGCAACACGCCGGCCGTGCTGCTTGACGCTGTCTACTGCGCACATGCCTCGACCAAATCCGACGCATGAGCCTCCAGAAGTTGAATTAACGTCAGTGGGCCAGAAACGTGGTATCGAGAGCGGCAGCTATGGGCGCGCAATAACTACCGATGCGATTTTTGTGGGGGCCGATGTTTTCTCTTCACCCCGGTCTTGATTCCTATACCTGCATCCACGATCCCCAAGAGGGTCGTTGGTACGTGCACGTAAGGGACATGCCGTCGATAAATGCTCGCGGCGAAGCCGACAGCACCCATCAAGCAGCCACCGCCAATGGCGAGCACCGGTGCACTTCGCCTGTTGATCCCGAATT
Organism: uncultured Paraburkholderia sp.; assembly: GCA_940746715.1. Taxonomy (GTDB): domain Bacteria; phylum Pseudomonadota; class Gammaproteobacteria; order Burkholderiales; family Burkholderiaceae; genus Paraburkholderia. Next base: position 45,486 of record CALNWN010000017.1, read on the forward strand.
GGGCCATCTGCTCGACCGTGCGTTCAACTAGACGCAGATTTTTTGTTTTTCCGTAGCGTTTAGGACCACGATTCGTAAGCCTTTCGCCGCAGAAGAAGCGATTAATAGTTCCCAAATAGAAACGGAAAACCCCGTTCTCGACAAAGACAAGACGGCGCCGCCGCGATCATCGCAGCAGTTTTTCCGGAGCTCCCCTAGAAGGGGATTGCTCGAGAGCAAAACACTGTTAGCGCAAGTGACTTTGCATGCACATCAAAGCTTGCAGAAACGTCGCAATACTGGCGATCCTCGGCTCGCTAAGTACTGGGGTGGAGACGGTGATCGCACCATGTTCATGCCCTCCGCTAGCAATGAAACTCTCGTCAGCACTCATCTTACGGACTCTTGGAGTTTGATCACCTGTCCATTTGGACAGGTGTGCGAGGTCGAGCACTTTGTTAGATTCTCATCACAGTCGGCGCACGGGAGGAGAATAAATGATTACGCCAGCGTCGGATACGATCGCATAAATATACGCTAGCTTTTGCCATATGGATCAGTCATTTTTAGGTTCGACGCTCGCTACTCGACCTTTGGTTCAACCAAGTTCAGGTGGTTTTCGACGTCATGTCGACACACGGACACGCGTTCAACGAGAGGATTGGAACGGGTTTGTTGATCACGTTGGAGGATCTCGAGAACTGCGGCGTGCTCGAAACGCTGGCGATGGGTGAGTCGAAAGCTTATGCGCTCGCCCTCGAACAGCATCTCATCGATCTACTGCATTAGCGTTCGCCGCCTTACTCGTAACCTTAGGCTCAATCCTATAAATCGAATTACTGCAAGGGCTTATCATGGCTGGAGCAAAAGAAGGTGAATTCGCCGAGTTGATATCGCCATTCCTAAAAAAGAAGATGGTGGGCATTGAATCAAAGTACGGGTGGGGAAGTAATGAATGGAACGCGATCGCACTCCAATACTTAAAAAGCCCGTTGGAAGACAATGTCGTCAGTAACGACCGGCGCCGACATTACGAATCTGATCTGCAGGCTTACCACGAGGGAAAACTTCTGCGCGGCGTCGAGCGCTTGTATAAGCGTACAATCTTAATTGAACCGACGACCGCATGTGCGTCGCACTGCCGTTGGTGTTTGCGCGGCCAATATCCGATTAAGACTCTGACCAAAGAGGACATCACTTTAATCGCTAAATACGTTGGCCAGTCGCCTGACTGCGTGGACGTCGAGGAGGTACTGGTAACGGGCGGCGATCCATTCATGCACCCGAAACTTCTCCGCACCACGATAGAAGCACTAAGCGCGTATGCGCCCAACGTCGACACAGTCAGAATTGGCACCCGGATGCCCTTTCAGTCGCCAGAGCGGGTGAATGACGAATTGCTATCCATACTGGCAGAAGCGCCCCAACGGATCGAGGTTGCGATAAACGTCAATCATCCTCTGGAGTTTTGGGCGGAATCTACCGATTCATTGGCGCGTCTCCTCACTGTTGGAGTTCGGATCTATAACCAAAATCCACTCCTAAAAGGGGTAAATGATCAAAGCGCGATCCTCACAGAATTATATGATACTCTTAGAAAATTGGGGATCGAATCGCACTACCTTTTCCACGCAATACCAATGGTCGGCATGAGTCATCACCGAACCTCAGTGGCAAAAGGCCTGCAACTGGCCCAAAGACTGTGCTCTTCGGGTGGTTTTTCGGGTAGATCGAAGCCGCACTTCGCGCTGTTGTCAGACATCGGAAAGGTGGTTCTGTACGAAGGCTCAATACTGAAGCGCCGGCCCTCTGACAATTCACTACTAATTCAAACAGGTTACCGACCTGAGGACCGTAGGCGCTGGAATCCTTCGTGGTCTTTGCCTGATAGTGTTGAGATCGCCGACGACGGTTTTATGGCTGTTTGGTACCGAGACGGCACGGACGAAAACATTGATTTGGCCGACTACTGGGGCCAGTCGTCGGTACGCGAACCCTCGGACGATAACTCCGGTTTCGATCCTGATGCCCGACAACCTCAAATCGGGCGTTCATAAAGCGAACTTCTACGATCCAGTCGTCAATCGTACATACGTAAGCGCCCGGTCATCTCATCTTGAGTTGCGTTGAAAGTCTTGGGAGCATCGTTTCCACTTAAATTGAACCGACCCCGCAACGATGTGGATACTTGCCTGTGCACCAAGCTCAACGAGCGCGGTTTCGCGTTCAATAATCCCACGATATATTGCATCCCGTTCGAGGCCGTAGCGTTCTGCGAAATATGCGCTGCGAACCTGCGCAACTTGCTCAGCAAGCTTTGACGGTAGGCAAATGGGGCACTCTACTAGAGAGTCACGCCACACGACAACCGGGCCATCTCGCAATATGCCGCTGGCTTTCAGGCGGGCCTCGGCGCCACGTGAACCAACGATATGGAGTACGTGGTGCGCGGTCTTCATATCGTCCCTTTCATGAGAGAGTTGCGGCGCAAAGCCACATTCAGCTGATCTAACCAAGCAAACGCAATGCTTTAATGAACGGCAAGGCAAGGCAAGGCAAGGCAAGGCAAGGCAAGGCAAGGCAAGGCAAGGCTATGGCTAGCCGCAAACGTTGTAAGTCGCATTGCAGCAGATCGCAGCGCATTGCGTACAGCACGACGTGCAGAGGCGAGTTCCCGAGGCTGTGTTGCGGAACAGCTCGTGGAAATCAGACGGCTTCTTTATCGAGAAGAAGGCGTCATCCGCCAGGAGTCTTTTGCGTGTCTCATTCAACGAAACTTCTAATTTGGCTTTTGCATTCACGGAAACGTACGTGAAGGTGTTAGGAATTTCCGGCCTGACAGGTACGAGTGACTCAATAATTGAGATAGGGTTTTACAGACAGGTAATATCCGACGAAAACCCACCTCAACCCTTCCTTGCCTATCGTCACCTCTTCAGTGTAGATAAATGGATCGCCCTCGAAATGCGTGTTGTAGATCACTATTGCATATTTTTCAGAAACGAGCCCGGGCAATTTCAAGAAACCACCATTGATGGCTTCTGAAACCCGATCTGCCGTCACGCGGTGCTGCCCACGCATCTTTGAAATGAAGTCGGCAAACTGTGGTTCGCTCGGGTAAATCTGACGAATTTGCGGTGACGCTTCTACATACAACTCTTGCAGCTTGCCGCTGTCGGAAGACGATTCGTCAATAAGACTGACCACGTGATCGGCTGATTGTTGAATCTGTTCACGATCGGCCTTTGAAAGCCAAACTAACGCCGCTGATTGATCTTGCGCATTTGGTGAAGGGCGAGGGAAGGCAAAGTGTCGTCTGCCAGCACGACCGAAGCCCAAGACCACGAGAAAGCATAGGCAGCCACAAAGACTTAACTTAACAGCTTGGAAGCTTTCATCGATTCACTCGGAACAGTTTGAAGTACTGACCAATAATGCCACATCGCTTTTGAAAAAGGCAAGCGGGCTTTACTTTCGATTATCGAAGATTATTCGCGTTGAATAAATATGCGTATCGATTATTTTTGGCTCGCCTCTGCCGGGGGCTGCTTTGCTTTATCACCCTTTCCCACAGCTAACGGCCGGCTAGCCATCAAGCGATGTAACAGAACTGTAATTAAGGAAGTGTGAGCGGCATCACTTTCGCATATCGGCCACTTGTGTTCGACGCTGCATCCGCACTTCGCGGATTTTAAGCGTTCACGTCATCTAGCAAGTCAGAGAGAGTCGGTGGACGAGACGAGCTCATGGGGCCATAAAATGACGACAGTGGGATCTAACCATCAAATAATAATTCGAGACATGTCGAATGCCTTTCTCGGCCGATTTTTTTGCGCGTTTTACGGGCTAATATTCTGGTCGCGGCCAGGCCAGGAGAAAGCGGCCGAGCCTGACGGTCACATCGCATACGCCCTCCCCTTACGCAGCGCGGCGTTCGAGGACCGCCCGCGCGTAGGCAAGCGTGCCGTGCCGTCCCTCGTTAAGTGCCCCGTTCACATTTGCGTGTTGAAGAATCGCGCCGGCGCGCCAGTTGCGAATCTCGCTCAGGATTGACGCGATCGCGTCGTCGACGTGCTTGACGCCATCGCTCACCACACCGTCGTTGCGCTTGTAGCGGGCCGTGAGCGCCGCTTCCTTCGCGCGCCTGGCTTCATCCTCCCGGCGCTCTTCAAGTTTGCGATCGGCATCGCCCTTTTCCCCGTGCCGCCCGAGTCGGTTCGTCGAACCCACACAACGCGAATACAGCGCGACACCGGGCTTTCGCCTCCATACCGCGCAGCTTCACGCCGTGGAATTTCTCGACGACCTGCTTGCTCGCGCGGTTCTGATCGTCAGGGGTATCCAGCAGTTTCAGAAGCATTGCAACATCGCGCTCGTCAATCGCCGTAGCCATGCGATTAGCCCAGTTGTGCGACTCCCGCCCATGTGGACCAAGCGCCATCTCGCATTCGAGCTTGTGCCGCCGGGGCACTCATCCGACCTTACGCACGTTCCATGTCTGCGCGGTCCAACGCTTGTCGCGCCGCAAAGTTGTTGAGCGGCTGAGTTCGCGGACCGGCAGACCTACCGCTATACGCAGTTCTGTGGGCACTACAAGGCGTTCACGAAACGCCTGAAGCGCTCGATGCGCCAGATTCATCGCGCCGGCGAGAAGCTGTTTGTCGACTTCGCCGGCCCCACGTTGCCGCTGGCGAGCGGACGCCGCGCGCACATCTTCGTGGCGGCTATTCCTATGTGTATAAGGCCCCTGACCACGATTCGGTCGAATTGCTATCACAAGCGCGTAAGTTATAAAGAGGCGGGGTTTCCGTGATTTTGGAATAAATGGATCAGTCAGTAAATGCCTGCCCAAACTGCCGCGCCCGCTTTACGTCATCTGCATGCAAGTAAATCGATGTGGTCGAAATCGAAGCGTGACGAAGGTTGTCCCGGACGGCGCTGAGTTCGACACCCCTGGCGATAGCGTGAGTGGCATGCGTGTGCCACATCCAGTGCGGCGTTGCCTGACGGAGTTTCTCAGCCAGCGCCGGATGGTCGTTTTCAATAATCTGCGACGCTTGCCGGAAAAACCTCCGCATGACTTCCCACAACCGCAAAGGCTTGATGTCGGCAAAGGGGTTGGCAACAACATAGCGCTGCTCCACCAGCCAGCGGAACAGAGCGCTGAGCACGGCAAGTGCGTGCGCAATCGAACGCGCCGAGAGGTTGTCGACAAACGGTCTCCAGTCAGGCGACGTACGCGGCCGGGGCAGCCCGACCCAGCGCTCGCGCGGGCAAACGCCCGATAGTCGGTTGCATCCCGCGTGGTCAGCGATGACAGGGCCTTGCCGCGGGCAACAATGGTCCAGAGAATCAGCCGTTCGGCCTCCTTACGGTAGGCGCGCTGCGTGGCCGGGGACTCGTGCAACGCAAGCCACGCCTGGATGGCGTTGTAATCGTTGTCAACGCCCAGGATACAGGTCGACAGCGGTGCGCGGAAGGCGCCTGCGGATCCGTCAACTTCATGCGGCAGCCGTAGTTGCTCCTAGGGCGTCACGTCCGACTGCCGCTCGGCGACGATCAGTGCGTGGGCCCGCTCCGTGAGCGCCGGGTGCGTGGCAAAGAAGGCCTCGATCCATTTTGCACTGGCCGGCCCGAGCCCTGGTACGGCGCTCCACCACTGCCGACGGCGAGGAATCCTTACCGTCAGATCAGTCAGGGTCCGGATGTCTGCCGCGTGCAGGGCATGGACAGCGCGTTCCGGCAACCAGCGCGTAATGTCATCTCCGATCTGCGGGGTTGGTAAAGGCAGCGCGCGCAGCGTTTCGACTGCCTGCGTGGTGGCGCGGGCATGATGTCCGCGCTTGTGGGCGGGGCACTCGAACAGCACTCTCTTCCCTCGAGACCGCTCATGCCCATGAATTCCAGTGCCAACGAGGTGTCGAATATCGACTCCCGCTTGCCGGAGCCAGGCGTTCAGCGCCTGCTTGGTCCAGCGAACCGCGTCCGGCGCAGACTCCGCCAGCCGTGTTGCGACCTCGAGGGCCTTGCCCTCCACTTCCTCGTCCTCCAGCGCCATCGAGACAAGATTCATTCTCTCGGCTTCTTCGCCACTAAAATGATCCGCGGTCAAAAGATAGTATTTCGCCTTTGCCATGCCGCAAAGCAGCGGCCAGATGATCGTCGCATGGTCACCCGCTGCAATTCCGATTTTCAAATGACCATCAGAAAACTTTGCATCTTTAGAGGCGATCGAAATGTCCGCAAGAAGCGCACAAGCAATCCCTGCACCTACCGCCCATCCAAGCACGGCGCTGACAATGGGCTTCGAACAATTGATCATCCCGTACACCAGATCGCGCGATTCCTTCATGGCCTGCATGCGCAGACCGTAGTCATCACAGACCTTCCGCTCGTGCTGCAGGTCACCTCCTGCCGAGAATGTCTTGCCTTCCCATGTAATAATCACAGCGGACACACTTGGATCTGCATCGACGTCCCGCCAGATTTCGGACACCTCGCGGAGCATCGTGCTGTCCAAGGCACCGGGTTTCAACGGTGAGGCGAAGGTTATTCGAAGTACGCGTGGATGAGGACGGTCGAATTTCAATCGGGTGTGACGGGTATATCGGTCAGTCATTGATACTCCTTTCTGATTCGCTAACACCTATCGCTCCATAGCGGAATTCAGTGCGCCGAACGCTCCTTTTTTGGCCATGCATTCCCATACACAACCGGGCGATCTTCTACAGGCTGGATCGCCAGGAACTCGTGGATCACAACACACTGCGATGTATTCACCGCCATCGAGAACGCAAGCTTCATGCCGTCATCGCCGTTTCAGGCTATGTCGCCGCAAACCCGATATGCAGTTGCTATCCGCCGCATGTGTAATGCACGTAGGTCGGGCAGTTGCACGAATGCGTTCGCGACGGTGTCCTCCGCAACTACAGTTGCGTCTCTCTGGCAAGCAGATTGCCTAGTTTCGTGATCGCCTGCGATTGACTGACCAGAACCACTCCATGTCCGCTGATTCCCCCGGAGCATCGAGTGCCACTCAGTTGCGATGGCCGCCGTTCACCGGCGTCGCAATGATCGTCGAGATCGCATAACCTCGTCGCCGACGACGGATTTTCGCTCTAATCCCAATCACCGCTCCACCTATGCGAGAAAGCACGGCCTGCCGATCTCGTCGGTGCTTGCGATACAGGCGAGCATCGAAATGAAACTGAGCAGCAACGGTTTGGGCGCGCGCAAGACTTCGAAAAGTGGCGGCTTATGCGTGGCTCCGGTGGCTTGACGTTTGCGTTGTGCACGACGCGAGACGCCAATGGTCAAATGCGCAGCCCGAAGCTGACACAACCAAAGCTCTCACAGTTCGCGATTCCGACGACACCAAGCACCGCTTTCGTCAAAGCCTGCAGCGCCGTGCTCGATGCGAGCGGCCACCGGCTCGCGCTGTTCGATCCGAAGACAAGAGCGCGGGCGGTCATATTGCATCCTTCGTTTTTCGAAACGTCGCCCCCGGCACTCGTCCGTGCGGCGGCGCTGAATACGCTCTGCACAGCAATCGAGGCGTTGTCATCGCCCTCTTGCGACGCCGTTTCCGAGGCCATGCTCAGACAGGCCGTCCGCTTGACCGCGCACTATCTGCCGCAGGTGGAAAGTGATACCACGGCGCGCGTTCAAACAGCCATCGCCGCTGTGCTGTGCGGGCGTGGAACGGACAACGGCGGAGGTGGCCTCGCCTCAGCGTTGGGCCACGCTATCGGACACCGCTGTGGCGTCGACAACGGCACCGTCAACGCGATCGTGTTGCCGCACACGATGCGGTTCAACGCGGCGCATGTGGGATCGACTACCGCAAGGATAGTTGAAGCGCTCCATGTGCATGGCGGTGCGCCGACGTCTTCGTCGCCGACTGACACGCAGGCTATCGCCAGTCTGAACGCGATACTCGACACACTTCCGGCGCCTCGCCGCTTACGCGACATTGGCGTGGCACGAACGGACTTTTCGTCGATATCGAGCGAAGTCATGTCCGACTGGTTCGTCAGCCGCAGTCCCCGCAGGGTGGCGGACCCAGAAGAGGTGACGGATCTGCTCGAAGCCGCATGGTAGAACCCGACAGTCGATCGGGCGACAATGCGCAGCAATGGAACTCAGACACTTACGGTACTTCATCGCGGCAGCCGAAGAACAGCACTTCGGGCTTGCGTCGGATCGCTTGCATATCACGCGCCCTGCCGTGTCGCAGATCATCTCGGATCTTGAAGCGGAAATCGGTGCGACGCTATTCGAGCGGTCCCCGCAAGGTGTCAGGCTGATCGGGCCCGGGCTCACTCTGGTACCGAAGTTGCAACGTATCATGGACGACCTGGCCACAGCGTTCACACTGACACGGCAGGTTGCAGAAGGCAAAAGCGGCGCGCTGACGCTCGCGTATGGCTCGCTAACCTTGCTGCATCCGATCTTCCGCGCGGCGATAAAGCAGTTCAGCGAAGCCTACCCCGACGTGACGCTTTCGCTCGTCGAGATGCGTTCGTCGGAACAGCCTCGGACGTTCGTCGACGGCACGATTCAGGCGGGTTTCATGCATTTCGGCCCGTTGCCCGCGCTCGCAGACGATAGCATCAGAGAAGGTGTTCTCACGCTGGAGCAGTTGACGCTCCACTGGTATCGCATACAGACCGGAAAGCTGGGCGTCATGCTACCGCCGGAGCATCGCCTCGCAACACACGCCTCGTTATCATTCGCTGAACTCGCGGGCGAGCGCTTTGTCGTCGTGCCACGCTCGAGCAGCACGCCGGGTTATGGCCCGCTGTTCGTGCTTTGCCAGAAGGCAGGCTTCGAGCCGAACATCGTTCAGCAAGTCAATTCGATCGCCGCCCAGATCAATCTCGTTTCGGTAGGCATGGGCATCGGCCTCACCGTCATTGGCGAAGATTTTCGCTACCCGCCCAGCGTCACAGTGGTCCCGCTCGATTGTGTCAACTACCAGACCAGTTTCGTGTTCGCGTGGGTCGAAAACCGCACCGACGCTGTCATCGAACGCATGCTCGGCGTCATCAAAGATTCGACCGAACACGCATAGCTGGATTCGCGTCTCGTCGCTCCCGGCGGTCGGCTTTCATACCTCTCGTCATTGAATCACCGTTGCCTCGCCGCGGGCAGACCGATGACAACCCATGCCCCTCTGTTCCAGGCTCTGTGCTCTTCTAGCAGCACCCTCGTCAGCCGCAGTTACCGCGCTATAAGAAAAGGCGACTCGACGTAAACAGCCGCGCGATAGAAGATTGGGCTCACGCGCTGCAGGCGCGAGTGATTGAGCCGCTTTTCTTTCGGCGTGTCTGCGTGCCGGATAAAGAGCATTTCGCCGCTCACCGCAAGGTTAATTGGCCGGGCCTGCGAAAGAGCCAATATCAGTTAAAACCATAGGAGGCAAACGATGTCTGATCCCTCAGCGTCCACGGAGATCGAAGCTGTCCGCGACATGGTCGCCCGTTTCATGCACAGCGAAGTCGTCCCGGTTCTGGAAGGTTACGAGAAGCGCGGCGAATTTCCGCGTGAACTGGTGCGCAAGGCTGGCGCGGCAGGCTTGTACGGCGCAGTATTCCCCGAGGCGGTGGGAGGTAGTGACATGGGATATCTCGCCGCTACCGTCATCCAGGAGGAGATGGCGCGGATCGATGTGCGCTTTGCTCACTGCAACAACCAGCAGGGCTCATCCTGTCCCAGTTGCATCTACTTCGGCGGAACATCGGAACAGATCGGAAAGTATGTGCCCGACCTTCTCGCCGCGGAAACGATTGGCATGATGTCACTCACGGAACCAGGCGGTGGTTCGGACCCAGACGGCAACATGAAGACGTTCGCGCGGCGCGACGGAAACGTCCATCGCATCTCGGGGCAAAAGATGTTCGCGTCTATGGCCGCAGAGATCCATCATGTTTTGACTCGTGATCCCGCGTCGCTCGGGGTCGCTCAACGCGTATTTGCGCCAATGTGCGCAGGAGCATTTCAGGAAACGCCTGACCCGGCGCGAGTCGCAAGTATTCTCGCATTGCAGTTTTCCTGCGTTACCAGATGGTTTTGACGTGCGCATAGGCCCGAATCTTCTCGTCCTTTGTCACGAGCGAAACCGAAAACTTACGTGCCGTCGCAACGATCATCCGGTCGGCAGGGTCTTTGTGAAAATTGCCCAGAAGCTCTACCGACTTGACCGCAATTTCGGTATCTACCGGAACGAAGCGCACCGCCTCAATGTCGGCCACTGCCGCAAACCAACTTCCAACGTCCATCGAAAGCACGAGTTTTTCTCGCTCGACCAGCATCGCTATCTCCCATGCCGAGATGGAAGAGACAAGAATTTCCCCACCGGCAAGCTCGCGCTCGATGGCCGATTTCGCCTTCTTGCTCAGGGTCGAGTCAACCGTCACCCACCACACCAGCGCGTGCGTATCCAGAACGATCACTGCGCCGCCTCCCAATCGCCTTCAGCAACCGGGTCGGTCGGGTTTTCGTACCGCACCACCGACCCCCGCAGCACGTCAAGCGGGTTACGTTCGATAACCCGGTAGGGCCGAACCTCTAATGCAGGCCTACCGTGATCGGTCACGATGACACTTTCGCCTGAGGCTTCGACCTGCCGGAAGAATTCGAGTGCCTTCGCCTTAAATTCAGACTTGGAAACCTGATTGCCGTCCATAATGCACCTATAGTCATCCACACTGGTCATATCATAGCATGCGTGACTATCGATCCAAGTCATCCCCCCTAACCCCGGTTGTCGGCGCTAGGTTTATCGACCCTGGTTGGCCTTTCCTTGAGCGCGGCGCGGCCCTATGCGCCCGTCACTCACCTAGGTCAATTGACTGAACGGCCTCGCGTTGTTCTCACGCCGACACATCCAGATAGGGGAAGACGTGATCGAGGTGGGCGTGCCCCAACAAGATCTGAACCGTTTGGAGTGGATGTCGTTTGCCATGAGGCGGCTCGCAAACGTCCGTCTGCCCGGGTGGCTGCCCATACCCGACCCCGGGGCCTGCGGCGCGGTACAGGCCGGTCACGTAGCTGCAGGCTGTCTGCGGCCAGATACGGCACCGACTCGCCCTCGAAATTGACCCGTCGCTTGACCCCCAGCTCGAACGCACCACCCTTTTGCGTGAGGATCAACCTCGTCCTGTGCATCAGACCACGGTACTCGCGACGATCCAGCGACACCCATGTCCACGGCGATATCGCCATCCGACGTAGCGATCAAAGGCCTCAACGGCCTTCACGTGCCAGAGAAAAACGCAGCGCGGACGACAGCCTTTGGTAACCGAGCCTGATTTTCCGACTTGTCCGATTGAACGTCGCTTGCCGGATCGCACCATGAGCCTTTGGGCCGGCGCAGTTCTTCCGCACTAACTCCCGGCTTTGTCATGCGTTTTCCGTTGTCAAGCCTTTGCCAGCTTGCTTCATTGCTGACGGCTGCGACGCAATGGGGATCGCCGCTATCGGCCATACACTGCATGCAATCACCGCCACAAATCCGTGAACCCGTTGGTGTCGGTATAGTGTTTTCGATGCGCAACTCCGACTCGTGATACAGCAAGCCGTCGAGCACGTGCGTCGAGTCCCGGATGGACGTGGTGATCGGCTTGACGTGAAACGGAGCGTGCCGTCACGATTGACGCGGTAGTGGTCTATCTTCGGCGCATTGTGCGCCATGAGCAATAGCCGTCCTGCAGGAGAATCCCGCCGACCAAGGCCTGTTTGAGAGGCGGCGTATTGACGGAAAGAAAGCTCTTGGCCCGGCACAGCAGTTCGGTGAGACGCAACGAGCCGGGTTTCTCCGCAACGCGCTGCGGAGCGACAAGATACCCCAAGCGAATACCAGGGAAGATCGTCTTGGAAAAGGTGCCGAGATGGATCACACAGCCGTGCGTATCGATTGTCATCAGCGAAGGAAGCGGTTCGCCCGCGTAGCGGAACGCACTATACGCACTGTCCTCGAGAATCAGCAGGTCCTTGGCTCGAGCCAACGCCAGCAAACGTTTACGCTCGTCCAGGTGCATGCTCGAGCCCTGAAGGTTGCTGAAATCGGGAATCACATAGAGTGCTTTCGGACGAAGCCCCAAGTCGCGGATCCGGGAATCTCCCGTCCCAGCAAGTCCATGTCGAGGCTATCGTCGCAAGGAATCGGCCAAATCCGACAGCCGAATAAGCTGGCGATGCCGACGATCGCGACAAAGATCCGCCTGCAGCCCTTTGACGCCCGCGTAGCTCAAGACACAGCGACCGCCGATGAGACATCACCGACCAGCTACTCGATGAAAGGCCTGGAGTAGGTCCTGGCGCAGATCTTCGGGATCCTCCAGTCCGAAGCAAAGACGCACCAGCCCCCGGCTGATATGCGCTGGGCACAGGCGAGGTCGAAGTGCTCGGCAAGATAGGTACGACGAAGACGGATATCGATCGATTGTGCAAGCGCCTGCAGTCCAAGGCACGGCATATCCGCATCGCCTATGAGGCGGGCCCGTGCGGCTATGGACTTTACCGTCAGCTCCTACAGAAGGGATTCGACTGCATCGTGTGCGCACCTGTCGTTGATTCCCCAAAAGCCGGGTGAGCGCGTCAAGACCGATCGACGCGACGCCGTGAAGCTTGTGCGCTCACTTCGTGCCGGCGACCTGTCGGCCGTGTATGTGCCTACCACGGAGGATGAGGCGTTCCGTGATCTCACACGTGCGTGGGTCAGTGCCAAAGACGACCTGAAGGCTGCCCGGCAACGGCTGAAAGCTTTTCTCCTCTCCCACGGGGTACGCTATGAGGGCCGCGCCGACTGGGGGCCGGCGCACCGGCGCTGGCTCAGCACGCATGCCTTCGACAGCGCATGGCAGCAACTGGCGTTCGAGGAGCATCGGCGCACGATCGAGAAGCGCCCGGCGCAATGCGAGCGGCTCGAGGCTGCGTTGCGCGAAGCGGTCGTCAACTGGCGGTTCTATCCGGCCGTGCTGGGCCTGCAGACAATGCGCGGCGTGCAGTTCGCCACGGCGGTGGGCATGCTCTCCGAGCTCGGCGATCTGTCACGCTTCGCACACCCACGCCAATTGATGCCCTGGCTGGGGGTAACGCCCTGCGAACACTCGTCGGGCGAAAAACGCCGTCAAGGCAGCATCACGAAGAACGGCAACAGCTATGCAAGAAAGCTGCTCGTCGAAGCAGCCTGGAGCTACCAGTATCCGGCCCGTGTCAGTCCCGACATCCACAGCGCCGCCACGAAGGGATCCCCAAGCCCATCGTTGATCGCGCATGGGACGCGCAGGTGCGCCTGTGCCGGCGCTATCGCAAGCTCGTCGCGCGCGGCAAGCAGAAGAACATCGCGGTGGTCGCGGTCGCCCGTGAACTCAGCGGGTTCATTTGGGACATCAGCCAGGCTCGCGATGTCGCTTGCCATATCACACGAGGCGCTCACGGCGTGACGCGATACGTACGCATCCTGACCACCCTAACCACTTGAACAGGAGTTTCCTGAAGGCGGCATAGCCCGGCACCCGAGTAACCCGCGACCCGGCTACGTAACGGATCACCTCCGATTTGCGACATTAGATAGCGGCAGGCTCACTGGGCGGACTTCTGTAATGCGGTAACCAACCCGCGGATATCAGCATGATCCACCGTCGAGACTTCGAGACTTACTGCTACGTCGCCCTCAGGAAATCCAGACGGCACACAACTCAAAAACCGACAACCGATCCCTATTGACACGCTGAGTCATATCAGCCGACGTGCCGCCTCCGAAACGCCGACACCTTCGGTCAGTGCCAGCTTGACTGCCTGCTCACGAAATTCGCTGTGTAGACCGCCTTGGGAATTCGATTCATCCATGCCTCCGTTTCACGATTGTACGAAACGTTGGCCTCTACTTTTTTCGACCCGCCTCATGGCGTACGCTCTAGGATGTCGAACTTGCCACGCTCGAATGGATGCACTGGTACAACCACAATCGGTTACCCGGCCCGCTCGGGTAGGTGTCGCCGGCGGAAGCAGTTTACAATCGGAACCTGGCGTTGCCCGCTCGCGCGGCGTAGCGCCAAACTCGGCGGTCTCCGACAAATCCGGATCGGTTCACGAACCCGAGATCCTGAGTTTTTTGCGCAAAAAACTCACAAATCCTGACCACAACCACAAAATGCCTGGCCCACAAGGTAATTTAGCCAATATCGTGCGCCAGCCATAACCTGACGCCTTGGACAACACTGGTCCAATCACCTTCGTTCGTTTGTCGAAAAACGGTTGAATTCTTGATCCACGGGCTCGCGTTGCCCTCAACACCCCAACGCCAATCTCCAGAAGAGTGGGTTAGCACGCAAGTCGGAACACCCATCATTGCAGCCAGATTGGCGACGCCTGAGTCGACTGCAACGACTGCATCCAGTTGAGCAATGCAAGCAGCCGTGTCGCCAAAATTCAGAATACCTGGCAGATAGCTGCTGACATTGTCAGCAGGATCGCCGGCCAACGTTGCAACAGCTGGATGATGCAAATTTACAAAATGCACACGGTCTGCAACAGGCAAATACTGTACAATCGAATCGACTAAATTAAGCGGCAGGCTACGGCGCTTAGCCCAGCAGCGCACTATAGCACCTTTTTCAGGCCAGTGGCGCTGGGCGCAATCCCAAAACAGACCGACCAAGCTCTTTCCAGGATGCTGGGAGCGTAGTTGGCTGGCCCAATCCTTCGCGATCAGATCCTTCTGGGGAGGGGCTTGGATGTAAGGCTGAAACCATTGTCCAGAGAATCTTTCCTCTTTAGCTTTTAACAAAGGCAAATGCAGCAGCGTCGCATGCAAATGGGGCGCAAACCTATTGACATGCGGCTGCAGTTCGTCGGGCAACGCGGCATACAACCGCGTGGGATTACGTGCACTGATGACCTCGCAACGCGGCAGTGATGTCTGCATGAGTGCGTGGCTCTCTGGGTTACTGGTAAACATGACACTCGCACCAGCATCTACCCAATCAGTGACACACGCGCCCAAGAGAAAGTTGTCGCCGAACCCAAGCTCATGTGTAATCAGAACACGCTTCCCGCATAAATCTGATTCGCCGTCCCACAACGGAATGTCAATCGGGCGGTAGCTGAAGGACAATCGAGGAGCGTCATTTCGCATCAGCCAGTACCTGAAACCGTGCGGATTTCCCACCTTAAGCATCGCCTCGCCCAATGCGAATCCGACCGAGGCGGAGATTTCGGCATTTATCGATTCTGCCATCTGCCATGCCTGATTGAGCAACGTAATCGCCTTCACCACATCGCCTGCCATCATCAAACTCATACCTAGCCGTAGTCGGTGAAGTATGGGTTTGCTCTGTTGCAACGGGTCGCGTTCCCATGTAGCAACAGCTTCAGCGTATCGACCCAGCAGGTAGAGCGAATCTGCGCGCCGCGTGATCGAAGCTGAGTCGCGCGGATTAATAGCCAACGCACGATCAGCCCATAAGAGCATTTCTTCCTCCCTCTGGAGCGCGACCAACAACTCGCAGATTTGGTGCAGAATCGCGCAATTCTCTGGTTCGCTCGTATGCCGCGTCTGCGCGGCGCGCAATTGCTGTTCCAAGTCGGTTGTCATGATTGGGTGCTAGAGCGCACAATTTTACTTTAAACAATGTGCTTGGTAACACGAGCCAGGACCACGCTAATACCAGTAAATAATGGCTTAAGGCAAAGCATTTCCGGCGACTCGCCTTCCCTCGCAACTCCAGAACAGATCGTGCTTTACCAATCCAGTAATATCAAGAACTGGCACCTTAGCCAACTTGCTGCGCGGTATAAACTGCTAAACCCGAAAAGATTTATCGAAAATAACGACGTCGTCGAACAGGATGGTTCCTGACGAAAAAACCAAATCCAGGTGGTGGCTACCACGCTCACCACCGCCAAGACCAAGGTGCAGTCCAGGATGACGCTCTTCGAAACTTGCGTTTCGACCATGCAACTTAACATTCAGATTCGTACCAATCCCGAATTCTTCAACAATTTTATTTCCCGGGCATTTTTTTAAATATAATTTGAAATCGTTTTCAAGCTGTCTGTTTGAGGAGCTGACGTCGATCACCTGACTTTTATCAAATTTAATTTTCATGATCGAATCGATGACGCCATACTTAATGGCGAAAGGCACTGTGCTTAGAAACGTCCCACCAAATGTAACGCTCCCGGACAAGTCTACAATTCTAGTTGCGACCTCGCCGGGCATCAAATCGTAGTGGTTACGCCCATCCAGACTCTTCCAAGCCTGATCCCCGGACAATGTCCCGCATAGCGTGCCCCCGAAACCATCGCGGAAGGTTACGTGCTGCGCTGATGTCGCAGCATCAATAATCCTTCCATTTCTATCCGAAATATCATTAATATCTTCGGAGAATGCCTCTTCAAAAAATTCGCCATACTCCCGAAGAAGCACAGATTTCTTCCAGTGTTCAGCCATCTTTGGCTTGAGCGGATGAATGAACGATGGTCCGTGCGGGCTAATATCGGCACGCATAGACGAGTCGTAAATAAAAATGAACATGGCACATTCATCAATCGCGCTCCCAACCCGCTCGGAATTCTCGCTCTCAAGATCGACATAGATGAACGAGTATCCCAGATCCTTTGGGCAGTAACGAATGATCGACTTAGCCATGCTTTTCTGGCTTTTGTCTGAACCAATTAGGATGGTGGTGCCATGCCCAGATTTATTGGCCATAGCCGGATGTTCACGAACACACGAAAAGAAATTCTCGGCGCTTTTCTTCACAGACCACCCCCCTGGATATCCAGCTTCGAAATCACCAAATGGCGGGTCGTTACGACCCGCCATCATCTCAAGCTACCTCGTTACGCCCAAAGGGCCGTCGCGAACGGAATAACCGCGCTATCCTTCATCATTTCGACCCAATCCTGGTGCTGCTCTTCCTGCATCCATTCGATCAGCGGAAGATCCTGCGACTGCTGCTTTGCATCCATTTTAACTTTCTCCTTTGAGAGATTGAGATTGAACCACAGACATCGCGCCCACCCCAACAGGACGAGGAGTCGGCTAGCGATCCATTAAGCGCAAACTAGCGCAAATTCATATATAAATTCAATTTGATTCGAGTAAATCGGACTTGCAACTTAATGCCGGGATTTACTTCATGCTCAATACGCGAAAGAGACTGCATCGATGTACCATCCGAATGGCGGTTAAGATTTTCCGATAACAACTTCCTTTATTGCACGCATTCTTCGGGCGCGTACTCTCAGTTTTATCAAACACTGGCATCCACTTTTTAACCCGCCTCGTATTTGGGGACAGGCGCTAGCCGAGATCTTTCCAATAGTTCATGTTTGCAACCGCCTGATCGACATCTTCAATGGTATTGTAGACATGTGGACAG
>CALNWN010000018.1 GCA_940746715.1 uncultured Paraburkholderia sp.
TTGCCGTGCTCGCGCTGTTGTCTGCTTCGCTCATCTGCCGCTGTCTCCTCTTTGCGTGCTCATTGCTTCACTTCCGGCGAAAAGCGGCGCGGCGTCTTGCGGAATGGCGCGGCCTGTGGATCGCGCGAGCTGTGTGTGCCGCCAGCCGTCGCGGTTTCATAAGCGAAATCGTCGCATTTCATTTTTGAAACGCAAGCGCGCATAATAGGCGAACCTTGGCAGAAACCTTTTCGCGAGCTGAAACCGTGAGCACCCCGCCGTTCGACTCCGCCCCGCGCCCGCGCATCTGGGCGCTCAGCATCAGCCGCCTGCGCGATCTGTTTCTCGACATCGCCGGCGAATATGTGGAGCGCGCCGACTTGCGCATTGTCGCGCGAGGTTTCGAAGACGCCGTCCGCGAAATCGAAGCCGCCGGCGCGGGCCGCCCCGACGTCGTCATTGCCGGCGGCTCGAACGGCGCGTATCTGAAGACGCGCCGTTCGAGCCGGTCGTCATGATCACCCCAACGGGTTTCGACGTGATGCATGCGCTCGCCCGCGCCCGCCGCGACGGCGCGAAGGTCGCGCTGGTCTCACGCACGGCGACACGCCCGACGAAGTGCGCCGCTTCGTCGCCGCATTCGGGCTCGACGTGACGTTCGCCTCGCACCAATCCGCGCAGGACGCGGAGAGCGTGGTGCTGGACCTGCGCGATCGCGGCATCGACGTGGTGGTCGGCCCCGGACTCGTCACTGACCTCGCCGCGAACGCCGGCATGGGCGCGGTGTTTCTATACTCGCGCGCTTCGGTGCGAGCCGGCTTCGAGACGGCGCTCGAAGTCGCGCAGGCAACGCGGCGCGAAACGCTACGCCGGCAGCGCCTCGACAATCTGCTGCAGCATTTGCGTGATGGCGTCGTCGCGCTCGACGCCGAAGGACGCGTCGAGGCGATGAACCAGCGCCTTGCCCCGCCATGCTCGGCATCGACGCAGCGAATGCAGCGGGCCGGGCGCTACTCGAACTCGCGCCCGACCTCGCTGGCAGCCTGCCCGACTCGGACGGCGATGCGTTCTGCACCGTGCGCGGCGCGAGCTATGTCGTGCACCGCGGACCGCTTGCGAGCGGCGGCGCCTCGACGGGCACCGTGTTGACCTTTCAGGAATCGCGCGCTGTCGAGCGGCTCGACCGGACGCTGCGCTCGCGTCAGCGCGTGCAGCAGTTCAACGCGCGTTACCGGCTGGAGGACATGGTCGGCGCCTCCGAATCCATGCAACGCGTGCGCGCGCTCGTGCAGCGTTATGCGAGGTCGGACGCGACCGTGCTGATTCTCGGCGAGAGCGGCACCGGCAAGGAAATGGTCGCGCAAAGCATGCATCAGTTGAGCGCGCGGCGCGACTTCGCGTTCGTCGCGATCAACTGCGGCGCGTTTCCCGAGGCCTTGCAGGAAAGCGAACTGTTCGGCTACGAAGAAGGCGCGTTCACCGGCGCGCGCAAAGGCGGCAAGGCGGGGCTGATCGAAGTCGCGCATCGCGGGACCCTGTTTCTCGATGAAATCGGCGAGATGCCGCTGTCGTTGCAAAGCCGTTTGCTGCGCGTGCTGCAGGAACGCGAAGTCGTGCGGCTCGGTTCAACGGAACCGACGCGCGTCGATATTCGCGTGGTCGCCGCGACACATCGCGCATTGACCGAGGGCATCGAAGCTGGCCGCTTTCGCGCCGATCTCTACTACCGGCTCAATATTCTGAGCATCGCCCTGCCGCCGCTGCGCGAGCGTCCAACGGACCTGCTGCCGCTTGCCGTCGAATTGCTCCTGCAAGCCGCCGCGCGCGAGCCGAGACTCGCCGCGCTCGCCGACCCGTTGCAGCGTTACGCATGGCCGGGCAATGTGCGCGAGTTGCAGAACGTGATCGAGCGGATTGCCGTGGAGCTGGCGGCAATGGAGACGGACGCCGACTCGGAAACCGGCAGCGAAGCGCTCATCACGCGGGACATGTTGCGCAGCATCGCGCCGGAAATCGCGGAGCCGCCGCACTCGCGTACGAAGAAAGCCGCATTGACGCTGCGCGAACGCAGCCGTCACGTGGAAGCCGACGAGATCCGCGCCGCGCTCGCCGCGCATGAGGGCGACCGCGACGCGGTGTGCGACGCGCTCGGCATCAGCAAGACGACGTTATGGCGGAAGCTGAACGCGGCGCGTTAGATTTTTTCATGCCGGCGGCGCCATGCTTACCGGCATTGGCCGCCGCGCGCGATGAACATGCTCGGCGTCATGCCGCAGCATCGCTTGAAATGCCGGCCGAAATGGCTCTGGTCGAAGAAGCCGACCTCGGTCGCGACCACTGAGCCGGGCACGCCTTCGAGCAGCAGCGTCTGCGCCCGCTGAATGCGCACGCCGCACAGATAGCGATACGGCGAGGAGCCGTACTGCTGCCGGAACACGGTCGCGACACGCTGAGCGCGGACAGCGCCGCGAGTTGCGCGAGCGTCACGGGCTCGTTGAAATGCGCTTCGATAAAAGCCCGCGCGGCATTGAGGCTGATGGACTGTTTCATGACGTCACGATGCTCTGGCGAGGCGCCGGCTCTTTGGCAAAATGCTGAATGGAGAATCGGTCGAGCGGAATCGGCGTGCTGCCGGTATCGACGAGCTCCGCCAACGTCTCGCCCACGCCCGGACCGATCTGAAAACCGGAGCCGCTGAAGCCGAACGCATAGAAGAGCCCATCCACCTTGCTGCTCGGACCGATCACCGGCTCGCTGTCAGGCAGATAACTTTCGACACCGCTCCACACGCGAATCACGTGCAACGGCGCGAGCGCGGGCACGAGCCGGCGCATCTGCGCGAGCTGGCGCACGGTGTTGTGCGGCAGCACCGACGCGCGGCTTGTCGCTGCATCGGCCGGACCCGCGGGCCCGCCGCCGACGATGATGTTGCCGCGCGGAATCTGCCGGAAGTAAATGCTCTCCTGCTTGATGGACGTAAACACGCCCATCGACGCTTTGAAGATGTACGGCACCGGCTCGGTCACGCACATTTGCGGTCCGCTCACGGCGAGCGGCGCGCCTTCGCCGAACTGTTCGGTGAGACGCGTGGCCCACGCGCCCGCGCAGATCACCAGTTGCGCCGCGCGGTACACGTCGCCGCGCGCGCTTTCCACGCGAAAGCGGTCGCCGTCTTTTTCGACGCGCACGATTTCCGTGTTCTCGATCACCTGCGCGCCGAGCCGCGCCGCCGCGCGTCCGAATGCGGGCGCGGCGAGACGCGGATTCGCGTGGCCGTCCAGCGGCGAAATGGATGCGGCCAGCACTTCGCGTCCGAGAAACGGGAAGCGCTCGAACATGGCCTTGCCATGCAGCACTTCGAGTTCGAGCCCGTAAGCGCGCGCGTCGATCGCATACTGCTCAAAATGCTCGACGTCCTTCTCGTGATAGCACACGCGCGTATGGCCGACCGGCAAGGAACTCGACGTCCTCGCCGAGCAGTTCCGCCGAACGCTGCCACGTGCGCAGCGCGCGATTGGCCATGGCAAGCTGCGGCAGCGCCCGCCCCTGCCGGCGGATGCCGCCGAAATTGACGCCGCTCGCCTGCTGTCCGGTCAGCCCGCGCTCGAGCAGAATGACCGAGCGATTGCGCTGGCGCAGAAAGAACGCGGTCGTCGTGCCCATGATGCCGCCGCCGATCACGATCACGTCGGCTTCGTTGCGCGTCGCGCTCATTGCGGGACCTCCTCGGTGAGCGCGACAGGCAGCGGCTTGACGGGCGCCTGACCGCGCAGCCGTCCCACGGAGGAAAGCGGCACGCACCTGTCAATTGCTCGAGCCGGTTGCCGAGGTCAGGAGCGCCATGTGGTGAGTTTCCTTATTCATCGAACTTCTCCGCGAGGATGGGCAGTTGTGAGGGCTGCGTGGGGTTGATCGGCGACTGCAACAGCGGCACTGCAACGACGGATGCAACAGCGGGACTTCAGTATAAGATGTCCTTGATACGGTAATACGTGCCCACGAGCGGCAGGAACCAGGGCTTACCGGTGTGTCCCGGAATCGCCGACCACTCGGACTCGTCCCATGGGTTGCGATCCGCGCGGCCGTCCATCACATCGGCCATCACCTGGCCTATGTGCGTGGACATCTGCGTGTCGTGGCCGCTGTAGCCCATCGAAAAATAGATGCCGTCGTGCTGTCCGGCATGCGGCAGGCGATCGGCGCTGATGTCGACGAGGCCGCCCCAGCAATAGTCGATACGCGCGGTGGCGAGCATCGGAAACATCGCGGCAAGACCCTGCTGCAAAATGCGCCCGCTCTTGGCATCCGAAGGCCGCTCGGAGGCCGTGAAGCGCGCGGCCGCCGAACAGCAAGCGCGAATCCGGCGTCACGCGGAAATAGTTGTGCATGAGGCGCGTGGTCGTGTAGGCGCGCCGCTTCGGCAGCACCTGCGCGAGCAATGCGGGCGGCAGCGGCTCCGTCACGACGATGAACGAGCCGACCGGCGCGAGGCGCCGCCGGTACCAGCCGAACGGGCCGTGCCGCGAAGGTCCGGTTGCGATCAACACCTGCTTCGCGCGCACTTCCCCGCGCGTGGTGATCACGCGGTGAGTGCCGCTCTCTTTCACGATCGACGTAACGGCCGCGTGTTCATACAGCTTCGCGCCGCGCCGGACCGCGGCTTCGGCCAGCCCGACCGCGAACCTGCCCATGTGCATCTGGCCGCCGTGACGTTGCAGCAAGCCGCCGTAAAAGCTGTCCGACTGCACCTCGCCGCGAATGCGTTCGCCGTCGATCAGCTCGATGTCGGTGTTGACCGTGCGGCGAATGAGCTCCGCTGTCTTCTCCAGATGCGCGAGATGATGCGGCTTCGACGCCACGGTCGCGACGTAATCGCAGTCGATCTGCTCTTCGCCGATCAGCCGCTCCACCGTATCGACCGCGTCCGAATACGCGCGATAACACGCGCTCGCGCGCTCGAGACCGAGTTGCGCGGCGAGCGCGGCGAAGTCCTGCGCCACGCCCGTGTTCACCTGGCCGCCATTGCGGCCCGAGGCACCGCCGCCCACACGCCCCGCGTCCACGACCGTGACGGACGCGCCGCGCTGATCGCCGCCTCGGTCGCCGCGCTCGAAGCGAAGGTCGCGGAACTGGGCGCGGATAACGTCGCCGCGTTCTTCTGCGAACCGATTCAGGGCTCGGGCGGCGTGATCGTGCCTCCGGTCGGCTGGCTCAAGGCCATGCGCGAAAGCTGCCGCAAGCTCGGCATTCTGTTCGTTGCGGACGAAGTGATCACCGGCTTTGGCCGCACGGGTCCGCTCTTCGCGTGCCAGGGCGAGAACGTCGAGCCGGATCTGATGACGGTCGCGAAGGGTTTGACCGCCGGTTATGCGCCGATGGGCGCCGTGCTGATGTCAGACGAAATCTACCAGGGCATTGCGGACGGCGACGCCGAGGCGATTGTCGGCCATGGCCACACGTATTTCCGCGCACCCGGTGAGCGCGACGATCGGTCTCGAAGTGCTGCGTCTTTATCATGAAGGCGGCCTGCTCGCGAACGGCGTGGCCCGCGCGCCGCGTTTTGCGCGCGGCCTTAACGCCCTGCTCGCGCATCCGCTCGTGGGCGATTCGCGTCACCGCGGCCTGCTCGGCGCGCTCGAACTCGTCGCCAACAAGGACACCAAGGCGCAGTTCGACCCGGCCTTGAAACTGTCCGAGCGCATTGCCGTGGCCGCGTATGAAAACCGCCTGATTTTCCGTGCCTTCGGCGACAACATTCTCGGCTTCGCACCGGCGCTCTCGTACACCGAATCGGACTTCGACCTGATGTTCGAGCGGCTCGAGAAAACCTTGGACGACGTGCTCGCGCAAGCCGACGTTCGAGCAGCGCTGAGCGGCAGCACCACGGTCAACCACCAGGCCAAAACTACTGCCGCTGCATGCTAGAGTAGAGGGCGCCCTCAGTACCTTTTCTCAACCGCCGGAGCCACAACGTAACGATGAGCAGCGACTGCAAGCTAGACCGTATCGACCTGCGCATACTTTCGCAGTTGCAGAAGAAAGGCCGCATCACCAACGTCGAGCTTGCCGATGCGGTCGGCCTTTCGCCCAGCCCTTGCCTGATTCGCGTCAAGCGGCTGGAGAAAGCCGGCTACATCGTCGGCTATGGCGCGCAGATCCAGCTTGAAAAGCTCGGTGACGTGCAGATCGTTTTCACCGAAGTCACGCTCGCCGACCATCGGCGGGAAGACTTCATCAAGTTCGTGAATGCGATTCGCGACGTGGACGAAATCGTCGAATGCCATCTCGCGAGCGGCGGCTACGACTATCTGCTGAAGTTCGTCACGCGCAGCGTGAGCACTATCAGAGCATTATTGAAGGCTTGCTGGAACGCGACATCGGCATTGAAAAGTACTTCAGCTACGTGATCATCAAGTCGCCGTTCGTGAAGAACCACTATCCGCTCGAAACGCTCTTCTCGCAGAACCATCACTAAGCCTTCACGAGGCCTTCATCAGGCCGTCAGACGCCCGCCTCCGGCGGGCTCCACTGCGCGAACTCCTCGCTCAGAAAGTCCACGCACACCCTCACTTTGGCCGACTGCGCGAGCCGCGCCGGGTACACCGCCCACAGGTTCGCCGGCTGCGTGACCTCCGGCAACACCTGCTGCAACTGGCCGCTGTCGAGGAGCGGGCCGCACGTCCCACATCGAGCGCAGCACGATGCCGCGCCCGGCCAGCGCCCATTGCACCGCGACCTCGCCGTGATTGGTCGACAACGGTCCGGTGACCTTGATGGACGCGCCGCCTCGCCGCGCACGGTCAGGCGCCACAAGCCGAACGGATGGGTCGCGCTCCTTGATGGCCAGACACGCATGCGAGGACAGATCCGCCAGTTGCCGCGGCGCGCCGTGCCGCGCGAGATAGTCGGGCGACGCGCATAGCACGCGATGATTCGACGCGAGGCGCCGCGCGATCAGATGCGGCGCAATTTCGTCGCCGATGCGAATGTCCAGATCGAAGCCTTCACCGGCGACATCCACGAGCCTGTCGAACAGATCGAGCCGCACGCTCAGCTGCGGATAGCGCTCGGAAAAGCGCGCGAGCGCGGGCGCGACGAAGCGGCGGCCGAAACCGAAGCTGCTTGAAATGCGCAGCTTGCCGCCCGGAATGCGGCGCGTGGTGGACACGTCTTCGACCAGTTGGTCGACGTCGTCGAGAATCTTTTCGGCCCACGTGTAGACGCGCTCGCCCGCCTCGGTAATCGCGACACGGCGTGTGGACCGGTGCAGCAGGCGCGTGCCGAGCGTAGTCTCGAGCACATTGATGCGCTTGCTGACATACGCCGCGGACACCGACAACGACTCCGCCGCCGCGCTGAAACTGGCTTTGCGCGCGACTTCGCAAAACACGCGCAAATCGCCGAGATCGGGTGACGGGACAGCGTTCATAAGTGCCTCTGAGGTGCCCGGCGACGCTCGGTTTTATACACGAATCGTGCACAGTGGCTTAACTAAAACAATCATTTTAGAGCCAAACAGCAGGAATAGAATAACTGTCATTACATTACACCCGTATTAGCCCTGAATGGAGGAGCGCAACATGTCGAAGAAATATCGGATCGCAGTCATTCCCGGCGACGGCATCGGCGTCGAGGTCATGCCCGAGGCGCTGCGCGTGCTCGACGCGGTGAAGACGCGCTTTGGCATCGAACTCGAGTATCAGCACATCGAGTGGGCAAGCTGCGAGTACTACGCAAAGCACGGCCAGATGATGCCGGACGACTGGAAGGCGCAGCTGCAATCGGCGGACGCCATTCTGTTCGGCGCGGTGGGCTGGCCCGACACGGTGCCCGACCACGTTTCGCTGTGGGGCTCGCTGCTCAAATTCCGCCGCGAATTCGATCAGTACATCAACCTGCGCCCGGCACGGCTCTTTGCCGGCGTGCCGTCGCCGCTCGCGTGCCGCAAGGCGGGCGACATCGACTTCTGGATCGTGCGCGAGAACACCGAGGGCGAGTACTCGTCGGTGGGCGGCGTGATGTTCGGAGGCACGGAGCGCGAATTCGTGCTGCAGGAGTCCGTGTTCACGCGCCACGGCAGCGAGCGCGTGCTGAAGTTCGCGTTCGATCTCGCGCAACGCCGCGAGCGCAAGAAGATCACGGTCGCGACGCAGCGGCAGTCGACGGCGTCATAACGTCAGCCAGGAGAATCTCATGTCACTACGCGAACAGATGTCGTCACAGGCAGACCACGCATTGCCGGATCGTCAGCCGGGTCCGCGCGCGCCGCCTATCAGGCGCTCAAGCGCAAGGTCCACGAGGCCGTGCTCGACCGCGTCGAACTCGAACGTCTCGCGCGCTTGCCCACGGAACAGGTTCGCCAGGAAATCGGCGGGCTGATTGCGCGCATCCTCGAAGAAGACAAGGCACCCGTCAACGATCTGGAACGCAGACAGTTGACGACCGACATTCACGACGAAATGTTCGGCTTCGGTCCGCTCGAGGCACTGCTGCGCGACCCGACCGTGTCGGACATTCTCGTCAACACGCACCGCACCACTTATGTGGAACGCCGCGGCCGTCTCGAACTGACGGACGTCACTTTCTACGACGACGCGCATCTGATGAAGGTGATCGAAAAGATCGTCTCGCGGGTCGGGCGGCGCATCGACGAATCGAGCCCGATGGTCGACGCACGGCTGCCCGACGGCTCGCGTGTCAACGCGATCATCCCGCCCTCCGCCGTGGATGGACCGCTCATGTCGATTCGCCGTTTCGCGGTGAATCCGCTGCAGATGAGCGGCCTGATCGCATCGCAAAGTCTGACGCCGCCGATGGCCGAACTGCTCGACGCACTCACGCGCGCGAAGGTCAACGTGCTGTGTCGGGCGGCACGGGCAGCGGCAAGACCACGCTGCTCAACATCCTGTCGGGCTTCATCCCCGAGGGCGAGCGCGTTGTCACGATTGAAGACGCCGCCGAACTGCAGTTGCGCCAGCATCACGTGCTGCGCCTCGAAACGCGGCCGCCGAATGTCGAGGGACGCGGCGAAGTCACGCAACGCACGCTCGTGCGCAACGCGCTGCGGATGCGGCCCGATCGCATCATTCTCGGCGAAGTGCGCGGCGCCGAGGCGCTCGACATGCTCAACGCGATGAACACCGGCCACGAAGGCTCGCTCGCGACGATCCACGCGAACACGCCGCGCGACGCGCTCACGCGCCTCGAGAACATGATCAGCCTCGCGCTGCCGCCGAAGAATCTGCGTCAGCAGATTTCGTCGGCGATTTCGGTGGTGGTGCAGGTCGCGCGCCTGAACGACGGGCGCCGCAAGGTCGTCAGCATTCAGGAATTGACCGGCATGGAAGGCGAGATGGTAAACATGCAGGAGATCTTCACGTTCCGGCGAACCGGCGTCGATCAGAACGGCGCGGTGCGCGGTCACTTCTGCGCGACCGGCGTGAGGCCGAGATTCACGGAGCGCTTGCAGGCCTTCGGCATTACGCTGCCCGACCAGCTCTAGACCCGGCACTTCGAGACGGCATGACGCCGGCGGCACGCGGCTCATCTTTGTGAGGCTTTCACGAATCCTATCTTCTACGCCTTCGCCATCCTGCTGTTCATCGCCGTGGTCCTCGGGATCGAGGGGCTGTATCAGTGGTGGAACAGCCATCACGGCCCCACCGCGCGCCGCCTCGATCAACGCATCCAGGCGCTGTCGGCCGGCGCGCACGCGAGCAGCGAGCGCCTCTCCATCCTGAAGGAGCGCATGCTGAGCAATTCGGCGCCGCTCCATGCGCTGATGATGCGCGTGCCGCGCATCCATCTGCTCGACCGGCTCATCGTTCAGTCGGGCTTGAGCCTCACGGTGGGGCGGCTCGCGACGCATAGCGTGGTGGCCCTCGTGGTCGTGCTGCTCGCGGCGAGCTTTTCTCCGGTGCAAGTGCCGACGGTCATCACGGCGCTCGCCGCCTTTGCCGCCTTCGCCTTTCCGACGCTACGCATGCTCCGCGCTCGCAGCAAGCGCCTGCGCCTTCTCGAGCGCCAGCTGCCGGAAGCCGCGGACATGATCAGCCGTGCGTTGCGAGCAGGGCATTCGTTCTCGAGCGCGATCGGCATGCTCGGCAACGAGTTCGCGGAGCCGACGGGCGGCGAGTTCCGCATTGTCTTCGACGAGATCAACTACGGCGTGACGCTCAATGAAGCGCTTCTCAATCTGGCGACGCGCGTGCCGGTACGCGACCTGCGCTTCTTCGTGATCGCGGTGCTGATCCAGCGCGAAACGGGCGGCAATCTCGCGGAGATTCTCGACGGTATCGCATCGCTCGTACGCGAACGGCTGCGCCTGTTCGACCAGGTGCGCGTGCTGTCCGCCGAGGGACGCCTCTCGGCGTGGATCATCGGGCTCCTGCCGTTCGCCGCCGCAGGCGGAATGAATCTGCTGAACCCGAGCTTCCTCTCAGTGCTCTGGGAAGATCCCGCCGGCCTCAAGGTGATCGAAGCGGTGCTCGTTTCGATGGTGTTCGGCGTGCTATGGATGCGGCGGATCGTGCGGATTCGCGTGTGAGGCCGGCATCGCGTGACAAGAACAGATAAGGGGAATCATGATGCAAACGCTCGATTCAGCCAACATGCTGCTGTTAGGCGGCGTGTTCATGGCGGCCTTTGCCGCTGTCGTCGCCGTCATGTGGTGGATGACACAGGGACATGCAGCGCCGCATCGAACAGGCGGGCGGCGTGTCGCTCGCGCCGGAGGCGCCG
The DNA here is from genome assembly GCA_940746715.1 of uncultured Paraburkholderia sp. Taxonomy (GTDB): domain Bacteria; phylum Pseudomonadota; class Gammaproteobacteria; order Burkholderiales; family Burkholderiaceae; genus Paraburkholderia. The sequence goes on from CALNWN010000018.1 coordinate 10,720, forward strand.
TCCTCGGCCGCGTCGGGATGGGCCGAAAAAATCGCGGACATGTCGCGTCCCATCTCGCAGCTGTCCATTCCGAAGGAAGGCTGGGAAGACTCGCCGCTGCGGCTGCGCCTGATGAACGCGGGCTGGCGTTCGTCGACGGCGGCTGCGCTCTACTTCGCGGCGAAGCCGTGCTCGCGCTGCTGCTGCCTTTGCTCGGCCTCGCCGCGTTGATGCAGATGCCGTCCATCAACGGACAGTTTGCCGTGAGCGCACTCATTCTCGCGATGCTGGCGGCCATCGGCTACCACGTGCCCAACGCGGTGCTGGCGCGCTGCCGTGCGCGGCGCCAGCGCGCGATTGTCGAGGGCTTTCCGGATGCGCTCGATCTGCTGACTGTCTGCGTGGAAGCGGGCCTCGGCATGGACGCCGCGCTGATGCGCGTGGCGGGCGAAATGCAGCTCGCGAGTCCCGAAGTCGCCAGCGAATTGCAATTGATGCTGCTGGAGCTGCGTTCGGGTTTCACCAAAGAGAAGGCGCTGCGCAACTTCGCGTTGCGCACGGGCGTCGACGACATCGACACGTTTGCGTCGATGCTGGTGCAGGCCGAACGCTTCGGCACGAGCATCGGCGCTTCGCTGCGCGTCATGTCGGACACGCTGCGCACGTGCCGCAGAATGCGCGCCGAAGAACGCGCCGCGAAGATCGCGTTGAAGCTGCTGTTTCCGCTGATCTTCTGCATTTTCCCGGCACTGATGACGGTGCTGATGGGACCCGCGTTCATTCCGTCCATCTACCGCGTGCTGCCGACGCTCGGTACGTGAAAGGCATGTATCGGGAACAGCGCCGGGCATGAAACGCGAAACCGCGGCGCGCACAGGGGACACGAAATGAACCATAAAACAAGGCATTTTCCGGCATCGGCGGGAGCGCGCCCGGCTTGCGCCGAGCTGCCGCACCGTCAATCACGCGGCGCGGAAAACGGCACAGGACGCCGTCAACAGCGGCTGGTAGCGGCGCACGCAGGACGCACGCGGCTTGCGTTGCGCAGACGCGGGCCGCGCCGCGAAGCCGGAGTCGCGGTGGTCGAGTTCGGACTCATTCTGCCGCTCCTCTTGCTGCTCGTATTCGGCATGGTCGAATTCAGCATCGCACTGTGTCTGACCGCGCTGGTCGGCACCACGGCACTCGCGGTCGATCTGGGCCGCGCGTGGGTGGTGCGCAACGAACTGCAGAATGCCGCCGACGCCGCGGCGCTCGCGGGCGCGGGTTCGCTCGGGCCGAATTACAAGAGTCCGAACTGGACGCAGGCGGCTGCGAAGGCGCAATCCGCCATCACGCTGAACAGGACCGAAGGCACGCCGCTCGTGACGGCCCAGGTCCAGACCGGCTACTGGAACGTGAAGGGCACGCCTGCGGGCATGCAGGCGCTGCCGGTCGCTTCACCGGGCGCCTACGACCGACCCGCGGTGCAGGTCACGGTGAGCCGCGCCGCCGGGCAGAACGGCGGACCGCTGTCGCTCGTGCTCGCGCCGGTTCTCGGCATCACCACGCTGCCGATCAGCGCGACGGCCGTGGCGGTCATCTCGGCACCGGGTTATGCGGGGCCGGGGGCTCTTTTTCCGCAGGCTATTTCGCAGTGCCTGTATTCGGCGTACTGGAATGCGACGACCGGACAGCCGGTGAACGATCCTGCGACCGGCCAGCCCAAGGAGTTCATGATCGGTTCCACCTACAACTACACCGGCTGCGCGGCAGGCATGGGCTCCGGACAGTGGACGTCGTTCCAGCTCAACGTTCAGGACGTGACGTCTATCCGCAACCTGATCGCCAATGGCAACCCGACTCCGCTGCAGATCGGCGACATGACGTGGATCCAGTCGGGGATGAAAAACTCCATCTACAACAATGTGCCGTACCCCGCCGACGTGCTCCTGCCGGTCGTCGCGTCGTTGGGCAGCGGCTCGACCGGCAGTCCCGTGCCGATAGTCGCGTTCGCGCCTTTCCACATAGAAAGCGCGGACAACGGCAGCAAGCCGTACATCTACGGCCACTTCATCGCCGGCTATAAAGCAGCGGCGGCGAGCGGCGGCTCCGGCTCGGCGACGTACTACGGTGCCGTCACCGCGCCGAGCCTCGCCAACTGACTCCTTTCGCTCCACCCGCGCCTCGTCGCATCCGCAGCGAGCCCACCTGCCGGGAACGTTCGCTGCGGGTATCCAGCAAAGCGCCCGCCATCGCGACGACGCAAGCCGTTCGTGAAGCTGTTCTGAGCGGGCGCCAGTCAATTTTTTCAACGCTTCATGTAAGCCTTTCATGTGCATATCCACGCGCGTTTTGCGCGGGTTTTTCGCACGACGGCAGGAGTAGCGCTATGCAGAACGCAGAACAGAATCCCACGCAAAAACAGCAGAACGAAATGGCCGCAAAAAGTCCGGCGCAGACGCCCGCGACGGGCACCACCTCCCCGGACGCGCACACGCAGGGGAAGGAATTCGGCAGTTCGAGCAACGCGGGCTCGGCTGAGCCGACGCCGCGCAAGAACAACGCGTCGAACCTGCCGCCCCTCGACCTCGACGCAGTCACCGCCGATTCCCCCGATCCGCTGCACCGCGCGAAGAGCCGCACGGTTTCCGTGGACACGGCGAACACCGCCGCGACCGACAACACCGTCGACACCGACGCGAAAAATCTGGAAGCGAGAAAAAACGAGTCTTTGTGGCACGACAACGTGATTTCGTCGAACGCGACACTAGAGAACAATGTGCCCGCGCCCGCGGCGGGGCTAGGCGGCATCGACAGCCGCGAAGGCGGCAACCTGCCGCTAGTCACCGCGCGCGACGGCTGGCGGGTGACGTATCGCGGCACCGTCTATATCGAGCGAAGGAACGGCGCGCTGGCGGAGCACGTCATTCAGTTCGACGCCCTTCGCCCGGGCGACGAGAGCGGCACTTGACCGCACACCACTGAACGCAAGCGCGTAGTGCCGCAGATAGGGGCACATCAGCACCCGCATAGACGGCGCAACGTCACGAGGCATGGCACTTGCGCAACTCCTTCGCCGGACACATGGAACCCTTTCCCGCATGGAAGGACAACCTGTCGCCTGCCGGCGCGCAAATTCGGGAAGGGCACCATGGATCTCGTCGGGCACAGCGATCGGAGCCGCGCGAGCCGCGTGCGCGGGCGGCGGCATTCACGCGTTCTGTCGCGTTATGCGGGCCGGCCGATTCGGCTCATCTGGCGCTATGTCGCGCGCCGCAAAGTGGCTCACGCCATCGGGCTCGGGAGCGTCGCCGCCGCAGTCGGCTTCGCGCTCGCTTCGCAGTACGGCATTCGCAATCTGATCGACGCGCTGCCGCACGGACGCGCTCATCCGCGGACCGTCGTGTATGCATTCGCCGTGCTCGTCGCCCTCATTTTCGCGGACAACCTGATGTGGCGCGTCGCCGGGTGGGTCTCATCACGCGCGTTCGTGCGCGTGACGGGCGACATCCGCGAGGACATGTTCGGCTATCTGATGGGCCATGCGCCGGGCTTCTTCGCGGACAAACCGCTGGGCGTGCTGTCGAGCCGCGTGTCGGCCACGGCCAACGCCGTGTATGTGATCGAGAACACGGTCGCGTGGACCGCGTTGCCGCCGACGCTCACCGTCATCGGCGCGATCGTCGTGGTCGCCACCGTCAGCTTGCCGATGAGCGTCGCGCTCGTCGCAGTTTCCGCGCTGCTGACCGCGTGTCTCTTCTGGCTCGCGCGCAAAGGCACTTCGCGGCACGAGGCATTCGCGAGCCAGGCCGCTTCGGTGGACGGCGAACTCGTCGACGTGATCGGCAACATGGGACTCGTGCGCGCATTCAGCGCGGTGCACGCGGAAGTGCGGCGCTTCGACGGCCACCTCGAAGCCGAAGCGCTCGCGCGCAGGCGCAGTCTGCTGTATCTGGAGAAACTGCGCATTCTGCATGCGCTCGTCACTGCGTTGCTGTCGGCCGCGCTGCTCGGCTGGACCCTCTGGCTCTGGACGCAAGGCAGAGCGAGCACTGGCGACGTGGTGCTGGTCGGCTCGCTCGGCTTTGCGATTCTGCACGGTTCGCGCGATGTCGCCGTCGCCTTTGTCGATTTGACGCAGCACGTGGCGCGTCTCGCGGAAGCATCGCAAACCCTGCTGATGCCCTATTCGATGCCGGAACCGCCGAAAGCGATACCGCTCGTCGTGCGCGAAGCGACAATCGACTTCGAGAACGTTTCGTTCTCTTATCCGGGACGCCGGCGCGTGTTGAGCGACCTGACGCTGCATATCGAAGCCGGCGAGCGCGTGGGGCTCGTCGGGCCGTCGGGCGCGGGGAAATCGACGGTGCTTGCGCTGCTGCAGCACTTCTACGAGCCGGCCAACGGGTGCGTGCGCATTGCAGGCCAGGACATCTCGTACGTGACGCTGGAAAGCCTGCAGGCGGCGATCTCTGTCGTGCCGCAGGACGTCGCGCTGTTTCACCGGTCGCTGCTGGAGAACATCCACTACGGGTGCTCCGATGCAACCGAAGCGGACGTCCGGCGCGCTTGCGAGGACGCGAGCTGCATGGACTTCATCGCCGCACTGCCGGACGGCCTGAACGCGATAGCCGGCGACCGCGGCACAAAGCTGTCGGGCGGACAGCGTCAGCGCATCGCGATTGCACGCGCGATATTGAAGGATTCGCCCGTGCTGCTGCTCGACGAGGCTACATCGGCGCTCGACACGTCGTCGGAAATCGTCATTCAGGCCGCGCTCGAACATCTCATGAAAAATCGCACGGTGATTGCGATTGCACACCGGCTTTCCACGTTGCAGTCGTTCGACCGGATCATCGTGCTCAATCGCGGCCGCGTCGTGCAGGAGGGCACGCCCGCGCAACTGGCCGCCGTGCCCCGGGCATCTATCGCGATACGCTCGCGCGTCACAACCGCCGGGCGCCGGCCCAGACGCTGAATTGAACTGAACTGAGCCTCAACTGAGCTGCGAGCACGCGACTCGCCGTGAGCGCAAAAGACAGACTCGCACAACTAGCCGCCCATGCGCTCGCCTTCTTTTCTGATCAACTCGATCAGGCGTTGCGCAGGCATCCGGTAGCAGGTCTGCTGCTGCACGCCCCATTCGGAACGCTCGGTTTCCACGAGCAGCACGAACTTGCCGTCCGGGGTCGCTTCAAGGTGCTGCATGTTAAGCATTTCCTCGCCGGCTATGTCGGTTTCCTGCCCGAGCGTCATGACACCCTTTGCGCCATATCCCATGCCACGCCTCCATGCCGCGCCATCCAGCCTCTATCGCGAGCGATCGCGGGTCTCGTCTGCCGCCGGCATCGCCCGAACAGAGGCCAGCAAAGCGCGTACCGCCGCTGCATGTCGCTGCACGTCGCCGCGATTGACGGATAATCGCGGCTGCGTCCGCGCACTTGCTGCACCGCACGAGGCGCCTCATGGTTTACCGCACTACTGCCCTCGCGTGGCCGAGGTCAGCATCGGGGACACTTCGCAACGAACACAAAAAGACTTCACATGCGCATTCCACCCGTCAAAGCCATCATCGCGTTCGAGAGCGTGGCCCGCACCGGGAGCGTCAATCGCGCGTCGGAGGAACTCGGGCTGACGGCTTCCGCGGTGAGCCATCAGATCAGCAATCTCGAGTCGGTCATCGGCCAGGCGCTGTTTTATCGCTCCGGACGCGGCCTCGTCTTGACGCCGACGGGCGAGCGCTATCTGTCGGACGTGACGGGTTCTCTCGCGGACCTGAGCCGCGCCACCGAACGCGCATCGAGCCGCACCGAAGTCGAAATTCTGCGCGTGCATTCGAGCCCGAGCTTCGGCCTCATGTGGCTGCTGCCGCGGCTTGCCTCGTTTCAGGAAGCCAACGGCGACATCCAGCTGAACCTTGCGTGCTCTTACGAGGACGTGTCGTTCACGAGCGGCTACTACGACATCGACATTCGGCACGGCTACGCGAACTGGCGCGACCTGGAAGTGCGCACGTTGCGCAACGAGTTCATCGCGCCTCTCGCGTCGCCCGCTTATCTGCGCAACCACCCGGTCAACACGCCGGAAGATGTGCTCGCGCATCGACTGATCTATTCAGAGACGCCGCTCGTGCAGTGGAAGCAATGGTTCGGGCGCACCGGCGTTTCCGCGAAGCACAAGACGTTCGACTTCTCTTTCGACCGCTCGTACATGTCGCTCGAAACCGCGGCTCTCGGGCTCGGCATCGCGCTCGAAAGCCTGATGCTTGCCTCGGTTCGCATCAGGGAAGGCGCGCTCGTGCCGGTGTTCGACCAGTCGCATGCGGTCGAAGTAGGCGCGCATCATCTGGTTTATCCGCCGCAAAATGCGGACTTGCCGCGCGTGGCGCGCTTCATCGCGTGGATCGAGCGCGAAATCGGCCAGAAGGAGCGTGCGGCCTGAAAAGCGCGCGAGTCGACACCAGGGTATTCCATCATCCTCATCGCTGCGCCTGCTGGCGGGCGGCACGCCAAGCGCCGCCCAGCAAGCGTTTCACCGCCGCGCGCGAACACCTGAAAATTTCTCAAGCATAGTTGAGCCGTACCGCGTTGATGCGGGTAGCGGCCTGCCGGACACTTGCGCCATCACATCAACACCCAGGAGACACGTGATGCTGCTCGAGAACAAGGTGGTTATCGTAACGGGCGCTGCGTCGCCGCGCGGAATCGGCAAGGCGACCGCGAAAGCGCTGGCCGCGCAAGGCGCGCAAGTCGTGATCCTCGATCTGCGCGAGGAAGACGCCAAGGCAGCCGCCGCGGATCTCGGCGCCGGACATCTCGGGCTTGCTTGCGACGTGACGGACAAGGCCGCGTGCGTGAAGGCCGCCAAAGCGACGCTCGAACGCTACGGCCGCATCGACGGCCTCGTCAATAACGCGGGCATCACGCAGCCGGTGCGCACGCTCGACATCAGCGCCGAGGGCTTCGACGCAATTCTCGACGTCAATCTGCGCGGCACGCTGTACATGTCGCAAGCCGTATTGCCGGCAATGAAGGAACAGAAAAGCGGCAGCATCGTGTGCATGTCGTCGGTGTCGGCGCAACGCGGCGGCATCTTCGGCGGCCCGCACTACAGCGCGGCGAAGGCCGGTGTGCTCGGTCTCGCGCGCGATGGCCCGCGAATTCGGCCCCGACAGCATTCGCGTGAACTCGATCACACCCGGGCTGATCCAGACCGACATTACCGGCGACAAGCTCACGCCCGAAATGCGCACGGACATCATCAAAGGCATTCCGCTCGGCCGTCTCGGCGATGCCGCGGATGTCGCGAACGCCTGCCTCTTCCTCGTGAGCGATCTGTCGACGTATCTGACGGGCATCACGCTCGACGTGAACGGCGGCATGCTCATTCATTGACGGCGTTGCCTGAACGCGACGCCGTGTTCGTGGCACTCGGGGCCAACACAATACCAACCCCGAGGCACATGGAAGGAGACACAACATGAAATCGAAATACACTGCCTCGGCTATCGACGGCGAGGTGCCGGCACCCGCGGATTCGACGAGCTTCGAGTCGCGCACCTACGCGAAAGTCAGCCGCAGACTGATTCCGTTTCTGATGCTCTGCTATCTGGGCGCATATCTGGATCGCGTCAACGTCGGCTTTGCCAAGCTGCAGATGCTCAACGACCTGCGCTTCAGCGAAACGATCTACGGCATGGGCGCGGGCATCTTCTTTCTCGGCTACTTTTTGTTCGAAGTGCCGAGCAATCTGATCTTGCATCGTGTCGGCGCGCGCAAGTGGCTCGCGCGCATCATGCTCACGTGGGTGGTGATATCCGCGTCGTTCGTGTTCGTGAAGACGCCCACCGCGTTCTACGCGCTACGCTTTCTGCTCGGCGTCGCCGAGGCGGGCTTTGCGCCAGCGCGTGATTCTCTACCTGACGTACTGGTTTCCGGCCACGCGCCGAGCCAAGGCGCTGTCCATCTTCTTCATGGCCATTCCGCTCGCCGGCATACTCGGCGGTCCGCTGTCGGGCTGGATCATGCATTCGCTTCAGGGCGCGATGAATATGGCCGGGTGGAAGTGGCTGTTCCTGCTCGAAGCCCTGCCCTCGCTCATGCTCGGCGTCGCGATCCTGCTGTATCTCGACGACGGCATCGCGAAGGCGAAGTGGCTCACGGAGTCGGAAAAGAATCTGCTGGCACGCAACGTCGCGAGCGACAGCGCGAACACCACCGCGCACATGTCGATTCGCTCGTTCGTCGGCGACCGCCGTTTGTGGCTGATGGCCGCGATCTACTTCTGCGTCGTGCTGGGCCAGTACGGCCTGACCTTCTGGCTGCCGACGATCATCCGCAAATCCGGCGTTGCCGATCCGCTGTGGGTCGGCGTGTTCACCGCGATTCCGTATCTGTGCGCGATCGTTGCGCTGCCGCTGATCGGCATGAGCGCGGACCGTCGCCGCGAACGCCGGCTTCACCTCGCGATCCCGATGCTGATTTCCGCCGCGGGCTTTGCGATTCTGCCCACGCTCGGCAGCGTGCCCGCGTCGATCGTCTGTCTCAGCATTGCGGCGGCCGGCATTCTCGCGTCGTCGCAATTCTGGTCGCTGCCCACGGCGCTGTTCGGCGGTATGTCGGCCGCGGCCGGCATCGCGGCGGCAACTGCTTCGCCAATCTCGCGGGCTTCTTTTCGCCGGCCATTGTCGGCTGGCTCAACGACCTGACAGGCCGCTCGACTGCAGGGCTCATCTTCATTTCGGCCGCCGTCATGCTCGGCGCGTGCCTTGTGTTCCTCGTGCCTGCGCGTTCCGTGAACCGCTGACCTTTTCCAAACATTCCGACTGAATTCAGGAGAGCAAATGAACAGTCCATCCCATGCGTCGACGGCAGCGCTTGCCGAGCACGCTTACCGCATCCGCAGAAACGCGCTGTTAATGGGCGAAGTGCAAGGCCAGGGCTATATCGGGCAGGCGCTCGACATCGCGGATGTGCTGGCCGTCGCGTACTTCGGCGCCATGCGTTATCGCCCGGCAGACCCCGAGTGGGAAGAGCGCGACCGCTTCCTGCTTTCGAACGGACACTACGCGATCGCGCTGTATGCGGCACTGCTCGAAGCCGGCATTCTGCCCGCCGACGAACTCGACACCTACGGCAGCGACGACAGCCGTCTGCCCATGTCCGGCATGGCGAGCTACACGCCGGGTATGGAAATGTCGGGCGGCTCGCTCGGCCACGGCCTGACTATCGCGGTGGGCCGCTGTCTTGGGCTCAAGCGCAAGGGCTCGAGGTCGTCCGTGTACACGCTCTTTTCCGACGGCGAACTCGACGAAGGCGCGATCTGGGAAGGCATCATGTCCGCGAGCCACTGGAAGCTCGACAACCTGATTGCTGTCGTCGACGTGAACAACCAGCAGGCCGACGGACCGTCCACGCAGATCATGGCGTTCGAGCCGCTCGTCGAAAAGCTGGAGGCGTTCGGCTGGTTCGTGCAACGCGTGGACGACGGCAACGACATCGGCGCGGTGGCCGCCGCGTTCGACGCGGCCCGCCAGCATCCTGGCGCCCAACCGCGCATGATCGTCGCCGATACGCGCATGGGTTGCGGCGTACCGTTCCTCGAAGAGCGCGAGAAGAACCACTTTATCCGCGTCGACGCGCACGAATGGCAACTCGCGCTGGAAGCGCTGGAAACAACGAAGTCGCAAGAGATCGGGAGTCGGGCATGAGCAACGCAACTTTGAACAAACCGCGCCTGAAAACATCGGCGATGATCGCCTCGATTGCGGGCGAAGGGCAGCTCACGCGCTCGTCGAACTGGCGCGGCAGAAGGCCACCGTGGTCGGCATGACGGCCGACCTCGGCAAGTACACCGACCTGCACCTCTTCGCGAAGGCGTTTCCCGAGCGCTACTACCAGATGGGCATGGCCGAGCAATTGTTGATGGGCGCGGCGGCCGGCCTCGCGCACGAAGGCGCGCAACCGTTCGTGACGACTTATGCCGTGTTCGCGACGCGCCGCGCGTATGACTTCATGCACCAGGCGATTGCCGAAGACAATCTCGACGTGAAGATTGTCTGCGCGTTGCCGGGCCTGACCACGGGTTACGGCCTGAGCCACTAGGCCGCGGAAGATCTTGCGCTGATGCGCGCGATGCCGAACATGACCGTCATCGATCCGTTCGACGCACTCGACATCGAGCAGATGGTGCCCGCCATCGCCGCGCACGACGGCCCCGTCTATGCGCGCCTCCTGCGCGGCAACGTGCCCGCGGTGCTCGACGAATACGACTATACGTTCGAGCTCGGCAAGGCGAAGATGCTGCGCGACGGCGCGGACGTGCTGGTCATCTCGTCCGGCATCATGACGATGCGCGCGCTCGAAGTCCGAAGGCGCTGGAGAGCGACCGCATCGGCGTAGGCGTGCTGCACGTGCCGACCATCAAGCCGCTCGATACGGAAACGATCGTGCGCGAGGCGAAGCGCTCGGGCCGGCTCGTCGTGGTCGCGGAGAACCACACGACGATCGGCGGTCTCGGCGAAGCGATTGCGGTCGAGCTGATGCGCGCGGGCGTGTCGTGCCCGTTCCGGCAGGTCGCGCTGCCCGACGCGTTCCTCGCGGCCGGTGCTCTGCCGACGCTGCATGACCGCTACGGCATTTCTACGTCTGCGATGTCGGCGGCGATCAAGGGCTGGCTCGCCTGATTCGTGGAAACAGCATGAAAACAGGTGTGGCGCGCCGCTGTGCAGCAGCACGACCCACAGCGCGCCACGCCGACAAGCTTCTAATGCGATCATTTGAAGCCAGACATTCGCGCCACAATGATCGACACCCATACGGAAGCCAGTTCCTCGCCCCGCCTGACGAGCCTCTCGCACGGCGGCGGCTGCGGCTGCAAGATCGCGCCGGGCCTGCTCGCGGACCTGCTCAAGCGCAGCGCACCGCTGCCGTTCTTCCCCGACCTGCTGGTCGGCAACGATACCGCCGACGACTCCGCCGTCTACAAGCTCAACGACGAACAGGCGATTGTCGCGACCACCGACTTCTTCATGCCGATCGTCGACGATCCGTTCGACTTCGGCCGCATTGCCGCGACCAACGCGCTTTCCGACGTCTATGCGATGGGCGGCAAACCGCTGATGGCGATCGCCATCGTCGGGATGCCGATCAATGTGTTGCCGCACGAGGTGATCGCGGCGGTGCTCAAGGGCGGCGAATCGGTGTGCGCGGACGCGGGCATTCCGCTCGCGGGCGGGCATTCGATCGACTCCGTCGAGCCCATCTACGGTCTCGTCGCAATCGGCGTGGTCGATCCGCGGCGCGTGAAGCGCAACGCAGGCGCCAAGGCCGGCGACGTGCTGTCGGCGGCGTTGAAGAAAGACCGGCTCGACGCGAGAGGCTATGCCGCGATGATCGGCGCAACCACCCAGCTCAACCGGCCGGGCGCCGAACTGGCCGCGCTCGAGGGCGTGCATGCGCTCACCGACATCACGGGCTTCGGGCTGCTCGGTCACACGCTCGAACTGGCACGCGGCTCGAAGCTGACTGCGCGCGTTCGCTACGCCGATTTGCCGTGGCTGCCGGGCGTCGTGGAGTTCGCCGAAGCCGGCGTTTTCACGGGCGCGTCTGGGCGCAACTGGGATGCGTACGGCAAGGACATCGCATTGCCGGCGAGCTTGCCGCCGACCGCGCGCACCTTGCTCACCGACCCGCAAACTTCCGGCGGCCTGCTGGTGTCGTGTGCGCCCGACGCCGTCGACAACGTGCTCGCGCCCTTTCACACCGACGGTTTCGGCGACGCCCGCGTGATCGGCGAAATGGTGGCGGGCGCCGGGCGCGTGGAAGTGGTCTGAAGCGAGCCGGCGGGCGGCAAGGCGCGCTGAAAGGCTTCAGAAAGCGCTGCCCTGCTGCCCTTCGCGGCGCGTGCGATAATTCACGTTTTTCCGGCGCGCGTTTGCGGCCTTTTTTAAGCCGTTTCCACTGGTTTGCGCTGCTTTGTGCTGCTTTGTACTTTTGCGGCCCGTATTTGCGTCCGCTTTTGCGTTCTGTTTTCTGCCGGTACACCCTTGAAGAACCTACTCGTCAGCCTCGACCAAGCAGGTGATTTCGATGAAATCATCGACGTCCGCACGCCTCTCGAGTTTGCCGACGACCATATTCCAAGGGCGATGAACGCGCCGGTGCTGAGCAACGAGGAACGGGTGATCGTCGGCACCATGTAAAAGCAGGTGTCGCCGTTCGAGGCGACCAAGGTGGGCGCCGCGCTCGTCGCGCGCAACATTGCGCGGCATCTGGAAACCACCTTTGCGGACCGGCCGCGCAACTGGCGGCCCCTCGTCTATTGCTGGCGCGGCGGCAAGCACTCCGGTTCGGTGACGACGCTTTTCAACATGATCGGCTGGCCGGCGCGCCAACTGGACGGCGGCTACAAGACCTATCGGCGCGCCACCGTCGAGGCGCTCGCCACGCTGCCCGCGCAGTTCCGCTATGTCGCGCTGGTCGGCCCGACCGGCAGCGGCAAGACGCGGCTCCTCGCGGCGCTTCACGAGGCCGGCGCGCAGACGCTCGACCTCGAGGCGCTCGCCGCGCACCGCGGCTCGCCACTCGGCGCGTGGGCGGGTGTGTCGCAGCCGTCGCAAAAGGGCTTCGACACAAGGCTCGTGAGCGCGCTGCGCGGCTTCGATCCGGCGCGTCCCGTGTTCGTCGAGGCGGAGAGCCGCCGCATCGGCGCCATTACGCTGCCGCTCGCGCTGCTCGATACGTTTCATCACGGCGTCTGCGTCGAAGTGGCGACGAGCCGCGAAGACCGCTCGGCGTTTCTGCTTCACGACTACGCGCACCTGTTCGACGACCCGGAGTCGCTGAAGGCGCAACTGCAGCACCTGATCGGCTTGCATAGCCGCGAGCGCGTGGCCGGCTGGCAGAAGCTCGTCGACGAAAACCGGCGCGCCGAACTCGCGAACGCGCTGATCGAATTGCATTACGATCCCGCCTACGCGCGCAGCAGCCATCAGCATTTCGTGCACTTGCCGCAGGCGCTGCAAGTGCAGTTCCGGCCGAACGACGCCGACGTCGTCGACCAGGCCAGGGCGCTTCTCGCGCAACTCGAGAAACGTTCATTCGCGCTCGTCTGACTCAACATCCACGTTTAAGAACAACATGCAATCAACCCCTCGCCAGCCGCGCGTCGCGCTTGGCTGGATCGTGTTCATCGCGATCGCCGTCGTCGGACTCTTCTATGTGAAGTGGTTTCCGTATTACAACCGCGCGTTCGTCGCCGCGAGCCAGCATTCCATCGGCAAGTCGATCCTGATGGGCACCGCGGCGAGCGCGCCCGAAGCGTCGTGGCAATCCGCCATCGACTACGCACTCGCCTACGGCAAGGCGATCTGGCAGGCCATGGTGCTGGGCCTGCTGCTCGGCTCGGCGGTTCAGGCGCTGATTCCGCCGCAATGGGTGGCACGCGCGCTCGGCCGCAGCGACTTCGGCAGCGTCGTGAAAGGCGGCCTGATGTCGTTGCCGGGCATGATGTGCACGTGCTGCGCGGCGCCGGTCGTCGCGGGACTGCGCGCGCGTCAGGCGGCACCGGGCGCGGCCATCGCATTCTGGCTCGGCAATACCCGCTGAATCCGGCCACGCTGATCTTCATGGGCTTCGTGCTCGGCTGGCAGTGGATGGGCTTGCGGCTCGCGCTCGGCCTCGTCATGGTGTTCGGCCTCGGCTATCTGGTGAACCCGCATGGTCACGCCGAACGAAGCGAAGGCGTCGCGCGAAGCGATCGCGCAACTCGTCGCCGGTGATGAACCGGGCACCGCCTTCACGCGCTGGGTCAAGATTCTCGGCACGATGACCTTGCGTCTCGTGCCCGAATACATCGTGCTCGTGCTGATTCTCGGCGCGGCGCGCGCGTGGTTCTTTCCGCATATCGGGCCGGATATCGACAACAGCGTGCTGTGGATCGTCGCGTTGTCCATCGCCGGCACGCTGTTCGTGATTCCGACGGCAGGCGAAGTGCCCATCATTCAGGCGATGCTGTCGTTCGGCATGGCCGCCGGCCCGGCCGGCGCGCTGCTAAATGACGCTGCCTTTGATCAGTGTGCCGTCTATGGCGATGCTCGGGCGCTCGTTCCCGAAGCGTGTTCTGACCGTCGTGGCATTGGCCGTGGTGATCTGCGGCGTGGTCAGCGGCCTGCTCGCGGCGGTCTTGAGGTTTTGAGGTTTTGAGGTTTCGAGGTTCTGATGAAAAGGCTTGCGGTGTTTACGCTCGCGTCGTGGTCGGCGGCGCTTCTCTATTTCGGTCAACACTCCGTGGCGCTGATGGCCGTGACGGGAGTGGTCGTGCTGGCGAGCTTCGATCTGCTTCGTCCGTGAGGCGGGTTCAATAGCTCGTTGTAGAAGCGGTTTGTGTTCCGGCGGCCATGCTCGAGCACGGCCGCTTCTTCACGTAGTCCCTACCAATCAAACTCAGTTCGAACCCGGTTCAAGCTCAGTTCGAACGCAGCGCCGCTGCTTCGAGCATCATGCGGCGACGTGCGCCGATCAAGGCGGCAATGCCCGTGCCGATGCCCAAAGTGAGCAGACACGCGGTCGGCACCAGCATCGGCGCCTGGCTGTGCGCTGCCTTGCCGACGTAAGGCATCAGGTTCTGCCCGGCGAAGCCGCCGAGATTGCCGATCGCATTGATCGCCGCGGCGGGCGCGCCCGAGAAGAAGCGCGGCGGCAGCGACCAGAAGCACGGATACAGCAAGGGAATGCACGCCCCGCCAAAGCACAGCGCAGCGTCGCCGTCGGCAGCACGAGGCTCGACGCAAAGCACACCACGCCAACGCCCGCAACCACGCTCATCGCCTTCAACACCTCGCGCTCGCGCTTGAGCTTGCCCGGCAGCCACAACAGCAGCGTCGCGAGCGCCCACGGAATCATGTTGAGCACGCCGTTGAGCGACGACGACACGCCGTCGCTCTTCAGCAGCGTCGGCATCCAGTAGGTCACGCCGTAAAGCGAGGTCGACATCAGCATGTAGGTCGCCGCGAACACAACACCTTCGGATCGAGCAGCGCGGCCCAGGGATGCGTCGCCTTGGCATTGTCTGCGGCCTCGCGCTTGAGCGCGGCGATCACCACGTCCTTCTCCTGCTGCGAGAGGAACGGTGCGTCGCTGACCGAATTCGGCAAGTATCTGAGCGCGACGAATGCCACGATCACCGCCGGCAGGCCGGTCGCGATGAACACCCACTGCCAGCCCGCAAAGCCCCACGTGACGCCGAGCGTCAGCAACAGCCCGCCGATCAGCGAGCCGAGCATGTTCGCGAGCGAACTGCCGAGCGTGAAGAAGCCCAGCACCTTCGTGCGATAGCTCTGCGGGAACCATTGCGTGAGGTAATAGATGACGCCCGGATAAAACCCGGCTTCAGCGACGCCCAACGCGAAGCGGAACGAATAGAACACCGGCAGCGAACGCGCAAACGCCATCAACACGGTGACGACGCCCCACGTCATCATGATGCGCGCCAGCCACGCGCGCGCCAAAGCGATGCAGAGCGAGCGTGCTCGGCACCTCGAACAGAAGATAGCCGATGAAGAACAGCGACGCGCCGAGTCCGTACGACGCCTCGGTCATGCCGAGGGCGTGCGCCATCTCCAGCTTGGCGAAGCCGACGTTCTGCCGATCGATGAACTAAATCAGGAACATGACAATGAGAAGCGGCATTAACCGCCACGCCATCTTCTTCATGACCTGCTGCTCGAATGCGAGTTCTGTGGACATGGTTTCTCCGCTTGCCGCGTCCCACGGCGAAAATTGATACAGTCATATATATGATTGTATGAATTGCGCGCGAACACCATGGGGTGATACCCGCATAGCGCGGGTCGACTTACGGATGTGGATAGGCGGGAACGCTGTTTCCGGAGAGACGCGCCGCAGCGGCGTTTAGCGGATTTCGACCTGATACTGGAACGTATCGGCCGCGCCGCGCGTGCTGCGCCATTCGAACGGTGCGCCGGCGAAGTCGGACGCCACGCGGTGAACCAGAATCACCGGGCTGCTCGTTTTGATGCCGAGCAGCGTGGCGGTTTCGGCGGTAGCCTGTTCCACACGGAGGATTTCCGTCGCCGACGCCACATCTGCTTGCACAGCCGTTCGTAGAGCGGTTACAGCAGGTCCTCGAACTGGTCGAGCGGCAAGGTGGCGAGCGCTTCGAAACGCGCGCGCGGCAGCCAGATTTCCTCCGCGAGAACCGTGCGGCCTTCGATCATGCGCACGCGCGACAGATGAATCGCCTTTTCCGAGGCCTTCATGCGCAGCGCGTCGCGGATCTCTTCGCCCGGTTTAACGATCTCGCGCTTCAGCACGCGGGCGGTGGGACGCACCGGCTGGCCGTCGCGCGACACGAAGCGGAAAAAGCGGAATAGCGACGAGTCGAAGCGCGGCCGCCGCACGAACGTGCCCTTGCCTTGCGTCCGCGTGAGCACGCCGTCGCTCACCAGCAGGTCGATCGCCTTGCGCACAGTGCCGGTCGACACGTTGTAGAACTGGCCCAGTTCCGCCTCGGTGGCGATGGCCTCTTCGGGCGCCCATTCGCCGGCGGCGATGCGGCTGACGAGATCGTCGCGCAACTGCTGGTAGCGGGGCAGCCGGTCGTCCGGCCTGGACACGAAAGACGCCGTATTCATGAATTCATACAGTTATACACAGGTGTAGGTACTGTACCGCATCGCGTGAGATGCGGGCGAGCAAGGGTTATTACCCAATGACCGCGCGCCAGATTAAGCGCAATATTTATATAGTTATGTATGAATAGATGAGTCTAGGCGGAACCCAAGGACGTAGAAGGCTATGTTCAGGTGGTACAAGGAAAGCACGCCCGTGGAGCGCAACACTTTCTGGGGCTGCGCGGGATGGGTCCTCGACGTGCAGATGTTCACGCTGGCCATTCCGGCGATCATCGCCGCCTATGGGCATCGGCCACACGCAGGCGGGCGCGATCAGCAGCGTCACGCTGATTTCGTCGGCGCTGGGCGGTTGGATTGCCGGCGCGCTGTCGGACCGCTTCGGCCGCGTGCGCACGTTGCAGATGACCATTCTGTGGTTCGCGGGCTTCACCTTCCTGTGCGCGTTCGCGCAGAGTTTCCCGCAACTGCTCGTCCTCAAGGCGCTGCAAGGTTTCGGCTTCGGCGGCGAATGGGCCGCGGGTTCGGTGCTGATGGCGGAGACGATCCGCACCGAACATCGCGGCAAGGCAATGGGTGCCGTACAAAGCGCGTGGTCCGTCGGCTGGGGCGCGGCGGTGCTGGTCTACGCGGCCGTGTTTTCATGGCTGCCCGGCGACACCGCCTGGCGCGTGATGTTCGCGGTCGGCTTGCTGCCTGCCTTCCTCGTCCTCTACGTGCGGCGCAACCTGCGCGAGCCGGTGCGCGTCGTGCCGGCAGCGGATAGCGTCGAGCCCAAGGCGTCCGCGCTGGGTCAGATCGTGCAGGTGTTTCAGCCGCGCGTGCTGCGCACCACGATCATCGGCGCCGTGCTCGGCACGGGCGCGCACGGCGGCTACTACGCGATCATGACGTGGCTGCCCACCTTCCTCGCGAAGGAGCGGCATTTGTCGGCGCTGAACACGGGCGGCTATCTCGCGGTCGTGATCGTCGCGTTCTGGTGCGGCTGCATGCTGAGCGCGTATCTGCTGGATCGCATCGGCCGTCGACGGAACATCGCGTTGTTCGCGTTCTGCTGCATCGTCACAGTGCTCGCCTACGTCATGTTGCCGCTGACGAACACGCAAATGCTGGTGCTCGGCTTTCCGCTCGGCCTCTTCGCCGCGGGCATTCCGGCGAGCCTCGGCCCGCTCTTCAACGAACTCTATCCCGCCGACATGCGCGGCACCGGCGTCGGCTTTTGCTACAACTTCGGGCGCATTGCGTCGGCCGGCTTTCCGGTGCTGGTCGGCTACATGAGTCATTCGATGTCGCTCGGCGCGGCCATCGGCATCGACGCGGCGATCGCCTACGGCCTCGCCATGATCGCCGTGCTGCTGCTTCCGGAAACGCGCGGCAAGCGTCTGCGTGGCGCTGCGCCGGAACAGTCGGCCGATGGCGCGCGATCCGCCGACGCCGCTCATCTCACTCTGAATCCTCCGCGCAGTTGAATATGAACACGTTTGCCTCCTCACTCCCGTTTGCACAAAGTGGCGTCGATGCGCACGCGCACGTTTTCGAGCGAGGCTTGCCCTTGAGCGGCGAGCGCCGCTACGCGCCGGCCTACGACGCCACTCTCGACGACTACCTGGCGCTCCTGAACGCGCACGGAATGGCGCACGCGGTGCTCGTGCAGCCGAGCTTTCTCGGCACGGACAACCGCTATCTGCTGCGAGCCTTGTCCGCTGCCGGCGAGCGCCTGCGCGGGGTCGCCGTGGTTGCGCCGGACATTGCCGCAAGCGAACTGGCAGATATGCATCGCCACGGCGTGACGGGAATTCGCCTGAATCTGATGGAACAGACGCTGCCGGATCTCGGCGCGAAGCCGTGGGCCTCACTGCTCGATCACGTCGCGCGGCTCGGCTGGCATGTGGAGCTGCATAGAAACGCTGTGGATCTGGCACCGATGATCGACCGGCTGCTGGAGCGCGGCGTGCGAGTCGTCGTGGATCACTTTGGCCGGCCGGACCCCGCTTTGGGGACCCAGGACAGCGGCTTCAAGGCGCTGCTCGGTTATGGCCGGATGGGCCGCGTGTGGGTCAAGATGTCGGGCGCGTATCGCTTTGCGGCGCCGGGCTCGCACTTCGTTGCGGACGCAACGGCTCAATTGATCGAACACTTCGGCACGGATCGCCTGATGTGGGGCAGCGACTGGCCGCACACGCAATATGAAGCGGTCACGAGCTATGGGGAAACTTTGTCGATGCTCGTGGACATCGGCCTGCGTGCGGACGAGCTGAGTGCGATTCTGCGCACCACGGCGCTGTCGTTCTACGAGTTCGACACTGAACCGGCCGCGCGCAAGGCATCGGCATCGGGCGCCGCGTTGCAACGCGCGCTGTGAGACAAACCAAAGGGAAACAAGGAACTGAAGAAACTGCTTTGACAGGACCGTAGACGAAAGCGGTTCCGCTTTCGTCTACGTCACTGATGCGTTGGTAGGCTCGATTGGATTCGAACCAACGACCCCCACATGTCAAGGTGGTGCTCTAACCAACTGAGCTACGAGCCTGTAGAGGCGCGAATTATAGAGAGTCCTCTTGCAAGTGCACAAGAGCCTCGCGGCATTCATGTGATCGGGGCTCGCGTGATTCAGTGCGTCGGCTTCCACTCAGCGTGGGGATCGAGTGGAAAGACCGGGCGCTTCACGTTCCTGAATGCGAAGAGGCCGTAGTCGGAACTCGTTACGCCGCGGCTGTCGCATTCCACGAGCCCGGCGGAAATCGGCACGAAAACCGGCCGGCAATACATGCGCGATTTCAGCAGCAGAAAGCGCGCGCGACGCGGGTCGATGCCGACGCTCTCGAATACGCCGAGGTCCCAGGGTTCGTGCGTATGCTCGGTCACGACCAGTTTCACCGCGCCCGTGTCGAGCACCGCGGCGCGGCCCATGTGAGCGCGCTGCCCGGTATAAGTCGGGCCGCTGATCACGTACTCGCCGTCGGTCAACGCGCGCACGACACCGATCATCGCAACCGGCGCCCGCGGCTTCACCGCGCTGCTCTCGACCTTGTTGCCAATCGTGATAGTCACTGTACTGCCGACGCCCGCCGCCATCAGCACGGCCACCGCCTGCAGATCGCACAATGGCCCGGTCACGATGCCGTCGAGGTTATGCGCGAGCGCTTCCTCGAGCATATCCATGGTGTCGCAGGTGCCGCCGGACATGCAGTTGTCGCCATGATCGAGCAGCAACACGGGCTTGTCGGCATCTTTCGCGAGCGCGGCCGCTTGTGCGACCGACTCCGCGAGCGGCACGCTGCGGTAGACAAAATCCTCGCGCTCGCTCCAGATTTGCCGCGCGATGCGTTCGGCCACTGCTTCGGCCTGCTCGCGGTCTCCATCGCCGACGACCACGACGCTGATGCACGGCGCCTCGATATCCGCGAGCGAAAAACCCGACAACACCGAGACCGCGAGCATGCCTTCGGCCTCGGCGGCGCGCGCTGCTTCCATGGCGCGCTTCATCGCGCCTTCCGCTGTGGCGCTGCGCAACGTGTGCGTGAGTAACGGCGGCTGACGCCACGCGAGCACGGGTTTCGCGTCGCCGTGCACGAGCGCGAACAGCAAACGCGCGGCGTGCGCGCCGGTCTCGTACATGTCGACGTGCGGATACGTCTTGAAGCTGACGATCACGTCCGCGTTGTCGATCATCTTTTGCGTGACGTTGCCGTGCAGATCCAGCGCGACGGCAATCGGCGCATCGGGCAAGGCGGCCCGCACACGCGCGAGCAGATCGCCTTCGCCGTCGTTCGAATTCTCCGCGACCATCGCGCCGTGCAGATCGAGCATCACGGCATCGCAGCCTAGCGCGGCCGCGAGAATCGCGTCGCAGATGGTGTCGTAGGCGGCGGATTGTGACAGGTCCGCTCGGATTCGCCACGGCCGACACGGGCGTCACGATCTGTGCGCCCTCGCGCTCTGCGGCGTGGATAAACGCGGCCATCGCGGTCTGCATGCCCTTGTTGTCGTTGAATGCGTCCTCGCCGAAACTGGGGCCGGCGTTCGCGCCGTTCTGGCCGAAAGCGGACAACGGCGTGGCCACCGGCGAAAACGTGTTGGTCTCGTGGTTCATCCGCGCAATCAGGATTTTCATACGCTCAAGCCCTCTGGCACCGGAGCTGGGCGCACGGCTTGCGCGGCCTTCAGCATGGCATGCAGCAGCACGTTGCAGCCGGCTTCGAGATGTTCCGCGCGCGTCTTCGATCTCGTTGTGGCTGATGCCGTCCTTGCAGGGCACGAAGATCATCGCGGCCGGCGCGACGCGCGCGAGGTACACCGCGTCGTGGCCCGCGCCGCTGATCACGTCCATCGACGACAAACCGAGCAGATCGGCGCCTTGCTTGACGGCGGCCACCAGATCGCTTGCGAACGGCTGCGGCGGAAAGTACACAACAGGCTCGATCTCCACCTCGATGCCTGCCTGCTTGCCGGCGACCTCGCACGCGGCGCGCAATGCGCTGTCCATCGCGGTGAGCGTGGCGTCGTCGGCGGCTCGCAGGTCGACCGTGAGCTTGACGCGGCCCGGAATCACGTTGCGCGAGTTCGGATGCACGTCGACCCAGCCAACCGTGCCGCGGCCATGCGGCGCATGATCGAGCGCGATGCGGTTCACCGCGTGAATCAGATCGGCGGCGACGAGGAGCGCATCGCGGCGCAGTTCCATCGGCGTGGGGCCGGCATGCGCTTCCATGCCGTGCACGGTCACGTCGTACCAGCGCTGGCCGAGCGCGCCTTGCAATGCCGATGGTCTTGTCGTGGGCCTCCAGCACCGGACCCTGCTCGATGTGCGCTTCGAAATACGCAGCAACGGTATGCGGTTTTGTGTTTTCGCCGATGTAGCCGATGGTGGCCAACGCGTCGCGCACGCAGACGCCGTCGCGGTCGCGCTGATCGAGCGCGTGGTCCAGCGTGAACGCACCGGCGAATACACCGGAGCCCATCATCACCGGAACGAAGCGTGAGCCTTCCTCGTTGGTCCACACCGCGACTTTCAGCGGCGCGAGCGTCGTGATGTTGGCATCGGCCAGGGTGCGCAGCACTTCGAGGCCCGCGAGCACGCCGTAGTTGCCGTCGAATTTGCCGCCTGTCGGCTGTGTGTCGATATGACTACCCGTCATGACAGGCGGCAGGTCGTCGCGCAAGCCCGCGCGGCGCGCGAAGATATTGCCGATCGCGTCGACCCGCACCGTGCAGCCGATTTCCTTCGCCCACGCGACGAACTGGTCCCGCGCGATGCGATCCCGTTCTGTCAGCGCGAGCCGGCAAACGCCGCCCTTCTCCGTCGCGCCGATCTGCGCGAGTTGCATGAGGCTGTTCCAAAGCCGTTGGCCGTCGACGCGCAAACGAGCGAGCGCCTCGCCGCCCTGAATGTCATGAACTTGCATCAATGCTTCCTCATAGTGAAGGCGGGCGTGGCTCAGACGACGCCGACGCCCAGATAGCGGTCCTTGATGGAATCGTCCGCAGCGAACGATGCGTTGTCGCCCGAATAAACGATCACGCCCTGTTCGATGATGTAGTGGCGATCCGCGAGCTGCGTGCAGACCTCCAGGTTCTGCTCGACGAGCAGAATGGCGACGCCCGCCTCGCGAATCAGCTTCAGTTGCGCGACGATTGCTTCGACGATCACGGGCGTGAGACCTTCGACGGGTTCGTCCAGCATCAGAAGTCGCGGGTAATTCATCAGCGCGCGGCCAATGGCGAGCATCTGCTGTTCGCCGCCCGACAACTGTCCGCCGCCGTTCGTGCGCCGCTCCTTCAAGCGCGGAAAAATACGGTAGATGTCGTCGAGTTGCCACGGCGAGTCCTTGCGCGCGCCGAGCCGCAGGTTCTCTTCGACGGTGAGCAAGCGGAAAATGCCGCGGTGTTCGGGCACGAAGCACACGCCGCGCGACGCGACCTTGTGCGGCGGCAGCGCGCTTATCGTCGCGCCGTTGAATGTCACGCGACCGTTCTTCGGCGCGACGACGCCGGCAATCGCCTTCAACGTGATGGACTTGCCCGCGCCGTTGCGGCCGAGCAGCGTGACCGTCTCGCCCTCGCCGATCTGCAGCGAAACGCCTTGCAGTATGTGACTTTTGCCGTAGAAGCCGTGAATGTCCTGCACGTCGAGAATCATGCGCGTCCTCCGGTGATCATGTTGCCGAGATACGCGCTGCGCACGCGCTCGTCGCCGCGAATCTCGTCGGGCCGTCCTTCCACCAGCACGCGCCCTTGTTGCATGACGGTAATCGTGTCGGAGATGTCCATCACGATGCCCATGTTGTGCTCGATCAGCACGACGGTGTAGTCGTCGCGCAGGCCGCGGATCAACTGCTTCATATCGTCGAGATCGTCGATGCCCATGCCGGACGTCGGCTCGTCGAGAAAAATCGCCTTGGGGCGCGCAGAGAGCGCCATGCCGACCTCGAGCCGCCGCTGCTGTCCGTGCGACAACGCGCCTGCGGAGACTTCGCTGAAGCGCTGCAACGCGAGGCGTTCGAGCACGCCGTCGACGGTATCCGTATGCGCCCGTGCGCCGCGCGGCGGCGTCCATGCGTTGAGCGCGCGCTTCGAGTCGACGCCTTGTGCAGCCAGCCGCAGGTTTTCGCGCACGCTCAGATTGGCGAACAGACTCGTCACCTGAAACGACCTCGCGACGCCGCGACGCACACGCTTGTGATCGGGCTCATGCGTCACGTCGTGGCCGTCGAACACAATCGTGCCCGAGGTGATCGGCAGCGTGCCGGTCAGCACGTGAAAAAGTGTAGTCTTGCCCGCGCCGTTCGGGCCGATCACCGAATGCACGGTACGCGGCATGATGCGCAAGTTGACGTCGGACAGCGCGGTGAATTTGCCGTAGCGCTTCGCCACGCCGCTTGCGTTGAGAATGGCTTCGGTCATATCCGCTCCGTTGCGGTGTCGTCGCCGGCATCGGCCGGGTTGGCGTGGACTGGCGGATTGCGGCGCAGCGCTTGCCAGGTCCGCTCGCCGAGTCCCCACAAACCGCGCTGCTTGTAAAGGCTCACCGCCATCAGCACGATACCGAGCAGCAGCAGCCAGCGCGGCCACAATGTGGAGAGCCAGTCGGCGAACAGCACATAGAATGCTGCGCCCAGTACCGACGCAAACAGATTGCCGGTGCCGCCTATTACGGTCATCACGAGGATCATTTCGCTCGTGTGGTAGTCGATATTGGATAGCGGCGCGATACCGGTCATCAGCGCATGCAGCGCGGCCGCAAGTCCCGTGACTCCGCCGGAGATCACGAACGCCATCAGCTTGAATCGCTTGACGTCGTAACCGACTGCCGCGGCGCGCGCTTCGTTGTCGCGGATCGCGAGCAGCGTGCGCCCGAATACCGAGTGCGAGACGCGCATGAGCAGTCAGAATACGACGAGGAAAAGCACCGCGACGAATCCGTAGTACTGCCAGGGAGACATCAAGGCAATGAATTCCTTGCCGAACAGCCCGAGCGCAGGGCGCGGAATGTCGAGCAAGCCGTTGTCGCCGCCGGTCAGATCCGGCGTGGTGTAGGCCAGGAAGTAGAACAGTTGCCCGAACGCGAGCGTCAACATCACGAAATAGGTGCCGCGCTGTCTGATCGAAAACCATCCGACAAACGCGGCCGCCACGGCACCGATCACGATCGCCGCCAGCAGCGCGACGGGAACCGGCAGCGCGGCTTTGGTCAGCACGAGCCCCGCGCTGTAGCTGCCGAATCCGAAGAAGATGCCTTGCCCGAACGACAGCAGCCCCGTATGGCCGAGCAAAAGATTGCAACCTAGCGCAGCAAGCGCGAATACGAGGACTTCGGTGGCGAGGGAGCCGGAGCGCAGCGTCGCGGGCAGAATGTATACGATGAGCAATGCGAGCAGGAGAAAACGGTAGTGATGCAGCGCGTGCCCTGGCGTGCGCCCCGATGCATGCGGAGCCGGTTTCGTGACTGCGGATTTGGATGTGTCGATCAGCGGCTCTCCCGAGTAAGCCATTCGGCCGCAAAAGGAGGACGGCGGCCATCGCGACGTAGATCATCAGACGCGCGCCCTCGGGCCATAGCGTGCTCATCATGCTCTGCACGATGCCGACGAGCAGTCCGCCCACCAGCGCGCCGATAAAGTTGCCCATGCCGCCCACCACCACGACGACGAAGGCAACGCCGAGCGCCTCGATCCCCATGAAAGGATCGACACCGCGAATCGGCGCCGCCAGCACGCCGGCGAGCGCAGCGGTGGCGGCGCCGAGCGCGAACACGAGACTGAACACGCGCAACACGTTGATGCCGAGCAGCGACACCATTTCCGTCGATTCGCTGCCTGCCCGCACTGCGCTGCCAAGACGCGTCCCCTCGAGCACCCACCATAGCAATGCGGCGAGCACCGCGGTGAAGCCGATCACGAACAGACGGTACTTTGGATAGACAAAGCTGCCCCAGCTCACCACGCCGTTCAGGACGTCGGGAACGGCCACGTGGTCGCCAAGCGGCCCCACGCGAGAATCGCGCATTCCTGCACAACGAGCGCGAGGCCCACCGTCGCGAGAATATGAAACTCGTGCTGCTGCGCGTAGACGTGGCGCAGCACCAGCTTTTCGACGACCCAAGCCAACGCGCCCACGGCAATCGGCACGACCACGAACGCTGTCCAGAAGCTCATCGACCACTGCATCGCCTGATAGCAGAAGTAAGCGCCGAGCAGATAAAAGGCACCGTGCGCGAAGTTCACGAAGCGCAGCAGGCCGAAGACGATCGACAAACCGACCGCGAGCAGGAAATACAGCATCCCGACTCCGATACCGTTGACGATCTGCAGAAGATAAACGTTCATGGCTACCGTCTGAAGGTTAGGCGAAACGTTGCTGCGTTAATGCGTGCCGCGCTGGGGCGCCGACGCCGTCCGGTCGCGGCGCTGCTTCGCGCGCGGTTTCGCGTCAGGTCAGCTTGCAACCGGTCTTGTCGAGCGGCAGGAATGATTGGCCCGAACTCACGATATCTGCGTAGTCGTCGGCATTTTTCATCTTGCTCTTCGCCTTACCCTTCAGCAGATAGTAGTTTTTCAGCGCCTGATGATCGCCCTTGCGGACTTCTTCGGGTCCCGTCAAACCGTCGTATTTCATGCCTTCGAGCGCTGCGACCACTTTCTTCGGATCGACATTGCCGGCCTTGACGATGCCGTCGAGTAGAATCTTCGTGCAGACGTGCGAGCCCGCGAGGCTGTAGTTGGGATTTGCCTTGAATGCCGCCTGAGTGCGTTTGACGAGATCGCGGTTGAGCGGCGAATCGATGGCATGCCAATACTGTGCGCCGAGCGATTCGAATTGCTCGAGACCCGAAGCCCACGCGAGCAGGATCGTGCAGTTGTTCTTCATGCCGAAACTCACGGCCTGGCGCAGCGTGTCTGACGATTGCGAGCCGAAGTTCAGGATCAGCAGCACGTCCGGCTTCGCGGCGACCGCATTCGTCAGATAGCCGCTGAATTCCTTTTCGTTGAGCGAGTGATAGCTGTTGCCCACGTGCTCGATGCCTTTGTCCTTGAAGACCGCTTTCGCCGCGGACAGCAGACCGTCGCCGAACACGTATTGCGGCGTGATGGTGTACCAGCGCTTGGCCTTCGGCAGCATCTGCGCGAGCGGGCGCACCGTCTGTTCGATCGCGCCATAGGTGGGTACGGACCAGCGGAAAGTGGCGTCATTGCAGTCCTTTCCTGTGATTTCGTCGGCACCCGCCGTCGTGATGAAGACGCCGCCGGCTTTCTGCACTTCCTTGCCCATCGCCAATGCTTCGGAGGACAAAATACCGCCGGCGAAGAACCGCGCGTTCTTCTGCTGTGCGATTTCCTGCACGCGGCGCACTGCCGTCGCCGGCTTGCCCTCGGTGTCCAGCACCGAATAAGCGAGCGGTTCTCCCAGCACCTTGCCATATTGTTCGATGGCGAGCTTCATGCCGAGATCGGCGTATTTGCCATTGGCGGCGAACGCGCCCGACATCGGTACCGGACAGGCGAATTGAAGGGCGCTCGTCTGTGCAAAGGCGCTGCGCGCGACGAGCGAGCCTAGCGTGCCCGGGACGGCCGACAGCGCGGCCAGCTTCAACATATTTCGGCAATTCAAAATGACGCTCCTTCGAAGAGACACGCACTGAACGACTGCGAAAACCTGCTGGCCACCGAGAAGTTTTTCACCGCTTCGGCTCTGTGTTATTTATCATGATAAATAGGTTAGAAGTGGTCATAGGTACAATAAATTCCGGTGTCAATAAGGCAAAATTCCTGGCGACGACGACGCGGGATGGCCTGCGTTGCGGCGGGCGTCGGCGGAACATGGATGGTGCGGTACACAAAAATGGGAGTAGTGAACATGGCCATGGATCGAGCCAAGGCTGGCGCGGCGATCTGGTCGCGGAGGAAATCAAGCGCTTGATCACGGAGAAGGATCTGAAGCCCGGCGACCGGCTGCCGCGGGAGGTCGAGCTGCAGCAGCTCTTTTCGGTGAGCAAGAGCACGATTCGCGAGGCGCTGAAATCGCTGGAGGTGCAAGGGCTCATCAAGGTGACGACGGGACCGAGCGGCGGCATGGTAGTGGAGGTGCCGCTGGATCGGACGTTGCAGCTTCTGCAGAACTATCTGTTCTTCAAGGACGTGTCTATCGACGACATTTACACCGTGCGCAAACTTCTCGAGCCGGAGCTCGCGGCCGGGGCGGTACCTTACCTGACGGAGCAGGATTTCGACGCGCTAGAGGCAAGCATCGCGTGTTGCGACCGGCCGGCTTCGGTGCACGGCGGCCCGGATATCGTGCGGCAACGTCAGGAGGATGTGAATTTCCACGACATTCTTGCTGCGGCGAATCCTAATACGTTTCTGCGCTTCAGTTGCGAACTCATCAACGAGATGATCCGGCAACTGATCGAGTTCCGTAACGATACGCCGCAGGCCGAGCATGAGCGGTTCGGACAGGCCAACGTCAAGATTCATAAGGCGATTACCAAAGCGGCACGCGAGCGTGATGTCGAAAAAGTGCGCGAGTTGATGACCGTGCATATGACGGAGGCGCCCCGGTACGTGAAGCGGATGAAAGGGAAGTTGCGAGGGAGATTGATACTGGATTCGGAGATCCGTCGACGGGTACGGGCGCGCAACGTCGCGCCGGCGGATTCCGATGAGGTTGATGGAGTGGATGGCGGGGAATGATGGGATGACGGCGGGCTCAACCTTTTATCGCGCGCGCCGTTATTGCATCTGCACCGGCACAATTTTGAACCTTCATGGCACAACCTATCCCGTTTTCCCGACCTACCGGCGCTGGTCGCGCCCGGCACGCCAAGGCAATGCTGCTGCCGATCGCCCGTCAAGTCGCCGATGATCTCGCCTTGCGCGTACATCTGGCACTGGACGCGTTGCGCCGAGGCGACGGCGGAATGGGCGACGCTCAGACGCTGACGCAGGTGATGCTATTGACGGGCTTTCTCGCGGAATCGGGCTTCGGCGCAGCGACCGGCGAGCAACTCGGCGCGGCGGAGCGCGCGATAGCCAAGGTGTTCGATATCGGACGAGATACCGGCAGATGGGCGCTGGAAGATGATGGATTTGCGCTTTTCGCGCAAATAGCGACAAACTACGATCAGCAATTGCATCGTGCTCCGCTGTGGGCGATCACCGAGGCGAGCGAGCGGCTCGATCGCTTTACCGCCGGCTTGCCGCACAGCTTCCCACGCGCAAGAGGGCTTGACGGCCCCGCTCAACTGGCCGAAACTGCGAAATGGCTGTGCGCGGTGTACAGTCATTCGCTGATTCGTTTATTGAGCGGCTTGCGTCTTGTTGGATGTTGGTTTTTCGCCGGCCGTAAACGCAGAAACCCCACCTGTGTGGGGTGGGGTTTCTGACAGTGCTGGGGAGCCTGACGATTACCTACTTTCACACGGGTAATCCGCACTATCATCGGCGTGGAGTCGTTTCACGGT
>CALNWN010000019.1 GCA_940746715.1 uncultured Paraburkholderia sp.
AATGGTGAGAGACGATCGCGCCTGTTGACTGCCGCGCGTGCCTTTCAGGCATTGGCTTTGCTGTCCTGCGTTTGCGTTTGCGTCTATGTCCGCGTCTGCGGCGCGCCGACGGCCGCCCGTTCAGCTAAGGGATCTACTTTTCAAGGAGCAAGAAATGCGAGGCATTCAATCGACGCTTTTACTTCTGGCCGCATTGGCCGTTTCCAGTACGGCGGGTGCGCAAGCGGGCGGCAACGGCAACGGCGGATCAGGCGGCAACGCACACGGCGCGGCGACTGCGGCCCCGACCGCCGGAGGAGACAATACGTCGGCACCGACCAGTACCCGCCCGAGGCACCATCGTTCGCACAAGCACCACAAGCATCAAAAACAGCAAGAGTCGCAGTAGCGGGAGGCGCGCCGAACCGCTCAACGCGTCGCACCCCATCAGTCCGAATCGATCGACGGTCAGCCTGGATGATGGCGGCCTCTACCGCTGCCCGCCGCCCGCTGTCGGCGAGCGCATCGCTTTGGCTCAGGAGTCGGATTTCCGCAATGACATTGCGCGCGACCGCCCGCGGTCAGGTCCGCTATTTGCTCTGGTGGCAACAAGGGGCAGAACATGGACGACGACAAACTGATAGAGCCGGAAGCAGCTGTCCGCGACCCCGTCGAGCGGTCATGGATCAAACGATTGGGGCCGGGACTGGTCACAGGTGCGGCAGACGATGACCCGTCCGGCATCGGCACATACTCGCAGGCCGGTGCACTTTTCGGGTTCAACCTGCTGTGGACGATCCTACTCACGTATCCGTTGATGACAGCGATTCAGCTGGTGAGCGCACGCGTTGGGCGGGTGACCGGCAAAGACCTCGCCTCCAACATGCGCGCGCATTACCCGCCATGGCTGTTGTACGGCGCGGTCTTCCTGCTCCTCGTCGCGAACGTGATCAACATCGCGGCAGACCTTTCAGCGATGGGAGCCGCGGTCGGATTGCTCGTGCCCGGTCCGGAGCACTTTTATGTCGTCTTCCTCGGACTGCTCTCCATTGCGCTTCAGATACTCGTTCCCTACGACCGGTACGCGAACCTCCTGAAATGGACTGCCCTGTCGCTTCTGGCCTATGTCGCCGTCGCGGTGATCGTGCCGATCCGTTGGTCGGACGTTGCGCGTGCAGTCGTGCTGCCGCACGTCTCACTGACATCCGACTATCTTACGACGGTCGTCGCTGTACTCGGGACCACGATCAGCCCGTATCTATTTTTCTGGCAGGCATCGCAGGAAGTCGAGGAAATGCGCGCTGCACCGGGGCAAGGACCGTTGCGCCGCGTGCCGTATCAGGCGCCGGCGCAGTTGCGCAGGATCCGTTTCGATACATGGGTCGGCATCGGCGTGTCGAACTTCGTTGCGTTTTTCATCATGCTCACGGCAGCCGCGACGCTCCACCTCCATCACATTGATGTGAAAACATCCGCAGACGCCGCGCGAGCGCTCGAGCCGCTTGCCGGGCGATTCGCCTACGTGCTGTTTGCTCTCGGCATCATCGGGACGGGTCTCCTTGCGCTTCCCGTCCTCGCAGGATCGGCCGCGTATGCCGCAGCAGGGAGCTTCCGCTGGCGTAGCAGTCTCGCACTGCATCTGACGCTTGCGCGCGAGTTTTACGCGGTGATTGCGCTCGCCATAGTCGGCGGTGTTGCCATCACGTTCATGCACTTCGATCCGATTCGCACACTTTACTGGAGCGCCGTGATCAACGGTGTGACTGCCGTACCGATCATGATCGTCATGATGCTGATGGCGCGTAGCAGGCGCGTGATGGGGCAGTTCGCCATCACCGGCCCGCTGGCGTGGGGAGGATGGCTCGCGACGCTTGCCATGGCGATCGCCTCGGTAGGCTCTTTGTGCCGTCGTAGGAATCGCCTGCAGGCTCGATATCGGACCACCAGGACAGTTTCATCTTGATCCCGGTTTCTACGCCTCCAATCATGAGCCGAACGTCGGCTATGGCGCCCCACCTGACTGCTGCACCACCTCCGGAAGCAGCACGGCAGCGGAAAATTCGACTGTCAGCGCCTGTCTCTGAGCTTGCAGCCACTCGTTCAGATCAAGGTTCTTGCCTCGCTGTAGTGAGAGCAATAACAGCAGCGCTACCGCGACATGGAGCCAGAAGACCGACTTCTCCGGGTTTGCGTATTCGTGTTCCATGTTTGCACTCCTGCCATCCAACGGATCGAGCGAGGTCCGCATTCGCCCATATGACAAACGACTATAGGCGAAGCATATTGAAACGCCGCTTCAATCCGGCAGTCGACGCACCGTTTTACTCTTGCTAGACTGAATATGCCGTTGTCGCCGTCGTGGATCGCCTGGGCACCAGGAGGCAGTATGAGCGTCCGCTTGGAAACGCGAGACCGTACCGCGATCGCCGCGTGTGCCAGGAAGATACTGCGGACCTCGGCAGTTGTGATGGGGGCTGCAATCCCCTTTGCGGGATGTGGCGGAGGCGACGATAGTGGACGAGCAGCCGCCTCCGCGAGCGCCGATGATGCGAGTCCGCATGAAAAAGTTGTGAACCCGTATGTCGTGTCGCTCGATATGGAGTTCCGGAGCAAGACATACAGTCAGTGGGCGGTTTCGTTCTGGCAGTGGGTGCTCGGGTTGCCGGTCGGCCCCCTGCCCCATCCATTCGAAGACTGCAACCATCGGCCTATTTCAGCCGCGCAAACGGGAAACGTATGGTTCTGGGCAACCCCCGCCGCGGCGCAGACGATCTGCAATCAGGCGGCTGCTCGACAATCCGCCCGTCCGCACATTCACCGCCGATCAGTTGAAGATTGCCAGCGCCTTGACAAACGACATTCGCGATCTGTTCTGCACTGTAGACGGCGTGACCGTCGACAACATCGCGGCCTATCGTACGAAGACCGGCATATTCCCGTTTTCCGCGCCTAGTCCATGGATTTTCGGCCATACCGGCGGATCCGCGACGGCCGTCGCCGACGGCTATTACCTGATGATTCAACCGCTGCCAGCGGGGCTGCACACCATTCACTATGGCGGGAAGTTCGTTGTTCCGGCCGGCGTATTCGAAGCCGGCCAGTCCGTCATCGCCAAAGACGTCACACTTATTATCCGGGTTGGCTCATAGCGCTCGCCGCTCTCACGCAATTGCGGCCCGCACTTTTCGCTTCGTAAAGCGCGATGTCCGCGGCCTTCGTCAGTTCCTCGCAGGTGGAAGGACACGCGCGGCGCCCGGTCGCGCAGCCGATGCTGACCGTGAACGGATGAACGGCAGCGCTGCCGGTCTGGTGCCCGGTTTGCCAGGAGCGTTCCAGTTGCTTGCGGATGCCCTCGGCAACACGGTAAGCGCCCGCGGCGTCCGTGTCCGGCAATACGACCACGAACTCTTCGACGCCATACCGGGCGACGCAATCGCCGCGACGGTGAACGCGCTGCACGATGCAGGCGACAAGATGCTTCAACGCCTTGTCGCCTTCTGCGTGACCGTATTGGTCGTTGTACTGCTTGAAATGATCGGCGTCCACGAATAGAACCGACAGGTGGCTGTCGTTGCGCTGCAATCTGTCCCATTCGTTTTGCAGCACCTCGTCGAGCGCCCGGCGGTTCTTGAGACCCGTGAGCGGATCGGTCTGCGTGAGCTCGGTCAAGCGGTCTCCAGCGCGCGCGGTCTCGCAACGCAAATGCCAGCAGCCAGACGACTGCGCAAAACGCGAAGCTGATGGCGCAGGCGGAAACGCCCACCATCCACGCAAGCGTTCGCCATGAGGCGAGGATGTCGTCGAGTGCGGGCGCGACGACGGCGATCAGCGGCGTGCCCGGGACGCGCTGGAACGTATAGAGCCTCAGCACGCCGTCAGCGGAAGAACGCGCCGTGTAGAAGCCGGAGTCGTGATTCACCATCCGCGGAAAGGTCAGCGACTTGCTGAAGTTCCGCGAGAACGCTGCGGCGAGAGCGGGATTTCTCGCGACGAGCGTGCCATCGGTGCGAACAATTGCCGTGACGCCGCGCGAGCCGACGTCGAGCCCGTCCAGCAGGCGCCTGAAATATTCCACGTCGATCGCGACCAGTGCTATGCCTTTGAAGGAGCCGTCCGCGTTATTGATCCGTCGGCTGAGCGCCATCGCTTCTACGCCGCTGCGCGAGCGCGCCCGATATACCGCCGAAATATACAGGCCGAGCTTATTCGACTGGCGGTGCACGACAAAGTAATCGCGGTCGCTAAAGTTCCAGTGATGCGTGCTCGAACAGCAGCCGTCCATCAACTGTCCGCGCTCGTCGGTCACGCCCATGCCCGTCACGTAACGCGTAGCGGCCGTGGGGTTGAACAGCAGCTCATGCCGCACGCCCGGGTCCATGTGCTGAACTGCGGGCTTATCGAGCGCGGCAATGAGCGCCTGCAACGATTGGTCAGACGAATCGATAGTGCGCGAAATGTTGCTCGACAGTACGGCGGCCACGTTTCGGGACGTCTCGTGAGCGTGCAGGATCGCTGTATCGCGCGCGGCGACGAGTGTGAGCAGGCTCACACCCAGGACGCTCGCCGCCAGCAGCGTGCCGAGCGCGTCCACGATGAACGGATGGCGACCCGCGATAACGGCCACTCGCCCGACAGGGTTAGGAAACACGATAATCGTCTTGTAATGTGCCGATCTTGGTTAAAGCGATGCTGGATACGACCGCGACGCGGAAACTGACAGTCGGATTATCGGCAGGCAAAGACGAAAAATTCAGTGTTTCAGCTTATTTTTATTCGAGCGGCGATGGTTCCCTCGCCGCCGGCCCCACTTCACCCGAACTCAAGGCTCAACTGCGCACGCCGGCGCCGACGTCATGATTCGCCGAGGCCACGATCGAGCGCCGCCGCGACGAACTGCACATTCGGTTCGACGATCAGATCGGAATGGTCGCCCGACACCTCCGCCACCACGAGCCCGGCACGCGCCACGCGCCGCCACAGCGGCAGCGGATCGCCATAAGCATCCTGCAGAACGGCCGCGCGCACGTAGACGATGGGGCATGCGTCGTAAGGCTTCGGGCGATACGTGGTCATCGCGACGCGCATCGTTTCGCGTATGTGCCGCATCGCTGGCGGCAGCACAGCGGTGTACGCTTCCGGCCTGCGCGCCATGCGGCCCACGCGCATCCGCAGTTGATCCGCGACGCCTGTGAACCGGTCCTTCACGTAACCCGGAAGGCGTGCGGCCGGCAGCGCTCTCACCGTGCGCCAATGCATGCGCAAAGAAGCGGCACGGCGTTGCAACTGTGCGGTCCACGGCCGGCAGTGCTCGTCGACGTAGGTATCGAGCAGGAACAGCAAATCGATCCGCTCGCCGGCACGACGCAGTTGCTGCGCAATCTCGAATGCCACCAGACCGCCGAACGAATAGCCGGCCAACGCATAGGGCCCTTTCGGCTGCACGGTGCGCATCTGCTCGATATAGCTCGCGGCCATATCTTCCACGCGCAGCAGCGCCGGCTGCTCGCCTTCCAGACCGCGCGCCACCAGTCCGTAAACCGGGCGACGGCTTTTCAGAGAACCGATCAATGCGAGGCATTCCATCACCGAGCCGCTCGCGCTGTGGATGAGGAATAGCGGCACGCCGGTTCCCGCGCGCACCGGCACGAGAGTCGGCGAAGACGACGGCAATGCGTCCTCCCAGATCAGCGAGGCGAGCCGAGAGATGGTCGGCGCGATCATCAGCATGGCGAGTGGGATGGTGCGTCCGGTCGACTGGCGTATCTCGGCAAAGAGGCGCATCGCGAGCAGCGAATGGCCGCCGAGGTTGAAGAAGTTGTCGTCGCGGCCGATCGGTGCAATGCCGAACAGCTTCTCCCACTGCGCCTGCAGGTGCGCTTCGAGCTGTTCGCGAGTCTCGCCGACCGGCGGCAGTTCGCGCGCGGCTAGATTCAATGCCGGATGAAGCCGGATGGCGTCGAGACACTCGGGGTTGCGCAGTGCCGCCGTGTTGCCGACCGGCAGTCCGTTGACCGCGCTGCGCGCCGCCGCTTCGGAAAGCTTGCCGTTGTGCGTGAGCGGCAAAGCATCGACTGCAATGATCCGGTCGGGCACATGTGCCGGAGACGCGCGGCGCGCGAGGTCGCGGCGCACGCGGGCGGCGAGCGCGCCGTTCAACACCGCGCCCTTGTTCAACACCAGCAACAGCACGATCCGCGACTCCACATGCTGCGTACCCCCCGGATTCGCGGGCGCATTGCGCACCTGCTCGACCACCATCGCCTCGCGAACTTCGGGAATATCGTTCAACACCCGATAAATCTCGCCGGGACCGACGTTGATGCCGCGCACATTGAGCACGCCGTCGGAGCGGCCATGCATGCGCACGGTGCCTTGGGGCGACAGCGAAATCAGATCTCCATGCGTCCAGACGCCTGGATTGCTTGCGAAATAGGCGGCATGAAACGCCTTGCCGTCGGTATCGCCGAAGAATCCGAGCGGACGCGAGGGGAATGGATTCACGCAAACGAGCTGGCCAACGCCGGCGGTTTTCGATCCCTGGTCCCATGCCTGTACGTCGAGCCCGAGACTGCGGCATTGCGCCTCGCCCGCGTAGACCGGAACGTTAGGATGACCAAGCACAAAGCAGCCGATGATATCGGTGCCGCCCGAGATGGATTGCAGCGGCAGCGGCTTCACGTGATCGCGCACCCAGTCGAACTGCGAGTCGTACAGCACGGCGCCGGTGGACAGCATCGCGCACAGGGCGCGGAGATCGAATTGCGCCTTCGGCTGACGCGCTCCTCGGCGAGGAGACGCCATAGCGTGTCGACGGTAGACACCGGCCCATCGTAGGTCACGATCTCGACGCCGGAAGCAAGCGCCGACAACTGCCAGTTCCACATCATCCACGCGCAACTCGTGTGAAAGTACATCCGGTCGCCAGGCGCGAGATCGGTATGCAGCCGGTGCTCCTTCAAATGCTCGATCAGCGTGCCGCCGGCGCCATGCACGATGCACTTCGGCTTGCCGGTCGTGCCCGACGAAAACATGATGAAAAGCGGATGGTTGAAGGCGAAGCGCTGCCACACGAAACGGCTCGCGTCGCCGTTATCGAGCAGTTCGGCGAGCGCATAGGTCGGCTGGGTGACCGTGCTCGGCAAACTGCCGTCGTCAAGACACACGACAGCTTGCAGGGATGGCAGCGCGGCCGCGAGTTCGGCGATGTTGCTCGCCACCGG
Organism: uncultured Paraburkholderia sp.; assembly: GCA_940746715.1. Taxonomy (GTDB): domain Bacteria; phylum Pseudomonadota; class Gammaproteobacteria; order Burkholderiales; family Burkholderiaceae; genus Paraburkholderia. The sequence goes on from CALNWN010000019.1 coordinate 7,200, forward strand.
TTTGCCGGTGTCGAATGGGCGCGCCGCCGTATGCGCAAACAACAGTCGCGGAGCCAGCGGCTGGAAGCGATCGCGGATCGATTCGACGCCCATCTCGGGCGCCGCGGTCGACATCGTCGCGCCAAGGGCCGTAACGGCCAACGTGCTGACGATAGCCTCGACGTCGTTGCGCATCACACCGACCACGCGGTCGCCTTCGCGCAGGCCGAGCGCCGACAGCGCCTGCGCGAGACGCGCCACCTGCTCGCGCAGTTCGGCGCGCGTGAGGCGCACGCGGCTGCCGTCGGCGTGACAGGCGGTTAACGCGGGCGCGTTGGCAGATGCCGTTGACGGCGCTAGCAGGACGTCCGCGTAGTTGAGTTTCATCTGCGGAAAGAAGACCGCGTGTTCGCAGTCGTCGCCGATGCAAACCGGCTCGGCGTCGTGCGAGTACTCCTCGCCTAACGCCCATTGCACGAAGCATCGCCAGAAGGTCCGAAATTCGCGGACGGAAAAATGGTGCAGGGCTTCGTGGTCAGATAGCAGCTTGCCCGTGCAGCGTCGCAGGAACGCCGTAAACGCCGTCAACTGCGATGCGTCGATTCGTTCGGGCGAGCTCGTGTAGAAGGGTGTGCGTCCCGACGTGTCGCCATACGCACGCGAGGCGCCCGGGAAGTCGAAGCGATCCATCCAAACCCATGTTCAGCGTGCGGACACGATTGAAATGCGGCGGGCGCGTCGAGCGCGACGTTGGCCGGCCGCCGATGACGGTACGGGCATAGCGTAGCCAACCGAATGAACGCGCTCCGTGCGAAATCGAACACTCGTCGGGGGCGGTTGGAAGGAGTGCGCGTGCCGGGAAGCTGGCTTGCAGGTTCGCCCCCCTAGAACCACGAGGGGCTGCCTCATCGGCTAAGCGGAATGTCCGCGTGGCCACCCAGTTGAGGGGTGTGACCGCAGACCCTGCTGTGAGGCCGGCTCACAATGGATGGATTTGCGTTGTTTGCCAGCTCAAATCAGTGCGCCCTGATTTTTTCGAGCTGGTTAAATGGCTGACAGCAAGAAATCATCGTCGGGCAATTCATAGGAGCCAAAGTGAGCGCAGCATTTGTATTGCACCGTGCCGAAGGAGCGCCATTTTCGACCGCTTTCCGCCGCGGAGCATTCGGCCGCAACGATCCCTTCGCGCGACATCAGGAAATCGCCTGGGAAGGACCGGACGCGCTTGCAGCGGGTCGTGTCAGCTTCATCGGCGAGCTCGATGTGGAGCGCTTTCCCCACATCGAAACCATCGTCGTCATGGAAGGAACGCTCACACTGGAAGCAGCCGGAATGGCGCCGTTGGAGCTGGGTCCGCACGAGGGTGCCGTGATCGGCTGCGGTACTGCGCTTCGCATGAGAGCCGAATTCCGCACGCGTTTCGTGTTCTGCGCCGCCGCCTGCGAGCGGCCGACGAAGACCGGCCTCACGCCTTTACGCGCCGACGCCGATTTCAAGCCGTCGGCAACCCTGCCGGCGGAGGTGCTGCTGGGACCGGCTCCCGAATGCCGCAGCGACAATGTCTTCAACGAGGACGACGCAGCGTACAAGGCGGGTACGTGGGACTCGACGCCCTACCACCGGATTATTCGTCCGCATGGTGTGAACGAATTCATGCACCTTCTCGCCGGCAGCGTGCAGTTCGCCGCGCCGGATGGCAGTGTGCTGTCGCTCTGCGCCGGGGACGCGCTTTTCGTCCCGCGAGGTGCACCGATAGGATGGGAAAGTCGCGAGCGCGTGGCCAAATTCTATGTGGTTCAAAACGTCCAGTCTTCCGTCGAACGAGATTAATCATGTCCCCTCCGCTGCGCCACCTACACACTTCGCCCACGCTGCCGGCCGTCGCTGACGTGGTCGTGATCGGGGGCTGCATCATCGGCGTATTTGCCGCCTACTATCTAGCGCGGCGGGGCGTGTCCGTCGCTCTCGTCGAGAAGGGAAGGGTCGGCGCCGAACAGTCGAGCCGAAACTGGGGCTGGTGCCGGCAGCAGAACCGTGACGTACGCGAATTGCCGATGGCGAGCAAAAGCCTTGATCTTTGGGAGAGATTTGCCATCGAGTCAGGTGAAGATACGGGCTTTCATCGCTGCGGGCTGCTGTATCTGAGCAATGACGACGCCGAGTTGGCTCGCTGGGCCAATTGGGGCGACTTCGCCAAGACGGCGGGAGTGACGACCTACATGCTCGATAGCCGACAAGCCGCCGAACGGGGCAAGGTGACCGGCCGGGCCTGGAAAGGCGGCGTCTTCTCGCCCACGGACGGCACGGCGGACCCCGCGAAAGCCGCGCCCGCCGTGGCCGCCGCGCTGATCAAACTCGGGGGTAGCGTCACTCAGCATTGCGCCGCGCGCGGCATCGAGCTGGAGGGCGGGCGGGTCTGCGGCGTCGTGACCGAAGCCGGCGTCATCAGGACGCGCACAGTCGTTCTCGCAGGTAGTGCATGGGCATCCGCATTCTGCCGCCAGTTGGGCATCCGCTTTCCTCAAGCTTCGATCCGCCAATCCATCCTGAGTGTCGCCCCTGTCGAGCACCGCTTGCCGGATGCCCTGTTCACGTCCGGCGTCTCCGTTACGCGTCGAAACGACGGGCGCTACGCGCTGGCCATTAGCGGGCGGGCCCGCGTAGATGTGACGCCCCAGTTTCTGCGGTTCGTCCCGCAGTTCGTACCCATGTTCGCCAAGCGCTGGCGCAACCTTCTTCCGGGCGGCCTGGAGGGTATTCGGGGCGGGCATGAAACGCTCAAGCGCTGGCGGCTCGACGCGCCGACACCCATGGAGCGGATACGCATTCTCGATCCGAAGCCTGATCGCGCAGCGGTCGCCGAAACCCACCGCCGCGCCATCGAACTGCTGCCCGAACTTCGCCAAGCCAAAATCACGCATGCGTGGGCCGGTTTCGTCGACAGCACGCCGGACGGCGTACCGGGTATTGGCGAAGTGCCGGGCGTGCCCGGGCTGATCCTGGCCGCGGGTTTTTCGGGGCACGATTTCGGCATCGGCCCCGGCGCTGGACACCTGATCGCGGACCTTGCCAGCGGTGCGGATCCGATCGTGGATCCTACGCCGTATCAGCCCGGCCGATTCGCCCAGTCCGCGTGGGCAAGGTCGCTGATTTCTAAGCACACCTCATCTATCTGATTGCAGATCAATCAGGTTCGTGCGGCCGGCCATGCAACGCTACGCCAGTCGCAAATCCCACAATACGTCGAGTACGTGTTGCGTGGAACGCTCGACGTACCCCGCGCGATGTGCAATACCGAGCCGTCGCCACAACGCAGGGCGCAGCGGACGCATGACAATGCCCCTGTCCGGCAATGGCGTCGTCGCCTCATGGGGCAACAGCGCGGCGCCGTAACCTGCCGCAACCAGGCTCTTGATCGCGTCGTTGTAGTTGAGCTGAATGCGCGGCGCAGGATGGTGCCCTCCACTCGCGAACCACTCGGCAGTCAGGCGCGAGAGATGCGTAGTCGCGTCATTGAGAATGAGAGGCTGATCGGCGAGCCATTCGGGTGTCACGCGAGCCGGGCACCGCCAATGTGCCGGCACAAAAGCCCTCACCGGGTCGCGGCGCCAAGGCTTTATCACGAGTCCGGCCACCGGGGGCTGAGACAGCGCGACCAGCCCGACATCCAGCGTTCCATCCACCAGCCGGGACAAGGTTTCCTGCGAAGTAAGCACGACGATCAGAATGTTGATGGCGGGATGATGTTCGCGCAGAACCTCGAGCGCTCGCGGCAGCACGTGTGCGATCACGCCCGTGGACGCGCCGAGACGCGCACGCCCTTCGAGCCCCCCTACCTGGCGTTGAATATCGTCTAACGCCTGCTCCGCGTCGGCCAGGAGCCGGCGCGCGCGCTCCACCAGTACCTCCCCTATGGACGTCGGCCCCACATTCCCGCGCTTGCGTGACAGGAGCGGAGCTCCAATGCGCTCCTCCAGTTCGGCAATGTGAAGGCTCACAGTGGGCGGCGCAAGGTGCAATGCACGCGCCGCATCGGCAAATGAACCATGCTCGGCTACGGCGACCAGCGTGCGCAAGCGGTCCAGACTGATTTCTCGCATGGCGGCGTCCCGATTCAGAAAAACTGAATGTCTACGTTGTGAAATTCAACTTTCTCTATTCTAGCCGCCCGCGCAATATAGCGGCTCGTTTTGCCTGTCACAACCACAGTCAGCGGAGTCATTCACGTATGAGCTCTCCCCTAGTTTTCATCGACGGCGACCAAGGCACCACCGGGCTGCAAATCCACGAACGGCTGCGCGACCGCACCGGCATCAGACTGTTCACACTGGGTGGTGCCGAGCGCAAAGATTCGCGGCGGCGCGCAGAAGACATCAACGCCTGCGACATCGCCATCTCCAGGTCTATGGCCTCGACCTCGCACACAAGCACACCCCGGAGATTCAGCAGCACGCAACCCTTGCGCAGCGTCCCATTCTCGTTCCTGCGTACGGAGCCTTCCGCCAGGGCATCGTGCTCACGGTGCCGCTGGCGTTGAGGCTGCTGACACCCGGCGTGGATGGCGCCACCTTACACACCTGCCTCGCAGCGCACTATGCCGATGCAACTCACGTACGAGTCTTGCCGTTGCACGAATCGAACGCCTTGAAGCACCTGGATCCGCAAGCGCTGAAGGGCACCAACGACATGCACTTGAACGTATTTCATGACGTCGAACACGAGCACGTATTGCTGTCGGCGGTTTTCGATAATCTTGGCAAGGGCGCATCCGGAGCTGCGGTTCAGAACCTCGACCTCATGCTCGCGCGGCAATAGTGGCTGAACATTAGGATGACGTACGAATCAGGCGATAGTCGATGTGGCCATGGCAGCTATCGCTTTGATCCGGGAAAGGGGACCTGTTGCACCGCGGCGTCCTCTCAACCAACGGCTCCGAGCCGCTCGGAAAGCGCTCACCACGTAGCCACGCGACGCTTACCCTAACGCCTACGACAGCTTGAACGTTGCCGCTGCCGAGTTCAGCCGCTGCGCCTGCTCGTCCAGCGAGGACGACGCGGCCGCCGCCTGCTCCACGAGCGCGGCGTTCTGTTGCGTGACATCATCCATCTGTGTGACGGCGCGGCTTACCTGCTCGATGCCGGTGCTCTGCTCCGTCGATGCCGCCGAAATCTCGCCCATGATGCCCGCCACCTGACGGATCGAGCGCTCGATATCGTTCATCCGTTCACCGGCCACTTCGACGAGGCGGTTGCCGTCGTCGACTCGCGAAGCCGAACGCTGGATCAGTTCCTTGATGTCCTTCGCCGCCGCGCCGCTGCGTTGCGCGAGCGTGCGCACTTCGGAGGCCACGACCGCGGAGCCGCGGCCTTCCTCGCCGGCGCGCGCCGCCTCGACAGCCGCATTCAGCGCGAGAATATTAGTCTGGAATGCGATGCTTTCGATCACGGTCGTGATGTCCGCGATCTTGCCGGAGTCGGCGGTGATCTGCTGCATCGTGTCGACCACCTGGCGAACCGCAGTCGCGCCGCGCTCCGTCGCTTCGCTCGCGCTGCCCACGAGCGCGTTGGCGTGTTGCGCGTGGTCGGCGTTCTGCTTCACCGTCGCGGTGATCTGTTCCATGCTCGCCGCGGTTTCTTGCAGCGACGCGGCCTGCTCTTCGGTGCGCTGCGACAGATCGAGATTCCCTTGGGCAATCTCGGCAGAGCCGAGCGCGATGGAGCGGCTCGCCGACTGGATCTCGGCAATCATCGCAGCGAGGCGCGCCTTCATCTCGCCGAGCGCCGCGAGCAGGCTGCCTGCCTGGCTGCCGGCCGCCTCGAATCGCACCGCGAGATTACCGCCCGCGATTTCGTGCGCCACGTAGGCAGCGTAGGTCGGTTCGCCGCCGAGCATGCGCCGCACGCTGCGCAGCACCGCCCACGCCATCGCGGCAACCGCCACGCGGCAATCACGAGGGCGATTGCGCCGAGCATCGTCGCCAGTTTTGTAAAGCTGGCGTTGATGTCGTCGTACCAGAAGCCTGTACCGACCCACCAGTCCCAATACGGCACGCCCACCACACCTTGCAGTTTGGGTTCGACGGGCGCGTCCGGACCGCGCTTGATCAGCACGTCGACCAACGCGAAATGCGCCTGCAGCATGCCCTGGCGATAGGCCTCGCTGTCGGTCAGCCGCTCGTCGTCCAATTGCCGTTGGCTTTCGTGCCGATGAATTTCGCGTTCGGATGCACCAGATTGATGCCGTCCGAGGTCGTCGCCCAGTAGTAGCTCTTCGAGTTTGCATTGAGCTGCGACAGGGCGGCCTTCGCCTGCCGCTGCGCCTCCTCGCGTGTCAGCGTGCCGCGCTGCTCCAGCTGGTGATACGAATCGATGAGATGTTCGGCTTTTTCCAGCAGGATGACGATCTCCTCGCGCCGTGAATCGATGAGCGCGCTGCGCAGCGTATGCAACGCGGTCGCGGCGATTGCAGCGACGCCGAGCAGCGCGGCGAGAACGAGTGCAAGCAGTTTGGTGGACAGCTTCATGCATTGGCCCCGGCGGGTTAACTAGTTGGTACATATATCGGCCGAGGGGGCCTGGTTCTTGAATTTTCTGCGGTGCGCGTTTACCCGGATGCGGCGGTTACCGAATGCTGCTGTGCCACCGTCCCGCTCACGAGAAGCACGATCCCTTACTTCCCCTCCCCCCTCCCATACCCCTTCGGCGACACCCCCACATACCGCGTGAACGCAACACTAAACGCGTGCGCCGAGCCATAGCCCACGCGTGCCGCGATCGTCGCAACGCTGAGCGTGTTCCGGCGCAGCAGATTCTTCGCGATGGCCATGCGCCACGACAGCAGATACTCCATGGGTGCGACGCCGACTGCGCGGCTGAAGCGCTCGAAGAAAGACGAGCGCGACAGCGCAGCGATCTTCGCAAGCTGCGCCATCGTCCACGGCTCCTGCGGGCGCTCGTGCATCTGACGGATGGCGAGCGCGAGCCGGGCATCGGCGAGGCCGCGGACGAGCCCAGGCGACGCCCCCGTCTGCGTCGAGCGCAACGCTTCAATCAGGAGTACTTCCAACAGGCGCGCAAGCACCACCTCGCGCGCGGGCCGCTGCGCTTGCGACTCCTCCCGCACCAGCTTCACAAGTGTCGCGAGCCTGCGGTCACCTCGCACGAGCACCATCTCGGGCAGAAGCGAAATCAGCAAGGCCGCATCCGGCGACCCAAACGTGCACAGGCCCGCAAGCCATTGCGCATCCGGCGCGGCTGACGCATCGCCGAAACGGAAGCTGCCGTCGGGCAGCGGCGTGGGCGCGAGATTCGGCGCGGCGTCATCGTCCGGTGGGTCGATGCTTGTGATCTCAAAGCCGAAAACCTCGGGCACGAGCACGAAGTCGTCGGCCTGAAGAATGAGCGGCTCGCCACCATTAACCGACAGACGCAGCGATCCTTCGAGCACCACGCAATAGAACGGCTGCCCGACCTCCGTGCGGCTCGCACGCCAGCGCCCCGCGCCGCTGAGCACTTTGGAGAAAGTGGGCGCCGGTTGCAGCAAGGTGACGACTTCCGCCAGCGGGTCGACCATGGTCGGACGATCTCTAATGAAAAGTGGACGTTCGATTATAGCGAGTCCGGCCTGCGACGCGCTATCGTGGGGCCACTGTCACCGACCACAGGAGTCGACATGAAGACCGTATTGATCACGGGTTGCTCGTCCGGGTTTGGCCTTGAAATCGCCCGCCATTTTCTGGATCGCGACTGGCGCGTCGTCGCCACGATGCGCACGCCGCGCGAAGACGTGTTGCCGCGTTCCGATCGCCTATCCATTCTCGCGCTCGACGTGAGGGATCCGCAAAGCATCCGCACTGCGATCGATGCCGCCGGTCCCGTCGACGTGCTCGTCAACAATGCGGGCATCGGCTTTCTCAACGCGCTCGAAGGCACCCCGATGGACATCGCACGCGACATCTTCGAGACCAACACGCTCGGCACCAGATCGCGATGCGCGATTTTCCCTTCGGACCCCTGACGTCCCACGCGGCAATCCGATCGTTTCCGCCGCGCAGCACAGCCGGAACGCTGGACTTGCCCTTCGGCCGCGCCAAACTCGGCTTGGCGACGACAACCAGCCGGTCGCGCAGGAACACCCTGCCGATCAGGCTCTCGTCGGGATCGGGGTTGACGCGAATCACGAGGTCGTAGCCTTCCTCGATCATGTCGACAGGGCGATCCTGCGTCGTGACTTCGAGCCGAATCTCGGGATATTTCAGCGCGAAGGTGGCGACCAGCTTGCCCATGGCGAGCTGCGAAAAGAGCGCCGGCGCGCTGATGCGCAGCCGACCGCGCGGCTCTTCACTACCGGATGCAATGGCCGCGGCGCTCTCTGCAAGCTCGGTCAGGAGCGCTCCCGTCGTGCGCTCGTAAAGCGCGCGTCCTTCCTGCGTGAGTTTCAATCCGCGCGGCCCGCGTTCGAACAGCCTGAGGCCGAGACTGTTCTCTAGTTCGCTCACCCTGCGCGAGAGCGTGGCCTTCGGACGCTCTGTCGCACGAGCGGCCTCCCCAAAACTCCCGTGACGGGCGACGAGGTTGAAATCAGCGAGAGCAAGCAGGTCCATGTGTTCCACCAGTGAGACACTCTGTCTATTTATAGCATCTTCCAGACCGGAAATGGATCACTTACCTTAGAGCCATCCCAACCAACTCAAGGAGTGAACACCATGACTATCCTCGTAACCGGCGCCACCGGCCGTGTCGGCCGCCAGGTCGTCAATCAACTCGTCAACCGCGGCGCCGACGTGCGCGTGCTGGTGCGCGATCCGTCGAAAGCGGATTTCCCGCCGGCCGTGACCGTTGTTCAGGGAGATATGCTCGACCTCGACTCCCTTCGCAAAGCCTTCGCCGACGTCCGCACGCTGTTCCTGCTCAATGCCGTGGCGGGCGACGAGTTCACCCAGGCGCTCATCGCGCTCAACGTTGCTCGCGAGTCCGGTGTCGAGCGCGTGGTCTATCTGTCGTTCATCCACGCCGAGCGGTTTGTGAATGTGCCGCACTTTGCCGTGAAATCCGGCGCCGAGCGCATGATCGAAGAGATGGGATTCAGCGCGACGATTCTGCGTCCGGCTTACTTCATGGACAACGAGCTCATGATCCGCGACGTGATCGTCAATCATGGCGTCTATCCGATGCCTATCGGCAGCAAGGGCGTCGCGATGATCGACACGCGTGACATCGCGAAAGTCGCGGCCATCGAACTGCTGCGTCGAAACGATGCACCCGGCAAACTGCCGCTCGACATCATCAACCTCGTCGGACCCGACACGCTGACGGGTGCGAAGCTGGCCGCTATCTGGTCAGAGGTGCTCGGCCGCCCGGTTGCCTATGGCGGCGACGATCCCAGCGGCTTCGAGCAGAACCTGGCCACGTTCATGCCGAAATGGATGGCCTATGAGATGCGCCTGATGGCCGAGCGCTACGTCAGCGACGGCATGGTGCCGGAGGCGGCAGACGTCGAGCGTCTTACCGGCATTCTGGGCCGCCCGCTGCACGCGTATCGTGAGTTCGCCGCAGGGCTCGTTGGCTGAGCCTCGAACCCCGTCCGATGCCGCCAATGCTCTACGATTGGCACGGCATCGAAACGGGGTCTCTTGCAGCCGGCCGACAGGCAGGCAGTGAAAAACGCAGCTTACGCGGCCAGCTTGAGCGCCTGCTCGAAGTCTGCCAACAGATCCTCAATGTCTTCAATGCCCACCGACAAGCGCAGCATGCCGTCGGAAATGCCCATCGCCTTGCGCGTTTCGGCGCCCGCCTCGAAGAAGATAGTGGGCGCGACCGGAATGATGAGCGTGCGCGTGTCGCCGAGACCGGTCGCCTTGATAGGCAAGCGCAGTGCGTTGACGATCTCCGCCATGCGCTCTGCGTCGCGCAATTCGAACGACAGCAGCCACGACGCGCCCTTGAACAGCGCCTGCGCGACGTCGTATTGCGGATGGCTCTCGAGCCCCGGATAGAACACCTTGCCGATAGCTTCGTGTCTCTCCAGGAAACGCGCCAGCGCCAGCGCGTTGTCGCTGCTCTGCTTCACCCGCAAGGCGAGCGTCTCGGCGCCCATCGCGATGGAGTGCGCCGCTCCGACGACAAGGACGCCCCCATGTCGCGCAAGCCCTTCTTGCGGATCTGCAACAGACCCTGCTCCTTCGCCGGTGCACGCCGGTAGTCGTCCGCGATATTCGGGTACGCGCTCCAGTCGAACAGGCCCGTATCCGTCACCGCCCCGCCGAGCGCGGCGCCATGGCCCGCAATCGTCTTCGTCAGCGAGTTGACGACGAGGCTGGCGCCGACCGCTTTCGGCCTGAACAGGGCCGGCGACGTAATGGTGTTGTCGACCACATAGACGATGCCGCGCTCGCGACACAGGTCGCCGATACCCTGCAAGTCGGGAATCTGCGTGCCCGGATTCGCGATGGTTTCGACGAACACCACCGCGTATTCGGCTGCAGCGCGTTCTTCACGTTCTCTGCATCGCCGGCATCGACGGTTGTCACTTCCACGCCCAGCGTGCGCAACGTACCGAACAGGCTGTTCGTGTTGCCGAAAACGTAACGGCTCGACACAAGGTGATCGCCCGCACGCAGCAGCGTGAGGAAGATCGCGGTGATCGCAGCCATGCCGGTGCCGAAGCAGATGCTGCCGAGCCCGTCTTCGAGGCTCGTGATCTTGCGCTCGAGCGCGGCGGTGGTGGGCGTGCCCTGGCGCGCGTAGTTGAAGCCACCCTTGCGCGTGCCCTGGAACACGCCGATCAGATCCTCGACGTGCTCAAAACCATATTGCACGGACGTATGAATCGGTTGACGCACGCCACCGTGCTCGGTGCCCGTAATCCTGTCGCCGTGCACGATGCTCGTGGTAAAGCCTTGCTTGTCCATCGTTTTTTTCGCCCTTGAAGTCGATTACAGCGGCACATTATGGCCGCTAACCCACGGCCGCGCGATCTTCGCCGCCGTTGCGGGTGAACATATTATGCGCTTCGGGCGCCATGCCGCCGTCGGGGCACAGGGCACGATTCGCGACGCGCGATTACAATGCCCGATCGCTAAAGTCAGTGGCGTTGCGGACCTCGCGCGGTCTGCTCAAGCTTTTTTACATATCGCCGTTATCAAGGTGAAAGGTCATATCTTCGCGTCGAATGCATGGAAGTCAGAAATTCAAGGCGGTGGGCGCCGCGCGGCCGTAGCAGGTGAATCGTCGCGGCGGCGGCCCTCGTTTCAGCCGCCATCATCAGAACGCTGCTGCACCCGCTGCTCGGGCCGGTCATGCCGGGTGCATCGTTTCTCATTGCTGCCGTGCTGGTCGAGTACTACTGCGGCCTCGCGCCCGCGATATGCGTGATGCTGCTCGGGTTGTGCCTCGCCGACCATCTTTTCGTGCCGCCCTACGGACACATCGACGTGATCGACGCGTCCGACATCCGGCTGCTGATCTCGTATCCGCTCATTACCATCCTCGTCATCACGCTCGTCGAGCACCTGAGGCGCGTGCAGTACCGTGCGGAACTGCTCGGCGCCGTGGCGCAATCGCGTTATGAAATGCTGCTGCGCCATGACAACGAGCGGCTGCTGGCCCGCCGCGCTACGGATGAAATGCATCGCATGCTGCATCACATCGCCCAGTATCAGCGCACACTCATCCTCATCAAGGCGCTCGATCCCGCCAACAGCCTGCCGCCGGGCAGCTTCGTGGCCGCTGGAACCAGCGCAATGCCCGACGGATCGACAGACGACGCGTCGTTGCATGCCGGCATCGCGGTATTGCACGAAGCACGCGCAAGTGCACCAGGAGGACCTGGCCCGCGTCAGCGGCCATCTGACGCCCGGTCACCACCGCGTGCGCTTCCTGTCCGGCGGCCGCGACGACTGGCGGCCGGTGGAATGCGTGTGCGAGCGCTTCACCACGTCCTCCGGCGAATTCCTGATCCTGCGAGCGGAGGACTGACATGAGCGCCTCCCCTCTTTCGAGCATGGAAACCGGCGATCACGCCGTCCTGCTGCTGCACGGTCTGTCAAGCTCGCCGCTGGAGCTGCGCTTTCTCGCCCGCCTTCTTGCCGACGAGGGCTTCGTCACCCATACGCCCGAGTTGCCCGGCTACAGCGCAGGCACCGGAATCAGCCGATGGAGCAATGGATCAGCGCCGCCGTCGCCGAGTTCGACAAGCTCGCCGCGCGCCACCGCCATGTCTCGGTCTGCGGCCTCTCGATGGGCGCCACCCTCGCCGCCGCGCTCGCGTACGAACGGCCGGCCGCGCGCGCCTTGCTGCTGCTGTCGATCATATTGAGCTACGACGGCTGGGCGATCCCGTGGTACCGCTTTCTGCTGGACTACGTCTATTACACGCCGATGCGCTCACGTTACCGCTACCGCGAGCACGAACCCTACGGCCTCCTGCGCAACGAAGCGTTGCGCTCCAAGATCGCGCGCGCGATGCAGAAGAATGACATCAGCGAAGTCGGACCTGCGTCCATCGGCATGCCGGCGCTGCACGAAGCCGACCGCCTGGCGGGCTGGGTGCGCAAGAAGTTGAAGGGCATCCGGACGGACTGCCTGATTCTCCATGCCATCGACGACGAGACCTCGAGTCCGCACAATGCGCGATTCGTCGGCACGCACATCGGGGCTTCTTTCCTGCGAACCATCTGGCTCGACGACTCCTATCACATGATCACGTCCGACAACGAGCGCGAAGTCGTCGCGCGCGAATGTGCGCTTTTTCTGCGGGAAAGCGTGGCGGCCACCGTCTCCACCACGACACCCACTCCTGTGATCTCGCGCGCGCTTGCGCGCCGCCTGCGGCAACTGGCGACCGTAGCGAGGAAGGGATGAAGCGTGCATTAATCACGGGCGCGTTGGGCGCATTGGGCGCCTTCGCGATAACCGGCGTGGCAAGCGCGGCGCAAGCCGACGAACCTCAAGCGGCAAGCGACTGGAAAATATCGGTCGGGCCTGGCTTGTATGTGTTTCCGAAGTATCCGGGTTCGTCGCAGCTCCAGGTGCTGCCCTTTCCGGTCCAGGACATTTCGTGGAAGGACCGCGTATTCTCGCAAGGCCCGGATGTACTCGGCGTGAATGCGCTGCTCGGCGAGAACTACCACGTCGGGGCCTCGCTAAGCTTCGATTTCCAGTCGCGCAGCGCATCGGACGACGCACGCCTGCGAGGCTTGCCCGACGTGCATTACGGACCGAAGCTGCGTCTTTTCGCCGACTACACGTGATGGGCCTTCACGGGCTCGGCGGCGGTGTACCAGGACATCGCAGGAACAGGGCAAGGGCTGACCGCCATGGCGGACCTCTTCGTATCCGCGCCGCTCGGCAACCTGCTGCTGTCCGTGGGGCCGGGCGTGACGTGGGCCAACGCCACCTACACGCGGACTTTTTCGGCGTCAACGCTCAGGAAAGCGCCGCCTCGGGCCTGCCTCAATACGCGACGGGCTCCGGCGTGCGGGACGTGCATTTCAACGTGAACGCCACCTACAAGTTCAACTCGCATTGGTCGGCGAACGCCGCGGCCGTAATCGGACGTCTGGAAAAGAGCGCCGCCGGCAGCCCGATCACGCAGCGCCGGCTGGATCTGAACGGCGTGGCGTCGGTTTTGTACCGGTTCTAGTGAGCACAAGTCGAACCGGGTACTTCACAATGGCCGCCTCGAGATGCGTCATGCAAAATGCCCGCATCCAGGATGGGAGAGTGTCCCGTGGGCATCAACTTCGATTTGAACGACCTGCAGGCGTTTCGCGCGGTAGTGGAGCTCGGGAGCTTCCGCAAGGCCGCCGAGGCGGTCAGCATCTCGCAGCCGGCCTTGAGCCGCCGCATCGAAAAGCTCGAGGAAGCACTCGGCGTGCGTCTTTTCGAACGCACCACGCGCAGCGTGACGCTGACCACCGTCGGCTGGGTATTCGCGCCGAGCGCGGAACAACTGCTCGACGACCTCGACGTCGCGCTGCTCGGCATCCGCGATGTTTCGTCCAGCCGCCTGGGTCATGTGACTATCGCCTGCGTGCCATCGGTGGCCTACTATTTTTGTCGGGCGCTATTGCGAGCTACCATCGCCGGTTTCCGCGTATCCGCGTCAAACTGCTGGATTCGAGCGCGAACGAGGTGCTGGGCGCCGTCATCAGCGGCGAAGCGGATTTCGGCGTGAGTTTCATGGGCAGCCAGGAGCCCGAGGTCGAGTTCAAGCTGTTGTTGCAGGAGCGCTTCGTTGCGGCTTGCCGTCGCGACCACCCGCTCGCGCGCAAGAAACGCGTGACGTGGAACGAGCTTTATGAGCACGAATACGTTTCGGTCGACAAAACTTCTGGCAACCGCCTGCTGCTCGACCAGGCGCTCTCGTCCGTCGCGCCGCGTGCGCCGAGCGTCTGCGAAACTCGCCATGTCACGACCTTGCTGGGCCTGATCGAGGCGGGGCTCGGGGTCGCCGCGGTACCGTCGATGGCCATGCCCGGACGCGCAGGAGTTTCACAAAACCATTCTCGACATGAGGCGCAGCGGCGTTGCAGGCAGCGATGCTTCCGGCGAAAGCGCCCCTCCGACACGGCAGACGGGCAGGAAAACCGCCCCGTGAGCCTCGCACGATCCCTTCGTTCTCTGTATGTGCAAGTGCTGCTGGGCATGGTATCCGGCATGGCGCTCGGTCACTTCCTGCCGCACGCGGGCGCGTTGCTCAAACCACTGAGCGACGCATTCGTCGGCCTCGTGAGGAGGATGATTGCGCCGATCGTCTTCTGCACGATCGTCTCGGGCATCACTTCGCTGACGAGCGGCAAGGCGATCGGGCGCACGATCTTTCAGGCGCTCGCGCTCTTCTATTTGCTGCCCGCCGGCTATTCGTTCAATCTCGACGGCACCGCGATCTATCTGACGCTCGCCTCGATCTTCATTGCCCAGGCGTACGACGTGCCGCTCTCAGCCGCGCAGATCGCGACGATGCTCGCGGTCATGCTGCTCACCTCGAAGGGCGCGGCCGGCGTGTCAGGCAGCGGACTCGTCGCGCTCGTCGCGACGCTGACGGTAATGCCCGATTTGCCCGTCGCCGGGGTGGCGCTGCTGGTGGGCATCGACCGCTTCATGTCCGAGGCGCGCGCGCTGACGAGCGTGATCAGCAACGCCTGCGCGGTGATCTTCGTTTCGATGTGGGAAGGTGCCTGCGATCGTCGGCGTCTGGCGCAGAGGCTCGGGGCGGCAGCGCCGGGCGGCGCGGATGGTGAGGACGGTGCAGAGAACGCAGCGGGACATACTTCGGAGACCTGAAAGGCTGCAAGGAAGGTGGCCGCAAAGCAACCCTCCCTTCCGCTTCACGTCAATGCGCGGAAACCGAATCCAGCCCCGTGGATTTCACTTCGGCCTGTACGCCAGGCGAAGCGAGATAGTCGAGCAGCGCTTTCGCTTCCTGCGGATGCTGCGCGCCGACGGGAATGCCGGCGGCAAAGCGCGTCACCGACTGCAGCGACTCCGGAATCTTGTCGACAAACGTCGCACCCTTCACCGGCAACAACTCGCTCACCTGCTGGAAGCCGATTTCATAGTCGCCGTTCGCGACGACCGAGGCAACCGGAATGCGCGGAATCATCTTCGCCTTCGACTTGCCCTGATCCTCGATGCCGAGCTTTTTGAAAAGCTCGCGCTCGATGTAGACACCGCTCACGTTGTCCGAGTAGGCGATCGACTTCGCGTGCAGCAGCGCCTGCCGGAGGCCCTCCGCCGAGCTGATGTCGGGCTTCGCCGCTCCTTCGCGAACGACCATGCCGATGCGCGAATCGGCTAGCTCCACGCGCGATCCGGGAATGACTTTGCCCTTCTGGATCAGCTCGTCCAATGCATAACCCACCATGATGACGGCGTCCGCGGGCTCGCCGCGCTCGAGCCGGTTGGGGATCGCTTCTGGCGATTTGCCCATCGACGGACCAAGCGCGGTGTCGAGCGTGTTGCCCGTTTCCGAGGCGAACTTCGGGCCCAGCGCCTTGTACGCCGCGGTAAAGCCGCCCGAGCTCATGACGTGCAGGTCGGCGGCCTGCACGTTCGCTGCAACAAACGAGGTGGCGAGCCAGGCTGCGGCGGCTATTTTCAGAAGCAGATGTCTCATGATTGGAGTCGTGTGTGATGGTGGGTGTTCGGATCCGTGCGAAGCACCACGCGCATCAGTGCGCCGGCGTCATCGTCGCCGCGCGGCGGCGATACAGCGCGAAGGTCGCGAGAAGTGCGCACGCGGCGGCAAAGCTCATCCAGTAACCGGGCGCGGCCTTGTCGCCGGTCATGTGAATGAGCGCCGTCGAGATCTCCGGCGTGAAGCCGCCGAATACGGCCGTCGCCAGGCTATAGGCGAGCGAGAAGCCCGCGACGCGTACCTGCACCGGCATCACTTCCGTCAGGGCGACGACCATCGCGCCGTTGTACATGCCGTACATGAACGAGAGCCACAGCAGCACGAGCAGCATATTGATGAAGCTCGGCGCATGCGCAAGCAGCGACAGTGCCGGACACGCGGTCGCGATGACGAGCACCGTCATGCCGACAAGCAGCGGCCGGCGGCCGATCTTGTCCGAGATGGCGCCGCCGATGGGCAGCCACACGAAGTTCGACACCGCGACACACAGCGTGACGAGCAGACTGTCGGCCGTGCTCAGATGCAAGACCGTCTTGCCGAAGGTCGGCGCGTAGACCGTGATGAGGTAGAAGCTCGCGGTGGTCATCGCCACCAGCATCATGCCGGCGATCACCACGGACCAGTTTTGCGCCAGCGTGCGGAACACTTCCTTCATGCTCGGACGATGCTGGCGCGCCTTGAACTCCTGCGTTTCCTGCAGATTGCGGCGCAGCAGGAAGATGAACGGCACGATCATGCAGCCGACGAAGAACGGCACGCGCCACCCCCACGCCGCAATGGCCGTGGCATTCAGCGACTGATTCAGCGCGAAGCCGAGGGCCGCGGCCACGACAATGGCCACTTGCTGGCTCGCGGACTGCCAGCTCGTGAAGAAGCCCTTGCGGCCGGGCGTCGCCATCTCGGCGAGGTACACCGAAACGCCTCCCAGCTCCGCGCCTGCCGAGAAGCCCTGCAGCAGCCGGCCGACCAGCACCAGTGCGGGCGCCAGAAGGCCGATTGTCGAGTAGCCCGGCACGAACGCAATGAGAATGGTGCCGCTCGCCATGATGGACAGCGTGACGATCAGGCCTTTGCGGCGGCCCACGTCGTCGATGTACGCGCCGAGCACGATCGCGCCCAACGGCCGCATCAGGAAACCCGCGCCGAAGACCGCGAACGTCATCATCAACGAGGCGAATTCGCCGGCAGCGGGGAAAAAGACGTTGGCAATCTGCGTCGCGTAAAAGCCGAACAGGAAGAAGTCGAACGGCTCGAGAAAATTCCCGGCCGTGACGCGAAACACCGCCGCGGCCTTGGACTGGCCCGGGGCAAGGGTAGAGGGGGAGGTGTGCATCGATGTGTCTCCTGAAATCCTGCAACATGCGGTGGTCCGCACTTTGCCGTTTGACGCATAGTGGCCCGTCGCCGGTCAAACGGGAATTGCAATTTTGTGAACGATTGATGTCGTACGGTTATCAATCGGCGCCGTGTGCGCCCCGATACTGCTCGACGAAACTGACGATTGCCTGAGACCGGTAATGCTTCGCCAGTTGGCACAGGTGGTCGGCGAAAGGACGATAGCGTTCGTCGAGCTCGGTCAGGTGCTCGGTGTGCTGGACGATGGCGCGCATGTCGCCGAGCCGCGCGAGGTAGTGCAGCGCCTCCATCTCTTCATGGGGCGGCACGATGAAGTTGTCCGTGAAGGAACCCGCGATTCGTATAGCCGGTCCGTGCGCCTCGTGCGGAGTGTCGTCGCTCCATTCGAGGTCCAGCAGCACCGCGATCTGCGACAACAGCACAGTGAGATCAACCGGTTTCGACAGCATGGCGTTCGCACCGGCGGCGAGGCTTTTTGCGGCATCGCTGCCCGAGGCACCCGCGGAGACGGCGACGATAGGCAGGCGCGCGAACTCCGGCATTTCCCGCAGCCGCCGCGTGGCTTCCAGTCCGTCCATGCCGGGCATGACGACATCCATGAGGATGAGCGACGGACGCAGCGCCTCCGCTTTCTGCAACGCCTCCAGTCCGTTGCCTGCCTCCGCCATCTCGAACCCGAGCGGCGCGAGCATATCGACCACCACGGCACGGTTCGCCGCGACGTCATCGACGACAAGGATCGTCTTGCGCGGCCCGTGGTAGCCGCTTGCAGTCCATTCGAGCGGCACGTCGGCGGCCTCGCGCGCCACCGCCGGAACATCCAGTTCGAACCAGAAAGCGCTGCCCGCACCGCGGCGGCTTTCGACGTGAATCTCGCCGCCCATCAGGCGCACGAGCTGCCGGCTGATGGCGAGCCCGAGCCCCATGCCGCCAACGCGGTGCCGGGCGTCGCTCACCTGCTCGAAAGGCCGGAAAATCGTCTCCCGATGCGCCTCCTCGATGCCGATTCCGGTGTCCTGCACTTCGAAACGCAGCCGCGTGGGCGGCGCCCAGTCGACGCGCAGACGCACGCTGCCCGTCTCCGTAAATTTGATTGCATTGGAGAGCAGGTTGAGCAGCACCTGGCGTAGCCGCTTTTCGTCGACGCGCACGGCCGCGGGCAACTCGGGCGCCATGTCGCACGAGAAGGCGAGGCCCTTTTCCGTCGCCTTCAGCCGGATGGTCCCGGCGATAAAGTAGATGAAGCGCTCGAGCAGCACATCGGAAAGGTAGAGATCAACCTTACCCACTTCGATTTTCGCCATGTCGAGAATATCGTTGATGATCGCCAGCAGATGTTCGCCGCTGCGCTGGATCACCGCTATTCCGTCGGCCTGGCGCTGCTCCAGATTCTTGTCGCGCCTGAGTATTTGCGCGTAGCCGAGAATCCCGTTCAACGGCGTGCGCAGCTCGTGGCTCATGTGAGCGAGAAAATCGCTCTTGGCCTAGTTCGCCGCATCGGCGTGTTCTTTCGCGACGGCCAGTTCGGCGGTGCGCTCGCGGATCATGTCTTCGAGGTGCTCGCGATAGCGCCGCAGTTCCTCTTCGGCACGCCTTTGCTCGGTAATGTCGCGTGAAATGCCGAGCAGGAACTGCGGCTCGCCGCGCACGTCGACAATCGGAATCTTCATGGTGTGCAAAAGGCGCACGCCATGACGGGTGTGCACCGGCTCCTCCGGCACGTCCACCAGTTGCTGCGACTTCAGCACGTCGCGATCCTTCAACGCAAAGAACTCCGCCTCGCGCGGCGGAAACAGATCGTGGACGGACTTGCCGATGAGTTCCTCGCGCCGGTAGCCGAGCAGCTGCTCGCCCGCCTTATTAAAGCGGACGAAGCGCAGCGTCGCCGCGTCTTTCACGAAAATGGTGTCCGGAATGTTCTCGATGATGCTGTCGAGAAAGTGTTCGCTCGCGCGCGCGGCCTCTTCCGCGTGCTGCCGTTCGACGATCTCGGCCGTGCGGCCCGCGAGCGCCGTGCTCAGTTCCGCGGTGCGCTGCGTGACGCGCGCCTCCAGTTCGGCGTTGAGTTCCTTCAGTGCCTGCTCGGCCTGCCTGCGCTGGCGCCGGTCTTCGAGAAACTGTTCGACCGCGCGCGCCATGTCGGCAATCTCGTCGCCGCCACGGACGGGCACGCCGGCTTGCGCGCTGTCGACGTCACCGTGCCGCAGGAAGTGACTGACCCGGCGCAGCCGTCCAACCACATGGCGGCCGAGAAAGGCATGAGCGATCAGCCAGGCCAGCAGCAGACTCACCGCCACTTCGCCGGTCACCCATTTTCGGGTGCGGTCGACATTGTCGGCGAGGTCCTGCACCGCCTGACGATAGTCGCGCGTGAAGTAATCCGCCTGCTGGCGCGCCGCGGCGGCGAGCGCGTCGGCCTGGCGGCGCAGATCGTCCTCGAGGCTCCCCGACGACGTGCGAGCCCCGGGCGCGGACGCCGGCGCAACTCCCGCGCGCAGCGCGGCCTCGCGGACCTGCGCCTCGATGTTGACCGTGTTGCGAAAGCGCTGGCTGGAGCGATGCAAGGCGAGCGCGTCGACACTCACGCCTTCGCTCGTCGTCGCGGAGGCGAGCCGGTCCACCAGGCGGTCGAAAGTGGCGAGCTCCTCGATCACATGCCGATGCGTTTCGCGCACCACGTCCACGGTCTCGCCACTGGACAACTGCAACGCGAGGCGTTCGATCATCAGCGTGAGCTGCGCCAGGTTGTGCGCATCCTCCTGGCGCGCGAGCCGCTCTTCGGCCAACTGGCGGACGGCATGGGCCGAGCCTGCCAGCGAATAAAGCGTCGTCGCGCTGACCGCGACCACCAGCGCGGCGAGGCAGGAAACCACCAGCGCAAACTGCGCGGTAAGCGACTGTGGAAGCGGAAGTTTCACGGGCGTTGCCAGATGTGGCGGTAGATGTCGCGATAGCCGTTGGCCGGGTCATAGATCAGACGATCGCCGCCATCCGCCGCAATGTTCTCCGCGGTCACGAGATGCACGGGCACCACATATCCCGTCACGCCGCCTCCGGCAAGGAGCCGGTTCATCTCGTCGACCAGCTGCCAGCCGTGCAGATTCAGCGGCTCGGCGACAGTGCCGGTCTGGAAGGTGCCCGTGCGGATACGCAGGAAGGCGGACTCGCTGCCGTCGCCGGCCGACAGCATCGCCATGCCGGCGTTCGGCATGCCCGCCTAGGTCAGTACCGGCGCGGCGTAGTCGAAGTAGATGTCGTTGACGGCGAGCGCGTAGGTCCAGCGCTTGCCGTACTGCGCGAGCAAGGCGCGGGTGGTGGCCGGCATCAGTTCCTGGCTGCGCGAAATCGGCACGTCGCGCATTTCGAGCAGTGTGCAGCCGCTGCACTCGCGCACGACGGTGGCCATTTCATCCGCCTTGGCTTGCGCGATCCGGAAGTTGGAGTCGGTGAAAATGACGACGCCGGCATGTCCGCCCGACTGGACGATCGCCGCCAGCGCGGTCACGCGCGCGACTTCGATGGGATCGGTCGCCACGTTCATCGCGAGAGGGGTGCCGGGCACGGGTCCAGCTTGGGCCGCCACATGCCAGCCGACGACCGGAATGTTCCGCTCGGCAAACGGCCGCAGGCCGGGCAACAGGGCCCGCGCGTCGCTACCCACGAGGATCATCCCGTCCGGGCGGCTTGCGAGTGCATTCGCAAGCATCTTGAGCCGCAGGTCGGGCGTGCCGGCGGAGTCGAAAATCTTGACGCCCCAGTCGATCGCTTTCGCCGCCTCGAGCACCCCGTCGACCACGCCGACAATGCCGCCGTTACGCAAGTCCTTGGCCACGACGGCAATATGCTTGCCGGCCTGAGCGCGCGGCCCGTCGCGCGGTCCGTTCCAGGGCGCCCCCGGTTGCGCCGCCGCATTGACGACGCGCTTAGCCTCGGCCAGGTAGTCGGTCGCGGCGACCGTGCTGGCGGGCACGGCGGCAGTCGGCATACCCTGCGCCGCAGCAACCGACAGCAGACACGCGCACTCCCATGCCAGAAGCCAGCCCCTCATGCCGTTCCCTAGGGCCTCGTCGGGTTCAATGACCGCCATTGACGATGTACCCAAATGCCGCGCGCAGGTGGATCCTGCGCATTTGATAGTACACCGCTATGGCTGCGTCGTAATGTCATGCTTCCCACTCTTTGGCGACGCCGCCGCGCCGCATTCGCCGGCAGCGCGGCGCCTGTTTCCCGCGCGCCGGGCGCTACATGCCGATATGCTCGCCCCTCCGCTCGAACTCGTGCCCGTGCCGGAGCCCGTGCTCGTGCCGGAACTCGATGTCGCGTTCAGATCGATTCTTCCATACACGCCGTTGGCTTCGTCGTTCGGGCCCGCCGCGAAGAACAGCGTGCTGGAAGGCTGGCTGTCAAGATCATTGCCGAACGCGATGCCCATAAGCCGTGTTCGACAATCGGGCTGCTGTTCGATCCATTGAGCCGTCCCATCGACTGTCCGCTCGTCGCATTGAACGCGTTGATCGTGCCGTCGCCGAAATTGCCGATCAGGACTGCGCCGCTCAGCGAGCCGAAGTTGGCAGGCGCGACCGCCATGCCCCACGGCGCGTTCAGCGGGCCGCCGGTTGCAAAGTGCTGCTTGAGGTTGCCCGCGCTGTCGTAGACGTCGACCATGCCGAGGCCCGCGCCCGCGACATCGTCGTGTTTGGCGGCGTCCTGCTTCGCGTACGTGACGAACAGATTCTGGCCGATCGCCTGAATGCCGAACGGCGCGAAGCCGGCGGGAATCGCCGGATCCGTGAAGGCGCCCGGCATGGCGACCTTGACGAACGATGTATTGAAGACGTCGATCTTGTTGTTATGGAAGTCCGTCGCGTAGAGGAAGTTGCCGTTGTTCATGGTGGCGATTGCGAGACCTTTGTAGACCGCGCCGCCCGTCCCATCGTCATACATGACGAACGCATTGGTCGGGCCGACGGCGGGCGCCCACGCGGTAAGGGTGCCGCCTTCGCCCGCGAAGATAAACGCTGCGAGTCCCGACTTGCTGTTTTCCGTGACCACGAAGCTTTGTGTTCCGTTGAAGACAATGCCCGTCGGCGATGCCGGACCGTTCCTGCCGTCGGGTATCGTGACGACGAGCGATTGCGGCACGCTATTGCCGTCGTAGAGCGTTGCGACGTTGGTGCCGTTGTCCGCGACCCAGGCGAAACCTTTTGGATTGAAAGCGACGCCCCAAAGGTTTTTCAGGTTGGCGTCGGTGTGGGCGGCGGGCACAGCGCCGTCGGAGACGAGGGCCGTCGCGGTGAACGTCGACTGGATCGGCGAGTTGACGCTATTCGAACCGGAACCGCCACCGCACGACACGAGCGCCGCGATGGCCGCGCCGCACGCTGCGACGCCGAATACAGCAAGTAGAGACTTCATGACCGCACTCCTCGTTCTGCCACAGAACCTGACGGTCAATGAACGAGGGACGCGGGAAGTTTATTCCGGTGAAAAGGGCTTATTTCGCGGGCTATCGTGTGCGGTATCGTGTGCCTGAGCGGGCGAGCACTCAAGCGGCACACCTTGTGCAAAATCCTCACGAACTGCCAACAAGGCGTGTCGCCCAACTGTATCGCGCAGATCTTCAGGGGCCGCTCACTGTGCAGTCGAAGCAGCGGTGTCCGATGCGCCCTTGGCATGCGCGCCGTTTTGCGGCATTCGTGTCGGCGCAGCATGTTTGGACTTGCCGCTTTTCATCGTGGATGTGGACCCACTCGTGCCGCCCGTGTTGGGCGCACTCATGCCGGCACCGCCCTGGCCTGCGCCATTCGCTCCGTTCAAGCCGGCTCCGCCCGCGCCTACGCTCGTGCCACCGCTGCCGCTACCATCGCCGCCGCTGGAACCACCGCCGCCACCGCCCGCACCCTGCGCGAACGCCGTGCCGACCAACGCCAGTGCGCATGCAGAAGCCAGCACTGCTTTCTTTACCATCTTCATCGTTGCCTCCCTCGATAAGACAAACGCCGGCCATGCTGCGGGCAGGCCGACGTTCGTGATGAACAACTCAGATATCGCCCGGCGGCACATCTGCCACGCCGCGCGTCGTCGACCAGTACGGGTCGCGGTTGTAGTACTGATGGAGCGTCGTGCCCCACGACGCATCGGCCATGGAAGGCCAGAGGTCCTTGTCGAAGCCGGGGTCGTCCTTGATGCGCTGGGCGTCGATGCTCACGCGGAAACACTTGGCGTCGGTGTCGAGCGTGAGTGCATTCCACGGTATGGCGTGCAGGTTTGCGCCCATGCCGAGAAAGCCGCCTTCGGACAGCATCGCATAGGCGATCCTGCCGCTGCGCACGTCGAGCATGATGTCCGAAATCTTGCCGACGTCTTCTCCGTCCGCTGAAATGACCTGGGTGTCGTCGAGCGTCGCCGCGGCCATGACTTCCGGCCCGGGGCCTTCTCCGGTGCCCGTGCCGACGATGTCGGCACCGCCGGTGCCCGACGAGGTGCCTTGCGGGTTCAATATGCTCATGATGTCCTCCACATGTACTTGTGTGGAGGTTGATCCGCAACGACTATGCCCGCCGTTCAGGCGCGGCACTCCGTGGCGCGGCGCGCGAAAGCGCCGGCCGACAGCGCTCAGACCGCGTAAGGATTGCTCGTGGCCCGACCGACTCTGCCCGACCGGTTGAGGCATCCGGCTCGTATCGGGCCGCCGCGCTACAGCGCAACGCTTTCGAGCCGTGCCGTGAGAAACTCCACGAACAGACGCGTGCGCGCCGGCAGGCGCCGCGTGGGCAGCCAGAGCGCCTGCAGCGGCAGCGGCGACAGTTCGTAGTCGGTGAGGATCAGTTCCACGCGGCGCTGCTGCACGAGCTCGCCGATCTGCCAGTACGCGGCCCGGCCAATGCCGAGACCGCTCGCGACCGCATCGTTGATCGCGGCCGTGCTGTTGCTTTCGAAGCGCCCGCGCACCTGCACCGCTTCCTCCACCCCGCGTTTGCTGCGGTAGCGCCACAGCGACGCCTCCGGCAAAGCCGAACGCACCACGCAATCGTGCTGTTTCAGGTCCGCCGGCCCCAGCGGACGCCCGCGCGCCGCATCCAGATAAGCCGGCGAGGCGAACGTCACGCGGCGAATCGTGCCGAGCCGACGCGCAATCAGATTCGAGTCGGGCGTCTCGCCGATACGGATCGTGACGTCGGCACCGCTCACCGCGGGGTCGTCGTACTCTTCCGACAAATCGAGCGACGCCGTGAGTTGCGGATAGCGCGGACCGAAGAGCGTGGGACCGCAAATGCGCAGGCGCCCCGTCACCGTCGTCGCATACTCGGCGAGTTCGGCGCGCGCCATGGCCAGATCGGCGAGCACCTGCTTGATACGCGTGTAGAACTGTTCGCCCGCCGTGGTCAGCCGGCACTGGCGCGTGGTGCGCGCGACGAGCAGGGTCCCGGCCTCGCGCTCAAGCACCTGCAGCGAACGGCTCACCGCCTGCAGCGATCGGTCGAGCCGCCGCGCCGCCGCTGTCAGGTTGCCTTCTTCGGCAATCGCGACAAAAACTTCCAGGTCACGCAGCGATCCATTATCCATTTTTTCGGGAGAAAGAGTCATTTTTCATCCCGATTATCTATCAGACAGGCGCGAGTAGCATACGGAACATCGTCCTCACGGAGCACCCGCGCATGTCACAACACGATTCGGGCAGAGCCGCCGCTGCCAGGCCTGCCGTGGTCGCGGCGCGCCCTTATGCGATTGCCGTCGGCATCGCGGTACTCGGTTTGTACGCGTCGCAGGCTCTCGTGAACGATCTCGCCACGTCGGTCGGGCTCGGCGCGTGGGCCAACCTGGTGACGATGCTCACGCTGACCGGCTTGCCGCCGGTCTGCTGCTCCTCGTGCCGCTCGTCGACCTGTGGCCGAACCGGCGGCTCATCATGGGAACGCTCGGCGCGCAGGTGATGTCGCTCGCGGTGCTCGCGGCGGCGCGCGAACCGATGGTCTTCCTCGCCGCATCGTTTTGCGTCGGGCTGACGTCGAGCGCGATCCAGATGCTCGTGCCGGTCGTTGCATCGGAGGCGCCGGAGGCCGAGCGCGGTCGCGTGGTCGGCGACGTGATGAGCGGGCTGATGCTCGGCGTGCTGCTGTCGGTCGCGGCCGGCGGCGAGCCTGATCGCCGGCGCATTCGGATGGCGCAGCTACTATGCAATCGACGCCGCCGCGCTCGCCGCGATGTCGGCGTGGCTCTGGACGCATCTGCCGGAGCGGCGTCCGCTTCACCAAAGCTCGTATGCCGCGCTGCTCGGCTCGCTGCTGCATCTGATCCGCGACGAACCGGTACTGCGCCGCCGCGCGCTGTATCAAGGCCTGCTGATGGTGTCGTTCAACCTGTTCTGGACGAGCGTCGCGCTCAAGCTCGCGAGTGCGCCGCTGCGGCTCGGCCACGTCGGCATCGGCCTCTTCGCGCCGGTGGCGGGGCGTCTCGGCGACCGCGGCCTCGACCGGCAAGCCACCATCGCCTTCCACAGTATCGTCGTGCTGGCGGCCGGCGTCGCGCTCGTCGGCGGCAGCAACGGCTTGTCGCCTACAGCGTCGCTCGCGCTGCTCGTGGTCGCAGCGCTGCTGCTCGACCTCAGCGTAATCGGCGATCAGGCGATGGGACGCCGCGCCGTCAATCTGCTCAACCCGCAAGCGCGTGGCCGCGTGAACGGGCTCTTCACCGGCTTGTTTTTCGTCGGCAGTGCCATCGGCGCATTGCTTGCGGGGCCGGCGTGGGCGCTCGGTCACTGGACGGGCATCGGCATCGCCGCCGCTGCATTCGCGCTGGCCGCCAACCTGCTGCATGTCGTGCAGACCGCGGCACCGGCGCGCCCGGCGTGCACGTCGCGAACGGCCTCATCCGCGGCCGAGCCGCGGCCCTGAACACGCCTCTTCCAACGTGAGGAAAACCGACCATGGACGCCACCCGCCGCTCCACCTTCCGCTATCCGACTGTCAACGTCGGAGGTGTCGACATCTTCTATCGTGAGGCCGGCCCGAAAGACGCGCCGACCGTTCTGCTGCTGCACGGCTTTCCGTCGTCTTCGCGGATGTATGAACCGCTCATGCCGTTTCTCGCGCCGGAGTTTCGCGTCGTCGCACCCGACTATCCGGGCTTCGGCAACAGCGAGGCGCCCGCGCCGGAACGCTACGCCTATACGTTCGACAATCTCGCGCGCTCCATCGAGCAGTTCACCGACGCGCTCAAACTCGACCGCTATGTCCTCTTCATGGCCGACTACGGCGGTCCGGTCGGCTTCCGGCTCGCGATGGCGCGGCCCGAACAAGTGAGGGGCATCGTGATCCAGAACGCAGTCGCGCATGAAGAAGGACTCGGGCCGTTGTGGGAAACGCGCAAGGCGTTCTGGAAGGACCGCGCGCAGCATGAAGCGAGTCTGTGGGCCAACCTCGCCTCGCCGGATGCATTGAAGCTGCGCCACGTGGGCACGAGTCCCAACCCGCAGCACTATGATCCGGACAACTGGCGCGACGAGGAACAGTTTCTCGCACGGCCCGGACAGGCAGCCATCCAGACGGACCTTTTCTACGATTACCGCACCAATCTGGAGTCGTATCCTCGCTGGCAGGCCTGGCTGCGCGAGCATCGGCCGCCGACGCTCGTGACCTGGGGCAGATACGACCCTTCGTTTACCGTGGCCGGCGCACACGCCTATCAGCGCGACGTTCCGGATGCCGAAGTACATGTGATGGACGCCGGCCACTTCGCGTTCGAATAAGCGAGCGACGAGATCGCCGCATTGACGCTCGATTTTGCGCGGCGCGTGGCGGCGCGCTGAATACACCGGGTGCGCAGCGTGCGCGAGCGCACACACAAACCTATGCCTATTGAATCGCTCACCCCGATAAAAAATTAATGTAGCGCTCGCTTTATTGTCCTTGTCAGATAGCTACTAGAGCATGATCCCATGACAGATAAATAACGAATGCCGCGATGCCCAACGCGTTTACCGATACGGTCCAGCAGAGTTTTACGACGCTCACGCCGACGGCCAAGCGCATCGCGACGTACATGCTCGCGAATCTGGACCGCCTCGGGCTCGAAAAGGCGGACCAGATCGCGCAGCAAACCGGCACGAGCGGCATTTCGGTGGGACGCTTTCTGCGCAGCGTCGGCTATCGCAATCTGGACGATCTGAAGCGCGAGTTGCGCGGTACCCAAACGCGCCCGTGATTCATTACCGACCGCCTGGACGCTTATCGCAGCGAGCGCGACGCGGGCGGCCCGCAGCGCACGAGCCGGCAACGGGCGGCACGCGCACGGTCTCTGGACCTGGAAATCGAGGCAGTGCAATACGTCTATCGCCTCGCAGAAAGCGAAGCGTTTAAACGCGTGGCGGAGCGCGTCGCCACGGCGGACGCCGTGTATATCGTCGGCATTCAATCGACGCGCGGCATCTCCAACGCGTTCTTCAGTTACCTCGAATACTTGCGGCCACGCGTGTTCTATTCCGACGGCATGTCGGGTTCGTATGTCGATTCATTGAACTCCGAGTTCGCCTCGCCGTATCTGATCGTCACCGACACGCGCGCCTACTCGCGCATCGCGCGCCGCTATTGCGAGGCCGCGGCGCAGCGGGAGCTCGCCTTTGCGCTCGTCACCGATTTTTATTGCCCGTGGGCACGCGACTTCCATTGCGATCTGCTGCAAGTGAAGACCGACATCGGCCAGTTCTGGGACTCGCTCGCGCCGCTCACCTGTCTCTTCAATCTCCTGCTGACCTCGATCGTGGAGCGCCTCGGCCCGGCCATCGACGAGCGCGTTGCCCGCAATCGCGAACTGCAGCGAGAACTCGACCAATTCGAATTCTGACCGCCATGACCGCTACTTCTCGCCTGATCCACATCACGCCCGACACGCATCGCGTGGAGATCGACCTCGTTTATGCGACGCCGCGCAACTTCACGGGCAAGCCGATTTATCGCGAAGCGCATTGCCTGCTGCTGGAACCCGCCGAAGCCGCATTGCGCAAAGCTGTCGATCTCGCGGACAGCGTCGGCCTGCGCTTGCGCATTTTCGACGCCTACCGGCCGCCGCAAGCGCAACAGGTGCTGTGGGACTTTCTGCCCGACCCGACTTACATCGCCGAACTGGGCCGCGGATCGAACCATAGCCGGGGCACCGCCGTCGACCTGACGCTGATAGACGGCGACGGCGAACCGCTCGACATGGGCACCGGTTTCGACGAGATGGTGAAGGCATCCGAGCACTTTCACCATGGCCTGCCGCAAGACGTGCAGCGCAATCGCCTGCTGCTGCTCGGCATCATGCATGCAGCAGGTTTTACGCACATTGCCAGCGAATGGTGGCACTACGAACTACCCGGCTCGCGCGCGCTGCCCGTGATCGACAACAGCGAAAGCGGTCCGTTGAAGTTGATGTGATCGGATCCTGATGGGTTCCTGGCTGTCCGTTTGCAGGTTGTCTTCCTTTTACATTCGGAGCAAGTATGAATCTGGTTTTGCGCAATGCGCTGGCAGCAGTCGCGGTCGTGTCCGCGCTGACCTTTTCCGTCACGATGACAGGCAGCGCGCTCGCCGCGACGCCGAAAGACATGCTTGTCATTGCCACGACACTCGACGAATTCTCGACGCTCGATCCCGGCGAAGTCTACGAACTCGTGCCCGAAGAATATGTGGCGAACACCTATGACCGCCTCGTGCGCGTGGACCTGAAGGACCCGTCGAAATTCAACGGCGATGTCGCGCAATCCTGGAGCGTGAGCCCCGACGGACTCACCTTCACCTTCAAGATCCGCTCCGGTCTCAAGTTCCATTCCGGCAATCCGCTCTCAGCCGACGACGTCGCATGGTCGATACAGCGCTGCGTGCTGCTCGACAAAGGTGCCGCCGCCGTGCTGCAAGGCATCGGCCTCACCAAGGACAATGCGCTGCAGAAAGTCCGCAAGATCGACGACTCGACGGTCAGCATTACGACCGATCAGAAATACGCGCCCACGTTCGTGCTGAATGTTCTCGGCGCGTGGCCCGCCTCGGTGCTCGACAAGAAGCTGCTGATGTCGCACCAGAAGGGCAATGACTTCGGCAACGAATGGCTGCGCACGAACGAGGCCGGCTCGGGTGCGTACAAGCTCGTCAAATGGACCGCCAACGACAGCCTCATCCTGCAGAAATACGACGATTACCGCATGCCGCTCGCGATGAAGCGCATCGTGCTGCGTCATGTGCCCGAGGCCTCGAGCCAGCGCCTCTTGCTCGAAAACGGCGACGCGGACGTGGCGCGCAATCTGAGCCCCGACGACCTTGCGGCCTTGACGAAATCGAACAAGGCGCACGTGAGCGCAGTGCCGCAAGCCACGTTGCTGTACCTCGGCCTGAACGTCAAGAATCCTAATCTTGCGAAGCCGGAAGTGCAGGAAGCGATGAAGTGGCTGATCGACTACAACGGCATTCAGACGAACGTCGTCAAGACGACTTACAAGGTTCATCAGACGTTTTTGCCGGAAGGCTTTCTCGCCGCTCTCAACAGCAACCCGTATCATCAGGACGTCGCTAAAGCGAAAGCGCTGCTGGCCAAGGCGGGTTTGCCCAACGGCTTCAGCGTGACCATGGACGTGCGCAGCGCCTATCCGTACAACGAGATCGCCCAGGCGGTGCAGGCCAATCTGGCGCAAGGCGGCATCAAAGTCGAGATCGTTCCGGGCGACAACAAGCAGACGCTCGCGATGTATCGCGCGCGCCAGCATGACATCTATATCGGCGAATGGTCCGCCGACTATATCGATCCGCACAGCAACGCGCAGGGCTTCGCGTGGAATCCGGACAACTCCGACAAGTCCTCGTACAAGATGCTCGCATGGCGCAATTCGTGGGACATTCCCGATCTGACGAAAGAGACCAACGCCGCGCTTGCCGAGTCGTCCACCACGAAGCGCGCGGAGCTTTACCAGACGATGCAAAAGGAGATGCTCGCGCATTCGCCGTTCGTCATCATGTTCCAGCAGGTTTCGCAAGTCGCCATGCGGCCAGGCGTCTCCGGGCTCGAGGTCGGCCCGATCAACGACCTGGTTTCCTATCTGCACGTGAAAAAGCAGTAAGCGTCTCGCGGTGCGATGACCATGTCGACCATCCCGACTCCTATCGACCGCATTCGTGCAGCGTCCGCGCGCCGCGCAAGCGTGCGCTGGACGCTGCGCGTGCTGCGCTGGGTGCTGACGCTTGCCGTGACCTTCACCGGGCGTACATGGACGCCCCCTGTTTGCACAAGCTCTCAGTTCACGACGACATGAAGAGGAAGATTGCTCCCGTACATCCGGACTTTTGATGCGAGCATTGCTTGCCCGCTGTCCCTGATGGGATTT
>CALNWN010000020.1 GCA_940746715.1 uncultured Paraburkholderia sp.
CCTGCGTTAATGGCGTTATTCCCTTCGCTGGCATTGCGTATAATGGCAAGGTCGTTCGGATCCTTTATACCTAGCCCTTCGGCCAAAATCTTGCGTGCGGCGATCAGTTGTTGCACGCGTTCGGCGCGTACCGTGATCGCGCCAAGATCCAGGATCTTCGCGTCGTAGCCGGCTTCGATCCAGCGCAGGTCATTTTCAGCGCCGCGCGTGTACTTCGACACGGTATCGTGCCCGATGGATTCGAACTTGCTGCTGAACCCGCGGCATCCCGACATGCACCATGTCCGGGTGGTGGGCACGGAGCCGTTCATACTGGATCCGCGACTGTTTGGTCACGGCGCGAGTAGTGAGGAACACACGTTGCTCTGAATAGCCCACGCGGCCAAACCGAGACGATCTTTTACCGAGCAGTCGCTGTGAGGTTATGATTTTTTCTTCGCTTGCGGAACCTGCAGCGAACGACGGGGGCGCGGCCTGACGGCTGCTGCCAACAACTCGGCGCGCAAGGCATCGGCCGCAGCGTGCGCTTCCTTCTCCTTTCGCACTATTAGCAGTTCGGCGTCCTTATCTTGTTCATGACGCTTCGAGTCGTCGAGCGTGCGCTCGATCGCCTGTCTTGCTTCGAGTGATGCCTCGAGCTTCGCCGTCGGGCAATCGTTCCTCGAGACGGGCCGGGTGTGATTGCTGCTGCCAGTTTTCCTTGGTGGTTTCCTTGATGATCGTATTCATTGTCATTCCTGTCGTGGGAGGAGAACAGCCGTCAACGCGGGCGTGAATCACGTCGGTACAAAGGTGCGCCGCCAGGTGAGACCTGTCGTCGCGGTACTAAAATGCCGACCGCCCTGACGCGTACAGATCGATGGAAAAATGAGCGGCAATTGAGAGCCGGATGAGACTACGGAGATGCAGGCGCCACGCTGCCGTGGGCGGCACGGTCTGCATCGACACCTAATGCCAACAGCGGCATCCACAAATGCTCCCTAGTCGCTTTGCATTTTTCACTACTGCTGGGCCAGCAGACCGCCGCAACCTCCGCGCTGTGCTCTACATGACGCCGCTGTCGATAGGTACCGCGCATCGACGCTGGTCGCCTGCGCGCAGCACGACGTGGCCGCGCATCCGCTGGCACGGCACGATGCCGGAATGTTTCGCGCCCGTTGCGTACGCGCCCAGCTACCCGCTGGCGGTTGGGAACGGTCGCCGCCATCGACCGGCTCGTGCATCACTCGACGATCTTCGAACTGAATGTAGAAAGCTATCGCCGTCGAAAAACGGGTCGTGAAGTCGTCCTTCTCGCTCAGGTTTTTGAAGGCGGCCGACAGGCTGTCGGTGCGATGCTCGCGCGGGCAACCTCCCGCCTGCCACAGGGCGTTCTGCAATCCGGTGGCGAGGGCCTCGAAAGACCCACCCCAGCAATGTCTGGCTCGTGCAGCCGATCTTGTGGCCAGAGTGCCATCAATGAACTCAGTGAACTTCACAATCTGGCGAACGACATCACCCGGCTCCAGCAACACATAAGTGATCTGGAAACTGATTTGCTCGTGTTTGAAGACCTCAAGCTGAAGACCTCAAGCAATTCAGGGCTGGTTGAAACAGCTGAAATACCGGCAGGCAGCCGTGCCCTTCGACGAGTTCCCATTCTGAGTCAATGGCCAGTTGGCATGAATACGGCCGGTCGTGGGGAGAATCGAGTGCTTACGAGAAAGCCACGGCAATACTAACGATCTTCGTCTCGCTGACTACTGGGTTGAGCTGGTGACCGCACCATGCCGTACTCTCCGCTAGCAATGACACTGCTTGTCAACACGCGTCGTACGGACTTCCGGATGCTGATCAACTGCCCATTTGGACAGGTGTGCGCGGTCGGGCACTTCATTAAGCTAAGCGCCAGTAAGCATTGAGGGATCGCCAACGATTCGCGATGAGCAACGAAGGCAAAGACGCTGCGAATTACTGCGAATAGCAGTAATTCGGCAATTACGCATGTCGATGAAGGCCTTCCTGTGTTTCTCCAGGTAGTCGAGGAACTCGGTTACCTCGCTTGCTTGCAGGTCCGTGAGTGACAGCTGCGCAATATCCCGTCGCCTGCGATGGGCTACAAAACTGAAGAAATAGCTTCGATATGTCGCGATACACGCATACGATATGAGGGAGGGGGAGTTCTCTGTCTGTCCCACTACCCTGACTTACGGACAACGACATTGCCAGATATGCGAAAAAGATCCCAGTCCAGCCTCGAGAGGAAGTCATGGATAGATTCCGTAGTGTCCAAACCATCTTGTCCGGTATAGACGTTTTTATCGGCGGCCCAATACAGCATGCTCTACGTGGTGATGCCCTAATTAATAAGGTCCAAGACCCGATAATTTCAGCCATTGATGCAGTTACGGACGCTGGCGGAAACGTATTTTCAGCTCACGTCGCCGAGGCGTTTGGAAAGCAAACAGCCTATTTCACGCCAGACGAGGTCTCCGTTCGCGATTTCCGCTGGATGAACAAATGCGACGTTTTCGTTCCCGTTCTTCCAATCCAGGCGAATGGTGCGCTCGTGCGAACAGACGGTACGCACGTCGAGTTAGGTTGGGCGAGTGCACTCCGCCGACCGATCGTACTAGTCACTGCCCATCCCTTCACAGAGGATGCCAGTCACCTCCTAAAGGGGCTTCCTCGCGTGGGCCAAGTAACAGTCCTAGGCATCGACGAGTTTCTCAAAGATCCACTGCATTTGGCTACCATCATCGCTCGCGTTGTCGGCACAAGCATGTCGGCGTCACTTCCACGAGTCGCCAAAGCCTCGACGATGGAACGCCCCAACTCAACTTCGCCTCTTAAACAACGGGGAAAAGTCAATGACAACGTTACCTGATTTCTCTAAGGCAATGATTTCCGTGGACTTTCTTGGGCTACAACTTAGAAACGCTATTTTAGTGGGATCGGGTTTACTCACGGATCAGGAAAGAAACATCAGGCGTCTCATTCAAGCGGGGGCCGGAGGGGTCGTCACTAAGACCATCCATCCGAGTCCTCCAAGGGGCCTTGACGAGCGCGTTTTTCGCATTCCCACTGGGATGCTCAACAGCACCACCTACTCAAAACGATCGGTCGAGGAGTGGATTGAGATGCTTCGGCATTTTGCCAGCGACCGACTGCCGGTGATCGCCTCTATCCATGCCGATAAACCGGCCGACCTAGCGGATTTAGCCTCCCAAATAGCTCAATCCGGTGTTCGTGCCCTAGAACTTGGCATTTCCTGCATCAACGAGGAGGACGGTATCGAGGATACGCCACAGCGGATTTTCGCCTACACCGTAGCGGTCCGTAAAGCCACTACATTACCATTTCTGGTCAAGCTCGGGATCGGAGAAGGACT
The DNA here is from genome assembly GCA_940746715.1 of uncultured Paraburkholderia sp. Lineage (GTDB taxonomy): Bacteria > Pseudomonadota > Gammaproteobacteria > Burkholderiales > Burkholderiaceae > Paraburkholderia. Next base: position 3,371 of record CALNWN010000020.1, read on the forward strand.
TGAACCGCGGCTTTATGCTGCAATTGCGGGTGGTGCAAATGCCATAACGTTGAGTGACACCATTCCCGCAGCCACTATATCACCTGTCTCTAAGCAGCCGGAGCTCGGTGGCGTCTTTGGCTATTCGGGGCCAGCCCTGCGTCCGCTGGTCGTTGCCGCCATTTGGCGCCTTCGTCAAAAAGGGCACAAAATCCCAATTTCGGGCTCCGGCGGTGTAACAACTGGTCTCGACGTTCACGAGTACCTGAATGCTGGGGCCAACACTGTTCAAGTGTACACGGCCTTGCATACCCGCATGATAGACACACTACAGGATATTGTTTCCAGTTATCGTGGATTTTCTTCCTTCCATGCCGGATCAGAGCAGATTGTGGCCGACAACAAAACGGAGGCCTAGGAATGAACACCGCTACAGGATTGCCCAAGCGCTTGGTGTCGTCGACCAGCGCGAGCGTTGAATCTGATGTTTCAGGCAGCACTTTAGTACTCCCAATAGGCAGTATTGAACAACATGGGCCTCACCTGCCTCTCTCTGTGGATACTTTACTAGCCGAAGCATTTGCCGCGGCCGTGGCGAATCGCGTAGATGGTTACCTGCTACCAAGCCTGCCGATCGGCGTGCGATCCCTTCCACAAAGTGGTGGGGGCCTCAGCTTTCCCGGCACTGTCTTCGCGCGTGGTGAAACATTCACACGCCTCCTTGTAGAGACAATAACGTCTCTGACACGCCTTCCTTTCGCCCGACTCATTGTCTCGAATGGGCACTATGAAAATGAAGGTTTCATATTCGAAGCAATAGACGATTTGAAGGAACATGGGATACTCGCAGACCGTGACATTATCGCGTTCAGTTGGTGGAGCCTTGTTAGCAACGACTGGATCAGCGCCAACATTCCTGACTTTCCTGGATGGCACGCGGAGCATGCTGGCTTAACCGAAACGAGCCTCATGCTGGCTTTACATCCATCTCTGGTCCAATCGCCGCGACCTGACAATCCCACTCCCCCGCCCGGTGGTATTTACCGCTATCCAACCGACCCTAGAGCACTCTCGGCGCAAGGCGTTCTCAGCCGAACGTCCACGGCATCAGCAGAACTTGGGCAAGCACTTTACGACCATGTTGCTAGTCAACTTACGGTCTATCTGACCGATAACTGACCCGTTTTCCGCCCGGTGCTACACCTTTCAGGCTATCGCTCGGACAACGGTGACCTCGCTCCCACTTCTTTCTGTTTCCGATCAAACCCAACCTTATGGAGACAAAGATCAGATGTACACTCGCACGCATTCCGACGTCGCAGGCACGGAAACCGACGTTATCTGGGGAAACGGGACCAGTTTACGTCTACTGACGACTCGGGACAATATGGGCTTCACCATCTGTTATACTACCGTTTGGAAAGGAACACGTTCACGCCTCCAGTATAGAAACCACCTCGAGGCGTGCTATTGCATCTCCGGTTTTGGTCAGATTGCCGATCCTTTCACAGGATATGTACTAGATATTCAACCTGGCACCCTTTACGTTCTTGATCAACACGATGATCACTTTCTTATCGCGGGTGAGGAGCAGGATCTAATACTACTCAGCGTTTTCACCCCCCCGCTTAACGGGACAGAAGTCCATAACCTCAATAACGATGGCGGCTCGCATTATTGAGGAAACTCAGTCTCTTCTAATAGCAAGGTTTCAGGAGCGTGATCAGACGATGAGAGTGACGTATAAAACAGCGGAACCAGAGAGATTGCATGCGAGAGAATTGGCCTCAACGGCCACACCGATCGCCATATCATTTATGGCGGAGTCCGCTGTCCTGCTTACCAACACATATCTCGCAGGCCGCATGGGCGTTCTATCGCTGGCGGCCATTGGATTGGGAGCGGGTATCCTTTACCCTCTGACCTTCGCGGGTGCCGGACTCGCCTCAACATCGAGTGCGCTAGCAGCTCCATATGCTAATTCAGTTTTACTCAAGCGTCGCGTCTTGATCTCCGGAGCGATTGTATGTTTAGCTGTTACTCCGTTGTTTATTGCCGTTTCGTTCGGCCTTCTCTACTATTTAGCTATATTTGACATTGATAAGGAATTATTAAGGCAATCTTCACACTATATGCTTGCAGCAACACCTCTTGTTCCTCTAGTGTTAATATTTAGCATATATCGTGGGATATTGACCGTGGAAGCGAAGAGCTCCACTATCGCACATGCCTCGTATCTGTCTGTCGGTATAAACGCCCTACTAGCTCCACTCCTTGCATTCTTTATGAATCTAGGCATCGCCGGCTTAGCCGCATCAACCGCGATCTGTACATTTTCTATGGTTGCCTATGTGATGTTCCTTACTCGCAACTGGAAGCTTGAATCCGCCAATGTCAACTGTTCTTGCACCTCAGAGATAATTTCGATTTGCAAACGTTACCTGGTGTTGGGAGTGCCCGTTGCTTTTATAGGGCTTTTGGAAAGCGGAATGTTTTTGGTGCTCACCGGCTTCGCTGCGTCGTTCGGAGTGGGATTGATGGCAGCTCATGCTCTCGCCATCAGCATTAGTGACGTCGTGTCCGCTCTCGCATTCGGGATCGGAGAAGCCTCAACCGCAAGGCTAGCTCTCTACCGTGCTAGAACGGGTGGGGTCGATGATTGGCCGATCTATAGGGCCACAGTCGGTTTAGCGTTTGTGGTAGGAGCGATTGCCGCATTTTCTATATATGTTTTGCAAAGGCACATCTTGCTAGCGTTCGTTTCTGCAAACTATTATGGTTACGCCTCCGAGGCCTTTTACACGATATCTCCGACATTTTGTTTGTTTGTTATTTTCGATAGCATTCAATCCGTTCAGTATCGCGCACTAAAAGGCGTTGAAGACGTCCGTATTCCACTTCTCCTAACTTCCCTTAGCTACTGGATGACCGGCGTCCTCGTGGGAATTTGGCTTTCGACGCAAACAAAACTAGGCAGACACGGTATTTGGATTGGCCTTCTCGCGGGGGTGACCACGGCCGCGGTGTTACTTCACCTGCGTTCAATTCGTTGCCTGAGATCTCGATCAAGTTAGCTGCATTCGCTCTCCACAGAGTGCTAAATATGTACAAATATTGCCCCGCGCGTTAGATGATCTTTTAATCCTTTTCGCATTCACATTGGAGCGTATTCCATGTCGCAGTCTGTCCATCCGGCAATATGTTATGTGAATGCGCTGGAGTCTTTAAGGAAATTGGTTTCCCGATTGGGCGACACCAACCGCTCTGAATGGCTGATCAGCAGTGCACGAGCCCAGCAAGATCAAGCCGTTTTTTGGCTCCCGCGCAATAAATTACTTGTAGCTGAATATCCTATCGAAGGCATGTCACTCATTAGGGAGTTAACAGGATTAAATGGGGAAGTGGCCGTTGTATCGCGTTATAATAACAGCAGCTTTGCTGAGGCGGTCATTCGCGATTCAAGCGTCATTGAGCATATTCGGCGATATATCGGTAATGCCAAATCCATTGAAATGTTCGCGCATACAAATACAGAAAGTTTTTTCCGTTTTGCCGACCATCTGGCGTCCGTACTATCGATCGATGTATTATTTCCCGAGGCTTCGAGAGGTCTAGATCTTCGGGATCAGATCGATCGGAAGAGCGGGCTACGCGAACTTTTTAGGGAAATTTGCGGCGTCGATGGAGTATGTCGTATCCCACAGGGTGTTGAAGTTGAGGATGTCGAGGAGGCTGCGCTGTCCGTGTTAAATCTCACTAATCAGGGCAGGCAAGCAATCGTTAAAGCTGACATCGGTGAGGCTAGTATTGGTCTAGAGATTTTTGATTGCCACACGTCTTTTGAAGTTATCGTCGAAAAAATCAGTGCATCACCGTATTACGGCTCCGACCCTATCGTCGTTGAAGAGCTTATAACTGGGGACAATATCCGATTTCCGTCCATTGAATTACATGTACCCGGCAATGGTTCTACTCCAGAGCTACTTCACATATGCGACATGCTCTTCGAAGGAAGAACCAATTTAAAGGGCAACGTGACATCCAAGGACCTCTATAAGAGCAAATGGTCTTTACCCTTCGTCGACGCAGCATTAAAAATTGCTAGTGATATCCAGTCCAAAGGGTACATCGGCCACTTTGGCATTGACGCAGTTACGGACCGCCACAACAATATATATCTTCTGGATCTAAATAGCCGGAGGACCGGATCATCTCACGTCCATGATTTTGGCGTCTCTTTTTGGGGCAGAAATTATATAGATAAAATCTGCATTGGAAACTATGACTTCTCTGGTCTGCCTTCCTCTTTCACGAGCAACGCTCTTTTCGATCTGCTTTCGGGGTTAACTGCAGATCCGAGGAAGTCCGCATGTGGTGTAGTGCCAGCAGAGTTGTCTGGCCTCGAGTTCGGCCACTTTGGCTCACTAATTTTCGCGCCTGATCGTGCGAAATTCAACAATTTGGTCGCCGCGGTAAAGGAGAGGCTTCGGATTTTTGCAGATAACAGCTTGGTCGAATAGCCTCTGTCGCTCCTAAGGGACGAAGCTCACATTTCGTCGTTGTGGAACCACTTGATTTCTCGCGTCCGCCTGAATACCGCGTTGTAACCGGCTTGTGCCTCCTTGGTCCGGCCTGAATAATTCGTCGCCCCTGCATAAGGTAGCCGAGGCAAGCGCAGAGAGACATTGGAGGGAGATCGTGATTTAGCGAACTCCCAGAAACGATATTGATCTGATCGGTTTTCTGGAAGTTTGCGAGGCCTGGCCGATGAGTACGCCCGACTTTTTCCGCAGCCGTCTGGACACGATGATTAATCTTCGCCACCCGCTGGCGGTGTTGGCCACGCGCATGCCGTGGGCGGCCATCGAAGCGACGCTTGAGCCGATGTTCGAGCACCGTGCTTCGTGAAGGCAATGTTCTCGAAGGCGCGGATCTGTTCGGTGCGACGGCGGTACTGGCCGGCAGTGGCCGAGCGCGGCGGGCCGTCCTCGATTGCCGATTCGCTTGATGGCGGGCTGCTGTATCTGAAGCACGCGTACGGCGAGAGCGACGAGTCGGTGTGCGAGCGCTGGGCGCAGGACGTGTACTTCCAGTTCTTCTGCGGCGAAGAGCACTTTCAGGCCCGCATGCCCTGCGATCCGACCAACCTCGTGCGCTTTCGGCAAGCCTTGGGCGAGGCCGGTGTCGAGGAACTGCTGGCGACGACGATCGCCGCGGCGACTCAAATGAAGGCGATTACGCCGGCTGATTTCGAGCGCGTGATCGTCGCAGCATGGTTCAGGAGAAGGCGATCACCTATCCAACCGACAGCCGGTTGCTGGAGGTGGCGCGGCTCAAACTGGTTCGCCTGGCACAGCGCGCTGGCCTCGCACTGAAGCAAACGTACGAGCGCGAAGGCAAGCGGCTGCGTCGTCGCGCCGGCGGTTACGCGCACGCAAAGCAGTTCAGACGCCTGCGTCGGGTACCTTCGCGATCGGGCGAGTAGGCAAACCAGACTGCGGCTGGTTCCGTCGAGCCCGATCTGGTGTCGTCACGAACGTAGGTAGACCCACAGGCGCCCCCCGTGCGGGTCTTCCTGTTGCCCGGTGCAAGCACCGGAATCGGCGTGTCATCTGCGTGCAGCTTGAAGGATGCGATCGTGTAGATCCGCAGCGCTTCGGTCAACGGCTCGCACAGGGTCTCGCACTGGCCGACCCAGCGCCCTCATGCTGGCATGGGGCGAGCTTCACACCGTCGCGTGTGGCAATCGCTGACTGTCGGTACAGCGGTTGATGGTCAGCGAACTTCGAGACGAGGATGTCGGCCAGCGGGCTCGGATGCGCGATGCTGCGCTCAATCGGCAGGCCCGGCATCGGCGGCTGCGAGAAGTGATTGCAGCAGGTGCAGGCTGCCTTGCGCCGGATTGTGCGAACCACCTTGAACATTGCCGCGACACGGGCGAGTTGCTCGGACACGTCCTCGCCGAGTGATTGCATGGCCTTGCCGCAGTTGGGGCAGATCGAATCGGGTTGGAGCATGTGCTCTTCGCGCGGCAGATGGGGTGACAATGCCTCCTTCGAGGAGGTTGCGCCGACGGCCACGTTTGTGCCCGATGCGCGGGCACGGTGAACATCCGCGACACCGCGCCCACCGGTCAGATCCTCCAGTTCGGTCTCAAGCCGCTCGATCTGCCGGTCCAGTTGCTCGGACTTGCGGCCAAACTGCATCCGTTTTAGTTTGTCGATCTGGGCATTGAGCTGTTCGATCTCGATATCGCGCTCGGCAAGCTGGGCGCGAGCCTCGAGCAGCAACGCCTTGAGCGCATCAACGTCATCTGGTAGACGGGCATCATCGGTCATGCGCCGGAGTTTACGCGCGCCCCGGAAGCGTTTACAACACCGATAGCGCCGCAGTTCGACGCGGCTGTCGCCAATCGATACCCTCGAGCAGCATCGACAACTGTGCATGCGTCAGATGGACCTTGCCGCCGTCAGCCTGTGGCCAGACAAAACGCCCTCGTTCAAGACGCTTCGCAAGGAGCCATAGCCCGTCCTCAGTGGCCCACAGAATCTTTATGAGGTCACCGCGCCTGCCACGGAAGATGAAGACGTTACCACCCATCGGATTCTCCTCGAGCCCAGTCTGCACCTTCGCCGCGAGTCCCTGAAATCCGCTGCGCATTTCAGGGACGCCCGCAGCAATCCAGATGCGTGTTCCCGCCGGCAGCCCGATCATCGGGACAGTTCCCGAATCAGTAACCGCAGCATATCGGGCGACACGTTGCCGAGAATGCGCAAGCCGCACGGCCGAATTCAATCTCGCAGGCGTTCTCCGATACGTCCTCGCGCATGGGCATCGGTGTCTCGGCTTCTCCGACAATGCTTACCGGAAGCAGCGGTGCAACGTCGCCATTGGACTCTTGCCTCGCATGCGCCCGATGCGGCGCCCCAAACGCACCGTGCAGATATTGACGACGCCAACAGCAGGTTGGTGTTAATGTCGTTGCGACGCGCTACCAGCGATACCGACGCTCCAGGTTCGAATGTCTGCTCGACCAGCTGACGTTTGAATTCGCGCGGAAAATTCGGGCGCTTGCTCGGTGCTTCGTTCTTGCCATCCACAATCTCGGCCACTATGGCTCCCGCCAGAACCAAATTACCTCTCTTCACCGCTGCTCGGAGAACGGCCGACGCGAGGCGCTTACTATCGGCTGGATGCCGGGAGCGGACCGAAGCAGCGGCACGACCTCGGAGTCGAAGATCGCCGCGGCCAAGGGATCGGCCCTGCGACGCCCGCCAGGGACCTTCTTCTGCGATGGCAGTCGCCGGTCCTGTTCGATGCGATAGCCAGTGGCGGCACTGAACCCGGCGCGCGCAGCCGCTTGGGGCGGCCCCTCCTTGAGTCTGTACTTCATGTAGAGCCTCATCTGATGGTCGTTGATGTGTCGGCCGGGCAACTGAGCCTCCCTTCGCTACATGGAAGAGCCGTTCATACCCGATTTACCGCGACCACCGACAAGGCACCCCGACGGCGGGGGCTCCCCAGCGCGGCGTTGCGGCAGCCTGCAAATGCAATCGAAGCCATTTGCGTAGCTGGTTGGCGTTCACACCTGCCTTCGGCGCTAGGCCTGGCAATGACGCCCCCGGCTGCTGGCAAGCCTGGACGAGTTGCTGTTTGTGCACCGGATCGAAGCTGCGCTTGCCACCCACGCCAACGCGGGTGACCCGCAAAGGCAAAAATGAAAGTTCATTCTGGCTCGTGAATTGCGTCCGCAAAATTAAGATTGCGGACGCAATCGTGGCTCCCGTCAGACGCAAAAAACTAGGTGGGGAAATCGCGCGCTTACACTCTTGCCCATTACTTCGCCGTACTCCGTTAGTAAGTCCACGCAGATTGTTGACCTGCATTGTACGAAACTTGATAAGTTACTGACGCATCCGGTGCAGCGTCAACATCGCGTGTTGCGTCTCGGTCTTCACCGCTAGTATCGGGGTTGACTTCGTGCCCCATCCTGATTAGCTGCCGTGCCCAGTAATGCGCACCACCACATGCTTCCATTCCGATGACGCACGGCGCACGAGGCCTTGTGAAAACGTGCTCCCGCTGCAGCATTCTCAAAAGTCAACCGTCCAGATCGCCGCGTATTGGCCTGGCGCTGACTCGGGAAGGGTAAGGCGACACCGAAAATCGGGTACTTTTGAGTTTTCACACGGCCTCGCGCGATTTGCGAAGTGTTGCAGAAACATCGTTCGCTTGATCGGCTTATTCACGATCTCTCCGCTTTCCGGATCAACTTAGTGCACCTGAAAAGCTGCTTGGCAATGTCAACGCCTACGGCCATACTATTTCATTGTGGATTCTCCGATCGCCGGGAAATATGCAAGCATTTTCTACCCGGGCACATCGATGCCGTTGGCCTGTGATGGTCCCCCCTTCTCACGCGATTACGGGTGGGACGCGTTCATTTAATTCTTACGGTTGTTGCGTGCCATTGTCCGTCTGGGGCTTGGTCCCATTTGCTTGTACTTGCGCGGCTGCGCTGCCTGTCCGGCATATGGCCGGAACCCTCGCTCGGACCTCCCTCAACTGCCTGAATTGGCAAGGTACGACGGTCGATCGCGGGAAAACCTCGGCGATTGAGACCGATTTTTGTTCGGGTTTGTGCGGCTCAATCAACGCAATCAGCTTCGACCACGGCACCACTCGTTTCATCTCGTCCAGGAACTACCCTTGGGTAAGTGCCTGGTTGAAAAATTCAAGCTGAGAGAAGATGCGTCATCGTGATGCCTCAAGGTCGGGGCACGATAGCGCTATTGTAGCGATTCCTAATCGCTGTTTTTGAAGAAGTTAAGCAGCGCTTCCTTAACACTCGCCATACCTTTTCTATCAGGTCTTTTGCCCAAGCGTTTGCAGTATTTACCGCACCGTTGCAGTGCCCTCGATTACGCCGTTGCATGATATGGCAACTGAAAGGCTCCAGTCATGCACAACCCAATCAAACCGCTGAGGACAGGAATGAACATGCACTCACTATGCCGATTTGTATCTAAAGATGACTTGATTCTGATAATTGAACTAGCTGCCAGACTTGCAACTCGTTGCGAGACACAAGATGCAATTTATGCGGCATTGAGAAACATTTTGCCTTTTCAAAATTTTATTGCGTGCCGGGTAAGGCCATCTGCCCCATCGCATGGATTGAGGAATATTCTCAATCTAGGGTATCCGAAGGAATGGCTTGCAAACTATAACAAGTTTGGATATCACAGGATTGACCCGATTGTGACCACTTCCACTGAAGGGTTGATTCGCTGGGATCAAATTTTCCAATCCGTTACGCAGGATCAAGAGTATTTGATCAAAAGAGCGGCGGAGTACGGACTGATGGGGGGCTTCAGCGTGCGTCATCACGACAGTGAGGAGCTAAGGGTAACGTCATTTGCAGGTAAGGAAATTTCCACGCATCCCAGGCACACGGCCGTCATAGAGCTAATATCGCCTTACCTTCAATTTGCAGGTGATGGCCTCGACGCAATTGACCGCGATCTTATAAACCTATCCTGTCGGGAGATGGACGTTTTGCACTGGGTCGCAGTTGGAAAAACAAACTGGGAGATTGCCTGCATATTGAAAATAAGCGAGCGAACGGTTAAGTTCCATCTTGGAAACGTAATGACGAAGCTGAACTGCAACACCCGATCCCAGGCAGTCGCGAAGGCCTTTAACTGCGGAATACTAAGGCTTTAGCATGTGTCCAAAAGGTCTCAATACACATGCGCGCAGCCACACTTCCCCAGCAAGTGTCCTAGCATTGCTAAAAGAACTCAAGACCCCTCTCGGGAAGGGAGTGAACGCTCGCGTTGATACGAAATCAGCTTCGTGAGCATTTCGGCTCAGACATACTGCGTATTTCGCACCTAGGGAAACGCTGATCAATGAACCCATCGCTGACGGCTTGGCGCAGCTGGTTCGTGATTTTAAACTGGATAGGACGGCGCAGTACACTTGAGCACCTGCGCGGCTAATCTCCTGGATGTTCACACACAAGACGGACCGCCTCATGGCATGGCCACAGTCGATGACGCGCAATCACCAGATTTGCCAGTGCGAACATGCTGAACAGTTGAGCCGTGTTCCTAACCAGTTCCCGATAGCGAACCTTGCGATGGTGGAAATGGTTTTTGACGAGATGGAACGGATACGCGACCCGCGCGAACCTGCGCTTTGGTCCGCTCGGCGGCGATTACCAAGTCCTTGAACGTGCTCTCGCGCATCGCCTTGATCTTGCCGCGCCTGAGCGCCACGTGCCATTTCAGCGCCTTGCCCTTCATCTCGTCGCGCTTGTCCACGTCGGTGTAGCCCGCGTCGCCGAACAGATCGTCGCATCCACCATGCGTGCCTTCTTTCATCATCAGCCCGCACTCGCACAGCTCAATGCCGATCTCGTCGAACAGCTTTCGCGTCAGTTCGTGCTCCACCAGCGGGCGCCGGAACTTCAGCAGCGCGAGAGACAGACAGGAAGGTTCGTGCCTTATTTATTGACGTTCTCGCAATGTTTGGGATCGTCGCCCCAACTTTTGCCGCCACCATTCTTGCACTGCTGCTTGGTGTATTGTTGCGGCGGTCCGTTCTTCGGTAATTTACCGTCGTCCGGGCAGTTGTGATGGTAATAACAAAATGCCTTTGCTGCTGCATTTGCAGCATCGCCACCGACAAACAAGCCGGTCGCCAAGGTTATGGACATAATGGACAAAACTTTTCCGAGCGTCGACATCCTAGTCTCCAAGGTTGAAAAAGACGAAATGAGCGATCACGCCTCGTCCCGACTGCAAAAGAGGGGATTGCTCGAGAGCAAAACACCGCTGAGGCAAATGACTTTGTGTTAGTTCAAAGCTTGAAGAAAGGTTCCAATGCTGGCAACCCTCCGCTCGCTAAGTACTGGATCGAACTGGGGACCGCACCGTGTCATGTTTGTTAAGCTGCTCGTCAACACCCATCCTACGGATTTGCGGATGCTGATCAACTGCCCATTTGGACAGGTGTGCGCGGTCCGGTACTTTATTAGATTCTCACCACACCCGTCAAAAGGGCGAACGTCGCTCAACTGGGAAAAAAGCGATCGATGTGCGGTGGCTGTCTATACAACTAGTGTCGTGAGTTATAAGTTCGCTTCATTATTTCTTTTGTTGCCGGCCGTGACGAAATGCTGCCTGAAGAGCCGTTCGGATTCGCACAATCCTTCGTCAGTGAGGGTTACGGATTTCGCTTTGTTGACAGGATCGCCGATGAGGCCGCGTTCATGAAGTCGGTTTAAGGCGTCCCAATCGGAGCTCTTCCAGGCGCGGTTATGGTCATGCAGGGTCAAGTAGAGGAGCGCGAGGACGGCATCGTCGATGGCAACAGTGTCGATGTTCATGGCATTCATTCCGAAACTCTTTGGACGCGCGCGCAAAACCGTTCGAGGCTGGCGAGGATTTCGTGGCCGATTTGCTCCCAGGAGAACGGCCGGTGATCCGCGTTTAGGCATCAAGGTAATGCCGGATCGCCTCTTCAAGTTGCCGTGTCGAGCGATGCGTGCCACGTCGAATGTCCTTCTCAGTGAGCGTGGCGAACCAGCGTTCGACCTGATTGAGCCACGACGCGGAAGTTGGCGTGAAGTGAACATGGAAGCGCGGATGACGAGCGAACCAGTTTTTAATCGAAGGCGTCTTGCGCGTACCGTAGTTGTCCATCACCAGATGTACGTCCATTCCGGCGGGCACGCTGGTGTCGATCGTGCGCAGGAGCTGCAGGAATTCGCCGCTGCGATGGCGCCGATGCAATTCACCGATGACTTCGCCCGTGGCGATGTCCAGTGCAGCGAACAGCGTCGTTGTGCCGTGGCGCATGTAGTCGTGAGTACGGCGCTCGGGAATGCCAGAGGGCTCCACACCCATTACAGGCGCTTCCACGCGACTACGGGTAACTCCGTCCCTTGGTCCAGCATCGGTACTCTTCCTCATGGTTTCTGCCATTTGTCATTTCCCTTCGCATCTGGAACAGGGTTCTCACGTTCCGTACCAAAGCCTGTATTGAGATCATGCCGCCTATACACCGGCTGCCATCGGGCCCGTAAGCAGGTATCGTCCCGATTTGTCCTGAAGCCAATGGTCTACCTCAGTTTCGACAGCGCCTTTGGGAATAACGATGCGTCATCGGACGGTTTGCTTTCGCTCATCTTCTCAACACGTACCTGCCACCCTCGGCGGGTGACTTTTCCACAGTCGCTCACCACCACGCCTTTTGAACGCAGCAGCACCGGGCGGTTTAAAGTCTGCTCCTGCAAGCCAGCTCCGGAAGGCCTTCTTCCATCTTCAGTACAGCATCCCAAGCTTGCGCTCAGGTTCGTGACACACACCACTGCTTTCCCTTGCGCGTCTGACGCATCTCGGGATCGCGCGCCTGCTCCCTGTTCCTGGCCGAACTGGGGGCGGTGACCAATGCCCACAAAGCGACGCAGTCTAGTGCTGTCGTCCAGCGCTTCTTCGCAAGCGACGTCGGCCAGATTGAACCAGTGCTGCACGAAGTGAATCTGCAGCATGCGCTCCAGACCAATCGGCGGACGACCGTTGCCGCGCTTCGGCTGATACGGCTCGATTATCGCGCACAGTTCTGTCCAGAGAATGATGGTGTTCATTGTATCAGGAAACTCGTTGCGTCGCGCGCGTTTTCGGCGGGCCTCGAATCCCGCACCCTGACCCGCGGCCATCGTCAGCGTCTGCTGCTTCGTCGTCGATTGCCTTTCTCGTTGTTCGTGAACTCTATAACGCCTGAGAAGCACTAAGGTGGACTTGATCGGATGGGATGGACGCCTCCCTCCGGCGGCAATCACCTTACCGTCCGACGTGACACGGGGCGACCGCCGCCTCTTTCTGCCATCGTCAGTGAGAGCTTCCGGCGTTTGCCTGCAGCTCGCCACTTGAGGAGGTTCAAACGAAGCCCACCGTAATCGGCATGGACATAGCCAGGCATGTATTCCAATTGCATGCCGTTATGGCTCAAACCGGGGAGATTCAGCGCATAAAACCCAAACGCAACCAAGTCATCGAATTCTTCACTAGGCGCGAGCCTTCGCTTGTCGTCATGGAGGCGTGTGGCAGCGCGCACTGCTGGGCCAGACAGCTGATGAGCCTCGGCCACGACGTGAAGCTCATTGCCCCACGCTCAGTGCGCCCCTTCGTTCTGCGTAACAAGACTGACACCGCCGACGCGCGGGCGATTTGGACAGCTGCTCAACAGCCCGATGCGCGGTTTGTCGCCGTTAAGACCGAAGCGCAGCAGGCCATTCTCGCGCTGCACCGGCTCCGCGCGCAACGGATGAAGTTTCGCATCATGCAGACCAACGCCCTGCGCGGCCTTCTCTACGAATTCGGCGAAGTGCTGCCCCGGGGATATCACGCTTTTGCCGACAACATCTCCGCGTGTCTCGCTAGAGTTGCCGACCGTCTTCCGGGTTTGCTCGTCGACAGCCTTCGTGAGCAGTGGACCCGAGTACAGTAATCGGCGAGATCGCGGTTCTGGAGCGTCGCCTCGCCCACGCCTTCAGGAACAACGAGGACTACCGCAAACTCAGCGACATTCCCGGTGTCGGTCTCCTCACCGCCACAGCCATGGCAGCCGCCATTGGCGATGCACGCAACTTCAAATCAGGACGCGAGTTTGCCGCGTGGCTCGGCCTGGTGCCGCGCCAGATCGGAACCGGTGGCCGAGTGCGTCAACTCGGCCTGAGCAAGTCAGTATGACTCCCGTGAGGCGAGGCTAGCCGCCGTGCGGATGTAAGCGCGGGTTAGCATTGCTGTCAGAGCCGCATTGAGGGGGACGGAGCCCCTATCAACGGCCTGTTTCCGGCACGGAGGCTAGCATGGAAGACGTTAGCACGTTGTACGTGGATTTGGATGTCCACAAGGATTCGATCACGGTCGCCCATGCGGTCGGAATGGGCGAAGTGGAACTGTTCGGCACGGTCGGCACGTGTTGCCTCACGGGATGATGTTACTCCCGGCTAATTGTCATTCTCCGGTTGTTTTGCGATGAAGGCGGGTGCTGCGTAGCAGCGCCAGCCTTCATCGCATCGGCGTCGCCGAGTATCCGGGTCACCAGTTCCCTGGCGCGGTTCGATCGCCATGCCTTCACGCGGCGCTGCAGGGTCCGCAACTGCGCGCCCGAATACATCGGCCGGTGCCATTGCAACGAGACGCTCATGCAGCTTCTTCGCCGTGATGCCGGGCTCGGTTTCAAGCCATTGCTGTATTGTCGGCCACGTATGCTCGAACGGATCTTCCCGGCTGCGCCAGGTGTGGGGGACGCGCGCCTTTCCGTGATGCATCGGTCTTACTTCGCCGTCCTGCCACGCTGTGCCAAGGCTCGCAAGGAAATCCGCGAGAGGAACGCGACCAGCTGTTTTTGCCGCCGCCGGCGCCGTGCCGGATTCGCTACATTGCGCGACGTGCTGCTGAGCTTCGCGCATTCGGCTCAAGATGGTCCAGTGGGTCGAGCGCGCGAAACTGCGCACGTAGTCTGCGTTTGGTTGCCTGCGGCACCGACGCCGAATGCAGGACGCGCTCAAGCGGGGTCAAGGGCGCGTCATACCGCTTCGTGACTCTCGCGCCATGACGTGTCTTCGATTTCAGCTTGAATGAAGGCTGGAAGAAGTTGATGTACAGACGCGACACCTCGTAAAGGCAGGCAAGGGTTTGCGTGGCTTCAAGTCCACGTAGCCTGCCATACCCGACGAGGCGGCGCACGACTGATCCATTCTTATGCTCGACCCACGCCTGGTCGTTCTTCCTGTACGCTCGCGAACGCGTCAGCTCGATACCGGTTGCCTTGCAGAAATCGAACACGGCCTCGTTCATGAACGCCGTATCGTTATCGCAGTCCAGGCCACGAAGCGGAAACGGCAAGGCTCGACTAACCTGTTCGATGTGCTCGAGAACGAACGCACCACTGCGATACGGCATGACCAGGCATTCGGTCCAGCCGGTCGCGATATCTGTCATTACGAAGCTGTGCACGAAGTCGCCGTCGATCTTGGTGCCACCACAGTGCTCGACGAAATCAACCTCAAGATAGCCGGGCAGCGGATCGTTCCAGTCAGAGAACGTGCGGGTCGGCACCGCGCGGCGAATTGCATTGCCGACTCCGCCAGAGCGTCGGCGTTGACCGGCGAATGCCTGATCGCGTACGTCCCGCAGCAGTCGGTCAATGGTGGCGGCACTGATCTGGTTTAGCCGTTGGCGAACCGACCTCGATAGCGCCAGGTGACCATGCCGTGTCATGGAGTCGATCAGCGTCGGAATGAGCGCCTTCAGGCGCTTGCCGCAGATCCGGTCGGCAGCCTCCCACAGCGTGATCAGCGCGGCCCGCACTTCATCGTCATAGCGTCGCTGGGGACCGGGCTTGGTCCTTGAAGGCAGAGGCTCGCGGCACAGCACACGGATCGCGTGCTTGCGGTGATAGCCGGTCAATTCAACGAATTCGTCCAAGATCTGGCGCTTGTCGTTCCGGTCGGAACGGCGGTACCGCTCGCCAACTGCCTCGGTCAATTCCCGTCGTGTTGTCATGCTGAGCCGCCTCGTCATAAGTCGCTCCCGCCAGCATTCTGACGGGTAGCAAATTACATGAGGCAACGACCCTTGCTCGGTAACAAACAACCTGAGTCAATGCGCTCTCATCCAGATTGTCGCGCCACAGTCCGAAGCTGTGTCAACTTGAGATTGCGTTTGACACCGGCCCAACACATTGATGCATTTCTTGATCGTCTACGCGCAGTACACTATTCCGAGGTATCGCCTCGCAAGAAACGAAGAGTCCTGTGTGCGTTCTCTGGGTGAATGAAGAACAGGAATATCGACCCAATTGATCTCGATGAGTCATAGTCAGTCACGGCTCGTTTTAATGAAGCGTCTGAGCGGCGCTCCGCGAGCCCGCTTCCAGTGCGAGTGTGCCACATTATATGGTCGTTTCCTCGCCTATCTGCGTTGAAACGCATTTGCCACGTTGTAATGAAGCGCGCGAATCGCAACGCAATTCTGCCATGATCGCCGCACGCGAGGCCCCTTCGTCGAGCAGCAGGATCAACCGCGCATGCCTCGCCTAGCCAACGGCTATCGTGCGGCTACGCTGCATCGACATCAGCTCTTCGCGCTCGGTTTCACTCAGATTCATTTTGCCCATGCACGATTAGATCAGTGCAATTTCATTGGTTCAATGGACTAGACCATTGTTCTCCACGATTGACGACCGACCTCAGTACGCTACTTCGATAGTCGTGGTGAGAATCTAACGAAGTGCTTGAGCGCGCACACCTGTCCAACTGGACAGCTGATCAACATCCAGAAGTCCGTAGGATGGGCGTTGACGAGCGGTTTCATTGCCAGCGGAGAGCACATGGTGCGGTCACCAACCCAACCCGGTGCTCAGTGAGTTGAAGATGCCAATATTGGGACGTTTCTGCAAGCTTTGATGTGACACACAAAGTCACTTGCGCCAATAGTGTTTTGCTCTCGAGCGATCCCCTTCTATGCATTTGGGCGCACCAGAGAAAAACTGCCTCGAAGATCGTGCACGTCGTCTTGTCTTTTGTCGAGCACGAGGTCTTTCGTTTTTATTTGGGGACTGTTAATCGTTTCTTCTGCGCCGAAGGCTTGCGAATCGTGGTACTAAGTGCTACGGGAAAATCCAAAAAATCTGCGCCCGGTCGAACACACAGTCGAGCAGATGACACAATTCGGGATCAACAGGACTATCAGCATTTTCGTGTTCAAGACAATGAGTCGTTGAAGCATCGAGGCTACGGTTCAAATGCTAAAGGCTTGGTCGTTTATGGCGATCACCGGGCTGCGGAACTGCCGCATCGCGACCTTCCTATTGTGCGCGGCACGATGCGACTCAGCGGTGATGTTTCGCGGCGCAAGCCATAGTAGTTTGGTAGCTGCATCGAGCTTGTAAAAATCAGGCAATCAAAAATTTTATTTGGAAAAATCAGATCAACTTGTGAGTAAATATTTAGGAGAGAATTGTGAGAAACAAAAGGGTGGTAATTACCGGCATGGGGGTTATAAATGCGGGTTGAGAGAGTGTTGAAACAAGTTGGCAAAGTATAGTAAATAAGAAGTTATTGTTTAAGCCGATATTTTTTGTTCGTAAGAACATTAAGGCTCGTTTCTTTGCACTGTTGCAGCAAGATGAGAGTCGATTTAGCCAACTATCGACATCGCTAACTCATTTTTTACCTGAAAGTGGAAAATTGGCACTGGAAAGTTGCCGACAGACAGTATCTCAAGCCTTTGGAGAGAGCAACAATCCGTCAAACTATTACGATCCATTTGAATGCGGCGTAATTCTTGGAAGTGGATGGGCGGGACAGGATGCCGTTAATGATCTTGTCAGTCAATTTAACCACACAGGAATTACAAATCCTAAAAGTAACCTGATAAACATGACAGGCTCAATGACGGCCGCCTGCGCCATGATGTATGGTTTGAAAGGCTATCAGAATACCATTATGGCTGCCTGTGCAACGGGGACCATGGCGATTGGCGATGCCTATGAAGTTATTCGTGCTGGGCGGGCAAAATGCATGCTTGCCGGTGGCACCGAATCATTACGATCCGAATTCAGCATCTGGAGCATCGATGTGCCTAATGCGCTATCCAGAGAAACTGTTGATCCCAAGAAAGCCTCCTGCCCATTCAGTATGGACCGTTCGGGTTTTGTTTTAGCTGAAGGCAGTGCCGTCGTTTGTCTCGAAGATTGCGATTCAGCAATAGCTCGAGGCGCTTCAATTCTTGCTGAAGTGAAGAGCTATGCGCAGTTTGGTGATGGAATGAACATTATCCGCCCTGACGAAAATGTGGCTTCTCTAAGCAGAACAATACAAATAGCAATCGATCTTTCGGGTTGCGCTGCGAGCGAAATTGATTATATAAACGCGCACGGAACGTCAACGCAGTTGAATGATTTGTATGAAACCCGAGCTATCAAAAAGGTTCTTGGTAATCAGGCTTATGATGTTCCAGTATCGAGCACAAAATCTTACACAGGTCATCTTGTCGGAGCAGCCGGCAGCTTTGAAACGATAGTATGCGTGAAAGCCCTTAATGAAGGACTACTTCCTGCAACTTTAAACCTAGAGCTGCCAGACCCTGAATGCGATCTTAACTATTTGCCAAATGAACATCATTACGACGCTTCCGTACGCTTAGCATTAAATATAAGTTCCGGATTCGGTGGCCAAAATGCGGCATTGGTTATCGCAAAAGCAGAGTGACTTATCGTAGAGCTTATGCAGAAGTTAATAGCATGGTAGTCAGTTTTTGCTAACGATTTCAATCCCAATCCAGTGCAAAAGATGTTCGCGTACTCAGTATATATGAGTAAATTATTTGCCCAGAAAAAAGTGCAAATAAATTCGCCAGTTATCATGAGTTTCCTGTTTGCAAGTATAGACGGAGGGATGCAATGACAAATCAAGAGGTTACGAGTCAACAAAAAGAAGGGCACGTCAATAAAAGATATTGACACGAATGAGGTCTCTTGCGAATCCAGATTTTCAGATTTATTATTTGATAGCCTCGATTATCTTGACATCCAAGTGTTTGTTATGGAGATATATAATGTAAATATCCCTGAAGATCTCTTCTCGAATCGTAAAATAGAAGGGATTGATCAACTTGTTAAATACATGCGGTTAAAATCATGCGCAATAAATGCACCGCAAAACACAAGCGAGGTTAATATGAGTACATTAAGCTAAGGGCATAGCCATGGCCTTTATAAAAGCGCAACTCCAAATAGCTGGGTTGGCAGATTAAGTTGCTTTGGAAAGGGAAAGGAAATCATCCCATTGGTTATCGGGGATAACAGACTTATCCTTGAGTTTGTTATTCCAGAATACCTTATAGATAGCGAAAAGTCACCTAAATATTACTTCATCGATGATGATAAATATTTCCTCATGCGCCGAGATTATCGCGAGATCAACCTATATGGGGTAGCTTCAGAATTCGGAAAATCGTACGTTAAGCCGGCTAAGAAACGGTTTCAAAAAGGGTTAGTAGGGGCTGTTAAGGAAGGTCTGCACAACCCAATTTCCCAGCTTTATCTTTCACACCCAGCGCGGCCTCTACGTTCAGGGCTTTGCTGGTGAGTGATGGCCGAATTTTTTCGCGCGGCCGG
The DNA here is from genome assembly GCA_940746715.1 of uncultured Paraburkholderia sp. GTDB lineage: Bacteria > Pseudomonadota > Gammaproteobacteria > Burkholderiales > Burkholderiaceae > Paraburkholderia. Next base: position 22,547 of record CALNWN010000020.1, read on the forward strand.
AGTGCCTCGACCAGACTTACGACCCTTGTCGGCCGGGTGTCTCATGCTTGGCGCAAAGCTCTGCGCGCCATCCATAAATTGCCCAAAGCAAACGGCGTGGTGAACCGGGCGATGTTCTTCGTCAAACCGCGATAGCGGGTCTTCATGTAACCGAACTGCCGCTTAAGGATGCGAAACGGGTGTTCGACCTTGGCTCGAATACCCGCCTTCAGGCGTTCGATTTGATCGTATATCGTGTCCAACGAATCACTCAAATCCAGTTTCCGCTTTGCCGGCCGCATTGCAACATGCCAACGAACCGCGTCAGCCTCACAACGCTTTTCGATACCCTGATAGCCGGCGTCAGCATACACGTCGGTTTCTTACCATGTAGCAACGCCTGGGCTACGTTAATGTCGTGAAGATTGGCTGCCGTTCCAATGACCGTATGGACTAGGCCCGAGTCGGCGTCCACACCGATATGCATCTTCATCCCGAAGTACCAGTTGCCACCTTTCTGCGTTGATTGCATTTCCGGACCACGCGTGCCCGAGCCATTTTTGTCGAACTGGGCGCTGCAATCAGAGTGGCGTCGACTGCCGTTCCAGCCTTGAGCATCAGGCCTTTCTCCGTCAGGATTTCATTGACCAGCGCCAGTATTTGCACCGCCAGGCCGTGCGTCTCGAGCAGATGGCGGAACCGGAGAATCGTGCTTTCATCCGGCAAGCGAACTATCCCGCCGTCGAGACCCGCGAACTCGCGATACAGCGGCACGTCATAGAGTGCCTCTTCCATAGCAGGGTCTGACAGACCGAACCATTGCTGCATGAAATGAATCTGCAACATCGTCGCAATCGGGAACGGCGGCCGACCGGTTTTGCCCGTTGGATAGTGTGGCTCGATCAGCGCAATCAGCTTCAACCAGGGCACAACGCGTCGCATCTCATCGAGAAATTCCCGTTTGCGGGTGCGCTTCGTTGACAGATCCGGACCAAGACCGAGTTGCGTCATCACACTGCTCCTCACTTAATTCGCTCTGTTTCCAGGATAGCTCAGCAGCAACGCAACGGCACGACTTTTACAGACCTTCCTTAACCCAATGATTTAGCGAGGAAACTCCGGATCCTTCTATCGCTTCCTCGTTGTGCGTTCGGGGCTGGCTGAAATCGCGATACCCGGCATCCTGCCCGACATTGCCGGGCAGATGCGCGCGCTCTGGCAGGCCGCAGTCACGGCCCAGCTCGACGACGTCGTGCGCCGGTCGCGTCTGCGGGGCGGGCGACGGCCCGGCGGATGAAAGCGACGCCAAAGAGCGGCGCGGCCACGCGGGCGAAGAAATCACGAGTGCCACGCTGAACCCCGCGGACTGGATCGATGGCGGCGTCACGCCACCGCGGCGGATGCCGTCGGAGGTTGACGCCGCGCTTGGCCACATCGTCTATACGCGCTGGACCCTCGTGGCCGAGGCCGTGTAAAAACGCGCAGAACGGCTGACCGGTGACGCTCAGTTGAGGGGCACAGCTGCGGTGGTCCGAGATGCGGGCAGTTAACGTGATCGTGTTTTACGGAAACAGCGTCGGCGCGCTAGTTCACGCGCCTGCCAGCTTCATCGCTCGCATCGTCTTGGCGAATCCGAGAATCTTGATGCCGCGTTTGAGGTTGGAGGCCAGCACGTGCAACTCATTTCAGCGGCTACATGGCCGAGTCGACGCGTCTGGAAGTGCGTCGATCCCATCCAGTGCTTGAGTGTGCCGAACACGTGCCCCGACTGTGCGCCGCCGTATCGTCATGGCGTCGATCGTAAGTCAGTATGACTTTCGTGTCGCAGTGGCTGGCCTGCCGAGCGAATCAAACGCGGGTTAGCATTACTGCCAGAGCCGCACGGGCATAGACTGGGCCGTGCCCCGGCGATTTCGACTTGGAGGCCAGCATGCAACACGATAGCACGCTCTATGTGGGACTGGACGTCCATAAGGATTCGATCACTGTTGCCTATTCCATCGACAATGGTGATGTCGAATCGATGGGAAAAATCGTAACAACGAAAGCTGCGATCGACCGTCTGTGCAAACAGTTGCTCGCAAAATCGTCACATGTGTGCGTTGTCTATGAGGCGGGGCCGTGCGGCTACGGGCTACATCGGCAGCTAACCGGATACGGTGTCGAATGCATGGTCTGTGCCCCCTCGATGATTCCTCGCAAACCCGGCGAACATGTCAAGACCGACCGCCGTGACGCTGTCAAACTTGTTCGCTCCCTTAGGGCAGGCGATTTATCGGCCGTGCATGTTCCTACCGTCGAAGATGAAGCGTTTCGGTATCTCGCGCGCGCGCGTGGGAAAGCGCTCGGCACGAATTGCGGCAGGCCCGGCAGCGACTGAAGTCGTTCCTGCTGTCGCACGGCGTGCGTTACGCCGGCACCGCAAATTGGAGCGTCACTCACCGCCGCTGGATTAGCACTTTCAAATTCGATAACGCATGGCAGCAAATGGTCTTCAATGAACATCGGCGTACGATTGAGGAGATCGCATCGCCCAATGCGAACGCCTTGAGGCGGGTCTGCGCGATGCCGTGGTTGACTGGCGACTTTACCCGGCCGTGCTCGGGTTGCAGGCCATGCGGGGCGTCCAGTTCGTCACTGCCGTCGGCATGCTCGCCGAACTCGGTGATCTGTCGCGATTCGTACATCCACGCCAGTTGATGGCATGGCTTGGGGTGACGCCATCGGAACACTCGTCAGGCGGAAAGCGGCGTCAGGGGAATATTACCAAAACCGGGAACAGCTATGCAAGAAAACTCCTGGTTGAGGCCGCTTGGAGTTACCGACATCCCGCACGCGTGAGCAAACTGCTCCAGATACGACATGAAGGTCTACCAAAGGCAATAGTCGACCGCGCCTAGGATGCACAATTGCGACTCTGCCGCCGGTACCGAAAGCTTGTTGCTAAAGGAAAGAGTGTCTACGTCACAACCGTCGCGATAGCTCGCGAACTAGCCGGCTTCATTCTGGACGTCGCCCAACTCTCCATGGCACTGGCCGTACCGGTAGCCAGATCAGCGTGACTTCACTTATGTAATAACCAGACATCGTTCTACGAGTTTCCCGAGGGCGGCGCAGCCCGGCATTCGAGCAACCCGCGCTAGCGCCTGGCAACGGCATGGCCGACTTGCGCCGTAAGATGGCGGAAGGCTCTTGAGGCGGACCTCTGTAATGCGGTACCCAACCCGCGGATATCAGCGTGATCCACCGTCGACGTTACTGCTGCGCCGCCCTTGGGAAATCTCCAATGCCTATGCAAAGAGACACAAACCCGAACATCGTGATTGACATCGAAAGTCATACCAGTGCTTAATTCCCCACACATGGAGTCCAGTGCTGAATAGGCACAGGATGTGCCCACTTTTTTTCAGTGGACATACTCAGACGAACGAAAGCAATTTCGATTTCCTGCCCCTGAAGGTCGTGAGTACTGGCGTCGATGGCAAGCGCCGCTTTGAGCAGCGCGACAAGTGTCGGTTGATCGAAGCCTGCTTGCAGCCGGGTGTGTCGGTGGCCCGCATGGCTTGGGAAGCGTGCGTGTCGATGGCAGCAGCAGGGTTCATGGTGTAAGGCGTTTCGGAATCAAGTTTTCGCAGCGTACAGCCAAATCAGTTTCGATTAGGTAAGGATTATCGTAAAGTTCAGAAAGTTATCGTTACATGTATAGCGATATACAGAAATACATGATTGAACTTTCCTACGAAAACCCGCTCCCTCGACAACTTTTACGCCGCAATCACGTCAACCGCATGTCGCGCAGATTTGCGCGGTTCCTGACTGCCCTCCGAACCGGTCCTAGCCATCGTACTGCCGGGCGCACTCGACGGCAGCCTCGGGCACCAACCGCGCGAGCGGACAAGACCGGCAGATCACTGCTGACACCGACGTCGAGGCCATCCGCTTGTGGCTGGCCGAATACACCGCGTCACCACACACGCTGCGTAGCTACCGCAAGGAGGCCGTGCGTTTGCTCCTACGGGCCACGCGCGCGCTGGGCAAACCGCTGTCGAGCCTCACGCGCGAAGATTTCCTGCTGTACGAGCGATTTCTCGCGGCGCCGACGCTCGATTGGGCCGATCCAGATCTGCCCCGCCGCGGCCGCACACGGCGATTGTTCGATGGCCCGCTGTCCGAGCGTAGTCAGCACCAGGCGCTCAGCATCCTGTCGGGCAGGTTGACGTATCTCATGAGCGCGGGCTCCCTGGCCGGCAATCCGCTTGCGCTGCGCCGCCGACGGATAACGTCAGTCAGGCAATCCCGGCGCGTCGAGCGCTACCTCGATCACAAGCTCTGGAATCATGTCCTCGCCAGCGTGGAGCAGGGGCCGCGGCTGACCGAACGGATGCACAGCACTACGAACGCAGTCGCTGACTGATTCGCCTGCTCTACCACGCAGCCTTGCGCGTCTCCGAAGCAGCACATGCGACAGCCGCCGATTTTTATCAGCGGCGCGGCAAATGGTGGCTGCACGTCGTCAGAAGGCGCGGCGTCGACGGCGAAGTACCCGTCAGCGACGAATTGATGGCGCATTGTGCGCGCTATCGCATGTTCCACCGTCTGCCGCCCGCACCGTCAGCACGCGAACTGGGGCCAGCCGTAATGAGCGTCGTCGGCGATGACAAACGACATTTGACGCCAGCGGCGGTCTATCTGATCGTCAGGGAAGTATTCTCCGGCGCGCAGCAGATGCGCTCGAGCCTGCGGATCCTGTTGGCGCCGCCACATTGCGCCGCGCGTCGACCCACTGGCTGCGCCACCGTGCGGCCACCCATCAGGCCGATGCGGGCACCGACCTGCGCTTCATCCAGAAAAAACCTGCGCCACGCATCGACCGGGACCGCCGGCATCTATCTGCACGTCGAAGATGAGCGGCGGCACGCGCATACAATCAGGACGGTGCCGGCGGAATTCGCCCCACCGCCTCAGGACCGGCCCGCGTAAAATGGCTGATGCACTGCCAACCTGAATCTCTTTGTCCATGCCCGTCTCCTACACCCGCAAACAAGTCACTGATTGGTTAGGCGCCCATACGGTGGCGAAAGCTCACGACTATGTGAATGCCGTCTCGGATCTGCGCTGGATCAGAAACGATACGCTGGGTGGCCTAGTACAGGGTACGCGGCCCCGGCCGTACGATGTACGTGTGTATTTCCACGATATCGACGAAGACATGTGGGTGGAAAGCGAATGCACGTGCCCTGTTGGTTCCTATTGCAAGCATGCCGCTGCGCTCCTTGTCGCGGGTCTTGCACATCTGCCGCAACCTGTATCGGGCGTGCGGCAAGAACTGGTGACCTGGCTGGAAGGGTTTCGTGCTGCCCGCACCGCACCCGTTACCCGCAGCAAAAAGCCCGCGACGACGAAAACCACTCACGCGCTGGCGTACGTGATTGCCAATTTGTATCGCGGAGGCCCCGAAATCTTTCTCTACAAAGCTCGTGTAGGCACTGACGGCAGAATTCGCGCATTCGACGACCCTTGGGATAACGTGGAAAATGCCCTCGTCAAACCACCGAAATTTGTCGTCGAGGAGGATCTGCCGATTCTGCGTGGATTGTGGCTGGACCGTTCCGGCAAATACGCCGGCAGCTTCGGATTGCAAGGCACAACCGGCGCCACGGTCCTGGAAAGGCTCATCGCGACCGGCCGCGCATTCGTCTCGCCGATGGCAAGTCCCATGCATTCTGGCGAGCCTTGCGCGCTGCATGCCGGTTCCTCGCTTCACGGAAAGATCGCATGGCATTCCCTACCGGACACTCGTGTGCGTCCCGTCCTGCAAACCGAGCCGCCCGCGACAGTTTTGTTGACCGCGACCCAGCCATGCTGGTACCTGGATGCTCAATCAGGTGAAGCCGGTCCGATCGATCTACCCTGGTCAGCCATGCAGCTCGGAGAATTTCTGGCGATGCCGTCCATTACGCTCGATGAGGCCGCACTGGTAGGTAAAGTGTTGCAAGAAGTCGCGCCGGATTTGCCGTTACCGCCTGCGCACGACGTGGCGAGAGTGCAGGTGATTGATGCGACACCGACCCCGCGACTGTCGCTCGATACCCGCACCACCTAGGTATCGGGTTGGTCCCCGGCAACGTCGTCGAACGTACTGGATTTTGCAACCGTCGCTTTTGACTATGCAGGGCATGGGCTCGACGCCCAGAGCAATACCACCCTCGTACGTGTGCCAGACGGCAATGTGATTCAGATCAAGCGACAACTCGACACCGAGCAACGTCGTCTGATGGAGCTGCACAAGCTCGGCTTACGAAAAGTTCCTGCCAGTCGCGCACATGGTCCGCAGCCGTTTCCCGATGGCATGCTCGGCCCGCAGAATCCCGACGATTGGCCTGCGTTCACCCAGACTGCGTTGCCCGTGCTGCGCGAAAACGGCTGGCAGATCGTCATGACCGACACGTTTCGCCATAACGTGATCGAAATTGATGCGATCGACGGCTGCCTGCGGCAGTCGGGCGATGGCTGGTTCAATGTCGAGATGGGTATCACGGTCAACGACCGTACTGTACGCCTGGAGCCGCTGCTGGCCGATCTGTTTCGTCGTGATACCCGGTGGCTGTCGGGTAGGCTCGACGAGATTGCCGATGATGAGGCCATCGAACTGAAGACCGACCACAACGAGCGATTGCGTTTGCGGGCCGATCGACTCAAACCCGTCGTGCGCGTGCTGGTCGATCTGCTCGATCGCGTTGGTGACGGCATGCAAATCTCGGAATTGGACGCCGTACGCTTGGCCGCACTGGACAACACGGGTCGCTGGCAGTTTCATGGCGATACATCGATCCGACAACTTGCCCAACGCCTGATAGCCGATCCTGGCGCAAATCTGCAAATGACCGGACCGGGGCTGCCCCCCGGGAACTGCATGGCGGCGAGATGGCTGTTTGGGTGTCCGAAGCAATGGTCGATCTGTACGGCTATACACTCGGACAGCGTGTGCGACTGCCGCTTGGCGCACGCGGGCAAGTGTTCGTCGTCGCCGGCGTATGGCGTGATTATGTGCGGCAAAGCGGCGCGATCCAGATACGGCTCGCCGACTATCGCCGCCTCACCGCCGACATGAGCGCAACCGATGTCGCTGTGAGCGTCGCCCGAAACGTGAACGTGGAACGTGTGATTGCGGGACTCCGTACACTGCCCTTCGGTGCGGCGCTGGAGATTTCGCAACCAGGTGACATTCGCGCGCACACGCTCGTGATCTTCGACCGGAGCTTCGCGGTGACTTATCTTCTGGAGGCGGTCGCGATTGTTCTCGGCTTGTTCGGCGTGGCGGCGACATTTTCCGCGCAGACGCTCGCACGGGCTCGCGAGTTCGGGATGCTGCGGCACGTCGGTGTGACGCGCTCGCAAATCCTCGCGATTCTCGCACTCGAAGGCGGCATGCTCACGGCGTGCGGCATTGCGGTGGGCTTCGTCTTCGGGTTCGCGATCAGTCTGATTCTTGTATTCGTCGTCAATCCTCAGTCGTTTCATTGGACCATGTCGCTGCATGTTCCGTGGATCATTCTCGGCACTGTTGCGGCGGTGATGCTGGCGTCAGCCTGCACGATGGCCGTGGTCGCCGGGCGTGGCGCCGTTTCCGTCGATGCTGTGCGCGCGGTCAAGGAGGACTGGTGATGCGAGCGTGGTTGCGCTTGTCGACATGTGTTCCCGTGCTAATGCGGCGCGTGGCCGTTCGCATTGCCGTCGTAATTGCGCGTTTTCACCGCGTATGTCTGCGGATTTCTGCTGGGCTATTGGTCACTGCGCTTGCCATCTCACCTGCGGCGGGTGCACCGCCGGATTTTTCCGCGGTCACGAAAGACCATCCGATTGTATTGCCGCTGGATACGGGCGCTCACGCCGGATTTCGCACCGAATGGTGGTATGCGACTGGCTGGCTCGCGGCGCCGGACGGCCGGCCGCTCGGTTTCCAGATCACGTTCTTTCGCTCTGCAACGGGCCACGCTGCCGCGGATCCAAGTGCTTTCGCGCCTTCGCAATTGATCATTGCGCATGCCGCGCTGAGCGATCCTGCAATCGGTCATCTCATACACGATCAGCGAATTGGCCGGCAGGGGTTCGGACTTGCCTACGCAAAGCCGGCCAACACCGATGTGAAACTGGACGCATGGAAAATCGTCCGTGCCGCCGATGGCCGCTACGAGGTCACCGTCGATGCCGGCGATTTTGCCTTGCATCTCACGCTGGCGCCCACGCAAGCGCCGTTGATTCAGGGCTAGCGCGGCTACTCTCGCAAAGGCCCCCGGCCGGAACAGGCGAGTTACTACTACAGCGAGCCGCAACTACGCGTATCGGGTAGCGTGGTACAGCCTGCCGAGGGAAGTGGAACATCGCAACGCGTCACTGCGGTGACAAGCAGTGCCTGGCTGGATCATGAATGGTCGAGTACCTTGCTCGACGGGGACGCGGTGGGATGGGACTGGCTGGGCGCTAATCTGTTCGACGGTTCGGCTTTAATGGCCTTCAAGGTGCGTAGCCGCGACGGCCGTGCAATGTGGGCGCACGCAGCATTGCGGGATCCTAACGGACGCGTCACCGCCTTCGGCCCGAGTGGCGTCGAGTTCACGCCGCGGCGCACATGGCGCTCACCGCGCACGAACACCGCGTATCCCGTCGCGATGACGGTCAGGGCCGGCCCGCTGACTTGGCAGCTCGATCCGCTGATGGACGATCAGGAACTCGACT
>CALNWN010000021.1 GCA_940746715.1 uncultured Paraburkholderia sp.
CCTGCGTTAATGGCGTTATTCCCTTCGCTGGCATTGCGTATAATGGCAAGGTCGTTCGGATCCTTTATACCTAGCCCTTCGGCCAAAATCTTGCGTGCGGCGATCAGTTGTTGCACGCGTTCGGCGCCAGCCGTCCGGATTTGCTGTGAGACATTGCGATTATACTCAATTCGCAACATATTACTGAGGGCAATCAGCCTTCCAGGCTCACGGCAGAGGTTTGCCGCATTCATGGGAGTAATTCTTGGCGAACCGCCGGCGAATCCAAACAAATGTTGAAAATGCTCCCAGTATTCCTCTCCACTTAGTCCATCGCCTCTTACCGTATCCAAAAATGAAACAAGCTCACTGTATATCGCGACGTGACATTCGCGGGAAAGGATGCCTGCCTCGCGCAAAGGATCGAGCAGGGCATGTAGTCGTCTACTGCACTCCTGCCTAGACATATAGCCCGCTGTATTGCCGTACATATACGCCTCCATTAAAACTGTTTGTTTAGTATGTACATTGAAATTCCATTACTTTCCATTCCTTGGAGCATATGGAATCGCTGACATATTAAACGTATGCACTCTTTTTAGCGCTATTCTTTTAAGTATAGTTGGTTTCCTTTGCTTAATTAATTTTTACTTGGCCAATTTTTTAAAAAAGAGATTTTTAAATGAAGTGACATTTCTACACTGGAGGAAAGTAGTGACATTTAAAATATGAAAACAGAAACTGCTCGTCAGCACCGATCCTACGGATTTCTGGATGTTGATCAACTGTCCGTTTGGACAGGTGTGTGCGGCCAACACTTCATTAGATAACCTTCGGGCAATAACCCGAGGCGAAAAATATGCAAGAAACGTGGCGTCGCGTATCAGTGACAGATCGTTAGCGAGTCGCCCGCGGAGAGGTGGCGCCGGAATTTCGGACAAGGTCGGTAAGTGGACCGGTCGGGGCCTGATCTGGTCATAGGGACCAGCAAGAGGAACCCAAAGATGGCGAAAAGAAGTCGTCGGTCGCATAGCCCGGCATTCAAGGCAAAGGTAGCACTGGCAGCCCTGAAGGGCGACAAGACGCTGGCAGAGCTGGCGCAGCAGTACGATGTTCATCCCAACCAGATTACGGACTGGAAGAAGCAGCTGCAGGAGCGCGTGTCGGAAGTGTTCGAGACGGGCAAGTCGACGACGGGTGAGCCACCAGTGGACGTCACGGTGCTCCATGCGAAGATTGTCCAGTTGGCGCTGGAGAACGATTTTTCATATGGCCTGTTTTTGCAAGCAGGACGAGCGCCACTCTCGCTGCCGCGATCTCGATCGTCGACGTATCCTGATGGGTAACGCGGTACACGGGCTGTTTGTCGACGATGGATCAAGCTCATATCCGCGGGCTGGTTACCGCATTTCATCTTTCCGTCACGGGGCTGCCTCGCTCTTAATAACGGAGATCACGCAGTCGCGTGCTCACAAAAAAATCCCGAGGGTTCCCCTCATCGTGCCCGGTGCCGCGTTACCGATCAGGTGGAAGATGTCAGTTCTGCAATAGCGCCTCCGGAAATCAGTGAATGGAGAAGTGAGCTGCGAGAATGCTCAGGCTGGCTGCAGTCGCGTTCCGATGTCCCAGATGAAGCCGGATAGTTCGCGGGCGATGGCCGCACACGTCTTGTTCTGGTGAAGACCTCGTGCTCGCAGCCGGCGGAATCTGTGACAGAGCCGAAGCTGAGCTTTCCACGCAATGTCGATGATAGACTGAGGTTGGCCTTCCAGGCGAGGCTGAAGCGATTCACCGATTCTCGCCGGCAACCAGTAGTTCCATGCAGCTTCGACCAGGATCCTGCGAACGTGAGTGTTACCCGTCTTGGTTAGCCCGCCTCGCTGCTTCGAGTTTCCGCTGGAGTGCTCGGATGGCATGAGGCCGAGATATCCCATGAATTCGCGTGGGTGCGGGAATCGGCGCATATCGCCGGGTTCAGCGACGATCGTAAGCGCAGAGACGAAATCAATACTTCGGAGCGTCATCAGGCCTTTAACCATTGGCAGCCACCGCCAGGTCCCGGCATGAGTATGCAGCGACTGTGTGAGGCGCTCGACGAGTTCGGAGGCAAACCGTACCGCCTCCGGTACTCGGTGAAGACAATATGCTGGGCGGAATCCTCAAATTTGATCCTTAAGAGGAAGAGTGCGTGTTTTGGCCCCCAGCGCGTGCCGGTATAGGAATGTCCATGACGAAGCAGGAACGATTTGAGCCTCTGCCGCACCCGACGCTGGTCGTTCACGGCATCCTCGCGTGCGTGAACCAGATCGCGGATGGCTTCGTCGTGCGGCTCGGGAACCACAACCGGCACAAGTTCCCCAGCACGGTGAAGTCTGGCAAGCAGCAAGGCATCGCGACGGTCGGTCTTGATCCTGTCGGCTGGCCGTCGGGCGACCCGCGATGGAGCAACGACCTCGCAGTGGTAGCCGTGTTTGCGTAACGCTCGCACGAGTCCGTAGCCGCAGGGCCCTGCTTCGTAGCAGATGCTCAACTCCGAGGGTTTGCCAAGCCTAGCAAGCGTTTTGGTCAAGGAAATAACGCTGTAGCCGATGGTGCGTATTTCGGACGAACGTGACCGGCCGTTTCGGGATGGTGACCGGCGATTTCGGCAACGTGACCGGTCATTTCGGGAACGTGACCGAGCGGACCGGAAGGCAGGATTGGCGTTGCGCATGACATCAACCACGCGGGCTATGCTCGCCGGCTTTGGCCGGAGAGACAATGCCCGCGCACCGGATGAACATGCGCATGATCAAGGACGTTTTGCGACTTAAATTTGACGGCGGTTTCTCGCACGATCGGATCGCCGCATCACTGGGCATATCCAAGGGCGTGGTCACGAAGTACATCGGACTAGCCAGTGCCGCCGGGCTGGACTGGGCAAGCGCCTGCGATATGGATGAAGGCGAACTTGAGCGGCGGCTTCTCGGAAAGCCCACGGGGCCAGCAGCCTATGCCCAGCCCGACTATGGACGCATCCATCAGAAACTGCGTCGCAAGGGCATGACGCTGACGTTGCTGTGAGAGGAATACCAGGCTGAGTTCGCGGACCGGCAGACCTACCGCTATACGCAGTTCTGTGGGCACTACAAGGCGTTCACGAAACGCCTGAAGCGCTCGATGCGCCAGATTCATCGCGCCGGCGAGAAGCTGTTTGTCGACTTCGCCGGCCCCACGTTGCCGCTGACGACTGGACGCCGCGCGCACATCTTCGTAGCGGCTATGGGCGCATCGAGTTACACGTTCGCATGTGCCGCCGGCCGAGACGATGGAGGACTGGCTGGGCGGGATTGCTCGCGCGCTGACCTTCTATGGTGGTGTGCCGCAGTTGATCGTCCCGGGCAACCCACGGGCGATGATTGCCGATCCCGATCGCTATGAACCTCGCGCTGGCGACACTGTGCTGGACTTCGCGCGTCACTACGGCACATCATTCCTTCCTGCGCGCGTATATCGTCCGCAGGACAAACCGAAGGTAGACGTTGCGGTCCAGGTGGTCGAACGCTGGATCATGGCGCGCCTGCGTCATCACCGGTTTGACTCGGTCCACTCGGTCAATGAGGCGATCTGCCCGCTGCTCAGGAACCTGAATGAGAGGCCATTCCAGAAGCTGCCGGGATGTCGTGCCAGCGCGTTCGCCCAGCTGGACGCGCCGGCACTGTCGAACTGCTACATCGCGGTCGCCGCGTCGCCAGCTACGCACGTAACGATCGCGCAGGCAGCTATACCACTGTTGTCGAGCACATGCCTGCGGCACACTGCGCTCATCTGGAATGGACGCCGCAGCGGCTGATTCATTGGGGACAGCAGATCGGCGCGGCAACCGGCGCGCTCGTCACCCGGCTGCTGCAGGAGCAACGCCATCCGGAACACGGCTATCGGGCGTGCCTCGGATTGCTCGCGCTCTCACGTCGCTATGGCCGCGAACGTCTCGAACCGCCTGTGCGCTAGCACTGGAGCTGGGCGTGCATCGTTACCGCCACGTGCGCGACATCCTGATCAACAACCGCGACCGCGCTGCAGTGGCAACGCCTGCCGACTGGATCAGCCCGAGCCACGCGCATGTACGCGGCCCCGGCTACTACCAATAAAGAAGACCCACCATGATGATGCAACAGACACTGACGCAACTGCGCACCCTGAAGCTGGACGGTTTCGCTGACGGTCTGGAAAACCCGGACGGGCAGTTCAAACTCCTCCACTTATGGGCACTTAAATTCCCCCACCCCGTGAAGCAGGACGTGGACGTTATTTAGCTCTCTTTTGTTTTTCGCGCAAGGGTTTCAGCGGCCTCTTTAAGTCGATAGCTGCGACCGTCGAACTCGAGCAGGTGGCAGTGATGCATGAGGCGGTCGAGGATTGTGGTGCTCATCGTGTTGTCGCCAAGGTAAGAGCCCCAGTCTTGGGACGACGCGGTTGGACGTCACGACGACGCTGCGACGCAGCTTGTAGCGTTGGTGGATCAACATTTGCAGCAGCGCGCCGGCGTCGTCGGGAATCGTTCGTGACAGGAACAGGTCGTCAAGCACGAGCAGATCGCCATCGAGGATGGCGCGCAGGCGCGTTTCCCGCTGCGCGGGTGGACTGAGAACGTAGCGGTTGAAGAAGTCGTCGGTCTCAAGGTACTGGACCTTGTAGCCCTGCAGGACGGCCTGGTAGGCAATGGCCTTTGCAACGTGCGACTTGCCAGTACCCGGTTTGCCGATGATCAGCGCGTTGCTGCCTTCGGCGATGAACTTCAGTGTGTGCAGTTGGAAGCATGCCTGACGCGGCAGTCTGGGATTGAACGACCAGTCGAACTCGGTAAGCGTCAGCTTCTCTTCAAGTCCCGACTGCTGGTAGCGGCGCTCAATGAGCCGCGAGTGCCGGCGATCGAGTTCATCCTGCAGGATCAGCGCGAATGTTTCGAGAAACGGTTGCTGGGTGCCCTGCGCCTGCAGCACACGTGTCTCAAGCGTGTCGCGCACGCCGGACAGGTGCAGCAGTCTGAGGGCGCGTTCGATGTCCGGGAGTGCTGTGGTCATGTGGTTTCTCCGTTGGTGGAGTGATGGATCCGGCGTTGTGCGCAGCGCCGGCGCTGAACAGCGCGCTGTCGAGGCGCTCAAGGGCCTGCTCGAACAGTCGCTCAACAATCGCGCGCACCTGCCGGTACCGGTAGACGTGATGGCGCAGCGCGTGATCGCACGCCTGCTCGACGAGTCGGGCGGGATACCTCTTCGCCAGTCCGACGATGCCCCACAAGCCGCGATGGCCGACACGATCTTCGGCGTTGAACATGTGCTGGCAGAGCGCCTTCGTTTGCGGTCCGATGTCGCCGGCACTGGCGAGTGCAATCCGTGTCTGGCGTGACGGGTTGAACGGGCGCTCGCTCTCGGGAAGCTCGAGCGAGCCTGGTAGTGAGGCGCGCGCGTGGGTTCGCAGCAGTTCCTGCGTCCTGCGATCACGGATTTCGATGGTGGTCTCGTAAATGCGCACGCACACAAGACTGCCGATCGGCGCGGGCCGGGCTGCGTAATTGCTGCGATCGACGCTCACTGTCGTGTCGTCCCAGACGGTGCGCACGACCTCACTGAAGTAGCGGAATCCGGTTGCCGGCAACGGCCTCAGGTGCGGCTTCTCCTTCTGGAACATGGCCTCGACCTGCCGCCGCGCGCTGCCGTGGATGCGTTTGGCTGCCCAGTTCTCCTCCCAGTGAATCAGGAATTCGTTCTGGGCCTCGAGCGACTCGAAGCGCCGGCCAGTCAGCGCCGTGTTCTGCGTATGCTGGATCGCGTTCTCTACGGCACCCTTTCGATTCGGATCGCGTACCCGGGCAGGATCGGCGATCACGCCGTAATGCTCGAGCATCGCGGCGTAAAGGCGGTTGATCTCCGGCTCGTACAGGTCGGGCGTAATGACGCCCTCGCGGAGGTTGTCGAGCACGACATAGCTGACTGTGCCACCGAAGTACCGGAAGGCTTCTTCGTGCAGTTGTGCCCAGACCTGTTTGCTCGACTTCCAGACCACGCGCCGGAAGCGGCCCGTCTTCGGATCGCACGTAAGCGCGCCTTCGCCGTAATCAACCTTGGCTTCTTCGCCGGGCGCGAACTCGAGGCGGTCAAACTGCTCGGGTTCGACGTGACGAAGGGCGCGCACGAAACGCTTGACGCTGTCGTAACTGGCGGTGAAGCCGAACTGGTCGACCAGATCTTGGTAAATGGCCTGGGCGTTGCGCCTCAGGCGCACCTGCTGCTCGATCCAGTCGCGATGGGGTTCGCTCGCCGAGCGGGCGAAATTGAAGGGTTTGGCTGGCGCGGCAGCATCAGAAGCCGGTGGGCGCGGGGGTGGAGGAGTTTGAGGTGGAGGAGTTTGCGCGCCCACCGGCTGTACCGGGCCGGCGGGCACCGTGGGGGAATTTGCTGTCGCTGCATGCTGGGACTCGAAGATCGCCTGGTAGCGACGGATCGTCTTGCGATCAACGCCCGTGAGCTCATGGATCCTGCGTTGGCTCACCTCGCGTTCGAGCAACGTGAATATCGCGCTTTGCAGATGTTGCTTCAAGACGCTCACTCCCTGATCTCCTTCTTGTTCGAAGGAGAAGAAAATAGACGTCCTGCAACATCGTTAGCCGCCCGCTCAAAAGCTCAGCCGGGGGTTCTCAGGTGGAGGAGTTTGAACTGCCCATACCCGGAGGAGTTTGGGTGCCCTCCGGGGTGGAAGAACAGCTGACGCAGCCCGGTGCGGCCAGCCTGAGCTTCGAGGAACGCCTGTCACTGCTGGTCGACCGGGAAGCCAGCTGGCGTGATGATCGCCGTCGTACCCGACTGCTCAAGCAGGCGCGCCTCAAATATCCGCAGGCCGCCATTGAAGATCTCGACACACGCGCTGGCCGTGGCGTCGATCCGCGCTCGCTCACGAGCCTCGCACTCGGTGACTGGGTGCAAGCGGGCTACAGCCTGCTCATAAGCGGCCCACTGGCGCCGGGAAATCGTGGCTCGCTTGCGCCCTAGCCCAATACGCTTGCCGGCGCGGGCATTCAGCCTTGTATCTGCGCGTGCCGCGACTTGGCGAGGAGCTTCGCGTTCTGCACGGCAACGGCGGCTTCACAAAATGGCTGCTGCAGGTTGCCCGCGTCGACGTGCTTCTACTGGACGATTGGGGAATGGCGCCCCTCGATGCGATGGTTCGAAACGATCTGCTCGAGATGATCGATGACCGCTCGGCGGGAAAGGCGACCATCGTCACCAGCCAGTTACCGATTGAGCACTGGCATGGATGGATCGGCGACGAGACCATCGCCGACGCAATGCTCGACCGCCTCATGCAGCGTCATCATCGGATCACGCTTACCGGTGAAATCCCTCAGAAAGGCATCCCCAAAACCCAACGTCCTTGGAGCCCGAACTCGACCAGAACTAACAAGGAAATCTACAATCAACACCGCGCAACGCCCAACCCCGCCGAATCGGTCACGTTCCCGAAATCGGCGGTCACGTTCGCCGAAATACGCACCGTGGAATGCGGCGAGCCGGGTTTGAGGGTGGACGCCTTTGCGATCCGAGGAGAAGTCGAACCATACCGCAGCAGGCTCGGCCGAACCCGAGCGACGATCGTCGCGCACGTAGACCCAGAAGCGGCCGGTCACCGTCTTACCGCTGCCTGGCGCAAGCACCGCGACCGGAGTATCGTCGACATGCACCTTGCCGGGGACCTTCACGTGGCGCTGGATCGCTTCAACCAGCGGCATGCAGAGCTCGGCGATCTGTCCGAGCCAACGCCCCATGCTGCCGCGATCCAGCGTCACGTTGTCGCGTGCCGCAATTTCCGACTGGCGATACAGCGGTTGGTGATCGGCGAACTTCGATACCGCAATATCGGCCAGCAAGCTCGGATGGGCGATACTGTGCTCGATCGGCAGGCTGGGCATCGCGGGCTGTTCGATGTGGCCGCAATCAGGACAGCACAGCTTATGGCGGATCGTGCGGGTCACTTTGAACGCGGCCGCCACGCGGGCCAGTTGCTCGGAGACATCCTCGCCGAGCCACTGCATTGCAGTCGCGCATATGGGGCAAGCCGGATCCGGCGTCAGTTCGATCTCGTCGCGCGCCAAGTGCGGCGGCAGTGGTTCTCGCGTGGACCCTCGATTGGATGGTCCCTTCGATGCTTTGTCTCGATGTCCTCGCGCCTCGGCCGCCCCTTGGCCGGCCGTCAGGTCTTCCAGCTGCGCCTCGAGCTTATCGATCTGCCGGGCCAGTTTCTCGGACTTGCTCCCGAAGTACATCCGCCTGAGCTTGTCGATCTGTGCCTTCAGGCTCTTTATGAACTGAAAAAGCTGACTGATGAGATATCGAGAATTCGCTTGTTAATCGAAGCTCACCTGCGTTCTTCCGAAGAAAAAGCTGAATGACACTTTATGAAGTATTTGTCATCGAAATGAAACATAACTGAATGTGTAATTTGCGCCTCCCTTTTTTATACAATCTGCCTGGGCATGGTTATGTACAATATAGATATGCTATTGAGTAAAGCCGGGAAGGGAGCGCCATTATCCCTTGGCAGCCTGTGTGGCTTATCAGCCGCAGAAATTAAACATCAGTATCCCGATGAACTGAACTGGGGGGAGTCACAGTTTCTTGCCCGAAAGGCTGCGGAGCAAGAAAAGCAAAGCCGCATGCTGGAAGCCAACATTTTCTCGCGAGCCAATCCGCAACTCGCTTCGGCGGCCCGACTTGGAATAAACCCAGACTTGGAATTCGCGCGGCTACGATAGCCAGTTTGGCTCAAGGGCCTCAGCTTTTGTCTCTCCGGCTACGTTTGCGTCGATGTTTTCCCCGGCTGCTTATCTGACCGTACTGTACCGGGAAGCGCATGACCTGCATTTTCCTTCCTCGGTATTCAGTCTGGACCACCGCCGACCCGATTTGGCCAGTCTACAACTCAGTCAGAAAAACATGGACGAGGAACTGTGCACCCTGACGCTGGCCAATGAAGTCCTGGCAGAGCACCTTTCCCGCCAACAACAGACAACGCCTGAAGCTCTGCTCGAAACCCTGGCGACACACCGCCAGACGGCGCAGACGCCTTACCACCAGCCTTATGAAACCATTCGTCAGGCGATCCTGGATCAGCAACCCGATCTGTCGGTGCTTTCACGTAACCCGGATGTGACGGGCGAAGGCGATATCGGCTCGTTGCTGGCCATACTGGCTAATATCTCTCCCCTACTTAAGGAAATTCTGACCGAGGAAATAACCGCCCAGAACGCCTCTGAGCTGTATGAGAAAAACTTTTCTCAAGATATCAATTTATTTCAATTCCGTGAATATATCGCCGCCTACTACGGTCTTTCGCATGAGCAATTGGCGGAATTCATCGGTGGTAATTTAGACCGTTTCATGGGGGATGAGGCTAACACTACGGGGCCTATTTATGTCGATGGAAAATACACCTCTCACATCGTCACCTCAGAAAATTCTTTGGAAACCGTACGCGTTACCCTTATAAGAAATTATACAATTAATACCAATCACTATATAGAGCTGATCCCCATAAAAGATAATAAATGTCAAGTACGTTTTAGTTTTAAGCAGGCGCTTCCCGAAAAAAGTCGTTTTAGTATTTGGTCGCTAGCTGGATCGACCCCAGTTTTTGAGGAGGATTTTGTATTTTTAGCTGGTGAACACTACACCCGAACAGTGACGTTTGAGAACATAAACTCCAGTCATTTCACGGTCGCACTCAGCAGGCAAGAACCTCAGCACACAGGTAGTTACCCCATGGGTACGATAGATTTCTGCCAATTCAGAATCGAACGTGCTCCCTTTGAGGCCTACATGCTTAAGCTGAATAAGGCCATCCGCCTCTGCCAGGCCACCGGTCTGTCGACTGCCCAGTTGGAAACCCTGGTTTTCAGCGAAAATAGCCAAGGCATCATTAACCGGGATGTTCTTAGCCGGCTATTTGTCAGCCTATTTTATCAGGCTCGTTAAGGCGTGAACCTGGACGATGCCCTGGTGCTCAGCGGCGCCGCCATCAATACCTTGGCCGCTGATGGCCAGGTCAGCCACTTTGACCGCATTTTTAACTCGCCACCGCTGGGCGGAACGCGATTCAATCCGCAAGATGGACCTCTGGCGCTCCAGCTAGGCGAGGGAGAGGACAGCGTTGCCACTGCCACCCTGAAACGAGGACTAGGGGTCAACGGCGGTGATCTGCGCACCTTGTGTCACCTTTTGAATGGCACCATCACCGATACCATTACCGGCGATATCAACACCATTTCACACCTCTGGCGCCTGCGCCTGTTGGCCCGAGAGCATGAGTTGAGCGTGCAGGAACTTAACCCGCTGTATCAGCTATCACCCTGTCACGGGCTAAACGCCGCCTCACTTTCGCTGTTCCAGTGGCGCGCTCTGACCGAGTTTCTTTATCAGGCCAGGCTATTGATGACGGATATGGCGCTGTCTGTCGGCGAGCTTTACCTGTTGTGTACCCACCAATCCGCCACCAGCCTAACCCCGGAAATGAATAACCTGCTGTTATCCGTGCGTCAGAGCGTGGCCAGCGTAGAGATGGACCAGCAGAACCACGACTCGTTGGCCGGCCTGCTGTCTCCGTTTATTGCAGCGGCTCTGTCCCTCTCTTCGTCGGAGATGGGGCGCTACGTGCTGCTTTGGACGCAAGTGCTGCAGCCGGATGAGCTGAGCATCACCGAGTTTGCCGAACTGGCGGTCCTGGATAGCCTGCACCCAGAGCAAAGCGCGCGGGTAGCCCGCTTCTGCCACGCCATGGCACAGACGGGCATCACGGTACAAAAACTGATGCTGAGCGAAGCCGAGGTGGCCTCCCTGGTGCATTCCGGTAATCAGCTGATGGGAGATGGCCTGCCGACAGATCGGGTGAATATGCTCAAGTCGCTCCATGCTTTCCACCGGTGGCTGAACGGCCTCGGCGTTCGCAGCTCGGATGTGCTGGCGGCCCTTGAGCAGGGGACACTGACGCCAGAAATGCTGGCCTCGGTGATGGAAACCGAGCTGTTGATGATTGAGCAGGCGATGACCTGTGCCGAGGTTGTCAGGCTGGATAACTGGCAGAACATCTACCGGGTCTTGCAGTGGAAAAACGTCAGCGATGCGTTAAACGTGATGCCGGTCACCACCAAGCAGCTGCTGAGTCTGCAGTATGTGTCTTTGCCAAATCGTAGCGACGACGATGGTTGGCAGGACTGGCAAAACCTGGCGCACGCCATGGAGGCCGCCCTGCATGGTCGCCAGTCGCAGGCGTTAGAAGCTTATACCGCAGAACGTTTCAGCGCTGTGCTGAGCGCTTGGTTCCGGACTTATTGTCAGCCTAAGGACATATATTTACGCAACCGGGATGAGCTTTACAGCTATTTGCTGATTGATAACCAAGTGTCGGCCCAGGTGCGAACCACCCGGCTCGCCGAAGCCATCGCCAGCCTGCAACTTTACATTAATCGCGCCCTTAACAGAATGGAAGGCGACAGGCGACATGAGGTCATCACCCGGCAGTTTTTCCTCGACTGGTCACTTAACAGTCGATACAGCAGTTGGTCCGGTGTCTCAATGCTAGCGTATTACCCTGAAAACTATATTGATCCGACCCTGCTTATCGGCCAAACCCGGATGATGGACGAGCTGCTGGAAAACATCAGCCAGGGCAAACTTTCGCAGGATGCGGTGGAGGATGCGTTCAGAACCTACCTGACCCGCTTTGAAACGGTGGCAGACCTGAAGGTGATCAGCGCCTATCACGACAATGTCAACAGCGACAGTGGCATCACTTGGCTTTTAGGCCGCAACAAAGAAAACCTGCAGGAATACCACTGGCGTGCGGTGGATATTTCCAAACTGCACAACGGTTCACTACCGGCCAATGCATGGGGTGAATGGACGAGCATCGATATGTTGCTTAATGCGTGGCAGGATATGGTGCGGCCGGTAGTGTTTCGCGGCCGGCTGTATATTATCTGGGTGGAATGGGAAGAAAGGGCGGCAACGGAGAGTAACGGACACGTAAGTACGCAGAATCGCTTTACTCTCAAGCTGGCGTTCCGTAGGCATGACGGGACCTGGAGCGCGCCATGGAATCACGATGTGACGGCGCAATTTGAAAGCATTCCTGCGGGGACAAAGCCGCTGGCGTTAAGTGTTTCTGGTTTTGCCGGTGATGATACCTTGCTGGTATTTATATATCGGGTGGACAGCAGCTACGCGGAATTCGGTCCGAATAATAAGTCGGTTACTGGATTGGCAATTGCAGGCGATGGGTCGTTTACGGAATTGGAGTCGGCATATTTGTCACGCTACTCAACAATATCCAATACTTTCGACGCTGTACCTATTAGCAATGGAAATCTTATAAAGAGATCGGGTTACCGATTTTCACAATCAATAGAAACTCCTGGCAGTCTAGAATTGCACAGTATTCCCTCTGATGGAATCGTAAGTTTAATAGATAACGCTTCCATTCAAAAAATAAAGATCGATTATAGTGCAAGTCGCCTGGAGATTTCTTTGGTAAATCCTACTTTAACTTTCAGATTTAATTCAAGAGGTGTATTAGGTAATCAACAACTAATCGCCATGAATAACTGTGGTAGCCCAGGCGATCAGTTTATTATTAGTGAGACATCAACCAATTTCAATCTTATAAGTGTTTATAATAAGAGAACTAACAGAATCGGCCTTGTTTCTCCAGGCAGTAGGAATAAAAGTCGAATTGACTTTAATATTACTAGTAACTGGCGTGGAACTCCAGTAATCACGACAGGTTGGAACAATGGAGTCAATACTACATCGACTATAGAGGTTGGTGCAAATCGTCAGCAAGATTTCAGAAGCTGTCATTTCACACACTTTGTCTCTGAGTACACTATCAACCATGGCGGCAATCCATGGGAACCCAATCCGGACGGTATTTGGGGCACTGAAATTGTAACAAATTTGATTCATTCAAGCCAAAACTCAAAATTCCTAGATATTGAAACAAGTATTGATAATAAATCTCCATTTATTATAGCTAGCTCAGGGGGGTGGACGCAGAGCTTTTATGCTTCTGATGCGGATGCGCTTTCAATTATTCCTGCGCAGACCTTTGGTGACATGTATTTCCAATTCAACACATTGAAACTTGATGCATCGGAATTGACATATATAGACAATAAATCTTCAATTGAAATTTCATATGTAGTTCAAGACGAAAACGGAAGGCAAATCGCACTGGCCAGAAATACACTTAATATAGAAAAAGTAGCTTTTTCGCCTGATAATATTCTTCAGTTCCATTCAACCGGTACCGGAGCCCAGTACATGCAACTGGGTGTTCATCGCATTCGACTCAACACACTGCTGGCTCCGCAACTCGTCTGGCGGGCAGCCGTCGGTATAGACGCACTTTTGACAATGGAAACCCAGAAACTTCTTGAACCTCAATTGGGCAAGGGATTTTACGTAACGCTTACTCTCCCACCTTACGACGCGTCAGTTCACGGAACAAATCGTAACTTCAAGTTAAATCTCAAGCATGTCGTTAACAATGATTATCACGTGATCCATTCCGGTCAGTTTCAAGATACGGAATTAAGTGTTCGGTTGTTTGTTCCCTTGGACGACATACCGTTGAACGACGGTTACGTAGCAAAGGTGTTCTTGACGACCCAACGCGATCCTGATGATGGTACATATAACGGGCCGCATTTTACTTCGGATGTAAACGGAAAAATAGGAATAAATAGTAATTCTATTATTTCTATGTTCAGAAGGATTGTTATTCATAACGGTATCAACGCTGAACCAATTGACTTTGACGGCGCGTGTGCGCTCTACTTCTGGGAGCTCTTCTACTACACACCGATGATGGCCTTCCAGCGCCTGTTTCAGGAGCAAAACTTCAGTGATGCCACCCGCTGGCTAAACTATGTCTGGAACCCGGTCGGCTACATTGTTCAGGGACAACTGCAGAACTATCAATGGAACGTCCGTCCACTGGAAGAAGAAACCTCCTGGAATGCCAACCCGCTGGATTCCGTCGATCCGGATGCCGTGGCGCAAGCAGACCCTATGCACTATAAAGTAGTTACCTTTATGCGCATGCTGGATCTGCTGATTGCCCGTGGAGACATCGCTTACCGTCAGCTGGAGCGCGATACGCTCAATGAAGCCAAAATGTGGTATGTCTAGGCGCTGGGCCTGCTGGGCGACGAGCCGGATCTCACCTTTACCGCGCACTGGGGTGAACCCACTCTGGCCGCCGCCGCGGATAAAACGCTGCAGCGCAACTATCAGCAGATACTTACCAATGTCTGCAATGGGGAAAGTGTGTTGCCAGAAACACGCACCGCCAACTCCCTTACTGGGTTGTTTAACCTGCGGCATAACCTCTCCATCGACGGACAACCTCTTTCTCTGCCGCTCTATGCTGACCGGGCCGATCCGTCACAGCTGCTGAGCAGCATGGTGCTGAGTTCGCAGGAAAGTAACCAACTACCTAACCTCGATACGCTACCTCTCTGGCGTTTTCCGATGATGCTGGAGCGCGCGCGTAATACGGTGGCGCAACTCAGCCAATTTGGGACCACCCTGCTCAACCTGGTCGAACATCAGGACGCAGATGAACTTAACAGCCTGCTGATCCACCAAGGGATGGAGCTGGTCACCCAGAGTATCCGCAATCAGGAACGAATGGTGGATGAAGTGGCGGCAGACCGAGAGGTAATTGAGGAAAACCGCAGGGGTGCACTGGAACGACTGGCCATGTATCGGCGCCTGTGGGAGGAAAATATCTCCCGACAGGAGCAGAGCGCTATGGACATGCAGACCAAAGCCGGTTACTCCGCCTTGAGCGCTCAGGGATTTCTGGTCGCAGCCAGTATTACCGATATGCTGCCCAACATCTTCGGCTTTGCCGTTGGTGGTAATCGCTGGGGTGCTGGCCTGCAGGCGACGGCTGAGTCGGTCTCTATCGGCGTCAATGCCGCTCTGGTCATCGCCGATAAAATGAACCTGAGCGAATCCTACCGTCGCAGACGCGAAGAATGGGAAATTCAGCGTGACGCGGCAGAAAGTGAGCTCAAACAGCCCGACGCCCAGCTGAGGGCGCTGGATATTCGTCACGAGGCGGCCGAGCTGCAGGTGGAATATCTGCGACCCAACAGACGCAGACACTGGCGCAGATGGAGTTCCTGCAGCGAAAATTCACCAACCAAGCGTTGTACAACTGGATGCGCGGCAAGCTGAGCGCCATTCATTTACTATCAGTTCTTTGACCTCAGCCAGTCGCTGTATCTGATGGCACAGGCTTCGCTGCGCAAGGAGCTGAATGAGCCGGCAGCCACCTTTATCCGGGGCGGAGCATGGAACGGTTCCAGTGCCGGGTTTATGGCGGGGGAAACGCTGCTGCTGAATCTGGCGGAAATGGAAAAGGCCTGGCTTGAGCGCGATGCGCGGGCGCTGGAAGTGACGCGTACCGTCTCACTGGCACAGGTCTATCGAGAATTGGGTGACGACGGCTTTGAACTGAAAGAAAAACTCGCAGATATGCTGAACAATGGCAGCGGCAGCGGTGGAGTTAATCAAACGGAGGTGAAAATAGCCGGGGGGCAACTGCAGGCATCGGTGCAACTGTCGAGACTGGACATCGGGAATGACTACCCCCCGGATTGGGTAACCATCGCCAGATTAAACAGGTCAGCGTGACGCTGCCCGCCCTGACTGGTCCTTATGAAAACGTGCGGGCGGTACTGAGCTACGGCGGAAGCTTCGCCAGCAATCTGGCTAAAGGGTGCAACGCCATCGCCGTTTCACACGGTATGAACGACAGTGGCCAGTTTGTACTTGACTTCAATGACGCGCGCTACCTGCCTTTTGAGGGCATTCCGGTAGCCGATCAGGGCAGCCTGACGCTGAGCTTCCCGGATGCCACCGGTCGTCAAAAAGCGCTTTTGGAGAGTCTGAACGACATTATTTTGCATATCCATTACACCATCCAGGCCTAGACTCTGAAATCAACAGGCTTCCGCCAAGGCAGTCTGTCAAGGAGTTGCATATACAGCATTCTGAAACGCTCAAAATCGAAAAACCCTCGCTGCCTGGTGGTGGGGGAACGTTGAATGGTATGGGTGAATCCCTCAGGGCCGCGGGACCTGACGGTACGGTATCGCTGAAGCTGCCTCTGCCGGTTTCTGCTGGTCGCGGCGTGGCGCCTGGACTGGCGCTTAGCTACAGTAGCGCTGCCGGTAACGGTGCCTTTGCTATGGGCTGGCAATGTGAACCGGGTTTTATCAGCGTACAGATCGCTAAGGGCGTGCCACTTTACGGGGGAGTCGATACCTTCCTGGGGCCGGATGGCGAGGTATTGGTGCCGGTTGTGAATGACCAAGGGCATCAGACGCAGCGGACCGCTAGCTCGTTGTTGGGGACAGCGCTTTCACAGCCGCATCGCGTTACCCGTTGGCAGCCTCGCATCCTGACTGGCCCGGTTCGCCTGGAGTACTGGCAGCCGCAGAAGGTCGGTGAGGATAAGCCGTTTTGGTTATTATTCTCCCCTGAAGGCCAGATTCATCTCTTTGGCAAACATGATCACGCCCGCGTGGCTGACCCGCAAAATCCCTTACACGTGGTACGCTGGTTAATGGAGGAAACGGTTACCCCCACTGGCGAACACATTTACTATTACTGGCGGGCAGAAAATGACTCCGGCTGTGATGATAACGAACGCAGCGGGCATTGCAACAATACGGCGCAACGCTATCTGGTCAGGATAAGTTACGGCAACATTCAGCCGGAAGCAGCATTGATGGCAATAGCCAGCAGCATCCCGGCAGAGGACGCCTGGCTGTTTCACTTGGTGTTTGATTACGGCGAACGCGATCCTTCGTTGCAGGTGGCTCCCGAATACCATACCAGTGAACCCTGACGCTGTCGCCCGGACTGTTTCTCACGCTATCAATATGGCTTTGAGATCCGCACCCGCCGCATCTGCCATCAGGTGCTGATGTTCCATCGCCTACAAGTTCTGGCGGGTCAAGAGCAGCCGAATGAAGCCCCGGCGCTGGTCTCGCGCTTAGTTTTGGAGTACGACCTCAACGCCCGGGTTTCCCTGTTGCTCAGCGCCTGCACCCTGGCGCATGAAAATGATGGCACCTCCGTCAGGCAACCCCCTCTGGAGCTGGATTATCAGCGCGTGGATAACCCTGTCAGCCATATCTGGCAGGAGGCCCCTCAGTTAGACAAACTGAATATTTTCCAGCCATGGCAGTTGGTCTACGCGTTCTATCAGCAAAACATTTCAGCCTCCGAAGAACGCGCCATGGACATGAAAATCGAGGCGCAGTCGGTAATGGCCAGTTCCACCGGCGTCATGATCGCTGCCGGCGTCGCCAAGTTGCTTCCGAACATCTTCGGGCTCGCGGACGGCGGAATGCGATTCGAGGACGCGGTCGAAGCGCTGGCCCACGGACTGTTCGTCACCGGCCAGGGTCTGGGCATCGAGTCGGATCTCCTGGCAATGTCCGAAACCTATCGTCGCCGCCGCGAGGAATGGCAGATCCAGTACGAGCAGGCGCAGACCCAGGCGATGCTCAGCTTCATGCAGAACCGGTTCACCCGGTCCTCGCTCTATCAATGGTTAAGTGGCCAGCTGGCGGCGCTCTACACCAGATCTATGACCAAGTGGTGTCGCAGTGTCTGGCGACGCAGGCCTGCTGGCAATATGAAGTCGGTGATTTTGCCACCACGTTCATCCAGACCGGCGCGTGGAACGACCATTATCGCGGCCTGCAGGTTGGGGAGACACTAGAGCTGAACCTGTGGCAGATGGAGGCGGCGTTCCTTGTGCGCCACGAACGTCGTCTGGAAATCACCCGCACGGTATCACTCATGGACCTGCTGGGTACAACGGAGTCTTTTGACCAGCAGAAGGCGAAGGGAGAGTTCAGCTTCGATCTGACCGAAAGCCTGTTCGACCAGGACTATCCGGGCCACTACCTGCGCCAGATCAGATCGGTGGGCATCAGCCTGCCGACGCTGCTGGGCCCGTACCCAGGACGTCAGGGCTACCCTGACGCAGACGAGAAGCAGCACCCTGCTCAACGCCAGTATTGCAGGCGTGAGGTACCTGGACGGTTCGGACGATGGCAAGGACGACGCGAACATCGTCACGAACCTGCGCGCGAGCCAGCAGATCGCACTGTCGTCGGGCCCGAACGATGCGGGCCTGTTCGAGCTGAATTTTGGTGATGAGCGCTATCTGCCCTTCGAGGGCACGGGCGCGGTCTCGGGCTGGACGCTGAAATTTCCACGGCCCACGTCGGATGCACAAAAAGCTGCGCTTGATTCACTGGTGGATGTGATCGTGCATGTGCGCTATACTGCGTTTGATGGCGGCGACGCGTTTGCGCAGGCCGTCGGCGACACTGACAGCCGGGGCGAGGTGAGTCGATGCCAGGCGATATCAGCCGCAATGACCCCTCCCCGGTCGTCGTCCAGGAGCTGGCGCTGCCCAAAGGCGGCGGCGCGATCAGTGGACTGGGCGAGAGCCTGAGTCCGATCGGACCTGACGGGATGGCGCGTTTTTCCGTGCCTTTGCCGGTCTCGGCGAGGCGCGGCTACTCGCCGGCGCTCACGCTCGGGTACAGCAGTGGCGTCGGTAACAGCGCCTTCAGCCTGGGCTGGCAGCTTGGCTGTGGCGACCATCCAGCGCCGCACGAATCGCGGCGTGCCCCGCTACGACGGAGGTGCCGAAGACGGGTTCGTCGGACCGGACGGCGAAGTGCTGGTCGGCGAGCGCGACGGGAACGGCGAGCCGGTCACGACCACCGTCACCCGCTACGCAGACAGGGACCTGGGCGCGAGCTATCAGGTCACGTGCTATTTCCCCCGCGTGGGAGGTCCTTTCGATCGCATCGAGCGCTGGCAGGACGAGGACTCGGCCGATGATTTCTGGCTGATTCACGGCGCCGACGGCCAGTTGCACTGTCTTGGCAGAACAGCCGGGGCGCGGATCGCACACCCGGATTTCCCCGGGCGGATCGCCGAGTGGCACATCGAGGAGTCCGTCAATCCGCTGGGCGAGCATGTCTACTACCGCTACGTCGCCGAGAATGCGGACAACGCGACGGCGGCTAAAGAGGGCAACCGCGATCATTCGGCGAACCGCTATCTCGTCGAGGCGTATTACGGGAACCGCACGCCGGCCGCCGGCCTGTACCTGTGGGACACGGCCGACGCCAGCGGCGAAGGCTGGCTGTTCAGCGTGGTGCTGGACTATGGCGAGCGCGGCGTCGATCCAGCCACCGCGCCGCCCTATGCCGTGCCGGCCGGCAGCACGTGGCCGCTGCGGGCCGACAGTTTTTCCCGCTATCAGTACGGGTTCGAGGTGCGCACGCATCGCCTGCTCAGACAGGTACTGATGTTCCATCATTTTCCCGAGGAACTGGGGGCCGACCACACGCTGGTTCGTCGCCTGCTGCTGAAGTACCGGGAATCGCCGGTCGTGAGTCAGCTCGCGCAGGCCCGCACGTTCGCGTATGAAACCGACGGAACGGTGCAGAGTCTGCCGCCACTCGAACTGGCCTACAGCACCTTCACGCCGGACCACCTTGTGGCTGGTTATCAGGTATTCGAGGGCATTGCCGCGCTGAATGACGTCTCGTATTACCAGATGGTGGACCTGTATGGTGACGGCGTGCCCGGCGTGCTGTTCCGTCACGGCACGGGCTGGCGTTTCCGGCCGCCGGCACGCGGCACGCCGGGACCGACGAGGTTGTGTATGACGCCTGGCAATTGCTGCCCTCGGTGCCGTCCATGCAGCCAGCACGGCTCGCGCTGATGGATATTGATGGCGACGCGCGTCTGGACTGGCTGGTGACGCAGCCCGGCATGGCGGGCTGCTTTTCGCTCACGGAAGGCAACCGGTGGTCCGGCTTTACCCCGTTCACCGCGCTGCCGCCGGAGTTTTTCCATCCGCAGGCGCAACTGGCCGACCTCGCGCTGATTGGCCCGAACAGCGTGCGGCTGTATGCCAACCGCCGCGACGGTTTCACGCAGGCAACCGACGTCACCTAAGACGGGGACGAAACGCGCCTGCCGGTCGCCGGGCGCGATGCACGCGAGCTCGTCGCGTTCAGCGATGTGCTGGGCTCCGGTCAGGCGCACTTGGTGCAGATCCGCTGCGATGGTGTCACCTGCTGGCCGAATCTCGGTCGCGGCAGCTTCGGCAAACCCTTTCAGGTCACCGCGCTGGATTTCGACCGCGAAACGTTCAACCCCGACCGGATATTCCTGGCCGACCTGGATGGCAGCGGCGCAGCCGATCTGATCCATGTCGAACAGACCCAACTGACCATTTTCCTGAACCAGTCCGGCAATGGCTTTGCCGCGCCGGTCATGCTGCCGCTGCCGCCAGGGCTCGTGTTCGATCGCCTGTGTCAAGTCAGTTTCGCGGATCTGCAGGGTCTCGGTGTCGACAGCATGGTGATCTCGCACCCTCACATGGCACCGCGCCACTGGCGGCTTGCACGGCGATCAAGCCGTACCTGCTGACGTCGATCAATAACAACATGGGCGCAGGCACGGCGCTCAGCTACCGGAGCTCCGTGCAATACTGGCTGGACAAACAGGCCGATCCGGGCCTGACTTCGGCCTTGCCGATGCCGATTCCCACGCTTGCCACGACGACGACACTGGACGAGATCACCGGCAACTCGCTGACCCAGCTGTACAGTTTTCATCGCGGCGTGTACGACGGCACTGAGCGCGAGTTTCGCGGCTTCCGGCTCGTGACCTCCCTGGATACGCTGGATTTCCAGGGCGTTCAGCAGGACGGGGGCGATGCCGGGGTGCCGCTCGCGCCGCCGCTACTCACCCGAACTTGGTATCACACGGGACGGGAAGGCGACGCAACCGGCCTGGCTGGCTCGCCGTATCAGGACGACAGCGCGCTGGTCATCAGCCCCACCCGTCTCACACGTACGACCCGCAGGCCAATGACGACGTCGACCTCGAAGCGGTCGACGCCACCACGCGCTACTGGCTGTTTCGCGCGCTCAAGGGCCTGCCACTGCGCGAGGAAACGTACGGGCTGGATAGCAGCAGCAGTCAGGACGTCCCCTATACGGTGTCAACCTGGCGCTACCAGGCGAGGCTCGTGCAGCCCGCGGCCGATTCCGCGAGTCCGGTCGTGCTGCCCGGCGCGCTCGAACAGGCCGGCTACACCTACGAACGTATCGCGGCCGACCCGATGGTCGGCCAGCAGGTCCAGTTGAGGCGGGACCAGTATGGCGCGGTGACCTGGGCGGTTGACGCAAACTATCCCCGCCGCGCCAGACCTCTCAACAACCCGTATCCGGATTCGCTGCCCGCCACGAGCTGGGACAGCAGTTACGACGACCAGCAGAACGAACTGATCCGCACGGAGCAGCGCAGCCAGCCGCTTCATCTCGACGATCCGCAGGCGTGGCGCCTGGGCCTGCCTTGCCAGCAGCGCGCGAACGTGCTCACCGGTGACGCCAGCCAGATACCGGGTGGAGGGCTCAGCTTCGAAGCCCTGACGCAGGATGGCGGTCTGCTCGATGCCGGCGACCTGCGGCACATACGCGGGCCAGCAACTGACCGTCTATACGGATGATCCTGTGTCGCTCGCCGCACTGGTCGATCATGTCGAAACGGCCGAATTCGATAATGCCACGCTTCAGGCATTCGATGGCGCACTTGAGGATGCGGCGCGCGACGCGCTGCTGGAACAGGCGGGCTATCAGCTCGCGGATCGCCTCCTGTCGCCGGGTCCGGATCCTGAGCCGCAGGTCTGGGTCGCGGCACGCGGCCATACCCGCTACCAGCCCGCCTCCGGGTTCTACCGCCCGCTCAGCCAGCGCACGAGCCTGCTGACGGAGGAGGTGACCTACGCTTACGACAATGACGTGTGCGTGCTGACTGGCATTACCGATGCGCTGGACAACCAGACCATCGCAGGGTACGACTATCGCTTCTTGCAGGTCACGCGCATCGTCGACGCGAACGCGAACACCGGGGAGGTGCTGCTCGACGCGCTCGGCGGGATCGTCGCCAGCAGCTTTTACGGTCACGAGGAATTCCTCGCGGTCGGGTTTTCTCCCGTGGCGGACTTCTCGCCAGCCGGGCTTACCTTGACCGGGGCAATCCAGAATGCGGGCGTGGCCGCGCAGCCAGTAGCAAGTATCCAGATCGACAACCCCTTCAGCTGGATGGGACAACAACTCACGCAGGCGTCATTGACGGGCGTTACGCAGGATGTACCGGGTCTGTGGAGCGTGCTGCAGGCGTGCGGGTTCATCACGCCGGAGGGCTGGATTCTGGCAGCGGGCCGCGCGTGGGCGGACGGCGATGAGACGAGGCGGGACATCCCGGACCCGGTCCGCGCGCTGATGCAGGCCGCAGAGCGCCTCTCGGTCTTGGTGGCGACGCTCGTTGCCGACCGTTATCCGTCGGGTTCGCGTGAGCGTAGCCTACTTCGACGGTCTGGGGCGTCCCTTGCAGAGCGTGCTGAAGTCGCCCGCGGGCTCCGCCTGGCAACGCGATCCGCAAGGGGAAATCGTGCCCGGCCCGGATGGCCAGCCCCTCACGGCCGATACCCCGACCCGCTGGGCGGTGTCGGGCCGGATCGAGTATGACAGCAAGGGACAGCGCGTGCGCAGCTATCAGCCGTATTACGTCGACGACTGGCGCTATGTCGTTGACCAGGCCATGCGCGCGTGCGGGTACGCGGATACGCATTTCCACGACGCTACCGGACGGGAAGTCCAGGTGCTAACCGCGAAGGGCTATCTGCGGCGCAGGAGCTTCTTCCCGTGGTTCACCGTGGATGAGGACGAAAACGACACGCTTCCGGCCGAACTGCCGGCGTCGGTGACACGGGCACGGCCATGGTGAGGATGAGCGATGGTAGCGAGGCGCCGGACGCTACGCGGAGGTCGCTCGCACTGACCAGATGGAGCGAAGGCAGATTCTGCGACGGCGGACACGCGTGCGCGATCCCGCGACGATACAGCTCACGGACGTGTCGTCGGGAGCGGTCGGCAACGTCGCCATTCAATCGGACATGCGGATCCGGATAGAACCGCGTGAATCGACGTAACGGCGATCGTCACGGAGGCGAGCCAGCAGCCCGGTGGCGTTCGCTGCTGATGCGTTTGCCGACAGCAGCGAAACGATGTTCATTAGTGGTCAGCGCTGGAATCCTGGCAGGCCAGGGAACGAACGTGCGCAGCAGCGAGTCGTCACTTTAACAGCGGGAGATAAACAGAATGGGTGCAAATTCGGTATCGACGAATCCTGGGTCGGGCACGCCCACGGTGGTGGTGCGGAACAACCGCGCGCTGGCCGTGCGCACGCTGACCTACAACCGCGAATCGGCCGACGATACGCCCGACGAGCGAATCGAGCGGACCACGTACGATCCGGCTGGTTGGCTCCAGTCCCGTATCGATCCGCGTTTTTTCGGCGCTACTGGTTCACCGAACTTCGTCTATGTGTCCTCCCTGTCCGGTCAGACGCTACGCACCGACAGTGTGGATGCGGGAACGCAATGGGCGCTGGCCAATGTCGACGGCCGTCCGGTGTGGGCGCGGCATGCGCGCGGGACGGTCATGACCTGGACCTACGACGCGCTGGGCCGGCCGCTGACGGTCACCGAGGCGGGCAATGGTGACCCGCCCGCCGTGCGCGATGTGTGGTGCTACGGCGAAGCCGAGCCGGATGCGCAGGCGCATAACCTGCGCGGCCAGTGCGTGCGCTGCTACGATACGGCGGGCCAGCTGGTGTGGAGCGGTTTCCGTCTGACGGGCGAGGCTGTTGACGAGACCCGCCGGCTGTTGGCCGACGCCGAAGCTGAAGCCGACTGGTCAGGACAGAACGAGACAATGTGGGAGCGCGCGCTGGAGCCGACCGGATACCAGACCGCCTAGAGCCATGATGCAACCGGCGCGTGGACGACGCAGACCGATGCGAAGGGCAATGTCCAGCAGCGCGGTGTCGATGTCGCCGGCCGGCTGGCGAACAGCCGCCTGACGCTGGCCGGTGGCAGCCCGCGGGCGGTGCTCTCGGCCATTGACTACACGGCGGTGGGCCAGGTGCTCAGCGAAACGGCGGGCAACGGCGCGCTCAGCAGCCATGCCTATGAGCCCGAGACGCAGCGCCTGGTCCGCCTGACGGTGACGCGACCGGCGCAGGGCGGCCGCGCCACTGTCGTGCAGGATCTCGGTTACACGTATGACCCGGTCGGCAATGTGGTGAGCGTGACCGACGGTGCGCAGATGACGTCCTACTGGCGCAACCAGATGGTCGCACCGGCACTCGCGTTCACCTACGACGCGCTCTACCAGCTGACCGGCGCGAGCGGGCGCGAAACGGCCAGCCGCGGCCAGCAGGGCCATACCCTGCCGGCCGCGACCATACCGCTGCCGGGCGACGATTCCGTCTACACCAACTACAGCCGTACCTATACGTATGACCGCGGCGGCAACCTCACGGCCATCCGGCATCAGGGGACGGTGAGCTACACGCAGGAGATTGTTGTGTCCGACCGGAGCAACCACGCGGTGCCGCAGGGCGCATCAGGCCAACTGGGCCCCACCGATATCGACAGCGGCAACTGGTTCGACGCAGCGGGCAACCCGCAGTTGCTGCTGCCGGATCGACTGCAGCCGTTGACATGGAATGGTCGCAACGGGCTCGGACAGTTGACGCTGGTCAGGCGCAGCGGCGCGGATGACGACCGCGAGGCATATCAGTACGGCGGTGAGGGCATGCGGGTGCGCAAGCAGACGACCACGCAGACGTCGGGCACGGTCCGCACTTCGGAAGCAATCTATCTGCCCGGGCTGACGCTGCGCATCACATCCAGCGATGACGGCCGGACCGTAAAGGTGCTGGAATCGCTGCAGGAAATCGGCAGCGACGCGGGAAGCGTTCACGCGCGGTGCCTGCACTGGGAGTTAGCGCAACCGCCGGGGCTCGCCAGTGACCCGATGCGCTACGGCCTAGGAGACCGGAACGGTTCCATCGGTCTTGAGCTCGATGACCAGGCGGACCTGATCAGCCGTGAGGAATACTACCCGTATGGCGGGACGGCGGTGTGGGCGGCGCGCAGCCAGGTGGAGGCGGACACGAAGTTTGTGCGCTATTCGGGCAAGGAGCGCGATGCGACGGGGCTGTACTACTACGGCTACCGCTACTACCAGCCCTGGATCGGCCGCTGGCTGAACGCGGACCCGGCGGGCACCATCGACGGCCTCAACCTCTTTCGCATGGTGAGGGGTAATCCAGTTGGATTGAGTGATCCCGACGGGCTGGCACCAGAATACAGCATCATCAAGAGTACTAAAAAACAGCCTACCACGATAAGAGTGAAAACTAATGACCTTAGGTACGGACCGGTCAACGAGTTGCTTGGCTCGCGCGAAGCGGGACTTAACGCTCCAGAGGAAGACCTAGAAGATGGTTGGAGTGAACTGACATTCAGGCGTGATGTACCGGATAGCTGCATCTCAAACACCGAATACATTCTCGACATCCTTCACGGGCGTACCGCTGATTTTCCATACGAAAAGGAGATGGACGGGGAAGCAGACCTTGACGTGACCATGTCGGTTGATTTTGGTAAAGGCGTGCGTGGTGGTAAAAGCGTGCGCATCGCAGATGCATCCAATACGGACCTGAAAAAGATATTAGAAGGAAAAAGGTTTCTAGGAGTTAAAGACAACGAAGCCCTACCGGACCTCAGGCAAGGCATCATGGCCGCAGAAAAGGACTTTCGTAAAACGAAGGACATCCATTTCACTTTGGCGCAGCCATTACCACCGTGCTCGAAGACGGGCGTGTCACAACATCAATTGTGACTGACCTTTCAGAGCAAGACAGAAAAGGGAAACGGATACCGCTGAAACGAACGAAAAACTTTTCCCCACGGGAGATCAAATCGAATCAGGACTTCCGAGGGACGCCAGATGATGAGGTTTGGTATCCTCCAGACGATTTTGGGATTGGCATCGTGACAGCCACGCCTCGTTCCAATACCGTC
This sequence comes from uncultured Paraburkholderia sp., assembly GCA_940746715.1. Classification (GTDB taxonomy): domain Bacteria; phylum Pseudomonadota; class Gammaproteobacteria; order Burkholderiales; family Burkholderiaceae; genus Paraburkholderia. The sequence continues at coordinate 26,071 of CALNWN010000021.1, forward strand.
CCCACGAAAAGAAGGCGATTGAAGTAAGGATTGGTCTTGTTCGGATGGAGGCCCCTATGTGTTTCGCTTGGCGGTAGGGGCGGACCTGGCACGGGTGACAGGTCCGCCAGTTGCTAAAACGATAAGATTCGGGATGACGGGTCTGCGTTACGATCAGGAAGGCAAGCGTGGACAAGACCGAAAAGATATCGAAAACGATCCTAGACTTCGGCGAGCCACTTTTATCCGAGGCCATTACCGAAGAAACACCGATCGCCGTGGTGCGTGAGGTCTACAAGCTAGTGGTGCTGGTCTGGAACGCGCACGCTGCGGCCACCTCCCACTGGGGTGACTCCAGTTATCTACGATGTTGCTGCGCGGCGACAATCATCTTGGCCGGCGCATTGACGTAAGCGCCCCCACCCAGCAGCGGCATCGATGTGCCAGAGTGGAAGTGTCATCAACCACTCGAACCGGAAGGGGCGTCACCATGCAGATTACGACAATTGGCATCGACCTGGCCAAGAACGTGTTCCAGGTA
>CALNWN010000022.1 GCA_940746715.1 uncultured Paraburkholderia sp.
AGACCATGCAGGCGCCGTCGAGCACGCGCATGGAGCGCTCCACTTCGATCGTGAAGTCGACGTGCCCCGGTGTGTCGATGATGTTGATCCGATGCTCGGCGCGGTCGCCGGCCATGCCTTTCCAGAACGCCGTCGTAGCAGCCGACGTAATCGTGATGCCGCGTTCCTGCTCCTGCTCCATCCAGTCCATGGTGGCGGCGCCGTCGTGCACTTCACCAATCTTGTGGTTCACGCCAGTGTAGAACAGGATGCGCTCGGTCGTCGTCGTTTTGCCGGCGTCGATGTGAGCGCTAATACCGATGTTACGGTAGCGCTCGATAGGTGTCTTGCGAGCCACTTTGATCCTCTATGGGGATGACGCGATGCGAGAAATACCCATCGCGCTGTAACACAAACGGGCGAGGCGCTTTGTAAGCGCACCCGCCCGGAATTTCTTTCCGTTTTGCTGCTAACCCGGGTTCGGGAAGCTTAGAAACGGAAGTGCGAGAACGCCTTGTTGGCTTCTGCCATCCGGTGAACTTCGTCGCGCTTCTTCATTGCGCCGCCACGGCCTTCGGCCGCTTCGGAGAGTTCACCTGCCAGACGCAGGGCCATCGACTTCTCGCTGCGCTTCTTCGCGGCTTCACGCAGCCAACGCATCGCCAATGCCATACGACGCGACGGGCGCACTTCGACCGGAACCTGATAGTTCGCACCACCAACGCGGCGGCTCTTCACTTCGACCACCGGCTTGACGTTGTTGAGCGCTACCGTGAACACTTCCAGCGGGTCCTTGCCACCCTTGGTCTGGATCTGTTCGAAAGAGCCGTACACGATGCGCTCGGCAACCGACTTCTTGCCGGAGAGCATCAGCACGTTCATGAACTTAGCTACATCAACGTTACCGAACTTCGGATCCGGCAACACTTCCCGCTTGGGAACTTCGCGACGACGCGGCATGTTTCTTCCTTTAACTTTTCAGTTGGAGCTGGGTTGAACCCATCTAGCCCCGCGGCCACCAACTAACCCGATTCATCTCTAACGACTTACCAGCTTGGTCGGGTGACCACTTACTCGACAGCACCGGCGATTCCGGCACCACCGCTAATACCGCCCTTGCAGGCGACCTGAACTGCTGACCGGCTGCTTACTTGCCGGCCTTGGCGCGCTTCGCACCGTACTTCGAGCGAGCCTGCTTACGATCCTTGACGCCCTGAGTATCCAGCGAGCCGCGAACCATGTGGTAACGCACACCCGGCAAGTCCTTCACACGGCCGCCGCGAATCAGCACGACCGAGTGTTCCTGCAGGTTGTGGCCTTCACCACCGATGTACGAAACGACTTCGAAACCGTTCGTGAGGCGCACCTTTGCAACCTTACGGAGTGCCGAGTTCGGCTTCTTCGGCGTCGTGGTGTACACACGGGTGCACACGCCGCGACGCTGGGGGCAGTCCTGCAGGGCCGGCGACTTGCTCTTCGTCGTTTCCGACGTGCGGCCTTTGCGAACCAGTTGATTGATGGTTGGCATTGTTTATTCCTGAAATTGAACAAAATCAACGCATATGTTTTCGGGCAAAGCGAAAACGACTGCGCATCGAACTTCCGGCTCGAATCAAATCTGGACTACGCACACACGGACAGCGCCCGCGCGCAAGCATCCCAAGAACCATAATCTAGCATAATATTCCGAAAACACTAAGCGAGTCAACAGGTTGCAATGTTTCGCAGACCTGCGCACCTCGCCGGGCGACGGTGGCCGGCTCAATCCGCGGCGACGACTTCCAGCAGTTCCTCGCCGAAACGGTCGAGCTTGCGCACGCCCATGCCCGGAATGCCGCGCAGATCCTCGATCGAATCGGGGCCGTTGCGCGCGATCTCGGCCAGTGTGGCGTCGTGGAAAATGACATACGCCGGCACCCCGTCGCTCTTCGCGGTTTCGGTGCGCCACGCGCGCAGCCGCTCCCAGCGCGCCCGTTCGCGGGGGCCCATGCCGACCGTCGGATCCGCGCGCTCGCTGGTCCGCCCGGACGATTGACGGGTCCGAGTGGGCTTCACGTAGCGGCGCATGGTCACACTCTGCTCGCCTTTCAACACGGGCTTGCTCGCCTCGGTGAGAACGAGCGAGCCGAACCCTTCGTGGTCGACCGTCAGGTAGCCGAATGCCACGAGCTGGCGAAACACCGCGCGCCACTCCGGCTCGCCGAGCGCGGCGCCGATGCCGAACGTGGTCAGCTTCTCATGACCGCGCTGGAGGATTTTCTCGCTGCGATTGCCGCGCAAAATGTCGATCAGATGGCCCGCGCCGAAATTGAAACCGCTCGCCCGCTGCGCGCGGAACACGCAGGACAGCGCCATCTGCGCCTCGCGCGTCGCGTCCCACGTGGCGGGAGGCTCGAGGCAGTTGTCGCAGTTGCCGCACGGCTTGCTCGATTCGCCGAAGTACGCGAGAAGCCGCACGCGCCGGCACGTCGCCGCCTCGCACAGTCCGAGCAGCGCGTCGAGCTTGCCCGTCTGGACCCGCTTGTGCGCGTCGTCGGCGTCGGACTCGTCGATCATCTTGCGCTGCTGCACGACGTCGCCGAGCCCGTAGGCCATCCACGCGTTGGAAGGCATGCCGTCGCGCCCCGCCCGGCCTGTTTCCTGGTAATAGCCTTCGACGCTCTTCGGCAAATCCAGGTGAGCGACAAAGCGCACGTCCGGCTTATCGATGCCCATGCCGAACGCAATCGTCGCGCACATGACGATGCCTTCCTCGCGCTGAAACATTTCCTGGTGTTTCTGGCGCGTCTCGAATTCCATGCCCGCGTGATACGGCAGCGCGCGCATGCCTTTTTCCTTCAGCCACTCAGCCGTTTCCTCGACCTTGCGCCGCGACAGGCAATAGACGACGCCGGCGTCGGTGGTGCCGTCCGCGCGCGTGTGCTCCGCGCGGATGAAGTCGAGCAGTTGCGTACGCGCATTGCCCTTTTCGACGATCCGGTAGCGAATATTCGGCCGGTCGAAACTGGAGACGAAGATGCGCGCGTCGTCCAGCGCGAGACGATGAATGATCTCGTCGCGCGTGATCGCGTCCGCGGTGGCCGTCAGTGCAATGCGCGGCACATTGGGAAAGCGCTCGTGCAACACCGACAACTGAATATATTCGGGCCGGAAGTCGTGCCCCCATTGCGACACGCAATGGGCCTCGTCGATGGCGAACAAGCCGATGCGCGTGCGCTCCAGCAAGTCCTGAAAGCGCGGCGTCATCAAACGTTCCGGCGCGACATACAGCAAATCGATGTCGCCGTCACGCAACGCGCGCTCGGTCGCCATCGCCTCGGCGCTCGACAGCGTGGAGTTCAAGTACGCCACGCGCACGCCGACTTCGGTCAGCGCCGCCACCTGATCCTGCATCAGCGCGATCAGCGGGGAGACGACGATGCCCGTGCCAAAGCCGCGCTCGCGGCGCACGAGCGACGGTATCTGATAACACAGCGATTTGCCGCCGCCCGTCGGCATCAGCACGAGACAGTCGCCGCCGCCGGAGACGTGCTCGACAATTTCGCCTTGTTGTCCTCTGAACGCGGGGTAGCCAAAGACTTCGTTGAGGATTTCGAGCGGACGGGACATGAATTTGAGAGAGGCGGCGTAAAGCGGGTGACACGAATTTTACCAACCCATTCGGGTTGCGCCCGCACTTTGCAACAACGTTAGCCATCCGGCCTACGAATCGGCAAAAGCGGGTAAGAAGCCGGTAAAAAACGGCGCATAAAAAGTCGCCCAGTCGAAACTGAGCGGCTTTGCTGGCGGGAGAGCCGAGGCGGCTTGCGCCTCCCCGGCATACTGGCCTGAGCTTACTCGCCGGAGTGTTGCTGTTCGGCTGCCGGGGTTTCCGGCGTACCGAACTCGAACGACTCTTCCGCTGCGATCTGGTCGAAACGCTCGCGGTCGGACATCTCCTTGCTCTTGCGCGCCTTGTGGAACGCGAGACCGGTACCGGCCGGAATCAGACGGCCGACGATCACGTTCTCCTTCAGACCGCGCAGATCGTCGCGCTTGCCCATGATCGCCGCTTCGGTCAGCACGCGGGTCGTTTCCTGGAACGACGCAGCGGAGATGAACGAATCGGTCGACAGCGACGCCTTCGTGATACCGAGCAAGACGTTTTCGTACGTTGCCGGACGCTTGTCTTCCGCGATCATGCGGTCGTTCTCGTCGAGCATATCGGACCGCTCGACCTGTTCGCCCGGGATGAAACGCGTATCACCGTTGTCCGTGATCTGCACGCGGCGCAGCATCTGACGAACAATCACTTCAATGTGCTTGTCGTTGATCTTCACGCCCTGCAGACGGTACACGTCCTGCACTTCGTCCACGATGTAGCGCGACAGCGCCTCGACGCCCTGCAGACGCAGGATGTCGTGCGGATCGGCCGGCCCGTCCACGATCATTTCGCCCTTGTTGACGACCTGACCATCGTGCACCAGAACCTGCTTTTCCTTCGCGATCAGGAACTCGTGCTGGTTGCCCTCGAGGTCCGTGATAACGAGACGCTGCTTGCCCTTCGTGTCCTTACCGAACGACGTCGTACCCGTGACTTCCGCCAGGATACCTGCGTCCTTCGGCGAACGTGCTTCGAACAGTTCCGCCACACGCGGCAGACCGCCGGTAATGTCACGCGTCTTCTGCGATTCGGTCGGGATACGTGCGAGCACTTCACCGACCTGCACCTGCTGACCGTCCTTCACGGTGATCAGCGCGCCGACCTGGAAGCCGATCTGCACCGAGTGCTCGGTGTTCGGGATCTTCACTTCCTCGCCGTTCGCGTCGAGCAGCTTGACCTGCGGACGCACCGTCTTCGACGCCTGCGAACCGCGGCGCTTCACGTCGATCACGACCAGCGTGGACAGACCCGTCACGTCGTCGATCTGCTTCGCCACGGTCACGCCTTCCTCGACGTTCTCGAACTTCACCGTGCCACCGTATTCGGTGATGATCGGACGCGTCATCGGATCCCACGTCGCGAGTTGCGTGCCGGCCTTGATCTGCGCGCCGTCCAGTTGCAACAGCGTCGCGCCGTACGGCACCTTGTGACGTTCGCGCTCGCGGCCGTGGTCGTCCGTGATCATGGCTTCGCCCGAACGCGAGATGACGATCTGCTCGCCCTTCGCGTTGGTGACGTAACGCATCGTGGACGTGAAACGCACCGTACCGTTCGACTTCGCTTCAACCGACGAGGCGACTGCCGCACGCGATGCCGCGCCACCGATGTGGAACGTACGCATGGTCAGCTGCGTGCCCGGCTCACCGATCGACTGAGCCGCGATCACACCGACTGCCTCGCCGACGTTCACGAGCGAGCCGCGGCCCAGGTCGCGGCCGTAGCAGGCTGCGCACAGACCGTAGCGCGTTTCGCAGGTGAGCGGCGTACGCACGCGCACCTCGTCGATACCGAGGCGTTCGATTTCCTCGACCGCGTCTTCGTCGAGCAACGTGCCCGCTTCGTACAGCGTTTCCTGCGACTCCGGATTGACGACGTCGGCCACCGCCACGCGACCCAGAATACGGTCACGCAGTGCTTCGACGACTTCACCGCCTTCGACCAGCGCCTTCATTGCCACGCCTTGCGACGTGCCGCAATCGTCCTCGACCACCACCAGATCCTGCGTGACGTCGACGAGACGACGCGTCAGGTAACCGGAGTTCGCCGTCTTCAGTGCCGTATCAGCCAGACCCTTACGTGCGCCGTGGGTCGAGATGAAGTACTGCAACACGTTCAGGCCTTCGCGGAAGTTCGCGGTAATCGGCGTCTCGATAATGGAGCCGTCCGGCTTCGCCATCAGGCCGCGCATACCGGCCAGCTGACGAATCTGCACCGCCGAACCACGCGCGCCCGAGTCCGCCATCATGTAGATGGAGTTGAACGACTCCTGACGCGTTTCGTTGCCGTCGCGATCGATCACCGGTTCCGTGGACAGCTGTTCCATCATCGCCTTGCCGACCGCTTCCGACGTTGCCGACCAGATGTCGACCACATTGTTGTAGCGCTCCTGCGACGTGACGAGACCCGACATGTACTGACGGTCGTATTCCTTCACCTTCTTCGCGGCGTCGCCGACGATGGTTTCCTTCTGCGGCGGCACGAGCATGTCGTTCACGCAGATCGAGATACCCGCGCGCGTTGCCAGACGGAAGCCGGACTGCATCAACTGGTCGGCGAAAATCACCGTTTCGCGAAGACCGCACTTGCGGAATGCCGTGTTGATGAGACGCGAAATTTCCTTCTTCTTCAGCGGCTTGTTCAGCACCGAGAACGGCAGGCCCGGCGGCAGAATTTCCGACAGGATTGCTCGGCCGACGGTGGTCGCGTACAGCGTGACCTTCGGCACGAACGCCGGCGCGCCTTCCGACTTGTCTTCGTTGTGGACCATTTCGGTGATCCGCACGTTGACGCGCGAGGCGAGCTCGACTTCCTTGTTCTCGTAGGCACGCAGCACTTCCGAGACGCCGGTGAACGACAGGCCTTCGCCCTTGCCGTTCACGGCCTCACGGGTCGCGTAGTACAGACCGAGCACGATATCCTGCGACGGCACGATCGACGGATCGCCGTTCGCCGGAAACAGCACGTTGTTCGACGCCAGCATCAGCGTGCGCGCTTCCATCTGCGCTTCCAGCGACAGCGGGACGTGAACAGCCATCTGGTCACCGTCGAAGTCGGCGTTGAACGCCGCGCAAACGAGCGGATGCAGCTGGATTGCCTTACCTTCGATCAACACCGGCTCGAAAGCCTGAATGCCGAGACGGTGCAGCGTCGGCGCGCGGTTCAGCATGACCGGATGCTCGCGGATCACCTCTTCCAGGATGTCCCACACCACCGGCGTCTGGTTCTCGACTTCCTTCTTCGCAGCCTTGATGGTGGTCGCAACACCCATCACTTCCAGCTTGTTGAAGATGAACGGCTTGAACAGTTCGAGCGCCATCAGCTTCGGCAGGCCGCACTGATGCAGCTTGAGCGTCGGGCCGACCACGATCACCGAACGGCCCGAGTAGTCCACACGCTTACCCAACAGGTTCTGACGGAAACGACCGCCCTTACCCTTGATCATGTCAGCGAGCGACTTCAGCGGACGCTTGTTCGCGCCGGTCATGGCCTTACCGCGGCGACCGTTGTCGAGCAGCGAGTCGACGGCTTCCTGCAGCATCCGCTTTTCGTTGCGGACGATGATTTCAGGCGCCTTCAGCTCGAGCAGACGCTTCAACCGGTTGTTACGGTTGATCACGCGGCGATACAGGTCGTTCAGGTCCGACGTCGCGAAACGGCCGCCGTCGAGCGGCACGAGCGGACGCAGTTCCGGCGGCAGCACCGGCAGGACTTCGAGCACCATCCAGTCAGGCTTGATGCCCGAACGCTGGAAAGCCTCGAGCACCTTCAGGCGCTTCGCGTACTTCTTGATCCTCGCTTCCGAGCCGGTGTTCTTGAGTTCGGTGCGCAGCAATTCGACCTGTTCGTCGATGTTGATTGCGCGCAGCAGCTCGCGAACGCCTTCCGCGCCCATCTCGGCACGGAATTCGTCACCGTACTCTTCGACCTTGTTGTAGTAATCCTCTTCGGTCATGATCTGGCGCGCTTTCAGCGGCGTCATGCCCGGGTCGATCACCACATAGGCTTCGAAGTACAGCACGCGCTCGATGTCGCGCAGCGTCATGTCGAGCACCATGCCCAGACGCGACGGCAGCGACTTCAGGAACCAGATGTGCGCAACCGGCGAGGCCAGTTCGATGTGGCCCATCCGTTCGCGACGCACCTTGGCGAGCGTCACTTCGACGCCGCACTTCTCGCAGATCACGCCGCGATGCTTCAGGCGCTTGTACTTGCCGCAAAGGCATTCGTAGTCTTTGATCGGGCCAAAGATCTTCGCACAGAACAGACCATCGCGCTCCGGCTTGAACGTCCGGTAGTTGATGGTTTCCGGCTTCTTCACTTCACCGAACGACCACGAACGGATCTTGTCCGGCGAGGCCAGACCAATCTTGATTGCGTCAAAAACTTCAGGTTGTTGGACTTGCTTGAATAGATCGAGCAAAGCTTTCATCGCTTCTCTCCAGTAGTCCGATTAGTTGCGTTCGAGGTCGATATCAATACCGAGCGAGCGGATTTCCTTCACCAACACGTTGAAGGACTCCGGCATGCCCGCATCGATCACGTGATCACCCTTGACCAGGTTCTCGTACACCTTGGTCCGGCCTGTCACGTCGTCCGACTTCACCGTCAACATTTCTTGCAGCACGTACGATGCGCCGTACGCTTCGAGCGCCCACACTTCCATTTCACCAAAACGCTGGCCACCGAACTGCGCCTTACCGCCCAACGGCTGCTGCGTCACGAGCGAGTACGGGCCCGTGGAACGCGCGTGCATCTTGTCGTCGACCAGGTGGTGCAGCTTCAGGTAATGCATGTAGCCGACCGTCACCGTACGTTCGAACATTTCGCCAGTGCGGCCGTCGAACAGACACACCTGGTTCTTCGACGGCGTCATGCCGAGGTTCTGCGCGATGTCGTCCGGGAACGCCAGATCCAGCGCACGCGACATTTCTTCTTCCGTCGCACCGTCGAACACCGGCGTCGCGAACGGCACGCCTTCGCGCAGGTTCTTCGCCAGTTCGACGATTTCCTCGTCGGTGAAGCTGTCCAGCTCTTCGGCGCGGCCCGACTCGTTGTAGATCTTGGTCAGGAATTCGCGCAGTTCTTCGATCTTCGCCTGACGCTGCAGCATTTCGCCGATACGCCAGCCGAGACCCTTCGCGGCCCAGCCAAGATGCACTTCGAGAACCTGACCCACGTTCATCCGCGACGGCACGCCGAGCGGGTTCAGAACGACGTCAGCCGGACGGCCGTCGGCCATGTACGGCATGTCTTCGATCGAGACGATCTTCGACACGACACCCTTGTTACCGTGACGGCCTGCCATCTTGTCGCCAGGCTGCAGACGGCGCTTGACTGCCAGATACACCTTGACCATCTTCAGCACGCCCGGCGGCAGTTCGTCGCCTTGCGTGAGCTTCTTGCGCTTTTCTTCGAACGCCAGGTCGAACTGGTGACGCTTCTGTTCGATCGAATCCTTGATCGCTTCGAGCTGCGCCGCTGCTTCTTCGTCCGCGAGGCGAATGTCGAACCAGTGGTAGTGGTCGAGATCTTCCAGGTAAGCCTGTTCGATCTTCGTGCCCTTCGCGAGCTTCTTCGGACCGCCGTTCGCGACCTTGCCCGTCAGCATGCGCGCGAGACGCTGGAACGCGTCGCCTTCCACGATACGCAGCTGGTCGTTCAGGTCGAGGCGATAGCGCCTCAGTTCGTCGTCGATAATCTGTTGCGCGCGCTTGTCGCGCTGAATGCCTTCGCGCGTGAACACCTGGACGTCGATCACCGTGCCGCTCATGCCCGACGGCACGCGCAGCGAGGTGTCCTTCACGTCCGAAGCCTTCTCGCCGAAAATGGCGCGCAGCAGCTTTTCTTCCGGCGTCAGCTGGGTTTCGCCCTTCGGCGTGACCTTGCCGACCAGCACGTCGCCTGCTTCGACTTCAGCGCCGATGTAGACGATGCCCGACTCGTCGAGACGGCCGAGTTGCACTTCAGCCAGGTTCGAGATGTCGCGCGTGATTTCTTCCGGTCCGAGCTTCGTGTCGCGAGCCACGACGTTCAGTTCTTCGATGTGGATCGACGTGTAACGGTCGTCGGCCACCACCTTTTCCGAGATCAGGATCGAGTCTTCGAAGTTGTAGCCGTTCCACGGCATGAACGCGACCAGCATGTTCTGGCCGAGCGCCAGCTCGCCGAGGTCCGTGGATGCGCCGTCAGCCAGCACGTCGCCACGCGAAACCTTGTCACCGACCTTCACGATCGGACGCTGGTTGATGTTCGTGTTCTGGTTCGAACGCGTATGCTTGATCAGGTTGTAGATGTCGACACCGACGTCGCCTGCAACCGCTTCTTCGTCGTTCACGCGAATCACGATACGGCCCGCGTCGACATAGTCGACCACACCGCCGCGGAATGCCTGAACCGTCGTGCCCGAGTCGACCGCCACCGTGCGCTCGATACCCGTACCGACCACGGCCTTTTCAGGACGCAGACACGGCACAGCCTGACGCTGCATGTTCGAGCCCATCAACGCGCGGTTCGCGTCGTCGTGCTCGAGGAACGGAATTAGCGATGCAGCCACGGAGACGATCTGCGACGGCGCCACGTCCATGTACTGGATGCGGTCCGGCGTGACCATCAGCGTTTCGCCCGCTTCACGCGACGACACCAGTTCGTCGGTCAGCGTGCCGTCTTCGGCCACCGCCGCGTTCGCCTGCGCGATCACGTAACGGCCTTCTTCGATTGCCGAGAGGTAGTCGATCTGTTCGGTCACCTTGCCGTCCACGACCTTGCGATACGGCGTTTCGAGGAAGCCGTATTCGTTCAGGTGCGCGTACAGCGCGAGCGAGTTGATCAGGCCGATGTTCGGACCTTCAGGCGTTTCAATCGGGCAGACGCGGCCGTAGTGCGTGGGGTGCACGTCGCGGACTTCGAAGCCTGCGCGCTCACGCGTCAAGCCGCCCGGGCCCAGTGCCGAAACGCGGCGCTTGTGGGTGATTTCCGACAGCGGGTTGGTCTGGTCCATGAACTGGGACAACTGCGACGAACCGAAGAACTCGCGAATCGCCGACGAAATCGGCTTCGAGTTGATCAGGTCGTGCGGCATCAGGTTTTCGCTTTCGGCCTGGCCGAGGCGTTCCTTCACAGCACGTTCCACACGCACGAGACCGGCGCGGAACTGGTTCTCCGCCAGTTCGCCGACGCAACGCACACGGCGATTGCCGAGGTGGTCGATGTCGTCGACTTCACCCTTGCCGTTACGCAGCTCGACCAGGATCTTGATCGTGGCGAGGATGTCGTCGTCCTGCAGCGTCATCGGGCCGACGATCTCGTCGCGACCCACGCGACGGTTGAACTTCATACGACCCACCTTGGACAGGTCGTACGCGTCTTCGCTGTAGAAGAGACGGTTGAACAGCGCCTCGACCGCTTCTTCGGTCGGCGGCTCGCCCGGGCGCATCATGCGGTAGATCGCGATGCGCGCGGCCATCTTGTCGGCGGTTTCGTCGATACGCAGCGTGGACGAGATGTACGGACCCCGGTCCAGATCGTTCGTGTAGAGCGTCTGGATGTCCTTGATCTTCGCTTCGCGCAGCTTTTCGAGGACGGTCTTGGTGGTCTCGGTGATTTCGTCGTTCGCATTCGCGATGACTTCACCGGTGTCGCCGTCGACGACGTTCTTCGCGAGCACGCGGCCGAGCAGATAGTCTTCCGGAACCGAGATGAACTTCGTCTTCACGTTGTCCAGGTCGCGAATGTGCTTCGCGTTGATCCGCTTGTCCTTCTGGACGATCACGTTGCGGTCGCGGTCCGTAATGTCGAAACGCGCGACTTCGCCACGCAGACGCTCCGGCACGAACTCCATCTGCGCGCCTTCGGGCATCAGCGTGAAGTTATCGAACACGAAGAAGTTTGCGAGGATCTGTTCCGGCGTGAGGCCGATTGCCTTCAGCAGAATCGTGACCGGCATCTTGCGGCGGCGGTCGACGCGGAAGTACAGCACGTCCTTCGGGTCGAACTCGAAGTCGAGCCACGAACCGCGGTAAGGAATGATACGTGCCGAGAACAGGAGCTTGCCCGAGCTGTGCGTCTTGCCCTTGTCGTGCTCGAAGAACACGCCGGGCGAACGGTGCAGCTGCGAAACGATCACACGCTCCGTGCCGTTGATGACGAACGAACCCGTCGGCGTCATGAGCGGAATTTCGCCCATGTACACTTCCTGTTCCTTCACTTCCTTGACGACCGGCTTGCTCGGCGATTCTTTATCGAGCAGCACCAGACGCACTTTGGCGCGCAGCGCCGAGCAGTACGTCAAACCGCGCTGCTGACATTCCTTGATGTTGAATGCCGGCGGCGACAACATGTAGCTGACAAACTCGAGACGTGCGAACCCGTTGTGCGAAACGATCGGAAAAACGGATGTAAACGCAGCCTGCAGGCCTTCCGGCTTGCGCTGCGTAGACGGCGTATCTGCTTGCAGAAACGTGCTGAATGATTCAAGCTGGGTAGCCAGCAGGAAAGGTACTTGGTGAACGATGGGGCGCTTCGCAAAACTCTTGCGAATACGCTTCTTCTCGGTGAAGGAATATTGCATACGATCTCCGAATCACGGCGGGCATTGTTGTCGAGGCAGGATACCTTGATGAGACAACCCGAGTGTTCACCGACTGAGACACGATGGCCGTCCGATGGCTTGAACGAGCCTAGAAGCTTGGTGGTTGGCCTCTACCAACCGCTGGCTGACGGTAGCGGATGCGTGTCGCATCTGGGACTTGAGCCGCTACCCGACCAAACTTGCCTTCTGCAGTCGCTTCAGAAGACAAAGAGAAGCGCCGGTCAATGTTGCCGATAGGCGATTTTCTTTGGCTTCTGGGAGTCGCATTCTTGCCGGACAGCAATGCAAAAACGCGTCCCCCACAAAGCACAAAAAGGCCGGCGGTGAAAAACCGCCAGCCTTCGCACAGCGCGCTGAAACTTACTTGATTTCAGCCTTCGCGCCGGCTTCTTCCAGCTTCTTCTTGGCTTCTTCAGCAGCAGCCTTCGGTACCGATTCCTTAACGGGCTTCGGTGCGCCGTCGACCAGGTCCTTCGCTTCCTTCAGGCCGAGACCCGTCAGTTCACGAACTGCCTTAATGACGGAAACCTTGTTCGCGCCAACGTCAACCAGGTTGACCGTGAATTCGGTTTGCTCTTCAGCTGCAGCAGCGCCGCCTGCACCTGCCGGGCCCGCCACTGCAACAGCAGCTGCCGACACGCCAAACTTTTCTTCGAACGCCTTAACCAGCTCGTTCAGTTCCAGAACCGACATCGAGCCTACGGCTTCGAGGATGTCTTCTTTTGCGATTGCCATTTGAAATACTCCTAAATTGAATTCGGATACAGCTAGCGATCAATTACGCTCGGCTGAAGTGCATTACGCAGCGGATTCTTCGCCTTGTTTCTTCTCTGCCAGCGCGGCCAGAGCGCGCGCGAAGCCAGAAACAGGTGTTTGCATAACGAACAACAGCTTGGAGAGCAGTTCCTCGCGGCTCGGGATGTTGGCCAGCGCTTGCACGCCTGCCTTGTCCATCACGTTGCCTTCGTAGGCGCCAGCCTTGATGACCAACTTGTCATTGCTCTTGCTGAAGTCGTTGACGACCTTGGCAGCAGCAATTGCATCTTCCGAGATGCCGTAGATCAGGGGGCCAGTCATCTGCTCTGCCAGCGGAGCAAACGGGGTACCTTCGACAGCGCGACGCGCCAGCGTGTTCTTCAACACGCGAAGATAAACCTGTTGCTCACGCGCTTTCGCGCGCAGCCTGGTCAGATCGCCAACCGTGATCCCACGATACTCAGCCAGAACCACGGTCTGGGCTTTCGCGACTTGCGCGGCAACCTCAGCGACGACGGCCTGCTTGCTTTCTTTGTTGAATGGCACGGTTAACCTCCAGATTCGATACACGCGGCGTGCGCCTTGTGTACCGCGTTCAATAACGGCGTCCGACCAGTCAGGAGTATTTCGACCGCCCGACACCCGCATTACTGCAAGCATCAAACGGCTTCACTACAAAACTTTTTCGGGTTCGCCATCTGCGTTGGCTTTGCATTAAGGGCTCGCCTACCTGCTGCGTGCCCGCCAACGGTCTTTGACAACCGGCTGCGCGATGCAACTGCCACCGCACAACCGCCCAAAGCCCATAAACCGCCCCGGCTTTCGCCGAGGCGATGAATTACTATTACTTACTGCGCCGCGAGCGATGCCTGGTCGACGCGAACGCCGACGCCCATCGTGCTCGACAGAGCGACCTTGCGCAGGTAGACACCCTTGCTGGTCGCCGGCTTGGCCTTCTGCAGCGCGTCGATGAGCGCACTCAGGTTGCTGCGCAGAGCCGTCGGCTCGAACGAAGCACGGCCGATGGTGGCGTGGATGATACCGGCCTTGTCGACGCGGAATTGCACCTGACCTGCCTTGGCGTTCTTGACCGCAGTCGCGACGTCCGGCGTGACTGTGCCGACCTTCGGGTTCGGCATCAGGCCGCGCGGGCCGAGAATCTGACCGAGCGTACCGACAACGCGCATCGTGTCCGGCGAAGCGATCACGATATCGAAGTCCAGATTGCCGGCCTTGACCTGTTCAGCCAGGTCTTCCATACCGACGACTTCAGCGCCGGCTGCACGAGCCTGCTCGGCCTTTTCGCCTTGCGCGAACACAGCGACGCGGACCGACTTACCGGTACCTGCCGGCAGAACGACCGAACCACGGACCACCTGGTCCGACTTCTTTGCGTCGATGTCGAGTTGCACGGCGACGTCGATCGACTCGTCGAACTTGGCGCTTGCGCATTCCTTCACGAGCGACAGTGCGTCGTCGATCGGGTACAGCTTCTGACGGTCAACCTTTGCTGCAAATGCTTGCAGACGCTTAGAAAGCTTAGCCATTTACACGCCCTCCACGGTAATGCCCATCGAGCGGGCGCTACCAGCGATCGTACGAACCGCTACGTCCAGATCAGCTGCCGTCAGATCGGGCATCTTGGTCTTGGCGATGTCTTCAGCTTGAGCGCGGGTGATCTTGCCGACCTTGTCGGTGTGCGGTTTGCTCGAACCCTTGTCGACCTTCGCTGCCTTCTTGATCAGGACCGTTGCCGGCGGCGTCTTGAGGACGAACGTGAAGCTCTTGTCAGCGAACGCGGTGATCACGACCGGAATCGGCAGACCCGGTTCCAATGCTTGGGTCTGCGCGTTAAACGCCTTGCAGAACGCCATGATGTTCAGGCCGCGCTGGCCCAGTGCCGGACCGACCGGCGGCGACGGGTTGGCTTTACCTGCAGGAATCTGCAGCTTGATAAAGCCAACGATTTTCTTTGCCATGTTGAAAACCTCTTTGGAACGCCGCATTACGAGCAGACGTTCAGTGAGCAGTAGCGCGCGTTCGTCGAAATTCGACTAGTTACGCTCCTCAACGGCCATTACGCGGACCGTAAGCGCGAAGTACGAAACGCGCCGATTGGCGCGCCGCGTAAAATTCTGGATTACAACTTCTCGACTTGGCCGAATTCCAGTTCGACCGGCGTTGCGCGGCCGAAGATCGTAACGGAAACACGGACGCGCGACTTTTCGTAGTTCACTTCTTCGACGCTGCCGTTGAAATCGGTAAAAGGACCGTCCTTCACCCGCACCATCTCGCCTACTTCGAACAGGGTCTTCGGGCGCGGCTTTTCCATGCCTTCCTGCATCTGCGACATGATCTTCTCGACTTCACGCGGAGAAATCGGGCTCGGGCGGTTACGTGCACCGCCAACGAAGCCAGTGACCTTCGCCGTGTTCTTCACGAGGTGCCACGTCTCGTCGGTCATTTCCATTTCCACCAGCACGTAGCCAAGGAACAAACGACGCTCGGTCACCGACTTATGACCGCCTTTCACCTCGACCACTTCTTCAGTCGGAACGAGGATTTGACCAAACTGGTCTTGCATGCCAGCGCCTTCGATGCGCTCCTGAAGCGCACGTTGCACGCTCTTCTCCATACCGGAGTAGGCGTGCACGACGTACCAGCGTTTGCCGCTCGGAGATGCCGGAGTATCGCTCATATCATTTCCAACCCAGAATCACCGAGAAAATCGCCCATTCGATGGATTTATCACTAACCCAAAGAAAGATAGCCATAACGAACACGAAGCCGAACACGACCAGCGTCGTCTGGGTGGCCTCTTTGCGAGTCGGCCAGACAACCTTGCGGACTTCCTTGTACGAATCTTTGGCGAAAGCGATGAAACCCTTGCCAGGCGGGGAGAGAAGACCGACTGCAACACCCGCGATTGCACCAACAGCCAAGGCGGCTCCGCGGACGTACCATTCCTGACCGTTGAGCCAGAAAAACCCCACGAACCCGGCCAAGACCAGCAATACGCCCCCGACGAGCATCAGCTTGTCGCCGGATGTATTTACAGTTTCGACGGAAGGATTCGCCATAACACCTTAACGAAGCGTCACATACGACGCGAGAGTTGGCAGGGGCAGAGGGAATCGAACCCCCAACCTTCGGTTTTGGAGACCGACGCTCTGCCAGTTGAGCTATACCCCTAAACCATTTGGGGTTGACGACACCCGCCAACCCCGAAACTACAGATTAACGAGAACTATCTGGCGTTACTCGAGAATCTTGGCAACGACACCTGCGCCGACGGTACGGCCGCCTTCGCGGATAGCGAAGCGCAGACCTTCTTCCATCGCGATCGGGTTGATCAGCTTCACCGTGATCGACACGTTGTCGCCC
>CALNWN010000023.1 GCA_940746715.1 uncultured Paraburkholderia sp.
TTATTGCATTGTAATTCGTGGGAATTGGTGCTTATCCGGTGTAGAGGCGGGGTGTGACAAGGATTTTGGTATGACTCTGCTACATATCATCATTCTTGGTTCGCCCCTGTTCTGTGAATCTGATTGGTAATTTGGAGGAGAAAGGTGAACAGTAGCTTCTCGGAAATTGCTTGTTTCCCCCCAAAACTCAAAATTCAAAATCCCGCCACTACAATTGGATGCCCGCCCTTTGACTGTCTGATTTACCCAAATGGCCTCATCCTCTAAAAACACCCAAGCCCCACCTACCACATGCCCGAATTCCCCTAAACCTCCAGAACCCCCACCTACCACTTATCAGACCCAACCACCCAACGCGTCATCTGCTAACCCATCGGAAATCCCACCACACCCAGACAACCAAAATACCATATCCCCCCCGTTGAATTATGCTCGGCTATTCAACTTCCAAAGGAAAATATCCAGAGAATTTCTTCTAGAAAAAACAGAGGATACTGTCATCAAGAAATCCGAACTAAGAGATTGTGGAAACTGTTTGGTGGGCTACATCTTAGGGAGGTTTCCGGGACTAAAGGCAGTGGATGAACTCAGAGCAGCTTGGAAAATTCCTCACATATTTTCTACCCACGCAAGTGGATGGATGATATTCGAGTTTGAAACCCAGGCAGACCGTATGAAAGTGTTAAATGATGGGCCTTATGAAATATATGGATCCCCTATGTTACTCAAACTGATGCCTAAACTGTTCAGATACACTGAGGATGATCGGGCAACAATCCCGATATGGGTAAAATTGCCGGACCTCCCCTTGGAATGTTGGGACAAGCAGCCGCTAAGTAGAATAGCTACGCAAATTGGTCAACCGATAGCAGCGGATCCGTGGACGGCTGACAGAACCCGCAAATCATTTGCGCGACTGCTAATTGAAGTGGATATTACAAAGCCATTAACGCGGAAGATCAGAATTCAGATTGAGGGAGAGGAACCTTTTGACCAGCCAGTGCAATACGAGAAGGAACCAAAATACTGCACAATATGTAAACGGATCGGCCATGATGAAATGGGATGCAGAATGAAGCAGATGGGTGGGCAGAACAGAGCTCAATCGAGGCCCCCTAAGCCGATCAACTCGAATGATGCTCAACAAATTGGACAAACCCAGTGGATACCAGTGAATCGGAGAGGGAGAAGCCATTCGCGATCAAAAGCAAAGGGAAAGGAAAAGCAAGTGCCTCAGACCGTTCAGGAAAATAAGGAGGGACCTGGTCAGAGTAGTAACCAATTGAATAAGCAACCTAGTGGTATTCAATTGATTGAAGTAGAGGAGCCGAATCAAAATTTGAAGAATTCGGGAAATGGGTTAAAGGAAGACGAAA
The DNA here is from genome assembly GCA_940746715.1 of uncultured Paraburkholderia sp. Classification (GTDB taxonomy): domain Bacteria; phylum Pseudomonadota; class Gammaproteobacteria; order Burkholderiales; family Burkholderiaceae; genus Paraburkholderia. The sequence continues at coordinate 1,377 of CALNWN010000023.1, forward strand.
GTCGACAGGATGCATCCCGGAAAGAAACAGAACAAACTGAGACAAACAAGAAACAGAGCACAATTGATGGAAATGATTCTGCAATACGGATTACTTCTATTTGGATTGACGGGATTGAAAATGATTCTGCAAGTCAGGAAGGCACCACACGGATTACTCCGATCCAGATTGATGGGAATGAAATTGATTCTGGAGATCAGAATATACAAGCTGTTCGGCAGGGTTTTGACGCTGCGAACAAGGAGATCGGGGGTGTTCAGCAGTGTGTTCGGCAAGACATTCGGGAGAGTGCTCGGCAGAGTGGTGACTCTGCCAACACACAAGGGAAGGGTCAGATGGAATTACTTCCAACACAAAACGAGGCAGAACAGGATGGAGCAAACAACCCAAATGACCTCAAAGGAAAAGGAAAAAAAGTAGGGGAGGGATCGGAACAACAAGATGAATCCGATCAGCAATCATTTTATGATGACATGTTCTCTACGGATGAAAAGAAAAGGCAACAGGGGAACAAGAACAAGAAGAAGGCCAAGAAGCATGGCCGTTATAAACATTGATGATGAGATTGGCATTTTGGAATATACAGGGGTTTAATACTCCTTTAAAGCAAGTAAATGTATGTAAATTACTTAGGAAGCACCGTGTACATATTTTTGCGGTAATCGAATGCAGAATGCAAGGAAGTAAAGTTGATCAACTGATGCATAGGAGGATGCCAGGATGGAAGCAGTTCAATAATTTTGAGTTATATCAACCGGGGAGAATTATCACTTTCTGGGACCCGATGATCATGGATGTTCAGTTACTAGACAAATGTGAACAAGCAATCCATTTGCTGGTTAACTGCAAAGTAACCTCTACCACTTTCCTGCTGACTGTCATTTACGGTTTCAACTCCTTGGTGGGCCGGAGAAACCTCTGGGACTTCTTAATTCGGAGACAACCAGCTGATCAACAACCGTGGCTAATAATGGGGGACTTTAATTCAATGCTATATGAAGATGACAAGCTGAATGGGAATGCTGTATCTGCATATGAAACCCGGGATTTCCTTAATTGCATCCTGTCGACTGGTTTTTCAGATGTAGCATCTGTAGGTGAAAGGTACACATGGACGAACAGGGAAGTGTGGAGTAAGCTAGACAGGGTAATGGTCAATAACCAATGGGACCAGCGGATTAATGCTCATTTTTTGCCATTCCATGAGGTCTCTGACCATGTTCCTTGTCTAGTGAACATTGGAGAAGGCAACCAGAACAGGAGACCGAGCTTTAAATACTTCGATATGTGGGCGGACCATCAGGACTTCCACAACGTAGTACACCAGACGTGGAATACTTCACTCTACGGAACATTTCAGTACAGAGTTTGCAAGAAACTCAAGGCTTTGAAGGCTCCGTTAAAAGAATTGAACAGACAGCATTTTCAGCACATATCTGCTAGAGTGGAGACAGCTCAAGGAAAACTCCAGCAACTAATGGCTGCCCTGCAGGAAGAGCCATCTAACCGGCAATTACAATCCGAAGTAAAAGAACAGAGAAGAGATACAATCAGGTTGGCGGAGGCAGAAAGGAAATACCTCTTCCAGAAGCTAAAATGTAAGTACTTACTGGAGGCTGATCGTAATACCAAGCTCTTCCATGCCTTGGTAAAACGAAAGGCCAAAATGCACTGTATTCCGGCCATAACCCGGGAGGATGGAACACTGACTCATGCAGAATCTGAAGTAGGGGATGAATTCCGGAAATATTATACTCATCTTTTGGGTACTTCTTCAGATGGTCAACAACTGCAACAGGATGTCTTCAATCTGGGACAGAACATCACAGCAGAGCAGTCGGTGCTGTTAACCTTACCGATCACTTCAGATTTGGTAAGGAAAACATTACTGACCATAGCAAATGACAAATCCCCGGGCCCGGATGGTTTCACTGCCGGATTCTTTAAGAGTGCCTGGCACATAGTGGGCGAGGAGATCACTATGGCTGTTCAGGAGTTCTTTGCAACGGGGAAATTACTGAAGCAGTTAAATCACACGATGGTGGCCTTAATCCCGAAATCGAAGCATGCTAATATGCTTGGAGACTACAGACCAATATCGTGCTGTAATGTGCTGTATAAACTCATTTCCAAGATATTAGCATCAAGATTTGCGCAGGTCCTCCCAAACATAATTGATGAGGCGCAATCTGCTTTCGTATCGGACAGAAGTATGATAGAAAATATTCATCTAGCCCAGGAACTTATGAAAGGCTACAACAGGAAGAGGATCTCACCAAGATGCCTCATCAAGGTGGACTTTCGGAAAGCATACGATTCAGTCGACTGGCAGTTCTTGCGGCAGGTCCTCATAGGAATGAGGTTCCCGGAGCTTTTTGTAACCTGGACTATGGAATGCGTGACAACCGCCTCATATTCCATAAGAGTCAACGGGGATTCATATGGTTTCTTTCCAGGCAGGAAGGGTCTGAGGCAAGGAGACCCCATCTCCCCATACCTCTTTGTCTTGTGTATGGAGTATTTCACAAGACTAATGAAAAGGTATACTGCTGATCACCCCTTCAATTACCATCCCAGATGCGGCAACCTCAAGATTACCCATCTATCATATGCCGATGACCTCATGATCTTTACAAGAGGAGATGCACCTTCAGTTAAGCAAGTATGGGACTGCCTCACGGAGTTCGGGAGAATGTCAGGACTTGAAGCTAACAACCATAAAACACATATCTTTATGGCAGGCATCCCGACCCAAGACCAACAAGAAATACTTTCTATCACACAGGTGCAACAAGGGGAATTGCCGATCAGATACTTAGGTGTGCCACTAGCGGGGGAGGGGCTGCGAGTTCAACATTATGCTCCGCTAATTGCCAAAGTGGCGGAGCAAATATCAATGTGGTCGGCAGCTTCCCTCTCGCATGCGGGACGCCTAGAACTGATAAAATCGGTACTACAAGGCATTCATTGTTTTTGGCTCTCGGTGCTTCCGGTCCCAGCAGGAGTCATAGATCGAGTCATCGGGATGTGTAGGAAATTCCTTTGGAACAATGGTAAGCCGATGATTGCATGGAAACAACTAGTAATGCCGAAGCAGGAAGGGGGTCTCGGACTCAGGGACCTCTCGGCTTGGAACAAGGCACTGCTCACCAAGGTATTATGGAAGATCCAGCACAAAAAGGACACCTTATGGGTAAGGTGGATGCACCATATCTACCTCCAAAGGACGGACATATGGAATCTCATCACACACAGAGATCAGTCCCCGCTTCTGAGGAGCCTCATCACCATCCGGGATATATGTATACTCAAGGAAGGAGGACCACAGGAAGCTCGGCAGAAGATTGAAGCTTGGAGATATGAAGACCTCGCATCGCAGGCATATCATTACTTCAGACATCACGAACCCGCAGTTGCATGGTACACTGTGGTATGGAACTCTTACATACCACCTAAATATTCTTTTACCATGTGGCAGGCAATCAAGGGCAGGTTACTCACCAGGGACCAGTTGGGATTCTTAGACATTGATCAGAGTTGTGGTCTGTGCGGCCATCCGCAAGAAACAACTCCCCATCTATATTTTCGCTGTTCCTTTTCCAGGCAACTATGGACCAGAATTGCAGGCTGGAGTGGCATCGGCACCAGAGACATGGACCTCCAGGAAATCATCCGAAGAATTAAAAGGCACGCTCGAGGTACCACCTGGCCTAGTAGGAAACGACGCATAGCTTTTGCATGTACCATATACTACATATGGTTAACCAGGAATAGGCTTTATTTTGAGCACTTACAGCCCAACGTAGATGATATTGTAATGAGGATTAAGACACAAGTGTACAAGATTGGATATCACTTGTACCCCAATGTCTCAATTCTCTACTAGTAGGGTATCTTTTGTACATCTTTTGCTTTTCAGCTTGGCAGTTGTTGAGCTGATATTGTACAGGACTTAGATCCACGCCCATCCAAGGGGCCTGTCCTTGGAACCATTCTTTTGATCAATACACATTTTTACATTTGATCAAAAAAAAAAAAAAAACATACCTAAGCCCACACTAAGAAGCCAAAGTCCAACACCTGATAAAAATTAGGGGATTGAAGTGAAGCTTATATTTTCATCAATCACTCTCTTTTCTTTTGATGTGGGACATTCCTCCGGACTTTTGAGGACTTACCAAACTCTCACAT
>CALNWN010000024.1 GCA_940746715.1 uncultured Paraburkholderia sp.
TTCTGGAAAGGCATGGCCGGCGACCGCGCCGAGCATCGGATCAACATCATCGACACACCGGGGCACGTCGACTTCACGATCGAAGTGGAGCGCTCCATGCGCGTGCTCGACGGCGCCTGCATGGTCTACTGCGCAGTGGGCGGCGTGCAGCCGCAGTCGGAAACCGTGTGGCGTCAGGCTAACAAGTACAAGGTTCCCCGTCTCGCGTTCATCAACAAGATGGACCGTACCGGCGCGAACTTCTTCAAGGTTTACGACCAGCTGAAGCTGTGTCTGAAGGCCAACCCGGTTCCGGTCGTGGTGCCTATCGGCGCGGAAGAAAACTTCACGGGCGTCGTCGACCTGATGAAGATGAAGGCGATCATTTGGGACGACGCGTCCCAGGGCACCAAGTTCTCGTACGAAGACATCCCGGCTGAGCTGGTCGATTCGTGCAACGAATGGCGCGAAAAGATGATCGAAGCGGCTGCCGAGTCGAGCGAAGAGCTGATGAACAAGTACCTGGAAGAGGGCGAGCTCTCCGAAGCGGAAATCATCAAGGGCCTGCGCGACCGTACGATCGCTTGCGAAATCCAGCCGATGCTGTGCGGCAGCGCGTTCAAGAACAAGGGCGTGCAGGCCATGCTCGACGCGGTGATCGACTACCTGCCGTCGCCGATCGACATTCCGCCGGTTACGGGCGAACTGGAAAGCGGTGAAAAGGCCGAGCGTCGCGCTTCGGACGACGAGAAGTTCTCCGCGCTCGCCTTCAAGATCATGACCGACCCGTTCGTCGGCCAGCTGATCTTCTTCCGTGTGTACTCGGGCGTAGTCAATTCGGGCGACACCGTCTACAACCCGGTCAAGGAAAAGAAGGAACGCCTCGGCCGGATACTGCAGATGCACGCGAACGAGCGCAAGGAAATCAAGGAAGTGCGCGCGGGCGACATCGCGGCGGCCGTCGGTCTGAAGGAAGCGACCACGGGCGACACGCTGTGCGATCCGCAGAACCCGATCGTGCTCGAGCGCATGATTTTCCCGGAGCCGGTCATCTCCCAGGCTGTGGAGCCGAAGACCAAGGCCGACCAGGAGAAGATGGGTCTGGCGCTCAACCGTCTCGCGCAGGAAGATCCGTCGTTCCGCGTGCAAACGGACGAGGAATCCGGCCAGACGATCATCTCCGGCATGGGCGAGCTGCACCTCGAAATTCTGGTCGACCGGATGAAGCGTGAATTCGGCGTGGAAGCCACGGTCGGCAAGCCGCAAGTGGCTTACCGCGAAACCATCCGCAGCACGGCGGCTGACGTCGACGGCAAGTTCGTCAAGCAGTCGGGCGGCCGCGGTCAGTATGGTCACGCCGTGATCACGCTGGAGCCGAACGAGCAGGGCAAGGGCTACGAATTCGTCGACGCGATCAAGGGCGGGGTGATTCCGCGCGAATTCATCCCGGCCGTCGACAAGGGCATCCAGGAAACGCTGAAGGCCGGCGTGCTGGCGGGCTATCCGGTCGTCGACGTGAAGGTGACGCTGACGTTCGGCTCGTACCACGACGTCGACTCGAACGAAAACGCGTTCCGCATGGCCGGCTCGATGGCCTTCAAGGAAGCGATGCGCAAAGCAAAACCGGTGCTGCTCGAACCGATGATGGCCGTCGAGGTGGAAACGCCCGAAGACTTCATGGGCAACGTGATGGGCGACCTGTCGGGCCGTCGCGGTATCGTCCAGGGCATGGAAGACATGGTGGGCGGCAGCAAGATCGTTCGCGCCGAAGTGCCGCTGTCGGAAATGTTCGGCTACTCGACGTCGCTGCGTTCGCTGACCCAAGGTCGTGCAACGTACACGATGGAGTTCAAGCATTACGCTGAAGCACCGCGTAACGTGTCGGAAGCGATCATCAACGCCAAGCCGAAGT
>CALNWN010000025.1 GCA_940746715.1 uncultured Paraburkholderia sp.
CACCGCGCGCGTCTACGACGTGGCCCGCGAGACCGAGCTCGAACGCGCGCCGCATCTGTCGACGCGTCTGCGCAACCCGGTGTATCTGAAGCGCGAGGACAACCAGCCGGTGTTCTCGTTCAAGGTACGCGGCGCGTACAACAAGATGGCGCACATTCCCGCCGAGGCCCTCGCGCGCGGCGTGATTACCGCGTCGGCGGGCAATCATGCGCAGGGTGTGGCGCTGTCCGCAGCACGCATGGGCGTGAAGGCGATCATCGTGGTGCCGGTCACGACACCGCAGGTCAAGGTCGACGCGGTGCGCGCGCACGGCGGACCGACCGTCGAAGTCGTGCAGTTCGGCGAATCGTATAGCGACGCCTACGGCCACGCGGTGAAGCTGCAGGAAGAGCGCGGCCTCACGTTCGTGCATCCGTTCGACGACCCGTATGTGATCGCCGGCCAGGGCACGGTGGCGATGGAAATCCTCAGCCAGCATCAGGGGCCGATTCACGCGATCTTCGTGCCGATCGGCGGCGGCGGACTCGCGGCGGGCGTCGCGGCCTATGTCAAATCGGTGCGGCCCGAAATCAAGGTGATCGGCGTGCAGACCGACGATTCGTGCGCGATGGCCGCATCGCTGAAAGCCGGCGAGCGCGTCACGCTCAACGAAGTCGGCCTCTTTTCCGACGGCACCGCGGTGAAGCTCGTCGGCGAAGAAACCTTCCGTCTGTGCCGCGAGTATCTCGACGACGTACTGCTCGTGAACACCGACGCGCTGTGCGCGGCGATCAAGGACGTCTTCCAGGACACGCGCAGCGTGCTCGAACCGGCGGGCTCGCTTGCGGTCGCGGGCGCGAAGCAGTACGCGGAGCGCGAAGGCATCGAGAACCAGACGCTGATCGCGATCACCTCGGGCGCGAACATGAATTTCGACCGCATGCGCTTTGTCGCCGAGCGCGCCGAAGTCGGCGAGGCGCGCGAGGCCGTCTTCGCGGTGACGATTCCTGAGGAACGCGGCAGCTTCAAGCGTTTCTGCGAGCTGGTCGGCACGCGCAGCGTCACCGAATTCAATTACCGGATCGCGCAGGCCGAGTCCGCGCATATTTTCGTGGGCGTGCAGATCCGCAACCGCAGCGAGTCTGCGCAGATCGCGGGTGCATTCGAGGCGCACGGCTTTGCCACCGTCGATCTGACTTTCGACGAACTCTCGAAGCAGCACATCCGCTATATGGTGGGCGGGCGCTCGCCGCTTGCGCATGACGAGCGCCTCTTTCGCTTCGAGTTTCCGGAGCGGCCGGGCGCGCTGATGAAGTTTCTTTCGTCGATGGCGCCCGACTGGAACATCAGCCTCTTTCACTACCGGAACCAGGGCGCAGATTACAGCTCGATTCTCGTCGGCATTCAGGTGCCGGAAGCTGATAACGCCGAGTTCGACCGATTCCTCGCCACGCTCGGTTATCCGTACTGGGAAGAGACGCAGAACCCGGTTTATCGGCTGTTCCCGGGTTGA
>CALNWN010000026.1 GCA_940746715.1 uncultured Paraburkholderia sp.
CTTTTTCCAATCAAGCTAGGGAACTAATCATGCTAACTTTTGACATTGGTGGTGATTTTGATTTCTAGAGGATAAACATCTTAGTACATAGAGGGTAGAGCAGCACTTATTCTACCACATAACATCAGATATCTCCAAAGAATATCCACGCACACTATCTTTTCTTCAAAGAAATCCAAAATCTGCTGAAAATATTGAAAAAGACGCTAAACTGCATTAACCTCCCTTGATGCACGCAGACACACAGTCAAGTGCTTGAGGCGGCTACGAGTGCACCTTCTTGTGACGCTTTGCGACTCCGTGCAGCACAACCACATCAAGCACTTTGACTGTGTTGGCCTGTAATGTAAAGGCCGGCCTCCCTTGACCGTGTTGGGCTTGGGGCCCTGATCATTCAGATTCATCATGGCGTCAAGCCATGAGAGTCTGTTCCTGAGGTCTCCCATACGCTGGTTTACCAGAGAATTAAAATATGATGATAAAATATATATTTTGATCTCACGTGTATTTGGATAGGTTGATATCTTGTATATTTTACTAACCAAATTAATTTATTATTTTTATATTTCAAAGGTAATTTAAAATTTTTAATAATTTTTATGTCATGTTCATCACATTTTATCTTTGTTGTATTATTCCTCCTACAATTTATTAAATTAACATTCCATGTATTCAGTTTTATTTCGACTTATTTTAAAATTTTTTGATTATAATGCTTCTCTCCGAACTTCTAATTTAGTATTTACTCCATTTCTTGTACCATTAATTAATAATTTATCATCTGTAAATAACATACATAAATGTATTATTTTCTGTATGTATTTAGTTAGCTCATCTATTATTAAGGTAAAGAGACATAGGCATATAGCAGAACCCTGATGTAAGCCTATACTATTTAGAAACACTCTTGATATCCCTACTGGTATTCATACACCTATTATTATATTTTTATTCATATCTTTATAAGTTTGATATAATTTTGATTTATCCATTTTTACTCTAATACTTGCCATATTTCCTTTCAATTAATCCTACCATATGATTTTTCAAGATCAATAAATACCATATATAAGTCTTGTTTTTGTTCTGTATAATGTTTCATATAATATTCTTAATAAATGTATTGCTTCTATAGTTGATCTTCCTAACATGAAACCAAATTGATTTTCTGATATATAAGTTTCTAATCTTATCATTTTTTCGATTATTTTTTTCTACAATTTTATGGTGTGACTCATTAATTTGATACATCTATAGTTTGAACAATTTTATATTTCTCATTTATTCTTATATAAAGGTATTAATACACTTTTTTTTATCATTATTCATCATTGTCTTAGTACTCAATCAAATTAAATAGATTTGTAAGCCAAATAGTACCATCTTTCTAAGACACCTCTATGCCTCAATAGTATATCATCAAGGCCAACTCATTTATTATTTTTTATAAATCTTAATGCATTT
>CALNWN010000027.1 GCA_940746715.1 uncultured Paraburkholderia sp.
CGCCCCCACCCAGCAGCGGCATCGATGTGCCAGAGTGGAAGTGTCATCAACCACTCGAACCGGAAGGGGCGTCACCATGCAGATTACGACAATTGGCATCGACCTGGCCAAGAACGTGTTCCAGGTACACGGGGCGAACGAGCGTGGGAAGACAGTACTGCGTAAGCAACTGCGGCGTGAGAAATTCATGGAATTCTTCGCGAATCTTCCGACCTGCGTCGTCGGGATAGAAGCCTGTGGCAGCGCCCACCACTGGGCTCGCAAGCTCCAGGCGCTTGGCCACACGGTTCGGCTGATGGCGCCGCAGTTCGTAAAGCCCTACGTGAAAAGCAACAAAAACGACGCAGCCGATGCGCAAGCCATTTGCGAGGCTGTGACGCGCCCGACGATGCGGTTTGTCCCGATAAAAAACGTCGAACAGCAGTCTGTACTCTCGTTGCACCGCGCGCGGCAGAGCTTCATAAAGGCTCGTACGGCGCAGGCTAACCAGATCCGTGGCCTACTGGCCGAATTTGGTCTCGTTGTGCCGCAAGGCATTGCTCACATCGCCGCGCGAGTACCTACTCTGATCGACGACGCGACCAACGAGTTGCCTGGAGTATTCCGACAACTCATCGACCGTCTGCTCGAGCACCTGAAGTTGCTCGACCGACAGGTCGATGAGATCGAGGCGCAGATCAAGGCGCAGATCAAGGCCTGGCATCGTGCTAACGAGATCAGCCGCAGACTTGAACAGGTGCCGGGGATCGGCCCGATCACGGCCAGCGCGCTGGCTGCGACAGTTGGCGATGCAAAGAACTTCGACAATGGGAGACAGCTGGCCGCGTGGCTGGGGCGGGTACCACGACAGCACTCCAGTGGCGGCAAGCCAAAGCTGCTTGGCATGAGTAAGCGAGGTGATGCGTACCTCAGAACATTACTCATCCATGGAGCCCGCTCGGTGATCTACCGAGCCACCCAAAGGAACGACCCAGACAGTTGGTTAGTGAAGTTGACCACGCGTCGAAACGCGAATGTCGCAGCAGTCGCGCAGGCCAACAAGACAGCCAGAATCGTCTGGGCGCTGCTTGTTCACGACCGTCAGTTCCGACCTGACTACACGCCTGCTCTCGCAGCCGCGTAGCCAAGTCGGCCAGGCAAAGCAAACTTCATCGAAGCAGGATCACACCACCGATTGCTCAGGCAATCACGAAGTGATGGCAAGGCAGGTAAGACCGTGGTTGGCACATCCCGTACCGGGCAAGGCACCAGGAGTGCGTGTAAGCGATCGAGGCGCCGACCAGCAAATCCCATCAGGGACAGCGGGCAAGCAATGCTCGCATCAAAAGTCCGGATGTACGGGAGCAATCTTCCTCTTCATGTCGTCGTGAACTGAGAGCTTGTGCAAACAGGGGGCGTCCATGTACGCC
>CALNWN010000028.1 GCA_940746715.1 uncultured Paraburkholderia sp.
TAGCTGAACGGGCGGCCGTCGGCGCGCCGCAGACGCGGACATAGACGCAAACGCAAACGCAGGACAGCAAAGCCAATGCCTGAAAGGCACGCGCGGCAGTCAACAGGCGCGATCGTCTCTCACCATTTTTTTGTCTCAGACCACAGTTACTCGCGGCGCGGCGTGTGAACATCCACTGCACGAATCGCTGACACAGTACGACAGCGATGTTCCAGAACAATAAGCGCGATACGGGGACCTTCAAATGAAAAAATATCCAGGCTTACTCTTTGTCCTGTTGCTCGCTGCCTGCGGCGGAGGAGGGGGCGGCGGCAGCAGCGCCACCACGGCATCGGCAACACCTTCGTCCACGAGTCCCAAGGCCTGCACAGACGGCCCTTACACGACGGATCCTGCCAAGGTCTGCACTGACGCAAACGGCAACCTCGTGACAGCCTATGTTTATGTGCAGCCAAATACGGTGATTCCCGACGGAACGGTCATCACCGCGAATACCACGTGGCCGGCAAGCGGCTCTCCGTATTTCCTCGCCGGCACGGTGCGGGCGCGCCGGGCGTCACGTTGACGATTCCGGACAACACGATCGTGGAGACATACCGCGCGGTGCCCTGCACGACCGATTGCGTGGGTACGATTCCGGGCAAAGGCATCATCAACGTCGCGGGCAAGCTCAACGTGGGAAGCCAGGGTCCCGTTCAATTGCTCGGCGTGACGGCTGCCAACACGTCGCTCGCCCAGGACGCGGGCGGTGGCACGGTGAGCATCACGCATACCGTGTTGCAGGACGCGTTCGTCCAGATCAACGACGCCGCACCGTTTTCGATGACCTTCAGCCAGGCCACGCACCTGAATGTGACGCCCATTGTCCGCAATGGGGTGACGACTTATCAGGCCGGCACGAACGGCTACCCGCGTCTGAGCAAGTCGGCGACAGTGAAGGGCAATACGTTCGTCGACTCAGCGGCCTTCGCTTTCGATCCGTCGGTCTTCGTGCAAAACAACCTGTTCATCAACATGGTCGATGCGCTCGTGCTGATCGACGCGTTTCCGGCCAACGGACAGGCGCCCACCGGCGTCGCGCAACGGAACTCGTTTCTCTTCAAGAAGGACTCACAGAATGTGAATCGCATCGTCATCGAGTCACACGGCACTTACGACGCGTCGACGGTTCATTCACTCGACTTCTCGAACAACTTCTGGGGCGTGACGGATAACACGACCATCCAGTCGCGCGTGCTGGACAGCACCAACACGACCAACCCGCGGCTGCCCAACGTGATCCTCTACGCACCGCCGCTGCAAAGTGCCGATCCGGCCACACCGGCGGACCCGCAGAGCGCGACGCCGAATGTGTAGGTACTGAGATTGGGCGCTCGGAGTGGGGACGTGCTGCCGGCAGCATGTCC
>CALNWN010000029.1 GCA_940746715.1 uncultured Paraburkholderia sp.
AGCGGCACGTACTTTAAATTCTCGGGCCCCGTGTAATTCGCGCTCGGGCGGATGATCTTGTTGTCGATACGCTGCTCGATGACGTGCGCGCTCCAGCCTGCCGTGCGTGCGATCACGAACAGCGGCGTGAACATGGCCGTCGTCACGCCCATCATGTGATATGACACGGCGCTGGACCAGTCGAGATTTGGAAACATCTTTTTCACTTCGGCCATGACTGTTTCAAGGCGCTCCGCGATATCGAAGAGTTTCGTGCTGCCCGCTTCTTTGGAAAGCTTCTTCGCGACTTCCTTGATCACCTTGTTGCGCGGGTCCGAGATCGTATACACCGGATGCCCGAAGCCGATCACCACTTCCTTGTTCTCGACGCGTTTGCGAATGTCCGCTTCCGCCTCATCCGGCGTCTGATAGCGCGACTGGATCTCGAACGCCACTTCATTCGCGCCGCCGTGTTTCGGTCCGCGCAGTGCGCCGATTGCGCCCGTAATCGCCGAATAGATGTCCGAGCCCGTGCCCGCGATCACGCGGCCGGTGAACGTCGACGCGTTGAACTCATGCTCCACATACAGATTGAGCGACACATGCATCGCGTCGACCCACGACTTCGGCGGCTAGCAGATGCAGGAAGTGGCCGCCGATGGAGTCGTCGGTTTCCACTTCGATGCGCTTGCCGTTGTGCGAATAGTGATACCAGTACAGCAGCATGGAACCGAGCGAGGCCATCAGCTTGTCGGCAATATCGCGCGCGCCGGGCAGGTTGTGGTCGTCCTTCTCGGGCAGCACGGTGCCGAGCACCGACACGCCGGTGCGCATCACGTCCATGGGATGCGCGGCGGCGGGAATCCACTCGAGCGCGGCTTTCACATTGGCGGGCAGGCCGCGCAGCGCCTTCAGCTTCGTCTTGTAGGCCGTGAGTTCGGCCTGCGTGGGCAGCTTTTCATGCACGAGCAGATACGCGATCTCTTCAAACTCGCAATTCCCCGCGATGTCGAGAATGTCGTAGCCGCGATAGTGCAGGTCGTTGCCGGTCTTGCCGACGGTGCACAGCGCCGTGTTGTCCGCGGTCACGCCGGACAGCGCGACGGATTTTTTCGGTTTGAAGCCGCCTGCGTTTGCCGTGCTCGCGCTGTTGTCTGCTTCGCTCATCTGCCGCTGTCTCCTCTTTGCGTGCTCATTGCTTCACTTCCGGCGAAAAGCGGCGCGGCGTCTTGCGGAATGGCGCGGCCTGTGGATCGCGCG
>CALNWN010000030.1 GCA_940746715.1 uncultured Paraburkholderia sp.
AACATGGCCAAGGGTAAATTCGAACGGACCAAGCCGCACGTGAACGTCGGCACGATCGGTCACGTTGACCACGGCAAGACCACGCTGACGGCAGCGATCACGACGGTTCTGACGCAGAAGTTCGGCGGCGAAGCGAAGGCATACGACCAGATCGACGCGGCGCCGGAAGAAAAGGCACGTGGCATCACGATCAACACCGCGCACGTCGAGTACGAAACGGCTAACCGCCACTACGCACACGTCGACTGCCCGGGCCACGCTGACTATGTGAAGAACATGATCACGGGCGCCGCGCAGATGGACGGCGCGATCCTGGTGTGCTCGGCCGCTGACGGCCCGATGCCGCAAACGCGTGAGCACATCCTGCTGGCGCGTCAGGTCGGTGTGCCGTACATCATCGTGTTCCTGAACAAGTGCGACATGGTGGACGACGCCGAGCTGCTGGAGCTGGTGGAGATGGAAGTGCGCGAACTTCTGTCGAAGTACGACTTCCCGGGCGACGACACGCCGATCATCAAGGGTTCGGCCAAGCTGGCGCTGGAAGGCGACAAGGGCGAGCTGGGCGAAGTGGCGATCATGAACCTGGCCGACGCGCTGGACACGTACATCCCGACGCCGGAGCGCGCCGTGGACGGCACGTTCCTGATGCCGGTGGAAGACGTGTTCTCGATCTCGGGTCGCGGTACGGTGGTGACGGGTCGCGTTGAGCGCGGCGTCATCAAGGTCGGCGAGGAAATCGAAATCGTCGGTATCAAGCCGACGGTGAAGACGACCTGCACGGGCGTGGAAATGTTCCGCAAGCTGCTCGACCAGGGTCAGGCCGGCGACAACGTGGGTATCCTGCTGCGCGGCACGAAGCGTGAAGACGTGGAGCGTGGCCAGGTGCTGGCCAAGCCGGGTTCGATCAACCCGCACACGCACTTCACGGCTGAGGTGTACGTGCTGAGCAAGGACGAAGGCGGCCGTCACACGCCGTTCTTCAACAACTACCGTCCGCAGTTCTACTTCCGTACGACGGACGTGACGGGCTCGATCGAGCTGCCGAAGGACAAGGAAATGGTCATGCCGGGCGACAACGTGTCGATCACGGTGAAGCTGATCAACCCGATCGCGATGGAAGAAGGTCTGCGCTTCGCTATCCGCGAAGGCGGCCGTACCGTCGGCGCAGGTGTCGTTGCCAAGATTCTCGAGTAA
>CALNWN010000031.1 GCA_940746715.1 uncultured Paraburkholderia sp.
AAACACTGGCATCCACTTTTTAACCCGCCTCGTATTTGGGGACAGGCGCTAGCCGAGATCTTTCCAATAGTTCATGTTTGCAACCGCCTGATCGACATCTTCAATGGTATTGTAGACATGTGGACAGAGACGAAAAGTCTGGTTGTCACCCGATCCAGCCACACGAAAACTGGCGTCTTCATAGAGCCAGTCGTATAGCGATTTAGGCCGGGTACCTTGCTGCGCATGAACGCGAACGACACCCCTGCTACGATGAGGATCGTTGGGCGTAATCAGTGTCCACCCTGACGCCAATAGCCTGGACTTAAGTGTGGCGGCGAGTTCGAGCACCCGGCTGGCCGGATCGCGTGGCGCCATAACATTCCACATCAATTGGGTAGCAGTTAGAGAAATGATATTCACGTCATCACGCTGACCCAGCAATTCGAAACGTCCCGCATTCTGGGGAAGCTTATCCGGTTCCTTGAATTGTATCTGGTAATCATAACCCAGTATGCCAGGAGCCAGAGACATCGCTTTTTCGGGACGAATAAAATCCCCGTTTCCTTTGGCCCCATAAACCATTTATGAGCGCTGGAAACAAAACTATGACATGGTGGATCAGTCAGATTGACTGCGCGCGCACCCCATGCCATCGTCCCATCGATGTGAACGTGACAATCGAGCTTGTTGTTGATGACATGATTCCAGATGGCATTCATCACGTATTCCGGGATGCGGAATCCGGAACCGTTTGCGATCTCCGTGTATGAAACGAAGCGAGTATGCTTGTCAATCTGTTCAATAAATGCTCGCGCGATCGCTTCGTCACTCGCCTCTGGGCTGAAGCTGACGGTTCTTATGTTGAATCGCGTCGACTTTAAGTCGACGGGCGAATCAATATGTGCAAATTTTTCCGCCCTCAAACTCCAGGCGCTCAGGTTGGTCGGATGGTTCTCTTCCCACAAAACCACGTTATCCCTCTCCGCGACATTGCTGGCGTCACTCCATTTTCGATAGCCTGCGTTAATGGCGTTATTCCCTTCGCTGGCATTGCGTATAATGGCAAGGTCGTTCGGATCCTTTATACCTAGCCCTTCGGCCAAAATCTTGCGTGCGGCGATCAGTTGTTGCACGCGTTCGGCGC
>CALNWN010000032.1 GCA_940746715.1 uncultured Paraburkholderia sp.
AGTGGTAGGGGTAGTTAGAAAAAGAGATAGAATTATAACCATAAAAAATATCATAGGAAATGAAATCACAAATATAATTAGTGCATGTGCATCTCAAATAGGATTAGATGAATCTATAAAAATAAAATTTTAGAAAGATTTGGAAGTTTAATCCAAGCAATACCTCAAATGAAAAAAGTAATAATGGGTGAGGATTTAAATTAGCATGTAGGACAAGATAATGAAGAGTACAATAGAATTCAAAGGAGTTATGGTTTTGGGTTGCAAAATAATGAAGGTAAAACTATGTTAGATTTTATAATAATTTATGACTTAATCATAAGTAACATATTTTTAAAAAGAGTGATGAATATTTAATTACATTTAAAAGTGGACGTCACAAGATATAGATCGATTAATTTTTAACAAGAAATAATAATAGAAACTTATGTAAAAATTGTAAGGTAATATCGTAAGAGAGTCTCGCTAACCGACATAAATTAATAGTTTTGGATATTAAACTCAACTATAAAAATTTTTAAAAAATAAGATAAATAACATACTTAAAATTAAGTGGTGGAATTTAAAGAACAAAAATAAAATAGATATTTTTGTAAAAGATTCATTAGAAACTATTAAGTATAATATAGAATAGGTAGATAACTCATAGGAAAATATAACCAATCAAATCAAATTAATCACTAAAAGTGTGTTATGAGAGTCTAAATACCACAAATAGAATAAAGAATTATGGAGGTAAAACCAATAAATTAAAGAAAAAGTGAAAGCAAAAACAAAAGTTACAAAGCTTTATATACTTGTAATAATGAAAAAAATTTGGAAAACTATAAAATTGTTAAAAAAATGTGTTACAAAAGTAATAAGTAAAAAAAAACAAAAACTTTTAAAAAAATTTATAAAAAATTAGATACTAAATCAGTAGAAAAAAGATATCTATAAGATAACAGAAAGTAAAAAAAAAAGGAATCTAAAACAAATTAAGTGTATAAAATATGAGGATGAAAACGTTTTGACTGAAAGTGAACTAATAAATTATTGATAGAAGAAATACTTTCATA
>CALNWN010000033.1 GCA_940746715.1 uncultured Paraburkholderia sp.
ACTTTACGATCACAGAGTATAGAAGATGCATGTCTCCATTTACTCCAACCTACTTGTATTCTATGCGCAACGTCTTTATCAATTCCTCCGTTTTCTTGTAGAATAGATCCTAAATATTTAAAACTTTTAGAAATTTCTAAGTCATGCTCACCAACTTTTACCTTTGTTATATTATTACTCCTACAGTTACTAAAGTGACATTCCATGTATTTAATTTTATTTCCACTTACTTTAAAACCTTTTGATTTTAATGCTTCCCTTCACACTTCTAATTTAGTGTTTGCTCATTTTCTTGTATCATCAATTAATATTATATTATCTGCAAATAACATGTATTCAGGTATTGTTTTCTGTATATATTTTATAAGTTTATCTATTATTAAAAGTTTGGTATAATTTTGATTTATCCTTTTTTTTCTAATACCCGCCACATTACTTCTCTATTAACTATATCATATGCTTTTTCAAGATCAATAAATACCATATGTATGTCTTGTTTTTTTTCTCTATAATGTTTACATAATCTTCTTAATAAATGTATTGCTTCTATTGTTGATCTTCCTGGCATGAAACCAAATTGATTTTATGATATATTAATTTCTAATCTTATCATTCTTTCGATTATTTTTTCTCACAATTTCATAGTATGACTCATTAATTTGATACCCCTATAGTTTTAACAAATTTGTATATCTCTTTTATTCTTATATAAAAGTATTAATATACTTTTTTGCCATTGTTCAGGTATGTCTTAGTATTCATTAACAAATTAAATAAATTTATAAGCCAAGTGGTACCTACCTTTTCAAGACACTTCCATGCCTTAACGGGGATATCATCAGAGCGAATTGATTTATTATTTTTTATAAACCTTAATGTTTTATCTACTTCTATATGACGTATTTTTCTATAATATATAAAGTTTTTATTTTATTTTAATTGTGTTAAATCTTCCAATATAACTTTATGTTTATCTATCTCATTAAATAAGTTATGAAAGTATCTCCTCCATTTATCATTTATTAGTTTATCTTCAATCAAAACA
>CALNWN010000034.1 GCA_940746715.1 uncultured Paraburkholderia sp.
AATTTGACTTTTAGTTTTAGCGGTATTTTATAATTACAGAGTTTCTCCATTTGCTATAACTTACTTGCATTATATGTGCAATATTTTTATCAATTCTTCCATTTTCTTGGAGAATGTATCCTAATAAATATTTAAAAGTTTTAGATATTTATAGGTCAACTTCACAAACTTTTACATTTGTTGTATTATTTATCTTACAAATACTAAAGTGACATTCAATATATTTAGTTTTATTTCTATTTATTTTAAATTTTTTTTTATTCTAATACTTCTCTCCACTCTTCTAATTTAATGTTCGCGCCATCTCTTGTATCATCAATTAAGACTATATAATTTGCAAATAACATGCATTTAGGTATTGTTTTCTGTATATGTTTAGTGATTTCATCTATTATTAAGGCAAAAAGGTATGGGCTTAAAGCATAATCTTGATATAAGCTTATAATATTTGAAAATTCTCTTGATATCTCTACTGATGTTCTTACACATGTTGTTATATTTTTATACATATGTGTTATAAGTTTGATATAAATTTGATTTACTTTTTTTTTCTAATACCCACCACATTACATCTTGATTAATCCTATCATATATTTTTTCAAGATCAATAAATATTATATGTAAGTCTTGTTTTTGATTTCTACAATGTTTACATAATCTTCTTAATAAATATATTGCTTCTATAGTTGATCTTTCTGACGTGAGACCAAATTATTTTTGGATATATTAGTTTCTAATCTTAACCTTTTTTTGATTATTCTTTCCCACAATTTCATAGTGTGACCCATTAATTTGAAGGTACTATAGTTTATTCTCATATAAAGGTATTAATATAGTTTTTCGTCATTGTTTAAGTATTTTCTTAGTATTTATTATCAAGTTAAGTAAATTTGTAAGTTAAGTGATACGTGCTTTTCCAAAACATTTCCATGATTAACTAAATTAACTAAATTTGGTAATTTTTAACGTTACTTCTTCTAATGATGATTCCAACATTCTAAAATTTATTTTTATATCTTATAAGTTCT
>CALNWN010000035.1 GCA_940746715.1 uncultured Paraburkholderia sp.
ATGTTCACCAACTTTTACCTTTGTTATTCTGTTTCTCCTACAATTACTAAAGTGACATTCCATATATTCAATTTTATTTATATTTATTTTAAAACCTTTTATTCTAATGTTTCCCTCCACGCTTCTAATTAAGTGTTCACTCTGTCTCTTGCATCAACAATTAAAACTATATCATCTGCAAATAACATGCATTCAGGTATTGTTTTTTATATATGTTCAGTGAGTTCATCTATTATTAAGGTAAAAAAGTATGGAATTAAAGCAGAACCCTGATGTAAGCCTACAGTATTTGAAAACTCTTCTGATATCTCTACTGGTGTTCTTACAGATGTTATTATGTTTTTATTCATTTTTTTATAAGTTCGATATAAATTTGATTTATTCCTTTTTTTCTAATGCCCGCCACATTACATCTCGATTAATCCTATCATATGCTTTTTCAATATCAATAAATACCATATGTAAGTCTTGTTTTCGCTCTCTATAATGTTCACATAATCTTCTTAATAAATATATTGCTTTTATAGTTGATCTTCTTGTATGAAACAAAATTAATTTTCTAATATATTAGTTTCTAATTTTAACCGTCTTTCGATTATTCTTTCGCACAATTTTATAGTATAACTTATTAATTTGATGCCTCTATAGTTTGAACAATTTTGTATATCTCCTTTATTCTTATATAAAGGTATTAATATAGATTTTTGTTATTGTTCAGGCATTGTCTTAGTATTCATTATCAAATTAAATAGATTTGTAAGCCAAGTGATGCCCACCTTTCCCAAACAATTCCATGCCTCAACGGTGATATCGTCAGGGCCAACTTCTTTATTATTTTTCATAAATCTTAATGTATTTTCTACTTCTATATGACGTGTTTTTTTATAATACATAAAGTTTTTATTCTGTTCTAAGTGTTTTAAATCTTCTAATGTAATTTCATTTTC
>CALNWN010000036.1 GCA_940746715.1 uncultured Paraburkholderia sp.
GCAAGCAGAAGTGCTGCACGTACTGCATCAGTCTCGGCTACCACTGGATTAATTGAACTGTCCCTAGCAACCGCCCATGCATGTACAATTCTCCTACTCCCATCCCTAGCTATGCCTCCTAACCCCACCCTCAGACACCCCTCATCACACGCAGAACTGACATTTAGTTTAATTACACCCATTTCTGGAGGTTCCCATTGTCTTGGTTGTTCCACTATTATTTTGTTCGGACTTTTTTCCTTTCTTTCATCTCCAGCTTCATTATACTCCATCCATTCTTCAGTTGCACTTCTTAGAATATCCACTTCTGACTTCCTTACTCCTCTAAATACCCACTCATTCCTTGCTTTACATATTTGCCACCACAGATTCAATAACAACTCTAGCCTGCTCTGGAACTCCCCACAATCTCTGCTTTTACAGTGTTGGATCCACCACTCTTTAACTGATTCAGCATAGGACATCATACCATCCCAGGATATTGGAGCCACCTTCCAGATCATTTTTTATTTCCTACACTGAAAAAATAGATGTTCCACTGTTTCCAAGGCTTCTCCACATTGCCTGCAAATATCATCCACCTTCATCCCACGTTTCTGTACATTTGAAGCCCCTGGTAGCTTGTCATGACATGCTCTCCAGATAAAATGCTTCAGCTTCTTCTTGACATTTAATGACCATATCTGCTTCCACATTCTAGATTCCTCCTCGCATCCACTGCTGCATGATCCTTTATCTCTTCGTCTTCTATTCGTGTTGATTTTAGCCAATTTATATCCAGAGGCCACTGTGTACTGCCCATCCTTTGTACTCGACCAGATCATCCGGTCTTTTAGTCCCATGGAGCTCACTGGAATGTTCAAAATTGATTGCTTTTCCTCTTCACAG
>CALNWN010000037.1 GCA_940746715.1 uncultured Paraburkholderia sp.
CATTTCGGCTACTCTCATTTTCTGCTCATATTCATAATTTACACCCTAACACTCTGACCCGTAAAGCATCGCTAGTCTTATAATTGTTTTATAAAATTTTTCTTTTAATTTCAGCGGTACTTTACTATCACAGAGTATAGAGGATGCATGTCTCCATTTGCTCTAACCTACTTGTATTTTATGTGCAACGTCTTTATTAATTACTTCATTTTTTGTAGAATAAATCCTAAATATTTAAAACTTTTAGAAATTTCTAAGTCATGTTCATCAACTTTTACTTTTGTTGTATTATTACTCTTACAGTTACTAAAGTGACATTCCATGTATTCAATTTTATTTCGACTTATTTTAAAATATTTTGATTCTAATACTTCCCTCCACGCTTCTGATTTAGTGTTCACTGATTCTCTTGTATCATCAATTAATACTATTCCATCTGCAAATAACATGTATTTAAGTATTATTTTTTGTATATATTTTGTGGGTTAATCTATTATTAATGTAAAGAAGTATAAGTTTAAAGCAGACCCTGATATAAGTCTATAATATTTGAAAACTCTTCTAATATCCCTACTGGTGTTCTTACATATGTTGTTATGTTTTTATACATATCTTTTATAAGTCTGATATAATGTTGATTTACCTCTTTTTTTCTAATACCTACCACATCACCTTTCTATTAAATTAACCCTATGATATGCTTTTTCAAGATTAGTAAATACCAATGTAAGTCTTGTTTTCGCTTTTTATAAT
>CALNWN010000038.1 GCA_940746715.1 uncultured Paraburkholderia sp.
TTGTATTGTTTCTCTTACAATTACTAAATGACATTCTATGTATTCAGTTTTTAATTTTACTTATTTTAAAATATTTTGATTCTAATATTTCCCTCCACGCTTCTAATTTAGTGTTCACTTCGTCTCTTATATCATCAATTAAGACTATATAATCTGCAAATAACATACATTCTGGTATTGTTTTTTGTATATATTTAATGAGTTTATCTTTGGTTAAGTTAAAGAGATGTGGGCTTAAAGCAGAACCCCGATGTAAGCCTATAGTATTTGAAAATTCTACTGATATCCCTATTGGTGTTTGTAAATATGTTATATTTTTATACATATCTTTTATAAGTTTAATATAAATTAAATTTACTTTTTTTTCTAATACTCACCACATTAAATATCAATTAACCATGTCATATGCCTTTTCAAGATCAATAAATATTGTATGTAAGTCTTGTTTTTGCTCTCTATGTTCATATAATCTTTTTAATAAATGTATTGCTTCTATAGTTGATCTTCTTGTTGTGAAATCAAATTGATTTTATGATATATTAATTTCTAATTTTAATTTTCTTTGGATGATTGTTTCCTACAATTTCATAGTGTAACTTATTAATTTGATACATTTATAGTTTGAATAATTTTGTATATCTATTTT
>CALNWN010000039.1 GCA_940746715.1 uncultured Paraburkholderia sp.
CATCCATCTTAACATTCTCATTTCATCTACTCTCATTTTTTGCTTATGTGTATAATTTACACCCCAACACTCTGACCCATAAAGCATCGCTGGTCTTATAATTGTTTTATAAAATTTACCTTTTAATTTCAGCGGTACTTTACGATCACAGAGTATAGAAGATGCATGTCTCCATTTGCTCCAACCTACTTGTATTCTATGTGCAACGTCTTTATCAATTCCTCCGTTTTCTTGTAGAATAGATCCTAAATATTTAAAACTTTAGAAATTTCTAGGTCATGCTCACCAACTTTTACTTTTGTTGTATTATTACTCCTACAGTTACTAAAGTGACATTCCATGTATTCAGTTTTATTTCGACTTATTTTAAAACCTTTTGATTCTAATGCTTCCCTCCACGCTTCTAATTTAGTGTTCACTCCTTCTCTTGTATCATCAATTAATACTATATCATCTGCAAATAACATGCATTCAGGTATTGTTTTCTGTATATGTTTTGTGAGTTCATCTATTATTAATGTAAAGAGGTATGGACTTAAAGCAGAACCCTGATGTAAACCTATAGTATTTGAAAACTCTCCTGATATCCCTACTGGTGTTCTTACACATGTTGTTATGT
>CALNWN010000040.1 GCA_940746715.1 uncultured Paraburkholderia sp.
ATTAGAACAAAAAGAAGTAAACCAAATTATATCAAACTTATAAAAGATATGTATAAAAACATAACAACATGTGTAAGAACTAGATGAACTCACAAAACATATAAAGAAAACAATACCTAAGTGCATGTTATTTGCAGATAATATAGTGTTAATTGATGATACAAGAGAATGAGTGAACACTAAATTAGAAACGTGGAGGGAAGCATTAGAATCAAAAGATTTTAAAATAAGTCGAAATAAAACTGAATACATGGAATGTCGCTTTAGTAACGGTAGGAGTAATAATACAACAAAGGTAAAAGTTGGTGAGTATGATATAGAAATTTCTAAAAGTTTTAAGTATTTAAGATCTATTCTACAAGAAAATGGAGGAATTGATAAAGATGTTGCATATAGAATACAAGTAGGTTGGAGCAAATAGAGACTTACATCTTCTATACTCTGTGATCGTAAAGTACCACTAAAATTAAAAGGTAAATTTTATAAAACAGTTATAAGACCAGCGATGCTTTACGGGTCAGAATGTTGGGGTGTAAATTATGAACATGAGCAAAAAATGAGAGTAACTGAAATGAGAATGTTAAGATGGAT
>CALNWN010000041.1 GCA_940746715.1 uncultured Paraburkholderia sp.
GTACAAGAAAAGGAGTGAACACTAAATTAGAAGTGTGGAGGGAAGCATTAGAATCAAAAGGTTTTAAAATAAGTCAAAATAAATTGAATACATGGAATGTCACATTGTAGGAATAATAATACAACAAAGGTAAAAGTTGGTGAGCATGACTTAGAAATTTCTAAAACTTTTAAGTATTTAGGATTTATTCTACAAGAAAACGGAGGAATTAATAAAGACGTTGTACATAGAATATAAGTAGGTTGGAGCAAATGGAGACTTGCATCCTCTATACTCTGTGATCATAAAGTACCATTGAAATTAAAAGGTAAATTTTATAAAACAGTTATAAGACCAGCGATGCTTTACGGGTCAGAGTGTTAGGGTGTAAATTATGAACATGAGCAAAAAATGAGAGTAGCTGAAATGAGAATATTAAGATGGATGTGCGGGGACACACTATATTAGATAAAATACGTAACAAATACATTAGAAATAAAGTAGGGGTAGCACCGATAGATGAAAAATGAGAGAAACACATTTAAGGTGGTTTGGACATGTACATAGACGACCCTTAGATGCACCCGTAAGATGCGTAGAACACAAAGACAT
>CALNWN010000042.1 GCA_940746715.1 uncultured Paraburkholderia sp.
TTTCAGATTGCGAAATAATGAAGGTAAACCTATTTTAGATTTTACAATGGCTTATAACTTAATCATAAGTAACATATTTTTTAAAAAGATGGATGAACATTTAATTACATTTAAAACAGACGTCATAACATGTGTAGGAACACTGATAGGGATATCAGGAGAGTTTTCAAATACTATAGACTTATATCAGGGTTTTGCTTTAAGCTCATATCTCTTTACTTTAATAATAGATGAAATTACTAAACATATACAGAAAATAATACTTGAATGCATGTTATTTGCAGATGATATAGTCTTAATTGATGATACAAAAGACGGAGTGAACACTAAATTAGAAGCGTGGAAGGAAGCATTAGAATCAAAAGGTTTTAAAATAAGTAGAAATAAAACTAAATATATGGAATGTTATTTTAGTAACTGAAGAAGAAACAATACAATAAATGTAAAAGTTGTTGAACATGACCTAAAAATCTCTAAAATTTTTAAATATTTAAGATCTATTCTCCAAGAAAATGGAGGAATTGATAAAGATGTTGCACATAGAATACAAGTAGATTAGCAAATGGAGAAGTGCATCCTCTA
>CALNWN010000043.1 GCA_940746715.1 uncultured Paraburkholderia sp.
TGCGGGGCGGCACTTACTTTCCTTGCATGCCGCAAAGAAAGTAGGCAAAGAAAGCGGCTCACACCGCCAGCTCATAAGTGGGTCCCCTGGCTTGGAGGGGGCAGTGGTGCATCTGGAATCGGTGTCCCCGCGCATTCTGCGTCAGTGACAAGGCCGTCATCCTTCCCGCCTCGCACTCCGTGCTCGCCGGAAGGGGCGGGCCAAACACCGACCACTCGCGGCTGGCGCGGCGGGGGCCATCGGCTACGCCTCGGCGGTGGGCCGAAGGGCAATGCAGGGCGGGTCGGGCGGCCTCACCGGCGTTGTGCTCGCGGGGGAGCGGTCCGGCTGACCAAAGATTGGGGATACCGGCCAAACGAAAAGGAATGGCGGCACCGGGTTGGCTATCTTCCGGGACCAGACGGCCTGGCGTCTGAAGCCGAGACGGCGCGAGCGACGACGATGGTTTGGGGGAACGACCGCTGCGGCGCGCGCAGCGCCGCCCGAAGCATGACGGCCTTGTCACTCACGCGGGGTGCGCGAGGACACCGATTCCAGATGCACCACTGCCCCCTCCAAGCCAGGGGACCCACTTATGAG
>CALNWN010000044.1 GCA_940746715.1 uncultured Paraburkholderia sp.
GATATGCTTTGGTTATAGCTACCTACACTATTAATAGAGTACCCACTAAGGTTGTTGATTCCATTCCATATGAAATATAGAAAGAAAAGAAATCAAATCTGTCTTATATGAAGGTTTGGAGCTGCCCGGCTTATGTGAAAAGTGCAGAGTTAGATAAGCTTGGAACTAGATTTGACAAATGTTTGTTTATAGGGTATCCAAGAGAATCTATAGGATACTGTTTCTATAATCCAGCTGAGCACAAAGTGTTTGTCTCAAAGCATATTATTTTTCTAGAGAAAGAGTTTATTCTAGAAAAGGACAGTGGGAGTAGACTGGAACTTGAAGAGGTTCAAGATACTCAAACTAACATGTAACTTGAAGAAGTTCAAACAAACATTAAACAACCTATTGAAAAAAGAGTACAGTCTCATATGGATGAGGCGCGCACAGCAGCTATAAATATTCAAGGGCCTCGTAGGTTAGTAAGAGTACACTCAGCTCCCAAGAGATATGAACCTATTGTGAGTCAAGACAATGATGTACAAGTCATTCAGGATGACGAACCTACTACCAACCAAG
>CALNWN010000045.1 GCA_940746715.1 uncultured Paraburkholderia sp.
TAACCCTATCATATGCTTTTTCAAGATCAATAACTACCATATGTAAATCTTGTTTTCTCTCTCTATAATGTTCACATAATCTTCTTAATAAATGTATTGCTACTATAGTTGATCGTCCTAGAATGAAACTAAATTGATTTTTTGATATATTAGTTTCTAATCTTATCCTTCTTTCGATTATTCTTTCTCACAATTTCATGGTGTGACTCATTAATTTGATACCCTATAGTTTGAACAAATGTGTATATCTCCTTTATTCTTACATAAAGGTATTAATATACTTTTTTGCTATTGTTCAAGCATTATCTTAGTATTCATTATCAAATTAAATAAATTTGTAAGTCAAGTGGTACCTACCTTCCTAAGGTACTTCCATGCCTCAATGGAGATATCATCAAGGCCAACTGCTTTATTATTTTTCATAAATTTTAATACATTTTCTACTTCTATATGATGTATTTTTCTATAATATGTAAAGTTTTTATTTTGTTTTAATTGTGTTAAATCTTCTAATGTAACTTCATGTC
>CALNWN010000046.1 GCA_940746715.1 uncultured Paraburkholderia sp.
TTGAAAAAGTATATGATATGGTTAATAGAAAGATAATGTGGCGGGTATTAGAACAAAAAGGAGTAAATCAAAATTATATCAAACTTATAAAAGATATGTATAAAAATATAACAACATGTGTAAGAACACCAGTAGGGATATCATGAGAGTTTTCAAATACTATAGGTTTACATCAGGGTTCTGCTTTAAATCCATACCTCTTTACATTAATAATAGATGAACTCACAAAACATATATAAAAAACAATACCTGAATGCATGTTATTTGCAGATGATATAGTATTAATTGATGATACAATAGAATGAGTGAACACTAAATTAAAAGCATGGAGGGAAGCATTAGAGTCAAAAGGTTTTAAAATAAGTCGAAATAAAATTGAATACATGGAATGTCACTTTAGTAACTGTAGGAGTAATAATACAATAAAGGTAAAAGTTAGTGAGCATGACCTAAAAATTTCTAAAAATTTTAAATATTTAGGATCTATTCTACAAGAAAATAGAGGAATTGATAAAGATGTTATACA
>CALNWN010000047.1 GCA_940746715.1 uncultured Paraburkholderia sp.
CTTCGACAAGGCCACCGCCGACGACTATGACGCCGTGGTCTTGCCCGGCGGCGTGGTCAATGGCGACGCGATCCGTCTGCTGCCGCAGGCGCAGGCGTTCAAGTTTTACATATTTCTAGTGAAGAGTTTTTGGTCCCCTCTTGTGTTAATTTTCTCTTGTATATACTTGTTTATTTTTAGTGATTTTTGGGACCTAGGTTAGTAGGTTAATTTGTACATATCTTTGTGTTTATTTTCTGTTTT
The DNA here is from genome assembly GCA_940746715.1 of uncultured Paraburkholderia sp. Classification (GTDB taxonomy): domain Bacteria; phylum Pseudomonadota; class Gammaproteobacteria; order Burkholderiales; family Burkholderiaceae; genus Paraburkholderia. The sequence continues at coordinate 244 of CALNWN010000047.1, forward strand.
TATTAGGTTAGAATTTTATTTTATTGCATGAACATCTTAGTTAGTCATTTTTGGTAGTTTAAGTAGTATTAGTGCATATTTGCATGTTGCATCATTTTATTTTCTGTTTTATTATTTTCTGTATTTTTAGTTAATTCATGTAGCTGCATTAATTTTTACTAGGTTAGTGGTTTTTTGTGACTTAATTCCGACACACATATCATTCCTTGTGGGATCGATACTCGATACGCCATTGCACTACGCAACAACGATGGGTATACTTGCCCTAGTTGTGTAAAATT
>CALNWN010000048.1 GCA_940746715.1 uncultured Paraburkholderia sp.
TAGGGAGATAATGTGGCGGGTATTAGAACAAAAAGGAGGAAAAGCAAAATTATATCAAACTTATAAAAGATACGTATAAAAACATAACAACATGTGTAAGAACACCAGTAGGGATATCACGAGAGTTTCCAAATACTATAAGTTTACATCAGGGTTCAGCTTTAAGTCCATACCTCTTTACATTAATACTAGATGAACTCACAAAACATATAAAGAAAACAATACCTGAATGTATGTTATTTGCAGATGATATAGTATTAATTGATGATACAAGAGAATGAGTGAACACTAAATTAGAAGCGTGGAGGGAAGCATTAGAATCAAAAGGTTTTAAAATAAGTCGAAATAAAACTGAATACATGGAATGTCACTTTAGTAACGGTAGGAGCAATAATACAACAAAGGTAAAAGTTGGTGAACATGACTTAGAAATTTCTAAAAGTTTTAAGTATTTAGGATCTATTCTACAAGAAAATGGAGGAATTGATAAAGACGTTACACATAGAATACAAATAGGT
>CALNWN010000049.1 GCA_940746715.1 uncultured Paraburkholderia sp.
CCCCTACTCTATTTCTAATGCATTCATTACGTATTTTATTTAGTCTAGTACGTCCGCACATCCATCTTAATATCTTCATTTCGGCTACCCTCATTTTCTATTCGTGTTTATAATTTACACCCCAACACTCTAACCCATACAATATCAGTAGTCTTATAGCTATTTTATAGATTTTACCTTTTAATTTCAACGGCACTTTACGATCACAAAGTTTAGAGAATGCACTTTTCCATTTGCTCCAACCTATTTGTATTCTATATGCAATATCTTTATCAGTTCCTCCATTTTCTTGGAGAATAGATTATAAATATTTAAAACTTTTAGAGATTTCTAGGTCATGTTCACCAATTTTTACATTTGTTGTATTGTTTCTCCTACAATTACTAAAGTGACATGTCATATATTCAATTTTATTTTTACTTATTTTAAAATATTTTGATTCTAATGCTTCCATCCAAGCTTCTAGTTTAGTGTTTACTTCGTCTTTTGTATCATCACTTAAGACT
>CALNWN010000050.1 GCA_940746715.1 uncultured Paraburkholderia sp.
CTTTACGATCACAGAGTATAGAAGATGAATGTATTCTATGTGTAACGTCTTTATCAATTACTCCGTTTTCTTGTAGAATAGATCTTAAATATTTAAAACTTTTAGAAATTTCTAGGTCATGTTCACCAACTTTTACCTTTGTTGTGTTATTCTTCCTATAATTACTATAGTGACATTCTATGTATTTAGTTTTATTTTGACTTATTTTAAGTCTTTTGATTTTAATGCTTACCTCCACGTTTCTAATTTAGTATTCACTTCGTCTCTTGTATCATCAATTTATACTATATCATCTGCAACTACCATGCACTTAGGTATTGTTTTCTGTATATGTTTAGTGGGTTCATCTATTATTAATATAAAGAGGTATGAGCTTAAAGCAAAACCCGGATGTGAGCCTATAGTATTTGAAAACTCTTTTGATATCCCTACTGGTGTTCTTATATATGTTATGTTTTTATACATATTTTTTATAAGTTTGATATAATTTTGATTTATTCTTTTT
>CALNWN010000051.1 GCA_940746715.1 uncultured Paraburkholderia sp.
GCGAACCGATCTTTAAAAACTAACAGCCGATAAGTGTGGGCGCTTGATGCACGACGCTCTCCGGGGTCTGGCGGTAAAGCGAAAGTATCAAGTCTCACACAGTAATGAAAGGAAGGTTGCCTGACTCTTCTCCGGAGGGGTGAGGTTAATCATTCGTCAGTACGTTGAGTGAGCGACCGGTTTTTGTGGGCAACTGCAGAGACCGAAAACAGTAACAGGTTTGAACTGAAGAGTTTGATCCTGGCTCAGATTGAACGCTGGTGGCATGCCTTACACATGCAAGTCGGACGGCAGCGCGGGCTTCGGCCTGGCGGCGAGTGGCGAACGGGTGAGTAATACATCGGAACGTGTCCTGTAGTGGGGGATAGCCCGGCGAAAGCCGGATTAATACCGCATACGCTCTGCGGAGGAAAGCGGGGGATCCTTTTGGACCTCGCGCTACAGGGGCGGCCGATGGCAGATTAGCTAGTTGGTGGGGTAAAGGCCTACCAAGGCGACGATCTGTAGCTGGTCTGAGAGGACGACCAGCCACACTGGGACTGAGACACGGCCCAGACTCCTACGGGAGGCAGCAGTGGGGAATTTTGGACAATGGGGGCAACCCTGATCCAGCAATGCCGCGTGTGTGAAGAAGGCCTTCGGGTTGTAAAGCACTTTTGTCCGGAAAGAAAACGTCGTGGTTAATACCCGTGGCGGATGACGGTACCGGAAGAATAAGCACCGGCTAACTACGTGCCAGCAGCCGCGGTAATACGTAGGGTGCAAGCGTTAATCGGAATTGCTGGGCGTAAAGCGTGCGCAGGCGGTTCGCTAAGACAGATGTGAAATCCCCGGGCTTAACCTGGGAGCTGCATTTGTGACTGGCGGGCTAGAGTATGGCAGAGGGGGGTAGAATTCCACGTGTAGCAGTGAAATGCGTAGAGATGTGGAGGAATACCGATGGCGAAGGCAGCCCCCTGGGCCAATACTGACGCTCATGCACGAAAGCGTGGGGAGCAAACAGGATTAGATACCCTGGTAGTCCACGCCCTAAACGATGTCAACTGGTTGTCGGGCCTTCATTGGCTTGGTAACGTAGCTAACGCGTGAAGTTGACCGCCTGGGGAGTACGGTCGCAAGATTAAAACTCAAAGGAATTGACGGGGACCCGCACAAGCGGTGGATGATGTGGATTAATTCGATGCAACGCGAAAAACCTTACCTACCCTTGACATGGATGGAATCCCGCCGAGAGGTGGGAGTGCCCGAAAGGGAGCCATCACACAGGTGCTGCATGGCTGTCGTCAGCTCGTGTCGTGAGATGTTGGGTTAAGTCCCGCAACGAGCGCAACCCTTGTCCCTAGTTGCTACGCAAGAGCACTCCAGGGAGACTGCCGGTGACAAACCGGAGGAAGGTGGGGATGACGTCAAGTCCTCATGGCCCTTATGGGTAGGGCTTCACACGTCATACAATGGTCGGAACAGAGGGTTGCCAAGCCGCGAGGTGGAGCCAATCCCAGAAAACCGATCGTAGTCCGGATCGCACTCTGCAACTCGAGTGCGTGAAGCTGGAATCGCTAGTAATCGCGGATCAGCATGCCGCGGTGAATACGTTCCCGGGTCTTGTACACACCGCCCGTCACACCATGGGAGTGGGTTTTACCAGAAGTGGCTAGTCTAACCGCAAGGAGGACGGTCACCACGGTAGGATTCATGACTGGGGTGAAGTCGTAACAAGGTAGCCGTATCGGAAGGTGCGGCTGGATCACCTCCTTTCCAGAGCTTAAGCGTCAAGGTGTTGAGCGCTCACGCTTATCGGCTGTAGTTGTGAAGAAACGCAGACAGACGCAGGGGTCTGTAGCTCAGTCGGTTAGAGCACCGTCTTGATAAGGCGGGGGTCGATGGTTCGAATCCATCCAGACCCACCAACTGTCTTGTGTGGTGAGCTGGTGGGACGGGCTGACTGAAGCGCCCTGTGTCTGTGTGACCCGCGGGGGGATTGGCTCAGCTGGGAGAGCACCTGCTTTGCAAGCAGGGGGTCGTCGGTTCGATCCCGTCATCCTCCACCAATTCCCAATGCCTAGTGTTCAGTGCGAGCTGAGCCTTATGCATTGGCAATTGAGCCAGTCAGAGTGATACATGACCCAGTCGTGATATCGGCTGAACGTTCTTTAACAATCAGGAAGAAGTAGTAAAGAGATTCACGAAAGTGTACCTGGAGATGGGTGCACGAGTAGGTGAATCAGGGTTGTGATTGTATCGATGTATTTTAAAGGTGATCGAAAGATCGCTTTGGAATACGGCGCAACACGAATACTCAACCTGTAGCGCATGGGTCTTGAAAGAGACATACCCGTTATAGGGTCAAGCGAACAAGTGCATGTGGTGGATGCCTTGGCGATCACAGGCGATGAAGGACGCGGTAGCCTGCGAAAAGCGGTGGGGAGCTGGCAAACGAGCTTTGATCCACCGATATCCGAATGGGGAAACCCGCTCCTTATGGAGTATCCATGACTGAATCCATAGGTCATGTGAGGCGAACGCGGTGAACTGAAACATCTAAGTAACCGCAGGAAAAGAAATCAACCGAGATTCCCAAAGTAGTGGCGAGCGAAATGGGACCAGCCTGTACTCTTTATTCTCATTGTTAGTCGAACGCTCTGGAAAGTGCGGCCATAGCAGGTGATAGCCCTGTAGACGAAAACAGCGGGAAAGAACTGGGTGTACGACAAGTAGGGCGGGACACGTGAAATCCTGTCTGAAGATGGGGGGGCCATCCTCCAAGGCTAAATACTCGTGATCGACCGATAGTGAACCAGTACCGTGAGGGAAAGGCGAAAAGAACCCCGGGAGGGGAGTGAAACAGATCCTGAAACCGCATGCATACAAACAGTCGGAGCCTTCGCAAGGGGGTGACGGCGTACCTTTTGTATAATGGGTCAGCGACTTACATTCAGTGGCAAGCTTAACCGATTAGGGCAGGCGTAGCGAAAGCGAGTCCGAACAGGGCGTTCAGTCGCTGGGTGTAGACCCGAAACCAGGTGATCTATCCATGGCCAGGATGAAGGTGCGGTAACACGTACTGGAGGTCCGAACCCACTAACGTTGAAAAGTTAGGGGATGAGCTGTGGATAGGGGTGAAAGGCTAAACAAACCTGGAAATAGCTGGTTCTCTCCGAAAACTATTTAGGTAGTGCCTCGTGTCTCACCTTCGGGGGTAGAGCACTGTCATGGTTGTGGGGTCCATTGCGGATTGCTACGCCATAGCAAACTCCGAATACCGAAGAGTGCAATCACGGGAGACAGACATCGGGTGCTAACGTCCGGTGTCAAGAGGGAAACAACCCAGACCGCCAGCTAAGGTCCCCAAATATGGCTAAGTGGGAAACGAAGTGGGAAGGCTAAAACAGTCAGGAGGTTGGCTTAGAAGCAGCCATCCTTTAAAGAAAGCGTAATAGCTCACTGATCGAGTTGTCCTGCGCGGAAGATGTAACGGGGCTAAGCCATATACCGAAGCTGCGGATGCACATTTATGTGCATGGTAGGAGAGCGTTCCGTAAGCCTGCGAAGGTGCACTGGAAGGTGTGCTGGAGGTATCGGAAGTGCGAATGCTGACATGAGTAGCGATAAAGGGGGTGAAAGGCCCCCTCGCCGTAAGCCCAAGGTTTCCTACGCAACGTTCATCGGCGTAGGGTGAGTCGGCCCCTAAGGCGAGGCAGAAATGCGTAGCTGATGGGAAGCAGGTTAATATTCCTGCACCATTGTTGAATGCGATGGGGGGGACGGATCGCGGAAGGTTGTCCGGGTGTTGGAAGTCCCGGTCCTTGCATTGGAGAAGGCGCTTTGGCAAATCCGGGCGCGGAATTCAAGGGTGCGAGGCCAGCAGCTTAGGGCTGCGAAGCAATCGGAAGTGGTTCCAGGAAAAGCCTCTAAGCTTCAGTTCAACAAGACCGTACCGCAAACCGACACAGGTGGGCGAGATGAGTATTCTAAGGCGCTTGAGAGAACTCGGGAGAAGGAACTCGGCAAATTGGTACCGTAACTTCGGGATAAGGTACGCCCCTGTAGCTTGACTCGCCTGCGCGGGAAGGGTGAAGGGGTTGCAATAAACTGGTGGCTGCGACTGTTTAATAAAAACACAGCACTCTGCAAACATGAAAGTGGACGTATAGGGTGTGACGCCTGCCCGGTGCCGGAAGATTAAATGATGGGGTGCAAGCTCCTGATTGAAGTCCCGGTAAACGGCGGCCGTAACTATAACGGTCCTAAGGTAGCGAAATTCCTTGTCGGGTAAGTTCCGACCTGCACGAATGGCGTAACGATGGCCACACTGTCTCCTCCCGAGACTCAGCGAAGTTGAAGTGTTTGTGATGATGCAATCTCCCCGCGGCTAGACGGAAAGACCCCATGAACCTTTACTGTAGCTTTGCATTGGACTTTGAACCGGTCTGTGTAGGATAGGTGGGAGGCTGTGAAGCGTGGACGCCAGTCTGCGTGGAGCCATCCTTGAAATACCACCCTGATCTGTTTGAGGTTCTAACCTTGGTCCGTAATCCGGATCGGGGACAGTGCATGGTAGGCAGTTTGACTGGGGCGGTCTCCTCCCAAAGTGTAACGGAGGAGTACGAAGGTACGCTAGGTACGGTCGGAAATCGTGCTGATAGTGCAATGGCATAAGCGTGCTTAACTGCGAGACCGACAAGTCGAGCAGGTGCGAAAGCAGGTCATAGTGATCCGGTGGTTCTGTATGGAAGGGCCATCGCTCAACGGATAAAAGGTACTCTGGGGATAACAGGCTGATACCGCCCAAGAGTTCATATCGACGGCGGTGTTTGGCACCTCGATGTCGGCTCATCTCATCCTGGGGCTGTAGCCGGTCCCAAGGGTATGGCTGTTCGCCATTTAAAGAGGTACGTGAGCTGGGTTTAAAACGTCGTGAGACAGTTTGGTCCCTATCTGCCGTGGGCGCTGGATATTTGAAGGGGGCTGCTCCTAGTACGAGAGGACCGGAGTGGACGAACCTCTGGTGTACCGGTTGTCACGCCAGTGGCATCGCCGGGTAGCTATGTTCGGAAGAGATAACCGCTGAAAGCATCTAAGCGGGAAACTCGCCTTAAGATGAGATATCCCCGGGGCTTCGAGCCCCTTGAAGGGTCGTTCAAGACCAGGACGTTGATAGGTCAGGTGTGTAAGCGCAGTAATGCGTTCAGCTAACTGATACTAATTGCCCGTAAGGCTTGATCCTATAACAGGTGTGTGTCGGCAGCCGTGAGTGCTTCAGCACTGATGGATGCCCCACCCTGCGCCACGCGCAGGGTCTCATGCAGACCACACCCAGGTCGAGATCCGTGTTGTGCCAGAAACAACACAACCCGCATTGCCTGGTGTGAGCCTTACCAGAAACTACTTCTTCCCAGATTGGCTGCAGCGCCCAGAAAAGCGACGCAGCAACCCGTCAAAGCCTGATGACCATAGCGAGTCGGTCCCATCCCTTCCCATCCCGAACAGGACCGTGAAACGACTCCACGCCGATGATAGTGCGGATTACCCGTGTGAAAGTAGGTAATCGTCAGGCTCCCCAGCACTGTCAGAAACCCCACCCCACACAGGTGGGGTTTCTGCGTTTACGGC